>CAWJPZ010000001.1:0-187632 GCA_963844875.1 uncultured Acidobacteriota bacterium
TCATTCAGCGAAGGGACCGGGCAGTTCAAGGACGCCAGCGGAACGGCCCAGATGACAGGTGTGCTGACCCCAACGGCCACGGTCGGCTTCTACACTGGCCGCTGGGAATGGACCGGAACAATCCGCTACTGACCGAACCATGAGGATGCGCGGGGGCCACCAACGACCACCAGGGCCACCATCGCGGTGGCCCTTCCTCTGTCGCGTCGGACCGTCACGCCGCGCGTCGGACCTCGCGCCCCGGCAACCTCGACCTCTGGGTTTCTCAACGCGCCAGCGTTGACGATGACTGGGGAACCCCGCAGAACCTCGGGGCCGACATCAATACCAGCGGCTCCGACACCACCCCAGCCGTCTCGGTGGACGGACACTGGCCCTATTTCGCGAGTGACCGCCCGGGAGGCGTTGGCGGGCTGGACCTCTATGTTTCTCGACGCCACGACAAACGAGACGACTTCGGCTGGCAACCGGCAGTGAACCTAGGCACCGGAGTCAATTCCTCCGCCGTCGACCGCGGCCCGACTCTCTTCAACGATGATGCGATGGGGACCGTCACCCTCTACTTCAGTTCCCCCCGGGCAGGAGGCGTGGGTGGTGAGGACATCTATGCCAGCACGCTCCAACCGGATGGGACCTTTGCGCCCGCGGTCAACGTCCCGGAATTGAACAGCGCGTCTAACGACTCGGTCCCGGCCATCCGACGGGACGGATTGGAGATGTTCCTGAGCTCCGGCCGGTCGGGCCGGGGCAGGTCGGGGGAACCGACCTCTGGGTCTCGACGCGCCCGAGCACGTCGGACCCTTGGTCTACCCCGGTGAATCTGGGGCCGGTGGTCAACAGCTCGGTCTTGGACTTCCGCCCGGCAATCTCGTTTGACGGCACGGCCCTCTACTTTCACTCGGAACGTCCCGGCGGTTTCGGGGGATATGACCTCTACGTCACCACGCGCACCAGGATCACGGGGCGTGACAGACACTGACGCACGGTCGTGCGAGGCAACGCGAGCTCGATTGGCCAGGGGGACACGAGGGGCCACCAGCGCGGTGGCCCTTCGCATGTGCCGCTGAACCATCACGCCGCGCGTCGGTTTCGGTCCGGCGGCTGTGACAGCCTCGGCACGGTCCCGCCAGGCGTATGATTCTCTCGACCGGTCTGCAACGGGAGGTCGCGCATGCGTTGGAGAGGCGGCGTTTCCGTCGTGGTGCTCTTGCTGACATGGGCGGCCCTCGACGACATCACCACCGACAACGCCAATTCGTTCCCCTTCGAATACTCGTTGCTCGTTCTCTCGGGAATCTGGTTCGGGTCCGTCGCGGTCTACCTGCTCGGAAGACGCCGTGCACTCGCCGGCGTCACGTCCGCCGCGGCCGTCGCGGTTGGCGTCGTCGCCTACTGGTCGTTGCCGCACCATCATGCCCCGGCGTCCTGGGTGAATCAGCTTGGGCTGTTTCCGCTCGCCTGGTTCCTCGTGCTGACCGTTCGCATGATCGCCTTCCCGCGGTCCGCCGGCAGCCTCCCGCCGTCCGCCCGGCCTCCCATTCGTACCCCCGTCCTGAGGCTCGGACAGGGCCGTACAGACCAGGGGCCACCGCAACGCGGTGGCCCCTGGCGCGCGATGCCTGCAGGGATTGGTGTTATCTGCGCCATCTGCGCCGAACGGCCGCAACGCTGGTCACCGCGGCCCCGAGCAAGCGCAGCGTGGAGCCCGGATGCGGCACCGTCTGGAGCGTTTCGCCCTCGACAGCGAAAGCACTCAGCCAGTCGCTCCCCGTGAACGGGATGGCTTGCGCGACACTATTCCACGCCTGTCACGGCAGGCTCACGAACCTCCCAAGGAAGTTCCTCGCAGTCGGCGTGTCCAATCGGTAGATGACGTTCGTCGCGACGCACATCGCATCGCCTTTCACGGTCACGCCGGCGATGATGTTCGTCTCGCTACCATTCTGCCAGAGGAAGTTCGGTCCGCCCGAATCGCCGTAGCAGGTTCCGCCGTCGCCCGTGGCCTCGTTGGCCTGGAGATGGAGCCAGAACTTGTCCAGGGCCGCGAACGACGAATAGGTATAGTAACGGTAGCCGTACGAAGGGACGAACGCGGGCGGCCCTCCTCCGAACTCGGGACCGAGCGAGCCATACCCCACTGCGGTGAACTTCAAGTTCTTCACACCGCGTCGCGACGTCCCATACCAGGCATCGAACATGCCAGCGGTCGGGAGAGTCGCCAGCGGGTAGCCGCTGGAGCGTCGTCGAGAACGACCACTCCGACGTCACCCGCGTCGATGCCGTTGAAATCGTAGTAGGCGGGGTTCGGTAATGGACGCCGTGGATAATGCCGCGTCGTGGGGCGGGTCGGCTTGAACGAGACTCCGACCCAACTCAGCAAACCCTGGGCGGCAAGGCGGTCCAGGTATGCAGTGCAGTGGGAGGCCGTCACAAAGACGGTGGGGGCAATCAGCGTGCCCGAGCAGAGCCGTGTCGGGCTCGTCGTGTCTGTTCGCTGGAAGAACATGGCGCCGACGTTTGGATGGCGACTCTCGTCCAACCACCCATAGGTGATTGCACGTCGCCATCCCAAGCAGGGCAACCACGACGACAGAGTGGCAAGCCCTTTCATCGGGCGCTCCTTTGTGGTGAACAGTGGCGAACCAGATTAGTTGTGGGAACGTGACGGGGCGGCGGGCGACCCAATAGGAACGGGGGCGGGGCACGAAGCACCTCTCCTGATGTGCCAGTTGCCAAGCCAAGGGCGACCAGTTCAATCTACGCCCGCCGTGCTGATTGTCAACGAAGGAACCCTACCATTTACGACCGCCGTACGCGTTTGGCGGACGAGATCAAGGCAACATGACACAGGTCTACACGAGCGGGGTCAGCGAGAAGATCTGGCTTCCGGACGGGAGCTTGTTCTATCGCCGCAGGCCGATTCGATTGGGTTGCGAATGGATTCCCGCCGTTCGTCCTGTCGCCCGACCATGGGGCGCAGGGCAACATCGCCGGGTTCTGTGCCGCACTGCAATAGGCGGGTGACAGCGTTCCCCGTGTCGGCGGACTCTCATCGCGACGCCGCAGGGCCACCAGCGCGGTGGCCCTCCGCGCTTTCTGCGCAGATGGGAATCACTCCGTCGGGCGAGATCGCGGGCTTCTCGCGGTCTACGCCCCAGGACTGGCTTCACTTCGACGCCACGCCTCTGCACGCGGCGACCTGCAACTCCCGCAACCACCGAGTCAGCCTGCGACACCCCGGGTGTACCTACTGATTTGACAGCCTCTCGGCTCAGGCGTAACGTCTCAGTTCTCACCCTTCGGCAACCCGGCGCACCAGAAAGGTCGTTCCCGTGCGCTGCCCCTGTTGTCGTCGCGGATCGGGTCGAGACCCGCCCTCTTGCCCGTTGGGCGTCCCGTCAACACACGATTAATCGTCCCAGAATCGCCCGGGTTACCGTCGGTTCCCGCATTCACCAGTGCCGCCAGAAGATCTTGCTGAAGGAGGTAGTCATGCGAAGCATCTTCCTGAAAGGACTCGCCGCCGTGGTGGTGGCCGGCCTCCTCGTCGTTGGACTGGCCGCTCTGCCCACCGCTGAAGACCCACCGCGCTTCTCGGAGTGGTCCGCGCCGGTCAACCTCGGCCCCGTCATCAACACCACGTCCTACGATGCCTGCCCGACGATCTCGAAGGATGGACTGAGCCTCTACTTCCGCTCCGACCGACCTGGGGGCTCAGGCAGCTTCGACATCTGGGTGTCCCAACGCGACAGCGTCGAGGACCCCTGGGAAGCCCCGGTCAATCTCGGTCCGACCATCAACAGCACGTCCGCGGAGGACCGCAGCGCCTTCTCCCCGGATGGGCACTGGATGGTCTTCGTGAGCTCCCGCCCCGGTGGGTCCGGCAGCCAGGACTTGTGGATCTCGCACCGACAGGACAAGCGCAACGACTTCGGGTGGGAGACCCCGCGGAACCTCGGGAGCGTCGTCAACAGCGCTGCGCAGGAGAACGGGCCCGCGTGGTTCGAGGACGAGACCACCGGCCGGACACTGCTCTACTTCACCAGCGGTCGGCCGGGCGGGCCCGGCGGGCTGGATATCTACGTGAGCGAGGCGGAGGGTGACAGCAAGGACACCTTTGGGCCGCCCAGTCTCGTCGCAGAACTGAGCACCAGCTACACCGACTACCAGCCAACCATCCGTAAGGACGGCCTCGAACTCATCTTCGCGTCCAACCGACCGGGCAGCTCATCTTCATACCCGGACCTGTGGTCCGCGACGCGCGAAAGCACGCTGGATCCCTGGTCCGCGCCCGTGAACCTGGGGGCAGTGGTGAACTCGACCGCCTTCGAATTCCATCCGACCCTGTCATGGGATGGGATGACCCTGATTTTTGCCTCGGAGCGGGGTGGTTCGCCCGTAGGGTGGGCAGACCTGTGGGTCTGCACCCGGACCAGGCTCAGAGGCGAACGGTGAGATGTGCCGTGGACTGCGTCGGACCAGTCTGCGTGCCTCTGTGACGTCGCCCTGGCGCAGGGCCACCCTCGCCGTGGCCCTGCGGTTGTCCGGTCGGTTGGAGCAGCCCATCACCGCGATGGAGGCGCCATGAGCCGCGAGCTTCCGCTTGTCTTCCTCCTGTTCCTCTTGCCCGCTCTTGCGACTCCCCAGACGAAGCCGAACTTCGCGGGCACCTGGGTGCTCAACGTGCAAGACAGTTCGGCAAGTGCCGGACAGCGTCTCGAGCCAGAGACGATGGTCGTGACGCAGACCGACACCGAGTTGAGGTTCGAGCAGTCGGGAGAACCAGGCACTCGGGTGGTGAGACTGGACGGCGATTTCCAGCGGGCGGGCGGCGCAATCGTCCACGCCAACTGGAAGGGCAACACGTTGACGATGACGGCGGATGTCGGAGTGCTCCCGGGGCAGTTGGCAGAGCGGCGCTTCGCCGTGACGTTCCTGGCCTGGTCGCTGAGCGAAGGCGGCAAGACGTTGACAATCGACGGGGTTGCGACTCGCCGCGTCACGAAAGGCTCCGGAACGGAGACCATCACCGACCAGTTCCACGTGAAGCGCGTCTATCGGCGACAGGGGACGCAATAGAGGCGGCTTGACCTCACCGAGTCAGACAGCCCATTGCCCTTCTTCCCGTCGGTTCCCGCATTCACCGGTAGGGCCCTATCCCGAGCGAAGGCGGCGCCAGGCTGAGAGGGAACGAGTTCACGCATCGTCGGCGAGGCCTACACGGAATCAACCCCCGCGGCGACATCGTGGGGCAATACATGGATGGCTCGGGCGTGACCCACGGCTTCATGTTGGATGCCGGCGGATACACCACCGTCGATATCCCCGGGTATCCGTCCACGGTCCTGACGGGCATCAATCCTCGCGGGGACGTCGTCGGTCGCTGCCGGGGAGCCGACGGGCTTGATGCCGCCTTTGTAATCCGGCGTTAGTCAGCAGCCCCGTCCAGGTTCGGTGGTTGCACCCGCAAGCGGATCTCCCGCCCGAGATTGGGGCGCAGGGGCGTGACGGAGGCAGGGCGGCAGGGTGACCCACAACATCCTGTGGGCAAAGCTCTGCCGTGCACTAGAAGTGGCCGGTCCGCCCGGCGCTGCGCCCGACTACCCTAAACTGGTGAGTCCAAAGGAGAAGCGGCCGATCCTGGAGCCGTTTCCGGCCCCCGCCAGCACCCCGGCAAAGCGAAGAAAAAGCAAAATTACGGCCTTTTCTGGCCGTTCTCTTGAGAATTTCCCTGACAGTCTGTATACTGGTTGTCGGCAGCGATCTCAGCCTCCTGACAAAACCCTTCCTAGATCGGGGGACACGTGACATTCCAGATCGGTGACAAGGTCATTTACCCGAATCACGGTCTCGGCGTCATCGAACGCATCGAAGAAAAAACCATCCTGGGCACCACCTGCGGATTCTATTCCCTCCGCATTGCTTCCAACGAGACCACCGTGCTCGTGCCGGTCGGGCAACGCGGACAGCGTGGGCCTTCGCCGGGCCATCGGCGACACCGAAGTCGATCGTCTCTTCCGCATCCTGGGCGACGGCAAGATCGACAGCCAGCAGAACTGGAAGGGCCGCTTCAAGGACAACTCCGAGAAGATGCGCAGCGGTTCCATCTACGACGTCGCCGACGTCCTCAAGAGCCTCACGCTGCTGGCCAAGTCGAAGAACCTGTCGTTCCGCGAGAAGCGGATGCTCGACCGCGCCCGTTTCCTCGTCGTCTCCGAGATCTCCGAAGTGCTGCAGGAAGGCCAGATCGCCATCGAGGCGCGCGTCGATCGCGCGCTCGATCGTTCGCTCACCACGCGCACCCGCGTTGCCGCGCGCGTGAAGCCGACGGCGAAGGTCCTGCCGGCGCCGACGCCCATCGTCGCCCGCCGCGCGGTCCGCGCATCGTAGCGCGCCGCTCCGGCAGCCGCCCGACCCTTCGCAAGGCCTGGATCGCCAGTCGGTCCAGGCCTTTCGTGTATCATGCGGCCAATGCATTCGCGCGCTGACGACCGGGTCGCGGAGGCCGCCCCCGCCGAACCGCCGCCGCTTCGCGGCACGGCGCTGCTGGTCGCCGCGTGCCGCTCGCTGGCGACCTACGTCGCGCTCTCGGTCTACGTGCTGCTCGTCGGTCCGCCGGGACTGATGGTCGCCTGGCTCTTCCGGCGCCCGGGAATCCTCTACGTCCTGTCCCACGGCGGCGTGCGCCTGGCGCTCGCGCTGTCCGGCATCCGCTACCAGGTGGCGGGCCGCGACCGCCTCCCGAAAGGCCGCGCCGCCGTCTACTGCGCCAACCACGCCAGCAATATCGACGCCCCGCTGCTGTTCCACATCCTGCACCCCAGGCTGCACATGCTCTACAAGGCCGAGTTTGGCAAGATGCCGATTCTCGGCCGGGCCGCGCCGGTCGCCGGCTTCATCCCCGTCGAGCGGCACAATCCCGAGCAGTCGCAGCGGGCCGTCGACCAGGCCGCCCTCTCGGTTGCGGCCGGCAACTCGTTCATGGTGTTCCCCGAGGGCACGCGCAGCCGGACCGGCAACCTGCTGCCGTTCAAGAAGGGCGGCTTCATCATGGCGATCAAGGCGCAGGTCCCCGTGGTTCCCGTGGCGATCGAGGGGGCCCGCGCCGCGATGGTCCGGGGCAGCCGTCTCGTCCGCCCCGTTTCCGTTCGCGTCACCATCGGTGAACCGATCGAGACGACGGGGATGACGATCGACGATCGGGATCGGCTCATTGGGATGGCGCGCGGGCAGATCGAGAGCATGCTGGGAACGCCGGCACGGTGAGGGGGGGCGGCGTTCGATAGGCAGGCGGCCAGCCTGCTATCGGCACTGCTGGCTCCGTTTGTGCAACACTGAAGGAGATCGCAAAGCTCCGTCGCGCTTCGAGGACAGTTATGCCGTCAAGACCCGCCCCCGTGTCGTCCGGCTTCACCGCGAGATTCGCCGCCGGCATGTCGGTCGCCCTGTGCGGTTCGATGCTGCTGGCCAACGCCTGGCTCCTCGCTGCCGGAGCGCAGAACCCGCCAGCGTCCCAGACCCCGCCCGCGCCCCAGAACCCGCCTGCCGGGCAGAACCCGCAGGCAGGCCAGGCGCAGCCGCCCATCTTCAGGACCGGCGCGAACCTGGTTCGCGTGGACGTCTACCCGACCGCCGGCGGCAAGCCGGTCCTCGACCTGAAGGCTGAAGACTTCGAGGTCCAGGAGGACGGAGTTGCCCAGAAGGTCGACTCGTTCGAGCACGTGGTCGTCCGGGCGCCCACGTCGGAGGAGATGGCCGCCACACGGGAACCGAACACCGTTGCGGAGTCCCGGGAGATGGCCGCCGACTCGAAGGCGCGGCTCTTCGTGCTGTTCATCGACACCTATCACATCTCGCGGGGCGGCGCGATGACCGTCCGCGACTCGCTCATCCGCTTCCTGCGCCGCGCGCTCGGCCCGGACGACATGATCGCCGTCACGACGCCGGAACTCTCGGCGTCGACCGTCACGTTCGCCAAGCGGACCGGCAGCATCGAAGAGCTGGTGGACAAGTTCTACCGGTGGAGCCGGCGTGATGCGCTGACCGAGTACGAGCCGATCGAAGAGCAGTACATCCGCTGCTACCCGGCGCAGGCCGGGGAGAGCGGGGCCGTGTCGGCGACCGCCCGCGAGATGATCCAGCGCCGGCGGGAGCGCATCACGATCGAGGCGCTCCAGGCCCTCACGGTGCACCTCGGCGGAATCCGCGAGGAGCGGAAGGCGGTGCTCGCGGTCAGCGAGGGGTGGATTCTCTACCCGCGCGGCTCCATCACCGGCGGCCCGGCGTCGGTCGGGACCCAGGCGGGCGGCATCAACCCGGGGCAGATGATGAACATGTCCAGCGAGCAGGCCCGCTGCGACGCCGACCGCTACGCGCTGTCGCAGGAAGACCACGCGCGCGACTTCTACGACATGCTCGAGGACGCCAACCGCTCGAACGTCACGTTCTACCCGCTCGACCCGCGCGGACTGGTCGTGTTCGACACGCCGCTGTCGGAAGGCGCCATCGACCTCCAGACCGACGCGAACCGGCTTCGCAACCGCCTGGAGTCGCTGCGGACGATGGCCGCCAACACCGACGGCGTGGCGATCATCAACAGCAACGACATCGACAAGGGATTGCGGCGCGTCGTCGACGACCTGACGTCGTATTACCTGCTCGGCTACTACTCGACCAACAACAAGCTCGACGGCAAGTTCCGTTCGATCAAGGTCAAGGTCAAGCGGCCGGGCGTGGACGTGCGCGCGCGCCGTGGTTACCGCGCCGCCACGAAGGACGAAATGGCGACGCGCGACAAGGTGGTTGCCGCGTCGGCGGCGCCCGTGTCGCCGGTGGCCGGCGCCCTCAACAGCCTCTCGAAGATGCGGGCCCAGTCGGTGGTCCAGGCGCAGGCGGGCTACCTCTGGGTGGCCGACGGCGCGGGCGGCCTCACGCCGACGCTCTGGCTGGCAGGGGAGTGGGACCCGTCGGTCGCGTCGAGAGACGAGCAGTGGAAGGCCGGGGCCGAGGTGGCGGTGACGGTGACCGCGCCCGACAAGACCAGCCTCGAGACCTCCAAGCAGGTGCTCACCCGCGAAGCGCGCAGCTTCTTCCTCAAGGTTCCGGTGCCGGCGGGGCAGAGCGCGGGCGAATACAGCGTGCGCCTGACCAGCAAGCCGGCGGGTTCGACGCTCGGCAGCACCGAGACGCTGCGGGTGGTGCTGCCGAAGTGGCCGGCGGCGGGCACGCTGGCGATCGGCCAGCCGATCGCCTACCGGCGCGGGCCGTTCACCGGGGTCAACTGGCTGCCGGCCGGCGACCTTCGTTTCCGTCGGCAGGAACGGGTGAAGATCGAGGTCCAGGTGGCGGGGCCGATGACGGCCAGCGCCGTTCGGCTGCTCGACCGGTCGGGCAACCCGCTGGGCGTGCCAGTCACCGCGGCCGAACGTGCGGAGAACGGCGGCAAGGTGGTGTCTGGCGAACTGACGCTGGCGCCGCTGACGGTGGGCGACTACGTGCTGGAGTTCTCCATCAACGAAGGCACGACGACGAACAAGGTGCTGGCGGCGTTCCGCATCGTCCCGTAGGTCGAGGCCGAGGTCCGAGGCCTGGGGCCTGGGGCGTGGGGCCTTGCGGACTGCGGCGTCACGGGTAGTCCAACGATGAGAACCAAGACGATGTGCGGGCTGGCGGCGCTCGTGTGGAGCGCCGCCGTGATCGCGCAGATCTCCTTCTGCCCCTGCGGCGCCGCAACGGCCGACGTTTCGCGCGGGCACCAACTACGTCCGCATGGACGTGTATCCGACCGTCGACGGCCGCATCCTCGGCGACCTGAAGGCCGAGGACTTCGAACTGCGCGAGGACGGCGTCGCGCAGACACTCGACCGCGTCGAGTTCGTGGACCCCGGCCCCGCGGTTCCCGATGCGGCGCGCGTCGAGCCCAACTCGGTGCAGCAAGCGCTCGACGCGGCGGCCGATCCCCGCGCCCGCCTCTTCGTCATCTTCATCGACACCTATCACCTCCACTGGACCAGCGGTTACCGCGCGTACCTGGCGTTCGCGGACATGCTCGGACGGCAGATCGGCGAACGCGACCTGGTGGCAATCATGACGCCGGAGATGTCGGCGGCGTCGATTACGTTCGGGCGCCGGACGGCGGTGATCGAGGAGGTCCTGCAGCGCCACTTCGACATCACGCGGTCGGGGAGCGGCGCCGAACCTGGACGAGGACGACAACTGGTACATCGCCTGTTACGGCGAAAGGAGAGAGTTCGCGTACAAGATGATCGAGCGCCGGCACGAGAAGCTCGATGCTCGACGCGCTGCGCGACCTGTCGAAGTTTCTCGGCGCTCTACGAGACGAGCGCAAGGCCGTGTTCATGGTGAGCGACGGCTGGGTGCCGACGCGGCCGGACGAGAAGCTGGCGACGGTCGATCCGAACAAACGCCCCCCCCGGGCCCGCCGAAAATCGGGACCGGCCCCGACGGCCGCATCAGGACGGGCGCCGGCGACGAGAAGAAGCAGCAGGGCGGCTCCAACCGTTTCTCCTGCGACCAGGATCGCATGCGCCTCGCCCGGGAAGATCACGAGTCGGAGTTCCGGCAGATGCTCGATGTGGCGAACCGCGCGAGCGTCAGCTTCTATTCGCTGGACCTGCGCGGCCTCACGGTGCAGGTGCCGCCCGGGCGCGACCTGCTGCTGAACATGAGCAGCGCGACCGACGGGTACGCGATCGTCGATTCCAACGACCTCTCCGGCGGCGTCAGGCGGGCGATGGACGACATGCGGGGCTATTACCTGCTCGGCTACTACCCGTCGAACGCGAAGGCCGACGGCAGGTTTCGATCGGTGAAGGTGACGGTGAAACGCCCGCGCGTCCGCGTCCGCGCCCGCCGCGGGTACCTGGCGCCGAGCGAGGCGGAGTTGAACTCGATGACGCCCGAGGGCAGGGCACGCGGCGCGGCGACCGGCCGGCCGGCGGCCCCGGGCGCCGGGGCGCCTCCCGCGAAGCCAGCCCCCGAGGTGTCGCCGCTTGCCGACGCGCTCGACTCCCTCGTGCGCATGAAACCCGGGTCTGCCGTGCACACCGTCGCTGGCATGACCTGGCAGCCGGGCGCCGAGGGCTCCACGCGACCGGCGGTCTGGGTGGCCGGCGAGTTCGACGCGGTCCTCGCCGCGCGCGACCGGCACTGGGAAGACGGGGCAGAGGTCGCCATCGACTTGACGGGACCCGACGGCACGACGCTCGAGAGCGCCGCGGAGTCGCTCGACCGCGAGAAGCGCTTCTTCCTGCGGCAATTCGCAGGAGGCAGCGGGCTGGCGCCCGGCAGTTACGGCGTGCGGGTGACCGCGAAGCCGGCCGGCGCCAGCGTCGGGACCACCGAAACGCTGCAGGTGATCGTGGGCGCGCCAAGCGCCGGCGGCGCGCCGGCTGCTGCACAGTCGATCACGTTCCGGCGAGGCCCCTACAGCGGCCCCGATTGGGCGCCCGCGGGCGATTTGCGCTTTCACCGCCAGGAGCGGGTGAAGGTCGAAACCGCGGTGACGGGCGAGGTCGCGGGGGGCGCCGTGCGCCTGCTGGACCGCGCCGGCCGCCCGCTGCCGCTGCCGGTCGGTTCGGGGCTCCGGGTGGAAGGGGGCGTGACGATTGTCTTCGGTGAGGTCGCGCTGGCGCCGCTGGGGATGGGTGATTACGTGCTCGAGACGACCATCACGACCGGCGCAGCCACGGAGAAGCGG
The DNA here is from genome assembly GCA_963844875.1 of uncultured Acidobacteriota bacterium. Classification (GTDB taxonomy): domain Bacteria; phylum Acidobacteriota; class Vicinamibacteria; order Vicinamibacterales; family Fen-181; genus FEN-299. Next base: position 11,720 of record CAWJPZ010000001.1, read on the forward strand.
CTGACCGCGATCAGGATCGTGCCCTGATCGCGGGCCGGAGGCCCGCGCCACCCTGCCTCGGTGGCCCGCGCCACCCCTCCCTACCCGCCCGTGGAGAACGGGGAGACAGGAGATAGGAGATAGCAGACGGAAGGCGGGATGGTAGAAGTGGGCGAGCGTAAGCGAATGGCTGCCGTGAGAAGCGTGTAGCCGAGGGGCTTCAGCCCCTCGGCCAGGCACGGACCAAAGCCCCTCGGCGCGGGCACGGGGCTGAAGCCCCGTGCTACACCTGAGTTACACGTCCTGCGCCCGCACAGGACACTCGCCACCAGCACTCGTCCCTACATCACCGCGGTGGGGGGAGCCGGCTCATCGGCGTCGCCGGCCTTGCGCAGCGGCACCGCGACCAGGTACCAGATGAGGAAGGCCAGCACCGGCAGCGCCATCCACGGCGCCATCGACTCCCAGCCGCTCACCTGCCAGAAGCTGTGTTCGGCGCGAAGGCCGACGACCGCGGCGATGAACAGGCCAACCAGCGCCTCGCCGGCAATCAGCCCGGACGCCGCCAGCACGCCCGCGTTCTCCACGCGCGCCTTCTGCGCGGCGTTGTACCCGCGCTTGTCGCGCATCTTGTCCACCATCCCGCGCACCATGCCGCCGACGAAGATGGCCGCGGTGGTCTCGAGCGGGAGATACATGCCCACCGAGAACAGCATGGGGCTCCGGACCTTGATCAGGATGAACGAGATTCCCATCGCGATCCCGACGAGCACCAGCGGCCACGCCATCTCGCCGCCCACGATTCCCGACGACAGCGCGGCCATCAGGCCGGCCTGCGGCGCCGCGTAGGTCTTGCCGCCGAAGCCGCCCACGGTCTCGCCGAACTGGGCGACGTCCGAGGTGTGCATCAGGTAGAGCGGGAAGAACATCACCGCGCCGGCGAAGATGACGCCGATGACGTCGCCGACCTGCATCTTCCACGGGGTGCCGCCCAGGATGTGCCCGACCTTCAGGTCCTGCAGCATCTCGCCGGCGACGGCCGACGAGACGCAGCCGATGGCCGCGACGGCCAGGACCGCGAGGACGCCCTGCTCGCCCTTCGCCCCGACGAGCACCATCGTCAGCGCCGCCACCACGGTGGTGGCGAGCGTGAGGCCCGACAGCGGGTTGTTCGAGGACCCGATCATGCCGACGAGGTTGCCCGAGACCGCGGCGAAGAAGAACCCGGTGATGAACATCACCGCAGCCGCGACGACGGCGGCGAGCAGCGACTGCGTGAAGTAGAAGTAGAGCGTGACCATCAGCGCGATCAGGACCGCGATGACCACGCCGACGATCTTCAGGGAGAGGTCCTGCTGCGTGCGCTGCGTCGTTGCGGCCGCGGCCGCCGACTTCTTCACGTCCGCGATCCCGCGCTTCACGCCGAGGATCAGGTTCTTGCGCATCTTGAACAGCGTGAAGCACGCGCCGACCAGCATCCCGCCGACCGCGATCGGCCGGACGATGAACTTGTAGAGGTGCGCGACGATCCCGGCCCACGCGGCCGTCTCGTTGCCGTTGTTCAGCGCCAGGTACTGGTCGATCAGGGTCGGGCCCACGAAGTAGACGAGCAGCGGCACGAACAGGCCCCACGCGAGCAGGCCGCCGGCGAAGTTCAACGCGCCCAGCTCGGGTCCGATGATGTAGCCGACCCCGAGATACGCGGGAGTCACCGCCGGCGCCGAGAAGCTGGTGATGCCGCCCGTCGGGATCTTCACGGAGGCGTCCGAGAGGCCGAGCCGGACGAAGCTTTGCTTGAGCGTGCCGATGCCGACCGCGAAATCGTTCGACGCCCGGAAGATGCCGAAGCCGTCCATGAACCGGACGACGGCTCCCACGCCCATCGCGCGGAACAACTGCAGCGCCGCCTCCGAGCCCTTCTGCCCGGCCTTGTGGATTTCTCCGGCGGCCACCGACTCGGGGAAGGGCAGGCCCGGGTCTTCGACCATCACCCGGCGCAGGATCGTGACGAACATGATCCCGAGCAGGCCGCCGATGATCATCAGGCACGACGCCAGGAGGTACTCCTGCACCATGTGGGCGGGGTCGAACTTCCACAGCTTCAGGATGACGAAGGCCGGGACGGTGAAGATCGCGCCGGCGGCGACCGATTCGCCGATCGATCCGACGGTCCGGGCGAAGTTCTCCTCGAGGACGCTGCCCTTGAACAGGCGCAGCACCGCCATGCCAATCACGGCGGCCGGGTAGGTGGCCGCGATGGTCATGCCCGCCCGGAGCCCGAGGTACGCGTTGGCGGCGCCGAGCACCACGCACATCACCAGGCCCAATACCAGGGCCCGAAGCGTGAACTCGCTCATCGTCGAGTTGTCGGGGACTAGGGGCTGAAAGCCCTGGTGACCTGACTGGTCAGAGGATGGCTGTGTCATGAGGGCGAATCTTAGCATGCGTCAGCCGGATCTCTGTCGAGGTAAAGCGCCGCGCCGCTGCGCGGGCCGGCGGCACGCGGGGCTTGACCGGGGATGTAACCGGACCGTAAGATCCGGGTACCCTTGTGAAATCACAGAGCAAGACTCGCTCGGCCGCAGATCAGGTGTCCGAGCTCACCACCAACCGCCTGTCCATCTACCTCCGCTGCCTCGACCAGCTGGCGGCCGCGGGTGTTCGCACGGTCTCGTCGCAGGCACTGGCCTCGCAGTTCCACCTGAACGCCGCGCAGATTCGCAAGGACCTCGCGTGGTTCGGCGAGTTCGGGGTGCGCGGGGTCGGCTACTCGGTGGAAGGGCTGGCCTCGCACCTGCGCCAGATCCTGGGTCTCGGCGAACCCATTCGCGTGGCCGTGATCGGGGCCGGGAACCTCGGGCAGGCGCTCGCGGACTACCCGGGCTTCATGCGCGACGGCTTCGTGCCGGTCGCGCTCTTCGACCGTGCCTCGTCGAAAGTCGGCACGTCCTCGCGCGGCGGCGTCCCAATCTTCCACGTCCGGCGCCTCGCGCCGGTCGTGAGGAAAGAGGGCATCCGCATCGCGCTCATCGCCGTTCCGGCGGCGGCGGCCCAGCAAGTCGTGACCCTCGCGGTCAACGCGGGCATCAGGGCCATCCTCAACTTCGCCCCGGGGCCGGCCCTCGTGCCGCGCGGCGTGAAGCTGAAGAACGTCGACCTGACCGTGTCGCTCGAGGGGCTGGCGTACCACCTGGCGAATGTCTCGCATGACCCCACCACGTAAACGGCCTGCCGCCCGCCTGTCGCACGTCGACGAGGGCGGGCGCGTCCGGATGGTCGACGTCAGCAGCAAGGCGGTGACGGCCCGCGAGGCGGTGGCCCGCGGGCACATCACCATCTCGGCGGAGGCGCTGGCGCTGATCCGCGCCGGCCGCATCGCGAAGGGCGATCCGCTGCAGGCGGCCCGGCTGGCCGGCATCATGGCGGCGAAGCGAACGGCGGAGTTGATCCCGCTGTGTCACCCGCTGCCGCTGACCCACGTCGACGTCGTGCTGACGCCGTCTGCAGACGGGTACGACATCGAGGCGCGCGCGCGCACGTCGGCCCAGACGGGCGTCGAGATGGAGGCGCTGACCGCCGTCTCGGTTGCCGCCCTCACCGTCTACGACATGGTCAAGGCGGTCGACAAGCGGATGGAGATCGGGGCGATCCGGCTCATGGAGAAGCACGGCGGGCGGTCCGGTTCCTGGCGCCGGGAATGAAGGGCCGCAACGCGGCTCTTGGGAATTGTCGGGCTTTTGAGTAGAATCCGCATTCTTGTGAAGACGACCGACCAACTCACCCTCGCTGACTGGCCGTTCCGAATCCTCGAACGCTATCCGAAGCCGGACGCGCTGTGCCGGTGCGAGGAGACGGGCTGCGCCCGACTGTCCCACCAGCAGTTCTTCGAGCAGGTGCGGGCGTTCAGCCTGGGCCTGCGCGCGCTGGGCCTCGAGGCGGGCGACCGCGTGGCGCTCTGCAGCGAGAGCCGCCCCGAGTGGGTGGTCAGCGACCTCGCGCTCCTGAGCGCGGGGGCCGTGACGGTGCCCATCTACCCGACGCTCTCCGCCCCGCAGATGTGGTTCATCCTCAACGAGACCGCGGCGCGCATCGCCATCGTCTCGAACGCCTCCCAGGTCGCGAAGATCCGCGAGGTGGATGAGCGCTCGCACGCGCTGCGCACCATCGTGGTGATCGAGGGCGAGGCCGACGCCGGGCCCTTCAGGGTCGTGAGGATGGCGGACGTCATCGCCATCGGGGAGCGGGCGCTGGCGACCGACCCGGATGCGGCCGCCCGCTACCGCGACAGCGCCGCGGCGGTGTCGCCCGACTCGCTCGCGACGATCGTCTACACCTCCGGCACGACCGGCGACCCGAAAGGCGTGATGTTGACGCACCGCAACATCGTGTCGAACGTGATCGCCACGCAGGGCTGGATCGCCTTGAGCCCCTCGGACCGGCTGCTGTCGTTCCTGCCGCTCAGCCACGTGTTCGAGCGCGTGGTGCTCTTCCGCTGCCTCTACGACGGCGTCAGCGTCTATTTCGCGGAGACGATGACCAGCGTGGCCCGCGACCTGCAGCGGGTGAAGCCGACGGTGATGACCGGCGTGCCGCGCGCCTGGGAGAAGTTCTACGGCGCCATCCAGGATGGCTTGAACAAGATCGAGGGCCCCCGGAAGAAGCTGGCCGATTGGGCCGTCGGCGTCGGGTACGAATGTGCCCGCATCTTCCTCGCCGGCGGCACCGTGCCGCCGCTCCTGAAGGCGAAGCGCGCGGTCGCCGACCGCCTGGTCTTCTCGAAGATCCGCGAACGGGTGGGCGGGCGGATCCGGTTCCTCGTCTCGGGCAGCGCCCCGCTGTCGCCGAAGATCGGCGAGTTCTTCTTCGCGATCAACGTGCCGATTCTCGAAGCCTACGGCCTCACCGAGAGTTCACCGGGGATCTCGGGGAACCCGATGGACGCGCCGAGGCTGGGCACGGTGGGCAAGCCGCTGCCGGGCGTGGAGGTGCGCATCGGCGCGGACGGCGAGATCCTCGTTCGCGGCCCGAACATCATGCAGGGCTACTACCAGCGCGCCGAGGCGACGGCCGAGACGCTGGCGGGCGGCTGGCTCCACACCGGGGACATCGGCGAATTGAGCGCCGACGGCTACCTGACCATCACCGACCGCAAGAAGGACCTGATCGTCACCTCGGGGGGCAAGAAGATCGCGCCCCAACCGCTCGAGAACCTCCTGAAGATGGACCCGCTCGTCTCCGAGGCGGTGCTGATCGGCGAGCAGCGGAAGTTCCCGGCGGCCCTGCTGGTGCCGGACTTCGCGAAGCTGGAGGCGCGGATCGAGGCGATGAAGCTGCGCGCCGCTTCCCGCGAGGAACTGCTGCGCCATCCGGAAGTGCTGCGGCTCTACCAGGACGTCCTGGACCGGCTCAACGGCAGCCTCGCGCAGTTCGAGCGCGTGAAGCGCTTCGCGCTGCTGCCGACCGAGTTCACCATGGAACGGGGAGAACTGACGCCGACGATGAAGGTGCGGCGGCAGGTGGTCGAGCAGCGGTGGAGACCGCTGATCGACACGATCTACGCCGATCGGCTGGCGCCTGCGGAGGCGTCGATCGTGTCGCGGCTTCCGCCCCAGGCTCCCGGCTTCGGCCTAGGCCAGACCTGCCGAAGCCGGACGCCTGAAGCCGGCAGCCCTATTGAACACCCTCGCCTCGGGCAGCGGCCACCACCGCACCTGCACCTTGCCGATGATGTATTTCTTCGGCACCAGGCCCCAGTGGCGGCTGTCGGAACTGTTGTTCCGGTGGTCGCCCATCACGAAGTAATAGCCTTCCGGGATCACCTGCGGGCCCCAGTCGTCGTGGCTGCGGAACTCGCTCGGGACGTAGTCGTCGTTGAGCGGCACGTCGTTGACGAAGACGCGCCCGTCCACGATGCGGACCATGTCCGCTTCTTCCGCGATCACCCGCTTCACGAACGACTTGTCGGGGTTCACCGGGTAGTACAGCATCACGATGTCGCCCCGGCGGGGCGAGGTGATGCGGTAGATCAGCTTGTTGACGATCAGGCGATCCTGGTCCTCGAGCGTGGGCGCCATGCTCATGCCCTCGACCCGGGCCACCTGGAACCCGAACGTCACGATGAGGACCGCGTAGACGGCCGCCGACGCGATCGTCTTGACCCACGCCCAGATCTCTTCCTGGATCCGCGTCAGCGTGACGGTCCGGGCCGCGCTGCCCGAGCGTGTCGCGCCCTGCGGGGCACGCCGCGCCGGCGGGGGAGCCGGGTGCCCTTCGCCGCTGCCCGAGAACCAGGGCAGCCAGGGTTCCGGGTGAATCGGTTGAACGGGAGGAGGGGCCGCGACGGCCGGCGCTTCGGCACCGAATCCGGCCGGCGCCCCGGGCGCGCCTGCCGTCGTCAGAGCCGCAGGTACTCCCGCAGCCGCTTGGTCTGCGACCGGCTGACCGGGATTTCCGTTCCCTTCGCGTCCTTCATCCTGAGGATGTAATTCCTGCTGAACCAGGGGACTATCTCCTTGATCTTGTTGATGTTGACGAGATGGGAGCGATGCACCCTCCAGAACACGTCGGGGTCGAGGCTCGCCTGCAGTTCGTCGAGGGTCCGGTAGTTGGACGTCCCGGCGACCTGTCCCGTCACTATAGATATCGTATCTCCATTTAGGGACGCGTAGATCACTTCGTCGGCCTGGACCAGCAGGAAGCGTTCCCCGACCTTCACCGCGATCTGGCTCCGTCGCTGCTGGCGGTCACCCACCATTTTGACGATCTTCTCGATGTGCTCGTTCAGCGGCGACTCGGTCTCGATGCGGCGGCGAACCCGGTCGAGGGCCTGTTCCAGCCGGGCCGACTCGACCGGCTTCAGCAGGTAATCGATCGCGTTCACCTCGAAGGCCTCGAGGGCGTACTGGTCGAACGCGGTCACGAACACCACGTGGGCGGGCAGGGCCTTGGCCACCACCTGGCGGGCCACCTCGAAACCGCTCAGCCCGGGCATCTGGATGTCGAGGAACACCACGTCGGGACGCAGCGCGTCGAGCGCTTCCAGCGCCTCGACGCCGTTCGAGGCCTGCCCGGCGACCTCGACGCCGCCCGCCTGGGTGAGCAGGAAGCACAATTCCTCCCGCGCCAGCCGCTCGTCGTCCACCACGAGTGCGCGAAGGTCCATGTTCGAAGTCCTCAGGCGTCCGTCCGGGCGAAGGATGGGTGGAGCGGGATCTCCATGCGCGCGCAGGTTCCCTGCTCGGCGGTGCTCGTCAGGCGCAACTGGTGGCCGTCTCCGTAGGTCACGCGAAGCCGTTCGTTGACGTTGCTCAGCCCGATGCCGGCCGTCAACGCGTCGCGAAGCTGCGTCTCCGACATCCCGAACCCGTCATCCGCCACTTCGATGACGAGCTGCCCGGGCTGCAGGAAGCTTCGGATCGTCACCGTCCCGCCGCCGAGCTTCGCCGTCAGGCCGTGCTTGATGGAATTCTCGATCAGCGGCTGAAGGATCATCGAGGGCACCAGGACACCGAACGTGTCGGGATCGATCTCCTTCGCGACCCTCAGCTGCGGGCCGAACCGGATCTGCTCGATGTCCAGGTACTGGTCGATCGCCTGCAGTTCCTCGCCGAGCGTGACGAAGTGCTCGCGGCTCTTCAGGCGCTGGCGCAGCAGGTTGGAGAGCTTGCCGATCAGCATCCGCGCGGTCTCCGGCTTCGAGCGGATCAGCGACGAGATCGAGTTCAGCGTGTTGAACAGGAAATGCGGGTTGATCTGGCTGGACAGCGCCTCGATGCGGGCCGCCATCAACAGCTTCTCCTGTTCGAGCAGCTGGTGTTCGATCCGGGCGCTGTTCCACACCCTGATCGGGATCGCGATGGCGAGGACGGTCGCCAGGATCAGGACCGCGGTCCACCACCCGGTCGTCGGGAGGTGGAAGAGCTTGCTCGGCCAGAAATGCCCGATTGCGAGCCGGATCCCCTCCATGCCGATCGGCGCGAGGACGAGAACCACCTGCCAGTCGACCTGCACGGTGCGGATGCTCCACCAGATGCGGCGGTGGAGGCTCGTGAAGACAAAGGGGGAGAAGTGCCAGATGTCGGGCTTGGGACACAGTTCGCGGAGTCCGCCGCCGGCGAACCCGCACCCGACTGCGAACGGCAGCGAGCCCCATTCGCCCGCGAACAACGGGGGCAGCCCGCAGAGCAGCCCGACCAGCGCGCCTGCATATGGGCCGGTGATCAAGCCGGCCAGGAACGCCGCCTCCAGCGTCAGGTCCGCGGCTTCGTAGTGCAGGACCAGGCGGCTGACGACGCCCGCGGTGACCGGGATGCCCAGCGAAAGCGCGAAAATCAGCCGGTCGGGCCACGCGCGGTGCTCGGTCAGCAGGATCGCGCGGAAGCGGTGATAGCGGACCAGGACGATCGCGATCAGGGCGACGACCGCCTCTTTGACGACGAGCGTCGTCATGAGGATCTGCGGGCTGAGCACTTCCTGCGGTTGTGGCACCAATCCAGTAGCTTGCGTCACCCCTCGCCGTCGTGTCAAACCGTTCAGCACGATAGTGTTATCATTGGGACGGAGGGCCCGTCGGATGATCAAAGCGCTGTTGGTCGGCTTTGCGACCACGCTCCGCTATTTCTTCACCAAGCCCATTACGGTCAACTACCCCGAGCAGAAGGTGCCGGTGTTCCCGAAGTACCGCGGGAAACAGGTGCTGATGCGGGACGAGAACGGCCTGGAAAAGTGCGTCGCCTGCGGCCTGTGCGCGGTGGCCTGCCCGGCCGATGCCATATACCTGGAAGCGGCGGAAAACGACGGCACGGTCCAGGCGGGACCGCGCTACGCCAAGGTCTACCAGATTCACAAGACGCGCTGCATCTTCTGCGGTTACTGCGAGGAAGCCTGCCCGGTGTCGGCCATCTTCATGGGGAAGGATTACGAGCTGGCCGTCTACAGCAAGAGCGACTTCATCTGGGACAAGACCGACCTGCTGGTGACCGCCCGGTAGCCGGCCGGCCGGCCGCGATATGCTCGGACCCTTCCTCGCCGAAATCGACCAGCGGGTGCTCGTGTGCGACGGCGCCATGGGCACCATGCTCTACTCGAAGGGCGTGTTCGTGAACCGCTGCTTCGAGTCGCTGAACCTCTCGGAACCCGACCTCGTTGCGGAAGTCCACCTCGACTACGCGCGGGCCGGGGCGGACGTCCTCGAAACCAACACCTTCGGCGCCAACCGCGTGAAGCTCGGGTCGTTCGGCCTCGCCGAGAAGGTGCGCGCCATCAACATCGCCGGGGCGCGTGTGGCGAGGCACGCGGCCCGCGAGCAGGCCTACGTCGCCGGCGCCATCGGCCCGCTCGGCATCCGGATCGAGCCCTGGGGCAAGACGGGTGTCGACGAGGCGGAGGAGTACTTCCGCGAGCAGGCCGCCGCCCTCGTCGAGGCCGGCGTCGATCTCTTCATCCTCGAGACCTTCCGCGACCTCAACGAGATGGGCGCGGCGATTGCCGCGGTGCGCGGCGTCTGCGACCTGCCGATCGTCGCGCAGATGGCGATCGAGGAGCACGGCAACACCCTCGACGGCACCCCCCCCGAGAAGTTCGGCCCCGAGCTGGTGCGGCGCGGCGCCCACGTCGTGGGGGTGAACTGCAGCGTCGGGCCGGCGGCCATGCTCGAGACGATCGAGCGCATCGCCGCCACGGTCGATACGCCGCTCGCGGCGCAGCCGAACGCAGGCAAGCCCCGGCACATCGAGGGGCGCACCATCTACCTCTCGTCTCCCGAGTACGTGGCGTCGTACGCGAGGCGGTTCAGCGCGACCGGCGTCCGGCTCGTCGGCGGCTGCTGCGGGACGACGCCGGAACACATCCGCCAGATCAAGCTGGCGGTGGGCGCCGGGTCGGCGGCCAGGCGGGCGGGAACCGCCCGCGTCAGCCCCGTCGCGACGGGCGAGCCCTCGGTGCCGCCGGTCGCGCGCGAGCTGAAGAGCCGGCTGGCCCATGCCATGGCCCGCGGCACCTTCGTTCACATCGTCGAACTGACTCCCCCGAAGGGGCACGAGTTCGCCTCCGCGATCGAAGAGGCGCGGTCGCTGAAGATCCGGGGCGTCGACGCGATCAACATCCCGGACGGCCCGCTGGCCGCCGCCCGGATGAGCGCGATCTCGATGGCGGTCCTGATCGAGCAGCAGGCGGGGATCGAAACCGTGCTGCACTACGCCTGCCGGGATCGGAACCTCCTCGGCATGGAGTCGGACCTGCTCGGCGCGCACGCGATGGGGATCCGCAACCTACTGCTCGTCACGGGCGACCCACCCCGGCGCGGCGACTACGCGTTTGCGACGGGCGTGTACGACGTCGATTCGATCGGCCTCACGAACGTGGTGAGCCGGCTGAACCACGGAGTGGACATCGGCGGCGAGCCGCTGTCGCGCCAGACGGCCTATCACATCGGGGTGGCGGCCAACCCCACCGCGCTCAACCTCGACGACGAGGTCAGGCGGTTCGAGTTCAAGGTCGAGGCGGGGGCCGAGTTCGCGATCACGCAGGCCGTATTCGACCTCGACGCGTTCGACAGGTTCCTGAAGCGCGTCGCCCACCTGAAGATGCCGATCATCGCGGGAGTCTGGCCCTTCGACAGCCAGTTGAACGCCGAGTTCCTGGCGAACGAGGTGCCGGGCGTGCGCGTGCCGGACGAGTTGGTCCGGCGGATGCGTCGGGCAGAGTCGGCGGAAGCGGCGGCGGCGGAGGGCGTAGCGATTGCACGGGGGATAGCGGCGGCGATCAGGGATCGCGTGCAGGGCATCCAGTTGTCGAACGCGACCGGGCGCGTGCAGGCGGCGCTGCTGGTGCTCGATGGGATTGGCGCGTAGACTTGTCGGCAGAGCTGCGGGAGTAGTAGAGTAACGAATCGGCTGCTTCCTGCGACAACTAACAGACCGGGACTGACGGCCGCGGAGATCTCAATGGCCCTATTCGAGCGGAGAGAGTCACACCGCACCGAGGATTACATCTCCTCTTCCGACGCCGCCACCCGCGCGCTGTCGGTGACTGCGGTCGAGAACGACTTCGTCGAGGGCGTGTACGAGAAGCTGGCGGTCGTCTACGACTGGACCTTCGGTCCGACCCTGCACCCCGGGCGGTTGCAGGCAATCCAGCGCATGGGGATCCAGCCGGGCGAGTCGATCCTCGAGGTCGGCGTCGGCACCGGGATCAACCTGGCCCTCTACCCGCGCGACTGCGCGGTGACCGGATCGACTTCTCGGCGTCGATGCTCGAGAAGGCCCAGGAGCGGGTGGCGAAGAAGGGAATGCGGAACGTCCGGCTGTTCGAGATGGACGCCGCCGAGCTTGAAGTTCGCCGACGACTCCTTCGACATCGTCTACGCGCCTTACCTGATCAGCGTCGTGCCGGATCCCGTCCGGGTCGCTGCCGAGATGCGCCGCGTCTGCCGGCCGGGCGGCCGGATCATCTTCCTGAACCACTTCCGCAGCCCGAACCCGCTGTTGTCCGGGATCGAACGGCTGATTTCGCCGTTCACCATCCACATCGGCTTCAAGGCCGACCTCGACCTCCCGGCGTTCCTCGCGCAGGCCGGCCTGCACCCGGTGTCGATCGAAAAGGTGAACATGCCGCGGATCTGGTCGCTCGTCACCTGCGTCAAGGGATAGAAGACAGAATGATGTCCGCCGCCGCCGCCGCGCCCGAGACGTCGGCGCGGGGCGGGCGTGCCTGCGCCAGCAGCCGCTCCAGGTAGGGCCGCCAGTTCCCGGCAAACAGCTCGTCTTGCGGGATGAACTGCGACCGCGCGTAGCGCGGCATCTCGCGCACCAGCACCTCGTATTCCACGAAGTGGCCCCTCGAGGTGTACAGGAGCGCGGTGTCGTTCGCCGCGCACTCCGCGATGATGCCGTAGCCCGGCTTGGTGGCGACGACGTCCACGGCGGCCACCAGGTCTTCGTAGCGCCAGCCGCCGTCGTAGAGCGCCTGCTCGTCGAACTCGACGACACCACGGCGGCGCTGCCGGGCCGCGTCGCGACATCTCCAGGTGCCCCGTCACGACCGCGACGAAGTCGTCGCCGAAGCCGTCGAAGGCCGCGGGAGAGAGGCCCTTGAGGCCGTGGCCCCCAAACGACAGCAGCACCAGCTTCCGATCGCAGGGGAGGCCGAGCGCCTTCCGTGTCTCGAGCGGGTCGCGCTCGGACCGCCGGGCCACCAGCGGCAGGTCGCGCGTGGCCTCGGCGGGCGCCATCCCGAACCCGCCCCACATCGGCAGGCGCAAGAAAGAGCCCGGCGCGCGCGCACGCGTCTCGAATGCGGGCGACCAGGTCCGGGTAGCCGTGCGCGGCCGGCTCGTAGTCTTCGTAGATCCAGTCCCACGTGAAGTTGGCGATCGCGATGGAGGGCAGGCCCGCGGCGTGGGCCGCCGCGAACGCGAGCGGCGGAACGTCGCCGACGACGAGCCGCGCGCCGAGCGAGGCGAGCACCTCGCGTTCCCGGGCGACCTTCGCCTCGAAGTCGCGGTAGAACTCGCCGGCGCGACGGACGGTCTCGGCTTCGTCGAGGCGCAGGCTGTCGATCTGCACGACGCCCGTGTCGCACTCGACGGGTTGGAAGTCGTAATCGCAGGCGGGACGCCTGCCCCACCGGGAGGATCGCCTGCGCGCGGGGAACGTCGCCTGCGACACGGAGCGTCAGGTCGAAGATCCAGCGCTTGGCGCCGGTGCGAACGACGATCGGGAGGTCGGGCCGGCGCTGCCGGATGGCGTTGATGATCTCGATCTCGCGCGAGGCGTGGCCGAAACCGTGGCCGGAGATGTAGAAGACGATCATGGTGGCTTCGGGCTTCCGGCTTACGGCTTCGGGCGGTGTCCGGCTTCCGGCTCGATGAGCGACATGTGCCTCAGGCCGGGTGTGGGGCCGCGGCCGGCAACGCCACCCGCAGGACCTCCTCGATCGTCGCGGCCGGCACGAACCGCATGCGGCGGCGGACGTCCTCGGGGAGTTCCGCCAGGTCGGGTTCGTTCCGCTCCGGCAGCACGAACGTCTTGATGCCGTGGCGGCTGGCGGCCAGCACCTTCTCGCGAATGCCGCCGACGGGGAGCACCAGCCCCGTCAGCGTGATCTCGCCGGTCATCGCGACGTCCGCCTGGACCGCCTCGTGGCGCACCGCCGACAGGATGGCGGTGGCCATCGTCACGCCGGCCGACGGGCCGTCCTTGGGGATCGCCCCGGCCGGCACGTGCACGTGCAGGTCGTGCTTCTCGAGGAAGTTCGGGTCGATGCCGAACTCGCGGCAGTTCGCCCGGATGTGGCTCACCGCGGCGCGCGCGGACTCCTGCATCACGTTGCCCAGCTGGCCGGTGAGAATGAGGTTCTCGTGGCCACCCGGGATGAGCGTGGCCTCGACGAACAGGACGTCCCCGCCCGTCTCCGTCCACGCGACGCCGGTGGCCACGCCGGGCCGCGAGGTGCGGAAGGCCACCTCGCCGTGGATGCGCGGCGGGCCGAGGTACTCGGGGAGGTCGGCGGCGGCGACGGTGACCGGCAGGAGGCCGTCTCCCGTGGGTGAGCCGGTCGCCGCCACGCGCGCGGCCACCTTCCTCGCGATCGTGCCAACCTGCCGCTCGAGGCTCCTGACGCCCGCCTCCCGGGTGTATTGCTCGATCACGCCGCGAAGCGTCTCGTCGTCGAGCACCACCGAGTCCGGCGGGAGGCCGTGCTCGGAGAGCTGCCGCGGGATCAGGTAGCGCCGCGCGATGTGGATCTTCTCGTCCCCGGTGTAACCGGCGAGCGAGATCACCTCCATCCGATCGAGCAGGGCCGGGTGGACCGGGCCGAGCTGGTTGGCGGTCGCGATGAAGAGGACGCGCGAGAGGTCGTAGTTGATCTCGAGGTAGTGATCGCGGAAGGTGTTGTTCTGCGCCGGGTCGAGCACCTCGAGCAGCGCGGCGGCCGGGTCGCCCTGGAAGCCCGCGCTCATCTTGTCGATCTCGTCGAGCATGAAGACCGGGTTGGCCGAGCCGGCCTGCTTCAGCGCCTGGATGACGCGGCCCGGGAGCGCGCCGATGTACGTCCGGCGGTGCCCGCGGATTTCCGCCTCGTCGCGGACGCCGCCGAGCGAGATGCGCACGAACTTGCGGTTCATCGCGCGGGCGATCGACTGGCCGAGCGACGTCTTGCCCACGCCGGGCGCGCCGACGAAGCAGAGGATCGGCCCCTTCATGTCGCCCTTCAGCTTCCGCACCGCCAGGTACTCGACGATCCGCTCCTTCACCTTGTCGAGGTCGTAGTGGTCCTCGTCGAGGACGCGGCGCGCCTCGACCGGGTCCAGGCGATCGGCCGTGGTGACGCTCCAGGGGACCTCGAGCACCCAGTCGAGATAGGTGCGGATCATCTGGTACTCGGGAGACGCCGGCGTCATCCGCTCCAGCCGATCGATTTCGCGGGACGCCGTCGCGGCCACGTGCTCCGGCAGGTTCGCTTTCCCGAACCGCTCGCGCAGTTCGGCGGTCTCGGCCCCCTCCTTCTCGCCCAGCTCCTCCTGGATCGCCTTCAGCTGCTGGCGCAGGTAGTACTGCCGCTGCGCGTCGGTCATCTCCTGCTGCGCCTGCGATTCGATCTTGCCCTTCAGTTCGAGCAGGGAGATCTCGCGGTTGAGCGCGGTCGAAACCGCCTTCAGCTTGACCAGGAGCTGGTGTTCCTCGAGCAGCTTCTGCTTGTCCTCGGGCTTCATGTCGAGCAGGCTGCCGAGGATGTAGGCGAGGCGGAGCGGGTCGTCGATGCTCATCACCATCGCCCGCAGGTCCTGGGAGAGCCCGGATGCCAGGTTCATCGCCTTGTCGATCAGGTCACGCAGGCTCCGCACGTACGCGTCGACTTCGATCGACGGTTCGACCACTTCGGGCAGCGGGTCCACCGCCGCGGTCATCGACGTCCCGGTCCGCGTGATCGTCGCGGAGGCGCGCGCCAGGCCTTCGACGATGATGTGCACGCCGGACTGGGCCTTCGCCATCTGGCGGATGACGCCGACCGTGCCGATGCGATTGAGGTCGCCGGGCTGCGGGTCCTCGCCGTCCTCGTGCTGGAGCGTCAGGAACAGCATCCGGTCGCCGCCGAGGGCCCGGTTGATCGACTCGACCGACACCGGGCGATCGGCGGCGAGCGGCTGGAGCGTCAAGGGGAAGAGGACGGCCCGCCGCAAGGGAAGGACGGGCAGTTCGGCTGGCAACTGGGGGGACGGGGTGGTCGCCATGACGACATTGTCGCACACTGCGGCCGCCGGCGCCGGTCCGTCCCGGCTCGCACGGCACGCCGAATTGCTCTACCATGAACGGGATGCGACTCGACGAGCGCGAAGGCGCGCCGGGACCACGTTCGCGCGACCACGCCGCCCGTCACCGCCTGGCCGAAGTCCTCGACATCACGGCCATCGCACTGGTGCTCCTGGCCTACGCCGTCGCCGCGTCCGGCGGCTTCAGGTGGGAGAGCGGCGCGCTCCGCCTCTCGATCTCCACACCTTCGCGGGCCATCCTGCTCGCGGCCGTGCTGCTGCTCGTCCGGCGCTGGCGCGCGCCGGGCGCTCCCTCGCACCCCTGGATTCACCGCGCCGGGACCTGGCTGCGCGATCGCTTCGACCCGGCCGACACGCCCTTGCCGCCCCCGTTGCGCGGGCGTCCGGGCGAGTGGGTGGGCGTCATCGCCCTGTTCGCCGGCCTGACCGCGCTGATGCTGCAGCAGCAGCTGTTCGCGCTCCACGGTGTCGCGGACTTCGGCGACCCGCTGTTCTCCATCTGGCGCCTCAGTTGGGTCGCGCACCAGCTCCCGCTCGACCCGCGCCACCTGTTCGACGGGAACATGTTCTACCCGGAACTCCGGACGCTGGCGTACTCCGACGCGATGCTGGCCCCGGCGTTGATGGCGGCGCCGTTCCTGTGGCTCGGGGCCCCGCAGGTCGTCGTCTACAACGTGATCCTCGTGCTGTCGTTTGCGGCATCCGGCATCGCGATGTACGCGCTCGTGCGCAGGCTGACGGCCGACCGCCCGTCGGCGATCGTGGCAGGGGTGGCGTTCGCCTTCTACCCGTTCAGGTTCGAGCACTACAGCCACCTCGAACTGCAGATGACGTTCTGGATGCCGCTGGCGCTGCTGATGCTGCACAGGACGATCGAGAGCGGCCGCAGGCGCGACGCGGTCGCGGCCGGGGTGCTGGTGGCCCTTCAGACGCTCTCCTCGCTCTACTACGGCCTCTTCCTGCTCGTGGTGATGGCGGTGGTGTGGGGCACGCTCACGTTTCGTCGGCGGCCGGGCTGGCGGGCGGCCCTGACTCCCTGGATTCCGGCCGTCGTGGTGGTCGCCGTCCTGGTGCTGCCGGTGGCGGTGCCGTACTTCCAGAACCGGGCCCAACTCGGCGAGCGCCCGGACTGGGAGGCGCGGCTGTACAGCGCGACGCCCGGCAGCTACCTCGTCGCGCACTCCCGCAACCTGCTCTTCGGCCGCTGGCTCGACCACCCGCGCCTGCCGGAGTTGAGCCTGTTTCCCGGGCTGGCGCTCGTCGTCCTCGCGGCCGCGGGCGCGTGGCCGCGGCTCGATGCGCGCCGGGGCGCGTACCTGCTGGCGGCGTTGGTGGTCTTCGACGGGTCGCTCGGCGCCAACGCCGTGATCTTTCCGACGCTTCGCGACTACGTGCTGCCGTTCCGCGGGCTGCGGGTGCCGGCACGATTCAGCGTTCTCCTCGGGCTGGCGCTTTCCGTGCTCGCCGGTTACGGCGTGCAGCGACTGCGGCGATCGGGCTGGCTCCGGGGGCGGGCGGCGTTGGCGGTGCCGGCGCTGTGTGCCGCGGTCCTGCTCGTCGAGAACGCGTCGAACCTCGGTGTGCGGCCGCTTGCCGCCGCGCCGCCGCCGATCTACGACTACTTCAGGGGGGCACCGCCCGTCCCCCTCGTGGACCTGCCGTTCCCGGGAAGCCTGGTCGAAGCCACGCGCGACGCGCGCTTTCTCTACTTCTCGACGTTTCACTGGCAGCGCCTCGTGACCGGCACCAGCGGCTACTTCCCGGAATCGTTCCGCGAAGCCGTGCGCGAGCTGCGCGGCTTCCCGTCGGATCGCGGGATGAGGTTCCTGCAACGCCGCGGCGTCCAGTTCATCGTGATCGACAAGGGGATGTGCAAGGCGGGCGATTACGAGGCGGCCACGGCATTCCTGGATGCCGACCCGCGCGCGGACCTGGTGAAGCGGATCACCGCGGCGGGGCAGGAGGGGACGATCTACCGCGTGCTTCGCACCCGATAGAATGAAGAATGAAGAATGAAGAATGCCGAATGCGGAACGTACCGCAGTCTACATTCTCCATTCGACATTCTCCATTCTACATTCCGTTGTCCCACCGGCGCTCCGGCCGGCGGAAGATGAAGACGCCGCCGGCGCCGGCGGCGAACCCGGCCACGTGAGCCCAGAACGCGATCCCTCCCTGCGACCCCGTGGTGTGCGCGATCGAGCCGGCTCCGCTGAAGAGTTGCATCAGGAACCAGAAGCCGAGGAAGAAAACCGCCGGGATCTCGATGATCTCGATGAAGATGAACAGCGGGATCAGCGTGAGCACGCGCGACCGCGGGTACAGGACGAAGTAGGCGCCCATCATGCCGGCCACCGCCCCGCTGGCGCCAATCGTGGGCACGTACGAGTCGGGGTTGACGAGGGTCTGCGCGATCCCCGCCAGGACACCGCAGAGCAGGTAGAAGAACAGGTAGCGGCCATGGCCGAGGCGGTCTTCGACGTTGTCGCCGAAGATCCACAGGAACCACATGTTGCCGATGATGTGGAACCAGCCGCCGTGCAGGAACATCGAGGTGACGAGCGTGGGCCAGGCAAACTCGGCCGGCACCACCCCGTAGGTGCGCACGAACACCTGGAGGTCGCCGCGCGAGAACGACAGCTGGTACCAGAACGCGAGGACGTTGAGGGCGATGATGCCCACCGTGACGTAAGGCGTCGTGCGGGACGGGATGACGTCACGGAGGGGGATCATGCGGTGGTGTCCAGGAACGCGATTATAATCGAATTACATGCGACAACCGGGTGCCCCCCCGCTGCGTGTGCGCATCGCGCTGGTCGCCGCCTGCTACCTGTTCGTGTGGCTGGGCGGCGTCGCGCTTCACGGGGCGCCCTGCACGGACACGCCGCAGCCTCACTGCACGCTGTGTGCCTGCCTCACCACGGTTCCCCTGATCGTCCACCAGCCGGCCGCGACGCCGGTCTTGCGGGACGCCGGGGCGGTCGCCCTCTTCGTGCCCCTCCGTTCCAGCCTTGCCGCGGCCGACGATGGCGTGACCCGTGCGCCTCCGGCGGCCGGCACGGTCACGTCCTGCTAGCAACCGGCAACCTCCGTTCGTGGACCGATCGCCATTCCGGGGAGTGAGAGATGGGAGTCTCGAGAACCCGTGCCGTGCTGGGCCTCTGCCTGTGGCTGTCGATGGCACCCGCAACTTTCGCGCAGCAGGCGGCCGGGAGTCCCCAGGCCGCGACGACCGACCGCGACGCGGCCGCCCAGGCGGTCAGAAGCGAGGTCGAGCGGCTGCGCCAGGAGTTCGAGGCGATCAAGCAACAGTACGGCGATCGCCTTGCCGCTCTCGAAGCGCGGCTCGGGGCGTTGGATGCTGCCGCGAAGGGGCAGGCGCCTCCTGTCGTTGCCGCGCCGGCCGCGCAGGCGGGGCAGGCCGTACCCCCGGCGCAGGTTCCAGCCGCCGCACCCGCGGCCGCGCCGCCGTCCACGGTGGACGTGCCGTCTGGCGCGCAAGGGGCGGGCGGCCCGTCGGGCAGCCTGCCGGTCTACGGCAACGCGTCCGCGCTGTCGAAGATCTTCAATCCCGACATCGCCGTCATCGGAAACTTCCTGGGCGCGGCCGGCACGAACGACGTCAACCCCAGCCCGGCCCTCCAGATGAACGAGGCGGAGCTTTCGCTCCAGGCCGTGGTCGATCCCTACGCACGCGCCGACTTCTTCCTGACGTTCGCGCCGGACGGCCATGCCGCGGTCGAGGAGGGGTTCCTCACGTTCACCAGCCTGCCGGGCGGGCTGCTCGCCAAGGTCGGCCAGATGAAGGCGAGCTTCGGCAAGGTGAACCAGATGCACCCCCACAGCATGCCGTGGGCCGACAAGCCGCTGATGGCCACCAACCTCCTGGGAGGGGACGAGGGGATCGACTCGGGCGGCGTCTCGGTGGCGAAGCTGGTGCCGATCCCGTGGTTCTTCCTCGAGGCGACGGGCGAGGTCTACGGGACCGACTCGGGCGTCTTCAGCGCGCCGACGCGCGGCGACCTGTCCTACGTCGCGCGCCTGCGCGGCTACCAGGACCTGGGGGACGCCGCGAACATCGACCTGGGGACGTCGTTCGCCTTCGGGCGCAACGATGCGGGCGCCGACGCGACGACGCGGTTGATCGGGGTGGACGCGACGTTCCGGTACCGGCCGCTGCGACGCGCCACGTCGCGCCGGTTCCTGGCGAGGACCGAAATGGTGTGGAGCCGCCGCAGCGAGCTGGCTGGCGAGCCGCAATCGTTCGGCGCCTACGTGTCGGCGGACTACCAGTTCGCGCGGCGGTGGTTCGCCGGCGCCCGCCTCGATTACGCCGACCGGGCCACGAGCCCGTGGCTCACCGACAAGGGCGGCTCGGTGCTGCTGACCTTCTGGCCGAGCGAATTCAGCCAGATCCGCGGGCAGGACCCGGCGGACCCGCTACGCCGAAGGCACGACGGCGAACGAGTTGCTGTTCCAGTTCCTGTTCTCGATCGGGGCGCACGGGGCGCATCTCTTCTGAGCCGAGAGTCGAAGTCGAGGTCAGAGTCGAGAGCCGAACGTCGAGAGTCGAAGGCCGAGCGCCGAAGGAGAGTCATGGGGATCAGAGCCGTCGGGTGTGTCGTTGCCGTTGCCGCTTCGCTCGTCCTGCCCGCACCCGCGGGGGCGGCCGACAGGCTGAACGTCGTCGACCAGCACCGAGGACCTGGCGTCGCTGGCGCGCGAAGTGGGAGGTGACCGCGTCGACGTCGAGGCGTTGGCGCGCGGCTACCAGGACCCGCATTTCGTCGAGCCGAAGCCGAGCTTCATCCTCAAGCTGAACAAGGCCGACCTGCTGATTGCCGTCGGCCGCGAGCTGGAGATCGGCTGGCTTCCGCCGCTCATCAACCAGAGCCGGAACGCGAAGCTGCAGCCGGGCGGCCGCGGGCTACCTCGATGCCTCGTTGACCGTGAGGATCCTGGAAATCCCCGACGGGGCAGGTCACGCGGGCGATGGGCGACGTTCACCCGCAAGGCAACCCCCACTACTGGCTGGACCCGGGCAACGGGCGGCGGATCGCGCAGGCGATCCAGAAGAAGTTCTCGGAGCTGCGCCCGGGCGACGCCGCGTACTTCGCCGGCCGCTACGCCGACTTCGACAAGCGCCTGGCGGCTGCCGAGAAGCGGTGGGACGCGGAGATGGCCCCCTACAAGGGGCTGAAGATCGTCACCTACCACCGTTCGTGGCCGAACTTCGTGGACCGCTTCGGCCTCGACGTGATCGGCTATATCGAGCCGAGGCCCGGCATTCCCCCGTCGCCGAGCCACACGCTCGACCTGATCCGGGAGATGAAGCGGCAGGGTGTGAAGATCATGCTGGTGGAGCCGTACTTCGACCTGAAGACGCCGAACGCGATCGCCCGGGACACGGGGGCGAAGGTGCTGGTGATGGCGCCCTCGGTCGGAGGGGAGAAGGAGATTACCGACTATCTCAAGCTCTTCGATTACGATATCAACATGCTCGTGACCGCCATCAAGCAATCCGGCGCCAAGTAAGGAACGGTGGCCGTGGACCTGACGATCCTGCAGTTCCTCGCCGCGCCGTTTGCGGCCAGCCTGATCCTGACCGGCATCCACGCATACCTGGGCGTGCACGTCGTGGAGCGCGGGGTGATCTTCGTCGACCTGTCGCTCGCGCAGATCGCGGCGCTCGGGGCGACGGTGGCGCTCCTGCTGCCGGAGAGCGGCGGAGACCCGCACTCGCGGTTCGTCTACTGGGTCAGCCTGGGATTCACCTTCATCGGCGCCGCGGTGTTCTCGACGATTCGCGGGCAGAAGGCGCGGATCCCCCAGGAGGCGATCATCGGCATCTGCTACGCGGTCGCGTCGGCCGCCGCGATCCTCGCGATGAGCCACGCCACCTCGGAGAGCGAACACCTGAAGGACATGCTGGTCGGGAACATCCTGGCGGTGTCGTGGCCGGAGGTCGGGCGCACGGCGCTGCTTTACGGGGCGGTGGGCGTCTTCCACTTCGTGTTCCGCCGGAAGTTCCTGGCGATCTCGATGAGCCACGGCGCGGCGGACATCCCGGGCATCAAGGTGCGGTGGTGGGATTTCCTGTTCTACGCGTCGTTCGGCTTCGTCGTGACCTCGTCGGTCTCGATCGCGGGCGTCCTGCTGGTGTTCTGCTATCTCATCGTTCCATCGGTGGCCGCCATGCTGTACGCTGAACGAATCGGCCGGCGCCTGGCCATCGGGTGGACCATGGGAACGGTGGTGTCGGCGGCGGGCATCTTCCTGTCCCTGAAGCTGGACCTGCCGACGGGCGCGACCATCGTGTGCACGTTCGGCGCGGCGCTCGCCCTGATGGCGGCGGCCAAGCCGGCGCTGCGGGCGCTCTCGTCCTGAAGGACCTCATACATCGATGATTCTGCAAGAAGTGCGGAACCGAGATTGCCGACAAGGCGCTTGTCTGCTATCGCTGCGGGCAGGCGACGTTCGAGCCCCGCGTCAAGCCGGGGGCGCCGACGAGGAGGCCGAGCAGCATCCCGCTCGTCGCGGCGCTGCTCGTGCTGGTCCTTGGCGCGCTGTACATGGCGCTGGCGGCGGCCGGCCAGGCGCCGCGGTACCTCTCGTGGGTGCTCGTGGGGCTCGCGCTGATCGTCCTCGCCTGGCGGTTCTGGCGGCGGCGCCGGTGGCGTTCGTGAACCTGGTCCAGGGAGACACCAATGGCTGACGCGATGCTGGAGATGGATGGGCGCCCCGTCCCGATCAACAAGGACGTATTGACGCTGGGGCGGCGGACCGGCAACGACGTCCGGCTTGTCGAACCCGACATCTCCCGCGAGCACGCGGAAGTTGCGCGCGACGGCGAGCGCTACGTCCTGCGCGACCGCGGCTCGCGGTTCGGGACGTTCGTCAACAACGTGCGGGTGGAGAAGGAGCAGGTGCTGAAGCACGGCGACCTGATCCGCCTCGGCCAGACCGGCGGCAAGGAGATGGTCTTCCTTTGCGAGCCGGTGCAGGAACTCCGCGTCTCGGCCGGTCGAGCCGCAGACCGGCTCGGTCTCTGCCGCCGGCAGCGAACTGCGGCAGGTGGCCGCCCTGCTCGAGGGGCTGCGGGCGCTCGGTTCTTCGCGCGTGCTGGACGAGGTCCTGGCGCTGGTCATCGACTCGGCGATCGAACTGAGCGGCGCCGAGCGCGGCTTCATCATGATGGCGGACGCGGGGGGCAAGCTGGAGTTCAAGCTGGCCCGGTCGCGGGGCCGCGTCACCCTCCCCGGGCAGTCGTTCGAGACCAGCCGCAAGATTCCCGAGGAGGTCTTCCAGACGGGCGAGGCCCGGGTGGTGGCCGACCTGCGCGAGGGCGACCTCCCGGCGGTCCACGGCGGCACGCTGGCGCTCGGCATCCGCCAGGTCTTCTGCATCCCGCTGCGCCTGGTCCGCTACCTGGACAAGGCCGATGCGATCGGCCGAGCAGACGCCGCATCGGCGTGCTGTACCTCGACAGCCGTGAGCCGGGGCGCTGGCCTCGCCCGCGCTGCACGCGGGCCTCGAGACGCTGGCCACCGAGGCCGCGGTCGCGCTGGAAAACGCGCGCCTCTACCGCGAGGCGGTGGAGAAGGCCAAGATGGAGCAGGAGCTGAGGATCGCCGCGGAGATCCAGCAGGCGCTCCTGCCGCCGCCCGCGTGGTCGTCGCCCATCTTCGAGGCCGTCGGGACGAACGGTGCCGTGCCGGGCCATCGGCGGCGACTTCTTCGAGTACTTCACGATGGCCGACGGCTCGGCCGGGTTCGTCGTGGCCGACGTGTCAGGCAAGGGGGCGCCGGCGGCGCTGCTCACCGCGGTGACGCAGGGCGTGCTCGCGACCCAGACGTCTTTCGGCGGCGGCCCGGCGGCCGCCCTGGCCCGGGTGAACGAGATCCTGATCCGCCGCGCGATCGGCTCGCGCTTCGTGACCGTCTTCTTCGCCGCGCTCGGCAGCGACGGGACGCTCACGTGCTGCAACGGCGGACACAACCCGCCGTTCCTGGTCAGCGGCCCCACCGTGCGGAGGCTCGAGACGGGCGGGTTGATCTGCGGGCTCTTCGAAAAGGCGACCTACGAGGAGGAGCGCGTCCAGCTGACGCCTGGCGACGTGCTCGTCATCTTCAGCGACGGGATTTCGGAGGCGCTGAACCAGGCAGGCGAAGAGTTCGGCGACGACCGGATCCTGGACTGCCTGAAGCGCGTGCCGAACGGGAGCGCCAGCGAGATCCTCGAGGAGCTGGTGCGCACGGTCAAGGCGTTCGCCGCGAACACGATGCAGAGCGACGACATGACCGCCGTCGTCGTGCGGTACGGACCGCGGGCGCAATGACAGGCAGGGTCAAGGCTCAGGGCTCAGGGCCCAAGGCTCAAGGCTCAGGGCTCAGGGCTCAGGGCAAGCACGCCGTGGCGCCGGCCTCCGTGCCGGCGATGCCGTGATCTGGCTTGCGGGCGCGGTGGTCACCTGGAACGTGGTCTTCGATGCGCACATCGAGAAGGGTGCGCGCGACTACGTGGACCGTCAGCAGTTGTTCGTGGAAGGACGCGGGCCGCGGCAGGACATCGGACAGGCGATGGCGGCGGCCCGGTCGTCAGGCTTGCGCGCGGCCTCCGGGTGGGCGGCCGTCGAACTGGCGTCGGGCCTCGCGCTCGCGGCGGCCCTCGCTCTCAGAAGCCGGCGCCGCGGCCCGGCTTCGCCCCTACCCGCTTCTCGATAGCCGGCAGCGCCTCCAGCAGCACGTCCCCGACAATCTGCAGGCTGCGCGCGCTCACCTTGTCGAGCGTGTCGGCGGCCGTGTGCCACGGCGGATAGCTGCCCGGGCCGTCGATGATGTCCACCGCCGGCACCCCGGCCTTCAGGAACGGCACGTGGTCATCTTCGATGAACTCGCCCGCGTCGAGGAAGACGTCGTTCTGCTTCAGGCGCTTCGCGGCCATCCAGATCGCGTCGGTCAACCACGTCGTGGAATACAACTCGCGCTTGATCTGCAGGTCGCGGTCGCCAATCATGTCGACGAGGACGACCGCCTTGATCCCTGCCAGGCTTTTGTCCTTCTGCGCCGTTTGGACGTAGTGGCGGCTGCCGTAGCGGTTGTCGGGGTCCACCCAGTCGGGCAGCGTGGCTTCCTCGCCATCGAGGAAGAGGACCTCGATCGTGCAGGCGTTCGTGCGCGTCTTCATCACCCGCGCCCACTCGATCAGGAAGGCGGTGCTCGACCCGGCGTCGTTGGCGCCGACGAAGCGGAACTCGCGGAAGATCTTCGTGTCGTAGTGGCCGGCGAAGACGATTCGTTCGGGCGAGGCCCCGGGAATCGTGGCGATCAGGTTCACCATGTGGAGGCGGCCGACGGGAGTGTCGGCCTCGAACGCCTGCTCCGTCACCGCGATCCCGCTGGCCGCCAGCTGCTTCTTGATGTAGTCGCGCGTGGCCTGCGCCCCCGCCGAGCCGGGCGTTCGCGGGCCGATCCCCACGACCTGGCGGAGGTCTTCATAGGCGCGATTGCCGTCGAAGCCGGCCGGCCCGGGGGCCGAAGGGGCGCCGCAGGCAGCCGCGGCGGCCGCCCACAGGATGCTCGCCACCGCGCTACAAACCATCGTCTTCATCGTCATCGGCCGGCTCCTTGACGGGCTCCTCCGGGATCCGGTAGTCGCCGTCGACCCACTTGGCGAGGTCGAGCAGTTTGCAGCGTTCGCTGCAGAACGGCCGCCAGCGCGGAACGATCGGATGCTTGCGGCAGAACACGCACAACGAGGCGCCCACGACACCATTGTAGTCGACAGTCAAGAGTCGAAAGTCAAAAGTCCCGAGTCGAAAGTCGGGAGTCGCGGTGCCGCAGGCGTCCCGCCTGCCGAGACAACGGGGCAAGGGGCGACGGGCGATGAGACGCAGCGGGCTGAGATAGCTGTAGCCGACGGGCTTCAGCCCGTCGGCCGGCCGAGGGCCTGAAGGCCCTCGGCTACATGGAGCGCGCGTTTGGGCGGAAGCCGAAAGCCGAAAGCTCGAAAGCCGGAAGCCGGTGTCAGTGCGTGCCCGGCGCCGGGGCGTGGCGGACGTCGCGCGCCGACACCACGAAGATGACGTCCTCGGCTACGTTCGTGGCGTGATCGCCGATCCGCTCGAGGTGACGCGAGACGAGGATGAGCGCGAGAGACGCCTCGATGGTCGCCGGGTCCTGCAGCATGTATGTGAGCAGCTCGCGGAAGACCTGGGTCTTGAGCGCATCGAGCTGGTCGTCGCGGTCGAGCACCGACTGCGCGAGTGCCACGTCTCCCTTCACGAACGCGTCCAGGGCATCCCGCAGCATCCGCTGTGCGATCTCCGCCATCCGCGGCAGGTCGATGAGCGGCTTGACGGGCGGCAGTGCAAGGTAGCGGTGGCCTGCTTCCGCGATGTTCACGGCGAGGTCGCCGACCCGCTCGAGGTCGGCGTTGATCTTCAGCGCGGCCACGATCATGCGGAGGTCGGAGGCCATCGGCTGGTGCAGCGCGAGGAGGCGGAACGCGACGCCGTCGATCTTGATGTGCAGTTGATTGATCGGTTCGTCGCCGGTCAGCACGGCGTCCAGGCTGCCGGCGTCACGCTGGACCAGCGCGTCCATCGCGGCCTGCACCCGGTCCTCGGCGAGGCCGCCCATCGCCAGGATGCTGGCCTTGAGCTCCTCGAGCTCCTCCTGAAAGTGGCGGGTCCGTTCGCGCGTTTCCATCTGTGCCTTCCTGCCGTACGCGGATTGTGCCACAACACCAAACCGGGCCTCACCAAAACGGGGCCGGCCGACCCCGTTTCCGGGCCTTGCCCGCCGGGCGGGCGAAAACGGGGCCTGACCCCGTTTTAGCCGAAGCGGCCGGTGACGTAGTCTTCCGTGAGCTTCTGGCCCGGGGCGGTGAAGAGTTTCTCGGTACGCTCGAACTCCACCAGCTTGCCGAGCCAGAAGAAGGCCGTGAAGTCGGACACGCGCGCCGCCTGCTGCATGTTGTGCGTCACGATGACGATCGTGTAGTCCTGCTTCAGCTGGTAGATCAGCTCTTCGATCCGCTGGGTGGCAATCGGGTCGAGCGCCGACGCCGGTTCGTCCATCAGCAGGATCTCCGGCCGGACCGCCAGGGCGCGGGCGATGCACAGGCGCTGCTGCTGCCCGCCGGAGAGCGACAGTGCCGAGTCGCGCAGCCGGTCCTTCACCTCGTCCCACAGCGCGGCCGCCTTCAGGCTTTCCTCCACCTGCCCCTGGAGGTCCCCGCGGCCCGACGCCAGGCCGTTGACCCGGATGCCGTAGGCCACGTTCTCGAAGATCGACTTGGGAAACGGGTTCGACTTCTGAAAGACCATCCCGACCCGCCGGCGGAGGTCCACCACGTCCGTGGACGCGCTGTAGATGTCCGTCCCGTCGATCTCGATGCGCCCCTCCAGCCGGGTCCCGGGGATCGTGTCGTTGAGGCGGTTGAACGTCCGCAGCAGCGTGCTCTTGCCGCAGCCGGACGGTCCGATGAACGCGGTGACCAGGCGCGCGGGAATGTCGAGCGAGACGTCGAAGAGCGCCTGCTTGGCGCCGTAGAAGAAGTTCGCCGAGTCGACGTGGATCTGCGTCGGCGACGGGGAGAGGCCGCGCCGGGCGGCCGGCCGCGTCAACGCGCCGAAGCGGGCGGCGGGCATCGGAACGGGCATCTCCAGGCCGTGCGTGCCGGTTCCCGTCGAGAGAAGCGCTCGAGCCATGGCCGCAGCATAGCGGTCCGGGGTTGCCCCGCAGTTACGCTCGTGTTAATTCGGTGTAACGCGCGCTGCTAGACGACGGTGCCCGCGGGCACCGTGGCCCACTTCGGCACGATGATGATGCCGTTCCGGATGTGGTAGCCGTCCCCGTCGGCGTTCTGCACCCCGGCCTCGTTGGTCAGCCGGACGCCGCGGCCGATCCGGGCGTTCTTGTCCACGATCACGCGGTCGAGCACCGAGTCGGCCCCGATACCCATTTCCGGGCCGCCGCCGTCGTGCACCGGCGCGTCGTCGTCGTTCTCGTAGAAGTCGGCGCCCAGCAGGACCGAGCGGCTGACGGTGCAGCCCCTGCCGATCCTGGTGCGGATGCCGACGATCGACTGCGTGATGGTGGACTTGTCCGCGTAGCAGCCTTCCGCGATGACGGCCTGGTCCACCGCGCACTCGTTGAGCCGGGAGCCCGGGAGGAACCGCGGACGCGTGAAGACGGGCCGGCGCGGATCGTAGAAATTGAACGGGGCCCGCCGCTGGGTGAGCATGATGTTCGCGTCGTAGAACGACTCGACAGTCCCGACGTCCTGCCAGTAGTCGCGGAACATGTAGGCGTTCACCTTCCGCGATTCGAGCGCAGCCGGGATGATCTCGTGGCCGAAGTCCACGCCCATGGTGCCGCTCGAGCGACTCGAGCAGCACGTCGCGGGTGAAGACGTAGATCCCCATCGACGCGACGAAGGGCTTGTCGTCCGAGGTGTTGAGGAACCGGGACCCCGACGGGATGCTCGACCCGATCTCCCTCAGCCGCTCGGCGTTGGGCTTTTCCTCGAACCCCACGATCTGGCCGCCCGTGTCGAACCGGAAAATGCCCATCGAGGGCGCCTCGTGGGCCAGCACCGGCTGCGCCGCGATGGTGATGTCGGCGCGTCGATCGATGTGCTCCTCGATCATCGCCCCGTAGTCCATGCGATACAGGTGATCGCCGGCGAGGATGAGGTAATACTCGGCGTCGTGGTAGATGAAATGGCGGGCGGCCTGGCGGACGGCGTCCGCGGTCCCCTGGAACCAGTTCGGGTTGTCGGGGGTCTGCTCCGCGGCGAGGATCTCGACGAAGCCGCGCGAGAACATGTCCATCCGGTACGTCTCGGCGATGTGCCGGTT
Organism: uncultured Acidobacteriota bacterium; assembly: GCA_963844875.1. GTDB lineage: Bacteria > Acidobacteriota > Vicinamibacteria > Vicinamibacterales > Fen-181 > FEN-299. Next base: position 39,836 of record CAWJPZ010000001.1, read on the forward strand.
GAGCGACGCGGAGTTGAACTGCGTGAGCACGTAGATCCGGCGGATGTCGGCGTGGAGGCAGTTGCTGATCGGCACGTCGATCAGCCGGTACTTGCCCGCGATCGGGACGGCCGGCTTCGAGCGGAGGTGCGTGAGCGGGAACAGCCGGGTGCCGCGACCGCCGCCGAGGATGAGTGCGAGCACGTGTTTCATGCTGTATAAGCCTATGGCGAGTTGGCCGCTCGGGCAAGGGTAACCGACGCGTCAATGAGGAAGGCTGACCGAGAGCCGCGCTCCCCCCTCCGGGCGGTTCGCGGCCCACACGCGCCCGCCCAGCAGCGCCACCAGGTGCTTGACGATCGACAGGCCCAGGCCCGTCCCGCCCGACTCGCGCGAACGGGCCTTGTCCACCCGGTAGAAGCGCTCGAACACCCGTTCGAGGTCAGGCTCGGGAATGCCGGGGCCCTCGTCCGACACCGTGATCAGGCACGCCCCCTTGTCGGGCGCCGCCTCGACCTCGATGAGGCAGCCCTCGGGGGAGTAGTTGACGGCGTTCTCGATCAGGTTCCGCAGCACGTCCTGGAGTTTCGCGGCATCGGTGCGAATCGTGCTCACCTCACGCGCCACGCGCACGTCCACGCGCTGCCGCCGCGCGGCGATGACGGGGGCGAGGTCGGCGACGGCGCCGGCCAGGAGCGGCTGCAGGGGGCACTCCGCCTGTTCCACCGCCTCCTGGCGTGCATCGAGCGCGGCGAGCCGGAGCAGGTCCTTGACGAGCCGCTCCATCCTGCTGACCTGGCGTGCGATGACCTCGAGGAACCGGGACCGGTCCCCGGAACCGGGCGGCTCGTCCGCGAGCGCCTCGACGTAGCCGCGGATGGCGGTCAGCGGCGTGCGCAGTTCGTGGGAGACGTTGGCGACGAAGTCGCGGCGCACCTGGTCGGCTTTCCTCAAGTCGGTGATGTCGTGGAGGACGAGCACCACGCCGTCCACGGCGGGCGCCGAGATGGGAGCGGCGCGGGCGACAACGCGGCGCCCGCGGGTGCGGCCCGGTGAGAACTCGAGGCTGGCCGGCGAGCCGCCGCCGAGGGCGTCGGTGACCAGCGCCGCCGTTGCCGGGTGGCGGATCGACTCGAGGTAGTGTCCCCCGACCGCCGAATCGTCGAGGCCGAGCATCACCCGGGCGGCCTGGTTGACCTGCTGCACCCGACCCTGCGAGTTGACCACCATCACGCCTTCGACCATCCCGCCCAGGATGGCCTCGGTCCGCGCCCGGTCCTGCGCCAGCTCCGTCACGCGCCCGGCGAGCTCGCGCACGGTGTCGTCGAGCACGCGGGCGACCATCCCGAGTTCATCTCGTTCGTAGTCGCGCACCCGCTGCGACAAGTCGCCGGACGCCACGCGCCGCGCGGCGGCGGCAATCGCGTGGAGCCGCCGGCCGAGCAGGAACGAGGCCAGCCAGGCCAACCCCGCGGCGCCGGCCAGGGCAACCGCGAGCGCCACCAGCGTGATGTTGCGCACCGACGCCACCTGCTGCTGCACCTCGGTCAGCGGCAGCGCGAGGCGCACGAAGGCCACGCGAGGGTGTGCCACGGGCACGGCGACGTACAGCATGTCCGTCCCGATGGTGTGGCTGTAGCGGCGGGAGATGCCGGTGCCGGTCGCCTTCGCCTGGAGCACCTCCGGACGGGTCGCGTGGTTCTCGAGCGCCGGCAGTTCCGCGCCGGCGACCATCGAGTCGCCGACGACCGCTCCGTCGGCGGCGATGAGCGTGACGCGGGCCGGCAGCGTCTTTCCGAGGTGGGCCGCCTCGCGCTCGATGGCCTCGGGCGGCAGTTCGCGCTCGTGGGACGCCATCATCTCGGCGACGAGGTGCGCCTCGGACACGAGGAAGCGCTCGATGCGCTGGTACGTCTGAATCCGGCAGCGACAGCGACACGAGCGTGGCGACGAGCAGGAGGCACGCGGCCGCGACGCCGAAGATGGCGAGGAAGAGCTTGCCGCGGAAGCCGAACAGCATCGTGTTGCTCCGTGCGGTCCCCGGTCAGGCGTCGCCCGACGCGTCGAGGGGGTCGGCCAGCTTGTAGCCGAACTGTTTCACGGTGACCAGCGCTTCGGTCAGGAGGGGAATCTTCTCGCGCAGGCGCCGTACGTGCACGTCCACCGTCCGCGTGCCGCCGGTGTACTGGTAGCCCCAGACTTCCGACAGCAGCCGGTCGCGTGACAGCACGCGGCCGCGGTGCTGGATGAAGTACTCCAGCAGGAGGAACTCCTTCGCCGTCAGCGTCACTTCACGCCCGGTGTCGGTCACCACGTGCCGCTCGCGGTCAATCGTGACCGCGCCGTAGACCGTCAGCGGCTCGTTGGGGGATGCGACGCGCGCCGTCCGCCGCAGGAGCGCGGACACCCGCGCGACGAGTTCCTTCGGACTGAAGGGCTTGGTGACGTAGTCGTCGGCGCCCAGCTCCAGCCCGGCGACCCGGTCGGATTCCTCGGCGCGGGCGGTCACCATGATGACTGGCAGGTCCGCGAGCGCCGGGTCGCGGCGCACCGCCTGGCAGATCTCGAAGCCGTGCACCCCGGGCAGCATCAGGTCCAGGACCATCAGGTCCGGTCGCCGCGATGCAAGACGCGGCAGCACGTCGGTGCCCGACGACAGGACATCCGCGGTGTGCCCGGCTCTCACCAGGTAGTGCCGGACCAGCTCGGCGATGTCGCGGTCGTCTTCGACAATGAGGATGTGGCTCACGGTGGCAGTTTCGCGACAATCCTCTCAGCACGGCCGGGTGCTGTCAACTGCCGTTCGCTGGCGTAACACCCATTTAACAGGGCCGACACGCGCCGGTAACCTGGCGCCCCTAGACTGCCACTGTGAACGCCGGAATCCCCCGATGACCGTCTTGTTCAGTGCCGTTGCCCGCCGGCTCCGGAGAGGCGACCTCGTAGCTCACGCCGCCGCATTCGCCTTTGGTGCGGCCGTCGTCGCCATCGCAGGGCTGCTCGCCTGGGAGTTGTGGCAGAACTCGGCGCAGGCCTGGCGCCGGTTCGGATTCGGATTCCTGACGTCGCAGCAATGGGACCCGGTCGCCGGCCAGTTCGGCGCCGCGGCGTTCGTCTACGGGACGTTGATGACGTCCGCGATCGCGCTGGCGATTGCCGTGCCGCTCGGCATCGGGGTCGCGATCTTCCTGGCCGAACTCGCGCCTCGCCGCCTGTCGTCCGCCGCCGGGATGCTGCTCGAGCTCCTCGCGGCGGTTCCGAGCGTCATCTACGGGCTCATTGGCGTCTCGGTGCTCGTGCCGGCGATGCGGCAGTGGGTGCAGCCCTGGCTGAAGTCCAGCCTCGGGTTCCTGCCGCAGTTCGGCGGACCGGCCTACGGCATCGGCCTGCTGACGGCCGGCATCATCCTCGCCATCATGATCGTCCCGTTCATCGTGTCGGTCGGGCGGGAAGTGCTCTTGTCCGTCCCGCGCGAGCAGCGCGAGGCCGCGCTCGCGCTCGGGTCCACGCGCTGGGAGAGCACATGGAAGGTCGTGCTGCCGTACGCGCGGCCGGGGCTTTACGGCGCCGTCTTTCTCGCGCTCGGCCGGGCGCTCGGCGAGACGATGGCGGTGACGATGGTGATCGGCAACCGCCCGGAGATTGCGGCGTCGCTGTTCGCTCCCGCCTACTCGATGGCGGCGGTGATCGCGAACGAGTTCAGCGAGGCGACCGAGGAGATCTACCTCCACTCGCTGATCGCCGTCGCCCTGGTGCTCTTCGCGCTCACGATGATCGTGAACCTCGTGGCCCGCGGCCTGATTGCCGCCACGACGAGCAGCGGGAGCGCGCGATGACGTCCTCCTGGCGAAACCGCCGCCGGAAGGCGGTCAACGCGGTGATGCTCGGGACGACCGCGGTCTTCACGGTCTTCTGCGTCTCGGTCCTCTTCTTCGTCCTCGGCTACCTGCTGTTCAAGGGCGGGTCGTCGCTGAACGCCGCCTTCTTCACCGAGCTGCCGAAGCCGCCGGGGGAGACCGGCGGCGGGATGGCGAACGCGCTCGCGGGCAGCGCGAAGATGCTCGGCATCGCGGCGGTCACGGGCCTGCCGCTCGGCCTGCTGGCGGGCCTCTACCTGAGCGAGTTCGCGGGAAAGCCGATGGCCCACGCGGTCCGTTACGCCGCGGACCTGCTGAACGGGATGCCGTCGATCGTCATCGGGATCTTCGTCTACACGCTCGTCGTCCTGCCGATGAAGCACTTCTCGACGCTGGCGGGCGGCCTCGCGCTCGGCATCATCATGATTCCCGTCATGACGCGGAGCAGCGAGGAGTTCCTCCGCGCGGTGCCCGTGGCGCTGCGCGAAGCGTCGCTGGCGCTCGGCGCCTCGCGGACGATCACAATCGTCCGCGTGGTACTGCCGGCGGCTGCCCGCGGCATCGTCACCGCTGCGATGCTGGGCCTGGCCCGCATCGCCGGCGAGACGGCCCCGCTCCTGTTCACGTCCCTGAGCAACGCGTTCTGGAGCCCCGGGGTGCTGGCGCCCAGCGCCTCGCTCCCCGTCATGATCTACAACTACGCGATCTCGCCGTACGAAGATTGGCATCGCCAGGCGTGGGCCGCCGGACTGGTGCTGCTGTCGCTCGTCCTCGTCGCGAACGTCGCGGCGCGGACGTTCCTCGGCGGGCGCCGCGCCGCCTGACCTCCCTCGCGGGGAGCGCCCTTGCCCCGCCTGACACCCCGCTGGGCCCACGCACGGGACCGTCTCCTCCCGCCACGGCAGAGGCCGGATCTGATACAATTCCCCGGCTTCGACAGGCCGAAGGGGGGACGTGTGGCATTCCGGCTGATTCCGAAGGAAGAGAAGTTCTACCAGGATTTCCTCGCCATTACCGACGAACTGAAGAACGGCGCAAAGCTGCTCGAGGAGATGCTGGCGACCAACCCGCCCGCCTTCGACAAGGCCGAAGAGATCAAGGAAATCGAGCACAAGTGCGATTTCCTCAGCCACGAGGTCTACCAGCGGCTGCACCGCACGTTCGTCACGCCGCTGGACCGCGAAGACATCCACGCGCTCGCGCGGTCGCTCGACGACGTGATGGACGAGATCGACGCGACCGCCGGTTACGTCCGCCTCTACCGGATCCCCGCGGTCCGCTACGGCGCACGCGAGATGGCCCGGGTCATCACCGATTCCTGCAAGGCCGTGCGGCTGGCGATGCTCGGCCTGGAAGATCGCAAGGGCGTGTCCGAACACCTCGTCGAGATCAACCGGCTCGAGAACGAGGCGGACCGGATTCATCTGGATGCCGTCAGCCGGCTCTTCGATGAGGAGACCGACGCGATCCTGGTGTTCAAGTGGAAGGAAATCCTGGACAGGCTGGAGTCCGCGACGGACCGCTGCGAGGACGTGGCAGATGTCATCGAGGGTGTGGTTCTGAAGAACGCGTGAGGCCGTCATGGACCTCAACCTCCTCGCCGTCGTCGCGCTGACCCTCGTCGCCCTGGCGTTCGACTTCATCAACGGGTTCCACGACGCCGCCAACTCGATCGCGACGGTCGTCTCGACCCGCGTCCTCTCGCCGGGCAAGGCGGTCATCTGGTCCGCGTTCTTCAATTTCGCCGCGGCATTCGCATTCGGTACCGCCGTCGCCAACACCATCGGCAACGGGATGGTCGAACGGACGCTGCACACGCCGGGCGGCGAGATCACGGTGGTGACGTTCGCCGTGATCTTCTCGGGGCTTTTCGGCGCAATCGTCTGGGACCTCATCACCTGGTACTGGGGCCTGCCCACCAGTTCTTCCCACGCCCTGATCGGCGGCTATGCCGGCGCGGCGGTGGCGCGCGCGGGGATCGGGGCGATCATCCCCTCCGGCTGGACCAAGACTGTCGTCTTCATCGTCCTGTCCCCGATGATCGGCATGCTGGCGGGCCTCACGCTGATGGTCGCGATCTACTGGCTGATGCGCCGGACGTCGCCGTCGAGGGTGGACCAGTGGTTCCGGCGGCTGCAGCTGGTGTCGGCCGGGTTCTTCAGCCTGACCCACGGTGCCAACGACGCCCAGAAGACGATGGGGATCATCGCCGGGGTGCTGCTCACGGCCGGCTACATCGACACGTTCCGCATCCCGTTCTGGGTGGAGATCTCGGCGTACGCCGCCATCTCGCTCGGCACCTTGTTCGGCGGCTGGCGGATCATCCACACCATGGGTTCCCGCATCACGAAGCTGCAGCCCGTGAACGGGTTCGCCGCCGAAACGGGTGCCGCGATCGCGGTCGGCTTCGCCACGCACTTCGGGATTCCGGTCAGCACGACGCACGCCATCACGGGGTCGATCGTCGGCGTCGGCGCCACCCGGCGGTGGTCGGCGGTCCGATGGGGCGTCGCCGGCCAGATCGTCTGGGCGTGGGTCGTGACGATTCCCGCGGCCGCCGGGATCGGGGCTGGCACCTACCTGCTCCTGCGCGTGCTTCAGCTCGGATGACGTGGGCATCCACGCCTCCGTTACATCGATTTAACGCTCCCGAAACGGCTCCGTAATCCTCCGCCTCTACCATAACGCTGTCGGTTCCGACACCCGGCACGGTAAGAGGCACTTCATGGACCCGCTCCTCCCCGTCGTCATCCTCCTGATAGCGGTCGCCCTCGCGTTCGACTACATCAACGGCTTCCACGACGCCGCCAACTCGATCGCCACCGTCGTCTCCACCCGGGTGCTCTCGCCCGGCAAGGCGGTGATCTGGGCGGCCTTCTTCAATTTCGTCGCCGCGTTCGGGTTCGGAACGGCCGTCGCGAAGACGATCGGCTCGGGGATGATCCACATCGACCAGGTGACGTTCGCGGTGATCTTCGCCGGGTTGATGGGCGCCATCATCTGGGACCTGATCACCTGGTACCTGGGGTTGCCGACCAGTTCGTCGCACGCCCTCATCGGCGGCTACGCCGGCGCCGCGATCACCCGCGCCGGCTTCGGCGGTCATCATCCCGGGCGGGTGGACGAAGACGCTGGTCTTCATCGTGGTCTCGCCGCTGATCGGCCTGACCGCCGGGCTCCTGTTGATGGTGGCGATCTACTGGATGTTCCGGCGTGCGACGCCGTCGCGGGTGGACAAGTGGTTCCGTCGCCTGCAGCTGGTCTCGGCGGCGCTCTTCAGCCTGAACCACGGCGCGAACGATGCGCAGAAGACGATGGGGATCATCACGGGTGTGCTCTTCACGGCCGGGCTACATGAGCGGGCCGTTCCACGTGCCCTTCTGGGTCGTCCTCCTGGCTCACGCCGCGATTGGCCTCGGCACGCTCTCGGGTGGGTGGCGCATCATCCACACGATGGGCTCGCGCATCACGAAGCTGCAGCCGGTTCACGGGTTTGCGGCGGAGACCGGCGCGGCGTCCGCCATCTTCGTGGCGACGCTCCTCGGCATCCCCGTGAGCACGACCCACGCGATCACCGGGGCGATCGTCGGCGTCGGCGCGACCCGGCGCTTGTCGGCCGTTCGGTGGGGGGTGGCCGGTCAGATCATGTGGGCGTGGGTGCTGACGATCCCCGGCGCCGCCTTCATCGCCGCGGCGACCTACTGGCTGGTCACGCTGTTTGGGATTTCCTGAGATGCGAGTCCACTGCCTGCGCGCCACCACCTGGGTGCCCCGTCCGCTGCGCGACGTGTTCGAGTTCCATGCCGACGCCGGCAACCTGCAGGCGCTGACGCCCTCGTGGCTCGACTTCACCATCCGGACGCCGGGGCCAATCGAGATGCGGGCGGGTGCGCTGATCGAATACCGATTGCGCCTGCGCGGCGTGCCGATTCGCTGGCTGACCAGGATTGCCGAGTGGGAGCCGCCGCACCATTTCGTGGACGTGCAGCTGCGGGGGCCGTACCGGCTGTGGGAACACCGGCACGAGTTCGAGGAGAAGGACGGCGGGACCGAGATCCGCGACCAGGTGCGCTACGCGGTCCCGTTCAGCCTGCTGGTGCACGGCTGGCTGGTGGCCCCCGATGTCCGCCGCATCTTCACCTACCGGCACCACAAGCTGCTCGAGCGGTTCGGCGGGGCAGTGGCGGATCAGCCGCCGCGTATCGAGATCTCGCGCGGCTGACCGCCATCCCGGCTGGCGCCGCATTGGCGCTCGTGTCGATGTAGCACGGGGCTTCAGCCCCGTGCCGGGGCCGAGGGGCTGAAGCCCCTCGGCTACACAGCGTTCCTTGGGCAGCATCGTGGTGGCGCAAGCCTCCTGCGTGCTTGCGCTGCGCAAGGCTCCGTGCTTGCGCTCCAGGCCTGCGCTACCGGTGCCCCTCGCCGTCGATCGCCGCCACCAGGTCGATCATCTCCATCGCGGTGGCGGCGGCGTCGAAGCCCTTGTTGCCCGCCTTGGTCCCCGCGCGCTCCATCGCCTGTTCCAGCGTCTCGGCGGTGATGACGCCGAACACCACCGGGATGCCCGAGTCGAGCGACACGTGGGCGATGCCCTTGCTCACCTCGCTCGCGATGTACTGGAAGTGCGGCGTGTCACCCTGGATCAGGCACCCGAGGCAGATGACCGCGCCGTAGCGTCCGGTGGCGGCGAGGCGCTTGGCGGCCAGCGGGATTTCGAAGCTGCCCGGCACCCACGCGACGTCCACGTGCTCGTCCGGCACGCCGTGCCGCCGCAGGCAGTCCTGCGCTCCTGCCAGCAGCTCACGGGTGAAGAAGTCGTTGAACCGTGACGCGACGATCGCCAGCCGCCGGCCGCGCGCATCGAACCGCCCTTCGAATACTTGTCCCATTCTGTTCCTCCTTCACGCCTGCCTCCGCGGCTTGCGACTTGCCGGCATGAGGCGGCAGGCACGACCCGAACCGTGCCGCTCCGGCCTCCGGCTCGGGACGACCTCGCAGTCGGCCTTCGGACCGACCCGGTTCAGCTCCGCCTCTCGACCGTCGGCCTCACTGGCACTCGCTCCTTCCGCGGTGGGCAGGTGCGACTCCTCGTGAAGGGCGACTCGCGAGGTCTTCCGAGCGTCGGAGACCGGAACGAGGGGCTCAGTCCGACCGGCGCGTTTCGATCTGCCAGCGTCCGGCTCCGCCCAGCGACTACAGTCCCTTGAGCAGGTGGCCCAGCTTGTCTTTCTTCGTCTGCAGGTACCGCCGGTTGCTGCCGTTCGGGGCCATCTCCAGCGGCACGCGTGCCGCGATCTCGAGGCCGTAGCCGTCGAGGCCCACGATCTTGCGCGGGTTGTTGGTCAGCAGCTCCATGCGGCGGACGCCGAGATCCGCCAGGATCTGCGCGCCGACGCCGTATTCCCGCAGATCGTCCGCAAATCCGAGCTGGCGGTTCGCTTCGACGGTGTCGTGTCCGTCCTCCTGCAGGGCGTACGCCTTCAGCTTGTTGAGGAGCCCGATCCCGCGGCCTTCCTGGCGCATGTAGAGGAAGACACCCGCCTCCCTGGCCTCGATCGCGTCGAGCGCGGCCTCCATCTGTTCGCCGCAGTCGCAGCGCAGGGAGTGGAAGACGTCGCCGGTCATGCACTCCGAGTGCACGCGGACGAGCACGGTCTCGCCGGGCTGGATCGCGCCCTTCACGAGCGCGAGGTGCACGGCCTGGTCGACGGTCGTCGAGTACGCCACCAGGCGGAACGACCCGGAGCGCGTCGGCAGGTCGATCTCGATCTCGCGGCGCACGAGCTTCTCGTGCCTGCGGCGGTACGCGATCAGGTCGGCGATCGACACGAGGACCAGCGTGAACTGCGACGCCACCTCGCGCAGGCGCGGCAGCCTCGCCATGCTGCCGTCCTCGTCCATGATTTCGCAGAGCACGCCGGCGGGGGAGAGGCCGGCCATGCGGCTCAAGTCCACCGCGGCCTCCGTGTGTCCGGCGCGGCGGAGCACGCCGCCGGCCTGCGCCTCCAGCGGGAACACGTGGCCCGGGCCGCGCGAGGTCGCGCGGCGTGCTGGCGGGATCGAGGAACACCGCCACGGTCCGCGCGCGGTCGTGGGCGGAAATTCCGGTGCTGATCCCGGTGGCCGCGTCGATCGACGCGGTGAAGGATGTCCCCAGCCGGGCCGTGTTGTCCGACACCATGGGGACGAGTTCCAGCGCGCGCAGGCGCTCGCGCGTGGCGGCGAGGCAGATCAAGCCCCGGCCGTGCTTGCTGAGGAAGTTGATCGTCTCGGGCGTCACCTTGTCGGCCGCGACGATGAAGTCGCCCTCGTTCTCGCGGTCCTCGTCGTCCACGACGATGATCGGCTCGCCGCGCTGCAGCGCGGCGAGGGCATCGGGAATCGAGTCGAGCGTTACCTGTTCTGTCATGGTCCTTCTTCAGCGGCCCCAGCCTCGGGCCAGGATGTCCGCCAGCGTCGCGATCCGGCCGCCGGTCGCCGGCCGCGAGCCACCGGCCGGCTGTCGCGCGGCCTTGGCGAGCACGTCGACCTCGAGGTTGACGCGATCGCCGGGCCGGAGTGCCGACAGGCGGGTGGCGCGGAGCGTCTCTGGGATCAACGTCACGGTGAACGAGCCCGCGAAGGGGCCGGCGTCGAGCGTCAGGCTGACGCCGTCGACCGCTATCGAACCTTTGGGCAGCAGTTGGGCCAGCACGTGCGGCGTCGACGTGAAGGTGAGCTGCCTCGACGCCCCGAGCCGCGTCACGGCTGCGAGTCGTCCCACGCCGTCGACGTGGCCGAGCACGAAATGGCCGCCGAGCGGGTCGGATGCGCGCAGCGACGGCTCCAGGTGAACCGCGGTCGCCCGGGCGCCATCGGCCGGCGGTCGTCGCCCGCACCGTTTCGGGCGAGATGTCCGCGGTGAAGACCGACGCTCGCCGGGAGGTCGCGGTCAGGCAGACGCCGTTCACGGCGACGCTGTCGCCGATCTCAATCCGCGGCGAGATGCCCGGGGCGTCAATCGCGATGACCGTGACGCCCGAACGCCGCGCGACCGTGCGAATGCGTCCGACCTCCTTCACGATCCCGGTGAACATCACAGCACTCCCTGGCCGCCGGCGAGCGACGCCAGCGCGCCGTGGAACGAGAGCCGGTCGTAAACGGCCTTTACATCGTCGCCGCGGCGCTCGACGCGGGTCAGGTGGAACGAGCAGGCCGGTGTTGTCGCGGACCAGCGGATGCCCGCTCCCAGCAGGGCTGGGGCGGTGTAGGACACCCAGCGGTCCACGACGTCGTGGCCGAGGAACGACGCCGCCAGCGAAGGTCCGCCCTCCACCAGCAGCACGTGTCCGCCCCGGGCGTGGAACTCCGCCAGGAGCGAACGCGGATCCACCCGGCCGTCGTGCTGTTCGCACGGCACCAGCGTTCGCAACGGCGGTCCTCCGGCGCCGGCCTCGCGCTTCCCGGTGAACACCCAGTAGGGGCGTGACCAGCCGGCGCCCAAGTCCCCGCGCGTGTCCACGAATGCGGGACAAGGATCCTCCGCCGGGCAATCGGCGTCCGGGCCTGCGAGCCGGGCGTCGAGACGAGGCGCATCCGCGACCATCGTCTGCCTGCCGACGAGCACGACGTCGCACCACTTCCTCAGGCAGTGGACGTCGCGGCGCGCATCGGTTCCGGTCAGGTAGAACGGAGCGGCACTCGGCCGGGCCGCCTCGGCCGGAGCGAAGCACCCGTCCAGCGATGTCGCGGTCTTCAAGATGACGAACGGACGTTGAAACGCCTGGCTGCCTGCAAACGGCCAGATCAGGTCGAGCGCCTCTTCGGCCATGACGCCGCAGCGAGTCTCGAGACCGGCGTCGCGCAGCTGCCGGAGGCCGCCGCCACGGACGTTGCGGTTCGGGTCGGCGACACCTGCGACGACCCTGCGCACGCCGGCCGCCGCGACGGCCGGAGCGCACGGCGGGGTGCGGCCCTCGTGGTTGCACGGCTCGAGCGTGCAGTAGAGGGTCGCGCCCCGGGCCAGGTCACCTGCTTCGCGGAGCGCCACCACCTCCGCGTGCGCGGTGCCGGCGCCGTGGTGCGCCCCGCGGCCGACAACGATGCCCTCGCGCACGACCAGCGCGCCGACAGGCGGGTTCGGCCAGGGCCTGCGGGGAATGCGCGCGGCCAGGCGCAGTGCCTCGGCCATGAACTGGCGATCGATCGGGTCGTCTGGATGATCCACCGCGTCCTCGAACGGGGCGGCGGGAGAAGGCAGGCGTACGACAGGCTGGCGCCGCGGCGTGCGGGCGCCTTCGTATCGAGGCCTTCAACTTCTCCCATCCAGACTTTCACTGTCGGCCCCGGAATCACACCGGGTCGTGCCCTTGCGGGCTCGCGGGCTGTACCGCCGGTGGGGACTTGCACCCCGCCCCGAAGTTGTGGCTGGCTCACGATAGCGAGCCGCGGCTGCGGATGTCAAGCGACGAGGAGGCCTGACCTCATTCGTTCCGGCGAGCGGCGGCGCTAGAGCTTGATCTTCTTCAGCGCCTCGAGCTCCAGCTTCACCACCGCGTCTGGCAGCGGGGCGTAGCCAAGGTCCCTGGCGAACTTCTGACCGCCGGTCAGCGCCCACTTCATGAACTCGACCATCACCTTCGCGGCAGACTTGTCCTTCGGGTTCTCGTAGAAGAGCAGCCAGGTGAACGACGAGATCGGGTAGGCGCCGTCCCCGGGTGCATTGGTAATTGACACCCGGAAGTCCGCGGGCATCGCTCCGGCGGCTGCCGCCGCCGCTGCCGTCACGCTCTCGATCGACGCGCGCAGGAACTTGCCGTTCATGTTCTGCACTGCCCCGTAGGCGATCTTCGTTTGCAGCGCGTAGATCAGCTCGACGTAGCCGATCGATCCTGGCGTCTGCTTCACCAGGCCGGCCACGCCTTCGTTGCCCTTGCCTCCGAGGCCAACCGGCCAGCTGAGGGCGGTGGACACCCCAACCCGCTTCTTCCACTCGGGCGACACCTTCGCCAGGTAGTCGGCGAAGATGTAGGTCGTGCCCGAGCCGTCCGAGCGGTGAACCACGGTGATGTCGTCGCCCGGCAGTTTCACCCCCGGGTTCAGCTTCGCGATCGCCGGGTCGTTCCACTTGGTGATCTTCCCGAGGAAGATGTCCGCAAGCACGGCGCCGGTGAACTTGAGCTCGGCGTCCAGGCCCGGAACGCTGTAGACGGGCACCACCGCTCCCAGCACGGATGGGAAGTGGAGGATGTTGCCGGGCGCCGCCAGCAGCTGCTCCTTGGTCATCGGGCCGTCCGTGGCGCCGAAGAACACCGTCTGCGCCGTCAGCTGCCGGATGCCGCCGCCCGAGCCGATCGACTGGTAGTTGATCTGCGCCTTCGGGTTCAGCTTGTTGTATTCGCTGAACCACTTCGCGTAGAGCGGGTACGGGAAGCTGGCGCCCGCACCGCTGATCTGCTGCGCGAGCGCGGGCGCCGCGCCGCCGAGCAGCGCGACGACGCAGGCGGCCAGCAGGAGCGACGCGCCCGAGAGACCGGGATGCCGACTTCATGGGATGCTCCTTCAGAAACTGATCAGGCTGTGCAGGAAGAGTCGCTGCTGCGCGGGCCTCGCGGGTGTCCAGTTCGAGTAGGTGACGTTCTCGACGTCGAACAGGAGCGCCGCCGACACGCTGCCCTGCTTGGGGAACCAGTAGGCGACGCCACCGATCGTCCGCTCGCTCAGGCCGTCGGGCGAGGTGATCGCCGTCGCGCCGGCCGTGCCGCCCGGCTTCATGTGGTCGTAGCGGACGAGGGCCTCGATCGAGGAGCCGTTCGGGAACACCTTCTTGGGCGTGGTCCAGAACGACCACCCGTCGCCTTCGAGCGTCGGGGCAGCCAGACCGCCCGTCAGGACGGCCGTGGCCTTGTCCGAGGTGCTGATGTAGTCGAAGCCGACGTTCAGGTACGGGTGCTCGAACGTCGTGTTGAAGACGGCCCGGTCGCGCGGGGCGTTCTTCATGTAGTTGTCCCAGGTCCAGAATCCCTGCAGCCGCCAGCGTCTTCAGGACCCGGTGGCGGGGGAGCGGCCTGAACCCGACGCGCGCCATGAACGCCTTCTGGTCGTTGGCCTCGGGCTTCGAGTACCCCTCGCCGTTGTAGAAGCCCACGTGGACGTCGCCGTAGTTGTTGGGGAACGTCGTTCGGAACGACACGCCGAGGTCCGCCGACGACATGTAGCCTTCGCGTTCGGTGAACAGCGTGCCCTGGAACCGGTAGCGGTAGATTCCCTCGATGCTGTCGATGAACGGCGTCTGCTGCATCCCGAGCCGCACGAAACTGCCCTTGGGCAGCCAGTCGTCGAGGTTGAACTGCGCGTAGGCGTACTTGAGGCGGTAGGTGACGCTGCCGTCGAGCGAGGTGCCGGGCACCGAGGCGCGGACGACGTCGGGGGTCACGCGGAACGCCACGAGGTGCGAGACGTTGCCGGTGACGTTGATGTACGCCGCGCGTCACGTTGAACGAGCTCGGGTTGATCTCGTTCCCCGCCGCGTCCTTCGCCGTCGGCTTCTGCTGGTAGGTGTAGTCGGCGAAGATGACCGCGCCGATCTTGATGGACGGCGTGTCGTCGGGAGGGGTGTAGCCCGCCGCCGGCGTGACCTGGGCGCCCGCGCGGCTCGGCCGGCCGCGAGGCAGAGCAGCGCCGAGAACAGAAGCAGCGTGCGGAACGTCCGGTCTGATCTGCTCACTCAGGCTCCTTGGCAAAGGCGCACTGTGCGCCAACCAACTCGACCTGAGGATAGGCGACGGCGATGTCGGCCAGTTCACCGGCGTGTTACATCGCCGGTAAATAATACGGCTCAGGGCTCAGGGCTCCCAGCGAGCGAGGAACGCGCCGATCTGCCGCCGCAGCTCCTGCTGGATGCGGTCGATCGGCTGCCGCGCGTCCAGCGTGCGGAACCCGAACTCGTCGGCGAGCGCGTTGTACTCGCGCAGCAGCTTCGTCTGGTAGGTGCGGAAGCTGTCGTAGATGTCGTCGCCCAGCTTCAGGTCCATCCCCGATTCCCAGAAATCCATGCCGCCCGACTGGAGCACGCGCGTGATCAGCGTGTCCACGTCCACGCGCAAGTAGAAGACCAGGTGGGGCGCGATCGCGAAGCCGTAGAGGTTGCGCAGGTACGACCGGTCCACGCCGCGGACCCGGGCCCGGGCGAGCGCGGTGAAGATGTAGCGGTCGGCCAGGACGATGAAGCCGGCCTTCAGCGCCGGGATGATCTCCTTCTCGAGCCGGTCGGCGAAATCGGTCGCGTAGAGCAGGACGAACGTGAGCTTGTTCAGCGTGTTGCTCGCCTTGGCCAGGTCGATCGTCGGCTGCATCAGCACCGACCGCGTCCAGCCGGTCTCGACGACGCCGTAGCCCTGCACCTCGAGCCACTCGCGGAGCAGGCGAATCTGGGTCGAACGGCCGACGCCGTCCGTGCCCTTCGATGGCGATGATCTTCCCGGGGTACGACCCGATGTCCACGTACGGGAGGCCCGGCCCGTAGAATTCGCCGGGGCGTGTCGCCCGTTCCTCCGTCGCCGCGTCGCCTGTCCGCTAACCATTGGTGCGCTCCAGTTCGGCCGCCACCATCTTCCGCACGCGGCGCTGTTGATCGGGGATTCCGCCGGTGGCGTCGATCACGCGCAGGCCGAACTCCTCGACCAGGTGATCGTACTCGTCGAGGACCTTCCCCTGGAACAGCCGGAAGCTCTCGTTCACGTCGGCGCTCCAGCCCATGTCCATCCCGGCCTCGTAGAACTTCAGCTTCACGCGCCGGGCGAGCAGGCGGTCGAGCGACGTCTCGATCGGCACGCGGAAATACAGGGCGAGATCCGGCCTGCACCGCGAACTCGTACAGGTCGCGCACCCACTGGCGATCCACGCCGCGCGCCGCGTCGCGCGCGAACGCGGTGTAGGCGTAGCGGTCGGCCAGCACGATCATCCCCGCCTTCGAGCGGCGGGATGATCTTGTAGAGCAGCCGGTCCGCGAAGTCCGTCGCGTGCAGCAGGCTGAAGGTCGTCGGCGTCAGCAGGTTCTTCTTCTTGCCGGCCTTCGTCGCCGCCTTGACCAGCGTGGAGGAGTTCCACTCGGTCACCAGGATCGGGCCGGCCCGAGGACGCCAGCCACTTGGCCAGCAGGCCGAGCTGCGTCGTCTTACCGCAGCCGTCGATGCCCTCGACGACGATGAGCCGGCCGGGGTACTGGTGAGGCGTCGTGAGCGTGTTCAGCATCTTCGTCGTTGGGGGCGTCAATGGTCACCGCCTTTCCAAGCAGCTTCCGGCGAGCGCGTCGGCGTACCGCGCGGCCGCCCACCGCTCGAGTTCCACCGGGCCGCGGCCGCGCAGCCGGAGCAGGTAGCGGTCGCCCGAGGCCTGGAGCTCGACCTGGTCCACGACCTGGCCATGGCTGCGATCGAGGCTCTCGGCCAGCGCGCAGCAGCGCCGCCCCGGCGCGGACCGCGCGCCGGGATGGCCGGCGACGAGCGACGGCAACCGCCGAGTCCGATTTCTTCACGCGGCCGCGCCGGTGGTAGCGGGCCATCAGCGCGATGGCCTCCACCTCCTCGGGCTCGAACCCGCGGAGGCCGCCGTGGTGAATCAGGTAGTACGAGTGCTTGTGGTGATTCAGGTACGAGATGTGGCCGCCGACGTCGTGCAGCAGCGCCGCGTACTCGAGCCACTCCCGCGCGCGGTCGCCGAGCCGGTGCACGCCCCGCGTCTGGTCGAACAGCGAGAGCGCCAGCCGCGCGACGTGCTCGGAGTGCTCGGGATACCACCGGCACCGGTCGCCCAGTTCGACGACGCTGCGGCGGCGGATGTCGGGGTAACGATCGATTCTCGCGATGCGCTTGCGGTTCCGGTCGATGTAATCGAGGACGAGGCCCTTCGCGGAGCGCGAGGTCGGCCAGCGTGAGTTCGGCAGCGCCGAGCAGGCGGACGACCGTGTCGAGCAGGACGGCCGCCGGCGACCACGAGGTCCGCGCGCCGCGCGTCGAGGCCGGGCAGCCGCAGCCGGCGCTGCATGTCCAGGGCGACCACCTGCTTGCGCGTCCTGTGCAGCAGCTTGGCGGACAGGCGGGTGTGGTGGATCCGGTGTCGCCGTCGAACGGACTTGCTTGCCTGCCATCGCCACTTCACCGAGGTTCAGGCTCGTGCCCGACGTGGCGATGACGCGGGTGAAGCCTGCGGCAATCAGCTGCGTGGCGAAGTCGCTGAACTTCGGACCGGATCGTGCTTGACGAGGCGGCGTTCGTCCCGCTTCGAGAGCGGGTCGCTCGAGGTGACGAACTGGTCGGTGAGGCGCAGGACGCCCAGCTTGAAGCTGCGCGCCAGGTGGACCTCGGTCGCGGTGCCGAGCGTGACTTCCATCGACCCGCCGCCGATGTCGATGACGACGGTCGTGCCCGACGTCGCGTCGACGCCGTAGACGGCCGCCTTGTGGATCAGCCGCGCTTCCTCGACGCCGGAAATGACGCGCGGGCGGATGCCGGTCCGTTCGGCGACCGCTCTTCAGGAACTCTCCGCCGTTGCGCGCCTCGCGGACGGCGCTCGTGGCAACGGCGAGCACCTCGTCGGCCTGCCGCGAATCGGCAAGCTGTTTGAAGCGCGCCAGCGTTTCGAGCGCGGAGGCGACGGCCCCGGGTGCCAGGTCGCTGCCGTCGAGGCCGCCCGCGCCGAGCCGGACCATCTCCTTCTCGCGGTCCACGATCTCGAACGAGAGGTCGGCCTTCACCTGGACCACGATCATGTGGATCGAGTTGGTGCCGATGTCGATGGCGGCGAGGCGCATGAGGGGATCTCGCACTCCGGTTCGTCGCTCGGAAGGCCACTATGTTACCGTAACCTCACGGGCCGGCGCCTGCCGGCGGCATGGCATCCAGTCATGAGTACCCAGGCGCTCCGTCGCGCGTTCGCGCAACGGGTCCGGGCGCTGGCCCGCGAACTCCCCGGCGTGCTGAGAAGACGACGTGGAGGCCCTGCACCGTTCGCGGGTGGCGTCGCGTCGCCTGCGCGAGATCCTGCCTGTCGTTCGACCTGCCGGAAGGCGGCGAGCCTGGCACGCCGGTCTATCCGCAGACGGGTCAGCCAGTTGACCCGTGATTCTCGGCGGCGTCCGGGAACTCGACGTGGTGCTCTGGAATCCTGGATGAGCTGGCAGCACGCCACCGCGACCTGGCCTGGCGTGGCCGGCGCCGTTCGGGCGGGTTCGGCGAGGAGCGACGGTCCGCTGCGTCAGGCGATGGCCGCGCGAACTCGACCGGATGCGCGAGCCTTCGGCTGCCGGACGAACTCGCGGCGCTGGCGGCCGGATCCAGGCCGACTGAAGCCCGTGCGCGTCGCCACGCTTCCCGCCGGCGGGCGCCGGCGGGTCGACCGGCTGGAGGCGGCCATGGACGAGGCCGGGTCGTTGTATGCTCCGAGCGGCTGCACGCGGTGCGAATCGCCGCCAAGCAACTGCGCTACGCGCTCGAACTGGTGCACGAGTTCGGCGGGTCGGTACCCGGCGGGTCACCGACGCGCTCAGGCGCTACCAGGACATGCTCGGCCGCCTGCACGACCTCGAGGTCGTGGCCGGACGCGTGCGGCGCTAGCCTGAGAGCGCCGAGACCAGGCGGCGGAGGGCGCGGCCGGCTGCAGGAGGTGATCGAACGCGAAATCCGTGAACGGCACGCCGAGTACCTGGCGGGCGCCGGCAGGCCCTTCGCGACGTGCTAGTCGTCGTGCCGCGCGACGGTGCAACCACGACTGGCCGCTGGCCGCCGAACGCGGCGTGCCCGAGGAGCCCGATGAAGGACGAGCCAATCGCCCTGTATCTCGTCCGTCACGCCATTGCCGCCGAACGGGGCGAGACCTATCCCGACGACGGGAAACGTCCGCTGACCGACCGCGGGATGAAGCGGTTCCGCAAGATCGCCAGCGGCCTGGCCGGGATCGGGCGTCGAGGTCGACGTCATCCTGACCAGCCCGCTCGTGCGCGCCCAGCAGACCGCAGATAATCCTGGCGCAGGCCCTGCCCGGACACCCGCCAATCGTCGGAGACCGACGGCGCTGCTGCCGGGGGCCGCTTCTCCGACCTCGTCGCGGAGTTCGCCGAGCACGATGGCCGGCGACGGCGCTGGCGATGACCGGCCACAGCCGAGCATCGGGGCGTTCGCCGCGCGGCTGGCCGGGGCGCAAGGGTGAATTCGAGCTGAAGAAAGGGGGCGCCTGCCGGATCGAGGTCGACCGGCTGCCGGTGTCCGGACCCGGACGGCTGAGGTGGCTGGCGACGCCGAAATTGTTGACGGGCGTCGGGGCGTAAGCCGCAGGTCGTTTATACTACCCGATGAGCCTCAGTCCACGCCGACCCCAACCCCTGGAGGTTCGGGGTTGGAGATCTGAGTGGAAGGATCCGGAATGGACAACGGCAGCGCCGAGCGGTCCGCGTCTATCTTCCCGACACGAACGTTCTCATCAATGACCCGGATTCCCTGACGAAGCTGGCTCGCGGCAACACGGTGGTGGTGCCGTACCCGGTCGTGCGGGAAGTCGATCACCTGAAAGACAGCCTGAACGGCGTCGGAATGGCGGCCCGCCGCGTGGCGAGGCTGCTCGACTCGTTCCAGGAAGGGAAGCCGGCGCCGCGCTCTCGCACGGCATCGCCATGCCGGACGGCGGCTGCCTCGTCTTCGACGACAACTTCGTGCCCGCCGAGGACGCCTGGGACGGGTTCGACCCGCGCAACAACGACGACCGGATCATCTGCATCGCGCGGAAGTGGACCCGCCAGCGGCCCGACGCGCGCGTGAGCCTGGTGACGCGCGACGTCGCGATGCGCGTGAAGGCCCGGCCTCTCGGCGTCGAGGCCGAGGACTATCGCGACGACAAGAAGATCTCGTCGGTCGACGAGTTGTACCCGGCGCCGCGACGATCACCATCCCGGACGACTACCACGGCCTGCTGACCGACCTGCATCGCGAAGGGCGGCTCGAGGCCTCGCGCGTGCTCGAGGTCGGCAGCCCGGTGCAGCTGCTCGCCAACCACTGCTGCACGATTGCGACGGAAAGCAGCGGCAAGCTGGCGCTCGCCATCCACAAGTCCGGACCTCCCGCATACTTCCGCCTGGTGCGGAAGCCCGACAGCGAGCGCGGCATCATCCCGATGAACGCCGAGCAGCAGTTCGCCCTCGCGCTGCTCTCGCGACCCGGACATCCCGCTCGTCACGCTGGTGGGCAAGGCCGGGTCGGGCAAGACGCTCATGGCGCTGCTCGCCGGCTACCTTCAGCTGCGCGAGGGCTACGGCCGGTTGATGATTTACCGGCCGAACATCGAGATCGGCCAGTCGCTCGGATACCTGCCCGGGTCGCTCGAGGAGAAGTTCGCGCCCGTGGACGCGCCCGGTGTTCGACAACCTGGAACTCGTGATGCGCGGCCAGTCGCGCACGGGGATGGCCGCCGGGTTCGAGGAAGGAAAGAAGGGCGGCAGCCGCGAAGCCAAGAAGGAGGAGGCGGCGCGCCACCAATCGGACATCCACGACCTCCTTGCCCGCGAGGTCCTGCAGATCGCGCCGATCTCGCACCTGCGCGGCCGCAGCATCCACGACGCGTTCATCATCGCGGATGAAGCGCAGAACATGAACCACCACGAGGTGAAGACCCTGCTCACCCGCTCGGGCCAGGGCACGAAAATCGTCTTCACCGGGGACCCGGACCAGGTCGACCTTCCGGATTCCAGTTCGATCACGAACGGGCTGATTCACCTGGTCGAGCGCTTCAAGGGCCAGGACGAGTTCGGCCACATCACGATGACGACGACGGTGCGGTCGCGGCTGGCAGCACTCGCCGCGAACCTGCTGTAGCGCCAGAGGATCAGGCCAGCCACGCCGGTCGCGCACACGAGCGAGGCCGTCGTGGCGAGTCCTGCGGACGGGATGAGGACCATCGCCGCCAGCAGCGAGCCGGCGGCCCCGCCCGCGAGGTCGGACGCGTAAAGCCGGCCGATCGCGTGCCCCCGCGCGCCAGCCTGGCCGGCGGCGCAGGCGAAGATGCCCGCGGTGAGGGCGCCGGCGGCGAAGAGCAGCGCCGCCGTGCTCCACAGTCCTGCGGCCGCTCCCGTGGCGGCGATAGCGACGGCGACTCCCCCCAGCACGATCAGCGAGAGGTTCAGCGCCGCGGCGATTCTCGCGGGGCCCGCGCGGGCCAGCAGGCGATTGACGCCGGCCGCGCCGGCCGCGAGCCCCAGCATGAAGGCGACCAACAGGAGTCCGAGCCTCTCGTACAGCGCGCCGCTTCGCGCCTGATACGACAAGAGGAGCACGGTCTCGAGCAGCATCCCCGCAAATCCCCCCAGGCCTGCCTGCAGGCTGCCGCCGACGAGCCGGCGAGCGCCGCGCCGAGAAGGAGCAGGGCCGCGAGCAGAGCCCCCAGCGCGAGCGCCAGCGTGCGGCCGGCGTGGGCGGGCGGGGCCGCCGTCAGGAGCGACGGGAAGAACTTGGCGAGCCAGTTGAGGGCTGCCACCTGGTAGCAGACCGGGCGCGCGTCCGAGTTGGGAACGGCGCCCGCAGCCTGGAGCCGTCGTTCCACCTCCGCCCGGCGCTCCTCGTCCCACACGTAGGCAAGGTAGGCGGGCGTGACCAGGCGGGTGTCGAGCCGCCGTTCGTGCCACCGGGCGACCGCCGCCGCGGCGTCGGCGGGCAACGGCGCCGGGGACGCGAGCACGACGGCCGACGTTCCGCGCAGGATGCGCACCGAGGGGAAGACTGCGCGGGCCGCCTGGACGACGCTTGCGGTGCGCAGGGCGGCAAGCGGTGACACGAGGTTCTCGGGCAGGTCGAGGCTCAACGCCAGCACGCCGCCGGGCCGGAGCCGCAGCCGGCAGTCGTCGAAGAACTCGCGCGTGTAGAGGCGGTTCGCCTGTCCGGACGTGGGCTGCGGCGAGGCGACGACGACCAGGTCCCACCCGGAAGATTCCTCCCGGACGAATTCCCGGGGGTCGGCCACTCACGGCCGGTGACGCGACGCGCGAGCCGGCGTCCCATGGCCGCGTACTCACCGTCGAGCTCCACGGTGACCAGCCGCTCGGGCGCGTGTTTCGACAGTTCGTGGCTGGTTCCCCTGACGCTGCCGCCGAGCACGAGGATTCGGCGGGGGGCGGGGTGGGCAAGCGCCGCGAGGTGCGCCAGTTCCTCGGGTGTGCCGACTCGCTCTCGTAGGCCAGCACGTCGTCGAGGAACAATGCCGTCTGGGAACCGGCCCGGGTTGCCGTGATGCGCGCGTAGGGGGAGTCGCGTGATTCGACGACGGCGGGGTGCGACCATGCCGTCATGGCGAGGTCGAGACGCGGCGCGAAGACGCGGCCATCGCCGTGAGCCCGACGACCGTGGCGAGCCGGGCGACCGGCGGAGAAGCGCCCGGCCTGCCAGCAGGCCATCAGAGCAGCGCGGAACAGGCCCGGCCGCACAGACGGCCGCCGTCCACGTCGGGACGCCGGACACGAAGGCGAGGGTCGCCGATGAGGCCCCGAGGCACGAGCCGGCGCTCTCGATGGCGTACGAGCGGGCGAGCGAATGCCCCTCGGCCGCTGCGCGCTCGGCGGCCCAGCGGAAGACGAGTCCCGAGCATCGCCGCCTGCGGCAGTGACGCGAGACGAGCAGGACGAGCATCTGGTCCGCGAACGGAAGGTAGGCGCCCGGGATTCCTCCGAACGCCATCCGGCTCGCGCGAATCCACGCGACATCGACGGGGAAGCGCGAGGGCCGCGCACGGCGAGCAGGCCCTTCCCGTTCGGGACACGACCTGGCCAGGCAGCGAGCGAACCAGCCGCGTGGCCGAGCATCCAGGCGGCGAGCGCGAGGGCGTAGACGAGTTCGACGCCGTAGAAGGCGACGTTCAATTCGCGGAGCAGGACGATCTGCGAGAGCGATGGCGAGCAGGCCGACGAGCAGGAGGAGCATTGGGCGTCACTGGCGCAAGCACGAGGCTTGCGCCACGAGGATGACAGGCGGGACGCCTGTGCTACTTGTCGCTTTCCCGGAAGACGTCCGCCTGGAACGTCGAGAGCTTTGCGCCGCTCCTCCAGCAGCCCTCGGGCAACCCACCCTTGAGGCACAGGTTGTCGAGCATCTGGTCGCGGGTCCAGCGTTCCTCGGTCGCCACCTGGGGAAGGAAGACGGCCGATCGCCGGTCCTTCTGCAGCAGCACGCCGTCGCGGCCGACGACGATCGCCGACGGGCCGGCGACCTCCTTGAAAGGCGTGAGCACCGAAATCTCGAACTCGATGTCCTTCAACTCGTTCGCGCGCACCTTGGTGAACCGCGTGTCCTCGAAGGCGGACGCCAGCGCCATGCTGCCCACCAGCACGCGGAGCGGCCGGTCGGGCTGCATCTGGCCGATGCACCCGCGGAGTTCGCCGTGCTTCCGGAGCGTCACGAAGATTCCCTGCGGCCTTTCGAGCGAGGCCGAGAAGCCGCGCGCGAGCGGGACCATCCCGGTGTCCAGGTAGCGGCGGACCGTTTCGCGCGCAACCGCGAGCATCAGCTCTTGTCGGCGGCCGACGGCGGAAGCGCCTGAGCGGCAGGCGACGGGGGAAGCAGGACGCTCGCGTCCGCCCCCGCCTCGCCGCCGGTGAACGCCACGGCTCCGTACCCAACGACGCGGCCCGGCTCGCCAATCGCGAGGTCGCCCGAGTTGGCGTAGCTGACCACGCGCCCTCTCGTGGCCCCCAGCGCCTTTGCCGCGATCATCGCCGCCATGACGGCCGACTCGCCGCACGCGCACGTTGCCAGGTTCGGCGCGATGCGGCCGGCCGCAGAGGCGGCGGACCGCAGTCGGTCGGGTTCGAGCGTGGCCATCGCCTCCAGCGTGCGCCTGTCCGCCAGGTTCGCGTCACGCCAGGACGGCCAGTGCGAGAGGTCGGAACTGGCGACGATCAACGCGCGTCGTCCCGCCAGCAGCCTGGCGAGCGTCTTTCCGAACCTGGCGATCGCGCCCGGGTCCTCGCTGGCCACCACCGCCGCCAGGATTGAGGCGTTGGGGAACAGCTTCTGCGCGAACGGCACCTGCACTTCGATCGAATGCTCCTTCGCGTGGACGGCCGCGTGGGCTGCGCAGTCGGGACATTCCTGGATCAACGCGGCGGCCAGCGCCTGGTCGAGTCGGGCGACCCCGAGCGGCGTGCGGACACCGGTTCCCGGGAGGATGCCAATCCGATCGAACCCGGCGGTCGTGTGGTTCGTCCCGAGAATGACGATCGTGTCGTACGGCTGTCCTGCGACCTGGTTCCAGGCATCCGCCGCAATCTGGCCCGAGTACCACGTAGCCCGCGTGAGGCGCCACGATCGCCAACGGGCGCTGGGGTCCGGCGGGCAGCGCGTCCTTGAGGACGGCGTCTATCGTCGCAGCGAGCGCGCGCGCGTCGGACGGGTAGAACTGCCCGGCCACGGCCGGTTCGCGCACGCCGGCGACCGGCTGGCCCTGGGCCCCGATGACGCATCGGCAGCCGAGCACCAGCGTGACGCACGCCAGCGCGGTCCACGGCCGAAGGCCCGACACTGCCGGGAGCCTGAAGCCCGAAGCCCGAAGCCCTTTCATGACCACACCCCCGCGATCGACGCCCGCAGTACCTCGCAGGCGCCCTTCTTCACGTGCATTTCGCTCACGAAGAAATTGTCCCGACGGACGACGACCTTCCGGCAGCCCGGGCAGTAGGTGTGATTGCCCGCGTGCCCGGGCACGTTGCCCACGTAGGCGTAGCGGATCCCCTTCGCCATCGCGATCTCCCGAGCCCTTTCCAGAGTCGAGACGGGCGTCGGCGGCAGGTTCAGCAGCTGGTAGTCGGGGTGGAACCGCGTGAAGTGAACCGGCACGTCCGGTCCCAGCTCGCCGACCACCCACGCCGCCAGCCCGCTCAAGGACGCTTCCGAGTCGTTGAGCGTCGGGACGACGAGGTTCACGATTTCCAGGTGCGTGCCGCCCTTCGCGACCTGCCGGATGCTGCGAAGCACCGGCTGCAGTTCCGCGCCGCAGACCTGCCGATAGAAGGGTTCGCTGTAGCCCTTCAGATCGATCTTCACTGCCGATACCGCGCGGCAGATCTCGGCCAGCGGCGCCTCGTTCGCAAACCCGCAGCTCACCATCACGGAACGGATGCCTCGCGCGCGCGCGCGCGGCCGCGACGTCGAGGAGGTACTCGGCGAACACGGTCGGTTCGTTGTAGGTGAACGCGACGACCGGCGCGCGCCGGGCGGCGGCCCTCGCGGCCAGGTCGACCGGGCGGTGTAGGGCGCGTCGAGATCTGCCGGGGTCGATTGCGACAGCTCCCAGTTCTGGCAGAACCGGCAGCGAAGCGGGCAGCCGGCCGTGCCGAACGACAGCGCGCTGCTTCCTGGGAGAAAGTGGAAGAACGGCTTCTTCTCGATGGGGTCCAGCTGGATTGACGCGGGGCGTCCGTAGACCAGGCTTCTCAGCTCGCCGTTGACGTTGGTCCGTGCCCTGCACCGGCCCGCCTGGCCTGGCGGGATGTCGCAGTGTTGCGCGCAGAGCAGGCAGCGGACGAGCGATGGGTCGTGCCGGTGAGCCGGTTCGGCGGCTGGCATCGGCGTGTGGCAGGCTCGGCAGTTGCTGCCGGCGAGGAGGGTCGTAGTCCAGGTACCGGGCCCGCGGCGCCGACTTCGCCTGGTCGCCCTGCGCGGCAAGCGCGAGGAGCGCGTCGGCGCCCGCGAGGTGCAGTCCGGCCGCGGTCGTGGACGTCCGGGCGGTCGCGGCGAGGAAGGCCCGCCGGGAGATCATGGCGTAATCCTGCACCCGCAGGACCAGAGATAGGCTCCCGGCTCCGGGCTTCCGGCTTCCGACCGGCGGGGATCGCATGGCCCCTGGCCGCAGGGCGCGGCGTGGCCGGCCGACGCCAATGGACGCATGTGTTAGCATGAGGCCCGACGCGGCCTGTCTCGGGAGGAATCATGGCGGTGACGATCGAAATCGGGTACCTGGGGCAGTTGCACTGCGAGGCCGTGCACGCCCCTTCTCGCGACCGGCTGGTGACCGACGCGCCGGTTGACAACGGCGGGAAGGGGGCGGCATTTTCGCCGACGGATCTCGTCGCCACGGCTCTCGGGACCTGCCTGGTGACCGTCATGGGGATCGTCGCAGAGCGTCACCAGCTGGACCTTGCCGGGACGCGGGTGGTCGTCGTGAAGGAGATGACCTCGGTGCCGCTCCGGCGGATCGGCGCGCTGACCGCGACGATTAGCGTGCCGAACGGTGCGCGGCTGTCGGCGGCCGACCGCGCGCTGCTCGAGCGCACCGCGGATCTCTGCCCCGTGCGTCAGAGCCTTCACCCGGACGTGAACGTGACGATGAACTTCGAGTACGCCACACCATGAACGCAATCCAGCGATTCGTGTCGGAGAAGACGATGGCGGTGGTCGGTGTGTCGGCGGGGGGCAAGGGATTCGGCAGCTTTGCCTACACCGAGCTGAAGAAGCGCGGCTTCCGGCTGCTGCCCGTGCACCCGACGGCGCAGACGATCCAGGGCGACCGGTGCTGGAAGAGCCTGGCCAACCTGCCCGAGAAGGTCGAGCGCGTGCTCGTCGTGGTGAAACCGGAACAGGCGGTCGGGGTGGTGCGCGACGCCGCGGCCGCCGGGATCAGGCAGGTCTGGCTGCAGCAGGGGGCGGAATCGGCTGCGGCGGCACAGGTGGCCGAGGAGCAGGGGCTGAGCGTCGTGCAGGGGCAGTGCATCCTGATGTTCACGGAGCCGGTCGGCTCGTTCCACAAGGTCCACCGGTGGGTCTGGAAGATCCTGGGGAAGATCCCGTCCTGACCGCGCGGGCAGGCCGCGGAACAGGTGGGCGAGTTCTTCGCGACCCGGCGAGTGTGCTATCGTACCCGTATCCCCCCGTGCGACCTGTGAGGAGCGACCAATGAGATTAGGGATTCCCGAGCTGGTTCTGATCCTTGCGATCATCCTGCTGTTGTTCGGCACGAGCCGGCTGGCAGGCCTCGGCAAGGGGCTCGGCCAGGCGATTCGAGGGTTCAAGAGCGAAATCGACCCGAAGGATCAGACGCAGCACAAGCAATAGATCGACATCGCGTCCGGATGTTCCGCATCGGAGTGGATCTCGGCGGCACGAAGATCGAAGCCATCGCGCTGGCTGGGGACGGCCGCATCGCCGTCCGCCGCCGGATCGCCACCCCCCGCCACGACTACCACGGCACCCTCACGGCGATAGCCTCGCTCGTCGGCGCAATCGAGGCGGAGACGGGACAGCGGGCGACCGTCGGCATCGGCATGCCCGGGGCGATTTCCCCGGCCACAGGGCTCGTGAAGAACGCCAATTCGACCTGGTTGAACGGCCGGCCGCTGTCCGAAGACCTGTCCGCGCTCCTCGAACGGCCGCTCCGGTTCGCGAACGACGCCAACTGCTTCGCGCTCTCTGAAGCCAGCGATGGGGCGGCCGCCGGCGCGCCGTGCGTGTTCGGTGTCATCGTCGGCACCGGCACCGGCGGCGGGGTCGTGATCAACGGGCAGCCGCTGACCGGGCTCAACGCCATCGCCGGCGAGTGGGGCCACAACGGGCTGCCGCGTCCGCGCCCCGAGGAAATACCGGGTCCACCATGCTACTGCGGCCACCACGGCTGCATCGAAACCTACCTGTCGGGACCGGGGCTGGCTCGCGACCACGAGGCGGCCACCGGCGCCAGGCTCGAGCCGGCGGAGATCGCGAGGCTGGCCGAGGCCGGGGACCCGGCAGCGTGCGCGACGCTGGAGCGCTACGAGGACCGGATGGCGCGGGCGCTGGCGAGCGTGATCAACGTGCTCGATCCCGGACGTGATCGTGCTCGGGGGCGGCATGTCGAACGTCTCCCGGCTATACGAGCGCGTGCCAGCGACGTGGTCGCGGTACGTGTTCTCGGACCGCGTCGACACCCGCCTCGTGCCTCCGATGCACGGCGACTCGAGCGGTGTCCGCGGCGCCGCCTGGCTGTGGCCGGCGTGAACTTTGGCCCCAGCCTGTCATGCGCTTCGTGCCGCCGGCCGTGGTTGGGCCGCTCGCTCCGGCGGCTCCGGGCGGCGGCGCCGGCAAACGGCTCCGGCGGCTCCTATCGACCGCGCGCCGCGGGGGTCGCCCGACCCGGTCGGGTCTTGGTCGGGCTCAACCCCGCTGACGCCCTGTGCCGGCGGAGCCGTGTGCCGTCTGACGCGTGCGCGGCTTGCCGCCAGTCGCCGCTGCGCGAGCCGACCCAGCCACGTCCTGCCCCGGCGTCAGTGTGATCCTCCCGGCGCGCGCGAGACTGCGTGCGCGCTCGCGTCGGCGTGATCCTGGTGGCGCCGGCCTCCGTGCCGGCGCGGAACAGCCGCCCAGCCTGTCATGCGTTTCGTGCCGCCGGCCGTGGTTGGGCCGCTCGCTCCGGCGGCTCCGGGCGGCGGCGCCGGCAAACGGCTCCGGCGGCTCCTATCGACCGCGCGCCGCGGGGGTCGCCCGACGACCCGGTCGGGTCTTGGTCGGGCTCAACCCCGCTGACGCCCTGTGCCGGCGGAGCCGTGTGCCGTCTGACGCGTGCGCGGCTTGCCGCCAGTCGCCGCTCCGCGAGCCGACCCAGCCACGTCCTGCCCCGGCGTCAGTGTGATCCTCCCGGGGCGCGCGAGACTGCGTGCGCGCTCGCGTCGGCGTGATCCTGGTGGCGCCGGCCTCCGTGCCGGCGCGGAACAGCCGCCCAGCCTGTCATGCGCTTCGTGCCGCCGGCCGTGGTTGGGCCGCTCGCTCCGGCGGCTCCGGGCGGCGGCGCCGGCAAACGGCTCCGGCGGCTCCTATCGACCGCGCGCCGCGGGGGTCGCCGACGACCCGGTCGGGTCTTGGTCGGGCTCAACCCCGCTGACGCCCTGTGCCGGCGGAGCCGTGTGCCGTCTGACGCGTGCGCGGCTTGCCGCCAGTCGCCGCTGCGCGAGCCGGCCCAGCCACGTCCTGCCCCGGCGTCAGTGTCGATCCTCCCGGCGCGCGCGAGACTGCGTGCGCGCTCGCGTCGGCGTGATCCTGGTGGCGCCGGCCTCCGTGCCGGCGCGGAACAGCCGCCCAGCCTGTCATGCGTTTCGTGCCGCCCGGCCCTGGTTGGGCCGCTCGCTCCGGGTGAAGCCGCAAGCCGGAGTGTGACCGTTTCCCGCCTTCAGGGTACCCTGTCAGCGTGACCCTGGACGAGACCGTCCGCGAGTTGGCCCCGAAGCTGCTCGGATACTGTCGGCTGGAGACGCGTGACCTGACCCTCGCCGAAGAGATTGCCCAGGACACGTTGACCGCGCTCGTCCAGCGGTGGCGCACGTTCGGCCCGCCCGATTCGCCGGCGGCATTCGTCTTCGCCATCGCCCGCCGCAGGTCTGCCCGGGCGATGGTCAGGCAAAAGATCTGGCGGCCGATCGAGGAGGTCTTCGGGCTGCGGGACGGGCGCCCCAGCCCCGAGCAGCAGACGGTGAGGTCGGACGAGCGGGTGCGGGTGGCGCTCGCCCTGTCGCGGTTGCGGCGCGCCGATCGCGAGGTGCTGCTCCTGCTGACGGTGTGGGACGCGAGCATGGAGCAGGCGGCGGGCACGCTCGGGATCTCGGTGTCGGCCGCGAAGATGCGCGCGATGCGCGCGCGGCAGCGGTTGAGGGAGCTGTTGGAGGAAGGGAACGGACATGGCCAGAGATGACCTCGACGAACGCGTGCGACGGGCCGCGCAGACCGACGCGGTAACAATCGACCGCGTGACGCGGGCGGCGCTCGAGAGCCACGGCACGCCGCACGCGGCCCGGCCGCGCGCGTTCGCGGCGCTCGGAACCACTCTCGCCGCCGTCGTGATGCTCGCGGTGTGGTGGTCGGCGCGTGCGCCGGTGTCAGTTCCCGCCGGCGTGTTCCGCATCGAGGCCGTTGCGGGGGTCTCCGCGGAAGCGAGCGAGGTCGCCAGCTCGATGCCGCCCCCGCCAGGCGTCTACCGCGCCACGGCCGACGCCACGCTGGCGCCGGCCCGCGTCATGCGCGTGCGCGCGGGCGACGGGACAATCTGGATTCTCAGCACAGGCGCCAACGACGAGTGGCTGCCGCCGGGCACCGGCATCGTCGTCGGCGGGGGAGAGTGACCATGATCAGCAGGAACCGCGCGATTGCGGCGGCAGCCTATGTGCTGCTGCTTCCCTGGTTCGCCGCCGGCCAGGCGTATCCGCCCGGGACGTCACCCGATCTCAATCGACGTGTCTCAATCGATGTGAACCGGGTCACACCGAGCAAGGTGCTGGACGAATTGTGCGACACGATTGCGTGCACGCTGGAGGTGGACCCGAAGCTGCCTCAGCCAGACATCTCGCTGCGGCTCTCGAACGTGCGTGCGCGCACCGCCCTCGACGCCGTCTGCGACGTGGTCGGGTGCCGCTGGACCCTCAAGGGCCGCACGCTGACGGTCACGGCAACGACCCCGCCTCCGGCGCCCAGCCAGGGGCAGCAGTGGATCGAAAAGATGAAGGCGCCGCTGGAGGGGGAGAAATGGAACCTCGAGCGCGTGCCACTCCGCGACGTCCTTGCGTTGTTGTCCCAGGAAGTGGGAACCGACGTGATCATCGAGGGGCCTGACCCCGCCACGCCGGTGACAGAGGACCTCAGGGGGCGTTCTGCCATGGAGGCCCTCTCCCGGATTCAATCGGCGGTCGGGCACAGCATCGGCAAGGGCAGTATCCGATTGAATCACGAGACGGGCCGCATGGAGTTTCGGCTCGAAGGTCAGAAGGAGACGGGCGCCGGGCCTGGACCGGGTGCGGCCCCGGCTCGCGCCTTCAAGCCAGGCGAGCCGGGCCTGACGTTGCCGAAGGTGATCTCCCGCGTGAGGCCGGCCTATACCGCCACCGCCTTCCGAGCAAAGATCGAAGGGACGGTCATCCTGTCCGCCGTGGTGGAGAAAGACGGGACGGTCGGCGAAGTCAAGATTCTTCGGTCGCTCGACGCGAGCGCCGCCAGGCGGCTGCAGGACACCGCGCCGGCAGGTCCGATGGGGCTGGACGAGGAAGCCATTCGCGCCGCGAAGCACTGGCGCTTCGAACCCGGGACGAAGGACGGAAAGCCGGTGCCGGTGGTAGTGACGCTGGAATTGACGTTCACGCTCCGCGACAAGAAGTAGTCGGCGCTTGGGGCAGGCGTCCCGCAGGGTGGTGGGCGGAACTCGACGCTGAAGGGTCGGCGCTGACACAGAGTGGTCGGTGCTGACACAGAGTGGTCGGTGCCGGACGCAGAGTCGCCGGTGCCGAACAGGCTGCCGGCGTTGACGCGCGCAATCGCGGCATGCGCGAAATAAATGTCCCACGGGGCTTGACAGAATTCGAGGTGGGGTCGGTCCGGCCTGCCGTCTGGCAGGACAAATGCTGTTCCTGCGCACGAGGATGGCCGCTGCGTTGTGTTCGGGCGCCGCGATGACATGCGCGTCGATCGCACGCTCGATCGTCCATCATTTGGGCGCACACCGCGCCAGAAACTGCGTGCCTACATTGTAGGCATGCCCAACACGCCTCCCTTGCTCGCCGACCTCTCTGATCACGATCTCGTGGCCACCGTGGCGCGCTTGGCCGCGCGCGAGCGCGGAGCGACCGCCGATCTCCCACCGAGGCCGTTTCTGGACGACGGCGCGCCAGAGCTGGCCGCTGCTCGGCTTCGCTCGCCTCTCCTCGAGTCTTCTGATTCTCGGCTACACTGGAAATTGTCCGCGCCGCATCAGCGTCACCCGTGGTGCCCGCCACGAAGAACCATGGAGATGTCATGGACCACAAGACCCTGTTCCTGAAGTACTGGGAGAAGGAAGCGACGGCCACCAAGAAGGTGCTCGAGCGCATCCCCGAGGGCTCCGACTACCGGCCCGATCCGAAGTCGCGCACCGCGCGCGAGATCGCGTGGCTCATCGTCCGCGAGGAGATTGGACTGGCCGACGGTCTCGATAAAGGTGCCTTCGAATGGACCGAGGTGCCGGCACCGCCCACCATGAAAGAGGTGCTCGACACCTACAACCGCCACCACGACGATGTGACGACGCGGATGAAAGCGGTGGACGCGGCTCGCTGGGAGGGCAAGGTGCCGTTCGTCTTCCAGGGGCAGGAGGTGATGAGCGAGCCGGGCTACGAGAACGCCTTTGGCTTCCTCTTCGACATGGTGCACCACCGCGGGCAGATCACCACCTACCTGCGGGCCATGGGTTCCACCGTCCCGCAGATCTACGGGCCGAGCGCCGACGAACCGATGTAAACCGGTCGGCGCTGACGCTGAGGGGTCGGTACCTGACGAAGAGAGGTCGGGGCCTGACGCTGAGGGGTCGGGGCCTGACGAAGAGAGGTCGGCGAGTTTCGCTGGGAGGTCGGGCCAGCGTTCCGCAGCCGCTCTTGCCGCGGTGGCGGACGGGCTCCCTGTGAAGGGCTGATGTAGCCGAGGGGCTTCAGCCCCTCGGCCCGGGCACGGGGCTGAAGCCCCGTGCTACAAAGATTCCCCCGGGCTTTCAGCGTGCAGAGTCGAAGGCCGAACGCGGAACGCCGGCGGAAGCCGGGAGCCGGCCTAGCTTTCCGTCCTGCGGATCAGCGCCTCGAGGTAGCGCGACCCCATCTGCCGGCTGGCCATCGCGCGCTTCACGGGCGGCAGCCTGAGGATGACGCCGAGGATCGCCGCCATCGCCCGGTGGCTCGCCAGCGCCTGGTTGTCGAAGATCAACTCCTGCAGCTGCCCGCGCTCGATGGCCTGCAGCACCACGCGGTGCGTCGAGTTCAGCGGCGTGATGACGCGCTCGGCCCTCGGCTCGAGGCGCACGCAGTCCTTCGGGGCAAGTGCCGACGCACACGCCGCACCCCAGGCACGTCTCCTCGGAGAGCCGCGCCACCTTCCGCCGCGTCATCCGCGGGTCGTTCGCCGACACGAGCGACAACGCCTCCACCGGGCAGGCATCCACGCACTTGCTGCACCCGTTGCAGTTCGTCGCGTCCAGCTTCAGCACGAAGTTGCTGGTGTGGACGGGGTGCAGGAACCCGAACCGGCGCGCCGCCACCAGCGCCTCGCAGCAGCATCCGCAGCAGTTGCAGATGAACGACACGCGCTCGCGCGCGTTCTCGCCGAACTGCACCAGCCGCCGGTCGCGCGCCTGCTGCAGCAGGTCGAGGCACTCGGCCGCGTCGATCCCGCGCGCCACGCCGTGCCGCACGAGCGACGAGGCGACGCCGTTGAACGTCAGGCAGATGTCCTGCGGCGCGTCGCACGCCTTGCCGACGTGCTGCATCTTGTGGCGGCAGTAGCAGATGCCGACCCCGATCGCGTAAGCCGTCTTCGCGACGCCGCTGGCACGCTCGTAGTCGAGGACGTGCAGCGACAGTTCGGGCGGCACCGCCGACTCGTTCACGAACACCCGGCCGAGCCGGGTGTCTCCCTTCCCGAACAGGTCGCGGATGAAGTCCTCTTCGACGTTCAGGTACTGGTAGAAGAGCTCGCCGAGCAGCTTCTGATCGAGGTCGTGACGCGCCCGCATCATCGAGAACTCGAAGAACCCGGCCATCGGCGGCGGCAGCACGTAGCTGCGGCCGCCGTCCCGGTGCGCCGTGTCCAGCAGGATGGCGCGGTCGCTCAGCGCATCGAGGACCCTCTGAGCTTCCGCCT
Source organism: uncultured Acidobacteriota bacterium (assembly GCA_963844875.1). Classification (GTDB taxonomy): domain Bacteria; phylum Acidobacteriota; class Vicinamibacteria; order Vicinamibacterales; family Fen-181; genus FEN-299. Next base: position 73,287 of record CAWJPZ010000001.1, read on the forward strand.
CCGGCATCTTCCAGCGCGCCGCGGCATCCTTCACCGTGAACGGGCGGATCGGCAGCTGCGCCACCAGCCCCGCCTCGCGCTCGCTGAAGAGCAGCTTCAGGATCGCGAACAGCAGGTCGGACGGCGGGGCGCCTTGCGGGAACCGGTTGATCCGGTCCGCCAGGTCCTGGTACGCGGAGCGGGCGGTCAGGTGGGACATTGGCGGCTACCAGGAAATGAAGAATGCAAATGCACAATGCACAAAGCACGATGCACCGCAGAACGAGCAATGCGCAACGGGGAGTGCTCGTGCCGCAGCGTCGGTACGTCCCGCTTTCCTTTGTGCATTTTACATTCTCCATTCTCCATTGCCGTGTACTTCAACGTCTCCTCTCCCTTGAAGTCCCGAGTGGGCCGCAGCTCCTCCAGGATGGCCTTGTCCTCGTCCGTGTCGGCCCCCCGCACCAGCCGGCTCAGCGTGGCGCCCACGCCGGGCCCGAGCATGTAGCCCTGCCCGCACATCCCCTCGGCGTGCACGTAACCTTCGAGTGTCTTCGACCACCCGAGCACCGGCGCGCCGTCGGGTGTCATCGGGTAGAGGCCGCGCCAGGTCCGGCGCACCTTCACGTTCGCCAGCTTCGGCATCAGGCCGATCATCCGGCCGGCAATCATCGGCAGGTACTCCGACGTCTCGCGGCAATCGGTGCCGACGATCGGCGGGTCCGGCGTGATGCAGAAGACGATCCCGCCGGGCTTGTGCTGGTAGAAGTAGTAGTTCCGCGCACCAGGCGTCGCCCGGATGTCGACGAGCATCGGATCGAAGAAGCGCGCCACCGGTTCGGTGATCCCGGCCTCGTGGCTGTCGGGCACCACGGGGGTATCGAGGCCCGCCGACTGCGCCAGCGGCCGCGCCCACGCCCCGGCGGCATTGATCAGCGTCTCGGACGCGTATCCACCCTTGTCGGTGCGGACACCCACCACGCCGTTCTTCCGCTTGATGACCCCGGTCGCACGCTCGTTGAAACGGAACTGCACGCCCAGCTCGACCGCTCTCCGGTAGAAGGCCGCCGCCGACATCATCGGCGAGGCGGACCCGTCTTCCGGCGAGTAGGTGCCGCCGCGCAGCCCCTCGCGGCTGATGTGCGGCACCAGCGCGATCATCTCGTCGCGTTCCAGCCACCGGATGTTGAGGCCGTAGCTCTGCTGGATCTTCAGCAGGTCCTTCAGCGACCGTTCTTCCTGCTCGCGGTACACCACGAACACGTAGCCGCCCTGGAACCACTCGATCTCGTCGCCGTGACTCTGTTTCCAGGAGGAGAAGATGCGCAGCGACTCGAGGCACAGTCGGATCTTCGCGGGCGCCGAGTGCGTGGCGCGGATCCCGCCGATCGCGGCCTTGTTGCTCCCCTGGCCGGGGCCGGCGAACTGATCGATCACCAGCGTCTTCACGCCTGCTTCCGCCAGGAACATCGCCGTGGGCAGCCCGACGCTTCCGGCGCCGACGACGATGGCGTCGTAGACTTGGGCGCTCATCACATGCCTCCTTCGTGGGGATCGGTCGCGTGCCGCCGGGCCACGTCCCGGATGGGTGTCTCCGCCGCCACGCCCGCGAAGGCGCCGAGCGGCACCTCCATGAACAGCGGCCTCCGCGTCAGGTCGGCCACCTGGTCTGCCGGGATCCCCTCCTCGCGGAAGATGCGCTTGATCAGGTTGGGGCAGGTCTTGCCGCCGCACGCGCCCATGCCGCACCGCGTGACGGCCTTCAGGTGGTTCATGTCCCGTATGCCGCTTCGAATCAGCGCCCGCAGTTCCTTCGCCGTCACCCTCTCGCACCGGCACACAATCTCGTCGTCGGCCACGGCCTGTTCGTAAGGTTCGGCGCGTTCGGCCTGCCACGGCTCCTGCACCCTGATGCCCGCGATGCGCGACGCGATGTCGGCAGGCGCAGTGACGCGCACTAGCAGCGCGCGGTCGGCTTCCCTCGGCGCGCGGACCCGCGACACCTCGACGTTGCCGAGCACCGTGCCCTCGCTGTCGAGCACCGTCACCGTGTCGCCCTTCTTGATCCGCTTTGCCGAGAACTCGTAGGGGATCACGACGGTCGGCTCGGTCGCACTCTTGCGGTAGTCCACCAGCGTGATCGCGAGGCCGGGGCAGATGGCGACGCACTTCTCGCAGCCGTCGCACAGGTCGCCCACGAACGTCGGCAGCCCGAGCACGTCATCCCCTTCGATCTGGATGGCGTGATTGGGGCAGATCGACGTGCAAGGGTTGCACGGGATCTCCTGCGCGCAGTGGAAGATCGGGAAGACGCCGGTCGTCGAGTCGGGCAGATCCTCGGTCAGCGTGAGGCCGGGTCGGGACTTCAGCACCTCCGCCGTGCGGTGCCACTCGGGCGGCACTTCGCCCACGTCGCGGCCGAGGCGCTTCGCGATCTCGAGGCCGCGAATCCGCCCGGTGAACATCGCCGCCGAGGCCTCGGCGATCTCCTCGGAGTCGCCGGCCGCCACGGCCGGCAGGCCGAACTCGTTCGCCTTGTGAAGGAACTCGTCCACCGGGTCGAGGCCCACTGCCACGAGGACCGTGTCGCACTCGAACCGTTTCTCGGTCCCCGGGATTGGCCTCCACTTCTTGTCAATCTCGGCGATGACGACCGCCTCCACCTCCTCCCTGCCCTCGGCCCTGAGAATCGTGTGCGACGTGTAGACCGGCACGCCCATCCGCACCAGCTTGTCCTTGTGCACCTTGTAGCCGCCGCACTCGGGCATCGCCTCGCAGAGGCCGACGACGCCAATGCCGGCCTGCAGGGCATGGTAGCCGGCGATGAGGCCGACATTGCCGCCGCCGATGATGAACAGCCTCTCGGTCGGCCGCACGAGGTCGCGGTTGACGAGCGTCTGGAAGGCGCCGGCGCCGTAGACGCCCGGGAGCGTGTTGCCGGGGAAGACCAGCGACTTCTCGCGCGCGCCCGCGGTGACGAGCAGGATGTCGGGCCTGACGATGAAGTAGTGCTGGTTGTCGCGAAGGACGCCGACGCGCCGATCCGAAAAGACCGAGAGGACCGTGGAGTTCATCCAGATCCGGATGTTCTCGAACTGCTGGACGTCCTTCTCGAGCTTCGTGGCGATGTCGATCCCGCGGGTGCCCGCGTGGCAGGCCTCGATCGAGCCGAAGAACTTGTGCGTCTGCAGCACCAGCTTGCCGCCCAGCCGGTGCTTGTCGTCCACGATCAACGCGCGCACGCCGGCCTTGCCGAGTTCGATCGCCGCCGTCAGGCCGGCCGGCCCGCCGCCGATGATCAGGCACTCGACGTCCACCGTCTCGATCGGGTGGGTCGCCGGGTGTCCCTGCACGTCTGGCAGGACCGGGAGGCCGTCGAGCGGGTGCACGTCCATACCGGGCCGCACCACCGCCATGCAGGACTTGACCGGCAACCCGTCGGCGACGACGGTGCACTGCGCGCACTGTCCGTTCGCGCAGAAGATGCCTTGCGGCGCGCCGTCTTTCGGGTGGTGGCCGAACGTGCGAACGCCGTTGGCGAAGAGCGCCGAGGCGATCGTCTCGCCGTGGCGGGCCAGGAACGGGCGGCCCTGCCAGGAGAACGTCACCTCGGCGGCAGGTGGCGCCGCGAGGATCGGGTGTTCATGAATGCGATGATCGGGCACGGATATGACTCCTGGACGGTCGGGATGAACGCGTCGGCTTCAGGCTCCGGGCGTCGGGCTTCAGGCGGTGTTTGGCCTCCGGCCGAACGCTGCGCGCTTGGGCCCCGGCTCCAGCTTCATCAGTCGCTAACGATACGGGTATGAGAATCGAGCCAGAGGCCAGAAGTCGGAAGCCGGGAGCCCGGCTTTGGCGTGCTGAACGGCCGGCGGAAGGCTGACCCAAGGGCCGGGCGCGGCTCGGTTCGGAGCACCGCTCTGCGGAGGATATCACAGCGCCCTTCGACAGCGCTCAGGGCGCCCCGAGCGCGGTCGAGGGGCGGCTGCCGGCTGCTGGCCTCGGGCGGTGTCCGGCTTCCGGCCCTGGGCTTCCGCCCACGGGCTCCCGGCTGACGGCTCCCGTCTGCCGCGCGCGCTGCCGATGCTAGACTTTTCCGGTGGCAGCAGGCATCGACTACGCGAAGGCGGCAATCCACCTCATCGGCGCCGACCCGGCGCTCGGCGCGCTCATCGAGCGGCATGGGGCGTGCGCCCTGGAGAAACGCTCGCGCGAGAACCCGCTCCGTTCTCTCGCGCGGGCGCTCGTGTCCCAGCAGCTCTCGGTGAAGGCGGCGGCGACGATCTTCTCGCGCTTCGTCGGGCTGTATCCCGGCACGGCGTTCCCGACGCCGCGGCAGGTGATCGAGACGCCGCTCGAGACGTTGCGCTCGGTCGGCCTCAGCCGCCAGAAGGCCTCCTACCTGCGCGACTTGTGCGCGCGGGTGGAGAGCGGCGCGCTCGCGCTCGACTCGCTCGACGCGATGACCGACGACGAGGTGATGGAGACGCTGACGGCGGTGAAAGGGATCGGCCGGTGGACCGCGGAGATGATCCTGATCTTCCAGCTGCAGCGCCCCGACATCCTGCCGGTGGACGACGTGGGGCTGCTGCGATCGATCCAGCGGGTCTACGGCTTCAAGCGCCGGCCGACCGAGAAGCAGGTGCGGCGCCTGGGCGAGAAGTGGCGCCCGTACCGGTCGATCGCGTCGTGGTATCTGTGGGCGGATCTCGACGGGTAAAGGGCTCCCGCCTTCGGGCTTCCGGCTTCGGGCTCAGGGCTCAGGACGCAGGGCTCAGGGCTCAAGACTCAGGGCTCAGGACGCAAGGGCCCTGGCTCATGGTTTGCACGGGGCGTCGTACGCAAGGAGGGCACGCCATGAGCCGCGACCACCGGAGATTGAGAGCGTTTCAACGCGCCGATGCTCTGGTTCTGGACATCTACAGAATGACCAGGGGCTTTCCGGTTGAAGAACGGTTCACGCTCCAGTCTCAAACGCGACGAGCCGCGCTGTCCGCCGCGTCAAACATCGTGGAGGGATCTGCACGCCGAACCACGGCGGACTATGTCCATTTCCTCAACATCGCTGCTGGTTCCGCCGCCGAAGCGCGATACCTGGTCACCGTCGCGCTGCGTCTCGGCTTCATTCCTCGCACAGAAGCGATCTCGACGGACAGCGAGTACCGCCGGCTGTCCGGTGAACTCGCTGCCCTCATGAATGCCTTACGGTCCCAAGGTCCTGAGCCCTGAGCCCAAAGCGTTGAGCCCTGAGCCCTGAGCCTATTTCCGCGGCATTTCGTCCGGGGTTGCCGGCGCCGCGACGAACGCCAGCGGCTCCCCCTTGCTGACCGGCGGCGTCCCCACCACGTAAAGGATTTCGCCCGCGAACGGCGCGCGGATTCTCGGCGAGCGTCTTCCCCTGGAAGTCGGTGACGCGCCCGAGCAGCGCGCCTTCCGCCACCGTGTGGCCGCGCTCGACGAGCCAGTAGAAGATGCCGGTCGCGGGGCTCGTGATCACCAGGTTCTTGCCGAGGAACACCGCCTGCTGGAGCGGGTCGGGTCCCGTCGCGCGCATCTTGAGGTGCTTCAGCACGCCCGCCACGCCGCGCTCGACCCGCTGGATCGACTCCTCGTCGCTCTGGCCCATCGCGCCCGACTCGATCGTCATCGCCGGCTTGCCGCGCGTGATGGCGGTGTTCTCGAGATAGAGGGACGCGGCCGGATCCTTCGGCCGGCCGTTGTCCAGGATGATGTGATCCATCCCGAAGGCGAGCGCGAGTTGCCGGATGGTCTCGACGAGCGGCGGGGCCGCGTTGATCGTCCAGTAGAGATACGGCCGGAGCGACTCGTTCGCGTCGCCGCAGTGCAGGTCGATCAGATACTGCGTCTTCTCGATGACCTCGCGCGTCAGGACGTCGGCGATCCGCTCCGAGATCGTGCCGTCCGCCTTGCCCGGGAACACGCGGTTCAGGTTCTTGTGGTCGCCCGGCGTGTAATAAATCGCCCGCCCGAGGAAGGCCGGCATGTTCGCGACGTGCACCATGACAATGGTGCCCGACAGCTCCTTCGGGTCGATCGAGGCGCGCAGCCGCTGCAGCGCGAGGATCGGCGGGTACTCGGCGCCGTGGGTTCCGGCGACCAGCGTCAGCACGGGGCCCGGCCGCGAGCCGTGAACGATGGACACGGGGATGATCGTTCCGGCGTCCTGCCCGCGCGCGGGCACCTGCAGTTCGCCGTAGACCGTCGTGCCCGGCTGCGCCGTGACGCCGCCGATCGTGAACGGCGCCTGTGCCGCCGCGTGAGCAGCCGTCAGCACCAGCGCCAGGAACAGGGCAGTCGCTAACCTCGTTCGCATCGGACCTCCGTTCTGAGTGGCCCCGATTCTAACGCACGGGGGGCCTGTTCCGGCCTTCGGCTCTCGACTTTCGGCTTTCGGCGCCATCACAGGTGACGCCCCTGCGGTCTCAGGCCCCAGTACGCCGGCCCGAGGCGCCAGGCACGGCCCGGGCCGGTATAATCCCTCCATGGCCTACCGCCTCCTCGGCCGCACCGGCGTGCGCGTGTCGTCCCTCTGCCTGGGCACCTTGAACTTCGGCGGACCGACGCCCGACGGGGAAGCCGCCCGGATCGTCGACGCGTGCCTCGATGCCGGCATCAACTTCATCGACACCGCGGACAGCTATCACGGCGGGCGGTCCGAGGAAGTCGTCGGGAGGCTGCTGAACGGTCGCCGCGACCGCGTCGTGCTCGCCACGAAGGTGCACTTCCGCACCGGGCCTGGCCCGAACGACGAAAGCAACTCGCGGCTCCACATCCTCCGGGCGTGCGAGGCGTCGCTGCGGCGCCTGCAAACCGACCACATCGACCTGTACCAGGTGCATCGGCCGAGCCCGGCGATCCCGATCGAGGAAACGCTGGGGGCGCTGACCGACCTGGTGAAGGCGGGGAAGGTCCGATACATCGGATGCTCGACGCACCCGGCCTGGATGGTGATGGAGGCGCTCGCGGTGAGCGAGCGCGACCGGCTGGCGCGCTACGTCAGCGAGCAGCCGCCCTACAACCTGCTCGACCGGCGGATCGAGAACGAACTGCTCCCGCTGGCTGCCAGGTACAACCTGGCGATCCTGCCGTGGGCCCCGCTGGCGCAGGGCGTGCTGGCCGGGCGCTACTCGTCCGCCGAGGCACCGCCCCCCGATTCGCGGGCGGCCGTCCAGCCGGACAGCATCTACTCGAGGCGCGTCACCCCGAAAGGCATCGACGCGGGCCGCGCGTTTGCGGCGCTCGCGCGCCGGCACGACCTCACGCCCGGGCAGCTCGCCCTGCTGTGGTGCAAGGACCAGCCGGGCATCACGTCGCCGATCGTCGGGCCGCGGACGCTCGAGCAGATCCAGGACCTGCTGCCGGTCCTCGGCCTGTCGCTCACCGAGGAGCAGCGGGCCGCCTGCGACGCCATCAACCCGCCCGGCACCGCGCTCGTGAACTTCCACAATACGGCGGGGTGGATGCGGACAGTACTCTGAGGGCGTCCGGCTACCGGCTTCGGGCTTCCGGCGGCTTCCGGCCGAAAGCCAGACGAGGCCGGGAGCCTGAAGGCAGAAGCCGGCAGCGCTCTGCGTCAGATTTCCCTGAGCTTCCGATACGTCGCCAGCACGTACGCCCCCACGCCGACCATCAGCACCCCGTTCACCATCAGCACCGCGGGCGCGGAGAAGACGTTGGCGAAGTAGCCGGCCGTCAGGCTGCCGAGCGGCATGCCGCCCCGGAACGCCACCATGTAGATGCTCATCACGCGGCCGCGCATCTCGTTGGGCACCACCAACTGGACCAGCGAGTTGGCCAGCGAGAAGACGACCAGCTGCGCCATGCCCGCGAGGAAGAGCAGCGCGTAGCTGAGGGCCGGCGTCCGCGACAGGGCGAACAGGACGATGAGGGCGCCGAGTCCGATCTGGACGAACAGCGCAACCGACCCCATTCCACGGAAGCGCCCCATCCACGCCACCACCAGCGCCCCGACCACGGCGCCCGCGCCCTGGAACGCCATCATCTGGGCGTACTCGCCGACGCCCAGGTGGAACACCTTCTGGACGAACACCGGCAGCAGCGTGATGAGCGGCATGCCCAGGAACGTCGTCACGAAGGCGACGACGGTGAGGCCGAGCAGCGGCCCCTCGTGGCGCACGTAGGAGAAGCCGCCCCGCAGCTGCTGCAGCATCGGCTGCGGCGGCAGCGGCTGGCGCGGGGGGATGTTGAGCAGCATCAGCGACACGATGACGGCCACGAACGAGAGGCCGTTCATCGCGAAGCAGAACACCGTGCCCAGCGTCGCCATCGCCGCTCCCGCCAGCAGCGGGCCGATGATGCGCGCGAGGTTGAACTGGATCGAGTTGAGCGCGATTGCGTTCGGCAGGTCCTTCTTCTCGACGAGCGACGGAACGAGCGACTGGTAGGCGGGGCCGCCGAACGCCTGCGCGCAGCCGTTGACGAACGACAGGCCGAGGACGAACCAGACGGTGGCCGAGAGGGCTTGCCCGGCCCCGTCGCCGAGCGGGCGAATCACCTGCAGGTAGACGAGCAGCGCGAGGGTGAACGCCGACGTCATCTGGACGTACTGCGACGTCAGCAGCACGTGCCGCCGGTCGCGCCGGTCGGCGACCACCCCGCCAATCAGCGTGAACAGCATGATGGGCAGCTGGCCGAGGAAGGCGTCGAGCCCCAGGTAGAAGGCCGAGTGGGTGAGGCTCATCACCAGCCAGTTCTGGGCGACGTTCTGCATCCACGTCCCGATGCTCGACGTGCAGGCGCCCAGCCACAGGTTCCGGAAATCCCGGTAGGTGAAGGCGGCGGCGAGCCGGCGGAGCGCCCGGCCCGCGGGCGGGACGGCGGTGGCAAGGGGGCCGGTCCCTGGGTCGACGGGCGAAGGTCCGGCGGCGCCGGTCGAATCGGCCATGGCTGCTGGGGTCGAATTTCATGGTAGCACGCGCTGCCCCTTGATTCCCGTCCAGGCTTTCGCTATAGTTTCGATAGCGAAAGAAAAGCGAAATACGGCAGGGCCTCGCCATGGCACAACACGCACTGGCCCGCACCGACCTCGAAGCGTTGCTGCGGACCCGTAAACTCGATCGCACCATCCAGCCTCTCGACGCAGGCGGCCTTCGACTTCGCTCAGGCCAAGGGACGCCTGCGCCACCGGCTTGGGAGCCCAGGGCGGTGCCGGGGGTTTCAGGCACCCGGCTGCCGGTGGGATTGCCCCTCCTCGACGAACGGCTGGAGGGCGGGCTGCCGCGCGGGCAGGTATCCGAAATCGCTGGCCCCCGCTCGTCGGGGCGAACCACCCTCATGTGCGCGGCGTTGGCCGCCGCCACGCGGCGAGGCGAGCTGGCGGCGCTCGTCGATCCGCTCGACACCTTCGATCCCGCGTCCGCGGCGTCGTGCGGCGTGGAGCTCCAACGGCTGCTCTGGCTCCGCGGCGAGGGAACGACGATGGGGACGGTGGGACGGCAGGAGCAGGACAAGCTGGAGCGGGTGCTCGATCGCGCGCTGAAGGCGCTCAACCTGGTGCTGCAAGCCGGCGGCTTCGACCTCGCGATCCTGGACTTTGCCGAGGTGCCTGCCGCAGCGCTCCGCCGGCTGCCGTTCACCACGTGGTTCCGCCTGCAACGCGTCATCGAGGGCAGCCGGACGGTCTGCCTGCTGGTGGCGCCGGCCCCCATCACGCGGAGCGCCGAAGGGGTGAGCATCCAGCTGGCGTCCGCGCGCGACCACCACTGGAACCAGCAGCTGTTCCTCGGGTTCGACATCCGGGCGCGTATCGTGCGCGCCCGCCAGCCCGAAGACGGACTGGTCGCCCTGCGAGCGCACCCATGAAGAATGCGGATGAGGGTCGCGTCCGTTTTTGCATTTTGCATTAACAGGTTTTGTGGGGCTCCATGATGTTCGCCTGTCTCTACCAGCCATCGTCCCAGCAGAACCTGTTCGGCTTTGGGCTGGACGCCGACAGGCGGGACGCCTGTCCTGCTGAGAGGGGTGGGCGGGACGCCTGTCCTGCTGAGGGGGCGATCGAGAGGCTGGCGCACGAGTTCTCGCCGAGGGTCGAGGCGCATCGGCCCGACCTGGTCTCGCTGGACATCGCGGGGCTTGGCCGGCTGCTCGGCACGCCGGGGGACATCGCGAGCGAACTGCAGCGGTCGGCCGGGGAGCGCGGGTTGCACCTGCGGATCGCCGTCGCGCCCACGCGAACCGCGGCGATGCTGCTGGCCTTGGCGGGCAGGCCGGAGGCGGCAGGCGGGGGGCCGCAGGCGGGAGGCCGCAGGCGGGAGGCCGCAGGCGTCATTGTCGCGCCGCCCGGGCGCGAGCGCGAGATGGTGGCGGCGCTCCCGCTCGGGGTGCTACGGCAACTGCCCTTCGCCCCTTCGACTCTGCCCACGGTTCGCGTGGCTGTGGGCGGCCGAGGGGCTGAAGCCCCTCGGCTACAGCTCCCCCGCCTCGGCCGGGCGGACGCATCGCGTCGATCGCCGGGCCCCGCCGATTCGGCGCCTTCGAACGCCGACGAAGTTGTCGCGCTGCTGCGGCGGTGGGGATTGAAGACGCTGGGGGAACTGGCCGGGCTGCCGTCGCGCCCGCTGTCCGAACGGCTCGGGCAGCACGGCGTGATGTGGCAGCGGCTCGCGCGGGGCGAGGACCTGCAGCCGCTGATCGCCCGTGAGGCCGAGGCACCCATCGAGGAGGCGCTGGATCTCGAGTGGCCGGTGGAAGGACTCGAGCCGCTGTCGTTCGTGCTCGCGCGGATATGCGAACCGCTCACCGAGCGCCTCGGGGCCCGCGACCTGGCCGCGGCGGTGCTGCACCTGTCGTTCCGCCTCGTGTCCCGCGAGACGGAAATCCGCGAGCTGCAGCTGCCGGCGCCGATGCGGGATCCGAAGGTGCTGCGGACGCTGATCCTGCTGCACCTGGAATCGCACCCGCTGCCGGGCGGCGTGGATCGCGTGGCGCTCCGGGTCGACGCGGCGCCCGCCCGGATCACGCAGTTTTCCCTGTTGGCGCGTGCGCGCCCGTTTCCCGAGCAGATGGCCACGCTGCTCGCGCGGTTGTCGGCGCTGCTCGGCGAACGCCGCGCGGGCGCCGCCACGCTGGTCGACTCCCATCGCCCGGGCGCGTTCGCCATGACCGGCTTTTCCGGCGGCTTCGAGAAAGCCGGCGCTTCCCCCGGCGACCCGGTCCCGGATGGTGGCGCAGGCGTCCCGCCTGCGGGGCCGCGTGTCGCGCTGCGCCGCTTTCGCACGCCTGTGCCTGCGCGGGTCATCGTCCAGGATGGACGCCCCGTGCGCGTCACCATGGAGCGCCGGGGCCTCGACGGCGGAACGGTGACGGCTGCCGCCGGCCCCTGGAGAACGTCGGGGGAGTGGTGGCTCATCGAGAAGGGCTCCTGGAGCCGGGACGAGTGGGACGTCGCCCTGTCGGACGGCGCCCTGTACCGCGTCTTCCGCGACCGTACCGCCGACCGCTGGTTCGTGGACGGGATCGTCGATTGAAGCGTTATGAACCACGAGGAACACAAGGACCACAAGGGACCGCACGCGTGTCGGAGGCTCGGGCTTCGACGAGGCCGGCTTCAAGCCGGCCGGCCGAGTGTGAATGCCCGGAGACGAACCCGGGCGACTCTTTCTCGGGCTCGTCTCCGAGGCATCACACTCGACCACGGGGCCGCCGTTGCACGGCGGCGCCCACGTCGAAGCCCTCGGTGATGCTCCCTTGTGTGCTTTGTGTCCCTCGTGGTTGATGGCCGTCGAAACCCATGTCGTACGTCGAGCTGCATGCCGCTTCTGCCTTCAGTTTCCTCGAGGCCGCCTCGCTGCCCGAGGCGCTCGTCGACCGCGCGGCGGAGCTCGGGTATCCCTCGGTGGCGCTGCTCGACCGCAACGGCGTCCACGGCGCGCCGCGGTTTCACAAGGCCGCGAAGGCCGCCGGCATCAAGCCGATCGTCGGGGCGGAGCTGACCGTGTCCTGTAGCCGAGGGGCTTCAGCCCCTCGGCCGGACGGCACGGGGCTGAAGCCCCGTGCTACACCGGATCCCCTAGCCACCAACCACCAGCCCCTAGCCACTACTACGTTCTCCCTCCCCGTCCTCGTCGAGTCGCAGCAGGGCTACCAGAACCTCTGCCAGCTGATCACGCGCATGAACCTGCGTGCGCCGAAAGGCGAGGGGGCCCTGTCGCTCGACGAGCTCGAGGGCCACTCCGGCGGGCTCGTCGCGCTCGCCGGCCGCGAGGCGCTGCAAGGCGGCCGGCACGGTGTCGGCGGGCTGATCGATCGCCTGGTCGGGATCTTCGGACGCGCCAATGTCTACCTCGAACTGCAGCGGCACTTGATCAGGGACGAGGAAGCCGACAACCAGGCCCTGATGGCGCTGGCGTCCGCGTTTCACGTGCCCCTCGTCGCGACCAACGGCGTGCGCTTCGCGACGCCCGTCGACCGGCCGCTGTTCGACGTGCTCACCTGCATCCGCCACAAGACGACCCTCGAGTCGGCCGGGCGCAAGCTGGCATTCAACGCCGAACGGTACCTCAAGCCGCGCGACCAGATGGCCGCGCTGTTCCACGACGCGCCCGGGGCGATCGCCGAGAGCGCCGAGCTGGCCGGCCGCCTCGGTTACACGATGGCCGACCTCGGCTACCGCTTTCCCGAGTACCCGGTGCCGCCAGGCGAGACGATGGCGTCGTTCCTGCGGAAGATGACCGACATCGGGGCGCGCGAGCGGTACCGGCCGTATCACGACCGCGCGCGCGCGCAGATCGCCCGCGAGCTGAACCTGATCGAGAAGCTCGATCTCGCCGGCTACTTCCTGATCGTCTGGGACATCGTCAACTTCTGCCGCCAGCAGGGGATCCTCGTGCAGGGGCGCGGGTCGGCGGCGAACAGCGCCGTCTGCTACAGCCTGGGGATCACCGCGGTGGACCCGGTGGGAATGGACCTGCTCTTCGAGCGCTTCCTGTCGGAAGAGCGCGGCGAGTGGCCCGACATCGATCTCGACCTGCCGAGCGGGGACCGGCGCGAGCGGGTCATTCAGCACGTCTACGAGAAGTACGGCCAGCACGGGGCGGCCATGACCGCCAACGTGATCACCTACCGCGGACGGAGCGCCGCGCGCGAGGTGGGGAAGGCGCTGGGGATCGAGCCGGCCCAGGTGGACCACCTGGCGAAGGTGATGCACAACTTCGAGTTCAGGGACGAGCGCGAGACGCTGGCCAGGCACCTCGATGCGGTCGGACTCGACGTGTCGCACCCGCGCATGCGGCTGTTCGCGGAACTGTGGCAGCGCATCCAGGACCTGCCGCGGCACCTGGGCCAGCACTCGGGCGGGATGGTGATCTGCCGGGGGCGCCTGGACGCGGTGGTGCCGCTCGAGAACGCCAGCATGCCGGGGCGCGTGGTGGTCCAGTGGGACAAGGACGACTGCGCGGACATGGGCATCGTGAAGATCGACCTGCTGGGCCTCGGCATGATGGCCGCGCTGCAGGATGCGCTCGGGCAGATCAACCGCGGGCGGCCGCGCGGCGCGCAGCCGCTCGGGCTGTGGAACATGCCGCCCGACGATCCCGAGGTCTACCGGATGCTCCAGGCGGCCGATACCATTGGCGTCTTCCAGGTCGAGTCGCGCGCGCAGATGGCGACGCTGCCCCGGCTCAAGCCCGATCACTTCTACGACCTGGTCGTCGAGGTCGCGCTCATTCGCCCCGGGCCGATCGTCGGCCAGATGGTGCACCCGTACTTGAACCGGCGGGCGGGGCGCGAGCCGGTCAGCTACCCCCACCCGTCGCTCGAGCCGATCCTCGCGCGGACGCTGGGCGTCCCGCTGTTCCAGGAGCAGCTGCTGCGCATCGCGATGACGGCCGCCGGCTTCAGCGGCGGCCAGGCGGAGGAACTGCGGCGCGCGTTCGGCTTCAAGCGGTCCGAGCGGCGCATGAAGCAGATCGAGGTGCAGCTGCGCGAGGGGATGGCGCGGCAGGGCATCACCGGCACGGCGGCCGACGGGATCGTCCTGTCGATCACCTCGTTCGCGCTCTACGGCTTTCCCGAGTCGCACTCGGCGAGCTTCGCGCTGCTCGTCTACGCGAGCGCGTACCTGAAGGCCCACTACCCGTCGGCGTTCTACGCGGCGCTGCTGAACAACCAGCCGATGGGGTTCTACCACCCGGCGACGTTGATCAAGGACGCGCAGCGGCACGGCGTCCGCTTCGCGCCCGTCGACGTGCAGCGGTCCGGCTGGCCGTGCACGGTGGAGCCTGACGGCACCGTCCGCCTCGGCCTCCGTTACGTCGCCGGCCTTCGCGCGCAGGCGGGGCAGGAGATCGCGGCGACTCGCCCGGCCCCGCTGTCGCGGCCGGCACTGTGTCCGAAGTGCAAGTGCGACGACGAGTCGATGCTGGAAGTGGTGTCGGCCCCGCGCGGCCCCTCGGGCTTCTGCAACAACTGCGCGCACGACTGGCCGCTGTCCCTCGAGCGCTTCCGTTCGGTGGACGACCTCGTGGCCCGCACCGGCGTCAACCGCGAGGAACTCTCGGTCCTGGCGGAAATCGGCGCGCTGAACGCGTTCGGGCACACGCGCCGCGAAGCGCTGTGGCAGGTGGAGCGCGCGATCCGCCCGGCAGGGGAATTGTACGAAGAAGGAGTCAGGAGTCAGGAGTCAGGAGTCGGTCCGAATCCCGAACCGTGCCCCTTGCCCGAGATGAACCCGGTCGAGCGCGTGGTGGCCGACTACGAGGGCACCGGCCTCACGATCGGGCCGCACCCGATGGCGCTGCGCCGCGACGAGATGCGCCTGCGCGGCGCCCTCCGCGCCTCGGACCTGCCCCGCCAGCGCGACGGCCGGCGCGTGCGCGTGGCCGGCGCGGTCATCACGCGCCAGAGGCCGGGCACCGCCAAGGGCTTCGTCTTCCTCACCCTCGAGGACGAAACGGGCATCGCCAACATCATCGTCCGCCCCGACTTGTTCGCCGAGCAGCGGATGGCCGTCATCCACGAGCCGTTCCTGCTGGTCGAAGGAAAGCTGCAGAACCAGGAAGGCGTCACCTCGGTCCGCGCCGAGCGGGTCGAAGGGCTGGGGGGAACGAAGATCGAGGTGGAGGCCAGGGACTTCTATTGATCACGCAATGCACAATGCCAGCCCGGCGGCCGAGCACCGAGGAGATGAGTCGGCGCCGCAGGACCTGCTGAATCAGCGTCGAAGGCCTGCGGGGATCAGCAGGCGCACCTGCTCCCACGTCATCTGGTCGAGCGGGTTGGGGGCGGCCGTCGGGGCGAGGTAGAGGACGCCGCCCGCGGTCCCCTCCTGGGCGTGCCTGGCCGGGAGCGGAGACGGCAGCGGCGTCTCCTTGCGGCCGGCCCACGTCTGGTTCGCGTCGCAGTTCGGGCACGGCCCCGTCGTGTTCAGGACCCAGGACACCACCTTCGGCACCTCGAACACCGACGGCCGCGGCCGCTCGACCGCGACGATCTCGGCCCGTTCGAAGCGCTGGACGACAGCGATGCGCCTGCCCGACTCCTCCACGTAGATCATCGCGCCGAGCGTCTTCTCCGGGGCGGCCCGCAACAGGTTCAGCACCTCGTTCCGGCGATTGCTCGAGGAAACCGCCGTGAGGTCCAGGGTCACGAGTTCGTCGGAGGTGGTGACGGCGAAGTTGCGCTCGAGCCGTCTGCCGTCGGCCAGGCTGACCACGACGGCCGTGCCAGGGGGAACGGCCGACAGTTCGGCCCAGCCCGCCCGCCGGGCCGGTTCCTGGGACGCGGACGGAGAAATGAATGCGAGAGAGAGGATCAGGAAGATCGAGAAGCTGCGAGCGAGTCGGGAGTGCACTTCGTTCACGACACCCTCCGCCTTTTGGACGCCGCTGCCGGGCCGCTGGCCGGCGCCTGCACCGCGAACCACGAGAGATCTAGTCGCGGAACCCGTAATCGTCGATCAGCGTTTCGATTGCCGCAGCCTGTTTGCGCGACAGCCCTTCCGTCTTGAAGCCGACGTCCCAGAAGTCGGGGTTGACGTCCTGGCGGCACCACAGGCTGGTGGCAGTGAACTGCAGTTCCCGGTCGTCGCCCGGGTCCCCCGGCATGATCATGCGGAGTTCGAGAGTCCGCCCTGGGGCCATTTCGGTGCCCGTCATCAGCATCACGCCTTCCGGCGTGATGTCCACGACGTGGCCGGCCAACGAGTTGTCGGGTCCCTTGAAGACCTGGAGGTAGTAGAGCAGGTGGCGGCGCTTCAGTTTTCGACGTTCCGGCATGGTGACTCCCCGGGGGCCACCCCGGTAATCGGCCTTGCAGGCTACTCCCGGTAGTTCCCGAACTGCAGTTCGACGCCGAAGTCCTCGCCGCGCAGCATGCCCATCACCGATTGCAGTTCGTCGCGGGACGGCGACGTGATCCGAAGCTGGTCGCCCTGGATGGCGGGCTGCACCTTGCGGAGCTTCTTGTCCTTCAGGAACTTGACGATTCTCGCGCGCCGCCTCGGTGGGGATGCCCTGCTGCAGCGTGACCACGCGGCGGACGGTGTCGTTCGCCCCCCGCTCGATATCGCCGCGCTTCATGTTCTTGACCGGCACCTTCCGCCGGATCATCCGGGTCTCGAGCACCTCCCACAACGCCTGCATCTTGAACTCGTCGTCCGCCGTGAGGGTGAGCGTCCCCTCGGTGCGGTCGAAGTCGATCGCGGCCTTCGACCCCTTGAAGTCGTAGCGCTGCGCGATTTCCTTGCGTGCCTGGTTGACGGCGTTGTCCACTTCCTGGAGGTCCACCTGGGACGTGACATCGAAGGATGGCATGCGATTAGTCTACTGCAGGCGAGTCAAGAGTCGACAGCCAACAGTCGAGAGTCAGCTCCCTTTCCCCGTCGGCTATACTGGCGGCCCATGCATTACGGCGCTGCCGTGCTGCTCGTCGTTCTCGCCCTGACGCACGCGCCGCCCGGACGGATCATCGGCCGGGTCGTGGACACGAAGACGCGTGCCGGGATCGGGTCGGTGCAGGTGCGCCTGGACGGGAACTCGGCCGAGGTGACGTCGGCGACGGACGGGAGCTTCGAATTCCCGGACGTGGCGGCCGGGCACCACCAACTCGTGGTGGTGCTGGCGGGCTTTGCCGCGTCGTCGCCGGTCGCCGTCACCGTGCAGCCGGGGACCGAGGCGCGCGTGGAACTCGAATACAGCCTCGGTGTGACGACGGAAGTCCGCGGCGAGGCGGAGGCCCCTGCCGCGAGTCCTCCCGTCGCGGCGCTCGGCAGCGCCGAGATGACCGGGATCCAGGTGGCGGCGGCCGTCGGCGGGCTCGACGACGTTTCCCGCGTCATGCAACTGCGCCCCGGCGTCACCCCGTCGCAGGACGACCGCAACGACCTGATGGTCAGGGGCGGCGGCGCCTACGAGACCAGCGTCCGGATGGATGGCTTCGAGCTTCCCACCGGCAGCCACTTCGCGTGGCCCGGCGCCTCGGGCGGCGGACTCAGCCTCATTCCGACCGCGATCATCCAGCGCGTCGCCCTGGAGACCAGCGGGTTTTCCGTCGCGTACGGCGAGCGGGCATCGGCCCTCATGGACGTGGACACGAAGACCGGGGCCCGGGATGCCGTTCGCGGGCGCGTTGACGTGACCGCGGCTGGCGTGCTCGGGATGGCGCAGGGAAGGCTTCCGGCTCCCGGAGGCGGTTCCGGCTCGTGGCTGGCGTCCGCGCGCCGGAGCATCCTGCAAATCGCCTTCTCCCGCGGCGAGTCGCGAGCCGTTCCGAGCTACACCGAGGCGATGGGGAACGTCGACCTGCCCCTCTCCAGGCGGCACCGGCTGCACGCGCTGCTGATCCGGTCGTCGGACGGCCTGGACGTCGACTGGAAGACATCCTCCACGACGACGATCACGGGGCAGCAGGACCTGGCCCTCGCCGGCATCCGGATGGACAGCGCGTGGACTCCCCGCACCCAGACGGTGGTGTCGGCCAGCTGGGCGTCGAACGAGTCGACATTGAGCGAGGTCGAGCAGACCCTCACCAGCTTCGTGAACCGGTCCCACGAGCACACCCTTCGCGCACGGGCAGAGGTCAGGCAGGTGCTGTGGCCAGCGGCGCAGCTGCGGGCGGGCGTGGCGGCGAGGCGTTCCGACGTGGACTTCTACCTCCAGGACGGCAGTTACCGCAACGAGTGGAACATCGTCGTGCCGGGCGTGCACTCTCTTTGGCGCGACCGGTACACCGACGCGGCCGGTTACGCCGACGTCGCCTGGACGGCTCGCGGCTTCGAGCTGGGTGCCGGGGTGCGCGCCGACTGGTCGGGGCTCACGTCCAGGTGGTACGCGAGCCCGCGGGCGCGCGTCGCGTTTCGTCCGTCCAGCCGCTGGCGCCTGATGGCAGCCATGGGCGAGTACCGCCAGGACATCCCGAGCGTCTGGCTGGGTTCGAACGCCGCCAACAGGACGCTGGACCCGATAGACTGCGTGCTCACCACCGCCGGCATCGAGGGCGGGCTCTGGAGCGGCGCCTGGATGACCGTCGAGGGCTTCCGGAAGCGCTACACCGGCTATCCGATCGACCCGGCCGTGCCGTCTCGCGTGCTCGTCAGTGCCGGCGCCGACTTCGAGTCGCCGCTCGTAGGGAAGCTGGTGCCATCGGGCCTGGTGCACGCCGACGGCGTCGATACCTCGCTCTCGCAGCGAATCGGCCGCGTGGCAACGGTCTCGCTCGGGTATTCCTACTGGGACGTCACCCAGTTCAACCTCGAGAAGAAGTGGATCCCGGCCGACTACGACATCCGTCACCAGGCGCGCGCCTGGCTGGCGTGGCACGGTTCGAAGAGCTGGACGGCGTCGGCGTTGTGGCGCTACTCGTCGGGAAGGCCCTACACCCCCTACGACGTGGCGGCGTCGATCAAGGCGAACGCCGGGCGCTACGATCGGACGAAGACGAACGCCGCCAGGTACCCCGCTTACCACCGGCTCGACCTGCGGCTCGAGCGGGTCTTCGTCTTCAGCAAGGCGGTGCTGACCGCCTTCGCCGAGGTCTACAACGTCTCCAATCGCGACAACATCTACATGTACGAGTGGTCACGGAGCCTGAAACAGGCCCGGCCCATCCTGCAGTGGGGCATCACCCCGGTCGCCGGAATCCGCCTGGATTTCTAATGGCCCCGGACCGTCGCTTCAACCCCGATCCGGCTTCCGATCCTCGTCGCCGATCCTCGTAGCGATCCTCGTAGCTTCAGCGAGGGGCTTCAGCCCCTCGGCCTGGCACGGGGCTGAAGCCCCGTGCTACCCCCCCCATCTGACTGACTACCTGCCCTTGACGGCGGTCATCATGATCTCCACCAGTCCGTCAGGGGACACCAGGCCCGCTTCCACCGTCGCGCGGGCCGGGAACGGTTTCCCCACCACTTCGCGGTAAGCGGCGTTCATCGCCGCGAAGTCCTTGACGCTCGGCAGGTAGACGACCGCGTCCACCACGTCGCCCCAGCCAAAGCCGGCGGCCTTCAACGTGCGCCCCAGGCGCGCCAGCGTCTCGCGCGCCTGCGCGGCGGCATCCCCTTTGTTGGCTTCCGTCGAACCGAGCATGCCCGACAGGAACAGGCGGGGGCCGACGCGGACGGCCGAACTGAGGATCGGGTTGGGCTTGCCCGGCGTGCCGTCGGCGTTGGGCGTCGTGAAGTACTCCTTCGCGCCGCCTTTCACCGCGAGCATCGTGATTTCCACCAGGTACTGCGGCGCCGTGAGGCCGGCCCTGACGGTGGCGCGCACGGGCGGATTGGCCGGGAAGCCGGTGCGATAGGCGCCGTTCATGTCCTGGAAGAGCGCCGTGTCGGTGATGAACACCCTGGACGACACGACGTCCGCGAGCGTCATGCCGGCGGCCGCCAGGATCTCGCCGGCGTTCCTGAGGACCGTCTCGGTCTGCGTCTTCATGTCGCCAGGCACGGCGCTGTTGTCCTTGCCGTTGCGCGAGACGAGGCCCGACAGGAACAGCGTGTCTCCCGACTGGATGCCGTAGCTGTACGGGCTCGGCGATCGGAGCCAGCTCTCCGGGTGGACCACGCGGCGCTCCACGCCGTCCTTCAACGCGGTTATCCCGATCTCGACAAGCGCCTCGGGCACGACGAGGTTCACCATGACGGTGGTGCGCGTCGGCGGGTCCTTCGGCCAGTACTTTGCGTAGACCTCGTTCATCGCGGCGAAGTCGGACGCGTTCTTCAGGTAGACGGTGACGGCCGCGACCTGGGACATCCGCGATCCGTTGCGCTCGAGCAGCGCGGACAGGTTGTCGAGCACGCGGGCCGTCTGGGCCCGCACGTCACCGGCGATCGTGCCGTTCGCGTCGGTGGCCAGCATGCCGGACAGATAGACGAAGTTGCCGGCGACGACCGCCGGCGAGAACGGCGGTCCCGCTTCGCCCGCCGGGCCGGGGCGGGCCGGAGACTGCGCGGGCGGCTGCGCGAGCGCCGCGGTTGGCAGGCACGTGAACAGAGCGGCAAGCATCAACGCCGTGGTCCTCATAACACCTCGCTGCGGATGGTACAATGCACCCGATGATTGAGCGACGCCGTTCGAAACTTCATGGGTGGGGTGTGTTCGCCAAGGTTCGCATCCCGAAGAACAAGCGCATTATCCACTACGCGGGCGAGAAGATCACGAACCGGGAGAGCGCAAGGCGCGAAGCCGAGTACTACTGGAGCAGGGACGCATCTGGTGCTTCAAGTTGAACAGCCGCTGGGTGATCGACGGTGCGGTCGGCGGCAACGATGCCCGTTACATCAACCACTCCTGCACGCCGAACTGCTACGCGCAGGTGGTGGACGGCGTCATTTGGATCCGGGCGGCAAAGACCATCGAGGCCGGCGAAGAACTGCTCTACAACTACCAGACCGACGGCGAGAAGAGCATCCAGTGCCAATGCCGGCCGGGATGCAGGACGAGGCTGTAGTGCACGTCTTCTACCTGCACGGGTTTGCCTCGTCGCCGGAGTCTGGAAAGGCGGCGTACCTCGGCAGCAGCTCGCACCGTTCGGCGTGCCGCTGCACGCGCCCGACTTCAACCAACCGGACTTCTCGACGCTGACGGTTACCCGGATGCTGAACCAGGTGGCCGAGGCGATGCCTGCCTCGTCCCCGGGCCGGTCGCGTTGATCGGGTCGAGCCTCGGCGGTTTCGTCGCGCTGCACGCGGCGGCGCGGCAGGCAGCCGGCGGGCCGCACCCGATCACGCGCCTCGTGCTGCTGGCGCCGGCGGTCGATTTCTGCTCCGGCCGGGATGGCTGGCTGACGGCCGAGGAACTCGGCGAGTGGCGGCGCACCGACCGGCGAGACGTGTTCCACTACGCCGACGGGCGCTCCTACCCGATGCGGTTCGGCCTTTACGAGGACGGGCAGCGCTTCGATGCCTTCGCTGCGCGCGTCGAGGTCCCGGTGCTGACGTTCCAGGGCACCCGCGACACCGTCGTGCGCCCGTCCAGCGTCCAGGCATGGGCCGCGTCGCGGCACAACGTTGCTCTCCGCCTGATCGACGACGACCACCAGCTCCAGGGCTGCCTGGACGAGATCTGGCGCGAGAGCGCGGAATTCCTCGGGCTCCGCGAGGCGTAGGGAATGAGGGCCGCGGCCGTCGCGCTGCTGGTCCTGCTGGCTGCCGGCACGGCGACGCCGCGCCAACCGCTTTCCGGCGCCGCTCACCGCATCACGGACATCTCTTCGGGCCGCGTCGTCTCGGCCAGCCGCGAGGACCTGCTTCGCACGCCGGTGCTGCCCGGGTCGATTGCCAAGATCGCCACGCTCGTGGCCGCCCTCGAGTCGGGCGTCGTTCAGCCATCCACGCGGTTCGCCTGCACGCGGCGCCTCGACGTCGACGGGCATCGCCTCGACTGCTCGCACCCCGATGTCGGCCGGCCCCTTGGTCCCGCCGAGGCGCTTGCGCACTCCTGCAACTCGTATTTCGCGGCCGTCGCGCGGCTGCTGCGCCGCGAAGCGCTCGACCGTGCCTTCTCGGAACTCGGCCTTCCGCCGAGCGATCCGTCGTCGAGCCTCGTATCGTCGGCGCTCGGCATCGCCGGACGCCGCCTCCCGCCGGAGCAGTGGCTCGGCGCCCTGGTCCGGTTTGCGACGTCCGGCACCCGCGTTCCGGCAGGAGTTCGCGCCGTCGTCCTCGACGGACTTCGGTGGGGGGCGGAGTTCGGGACGGCGTCGGCCTTCCACGAGCACGGGATGAGCGCCCTTGCCAAGACCGGGACGGCCGCGATGCCGGGCGGGGGATTCGAGGGCCTGTTGATTGCCGTGACTCCCGCCGACCACCCCAGCCGGGCCGTCGTCGTGATGGCCCCTGGCGCCTCCGGACGCGATGCTGCGCGGCTGGCGGTGGAACGGCTGGCCGCGCTGGCGACCGGCCAGACGCAGGAAGGGGAGTCCGACGTTCGCGTCGGGATCGCGCTGCCTGAGGGACGGTTCCGGGTCGTGACGCTTCCGCTCGAGGAGTACGTGTCCCGGGTGGTGAGCGCCGAGGCGGATCCGGCGAGCGGGCCGGAGGCCCGGCAAGCGCTTGCCGTCGTCGCGCGGACGTTCGCCGTGAAGAACCGCGCCAGGCACGCCCGCGAGGGGTTCGACCTCTGCGACCTGACCCACTGCCAGGTGATGGGGACTGCGAGGCAGGCGAGCGCGGCGGCCGCGCGAGCGACCGGGGGCCAGGTGCTCTACTACGATGGCCGCGTTGCCGACGTCTACTACACCGCATCGTGCGGCGGACACACGGAACGCCCGTCCGCGGTGTGGCCCGGATCCGCCGACCCTCCGTACCTGCCGTCGCGTACCGAGCCGGAGTGCGCCGGACGTGACCGATGGCAGAGCGACCTGGCGGCCGGTGACCTGGTTCGCGCCCTGGTTGCTTCCGGGCGCCGGGGGAATGTGGTCCGGGACCTGGCGATCACGGTGCTCGGCGCATCCGGCCGCGTGGCCGCGCTGCGCGTCGACGGCCTGGTGCCTCCCGAGATGACAGGCGGCGAGTTCCGCACGGCCGTGGGGCGGGCGCTTGGCTGGCAGGTGCTGAAGAGCACGCTCTTCCGGATCGAGCGCACCGCGGCGGGTTACCGGTTCGTGGGAAGCGGCCGCGGACACGGTGTCGGGCTGTGCGTGGTCGGGTCTTCCCGGATGGCTGCGGGCGGCCGGTCTGCCCGGGAGATCCTCGAACGGGACCTTCCAGGGACCGAGATCCGGTCAGCAGCCGCCGGCCAGGCGCGCTCGAGCCCATTCGTCGTGGTGGACCTTCCAGTACCCGAACAACGGGAACGGTACTCGAATCGAGCAGGCGGGCGTGGCGGCGCTGCGCGAATATGTCGCGAAGCTTGGGTTGCCGGTGCCCGGTGTCGTCCGGATCGTCGCCCACCCGACGGTCGAGTCTTACACGCGCGCGACCGGCCAGCCGTGGTGGACGACCGGGTCCACCCGCGGGCTCCGCATCGACCTGATTCCGCTTGCGGCGCTCAGGCAGCGCGGTGAGCTCGAATCGACGCTGCGGCATGAACTCGCGCACGTCTTGACGGCCGGGGCGCCTGTCGGGTCGGCCAATCTGGGTGCAGGAGGCGGCGGCGATGGATCTCGCGGGAGACCCGCGTTTCCCGACGCCCCCGCACGCGAAGGATGGACCCGCGGGCGAGCAGTGCCCTTCGGATGAAGAGTGGCGCGCGCTCCGATTGGCCGAGGCGCTCGAGCGCGCCTACCGCCGCGCCGCCGCATGCTACGCGACTCAGCGTTCGAGGGGCGTGCCCTGGGACCAGGTGCGATAGACCGCGGCGCCGAGCACGAGGGCCCAGCCAACGTTCGCAACCACGAACAACAGCCCCAGCTTGACGGCGACGAAGATCGATTCCTGCCAGTTCGGAGAGAGCCGTCCCGGGCGCCAGTTCACCGCCTGCCACGGGAGCCACAGGAACAGCAGCAGGATGGCGGTGATTGTCAGCAGGCGCCTGGGCGAAAGCGCCTCCCGGGCCCACGCGGCCCCGACCGCGGGGCGCAGCCCCTGGCGGATGACTGCCCACGCGAGTCCGAGCCCGAGCGAGACGGCGACGACGTACGAGAGAAACCGGAAGAACCACCCGGCAATCGCGTGCAGCCTGGCGGTTTCCGACCAGCCGAACTGCGCCATGAACCAGGCGTCCGTTTCGCCGCGGTGCGCGTCCCACCACTGGTGAAGGTGGGAGGTGAGCAGCCAGACGAACAGGAAGAAAACCGCACCGAGCCACACCGCCGGCAGTGCCCGCCACGCGGCGCGCGCAACGTGGCGCAGCGTTCCATCGGTTTGCGGCAGGGCCCCGGCCTCCGCGCGTGACTGCCACCCGACCAGCGCCGCGCCCTCCACGATTCCGAACACGAGTGTCATGGCCGCGACGACGAGTGCCGACGCGAGAATCATGAAGACGTTCGACTCCGGCACCGCGAGCAGCAGCCAGAACATCGCGAACAGCACGGCGTGGCCGGCGGTGAGCCATGCGGCGATGGCGGAGAGGCGTCGGATCATTTGCGGCTCCCGGCCGCGCTGGCGCCGGCCGATACGGTGAGCGTGAGCGACTCGCTCGACGCAGTGGCGCCGGGCACGTACATCGCGGAGATTTGCGCGGGCATCGCCCTGAAGACGCCGGGCGTCGTCACCTTCAGCAGGTAGACGAACTGGTAGTGCCCTGCCTCGAACGACTCCTGGAAGAACACCACCTTCTCGTCGCGGTACTCCCGCCGGCTGCCATCCCAGAAGTCGGTCTGCCGCTCCAGTTCGTAGAAGCGCTGCTGGCGAACCGTTTCGACGCCCGCCGGAAGCGGGTCCTCGATCACCAGGTACCGCCAGTCCGTGGACCCCGCCGCGTCCACCCGCACGAGCAGGAGGTCCCCCGGGGCCGCGCTTCCGCTGAACGGCGTCTCCCGGTAGACGATTCGCCCCTTGACGCTCACGGGAACCAGCGAGAAGTACCGCCTCGTGAGCGCCAGCTTCCGCGAGCCGCTGCGATTGAACGGCTCACCGGCGCCGCCGGCACGTCGAAGTACTCCGCCGCCGCGGACCAGTAGAGTGTCCCGCCGCCTCGCTTGCGAATCAGCAGCGTGTTCCGTCCCGCCGAGGCAGGCGCTTCCAGGACGATTGGGTCGGGCGCCGTGAGGGAGGCGGCAGTGAACGTCCGCGTGCCGACGGTCGCGCCGTTCAGGACGACATCAACGGTTGCATCCGCGGCCCCTTCCTGGCGGGCCCGCATGTAATCCAGCAGACCGTAAAGCGCCATGGCCGTCTGCTTCGTGCTCGACCACCAGGCGCCGTAGTTGCGGTTGAGGAGCAGCCAGCGGACGGCCGGTTCGAGCAGCGGGCTCTTCGGGATCCCGCGCGGCGAGCGCCTTGACCGCGAAGCGCGGTCGCCTCCACGCTGGTGTCGCCGTAATCCTCGAGCAGCGGGTCGTGATCCACTTTCCACCACGCGAGGTCGCCCCTCTTCTCCGCGCTGCCCGCCAGCCCGGCGGCGATCTCGGCCGCGCGGCGGTCCTTCAACGCGTCGAGCGAAAGCAGCAGCAGCGCGTGCCCGTAGGCGGTCATGCCGCTTCGCCGTTCCCATGCCTCATCCACCGCCGTCCGCGCGCCCTGGCCGCCGCCCTCGGCCGTCGGCCTGGTTGCCGGCGGTTTGCGCGAGCGCCAGGACGTACGCCATGTAGGCCTTCAGGTCCGGCACGGCACGCGGGTACTCGGCGAAGAGTTTCCGGAGCGCCGAGGACGCCGTTCCGCAACCGCCACTCGTTGACCCGGTAGCCGGCACGCCGCGGCTTCGAGCAGCCCGAAGACGGCGTACGCGGTCATGAACGGGTGGTTCTCGTCGGTCTTCCACCAGCCCCATCCGCCGTCCTCGTGCTGGTAGTCGTAAAGCCGCTCGAGGCCCTCGGAGACCTGGCGGTCGAGCGACTGCAGGCGCTCGGTGGGCGCGATCTTCAGCTGCTCCAGTGCGCGCGTGACGAGCAGGTTGGGCACGAAGCTCGAGAGGGTCTGTTCGGTGCAGCCATACGGGTAGCTGGCCAGGAAATCGAGCGCGCCGAGCATGGGGCCGGCCAGCGAGGGCGCGAGCGAGATGCGCACGACCCGGCCGGCCGGATTCGAGGACGCGGGAACGAGCAACTCGGCCGTGGCGGTGCCCTCGCGCCGCGAGGGAGCCAGCCGAACCGGTGGTGCGCTTCAGGCCGAACGGCAGGACGGGCACGGACAGTTCCACGGCGTCGCTGTCCGCGCCGGTCGTCGCGGTGGCCGTGAAGCTGGCGGTGCCTGACCTTGTTCGCGGCGAAACGCCAGTCGAGGCGCGATTCTCCGCCGGCTCGACGTCGAGCCGCTGCGGCGGCGGCAGCACCTGGCCGGGCGGCAGGCCGACGCCGGCAGCCGTTCGTCTCGACGGTCACGCTCTTCACGCCCGGCAGGTAGTTGTGCACGATGGTCGGCACGACCACCTCGTCGCCCTCGGTGAGAAAGCGGGTGGTGATCAACGCGGACGATCAGGTCCTTGGTGACCGTCGTCCGCGCGACGGCGGTGCCCACCAGCGTGTCGGCGGTGACGGCGCGGGCCGTGACGCCGCCAGGTCGTCAGGGCGTCCGGGTAGGTGAGCTGGATGCGCGCCGTGCCGTCGGCGCCCGTGACGAGGTCCGCCGTTCCAGTAGATGGCGTCGGGGAACTCCTTGCGGACCTGGGGCCGTGCCGGACGATCGGCCTTGAAGTCGGCGAGCGAGGTCGGGCGGCGCCGCTGCGCGAGCAGCAGTTGTTGCGTGCCCGAGTAGCCGATGAACGGGTACTCCCGCGAGAACTGCGTGCCGACCCGGCTGTACTCGCGGCGGTAGAAGAAGCGGAGCGGGTCGGGCGTGCCGTCCGGCTGCACGCCGTAGACGGCCTCGTCGATCACGCCGAGGCTGACCTGGGCCCGGACCGGCCGCCCCGCGTGGTCCGCGACGTTGATCGTGAAGCCCGCCGGCTGTCGCGGCTTGCCCACCGCCTGGTCGGGCACCACCGTGACCTGCAGCTGCCGGGCCACGGCGGGAACACGCAAGCGGGTTTCCGCGCGGTACAGCCGGTCGTCCTTGAGGAAGGCGACGTTGACGTACGTGTCACCCAGGTCACCCTCGCCGACCGGAACGTCCACCACCACGGCGGCCGGCCTCAGGACCTGACGCCAGCTGACCTGGCGCGCCTCCTTGGTGACGAGCAGCGCGGCCGACGACACGGCGCCCTTGAGCGTGAGGTGGGCGACCTCGCCCGGCTGGTAAGTCTTCTTGTCCGCCAGCAATTCGACGGTCGTCTCCTGGTCGGGAAATCCCCCGCCGGTGAGGCTGCCGGAGACCCACGCGTAGGCCGTGTCGGTGACGGTTCGGCCGTCCGCGTCCGCGGACACCCTGAAACGGTAGTTGCCCGGCTCTCTCGGCAGGGTGACGCTCCAGGCGGCGCGACCGTCGGCGTCGGTGGTGAGGCTGCCCTCGGCGATCGGCGTGACGACCGGCTTCTCCCAGTGTCCCTGCTCGTAAACCAGGCGTTCCAGGACAGCCAGGACGCGGACGCCGGGCTGGACGGCACCGGCGTAGTCGACGGCCCTGACGCTGATGGCCGCCGGGCCGCCCGCGCGGAAGGCGTAACTCTCCGGTCGCGCGACGAGCATGAAGCGGCCGACCGTGGCGTGCACGATTGCGCTGCCCGACACTTCCCGGCTGCTCGCGTCCGTGACCCGGGCTTCTATACGGGCCGAGTAATCGCGGACCGACTCGTTGTCCGCCGCTTCCGCGGCCTCCAGTGGCACCAAGATCTCGGCGACGCCCTGCCCGTCGAGCAGCGCGGTTCCTTCCTGCGCCTGCTCGCCGCCGAACCACCACGGCTCCCGCCCCTCGCCGTCTTCATCGTCAGCCCACCGGAAGGGCGAATAGTAGGGCTGCTTGTGGACGATGTACTTCACGGCGGCGTTCGCCACCGGCTGCCCGAAGTAGTAGCGTCCGGTGATGGTGACCGCGACCTTGCCGCCCTGCACGGCGAACCGCGCCGCGGGCTTCACGATGACTTCGAACTCGGGCTTCCGGTATTCCTGGACCTCGAAGCCGCCGGACGCCTGGTCGTCGCCGCTGGCGATGCTGATCGAGTAACGGCCGAGAGACACGCCGCGGCCGAGGACGTGAGACGCGAGGACGGACCCGAACTCGTCCACCGCCACCTGCTGCCTGAGGACGACCTTGTCGTTCGGATCGGCGATGCTCACTTCGACCTGCTTCCGATCGAAGGGCGTCAGCGAGTCGCCGGCACGCCAGCGCAGGACCGCCTTGATGTTGACCGTGTGCCCGGGGCGGTAGACCGGTTTGTCCGTGTAGACGTAGCCGGTCAGGCTCCTGGCGCTGTCCTGGAACATCCACGCGCCCGGGTCGGTCGCCGCCACTTGCGTGCCGCAATGGACCACCGCAATGACGTCCTCGGGCTTCGTGTCCGGAAGCGTGGCTTCCCACGTCCCGTCCGCGCCGATGCTGCCATTGGCCACCACGTTCCGGTTCGCGATCACCTCGGCGGGGCACCCGGCCGGGGCCGGCTCCCCGGTGAACCGGTTTGCCGCGAACATGATCAGCTGCCCGGGCGCAGCCTTCGTGACCAGACCGAGGTCGGACACGATGACGACGGTGTAGGCCTTGAAGATGCCGTTCACCGCTTCGACGACGTAAACGCCCTCGCCCGGGAGGTCGAGCGGGATGCGCCGGACCTCGGTGTCGCGCACCATGGGCAGGCGTTCCCGCCAGGAGGACACGAGCTGGCTGCGATTCAGCAGCGGAACCTGGGCAAACTGCCGGTACTCGACAGGCTGGCGCTGGGCGATCTGGGTCTTCGCCGCCGACTCGCGGCGCGCCGCGCGGTAGCGGTGGCTGAACTGGCCGCGGAAGAAGGCCAGGATGTCCTGCCGGCGAGCCGCCTTCCAGCGAGCCACCCGTTCGAGGAGCGTCTGCTCCTGGGGCACGAGCGGCGCTTCGCTGCCGAGGGCATGAGGGTCGCGCAGGCCGGCAAAGAACTTGAGGGGGTCGTTCACGCGGTAGACCCGGAAATCGAGCGACGCGACGCGCCTGAAGAGGAGGTCGATCGTCGGTCGTTCCCTGGTTGTCGCGATGTGACTGCTCGCGACCGAGAACGCAGGCTGGGTGGCGGGGTCGGCGGGCGGCTGGGCCCCGGCCGATTGGGTGAACACGGTGCCCGCGAGCAGCAGGGCGGCCACCAGGCGAAGTCGAAGCAGCGTCGTCATAGGAACGTCAAGCGAAAGACGCCGACGAAGGACGGGTTCCCGGCAACAGGGCGCCACCGCGCGGCCGGGTGCCGAAGCAGGTTGGCTGCGCTGACCTTCCGCATCTCGCCGGCCTTCGTGCCCTCTGGACCCGTATGGTAAACGATCCAGTCGCGCGCGCTGCCGTCGAACGGAGAGGCGCCGATGAAGACCATCAGGTGATCCGGAGCGTCGCCTGATTCCTGGTGGAAATACAGCAGGTCCCCGGGGCGGGCGGCGTCCAGGTCGCGGCCGATCTGCTTCGTGTTGTAGCCGATGATCGTCCGGGCGTCTGCGAACTCCGCGTGCCCTCCGCCCGGGATCCGGAACAGCGGGAGGGACCCGTCGCGCGCGACCGGCGGACGGCGGACGTCGGGATAGGACGGCATGCCGGGAATGGCCCAGCGCCTCAGCCACTCCGAGCCGTGCGCGCGCACCGCCTCGCGGAGGGCGTGGCGAACGAGGCCCGCGCAATCGGCGACGTCCGGCGTCGGGCGGTAGAACTGCGCGTCGGCGAGGACGACGAACCAGGCGCGACAGGCGTTCCTGTCAGTCTCGTCGAGCAGCTGCAGCTGGGCGGGCAGGCACACCAGCCACAGGGTGAGCGCCCCGGCGGCGATCGAAGCCTTGCGGCGCATCTGTGCTCAGCGTTCCAGAAGCGGGTCGCGGTGCTCCAACTGCGCGAGCAGCGGTTCGTTCAGGAAGTGAACGAAGGGCGCCATCCGCTCGAACAGCTTCACGACCTCGCGGTAGAACGCCCGGTCGGTCGCGAACGCGGCCGGGTAGTCGCGCATGCCGAGGAACTGGCGGAGCTTCAGGTACTCCGCCGCGGGGTGGTCGGCCGGGAATCCCCTGGGGACCCGGCGGAGGCGTTCGCCGGTGACCGGCCCCACCGTCTTCCGGAACAGGGGCGATTCGACGAGGGTGCGGAAGCGGGAGTGGTTCGCGGCGACGTGCTGGCGCA
Organism: uncultured Acidobacteriota bacterium; assembly: GCA_963844875.1. Classification (GTDB taxonomy): domain Bacteria; phylum Acidobacteriota; class Vicinamibacteria; order Vicinamibacterales; family Fen-181; genus FEN-299. Next base: position 103,489 of record CAWJPZ010000001.1, read on the forward strand.
GCGTCAGCAGTTCGGACGGCTGCGGCATGTAGATGCCGCCGGCCACCAACGCGCCTGCCGGCCCGATCTCGAGGTACAGCCCGGCGCCTCGATGTTTCGGCAGGTCCCGGTGGGGGAAGAACGCGCCGACCTGGGTCTTGAACGGCGACTTGTCCTCGCTGAACCGGGTGTCGCGGTAGATCCGGTACAGCGAGACCTTCGGTGACGCGACGAGATCCGGTGCAAACCTGCGAAGGTCACCGGCGAGCCGCTCGACCAGCGCGACCATCGGCGCCCGGACGTCGCGCTCGTACTGGTCCTTGCGCTCGGCGAACCAGGCGCGGTCGTTGTTCCGTTTGAGGCCGCGCAGGAACGTCAGCGTGCGCGGGCTGAAGCAAGGGGAAGCGGGCATGTCGGAATTCGACATCCGGTATCCCGATGGCCGGCCGTCCTGCGGTCGCGCCTACCAACTGATTCCCCTGTACTCCGCCTCCAGCCGGGCATGGTCGATTGGCAGGCGCACCAGGTCCAGGACGACCTGGCCTGGCCGGCATTCCAGCACCGCCTCCGCGAACTCGTCGGCGGGGTTGCCGATGACGATGACGTCGGAGCCCGAGATGACCTCGGACGTCGTCGCGCACAACAGCGAGGAGAGGTGCGGGATCTGCTCCTCGATGTACCGCCGGTTGGCGCCGACGAGCCGGGCGAGTGACACGTTGCGATCGAAGATCTTGAGCTGGAACCCTTTGCCGAGCAGCGCTTCGGCCAGGATCACCATCGGGCTCTCTCGCAGGTCGTCGGTGCCGGCTTTGAAGCTGAAGCCGAGCAGGCCGATCCGCTTTTTCCCCAGGTCGACGATCTCGTCGATGGCGCGCTGCACCTGCACGGCGTTGCTCCGCATCACCGACTGGATCAGCGGCACGTCGACGTCGAGTTCCTTTGCGCGGTACTGCAGGGCCCTGACGTCCTTGGGGAGGCACGACCCACCAAAGGCGAAGCCCGGTTTCAAGTAGTACGGCGAGAGGTTCAGCTTCGTGTCGCGGCAGAAGATATCCATCACGTCGTGGCTGTCCACGCCCAGCTGCTTGCAGACGGCGCCGATCTCGTTGGCGAACGACACCTTGACCGCGTGCCAGGTGTTGCTCGCGTACTTCATCATCTCGGCCACCTTGATGCTCGTGCTGACCAGCGGGGCGCTGACGTTATCGTAAAGCGCGATCGCCCCGGCCGCGTCCGCCGAATGGTTGTGCCCGACGAGAGTGAGGGGCGGATGCCTGAAGTCTCGCAGCGCGGTGCCTTCGCGCAGGAACTCGGGGTTGACGGCCACGCCGAAGCCCTCGCCGTACGTCTTGTCGCGAATGCGCCTCGAGCGTGGGAATCACGACCTCGTGGGTCGTGCCGGGGAGGACGGTGCTCCTGACCACCACGACGTGATACTGCGGCTTGTCGCGGATGGCCTCGCCGATCTCCTCGGAGACCCGCGCGAGGTAGGAGAGATCCAGGCTGCCGTTCTTTCGGCTCGGCGTGCCCACGCAGATGAGCGACACCTCGCTGTCGCGGACCGCCTCCACGGTGTTCGTGGTCGCGCGGAGGCTGCCGGCTTCCACGGCGTCCCGGACCAGTTCTTCGAGACCCGGTTCGACGATGGGACTCCGGCCCTCGTTGACGTGACGCACCTTCTCGGCGTTGACGTCCACGCCTGTCACCTTGTGGCCGTCGGACGCCAGCGCGGCGGCCGAAACACACCCGACATATCCGAGGCCAAACACGGAAACGTTCATGGGAATTCCTTTACGACACAAGCCGACTGCCAGCCGGCGCATCTTCGCGGCGCACCCCGCGGCGGGCCGAGGCTGCGTGGCGCTGGCGGGCCACCGTTGCGAGAATCGCGTGCTCCAGGGACCCGGCAACCGCTCGCCAGTCGTAGCGTTCCGACACGAACGTCCGGGCGGCCTTCTCGACCGAGGCGCGCGCCAACGGGTCGCGAAGCAGGCGCAAAACCTCTCCGGCGAAAGCTTCGGGCGCATCGGCAATCGCAATGTCGCGCCCGGCCAGCACGGGCAGTCCCTCCGCGCCCACGCTGGTGGAGACGACGGCCTTGCCCATCGCCATCGCCTCGTAGATCTTCAGCCGCGTGCCGCCGCCGATCCGGAGGGGGACGACGGCGAGGGCAGCCCGCGCGAGGTGCGGACGCACGTCGTCGACGCGGCCGGTCACCTCGACGCCGGGGACGGTTTCGGCCAGGCGGCGGACCGCCGCGGTAGGGCTCCGGCCGACGAGTGAGAGGGACACGCGCGGCTCCGCAGTCCGTATGCGGGGGAGGACCTGTTCGCAGAAATAGACCGCCGCGTCCTCGTTGGGCAGCCAGTCCATCGAGCCCGTGAAGACGAGCCGGAAGGGATCGACAGGCGCCGTGGACGGGGCGAAATAGTCCGAGTCGACGCCGGTGGGAATCACCTCGATCGGGCCGACGGTGCCGTAGAGGCGGCGGAACGTGTCCTCGTCGGTTTCCGATACCGCGAGAATCGAGTCGAACCGCCGAAGTGTCCGGCCCTCGAACCGCTGCATGCGCCGCCACTGCCCCTTGAGCAGGGCACGCCGCAGCCCGCCGGAGGCCGTCTCGTAATGGCGGCGCCAGATCTCGGCCTCCACGTTGTGCGTGAAGAGCACCGACGGGCACGACGGCCTCGACCGGAGGTTCACCGCCGGAACGAGGAAGTCGCAAATCACGGCGTCGAAGAGCCAGGAGTCGAGGTGTCGGTCGACAGCCGCGCGGTAGCGGCGGGATCGGTAGCTGGCCACCGCGTAGGGAAGCGGGTCCAGGAGGCTGGCCCCTGCGGCCGCGTAGAAGCGCAGTGATCCCTTCGCGACCTCGTCGCGGGGAACGGTCTCCAGCGTCGAGCAGACCTCTTTCATTCCGGCGAGGACCTCGGGCGGCGTCGCGCGCGGCGCGAACGACAGGAACGTAATCTCGTGCTCGCGGGCGAGCTGCCGCATCAGGTGCCAGGTGCGCAGCTTGCCGCCCTTGTCGAGCGGGAGGAGCAGGCCGGCGCTGAGCCAGAGCAGTCTCATGCGGCCGTCCTTTCGGCCGGGCGCGCGGCCGCCGGTTCGCCTGCCGTCTGGATGCCGGCGCCGTCGATGAACGTGCGGTACCAGAGTTCCAGGTTCACCAGGCTCCAGACGATGTCCGACACCTTCCTGGTGCCCCGGACGTGGTCGTCGAGCAGGCGGGTGACCGCGACCGTGTCGAAGAGCCCGCGTTCGCGGGTTCGCCGGTCGAGCAGGATGTCGCGGACCCACCCGGACCAGCGACCGCGCGACCACTCCTCGAATGGCACCGGGAAGCCCATCTTGGGGCGGTTGAGGATCTCGGGCGGGAGAAGGCCTTGCGCGGCCGTCCGCAGGATCTTCTTCGTCGTCAGGCCGGAGAGCTTCCAGCGGTCGGGCAGCTGCGCGGCGAACTCCACCAGCACGTGATCGAGGAACGGGACGCGGCTCTCGATGGACGCCGCCATGCTCATCTGGTCCTGCTTCATGAGGAGCTCCACCAGGTAGGTCTTCAGGTCGGCGTACAGGATCCGGTCGAGCAGACCCCTGTCGGCGCCCCCGGCGTCGAAGAACGCCAGGGATGCGGCGTAGGCGGACTCGGGCGTGACCGATGCCGACAGACGTCCTGCCGCGAGCCGCCGGAGGTCGGACAGGCGGATGGCGGCGAAGTTGTCGAAGAAGGTTGCGGCGGGTGTATGGTCCACGCCGAGGAACGAACGGTGCGCGTAGCGGCGGAGCCGCGACGGCAGGTGCGGGACGAGCGTGGATGCTATCGGGCGCCGCACGACGTCGGGCACGAGCCGGACGTAGTGCCCACCGAGCCGCCAGTTCAGGAGCGCCCGTGGGTACTTGCCGTACCCGGCCAGCAGTTCGTCACTGCCCTCGCCGGTCAGGACGACGGTCACGTGCTCGCGCGCCAGCTTCGAGACGAAGTAGAGCGGCACCGAGGAGGGGTGCGCAATCGGTTCGTCCTCGTGCCAGATGAGGCGGGGCAGCGCCGAGAAGAAGTCGGAATCGCTGACCAGGACCTCGTGCCGGTTCGCGCCAATCGCCGACGCGACCTGCCTCGAGTACTCCAGTTCGTTGAAGGAACGCTGCGCGAACGCCACCGAGAACGTCTCGAGCGGCCGATCAATCTGGCGGGCAGTCAGCGCCGCGACGACGCTGGAGTCGATGCCGCCGGAAAGAAAGACCCCGAGCGGCACGTCGCTCATGAGGCGCAGGCGGACCGATTCCTCGAGGAGTTCGCGGAAGCGCGACACCACCTTGGCGTCGCCGTCGGCCGACCCGACGCCGGCCGGCTCACCGCGCGCGCCCGCCCCCGGGGTGGGGACGTCCCAGTATTGGCGCACCACCGTCTCGCCGTGGTCGAACGACAGCCAGTGGCCGGGCAGCAGTTTCTGGATGCCGCGGAACAGCGTGCGTTCGCCCGAGAGGTAGCGGGTCGTCAGCAGCTCGGGCAGCGCATCCTCGTTCGCTTCGGCCCCGAGCAGGCCCGAGGCGAGGATCGACTTGATCTCGGACGCGAAGAGCAGCCGGTCGCCGACCCGCGCCCAGTAGAGCGGCTTGATGCCCAGTCGGTCGCGGACGAGGAGCAGCCGGCCGCGCCGCGCATCCCACAGGCCGAACGCGAACATGCCGCGGAACCGCTCGATCGCGCCGACACCCCATTGTTCGTACGCGTGCACGATCGTCTCGGTGTCGGACTGGGTCCGATACCGGTGTCCCTCGGCTTCGAGCGTCGCCCGCAGGTCGCGGTGGTTGTAGATCTCGCCGTTGAACGTGATCCAGATCGAGCGGTCCTCGTTGGTGAGCGGCTGGTGGCCCGTGCGGAGGTCCACGATGCTGAGCCGCCGGTGGGCGAGCGCCGCCTGGTCGTCCAGGTGGAAGCCGTGCTCATCGGGGCCCCGGTGCTCGAGGACCGCGCTCATGCGGCGCGCCGCGTCCGCATCTCCGGGCGCCAGCTGGCGCCCACCGACGATTCCCGCAATTCCGCACACGGTGTCCTCCTACGCCGAAAGGGCCTGCGCCGGTTCCACCCGGCGATCGACGAACTGCCGGAACCAGAGTTCGAGCATCAGCAGCGACCAGAGACGGTGGCGATGGTCGCTCCGCCCGGACCGGTGCTCGGACCACAACTGCTCGATTACCGGAGCCGCGAAGATTCGGCGGGCGCGGCTCGTCGGCGACAGCAGCAAATCGCCGGTCATCTCCGCGAGCGGCCCCCGGAGCCACTCGCCGGTCGGGGCCTCGAAGCCGTGCTTCGGCCGCTCGATCACTTCCCGTGGAAGCCGCGGGCGCAGGAACTCACGCAGGAGGTGCTTGCCTCGTCCGCCCCGCAGTTTCAGGGAGGTCGGAACGGTGGCCGCGAATTCCACCAGCAGGTGGTCGAGCAGCGGGACGCGGGTCTCGAGCGACACGGCCATGCTCATCCGGTCGACTTTCGTCAGGATGTCGTCGACGAGATACGTGTGAACGTCCACGTAGAGGGCTTTGTCGAGCTGGTCCGGCGAATTGCACTCGGCGTGAAGCGCCCGGAATCGCGCGAGAGGGTCGTTGTGGGCGACGCTCGCGGCGAAGTCCGGGTCGTAGAGCCGGCCGCGAATGCCGCCGTCGAAGAGGCCGTAGACGTGCTTCACCGCGCACGCCTGGTCCTCGCCCAAGCCGAGGTGGCGCATCGACCGCACGCCGCGAACGCCGAGCGGGAGCATCCGGCCCACGCGCCCGGCCGCCGCCGCTGCAGGTCCCAGCCAGCGCCTGGCCCGCCGCTCGATGGCCTCCATGCGGTGCCGGGCATAACCGGCCCAGAGTTCGTCGCCACCGTCGCCGGACAGCGCGACCGTCACCCGTTCCCTCGCGACCGCAGAGACGTAGTAGGTCGGCACGGCCGACGAGTCGGCGAACGGCTCGTCGAAATGCCACGCGAGGCGCGGGACGAGCGTGGCGATGTCGGGCGTCACGACGCGGGTGAAGTTCTCGCAGCCCAGGTGCCGCGCGACTTCGGATGCGTGCTCGAGTTCGTTGTAGCGCGCCTCCTTGAAGCCGACCGACATCGTCAGGACGGGCGTATCCGAGGTCTTCACCATCGCCGCCACCACGGCGGACGAGTCGATGCCGCCCGAGAGAAAGGCGCCGAGCGGCACGTCGCTGATCAACCGGATGCGCACGGCCTCGTGAATCAGTTCCTCGAGCCGGCGGGCGTATTCCGGCTCGCGCAACTGGTCCCCGTCTCCAGGGAACGTGAGCATCCAGTAGCGCTCGGTCCGGACCCGCCCGCGCTCGGCAATCAGGATGTGTCCCGGCGGCAGCTTCTGCACGTCCGCGAAGACGGTCATCGGCGTCGGGACGTACTGAAGCGCCAGGTACGAGTCCACGGCTTCCGGCCGCCACGCGCGCGAGACACCGGGATGCTGGACGACCGCCTTGATCTCCGATCCGAAAACAATCCCGCGGCCGCCGAGGGTGGAGTAGTGGAGCGGCTTGATGCCCAGCCGGTCGCGGCCGAGCACGAGCCGGCGGCGCTTCGTGTCGTAGAGCGCGAACGCGAACATGCCGCGGAACCGTTCGACCGCCCGCGGCCCCCACTCTTCGTAGCCGTGCACGATCACCTCGGTGTCCGTGCGCGTCTTGAAGACGTGCCCGTGTGCCTCCAGGATTTCGCGCAGCTCGACGAAGTTGAAGATCTCGCCGTTGAAGACCACCCAGACCGTCTCGTCCTCGTTCGCCAGCGGCTGGTCGCCGGTCTGGAGGTCGATGATGCTGAGGCGGCGGTGACCGAGCCCGATGCCAGGCGCCGTGTACAGGCCCCGGCCGTCGGGGCCGCGGTGTGCGAGGACATCGGTCATCGCGGCGAGGACCGAGCGGTCGGGCGGAGCCGACCCGTCGAACGTGAACGTTCCTGCGATTCCACACATGACGACGCCTACGAGACCGCCGGTTCCGAGTGAGAGCGACCGAGCGACCTGGCAGGGCCGCCGGCGAGGCCGGAGAGGTAGAGCGATTCGAAGCCCTCGACCATCCGGTCGAAGGAGAAACGCGCGGCGACGTCGGCCTGGGCCTTCCGGCCCATGTCATGGGCGAAGGTCGGCCGGCGAACGAGTTCCACGATGCTGCGGGCGAGCGCGTCGGCGCGTCCGGGCGGCACCAGGATCCCGGTCCGCCCGTGTTCCACGAGTTCAGGGATGCCGCCCACCGCGGTCGCGATGACGGGGAGCGCCATCGCCATCGCTTCGATCAGCGCGTTCGGGAACGCCTCGGAACGGGAAGACATCACGAAGGCGTCGCTGTTCCGAAGCACGCCGGCCACAGCGTCCGAATGGCCGGCAAACCGGATGCGATCGCCGAGGCCGAGGCGGCTGGCGAACTCTTCGGCCGCCGGCCGCGTGGGGCCGTCCCCCACGAGGGTCAGCGAGACGTCGGGCAGCGCGCCGAGCGCTTCGCCTGCGGCGGCCAGCAGGACGTCGTGTGCCTTCTCCGGCCGGAAGCCGGCAACCGTGACGAGCCGACGAATTGGTCCCTCGCGATGAGGCGCGACGAAGCGGCCGAGGTCGATGCCGTTGGGGATCGTGACGATCTTCCGCCTCGCGACTCCCTCGTGACGCAGGCGCGCAGCGGCCGCGTTGGAGTTCGCGACGATGTGGTGGGCGCAGGCATACGCAAGGCGCTGGAGCCCGATCTGTCCAGCGGATTTGTCGGGGTTCAATTCCCGGCGGCTGCCAATCCGGCGATGTACCCCGCCGGCAACGGAGGCCGGGAGGGCGAAGATGTTCGCGTAGAGATCGCACGCGTGGAGCAGCGCGATGCGCCGTTCCCGGCACCACCGCGCAAACACCCAGGCCTGCCGGAGCGTGCCAGGCGACCGGAACGAGCTGATCGGGAACTCCGAGACCGGGCCCGCCGCCTCGTCTGCGACTTTCGTCCATTCACCCTGCCGGTGAAAGCACGCGAGATGGACCTGGAAACGGTCGCGGTCCAGCCGCCGCACGAGCTCGAGCATCTGCCGCTCGGTGCCGCCGGCACCAAAACTCGTCAAAAAAAGGGCAATCGGAATGCGATCGGCTGGCGGCATGCCCCTTCCACCTCGCAAGCGGGGTGCCACCACATCGGGAGCCCAACAGGCGGCCGTTTTTCTCCGAGTTCTGCCAAAGAAGGGAAATCCGTTTCCCACGCACTCTCACGCGGCGGTGGCGGCAGCCGCGTCATCTACGTACTGACGGTGCCAGAGTTCCAGGACCACCAGGAGCCAGATCCGCAGCGTATGGTCCCGGCGGCCGGAGAGGTGTTCGTGCAGCAGCCGGTCCACGGCCTGCTGGCGAAAGAGACCGCGGGACCGGGCGCGGGCCGAGAGGAGCGTGTCGCCGAACAGGTCGCGCAGGCGGCCTCCGAACCAGGTGCCGAGCGGGACGCCGAAACCGTGCTTCGGCCGGTCCAGCACCTCGGGGGGCAGCAAGCCTGTCAGCGCCTCCTTGAACACGTGCTTCAACCGCTCGCCGCGGATCTTCATCCCGGCGGGCAGCGTCGCGGCGAACTCCACGACGCCGGTGTCGAGCAGCGGCACCCGCGACTCGATCGAGTGCGCCATGCTCATGCAATCGACTTTCGTGAGGACGTCCTCGGGGAGGTAGGTCAGGAAATCCAGGCGCATCATCTGGCTGGCCCACGGCAGGTGACGCAAATCCTCGAACCGCTCGAGGGCCGACGTCTCGGCGTCGCCTTCCCCCAGCCTGGACCAGAGATCGGGCGAGTAGAGCGACGCCTTCTCGTCACGACCGAAGAACGCGAGGTCGTCGACGTACCGCTCCTCCCGGCCGAGCGCGACGTGGCGAAGGAAGTTGCGCCCGCGCCAGCCCTTCGGCCAGTGGGGCCAGGCTGCCGCGGCGAGCGGGCGGGCGGCGGGTCCGGCCAGCCGGTCGAACGCCGCCACCCGCGGGTGCGGGACGTAGCGCTCGTAGCCGCCGAACAGTTCGTCGCCGCCGTCTCCCGACAGCACCACCTTCACGTGGCGGGCGGCCATCTCCGAGACGTACCACGTGGGGAGCGCGGAACTGTCGGCGAACGGTTCGTCGAAGTGCGCCACCAGCCGGTCCACGAGCCCGACGGCATCCGGCTTCACGACGAACTCGTGGTGGTCGGTGCCGAAGCGCTCGGCGACGGCGCGGGCGTGGTCGAGCTCGTTGAACGACGCTTCTTCGAACCCGATTGAGAACGTGCGCACGGGACGGGACGAGGCTTCGGCCATCAGGCCGACGACGGCGCTCGAGTCGACGCCGCCGGACAGGAAGGCTCCAAGCGGCACGTCGCTGATCATGTGCGCCTTGACGGCATCGGCCAGGCGCGCGCGCAGTTCGTCCGCCGCGTCACGCTCGGTGCCGTCGAAGGACTCGTCGTGGGGCGGGTGCCAATACGGCCACACCCGCACGACGCCGTCGGTCCAGCGGAGCACGTGGGCTGGCGGCAGCTTCCGGATCCCCGAGAAGATCGACCGGTCCCCGGGCGTGTAGAGGAAGGAGCAATAGTGATCCAGCGCCTGCGGGTCGAGGGCGCGGTCGATCGAACGGTCGACGAGCAGCGACTTGATCTCCGAGCCGAACACCAGGCGGCTGCCGGCCACCGCGTAGTGGAGCGGCTTGATGCCCGGGCGGTCTCTCGCCAGCCACAGGGTTCGCGAGGTCGCGTTCCACACGGCGAGGCCGAACATCCCCCGAAGCCTCGAGAGAGCCGCTTCTCCCCACTGCTCCCAGGCGTGGACGATTACCTCGGTGTCGCTCGATGTCCGGAAATGGTGCCCGTGCGTTCGCAGTTCGGCGGCCACCTCGCGGTAGTTGTAGATCTCGCCGTTGAAGACGACCCAGACGGTGCCGTCCTCGTTGGAGATCGGCTGGTGGCCCGTGGACAGGTCGATGATGCTGAGGCGGCGCATCCCGAGCGCCGCCGTCTCGTCGAGATAGACCCCCTCGTCGTCAGGCCCGCGGTGCCGTATCGCCGCACACATCGCGCGCAGCAGCGGCTCGCGGGCCTGCCGGGACGCCCGCTCCCTGTCCACGAACCCTGCGATTCCGCACATGGCTAGGTCCTCTCCCGATTCGTGCTGTACGTGGACGCCGTCGACCGGTGACGCGAGCCTGACCAGATCGCGGCCCGAGCGGAGGTCGGTGACGCGGCTGCCGTCGAGCAGCGCGACCCGGCGCATCTGCCCGCCGCCGTCCTCCTCGATCAGCGTGAGGCGTGCGTCCGTCAGGAAGCCGTCCGTCCGGGCTTCGCGACGGTCGTTGGAGTCTCCGCCGCAGAAGATCAGCAGGTAGGACGCATCCTGGCCGGTCAGCCGGCACGCGGCCGCGTCGGTGCCGGGCTCGGTTTCCACTTCGAGGACCTTGAGCGTGAGCGGATCTCCGGTCGAGCCGTCTCCGACTGCCGTGATGATGCTGGCCGGCAGCGCCCGGCAGACCGACGCCCGGAGCGTCAGCGACTGCACCACCTGGCCGTAGGCGGGGGACGACCATCCCAGCCCCGGGTCGTCATCGCCGTCGAACAGTTCGAGCCTCGCCGCCGACGTCGCCACCCACGCCGCCAAAACGGGGCCAGGCCCCGTTTTCTGCGCCGAAACGGGGCCTGGCCCCGTTTCGGCGGGGGGCGGGGGCCGGAGGGACAGCGACCCGGGAGCGCGGGCCTCCAGGCTCCAGCCCGGGGCGGCGTGCCAGTGCGCGGCCAGTTCGTGCACGCCCTCGCCCGCAACCGAGTCCACGATCACAATCACGCCTCCAGCGAGAACTGCCACCCGGCGGCGGTGCAACAAGGGCAGGTAGCCGTCGTGGGTGCCCTCGAAGTAATCGAACGGTTCGGCAGCCAGCCATCGGTGCACGGTCGCGCTGGCCGCCGTCTTCCAGTGAAAGGGCCCGTTCGGCACCGACTGCGAGCGGCCGTCCACGGTCAGGGCGTTGTGCATCGCGGTCGTCCGGAACCGGTCGCGCACCCCGGCCGACATCGTGTAGGTGGCCGTGCCGGGATCGATGAACAGCTGGCGGCCCGAGAGCGTCAACGTGACCGCCAGGGCGTCGGCGTGCGCATGACCTCCGTTCAGGTATCCGTGCGGGCCCCCGTCCACCATCACGTGATCGCCCGCCCGTCTCCTCGAGACGTAGTAGCCGGTGTCCGGCAGGGCCGCAGATCCCGGACCCTGGGGCGAGGGCCGCCCGCCTCCCCGGCCAGACCATTCCCGGACGACCTGGTCGCGGCCGGTCAGCCACCAGGTCTCCTCGGGCAGTGTGCCGTCCACCGCGAGCGCCGGTTCCTCCAGCAGCGCCGCGGCCGTCGCCAGCGAATCGCGGGCATCCGCCGGCTTGCGTCCGCACATCGGGAACAGCATGCCGCCGTCATCGTCTCCGACCAGCGGCAGTCGCCCCTCGTCGTCCGCCAGCATCCGCGCGGTCCCGGCAAGTCGGCGCACGGCATCCCGGAACCGGTCGGCCGCGGGGTCGCCAACCAGCCTGGCGACGACGAGCGCCAGGAGGTAGAAGTCGAGCGTGTAGCGGTGGTAGTGGGCCGACCGTTCCACGTGTCCGCCGTCCGGCAGGATCTGACGATCGATCTGCTCGAGCAGCACTTCGCGGCCGGCCTGGACCCAACTCGACGCGCCGCGCAACTCGGGCAGCGCGCAGCCGCAGACATACAAGCCCAGCGCCTCTCCCGTCAGGTGCGTGTTCGGGCTGAAGTAGCGGGAGAGGTTCGCCTCGACTTGCGCCAGCTGCCGGTCGAGGCCGAGGAGCAGGTCGACGACCCACGGCGCGCCGGGATGGTCCTCGCCGCCTCCCGGGAATTCCACGAACAGGTGCAGCGCCCAGAGCCACGAAAGGCAACGGAAGGAGAGCTCCAGCGGGCTCGCCCAGTTGATCCCGACCAGTGGCGGATTCTGGCAGAGCCAGTCCTCGAGCTGCCTCACGAATTCGTCGCGGTACGCACGGTCGCCCGTGAGCCAGGCCGCGCGGCCGAGCGCGAGCCAGTGCTGGTGGCGGTTCAGTTCCCAGATGATCTTGTGGTCGCCATTCTGGGGATCCAGGTATCGGACTTTCGTCCAGAAGCCGCTCGCCGCCCGCCGGTGGTGCACCGGATCGAAATGCCAGTCGATCGAGTGACGCCCGCGGACCTCGGAGGCGAACGCGAGATCTTGGTAGCCGAGCAGGTCGAACCGCCCGCTGATCAGGCGGTTGCCGCGCGTTCTCGCATCCGCCACAGCGTCCGGGAAGCGCCTCCCGATGCTGCCCGCAAGCGCGGGGATCAGGCCGGGCGACAGCGGGAAGCGAGACTGCCGCGCGTGGAAATGGCGCGACAGCGCCAGGTGCGCTCCCTGCCAGTCGTGCGCCTCCAGACGCTCGCAGGCGGTTGCCAGGAGTCCGGCGCTGTCCGCCAGGCGACCGGCCAGACGTTCGCGCTGCCACGACTCCGTCCGCACGGCCGAGGCGAGCAGGTCCGCCCTGGCGCGCGCAGCGACACGGGCCCGAAACCGAATCTCGCCGCCTTCCATCCGCCGGACACGCGTGAGCCACTCGGTTGCGTTCATGCGTGCCGCACCTCAGGAGCGGCCGGCATCCGCTTGCGCGCCAGATCCCGGTAGATGGCGAGCCATTCGCCGCGAACCGACGCCCAGCGGTATCGTTCGCACGACGCCCGCGCAGCCGACGTCAGCCGCTCGCTGAGGCCGGGGTCGTCGAGCAGGCGGAGGACGTGACGGGCCACCGCCTCGTGGTCGTTCGCCGCCGCCAGCAGCCCGTGAATGCCGTCGTCGAGAATCGCCGGGACTCCACCCACCGAGGTGGCCACGACGGGGGTGCCGCTCGAAAACGCCTCGAGCACCGAGGCCGGCATGTTGTCGATGTCGGGCGTCTGGACGTAGATGTCCGCGTCGGCGTAGAGGCGCCAGATGTCGTCCGGTCGAACCGGTCCGATGAAGCGGACGTGCTCGAGTCGAAGCCGACCGGCGAGTTCGGCAAGGGCCGCCCCCTGTGAGCCGCCCCCGGCGAGCGTGAGTGTCGCGTGCGCGTGCCGGTCCTGGACCAGGCGGAACGCGCGGAGCGTGCAGGCGACGTTGTACATCGGCTCGAGGCTGCGGGTGGACAGCAGGTTCGGCCGAAGGGGCACCCGCCGCCGGAACGCGAATCGATCGAGGTCCAGCGTGTTCGGGACGATCCGCGTCGCAATCCCGTGCCCGGCGAAGACACCGGCGAGGAACGCCGACGGCACGGCGACGCCGTCGCACTTCCGGATCGCGGCGCGCGCGAGGGCCGAGCGCTGAAGGTGGTCAGGAGCCTCGCCGCTGCGGTAGTTCAAGAGCACTCTTTTCCCGAGCGCCCTCGACACCAGGATCGCGGGCAACGGCGCGAGGACGAACGACAGGTACGATGCCGAGAACACGTGAACCACGTCCGCGCGAAGCAGCGCCCGCAGGAGCGACGGCCAGTACAGCGCCTGGGTCACCAGCGTCCGCAGCCCCTTGACCCGGCGCGCGCCGGCGAGAAGCTGCGGCGGCCGCGGGTTGACCGGCACGAGGAACGCCTCGACGTCCGGGTCGTGACTCCAGCCCTGGAGGAGCCTCTGCGCCTGCACGGCCTGGCCTCCCAGGATGTCGAGCGACGGCGCCACAATCGCGACGCGAAGTGGCGCGCTCATGGCACCCGCACCGTCGGGCCGGCATCGAACGTCGGTTCGCGGCGCCCCCCTGCCGCCGGGTGCCCGCCCGACGTCCACCACGTCCAGGTCCTGCGCGAACATGCCGACGTATTCGATGACCTGCAGTTCCTCCACCAGCGTGGCGAGCGCATCCCGGCGGACAGCCGCCCGCGTCCACAGCGAGAGCCGCTGGGCGAGCTGGCGATACATGAAACGCGGCACGCCAGCGACGTGCGGCACCCGCGTGAAGTCGAGGCCGAACGCCTCCTCGGGCATCCGGGCCAGGGTCTTTCCGTGCCAGTAGAACCAAGTCCGGAAATACCGGCGAGTCAGCCGGGACGCCGGCACGAAATGGCGGACCGAGATCTGCGGGTCGTAGAGGCCGCGGTACGCCCCGGCCCTCTTCAGGCGGTAGAAGATCTCGTGGTCTTCGCCGGAGATCAGCGAGTTGTCCACCTTGCCGAGGTCCGTTCGCCACCCGCCGATGTCGATCAGCGCCTGCCGCGAGAAGGCGAGATTTGCGCCCACGGGCAGCTGCTGGTTGCTCTTGCCCGCGTCATACTCCTGCACGTCGTCGCCATAATCGAGGATCGCCAGCGGTCCCCAGATCCGCCGCGCGGTCCGCGTCAGCATCTCCGGGGGCGGGACGCCTTCCCAGCGGGGGCGCACCTTGCCGAAGGCGAATGTCACGTCGCGGGCTCGGAAGACGTCGACGATCCGATCGAGCCACCCCTCGTCCGGCCAGACGTCATCGTCGGTATGGGCGATGACCTCACCCCTCGCGCAGCTGAGACCGAGATTGAGCGCGAAGCTCTTGCCCTGGCGTGCTTCGAACTCGTACCGGATTGCGACGGGCGAGGCCGCGGCGGCGGTGCGCACCACCTCGGCAGTCTCATCGCTGGAATTGTTGTCGACGACCAGCACCTCGACGTCGTAGTCGGGACGGCGCCGGGCGGCGACGATGCCGCGGAGAGTCTCGCGGAGAAACGAGGCGCGGTTGTAAGTGCAGATCAGCACCGTGACCATCGAGACGTTCATGCAGCCTCCACTCGCGGGCCGCTCACGTGTGCGGGTGAACGCAGCCTGGACGACCAGGAGGCGCGGATGTACCCGAGCGCAAACGCCGCCTCGGTGGCATGCGCGACCGCCGCGCTCCACCCGCCCGTGAGCGCCGCCCCCGCGACCATCGCCGCCGAACGCGCGAGTTGCCGGAAGAGGTAGCGCGGAGCCCCGAGGATGCGGGCGCCCGTCGCGGGTTTCGACGCATCCAGCCGCGCGTGGGTGACGCCGGACCAGTAGAACCACCGGAGGTAGTAGCCGACACGGAGTCGGCTGGCGGGGACCAGGTGCTTGACGACCATCGCCGGTTCGTACACCGCGACGTGGCCGGCCGCCTGCACTTGGCGCGGTCAGCAGGTGGTCCTCGCCCGAGAGGAGCGTGCCCCGGATCTTGCCGAGCGAACCGGAGAAGCCCCCGGCTTCTTCGAACACGGCGCGCCGGATGGCCATGTTGCCCGCCATCGCCGTGCGGGGACCGAGGGCCTCCCGGGTTGCGCCGTAGTCGGCGACGCCAATCGGCGAGCCCATTCGGCCGTACCCCTGGCCGCCCGAGAGGTCGAGCCAGTCCGGCACACGCGCCTCGAACAATGGCAGCACCTTTCCGCCCACGAGCGCCGCGCCTGTTTCCTGCATCGTGTTCCGGATCCGGGCCACCCAATCAGGCGCCACGAAGACGTCGTCGTCGGTGAAGGCCAGCACTTCGCCGCGGCAGAGGCCGCAGCGCCGCGGCGAGCGCGTGCGACTTGCCCGCCCGGGCCTCGTGGACGTAGCGCACGGGCACGGGGAAGCGACTGGCCGCCTCTCGAACGGCCGCGGCGGTGTCGTCGGAAGATCCGTTGTCGGCGATGATCAGTTCGTCGCCGGGCACGAACGCCTGAACCGCGAGGGACTGCAGGCACGCCGACAGCAGGCGTGCGCGGTTGTATGTCGCGATGACTACGCTGATCGTCATGGAACCTCGTTGAAATCACAGTGGCGGCGGCCCGCGCCCGGGCACGGGGCGTAAGGCGCTTGGCGTACCCGAGGTAGCGGACACGGTCGAGCGGCCCGAGCCCGACACCGACGAACGTCACGGCGTAGACGAGGCCGGCCAGCGTGCCCTCCAGGATCACCCAGGCGAACGAGGACGGCGGCGCGTAGAAGCGCAGGGCGGCCGCCGCAAGTGCCGCCGGGGCCGCGGCAGTCAAAGCGGGCACGCCGGCATGGCGGAGGAACGTCCCGATCGGGACGCCGAGCGCCCGGCAGGCGGCCGGCATGAGGACCAGGAGGTTGACCGCCACCACCGGGATCGCGGTGCCGAGTGCCACGCCGGCAACGCCCCAGTAGCGGACGAACCACACGCTCAGCGCGAGGTTCACCAGCGCTTCGAAGATCGAGGCGGAGGCCACCAGCCGGTGGCGCCCGGTGCCGAGCAGGATGTTGCCGAGAGGCCCCTGGCCCACGAGCACGATGCCGGCGACCGCAAGGATGTAGAGGGGCCACAGGCTGTCGACGAACCCCGCGCCCATCCAGCTGCGGACCAGCGGGTCGCCGAAACCCACCAGGCAGATGGTCACGCCGACGACCAGGCCGAACGCCAGCCGGGTGCCGTCCTCGAGCATCGATCGAAGGGCCTGGGCGTTGCCGCGCGCGTCGAATCCGACGACGACCGGGAAGAGCAGCCCGTTGAACTGGTTGCAGAGCTGACGCTGGTAGTCGGCGAGCCGCGATGCGACGGCATACACCGCGACGGCGGACGTTCCGAGGAACGCCCCGACGACGAGGTTGTCGAGGTTGAAGCCGATCTGGGTCGCGATGTCGATCACGAACAGATACAGGCTGAAGGACGTCACGTCGCGGAGGCGTGCGCGGCTGAACAGCGACGTCCGGATCCGCAAGCCGGGGTACGCGACGAGTGCCGCACGGGCGTACGCCACGTATGCGAGCAGGCTGATGGCGGTGGTGGTGCAGACGAGCGGCACGAGGCCGTAGCCCGAGTCCAGCACGAAATACGTCGCCGCCGCGCTCAGCAGCGAAACGACGATCGCGATCGTCGTGTTCAGCGCGAAGTACTGGCGCGACGTCGTGACGGCGCCGAAGACGGTCATCGGAAAACCGATCGCGGCGCGCGTGCCCAGGACCAGCATGATCAACGTCGCGGTCCGCGACTGCCCGTGCGAGAGCCCGGGAAACGACGGCAGCACGACGAGGGCGAGTACAGCCGCGGCGGTGCCGGCGACGAGGCCGATGAGCAGGTACACGATCACGAAGGTGCTCGCCACCTCGTTGACGGCCCTCTCGTCCCCGCGGGCGTCGGCTTCGGTGATGTGCCGCACCAGCCCGCTGCCATATCCCAGGTCCAGCAACTGGAAGTAGCCGGTCATCGACGCGACCATCATCCAGAGGCCGTAGTCGGCCTTGCCCAGCTTGCCGACGGTGAACGGCATCAGGATCACGCCGACGACGATGTTGACAGCCAGCAAGGCGTACTTGGCCGCGGTGCCGGTCAAGACGTTCCATGCCGCCGCTTGGGAGCCTGAAGGCCGCATCACTGCTCCAGGTAGAGGCGGGCCGGCTTCCGCCGGGCCACCTGCGGAGCGGGCGCCTGCTCCGCGATCAGCGAATTCGGAAACCAGGCGCCCCGGAGGTAGCCGGCGAACCATGCGAGCCGCACGGCCACCGCGAACCGCTGGCGCGGGTCGGCTGCCGTAGCAGGCGACAACGCGCGCGTCGCGTCCCGCAGCGCCTCACCCCACAGATACCGCGGCACCCCGAGGAGAGCGGGGACCTGTTGCGGGTAGCGGCGATTGAGCGCAGCGACGACCCGGCCGTTGTCCCGCATCCACCTCCGGAAGTAGCCGCGGGTCAGCCGATCGGCAGGCACGAGGTGACCGACCGACGCGGAAGGTTCGTACACGCCTTCGAGACGCGCCGACAGCATGCGGAGAAAGAACTCGTGATCCTCGCCCGAGCGGAGGGTGTTGCGGAGCTTTCCGAGTTCCGCCCGCCAGCCGCCAATCCTCGCGATGACCGAGGCCCGGAGCGCCATGTTCGCGCCGATCGGCATCACGTGCTCGTTGCAGCCCGGGGCGACTCGGAGGCGCACGGGGCCGTTGTCAGGAATCGCGAGCACGCCGTAGAGAGCGGGAGAGAGCCACGCCGGCGGTGGCGCTTCCCACAGCGGGAGCACGCGTCCTACGCCGAAGTCGGCGCCCGATTCCTCCATGGCCCTCGCCATGGCTCCGACCCACCCGGTGTCCGGCACCACATCGTCGTCCGTGAAGAGCAGCAAGCTGCCTGTGGCGTGGGCCACACCGCGGTTGACCGCGTGGGACTTCCCGGGCCGGCTCTCGTGGAGCAGTCTCACCTGCGGCCACGCGCCCGCTGCCAGCCGCGCGGCGAGCCACTGCGCGGTCCCATCGGTCGAGCCGTTGTCCACCACCAGGAGCTCCATGTCCTCGGGGGGCCAGTCCTGGCGTTCGAAGGCCGCCAGCGTTCGCTCGAGCAGGTGGCGACGGTTGTGCGTGGCGACGATGACGCTAATCACGGAAAGATGACTCCTTGACCCGCCTGGGATACGGACGTTTCAACCTCGTCCGGGTGCGACGAGCGCTCGCCGGGCCGCGGGCGAGCCGCGTGCGCCGGCGATTCCAATCCGAGCACGTCGTAAATGGCCGCCACCGCCCGGGCGGTGGCGGTGCCTGGTCGGTAGAAGAACTGCCGCGCCAAGCGCTGCCGTTCCAGACTGTGCAAGGACGGTTCCTCGAGCTGACGGAACAGGGCGGCCACCGCCGCCGAGGGCGACGCCGCCACCTCGGCCGCAGCGCGCAGCGCGTCCACCTTCGCCGGAGTGACGCGCGCTCGCTGGATCAGGCGGGGGCAATCGATCACGACGAGGGGACGGTCGAGGACCGCGAACTCGAAGCCTATGGAGCTGTGGTCGGTCACCAGCGCATCGGCGACCGCCAGGCATGAGACGGCGTCGGGGTCCGAGACGATGTGCACGGAGCGGTTCTCGGCGGCGACCGCGGTGAGCCGTTCCGCCCAGTTCACGCCGCCGGATGCGCGCACGCTCAAGTCGTAGGAACGGTCGTGCAGCTTGACGAGGACGTTCAGGCCTGCCGCCGCCAGCTCCCGGATGAGCGCCTCTCCCATCGTGTTGAGCGACGAATCGGGAGACCAGGTCGGAGCGTAAACGACCGTCGGGCACCGGCGGTCGAGGTCCCACCGGGTCGCGATCGCTGCGGCGTCCAGCGTTCCGTCCACCAGCCGATCGATCTTGGGGTAGCCAACCAGTGCCGGCACCGGACCATCCGCGGCAACGAGCCCCGCGTCGACGTACCGATTGAGCCGATCCTCGTTTGGAAACAGGAGGCGGTCGAAGGTCGCGATCGTGGGAGCCAGTTCGACCGGCGCGTCGAGGTCGTACTTGCCGGCCACGCCGTGGAACAAGTGGAGGCGCCTCGTCCGCCGGTGAAGCCAGGTCATGCCCGAGAAGTCCGTGTTGACGCACGCGTCCACTTTCAGCAGCGAGGCGCGCGCGGGCGTGACGACGTTCCGAGTGATGCCGACGCGCGCGAACAGTTCCCTCGGGTCCCACGTCTTGCCGGTCGCGGTGAACCAGAACTCGAAGCGCGGATCGGCCTGGAGCTGCTCGTAGACCGGCCTGAAGATCGCAAAGCTCATCGGCGACGCCGCCTCGAACAGGACGGTCAGCCGCTCGCCGTGCGTCGCGCGGTGCACGAGGTCGTCCACGTCGTGGAGGAGGCTTACGACGCGGCCTCGCGTGCGCCAGTAGCCGGTGTCCCGGAAGAGCGAGCGGGGTGGTGCGGCGGGCCGGGCCGGCGCGCGTCTTCTGCCCGCGAACCAGCTTGCGCGCCTGCCTCGCCCACCGGGTGACGCGGCGGCCGGCGACGATTCGTCCCAGCTGGAGGTAGCTCGAAACCGAGAGCGGCTTGTGGCGAAGCGAGCGGAGGAACGCCGCGGAGGCGGCGGCGCGGCGGCCGTCGCGCATCCGCGCGTAGCCCAACTCCCAGTAGAAGCGGTGCCAGCGCTTGGCCATGCACGCCCGGGCGCCAGTTGCGTGCCGGGGACACGCCCGCGCGCACGCAGGTGTCAGCTTCCGGATCACGGCCGCCTGTCCTGCGAACGTTTTCTCCACCGCCGCGCTCATCGATCCGCCTGGGCGTCTGACCGCCGTGGGCCACGGCAGGTAGCCGACCAGCTCGGTAGCGGCGACCCGGAGCCACAGGTCCCAGTCCTCGACGTGGACCGGACGATCGTCGTCGAAGAGTCCCGCGCGCACGAGGGCATCACGCGGAGCCATCACCGTCAGGGTGTTGATATCGAGATCGGTGTGGAACAACTCGCAGAAGACGCTCCTGGGCGGACTGAACGGACGCCTGACGGCCGGGGGAGTGGCGGGAACGGCCTCGCCGGGCGTCCCCGCGATCGCCCCGGTGTGCAGCAGTCCTGTCTCGGGAAACGAGTCGAAGTACGCCACCTGCTGCGACAGTTTGTCGGGCAGCCAGCCGTCATCGGCATCGAGGAATGCCACGAGCGTCCCGCGGGACAGCTCGATGCCCTTGTTCCTCGCGGCGGCGGGTCCCCGGTTTGGCTGGCGCACCAGCGAGACCCGGTCCTTCCACGCGTCCGCCACGTCCGCCGTTCCGTCGGTCGACCCGTCGTCCACGACGATCACCTCGAAATCGGTGAAGCACTGGGCGAAGACGGAGCGCAGCGCGGCATCGAGCGTCTTCTCCGCGTTGAAGGCGGGAATGACGACGCTGACGCGCGGGGGAGACGGACGATGCGACATGACTCCTCTGGCGATTTCCGACCATGACGGCGTTACGGCCGGGCAAACGCTCCCTCGAGCTTCCGCCGCGCGGCCTGCTGCGCGCGTTCCTCGACGACCGGCGCGAGCTGTGCGCGCGAGAGGTCGCGGGTCGCGATGCACAGGCCGAGCAGGTAGTAGAACGTCCAGTTGTAGGCGACCGAGGCGAAGATGGCGCAGACCATCCATCCCCAGAGCGCCGCCACGAGCGCCGTTGCGTGCAGATGAAGCGTGTTGACGTCGCGCAAGGCGGCGGGGCTCAGCGACGCACTCGACGCGGCGGCCCCGGATTGTCGTCGGCCGGGACCGCGCGCACGCGGGGAGCGCAGGCCGAGCTGGCGCCCGAGCGCGCGTCGGGTGGATGTCGCCGCTTCGAATGCCGCGACAACGAGGAACGCAAACGCGAGCACACCGCCGACCCCGGTCTCGGAAGCGACTTGCAGCCAGACGTTGTGCGCCTCGCGCCAGCGTTCCTGCTTGTACGACGGGTTGTAGTTCTTGAACTGCCCGGGCCCGACGCCCGTGAGCGGTTTCTCCAGGAATACCTGGAGCGCCTCTCCCATCACCTGCCGACGCGCCTGGCGCGACCCGGTCAGGTCCTCTGCCGGATTGACGATGCTGCCCATCCTCTGCCAGAACGAGGCGGGCAGCAGGGGGACGCTGGCGACCAGGCCGACGATGAGGAGAATCCCGAGGCCGGGCCGGAGTTTCCTGCCGGTCCAGATGACGGGCACCAGCATGACCAGCATGCCGAGGAAGCCGCTGCGCGACTTGGTGAAGACGATCGCGAGAAGCATCAGCAGCGAGCAGGCGCCGGCGTACCACGCCCATGTGCGGGCCGGCCGCTGGCGTCGCGCGCGGACCCGTCGGCTGGAGTGTGACGGTGCCGGCTCGCTCGGGACCGCTTCCACATTCCTCGGCCGCAGCGCGTAGAAGATCGCGAACGGGAGGAATGCCACCATGTTCAGGGCCAGGTCGTTCGGATTGCCGAAGATGCCGCCGACGGCGCCGGCCACGCGGCCGTTCTCGACGAGGTTGATCCCACGGACGTAGTCGAACACCGCGCGGACAGACAGGTAGCCGGATGCCGTCACCACCAGCCAGCCGAAGCGCTCGAGCCGGGCCACCGTCGTGATCGAGTTCGCCATCAGGACGACGATCAGGAGCACCTTCACGTACATGCCCGTCAGGACTTCGACCGACCCGCCGGGCCAGAACGAAGAGATCGACGTCAGGCCCAGCACGCCGCCGAAGACCAGCAGGCCGATCAGCTCCGGCGTCACGCGAGTCGCAGGAAGGCCCCGCGCGAGGCGCTTGGCTGCCATCGCCGACAGGCCGACAATCGCCGAGACCTCGGCGAGGTGGAGCGAGCCGAGCAGCGGAATCTGGTCCTGCGGGCGGAAGAAGAGCAGCGCGGTGAAGGCGAGCAGGCCGCCGAACGCCCAGTCGCTGCTCTCGCCGGGAAGCGGGTCGGCGACTTTCGGGGGGATCTCCGCCTCGGCCACGGCGCGCGGGTCCACGCGCACCTCCGGCACCTCGTGGCGGACGCCGTCGGGCGTTCCCCGGAAGGTCAACCGCTCCATGCTCAGCGCCAGACCTTTCGCCGACGAACCAGGAGGAGCAGCCCGGCGACGGCGGCGTAGTTCATCATCGTGAACGTGAACGCGACTCGTGAGGCCCGGTCAATCAGCCTCCCCATGCACGAACTCCTTTCTCATGACCTCGGACTCCGTTGCGGCGGACGACCCGGCACGGCCGCTCGCGCCGCCGGAAGCACCCGGCTTCCAGGCGAGCAGGGCTCCGTGGGCCGCCAGGACGTAGAACGTCACTTGAGCCGTCAGCGCCAGCGCGTACACGGCGCCTGCCGGCGCGAGCGCTGCGCTCGACACCGCGAGGGCGACGAGCGCGTAGGGGACCAGCAGGCGCCCAATCTTGTGCGACGCGAACTGCAACCAGACCGGGTTGACGCCGGGAACCAGAAGCCGCGGCTCGAGCCAGAGCAGCTGATAGTTGCCCGCCAGCGTGCGTTCCTTTCGCCGTTCTTCGGTGGCGGCGTCGGGCGACGCGTGGTCGAACGCGCGGGCTGCCGGCGCGAAGACGATTCGCCGGCCCGCGAGCACGGCGCGCATCGGCGACAGGACGTCGTCCAGCAGGGTGCCCGCCGGAAGCGGCCGCCACAGGTCGCGTCGCAGCGCGTAGATGGCCCCGGTCGCGCCGAGAACCGAGTGCACGTCGCTTTCGTGCCGGCGCAGCCACTTCTCGTAGCGCCAGTAAAGGCCGACCCCTTCTCCAACCGGCGAGGCTTCCGTGTTGCCTGTCCGCCAGGGAGTTCCGAGTCGAGGACCAGTTCCCCGGAGACGCCACCGACCTGCGGGTCGTCGAACGGTTCGACCAGCCGGCGGATCGCATCGGGCGCGAATTGCTGGCGTGCGTCGGCGAACACCAGGATTTCGTGCGAGGCTGCTGCGGCGGCGACATTCAGCGCGCCGGCCTTGCCGATGTCGCCTGCAAAGAACGGGACAATCCGGTCGGCATGACGCGAGAGCACCGCCTCCGTCCCGTCGGTCAATCCGTTCGACACCACGATGATCTCGACGCGGTCTCGCGGGTAGTCGGCGGCGAGGAGGTTCTCAATCCGTGCCGGGAGGCGGGCGGCCTCGTTGCGCACGGCGAGCAGCACCGACACTCCAGGCAGCGTCCTTCGCTCGCCCGGGGCGGCAGAGCGCCGACGCAGCGCCAGCCGTCCCCACGCGGCCAGGAGGATCGGATAGCCGACGTAGACGTAGGCAACGACGGCCGCCGACAGCCAGAAGAATCGTCCTCATGGCGACACCCGGGCCGTGCCCCGGAAGAGGCTGCGGACTCGTCCCCAGAAGGTCCGTCGGGGTGGGCCGTCGGACCAGGGTGCTGATTCGAACGGTGCAAACCGGGCGCGCGGCATGTCCGGCCGGACGTCATCGAACCGCGTGTCGCCTGCGGGACCGGGGCGAACTGCCTGAGTCACATCGGCAGCAGCTTGCGCCTGCAGCGGGGGCCAGACCGGCCGCGCAGGGGCAGCGTCCGCCGTCATCGCCGCCCGGGCCAGTTCGCGCGCCTGCCGGTTCCGAAAGAGTTGGTACT
The DNA here is from genome assembly GCA_963844875.1 of uncultured Acidobacteriota bacterium. Lineage (GTDB taxonomy): Bacteria > Acidobacteriota > Vicinamibacteria > Vicinamibacterales > Fen-181 > FEN-299. Next base: position 127,169 of record CAWJPZ010000001.1, read on the forward strand.
CCTCGGCCAGGACTCGCTGCTGCTCCGACAACTGCTGTTCGGCACGGCTGATGTGCTCCTCGCGCATGCGGAGCATGGCTTCCTTCTCAATCAGCGCCTGTGCCGCCTCAAGGTTGTCGTCGACGGCCGCGACAGCCGGCTCCCTCAGGGGTTCGGGATTCACCTCGTCGGCGGCGGACTCGGACGGCAGCACTTCGAAGCGATCGGCCGGATCGGTGTCTGCTTCGGGGCGCAGCACGCCGGTTGCCTGGAGTTCCCGAATCGCCTCGTCGACGAGCGGGGGATCGATCGTCCGCCGTTCTTCGGCATACGCGAACACCAGCGCGGCGTCGCAGATCACGTTGGTGAGACGCGGCACTCCCTTCGCTCGCCGGTGGACGCGGTCGGTCACGCTCCTCGGGAACTGGATGGGAGCGCCGATCGAGGCCCTGCGCAAGCGATGATTGACGTAGGCGGCCGTCTCTTCGGCATCCAGCGCGCCGAGGTGGTAACTGACGGTGATCCGCTGGCGCAGCTGGACCAGCGTCGGCAGGTTCAGCTTGTCGCGCAGGTCGGGCTGGCCGACGAGCACCAGTTGAATCAGCTTCGACTTTTCAGTCTCCAGGTTCGAGAGCATGCGCAGTTCCTCGAGGGCCTCCAGGCCCAGGTTCTGCGCCTCGTCGATCACGAGGAGCACCAGCCGTCCGGCCTGCCGCTCTTCGACCAGCCGGGCGGCGAGCGCGTGCAGGAGCGCCGGCTTGCTGGCCCCGTTTGGCGAGATGCCGAGATCAATCGCGATCGCTTCGAGCAGTTCGGCGGGGCTGAGCAGCGTGTTCATGAGCCGCACGACGGTCGTCTGGCCGTCGAGGCCCCTCAGCAGGGCCTGGAGGAGCGTGGTCTTGCCCGAGCCGATTTCGCCGGTGATGACCACGAAGCCCGCCTGGCTCTCGATCCCATAACGCAAGTAGCCGAGTGCCTCGCGGTGTCCGCGGCTCGGATACAGGTAGTCGGGGTCGGGGCTCAGCGCGAACGGGCGCTCCCGAAGCTGGAAGAAGCGTTCATACATGACCTGACTCCGGCCTCCAATTCGCGTCGTGGGCGGCGGCATGCCCCGCCGACGTTCCGGTCGCGCGTCGGGACGCCGCCTCCGGCGAGTCGACGAGGGGCAGTACCTCGCGCGTCGCGCGTTCGTAATCCTCGGGGAAGTCAATTTCCACCCACGGCAATCCGCGCGTGCCGACGACATGCAGCGGGCGGCGCTCCGCGAAATGCTTGAAAGCCCTCGGCGCCCACTCGCGCAGGCAACCGGCGGAAACGAGGTCGTCGAGGCATTGGCTCAGCAAAGGGGCCGATACCGGCCCGAACTTCGCGATGCCCAGGTTCTCCCCGTCCGTCTCGGTCCACCGCAGGGTCTTCCGGATGTCCACCAGGCAGCCGCCGCGCACCTTGACCTTCATCTCCTCGTCGGCGAAGGCCTGCGGCGAGCGGCGCCTGTATTCGACGAGCAGCGCGGCGTCGTGCCGGTCGCAAAGCAGGTCGGCGAGCAGCTGCGGGTGGAAGAGCACGTCGCCGTTCATCACCACGAAGCCGCCGGTCAGCCGTGCGCGGGCGAGCCACAGTGAATACAGGCTGTTGGTGCTCGCGAACTGCGGGTTCTCGACGACAGACGCCTGCGATCCGCACACCCGGGCCACGCGGTCGGCCTTGTGCCCGGCGACCACGGTGACGTCGGTGATGCCGCACGCGTCCAGGCTGGACAGCTGGCGCTCGAGCAGCGTCCGGCCGCCGAGCACGGATCAGGCACTTCGGGTTGTCGCCGCCGGCCACGCCATGAAGGCGCGTGCCCATGCCGGCTGCGAGGATGACGGCACGCATCAGGTGGTGACCTCCCGGACCCGCGCGATCAGGACGCTGGCCTTCGCCACGTAGAGCCGGCGCTCCGCTCTCGGAATGCCCCAGCGCAGGAACAAGCCGAGATAGAGCAAGCCCGCGGCCATGCTGTGAAGGGCGACCATGGGCAGCGAGGGCCGCACCCAGGATTCCACCAGGATGAGCCAGGCCGCCATCACGGCGGCCGGCCAGGCCGCGGGCCAGACGGCCTCCCGAACCGCTTCGACGATGCCAACGCCGGCACGGCGGCAGGCGGCGGGGAAGATCAGGGTCACCGCGGCAATCGACACGGGCACCAGGGTGCCGAGCGCCACGCCCGTCAAGCCGAACCGTCGCACCAGCAGCAGGCTGAGCAAGAGGTTGGCGGCCGCCGTCGAGAGGTTGCCGGCCGCGAGCAGGCGGTGCCACCCCGCGCCCTTGAGCACGGTCATCGACGTCGCCGTCCCCACCCTCACGATGATGACCGCCGCCAACAGGCGGGTCACCGTGACGCTCGCGTTGCCCGCGCCAACCCACGCGGTGAGCAGCGGCCCGGCGAGAATCGCGGCGGTGACGGCGACGGGCAGCACCGTGGCGAACGACAGCCGCGTGCCCTGGATGAAGATCAGGCGCAGCCGTTCCGCGTGGCGCCCGGCGTGGCTGTCGACCACCGCGGGGAACAGGACATCGTTCAATTGGTTCGTCAGGCGCTGGATCGTCTCGGCGAGGCGCTGCGAGACCGTCCACGCCGCCACGAACACCGTCCCGAGGAACCCGCCAATCACGACCGCGTCGACCGAGTAGTTCACCTTGGCCGCCCAATCGAGCACGGCGACGAAGACGCTGAATTCGGTCACCTCCCGAAGCCTGGCGCGACGGACGAGCGCCGGCGAGATCCGCAATGCGGGGAAGACGCGGTAGGCGTTCCGGCGGTAGACGAGCAGGGCGCCGACCCTCACCGTCGTCGTCGCGATCACCAGCGGCACGACCCCGTAACCTGCCCAGACGACCGCGAGGTTCACGGCGGCCGCGAGGAGGGTGCTGGCCGCGCCCACGACGTTGTTGAGGTCGTATCGCTGGAACCCGTTGACCACGCCGCCGAAGACGCTGAAGGCGAAGCCGCAGGCGACCTGCACGCTGATCACCAGGAGTACCGTGCGTCCTACGGTCGCCTGCTCGGCCGAGAGGTGGAACATCGCGCCGAGTGACGACCCGACGACGGCCGCCGCCGCGATGGTGAGGACGCCGATGCCGGAGAACAGGAAGAACAGCGTGCTGAGGATCTCGTTGATCGCCCGCGCGTCTCGCCGCGCCCGGTAGTGTGCGACGAACTTCGTCAGCGCGCCGGAATACCCGAGGTCGAGCACGGAGAAGTAACTCGTCACCGAGGCGGCGAGCATCCAGAGGCCGTAGGTCGCACGGCCGAGCGCCGCCATGTTGAAAGGCAGCAGCACGAGGCCGACCGCCGCCTCGGTCCCGATTGCCAGGTAGCGGGTCGAGACGTTCTTGGCGATTCCGTGCAGCGACGTGTCCTGCGGGCCCTCCGGAGGCGCGGCGGCGGGAACGTGACTCATTGCGCCCCCTGCCTGAACAGGATCACTTTCACCGTGTCGACGACGATGGTGAGGTCGAAGAACGGCGAGAGGTTCTTGATGTAGTACAGGTCGTACCGCAGCTTCTCCATCGCGTCCTCGACCGACGAGCCGTAGCGGTATTTCACCTGCGCCCACCCGGTGAGGCCCGGTTTGACGGCGTGCCGCTGCTGGTAGAACGGGATCTGGGCCGCCAGCTGGTCGACGAAGAACGGGCGCTCGGGCCGCGGGCCGACGAAACTCATGTCGCCGCGCAGCACGTTCCAGAGCTGCGGGATCTCGTCGAGACGGGTCTTGCGGATGATGCGGCCGGTGAGCGTGACGCGGTCGTCACCGTCCCTCGCCCAGATCGGCGTCCCGCTCTCGGCGTCTGGCCGCATCGACCGGAACTTGTAGAGGGTGAACGTGGCGCCGTTTTCGCCGACCCTCTCCTGGCAGTAGAGGACCGGCAGGCCCGACTCGAGCCAGACGGCGAGGGCGGTCAGGACGATGAGCGGAGACGCCAGGATCAGGCCGACGAGCGCCAGCCCGACGTCCATGGCGCGCTTCACCGCGCGGGTGCCGCGCGACACGTGAAAGCCGTCCGAGAAGATCAACCAGCTCGGCCGGAGGGAGTCGATCAGGATCTTGCCGGTGATCCGTTCGTAGGTGGACGGCAGGTCCTCGACGCGGACGCCTGCGAGCTTCGCCTGCATCAGCTCCCTGACCGGCAAGTGGCCGCGCCGGTCCGAAAGGCCGACGACGATTCGGTCTACCCGGTGCTCCTGCACGAGCCGCAGGAGCTCGCTCGACGTCCCAATCACCCGCTGTCTCGACACCGCCGTCTCGGCGCCGGCCGCCTCGTCGTCGACGAAGCCGACCAGCCGGTAGGCGAAATCGTGCTGCAGCAGGACCTGGCGGGCGAGCGCCCTCGCGTCGCTGCCGGTTCCCACGATGAGAATCCGCTCGCCAAGGGGGCGCGAACTGGTGACGCGGTTGAAGGCCAGCCGCCACGCGAGCACGCCGACGAGGAAAAGGCACAGGGCGGTGATGACGACCCACGCGCCAAGGTCGAGCGCCGGCACCAGCGCGTAGAGGCCGGCGAGCACAATCGTCGCCGCGCCCACCGCCTGGAGGAGCCGGACGATGAGCTCGCGGCTCGACTGCGTCACCGTGAGGTCGTAGAAGTCGTTGTAGTAGAGGCACAGCTGCCAGAGCACCGCCGTGATGGCGGCCCTCCAGAGCAGGCCCAGGGCCGTCGGATCCGCGCCGCGCAACTGGAGCGCGAGGGCGAGCGAGCCGAAGATCAGCAGCACCTCGCCGCCGAACACCGCCACGCTCCGCGACGAAACCGACCGCTTGAACAACGTCACGGGTGGCCCTCCAGGCTCGGCTCTTCGACGTCGTTCAGGACGATCCCGAGCAGCCTTCCCGGTTCGAACTCCTCGAGCGCACGGTCGATGGCCGGCCGCGGCGTCCGTCCCGCCCGGACGACCAGGACCACGCCATCGACCAGGGGGGTGAGCACCTGGACGTCGGCGAGCGGCGCGGCGGGCGGCGTGTCAATCACGATCCGGTCGAACTGGGTGTGCAGCGTGTCCACCACCCGGCGCATCTCGGCCGACCCCAGCAACTCGGTAGGCTGCCCGGCCGGGCTCCCGGCAGGGAGGACGGTGAGGTTCAAATCGGGGAGCGAGACGAGTGCCTGCTCGAGCGTCACGGTGCCGAGCAGCACGTCCGAGAGGCCCGGACGATCCGGGATCCCGAGGAGCTTGTGCAACGACGCGTCGCGCAGGTCTGCGTCGATCGCCACGACGCGACGGTGGAACTCCTGCGCCATGGTGAGCGCGACGTTCAGCGCCGTCAGCGACTTGCCGTCGTCGGCCAGCGCGCTGGTGAAGAGGATCGTGCGGCAGTGGCGCCCGGTGTCCGACTGCGAGATGCGCGTCCGGATCGCCCGGGTACTGCTCCGCGATTGCCGAGTGCGGGGACAGGGCGGCGACGAGCAGCGGGTGCGGGCGGACCGTTCGGACCGAGTGAGCCGGCGTCAGCATCGGGTTGACGACGACGCTCGACGCAGGCGGCGGCGCAGACGACAGGGTGGCCGGCGGGGCTGTCGCTGGATGGGGCGGAGGCGCCGCCGGCCTGGGGCCCTCGACCGCCGCGAGGCGAGCCCGCGGTTCGGGTGTGACGGGGCGCGTCTGCCCGGTCTGAATGTCAGACGTGCGGCGCATCTGCCCATCGCGGGCGGCCTTTGCCAGGATGTCTTCGATACGGCTCATGACTCTCTACCTTCTCTTCGGGTCACGCGCGCTCGATGCGCGAGACCTCTCCGAGGACCGGGACGTCGTACGCCTGCTGCAGTCCGCGCACGTCGTGGACGGAGCGGTCCATGAATTCGCGGCCCGTGGCGGCCACGCCGCCCAGGCAAATCCCCGCGACGACGGCCATCAGGAACACCCGCCACGGATTCGGTCGGTACGGCTCCTTGGGCCACGTCGCCCGCGTGAACACCTTGAAGCGCTCGCCGACGCGGCGGCGCTCGAGGTCCTCGGTCATGCCGGCCGCCTGGCGGCGCGCCACCAGGTCCGTGTATTGCGCCTTCTGCATGTCGTACTCGCGCTGCAGCGAGGCCATCTGCTGCTCGACGAGCGGCGCCGACTCGACGCGTGCCTGGTAAGCCTGGATGTCCTGACGCGACTGTGCTTCGGCACGCTGCAGGTCGCGCACGCGCAGCCGCGCCATCTCCTGGTCGGCCAGCAACTGCCGGTAGGTCGGGTCGTTCTGCAGGACGGCAAGGCGGTCCGACGGAGGACGGGACCGTTCGGCCGCCGCGTCGGCCTTGGCCTGTTTCAGCTCTTCTTCGAGACGCGCGATTTCAGGGTGCTTGTCGGTGTAGACCATCCGGGCGTCGGCCAGCTGACGCTCGATCGCCTGCACGCGCCCGGCGGCGGTGCTGGGCCGCTCACCGCCCCGGAGGAGCGGGAGGCCGTCGACGCCCTGCCGCATGCCCTCGATCTGGCGTTCGATCAGCGACAGCCGATCCTGTTCGCTCTTGAGCGCCGTGTCGGTCGACGCCAGCTGCTGGCGGAGGCCGTTGAGCGTCTGGAGGTTGGCGCTCGTCTGCTCGGGCAGTCGGCCCATGTTCGCCCGCTTCGCGTCCCGAAGCCGATCCTCGAGCTCGCTCAGGCGCCGCTCCGCGGTCCGCAGCTGGCCGGCCAGAAATTCCGACGTGTCCTCGGCGCGGAGTTCGCGGGTCTTCGACGTCTCGTCCACGAAGACATCGGCGAGCCGGTTGGCGACACGCTGCGCATCGTGGGGCGTGCGATCGAGGTACGACACGACGAACGTGTCGAGCCGGGGACCGCTGTCCGAGGGCGCGATGGACTCGGGGACCGTCACCGGGAGGATCCGGAGCCGCAACTGTGTGACCGCGGTTTCGACGTCGGCCTCGCTTGGGGCCAGGCCTTCTTCGCGGACGACCCGTTCGAGGACGCTGCGGCTCAACAGCTGCTGGGACACCGCGCGAACGCGCTCGTCGCGGTCGATGGCCGACGTTTTCGCCAGGTCCGGCGAGACGGTCGGCGCGGCGACGCCGACCACCGCGCGCGACAGGTACTCGCGCGGCAGGAAGATCGCCAGCAGGGCGCCGACGACCGTGGCGGCCACGATCGGCCAGATGAGCCACCACTTGCGCCGGCGCACCACCGAGACGTAATCGAGCGGATGCGTGCGGGAGTCGTCCATTACTTCAACCTCATCGGGGCCGATGTGACCACCTGGATGCCGATGCGGTCGCGGTCGACGCGGCCGCCACGGAGCTGGGAGTCCTGCTGGGTGCGGGAGTAGTAGGCTTCGAGCCGCAGCCACCGCTCGATCGCGTAGCCGCCGGAAGCCGTGATCCAGAGCGACTTCAACGACTGCTCGCCGACGGTCAGCGGTTCGTTGCGGCGCCACGAGACGCCGGCCTGGGCGTAGAGCCGGTTTTTCAGGAACGGCATCGTGTAGTTGGCGTCGAACTCCTGGTTCTGGAGCGTTCCGCCGAGCCCGAACGACGGCACGTAGGACCGGACGTAGGACGCGCTGACCGACGCGCGCTTGAGTTCCTGCGTCGCGGAGACGCTCCACGCCGGTCCGAACTGCGAGGTGTGCCGCAGGGAATCGGTCAGGTGCGAGAACCCGGCCGACCCCGGAATCGACAGCGTTTCGGTTGCCTCGACGTGCACGGTCGCCGCGGCATCCGCGATGCCGAACTGCCCGCCGCCCTGCGCCACCAGCGCCTGGCGATACGAGAAGGTGCTTCCGACGGACACGCGCTTGCGCACCTGGTACCGCAGTTCGCCGAACCCGGTGTGCGCGTGACCCCCCTTGAGAAACGCGGTGTACGGCGTGCTGGCGTCGAACTTCACCCACTCGAACGCGTAGCCCCCGCTCACGGTCGTCTTGGGGCTCAGCGCCACGCTCAAGGTGGCCCGGGCGTCGTCCATGAGGGACCCGGTCCGAAGGAACGGGACCCCGTTGAGTTCCAGGAAGTCGGTCGTTGGGACCCGGGCGAAGCCGTCGTGGAGCAGGAGCGTCACGTGCGGCGACAACGTATGCCGCGTGTCCACCCGCAGCCGCTGATCGAAGCTGTTCAACTCGGTCAACTGCCGGTAGGCCGAGAACCACCCGGAGTAGCCGAACGAGACCAGGTTGTGCCGGCCCAGGTACTGACCGTCGGCCGTGCCGGTCAGGAGCGTCACCTGGTCGGACACCGTCGGCGCACCGAACGCCGGCGAGCGCGACGTTGTCGTCCCAGGCGGTCGACAGCGCCGCCGACGGCGTGAAGACCCACCCCGGGGTCCGGGCCGGGTCCGCGGCCGCCACGGTCTGCGCGTGCGCAGCGCCGGCAAACGCCGCCAACAGCGCGCACACGAACACGGTGGGCCGAATGAGCCTGTTCATCGGACGATGATCGTGTCGCCGACGCGGAGGTAGAGCGGGTCCTCGCCCTTCGCCGCCTCGTTGTAGTTGAACCGGATCGTCTCGACGCCCCGCGGGCCGCGCCGCAGGATCCGGATGTCCTTCGTGTTCGCGAAATCCTTGAATCCGCCAGCCATCGCGATCGCCTGCAGCGCGGTCATCTGGCCCTGATAGGGGAGCGGGCCTGCCTTGACCACCTCGCCCATGACGTACACGTTCGAGGCGAGCGTCTCGACCACGATCACCGTGACGACGGGGTTGGTGACGAACTCCTTGAGGGCCGTGGCGATCTTGTCGCGGAGCTGCAACGGGGTGAGGTCCGCGGCCACCAGGTCGCCGATCAAGGGCATGGTGATCTTCCCGTCAGGGCGCACCTGGAGCGACTGCGACAACTGCGGGTCCTTGTAGACCTCGACCCGGAGCTTGTCGCCGGGGCCGACCCGGTAGTCTTCCGACCAGGCGCTCTTCTGGCCGGCCGGCGCCGGCTGGGCCTGCCGCGGAGCGCCCGGCGCGGGCGGTTGGCTGGGCGGGGGCTGGACCTGCGTGGCCCCTGTCACCGGTGGAACCTGCGCGGACGTCACAGGGGGAACCTGGGCCGACGCGGGGGCGGCGGCCGATCCACCCAACGCGAGCGACGATGACGGCGATGGCGGCAGACGATTGACGGTTGTTCATGGGCAATCCGTTGATGAACCGGGTTGGGCAGGGCGCCGGGCGGTCAACATCGGCCGCGACACCGCTTCGCGCTTCAGCGACTCGGCGTCGACGGCATGCGTGGGGCAGCACGCGGCTCCCATGACGATGGACACGGGGGTCGAGAACCGGTAGCTGTCGATGCGGCTGACGACGCGTTCCACGACGCGCCGCGAACCGTCGACGTCGGCGTCCAGCAGGACCAGCCAGAGGCTTCCGCGTTCCGCCTCCGCGAGAAGATCGGTGTCACGCACTTCCCGCCACACGACCTCGGCCAGTTCGGCCAGTGTGCCGTCGTCGGCGGCGACCGTCAGGTCGTCCCAGACGCGGCGCGCTTCCAACGCCACGAGCGACAGGAACGTGCGCGCGCGCACGGCCCGCTTGAGCTCCGCGGAGAGCACGGTGTCGAACGAGGCCGGGGCGAGCCACCGGGACGCGTCGTCCCTGAAGGAACCGGTCTTCATGATGTGGACGGCGACTTGTCGAGGCCGTTTTCCTTGATCTTGTAGAGGAGCGCCTTGTAGCTGATGCCGAGGAACTCCGCGGCGGCCTTTCGGTTCCACCGGGTGCGCTGCAGCATCCTGGAAATGGCGACGCACTCGGCTGCGCGGGCGGCCGCGCGCGCGATGTCCTTCAAGCTCCCCACCGTCGCGGCGTCGTCCGAGGCCGCGGCAGCAGGAGCAGCGGCGGGCGGGACGCCGACGGGAGCGGCAAGGCCTGCGGTCACTCGTCCGACGGGGCGGACCCTGAGCGCCCGCTGCATCTCGCGCACGACAGGGACGTCGGTCCCGAGCACCACCATCCGCCTCGCGGCGTCCTCGAGTTCGCGAATGTTGCCCGGCCAGTCGTATTCGCCCAGGAGCCGGACCGTCTCGGCCGCGATCGGCGGCTGCGGCTTGTTGTAGTGGACCGAGGCCGTTCGCAGGAAGTGCTCGAGCAGCACCGGTACGTCCTCGCGACGCTCCCGGAGGGGCGGCAGCGTGATCGTGACGGGCCTCAGCCGACCGAACAGATCCTCCCGGAAGCTGCCCTCGGCGACGGCCCGCTCGAGGTCGCAGTTGGTGGCGGCGATCACCCGAACGTCCACGCGCACGTCGGACCGGCCGCCGAGCCGTGAGAACTCGCCGTCTTGCAGCACCCGAAGCAGCTTTGCCTGGAGCCCGGGCCCCATTTCCCCGATCCCGTCGAGGAACATCGTTCCGTGGTTGGCGAACTCGAAGCGGCCGGGCTTCTGTTGCGCCGCGCCCGTGAAGGCACCGCGTTCGAAGCCGAACAACTCCGATTCGATCAGCTCGCTCGGCAGTGCCGCGCAATTGACCTTGACGAACGGCCCGTCCTCGCGCGGGGACCACTGATGGATGGCGTGGGCGGCCACCTCCTTGCCGGTCCCGCTCTCCCCGCGGAGAAGTACCGAGGCGTCGGTGTCCGCGACCTGTTCCATCAGCCTCTGCACGTCGAGCATCCGCGGGCTGCGTCCGGCGAACAGGCGGTACTTCGGCTCCGCCTGGAGCTGGCGCCTCAGCGGCGCGAGTTCCGCGGTCAGCCGCCGCTGATGGAGGGCGTTGGCCAGGCGGCCCAGCAGGGCAGTCTCGCGAAACGGTTTGTACAGGAGGTCGGTGGCGCCGAGTCGCATCGCCTGCACGACGGTTGACGTCTGCGCTTCGCGGGACACCAGGATGACCGGCAGGTGCGGGTCGACGGCCTTGAGCTTCGCGAGCAGGTCGAGGCCGCCGTCCGTCGCGGCGCCCATGTCGAGGATGACGGCCGCGGGACGTTCGACCTGGAGACGCTCGAGCGCCTCGTCGTGACAGGCGGACGCCGTGCGGTAGTCCCGTTCCCGAAGCAGGGCAATGAGACGGCCGCAATCCGCGGGGTCATCGTCTACGACCAGAACCAGCGGGCTGAGTGTTGCTCATCGTTCAACTGAACCGACGGCAACTTGAGCAAGGTGGGTGCCACGGATCCGGCGCCGCGCCGGGAGTGAAGGTGGGGCAGAGGACCCAGAGGTGGAAAGCAGATACCGTCGGTCACGGCATCCGCTTGCTGAAGGGCAGGAATTTCCTTAGAAGGGGAAAGCGGCTGCTTACTTCTGACTGATGCCGCACTCCTTGATCTTGTTGAGCAACGTCTTGTAGCTGACGCCCAGCACTTGAGCGGCGCGGCGGCGGTTCCAGCGCACCTGGTCGAGTGCCTGCTCGATCGCGGCCCGCTCGGCCTTCTGCGCGGCCGCCCGGGCGATCTCGGCGAGCGTGCCGGACTCCTTCTTCCGCCGGGGGCGGCGGGGCGTTCTGCGGCTCGAGCGCGGAATCCTCGTCGGCCGCGGGATGGGCCGGCGCGTAAAGGGCCGAGTCTGCCGCCATCGCGGCGGCGCCGCCGGCCCCGACTGCGGCCAGGGCCGCGACGCGCATGGGAGAACGGGTCAGCTCCCGGACCAGCAACTGCTCGTCCTGCAAGATGACGAGCCGCTTGACCATGTTCTCGAGTTCACGGATGTTGCCCGGCCACTCGTGCTCCAGCAGGAGTTGGCGGAGCTGCTCCGAGATCATCGGAACCGGGCGGTTGTATTTTCTCGCGTACTTGGCGACAAAGAAATCGGTCAGCGCTGGTGATCTCGTCCCGGCGGTCCCTGAGAGACGGCACCATGACCTCGATCACCTTCAGCCGGTAGTAGAGATCCTCGCGGAACTCACCGGCCGCGAGCATCGCTTCCAGGTTGCGGTTGGTCGCCGCCAGCACCCGCACGTCCACCGATTGCCGCCGATTGCTGCCGAGCTTCGTGAACTCCCCGTCCTGCAGCACGTGAAGCAGCTTGGCCTGCAGCGCGGGCTTCATCTCGGCGATCTCGTCGAGCAGCAACGTCCCGCCGTCCGCCTGCTCGAACTTGCCGATACGGGTCGTGGCCGCGCCGGTGAACGCGCCCTTCTCGTGTCCGAACAGCTCGCTCTCCAGCAGCTCGGTCGGGAGCGCCGCGCAATTGACCTTCACCAGCGGCTTGTTCCTGCGCGGCGATCGCAGGTGGATGGCGCGCGACACCAGCTCCTTGCCGACGCCGCTTTCGCCGCGGATCAGGACGGTCACGTCGCTGTCGGCGACCTGTTCGACGATCGTCGACACCGTCTGCATCTGTTCGCTGTTTCCCCAGAACAGGACCGCGTGGTCCTGGTCGGCGCTCAGCTGTTCCTTCAGCTCCGTGAGCTCCGAGACCAGCCGGTTCTTTTCGAGCGCGTTCTTGATCGCCACGTCGAGCGCGATCTCGCCGAGGCCTTCGGGATCGTCGGGCTTGACGACGTAATCGGCGGCGCCGAGGCGGACCGCCTCGACGATCGTGGAGGCCTGTTCGCGTCCCGACAGCATGATCGCCTGGGTCTCGGGCCGCGCGGCCTTGAGGGCGCGCAGCGTCGCCAGGCCGTCGAGGCCCGGCATCATCACGTCGAGCAGCACGACGTCGGGCGGATCCGCCTGCCGGATCGCGGCGAGCAGTTCGTCGCCGCGCGAGTACGTGCGCGTTTCGTACCCGCGCAGCGAGAGGAAGGTCCGCAGGTAGTTCGAAAATGCTGAATCGTCGTCCACGATTGCGACGTATTTCTTCACCCGATGCTCTCCGCGTCCGGTGCGACCGGCAATGAAACCACGACGGCCAGACGTCCACGGGCGGCGACCGGCGAAACGATGCGGCCCCCGTGGGCCTCCACGATGCGCGATGCGACGAGGAGCCGGAAACCGAGGCCGCCGCGGTACTCGTCGAACGCCTCGTGGCGGTCGTCGAGGACCGCGTCCACGTCCGACGCTTCTGCGATGGCTGTCTTCACTACGCGGCCCCCGGCGTCGTCCACGACCCGGCTCGCCGCCAGCATCGGCTCGGCGCCGGCGCGCTCCCTGAGCACCGCGGTTGCCAGCGTGGAGAATGCCGCCGTGAGGCGTCGCGGGTCGCCGAGGACCAGTACGTCGGGGTCGGAGCCGCGGACGCCGAAGGTAATCCCGCGGTCTTGACCCTCATGCACGACTTTGGCCACATCAGCCAGGAGCGGCAGCAGCCGGATCGGCTGACGCTGCAGGACCGTCGCGCCGCCTTCGAACTGCGAGAGCTCGCTCAACTCCGCGAGGAGACCGGCGAGCGAGTTGCACGATTTCTCGCCCAATTCCACGAGGTGTCGCTGTTCGTCCGTCAGCGTGGCGCCGAAGTGCCGCAGCAGCATCCGCAGGTAACCGCTTACCACGGAGACCGGCGTACGGAGCTCGTGAACCGCCAGCGAGAGGAACTTCGCACTACGGTCGTGATTGTCCGCCATACAGCAGTGTTGTGTGTCGAACGCCAACCATCAATGCTAGCACGCTGCTTCGAGCCGCGAGCCAGGTTGTGCGGTCGAGGTGGCTCGTTTGGTACGAGCCTTGAAGCATTCTGGTGCCGGAGGAACAAGCGTGCGCAAGTCCTGGGCTTTGGCGGCGGTGGTGGCAGCAGTGACGACGGTCGGACTCTCGGCGGAGGGGCGGCCGCCAGAGCCGGTGAACCGACCCGGCAGTTACGTCGTGGCCTCGGCAGAAGACTCCCGGACGTCGGTGGTGCACGCCAGGATCCCCGTCCCGTTGCACCAGGACCCCCATGCGGCCCTGCCGGGTACGCTGCCCCTCCTCGTCGTCGGCTCGCTGCTGCTGGGACTCGGGGCGGCGGTACGCCGCACGACATGAGTCGTTGCATCCCGGCCTTCGTGCTCATCCATCTCGTCCTTTCCGTGCAGGCTCTGTGCGCCGGCACCAGGCTGGTCGGTCCCGGGGACGACCTGCAGGCAGCCCTGAACGCCGCGCGTCCAGGCGACGTGCTCTTGCTGCAGGCGGGCGCCACCTTCACCGGCAACTTCGTGCTGCCTGCCTACTCCAGCCAGGACGAACGATATGTCGAAGTGCGCTCGTCGGCGGACGAGCCCGGTCGGGCCGGTCGCCGGGTCTCTCCCGAGTCGTCCGCAATGATGCCGAAGCTGGTCTCTCCCAACGACCAGCCGGCCGTGAGGACCGCTCCCCGTGCGCACCACTGGCGACTGTCACTGCTCGAAATCTCTGCGGCCCGCGACGGCGCGCGCGACATCGTCAGCCTTGGGGACGGCTCGGCCGCCCAGCGGCTGCTCGACGACGTGCCTCACCATATCGTGATCGACCGGTGCTACATCCACGGCGACCCGGCGACCGGGCAGAAGCGCGGCATCGCGCTGAACAGCGGCGAGACCTCGATCACGAACTCCTGGATCGCAGAGGTGAAACAGGCCGGCCAGGACAGCCAGGCGATTGCGGGATGGAACGGGCCTGGACCGTTCACCATCACCAACAACTACCTGTCGGCCTCCGGGCAAGGCTTCATGCTGGGCGGCGCCGACCCGGCCATTCCCGGGCTGGTCCCTACCGACGTGCGCTTTGCCGGGAACTACGTCACGCGACCCCTGGAATGGCGCAACTCGAGGTGGCAGGTCAAGAACCTGCTCGAGCTCAAGAATGCCCGGAACGTCACCATCGAAGACAACCTCTTCGAGAACAACTGGCGCGGCGCGCAGGCCGGCCACGCCATCCTCTTCACTCCCCGCAACCAGGACGGGCAGTCACCCTGGGCGACCGTCGAACAGGTCCGCTTCAGGCGGAACGTCGTCCGTCACGTCGCGGCCGCCGTGACGGTCGTCGGCCGGGACAGCCCAAACCAGAGCGGTGCCCTGAAGGGCCTGACGATCGAGAACAACCTGTTCTATGACGTGGACGGCGGGGCGTGGGGCGGCAACGGGGACTTCATCCTGATCGGCGACGGCCCAAGCGACGTCGTGGTGGAGCACAACACGGTGCTGCAGACGGGAAATGTCCTGTCGGCCTACGGGGGCAGCCCGAACCGGCCGACGCCGATCCCCGGCTTCGTGTTCCGGGCGAACCTGGTGCGGCACAACGACTACGGCGTTCACGGGAGCGACCACGGCGTGGGCAACGACACGCTGGGCGCGTATTTTCCCGGGGCGGTGTTCACCGGGAACGTGCTCGCGGGAGGTCCCGCCTCGGCCTATCCTTCCGGCAACTCCTTCCCGGCCAGGTCGGATTTCGAGCAGTGGTTTGCCGATCCGGCGCGGGGCGATTACCGGCTCAGGGTGAGCGCCGCCGGCCGGGCACTGCCGGCCGGCTGTGGGGCGGACATCGACGCGGTGGAGGCGAGTTGGCGGGCGGCAGAGGCCGGCCTTGCCCGGGTGCGCGCAGTCGCGGCACCGAAGCCCCAACCCTACCGCAAGAGCCCCGCCGCGGAATAAGAGCGGCGGAGGACGGGTTATGCTCATAGAGGATACCTATCACTGGCTGGCCTATGCTGATCCGCCGCGCTTCCGACATCCGTCCGTCCGAAATCACCGACGAGCGCCTCTACGTTCGCCGACGGGAGTTCCTGCAGACGTTCGGCCTGGCCGCCGCCGGGGTGGCCGCGGGCGGTCTCCGGCTCGACGCCCAGGGTGACGCCCGCCCTCCCAGACTCCCGGACGTGAGGCCGGGCCCGTTCGGGACGAGTGAAGCGAAGACGCCCTACGAGACGGTTACCACCTACAACAACTTCTACGAGTTCGGCACCGACAAGGCCTCGCCGGCGCAGCTTGCCCGTGCGTTCAAGCCGCGGCCCTGGAAGGTGAAGGTGGACGGGGAGTGCGCGCAGCCGGCGGACTACGACCTTGACGACCTGCTGAAGCCGCACGCGCTCGAGGAGCGCGTCTACCGGATGCGGTGCGTGGAGGGATGGTCGATGGTGATCCCGTGGGTCGGGGTCCCATTGGGCGCAGTGCTTCGGCGGTTCGAGCCGACGTCCCGCGCGAAGTTCGTCGAGTTCACCACGCTGGACGACGTGCGCCAGATGCCCGGACAGCGGTACTCGGTGCTCGATTGGCCTTACGTGGAAGGGCTGCGCCTCGACGAGGCCATGCACCCGCTGACGATTCTCGCGGCGGGACTGTATGGCGTTGCGCTCCCCAACCAGAACGGCGCGCCCTTGCGCCTGGTCGTACCGTGGAAGTACGGCTTCAAGGGCATCAAGTCGATCGTGCGCATCCGCTTCGTCGAGCGCCAGCCGGTCGGATCCTGGCAGCGGCAGAACCCGTCCGAGTACGGGTTCTATTCGAACGTGAATCCGCAGGTGGATCACCCGCGCTGGAGCCAGGCGTCGGAGAGGCGCCTGGGCGAGTTCTTCAAGCGCAAGACGCTGATGTTCAACGGCTACGCCGACCAGGTGGCCAGCCTGTACGCCGGGATGGACCTCCGAAAGAACTTCTGATGGCGGCGACGCGCGTCGTTCGGTTCGTGGTGAAGCCGACCGTGTTCGCCCTGTCGCTGGCCCCGGTTGGCTGGCTGATCTACGGAGCCTTCGCGGGTGCCCTGGGGCCGAACCCGATCGAGGAGATTACCCACCAGACCGGCGACTGGACGCTCCGCTTCCTCCTGCTGACCCTCGCGATCACGCCGCTGCGCGTGCTCATGCACTGGAACCTGCTCGTGCGGTTTCGGCGGATGCTTGGCCTCTTCGCGTTCTTCTACGGCAGCCTGCACCTGCTCACATACGTGTGGCTCGACAAGTTCTTCGACTGGCCGGAAATCGTGCGGGACATTCCCAGGCGCCCGTTCATCACGATGGGGTTCCTGGCGTTCGTCGTGCTGGTCCCGCTGGCCGCGACGTCCACGGCGGGCATGATCCGGCGGCTCGGCGGGCGGGCGTGGCAGAGGCTCCACCGCCTGATCTACCTCTCGGCGATTGCCGGCGTCGTCCACTACTGGTGGCTGGTGAAGGCAGACGTGTCCCGGCCGCGGGTCTACGCGTCGGTGCTCGCCGTTCTCCTCACCTGGCGGGTCGTCATCGCGGTTCGTCGAAGCGGCCGGCCTGCTTGGCTGGCTCGCTCGAGAGCTTCGACTTCAGCCACCCGATGATCGCCGGCAGCAGGGAGAGGAAGATCACCGCCCCGACGACCAGGTGCAGCTTCTTCTCGAGTGTCTCCTGGCCCACCACGCGGCCAAGATAGAAGCCGGTCAGGCACATCGACGTGATCCAGCAGATGGCCCCGATGACGTTGTAGGTGGCGAAGCGGCGGTAGGTCATGTCGGCGGCGCCGGCCACCACCGGGGCGAATGTCCGGACGATCGGCATGAACTGGGCGAGGATGATCGTCTTCCCCCCGTGGCGCTCGTAGAACTCGTGCGTCCGCACGAGGTGTTCGCGGCGGAAGAGCAGGGAGTTCGGCCGATTGTAGAGGGCCCGCCCGGCCTTGTGGCCGATGAAGTAGCCGGTTCCGTTGCCGAGCACGGCGGCGACGATCAGGCAGGGGATCAGCGTGTAGATGTTGAGGTCGCCCCGGGCGGCAAAGATTCCGGCGGTCACCAGGAGAGAGTCGCCCGGCAGGAAGAAGCCCACCATCAGCCCCGTCTCCGAGAAGACGATCGCAATCATCCCGTACAGCCCGACAAGCCGGATCAGCTCGGGGACGTTGTAGACCGTCCGGAAGAATGCCTGAATCCACTCCACGCCGCACGCTCCTGTCAGCAATCCGGGACCAACCGCAAATGATGAATTATAGCTGAACCCTGCCCGGGCGCCATGAAGGGCCGGTCGGGTGCCCCGCGCGAAGGGGCCGCTACGCGCCGGCGTGCTTTCGATCAATACTTCGTGGCTATGCACAGGCTTGGCGCCCCCTGGTGGACGTATCCCTGCGCGGCGTCATTCCTCCTCTACTTCGCGCTGCTCCTCTTCTGCGACCTCGGCCGCCCGGTGGACGACGGCATCTACCGGCGCGGCATGCCCGATCATTCCGGCCTGCTGGTCGAGAAGGTCGAGCCCGGCTCTCCCGCGGCAGCCGCGGGCGTGAAACAGGGGGACGTCATCGTCGGCGCGGCCGGCCACGAGGTCCGGACGCCGGTGGACTGGGAAGCGATCCAGTCGACGGTACGGATCGGCCGGCCCGTGGCGCTGGAGTTCCGGCGGGACGGTCAGATTCACCGGGCCGAGATGGCGGTCGTCCGTGCCGGCCCATCCTACTGGCGCCACCGGGAGGGCTTCTCGCTGCTCGTCACCCGCGCCGTGCAGTTCGTGTCGCTGCTGCTCGGCTTGATGGTGGTGTTCAAGAAGCCGTTCGATTTCGGGGCGCGGGTGGGCGGCTGGCTCCTCGCCACGATCGGCACGCTCTGCATCGTCTTCCCGTCGATGGTGTTCGACGTCTGGTCACGACTGCCGGGAATCGTCGGCGCAGCGCTCTGGCTGCCGTTCTCGAGCACCTTCGCACTGCCGGCGCTGCTGCTCTCGTTCTTCCTGCTCTTTCCGCGCCGCGTGGTCCGGTCCCCCGCGGTATGGCTGCTCACGTGGGTCCCGGCCGGGTTCATGGTGTATGCCCACGTCGCGTTCTTCTCGCGTGTTGTCTACGCCCCGGACCTCCCGCGGCAGGTCGTGTCGTGGTTCGACTGGCGCTGGGTCGCCTGGATCGGCTACCTGGTCGCCGCGGGGGTGGCTGCGGCCGTCGCCTACCGGGCTGCCGACGCCGTCGAGCGGCGACGAATCGGTGTGATGCTGCTCGGGGGCGGCGTGGGAGCCGTGGCCGGCGGTCCGATCGCGCTGGCATACTGGCGGAGTTCGGAGACCGGCTTGTTCGGTTCGCGGACCGTCGGTTTCGCCACCCTGATGCTCCTCGCCGTTCCCTTGTCGTTCGCGTACGCCATCCTGCGCCACCGGCTCTTCGACGTCCGGCTGATCATCCGGCAGGGCGTGCGCTACGCGCTCGCACGGCGCCTGTTGGTTTCGATCGTTCCGCTCGTGCTGCTGGGGCTGGTGGTGGACATTTACCGGAATCGCGACCTGGCAGTCGCCGAGCTGTTCGGCGTGAGGGCACCGGCCTACCTCGCGGTGGCCGCGGTCGCGCTCCTGGCCCAGTGGCAGCGTCAGAACTGGCTCCTCGCCTTGGATCGGCGATTCTTCCGCGAGCGGTACGACGCGCAGCGCCTGCTCAGGGGCGTGGTGGACGAACTGCACCGGGCGGACAGCATCGCCCAGGCCGCGGCGCAGGTGGTGTCGCAGATGGAGGCGGCGCTGCACCCTTCGTTCGTCGTCCTCATGGCCCGTGAGCCTGGACGGGATGTGTACGCGCGCATGGCCGGCGCCCCGGGGGAGGCCGGACCCGCAGAACTCCCGGGTGGTACCAGGCTGATGGCGCTTGCGCGTGCGCTGGGAAAGCCGCTCGATCTTGCCGCCGCAGGAACCGGCTGGCTGACGGAGAACCTGCCGGCGACCGAACTCGAGTGGGTGCAGACCCTGGGCCTCGAACTGATCGTGCCCGTCGAATCGACGGAGGAACAGGCCGAGACGGTCCTCGTGTTCGGGGCGAGGCGTTCGGAAGAACCGTACACGCCGGAGGACCAGGAACTGCTCTGGACGATCGCGCGCAGCCTGGGTGTCCTCGCGCGGCGGGATCCGTCGATGGTTGGCGGGGCGACGTTCCAGGAGTGCCCGCGCTGCGGCAGCTGCTACGACAGCGGGACACCCGAGTGTGCCGCCGACACGAGCGCGCTGGCGCAGGTGAGCCTTCCGCGGACGCTGTCGGGACGTTACCGGCTCGAACAGCGGCTTGGCCGGGGAGGGATGGGAGTCGTCTACGCTGCGACCGACCTGTCGCTCGGCCGCAGCGTCGCGGTGAAGGTGCTTCGCGAAGAACTCGTGGGAGACGCGGAGAGCGCCGCTCGATTCCAGGAAGAGGCCCGTATTTCGGCCCGCTTCACCCACCCGCACGTCGTCACCATTCACGACTTCGGGATCATCCAGGGGGCGAGGGCGTTTCTGGTCATGGAGCGCCTCGACGGCATCACGCTTCGGGAGGCAATCGTGCGGCAGGGCCCCCTGGACGCCGCACGGGTGCTCGCGATCATGCGCGGTGTGTGCCGCGCCGTCGAATCGGCTCACAGGCGCAACCTGGTGCACCGCGATCTGAAGCCCGAGAACGTGTTCCTCGCGTCGAACGACGGCGCCGAGACTCCGAAGGTCCTCGATTTCGGGATCGCGAAGGTGCTGGCGGGCAGCCAGACGGGCGCCGTGCGCGACACGCGCGGGGGCGTGATGCTCGGTACCCCGCAGTACATGGCACCGGAGCAACTGCGGGGCGAGGCTCCGGCACCCTCGTGGGACCTGTGGGCCCTCGGCGTGATGACGTGCGAGATGCTGACGGGCTGCCATCCCTTCGCGAGCCTCGCGTTCGGCCTGTCCTCCGACGGGATGCCGACGGCCCGGCCGGCCATCGCCGGCGAATTCGGGATCGAACCGGCGTGGCAGCCTTCCTGTCGCGGTGGCTGGCGATCGAGCCGCCGGATTGCGCCCGGCGACCGCGGCCGGCCTCCTCGCGGAACTCGAGCAGATGCTGAAGCCGGTGTAGCCAGGGGCACGGCCCCTCGAGGTGCACATGAACGATCAGGAGCAGCCGGGCGCGCCGCACGCTGGACGCCGGTTCGCCACGACGCGCTGGAGCCAGGTGATCGCGGCCGGCGCCGACCAGACCCAGCGATTCCCGCGAGGCGCTCGCGCGGTTGTGCGAACTGTATTGGTATCCCCTGTATGCCTACGTCCGGCGGTGGGGCCACGACGCGGACCAGGCGCAAGACCTGACACAGGAGTTCTTCGCGCGCCTGCTCGAGAAGCACTATATCCGGGCAGCCGACCCGTCTCGCGGCCGGTTCCGTTCCTTTCTCCTCGCGTCCCTCAAGCACTTCCTGTCGAACGAACGCGACCGGGCGGGCGCCGTCAAGCGCGGCGGACGCGCAACGGTCATCCCGCTGGAGTTCGAGAACGCCGAAGGACGCTACAGCAGGGAGCCGCCCGATCACGAGACCCCTGAGACCGTCTACGAGCGGCGGTGGGCGCTGACGCTGCTCGAGCGGACGCTCGGCCGCCTGAGGGCCGAGTTCGAGGCGGCAGGGAAGAGCAGCCGTGTTCGCCCGCCTCGAGGGGCACCTGACCGGTGAGCAGGAGACGCTTCCTTATGCGGAACTGGGCCTCGCCCTCGGCATGAGCGAAGGGGCCGTGAAAGTGGCGGTCCACCGGCTGCGGCGCCGCTTCGGCGAGCTGCTGAGGGAGGAGATTGCCGAGACGGTCAGCGATCCCGGCTCAGGTGGACGACGAGATCCGGGAGCTGTTCAGGGCGTTGAAAGGGGAGTGACGAACCGTGAGCGATGCGACGCACTGCGCGCGCTGCGGAGCGCCCGCGAGCTGGCGTTGCGCCTGTCGGGCATGTGCGCGACGTGCCTGCTCGGCCTGGCCATGGTGGAGCCCGAGGCCGATGACCCGGTGCCGGACGATGCGGGCCCGGCGCTGGTGCCGGAGTCGGCGTATCGCGTGCTGACGATCCTGGCCGCAGACGACGACCGGCACGACCTACCTGGCCGAGCAGGAGGGCACACGGCGGCTCGTGACGCTCCACGTGGTCCGGCTGGAGCAGCCCTTCGACGAAGAGCGGCGGCCGGCATTCCGCCAGCGTGCGGCGGGCTCGGCGGCTGGCTCACTCGGGCGATTCCGCCGATCATCGATGCGCGGCGCACCGCCGCCGGCGACGGGTGCGTGGTCGCTCCGTACGTCAATGGGCCCGCAGGTCGGTCGCTACTGTGCCTCGTCGCGAGCTGACGGCCCGACGCGCGCGCGCATGTTCTCGGCGGTGTGCGACACGATCGCCTACGCGCACGGCCTGGGCGTCTGCCACGGCCGGCTGCGGGCCGGACATGGTGATCGTCCGGATGTCGCAAGACGAACTGCCGAGTCCCCGGTCGTCGGTTTCAGCGTGTTCCCGGGGGGCCGCCGGCACTCGAGGACGACCTGGCGGGCCTGCAGGCGATCGCCCGTGCGATGGGGTGGACCGGCGACGGCCGCGAGGTCTGGCCCTCGATCGAGGCCCTGCGGGATGCTGTGTGCGGCGACTGGGCTCCGCATTCACGGTCAGGAATCGACAGCGTCCCCTGACCTCTCAGCGCAGTGGCCGACCTCTCAGCGCAGTCGCCGACCCTCGGTGTTCAGAACCGGTAAGTGAATCCCCGACAGCAGCCGCATCTGCGTGGCGTCGTGTCGGGACGCGCTCGGCGGTGATCTGGAGAGACGTGGCGCGGGGCAGGTTGATTATGCTCGACACGCGAACCGGCGCGTCAGCGGGCGCGTTTCGAGGAGGAATCCCGTCGTGCTCGTGAAGTGGTAGATCGAGAGGGACGAGCTGTAGTCGCCGGTCAGGTAGATGCGCCTCCCGAGCGATCGGCCGACCGACGCATACCAGGCGTCGTACGAGCCGCTCGCCCCACGATCCATCCGCGAGTCCGACACGGTCACGTCGATGCCGGTGCCGAGGACATTGGAGGCGAAGGCGCCGAAGTTGATGCGGCCCGACGGCCGCCTCGTCGCGGTTGTTCCGGTCCTGGCCGATACCCGCCGTAGACCCGCACGTTCTTCAGGAGCGTGACCGTCACCCGCCCGGTCACCGATTCGAACCTCAGGCCGTCGAGGGCCTTCGGATCGACCGGGCGCCCGTCGAGCTGGTCGCGGATGATCGACCGCGAATCGATCGACCGGCCGCGGTGGTAGAGCCCCTGGAACTCGACGCGCTCGGTTGCCATGTACCGGCCGTTGACGAAGAAGTAGGTGAGGTTGCCAGCGCCCGACACGCCTGGCCCGGCAACGTCGTATTCGCCCGCCTGGTAGACGAAGAGCCGCTTGTGCGACGGGGAGGTAATTGGTGAAGGTCAGCACCGATCGCTCCGTCGTGCCGTTGTCCGCTATGTGCACGAAGCCGAGCACGTGCTTCCGCATCCCTTCGCCGTCGTACGCGACGAGCCCGCCGAGCTTCACACCTGGTCTTCGTAGCCGACGTCCATGACGCGCGGTTCGAGGCCGCCGAAGAGCGCGGCCCGCCAGCGGCCGCCGCTCGCGCGGGCCCTGGCGGAATTCCACCATCGCCCCGCCGACCGACCCGAGTCCGCCGAGGTCCTGATCCACATCTGTCCGCCCCGAATTCCGAGCTTCCCACCAAGCAGGCGCACGCCGGCATACGCGTCGTAGACGGAGACCCGGCGCGATCGGCCTGCCGAGCCTGGGTAGCCCGCCAGCCGGATGTCCGCCCGGTACTCGTAATTCGCCTGGTCGCCGACGGCCGACTCGAAGGTCACGTTGGCAATGAGCTCGCTGAAACTGCTGCTGTCGCCGCCCTCGCGGGTGGTGGACGAGCCGTTCCCGAAGAAGGCGATGCGGCCCCAGGCCGGCCGTGCCTGTGCGTGGACGGGAGGGCCAAGGCCAGGGTGGCCAGCAGGACGACGAGCGAGATTCGGCTTCATCCCTGTTCCTCCATTACGGTCGAGGACTGCCGCCGCGCCCGGTCGGGTGGCAGGCGTAGCACGCGGCCGAGTCGTAGCGGTATCCCGAGACCTGGCGGTGATGGTCGTCGGTCGTCGCCCGCGCATGACATCCCGTCAAGCACGAGAAGACCTGGAACGCGTTCGGCGGATCGTGTGGCAGGTCGAGCACGCGAATGCCCGCGTGCCGCCCCGATGTGATCGGGAACCAGGAATGCGTGAAGATTCCCTGGTTCCACGACGAGTCGCTGGCCTTGTGACACGACTCGCACGTCGTGGGGAAGCCGGCGGCGACGTGGTTCGGGTTCGTCGTCTGCTGGTACTGCGTGAGGTGGCACGACACGCAGGCAGACGGGGTGCCCTTGTAGACGTTGTTCTTGTGGCACGCCGAACACGGCTGCTGGAGATGACGGCCGAGCAGCGGGAAGAACTGGTTGTGATTGAAGCTCGCGCTCCAGTTGCGGTGACGAGGCCTGGTGGCACTGCTCGCAGGTGGTCGGGAACCCGGCCGCCGCGTGGTTCGGGTTCGTCGTCTTCTGGTAGTCGGCGGGTGGCAGCCGACGCAGTCGCGCGGCGTGCCCTTGTAGACGCCGTTCTTGTGGCACGCCGCGCACGCCTGCGTGGCGTGCGTCCCGACCAGCGGGAAGACGCTGGCGTGGTTGAACGACGCCGGTGCTCCACGACGAGCGCCGTCGCCTGGTGGCACTGCTCGCAGGTGGTCGGGAACCCGGCCGCCGCGTGGTTCGGGTTCGTCGTCTTCTGGTAGTCGGCGGGTGGCAGCCGACGCAGTCGCGCGGCGTGCCCTTGTAGACGCCGTTCTTGTGGCACGCCGCGCACGCCTGCGTGGCGTGCGTCCCGACCAGCGGGAAGACGACTGGCGTGGTTGAACGACGCCGGTGCTCCACGACGGGCCGTCTGCCTGGTGGCACTGCTCGCAGGTCGTCGGGAACCCGGCTGCCGCGTGATTCGGGTTCGTCGTCTTCTGGTAGTCGGCGAGGTGGCAGCCGACGCAGTCGCGCGGGCGTGCCCTTGTAGACGCCGTTCTTGTGGCACGCCGCGCACGCCTGCGTGGCGTGCGTCCCGACCAGCGGGAAGACGACTGGCGTGGTTGAACGACGCCGGTGCCCCACGACGGGGCGCGTCGCCTGGTGGCACTGCTCGCAGGTGGTCGGGAACCCGGCTGCCGCGTGGTTCGGGTTCGTGGTCTTCTGGTAGTCGGCGGGTGGCAGCCGACGCAGTCGCGCGGGCGTGCCCTTGTAGACGCCGTTCTTGTGGCACGCCGCGCACGCCTGCGTGGCGTGCGTCCCGACCAGCGGGAAGACGCTGGCGTGGTTGAACGACCCGGTGCCCCACGACGAGCGCCGTCGGCTGGTGGCACTGCTCGCAGGTGGTCGGGAACCCGGCTGCCGCGTGGTTGCGGGCTCGTGGTCTTCTGGTAGTCGGCGGCGTGGCAGCCGACGCAGTCGCGCGGCGTGCCCTTGTAGACGCCGTTCTTGTGGCACGCCGCGCACGCCTGCGTGGCGTGCGTCCCGACCAGCGGGAAGACGCTGGCGTGATTGAACGACCCGGTGCCGCCATGACGAGGCCGTCGCCTGGTGGCACTGCTCGCAGTCGTCGGGAACCCGGCTGCCGCGTGATTCGGGGCCGTGGTCTTCTGGTAATCGGCGGCGTGGCAGCCGACGCAGTCGCGCGCGGTGCCCTTGTAGACGTTGTTCCTGTGGCAAGTGGCGCACGCCTGGGTGGCGTGGACGCCGACCAGTGCGAAGGACGCGTGCGAGAACCGCGCCTGCGTCCAGGTGGTGTGCGACGGCTGATGGCAGACTTCGCAATTGAGCGGGAAGCCGGCCGCGGCATGGTTCGGCTGCGCCGCCTTCTGGTAGTCGCGCCATGTGACAGGTGGAACAGGCGACGGTGCCGCCCATGAACCGGCGGTCCTTGTGGCAGGAGTCGCAGCCAAGCGACTGGTGCCTGGCGCTGAGGGGCAGGCCAGTCCGCGCCGCGTGGTTCCAGTTCACCGCCGTCCAGCTGACCGGCCGATGACACTGATTCGCACTGCGTGCCCAGGCGCGTCTGGTAGGGGTCGTCCTGCCGGCGGACCCAGTGGCAGTCGTAGCACTTGGTCGGTGTCCCGCGGGTGACGCCGTCGAGATGGCAACTCGCGCACGCAACCGTGAGGTGCCGCCCTCCAGCGGAAACAGCCCGACCTTGTGGAAGGCGCGTGAAACGGAAGGCCACTGGTCGGTGGTATGGCAGCGCTCGCATTCCCGCCCGAGCGCGCCGTGGTGCGCATCCTTGGACTGATGGCAGGTCGCACACCCGGCGCCGGCCCCGACGAAACGGACCGCGGTGCCCCGGCCCGCCGGGAAGCTCGCGGACTCGGGCTTGTGACACGCGGAGCACGCGAGCGTCGCGTGCCGGCCGTTGAAGAAACCCGCCGGCATCCTGGCGTGGGTGTACTTCGGCACGCTGAATGACTGGGTCGCGTGACAGGACTCGCACCGGTTGCCGAGTTGCCCGAGGTGGACGTCCTTGTGACACGAGGCGCACGCCGTCCCCCGCGCCGTGAACTGCAAGGCGCGGCCGGCATCGTCGCGTCCCGGCGTTCGAAGGGGAGCGGCGGCTGGTTGGCCGGGGGCCGTGCGGGGGGTGTGGCACTGCCTGCATGCCAGGGCTTCGTGACGGCCGCTCAACGGGAACCGGGTGGCTGCGTGTGAGAAACCGGAGGCGGTGAAGCCCGTATCCGATGGGGCGTGGCAACGTTCGCAGGCGGACCCCAGTTCGGACTGGTGCGCGTCGGTATGACAGCGCGTGCAGGCGGTTGCCGTGCCCTTGAAGGTCCATTGCGCCGCCAGCGGTGCAGCTGGCGCGGTCCGGCCGCCCGCCGGGGCAGCAGCCGTTCCGCCCGCACTCGCGTGGCACGCCCGGCAACTGGCCGTGGCGTGCTGTCCGGCAAAGAAGGGTGCAAGGGCTGCGGCGTGGGCGTAGGGCTGCACGGCCTTGAAGTCGGACGTGTTGTGGCAGTCCTGGCACCTCGTTCCCGCTGTTCCCTTGTGCGCATCGTCATGGCAGGCGGCACAGGTAGCGGACAGGCCCGTGAACACGACCGACACGGGCGCGCTCGCCTTCAGCGTCCGCGAGGGCCCGGCGGTCGCTGCCCCCTTGTGACAGCGGGAGCAGGCGAGGCCGGCGTGGCGGCCGGTCAGCGGGAAGCGACCGCCCACCTCGTGGTCGAACGGCGCTTTCTTGAACGACGCGGTCACGTGGCACGCGGCGCAGTCCTGCTTGAAACTGGCCCGGTGCACGTCGGCATGGCAGTCGCTGCACTTCGCCGAGGGCGGACGCACCTGCGTCGCGGGTTTGACGTGGCACGACGCGCAGGGCGCGGACGCGTGCGCGCCGGTCAACGGGAAGGCAGTGCGGGCGTGCTGCACCTTCCTCGTGTGCCAGGTCTCGGTGGTGTGGCAGCCGGTGCAGTCGGTGCCGAAAATCTGGCGGTGCGGCTCGCGGTGGCAGTCGGTGCACGTGCTGAACTTCAGCCCCGTGAAGGCGCGGTTCACGTGGCACTTCGCGCATTCGACCGTGCGGTGGGCTCCCGTCAGCTGGAATTTCGCCTTCTCGTGATCGAACGGCCTTCCGGGCCTCCGCGAACGGCACCGCGGTCGTGTGACAGGCCGCGCACGCCGTCCCGAGGCTTCCCTTGTGAACGTCCTGGTGACACGAGGCGCAGTCGGCGCGCGCCTCGAGGAACGACCTCGATTTGTGGCATCGTGCGCAGGCGCGGGCCAGGGGGGCGTGGCGTCCGTCGAGCGGAAACCCCGTTTCGGCGGCATGGTTGAAATTCTTCGGATCGAAAGGGCGAAGTTCGGCATCGACGCCTGCGTGCTCGGCGTGGCAGCCTTCGCAGCCGGTGGCGGCGTCGCGGTGCACTCCCTTCTTCGCGGCGATGCGGTCGGCAATCGGCTTGTGGCAGGACAGGCATCTCGCGGGCGCAATCTTCCGGCCCGGTTCGTGGCACTTCTGGCAGTTGGCCAGGCCCTCCAGCTTCGAATGGGCCTTGGCCAGCGGGCCAGGCGAGACCAGCGCAGCGACCTGTGCGCTTGCCGCGGCGGACGATGCCAGCCACGCGGCAACCGAGAACAGGGCCGCGAGCGCGAGGGGACGTGTGCCGTGGTGCAGTGCCTTCAGCATTGGCCCTCAGCGCTGCAGGAACGACCCGTAGCCCAGGTAGACTGCGAGCGCGATGTGGACGAGGACGATGGCGAACATCACGTAGACGAGAGGGAGGTGGAAGACGTGCCAGAGCGCGAACAGGCGCCGCGTTCGCGAGAGGTGCGCGAGCCGACGCAGCAGGACCGCGCGTTCGGCCGCCAGCCGCACGACGCGGGCTGCCCGGTCCGGTTCGAGTCCCTGGTCGACGAGGCGGCGATGTGCGCGGGACCGCCTGCGACGGCCGATCGGGCCGCGGCCGGTCCCAATCTCCGCGACGTGGGTGAGCGCGACGCCGGCCGCCGCCAGCTCGTTCAGCATGCCCGCCGCCTGCGCTTCGATTTCTGCATAACTCAACTCGGCGCCCCGAAGACTGCGCGGGATGCGGACATAGAGATAGCGCCCGACGAAACCGGACAGCATCACCGCGACCATCGACCAGTACGCCACCGAGATGACGCCGTTGAATTTCATCGCGGCGTGGAATGTCACCAGGACCGGTCCGACGGTGCCGCAGAAGATGTGCACGTCGAGCCAGCCCTTCATGCCGCCGAGCCTCGAGGCCCGGCTCCACCGCTTCCGGATCGCGTACAGCACCGGCACCGTCATCATCGCGAGGCCGGCGGCGCCGAGCAGATGGCCGATGGATCCCGATGGCCTCAACGCGGCGTGAGCGGGTTGATAGGCGCGCACGCGAAGCGGCGTGGTGTAGTAGTCCCAACCGCCGGCGGCCACGAGCACCGCGGCGGTGACCGCAGCCACCGTCAAGGCGCTCAGCACGAGAACTCCGGTGAGCGCAGGACGTGCGGGCGAAAGGCGGACGCGGTGCGGCATCGCGTCAAGCATCCAGCACGCAGTCGCCGTCAGCCCAGGTGACGCACGGAAGGACGTAGCCCTTCTCTCGTTCGACGGCCGCGAGCGTGTCCGACGTGCAGCGGGCCTGCCCGGCGGCCAGGCGGCTGCGGCACGTGCCGCACACGCCCGCGCGGCACACCGATGGGATCGCCACCCCCGCCTTCTCGGCCGCCTCCAGCAGCGACTCCCCCGGCGTCACGGTCGTCTCCAGCCGGCTTCGCAGGAGTTTCAGGCGCCACTCCGCCCCGGTTGCCGAGCGGCTGCCCGGCACTTTCGCGCCCACGGCCGCGGCTGCCTCGAATGCTTCGAAGCGGACCTGCTCTGTCGCGACGCCCATCCCCCGCAGAACCTCCCGTGTCGCGTCGATCATCGCCAGCGGGCCGCAGAATCATGTAGAGCGCCGCGCCCGGTTCCTGGACCGTGTCCCGAATGACTCCGGCGTCAATCCGGCCGTGCCTGAAGGCGCCCTCGGAGGGCGCCCGGTGACCGTGATGACCACGCGCAGCAGGCGGTGCGCCTCCTCGAGCCGTCGCAGGTCGTCGTGGAATGCGATGTCGACAGCGTGGCGAACGGAGTAGATCAAGGTGACCGGCCGGCGGTCGTCGCGTGCGGCAGCGTAGCGCGCCATCGAGATCAGCGGAGTGATCCCGATGCCGCCGGCGAGGAGAACGAGCGGGCGGTGGTCGTCGGGTGGATAGACGAATCGGCCCCCGGGCCGGCGTGCCATGAGCAGGCTGCCTTCCCCGATGGTCGCGTGGAGCAGCCCCGAGACCAATCCCTGCCGTCGCACCGAGAATCTCGAGATACCCGGCGGCGTCCGGAGAGGAACTGATGGAGTAGCAGCGAATGTGCTGGCGGCCGCCGACCTCCACTTGGACGGTCAGGAACTGGCCGGGCTGGAAATCGAACCCCGGGGGCCGCGAGAGGCGCAACGTTCGAATGCTGCTGCACTCGTCGCGCGCGCTCAGCACCTCCAGCGGCACAAACCGGCGCTCTGCCTCCGCTGCCGCGAGAGCGGGCTCGGTTTGTCGGGGCGCGAAGCGCTGGCAGGTCGCGAACCAGGAGGAGTCGACTGCGAGGCCGGCGGCTATCCACGCGGGTGAATGAAGGACCCATGCGAGCACGGCGAGTAGCCCGGACGGCAGGGCGAGCAATGTCGAATTCCGCCGGCCGCTGTGTGCGCGGAGGACGAAGAGACCCGCGTGGACGGTGGTGATGAACGCGAGTACAGACGACGGCACGGGAGACCAGTCGGTCATCAGGAACAGGAATCTGATTCGAATACCCGCGCCCCGATGTTGCAAGCGGGATGCCGAACCCATCCGTACACAATGCCGCCAGGTCGCCAGCAATGGTTCAACTGCTTGAATTGGCAAGGGTTGCCGCCAGATGTCTCGTCGAGGCCGCGCGGGGACACCCGCCTGGCCGGCTTCCGACGCGAAGTGTCGCGAGTGTAAATCTGACTCTTGCCGTCGTCATTGGAGACGGGACGACGTCGGCAGGTTAAACTGAACAACTCGTGGCGCGTCGCGGCGCAACACCGGGGGCGGGAATCCGCCGAGCCCGCGAGGCGTGACGACGGGAAGGGTGCGAAGAACCGTGGCCGACCTGCTGGAATGCCTGATTCAAATCAAGGGTGTCGCCGACACCCCGCGTCGGCTCGGTGTGCGCGTCGCTGCGCTGTCGCGGGTGTCCAATCCTGCAGCGCGCGGCAGAGCAGCCGGCGTCGTGCGCCGAATGGCGGAAGGAGAGGCCGTGTTCGCGCGCGTCCTGTCGCTGATGCTCGCCGAGGACCGGCCCGCGCTGCCCGCCCTGCCTCGTTGTTCGGAGGACGCGGCGGAAGAGAGCGGGAGCGAGGCGCCCTGGGAGACAACGTTCTGCACCAGGCGGGCGGCGACCGTGGCGGTGCTGGAGCAGTGTTCTGCGGAACAGCTGAACCGCACCGGGGCCGAGCCGTCGAGGGGCCAGATGACGGTCGCCGACCTCGTGGCCCTGATGCTGGCCCACGACACCGATTGCCTCGGCGAACTCTCGCGCGCCGCCGTCAACCCTGCCTGATGGCTTCGACGAACGCGACGATGTTCTCGAAGGGGACCTCGGGTTCGATCATGTGCGTCGGGGCGAGAAAGAGGCCGCCGTCGCGGCCGACGCGTCTCGATCCGCGTGCGAACCTCGCGCCTGCACGTCGTCGGGCGTGCCGAACGGGAAAGGTCGACTGGGTGCCAATCGTGCCCCAGAGGCCGAGGCGCGTCGCCGAACCGCTGGCGGAGGGCGACCGGGTCCATGCACTCGGGCTGGACGGGGTTGAGGATGTCGACGCCGATCTCGACCAGGTCGTCCACGATCGCGGTGACGTTGCCGTCGCTGTGGAAGAAGACGAGGACGTCGGGGCGAACCGACCGGGCGGCCGCGATCACGCGGGCGAGGCGCGGCTTCAGCCAGGTGCGCCACATCCGCACGCTCATCAGCATCCCCCGCTGCGTGCCGACGTCGTCTCCCATGCAGATCACGTCGGCGCCCGACTCGGCATAGCGGCGGGCCTGCACTTCGCGCAGCGCGGTGATGCGGTCGAGCAGCGCCGATGCGAACCCGCTGCCATCGGCGAAGTCGAGCAGCAGGCTCTCCATGCCCCGCATGTACCACGCGACCTCGAAGATCGTGCAGTCCATGACGGCGAGCGCTGCAAGGCCGCGGGCCTGCACCGCCGCCACGCGCGCGGCGAAATCCTCGTAGCGGTAGTGCTGCGTCGAGGTCGGGCAGCGGGTAGGCCAGCGCGTCGGCTTCGGAGGAGGCACCGGTCAGCGGGATAGATGAAGCCGTCGAGGTGAGCGTGGGCCGCGTCGCGGCTGGCGCTCGGCCGCCGGCCGATGCCCCACTCGTCAACCGACGCGCCGGCGGCAACTCGCCGAGGTAGGGGAGAAATCGGTCTGCAAGCGCGTGGGTGCCGGCCGCAGCAGCCGGGTGTCGGCCCCGAAATAGTCGTCCGGGATCCGCGGCGCCGGTCCGTTCGGTGAATCGCTGGAGTTGCGCGGGCGCGAAGCCCCAGGAGAAGTCGAACGGCGTCCGGTCTGGGCGCCGGTGGCGCATGGCGGCGAGCACGCGTTCGCGGCTGGTCATGCCGCCGGCCTCCGTGCCCGCGGGGCGCGCCCGGTTCGGACCAGGCGCCGCGCCAGACTGACGGCGCCGGCGGCATTGTCGCTGTAGCCGTCGGCGCCGATCGCGTCGGCGAACGCCTGGGTGACCGGGGCGCCGCCGACCATCACCTTGACGCGCGGCCGGAGCCCGGCCGTCTCGAGGGCCGTCAACGGTGGCGCGCATCGAGATCATGGTCGTGGTCAGCAGCGCGGAGAGGCCGACGACGTCGCGCCCTCGCGACGCCGCGGTGACGAATTGCCCGGCGTCACGTCGACGCCCAGGTCCACCACCTGGAACCCGCCGCCGCGGAGCATGGTGGCCACGAGGTTCTTGCCGATGTCGTGCAGGTCGCCGGAGACGGTTCCGATGGCCACGTGCCGGCGGAGGTCGCGCGGCACGGCCGGCAGCGCGGGCTCGAGCCGCTCCATCGCGGCCTTCATCGCGCGCGCCGACACCAGAAGTTCGGGGACGAAGAACTCGCCCGCTTCGAAGAGGCGCCCGGCTTCGTCCATCGCGGGGATCAGGCCGACGTCGAGGAGATCGGCCGCCGTCAGCCCCGCGCGAGCGCGCTGTCTATCAGTGTCGCCGCGCGCGCGCCGTCTCCCTCGATCACGCTCGATCGGAGCTGCGCCGCGATCTCCGGCAAGGCGGTCATCGTGCGGCCTCCGCGAGTTGGCCTTGCGCTTCCAGTAGAAGTACACCGGGACGCCGAGCGCGAGGAACGCGAGGCCGGCCCAGGCCTGCGCCGGGCGCTGCACCAGCGTGACCGCGACGAACCACGCCGACATCGCGACGAAGAACAGCGGCGTGAGCGGGTAGAGCGGCACCGGCGACAGGCGCTCGGCGTCGGGCTGTCGGCGCCGGAACACGAACACGCTCGCGGCCGCCAGTCCGAAGAAGATCCAGTCGGTGAAGACGACGTAGGAGATCAGGTTCTCGAACGTGCCCCAGAAGAGGATCAGGACGACCGCCCACAGCGACTGCGCGACGATCGCGAACGCCGGCGTGTGGAACCGGGGGTGCACCTGCGCGACGCGCTTGAAGAAGAGGCCGTCGTTCGCCATCGCGAAGTAGATGCGCGGGGCCGTCAGCGTGTAGATGCCGACCACGCCGAACGTCGAGACGAAGATGGCGAGCGAGATCAGCGTGCCCCCGCCGCTGCCGAGCACCCGCGACACGGCGTCGGCCGCCACGCGCGGCGACGCCGCGATCTCGGCCGGCGTCAGCAGGAACATGTACGCCACGTTGACCAGCACGTAGATCAGCGTGACCGAGGCGGTGCCGATGATCATCGCGAGCGGGAGCGTGCGCCTCGGGTTCTTGACCTCGGCCGACGCGTAGGTGGCATGCTGCCAGCCCCCGGTGGACCAGAGGACGCCGACCATCGCGGTCGCGAGGCCGCCGGCCAGTCCGCCGGGCACGGCGTCCGGTCACGAGCGAGAACGTGGTCGTGCTCGCTGGATCCGAAGAGGAAGCCCACGCCGATCAGTCCGGCGATGCCGGCCAGCTTCAGCACGGTGAAGACGTCGGAGAAGATCGCGCCGGCCTTGACGCCGAGGACGTTGACCGTCGTGAGCAGCAGCAGCCCGGCGATGGCCACCGCCTTCGTGCCGGCCGGGCCGAGCGGCACGAAGTAGCCGGCGTAGGTGGCGAAGGCGACGCTCAGCGCGCCGAGGCCGCCCGCGTTGCAGACCAGGAAGTAGGCCCAGCCGAAGAGGAACCCGACCAGGCCGCCGTAGGCCTCCGTCAGGTACACGTACTCGCCGCCGGCCCTCGGCAGGAGTGCCGCGAGTTCCGAGAAGGTGAGCGCGCCGGCGAGCGCCATCAGGCCGCCGACGAGCCAGGCGCCGATGATCAGCGAGGGGGAGGGCAGCGCCCCGGCGATCAGCGACGGCGTGAGGAAGATGCCCGACCCGATCGTGCCCCCGATCGCGATCATGGTCATGTCGAAGAGCGTGAGGCTGCGCCGGAGTTCGGCCATGGAGCGGTAGAATAGCAGGCGACCGAGCTGCGAGCTGGGTGGCGAGCACCTGGGTGTCCGACATCGCGACGCCGACGCCCAGGTACTTGAGCGAGGCGGGCTCCAGGATGTTGCGGCGGTGGCCGGCGCTCCGTCATCCAGCCGTCCACCGATGATCGAGGCGAGTTCCGCCGGGTCCATCGTGCCGTTGCGCGTCGAGTAGATGTTCTCGGCGACGACGGCCGAACGCCAGGCCGTGCTTCTGCACGCGGTCCTCGGGCTGGCGCCGTCCGGGTTGACGTGCTTGAAGAAGCTTCGCGCGAGCATGTCGCGGCTGTGGGCGCGGGCGACGTCGGCGAGCGCGGGGGAGGCTTCCAGATGCGGGAGCTTCTGCCACGTTCGCCGCTGGTTGGTCAGGAAGAGGATGTGCCACTCGATCTCGGCGATCCGGTCGCCTGGACGCCGCGGAGCTCGCCTCGCTGACGGTCTCCGGCTGGAGAAGCACGAAGGCCACCGGCGCGACATCCTGCGATCGGTCCCTGAAGCATGGGCGTTGAGCGTCGCCATGTCGGACCAGGATGTGCATCGGCCACGCAGCTCTTCGGCGCGCTAGCGAGCCCTCTACCCGGCCTCGGTCACCGGCGCCGGGTCGTCTCCGGGGTTCTCGGACCGCGTGACGAGCGCCACCGCGGGGACGATGATGGCGGCGCCCGCGACGATGTAGCGGTCCACCGATTCCCCGAGCACCAGCCAGCCGAGGAACACGGCCACGACCGGGTTGACGTAGGCGTAGGTGGCGACCTTCGAGGTCGGCACGTGCCGCAGCAGCCAGATGTAGGCCGAGTAGCCGACCCAGGACCCGAACACGACCAGGTAGAGGATGGCGCCGGCGCTGGTGGCGTTCCAGGTGGCGCGGTGGTAGTCGCCGATCGCCAGCCCCGACGACGCCGTCGATCGCGCCGGCGGCCAGCATCTGCCAGCCGCTGGCCACGAGCGGATCCACCGGCACTTTCCAGAGGCGGGAGAGCACCGAGCCGAACGCCCACGTGAACGATGATCCGAGCAGCGCGACGCACGCGGCCAGTTCCATCCACCCCAGCGGGTGCGCCGAGCCCAGCTTGGGCCACAGGAGGACGACGACGCCGACGGCGCCGAGCGCGATGCCGCCGACGCCCCACGCGTTCACCTTGTCGCCCGTGGGCAGGATGAACTGCTCGATCAGCAGGAACCAGATCGGGACGACCGCCACGATGAGCGCGGCGAGGCCGGTCGGGACGTACAACTCCGCCCACGCGAGCACGACGTTGGACACCCCGAGCAGGATGAACCCCAGGAACGCGAGCTGCGCCAGGTGCCGGCGGGTGACCGCGACGCCGCGGCCCGTCAGCCAGCAGAACGCGAGCAGCAGCGAACCGGAAATCGTGAACCTGACGCCTGCGAGCAGGATCGGCGGGACGCGTTCGACCGCCACCCGGATCCCCAGGTAGGTGGAGCCCCAGAAGACGTAGACGAGCGCGAAGGCGAGAACGACGTGGAATCGACGGGTGATGGTGACGCCTCGCTGACAGTGTAGCCGAAATCACTTCCGGCGAGGCGGCGCCTTCTTCATGCGTTCCTTCCACAGGTGCACGATCGCGAGCCAGGGATGGCGGAACGGCATCTTCGGGCCGGCGGTCCGCATGACGTCGCGCATCGCCTCCCGGCGGGCCGGCTGGTAGCAGTGAATCGGGCACTCGCTGCAGGCGGGCTTCTCCTCGCCGTACGGGCACCGGTCGAGGCGCTGGTGCGAGTAGGCGAGCAGGTCGCGGCACGTCTCGCACAGGTCCGTCGTCCGCGCCGTGGCGCTCGGCGCAGTAGAGCCGCACCATCGCGGCCACCGTCTTCTTCTCGCGGGAGATGGCGGGCACTCGTTCTCTTGTACGTCGAGCGCGGCGCCGCGCGCAAGGTCAGCGGTGACGCGTGTCGCGCGGCGTCGCTCCGCGGCTCCACGTGGCGTGCGCTGCACTGGAGCATTCACTGCTCATTCCGCGAATGCCTGCCCGCGTCGTTGGAGGTCCCATGTCTCGCCCGGCGTCGTCCGGCCGCCGTCCGGGCGCGGCTGGCGTCCTTCACGATCTTGGCGCGTCGTCGCTGCTTGCGCCGCGTTCCCGGACTGCGGCGGGCGGCCGACCCGCAGTGGACGTCCACGTGGCGGGCGAGCCGATTCGCATCGACGGCAACGCCGAGGACTGGCACGGCCTGACCGCTGCCGGTCGAGAAGCAGCGCTTCTCGATCGGCCTCCAGAACGACGCGAGACGCGCTCTATCTGTGCCTGACGACGCGCGACCGGGTGCTGGCGACGCAGATTGCGCGGCAAGGGTCTGATGGTGTGGCTCGACCCGGGCAGCGAGAAGCCGAAGAAGCACGTGTTCGGCGTCCACTTCCCGATCGACTCGCGCCTTGCCGCTGCGCAAGGACCAGGGCGGGCGGTGGCCCCCGATGGCGGCGTGGTGCACGACTGGGACCAGGGCGCGGTCGGGATCCTCGGGCCGCACAAGGACCAGCCCGAGCGCGTCATCCTCGAGCAGGCGGGCGGCATCCTCGCGCGGGCCGCGTCGCGCGGCGAGGCGCTCGTCTACGAGATGAAGGTGCCGTTCAAGGGGGCGCCGGCGGCGCCCTACGCGCTGATGCGGCGAACCGGGCGGCACGTTCCGCCTGGAAGTCGAGACCCCGGAGTGGCGCGGCCCGCTGCCGCCCTCGCGCGGCCCGATCGGCATCGGCGCGGCCGCCTCGGTCCCGGGCGGCCGCGGCGTGATCGGGTACCCGTCCATCGACGCCACCTACCTGAAGCAGACCGACGTCAAGGCCGCCGTCCGGCTCGCGTCGGCCGAAGTAGCCCCGGATTTTTCGCCCGACTGCATTCTGATGTTGCGTCGGGCACCGCCTTCGGTATCTGATCTCGGCCCAGCCTCCCTTCCCCGAAGGAGTCCCATGCCGAGACGCCGTCTGCGCCCGATCCTTGCCCTTTCGCGTGCTGGCCGCCGCGCTGTCGCTGGCCGCCGGCCTTCGCGCCCAGTCCGCCGCCGCCGACCGCTGCGTCGTTCCGCGCGTCGATTCGCGAGCCGATCCTGAACGAAGTGTCCGGCGAGCAGGCGTTCCTGCACGTGCAGTTGCTCGCGGCCAACCGCGACCGGCAGCCGGAGGAATACCAGACGCAGTACTTCGAGACGACCTACATCCGCGACATGGCGAGGCAGGCCGGCCTGTCGGACGTCCAGGTGGACTTCTTCCCGAGCGGCGACGTGTGGGACGGCGAGGAGGGCGACCTGTGGCTGGTGCAGCCGCGGAAGGAGAAGATCGCGAGCCTGAACCAGGTGCCGACCGCGCTCGCGCCCGGCAGCCGGAGCGTCGACGTCGAGACCGAGGTCGTCTACGTCGGGCAGGGCCGCGACGCCGACTACGCCGGCAAGGACGTGAAGGGGAAGATCGTGCTCGGCAGCGGCGTCGCTCAGGGCGGTGTTCTCCGGCGCGGTGCAGCGCGGGGCGGTGGGCGCGCTCGGAACCGGCAGCCCGGGGATCAGCGGCCAGGCGACCGGGCGCGTCGGCCGACCAGATCGGGTGGGCGTCGATTCTCGCCGGCGGCCAACACCGCCGGTTTCGGCGTTCGCGCTGTCGCAGCGCCAGTTCCTGGAACTGCGCGACCTGCTCGACCGCGGGCAGAAGGTCGTCACCAAGGCGCACGTTCGTGCGACGACCTACCCGGGGAAGATGAACGTCGTCTCGGCGTCGATCCCGGGCAGCGACCCCAAGGCCGGCGAACTCGTCCTGGTCGCGCACGCCTTCGAGACGATCGCGACGCCCGGGCGCGAACGACAACTGCACCGGCGTCGCGACGATCCTCGAGATCGGGCGGACGCTGGCCCGGCTGATCAGCGACGGCGACCTCGCTCCGCCGCGGCGGACCATCCGCTTCATCTGGGCGCCCGAGATCTCGGGCACCGCGGCCTACATGTTCAAGCATCCCGAGTTGCAGGACACGCTGCTCGCGGCGCTGAACTTCGACATGACCGGCGCGAATCACGAAGACCACGGACACCTACCTGAGGATGAAGCTGACGCCGGACTCGAGGCCCAGCTACTTGAACGACCTCGTCGCCAGCCTGCTGCAGTTCGTGGACCAGACCGAAATCCGCACGCAGCAGGGGCGAACGCGCAGTTCAACTACCGGCTGTCGCCCGTGGCGACCATCAGTTCCGGCAGCGACCACTCGGTGTTCAACGACGGCGGCATCCCGGCCATGCAGTTCAACTACTGGCCCGACAACTTCTACCACAGCAGCGAGGACCGCATCGTCCACGTCGATCCGACCGAACTGAAGCGGGTCGGCTTCATGGCGGCCGCGGCGATGTACTACCTGGCGACTGCCGGCTCCCGGCAGGCGCGGGACCTGGCGTGGGAGGCACCGCCAACGGCGGGAAGTGGATGGCCGAGGTGACGCGGCAGGCCGTCCGGCTGATGGGGCAGGATGCGGACGAAGCTCGAGGAACAGCGCAAGGCGGTGCAGCTGAAGGTCGCGGGCGCGTTCAACCGGTCGAAGGGCGCGGTCGAGTCGGTCCTGAGCCTGTCCGAGGAGCCGCCGGTGGCCGCGTCCGTCAAGCGGTTCGTCGCGGTCGCTCGAGGCGTCCCGCGACCTGAACGCCAGGCTCGTCGAGGACGTCTACGTCGAGCGGGCGGCGGCGCTGGGCATCAAGCGCGGCCCCGGTCGCGCTGACCGAGAAGGAGAAGGAATACGCGCAGCTGATCCCGCGGCGGCTGTTCCGGGCCTATTCGGCCGAGGCGCAGCAGCGGCCGCGGACAGCGCGGGGCCGGCGGCGGGGGCCGGCCGCAGGGCGGGAGCCGGGCGGGCCGCAGCCCCGGCGGCTGCCGGGCCTGGCGTCGAGCGAAGTGACCAACGCGATCGACGGCACCCGCAGCGTGCTCGACATCTACAACCTGGTCCGCGCCGAGTGCGGCAACCTCGTCGTGGGCAACGACGACACGAAGTTCGGCTACGTGCTGTCGGCCGACGCCCCGGACGTGGACCTGGACCTCGTCTACGCGGCGCTCGAGACGCTCCAGAAGAACGGGACGATCGAGTTCGTCAAGTCGCCGCCGGCGGCACCGCAGAAGCCGGCCAGGAAAAAGTAGCGGCCGGTCCGAATCGGCCAAACCAAACGGGGGGAGCGGGCGTCTTATCTGGATAACGAGCCAAAAGCTTCGCTCCTCCTTCACACAGGACCCTTTGAGCCAGGGTCCTTTTTTTTTGCCCGCCGGCCGACCAACTTGACAAACGGGCGCGGCCGGGCCGGACACTTCGGCTGTCCCCCTGGAGAAGATCGCCGATGCGAGACGTGTCTTTCACGCTGAACGGCAAGCCGACCCGCCTGACCGTCGATGAAACCCGGCCGCTGCTCTGGGTGCTCCGGGACGACCTCGGCCTCACCGGCACGAAGTTCGGCTGTGGCGAGGGCGTGTGCGGCTCCTGCACGGTGATCGTGAACAACGCGGCCGTTCGCTCGTGCGCCACGCCCGGTCGGCGACGTCCAGGGCAAGCAGGTGCTGACCATCGAAGGGCTGGCGAAAGGCGACCGCCTGCACCCGATCCAGCAGGCCTTCGTCGATCACCTCGCCTACCAGTGCGGCTACTGCACGCCCGGGCATGATCATGGGCGCCTACGCGCTGCTGCTCCGGAACCCGAAGGCCACCCGGGCCGACATCGTCCGCGAACTCGACTCGCACCTGTGCCGCTGCGGCGCGCACGTGCGGATCCTCAAGGCGGTGGAGTCGGCCGCGGCGACGATGAAGGGGGGGCGCGATGAGCGTCGAGAACCAGGACTTCGACCGCGACCAGGAACTGGTCGTGGACGGCCCGACGACGTTCCCCGTGGATCGCCGCGACTTCGTGAAGCTCACCGCGACGGGCCTGCTCGTCCTGCTGGCCATCGACCGGCCGGGCGAGGCGCAGGAGACCGCGCGGCTGCCCACCGGGCGCCAGGGATACCCGACCGATCCGAACGCCTACCTGCACGTCGGAGCTCGACGGCAAGGTGACCTGTTTCGTCGGCAAGATCGAGCAGGGGCAGGGCGTGATCACGTCGCTGCCGCAGTTGCTGGCCGAGGAACTGGACGTGTCGCTGGCCGCGGTGGACATCGTCATGGGCGACACCGACCTGTGCCCGTGGGACATGGGGACGTTCGGCTCGCTCAGCGTCCGGCAGTTCGGCCCGGTGCTTCGCCAGGGGGCGGCGGACGCGCGGGCGTTGCTGCTGCAGATGGCGGCCGAGCGGCTGCAGGTTCCCGTCGAACGGCTCGCCGTGAAGGCGGGCATCGTGAGCGACACGCGCGGACCCGAAGAAGACGGTGACCTACGGGCAGCTGACGGAAGGCAAGCGGATCGAGCGCAAGGCGGAGGGCAAGACCCCGCTGAAGCCGCTCAAGTCGTACACCGTGGTCGGGACCTCGGCCAAGCGGCGCGACGGCCGCGAGAAGGTGACCGGCGCGGCGAAGTACGCGGGCGACGTCGTGCCTGGGAGCACAGGCGGGACGCCTGCGCCACAAGGCGGTGCGGCGTGCTGCACGCGCGCATCCTGCGGCCGCCGTCCCACGGCGCCATGCTCGGCGCCGTCGATATCTCTGCCGCGGAGAAGGTGCCGGGCGTCAAGGTCGTGCGCGACGGCGACATGGTGGCCGTCCTGCACGCGCACCGCGACGAGGCCGACAAGGCGCTCGCGCTCGTCAGGGCCGAGTGGACCCGCAAGGATCCGCCGGTGGACGACGCGACGATGTACGACCACTTCCTGAAGACGGCGGGCCCGGCCAGGAACAGCGGCGAGGGCGGCAACCTCGCGGAGGGCGAGAAGCTGGTCGGCCAGGTGATCGAGGGCACGTACTACGACAGCTACGTGGCGCACGCGCCGATGGAGCCGCACTCGGCGGTGGCCGCCGTGGAGAATGGGAAGGTGACGGTGTGGGTCGGGACGCAGACGCCGTTCCCGTTGAAGAACCAGTTGATGCAGGCGCTGAAGCTGCCGGCCGACAAGGTCCGGGTGATCACGCCGTACGTCGGCGGCGGGTTCGGCGGGAAGATCGGCCTCGCGACAGGGCGTGGAGGCGGCCCGGCTGGCGATGCTGACCGGCAAGCCGGTTCGCGTGGTGTTCAGCCGCGAGGAGGAGTTCTTCTACGACACCTTCCGACCGGCCTCGATCGTGAAGATCCGGGCGGGCCTCGACCCGGCGACGAAGACGATCGGCCTGTGGGACTACAAGGTCTACTGCGCCGGCGAGCGCGGCGCGGCGCACTTCTACAACATCCCGCATCACCGGACCGCGTGGACGGGCGGGTGGAGCGGCGACTCGGGCGGCGCTGCACCCGTTTGCGGTGGGCCCGTGGCGCGCGCCCGGGGCGAGCAGCAACGCGTTCGGCCGCGAGTCGCACATCGACGTGCTGGCGGCGAAGGCCGGGCATCGACCCGGTCGAGTTCCGCCTGAAGAACCTCACGGACGAGCGGATGATCCGGACGCTGAACGCGGCGGCGAAGAAGTTCGGCTGGGTGCCGAAGCCGGCGCCGAGCCGGCGCGGCGTCGGCGTGGCGCTCGGCGTCGACGCGGGCACCTACGCCGCCGTCATGGCGGAGGTGACGGTGGACCGTGCGACCGGCAAGGTGCGCGTGACCCGGCTGGTCTGCGCGCAGGACATGGGCGTGGTGGTGAACCCGGAGGGCGCCATCCAGCAGATGGAAGGGTGCCTCACGATGGCGCCTCGGCTACACGCTGAGCGAAGAGGTGCACTTCAAGGGCGGCGAGGTGCTGAGCCGCAGCCTCGCCAGCTACGAGCTGCCGCGGTTCTCGTGGCTGCCGAAGATCGAGACCGTGATCGTGGACGCCCCGGACGTGCCGTCGCAGGGCGGCGGCGAGCCGGCGCTGGTGCCGGTGGGCGCGGCGGTGGCGAACGCGATCTTCGACGCGACAGGCGCCCGGCTGACGCGGATGCCGATGACGGCCGAACGCGTGAAGGCGGCGCTCAAGGTACAGGGCTGCCAGCCAGGCCGCTGCGCGAGGCCGCGATCTACTTCACCTCGGTCACCTTGTTCAGGCGCACCGGCTCGATGTCGTAGTTCTCGATCTCCAGCGTGTTGGTCTTCTTGTTCCAGGCGATCTTCGCCATCAGCGCGAGCTTGCCCTCGCCTTCGCCGTTGCGGTTCATGTGGATCTCGCACAGCATGAACTGGTACTCGCTGCGTCCTGGTGTTGTTCCGCGCCTCCCAGAAGTTGATCGGCCGGTCGGTCGCGAAGACCAGGCGGTAGCCGCCGTCTTCGCCGGGTGTCAGGCGGGCGAAGTAGATGTCCCAGGCGAGCGAGCGGTCCGACCTCACGTAGCCGGCGCGCGGCCTGGTCTTCTGCAGCGCCGACAGCAGCTTGTCGGAGCCCTTTCTCGACCAGTGCCTGGAGCAGCCGGTCGCGTTCGCCGTCCGTGGACCAGCGCTCGATCGTGATGTCGATCCGGCCCGTGCTCGCCGCCCGCGTGCCGGCGTCCATGTTCACCGCGAACGACGTCAGGTTGAGCGGGAGCTTCGGCTCGCCCTTCGCCTGGGCGAGCGCGGGCGCGGCCGATGCGACGAGCAGCAGCCCGGCGGCTGCCAGATCCGACGACGGGCGTTCTCGAATCATGGGTCCTCCCTGGATGTGCGGCGCGGGGCAGGCGCCCGCTCGCGGTTGCTCTGAGGTTATGACGCCGCAGATGGCGGCCGGGATCCCGGGGTCGGGGTCCGAGCATTCAGAATTGAAAGCGCTCCGACCCCTCTCGCCCACCGCAGTTTCGCCGCGCCGGGCCCTGGGGTTGTCCCGGCACTCCCCGGGAGACGGCCGCACGA
This sequence comes from uncultured Acidobacteriota bacterium, assembly GCA_963844875.1. Lineage (GTDB taxonomy): Bacteria > Acidobacteriota > Vicinamibacteria > Vicinamibacterales > Fen-181 > FEN-299. The sequence continues at coordinate 169,632 of CAWJPZ010000001.1, forward strand.
CTTCGTCGGCAATCGGCCCGGTACGATCCCGTCCCTGAGTCCCGCCTGGAACGCCTTCTTGACCCGGCGGTCCTCGCCGGAATGGAACGTGAGGATGGCCGCGCGGCCGCCCGGGTTCAGGCAGCCGGGGAGCACGCGCAGCAGCATCTCGAGGGCCGTCAATTCCTCGTTCACCGCCATCCGCACGGCCTGGAACACGCGGCGCACCGACAGCTCCCGCTCTTCGTCGGTCGCCTCGGGCAGGGCCGTGCGGACCGCGTCGGCGAGTTCGAGGGTGGACGCGAAGCGGCGGCCGGCCAGCGCCCCGGCGAGCCCGGCGGCGTGCGGTTCGTCGGCGATACTCGTCCAGCACGCCGGCGAGCTTCGCGGGCGCCACGCCGGCAAGCCACGCCGACGCCGGCTGGCCCCGCGACGGGTTCATCCGCATGTCCAGCGGGCCGTCCGCCTTCATGGTGAAGCCGCGGAGCGGGTCGTCCAACTGCATGGACGAGACGCCGAGGTCTGCCAGGATCAGCGTCGGCGCCCGCGCAGGCCTTCGGCGGCGAGCACCTGCGGCAGGCCCGCGAAGTTCGAACGGCGTGCGCGGAACGCGGACTGCATCGAAGCCGAGGCCGCGCAGCCGGGCCTCGGTCTTCGGGAGTTCCAGCGGGATCGACGTCGAGGCCGATGAGCACGCCGCCCGGCTGGATGGCCCCGAGGAGTGCGGCCGCGTGGCCGCCGTGCCCGAGCGTGCAATCCACCACCGCGTCACCGGGCTCCAGGCGCCAGCGCCTCGAGGACTTCCGCCACCATGATCGGGACGTGGGAACCGGCCGGCGTCTTCCCGGAAGCGCAGCACCCTGGCGGCGGTGTCCGGGTACTGCTCCGGGGCAAGTTCCTTGTACTTCTCGTGGAAGCGGCGCGGGTACTTCCCGGAGTAGCGGGGACGCCGGCGGTGGGGCGGGGAAGGCGGTTCGCTCACAGCTCGTTGTACTTCGCGTTCGAGCCCCTTCGCGCGGTCGACCGGGTAGCGCTTCTCGTTGCGCGCCAGCTTGGCCCGCATCGCGGCGGCGAGGTCGATGCCGGAGTTGTCGGCCAGTTCGAAGAGCAGGATGGCGACGTCGGCGATCTCGTCGGCGATGTCGCGGCGGCGCTCGGTCAGCCGCCGCTCCGACTGCGCGTGGTCCTGCCAGACGAAGTGCTGCAGGAGTTCGCCGGCTTCGGCCGCAATCGCGACCGCCAGTTCCTTCGGGTTGTGGAACTGCAGCCAGTCGCGCGCGTCGCGGAACGCGCGGATCTCGGCGGTGAGCGCCTCGATGGTGTCGCATCGGGGAATCGTACCAGAAACGACGAACGGACTGCAACGACGAAGGCGAGGGCGAAGCTTCTGTCTTCGCGTCATCCTTTCTTTCTATGCTATGCGTGAGGAGTGACTCGAATGGCTTGGCATCCGGTCGTCGGTCTGCTGAAGGGGGCGGTGGCGGCGGGCACCGCGGTGACGGTGAAGGGCTGGGTGCGGACGCGCCGCGACTCGAAGGCCGGGCTGTCCTTCATCCACGTGCACGACGGCACGTGCTTCAGCCCGATCCAGGTCGTCGCGCCGAACACCCTGCCCAACTACGAGACCGACGTCCTCCGCCTCACCGCCGGCTGCTCGGTGGAGGTCGACGGCACGCTGGTGGCGTCGGAAGGAAAGGGCCAGGCGTTCGAGATCAAGGCGGACGCGGTTCGGGTGGTCGGCTGGGTCGAGGACCCGCTGACCTACCCGATCACCGCCCAAGCGCCACACGCTTCGAGTACCTGCGCGAGGTGGCGCACCTGCGGCCGCGGACGAACACCTTCGGCGCCGTCGCCCGCGTGCGCCACTGCATGGCCCAGGCGATCCACCGCTTCTTCCACGAGCGCGGCTTCTACTGGGTCCACACGCCGATCATCACCGCGAGCGACGCCGAGGGCGCGGGCGAGATGTTCCGCGTCTCGACGCTCGACCTGGTCAACCTGCCGCGGACCGAGCGACGGCGCGATCGACTTCGCCGCAGGACTTCTTCGGCAAGCAGGCGTACCTCACGGTGTCGGGGCAGCTGAACGTCGAGACGTACTGCCTGGCGCTCATCGCGGGTCTACACGTTCGGGCCGACGTTCCGCGCCGAGAACTCGAACACCAGCCGCCACCTGGCCGAGTTCTGGATGATCGAGCCGGAGATCGCGTTCGCCGACCTGAACGACAATGCGACGCTGGCCGAGGACTTCCTCCGCTACATCTTCGCCGCGGTCCTGAACGAGCGCGCCGACGACATGGCGTTCTTCGCCGAGCGCGTGGACAAGACGTGCGTCGACGCGGCTCGAGTCGTTCGTGAAGCTCGAGCTTCGAGCGGATGACCTACACCGAGGCGATCGCCGCGCTCGAGAAGTCGGGCAAGACGTTCGAGTTACCCGGTCCGCTGGGGCATCGACCTGCAGTCGGAGCACGAGCGCTACCTGACCGAGGAGCTGGTCGGCCGGCCGGTCGTCGTCACCGACTACCCGAAGGAGATCAAGGCGTTCTACATGCGCCTCGAACGACGACGGGAAGACCGTGGCGGCGATGGACGTGCTGGCGCCGGGCATCGGCGAGATCATCGGCGGCAGCCAGCGCGAGGAGCGGCTCGACGTGCTCGACGGGCGCATCGAGGAGATGGGCCTCGACAAGCGCGTCCTACTGGTGGTACCGCGACCTGCGTCGCTACGGCACCGTGCCGCACGCCGGCTTCGGCCTCGGCTTCGAGCGCGCGATGAACTACGTCACGGGACTCGGAAACATCCGCGACGTCATCCCGTTCCCCCGGGCACCCGAAGAGCGCCGACTTCTAGAAAACGAAGCCAGAAGTCAGAAGGCCAGAGGACTGCCGCTCACCGGGCAGGCCCGTCGGCGCGAACGGGCTCATCTCATCGGGCTGCCCGTGCCACCACGTCCGGAAGGCCGAGCCGCCGCATAATCGACGGCCGCGCGCACCGCCGAGCTCAGGGCGCCAGCCCGACTGCAAGCGGCCGTCTGAGCAGGCGGCCGCACAATTGCAACGTTCCGTTGTATGGATTTGCGTGGAGCGCGTCTGCTGCTGCTGCTCCTGCTCGTGGCCGCGAGCCCGCCTCATGAGGTGCACAAGGGCTGGCCCGCGGACCCCGCGCGGTGGACACGGCTGCGCTGCGACCTGAGCGGTATCATCGTCCCGTCGATCGCGCCGTTCGGGAAGACGGACAACGACTTCACCATCATTTACCCGCTCTATCCGCCGGCCGTGAGGGCGGACATCCGCGCGGCGCACAAGGCCCGGGGCTATACCCACTTCGTCCTCGACCCCGCCCCTTGGTACAAGGACATCTACCCGAGCGGGGATTTCTACGGCAGGCCGGGCGAGATGAAGTCCGCCATCCGGGAACTGCTCGACGACGACCTGCTCCCGGTGATCATGTTCGACCCCGGGGGCAACCACGAGTGGACCGCCGAACGGGCCGTGGCGGAGATGCGGCGCAAGCTGGCACCCTGGCTCGCCGACGATGAACTCCTGTCGCTGATCAAGGTCGCCAGCCTCGGGTGGGAAGTCGACGACCACCTCTCACCCCCAGCCATCGAGGCAACCGCGCGCTACCTCCGGTCCGTGCTGAAGCCGGACACGCGCCTTTTCATCCATCTCGGTCCCGGACGGAAGTCGGGTGCCGCCCGGGGCGAGACCGACGCGGAGTGGTGGGCGCGGATGGCGAACGACAACGTGCTGGACGGCAGCTTCTTCAACCTTCCCGGGGGCGACCAGACGATTTCGGTGTTCAAGGCGGCGCTGGCAGAAATGGCCGCGGGCTTCTCCGGCCGCATCCAGGGGTGGCCGTCGCGGCGGCGCGACGGCAGGCCCCTTCGGCTGATTGCGTTCGAGTACTCGGCGTACTTCGACCACAAGAAGCCGCAGTGGACCGAGGAGTGGGCACGGTCGTTGGGCGCCGCGGTGCTCGAGGTCCCGGGCGTCTGGGGGTTCTGCGACGGGGGGCCGGCGCCGGGTGCGCCCGGCGGCATGGATTGATGCCGCGCCGGCGGGCCGGTGCCCGAAGCGGAAGGCCGCCCGCGTGATGTCGGGTGGGCCCGGTCGACAGGCTGAGGGCCCCGCGGTATGGTTGGAGGATGGCCGACGAACATCTACTTCACGGCGACCTCTCTCTTGCCCGGCGCCTGGAGCTTGCAGAGGGCCGCAGCAACCTGCATTCGGTGGACGCGCGAGCCCAACTCCAGCCGGAGTCGCGGGCAGCCTGGATCGAGGTCGCCGGCACGCTCGCGATGTTCGACGGTGCCGAATCTCCGTTGACCCAGACGTTCGGCCTGGGGCTCTCGGGGCTGCCGTCGGCAGCCGAGATGGATGAAATCGAGCGCTTCTTCCGCGAGCGCGGGGCGCCGGTGTTTCACGAGGTGAGCCCGCTTGCCGGTTCGGCGCTGTTCGAGCTCCTGAATGCGCGCGGGTATCAGGCGTTCGAATGCACCAGCGTGCTGGTCCGCCCAATCGACATGCCGGTCGTCGCCGTCGAGCCTGGCGAAGTCACCATCAGTCGTGTCGAAGGGGCAGGCGACGAGTGGGGAGCGACCGCCGCGGCCGGCTGGAGCGAGTGGCCGGAGTTGTCTGGCTTCATGACCGAGATTGGGGCGATTACCGCCCGCCGTCGCGACGCGCACCGGTTCCTCGCGCGCCTCGACGGCCGCCCGGTGGCGACGGGGCTCCTCAGCATCGATGGCGGGGTCGCGCTGCTTGCGGGCGCCAGCACGGTGCCCGATGCCCGTCGGCGTGGCGCGCAGCTCGCGCTGCTGGACGCACGTCTTCGGTACGCGTCGCGCCAGGGATGCACGATTGCGATGATGGGCGCATTGCCCGGGAGCGGGTCGCAGCGCAACGCCGAACGACACGGCTTTCGTGTCGCCTATACGCGTATCAAGTGGCGCCTCTCCGGACGGTGACTTCGCTGATCGGACAGCGCTCCCCGGCTCACCAGGCGAGGATGAACGCCCCGACGCAGAGGACGAGTGCCAGCACGACGACGACGACCGACCACGTCTGCCAGGTGAGGGTGATGGGACGGGCCGTTGGGGTTGTGGCCATGGCTGGCTCTCCTGTTGAAGGTCCTACATGGTTAGACCCCGAATCCCGCGGGACGGGCCCATCGAGGCGCCCACCCGGCATCACGCGGACGGCATCAGGCCGAGCTGGGCGAGGGCAGCCACGTTGTCCCAGGATGTCCAGGTTTCCGCCACCTTTCCATCCTCGAAGCGGTGCATCCCGATGATGGAGATCGACATGCGCCGCCCGGTGGCGGGGAATGGCCCCATCGGCCCGAGCTGCGTGCCGGTGCCGATCGAACGCCAGGCGACGAAATCGCCCTCGCCAACCAGCATCTCGACTTCTTCGTAGTAGTCGGGGAACGTGGCCTGGTTGTCGAGCAGCCAGGCTTTCATCGCTTCCGGCCCGCGCAGTTCCTGCAGGTCGGGCGGCATCGCCTGGCAGTGCCGCACGTAGTTCGGGGCCAGCGCATTGACGAAGCCGTCAATGTCGCCGGCGGACAGGCTCGCCAGCGCGCGCCTGACCGTTGCCTTGTGTGCCTCGACCTTCGGATCGTTGTGGAGGGGTGCGGTCATCGGAATCCTCCTGCTGGGGGTACAAGAAACGGCCGGTGCTGCCACCGGCCGTTTCCCATATGCGGGCAGTCTAGCGACTGCCCCCGTTCGTGTGTGCCATGCATGCACCTCCCGGCCGCGACCAGATTTGGGGTGTCCCGCGGTGCGGGACGCGGTCGCTTGACGCCTTTGTTTGCGCCGCTCGAGTTACCTACGGCGGACGGACGATCCACCATAACACGCCCGGTGCGCCTTTGCAGCCTCGGCGGTTGGCTGCTCGAGGCGCTCAGCCCACGCCCGTCGGAATCGGTGGCGGCAGCGGAGGCGGGACGACCGCCTTCGACCGCCGCCGGCGGAGGAGCAGGACGAGGCTCGCCACGGCGAGCACGAGCAGCGCCCCGCCGAGCAGCGGCCGGTACCGCAGCCAGGCCAGCGCGATTGTCGCCAACGACAGCGCCACGGCGAGGAAGAACGCGACGAAGCCGGTGCCCGCCCCGAGCAGCGAGCCCACGATGGGAACGACGGACCCCACGAGAGAGATGGGCCGCAATACGAGGACGAATCCGAGGAACATCGCGAGGAACCCGGCCGCACGCAGGCCCCACGTGAGGATCCGGTTCGAGGTTTGTGCCGATTCGAACATTTGGGCGGCCGCCACCGTGCCGGCCTCCAGCAGCAGGATGTCGCTGCCGGCCCGGGCGCGGTAGGCCTCGAAGGTCGCGCCACGCTGCACCGCCACGAGGCTCACCGTCTGTGGGAGGACGACCTCGAAGCGGACGCGCACGTCGCCTATCTTCGGGTCCGACGGGCTGCCCTTGTAGAAGGTGCCGCCCTCGGCCGCGCTGAACCCCGCGGCGCGCATGCGGTCCGCATCGCCGTCGGAGCCGGGCCGCCCCGTGCTGCCGCCGATCTTCTCGACCAGTTCGGGCGGCAGCGTGAACGCTCCGCACGTCACCCGGGCCGCCGGCACCGTGCGCGACTGCCACTCGAGCGCCGGCGGGTTCTCGTGACCGGCCGGGCTCTTGAACGACGAGGAGTCGATGTGGCCGGGCGACCACGTCTTGTCGTACTTGTAGGTGGTCGTCGTTTCCTCGCTGCCTCCCAGCTTCTGGCGCTTGGTGGTCGACGAAGTCTCCCTCCACTGGTACGTTTCCGCGATCCGTTCCAGCCGGATGGCCTGCGCGGAGATGCCGAAGTCCGGGTCCGTAACGGGTTGGTCCACGGCGGCCGGCCCGGTGACGTGCACGAGTCTTCCCTCGTTGGCCGGATCAGCCGCGTCCGCCGGCACGTGGATCACGACCCCCGCGCCCTCCTCGAGGCTGCGGGCGCGATGAACGGCCCGCCCCTCGTTCCACCACAGGAGGGGGAACGACGTCGTGACGAGCAGGAGACCGACCAGGACGCCGGCGGTCGACTTGCCGATTCGTGACAGCCATCCTTCACGAGCGGTGACGGTAATCATGTCTGGCATGGTCCCCTCGCAGGCGTGCGCAGGCGCTGGCGTGCGCGAAATCTCCCAACGTCCGGCGGCGCGATTCCGACGCGCTGCACGAGATTGGCGAAGCGCGCGTCCGGGTGGAGGGGATCGAGCCCGGGTGTCCCTGCGAGCCAGAACAGGGAGCCGTCGCGCAGCCGGTAGGCCGTTTCGAGCCATTCGAAGGCGGCGTCGATGTCACCGAGGCCTGCGTGCAGGATCGCGAAGGCGACCGGCGGGGCCTGGCCCCGCGCGCGGAGTTGCTCGAGTTCCTCCAGGAGCCGGCTGGTGTCGGACGTCCTCCCGAGGCGGCCGTACACGTGGCCCAGGTAGCAGAGTGACAACGCCTCCCTGGACAGGCTGAGCGCCTTTTCGAAGGCCACCACCGCGTCCTCGCCGCGACGCTGGTACCACGCCGACCACCCGAGCACGAAGTGCGGTTGCAGGGAATCCGGGAACCGCGCGATGGTCCGCCTGGCCTGCGCCTCCGCGCGCGCGTGCCGACCCAGGTGGAGGAACATCCAGGCCGCGTACTGGTTCGGGAGCAGCGGCGCCGGATTCAGTTTCAGCACGCACTGAACCTCGCGCATCGCCTCGGCGTCTTCGCCCACGAACGAGAGCAGCGTCGAGTAGAACGAGTGCGCGTCCGTTTCGCTGGGGCTGAGTTCGATCGCGCGCCGGACCTCCTGCATGGCCGCGTTCACGTCCCAGTCGAGCAGCAGGCACATCCACCCGTGGACCAGGTGCGCCCGCGAAAGGCTGTCATCGATGGCGAGGGCCTGCAGCGCCAGGTGCTTGGCGCTCGGGAAAACCTCGCTGGCTGGCGCGTGACCCCAATAGCCCATCATGAACAGGCAGGCGGAATGCCATGCGAGCCCGAGCGCGAAGTCGGGCGCCTTGAGGGTGATCTCGCGGAGGTACTGGAGCGCTTTCGCGATTCCTTCCGCGCTCATCTTCTCGAATTCCGCTCGCGCGTTCAGGTAGGCCTCCGTAATTTCCGGCGGGACCTGCCGCGCCGGAGCCTGGGGCGCAATCGCCGTGGATGTTCGCTTCAGCGCCGCCCCGACACACCCCGCGATCGCGCGCGCCACCTCGCGTTGCGTCACCAGGACGGCGGACATGTCGCAGTCGTAGCTGTGCGCCCACGCGTGGCGCTCCGGCTCGAGCAGGATCAGCTGCGCCGCCACCCGACCGCGATCGCCCTCGTGCAGCACGGACCCCTCCACCACGCCGTCCACGCCAAGGTCGCGCGCGATCTCGCCCAGTTTCCGGTCGCTGCCTTTCAGGTGCAGCACCGACTGCCGCGAGATGACACGCACCGCCGGGATGCGGGCGAGTTCCGTGATCAGGGCGTCGGTGACGCCGTCGGCGAAGTAGTCCCTGGAGGCGTCGCGGTTCAGATTGTCGAAGGGCAGGACCGCCAGCGTCGGCTCCACGAAGGGCCGCTCGCGCGTGACCGGCGCAACGAACCGGTAGCCGCGACCCGGAAGCGTTTCGATATACCGGGGCGCGCGCGCTGGGTCGCCGAGGACCGAGCGGATGCGGTACACGCAGTAATCCACACCGACGTCGTAGTCCACGAACGTCGAATCGCCCCACAGGAGCGAGCGGATCTCGCTGCGGTCCACCGGCTTGCCTGCCTGGCTCACCAGGAGGCACAGCACCCGCATGGGCTGCGGGCGGAGCTTGAGGACTCGTCCGGATCGGCGCAGCGTGCCGGCGTCCAGGTCGAGCTCGAACGCACCGAACGTCACGAGGCCGGAGATCGCTGCCATGGTCGTCGTCCCTGAAAGTCCAATGGCGCCAGACGATTGCGCGCACAGATCGAATCCAGCCAGGTTCCAGCCGCCGTCCATGGCGAGGACCGGGGCGAACGCCTATCGTCGAGGCGTCGAGGCGGCGCCGAACCGCGGTCTTCCACCAACAGCCCGAAAGGAGCCTTTCATGAAACCCTTGTGTTGCGCGACCATCCTGGCGGCTGGCCTGCTGTCGCTCGCGGCGATCGTGCAGGCGCACGATGGCGGAGTCCCCGTGCGCCAGCCGGGTGCGCTGACGTCCCAGGCACCGAGACCGTGCGGCAATCTGGGCGTTTCGGCCCTGCGCGGCACGTACGCTTTCAGCGCCACCGGGTGGCAGGACCTGTCGGAGTTGAACCCGGCGCTGCCGAAGGGCTACGCTCCGGTGACGATTATCGGCACCTTCGCCCTCAACGGCAATGGCGAGTTGACGGGATGGGCGTCGATCAACGCGGGCGGCCTGCAGATGGCCGCGGAGTTCATCAACTCGCAGGTCGGCGCTCCCCAGGCCGACTGCAGTGTGGCGATCACCCTGGCGATGAAAGATCAAGGAATTCGAGGGGGCCGTCAGCGGGCCTTACACCTACAAAGGCGTGGTCGCGGCAGACATGTCGGCGCTCGAGATTTACTTCATGATGCTCGGCACGGGCCCGGGCTCGCACGTGGACTTGAACCGCGCCAGGCGGATCTCGATGAACGTTCGACTAGTCGGCCGCGCCCGCATCCCGATCTTGCCCCGTGTGGGAGGGACAAAGCAGGCATTAGTCGCGACCACAGCGGACAATCAATCCCGCGAGCGGCGAAATGGGCCCAATTCCGACGACGCTGTGGGGCGCAGCTCTTGCATTTCTCCCGTTCGCCACTAGTGCCGTTCACACAAACGGGTCAAACCGCGAGGGAGAGGAGTGTCATGCGCAAGCTCACGCTCGTTTTGTCACTGACGCTGCTGCTTGGAAGCAACGCCTGGGCGGGCAACATCATCGCCAACGGCAGTTTCGAGAACAACACGGCGGTGGGATTCAACTTCAATCTCTCGAACGCCGACTTCAATGCGCTCGTCGCCAACGCCACGGCCTTCGCGACGTCGTCTGGGGGGTTCGGGGAGATTGACCTGACGCCGGCGGCCCCCGGGTGGGTGTCTTGCCGCAGGACGGCACGTGGAAGGTGGGGCTGCACAACCAGGGCGCCGGGTCCGGGGTGGACGCCCTTTCCCTGGGCCTCACGCAGGGCGTCACCGCCGGCACGAATTACACGCTGCGCTTCTACGCCGCTCTCCTCGAGTACGCCAACGACGGTCCGGGCACGCTTCAAATCGGGCTCTCGAACAGTGCGAGCGCCTTCGGTACGCTGCTGACGTCGGCGACACCGGCCAGCAGCCAGGCATGGAGCGAGTTCAGCTTCGCGTTCGCGGCCCCGGTGGACGCGGCCTACCTGACGGTCCGCATCCTCAACGACCGCACTTCGACCTACGTCTTTGCGGACAACTTCTCGCTGGACGTTCCCGACACGCCCGCGGTTCCCGAGCCGGCCTCGCTGGTCCTGCTTGGCACGGGCCTCGTTGGTGCATTCCGGGCAGCTCGAAGAAAGCGCGCGTAAGCCGATTCGCCTGCCATGAGTCGCCAAGGGCCACCCGTCGCGGTGGCCCTCTTCGTTTCAGGCAACAGACCTTCTTGCGCAACGTCTTTCCTTGAACTGTCGACTGAAACGGCGATAACCGCCCCGAGCGCCTGTTGGCCGACCTTTCCTCTAAATTCGTCGGAATCCCCGCCGAAGCGCTCGACCAGGAGATCGTGGACGCCCAGCGGCGGATTTGCGAGACCCTGGGACTCGACCGGAGCACCCTCGGCCAACCCGGCCCCTCCGGGGAGCCGCAGTTGACCCATTCCTGGGGAATCCGGGAATCCCCGGCAACTCCTCCCGTCCGGCTGTCCACCTTGTCCCGTGGTGCACGCAACGCGTCAGCACCAGTCACTCAATCCGGTTCACTTCCCTTGACGAGTTGCCGCCCGAGGCGGCGACTGACAAGGAACGGAAGCTGACAGTGGAGCTTCCCCCGACTCAACCCTCCACCGCGCCGGCCGCGCTCTCCCTGGCGGACAACGAACGCGCACCCAGACGAGGAGGAGGATATGGCCCAGCGAAAGGATCCCGAGGGAATCACCCGCCGCCGCTTCCTGCAGGGAAGCCTGGCGGTCGCCGCGCTTGTGTCCGTTGCCCTGTCGGGGGCCAGCGAAGCCGCCGCCACGCCGGTGAGCCCCGGTGGAGGCAAGCGGCCCAACTTCCTGGTCATCATCTGCGACCAGATGCGGTTCCCGCCGGTCTACGAATCAGTGGCCCTGAAGGCGTTCCGGCAGCAGCACCTGACGATCCAGAACTCGAGGACGATCCGAACAGGGGACTGCACATGGGCGATGCGCAAGGGATTACCCGCCCGGGCGTCGAGGGCCCCAAGTCCATCGAGACCGTGATTGCGCGACTTCCGACGGCGCGGATACTCCGGGACTTCGACAGCCCGCAGTATTGGAGCAAGCCGGACACGCAGGATGTGCTCCTGGAGCAGAAGGCGCCGACGCCTGCCCCGCCCGCGGACAAGGTTCCGCTCGCCTGTGCCGTCACCGTGAAGGCGACGCCGGTCGCCGAGGAACACGAACTGTACGACCTGACGAACGATCCGATGGAGCTGATCAACCAGTACGACGTCCCGGCCTACGCGGCGCAGCAAGCGGCGATGGAGCAGATGCTCGCCGACCAGCGGGCGAAGAAGCGGCTCAGCCCGCTCGGCGGCGTCGTGCCGGGCCAGTAGGGTGCGTCTCCCACACCTATCCGGCCTTCAACGGCCCGGCGACCTTGTACGTGGTGAGGATGACGCCGGACGGCATCGGTCTCGTGCTGACGAGCTCGAATGCGCGTGCCGGCGTTCCCTCCGCAAAGAAGCGCTTCCCCGTGCCCAAGAGGACCGGGTATACGACCAGCAGCAGTTCATCGGCAAGCCCGTGTTCGAGCAGCGTCGATGTCAGCGTGGAGCTCCCCGAGAGGATGAGGTCCGGGCCGTCCTGCGACTCGAGGCGGCGAATGTCTCCGACGATATCCGGTCCAAGCCCCTCGAACGGCCCCCATTCAAGACTCTCCGGACGGTGGGTCGCGACATGTTTCGTCGCCGCGTTGAGGCGGTCCGCCATCGGACTGCCCGGCGCCGTTGGCCAGTAGCCCGACCAGATATCGTAGGTGCGTCGGCCAAGCAGCAGATCGAAGCTCTCGCCATGCGCAGCCATCATCGCCTCCCGGCCGGCGGGGGTCCGATAGGGCGCGGTCCAGTCGTGATAGGGGAAATCGCCGTCTTCACTGGAGACCTGGATCACGCCGTCCAGCGAGATGTGTTCGATGATCTTGAGCGTTCGCATTTGAATCCCCTCGCCCATGCCACCCTGAATCGGGATGCTGATCATGATAATCCGTCATGGGCGTTCGAAATGTACATCGTGCTCGCAAACCCCGGCGACACCGGAGGCACGGCGGACATCACCTACATGCTGAGGAGGGGCTACGCGTCCTCCCACGCGGCTCGCGTGACACCCGCCTGGCGCAGCAGGACGGCGAGGAGTCCGACGCCGATGTCGCCCGAATGAGGGTTGGGTATCGTCAGGACGAGATTGCGGCGAGCCATGAACTGGTGGCGGCCGCCAGAGTATGGTCCCGTGAAGCCGAGCCTCCGGAGCGACGTGATCAGCTTCCGACGGCTGACCGGTCTCCAGGCGGCATCAGCTTGCTCGCCTGACCTGAACGCGAGCGGTTCCAAGCCGCGGCACCGAGAGACCACGCGAGACGCGGATCAGGATCCACTCCTCGACGACCTCGGCGAGTTGATCCCGGCAGGCCTCGAGGCTTTCGGCGGTGGCGATCACGCCAGGAAGCCCAGGGACCGTCGCACAGAACACCCCGCCGTCGACGACCGAGTAGCGCGCTCGGTGCAGCGCTTCGCTGATGTAGTTTGTGATCACAGTGCGACCCCGGCTGCTGGACGCGTGCTCATTGCGTCAGGGCGACGCGCCGACCTTCGGTTCGGCCTCGAAACAGAAGATAGCATACGACGGGGCGTGCGTTGCGGAACGGGGCCGTCGGACAGGAGCGGCGCTCACACAGGGGGACGATTGTCAGTCTGCACGGCGCCCGATGGACCGCTTGCTCATCAGTGAGGCGGGGCTGATAAAGGCGTCCGTTGCCGAGGAGCAAGACGCTGCATGGAACACCCCGTCGGCCGCGACTTCACCTTCGCCCTGCGCCAACTGCGCCGGGCACCCGTGTTCACGGTTTCCGCTGTTCTCACCCTCGCTCTCGCCAAGAAGTGGCGTGCCGGGCCACAAGCTGTTGGCGCGCGCTTCGTGGCCCCGACACCCCCTACCGATCCCCTCGCTTTCACCTACAATCGAGACCGACCACGCCCTGCGAGGCGAACCGCTGACGACGATGGTGTCAAAGATCAAGAGCGCAACCGCCAGCCATCGTTGGTCCAATTCAACGGTGTCTGCAGTCGGGCAACCCCGCCTCTGATGGAGAGAGAACCATGAAGAAGCTGATCGCCGTCTCGGTCCTTTGTCTTGCGCCGATCGCATTCGCTGTCGCACAGACCGGACAGCCGGGCGCCACGGCGAACCCGCTCGTCGACGGCGCGAAGATGGACTACTTGATGGTGAAGATTTGTGTCACGAAGGCCTCCGAACAGGTCCCGGACAAGCTCTATGGCTACCAGCCGACACCGGAGGTGCGCACGTTCGCGCAGCTCTTCGGCCACATCGCGGACGGGAACTACGAGTTCTGCGCCGCGGCGACGGGGGCCAAACCTCCAGTTCGGGGCATCGAGAAGTCCAAGTCGGCCAAGGCGGATGTCGTCAAGGCGGTCGGCGAATCGTTCGCCTACTGCGACAAGGCGTTCGCCTCGATGACCGACGCGGACGCGGCGAAGATGGTGGATTTCGGTAATCCGATGGCCCGGCTCAGCGTCATGGCGCTGAACACCAGCCACGACAACCTGCATTACGGCAACATCGTGACCTACATGCGGCTGAACAAGATGGTGCCGCCTTCGAGCCAGCCGCCCTCACGCTGAACGGCTCTTGCGCGCGCGGCCAAGGGTCGTTGTCGGGGAGCGATGTTGTATGAGAGATTCACAATCGCGGCGCCCGGGCATACTCTTCGTTCTCCTATCGCTGGTCGCCGCCGCCCCGAGCTGCGGCCAGCAAAGCGCGCCACCACGGCCCGCGGTCCCAATCCAAAGCGCGCCATCGCGGCCCGCGGTCCCAATCGAGCCAATCACGGCGATCCTCGACGCATTTCGTTCCCACAGTATTGTCGCGTTGAGCGAGGGGACGACCCATGGCGACGAGCAGAGCTACGCGTTTCGGCTGGCGCTCATTCGCGATCCACGGTTCGCGGCCACCGTCAACGATATCGTCGTGGAATCAGGCAATGCCCTTTATCAAGATGTCATCGACCGTTTCGTCCGGGGCGACGAGGTGCCTTATGGCTCGCTTCGGCAGGTGTGGCAGAACACGACACAGCCGCACAGCGTGTGGGATGCACCGATTTACGAGGAGTTCTATCGAGCGGTTCGGGCGGTGAACGCGTCCCTCCCCAAGGAACGGCAGCTCCGCGTGCTGCTAGGGGATCCTCCAATGCACTGGGAGCGTATTCACACCTCGGAGGACATTCGGCAATGGATGGCCAATCCGCTGTCCGATCGGGACCGCTACCCGGCCGATCTCATACGACGCGAGGTTCTTGCGAAGCAGCGGCGCGCACTAGTTGTGTACGGCGCGATGCACCTCCAGCGGCGGAACCTGCTCTCCAACTACGAACCGGGAGAGTCGGCGGCTCCGACGATCGTCAGTCTTCTCGAGGCCGCGGGGGGCACCAAGGTGTTCACCATATGGGTGAACGCACACTTAGAGGCGCTGCAGGCCGACGTCGCGTCGTGGGGCAAGCCTAGCCTCGCGATGATTCGCGGGACCGTGCTCGGAGCGGCTGACTTCACGTTCTATTACCCGTACAGCGTGCCGCGAATGGTAGTCATTGACGGCAAGCCAGTGCCTGTCGCACGCGATCGGTGGCGCTCCTTGCGCATGGAGGATCAGGCTGACGCAGTGCTTTATCCTGGCGCTGCCTCCGGCATAACAGTTTCGCGACTGTCTCCCGCGCTTTGCGTTGACTCGGCGTACATGGAGATGCGACTGCGACGGCTTAGCCTTTGGGAGCAATCGTCCGGACTGACGGGTGAGGCTGAGCGCCTGAAACAGGTACTGTCGAGCTGCGGCACCGAAGTAGGCCAGTCCTCAAACGTTAGTAGTGTCGCCTAACCGGTTGCACCCGACGGCGCTTGGTGGGAAGAGTGCCTGCACGGCAAATTGCCCAGATGAACGGTCGCAACGCTGTCAAGGAGGGACCGTGAACCGAACGTGCCGTCGTCTGCGCTGGCCCTCGTCGCCCTGGCCGCCATCGCGTGCAGCCCCCCGCCGCTGCCGAAAGCCAACAGCATCACCTACGTCACAGGATTCGGGCTTCCTGATCTGGGTCGGCGAAAAGAAGGTGCTCGTCGATGCCGTGTTCGATGGCTATCCCGATCCCGGTTTCTACGCTCCTCCGCCCGTTGTGCAGCAACCGCTCCGCGACGGCAAAGCTCCGTTCGACGACATCGACCTCGTGCTGGCCACGCACAGCCACCCCGACCACTTCAGCGCGAGTGCGGTGAGCCGTTGCCTGAAGAACAATCCCCGCGCGGCGTTCGTCGCGCCGGCCGACGCCGCACGCCAGGTCACGGGGTTCGATGGACGCGTCTACCCCGTCGAGGTCGCCGAGGGTCAGCGGAGGCACCTGGCGGTGAACGGCATCGGAATCGACGCCATGCTTCTCCCGCACGCAATCGGCGATCCCCGTCGGCGAAGCCTCACTGTCAATCTCGGCTACCTCATCACCATCGGCAACCAGAAGTTCTTCCACACCGGCGACATCTCGGCGGAGGTGGCGACCGCCGCCTACATGAAGCCGTTCAACCTGCCGGCCGAGCACATCGACGTCGCGTTCGTCCCGCACTCCTTTCTCAGCACGCAAGCGCCCCTGCCACTGGTGACTGAGAGCATCCAACCGCGCGTATTGTTCGCGTCGCACGTGCGGCGACGGCGTCTGCTGGACCTGGTCGATAGATCGCCCAACGCCGGGCAGATCAAGCGAAACTTCCCCTCCGCGATCGTGCCCCGCACCGAATTGGAGAGTTGGCCCATCAGGTAGGCCGAGATCGACCGAGGGCCTGATGCGGGTGACCACATCCGTCGCGGTAGCCATGTGTCAAATCCACCGCCTGCCTCGCGGTGGCGTTCGCGGGCGGCGGCGCAGCCCTTGGCAAACCGTCACCGCGTCGCAGGGCCGGTCGCGGGACATTTGCGCGGGCCGGGGGGATCGCTCTTCCCCTCTTTCGCCGCCTCCACGATTTTCGGCCAGTCGGCGATCTTCGGGGTCCAGCCCTGAAGGGCCGGCTCCAACAAGCGGTACTGCTCCTTCATCAGGTCCATTTCGTTGGCGCGGAAGTGAGCGACCACCAGCAACAGCGCGCTGGTGGGCGGGGCCTTCACGAGCGCCGCTTCTTATGAGCCTGCTCAAGCGCCCGGGCCACCGCCTTCAGGTCGGTGCTCTTGCCGTTCTCCAGCATGAGGAGGCCGAGACTCGTCAGGTCGTCTTCGGGCACGGGAATTCGGAACCCGAGTCTCTGTGAGAGCTTGTCGTAGTGCGACTCGAGAGCCGGGAGTCCATCCGTCAACAGCCGCTCGTACGGGTAGAGGTACCCGTCGAAGATCTGCTTCAGGCCCTTCGAGAGGCTGTTGCTCGGCACGTGCGTTTCCTGCGGCAGGTCCTCGATGGTAATCGAGAGTGTGTCGGACCTGAGCGCCTCGAGCAGCGGCCGGTACTTCGCAAGCCCCTCCCGCACGTCCGGCAACTCCTTGTCGCCATAGACGACGTACAGCCGCGTGTTCCGCCGAGGCAGCGGGCGGGCCGCGCTGGTGGCCTTGGCCGCCATGTAATCGTACCGGTAGGGAACCGCGGGACTGCTGGCGATGTATGCGGCGAAGGCGTCGGGCCGTTCGAGCAGGGCGTAGAGCACGAACACGCCCACGGACGAGGCCCCGTAGAGCGTCCGGTGGTTCTCGACCCGGAAGCGCTGTTCCACGTATGGGAAGAGCTCTTCCGAGATGAACCGGAGGTACTTCTCGGCCCCGTCCGAGCCCTCGCCGGGCAGGACGTCGCGGTTCCGCTTGGGATTGTGCGATCGCGACGACGATCATCGGAGGCACGCCGTGCTGCCACGTGGTTGCCTGAACGCCCTCCACGAGGGCCCGGGCCGATCCGTCGAGAACATAGAGGACCGGGTACTTGTCGGTGGACGTGTCGTACCCTTCGGGCAAGTGGACCAGGACCGTGCGTTCCTCGCCGAGGACCTTCGACGTAATGGTCTGGTACTTGCCGATGCTGACGTCGTCGCCGTTCTTCTGTGCGAGCGCGGACGGAGCCGCGGCCAGCAACAGGGACAGAAGGGCCAGTACTCGAGTTCGCATGTTTGGCGCTCCCTCATCTCACTCCGATCTCGGTGCCGCTCCAGGATGAGGCGGCCGGGACGGAAGTCCACGTACAGGACATTAGACGCCGACACGTCGACGACGGTCATACAGAATTACTCGATTCCGCCTACTTTCACGATTGCGCGGTACGCCACCGCGGGTGAGGCCGTGCGGCTCGCCGGCCGCCCCCGTTCACTCCGACCCATCACCGCGCACGTTTGGCTCGATTGCGGCTGCGACGTTGGTGTGCCGGAGGAAGGGCGCCGCTGCGAATTGCTATCCGATTGCTAGCGGGCAGGAAGTCTGCGCGACGACGGAAGTTGCGATTGCACGTCGTGCGTCGCCCGTAAATGACGAAGGCCGCACGGTTTACCGTGCTGCCTTCATTGGTTGCGGGGGCAGGCTGCGCAACGCGGCCCCTCGACGATGCTCGGGCCGTGGTTGCGCCAGAAAAGACGTTCAAATCCTGTCCCCGCAACCGTACGGGCCGCTGACGGAACCCGAGCCGGCGTACGTGGAAAAAGGCCGC
>CAWJPZ010000002.1:0-190720 GCA_963844875.1 uncultured Acidobacteriota bacterium
GAGCCGCCGAAGGGCGACGTGCCGTCGCTGGAGCAGTTCGTGGACCAGCGCGGAGAGCCGCGCTTCATCTCGGAGGCGTACTTTCTGCAGTTCAAGTTCGAGCCCGGGAACTACTACCTGGCGGGACGGGAGCGGATCGCCGGGAGGGACGTGCTGAAGATCGAGCACTACCCCACCGGGCTGTTCGGCGACGACCGGCGCGAAGGCGTCCGCGAGCCGGCCGGGAAGTCCGGGGGGGAAAAGCCGGCGCCGCGCCGCGAAGACCCGAAGGACGAGGAGATCGAGCGCAAGCTGAACAAGGTCGCGCTGGTGACAATCTGGGTCGACCCGGCCGAATACCAAATCGTGAAATACACGTTCGACAATACCGAGTTCGACTTCCTGCCGGGACGCTGGCTGGTGCGCGTCGGCGACGTCACCGCGTCGATGACGATGTCGCGCGTGCTCGACGGGATTTGGCTTCCGGGCCAGATCACCATGCAGGCGGACCTCGTGTTCGCGTCGGGCCACTACGGGTTCACCTACGGCCGCACCTTCTTCGACTACAAGAAAGCCGAGGTCGGCGCGCGCGTGCGGATGCTCACGCCGGAGCGGAAGTGACCCGCTTCCTGGGCCTCGCCGCCTCGCTCGCCGCCATCCTGGCCGCCCCGTTCTCGTGGGCGTCGCCGGTCGGGCAGGAACAGACGCCCGCGCCGTCGGCCCTGGAGCGCCTGGCCGAAGTGCGGATTCACGGCAACCATACGACGGCCGACGCGGAGGTGCTGCGGATTGCCGGCCTGACGGTCGGCGCCCCGATTGACCCAGCGTCGATCGAGGCCGCGCGCCAGCGGCTGTCGAAGAGCGGGCGCTTCGAGGAGGTGGAGATCCGCAAGCGGTACAGGTCGCTCGAGCCCGGCGCCGATGTCGTCCTCGTCATTGTCGTGCGCGAGCACGCCCTGCCCGCCGACACGCCCGGCCCCGCGGCGGCGCGCCCGTTCAAACGCCTGTTCGCGAGCGGGATGTTCCTGCCGATCCTCGACTACCAGGACGGCTACGGCTTCACCTACGGCGCGCGGTTCAGTTTCGTCGACCTGGTCGGCCGCGACAGCCGCGTGTCGGTCCCGCTCTCTTGGGGAGGGACCAAGCGGGCGTCGGTGGAAGTCGAACGCAACTTCACGCGCGGTCCGTTCGACCGCGTTGTCGGCGGCGCCGGGGTATGGGAGCGGACCAACCCGTTCTACGAGCTCGACGAAAACCGCGAAGAGGTATGGGGCGAGGCGTCGCGCCAGCTGGTGCGCCGGCTGCGCGCGTCCGGGCGCGCGAGCTATGGCGAGGTGAGGTTCGGCGCCCTGGAGGAGCGCGTGGCGACTTATGGCGCGTCGCTGTCGTTCGACACGCGCGTCGATCCCGGTCTTCCCGCGCAACGCGGTGTATCTCGCGGCTGGCTGGGAGCGGCTCGACCCGTCGCAGTCGGCCGCGTCAACCGGTTCAAGGCCGAGGCGCGCGGGTACCGGGGATTGATTGGCCAGACGGTGCTGTCGGCTCGTGTTCAGTACGCCGGCGCCGACGGCCCGCAACCAGCCTACGCGCGGTACTTGCTCGGCGGGGCCGGAACGCTGCGCGGCTACCGGGCCGGAAGCTTCTCGGGAGACAGCCTCCTGGGCGCCTCGCTCGAACTGCGCATACCGGTCTCCTCCCCGATGAATTCGCGAAGGCGGGCGTGACCGTCTTCACCGACGCCGGCACGACGTGGGACCACGGCCAGCGGCTGGCCGATGCGCCGGTCAAGGCGGGCGCCGGGGCGGGCTTCTTCCTGCTCGCCAGCCTCTTCCAGCTGAACCTGGACGTCGGCTTCCGGGAAGCCTGGGGCACGCGAGTGCACTTCACAACGGGGCTGCAGTTCTGAGACGGGGCGGCTGCTGTCCCGTCCACTTGATGGGCGTCGGGGCTGGCGGCGCGGGCGCGGCCGCCGGTGCCGCAGACACGATGGCCATGCGCGTGCGGATCCGATTGCGTTCGGTGCAGTCGGCCTGGTTCCCGACGCCGCACGAATCCTGGTAGAGCTTCAGCGCCTTCCCGTAAAACGTGATCGCCTGGACGTTGTCCCTCGGCGTTACCTCGCCCGCGGCATAGAGGTCGCCGAGCAGGACGCAGCTGTCCACGAACTCGCCGTCGCATCCGTACACGAAGAGCGAAATGGCCTTCGGAACGTCCTTGGCCACGCCCTCACCTTCCTGGTAACTCAGCCCGAGTTGGTGACAGCCCGGCGCCCAGCCCCCGTCACACGACTTCTCGTAGAGGCTCGCGGCGAGCGTGAACTCCTCCCGGGCGGCTGCGGCGAGGCCGAGGTTCAGGCAGCCCGCGGAACTTCCTCCCTGGCACGCCTTCTCGAACAGCTGTTCGGACCGCTTGCTGCCTCCTTCGACGTCCCCGGTCATCTCGACGATCTCTCCGAGCGTGTTGCAGACATCGGACGCACCGAGGTTGCACGCGCGTTCGTACGATTGTCCGGCTCTCGCCAGGTCGCGTGGCACACCGCGGCCATTGGCATACATGTCACCGAGCTGGGTGCAGGCCAGCACGTCGCCGGCCACGCACTTCGTGTCCAGGCGGGAGGCCTGGCTGCAACCGGCAGCGAGCATGCCGCCCGCCGCCGCGAGAAGGCCGAAGCGAGTCCATGCTGACGCCGGGATGGCCATGGGTGTCTCCGCTGAAGTGCACTGCAACTGCTTCTTACGACGGAAACCGGGAGGCTGTTGCAGGCCAGCGCATTATGCACGAACAGGCGGGAACCGGCGTCAGGCGCGGACATTCAGGCGCGACCCGACGCCGGGCGGCTCTTCTTCAGCTGGCACGCAGTCCGCCCACCAGGCGTGGCGTCGTTCAACGGCGGCTATCGGCGGTCGCCCCGACCATGCGGGGACGCAGGAGGGCAGGGGTGACCAGGAACAGGTTGCCGCACAATCGACCGGCGAGGATGGCTCCCGCCGCCACCACCGCTCCCACCAGGTTCATCGATCCGATCCCGATGGTCAGGACGACGGCGATCACGGTGGCTTCGACCGCTGTGGCGGCGGTGATGATCCGCGTCTGCCTCGCGAGCACCAGTCGTGCGCGCTGCACCTCAGCAGGTAGTCGAGGGCGGGTACCAGCGCGAGCACCCGCGCCGGCCAGATCGCGAACGCCGCGAGCGCGGGCGAAGGCCCGAAACCCGCGTGAACCAGGCGAGTCCGAGCGGCGTGAAGAGGACGCCGCCCAGCGTCAGCGCCGACGCGCCGGCGAGTTCGAACGCCACCCGCGCAATCCTGGCTTCGCGCTGCGCGGGTCGTCGCCGCCAGCGCGACGGCGACCTCCTGGTACGCAATCGCGCCGCTGCGGAAGAGGAACACGAACCCGGTCACGACGGGCAGGACCGCGAGCGATTCGATCGGCGAGCCGGCTGCGTCCCAGGAAGAAGGTCACGAGCGGATTCACGGCGATCGCCATCAGCGAGGTGAGCGCGAGCGGCACGTAGAACCGGCCGATGTCGCGCGGGCTCGAGCGGCGTCTTCGCCACGTCGCCTGCCGCGATCAGGCGGGCCACGATCTCGCGGGCCATCCACCGGCTCGCCGCCGCCTCGGCCAGGACGCCGCGCGCAGAGCGAGAGCGATCCGATGAGGCGCCCGCGAGGTCCGTCGCAAGCGCCAGCCCGGCCGCGGCGAGCGACATCGTCGACCAGGCGGACGACCGTGCCGTAGGCGACCCGGCGCGGCAGGTGGTGCCGCACCAGGATGCCCTGGTAGAACCGGCGGTAGCCGATGGCGGCCGGCCACGGCAGGAGCAGGCTGGTGGCGAGGTGCGTGAGACGGGCCAGGTCGCGGCGGAAGCCCGATCAGCCGGTCGGTGACGAACCGGAAGACCGGCGGCAGCAGGCCGACCGCCATGCAGACGGTGAGCGCGACGTTGAGGCGCACGGCGAAGCGGCGCAGCGCCAGCAGGGACTGCCGGTCTGCGACGAGCGCGTTGGCCGCCGTCATCATCATGATGATCGGGGCCTCGGCCATGAAGGCGAACGAGAACGCCACGCCGTAGGCCGCGAGATTGTGGTCGGGTCGGCCAGGCGGGCGATGATCGCCGCGACGTAGGGGCCCTCGACCGCCATCATCAGCCAGGTGGCGGCCAGCGGCGCCCAGAAGGCGAGGACGGTCCGGGTCCGAGCGGGGCGGTGCGGTCCACGGGCGTCACGCCGGCAATTGTATCCTGCGAACGAGGGTGGCCCGCGGGGCAGGGAAGCGTGCGAGGGCGGACCGACGACGAGGCGCGACAATCGACGGCCGGCCGCGAGGCCGACCGTCGGCTGAAGCTGGGGACCACGAGGCGACTGCAGGAAATCGGCGTCGTCGGCCGACGAACCGCCCGACCGGTCGGGGGACAAATGGGGGCCGATATCCCGGTAGCGAGAATCGTGCCGGTTCTTCGGGCGAAGAACCATTCAATTACGGCGTTCCATGTCGGGAATTCACCCACGGGGTTGACTAATTTCCGTGGAACCGGTGTAACGCAGACTGGGCCGCCGTTCGGCTGCCACTGAGGAAAACCCTGCGGCGGCCGAATTGATCGAACCATCGGGCCGACTGGCCGCCATTGCCGACTCCATCCGCATCTTCGTGAACGTCCCGGGGATATCGCGGACCCCGGTGGCACTGTTTCTCCTCGCGCACAACTGTTCGCCGGCTAGCGCCAGCTGACGGCGGCCTTCAAGGTGATGAGCCTGTTCGTGCTGGCCTGCGTGGTCGACACTTTCTGCCCTCGCCGCCTCGGCCGTGGCCGGCCGCTCCTGATTCTCGACGGCCCGGGTTGACGCGGGGCCCGCCAATCACCAATCATACGGGAACCAAGCACTCATCTCGGACGCGGCAGGCACGCCCCCGTTGTGTTATCCTCCGCCCGAGCAATCCCAGTTCGCCATTGGCACTTCTCTCCGGGAGACCACGATGAAGACGATCGACCTGTCGCTCTCCAACCTCAACGAGCTGTTTCCTGCGAATTTCACGCAGGAGCAGCTGGCGAAGGCCAAGACCGCGTTCCTGAAGGAACTGTCGATCCAGGCCCACCGCTTCTACGGCGGGAAGATGGCGACCATTCCCAAGGCCGGCATCTACGGCTTCAACTGGTTCAACGTCTGGTACACGCCGGGCGTGTCGGCCGTCTCCACCGCGATTCGCGACAACCACGACAGCTCCTTCAATCTCTCGAACCGGGGGAACCTCGTCGCCGTGGTCTCCGACTCGACCCGGGTTCTCGGCGACGGCGACTGTTCGCCGTCCGGCGGGCTCGGCGTGATGGAAGGCAAGGCCTTCCTCATGAAGTACCTCGGCGGTGTCGACGGTGTCGCGCTGTGCGTCGACAGCTACAACAAGCAGGGCAAGCACGATCCGGACAAGATCATCGAGTTCGTGAAGATGCTCCAGCCGAGCTTCGGCGCGGTCAACCTCGAGGACATCTCGCAGCCCAACTGCTTCAAGGTCCTCGACACGCTCCGCGAAGAGTGCGACATCCCGGTGTGGCACGACGACGCGCAGGGCACGGGCAGCGTCACCCTGGCCGGCCTGATCAACGCGCTCCGCATCGCGGACAAGCCGATCGACAAGGTCCGCATCGTCTTCTACGGCGCGGGCGCGTCCAACACGACCATCGCGCGCCTGATCCTGATGGCCGGGGCCGACCCCGCGAACATCATCATGTTCGACACGAAGGGCGGGCTTCACAAGAAGCGCGAGGACGTGAAGGCCGACACCGCCTACTACCGGAAGTGGGAGCTGTGCGAGGCGACCAACCCGGATTGCGTCAACGACATCGCCGAGGCGCTGAAGGGCGCCGACGTGCTGATCGCCCTCAGCAAGCCGGGCCCGGACGTCGTGAAGCCCGAGTGGATCCGCTCGATGGCGCCGAAGGCGATCGTGTTCGCGTGCGCGAACCCGGTCCCGGAGATCTATCCGTACGCGGCGAAGGAAGCCGGCGCCTACATCGTCGCGACGGGACGCGGCGACTTCCCCAACCAGGTCAACAACTCGATGGGGTTCCCGGGGATCCTGAAGGGCGCGCTGCTGGTTCGCGCGCGGAAGATCACCGACGAGATGGCAATCGCGGCGGCATACGCGGTGGCCAACTTCGCCGAGAAGAAGGGGATCAGCCCCGACTACATCATGCCGACGATGGACGAGACCGAGGTGTTCGCCGAAGAAGCGGCCGACGTCGCGATGACGGCGATCGCCAACGGCGTGGCGCGCATCACGCCGACGCGCGACGAAGTGTATTCACAGACGCTGACCGACATCAAGGAAGCCCGCGCGATCATCGACGTGCTGATGCGCGAGAAGTTCATCGGGTCGCCCGACCCGGCGATGCTCACCGCGGCCGTCGAGAAGGCCGTCGCGCTCGTTACCAGGTAACCACGCTTCGGGGCCGGCCGCCGGGCCGGCCCCCTTCCACCACGCGCATGGCAAGACGCACCTTCGTCCGGGTCGCGCTCCTCCTGGTTCTGGCCTGCCCGATTTCCGCCGACTCCACCGCGACGCTCGAGCGGGCCATGGGACCGTACTACGCGGCCCTCGTGGCCAGTGCACGGGGGAACATCGACGCGACCAGCCGCCACCTGCTCCTCTTCGCATCACGCTGGGAGCCCGCCGCGCGCGAGGCGCGCAAGTCGCCGCCGAGAGAGGTCGAACTGGACCCCGCCTGGCCGGCGGTGCTCGACGAGGTGAACGCCACGATCGCCCGGACGCGCGAACTGGTCCGTCTTCGCGATGTGGCGGGGGCACACGCCGAGCTCGAGACGATTCGTGCGGCCCTGCGCGACATCCGCGGTCGCCACAACAGCCTGACCTTCGACGACTACATGACGGACTACCACGAGGGGATCGAGCGGCTGATCGGTCACCTCGCCGGCCGCAACGAGATTCGCCTGACGGCGAAGGACTTCGCGGACGCCGAGGAGGACTTGCGCGCCGCGCAGGCCGCCTGGCAGCTCGTGCAGCGCTCGGCCGGTGCGATGGCATCGCAGCCGGGATGGTCTGTCGCGGCACGAGAGGCGACCGCGGGGTTGTCCGAGGCCGCGCGCGCCATTTCCCTCAGGAACGCGACGGCCGCCGGCAAGGCGGCTGAACAGGTGAAGACGCACTACTACGACCTGCTGCTGGCGGTCGCGAAAGCCCGAGAATAGTTGCTCCGCGGGGAAATGCGCTTCCACGCGCGCGCCCCGCAACGCCACCCGGCGAGACTACACTCCTCCCCACTCCTCCCCGCGCTGCATCGCCGGCCGTCGCGCTCGTCGGGCGGGCCGGCTCTGCGTTAGGTCCCTGCAAAGTGCTGGCGCCCCTCTTGCAGCCCGGGATTTGCAGTGCAGACCGCGCTGCCGGCCGTGCGGATGCGGTGCGCTTCATCGAGGTTGTTATGGCTACGTGGGCATCCGACGTGGATTCGGGCGGCACGGCGCGGGCACGGGTCGCCGTGTTCCGCGCGCTGCACCGAGAGAAGGCGGCAGCGAAGTCGCGGCCCTGGACGTTCCGAGCATCGTGATCTTCCGGACGACCGACCCCCTCGATCGGGAGGGCTTCCGTGGAGCGTGACGGGCTGCGGGCAAAGCCAGGGGCGGGGCGATCTTCGGCGTGACTGAGGGCGAGATGACTGGCTGGGAAGACGCGGCGCACCTGCTCTGCATCCGGCTCGACGCGCTGGGCGACGTCTTGATGACGACGCCGGCCCTTCGGGCGCTCAAGGCCTCGAATCCCGGCCGCCGGCTGACGCTGCTGACGTCCGCCTCGGGCGCGTCGATCGCACGCCTGGTGCCCGAAATCGACAGCGTGATCACCTACGCCGCTCCGTGGATGAAATCCACGACGCCGCGGGCGGACGCCCGCGCCGACCTGGGGATGGCCGACCGGCTGCGCGCGCTGCGGTTCGACGGCGCCGTCATCTTCACCGTCAACAGCCAGAGCCCGCTTCCCGCGGCGCTGCTCTGCTTCCTCGCGGACATCCCCCGCCGGCTGGCGCACTGTCGCGAGAATCCCTACCAGTTGCTCACGGACTGGATCCCCGAACTGGAGCCCGCTACCGTCGTGCGGCACGAAGTGCAGCGGCAGATGGACCTCGTGGGGAGCATCGGCTGCACCATCCAGGACGACCGGCTGTCGCTGCGCGTGAATCCCGCAGACACCGCCGGCGTGGGGGAGAGGCTCGCGCGCCGGCGCGTGCGTGCCAGCGGACCCCTGGTGGTCGTTCATGCCGGCGCCTCCGCCGCGTCACGCCGCTACCCGGGGCGGTACTTCGCCGCCGCCGCGCGGCAACTCTTCGAAGAACTCGACTGCGATATCGTCTTCACCGGAACTGCGGACGAGCAGCCGCTGGTCGACGAGATCAGGCACCAGATGGGGGCGCCTTCGACCTCGCTGGCCGGCCGTTTGAGCCTGGGGGAGATGGCCGCGCTTCTCGGGCAGGCGGCGCTCCTGGTCTCGAACAACACCGGCCCGGTGCACATCGCCGCCGCCATGGGGACGCCGGTCGTGGATCTTTACGCCCTGACCAACCCGCAGCACACGCCGTGGCGGGTCCCGAGCCGCGTGCTGTTTCACGATGTCCCCTGCCGCTACTGCTACAACAGTGTCTGCCCGGAGGGTCACCATGACTGCCTTCAGCGCGTGGAGCCGGCCGCGGTCGTCGAAGCGGCTCGCGCGCTCCTCGACGAGGGGAAGCCGGCCACCGCTTCTTCGCTCCCGCCGCCTGGCGCGGGAACGTCCCCGCCGGCCGCTCCTCCGCTGGCTGCTGGCCTGGCATCCGGTGGACCTGCCTGATGGCTGCGGTTGACGTGATGATCCCGACGTTCGGTGGCCCGGCCGGCGAGGGTCGACCCGCGCGTCCGGATTGCCTGCCTGGCGCGAGCCCGGGATGAAGAGCCGTTACGCCGCGCTCGATTCCACCGCCACGGCCTCCTGCCCCGACATGAGCTTGGAGTACAGGGTGAGCGCCTGTGCCACGACCTGGTCCATGTTGTAGTACTTGTAGGTACCCAGGCGCCCCGCGAAGTGCACTCGGGGTGTGCGGGCCGCGAGTGCCTGGTACTGCTTGTACAATTCCGCGTTCTCCTGCCGCGGGACCGGGTAGTACGGATCCCCCTCGGCCTTCGGGTACTGGTACACCAGCGTCGTCTTTGCGTGAACCTGCCCGGTCAGGTGTTTGAACTCGGTCACCCGCGTGTAGGGGTAGTCGTTCGGGTAGTTGATCACCGCGACTTCCTGCACCTGCTTCTCGTTCACCGTCTCGAAGTGGAAGTCGAGCGACCGGTACGGCAGGCGGCCGAAACGGTAGCCGAAATACTCGTCAATCGGGCCCGTGTAGATCACCTGCTTGTGGGGGATGAACCCCGCCACTTCGCGGTAATCGGCGTTCAGCAGCACCTTGATCCCCGGCTGGGCGAGCATCCGCTCGAACATCTTCGTGTAGCCGTGCTTCGGCATCACCTGGTAGCTGTCGCCGAAGTACCGATCGTCGCGGCTGGTTCGCACGGGGATCCGGGCGGTCACCTGCGCGTCGAGTTCCGAGGGGTCCATGCCCCACTGCTTCCGCGTGTAGTTGCGAAAGAACTTCTCGTAGAGATCGCGGCCGACCTTGCTGACGATGACGTCCTCGGACGTCCGGATCTTCGCCACCGGTTCTGCAACCGACTTGAAGAATTCCTCGACCTGGAACGAAGTGAGGTTCAACCCGTAGAGCCGGTTGACGGTGTCGAGGTTGATCGGGATCGGGAGGAGCTGACCGTCCACGCACGCACGGACACGGTGCTGGTAGGGACGCCACTCGGTGAAGCGCGAGAGGTAGTCGTAGACCTGCCTGGCGTTGGTGTGAAAGATGTGCGGCCCGTACTTGTGCACGAGCAGCCCGGCGTCGTCGTAGTGGTCGTACGCGTTGCCCCCGATGTGGGGACGCTTGTCGCAAATCAACACCGAGCGTCCGGCGTCGGCAGCCAGGCGCTCCGCGAGCACGCTGCCGGCGAAGCCGGCGCCGACGATGAGGTAGTCGAACATCAGAACCCCCGTTTCAGAAGCCAGAAGCCAGACGAATGAAGGAAGACAGCGACCGTCGCTTCTTCGTCAGAGAGCGGGTCGCGGGGCGTCGGGGCCCGCGCGGTCCAACCCGGCCCGCGCGCGGGACCAGGACCGGTCGTCGACGGCCGCATCCATCAGGCCGCGCATGCGCTGCCAGGTGCCCTCCCACGACATCGAACGCAGGAACGCGTCGGCGGCCTCGAGGCGAGCCGCGGCCGGTTCCGCCAGCGAGGCCTCGATGGCGGCGACGAAATCGTCCACCCGGTCGGCTATGCGGACGAGGCCCAGCTGACCGTAGGGCCGAACGACGTCGCGGATCGAGGTGGACACGACCGGTTTGCCCGCGGCCAGGTACTCCGGGGTCTTGGTCGGGCTGATGTAGCGGGTGGACTCGTTGAGCGCGAACGGCAGGAGGGCGACATCCCAGCCGGCGAGGTACGAGGGCAGCTGCTGGTACGACTTCTGTCCCAGGTAATGGATGTTGTCGCGAACGGGCAGAGACCGCGTGTCGATCTTGACCGTGGGTCCGACGAGTACCAGGTGCCACGCCGGACGGGCGGCCGCCACGCCGTTGAGCAGGGCCAGGTCCATGCGTTCGTCGATCACGCCGAAGAACCCGAGGCGCGGACGGGGAATCGCCGCCTGCTCGGGAGGATCGTCCTGCGGCCGGCGCGCCTGTTCGAAGTGCGGCACGTCGACGCTGCTCGGAAACGCGTGGACGGAACGGTGCAGGTGCTGTTTCGCCTCGAACAGCGATTGCCCCCCGGTGAAGACGAGGTCGGCCGAGTCCATCAGCTCCGCTTCGAGCTGCCGAAGCTCCCGAGGCGCGTTGGCGAACGCCGACAACTCGTCCATGCAGTCGTACACCGTGGCGGCGCGCCGGAGGTGCCGTGTGAAGGGGAGCGCCATCGGGGTGTAGTACCAGAGGACGAAGCGGGACATCTCCGCGCGGTCGAGCTGTTCGTCCAGCAAGCGCCGAAGCAGCGCGTTTTCGGCTTCCGGCGACACGCCGTCGGGGAGGTGTGGCGTCGCGACGGTGACGCCGCCGTCCTGCTCGAGCGCGAGGTGCGAAGCAGCCGCCCCGCGAACCGGTTCCTCGAAGAACAGTACGCGGCGGTCCCGCGCGCACGCGGTCATCAGGTGCTGCGGACGCTGGAACACGAAGTTCCACCGCAGGTGGGAGAGGCAGACGAGGTCCGCTGGCCGGACGCGCCTGTTCGTGGAGCCGGGAGGCGTCATGGGCCGGGCATTTCCAAGAAACGTGCCCGGACCGGCTCAGTCCGAAAGCGCTACAGCCCGCCGGTGCGGGGACCTCAATCGACGTCCCCGGCGTCCTGCGCGATCAACGCGTCGATGTCGAGCGATGCCCACCGGGCGTTCTGCCCGCCGGACGTGGCTGCGGCAATCAGCGCCAGCGGCACTTTCGGCGTGCGGTCGGCGTACAGCAGGCCGTTGGCCTCCTGGTAGGTGTCGGCGAACTGCGTGTAGCAGAAGCCCGCGAGCAGCGCCAGTTCGCCGGACCACGCCGAGCAGTTCCGCGTAGGCACGTCCGAAATCGCTCGGGCGTCCTGCAGCGGGAGTAGCCCCACGTGCCGCCGTCGTCGAGCGCCAGCGCGATGCCGCCGAACTCCGTGAGCATGATCGGGCTGTTCGGCCTGGTGGGGTGAATGCTCGAGGACCAGCAGTCGGCCGCCCGGCCTCGCGCGCTTGAACAGGCGCGGCAGGACCTCGTCGTGGTGGTAGCGCCGCGCGATCCGGCGGGGCCGGTCGTCGTAGTCGTGGATGCCGATGATGTCGGTGGCGACGCTCTCCCAGCCGTCGTTGCCGATGACCGGGCGCGTCGGGTCGAGCGTCTGGTGAGGTGGTAGAGCGCCTGGACGTAGTGCGCGTTCCGCCGGGCTGTCGGGCAGGTCGGGCACGCCCCACGATTCGTTGAACGGCACCCACGCGACGATGCACGGGTGGCTGGCGTCGCGGTCGATCACCTGGATCCACTCGCGCGTCAGCCGGTCGACCGACTGCCGGGTGAAGCGGTAGGCGCTCGGCATCTCCTCCCAGACCAGCAGGCCGAGGCGGTCGGCCCAGTAGAGGTAGCGCGGGTCCTCGATCTTCTGGTGCTTGCGCACGCCGTTGAAGCCCATCGCCTTGGCACAGCTCGACGTCCCGCTTGAACGCCGCGTCGTCGGCGCCGTGAGGCCGCTTTCGGGCCAGTAGCCCTGGTCGAGGACCATGCGCAGCTGATAGGGGCGCCCGTTGAGCACGAACGCGGTCGCCCTGCGCGGCGATCGAGCGCAGCGCCGTGTAGCTGCGAACGCGGTCGATCACCGCGCCGCGGGCGTCGAGCAGTTCGGCGCGGATGCCGATCAGCGTCGGGGGAGTGCGGGCTCCAGAGCAAGCTCGTTGCGGGAGTCGTCGATGCCCGGGGTCGGAGAGCGCGATGCGCCGGTGCACCTCGCCGGCCGATCACGGAGTAGGTGTCGTCGGCCAGTTCCTGCGCCGATCGCACGCAGCGCGACCGCCAGGCGCAGGTCCTCGCGTGCCTCACCGGCGACCTTCACCTCCAGCGCGATCTCCCACCGCTCCAGGTTGGGCGTCCAGCGGACGCTGCCGATCCGAGTGGCGGGCGCCACCTCGAGCCAGACCGTCTGCCAGATGCCGGTCGTGCGCGGGTACCAGATCGAATGCGGCTCGAGCTGCCAGTCCTGTTTGCCGCGCGGCTTCGCGAGGTCGAGCGGGTCGTCCTCCGCGCACACGACCAGGTCGAACTCCTCGCGGCGGCCGACGAAAGGCGTGATGTCGAAGGAGAACGGCGTGTATCCGCCCTTCGTGCTCGCCGACCGGGAGGCCGTTCACCCAGACGCGGGCGCGGTAGTCGCACGCGCCGAAGTGCAGGAGCAGCCGCTGTTGACGATCGCACGCGGGGCGCGTCACGCTGCGACGGTACCAGCACGCGCGGTAGAACGAGGTGTCGCCGATGCCGCTCGCTGCCGACTCCGGGGCGTACGGCACCGTGATCCGTCGGTCGAAGTGGACGTCCGACGGGTAGGACCAGGCGCCTTCCCGGTCGAGCGCGAAGTCCCAGGGGCCGTTCAACGACCACCACGACTCGCGCTGCAGCAGGGGGCGGGGATAGGCAAGGCCAAGATCGTCTAGTGCGCGGCAGGACAGCATCAACCCGCCAAGTGGTGCAAGGAGACTGCCGGCCGCTGCGTCAGGCTCGGGAGCTGCGAGGCGTGTAGTAGCGCTTCAGCCAGCGGCTGAGGCCGTCGAGGCCCGGGTAGAGAACGCGTTCGTTGATGTTCGCCTGGTCGAGCTTGTCGCGGATTTCCCACTTGAGCCCGGCCGGGATGATGATGCGCCGCGCGGTCTCGGGGTGGTCGGCCAGCCACGACCCCAGGCTGAGGCGCGGGTTCGACACGAGCGAGAAGAGCGCGAACTGTATGACGATCCGGTCGTCCAGCGAGGGAGGTTCGAAGAACGCCACGAAGCGCGTCTCCGAGAGCCGGTCGAAGTCCTGGAGCGTCGCCGCCGCGCGGCCGAGCATCTCCGCGGTGAAGACGTCCGAGCCTTCGTCGGCGAGCAGTTGTTTGAGCCGGTCCGGCAGCAGCAGGTTCGTGCGCGTGTAGTCGACGCACCAGATGACGCCGTCGACGTCGTACTCGTCGAGGTTCTCGGTGGCGAAGTGCATCGCCACGAAGGGCGAGAAGGTCCAGTCGAGCAGGCGCGTCGGCAGCCCATGGTGCTGCGCCACGGCCAGCCAGTTCCAAATCGAGTCGCCCGGCACCACCTCGCGGCTCGAGTACTTCCGGAAGTTGCGGAGCAGGTGGCTTTCGAGTTCGGGCAGACCGCCCAGGCGCGCCAGCGGCGTCAGCAGCGGGTCGGTGGCGTCGGCCTGGCCGCGGAAAGCGAGGCTCGACCGGAACCGGCCGATTCGTTCCTTCCACGACCCTTCGTACAGCCGCTCGTTCAGTTCGTTCCAGCTCGCGACGGTGATGTCGTGCACGGTCACGCTCCCGACTGGGCATTTTACGCCGGAGCGACGTGGTCCGCATGCCGGAGTTCGGCGACGGGGAGGTGATCGAACTGGTGGCCGACAACGGGCCGGCCCATGCGTCCGGCGGGCGGCGACGCGGTTCGGCACAGGTTTCGCGTTCGCAGGCGGCATGGAAACGCGAAAGACGGAAGTCCGGCTGGCCGCGATTGGCGACATCCACTGCAGCAAGACCTCGCAGGGCAGTCTGCAAGCCCTCTTCTCGGAGATCGCCGGCTCGGCAGACGTGTTGCTGCTCCTGGGCGACCTGACGTCGTACGGCCTGCCGGAGGAAGCCCGCATCCTGGCCAGGGAACTCACCGCGGCGGCGAAGATCCCAATCGTCGGGGTGCTCGGCAACCACGAGTTCGAGTCGGGACGCCAGGATGAGGTGGCGCAGATTCTCAGCGACGCCGGCGTGCGGCTGCTCGACGGCGACTCGTGCGAGATCGCCGGCGTCGGGTTCGCCGGGGTCAAGGGGTTCGGCGGCGGCTTCAACGAACGTTCCCTCGAGCCGTGGGGCGAGGCTCCGATGAAGCAGTTCGTCAACGAGGCCGTACAGGAAACGCTGAAACTCGGCTCGGCGCTGGCCCGGCTGCGGACCGTCACCCGAATCGCGCTGGTGCACTACTCGCCGATCCAATCGACGGTCGAGGGGGAGCCGAGGGAGATTTTTCCGTTCCTGGGATCGAGCCGGCTCGAAGAGCCGATAGACCGCTACACCGTGACGGCGGCGTTTCACGGGCACGCGCACCACGGGCGTCCGGAGGGGAAGACGCGCGGAGGGATTCCCGTCTACAACGTGGCGATGTCGCTGCTGCAGCGGACGTATCCCGACCGGCCGCCGTTCAAGCTGCTCCGCGTTCCCGCGGCTGCCCCTCCTGAGAACAGTCAAATCGGGACGACCCTCTAGCGATGCGCACGGACGGGTCGGTACAGAACCTGCACGCGACAGCCCGAGAGGAAACCAGGGATGCCAGCTCCGCGTGAAACGGCCGAGCAGCTGCACGAGGCGCACCGGGTCTACCGCGGAGCGCTGGAGCGCATGACCGGGGCGGACGTGCCGTTCCTGGTGGGGGGCGCGTACGCGTTTGCCCGATACACGGGCATCGAGCGGTTTACGAAGGACTTCGACGTCTTCGTGAAGTCCGACGACCTCGACAAGGCCTTGTCGATCCTCGAAGACGCCGGCTTCCAGACCTCGCGCCCGTTCCCGCACTGGCTCGCCAAGGCGCACAGGGGCGAGGACTTCATCGACCTGATCTACAGCTCTGGGAACGGAGTGGCGCGCGTGGACGACGGGTGGTTCGAGCACGCGACCGGAGCCGAGGTGTTGGGGCACCCGGTCAAGCTGGTCGCGCCGGAGGAGATCATCTGGTCGAAGAGCTTCATCATGGAGCGCGAGCGCTACGACGGCGCCGACGTCGCCCACCTGATCCGATCGTCCGCGGCGACGATCGACTGGGTCCGGCTCGTCGAGCGTTTCGGAAGCTACTGGCGGGTGCTGTTCAGTCACCTCGTCCTCTTCGGGTTCATCTACCCGGGCGAACGTTCTGCAGTTCCCGCCTGGGTGATCGAGCAGTTCGGCGAGCGGCTGTCCGCCGAGCTGCGCACGTCCCCGGCCAGCGAGCGCGTGTGCCAGGGCACGATCCTCTCCCGCGAGCAGTACCTGACCGACGTCGAACGGTGGGGCTACCAGGATGCCCGCGTCTTTCCGCTCGGGCACATGTCGGCTGACGACACGGCCACGTGGACGGCCGCCATCGGCCGGGACGACTAGAACACGCAGCAGACGGAGGAGCGCATGCCTCGCAAGAACGAGCGCACGGGAAAGACATCACCGGCCGGGCGCGCCCGGAAAGCCGGCGGCGCGTCGGCGCCCCACAAGTCGGACGACGCCGCGCCGGCCACCAGAGGAGGGAAGACACGCGCGACTGGGGCCAGGCGCGCGGCAGTCGGCCGCAAGCGAACGGCGGCGGCGGGGGTGCGACAGCGGACCGCCAAGCCTGCCGCACCGCGCGCGCGCAAGTCGGCGGCGGCTGCCGCCCGCAGGAAGACTGCATCGGCGCCCCGGGGGAAGGAGCGATCGCGCGAACGCCAGGTGTCGATCGGACAGGCGGCGGGGCGGCACAGCGGCTACTCGGACAGCACCCGCCGGGCCCTGTGGATCGAATCACCCGACCAGAAGGCCGAGCACCCCGGGCAGACGCTTGCCACGCGGAACCACGACGTGATTCGCCAATGGGCCGAGGAGCGTGGGGCGGTGCCCGCGACGGTGCCGGGGACGGAACGCGACGGAAGGCCGGGCGTGTTGCGCTTCGACTTCCCGGACTTCGGCGGCGGCCGGCTCCGGGCAGTCGATTGGGACGAGTGGTTCGAGACGTTCGACGAGCGTCGCCTCGTCTTTCTCTTTCAGGAGCAGGTGAAGGGCGGCCGGCAAAGCAACTTCTTCCGCCTCGACAGTCCCAACCGCGAGGAGGCGTGACGGTCGACGATCGCTCGAAGGGAATCGGAGCCAATCAGCTATACTGATCTCTCCGTCATCGATGACGCGCGACCATCCTGGTCGCGGTCGTTTTGCGGTGACCGGTTGGCGCGGGTAGTCGGCGGGAAGAGGAGGCTATGGGGGACGGCGCGGAAGGACTTGTTGACGCCCAGGCGAGGATCCAGGACCGTCTCGACGAACTGGAGCAGCAACGGGTCAACCAGAGGCGCGTCGTCAAGGACCCCGTGCGCGAGCAGCGGCTGCAATCGCTGCGCCTCGCCCGCACCGAACTCCAGCGCCAGGCGGATACAACGACCCACGACGTCCGCCGCAATCAACTCGCCCAGGCCATTGCCGAACTCGACCGGCGGATCGCGGAACTTGGGGACTGACAGGCCGCTGATCAACTCCGGCGTGGCCGTTGTGCATTTTGCATTGTGCATTGACCCCCAGTACCCCGTAAGCAGCGCCTCGTCGCCTGAGCCAGTTCGCATATACTTCCCGCCGATGCCTTACGTACAACTGCCCCCGTCCGGGCGCGGGCAGGGCCTCATGCCGCAGCTACGCGAGTTGCTGCGGACGAAGTCGCGAAAGGTCCGCCGGGCAGGGGTCGGGCCCGCTGCGGCCCTCGGCCTGCTTGCCGTTCTCGCCATCGTGGCTCCGTTCGCTGGCTCGTTCGATGCCGGGCCGCGCGTCGGCGCGCTGCTGGCGCTGGCAGGGGGGGCCGAGATCCTGCACGGTTTCCGGCGGCGCAGCGAGGCCGACCGGCGGGCGGCATGGCAGGGAGGTGCGATCACGATCGGCATGGCCGTCATGTTGATCAGTGCGCCGCTCCTCGCCAAGGCCGCCCTCGTCCTGTTCCTGGCTGCGACGTTCGCGCTCGACGGCGGCCGGTATCTCGTCGCCTGGTACCGCCGCGGCCGGTCGCGAGGAGACCGTCGCCGCCGCGCCTGGCTGGCCGCCGCCGGGAACTTCGGGGCGATGGCGCTACTCCTCGCCCTCAGGGGGCGGGGCGCCGATTGGACGCTTGCCATTGCGGCGGGACTCCGCATCATCGGGTCGGCGTGGACGGTGGCGACGACCGCCGTGCTCGACGAGGGCGACTCGGGCGACACCGTGGTCCGTGACCTGGACCTCGCGGATGCCGCGGCGCTCCACGCGCGCGCCGAACGGATCGAGCGCGAAGAGATCGCCCGCAAGTCGATCGACCGCGGGTGGGTCCTCGCGTTCCTGGCCACCCTCTTCGCGATCCACCTCGGCCGGATGGGGATGGACCAGAGCGCGCTCGGCATCCTCTCGCCCGCCTTCGCCGTCCTCGGAGACGCCGTGTTCGCGCTGGTCATCGCCTTCGGGATCGTGCTGCCCGCACGGCTGCTGGAGCGGAGGCTGGCGCGGCCGGTCGAACGGCGGGCGTGGGAGTGGTGCCTGAATGTCGCACCGGACGCAAGGACCGCGCGGCGATGGAGCGGGCGGGCGTTGACCGCGTGGCTGGAGAATCGTCTGCGGTTCGCCGTCCGGATGCGGCTTGCCCGCTACTCCGTGCCGGCGGCTCTCGGCCGCGGGCTGCAAGTCGGCCTGCCGTTCGCCGCCATTCTGGCGGCCACCGTGCCGGTCTGGGGCATGAGCTGGTATTTCGACACCGAGAACTGGGCCGCCGGCGCATGGAACTCGTGGGCGGAGTCGCGCACAGACACCTGGCGCGAAGCGATGGTGAACGCCGTCGCCGCCGGCGAGCGCGCCGCCGGGCGGCCCGCGCCTTCCTTCTCCGTTTCGCCGCCCGGCCTGGGAACCGACGAGCCGTTCTCGTTCATCGTCATCGGCGACACGGGAGAAGGCGACGCCTCGCAGCACGTGCTCCGCGACCAGTTGATCACGGCGTCGGCGCAGCCTGACGTGCGCTTCGTCGTCTTGTCCTCGGACGTGGTCTACCCGACCGGTGCCATGCGCGACTACGAGAACAAGTTCTGGTTGCCGTTCAAGGGCGTCTCGAAGCCGGTGTACGCGATTCCCGGCAATCACGACTGGTACGACGCGCTCGAGGGCTTCGTCTCGACGTTCTTCGAACCGGGCGCGGCCAAGCTGGCGATGAAGGCCAGGGTCGAGGCGGACCAGCGGGTCAGCAGCACCACCGACGGCCGCATCGACAGCCTCGTGGCGCAGGCGGCCGCCCTGCGCTCGTTCTACCGCGTCCCGACCGGATACCAGCAGGCGCCGTTCTTCCAGATCCAGACCGACCGCTTCGCGCTGATTGCCGTCGACACCGGTGTCCTCAAGCGAGTCGATCCGGCGCAGATGGCGTGGCTTCGCGAGGCGCTCGCGGCCGCCGAGGGCAAGCTCACCATGGCGGTCCTCGGCCACCCGTTCTACGCCGGCGGCGCCGCCCAGGATGCCGGGAACGAGGCGTTCGCCGAGATTCACCAACTGCTGCTCGACCACCACGTGGCGATCGTGATGGCGGGCGACACGCACGATCTCGAGTACTACGCCGAGCCCGGGCCAGCGGGTGCCGGGCAGACGGTCCATCACTTCGTGAACGGGGGCGGAGGGGCCTACCTGAGTTTCGGCACCGCGCTCGCCTGGCCCGCGAAACCGGCCACCCGCGACTGGGCGTTCTACCCGACCACCGCCGACGTGTCGGAGAAGATCGAGGCCCGGACGCCGTTCTGGAAGCGGCCCGCGTGGTGGTGGACGCGTGCGACCGGAGCGTGGCCGTTCTCGCCGGAGTGGCTCTCCGCGGCCTTCGACTACAACGTCTCGCCGTTCTTCCAGAGTTTCGTGGAAGTGCGAGTCGAGCCGGCGTCACGGACGGTCCGCCTGCGTCCCTATGGAGTGCACGGGCGGCTCCGCTGGCAGGACCTTCAGAAATCCCCGGGGCTTTCCGGCCAACCGCCCGGGGAACCGGTGGAATGGGTCGTCACGGGGAAATGACGACGGCTTCTTGGAGGCCGCCGGACGAGGCCGCTCTGCATTTTCGGGAAGGGCGGCCGCCTCGTACGCTATAAATAGGTCGGAGTCTCACCAATGAACAAGTCCACGAGAAGGTTCTGGTTGGCCGCGGTGTTGTCCGCGGTGGTGTTCACCGTGTCGGCGGGGGCGTCGACGAAGTTCACGACCACCTGGAAGGCGCCTGGTGCCGGCGGTTTCACGCTTCACGGCCAGAAGGTGGCGGTCGTGGCGATCAGCAGCGACCAGTCGGCGCGGATGTCGGTCGAAGAGGCCCTCGCCCGCGCGTTGACCGAGCAAGGGGTGACGGCAGTACCGGCCTACCGCGCCATCCCGGTCGAGGAGCTGAAAACAAGGAGAAGGCGCAGGCGTGGTTCGAGCGGGCCGGGATCAAGAGCGTCGTCACGATTCGCCTGGTGGACCTCCAGAAGTCGCGCAGCGTGGAACCGGTGATGTGGACGACCTACTCCTACTACGGGTCGTTCTACGACTACTCTGCGTGGGGATGGAGCCAGCCGATCGACTGGCGCGTGACCGAGAACACGACGGTCGCGCTCGAAATGCTCGTGTACGGCGTCACGCCGGGAATGCTGGCCTGGGCCGGCACCTGCGAGACGACGAATCCGCCGAAATCGACCGACGAGTTCGCGGCGGAGATCGTCAAGGAGGCGACCAAGCAAATGCAGAAGCAGGGGTTCCTGGCGAAGGGGAAAGGGGGCCAGAAATGACGTTCCATGCCCGGCACGTTCGCCTCACGGCGTTCGCGCTGACCGCCGTCGCGGCCATGTCCGCCGTGCTCGTTTACGCCGCCGACATCAAGATCACGGTTCAGCGCAACAAGGACTACCAGTACCAGAACCGGCGCACGTGGGCCTGGGATCCCAAGGAGCCGGGCACGGTCCGTGTGCTCCAGGCGATGGGCGACCCCGAGAAGATCAAGGCGGGGATCGGGCCGATGATCGTGCCGGCTGTCGAGCAGGGGCTGGCGAAGCGCGGATTCACGCAGGTGCCGGCCGACAAGGCCGACTTCCACGTCTGCTACTACCTCCTGGTCGGGCCGAACTACACGGCGCAGTACCACGGTCAGTTCATCGGGGCCGTCCCGGCGTGGGGGTTGCCGGACTTCGTGCAGTCCACCAGTTCGCTGAAGGTGATCGACCAGGGCTCGATCGTCGTGGACGTGGTGTCGACCGAACTGAAGATGGTGATCTGGCGCGGCGTGGCGGCGGCCGAGATCAACGGCCGGTTGAGTGGCGCCGAACGCCAGGCGCGCATCGCCAAGGGCGTGAGCGACATGTTGAAGGACTTCCCGCCGAAGGACGTCAAGCCAAAAGGCGAGAAGTAGGCTGGTGGCCAGTGGCCAGTGGTCGGTGGCTAGTCACTAGCCACCGATCACTAGCCGCTACTGAATCCCCCCTCCCTTCTGCTACAGTTCCCCCGTTCGTTCCACGCCCCCGCCCCGTCCTTGTCCAGGAGATCTGTCATGAACGTGAGACGAATGGTGTGCCTCGCCGCGGTCGCACTGGCCGCCGGCTGGCTGGCCGCCCCGATCGCCGCGCAGGAGTTGACCCTGTCCGGCCAGGTGATCGAGCGCACGCTGCCGAACGGCCTGAAAGTCCTGATGGTGAAGCGGCCCGAGGCGCCGCTGATTAGCTGCATCCTGGCCTACCGCGTGGGCTCGGTCAACGAGCGGCCGGGCATCACGGGGATCTCCCACTTCCACGAGCACATGATGTTCAAGGGCACGCGCTCGATGGGCATCAAGGCCGGCACCCTCGCCAAGGACGACGAGTACAACAGGCAGATCGACGCGCTGATGGAGCAGGTGGCGGCCGAGGACTCGAAGGTGAAGGGGCGCGACGAAGCCAAGCTGGCCTCGCTCAAGAAGCAGGTCTCCGAGCTGATCGACAAGGAGAAGAAGGAGACGATCGTCAGCGAGGAAATCTGGGCGCGTACCAGCAGGCGGGCGGCACGGGGATCAACGCGTCCACCGGCCAGGAGATGACGCAGTACTACGTCACGCTGCCGAAGAACGCCATCGAACTCTACCTCGCGCTCGAGGCGGATCGGATGGTCAACCCGGTGTTCCGTGAATTCTACTCGGAGCGCGACGTCATCACCGAGGAGCGCCGCATGAGCGAGAACGGTCCCGGCTACTTCTTCCAGGAGCAGCTGCGGGCCACCTTCTACGCGGCGAGCCCGTACCAGTGGCAGGTGGTCGGCTGGATGTCGGACATCAGCAAGGTCACCAAGCAGGAGATGATCGAGTACCGCGACAAGTACTACCGCCCGGACAACGCCACGCTGGTGCTGGCCGGCGACCTCGACCCGGACAAGATCATGGCCCTCGTGGCGAAGTACTTCGGGCCGATCAAGGCGAAGGGCAAGTCGCCGCGCGTGCGAACCGAGGAGCCCTCGCCTGAATACTACCGACGGACGATCAGCCCGAATTTCAAGCCGCCCTACATCGAGAAGCGCGTCCTCGGCCGCGCGGCGACGAACCCGGCCGTCACCATGATGTTCCACATCCCGCCGGTGTGGCACGACGACCTGCCCGCGCTGTTCATGCTGGGCCGCGTCATGAGCGCGCGTACCGGCAAGATGTACATGGACCTGGTCGAAAAGCAGCAGCACGTCGCCAGCGTGATGGCGAACGCGTCGAATTCGATGTACGACGGGTCGTTCAGCGTCAACGCCACCGGCCGCGAGGTCGAGGGGGCCCTGGCAGTCCCGCTGGACCAGGTCGAAAAGGAACTCTGGTCCTACCTCGAGGACGCCAAGACGACCCCTGCCGACGCGCAGCTGCTCCAGCGCGTCAAGAACTCGGTGGAAGCCCAGTACCTCCAGAGCCTGGCGGGCACCGGCATCGCCCGCTCGCTCGCGTCGATGGAGGTCGCCTACAAGTGGCAGCACCTCGAGGACCAGTTCAAGGCGAGGATGGCCGTGACGTCCGACGACATGATGCGCGTGGCGAAGAAGTACTTCACCCGCGACAACTGCGTCACCGGCGTCCTGGAGCGCGAGAGGTAGCAACCATGTGCGCCGGCCTCTCCGCCTCCGCCCGGCTTCGGCGGACCCGCCGGAGTCCCGACGAAGGCGGGCGTGCCCGCCGAATGGAATGAGGATACAGACCATGCGGAAACGAATACTCGCCCTTTTGATCGTCGCGCCGCTGCTGGCGGTCGCGCTGTACGCCGCGGACCAGCAGGCGGCGAAGCCGCAGGCGCCGGCCGCGAAGGCTGCCGCCGCAGCACCCAGGGCCGTCCCCGCCCAGGGGCCGCGCCCCGAGCAGTACCTCGGCAAGTTCCCCCCGCTCGACTTCAAGCCGCCAAAGCCGGCGGAGTTCCGGACCACGCTGTCCAACGGGCTGGTCGTCTACATCGCCGAAGACCATGAAATCCCGTGGTTCGAAGCGACCTTGCTGACCGCGGTCGCGGGCGGCGGCGGGGGCGGCGGCGGCCGGCGGGGCATGGACGACGGGATGGCCGAGCTTCCGCAGCGCCCGGGCGGCGGCGGGGGCGGCGGTGCGCGCTCGTTCCTCGAGCCCCCGGACAAGCTTGGCCTGCAGGCCATCTGCGGCTCGGTGATGCGCTCGGGCGGCACCACGTCGATGACGGCCGACCAGATCAACGAGCGGATGGAGTTCCTGGCCGGCAACATTTCCCCGACCTCGCTCTCGATCCACGTGCGCCACGTGGATGAGGCGCTCAAGATCTGGCTGGACATCCTCTCGAACCCGGCGTTCCCGGAGGACCGCATCCGTCGCGAGAAGCAGTCGATGGCTGCGCCGCTGCGGAACCGCAACCGCAACCTCACGGGCGTCGCCTCGACGACCTGGGAAAAGCTGATTTATGGCGAGAGCTCGCCGATCACCGCTGAAGTGACCGAGGCGACGATCAACGCGATCACCCGGGACGACGTGGTGGCGTGGCACAAGAAGTACTGGGGCGCGAACAACGCGATCCTGGTGGTGGCGGGCGACTTCAAGAAAGACGAAATGCTGAAGAAGCTCGAGGCGACCTTCGGCAAGTGGCGCAACGCGGAGGCCAAGGCGACGCCCCCGTGGCCGAAGGTGGCGGGAGTGGCGGCCAAGCCGGGGGTGTACATGGTGCAGCCGCTCGGGGCCACGCCGAACCAGGGCGTCATCCGCATCGGCACGCTCAGCCTGACCCAGGACGACCCGGACTACCCGGCCGTCGACCTGATGAACTACACGCTCGGCGGCGGGTCGTTCTCGTCGCGGATCACGCAGGTTGTCCGAAACGACCAGGGGCTCGCGTACACGGCAAACGCCAGCGTCGGCGCCGACCTGCACTACCCGGGGGCGTTCAACGCCTTCACGCAGACGAAGAACAGCACGGTCGTCTTCGCCACGCAGCTGATGATGAACGAGATCGAGCGGATGTACAGCGGCGACATCACCGAGAAGGACCTGCAGTTCGCCAAGTCCGCGCGCATCAACGCGTTCCCGTCATTGTTCTCGACGGTGTCCGGCAACGTCACCAACTTCGCCCGGCTCGAGTTCGACGGCCGGCCGATGGACTACTACGAGACCTACCTCGAGAAGTACCGGAAGGTGACGACGGCCGACATCAAGCGGGTGGCGAAGAAGTACCTGCAGCCGGACAAGATGATCGTCCTGGTGGCGGGGTACATCGACGAGTGCAAGGCGGGCGCCGACAAGTCGCTGGCGAACCAGGCCGCGATCGACGCCATGGCGGCCAAGTACGGCGGCCGCACGATGGACGCGTTCGCGAAGAAGCTGGGCGATGGGACGGTGCACGTGATCGCGCTCAAGTAACGGCTAGCGCGTCACGCGATCAGATGTAGCACGGGGCTTCAGCCCCGTGCCGGTATCGGGCCGAGGGGCTGAAGCCCCTCGGCTGCACCGTCCTGCCTCCCTGCCTGTCTTTGTCCTGTCTCCTGTCTCCTGTCTTCTGACTTCTGCTACAGTCTCCCCGTCCGATTCAACGCTCCCGTCCCGTCCTTGTCCAGGAGATCTGCCATGTACGTGAGACGAATGGTGTGCCTCGCGGCGGCCGCGCTGGCCGCCGGCTGGCTGGCCGCCCCGATCGCCGCTGCGCAGGAGCTGACGCTCTCCAGCCAGGTGACCGAGCGCGTGCTGCCGAACGGCTTGAAGGTCCTGATGGTGCAGCGCCCCGAGGCGCCGCTCATCCGCTGCATCCTCGCCTACCGGGTCGGCTCGGTGAACGAGCGCCCCGGCATCACGGGGGTCTCGCACTTCCACGAGCACATGATGTTCAAGGGCACCTCCTCGATGGGCATCAAGCCGGGCACCCTCGAGAAGGACCTCGAGTACGACCGCCAGATCGACGCCCTCATCGAGCAGGTCGTCCAGGAAGAATCGAAGATCAAGGGGCGGGACGACGCGAAGATCGTCGCCCTGAAGAAGCAGGTCTCGGACCTGATCACGAAGCAGAAGGCCGAGACGATCACGAGCATGGAGATCTTCGGCGCCTACCAGAACGCGGGCGGCACCGGCGTCA
Source organism: uncultured Acidobacteriota bacterium (assembly GCA_963844875.1). GTDB lineage: Bacteria > Acidobacteriota > Vicinamibacteria > Vicinamibacterales > Fen-181 > FEN-299. The sequence goes on from CAWJPZ010000002.1 coordinate 25,025, forward strand.
ACGCGTCCACCGGGAACGAGATGACGCAGTACTACGTGACCCTGCCGAAGAACAAGCTGGAATTGTACCTGGCCCTCGAGGCGGACCGGCTGGCCAACCCGGTGTTCCGGGAGTTCTACTCGGAGCGCGACGTGATCACCGAGGAACGCCGGATGAGCGAGAACCAGCCGGGCTACTTCTTCGAGGAGCAGCTGAACGCCACCTTCTACGCGGCCAGCCCCTACGGCTGGGACGTCGTCGGCTGGATGTCGGACGTCAGCCGGATCACCAAGAAGGAAATGATGGAGTACCGCGAGCAGTACTATCGCCCCGACAACGCGACGCTCGTCCTCGCGGGCGACCTGGACCCGGCCGTGGTGATGCCTCTCGTGACGAAATACTTCGGCCCGCTGAAGTCGAAAGGGAAGTCGCCCCGCGTCCGCACCGAGGAGCCGTCGCCCGAGTACTACCGGCGGACGATCAGCGCGAACTTCAAGCCGCCCTACATCGAGAAGCGCGTGTACGGACGCGCCGCGACCACGCCCGAGGTGACGATCAAGTTCCACATCCCGCCGCTGTGGCACGACGACCTCGCGGCGCTGTACATCCTGGGCAACGTGATGAGCGCGCGGACCGGCAAGCTGTACCTCGACATGGTGCTCAAGAACGACAACGCCACGAGCGTGATGGCGATGGCGTCCACCTCGATGTACGACGGCTCCTTCGACGTGACGGCGGCCGCGAAGGAGATCAAGAACGAAACAAAGGTTCCGCTCGACCAGGTCGAGAAGGAGCTCTGGACGTACATCGAGGACGCGAAAGCGAACCCGGTGGACCCGCAGCTGCTGCAGCGTGTGAAGAACCGGGTGGAGGCGCAGTACCTTCAGAGCCTCGCGGGCACCGGCATTGCCGGGTCGCTGGCGCGGATGGAGACCGCCTACCGCTGGCAGTTCATCGAGGAACAGTTCAAGCAGCGGATGGCGGTGACCGCCGACGACCTGATGCGGGTGGCGAAGAAGTACCTGACCCGGGACAACAGCGTGACCGGCGTCCTGGAACGGGAAAAGTAGGAAGCGAGGACAACACCATGTTCAAGAGATCTGCAGCGCTCTTGCTGATCCCCGCGTGGCTGGTGCTGGCTGCCGGCCCCCACGCGTCGGCCCAGACGACCTCGGCGGGAGGCCAGAAAGCCGCCGCCCCGGCGGCCCAGAAGGCCGCGGCGAAGCCGGCCGCGCCGGCGGTCAAGGGCCCGCGGCCCGAGCAGTTCACCTTCGCGCCGCTCACGTTCACCCCTCCGAAGCCGGCGGACTTCCGCGTCCAGCTCTCCAACGGGCTGGTCGTCTACATCGCCGAAGATCACCAGATCCCCTGGGTCAACGCCTCGCTCCTCGTTCGCACCGGGCCGTTCCTCGAGCCAAGAGACAAGCTCGGCGTCGCGGGCATGACGGCGAGCGTGATGCGGTCGGGCGGCTCGATGTCGATGAACGGCGAGCAGATGAACGAGCGGATGGACTTCCTGGCCGGGACGCTGACGGCGAACAGCCTCTCGATCCACCTGCGTCACGCGGACGAGGGGCTGAAGATGTGGATGGACCTGCTCACCAGCCCCGCCTTCCCCGAAGACAAGCTGCGGCGGGACCGCGACCAGGCGCTCGTGGGCATTCGCAACCGCAACCGGAACCTGTCGATGGTGGCGATGCGCACGTGGACGAAGCTGATGTACGGCGAGGACTCGGTGTTCGCGCAGGAAGCGAGCGAGGCGGGGACCAGCGGCATCACGCGGGACGACCTCGCCGCCTGGCACAAGAAGTACTGGGGCCCCAACAACGCGATCCTGATCGTCGCCGGAGACTTCAAACGCGCCGAGATGCTCCAGAAGCTCGAGGCGACGTTCGGCAAGTGGGCGCCGGCCGAGAAGGCCGTGCCGCCGATTCCCAAGGTGGAGCAGGCCTCGAGGGCGGGCGTCTACATGGTGCAGCCGCAGGTGCCCTCGAACCAGGGCATCATCCAGATCGGCCACATCGGCCTGATGCAGGACGACCCGGACTACCCCGCGGTGGACCTGATGAATTACATCCTGGGCGGCGGCTCATTCTCCTCTCGCATCACCCGCGTCGTCCGGACCGAGAACGGCCTGGCCTACTCGACCAGTTCGAACTTCTCCGGCGGGCTGCTGTACCCGGGGACCTTCGCGGCGTTCTGCCAGACGAAGAACGCCACCGTGGTGTTCGCGTCGCAGTTGATGCTGAACCTGATCGAGGAGATGCGTGCGGGGACGGTGACGCAGGCCGAACTCGAGATGGCGCGGATGGCGCGGATCGAGGCGTTCCCCGCGTCGTTCGGGACGAAGCTGCTGACGCTCACCAACTTCGCGCAGCTCGAGTACAACAACCGGCCGCGCGATTACTACGACACCATCCGGTCGAAATACGAGAAGGTGACGCTGGCCGACATCAAGCGCGTCGCCCAGAAGTGGCTCCAGGCCGACAAGATGGTCGTCATGGTGGCGGGCAACATCGACGAGTGCAAGGCGGGCGCCGACAAGATGCTGCCCAACCAGGGCACGATCGACGCGATGGCGGCGAAGTTCGGCGGCCGCACGATCGACGGCCTCGCGAAGAAGTACGGCGACGGGACGGTGCACGTGGTGACGCTGAAGTAGATGGTGTACTAAGAGAAGGGCCGGACGATGGATTCCACGTCCGGCCCTCTGTCGTTCGTGCCGCAGGCCTGCCTGAACCCTACCAATACAACTTGAACCCCAGCTGGATCTCGCGCGCCGCGCGCACGTTGAGCAGTTGGCCGAACGTGTCGGTCGGCGCGAGGCACGTCGCCACGAGCGTCGTGCACGTGTTGTCGATGCTGTTCGTGCTCGGGTCAGACTGCCAGTTCACCTGGTTGAAGGCGTTGATGAAGTCGGCCCGGAACTGGAGCCGCGCGTTGCGCGGCAGGTAGAAGTTCTTCGAGAGGGTGAGGTCCGTCTTGAAGAACCCGGGCTGCCGGAAGGGCGCGCGCCCCGAGTTGCCGAACGTGCCGTCGGCCGGCGGCGTGAAGGCGGCCGGGTTGAACCACATGTTCGGCGTGCCCCACTGGTCGAGCTCTCCCGCCTGGATCGGCTGGCCCGAAAGATCTGCGAACCCGCCGCGGCGGAAGTTGTTGGTGCTGACCGAGATCCGGTTGACCGGCGGCCCGGAGTTCGCCGCGGTGATACCGGAGAACTGCCAGCCGCCGAGCGCGTGCTTCAGCACGGCATTCGTCGAGTCGCGGAAGAACGGGAACTCGTAGATGTACGACGCGGTGAAGATATGACGGCGGTCCGTCCTTGCATCCGCGTAGTCCGCCATCGGATCCAGCGGGTTCTGCGGGATGTCAACGCTGTCGCGGTCGTTCGACGCGTCCGTCTGGTTGCGGCTGAGGGTATAGCTGAGGTTCAGGGTCGCGTTCTTCACGGCGTTCCAGCGGAAAGCGGCCAGGAGCCCCTTGTAGCGGCTGATCGAGGTGGTCTCACGCATCAGGATCTGGCCGTAGGACCGGTACGGCCGGACCGGGTTGACGGCGGCGCTCAGCCCCGGCTGGCTCTGCAGCGCCACGACCGCCGTCGGCTGCGGGTAGTTGATGTCGGTCGGGCGAATGAGGTTGTCGCCGCGCGAGCCGACGTAGCCGATCTCCGCGACGCCGTTCTTGAACAGCCGCCGCGTGACGGTCAGGTTCCACTGGATCATCCGCGGGTTCTCGAAGTCGGTGGCGGTCGCCTGGATTGCCCGGACCCCCGACGTGCTCGTCGTGACACCCGCTCCCGGGTTGGACAGCCTGATGCCGGTCAGGCTGATCGTGCTGACGATCGGCGGGCTCGTCTGGGAGTTCTGCTCGAAGATGCCGACCAGCGGCTGGTCGTAGTAGATGCCGAAGGCGCCGCGCAGGATCGTGTTCCCGGTGCTCTGGGGATCCCACGAGAAGCCGACGCGCGGCTGGATGCTGTTCTTCTTGAACTCGTAGATCGCGCGCCCGTACGGGGAGTTCTTGCCCGCGACGATCAGCCCGACCAGCGGGTCACCGGTCGCGTAGTTGACCAGCGTGCCCGTCGCGTTCGCGAACTGCGGCGCGTTGGCGGCGACGTAGGTCGACGGGTCGAACGTCACCAGCTGGTCGTTGACGTCCTTGACCGGCGGGTAGAGCGCGTACCGCACGCCGTAGTCCACGGTCAGGTTCCGCTGCACCTTCCAGGTGTCCTGCGCGTACATCTCGTAGCGGCTGAAGCGCAGGTTGTTGGTGACGTCGCGCTCCGCCTCCGAGTAGCTGCACGCGGCGCAGGAGCCGTCCGCGTTGCCCAGCATGAAGTTCTGGAAGCCCGTGCGGCCGCCGGTGACCGACACGAAGCTGAAGCTCCCCTGCGTGGCGTTCATCGCGTTCTCGTTCTTCTGCTCGAACGTCATCAGCAGGCCGGCCTTGAAGGCGTGGTTGCCCTTCTGCAGCGAGAAGTTGTCCGTGAACGTGTGGTTGACGTAATTGTTGTCGTACAGCTGGTTCGAGGCGATGCTCGAGAGCCCGGTCACGGCGATCGTCGGGATGCGGTTGGAGGCGTTCCCGGCGTAGATTTCCGGGATGTTGATGGCGTAGTCAGAGCGCATGCCCTTCGTGCCGTCGGGGTTCGTCGTCGTGATGGCGTTGCTCGACATCTGGTACGAGAACTCGTTCAGCGCGCTGTTGCTGAGAATCGTCTTCAGCCCCAGGGCGAACACCTGGCCGGGGATGTTCGTGTCGGTCGTCGCCACGTTCGGCACGGCGATGCTGAGGAACAGGCCGCCAAGTTCCCGCGTCTGGCTGAGGTCGTGGGTGTAGCGGCCGGTCAGCCGCCACTTCGGCGAGAAGTCGTAGTCCATCCGGATGACTTCCTGCCGCGTGTTGTTGATGTTCGGCGACGACACCAGGTACTGGTTCTTCCCCGGGACGTTCGGCGCGGGCCACGCGGCCAGGAGCGCCACGGCGTTCGGGTCGCGCAGCGACGGCGCCACGTAATTGATGTTCGTCGGGTCGTTGAGCCATGACGGGTCGGGCACGTTGGCGATGAGAGAGGCCGGGGCCCTGGTGACCCGACGCCACTCCTGCGACCAGAAGAAGAAGAGCTTCTCGGTCATGCTGGGGACCGGCCCGCCGAACGTGTAGCCGAAGTTCTTGTAGTCGAGCGCCGGCGGGTTCCCGCGGAGCGTCGCGTCCTGCTCTTGTTCCGCACGAACGAGTTGGCGTTCAGGCTCTCGTCGCGCATGAAGTAGTAGCGCGTTGCCCGTGTACCGCTTGCTGCCCGACTTCGTCACGACGTTGATGATGCCGCCGCCGCTGCGCGGCCATTCCGCCGCGTAGCCGTTCGTGATGATCTTGAACTCCTGGATCGACTCGAGCGTCGGCGTGGACAGCAGCGTGATGTTCGAGCCGACGTCCACGTTCGACACGCCGTCCACGAGCCAGTTGACCGCGTTGCGCCGCGCGCCGTTGATCGACAGGTTCATGCGGCTGGTGAGGCCCACGCCGACCTCGTCTTCGAGGTCGCTCGAGACGCCGGGCGCCAGCGTCGCCAGCTGCGCGAAATTGCGGTTGTTGAGCGGCAGTTCCTGCACCTGCCTCGAGTCGATCAGGTTCTGGAGCGCCGGCGTCGGCTGCACCAACTGCTGCGCGGCCGTCACTTCCACGACTTCCGCCAGGCCCGACACCGACAGCTTGCCGTTCACCTCCAGCCGGTCGCTCACATGGAGCGAGATGCCCTTCACCGTGACCGTCTGGAACCCGGCGAGCTGGAAGGCCACCTCGTAGTCTCCGACAGGCAGCAGTTGAAGGGTATAGACGCCCGTGGACGTGGAGACCGCTTCGAACGAGCGACCGGTGTCGAGGTGCTTGGCGACGATGGTGACGCCGGGGACGACGGCCCCGGATTCGTCGGTGATCGTGCCGACGAGGGTGCCGGTCGTCTGCTGGGCGACGGCGGGTGCGGCCGAGGCGCAGGCCAGCACTGCGAGGAGAAGCAGCGCTCTTCTCATGATGGCTCCTTGGTGCAGTCGCCCCGGTATTACGACGACATGGCGGGCAGGCTGGGCGACCGCTGCTAGGAGAATCTACTCCTACTCTCCCGAACTTTCCAGATGCGAGTGCCCCCGGCGGCCCGCGCTGTCGCGCCGCCGTCGTGCTTCGAAGTAACATATCGGCTCCGGCGGGACCCTCGCACTCAGCCTGCCTGCGCAAGACAATGACCTGCAACCGGAGGATATCGATGTTCCGCGCCGCCACACGCCTCGCCTGCGCTGCCGTCGTTCTGTTGAGCCTTCCCGGCACCGGGCAGGCGCAGAAGCGGCCGCTGACGGTTGACGACCTGCCGAAGATCCGCACCGTCTCCGACCCCCGGGTCTCGCCCGACGGCCAGTGGGTCGCCTACGCGGTGGGCACCCAGGACGTGGAGAAAGACAAGCGCGACTCGGACCTCTGGATGGTGAGCTGGGATGGCAAGCAGCAGGTTCGGCTCACCTCGTCTCCCGAAACCTCCGAGCGGGCCCCCCGCTGGAGCCCGGATGGCCGTTACCTGGCGTTTCTGAGCGCGCGGGGCGACGAGGCGGAGAAGAAGAAGGGCGCCCAGGTGTGGCTGCTCGACCGCCAGGGGGGCGAGGCGCAGAAGCTGACCGACATCAAGGGCGGCGTCGCAGACTACGCCTGGTCGCCGGACGCCAAGCGCCTCTGTCTCGTCGTCAACGACTTCGACCCCGCCTCCGACCCCGAGAAGATGGAGGGCTGGAAGCGAAAGACCGCCCCGCCCATCGTCATCGACCGGTACCACTTCAAGTCGGACGAGGGCGGCTACCTGCGGCGGCTCTACTCGCACCTGACGCTCTTCGAGGTCGACACCAAGAAAGCGGAGGTTCTCACCCAGGGCGTGTTCGACGACGAGTCACCGGCCTGGTCGCCCGACGGGAAGGCGATCGCCTTCGTCAGCAACCGGACGCCGGACCCCGACCGGAACGACGACTCGAACATCTGGGTCATCGAGGCGCGGGCGGGAGCCGAGGCGCGGCCGGTGACGACGTTCGAGGGGCGCGACAGCGGCACGCCGGCGTGGAGCCCGGACGGCAAGTGGATCGCCTACGTGCAGGGCGACGTCACCAGGTTGACGGCCTACCACCTGGACAAGCTCGCGGTCGTGCCGGCGGCGGGCGGGACGCCGAAGGTCCTGACCGCTGCGTTGGACCGGCCCGTCGACGGGCGGTTGGCCTGGGCGGCCGACGGGCAGAGCGTACGCGTGGTGGTGAGTGACGACCGCACCGCCTACGCGGCCAGCGTGACGGTGGCCACCGGGGCGGTGGAGAAGCTGACGAGCGGGGAACGGGCGGCAAGCGCGATCGCCGCTCGGCCGGCCGGCGGGCTGGCCCTGCTGGTCTCGACCCCAAGTCAGCCCGACGAAGTCTTCGCCCTCGAGAACGGCGCGTTGCGGCAGCTGTCGCACCAGAACGACGAGCTGATAGCGGGCCTCCAGCTGGCGACGACCGAGGGGTTCAGCTGCAAGGCGAAGGACGGGACGGTGGTGAACGGGATCGTGAAGAAACCGGCCGGCTTCGTCGCCGGGCGGAAGTACCCCACGCTGCTGATCATCCACGGCGGCCCCAACGGCCAGGACGAGTTCTCGTTCGACTTCAACCGCGAGTTCTTCGCGGCGAACGGCTACGTTGTCCTCGCGGTCAATTACCGGGGCAGCTCGGCACGCGGTGACGCCTACCAGAAAGCGATCTACGCCGACTGGGGCAACAAGGAAGTGATGGACCTGCTGGCCGCCGTGGACTGGGCGGTGGCCGGCGGCATCGCCGACCCGGAGAAGCTCGGCATCGGCGGGTGGAGCTACGGCGGCATCCTGACCGATTACACGATCGCGACGGACACGCGCTTCAAGGCGGCCTTCAGCGGCGCGGGCAGCGCCGCGCAGCTGTCCCTGTACGGCGTGGACCAGTACATCATCCAGTGGGAGCTCGAGGTGGGCCAGCCCTGGAAGTCGTTGGACGTCTACACCAAGGTGTCGTACCCGTTCCTGCACGCCGACCGCATCAAGACGCCAACCCTGTTCATGGGCGGCCAGATCGACTTCAACGTGCCGATCGCCGGGTCGGAGCAGATGTACCAGGCGCTGAAGAGCCTCGGCATCGAGACCCAGCTCGTCATCTACCCGGACCAGCACCACTCGCTGACGACGCCCAGCTACCAGCGCGATCGGCTGACGCGCTGGCTGGGCTGGTACGACAAGTTCTTGAAGAAATGAACGTGTCACGCCTCATGCACGGGCGCCAGCACGAGGCGGCGGGCACGGTCCGGGCCGGCCCTCCGGCCTCCGGTTCGGAAGACCTCAGAGTCGGCCTTCGGACCGACCCGACCCGCACCCGCCTCTCGACCGCCGGCGGCCGAGAGCGCTCTCTGGCACGCGTTCTGAACGGTGGGCGGACGGGCTCCTCGTGGAGGGCGACTCGCGAGGTCTTCCGAGCGCGGAGACCGGAACGAGGGGCTCGGCCGGCCGGCGCGTTTCATGTGCCATAACGGCAGCACGCCAAACCCGCCAGATGGGACCAAGCGCGTGCCGATCGGGATTACGCCCGGAGGTAGTCCGCCCTCCACCTCTTCACCATCCGCTTGATCGCCTTCTGGTCCTCGACCTTGTCGTCGAGGACCTTGCGGGCGAGGGCGGGCAGTTCCTCGTCGCTGGCGAACCGCAGGGCGACCAGCTGCTTCACGCTGAACTCCTCGATGCGGGGCTGCAGGTCGGCCGGCAGGATCGCCCGCATCCGCAGGCGTTCCTCGAGCCGGATCACCCGGTTCTGCACGGTCAGCGCCATCGTCCTTGCGAGGAAGAACAGCAGCACGAGCCCGACGGCCAGGCCGAGCCCGATGGCCGTGCCCACGGCCGGGTGCGCGACCGCCTGGTACGCCGCGTAGAAGAAGTTGATCGCGAAGAGTGGAAACGCGACGTAGTGGTACGCGGGCAGGATGCGGACGTGGTTCTCGAAGGTCTGCGGCAGCCGTGTGGCCATCGGTGTGCTCCTCTTGAAAGTCGGTCTCAGCTCATCCTCAGCATGCCACGGTGCGGTCTTGAGCGATACTGTTTGAGGCGCACCTATGACAACGCGACCTGTTCCCGTTTCCGGGTTCGAGCCCGGCATTCCCGGGTTCTCTTTCGCCGACCTGCAGGATGCAGCGCGGCTGAAGGACCTCTACGACTTGTTCTGCGAGGGCGCGGCGCGCGAGGACCCCGCGTTGTGGGAGGAATGGAACGGCTACCGGGCGGACCCGGCGGGCCGGCCGGCGACCGCCGTCTCGTCGCTCCTCGTGCGGCTGGCGCCCTACGTCAGCCGGTTCATCGCGCGGCTGTTTCGCATCGAGGACGAGTGCCGCGCGGTTCTCGACGGGACGCGCGCGCTCGATCCGGTCTTTCGCTTCAAGGTGGACCTCGTCCGGCGCCGCGCCGTGCCGCTCCGCAAGAACGCCGTCCCGACGCCGTCCCCCGACCTGCCGCCGGCATTGATGCCGCCCCTGTGTACCGCGGATGATGAACGGCTGGTTGCCGCCATCACCGGCGGCCAGGCGGACGCCGAATTGGCACTGTCGACGGCCGCCTGCGCGCTCCTCGACCGGGAGGCCACGCTGCCGAAGGCCGGCGCCGAGGCGGAGCGCTCCCACGTCGTGTCGCAGATCGACAGCATCGCCCGCTGGGTGGCCGCCCACCTCGACGACCCGTCGTGCGCGGGGTGGATGTCGTTCCGCCTGCCGCACGCGCTCGACCCGCTGCACCTCGTGGAGGTGGAACATCCCGATCCCCGTCTGCCGGAGCTCGCGGCCGGCCCGGAGCGGCACCGGCGGCGCCGCGACGGCTTCGTGCTGACCGACCCGCGGATGGACCGGCGAGAGGTGCTCTCCGAAATCCACTACTGCGTGCTCTGCCACGAGCGCGACAAGGACTCGTGCTCCAAGGGGATCCACGCGAAGGACGGCACCACCTCGCGAAACGCGCTCGGGATCCCGCTGCCCGGGTGTCCGCTCGACGAGAAGATCTCGGAGATGCACGCGCTGAGAAAGGCGGGTGACGCGGTCGGGGCGCTCGCGCTGGTCACGCTCGACAACCCGATGTGCGCCGGCACGGGCCACCGGATCTGCAACGACTGCATGAAGGCCTGCATCTACCAGAAGCAGGACCCGGTCAACATCCCGCAGGCCGAAACGGGCGTGCTCACCGACGTGCTGAAGCTGCCGTGGGGCCTCGAGGTCTACAGCCTGCTCTCGCGCTGGAACCCGCTGAACGTCCGCCGTCCCTACCCGCTGCCTTACAACGGCATCAACGTGCTGGTTGTCGGCCTGGGGCCGGCGGGCTACACGCTGTCGCACTACCTGCTCAACGAAGGCTTCGGCGTGGTGGGGATCGACGGGCTGAAGATCGAGCCGCTGCCGTCCGAGTGGCTGGCCCAGCCCATCCGGGAATGGTCGACGATCTACCGCGCGCTCGACCGCCGGGTGCTCGAGGGGTTCGGCGGCGTCTCCGAGTACGGCATCACGGTCCGCTGGGACAAGAACTTCCTGACGCTGCTGCACCTGCTCCTCTCGCGCCGCGCCCGGTTCAAGGCCTACGGCGGCATCCGCTTCGGCGGAACGATGCCGATCGAGGACGCGTGGGCGCACGGGTTCTCGCACGTCGCGATCGCGGCCGGCGCCGGCCGGCCGACGATCATCGACATGAAGAACAACCTGATTCGCGGCGTGAGGAAGGCAAGCGACTTCCTGATGGCGCTGCAGCTGACAGGCGCGTTCAAGCACGAGTCGCTCGCGAACCTGCAGGTGCGGCTGCCCGCCCTCGTGATCGGCGGCGGCCTCACTGCCGTCGACACGGCGACGGAACTGCTGGCCTACTACCCGCAGCAAGTGGAGAAGATCCTCGGGCGCTTCGAGGAACTCTCGGCGCTCGTGGGTGAAGCCCAGGTCCGGCGCGCCTACGACGCCGAGGAACTGGCGCAACTGGAGGAGTTCCTGGCCCACGCCATCGCGATCCGGGCCGAGCGCGCTCGCGCCGCAGCGGCCGGCGAACCGCCGGACTTCGTGCCGCTGCTGCGCGCCTGGGGCGGGGTGTCGGTGGTCTACCGGAAGCGGATGATCGATTCGCCGGCTTATCGCCTCAACCACGAGGAGATCATCAAGGCGCTCGAGGAGGGCATCGGCTTCATCGAGAACCTCGACCCGATCGAGGCGGTGCCCGACGAGAACGGCCACGTGAAGGCGGTCGTGTTCCGGCGAGGCGCCGGCACCGTGGAACTGCCCGCCAGGGCGCTGCTGGTGGCTGCCGGCACCTCGCCGAACGTCACCTGTGAGCGGGAAGCGCCCGGCACCTTCCAGTTGGACGACCACCAGCGGTTCTTCCGCAGCCACCGCGTCGTGCGGCAGGCGGACGGGACCCGCCGGCTCGAGCCCGACCCGCTCGGGTTCTTCACGTCCTATGCGTCGGACGGCCGGTTCGTCAGCTACTACGGCGACAACCACCCGAGGTACGCCGGCAACGTCGTGAAGGCCATGGCGTCGGCCAAGGACGGGTTCCCGCACGTCGTGGCGCTGTTCGAGGACGCGGTCGCCGGCGCGGACCTCGGGGGCGCAGGGACGGCGCGACCAGGCCTGGCAGGGCCTGGTCGCGAGGCTCGACGCAGAATTGACGCGAGGGTCGTCGGCGTCAAGCGGCTGACTCCCACGATCATCGAGGTGATCGTCCACGCGCCGGCCGCCGCGCGCCACTTCCATCCCGGCCAGTTCTACCGCCTGCAGAACTTCGAGTCGGGCGCGGTGACGGCCGGCATGGATGGCGACGACGTGAAACTGGTGATGGAGGGCATCGCGCTGACCGGGGCGTGGGTGGACAGGGACGAGGGCCTGCTCTCGATGATCGCCCTGGAGACTCGGCGTGTCGAGCCGGCTGTGCGCCTACCTCGAGCCGGGGCAGGAGGTCGTCGTGATGGGGCCGACGGGCGCGCCCACCGAGATCCCGTCGGGCGAGAGCGTCCTGCTCGCGGGAGGCGGTCTCGGCAACGCGGTGCTGTTCTCGATCGCCCGCGCGATGCGCGACAGCGGCAACCGCGTCATCTATTTTGCCGGGTACAAGAGAGGCGAGGACCTCTTCAAGCGCGAGGAGATCGAGGCGGCGACCGACCAGGTGATCTGGAGCACCGACACCGGCGCGCCCATCGAGCCGGCCCGCCCGCAGGACGCGCACTTCCGCGGCAACATCGTGGACAGCCTGGTCGCCTACGCGCAGGGCGCGCTCGGCCGCCAGACCGTGCCGCTGCAGAGCGTCGATCGGATGATCGTCATCGGTTCCGACCGGATGATGGCGGCGGTGAAGGCGGCGCGCGGCGCGGCCCTGGCGCCGTACCTCAAGCGCGACCACGTCGCCATCGCCAGCATCAACTCGCCCATGCAGTGCATGATGAAGGAAGTGTGCGCGCAGTGCCTGCAGAAGCACGTCGATCCCGCCACCGGGCAGGAGACGATCATCTTCTCCTGCTTCAACCAGGACCAGTTGATGGACCGCGTGGACTTCTTCAACCTGAACGCCCGGCTGCGCCAGAACACCGTCCAGGAGAAGCTCACCAACCAGTGGCTCGAGCAGGTGCTGGCCCGCGCGGGCCTTTCACACGCGTAACACCGGTTCGCGAGGCTGGCCTGGCGGGCGAGGCCTGGAGCCCGAGGCCCGCCGCCTGAAGCCGGGCAGCTCGTTGTGGCATGATTGAACGAGACGTTTCCCGAGCCACAACGAGGTACCCATGTCTTCCGTTGATCAAGCTGCCGTGCTCGACGCCCTGAGGGCCGTCAAGGACCCCGACCTCCACCGCGACATCGTCGCGCTCAACTTCGTCAAGGACCTGCACATCGACGGCGGGCGGGTCGCGTTCACGATCGAGCTCACCACCCCCGCGTGCCCGGTGAAGGACGCCATGCGGGACCAGGCGCACCAGGCGGTCTCGGCGCTCCCCGGCGTGACCGACGTCGCAGGTGACGATGACCGCGAGCGTGCGGACGGCCCGCAACGTGGAGTCGGCGCAGGCCCCGATTCCAGGCGTCAGGAACATCGTCGCGGTCGGAGCCGGGAAGGGCGGTGTCGGGAAGACCACGCTGGCCGTGAACCTGGCCGCGGCGCTCGCCGCGCGCGGCAGCCGCGTGGGGATGATCGACGGCGACATCTACGGGCCGAACGTGCCGATGATGCTGGGCGTCCAGGGCCAGCTGATGGCGGAAGGCGAGAAGATCCTGCCGGCGGAGAAGTTCGGGATCAAGGTCGTGTCGATGGGCTTCCTGACCAACGACGACTCGCCGGTGATCTGGCGCGGCCCGATGCTCCACAGCGTCATCCGCCAGTTCTTCCACGAGGTGAAGTGGGGCGAGCTGGACTACCTGATCATCGACATGCCCCCCGGCACCGGGGACGTGGCCCTCAGCCTCAGCCAGACGGTGCCGGTGGCCGGCGCGATCGTCGTCACCACGCCGCAGGAAGTGTCGCTGGCCGACAGCCGGCGGGCCGTCCGGATGTATCAGAAGCTGAACATCCCGGTGCTCGGGCTGATCGAGAACATGAGTTACTTCGCGTGCCCCAACTGCGCGCACGAGAGCGACATCTTCGGGCGCGGCGGCGGCGAGCGCACGGCGGAGAGCATGGAGGTGCCGTTCCTTGGGCGGGTGCCAATCTACGAACCGATTCGCCGGGGCGGGGATGCCGGCTTGCCGCTGGTCGTGGCCGAACCGGATTCACCCGCGGCCCGCGCCTTCTTCTCGGCCGCCGAGCAGCTGGCCGCGCAGGTCTCGATCGCGAGCTACAGGAAGCCGGTCATCCCGGTCGAGGCGGTGAAGTAGACCTCAACCTCCGCATGGCCCACGCTCCGAAGACGGGCCCGGGGACGAGCGCGAGAAACACCCATTGCCAGCCGACGACGGGCGCCAGCCAGGGTATGACCCGGATCGTCAGCATCGTCAGCAGGTAGCCGCTGCAGGTCTCGACGGTGAGCGCCGTCCCCACGTACTCCGGCCGGCTGTTGTCGGCGACCAGCGCCGAGAACTGGGCGGAGTCGGCGACGACGGCCGTGCCCCAGATGGCCACGAACAGGTAGAGCAGCGCCGGGTGGGCGCCGTAGACGAGCGCCGACAGCGCCGCGCAGCTGCCCGACACCCGGAGCGCGATCGCGGCGACGCGCACCTTGCCGAGGCGATCGGCGGCGAGCCCCGCCATCAGGCACCCCGCGGCGCCGGCACCCACGCCGATGAATGCCGCGACCGAAGCCGCCCGCGAGACGTCCGCCTGCCCGCGCGCGGCAAGGCTCGCCGCGGCGAACGTCCCAATCCACGTCCACATCGCGTAGAGTTCCCACTGGTGGCCCAGGTACCCGAACACCGCGTACCGCGTGCGGGGATCGCGATAGACCCGGCTGGCGGCGTGGGGGTCGAACGTCTCGGTGAGCACCGCGTATGGCCCCTCGCGCACGAACAGCAGGACGACCGTGCCGCCGGCGACCGCGAGCCCGGCGGTCACCAGCATCTGCAACCGCCAGCTGTCGGGTCCGAGGAGCGATGCGAGCAGGTGGGGGAAGGCCTGGCCGATGGTGAGCGACGCGACGAGCACCGCGAGCGCGGTGCCCCGGCGCCGGCGGAACCAGCCTGCGGCGATCTTCAGTCCCGTCGGGTAGACAGCCGCCAGCGCCGCGCCCGTGGCGGCACGCAGGAGGATCGCAGCGGTGGGGCCTTCGACGCGCGTGATCGCCGCCGTCGCGAAGGCGCCGAGCACGCAGCCGACCGCGAACAGCCGCTGCGCGCGGAGCAGGTCGGCCAGGTTCAGGGCGGCGCTCACCAGCGTGCCCGCCACGAACCCCCCTTGCACCGCCATCGTCAGCCACGCGGTCTGCCCCGGGGAGAGCTGGAATTCGCGGACGAGCGACGGCGTGACGGCGGTGGCCGAGAACCACAGCGTCATGCCGAGGAACTCGCCCGAGGCGAGCAGGGCGAGCATCGACCACGGCGACGCGGATCGCGGAGCGGACATGGGCCGCCAATCATAACGTGGGCGGCTGCAATCGTGCGAACCGCCCCCGGCCAGGCGCACAAAGACAGGCGCACGCCGAACGTGGTAGCGTTGAATGAGCAGCCATGAACATCCCGTATACCAAGCACACGCTCGGCAACGGCATGCCGGTGTTGATCCACGAGGATCGCCGCTGCCCGATCGTGGCGGTCAATCTCTGGTACCACGTCGGGTCCAAGAACGAGCAGCCGGGGCGCACCGGCTTCGCCCATCTGTTCGAGCACCTGATGTTCGAGGGGTCCGAACACTACGACCACGGCTATTTCCAGCCGCTGCAGCAGGCGGGCGCGATTCTCAACGGCTCCACGAATTCCGACCGCACCAACTACTGGGAAGTGGTGCCCGCCAACAGCCTCGAACTCGCGCTGTGGATGGAGTCGGACCGGATGGGCCACCTGCTTCCCGCCCTGACCGAGGAGAAGTTCCGCAACCAGGTTGACGTGGTCCTCAACGAGCGCCGCCAGAACTACGAGAACCGGCCTTACGGCATGGCGATCATGGCGATCGTGGACGCGCTGTACCCGCCCGACCACCCGTATCACTGGCTCACCATCGGAAGCCCCGCGGACCTGCGGGCGGCGAGTCTCGACGACGTGACGGCGTTCTTCAAGCGCTACTATCACCCGGCGAATGCCTCGCTCGCGCTCGCGGGCGACATCGACACCGAGGCGGCGCTCGCGCTCGTCGAATCGTACTTCGGCGGTATCGAGCCGGGCCCGGGCGCCGGCGCCATCGACTGCCAGGTCCCGCAGGCGCGGGAGGTGCGGCTGGTGCTCGAGGACCGCGTCGAATTACCACGCCTGTACCTGAACTGGATCTCGCCGGCGATCTTCGCGGACGGCGATGCGCAACTCGACCTGGTGGCCGACGTGCTCGCCGACGGCAAGAGTTCGCGGCTCTACAAGTCACTCGTGTACGAGCGGCGCGTCGCGACCGACATCACGGCGGTCCAGCAATCGCGCGAGCTCTCGGGTTTCTTCCAGTTGATCGGCACCGCGGCACCCGGTCATACCCTGGCGGAACTCGAAACCGCGATGTCGGCGGAACTCGCGCACGTCGCGGAGACGGGGCCGACCGCGGCCGAACTGCAGAAGAGCCTCGCACAGGCCGAAGCGCAGTTCATCTACCGCGTCCAGACCGTTGGCGGGTTCGGCGGGAAATCGGACCAGCTCAATCAGTACAACGTGTTCGTGGGCGACCCCGGCTACTTCGACCGTGATCTGCAGCGGTACCGCGAGGCGACGCCGGATTCCGTGGCGGCT
Source organism: uncultured Acidobacteriota bacterium (assembly GCA_963844875.1). Taxonomy (GTDB): domain Bacteria; phylum Acidobacteriota; class Vicinamibacteria; order Vicinamibacterales; family Fen-181; genus FEN-299. The sequence goes on from CAWJPZ010000002.1 coordinate 41,378, forward strand.
GCCGCCCGGCGCTTCCTGGTGCGCGGCGCCCGCGTGGCCGTCAGCGTGGTCCCGCACGGCCGGCTCGATCTCGCGCTGCCCGATTCCGCGAAAGTAGTGTGCTCGTGATGGCCATCGACCGCTCGAAACTGCCCGCTCCCGGACCTGACCCCGTCCTGCGTTTTCCGGAAGTCCGCCGCGGCGTGCTCTCGAACGGGCTGCGCGTCACCACCGTGGAGCACCGCGGCGTGCCGGTCGTGTCGTTCCTGCTCCTGCTCGCGCGGGGGTCGGCCGCCGACCCCGCGGAGCGGCCCGGCCTGGCCGCGCTCACCGCCGACATGCTCGACGAGGGAAGCGGCGACCGGTCGGCGCTAGACATCGAGGATGCGCTCGCGGGCATCGGGGCCCAGTTCGAGACGGAGGTCGGCTCGGACGCCACGGTGCTCTCGCTGCTGGCGTTACCGCGTTTCGCTGACACCGCGCTTGGCCTGCTCTCCGACATCGTGACGAGGCCCCGGCTGGCGCGCGTCGATTTCAATCGTGTCCGCGAGCTGCGGCTCAACCGCCTTCGCCAGCTCCGCGACCTGGCGCCGGCGGTCGCGGACCTGGCGCTGGCGCGGCTCCTCTACGGCAGTCACCCCTACGGGCGGCTGCCAATCGGCACCATCGGCGGCCTCGAGTCGTCCGTGCTCGACGACGTGGCGTGGTTCCACGCGCAGATCTGGCAGCCTTCGCTGGCGACGGTCGTCGCGGCCGGCGACGCGGCGCACGACGAGCTGTTCGCGTCGGTCGAGCGCGCGTTCGGCGACTGGAGGCCGGGCCAGCCTGCCGTTTCTCCCGCGCTGCTGGTGCAGGACCCCATGGCGACAGCGACCCCCGCGCTGCCGTCGGCGCCGCTCGCGCTGGTGGACCGGCCTGGCGCCGCGCAGTCGGAAGTCCGGATCGGGCAGGTGGGCGCGTCCCGCCAGACGCCCGACTACTACCCGCTGCTGGTGCTGAACGCGATCCTGGGCGGGCAGTTCGTCAGCCGGTTGAACATGAACCTTCGCGAGGACAAGGGATACACCTACGGCGTGCGAAGCGGCTTCGAGTTCCGGCGGGCGCCCGGGCCGTTCATGGTGCAAGCCGCAGTGCAGACCGGCGTGACGGCGGACGCCGTCCGCGAGATCCTCAAGGAGGTGCGGGACATCGCCTCTGCGCGCCCCGCGACGCCATCGGAACTCGACCTTGCGAAGTCGGCACTGACGCGCGGCTACGCTCGCAGCTTCGAAACCGCGGGCCAGATAGGAAGGGGGCTGGCGCAACTTGCCCTCTACGGCCTGCCCGACGACACCCTCGAGCAGTTCGTGCCGTCCGTGCAAGCCGTCGGCCTCGACGCGGTGACCGCCGCCGCCCAGTGCCTTGATATCTCGAAGATGACCGTGGCGGTGGTCGGCGACCACGAGAAGGTCCTGCCTGGATTGTCTGCGCTCGGCATCGGTCCGGTGACGTCGCTGAACGGCGACTAGGCGGCCGGCGGTCGAGGCGGACGCGACCCGGCCGGGCGAGCCCGCCCGCCGCGCCTCCCACAGCGCGCGGCGGTGCTAAACTAGGACTCGCATGATCGGCCTCGGCCGAACCAGTCTCAGCCTGTTTGGCATGGTTGCCGTCGTCTCGGCCGTCCTGGCCTCGGCGACGATATGGCTGGTCCTCACCGACCCGGTGACGGTTGCCAACTCCGTCAACCAGGGCGATGTGTCTCCCCTCGTGCGCGAACTCGCCACCGCCGTCTTCGAAGCCCTCAAGGGCTTGCTGAAGTACCTGTAACGCCGCCGGCGGCACGGGAGCGCGGCAGGCTGGCGGGCTCCCCTCAAAGATTCTTCACAAGGAACTTGGTCAGCACGTACCCATCGATGTACTTGAAAGGCGTCAGGCCGGTCGTGTAGTGGCCGCAGGGGAGGACGGACAGTTCGTAGGGCACGCCGAGGCGCTGGAACTCGCGCACCAGGTCGAGCGACAGGTGAACGGGAAACGTGGTGTCGTACCGGGCGTAGACCAGCAGCGTCTTCGTGTGGCGCACACGGCCCACGTAGGCCTGCGGGCTGATGGGCATCCAGAACTCGCGCAGGCGCTCCAGCGTGATCTGCCCGTCGAGGCCGGCGCGGACGTGCTCGGTGGACAGGCCTTCCCAGACGACATCCGCGAAGTAGCGGGAGATGTGGTTGAGCGCCTCGGCCCGGATCAGCGGCTCGTGCGCCGAGGTCAGCATCGCCAGGCACGACCCGAGGCTGGTGCCCAGGATGCCTATCCGCTCGTACCCCTGTTCAGCCAGCCACGCCACCGCCCGCCGGGCGTCGACCACCGCCTGCCGACATACCTGGACCGTTCTTCCCACGTTCGCGGAGACGATGAAGTCGGCGCGGCTGAGGACCGGGGGCATCCGCCGGTCGTGGTACGGCAAGCTCAGCCTGAGCGCGTTGATTCCGAAATAGGCGAGCAGCCGGCTGAGGCCGACGTGCCCGCCGGCGTCGGAATTCCACTGGGGCAGCACGACGACCGCCCGCCGCCGGTCTTCTCTTCCGCCCTTCTTGCGCCTCGCCGGGAACAGTCGGCCGTAGACGATGTTGTTCTCGGGATGCGGGGTGGTGATGACGCTCGGAAACGAGACCGTGCCGGCGCAAGTGGCGTCACCCGACGCCTCGGGTTCCCACCGGTAGTCGCGTGTCGGGGGGGCCGAGAAGAAGGCGCTGGAATCGGCCAGCGCGGCCCTTGACCAGTCGGCCAGGATGATGTCTTCAGGCGTCCCGGCCGGATGGCCGTTGCCCGCCAGCCAGTCGAGGCCCCAGTCGAACGGGCGCACGACCCGGTCGGGCGTTCGCGAGTGTAGGCGGCGTTCCCAGGCGTAGAACAGCGGAGCCAGCATTGAACGGACATTTTACCAGTTGCCACACGCCCGACCGACACGCGGCGCTTCTTGCAGGGTTGGCAGCATGATCGAGCAACCTCCCAACCCCAACCCGCCGGACCCCCGTCCGCCCGACATCATCGACCAGCCGCCACCCGATCCCCGGCCGGTGCCGCCGCCGGACGTGCCGCCAATGCCACCGTCCGACATTCCGCGCCCGCCGGCGATGCCGGGATGACGGCCCCCCTAGTCCCGTTGGGCCATGAGCGTCTCAACGGCCGAGGCAATCTCCAGCAGGTCGGCGGTCCGATGACGGCGGCCGACGAGTTGGAGGCCGACCGGCAGATTCTCCCGGGAGTGCCCGCACGGGAGCGAAATCGCCGGGTGGCCGGTGATATCGAACAGCTGGGTCAGCCGCAGCATCAATGCGCGCACCGGGTAAGACCGCCCAGCGAAGGTGAGCGCGCTGCTGCCGATCGGCTGAGCGGTGATGGGCACGGCCGGCAGGACCAGTGCGTCGCAGTCCTCTAGCGCGGCGTCAACCTCGCGCTGCAGGACCGCTGCGCCAATCCGCGCCCTCGCGTAGTCCTCGGCGAGCACGTACCTCCCCATCTCCAATCGCTGGCGCACCGGCGTCGTGTAGGCATGGGGCTGCGATTCCAGCGTCGGCGCGTGGTAGGCGGAGGCCTCGGGCAGCTGGATGTGAAGGTAAACCGCCGCCGTGTCTGCGGCGTGCGGCACGGCCCGGTCGATGACGCGGACCCCCGCCTTCCGCATGCGGGCCAGTCCCATGCCGAACTGCTCTTCGACGCCCTCGGACAGCACGTCCATGAAGTAAGGCCGCAGGAGCCCAAGCCTGAGCGAGGAGGCGGGGCGGACGGCTGACGGGAGGAATGGCGGAGACTGGTCGCCGGACATGGCGTGGAACAGCAGCCAGGCGTCGGCCACCGACCGCGCGAGGGGGCCGACGTGGTCCAGCGATCGGCTCAGGGGGATGATCCCGTCGCAGGGCAGCTCCCCGAACGTCGGCTTCAGGCCCACGCATCCGCATACCGCCGCGGGGATCCGGATGGATCCGCCGGTGTCGGTGCCGACCGAGGCCAGCCCCATCCCCGAGACGACCGCTGCCGCCGATCCGCCGCTGGAGCCGCCGGCCGACCGCATCGGGTCCCACGGATTGTGGACGGGGCCGAAGGCCGAATCCTCGCTCGTCGTGCCGAACGCGAACTCGTGGAGGTTGCACTTTCCCAGGAACACGGCGCCCGCTGCGCGGAGCCGGGCGACGACGGTCGCATCCTCGCCGGCAACGTAGCCCTCGAGGACCCGCGAGGCGGCCGTGGTCGGCGCGCCGGCCAGGTGAACGAGGTCCTTCAGCGACAGCGGGATGCCGTGAAGCGGTCCGCGGTACCGGCCGGCGGCGATCTCCTCGTCGGCGCGCCGAGCTTCGTTCCGCGCCGACTCCCCAAGCACCGTGATGAAGGCGTTCAGCCGGCCGTTCTCCCGCGCGATGCATTCGAGCGAGGCCTCGGTGAGTTCGGCCGACGACACCCGGCGGGATGCCACCTGCGGAGCTAGTTCGGCGATCGCGTGCTCGACCAGCGGCTTCATCGCTGTGCCTCCCCGCCGCTGCCGGGCAGTTTCTCGTTCCACTCGGCCTTCCGCAGGCCGGTCGTGGCCTCTGCCAGTCCCTCGAGCAGCGGTTTCAGCTCGGGCAACCCGCGGCGTTCGGCGTCCGCGACCGCCGCCCGAACCCACGCACCCACCGCCCGCCCGATTCCATCTTCCGTCGGCATGCGCACCTCAGCGTTCCTCGAACCGCGCGTTCCCTGTATCCTGACATCGTCGGCTTTCGACGGGGCCGTTCGCGTTCGACTCGCGGCAACGGGCCCAACGGCATGGCCGGCACCCGCAAGCCTGTGATCTTATCCCGAGGCTGTTCCATGACGACGTTCGATTCGGTGCCAATCACGCCCCAACTCCTCGCCGCGGTCGGGGCAGCCGCGTTCCTCGTGGCGGCGCTCGTCGTCTGGTGGGGGCGGCGCTTCGTCGAACGGTCGCTGGCCACGCTCGAGGTGGTCAGCGGCGAGAACCGCCAGGTCATCCAGCGCCGGGCACGGCAGGCCGTGCGCGGCCTGGCGGTGGCCGCGTTCGGGGTGGCCGGCATCACCACGCTCTCGCTGTCGTTCGCGCAGGCCGGGTTCGACGTGCCCGAGTGGACGCCGAAGCAGATCGTCTCCTGGCTGCTCTCGCGCGGCGTGCACGTCCTGATCATCGTCGCCGGTGCCTACATCACGCTCAGGGCCGCGAACCTGTCGATCGAACACGTGAAGTTCCGCGCGGCGGGGCTGGGCACCGACACGCGGGCGCTCGAGCGGCGCCGCCGCGCGGCCACCCTCGGCAGCATCGTGTCGAGCCTGCTGACGGCGCTGGTCTTCTTCCTGGCGGGCCTGATGGTCCTGCGGGAACTGTCGATCGACATCATCCCGCTGCTGACCGGCGCCGGCATCGCGGGACTCGCGATCGGCTTCGGCGCGCAGAACCTCGTGCGCGACGTGATCTCGGGCTTCTTCATGATCCTCGAGGACCAGGTGGGCGTCGGGGACGTGGCGCGGATCCAGTCGGTGACGGGGGTGGTCGAGGAAATCAAGCTCCGCACGATCGTGCTGCGCGACGCGGACGGCGCGGTGCACGTCTTCCCGAACGGGACGATCACGACGCTCGCCAACCTGAGCAAGGACTTCTCCTACGCGGTGGCCGACGTGATCGTCATGCACGGCGAGAACCTCGAGCGGGTCCTGCACGCGCTGCGGATGATCGGGTCGAGCCTGCAGGAGGACCCGGCGTTCGCGCCGATGATCGCCGGGCCATTCGAGGTGCTCGGGGTCCAGGAACTGCGCGAGAGCAGCCTGACGATCCGCTGCCGGTTCAAGACGCTGCCGCTCAAGCAGTTTCTCGTGGCCGCCGAACTGCGCCGCCGAATCGCCGCCGGCCTCGGGGCGCGGGGCGTGCGCCCGTTCAAGACACAGCAGGTTGGATGATATAGTCGCCCCATGAGCGAACCGACGCCGGCCGCCTCGCGACCGCAGCCGACCCGCCTCTATCGCTGGCTGGTGCTCGTCTTCATCAGCCTCGCGATGTTCGGGAACTATTACGTCTACGACTGCATCGGCCCCCTCGCGCCACTGCTGAGCAAGCAGGGGTTCAACGACGCGAGCATCGGCCTGCTGCAGGCGATCTACAGCTTCCCGAACATCGTGATGGTGCTGATCGGCGGCCTGATCATCGACCGCATCGGCACCAAGAAGTCGACGCTGCTGTTCGGCGTCATCTGTTTCCTCGGCGCCGTGGTGACCGCCTGGCCGGACACGCCGGCCCTCGCGCCGCTCGGCGCGGGCGTCAACGGGTTGCTCGCCATCTTCGGCTGGGTCTTCGACGTCAGCCACGTCGAGCAGCGGGTGGCCGTGATGGCCGCCGGCCGGCTGCTGTTCGGCCTTGGCGCCGAGTCGCTCATCGTGGCCGTCACGACCGCCATCGCCCGCTGGTTCAAGGGCAAGGAGTTGAGCTTCGCATTCGGCCTCAACCTGACGATCTCGCGCCTCGGGTCGCTCGGCGCGCAGGTGTCACCCAGCTGGGCCGGGTTCGCCTACGGTTCGTGGCAGGGCCCGCTGATTCTCTCGGTCGGCTTCGGTGCCTTCTGCATCATCGGCGCGCTGGCCTACTGGGTGCTCGAGTCGTTTGCGGGGCGCCGCTACGCGCTCGGCGAGGCGGGCAAGACGGACAAGGTGGTCTTCAGCGACATCTGGGGGTTCGGCCAGTCCTACTGGTTCATCGTCCTGCTGTGCGTGACCTTCTACTCGGGCATCTTCCCGTTCCAGACGTTCGCGCAGAAGTACTTCATCGACGCGCGCGGCACCAGCCCCGAGCTCGCGTCCTGGCTCGTGGGCATGCTGACGACCTTCGCCATGTTCGGCACGCCGGCTTTCGGCGCGCTCGTGGACCGGATCGGCCGGCGGGCGTCGCTGATGTTCGTGGGCGGGGCGCTGCTGATCCCGGTGTACGGCATCATCGGCTACACCGGCGTGCCCCTCTACGTCCCGATGGCCATGATGGGCGTGGCCTTTTCGCTGATCCCGGCGGTCATGTGGCCGTCGGTCGCGTACGTCGTCCCGGATTCGAAGCTCGGCACCGCGTACGGCCTGATGACGATGGTGCAGAACATCGGGTTGTTCGGGTTCAACCTGATGGTGGGCGCGCTGAACGACCGGTCGGGCGCGAGCGCAGCGAACCCCGCCGGTTACCACCCGGGCATGGTCTGGGCATTCTCGGGCCTCGGCGTCCTGGCGCTGATCTTCGCGTACCTCCTGCGCCGAAGCGAGCGCGGTCCGAAGGCGCACGGCCTCGAGACGATCACGGCGAAGGGCTGATGCCGACACGCAGCCAGAGCGGCTTCGACTACAGCGTGCGAATCGAATCGACGCCGGCCCGGGTGCTGGCCGCGTTCTTCGAGCCCGTGGCGCTGCGGGAGTGGTGGAAGGTGGCGAACTCGCTGGCCACGCCCCGCCCGCTGGGCGTCTACGCGCTCGAGTGGCCCGATTCGGCGGCGATCGACGACGTGCTCGGGCGCCTGGGCGGGGTGTTTCATGGCACCGTCATCGACTTCCAGCCTGACCGCGGCTTCTTCGTCGCCGACGCCTACTGGCTCCCGCCGCAAGGCGACCCCGTCGGCCCCATGGCCATGGAGGTCACCTGCACGCCGGCCGACCGGCCCGAAGGCCGCCCGTCCGCGCCGCTGGCCACCGTCCTTCGCGTGGTCCAGCGCGGTCTCGACGACAGCCCCAGGTGGATGCGCTACTACGAGGTGATCGGCGCGGGCTGGCCCGGCTCGTTCGAAACGCTGAAGGCGTACCTCGAGCATGGGCGCGGCGCCTGGGACCTGCGCGCCTACTAGCGCCGACCTCGGGGACGCAGTGGGGCAGGCGTCTCGCCTGCCGCCTTTGGTATCGTTGAAGACATGGACAACCAGCCGCTTGCGTACCTGAGCCAGGAGTTCCTCGAGAGCGAGGAAGGCCGGCCGATGCGCATCCTCTCGGAGTACCTCGAACCGCTGCGCCGCTTCCGCCGCGAGAAGATCCAGGACACGGTGGTATTCTTCGGTTCCGCGCGCGTGGCGAGCCGAGAGAGGGCGCAGCGCGCGCTGGTGGCGCTCCGGCGGCAGGGGGAATCCCCCGGCACCGATGCGCTGACGGCCCAGGCGCGGCGGGCGCTGGAGTGGGCGCGCTACTACGAGGACGCGCGCACGCTTGCACGCCTCCTCACGGCGTGGACGCAGACGCTCGAATCGCCGTTCCATCGCTTCGTCGTCTGCTCGGGCGGAGGACCGGGGATCATGGAAGCGGCCAACCGCGGCGCGCGGGAAGCCGGGGGCAAGACGATCGGGCTGAACATCCGTCTCCCGTTCGAGCAGGGCGCGAACCCGTACATCTCGAAGAACCTGCACTTCGAGTTCCACTACTTCTTCATGCGCAAGTTCTGGTTCGCCTACCTGGCGAAGGCACTGGTCGTCTTCCCGGGCGGGTTCGGGACGATGGACGAGATGTTCGAGATCCTGACGCTCGCGCAGACGGAGAAGCTGTCGAAGAAGATCGACGTGATTCTCTACGGGCGCGAATACTGGGAGCGGGTCATCCACTTCGACCCGATGATCGAGGCGGGTGCGATCTCGCCGCGCGACATGGAACTGTTCAAGTTCGCGGACACGCCGCAGCAGGCGTTCGACTGCCTGCAGACGCACCTCACCGAGAACTACCTGAAGCCCTCGTCCCGCGAGGAGGACAAGGCGCCCGGGCTCGCGAAGACGAGGGCCTGAACGGGCCGCGTGCGTCCGGACATTGGGTCCGACGGCCATCAACCACAAGGGACACAAGGACCACAAGGCACCGCACGCGAGTCGGAAGCTCCGGCTTCGGCGAGGCCGGCTCCGGGCCGGCCGGTCGGGTGTGAATGCCCGGGGACGAACCCGGCGCCTCTTGATGGGGCTCGTCTCCGAGGCATCACACTCGACCACGGTGCCGCCGCTGCACGGCGGCACCCGCGCCGAAGCCCTGGCCGTGACCCCCCTCGTGAGCTTCGTGATCCTGGTGGTTCATGAAGGCGTCCGTCCCCGAGCGTGTCGAAGGGGGCGGCGTCGGGGGTCATTGATACAGCAGGTAGTTCGACCGGAGCTTGACGAACGCCGCGGTGGGTTCCTCCCACTCGGCGGCGATGTCGCGCGCGGGGATGTCGGCTTCGATTGCTTCGCGGAGGCGTGGCGAGCCGGCCAGGATGTCGATTGGCATCCGGTCGTGGACGTACTCGTACGGAGGCTGCCGCCAGGCGAACCTCGAGGGCGCCGTCCGGTGGAATTCGCCCATGGCCGCGACACCGGCGAGCACCGGGCGAAAGCGCGCCCGGTCGGTCACGTGGATCTGGCAGCCGCCGCAGGCCAGGTGCGCGTGCTTGTGGAAGGTCGGTTCGAACACGACGGGCCGGAACCAGGCGCCCTCGATTCCGATCCCGTTCAGCCGCGCGGCAAACCGTTCGGCGTCGATCCCGGGCGCGCCGAGGATCTCGAAAGGTCTCGTGGTGCCCCGTCCTTCCGACAGCTGGGTGCCTTCGAACAGCACGCCGCCCGGGTAGACGATCGCCGTGTCCAGCGTCGGCATGTTGGGCGACGGGATCACCCAGGGCAGGCCGGTCTGGTCCCAATACATCTCGCGCCGCCAGCCTTCCATGCGCACCACCTGCAGTTCGGCGCCGATCCCGAACGCGTCGTTGAACAGCATCGCCAGTTCGCCGATCGTCATTCCATGCCGCATCGGGACGGGAAACAACCCGACGAACGACTCGTAGCCCCGCTCCAGCATCGGGCCTTCAACGGCTGCGCCGCCGATGGGGTTCGGGCGATCGCAGACGAGCACCGGCAGGCGGTGCCTGGCCGCGGCCTTCAGGCAGTTGGCCATCGTGTAGACGAACGTGTAGATGCGCGCCCCGACGTCCTGCAGGTCGATGACCAGCGCATCGAGGCCCGCCAGCATCTCGCCGGTCGGCTCGCGGGTCTCGCTGTAGAGGGAATAGACCGGCACGCGCCGCTTCGGGTCGGCGACGTGCGGCGACTCGATCATGTTGTCCTGCACGTCGGCGCGGAAGCCGTGCTGGGGGCCGAAGATGGCGGCCAGCGTCACCTGCTCCGCCGAAGCGGCGCGGTCGACGACGTGGCGGAACGCCGCGTCGATCGACGCGGGGTTGGCAACCACGCCGATGCGCTGGCCGCGCAGAGCCCCCGAACCGAAGAGGACGTCGGACCCAAGGGTGACGGTCATGGTGGGATTATCACATGGCCCACGGCCCGACGGCCCACGGCGGTGCCGGCGTCAGCGGAAGAGGGGGCCCAGCGAGATGTAGAGGCGGCGATGACCGCCAGGGCCGGCGCTGCCGCCGGCGAAGATCGGGCCGATCAGCGAATCGATGATCAGGCCGGCCGCGGCGTCGGTGTGCCAGCGCGCGGTGGAACGCGAATCGAAAGCCGAGCCGGCCTCCACCCACGCCGCCAGGTACGCGTGGCCGCCGACCCAGGCGGGCAGGCGCGGCAGCTGCCGCATGTAGCCCGCGCTCGCCAGGCCGAAGTGCGACCCGCGGAGCTCCTCGTTGCGGAAGGCCGACATCCGGAAGGGGCCGCCCAGCGAGAAGTCGTTGTAATACGGGTTCGCGTCGAACGAGGTGCCGCCCGCGAGGCGTGCGAAGATCCGGTTCCTGCGCGTGGGCGAGGCGACGGTGACCGTGTCGAATTCCGCCTGGTAGAACTGCTGAGGGTTCTCGATGGCGGCAGCAGCGGTCGGCTCGCCCGTCGCCTGCGAGGTGCCGAAGAACCGCCGCACGCTCGCCCGGGCGTGGGTCCCACGCGACGGGACGACCGGGCCGTCCTGGCCGTCGTAGACGAACTGCGCCGCGATCGAGTTGTCCCAGCCGGCGGCGGCCGGCAGCAGCGGGCCGCCAATCCGCAGGTCCGTGCTCGTGTAGAGCCACTCTCCCCCCACGCGGAATTCGGCCCGGCGCCCCGCGGCGATTCCCACGTCGAAGCCTCCCCCGGCGCGGGTGAGGCTGTACTCGGCGAGGTGGACTTCGTCGACGAACAGGTTCCGCGTGCCGTGCGACACCACCACGCGCGGCGCCGCAAAGAGCCAGGGCGCGAGGAAGGGCCGGTACAGCTCGGCCCCCGCACCCAGCTTGGTTCCAGCGACGAAATCGAGCCGGGCCTCCGATCGAGGGCCGGCAATGTCGTAGATCGTCGTGCGGCCTGCGAGGTTCATCGCAAAGTTCGACGCGTCGATGTTGTTCAATTCGACGCCGAGCGTCAGGAACGCCGGCCCGTTCGCCTTGGGAGCGGCTTGGATCACCAGTTGGGTTTCGCCGTTGACGTCAGCCAGGTGATACGTGATGAGTTCGTAGCGATCCGTGCCCGTCAGCGCCAGCAGATCCCGGGCCAGCCGGTCCTCGTCGACGGGTTGGCCGGGGCGAGCTGAGATCTGCCGCGTCACGGTGGCCTGGTCCGCGGGGTCCAAGCCCGACACCACGACGGTCGTCGGCACCATCGGAGCCGTTCGGCGCCTCGCCAGCCTTGCCGCCTGGTGCTGCTCGTACTCGGCCTCGCTCACCGCGTAACGCAGCAGGGCGCCGGCGTTGGTCTCGGCCGCCCGGTAGCCGCGCTCGCGCCAGACGGCGGCCCGGTCCCAGTCGATGGACGTGAGGTCGGACAGGTCCGGGGTGATCACGACGTCTGCCGATTCCAGGCTCCGTTTCGTCCCGGCTGCCATCACCGCGTCGACGGTCCTGGCGACCATCGAGAACGCGGTGACATCGGGGTCGGCGTCGGGGCGTCGGCCCACGTTCACCGCGATCACCACGTCCACGTCCATCCGCCTGGCCACGTCGGCCGGAACGTTGTTCAGGAAGCCGCCGTCGACGAGGAGCCGGCCGTCGATCGTCACCGGCGGGAAGATCCCCGGCAGCGCCATCGTCGCCCGCATCGCTTCGGAGAGCACGCCGCGGTCCAGCACCACGCTCTCGGACCGGTTCACGTCGAACGCGACGCACCGGAACGGGGTGGGCAGTTCGTCGAAACTGGGGAGCGCGGAGTACGGGAGGGTCAGGCCATCGAAGAAGAGCGCGATGCGCTGCCCGGGGTTCAAGCTGCGCGGCAGCCAGAGCCCGCGCCGAACGCCGAACTCGAGCGGCGCCGGGAAGGCGCGCCGGTCCTCCTTCCGCCGGAACGTCTTGACCTCGAAGGGGGCGTCGGACGCGAGCATCACGTCCCAGTCGACCTTTTCGACGGATTCCCGGATCTCCTGCTCGGTCATCCCGACGGCGTAGCTCCCGCCAATCAGGCCGCCCATGCTCGTTCCGGCGACCGCGTCGATGGGGACGCGGTGGTCGCGCAACCACTCGAGGACGCCGACGTGCGCCAGGCCGCGCGCGCTCCCGCCGCCCAGCGCCAGGCCAATCCGGGGACGCGTGTGCCGCGCAGCAGCGCTTCGGCCGGGGGGCGGGTCCGCCCGCCCCCCACCGGGACGATCGCCGGCAATCGACACGGAAGGCAGCAGGACGCCGACGACGAAGATCAGCCGTGCAAGATTGGTGGAGGCAGGCATGCCCCTGGGCCGGAAGTCGTGATCCGTGGACGTGGTTCTCAGTGCAAGCGCGTGAGCACGACGTCGATCAACCGCGACTGCCGCGGCGCGCGGTGCCACTGCACGAGGATGGTGCTCTGGTAGGTCCCTTCCACCACCGAGCCCTTCCCGCGCCCATCATCCGAGACGAGCAGGTTCACCGAACGCTTCATGCGGAGGAAGCGGTTCGCGGGCACCGCCATGGTGCGCGCGAGCAGGCGCTCGACCAGCGACTCGCTCAGCCCCAGCCGCTCCACCACCTGGTTCAGGATCCGCACCAGGTCGTACTTGGCGTAGCCGAGGGTCTTGGCGGGGACCGACCTCGGGTCGGCAATCGCGTGGCGACCCTTCTCTATCGCGAACCGGAGCGGATCGCGGAGCACTTCCGGCAGGTCGTGCCGCATGAGCAGCGTTTCGTACTCGTTGACCGTGAGTCCGGCGTGACGCTCGCCGGCGTGCAGCGACAGGCGCAGGCGCCCCTTCGGCACGCCGTACCCGCGGACGAACTGCTCGAGCTCGGCCCCGACGCCGATTCGCGGATCCTTCAGGTTGATCGAATCGACAGGGTGGTTCGACACCGGCACCTCGATCTGGTGCCGTGCAACGACCTCTTCCCGGTGATACCCGATCACCCGGGTATGGCGGCACCGAGGCTTGCCCGCATTCATGCCATCGAGGTCGACGAAGCAGACCGGTTCGTTCGGCCGGTTCGCGTAGGTGACGCAGGTCCGCAGCCCCGCGGCAATGAACGCCAGGTGCGAGTCGGCGTTCTTCGGCTCCACCTCCCGCTGTTCAGGCGCCAGTTCGATCCGCCGGTCCAGGCGATCGTGTTCGTAGTCGGCGCCCTCGGGGAAGATCGCGCGGAACGCGTCGATGTAGGCCGCCACCCCGGGTTTCTGCAGCAGGCGGGAGGCGACGCTTCGATCGAGGAAGCCGGCCGTGGTGTGCGACGACCAATAAAGGCAGTGCGGATATGCCCCGAGTGCTGCGCCGTGCTTCGCGGAAACGAGACCGTGCAGATCCACCATGTCGAAACGGGACCTGGGCACGACGTTCAGAGTCAGATCTAGCGGGTCGTACGACATGCACGCCTCGCGGGAGCGTTAGGTAGTGATCAGCTTATAAGACTAACACAGATTTGGGTTTGCAGCCGTTTTCCGCTCACAGGTTCCGGGTGGCAACCACCTCGGCAGCGGCCTGCCGGTCGCCCGTGCAGCTGATCCGTCGCGGCGCGGCCAGCACTTCCACATCGAAACCCAGGTCACGGTAGAGGCTGGTGACGCGGTCCGTCGCCTGGTTGGTCAGGACCACCGGGCCGGGGTGCCGGGCCAGCCACCTTGCCGCCCGCACCTGGTCGTCCCAGCCGAAGCCCTGCGTGGAATACCTGGTGAACGGGACGTCGTAGGGCGGGTCGGCGTAAACGAAGTCGTCGCCGCGCAGGCGAACGCGCGTGAAGTCTCCCGTCGAGAACCGCCAACCGCGGACCGCCGCCCGGAACGTTGCGAAGTCCCGTTGGTACCGGAGCTTGGCGTAGCGCCCGAACGGGACGTTGAACCGCCCCGACGCGTTGAAGCGGCACAGGCCGTTGTAGCACGTGCGGTTCAGGTAGTAGAAAAGCGCCGCGGCTTCCCGCGTCCGGTGTTCGCCGGCGGCCAGCAGCTCGTTGAACCGGGCGCGGTACGCATAGAACGTCTCGCTGTCGTTCCGCATTGGCAGGTCGATCACGAGGCCGCGCTTCGCCCACCGGTAGAAGTTCACCAGGTGCGGGTTCGCGTCGTTGAGCAGCGCCTCCCGCGGTGCCAGCCCGAGGGTGACCGCGAGGCCGCCGCAGAACGGCTCGACGAGCCGGCGGTGCGCGTGCGGGAGCCAGCGCTCGCGCAGGTAGGGCACCTGCCACCGCTTGCCGCCCGCCCACTTGAGGGGCGGCGTCGCCGTGTGCCCGCGTCCGTCCGGCACCGACATTTATGCCGTCCCGCCTTCGCCGCAGGCGGCGCTCGAGTGTCGAACTGGGTGGACGCGATTCTTCATGGGCGGCCTGGCCATTGTACCGGGGAGCGGCGGCGCGGCGTGTCGTCTTTTCTTTTCAGCCCACTCCTGCTATCGTCGCTCGGTCGGTCGGCACCCCGGTCCATCGCCCGCCCATCCCACGAGGAGAGAGATGATGTTGCGCCGATTCGTGTTTGCCGCCGCTGTCGCCCTGGTGTTCGGCAGCGCCCTGGCCGCTCAGGACAAGCCGCAAGAAAAGCCCAAGGAGCCGCCAAAGGAGGCCGCGGCCGCCGTCGACGTTACGGGAACGTGGGATATCGCGGTGGAAACGCCTCAGGGAAGCATGGCCCTGGTGACGACCTTCAAGCAGGAAGGGGAGAAGCTCTCCGGGACTCAGACGAGCCAGATGGGCGACACCGCGCTCGAGGGCACCGTGAAGGGCCCAGATATCGCCTTCGTGATCGTGGTGAACATGCAGGGACAGGACCTGCGGATTGCGTATACCGGCAAGATCGAGGGAGACGCGATGTCCGGGGCGATCGAGTTCGACAGCTTCGGCACGTCGACGTGGGCGGCCAAGAAGCGGAAGTAGTGCGGCCACCGCGCAGGCAGGTCTGAAGCGGGGACTGGAACCACCCTTCCAGCCCCCGGCTTCCATTCCCTAGAACACGCCGAACCGGACCCCGACGCTGCCGAACCCGCCGCGCAGCTCGTGGTCCAGCCCGCCGGAGTCGGCGATCACCCGGTAACCGCCAGCCACATCGAACGATACGGTCTTCGTGACCCGGAACGTCGCGGTGGCCTGCGGTTCGAACACGAAGAAGTTGGTGGACGCCCACGCCCACTGCGGCACCATCATGCTGGGCGGACGGTGGGCGTAGCCGTCACTGTAGTAGTAGGGGTAGCTGTACTTCATCTCGGCGTAACCGAACCCGACGAGCCCGCGGCCGCCGACGCGTACCACGCTACCCACCGGGACGGTCCACCCGACCAGCATCCCCCCGTACCGCATGTCCGTGCCATCCACCCCGTTGGTCAGCCAGTAGGCCGCACCTCCGAGGAGCAGGGACTCGTCGTACAACCAGCCGCCGTAGCCGCCGACCAGCGTGCCGTTGGCGTGGTTGACCGTCGTGAACTTGACCTCGGGGGTGAAGACCAGCCCGCTGCTCACAGGCTGCAGGAGAAGCGGACCCGATTGTGCCTGCGCCGGGCGCGCCGCCTGGCCGCCCGCCGCCGACTCCTGCGGGCTGGCTGCCGCAGACGCTGCAGCCAGCACCACCAGGACCCCAGCCGCTACGCCGCTCGCCGAGATGCCGAATCTGTTCATCACGACTCCGTCTCCGGCTACTCGCCCCTCGGGGGGAGGCTGACGTTGAGCGGCGCCGTTTCCCCGCGACGCACCTGCACCGTGGTGGTGAAGGGCATGAACCCCTCCTTGCGCACCTCGACGCGATGCGAACCTTCCGACACCTGGATGACCAGGCGCTCCGAGCCCTCCGGCCCCTGCCAGCGCTCGCCGTCGACGAGCACCTCGGCGCCCGACGGCTGCACCCGGACGACGAGGGCGCCGAAACCCTGGCCGAATTCCGCCGGGCTTTCCTCGACGGCGGCCGGCCGCCGTGGCGCAGGCGCCTGGCGCTGACCCTGCTGCGGCGGCATGGCCTGCACGTCCGTCTCGGTGTCGGGCGGCGCTGTCGGCTGCGGCGGCGGCTCGTTCGACTCGCCCGCAGCGAGCGGCTGCATCTGGAACTTGATCTTCGAGTCCTGGTCCCTGCCCAGGTGGAGCTTCTGCGTGACCGTCTTGTAACCCTGGAGATAGAGCGTCAGCTCGTGATTCCCGGGCCGCACGCGCAGCCGCTGGAAGGTGCCGTCGAAATCGTCCACGACGCCGGCGTAGTAGCCGTCGACGTAGACCTGCGTCTCCTTCGGCTTGACTTCGAGCCGCAGTTCCGGCGTCGGGTCGTAGTAGCCGCCCCAGTAGCCCGGGTAGCCCCAAGGCCCGCCGTACCAGTAGGGATAGCCCCAGCCCCAGCCGAAGCCCCAGTATGGATAGCCGTAGTACCCGCCGTAATAGCCGCCCACGTATGCCCTGCCACCGTAGTGAGCCGGCGGCCTGCCAACGGGGCCGCCAGGATGCCCGCCTCCGCCACCCGGGGGACGCGCCCCCGCGCTTGGGGGCTGACCGCCGGCGGGCGGCCCACCACCCGGCGGACGGCCGCCACCCCCGCGCTGCTGGGCGTCAGCCATCGCCGGGAGGAGCGCCAGCGCCATCGTGACCATCATGGTCAGCATGAAAACCCGCAGTGTCCGTCGCATTGTCCTGAGCCTCCAAGCAGAGCTACCAGCAATCTCCAGGCCAGCGAAGCCCGAACGAAAATCGGCCAAAACCTGCCAACGGAGCAGGATAGGCACCTGCTGCAGCCCGCTCCGCTGTCTCTCCCCGACGACAGCTGTCCTTCCGGCCGAACAGCCGCCCTACTTCTTCACGGGCCGCGGGGCGGGCCTGGTTGGCGCCTGCACGACCTGCATTTCCTTGACGAGGTGCGCAGCGCCGTCCACCTCCGTCATGTTCCAGAGCATGTAACGGCTGTCCACGTGAATCGAGCGCGTCTTCACCTCGTCGAAGAGGTAGTCGGACGAGACCGACTCGTACGTCCCGTCGAAGAGCAGCCCGATCAGCTCCCCGCGGCCGTTCAACGTGGGCGACCCCGAGTTCCCGCCGGTCGTGTCGACCGTGGACAGGAAGTTCACCGGGACGTCACCGAGCGGCGGGTAGATATACGGGCTCTGTTTCTTTGCTTCGAAGGTGCGGATGGCGTCAATCTGCTTCCGGGGTGCGTTGAAATCGCCCGTGCCGGTCTGTTTCTCGAGGATGCCGGCCAGGCCGGTCTGGGGCTTGTAGAACAGGCCGTCCCTGGCGTCGACGCCCTTCACCTGCCCGTAGGTGACCCGGAGGGTGCTGTTCGCGTCGGGCGCGACGAGCCCTCCCGCCTTGGCGAGCAGCGCCTGCATGTAACGCGGGCGCAGCCGGGCGTACGCTCCCGCACGGTTCTTCGACCACTCGCGGATCGACTCGGCCAACGGCTCGAGCGCCGCCGCCAGCGCGATGAACGCGTCGTTGGACGCCTGCAGGTCGGATGTGCTCTTGTCGATCATGGCAAGCCGGGCGTCGCGGTCGCCAATCCTGGTGCCGGCATACAGCTTGTCCAGCCACGCACCGATGGCGGCGTCCGGTTCGCCTGCCGCCATGCCCGCGCGAAGGCCGACGAGCTTGTCGAGCGGTTCAATCCGCTGGCCCGCGGGAAGCGCGGCCGCCTTGAGGGCGGCCCACCGCAGGAATGCCCGGTCGGCACCGGCGTCCATCGACCGCTGCATCCGGTCCAGGCTCTCGCGGATGCGGCTCCAGTCGCGTTCCTGGTAGCCGGACTCCCGGTCGAGGTCGGTCTTGGTTCGTTCCCTCGAGAGCCGGTACAGCGTCTGCGCCGCGCTGAGATACTGCGAGGCCGCAGGCAGCAGGTTCATCACCGCGTTCCGCTCGCGGACCTTTTCGCCCTCCGCCTGCAGCGCGGCGAGCGCGGGCAGCACCTCGCCGTACTGTTTCTGTCGCTCGGGCGTTGCCGCAATCCAGGACGCCAGCGCCTTCTCCTGCGTCTCCTTCTGTGCCAGTGCGCCGCCCTTCACCAGCCCCTCCAGAACGCCCTTGGTGTTCGTCAGGCCGTTGTTGAGTCCCTGCACCCGCCCCGACAGCTTGATCGCCAGTTCCTTGTCGTTCGCGGTGAGCTTGTCAATCAGCGCCAGCTGCTCTTCCGAGAGCCGCACCGACCGCGGCAGCGTCCACTCGGTCGTCTCCTTGATCTCAGCGAACGTCCGGTGGCGCATCGTCCGTCCCGGGTAACCGACGACGAACACGAGGTCGCCCGGATTGGCGCCCTGCGCGGACACCTTCAGCCAATGGGCGGGCTTGTAGGGGACGTTGTCCTTCGAGTACGCCGCCGGCCTGCCGTCCTTGCCGACGTAGGCTCGCAGGAAGCTCCAATCGCCCGTGTGACGCGGCCAGCGCCAGTTGTCGGTCTCGCCGCCGAACACCCCAATCCCTTCCGCGGGCGCGTAGACGAGGCGGACGTCGCGGATCTCGAGTTGCGCGATCTCGAAGTACTTGAGACCTTCGAAGAAGGAGGTGACGCTGCACCGCATGCCGCCCTTCTCGCACGCGGCCACGCGCTCCTTGATGCGCCGGTCGATGGTGTCGTTCCGCTCCCGGTCGGTCAGCGACTCCGCAATCTTCCCGGTGATGGCGTCGGTGACGTCGTTCACCGCCGTCGTCACGAACACCCGGGAGCCCGGGCCGTTCGACAGTTCTTCCTGGCGGGTGTTCGCGAGAAACCCGTCGGCGAGGAGGTTCCGCTGCGGCGTCGAGTTGAACTGCAGCCCGCCCGTGACGCAGTGGTGATTGGTGACGATCAGCCCGTCGGGCGACACGAACGACGCCGTGCAGCCGCCGAGGGAGACGACGGCGCCCATGGGCTGCCCGGTGAGGTCGGCAAAGGCCTTGGGGTCGCCGGTGAAGCCCAGGGTGCGGAGCCGGGGCGCCAGGTCGGGAATCTGCTGGGGCATCCACATGCCCTGGTCGGCACGAAGGCCGATGACGGCCGCCGCCAGGACGGCGGCGCAGACGACGAACTTCGAGTATCGCGACATGAATGCGCTCTCCTTGAACATCCGATCAATATACGTGAAAAAGAAGACCTGGGACTGCGCGGAGGGTAGCCGCGAGCCGGGCGGGAGGGCTGGGAAAGGGCGGTCGCCTCGGCAGGCAGCCGGTCACGCGCGACCTGCCGCCTGCTGCCTGCTGCGTGTGACCTACCGTCTCTGCCACTTCCCGACGGAAAGCGGTTTGCCGCCGTCGTCCTTCGTGGTCAGCGTCAGGGTGTTGTCGGTGACCTCCCAGTGGCGAAGGCGTTCGATGGCCATGGGCCCGATCGTGACTCCCACGTGCTGGCCCTCCAGCACGTAGCGCAGCGTGCGGTTCTGCATGTCCACGATGACCTTCCCGCTGGTCGAGAACCGGTTCTTCTCCATCGGGATCCCGGCCTTCGCCAGCAGCGCCGCGCTCGCGTCGTCTGCTTCCAGGGTCATGTTCATGTTGTTGAAGTCGTCGAACACCACGCTTCCCTTTCCCACCATCGCAATCGGCTCGCCGTTCGGAGGGTAGACGGTGAACGAGACGAGCGACCAGGTGCCCTCGAGGAACTTGCGAGCCTGGTTGACCGTTCCCTGGCCGGTGTTCGGCGGCACGGTTCTCGGCTTATAGGTGCAGGCGGCGGACCCGGCCACGAGGAGTGCAAGCGACAGTGCGGAGAGCGTGCGCGAAAGCCTCATAGGTGATCCTCTTGGCAGAAGCCGGCGGACGTCAACGGCTGGACAGTCCGACTATAGCATGCAGGCCGATTGACGAGGAACCGGCTAGTGGTCAGAATGCGGGAACCAGGAAAGGGGGAATCATGTCGTTCTTCGACAAGGTGACGAAGGCCGTCAGCGAGACCGTCGACCGGGGGAAAAAGGAAGTCAATCAGTTCATGCGGGTCCAGAAGGTGAAGGGCGAGATCTCCCGGGAGGAGGAGGCGATCCGGGCCGCTGGCGCGCGCGTGCAGCAGGTGAAGCAGGAGATTGGCGATGCGGTGATCGGACGGCTCCGGTCGGGAGAGCTGGTCGACACGCCGCTCCAGGCGCTGGCCGACAAGGTGGCCGCCATCGAGGCCGAGGTAGCCGGCCACCAGTCGGTGATCGCCGACAAGCGGGCGGAGATCGTCCGGATCGAAGCCGAGGGAACTGCGCCGAGTGCCGCCGCGCCTCCGGCTGCTGCGACGCCGGCCCCGGCTCCGGCTGCTGCCGTGCCGCCGCCCCCGGACGCCGCCGCTCCGGCCCCGCCGCCGCTGCCCGGCGCCTCGCCGGCCGCCCCGCCGCCTTTGCCCGGCTTGGTGAGCACGGTCTGCTCGCAGTGCGGCGCAGCCATTCCGGCGAGCGCCGCGTTCTGCACGGAATGCGGCGCCAAGCTCGCATGAAGCCTGCCGCCACCGCCGTCCCTCGTTCACGGACGACGGTGGCGGGTCGATGCCGACGCCTCTGCGTGAGGTGACGACTCCTCTGCGTCAGCTCCGATTGCTTGCTGACAATCGTGTTGTCGTTGCTCACCGGCCTCGGCGCCCCTCCTGAACCGGAGCGGGCAGGCTGGTCTCGGTCGACGGCGATGGTCAGCGTGATGACGAGGCGGGCGAGCAGACGACTTCCAGGGACCAAAGACCGGCGCGCAACGCGATCGAAAGACATGTTGTTCCCAGTCGCCGGAAATGGAGGGCCGGCCGAGAACGCAGCAAGGGCGGTGCCGGCGCATCTGAACTCGACCGGCGAAGCGGCGGTGGGAAGTCGAATTGAGGTCTACTCGTCGCGGCCGGACGCGCCTTCGGCGACGAAGTAGCCGCGCCGGGCCACGACGTCCCCCTTGGCGTCGATCAGTTTCACCTGCAGCTTGTGCCAGCCGGGTATCGCCTTGTCGGGAGTGTAGGTGATGACGTAGCGGGTGCGCGCGTCTTCCAGGACGAGTTCGAACACTTCGTCCAGCGGCAGCCGGGGATTCGCGCGAAACACCCGGCCGCCCGTCGTATCGGCGAGGGACCTGAGGAATCCCAGCTGGAACTGCATCTGCGGCGGCCGGAACCCGCCTCCGCCCGGCGCCATCATCCCGCCTCCCGCCCCGCTTCCAGTGCTTCCCTCGTCGGCCAGGACCCCGTAGACGATGACGTCGGACCGTTCCGCGATCTCAATCGCCTGCTTCTGCGTCACCTCGCTGGCATTGTCGCCCTGGTCGGTGAGGATGAGTACCAGCGCCCGGCGGCCGTTGCGTTCCCGCAGCCGGATTGTCTGCGCGGTCGCGTCGAAGAGCGCCGTCTGCCCGCCCGGCTTGATCTCCTCGAGCGCCCGCCGGAACTGCGCGAAGTCGGCCGTGAGCGGCTGCTGGATCTTCATCTCCTTGGAGAAGGTAAGAAGCGCGACCTGGTCGAAGGGAGAGAGCCCGTCCACGAACGCGTTGGCCGCGTGGCGCAGTTCGGCGAGCTTCGCTCCCGCGATGCTGCCGCTGATGTCGAAGAGGAGGTAGGCGTCAATCGGCACCTGCTCGAAGGTGACCTTGTCAATCTTCTGCCGGGCGCCGTTGTCGAAGACATCGAAGTTGCGCGCCTGCAGTCCCTCGACGTACTCCGCGCTGCGAGACACCGAGACGTCGACCGTGACGATGTCCACGCCGGCACGGAACGTCGGCTGCTGCGGCGCCGGCTTCTGGGCCGCCTGCTGTGAGGCTGCGGGTTCCGCCGGCACGGTGATCAGGACAGAGGCCAGCGCGACCGCGGCGAGGGAGAGTCGGGGCATGCCCCACTGTCGCGCGGCCGGCCGCAGGAAGTCAACCGCTGTTCCAGCGGACTCCTCGTCGTCAGCGCCGACTCCTCAGCGGAGCGCCGACTCCTGCGTAAGGCGCCCTCAGACGCCGACTCCTGCGTAAGCGCCGACTCCTCAGCGTCAGTTCCGACTCTGCTTGTAGATCTTCCCGTCCTTCATCACGAACGACACGTTCGCCAGCGTCGTAATGTCCGTCGTCGGATCGCCGGGGATGGCAACCAGGTCCGCCAGCATTCCGGGCTTGATCATGCCGATCCGATCCCCCATGCGAAGGACCTTGGCGTTCACCGCGGTGGCCGCCAGCAGAGCCTGGGCCGGGGTCATGCCGTTGCGCACCATCCAGACGGCCTCGCGGTAATCATCGCCGTGCGAGTAGACGCCGACGTCTCCGCCGAGGCCGATGACCACCTTGTTCTTCAGCGCCGACTGGAATGCCTGCTTCGCCTGCTCCATGGAACGCGACGGCGGACCGCCGCGCTTGTACGCGCCCGAGTACTCTGCAGACGACTCGACGGCGGTCAACGTGGGGTAGAAGGCGACATTCCGCTCGGCCATCAGCTTGAATACCTCGTCGGTTCCGCCGTAGCCGTGCTCGATGGTCTCGACACCCGCCAGCACCGAGCGCCGCATCCCTTCCGGGGTGGACGCGTGGGACGAGACCGGCTTGTTCGCGCTGTGCGCCTCTTCGACGAGCGCCTTCAGCTCGTCGAGGCTGAACGTCGGCATCGACGGTCCCCCGCCGCGCCGGTAGTCGGCGTAGACCTTCACCCAATCGGCGCCGTGGCCAATCTGCTCGCGCACCGCCTTCAGCACTTCCGGGATGCCGCTCGCTTCCTGCGCCCCTTTCGGCGTCTCGAAATTGTCGGCGAACCCGAACGGCCCGGGTCCGTAGCTCGCGGTGGCGACGATCGCCCGCGTGGCGACCAGCAGGCGCGGGCCGGGGACGAGCCCCTCGTCGAGCGCGCGCCTGAGCCCGACGTCCGCGTAGCCGGCGCCTTCCGTGCCGAGATCGCGGATGGTGGTGAAGCCGGCGAGCAGCGTCTTCTCGCAGTGCCGCACCGCCTCGATGGTGCGGTAGGCCTCCGACTCCTTCAGCACCTGGTCGTTCCACGTGGTCTCGTTGTAGGCGTGGAGGAAGACGTGCGTGTGGGCTTCGATGAGGCCCGGCAGCAGTGTCGGCCCCGCGAGGTCGATGGTCCGCGCGCCGGCGGGCGCGGTCACCGAGGCCGCGGGGCCGACGGCCGCGATCTTGTTGCCCGTCACGAGGACAACCCACCCCGGGTGCGCCTGCTCGCTCGTCGCGTCGAAGACCTGCATGGGGCGGAGCAGCCAGCTCTCGGACGCCGGCGGGGCGGAAGGTGCCTGGGCGCGCAGGGCGGCGGTGGAAAACGCGGCCCATGCCAGGAGCGCCAGGCATGGGCCGATCACAGCAGCAGTGTCGATGCGCGTTTCATCCGCGCATTATAGAGCGGCTACGGCGTGCAGCTGACGTTGGGGTTCCACGAGGAGAACAGGCCGGACGGGTTCGCCTCCCACGCCCACACGTGCAGCTCGTAGTGCCACGGCATCTGCGGATTGTGGCCCGCCATCGGGCCGTCGAACGGCTGGCCGAAGAGCGTCGGCCGCGTCGTGACGACGGTGGACCAGTCGGGGGCGTTCGGCGACACCCACGGGACAATCGTGCCGTCGGGCAGGCGCACGCGCACGAACTCGACCCACTCGACGGCGACCAGCTTTCTGCCCGCCGTTGGCCATCGGCGCGTACAGCACCGCCTCGGGTTTCGTCGGGTCGACGCCGGCTGCCATCGCCAGGGCCGTGTTGATGTAGTGGAATCCCATCCCGCCCATCGGACTGGAGGCGCATACCGTGTCGGGCACGTACCCGTCGGCGATGGCCACGCTGTCGTCGTGGTACTGGGTGGTGAGCTGCCTCACCTCGGCCACGAGCGCATTGGGGGAGGCGTTCCCGTTCGGCGAGCCGGCATTCGCCGGTCACCACCTGGCTCCCGGACGTCGTGGCGACCGCGCTCGGCGCCACCCCGGATGATTCCCCGCACGCGGCAGCAAAGCCCGCCGCCAGGCACACCACGACCACCCCGATCCTCTTCGCAATCCTCATGTCGCCTCCACAACTCGGTTGCCCCGGCGTTGGCCGGGAGCCCGTCAGCCACTCGAACGATGCTTGGTGAATTGACCGCGCAGCCCGCGCGGCCCGCGTGAGCACAACCAAGAAGTGGACCACGCGACTCTAAATTCAGCAGCCGACGGGATCGCCATGTGTAACAACGAGTTCCGGGATCGAGGGCGGGAGACAGCAAGCCCGGCAGGACGTCGGTTCCGCCCGGAAATCGTGCGCGGGATGAATGGAATTGCGACGCGGGCCGGCGCGGGAGCCAGTCGGCGGAACGCCTGCCCCACCGTGTTACTCGAGGTAGAGGTGGTAGATCCAGTAGGCGGCGGGGAGGGCGGCGCCGACTGCCGTGAGCCACGCGCCCCGGCCCTTGATGCCGAGGCGGCCCTTCAGCACGAACAGGCCGGTGATCGCCAGGACCAGCAGCGCCACCGCGTACACGTCGGCGACGAGCGTCCAGACGCGCTTCGGCGCGTTGAGGTGCATCTGGTTCATCTCGAACAGCACCGGCCGGGTCCGGGTGCGCTCCACGATCACCGTACCGGTAGGCAGATCGACCGAGTAGGTCTGCTGCGGATAGAAGAGGCGCAGCGTGTCGGGGTCCGGCCGGAAGGCGTTCCGCGGCGGCTGGTCGAGGCCCAGCGCGCGCCGGGCCTCCTCGACAATCGCGTCGCGCCCGGCCGCGTGGATCGGCGCAATCGTGCGCGTCGTCTTCTCCACCCGGTACGAGGGGTTCCAGTCGCGGACGTGGTTCAGCGCGACGCCCGAGACGGCGTAGACGACCGTGAGGCCGACCGCCAGGTAGCCGATGTCCCGGTGGAGAACATTGTTGAGGTGCCGCCAGTTGATGCCTGGCTTCCGCACCCCGCGCTCGACGACGGTCACCCTAGAAGACCTCGGCGGCTTCGCCCTTGATCATGATGGTGGTCTTCGGCCCCTTGACCGTCTTCGGGTCGAACGGCACCTTCTTCTCCTCGGCCATGTGCTTGCCCTGTTCGACCTGGTCGGCCTCGCTGAGAGTGGTCACCGTCACCACGCCTTCGACCACGGCGTTCGAGCCTTTCAGCGTCATCGGGAACACGATGACCCCGTCGTCCACCTTGAAGCGGATCGTCTGGAACTCCTTGTCGCTGCCAATCGCGATCCAGCACCCCTTCTCGGAGCAGACGTCGACAATCGGACCTTCGACCTTGACCCGCTTGCCGTTGAACGCGTCGGGCTTCGCGTAGATGTCCGAGACTTTCGTTGTGTCCTTCAACGTGATCGGCTTGCCGTATTTCTTCGCGGCGGCCGCTCCGGCGAGGGTGGCACAGAAGGCAACGGCGACGGCGGCGGCAATGAAGCGGTGCATCGGTATCCTCCTGAAAAGGAGTGGCCGGGGGGCAGCGCGCCCCTCGGCCACGATTCAACAGGATACCCGGTCGAGCTACTTGGCGGCAACCGCCCGGTCGACGGGGTGGGGCACCCGGCGGCGGCTCCCGAGCCACTCCTGGAACCGTTCCATGTAGATGTAGAAGATCGGCGTCACGTAGAGCGTGAGCGTCTGCGAGACGATCAGCCCGCCGACGACCGCGAGGCCCAGCGGCCGCCGCGCTTCCGAGCCGGCGCCCATCCCGAGCGCGATGGGCAGCGTGCCCATCAGGGCGGCCATCGTCGTCATCATGATCGGGCGGAACCGGACGCGGCACGCCTGGTAGATCGCCTCCGACGGGCTGAGGCCCTCGCTGCGGCGCGCGTCGATCGCGAAGTCGATCATCATGATGCCGTTCTTCTTCACGAGGCCGACCAGCATGATGACGCCGACGAACGCGTAGATGTTCAGGTCCATCTTGAACAGCAGCAGCGTCAGCAGGGCGCCGAAGCCCGCCGCCGGGAGGCCCGACAGGATGGTGATCGGGTGGATGAAGCTCTCGTAGAGCATGCCGAGGACGACGTAGATGACGAAGATCGCGAGCGCGAGCACCCAGCCGAGGCCTCGCATCGAGTCCTGGAACGCCTGCGCGGTGCCCTGGAAGCTGCCCGAGACGGTGCCCGGCAGCGTCTGCCGCGCGGTCTCCTGCACGCGCGCCACGGCGTCGCCGAGCGCAACGCCGGGCGCCAGGTTGAACGACAGCGTGACCGACGGCAGCTGCCCGGTGTGGTTCACCGACAGCGGGCCGACCGTCTGCTTCGTGCGCACGACGGTCGAGAGCGGCACCAGCTTGTTGCCGGGCGCGGTCACGTAGAGGAGCGAGAGCGCGGCCGGATCGCGCTGGAACTGCGGCGCGACCTGCAGGATCACCTGGTACTGGTCGTCGGGCGCGAAGATCTGCGAGACCTGCCGCGACCCGTACGCCGAGGTGAGCGCCAACTCGACCTGGTCGGCCGTCAGGCCCAGCGCGGCGATCTGGTCGCGGTCGAGCTCGACGTTGATCTGCGGGTTCCGCAGCTGCAGGTCGGACGTGACGTCCTGGATCCCCTCCACCTGCCGCAGCGCCGCCTCGAACCCCGGCGCGACCCGGTATAGCTCCTCGGTGTCCGGGTCCTGCAGCGTGTACTGGTACTGGCTGCGCGTCATCATCCCGCCGATCCGGATGGCCGGCGGGTTCGTGAGGAAGACGCGGATGCCGGGGATGCGGGCCAACTTCGGCCTCAGTTCCTCGATGACCTGGTCGGCCGTCAGCGTCCGCTGCTCGCGCGGCTTCAGGTCAACGTTCAACCGGCCGCCAGAGCCGAACACGTTGGCCGTGTAGCCCGCCACGTTGGGGTCGTTCGCGAGGACTTCCATCACGTCCTTGACCCGGGCGACGCTGGCCTCGAAGCCGAGGCCCTGGATCGTCTCGATCTGGCCGCTCAACTGGCCGGTGTCGACCGTCGGGATGAACCCGAACGGGATCAGGGTGAACAGGTAGACGGTTCCTGCCACCAGCAGCGCGGAGACGAACATCGCCGCGCCCTTGAACCTGATGGTCTGCCGCAGCGTCCAGGAGTAGCCGCGCAGCCAGGCGTCGAAGAAGCGTTCCATCAGGTTGTAGAGGTAGCCGTGCCTGATGGCGTGGGGGGCCTTGAGGAAGCGGCTGCACAGCATCGGCGTGAGCGTCAGCGACACGACGCCCGACACGAGGATGGCCGCCCCGATCGTCACGGCGAACTCGTGCATCAGCCGGCCGACGACGCCGCCCATGAACAGCACGGGGATGAACACCGCGGCGAGCGAGATCGTCATCGACAGGATCGTGAACGCGATCTCCTTCGACCCGTCGAGCGCCGCCTGCAGCCTCGGCTTGCCCATCTCCATGTGCCGGACGATGTTCTCCAGCATGACGATCGCGTCGTCCACGACGAAGCCGACCGCGAGCGTGAGCGCCATCAGCGAGAGGTTGTCGAGGCTGTAGCCGCCGACGTACATGACGGCGAAGGTGCCCACGATCGAGAACGGCAGCGCGAGGCTCGGGATGATCGTCGCGGAGACGTTCCGCAGGAACAGGAAGATCACCAGGACGACGAGGCCGACCGTCAGCATCAGCGTGAACTTGACCTCGTCCACCGACTCGCGGATCGGCACCGCGCGGTCGCTGCGGACGCGGAGCTGGACCGAGGCCGGCAGCTGCTGCTCGAGGTCGGGGAGCAGCGCCTTGATCCGGTCCACGACTTCGACGGTGTTCGTGCCCGGCTGCCGCTGGATCGCCAGGTAGATCGTCCGCGCGCCGTTGTACCAGCCCGCGTTCCGCTCGTTCTCGACGCCCGAGTAGACGTGCGCCACTTCGTTGAGCCGCACGGGGCTGCCGTTGCGCCACGCGACGACGATGTTCTCGTACGACTCGGCGGTGAGAAGCTGGCCCGACGTCTCGATGACGAAGTTGCGGTCGGGACCGTAGAGGGTGCCCGTCGGCCGGTTCACGTTCGCGGTGGCGATGGCCTGGGCGAGCTGGTCGATCCCGATCTGCCGGGAGGCCAGCTGCAGCGGGTTCGCGTCCACGCGGACCGCGAACTTCTGGGACCCGAAGACGTTCACCTGCGCGACGCCCGTCACCATCGACAGGCGCTGCGCCAGCATGTTCTGCGCGTAGCGATCGAGCTGCGACAGCGGCAGCGTGGGCGAGCTGAGCGTGAGGAAGAGCACCGGCGAGTCGGCCGGGTTCACCTTCTGGAAGGAGGGCGGCGACGGCATGCCGGGCGGCAGCGAGCGCTGCGCGCGGGCAATCATCGACTGGACGTCCTGCGCGGCCGCGTCGATGGACCGGCTCAAGTCGAACTGCAACGTGATGCTCGTGCTCCCCTGCGAGTTGCTCGAGCTGATCGACGTCACGCCCGCGATTGTCGAGAACTGCTTCTCGAGCGGCGTGGCGACCGAGGCGGCCATCGTCTCGGGGCTGGCGCCGGGGAGGTTCGCGTTCACCTGGATGGTGGGGAAGTCCACCATCGGCAGGTCGCTGACGGGCAGAAGCCGGTAGCCCATCACGCCGAAGATCAGGATCGACAGCACCAGCAGCGTGGTCGCGACCGGGCGCCGGATGAATGTGGCGGCGATGTTCATGACCTCGTTCCCTGCCTACCGCCCGCCCTGCGGGCCTCCCGCGCGTTCACCGCCCGGCTCCCCCCGTCTTCCGGCGGCGCCCGGCGCGCCGAGCGTGCCGCCCTCCCCGCGCTCCGACACGCGGGCGCCAGGGGTCAGCCTGAGGTGCCCGTCGGTCACGACCACCTCACCCGCCGTGACGCCCTTCGTGATGACGATCTCGTCTCCCTGCTGGCGCTGGGTGGTCACCGGCCGCATCTCCACCGTCTTGTCGGGCTTGACGACGTACACGTACTGTCCGTCCTGGGACGCCTGTACGGCAACTGCCGGCACCACCAGCGCGTCCGATTCGGTCGTCAGGTCCAGGGTGACCTGGACGAACGCCCCCGGCCACAGCTGGCGATCGCGGTTCGGGAACGTCCCCTTCAGGCGAATCGTGCCGGTCGTCGGATCCACGGTGTTGTCGATGAACGCCAGCGTGCCGCGCTCGACGACCCCGGAAGCCGATCCTGCCGCGCCGGTCGCGTCGGCGCCATCGGGCCGAGCCTGCCCGGCAGCCGGGCCGCCCGGCGCTGCCGTCGGCGTCGCCGCCGGCTGGCCCTCGGCCGTCCCTGATGGGGCGACCGCGATCAGTGTCAGCGGCTTCCGTGCCTGGAAGCGGCGCACGTCGTTGAGGAGCCGGCCGGGCAGCGCGAAGCTCACGTAGATGGGCGCCATCTGGTTGATGACCACCAGCGGCGCCGTGTCGCTGCCACGGACCAGGTCGCCCACGTGCACGTTCAACGCCCCGGTGCGGCCATCGACGGGCGACTTGATCTCGGTGTACTGGAGGTTCACCCGCGCCGTCTCGACCGCGGCCTTGTCGGCTTCAATCGTCGCCGCGAGGGCGGCGGAGCCCGCTTGCGCCGTGTCGAACTGCTCGCGCGGGATCAATCCCCGCTCGAAGAGGTTCTGGGCGCGCGACGCCTGCCCCTGCGCGTTCTTGTACGTCGCGGTGTCGCGGGCGAGGACCGCCTCGGCCTGCTGCACGGCCGCGCGGAACGGGCGCTGGTCGAGCGTGAAGAGCGGGTCGCCCTTCTTCACTTCCTGGCCTTCGGTGAAGTGGATAGTGCTGAGCTGCCCGGTGACTTGCGACCGGAGCTGCACCGTGCTCAAGGACTCGACGGTACCGACCGCCGGCACGGTCACCGGCATCGCCTTGCGCTCGACGCGCGCAGTCACCACGGGCACCGCTCCGCCCGCGCCCCGACCGCCCCGACCGGGCCCTCCGGCCGCCGGCGAACCCGACCCGCCCGGGCCGGGTCCCGAGCAGGACGCGATAAGCAGCGACAGCGCGACGGCAGCAAGGGCTCGATGGATGTGGTTGTGCATGAATGGCTCTTTGAGGGCTCTCTGAGATCGTTACGACGCGCGCACCGGATCGCTTACCAGCGGTCGAGCCGGCCGGGCGAAGCGTACCTCCATCTTCACACGTTCCGGGGGTGCAGATGTAGGGGGGAGGCCGTCGGGCGGGACGGCTGGTGTACGATACCCCTATGCCCAACAGCACTTCGCACTCCCTCGCGGCGGCCGCCCTGGCCCTGGCGCTGGCGGCCGCGGCTGCCGGAACGTCGGCCGCGCAGTCCGACCGCATCCGCCAGATCCTTCGCGACACGCCGCTGATCGACGGCCACAACGACGTGCCCGAACAGTACGCCGAGCGGGTCAAGAACCACCTCGACCAGATCGACCTCGCCTCGGATACCTCCAGGCTCACGCCGCCAATGCACACCGACATTCCGCGGCTGAAGGCCGGCGGTGTCGGCGGGCAGTTCTGGTCCGTCTACGTGTCACCCCAGTTGCCGGGCGCCGAGGCGGTGCAGGCGACGATCGACCAGATCGACCTGGTCAAGCGGATGGTGGCGCGGTACCCCGATACGTTCGAGCTGGCGCTGACGCCGGCCGACATCGTCCGGATCCACAAGGCCGGGAAGATCGCGTCGCTGATTGGGCTGGAGGGCGGCCACTCGATCAACAACTCGCTGGCCACCTTGCGCGAGATGTACCGGGCTGGCGCGCGCTACATGACCCTCACGCACTGGTCCAACAACGCCTGGGCGGACGCGGCGACCGCCCCACCCGAGCATGGCGGCCTGACGCCGTTCGGCGTCATGGTGATCCAGGAGATGAACCGTCTGGGGATGATGGTGGAT
This sequence comes from uncultured Acidobacteriota bacterium, assembly GCA_963844875.1. GTDB lineage: Bacteria > Acidobacteriota > Vicinamibacteria > Vicinamibacterales > Fen-181 > FEN-299. Next base: position 72,195 of record CAWJPZ010000002.1, read on the forward strand.
CTGTCGCACGTCTCCGAACAGACGATGAACAGGGTGCTCGACGTCACGAAGGCGCCCGTCATCTTCTCGCATTCGTCCGCCCGGGCGATCGACGGCCACCCGAGAAACGTGCCCGACACCGTGCTGAAACGGATGGCGGCGAACGGCGGGGTGGTGATGGTCAACTTCTCGCCGGACTTCGTGTCGGAGGCGGTGCGCACCTACTACGCCGACGTCGAGGCGGAGACGGCGCGCCTCAAGGAACTGATGCCCGGCGACCCGGGGGGCGCCGAGAAGGCCCTGGCGGCGTGGAAATCGGCGCACCCCGAGCCGACGGCCACGCTGCGGCAGGTAGCGGACCACATCGACCACATCCGGAAAGTCGCCGGCATCGACCACGTCGGCTTCGGCTCCGACTTCGACGGCATCTCCCGGGTGCCGCAAGGGCTCGAGGACGTGTCGCGGTATCCGGACCTGCTCGAGGAACTCGCGCGCCGCGGCTACTCGGACGACGACCTGCGCAAGGTCGCCGGCCTGAACGTGCTGCGGGCGTTCAGGCAGGCGGAGGCGGTGGCCGGCCGACTGCAGGCCGAGACCCGTCCGAACGACGCACGGATCGAGGAAGTCGACGGGACGGGCAAGAAATAGAGAAAATGCGAAATGCAGAATGAAGAGTGACGGCCGGGCAATCAGAGCGCGGAGATCCCGGCCGTCAGTTCTTCCAGTTCCCAGGCGCCTTCCTCGGACTCGAGTGCGCGGACGGCCAGCACGCGCTTCCACGCGTCGAGGAATGCGCGCAACGCGGTCGCCTCCTCGAACGGCCAGGTCGTCCACCCGGCGGCATCCAGTTTCCCGAATAGCATGAACAGCGGGTGCGGGGCGGCGGCGTGGTGGAGCACGTACAGCTCGAGGACGCGGGGCAGGAAGTGCTTGAAGTCCTCGATGTCGCCGAACGACGTCAGGGCCTTGAAGGAGTAGACGCCGAGGTCGGCCCAGGTCATCTCGCGAAGCGGGCGGACGTGGAGCTGCCGCTCCGCCGCATCGAGCTCGCAGTGCGGGCAGGAGTCGAGCCGCTCCTTCAGCGGATAGGCGGCGAACACCTGGTAGAGCCGCTCGACCGCGTCGGCGAGATCGCGCGTCAGCGCCCGCCGCGGAGCGCTCTCCGGCTCCTCTTTGCTGTCCCGTGGTGCGGCCCTCATAGCGTTCGCGCCTCGGTTCCCCGAACCGGTCGCCGCTTCCTTACTTCGCCGCCACCGTGACCGTCACCTGCGAGGGGTAGAGCCTCGAGTGGTGCACGGCGTTGTGCGCGACGACGCCGGTCGCCTCGTCGTAGTTGTTCCCCCCGGTGTTGAGATTGCGGTCGAACCGGGGGAAGTTGCTGCTCGAGACCTCGATCCGGAGCCGGTGGCCGGGCGCGAAGTAGTTGCTCGTGTTCAGCGGCTGCAGCGTCACCTTGTACACCTTCCCGGCCTCCATCCAGGCGAGCGGCTTGTCGTAGCCCTCGCGGTAGCGCATCCGCTGGATCGTCTCGTCCAGGTTGTACGCGCGGCCGTCGGGGTAGACGTCGAGCACCTTGACGGTGAAGTCGGTGTCCCTGGCATCGGACGACACGTACAACGTCGGTTCGAATCGGGCCGCTCAACGTCAACCCGTCCTTGAACGGCTCCGAAGTGAACACCAGGATGTCGTTCCGCGCCTCCATCCTGCGCTGGTCGAAGGCGCCGGCCGTGATCGCGTTGCCGGTGCAGCAGACGTTGCCGCCGTAAGACATCACCGGGTTCATCGGGTCGTACGTGAAGCTGTCTGCCTTGTCGGTCTCCGGGGGAGCCGTCGCCAGCACGCCGTCGCCGTTCAGCGAGTTCGCGCGGCCGCCGCTCGACAGGTAGAACGTGACCGGCTTCGCCCCGGCCGGCGGCCAGGTGTCGGACGTCTCCCAGCGGTTCGAATCCCATGGTGAAGTAGGTGACCCTCGGGAGCCTGTCGAGCCGCTCGCTCCTGTCGCCCTTCAGGAACCGGTCGAAGAACCCGTAGACGAGCTCGTTGTAGTCGTAGCGCGCGTCGCCCATGCTCCGCTCGCCGACCACCGTGTCCTCGGTCGCGCGGGTGTACGCGCAGTGCGTCACCGGGGCGATGACGGCCCACTGCTGGCCGGCGACCTCCGGCCGCGCGGTCTTGCGGACGTGGTTGAACAGCGCCAGGTTCGGCCCGACTGACACGTCGTACCACGACATGAACCACAACCCCGGCACGTTGATCGTCGCGTCGTCGTGGAACAGGCCGCCCTTGTACCACGCCGGGTCGTTGGGTGCCCGCTGCGCCATCCGGCCGCCCGTGTCGACGGGCATCGCGTCCGCGAAGACCCCCTTCGGGCCGTCCACGGCCTTGAGGATGTCCTGCATCGGCAGGTGCCAGAGGGCTTTCGACCAGTCCACCTCGGGCTGCTGCGGCGCGAGATCGAAGTACTTCGAGGCCTTGACGAGGTCCTCGCGCGACGTCGCGGGCGGGAACATCGGCCGCAACTGGTTCTGCTCCCCGTAGAGCCACGCGATGAACAGCATCTGGACCGCGCCGCCGCGATACCAGTTGCCCTGCTCGTAGTACGGCTTCACTCGACCCACGCCGGCGCCGAATCCCTGCACGTTCATGGCGGCGTAAGCGGGATGCCCCTTCGCCGCGATGGCCATCTGGTACTCCGCCGTGGACGAACACCCGGTCGTGCCGACCTTCCCGTTCGACCAGGGTTGACTCGAGATCCACTGCAGCGCATCCTCACCGTCGGTGACCGGCGGGCCGAGGATGTCGTAGTTCCCCTCGGAGAAGAAGTGGCCGCGCTCGTTCTGGATGACGTAGGCGTAGCCCCGCTTCACCGCCGCGAGGACCTGCGTCATGTCGCGCGGCACGCCGTTCTGGACGTCCCAGAAGTTGAAGTTGTACGGAGTGCGGACGAAGATCGTCGGCACCCTGCCCGCGGCGCCGTTCGGCCGGTAGACGTCGGTGGCGAGCCTGACGCCGTCCCGCATCGGCATCATCACCTTGCGTTCGATGACCGCGATCGACTGCAGTTCGCGCTCGGCGCTCCAGCGTTGCGCGACCTGGGCGGGCGTCAGCGCAGACCCGCGTTGGGCCACGAGCGACACGGCGGTGGCCAGCACGGTGGCGGCGGCAATCGCGGCCACGACACGACGCAGGGCAATGGGCATGCGATAGGCTCCAGTCCGACTCTGCACACGATACACCAAGATCTTTTTGAACCACTAAGAACACAAAGCCCACAAAGGACAGAGAGATACGCGGGCTTCGACACGGGCCGGCAAATGCCGGCCCTGGACCGGTGTGCGCCGCTTCGCGGCGTCGCCCACGTCGAAGCCCTCGCTCGAAGTCTTGACCGGGCCTCGGGTCGCGATCGCGTCCGGGGTACCGTCCTTTGTGAGCTTTGTGAGCCTTGTGGTTCAGGGAAAGCAGTATCATTTTTCGATGCTTCGAAATCATCTTCGGTTCCTCGTCAGGTTTGCCGCACTCGCGGCCATCGCCGTGCCCCTCCCGGCACTCGCAGGTCCCATGACTTCACAAGCCGCACCGGCTGGCGCCCGGGTCAACCCGCTGCTGGCGCCCAGCCCGCTTCCGTTCGGCGCCCCCCGGTTCGACAGGATCACGGACGCCGATTTCCGTCCCGCGTTCGAGACGGCGATGAAGGCGCACCAGGAAGAGGTGGCGGCCATTGCCGCCAACCCGGCCGCGCCGACGTTCGAGAACACCCTGGTCGCCCTCGAGAAGAGCGGGCAGGCGCTCACGCGCGTCAGCCTGGTGTTCAACGGGCTGTCGTCCGCCAATACCAACCAGACGCTCCAGGCGCTCCAGGAAGAGGTGGCCCCGAAGCTGGCGGCACACGACGACGCGATCCTGCTCAATACCCAGCTGTTCAAGCGCGTCGAAGCGGTCTATGAGCAGCGCGCCTCGTTGAAGCTCACCGACGAGCAGGTCCGGCTGGCCGAGTATTACTACCGGCGCTTCGTCCGGGCCGGTGCCCGGCTGTCCGACCCCGACAAGGCCCGGCTCAAGGCCCTGAACGAGCAGGACGCGTCGCTCAGCGCGCGGTTCGTCAACCAGCTGCTGGCCGCTACGAAGGCAGGCGCGCTCGTCGCCAGCGAGCCGGCCGATCTCGTGGGACTCTCGAAGGACGATCTCGGCACCGCCGCGGCCGCCGCGGCCGCGCGGGGCCTCCAGGGCCAGTGGCTGATCCCGCTGCAGAACACGACGCAGCAGCCGATGCTCGCGTCGCTCAAGAACCGCGCGACCCGCGAGCGTCTGTTCAACGCGTCGTGGACGCGAACCGAGCGCGGCGACGCCAACGACACCCGCGAGACCATTACGAAGCTGGCCGACCTGCGCACGCGGCGCGCGCAACTGCTCGGCTACCCGAACTTCGCGGCCTGGGTGCTCGAAGACCAGATGGCGAAGACGCCCGCCGCGGTCGAGCAGTTCCTGTCGCGGCTCGTCGGCCCCGCCACCGCGAATGCGCGCGCCGAGGCGCGGGACATCCAGGCGCTCATCGACCAGCAGCGCGGCGGCTTCACGCTGGCCCCCTGGGACTGGGATTTCTACGCCGAGCAGGTGCGCAAGGCGAAGTTCGATTTGAACAACGAGGCCCTCGCCCCGTACTTCGAACTCGACCGCGTCCTCCGGGACGGGGTCTTCTACGCGGCCCAGCAGCTCTACGGCATCACGTTCACCGAGCGGCACGACATCCCGGTCTACCAGAAGGACGTGCGCGTCTTCGAGGTCTTCGACAAGGACGGCAGTTCGCTCGCGCTGTTCTACTGCGACTACTTCGCGCGGGACAACAAGAACGGCGGCGCCTGGATGGACAACTTCGGCATCCAGTCGAAGCTGCTCGGCGGGAAGCCCGTCGTCTTCAACGTCGGCAACTTCACCAAGCCGGCCGCCGGCCAGCCCGCCCTGCTCACGTTCGACGACGTGCAGACGATGTTCCACGAGTTCGGCCACGCGCTGCACGGGATCTTCGCCAACGCGACCTATCCCAGCCTCTCGGGCGCCGCGGTCGCGCGCGATTTCGTCGAACTGCCGTCGCAGTTCAACGAGCACTGGGCGCTCGACCCCAAGGTGCTGTCGCACTACGCGGTGCACCGCGTGACGGGCCAGCCGATGCCGAACGACCTCGCCGACCGCATCACCAGGGCGGCGACGTTCAACCAGGGGTACAGCCTGACCGAGGTGCTCGGGGCGGCCTCGCTCGACATGCGGTGGCACTCGCTGCCGGTGGGCGCCCCGCCCGTCAAGGACGTGGACGCGTTCGAGGTGGAAGCGCTGCGGAAGGCGGCGCTGGATGTCGCGGCCGTGCCGCCGCGCTACCGATCGAGCTACTTCCTGCACATCTGGGCCAACGGGTACTGGTCCGGCTACTACGCGTATCTCTGGGCGGAAATGCTGGACAACGACGCCTACGCCTGGTTCAAGGAAAACGGCGGCCTGACGCGCGCCAACGGCGACCGCTTCCGGCAGATGATCCTCTCGCGCGGCAACGTGGGCGATTACGCGAAGCTCTACCGCGAATTCCGGGGGAAGGACCCGAGCATCGAGTACATGCTGAAGCGCCGCGGCATCGTGCCGCCCACGGAGCGGTGACGTGAAACGGCGGCCGCTCGCCCTCGCGTCCGTCGGCCTCGCGGCCGCCCTCGTTGTTTCCGCAGCCCTCTCGCCGGCGCCGCAGGTGTGGGTGGCCGCGTGGTCGGCGTCCCCGCAGGGACCGTATCCCGCGGGAAACGCGACCGCCGGCCCGGACCTGCGGTTCGCCTTGCCGGACCCGGCCGCGGGCGCGTCCAACCAGACGTTCCGGCTCATGGTGCGACCGGGCCGCTGGGGTTCGCGGATGCGGTTCCGGTTCTCCAATGCCTTCGGCAGCCTCCCGGTCACGTTCGACGGCGTCTTCGTCGGCCTTCAGGCGTCGGGCGGTCGCGTGGCGGCAGGCACCAGCCGGCGCATCACGTTCGATGGCCGCGAGGCGGTCACCGTCCCGGCAGGCGAGCGCCGATGGAGCGACGCCGTGACGGTCGACGCCGCGGCCGCGGGCCGCGGCGCGCTGCTCGAAGGACGTCGTCTGGCCGTCAGTGTCCACGTGGCGGGGATGTCCGGTCCCATGACGTGGCATGCGAAGGCCCTCACCACCAGCTACCTGTCCCCGCCCAACTCGGGCTCCCACGGCGCGGAGGAAGGCGACGGCGCGTTCCGCTACTCGGCCGCCTCCTGGTTCTTCCTCGACGCGGTGGACGTCCTCGCCGCCGAAGGTACGAAGGTGATCGCCGCCTTCGGCGATTCGATCACCGACGGCACCGCCACCACCATGAACGGCGACGACCGGTGGCCCGACCTGCTCGCCGCCCGGCTGAGCGAGGCCGGCGCGACCGGCTGGGTGGTCGTGAACCAAGGGATCGGCGGGAACCGGGTGACGGGCCCCGAGCGGTATTCGGCGGCGAGCCCGGTGGCCGGAGGCCCGTCGGCGGTCGAGCGGCTCGACCGGGACGTGCTGTCGATCTCGGGGCTCGGGGCGATCATCTGGCTCGAGGGCATCAACGACGTGGCACGCGCGGACACCGCGGCGGAGGCGGTGATCGCCGCGATGCGCGAGGTCGTGCGACGCGTCCGCGAGCGGGGCGGCATCAGGATCTACGGCGCCACGATCACGTCGAGCCTCGGCAGCCCGAGCGGTAATTACGGAACCGCGGAGACCGACCGGAAGCGCCGGGCGGTCAACGACTTCATCCGCGGTTCGGGCATCTTCGACGCCGTCTTCGACTTCGACGCTGCGACGATCGACCGCGCGACCGGCGAATTGCGCCCCGAGTTCCAGCCCGATTCCACCGTCGGTGGGCCGGGCGACCGGCTGCATCCCAACCGAGCCGGACAACTCGCCATGGCGGCCGCCGTCGACCTGAAGGTCCTGACCCGGTAAATGCTCCCGTCCCCCTCGTCGTAAGTGGAGTGGCGGGGATACTTGTGCGACAATACGCGCCGTTCGTCCCCCCGCGCCGCCGGATTCCCCGGCTCGCCCTGCGCTTCCAACGGCACGGCCCATGAGAACACCTGGATTGGTCGGATGGACGGCAGGCGCCGCGGCGCTGGTTCTCGCGGCGGCCGGATGGGGCTGCCGTCCTGCGGGCGCGGGCGGGACGCCCGACGCGTCCGGGAACCGCTCCACCCCGACGGTGACCGTCAAGCGCGACACCTTCGTCCGCACGGCCCGCGTCGCGGGCATCACCGAAGCTGTCCGGTCGGCGGCCCTCGCGGCCCCCCGCCTGGCCGGCCAGGGGAACCCCTCCCTCGTCATCACGCGGCTCGTCAAGGGCGGCAGCCGCGTGAAAGCCGGCGAGGTGCTCGTCGAGTTCGACCCGCAGGCCCAGGTTCGTGCCGCGTTCGACCGGCTCACCGACTTCCAGGAGATGGAGCAGCAGGTCCGGCGGGTCGAGGCGGAGCAGGCGGCGCAGTACGCGGGCGACGAGACCGCGATGACGCGTGCGCAGAACGACGTCGGCCGCGCGGAACTCGAGGTGCGCAAGAACCGGGTGCTGCCGTCGATAGAAGCGGAGAAGAACAACCTGTCGCTCGAGGAGAACCAGGCGCGGCTGGTCGAGGTTCGCGAGGCGCGCGCCCTCCGGCGGCGGACCGCCGAGGCCGACATGCGCATCCTCCAGATCCGGCGCGAGCGCCTCGAGCGCGCCCTCCAGCACGCGGAACAGAACGCGGCGTTGATGGTCGTCAAGGCGCCGTTCGAGGGGATCGCCATCGTCCAGCCGGTCTTCAAGGGATCGGCGATGACGGAAATCCAGGAAGGCGACGAGGTGCGGCCGGGCATGCCTATCGTCACCGTGGTGGACCCGGGCAGCATGCAGGTGCGCGCCCGCGTGAGCCAGGTGGACGCCGGCCTGGTCGCCGCCGGGCAGCCGGTGCGGATCGCCCTCGACGCCTACCCCGGCCTCTCCTTCGAGGGCGTGGTGAAGCAGGTCGCCCCGCTCGCCATCACGAGCACGGTCACGCCGGCCGTCCGCAGTTTCGTCGCCATCATCGCGATCTCCGGAGCCGACGCCAACCTGATGCCCGACCTCTCGGCTGCTGTGGACATCACCGTGCAGCGGCGCGAGCGAGTCCTCGTGCTCCCGCGCCAGGCCGTCGCCATCGAGGCCTCGGGCGCGTGGGTGCGGCTGCGAAAGGGCGGGTCTTTCACCCGTCAGGCGATCACCGTCGGCGAGATGAGCGAGGAGCAGGTGGTGGTGGCGTCGGGGCTGAACGAGGGCGCGGTCGTCGCGCGTTCCGCCGCGGGAGGGCAGTAGCATGGCCTCCGGCAACGCCAACGCCGTTCGCCCCGAGTCGCGCGCCCGCAACGTGCAGGCGTTCGTGCGGAAGCGGCCCGTCGCCTCGGTGGTCGTGGCCGCCGCCGCCGTCGCGGCCGTCTTCTACCTGGCCGGCTTCGCCCGCACCGGTGCGAGCGTTCCGACCGCCGCCGTGGCGCGGACCGAGTTCGTGGACATCATGGAACTGCGGTCCGACATCCGGCCCGTTCGATCGGTGGTGCTCGGCGCGCCGACGCAGTCGGGCGACCTGCAGATCGTCCGCCTCGTCAAGAACGGCACGCCGGTGAAGGCGGGCGACGTGGTGGTCGAGTTCGACGCGACCGGCCTGCGGCGGCAGGAGACCGACCGGCGGGCGGAACTCAAGCAGGCCGAGGCCGAGATCGAGCAGGCGCGCGCGCAGAAACGGATCGTCGAGGAAGCGACTGCCACCAACCTGCTGCAGGCGAAGTTCGACGTGGAGCGCGCGCGCATCGACTCGGTGGACCGCGGCTTCCTGGCCCAGCTCGACGTGGAACGCGCGAAGCTCGGCCTCGTGGACGCCGAGCAGCGGCTGGTCGAAGCGCAGAAGCGCCAGGTCGCCGAGCTGGCGGGCGCGGAGGCCACCGTCGCCGGGCGGGTCCGGCGGCGCGATCGCATCAAGGCGGACCTCGACCGGATCGAAGCGGCCATCGCGAGCCTGCAAATCAGGGCGCCGTCCGACGGGACGGCGAGCCTGATGCCGAACCCGCGCTCGGGCAGCGCCTCGGGCGCGAACCAGGACTTCCGGGAAGGCGACCGCGCCTGGCCTGGCGCCGCGGTCGTCGAATTGCCCGACCTGTCGTCGGTGCACCTGACCGCGCGGCTCGACGAATCGGACCGCGGGCGCGTCGAGGTGGGGCAGTCGGCCACCGTGCATCTCGACGCCGTCCCCGACAAGGTCTACCACTCGAAGGTGTCGCGCATCTCCCTGCTCGCGCGGGTGGACTTCTCGAGCACCTGGCCGCCGGCCCGCGACTTCGACCTCGAGCTGGTGATGGCGGATCCCGACGCGCGGCTGAAGCCGGGGATGACGGCGAGCGTCCGGATCGCGGTCGCGCGCTTCCCCGACGCGCTCGTCGTGCCCGCCCGTGCCGTGACGCTCGTCAACGGGCGGCCGACGGTCTATGTCCAGAAGGCACCGGTTTCGAGCCGCGCGTCGTCGTCATGAAGCGCCGCGGGCGCGAGCAGGTCGCGCTCGCCTCGGGCGTGGAGCCGGGCGAACGCGTGGCGCTGGAGAACCCGACTGCGAAGGAACGGCGGCAGCGATGAACCTGAAGCGCACACTGTGGGGCGCCGGCGCGCTGGCGGCCATCGCGGCGTTGGCGGCGGGCGGCACGGCCCTCAAGGAATCGCCGGTCGGGTCCGTGCGGCGCGCGCCGACCGCGCGCGTCGAACGCGGCACCCTGAAGCTGGACGTCGATACGACCGGCGCCTTCAAGGCGGCCCGCGTCGTCCCGCTCTCGGCGCCCTCGGCCGGCGGCGGCCTGCGGCTGATTCACCTCGCCGACACGGGAACGGCGGTTCGCGCGGGCGACGTGGTGATGGAGTTCGACCCGGCCGAGCAGCAGTACGCGCTCGACCAGGCGCTGTCGGAGCTGGCCGAGGCGGAGCAGCAGGTGGTGCGGCGCAAGGCCGACATCCAGGCGCGCGTCGCGCAGGACGAGGTGAGCCTGCTGAACGCCCGCTACCGGGTGCGGCGCGCGGAGCTCGACGCGAAGACGCCCGAGCGGCTGCTCAGCGCCAACGAGTTCCAGAAGCGCAAGCTGACGCTCGAGGAGATGAAACGCCGGCTGGCGCAGACCGAGCACGACGTCGTCTCGAACCGGACGACGCTCGACGCCGCGCTGGCGGTGGTGGAGCAGGCGCGCAACCGCTCGCGCATCAACGCCGATCGCGCCCGTCAAATCATCGAGAGCCTCGTGGTCCGCGCGCCGATCGACGGCCTGGTGCTCGTGCGCGAGAATCGTGACGCCACCGGCGGCGTGTTCTACTCCGGCATGTCGCTGCCCGAGTACCGCGTGGGCGACACCGTGTGGTCTGGGCGCGTGATCGCGGACGTGTCGGACATCTCGGACCTCGAGATCACGGTCCGGGTGAACGAGCAGGACCGGGCGGCCCTCTCGGTCGGGCAGCCGGCCGCCGTGCACGCCGACGCCGCCCCCGGGAAGGCGTTCCCCGCGCGCATCTCGGCGCTCTCCGCGGTCGCGATCCGATCGCGGGAGCAGCAGGGGCCGACGCGGCAGTTCGAGGTGACGCTGCGGCTCGACGCGCCCGACCCGCGGCTCCGCCCCGGCACCACCGCGCGCGTGCTGATCGCCGGGCAGGAAGTGAAGAACGTGCTGACGGTGCCGCGCCAGGCGGTGTACCGCGAGGCGGGGAAATCCGTCGTCTACGTCGCGACGGGTGACCGGTTCGAGTCGCGCGAGGTGAAGGTGACTCACCAGTCCGCCAGCCGCGCGTCGATCGAGGGGGTGACCGAAGGCACCGACGTCGCGCTCGTCAACCCGGCGGGTGCCGCGCAGGCCGCGTCAGGCACGCCGGGCGCAGCGGGCGGGCCGGCCGCCGCGCCGTCGGCGCCCGCCGCGCCGGCGGGCGGTGGGCAGCGGTCGTCGCAGGGAGGCCGGCAGTGAATCGTCCGAAGTTCCCGGCCTCCGCCGGCTCGCTCAAGAGCAGGATCCAGGAGATGGTGCCCGAGCTCCAGCAGGGCATCGACAACCTCCGCACGCGCAAGCTGCGCTCGCTGCTGACGATGCTCGGGATGATCTTCGGCGTGGGCGCGGTGGTGGCCATGCTGTCGATCGGCGCCGGCGCCCAGCAGGAAGTCATTGCGTTCATCGAGCAGCTGGGCGTGCGCAACGTGATCGTCGAAGCGCGCGAGGCGCCCGACGGGCCGACACTGGAGAAGGTCCGGGCGCTGTCCGCCGGCCTGACGCTCGCCGACTTGCGCGACATCCAGGCGAACGTCACGAAGCTCGCGGCGACCAGCGCGCGCAAGCGGGTGATGCCGGTGAAGATGCTGCCGCGGCCGCAGGCGGAGATGCCGATGGTGTACGGCGTGGAGCCCACCTACGCGGCGATCGCGGGCCTCCGCGTGTCGGCGGGCCGCTTCTTCGACGCGGGCGACGGCGAGGCCGGCGCGGTGGCGGTGCTCGGGCAGGCGGCGGCGGTGTCGCTGTTCGGGGCCGAAGACCCGGTCGGCCGCTTCGTGAAAGTGAACCAGCAGTGGTTCCGCGTGATCGGCGTCGCGGGCCCGCAGCTCGCCGCGCAGGCCGACGTGGCCGGGCTGCCCGCGCAGGATCGGAACAACGTGATCTACGTGCCGCTCCGGAGCGCGCTGCTGCGCATCGAGGACTCGCAGAGCTACCGCAAGGACGAGATCGACGGCATCTATATGACGCTCGTCCGCGACGGCGACATCACCGAGGCGGGCGCCGTCGTGCGGGGCCTGCTCGACGCCACGCACCGGAGCGCGGGCGACTTCAGCGTGATCGTTCCGGCGGAACTGCTCGCCGAGCAGCAGCGGACGCGGCGGATCTTCCAGGTCGTGATGGTCGCCATCGCGTCGATCTCGCTGCTGGTCGGCGGCATCGGGATCATGAACATCATGCTGGCCAGCGTGCTCGAGCGGACGCGCGAAATCGGCGTGCGGCGCGCCGTGGGCGCGCGGCGGCTCGACATCATCCGCCAGTTCCTGATCGAGACGACCCTCATCGCAACCACGGGCGGCCTGGTCGGGATCGTGCTCGGCGTCGTCCTCTCGCAGTTGGTCGGCTTCTTCGCCGGCTGGTCCACCATCGTCTCGCTGGCGTCGATCGCCCTCGCCTTCTTCGTCTCGGTGTCGGTGGGCCTCGTGTGCGGCGTCTACCCGGCCGTCCGCGCCGCGAGCCTCGACCCGGTCTACGCGCTGCACTACGAGTAGGGCAGGCGTCCTTGGGCGGGACGCCTGCCCCGCGCGGACGTCCGGAACCGCCGGCTTTGCGTCGCCCGACCCCCTTTCGCCCGGGGTCGGCGTGCTGGTCGGCGGCCTGGTTGCCGGCGCCACGACCCGGAAACCCAAAACACGGACATTTACGGTCGCATTCACGCCGACACGAACGGTCGGCTCACGCAATGGTGAAGGGGTGGTGTCAGGTTCCGCTGCACACCTTGGAGAGACGGCGGAAAGCGTGAACCTGGCAACAGGATTGTAATTGTCCGCAATTGCTGGCGTAGACGCTCCTGCCGGAATTCCGCCGCAACAATTGGTATTTTCCACTCCCCGCTGAAGCGGGCACGGCTCTTGCCCTACGTGGTTGGCAATCGGGAACCCCTGTAGAACACGCCCCCCGATTCCGTCATTTTCTTTGGCGATGGGGATACCTGCACGCCGCGGGCGGCGCGAATGCCCGGGGCGTGATGACCGCGCGCACGTAACGCCCGTGGTCTGCTCGTGCATCCCCGTTGCCTCCCGCGCCCCAGAGTGGTGCGGAAAGGAGCCTTTCATGGGTAGACGTCATGCAGCCGCCTTCATCGGCGCCGTCATCGTTGCCGCGGTGACCGCGACGGCGCTGGCCGCGACCCTCGCGATTACGCGGGCCAGTTGGAGCGCCTCGAACAGCACGCTGTCGATTGCGGGTACCGGGACCAGCCGCGCCACCATAGTCGTCACCAACGCGCGGACCGGCGAGGCGGTCGGGACCGCGAAGGTCGGCCAGAAGGGCACGTGGACACTGGCACGGTCGCGGCCGGCCAGTGTGCCGTGCCGGGTCAAGGCGACCGAGGGAACGGTCTCGGTGGAGCGCGACGTGTCCGGCGCCCCGTCCAACTGCGCCGGCCCGGCGATCACCCTGAGTGCAGTGACGGTCACCGGCCCGGCGACCGTGACCGAGGGCACGACGGCCAACTACACGGCGACGGCCACGTTCAGCGATGGGAAGACCCAGGACGTGACCGCGGCGGCGACGTGGAGCGAGAACTCCAGCTACACCTCGATCACGGCGGGTGTGTTGACGGCGGGCGACGTTCCGGCCAACCAGGCCGTGACCGTCGGCGCGTCGTTCACGTCGGGCGCCGTGACGCGCACCGGGTCGACCCTGGTGAACGTCCAGGACGTCCCGCCTCCGCCAGGCGTGACCGGCTCGCACGCCGGGAAGTTCATGACCTACGACGGCACCAAGACGTGCCGCAAGTGCCACGAGAACCAGGCGCAGGCGTTCCTCCAGTCGACGCACTACCAGTGGCAGGGCGACGCGAGCGAGTCGACCGGGCTCAACCCCGGGCCGGCCGGCAAACTCGGCGGCATCAATGACTTCTGCATCTACCCCGATTTCAACTGGCTGTCGAAGCTGACGACCGTCGACGGCAAGGTGGTGGACGGCGGGTGCGCCCGCTGCCACACCGGCAAGGGGCTGAAGCCGACCGGGCTGATCACGGAGGATCAGCTCGAGAACATCGACTGCCTGCTGTGCCACTCTCCCAGCTACAAGCGGACCCTCCAGCTCGACACCGCGACCGGCGACTACCGGTTCGTCGCCGACACGGCCAACATGTCCGTCTCGCTGCTCCAGGCGGCCAGCGATATCCGGCCGCCGGGGGCCGACCAGTGCCTCAACTGCCATACCAAGGCGGGCGGCGGGAACAACTTCAAGCGCGGCGACCTCGAAGAGGCGCATCGGCCGGCGACGGCGACGGTGAATCTCGACGTGCACATGACGCCGCGTGATCGCGGCGGCGCGGGCCTCACCTGCACGTCGTGCCACACCACGGTGGGCCACCACATCGCGGGCCGCGGCGTGGACATGCGCCAGCGCGACCTGCTGAACGCGCCGGTGAAGTGCACCAACTGCCACCCGTCCACGCCGCACGACGATTCGTACCTGAACCGGCACACCGCGCGACTCGAGTGCAACGTGTGTCACGTGCCCGCCTTCGCGAAGGTTGCGCCGACGGACATGCGCCGCGACTGGAGCCTGCCCGGGGACCTGAACGCCGCCACCGGCCTGTACGAGCCGCACATGGTGCTTCAGACGAACGTCGCGCCGGTGTACCGGTTCTTCAACGGCCGGTCGCAGTTCTACCAGTTCGGGACCACCGCGGTGCCGGCGGCGAATGGCCGCATCCTGATGGCCGGGCCGCTCGGGAGCATCAACGACGCCGGGGCGAAGATCACGGCGATGAAGCGCCACGAAGGCTTCCAGCCGATCGACCCGTTCACCGGCCGTCTGCTGCCGTTGAAGATCGGGATCTTCTTCCAGACGAGCGACGTGAACACCGCGGTCATCAAGGGCGCCGAGGCGATCGGCTGGCCGCTGTTGAACGGCTACACGTTCGCCGAAACGGAGCGGTTCATGGGCGTCTATCACGAGGTGGCGCCGCACGACCAGGCGCTGCGGTGCGACAACTGCCACGGCGGCAACCGGATGGACTTCAAGGCGCTCGGGTATACGCCGCTGACCACCCGCAACGGCCTGCCGCTCTGCTCGTCGTGCCACTCTCCGAGGACGGCGGAGTCGTTCCAGTCGCTCCACGACAAGCATCGCGAGAAGGGCTACGACTGCAGCACGTGCCACACGTTCAAGCGCGCGCAGTAAGGCCGCAGGCGGCCCGCCTTCGCACCGGCTTCGGCGGATCCGCCGTGGCCGGGCGGAGGCGGAGACGCCTGCCCCACCGAATCTAGAATGTCGAAGGCCGAATGCCGAATGCGGAATGGGGCACGCCCGTGCCCGTCATTCTTCATTCGGCATTCTTCGTCCTGCATTCCGAACTGCGCCTTCCCGCCCGCAATCCTGGGCCCTGCGCCTCAAGGCCGTCGGCCGTAAGCCGCAAGCCGCAAGCCTTAGGCCGCAGGCCTGTGTGATATCCTCCCCGCGTCTTCACGCCGGTGATTCTGTCCCCACCGCCGGCGCACATCCGAGGAGTTCTCCTCATGCTCACCAGACGTGTGGCGATCAGCGTGGTCTTCCTGCTGGCGGCAACGGCCGTCGGGGCCGGGCACGGACAGGCGGAGGCCCGCCAGGCCAAGCCGCCGGCCGGCGCCCGGGTGGCTATGTCATTCACCGAGTTCCACGGGGCGCAGGCGGCAGCCGACTACCTGCGGCAGGTGGCCGCGCAGCACCCTCGCATCACCGAGTTGATCGAAATCGGTCGCTCTGCCGGCGACCGGCCCATCCAGGTGCTGGTCGTCTCCAACATGAAGACGGGCGTCGCAATCGACAGCCTGGTACCGCTGCAGAACCCGCGGATGCCGGCCGTGAACAACGTCGCGCCGATGAAGCCCTACATGGGAAAGCCGGGCCAGTGGATCGACGGCGGGGCGCACGGCCTCACGCTCGCCGGCACCGAAGTCTGTCTCTACGTCGTGGACAGGCTCGTGTCCGGCTACGGCAGCGACCCCGAGGTCACGAAGCTGGTGGACGACAACGTCTTCTACATCTGCCCGGTGCTGTATCCGGATGCGTCCCCGCCGGGCACCCCGAAGCTGGAAACGCCGACGCCGGCGAACGGCAATTTCCCGGAAGGCTGGTGGACGGACGACAGCAAGCCGGGCGGGACGGGGACCTACCCCTCGTCTTCGGCCGAGGCCCGCGCCGTGCTCGAGTTCTTCACCAACCACACGAACATCCTCTTCGTGCAGTCGTTCCACACGAACGGCGGCGTCGCCTTGCGGCCGTTCGCGCGGTGGGCCGACGGCCGGCTGGATGCGCGCGACGCGGCGGTGTTCGACAAGGTGCTTGGCAAGAAGTACCTGGAGTTGATCGGCGAGGCGGCCACGTCGGCGTGGCGGAGCGCCTACAACCAGGAACGCCGCGCCGCCGGTGGGTTCGGCGCCTTCACCGACTGGGCGTACGGCCAGTTCGGCGCCTACGCGGTCAGCATCCAGGCGTGGGACCCGCAGCATCAGACGAAGCCGGTTCCCGGAGACGGCCTGGCGGAGATCTGCGAACGGCACTGGCAGTTCGAGAAGTTCAAGGCGTCGCTGCTGCCGCACGTTGCGATCACCGACGCCACCGCCAAGCTGCTCTACACGACGAACCAGGCGGTCCGCGCGACCGGCGTGCAGGACGGCGACGCGGTGATCGTCAAGAAGGCGGGCGCGGCCCCGGGCCGGTACCGGGTGGTCCAAATCACCGCGACGGTGGCGAACACCGGCGGGCTCCCGACGCAGGTCGCCCAGGGTACCCAGTTGCGCGGGAATCGTGAAGATGTCGTGTGGCTGCTCGGTGACCGCACGAGGATCACTTTCCTCGACGGCACGCGGTGGATGCGCCTCGGCGTGCTCGACGGCACGACTGCGCTGCCGGCCGCGTCTCCCGTCCAGGGCGGGCCGGGCGCCCGCGGGGGAGGAGGCGGGGGGCGCGGAGGCGGCACGGCACCGGCCACCGCGCTTGCCGGGCTGCGGGTCCAGCGGCCCGAAGCGGCCGGCGTGCGCCAGTCGGGCAGCCAGCGGGTTGTCTCGTGGCTCGTCGCCATCGATGGCGACACGCCGCTGAAGCTCGCGGCCACTTCTCAAAAGGGCGGCACCGTCGTCCGCGACGTGACGATCCAGTAACGAGGAGCCCCATCATGGACATCAACATCACTCGACATCGATTGCTGGTGGCGGCCCTCGTCATGGTCACGCTCGCCGCGACCTCGGGCGGCGTCCCGGTGGCGGCCCAGAAGAAGGTCCAGTCGAGCCCGGGCGGCGCGCACGGCGAAATGGATTTCCCAATCAACTGGAAGCAGTACTACAGCTACGCCGAGAAGACGAAGATCCTGCAGGCGCTGCAGAAACAGTACGCGCCGCTGGCCGACATGGCGTCGATCGGCAAGAGCCGCATGGGCCGCGACCAGTGGATGCTGACAATCACGAGCAAGGCCACCGGGGCCGCCGAGACGAAGCCCGCGATGTGGGTGGACGGCGCCATCCACGGCAACGAGATCAACGGCGTCACCTGCTCGCTGTACCTCGCCTGGTACCTCCTGACCCGCTACGACTACGACCCGTACGTGAAGGGCCTCGTCGACCGGAACACGTTCTACATCCTGCCGGGCCTCAACGTGGACGCGAACGACTCGTACGCCCTGGAGCCGAACACCGAGAACAACCCGCGCGAGCCCTACAGGCCAGGAGACGACGACGGGGACGGGCTGTACGACGAGGATCAGACCGAGGACGTGGACGGTGACGGCGAAATCTCGGTGATGTGGGCCGAGGACCCGAATGGCGAGTTCAAGCTGGCGCCCGACGGCCGGCGGTTCGTGCGCGCGACCAATCCCCGCGAGCCGGGCACGAGGTTCCGGCGAGTGGGCATGGAGGGGTTCGACAACGACGGGGACGGCCGCATCAACGAAGACGACCTGGGCGGGCCCGACCCGAATCGCAACTTCCCGTTCGGCTGGACGCTGCAGGACGGGTGGCCGTACCCGATGTCGGAGAACGAAACGCGGAACGTCTTCGAGTTCCAGCTGAAGCACCCGAACATCTTCGCGAGCTTCCACTACCACAACACGGGACGGCTGATCATGTTCATGGCGCCGCAGGACGCGCGCACGAACCTGACGCCCGAGCAGCGGGCGGCGCAAGAGGCGGGCGTCGCGGCGCGCCTGGCGGAGATGCGGAAGACCGACCGGTATGCCCAGCTGTTCTCCCGGGTGCCTCCGCCAGACCTTCAGAACGACATGGACACGCAGCTGGCGGTGGTCACCGAGGGGGCGAACATCCTGAAGGACTACACGCCGACGTTCAGCGGCCTCTCGGGCCAGGCGCAGGCGTCGTCGTACAACATGCTCGGCGCGTTCTCGTACCTCATCGAGCTGTGGGGGCCGCCGCCGATCGCCGACGTGGATCGCAACGCGGACGGCCGCATGGACGAGGACGAGCAGCAGGCGTGGTTCCAGACCGAGCTGACCGGCGACGGCTGGATCGTGCCCCGCAAGTTCAAGCACCCCGACCTCGGCGAGATCTGGATCGGCGGCGGGGCGAAGAAGCACACCGGCCGGACGCCGCCGGCGCCGTACATGGAAACCGAGGCGCTGCGGCAGACGCGGTTCGTGCTCTACAGCGCCAGCCAGTTCCCGAAGGTCGAGCTGTCGCGCGTGAAGGTCACGCCGGCCACCGGCGACCTCTACTGGGTGGACGTGACGGTGCAGAACGATCGGGTGTACCCCACGGTCTCCGACCGCGCGCTGCAACTGGGCCGCGCAACCCGTGACAAGCTGTCGCTGACCGGCTCGCAGAACGTCTCCATCGTCGAGCTGCCTGGGGGGGCGATCAGGACGGACCCGGGGAACGAGCAGGCGGTCGCGACCGCGCTCGCCGGCAAGCCGGCCGAGTTCCGCCTGCGCGGACGCGACTCGATCCGGTTCCGCGGCCTGGTCCGGATGACGGGCACCGAGGGGTGGATCGAGTTGAAGGCGGAGTCGAAGTTCGGCGGCGTGGACACGAAGCGGGTCGCGATCAGAGATCGCCGGGTGAGGGGGCAGGCGAGACGCCTGCCCCACCGCCCGGCACGGCCCCACGCGAGGTCAGGCCTCCCGACCGCGCAGATGCTCACTTTGCAGACCTGACCCCGATGGGGGCGCCGGGGAGGAGGGCGGGAACCGAGCCCTCCTCCCCGGCGCGCAATCGCAGGGTGGCCGGCCTGACGATGTTCGGTCCCAGGGCCCAGTCGCGGTCGAACGAGAACGCGCGCGTCATCTCAATCACGCACAATCCAGGGCCCGGGGCGTTCGCGACGGGCAGGCACGTCCAGCCCACCTCAGTGACACCGGCAGTACGGCCCGACGGGATCGAGGTGCGGACCCAACCGTCGCGCGCGATCGCGAGAGCGTCGCGGCCGTAGTGCGACGCGACTACGCGTCCGCCGGCCTCGCGGACCCAGGCAGCAGCGGCCGCGTGCTCCAGGGTCAGGCGGGCCTCGACGTACAGGTGCTCGCCGGGATCCGGCGCCACGCGCAGCCACCGGTCGTCGGTGCGCGCGACCGTACCCGGCTCGCGCTCGATGCGCCCCTCGGCCTCCATCTCCGCCCGCATCACCCGGTACGCCCACGGCCGCGAGTCCATGGTCGACTCGCGGGTCGCGTTCGCCAGGTCGACGAGTTCCGGCACCGGGCGAACGGCCGCGATTCCCCGCCCGCGGTCGCTGACCATGTTGTTCAGCGTGGCGACGAGCAGGACCGGCGCGACGCCCCGGCGTCGTCCCTTGAACTCGCGGATCTCGTGGTCGGGGCCCTGGAACTCCTCGCGCACCACTCGCCCGTCCCGCAAGACCGCGTCGTACACCTGCTCGATGTCGGTGGTCCGGCCCCACCGCGCCAGCAGCGCGCGCGTCTGGGTCCCGCCGTCCTCGTTGCTGAAGACGACGCTGTACCGGAGCCGCCGTGCGCCGCCGTCCTCGAGGTGCTCCGCGTACTCGAAGAGCGGAAGGTCCGTCGACTCGCCCACGGTGTCGGCCCGAAGTTCGAGGACGGGGGCGTGACGCAGCAGCTGATGCCGCGGGTCGGCGGCTTCCACGACCGAGACCGCCGGAGCGTCGATGCGCAGGCAGGTCGCTGGTGTCCAGAACTCCGACGGCCTGAACTCGACGGCGTGCCGCCCCGGCGTGAGCGGCCCAACCAGCGTGTCGTAGCGGTCGCGCCCGGAACCCGGGAACAGCAGGAGTTCGTGGTCGTACCGACCGTCGACCCAGACGCCGAGCGCCGAAACGCCTGGCACAGACGAGGCGCACGAGCCGGTGTCCGCGGCGGTCAGCACCGCCATGGCACCCGGGCCGGTTTTGAACGTCGCGCGTGGCGCAGGGGCTGCGACCGACGCCGCAGCGGCAGCGACACAAGCAAGGACCACGCACCAGGCGGCTGTCATCGTTCCTGCGCTCCCGCGACAGCCCTGGCGGCGACGCAGCCAAGCCAGCGCTCGCGGTTCTTCGCGTCGGCCAGCCACGGGTTGAAGGGCCTGTGGCGGCGGCGGCGACCCGCGCATGCTACCATGCCCCGCCCTGTCGGCGCGGCCGGTGCCAGCCAGCGTCAGGACCGGCCCTCCGCGACGCTCGCTGTCCGACCACCTGTTCACATGACCAGTTGTGCCGCCGGCACGGACGCCGCTACCCTTCCTCCCACCTGAGATCCCAGTGCTCGACGCCGCTGAGCTCATCAGGGTTTAGAATAGGGGTCTCCGACAACAACATGGCATGGCTCTCGATCGCCGCGTGGGTCCTGGCCTCTGCCAGCGTCACCCTGGCCCTGATCCACCTCAGAGTCTGGTGGCGCGATCGGTCCGCCACCGAGAACCTGTCTTTCGCGCTGCTGGCGGCCGGCGTCGCGCTCTTCGGGCTGTCTGAGCTTGGCATGATGCGGGCAGCGACCGTCGAGGAATACGCGACGAGACTCAGGTGGGCGCACGTGCCCATCTTCATGATGGTTGCCGGGATCGTGACGTTTGTCGCCGGGTATTTCCAGACGGGGAGACGGTGGCTCGGGCACGCGGCGTGGGCACTCAACGCGCTGACGCTCGCCGTGAACTTCCTGCGGGCGCCGAACGCCGACTTCGTCGCGATCACGGGGCTCGAGCGGGTCCAGTATTCGGCGAGACGGTGTCGATGGCCGTGGGCCGCACCAGTTCGTGGCATTGGCTGGGCCAGCTCAGCTTCCTGCTCACGATCCTGTTCGTCGCCGACGCGTCGGTGACGCTGTGGCGCCGGGGCGGCTACCAGGCGCGCCGGCGCGCGGTGGCCGTCGGCGCCACGATTTGCGGATTCGTCACGCTTGCTGCGGGACAGGCCGTCCTGGTCTACGGCGGCCTGGTGCGCCTTCCGCACTTCGGCGCGCCGCTGTTCCTGCCCGTCCTCGTCGTGATGGGCTACGAGCTCGGCCACGAGGTGCTCCGCGCGGCCAGCCTGAGCCGCGCACTTCAGTCCAGCGAGGCAGCCTTGCGCGAAAGCGAACAGGTTGCGAGGCAGGCAGCCAGCGAGGCGCGGCAGCTGAGTGGCCGCTTGATCAGCGCCCAGGAAGAGGAGCGCCGCCGGATCGCGCGCGAGTTGCACGACGACCTGAGCCAGCGTCTTGCCGTCGTGGCACTGGAGCTGAACGCGCTTCAGCACTCGCCGGTAGACGCGCGCGCGGAAACCCGGCTCGGTCACGTGATGTCGGAGGTGCGCGCGCTGTCCTCGGACCTGCACGCGCTGTCCTACCGGCTGCACCCGGCGAAGCTCGATCAGCTGGGGCTGGTGAACACCTCGCGGGGCTGGTGCCGCGACATCGGGGCCAGGTCGGGAGTCACGATCGAGTTCCTGTCGGACGGCCCGCTGGAGAGCGTCAGGGGCCAGAAGGCCGTCGCGCTGTTCCGGATCCTCCAGGAGGCCACGCGCAACGTCGCGCGCCACAGCGGAACGGGCGCCGCGCGTGCCGCCCTGTTCATGGCGGCGGACGGCGTGCATCTCGTCGTCGAGGACTCGGGGAGGGGGTTCGACGCCGCCGCGACGCCCCGTTCGCGGGGGCTGGGCCTCCTGAGCATGGAGGAGCGCGCCCGGTCACTCGGGGGGCGGTTGATCATCGAGTCGCGGCCTGGGCGCGGAACGCGTCTCGAAGCAATCGTGCCGGCCGATGCCGAGCCTGGCGCGCCGGGAATGGCAGATGGGGAGGCCACGCCATGATGGCGCCGAAGCTGCGCGTGCTGCTTGCGGACGATCACGCGATCCTGCTCGACTCGCTCCGCCTGCTGTTGCAGCCAACCTACGAGGTTGTCGCCACGGCAACCGACGGACGGCAGCTGCTCGAGGCGGCGGTCGAACTGCGGCCGGACGTCATCGTGACGGACATCACGATGCCCGGCCTCAACGGGCTCGACGCGATCCAACGGATCCGCCAGGACGTGCCAAAGGCTCGCGTCATCGTGCTGACCGTGGACGAGGACCCGGACACCGCTGCCGAGGCGATCCGTCGCGGGGCCAGCGCCTACGTCGTCAAGTCGTCCGCGGCTCCAGAGCTGTTCGAGGCGCTGCGCCGCGTGAGCGACGGCGGCCGGTACATCTCGCCGACGGTGACGATGGAACCGATCGGCGCCTTCCTCGAGGCCGCGGAGCGGCGGCCCCGGGCGACGCTGAGCCTCCGCGAACGCGAGGTACTGCAACTGCTGGCCGAAGGCCGTTCGATGGGGGAGGCCGCCGCCGTCCTGGGGCTGGCCCGTCGGACGATCGCGTTCCACAGGTACACGATGATGCAGAAGTTGGGCCTGAAGCGCAGCGCCGAGCTGATTCGCCTCGCGGTGGACCTGAAGCTCGTCGATTCCTGTTCCGTGCCCGACCAGAAGTCCTAATCCCGCCCGCCCCGCCACACCATGGGACGGGCGTCCGGCCTGTCCGGCAGCTTCCAACACGTCCGCAGAGGCGGACCTGTCCAAGTGAACAGTAGCCTGTGGGCGTTGCGGTGGCTAGCATGGTCGAAGGTCCGGAAACCCGTATCAACCCGAAGGTGCAAGCATGAGAACCAGCAGCCGTGCGTGGCACTCGCGCGCCGCCGTTGCCGCGATCGCCTTGTTCGTGCTCGTGGGACTGCCGGGAACCGCGTCTTCCCCGAAGGCGGCCGAAGCGCCGCCCAACATCGTCTACATCGTGGCAGATGACCTGGGCTGGAAGGACGTCGGGTACCACGGTTCGGACATCGCCACTCCGAACATCGACCACCTGGCCGCAGGCGGCGCGCGCTTCGAGCAGTTCTACGCGCAGCCGATGTGCACGCCAACCCGCGCGGCGCTGATGACTGGCCGCTACCCGTTCCGGTACGGGCTGCAGACGCTCGTCATCCCGTCCGGTTACACCTACGGCCTGCCGACCGACGAATGGCTGCTCCCGCAGGCGCTGAAGCAGGCCGGGTACGAAACGGCGATCGTCGGCAAGTGGCACCTCGGGCACGCGGACCCGAAGTACTGGCCGAGGCAGCGCGGGTTCGACTACCAGTACGGTCCGCTCATCGGCGAGATCGACTACTTCACGCACGAGCAGCACGGCGTCGTGGACTGGTACCGCAACAACAAGGTGGTGCGCGAGCCGGGCTACTCGACCACGCTGCTCGGCAACGACGCGGTGCGCTACATCGAATCGCGCGACGGGCGCGAAGCCGCTCTTCCTCTACCTCGCCTTCAACGCGCCGCACACGCCCTACCAGGCGCCGCCGGAGTACCTCGACCGCTACAGGCAGGTGGCGGACCCGAGCCGCCGCGCCTACGCGGGCAGCATCACCGCGATGGACGACCAGATCGGCCGCGTCCTCGCGGCGTTGGATCGGAGGAAGATGCGCGGGAACACGATCGATCGTCTTCCAGAGCGACAACGGCGGGACCCGCAACGCGATGTTCGCCGGCGAAGGCGACATGTCGAAGATCAAGATCCCCTGTGACAACGGCCCGTACCGCGACGGCAAGGGATCGCTCTACGAAGGGGGCACGCGCGTGCCCGCGCTGGCGAACTGGCCTGGGCACATCAAGCCGGGCGCCGCGGTGGACGGCATGATCCACGTGGTCGACATGTACCCGACGCTCGCTGGCGGCGGCGGGCGCGTCGAACACGGCGCAGCAAGCCTCTCGACGGCATGGACATCTGGCCGACGATCGCGGAGGGCACGCCGTCGCCGCGCACCGAGGTCGATCTACAACATCGAGTTGTTCCGGGCCGGCGTCCGCCAGGGCGACTGGAAGCTCGTCTGGCGCGCGCCGCTGCCGTCGACGCCCGAGCTCTACAACATCGTCCAGGATCCGTCGGAGAAGGCGAACCTCGCAGCGCAGAACCCGGAGCAGGTGTTGGCGCTGCAGCAGCGCGCCAACGAGCTCGCCGAGGTGATGGCCAAGTCGCCGCTGCTGCAGGCCGAGTTCGATGCGATGCGCAAGCGGATTGCCATGCCGCCGGCGCTTCCCGGCGAGGAATTCCAGTTCAACCTGGAGCCGGAGGCGAAGCCGTCACCGGACCGGGCGAAGAAGTAGGAAGGCCGCTAGGGCTTGGGTCTACGCCGCCCCCTGCCGTCGGCCAGCACCGTCACGGCCATCATCCCCGTCACGTTCGCAACCGTGCGGAACGCGTTCGGGATCGGGTCCACCGCGAGCAGCACCCCCATCGCTTCCATCGGCAGCCCCGCGGCCGCGAGCACCGGCGCCACGACGACCGCCGCACCGCTCGGCACGCCGCCGATCGCGAAGCTGGTCATCACCGCGGTCAGCACGATCGCGACGCCGCGGCCCGGATCGATCTCGACGCCGTAGAGGCGTCCGACGAAGTACGTCACCACCACGAACCAGATCGGCCCCGAGTATTTGAAGACGGCGAGCGCCAGCGGCAGGACGAACCCGGTGGCCGTCTGCGAGGCGCCGAGCCGCCGCTCCGTGCCCTCGATCATCGCGGGCAGCGAGGCCATGGACGAGTGGGTGCCGAACGCGACCACCTGCGCCGGGCCCGCTGCCCGGGCGAATGCCGCCGGCCCGACGCCCGCGCCCAACCAGACGACGAGGTAGAGCGCCGCCGTGAAGAGGACGACGGTGACCGACGAGACGACGATGTAGTAGAGGAGCGCGGTGACGACGCCAGCGCCGACGTGCATGGCCAGGCCGAGGCCGAGCGCGAAGACGCCGTAGGGGGACAGCGCCACGATCCAGTGGAGCAGGACCGTGACCGAGGCGTCCACGGCGCGGAACAGCGTCAGGAGCGGGTCGCGAAGCGTCTTCGGGATCCGGCTGGCGCCGAGCGCGAAGGCGACGGAGAAGACCAGCAGCGGCAGGATCGCGCCGTCGGCGGCCGCGCGGACGGCGTTGGTCGGGACGAGGGAGAGGATGACCTGCGCCGCGGTCGGCGGCGTTCCGGTGGTGGCGCTCGCGCGGGCTGCCTCGCGCAGGGAGGCCGCGCCGGCGGGATCGATCGGCAGGCGCGCGAACACGGCCGGCATGATCACGGCGGTCAGGCCGGCGGCCACCGTCAGCAGTCCCACAAAGTGCGCGACCGCCGTCCAACCCGCCCGCCCGATCGACCGCCCGTCGTCCTGCCCGGCGACGCTGACGACGAGCTTCGAAACGACGAGCGGCAGGATCGTCATGAGAATCGCGTTGATCCACAGCGTCCCCGCGACTTCAACTGCGGACGCCGGCGGCAAGCAGCGTCGGCTGCGCCAGCGCCGCGACGATGGCGCCCGAGGCCAGCCCCGCCGCGAGGCCAATCATCGCCTTGGTTCCCACGCTCATCCCGCCGCGTGTCGGCCTGGCCCCCGGAGCGCCTCCCGTTGTGCTCGTGCTCGTCGGCATGGCCGGCGATGTTAGCACGCGGCCGCGGCTTCCGCTGAGGAAACACGCGCCAGGCACACCACCTGGTAGACCGGCCCGTCGTCGCACACGCGGGCGACGGTCCACCCTGCGCGCCCGAGCAGGGTGTCGAACGCCCCGCGGTCGTGCAGCCGGAGCGCCACCTTTCCATAGTCGCGCATCGCGCGTCCCACGGCGTTGTCGCGGAGAACGGTGCCGACGATGGGGACCCGGAAGGGCGCGCCCTCGGTGATGGCCTGCAGGTTGGCGGAGATCTCGTCGTCTGACCCGTACTCGAACAACCCGCCTTCCGACGACACCGCGATGACCGGGGACTCGCTCGTGAGGCGCGCGACGAGCGCGCGCAGATCTGGGGTCGTCTCCAGTCGGTACGGCACGTGCGCCAGCGTTGCACGCCCGCCGTCGAGCGGGGCCTCCCGGCGCCTGCAACTCCTGGAGGGCGCGGCGGCCGAACGACGCGGCGGCGGCGTCGGGGTCCAGCACGTGCACGTTCACCGTGCGACCCGCCAGGCAACCAGGATTCGACTTGCGGAGGACGATCAACGCGTTCGCGCACTCGATCGCGGTGCCGCCGGCAAGCGAAACGATGTTGACCGGCGCGCCCTGCCTCGCCCGGGCCGCCAACGCGGCAATCTCATCGGCGAGCATGACGCTGGCGTCGCGCAGCCGCATCCGCATGCAGATGGGACCGACGAGGTTCAGCAGCTTCCGGTCGAGTCTGCCGGACCACGCACGCCCGAGCATCTCCGGGGGCAGTTTCTGCAGGTAGGTCGCCATGCCCGGCAGGAAGGTGCCGCGCGCGGCCATCACGTTCCTGAAGATCACCAATCGGCGGGCCATGAGCTTGTAGACGAACAGCGGCACGCGCGCCGAGTTCTCGAACCCTTCCAGGGTCCGCCGCGCGATGACCGTCAGCTCGTCCGGGCCCGGGAAGCGTGAGAACGACGGGTGGGTCACGTCAATCACCGGGAGTTCGAGGCCTTCGTCGGTGACCGCGTAGCAGACGCCGGGGACCTTCTGCCGCTCGGGGACAGCGACATCCATGCAGGCCTCCTTGTCGGCCGGAGTCTACCACCAGTCGAGGTCGCCTCGGGTCCTATACTGGTTCCATGCCGGACGCGATCACGCTGCCCCCCGACCTGGCCGACTACGTCCGTTCGGTCTCGGTCCACGAGGACGACCTCCTCCGCAGGCTGCGCGCCGAGACGGAAGCCCGCCCGGACGCCAGCATGCTCACTTCGCCCGAGCAGGCGCAGTTCCTGGCGCTCCTCGCCCGGGTACTGGGCGCCCGGCGGTGCCTCGAAATCGGCGTCTACACCGGGTACACGACGATCCGCCTGGCGGAAGCAATGCCCGAGGATGGCCGCGTCGTAGCGTGTGACGTCAGCGAGGAACTCACCGCCATCGCGCGGCGCTACTGGGCCGAGGCGGGCGTCGAGGGAAAGGTCGACCTGCGCATTGCGCCGGCGCTCGAGACACTCGATCGCTTGTTGGCGGACGGCGCCGCCGGCTCCTTCGACCTCGCCTACATCGATGCCGACAAGGAGACCTATCCCGAGTACTTCGAACGGTCGCTGCTCCTGCTGCGCCGTGGAGGTCTCGTCGCCGTCGACAACGTCCTTCGCGCCGGGGACATCGTCAACGCCTCCTCCGGCAGCCGGGCGACGCAGGTGATGCGCCTGTTCAACGAGCGGATGCGCAGCGACGACCGCGTGGTGACAACGCTGCTGCCCATGCGGGACGGTCTGACGCTCGCCTTGAAGAAGTAGGTGCGGAGCGGCACATCCAGGTTGAGCCGCCGCGGTCAGCCGCGCCGCAGCGCGGCGACCGGGTCCACCCGGGACGCTTTCCGCGCCGGGACGGCCGCGGCCGCGAGCACGACAACAGCCACCAGCACGCCGACGCCGGAATAGGTGGCAAGTCCGCCCGCTTCCTGGCCGCCGAGCATCCTCTCGAGGAGCCGGCTGCCGGCAAACGCCAGCGCGCATCCGACGGCGAGCCCAGGCACTGCGAGCGCGGCAGCGCGGCCGAGGACGTGGCTGAAGACCTGGCGCCGCGACGCGCCGAGCGCCACCCGTACGCCAAACTCGGCGGTCCGCTGGGCGGCGAGGAACGCCGTCACCCCGTAGACACCGGCCATGGCGAGCAGCACGGCCAACCCCGCAAACGCCCCGAACAGCCACGCCCGGAAGCGCTCGGTGTCAATCGACGCGGACACCATGTCGCGAAGCGTGGTGAACTTGACCGCCGTCTCCGGGGCCAGCGCCTGCATCCGGGCGCGCAGCGCGGGCGTCGAGGCTCGCCGGCGCAACGGAACTCCGGATCACCACCTGCACCTCGTTGGCGTGGAACGGGTGCTGGGTCAGCGGCATGTAGATCTGCGGCTCGGGACCCGAGCCCGGCGAGTCCTGACGTACGTCGCCGACGACGCCGACAATCGTCATCCACGTGTCCGGGGCGTCGAGCCCGCAGCGAATCCGCCGGCCGATGGGATCCTCGTCCGCGAACTGCTGCCGTGCCAGCGACCGGCTGACGATCGCGACGAACGGGGAGTCGTACCGATCGCGACCGTCGAAGTCGCGGCCGCGGAGCAGCGGCACCGCGAGCGTCGCGAAGTAGCCCGGGCTCGCGAGCCGGAACCCGGCCCCTGGTTTCTCTCCCGGCGTCACTCTTCCACCGCGGCCCTCGATCTCGTACGAGCCGTTCGAACCGTAGCGTCCTGCCGGCAATCCCATCGCGGCCGCCGCCTGCGTCACGCCGGGGATGCCGGCGAAACGCCCGCCGAGCGTGCTGAAGAAGTCGGCGACCCGCACGTACTCAGGCGTGGCGCTGGCCGGGCGGTGGGCGTACATCACCAGGACCGAGTCGGGGTCGAAGCCGAGGTCCGCCCGGGTGAGGCCGACGAAGTTCCGGATCAGCATCGCGGCGCCGGCGCTCAGCGTGAAGGCGAGAGCGATCTCCGCCACGATGAGGGCCCCGCGCAGCCGGGGGGGCCGCGCGCCGAGCGGGCCGCGCGATTCGGCCTGCCTCAAGCCGGCCTCCACGTCGCTTCGCGCAGCTTGCCATGCGGGCGCGAGGCCGAACGCCAGGCTCGCCGCGACCGAGCAGGCCGCGGCGAACGCAAGGACCCGCCAGTTCACCGACACTTCGCCGAGGCGCGGGAGCGAGTCCGGCGCCAGGCCGACGAGCAGGTGCGTGCCGCCGTAAGCGACCGCGACGCCGAGGGCCCCGCCGCAGCCGGCCAGGAGAAGGCTCTCGGCGAGCAGTTGCCGGACGACGCGCGAACGCGAAGCACCGAGCGCGACCCGCATGGCCATCTCGTGCCGGCGCGTGGTCGCACGGGCCAGCAGCAGGTTCGCCACGTTCACGCACGCGATGACGAGGACCAGACCGACGGCGGCGAGCAGGACGAGCAGCGTCGGCCGGACCTCCCCGACCAGCCGGTCGCGCAGCGGCACGATCGCGAAGGCGCGGTCGGCGTTGCTGTCGGGATACGCGCGCGCGAGGCGAGCGGCAAGGGCGTCAACCCCGGCCTGCGCCCGGGCGCGGTCCACCCCTGGTGCGAGGCGGGCGACCGCCTGGAAGTTGAAGGCCGTCCGGTTGAGCGCGAACGCCGGCAGCGGCGAGGGAATCGGCAGCCACAAATCGGTTTGCCGCGGCGCGTCGAATCCCCGCGGCATCACGCCCGCGATCTCGTACGCCTGGCCCTCCACGCTGACCTGCGCGCCGATCGCCCGCCCGGTCGAGCCGAACAGGCGCTCGGCGAGCCCGAGCGAGACCACCGCGAACCGCTCGCCGTCGGCGGTCGTGAACGCCCGTCCGGTGGCGGGAGCGACGCCGAACACCAGGAAGAACGCCGGCTCCACCCAGTAGGCGCCGACGAACTCGCCGTTGCCCGCGACCTGCGCCCCCACTTCTCCGCCCCAGTAGGCGCTGAGGGCCCCGAACGACCGCCCGTCCCCGCGCAGGTCGAGGAGGTCGCCGCCGGTGAGCCTGGGCGTCTCGCGCCCCGTCTTCGTCGAGCGCGTGCCAATCGAGACGAGACGGGCGGCTTCAGGGTAGGGGAGCCGCCGAAGGACGACGCCGTCCACGACGCTGAAGATGGCGGTCGTGGCCCCGATACCGAGCGCGAGCGTGAGGATGGCGACCACGGCAAAGATCGGGCTGCCACGGAGCGCGCGTGCGGCGTACCGAACGTCACGCGCAAGGTCGGACACCAGCGTCACCCGGCGCGTATCGCGGCACGCCTCGGCCGCCTGGTCGATTCCGCCGATCTCGCGAAGCGCCGTTGCGCGCGCGTCGGGGAGCGTCATCCCGGCGGCCAGGTGCTCTTCGACCGCGCGATCGAAGTGGTAGCGCAGTTCGGCGTCCAGCTCGCGGTCCGCCGCGCCGGACCGGAAGATCGACCGCGCGCGCATTCTCAGGATCCTGATGACTCGCATGGCGTCTCCCCGCGAGGTCACGCCGGGCGAACGACGAGGTTGATCGCGGCGGACAGTCGGTCCCAGGTGGCGAGCTCGCGTTCGAGCTGGCGGCGGCCCTCGCGGGTCAGCGCGTAGAACTTGGCCTGACGGCCGGTCTCCGACTCCGACCATGCCGCCTCGACCCAGCCTTGCTGTTCCAGGCGGTGGAGCGCGGGGTAGAGGGAGCCCTGCTGCACCAGCAGCACGTCGCCCGACACCTGCTGGATGCGCTTGGCGATCGCCCAGCCGTGCTGGCGCTGCAGCGAGAGGGTTTTGAGAATCAGCAGGTCGAGGGTCCCTTGCACGAGGTCGGTCGGTTTGCCCATGGTGATGCCTCGACTATCTACAATACGACCCGCTCTTGTAGATAGTCAAGGTATCGTCGCTCACCTCCGCCGCCTGGAGCCTGGCCTGCGGAAAACGGCAGCGGCCACCGCCGTTTCTGCGCATACTTGGCGCCGGGGGCGCCGGCTGTGGTGCGGGGGCGGCGGCCGACGTAGAATGCGTGTCAATGAAGACACTGGGTCTCGTCGGCGGCACCGGTTGGGTCTCGACGGTCGAGTACTACCGCCTCCTCAACGCGGAGGTGGGCCGCCGCCTCGGTGGCCACGAGGCCGCGCGCTGCATCCTCTTCTCGCTCAACTTCGGCGACGTCATGCGCGCGAAGGAAGGGGACCCCGAGCAGGCCAAGGTACGGGAGATGGTGGTGGACGCCGCCAGGCGGCTGGCGCGCGCCGGGGTAGATGGCCTGATGCTCTGCGCGAACACCCTCCACTGGTTCGCGGACTCCGTCGAAGACGCGGTGTCGCTTCCCGTGGTGCACATCGCCGACGCGACGGGCAGGCGGGTCCTGGCCGCCGGGTTCCGAAAGGTGGGGCTCCTGGGCACGCGGCCGACCATGGAACGCGACTTCTACCGCGCGCGCCTCGCGGCAATGGGGATCGACGTGCTGGTCCCCGACGAGGCGGGCCGCGACCTCGTGAACCGCGCGATCTACGAGGAACTGGTGCACGACCGGTTCTTCCCGGAGACGCGGTCCGCCTTCCTGGCCATCATCGCCCGGCTCCAGGCGGCCGGCGCCGAGGGCGTCGTGCTCGGGTGCACGGAGATCCCGCTGCTCGTCAAGCAGGAGGACTGCGGGCTCCCGCTGTTCGACACGCTCGCGATCCACGCGAACGCCGGGGTGGATTTCCTGCTCGGCTGACGCGGCGTGATCTCGTCCCAGCCTCGTCCTGTCGCCGAGGGGCGTCAGCCTCCCCGGCCGGGCCGGATGCTATACTCGCAGTCGGGTTGCGCCATCAAACCGAAGGGGCGAGGTTCGTCATTCGACGAAGGAGAATGACCGTGCCGAAGTACGTCATCGAACGCGAGATCGCCGGGGCCGGTGCGCTGAACGGCGAGCAGCTCAAGGGCGTGTCGCAGAAGTCGTGCAGCGTGCTCCAGGGACTTGGGCCCCAGATTCAGTGGGTCGAGAGCTTCGTGACCGACGACAAGATCTACTGCATCTACATCGCGCCCAACGAGGAACTGATCCGCGAGCACGCCCGCCAGGGCGGGTTCCCCGCCAACCGGATCTCGGAAGTGAAGTCGGTGATCGGCCCGGTTACCGCGGAGTAGTGCGGGGCGCCTCGACGCGCCCGCTGGTGCCGGGCGCGACGACCAGGCGCGCGTAGCTCACTTCGCGGCCGGGCGGCAGCACCAGCCGCGAGGCTTTCACGCGGCTGCCGTTGACGACGAGTTCGTCGAACCGCCCCGGGAGCGCCGCGCGCCAGACGAGAGCGGGGCCGCTGTTGTTCGTGAACACCGTGGCCGTGACGCCCTCGTGCCGGACCGAGACGTCGTTGGCCCGGACCGGGAGGTGCCGCAGTTCCGCCCACGCCGTGTTCCCGGTGAGCTGCGGGAGCGTCATCACGAACTGGTTTGCGAAGTAGTCCAGCAGCGTCTCTTCTCTCCCCGGCATCACCGGGTCCACGCTCACCCCCATCACGCCGGTCACGATTGCGCCGACCACGGAGAACGGCACCTCCGGATACTCCCGCCTCGCGCGGCCGGGGCCCGCCAGGTCCATGATCTGGTCGTACGCCACGTCCGCCACGCCGTAGCGGTAGAGCACCTCCGCGTGGTGCGACTGCTCCTCGATCGGCGCCGAGCGCGATCGGGAGATCTGCATGATCAGGCCGTCGAGAGTCTTGCGAAGGTGCACGCCGTCGGCCGCCACCGCCCAGTAGAGCGCGGCGGAGTTCCAGGCCGACGGACCCCGGTGCGCGAGCGCGTGGCCGGTGGTGAGGTGATCGTAGAACCCCTGCGCCCTCTCGTCCCACCAGGTGCTGTTCACCAGCGCCTTCATGTCGAACGCCTTGAGAAGCCACGCGCGCGCCGCTGCGAAATCACCCCGCGCCTCCTGGATCCGCGCGTATGCCGCCAGGCCGGCGTACTCGGCCGCCAGCAGGTCGAGGCCCGCGACGAAGTCGTCCGTGTCCTCGTTGTAGCCGGGGATGCCGCGCGAGTTCGCGAACCTGGCATCCGGATCGGGCGTGGCCGACTGGTTCATCAGGCGCGGACGCTTCATCACGGCGTCCGGCCCGATCGCCCAGCGCTGCACGTAGTCGGTGACCGTCCGGTCGTAGAAGTTCGACAGGGCGGGGTCGCGCAGGTACGCCTGGTCGCCCGACCAGAGGAACATCCGGTAGGCGGCGTCGAGGACGTCGAAGTTGGCCGGCAGGTTGTACCAGAAGTCCTTGTCGTTCCGGTAGTCGGCGTGGGCCGGCCGGTTGTGCCGGTCGATTTCCCACAGGCTGCACCAGTCCCGCTCCGCGCTCACGTTCTCGGCGAACCGGCGGAGCATGTTCCGCAGGTGCGCCTGCAGTCGCAGCGCGTGCGCCCCCATCGCCTGGTGCGCGACGTCGCGCATGCAGAACGCCTCGCGGCCCGGGAGCGCCGCCTCGAACCACGGGCCGACCGGATCGTCCTGGAACGCGTAGGCTGTTGCCTGCCGCTTCGCCCACGAGAACGCGTCGACCAGCTGCGTGTCGGACGACCCGAACGCCAGCGGCGATTCGAAGGGTTTCGGCTGCCGCGCGGACGGCCCCGCGAACCAGGCGACGACGAGGACCACGGCGACCGCAAGAACAGCCAACCTTCGCATCACCGAACCTCCGTGCGTAGGTACCGTAACCGAGCATGCAAGAGCTGGAGCCGTGGCGGGGGGCCGCCGGGCTTGACCGGCCTGCCTCCCGTGGGACAGAGTAGTCCCCAGCCACCTTCGTAGGGGTGTCCCGCCGTTGGCGGGGCTGAGATCACACCCTTTGAACCTGATCCGGGTCAAACCGGCGGAGGGAACCGAAGCGGCGGGCGCAGCACGGCGCCTTCCATTCGCGGTTCCCGTCGGGTCCCGGATGGAGGGAACGATGCGGAATCCGTTCGTGCTGCCGTTGCTGGTCCTCTTCGCTCTTCCCCTGGCATCCCGTTCGGCCATCGCGCAGGCGCGCAGCGTGTCTGGCCGGATCCTCGACGCCGAGACGTCGAGCCCGCTGCCCGCCCGGGTCGAGCTCCTCGACTCGCAACTGTCGGTGACTGCCGGCCCGGACGGGCGCTTCACGCTGACACTCGACGCCGGCGGCCGCGGGACCCTCGTCATCTCGCACCCCGGTTACTACGTGCAGAGGCTGTCTGCCGACCCGTCCGCCGCTCCGGTCCTCGAGGTGAGACTGACCCCAATCGTGACCGTGAGCGACCGCGTGGAGGTGACGGCCACGCGCGTGCGCGAGGGGGCCGACCCGGCCAGCTTCACGAACATTCCCCAGGAGAAAGTGGCCGAGACGTACTGGGCGCAGGACCCGGCGGTGCTGCTGTCGCAGACGGTGCCGGGCGTGTTCACCTCGAACGACAGCGGCAACGGGATCGGCTACTCGTACTTCTCGATTCGCGGGTTCGGCCAGGCGCGCACGCGGGTGATGCTGAACGGTGCGCCGCTGAACGACGCCGAATCGGGCGAGCTGTTCTTCATCGACCTGGCGGACTTCATGTCCACTGCCGGCGACGTGCAGGTGCAGCGCGGCGTGTTCGGGCTGTCGGGCCTCGGCGGTGCGGTCGACTTCACCACGGCCTCCCCGGCGGTGAGGCCGTCGTTCACGCTCTACTACGGCGGCGGGTCGTACGGCACCTCCCGGCTCAGCCTGTTGTGGGACTCGGGGCTGGTCAACGGCGCGTGGTCGTTCTCGGCGCGCTACTCGAAGATCAAGACCGACGGCTACC
The DNA here is from genome assembly GCA_963844875.1 of uncultured Acidobacteriota bacterium. Taxonomy (GTDB): domain Bacteria; phylum Acidobacteriota; class Vicinamibacteria; order Vicinamibacterales; family Fen-181; genus FEN-299. Next base: position 106,523 of record CAWJPZ010000002.1, read on the forward strand.
GCGACCAGTCGTGGGTGGACATGTGGAACTACTACCTGTCTGCCGCGCACTACGGCGCGCGCTCCCGCATGCGCCTGGTCCTGTTCGGCGGCCCCGAGCAGACGCACCTCGCGTACAACGGCATCGACCGGCAGACCCTCAACGGCGGCCTCACCGGCGACCCGGAACGCGACCGTCGCACGAACCCCATCACGTGGCCGGGCGAGATCGACAACTTCTTCCAGCCGCACTACCAGTTCGTCCACGAGGTGGACCTCTCGAAGACCACCAGGTTCAGCCAGACGCTCTACGCCTTCCAGGGCGACGGCTACTACGACCAGTATCCGGGCGAACCGCTCGCTGTACGAGTACAGCCTGCCGAACTTCCAGGTGCCGGGCGCAGCCGCCATCAAGCAGACCGACCTGGTCCGGCGGCGCAACGTGGACGAGTGGGACGCGGGCTGGGTGCCGACCTTCACGCACCAGGCGGGGAAGCTGGAAATCGGGCTGAATGGCGAGGTGCGCGTCCACCGCGCGCACCACGTGGGCGAGGTGACGCTGGGCGCAGTACTACCCCGTCGGCGTGGCGCCGGACCACCGGTACTACGACTACCGCGCGTCGAAGGACACCGCGGCGGGCGCCGTCTCGCTGCGCTACGCGGCCTCGGCGAGGCTCCTGCTGACCGGCGGGCTCCAGGTGACGCACCACGTCTACGGGATGTCCGACGACCAGCTGAAGGGCGTGGCCTTCACCGAGCCGTATACCTTCGTGCTGCCCCGCGCCGGCGCCGTCGTGAGGCTGGCGGAAGACGGCGAGGCGTACGTCAATCTCGCGCGCGGCATGCGGGAGCCGTTCTTCCGGAGCATCTACGACCCCCAGGACTACTACTCGCAGGTCGTGCTGGGCCTCGATCCCGAGGACGTGTGGAACGTCGAAGCGGGCACGTCCTGGCGCGGGCCCGCCTGGCGGCTGCGGGCGAACGCGTTCTGGATGAACTTCCTGAACGAAATCGTGTACGCCGGCGCACTCGACGACAACGGCGTGCCGATCTACGGCAACGGCGCGAAGTCGCGCCGGCTCGGCGCCGAGTTCGACGGCAGCTGGAACCTCACCGAACGCGTCGGCGTCGACGGCTGGCTGTCGCTGTCGCGCAACACCTTCACCGAGTACCGCGAGTACGACTTCGAAGGCGGAGCCGTGACCTACGACGGCAACCGCGTCGCCGGATTCCCCGACGTGATGGCCTCGGTCTCCGCGCGGGCGGACCTCGGCCCGGCCCGCCTGTCCGCTTCGGTGCGCCACGTGGGACGCTTCTACCTGGACAACACGCAGACGGCATCTCTCGTCAACCCCTCGTACACGACGGTGGACCTTGGCGCGCGGGTCGCGCTGTCGGCGCTCTTCCGCGGTTCGCGGGGCTTCGGGCGCACCTCGCTCGACGTGCGCGTGAACAATCTCTTCGACTCGAGGTACACGTCGTTCGGCTACGTCGAAAGCGGCACCGGGTTGTTCATCCCGGCGGCCGGCCGCAATCTCTACGCGGGGCTGACGGTGGGGTTCTGAAGAGCTGCCTATAGCGGTCCACGGATGCCCAAGCTGATAGCGGGTCCGCTATCAGCTACCGGCTACTGCGTCCGTGATCCGCTATGAGCTACCATGAAGAACGCCGATGGCCAGCCAGTACGCGTTCCTCGTGAACTCCGACGCCTGCTCGGGGTGCAAGACGTGCCAGGTCGTGTGCAAGGACAAGAACGACCTGCCGGCCGGGCTGCACTGGCGCAAGGTGTTCGAGGTGACGGCCGGCGACTGGCAGCGGCGCGACGACGCGTGGGTCAGCACGGTCGCGGCGTACAACCTCTCGACCACCTGCCACCACTGCATCAACGCGGTCTGCATCCCCGTCTGCCCGACCGAGGCCATCGCGAAGTCGGACACGGGACTCGTCCTCATCACCGAGAGCCTGTGCCGCAACTGTCACGCCTGCGAGCTGGCGTGCCCGTACGGGGCGATCCGCTTCAACCCGGTGCGGAACACCACCACGAAGTGCGACTTCTGCGCCGACCTGCTCGACCTCGGCCAGCCCCCCGCGTGCGTCGCCGGCTGCCCGAACCGCGCGCTCGATTTCGGCGATCTCGCCGACCTCCGCCGCGCGCATCCTTCCAGCGTCTCGCAGGTGTTTCCGCTTCCGCCGTCGTCTGCGACGCTGCCCGCCGTCGTGATCCTCCCGCACCGGAACGCCGCCTCCGTCCAGGCCCGCGCCCCGGAAGTGGCCAATCGCGAAGAACTGTGAGAGAAGAAGGAGTGCCTATGCGCCGCGTGTTTCTGTCTTGCCTGGTTCTGTCCGTTGCCGCCATGGTCGCCGTCCCCGCCTTCGGCCAGGGCCAGATGAAGTCGTCGACCGTGCCGCAGTCGCCGGAGTGGACGAAGCTCAAGTCGCTGGTCGGGAGCTGGGAGGGGACGATGGAGGAGGGCGGCAAGCCAATGCCGGCGACCGTCGACGTGCGCATGACGGGCGACGGTTCCGCCATCATGCACGTGATGGGCAAGGACTCGCCCTACGAGATGGTGACGATGATCCACCCGGACGGGAAGCGGCTGCTGGCCACGCACTACTGCGCGGCGCACAACCAGCCGCGGATGGCGCTCGTGCCGTCGAAGGCGGCCAACCAGGTGGCGTTCGACTTCATCGACGGCACGAACATCGGCCCCGGCGAGACGCACATGAAGAGCGTCGTCTTCACGTTCGTCGACGCCGACCATCACACCGAGGCGTGGACGTCCACCGGCGCCCCGGCACCGGCGATGTTCAAGTTCACGCGGAAGAAGTAGCGGCCCGGCCGGGCGCCACGACGTTCACCGGAGCTGCGCCCGGGCTGCCGTTAACACTTCGCCGCCGGCACACGTCTGTACAACAGCCGACGGCCTGCGTTCGGCCGCTGGCCTGGGGACGGGCGTGACATGGACGGCCTGGTTGAGTCGAGCATGGGGATCGAACCGTTCCCGGTCGTCGGCGCGGCCGAAGTGACTGCTTCGCCAGACGAGGCGCTCGTCACCGCCGCGCAGGGGGGTGACCGGGAGGCCTTCGGGCGGCTCTACGAGCGGTTCGGCCCGATGGTCCACGGTGTCCTGCTCGCCCGCGTCCCTTACTGCCGAGGTGGACGATCTCGTGCAGGACGTGTTCCTCGCCGCGTATCAGCGGCTCTCGACGCTGAGGTCACCGGGCGCATTCGGCTGGCTGGCTGGCCGCCATCGCCAGGCACCGTGCGATGGATTACCACCGGCGTCCGCACCGCCGAGCAGGTGACGATTGACGTTCCCGGATGCGGCCGGCGCGGCCTGCTGTCGCGGCGCTCGGCGTGCTGGCCGTCATCCGGTCCCTGCCAGCGGCCTACCGGGAGACGCTGGTGCTTCGCCTCGTCGAAGGCATGACGGGCGAGGAGATTGCGCGGCGAACGGGACTCACGCCGGCGTCGGTGCGCGTGAACCTCCATCGCGGGATGAAGCAGCTGCGGCAGGCTCTCGGGCCGCAGGGAGGCGCGGAGATGAACGACGACTACCTCTGGGATCGATCGGGAGAGCCCGACCCGGAGGTCGTGCGTCTCGAAGACCTCCTCGCCCCGCTGCGGCATCGTCCGGGCGTCCCTGGACTTCCTGCGCGACACTGGCCCGACTCGCGTCCAGCGCGTCCGGCGCTGAAGCGCGCCGCTTGTCGCCATCGCTGCCGGACTGCTCCTCGTGGTCGCCGCCGGCGTCTGGCAGGCATGGCCGCGGCGGGCCCAGGATCGCCCGGACGGGCCGTGGCTCGCCTCGTCCATCCGGGGCAATCCGACGGGGGAATCGGGTCGGCTTGCCGGTAACTCAACGGTCATCGCCGGCGACGTGGATCGAGACCGACGCGTCCTCGAGAGCTCAGCCTGGTGGCCGATGCGGTCGGCGCGGTCGAAGTGCGGTCCCGAGTTCGCGCCTCCGGGTCGTTCGCATGCGTCCCGGCGAATACCGGCTGGCGCTCTCGAAGGGATCCCTCCACGCCCGGATCTGGGCGTCCGCCCGGGCAGTTCGCGGTGGAGACGCCATCGGCGGTCGCGCTGGACCTCGGGTGCAGCTACACCTTGGAGGTGGACGGGCGGGGAGCGGGCCGTCTGAGTGTCGCATCGGGCTGGGTGGGGCTCGGCAGTCGCGGCCTGGAGTCGCTGGTGCCCGAGGGTGCGAGCTGCCGAGCTGCGGGCCGGGCACGGGCCCGGCACACCCCACTTCGACGACGCTCCGGCCGCCCTCGTCGACGCGGTGGCCCGCATCGACGCGCGCGGCAGAGCGGCCGCCGACGACGGACGTTCGAGCCGCCGTGGAGGCGGCGCGACCACGGGACGCCATCACGCTGTGGCACCTTTTGCGGCGGCTGAACGGCGCCGGCGGCTGCTCTCGTGTACAATCGGCTGGTGGCGCTGGCACCGCCCCCGGCGGGCGTGACCCGCGAGCGGGTGCTCGCGGGGGACGGCGCGGCGCTCGAAGCGTGGTGGGATTCGCTCGGGCTCGGCAGCAGCCAGCCTGTTCAAGGATCTGGAGGGCGCGTCCGGAACTGTGACCTTCCGCGGGGGCAAGCCTCGAGGCTGCCGCCGGCAGAGATCGCGACCGCTAGGAGATGTGGCCGAGGTTCCGGGCGAGCAGCGCGTCGCGGGCGGCCCCGGCCCTCGCCTTGGCCGCGTGGACCCGAAACGCCCCATCGTCGCGGCGGCCGCGCATCAGGGCGGCCGCGAACTCCATGGCTGGATCATCGGTGCCGCGACCGACGAGCACCTTCCTCACCAGCGCATAGCCGTCGGTAGTGCCGATGATCTTCCGCAGTGCCGGTCCCCGGCCCTGGAACTCGCTCATGAAGCGGTCGAGTTCCGCGATTTGCCGGTAGGTCTCCGTCAGGTACGCGAGGTCGAAGGTCGCGAGGGGGTCCGGCCGGCCGCTGCTCTCCGATTCCCGCACCCTGCGTCTCGAGACTCGAATAGAGGCGCGCTGCCAGACCCGGCGTCGGCGCTCGCGTAGATGGCCGCCCGCCGGAGCGTTTCCATCCTGACGATGACCGGTACCGCCGGCGTGAGCAGCAACTCGGTATCCGACACGACGTCCGCGACGCGGTAGTCGGCGCGCCCCTGCCAGAAGGCACGCGATCCGTCCCACGGCAGCGACGCCGCTGCGCCGATGTCGAAGGGGTGGCAGAGCAGCGGCGGACCGGCCGCCGCCGGCGACGGCAAGCACCGATGATGGTGGCGACGGCGGCAACCAGCGACCTCGCGAACGGGCTCGTCGCTTCGACATGGGGGCCTCCCTCGGCGCGCGCCTGCGCGCCATGTCCGCTCGAGTCGAGCGGTTTGACGTGGAGACGGGCGCGGACGCCCCCGTTGTTAACGCGGCACGGCCTTCCACGTCCGTGCTGCTACCATTGACTGATTGGGCCGTGCGAGCCCGGAACGACCCACCACACCGCAGGGCCGGGAGGATGTGCCGCGATGGAATGGCTGACGAGCCCTGAGACCTGGATCGCACTCGTCACGCTCTCGGCGCTCGAAATCGTCCTCGGCGTCGATAACGTCATCTTCATCTCGGTCCTCGCGTCGAAGCTGCCCGCCGCGCAGCAGGCACGCGCGCGGCGGATAGGCCTGCTCGGGGCGATGCTGACCCGCATCGCCCTGCTGTTCTCGCTGGCCTGGCTGGCGAAGCTCACCGCCCCGCTCTTTGCCCTGGCCGGCCAGGAGTTGTCCGGGCGCGACCTCATCCTGCTCGGCGGCGGGCTGTTCCTGCTGGCCAAGGCCACGTGGGAAATCCACGAGAACCTGGAGGGCGGCGAGCAGGGCGGGCCGGACAAGGCGGTCGTGTCCTTCGCCGGCCTGATCGTCCAGATCATGCTGCTCGACATCGTCTTCTCGCTCGACTCGGTGATCACCGCCATCGGGATGGCGAACCAGGTGGGCGTGATGGTGGCGGCGGTGGTGATCGCGGTGGCCGTGATGCTGTGGGCGTCGGGGCCGATCGCGTCGTTCGTCGACCGGCACCCGACCGTGAAGGTCCTCGCGCTCAGCTTCCTCCTGCTGATCGGCTTCTCGCTCGTCGCCGAAGGCTTCGAGCAGCACATCCCGAAGGGCTACATCTACTTCGCCATGGGATTCTCGGTCTTCGTCGAGATGCTCAACCTGCGCGCCCGGAAGAAGACCGAGCCCGTCCACCTCCAGCGGCGAATGCAGGAGTAGAGAGCTCTCGACGACCGACCAGCGGCTGGTCCCGCGCCGGCCGAGGGGCTCAAGCCCCTCGGCTACAGGCGTGATCCGCTAACAGCTACCAGCCACCAGCTACTTGATACTCTCCCCAATCGCCGCCAGCTTGATTCCCGCCGCGGCCTTGTTGAACGCCGGCACGTCGGTCGTCATCAGCGTGTTGAACGCGACGTGCGCCTCGGCCAGCTCCTTCGACAGCATCTCGAAGACTTGCAGCGCCTGGTCCGTCGGCCGGTACTCGGCGCCGCCCGCCACGTCGCTGGCGCCCGTGCCCACGTCACCCAGGAACCACACCAGGTTCAGGTAGACCTTGTAGGCCTCGACGTACCACTTGTCGTCGCTCTGCAGGTCGCTGCGCGAGAGCAGCCGCAGCTCCACGTCGAGCGCCTTCTTCTCGAGATCCTGCAGCGCCTTCACCTGCGCCGACTTCAGCCCCGGCGTCTTCGACTGGTCCTCGATCTGCTTCCGCACGATCTCGAGGCGGTTGATCATGTCCACCGTCTCGTTGATTGCCCCCTGGATGCGCACCTGCAGCGCCGTGTTCGCCTGGATGTCGGCATCGCTGGAGGGGATCGCCGGGTCCTTCACGACCTCGAACGGGCGGGTGAGCGTCGTGCCTGCCGCCGTCATGCGCACGGTGAACTTGCCCGGTGCCGCCATCGCCCCCGACCGCTGCGGCCCCTGGATGCCCCAGTGCACGATCGGCCTCGTCGTCCGGCCCTTGAACCGCGCCTCCTCCCAGATGTGCGGGTTGTCTGGCGCCAGCGTGCGCAGCGCGACTTGCTGCGACGGCTCGTAGCGAAGGTCCCAGGACGCCCGGTTCAATCCGATGCGCCCGTTCGTATTGATCGTCCGAACGACCGTGCCCGCCTGATCGAGAATCTCCAGCGTCACCGCCCCGCCGCCTTCAGGGTGAAGAGGAACTCGGTACGGCCCGTCCGCGCCTGCCGGACGCCCACCCGCGGCGCGTAGAGGAAGGCCGCCGCGTCGGCCGGCACCTGGTCCGCCTGCTCGATCGTCGTGATGTCGCGCAGCAGCCACAGCCCGCGCCCGTAGGTGGACACGACCACATCGTGGTCGCGCGCCGCGACCTCGATCCACGTCACCGGCGACGCCGGCAGCCCGCCCTTGAACTGCTTCCAGTGCGCCCCATCGTCCACAGAGTAGAAGAAGCCGTGTCCCGTGCCGGCGAACAGCATCCCCTTGCGGTTCGGGTTCTCGACGACGCTCATCACGTAGTCGAGCGGGTGGCCGGCGGGAATGTCGCCGGTGATCTTCTTCCAGCTCTTTCCGAAGTCCGCCGTCTTGTAGATGAACGGCTCGCGGTTGTCCATCATGTGGAAATCCACCGCGACGTAGGCCGTGCCGGCGTCGAACGTGGACGGCGAGATCTGCCGGACGGTGCCCCATACCGGGAGGCCCGTCACGTTCTTCGTGAGGTTCGTCCAGTTCGCGCCGCCGTCGGTCGTGATCCAGATCAGGCCGTCGTTCGTGCCCGCCCAGATCAGCCCCTTCTGGATCTTCGACGGCGCGATCGCGAACACGACCTCGCCGTAGAACTGCCCGAGATTGTCGCCCACGATGCCGCCCGACGACACGATGCGCGACGGGTCGTTGGTGGAGAGGTCCGGGCTGATTACCGTCCAGCTCTGCCCGCCGTTGCTGCTCTTGTGAATCACCTGCGTGCCGTAATACACGGTCTTCTGGTCGAACGGATCGAGCGCGAGCGGCGGCGTCCAGTGCGCGCGGTACTTCACCTGGTTGGGCGCGGAATCGAGCGTCATGATCCACGGGCTCACCGAGCGCGCCTGCCCCAGCCGGTTGTCGAACCGCGTCACCTTGTTCCCGTAGCACGTCGCCCAGATGATGTCGGGGTTGTCGAGGTCGGGAATCGTGAAGCCCGACTCGCACCCGCCGATGTTCGGCTGCCATGCCACCGGTGCCGCGCCGCCGCGTCCGCCGCCCCCGAACTCGCCCTCGCCCCCGCCGCCTCCAGCCCCGCGTCCGCCCGCGCCCGTCGCCGGCCGCGCGGTCGTATACGTCGGCGTCGGCACGTTGGTCACCGGCACCGGCGAGTTGCTCGGCCCGCGCATGGTCCCGTCGTCCTGGCGGTTGCTGTAGAGCCAGTACGGCACGCGGTTGTCGATCGCGACGTGATACATCTGGCCGATCGGCAGCGTGACGTTGAAGAAGCTCTGCGCGTGGTTCGTGGTGATGCCCATCCCGCCATCACCGGTCGTGACCCAGTGATCGGGATTCTTCGGGTCCATCCAGACATCGTGGCAGTCGCCGCACCCGCCGGCCGCGAGCGGGAAGGTGAGCCCGCCGTCGGTCGAGCGGTGACTGCTGCTGTTCATCACGAGCACTTCGTCGGGATTGGTGGGGTGCACGGCGATGCGGATGTAGTAGCCGGCCCGCCCGATCAACGTCCGGTCCCAGCTCACCACGCGCCACGACACGCCCGCGTCGTCCGAGCGCCAGAGGGAGCCCTGGTTGGACGTCTGGATCAGCGCGTACATCCGGCTGGAGTTCGACGGCGCGATCGCCACGTCGATCTTGCCGAGCGGCGATTTCGGCAGGCCGGGGTGCTCGATCTTCTTCCAGGTCGTGCCACCGTCCTTCGAGATATAGAGGCCGCTGCCCGGCCCGCCGCTGAACATCGCCCACGTGTGCATCACAACTTCCCACGAGCCGGCAAGCAGGACGTCGGGGTTGTTCGCGTCCATCGCGAGGCCGGAGATGCCGGTGTTCGGGTTCACGAACAGCACGCGCTGCCACGTGGCGCCGCCGTCCGTCGTCCGGTAGACGCCTCGTTCCTCCTGCGGCCCGGTCGCGCGGCCGAGCGCGGCGACGAACACGATGTCCGGGTTCTTCGGATGCACGATGATGCGGCTGATGCGGCCCGTGTCCTTCAGGCCGACGTTCTTCCACGTCGCGCCGGCGTCGGTGGACTTGTAGACGCCGTCGCCCTGCACGTCCGCGTCGCGAATGGCCCACGCTTCACCCGTGCCGGCCCAGACGATCTTCGGATCCGACGGTGCGATCGCGAGCGCGCCGATCGCCTGCACCGGCTGGTCGTCGAAGATCGGGACGAAGGTCTTCCCGCTGTCGGTGCTCTTCCAGATGCCGCCCGACGCGGCTCCCGCGTAGTAGGTGCTGGTGTCCCCGGGGATGCCGACGACGGCCGAGATGCGGCCGGAACTGGGCGGGCCCATGTACTGGAAGCGCAGTTCCTGCGGCGCCGCGGCCGCCTGCGCGCCAGCCTGAGACGCCGCCTGGCCGCCCCCCTGCTGGGCGGCTCCGGCGGCCCAGAAGACGGGCAGCGAGGCGATGAGGGCGGCGGCCAGGATACCGGCGCCCAGGGTGCGGAACCACCGACGAGTTCGAGCCTCCATGACATGCTCCTCCGCGCGATCCGCGCAACGCCTGCCGGTTTTCGACGAGGGGACCTTCCCGGGTCGGCATTCTACAAGGGGGCCCGGCCGTTGTCACGGGATGCAGAGGCTATCGAGCGCGAGCCGGCCGTCTTTGCGGCGGCGCATGATGAGTGACCGGCCCACGGCCCACCTTGCCAACGGGTCCCGCGTCGCCTGACAATCGCCTGATTGGTGTCGGACAACCAGGAGGTGCGGATGGCGAAAGCGACGAGCGCGGTGCCCCCCGGCTACCACACGGTCACCCCGCAACTGACGCTGGACAACGCGGCAGAAGCGATCGAGTGGTACAAGCGGGCGCTTGGCGCACAGGAATCCGGGCGGGCGGTCGGCCCGGACGGGAAAATCATGCACGCGGAGTTGCTCATCGGCAACTCCCGCATCATGGTCAACGACGCGATGATGGGGGCCAAGGGCCCGCTGGCGATGGGCGGGTCGCCCGCCTCGCTCTGGATCTACGTGGAGGACTGCGACTCGTTGTTCAACCGCGCGGTCGCAGCGGGCGCGAAGGTGCTTCCCGGGATGGGGGCGATGGCCGACCAGTTCTGGGGCGACCGCACCGGGACCTTCAAAGACCCGCACGGCTACCAGTGGACGATTGCGACGCACAAGGAAGACCTCACCCGCGAGGAGATGGCGCAGCGGCAGGCGGAGTTCATGAAGCAGTTCGCGTCCAAGGGTTAGGGTCGGGCTTCACGTTCAGGGGTCGGGCGTCATCCGGCTTGGAGACCCGACCCCGCTTCTCCGGTCCGCCTCACGACCATCAGGGTGAAATCGTCCTCGTAGCCCGGCTCGGCCCTGAACCTGATCGTCGCGCGTTCGATTTCCTCGACGATGGCGGACGCCGGGAGGTGAGTCCGGGCGCGAACCAGGGATTCGAGCCGGGACGCTCCGTACTCCCGGCCGGCAGGGTCCGAGAGCTCGACAACGCCGTCCGTGTAAATCACCAACACGTCTCCGCGCGCGAGGACGACGCGCCCCGCGTCGCCCGCCACGTTGACCGGCATCCCGAGAGCTGGGCGTCCCTTGTCGAGCCAGGTGACGCTTCCATCGCCGTGAACCAGCAGCGGCGGCGTCTGGCCGCAGTTCATGTAGTCGAACACGCCGGTCGCCGGATCCAGGACGCCGTACACCGCCGTCACGTACCGCGACGGGTCGATCGAATCGAGCAGCAGGTGGTCCACCGCATCCATCAGCTCTTCGATGCTGGTCGTGCGCCGCAGTTCTGCGCGGAGCGCCGCGCGAAACGTGGCCATGATGAGCGCGGCGGCCATACCCTTTCCCGACACGTCCGCCACCACCAGCGCAAGCCGGCCGTCGTGCAGCGGCAGGTAGTCGAAGTAGTCCCCCCCAATCTCCATCGTGGGCAGGTTCATGCCGGCCACGTCGTAGCCCGGCACGGTGGGGGGAGCCGCCGGCAGGAGGTTGACCTGGACGTCGCGCGCGAGTGCCAGGTGGTGGTCGAGGTGCTGCTTCTCGAGCATCTCGTGGTGGAGCGCGGCCTTCTCGATCGAGATGGCCGCGATCGTGGCGACGTACGCCAGCTCGTCCACGTCCGTCGCGCTGTACGTCTCCAGGCTGTCGCTCTCGAGGTTCAGCGCGCCGATGACCACGCCGTTGCTCACGATCGGCACCGCCACTTCGGAGAGCGTCGAACTGCGTCCGGCGACGTAGTCGGGGTTCAGGCGGACGTCGGGGGCCACGACTGCGCGTCCCGCGGTAATCACCCTCCCGATGATGCCGCGTCCCGACCGCAGCATCGGGTCCTCACGGTTGGGGTTCGGGTCGAAACCGCACGTCGCCATCGCCGCGATCATCCGGTCGGGGTGACCTGCCGGCAGCCCAGTCGACCGGTTGAGCACGAAGACCCCGGCTGCGTCGTACGGCACGATGTCGCGGACGGCTTCGAGAAGGTATTTCAGGATCTCGGCGAGGTCGAATGTGCGGCTGATGCGCCTGGCCATGTCGAGCAGAATGGCGTAGCGTTGAGAAACGTCGGGCCTCGTCATCGTCATAAGTCTGTCTCGTTTGCGCGGGAACACTTACTTGGACGTGCGCAAGCCCCCCGCGGTTTACGGGACCCGAGACTGGCCGGGTTTCCGCACGCCCCGAGTAACCTCGGCCGACGAGCGCGTCATGACGCCACAGATGTTCCAGCTGACGAAGTGGTACTTCGACGTGGTCGATCCCCGCGGCCGATCGGCCATCGCGTATTGGACCTCGTTGCGGTGGGGCGCGGTCGAGGTGTGCTGGGAGGCACTGTCGACAGGCGATCCGGGCGCGGCGGCGACGCACCGATCCGGCTTCGGACGGCCAGTCGAGCCGGAGTGGGCGGCTGCCGCTGGCGCCAGCCCGACAGGCGAGATTTGCTGGAGCCAGCTCGGCCCTCGGGTGCAACATCCGCTGCCAGCCGTGGTCGGCAGGATACCGTCGTCGGTTGCTGGACACCGGTGCAGGTTCCATCGAGTGGTCCTGCCAGGCCCCCGCGGCAACCGTGGCGGTCAGCACCACCGACCCCGCCCGGCCGCTCGACCTGATTGGAAGCGGGTATGCCGAGCGCCTGGTCCTGACGCTCCTGCCCTGGAGGCTCCCCATCTCCGAACTCCGCTGGGGTCGCTGGTCGTGCCTGGAGACCCGTCGGTCGCTGGTGTGGCTGGACTGGCGGGGCCGACAGCCGATGACGCTGGTGCTTGCGGACGGAAAGCCCATCGAGGGCGCCCGCGTGGACGACGACAGAATCGTCGCGGGGTCGGCGGAACTCCTGCTGAAGCGCCAGGCGACGCTCTACGCCAGGACGCTTCGTGACGCCCTGGGTGGTCCTGGCCCGATAACCAACAGGCTCCCGGTGGCGTGGCAGGCGCTCGAAGACCGGAAGTCGCTGAGCGTCGGCGTGCTCGGCGGAACCGATTCGGGGTGGGCCGTGCACGAACTTGTGAGGTTCCCGTGACGGTCACAGTGACACCGGCAAGCCGTCCCGGACTCCTGCGGACGACGGCATACGCGGCGCTCTTCAGCGCCGGCCTCCCGCTGCTGCTGGTCGCATGGATGGTGCGGCTCGACCATGTCCTGGCGCTCCCGCCACTCCACCGGGTGCCCGGTCTGGCTGCGGCGGCCCTGGTGGCCGGCGCGGCGTTCGTGTCAGGTGGCGTCGTTTCACTCTGGCGCCACGGCGGCGGACTTCCCATGAGCCCGTTTCCACCGCCGCGACTGGCGACGCGCGGCGCGTATGCCGTCGTCGCCCACCCGATTTATGTCGGGTCCGCCTTCCTCTGCGCCGGCGTCAGCCTGGCGATTGGTTCGACCGCCGGGCTCTGGGTAGTCACGCCGACCTTCTGCGGTGCGATGGTCGCATTCGTTCTCGGCTACGAACGGGATGCGACGGGTTCGCGCTTCGGCACACTCCCTCAGCCGATGTTTCACCTGCCGGGCGGCGCAGCGGGGCGCTTCCTCGCCGACACGTTTGCAGCCGCGGCCAGCGTCGTCGGTTGCGGGCTGCTGGTGCCGTTCGTGTTGCTGGACCACCCGCTCGCCATGATCGGCGCCGCGGCGGTGGGGTTCGCGCGAAGACCGCTCTGGCGGGGGTTGACCCGCGTGGCCGAAGCGGTTGCCAACTCGTGGCGCGAAGTGACCATCGGCCCCGTCCGCTTCCTGAGCCACGGCGTGTACGCAGGTGCCGGGGCCGCCGCAGGGGTCGCGCTCGCCATCGACATGGCCGGCAGCGAGGCGGCATGGTGGATGATCGGGCTGGCCGTGGTGGCGCAAGTTGGCGCCGCTGCCTGGGCCCAGCTTGTCGAAGGGTCGTCGCAGCTGCTCCGGCCCTACGGGTACTTCGGCTCGGTGGTGGCGGTCGTGCTGGCCGCGCCGGTCGCATGGGCTGCGGGCGCTGACGTGTGGCTGCTGCTGGCTGCGTTCTCGGTGGGCGCCTGCGTGACGCAGGCGTTTGGCCGTGTGCGCTGCCTGGTCCAGGGGTGTTGCCACGGCCGCGCCACCGGTGCGGCGTGGGGGATCCGGTACCGTCATCCCCGCTCGCGCGTGCTCAGGCTGAGCCGCCTCGGGGGCGTGCCCGTTCACCCGACCCAGCTCTACGCGATCCTGTCATCCCTCGTGACGTGCGCGGTGCTGGTGCGGCTGTGGACGACAGGCGTGCCGCTCTCATTCATCCCCGGGACCTACCTGGTCGCGATGGGGCTCACGCGTTTTGTCGAGGAGCACTTCCGCGGCGAACCGCAGACAGCCTGGATGTGGGGCCTGCGCCTTTACCAGTGGCTGGCAATTGCCAGTGTGGTTGCCGGTGCAATGCTGACGGCCGTGGGCGGGAGGCCGGTGCCGCCTCCGGGCAGCGTCCCCGATGGCATCTGGGCCTGGCTCGTGTTGCTCGGTCTGCTGACCTACGTCGCCTACGGCGTCGACTTCCCGCGGTCAAGCCGTCGATTCTCGCGCCTCGTGTAGAATTGCCCATGCTCCCTGTCATGCTGATTGCCCTGGCTCTCGCGGCATCCGGCGGAGACGGCCCGGCCGTGAAGCCGGTGGCTTCCGTGGACCTCGACCGCTACCTTGGCCGCTGGTACGAAATCGCCCGATACCCGAACTTCTTTCAGAAGAGTTGTGCCGGCGAGGTCACCGCCACCTACGAGCGGCGGGACGACGGGCGCATCCGGGTGATCAACCGGTGTTCGCGTGCCGACGGCTCGACGAACGAGGCGGAAGGTCGTGGCACGGCCCGTCGAAGGTGGGGCGAACGCCCGACTCAAGGTGCGGTTTGCGCCCGGGTGGCTGAGCATCTTCCCGTTCGTCTGGGCCGACTATTGGGTGATCGGTCTGTCCGAGGACTACCGGTGGGCCCTGGTCGGCACGCCCAACCGCAAGTATCTCTGGATCCTGGGACGCACGCCGCAGGTCAGCGACGCCGACTGGGACGCGGCGGTGGACAAGGCGCGCGAGAACGGCTTCGATACGGCCCGGTTGGAGCGGACCCGTCAAAACGGTCGCGACCAATAGTGGAGCCTCACGCTTTTCAACGTCCGCACTTCATTGTCAACGGGCGGGCACGGCCCTCGGGTCTGCCCGGCACGATGGCCGACCTTCGAGCCGCCGCCATGCGCATGTTTCCCGCCGCGCGGTGGACGGCCACGTCGGCCGCGGGCGAAGCCGTCGAGTTCGCTCGGGCGGCCGCCATCGAGGGCGCGGACCTCGTCGTGGCGGTGGGTGGGGACGGCACGATTAACGAGGTGGCGAACGGGCTGCTGACCTCGCCCGTCCCGCCGCCCCCACTGGGCATCGTCCCGGCCGGAAGCGGGTCCGATTTCATTCGCTCGCTCGGCCTTCCTCGCCAGGCTGTCTCCTCGCTCTCCGTGCTGGCGCGCGGGCGCATTCGCCCGATTGACGCGGGACAGATTCTTTGCGCCCCGCTGTCCCCGGCCTCGTCCGACGCGCGCGTCCGACGCTACTTCGTCAACATGGCCGGGTGCGGGGCGAGTGCAGAGGTCGCCCGGCGCTTCAACCGCCGGCGCATTCCCGGCCCCGTCGGCTACGCGGTCGCGGCCGCGTTCACCACGCTTGAGCTTCAGCTGGCCGGAGGTCGAGATGTCTCTCGATGCCGGCGCTCCGCGCCACGTCACGCTCAACGCCCTGTTCCTCTGCAACGGGGAGTATTGCGGCGGGGGGATGCGAGTGGGCCGCGGCGACCCGGCCGGACGACGGCCGGCTGCTGGTCGTCGAGGCGGCCGGCGTGGGCCGCCTGCGCACGATCCTCGAGTGGCCGCGGCTCTATCGGGGCCGGCTGGAAGCGCGTGGCGGGAGTCAGGGTGACGTCGGCGGGCTGCGTGCGCGTCTCGTCTCCGCAGGACGTGCTGGTCGACTGCGACGGAGAAGTCTGCGGCCGGCTGCCGGCGACCTACTCCATCCTGCCCGGCGCGCTCACCGTGTGCGTTCCCGATCCTGTCCGCTAGCCGCCCCTGGGCCCCAAAAGCACCAGCCTCCGGAAAACTCTGCGATTGCCGCCGGGCAGCGGTCATAATGATGTCCGGCTGAGGCGTGTGAGCCGCGCCTCTCGGAAACGGATGGACCAGATGAAAAAGGCCAAGGACGACGGGAAGCTCGGCGCGAAAGACTACGACAAGGCGCTCAAGAAGCTGCACGTGGAGCTCGTGCGCCTGCAGCAGTGGGTCGTCCACAAGGGGCTGAAGGTCTGCATCGTCTTCGAAGGGCGGGACGGCGCCGGCAAGGGCGGCACGATCAAGGCCATCACCGAGCGCGTCAGCCCGCGGGTCTTCCGCGTGGTCGCGCTCGCGGCGCCGACCGAGCGCGAGAAGAGCCAGATGTACCTGCAGCGCTACGTTTCCCACTTTCCGGCGGCCGGTGAAGTGGTGATCTTCGATCGCAGCTGGTACAACCGCGCGGGCGTCGAACGCGTGATGGGGTTCTGCACGAAGGAGCAGACCGAGCGGTTCCTGGCAGGAACGCCGCTCATCGAGAAGGCGATGGCCCAGTCGGGGATCCTGCTGTTGAAGTACTGGCTCGAAGTCAGTCCGGAGGAACAGACCCGGCGGCTGCTCGCCCGGGCCGACGATGGCCGCAAGACGTGGAAGCTGTCGCCGATGGACATCAAGTCCTACACCCGGTGGGACGACTACTCGCGCGCGCGCAACGACATGCTGGCTGCCACCGACACGCCATGGGCGCCGTGGTTCGTCGTGAAGTCGGACGACAAGAAGCGCGCGCGGCTCAACGTGATCGCGCACCTCCTCAGCCAGGTGCCGTACAAGAAGGTGCCGCATGCCGGGGAGAAGCTGCCGAAGCACCGGAAGGTGTCGAAGGGGCTGAACCCGAAGGTGCCGCTGAAGTACGTCCCCGAGGCGTACTGAGCAAGACGAGGATGCGGGCAGCGTGGGCCGCCGTCGTGGTGCTGGTATTGTGTGCGCCTGCCGCATCGGGCCAGCCTGCGAAGCCGGCCCCTCCGTCTCCGGCTCCCCCCGGCGACGACTCGCGCACGTGGTCGTTCTCGGCGTCGCTCTACGGCTACCTGCTGGCCGACGAAGTCGACTACGCCCAGCCGACGGTGGCGGCCGACCGCGGCTGGCTGCACCTGGAAGCGCGGTACAACTACGAAGACCTGGCAACGGGCTCGGCCTGGCTCGGGTACAACTTCTCGGGCGGTGAATCGCTCGCGTGGGAAATCACCCCGATGGTGGGCGCCGTCTTCGGCAACACCGACGGCGTGGCGCCGGGTTACAAGGCTTCTCTGACCTGGCGGAAGTTGAGCCTCTACACCGAGGGGGAGTACGTCTTCGCGGGCGGCGCCGGAGAGAGTTTCTTCTACAGCTGGTCGGAACTGGCCTTCGGGCCCGTCGAGTGGTTCCGTGCGGGCGTCGTCGCGCAGCGGACCTGGGTCTACCAGGCGGAGCGCGAGGTGAATCGCGGAATTCTCGTCGCGTTCACCCGGGGGCCGTGGGACGTGGCGGCATACCTGTTCGACCCCTTCGAGAGCAAGCCGAGCGTGGTGCTCGCAGCGAGCGTCGGGTTCTAGTGGCGGATACAGGCCACGAGCCGGAGCGGCCGATGGCGATCGTCAAGGAGCAACGCGACCGCGAGCCCGTGCTCGACCCGATCGAGCGGGCGTCCGAGGCGATCTTCGGCGTGCTGATGGTCCTCAGCATCACCGGGTCGTTGAGCGTGGCGACCGCCGGCCGGCAGGAGGTCGGCGAGATGATGCTGACCGCGATCGGCTGCAATCTCGCCTGGGGGCTCACCGACGCGGTGATGTATCTCATCGCCGCGATCACGTCGAAGAACCGCCAACTGGTGCTGCTCCTCCGGGTCAAGGAGGCGGCGGACCCTGCAGACGCGAGAAGCGTGATCGCCGACGAGCTTCCCGACGGCCTTGCCGCGGTCGTGACCGAGGACACGCTGGACGCCATTCGACGGAACCTGCTGGTCACGCCCCCGCCCAGGGTCACGTTGAACGCGCGCGATTTCCTGGGCGCGCTGGGGGTGTTCGCGCTCGTGGTCCTGGTGACCTTCCCGGTCGTCCTGCCGTTCATCTTCTTCCGCAACGCGCAGTTCGCCATGCGCCTCTCGAACGGCGTCGCGCTGGCGATCCTGTTCGGTTACGGCTACATGCTCGGGCGGTACAGCGGGGCGAGGCCGTGGCGCTACGGCGTCGCCGTCACGACCGTTGGCGTCGTCCTCGTCGGGATCATCATGGCGCTCGGTGGATGAGACATGACCTACGCCGCGATCTGCACCGTCCGTTCGATCGCCGTCGGGCTGGCCCTGTCAGCGTGTGCGGCGCAGGCGCTCGCACAGGCGCCCCCGCCCCCTCCCGTTGCGGCGTCGGAGCAGGCAGCGGCGGCCCCGCAGGAGCCGCCGCAGGTTGACGTCTTCGACCTGCTGCGCCAGATTCCGCCACAAGGGCGAGGCCGACAAACCCCAGCCGGCGTGGGACCACCGGAAGAAGATGCTGGCCGTCGCGCCGATCATCGGCTACAAGCCGACGAGCGGCGTCGTCGTCGGTGCGGGCGGCAACATCGCGTTCTTTCGCGGGGACCCGAAGACGACGCACATTTCGTCCGCGGTGCTGTCGATGACCTTCTCCGCCAAGAAGCAGACGGCGTTGACCGGCCGCTTCACGGTCTCCAGCCGCGACGATCGGTGGCGCTTCGAGGGTGACAACCGCGCCCAGTGGACGTCGCAGGACGGTTACGGCCTGGGGACCGGCACGCTGCCGGGCGACAAGATCAACGCGAAGTACAACTTCTTCCGGGTCTACGAGACCGCCTATTACCGGCTGCGCCCGAACCTGTTCGCGGGCATGGGCTTCCACTTCAACGCGCACACCGGCATCGGGCCCGGCACGGGCACCGACCAGGAAACGTGGGAGCAGTCGCCTTACATGGACTACACGCTGCGGTACGGGTTCCCGGCCGACCGGCAGGAATCGGCCGGCACGAGCGTGGATGTGCTCGCGGACACCCGTGACAGCGCCATCAACCCGGGGCGCGGCTGGTACTTCAACTCCAGCTTCCGGACGTTCTTCGAGGACGTGCTCGGCGGCGACTCCACCTGGCAGGAACTCTACCTCGACGCGCGCACCTATACGCCGCTCGGACTGGGCGGGAGCAGGAAACTGGCGTTCTGGCTGTTCGGCGATTTCGTCACCGGCGGCCACGCGCCGTACCTCGACCTGCCCGCCATCGGGATGGACACCTACGGGAGGTCGGGTCGCGGCTACGGCGAGGGCCGCTTCAGGGGCGAACGCATGCTCTACGGCGAGGTGGAGTACCGCGCCTCGCTGATGCGGAACGGCCTGCTCGGGATGGTGGTGTTCCTGAACCTCACGACCGTCACCAACCTCGAGACGGGCGAGCGGTTGTTCCATTCCGTGGCGCCAGGGGGCGGCGCGGGCCTCCGCCTGAGCATCAACAAGCGGTCCAGGACCAACCTGTGCTTCGACGTCGGCTTCGGAAAAGAAGGATCGCGAGGCGTCTACCTCGCCATTCAGGAAGCCTTCTGACCTCCTTCCTTCTTGACAAAGAGCGCTCCGCACCGCTATAGACTCGTGCCGGCAGAGTCTCCCTCCAGCTGCCATCAACCACGAGAGGACTTTCATGCGATTACGGCTGCTCACAGGTATCGCTGCGTTGGTTGTCGCCCTCGCCGTCTTCGCCCCCCCGCTGCGGGGCGCCGGTGACGACCAGGTCGCGGCGACGAAGGTCAGGCCGAATTTCGACCTGGCCTCGCGATGGACGGCGTCGAAGGTGAACAACAAGTTGATCTTCACCGTCTCGGTGTCGCCGAACTGGTTCGAGAGCGGCGACCGGTTCTGGTACGCCTTCCAGACCAGCAAGGGCCAGCGCTGGATGCTGGTGGATGCCATCAAGAAGACCAAGGCCCCGCTCTTCGACCCCGCCTACATGGCCGCCCAGCTCACGAACATCGTCCGCGTCCCGTTCGACAGCGCGCACCTCCCGCTGCTGAACATGAAGCTGATCAAGAAGGACACCGTGCTGCAGTTCGAGCTCTCGGTGCCGAAGGACACGAAGATCCCGGGGTTGAAGGAGAAGGCGGTGGAGGAGAAGAAGGAGACCACCACCACCACGCAGACCGAGGGGCAGCGCGGCGGCGGGCCGCCGACGGGGGCGCCCGCGCCTGACCCGAACAGCCGGACGCTGCGGTTCGAGTACGACCTGGCCACCACGAAGGTGACGCTCGTCCACCCCGACGAGGTGAAGGCCAAGGAGGAGAAGGACAAGGAAGTGAAGTGGCCGACGTGGGCCAGCGTGTCGCCCGACGAGAAGACTGCCGTGTTCGCCCGCAAGTACGACCTCTACATGATGGACATGGCCAACCTGCTCAAGGCAATCAAGGACCCGCGCGACCCGAGCATCGTCGAGACGCGGCTGACCGAGGACGGCGAGGAGTACCTACCAGTACAGCCGGCACCTGACCGACGAGGACAAGGACCGGCTGCGCAAGGAGCAGAAGAAGGAAGAGAAGAAGGACGAGAAGACCGGCGAGAAGACGGGCGACAAGACGACCGAGCAGAAGCAGGCAGACCAGAAGGCGGCCGAGAAAAAGGATGCGAAGGACGTGAAGGACACGTTCGAACCGCGCGTGTCGCCCTCGGGCCTGATCTGGAGCCAGGACTCGCAGAAGTTCACCGTCGAGCGGACCGACTCGCGCAAGGTGAAGGACCTGTGGGTCATCGACGCGCTCGCGCAGCCGCGCCCGAAGCTCGAAACGTACCGCTACTCGATGCCGGGCGAGGACATCCCGCTGGAAGAAGTGCTGGTCTTCGACGTCGCCTCGAAGTCGAAGATCAAGGTGAAGGCCGACGCGTTCCCGGACCAGCGCTACACGATTCCGACGCGGCGGATCACGGAGAAGGAGCGGCGCGACCGCGCGGAACTCCCCAATCCCATCGTGTCACAGCAGTGGGCGCTCGCCGGCTCGGACTCGTTCATCCTCATCCGCCAGAGCCGCGACCTCAAACGGCTCGACATCTGCCGGGTCGACGCGAAGACCGGCGAGACGAAGGTCCTGGCGGAGGAGCGCCTCAACACCTACATCGACACCAAGCCGATCCGGTTCCTCGACGGCGAGAAGGAGTTCCTGTGGTGGTCCGAGCGGGACGGCTGGGGCCACTGGTATCTCTTCGCGATCGACGGCACGTTGAAGAACCAGGTGACCAGGGGCGAATTCGTCTGCGGGAACATCGCCGGCGTCGACGAGAAGACGCGGACGCTGTATTTCAACGCGAACTCCCGGGAGGCTGGCGAGGATCCGTACTACGACCACCTGTACCGGGTCGGTCTCGACGGCAGCGGGCTGAAGCTGCTGAACCCGGGCAACGCCAACCACGCCGCCGCGATGCCGGAGCACACGCGCCTGTTCGTCGACACCACGAGCCGCGTGGACGAGGCGCCGAAGTCCGGGCTGCGGGACAGCCTCGGGAACGTGGTCCTCGAGCTCGAATCGACGGATATGACGCTGCTGCTCGAGCAGGGTACAAGTACCCGGAGCCCTTCCTGGTGAAGGCCGATGACGGGGTGACGGACCTGGCCGGCGTCATGTACCGGCCGCACGACTTCGACCCCAGGAAGAAGTACCCGATCATCGCCTACGTTTACCCGGGCCCCCAGACCGAGTCCGTCAGCAAGACGTTCGCCGCCATGCCCTACACGCAGTGGCTCGCGCAGTTCGGGTTCATCGTGATCGAGGTGGGCAACCGCGGCGGGACGCCCGCGCGGAGCAAGTGGTACCACAACTACGGCTACGGCAACCTGCGCGACTACGGCCTGGCCGACAAGAAGACGGCGATCGAGCAGCTCGCCCGGAAGCACAGCTACATCGACATCAACAAGGTCGGCATCTACGGCCACTCGGGCGGCGGGTTCATGTCCACCGCCGCGATGCTGGTCTACCCCGACTTCTTCAAGGTCGCGGTGTCGAGCGCGGGCAACCACGAGAACAACATCTACAACGACACCTGGAGCGAGAAGCACCACGGGATCAAGGAGACGGTCGACAAGGACGGCAAGGTGAAGTTCGAGTACAGCATCGACAAGAACTCCGAGATCGCCAGGAACCTGAAGGGCAAGCTGCTCCTGGCCCACGGCGACATCGACAACAACGTGCACCCGGCCAACACGTTCCGCCTGGTCGATGCCCTGATCAAGGCCAACAAGCGGTTCGACATGATCGTCGTGCCCGGCTCGCGGCACGGCATCAGCGGCGAATGGTGGAACTGGACGCGCGCGGAGTACTTCTGCAAGCACCTGCTCGGCGAGTCGCCCGACGACGCCGACATGGTGGAGGTCACCCGAGAGCAGGCCCAGCGCGGCGAGCGCCGCGGAGGCCGCCCGGACGATGAGGGCGTGATCCGATGACGTCTTCCCGATCGGTGTAGCACGGGGCTTCAGCTCCGTGCCGGTAGCCGAGGGGCTCAAGCCCCTCGGCTACATCCTTCCTTCCCCCCCCCGACTCCTGACATCTCTTTGGACTTCCGTCACCTGCGGTTTACTATCCCAGATCACACCGTCCACCCTCAAGGAGGCCCGCATGCCGGCTCGCCGATGGTCCATCCTCGCTCTCGGCTGCGTCCTGGCCGGGGTCGTCTTCCTCTCGACCGCCGGGCCGCTGCGGTCGGCCCCCCAGCAGCAGGTGCCCGGGTCGCTCCAGCCCGGGACCGTTGCGCCGGGCGCGACCGCCGTGCAGGTGGTCAACCAGCCGACCGTGCAGGCCGTGCAGTCCGGCGAGTGGCGGGTCAGCGTGCCCGCCGGCGTGACGCTCAACAAGGGCGGCACGTTCACCTTCGAAGGTCCGGACTTCCTCGAAGTGGGGAAGCGGTACACGATCCGCTGGGGTGCCGGCCTCACCGGCACGTATACCATCATGCAGACCAGCCGCGGGTGGGCGCTGGTGCGATCGGGCGCCTCCCGCATGTGGATCAACACCGCCTTGGCCGTTGCAATCGAAGAAGCCCGGTAGGGGAGGAGGCGACATGAGCATTCGATCCGGTTTCCCCGGCAGACTCTCCATCGCCGCGATCCTGCTGGCGGCGCTCGTCATGCCGGCCGGCCACGCCCAGCAGCCGCCGGCACGTCCCGGGGTCGACACGTACGCGCAAATGCGGTGGCGCTACATCGGCCCGGAGGGCAACCGCTTCTCGGCGGCGGCGGGGATCCCCGGCGATCCGCAGACCTATTACGTGGGCGCGGCGTCTGGCGGCATCTACAAGACGTCCGACGGGGGCGTGCACTGGCAGGCGATCTTCGACGACCAGCCGGTTGCTTCGATCGGTTCGCTGGCCGTTGCCCAGTCGGACCCGAACGTCGTCTGGGCAGGAACCGGGGAGGGGAAGATCCGCAGTCACATCTCGGTCGGCCAGGGGATCTACAAGTCGACCGACGCCGGGAAGTCGTGGACGCTCATGGGGCTGGAGCAGACCGGGCGCATCCCGCGGCTCGTCATCGATCCGAAGAACTCCGACACCGTTCTGGCATGCGCGCTGGGCCACGCCTACGGCCCGCAGCCCGAGCGGGGCGTCTTCCGCACCACCGACGGCGGCAGGACGTGGACGAAGACGCTGTTCGTCGATGAGAACACGGGCTGTTCGGACATCGCGATGGACCCCCACAACCCCCGCATCCTGTTCGCCGGGATGTGGCAGTTGGAGATTCACACGTGGGGGCGGACGAGCGGCGGGCAGGGCGGCGGGCTCTATGCATCGCGCGACGGGGGCGCGACCTGGAAGAAACTCACGGGCCGAGGCCTGCCCACCCGTCCCGTGGGCAAAGTCGCGGTCGCCATCTCCCACTCCAACCCCAACCGGGTCTACGCGCTCATCGAGACGGGCGACGGCGCGCCCTGGGACGGGAAGCCGACAGATGCCGGGCAGCTCTTTCGCAGCGACGACGGCGGTGAGAGCTGGAGGGTGGTCAGCTACGACCACCTCGCGATGGGACGCCCGCACTACTATTCCCGGATGGCTGTCGCGCCGGACGATGAGGACGAGGCGTACTTCCTCACGGCCTCGTTCTCCAAGACGATCGACGGGGGGCAGACGCTGACCCTGCTTCAGCGGGACCAGGCCCCCGGCGGCGACCACCACGACATCTGGATCGATCCGACCAACGCCGACCGCATGATCGTGGCGCACGACCAGGGGCTTTCGATTTCGATCAACCGGGGGCGCACGTGGTTCAGGCAGCGCCTGACGAACGCGCAGATGTACCACGTCACCGTGGACAACGAGATTCCCTACAACGTTCTCGGCAACAAGCAGGACGAGCCGACCTACCGCGGCCCGAGCAACAGCCGGCTCGCGAGCGGGATCATCCCGCGCGCCATGTGGCACGCCGTCGGCGGCGGCGAGAGCGGCTTCGCCACGCCCGACCCGACCGACTCGACGATTGTGTGGTCGAGCGCCTCGGGTTCCGGCATGGTCGGCGGCATCGTCGTGCGCTTCGACGAGAAGCGCCGGCAGTTCCGCAACGTCGAGGTGTGGCCCGACCAGTCGAACGGACCGGCAGAGGGCCTGAAGTACCGGTTCGTCTGGGATGCGCCGCTGCTCATCTCGCCGCACGACCACAACACGGTGTACACCGGCAGCCAGCACGTGCACCGGACGTCGAACGGCGGCCAGTCGTGGGAGGTGATCAGCCCCGACCTCACCCTGAACGACCGCACGAAGATGGGCAGTTCGGGCGGGCTGACGGGCGGACAACATCGGCGTGGAGTATGCCGGGGTGGTCTACGGCCTGGCCGAGTCGCCGATAGAGAAGGGCCTCCTCTGGGCGGGCACGAACGACGGCCTGCTCCACGTGACGCGCGATGGCGGACAAGACCTGGACCAACGTCACGAAGAACATTCCGAACCTCCCGCCGTGGGGGTCGTTCCGGAGCATCGTGGCGTCGAGGTACGAGGCGGGGACGGCGTACCTGACCGTGGACTTTCACCAGGTGAACGGCCGCGACCCGTTCGTCTACAAGACGACCGACTACGGGAGAACATTCAAGGCGATCGTGAACGGGATCCCGAAGAGCATGCTGAGCTACTCGCGGACGATCTGCGAGGACCCGGTGCGGCGCGGCCTGCTCTACGTCGGCACCGAGAACGCCATCTACGTGTCGTTCGACGACGGGGAGAACTGGCAGCCGCTGCAGAACAACCTGCCGCACGCGCCGGTGTCGTGGATCACCGTGCAGGAGCACTTCAACGACCTGGTGATCTCGACGTACGGACGCGGGTTCTGGATCATGGACGACCTGACCCCGCTGCAGCAGGCGACGCCGCAGGTGCTGGCCGCCGACGCGCACCTGTTCCCGCCCAGGCCCGCCTACCGGTGGCGTTTCATCACCGCGCCTTCGACGCCGTACGACGATCCGACCGTCGGGGAGAATCCCCCCTACGGAGCCGCGATCAACTACTACCTCAAGAGCGCGTCGGCCTCGCCGGTGAAGATCTCGATCCTCGACCAGGCCGGTGCCGTGGTCCGGACACTCACCGCCCCGGGCCGGGCAGGCTTCAACCGCTTCCACTGGGACCTGCGTTACGAACCGACCGCGGAGCTCCGGATGCGCACCAGCCCGCTGCTGCCCGCGCCGCAGGTGCGCCTGGGTCCCGAAGGGTGGCGGCCGCCGGCCGGCGGAGGGGCGACCATCAGCCTCCTGGCCCCCCCAGGCAGCTACACCGTGAAGCTCGCCGCCGGCGGCAGGGAGTACACGCAGCCGCTGGTCGTGAAGAAGGACCCGAACTCGGCCGGAACCGAGGCGGACATCCAGGCGCAGACACGGCTGGTGCAGGACCTGCGCCGGGACCTGAACAGCGCCGTCGACATCGTCAACCGGCTGGAACGGGTGCGGAGCCAGCTCGAGTCGCTTGGGCGGATCGTCGATGACGCGGCGGTAGCCAAGGCGGCGGAGGCGCTCGGGCAGAAATGCACCGACCTCGAGATGCGCTTCATCGACCTGCGCATCACCGGCGCGCAGGATGGCATTCGCTACGCGGCGAAGTTGATCTCGCGGTTCGGCTACCTGGCGAACGGGGTGTCGGCATCCGACTTCGCCCCGACCAACCAGCAGGTCGAGGTGCAAGGGCTGCTGGCGGAGCGCCTGAAGGGCCACGCGGCCGAGTTCCAGGCGCTGATGGACAAGGACCTCGCGGACTTCAACGCGATGCTCCGGTCACGGAACGTCCCGAACATCATCGGGAAGTAGCCATCGGGCGTAGAATCAGGCCTCGGGATTCTCGCGTGTTCCTGGAGAAGGGGCCATGGCAGCACCGACGCCAGCCAAGCGCGACCAGCTGGTGGGTTCGCACCGGATTGCCTACCTGCGGTCGGGCTCGGGCGATCCCGTCCTGCTGGTCCACGGCATCACCACCTACTCGTTCCTCTGGCGCAACATCATCGCGCGCCTCGAGGACTCGTTCGACGCCGTCGCGCCCGACCTGCTGGGCTGCGGGGATTCCGACAAGCCGCTCGACGTGTCGTACGCCCT
The DNA here is from genome assembly GCA_963844875.1 of uncultured Acidobacteriota bacterium. Lineage (GTDB taxonomy): Bacteria > Acidobacteriota > Vicinamibacteria > Vicinamibacterales > Fen-181 > FEN-299. The sequence goes on from CAWJPZ010000002.1 coordinate 132,697, forward strand.
TCGCGACCACGCCGAGCGGCTTCACGACTTCGTCCTCCGCCTCGGGCTGCGCCGCATCCACTTCGTCGGCCACGACCTCGGGGGAGGCATCGGCCAGATCATGGCCGTGCGCTACCCGGAGCTCCTGAGCAGCCTGACGATGGTCAACACGGTCGGCTACGACTTCTGGCCGGTCCAGCCGATCATCGCCATGCGCACGCCGGTCATCCGGCAGTTGATGATGGCCGCGGTGGACGCCGGGGCGATGAGGCTCATTGTCCGGCGCGGCCTCTATCACAAGGATTGGTTGACGCCCGAGTTGATGGCCCACTTCCTCAAGCCGCTCGGCACGCCTGCCGGGCGCAAGGCGTTCCTCCATTTCGCCAAGTGCCTCGACAATCGCGACCTGACGTCGATAGCCGGAGCGCTCCGCCGCCTCCGGATGCCGGTCATGATTGTACGCGGTGACGCCGACGTCTACCTGTCGCCAAGGATCTCGGAACGCCTGGCCGAGGAAATCACCGCGAGCCGCATGGCCCGCATCGCCACCGGCGGGCACTTCATCCAGGAGGACGAACCGGCGTGGCTGTCTCGGACGGTCGCCGACTTCCTTCACGGGGCTTGAGGGGTGCTCTGCCGTTCAATGCAAAATGTAAAATGCAAAATGCACCATTAGTACAAGACATGCGCAAACATCTGCTGGCTGCCGTCTTCGCGTTGATGGCGCTTCCGACGATCGTGGCGCCGACTGCCGCCCAGTCCGTCAACGCGCTGAGCGCCGCGGAGAAGAAGCAGGGCTGGGTGCTGCTGTTCAACGGCAAGGACTTCGACGGGTGGCGGCAGTGCAACGGAACGGCCATGCCGCCGAACTGGACGATCGACGACCAGGCGATGAAGGTGTTCACGGCCGAAGGGAAGGCGCCCGGGCAGGGAGCCGGCGGCGACATCCTGTACGGCGCGAAGAAGTTCCGGGATTTCGAGCTGTCGATCGACTGGAAGACGGAGAAGGCCGGCAACTCGGGGATCTTCTTCAACGTGCGCGAGGTGCCCGGACAGCCGATTTACTACGCGGCGCCCGAGGTGCAGGTGCTCGACAACGTCGATGCGACCGACAACAAGGCGGCCAGCCACCTCGCCGGCTCGCTCTACGACATGGTGGCCGCCGATCCGAGGACGGTGAAGCCGGCCGGCGAGTGGAACAGCATCGTGATCCGGGTGAAGGACGGCAGGGTGACCCACACCCAGAACGGCATCAAGGTGGTCGAGTACACGCTGTGGACGCCGGAGTGGGACGCGCTGGTGCAGAACAGCAAGTTCAAGACGTTCCCCGGCTTCACGGCAGGCATCGCGAAGGAAGGCTACATCGGCCTCCAGGACCACGGCTACGCCATCTGGTTCCGGAACATCAGGATCAGAGAACTCTAGCTCGACCTCATCCCGCACCGACTCCGAGGCGGCAGCTGTGGCAGTCCTGCACGCCATGGCGGAAATGTCGCCTCAGCCTCGGCCGACCGGCCCGACCGTAACTCTCTCTCCCCGCTTCTTCCCGACACAAATCGCACAACCGGCGCTGGCACTGATTGTGCCCATCCGCCTGTCGGGCACAACCGAAACGGCGGGGTGAAACATGAACCGCAACGTGGCGACGTTCGCTGTAACGGCGGGGCTGCTTGGCGCCGGAGGCGCCTGGCACCACTTCCACGCCTCTGCCGACATGCCGCGCATCAGCTTCTCGACCGCCGTCCGGGGCAACGTGACCCGGTCCGTGGCGTGCACCGGGACGCTCGGTGCCGCAACGACCGTCGACGTCGGGTCGCAGGTCTCGGGCACGGTGAGCGAGCTCCGGGTCGACTTCAACTCCGTCGTGCACAGGGGCGACGTCCTCGCCCGGCTCGATCCGTCGCTCTTCCAGGCCCGGGTGGAGCAGGCCGAGTCGGCGCTCGCCATGGCATCGGCCTCGGTGGACGTGGCGCGAGCGGGCGTCACCGACGCGAAAGAGAAGTTCGATCGGGCGCAGGCGCTGGCGGCCAGGCAGCTGATGCCGCAAAGCGACGTGGACGACGCGGCGGCCGCCTGGCGCGAGGCCGAGGCCGACCTGCACGCCGCCCAGGGAGCGGTGCTCGTCGCCCAGGCAAACCTCGACCAGAGCCGCGTGGACCTTGCCCGCGCGGTGATCACCTCGCCCGTGGACGGCGTCGTGCTCGACCGGAAGGTCGATGTCGGCCAGACCGTGGCCGCGAACTTCCAGGCTCCCTCGCTCTTCTCGGTGGCGACCGACCTCTCGCGGTTGGAACTCCAGGCCTCCGTGGACGAATCGGATATCGGGCGGGTGCGCGCCGGCCAGCGTGCCGTCTTCAAAGTGGACGCCTACCCCTCCGCGGAGTTCCAGGGCTCGGTGACGCAGGTGAGGCTCCAGCCCACCGTCGCGCAGAACGTCGTGACCTACACCGCGGTGATCGCGGTGGACAACCGGGAGCTGCTCCTCCGGCCGGGCATGACGGCCACCATCGCGATCGAGGGGGAGCGCCACGACGACGTGCTGCGCATTCCGGCGGCCGCGCTGCTCTTCCGTCCGACGGCAGCCGTGCTGCACTCGCTCGGCGAGGGGGCGCTCGCCGGCGTCGAGGCCCGCGTCGCCCAGACCGTCCTGCCCGGAAGCAAGGCCCAGGTCTGGACCGGCGACCACGGCCGGCTCGAGCCCCGGACGATCGAGGTCGGCTCGAGCGACGGGCGCTACGTCGAGGTTCTCGACGGGCTGACCGAGGGGACGCGGGTCGCGCTGTTTGCGACGGCCGCGCCAACCACGCGCGTGGCGCCCGCGCGTTCGCCGCTGGCGCCGGGTCCGCCGCGTTGGCGGTAAGCGGTAGGTTTCGCCGGCGGCCGGCAGGTTCCGGCCGGCGGCCTGATGGGAGGTTGCGGAAGCGACACGGAGAAGAGGAGAGAGATGATGAACCCCAGAAAACTCGTTCCCATGGCCGTTCTCGCGCTGGCGCTCCTGGTGAGCGTCCCGGCGCATGCGCAAACCCTGTACGACTTCAAGGTGCCGTTCGACTTCACCGCGAACGGGCGGGTGTTCAAGGCGGGTGATTACATGCTGGTGTCGAACGACGAAGCCAACGTCTTCACGCTCGAGTCGAAGAACGTGAAGGGCCCGACCGTCCTGCTGCCGGTGGAGACCCGGATCGCTTCCAACCAGTCCCTCAGCGATCCGGTCGTCGTCTTCGACAAGTACGAAGGCAAGCTAATCGTCTCCGAACTGATGGTGCCCGGCGAGGACGGCTACCTGTTCCTCGTCACGAAGGCGAAACACACCCACCAGGTGTTGTCGGGCCACAGGCGGAAAGGGTAGGGCGGTCGGGTGGGGCTCGACGGGCCATCGACCGGCCGGACGCCCGGTCCGGTCGATGGCTGCGCCGGTAGAGGGTCCGTTTACTTCCGCGGCTCGGCGTTCTTCACGTACTTGTCCAGGAAGTTCAGCATCTCAGTAATCACGTGCATGTTCGATTCGGCGGCCGCGTAGCCGTGTGCTTCGAACGGCAGCGTGACGTAGCGGGCGGTCGCCCCGAACCCCTTGAGGGCCACGTAGAAACGCTGCGACTGGATCGGGAACGTCCCCGAGTTGTCGTCCATCTCGCCGTGGATGAGCAGGATCGGGTCCTTCACCTCGTTCGCCCGGTAGAACGGCGACATCTTGGCGTAGATCTCGGGTACCTCCCAGAAATTGCGCCGCTCGTTCTGGAAGCCGAAGGGCGTGAGGGTCCGGTTGTACGCGCCGCTGCGGGCGATGCCGGCCCGGAAGAGGCGCGAGTTGGCCAGCAGGTTTGCCGTCATGAACGCGCCGTAGCTGTGGCCGCCGACACCCCAGTGGTCGCGATCCGCGAAGCCCATCTCCACGCCCTTGTCGATCGCCGCCTGGGCGCTGGCCACGAGCTGCTCGACGTAGGTGTCGTTGGCCGTCTCGCCCGGCCCGATGATCGGCATCGTCGCGTCGTTGAAGATCGCGTAGCCCTGCGTCAGGAGCAGCAGCTGGGACGAGCCGCTGACGGTGAGGAAGCGGTTCTCGTTCCCGCTGATCTGCGCGGCTTCGTCGGCGCTGGTGAACTCGGCCGGGTAGGCCCAGAGGAACACCGGCACCTTGGTGCCCTGCTTGTAACCGGGCGGCAGGTACACCGTGGCGTTCAACTGCACCCCGTCGTTGCGTTTGTAGGTCACGAACTGCCTGGTGACGCCGGACAGCTGCGGGTGCGGGTCGGCGAACGCGGTCATGGCCGACCGCGACTTGGCCGCCGTGTCGAGCAGGTAGTAGTTCGGCGGGTCCTTCCTGGTCTCGCGGCGGGTGATCAGCTTGCTGCCGTTGTCGTCGACGAGCGCGACGAACGTCTCGTAGCTCGCATCGTCGCACTGCCAGAGCCGGGTCGCCTGGAGCGTCTTGAGGTTGAAGCGATCGAGGAACGGGCGGTCGCCCTTGGGCGACGCACCTGCTCCGCTCAGGTAGATCTCGTCCCCCACCTGGAGGATCTTGCCCGAGAACGGCCGCGAGACCGGGGCGCCCGGGTCGGCGTACCGATCCTGCTGCCGCAGTTCCCAGATCTTCTTCGGCGCCGAAGCCAGGCCGCCGTCGAACAGCCAGGTGCGGCGCTTGCGCGTCTCGCGGTCGCTCTCGTTCAGGAAGGCGGCGCCCTTCTCGGTGAACTGCCAGCCGCCGGCCCGCCACTCGGTCTTGGCGATCTCGGTCGGCTGACCCGTGAACGGGGCGGCCAGCGAGAGGACGCGGTCGCGGAACGGGACCTTGGCCTTCGGGTCGCCGCCGTCGAGCGGTTCGACATACAGCAGCGTCGCGGGTTCGATCGGGTGCCACCGGAACCCGCGCGGGCCCGGGAACACCCCGTCGCGCGGGAACGTGTCGGCCATCGGCATGTCGGCGAGCGTCTTCACCAGGACCCCGGCCTTCGTCCACAACTCGACGTCGCGCGGAAACTGGCCGGCGGGCACGACGTACGAGAACGGCTTCTTCGTGCGACTGACGACGAGGTACTTCCCGTCGGTGGAAATGTCTGCGCCGGCGTACACGCCCGGTTTGCCGAACGGTGTCTTCACGCCCGCCAGGTCCACCCACGCGAGCTGGCTGGTGAAGAAATACTCGTAGAGGGCCTCGTCGTACGGGTTCTTGAGGAGGTCTTCGAACGTCGGCGCCGGCGCCGGTTTGCCGATCGTCTCCTGGATGGCGGGACCGGTGGGCAGGCCTTCCTTGGGCATCGGGCCGCGCGCGGCGGGGATGAGGCTGCACAGGAAGCCGGTGGAGTCATCGAGCCAACGGCATCCTCCGCCGAGGCCGTTGATGCCGCCCACGAGCAGCGGCTTCACCAGCCCGGTCGAGACGTTCGCCAGGTACAGCTGGATGCCGGTCGGCGTCGTGACGGTGATCGACACGTACTTGCCATCCGGGGAGAAGCTGCCGGAGTAGAAGGTCGCCGGCGGCAGGACGAGCGGCTTCTCTGTACCGGTCGCCACGTCCTTCAGCACCAGCTTCGTGGTGACGGCAAGGATGCGAGGGCCGTTGGTCTTGGGATTGATGCGCGATCCGCCCAGGCCGATGAACGGTTCGGCCACCTGGGCCAGAGACGGCATGCTCTTCCGGTGCGTCAACAGGAGGACCTTGCGCGTCGGCGAGACCGCGACCGTCGGCAACGGTTCCGCGGTCATGATGTCGGCGATGACCTTGGGGGGAGTCAGGTAGACGGACGGCTTCGATTGGGCGAACGGCGCCACCCGGATGCACAGGGCGATGGCGACCGACGCGACGACGGCGATAACGGTTTTCTTCACTGGGCAGACTCCTGGTGAGTGGCGCTGTCGAGCGTGCCGGCCCGCCGGGCCGGCAGCCGGCCGTCGAAGAGTATGGCTGTCTAACGGTCCCGAGGCAACAGGCGGCGTGGGCGGCGGTCGTTCGGGTATACTCGGCCCACCCGAAAGGAGAGTCCATGGGCGGCTTCTTTGGCGTCGCGTCTGCGGCCGACTGCGTGGCGGACCTGTTCTACGGCACCGACTACCACTCGCACCTGGGCACGAGGCGCGGCGGCCTCGTCACGACCAGCGAGGGCGGTTTCAAGCGCAATATCCACGACATTTCCAACGCGCCATTCAGGACCAAGTTCGAGGACGAACTGCCCAAGCACCAGGGCCGCCTCGGGCTCGGCGTCATCAGCGACTACGAGGACCAGCCGCTGGTCATCAGTTCGCACCTCGGGGTCTACGCGCTGGCGACGGTCGGCCGGGTGAACAACATCGACGCCCTCGTCAGGGAGGCGCTCGCCACGCGCGGTACGCACCTGAGCGAGTTCAAGGGCAGCGAGCACAATCCCACCGAGGTGGTCGCCACGCTCATCAACCAGCAGGAGACCCTGGTGGACGGGCTGCGCTGGGCGCAGAAGAAGGTCCAGGGGTCGTGCTCGATGCTGCTGCTGACGCCCGATGCCCTGTATGCGGCGCGCGACCGCCTGGGCCGGACGCCGGTGGTCGTGGGCCGGCGCGAAGGGGCATTCGCCGTCGCCCTCGAAAGCAGCGCGTTGCCGAACCTGGGCTACGAGCCGGAACGCGATCTCGGGCCGGGCGAGATCGTCCGCCTGACCGCCGACGGCGTCGAGACGATGGCGCCGGCCGGGGACCGGATGCAGGTTTGCTCGTTCATGTGGATCTACTACGGCTACCCGGCGTCGACCTACGAGGGGGTGAACACCGAGGCGGCTCGCAATCGCTGCGGCCAGGCGCTGGCCAGGCGCGACGACGTGGACGTCGATTCGGTCGCCGGCATCCCGGACTCGGGGATTGGCCACGCCATCGGTTACGCGGCGGAGAAGGGCGTCCCGTACCGGCGTCCGTTCGTGAAGTACACGCCGACCTGGCCGCGGAGCTTCATGCCGCAGGAGCAGCGCGTGCGCGACCTGGTGGCGCGCATGAAGTTGATCCCGATCCGCGACCTGATCGACGGCAAGCGAATCCTCTTCTGCGAGGACTCGATCGTCCGCGGCACTCAGCTGCGCGACATCATCGTGCGCGTGTTCGACCACGGGGCGCGCGAGGTGCACATGCGGCCCGCGTGCCCGCCGCTGGTGCACGGCTGCCGCTTCCTGAACTTCTCGCGGTCTCGGTCGGAGATGGACCTGGCGGCCCGCCGGGCGGTGAAGCACCTCGAGGGGGACGCGGGCAGCCACCTGGACGAGTACGCCGATCCAGACAGCGAGCGCTACGCGGCCATGGTGAAGCACATCGGCTCCGAACTGGGGCTGACGACGCTGCGTTACCAGCGGCTGGAGGACATGATCGAGGCGATCGGCCTGCCCCGCGAGCGCCTCTGCACGTTCTGCTGGAACGGCGAGGCGCTGCACGAGGAGGGGTAGCCGGCCGCTGGAATGACGCGGCCGGCAATGCAAAATGCAAAATGAAAATGAGAGCGGGGCGTCCGCTAGGGCTGCTTCCGGGTGAACGCGATCCCGCGGATGCGGCCGGCGTCGAGGACGAAGCCGGTGACGCCCTTTTCGCCCGCGCGGCCGAATCGAAGGATCGACGACCCCGCACGGAAAGCGTCCGGGCCGTCCGGTCGCAACGGGATGCCCTCCTTCTCGACGCCGCGGAACACTGTCAGCTGGCCGTCGACCAGCACGACGCGATACGTCGTGTCGAGCTCATCGCTCGCGTACGTTCCCGCAAACGCCGCGGGATCGCCGGGCGCGTGGGCCAACACGCCGGCCGGTGCCGTGGTGGTGGCACGCGCCGCCGGCAGGGCCGCGGGCGACGCTTCGCGGAAGTGCGGCGCCAGGTAGATGTCTGCTATCCGGTGACTGATCTCCGTGGGGTTGGCACTGCTCACGTTGCAGAGGATCGCCACGGAGAAATGGTGCTCGCGAACCCGGAATGTCTGGGCCCTGTACCCGCCCAGCGACCCGCTGTGCTCGATCACCGGGATTCCGCGGTAGGTCGTCGACTGCAGCCCCCACGCGTACCGGTTCACGGCGCCGCTGTTCAGCGTGTCGGTCGTCTCCAGCTGCGCGATGACGTCCTTGCCGCCGACGCGACCCGTGTAGAAGTTCTCGTCCCAGAGCAGCAGTTCCCGCACCGTGGTGAACAGGCCGCCGGCGCCGGCCCGCTCGTTCTGGGGAGTATTGAGCCGCACCGGGCCGCCGGCCGGCCGGTCGTAGGCGTAGGCGCGGTTCGGCACGAGCCGCCCGAGGTCCGTGTGGAAGTGCGTGGCCGTCATGCCCAGGGGTTTGAACACCTGGGCGTCGGCATAGGCCGCGAACGGCGTCTTCGACGAGCGCTCGACGATGAGGGCGAGCATCGCGTATCCGGAGTTCGAATAGAGGTACTCGGCGCCGGGCGCGAAGTTCAGCGCCCGCTGCCTGGCGACCAGGCGCAGCACGGCGTCGTTGTCGAAGGCGACCTCGTCGCGCTGCCCCGCGGCGGCGACGAGCGTATTGACGTCGCGAAGGCCGCTCGTGTGGTGAACGAGGTGCCGCACCAGGATGGGCGAGCCGTACGCGGGCAGGTCCGGCAGGAACTTCCTCACGTCGTCGTCCACGGAGAACAGCCCCTGCTTGATGGCGAGGGCGGCGGTCATCGCGGTGAACTGCTTCGAGACCGACCCCGCGTAGAAGACCGTGTCCGGCGTGATCGGCACGTTGTGCTCGAGGTCGGCCGACCCGTACCCGCGCTCGTAGAGCATCCTGCCGTCCTTGAAGATCCCGAGCGCGCACCCCGGCGAATCGGGCCGGTCGAACGACGCGAACAGCTTGTCCACCTGGTCGGCCCACGCGGGCCGGTCCGCCGGGGGCGCCGGCGAGCCAGCCGGCGGCGCCGCCATGACGGAGGCGAGTCCGGCCACCAGGACAGCCAGCCACGTGGAAACGAACAGGCGGCGCGCGTCGTTCTGCACAGGTCCCTCCCGGTTCCCCAAATTCCTTCCCCCTGATTCCTGCCGAAGGAATGTTGTTCGGCGGATTATCGCCAATCTCGCCCGCGTCGCGTCGCCTGGTTCCGTTACAATACCCAGTCGCGCCGCATGAAGAACCTCGAGCTCAAAGCCGTCGCCAGGGACATCAGCCGGCTCCGAACGGTGCTGCGGGCCCTGGGCGCGAACCAGGAACGGCCGCTCCGGCAGGTCGACACCTACTTCGCCGTGCCGGGGGGCAGGCTGAAGGTGCGCCAGCGGAAGGGCGTTGCCGCGGCCGAGCTGATCCTGTATCGCCGGGCAGATGCGAGACGGGCCCGGCGGAGCGAGTTCCAGAAGCTGCCGGTGGACGATCCCGCGGGACTGCTCCGGCTGCTCGGCGGGATGCTCAGGAAGGACGTCGTCGTGCGCAAGCACCGCGATCTCTGGATGTACGGGGGGAACACGCGGGTGCACCTCGACCGGGTCGAAGGCCTGGGTACGTTCGTGGAGATCGAGGTGCCGTATGTGCGCGGGGCGGCGCGGGCGCGGAAAACGATGAAGACGCTGGTGCGAGAGTTGGGCATCGAGCGCGCCGACCTGCTCGATCGCTCCTACGCGGACCTGCTGGCTGGACGCTGAGGCGCCACTCATGTCGAACCAGGCTTCCGGCTTCGGGGAAACACGGATGAAGCAGAACTTTCACATCGGCATCATGGGCAACCTGTTCTCGGGCAAGACGACGCTGATGCGCGCCCTGGCGCAGGATCCCTACAAGAAAGACCTCGAGACGCTTCTCGGCGGCGCGGAACTCCACTCCTTCTCGGAGAGGGTCGACAAGGGATCGCTGATCGACGAGTGCCTGGCGCTGTTCTACCACGACCGCGTCGCCAACATCTTTCCGACGGAGATCGCGTTCCTCCAGATGCGCACGATGCAGCAGCGCGAGATCCGGCACCTGATGACGCGCGAGAGCGCGAGGGGAGTCGTGATCCTCGAGGACCGTCCGTTCATCGACGGCCCCGAGGTGTTCGTCGCGCGGATGATCGAATCAGGGGAGATGCCTGCGGCCCACGCCAAGCTGTACCGGACGCTGTTCCACCAGACGCTTCGGGCCGAACACATCCGGCTGCCCGACCTGACGGTGTACCTCCGGACCGAGCCCGACTTGCTGGAATGCCGGCGAGCCAGGCGCGCTGCCGAGGGTGACAGTTACGCCGAGACGATCACCGCGGAATATCTCGGCCAGATCCATCACAGCTACGAGGCGATTGCCGTCGACTGGAAGCGGACGCTGCTGCGCTACCAGGAGCACGCGATCGTACCGCCCGACGCGGACCTCCTGACGCTGCCGGCCGAGATCGACATGCACGACCACCCCGATTACGTGCACGTCGCGGCCGCGACGATCCGCGAGAAGGTCCGCCGCATGGTGGCGGTCCGCAAGCGCGCGTACCTGAGGGGGCGGCGCGCCTCGGTCAGCCGAGTCCCGGGAGCAGTTTCAGGATCTCGCCCGCCGCCTCGGCGACCGACGGCGCGAAGGCCACCACGCCGTCCTGGTGGCCGCCCATCACGATCACGCCCTGCCGGCCCATCGCCGCCCGCTTGTGCAGCCGGATCATCTCGTACGCCATCTCGGGCGTGCCGTACAACACCTCTTCGCGCGAGGTCGGCAGCTGGTTCCTCCAGGATTCCCAGATGGGGCGCGAATGGACGTGCACGACGGCCCTGATCGCGCCATTCACCTGGTACAGCGCGGCGTGGGTGAGCGCTTCTGAGGACGGCGGCCGTTCGCCGACCGAGCGGAGGAAGTTCTTGTCGAGGTCGACGACCGTCACCCGGGCGAAATGCTGCTGATCGACCTCCTCGAGGCCGCTCGACTGGCTGCCCGTGATCAGGAAGGACGGCGACCCGTAGAGGCGGATGCTCACGTTCCCGTAGCCGAGCCCCTCGGCGTCCGCGCCAATCAGGTCGAGCGCCCTCAGCCGCCGCCGCCACGAGAAGAGGTCGGGCATCTCGGGCGGAAACGTGATCCGGGCGGTCTCGTGCCTGACCGTGTATTTGACGACGCCTTCCTTCTCGTGGCTCTCGCGCATCGGTGCCTTCATTTTACGCTCAACCGCCTCACGGCCTGCCGGGTCGTCGGCATGCGGCTTCGCCCTGAACACGAGAATGAGGTGATCGGAGACGTCGAAGACGCCCTTGACCAACTCGTAGCCGGCTTCCCGGGCCTGGCGAATGACACGCTCCCTGGGCCAGAAGTGCGATGGGGCTCCCTGCTCCGGGTCTCTGTCGATGATCGCGACGGTAGCGTCCTCCCGGAGGTATTTCTTCAGGTTCGTCAACCACTCGACCGGGCGGCTGAAGTCGTGGAAGGCGTGAACGATCACCACCATCTGCAGGTCGTCGCGGGGGAACTTCGGGTCGTCCACCGCGCCGAGGACGGTGGTCACGTTCTTCAATCCCTCGCGCCTGCTGCGCTCCTCGAGTGACCGCAACGCCCGCGCGCTGATGTCGTTCGCCACCACCGCCCCCGCGGGTCCGACCCGTCGCGCCATCGGCAGCGTGAAGTAGCCGTCGCCGGCGCCCGCCTCGCCGACCACCATCCCCGGCGCGAGTCCGATGGCATCCATCGCGCGCGCGACGTCCAGGTCCCAGTGCTCCTGCAGCCAGCCCGCCCGCAGGGCAGCCAGGCCTACAGACAATGCGACCGCGGCGACGAGCAGGGCCACGGTGAAGAAGCGCGACTGCGGGCGCCTGGTCATGGATGGAGGTCCTCGTCCTACTTGCTTGGACGTCCGGCCGCCGGCTTCGGTTCTGGGCGGTGAGCCGGCGGCCGGGGACGAAGCGGGGAGGAGCGAGTCCAGAACGGAGGGAGGCGGGCTTTCAAAAGCCAGGAGCCGGGGCCGCGAGATGCGGCCCGGCTCCCGTCAAAGACGTCGATTCAGACTAGCGCGCTGCGGCGTCGGCGTTCAGCATCCCGTGCCCGAACGCGCGGCGGTAGCCAATCGGCTGCGCCGTGCTCTGCAGCCACGCTCTGACCTCGCCGGGACCCCATTCAGGGTGGATCGCTCGCACGTACGCGGCAACGGCGCTGACGTGCGGCGTCGCCATCGACGTGCCGGCGGCCAGGTAGTAGGTAGCCGCCCCGGCGGCGCTGATGCCGTCGCTGATGATGAAGTAGTGGCCGTCGCTGCACGCCGAGTCGTGGCAGTCGCCACCCGGCGCCGTGATGTTCACCGCCGCCCCGTAGTTCGAGTAGGACGCCAGCAGGTCGGGCCCCGTCTGGTTGAGGAAGCCGTCCGCATCCGGGGCCAGGAGGCCTGCCACTTGCGCGGACACGCTGACCACCGTCGAGAGATCGGACGGGATGTTCGCGATGTAGCCGTCCAGGTTCAACCCGGCGTTCCCGGCGGCCGCCACGATCACGACGCCCTGCCGGTTGGCCCACTTCGCGACACGGTCCCACGCCAGCCACGACGCGTTGTCGCTCTTGTTGTTGCGCAGTTGCGTGCTGCCGAGGCTCATGCTGATCACGCCGTAGCCCTTCTCCGTCGCGTCGATGATCGCGGCAAAGATCGGCCCGTCGAACGCTCCGACGTAGAAGTCGCCGTCGTACTTGTAGATGTCGAACACCTTGTACGCGCCCACCTTGGCGTCAGGCGCGACTCCGACGACCCGGCCGCCGTCGAACTTCGCGGCGACCGTGCCCGCCACGTGCGTGCCGTGCCACTCGTAGTCGGTGAACCCGATCGGGTCGCAACCGACGGCCGGGGACCAGATCGGATGGGCGTCGAAATCAATCATGGTGGTGTAGATCGGGTAGCCCGCCGTGTTGTTCGGCCCGCCCGAGGTGGTGCAATACGCGGTCGATATCGAGTTGTCCACCTGGCCGACCAGATCCGGGTGGGTGTCCATCACGCCGACGTCGAGGACGGCCACGCGCGGCACGTTCGCGGACACCGGCAGCCTGGCCCACACCGCGGGCGCGCCGATACGCCGCATGTCCCACTGATACGTCTTGTAGTAGACGTCCGCCGCGGTCGGCGCGCCCATCGGGTCGGCCACGCTCGGCATCTCGATGGCGGCCGTGTCCGGCAGCCCGAACGCATGCTCGGCGCCAACCGCCGACACCTGCGGATCTTTCCCCATCCGCGCGGCGAAACTCTCGTCGCCGATGACGGAGGCGACTCCGATTTCGTTGAAGGCGCGAATGAGCACCCCCCCGTTCGCCGCGAGGCGCCTGGCGAGGTCGGAGGGCACCTTCTCCGCCTTGAACACGACGAGATACCGGTCCGTGGGCGACTGGGCCTGCACGGACGGCCCGGCGGTGACGAACGCGCACGCCAGGACGACGAGCAGCGCGACGATGGGGCGTTTCAGCATCGAACCTCCTTGGTGAGGCCTCGGGCCTCTACGAAGTGACGTGTCCGCCGACCGGCGACGGTGCGGCAGCGATTGCGGGGCGTGTTGATCGGAAGTCCCGATCACTATAGGCCCAGGAATCGCGCCGCTGTCAAGCCGCGGATTCGCGAATGCGCGAACGGGCGGATGCGCCGACGGCCGGACAGGCGGATGCGCGGACGGCCGAATGCGGCTGGACGCAATCAAAATTACACCGCAAAGACGGTGCCGAATCGCTCCGGACGTTTCGCACCGTTTCCGGAGCGAAGCGTGCGCGAAGTCTGCTCCGCCGCGGCCTATTGTCGTCGAATCGGCCGAAGTCTTCCTTCATGAAGCTCGCAGCCAGGCGAATGATGCGTGCGCCGTGACGTCCCCAGCGCCTCCGCCGCGAGCGCCTCCGCCGGTGAAGAATCGCGCGCCAGGCCCGGTCCGGCACCGCCGCGTGGGGCTGTTCCGTGCCGGGAACGCGCGTTGGGACTTCTTCTTGCATCGCTGCTGCGACACGTCACAGTGAGCCGACAACATCGGCCAGGTTCAAGAGGGGGCAGAACGTGGCGAGAGGACAGGAGCGGATCGACCGGGTGGCCTTCGGCACCTTGGAGCGCTTCGTGCGGGACGTGTTCGTCGCGCTGGGCGTGCCTCCGAAAGATGCCGTGGTGTGCGCGGACGTCGTCATGACCGCGGACAAGCGCGGCATCGATTCCCACGGCATCGGCCGCATGAAGCCGATCTACTACGACCGGTTGCGGCAGGGCATACAGTCCGCCACGACGAACTTCGAGATCGTGCGTGAAGGGCCTACCACCGCGGTGGTGGACGGCCACCACGGCATGGGCCAGGTGATTGCGAAGCGCGCGATGCAGATGTGCATCGACAAGGCCCGGACGTTCGGCCTGGGCATGGTGGCGGTCCGCAATTCCACCCACTACGGCATCGCCGGCTACTACGCCCTGATGGCCTGCGAGGCGGGCATGATCGGGGTGACCGGCTCGAATACCCGGCCCTCCATCGCCCCGACCTTCGGCGTGGAGAACATGCTGGGCACGAACCCCTTGACCTTCGGGCATGCCGACCGACGAAGACTTCCCCTTCGTGCTCGACTGCGCCACCAGCGTCGGCCAGCGGGGCAAGATCGAGTCGTACGACGCGCGAGGGCAGGCAACTGCCCGCCGGGATGGGTGATCGACCACCAGGGCCGGACGTGCACCGACACCACCAGGGTCCTCGAGGACCTCGTGAAGGGGACGGCCGCGCTCAGCCCGCTGGGCGGCCTGGGGGAGGAGACGGCGGGCCACAAGGGCTACGGCTACGCCACGGTCGTGGAGATGCTCTGCGCGGCGCTGCAGCAGGGCGCGTTCATGAAGGGGCTGCTCGGTTTCGAGGGCGGCAAGCCGACGCCCTACAAGCTGGGGCACTTCTTCCTGGCCATCGACGTGCAGGCCTTCTGCGAGCTGGAGGACTTCAAGCGCACGACCGGCACCATCTGCCGCGCAACTGCGCGCCTCGCAGAAGGCCCCGGGCCAGCCCCGCATCTACACTGCGGGCGAGAAGGAGCACCTCGCGTGGTTGGAGCGGCAGGAGACGGGCGTGCCGGTCAACGCCGCGCTCCGCGCGCACATCGACACCATGCGCAAGGAGTGCGCGCTCTCTGCCTACCGCTTCCCCTGGGACGCCGGGCAGCCTCGACGAGCCGTGTCGCCGCGCAGGCCGAGCCGGGCCGCCCGCACGTGTGCGGCCTCGGCGCGTGAACCAACGCCCAGCCGATCGAGAGACGCTGGGCGACTTGACTTTGCTTAGCGCTAAGTAGATGATCGAGCCATGACCATGACGGAGTTCGCGAGGGAGCTCGGACGACGCGGCGGGCTGCGCCGCGCGCAGCGCCTCTCGCGGCCGCGGCGCAGCGAGATCGCCCGGATGGGCGCGAGCGCCCGCGCGGAATCGCTCCGCCTGGCGGAGGCCATCCGGAACAACTTCGCGTACGTGAGCGCGATCGACCAGCTCCGCCCGCCGAGGCCGACCGTGCCGGAGTCCGCGTGCCGCGGGCCGCTGCCCGGCATCCATGGCGAAGAAGTCAGCCAGTAGACGCCGACGGCCCCAGGCCGATTTCCTCGCCGAGGTCGGCGAGCTGCTGCGCAATCTCACATCGCTGGGATTCGAACCGACGCTGGTCGGGGGGATGGCGCTCGTCACCCTCGGCTCGCTGCGCGTGACGAGGGACTTCGATTTCCTGGTGGTCGAGGCGGCGCGCGGGCAGAAGGCCCTCGTCCACGCATTCTACCGACGGGGCTTCCAACTGGCGTCGAAGACCGACAATCGGGGCGCCGTGCTCCGAACCATCGACAACGAGGAGGTGGCCGCCGCGCGGCTTCGAATCGACCGGCCCAGGTCGGCATACTTCTACAACTCCAGCCTCGGGCTGCGCGTCGACCTGCTGTTCGATTTCCCGATCGAAGCGCGCGGGGTGCAGCGGCGATCCACCCGCAAGAAGATCGCATCGCACGTCTTCCACATCGCCTCCAAGTCAGACCTCATCCGGATGAAGGAGATTGCCGCGAGCGATCGGCAATCGGCCGCCGACCTGCAGGATCTGGAGTTCCTGAAGACGCTCTGAGCCGTCGCTCGGGACCGAGTCGAGAGGTCGCGCGCCTTCCGCACCGACGCGAACTGCTTCGCCGGGCTGTCGGCGCCTAGCGATTCGTCGTCGGGGCCACCGGGGCGCGCGGTGGGCCGCCGGCACCGACGTCGTGGGGACGAAGATCAGGTGACTGGTCGGGTGTCGGCGCTGGCCTCACCGGCGAGGCAGACGGTCAACAAGTCCCGCACGACGTCGCGAGTCCCGTCATGATGTAGGATCCGCGGCATGTTCTTCACCGTCGTCCTCTCGGGGATGCTCCTGATGTCGGCCTACGTGGTCTGGCGGGCGGGGTCCGTTCCCGTCGTGGCCCGGTGGTGCCCGTGGTGGCTGCGGATCCCGCTGCTCGCGCTGCTCGGGGCGAGCTACGCGGTCGCCAGGGACGCCGAAGGGGTGGGCTGGCCCCTGGCGGCGCGGATCCTCGAGGTGGTCGGCGCGTACTGGATCGGCATTCTTCTGATGCTGTTCGTCGCGCTGCTGGTGGCCGACCTGGCCACCGGGTTCGGCCTGTTCTTCCGGAAGCGCCTGCCGTGGATTCGCGGCGCGGCAATGCTCGCCGGCCTTGCGCTCTCGATCGCCGCGGTCGTTCAGGCCGTCCGGCCGCCGGTCGTCAAGGAGTACCAAGGTTCGACTGCCCGGGCTGCCGGCGGTGCGGGACGGGATGGTGCTGGCATTCATCTCCGACCTCCACCTGGGATTGATGCTCGGGGAGCGATGGCTCGCGGCACGCGTCGCCCAGGTCGCTCGGCTGGGTGCCGATGCCATCGTGATTGGCGGCGACGTGCTCGAGGGCGACAGCCCGACCGAGCGGGACCTGCTGCCGCTGCTCGGGCGGCTGTCCGCGCCCCGCGGTGTGTGGGTGGTGGCCGGGAACCACGAGGGCCACGGCGGCCGATTGACGATGGCGGCGTTCCAGGGGCTCGGCTTCCAGACGCTGGAGGACGAATGGCGGGAACTGGTGCCCGGCCTGGTGCTGGCGGGCGTGGACGGCACGCGGGGCCGGCGGGGTGGCGGTCCAGCCCCGACGGCCGGCCGGCCGGCTGCGCCGTTCGACGGCCTGCGGAAGGCGCTGGAGGGGCGGCCCGCGGCGGCGGGCACGATCCTGCTGTCACACGCGCCGGCGCGGGTCGAGGAGGCGGCCCGGGCGAAGGTGGGGCTCATGCTGTCGGGCCACACGCACGACGGGCAGCTCTGGCCGTTCGGTTACCTGGTTCGCACGCAGTTTCCCCATCTCGCTGGGCGCTACGAGGTGTCGGGGATGACGCTGATCGTGTGCCGCGGGACGGGGACGTTCGGCCCGCGGATGCGGCTCTGGTACCCGTTGGAGATCCTGCGGGTCACGCTGCGCGCCGAAGGCGGCGCGCCAGCCATGACGCCGCGGGCCAGGCAATAGCGGCGGCGCGGGGCACGGCTTTCACCCTTGCCGCCTGACGAACGGTGGTAGGATCGGCCTCGAATCCACCCCGCCGCGAAGGAGGCCATCATGCACTCGCCTTCGTCGCCCAGGGCCGGCGCCGCCGCCGTCGCACTGCCCACGCCGTCCCTGCTCGGGCGCGTCGCCGACATCACGATGATGGTGCTCGCGGTCGCTTCGAGCGTCGCGTCCCGGGTACGAGGGCGCCTTCTACGCGATCACCTCCGGCGTCGCGCTGACGATCGCCGTCGCGCTGTGGCAACCGACCGGCGAGCCGTTGTTCGTGCTGCACGGCCTCCCGCGGCTGCTGGTTGCGGCGGCCGGGCTGGCGGGACTCGCGGGGGCGGTGTGGAGCGCGCTCGCGCTCCCCGGTTTCGACATGTGCGGGCTGCGCCCGGTCCGGGACCGGTGGGTCCGCCACCCGCTCTACTCGAGCATCATCGTCCTGTTGTGGGCCGACCCTCGGATGAGCGTCGGCCGCCTTGTCCTCCACGCGACGTAGACGGCGTGGATCTGCCTGGGTGCCTGGTTGGAGGAGCGAGACCTGATCGCAGACTTCGGCGAGCGGTACCTGCGCTACCGCGAACGCGTGCCGTCCTCGTGCCGTGGCGGAGACCTGTCGCGGCGCGCGTCGACGAGTGAAAGTCCGCGGCCTCGTCGCGGCCCTCTTCGCCGACCGAGCGCCGTGCGACTATCTTCGTGCCTTGCCCCGGATGAATCAGGGACACGGCGAGGACGGTTTGGAGCGCCAGGCCGGCAGCCTGGATGCCCGCCGATGTGCCGATGAACTGACAGGACGCGGCCAGCAGAAACCACAAAAGCAGGACCGCCGCAGCCCGGTCGGATAGGTCGCCGCCACAGAGCCCCGCGAGAAGTGTCGCCGAGGTGATGACCGCCAGCCAGGTGAGCCACGGGAAGATCTCGAACATCAGCGGATAGCCTCCGGTACGCTACGTCGCGTTCGGTTCTTGGGCCTCCAGCGGGCGCCCGTCTCGGCCACCGGTCCGACGTCGCGCGCACACCTACCGCTTCTCCCCGGATTCCGAGTAGCCTTGGACGAGCCGACACCCGAAGGGCCGGCTTGGAGGCGAAAATGATCCGAGCCAGGTTTCGTCACGTCCTTGCAGCGGTCGCCGTCGCCGCAGCCGTCGCGCTGTCCAGCGGCCAGTCCCCTTACGAGAAGAACCTCGAGATCAGGACGTCCAGGATTCCGCACGCGGGAAACGGCGTGTACACGAAGGTGGCCATCCCGAAGGGGGCGTACCTCGGCGCCTACACGGGCGAGTTCATCACGGAGGAGGAGTACCGGCGCCGCCTGGAGAGCGAACAAGTGGCAGTACATGATGGGGCTGCTGGACTGCGCCAAGCCGCACACCGGCGGCCTCACGACCATCGACGGCATCTCCGGCAACGTCTTCACGCGGATGAACTACGCGCCGGCCGAGTTCCAGAACGTGAAGTTCGAGAAATCTGCGAGGCCCCCTTCGTGAGAATCCTGGCGCTGAGGGACATTGCCGCCGGCGAGGAACTCTGGGTCGACTACGGCCCCAGGTACCGCTACGACTTCATGGACGACCCGGCGGTGGTCAAGTTCTTTGCCGACCTGCGCGCCCAGCGTGGGAAGGAGGGGCGGGCCGGGTGGTAGCGTGAGATCGGTGAGCGAGAAGCTCCGCGGCTACCGTCGGACCTTTGCCTTCAGTTCCTCGAAGAAGTTCAGGACGACATCGAAGTGGGGAATCGCCTGGCCCGCCTCGGCGCGCTCGACGACCAGGAATCGTTGACCGTCGTTCGCCACGTCCCAATCCCGGTAATCGCTGACGTGCGCGAACAGCCGAACGGGGAGGCCGCTTGGTTCGCCTTCCACGATACGTGCTGCCATGACACCCGATGGCCCCTGGTAGAACAGTTCGCCTCCCATTCGGTTCCAGGCCGGACCGACGCCGCCGTCGATTGAGACCTTCGTCTTCCTGCCCGACGGATACGCCTGCACGTAGACCTCGGCGCGGCCTGACTCGTTCGACTGGTACGCGATCCAGCGCCCGTCAGGCGAGAAGACGCCGTCTCGCTCCCAGAACCGGCTCTTCACTACGGGCTTCAGCGGTCCGGCAGCGAGTGCGGCCGCTGCGGTCACTTCGGTCGCGGAGCCGACGATGGTACCGGCGCGGCGATATCGGCTGACCCCAGGTTCATCTTGCGCATCAGGGCCGAGAGTCTTGGATTCGATTGCAGATGGTCGAATCGCGGCCACACGTTGACATAGGGCAGCGGTCCGAGCCGCCGGACGGCAGGAACTCCTCGACAGGTGGTCCCGAACGCCGCGAGGCCTGCCCGACAGCCTGGGCGGGAGCGCGACCTCTCGTCGCCCGCCCTCACGCCGTTTCGCCCAACGCCTCGGCGAACTGGCTCCGATACAGCTCGGCGTAGAACCCGCGCGCGGCGAGGAGCTCGTCGTGGGTGCCGCGCTCGACGAGCCGGCCCTGGTTCATCACCAGGATCACGTCGGCGTCGCGGATGGTCGAGAGCCGGTGGGCGACGACGAACGAGGTGCGGTCCGCCATCAAGCGGGCCATCGCCTTCTGCACGAGGACCTCGGTGCGCGAGTCCACCGAACTCGTGGCCTCGTCCAGGATGAGCATGCGGCGATCGGCCAGGAACGCCCGCGCGATGGTCAGCAGCTGCCGCTCGCCCTGGCTCACGCCCGTCGCGTCGTCGTCCAGCACCGTCTCGTAGCCCGCGGGCAGCGTCCGCACCAGGTGATCGACGTAGGCGGCCTGCGCCGCATGCTCGATCTCCCCTGGCGTCGCGCCCTCTCGGCCGTACGCGATGTTCTCGCGAATCGTCCCGCTGAACAGCCACGCGTCCTGCAGCACCATGCCGAACAGCGACCGCAGCCGGGGCCTGGGGATCGTCCGGATGTCGGTGCCGTCGATCGTAATCGACCCGCGATCGACGTCGTAGAACCGGAGCAGCAGGTTCATCAGCGTCGTCTTGCCGGCGCCGGTCGGCCCGACGATCGCGACGGTCTGCCCGGGTTCGACGACGAGGTTCAGCTCCTCGATGACCGGCGTCCCCGGGTCGTACCGGAACGACACATCCTTGAATTCGATCCGGCCTTCGGCCACGGCGACGGCCGCCGCGGTCGCTCCCTCCGGAGCCTCCTCCGGTTCGTCGAGCAGCTCGAACACGCGTTCGCCGGAGGCCACCGCCGACTGCATGACGTTGGCCATGCTGGCCACCTGCAGGATCGGCCACCCGAACTGCCGCGAGTACTGGATGAACGCCTGGACGTCGCCGAGGGGCATCGCGCCAGACGCCACCTTGTAGCCGCCGATCACGGCGACGGCGATGTAGTTCAGGTTGGTGACGAACATCAGCGCCGGCTGGATGATGCCCGACAGGAACTGCGCCTTGAAGGCGGCATCGTACAGCCGCTGGTTCTTCTCGTCGAACGCCCGTTCCGACTCGCGTGTCCGGCCGAACACCTTCACCACCGCGCGGCCGGTGTGGACCTCTTCGATGTGGGCGTTCAGGTCGCCGGTCCGTTCCCACTGCCTGGCGAACTGCTTCTGGCTCCGCTTCGCGATCGTCATCGTGACCGCCATCGAGAGCGGGACGGTGAGCAGCGCCAGCGCCGCCAGCAGCCCGTTGATCGCGACCATCATGCCGATGACGCCGACGATGGACAGGAGCGACGTGAGGATCTGGGCCAGCGTCTGCTGCAAGCTGGTCGCGATGTTGTCGATGTCGTTGGTGACGCGCGACAAAACGTCGCCTCTCGGGTGCGTGTCGAAGTACCGCAGTGGCAGGCGCGCGAGCTTCGCGTCCACCTCGCCCCGGAGCCGGTAGACGGTTCGCTGGGCGACGCCGACGGTCAGGTATTGCTGCGCCCAGCCGAACACGGCGCTCGAAACGTAGACCGCCGCCAGCAGGAGCGAAAGGCGCGCGAGGCCGTCGAGATCCACGCCGACGCCCGGCCGGACCTGCATCCCCGACATCATCTTCGCCACCTGGGGCAGGCCCCGGGCCTTCATCAGCTCGATCGCCTGGTCGCGTGACAGCCCGGCTGGAAGCGTCGCGGAGACGGCGCCTTCGAAGATCAGCGTCGTGGCTCGGCCGATCAACCGCGGCCCGGTGACGTTGAACGCCACGCTCGCCGCGCACATCGCCGCCACGGCCAGGATGAACCCGCGCTCGGGGCGCAGCAGTTCCAGGAGACGCCGGCCCGACCCCTTGAAGTTCCTGGCCTTGGCCCCGGCCATGCCCATGGGCGGGCCCATCGGGGGACCGCCACGGGGACCGCCGTCGCGGGCGGGCGGGGCGCCCCTGGTCGACGGCTGGCTCATGCCGCGCCCTCCTTCCCGAGCTGCGACGCGACGATCTCCCGGTAGGTCGCGCACGTCCGCATCAACTCGCTGTGCCGACCGATGCCCACAATCGTCCCTTCGTCGAGGACGATGATGCGGTCGGCTCGGAGGATCGTCGAGACGCGCTGCGCGACGATCAGGAGGGTCGTCTCCTGCGTCTCCGTTCCGAGCGCCGCCCGAAGCCGGGCGTCGGTGGTGACGTCGAGCGCCGAGAAGCTGTCGTCGAGGATGAGGATGCGCGGGCGTTTCACCAGGGCCCTGGCGATGGCGAGCCGCTGGCGCTGGCCGCCGGAGAGGTTCGACCCGCCCTGCGTGACGTCTGCCTCCAGCCCGCCCGGCATCACCCGGACGAAGTCCGACGCCTGAGCAACATCGAGCGCGTGCCACAGCTCGTCATCGGTCGCCTCGGGTTTGCCGTAGCGCAGGTTGCTGGCAATCGTCCCGCGGAACAGGAACGCGCGCTGCGGCACGAACCCGACCCGCGACCACAGGTCCTCGAGCGCCAGCGTGCGCACGTCCGCGCCGTCCACGAGCACCGCGCCGGCGGTGGCGTCGTACAACCGCGGCACGAGGGTGACCAGCGTGGACTTGCCGCTGCCCGTGCTGCCGACGATCGCGGTCGTCTCGCCCGGCGCGACGGCGAAGCTGATGTCGCGCAAGACCGGTTCCTGCGCCCCCGGATAGCGGAACTCCGCCTGCCTGAACTCGATGCGGCCCGATGGAGCGGGGCCCGGCGGCGGGGATGCCGGGTCCTGCACGCTCGGGACCGCGTCGAGCACGGCCAGGATGCGCTCGGCGGACGCCGCGGCGCGCGGCACCATCGACAGCATCAGCGTGGCCATCATGACCGACATCAGGATCTGCACGAGGTAGGTGAGGAACGCGGTGAGGTTGCCGATGGGCATCAGGCCCTCGGCCACGTGGCGGCCGCCGAACCACACCACCGCAACGGTGCCGAGGTTGAGGATGCCGAACAGCCCCGGGATCATCACGGCGAAGACGTGGTTGACCTTCACGGCGGTGTCGGTCAGGTCGGCGCTGGCCGCGTCGAACCGACGCGCCTCGAAGTCGTCGCGCACGAAGGCGCGGATGACGCGGACGCCGGCCAGCGTCTCGCGCATCACCTGGTTGATCCGGTCCACCTTCACCTGCATGGCGCGGAAGAGCGGCATCGCGCGCCACAGGCACACGGCAATGAAGGCGACCATCACCGGCAGGATGACCGCCAGCAGGACCGACAGGTCCGCGTCCTGCCGCAGCGCCATGATGATGCCACCCACCAGCATCAGCGGCGCGGCGATCATGCATCGTCAGCGCCATCGCCACCACCTGCTGGACCTGCTGGACGTCGTTGGTGTTCCGCGTGATGAGCGATGGCGTGCCGAACTGGTTGACCTCCGTCTGGGCCAGCCGGCCGACGTGGCGGAACAGTGCCGACCGGACGTCGCGGCCGAATGCCATCGCGGTGCGCGACCCGAGGTAGACCGACACGAGCGAGAGGGCGGCCAGCACGACCGTGACCAGGAGCATCACCCCGCCGGACGCGAGGATGCGCGGCAAGTCGCCGCGCGCGATCCCGTTGTTGATGATGTCGGCGTTGATGTCCGGCAGCGAGAGGTTGGCGACCGCCTGGAAGAGCACGAGGGTGACGACCACGGCAATCGTCGTGGCATAGGGCCGGAGGAAACGACCGAGCAATCGTGTCATCGGGGTCCCGCGTGCCGTTCGCCGCAGCTTGGCGCTGCCGTCTCGGGCACGAACCCTTATCATGCCACGAGCGGGACGGCCTGAAGACCGGCCGGAGTGCCGCCCCGCGTGGTGTCGTGGTCGAAGCGCGGGCGCTTTGCCGATGACCTCTGAATTCGCGCCGTCTGCACTTACAATGTGCGGATGATCAATCACGTCCGGATTCCCGTGGCCGGCGCTCGCCCGGTCGTGGCGCTCTCCCTCGTCCTCGCCGGCCTGTCGGCCGCGTGCCAGTCCAAGCCGGCGGCCCCGCCGACCGCGTGGGCCGTGGTGAACGGCCGCGCGATCACCCGGGCCGACGTGGACAAGGCCTACCGGCGAGGCGACCAGAACCCCCAGCCGCCCGGCGAAGAGGAGGCGTTCGCGGCCAAGCTCGCCCTGCTCGACGACCTGGTCGTCCAGGACCTGCTGGCGGCGAAGGCGCGCGAGCTCAAGATCGAAGTCCCCGAGTCCGAGCTCGACAAGGCGTACGCCGAGGCGCGCAAGAACATTCCGGAGGAGGCGTTCCAGCAGGAACTCGCGAGGCGGGACCTGACGGCTTCCGACATGCGCGACGGCCTGCGGCGCGACATGGTCGTGCAGAAGCTGCTCACGCGCGAGGTGTCGTCCAAGGTTTCGGTGAGCGACCAGGGAATCGCGGCATTCTTCGAGGCGAACAAGTCGCAGTTCAACCGTACGGAGGACGCGTACCGCGTCGCGCAAATCGTCGTGACGCCGGTGAAGGACGAGCAGGTGACCAACCGCACGGGCAACGACGCGGCGACGACCCTGGAGGCGGTGAACAAGATCCGGATGATCCTGGACAAGCTGAAGGGGGGCGCCCAGTTCGGCGAAGTGGCAGCGGACTTCTCGGAGGATCCCCGCAGCGCGCCGCGCGGCGGCGACCTCGGGTTCATCCCGCTGTCGGTCATCCAGCAATACCCGCCGCAGCTGCGCGACGCGGTGCTCAATGCCCAGCCCGGGGCGGCGAAGGCCATCGGCGACGGCAACGGATTCGTCGTCGTCCTGGTGCTCGGGAAGGACCCGGCGGGGCAGAAGGACCTCGGCACGCCGGGCGTGAAGGACGCGATCAGCCAGTCGTTGAAGAGCCGCCGCGAGCAGGTGCTGCGGATGGCCTACATCAGCACCCTGCGAAACGGCGCGGCGATCGAGAACGTGATCGCCAGGCGCGTCGTCGAGTCGCAGGGGAAGGTGCCCGCGCTCGGCCCGGCGACAGCGAAGTAGAGAGTCAGGCTCGGCGGCTGGAGGAATGCGCCAGCCGCCGGGCGAGACCGTCGAAACGCGGCGGAGCGCGCCCCGCGCGACCGACGACACACGCAGCCCGTCCCGGTCCACGTTCTCGAGTCACCCGCGAACCCCTCCGGAAATCGGGTCCACGCAGGATAGAAGCCCGGTGGAACGGCTGGTAGTCTCCCTCACACCCGTCGTTCCCAGCTTCTGAACCGGCGCCACCCGTGACGATGAGCGCCTCGATACGCACGCCCCCGGGTGGACGCGCGAGTCTCAGCATGCCTTTGTTCAGACGTCTCTCTCCGGTGGTCGCCCGCGAGTGGCCGGTCGCGGCGCTCGTGGTCGTCGCCGCGCTCGCAGTGCTGCCCGGCCTCGGAGCCGGCTACCTCTGGGAAGACGAGGGCGATACGGCGGTGCTCGCCCGGTCGAATCGTCAGTCGTGGCCTGCCGGTCGCGTGGGACGGAGTCACGCTCAGCGTGCCCGACTTCGGACAGCGGCTCGATCCCGACTTCGTGATGGTCAGCCATCCCTGGCTGCAGTCCTACCTGACCGCCGCCTCGTTCCGGCTCTTCGGCGAATCGGCATTCGCGGCCCGCTTCCCGTTCGCTCTTGCCGGCATCGCGTGCATCGCGGTGCTCTACCGGATCCTGCTCGCAGCCTGGGGCAGCCGCCGCGCGGCCTTCACCGCCGCCGCGCTGCTCCTGCTCAACGTCCAGTTCCTGCTCTACGCACGGCAGGCGCGCAACTACACGGTACACGCGCTCCTGACGTGCCTGGTCGTCTGGACGTTCACACGTCTCGAGTCATCGCGCGCCGCGGTCTGCTTCACCCTGCTTGGTATCGTGTCGTTCCACGCGCACCCGCTCAGCCTCGTGACCGTAGGAACGCTCGGGCTCCTGACCCTCTTCTACCCGCCGTTCCGCGGCCGCCGCCGGTGGTTCTGGCCGGCCGGGGCCACCATCGCCGCATACGCAACCCCCTGGCTTGCCGCGTCCGGACCGGCTACGCGCAGAACTCGACGGTCGTCCCCGACGCCGCCCGCATCTTCCTCCGGCTGCCGCAGGCGCTCGTCGAGTTGGCTTCCGTCTTGCCGCTGGTGGGCGTTGCGGTGCTGTTCGCCCTGGTGGCCGCCCATCGCGCGCGCGAGCCGCGCCAGGGACCGGCGTCGCGCGGCGCCGGGGCGTACACCTTCACTCCGGACGAGAAGGCGTGGCTCGTGATCGCCGGGACGCTTGCGCTTGCATACGTGCTGGTGATGTCGGTCACGCTCACCAGGGACGACATGTGGATCGGCGGGGTGCGCCAGGTGGTCCCGATCGTCCCGCTCGTGATGGCCACCACGGCGCTGCTCATCGAGAAGGTCGGCCGACGAAACTGGCGCGTCTGGGTGGCGCTGGTCGTCGTGTTCGGTTTCACCAGCCTGGGAAGGCTGACTCCTTGGGTCCTGTGGGCCGAGGCCCAGCCGCTGCGTCCGCCCGAGTCGCTCGTCGGATTCCACGTGCCCATCAACTGGCGCGACGGCGTCCTGCGAACGGCGCAGTACCAGGTACCGTCGAAATCGCTGCTCGCGCGCACGCGCGGCACGGTCGCTGGCATCACGGAGTTCCTGGAAACGCATGCGGCGCCGGGCGACCGGGTGATCACCAACTACGCCTGGGAGGCGGTCTACTTCCACACCCGCCTGCCGCAGGCGCTCAAGGTGCTGCCCTCGTTTCCGATCTACAAGACCGCTCGCGAGCGCCTGCCGGACTACGTCTACTCCGCCCGGGGCGTGCGGTGGATGTGTGGCGCCAGGCGTGGGCGCCGCTCTGGGCGCAGGACTGCGAGCGGCTGATCCGCGAGTTGGTGGCCGCGAAGGTGCCGGTCCACCTGGTCGCGTCGCTGCCGGAGACGTTGTACGAAAACCGGGAGAACGTGCACTTCAGGCGGTTCGCCGGCGGCACCTACCTCTACCCCTGGTTCGACGACCTCCCTCCCACCCTGATCTACCGTGTGGATTGGCCGGACGCCGAGCAGGCCGGGAAGAAGGTGCCGTGAGCAGGGAGGGACACCGCGAGACCGCGCCGGCAGCCGCCGGGACCGCCCCCGGTCCGACTTCGCGGCCCTGGCGGCCGGCGGCACTGGCCATCGTCCTGGCCGTGGCCACGATCGCCCTCTACGCGCCCGCCCGGAACTTCGACTTCGTTGAACTCGACAATCCCCTCTACGTTCGCGAGAACCCGCACGTCATGGGAGGGCTGTCGCTCGACGGCGTGGCCTGGGCCTTCACCTCCACGCACGCCGGCTTCTGGATCCCTGCCGTGTGGGTCTCCTACATGGCAGACATCTCGCTCCTCGGTCCCGGCCCGGGCGGCCATCACGTCACCAACGTGCTGCTGCACGCGTCAGTGGCAGTGCTCCTGTTCCTGTGGTTCCTCAGCGCCACCGGCGCGCCCGGCCGCAGCTGGGCGGTGGCCGCCCTGTTCGCGCTGCACCCGCTTCGGGTCGAGTCCGTGGCCTGGGTCACCGAGCGGAAGGACGTGCTGAGCGGGCTGTTCTGGATGCTCGGCCTCTGGGCCTACCTGGCCTACGTCCGGCGTCCGACATGGCGGCGATACTTGCTGGTGGCGGCGGCGTTCGCCGCGGCGCTCATGGCGAAACCGATGGCCGTCATGTTTCCGGTCGCGCTCCTGTTGATCGACGTCTGGCCGCTGGATCGGCTGGCCGGGGGGGCGGGCCTCGCGCAGCGCGGCGCCGCGGAAGCCGCGCGGCGCGGCCGGCGGGGAACGACACCCGGGCTGCCGGGCACCTGGCACCGGGCGTTGGCGCTGGTCGGAGAGAAGCTGCCGCTGGTTGCCATCAGCGTGGCTGGCGGAATCCTGACGCTGGCGGCCCACTCACGGGGGAACGCGCTGGCCAGTCTCGAGGCCCTGCCGCTGGCGCAGCGAGCCGGGAATGCCTTGGTGGCATATGCCGATTACGTGAGGCTGGCCATCTGGCCCACCGGCCTCGCGGCCTTCTACTCGCTGCCAGGCTGGGTCCCCCCTGGAGATCGTCAGCGGCCATCCTGATGTTGATCGGCGTGACGGCCTGGGTCGCGCGGTCGGCAAGGCAGCATCGATACCTGGCGGTCGGCTGGGGCTGGTACCTGGCGACGCTGCTGCCGGTGACCGGCCTGCTGCAGGCCGGGCTGCAGGCCCGGGCCGACCGGTTCACCTACCTGCCCTCCATCGGGCTGGCCGTGATGGCGGTGTGGAGTGTCGCCGAGTGGCTGCCAGCACACCGGTGGCGACGGGCGGCGCTGTCGGCCGCAACGGTTGTCGCGGTCGTGGCGTACGGCGCTGCGGCGCGGTCGCAGCTGTGGCACTGGAAGGACTCGGTGGCGCTGTGGACCCGTGCCACCATGATCCAGCTCGACCTCGACGAGTACTCGGCGCACCTGCAGTGCGGCAGGGTGCTGAGCGATCAGCGGCGCTTCCCGGAGGCCCGCGCCCACTTCGCGCTCGCGGCAGGCCTGAAGCCCGGGGCGTCGCAGCCGCACGTGGGCCTGGGGCTGGCGTGGTCAGCCGAGGGGCGGGCCGATTCGGCCATCGCCGAGTACCGTGAGGCGCTGAGGCTCTCCCCGGACCTCCCGGTCGTGCACAACGAGCTCGGCGTCCTGCTCGAGGAGCGCGGGCATCTCGAGGAATCGCTTCGTCACTTCCAGGAAGCCGTGCGGCTTGCCCCGTCGCTCAGCATCGCGCGCGTCAACTTCGGGCTTGCCCTGGTGAAGACGGACCGGGTCGCGGAATCCGTCCCGCAGTTCCGCGAGGCGCTGCGTCTCGATCCCGGGAACGCGATTGCCCAGCGCGCGGTCAACGCGCTCACACCCCGAGGCGGGCGGAAGTGACTGCCTGGCCGTGGCACTCGGGTCATCCCTTCGGCGCTCCCGCCGTCTCATCCCAGTCCTTCCACGCGACGCCCGTCGCCTCGAGGTAGCTGTCGACCGCCTGTCCAATGGTGGGGAAGAAGCTCTCCGTTCCAATCTGGTCGAAGAGCCCGTAGCGATTGAGCCAATCCTTCACGGGGCCCTTCATCTCCGCGAAGCACAGGTCGATGCCTTCCCTGCGCAGGTCCTCGTCCAGGTCGAGGAGCACGTCAGCCGCGGTGACGTCCACGTCGGTCACGGGCTCGGCGGCCACCACGACCCACCGCGTCTTCGTCGGGGCGCTGGCGACGGCAGCGCGCACGTGGTCGTGAAAGACCTCTGCGTTGGCGAAGAAGAGCGGCGCGTCCCAGCGAAAGAGCACGAGGCCAGGGACCCGCCTGGCCTCGGGGTGCCGGGAGATGTCGTGGTATCCCTTGAGCCCGTCGACCCGCCCCAGCACGGCATGGTACGGATGCCACGCGCGCCACACGAGGGCCACGAGCGCCAGACCCACGGAGATGAAGATGCCCTGCACGACGCCGACCAGGGCCACGCCCAGGAAGCACACGATCGAGAGCGCGAACTCCCCTGGCCGTAGCCGGTAGAGGCGCCGGACGCCAGCCACCTCCACGAGGGAGAGGCACGCGGCGATGACCACGGCCCCCAGTGCCGCGTGCGGCAGGTTCGCCAGGAGCGCTGGGGCGTAAACCAGGAGGAGCCCGACGCACACCGCACCGACGACGCCCGCGACCTGCGTACGGGCTCCCGCCGTTTCCGCCACGGGCGTCCTCGAGGCGCTGCTGCTCACCGAGAAGCCCTGGAAGAGCCCCGCTGCGAGGTTGGCGGCGCCCAGGGCCACCAGCTCCTGGTTGGGGTCCGCTTCGTACCGGTTGCGGAGGGCGAAGGTCCGGGAGAGTACGCTCATGTCGGCGAAGGAGACCAGCGCCACAGCTACGGCACCCCCGAACAGCGCTCCGATGTCGCCCGCGGAGACGGGCGGCAGCGCCATGGCAGGCAGGCCCTGCGGCATGGGGCCGACCACCGAGAGCCCGGTCTGCGCGGAGAGGTCGAAGAGGCCCTCCGCGACGGTGGCCGAGGCCACGGCGACCAGCATCGCCGGCACTCGCGGCATCCATCGCCTGGAGACGAGGATCAGCGCAAGACATCCAAACCCCACGAGGCAGGCCGTGGGGTTCGTCCGGCCGTCGGCGATGCCCGAAGCGACGCCCGCCGACTCCGCCAGCAACGTGTCACCGCTGACGTCGAACCCGAACACCTTGGGCAACTGTCCGACCAGCACGGTGAGTGCGATCCCGTTGAGATAGCCGTAGCGGATAGGCTTCGAGAGCAGGTCGGTGACGAACCCGAGCCTTGCCATGCCGGCCCCGACGCAGAGGGCGCCCGACAGAACGGCGAGCGCACTCGCCAGCCCGGTCGCCCTCGCGGCGTCCCCCGCGGCGAGCGGAAGCACCGTGGCGGCGATGAGGCCCGCGAGCGCGGAGTCTGGCCCCAGAACCAGGATGCGGCTCGGTCCGAACACGGCGTAGGCAAGGAGCGGGACGATGGTGGCGTAGAGACCGTTGATCGCGGGCAGGCCGGCAGCTTCCGCATACCCCATGCCCACGGGGACGAGGATCGAGGTCAGCACGAGGCCCGCCCCGAGGTCCCTGGCAATCCACGACCGCTGGTAGGCTCCGAGTGCCGCGAGCCCCGGGACCCAGCGCCGCAGGCCGGTCGGCCTCGCGTCCCGAGCGAAGGGGTTCACCGAAGGACGGGTCGCCATGTGTGTTCCCAGCCGGAGCCGTCGATTCAGGACGAGCCTCAGCGAGACCGCCGCCCGTCGGATGCTAGCACGAGGCAGGCCGCTGGCACACCGCACGGCCGGTGCGACGCCCGCGGCGGTCGCGGGTCGCCACGGCCTCCCCGGCGTTCCTCGCGGGTTCGGCCCGCGTCGCCGCCATCCGCGAGGCCGTGCTATGCTGCGCCCGCAACAGGAGGCGCACATGCCCGCAGCCCACCGATTCCTCGTGTCTGCCTCGGCTCTCCTCGTCGCCTCGGCCGCGCTCGCCGTCGGCCAGCGGCCGTTGAAAGTGCTGGTGCTCTACGACATGGAAGGCGTGTCGGAGGCGACCAGCGTGAAGCACACGAGTTTCAACACGCCCGAGTATCGCGCAGCCCGCGTGTCGCTGACCGCCGATGTCAACGCCGCCATCGCCGGCCTGAAGGCTGCGGGCGTGAACGACATCGTTGTCGTCGACGGCCACGGCTCCGGCAACGTCCTCGAACCCGACGTGGTCGAGACGGACCTCCTGGCCCCCGCCAGGATGATCTCGAAGGACGCGGCATTCGACATCTACATGGACAGCTACGACCAGTCGTTTGACGCGATCGTCGCCGTTGCGATGCATGCGGGGGCGGGCAACAGCGCCGGATTCCTGTCGCACACCTACAGCGGCGTGGAGCTCGAGTACCGCGTCAACGGTGTGCCGTTCAACGAGTCGATGATCCTGGCCGCCGGCGCGGCGCGGTTGACGATCCCCGTGGTCGCCGTCACCGGCGACGACCAGCTCGAGAAGGAGATCGCCAGGAACCTGCCGTGGGTGCAGTACGGGTCGGTCAAGCACGCCGTCGACCGGACGAAGGCCGAGCCGCTGGCTCGCGCCGAGATCGACCGGCGCATCACGGCGGCGGCGAAGGCTGGCATCGAGAAGATTGGCGCGGCGCGCCTTCCCGGGTGGGCCGGGCCGTACCGCTTCGCGCTCACGTTCCACGACGAGGCGGAAGCCGGGAACGCGGCGCTGTTCCCGGGCGCGGAGATCGCCCTCAATCCGCGGACGGTCCAGGTGCGTGCGAACGACTTCGAGGAAGGCTACCGCAAGAGCCTGCGGCTGATGAGCCTGGCCAACGTCGCGGCGCGCGAAACGGCAATTCGCGCGACCCTGGGGGTCGCGCCCGACGCCGCCGCCTGGCAGGCGCGCATCGGCGAGTGGAACGAACAGCGGTTCCTGGGGCTCGCGACGCCGCCCCCGACGCCGCCGTCGCTGGCGGCCGCCGGCAAGGCACGGTACTTTGGTGCCCGCTGAGTCGCGATTGGCAATCGAAGCGGCCCGGCATGAACCTGTGCCGGGGAAGGTTCGGGTGGACGACCCTCGGTCGCGGGTCATGGGTGGGCCCCTGGACGAGGGTTTATGTCGACGGGCAGCGGCGCCTTTGGTATAACCAATCCCAGGGCATCCGACACCAATACCGCGGCGCGGGCGAATCCCAGGGGGACGCGCGTGGCGCTTCACCACCAGGACGTGTCCCCATGTGCGGAATCGTCGCGTTCTACGCCCGCCGCCACCCCGTCCCCGAGTCGGTGCTGGCGCGCGCGACCGAGAGCCTCCACCATCGCGGCCCGGACGGGCAGCGGCACTGGCTCTCGGCTGACGGGACCGTCGGCCTGGGCCACGCCCGGCTGAGCATCATCGACCTGACCACCGGCGACCAGCCAATCGCCAGCGAGGACGGGCGGACGCGGATCGTGGTGAACGGCGAGTTCTACGGGTACGAAGCGGTGCAGCGCGAACTCGAGGCGCGCGGGCATCGCCTCCGCACCCGGTCGGACAGCGAGATCGCCCTGCATCTCTACGAGGACGTCGGCGCGCAGTGCCTGCACCACCTCCGCGGCGAATTCGCCTTCGTGCTGTGGGACGAGCGCCGGCGGTCGATCTTCGCGGCGCGGGATCGGTTCGGCATCAAGCCGCTCTTCTACGCCTGGCACCAGGACACGCTGTACTTCGCGTCGGAGGCGAAGGCCCTGTTCGCCGCCGGCGTGCCGGCCCGCTGGGACGACGAGAGCGTGTTCAACGCCGTCGCGTTCGGCGGCCACCAGGTGCGGACGCTGTTCGACGGCGTCCACCAGATTCCGCCCGGACACTACCTGATCGCGACCGACAGGCACGTGCAGGTCGCCAAGTCCTGGGACTTCGACTACCCGCAGGCCGGCCTTTCCGCCGCGGGGCGATCGGACGCCGACCATGCCGCCGAGTTCCGCCACGCCCTCGAGGAAGCGGTGCGCATCCGCCTGCGGGCGGACGTGCCCGTCGGCGTGTACCTGAGCGGTGGACTGGACTCGTGCGCCGTGCTGGGACTGGCCGCGCGCCACCATCCCGATCCGATCACCGCTTTCACGCTGACATTCGAACAGGCCGCCTACGACGAGGGGCCGATGGCGAAGGAGATGGCGGAACTGGCGGGCGCGGAGTACCACCCGATTCCCGTCTGCCAGCAGGACCTGGCCGACCATTTCACCGACGCGATCCGGCAGGCGGAGACGCTCTGCGTGAACGCCCACGGCGTGGCCAAGTACCTGTTGAGCCGCGCCGTCCGCGACGCGGGCTACAAGGTCGTCATCACCGGCGAAGGGTCCGACGAGATTCTCGGCGGGTACCCGCACTTCCGGCGCGACATGCTGCTCTACGATCGGGAGGGACAGGACCCGGCGGCAATCGCGGAACTGCTCGAGTGGCTGGACGGCCAGAACACGGTGTCGCGCGGGCTGCTGCTGCCGGACGGCGAGATCGGCCCGGTCGATCGTGTCAGGCGGGTTCTCGGCTACGTGCCTTCCTGGATCGAGACGTTTGCCTCCCGCGCGACCAAGATGCGGCCGCTGCTCTCGAGAGAGCTCACGGAGCGGTACGGGCCGACCGAAGGCACGTACGCCTTCCTGGACGACATCGACGTCCGGGGCCAGCTCACCGGCCGGTCGCCGCTGAACCAGTCGCTGTATCTCTGGTCGAAGACGGCGCTCTCCGGCTACATCCTGACCATGCTCGGCGACCGCATGGAAATGGCCCATTCCATCGAAGGACGCGTGCCGTTCCTGGATCACCGCCTGGTGGAAGTCATCGCGTCACAGCCCGTGCACATGAAGATCCGCGGGATGACGGAGAAGTATGTCCTGAGGGAGGCGGTCCGCGACGTCATCACCGACACCGTGTACCGGCGGCAGAAGCACCCGTTCCTGAGCCCGCCATCGACGCTCACGCCCGATGAGAGCTTCCACACCTTCGTGCAAGACACCCTCCGGGGACGGCAGTTGGCGGCGATGCCGTTCTTCGACCAGCGGCAGGTGGTGGCCCTGCTGGACCGCCTGCCGCAGATGGACACCGGCGCGCGAGTCGCCAACGACCAGGTCCTGATGCTGCTGGTGAGCATGTGCGTGCTGCACGAGGGCTTTCGCCTGGCCGCGTGAGCGTGCCGCCGAGGCCGCCGACGGGACCGGTGTCCGGTGTATACTCGGCAAATACCCTACATGATTGCCGTCACCGAGGACGCGCCCGCCGCCCCAGGCCACGTTCCGCGCAGCTTCGGTGCGCGCGCCCTCGATTGGCTCGAGCGCGCGGGGAACTGGTTCCCGGACCCGATCGTGATGTTCGTGGCCGCCACCGACCTTCCCGCCACTCGGCATGGTGCTGGTGATGGTCATCGGGGTCGCGGTCGCCGAGCGGTCGGGGCTCGTCGGCGCCGCGCTGCGCGGCGTGCTCTCCGTCGCTTCGCCGCGGCTGCTGACTCCGCTCGTGGTCGTGGCGTCGCTGGCCGGCCACCTGCTGTCGGACGGCGCGCTGATCATCGTCGCGCCCCTCGCGGGCGCGCTGTTCTCCGTGGCTGGACGGCATCCGCTCGCGGGCATCATCGCGGGATTCGCGCCGATGTTCGGCGCGATGTTCGCCATCTCGTGCCGATGCTCATGGGGGTGGGCATCGCGCCCGAATTGACGCAGGCCGCGTTCCGCGTGGGCGATGGCCCCGTGAACCTGACGACGCCGCTGATGGCGTACTTCCCGCTCGTGCTGTCCTTTTGTCGGCGCTATTCCACCCGGTACGGCGTCGGCTCCCTGATGGCACTGTTGCTGCCGTTCGGGCTGACGTATCTCGTCGTCCAGGTTGGGATGCTCCTGGTCTGGTGGGGGTTCTCGCTGCCGCTCGGCATCGGCGGCCGCTACGTCTTTCCGTGATACGCGCCTGACGCCCGCGGGGCCAATCCTATGAATCTTGCCGCCGCACCCGCCCCGCCGGGCCTCTTCAGCCGCATCGCCTGGCGGCTGATGCCGCTGCTGTTCGTCAGCTACGTCGTGGCCTACATCGATCGCATCAACGTGGGCTTCGCGAAGCTGCACCTGCGGGAAGTGCTCGGTGTGGACGAGCGCGTGTTCGGGAGCGTCTACGGGATTGGCGCCGGGCTGTTCTTCCTCGGCTACTTCCTGTTCGAGGTACCGAGCAACCTGATCATGCAGCGGGTCGGCGCCCGCGCGTGGATCGCCCGAATCATGGTGGTCTGGGGGATCGTCTCCGGCGCGATGGTGTTCGTCAGCAGCGCCAGAGGTTTCTACACGATGCGGTTCCTCCTCGGCATCGCGGAGGCCGGCTTCTTTCCCGGCGTGCTGCTGTACCTGACCGCCTGGTTCCCCGCGAGCGAGCGGGCGAAGACGGTCGCGATGTTCTTCGTCGGCGCCCTCGTTGCCGGCATCGTCGGCTCGCCGCTGTCGGGCGCCATCCTCGGGCTGGACGGGAAGGCGGGCCTGGCCGGGTGGCAGTGGCTGTTCCTAATCGAGGCCGCCCCGGCGATCCTGCTCGGCGTTGCCGTTTTCCTGGTGTTGCCCGATGGTCCCAGCCGCGTCTCGTGGATGTCGGCCGGTGAGAGGGAGTGGCTGGCCGCGCGGCTCGCGGCGGACGCCGAGGCCTCGGGCACCGCCCGCCGGTCGTCGCTGGCGGCGGCGTTCACGAGCGGCCGCGTCTGGCTGCTGTGCCTCCTGTATTTCCTCCTGAACGTCGGCGGTTACGGCTACGAGATGTGGCTGCCGACGATCGTGAAGGGCTTCTCCGGCCAGTCCGACGCGATGGTCGGCGTGATCAACGCGGTGCCCTACGCGTTCGCGGCGGTCGTCATGTTGTGGAGCGGCCGCCACAGCGACAGAAGCGGCGAGCGGCGGGCGCATGTGGCCGTCGCCGCGTTTACCTCAGCCGCGGGATTCGGCGTGGCCGCATCGGCAGGCAACCCCTGGCTGGCCATGTGCGGCCTCACCGTGGCGTTCGTCGGCCTCAAGGCGGCGATGGGCCCGTTCTGGGCGATGGGCACCACTTTCCTGGGCGGCACGGCCGCCGCAGCGGGCATCGCGTTCATCAACTCGGTGGGAAACCTCGGCGGGTTTGCCGGGCCGACGCTCGTCGGCTTCATTCGCGACGAGACCGGCAGCAACACCGTCGCCCTGTACGCCCTGGGAGGCGCCCTCCTGCTGATGGGGTTGTTCGCTCTCCTCATCAAGGACGGCGGACGCGCGTCCCCGGCGTAGGACGTGTGGTGGCGTGCGCGATGCACGCTCACAGCAGACCGTGCCCTGAGTGAACACTCGTTTCGGCGCCACGAGCGCGACGACGACCACCCATCCGGCCCGGTATTTTCGTGCGATACTGAACTCATCGGGCCACAACCTCAGTCAACCGGAATCCCGAACTACCGGATCCTCCACCGCGTGGGCGGCGGTGGCATGGGCGACGTGTATGCGGCCATCGACGAGACGCTGAAGCGCCGCGTCGCGCTGAAGGTCGTGCGCGCCGAGTACCGCCTGGATGCCAGCGCCAAGGCCCGGTTCCTTCGAGAGGCGCAGATCCTCTCGACCCTCGACCACCCCAACATCTGCCGCGTCTACAACTATGTCGAGGCCGGCGACGAGGGCTGGCTGGTCCTCGAGTTGATCGAGGGGCGCAACCTGCGCGCGGCGCTCGACGAAGGCCTGACGCCGCATCAGCGGATGTCGGTCGCCACGCAGATCGCGCAGGTGCTGGTCGTCACGCACGCCTCCGGCATCGTCCATCGCGACCTGAAGCCGGGCAACGTGATGGTGACGCCGGCGGGAGACGTGAAGGTGCTCGACTTCGGCCTGGCGCGCTCGCTGCCCGCCGGCACCCGCCCGGGTCCGGCGTACGACGAGGAGGATGCCGGGCCGCCGCCCGACGACCTGCTGCCCGACACGACCCGGCTTCCGAACGCGGACGAACTCGCGACCCGCGCGGCACCCGGCGCGCTCGAGACAGAGCGCGGGGCGCTGCTGGGCACGCTCGCCTACATGAGCCCCGAGCAGGCGAGGGGCGAGAGCGCCACCGTGGCGAGCGACCTCTACTCGTTCGGCCTGCTGCTGCAGGAGCTGTTCACGGGCGCGCGTCCTTTCGATGCCGCGGACGACTCGGCCGCGCTGCTCGACCGCGCGCGGCGGGGGGCGGTGCCGGCCCCGCAGGGCATCGACACCGACCTGGCACGCCTGATCCAGCGGCTCAAGTCGCTGGCCCCTTCCGACCGTCCGACCGCGGTGGACACGCTCGAGCGCCTCCGCTGGATTGCCGGGAAGCCTGCCCGCCGCGCCCGCCGCCTTGCGATTGCCGCCGCGGTGTTGCTCGCCGCGTTCGGCGTCACGAAGTACTTCATCGACCTGCGGACCGAGCGGACGGCCGCCGTCGCCGCGCGCCGCGAGGCGGACGAGCGGCGCGGCCAGGCCGAGGACCTCATCGGCTTCATGATTGGCGACCTGCGCAAGAAGCTCGAGCCGGTAGGCCGCCTCGAGATCCTGGACGAGGTGGGCGTGAAGGCGATGGACTACTTCGCCGCCGTGCCCGAGTCGGCACTGACCGACCACGAACTCGGCGACCGCGTCGCCGCGCTCTACCAGATCGGCGACGTGCGCATCGCGCAGGGGCGGATGGGCGAGGCCGTCAAGCCACTGGAACAGTCACTCGCGCTGGCCCGCGCGCTCGCCGCGCGTCACCCGGACGACGGCCGGCGGCTGTACGACCTGGCGCAGAGCGAGTTCTGGGTCGGCTACGTGGAGTGGCGCCAGCGCCGCCTCGACGCGGCGCTGACGCATTTCCGGGAGGTACCTTCGCCTGGCCGAGCGCCTGGTGGCCATCGACGGGAAGAACGCGGACTGGCGCCTGGAGCTCGCGTCCGCGAACAGCAACATCGGATCGGTGCTCGAGGAGCGGGGCGACTTGGAAGGCGCCCTCGAGCGCTTCCGCGCCACGCTCGCCATCGAGAGCGGGTTGCTCGCGCAGCGTCCCGACGATGCGACGCTGCGCCGGGCGGCGGCTTCGTCCAACAACACCATCGGCGCGGTGTTGCGCGCGCTCGGGCGCCTCGATGAGTCGCTCCAGCACCACAAGACCGAGCTCGGGATGCAGGAGGACCTGGTGCGCCGCGAGCCGGGCAACGCGCAGTGGCGGCAGTACCTGAGCGTGAGCCACAACCGCGTGGCGATGCTGCTGGATGCGCGGGGCGACACGACGAGGCCGCGCACCACGCGGGTGCGGCGCTCGAGGTGATCGAGCGACTGGCAGCGAGCGACCCTGCCAACCTGGACTGGCAGCGGGAGTTGGGGCGGACCTGCTGGAGGGTAGGCACGCATTGCCGATGCCGCCGGCGATCGCGGCGCGGCGGACCGCCTCCTCGGACGGGCGCTGGCGATCCTCGCGCGCGCCGCGGGTCTCGACGCGCGGAACCCGGCCCGGCAGCGCGACCTCGCCGACGCGCATTGCGCGCTCGCCCAGCACTGGCTGCTCGCGGGCGACGGCGACCAGGCGGTGCGCGAGGCGCGGGCCGCGCGGCAGGTGGCCGACCGCCTGCTCGCCGACAGCGCCGACGATCTGCAGGCGAAGCGGCTGCTCGGGTTGTCACTGGTGCTCGAGGCCCGGGCCGCCACGCGCCTGGGCAACCCCAACAGCGCGCGTGAACTCTTCACCCTGGCGCACGACGCGCTCGCCAAAGCCGCCGCGACGTCCCGCGATTACCTGGTCCTCGAGCCGTGGGCGCTTGCCCTGGCGGGTCTCGGGCGCCGGGAGGAAGCGGCCCAGTCGTACGGCAGCTGGAATCGATCGGCTATCGCAACCCGTTGTTCGTTCGTGCGCTCACCCGTCCATGAAGGAGAACAAGATGCCTCCAATCACCGCGACGATATCCTGGCCCGCGGGCTCCGCGCAGCCCACCGTCTCCCCGGACCCGATCAACGTGCCCGCCGCCAGCGGCGCCACCGTCATCCAGTGGGAGTGCGGCGAGAACGTCACCGCGCTCTCGGTCTCCGGCCTCGACGCGGCGGTGTTCCATCCCAGCGCATCCAACGGGATGGTGAACAAGTTCTCGACCACCGACGCCAACAACAACGCGACGCTCTACAAGTACACGTTCGGAGCCACCAAGGCGGGCGGCGCGACCGCGGAGGTGGACCCGAAGATCCAGAACGGCGCGTAGCGCCAGTGCACCGACCGCGGCACTCGAGTCTTCCCGGCTGGCGGCCCGCGAGCGACCGTCGGCCGGGGAAGCGTCCCTGTCCGCCGGCAGTTCTTCGCCTGGGTCCTTTCCCACGAGCGTGGCGAAGGAACTCGCGAAGCTGCTGCGACCCTACCGGGTGGCGGCGCCTTCGAGGGTGCCCTAGCGTCCTCTCCAGACGATGACCCGCGGCGGACGTGCCAAAGGTCAATACAAGGTGGAAGGCGAACCGGTCGTCAAACGCTCCGGCGACACATTCAGAATCACTGCGGCCGCACCAAAGTAGAAGCGACTTGCGGGGCGACGCCGGCCCGCGCTGGAGTGACAGAATGAACGCGGCCCTTCGGATCGCAATCGTGCTGGCCGGCGCCGTTGGCGTGTCCGCCAGCGCATCGTCGCCTCGTTCGATGACAAGTCCGGCCGGCGGTGCCGGCCTCCCACAGCAGGAGGCGCGCGTGCGGGTCACGATCGTGCGCATGCCCTACGTCGGCGAGCGGAACACGGCGGAGCTATCGCCGGCGCCCGACGCGCTGGTCACGGGCGGCTTGCTGCCCGAACTCGAGCGGGCCGGCGCCGAGGTCAGCAATCCCGCGCCGATTCGCCTCTCGTCCCAGCAGGAGCGCCAGTACGGCCCGTGGGAGCGGCTGGCGCTGGCCAACGGCAACATGGCCGACACGGTGGCCTCCCAGGTTCGCGAAGGGCGGCTGGTCGTCGGCCTGCTGGCCAACTGCAGCTCGCTGCTCGGCATGCTCGGCGGCGTGCAGCACGGCGGCGCGTCGGGGAAGCCGGAGAAGGTCGGCCTGGTCTACATCGACGCGCACGGCGACTTCAACACGCCCGAAACGACGCTCAGCGGCATGCTGGGCGGCATGGACGTCGCCGCTGCCGCCGGCCTGTGCCTCACCCGGCTGCGGACGACGTCGAAGCTCGACCCGCCGGTGCCGGTCGCCGACATGGTCCTCGCAGGCGTGCGCGACACCGACCCCCTCGAGCAGCAGTTGATCGACCGGCTGAAGGCGCCACAGCTCACCGTGGCCGACCTGCGCGCGCGCGGCGAGACGTTCCGTCGGACCTACGCCAGCCTGTCGGCCCGCGTCAGCCGCATCTACGTTCACATCGACATGGACGTCCTGGACCCCGCCGAGGTGCCGGGGCACTCCCTGAACGTCAAGGGCGGCCCGACGAGCGCGGAGCTGGCCGACGCCGTGGTCGAGATGTTCACGGACCCGAAGGCGGTAGCCATCGGCATCGCCTCGACGCCCACCGGGGAGCGCGACCCCGAGGGGCAATCGCGCAAGGCGGCCTACGCGCTCATCCAGGCAGCGGTCCGCGGCGTCAGGGGGCGCCGGTAGCGCCGGCCGCCCGGACACTCGTGCGCCGCCGGACAGGAGGTTTGCATGAGCCGCTTCACATCCCGTCGTGGATTCCTGCGCTCGGCCCTGGGCGCGGCGCGCGGTCCTGGCCGCAGGAGGACGAGCGATGGCCGCTCCCGTCAACAAGCGCGACGCGCTGATGTCGCTCCTCGCGAAGGGCGCACGCCAGACGTACATCCCGGCCGCGTTCTTCATCCACTTCGACGAGGCCCACCACTTCGGGCCGCCGGCAGTGCAGAGGCACCTGGAGTACTTCCGAGCCACCGGCATGGACTTCGTGAAGATCCAGTACGAGCGGACGTTCCCGCCGATTCCCGGGATCAGGCGGCCCGAGGACTGGCGGAAGATGCCCTCGTACCCGCTCGACTTCTACGAGCCGGTGCTGTCGGCCGTTGACGGGCTCGTCAAGGCGGCGAAGCCGGAGGCGCTCGTCCTCGTCACCCTCTACTCGCCGTTCATGTGCGCGGGGCACTCCACGAGCCTGCAGCTCCTGACCGACCACCTGCAGCGGGATCCCGAGCCGGTGACGGCGGGCCTCGAGGCGATCACGGCCAGCCTGATGCGGTTCGTGAAGGAGTGCATCCGCCTCGGCGTGGACGGGTTCTACGCCTCGACCCAGGGCGGGGAAGCGGGGCGGTTCCGCGACCCGGGCACGTTCACGCGGTCCGTGAAGCCGTTCGACCTGGTGCTGATGAACGAGATGAAGCGGGCCTGCCCGTTCAACATCCTTCACGTCTGCGACTACAACGCGCCCTACTCCGATCTCGCGCCCTTCACCGACTACCCCGGCCACGTCGTCAACTGCAACCCGCAGCTCACCGGGCGGAAGATGGCGTGGAGCGAGATCGCGAAGATGTTCGGCCGGCCTTGCATGGGCGGCCTCGACCGGCACGGCGTGATCGCGTCGGGCAGCCCGGCGGAGATCGAGCGGGCGGTGAAGCAGGCGCTCGACGAGGCGACGCGGCCGTTCATCCTGGCCGCCGACTGCACGCTGCCCGCGGACATCAAGTGGGACAACGTCCGCGCGGCGGTCGCGGCCGCGCATGCATACGGAGCCTGAAAAGAAGCCGCGATCGGGTGGCGATCGTCAGCTCTTGCAGAGGGCAGCCGCTGCGTGCTGTTCACTGTGCGCGCAGCGCGACGGATGGATCCACGCGGGCGGCCCGGGCGGCCGGCACCACGCAGGCCACCAGTACGACGGCCAGCACCAGGAGCACGGTCAGTCCGAACGCGACAGGGTTGAGCGGGCCGACCCCGAGGAGCATCGAGCGAACGGCCGCGGCGAACCCGCTCGCGGCGAGCAGGCCCACCGCGAGGCCCGGCGCTGCGAGCAGGCCGACGTCGGCGAGCACCGTGCGAAGCACGCGACCCCGGCTGGCGCCGAGCGCCATGCGCAGACCGAACTCGCGCGTCCGCTGCGACACCACGAACGCCACGAGGCCGTAGACGCCGAAGGCCGACAGCAGCAGACCCACCAGGCCCACCCCCCCGGCGGCGATGGCGGTAACGCGCTGTTGATCGAGGCTGCGCGCCACGAGTTCGGCGGACGTGACGGCGGGCGGGACCGCGAAGAGCGGGTCAACCGACCGCACCACCGCCTGCACTGGCTTCGCAAGCGCCGCGGCATCCGACCGGGTCCGGACGAGAAGGCGCAGCCGCGTGCGGTCTTCGTGCTGGGCCAGCGGCACGAAGACCTGCGGCCAGTTCTCGGTTGGTCTGCTCGATGCCACGTCGGGCGTCACCCCGACCACCGTGTGAGGCGCGCCGCTGCCTTCCCTGGAGAACGGCAGCTGTACCTGGCGGCCGAGCGCCGCCTCGCCGGGCCAGAGACGCTCGGCAAGCCCGTTCGTAATGACGACAACGGGTGGGGAACCCGCGGTGTCAGCTGGTTCGATGCCCCTGCCGCGCAGCACGGGTGTGCCGACGGCTTCGAAGAAGCCGGGGCCGACCGCCGTGAACTCGACCTGCACACCCTCGGTCTCGGTGTTGCCGGCATCGGCTCGGGTGGCGGTGGTGAAATTGCCGACGAGGTCAATCGGGAGGCCATCTGCCACAGCCGCTGACTGCACGTCGGGCAGCGCCGCCGCCACTTCGCGCACGCGCTCGGTGAACGCCCGCCCGCGGACAGGGTCGTCGTACCCCTCCGCCGTGAGGTCGAGCGAGACGACCAGCAGGTGATCGGGATTGAAGCCCAAGTTGCGCCCGTCGAGTTGCGAGAGCGAACGGGTGAAGACGGCGCTCACCGCGATGAACAGCACCGCCACTCCGACTTGGGCCGACACGGCGACGCGGTGGAACCGGCTCGCGCGGGAGCTTCCCGCCCCAATTTCGTCCCTGAGCGAACCGAGGGTTGTCGCCCGCGTGAGGCGCACTGCCGGGACTGTCCCGACGGCAAGGGCAGTGGCCAGCACCAGCAGGCAGGAGAAGGCGAGCACCCGGGGGTCGGGTGAGAGATCCGCGTTGATGGGCCCCACGAAGGTCGTGGCGGCAGCCAGCCTGACGCCCCACCACGCCGCCGCCGAGCCGACGACACCCCCGCCGACCGCCAGCACCGCGGCTTCGACGATGACGGCCCTCGCCAGTCGCCCGCGGCCGGCTCCCATCGCCGCCCGTACCGCCAGTTCGCGCTGCCGGGAAGCGCCCCTGGCGAGCATCATGCCGGCGAGGTTGGTGCAGATGATGAAGAGCACGAGCGCTCCGCCGGCCAGGAGCGCGGCGAGCGCGACGGTGGACTGGGCGCGGTTCATCGCCGGCACCGGGCCGAACGGCGCGGCGATGGCACCGCGCTCGCGGTTGGTCTCCGGAAACTCCTTCGCCAGGCGGGCGGCAACCGTGGCGAGCGCTGCGTTCGCCTGCTGCGCAGTCGCGCCCGGCCGGAGCCTCCCCAGCGCCTCCACCCAAAAGGTCTTTCGATCCCCGGCCCAATTACCGGGTGCGGCCATGAGGGGATGCTGGGTGAGCGGCAC
Organism: uncultured Acidobacteriota bacterium; assembly: GCA_963844875.1. Classification (GTDB taxonomy): domain Bacteria; phylum Acidobacteriota; class Vicinamibacteria; order Vicinamibacterales; family Fen-181; genus FEN-299. Next base: position 175,908 of record CAWJPZ010000002.1, read on the forward strand.
CCAGAGGTCGGGGGGCGGATCGACGGTCCGATGGTGCTTGAAAGTCTCCGGCGCGACGCCGACCACCTCATACGACACGCGGTCCAGCGTGACCACGGCGCCCAGGACGTCCGCCCGCCCGCCAAGACTGCTCTGCCACAACCCGTGACTGACAATGGCGACCGGGTGTTGGCCGGGTCCCACGTCTTCCGACGGCCGGAAGGGGCGGCCTCGGACCAGGCGCACGCCGAGCGCGGGGAAGTAGCCGGACGACGCGTACATGACGCGAACCCGCTGCGCCGTGTTCGCCACCGCGAGCGTGCCCTCGCGCATCTTCCAGCCCGCCACGGTCTCGAGCGGCGTCCCGGCGGAACGGACGTCTTCGAGGTCGGGAAGCGCCCATTCGGCCCGTTCGCGGCCCCGCACGGTGGTCAGCAGTTCGACGATGCGGTCGGGCTGCCCGACGCCGGGAACCGGCCGGAGAAACGCGGCGTGGACGAACGAGAACAGCGCGGCGTTCGCCCCGATGCCCAGGGCAAGAGAGAGCAGTGCCACGAGCGTGAACCCGCCCGTGCGCGCCAGGCTGCGGACCGACAGCCTGACGTCGGTGCCCAGGCCCTGGACGATCCGCCACGGCTTGGCGAGAACTGATGTCATTGCCAGTCTCCATCTAGAGGCAAGAGCGCCCACGCGGCGGGATTACTGGTCATTTAGACGAGGCCAGGGCCACGTCCGGTTCCGGCGGCGGGATGGGCCGGGGCGAATGGAGGGGCATCGGAGCCATTGCGAAACGCCGCCAGACGGTCGCAGCTCCCAGGCCGTTGCCAGTTCGCCGGCGCGACCGTGGCATCGGTGAGCCCGTGGGCGCGGCGCGGACTCCAGCGGAATGCCAGGCTATCGCGACGGCTTCTTTCGCGTCAGTGGGCCCGATGTCAGCGGGATCCGGCGCCCGTCGCACGGGTCGTTGACCAGAGTGAATGCAATCGTCGTGTCGGAGACGACGAACGTGTACCGCCCGACGTCGGTGGCCGGGCAGGCGAACCTCCCGGACTTGTCGACGAACGTCGCGCTGCAACCGTCGATGGTCAGGGTGCCGGTGACATCGATGGTGGCCATGTTGGGCGTGCCCGAGGCGCGGTAGGTTCCGTCGCCCAAGACCTCCATTGAGTAGCGCGCGCCAAGCCACACGCCAACGACCTTGCCTGGGTCGCAGGCGGCCTGGCGGACGACTGGGCCTGCCTGCGCGTCGGCGGCGGACCACATCCGTACGACGCCGCCAGGTTCGGCGCCAAGCCCGGCGACGGAGGCGACGACAACCAGACTCGCGATTGTGTTGAACATGTCACACCATCGTTGGGCGTACCGGCATCGCGGACGGAGGGACCGGGCAGCCAGGGGGCCCGTCACATCCCGAAGCGGGGCTACTCCGAGATGGCCTCCTTCCGATGGATGCCGACGCCGGCTGGATTCTACCACCGAGAACAGATGCCAGTTTCTGACGCGAACCGGGCCTTCCCCAGTCCGGGGACGTGAGTCCGGTTACCGAAAGCTTCTATTTCGCCTCGCGCACGGTTTCCGTCGCACATTTGCTCCGCTCCCTACGTCCAACGCTGGCAGGAGGGGTGGGCGTCCGGCCTCCGTTGCGCCCGCGAGGGACGTGTCCGAGCCGGACAGGGCGGCCGTGAGACAGGCGACATTCGACCGGCCGAACGCCGACTGCCTGGTGAAGGTGATGGACAAGCCAATCTTGAACAAGTAATGCCGGAGAAGACGAGAAATCCGCCGGCTCGAAGTGGCCGTCGTTCTTCGGCAAGTAACGCGATCGTGGAGAACGACTATGAGAATGCTGGTCCAGGACTTCCGGTACAGCGCCCGCAGCCTCCTGAAGTCGTGGGGGTTCACGGCAGTCGCCGTCGGGATGCTGGCGCTGGGCATCGGCGCCACGACCACGGTCTTCTCGGTCGCCAACGTCCTGTTGTTCCGCCCGTTGAACGGCGGCGTGAGCCCGGACGACGACCTGATTCGCCTCTACAGCCGGAAGAAGGTGGAGAACCGGTCGTACTGGCGCCGGTTCTCCTATCCGAACTTCATCGACTTGCGCGCGCGGCGAGAAATCTTCCAGTACCTCGCGGCCGAGACGATTGAGGCGGTCGGCGTCGGCGAGGGTGAGCGCACGCAGCGCGTCGTCGCGCGCTTCGTCACGTCCGACTATCTGCGGGTGCTCAACGTCTCGATGGCCCGCGGGCGAGGGTTCACGGCTGCGGACGACGAGCCAGGCGCCCCGCCGGTGGTCGTCGTGAGCCACGGCTTCTGGGCGAGCACCGGGTCGGACCCGAACCTCGTGGGCAAGACGCTGACCGTCAACGGCCGCCCCTGCACCGTTGTCGGCATCGCCCCGCCGGGCCTGACAGGCGCGACCGTGGTGATCTCACCGCCGCTGTGGCTGCCGATGAGCCAGCTCGAAGGCTTCTCCTTCCTGTCGTCGAACGGTTCCAGGCGCGCGGCGGCGCTTCGTGATCGCGGCAACCACCAGCTCGACGTCGTGGGACGTCTCGCCCCCGGCGTCTCGCTCGACTCGGCGGCCGACAGGCTGAAGGCGCTGAGCGCCGCCATGGAGCAGGCGTACCCGGCAGAGAACCAGGGGCAGACGCTGGTGATCGGGCGCAACTCGCGCACGGGCTCGACGAATGCCGGGCCTGCAACGGGCGCGGACGCATTCTCGACGACGGTGTTCTTCGCGTTGGCGATGGCGGTTGCGCTGCTGCTCGTGGCGTCGCTCAACCTGGCCAACATGCTGTTGGCGCGAGGCGGCACGCGGCAGCGCGAGATCGCCATCCGGCTGGCCATGGGCGCGCGCCGGTCGCGAGTCGTGCGCCTGCTGCTGGTCGAGGCGGCGCTGTTGGCGGTGGCAGGAGGACTGGGCGGCGTCTGGATCGCGTTTGGAGCGAGCCGGCTGATCGCCTCGATGGTGGGGTCGCTGGTCCCGATGGCCGGGATCGTCTTCGACACCGTCCCGGATGCGCGCGTGCTCGCGGCCACGCTCGCCTTCTGCGTCTTCGGCACGGCCGTCTTCGGACTGGGCCCCGCCATCACCCTGTCTCGAGCGGACGTCGTCGGCTCGCTCAAGGAGAGGGCGGGAGGGGGCGGCGGAGGCGGACGTCAGGTCATGCGACACGCGCTGGTGGTGGCGCAGGTTGCGCTGTCGCTGACGCTGCTCACCGCCGGCGGCCTGTTCTTCTACGGCGCGCTGCGCGCGGCGTCGGCGAATCCCGGGTTCAGCCTCGATTGAGGCCTCGTCGTCAAGCTGGACGCGACGCTCGCCGGGTATGACGAGACGCGGACGCGCGAGGTTTACGCGCGCGTGATCGACCGCCTGCGCTCCACGCCGGGCATCGTCTCGGCGAGCCTCGCCCACACCACGCCGTACGGCGAGAGGAACTTCGACCGCGCCGTCCAGCCGGCGGGAGCTGCCGAGCACGCGCCATTGGTCACCGCGCAGTACCCGGGTCGTCGGCGCCGACTATTTCCGCACGTTGGGGGTGGCGCTGCTCCGTGGCCGCGAGTTCACCCGGGCCGAGGAGACCTCGCCGGCGGCGGCCCACCCGGTCGTCATCGACAGCGAACTGGCCAGGCGGCTGTGGCCGGGCCAGGACCCGATCGGCCGGCGCATCCAGTGGGCGCGAACCGTGCACGCCGGGGTCGCGGCGGACACGTGCGAAGTGGTGGGCGTGGCCGCGAGCCTGAAGGTCAAGCTCTTCGACCGCTCACCCAGGCCTCACGTCTATGTGCCCGTCGGCGACAATTACCAGCCGGCGCTGATGGTGCACCTGCGCATCGCCTCCAGCGGCCCGAGCGCGGAGACCGCGATGCTCCGCACGGTCGCGGACGCCATCCGCGCTACCGATCCCGGCCTGCCCATCGTCGCGGCGCAGACGCTGCAGCAGGTGCGCGACTCGGGGTGGGAAGTCTGGTTCGTGAACCTTGCCGCGAGGGTGTTCGCCGTCATCGGCAGCATCGCGCTCCTGGTCGCCGCGGTTGGGCTCTACGCGGTGCGCTCGTTCCTGGTCGGGCGCCGCACGCGCGAGTTCGGGATCCGGTTCGCCCTCGGCGCGACAGCCGGAGACGTCACGCGGCTCGTCATCTCGGAAGGCGCGAAGCTGATTGGCATCGGCCTGGCGACAGGCCTCGTGCTGTCGGCCGGTGTGTCGCGCATGGTGGCCGGGTGGGTCTACGGCGTGCGAGCGTTCGAGCCGGCTGTCTTCGGCGTCACCGCGCTTCTGCTCACGGCGGCGATGCTCGTGGCGTGCTACGTGCCCGCGCGGCGCGCGACCGCCGTGCCGCCGGCCGTCACGCTTCGAAACGAGTGAACCGCGCCCTTCGACCCTTACTGAATCTGGCGAAGGACCAAGTGGGCAGGAAGCGGTCGACGTAAAAGGCTCGACTGGGCCTTGCGAGGGCGCCTGTGGGGCCGGCAACAGACGCGTGCGCGGCGCGGGCTTGCAGGTATGGGGTAGTACCTCTGGACACGGAGTGGGCTATAGTTGGCGCGCTTGGACATCTGCTGAGGCAACGACTATGGCCCGACGATCCGGGCTCCTCATCCTGCTCGTGACCTCCGGCCTGCTCCTCGGCGCCGGGAATGCGGCGGCCCTTTGCGTCGCCCCGGACACGCCTTGTCGGGAATACGCGAAGACTCCGGTCATCTTCCAGGGCCTTATCCAAAGCGTGACGATCGTCGATCACGATCAACCGCCGTTCGGAGCAACCGGTGGTCGTCTCTGGCGGGTGAAGGTCGAGCGGGAATGGAAGGGGCTCAAGGGCACCTCCGAGGTGGAACTGCTGACGCTGGGTGCACCGGGGAAACTGTGGGTCGAAGACGAGATCGACTTCAAGGTAGGCGAACGGTACGTAATCTGGGCCGCGCCGTCTCCGGGGTCGTCGGCGCTGAGGGCGCACGGCTGCTCCCTGACGCGACTGCTCAAGGACGCCGCCGAGCAGATTGAGTTCCTCGACAGCCTCGCCAGGCCGGCTGCAGGCGGGTATGTGTATGGCGTCGTGCAGCAGTCGGACAGTCCTTTGACCGGAACGGCCAATCCCGCAGCACGGAACGTGACGGTCGTTCTCGAGGGCGGCGGAACGCGCCGGGAAACGCGAACGGACGGCACGGGACGATTCCGGTTCGTCGGGGTGCCGGACGGCCGCTACGAGGTGTATCTCGTGCTGCCTGACGCCCTCGCGCCGTTCCGACAGACTCCCGCCGACCCGCACAACCCGCGTACCGAGATGCCGATTCGCACGACCGTCAGCCTGAGTGGCCCGCGAGACTGTGCGGCAGCCACATTCAGCGTGCAGTCCAGCGGGCGACTCTCAGGGTATGCCGTCAGCGGCGACGGGAAGCCGGTCCCGGGTGTCGTCGTGCAGGGCGTCCTGGTAGACCATCTACGCGAGAACGATGAACGGCGGGCAAAGAATCAGTTCGCTTACCTCGTCTCTGCGAAATCGATCACCGACGACCAGGGCTACTTCGAGTTCTTGAATCTGCAGCCCGGTCGCTACGTGGTTGGTGTCAACCTGGAACACCAGGCAGACAGCAATCAACCCTACGCCAGGTCCTTCTACGCCGGCGCGGACGACGTGGATGAGGCGACCGTGTTCGAGTTGAAGCCGGGAGAACGCTTCCACCTGGGGGCATACACGTTGCCATCGCGCCTTGCTCCAATCGAGATTCGTGGAGTCGTGGTTCTCGAGGACGGGCAGCCACTGGTGGACGGCTTCGTTTCGGTGACGAACAACCTCAGGGCACGCTTGCAAGGAGCGCGAACAGACAAGCGAGGTGCATTCTCGCTCTCCATGTACCCCGGCTACACCTACGTGCTGGCGGTTTCGGTCGGCACGGGGCAAGACGCAGTGACGGGACGTGCGGTCCTCACCCTCGACGAGAAGAGCGAACAGCCGCTGGCGATCAAGATCGTCGCTCGGGCGCCACGGAGTCCGCGATGACGGTCCCTTCGATTCCAGTGGCGGGTCACGCTGAGCGCCGAGCATAGGGTGTGGACCTCCCGCGAGGGGACCACCTGGTCGCTGTTCGACGACCTGCTCCTCCCGGTCGGCGCGCTCGGACGAGCCCCGGCGACCGAAGACGTGCGGACGCCGCCACAGACGGCGCTCATCGGGGGTGTGCGAATCCGGTGGAAGGCACTGTTGCCTGACGAGCGTCCTTCACGGACGGAGTAGCCGAAGCGACCCCGAAGAGCCTGGGTGTAATCTGGACGTGTGGCCCCCGCTCGAATTCCGGCGTTCGTCGCGGCGGTGATGAACGGCCTCGTGGTGTTGTGCCTGCCGTTGCTGGCCGGGGCGCTGCTTGCGCCTCACTACGATGCGACCGTCCACCCGCCCGGCTGGTCGCCTGTGCTGTCCGCACTTCGCGCGTTCCTCCGAAGCACAGCACCCATGTTGCCGTTGGCCGCCATTGCGGTCTGGCGCACCTGGGCGCATGCGCAGCGCTGGCAGCAGGGTGATCGTGACGCAGTCGCGGTCGCCGAGGCGACGGGGTGCGGGATGGCGACCGCGTGGCTCCTCGCGATGGCCGCACTGCCGGCGGCCCGAAGCAGTCCGCTTGCAGTGCTCCTCGGTCTGTTCATTGTCAGCCCCTACGGTGCCGTCGCTGGAGCCTGCGTCGGGTTGCTCCTGTTCAGCACGGCGGTCGTCGTTCTCACCCTCGGCGAGCGCGCCTTACGCGTACGCGGCGTGGAGCAGTGACATGGCGATACATCCTCGCCACCGGAGACCGCCTCACTGCTGATTTTGGGGAGAAATGGCTCCTCAGAGGGCGACTATCACGAAGTGGAAACTCGGAAACTGGCGTAAACGGCAGCCCTGCCCGTTGGACAAACGCTTGCAAGCTGAAAGCCGGACCTCCCGGTTGTCACTCGACGGGAGGTCCCCAGCCTGGGGGCGTCTTCCGACTGGGGCTGCTAATGCGGCGGACTCGCCATAATCGCCGGGGGAATTGTCATGTTCAGACTGCACCGAGTGGTTCTGGGCTCCGCCTTGATGATCATCGCGGCGGGAAGCGCCTTTGCGACACCGCTCGTTCAGGCGCCGCTGCCGTCCAACGCCTACATTACGAAGAATGGCTACCAGTGGGCGTGGATGTTTGCTGTGGCGCCCGATGGAAGCTATGGGGGGTTAGTTCCCGATTTCTCCTTCCAGGCCCGGTTGGGATGGCGTCTGCCGACGGTCGAGGAGATGAGGTTGGCCCCGGTGGCGAGTGACTTCCAGTTTCCAGGCGCCAACGTGCCGCTTGGCTTGGGCGACCCTGCTTCCGGTGCCTACTTCGCCTATCACACCCCCACGTTGACTGGCAGCGCAGCGTGCGCTGCGGCCTACTTCGTCGATGAGAGTTTTGAGAATCACTGCGACTGGGCGAATGCCCCCGGCTCGGGTCCAGGCAACCCAGACACTGACGAACATCCTTGGTGGGGCCAGCCCGGCGCCGTGAACTTCTCGGAGACCCTCGCCATTCGCGCCGTTCCCGAACCCACCTCGCTGCTCCTGCTCGGCAGCGGCCTCGTCGGCGCAGCCAGGGCCTGGAGGAAGCGGAAGGCGTAATTGTCGCTCGCCGTCTGCGGCGAAGCCGTCACCTCGGAGCGCGGCCAGAGCCTCGCACTCACCATTCTGATCCCGCAGCACGGAACGTGACTGTCGTCCTCGAGGGCGGCGGAACGCGCCGGGAAACGCACACGGACAGCACGGGACGATTCCGGTTTGTCGGGGTGCCGGACGGCCGCTACGAGGCGTATCTCGTGCTGCCTGACGCCCTCGCGCCGTTCCGACGGACTCCCGCCGACCCGCACTAGATCGTCGCTCGGTCGCCAAGGAGTCCGCGATGACGGTCCCTTCGATTCCAGTGGCGAAGACGTGCGGACGCCGACGGCGCTCGTCGGGGGTGTGCGAATCCGGTGGAAGGCATCGTTGCCTGACGAGCTTCCTTGACGGACGGAGCAGCCGAAGCGACCCCGAAGATTCGCTGTTGGGTGCGAGCGCCCGATCCGCTGCCGGCAAGGCACTGAGGCAGTGCTACGGATGGCCCTGCACGGATCACGCGCACGGTGGGGAGAGTGACCCCCGCAAACTCCCGGGCGCCGAAATCCGTCAAAGACGAAGGATGCCTTTGCCTCGATGACGAGCTGGAGTGCGCGGGCGGCCTGTCCGTTCAATTCAGAGTCGTTCAGTTCTGCCGTGCCACTGAGACTTCACGTATGCCCGATCTTCGCCTTGCGCTGCGCACCCTGCTCAAGACGCCGTTCGTGACGCTCGTCGCCGTCGTGTCGCTGGCACTCGGCATCGGCGCCAATGCCGGCATCTATTCGCTTTTCTACCAGCTCCTGCTGAGCCCGCTTCCGGTTCAGTCGCCTTACGACTTGGTGAACCTCGCGGCCCCGGGCGTCAAGCCGGGGTCCACCTCGTGCAACACCGCGGGGTCCTGCGACGACGTCTTCAGCTACCCGATGTTCCGCGATCTGGAACGCCAGCAGACGTCCTTCACCGGCCTGGCAGCCCACCGGGTCTTCGGCGCGAACCTGGCGTTCAAGGGGCGCGCGGCGGAGAGCAGCAGCGGCACGCTTGTCTCAGGCAGTTACTTTCCGCTGCTCGGTCTCAGGCCGGCCCTCGGGCGCCTGCTCGGCCCTGGCGACGATCAGGCGCCGGGCCAGTCGCCGGTGGTGGTCCTGAGCCACCGCTACTGGCGGAAGACGTTCAACGAAGACCCCTCGGTCCTCAACCAGGCGCTCACGGTCAACGGGGAGCCCATGACGATTGTCGGCGTGGCGCCAGACGGCTTCGATGGGACGACGCTCGGGCCGCAGCCGTCGGTGTTTGTGCCGATCACCATGCGGGACCTGATGGAGAAGGCGTTCGCCAGCAGCAAGGGACCTACCGTCTTCGAGAACCGCCGCAGTTACTGGGTCTACGTGTTCGGCCGGCTGAAGCCCGGCGTCACGGTGGGCGGGGCTGAGACCGCACTGAACATGCCTTACCGCGGGATCCTCAACGACGTCGAAGCCCCGCTGCAGAAGGGGATGAGCGACCAGACGCTCAAGCGCTTCCGGGACAAGGAGGTCACGGTCGTGGCAGGACCGGGCGGCCAGAGTTCGGTGCGCCGAGAATCGGCGGTGCCCATGCGCCTGCTGCTCGGCGTCACCGGCCTGGTACTGCTGATCGCGTGCGCCAACATCGCCAACCTGCTGCTCGCGCGCGCCGCGACACGCGCCGGCGAGATGGCGCTCCGCCTGGCGATCGGCGCGAACCGCTGGCACCTCGTCGGGCAGTTGCTCGCCGAGTCCAGTATGCTCGCGCTCTTTGGCGGCGCCGCCGGACTGCTCGTCGCGCGGTGGACGCTCCAGGGTATGGCCGCGCTCCTCCCGCCCGAGGCGGCTCGTATCGTCGTTGTCGAGCTCAACTCCCAGTTGCTGCTCTTTGCGGCCGTCGTCACGCTGGGCACAGGGTTGCTGTTCGGCCTGTTCCCCGCGATTCACAGCACCAGTCCCCGCCTCGTCAGCCTGTTGCGGGGTGTCTCGGGACAGTCCACGAGCGCCAGGGGGGCGGCGCGCTTCCGCACGTCGCTGGCCACCGCGCAAATCGCGCTGTCGATGGCGCTGTTGATCGCAGCCGGCCTGTTCATCCACAGCCTCGTGAACGTCAGCCGCGTGGACCTGGGCCTGAAGGCCGACCACGTGGTGACCTTTGCCGTGTCGCCGCAGTTGAACGGCTACAAGTCCGAGCAGTCGAAGGCGCTCTTCGAACGGCTCGAAAGGGAGCTGGCCGCCGAACCCGGCGTGACCGGCGTGACGGGCTCGATGGTGCCGATCCTTGCCGGCAACAACTGGGGGAACAGCGTCATCGTGCAGGGCTTCGACGCCGGCCCCGACACCGACACCGATTCGCGATTCAACGCGATCGGCCCCGGCTACTTCAAGACCCTCGGCGTTCCCATGCTGGCGGGTCGCGAGTTCACGAACGCCGACGCGGTCGGCACCGGGAAAGTGGCGGTCGTCAACGAGGAGTTCGCGCGCAAGTTCCACCTCGGCAATGACGCGGTTGGAAAGCGGATGGGTCGTGGCGCAAAGGACCTGGACATCGAGATCGTCGGGCTGGTTCAGAACGTCAAGTACAGCGAGGTGAAGGCCAAGATCCCGCCGGTGTTCTACACGCCCTATCGGCAGGACGAATCGCTCGGCTTCCTGACGTTCTACGTGAAGACGTCGCTCGATCCCGACAGCGTGCTCGGCGCGGTACCGAGGATTGTCAAGAACGTGGACCCGAACCTTCCCGTCGAGGATCTCGCGATCGCTGCCCGAGCAGATTCGGCAGAACGTCTTCCTCGACCGGTTCATCACCACGCTGTCCACGGCCTTTGCCGTCATCGCCACGCTGCTGGCGGCCATCGGCCTCTACGGCGTCCTGGCTTACACGGTGGCGCAGCGGACCCGGGAGATCGGCCTTCGAATCGCGCTCGGCGCCACGCCTGCCGGGGTCCGTCACCTGATCCTGAAGCAGGTCGGGTGGATGACGCTCGTCGGGGGCATCATTGGTCTCGCCGGAGCGGCAGCCGCCGGGAGGGGCGCGGCCTCCCAGGATCTGCTCTTCGAGCTCAAGGCCTACGACCCGGCTGTCTTTGCGAGCGCCGTGGTTGCCCTGGCCGTCGTGGCCTTTGGCGCGGGCTTCCTGCCGGCCCTCCGGGCATCCAGGGTCAGCCCGATGGTCGCGCTGCACGACGAGTAGCGAACACCGAGCGGACCAGCCGCGAACCTTCCACCGACAAGGCTCCAAGCCTCGTACCGACAACGCAGCTAACGTTGGTGGTACAGGCCTTCGGGCCATCTCCATCAACAAGGGCGTCAGCCTAAAGGGCTGATGCCGGACACTGAGGGGCTGCAACTGTCGGTGATGGGATGTTGGAGGGGCCGCCTTCGCAACGCTGCGGATGAAGAACGGTCCTCGCGTTGCTCCGGCGGACAACCTTCGCCTGAAGGTTGGCTTGCCAACCGTAGCTCACGGAAGAGGGATGCAAGCCGGACGTCGAACCCCCACACTCTTGCGGGCGCCAGCCCCTCAAGCTAATGAAGTAGGTCGGCACACGTGCGAAGAAGCGACCTGTGTAGACGAATCCCGAGTGCGTGTGAACCCGAATGTGCGCCTGCGACGACTTCTTTCGCACGTGTTCGCACACGACCGAAGGCTTCGTTGACTGCCGGTCGATCACAACGGTAGAGGCGAGATTAGCTGCATCGCGGCGGAGCTGAAGGTCGAGGTCGCCCATGTCCTCCGCGCGCGCGTCCGGTACCGCGAGCACCTGGAAGTCCCGCGGGCAGTGGGTCGGTTCGTCTCACTGTGCGCGCAGCGCAACGGCCGGATCCACGCGGGCGGCACGGGCGGCCGGCACCACGCGCCACCAGCACGACGGCCAGCACGAGGAGCACGCGGCGGGATTGCTTCCGCACTTTCCCGGTTTTCCGCATCTTCCCTGAATTGGCTCTCCAGTCGATTCAACGTTACAACGGCACCGGCTCGCCGTGACCTCCCTTGTCATGCCCTGGCGGGACAACCGGGCCAGCCTTGACGCCGGTCGGGGAGCGCGTATGATGTCGGTGTCAGCGCCTGCGCCTGCCGCCCTGGCAGGTCCAGGCGGCCGAGCGCTCTCCCCAACCGTCGGTCAACCCGATCGGTTCCCTGCAGTCGCCTAGTCCCGCCTAGTCCAGGAGGTGCGCCATGCGTCGCAAGTTCGTGCTCCTCGCCGCCGCAGCCTGTGCGGTCCTGACCGTGCTCATCGTTGCCGCCGTGCCGGCGAAGGATGTATCGCTCACTCCCAAAGAGGAGCTCGGGAAAGCGATCTTCCACGACATGAACCTCTCTCTGAACCACAACCAGTCGTGCGCGACGTGCCACGGGCGCGACGCCGGCTGGACCGGTCCGGACAGCGCCATCAACCTGCACGGAGCGGTCTACGAAGGATCCATCCCAGGTGCGTTCGGCGACCGCAAGCCGCCGAGCGCCGCGTACGCGACCCAGAGCCCGATTCTGCACCTGAATAAGAAGGGCCTGTTCGTCGGCGGGAACTTCTGGGATGGCCGGGCGACGGGAGAGAGGCTCGGCAGCCCGGCCGCCGAGCAGGCACTGGGGCCGTTCCTCAACCCCATGGAACAGGCGCTTCCCAGCCCAGCTGAGGTTGTGATGCGGGTGTGCGCCGGCCCGTATGGCGTCCTCTTCAGGGAGGTCTGGGGAGCTGACGCCTGCGACGACGTGGCGATGGCCTACGACCACATCGGGTACTCTGTCGCCGCCTACGAGGCGTCTCCTGAGGTCAACGCCTTCTCCTCGAAGTTCGATTACAGCAAGAAGGGCATGGCGAAGCTCTCGAAGGAAGAGCAGCTCGGCCATGCGCTCTTCCTCGGCAAGGCGAAGTGCGCCAGGTGCCATCCCGCGAATGGTCAGAAGCCGCTCTTCACGGACTACACGTTTGACAACCTGGGAGTCCCGAAGAACCCGGAGAACCCCGCCACTATCGCCGACCCCGGCTTCGCAGACCGGGGACTGGGCGGATTCCTCGCCTCGAGGCCCGACTACGAGGCCTTTGCGGCCGCGAACATGGGGAAGCACAAGGTTCCGACCGCGCGCAACCTGGGAACGGGGCTGCCGGGCATCACCAAGGCCTACGGCCACAACGGGTACTTCAAGTCGCTCGAAGGCATCGTCCATTTCTACAACACGCGCGACGCGAAGCCGGTCTGCCCCGGGGACTACACCGAGGCCCAGGCCATGGCCGCCGGCTGCTGGCCGGCGCCGGAAGTTGCGGAGAACGTCAACGTGGCCGAACTTGGCAACCTGGGGCTCTCGCCTGACGATGAGGCCGCCATCGTCGCGTTTCTCAAGACCCTGTCGGACGGTTACGTGCCAGGCTTGCCCAGGAAGTAGCAGCAGCAGACGGTGCAGCCATTGAAGGCTGCACCGTCGTCCGTTCCTCGAGAGTCGGCCCCGTTCCGGCGGCAGCGGGCGGGCGCAAGGCGCCTGCGCGCTGGCCGTCCGACCCCTGTCTTCGTCCGTCGGTGGCAGGCTGCTGCTGTAGTGGGGAACCGGCCTGTCCGTCCAAGGTGTCCGTCCAGAGCTGTGAGGACTTCGTTAGCTGTCTGCTAGCTCCCACCAACCTCAAATAGGCAGCCAGGTTTTCGTATCTACCTGACGAAGGACGGTCCCACGCTCGTCATCCTCTTCATGGGCGGGACCGCCTCGCGCCTTGGCATGATTCTGTTGTCCGTCGCTACACAGCTGTGCGAACCCGAGTCCATCGACACGGTCGTCCTGCCCATCGTCGCTGACCTTCAGTTCGAGGCACGGGCAAGCTCGCACCGGTCGGCTGTTGCTCGGGCCTGGGTGGCAGGCTGCGAGGCTACGTAGGATTCTTCAAAGCTCTTGCTCTGATGGTCATGCTCGGTCAGTGGAGGAACCCGATGAAATCCTCGACTCTCGGCTGGGTGAGACTGGCTCTCGCCATTCCGGCTGCCCTTCTCGTTACTCTTCTCGTGCAAATGGCCGCGACCCGCGTGTTTGGCGCGATGCTGATGCACCCGGGCGAGCGCTTGGCCAACGGCCTGGTGCTCGTCGAGGGCGTGAATATGACGAAGATCGTCAGTTCGCCGTTCATGGCGGCGGCCCTCTTCTGGACCTTGTACCTGGTCGCGCCGAAGCACCGCCGGTCATCGGTCGCCGTCGCGGCGTTAGTGGTCATTGGGCTGTGGGGCGGGTTAATAATCTCGGGGCTGTCATGCCCTGGCCCCGAGTTCACAGTTGGTTGTTCGGAATCGGCTTGGCGTTGTGGCTCGGCGGAATCGTGTCTTACTGGCTCTCGCATCGGTACGGCAAGACGGTGCAGCCAGCTTCCTGACGTTAAGCGCGAAGCAGAAGTCCGAGGTAATGAGGCGTCACATCACAATGTGTCTGACGCCTTCGCTTTGACGGATGAACAGCGATCATTCGTCAAGGAGAGTGCTGCGAAGTTCGCGACCGAGGGAATGTTCGCTACAACACAATCCCGAGAAACGAGCCGAGATTCAGCGCCAGATGAAGCCGATCCAGGAGAAGGCGATGAGTCTGTTAGGACCGGACCTCACCAAGAAAATCTTCGCAGACAAACCGCCGTTCTCCGTCTTGGAAGCTGTGAAGAACGACCCGAGCTCTGAAGTGACTGCCAGTCCAAGCAGCGCAGGCCGGGGAAGCCCCGGGGATGAACGGCGTGTGCCGCTGGCCCAGCCGTGACGCTGTCCCGGGCCTGAACCTCTCGGAACCGGCGGGTTAATCGTCGTGCGAGCCTTGCCGGGGAGGGCGGCACTCCTGCGAGGGCGTCACGCGGCGCTTCGATGCGCATCTCCCGAAAGGCCTCCAATGACGGGCGCGCGGGGTCCACCTCCCGATCTCTCCGGCCAGGACAGGTTCCTTGCGCAATCGCTGCCACTCGAGCCTGGCGCGAGAACAAGTTCGTCAGCGGGGCGCCATCAAAACGAACCTCCTCAGGAACTCGTTCCATGCGGCCGCCGAGATGGTGCCGTTCGGCGACGACCCGGGATCTCTTCCCCCGTGACCGCGCCGGCATCGAGAAGCGCGAGGACCCGGGCGTAGTCCTTCGCGCGGCCGGTCGCCAAGAGCAATCACCGCGAGGTGGACGGGCGTCGACGACCCGAAACGGCTCGCCCTCGAAGTCTGCCGTCTCAACCGCGGCAGCAAGGGCGGCCTTCGTCAGTTCGTCGAAGACCGGCAGGAACTGAACCGGCCAAGCCCCGACA
>CAWJPZ010000003.1:0-597500 GCA_963844875.1 uncultured Acidobacteriota bacterium
GCTGTAGAATGGCGGCCCAGTGGACGCCGGAACCTGGAGTATGTAGCCGATACAGGAGACTATTTGCATGAAGTTATCATCCCGACGCACTTTTCTCGAGGGCGGGCTGGCTCTGCCGGCCCTCGCTGCCGTGAGGACAGAAACCAGCCATGCCCAAACAGGCCGCCGGGCCGAAGTTGGTTTTCAGCAAATTAGGGAAGACAGGCATCAAAGTCACGAGGCTGGCCTTCGGTTGCATGACAACCTCAGATCCAAGCGTAATCGAGAGAGCCGCCGATCTGGGTATCAACCTGTTCGACTCGGCGCGGGTTTATCAGGGGGAAACAACGAACGCATGGTTGGGGCTGCCCTGAAGAAGTACCGCAACAAGGTCTATATAACCAGCAAGACGCAGGCCAAGGACAAGCAACAGGCGCTGGCGGACCTGGACACCAGCCTGAGGGAGATGCAGACCGACCATCTGGACATCTGGTACCTGCACAGCCGCAGCACCGTATCGTCCGTCAACGACGGGCTGCTGGAAGCCCAGAACGAAGCCAAAAAAGCGGGCAAGATCCGTTTCGCCGGCATCAGTTTCCACGGCGGGCACGCGGAAGTGATGCCCGCGTTCCAGAAGATGAATCACTTCGACGTGTTCCTCATCAGCTACAACTTCGCGATGGGGAACGCCATCGACCCGATGATCGAAAATGCCCGCAAGGCCGGCATAGGGATCGTGGCCATGAAGGGTCTGGCGGGCGGGGTGAAACCCACCGTGCGCTCCTACGTCGTGCCGCCCGAGAAACTCAATCTCCTGAACAGGGAAGGCGCGCCGGTCGCCGCACTGAAATGGGTGCTGAAGAACAAGAACGTGGACACCATCATCCCCAGCATCACGGATATGGAACAGCTCGATGAGAACATCCGGGCGATGTCGGCCCCGTACACCGACAAGGACGACAGGCTGCTGACGGCCCGCCTGGAGGCCATCAAGGACTGGTACTGCCGCATGTGCGGCTCCTGCGAGGGCCAGTGCGCGAGGGGCCTGCCGGTGGCCGACATGCTGCGGTTCACGATGTACGCCCAGAACTACGGTCAATTCTCGCTGGGGCGGGACAGCTTCCGCGCGCTGCCGCATGAAGTCACCTCCGTCCGTTGCTCCGACTGCTCCTCGTGTTCCGTGAAGTGCCCGAATGGCGTGAAGGTGGCCTCACGTCTGGCGCACGCCCAGGAGTTGTTCGGATAGGCGCAGCTCCGGTTCTCCCCCTCGGCCGAAGGGTGACCGGATCAGAAGACGCGACGTCTTGAAAGCGGGCGTGGCCGGCGGCGCCCGGCTGTCGGGCATGCCTGGCTTCAGGTGCAGCGCAAGCTGGCGGGCCTCGTGCTCCCCGGGTTCGCCAATGTGTCCCACGCGGCGTTCATCGTTGTTGGCTGCGATCCGACCGTCGTTGAGAGAGTAGCGGAGACGCGAGCCGCGTTGACGAGAACGAAGGAGGCGCGCGGATTAAGACAGCCCAGGGTAGTGCTTCTCCTCTCACTCCTCGCAGAGCCCATGGCTGAACATCGTCTCAGGACGGATTGCCGATGTAGCCCTCTATCTGCTCCCACTTGCTGTCCTGGTTGCGGGTCTTCTTACAGAAGGAACAGATGGGCAGGATGCTCTCAAGGGTGTTGACTCTGGCTGCCAGTTGAGCGCGTTGCGTCTTGATCACGTCGACCAAGAACTCCGCGGTCATGAATGTCGCCACGCTGATAGGGAAGTTCACCACTCCGTCAAATGGCGTGGCCCATGGATTCGCGCCAGACCGCGACCATGGAGTTCCCAGGATTCGGTGGACAGACATCAAGGCCAGGGTTCGCCCGGCCACCCGGGCCCGGATGGAAGCGGAAGCGCGGCGACTGTCGGACGAGTTGCACTTGTCGCAACTGCGCAAGGCGCGAGGCTTGACGCTATTCGCGGCGTAGCGAAGTGACCGGATTCAGCCGCGCTGCCCGGAGCGCAGGCAGGAACGCCGCAAGGGACACGGTAACGGCCAGCAACGCCACCGCCCCCGCCACGCTGGCCGGATCGCCGGGTGTCAGTTCGAACAGGACACTGGTGAGGAGGCGTCCCGCAGCCGCAAACCCGAGCAGGCCGGTGACGCAACCCGCCACCGCGAGCCAGCCGAACTGCTTGAAGACGAGCCACTGGATTCAGCCGGGCGTTGCGCCGAGCGCGATACGCAAGCCGAACTCCTGTGTGCGCCGGTGCGCGGTGTACGTGGCCAGGCCGAAGACCCCGATGGCGGACAGCACCGCGGCAAGGGCCGCCAGACCGGACGACAGGAAGGCCAGGATGTGATCACGGTAGAGCAGTCGCGACAGCCGTTCCCGCATCGAGCTGAAGCCGTTGATGACCACCGACCCGCCGGCGCGCCGTGCCGCCGCGCGTACGTGCGGGCCGACAGGGCGGAGGGGGCCGACACCCGGATCACGAGCGAGACGGCTCCGCCGCGCCCGCCGCTCGTGAACGGACGGAATACGGCCGGCTGCACCACCGCCCGCGGCCCGGCCTTCGTGTCCCGGACGATTCCCAGGACCTGCAGGTCGGGTTCCTGGTCGAGGCCGACGCGCCCGTCCAGCGCGCCACCGCCGGGGAACAGTTGTCGCGCCATCGACTCGTTGACCACCGCCAGCTTCGCTCCCGAGGCCGCCTCCTCGGGGGCGTGAATCCGCGGCCTGCCGTAGCGGGAGCCCGAGAGCTGCGAATGGACTCGGACCGGCATCGATCACCCGGCGGCGACGTCTTTGCGCGCGCTCCGGTCCGAGGTGACGAAGGACCTTCTCTGTGTTCCGAGGCGATCGGACCCACTGGTGACCGCCACCGCCGCCACCCCGGGATGCTCCGAATCTCCCGGCTGAGTCCGTCAGATACGCTCGCTGCGTCGCACCGCAAGACCCGCCTGGCCGGGGTTGACCGTCAGGCCATAGAGCCCATCGACTGTGAAGCCCGGGTCCACCGCCATGAGTCGAGCCAGGCTCCTCGACAGCACCATCGATGCACACAGCAGGGCCAGCGAAAGGGAGACCTGCGCCACCACCAGCAGGCGCCGCCCGAGTGACGCGCGCGGCTGGCGTACGGTCTGGATGTTCAGGGCCGCCGCGCCCGAGCCCCAGTGCCGACTCGACTGCAGGGTCGACGCGGCCCACACTCCGAACCCGGTGATCAGCGCCAGCACCAGGGCAGCGGCGCCGGTCTGCCAATCGGGCGCCGACGTCACACCGTCCGGCAGCCGTTCCGCGTTCAGCAGCGCGGGGCGAAGCCGGACGTCCAGTGCGCGAAGAGCAGGCCAAAACCGCAGGCGGCCAGCGACAGCAGCAGGTCTTCCCACAGCGACTGCCGCAGGACCCTCCAACGGCCCGCACCCAGGGCCAGCCGGATGCCCACGATTCCGAGGTGCGGGCCTCACCGCGCGCCAGGACGAGATTCGTGACGTTCCCTGCCGCCACGAACAATACCAGCGCCACCATTCCCATCAGTAGCGCAACGGGGGTCTGCAGAGCCGCGGCCCAGCGCCGACTGGTCGTTCGACGCTGTCCGCCGGGCATCAGCGTCAGATGTTGGGTGGTGAGCCGGTCCTGGGTCGTTCGCGTCCAGTAGCCATCGTTCCCAAGGCTCTCCTGCACCAGGCTCCGGTACAGCCCATCGGCTGCCCGCTCGGCCTGCTGCGGCGTGACGCCGGGGGCGAGCCGGGCCATTACCTTGTACAGGTGCATGTCGGGAGAGTCGTATCGGGGCGGGAAACGGGATGAGGACCGGACGAGCGAATCCCGCATGTTGGCGGGGACCATGACGTCGGGCGCTTCACCCGCGACTGTGCCGGCAAAGCCCGGCGCCGCCACACCGATCACGGTCAGGGGCACCTGGTTCAGCCGCACCGTCCGGCCCAGACCGAGGGATCGCTCCCGAACTGGCGCCGCCAGAATCCGTCGGTCAGCACCAGGAATGGACTGCTTCCCGAGCTCCCTTCGCCTGCCGCGTGAACGCCCGACCCAGGACAACGCCAACCCCCAGCACCTGAAAGTAGTTCCCGCTCACCAACGAGGCTTCACCGCAATCGGTTCCCCGGCGCGCGACCATGGTGGTGTCCAGACCCGTCTCCGCGATGACGCCGTCGAAGGCGAGCACGCCGTCGCGCAGCGTCCGGAACAACGGGTACGACAGGTGGGCGACTCCAGCCTCGCTGCGGCCGGAGACAATGAAGCGGCTGCCCCGCGTGGACCGGCTGGGCGTTCACAATCGTCAGCGCGCCGGGGTCCTTCACCGGCAGTGGACGCAGGACGAGCCTGTTCAGCAGCGTGAAGACGGCGGCGTTGGCGCCGAGCGCCAGGCCAAGCGTCAAGACCACCGCGCACGAGAACACCGGCGCGCGTGTCAGGTTGCGGATCGCGAGGCGCACCTCGCGCCGACGGCCTCCAGGCCGGCCCCGCGCGGGCCGCGCGCGCCTCCTCCCGCACCTGCTCCACGCCGCCGAGCGCGATGAGCGCCAGTCGTCTGGCTTCCGAAGGCGGCGCGCCCTTCTCGACCTTCTCCTCGGTCAGGAGCTCCACCGACGATTGCAGTTCATCGTCCAGCGCGCGCTCGACGGCGTTCCCGCGCAAGAGGTTTCGAACGAGCTGGTGAGTTGACCGATCATGATGCCTCCGTGTCGGATTCAGGTGGACTCCACCGCCGTCCTCATGATCTCGACCATCTGATTCCAGTCGCGCGCCTCCGCCTTGAGCTGTGCCCGCCCTGAGGAGGTCAGTCGGTAGGACTCGGCCCGGCGGTTCTTCTCCGACGTACGCCACGCGGCTTCTACCCAGCCCCGCTCTTCCATCCGGTGCAGCGAAGGGAAGAGCGAGCCGAAGCTCACCTCGAAGGCTCCCCTGGTGATCTGCGTGATGCGACGCGAGACGCCGACCCCGTGCAGTGGCTCCAGCGACAGCGATTTCAGGATCAGCAAGTCGAGCGTTCCACGCAGAAGGTCGGGTCTCTTTTCACTCACGGCGCCCTCTTATCGGAATACGATAGCATCGCCATATCGGAATGCGATAGTAATTTCATCGTCCAGGAGGAGGCGGCGTCGCTCGCAGCACGGCGAGCGAATCGTGGATCGCACGTCCGCCCTCGATCCGCACACCCGGCGAGACAGCCTTCGCCTGTCCGGATTGTTCGCGAGAGCTAGGGTGAAGGGAACTGACGGCGACTTGCCTGCCTAGCCGTAGCTCACGCGAAGCGTGAGCGGGGTTGAAACCCCGTGGCGGAGGTCCGCCTTCGCTGGCGCGTCCGCTGGCCTCTCCTCCTCCGCCCTCGCTTCGGCGAGACAGCCTTCGCCTGTTCGAGTGTTCGCGGTCCGATGGCGGGAGAGGGTTCAAACGTTGCGGGTGGTCCGCCTTCGCTCGCTCCGCGAGCTTCGGCGAGACATCTCGCCGTAGCGGCCGTGCATTCAAGAGGCCGCGGAGGCGGATGGCTGGGAGGCAGGGATTTGAACCCCGATAACGTGGTCCAGAGACTCAAGAAGTAGTTTGGGCGTTGTCGGGACTTGTGGGTCTTGTTCGACCTTCCGCCGATTACCCTCCGGCGGTCTGGGGCCGCCGGGGGTGGTTTCGTGCGCAGAGTTTCAAGATTCTTTCAAGCCCGCAAAGCCTCGTTCACTTCGCGGTCACGACACTTTCCGGGCCTGCCGCTCGATCGCCGCCGCGGTTCCAGCCGCTCCTCAGGCGCATGAGCCGGCCTCGGTGGTCGGCGCCCGGTTGTTGAGTTAGAATTCGCCTGACACGATGAGCCTCGCGGCCGGTTCCCGCATCGGCCCGTACGACATCA
Organism: uncultured Acidobacteriota bacterium; assembly: GCA_963844875.1. Classification (GTDB taxonomy): domain Bacteria; phylum Acidobacteriota; class Vicinamibacteria; order Vicinamibacterales; family Fen-181; genus FEN-299. The sequence continues at coordinate 5,825 of CAWJPZ010000003.1, forward strand.
CAGCCCCCCTTGGCGCAGGCGGGATGGGTCAGGTCTGGCGCGCGCACGACACCCGCCTGCAGCGCGACGTCGCGCTGAAGGTCCTGCCCGCCGACACCCTCGGCGACGCGACAGCTCGTGCGCGCCTGGTCCGCGAAGCGCGGCTCGCCTCGAAGCTCAATCACCCGCACATCTGCACGATCTACGACGTCGGCGAGGCAGACACCCAAACCTACATTGCGATGGAGCTCGTCGAAGGGCAGTCGCTCAGCGCGCGCGTGGCGGCTGGTCCGCTGCCCGTCGATCAGACCCTGCGCTACGGGCAGCAGATGGCCGACGCGCTCGCCCACGCGCACGCGCGCGGTGTGGTGCATCGCGACTTCAAGAGCGCCAACGTCGTCGTCACGCCTGATGGTCAGACCAAGGTGCTGGACTTCGGCCTGGCCAAGCGGCTGATGGACGAGGAGACGGTTGACGCCACCACGCTGTCGCGCTCGCTGACCGCGCCAGGCGTCATCGCGGGCACGCTCGCCTACATGGCGCCGGAGCAGTTGAAGGGCCAGGCGGCGGACGCGCGCAGCGACATCTGGGCGCTCGGCGTGGTGCTCTACGAGCTGGCGGGAGGGACGCGGCCGTTCCAGGGGCAGACGGCGTTCGACCTGACGGGTGCCATCCTCAACCAGGCGCCGCCGCCGTTGCCATCGTCCGTCCCCGCGCCGCTCGCGGGCGTGGTCGATCGGTGTCTCGCGAAGGAACCTGGCGAGCGGTATCAGCAGGGCACCGAGGTGCGCGCGGCGCTCGAGGCTGTCGCGGCCGGTCAAGCGTCGGCGTCGTGGTCAACCTGGCGGGTGCTGCTGCAGCGGCGTCGCCGGCTGCTGGTGAGCGCGGCTGTCGGCGCGCTGGCGCTGCTGACCACTGTTGCGGTGCTCTTCGGGCTGGACGTCGGCGGCCTGCGGTCCCGCCTCATTGGCGCGGCCGGGACGCCGGCACGCATCATCAAGCTGGCCGTGCTGCCGTTCGCCAACGTGAGCGGCGACGCGTCACAGGACTACCAGAGCGACGGGTTGACGACGGAGATGATCGCCCTGCTCGGCCGGGTGCACCCGGAGACCTTGCACGTCATCGCGCGGACGACGGCGATAACCTACAAGAAGACGGACAAGACGATCGACCGAATCGGCCGCGAGCTCGGGGTGGACTACATCCTGGAAGGAAGCGCGCAGCAGGAGGCGGGGCGCATCCGGATCACGGCGGACCTGATCAAGGTGGCGGACCAGACGCAGATCTGGGCCGAGCGCTACGAGCGCGAGCTGGCGGGGATCCTGGTGCTGCAGAACGAGGTGGCGCAGCAGGTGGCCAAGGCGCTGGCGCTCAAGCTCCTGCCCGCGGAACAGGCGCGTTTGGCGGGCGCCAAGACCGTCAATCCCGAGGTGTACGACCTCTGCCTCAAAGGGAAGGAGCACCTGGGGAGGTTCAGCAAGGCCGATTTCGACGCGGCCGAGCAGTACTTCCAGCGGGCGCTGGCGAAGGACCCGGCGTCAGCTGCAGCCTACGTGGGGATTGCGGGGGTCTGGCTCTATCGGCGGCAACTCAGCATGGCACCCGTGCGCGAGGCCGGCGAGAAAGGCAGGGCGGCCGCGCTCAAGGCCATCGAGCTCGATGACACGCTGCCGGCGGCACACTGGATCCTCGGGGGGGCGTTCGCCTGGACCGATTTCAACTTTCCAGCTGCCGAACGCGAGTTCAAACGGACCCTCGATCTCGATCCGAACGACGCACAGGTGCGGGCGTACTACTCGCACGTCCTGATGATCCTCGGCCGGTCCAGCGAGGGCATGTCGCAGATCGAGCGCGCCGTCGCGATCGATCCGCTGGACCCGGTGGTCCGGGTCTTCTACGGGGTCGCCCTCGAGTGCGCCCGGCGCTACGATGAGGCCATCGCACAATCCAACGAGCTCCTCCGCCTGCAGCCGGGCCATCTCGGGGCCTTGGGCGCGGTCTACACGGCCCTGTTCATGAAACAGCAGTACGCAGGTGCCGTCGAGGCGCAGGCGGCCTACTACAAGTCCTGGGGCTGGCCGGACGTGGCGGACGCCCTCACGAAGGCCTATGCCGAATCGGGCTACGCCGCCGCGTTGCGGCGGGCAACCGAAGTGGCGCTCGCGAAGCATGGAGGCGAGCCAGGCGTGGCCTATGAGGCCGCGTGGAACTACGCGATGGCCGGGGACCGTGCGCGCGCGCTCGACTGGCTCGAGCGGTCCTACACTGAGGGCAGTGCCAACCTCCCGTACATCGCCGTCGACCCCAACTTCGATTCCCTGCATGCCGAGCCGCGCTTCCGGGCGCTGTTGCGGAAGATGAACTTGCCGCAGTAGTCCCGACACGACAACACCTGTAGAATGCCCCTGACACGATGAGCCTCGCGGCCGGTTCCCGCATCGGCCCGTACGAGATCCTCGCACCGCTCGGGGCCGGTGGCATCTGCAGAGTCTCGGGCGCGCCACGCGACTGGAACGTGATGTCGCGCTGAAAGTCCTTCCCGCAGACACGCTCGGCGATGACACCGCCCGCGCTCGCTTGGTCCGCGAGGCAGGACTCGCCTCGAAGCTGAATCACCCGCTTCCACGCGCTGCTGCGGAAGATGGGTCTGCGGCACTAGCCAGCGCGGGATGTCGCACGAAGGGCGGACAGCCTTTCAAGTTTCTTTCAACATCACTCGGCGGTGCACCTGCGATCACGTCGCGATGCTCGTCGTATCTCCTTGCAGTAGAAGCGTTTAGGACTAAAGTTGAGCGCGGACGAGCAGGCCCCGGGTAACGTGGTTGCGAACCACGTGTCGCGCGGAGGATGGCAAAAGCGTAACCGATTGATTCAGAAGGAGTTAAGTGGCTGGGAGGCAGGGATTTGAACCCCGATAACGTGGTCCAGAGCCACGTGTCCTACCGTTGAACGACCTCCCAGCACTGGAGAGCCGCGCAGGAATTTACAATTCTAGCGGATGAACCGCGCGATCGCGCAAGCATCGCTCGCGCACCCGCGGCGCATCAACTCCGCGCGCCGCATCGCCGCGAGTCCCAACCCCGGCAGGTGTGCGAGAATCTCCAGTCATGCTCGCACTCCGCGTCATCGTCGGCCTCGTCGCCGGGTTCCTCCTCGGGCTCGCACTCGCGGCCGGGTGGCTGCCGGGCGCGCCGACGATCGTGGCCGTGCTCGCCACGGTCGGCACCATCTTCGTCAACCTGATCCGCATGACGGTGATCCCGCTGGTGGGTTCGATGCTCGTCGCCGGCGTTGCCGGCATCGCCTCGTCCGCCCAGTTCGGGCGGAGCGGCGTCCGCATCACCGCCCTCGCGCTCGGCCTGCTCGTCACCGCGTCGGTCGGAAGCCTGGTCATCGCGCTGCCGATCCTCGAGCGGGTGCCGATCGACCAGGCCGCAGCCCTCGCGCTGCGCAGCCCGGAGGTGGCGGGCGCAGCCGGAGGAGGAGCCGCGGCCGCGGCGCCGGGATTCTCCCAGTGGCTGATCGAACTCGTGCCGGCGAACGTCTTCAAGGCCGCGAGCGACGGCGCGATGATCCCGGTGATCGTGTTCTCGGTGCTGTTCGGCCTGGCGCTCTCGCGCGTGCAGGACGCGAGGCGCGCCGCGGTGCTGCAGGCGGTCGAAGGCGTCGCCGACGCCATGCAGCGCCTCATCGGGTGGATCATCGACCTCGCGCCGGTGGGCGTGTTCGCCCTCGCGGTCCCCCTGGCCGCGAAACTCGGCTGGTCGGCCGCGGGCGCCGTCGGGGCCTACATCGCCCTGGTCGTCGGCATCACCGTCCTGGCGGCCCTCGTGGTCCTGTATCCCCTGGGGATCTGGGCCGGCCCGATGCGGCCCCTGGCGTTCGTCGCCTACTGCGCGCCCGCGCAGGCCATCGCGTTCGCCGCGCGATCGTCGCTGGCCGCGCTGCCGGTGGCGATGGAGGAGGCGGAGCGCGCCAGGCTGCCGCAGTCCACCACGCGGCTCGTGCTGCCGATGGCCACGGCGATCTTCCACTTCGGCGCCGCCGTCGCGCAGACGGTGGGCGTGCTTTTCCTCGCGCGCCTGTTCGGCGTGACGCTCGCCCCGGTCCAGCTCGCGTCGATCGTGCTCGCCGTCGTCTTTGCGTCGTTCGCCGTGCCAGGCGTGCCGGGCGGCAGCATCATCGCGATGGTGCCGGTCCTGGCGGTGGCCCGCGTCCCGATCGAAGGCATCGGCATCCTGCTCGCGGTGGACACGATCCCCGACATGTTCCGCACGACCGCCAATCTCACCGGCGCGATGACGCTGGCCGCGGTGCTGCCGGCACCCGGGCCGGCCGAGTAGGAGAGGCGGGGAGCGCGGGCTGGAAGCCCGCCCTACCGGTTCACCGCCTTCATTCCGCCCTCCGGATACCGCGTGCCGGCGGCCGCGCCGTGCGGGAACGCCTCCTCGAGGTCCTTCAAACTCGTCGGCGGACAGCTGCAGGTCCACCGAGGCGGCGTTTTCCTCCAGGTAGGCCCGCCGTTTCGTCCCGGGAATGGGAACGATGTCGTCGCCCTGCGCCAGCAGCCACGCCAGCGCCACCTGCGACGCCTTGACTCCGCGCGCACGCGCAATCTCGCTCGACGCGCCGCGCCAGTTCCAGGTTGAGCGTGAAGTTCTCGTCCTGGAAGCGCGGGTTGTTGCGCCGCCAGTCGTCGGCGGGCAAATCGTCGGGGGCCTTGAAGCGGCCGGCCAGGAAGCCGCGGCCGAGCGGGCTGTAGGCGACGAACCCGATCCCGAGCTCGCGCGTCGTTTCGAGCAGTTCGCCTTCCGGATCGCGCGTCCACAGCGAGTACTCGGTCTGGAGCGCGGTGATCGGATGGACCTTGTGCGCCCGGCGGATGGTCGCCGGCGCGGCCTCGGACAGCCCGAGGTGCCGCACCTTCCCCTGCCGGACCAGGTCGGCCATCGCGCCGACGGTCTCCTCGATCGGCACGTTCGGGTCGACGCGGTGCTGGTAGTAGAGATCGATGACGTCGACGCCCAGCCGCCGCAGAGCGAGCCGTCGCACGCCTGCCGCACGTACTCGGGCCGGCCGTTGATGCCGACCCACTGGCCGTCCGCGCGTCGCGCTCGTTGCCGAACTTCGTCGCGAGCACCACCTGGTCGCGGCGGTCCCGAATCGCTCGGCCGACCAGCCGCTCGTTGGCATGCGGGCCGTACACGTCCGCCGTATCCAGGAAGTTGATCCCGAGCTCGAGCGCCCGGTGGATGGTGCGCGACCGACTCCTCCTCGTCGCCCGGGCCGTAGAACTCGCTCATGCCCATGCAGCCGAGGCCGATCGCCGACACGCGAAGATTCGGACCGAGATGACGCAGTTTCATGAAGCCTCCAGCAATGACGGGCCGCGGACACCGACGCCCGTTCCAACTCGATGTTACCGCTCGCTCGACGGGGCTTCCGTCGGGCGCCGGCCAAGCTTCGCGCGCAGCCAGTCGCGCTGGTTGCTGAGGATGTCGTAGAAGGTCGGGATCACGAGCAGCGTCAGCAGCGTGGACGTGATGCACGCCGCCGATCACCGCGCGGCCGAGCGGCGCGCGGAAGTCGGCGCCCTCGCCCGTGCCCGAGGGCGACGGGAATCATGCCGGCGATCAGCGCGAACGTCGTCATCAGGATCGGCCGCAGGCGCACGCGCCCGGCCTCGATGATCGCCGCTCCGGCGATCCATCCCCGACTCCTCCGACCACTTCGCGAAGTCGATCAGCAGGATGGCGTTCTTCGCGACGATGCCCATCAGCAGGATCACGCCGATCATGCTCATGATGTTGAGCGTCGAGCCGGTGATCAGCAGCGCGAGCATGACGCCGATCAGCGACAGCGGCAGCGACAGCATGATCGGCGAGCGGGTCGAGGAACGAGCCGAACTGCACCACGAGCACGAAGTACATCAGCAGGATCGCGACGACGAGCGCGAAGAGGATGCGGCCGAACACCTCGGCCTGAGTCGCGGGTCTCGCCGCCCTGCGTGATCGCGTAGCCCGGCGGGCAGCTCGCACGGACGTCGATGCGCGCGTTGAGTCGCGCATCACCTCGGACAGCGGCCGGTTCTCGGTGTTCGCCCTGCACCGTGATCACGCGCTCGCGATCGAGGTGGTCGATCTGCGCGGGCCCGACGCCCGGGCGTGATCTTGGCGACCTGGCCGAGCGGCACGCGTCACCGGGCCCGTCGCGGCCCCTGCAGCGACGAGCGGCAGCGCCTCGAGGTCCGCGGCGTTCGTGCGCGCCTCGGGCGCGAGGCGCACGGTGACGTCGCGCGTCTTGCCGATCGGGGTCCACCCAGTCGCCGGCGTCGATGCCGGCGAACGCCGGCCGCAGCGCCTGCGCGACCTGGCCCACGCGTCACGCCGAGCGTCCCGGCCAGCGCGCGGTCGAGCTGCACCTCGAGCTCCGGCTTCTGGCCCTTGGTCGAGAGCCCCACGTCCACCGCGCCCGGGCGTCTGGCGCAGCGCGCGTCGGCGAACTGCCGCGCCGAGCCGGTTCAGCTCCTCCATCGACGGCCCGCGCAGCTGCACCTGGATCTGCTTCTGGTTGCCGAAGTGTCGCCGCTGATCCAGGCCGTCGACGCCGCCGATGCCTTCGAGCTCGCCGCCGCAGTTCCTGCGCGACCTGCTCCTGGTGCCGCGCGCGCTCGGCCTTCGGCGTCAGGCGCACGTAGACCGTCGCCTCGTCCACGGCGCCCGACCGGCCGCCGATGCCGCCGCTGCCGCCGATGGTGGTGTAGGTGTACGCCACCTCGGGCTTCGACCGCGCGAGGCCGCGCCACCTCCTCGGCCTTCAGCCGCGTGTACGCGAGGTTCGATCCGGGCGGCGTCTCGATCGACGACGGTGAACTCCGAGATGTCCTGCACCGGGAAGAACGCGCCGCCGACGAAGCCCAGCGCCGGCAGCGCGAGCGCCGCCGAGGAAGAACAGCGTGCCAGCGCGATCATCGTCGATGCCGGTGGTCGAGCGCCCAGCCGATCACGCGCTTGTAGCGGTCGGCCTGGCGGTCGAACCAGTCGTTGAACCGCGTCAGCATGCGCGGCGAGCCAGCGGCGCCGCTCCGTCGGGACGTGCGGGTCGGGCCAGTACGCCGACAGCATCGGGTCGAGCGAGAACGACACGAACAGCGACACCAGCACCGAGCAGGCGATCGTCAGCGCGAACGGCGCGAACCACTGCTCCGCGACGCCGCCCATGAACGCGATCGGCACGAACACGACGACGATCGAGAACGTCGTCGCCGCGACGGCGAGGCCGATCTCGCTCGTGCCTTCGCGCGCGGCCGTGTAGTGGTCCTTGCCCATCTCCACGTGCCGCACGATGTTCTCGCGCACGACGATCGCGTCGTCGATGAGGATGCCGATCGCGAGCGACAGGCCGAGCAGCGACATCGTGTTGAGCGTGAAGCCGAACGCCCAGACGGCGATGAACGAGGCGAGCACCGAGACCGGCAGCGCGAGGCCGGTGATGACCGTCGAGCGCCACGAGTTGAGGAACAGGAACACGACGAGGACGGTGAGGACGGCGCCCTCGATGAGCGCGTTCTCGCACGTCGCCCACCGAGTTCCTCGACGCGCTGGCCGGCGTCGCGGACGATCCGCAGCTTCACGTCGGGCGGCAGCGTCTGCTGGATGCGCTCGACCGCCTCGCGCACGCCGTCGGCCACCGCCGTGGTGCTGTAGCCCCTCGCCTTGACGATGTCGATGCCGACGGCGTCCTCGCCGTTGAAGACCGCCGCCGAGCGCGGCTCCTCCGTGCCGTCGCGCACCGACCGCGACGTCGCCCAGCCGGACGAGGCGTCCGCCCGGCTGCTGCGCGACGACGAGCTCCTCGAAGTCCTGCGGCCCGTCGAGCCGGCCGAGCAGCCGGATCGTGCGCTCCTCGAGCTCGCTCGTCAGCCGGCCGACCGGGCGCCGCGAGGTTCTGCGCGCCGAGCGCCGCCACCACCTGCGACGACGCCGACGTTCGCGGCCTGCAGCGCCTGCGGCCGCAGCTCGACGGTCAGCTCGCGCTCGATGCCGCCGACCACCTGCACCTCGGCGACGCCGGCGATGCCGCGCAGCTGGCGCGTGATGCCCGGGTCGGCGAGCCGCGTCAGCTCCGGGCCCTGCGCGCTGCGTCGACGCGAGCGTCAGCGAGACGATCGGCAAGTCGTCCGGGATCGAACCGCGTCAGGACCGGCTCTTCCATCTCGGGCGGCAGGTCGGCCCGGATGATCCCGATCTCGTCGCGGATGTCCTGCGTGGCCTCCTGGAGGTCCTTCTCGAAGACGAACTCGACGATGACGAGGCCGAAGCTGTCGAGCGAGGACGAGTTGATGCGGTTGACGCCGCTGATGCCGGAGATCGCGTCCTCGACCGGCTCGATGACCTCGCGCTCGACGTTCTCCGGGGCGGCGCCGGGATAGAGCAGCGAGACCGACCACGACCGGCGGCCTGCACGTCGGGGAACTCGTCGGTCTTCAGCATCGCCAGAGCGGCGATGCCGAACACCACGAGCGCCAGCATCGACACGACGGTGATGATCGGGCGGCTGATGGCGAAGTCGGAGATGAACATCTACTGGTTCTCCGCGGGCCGCAGCCCTGGCCTCCTGCGCCACGTCGACCGGCGTGCCCGGGGTCACCGCCTGCGCGGCGCCCGTCAGCAGCACGTCGCCCTCCGACACCCCGGATCGCAGCTCGACCTTCCCGGCGCGCTCGTCGCGCAGCCCGAGCTCGACCGGCACGCGCTCCGCCTTCCCGTCGCGGACGCGCAGCACCCAGGTGTCGGTGCCGGTGGAGCCGATGGCCGTGGCGGGCACGACCAGCGCCTTGCGGGATCTCGCTGTTCACCCGGCCCTTCGCAAAGAGGCCCGCCACCAGGCGGCCGCCGGCGTTCGGGATGGAGACCCAGATCGGCACCTGCCGGGTGACCGGGTCGGCGACCGGCGCCGATCCGCTCGATGTGGCCGCTGAACACCTGGTCGCCGTAGCCCCGCACGCGGAACTCGACGGGTGCGTCCACGCGCAGGACTCCAGCGCCGCCGAGGGGACCGACGCCTGGAGCTGCATGCTCGACGGGTCGATGATGGTGACGATGGCCGCACCGGGAGCGACGACGTCGCCGCGGTTCACGGGCCGCTGGCTGACGATACCGGAGATTGGCGCCCGGATGACCGTGTTGCCGAGCTGACGGCTGGCCGACGCGAGCCGGGAGCGGGCGTCGGCCAACTGCGCCTGCGCGGCCGCGACGGCGTTGCGGGCATTCTCGAGGTCGCGTTCGGCCAGGGCGCCGCCCTTCACCAGCGTCTCCGTGCGCGCCGCCTCGCGCTCGGCGACCGCCAGCGCCTGCTCTGCCGAGCGCACAGCCGACCGGGCGGAGAGCTTCCGCCTCGGTGAGGGCCTGCGCCTCGATGCGCGCGACGACCGCGCCCTGCCGGACCGGGCGCGCCTCTTCCACGAGCACCTCGAGCACCGAGCCCCCGACCTCCGCGCGCACGGTGGCCTCGCGTTCCGGCCGCAGTTCGCCGGAGATCGAGCGGGCCCGACTTGATCTCCTCGCGGACCACCGTGGCCACGCTCTCCTGTCCGATGCGCACGGCCTGCGGCTGTGCCGCCGCGGGCCGGTCGGACTCCTGCGACCCCGCCGCTGCACGCGGCGATCACGACCGAGGCCGCAATCGCGGCGCCCTTGCTCGATGTCCACGTCATCACCGGATGCCTCCAGGCGCGGTCTGGCCCGCGCCTCCTCGAACGGCCGCGCCCTGGCCGGACGTCGTTCGCTGGCCGCCTGCCGTCGCAGGCTGCGTTCCGATGCCGGCGGCGTCGCCGCGCAAGCCGGCTGCAGTGTTCGGCGTGAATGCGCCGGTGGCGCCCTCCGACAGCACGGGGCTGGTGGCCGAGAAGGGCAGGTCGGGCAGCAGCGCGATGCGTGCCCGCGCCACCTGCAGGTCGCGTCCCGCCTGCGCGCGGTTGGCCTGGGACTGCTCGAGCAGGAAGCGCGCGTCCGACAGCTCGAGCTGGGTCGAAATGCCCTCGCGATAGCGCAGTTCGGCAATCTCGTAGGCGCGCCGGGCCTCTTCCACGGTGCCCGCGCTCGCCTCCCACGTGGCGCGCGCCGCGTCGAGTTCCTCGAACGCCGCCAGCGTGTCCACCTGCGCCAGGTTCCGCGTCAGCTCCAGCATCGCGCGGGCCTCGGCCAGGTCGGCGCGGGCCACCATCTCGTCGCCCTTGATGCGGCCGCCGGTGAAGATCGGAACCTGGGCGGCGATGCCAATGGTCCAGTTCGTGCGGAAGTCGGAGAACTTCGGCAGGCCCGAATACGCCACGTTCCCGTAGACCGAGTTGGCGCTGACGCTCGGCAGCCGCTGCGAGCGCGCGATCTTCACCGACGCTTCGCGGGCCGCGACGCCGGCTGCCGCCTGGACCACGGCAGTCCGATCCTCGCGCGCGGCCGCTTCCCGCGCCGTGTTCGCGTGGGCGACGGCCTCGGCAAACGGCCCCGGCGGTGGCAGTTGCGGATCGTCGAGGTTGGCCGCCAGCTGCCGGACGAACCCGTCGGGGACGTGGAGGAGGTGCTGCAGGCGCAGGTAGGCGAGCGTTCGCTGCGACCGCGCGCGAAGGACCACGGGGCGCTGGTTGTCGCGGGCGACGCGCGCGCGCAGCAGCTCGAACTCGGGGAGGCGGCCCGTCTGTCTTGCCAGCTCCACCTGCGCGAGCGTGTCGGACGCCTGCCTGAAGCCAGCCTCGGCAATGGCCAGGAGATGGTCGCTGAGCGCGGCGTCGTAGAAGGACTGCGTGACGTCGAGCGCCACCTGCGCGCGGGTCGAGGTGAGCGTGACGTCCGACAACCGGCTTCCTGCCCGCGCCAGGGCCCGCTGCGCCCCGACGCGGCCGCCGGAGTACAGGGTCTGCGAGAACAACAGCCCGGCACGCCACGCGTTCGCGCGGCCGAACGGCAGGTCGATGGAGTCCCCGCTGAACAGGTTGCCGCCGCCGACCGCGCCGCAGTCGATGGCGCGCTCGATCTCGGACACGCGTTCGGTCAGCGGCGCATCCGGGCGCGCGGCGAACGGGTCGCAGGCGGAAGTGCTCGACTGGCTGAACAGCCCCGAGAACTCGCTCGCGAGCGTCCGGTCGTAGGATGCCGACGCGGAGAACTGGGGAAACAGGTCTGCACGGGCGCGAAGCTCGTCGCCGGCCGCGCGCTCGACGCCGGCGCGGGCGATGGCCAGCCGCTCGCTCCGCTCCTCGGCCAGCCGCAGAGCCTGCTCCAGCGTCAGCGGGTTGCCAGCGGCGGGGCCTTGAGCGGCCGCCGATTGGGCGAAAGCCAGCCCTGGCGCTGATGAGATCAATAACGTGAGAACGGCGCGGGCACAGAGGTGTCCCGCGAACGAGTTGGGGGCTCGATCAGTCATGGCGTCCTTCTGTCGGGTGGTGACCCACCCCCATTGTAACTAAGACGCCCCGGCTGACGTTGGCGGTCCAGCGGGATTCATGGGCGTTCTCGTCCAATGCAGAGCCGGCTCGCGTCCCGGTGGGCGGGCCGTTGACGCATCCCACATACGCGGGTACGATTCGCATCTCCGGAAAAAGCAGAGGCTGTTGACACCATGTCCAAGACCAAGCATCGGTTCGCGTCACTCGCGTGCGCGCTCATCGTCCTGGGTATCGGCCCCGCGCCGCAGGTGGCGGGCCAGCAGGCGACCGGCGTCGCCAGGCCCGGCGTGGTCCAGGTCCAGAGGCCGGCGGTCCCGGGCGCCCCGTCGCTGCCGGACGAGCGCCCTGCGCAGTTCACGCCGGTCACCGTCGCTTCGACCACGTCCGCCGCGACGTGATGGTCCCGATGCGCGACGGCGTGAGGCTCCACACGGTGATCCTGGTGCCGCAAGGGCGCCAGGAACGCGCCGATGCTGCTGACCCGCACGCCGTACGACGCCGACGCGCCTGACCACCCACGCCGAGAGCGGACGCCTCGCGTCGGTGCTGACCGGCTACGACAATCGCGACCGACGTCGATCGTCGACGGGCGGCTACATCCGCGTCGTGCAGGACATGCGCGGCAAGTACGGATCCGAGGGCGACTACGTGATGACGCGGCCGCTGCGCGGGCCGCTGAACCCGACGCCCGTCGATCACTCCACCGACACCTACGACACGATCGACTGGCTGGTGAAGAACGTGCCGGAGAGCAACGGCAGGGTGGGCATCATCGGCATCTCGTACGACGGGTTCCTGCCCCTGATGGCGCTCGTGAACCCGCATCCGGCACTCAAGGTCGCCGTGCCGATGAACCCGATGGTGGACGGCTGGCGCGGAGACGACTGGTTCCACAACGGCGCGTTCCGGCAGCAGATGATGCCCTACATCTACAACCAGGAGGCGACGCGCGACAACTAGTTGGAGTGGTGGAGCAACCAGTCGGACGACTACGACATGTACATGGAGGCCGGGTCGGCCGGCGAACTGGGACGATCGCGCGGCCTCGAGCAGACGGGCTTCTGGCGGAAGATCCTCGAGCACCCGGCGTACGACGCGTTCTGGAGCCAGCAGGCGATGGACAAGATCCTCGGCGCGCAGCCGCTGCAGGTGCCCACGATGCTGGTGCACGGGCTGTGGGACCAGGAGGACATCTACGGCGCGCCGGCGGTGTACCGGGCGATCGAGCCGAAGGACACGGCCAACGACATGGTCTACTTCGTCGCCGGGCCGTGGTACCACGGCCAGCGAGATCGGCGACGGCAGCGCGCTCGGCGCCATCCGCTTCGACAGCGACACCGCGAAGACGTTCCGTCGCGACGTGCTCGGGCCGTTCCTCGCGCAGTACTTGAAGGACGGCGCGCCGAAGGCCGAGGTCGCGCCCGGTACGGTCTTCGAGACCGGCACCAACACGTGGCGGCGCCTGAACGCGTGGCCCGCAGGCTGCGTGTCCGGGCTGCCGGATCGCGCCGACGCCGATCTACCTCGGCGCCGGGCCTCACGCTTGGCTTCGAGGCGCCGAAGGCCGGCGCACCGGCGTTCGACGAGTACGTGTCGGACCCGTCGAAGCCGGTGCCCTACCGGCCGCGGCCGATTGGGTCGACCGACAGTCCGGAGTGGGCCGACGTGGCTGGTGAGCGACCAGCGCGAGGCATCCGGCCGAACCGACGTGCTCGACGTTCGTGTCGGCGGTGCTGAAGGAGCCGGTGAAGATCAGCGGCCAGCCGGTCGCCAACCTCGTCGCGTCCACGAGCGGCACCGACTCGGACTGGGTGGTGAAGCTGATCGACGTCTACCCGGACCAGGTGCCGTCACAGCCCGAAATGGGCGGCTACCAGCTCATGGTGTCCGCCGACATCTTCCGCGGGCGCTACCGCGAGGGATTCGAGACGCCGAAAGCGATCGCGCCGGACATGCCGCTCGAATACAAGTTCGCCCTGCCGAACGGCGAACCACGTGTTCCTGCCGGGCCACCGGATCATGGTGCAGGTGCAGTCGAGCTGGTTCCCGCTCTACGACCGGAACCCGCAGACGTTCGTGCCGAGCATCTTCTGGGCGAAGCCCGGGGACTTACAGGAAGGCCGTGCAGCGCGTCTACCACGCGCCAGGGCAGGCGAGCTTCGTCGAGCTGCCGCTCGTTACCAAGTAGGGGCACCAGGAGCGTGTCCGACCACGCGGACACGCTCCTGCCAGCCACCAGGCAGCGCTAGAACCCGCTGACATTCAATCGCCCGCCGCTGACGCACTTGCCGGCGAGAGAAGGGGTGGCGACCGCGCTGTTCATGATCCCGCTTTTGATCTGCGCTGCGCTGGCGCCAGGATTCCGCGACGCATAGAGCGCCGCCGCCCCGGTGACGTGCGGCGTGGCCATCGAGGTCCCGCTGTAGGAACCGTAGGCAGACCTGTTGTTCTTGCCCGGCAGCGTCGAGTAGATGCCGCTGCCCGGCGCCCCGATGTCCACCGTGGTTGCCCCGTAGTTCGAGAAGCTCGACTTGGCGCCGCTGTTCGTGATCGCGGCGACCGCGATCACGCAGGGAGAGCCGTAGTTCGACGGGTAGTTGGCGACGGCGTCGTTGTTGTCGCCCACACCGTCCCCTCCGCCGTTGCCCGCCGCCGCCACGAAAAGGATGTTCGCATTGCAGCCGCGGCCGATGGCGTCCGACAACGCCTGGGAGAACCCGCCGCCGCCCCACGAGTTGTTCGTGGCCACGATGTTCAGGCCGTGCCGGGTCTTCAGGTCGGTGATGTAGTCCACCGCCTTGATCGCGTTGGCCGTCGTTCCGCCCGCCCGGCCGAGGAACTTGGCCGAGATCATCGTCACGTTCCAGTTGACTCCCGCCACGCCCTTGCCATTTCCGCCGACCGCGCCGATGGTCCCGGCCACGTGCGTGCCGTGATCATCCTGGGTCCCGTCGTAGGTGGTGTTGTCGTTGCGGTCGAAGTCCCAACCGTGGATGTCGTCCACGTAGCCGTTGCCGTCATTGTCGATGCCGTCGACGGTCTCGAAGGGGTTGGTCCACGTGTTTCGCCGCCAGGTCCTCGTGGCGTGTACATGAACCCTTCATCGATGATGCCGACGTAGACGCTGTCCGCGCCCGTGTCTATCGGCCGCCCACGCTTCTCCTGCCTGGCTTCCATACTGGTTCGCCGGTGACGTTGCGTCGCCGTACATGCCCCAGAGCAGCCGTTGGTGTAGTACGGATCGTTCGACGTCGCTTGGTGGTGATACACCCAGTTCGGCTCCGCGAACTCGACGGCCGGGTGCGCTTTGAGCCTTGCGACCGCCGCCGCCACCGTCAGCCCGGGCGGCAGCATCATCAACTCGAGATCGCCCTTCCCGTCCTCCCGCGTCGCCGCCGCGAGGATCAACTCGTCGCGCGCGCCGCCGACGCGCCCGCGCGCTTCGGCCTGCTCGGCAGGGCCGGCGCCCTGCGTGAACTGCACCAGCACTTCGCCGGGCACGAACCGCGCCTCGCTCGCGCCAATTGCCGGCGCGTCATCGCTGCGCCCCTGGGCGTCGAGCATCATCACCGCAGTGAGCATCGCAATCGAGAGAGCCACGAAGAGCGCGTTGAACTTGCGCGCCGAATGGTGGGACATCTGGAGCCTCCAAAAGGGACGTTTCCCGCACGCTCGCGACCGGGCGCACGGCTGACGGGACAGGACGTTACTTGAACCGGATTGGGGGAGTATAGCTAAGCGCTGAGCGAGTCGCAGAAGAATTTTGGCTCATCCGGGCGACTTAAGTCGCTGGACGAGTGTCGCCAAACGGGGCCTGGCCCCGTTTTCGCTTCACTCGACTCGCCAAACGGGGCCTGGCCCCGTTTTCGCTTCAGCGGCCCTGGAGGTTTTCCCGATGGCTGCCAAAACGGTTCACGAAATCGTCATCGCCGCCGGTCGCGAGGTCCCGATCTCGAACCCGTCGAAGGTCCTGTTCCCCGAGGCTGGCTACACCAAGCTCGACCTCGTCCGCTACTACCTCGCCGTGGCCGACGGCGCGCTTCGCGGCGCGGGGGGCCGGCCGAACGTGCTGCTCGCGCTACCCGAACGGCATCGACGGCCGAGTTCTTCTACCAGAAGCGCGCGCCGGACGTCGCGGCCCGAGTGGATCGAGGTCGTCGACCCTCAGCTTCCCGTCCGGGCGCACGGCCGACGAGGTCGTGCCGCGCGACGCGGCGGCGCTCGCCTGGATGGCCAACCTCGGCTGCCTCGAACTGCATCCGCACCCGGTGCGCGCCGACGACCTCGATCATCCCGACGAGCTGCGCGTCGACCTCGACCCGGTGCCGGGCGTCGGCGTGGACGCAGATCCGGGAGGTGGCGCGCCTGGTGCACGCAGGCGCTCGACGACTTCGGCCTGGTCGGCTGGCCGAAGACGTCCGGCTCGCGCGGCATCCACGTCTACGTCCGCATCGAGCGGCGCTGGACGCTTCGACGAGGTGCGGCGCGCGGCGCTCGCCGCTGGCGCGCGAGGTGGAACGGCGCGCGCCGGCGATCGCCACGAGCAAGTGGTGGAAGGAAGAGCGCCACGGCGTCTTCCTCGACTACAACCAGAACGCCAAGGACCGCACGGTCGCCGGCGCCTACTCGGTGCGGCCCAGGCCGGACGCGCGCGTGTCGGCGCCGCTGACCTGGGAGGAGCTCGACGACTGCGATCCCGCCGACTTCACGCTCGACAACGATGCCCGGCGCGCTTCGCGAGGCGGGCGACCGGCACGCGGGCATCGACGACACGCCGGCTCGCTGGACGGCGCTGCTCGAGCTCTCGGCGCGGCAGGAAGCAGGAGGGCCTGGGCGACGCGCCGTGGCCGCCGCACTACGCCAAGCAGGCCGGCGAGCCGCCCCGCGTGCAGCCGTCGCGTCGCCGCGGGGCGAAGGGCGAGGCTGCAGCCGACACTAGCGCCGGGGCTTCCCGGCGCCGAACACCTTCGCGAGCTCGTAAGGGGGCGTGACCTCGAGCTGGTCGTAGCGGCAGTCGCGCGGCGGCTTGTCGGGCCGCCAGCGCAGGAAGATCGTCGCGTGCCGGAAGCGGTCGCCCTGCAGGTGGTCGTACTTCACCTCGCACACCCGCTCGATGCGCAGCGGCTCCCACGACAGGTCCTTGCCGGCGCTCCAGCGGCTCTGGCCGCCCGGCATGCCGCGCCGACGGCGTGCGCCTCTTCCGACGCCCAGTCGCGCCACGGGTGACCGTCGAGCGCGTCGCGCGCGCAGCGGCTCCAGTTCCTGCGCCAGCTGCCTTGCGCGTGGCCATCGTGAACGCCGAGGTGACGCCGACGTGGTGCAGCGTGCCCCGGCCGTCGTAGAGCCCGAGCAGCAGCGAGCCGACCGCTGCCCGTCCCGTTCTTGTGCCAGCGGAATCCGGCCACGACGCAGTCGGCGGTGCGAGCGTGCTTGATCTTGATCATCGCCCGCTTGCCCGGCTGGTAGCGGCCGTCTTCGGGCTTGGCCACGACGCCGTCGAGGCCCGCGCCCTCGAAGCGGTTCAGCCACTCCTCGGCGACGGCGCGGTCGCGCGTCATCGGCGTCAGGTGAACCGGCGGCGAGACTCCGCCAGCAGCCGCTCCAGCTGGCGGCGCCGCTCGCGCTGCGGGCGAGTCGCGCAGGTCGCGGCCGTCCGACCGCCAGCAGGTCGAACGCGACGAACGACGCCGGCGTCTCCTTGGCCAGCTTGGCGACCCGCGACGCCGCCGGGTGCAGGCGCATCTGCAGCGCGTCGAAGTCCAGGCCACGCGCGCGTGGCAATCACGATCTCGCCGTCCAGCACGCAGCCGTCGGGCAGCGCCGAGCAGAGCGCGTCGTGCAGCTCCGGGAAGTAGCGGTCGAGCGGGCGGAGGTCGCGGCTC
Organism: uncultured Acidobacteriota bacterium; assembly: GCA_963844875.1. Taxonomy (GTDB): domain Bacteria; phylum Acidobacteriota; class Vicinamibacteria; order Vicinamibacterales; family Fen-181; genus FEN-299. The sequence continues at coordinate 23,129 of CAWJPZ010000003.1, forward strand.
TGGATGAACACGTCTCCGCTGCCCCGGAAGACGATCGCACGGAAGCCGTCCCACTTCGGCTCGTAGAGGAACCCGCCTCCGCCGGGCAGCGCAGTCGGCGAGCTTGGCCAGCATCGGTTCGATCGGCGGCGGCGGCGGTGACGCGGTGACCATCGGCTGCTCAACTGCATGGGGCGTTCCAGCGTACAATCCCAGGCGACCGACCAACGCCGCCGCCTGGGCCGCGCGTCGAGGCGCCAATGGTCGGCGGCGGAGGTTCTCGGGCCAGTGGCATTCAGCACTTCTTCGCGGGGCCGGCTGACCGAGCACGACCTCGGGCGGCTTCCCGGGCCAGACGCTGTTCGACCGCGTCGGCCGCGACGATCTGCCGGGCCGGTTGCCTCCCGCGCAAAGAACTGTTCGAGGCGTGGGAAGTCGCGCGACGCGTCCGGCGAATCGTGCGCGGCGGGCGCGTCGTGGACCTCTGCGGCGGCCACGGGACTGCTCGCCCAGCTCATGCTGTTGCTGGACGACTCGTCGCCCTGGGCCGTCGTCGTGGACAGCGCGGTGCCGCCCTCCGCGGCGCGGGTCCGGGACGGCCTGGTGGCGGCGTGGCCGCGGCTGGCGGGGCGCGTATCGTTCGTCGCCGCGCCGATCGAGGCTTTCGAGCTCGAGAGCAGTGACGTGGTAGTGTCGAGCCACGCGTGCGGCAACCTGACGGACATGGTCCTCGAGCGCGCGAGCCGGGCCCGGGCGGCGGTGGCGGTGCTGCCGTGCTGCCAGCCGACATGAAGGGCGGCGCCCGCGGGCAAGGCGGCTCGACGCACGTCCCGCTCCCGGGGGCCGGACAACCGCGCGCGCTCGCGGTATGGGTGGACCGCGCGCTCGCCATCGACATCGGCGCGCCCGCTGGCTCGAAGACCAGGGCTACAGTGTGCGGACGCAGACGATCCCCGGGACGATCACGCCGAAGAACCGGCTGCTGATCGGAGTGCTCCGACGGCCCGTCGGCTCGATGTGAAGACGGACCGACTTCGTCGACTGACTCGACTGTCGACTCGATCTTGACCTCAGCAAAGATGCAGCTGTCGTTGGACTTCGGAACCCAGGAAAAGCCCGTCGGCCAGGCGCCCCCGCGCGACGTGCTGACGGTCGGGCGCCAGGCGTGGAGCGGTGACCTACGTGCGCCACCGCCGCGCGCGCCACTACGTGCTGCGCCTCGAAGACGATGGGAGCCTGAGGGTGACGATCCCGCGCGGCGGATCGCGGAAGGACGCCGAGCGGTTCGCGCGTAACAAGGCCGGGTGGATCGAGCGCGAACGCTACCGGCGAGCGGTTTCGCGGGGCAGCGGCGGCGGGTGGAGGGACGGCAGCCGGATCCTGCTGCGCGGCGAGGACTCGGTGCTGAAGGTGGACCAGCAGGCCGGCGTGGCGCGGCTCGGCGACGAGGAGATCCCGCTGCCGGCCGACGCGTCGTTCGACGTGCGCCGCCTGGTGTCGGACCGGCTGCGGCGGATGGCGGAGAAGCGAACTGCCCGCGCGCGCTCATGGAGCTGGCCGCCGCTTCCGGGCACCAGGTGACGCGGGTCACCGTTCGCGACAAGAGCAGCCGCTGGGGATCGTGTTCGCCGGCCGGGCGCATTTCCCTCAACTGGCGGCTGATCCAGGTGCCCGCGCCGGTTCGCGACTACGTGATGCTGCACGAGCTGACGCACCTGGAGGAAGCCAACCACTCGCCGCGCTTCTGGACGGCGCTCGAGGCGGTGTGCCCGTGGCACCGCGAAGCCCGCGCGTGGCTGAAGGCCCGCTTCTCGGGCACGATGAGCGACCCCTGGTCGCCCTCGTCCATCTGAACCACCAGGCACACGAGGATCACCAGGGGAGAGCCAGTTCTAGGGCTCTCGGCGTCGGCTTCGACACGGCCGGCCACCGGCCGGCCGGCGGCCGAGCGTGAGTGCCACGGGGGCAAGCCCCGGGCTGGGTATCTCGAGCTTGCCCCCGCGGCATCACGCCCGGCCTCGCCGCCGCCTTTGGCGGCGGCTGTCGAAGCCCGGGCGTGTCACTCCCTTGTGAGCCTTGTGATCCTGGTGGTTCGGGCGTCCGTAAGCTTGGTCCCGCCCGTCACCCCAGGAACACGCGTGCGTTCCTGAAGACGCGCATCCACGGCGCGTCCTCGCCCCAGCCGTCGGGGCGCCAGGACCACTGCACCGAGCGGAACACCCGTTCGGGGTGCGGCATGACGACCGTGAACCGCCCGTCGGCGCGTCGTCACGCCCGTGAGGCCGCCGGTGGAGCCGTTCGGGTTGAGCGGGTAGAGCTCGGTGGGCTTGCCGCGGTTGTCCACGTACCGCATCGACACGATCACGCGCGCCGCGTCCTCCGGCGTGTCGAACGCCGCGCGTCCTTCGCCGTGCGCCGTGACGATCGGGATCCGGCTGCCTTCCATTCCCTTGAAGAAGATCGACGGCCCCGGCAGGATCTCGACCATCACGACGCGCGCCTCGAACTGTTCGGACGCGTTCTTCACGAACCGCGGCCACGCCTCGGCGCCCGGGATGAGTTCCTTCATCGCCGCCATCATCTGGCAGCCATTGCAGACGCCGAGCGCGAACGTGTCGGGCCGCGCGAAGAACGCGGAGAACTCGTCGCGCGCCCGGGCGTTGTAGAGCGCCGACTTCGCCCAGCCCTCGCCGCCGCCGAGCACGTCGCCGAAGGAGAAGCCGCCGCACGCGGCGAGCCCGCGGAAGACGCGAGCGACACCCGCCCGCCGATCACGTCGCTCATGTGGACGTCGTGCGCGTTCGAAGCCGGCACGGTCGAACGCCGCCGCCATCTCGACCTCGCCGTTCACGCCCTGGTCGCGCAGGATCGCGATGGGCGGCCGGGCGCCGCGCGAGACGCAGGGGGCGGTCACGTCCTCTGCCGGGTCGAACGTCAGGTGCACGTGCATGCCGGGGTCGCCGGCGTCGCGAATGCCGGTCGTACTCCTGCTGCGCGCACACCGGGTTGTCCCGCAGCGACTGCATCTGCCAGGTCGTTTCGCTCCAGGCGCGCTGCAGCGCCGCGCGCGACTCCCGGTAAGAGCCACAGCCCCTGCCGTTCGATCCACGCACTTCGTCCTCGCCGTTCGGCCGCGCGACCTCGCGGGCCGGCACGCCGTGCCGCGCGAACACCCCGGTCACGCGCGCGGCGTCGGCCTCGCGAACCTGCAGCACCGCGCCCAGCTCCTCCGCGAAGAGGCCGGCCACGAGCCGACGCCATCTTCCGGATGTCGTCCACGTCCACCGCATCGCGGCGTCGACGGTGAGGCCGAGCGTGGCCCGCGAACGCCATCTCGCACAGCGTCACGAACAGGCCGCCGTCCGACCGGTCGTGGTAGGCGAGCACCAGGCCGTCGCGCAGCAGCTCCGACATCGCCGCGAACAGGCCGCGAATGAGCGCGCGCGTCGTCCACGTCGGGCGTCTCGTCGCCCGTCTGGCGGTAGACCTGCGCCAGCACCGAGCCGCCAAGCCTCGACGCGGCCCGGCGCGAGATCGGCCAGCACGAGGACCGTCGGCCCCGCGTCCGTTCTCAGTTGGGGCGTGAGCGTGCCTCGCACGTCGTCGCACGGGGCAAAGGCGGAGACGATGAGCGAGAGCGGCCCGACCACCTGCCGGCGCTCGCCGTTCTCCTCCCATGCCGTGCGCATCGACATCGAGTCCTTGCCGACCGGGATGCTGATGCCAAGCTGCGGGCAGAGGTCGAGCGCGACCGCCCGGACGGTGTCGAAGAGCGTCGCATCTTCGCCGGGGAAGCCGGCCGCCGCCATCCAGTTCGCGGACAGCTTCACCAGCGAGAGGTCGCGAACCGGCGCGGCCGCGAGGTTCGTGAGCGCCTCGCCGACCGCCATGCGGCCGGAGGCGGGGGCGTTGACGACGGCCAGCGGCGTGCGTTCGCCGATGGAGAAGGCTTCGCCGGCATACTCGCGGAACCCGAGCAGCGTCGTCGCGCAGTCGGCGACGGGCACCTGCCAGGGGCCGACCATCTGGTCGCGCGAGCAGAGGCCGCCCACGGTGCGGTCGCCGATCGTGATCAGGAACGTCTTGTCGGCGACGGCCGGCGCGCGCAGCACGCGCTCCACCGCGTCGCACGAAGCGGACTCCGTCGAGCGGCAGCGCCGCCGCGCCGCTGGGGAGGCGTGCCGACGTCCCGCGTCATCCGCGGCGGCTTGCCGAGCAGCGCCGGCAGGTCCATGTCCACGGGCTTGTTGCCGAAGAGCGGGTCGCGCACCTCGAGGTGCTGATCGTCGGTCGTCTCGCCGACGACGGCGAAGGGGCAGCGCTCGCGCTCGCAGATCTCGCGGAACAGCGCCAGCGAGTCGGGCGCGATGGCCAGGACGTAGCGCTCCTGCGATTCGTTGCACCACACCTCGCGCGGGGTCATGCCCGGTTCTTCGTTAGGGGCCGCCCGCAGGTCGATGCGCGCGCCGCGGTTGGACCCGTGCGCGATCTCCGGAAGCGCGTTGGAGAGGCCGCCGGCCCCGACGTCGTGGATCGAGAGGATCGGGTTGCCAGGGCCAAGCGCCCAGCAGCGGTCGATCACTTCCTGCGCGCGCCGCTGCATCTCGGCGTTGCCGCGCTGGACCGAGTCGAAATCGAGGTCTGCCGTGTTCGACCCGGTGGTCATCGACGAGGCCGAGCCGCCGCCCATGCCGATGAGCAGGCCGGGCCCGCCCAGCTGGATGAGCAGGGCGCCTGGCGGCACGTCGCCCTTGTGCGCGTCCTCCGCCTGGATGTTGCCGACGCCGCCGGCCAGCATGATCGGCTTGTGGTAGCCCCGGACGACGCCGTTGGCCGGCTGCTCGTAAGTGCGGAAGTAGCCGGCGAGGTTGGGCCGGCCGAACTCGTTGTTGAACGACGCCGCGCCGATCGGGCCTTCGATCATGATCGCGAGCGGCGAGGCGATCCGGTCCGGCTTCGACTCGGCGCCCTCCCACGGCCGCTCGTAACCCGGAATCCGCAGGTTCGACACCGAGAACCCGCACAGCCCGGCCTTCGGCCTCGACCCGCGCCCGGTCGCGCCTTCGTCGCGAATCTCTCCGCCCGAACCCGTCGCGGCGCCGGGGAAGGGTGAAATCGCCGTCGGGTGGTTATGGGTCTCCACCTTCATCAGCGTGTGCGTCAGGCCGCGGTGGTAGGCGTACCGCCGCGTGACCGGGTCGGCGAAGTACCGCTCGATCGCCCGGCCTTCCATCACCGCCGCGTTGTCGGAGTATGCCGACACCGTGCCCTGGGGGTTGGCCTGGTGCGTCTTCCGGATCATCCCGAACAGCGAGTCCGCCTTCGGCTCGCCGTCGATCACCCACGACGCGTTGAAGATCTTGTGGCGGCAGTGCTCCGAGTTCGCCTGCGCGAACATCGTCAGCTCCACGTCGGTCGCGTTCCGGCGAAGCCGCGTGAAGTAGTCGACCAGGTACTCGACCTCGTCCGGGGCGAGCGCGAGGCCGAAGCGCGCGTTGGCCTCCTCGATGGCGGCGGCTCCGCTGCCGAGCACGTCCACCTCCGTCATCGGCTTCGGCGAAACGTGGCGGAACAATCCGTCCGCCGCGTCGAGCGAGGGCAGCACCGTTTCGGTCATCCGGTCGTGGAGCAGGGGCACGATCACGGACCGCCTGTCCGGACCCAGCTCGCCCCGGCCGGCGAGGTGGAACATCGTCCCGCGTTCGATCCGGTTCACGCAGTCGAGGTTGCAGAGCCGTGCGATGTCGGTCGCCTTCGATGACCAGGGCGAGATCGTCCCGAGCCGCGGTGCCACCAGCACCGCGGTTGCCGACGCTGCAGCCTCGGGCGCCGGCGGACCGTAGTGCAGGAGCCGGCCGAGGATGGCGGACTCGCCCTCGTCCGGCTGACGCGTCACCTCGACGAAATGCCAGTACTGCGCGGAGACGACCGATGTCCCGGCAGAGGCACTGTCGAGCAGGCGATTCAGCTTCTCGAGCCTGAAGAGGGAAAGGGCGGCGCCGCCGGGAAGTTTGAGGACGGGCATCGCCGGATTGTACTTCCTTGCCGCACGAGGCTGAAGCGTCGTTCGGGTGCCGGGTCTCCTCTCGCCGCAGCGCGATCACGGGATTCACCGCCGCAGCCCGGGCGCGGACCGTCCGGAAACGGAACGGCGGCGGCCGCGAGCGAACACCAGGCCAGGCAACGGCTCCCGTCTTGCCCGATCCGGGGCCGCGAACGCGCATCCCCGGCCGGATCGCTCTTTGCAGCCCAGCCGGACTGCACGGCGACGCGGTAGAGGGCTTCGTCATGATCAACGGGCTGGTCGGCGATTTCAGGTTCGGCTTGCGCGCGCTCACGCGCCGGCCGGCAAGCACCGTGGTGGCGTTGCTGGTAATCGCGGGGGGAGTGGGAGGCGCGACCTCGATATTCAGCGTGCTCCACGCGACGCTGTTGCGCCCGCTCCCGTTTCACGAGCCAGACCGGTTGGTGAGCCTTGCCACCGGCACACCCGGTTCCCCCAATGACAACTGGAGCGGGCCGGACTTCCTCGATTTCAAGGAGCGGGCCTCGTTGCTCCGCGGGGTCGCGGCCAGCCGATGGATCCGGTTCGCGCTGCGCGGCGATGGCGACCCCGAAGAAGTGCGGGGCGTGTCGGTCACCGCCAACTTCTTCGAGGTGCTCGGGGTCGCGGCGCAGGCGGGACGCGTGACCCGTCTCCCGGGCCTCGAATCCGGCAGTGGACGCCCCGTGGTCCTCAGCGACGGCTTGTGGCATTCGCGCTTCGGCGGATCGCGCGGGATCGTCGGGGCCTCGATCACCCTGAACGATCAGCCGTTCACGGTTGTCGCGGTGATGCCTCCCGGGTTCGACTACCCGCACGGCGCGAGGCTCTGGACGCCATCGCCCTTCCAGGTGCCGGAACCGCCGTTCGACTTCGGCGGCAACCCCGAGCGGTTGCGCGGTGCCCACTACTTCGACGCGTTCGCCAGGCTCGCCCCCGGCACCACGCTGGCCGCGGCCGGCAAGCAGGCCGACGAGGTGTCCGCGGCGATGTCGAGGCTCTACCCCGCCACCAACGCCGAGCGGCGCATACGCCTCGTCTCGCTGCTGGACGCCGAGGTTGGCAGCGTCCAATCGACGCTCTGGCTGCTGGCGGCCGCCGTGGCGTGCGTGCTGCTCATCGGCTGTGTGAACGTCGCCAACCTCATGCTGATGCGGGCCGCCGGCCGCGAACACGAGATCCAGATTCGTGCGGCGGTCGGGGCGTCCAGCTACCGCCTGGTGCGCCAGTTCCTGGTCGAGAGCCTGCTGCTCGGCCTGGTGGGGGCAGCCTTGGGGGTGATGCTCGCCGCGTGGGGTCTGGATGCCCTCGTGGCGCTCGTGCCGCAGGACGTGCCGCGCCTCGAGGGCGTGCGGATCGACCTGCCGGGTACTCGGGTTCGCGCTGCTGGTGGCGGTGTTGGCGAGCGTGCTTGCCGGGACGGCACCGGCCCTGTACGTCCGGCGCCGCCGGGGGGCCTGGCACGCCGCCGTGGGGACTCGCGCGAGCGTCCAGCGGTCTCGGGGGGCGCTGGTCGTGATCGAAGTGGCGGTATCGGTGGTCCTGGTGCTCGCGGCCGGCTTGATGGCGCGGACGCTGCTTCACCTGGGTGGCGTCGATCCGGGCTTCCACCCGGGGGACGCAATCGCGGCACGGGTTTCGCTCCCGGCGGCGAGTTACCCGGAAGACGCACAGATCGCGGCCTTCGCGCGGTCGGTCCTCGACCGCCTCTCGGCGGCCCCCGGCATCGCGTCGGCGGGGGCGGTCCTGAGCCTGCCCGTGGATGGCGGCGGAGCCGCGGACCTGCGGGTCCGCATCGTCGGCAGGGCCGCGGCCACGCCGGAACCGGTGGCCGGGTTTCAGACCGCCACTCCGGGCTACTTCGAGACGATGGCCATCCCGCTCCTGCGGGGCCGGGCGATCACGAGTGACGACCGCGCCGGCCGGCCGGAGGTCGCCGTCGTGAGCGAGGCCTTCGCGCGCCGGTTCTTCCCCGGTGCCAACCCGATAGGCGAGCGATTGACGTGGGCTGATCCCGCCGACCCTGCCACCCGCGTGTTCACGATTGTCGGCGTGGTGGGGAACACCAGGCACGAGGGTCTCGACGCCGATCCGAGGGCCGAAGCCTACGTCCCGCTGGCGCAATCGCCGGTTCCCTACTTCTGGATCGTCGCGCGGGGATTGCTCGGCCGCACCCAGACGACGCGGGCGATTCGGTCGGCCGTGTCGAGCGTCGACCCGGGCCGGCCGCTCAGCTCCGTGCGCCCGCTCGACGAGGTTGTCAGCGGGTCGATGAGAGGGCCCCGGTTCACCACCGTCGTCCTGGCAACGTTCGCCGCATTTGCCCTGTTGATGGCGGCGCTCGGGCTCTACGCGGTCCTTGCATGGGGCGTCACCAGCCGGACGCGGGAGATCGGCATCCGGATGGCGCTCGGCGCCCGGCGCTCGTCGGTGGTGGGCAGGGTGCTCGGCGACGCCGGCCGGCTGGTGGCGTGCGGGCTGGTGCTCGGGCTGCTCGGAGCCGCAGCCGCGTCGCGGCTGATTGTCGCCCAACTCCACGGCGTACAGGTGACCGACCCGCTCGCGGCGGCGGTGTGCGTGGTCACGCTCGCGGCTACGGCCGCACTGGCCGGCCTCGTGCCGGCCCTGCGCGCTTCCCGCATCGACCCGGCAGAAGCACTCAGGGTGGATTACTGAGCGGCGTGCGTCGAGCCGGCTGGCTGCGGGTGGTATGCTGGCTGTCGGGACGCGAGCAGTCCGCCTCAACCCCATGCGACACGTCTTCCGCCCGCTCATCATCGCGCTCGGCACCGCCGTGCTCGTTGCTTCAGCCTCCACGGCCGCCCCAAGAGCGCTCTACCTGACCTTCGACGCCGACATGACACCGGGGATGCTCAAACGTCTCCGGGCAGGGAACGTGGCCGCCTGGTACGACCCCGCCATCATCGACTTCCTCGATGATCGCCACGTGCCGGCCGCGGTCTTCATGACCGGCCTGTTCGCCGAAACCTACCCGGACCTCGTGCACCGGCTCGTGGGCGACCCGCTGTTCACCATCGGCGTGCACGGCTATCGGCACGCGGCCTACATGCCGCATTGCTACGGCCTGCCGGCGCTCGCCTCGGACGCCGAGAAGCGCGAAGACGCGCTGAAGGCGCGGGAGGCGATCGCGAGGGTGGCGGGCCGGGAACCGGTGCTCTTTCGTTATCCCGGGCTCTGCCACGACGCGCACGACGACGAGCTGGTGCAGCAGGCGGGCATGCGCGTTGACGACCCGAACGTCATCGCGGGCGACCCGTTCAACCGCAACGTGACTGCCATCGTCGAGCAGGTGTTGAGGCAGGCGAAGGACGGCGGGACGGTGATCTTCCACCTGGGCGGCCCCAACGCCCCCGTCACGCTCGACGCCTTGAAGAAGGTGGTTCCGCTGCTCGAGCAGCGCGGCTACCGGTTCGCAGCCAAGTAGCGAAGCGGGAATCTCGCCGGTGCCGCCTCGAACGCTCGCGTCGCCCGTCAGCGTCCGTCCACCCGCGGGTCAGGGCGATTGGCATCGACCCCGCTGAGACGAGTGGATTTCGCTCTAGATGGCGAGCCGGTCGATCACCAGTTCGAACTCCGCCAGCACCCTCGCGCTGTCGAACCGGAGCGCCGTGCGGCGGGCGCCTTCGGCGAGTGCGGCGCGCCCGGCGTCGTCAGCCACCAGCCGGGTGATCGCACGGGCGAGCGCCTCGGGATCGCGCGGTGGCACCCGGGTGCCGTTGACGCCCGGCTCGACGAAGTCCTTCAGCCCGCCCACGTCGGACGCGATGACCGGCAGTCCCACCGCCATCGCTTCGATGGCTGCCGTGCCGAACGCCTCGAAGTGAGACGGCTGGATGGAGAAGTCGGCCAGGCGCAGGTAGTCCGGGATCTCGGGTCTCGAGACACCGCCGGTGAAGACGACCCGCCCTTCGAGCCCCTCGCGACGCACGAACTCCCGCGCTTCGGGGCCCGTGTCCCACGGGTCTTCGGGCATGTCGGGGCCTACCAGCAGCAACAGCGCGCGCTCGACGGCGGCCAGTTTCCAGGCCCGCAGCGCCTCCAGTTGTCCCTTCTCGCGGCTCAGGCGCCCGACGACGATCGCGACGCGCGTCTCGTCCGCGATTCCGTGCGCCGCCCGAAGCTCCGCCCGGCGGCCCGGCGATGGCGGGCTGAACTCGCGCGTATCCACCGGGTTGGGCAGGTAATGAATGCGGTCCGGCGGGACACCGGCGGCGCGCGTCTCGGCTTCAATCGACCGCGAGATGCACGTGTAGGCGTCGGCGCGGTTGTAGAGCTGCTGAAGCGCCCGCACGAACACGCCGGTCGCGCGCTCCAGGCCGACCCGGCCGAGGGTCCGGCGGACGGCCGCGAATGACAGGACGCCGTCCGTCTGGGCCTGGAGGACGACGGGCCTGCGGGTGAAGGCGCGCGCCAGCAGCGCGGCGAGCGCGACGGCGCGGAAGTCCACGCACACCACCACGGCGCCCTCGCGGCGACGCCGGACCAGCTCGCGGGCAATCGCCGGCAGCGCAAGCCACTTGCCAACGCCCCTTCGCGGCCCGCGCGGCGCGACGCGGACGACGCGGACGCCGTTGCGGACTTCCTCGTCGGGCACGTTCGGTTCGACGCGCTTGGTGACGACGGTGACCTGACGGCCGCGCGACGCGAGGAACTCCGCGAGCTGGGCGGCCGCCGTCTCCGCTCCCCCGAGCACGGGCGGGTAGTACGCGCTGACGATGATGACGGGCGGACGCGCGGTCAAGGGCACGTGAAGTTGTACAGCATGTAGTGGCTAGTGGCTAGTGGGCTAGTGACTAGTTGGTAGTGCCTGGTGGCTGGTGACTGGTCTGTCACGCATGACGACATGATCGACCAGCCACTGACCACCAGTCACCAGCCACTAAGCGCCGACGGCGCTACTTCTTGACCTCCCCCGCCGATCCTCCCTTCTTGATCGGATAGGGCGGAATGGGCGCGAGCGTTCCCGGCTGCTTCTTCAGCTGCTCCAGGATCACCGCGATCGCCTTCTCGAGCTGCTGGTCCTCACCCGCGTATTCCTTCGCCGGATCGTTGTCGACGAAGATGTCCGGCTCGACGCCGACGCCTTCGATGACCCACGCCTTGCCGGCCACGTCGTAGCGCGAGAACTCGGGCTTGTTGAGGACGCCGCCATCGAGGAACGGCAGCGTGCCGCTGATGCCCACGACGCCGCCCCACGTGCGCTTGCCGATCACCGGCCCGATCTTGTGCGTCTTGAAGCGCCAGGTCACCAGGTCGCCGTCCGAGGCCGAGAACTCGTCGGCCAGCAGCACCTTCGGGCCGACGATCATCGCGCCGGGGTTCGCCTGCGGCGTGCCGTTGCGCGCGATGTCCACGAGCACCAACTCGCGGCGCAGCCGTTCGATGATCATCGGGGACACGTTCCCTCCGCCGTTGCTGCGGACGTCGACGATCATCGCTTCCTTGTTGGTCTGCGGATAGAAATACTTCGCGAACTCGTTCAGCCCGGGCACGCCCATGTCGGGCACGTGGATGTAGCCCGCCCGCCCGTTGGTGGCCTTGTTCACCTTCTCGATGTTGCCCTGCACCCAGCCGAAGTAATAGAGCCCTCGTTCGTCTTCGGTCGGGATGACGACCGTCTCGCGCGCGCCCTGCAGCGACGGCGCGCCGTTGAGCTTCAGCGTCACCTGCTTGTTGGCCTTTCCGGCCAGCGCCTCCCAGATGTCCGAGAGTTCCGCCGTCGACCGGCCGTCCACGGCGACGATGTAGTCGCCCTCCTTGGCGGTGACGCCGATCTCGGTGAGCGGCGAGCGGAGCGCCGGGTCCCAGTTCTGGCCCTTGAGGATTTTCGTGATCTTGAAGAACTTCGTCGCCGGGTCGCGTTCGAGCTTCGCGCCCAGCAGCCCCATCGGGATGCGATTGAGGCGCGGGAGGTCGCCGCCGCCGACGTACGTGTGGCCGGCGTTCAGCTCGCCAATCATCTCGCCGATGATGTAGGTGAGGTCGGCGCGGTGGTTCACGAACGGCACGAGCGGCGCGTACTTCGTCTTGACGGCCGGCCAGTCGAGGCCGTGCATGTTCGGCGCGTAGAAGAAGTCGCGCATCTGGCGCCACGACTCGTCGAAGATCTGCTTCCACTCCGCGTGGCGGTCCACGGTGACCTTCATGTCGCCGGTGTCGAGATACTCGCGCAGCTCGAACTTGGTGGTCGGCGTGTCGATGATCGCGTAGCGCCCGCCCGACGACACCAGCATCTTCTTGCCGTCGAAGGAAATCTCGTAACCGGTGCCGCTGCCCAGCTGCGTCTCCGCCTGCTTGTCGAAGTCGTAAACGTACAGCGCGCCAGGCTCGCGCGAGCTCGCCCGCCCGTAGTACAGACGATTCCCGACGGAGCGCAGCCCCCGGTAATTCGCCGGCGGAGCCGGGACGACGGCGATGCGCGAGGCGATGCCGTCGAGGTCGACCTTGGTGGCCGAATCCTTCTTCGTGTCCGCGGGCTTGACCGGGGCGTCCGCCGGGGGTTTGGCAGCCTTCCCTTCGGCCGCCAAGGTGGCCTCGTCCTTCTTCCCCTCTGCGGCCTTCGTCGGACCGGGCTCGGCCGGCTTCGGTTCCTCCTTGATCTTCACCTCGTCGCTGCGCGGCGCCAGCGGGCTCTTGGTGTCCTTCGCGAGGGTCACGAAGTAGATCCGCAACATGTCGTTATAGACGTGCTGGAACTCCGTCTGCCCGTACGTCGGGCTGAAGGATCGCGCGGAGATGAAGAAGAGAAGCTTGCCGTCGGCGCTGAACTCGGGCCCGGCCACCGGGAACCACCCGTCGGTCACCGCGGTGGACTGCTTCGAATCGACCGAGTACAGGAACAACCGGCCCATGCCCTCGTCTTCGGGCTTCGCGTAGGCGATCCACTTGCTGTCGGGCGACCAGGCGGAATCTCGGAGCGTGCCGACCGGAGCCTCGACGACGGTGGTGATCGCCTTGGACTCGACATCGACGAACAGCAGGCGCTGCTTGCGATCCGACCACATGATCTTCTTGCTGTCGGGCGACCAGGTCGGGTTGAACTTGTAGTTGTCGCTCCCCCTGGTCAACTGCACGGGCGCGCCCTGCCCGTCCTGCGGCGCAATCCAGATCTCGTCCTCGCCGGTCGCGTCGGAAATGTACGAGATCCACCGCCCGTCGGGCGACCACTTCGAGTCGCGGTCGTGCACGCCCGGGGTGCGCGTGATGTTCCGCGTCGGGCCGTATTTCGCGGGCACCGTGAAGACCTCGCCCCGGGCGCCGAACAGCGCGCGGCTGCCGTCGGGAGCAATCTCGTAGTTCGTGATGTTGCGGCTGACGTCCACCGACACCGCCCGGCCGCTGCCGAAGTCCTCGGAGATGGTGACCGGCACCTTCTCGGCCTTCTCGGACGCCAGGTCGAACCGGTACAGGTAGCCGCCGTTCTCGAACACGATGGCGTTGTCGCCGAGCGACGGGAACTTGATGTCGAACTCGGTGAACGACGTCAGTTTCTTCGTCTGCTTGGTGCCCAGGTCGTAGCTGTAGAGGTTCTGCCTGAACGACTCGTCCCGGTCCGACAGGAAGTAGACCTTGTTCCCCTTCCACATCGGGATGATGTCGAGCGCCGGGTTGTTCGTCAGGTTGGTCGTCGCCTTCGTCTTGAAGTCGTACAGCCACACGTCGTCGGCCATCCCGCCGCGGTAGCGCTTCCACGTGCGGAACTCCCGGAAGATGCGGTTGTAGACCAGCTGCTGGCCGTCGGCCGAGTACGACGCGAAGCCGCCGCGAGGGAACGGCAGCTCCTCGACCGGCCCTCCGCCCGTGTCGGCGAGATAGAGTTTCCCGAGGAAATCGTTCCAATCGGTCCGGCGCGAGCGGAACAAGACGTGCGTGGCGTCCTTCCAGCCCATCACCAGGTTGTTGGGTCCCATGCGATCGGACACGTCGTCGCGGCTGAGCGTCGCCGTCCACGTCAACCGCTTGGGCGCGCCGCCCCCGGACGGCATCAGGTAGACCTCGGTGTTGCCATCGTACTGGCCGGTGAACGCCAGCTGCTTCCCGTCGGGCGAAAACCTGGCGAACATCTCGAACCCGACGTCGGTCGTCAGACGGCGGGCGACGCCCCCAGTCACGGCGACGGTGTAGAGATCCCCCGCGTAAGTGAAGACGATCTGGTTCCCGTGGATCGTCGGGAACCGCAGCAGGCGCGTCTCGGGCGCCTGGGCATTCGGCGCGATGGTGCCGGCCGACACGAACAGGAGCAGGGCAGCGATGGCAAGAAGTCGTCTCATGGCTGGAAACTATACCTCCAGAATGGGTTCTTGGCTCCCGGCTTCCGGCCCCGGGGCGCGCCAGGCAAAAGCCCGCTGTGTATGAGACGGAAATCGGCCCGTCACCGATCACCGCCCCACGAAATCGACCCCGAAGCGAAGCGCGCCGCGTATCATGAAATATCCAAGACAGGAGGATTTCATGAGCCTGACCGACGTTCGGGGCCGGTTCTTGTGGTACGACCTGATGACCACCGACCCGCAAGGCGCCCAGGGGTTCTATGCCAAGGTCGCCGGCTGGGGGCTGCAGCCCTACAACGACCTCGGCGCGCCCTACACGATGTTCACGCGGGCCGGTGTCCCAATTGGCGGCAGCATGCAGCTGCCTGACGATGCAGTGAAGATGGGAGCACCAGCGCACTGGCTCGCCTACATCGGCACGCCGGACGTGGACAAGACGGTCGAGAAGGCGTCGAAGCTTGGGGCTCGCACCTACGTGGCACCCCAGGATATCCCGACGGTGGGGCGGTATGCCGTGATGGCCGACCCGCAAGGGGCGACGATTGCCTTCTACACCCCCGCGAACGAGCAGCCGCCAAGCCACGCGCCCGAGATGGGTGACGTGTCGTGGCACGAGTTGGCCACCACCGACCTCGACGGCGCCCTCCGGTTCTACCAGCAGTTGGCCGGCTGGGAGCAGACGGGCAGCCACGACATGGGGGCGATGGGTCGTTACCAGATGTTCGGACAGCAGGGCTACACGCTGGGCGGGATGTTCGCGAAGCCCGGGGACATGCCGGCGCCGTCGCACTGGACCATTTACATCCGGGTGCCCGACGTCCTCAAGGGCGTCGACGCGGTCAAGGAGAATGGCGGGCAGACGCTGGTGGGGCCGCACGAGGTGCCCGGCGGCGACTGGATTGTCCTCTGCAAGGATCCACAGGGCGCGGTCTTCGCGCTGCACCAACGGAAGGCCGGGTAGAGAAGTCGTAGGCTCAAGGCGGGTCACGGATGCCCCGGCTACCTGCTGCGGCGTCCGTGGTTCGCTGCGAGCTATCAGCTACAATTCAGGACCCGTGGACCTGTACTCGGAGCAACTCGTCATCGACGAAACCCCTGACGCGGTGGGGCAGGCGTCCTCCCTGCCGTCCGACGACGCGGTGGCACAGGCGTCCCGCCTGTCGATCCTCGGCGTCCCGCACACCGTGCTCGTCCTGTCGGCGACGCACGGCGTCAACGACATCTTCACCAACATCTACGCGCCGCTGCTGCCGCTCTTCATCCCGAGGCTCGGGCTGTCGCTGACGGCCGCCGGCAGCATCGCGGCCGTCATACAGATTGCCGGGTCGATCGCGCAACTGGTGTTCGGGCCGCTCGCCGATCGCTGGCGGCCGAAGGTCCTGGCCGTGGCGGGGCCAATTGTCGCCGTGGGCGTCATGAGCCTCGCCGGCCTGGCCACCTCGCCGGCGATGCTGGCCGCAATCCTCGTCGTCGGCTCCCTCGGCAGCGCCGCCTTCCACCCCACGGCGGCGGCGATCGTAAACCGCGTCGGCGGGGCGCGGCGGGGCACCTCGATGTCGGTGCACGTGACCGGCGGCGCCATGGGCAACGCGATCGCGCCGATGCTGTTCGCGCCTTACGCGGCCCACGTGGGCATCGGCTGGACGCCGCTGCTCGCGGTGCCGGCGCTCGTCCTGCTCGTGCTCATCCTGCGCCGAATCCCGGACGTGCGGCTCGCCCACCACGGCGTCCCCACCGGGTTTGCCGCGCTTCGTCCTTACGCGACGCCGCTGTCCCTGCTCTGGTCGGCCGTGGTCATCCGCACGATCGTCGCCATCGGCTTCTCGACGTTCCTCCCGGTGCTGCTCGTGTCCCGGGGGATGTCGGTCAGCGAAGCGGGCCTGGCGGCGGGCGCCTACCTGGTTGCGGGCAGCATCGGCGGACTCGCGGGAGGACCGTTTGCCGACCGCTTCGGGCCGCGTCGCGTCATCGCGGTCACGCTCTTCCTTGCTGTGCCGCTGCTTGTCGCGGCGCTGCTGCTGCCGGGTCCACTCTCGCTGGTCGTCCTGGTCGCGGGCGGCTTCTTCCTGGGCTCCACGCTGCCGGTGAACATCACCTACGCGCACGCCATCGCACCGGTTGCCGCCGGCACGGTGTCATCGCTGATGCTGGGCGTCGCCTGGGGCGTCGGAGGGCTGGCGGTGCCGCTGGTCGGGATGGCCGGCGACCACGTCGGCCTGCAGCCCGCGCTGCTGGTGGTGGCGCTGCTGCCCGCGGTCGCCGCGCTGCTGACGCTGCAACTGCCCGAAAGAGCCTCGCACGCATAGAACCGGCTTGCGGCCCGCGGCGGCCAACAGAGCAAGTGTATCGAGACGCCCCGGCCAGACAGGCGGGACGTCTGTCCTGCTGAGCGCAAGCACGGAGGCTTGCGCCACAAGGACGGGGTCGGAGCGGCTCGCGAAGCGGCGCATGTCGGCAAGCCGCGCATGCGTCAGACGGCAAACGTCTCCGCGGCGCGGGGAACCAGCGGGGTTGAGCCCGAGTCCCCCAGCAATTCGGGCGACCCCCGCGGCTGGCGGCCGCCCCGGCCGCCCGAGGCGTTTGCCGGCGCCGCCGACCTGCGCCGCCGGAGCGAGCCGGTCGACCGCGTCCAACAGAGCAGGTGTATCGAGACAGGCGGGACGCCTGTCCTATGAGCGCAAGCACGTTTTGCGCCACAAGGATTTCAGTCGTGGCGCAGCGCCTGGATCGGGTCCAGCCGAGCGGCTCGCATCGCGGGGAAGCTGCCGGCCACCAGGCTGACGACGAGCGCGAAGGCGATCGCGCCCGCGCTCAGCCACCACGGGATCAGGAAGAGATTCGAGGCCGGGACGCCCTGCGTGGCCAGGTAGTAGTTCGCGCCGGCGTTGATCACGCGGCCGACCGACCAGCCGAGGAAGATCCCGAAGACCCCGCCGATCCCACCGATCAGCGACGCCTCGATCAGGAAGATCCGCCGCACGTCCTCGTCGCCGCCGCCGATCGCCTTCATCACGCCGATCTCGCGGGTCCGCTCGAGGATCGACATGACCATGGTGTTGACGATGCCGAGCGAGGCAACGGTGAGGGCGATCGAACCAATCAGGCCGAGCAGCAGGTCGAGGAGGATGAACGCCTTCTTCTGGCTCTCGAGCAGGTCGGCGATCGAGAACGCGTTGAATCCCATCTCCTTGATCTTCTTCTCGACGGCCTCGGTGTCCTTCGCGCGGGCCACCTTCACGGTGATCGTCGCGTAGGTGCGCTTGTCCGACAGTCGCCGCAGCAGCGCCTGCGGACCGGAGAGGTCGGTCGCGCCCATGTCCTTGGCCCTGGCCAGGGGGATCATCACGGCGGCGAACATGGCGCCGACCGGCCCGGGGCCGGCCTGCCGCTCGACGATGCCGAGCACCCGGAACTTGCGTTCCGAACGCTGGACGCTCATGCCGGGCGGCAGCCCCATCATGAGACCCGCCGCGGGGCTGGACGCTTCGGCCCACGCGATCGTGATCTCCTTTCCAACCAGGCTCCCCGGCGCGCGGTCGTCCAGCCGCTTCGCGAACTCGAGGCTCAGCAGGCACGTGTCCTCGTTCTCGCCGGTGAAGAACCCGCCAAAGCTGAACTTCTGGAAGACGCCCTGGCCGCGCGACGACATCGACACCCCGGTGGCGCCGGTGAACTCCGAGAAGTCACCGTACTTCACCTCGACGGCCACGCGCACGTCCGGGAACGCCTCCTTCACGCCGGGGATCGAGCCGAGCTTCTTCACGGCCTCGTCGTCCAGCCGGACGAGCGACTGCCTTGCCCCCTCGGCCGCCTCCCGCGCGCGCGCGGCCGCGTCGCCGCGGCGGCCGCGTCCCCCGAGGCGTGGGGCGGCCGTCACCGTGATCGAATCGAAGACGCCCGAGCGCAGCAGGTTCCCGAGCACCTGGTCCTGCATGGCGACGCCGAACGACACCATGCCCACCAGCGAAGCGATGCCGATCGCCACCCCAAGCGACGTCAGCGCCGTGCGCAGTTTCGATTCGCGCAGGTTCCGCAACGCGAGCGACAGGGTGTCCGAGAACCTCACGGCGCCGACTCCGCCACCACCTTGCCGTCGAGCAGCGTGATCGTGCGCCGCACGAAGCGGGCCGCCAGCGCGGCGTCGTGGGTCACCAGCAGGATCGTCTTGCCGGTGGACGCGTTCAGTCCTTGCAGCAGGCCGAGGATCTCGTGAGCCGTCCGGCTGTCGAGGTTCCCGGTTGGCTCGTCGGCCAGGAGGATTCTCGGGTCGTTGGCCAGGGCGCGCGCGACCGAGACGCGCTGCTGCTCGCCCCCCGAGAGTTCCTTGGGGCGATGGGACTGGCGGCCGTTCAACCCGACCTGGTCGAGCAGCGCGCGTGCCCGCGCGTCCCGCTCGCCCGGCGGGACGCCGGCGAACATCATGGGCAGCGCGACGTTCTCCAGCGCCGTCATCGTCGGAATCAGGTTGAACGACTGGAAGATCATTCCGACGTTTGCGCGGCGGTGGGTGCTCAGCTCGGGCCTCGACATCGCACCCATCTCCCGCCCGAAGACGGCGAGGCTGCCCGAGCTGGGGCGGTCGAGACCCGCGATGAGGTTCAGCAGCGTCGACTTGCCCGAGCCCGAGGTGCCGAGCAGGCCCGTGAACTCGCCGGCGTCGAGCGAGAGGGTTACGCCGTCGAGCGCGCGCACGACCGACGCGCCCATGGCGTAGTGCTTGGCGAGGTCGCGGGTTTCGATGGCGGCAGGCACACGGTTGCCTACGCCGCCCGGTACACCAGCGCAACCAGCGTCTTGTCGTCCCCGCCCATGTTGATCGACAACCCGTAGGGCCGGTCCTTCGGGACGCGACCTGCGCGGCGCCGGCCCGGCCGGTCAACTGCTCCCAGATGGTCACCGCCTGGTGAACGCCCGTGGCGCCCGGTCGGGTGCCCCAGCCGACCAGGCCGCCCGTCGTGTTGAACGGGACGCCGCCGTCGCGGGCCGTGCGGCCCGCGATCACGTAGTCGGGCCCGCTGCCCGGGCTCTGCGAGGCCGATGGCCTCCACCGCGAGGATCCCCGCGATGGTGAAGCAGTCGTGCGTCTCGACGGTGGCGAGGTCGTGATGCGCGATGCCGGCGCTCTGCAGGGCGCTTCGCCACCGCGCGCCGCGTGGTCTCGAGCCGGTCAGGTCGGCGGGCGGGACGGTCAGGTCGGCTTCGACCTGGCCGATCCCGACCACCTCGACGGCGTCGCTCAGCGGGATGCCCGGCGCGCTTCAGGCCTTCCTCGGACGCGATCGCGATGGCCGAGGCGCCGTCGGACACCTTCGAGCAGTCGAACACGTTCAGGTGGTCCACGAACGAGCTCGGGTTCGGCTCGGCCAGCGCCACGGCCTCGAGGTCCTTCGTGGCGTTGTGGTACTCCTGCGCGGTCGGGCACAGCCGGGCGTTCTCGACGGCGTTGCGGTACCAGCGCGCCATCGCCCTCCGCGTCCGCTCGCGGCCGAATTTCTCGTAGTAGGCACCCGCACGGTCGCTGAACTTGCCCGGGAAAGAAGTAGGCGTGGCCCGGCCTTCCGCTCGCGGCTCCAGCCCGCCGTGGCCAGGATGTCGGCCCCGTAGATGGCCTTCACGGTGTTCTGCACTTCGACGCCCACCGCGAGCGTCATGTCCGACGTCTCGGCCAGCACCGACTTGATGCCCGCCACCAGGGCGAGCGCGCCCGAGCAGCACGCCCCTTCGACGCGCGTGCACGGCTTCCACCGCAGCCCCTCGTCGATGGCCGGGATCAGCGCCGCCAGGTTGCCCTGGCTGTTGAAGCGCGCGGCCATGAAGTTGCCGATCACGCCCTCGTCCACGTTCGCGGCGCCGCCGACCTGCTGCAGCACGCCCCGCCCCGCCTCGCGGATGTAGTCTTCGAGGCCCGGGCCTCGGCTTCTTCGGGTGGAACTCCTTGCGGCCGGTGCCCATCGACACGGTGTTGTACCCGGCCGCCATGTAGACCTTGCTGTCGCAGCTTGTTCATACGCTTCACCCCACTCGAAGTAATCGTTGATCGGGACCGTAGGCGTGGAAGAACCCGGTCAGCAGCACCTTGTTGACGTCGGCGGCGCTGCGCGCCACGCCGTCCGTCACGAGGCATGCCAATCTCCCGCGAGCGCGTGCCGTAGCGCTGGGCCAGGTCAGCGCCAAGCGTGTCCATGTCTGTCAAGCTTCAGGAAGAAGTCTGCCAAGACGCTTCCTCGCGCGCCGGATGGCGCACGGCCGCCTTCCACGTCAGCGCGGGCTCGGGCAGCGGGCCGAGCCGCGCGTCGCAGGCCGCCTGGAAGTCGGCGAACAGGCACGTACGCGTTGGCCGCCGGGTCTAAGACGCCACGGCCCTGCCCTCGCGTACTGCAGAAAGCCGTCCTTCTGCGACCCGTCGTGACTCTGTCCACCCTTGCACGCCCGCCTCAGCAGGGCGTCCACCAGCGGGCTGTGCAGTGCTGTCCGGGCAGTCGCGGGTCCATCACCCGCATGATGCACTGGCACACGTCGAGGCCGACGTAGTCGATCAGCTGGAAGATGCCCATCGGCCGGACCAGGAAGTCCTGGCTGACCCGGTTCACGCTGTAGACCGCTTCGACGAAGGGCATGCCGGCCTGCAGCCGCTCGACCTCGCGCGTCGGCGTGGAGCAGGTCCCGCATGAAATGGCCGTTGCCGATGAACCCGGCCACGTCCGCGGGAGTGACACGACCGTCTTCCGCAGGTTCTTGCCAGCGTCTCCGCGAAGGCCGCCACTTCAGGCGGGTGTCGACGTCGCGCGGATCAGCTCCACCAGCTTCTGCACCGCGGGCGGGTTGTAGAAATGGAAGCCCATGATGCGGCCGCCGAGGCGCGCCTGCTGGTCGATCTCGGCGATCGGGATGGAGGAGGTGTTGGTGAAGACCCACGGCGCGGCCGGCTGATTGCCGGCGCGGCCCCGGCCAGCAGCTTCATCTTCAGGTCGAGGTCTTCCGGGCGCGGCCTCGAAAAGCACCTGCGCTTCGGCCGCCGCCGCCGCCACGTCGTGGGCCGGACGATGTCGAGGACGTCGTTGACGTACTGGCGACGATGTCCTGGTTGTCGACGAGGTCGTCGCGGTCGGCGTAGGCGCGGCGGAGGGCGACGATCCGCTTCTCGGCCGACTTTCAGCGCCTGCTCTCGCAGGTACTTCACCAGTCCCCGACAGCGCCTGGTGGGAGACGTCCACCGCGTGGAGGACGAAGGTCTTCGACCGTGCTCCGGGCTGAGCGCCAGGTCGGCCATCTCCATGGCGGTCAGCAGGACGATCCCGCTGCCCATCTTTCCCGCGGCGCCCAGCACCGCCACGTTTTCGAGTCGCTCTGCGTAATCCATAGACCTCCATTGCCCTCGCGACCCGTCGTCCGGTGACCGTGCGGACAGCCCGCAACACTCTACGACAGGGAGAGGACTCGCGCCAAGAGCTTGGGTTAAGATGAGCTTTCGCAGTCATCCGTTCAGAGGAGGAAGCAGACGTGAAGAAGATGGCCATCGCCCTCGCCGCTGCCTTGCCGCTGGCATTCAGCGCCGCCCTGCTCGCGCAGGCCCCCGCGGCCGCCCAGGCGACCCACGAGGTGTCCACGAGCGTTCCCGAGCTCACCAAGTTCCACGACGTGATCATGCCGATGTGGCACACCGCCTACCCGGCAAAGGACTACGCGGCCTTGCGGGCGATTGCCAAGGACGTCGAGGCCGGCGTCGCGAAAATCGCCGGGGCGAAGCTGCCCGGCATCCTGCACGAGAAGCAGGCGGCGTGGGACAAGGGCATCGCCGAGCTGAAGGCGGCGGGCGCCGCCTATGCGAAGGCTGCAGCCGGCACCGACGACAAGGCGTTGCTCGTGGCGGCCGAGAACCTGCACACGGTGTACAAAGCGCAGGGACAGATCATCCGGCCGGTCGTCCCGGAGATGAACGATTTCCACCAGACGCTCTACGTCGTCCAGCACACCTACGTTCCCGAGAAGAAGTGGGCGGACGTGTGCAAGGCGAGCGGCGAACTGCAGGCCAAGGCCGAGGCGCTGGCGAAGGCCACGCTGCCCAAGCGCGTGGAGGCCAGGTCCGACGCGTTCAAGAAGGAATCCGCGCAGCTGGTGGCGGATGCGAAGGCGCTGGGCGCCGCCTGCAAGGCCAACGCGCCGGCCGAGGTGGAGAAGGCGACCGGCACGCTGCACTCCCGCTACGAGAGCCTGGGGAAGATTTTCGAGTAGACCCGTATGGTGGCCGAGGGGCATCGGCCCCTCGGCCCGCCAGCCGAGGCACCGAGCCGTCGCGTACCTGTCCCGCCCCCCCTTCCCGACCCGCTCGTCAATTCAGCCTTCTTGCCGGGCTCTCCGATTGCGCCTTGAGCGACGTGGCCGCCTGGACTACACTGGCCGAACTCCGAATTCCGCACCCCCGCGTGCCCGCTGAACGCCGAGGTCCGCATGTTCCCGATATTGATGGCCGGTCTGATTGCCCAGGCAGCGTCCGCACTCGTGCCGGTGCCGGACGTTCACCAGTTGACCCCCGCGCAGCCGACAGCGATTGCCGAGATCGACACGAACAAGGTCCAGGGCAGCCCGGTCGGCCTCGCGTGGAACACCGACGGCACGATCTACCTGCGGGTGACGCAAGGCAAGGACAAGACGCGGCACTACCAGATTGCCACGGAGCCCGCGATATCGGTGGGCCAGTCCGAGGGCGCGCCCGAGTGGGCGGCAACCTACTGGACCTGGAAGAGCGCCACGCTCGGTCCCGGGGATCCGACGCTGAAGCTCGACGTCGAGCAGCGACTCGACAAGACCCGGGCGGTGAACACCTCGAGCGGCGCCGCGTTGGCCGGGATGTCGTCGGCGGCGCTGCCGGGCGGCGGGGGTGGCGAAGGCATTTCTGAGGGGGTCGTGATCGGCGCCGCCAACGCCTCGGTGGCCGCCAACATCGTCACGCTCCGGTTCAAGGGCCAGGTGGTGGGCGAGTGGGTGAACGAGAACCCGCAGCCGGGTATGCGCCTGGGTTGGGCCCCGGCCCCGATGGCGCTGCTCGCCTACACGGATGCCGAGGGCCGGCTCCTGATCTCGGACCGTGAAGGGCGCCACGTCGTCATACCGGGCACGAAGAACGTGATCCTGCCGGCCTGGTCGATGGACGGGAAGCGGATCCTCTTCCTGCAGAAGAAGACCGGGACGCTCTACACCCTCATGGTCGTCGCGGTTCGCTGACGCATGCGCACCTCGGCCTTCCTTCTCCGTGCCGCCGCGCTCCCCGTCGCCCTCGCGCTCCTGATGACGACCGGCGAGGGCCAGGAATCGTCGCCGAAGGCACCGTCGCCGGCTCTCCGCATCCTGGCGCCATCCCCTTCCACTTACGTCTCGGGAAGCGTCCTCATCCGCGCCGCGATCGAGCCGGCCGACTCGCCGGTAGACCGGATGACCTTCTTCGTCGATGGCCGTCAAATCTGCGCCCTCGACGCGCCGCCCTACCAGTGCGAGTGGAACGCCGGCTCCCAGTTGCACGAGCACCAGTTCCGGGTCGTCGCCTACCTCAAGGGGGGGCAGCGGCTCGCCGAGAGCGTGCGAACGAAGGGAAGCGAATACGTCGAGGCGGTGAACGTGGACATGGTGCACGTGACCGTGACGGTCACCGACGGCGGCAAGTTCGTGAAGGGGCTGCCGCGGGAGGCCTTCAAGGTCTACGAGGACAACGTGCAGCAGCCGATCAGCCACTTCGCATCCGAGAACATTCCGCTGGAGCTCGCCGTCGGCGTCGACGTGAGCGGCAGCATGACCGACTCGATCGACGCCGTGAAGGACAACGTGAAGCGCTTCCTGTCGGCGCTCCGGCCGACGGACCGCGTCACGCTCGTGGCATTCAACGAGAACTTCTTCGTGCTCTCGCGGCCGTCAGCCGACCTTCCCGCCCGCCTGAAGGCGGTCGATCGGCTTGCGCCGTGGGGTATGACGTCGCTGCACGAGACCCTCGTCCGGTCGTTCGACCTGCTGGGGACGCAGGCAGGACGCCGCGGCCTCGTCGTCTTTTCCGACGGTGAAGACACCTCCAGCCGGGTGACACGCGAGGCGGTGCAGCGTCGCGCGGAAGCGAGCGACGCGGTGCTGTTCATGATCGGGCAGGGCCGCGCGGTGGATTCGCCGGGCCTCAAGGACCTCTGCGAGTGGCTCGCGAAGCGCAGCGGTGGCCGGGCGTTCTTCCCCCAGGACGCGGACGCCCTTCGGGTGACGTTCGACGACATCGTCGAGGAGTTGTCCAGCCAGTACCTCGTCACCTACGCGCCGCCCTCGTCTGCCCGGGACGACGCCTGGCACCAGATCAAGGTCGAGGTGGGAGACGGCCGCTACAGCGTGCGAGCCCGCCAGGGATACCGCCGCATCGTCTCGCAGCCGTGAGGCGTCCGATGACACGTCGACCAACGCTGCTTACCGTCGTGGTGGCAACCGCCCTGGGCACCTCCGCCTTCGCCTCGGCTTCGGCCGTGGAGCAACAGCCACCGCGGCTCGTCCTGGTGGACGACACCGCCGAACTGAATGCGGCGCTCGCCGCGCGAACGCCGCCGCGCGACGTCGCCGTCCGCGTCGCGGGTGTGAGCCTGCCCGATCCGGATTCTGCGAAGGCCCGGCTCGTGATCCTGGCGGAGATTGCCGGGAACGAGGCCTCGACCGGACGCCGCCCCGCGCCCACGACACCCGGCGGCACCCCGCCGTCGTTCCGGCTGGCATCCGTCGCCTACGTGGTCGAGGACGAGAGGGGACAGGCCGTTGCGCGTGGGTTCCGACGGGGCGAGTTGCCGTGGATGCCGACCGGCACGCTGGGCTTTTCCGAGACCGTGACGCTTCCGCCCGGCGCCTATGTGCTCAAGCTGGCGGCACTGAGGAACGCCAAGGTAGGGGCCGCGCAGGCGAGGCTGGCGGTGCGCGTCCAGGCCGCCGGCGCCGTTCGGTTCGGCGACCTCGTGCTCGGAGAAACCACGGGACAGGACATCGGCTCGGGCCTGGCCTTCGACGCCGCGATCCGGGGCGATCGCCTGGTGGCCTCGATGGCGGTCGCGACGGCTGGTGAGACGCCTCCCGAGGGCCTGGCCGTCACCGTCGAAGTGGCCAAGGATCCCGCCGGTCCGGCGATGATGACCGCGCCGGCGTTGCTGCCGGTGGACCCGGCTTCCGGGCTGCGCATCGCCCGCTCGGTCGTCGACGTCCGCGCACTGCCTCCCGGCGACTACGTCGCGCGGGCGATCGTTTCCGTCGCCGGCAAGGAAGCGGGCCGCAGCGTCTCGCCGTTCAGGCACGAAGCGGCGGTCGTCACGACCTCTCCGTCCGCGCCAGCGGCGCCACGCTCCGGCGGTGCTGCCGCCACCCCGGTGACCGCGGTCGGCTTCCGCGCCGAGGACGTCCTCGACGCTGGGGTCCTCCGGCCGTTCCTCGACGACCTGGCCCTTCGGGCGGCCAATCGCTCGAAGGCGGCGATCGAACAGGCGAAGGCCGGGCGGTTCACCGAGGCTGCAAAGACCGCCGCGTCCGCCGACGCCAGCGACCCGGCGAAGCCCTTCCTGGAGGGGCTGTCGCTCTTCTCGCAGAAACAGCTGCAGGCGGCGTCCGAGGCGTTCCGCGAGACGCTCAGGACGGCTCCAGACTTCTTCGTGGGCGCGTTCTACATCGGCGCCTGCTACGCGGCCGGCGGTCGAGACCCGCAGGCGGTGAACGCGTGGCAGACCTCGCTGGTCGGTCTCGACCAGTACCCGATCGTGTTCCGGTTGCTCGCCGACGCCCTCACCCGGATGGGCCAGCCGGAACGCGCGCTCGAAACGCTCGAGGAAGCGGTGGCGAAATGGCCGGACGACCGGCCCGTCCGCGTTCGCACCGCCCGAGCCGCGCTCGACGCCAGGAGGTACGACCGCGTCTTCGCGCTCGTCGACGACGCGCCCGCCGCCCAGCCGTCGCCGGAGTTGGCGTTCACGGGCATGCAGGCGGTATACGAACAGGCGACCCAGCGCCCGGGGTCGTCCGGCGACGACCTCGTCGCCCGCGCACGACGCTACCGGGACGCTTACATCGCGGCCGGCGGAACGCAGCAGGCCCTCGTCGCGGAGTGGGCCGCCGCCGTCGAACGGAAGAAATGACCATCTTCGTCCGGCGTTTCGTCGGAGCCCTCGTTGTTGCGGCGGCGTCCGTCCACGTCGTCACGGCCCAGCCGCAGAAACCGGCGCCCGCCGGCGCGCTCGTGTCGGAGATTCCATTGCCGGGCGGCGTCGAGCGGCTGCTTCGCACGGCCGGCATTCCAGGACTCACCGACCCTGCCATCGCGATTCCCGGCTTCATCCGCGCCGTCCACGTGCTTCCCGCCAAGCCACGCAGCGACGTGAGCGTGCTCGTTGAGAGAGCGGTGTCCTCGAAAGCCGACAAGGCGCCGGCCCCGGCCGCTTCCGACGACATCCCGCTGCCGCTCACCGCCGACTGGTGGTTGTCGTCCGTCTTCAAGGGATCGGTCCCGCGCGGCCAGCTGGCCGCTGCGATTCTCGGGGCGCGAAGACCCGCGTTCATCTACCTGGGGATGATGTCGCTCGACGACGACACCCTGGCGTACTTTTCCAGGCATCCGGCTGCGATCGCCGGGTTGAGCGACCGCGCGGCCGGGGCGTTCGCCCAGTGGGGCCGCTCCGTTCACATCGAGCAGGGCCGGGTGCAGGTGCCGGGCGGGGAAGCGGCCGTCCCCACCTGGCAGGAACTCATCGGCGAGCCACCCACGGAGCCCGATCGCTTCCTCCGTTCGCTGTTCTCGCGCGACGGTGGCAGGCTCGCGCACTTCTTCGACGCGGTGACGCACCTCGACCCCGACCGGCGGGCATTTGCGCTCGCGGTCGCGCAGGGCAGCAACCGGGTCGACCGCGTCAAGGCGCTCTACTCGACGGTCGCCTCCACCGCGACGATCCTGACGGACGGGGATTGGCCGGTGGTGCGTCACCCGTTCGGTCCCTCGGCCCTGCTGAGGCAGGTGAGGGTGGATGGCGAGGGGCGCATGGCGGCGCCCGCCGGACGGGCGTTGTGGGAGGCGGCCATCGCCGAATCGCCGTCCGGGTGCTCGAAGGCGGCCGGAAGCGGCGCCGCGGCGGACGCCGCCTGGCTCGCGGACCGGATCGAGGGACAGAGCCTCGAGAGCCGGGGCCACTCGATCGCGGCCGTCGCGTTCGCCCAGCGCGTCTTCCAGGACGCCGGCCCGACCGAGATGCCGGCCGCGTGCGAGGCAATCGCGTCCTTCCCGAAGAACGACGCCCTCCTGCTGGCCCTCGAGCGTATCGGCCTTCGGCGGCCGGCCGACTACGCCGCGATGCTGCGCTTCACCCAGCAGACGTGGGCGGGAATCGATCGCCGGGCGGCGGTCGTGAGGACCGCCCAACTGCAGGGGATCATCCAGGTGCTGCAGCGGGCCGTCTCGGTACGCTCGCTCGCGGCCGCTCGCGCCAGCGAACTGACGCTGTCGTTGACGAAGCTGTCGTTTGGCGAAAGCCTTCCCAACGCGGTGGTCGGCAGGTGGCTTCGAAGCACGCTTCTCCCGCAAGCCTGCCCGGGCCAGGCGTCGGTCGACGCCTGCTTCGTCCGCCTGGCATCGGGTGAGGGCTGGCCAGGTCCCGCCGGCCCGGTGCTGGAGTGGGAGGACGAGCGCTACCGTGTGGACCTTGGCGTTGCCACGGCAGTGGTCCTCGAACGGATTCGCCGCGCGCAGAAGGCGACACGTATCGACGAGGCGCTCGACCTGCTCGAGGCGGCCTCACTTGCCGCCTCCCAGCACCCGTCGGCGGCGGACCTCGAGCGGGCGGCCACCATCGTCAAGGCCGTCGGCCCGGCGCTCACGCTCAACGGCCCGACACTGTTCGGCCACCCCGTCTCGTCGTCCCGACAGGCCATCGAAGGCATCATCCCGGGGCTCGCCCCCGATGCCACCGAGGCGGTTCGCACGACCGCCCGCACGACACTGCTGAACGAGGGGGACCTGCTGCTGGCCGACGCGCTCGCGTCGTTCGCCTACGCGATGGCAATCGGCGACCCGGACGACGCCGTGCTGATGGCGGGAAACCCGGCACGAGGCCACCTGTTCGACTCGACGCTCGGGCCGGCGACCGATGCGTGGCACCTCCCCGAAGAAGTGCAGGCGCTCGACCGCTCCTGGCTCGTCGAAGGGTCCATCCTGATGCTGCGCACGATCTACGCGAAGTCGTGGCTCCGGCGGCTCTCGATCCACGATCCGGGCGAGGCCGTCCGTCCCGACCCGCAGGACGTCCGGGTGTTCGGCGAAACCGTTGCCGCCTTCAACCCGTTCGACCTGACCGACGAGGGGCGAGACCGAATCGTCGCGGCCATCCGTCGTGGACGGCGCCGTGTGAAGGAACTGATCGGGTCGCGGCAGGCCTTCTGGAAAGCAGCCCGAGAGGCGGGCCTCGGCGAGTGGCGCTGCCGCGCCGCGCTGTGGGGGGCGGGAAGGGGAGTGGACCCCGTCAGCTACTTTTCGCTCTCGGAGTTGATGAGGCTTGGCGCCCCGGACGCGGCGCCCGCAGCGATCGACGCCTGGGGGGTCGCCACCCGGCCAATCGACGGCGGGCTGTCGGTGCGGATGCCTCGCGTGGGCACGTGGGAGGACTACGAGGGCCCGCGCGGCGTCGGACAACTGGCCACGCAGATGGCGGACGTGCACCTTGCGATTGCCGAGGCGTTGGCCGACATGAAACTGCCGGCCATCCTTGCTCCCGACATTTCCGCCCAGGCGACGTGGGACGTCATGGCAGCCGCCCGCATGGCGCACCGCGACGACTGGTTCGCGCTGGTTCGTGCGGCACAGTCAATCCCGCGCGACCGCTTCCTCGACTACGTCTCCGCGCTCACCGCCATCGGCCCGCTCGTGCCGGTCAAGTAGGACAGGCGTCCCGCCTGTCTGCGGCCTTGGCAGACAGCGGATTTGACACAAGTCGTTATAACACGTATTATCAATCCCGGGCCACGCTCATCAACCTACGCAAGGAGTCTCGACGATGACCCGGAGATTGCTCGTCTTCGCGTGCACCCTCGTGCTCGCGTTCGCGTCCGCACCACTGTTTGCCCAAGGGACGACCTGGCAGATCGACAGCGCCCACACCAGCACGCAGTTCGCCGTGCGGCACATGATGGTCTCGACCGTGCGCGGCCAGTTCAACAAGACCACCGGTACCGTCACGTGGGACGGCAAGGACTTCACGACGGCGGTGGTGGACGTCGTCGTCGATGCCACGACGATCAATACGCGGGAACCGCGCCGGGACGATCACCTGCGCTCCGCCGACTTCTTCGATGTCGCCAAGTACCCGACCATCACGTTCAAGTCCACCAGGATCAGCCGGCCGGGCCAGGCAAACTGAAGATGGCCGGCGACCTGACGATGCACGGGGTGACGCGGCCGGTGGTGTTCGACGTGGAGGGGCCGTCGGCGCCGCTCAAGGAAGCCAACGGGACGACACGGGTTGGGGCCACCGCGACGACGGCCATCAAGCGGAGCGACTTCGGGCTGACGTGGAACCGTGCGATCGAGGCGGGCGGCGTGGCCGTGAGCGACGAGGTCGCAATCACGATCGACGTCGAGCTGGTGAACAGGCCGGCCGCACCGGGGAAGTAGAATCGGGAGTCAGGAAATCCTGACTCCCGATTCCCGTCTTACTTGAACATCGGATCCGGCTGGACGGTCAGGCGCTTGGTCGCCACTTCCTTGCCGTCCACCGTCAGCGTCACCTTGTAGACACCGGCGTCCACCATCTGGCCGCCGCCGCCGCGCATGCCGCCGCCCGCCGCCACCGCGCTGGCCGCCGGCCGCGGGCGCGCCCGCCGTCACGCGGTTCAGGCCCCAGAACACCTTCTGAAGCCCCTTCTTGACGCCCGGCCGCAGCGCCTCCGCCGACGCTTGCGAGAGGTCCGCGATGGTGTTCCCCTCGAGGTCTTTGATCGTCAAGCCGACCTTCTGGGCGTCGGCCTTCAGGTAGTAATAGATGTTTGCGCCGACCGGCGGGTTCTCGGCCTTCGCCATCTCGCCCAGCGTGTCGCCGCGGCGCTCGAACCGCTGCCACTTGACCGCGGCCTTCGGGTCGAACAGGTGCGCCGCCTCGTCGAACACGGCAGGCGTGAACTCCTTGATCGGGCCGATGTCGGCCACGTAGAAGCCGCGGCCGTAGGTGCCAATCGCCATCTCGCGGTCGCGCTTCTGGATCGCCATGTCGCGGATGACCGTGTGCGGCGCCGACGTCGAGAACGGCGTCCAGGTCTTGCCCTGGTCGATCGTCACGTGGATGCCGCCGTCGCCGGCGATGTAGAGCACGTTGGCGTTGTCCGGATCCTCTTCGACGTCGAACAGCGGGTTGTCGAGGCCGCCGGAGATGTTCGTCCACGTCTTGCCAAAGTCCTTCGTCACGAACAGGTAGGTCTTGTCCTCGTTGTGCGTCCGGTAGCCGCTGAACGCCGCGTACGCGGTGTTCTGATCGAAGGCCGACGCCACCACGCGCTTCACCCACTTGTCGCACGGGATGAGGTCGCCCTTGGCGCCCTCCTTCGGCTTGCACGCGGTGTCGTAGAACTGGCCGGTGATGCTGGTCCAGTTGATCCCGCCGTCCGGCGTCACCCACAGGTTCCCGTCGTCGGTGCCGGCCCAGAGCACGCCCGGCTTCTTCGGCGACTCGGAGATGGTGTAGACGGTCGCCCACTGCATGTTCGTCTTCTTCGACTCGTCTAGCTTCTTCTTGTCCGCCTTCGAAGGTCCGGGCTGATACGCACCCAGCTGCCCGGCTCGCCGCGGCTCATCGACCGCCACACGTACTGCGACCCGTGGTAGACGACGCCCGGGTTGTGGGGCGAGAGCACGATCGGGTTGTTCCACTGCTTGCGGAGCGGCGTCTCGCCGGCCGGCGCCACCGGCGACAGCGAAATGGTCTGGCCGGTCTTCAGGTTCATCCGGCTCGACCCGCCGAACTGGCTCTCGTAGTAGACGTACTCCGGGTTCCACCAGTCGCGGACGACGTAGAACGCGTCGCCCGTCGGCAGGTAGGTCCAGTCGGCGCTGAACATGCCGTACTGGTTGCGGTTCTGCGAAGGCCCGAGCCACGCGCCGTTGTCCTGCGTGCCGCCCATGATGTTGTAGGGCTGTTCGTTGTCCACGAACACGTCGTAGAACTGCTGCGCGTTGATCGTGCTGCTCTGCTTCCAGTGGTCGCCGCCATCCCAGGTCTCCGACGAGCCGCCGTCGTTGCCGCTCAGGATGTGCTTGGAGTTCATCGGGTCGACCCAGACCACGCGATGGTCCACGTGGGTCTTGCCGTTGCCGCCGCGGTCCCACCCGGTCGCCGTGAAGGTCTTGCCCGAGTCCTTCGACACCGTGGTGTTGGTGTCGCCGCAGTAGACGACCTTGTCGTCGTTCGGGTCCACGATGATGCGGCCGTAGTAGCCGCCCTCGGTCTGGTTGACCTGCGCGCTGCCCGCCTGGGGCTGTCCGCCGCGCGCACCTGCGCGGCGGCTGCGCCGCCGGTGCCGGGGTGGCTGCCGGGGCCGCGGGCTTGGCGCCCTGTGCCGCGGGCTTGGCCCCCTCGGCGGGCTTGGCCGCCTGCGGCTTGGCGCTGGGCGCGCCTGCGGCACGCCGAGCGCCTCGAGCGCTTCGGCGGATTCGGATTCGCGCGCCTGCGCGGCGGCGTCGAGTTCCTCGGCTTCCGCCTGCGGGATCGTCGGCGCCGCCGGCGTCGCCAGCTTGTATTCGGTCATCCGCTTCCAGGTCTTGCCCTGGTCGTCGGACCGGTAGACGACGCCGTTCATCTTGACCGGGGTCGCGTTCGCGATGGCGCCCGCGTAGAGGCTCTCGAGCACCATGCGGTTGACCAGCTGCGTGCGGGCCTTGGCTTCGGCCGAATCGGCGGCCGGCGCGGGCTTTGCCGCGAGCTTCTCGACCTCGGCGATGCCGACCATCAGGTCCTTGTCGTTGGCCAGGACCTTCTTGGCCGCCGCGTTGAACTTGGCGATGTCCACGCCGCTCTTCGGCAGGAAGTCCTTGTCCTGCACCAGCTCGTTGAACTTCTTCACGAGCTCCGCCTCGTCCGCGCCGGTGACCGGCGTGAACTTGGGCGCCAGCGCGGCCAGCTCCGGCGTTGATCTTGAAGCTCTTGAACTGCGCGAGGTTGACGCCCTCGTGGAACAGCACGGTGCCCATCGCGCCGCCGAACTGGCCGCCACCGCCGCCGCCGCGCCCGCCGCCGCCACGTCCTGCGCGGAAGTTCGCGACGCCGTCACGCTCGGGGAAGCCGACGATCGCTTCTTCGTCCACCCGGGCGTAGACGATGTTCGGGTTCTTCTCGTAGATCGTGAAGCCGGTGCGGCCGAGCGGCGTGCCCTTGGCAGGCAAGCCGGCCGTCAGCTGCGTCCAGGTCTTGCCGCCGTCGATCGACTTGAAGAGCGCGTTGCCGGCGTCGCGGTCGTCGTAGGTCCAGGCGCGGCGATAGTGCTTGTAGGACGCGGTGATGATGATGTTCGAGTTGCGCGGGTCGATGACGAAGTCGCTGACGCCGCGGTCCTTCATGGGGCCGAGGTTCGTCCACGTCTTGCCGCCGTCGATGGACTTGAAGAGGCCGCGCTCGCAGTCCATCTCGTTGTCGTAGAGCTTGCCTTCGGCCGCCACGTAGACGATGTCCGGGTTCTTGGTGTCCACGGCGACCATCGGGATGAAGTAGCTCTTCTCGAGGCCGATGTGCGTCCAGGTCTTGCCGGCGTCGGTGCGACTTCCACACGCCGTTGCCGTGCGTGCTGGCGCGCGCGTGCATCGGCTCGCCGGTGCCCAGGTAGAGGATGTTCGGAGTTGGACGGCGCGATGGCCAGCCAGCCCATGCTCTGGGTGCCGTAGTGTTCGAAGATCGGCTCGAAGTGGATGCCGCCGTCGACCGTCTTCCAGATGCCGCCGGTGGCCATGAGCACGTAGTAGGTCTGGCTCTGGCCGCGGGGCACCGCGTAGCCGCTCACGCGGCCGGCGAAGGCCATCGGGCCGACCCAGCGCCAGGAGAACTGGTTGAAGTCGTCAGCGGTGAGCGCGCGCTCTTGGCGCTCTGCTGGTTCTGGGCGTAGCCGAACGCCCCGAGCACGCAGACGATTGCCGCTAAGGCACTGAAAAACAATAGCTTCCGTGATGATCGGAACACTGCTCCTCCTTGTGAACAAGGCGCGGGAGAACCGGAGGGGGGCGACCGAGGCCGAGCTTGGACGACGGGGAAAACCGTAAAGGCCGGGCTCGCCCGGCGTCCGGGCAGAATCCGACCGGCAGATCGGCAGCGATCACATGCCTTTACGCCGCAGGGCGCGGCGCTGTTTCAGGGGCCAGAGTTATTTCGCCCTAGCCCTTCTTCGTCTTGTTCCCGCTGTCGTGGTGATGGTCGGCGTACATCGCCTCGATGGCGTGCGCGTATTTCTCGGCGATGGCGGCGCGGATGTTCTTGAGCGTCGGGGTGAGCTCCCCGCCAACCTGGCTGAAGCGTTCGTGCAGCAGCGTGAACTTCTTCACTCGTTCGTGCTGGGCGAGATCGGCCTGCCGGGCGTCGATCCGTTCCGGCATGAAGGCCAGGATGCGGTGGTCCTTGACCATCGCCACCATCGAGTCGTAGGTGATGCCGCGCTCCTTGGCCCACTGTTCGAGCGCTTCGAAGTGCGGCACGACGAGCGCCGAGAGGTGATGGCGGCCGTCGCCGATGGCCGCGACCTGCTCGATGTAGTAGTCCTGCCCGATGATCGACTCGATCCGGCTCGGCGCGATGTTCTTGCCGCCGGACGTGATGATCAGGTCCTTCTTGCGGTCGGTGATCCGCAGGTAGCCGTCCTCGTCGAACGATCCGATATCGCCCGTCTTGAACCAGCCGTCCTCGAACATGTTGACCGTGTCCTGTGGACGGTTGAAGTAGCCGCGGGCAACGTTCGGGCCGCGGGCCAGGATCTCCCCGTCGGCGGCGATCTTCAGCTCGCAGTGGGGGATGACCTTTCCCACGGTGCCGAACTTGAAGTCCCCGGGCCGGTTGCAGGACAGCATCGGCGCGGTTTCGGTGAGGCCGTAGCCCTGGCAGACCAGCAGCCCGGCCGCGAAGAAGAACTCCTCGATCTCCTTCGAGAGCGCCGCTCCGCCGGCCGAGAAGAAGTTCTTGGGCCCGCCGACGATGTCGCGCAGCTTGTGCAGCACCAGCTTGTCGGCGAGCGCGTGCTGGGCGGCGAGCAGGGGCCACACGCGTTTGCCGGCCTTCTTCGTGTACGCGTGACGCTTGCCGACCTCGACGGCCCACTGGAACATCTTCCGCTTGGCCCGCGACCCCTGGCCGACCTTGTGCCGGACGGTCGAGTAGATCTTCTCGTAGAGGCGGGGGACGCTGACCATGCAGGTCGGGCGAACCTGCTGCATCGCCTCCAGCACCCGCTTCGGGTCTTCCAGGTAGAAGTTCTGCGCGCCGCGGCTGAGGACGTAGAACGTCCACGCCCGCTCGTACGCGTGGCTCAAGGGGAGGAAGCAGAGGGACCGATCGTTGCTCGGTGACGTTGAAGAACCGGTCCAGGGCCTCGAACTGGACGACGAGGTTCCTGTAGCTGAGGACCACGCCCTTCGGTTCCCCGGTCGTCCCCGAGGTGTAGATGATCGTGGCGATGTCGTCCACGATGGCCGCCGAGAGCCGTTCGGACAGGGCCGGCGACACCGGGTGGGCGAGCGGCACGGACATCGAGCACGAGTCGGCGAGGTCGAGCGCGACGCCGGGGTCGAACGGCGACCACGCGCGCGATCGGGCCGGCTCCCCGACGCACGCGAGCCAGGTGGTCGATACTGGTCGGCGCCGCCCACGAACGCGACGCTGGCGCCGGAATCGCGCACGATGTGCTCGGCCTGGCTGGCCGTGTTCGTCGCGTAGATCGGGACGGAGATCGCGCCGGCCGACATGACGGCGAGGTCGGCGATCGACCACCACGGCGTGTTGTGGGCATAGATGACGACGCGGTCGCCGGGGGCGACCCCGCTGTCAATGAGCCAGGAGGCGACGGCGTCGACCCGACGGCCGAGTTCGCCGTAGGTGATGCCGACCCACTCGGTGCCCACCTGGTGGCGCATTGCCACACCGCCGGGGTTGGCCGCTATCTGCCGCCGAATCAACGCCACGATGTGGGTGTCGTAAGCCATGTCGGACCCAGGAACCAGGACAGCGGCTCAATTGTAGGCCAGTTGGCGCCGGAGGGGGGATAGCGGGCGACAGGAAATGCAAAATGCAAAATGAAAATGCAAAATGAACAACGCAGAATGCCAGATCCGGAATGCAACTGCGGAATTCCGGGCGCCAGGGGCAGAAGCCATCTGGAACGTTCGTCCCGGCGGTGATAGTGTACAGCCCGGTTCCGAACGGCCGGGCCCGGGACGGCCATCGAGGAGGTTTCATGAAGTCGCTGACCGGACGTGTGGGAATGGCTGCTCTCCTTGGCGGATTGTGCGCCGCGGCCGCGGCCGCCCAGACCGGCGCCCAGTCGCTCGCGGTCTCGTCGCCCAACGGCACCATCGTCGTCACCGTCGGCGCGGGCGCAGAGCTCACGTGGTCGGTGGCCATGGACGGCAGGCCCGTACTGCTGAGCTCCAAGATCGGCCTCGCCCTCGACGGGAACCGTATCCTGGGCGCCCCGGCAACGGTCCGCTCCTCCAGCACCCGGTCGGTCGACCAGGTGCTGCACCCGGTCGTGCGGGTGAAGCGGGCGGACGTTCGCGACCGCTTCAACGAACGGCGGATTGATTTCGCGGGCGACTACTCGCTGGTCGTCAGGGCGTACGACGACGGGGTGGCGTACCGCTTCGTGACGAAGCTCCCGGGCGAGGTCCAGGTGATGGCCGAGGACGCGTCGCTGCGGTTCGCCGGGGACCATGCGATGTACTTCCCCGAAGAGACCAGCCTTCTCTCGCACCAGGAGCGCTCGTACAAGCGGTTGAAGATCAGCGAGGTCGGGACGAAGTTCTCGTCGTTGCCGGCAATCGTCGAGGTGGCGGGCGGGCCGAAGGTGGCCATCACCGAGGCGGACCTGTTCGACTACCCGGGCATGGATTTCACGGGCGGCGCGGAGCCGAACAGCCTGAAGGGGCTCTTCCCCTATTACCCGGCGAAGGTCGAGCTGCGGCGCGACCGCGACGAGGCGGTGGTGGCGCGCGAGCCTTACATGGCGAAGACGAAGGGCAGCCGCGAGTTTCCCTGGCGCGTGCTGGTGCTCGCGTCGCGCGACGCCACGCTGCTCGACACCGACATCGTCTACCGCCTGGCGTCGGAGTCGAAGATTGCCGACACCAGCTGGATCAAGCCCGGCAAGGTCGCCTGGGACTGGTGGAACTTCAACAACATCTACGGCGTCCCGTTCCGCGCCGGCGTGAACACCGAGACCTACAAGCACTACATCGACTTCGCCGCCGAGAACGGCCTCGAGTACGTGATCCTCGACGAAGGGTGGTACAAGCTGGGCGACCTGATGACGCAGATGCCGGGCATCGACATGGAGGCCATCGCCGCCCACGCGAGGTCGAAGAGGGTCGGGCTGGTCATGTGGGTCATCTGGAAGACGCTCGACCTTCAGATGGCGCAGGCGCTGGACCAGTTCGAGAAGTGGGGCGTGAAGGGGATCAAGGTCGACTTCATGCAGCGCGAAGACCAGTGGATGGTCAACTTCTACGAGCGGACGGCCGTCGAGGCGGCCAAGCGCAAGCTGCTCGTCGACTTTCACGGCGCCTACAAGCCGACCGGCCTCTACCGGACGTATCCAAACGTGGTGACGAGCGAGGGCGTGCTCGGCCTCGAGCAGAGCAAGTGGAGCGACCTCGCGTCGCCCGACAACGCGGTGACGTTCCCGTTCATGCGCATGATGGCGGGGCCGGTGGACTACACGCCGGGCGCGATGATGAACGCGACGAAGGCCGACTTCAAGCCGATCTTCAACCGGCCGATGAGCCAGGGCACGCGCTGCCAGCAGCTGGCGATGTACGTCGTGTTCGAGAGCCCCCTGCAGATGCTGGCCGACTCGCCTTCGAACTACCGCAAGGAACCGGAGAGCCTGGCGTTCCTCTCGGCGGTGCCGACCGTGTGGGACGAGACGCGGGTGCTGAGCGCCACGGTTGGCGAGCAGATTCTCATCGCCCGCCGGGCCGGCCGCGACTGGTACGTGGCGGCGCTCACCAACTGGACGCCGCGCGACATCGAGGTGCCGCTGTCGTTCCTGGGCGAAGGCTCGCCGGCGGCGCCGGGGGGTGGGAGGCCGACATCTACAAGGACGGCCCGAACGCCGACCGCGTCGGGCGTGGACTACGCGCGCGAGAAGCGGCCGGTGACGAGCACCGACCGGCTCGCGATCGACCTCGCACCCGGGGGAGGGTTCGTGGCGAGGATCAAGGCGAAATAGCTGGCGCCCGGATTGTCCGTCAGCTCATCCGGGCCCATCGGATGAGCGTGCCGAACGAGGGGGGCTTGCCGTACATCAGGAGGCCCACCCGGAACACCTTCGCGGCGAACCACACGGAGGCGTAGACGCCGACCGCGCCGACCGCCACGGCCACCAGCGGCTGCC
Source organism: uncultured Acidobacteriota bacterium (assembly GCA_963844875.1). Lineage (GTDB taxonomy): Bacteria > Acidobacteriota > Vicinamibacteria > Vicinamibacterales > Fen-181 > FEN-299. Next base: position 61,049 of record CAWJPZ010000003.1, read on the forward strand.
AGGCCGGCGGCGGCGTGACCGAGCTCATCCTCAGCAACATCACGAAGTTGCTGAACGGCGGGATGAAGCTCAGGGTGACGGCGAGCATCGAGTTCGGTTCGCGTGACAGGGGCAGCCACAGGAGCCACGGCACCATCATCACCATCATGATCGGCATCATCAGCGACTGCGCCTCGCGCATCTCGTTCACCGCCGAGCCGACGGCCGCCATCAGCGACGCGAACGTGAAGAACGCCAGCACGTAGAAGACGACCAGGTAGACCAGCAGGAACGGGTCGATCAGGCCAAGCGTGGCAAATGTGACGAGCGCCAGGAGGCCGAGGCCCGCGTAGAGCAGCAGCACCAGGAAGCCGACCGCCATCTGGCCCAGGATCTTCCCGGTCATCAGCTCCATCGCCGACACCGCCGACAACAGCACCTCGACCACGCGGTTCGACTTCTCTTCGACCGTCGTCGTGAGCAGGTATTGGCCGCTCGTGAGCACCGACACCAGCAGCAGGATCATGAACGCCATCGGCAGGAGCATGTTCATCTGGCGGAGGGTCTTCCGCTCACCCTCGGCGGTCACCGTCCGCGAGTCCGAACGGGGCACAGTCGTGAGGCCCTCGATGCGGCCGCGATCGACTCCCAGCTCCGACAACCGCGCCCAGACGATCGCCTCGCGCACCCCGGCGTGGAGGTCGTCCACCAGCCGGTCGTCGATCTTCCCACGCACGAACAGGTCGTAGGTGCCGAACCGGTCGGACCCGGCCGACGGCTTCACCGCATCCTGGTGCACGACGATCACCGCCAGGCGCGGCATCCCGCCCTGGCCGGGTTTCGGCAGCGGCACCTTGAGCGGTTCCTTCTCGGCATCGAGGTTCGCCCCGGCGGCGAGCGGCACCACCTCCAGCCTGGGCACGTCGCCGAGCGCGGAATCGAGCGAACGCTTCATCGTCGCCTCGCCTCCCGGCGACATCTTGGCCTGCGCGCGGAGGGCCTCCGGGCGTGGCCTCCTCGATGTCCCGCTTCGTCTTTTCCCGCCGCTCCGCGAAACGCTCGGGTGAGAGGTAGGCCGCCAGCTTCTCCGACACGGCGCCTGTCGGATCGATGACGACGACCTGGCCCTCGATCTTGGGTGGGGTCTTGGTGATGTATTTCGGGACCAGGAACAGCATTCCGGCGATCAGCGCCGGCGTCAGCAGGATGCCGAACACGAACCCCTTCGTGGTCACCGTCGCCAGGAACTCGCGCGACCGCGACATACAGGATCTTCTTCATCGCCGCACCTCCTGGCCGCCGTCGCGAAGCGCCGCTCGCAGCCTCGCGCCATCGTCGGTCGCGCTCGCCGCGCCGCCCGTCACGATGCTCACGAACACGTCCTCGAGCGTCGGCCGGCTGACCTCGACGCGGGAGGGCACCATCGAGGCGACGAGCGCCCTGATGACGTCGCCGGCCTGCGCCTGCCGCTCGAGCACCACCTCCCACGCCGTGCCGTCCTGGACGACGTCCGCCACACCGGGCACCGAGCGCAGCGCCCGCACGTCGCTGCCCGCCGCGAGCGGCTCGAACAGGATGCGGTGCGGGTCGAACGCGTCGCGGATGCCCGTCATCGTCTGGTCGAGCACCTTGTCGCCGCGGTGGATCATCACGACGTGGTCGCACAGCTGCTCGGCGTGCGTCATGATGTGGGTGGAGAAGAGCACGGTCGCGCCGCGGCGGTGCTCGTCGAGCACGAGCTCGCGCAGCAGCCGCTGGTTCACCGGGTCGAGGCCGCTGAACGGCTCGTCGAGGATCAGCAGGTCGGGCCGGTGGATGACGGCGGCGACGAACTGCACCTTCTGCTGCATCCCCTTGGACAGTTCCTCGCAGCGCTTGTGCTCGGTGTCGGCCAGGTCGACCTTGGCCAGCCAGTCGCGCACCCGGCGCTGGAGCCCCTCGCCGTCCATGCCCTTCAGCCGCGCCATGTAGACCAGGAAGTCGCCGACCCGCATCTTCTTGTAGAGGCCCCGCTCCTCCGGCAGGTAGCCGATCCGATCCTTCGCCTCGAGCGCCGACGGGCGGCCGAGGACGCTCACTTCTCCGCTGTCGGGGAACAGGATCGACAGGATCATCCGGATCATCGTCGTCTTGCCCGCCCCGTTGGGGCCGATGACGCCGTACAGGGCTCCTTCGGGGACGACCAGGTCCAGGTCGCGAACGGCGACGACGTCACCGAATGTCTTCTTGACGTGTTTCAGGATGATGGCATCAGGCATGGAAACGCTCCGCACCGGATTTCGAGTGTGTCGCGGGAGCCGGGGTCTTGGAGACGCCGATGATACACCAAGGCCGAAAGCGCGGGGCTAGGCTGCCGGCCCTGAAGCCGCGACTGACACCGCGACGCGCGGCAGGAGGATCGTGAACGTCGAGCCCCGTCCTTCAACGCTGTCCACCGCGATCCGGCCTTCCATGTCGGTCACGATGCCGTGCACGATGGCGAGACCGAGTCCCACGCCCCGGTCCTTCGGCTTGGTGGTGAAGAACGGCTCGAACACCCGCGACAGGACCGCCGGAGGCATGCCGGTCCCCTCGTCGCGCACGGCAACACAGACATAATCTCCGGCCGGGAGGCTGCGCGGATCCCAGGGGACGGCCGGGAGCAGACGGTTCGAGGTCGAGATGTCGATGACGCCCCCGTCGGGCATCGCATCGCGCGCGTTGGTCGCCAGGTTCACCAGCACCTGTTCCATCTGCCCGGGGTCGGCGTAGATGGGCCAGAGGCCATCCGCCAGCCTCACCCGCACCTCCACCTGGTCCTTCACCAAGTGGCCCAGCATCGGGCGCACGTCGTTGACCACACCGTTGAGGTCGAGCACCACCCGCCGCCCCTGCTGCTTCCGGCTGAAGGCCAGCACCTTCCGGGTCACCGCCGTCGCGCGGTCCACGGCCTTGATGATTTCGGCGAGGTCGGCAGCCGCAGGCGACGATTCGCCGATCTGCGACTGCAGCAGTTCCGAATAACCTCGAATCACCGCGAGTACGTTGTTGAGGTCGTGCGCCAGGCCCCCCGCCATGTGGCCCATGACATCGAGCTTCTGCGCGTGCCGCAGGTGCCGCTCGATCTCGTTGCGATCGGTGACGTCGCGGCAGTTCACGACGATGCTCCTCACGGCCGGGTCCCCCCGCAGGTCGCGCCAGGTGGCTTCGATCTCACGCCAGCGCCCGGGGGCGACCTGGACGCGTGTCTCCAGCCGCGGCGCGCCGGAAGGACCGCGGGCGAGGATCGACGCCACCGCCTTCGCGTCGTCCGCCGCCAGCAGGTCCGCGACGTGCATCCCGCGTTCCACGCGGGCGTCGGCGCCGAACACGCGGACCACGGAGGGGCTGACGTAGGACAGCCTGCCCGAGGCGTCGATGAGGACCACGACGTCGGAGGAGTGGGAGACCAATGAGGTGAAGCGCGAGTCGCGCTCGACCTGGGTCTTCAGCAGCCGCCGGTTCTCCTCCAGTTCCGCCAACTGGCGGAGGACCAGCAGCCCGCCCATCCCCATCGCCGCGATCGCGAGCTGTCCCAGGAACGCGCGGTCTTCGGCAATGATCTGGCCGACGAGCAGCACGGAGGCGCCGCCCACCAGCACGAAGGCAAACGGGTTGCTGCGATACTCCGGCTCGGGCGGCGCGGCCTGTTGCGCGTCCGCCCCGCGTTGGTAGTGATGCCAGGCGTGGCGGGCGGCGATCCAGCGGATGACCCAGGCCCCGAACCAGAGCCCGTCCACGGGATGGCCATTCGTGTAGGCGGGCAGGAGCGCCAGCACGGTGTTCCCGGCCATCGCCAGCAGGTTCGCGCAGAGCATCAGCGTCAGCGCGCGCCGCGCGACGCGGTCGCGCTTCTGCGACGCGCCGACGGCGGCCACCACGAACAGCAGCCAGTCGAGCGACGCCTCGACGACGACGACCGTCATCGGCTCCGCCTGGTCGTGGAGCAGCATCCGCAGCCCGATGTAGAACGCGATGACGAACCCGGCGACGACGACGAGGGCGGCGTCGAGGACGAAGCGCCATCGCCCCTTGGGCGGGAGCGGCCGGGACGGGAAGCACAGATACCCCGCCACGGCGAGCAGGTACTGGACGAAGGCCACGCGGTCGATCCAGAGCGCGTAGCTGCTCGGGCCCAAGTAGGTGATCCAGAACGTCCAGACGCTGCCGGACACCCACAACACCATCGCGCCGGAGGCGATGAGCCGCCACGCGATCCGGGTGCGCGCGTCCAGCCACGTCACGTTGCCGTTTCGCCAGCTCGCCCACCCGACGGCGAGGCCGAGCGGGTAGAACGCGACGTCCAGGACGACGGGCACGTCGATCCCGGCGGCCTTTGCGGCAAGACAGCAGAGGTACACGGCGGCATAGGCCGCCGCCACGCGATCGAGCACCGGCAGCCGGCCGAGCCTGGCGATCACGGCCGGGCCGACCTGCCAGCGGCGGCGCCGACTGCAGCGACCAGGGCGTCGGCAGAGAACGGCTTCGACGAGGACCCCGGCGAGATTCGGGCCGTAGCCCGCCTGGTGATGGTCGTCGCCTGCGAACCCGGTCATGCAAAGGACTGGCAGCGCCGGCCGCAACGCGGCGCAGCGCGCGATCAGCTGCCGGCCGTCCACGCCGGGCATGACGAGATCGGTGAGCAGCACGTCGACGGCCAGGCCGGAGTTCGAGAGGATGTCCAGCGCTTCGAGGGCGCCCGCCGCATCGAGCACGCGGTAGCCGTGGCGCTCGAGCATCCGCTTGGCGACGATCCGCACGTTGTCCTCGTCGTCGACGACGAGGACCGTTCCGCGGGCGCGTCCAGCATCCGCGGTCCCCGCGGCCTCGTTCTCCGGCACGCCGGCGACCGACCTGGGCATGAAGATCGTGAACGTCGATCCATGTCCAACCGCCGTGTCGACGACGATACGGCCCCCGGCTTCCTCGATGATCCCGTGCACCATGGCCAGGCCGAGTCCCATTCCCCCCGTGCCTGTCTTGGTGGAGAAGAACGGTTCGAAGATCCGTTCCCGACACCCGGCGTCATCCCCACGCCTTCATCGCCGACCGCGAGGGCGACGCAGTCGCCCGCCGGCGACCCTGCGGGCGGAGGCGACGCTCCCGCCCCCGGGCGGTTGGCGGTCGTGATGCTGAGGCTGCCGCCGCGGGGCATCGCGTCACGGGCGTTCGCGGCAAGGTTCACGAGGACCTGTTCGATCTGGCCGCGATCAGCCCGGACCGGCCAGATTGCCTCCTCGAGGTCCAGCCGCACATCGACCCGGGGGGAGACCGTCTGGCGCAGCATCGGCAGGAGTTCGCGCACGACTTCCGTCAGGTCCAGCACGGTCGGCCGGGCCACCTGCCGGCGGCTGAAGGCGAGCACCTTGCTCGTGATCGAGGCGGCGCGATCCACGGCTTGTTCGACGTGCGCCAGGTCGCCGGCCGCTCCCGAACCGGGGTCGAACTGGTCCTTCAGCAGTTCGGCGTAACCCCGAACGACCGCCAGGGAGTTGTTGACGTCGTGGGCGAGACCGCCCGCCAGCTGCCCGACCGCGTCGAGCTTCTGCCCGTGACGCAGTTGCTGTTCGAGCTCGCGCTGCTCGGTGACGTCGCGGCAGTTGATGACGATTCCATTCACGGCCGGATCGGCGCGCTGGTTGGTCCACACGGCCTCGATCTCACGCCAGCTCCCCTCGTTCCGCGGAACGTGCATGAGCAGGCGCCCCGAATTGGCGTCGCCGGTCAACACGGGCACCAGTGCCGCCCGATCATCGTCCCGAACCATGTCGAGCAGCCGGGTGCCGACGCCAACGGCGCCAAGTATCGTTCCGGCGGTCGAGCTGGCGTAAGTCACCAAACCGTTGGCGTCGACGATCAGCACCGCGTCGGACGACTGTTCCACCAGGCAGCGGAAGCGCGTCTCCTGCTCCACCTGCGCCTCGAAGAGGCGCTTGCTCTCCCGCAACTCGATCAACTGCCGGGCAAGGAGCACAGCGATCATCGTGATCGCCGATCCGGCCAGGAGGCCGACGAGCGGCGGATCGGGGTGGCGGAAGGCCTCGACGAGCACACCGAAGCAGCCGGCCGCGACGAGGTACGCAAACCGTGCCCCTGCGTATTGGACCGCGGCAGGGTCGTTGTCCGCTGCCACCGACTCTCGGCCCGACTGCGAGGCGTACCAGAACGACCGCACCGAGAGCCACCGGAGGACCCACGCGGCGAACCAGAGCCCGTCAACCGCATCTCCGCTGCGATAAGCAAGCCCCTCGGCGCCATACTGAGCGACCGTGAAGTAGTAGTTGGCCACCACGTAGCTGCTGGCGGCGAAGACCATCAGGCTGAGCACCCGGCGGGTCGCCGCGTCGCGCTTGCCGAGCGCGCCGACGGCCGCTGCCACGAGCACCAGCCAGTCGAGACCCGGCCCGGTCACGGCGGTCCACAGCGACTCGCCCTCGAGTTCGTGGAGCCACAGCCTGAACCCGAAGTAGGTCGCCACCACCGCCCCGGCAACCAGCACGAGCGCGGCGTCGAGGAGGAACCGGGTCCGGGCGCGGCCGCGAAACGCGCGGCCAGGGAACGCCAGGAAGGCGGCGATCGACACGACGTGGTGGAGGGTCTGGAGGTCGTCCACCCATGCCGGCCAGCTCTCGGGGCCGAACGGGATCCGGTAGATTTCCCACGCGGTGCCGCTCACCCAGAGACAGAGGAACGACAAGGTCAGCAGCTGCCAGGCGATGCGGGTGCGTGCGTCGAGGCCGGGAAGGCGCGAGTTGCGCCAGCTCGCCCAGGCCACCAGCAGCCCCAACGGGTAGAACGCCGCCTCGCCAATCGCCTGGGTGGCGGCGGTTCCCGGCGTGCGGATCGAAAGCCACGCGAAGAACGCCGTCGCGTACAGCGCGGCCACGGCGTCGATCGGTCGAATGCGGCGCAGCACGTCCGGCAGGCGCATCAAGGAATCAGCAGGCTGCAACAGGTCAATGCGCCCTCGGCCTTGGCCAGTTCGCCGAGGTCGACGGGCACGACCGGGAATCCCAGGGCTTCGAGCCGCTTCCGCGTCCGCGCGTGGGCCGCGCCGTGAAGCAGCCGAGCGCCGACACGGAGGGCGTTCGCGCCCGCCGGCTCACCCGGATCAATCGGCACTGGAGCGAGCGGGCTGAAGACCTCCGGGTCGACCCAGGCGGGATTCACGAGCACGTGGGTGTCCGAGACGAGTGTTGCGGCCGACTTCAGGTGAAGGCAGGCGGTCGTGGGTACCGCCACCACCCGGTAGCCGTAGGGCGCCAGGATCGCGCGAAGTTGACGGATCCCTTCGTCGTTCGACCGCCCGCCCGCGCCTGCGAACACCGATCGCCCGGCGACGAGGACGTCCCCGCCATCGAGGGTGCCCGGCTCGCGGATGCTCATCAGCGTCCGGTATGCAGACAGGGCCTCGCGGACGGATTCCGTCTCGCCACGCCGCGACTCGGCGCCCGGCCTGGTGATGACCGCAAGTTCCGCGAAGACGATCGCGGTGTCTTCGACGAAGACCGAATCCGGGAGGTCGGGCTCCGGCCGAATCCTGACAACGGCACAGCCCGCTTGGCGGAGCGCCTCCTCGTACGCGTCGTGCTGCCTGGCCGCGAGTTCGACGTCGATGGGGGCGCGGGCGAGATGGGTGAGTTCGCAGCGGGCGATCGTCGGAGCGACGGCCCTGGTCAGTGCGGTCAGCATCGGGTCATTTCAGGCGGTTCGGCAGTTCGCCGAGCTCGTAGTAGCGGTGGGTGAGCGAGGCGTCCGCAACCTCGACCACGCGCAAGCCGGATTTGGCGCCGCGCAGCGGCATCCCGATCGGCCCCGTCGTGATCACCTCGAGGTCGCCGTCGCGCGCCGAAGCGTTCTGGTGGTAATGCCCGCTGAACACGTACCGGACGCCGGCCTCGTGGAACAGCGACAGGAACAGGCGGCGCGCCTGCGACGGGACCACGTCGTAGCTGTCCGCCTCGTCCGCCTGCTTCAGGAACAGCGGGTGGTGCTGGAAGACGACCACGTGTCTCGTCCCGTCGGCCCGCGCCTCCCTCAACTCGGCTCTCAGCCACTGTTCCTGCTTCGCCGCAGCGTCCGGGGCCTTTTGCGGCGCGTGCACGAGGCACGAGTCGATGACGATCCCGACGAACCCCGGCAGCCGGAACGCATAGTGGTCCGGTCCGAAGCGGCTGGTGTAGGCCGCCAGCGATTCCGGTGTCGGCTCGTTGCCGACGTCGTGATTGCCGGGGACGTTGTAGGCGGGTATTGCCGGGTCGAGCTTCTTCAGGACCCGGAGATACTCGGCGGCCTGCGCGTCGTCGCCCGCCCGGTTCACCAGGTCGCCGGTCACGACGACGAACGCCGGGCGCAGCCGGTTGACCGTGGCGACGGCGAACTCGAGGTTCGCCGTCTCCTGCGCCATGTCGGCGTTGCCGGCCGCCATCCCGAACTGCGGGTCGGTCAACTGGACGAAGAAGAAGCGAGCGCCTGCCGGCGCGGCGGACGGAGCCAGCCCCAGCGCGACCGACAGGAGAAGCGCGATCAGCGCGCCCGCGTACCCCGGCTTCAGTTTTTCGTCCACGTTCGACCCCTGGGGCTATTTCCCGGCGTTCCGCACGAACCGGTCGAGGAACTGCTCCATCCGGTCGAACGTGTGCAGCCAGCGCTTGTGAATCAGCGATTCGTGCACGTCGTCCGGGAAGACGATGACCTCGTGGTAGACGTTGCGCGCGCGCAGGAGCTGCACCAGGCCCGACGTTTGCGTGAACGCGACGTTGCGGTCGTCGTCGCCGTGGACCAGCAGCACCGGAGACTTCCACGTGTCGATGGCCGAGACCGCCGACGACTTGTAGGCCACGTTCTCCGGGTCGAGCGTGCTGGTGTAGAGGTGCACGCCGGCGAAATCGACGCCCGCGACGAAGATGTCGGAGTTGCGCGCGAGCGCCTGCGCGGTGAGCAGCCCGCCGTAGGAGAGGCCCCAGATCCCGACGCGCCTGGGGTCCACGTCCGCCGCCCTTGAAGGTACTTCGCGCCCGGCCAGCACGTCCTGGTACTCGGCGTTGCCGCGCTGCGCCCGTGTTCGGGGCCTGCGGAACGACTTGCCGTAGCCGATGCCGCTGCGGTAGTTGACCGACAGCACGACGTAGCCCTGGCCGGCGAGCCACTGATTCACGCGTAGGCGAGGTGGTAGAAGAACAGGTAGTGGTACGCCGAGCAGCATCTGGCGCACGGGCCCGCCGTGCACGAAGATGAGGGCCGGACGCCGCTCGCCGGGCTTCAGTCCGTGCGGCGGGAACAGCTGGTTGTGAATGTCGAGGCCGTCGGCGGCCTTGTCATGACGTTGCTCGGGCACGACGTGCGGCGGAGCGGGAAGTCGTTCGGAGGGTCGGGATAGATGACCCGGGATCGCCGCCGGCGGCGGGGACGAGGCCAATGGACTGCGGCCGCTTCGCAGGCGGCGGTCAAGCATCGCGACGTGGCGGCCCGACGCGAGCGCCGCCGGGTAGGTTTCGATCTCCTCGCCCTTGGTCAACTGCACGGCTCGCCACCCGCCGTCGGCACCTTCCAGACGTCGCGGCGCTCGATGTCGCTCGAGGTTGTTGCAGTAGTAGAGCGTCCGGCCATCGGGTGCCAGCGAGACGTGAACTCGGCGCATTCCAGGAACCTCGCTCGGTGGTCAGCGTCACCGGCGTCGCCGCAGCCGTCCCGCCGTCACGGGCACGGCATAGTAATACGCGGAGCCACTCGTCCGGTTCGGCCTGGAAGAGGACGCGGCCGCCCGGCCCAGGTGATCGTGTTCACGGCCTCGAGCGAGAAGTCGTCGGCAGGCGGGTGCCAGAACTCCTGCGCCTGCCCGGTGGCGACCTCCGCCACCCAGAACGACTGCGAGTAGCCGCCGGGCGAGGCCATGCTCAGGCCCGGGACCTGGCGCGGCGCCCGGCCGGTTCGGCGACTCCGCTGCCCGGCCCTGCCCGCGCCGCTCCCGCGGCCCTGTCCCGCGCCACCGCCGCGCCCGACGCGCCAGGCTGACGGCGGGCCCCGGCGGGTTGCCGATGCCGCCGGTCCGGCTTGCGCCTGCTGGCCGAACGGCAGCCCCGGCCGCCGGACGAAGGCGATGCGCTTGCCGTCGGGAGACCAGGACGGGCTGGCGTCGCGGTCCACGCCAGGCGCCAGGAACGTCACCGTCCCGCTCGCGCACGTCGAGACGCCGATGAAGCTGTGATCGCCGCGGTTGCTCACGAAGGCGAGCTTCGTCCCGTCGGGAGACCACACCGGGCCGCTGTTGGTGCCCCTGCCTTGACGAAAGGCTTCTCGCCCTTGTCATGCCGGCGTGGTGAAGGGCCCGCGCGCGACCCGGCATACCGGTAGATCTGGCCGTCCTTCGCGAATGCGACGAAGCGGCCGTCCGGGGAGAGGACCGGGGTGGTCGATCTCGCCGAACCTCCACGCCGGCCCCCCGGCGGTGCGCGCCGCCCACACCGCACGCTCGGCGCCGTTCGGATGGCTGGAGGGATTGCTATCCACCCGTCGCGGTTCGGCGCGTGGCCGCGAACGAACGTCACCACGGTTCCATCGTCCGAGATACGAGGCCGGTCAGGTCGATCCCGCTGTCCTCGGTGAACCGCGTGAGACGGACCGGCCGGAAGTCCGGGGCCGCGGCCGCGTAGACATTCCTCTTGCCGGCCTCATACGCAATCCACGCGATGCGGTCGGCCTTCTTCGCCGACACGAGCGACGCCGGGTAGCCCGGGCTGAGGAACTGCGCCATCGATGCAGGCTTCTGCGCGGCCGACGGCAGGGCGATTGCGAGTGCCAGGAGCAGGACGAACGTGGCGGTGGCGGGCCGGAGGACTCGCGTCACAGGTGCCTCCCTGGAGGAAACCGGTCGTATGGAACGGTCGATTGGGCACTCTAGCCGCAGTCGCTACTCAAGCGCAATCTTCACGACGATCTTGCGGCCCTTCACCGGGTGGTTCACCGCGATGCCAGGCATGTGGGCGTCGCCCGGTCCGAGCAGCATGAACTGCCCTGCGGCAAACGTCAGGAAGTCTCCCGAGCCTTCGAGCCAGACGATGTCGCGGTCTGCCTGGTATTCGGTTTCCCTGAGGTACGTCGCTGGCGCGACGCCCATGCGCTCGACTCCCGTCACCATGTACTGGAGATCCAGGTAGTGGCGGTGCGCTTCCCAGCGCCCTTCGGACTGGGGCTTCGTCACGTAGTCGCTGACGAGCACGAACAGCTTCTTCCCGTCGAGTTCGTGCTTGCCGGCCTCGAGGGCTTCGAGATCGGTGCCGGCCAGGAACTCGAGGCCTCGCGCAATGCGCGGACCGAGGGCCGTGTACTGCGGTGCGTTTACCAGGAGGTCGAAGATCATGCGGAGATCCTACTTGGTTCTGACGATGATGGCATCGCTGACTTTGCGCGGGCCGGTCGGGTCCGAGGGGTGGTTGATCACGGCGCCGTTGGCGACCATCGTCGTGGAGCCGCCTCCGTCGAGATTCAGCGCATCGACGAGGCCGATCCGGCGAATCAATCCCTGCAGTTCGGCGAAATTCATCCCGAGGCTGAGGTCCTTGTTGCGGCCGTCGACGGTGATCAGCCAGAATCCGCCCGTCCCCGGACGTGCCGATTACCGTGCGCGGGTGGCGTTCCGCCGCGAAGCCCGCGCGCGCCTTCTCGGGCTCCCAGCCCGTCAGCATCCGCCCTCCAAGCGCCAGCAGGCCGACCCCGCCGACGATGTCCGGCGCCTCGTCCCAGTCGTCAGGGTCGCTGCCGTTGACCGTGTCGTAGACGACGCGCGCCCGGAGCCGGGCGCCGGGCGCGAGGCCGGCGAGCCTGTCGGCTGACACGCCCGGACCGGCACCGAGCACGATGCCGCCCCTGGGGATGGCGGAACCACAGATCCGTTCACGCCGGTCGGCCACCATCAACGGCGGGCCCTCGACCACGAATTCCGTGCCGCCGTCGCACGGCGTCCTCGTGTCCGTCCAGAAGCGCGGCGTGAAGAGGACGAGCGCTCTGCGGCCCGCGCGTGGCGTTCACGCCGTCCATGCGGACGGTTCGACGGGCGCGTGTCCCGCCTTCGGCGGGGCAGGCGCCCGCCTGCCGGACATCGATCTCGGCGTGCGCCCGCACCTGGTCGAACATCAGGCGCGGCGCGCGGGCGAAGCCGCCCGGCAGGAGCGCGACCGCGCCGCGATGCAGCGAGATGTCGCTCAGGAATTCGCCGTCGATCTTGAACAGGCCCGCAGGTTCGCCGGTCGGCAGGAAGAACCCGGCGTTCACCGCCGCGAGCGCGAGCGATCGGGCGGCCATGCTCGGAACGGTTTCGAGGCCGAGGACCGTGTCCTGCGCGAGCACGAGGTCGAGCCTGGCGCGCCTCGGCTCGATTCGCAGCAGCTGCACCGCCACGACGCCGGGCGGCGACAGCAGCGACGGGTCGGACAGCCGGTAGAGCTCCACGCCGGGAGCGACAGACTCGGGCTTGCCGAGCGACGAGAGATCCGGCGAAGGCCGCACGCCGGCCGACAGCGCCAGCGACACCGCCAGCGCGACCGTCAACAGCGGCGCGCACGCCATGCGCAGACCCGGTGCCCGACCTGCCTGCCTTGCCCGCAGCCTCGCACGTCGCTCCCCCTACTTCTTCGGCAGCCCCACCGTCTGCGCGAGGATGATCTTCTGATCCGCGCGCAGGTTCAAGGCCTTCGCAAGCGACGCGCGGTCGATCAGGCCGCGCACCACCACCGCCAGTCCCTCGGAGGCGCAGTAGAGGTACGCGTTCTCCGCGACGAAGCCGGCATCAGCAGGGGTGAAGAGGTCGCGTTCCTCCGCCGGCGACTGGCCGGTCTTCGCGAGGTCCGCGACGTACACCAGGTTCACGGGCGCGGTCGCCACGTAGGCTTGCGTCCCGGTTTTCGCGCGGTGATCACCGGGCGCGACCGGCTTGAGCGCGTGCGCCTTCGCGTCGTAGAGAAACGCGCGTCCGCCATGACCACGTAGATGTCGATTCCCGCCAGTTGCGGGCCGAGGGAGCGGTGCGGCGTCCGTCGAGCCGGTTGACGCCGAACGCGGCCCACAGCAGGTTCGACAGCGTCTGCCGGGCAGCGGGTCGGGCGCGAACAGGCGCGCCGACTCGCGCGCTTTCAGCACGTCCATCAGCGGCCTGCCGCCCTCTGTCTTCGCCGGCGGCAACTGGATGGGTGCCAGGTCTTGCGCAGCCGACGGCCGCGGCGCGAACAGCAGCGTCAAAACGAGGGCAGCAGAAAGGGCGCGGAGCATCGCAGGCACGATGACCTCCCGGGGGATGGTAGGCGCGAACCCCGTCGGCGGCAAGACGCGGCTCGCGGCAGGGCAAGCGGGCCGGCGTCCAGCGCTGGGGCAGGCGACGAGCCGACGGGGACAGGCTGCGAGCCGGTGGGGCAGGCGTCCCACCTGCCATCACGGCCTATAATCTGCGCACGAGGTCTACATTGGCGAAGGAATGATCATGAACAGGCTGGCCCCACGCCCGGCAACGTCCGTGGCAGCAACGGTCCTCGTCCTCGCGGCGCTGGCCGCGCCCGCGGCACAGCAGCAGGATCCTCGAGGTCGCGGGCAGCAGCCGCAGCGGCCCGCCTTGCAGGCGGCCGCTGGCACTTCGACGCTGACCGTCAGGGTCGTCACCGACGACGGGTTCGGGGTGAAAGGGGCGCGCGTGATGGCGATGCAGTTGCCCACCCAGCCGGCCGGGTCCGCGAGCGCGCCGGGCCAGGCGGCGGTCACACCCATGACGCTCACGGTGCGCGACCGTGCCGCCGTGACGCAGAAGCAGGCCCGCACATCCGCCGGCGGCGTCGCCACCATCACGGGGCTGCCTGCCGGGACCTTCGCGATCACCGTGATGCCGCCCTCCGGCTACATCACCCGGACGCCAATCGAGCGCGTGGAGGTGCCGGCCGCGGGACAGGCTGCCGCGACCGTCAAGCTGCTTCGGGGCGGCGTCGTGACCGGGCGAATCCTGGACGAGGACGGCGACCCGGTGATGGGCGCGATGGTGTCGGTCACCCGCGTCTCGCGTATCGGCGGCGTGGGGCAGACCGGCAACTACGCGACGCAGCCGACGAACGATCTTGGGGCGTACCGGGTCTGGGGGCTCGCCGCCGGTGAGTACGTGGTCTCCACGCATTACGAGGATCGACAGGACCGGACCGAAGAGGGAGCGGCGGTATCCGACGGTTACCTGCCGACCTACTTCCCCGGCGTCGCCGCCTTCGATGCCGCGAGGCCGGTCGCCGTAAAAACCGGCCAGGAGAGCGGAGGCATCGACATCCAGCTACTGCGGGGGCGGCTGGGCGCGATCAGCGGGCGGGTGACCGACGCGTCCGGGGCTGCCGTGGGCGGGGGCGGCCAGGGTGGCGTCAACGCCTCCGTCGGCATCTCCCCGCGCGGCTCGAACCCCGGGTTCATGCCGCGCGGCGGCGGCGTGCGGCCCGACGGCACGTTCCTGATTCAGAACGTCCCGGCCGGCGACTACTACGTCTCGGCGTCGATCAGCCGCGGCGGCGGGCCGAACGCGTCCCGGGAAGCCGGCTACCTCCCGGTCACCGTGAATGGCGAGGAGGTGTCCGTCACGATCCAGACGAACGTCGGCGCCACCGTGTCGGGGCGGGTCGTCCTGGAAGGCGCAGCTCCTCCCGCGCAGTCGGCGGGGCAGGGAGCGGGGGCGGCCGGCAGGGGCAGATCCGGGTGTTGGCAAGGACCGCTGCCGGCGGGTATACGGGCGCGTTCTCTTCGGGTGCCACCGGGCCGGGCGGCGGCACGCAACAGGGGGTAGTGAGGCCCGACGGAACGTTCACGCTCACCGGCCTTCGCGGCCCGCTGCTGTTCACGGCCACGGCGGGCCGCGCAGCCCTCAAGGAGGTCCGCCGGGGGGCGTCCGACATCAGCGGCCAGCCGCTGGAACTCCTCGGCACCGAGCGGATCGACGACCTCGTCGTCGTGATGACGTACGACACCGGGGCGATCGACGCGGTGCTGAACGACGAAGGCGACTCCCCGGTGACCGACGCCGTCGCGCTCGTCGTCCCCGAAGACCCTGACAAGTGGAGCTCGCCGTTCATACGCACGGCAAGAGCCGCTTCGGCCTCGGCCGGCGCTTCCGCGACACCGGGCACACCGACCGCTCAGGCGACGGCGCGGGGGACCGCCGGTCTGCAACTCGCCAACCTGCCGGCCGGGCGCTACCTGGTCATGGCCTTCGCGGACGGGCTGGTGCCGACACTTCCGGACCGTTCGACGATCGAGCGGCTCCGGGAATTCGCGACGACGGTGACCGTGGACGCGGGTCAGACGGCGACGGTGAAGGTCAAGGCGATACGGTAACGCGTGCCGCGCGTCAGCCCGGGATCTGGAGCAACGCTGCCACCTTGAGCAGGACGTCCTCGAGGACCTCCTCCGGCAACGGGGCTATCAGGCAGGCATTCCGAGACCGCCACTCGAGGCTCTTCACCTGGTCGGCCAGGATCACGCCTTCCACCGGCAACCCGGCCGGCAGCGGCACCTCGAAGGGATAGTCCTTCACGCGGCTGGTGATCGGGCAGCAAATCGCCAGCCCGGCCTTGTCGTTGTAACGCGATGACGTCAGGACGACGGCCGGCCGCCTCCCAAACCGCTCGCGCCCGGACTGCGGCGTGAACGCAAGCCAGACGAGATCGCCGCGGTTCGGGATGTACAGAAGGCGTTGTCATCACGATTCGCGACCCGTCGGCTTGCCGGTGTCGGCCTCGGCGTGCACATTGGCCGGGGTGATCTTGTCGAGGAGCGACGATAGCTTCGGCCTGGGCTTCGGCTTTCGCACCGGCGTCACGACCAGTGCCTCTTTGGTCATCGACAGCTCTGCCAGCGAATTCTGTTCCAGACCGAGCGTCCTTGCGAAGGCGGCGGGGATGCGCACCGCCAAGCTGTTGCCCCAGCGCTGGATGCGGACTTTCATGTGTCTACGAAGAAGATACGCCGGCGTCCGGCCGGGGTCAATACGGTCGGCGAATCGGGCAAGACCTGCGCCCTGCCGCCCGAACCCGGTGTGCAGATTCGGCGACGACGTGCTGCGAGCCGGTGGAGGCTGTAAGTCCAGGCCGCAGGCCGCGGGCCGGATATAATGTCTCGTTCACCTCACACGCCTGGAGCGGACTGATCAACATGGCCAAGAAGCACACCGAAACGCACCCGTCGAAGCGTCGCTACCGCGAAGACCTGTCGGAAATGCCGGACTGGATGAAGAAGAAGAAGTGCCCGAACCGGGACAAGTACATGTCGGGCAAGCGCATCCTGCCGAAGAACCTGACCGGCAGCGAGAAGCTGGCCGACATCGTCGACGACGCGTTCCTGGCCTACAACTCGGCCCGGCTGCGCGAGGGCTGCCAGCTGTTCACCGAGAAGATGCTCGAGCCGGACGTGACCATCGGCATGAGCCTGTCCGGCGCGCTGACGCCGGCGGGCCTTGGCTGCTCGTCGATCGTGCCGCTCATCAAGGCCGGGTTCGTGGACTGGATCGTCGCCACCGGCGCGAATCTCTACCACGACATGCACTTCGCGCTGAACTACCCGGTGCGCATGGGCAGCTTCAAGATGGACGACACGGAGCTGCGCAACAACGACATCGTGCGCATCTACGACGTCCTGCTGGGCTACAGCGACTGCCTGATGGCGACCGACGAAATCCTGCGCGAGATCCTCGTGCAGCCCGAGTTCCAGAAGGAGATGGGCACGGCCGAGCTGCACTACCTGCTCGGCAAGTACTGCGCGGAGTGGGAGCGCAAGGCCGGCCTGAAGGACGTGTCGGTGCTGGCCGCGGCCTACCGCGCCGGCGTGCCGTGCTACACCTCGTCGCCGGGCGACTCCACCATCGGCATGAACGTCGCCGGCGTGGAACTGCGCGGCAACAAGCTGCGCGTCAACCCGTCGATCGACGTGAACGAAACGACGGCGTTCGTGCTGGCGGCGAAGCGGTCGGGCGGGCAGCAGCGCCGTGGTGCTGTGGGGCGGCGGCAGCCCGAAGAACTTCATGCTCCAGACCGAGCCGCAGATCCAGGAAGTGCTGCGCATCAAGGAATACGGCCAGGACTACTTCCTCCAGGTCACCGACGCCCGGCCCGACACCGGCGGCCTGTCCGGCGCGACGCCGAGCGAGGCGGTGAGCTGGGGCAAGGTGGACCCGGACCGGCTGCCCGACGCGGTGGTGTGCTACACCGACACGACGATCGCCATGCCGCTGCTGACGCACTACGCGCTGGCGCGCCACAAGCCGCGCAAGCTGCGCCGGCTGTACGACGCGCGCCCGGCGATGGTGAAGGCGCTGACGAAGGAATACTTCAAGCACAACAAGGTGAAGATGCTGACGGCTCGGAACCGGTTCTCGGAATCGGCGAGGTCGCCTGTCACGCCAGGTGACTCGCCCGGCCCAGAGCCACGTCGTGACACGCTACCCGAAGCCCGAAGCCGGGAGTCCGAAGCCGATGACGAAGATCTCTCAGAAGCAACTCCAGTCCCTCGCCGACGAGCACGGCACGCCGCTCGTGGTCGTGGACCACGAGGCGATCCGGCAGAACTACGCCAAGTTCAAGCGCTACCTGCCGCGCGTGCAGGCGTACTACGCGGTGAAGGCGAACCCGGCGCCCGAGATCGTGCAGACGCTGTTCAAGGCGGGCGCGAGCTTCGACGTGGCGTCGTTCCCGGAGTTCCAGCTGGTCTACGAGCATGATCCGGCGGCGCCCGGCCAAGGAGCGGCAGGAGTTCATCTGGGACAAGATCGTCTACGCGAACCCGATCAAGGCGAAGGAGACGCTCGAGGAGCTCGAACGAGTACAAGCCGCTCGTGACCTTCGACAACCGCGCGGAGGTCCGCAAGATCGCCGAGCACGCGCCGAACGCCGGGCTGCTGGTGCGGCTGCGCGTGCCGAACACCGGGTCGATGGTCGAGCTGTCGTCGAAGTTCGGCTGCGAGCCGGGCGAGGCGGTGGCGCTGATGGAGGAGGCGCGCGAGGCGGGGCTGATGGTGGAGGGGCTCAGCTTCCACGTCGGCAGCCAGTGCACCAACTTCGAGAACTACGTGCAGGCGCTGAACATGTCGGCGGCGGTGATGGCCGAGGCGAAGTCGCGCGGCTTCGAGCTGAAGATGCTGGACATCGGCGGCGGCTTCCCGGTCCGCTACAACCGGCACGTCGAGCCGTTCAGCGTGCTGGCGAGGACGATCAACGCCGGAGATCGACCGCCTCTTCCCGAAGACGATGGAGATCATCGCCGAGCCGGGGCGGTTCATGGTGGCGACCGCCGCCACGTCGATCGCGACGGTGATCGGCAAGGCCGTGCGCGACGGCAAGCCCTGCTACTACATCGACGACGGCGTGTACCACACCTTCTCGGGCATCATCTTCGACCACTGCCAGTACCACTTCAAGGCGTTCAGGAAGGGGGCGACGGAGGTGTGCGCGGTGTTCGGCCAGACGTGCGATGGCCTCGACACGATCTCGCAGTCGGAGACTGCTGCCCGACCTGCAACTCGGCGATCTGGTCTACTCCGAGAACATCGGCGCCTACAGCAACGCGTCAGCCACCTGGTTCAACGGCTTCCCGCCGGCGAAGGTGGTGCACGTGAATCAGTAGGGCTCCGGGCTTCCGGCTTCGGGCTTTCGGCGGCCTCAGGCCGTCGGCCGGAAGCCTGACGCTGCCTGAAGCCCGAGGCCCGGAGCCTGAAGCCGGGACGCGAGCAGCCCGGCAGGCTACACAGGTGCCGGACTGCTCGCGTCCTTCGGCGCCCAGCTGACGTCCATCCCCGCGCGCTTGTAGAGGCCCAGGAGGCCGGTCTTGTCGACGGTCTTCGCGAAGGCTTCCTCCGCCGCCACCACGCCCCGCTTCACGAGGTCGAACAGCGAGTCGTTCATCAGGACCATCCCGTGCTTCCGGCCGGTCTGCATCAGCGACGGGATCTGGAACGTCTTCGCCTCGCGGATCAGGTTGCAGACGGGCGGCGTGCCGATCAGGATTTCCAGCGCCGCCACGCGGCCGCCCCCGATCTTCCGGCACAGCACCTGGCTGACGACCGCCCGCAGGCTCTCGGCCAGCATGATGCGCACCTGCTGCTGCCGATCGGCGGGGAACTGGTTGATGATGCGGTCGACCGTGGAGGACGCCGACGACGTGTGCAGCGTGCCGAACACGAGGTGGCCCGTCTCGGCGGTCTCGATGGCGATGGCCACCGTCTCGAGGTCGCGCATTTCACCGACGAGGACGATGTCGGGGTCCTCGCGCAGGGCGGCGCGCAGCGCGTCCTTGAACGACGAGGTGTGGAGGCCGACCTGGCGCTGGTTCACCAGGCATTTCTTGTTCTCGTGGACGAACTCCAGCGGGTCCTCGATCGTGATGATGTGGTCGCTGCGGTTCCTGTTGATGTAGTCGATCAGGGCGCAGAGCGTCGTGGACTTGCCAGAGCCGGTCGGCCCGGTGACGAGGACCAGGCCCTTCGGCTGGTGGCAGACGTCGAGCAGTTCGCGCGGCAGCGCCATGTCTTCGGCCGTCATGATCTTGCTCGGGATCACGCGGAAGACGCCGCCGGGGCCCTTGCGGTCCATGAACAGGTTGCCGCGGAACCGCGCCAGGCCCGGGATCTCGTACGCGAAGTCGGTGTCGTGGCGCTCGGCGAACTCCTCGCGATTGTTCGGCGGGCGCGATCGGCAGCAGGAGGGCCCCGGCCTCGGCGGCGGAGCGGGCCCCCGCCCGGCGAGCGTCTCGATCTCGCCGTCGCGCCGCAACAACGGCGCCGAGCCGGTCGAGATGTGAAGGTCCGATCCTTTTCGATCGACCAGTACGCGAGAGGAGTTCCTCGATGGCCGGCACGCCGGCCTCCGCAGCGGGTCGGCCCTCGTGTTCAGGCGGCCGTTCGGCCACGGCCCCAGCCTTGCCGGCAAGCTGGATCGTCGCCTGGCACTGCGGGCAGCGTACCGAGAACGACCCTGCAGGAACCCGGGCGTCGTCGATGAGCAGCCGTCGCGCGCACTGCGGGCAAGATACTTCCACGGCTACCTCTCCTCGACCTCGAACACCCGGGAGATCAGTTCCTTGCGAACGAGGAGCTGGTTTCCCGCATCGAACATGCAGAGAAACGCCTCCTGCCGATTCAGGTAGTCGACGAGCCGCTGCTGGTTCTCGGGCATGTCGATTCGCACGCTGCCCTCGAACCGCTTCCCGCCCGCCTCGACGAGCGTCCGGCGGCTCGGCACGCCCGGGTCCCAGGTGTCCTCCTCGCCCGGGGCCGGCGCCTCCACCGACATCGCCAGCACCTGGTGCTTGTTCACGAGCAGCGTCTCTCCGCCTTCCTGGCGGAAAGGAAAGAACACGGGCGGGCTGTTGATCCACTCCTGGGGAAGCATCGGTCCGGCGTGGACGGCCGAGAGGGCCGCCATGTAGACGTGGCCCTTGAGCACCCCGCCGTCGAGGCAGTGCAGCTCGGTCGCCAGTTGGACGGTCGGGACCTTGAAATCGTGCATGGTTGTTCAATCCGCCGGCGGGATTGGCGGCTGGCCGGCGGTACTTTTATCGGCCGGTCGGGCCGGAAACATCATTCCGGCCCGATCTTGTCGGTGGAGGGGACGAGAGTGGCGGCCGTGCGCTACCGCTTGGCGTCGCTCCTGATGACCCGGACGCCGTAGACGGCCGCGAGTTCGTTGCCCCCGGTCGCCTGGAAGCGCACGGTCACCTTCGCCTTGCCTTTCGCCATCTCAGCGGGCAGGGGGTACTCGACGTCGAAGAAGCCGACGTTCTTCTCGGGGCTGCGCCGGTCGACCGCCTGGGATGCAAGCTTGGCTCCGTCCACGAGGATGTCGAACGTGCGATTCGCGCGCTCGTCCCCGGCGTAAGTGACGATGAGGGTGAGCGGGTGCGCGGGGTCCACGGCAACGTCCACGGAGAACCACCCCGTGCCTCGCCGGCCGTATCGTCCGTTCGCCTGTGTGGGCGTCGCGTTCTCGCCCTGGTAGTTGGCGTCGCGCTCGGCCTGCATCTGGCCCGGCTGGGCGAAACCGACCGTGGCGGCCTCGAGCAGCCGCTGCTTCTCTTGCTGCCGCCCGGATCGCGGCCGATCGCGCGTCCCATTCCGCGGGCGTATACAGGTCCCAGTAGGCCGCGTACGTCCGCCGGTGCAGCGCGTAGAAGGGGACGAGATCGACGTCGCTGTCGCGGCCGACGCCATCGGTCCGGAAGGCGCCGGACTTCCCGGTAACCGGTTTGACCCACGAAGCCACCGGCTTGCCAGCCGCAACGAACGACGGCACGGACCGCGGCGGCACCCGGTCGTCCTCCTCGGTCGCCCGGGGCCTGCGGCGGATGGGCCCCAGGTCGCCGGCGAGCACCAGCGGCCCCCACATCAGCGCCACGCGATTGGCGTTGTCTGGCAGCGGTTCGGCGCGCAGCGTCTTGGGCAGCGTGACCGACACGGTGTCGCCGGTCTTCCACGTCCGCCTGATCTCGACGTAGCTGCCCGCCGCCGGCAGCTTCGCGATCGCGGCGCCGTTCACCTTCACCGTGAATCCGTCGCCGGCCCAATACGGCCGCCTCAGCGCCAGCGTGAAGGCCTTCGGGGACTTCGCCGTGAACGCCAGCGACGCCGAGTCGCCATCGGGGAACGTCGGTGTCCGCGACGAATCGCACGCCGGCGGACTTCCAGTGCGCGGTCGACGGCACGTAGAGGTTCACCCACAACCGGTCGCCCGCTTCGTAGTAGATGCCGTCGCCGTGCAGCGCGTGGCTTTCCATCCCGGACCCGACGCAGCACGTGAAGCTCTGCTGCATGTTCTGGTATTCGCGCGAACGCCCTGGCCGACCGGCACCATGTAGCAGGTCGCTCCGTCCTTCGGGTCGATCGAGCCGAGGATGTGGTTGAACAGGGCGCGCTCGTGGAAGTCGGCGTAGCGCATGTCGGGCTCGAGGGCGAAGAGCGCCCGCGCCATCTTGATCAGGTTGTAGACGTTGCACGTCTCGGCGGTGCGCCCCTCGATCATGTCGCTCAACTTGTCCGGCGGTCCGAAGTACTCGTTGCGCCCGTGGCCGCCGGTCGCGAAGCTGTGGTGCGCGGCCACCTGGTCCCAGAAGAACTTCGCGGCCGTCCCGTCGCGCTCGCTGCCGGTGTAGACGTAGCGCACCAGCGCCCCGAGCATCTTCGGCACCTGCGTGTTTCCGTGCTTGCCAGCCAGGATGTCTTCGCGGCGGGAGAGCGGATCGACGATCGCCTTGTGGTCGAACTTGTCGGACAGCGCCAGCCAGCGCTTGTCGCCGGTGTCGGCGTAGAGGTCCGCGAGCACCTCGTTCATCCCGCCGAACTCGGTGGCCAGCATCTTCTGGACCTGGTCGGCATCGAGCTTCGACAGGATGCCCTCCGCCCAGGCCGCGTACTTGGTCTCGACGTCGAGGGCCTGCCGGCTCCCTCCGTAGCGGTAGGCATCGCGGAGCCCCGCGTAGATCTTGTGGAGCACGTACCACGGCGACCAGAGGCCGTTGAGATCGAAACCGCCGGACTTGATGACGCCTCGCGTGAGGTCCTCGAATCGGACCTTGCCGTCGACGCCATCCTTGTCGGCCTGCGCCCCGATGTAGCCGTCGCCCTGCTTGTCCTGCACCGCCTTCAGCTCGGCGACCAGGTAGTCGACCCGCTGCTTGAAGCGCGGGTCGCCGGTCGAGGCGTACATCAGGCTGACCGCCGACAAGTAGTGCCCGGCGATGTGCCCCGTCAGCTGCCGTCCTGGGCCGTCCCAGCCGCCGTAGCCCTGCGCCTTCGGTTCGAGTCCCGCGCTCTTGCGCAGGAACGCCATCATCCGGTCCGGTTCGAGCGAGAGCAGGTACTGCGCGTCCAGATCCTGCGCGTGCTTGAGCGGTCCGCCGGTGACGCGAACGTCGGACAGGGGCAGCGGCCGCGCCTTCTGCGGCACCGCCGGAATGGCAGCCGGCGCGCGGGGCGCGACCGGCTCGCGCGCGGAAACCTGGCAGCCGGCAACGAGAATGCCGGAGACGAGGACGGGCAGCAGGGGTTTCATGGGAATGAAGAATGAAGAATGGAGAATGGAGAGTGAAGAATGGAGAAGGGAGGATGAAGAATGCCGAACGCGGAACGCACGTGACTGGTAAGTTCTACATTCAGCATTCTGCATCCCTCATTGACGGGGCAGTGTTTCTTGCCCCTGCTACTTCTTGGGCACACCCTCGCCGAGCACGCGGCCGTAGAGGGCGTGGCACGAGGCGCACCCGCCCACGAGTTCCGCGTAGACAGCGGCACGCGCCTTCGGATCGGTCGCTCCGGCCGCCTTGTCGGCCAGCGCGTGCGCGTCGGCCTCAGCCTTCACCGCGTCCTTCGACGGCTTCGCGGTCTTCGGCAGCTGGGCCGCCTTGAGCGGCGACGCCTTCAGCGCCTTCGCGCCCTCGGCCCACGACTCGTCCGACGGTCCGACGAGGCCGCGGTAGAGGAGGTCGACGGCATGCTGGTGCTGCAGCATGTGGGCGGCCGAGTCGTCCTTGGGTGTCGGCGCCGGGGGCGCCGGCATCGCGGGCTTCGCGTTGCTCGCCGCGTGGCACGTGCCGCACGCCACGGCCATCTGCGCCGTGCCCTCTGCGGCTGCCTTGATGTCGCCCGCTTCGGAGACCGCCTTCGCGGCCTTCTTCATCTCGTCGAGGCTCGGCTGGCCGGCCGCCGGCAGCCCGGCCGTCTCCTGGTGTTCGGCCACCCACCTGGCGCCCACCTTCGCGCCTTCGACGTCACCGCGGATGACGGCCGCCTGCACCTCCGTCACCTTGGTGAAGTGTTCGTCCATGTGGGCCTTGACGTCTGCGGGCGCGGGCGCGGCAGGGGCCGCCGCCGCAGCCGGCTCGGCCGGTTTCTCGGAAGGCGCCGGGCCTCCGCAGGCCGTGATGATGACGAGTGCGACGACGGAGAGTACTCCCGGGATGACGCGACGTGATACGCGCACGGATGCACCTCCTGTTGAAAGGAACTCTATTGTAGCGTTCTCCACTTCTTCCACACGGCCTGATCGTCCAGCAGGCGCAGGAAGACCCCCCCACCACCGATCGCGCCTGGAACCCGCTCTTGGTGGCGTCGTGGGTCCAGTACCAGTCCGTCATCGGCACCCGGTTCGGCGTGGTGTTGAGGAAGTCGAACACGGGGTTCACGAGCGCCTCGAAGTCGGCGCGCGACCCGGTCAGCGTCGCCGTCCAGGTGATCCAGTCGAGCTTCGTGTAGAGCCGCCGGTTGTCGAGCGGGAGGCCGTACCGCTCCTGCACCTTGCGGTAGTAGGCCATTTCCTTGCGGCGCGACCGTCGGCCGGGAACAGGTTCGAGGCCAAGCAGGCGGTCCCAGACGAGGTTGTACTTCTGGCTCCACGTGCCCGGCCGGTCGAACGCCAGCCGGTAATGGTCGCCGTCGTCCGCCTCCTTGATCCAGCGGGCCGCGAACTGCTCGGCCAGCTTCCGGTATTCGGCGGCCTGCCGTCTTGTCGCCGCGCATCTCGGCGAGCCTGCGCAAACGCGCCCAGGCGCGACGATCGCCTTGGCCGAGAGGTTGACGTTGTGCGCGAGGTGGCCCGGCGAAGTCGTCGGTGCAGAGCTGGTTCTCGGGGTCGAAGCCCTTGTCCTGCAGGTACTCCGCCCACTTGACTCAGCACCGGCCAGTAGCGTCCGGCGAAGTCCGCGTTCCCTTCCATCTCGGGCGACCGCGGCCACCAGGAGGAGCATGTTGCCGCTCTCCTCGACCGGCATCTGGTTCTCTTCGGTCTTCTCGCCGCCGCCGTAGACCTGGCCGTTCGCGTGGGGGTAGGTGCCGAGGTCGTGCGGCGCGAACGGGAACTTCCAGCGCGGACGAGCTGGCGTAGTCGAGGTTCGAGACGATCAGCGCCTTCGCGAGCGACGGGCTTGAACAGCAGGAACTGCGGCGCCATCGGGTAGATGACGTCCACCGTCCCGATGCACCCGTTGCTGAAGTTCTCCTTCGGGAAGAGCAGCGGCTGGCCGTTGGTGTCGGCCACGAGCTTGGTGGCGGCCAGCGTCTGCCGGTAAGCCAGCGTCGCGATGGCGGCGTATTTCTCGCCGCCTGCCTGGACGAGATCCCGTCGCAAGTCGGCGTCGAACTTCAGCGCGCGCGCGTCGAGCGACTCGCGCTCCTGTGCCGCCGTCACCAGCACGCTCTCGATCGTGGCGCCGTTCCGTCTCCACCAGGCGCGGAGGTCGTTGGAGAAGTAGCGGATCGAGAAGATGTCGTCGTAGGCGAGCATCGCCCACCGGCTCACGGGCGCTGCCGCAACGCTGCCGAGATCCCACGCCGCCGTCATCGCGAGCCGCGACTCGGACACCGGGCTCGCGGCGATCGGGCCGGCCGGGGTCGGGACCGTGCCGTTCGACAGGAACGCCCGCCGGATCCGTCCGCCGTTGCCCCCCGCGACGACGACCGCCGGTTCCGACGGCGCAGCGAGGTATCCGTAACCCCAATCAATCCGCACATCGTCTCCGCGTCGCGCGAGGACGGGCTGGTCGGGTGTGCCGACGCGGGCGAGCGTGAGGCCGGGCGCCGACGGGTAGTCCAATCCCGCAGGCTGGTCGGGTGTGTTGACCGCGATCTCCGCGCCGCACTCGAAGTACACCTGTACCTTGTGGGGCTTCCCGTCCGCCGATGCGACGGTCCACGTCAGGTAGGTCACCGGCCGGGAGAGCAGCTCGAGATCGGACGCCAGCGACGGTGTCAGGAAGGTGAGCGTCACCCGGACCTGCTTGTTTCCGAACTCGTAGGTCGAGCGCGTGGCGGAGACGGTGACCGAGCGCTGCAGCAGCGCGGCCGTGTCCGCCGGGTTCGGCCCCATGATCCGGAACGCCTCACCATCGACCCTCACGAGCGAGGTGAGCGGCTGGGTGCGCCCGGTCCAATGCACCGTCGCCGCGTCCGTGAGGCGGTCGGCCGGGGACCAGATCGAGAAGTACGGATCGTAGGCGACGAGAGGGTACCGCCGGGGCGCGGAGCGTCGGCGCAGTTGCCCGGGTCGCAGAAGCAGCCCCGGGCTTCGCCGACGCCGGCTTGACCGGTGCCTGTTGCGCGGTCGCGAGCGCAGAAGAAGACCAGAGGACGAGAGCTGCTGCAAATCGCAGGACGCGAACCGCGAGCCGGTCAGGGTGAGAGCGCATGTGCGATACCTCGTTGTGCCGCTACCTGGTGAGCCAGCCGTTCGCGCGCATCCACTCCTCGGCCCGCGCGGGCCACAAGGCCGTGGTCCCGTACTGGGGATCGCGGCTGGCTCCGTGCGCCCCCTGCGCGTAGACGTGCATTTCGGACGGCACCCCGGCATCGCGGAGAGCCTTGTAGAGCTGCAGGCTGTTCTCGGCCGGCACCGACTGGTCGGCCATGGTGGCGACCAGAAACATGGGGGGCGTGTCCTTGCGGACGTGCTTCTCGATCGAGAGCCGCTGAATCAGCTCGGGCGAGGGGGTCTTTCCGAGGAGGGCCGTGCGCGAACCCTTGTGGACGTACGGATCCTCCATTGTCACGACCGGGTAGATCAACATCGCGAAATCGGGGCGGGCGTTCACCGCGTCGAGCGATGCGCCGGTCCTGCCCTCGGCGGCATCCCACATCGTCGCGGCGCTCGCGGCGAGGTGCCCGCCGGCCGACCCGCCGAGCAGCCCGACGCGATCCGGCCGGATGCCGAACTCGGCCGCCCGCGACCGCACTATCCGGATGGCGCGCAGCACGTCCTGCAACGGCGCCGGGTGGCCGTATTCCACCATCCGGTACTTCAGGACGAAGACCGTGACGCCCAGGCTGTTCAGCCACTTGGTGTCTGCGCCGCCCTTGTCGCCTATCGCGAGCCTCACGTAGCCGCCGCCAGGGCACAGGATGACCGCGGTGCCGTTCGCGACCGCCGCGTCTGCCGGGTAGGCTGTCAGCGACGGGTGATGAACGCCCACCACCCGGCCGTCCACGACCTTCTCCTCCGAGGCGTCGGCCTTCAGCCCGGGCACTCCCTCGGGCCACAGCGGGATCACCTGGGGCTCGGCACCCTGCGCCGAACCGGCGAAGGCAAGCAGGAACGCAACGAAGATGACGTTCTTCACGCGCACATGATGCACCAGTCGCCGTACCAGGTCTACGCGCCGGACATCCTGCCGTTCGGGCATTGGTGCCGGGGCAACAAAATGTGTGGTTTCCAGGCACGACCCCACAGTAGTATCAGCCGCACATGACCATCCGTCTGACGCCCGTGCTGGTAGCCGCTGTGCTCACCGCGACGGCCTGCCGAGGCCAGGCTCCCGCCCCGGCCTCGACATCGGCTCGAACGACTCCCGCCGCGGCGCCGGCGGCCGGCGATCCTGCGTCGCCGCTCGTCAACTACCTCCCGGCGTCAGGCACGCCGGCCGGGTGGACCCGATCCAGGCCGGCGCAGGCATATGGGCCCGACAACCTCTGGGAGTTCATCGACGGCGCGGCCGAAACCTACGTGGCCTTCGGCTTCCAGGAGGCGCTGAGCGCGGCGTTCGACCACGCGGGAGTCGAGGTCACCGTCGAGCTCTACGAGATGTCCGACTCGCTCCACGCGTTCGGCATCTACGCCCAGGAACGTCCGCCCGCGCCGCAGGCGGTCGCGGTCGGCGACGAAGGCTACGCGAACAGCAACGTGCTGGTCTTTCGCAAGGGCGCCTGCTACGCGAAACTCACCTCGCCGAAGCCGGAGCAGCCCGGGCCCGCAGCCCTCACCGCCCTTGCCGTCAGCATTGCGGGCAGGATCCCGGCCGGCACACCGCTGCCTGCGTCCCTGGCAGCATTCCCGGCCAGGGACCAGGTGCCGAACTCCGTCAAGTTCCTTCCGAAGGACGTGCTGGGCCAGCGTCAGCTCGCCAACGGCTTCGAGGCGAGCTACCGGCACGGTGCGTCCGTGTCACGCCTGGTGGTCGTTCCCTTCGCTTCCCCCAAGGAAGCCACGGACGCGTTCGCCCGCTACCGCGCCTTCGTCGCGCAGGGCGGAAAGGTGTCGGCGGCGCCCCGCGGCGGGGCCGACGAGGCGTTTTCGGGAAACGACCAGTTCAGCGGGCGGGTGTTCGCCGCGCGCGGCGGCCCGAACATGGTGATTTCGATCGGGGCGCCCGCCGACGCGGCAGCCGCGTCGCTCGTCTCCGACTATCTCAAGCTCGCACGAGAACAGGACAAGCGATGACGAGGATCACGCGCAGGACGTTCTTCCAGGCTTCGGGCGCTGCGGCCGCGGGCGCGGCAATTCCCGCGGGGCAGGCGCCGGGCGCCGGCCAGCGCGCGGACGCGCCGAAGATCAAGCGGTTCACGACGCTCGGCCGCACCGGCTGGAAGGTCGGCGACATCTCCGGCGGATCGGGCCAGGCCGATCCCGGCGTGCTCGAGTACATGTTCCAGGCCGGCATCAACCTCGTCGACACCGGCCAGCAGTACACCGGGCACGAGGAGGTCATCGGCAAGGTCCTGCCGAAATGGCGCAGCAAGGTCTTCATCGTCGACAAGTGGGACCCGCCGCTGATCACGCCGACGGTGACCAAGTCGGCGCTGCTCGAGTCGCTCGACGTGTCGCTGAAGAAGCTGAACACGACCTACATCGACTGCATGATGCTCCACGCGATCGGGCACCCGCGCTACGGCGGCCTCGACCGGATCCAGAACCCGGCCATCTACGAAGCATGGGACGAGGCCAAGAAGCTGGGGAAGATCAAGTTCACCGGGGCGTCGAGCCACGGCCCGCGCGTCGTCGAGGACATGAGCTGGGGCATCGACAACAACCGGTTCGACGTGATCCTCGTCGGCGCGAACTTCCTCACCCACGGGATCGAGCCGGTGTTGAAGAAGGCGCGCGCGAAGGGCGTCGGCACCATCGCGATGAAGACGATGACGCTCTACACGTCCGACTTGAACATCAGGGCGCTGCAGGGCCAGCACACGAACGCGAGGCAGGCGTGCCTCAAGTGGGTGTTGGCGTCAGGCTTGTTCGACACGCTGGTCGCGAGGATGCCGAGCTTCGAGACGGCATCGGAGGTACCTGGCGGTGTCCGGCACGACGAAGCTCACCACGCAGGATCGGACGCGGCTGGATCTGGTCGCCGAACACATCGGCCGCGACTACTGCAGGCCTGGATGCGACGGCTGCCTCGATGCGTGCCCGAAGGGCGTGCCGGTCGCGGACGTCCTGCGTTACCGCATGTACTTCGAGAACTACCGCCAGGAGAAACTGGGTCTCGAGAAGTACGCGAGAGTGCCGGTGGCGCGCCGCGCGGCCGAGTGCGAGGGCTGTCCGGCGCCCTGCGAGGCGGCGTGCCCGTACGGCGTGCGGATTCGCGAGCGGCTGACCGGCGCGCACCGGATGTTGTCGTTCGTTTAGAGAACGGGTCTTCCTATGCATTACCTTGCTGTCTGCGCTCTGGCGCTCGCCCTCACCTCCGCCCCTGCGGCCGCGCAAACGGCCCAGGAGATTCTCGCGAAGTCGATCCAGGCGCACGGCGGGGCGAAGCTGGCGTCCTGGAAGACCATGGTCGTGGACGGCACGGTCGTCGTGCAGGATGGCGTCACCTACCAGGCCGCCTACCGGTTGTGGGCGAAGGCGCCGGGCAAGCTGCGCGTCGAGCACGACCTGACTGCCGACCGCGGACGCCGGTTCGACCAGTACTTCCTGAACGGCGGGGTCAGCTGGATGCGGCGGAACCTGATCGTCGGCAACGTGCCGGTCGCGCGCATGCAGCGCTGGCTGGACCAGTGCTCCGGCGTTGCTTTCTACGCCAGGCACAGCGCGGCGTTTGCACTCCAGCCGGACGCGTCCGTCGATTGGCAGGTCCAGGTGGAGCCGGGGTCGGCCGCGCTGAAGGTGGTGGAGAGCCGCCCGGCGTCGGTGATCCGCGCGACGATCGACGGCGTGGTCGTGGACCTCTACATCGACAAGGAACGCGGGTACCTCCTGCAGGAGGCGTGGCCCGACGGGCGCCGCGTGTACTCGGGATTCACGACCGTCGCTGGCCGGACGATCGCCATGAAGATCAACGAGTTCACCAGGGGCCGACAGGGCGAAACGCTCGCGCCGATTACCTGGAAGAGCGTCAAGTTCGACGTGCCGGTCGAAGACTGGCTCTTCGACGAAGACAAGCCGGTCAAGTGAGCCCGCGGTGACCGGCGACACGACGGCCGGGCGGCGCCTCCGGGTCCTGCTGCTCATCACCGCGCGTGACGAGGGCGGCGCCGAGCGGGTGGCAGAGGACGTGGTCGACGTCCTCCAGGACCAGTGCGACTTCACCGTCGTGCTCCCTTCGGCCGACGGGGTCCGCCCGCTGGCCTCCCGGCTGTTGTCGCGCGCGCGGGTCGTGGTCCTCCCGCTCGATCGTGCCGGACGCCTCTGGTCCGCGGTCTCCCGTGTTCGCGAGCTCGCGCGCGAGGCAGACGTCGTTCACCTCAACTCGAATCACCCCGCGAGCCGCCTGGGAGCGATTCTCGCCCTGGCCGTCGGCCGCGCGGCGCCCCTGGTGAGCGTCGAGCAGCAGGCCTCGTCCCCGTCGGCTGTCTCGCTCCCGGCGTGGTTCGCCCCCTGGGCGGGCCTCGCGTTCCGGCTGTCCCGGCGCCGCGCCGCGGTGGTCGTCGCCGTCTCCAACGAGAACGCGGGCCGCCTCGCCGACGAGTACGGAATCGACCCGGCCCGCATCGTCACCGTCTACAACGGCATCGACCTCTCGCAGTTCGACGTCCCGGCCGCCCGGCGCCGAGCGCGCCGGCGCGACCTCGGCATCGGCGATGACGAACACCTGGTGGTGGTCCCGGCCCGCCAGGCGCCCAACAAGGGGCACAGGTTCCTGATCGCGGCCGCGCCGCGGGTCCTTGCGGCTCATCCGGGGACGCGGTTCGTCCTCGCGGGCGCGGGCGGCTCCGACCCGCGCCTGCGGGAAGCAATCGAAGAGCGGGGTCTCCAGCGGGCATTCCTGGACCTCGGGTTCCTTCCGCACGACGAGATGGCCGGAACGATTGCCGCTGCCGACTTCCTCGCCCTTCCATCACTGGCCGAAGGGTTCTCGGTCGCCCTGATTGAAGGCATGGCGGCCGGCGCGATCCCGATTGCCACCAGGGTCGGGGGCGCGGCAGAACTGGTGCGCGACGGGGAGAACGGCTTCCTCGTGGCGCCGGCCGACGCCGATTTGCTGGCCGAGGCTCTCGTGAAGGCGCTCTCCCTCGACCCGCCGGACCGTGCCCGGTTCTCCGCGCGCGCCCGGGCCCGCTCCGCCGCCTTCTCCATCCGGGCCACCGCCGCCGGCACGCTCGAGGCCTACCGGCGGGCCCTCTCCCTGCAAGAAAACTGAGCCTCTCCGTTCTCTGCGTAGAGAGCGGGCACATCGCGACGGCTCCCGCGGCAAGTGCCCCGTCTGGAGGACTCCATGAAACGACTGTTCTTCGTTCTCCTGCTTGCGGCTGCCGCGGCACTCCCCTCGCCGCTCGCCGTGGCCGCCGGCCGCCAGGACTCGGCCGACCGCACCCTCTCCCCCTACTTCTTCGTCAAGAGCGACAACCCGGCTGTCGATCAGCTTCCGCTCGCGTCCAGTTCGGCCACGGTGGACATTGCCGGGGTCATCGCCAGCGTGCGCCTCACCCAGGTCTACAAGAACACCGGCAAGCGGGCGATCGAAGCGATCTACGTCTTCCCCGGCTCCACCCGCGCGGCCGTTCACGGGATGACGATGACGGTCGGCGAGCGGCGGATCGTGGCGAAGATCGAGGAACGCCAGGAGGCGCGCCGGCAGTACGAGGCGGCGCGAGGCGCCGGCCAGACGGCCTCGCTGCTGGAGCAACAGCGACCGAACGTCTTCCAGATGAACGTCGCGAACATCCTGCCGGGCGACCTAATCAAGGTGGAGCTGTTCTACACGGAGCTGCTCGTCCCGCGAGATCACGTGTACGAGTTCGTCTTCCCGACGGTCGTCGGCCCGCGCTACACGAACCGGGGCGCGGAAGGAGCCGCCGGAACGGATACGTGGGTCCGGAACCCCTACCTGCACCAGGGCGAGGCGCCATCGTCCACCTTCGACTTCCGCGCCACGATTGCCGCCGGCATGCCGCTCAAGGAAGTGTCCTCGCCGTCGCACGACGTGAAGGTGGACTACGCCGACCAGCAGCGCGCCCGCATCTCCCTGGCGTCGTCGGAGGCGGCAGCGGGCAACCGCGACGTGGTGCTGAGGTACAGGCTGGCGGACGACCGCATCGAGACGGGGGTGCTGCTCGGTTCGAGCGGTGACGAGCGCTTCTTCCTCTGCATCGTCGAGCCGCCTCGCCGGTTCGCCGATGCGGCCATCCCGCCGCGCGAATACATCTTCATCATGGACGTTTCCGGGTCGATGAACGGGTTCCCGATCGAGACGTCGAAGGAGCTGCTTCGGACACTTCTCGACAAGCTCCGTCCGACCGACTCGTTCAACGTCCTGTTCTTCGCCGGCGGGTCGTACGTGCTCTCGAACGCCTCGCTGCCTGCCACCGAGGCGAACAAGTCGATGGCGGTCCGGGAGGTCGGCCGGCAGCAGGGCAGTGGCGGGACCGAACTCCTGCCGGCGCTGACGCGGGCGTTCGCGCTGCCGCGCACGCGGCCGGGCATCTCGCGCACGGTGGTGATTGCGACCGACGGCTACGTGGACGTCGAGCGCGAAGCGTTCACCCTGATTCGCGAACACCTGGGCGACACGAACGTGTTCGCGTTCGGCATCGGGAGCGCCGTGAACCGGCACCTGATTGAGGGCATGGCGAGGGTCGGGGAGGGCGAGCCGTTCGTGGTGCTGAACCCGAACGAAGCGCCCGCCGCGGCGACCCGGTTCCTCGAGTACATCCGCTCGCCGCTGCTCACGCAGATCGAGGTGCGCACCCCGGGCCTGCAGTCCTACGATCTCGAGCCGGCGCGCACGCCAGACCTCTTCGCGTCGCGCCCGGTCGTCATCGTCGGCAAGTTCCGCGGCGAAGCGGCCGGAGAGATCATCGTCACGGGCACGACCGGGACCGGGCGCTTCGAGCGGCGCATCCGCGTGGGGCAGGCGTCCGGCTGTGGGGCAGGCGTCCCGCCTGCCAGGGGAGGCGTTGAGATACCTCTGGGCGCGCGAGCGCGTCGCGCTTCTGTCCGACTTCCGTCTCGCGAGGGGCGGCGCCGATGAGGACGGCCGCAGGCAGATCATCGAGCTCGGCCTGAAGTACAACCTCCTCACCGAGTTCACGTCGTTCGTGGCCATCGACCAGCGGATCCGCCGCAAGGACGGCACCTACGAGACGGTCAAGCAGCCGCTGCCCATGCCGCAGGGCGTCACGGACCTCGCCATCGGATTGGCCGGTGCGGTCGGTGGCGTGGCAACCCAGTCGATTGCGCTTGCCGCGCCGTTTGCCGGCGACATGGCCCGCAAGTCGGCCGTCACCCCGATGGCCCCGCCGCCACCGGAGCGGGCGTCCGAATCCAGGCAGGAGCGGGCGGAGCGATTGGCGTCCATCCTGGTGAAGGTAGTGGAGAACCGCCTCACCGGCCGAGCGGCGGGCGGAGCGCGGCCGCTCGAGGAACTGCTGGCCGGCGCCCTCTCGGTGGCCGATCCCGGCGTCATCGCTGCCCTGGCCCGCGGACCCCGCAGGGCGAAGATCACCGTCGACGTGGCGGGACGGATCGTGCGGGTGGAGCTGCTCGACGCGGCGAAGCCTGGCGACCCCGCAGACCTCGCATGGAGGATGCAGCGAGCGCTGCGGACGTTGACGCTTGCCGGGAGCCGGGGAGGCTACGTGGTCGTGACCGTAGGCGCGATTGATGTAGCACGGGGCTTCAGCCCGGCGCTAGGCCTCGGCCGAGGGGCTGAAGCCCCTCGGCTACATGATCCGCGAAGCGCCTCGGCCACGCCGACGTCCTGCTGTTATCATCGGAGGATGCACAAGCCCCCGACAATCGCGCTCTTCGCGTCGCTGGCGCTGGCGGTCGCGATCCTCGTCCCGCTCGCCGCCATGCAATCGCCCTCCCCGTCGAAGCCGGCGCTCGAGCGCCCGGGCGAGAACCACATCCGCAACATCCGCCAGCTCACCAACGGCGGGGAGAACGCCGAAGCGTATTTCTCCTTCGATGGCAGGAAGCTGATCTTCCAGAGCACCGCCGGCCACGCGTGCGATCAGATTTACACGATGAACGTCGACGGATTGGACCGGCGCCTGGTCAGCACCGGCAAGGGCCGCACGACGTGCAGCTACTTCTACCCTGACGGCCGGTCGATCCTCTATGCCTCGACGCACAAGGGCGGCGACGCGTGCCCGCCCGTTCCGAGCTTCGACCAGGGATACGTCTGGCCGGTCTACGACACCTACGACATCTACCGCGCCAATCCCGACGGCTCGAACCTGGTGCCGTTGACGACGACGCCCGGCTACGACGCCGAGGCGACGATTGCCAAGAGACGGGCGGGTGGTGTTCACCAGCGTGCGCGACGGCGACATGGAGATCTACTCGATGAACGGGGACGGTTCGGACGTTCGCCGGCTGACGAACAGGCCGGGGCCCGATGGCGGTCCGTTCTTCTCCGCGGACGGCTCGCAGATCGTGTTCCGGGGCCGCCCCGCGCAAGGGCCCGAGCTCGACGACTACCGGACGTTGTTGAAGAAGGCGCTCTGGAGGCCGACCTCGCTCGAGATTTACGTGATGAACCGGGACGGCAGCGGGATGCGGCAGGTCACGAACCTCAAGTCGGCGAGCTTCGCGCCGTTCTTCACGCCCGACGGCAAGCAGATCATCTTCTCGTCGAACTACGGGGACCCCAAGCAGCGGAACTTCGACCTCTTCCTCGTGAACGTGGACGGGACCGGGACTCGAGCGCGTCACGCACAACGACACGTTCGACGGCTTCCCGATGTTCTCGCCCGACGGCCGCACGCTGGTCTTTGCCTCCAACCGCAACGCGGCGAAGGAAGGGGAGACGAACGTGTTCGTGGCGGAGTGGGTGAAGTAACGGCCCCGCCTACTCGTACCTGAGCGCGCGAAGCGGATCGATCCGGCTGGCCGTCCACGCCGGGACGAACGATGCGGCAAAGGCCGTCAGCATCAGGATCACCACCATCCCGACGAAGATGGCCGGGTCGAACGGGCTGACGTTGAACAGCTGGCTGGACAGCAGCCGGTTCACGCCGGCCGACCCCGCGGCCCCGACGGCGATTCCCACCGCCGCCAGCAGGGAGCCCTGCCGCAGGATCAGTCCGATCACGGCCCCGCGGTTCGCCCCGAGCGCCATCCGAAGACCGATTTCCCGCGTGCGCTGCGCCACCGAGTAGCTGATGACGCCGTAGAGCCCCAGCGCGGCCATCAGCAGCGCGACGGCCGCGAAGAAGACCAGCAGCCAGACGACGAAGCGTCGGGGCCCGAGGGATTCCTCGACCTTCTCCATCATGGTGCCAGCCCGCTGAACCGGGATCGTCGGGGTCGAGGCCGGCGACCGCCGCCCCAATCACCGTCGCGGCCGACGCGGTTGCCCCCGGGCGCATCCGCACCACGAACGAGGTCCCGGGGGACGGCCGCTGGTAGAGGCACCCGTAGTAGGTGCCCTTGTCGGTCTCGCCCGCCAGGCTCGCGTGCAGCACGTGCCCAACCACCCCGACGATGCTCATGTAGGGAGCGGTCGGCCCTCCGACCCGGATCCGCTTGCCGATCGGGTCCTGCCCGGGCCAGTAGCGCGCGGCCAGGTTCTCGTCGACCACCACGACCGGCGCGCTGCCGAGCCGATCGTCGTCGTTGAAGACGCGCCCCTTGCGGATCGGGATGCCGAGCGCGGAGAAATACCCCGGGCTCACGACCCGGACGCGGCCGTGCGGGCCGGGCTCGTTCGGGGCGAGCGTCTGTCCCTCGATGCTGAACGACGCGGACGAGTCGCCGCCGACAAACGGCAGTGGATTGCCGGCGCCTGCCGCGACAACGCCAGGCGTCTCGACGAGTCGATCGAGGAGCGCGCGATAGAACGCGGCGCGCTGCTCGGGCGCCTTGTACTGGCGTTCGGGCAGCATGACGCCGCCAACCAGCAGGCCGCGCGGCTCGAATCCCGGCTTCACGTCCTGGAGTTCGCCGAGGCTCTTGATCAGCAGCCCGGCGCCGACCAGCAGCATCGTCGCCAGCGCCGTTTCGCCGATCACCAGTGCGGCTCGCAGGTGCTGCCGTCCGCGACCGCCGGTCGCGGAGCGGCCGGCCCCCTTGAGATGTTCGACGGGCGCCACCCGCGTCACCTGCCAGGCCGGGGCGAGCGCGAAGATCAGCGCCGCGGCCACCGCCGCCGCCAGCGTGAACGCCAGAACCGCCGGATCGACGACGGGGCGTAACCCGACCACCGATCCCTGGGGCGCGATCGCCAGCATCACCCGCATGCCGACCCACGCGAGCGCCAGGCCGAACACCGCGCCGGCGGCCGACAGCACCAGGCTTTCGACGAGCGTCTGTCGGACCAGTCGCCAGCGCCCGGCGCCGATCGCGGCGCGCACGGCAATCTCGCGGTTCCGGCTGGTGGTTCGAGCCAGCATCAGGCCGGCGATGTTCGCGCACGCGATCAGCAGCACGAAGCCCACCGCGCCGAGCAGGACGAGCATGGCCAGCTTGGAATCGCCGGCCACGTAGTCGGTGAACGGCATCGCGAACATGCCCCACTGCGAGGACTTGGCGAAGGCCGCACCCTGGTCGGAGCCGTTGCGCACGCGGTCGGCGAGGTTTCGTATGCGGGCGTTCGCCCCTGCGAGCGTCACGTGCGGTCGCACCCGGGCCACGCCCAGCAGGTGCTCGTTGAAACGGAAGTCGTCTGTGAACTCGGCCGCCGGAAGGGCCAGCGGCAACCAGACGTCCACCTCGCTCGGCCATCGGAAGTTCGGCGGCATCACGCCGACCACCTTCGTCGGCTTGTCGTCGAGCAGGATGCTCCGGCCGATCACGGCTGGGTCCGAGCCGAACAGGCGCTGCCACGCCACGTGCGCGAGCACGACCGCGCGCTGTCCCTCGGCCTGGTCTTCCTCGCTCACGAACCCGCGGCCCAGCGCCGGCCTCGCGCCGAAGACGTCGAACCACTCCCTCGAGACCCTGGCCGCCTGGAGCACCTGGGGCGTGCCACCGGTGGAGAACGTCACCGTGTTCCGCTCGGCGGCCGCCGTGTATTGGAAGGTATCGCGCGCGTCGCGGACATCCCGGAAATCCGGCCCGGACAGGGAGATGCTTTGCAGGTTGAGCTTCTGATACGACGCACGCACCGCGACGATACGCGACGGGTCGGACAAGCCGGGCGGGGCGAACAGCGCCTGGTTCACCAGGCCGAAAATGGCCGAGTTGGCGCCAATCCCAAGCGCCAGGACGGAGATGGCGGTCAGGCTGAAGACGGGGTTCTTGCGGAGGGCGCGGGCGGCAATGCGAAGGTCGGTCAGCATGACGGAAGCTCCCGGCTGCAGGCGCCAGGCTCCGGACTCAGAGTCAGGGCCCGCGGAGGGGAAGTATTGTATGACGGCTTGTATTGGACGGAGCAGCGGGAAGGAGGTTCGCCCGGGACCGCTCTGAGCGTCGGGATCCCGGGTGCAAGCGGTAGCGGGCCGGCCTGTCCGGCCTGTGTGCACCGTGGTCCGCGACCAGCGAAAGGCCGGCTGGAAGCCTTGAGCCTACTTCCCGTCCAGCTTCCGTCCCGCGTTGAGGCTGTCGAAGTTCACGATCGCGTTGAACACCATCGTGTAGCTGCCGATCGTTTCGCCCCGGTAGATCGGGTTGTTGGCGAACAGGACCACGTGGCCCTGGCCGACCGGCACGTCCACCACGACCGGGCGCTGTGCGATGTCCGAGCCGCCGTCGAGCAGGCCCGACACGAGCAGCGTGTTCTGCGCGTCGAACCGCAGCACGACGCGCGGCCTGAACTGCGGCGGAATCAGGTTGCCCGGGTTCCGCTTCAGCTGCTCGTCGGTCGGCAGCGAGTACTGCCACGGCTGCACCTGCGGCGGTGTCGGCAGCGGCGTGAGGTTCGTCCCCTCGTACATGGGCCGGCCCTGGACCGTGTCCGGGTCATCCGCGGTTCCCCGGCCGGTCGGACGGCTGCTGCCGCCCGCCCCGCGCTGCCCACCCGCGCCCGTCGGCGGCATCCCGCCCCGGCCCCCGCGCCCGCCACCGCCGGAAGAGGAGCTGACGGTGAAGTACGAGCCGTCGTTGCTGTACATCGCCAGGTTCTCGGGGATGCCGTAGCGCAATCGGGCTCGCCTCGTCCACCAGCTTCGTCCGGAGCAGCGACCCGACGACCCGCGTCGTGGATGCCGCCGCTCCCGCGGCGACGCCTTGCGTGAAGCTGTTGCTGATTGCGAATTCGGCCGAGCTGTTCGAGCCGATGAACACGCCGCCCTGCGCGATGAACTCGCGCAGGTGGATCAGCCCCTCGAGGCCCATGCCGATCCGCGTGTCGTCGGTCTGCGCCCACGCGCCGATGTTCGGCAGTTCCTTCTTGTTCCACGGCGTCGGGTTGCGCCACATCGGCTGACCTTCCACCGCACCCTGCCCGCCGCCCGGCCCGAAGACGATCACGTCTGTACTTCGCGCGCAGGTTCGGCGTCTTCTTCACGGTCTCCGGATCGATGTAGTCGAAGGGGATGCCGTAGATGTCGAACGCCTGCCGCCACCAACCCTCGGTCTGGGTGCTCGTCCACTGGTGGAGGATCGCCACCCGTGCGGCCCGCGCCGCGTGCGTCTTCACGGTCGGCGCCGCTGCCAGCGCCGTCCCGCGAAGGCCCAGCGACGTCAGCGCCTTGTCGAGGTCTCCCTGCGCGACACCCTTCACGAGGAAGGTGCCGCGGTTGAACTTGGTCCCGCCCGATTCGAACGGCTCCTCGGCCACCTGGATGTCGACGTCCTTCAGGCGATACCGCAGCGTAATCAGCGAGTTGTCGCCCGCCTGGTTGACCGCGACCAGCGGTCCCTGGCCGGTGACGCCGCTGACCGCCATGACCTCGCCCTTGACCATCTCCATCGGCGCGTCGAGCACCTTTACGTCGGTCACGCGGACCGCCTGCACGCCGAAGGACTCGGGGAACGTCCATCCCGTGTCGTCGTAGGGCCGCGCCTGCGGGTCGTTCGGCGCCCAGGTACTGGTAGTCGAGCAGCGCGTCCGCGATGCGCGAGTAGGGCTGGTCCATCCGGACGACGTAGCTGCCCGCCGGGAACTCGCGGGTCGTCGGCGCAGGCTTCTCCGCCCCCTGGCTCGCCGTAGCCGGCGGCTGAGCACCTGGTGCACCCGAAGCCGCCGGCGAAGGCGGCCCGCCCGCTTCGCCCCTCGGCCCGCCCCTCTGCCCTCCGCGCTGCCCGGCCGCGGCCGGCCGCGCCGGGAGCGTCACCGTGAACGCAGCCGTCGCCTTCGAGATCTCGACGCCCTGCTTCTGCAGCACGCGCAGCAACTCCGCCTGGGTGCCGAGCCGCGGATTGCTCGCCGGCAGCACGTACGCCGCCGGTCCCTCGACCTTCGGCTTCGTCACCGACCGCTTGCTCTTCTCGTAGAAGTTCCGCAGGAAGTACACGCGGTTGTTGGCGAAGTAGTTGAGCGAGACAATCAGCCCGGTCTGTTCGTAGTTGTTGTTGTTGCGCAGCGACCAGCGCACCCGGCTGATCGGCGGGTTCTGGCGGAACCAGGTCCGGGACGTCTCGGCCGCCGAAAGCGTGCGCTCCTCCGTGTCGCCGCTGCCGCCGTTGCCGAAGGTCTCGTACAGCCGGCTGACGCCGTTGTGGAGCGCGGCAAAGAACATCAGGTAACCGGGCGACCACGTGTCGAACGTGCCCCACGCGTAGACGCCGGGCATGCCCATCCTGGTCATCTCGTTCACGTTGTTCCAGCCGATGAGGTGCCACTCGTTGGTCAGGATCGGGTCGAGCCACGCGTTGTACGGCCCGTTGCCGACGGTGTTGTCGTACAGGAACGACCCCGACTCGTGCAGGTCGTGGAGCACCTGCGCCTTCCAGCCGACGAAGGTGTTCAGGACGTTCTGCGACAGCTTGAGCGTCAGCCCCATCGCGTCGCGGTTGTTGTCGTGCGCGACGTACTTCCCGGAGTACACGACGCTCGGCGGCGTGTCGTTCGGGTGCTTCTTCTTCCACTCGTAGACGTCGACCATCATGTCGCGGCCGTCGGGCTCGACGACCGGCGTGATCAGCGTGATGACGTGCTCACGGATGTTGCGGATGTACGGGCTGTCGTCCACCGCCAGCCGGTAGGCCAGCTCCATCAGCGCGGTCGGCGCCCCCGCCTCGTTCGCGTGGATCGCGCCGGTGATGTAGTAGACCGGCGCCGCCCGGCGCGCGATCTCGTCCGCGACCGCATCGTCCAGCTTGATGGTCCGCGGATCGGCGAGCTTGGCCAGGTCCGCCTTGTTCGCGTCGAGCTTCGCGAGCAGCGCCTCCGACGCCACCGCGACCCCGAGCATCTCGCGGCCTTCCTCCGTCGTGCCGATGGTGTAGACCTTCACCCGGGGCGACGACTTGGCCAGGAGCCGCATGTAGTCGTGCACTTCCTTCGAATACGGCAGCTTGCCGGGGGCGCCGGCAATGTCGCCGAGGATGGCCTTCGGCGTCGGAACCGTCTTCGACGCCGGCATGTAGTCGATCACGGGAGACAGGAAGAACGTCTCGGTCGTGTACTCCTTGATCTTCTTCGTGTACTCCTCGTCGACCGGCTGGGTGGCCAGCCGGCCGGGCTTGGCCATCGCCAGCCCGCCGTCGGGCGCGGTCGACGAAGCGCCCGCCTTGCCCTGCGTGGCGGGCGAGGCGAACGCGACGATCTGCAGCGCGGCGAGGAAGATCGACCATCAACAGTCGATGGCTGGCCGGAAGTCGCCCCCGACGAGCCGAAGGCCGAGGCCACGAGGCCGCTGGCCGGATTGGGTTGTGCACGCGTTCCTCGCTACTTCTTCTCGGCGGCCATCGACGCCGGGAGCTTCACCGGTTCGGGAGCCGTCAAGGTCATCTTCAACTTGGCCAGCGAGCTGCTGACAGCCCCGGCCTTCGTGATCGCCGCATTGGCCTCCGCGATCGCCTTCGGCGCCTGCGCCTTCGCGTCGGCGTACGCCTTCATCGTCTGCTCGCCGGGCCAGATGCCGCCCATCAGCCCGTTTTTCGCCTGTCCGATCTTGGTCAGGATGCTGCTGTCGGCCGCGCCTCCGCGTCCGCCGCCACCGGCGCCACCGCGCCCGCCGGCCGCCTGCGCGAACTTCGGCGCGATCGTGCCCACTTCCTTGAGGAGCGCCTCGACCGAGCCCTTGACGTCGGCGGGGAACTCCTTCTGTCCGGCGATTTCCTTCGAGAGCTCGACGAGGCGCAGGTTCAACGGCGTGATGGCGCCCGACACCTGCGTGGCCAGCCGCTGCAGTTCGTGCATCTCCATCGCCATGTCGAACATCTTCTTCCGCTCGATCGCCGTCAGTGCCACCTCGGGGTCAACCGCGACCTTCAGCGGCTTCGTATCCACGGTCTTCCCGTCGACGATGAGCGCGACGGTGTAGGAACCCGGCAGGACGAACGGCCCGGCCGTGGCGGCGCCGCCAAAGCCGCCGAACCCGCCGCCCGCTCCGCCGCCACCGCCGCAGCCGGCGCCGAACGGGCTGACCGGCTGCTGCCCCCCGCCGCCAGCCCGGCCGCCCTGGCTCGCCGTAGCCTGCGCAGCGGGCGAAGGCGGCTGCGCACCCCGGCCTCCCGCGGCCGCCGGCGAAGGCGGACCACCCCGTTCTCCCCGCTGGCCGCCTGCCGGCGCGGGAAGCGGCTGCACCCGCAGGTCCCAACACGCCGCCTGCATGCCCGCCTTGTTGCTGTTGGCAAGCACCTGGCCCGAGATTTCGCGGACTTCCTTGCCGGTCGCCGCATCGGTGAACTTCAGCTTCACCTCGCCGGCGTCCTTCTTGAGGAACCACGAAATCACGGCAGCCTGCGGCGGGTTCTCACCGTAGAACGTCTGGTCGCCCCAGAACTCGTAGTTGTGGTCTCGCGCCGGTCGGCGGTACATGGCGGCGGGCGGCGGCGTGAAGATCTTCGCCTCGGCGGCT
This sequence comes from uncultured Acidobacteriota bacterium, assembly GCA_963844875.1. GTDB lineage: Bacteria > Acidobacteriota > Vicinamibacteria > Vicinamibacterales > Fen-181 > FEN-299. The sequence goes on from CAWJPZ010000003.1 coordinate 103,089, forward strand.
GCCTGCGCGGCCGCGTATTCCTGGATCGGCGCCATGTTGTCGAGCACCCAGATGCCGCGGCCGTGCGTGGCGAGCAGCATCGCGTTGTCCCGGGTATGGAGCGTGATCTCGTCGATCCGCACGGTCGGGAGGTTCGCACCCAGCCGCTTCCAGCTCTTCGCCCGGTCGAGCGTGACGAACAGGCCCGTCTCCGTGCCCAGGTACAGCACGTCGGGGTTCTTCAGGTCCTCGGTGATCGTGCGCGCGACCTCGCCCTTCAGGTTCGCGTTGATCGACTTCCACGTCTGGCCGAAGTCGGTGCTGGCGTAGATGTAGGTCTCGAAGTCGTTCTGCCGGTGTCCGTCGAAGGTCGCGTACACGGTGCCCGCGTCGAATCGCGACGGCGCCACCTTCGACACGTAGATGCCCTTGGGCAGCCCCGGCAGCTTGTCGATCACCTGGGTCCAGCTCTTGCCCAGGTCGCGCGTCACGGCGAGGTGCCCGTCGTCCGTGCCGGCGTAGAGCACGCCCGCCAGCTTCGGCGACTCGGCGAACGTGGTGATCGCCGGCCACGCCGCGATGCCGTCGTTGCGCGCGATCGTGATCGCGCTGCCCTTGACGCCCATCGTGACGATGTCGTCCCGGTTTCCGCCGCCCGTGAGATCCGGGCTGATGGCGGTCCAGGTGAGCGCGCGGTCGGCCGAGCGGAACACCTTGTTGGCCGGCGCGTAAATCACCTTCGGATCGTGCGGGGACATCGTCAGCGGCGTGTCCCACTGCCACCGCAGCGACGGTTCCCCGGCGGCCGCGACCGGCCGCACGCTCATCGTCTCCAACGTGACGCGGTCGAGCCGCACCATGTTTCCATCCTGCGACTCGGTGTACGCGATGCGGTAGTCGGTGGGATCCTGCAGGACGACGAATCCGTCGCCGCCCTGCACGGTGTTCCACTCGTGGTTCGAGATGCCGGCGGAGCCGCGAACCGCGCTCGGCCCGCACCAGTCGTAGTTGTCCTGCATGCCGCCGCACACGTTGTAGGGCGTCGCCATGTCGTAGCTGACGTGGTAGAAGGTGGCGATTGGCAGGTTCGGCGTGAAGATCCAGGTCTTCGCCTGGTCGTAGGAGACGGAGACGCCGCCGTCGTTGCCAATCAGCACGTGGTTCGAGTTTGCCGGGTCGATCCAGATGGCGTGGACGTCGTCGTGGGTCATGACCGCGGCGTCGGTGGCGATCGTCTTGCCGCCATCGAGCGTCTGGTGCAGACCGACGCCGCCAAGGTAGACCACCTCGGCGTCGTTCGGGTCGATTCGCACCTGGCTGAAGTACATCGGGCGCGGGTTGGCGTTGTTCACCTTCTTCCAGGTCGCCCCCGCGTCGTCCGAGCGGTAAAGGCCGGTCGGAGCCGTGCTGACGCCCGACTGGCTGGCCCCGCGCTGCCCGGCCCCCGGCCCTTCTTCGAGCTGGGGAACCTGGCCGCCCCCGGCCGCTCCGCCCCGCCCCCCGCCCGCCGGCGCCGGTCCCTCCACCAGGGCGTAGAGCACGTTGCCCCGCCGCCGATACACGTCCACCGCGATCCGGCCGAGGGGCCCTTCCGGCAGGCCGGTCTTCAGCCGGGTCCAGGTCTCGCCGGCATCGGTCGACTTCCAGATGCCGCTGCCGGGTCCGCCGCCGTTCATGCAGCACTCGGTGCGCCGACGCTGGTAGGTCGAGGCGTAGAGGACCCGGTTGTTGGTGGCGTCCATGGCCAGGTCGTTGGCGCCGGTGTCATCGTCCACCTTCAGCACCTGCTTCCAGGTCTTGCCGCCGTCGGTCGTCTTGTAGACGCCCCGCTCGCCGCCTGGCCCCCACAGGCTGCCGGTCGCCGCCACGAACACGACGTTGTTGTCGCGGGGGTCGATGAGGACGCGGTTGACGTGCCTGGACGTGCGGAGGCCCATGTTCACCCACGTCTTGCCGCCGTCCGTGCTCTTGTAGACGCCGTCGCCCCACGACGTGCTCTGGCGGTTGTTCGATTCGCCGGTGCCGGCCCACACGAGGTCCGGATTGGTCTGCGACACGGCCACGTCGCCGACCGACATCAGCCCCTGGTCCTGGAACTGCGCATCGAACGTGGTGCCGTTGTTCGTCGTCTTCCAGATGCCACTGTGCGCGGTGCCGACGTAGTAGACCGCCGGGTTCGCCTCGAACACGGCGAGGTCGGACACGCGGCCGGCCGTCGACGCCGGGCCGAGCTGACGGAAGTGAAGCGAATCGAGCGAACCGGCGGTGGCGGCAGGCGCGTTCTGCGCCTGGCCCGCCTGTCCGACGAGCGACGGGCCGGCCAGCGAGAGCGCCAGCGCCACTCCGAGCGCAATCATCAGGTGCTGCTTCATCAAGGCCTCCAGAAGCCGAAGGTGGGACGGGGGATTATAAGTGGCGGCCGCGATCGTCTGCCAGCGAATAGCGGTGTGGGAGTAAGATCGCGGGAAGGACCTGATTCAAGGAGAATCGTGCCCATGCCCAGCCGAAAGTATGCCTGGATCGCCCTCGTGGCGCTGGCCTGCGTGGCTGCCGCCCAGCGGCCCCCGTCGGCGGCGCCCCCCGGTTCGGACGCCATCAAGATCCCCTTCGAGACCTACACGCTGCCAAACGGGCTGACCGTCATCCTCTCCGAGGACCACACGACGCCGACCGTCGCCGTGAACGTCTTCTACCACGTGGGGTCGAAGAACGAGGTGCCGGGGCGGACGGGCTTCGCCCACCTCTTCGAGCACATCATGTTCACGGGCTCGAAGAACGTCCCCTACGGCCTCCACGACAAGCTTACCGAGGGGGTCGGCGGCACGAACAACGGCGGGACGTCCAACGACACGACCCAGTACTACGAGATCGTGCCCTCGAACTACCTCGAGTCGGCGCTCTGGGCCGAGTCCGATCGCATGGGGTTCCTGCTCGACACGCTCGACATCACCAAGCTGAACGCCCAGCGGGACATCGTGAAGAACGAGCGCCGCCAGGGGGTGGACAACCAGCCGTACGGGAAGGTGAACGAAATCCTGGCCAAGGCGACCTACCCGGCCAACAACCCGTACTCGTGGGACGTGATCGGCAGCATGGAGGACTTGAGCGCGGCCTCTGCCGAGGACGTGAAGAACTTCTTCCGGACCTATTACGCGCCGAACAACGCGTTCCTCGCCATCGTCGGTGATTTCGACGCCGCGCAGGCGAAGGCGTGGGTGTCGAGGTACTTCGGGGACATTCCGAAGGGCAAGCCGGTCGTTCGCCCGAACGTCTCGCCCGCCACGCTGCCTGCCGAGCGACGGTTCTTCTACGAGGACCGCGTGCAGGTGTCGCGCCTTTACCTGGAGTGGCCGACGATCGGCGAGAAGAACGACGACCAGTACGCCCTCGACGTGCTGGCCAGCGTGCTGGCCGGCTCGCGCACCGCCCGCCTGAACAAGCCGCTGGTCTACGATCAGCAGTCGGCCGCCAGCATCTCTGCCTACCAGGGCTCGAACGAGGACGTCGGCGAGTTCATGGTGGTGGTGACACCCCGCCCCGGCCATACGCTCACCGAACTCGAGACCGCGATCGACGCGATCATAGAGAAGCTGAAGACCGAAGGCCCGACGCCCGAGGAGATCCAGAAGGCGGTGGCCGGTGAGGAGCTCGGGTTCGTCAGGGGCCTCGAATCGAACCTGGGCAAGGCGATGAACCTGTCTGCCGGCGCCGCGTTCCATGGCGACCCGGGCTACTACAAGATCGCGTTCCAGAAATCGACCGCGGTCACCGCCGCGGACGTGAAGCGGGTCGCGAACAAGTACCTGACCAAGGGCCGCATCGTGCTCAGCGTGGTGCCGATCGGGAAAGCCCAGGAGGCGTCGAAGCCCGCGGAGAGCAAGAAAGTCACCGGCGCCGAAGACACGCCGCGCCCGGAGGTGAAGTGATGAACACTCTCATTCGACGGCTGCCGGCCATCGTTCTCGCGCTGGCGTTGTGCGCGCTGCCGGTGGCGGCGCAGCAGCCCCTCGACCGCTCCAAGGTCCCGCCCCCCGGGAAGGCGCCCGAACTGCGGGTGCCGGCGTGGGCGCGGACGACCCTGAGCAACGGGGCGGAGCTCTTCGTTTCGGTCAGGCACGACCTGCCCCTCGTGTCGTTCAGCATGCTGTTCATGGGCGGCGCCGACCAGTTCGAGACGGCCAAAACGCGGGGCCTTGCGAGCGTGACGGCGTCGATGATGAGCGAGGGCACGAAGACGCGCGACGCCGAGGCGATTTCCAACGCGCTGCAGCTGCTGGGCACGACGGTGCAGGTCGGGGTGGGGGGCGAGTCGGGCTCGATGGGATTCGTGTCCACCACCGGGAAGTTCGGCCAGACGCTGGACATCCTGGCCGACATGCTGCTCAACCCGACGTTCCCGGCTCCGGCGCTCGAGCGGATCCGCGGCCAGCGCCTCGTCGCCCTCACCAGCCAGAAGGCGCAGCCGGGTGCGATCGCCAGCCGTGTCTTCCCGAAGGTCGTCTACGGTGTCGAGCACCCGTTCGGCCAGCTCGTGACCGAGGAGACGATCAAGGCGCTCACGCGCGACGACGTCGCGGCCTTTCACAAGACGTACTTCCAGCCGGGACGCGTCGCCATCGTCGTCGTCGGCGACGTGACGCCGGAGGCGGTGAAGGCAACCGTGGAGAAGGCGCTGGCCTCGTGGCCGGCCGGCGGCAGCAAGCCGGCGTTCTCGTATCCGCCGGTGCCGCCACAGAAGCCGACGACGATCTTCCTCGTGGACAAGCCTGGCGCGGCGCAATCGACGTTCGCGATCGGCCTGCCAGGGCCGCCCCGCAAGACGCCCGACTACTATGCGATCGAGGTGATGAACACCCTGCTCGGCGGCATGTTCCAGTCGCGCCTCAACGCCAACATCCGCGAGGAGAAGGGGCTCAGCTACGGGGTCAGTTCGCGGTTCGCGTTCGGCAAGGGGCCGGGTGCGTTCCGCGCGGGCGGCGACATCATCTCGGCGAAGAGCGACGTGGCGCTCACCGAGTTCATGAAGGAGTTCCGCGGCATCGAGGGCAGCCGCCCGGTCACCGACGACGAGCTGGAGATGGCGAAGAACTCGCTGGCGCAGAGCCTTCCCGGGATGTTCGCGTCGGTGAGCAGCATCGGCAGCGCGATCGGCACGCTGTGGATGCAGGGGCTGCCCGAGGACTACTACCAGCAGTACGGCAAGAACATCAACGCCGTGACGAAGGGCGACCTCGTGCGCGTGGCCAAGCAGTACATCGATCTCGGCCACCTGTCGATCGTCATCGTCGGCGACCGCGCGACGATCGAGGGGCCGCTGAAGGCCACCAACATCGCGCCGATCGTGGTGCTGGACATCGAAGGGAATGCGATCAAGTAGGGCTACAGGCTCCCGGCTTCAGGCTCTGGGCCGCGTCTGGCCTCGGGCCCTGGTCTGAAGCCGGACAGTGCCCGAAGCCGGCAGCCGGAAGCCCGCAGCGGGCGGCTTCCGGCTGGCTTCCGGCCGCCTATTCTTCCGTTTCCCCCACGTCGGCGGCGGCGGCTCCGTCGTCGAACGCTTCACCGGCTTCTCCTTCAGCATCCGCAGCGCTTCCTGGACCGCTCGCTCCAGCTGCGGGTCGTGGCCGGCGATGACGTCCTTCGGCCAGTTCTCGACGTCGAGGTCGGGCCCGACGCCCTCGTTCTCGACCGCCCACTTGTCGTCCTTCGAGAAGAAGCCGCCGCGCGGCGCGATCATCGAGCCGCCGTCGATGAACGGCGGGGTGTCCGCCGTGTGGACCAGGCCGCCCCACGTCCGCTTGCCCACCAGCAGCCCGATCTTGCGGTGGCGGAACATGTACGGCATCAGGTCGCCGCCCGAGCCCGCCATCTCGTTGATGATCATCACCTTCGGTCCCCAGATGCCCGCCGCGGGGCTGGTGAAGGGGACGCGGTCGCCGGCCACGTTGTTGAAGTAGCCGTCGAAGTCGCGCTGCAGGACGTCGATGATGTAGTCGGCCGCCGATCCGCCGCCGTTGAACCGCTCGTCCAGGACCGCGCCCTTCTTGTCCTGCTGGGCGAAGTAGTAGCGGTTGAAGCTGGTGTAGCCCGGCTGGCCGGTGTTGGGGAGGTACACGTAGGCCAGCTGGCCGTTCGAGAGCTTCTCGACCAGCCGGCGGTTCGACTCGACCCAGGCGCGCGTGCGCAGGCCCTGCTCGTTTGCGACCGGCACGACCGTCACCTGCCGCGCCCCTTCGAGCACCGGCTTGCCGTTCACGGTCAGCGCCGTCTGCCGGTTGGCCGTGCCGTCCAGCAGCCGGTAGATGTTGTCGGGGGCTCTCAGCTCGACGCCGTTGATCTTCAGGATGTAGTCGCCCACGGCGACGTCCACGCCCGGCGCGGCGAGGGGGGCGCGAAGGTCGGGGTTCCAGCTCTCGTTGTCGTAGATGCGGGTGATCTTGTAGCGCCCGCCCTCCACCACGAAGTCGGCGCCGAGCAGGCCGCCAGGTGACGCCGGCACCTCGGGCATGTCGCCGCCGCGCACGTACGAGTGGCCAATCGCGATCTCCGCGCCCATCATGTCGAGCAGGTAGTTGAGATCGGCGCGGTGGTTCACGTAGGGGAGGAACTGGCCGTACATCGTCTTCATCTTCGGCCAGTCGCTGCCGTGCATGTTGGGAACGTAGAGGTAGTCGCGCTGGTTGCGCCAGCCCTCGTTGAAGATCTGCTGGTACTCCTGCTTGGGGTCGAGATACATCCGGAGCGAGACGGTGAGGCGGCCCGTGTTGGGCTGCGGAGGGTTCTTGTCCGCATCCACCAGGAAGAGGCTCGGCCCCCCCGCGCCGCGCGCCCCGGGCTGTGCTGCGCCACCCGCGCCGCCCGCGCGGTACAGGAGCTTCTTCCCGTCGGCGCTCAACGTGAACTCGGTGACGCCGCTCACGAACTGCGCCGCCTTGCGGTCGCTCAGCCGGTAACGCTGGAGCACGCCACCACCAGGCCCCGGGCCGGCGGGCGGCTCGAGGTAGAACACCTGGCCGGCCACTCCGGCACGCAGCTGCGCGTAGGGACGCTCCGGCACGCCGGGCACCGAGATGATGCGCTGCTGGATGTTGTCGAAGTCGATCTGCACGACGACCGGCTTGGCCGGGGCGCGGCGTTCGGCCGCCGCCGGCTGGTCGCCGCCTTCGGCAGGCGCATCGGCCGGCCGTGCTCCTGCGGCGCCGGGGGCCGCCGGACGCCCCGCCTGGATGCCCTGGTCCTCGTCGCTCTCGGGCAGCAGCGGGCTCGGTTCGCCCTTCTTCAGCACCGCCACGTACAGCCCGAAGTTCTCGGTCCGGTCGTACGACGTCATGTCGAGCCACTGCGACAGCAGGCCGTAGTCGGTGGAGGCGAGGAACCAGAGGTACTTGCCGCTGGCGTCCCACGCGGGCCACATCGCGTCGGCCAGTCCGTCGGTGACGCGCTTCGTCTCGCCCGTGTCGACGTTGCTCACGAAGATCGCGCGGTAGAGTGAATCGAGGTGGGCGGAGTAGGCGACCCACTTCGAGTCGGGGCTCCACACCGGGTTCACCGTCCGGCGCGGCACCATCCATGGATCGTTGCCGACTGCCTTCGCCTTGCCGCTTTCGATGTCCAGGACCCACACCTTCAGGTTGGTGTCCGTGTAGAGCAGTTTCTTCGAGTCGGGCGACCACGACGCCGTGTAGAAGTGGTTCGGCGTGGGCAGCACCAGCTCGCGCGGCGGCTTCAACCCGTCCTGCTCGGCGACGATCAGCTTGTACTCGCCGGACTTGTCGCTGAACCAGGAGACGTACTTGCCGTCGGGCGACCACGCCGGGTCGCGTTCAGCCGACCCGCTCGAGTTGGTGAGGTTGCGGACGTCGCCCTTCTCGGCGGGGATGGTGAAGATCTCGCCGCGCGCCTCGACCACCACCCGTTTGCCGGTGGGCGAGAGCGCGATGTTCGTCATGCGGCTGGTCACGTCCTCCCATCGCGGCATCATCCAGGGGAAGTCGCCAGTCGCCGTGACGGGCACGACGTGTTCCTTGCCGCTCTTCGGATCGAGCTCGTGGACCACGCCGGCCTGTTCGAACACGACCACGCCGGCCCCGGCGTCCATCGTCTTGACGTCGAAGTCGGTGAATTTCGTCACCTGCACGAGCTTCTTCGCCTTCGCCTCGAACGACCACACGTTGGCGACGCCGTCGCGGTCGGAGATGAAGTAGACCGTGTCACCGACCCACACCGGGTCCACGTCCTTGGAGTCGGTCCACGGCGGCGAGACGAGGTCGTAGGTCTTGAGGTCCACGATCCAGATCGGGCGGTTCTGTCCGCCCCGGTAGTTGCGGCGTTCCTCGTCCCACGAGTTGTTCATCCGGTAGGCGATCTGCCTGCCGTCGGGCGAGATCTTCCCCTGGTAGGCGCGCGGCAGGGGCATCGGCTCCTCCACGCCGCCCTCGGCCGGTACCGTCCAGAAGCGCGGGGAGCCGCTTGGCGCCCACGTCGCCCGCGCCGAGGCGAACATGATCGTCTTGCCGTCCGGCGACCAGCCCTGCACCGAGTCGGCGCCGGGATGCCACGTCAGCCGCCTGGGTTCGCCGCCCTCGGCGGGGACGACGTAAACGTCCGTGTTGCCCGCGTACTCGCCGCTGAAGGCAATCCACTTCCCGTCGGGCGAGAAGTGCGGGTTGGTCGTCTGGCCCTGGAAGCTCGTCAGGCGGCGCGCCCGTCCGCCGGCCCGCTCGACCACCCAGATGTTGTTGGCGTAGGCGAACGCGATTTGCGTGGCGCTCACCGTCGGGGACCGGAGGAGCTTGGTCGGGCCTGGAGTCGTGTCGGGAGCGGCGGCCAGCGCCACCGCGAACAGTGGGAGCGCGAGCAGGGCCCGTGCAATGCGCGTAAGCATGGGAACCTTCCTGTTGAGGTTTCGGCGCGACAAGACCGCCGTATGGTAGCACCGTGCACGCCCAGCGGTGCCGGCGGTGTGGACGACGAAGGCGCAGCGGGGACGGGTCTTCGCGCAGCCGGGTGTAGAATGCCGCTGCCCGCCGTCGCGCGGATTCCCCGGGTGTCTCGTGGCAGGTGTCCCCATGGCCTACGAACTGCCCGACGTCCTGCGGATCTACGAGGAAGCACTCGCGCTCGACGGCAACGCCCTCCGGGCGGCGTACGTCGAATCCGCGTGCGGCGGCGACGCGGACTTGTGCCGCGAAGTCGAGGCCCTGCTCGCCGAGCCGTCATCCCCAGCCGCCAATCTTCTGGACACGCCTCCGTGGTCGCCTTCCCCGCTCGAAGCCGGCCAGTTCCTCGGTCCCTACGAAGTGCTGGGCCTGCTCGGGGCCGGAGGGATGGGCGCCGTCTACAGGGCCCGCGACACGCGGTTGAAGCGCCAGGTCGCCTTGAAGGTCGTCGCCGGTGCCGGGGCGCTCGCTCCGGCCGCCCGGGAGCGGCTGACGAGGGAGGCCCAGGCAGTCGCTGCGCTCGAACACCCGCACATCTGCGCCATCTTCGACGTCGGTCGGGACGTGCCAACGGATGGAGGCGGAAGACAGCCGGAGGCGCCGGGCGGGGCGAGCCGTGCCCATCGACTACCTGGTAATGGAGTGTCTCGACGGGCGAGACGCTGGCCCAGCGGCTCGCCAAGGGACGGCTGCCTCTCGACCAGGTTCTCGCCTGCGGCACGCAGGTGGCCGAGGCCCTCGCGGCAGCCCACCGCGCCGGCATCGTCCACCGCGACCTCAAGCCGGCGAACATCATGCTTCTCAAGCCGGCCGCCGGACGGTCGGGCCTCCACGCGAAGTTGCTCGACTTCGGTCTAGCCCGGCTCACCGAGAGGTCGACCATCGCCACCGGCGGGACGGTCAGCCAGGCAAGTGCGATTGCCGGGACCGTCCCGTACATGGCACCCGAGCAGGTGCAGGGGCTGGCGGCCGACGCGAGGAGCGACATCTTCGCCCTGGGGGCGGTGCTGTACGAAATGGCAACCGGGGCGCGGGCATTCGACGGTGGGAACCCGGCGAGCGTGGCCGCGGCAATCCTCGGCACGCAAGGTGCCTCGTCCGTCAATCGCCCGCCCGGAGGTCCCGGAGGAGCTCGACCGATTGGTCGCGTCGCTGCCTGGAGAAGGATCCCAAGGCGAGGTGGCAGGACGCAGGCGACGTCGCCTATCAACTGGCGGCAATTCGCGCGGCGCGCGAAGGAGCCTGATGGAGCCGGGGCAGCCCCGGCGGCCTTTCGTGCGGTGGGGCCTGGCGAGCGGCGCCGTGCTGGTCGCGCGTTGCAGCTGGTGGCCGCCGCTGGTGGCGCCGTTCTGGCAGCGAGGCGCGGCCCCCGGCGAGACAGCCGCACCCGAAGCACCTCTGACGTTGAACGCTGCCGCCCGATGCGCCGCTGGCCTCAGCCGCCGCCATGCCGTTGATGGCAGACAAGCCAGCGCTGGCCCTCTCGCGGGACGGGGCGCGGCTGGCATACGTCGCGCAACTCTCGAGCGGGTCAACCAGGATCTACCTGGTAGAACTCGCCACCGGGGCCGCGACGCCGGTCGCCGGTACCGACGGCGGTCACACGCCAGTCTTCTCGCCGGACGGCGCCTCGCTCGCATTCTTCGCCGATGGCGCGCTGAACAAGGTTTCGCTCACCGGCGGCACACGGGTCGTTCTGGCCGGCAAGGCGAGCAACCCTTGCGGCGCAAGTTGGGGGGACGACGGCTACATCTACTTCAACCGGATGGACGGCGAGGGCATTCTCCGGGTGAGCGCCGACGGAGGACCGGTCAACCGCGTGTTCGACTCGCCCTACACGCTAATGCCCGCCTATCTCGGCCCCGGCATGGGGATGCTTGCCGCGGGGCGGCACGAACAACATGCTCTGGATAGACAAGGATGGCCGGGCCAAACGACTCGCGAACGGAGCGACGCCGCGTCTCGTTTCCACGGGTCACCTGCTCTACGCGCTGCCGGGCGCCTTGATGGGGGCCCCGTTCGACACCGGGCGATTCGAGATCGCGGGCGGCGAGCACGGTCATGGCCGACAACCTCCGAACGTGGTTCAGCTACAGCACCGCGCAGTTCGCGGTTGCCGAGGACGGTACCTGGCTTACGTCTCGGGCGCGGACCTCTCCCGCGCATCGTTCGCCTGGGTGGACCGGGCCACAGGGAAGACCGAACAGCTCGGGTTGCCGGCCGACCGCTACCAGGGCTTCAGTCTTTCCCCTGACGGCAGGAGCCTTGCCGTGAACGTGCCGCGCCGACGGGCAGGGCGGAATGGAGATTAGGATTCACGACCTCGATCGGCGGGACACACGCGGTCGTCGATCCCAAGACGCTGGCCGACGGGCCCCCGCGCGACAGGTGGCCCCGCTTCACCCCCGACGGACGCCGGCTGCTCTTCCTTCGTATCCTTCCTTCGGAACAGTACCAACTGTTGTCCGTGGCGGTGGACCGCAGCACCGCCCCCGTGGTGCTCTGGACCTCGTCACCTTCGAGCGGCCCGGTCTGGCTCTACCCGATGAATTTCGCGGATCGCGGCCGCGTGCTTGCGGCGTTCGGGCCCTCGGCAGCCGGCAGCAGCGTGCCGATCAACCACCTCTATACCATCCGCCTCCTCAACGACGACGGCTCACCGGTGGCATCGGTCGAACCGAAGTTGTGGTCGGAGGCCGCCCATCAAGAGTTCTTCGACGTTTTCTCGCCGGATGGCCGGGCGATGGCCTACCTTTCCGACGAGTCTGGGGTCTGGGAAATCTACGTCACTCCTTACCCGGACCGCGGCAAGCGCTGCCAGGTCTCCGAGGGCGGCGGCACCGACCCGTCCTGGAGCGCGGACGGCCGCGAGGTGACCTACAAGTGGGGGCGGACGATGTACAGCGTGCCGATCACTTCGGTCGCCGAGTGCCGGGTGGGAGAACCGAAGGCGCTGTTCACCGGCGCGTTTCCGAGGTTCGACGGCTACGGCCACGACTTGTCCCCGGACAGTCGCCGCTTCCTGATGCTCGAGAGCGAGGCGCTCGACAAGCCGGCACGGTCCATCAACATCTGGACCGGCTTCTTCGAGGAGCTTCGCCGGAAGGCGCCGCTGCCGCGCCAAGTAGTGCTGCGGTCACAGGCAGGCGGGACGCCTGCCCCACGCTCTTGGAACCACGGAGAACACAAAGGGCACGGAGGCACAACGGGTGCTCGGGCTTCGACGCCCGCCGCGGCAACGCCGCGGCGAGCGGGCGACGGCGTGACCGCCCGAGGAAACGAGCCTCATCGAACGTGTCGGGTTCGTTTCTCGGTCGGGCACGCCGTCGCAGCCGGCCGGAGGCGGCTGGTCAAAGCCCGAGCAGGAGTCGGGCTCTCAGCGTGACTGGCCTTTCGTCCTTGTGAACTTTGTGATCTTTGTGGTTGAGGCTCTGATCGAACCCGTTGGCCCCCGCCTGCGTTACTGTCTGTAGACGTGCCCATGGAGCTGACCAGCCTGCTCGAGCGGTGCCGGCAGGGCGACGACCTCGCCTGGGAGGCATTCGTCCGCCAGTTCGAGCGGCGAATCTATTCAGTCTGCTCGGGTTACGCCTCCGGGCCGGAGGAGGCCCGTGACTGGGCGCAGGACGTGTTCGTCCGGCTGTACGAGACGCGCGGGCGATGGGCCCCGGCCGAAGGATTCGTCCCGTGGCTGGTCCGGGTGGCGCGCAACCTGTGCCTCGACCAGCTGCGCCGGAAGAAGGCGAGGCCGCCGGCCGAGGACGTCCAGGCCGACGAGATGTGGGACCTGGCGGCGGTCGGCGGCGACCCCGAGGCGGCGCTTGAGACGGCAGGCAAGCAGCGCCTGGTGTGGCGTGCGCTGCAATCGCTTGGACACCTCAGCCGCGAGATGATCCAGCTCAAGGAGATCCAGGGGTTATCGCTCGAGGAGGTGGCCTCGATGTTGCGCGTGCCGATCGGCACCGTGAAGTCGCGGTCGAACCGGGCGCGGCTCGAACTGGCCGAACGGGTGCTTGCCATCCAGGCGGCGCCGCACCGGGGTGGAGCAACGTCATGAACTGCGAGTCGTTCGACGCGAGGCTCGACGCGCTGCTCGATGGCCGCTGCACCCCGCAGCAGTGGACGGAGGCCGAGGCCCACGTCGGCTCCTGCGCACGGTGTCGTCAGCTGTTCGAGGCGATGTCGGGGCGCGGGGGCGACCTGGACGACGACGCCCACGAGGCGCTGGCGGCCGCGGTCGTGGCGAAGACGGCGGGCAGCGGCCGGGCGTGCGCATCGGCACGCGAACGGCTGTGCGACTACGTCGACGGGGAACTGGCGACCTTCGACCGCGACCTGGTGGCGGGGCACCTGGCGCGCTGCGCGGACTGCTCGGCGTTGGCGCAGGCCGTCGCGGAGCAGGCAAAGGTCCTGCACGCGTTCTGCGACCTTGCCCCGCGGGACGGAATCCTGCCCGCCGTGCTCGCGGCGACCAGCCGCAAGCTGGCGGAACCGACCGCTGCCGAGAAGCTCTCCTCGTGGCTCGCGCGCGCGGCGCAGCGGCCGCGCTTCAACCTGGAAGTCGCCTACGTGATGACGGTCCTGTTGCTGGTCGTCCTCGGGAACCCCGTGGATGCCTTCAGGGAAGCAACCGTTCGCGTCCAGCCGCGGGTCGCGGCGGTGAAGCAGGCGGTGGGCGGGCCGCTGATGGTGATGCGGGATGCCGGTGCCGCAAAGCTGTCGAACGTCGAGCGGGCGGTGACGCCGGCGCTGTCGGCGGCGACCCTTGCAAATAGGGCCGAGGCGACGTGGCAGGAGTGGGTCGCGACGCCCGCGCAGCGGGTGGTGGAGCAACTGTGGGCCTGGGCCGGCCGCCTGTTCGAGTCGCTGCGCGACGCGTTCAGCTCCGCGACCACCGAACCTTCGGCCACGCGCGTGCGTTGATATCAACAGCAGGCAGCTGAGAGCCAGATGTAGGGCGGGCCTTGAAGCCCGCCGCCGGCAACCGGCCGAAAGCCGAAAGCCGGAAGCCGAGAGCCGACGAGAGAGGTAGCCATGACCAACCAACCCGACGCCGTGATGGACCAGACCTACGAGAATCTCGCGCCGCCGCGCCCCGCCGAGCCGACGATGCGGACCGTGGCGCCGCCAGTGCCCGCCGCGCGCCGCGACTTCTTCGACGACCCGCGGCGCAAGTCGCCGATCCTGGCGCTCCTGCTCTCGGCGATGCCGGGTCTCGGGCAGATCTACGTCGGCTACTACCAGCAGGGGTTCCTCAACGCGATCATCATCGCGTCGATTATCGCGCTGCTGAACACCAACAACCTGCGGGGGCTCGAGCCGCTCTTTGGCGTCTTCCTGGCGTTCTACTGGCTCTACAACATCGTGGACGCCTGGCGCCGCGCGACGTTCTACAACAACGCGCTCGCGGGCATCGGGCCGGCCACCCTGCCGGCGGACTTCGCGGTGACCTCCGGCCGCGGGACGCTCGCCGGGGGCGTGGCCCTCGTCATCGTCGGCGCAATCGCGCTGTCGAACACGGTGTTCCACGTTTCGCTCTACTGGCTGAACGACTGGTGGCCGCTCGGATTGATCGCGGCCGGCGCGTGGCTGATCTACCCGTCGCTCGCGGCGAAGAGGAAGGAAGACGCGGCGGGGTAGGGGCGGCGCCAAGTCGGGGGCCGAACGCCGAAGGCCCGAAACCGACGCTTGATTCAGTCGATGCAGACCGGTTACTGTGCGCGGCATGAACAGCCGCGCACTTTTCTTTCCGTCCTCGCTCGCACTGGCGCTGGGCGCTGGCTCGCCGCGCAGTCTCCCGAAGCTCCCCTCCGCTGGTTCAAGGGCAACACCCACGCGCACACGCTGAACAGTGACGGTGACGTGACGCCGGATGCGCTCGTCACCTGGTACCGCGACCAGCGGTACCAGTTCCTCGTGATCACCGACCACAATTTCGTCACGCCGGTCGAGGGCCTGAACGCCGTCCACGCGGCCGACCAGCGGTTCCTGGTGATCCGCGGCGAGGAAGTGACGGACAGGTCGGTGGAGAAGGCGGGGGAGAAGACCATCGAGAAGCCGATTCACCTGAACCTGCTCGGGGGCACCGGAACCGTGGCGCCGCAGGGAGGCGATTCGCCTGCCGTGGTGCTGCAGCGGGACATCGACCTGATGCAGAAGGCGGAAGGCCTGATCCAGATCAATCACCCCAACTTCGGCTGGGCGATGTCGGCGGCCGATCTCGAAGCGGTGCGCGGCGCGAACCTGATCGAGGTCTACAACGGCCACCCGCAGGTGAACAACGTCGGGGGAGGCGGCCTCCCCGGTGCGGAGGCCCTGTGGGACGCGATGCTGACGAAGGGGCAGCAGGTCTTCGCCGTCGCGACCGACGACACGCACAACGTCAAGCAGCCCGGCGTGCGCGATGCAGGCGCCCCCGGTCGGGGCTGGGTCGTGGTGAGGGCGCGGCAGCTGTCGCAGGAGTCGATTCTCGACGCCATGCGCCGCGGCGACTTCTACGCGTCCACGGGGGTGGAGCTGTCGGACATCCAGGCGACCCCGCGCTCGCTCGTCGTCACCATCAAGCCGCAGTCGTTCGCCCGGTACACGGTGCAGTTCATCGGCCGCGGCGGCCAGGTGCTGAAGGTGGCGACATCGAGCCCGGCGCAGTACGACATCACCGGGAACGAGGGCTACGTCCGCGCGAAGGTCGTGGATTCGATGGGATACGCGGCCTGGACGCAGGCTTACAGAATCGAGTAGTGGCTGAGTGACGCGATGTAGCACGGGGCTTTAGCCCCGTGCCTGGCCGAGGGGCTGACCGCCTCCGCTGAAGCTACGGCGGTCCGCCGTAGCCCTGGCGAAGGCGGAAGCCCCTCGGCTACATTCCCTGCCTAAGCCCTAAGCCCTGAGCCCTACTTCGTCCCCGTCCCCTCCGGCTTCGACGTCCGCCTTCTGCGGGTTCTTCACGTACTTGTCCAGCCACGCCGCCCAGCGCGCCCACAGGTCGAGCAGCGTCTCGCGGGCGACCGGCCCGTGGTCCTCGAGCGGATACATGTAGAGCGCGGTCGTCTTCCCCAGCCCGTTCAGCGCGTGGAACAGCCGCACCGAGTTGTCAGGGTCGGTGCCGACGTTCTGATCGCCGAGGTTGTGATACATGAGCAGGGCGCCGGTCAGGTTGTTCGCATACAGGAACGGCGACATGCCGAGGTAGACGTTCGGCGCCTCCCACAGGTCGCGTCGTTCGCTCTGGAACCCGAGCGGCGTCAGCGTCCGGTTGTAGGCCCCGTCGCCCGCGATGCCCGCCTTGAAGAACGGGGTGTGCACCATCGCGTTGACGGTCGTGAACGCGCCGTAGCTGTGTCCGCCGATCGCGAGACGGCCGCGGTCCACGATCGCCCGCCTGTCGAGTTCGTCGATCATCGCCGCCAGGCTGTTGCGCAGATCGTTCACGTAGTTGTTGTTCTGCTGGCCGGTCGGCCCGACGATCGGCAGCGCGCCGGGCGTGTCCACGATGACCGCGTAGCCGAGCCGGACGAAGAACTGCATCGAGCGCGTGTTGAATGCCTGGTAGGCGTTCTTGTTGAAGGCGCGATCCGGCCGATCGATCGCGTCCTGGTTCTCGAACTCGCGCGGGTAGAGCCAGAAGATCGCCGGCAAGCGGGTGCCCGCCGTGTAGCCGGGCGGCAGCATCACGCTGATCGCGAACCGGATCCCGTCTGGCCGCTCCACCATGATGCGCTGCTTGGGCGCAGTCGTGAGGTCCGGGAACAGGTCCTTGTTCTCGGTCAGCTGTTTCCGGGTCGAGCCGTCGAGCAGGAAGAACTGCGGCACCTGCGTCGGGCTCTGCCGTTCGATGACGAACCGGCCGGCTTCCGGGTCGAGCACGGCGGAGACGTTCTCGTACACGTCCTTGTTGTCGCTCTCGAACAGCCGCTTCTTCTCGCCGGTCTTGATGGCGACCTTGTCGATGAACGTCTTCGGACCGACCTGCTCGGGGTTCTTGTCGTTCAGCGTGCCCTGGTAGTAGACGCTCGACTTGTCGGCCGACACCAGCACCGGCCCGCCGCCGCCGCCACCAGCGCCCCGCAGCCCGCCGCCGCCGCGCTGTCCGCCGCCGCCGCCGCGGCCGCACGCCGACCAGGTTGCCCGGGTTCGCCGCCGGGTCGTCGGTCCGGAACCGCGCGAGGACGTAGCGCTGCGCCGGTTCGGCCAGGTTGACCGCCACCTCCACCGTATTCGCCGTCGTGCCCGTGCCGCTCGTTTCGCGGAAGAAGATCGTCTGCATGTCGGGCGAGAAGCGCAGGCCGTTCATGCGCGTGTTGTTCTCGAACAGCACCTTGGCCCCCTTCTCCTCGAAGGGCGGCAGCCACTGGTACAGCCGGTCCTTGCGCTGCGGGGCCTGGCCCCGGCCGCCGCCGGCCTGGTCGCCGCCGCGCGCCGCCGCCTGCCGCGCGCGCGCCGCGGGCTCCTCCGGCGCCACCCTCGCCCGCCGGCGGGGCAGGCTCCTGCTCGAGGTAGGTGAGCCCCTGCCCGTCGTCGCGCCACGCGATCTCGCGTTTGCCCTGCTGCGCGGCCATGCTCGGCGGCTCGGAGGGATCGGGCGCGTTCGCATCGGCCGTGCCCAGGTTCAGCGGCCGGTCGGTCACCTTCACGAGCACCTTGCCGTCGAGGTCCCACACCTCGTCGATCGACCCGAAGTTGGCCACCGGGACGATGTAGGAGAAGGGCCGCACCATGCGGGTGACGCGGATGTACTTGCCGTCGGGCGACACGTCGAGCGCGCGGATCATCGCCGGCTGGCCGATCTTCTTCAGGCCTGCTGCCGGCGCCATCTTCACGACCTTCGCCTTCGGGTCCTTCGGGGCGGAGGCGGCCACGTCAATCAGCGCCAGCTGGCCGGTGGCGTGCCACTCGAGGAGGCTCAGCTCGTACGGCGTCGACATCAGGCTCGGGAACGTGCGGAGGCGGTTCTTGTCCTTCGCGTCGTGCACCTTGACCTGCGGTCCCACCGGCGCGACCGGCGCGACGGGCGCCGGGGGCCGGTTGTCCGGGATCAGGACGACCGCGATCTGCTTCCCGTCCTTGGTGAAGTCGAAACTGCTCACCATGGTCGCGAGCACCGGCCTGGGCGTAATCTGGCGCGGCTTGTTCGTCGCGACGTCCGTCATCCAGACGTGCGTCGCGTCGTCCGTGTGAACGAAGTACGCGATCGCCGAGCCGTCGGGCGACCAGGTGGCGTTCGAGACCCGCGCGTTGGCCGGGATCGCCAGCGTCTTCTTGGTGCCGTCGATCGCCGAGATGACCTGGATGCCGACGTTGTTGCTGATCGTCAGCGTCCGGGCGCGGTTGGCCTTGAAGTCGATGAAGACGCCGCCAAGTTCGTGGAACGGCTTCGAGAAGGTGGACATCGGCACCGGGCCGTCGCCCACCTGGGAGAGGAACCACTTCTTGTCGGGGCTGAGGTTCGCCAGCGTGACGTTCTGGTAGCGCGGGGCGGTTACTGCGGCCGCCAGTTCGGGCGGCGGGGTCGCGTACGTCTCCTGCTGCAGGATCTTGTCGTTGGGTCCCAGCGGGGCGACGTCCTTGGCGCCCGGGGCCGGCCCCGCCGTCAGCCGGGCCTGCGCCTGGGGAGCGGCCGGCTTGGCGGCGGGCGCCTGGCCGGTCAACGTCATCGGGGCGAGCGCGAGGATCAGCGCGCACGCCAGCCAGGCGAATCGCCTGGGCATCTCGTGCCGCGCGATGGACTGCCAGACTCTCATGTAGCCTCCGTTTGTGGGATCTGCGGCCGGAACGGGGGCGCGGCGCACCGGGCGCCGGTGACCGGTCACGGGGAGTGCTGGGCAACATACACGACCGGCCGGGTGCGTGTCGAGTCGAGGCCGGGGCTACAATGAACATATGGGAAGGTCCGGGGTCCGAGCGGCGTGCGTCCTGGCGGCGATCAGCGCCGTGCTCCTCGTCGGGGAAGCCGGGCCCGGGGCGCAGCAGCCGCAGCCGCCCCAGCAACCCCCGCAGGTTCAACCGCCGACCTTCCGCGCCGGCGTCAAGGTGGTTCGGGTCGACGTCACGGTCATCGGTCACGGGGACAAGCCGGTCACGGACCTGACGCCGGCAGACTTCGAAGTGACCGAGGACGGCGTTCCCCAGAAGGTCGATACGGCGCAGTTCGTCCGCATCGACGGCAGTCGGGGCGCGAGCGACGAAACCAACCTGGAGATCCGCTCGCGCGACCACGCGGAGGCCGAGGCGGCCCGCGAGGACATCCGGCTGTTCGTGATCTTCCTCGACGACTATCACATCGAGAAGCTGCCCTCGATCACGATCCCGGTTCGGCGCGAGCTGACGCGGTTCATCAACAGCCTGCAGCCAACCGACCTCGTCGCGATCGTGGACCCGCTCACGCTGGCCAGCCATATCGAGTTCACTCGTTCGACGGCCGACCTCCTCGACATCGTCCGGAACTTCGAAGGCCGGTACGGCGAGCTGTTTCCCATCAAGAACGCCGCGGAGGAGGCGCAGCTGAAGAGCGGCGACGCCATGCGCCTGCGCGCGCAGGTCACGCTGTCGGCGCTCCAGGCGATCTGCGTGCGGCTCGGCGGCCTGCGCGAAGGCCGGAAGACGATCATCTTCGTCAGCGAAGGGCCGCCGCTCATGCTGCCGAGCGGCAATCTCGAGCTCGACATTCGTGCGACCATCGACGCGGCGAATCGGGCCAACGTCGACGATCCATACCGTCGATCCGCGCGGCCTCGGCGCCTACACGCGGGCGGCCGACTCGCTGTACCGGCTGGCGAACGACACGGGCGGACGCGCCATCCTCAACACGAACAACTTCGAGCTCGGGCTCCGCGAGGTGGTCGAAGACGCCAGCACCTACTACCTGGTCGGCTACTCGCCCACCCGCACCGAGGACGATGGCAAGTTCCACAAGATCTCGGTGAAGGTGAAGCGGTCGGGCGTGCGCGTCATTCACCGCAGCGGCTACTGGGCGCCCAGCCGGAAGGAACTCGACGCGGCGGCCGAGGCGGCGGCGAAGCCGAAGGACCCCGGCCTGAGCGGGGCCATGAGGACGCTGGCGCGCAGCGAGCCGAGGGGTGCGATCCAGGCCTGGGTGGGATTCTCGAAGAGCGCGGACGGCGCCACGCAGGCCACCATCGGCTGGGAGCCGGCCGTGCCGCCCGTGTCGCCGCCGGTCGCGAGCCTGGAAATCGAAGTGGCGCGGGCCGGGTCGAAGAGCGCGTCGGGAGGGTCACTCACGCTGCCCGCGGCGTCTCCCGGGCAGCCGCGGCCGCAGGTGTCGCTCCCGGTCCAGCCCGGCGACGTCCTGGCCCGCTTCACGGCCCGCGACCAGGACGGCGTGATCGTGGACCGCTGGGAGCAGCCGTTCTCGGTGCCCGACCTCGCGGCCGCGCCGCTCGCCCTGGCCACCACGCGCTTCTACGTCGCCTCGTCGCTGCCGGAACTTCGCGCCATCCAGGCGGACCCCAACCCGGCGCCCCGCGCCCTTCGGACGTTCCGCCAGACCGACCGCGTGTTTGCCGAGGTGCAGTACTACACGGCCGGCGGCCAGGAGCCGATCGTGGTCGCGGACCTCCTGAGCGCGGAAGGCAAGGGAATCATGTCGTTCCCGATCACCGAGTTGAAGGCGGGGAAGGCGCGGTTCGAGCTGCCGGTCCGCAACCTCGGGAAAGGAACGTACATCTTCCGGGTCCGGGCGAAGCTGGGAGACCAGCAGGTGGAGGACGTGACGGCGTTCAAGGTGATTCCGTAACCGGGCTCTACTTCACCCTCACAATCGCGCTGCCCAGCAGGTCGCCGCGTAGTCGTACACCACAGCCTTCACGTACTTCGGCTTGCCTTTCAGCGGAATCCGCGCCGTGTGCACCAGGCCGGTCTTCAACAACCGCTGGTAGGTCTCGTCGCGAAGGCGCAGCGACGCTTTCTCCCAGGTCTCGCCGACGAGCCGCTCCTTTGCGTCGCCGAGGAAGACGTCGATGTCGAGCGACGCCACGCGCCGGTCGTCCTGCGTGACGAATGGAAGCGTCGAGACGTCCACCGTCACCTCCACCACCGCCTCGCCGAACGACTTCGCGTCCGCACCCGTCACCACGGCCCTCATCTTCACCGGCAGGTCGCGCATCTCCCGGTCGTTGAATGCCGCCGCGGACACGCGGCTGAAGGTGATGAACGCCTTCCGATCGAGAGGCACCAGCCGGTCACGCCCGAAGTAGCCCTGCCGAAACAGCGCCCGCGCGCCCGCCCGATTCACCTTCACCTCGATCTTCCGGTACTTCCCGTCCCAGGAGGTATTCGATGGGTAGTAGCCGAGCAGGTACCGGAACGCGTAGCCAGGTCGATCCGGTCGAACCCTGCTGCCGCGTAGCTGGCGACCGAGGCATGACCGCCGGTCAACTCGGACAGGTTCTTCAGGACCTGCAGCGCGGTCATCTCCTTTGGCGGGGGCGTTCCAATGCGCTTTGCATAGAGGTCCAGCTGACCCGAGACCGAACCCTGACCGGTGGCGCTGATGGGGGCGGGGCCAGCCAGGCCGCCCGTCTGGATCGTGTCGATGACGACCCGGGCGTCGTTGGCCATGGCCGCCAGGCTCAGGTCGTGCTCGAGCCGGTGCAGGTTGAGGCCGGCGGCGGTGATGAAGACGAGGTGCTTCTCTCCCTCGAGGTAGCGCATGTACTCGATGCCCGTGTAGAGGTTGTTCAGGTCCTGATCCCGCTGGACGGCATCCACGACATATTCGTCGAGCGCCAGGCCGAACTGCCAGGCATCCCGGACCGCGGTCTCGTCGAACGGGGAAGGGATCGCGTGCGTGCTGACGAGCTCCGCTGTCTGGAGTGTCTCGATCGCCCGACGGTCGTCGGCGGCCACTTGCGCCGCGCCGCTCACCTGCGCGGCCGGCAACCGACGGGACTGGCGCCTCCCGGGCCGGTGAAGATCTCATCAATCTTCTTCTGCGCGTCCCGCGACGGCTCCCGGCTTCCATAGACGGCCGCGAGGCCGCTGAACTGCTGCGCCAGCAGCGCCTCAACCTCCTCGTGGCCCTTCTGGAAGCGCTCGAGGGTCGCAAACACCTTCTGGTGATCGTTGGTGAACGCCGTCGCGCGGTTCCAGGCGAGCACCGCCACCTGGTCCTGGGGCAGCAACTGCTCGCGGACGAACCGCTGCAGCGCCTGCAGTACCCTTGGACGGTTCTTCCAGTCGCCCGCGCCCGAGGAGGAAGAGGAACGTGCGCAGCCGGGGCGGCGCCATCTCCGGCCCCTCCGCCCCGCGGAACGCCGGCGAAGCACCAGGTTCGGGCGTCTCCGCGGTCAGCTGGTACTCCGAGAAGTGCCGCACGTCCTGCGGCTTCCCGTCCTCGAGGATCGTGAAATCTCCGGCCTTGAGTCCGGCGATCGGCTTGCCGTTCGCGTCCACGACGCGGACATCGACCGGGACCACGGAGATCCGGCTTCGGAACGTTGCGGCCGGGGGCTGCTGAGCTGCGACGGTCACCACGCCGAGAGCCGCGAGCCCCGCGCCCAGGCCAAGAGACCACGTGCAACGACGCATAGAGATCCCCCGCGGCTCGCGGCCGCTCGGTGCGCCTCGGTGCGCACGGCTTCCGGCTACGGACTCCGGCTTCAGGCGTTGTCCGGCTCCCGGCCCGAAGCCAGACACCGCCAGAAGCCGGAAGCCGGCAGCCTGGAGCCTCCGCCTACCGTCCCCGCGGCGCCTGGTCCACGTAGGTCACCGGCTTCGAGCGGTCCTCGTACGGGCGCAGGTTCCACTCGAAGAAGGTCCACGTGCGGTTCCACGAGTCGATCTGGTCGGGGGACTCGACACGCTCGAGCGTGGTCGGGTCCACGCGGCGGCTGAACGCGTGGCCGCCGCTGGCCCCCCAGCGCGGAGGGTTCACGTAGGTCTTCGTCTCGGCGAGGTCGGGCTTGCGCGAACGCAGCGCGTCCACGATCTGCTGGTCTTCGACGTAGTTGACGTCGAGGTCGTTCGTGGCGACGTGCACGAGCAGCGGCACCTGCAGCTTGTCCACGTGGTAGAGCGGCGAGCGCTGGATGTAGAGCTCCGGCTTCTCGAACGGCAGGCCCTGGATCTCCTTCTGCGTCGAGAAGTCCCACTGGTAGCTCGGCCCCTTGTACGAGAGCCGGAACACCAGGTTGGTCACGGGGACGATGGCCGCGCCCGCCGCGATCGGGTGCTTGTCCCGGAACAGCGACAGCAGCGTGATGTACCCGCCGTGGCTCCACCCCATCATGCCGATGCGCGCCGGGTCCACGTGGGGCAGCGTCTTCAGGTAGTCTGCGGCGGAAAGCACGTCCTCCACTTCCTTGCCGCCGTAGTCGATCGCCTGGTGGTGCGCCTCGCCGTAGCCGGTGCTGCCGCGGTAGTCGGGCGCGATGATCACGTAGCCGCGCGCCACCGCCTCCTTCACGAACGGGAACATGTTGATGCCCCAGTTGCCGTGGACGCCGCCGTGCACCCAGATCATCGCCGCGTGCCCCTTCGGCCCGCGCTTCTGGATCGGCTGGAACACGTACGCCGGGATGTCCATGTCGCCGACGTTGCTCCGGTACTTGACGACCGAGAAGTCGATGATCCCCTTGCACAGCTCGGGATACCGGGCGGCCGCCTTCTCGCGCGCCGCGATGTCGGCCTGGTAGTCGGTGCCGAGCGACTGGTCCTTCGGGTCCTTCGACACGTAGAGCTGCCGGGCGCGTGCGGGGTCCATCTGGACCTGTGCGCGCGGGCTCTGGCGCGGCGGTTGGGCCTGCGCCTGGCCTTGCGCCTGCGCCGGGCGCGGCGAGGGCGGTTGGGTCGCCTGCGCGTGGACGAACGCCAGGCTGGCGGCGGTGACAATGGAGGCGGCCAAGGCCGCCGAGAGAATCGATCGATGCGATTGGATCACGACGACCTCCAGGAAATGAGCACGCGCGGACTCACAGGGGCAGATAACACACCGTGTTCGACAGCAGGATCATCACGAAGACCAGGCAGGTGGTCACGGCGCCAAGATACACCCGCCCGGTCAGCCGGAAGAAGTAGCGATTGAAGTAGGGCAGGACGAACATCATCGGGACGACCGCGAACAGCAGGTTCACGTAGAGCCAGCCCTCCGTCCAGTACACCGTCCCTGTCGCAGCGAACGTCGCGTATTGCACCACGACGATGATCAGAAGCCCGGCGGAGTTGGCGATGCCGGCCTTCAGCATGCCCTTCCACTCGGCTTCACCCTCGACGCGCATCGCGCCGTTCACGCGCAGCGAGTTGGACAGGAAGAACAGCAGGATGAACGGCGCGTACATCGCCAGGACCGGAATCAGCGCCGGCTGGAACACGCGGGCGCCCATGAACAGGAAGCGGTAATCGACGTGGAGGACGGCATAGAGCGCGAAGAGAAGGGCATAGAACGACAGGAAGAGCGTGACCGCCAGCGCGCACGTGCGCAGCAGTTCCGGCAGTCGGATGCCGGCGCCCCACATCTCCGGCCTCGCTCCCTCGCGCCTGCCCTGCAACCGGTAGCCCGCGAAGAATAGCAGGAAGCCCACGATTCCGTTCAGCGCCGCCCACAGCATCACCGCGTTGTTCATCCGCTGCGGGAAGAACCACGTCGCCTCCCGGTTCGAGGCGGCGACGAACAGCTTCTGCGAGAGTTCCGACAGCGGGATGTAGGTCAGGCCGGCGACGACGGCCCCAACCGTGACGAGGCTCCAGGACAGGGCCAGGCCCCATCCCCTCGAGCGGGGGAGCGCGGCGGGCAGGGGGTGCACCACGGCCTGGAACGCCGGCAGCCTCAGCAGGACTCGCGCGAGCGGAACCAGGCTGGCGAGGGCGGCGACGAGGGCGATCAGGCCGAACAGCTCCTTCCAGTACCAGACCTGGTCGCGCGGTGACAGGCCGCTGTTCAGGCCGAACGCCTTCTCGAAGAACGCGACCTGGTTGGCCGTCGCCTGCACGTGATACGGCTGGAACGGGTGGAGCACCGGCTCGTTGTGCACGACGCGCAGCGTGCGTTGTCCGGCGTCGCCGTAATACTGGCCGAGCGAGATTTCCTGCAGCGGCACCGACCCCGCCGGAGCACCGGCGTTCACCAGGCGCAGCGCTTCGGGGGCGCGCCGCATGTCGCCGTTCTTCAGGTCGTTCCGGTACGAACCTTCGTCGTACAAGGCGTAGCTCGTCCCGACGTTGGACCGGACGTCCTTCAGCACGTTGTCGGTGAAGCTCAGGAGGTAGCCGGATACGAACACCGAATGCAGGACGCTCGGCCTTCCCGCCTTTCGCCCGCTTTCCGAAGTACGCCGCGCCCCGGATCGCGGCGTTGCCGCCGGCGGAGTGGCCCGTGGCCCCGATCCGGTTCTTGTCGACGTAGTTCAGGTTTCCCGTGTTGGCGGCATAGTCCACCACCGCGAACATCCCGTAGCCCTCCGTCGTCGCCGCCTGGCTGCTCGCCGACGAGCTCGACGACCCCTGCGCGTACGGGTCGATCGCGATGACGACAATGCCGCGGCGCGACAGTTCGATCGAGACGCTCGCCAGCGATTCCTTCGACCGCTGGAAACCGGGGACGACAACCACCAGCGGCGCCGGGCTGTCCTTGGTCGCGCTCTTCGGCTTGAACAGGTCGGCGACGACCCACTGGCCGTTCTGGGTCGGAATCTTGATGTCCTGCACCTGCACGCGGCCGCCCGACGTCTGGACGACCGCGGCCGCAACGCACGCCAGGACGACGATGACTGCGAGGGAGAGGAACAGCCTGGTGCCCGCGGTGCCGTCGGCAACGTCCGACTGAGAGCGAGAGCCCGGTGCGACGACGGTCATGGGCGAGCCTCCAGGGTTGTGCGAACCGCTGGATTCTACATGAGCGGCCGTGCCGCGGGTATCATGGCGCCATGAAACGCCGCCGCCTCGCTGTCGTCCTTGCCGTCCTCGGGGTCAGCGTGGTGTTCGCCTCGCCGCCGGCCCCGTCCCGCCACCCGAGGCTGCTGTTCGACCAGGCAGATCTCGAACGGATTCGCGCGGCATCGTCGAGCGGGGACCTCGGTCCGCTGAAGGCGAAGCTCATGGAGC
Source organism: uncultured Acidobacteriota bacterium (assembly GCA_963844875.1). Taxonomy (GTDB): domain Bacteria; phylum Acidobacteriota; class Vicinamibacteria; order Vicinamibacterales; family Fen-181; genus FEN-299. The sequence goes on from CAWJPZ010000003.1 coordinate 129,059, forward strand.
GCGCCGCCCGTCTGCTCTCCGCGCCGCCCCTCCTGGTCTCGACGACGAAGCGCGGCGAGCCGGATCCGCCCGGGCAGCTGAAAGGGCTCGAGGCGTCGCGGCGTCTCCAGGGGCGGGTGCTGACTTACGGGATGGCATTTCTCCTGTCCGGCGAGACACGTTACAAGGACGCCGCTCTCGCCGAACTCGACCACGCCCTGAACGACTGGCCGATCTGGGTGGACACCGCTCACCAGCCGCCGTTCGACCTGATGACGGGCGAGAACTGCCTGACGTATGCGGTCGCCTACGACTGGTTCTACGATGCGCTCACACCGTCCGAGCGGGCCCGCCTGCGGGAAGGCGTGGAGCGGAGGGCCTTGAGCGGCTACCTCGATGGGACCACGCGAGAGAAGCCCATGTTCTGGTTCACCGCGAAGATGAACTGGAACCCGGTGACCAACGGCGGCGCGACGATGCTTGCTCTCTCGCTCGGGGAAGACAGCGCGCTCAGCGAACGGGTGCTGAAGCTCTCCGCGCCGGCCATGGCGCACTACTGGAACGAGCTCGAAGACGACGGGGCATGGAAGGAAGGGACCGGCTACTGGACGTACGGTCACCGCTACGCGTTCATGGCGGCGGAGGCGTTGCGGCGGGCAGGCAGGCCGGAGGGCGCGCAATACCTGTCGCGGCCCGGCGCCAGGGCCACCGGCTACTTCCCCATCATCTTCAACCCCGGGCGCACGCTGTCGGCCAGCTTCGGAGACAGTCCCAGCCGCGCGAACGACCCGCTGTTCTACTTCCTCGCGCGCGAGTACGGGAACGCCGACTTCGCGTGGTTCCAGGACCGCGCGGTGCCGCGCGGGCTCGAGCGTGAGGGGTGGCCCGAGGAGGCGCTGGCGCTGATCTGGAAGACCGGCGGGACGCCTGTCCTGCTGCAGAAGGGACCGGGAGGGATGCTGCCGGGGGCACCACCGACGATCCCGCCGGTGAAGGCGTTCGGATCGATCGGCTGGGCGATGCTGACTCCAAGCCAGCCCGACCCGCCGTTCTTCCTCGCGTTCAAGAACGGTTCGCTGGCCGCCAATCACACGCACCTCGACCTCAATCACGTCAGCGTGGGGGTGGGCGACGACATGGTGCTCCTGGACCTGGGCAACCGGTCGTACCCCGCGGACTATTTCGACCCGCAGAAGCGTCCCGGCTACTACGAGATCTCGACGGCCGGCCACAACGCGGTGCTGGTGGGCGGCCAGGGCCAGGTCACGGGGCGCATCGGCCGGCTTCGAGGGCCGATCGAGGGGCCGCGGTTCGTCGCGTTCACCGGCATCGCCGACAAGGCGTACTCGGTGGACGCGCCGCGCGCCCGCCGGCACGTGGTCTTCGTCGATTCCCGGTATTTCGTGCTGCTCGACGAAATCGAAGTCGCGGCGCCGGCTGCGGTCGAACTGCGTTTCCACTCATACGGGAAGATGACTGCGGGAGAGGACGGGCGATGGACGGTGAGCCAGGGGCGAGGCCGCGTCGAAATCGCGCCGGCGCTGGACCCTGCCACCGGGAAGCCACTCCTGTCGGGAAGCAGCGAGGACGCCGTCGGCTGGACGAAGCCGGTGAACGTGCTGCGGCTGCGCAGCGTGGGAGAGGCCAAGTCGCACCTCGTGGCGACCGGGATCTTCCCGATGGTTGCCGCCGCCGGCGCGCGTGGCGCCGCGCCCAGGGTGCAACAGTCGGTGCGCGGCGACGAACTCGTCGTGGAAGTCGGTGCCGACCGCCTGACCTGGAAGCGCGGCGCGGACGGGTGGGAGTTCGTCGGCGTGACACCGAGGTGAGGGCGTAGCGCCAGGCCCGACTCCCGTCTACTTCGTCACCGTCAACGTCGCGTCGATCTTCGTCACCGTCGCTGGCGCAGTCTCAACCTTGAGCTGATAGCCGCGCTGCTGCTGCGGGCCGCTGGTGATCGATCCTGGCCGACCCGGCGCCATGAGCGTCGTCTCCCCTGTCGTGACCTTCGCGCCGACCGGCGGCTTCAAGTCTACAGCCAGCTGCACGGGCTTCACGCCGAGCAGGTAGCGACTGCCCGCCGTCTCGACCGGCGTGTCGGTGTGCAGGAACCACTCGACCGGCTGCGGGGTCGTGGTCTCGATGACGTCGGAAACGGCGAACGTGGCCGGCGCGGTGAACGAGAACGTCCGGTGCACGCGCGACGCGGCAGCCGCGGCGCCGTAGGCCCCGGCGAAATCGGCTTCGATCCTCGCGCTGCCGGCCGTGAATTGGGCTGAAGCGATGCGGATGGTGCCGAGCGCCCGTTGATCGGCGTTGCGCCACACGTCGTGCCCGCCCTCGTCGCCCTGCCCCGCGCCGCCGATGACCACGGTGTTGTGGTGGCGCGCCTGGGGCTGTCCCGCGTAGCCGGTGTCGCCCGTCAGGTAGCGCCCGCCCGCCCAGATGATGAAGCTGCCATTGTCGGGGTGCGCGTGGCCGCTGCTCAGCTGCCACTCGGGAATCGTGGCCAGCAGCCGGGTGACCCGGTGTCCCTCGGGCGGCCCCGCGCGGAATCCGAACGCGGTCGCATCCGGCCCCCACGACGTCCTGAAGTAGACGTAACCGGAATCCTCGAAGTGCTTCGCGAGGGGGATTGCGCTCATCGGCGCCGGCTTCAGCGCCGCGTCGCGCCAGAGCAGCGTCCACCACTCCTCCTGGTTGGTGTGGCCGAATCCCTTGAGCCGCTCGGCGACCGCCTGGGTCTCTGGATCCTTGAACCGCGCGGCCACGCGGTAGAGCACGTTGTAGTTGCTCTTCAGCGTCCCCGTCGGGTACTCGCGGGCGTAGTCGTCACCCTGCTTCGCACGCGTGAGCGGCCCCTGCCAGATGTCGCCGAAGTCGAAGACGTTCTGCCCGTCCGGCAGCACGACGTGGGCCACGTAGTACTTCCAGTTCCTGAACTGCCCGCGGTCCCACAGGTCCTCGCCGGTCGAGTGCTCCCAGGCGTCGAGGAAGCGCACCAGCCAGGTCGCCGAGAAGATCCAGGTACTCCATGCCCTCGTAGAAGTTGCCGTCGGGGCTGAGCAGTTGGCCGGCGCGATGGTGATGCGCGCGCGCCAGCGCGGCCCACTTCGGAGCGTCGGCCGACTCGCCCATGAGCGCCAGCGCCGTCACCGCCAGGCCCGCCGTCGGGATGAAGTTGTGGTTCTGGGTGAACGCGAAGCGCTTCCCCGGCTTCGGCGCGAACGCGTCGTAGACCAGGCCGGCGTGCCGTTCGAGCGACGCCCTGATCCGGCCGCGTTCGGCCGGCGTGAACTCGTCGTAGAGCAGGTCGTACGCCCAGCCGATCGAGTACAGGAGGTGCGCCGCCGCCAGGTCGGTGTTCGGCTTGTCGAACGTGTAGCCCCACGGCTCGTAGTCGATGGCCGTCAGGACGTATCTCTTGGCGGCAGCGACGTATTGCGGCTGTTGCTCGATGGCCGCGGCCAGCGTGACCCCCGCCATCGCGAGCGCCACGTTGTTCTGCGCCCGGCGATCCTGCGACCCGGGTGCCGGGTCGGGGTCCTTCTTGAGCGCCACCAGGTTCGCCAGGACCTTCTGCCACTCGTCGCGGTGCGTCGTCTTCGCCCGCTGGCGCAGCTGCTCCAGTTCCGCCTTCGTGACGAACACGCGCGGGTGCACGCCGACGAGTTCCGGCTTGAGCGCGACCGGCTTGGACAACAGCTCCGAGAACGCGGGGATCACTTCCTGCGCTGGCGCCACCGGGGCCATGCAGCCGACCAGCGCCACGGCGGCGAGGAGGTACGCGGGCAGGGACTGTCTGTTCATAAGCCTGTCTTTCGCCATCCTGCGATCTTCCGTCTGACAGGCGGGCTGCCTTCGCCCTGCGGGCTACGGCGGGCAGGGACGCCTGTCCTGCTCGGTCTCTACTTCACGAACTCTTCCCGCGCCGGCGTGAAGACGTCGATCAGCACGCCCGGTTCGACAGCCTTCGCACCGTGGACGACCCCTGGCGGCACGAACCAGCAGTCGCCGGCCGCCATCGTTGTCGTGGTGTCGCCGAGCGTGAACTCGAAGCGGCCGCGCTCCACGTAGGTGACTTGCCGGTGGGGATGGGAGTGCAGGTATCCGACCGCGCCCTTCTCGAAGGTCACGCGGCACAACATCAGTTCGGAATCGTGGCCGAGCACCTGGCGCGTCACTCCCGGCTCGGCCGGCTCGGTCGGCGCCTCGTGGCCGCGGATGATCATGGCAAGCCCTCGTTTCCTTCATGCCGGGCACTGAGGAATGAGGAATGAGGAATGAAGAATGAAGAATGGAGAATGCGAACGTCGCCGGAGGGCGCGCACACGTCTCGCGTCATTCTCCATTCCTCATTCTGCATTCTCCGTTGAGAACCGGCGGGAGTCGGTCCGGCCTCGGGGCCGACTCCCGCTCGTCTGCTAGAACGTCCAGCGCACGCCGACCTGGAGGCGCCGCATCGCCTGGGCGCTGCGGATCACGCCGAAGGTGCTCGAGCTCGTACCCGACGGAACGCTGGCGCCCGGCTGGCCGTAGTTCACGATGTTGAAGGCGTTGGTCGCCTCCACGCGGAGGATCAGCTTGTTCTTCTTCGGCATGGCGAAGGTGCGCGACAGGGCGAGGTCGACCACCCGGTACCCGGGGCCGTCGAGAAGGTTCCGCGCGGCGTTGCCGTCCACCGGCTGGCCGGTGACGACCTTGTTCTGCGCGAACGCGGCCGTGTTGAACCACATCTGGGGCGTCGGGTTGTCGATGTAGGGGTCGCCGATCTGCTGGGCGCGGTCGTTGGTCTGCCCGTCGAGGTTGGCGTCCACGTTGCCGTTGGTGACGGTGAACGGCAGGCCGCTCCGCAGCTTGATGATCGGCGACACCATCCAGCCGTTGCAGATCGCGCCCAGCACCTTGTTGCCGCCCTTGTAGTAGTCCAGTTCCCAGTTGATGTTCACGCTGAACACGTGGCGCTGGTCGGTGTCCGCGCGGCCGTACTCCATGTCCAGCTTGGTGAAGTTCTGCGCGCCGCCCTGCGTCGTGTTGTTCATCAGCTGCACGCTCGTCATCGTCTTCGAATAGGTGTAGAAGCCGTTGAAGCTGACGTTGTGCCACGTGCGCATCCCGAAGGTCACCTGCAGGCCGTTGTAGTCGGAGTACTGGTCCGAGTCGAGCAGCAAGACGGCGCCGAACGCGGTGTTCGGCCGGCGCGACAGGACGTTGGCGCCAGAGTTGGTCGCGGTCGGCGTGGCCACCGGGTAGTTGACGTCGCGGCCGAACGGCAGGTTGCGGTTGAACGTGCCGATGTACGACGCGCCGACCGTGAAGATCTTCGTCACCTGGCGCTGGATCCCGACGTTCGCCTGGTAGGCATGCGACCACGTGAACTCCTGGTCCACGCCGAAGATGCCGCCGCCCACGCCGAAGGTGCCCTGGTAGGGGAACGGCGTCGTCGGCGTAGCCGTTGTACGGGTTGCTGAGCGTGGCGCCGAGCGGCGCCCCGGTGGACGACGTCTTGGCGTTGATGTTCGTGAAGGTCAGGCGCGTGGACCACGGCTGGTAGTTGGTCATCGTGTTCCACTCGTTGCCCGAGATGCTGCCGTAGAAGAGGCCGCCGGCCGCGCGGATCGAGGTCTTGCCGTCGCCAAACGGATCCCAGACGACGCCGACGCGCGGGGAGACGTGGCCCCATGCGGTCTTGATCACGCCGCGGTACACCCCGGCGTCACCGTAGTACAGCGGTCCTGGAGGGGCGTCGGGCCGCGCCTTCGACTGCTGCCCGGCGACGTACGTGCCGAACCGGTTCTGCGGGTCGGTGCCTGGCTGTTGCACGTCCCAGCGGAGGCCGACGTTGAGCGTCACGTTCGGCAGGACACGGTAGTCGTCCTGGATGAACGCCGCACCGTACCAGCTGTTCCACAGGGCGGTGACGGGGGCGTCCTGGGTGACCGCGCTGGGGATGCCGATCATGAAGTCCGCCAGCGCGTTCTTCGTCACGCTGTTGTTGAACGTGAAGACGCCGTAGTTGTTGAGCAGCGTGTCCTGGATCGTCTTGTTGTAGGAGATCTCGCCGCCCATCTTCACCGCGTGCCGGCCGGTGGTCCAGCTGAACACGTCGCGCATCGAGTAGAAGTCGCCGCCGGCCGTCGGGCCGCCGATCGCGTTGGTGAGCGTGAAGTAGCCGCTGACGGTAATCTGCGGCAGCGACGGGGCGCCCATGATGATGGCCGACGACCCGAGGTCCGTGAGCGAGACCGCCGGCGTGTTGTTGCGGCCGCCGAAGTTGCGGTTGAACGAGAACCACGCCTGGTTGATCCGGCTGCCGCTCATCACCCACGTGTCGCTGACGTTCAGGTTGTGCTGCGTCCACTTGAATTCCTGGGACGCCCACGGCAGGTTGCCCGTGCCCGCCTTCACCGTGTTGCTGCCGTTCGTCCAGAAGTAGTTGGCCGACAGCCGGTGCGCCTGGTTCAACTGGTGGTCGACCTTGATCAGGAACTCGTCGGTGTCGTACGGGCTCGGGACGTAGCCCTGCCAGATCTGCCCGGGGACGTTCGCCGTCGGGATGTAGCGTGTTGATGATCTTCATCGCCACCGGGTCGAGCCGGTTCGAGCAGATCGCGCCCGTCACGCCGTTGCAAGTGAACGCCTTGCCGGTCGCCGGGTCGGTCGGGATCGTCTTCGACTGCGAGAAGTCGCCGAGGCGCTCGAGGTCGGTCGGCACCACCGCGTTGTTCAGGAACGTCTGCGAGGTCTGGCGCAGCCCGGAGTAGGACGCGAAGAAGAACGTCTTGTCCTTCTGCATCGGGCCGCCGACCGACCCGCCGAACTGGTTGCGCTTGAGCGGCGGCGTCTCGACCGTCGCGGCCCAGTCGTTGGCGTTCATGTTCCCGTCGCGCAGGTACTCGAACACCGAGCCCTTGTACCGGTTGGTGCCCGACTTGGTGATGACGTTGATGATGCCGCTCGAGAAGCGCCCGTACTCCGCGTTGTAGGCGTTCGTCTGGACCTTGAACTCCTGGATGGCGTCGGGGTTCGGCAGGATGTTGCCGGTGTTCCGGAGCGCCGTCATGTTGATGCCGCCGTCCAGGTAGTAGTTCACCGAGCCGGTGCCGCCGTCGGCGCCGCCGTTGATCAGCGTCCGCTGCTCCGGGAAGCCGAGGCTCAGGTTGCTGGTGGTGGCGGACGCGCTCGCGACGCCGTTGTTGTTCGACTGCACGCCCGGGGTCAGGTCGAGCAGCGTGTAGACGTTCCGATCGACGAGCGGCAGCGTCTCAATCTGCTTCGCCTCAATCGTCTTCGAGATGTCCGACGTCACCGTGTTCACCTCGAGGACGGCCGCGGCCACCGTCACCGTTTCCTCGAGGCCGCCGACCGCGAGCGAGATGTCGATCTTCACCGTGTCGTTGACCCGCAGGACGATGCCCGCCCGGTTCGCGGTGGTGAAGCCCTGGAGCGACGCCTCGATCACGTAGCTGCCAATCGGCAGGAACTCGAGGCGGTAGGCGCCCTCGGTCGACGTCACCACGGTGCGTGAGAAGCCGGTCTCGGTATTGCGCGCGGTGACCGTGGCGCCGGGCAGCGCGCCGCCGCTGGTGTCGGTGATCGTCCCGACGATGGTGGCGGAGGTGACTTGTGCGCCGGCCAGGGAGGCCAGCGGGAAGCCCATGAGCAGGGCCAGCAGCGCGGCTACGAACGTCGTCTTCTTCATCACAGCACACCCCATCGAAGGAAAACCTGCCCGGCGGTGCAGCGTCGGCTGGCGGCCTCGTGTCGCCAGCGAGTTTGTCTCGACAGGGGACAATATACGCCATACAGAGCAGCTGTCAAGACCTTTGAGAACGTCCACATGGGGTATTTAGGCGCGTAATTGGACTTGACCGGTTAGCGATGAGCCCCTAGTATTGTCCCTGTTTGGTACCAAACTGTCCTGGCCAGGACCATTTCGGTTGCCGCCAGGGGAATCGAGGCAGTGGACCACCGTGCGCGGCATTCACCCGGACCAGTTTCGAGTCGCCCGGCGCGGCATCTCGCGCGAGATCAACCGCCAGATCGTCCTCAACCTCGTCCGCTCCAGGCAGCCGCTGTCCCGGGCCGACCTCTCCCGCCTGATGGCCACGCGGCGAGGCGGCGTCAGCCTGATCGTCAACGACCTGATCGCCGAGGGTCTCCTGTTCGAAGGCGCCAAGGGTGAAGCCCCGCGCGGCCGCAAGCCGAAGTTCCTCTACATCGACTCGCGCAAGCGCTGCGTCGTCGCGGTGGACGTCCGGCCGACGCGGACGTTCGTGATGGTCACCGACCTGCTCGGCGAGCCCGATCGTCGGCATCTCCAGCTTTCCCACGCTGCCCGAGCCGGACGACTTCGTCGAAAGCCCTCGGCGCGCGCATCCGCACGATCCTCGGCGAGCACGGCGAGCTGGGGCAGTGCGAGGGGATCGGCCTCGTCGTGCCCGGGATGGTGGACCTCTCGCGCAGCCGCGATCGTCTTCGCGCCGCGGCTCGGCCTGGCACGACGTGGCGCTCCGCGATCTCCTGGCCCAGGAGACGGGCCTGCCGGTGCAGATGGAGAACTCGGGGCGCGCCTGCGCCCTGGCCCAGGTATGGGACACGCGCGGCGAGCGGTCCACCGCCGGCGACCTCGTGTTCGTCTCGGTCTCGGACGGCCTCGGCGTGGGGATCGTCGTCAACGGGGAAGTGATGCGCGGCCGGCACAACGTCGGGGGAGAGTTCGGTCACGTGCCGCTGAACACCGACGGCCCGCCGTGCGCGTGCGGCGCGTCGGGGTGCTGGGAGGCCTACGTGTCGAACCTGGCCACCCTGTCGCGCTACTTCGGCCGCGAACTGTCGCCGCGGAAACCGATCCCGGCGGAGATCGCCAACTTCACCGTGGACGACCTCATCGCCCGCGCGCGCGGCGGCGACGGCAAGGCGATCACCGCCCTGCAGGCCACGGCCCACTACCTGGGCCTCGGTCTCGCATCGGTCATCAACGCCGTGGACCCCTCGCGGGTGTTCGTGAGCGGCGAGATCATCGCGGCGTGGGACCTGCTGGAATCGACCGTCCAGCAGGCGCTCGCGCAGCGCGTGCTGGCGGCCGCGTCTCCGGCCATCGACATCACGCCGCTGTTCGCGCCGGACCACCCGCGCCTGCGCGGCGCCGCCGCATTGGTCACCGCGCCGCTCTTCGCGGCGCCGAGGGTTGGTTAGCTGACAGTGGGGCAGGCGTCCCCGCGACCGCGATCAGTAGGGCAGGCGTCCCGCCTGCCAGCGGTCTCCCGAGTAGGACAGGCGTCCCGCCTGTTCGACACGTGGGGCAGGCGTCCCGCCTGCCAGAAGGGAAGTGGAGTATGTCCGGCTTCGAAGGAGCGGTGGCGCTGGTGACGGGCGCAGAAGGCGGGATCGGGCGGGCGACGGCGCTGGAGTTCGCCTCCCGCGGCGCCGACATCGCCGTGCACTACTACCGCGACCAGGCGGGCGCCGAGGACGTGGCGTGCGAGGTGAGGAAGCTGGGCCGCCGGGCCGCCGTCTACCAGGCGGACCTCACGAAGAGCGCCGAGGTGAAGGCCGTGTTCTCGAGGGCGGCAGGCGAGCTCGGGCAGATGGACGTGCTGGTGAACAACGCCGGGGACATCATCGGCCGCCAGCCGCTGGTGGAGATGACCGAAGAGTTCTTCCACCAGGTGCTGAACGTCAACGTGCTGACGACCTTCCTCTGCTGCCAGGCGGCGGCGCCGGTGATGATCGCGCGCAAGCGCGGCGCCATCGTCAACCTCGCCTCCCTGGCGGCGCACAACGGCGGCGGACCGGGTGCGTCGGTCTACGCGGCCGCGAAGGCGGCGGTGATGACGTTGACGAAGGCGTACACCAAGGAACTCGCCCCGCACGGGATCCGGGTCAACGCCGTCTCGCCCGGCCTGATCGGCGGCACGAACTTCCACGGCCGGCACACCAGCAAGGAAGCCTTCGAGGCGACGGTGAAGACGATCCCGCTCGGCCGCGCGGGCGAACCCGCCGACGTCGCGCGCGTCATCGCCTTCCTTGCCGGCGCCGATGCCGGCGTATTTGGCCGGCGAGACGATCGAGATCAACGGCGGCATGTTCATGCGCTGACCAGCCGGTGGGGCAGGCGCCCCGCCTGCCTGAGGAGTCGGCCCTGACATTGACGCGTCGGCACTGACGCAGAAGAGTCGGAACTCGCAGCCGAGGAGTCATGAAACTACCCGGTCTCCGCTGGTTCATCGTCACCCTGATCTTCCTGGCCACGGTCATCAACTACATCGACCGCCAGACCGTCTCCGTCCTGAAGACGGCCATCAGCCAGGACCTCGGGCTCTCGAACGCCGACTACGCCGGGATCCAGAACACGCTTCCTGGTGCTGTACGGGATCAGCCAGATGGTGTCGGGACGGCTCTACGACCGGATCGGCAGCCGCCTTGGTTTCATCTTCTCGATCGTCGTCTGGTCGGGTGCCGCGATCGCGCACGCGTTCGCGCGGACGGCCGGCGGGTTCAAGATCGCGCGGGGCGTGCTCGGGTTCGGCGAGGCGGGCAACTGGCCCGGCGCGGCGAAGGTGGTGGGCGAATGGTTCCCGGTGCGCGAGCGGGCGCTGGGCATGGGAATCTTCAACACCGGGGCCGCGATTGGCGGTGCGGTATCGCCGCCCATCATCGCCTGGCTTGCCCTTACCTACGGCTGGCGCGCGACGTTCATCGCGACGGGGGTCCTCGGGTTCCTGTGGCTGGCCCTCTGGGTGGTGGTCTTCCAGGTGCCGGAGAAACACCGCTGGATCACCGAGGAGGAGCGGGAGCACATCCTGTCGGACCGGCCGGCCGGCTCCCCGGCAGAAGCCGACTGGCGTCCGACCTGGCTGCAGCTGCTCGGCTACCGCCAGACCTGGGCGGTCGTGGTCGGCCGCTTCATGACCGACCCCATCTGGTGGCTCTACATCTTCTGGCTGCCGTCCTACTTCCAGGAGGCGCGGGGCTTCAGCCTGCAGCAGATCGGCTGGTCAGCCTGGATGCCCTTCCTGTGCGCGGGCGTCGGTGCGCTGGGCGGCGGCTGGGCGTCGGGGTTCCTGATCCAGCGCGGCTGGTCGGTCGACCGCGCGCGCAAGACGGTGATGGCCTTCGGCGCGCTGCTCACGCCGGCCGGCATCCTGGCGATGCGCGCCGAGAATCCCTACACGGCGCTGCTTCTGATGGGGGTCGTGCTGTTCGGCTTCCAGGTGTGGGTCAACAACCTGCAGACGCTGCCGAGCGACTTCTTCCCGAAGAGCGCGGTGGGGTCGGTGTTCGGGCCTCGGCGGGACCGCCGCGGCTGTCGCCAGCGTGATCTACAACTGGGGAACGGGCCACGTGGTGGATGCGATGGGCTACACGCCGATGTTCGTCGTCGCGGGCGTGCTGGGGCCCGTCGGGCTGCTGTTGACGGTCGCGCTCGCGGGAACAGATCAGGCCGCTGGTCGGGACTCCGGACTGAGATGCAGAAATGCCGAATGCCGATGCAAAAGGGATCGCCCTTCGGCATTGCTGCATTGACGAAGAGGTGTGTCCGTCGACGGCCCGTCAGGCCGTCCTTTTCACCTGCTGGCGGAGTTCCATCGCCTGGCGGGCGCGGAAGATCGAGCACCAGTCCTTGTGTTCGGCCACGGCCATCCCGCATTCCGGGCAGATGCGGACGCGCTGTACCGGCTGAGGCTCGCTGAATCCAAGTATCTTCTTCAAGAAGGTCATTGTCCGTCTCCAGGCCAGGTCTACCCCTAAAGACGGTTTCGAGCGCAGAATGGTTCCCTCGGTATGCCGCCCATCCTGCGGACCGACGGCCTGACCAAGGATTACGGCCACGTCCTGGCACTCGACCACCTCTCCCTCGAGGTGGAAGCCGGGGAGGCGGTCGGGTTTCTCGGCCCCAACGGGGCGGGGAAGACCACGACCATCCGCCTCCTGCTCGACCTGATTCGGCCCACCTCCGGAAACGCCACCATCGGCGGGTTCGACTGCCGCCGGCAAAGCCTCGAGGCCAGGCGCCTGGTCGGCTACCTGCCCGGGGAGATGCCCGTCTACCCGGAGATGTCGGGGCGGGCCTACCTTGCCTACCTGGGGCGGCTCGCCGCCGCCCCCGGTTCCCGCCGTGCTCGAGGACCTGATGCGGCGTTTCGAGATCGGCCCGTCCCAGCTGGAGCGTCCGATCCGTGACCTGTCGCACGGCACGAAGAGGAAGCTGGGGATCGTCCAGGCGTTGATGGGCGAGCCGCGCGTCGCGATCCTCGACGAGCCGACCAGCGGCCTCGACCCGCTCATGATCGAGGCGTTTGCAGAGACCGTTCACGCGCTGAAACGGTCCGGCCGCACGACCGTCTTCCTGTCCTCTCACGTGCTGTCCGAGGTCGAGAAGACGTGCGACCGCGTGGCAATCGTGCGCGACGGCCGCCTGATGGCGATGAAGACCATCGCGGAACTGAGCGCGATGCTGCCGCGGCGGGTGACCATCCGCTTCTCGGGGTCGGAGCGCTGTCAATTCTTGGCAGATTTCGCGAACGGAAATGTAAGTGTGGGCTCGCGCGCCCGTTCGCCTCGTCGACTCGGGGCCCGACCGCCTGGTCGTGGACCTCACCGGGCCGCTGGGGCCGCTGCTCGAACGGCTGGCCGGCCTCCCGGTCGCGGACATCGACGTCCGCGCTCCCTCTCTCGAGGATTACGTCCTTGGCCTCTACCGGGGGGAATCGTGAGGCCGCCGCTGCTCGCGACTCTCGTGGGCCGGTCGCTGGCGCGCGGACGGCGGGTGTTCGTCGCGGCGGGGGTGATCCTGGCGGGATTCCAGGTGATGCTGGTCGTCGTGGCCTCGTCGTTCCAGCAGACGCGATCGTTCGACCTGTTGTCGGCGCTGATGCCGATGGGCGTGCAGCAGGCGCTCGGGCCCGGCACCATGATGCTCGCCTCGTTTGCCGGCATGGTCACGTTCGGCTATTTCCACCCGGTGGTCGTGTTCGCGGTGCTGCAGCTGGGGAGCTACGCGGCAACCGAGCCTGCTGGCGAGGTGGAATGGGGCCTGTTCGACCTGGAGCTGGCGCGGCCGGTGAGCAGGCGGACGATCGTCACGCGCAGCGCGGCGGTCGCGTTTGGCGTGACTCTCGTCACCGTGGGGGCGATGATGGCCGGCACGTGGGCCGGCCTGGCAGCCCTCGCCCCGGCTGGCGCCACCTGGCCCGCCCCCGCACGCGTGTTGAGCCTGTCCGCCCACCTGCTCCTGTTGTCGTGGGTGTTCGCGGCCGCCGGCCTCGCGGCAGGCGCGTGGGCACGGCGGCGCGGAACCGCGTTCGGCGCGATTGCCGTGATCACCGTGGTGCTCTACCTCGCCAACTTCCTGGCCGACGCGTGGCCGCGGGCCGCGAGCTTCCGGCCGTGGACCCCGTTCCACTACTTTCCGGGATTCGCGGTCGCAAATGGCGCCGCGCCAATCGCGCGCGACCTTGGGACGCTGGCGGCGGTTTCGGCGGTCCTCGTCGCCCTCGCCTACTGGCGATTCAGCCGAAGGGACCTGTAGCGTCGTTCCCGCCGGACCGCCGGACCGTCCCCTGTTCTATGATGTTCCCCGCTCGTCCATTTCCTGGAGGTCCAATGTCCGCTCGTTCCGCCCGCCGGGGCCTGACCGTATCCGCCGCCGCTTTCATCTTTCTCCTCCTGACGGTCGTCCTGGCGACCGCCCAGTCGACCGGAACCGCCGCCGTGACGGCAACCGTCACTGCCCAGGACTACTCGCGCGCCGAGAAGTTCCTGGCCGGCCATACCTCGCCGCTCGTGCTCAATGGCCCGGTGAGGCCGACCTGGATTCCTGGGACCACGCGCTTCTGGTACCGCAACGTAATCGCGGCGGGTTCCGAATTCGTCCTGGTGGACCCGGAGAAGGGCACGAAGGCGCCGGCGTTCGATCACGCGAAGGTCGCCGCCACGTTGTCGGTGTCGGCCGGCGGGCGCTACACGGCGGCGCAGCTGCCATTCACCACGTTCTCCTATTCGGCCGACGGGCGCAGCATCACGTTCGCCGTCGACGCCCGTGGGTTCACGTGCGAGACCAACGGCGCGTCGTGTACGACGACCAGGGCGGCCGAGCGGGGTGCGGCGCGGCCGGAATCGATTTCCCCCGACGGGAAGCTCGCGGCCTTCATCCGCAACGACAACCTGTGGGTGCGCGACGTCGCCACGGGGGCCGAGACCCGGCTGACGAGCGACGGCGTGAAGGACTTCGGATACGCGACCGACAACGCCGGCTGGACGAAGAGCGACCGGCCGGTGCTGCTGTGGTCTCCCGACTCCCGGAAGATTGCGACCTTCCAGCAGGACCAGCGCGGTGTGGGCGAGATGTACCTCGTGGACACGAAGGTCGGGCACCCGACGCTGCAGGCCTGGAAGTACCCGATGCCGGGCGACGAGGTGGTCACGACGATCCAGCGCGTGGTCATTCACCTCGACGGCCCACGCGTCGTGCGGCTGCGCATGGCGCCCGACCAGCACCGCGGCACTATCACCGACGACATCAAGGGGCGCGGCACCGACTGGGACGACGTGGAGTGGAGCGCCGACTCGAAGCAACTGGCGTTCGTCTCGACCTCGCGCGACCACAAGGTGGAGCAGTTCCGGGTGGCCAATCCCGATACCGGCGACGTGCGGGACGTCTTCGACGAGACCGCGACGACCTACTTCGAGTCCGGGATGGGCACCGCGAACTGGCGCTTCCTGCCCACCTCGAACGAAGTCATCTGGCTGTCGGAACGCGACGACTGGGCGCAGCTCTACCTGTACGACCTGGCGAGCGGCAAGCTGAAGAACGCGATTACCAGCGGCGCCGGCAACGTCACGCAGGTGGTTCGGGCCGACGAGAAGGCGCGGCAGATCTACTTCGTCGGCGTCGGCCGCGAGAAGGGGCGCGACCCCTACTTCCGCCACCTCTATCGCGTCGGATTCGACGGAAAGAACCTGGCGCTGCTCACGCCCGGCCGATGCCGACCACGACGTGACGATGTCGCCGTCGGGCGCGTTCTTCGTGGACAATTTCTCGCGCCCCGACCAGCCGTCCACCAGCGTGCTGCGCGCCGCCGATGGACGGGAGGTGCTGGCGCTCGAGAAGGCCGACATCTCGAAGCTGCTCGCCGCCGGGTGGAAGCCGCCGATTCCCTTCACCGTCAAGGCACGGGACGGCGTCACGGACCTCTACGGCCTGATGTTCCGGCCGACCAACTACGATCCCGCGAGGAAATATCCGATCGTCAACAACATCTACCCGGGCCCGCAGACCGGCAGCGTCGGCAGCCGCAGCTTCTCCGCGTCGCGCGGCGACACGCAGGCGCTCGCGGAACTCGGCTTCGTGGTGGTGCAAATCGACGGCATGTGCACCCCGTGGCGGTCGAAGTCGTTCCACGCGTCCTGCTACGGGAAGATGGAGGACAACACGCTGCCCGACCAGGTCGCGGGCATGAAGCAGCTGGCGCAGCGCTTCCCGTGGATCGACATCGACCGCGCGGGCATCTACGGCGGGTCGGGCGGCGGCTACGCGACGGCCGCCGCCATGTTCCGCTATCCCGAGTTCTTCAAGGTGGGCGTCTCGACGTCCGGCAACCACGACAACCGGGGCTACGAGGACGACTGGGCCGAGAAGTGGCAGGGGCTGCTGAAGAAGAACGCCGACGGCACCTCGAACTACGACGGCCAGGCGAACCAGGAGGTCGCGAAGAACCTCAAGGGGAAGCTGCTGCTGGCGCACGGGACGATGGACAACAACGTGCCGCCCTACAACACGCTGCTCGTGGTGGACGCGCTGATCAAGGCGAACAAGGACTTCGACCTGATCCTGTTCCCGAACCGCGGCCACGGCCTCGGCGAGCCTTATATGATCCGCCGCCGCTGGGACTACTTCGTCCGCCACCTGCTTGGCGCCGAGCCTCCGAAGGAGTTCGAAATCACCCCGCGCCCGGCGGTCGTGCGCTAAGAAACGGGGCCAGGCCCCGTTTTGGGGGATGGCAGGCATTGCCAGCAGGCGTTTGCAGGATTTGATCTCCGGGCGAGGGGCCTGTAATCTGGGTCCTGGGACCACGACCCAAGTGAACCGGAGAACGACCATGGACGAGACGGGCGTCGCCGCTGCCGCCAACGACGTGTACGCGAATCCCCCGGACGTGGACGTGCTCGAACTCGAGGCCGGACATCCCGGGCTCGGCGACGAGGGTTACGTCTCCCGTCGCAACGACCTGTTTGCCACCTGCCGCGCCGCGCGGCTGGCGAACGAGCCGCCGCCGCTCATCGACTACACGGCGGAGGAGCAGCGGATCTGGCGCGAGGTGACGCCGAAGCTCGACGCGCTCCACGTCGAGCACGCGAGCCGCATCTACCTCGACGCCAAGCGCGAGCTCAAGATCAGCGAGCAGGAGATCCCCCAACTCCGCCACCTGAGCGCGTACCTGCAGGACGCCAGCGGCATGCACCTCGTCCCTGCGGAGGGGCCGATTCCATATCGAACCTTCTACCGCTACATCGCCGAGCGCGGGTTCCCCTGCACGCAGTTCATCCGGCACGGTTCGAAGCCCGAGTTCACCCCCGAGCCCGACATGATCCACGACTGCCTGGGTCACGTGCCGCCGCTGCTCAACCCGGACTACGCCGCCCTGCTGACGCTCATCGGCCGCGCTGTCGTCGAGGTGAAGACGGGGGACGAGGTACTCGCGTTGAAGCGGCTCAGCTGGTTCTCGATCGAGTTTGGCCTCATCGACGAAGGCGGGGAGACGAAGGTCTTCGGTGCCGGGATACTCTCGTCGATCGGCGAGATCCCGAACTCGCTCTTCTCGAAGGACGTGCAGCGGCGCCCGTTCGTGACGCGCGAAGTCATCGAGACCGACTACGACCCCTCGCGCATGCAGGACCTGCTGTTCGTTCTCCCGTCGCTGCCCTTCCTGAGGCACGAAGTGGAGCAGTTGGTGACGAGCTTCGGGGTGCAGGTGGGTCGCGGCCGCTGACGTCGCCAGCGCGGCGCACTTCACGGTAGAATCCTGCCGCATGTCTTCCCCGCGTCCAGGGCGGGGGTTGGGTCGGTCCATCCCGCCGGGTGGGCGCGCGGCGGCGACGCTGCCAACGGCCTCCCCGCCCGCCGCCATCCGCCGAGCCCCGGCCGTCCGGTCGTGGCTCCTGGCTGCCGTCCTGGCGGCCGTTACCCTCGGCGCCTTCGCTCCAGTCGTGGGCCACGGCTTCGTGTCGCTGGACGACTACATCTACGTCACCGAGAACCGGCAGGTGCTCGGCGGACTGACGTGGGACGGGGTCGCCTGGGCCTTCACCACGGCACACGCCAATTTCTGGCATCCCCTGACGTGGCTTTCGCTGATGCTCGACGTCGAGGTCTTCGGGCCTCACGCCTGGGGCTTCCACGTCACGAACCTGCTGCTGCACCTGGCCAGCACGCTGCTCCTGTTCTTCACGCTGGCGCGCATGTCTGGGGCCGCCTACCCAGCCGCCTTCGTCGCGGCGCTGTTCGCAGTGCACCCGCTGCACGTCGAGTCGGTCGCGTGGATCTCCGAGCGCAAAGACGTGCTGAGCGCTTTCTTCATGATGCTGACGCTCTGCCTCTACGTCAGCTACGTCGAGAAGCAGCGCGCGCGAGACCGCCGGGCGGCGGCGGTGCGCTATTCGGCCGTACTCGTCTTCTTCGCGTGCGGCCTGATGGCGAAACCGATGCTGGTCACGCTGCCCTTCGCGCTGCTGCTGCTCGACTGGTGGCCCCTGGGCAGGCTCTCGCGCCGGCCGCGCGAGGTGATCCTGGAGAAGGTTCCTCTCCTGGCCCTGGCGGTGACGGCAGCGGTCGTGGCCTTCCTCGCGCAGCGCAGCGGCGGCGCCGTAGCCGGCTTCGATGCGTTCCCGCTCGTGGACGCGCGTCGCGAACTCGCTGACGTCCTACACGAGCTACATCGGCAAGATGTTCTGGCCTACGGGGCTGGTTGCGTTCTACCCGTTCCCACAGACCGTTCCGGTCGCATCCGCGGCGGCTGCCCTGCTC
Source organism: uncultured Acidobacteriota bacterium (assembly GCA_963844875.1). Classification (GTDB taxonomy): domain Bacteria; phylum Acidobacteriota; class Vicinamibacteria; order Vicinamibacterales; family Fen-181; genus FEN-299. The sequence continues at coordinate 147,066 of CAWJPZ010000003.1, forward strand.
GCCCTCGGCGGCGTCACCGCGTTCGTCCTGCTCCACGCCAGGCGCCGTCCCTACCTTGCCGTCGGCTGGTGTTGGTACCTGGGAACGCTGCTCCCCGTGTCGGGACTCGTCCAGGTGGGGAGCCACGCGATGGCCGACCGCTACACGTATGTCCCGTTGATCGGGTTGTTCCTGATGGTTGCCTGGCTCGTTGCCGAATGGGCCGGACCGTCGGTCAGGAGGCGGATCGTCGCTGCCATCCTGGCTTGCGCGGTCGTCGTGGCGGCCGCGTTCGCCGCGCGCGTCCAGGCGATGACCTGGAAAGACACCTTCTCGCTTTGGCGGCACGCGGTCGCCGTCATGCCAGGCAACTACTTCGCGCACAACGGGCTCGGTCTCGAACTGCAGAGACAGGGGCGGACAGAAGCCGCCGCTGCGCACTTCTCGGAGGCCAGCCGCCTCGCTCCCGGTTTTCCAAACGGGCACAACAACCTCGGCCAGATCCTGGCCGAGCGGGGGCACATCGATGAGGCCATCGCGGAGTATCGGAAGGCGATCGAGAGGAGTCCCGCTTACCTGCAGGCGCACATCAATCTGGGCAACGCGTTGCGCCAGAAGGGACTGCTCGACGCCGCCGTGGCCGAGGTACAGGCTCGCAGTCCGCCTGTCGCCGAGCTCCGCGACGGGATGGGCAAATCTTGGGACAGGTCCTGCTCGAGACCGGGCATGCGCGGGAAGCACTCGACCACGCCCGGCACGCGGTTGAAATACAGCCCGACTCGGCAGCTGCCCGTTTCGTTCTGGCCAACGCCCTCAACCAGGCGGGACAACCCAACGAGGCCCTCGGCCACTATGTCGAAGCGCTTCGTCTCCCGGTGCAGGTGAAGCCCGCCGAGATCCGGACCAACCTCGGCGCCACCCTCGAACGCCTCGGGCGTCTCGACGAGGCGTTCGCGCAGTTCGACGCCGCCGTGAAGGCGTCGCCCGAGTCTGCCGCGGCCTGGAACGGCCTTGGGAACGTGATGCTGCGGACAGGACGCCCTGGCGAGGCTGCCGAACACTACCGGGCGGCGATCGCGATCGACCCCCGGTCCGGCAATGCCCACATGGGTCTCGGCTGCGCCCTCGCCGATCTCGGCCGGCTGCAAGAGGCCGAACAGCAGCACCGCATGGCCGTGGAAATCAACCCCCGCTCGGCCGACGCCCAGCTCAACCTCGCGAACACGTTGTTCCGTCGCGGACAGTTCGCCGACGCAATACGGCACTACTCGCGGACGCTCGAACTCGAAGGACCCTCGCCCGACGTGCATGCGGCGCTCGGCATGGCCTGGGAGCGATTGGCGCGGCCCGATGAAGCCTCGGCGCAGTACCGCGCCGCCCTTCGGCTCGAACCCGGACACGCGGACGCCGCCGCCGGCCTCCGTCGCCTGGCAGGGCAAGGAAGAGGCGGGCGATGAAGACGTCCACGCTGAGGGCCGTGGACCGCTGGATCGGCGTGCCGGTATGCGCCCTCCTCACGCTCCACCGGCGCCTGTTCGCGCGGCCTGCGTCCGCGCGCCCGGTGCGCCGCATTCTCTTCGTCAAGCTGGCCGAGCAGGGTTCGACCGTCCTCGCCGAAGCGGCTCTGCGGTCGGCCGTCGAGCGGGTGGGCCGAGAGAACGTGTTCTTCCTGGCCTTCGAGGAGAACCGCTCGATCCTCGACGCGATGCGCCTGATCCCCGAAGCCAACGTCGTCACGATCGACGCCGCGTCGCTTCCCGCGGTCCTCCCTTCCTGCCTGCGAGCCATCTGCCGGCTGCGGCAACAGGCGATTGACGCCGCGATCGACCTTGAGTTCTTCGCCCGCGCGTCCAGTGTCTTTGCCTATCTCACCGGCGCCGCGCGCCGGTCGGGGCTGCACGCGTTCGCCGGCGAGGGGCCATGGCGCGGAGACTTGCTGACGCACCCGCTGGCTTACAACCCGTACCTGCACACCAGCGAGCTGTTTCTGCTCCTTCTGCACGCGATCGACTACCCGGCGGATCGGCTCCCGGCCATCGCAGCCGTGGCACCACCCGTGCCCCCACACGGGCGCTGCGAGCCGTCGGCCGACGACCTGGCCGCCATGCGTCAACTCGTCTGCAGCCTCGCGGAGACGCCCGAAGTCCCGCCGCTGATTTGCTGAACGCGAACTGCGGCGACCTGCTGCCCCTGCGACGCTGGAACGGGGACCGCTACGTGGAGCTAGCCCAGCGCCTGCTCGACGCGCGCCCCGAACTGCTGGTGGCCTTCACCGGGCGGCAGGACGAGGCAACGGAAGCCGAGTCGCTGACGCGAGCGGTAGGGTCACGGCGGTGCGTCTCACTGGCGGGGAGGACCAACCTCGCTCAACTGCTCGCCCTGTACCATCTCGCGGAGGTGCTGGTGACCAACGACAGCGGTCCGGCCCACTTCGCCACGCTCACCCCGGTGGGTGTCGTCACGCTCTTCGGGCCTGAAACTCCGGCACTCTTCGCGGCCCGCACCCCCCGCAACCACGTCCTCTGGGCAGGCCTCGCGTGCAGCCCGTGCGTCAGTGCGCTCAACAACCGGTTCTCTACGTGCCACGACAACGTCTGCATGCAGGCGCTGACGGTGGACCGGGTGTTCGCGGCGACCATGTCGGCATGTCTCGAGTGGAGAGCTACCGGGCGCTTGACGCCTACCGTGCCATCCAGTACGTGATCTTCACCGACAGCGAGCGGTTCCTCGGCTGCGCGCCGTGCACGCCAGCGTCCGTCTACCACGCGACCAGCATCCTGATCCACGTCCTCAACACCTGGCTCGTGTTCGTCTTGATAAGAAGGATTTCGTCCGGCAACAACGCAGTGGCGCTGTTCGCGGCCGCCTTCTTCGCGGTTCACCCCATGCACGTCGAGTCGGTGGCGTGGGTCGCCGAGCGGAAAGACGTCCTCTACGCCTTCCTTTTCCTGATCGCGCTGATCGTGTACGACGCCTACCTCGAATCCCGAAGGTCCGCGCACCTCGTTCTCACGGCAGTGTTCTTCCTGTTGTCGTGCTCGGCCAAGTCGGCCGCCGTGGTGCTGCCGCTGGTCATGCTGCTCTTCGACTACTACCGGGACCGGAAGTTCGAGCGCAAGGCTGATTCTCGAAAAGGTCCCCTTCTTCGCCATCTCAGTCGTGTTCGGCGCCATCGCCATGAAGTCGCAGCAAGGCGCGTTGCAGGTGATGGCGCCAACCATGTCGGTCATCGACCACGCGGCCGTGGTGTCCTGGTCGTTTCTCAACTATCTCTTCAAGGCGATATTCCCGATTCGGTTGTCGGCGTTCTACGCGTATCCCTGGCAACTGGCCGACCAGCAGCGGATGCCCTGGTTCTACTACTTGTCGGTGCCGCTCGCGGGCCTGGTCCTGGCGGCGGCGTGGTATCCGCCGGTGGGGGAAGCACGTCCTGTTCGGGTTCGGCTTCTTTCTCGTCACGATCGTCCTCGTGCTGCAGATCCTCCCCGTCGGGGGGGCGGCCATGGCCGACCGCTACACCTACGTCCCTTACATCGGCCTGTCTTTTCTGTATCGGCAAGACTGCCGTGCGGTGTCGCGGTCGACCGGAAGGCTTCGAGGGGGGCGATGTCAGTGGCATTCTTGGCGGGCCTGGTTCTCTTCTCGGTCGCCGCCTACGACCGCGTCTCGATCTGGCGCGATGACGGGACGCTGTTCTCGGACATCATCCGCTTCAACCCGATGGGGTCCGCGTACATCAACCGGGCGACCTATTACCAGGACCACTACGCTGGAAAGGTCTACTCGACGGATCCCGTCAAGAAGGCCGAATACCTGCGCAAGGCGATCGCCGACTACGAGGCGGTCCTCAGGTCTCCCTTGCCGGCGGAGTATCAGATTTCGGGTGCATTACGGCCTGGGACGGGCGAGCTTCGACGTCGGCGATTTCCGGCAAGGCGGTTCGTCACCTCGATGCGGCGATCGCCATCGACTCGACGCATGCCAGGGCCTATTTCGTCAGGGGCTGCGCGCGGGGCTTCTTGAAGGACCACAAGGGGGCGCTCGCCGATTTCGACCGGGTCATCGAGATCGAGCCCGCGGGATGCGGTCACGTGGTTCGACAAGGGGACGATCAGGACGAGCAACTGGGCGACTGACTGCCGGGGCCGTGGCGGACCTCGACCGGGCGATAGAAATCGACCCGAACTACGCCGACGCCTACTTCAACCGGGGTGCGGCGAAGTTCAGTCTAGAAGGACTACCCCGGCGCCTTGGCGGACTTCGAGAAGGTGCTGGGGTTGGACCCGCGGAACGCGAACGCGATGAAGAGCAGGGACATCGTGGCGGCCCTCGTCAATCGGCGGCGGGCAGATGACCCGCCGGGATTCCCGCGCCACCTACCTCGCCATCCAGTAGGTGATCTTCACCGACAGCGAGCGGTTCCTCGGCTGTGCGCCGTGCACGCCCGGGATGGCGGTGTCCCACCCCTCGTTGTAGACGACGTAGAAGTCGCTGCCCGGCCGGTAGATGTACCAGAAGAGCAGGTTGGCGGTCGCCTGCTTCCTCGCGTCGTTGTACTGGATGTAGGCCTTGGTGAACAGCGACGGCGAGAACGAGTAGCTGACGCGGGTGCTGACGGTGTTCGTCAGGTAGACCGGGACGCCCGGCATCGTGATCCGGTTGCGGTTGTAGCTGGTTTCGATCAGCAGCCGCGTGGTCGGCAGCAGGCTCAGCCCTGCGCTCACCGTCGTCTTGTCCCCGGTGTAGTAGCTGCCGGCCTGCAGGCCGGCGCTCCCGGCCACGCGCAGGCTCGAGTTCGACGAGTACGAGGCGCTGAACGTGTCCCACTCGTACCGGCCGGCCGGAACGATGCCGTTTCCGAGCCGCCACGGCTCCGTGAGCCGGTCGCTAGTCGTGTGCGAAGTCCATCGACAGCGTCGACGTGTCGTTGAACGCCGTGACGTACTGCGCGGTCGACGTCCGCGACTCCATCTCGCCCCGGTGGTTCCAGTAGCTGTCCACCTCGCCGCCGATCGTCAGCTGCCGCACGCCCCGCCAGGCGGGCCGCGGCGTCCAGGCCGCCCGCACGGTGGGGTTGCGGATGTCGGTCCGCCGGATGTAGCCCATCTCCGCGTTGAACTTCTCGCCCACATCCAGGTAGGTCACGCCGTAGTTGTAGCGGTCCTTCTGGTAGGCGAAGTCGAAGCCACCCGCGAACTGGTTGCCGCTCTCGCCCGGGGTGAATGTCCGGGCCGCCAGCGCCGTGAGCGTCGTCGTCTTGCCGAGCACCAGGTTGAGGTCCGCGCCCAGCGTCCGGTTGTAGTCGAGCCCGGCGCCGCCCTGGCGGTTGAGGAAGATCGCGCCCATCGACGAGTAGCCGAACACGTTGCGCTTCACGCGCACCACCGAGTAGTTGGCGCGGGGCAGGCGGACGCTCGTCTGGCCCGCCGTGTAGTCGAGCTCGTCGGTCTCGATGTTCATCACGCCGAGGCTGTACGGGCCGGCTTTCCCGGTGACGCGTCCGCCAGCGAGCAGCGGGACCTCGCGGCCGTCGTCGGTGAGGCCGATGCGGCGCGAGTAGAACAGCGGCAGCAGCCCCGGGCCCTGGTCGCCGTTCTCGGTGCCCGACTTGCCCGTAGTTGAAGAGCCCGGCGCGTTTCGGTGAAGAACTGCCGCTTCTCGGGGAAGAAGAGGCTGAAGCGGGAGACGTTCACCACCTCCTGATCGGCCTCCACCTGCGCGAAGTCGGTCTTGTAGGTGAGGTCGGCGGTGAGCGTGTCGGTGAGGCCGATGCGCGCATCCACGCCGTAGCGATCGATGTCGGTCGTCGAGCCGCGGGCCAGATAGTCGTAGCCCGCCTGCGGCGCGACGAACGGCACCACCTCGAGACGGCGGCGCGAGCGGATGTCGCGCAGCCCGTCCAGGATGCCGGCGTTCGAGAGCCGGGCGAAACCGAACGCGCCCTGCGCACGCGGGTAGGGCACCCAGTACCGACTCCTCGTTCTTCCTCACGATGCGCCGGCCGACGTTCAGGCCCCACGTCGTGTCACCGATGGCCGTCTTGAACCGCAGCTGGCTCAGGGGGATCGCGATCTCGGCGTACCATCCCTGGCCGTCGACCGTCGTGCGGCACTCCCAGACGGCGTTCCAGTCGTTGTTCGTCACCCGCGCGTTGTCGGTGTACTGCGCGTCCTTCTTCGCGCCGAGCGGGTTGGTCGCGAAGTAGAAGCCGTTGCGGCGGTCGTGGAACGTGTCGATGACGATGCGCATCTGGTCGCCCTTGGCGAGGCCGGAGTCGCGCTTGTACTCGCTGGCGCGGATGCCCTTCGGATCGGAGTCGTAGGCCCACAGGGCGAAGTAGATCTTCCGGTCGTCGTAGAGGACCTTGAACTCGGTCCGCTCCGAGATCGGGCGTGCCGGCGTGCGGCTCGCGCTGGACGAAGTTCGCCTGCACCGGCGCCAGCTCCCACGCCGCATCGTCGAGGCGACCGTCGATCTTCGGCGCGACGCCCTTCGGAAGTCGCGCGGCGATGGCGTGGAAGGTCTGCGGGTCGATCTTCGCGAGGTCGAGCGGGTGCCGCGGCGGGCTGGGCCGGGGAGGGCTGCGCCGCGTCCACGGAATGCACGACGCACAATGCACAATGCAAAAGGAAGAGCGCGACGCGCGCGCGGCCGGAAACAACACGAGGCGTAGACATCACGAGGTACCGCCAGACGGGGCCGGAAAGCTTCGTACTCTAACCTATAATCCGATCCCGATGCAGAAGGGGGAAGCAAGACACCGGGACACGGCCGCACGCCGACTATGCCTGCTCGTGGGCCTGGCCGGCGCTATCGCCTTCGTCTACGCGCCAGTCCTCGGGTTCGACTTCGTCTCCTGGGACGACCCTTGGTACGTGTCGAACAACCCGCACGTGCTCGGCGGGCTCAGCTGGAGCGCCGCGTGGTGGGCCTTCACCACGGGAGGCGATTTCTACTGGCACCCGCTGACCTGGCTTTCGCATCAGCTCGACGTGACGCTGTTCGGCGTGAATCCCGGCTGGCACCACGCGACGAACGTCCTGCTGCACGGCGCGAACACGCTTCTGCTGTTCGCGCTGCTCAAGGGGTCGGGCCTGTTCGCCCCGATCACGAAGCCGAACGCCACAGGCGAGAGCGGGGCCTTCACGCCCGACCTGCTGGCGTTCGTCGCGGCGGCGCTGTTCGCGCTCCACCCGCTCCGCGTCGAGTCCGTCGCGTGGGTGGCCGAGCGCAAGGACGTCCTCAGCGGCCTCTTCTGGATGCTGACGATTGCCGCCTACTTCCACTACGCGCGGAAGCCCGGCTGGCGGCGCTACGCGCTGGTCGTGGCCGCCTTCGGCCTCGGCCTGATGGCCAAGCCGATGATCGTCACGCTTCCCGTCGTGCTGTTGCTGCTCGACGTCTGGCCGTTGCGACGATGGACGCATGTCGGGCCCCAGGCGTCTGGCCTCTGGCCTCAAACCTCGCGCGCGTCACTGCTGGCCGAGAAGCTTCCGCTGCTCCTGCTCGGGGCGGCCGTCGCCGTTGCGACGCTCTTCGTCCAGGCGAAGGTTGGCGCCGTCGGCGGGACTGTCGCAGCTGTCCCTCGAGTACCGCCTCTCGAACGCGCTCGTTTCTTACGTGGCCTACCTCGGGAAGATGTTCTGGCCGGTCAACCTGGCGGCCTTCTATCCCTACCCGGCGGCGCTGCCGGCGCCGTGGCTGGTCGGCTTCTCTGCCGCCGTCGTCGCCGGCATGCTCGTCGCGGCCTTCAAGCTGGCGGGAACGCGGCCCTACGTCACGACCGGCGTGCTCTGGTACCTCGTCACGCTGCTGCCGGTCTCGGGCCTGTTCCAGGCCGGCGATCAGCTGATGGCGGACCGGTTCACGTATCTGCCGTCGATTGGCATCGTGCTGTCAGTCGTGTGGGGAGGCGCCGACCTCGTGGCAGCCGCCAGGCAGAGACTCGCCGCGCGCCAGCGCTGGATCCCGTCCGCTGTGGCCGCCACCGTGGCTCTTGCCGCCTTGCTGGGCTGCGCTGTCGTCTCCCGCGCGCAGGTGGCGCACTGGAGAAACAGCGAGACGCTCTGGACCCACGCGCTCGCCGTGACGAGCGGCAATCACCGCGCCCACGCCGGGCTGGCCGAGTGGCAGGCCGAACACGGACGGGTGGCCGAGGCGACCGCGAACTACCGGGAGGCCGTCCGGCTCGCACCGGCCGGCGCCGACTACCGCCACGCGCTGGGGATGATTCTGGTGAAGCAGGGACAATCGGCGGAAGGCGCTGCGCGAACTCGCGGTGGCCGTCCGCCTCGACCCGCGGCACGTGAACGCGCGCGTGAGCCTTGGCGCGGTCCTCGCGCGCGAGGGGCGATCGGCGGAAGCGATCGAGCAATACACCGAGGCGCTCCGCCTCCGGCCCGACATGCCGCAGGCGCTCTCGGGCCTCGGGTCGGCCCTCATCCAGCAGGGCCGTTTTCAGGAAGCGGCCCATGCGTGCCTTCAAGCCACGCAGCTGGACCGCACGTCGTTCGACGCCAGGATGTGCGCGGGCCTGTCATTGGCCCGTTTGGGCCGCGCCATCGAGGCGGCAAGCGAGTTCTTCGGAGCGACCGAACTGAACCCCTCGTCGGAAGCCGCCTGGGTGAACCTCGGCATCGCGTTCACCCAGGGCCCCGTGGACCGGAAGGCCGACGCGATTGCCGCGTTCGAGCGGGCGCTGAGGATCAATCCCTCGAACGATGCGGTGCGCAACGCACTCGCAGAGCTGCGCAAGTAGTCGGCGCTGACGCTCGAGAGGTCGGAGCTGACGCTGAGTGGTCGGTGCTACACGAGTAGTCGGTGCTGACGCCGAGTGGTCGGCAGCCCGGAAGTCGATCGCCCAAAGGAAAAGAAGCCGACATGATGATGGGCTTGTGGACGGTGTGGGAAACCGCGGAGCGGTCCTTCACCGGAGCGGTTTTCCAAAGACCGGTGGGCGCGTCGGCGCGTCCACGGGTCTGGCACCGTCCACAGCCGGCGGCTCGGCGTCCGTTTCGGCGTGCTGGCCGGAAGTCGCCAGCCGAAACCGGCTTCTGGCACCGTAGCCGCGGGGCTGTACGTGTCAGCTCGGTCCGGGCCGAGTTCCAGACCCCACCGCCCCTGTCTCGCAAGGTATCGTTCGATGCGCCTCCCAATCCTCCCCGAACCAGCGCCGCGACTCGTAGGCGTGGTGGGCCGTACAGCGCAACTGAAGGTTCTGCTCGGTCGCCTCGCCGCCATCGGCCACGGGGACGCGATGGTGGAATTCCAGACGGCCGGTCTCGCCACACCTGCCGCCGACGCCCGCGAAGGTGCAGCGCCCCCCGTCGCGCGCCCATACCGCCCGTTTCACCGCCGCGGGGATGTGCCGTGAGGACCGCCGATCTACCCGCCGGGGCCCGTTATCGTGGCGGCCGAAAGGAGGGACCTCGCTCCCGCTCTGACCAGTAAGCGCGCACGGCGCCTCTGGCCGGTCGGTGCCCTCGTCGTAGCTCACGCCAACCGTCTGGACGCCTGGCGCCTCGGCGCGATCGCGCCGGAGCCCGTCGACCGCCACTGGTGCGGCGGCAGCACGGGGTCCGGCCCCGACGCCCTTGCGGACGTGTGCCGGCCCTCGCGTCACGCGCTCCGCCTTCTTCTTCGCCGCGAACTTCCTCCGCTCCAGGTGTTCGACCAGCAGCGTCAGCGCGCGGTCCACGACCGCCGCCGGGTCGCCGTCGGGCACCACGTGGCGCAGCAGGTCCTGCGCCCGGCGCAGCTTTCCGTGTGCCTCCGCGGACAGCGTGACGCGAAGGCTGTACCGCTCTGCGGACAACGCCCGCACCTCCGCCCGTCGCTGCGTGCTGTTCAGTGCAGCAACGGGCACGTCCTCTCCGCTCGGCGACCAGGCTGCCAGTCGGCTCCTCCGGCGCCGCGTTGGCCACCAGCACGCGCCGTTCCACCTCGGTCGTGGACGCGGCGTCGAACGCCAACCCATTCGGCGCTGAGGCGGCCGTCGAGCCGGTGTCCAGCCGCGACTCTGCCCGCACCACGGCGTCGTCTGCGGACGGCCGCGATGCCTTGGCTACGGGTGCGCAGGCCGTCGAGAATCGGTGGGCGGGAGTCGGGCGCCACTGCCAGCTTTCTCACCGATGCGGCGACGTCGGGCAGGGGCGCAAGGCGTCGCACCAACAGTTCGACCTCGCGCTTGCTGCGCCCGCGGGCCGAGCCGACGAGCGCCTCGTGGTTCGCCGCCGTCAGGTGCGGCCGCAACAGTGTCACCGCCGTGAGGGTCAGGTCCCCGGACTGCAGCGCATCCAGGATCGCCGGGAAGGCGCGCACCGCGCGGGCCGCCTCGATCCGGTGATAGGCCGCGTGTTCGGACAGGCGCAGGCGCTCGGTACAGTAGGAGAAGAGCGAACTGCATCCTTCAGCCAGGTGGAGCCGGCGCGCGTCCATCTCGGCGAGCAACGCGACCAGCGCGGCCGTCGCCTCGCGTTCGCAGGTGGCAAGCCGCGTGACCTCCGCCAGGAGGTCACGGTCGGACAACCGAGTTGGGACGAGAACGACAGGGGCCATGCCGACAATATAGGCCCACGTTTATCGACCTTGTGGCGTGGCGTCTGCCGTCCGACCGGCGGGCTCGACGACCGCGACGCCCTTCCGGCACCCGATCGCCGCGTGTATCGCACCGTCGTCCGCGGCAGGGGCCTCCTGCCCGACGACCGGCACGTGCGGCAGGAGCGCACTTCAAAGTTGTCAAGGGCTTGGGAATGTTTATTTCACTCCGTCGCGGGACCTGCGCACGACAGCAAGGCTCCTTCAGGCCTTCGGCGCCAAGTCACCTTCGCCGGCACGGAGGCCGGCGCCACAGGGTTCGTCCGCAAGCCGCAAGCCGGAAGCCGTCTTCGGGCGGCAGGACCGGGCTGATGTAGCCGAGGGGCTTCAGCCTTCGCCAAGCCCACGGCGGACCGCCGTAGCTTTAGCGGAGGCGGTCAGCCCCTCGGCCCGGGCACGGGGCTGAAGCCCCGTGCTACACGAGACCCACGAACTGCACCCGGCCGCCCGCCGCCTAGTCCAGCCGGTACACGAAGATGCTCTGGCCGATCCTCGCAATGGGCGCGTAGCGGTCGAGCCAGCGGAACATCGTCGGCGGCGTCATGTAGACGCCCTGCAGGTTCGTGACGCTGATCGCCACGTAGCTGCCGCGCGGGATGTTCACCGTCGCCTGCGGATTCGGGTTGGGAAGCTCGTAGGACGGCAGCCAGACGTAATCGATGCCGTAGCGGCGCGGGTCGTCGAGGCCGAAGTAACTCAGGTAGACCTGCCGGATGCCGCGGCGGTCCATGAACGCCTTCAGCCCCTTGAGGTCCTGCCCCCAGTCGAGGTTCGAATCGACCAAGTAGCGGTAGCCGTTCTTCGGGCCGCCGACCGACTCGTTGAAATACGCGAGGTGGTTCGGCCAGATCGCGGCCGTGCCCAGCACGTACCACATGGTGAGAACGAGGACGAGGTATTTCAGCTTCCCGCGGAAAGCCTGGCTCCGCTCCAGCGAGACGGCCGCGCCGGCGGCGATCACGAAGAGAAACGGGTAGGCGGGCAGGACGTAGCGCAGGCCGATCGACCGCAACTCGACGGCGAAGAACACGAACACCGTCAGCACCGGCACCCACAGGGCCGCGTCGTCCAGGGAAAGGGCCATCCAGTTCCTGGCCGCCCGGACGCTTGTCCACACGACCGCCAGCGCCAGCAGGATCAGCAGCGGGATCGGCGTCTTCAGCGCGAACGCGACGAGGCAGTAGTACCACCAGCCATCGGGCGAGATCTTCCCCATCAGGAACGCGCTGTGCGCTCCGTGGCTCCCTTGCGCCTGGAACCCCTGGAGGTAGGGAGTGGGGTCGAACCGGTAGCCGGCGAGGAACACGGCAAGGGCGCAGGCCCCGGCCACCCCCATCCACTTCATCGAGGGTCGCGCGCCGCGCACCAGCACGTGCCCGACAACCAGCGCTTCGATCGGCAGGAGCAGGAGCGCGGTGAACTTCGAGAGCAGCGCCAGGCCGAGCGTGACGCCCGCCCACACGAAGCTGGCCGGCCTGCCGTCGGTCAGCGCCTCGCGCAGGAAGTAGACCGCGATGAAGAAGAACACCGTCAGCGTCATGTCCGGCGTGACGAGCGAGCCGTGCGCCAGCATGTTCGGGCACCAGGCGAAGAAGAACAGCGCGAGCAACCCGCCCCTCCAGCCATGCACGCGCTCCGCGAAGCGGTAGACGAAGAACCCGAGCAGCAGCGTCTGGAAGATCGTCATCAGGCGTGAGGCGAACAGCAGGCGGTCGCCCCGGTTGGCCGGGGACGAGAGGATGGCCCGGCCGCGGTCGGCGTCGGCGGCGCCAAGGAACGCAAGCGACGGCGCGCCCTCCTCGTGGCGCCACACCGCCCGGATCGATGTCGGCGAACAGCGCGGGCACCGCGTTCAAGTAGAACGCGAGCGGCGGGTGCAGCACGGCCGAAGGGATGTCCCAGCGGCCCTCCTTCAAGCAGGTAGTCGCCGATGGCGAAGTAGTTCGTCTCGTCCCACGTGGCCGACTTCGTCCGGATGGCCGTCGCTGCCTGCAGGAGGAAGAGGCCGAGGAGCACCGACACGCCGAGGATCCGCGCCCGTTGAGTCATCAGGGCCTTCCATTCTGCCAGACGCCTAGGGCGAATGAAGAATGAAGAATGGAGAATGCGGAAGGTAGAATGCCATCAGGGCCCATGACGGCAAGGAAGCGCGACCGCACGCTGAAGCAACCCCAACCTCCACAGGCAGCCGGGCCGTCTCGAATGCCTCGAGTGGTCCTGGCGGCCGCTGCATTCCTCGTCCTCGCGGCGGGCATCGGCGCCCTCCTCTTCTTCCGTAACGGCGGCTCGCAGGCCGACCTCCGCCCGACTCCAGGTCAGAACGTCCTGCTGATCACGATCGACACCCTGCGTGCCGATGCGCCGAGCTGCTACGGCGGACCCGCGGCGACGCCGGCGCTCGACCGCCTGGCTTCCGAAGGCGTCCGCTTCGACTTCGCGCATTCGCAGGCGGTGATGACCCTGCCCGCCCACGCGAGCATCCTGACCGGCGAGTATCCGTTCCAGCACGGGCTGCGGGACAACAGCGGCTACCGCCTGCCCGCCGGCGCCCGCACGGTGGCCGCGCTGCTCAAGCAGGCGGGCTACGCCACCGGCGCGTTCGTGGCCGCCTTCCCGGTGCACTCGCGGTTCGGCCTCAACGCCGGCTTCGACGTCTACGACGACCGCTTCGGGGACGAGCACGCGACCGAGTTCGACATGCCCGAGCGGCCGGCCACCGCCGTCGTGCCGCTGGCGCGCAGCTGGATTGCCGCAAGGGGCGGCACGCCGTGGTTCGCCTGGGTCCACGTGTTCGACCCGCACGCCCCGTATCGGCCGCCGGCGCCCTTCGATGCGCAATACGCCTCGCAGCCCTACTACGGAGAGGTGGCCGCGGCCGACGCCGCGCTCGCGCCCCTCCTGGACGACGTCCGCAGGTCGGGCCGGCCGACGCTGGTCATCCTCACCGGCGACCACGGCGAAGGGCTTGGCGAGCACGGCGAGCTGGCGCACGGCATCTTCGCCTACGAATCGACGCTGCGCGTCCCGCTGATCATCGCGGAGGTCGGGGGCGGAAGGGCGGCCCGGGGCGGCGAAGTGTCGTCGGTCGCCGCGCGGCACGTGGACATCCTGCCGACGATCCTCGACGCCATCGGGAAGCAGGCGCCAGCCGACCTCGCGGGCAGGACACTCCTTCCAGCCGCGGAACGACGGGAAGGGGCGGCTCCGCGCACGAACTACTTCGAGGCGATGTCGGGGATGCTCGACCACGGTTGGGCGCCGCTCACCGGCGTCATCTCGGGACGGGAGAAGTTCATCGACCTTCCGATTGCCGAGCGGTATCAACTCGAGGCCGACCCGCGCGAAGCGTCCAACCTGGCGGGCCGGCAGCCCGAGCAGGACCGGACGCTGGCCGCGTCGCTGAAGGCGTTCGGTTCGACGCCGCCCGGCAAGCGCGTTGCGGAGGAGCCGGAGGCGGCTGCGCGGCTGCGGGCGCTCGGCTACGTCGCCGGGAACGCGCGCGCCAAGCCGGCCTACACCGAGTCGGACGATCCGAAACGTCTCGTGGAACTGGACGCCGCGATTCACAAGGCGATGGAGGCCTCGGCGGCGGGCCGCGTGGATGAAGCGAAGCGGATCTACCGCCAGGTGATCGAGCGCCGGCCGACGATGGCCATCGCCTGGCGGCACCTGGCGCTGATCGAGTGGCAGCAGCGGTGACGCCGCGGCGGCCATCGGCACGCTCCGTGATGCGGTCGGTCGCGGGCGCCGCCGATCCCCGGCTGCTCGGGCAGTTGGGCGAGTACCTCGGCGACACCGGACGGCTCGCGGAGGCGATTGCCATCCTCGAACCGCTGGCCGCCGATCCTGCAGCCGACGCGGACGCGCTGAACTCGCTCGCCATCGCCTACGCCCGCGCCGGGCGGGCGCAGGACGCGCGCCGCACGTTCGAGCGCCTCGCGGCGGTCATCCCCGGCAGCAGCGCGCCGCTCGAGAACCTCGGCGTGCTGGCGCTCGGCGCAGGGCGACCTGCGCGGCCGCGCGCGGCTACTTCGAACGCGCGGTGACCGCTGTCTCCCACATCATCCCGCGCGCACGCCGGCCTGGCCGAAGCGGCAGTGAGGAGCGGCGACCGCGCGACCGCCTTCGCGTTTTGGAAGCGCGCCGTGGATCTCGATCCTTCGAACCTCGAAGCCCTCTATAACCTCGGGATCAACCTCGCGAAAGACGGACGCGTCGAGGAAGCCCGCCCCTACCTTGTCCGGTTCCAGCAGACCGCGCCGCCGGCGCAGCATGCGGCCGGCGCTCCGCGAAATTGCCCGCGTGCTCGGGTCCGCCCGCTGACGGACCCTCCGCCTTCGGCCTGATTGTCGCGTCGCCGCCAGCCGGTTCGAAGCCGACGCCGATGGTCCGGTATCAGGCCCGGCAGCATTGACACGTCCTCGCCGCTGTGGTTTCATACCCGCGTCTTCACCCGTACACACTCATAGGCTCTCGGCGTTCGTTGGCGTTCGTCGGTTCGCAACCGGTACCCTTTGGTCGTCGTTGCGCGTCGTCGTTTCGTTGCCGTCCGCTATCGCTGTGAGGCGCCAGCCCCCCTGTGCGCGCGCTTCCATGAAAAGCGCTTCGGCCATCCTGCGCCAGGCTCGGCGCTCGTGTCGTCGTTCCTTCCGGCTCGGCTCGATTCGACTCTCTCTGCTTCGCTGTCGGTGTGTGGCTGTCGCTTGGCGCCGGCGCAGTCGCGGGGTGGGCGGATGTGCCGGCGCACTAGGAGGTTTCATGGCTCGAGGCTCGCTCAAGTGTGCTTTGGTGTGCACGCTCGTCTTGCTGACGGCGGCCGTCGGCGCGCCGGTGTACGGACAGGGTGCCGGTACGACCGGCAGCCTGACGGGAACCGTGGTTGACGTGTCGGGAGGCGATCATTCCCGGCGTGGACGTGGTCGCGAAGAACAACGCGACCGGCGCGGTCACCCAGGCGGTGACCGACACGACGGCAAGTTCCTGATCCCGGCGCTCGCGCCGGGGCAGTACACGGTCACCGTCTCCCTGATGGGGTTCAAGACGATCCTGCTGCCCGACGTCACCGTCACCGTCGGCGTCGCTTCGTCCATCAAGAAGGTGGTCCTCGAGGTCGGCCAGTTGCAGGAGACGGTCGTCGTGACCGGCTCGACCGAGATCGTCCAGGCGCAGTCCGCGGCGGTCACCTCGACCCTGACGACCGCCATGATCAGCAAGGCGCCGCTCTCGACGCGCAACACTCTCGACTTCGTCGCCGCGCTCCCCGGCGTCAACACGACGTCCACCATCCGCAACTCCACCGTCATGGGGCTGCAGGCGAGCGCGACGAACATCACGATCGACGGGATCAACGTCCAGGACAACTACCTCAATCGAGCGACGGCTTCTTCGCGCGCATCAACCCGCGCATGGACGCCGTGGAAGAAGTCACGGTCTCCACGTCGACCCCCGGCGCCGAAAGCGCCGGCCAGGGCGCCGTCCAGATCCGGTTCGCGACGCGCTCGGGCACGAACCGCTTCCAGGGCAGCGGCTACGGCTACTACCGGCGCCCCGACTGGAACACCAACTACTGGTTCAACGAACGCGACGGGCTGCCCAAGGACAAGGTCGCGGTGAACACGCAGGGCTTCCGCGTCGGCGGTCCCGATCAAGCGAGGACAAGCTGTTCTACTTCTTCAACTACGAGCAGTTCAGCCTGCCCGGCCAGACGACGGCGCGCAGCCGCACGGTGCTGAGCGACGACGCGATGAACGGGGTGTTCAAGTACAACGGCGGACCGGCGGACGGTGTGAACATCCTGGCCCTCGCCGCCAGAGTACAACCAGACTCAATTCGTACGACCCGGTCGTGCAGAAGCTGCTGGCCGACGTGAAGGCGACGTTCAGCAAGGGAACGCTGCTCAGCACGGGCACCCCGCACACCCAGACGTTCAACTTCTCGAACCCCAGCGAACAGGTGCGCCGGTACCCGACCACCCGCGTGGACTACAACCTGACGTCCAAGCACCGCGTGGGCATGTCGTATTACCTGCAGCAGTACCGCTCCTTCCCCGACACGCTCAACAGCATGGATGCCAGGTATCCGGGCTTTGGCGGTGAGGGCGGCCAGGACTCGGACCGCTGGTCCGTCGTCGGCAACTGGCGGTGGACGGTCTCGGCGAACATGGTCAACGAGGTCCGCGGCGGCGCGACGGGCGGCGCGGTGCAGTTCGCGTCGCGTCTCAGCAAGGACGCCTACGCCCCGTACAACGGCTTCTACCTGACCACGCCGATCATGACGAGCCCGCTGTCGCGCACCAACGCGAACGAGCGCGACGCCCCGACCTACTTCTTCGAAGACAGCGTGAGCTGGATTAGGGGCAAGCACGCGCTCGCCATCGGCGGCACGTTCACGCAGATCAACTTGAACTACGTGAACCACTACCTCGCGCCGAACATCAGCCTCGGCGTCGATTCGAACGACCCGGCGGAAGTGGCCGGGATGTTCGCGTCCGGCAACTTCCCTGGCTCCTCCTCGACCGACCGCAACAACGCGAGGTCGCTCTACGCGCTGCTGACGGGTCGCGTCACCCAGATCAGCGGCACGGGCTACCTGGATGGCAGCACCGGCAAGTACGTCTACAACGGCGACTCCACGCAGCTCGCGCACCAGCGTGAACTGGGGGTCTACATCCAGGACTCGTGGCGCGTGCGTCCCGACCTGACGGCCACCTTCGGCGTGCGCTACCAGCTGCAGCTGCCGTTCGTGCCGGGCAACGACTTCTACTCGCGCCCCCTGAACTACGCCAACACCTTTGGCTATTCCGGTATGACCGCGTCCGGCAACCCGAACCTGTTCGCGCCCTGCGGCGGCACCGGGTACCCCGCGTGCACCGGCAGCCTCACCCAGTTCACCGGCTACAAGGCGGGTGACCAGTCGTACTCGACCGACGCGAACAACGTCGCCCCCAGCCTGGGCGTGGCGTGGCGGCCGTCCATCAACAACAGCGGCTGGCTGGCGAAGATCCTGAGCTCCGACCCGGTGTTCCGCGCGGGTTACTCGATTGCCTACACCCGCGAGGGTATGCAGGCCATTTCGGGCCTCTACAGCTACAACCCGGGCGGCAACGTGAACGCCACCCGCAACATGAGCCTCGGCAACCTGGTCTCGACCACGAGCCAGCTGCCCCTGCTCTATCGCAACCCGTCCCAGCTCGGGCCCCCGACGTTCCCCGAGTCGCCGACCTACCCGATCACCGGGACGACCAACGACAGCGTGAACGAGTTCTCGCCGCAGACCAAGACGCCGTACATCTCACTCGATGACGGTCAGCTTCCAGCGCGCCATCTCGAAGAACACGGCGGTTGACATCCGCTACGTGGGGACCCGCGGGGTCGGAGGCTGGGTGATCGGCGGACGGTCGCTCAACGAGTACAACCTCGAGAACGGGTTCCTGGACGAGTTCAAGAAGGCGCAGGCGAACTTGTCGGCGAACCTGGCGGCGGGCAAGGGGGCGACCTTCGCCTACACCGGTGTCGCCGGCACGTCTCCATTGCCAATCACGCTCGGCTACCTGGCCGGTCTTCCCGCGTCGCAGGCGAACGACCCGACGAAGTACACGTCGACGCAGTTCGCCAGCTCCACGTGGGTCAACTACCTGGCGATCCGGAACCCGAACCCGGGCAACCTGGCCAGCGCCCTCCAGACAGGCAGTTCCGGCTCGACGCTGTATCGGAACAACGCGACGAAGGCGGGGCTGCCCGCCAACCTGTTCATCCTCAACCCCGACCTCGGCGGCGTGTATGTCACCGGGCGGCCCGAGGATGCGATCGGCCGCAGCTACAACGCGATGCAGATCGAGCTCCGGCGGCGCATGTCGGCCGGGCTGCTGATCTCGGGCAGCTACCAGTACGTCATTCGGCAAACGCGTCGAACCAGTACACGTTGAAGCAGCCGTTCGAGTGGGCACGCTCGGGCGCCTCGCCCTATCACACGCTCAAGGTCAACTGGCTGTACGAACTGCCGTTCGGCCAGGGCAAGAAGTGGGGCGGCAGCGTCGGCCGCGGCATGAACATGCTGGTCGGCGGCTGGTCGTGGGACGGCAGCCTGCGGACGCAGACCGGCAACATCCTCGACTTCGGCAACGTGCGGCTCAACGGGTTCACCGACGCCGACCTGAAGAGCTTCTACAAACTGCGGATGGCCCCCGACGCGGCCGGCAAGACCCGCGTCTACATGCTGCCGCAGGACGTGATCGACAACACCATCAAGGCCTACTCGGTCAGCGCAACCTCGGCCGATGGCTACAGCGCCCTCGGCGCGCCGAGGGCCGGTACTTCTCGCCGATCAACGGCCCGGATTGCATCCAGGCCTACACCGGTTCGTGCACGGGCGGCAAACCGCTGCACCACTACGTCACCGGGCCGGCCTTCTTCCGTGCCGACATGGCGATCGCCAAGCGGATCGACATCACCGAAGCGGATCTGGTCCGACCTGCGCGTCGACGTCCTGAACGTCTTCGACAACATCGACTTCTTCGGCTCGACGATGGCCAGTCCGTACACCAGCACGTCGAACTACGAGGTCACGTCCGCCTACCGCGATTCGAGCAACACGCAGGATCCGGGCGGCAGGCTGATTCAGCTGTCGTGGCGGGTTAGCTGGTAAGATTCGGGGGCAGGGGCGGGCCCTGCTCCATTCGACGTCTCGACAGGGGCACGGCTTGCCGTGCCCCTGTCTTTGTACGGAGAACACACGGTCAATGGCCAGGCAACGACGGACAGGGGCTGGGACAGGCGCGAAGCCGGTCGGGACTCCCGCACCGTCGCGGCGGGCACCCGCCTGGATGGCGGCGCTCGCTCTCGCCGTGGTCGCCGTGGCAGCGGCCATGTTCCTCCTGCTGCGACGAGAACCGGCGGCAGGTCCCTCGAGCCGGCCGTCGCTCAACGTCCTGCTGATCACGCTCGATACGACGCGCGCGGATCACCTCGGCAGCTACGGACATGCCGCGGCGAGGACGCCGCTGCTCGACAGGCTTGCCGCAGCGGGAGCCCGCTTCGAGCGCGCCTACAGCCCCGTTCCAATCACCGCCCCCGCGCACGCGTCGATCCTCACGGGGCTCTACCCGTTCGAACACGGGGTGCGGAACAACGGCGACTTCTACCTCGCCGACCGGTTCGAGACGCTGGCCACCATCCTCGGCCAATCCGGTTACCGGACCGCCGCGTTCGTCAGCTCGTTCGTCCTGGATCGCCGCTATGGCTTCGCCCGCGGGTTCGACGTGTATGACGACCGCCTGGACAACGAGGCGAAGGCCGGCCAGATCGTCGACCTCGAGGCCGAGCGCCGGGGCGATCGAACCGTGGCGGCTTTCGACGCCTGGCTCGACCAGGCGGCCCGCGACGGCGCATCGCCGCTGTTCGCCTGGCTGCACCTCTACGACCCCCACTCTCCCTACTCCGCGCCGGGGTCGTTCGGGGAAGAGTTTGCCAACTCGCCGTACGATGGCGAGATCGCTTTCGTGGATTCCCTGCTCGCCGGCGTGATGGAACATCTCGCGAAGGCCGGACTCCAGGAGCCGGACCCTCGTCGTCGTGGCAGGCGACCACGGCGAGAGCCTCGGCGACCACGGCGAGGAGACCCACGGCATGTTCGTCTACGATGCGGCGGTCCGCGTGCCGCTGATCGTCTGGCGGCCGGGCGTCGTCCCGGCGGTCGTCGTGCGAGACCCCGTTCGCCTCATCGACATCGTGCCGACGATTCTCGAGGATCCTTGGCCTGCCGCGTGCCCCGTTGAAGAACGCGCGCAGCCTGGAGGGCGTGATGCACGGGCGAAAGGAGGAGCCGCCGCCGGTCTACGCCGAGTCGCTGTTCCCCGAGCTGAACATGAACTGGGCGCCCCTCAGGAGCGTGCGGGACGAGCGGTGGAAGTTCATCGCGGCGCCCAGGCCGGAGTTGTACGACACGCAGGCCGACCCGGGTGAGCGCGACAACCGCCACGACCTCAACGCCTCGACGGCGAAGGCGCTCGCGAGCGCCCTGGCACGGCTCGCCGGAGGCGGGCCGGGAGAGATGAGCCGGCAGCAGATGGACCGCGCCACCATCGACCGACTCGCGTCGCTCGGCTACGTGGGCGCCGGGGGCGGCGCCGCGGCTGCGGGGCCGTCGAAGGCCGACCCGAAAGACATGATCGAGGCCTACAACCGGCTGAACACCGCAAGCAGGCTGGTCCAGGCCCGCCGTCTCGACGAGGCGCTGCCCATCCTCCAGCAGGCGCTCGCCCAGGATCCGCAGAACGCCTTCGCACGGCAGGTGCTCGGCAACCTCCACCTGGAACGCCGCGAGTACGAGAAGGCGATACAGAATTACCGGGCGCTGCTGCGGGCGGTCCCCTCGAACGCCCAGGCCCACCAATGGATCGCGCTCTGCGAACTCGAACTGGGCCGTCCCGACAGGGCACTGCTCGAAGCCGAGGCCGCGCTCGCCATCGACCCGAAGTACCCGGATGCCCGAATCCTCCGGGGTTCGATCTTCGCCGGTCGCCGGCAGTACGAACTGGCGATCGCGGAGTTCCGGGCTGCGCTCCAGACCGACCCGGCCAAGTTCCGGATCCGACTCGACCTTGCCAGCGTGCTGGTGAGCGCCGGACGCAGCCAGGAGGCGCGCAGCGAGGACCGAAGTAATCCTGCGGGCGGACCCGGTTTCCGCTCCCGCGCTGGCGGGCCTTGGCGCGCTCTCACTCGCCGAAGGTCGCCTCGACGAGGCTGGCGAGGCGCTTCGCAAGGCTGCGGCGCTCGCCCCCGGCGACTGGGACACCCGGATCAACCTCGCAAAGACCTACGAGCGCCAGGGCAAGCTCGCCGAAGCGGTCGCCGAATATCTCCGCCTGCACGACGACGCCCAGGCACCTTCCGAACTGCGGTCCGCGGCAGCCGCCCGCGCGCGGGCGTTGCAGGCGGGTCGCCGGTAGGGAGCGACGCGACCACGCAGCGCGAGCGCTCCGAGCTTGACATCCGTCGCCCATCCGATCCAGAGTGACGCCGGTCATCTCGTCGGTCGCGAGGCTCGTTGTCGTTCGGCGTCGTCGGCGGATTCGGTCGTCCTGGGTCCTCCCGTCTTCCCGTTTCGGCGTTCGGCCCTCCCTTGCACCCCGTGCCTTTCCGGCCGGCCTGTTGACAGCTCCTGAACAGCTCTGCGTCCTGGCGAAGCGGAGACGCTCGAAGTGTCTCTGCCCGCCCCAGCACGGCCGGCCAGATGCCGGCGCCACCGAGCGACCGTCCGTCCTCGCGGCGCGGGCGCTCGTGTCGGCGTGCCGGTCGTGGCGCCCGTTCGTTCGGATCCTCGGTCCCGTCATCCTGGCGCGTTTCGCACTCAGGTCGTCGTTGCCGAGCTCGAAGTACGGCTCGGCGACAACTCGTCGTCGTGTGATTAGGCTCGGCTCGGGGCTCTCCTCGTTCGTCGCGTTCGCGTTGGCTCGCGTAATGGGTGGGCGGTGACGTCGGGTGGACGTCCACCACTGCTGTGTGAGGAGGCATTCGATGACACGTGGCTTGCTGAAAAGTGGGCTGGCGGCCATCCTGATCGTCCTGATGGCCGCGTTCGGCACATCAATGTACGCGCAGGGCGGCGGCAGCTCCACGCTCTCGGGGATCGTCAGTGACGCGTCGGGCGGCATCATGCCCGGCGTCGACGTCGTGGCGAAGCACAATGGGACGGCGGCGACCTTCCCGACCGTGACCGACTCGGTCGGCCGGTTCACCATTCCCGCGCTGCCGCCCGGCACTTATACCGTTACTGTGGCCCTGTCGGGGTTCAAGACGGTCGTTCTGCCGGACGTCACGCTGGTCACCGGCACGCCGGCGGCGGTCAAGGTCACGCTCGAAGTCGGCGGGCTCCAGGAGACGGTCGTCGTGACCGGCGCCGCGGAAGTCGTGCAGACCCAGAGCGCCGAAGTCCAGACGACGGTCGCCATCAAGCAGATTTCGAGCCTGCCGGTCGTCAGCCGGACGGCGCTCGACTACGTCGTCAGCCTGCCGGGCGTCGAGACGCCGGGCAGCGTGACGCGCAGCTCGACGATCAACGGTCTCCCGACCTCGTCGATGAACATCACGCTCGACGGCGTGAACGTCCAGGACAAGCGCGGGTCCGAGGGCTTCTTCATGTACATCCGGCCGCTGATGGACTCGGTCGAGGAGATCACGGTCTCCACGTCGAATCCCGGCGCCGAGAGCAGCGGTTCGGGCGCGTCGCAGATCCGCATGACGACCCGCGCGGGCACGAACAAGTTCAGCGGGTCGGTCGTACAACACCTGGCGCAACCAGGCGGGCACGAACGAAGACGACGTGCTGACGCGGAAGAAGAGCCCGAGCTGGCTGTGGGGGCTGAACACGCCCTACTGGTTCAACAAGCGCGACCATGCCGAAGACGCCCGCCGGCGACTACTTCATCAACGACGTGCGCCTCCAGACGCCCGGCTTCCGCGTGGGCGGGCCGATCATGAAGGACAAGTTGTTCTACTTCTTCAACTACGAAGAGTTCCGGCTGCCCGAGTCGCGGTCGCGCACGCGCTACCTGCTGAACGAGCAGGCGCGCCAGGGCATCTTCACCTACCAGGCGGCCGACGGCAGCGGCGTGAAGTCGATCAACCTGCTGACGCTCGCGGCGAGCAAGGGCCAGGTGTCCACGATGGACCCGTCGCTCTCCAAGCTGCTCGGCGACATGCGGACGGCCACGGGATGACCGGCGCGGTGACGACGTACGACCTGCTGCTCGACCAGTACGACTACTCGGCGAACGCCACGCAGATGCGCAAGTTCCCGACGCTGAGGATGGACTACAACCTCACGGCGGCGCACCGGCTGTCGTTCACCGGCCGCTACAACGACTTCAACTCGACGCCGGACTTCCTGAACAGCGCCGACCCGCGCTACCCCGGCTTCCCGAACGTCGGGGCGCAGACGTCGGGCCGCTACATGTGGCAGACATCCTTGCGGTCGACGCTCGGCAAGAGCATGGTCAACGAGGTGCGCGTCGGCGTGCAGGACGCCATCGGCCTCGGCTCCTACTTCGGCAAGGGCGTCGACGACGGCGCAGTTCAACTGCACCGGCGTCGGCTGCCAGTCGGCCGGCGGCAAGGGCTGGAACTTCAGCCTGCCCGGCCACCGACCCAGACCCTCAGCTCGGCCACCGCGTACGGCGGGCCGTCGGGCGGCGTCGCGTCGCAGTTCGGCTTCGAGGACAACCTGAACTGGCTGAAGGGGAAGCACAGCATCAGCAGCGGCTTCTCGTTCACCCGCATCAACATGCGGAACTGGGTCGGACGCCGACCTACGAGGCGACGCTCGTCGTTCGGCACCGCCTCGGTGGACCCGGCCTACGGCATGCTCGACGCGACCTCGGGCAACTTCCCGGGCGGCATCAGCACGACCAACGCCGGCTACGCGCGCAACCTCTACGGGCTGTTGACGGGCCGCGTGACGTCGTTCAGCGGCACCGGCTACCTGCAGCAGGACGGGTCCTACAAGTCCTGAGCGGTGAGCGGACCAACGGCACCATCGCCGACTCCTACGGGATGTTCGTGAGCGATTCGTGGCGCGTCAAGCCGAACCTGACGCTGAACTTCGGCGCGCGCTGGGAATTCCAGCTGCCGATGACGACCGACGGCCTCTATTCGCGGCCCGAGACCTGGCAGATGGTCTACGGCGTCACGGGCGCGGGCACGGGCAGATACGGGGAGGGCAACCTGTACAAGCCGGGCACGCTCACTGGCGTTGCGCCGCAGGTCGTGAAGGACGAGAACAGCGCGCCCGCCTACAACACCGACTGGAACAACATCGCGCCGAGCGTCGGCGCGGCGTGGCGGCCGAACCTGAAGAAGGGGTTCCTCAGCACGATCCTCAGCACCGACCCGGTGTTCCGCGGCGGCTACTCCATGAGCTTCACAAGCTCGGGACGTCGTTCTTCGACAGCAACTACAGCGGCAACCCGGGGCGCAGCCGATCGGCGACCCGCACGACCTCGACGCGGCACGCCGATCCTGGGCGTGGACACGATCGGCGGCACTGCGAACTACCCCGTGCTGCTGCGCGACACGGCGCGCTTGTTCCCGTCGCAGTTCCCGGCTTCGATCTCCTACCCGTTGACGCCGGCGAACAACGAGACGATCGACATCCACTACCCGGACTGGCCGGTGCCGCTGACACCCACCAGTACAGCTTCGGGTTCCAGCGGGCGCTCGGGCAAGACGATGGCGCTCGAGGTCCGCTACGTCGGCAACACCAACGTGGGCGGCTGGAGGCACGTGGAACATGACCAGCAGCTCGCAGTGGAGCATGCTGAAGGGCGAGAACGGGTTCTACGACGAGTTCCGCCTGGCACAGCAGAACCTGAACGCGAACATCCAGGCGGGCAAGGGCAACACGTTCGCCTACACCGGCGCGGCGGGCACGTCGCCGCTGCCGATCTTCATGGCGTTCTTCAAGGGGATCCCGCTCGACAGCGCCGGAACAAGGACGCCGGCCAACTACACGGCGTGTCGCAGTTCGCGACGTCGTCCTGGTACAACTCGCTGAGCATGTATAACCCGGCCCTCGACGACGATCGCCGGGACCGGCACCAGCGGCCTGCAGCAGGACGGGCTGATGGCCAACGCGGCCAAGGCCGGCCTGCCGGTGAACTTCTTCCAGGCGAACCCGACGATGAAGAACGGGCGCCTACCTCGAGACGACCGCGGGCAACACGCGGTACAACTCGATCCAGGTCGACCTCCGCAAGCAGATGAGCAAGGGCCTGCTGGTGCAGGGCAGCTACATCCGCTCGTTCGGCCGCCAGACCTGGGGCCAGCGGTCGCTGCGCGAAGACTGGTTCTACATGGACAGCACGGGCGGTCCGGACCACTCGTTCAAGGTGAACTGGGCGTACGAGCTGCCGTTCGGCCAGGGCAAGCAGTTCGCGTCGGGCGCCAGCCGGTGGATGGAAGCGCTCGTGGGCGGCTGGGAAGTCGACGGCGTCGCCCGCATCCAGAGCGGCGCGAAGTTCAACTACGGCGGCTACCGCCTGGTGGGCATGTCCGAGAAGGAATTCCAGGACATGTTCAAGTTCTACCACATCCCGGATGCCGCCGGTTACGACCGCCTCTACATGCTGCCCGAAGGACGTGATCCAGCAGTCGATCATCGCGCTCTACGGGCAGTCGCCGACCACGGTGACCGGCTACACGAACAACGTGATGCCGACCGGCCGTTACCTGGCGCCGGCCAGCGGTCCCGACTGCGTGCAGTACCTGTCGGGCATGTGCCCGGGCACGGCGCTCACGCGGATCGTCACGGGTCCCCTCTACGGCAAGCTCGACATGAGCTTCGTGAAGCGGTTCTCGCTGCCGAAGAACATGAAGATCGAAGCCCGGATGGACCTGTACAACGTGCTGAACACCGTCAACTTCAACGCCATCGCGCCGACGTCCGCCACCCCGGGCGACGGCCTCGACCACGGGCATGGGCAGCTCGTTCACCAACTGGCAGGTCACGTCGGCCGCGCAGGACGTGAACGGCTCGCAGGACCCGGGCGGACGCGTCACGTCGTTCGGCCTGCGTTTCAGCTGGTAGGAGCCGTTCTGTAGCACGGGGCTTCAGCCGTGCCTCGGCTGACACTCGAAATTCCACGGGTGGACGTGTAGCACCGGGGCTGTCACCCCGTGCATTCGTCGCCGGCTCCCGCCACTGAGTCGCCGCATCCTGAATCCCGCCTGCTGAATCCCGACTCCCTCGCTACAGTTCTTCCCAATTCCCCACTTCCGGCTCCCGTCCTGTGCGCGAGCGCCGCGTGGCGGTGGGGCCGGATGACGAGGGCGGGCCGAGTGATGGCAGCGTCCTCGAGCGGGAACACCGATCCACGAGTGCGCAGGCGTCCCGCCTGTTGGTGGGGCAGGCGTCCCTGGGCGCCGAAGCCCGAGGGGCGAAGGCGGCCCGCCTGCCGCGTGGCGCCGGCGCAGTTCCTCGAGTTCCCCGAAGTCGAGGGCGCGGTTGGGACAGGCCGTAACGCAGACCGGCGGCTGGCCCGCGTCGATCCGATCGACGCAGAAGTCGCACTTGCTCACGGTGTTGGTCGCCGCCTCGTAGCGAATCGCCTCGTAGGGGCAGTCGGCGCGGCACTTGTTACACTTGGTGCAGCGGACCTGATCCAGGAGCACGATCCCGTCGGGACGCTTCCAGATGGCGTCCACCGAGCACTGCGTGCCGCAGACCGGGTCGGCGCAGTGATGACAGGCCACCGACAGGTTGTACGCCACCACCGTCGACGTCCAGGCGTCGCCCTTCTTCTGCCACCCTCCCGCCGACACCTGGTACACGCGCCGCCAGTGCAGCCCGGCGGCCAGGCCGTTCTTGTCCTTGCACGCCACCTGGCACGTCTTGCAGCCGGAGCAGGCGTCGGAGTTCACGAAGAAGGCGAGCTGTGTCATGTAGTGGTCAGTGGCTAGTGGTCAGTGGTCAGTGGCTCTAGCCACTGTTCTTCTGCACCTCCGCCATCACCGTGTGCTGTGCGTTGCCGAAGGCGAGCGGCGTCCAGCGCTCCGACGTCAGCACGTTGACCGACCCGCCCTTGTCGAGGCCCTGCGCCGTCGGGAGCCACCACGCGCCCTGCGGGATGGCAACCACGCCGGGCATGATCCGCCGCGTGACCCGGCACTTGATCGTCAGCTCGCCGCGGTCGTTGAACACGCGGACTTCGTCGCCGTTCGAAATCGACCGCGCCGCCGCATCCAGCGGGTTGATGAACAGCCGGTGCGGGAACGCCTCCTCCAGCCAGTCCACCCCGCTCATCGTCGAGTGCACGCGCGCGAGCGTGTGGTGGCCGATCACCTGCAGCGGGAACCGGCGCCCCGTGGCGTCGAACGGGCTCTCCCACTCGGGGATGTACTTCGGCACCGCCGGTATGTCGGCCGGCCGGTTCATGGCGTGCAGTCGCTGCCGAGAACAGTTCGATCCGGCCCGAGGGCGTCGGCAGGGGATGGCGCACCGGGTCGCGACGGAAGTCGGCGAAGGCGACCGCGGGTTCGGTGACGGGCACGGCGTGCACGCCGGTTTGGCGCCGTTCGAACTCCTCGAGCGAAGGAAGGCCGGGATAGACCTTCCGATACGAGGTGAGCGCGGCCTCCACCCAGTCGCGCTCCGAGCGCCCCTCCGTGAACGCCGCCTTCAGCGCCCAGCCGGCCGGCGAGGTCGGCGCAGATGGCATAATCGCTCTTCGTCTCGCCCGCGGGCTCGACCACCTTCGGCATCAGCAGCACTTCGTCGCCGTACTTCCAGCCGTCCTCGACGCCCCAGGTCTCGAGCTGCGTGCACGCCGGCAGGACGATGTCCGCGAAGCGTGCGGACGGTGTAAGGAAGTTGTCCTGGACGACGAGGAACTCGACCAGGCGCTCGTCGGCGAGGATCTTCGCGGTGCGGTTGATGTTGGCGTGCTGGTTGATCAGCGCGTTCGACGCGACGGCGTAGATCAGCTTGATCGGCGCCTCGAGGCTGCGGCACGCCGCGGACGCCCTGTTCGGCGCCAAGTTCGGCGCCTCGCACGACGGCCTCCGTCCAGAGGAACGTCGGGATGCTGGCTTTGACCGGGTTGTTGCCGGTAGGAAAGACGTTCCACAAGGGGCCCCCGGCCGGCGCCTGCAACGCCAGGCCGCTGGCCCAGCCACCCGGCACGCCGACGTTGCCGGTGAACGCCGCCAGCGCACAGCCCGCCCTCACCACCTGCTCGCCGAACGCCCGGCGCTGCATGCCGTAGCCCTGGTAGAGGACGCCGGGCTTGCGGGTGGCGTACTCCCGGGCCAGGCGCTCGATGGTGTCGCGCGGCACGCCGGTGATCGCCTCGGCCCACTTCGGTGTCTTCGGCGTCTTGTCCCGCGCGCCGAGGATGTAATCCGTGTAGCTTTCGGCATCCGCCAGCCCGGCGGGCATCTGCGTCCCGTCGAAGCCCACGCAGTGCGTCGCGACGAACTGCGCGTCCACCAGCCCCGCGCTGATCATCACGTGCGCCATCGCCGACATCATCGCGGCGTCGGTGCCGGGCCGGATCGGCACCCACTCGTCGGCCAGTGAAACGGCGCTGAGCGTCATCCGGGGATCGATGCAGACGATCCGGGCACCGTTCTCACGCGCCTTCCGGAGAAAGAACTCGGTGTTGGTCCCGTCGCGAACCTCGGCCGGGTTCCATCCCCACATCAGGATGTATTTCGCGTTCAGCCAGTCCTGGCGCTGGTTGCCGGTGACGCCCGTCCCGTAGACCGTCTCGGTGGCCTTCGCCATCGCGGCCCACGAGTAGTTGTTGTAGTGGCCGAGCGAGCCGCCGAACAGGTTCATCAGCCGCTGCGCCACCTGGCGGCCGTTCGTCTGGCTGTAGCTTCCGGTGCCGTAGGGCACGAACAGCGCGGAGTTCCCGTAAGTCTTCTTGACTCGCTGCAACGCGGCCGCCACCGTGTCCAGCGCCTCGTCCCAGGAAATCGGCTGGAACTTGCCCTCGCCCCGCTTGCCGGTCCGCTTCAAGGGGCGAAGAAGCCGGTCGGGATGGTACTGGCGCCGTCGATACGCGCGGCCGCGGATGCAGGCGCGAAGCTGGGGCGCCTCGATGCCGTCGGTCGCCCGGTCGTCCGTCTCGATGCGGACGATGACGCCGTTCTCGACATGGAGCTTGAGCAGGCATCGGCCGCCACAGTTGTGAGAGGGGCAGCCGGCGCGGACGACGCGGGAGTCGGCCGCCGCCGAGGCCGGCAACGGACCGAGAAAGGCCGCGAGCGACACTCCCGCCGCGAGTTCGATGAAACAGCGGCGGGACGGGAGGTGTTCGGGTTCCATGGCGGGTCGCGCCCGCATCATATCAGTCTGTCGCCGGTTTCACCCGCACCCGCCCGTCAGGCCCTTGCCTCTCGGGCTGGCCGGGCGGCGGCGCGCAGCCCCGCGCCCACACCAGGCGCGCCGGTCGAAGACCGTAAATATGGTAATATGGGTCCGTGAAAACGACCATCGAGATCCCCGACCGGCTGTTCCGCCGGGCCAAGTCGAAGGCGCCGAAAGGGGCCAGACGCTGAAACAGTGGTGGCCGAGGCCCTGCAGGAGAAGTTGGCCGAAAAAGGTGGTCAGGCTCCTCCCGACGAGCCCGAGTGGATGCAGGGCTTCGGCGGGCTGCGCCGGTTGCACGGGGAAACACGCCGCATCCAGGCGAGGATCGACGAGACGTTCGAGGTCCTCGAGCCCGAGGACCTGGCGTGATCCTCGATACGAACGCGCTGTCGGCCTTCGTCGATGGAGATGCCGGCGTCGGCGAGATCCTGCGCCGCGAGAGCGTGGCGGCCATCCCGGTCATCGTGTTGGGGGAGTTCCGCTACGGCATCTCGGGTTCTCGCCACCGGGCGGCCTACGAACGGTGGCTGGACGCACATCTGTCCGGCTTCGACATCCTCACCGTGACCGACGAAACGGCTGGTGTGTACGCGGCGCTGCGCGTCGCGCTGAAACAGGCGGGCCATCCGATTCCGGCGAACGACGCGTGGATCGCGGCCCTCGCCCTGCAGCACCGGTTCGCGGTCCTCAGCCGCGACCAGCACTTCGACGCCGTGCGCGGCCTCCGGCGGAAGACCTGGTAGAGGGCCCGTAATCCGTTTGAAAACCGTTCGCCTGGCCACGTTCGCGGGGCGTTACCAGGTCATCGAGGAACTGGGCCGCGGCGGTATGGGCCACGTCTACAAGGTCCTCGACAAGGAAGTCCAGGCCAAGGTCGCCCTCAAGCTCATTCGCCCCGAGATTGCCGCCGACCAGGCGACCATCGACCGCTTCCGCCGCGAGTTGACGACGGCCCGCGGCAGCTCCCACAAGAACATCTGCCGGATGTTCGACCTCGGCCGCTCCGGCGACGCGTATTTCCTGACGATGGAGTACGTGCCCGGGGAGGACCTGAAGAGCATGATCGCGATGTCGGGGCAGCTCGGCGTCGGCACGGCGATCAGCATCGCGAAGCAGGTGTGCGAGGGACGCGCGGTCGGACCTGATGGCGCGGCGGGCGGAGCTCGAGGGCGACAGCGCCGCGGCGTTCAAGATCTACGACCGGTGGCGATGGGATGAGCGTGATGTCGAGATGGGACAGCGGCCAGACGTTCATCTATTTCTACGAGCGCTCCCGGCTGGACTACACCATCGGTCGGTTGTACGAGCAGACAAGGGACGCTTCGAAGGCGCGGGAGCACTACACGCGCTTCCTGGAGCTGATGGCGAAAGCCGACCCCGGCATCCGGGACGTCGAGGACGCGAAGAAGCGGCTGGCGGCGCTCGGGACGCGGTGATCGCGCCAGTTGTGTTCTCCTGTATTCTTCTGTATTCTACTCTGGTCAACGCTGCGGCTGGAGGATTCCGTGTCCAGGACCATCACGCTTCGACTCGACGATCCGGTCTACCGGCTTTTCGCGGACGTCGCGGAGCGCGAGAATCGGCCGATCTCGAACCTCATCGTGACCGCGGCGATGCGCTTCGTGCACGAACGCGGCATGGTCGACGAATTCGAGATGGCCGAGATCCGAGGGAACGCCGCGCTCAACCGGAGCCTGAAGCGGGGGCATCGCGATGCGACGAAGCGGCGCGGCGCCTTCGTCTGAGTTCCGCGTCTTCGAAACCGAGGAGTTCCGGAAGGCGCTCGCCCGGCTGCACCCTCCGGCGTCGGTGACGAAGAAGCTTGGCGGTTACGTGTACCCGCAACTTCGCCGGAATCCCTACTTCGGGCCGAACATCCGGAAGCTGCGGGACTACGAGCCGCCGACCTGGCGCTATCGGATCGGCGCCCTCCGCGTGTTCTACTCCGTGGACGCCGACGCTTCGATTGTGTTCCTGCTCACGGTCGACGACCGCAAGGACGCCTACCGCTGAAGGGCCGGACTGAGGTTCACCAGCCCCGACTCCTCACCGTCAGAGTCGACTCCTCATCGCAGGAACCCACTCCTCAGCGTAGGAACCGACTCCTCAGCTTCAGTTCCGACTACTTGGTGCCCAAATCGTTCCAATTCAGAATCGCGTTGAACGCCAGGAAGTGCGTGCCGGTCGTTTCGTTCCGCCAGAACGGACGGATGCCGAAGAGCACGACGTGCCCGTTGCCGAGCCTCACGTCCACGAGCGCCGGCCGACCGGCCAGAGCGGTCCCGCCGACGAGCGCGCCCGACAAGAGAAGATCGTTCGGGTCGGCCGGGTACGACAACAGCACACGCGGAGCGGCCGGCGCCGCCGCCGTGTCGAAGCCGCCGCGCCCCAAGCCGCCGCCAGCCCCGCGAGCGCCGCCTGCAGGCGCAGGCCCCGGGGGCGGACCATCGAGCGTCGTCAGCCGAGAGGGCGCGGACATCGGCTGGAGTTCCGGCTGGAACGACGGCGTCGCACCGCGTGCGCCCCCCCGGGCGCCGCCGGAGGAAAGCGCGAGGACAGGCCCGTTCTTGAAGATCACGCCCAGCGTCTTCTGATCGTACCCGTAGAGAATCGGGCTCGTGCGGTCGCCCAGGAGCGTCTTGATGACCGAGCCTGGCGCCCACAGGTCGGCCGGCTGCTCGGTGACCACACCGGGCACCAGACGGTAGTCGGGGAAGACCGCCGCGGGCGGCCCCTCTGCGATGAGCACCCCGCCTTCCTGCACGAACGTTTCGAGCGCCCTCATGCCGTCGCGGCCGAGGCTGCCCCGCCTGTCCTCGGTCGTGTCCGGTGCCGTCCCGATGTTGGGCGTGAGGTCGGTCTTCTTGTAC
This sequence comes from uncultured Acidobacteriota bacterium, assembly GCA_963844875.1. Taxonomy (GTDB): domain Bacteria; phylum Acidobacteriota; class Vicinamibacteria; order Vicinamibacterales; family Fen-181; genus FEN-299. The sequence continues at coordinate 179,378 of CAWJPZ010000003.1, forward strand.
GGCTGTGGCGAACCGCTTGCCGGGATGTCCCCGCCATCCACCTGCACGGGGCCGGCCGGGTAGATGATCACGTCGAACTTGGCGCGCAGGTTGCCTTGCCGCACGGTGTTGTCGGCAAAGTACGTGTAGGGCACCTTGAGGCGGTCGAACACCATCCGGACCCAGCCCTCGTCCTGCGTGCTCGACCACGAATGGAGATACCCGACGCGCGGCACGTCGAGATCGTGCGTCGGCACGTTCGGCAGCGTGTCCGTCGCCCACGCGGCGAGTCCGAGGTCACGGACCTGCGGTTCCAGCGCCGCGCGGTCCGCGTCGGGGATGATGAATGCGCCGGGTGCGAACTTGTGCCCGGCGGCTTCGAACGCCTGCTCCGCGGCTGCCATCTTCACCTTGGCGTTCGCAAACCGGAACGTCGCCAGGTTGCTGTCCGTCGTGTGATCGACGAGGAGCATCCGCCCGGTGCCCTCGATGCCGCCGACACCCTTGAAGTCAGCCGCCGCGAGCGCCATCGGCTTGTCGAAGATCGCCTTGTCGTCGATCTTGTGCACCTGCAGGTTGCGGACGAGCGTGAACGACCAGCCGGTGTCGTCGTACGGGCGCGGGTTCCGCTCGGGGAACCACTGGACGCCAAGCAGCATGTTGACGAAGCCGCCGTACGGCTGATCGAGCCGGACGATGTAGTCGCCCGCCGCCACCTGGACGCCGCCGATCGTGAACGGTGCGGTGGCCGTGTGGACCTCCACCGCGTCGCGCCGGAAGTAGTTCATCAGGTCGGCCGCGTCGGCCCTGCGGCGCTGCTTCGCGGGGATCACGTAGGCGTACGGCGCCTGTGTCTTCCCCTTCTCGACCATCATCTTGTTCTTGACGTAGTAGTTCTCGAGGATCAACTCGCGGCTCTTCGCCACGGTGTTGAGCGCGATCAGCAGCGCCGACTGCTGCATGTTGATGTTGGCGCGGCCGCTCCACTGCACGCCCTCGGGCGGCACCGGGAAGGGACGATACCACTCGCGGCTCTGGCCGCCGGCGACGAGCCGTCCCGGCGGTGGCCGGCGCTGGCGGGCGCCAGCGCCACGGCCCGCGGCACCTGCCGCAGCCTGTCCCGCCGAAGCCTGCGCCCCGGCGCGCAGGCGACGGCGGACCGCCCCTTCCGCCACCCCCGCCGTAGCTCTGTGTCTCGTAGAACCGTCCAATCGAGTTGTGCGTGACGGCGATCCAGAGCAGGAAGTTGGGCGCCCACCCGTCCCAGTAGTTGTACGTGTAGACGCCAGGCACGCCGCGCTTGGTCATCTCCATCAGCTCGGTCTGCGACAGCCACCACCACTCGCTCGCGAGCACCGGCGGAATCTCGGTGTTGTAGGGCCCGGTACCCGCGGACGTGTAGAGCAGCGTCACCGACTCGTGCAGGTCGTGCAGCACCTGCGGCCGCAGGTCGAGGAACAGCTTGAGCGTGTTGTGGGTGAGCGCCAGCCCCTTGCCGATCGTGTCGCGGTTGTCGTCGTGCGCGACGTACCTGCCCCAGTACGTCATGCCGGGCTGCGGCTGCCCGGCATCGGCGGCCCGCCGGTTGTCCACGTAGCGCTCGTGGCCGTCCACTTCCGCCACCGGCACGATGACGACGACCGAGTTGTTGCGAATCTGCTGGACGAACGCGGATTCCTCGACCGCCAGGCGGAAAGCGAGTTCGATGAGCATCTCCGGGCTGCCGGCCTCGGAGGAGTGGAGGCTGCCGGTTACGACGTAGAATGGCTTGCCGGTCTGGATCAGCTGGCGCGCCTGCGCCTCGGTCAACGCGCGCGGGTCGCTGAGCTTGCGCGTGATCGTCTTGTAGCGATCGAGCGACGCAATCGTCGCCTCGTCGGCGATGGCCATCGCCACCATCGGCCGCCCTTCCTCGGTCCTGCCAATCTCCCACATCGTCGCGCGCGCCGACGCCTTGTCGAGCGCCTCGTAGTAGCGAACGATGTCCTTGTGGTAGGTCACCTTGCTGTCCTCGCCAGGCACGTAGCCGAAGAACTTCAGCGGGGACGGCACCGTCGGGGACGCCGGCATGTGATCGACCAGTTCGGTCAGGATGCGCTTGTCCGGCGTCGCCGCGAGGATCCGCTTCGTGTACTCCTGGTCGAGCGGCTGCGCGCGCTGGCCCGGCGCGACGGCGCCCTTCTGGCTGGCCCCCTGCCGGCCCTGGATGCCGGCCGCGAATGCGACGACGGTGAACAGGACGGTTGCGACAATGGCGGTCCGAGGCAGCTTCTCCATCACACGCCCCCCTGGTTCCTGAAACCTATCGTCGTGCCGTGCCTTGCACGGCGTCACGGACCATCTCCGTCAGCGCGCGGTAGTCCACCTTCCCGCTCGGCATCTTGGGCAGGAACGGGAGAACGACGAACTGTCTCGGCACCGCGATCCGCGGAAGGCTCTCGGCCAACCTGGCGGCCGCCGCTTTCTCGTCGATCTTCACGGTCACGGCAGCGACAATCTTCGCCCCCTTCACCGGGTCGGCGACTTCGACCACACCGCACTCGGCGGTGTCGCCCAGGTGGCGCTGCAGCACGTCCTCGACCTGGACCAGCGAGACCATTTCTCCGCCGACTTTCAGGAACCGGCCGAGGCGGCCCACGTGCCACAGGTAGCCTTCCTCGTCGCGGTAGCCCATGTCGCCGGTGTCGTACCACCCGTGCCGCCGCGAGAGCGCCGTCGCCTCGAAATCGTCGAAGTAGGCCGTCATGACGCTGTCGCCCTTGACGAGGATCTTGCCTATCTCGTTCACGGCGCACGGTTCACCGGTCTCGTAGTGCTCCATGCGGACCTGCACGTTCGGCAGGACCTTGCCCACGCTGCCGGGGCGGTTGTGCTCGGGCGTGTTCACCGAAATCACCGGGCTCGTCTCGGTCGTGCCGTAGCCTTCGAGCAGCACCCTGCCGTGCCGCTCGAGGAAGCCGGCGCGCAGCGCCTCGGGGCACTTGTCGGCGCCCGTGATCAGCAGTCGAACGGTGGCAAAATCGCCCGGCTCCGATTTCTGGAGGTAGCCCGAGAGGAACGTCGGCGTCCCCACCATCATCGTCACGCTCTCCTCGCGGATCGCCGCCGTGATCGCGCGGAACTCGAGCGGATTCGGGAACGTGACCACGGTCATCGCGTTGGTCAGCGGGAGCCAGAGGTGGGTGTTGAGGCCGAAGACGTGGAAAAGGGGCAGGTTGCCGAGGATCGTGTCCGCTGCGCCGAACTCGAGCACCTCGTGCATGCCGGCGATGTTCGCCGCGATGTTCCGGTGCGTCAGCGGCACCGCCTTCGGCTCGCGCTCGCTGCCGCTGGTGAACAGGATGACCGCGGGGTCGTCCTCCTTGCAGGGGTGGATGTACCGGCAGATGCGATCGGCCGACATCGACGCCCGCAGGAACCCGGTGAGCTTCGCGAGCGGAGAGACGGCGGCCGCCAGGTCTTCGATGAAGACCATGCCCTCCACCGCGGGGCACTTGATCTTCTCGAGCAGCGCGCGCGACGTGATGATGGTGCGAAAGGCAAGACGGCGCTGGGCCATCTCGCAGTTCTGCGCCGCGCCGGTCGAGTAGTTGATCATCACCGGCGTGCGGCCGCTCATGAGCGCGCCGATCACCGAGTACATCGCCCCGGCCGAGGTCGGGATCATCACGCCGATCATCCCGTGCTCGTAGCGCCGGAAGGCGTGCGACAGGATCAGCGCGCGCAGCAGGGTGTCGCGGTAAGTGACGCGCTGGTTCGTCGCACGGTCGATGATGGCGAGCTTGTTCTCGTGGGACTTGGCGGTGCGGACGAACTGTTCGACGAGGGACACGTTGCCTCCGGCCCGAGGCAGGGCCGGGGCGATTCTATCACCGCGCCGATGCCTGGCCGATGGGATGTCCCTGCAGCGGTGGGAGTCGATGTAGCACGGGGCTTCAGCCCCGTGCCGGGGGCCGAGGGGCTGAAGCCCCTCGGCTACATCGACGCCGCGCCGATGAAATGTCCTACCCTGATTCCTGGCTAGAACATCCTGTCGAACCAGACGTCTTCGAGGATCACGGCGGTCTTCGAGATCGTCTTCCCGCCGGCCGTGATCACCACCGTGTACTCGCCCGGGTCGGCCGGAAGCGCGCCGCCGAACGTCGGAATCGCAGGCTCGACCGCGCCGAACCGGCCGCCGCCTCCGCCGAACCCGCGGCCCGCCGCAGGCGCTGCGGCCACGCCGGGGATGGTCACCGCGTCCATCCGCATGTTCCAGACCAGCTTGTTGAGGCCGGCCGCGTTCGGCGCCTTCTTGTTCTCGGCGACCACGCGCGCGCCCTTCAACACCTGCACGGTGACGTCACCCGCCGCCGCCGACTTCAGGTAGTAGTTCACCACCACGCCCGCTGGGTTGCTCTGGCCCTGGAAGTTGGTCGACGCCGACACGTTCGGAATCCGGGTGACCCACTTGACCGCGGGCTTGATGTCGAACAGGTAGACGTTCTCGCCCAGCACCTTGTCGGTCATCTGCTGGAGCGGGGTGATATCCGTGACGTAGATGCCGCGGCCGTGCGTCGCCACCACCAGCTCGCCGTCGCGCGGGTGGATCTGCAGGTCGTACACCGGCTGGGTCGGCATGTTCCCCTTCATGTCGTTCCAGGTCTTGCCGCCGTCAATCGACACGTACAGCCCCCACTCGGCGCCCACGAACAGCAGGTTCGGGTTCTTCGGATCCTCGCGGATGACGTTGATCGTCTTCGCCGGCAGGTTGCCGACGAGCGAAGTCCACGTCTGCCCGTAGTCCGTCGTCTTGTAGAGGTAGGCCTTGAAGTCGTCGTTCCGCAGGCCGGAGTAGCTCACGTAGGCCGTGCCGGGGAAATGGTGCGACGCTTCCACCCGGCTCACCCAGAAGCCGGGATTTCCCTTGATGTTGTCGTTGAGCTTCGTCCAGCTCTTGTCGCCGCTGCGCCCGCCGTCCTTCGTCACCCACACGTTGCCGTCATCGGTTCCCACCCAGAGCAGGTCGCGGACGATCGGCGACTCGGACACCGTCGTGATGGTGCAGTAGGTGATGTTGCCGTCCCCGCCCTTCGCGTCCGCCGTGAACTTCGACTTGTCGTTGGTCGTCAGGTCCGGGCTGATGAACTCCCAGCTGTCGCCGCGCGTCGCCGACTTCATGAGGCGGTTGGCCGCGTGGTAGACCACCGTCGGGTCGTGCTGTGAGGCGACGATCGGCGCGTTCCAGTTGAAGCGGAGCGCCTGGTCGCGGTTCGCGATGCTCTTGCTCTCGCCCGTGTAGAGGTCCGTGCGGGTGATGGCGCCGAACTGCGATTCGTTGAACAGGTACCGGTTGGTGAGGTCCACGACGTTGTACATCCCGTCGCCGCCGCCCACCGTCTGCCAGTCCTCGAAGACGATCGGGCGCCCGCCGCGCTTGCTGCTGGGCCCGCGCACCGACCCGTTGTCCTGCAGCCCGCCGTAGACGTTGTAGGGCACCTGGGTGTCGAGGCCCACCGCGTAGAACTGCGCCAGCGGCAGTTCGTCCGGGTGGTACCAGTTCTTGCCGCCGTCGTACGTGATCCCCATGCCGTGGTCGTACCCGAGGAGCATGTGCTTCGGGTTCTTCGGGTTGATCCACAGGGCGTGGTTGTCGCCGCCGAACCGGAACGCCGAGGTCCACGTCTTCCCGCCGTCCTTCGTTTCCAGGACGCCGACGCTGAGCACGTAGGCGTGGTTACGTCGATCGGATCGACGCGGATGTCCATGTAGTAATAGCCGGGGCCGCCGCCCACCGGGTTCTTCTCGTTCACCTTCTTCCAGGTCTTGCCGCCGTCGTCCGTCCGGTAGACCTCTTCGCCGACCATCCCGCTGCTCGACTTGCCCTCGCGGAGTTCCTTGAGGCGGTCGGCATCCGACATCTTGTCCTTGTTGGCGTTCTCGATGTTCGCGTAGAGGACGAGCGGGTTCTTCAGGCTGATGTCGAGGCCGATGCGGCCGAGCATGCCGCCGGGCAGGCCGGTGGTCAGCTTCGTCCAGGTCTTGCCGGCGTCCACCGTCTTGTAGATCGCGCTGCCGGGCCCCCCGAGGTTGAAGGTCCAGGGCTTCCGTTCCTTGTCGTAGGTGGCGGCGTAGAGGGTGTCGGGCTTCACGGGATCCATCACGATGTCGGCCGCACCAATCGCCTTGCCGTCCGCCTTGACGTCGAGCGACTTCGTCCAGCTCTTGCCGCCGTCGACCGTCTTGAAGACGCCGCGCTCGTCGTTCTCCGAGTAAAGGTGGCCGAGCGCCGCCACGTAGACGATGTCGGGGTTCTTCGGGTGGATGACCATCCGGCCGATGTGGTGCGTGTCCTTGAGGCCGACGTTGACCCACGTCTTGCCGGCGTCGGTGGACTTGTAGACACCGTCACCCCAGTAGGTCGACCGGGAAGTGTTGGCCTCGCCCGACCCGACGTAGACGATGTTCGGGTTCGACGCGGCGACCGCGATGTCGCCAATCGAGATGACGGGCTGGTTGTCGAAGATCGGCTCCCAGGTCTGGCCGCTGTTGACCGATTTCCAGAGACCGCCCGAGCCGGTGGCCGCGTAGATCGTGGCCGGTTCCAGGTCGGGAACGGCGAAGTCGATGATCCGGCCGCTCTGGCGGGTCGGGCCGATCGCGCGAAAACTGAACGGTTTGAGTACTTCGGGCGACAGGGCCTGCGCCGCCAGCTCGCCAGCGAAGATGATGATGGCCAGGACGACGACGCCAACGAGGCCGAGGGCCTGGACGACGGGACGCGCCTTTCTCATGCGACCGCTCCTTGAAGGGGGACGAATCGAGGACGTGGATCGAAGCAGGCAAACACTATCGTCCTGATGGGCCGCCGTCAAGGGCGCCGGGCCGGCTGTACGCTTCCGATACAGACGAGCCGCATCCACCGTAGTGACCTCATTCGCCACTTCGAGGAATTGCCTGAGACCTGCCGACATGCGTGTGCGTCACTCACGGTTCTGTTCTTGCTTATGTGGCCTTGCCCTCGAAGCATGTCCGGCGACCGGCCGCGAGGCCGCACCCGCCGGCCCGTCGGCAGATCCCGTCAGCGGGTTTGCCACGGAAATGTTCGGAAAGGTCTGGAGAACTGGTGCGCCCGCTAGCAGAGAGGCAAGATCACCATGACGGGATGGCGGTAGCCGAGAGCCTGTTGGCCGTCCTCGTCGAGTTGTCGTTCGCCCGCGAACTGTCCCAGTTGATTGAAATCACCCGGCGTGCGGTCAGGCGCCTGACCGTCGCCGACGGGGTGACGTTCGTCCTCCGCGAGGGGGACTACTGCCATTACGTCGACGAGGAGGCGATCGCTCCCTTGTGGAAGGGGCGTCGCTTCCCGATGCGCCAGTGCATCTCCGGCTGGGTCATGCTGAACCGGGAGACCGCGGTCATCCCCGAGATTTACGAGGACCCCCGCATCCCCGCCGCCGTATACCGCCCGACGTTCGTTCGCAGCCTGCTGATGGTCCCTGTCAGGAGGGAGGAGCCTGTTGCGGCCATCGGCGTCTATTGGGCGACCCGGCACGAGGCGACGGCCGAGGAGCAGGAACTGGTGCAGGCCGTTGCGAACGGCGCCTCCCTCGCGCTGGCGAACCTCAAGCTCGTGCGCGACCTGGAAGACGCAGCAGAACGCGAGCGGAGCGCGCGGCACGTGGCGGAGCGGGCGAACCAGCTGACCGACCGGTTCCTCGCCACGGTTTCCCACGAACTTCGAACGCCGCTCAGCGTGATCCACGGGTGGTTGTGGCAGCTTCGGCAGCCCGGCATGAGCCCCGAACTCACGCGGCACGCGCTGGCGGTCATCGAGCGCAACGCCGTCGCCCAGGCGCGGCTGGTGGAAGACCTCCTCGACGCCTCGCGCGCGATGTCGGGCGGCATCGTTCTCGAGAAGTCGGTCGTGGACCTGAACGACGTTTGCCGGGCTGCAGCCGAGGCGGAACGGTCGGAGGCACGAGCCAAGGCCCTCCACCTCGACGTGGAGCTTGCGGGCGAGCCGTTGATCGTCTCGGGTGACACGCAGCGGCTGCACCAGATCGTCTGGAACCTCGTCGACAACGCGATCAAGTTCACCCCTGAAGGCGGGCGGATCGTCGTATCCGCCCGGCGGTCGGGCAGCAGGGCGGTCGTCACGGTGGCCGACACAGGCATCGGGATAAAGGGTGAGGCGCTCCGCCTCGTGTTCGAGCGCTTCTTCCAGGAGGACGGGAGTTCGACCCGGACCGCCGGAGGGCTGGGATTGGGCCTGACCCTCGTTCGCGAGCTGGTCCACCTGCATGAAGGTACGGTGGCGGCGGAGAGCCCTGGCGAGAACCGCGGCACCACGATTACGGTTGAGCTTCCGCTCGTGAAGCTGCACATTGGCCGAGGCGGTGACGCGGTCCTGCCGCGCAGCGATGGGAGCAATGACAGTGTCACAACGATTGAGGGCTGGGCGAGGTGACGTCGTGTGCGAGGCGGAGGCGGACGGTTCGCCGTTTGCAGGATCTTCGTCCGGCGCCCTTTCACCAGGCGCGGTTGGAGTTCGACCGGTCATGCCGTCGACGCTGCTGATAGTGGATGATTACCCCGATGCACTCGAACTGCTGGACGTCACCCTGAGCCTCGCAGGCTACCGGACCGTCCGGGCCGGCAACGGCGCGCAAGCCGTCGAACTGGCGAGACAGGTGCTCCCGGCCGCCATCGTCATGGATCTGTTCCTTCCCCAGCTCGACGGTTCGGCGGCGGCGCGTGCAATTCGGGGGATCCCTGGTCTCGAGAACGTTCCGATCATCGCCTACACGGCCCGCTGCGGCCGTCTCGAAGACGACGGCTGGGTCTTCGATCGCGTGTTGAGAAAGCCCTGCTCGCCGGACGTCCTGCTCGGGACGATTTCGGAACTGCTGGGCAGGGGCTGCCCGACATCGTAATTTCACTTCGGCGGCCGGCCCCCGGCTCCCGGCCGCCGATCCGGCTTGCGGCCTGCGGCCTACGGCAGCGAAGCCCCCGACTTCTCAGCGAAGCCCCCGACCCCTCATGCGTAAGGTCCGACTAATGTGCGTGAGTGCTTGACCCGCGCTCATCCCTGCCGTTAGATTGCTGTGCCCGTGTTCGGCCCCCGAGTTCATCCCGTTCAAGCCGAGAGGCACTGCAATGTCCAGACGGATCACCCTGTTGTTCGTCGCCCTGATGCTCGTCGTCGCGCCGGCCTGGGCGCAGCCCGCCGCCCCGGCGGCAAAGGCGCCAGCCGCGCAGGCGGCCGCGCCCGTGAAGGCCCAGGCGCCGGTGGCGCCGGCCACTGACAACCCGCTCCTCCAGGAGTGGACGACCCCCTTCAAGGTACCGCCGTACCAGCTGATCAAGCCCGAGCACTTCCTGCCGGCCATCAAGGAAGGCATCGCCCAGAACCGCAAGGAGATTGACGCCATCGTCAACAACCCGCAGCCGCCGACGTTCGCGAACACGATCGAGGCGCTCGAGAACGCGGGCGAGTTGCTGTCGAAGGTGCAGGGGGCGTTCGGCGGCTTGACGTCGGCAGAGACCAACCCGCAGCTCCAGGCGGTGAACCGCGAGGCAACGCCGCTGCTGTCCACGCTGCGCGACGAGGTGCGGCTGAACGAGAAGCTGTTCCAGCGGGTCAAGTCGGTCTACGACAATCGCGCGACGTTGAAGCTGACGCCGCTGCAGAACAAGCTGGTCGAAGAGGTGTACAAGGGCTACGTGCGGGCCGGCGCCAACCTCGACGCCGCGAAGAAGGAGCAGCTGAAGAAGATCAACGCCGAGATGTCGATGCTGACGCTGAAGTTCGGCGACAACCAGCTGCACGACACGAACGCGTACAAGCTCGTCATCGAGAAGCAGGAAGACCTCAAGGGGCTGCCGCCCTCGGTCGTGGCGACCGCGGCCGACGCCGCGCAGGCGGCGAAGATGCCAGGGAAATGGGTCTTCACGCTGCAGGCGCCGAGCATCTGGCCGTTCCTTCAGGTACTCCGACAACCGCGACCTTCGGCGCCAGATCATCGCCGCGTACACCAGCCGCGGCGATCACAACGACGAGTGGGACAACAAGAAGGTCCTGGCTCGCATCGCGGCGCTGCGCGTGGAGCGCGCGCAGCTGATGGGCTACAAGACGTTCGCCGACTACGTCCTCGAAGAGAACATGGCGAAGACGCCGGCGGGCGTGTACAACCTGCTGAACCAGCTGTGGACGCCGGCGCGCAACGTGGCGCTGAAGGAAGCGGCCGACATGCAGGCGATGATCGACAAGGAAGGCGGGAACCTCAAGCTCGAGGCGGGTGACTGGCGCTACTACACGGAGAAGGTGCGGAAGGCCCGGTTCGATCTCGACGAGCAGATGCTCCGGCCGTACTTCAAGCTGGACAACGTGGTGCAGGGCGCGTTCGCCGTGGCGAACAAGCTGTACGGCATCACGTTCACGAAGCTGTCGAACGTGCCGGTGTACCACCCGGAGGTCACCGCGTACGAAGTGAAGGACGTCAGCGGCGAGCACCTGGCCGTCTTCCTCACCGACTATCACCCGCGCCCCGGCAAGCGGACCGGCGCCTGGACGGGCCGGCTGCGCGGCAGCTACGTGCGCGACGGCAAGGCCGTGCGCCCGGTCGTCACCAACGTGTGCAACTTCACGCGTCCCTCGGGCGACGAGCCGGCGCTGCTGACGCTCGAAGAGGTGAACACGCTGTTCCACGAGTTCGGCCACGCGCTCGCCGGCTTCCTGGGCAAGGTGCCGTACTCGACGGTGGCGGGCTTCCCGCGCGACTTCGTCGAGGTGCCGTCGCAGATCATGGAGAACTGGGCGTTCGAGCCCGAAGTCCTGAAGCTCTACGCGAAGCACTACAAGACGGGCGAGATCATCCCGGCCGCGCTGGTCGAGAAGATGGACAAGTCGGCCCAGTTCAACCAGGGGTTCATCACCGTCGAGTATCTCGCGGCTGCCATCCTCGACATGGACTGGCACACGCTCACGACGCCGGTCGAGCAGGACGCGAACGCGTTCGAGAAGGCGTCGATGGACAAGATCAAGCTGCTGCCGGAGATCCCGCCGCGCTACCGCAGCCCGTATTACACGCACGTCTTCTCGGGCGGCTACTCGGCCGGCTACTACGCGTACATCTGGAGCGAGGTCTACGACAAGGACGCGTTCCAGGCGTTCAAGGAGAAGGGAAACCTCTTCGACCCGGCCACCGCGAAGGCGTTCCGCAAGCTGCTCGAGCAGGGCGGCACGGTTGACGGGTTGACGGCGTACAAGGCGTTCCGCGGCAAGGACGCCAGCGTCGAGCCGCTGCTCAAGGCAAGGGGACTGAAATAGGGCCCGGTGACTGGTGGTTGGTGGCTGGTCGGTCGCACGTCACGTGCGCGGCTAGCCACTACCACTAGCCACTAACCCGCAGCCACTCCCTCCCCGATGGCTTTTCTCACTGTGCCAGAACTCCTCGCCCTGCCCGCGGCCGTGCCCGATTTCCGCATTCCCTACGGCAACGATCCCGCGCAGTTCGGCGAGCTGCGCCTGCCCGCGCGGCCCGGGCCTCACCCGGTGGCGGTCGTCATCCACGGCGGCTGCTGGCTGGCCGAGTACGACCTGGCTAGCACCTCCGCGCTGGCCGACGCGCTGCGGCGCTCGGGGTGGGCGACCTGGCACCTCGAGTACCCGGCGGCTCGACATGCCGGGCGGCGGATGGCCGGGAACCTTTCACGACGTGGGACGGGGAATCGACGCCCTGCGCGGCCTGGCCGACCGGCACGCGCTGGATCTCTCGCGCGTCGTGACGGTGGGTCATTCCGCGGGCGGGCACCTGGCGCTCTGGGCGGCGGGTCGGCACCGGGTGCCGGACGATAGCGACATCTGGAGCGCCAACCCGCTGCCGATGGCCGGTGCGCTGAGCCTTGCGGGCATCGTGGACCTTCGCGGGTTCGTCCACCTCCAGGAGTCGTCGTGCGGAGGGGCAGTGGTGACGCGCCTGCTGGGAGGACTCCCGCGGGACGTGCCTCAGAGGTGTCGGGCGGCATCGCCGTTGGAGATGCTGCCCGTTGGCTTGCCGCAGTTGCTGATTACCGGCAGCGAGGATCCGATCGTGCCGCCGTCGATGGGCACGCTGTACCGGGAAACGGCCGCGGCGGCCGGGGACCGTGTCGAGGAAATCGTTGTCCCGGGCGCCGGTCACTTCGAGGTCATAGCACCCGGCAGCGCCGCGTGGCCCGCGGTGGAGCAGGGCATCCGCTCCCTCCTCCATCCCCGCTAATCGGTCGAGTCGCCCACGTCTGACGCGCGACCTTCAACTGGAACCACAAGGACCACAAGGCCCACAAGGGATGCCCCTGGGGCCAAAGTCTACGTCTCTGACCGAGGCGGCCAAGGTCGAAGGCTTCGATGCGGCCCCGCCCGCCGGGCGGGCGCCGGGCAGCGCGGGATGCCGCGGAGACGAGCCCGTCGGCTTGCACCAGGGTTCGTCTCCGTGGCATGCCCGCGGCTGCCAGGCCGGCCGAGCAGGGTCGAAGGGCCGGCCTCATCGAAGCCTTCGCCTCGCCCTCACCCGCATCCTGGTGATCCTGGTGATCCTTGTGGTTGACCTCGACACGCGAGGTTGACCCGCCCGCCTACCAGCCCAGTCAGCAGGGAAACCGTGTAGCCGAGGGGCTTCAGCCCCTCGGCCGCCCCAGGCGCAGGGCTTCGGCACGGGTCTGAAGCCCCGTGCTACATGGCCGCTCCCGGGGCATACGGGTGGTTACTTCGCCACCAGCTCCACCCTGCGGTTCTTCGCCCGACCGGCGTCGGTCTTGTTCTCCGCGATCGGCGCGTAGGGGCCGGCGCCGTGCGCTGAGAGCCGGGCGGCGGCGATGCCTTTGGCGGACAGCGCCTTCACCACCGCGGCGGCACGCGCCTGCGACAGCGTGACGTTCGATTCCTCGACGCCCGTGTTGTCGGTGTGCCCGACCACCCATACCTTGAGCGCCGGGTCTGCCTGCAGCAGCTTCACCACTTCGTTGAGCGCCGGCTCCGACTCGGGCTTGATCTCCGACTTGGCCGTATCGAAGAAGATTCCCGGCACTTCCACGTGACCGGTTTCGGCAAGGCCCGCCTTGAAGGCCGCCGCGTCGGCGACGACTTTCTGCTCCATCGCCTGGCGCTCCAGGATCTTGAGCGTGTAGGCGTTGCCGGCCGCGTCGGGGCTCAACTCGACCCAGGTTTCCTTCCCGTCCTTCGCGATCAGGATCGTCGTCCGGTAGGTGTCCTCGTGGAGCGTCTTGCCGCCCAGCTTCACCGCGGCCGCCTGGTAGTTCCGCACGATCTCGAGAGCGCTTGGCGTCTGGCCCGACGTCCGGTCGAGGACGTACCGGTAGGTCACGACGTGCCCCTCGATCGGGCGCCGATCACGGACTTTGCCCTCGGTGACGAAGAACTCGGCGCGGTCGAACGACTTCTCGACGACCGACGCCTGGTACGGCAGGAAGAACCCCGGCATCCGGGTGAACAGTGTCGGGTCCTTGTGGCCGGCGAAGTCCTTCAGCGGCTTCTGCTGCGCGAACACCGACGGGGCGGCAAGCAGCAGCGCCGCCATCAACACGATCAGCCATCCACGGGTCGTACGCATGGCACCTCCTGGAGAACGGGGGGACGGCAAATGGTATCACTGTAGGGGTTGCTGCCGGCGCCCTCCGCGCACCTCGAACGTCCACGCCGCTGCGGTATCCTGTGAAGTGATGTCGGACCCCGTCTACCGGGCCACCGTGCTGGGATCGGCTTACGCTGCCATCGACCGCCTTCCGGTCATCGTCCTGCTCGACCAGGTCCGCAGCCTGTACAACGTCGGATCGTTCTTCAGGACGTGTGACGCGGTCCGGGTGACGAAACTGCTGCTGGCCGGAATCACCGCCGCGCCGCCGAATGCGCAAATCGCCAAGACGGCGCTCGGCGCCGAGCGGTCGGTTCCGTGGGAGAAGACGCTGGATCCCGCCCACGAGCTCGACCAACTGCGGGAGGGCGGGTGGCAGCTGGCCGCGATCGAGACGAGCCTGCGCGCCGTGGATCTCTTCGACTGGCAGCCCGGCTTCCCGGTCTGCATCATCTTCGGCCACGAGGTGGACGGCATCCGCCCCGAGATCCTCGAGCGGTGCGACACGCACGTCCGCATCCCGACGCTCGGCCTGAAGCAGTCGATCAACGTGGCGACCGCCGGCGGCGTGGTACTGTACGAACTGCTGCGGAAGTATCGGGCCGGCCTGGAGCCGACCCCTCGGAGCAATGAGCCAGGACTGCCTGCCGCCCGGTGCCCGCTGCCGTTTGATCATTCGAGGTGAGCATGAGCCCCTATACGCTCGACGAGCGCGGTGTCATCGTGCGGTGCCCGCAGTGCGGCCAGCAGAACCGGATCCTGTTCGACCGCATCGGAGACACGGTTCGCTGCGGGAAGTGCAAGGTCGCGATTTCCGCACCCTCGGCCCCCATAGACGTGCCGACGGTGGCGGCGTTCGATGCGGCCGTCCGCTTGTCCGCGATCCCCGTCGTGGTCGATTACTGGGCGGCCTGGTGCGGGCCCTGCCGGATGGTCGGGCCTGAAGTGCAGAAGATTGCCGCCCAGCACGCCGGCGACTTCCTGGTCCTGAAGGTGGACACCGAGGCACACCAGGAGCTGTCGGTGCGCTACCAGATTCAGTCGATCCCGATGCTCGCCGTCTTCCACCGCGGAAGGGAGATCGGGAGGACGGTCGGGGCCCGCCCGGCCAGCGACATCCTCGCCTTCATCCAGCAGACGCTCGACAGTCGGACCTAAGGGGTCGGAAGCCACAGGCCGTAAGCCGCAGGCCGGTTACAATACCCCGCCATGACCTTCCGACGACTCCTGCTCGCGTGCGGCGCTGCCGTCTGGCTGTTCCCGGCGGTCGCCGGTTCTGCGCCCCGGAACGTCGTGCTCACCAACGGGCGGGTGACCGCGGAGTTCGGTGCGCGAGGCCTGGCGACGCTGGCCGGCCCCGAAGCCGGTCCGCCCCTGCGTTTCACCCTGGACGACTTTGCGGTCGCGCTCGGCGGCACGATTTACGACAGCCGGACGCTGCCGCCGCCGGCGCGGACCGCCGCCAGGGACCGCGTGACCTTCACGTGGACGATCGCTCCGTACCGTGCGGTCGTCGAGTACAAGCTCGCCGCCGGCTGGCACTTCGTCAGCAAGCAGATCCGCATCGAGGGGGGATCGGCTCCGTATCGGGTGAGCGAGGTCGTCGTCTTCCAGTCGAGCCTGGCCGACCCGATCGCCGGCCAGTTCGTGCCAAAGAGCGCCAGGCCAAACCTGGGGACCGGTGACTACGGCGCCTGCCTGCGGTTGGATGGCGCCCGCGGCCTCCTCGTCGTCGCGCAGAATCCGTTCCTCGAATTCCGGCGTGACGGCCAGGCGTTCAGCCTTCGCTACAAGCCGGACCTGGACTGGAACCCGGCGGACGGTCCGTTCGTCGCCGACCGCGGCCTGCTGGCCGGTTACAGGCCGACGGGCCGCGTGCTGCCGGAACGGATGATTGCCGAGTGGAAGACGCAACCGCCAGACGCGGCGCCCGGCATGGACGAAGCCGAGGTGGAGGCCTTCACCGGCATGGTGCGGGCGTTCATCCTCGCGAAGCCGTCGCGGCCGGTCAACGTGTTCGTGCCCTGGTGCCTGAACGACTACCAGATCGACATCGGCACGGCCGAGGGGCGCGCCGAGTACAAGCGGGTGCTCGATGTCGCGGCCGAACTCGGCGCGGAATACGCGATCTTCGCCCCGACCAACTCCGACCTCGCCAGGCGCGAGGACAGCACCGACGACTGGAGCTGGGAGAACCTGCTCTGGGTCGGCTTCGGCCAGAAGATACGGAAGAACGAGTGGTCGCCGAAATCTGGCGCGATTCCACCGTCCGTGCGGGAGATGCTCGACTACGCGTCGGGCAAGAACGTCAAACTGCTCGCGTACGTCTACCCGGTGCTGGCGTTCTCGCAGAATCCCTCCTGGCTGACCGCCCGGGCCAACAACCCGAAGAGGCTCTACGGCAACCTCGGTTATCGCAGCCTGCAGGACTGGCTGATCGAAACGCTCGTGGCGTTCCACGATCGGCTGGGCCTCGGCGGCTTCTCGTTCGACCACGCCTTCCTGAACATCGACGGCACCAGCCGCTACGCGCAGTGGGCCGGCTGGCGCCGCGTGATGGAGGAACTCCGCCGGCGCATCCCCGACATCGTGATCGACGGCCGGCAGGCATATCACCTTTACGGCCCCTGGGGCTGGCTCGCCGGCAGCTTCCCGCACCCGACGTTCAACGACGAACAACCCGAGAGCTTCGTGCCGTTCCCCGACCTGCACTTCGACCGCGTGTCGGCCGACCGCGAGCGGTGGACCGCGTATCGCTACCGCAACTACGAGTTCGCGCCCAGCGAGCTGGTGCCCGGGTTCATCACCCACCAGACCTCGCGCGGCGACGACACGGGCGAGATGCCCGAGAAGAAGACGGACCGCGGCGTGATGCTGCTGCCGTTCCGGGTGCGAGACTGGGATTACCTGGGATGGCGCTACTCGCTGCTGTCGTCGATCGCGGTGGCCGGGTGGAACAACGTGATCGACATGATCCCCGCGCGGGACGTCGAAGAGCACAAGGCGTTCTCGGAGGCGGACCGGAAGTGGTTCCGCAAGTGGATCGACTGGACGAACACCAACAAGGAGTACTTGCGGCACACGCGGACGATCATCGGGCAGCCGGCCATTGGAAAGATCGACGGCACGTCCGCGATCACAGGCGACCGCGGCTTCATCTTCCTGTTCAACCCGAACGGGCGCCGGCTGTCGGCGGACATCGTGCTCGACTCGACGATCGGCTTGAGCGCCCGAGGGCCGATCCAGCTGCGAGAGCTGTACCCGCTCGAGAACCGGCTGCTCGCCAAGCCGGGCATCGGCCCCTGGTCGGCGGGTGACCGGGTGTCGGTCAGTGTTGACGGCGGTTCGGCCCTGGTGCTCGAGGTCGGGCCGGCGCCGGCGAGCAGCGCCGAAACGCTGTACGGAGCGCCGGGGACGTTGTCGGTATCGGGAACGGTGGAGACGGATGCCGCGAAGCGAGGCGCCCCGCCCCGTTCCAGGCATGTCATCGCGATCGAGGGCGTGAGGGGCGAGGCCGGCAGCTCGCAGGAACTGCTCGTGACGCTGCCGGCCGGCGCTGGAAGCCCGACCGGGGTGAGCGTGAACGGACAGGACGTGACGTTCACCAGGACGCCGGCGGGCGCTTTGTCGATTCCGGTGACGTTTGCAGGGTCGGCATTCCGCAAGCTCGAGGAGATTGTGCCCTACGACCCGTCGTTCGCCGGCGGGACCTGCTCGGCCAGGTTCACCGTGCCGCAGCGGATCTTCGACCAGTTGGCGGCGCGGCGAAGGGCCTGGCCGATCCCGTGGACCTCGGAGGACTATCGGACAACCTGGCTCGCACCGGAGCGACTGCTGCTGTTCGTGCAGATCGCCGAACCGGATCCGAACTGGGAAGCCAGCCTGACGATCGACGGCCGCACGGTCGAATTGCGGAAAGCGTACTCCGCGGTGAGGACCGCCCCCCGGACGTTCGTCGGGTTCTACGCGGACCTCTCGCTCATCGCCCCGGACCGGGAGCACACGCTCGAACTGAAACTGCCACCCCTCCGCCCCGGCCTGTTCCAGGGTGTGTTCCTGGAGAACGTGGAGACGGGTACACCGACAGGATGGTCAGGTAGCTCACAGCGGACCACGGACACCGAAGCTCGTGGCTGATAGCGGATCGCGGGTGCGCGGAATCCGCGACCGACTGGCTGCATCCCTGGACCGCTACGAGCTGAATCGAAGCAGTACCCATGTCACATCACGTGTTAGCAGAGTTTGAATCCGACGCCGGCTTAGACGTCGCAGAGTCATTCACCCGTCTCGTCGCGCGCTACTTCGCAGACACTCGCGGTCCTGGCGGCCGCGTGTCCACGCCGCTCTCGCCCGGCGAACTCGCGCGGCGCTTCGACGAGGCGCTGCCCGCGCAAGGCAAGCCGATCGAGGAGGTGCTGGAGCGCCTCGAACGAGACGTCCTGCCCGACTGCAACCGCCTCACGCACCCCCGTTCGATGGGCCACCAGGTGTCGGCCCCGCTGCCCGTCGCGGTGTGGACCGAGGCGATGGCCGGCGCCGCTCAACCAGTCGGGCGCCGTTTGGGAGATGTCCCCGGTCGGGACCGTCATCGAGACGCAGGTCGTGCGCTGGATGTGCGACCTCGCCGGATTCGGCGCCGCGCTGGCGGGACGTTCACCTCGGGCGGCACCGAGGCCACCTTCGCCGGCTTGCTGGCCGCGCGCCAGGTCGCGCATCCCCGACGTCTGGCAACGGGGTCGGGGCGCGACCCGCCGGTCGTCGTGTGCGGCGAGCACGCGCACTACGGCGGTGTCGCGGGCGATCGGCGAGCTGGGCATCGGCACGAACAACACCGTGGCCATTCCGTCGCGCGAGTTCCGCATGGACGTCGCGAGCCTCGAGCGCGAGCTGACCCGCCTGCGCGCGCGAGGGGCGGCGGTGATGGCGGTCGTCGCAACCGCGGGGACGACCGCGACGGGCTCGTTCGACGACCTCGAGGCGATCGGGCAGTTGTGCGAGGCGAGAGGCATCTGGCTGCACGTGGACGGCGCTCACGGCGCGTCGGCGCTGCTGTCGGCGAGCACCGCGCTCGCGTGGACGGCATTCACCGCGCGCGCTCGATCGCCTGGGACCCGCACAAGATGATGCTGATGCCGCTGACGGCCAGCGTGGTCCTGGTCCAGCGAGGAGGCGGACCTCGAGGCGGCGTTCAGCCAGCAGGCGCCATATCTGTTTCACGCGGCCGGAGCGGCGAGCCGCCACTGGGACCAGGGCCTGCGTAGTTTCACCTGCTCGCGCCGCATCGACGCGTTCAAGGTCTGGGTGGCGATCCAGCGCCACGGCGCATCCGGGCTCGGCGCGCTTTACGACCACCTGTGCGCCAACGCGCAGCGCACTGCACCGGGCGGTCTCGGCGCGCCACGACTTCGAGGCGCTTCACGAGCCGCAGTCGAACATCCTGTGCTTCCGCTACGTCGGCGACCGCACCGCTCGGCGACGACCGCCTGGACGCCGTCAACCTCCAGGCGCGCGAGGTACAACCGCGCCGGCAACGGCTGGATCACGACGACGATGCTCGGCGGACGCCGGGTGATGCGGACGACGCTGATGAACCCGCGCACGACCGTGCGGGATCTCGAGGCGACACTGGACGACCTGGCAAGGATCGCACGACCGCTGGCCGACGGCGCGTGAAAGAGGAAAGCGGGGCACACGGTCGCCTGTAGCACGGGGCTTTAGCCCCGTGCGCGGGCCGAGGGGCTGAAGCCCCTCGGCTACATGAGGTCTTCATCCGCAGGCCCGAGGCGGGCCGTTCCCATGTTCGCGTCGCCGGGCACCCCAACGCCCGTCGGCCTTCCGCCGCTTCGCCGCGGCGCGCCGGCTCGTGGGGGACTCGGCGAACGAGCCGTTCGGAGCAGGCCGTCGCTGATGCACGGAAAACGACAAGCGCGTGCGGGGATTTCCCCGGCGCCGCGCGTAGCGGTCAATCCAGCGCGGATAGCGCAAGCCGGCCGTCGGAATCCGGAAATCCACGCACCGCGCGGAGGTTTCCCTGCGGAGCCGGCGAGTGAGGCGAGGCGCCCGCGAGTCGGCGAGAGCACCAAGTCCTTTGAATGAGGATGCTTGATTCGGCACTGTCGAGCGTGAGCGGCGGCGGGTGCCGCGACGACCGGCGGCCATGTCTCGCAGAGTAGGGCACGGCCGTCGAGGGATGCTCGCACCTCGCCACCTTCTTCGGCGCGGGCGGACGGCCGGCGGCGGGCGACGCGAGCGTTCGAGGCGTCGCGGCGCATGATGCCGAAAACCGGCGCGCAGGCGCCAGGATCCGCCTGGGGTGACGAAGCGGCGTTAGCCAACCGCGGAGCTGGGGCCCCAGGCATGCCGCGGACAAGCCGCCGGAGCGCTGGTTTTCCCGCGCGCCGAGAGCGAGCGGAGGCCGCCGCCGGCCGGCCGCGCACTCGGAAAGGAGTAGGCGAATGTCACTTCCGTTTGGCACCATCACGGCCGCCCTGTCCGTTACGGTCGCGCTGCTCGCGCAGGGCACGTGGCACGTGCAGCCGACGGGTTCAACCGAGCGGCTCCGCGGCGTGAGCGCGGTCAGCGCACGGGTGGCGTGGGCCAGCGGCAACAAGGGGACGGTCGTGCGGACAGCCGACGGAGGCGCGCACTGGGATGTCCTGCCGGTGCCCGGTGCCGAAGCGCTCGACTTCCGCGACGTCGAGGCGACCGACGAACGGACGGCGTACGTTCTCGCGATTGGCCCGGGCGACAAGTCGCGGATCTACAAGACCACCGACGCGGGCGCGCACTGGACGCTGCAGTTCACGAACACGGACCCGAAAGCCTTCTACGACGCCATCGCGTTCTGGGACGAGCGCAACGGCATCGCCGTCGGCGACCCGGTGGACGGACGCTTCACGGTGATTCGCACGACCGACGGCGGGGTGAACTGGTTGCAGATCCCGGAAGCCAACCGGCCGTCCGCGTTGACCGGCGACGGGATGTTCGCGGCCAGCGGAACCTGCCTGGTCGCGCTGGCGCCCGGTCACGCCTGGTTCGGCACCGGCGGGGCGGCGCGCGCACGCGTGTTCCGGTCCGCCGACAAGGGCTTGACGTGGGCCGAGGCCGAGACGCCGATTGCCGCCGGCACCGCGTCGGCCGGCATCTTCTCGATCGCCTTCAGCGACCCTCTGCATGGGCTCGTCGTCGGCGGGGACTACCGGAAGGAGCAGGAACCTGGCGACAACCTCGCGGCGACCTCCGACGGCGGGAAGACGTGGGCGCCAATCGGGGCCACCCGGCTTCGCGGCTTCAGGTCGGGCGCGGTCTTCGTTCCTGGTTCGCGGGGGCGCCATGTCGTGGCCGTCGGGCCGGCAGGAACCGACGTGTCGAGGGACGGAGGGAAGACGTGGTCGCCGCTCGAAGGGACGGGCTTCCATACCGTGGGCGTGGACCGCGCGGGAACGGCGCTGTGGGCCGCCGGCGAGCAGGGCGTGGTGGCCCGGCTGGAATGGGCAGGGCAGCCTCAGAAGCGCGCCCCGCGATAGCTACTGCCTTCGCGTCATCGCCAGTTCGGCGAGCGTGCGCGTCTCTGGGTCGAGCACCACCGCCGCAGGTTCCTGGTCCACGGCAAACTCGAAACGCTGCGTTCGGCCCGTCAACTCCACCTTCTCGACACGTCTTGCCGGAGCGCTGCCAGCTGTCGCAATCCCGAATTCCAGCGGCAGGCGGAACGGCTCCGCTTGCTGGACCTGCTCCACCGTCACCTCGACCTTCTTCGAGTCCGCCAAGTACCGCCAACTCGCCGCTGATCGACGGGATTCCCGGTCGATTGAGCCACTGGTCGAAGAACGGGGCCAGGTCTTCGCCGCGCTGATCCTCCACGATCGCGGCGAAAGTCATCGGTGGACGCGGTGGCGTTCTGGAAGCGGCGAAGTACCTCGCGAATCGACGCACGGAACTTCGCGTCGCCGACTCTCTGCGCGCAGCATGTGCAGCACCCATCCGGCCTTCTGATAGACGAAGGTGTTCAGGACGCGGCTCATGTCGGAGATGTTGCGGTGGACGATCGGCGTGTCCGGCGTCTTCTTCTCGGCGGCCGCCACTCGATCGCGATCTCGGCGCAGGCCGGCGACGAACGCGTCGCGGCCCTCCACGTGCTCCACGAACATGTGCGTCAGGTACGTCGCGAATCCCTCGCTCAGCCACACGTCGTCCCAGTCGCGCTCGGTGACGCCGTCGCCAAACCAGGCGTGCGCGATTCGTGGGCGACGAGCGTCGTGATCGGCCGGCCGGTGACCGACGACTCGCCGTAGGCAATCGCCGACGCGTGTTCCATCCCGCCGCTACACGCCGGCCGTCTCGATGTTGGCCAGTTTCTCGTAGAGGTACGGGCCGACCAGGTCGCCGAAGAACGCGAGCGCCTGGCGCGCCGGCGCCTCGAAAGCCGCGACGCCCGCGTCACGGTCGGCGGGGAAGACCCAGCTCTGAAGCGGAATGCCCTGCACCGGGTCGGCATGATGCACCGCGAACCGCGCGACGCCAATCGTGTAGAGCCACGGCGAGACGGGAACGGCTTCCTCCAGTGCGTGCGCCGAGGCCGCCGGGCAGCGTCGAACTCCTCGACCAGGCGGCCATTCGAGACGACCTGGTAGTGCGCGGGCGCCGTCACGATGAACTCCGCGGTGGCTTTGTCGCCGATGTGGTCGATCGTCGGCAGCCAGTTCCGCGCCTTGTCGGGCCAGTTGCTGGAGAAGAACGTGCGTTCGCCGTGCTTGTTCGGGCCGATGCGCAGGCCGGCTGCCGGCACGCCGGAGTAGGTGATGGTGACGGTGAGGACGTCGTTGACGTGCGACGGGGAGGGGAGCGGAATGCGAAGCTGGCCGCCCGCATGGGTGAACGGGACGGCCTGCCCGCCGGACGTGACGGCGAGACCGTCATGCCCTTGGCCTGCCTGGTCCTGGCGACACGAGGTCCAGCCAGAACTCGCGCACACCGTCGGTCGGTGGTCGCAGCCGGACCGTGGCCTTCGCCGGCGATCTCGTCCGACTCGTCGCGGAGCGTGATCGCAAAGCGGTAGTGCAGCGCGTCCACGGGCTGGCGAGGATAGGTATCGGCGCCCGGCAGCGCCGGGAAGACGAGCAGGGCGGCGCCGGCAGCGGCGAGAACGCGCGGCGTCGCATGCTGGCCTTTCCGGGCGAAGTACTCGAGGTGCTCCTGCACGGTCCGGATTTCCAGCAGGCGCGCGGTCTTCGAGCCCGGCGCCGCCGCCAGCTTCACGCGACCGACGTCTTGCCCTTGGTCTCCTTCAACGCGAGCTTCAACTCGATTGTCGCGGCCTTGGTCCTCCCGGGCCGGCGGTCGATCCTGCGGCCGTCTTGCCGTCCACGAGGACGTCGAACGCTTCGGCCGATCCGTCGCCGTCCGCCAGCAGGCAGACGAGGGTCAGCGGGCTGTCATCGTAGATCCTCAGCGCGTAGCTGAACCACCCGGTCGCGCTGCGCCACGTGCGGCCGGCCGACGTGCCAGTGGCGGTACCTCGCGCCGGCGAAATGGTGCGCCGCCTCGTCGGCCGCCTGGCCGACGACGACCGAGTCGACCACGCGGACGCTCTGCGAGGCGTGCGGGCTGGCCGCGGCGGCGACGACCACCAGGCCGAACGCAAAGAGCCGAAAGCGGCCCCTCGACGAAGCCGGGGAGCCGTCGGGCTCGATCGGTCGTCATCGGATGAGCCGCATCGTCGTCTGGCGCTGGTCCAGGAACCGGACGCCGTCCTTCGTCAGGACGACGTCCTGCTCGAGCGCGAAGCGGACGTCCTGGTTGCCCCACTCCGGGACGGCGGCCGTCACGTTCAGCTCGAGCGAGTGGACCGTGTCGTCGAAGAACGTGAAGTCGCCGACGCCCGGCACGCCGCCCTGCTGGTCCCACATGCCGATCACCGTGCCCGCCGCGTGGCCGTGCACGCCGAGCGGGTGGGTGTAGAGGCTCGGCCTCAGCCCTTCGGCCTTCGCCTTCGCCAGCGCCGCTGCCAGCGCCTGGTTCCCGGTGCGGCCGGCCTTCATCTCGGCAGATCTGGATGTCCTGCAGCCGGTTGCCCTGCGCCAGGCCGTCCCGCAGGCCCTTCGGCGCCTCGGTCTCGCCCTCGCGCAGGACGTAGGCGAGCTGCTGCGTGTCGGTGCAGAGGTTCAGGTAGGTGATCCCGAAGTCGCAGTGCAGCATGTCGCCGCGGTGGATGACGTTGCTGTTCTTGTGCGGGCTGTCCTTCGGCCGCTGGACGTCGACCGACGTGTGGAACCAGTTGGTCAGCCCGAGCTGTCGCGACCGCTCCCGCATCCACCACGCCACGTCCTCGGTCGTCGTGACGCCCGGGGTGATGACGGCCGGCGAGAACGCCTCGGCGATGATGCCGTGGGCGATCGCGACGATGTGCGGGTAGGTCTCCAGTTCGGCGGCCGACCGGCGCTCGAGCCAGCGGACGGCGAGCCGTCTCTGCCGACGCGACGCGCGGGGCGAACTCTGGCGGCAGCGCCGCCATCAGCTTGCGCTTCATGCGTCGCGCGTGATCCCGTCGCCGTAGTTGAAGGTCTCCGACTCGTTGATGCCGATCTTCTTCGGGTTGCGCTCCTTGACGATCTGCGCGAGGCGGGTCCACTGTTCGACCTTCTCCGGCTCCCAGACGCTCTTGTAGAGCTGGCCGATGCCCGACCGGCTCACCGTCATCCGCTCGACGCCCGCGTCGCCGCCGCGGTCGAAGAACACGAGCATCGACGTGCGGCTGGCGTAGAGGCTGTTGAACGGGACGAGCGAGGAGAAGACCGGGTCCTCGGTGTTCTCGCGGCAGATCACCAGCCACATGTCGAACCCTTCCTGGCGCATCAACTCGGGAAGGATGCGGTCGAGCCGCTCCTCGAGCCAGCGGTTGTAGACCGCCGCCTGCTCGCGCAGGGTCAGGATGCTGCGCTGCCCCTCCGCCGGGGCGCGATGCCGGCGGGAACCGGGACGAGGGCGGCCAGCAGCACCAGCAACACGAGTGCGCGCTTCATCGATTCACCTCGCTGGCAGGCGAGACGCCTGCCCGATCGCGACTGAACGAGCCGTCGCCGGTCCGTACAGAATTCGTCCGGGTCGCGCGGCAGTCATCGCGCCGTTCTCGAAAATCACCTGGCCGTTCACCATGCACGCGGCTGAACCCTTCGGCGTACTGGTGCGGGTTGTCGTAGGTGGCCGTGTCGCGGACGCGGGCCGGGTCGAAGATCGTGATGTCGGCCTTCATCCCGGGGCGGAGAATGCCGCGGTCGGGCAATCCGAGCCGCCACGCGGGAAGCGACGTCATCTTCCGGACGCCCTCCTCGAGGGTCAGGAGCCCCTTGTCGCGGACGTACACGGCCAGCACGCGGGCGAACGTGCCGTAGCTCCGGGGGTGCGGTGAGGCCTGGCCGAAGATCGGGACCTCGCCATCCGACGCGATCATCGTGAGCGGGTTGACGATGATCCGCTCGAGGTCCTTCTCGTCGATCGCGTGGAAAATCCCGCGGGCGCCGCCGCTCTCGACGATGAACATCGTCGTCTCGGCGGCGTTCTCGATGGTCGGTTCGAGGCCGCGGCCGCGGGTGATCGCGGCCAGGTCCTTCCCGGCAAGGGAGGGGTCCCAGGTGCACGACGACACCGAGACGTTCTTCGGGTCGCCGCCGCCCCGGTCGACCTTGATGTTCTCGACGATCGTGGCCTTGATGCGCGCCCGCTGGGCCGGGTCCTTGAGGCGCTTCACGGTCTCCGCGCTGGCCGCCTTCGAGCGCCCACGGGGGCAGCAGCGCATCGATGCCGGTCGCCGACGCGGTGTAGGGATACTGATCGATGGTCGCGTCCACGCCCCGGGCCCTGGCGTCCGCGATCAGCTTCAGCGACTCGACGCTCCGGCCCCAGTTCTGGACGCCGATGATCTTGTGGTGCGTCACCTGCGTCGGCAGGCCGCCCTGCTCGCCGATGGCGATCGTCTCGCGGACGCTGTCGAGGACGCCGGTCGCCTCGTTGCGCATGTGCGACACGTGGATGCCGCCCATGGCCCCGGCCACCTTCGCGAGCTCGATGACTTCCTCGGTCGGCGTGAAGATCCCGGGGACGTAGAACAACCCGGTGCTGAGCCCGACGGCGCCGTCGCGCATGCCCTGCCGCACGAGCTCGCGCATCTTGTCGATCTCGGCGGGCGTCGCCTTCCGGTCGATCGTTCCGATCACCTGCTCGCGGACCGAGCCCTGGCCGACGAACGTCCCGAAGTTCGGGGAAATGCGGGTGGCCGCGACGCGATCGAGAAACGCCTTGATCGGCAGCGGCGACCCGCCGTCCGGCCCCTCGTATATCGAGGTGACGCCCTGGCGCGTGTAGTTGTCCGCCGTCGGAACCTGGAAGATGCCGCGGCGCGCGTGCGTGTGAATGTCGATGAAGCCCGGGCTGACCACGAGGCCGGTGGCATCGATCACGCGGGCCGCCGGCGCCGTCGATGCGTGGCGCGATCGCCACGATCGTGTCGCCCTTGATGGCGACGTCGGCCCTGAACCAAGGACTGCCGGTGCCGTCCACGACGCGCCCGCCGCGAATGACGACATCGTAGGCCGGCTGCTGCCCCTGGGCGACCAGGCCGGCAGTGGCGGCGACGAGAAGCGCAAGCGTGGCTCTCAGCATGGACCGACTTTGTTCATTGCGTGGCATTGTGCATTATGCATTTCGGATTGTGCATTGACCGGTAATCGCGCGTGCATTCGCGCTGCAACCGCCCCGCTATCCTTGCCCGGCCACTCTCCCGGGTCCTGCCACCGCCATCATCGCGTCGAGTTCGGCGATCAGCTGCCCGCCGTCGCCGCCGTCGCGGATCTCGGCGCGGGCGCGCAGCGCGCGGCTGGTCGTGTGCGTCACGCGGCCCGTGATGACGAGCGGCATCCCGACGCGGGCGGGTGCGCGGAAGCGGGCCTCGGCCTTGGCCGTCACGCACCGGGACCCGGAGTAGGTGCACGCCCACGCGACGGCCTCGTCCATCAGCGTGAAGAGGAGCCCGCCGTGGATGATCCCCGGCCAGCCCGCGTGCTCGGGCTGCGCCTGGTATTCCGCGCGGCTCCCCCCGCCCTCGTCCTTGCGGAACGGCAGGCGCAGCCCCGCGGTGTTGTCGACGCCGCAGACGTAGCAGCCGCGGTAGTCCTCGCTCACGCCGTCAGACACGCGCCTTCTCCGGGTTCTTCATTCTGCATTCTGCATTGCTTGCATTGCGCTGGGCCGTGCCGCCTGTGCAGCGGCGCCGCTATTCCTGCACCGGCATCCCGTACGCCGCCCACTCTTCCCTGGACGGGCCGTAGACGCCGGGAACCACGAGGCCCGCCTGGCGCATCAGGACCGTCATCTGGCCGCGATGGTGCGCCTCGTGGACGACCAGGGCGAGCAATGTCTGGCCGCGCGTCCACTTCTCGCCGTACATCTCGATCTCGCCCGGGAGATCGTCGTCCTTCCAGGCGCTCTTGATCGCGTTCAGCACCGCGCCCGAGTTGGCCTCGTACGCGTCGGCGATCGCCGACGCCGAGGCGGGCTGCGGCGCGTGCTCGCCGGCGCCCTCGATCTTCAGCCCGGCGTGGCCGCCCATCTCGGCCAGCGTCTGCACGATGTGCCACGCGATCCTGCCGAGCGTGCGCCCGCCAGCCGCCACGGGCTGGCCGAGCGACGCGTCGGTCAGCGCGCGCATGACCTTCAGGCTGCTCGCGCGCTCGTTCGACCACGCCTTTTCGAAGTCGTCGATCGTTCTGAACATGGAGGCTCCTCTACTTCTCCACGCGCAAGACGAGGGTGCCGAACGCGGGCAGGCGAACCGATCCGCCATCGACGGCGCCGCCGTCTTCTCGCGTGATGCGAAGTGGCCCGGACCGTCCGACCAGCCGCGCGGCCGCGGGGGACGCCGAGGGGTTGTACAGCCGGACCACGGTACTCCGTCCATCATCCGCAGGTTTGACCGCGGAAGCAACGACGACCGTGCTGTCGAGGGCGAACGGAAGGCGCGGCAGAGGGGCGCTCGCGGCGGCCGGCGCGGCGAGCAGCGGCTGCTCGGTGGCCGCGCTGAAGCGCCGGAGCGCGACCGGGTCGAACCGCCCGTGCGGCCGCACCTGGAAGCGGAACGTGACGGGCCCGGCCTGGTCGGCCTTGTAGTTGGTGTGCCAGTAGTTGTTGAGCAGGTAGGCGTACACGTCGGTCCCTGCACGTCCCTCCGCCAGCCGCGGGGGCCGCCGTTCACGCTTCGCTCGTCGGTGATCCCGCCGAGCTCGAACAGCGGGGCGTCGAGGGAGGCAATCGAGACGCCGGCCCGCGCGTTCGACACGTCGATCGCGCTCGTCACGCCGATGAAATCCTTGCACGAGCCGGGCAGCTGATCGGCGCCGACGGCAACGAGGGCCTCGCCCTCGTCCACGCGGATCGTGCCTCCAGGGATGTCCAGCGGAAAGGCGAGGTGCGCGCTCTCCTTGTCGCGGACGAGCGTCTTGTCGATAACGCGTCTCGAGGTCCACCGCGTCCGCGCGCGCGGTCAGCGACACGCGCCGCACCAGGCGCGACGCGCCGGGCGCGGAGCTCGTGATCTCGATCGTGGCGACCAGCGGGCCGCGATCGACGAGCGTGATCGAGGGCGCGCCGGGCGCCGACCGCGGCGGCCGGGTCGCGGCCGGGCACGTAGAGATACGCGTTCAGTCCGGCGTCCTTCTTCACCAGCTGGTGCGGGGCCTGTCGCCCAGCTCGTCAGCCCCGAGATGTCCCCGGTTGCCGGATCCAGCTCCACGCGCACCAGCCCGTTGTTGAGCGACGTCGCAGCTGGCGACCACCGCGGGCAGGTTGAGGATGACAGCCGGCGGCGTGCCGGCAACGTTCCCGAGCCGGATTGCCGAGTGGGCCGGAACCTGCACGAACACCGCGAGCCTTCCGTCGGCCAGCCGCTGGGACGGGCGCGGCCTCGACCGGACGCGTCGATGACGCGGTCTCGCCCCGCGGTCGCCGCCGCCGGGAGCATGACGACGCCGGAGCGCGGGAAGGAGAGCGTGTTGATGACATGGAAGGAGGACGGAATGGAGGCCGCGCCGGAAGGCAGGCGAGACGCCTGCCCCGCCGCATCGGCAACCTGCCCCGCGCGAGCAGCGCCTTCGACTGCTTGTCGGCCTCGACGGCGAAGGCGCGCTTGTAGACCCACTGGTCCACCACATCCTTGCCGATCGGGCTGGCTGATGCTGTCCGCCGCGCCCCACGTGTGCTCGTGCCACAGCAGCACCTGGCGCCACGCCTCGCCGAACGCCGCGGCCGGGAACGACTGCCCTCCCCGCATCGCCCACAGCGTCTCGGCCTGCTGGAGCCGTCGCGCCGCCCCACGCACCATCGCTTCTTCGGCAGCGCTCGAGACCGCGCCGTCTTCCCAGGTACGGTGTCATGTCGCCGCGCCGCACGGGAAGCGATGCCCCGTGCTTCCGTTCGAACGCCTCGAACAGCGCATCGGCGGTGTTGATGACGAGGCGCGGCGTCTCGAACGTCTCGTTCCAGGCCTTCACGAAGTCCGGCAGTTTCGGGTCGACCGGGCCGTTGTCACCGCCGATCGTGTAACGGACTTGCACCAGGTCGTAGGGATACGCCTTCCCCTGCAGTTCGAGCAGGTAGTCGAACAGCGTCTGGCGCCCGTTCGTCTCGATGGCCCCGGTGTTCATCCCGTGGAACAGCGAGTAGCCGCGTCCGGCCATCCAGAACAGCAGCCGTTCCTGCCCGGACGGCGACACCCACCAGAACGGCCGATCGCCCAGCGCGTGCAGCGTGTCGCCGATCCGATCCCCCATGTCCGGGGTTCGACGGCATGTAATTCGGGCCGCTGCTGAAGTAGCGCACGCCGGCGCGCGCCAGCGCCGGCACCACGGTCCAACTGAGGCCGGGGATGTCGGTGTGCATCGCGGAACGGCCCGCCGGAATGCCGTATTCCGCCTCCATCCGTCGCGAGGCGTCGGTCCACCGCGTCAGCTCTTCGGGCGTGCACAAGCCGGTCAGGATGTTGGTGAGGTTCGCCTGCAGCCCGATCGATCCCCGCTTCACGGCTTCCAGGAACTGCCGCCGCTCGTCTGGCGCTGCCTGCTTCAGGTAGGTCTCGACCGACCAGAGACCCTCGACGTTCCAACGGAAGCGGGACTCCGGAGGGTTGCCGGCGGTCGATGCCGCGAGCGCCACGGCGTCACGCAGGTTCTTCCACTGCTTCTGCTCCACGACCGGCTGGGGATCCGAGTATCCGATGTCGACGTGGGAGTGGGGAAGCAGGTGGATCTCCCACGCCCGGACCGGAGGGAGCGCCAGATTCTCCTCCGCCACCGTCCGTCCATCCACTGCCACCTCGATCGGCAAGGACGTCAACGTGCCGGCTACCGGAAGGGACAGCAGGTTGTAGCCGGGATTCAGCGTGCCCCGATGCAGCTCCGTCGATCCTGTCCGCGCCACCATCTCCGCCCGCTCGCCGATTCGGCTCACCTCGAGCCTGACGACGCGGCGGCCGTCCTTGAAGCGCGCCTGCTCGGGCCGGAGGCGGATCCACGACTCGACCCGCTCCTCGAACGTCATGTAGTAGTCCTGGTTGCCCGCCGCCTCTCCCACGACGGAGAAACGCGGCGCGGCCGTCCCGACAATCCTCCTCGGGACCGACAACATCGCCAGGCCGAACAGTTCGTTGAACGTGCCGATGCGAAGCGTGCGGAAGGAGAGCGTGCAGCCGCCCTCGCCTTCGCGGACCCAGTTGCGGTCGGCGGTGTCGCGACCCGAAGTGAAAGATGTGCAGGTCGTGCCGTTGACCGACAGCGTGAATCGGTGCGCGCCGTATCCCGACGCCAGCCCCCCGTGCCACAGGTACACCACCCGCTCGTCATCGGGCCCCGGCGGGGCAGGTTCCCCCTCCCACTCGATCACGCGCCTGCCGTCGACTGCCCGCGTGAGCAGGGCGTGGGTCTGCCCTGGATACGCCCACGGGTAGCCGATCACCTCGCCGGCGATTCGCCGGGCGTAGCCCTGCAGCCATGTCGTGGGTATCGGGAATCCTGGACTGGCGGTGTCCTGCCCGAGCGCAGGCCGGGGGACGCCGGCCCACACGGCAAGAACGGCGAGGATGGCGGGGAAGAGGCGTCGCATGGGGGGAATTCTACCCGGGGTCGGAGCGCATTTCCTCGCGGAGGGGCCAGCATTACACTTCTGTCGGGACGCGCCTCGAATTCCAGGCAATTTCGAGAGGCAATCCTGCCGGGCCTTGCCAGTTTTTGTCACCGCTCCGACCCCCATGGTAGCGTCCGTTGGCCGAGCCCAGTCGTGGTACATTCGGCGTCGATGCACGCCGCAATCATCATCAACCCGGTGGCGGGAGGCCGCCGCCGGTCGCTGCTTGCCGCGGACCGGGTGGCGCTGGTCGAGCGGGCGCTGGCCACGCACGGGATGTCGGGCACGGTGGTGCTGACCCAGGCGCCCGGCCACGGCAAGGAACTCGCCCGCCAGGCGGTTGCCGCAGGTCACTCCCCAATCGTCGCGTGGGGCGGCGACGGCACGATCAACGAAGTCGCTTCGCAGCTCGTTCGCACGGGCATTCCGCTTGGCATCGTCCGGGCCGGATCGGGCAACGGGCTGGCGAGAGAACTCGGCATTCCGGCGTCGCCAGACCGCGCGATCGCCATCGCGTTCGCGGGCCGGGATCGAGTGGTGGACGTCGGGGAGATCGACGGCCGTCCATTCCTGAACATCGCGGGGATCGGTTTCGACGCGGCGATGGCGTTCGAGTTCAACCGGCTGGGGGGAGAACATCGCGGCCCGCTGCGCTATACGTACCAGGTGCTGCGCGCGGCCTTCGCCTACCAGGGGATGCATTACGTCGTCGAGACGGACGGCCGCCGGATGGAGCCGCACGCCCTCGTCATTGCCATCGCCAACCTCGCCCAGTACGGGGCCAACGTCGTCATCGCCCCCGGCGCCAAACCGGACGACGGCCTTCTCGACGTCGTCACCGTCGAGAAGCGCGGCACCCTCGGGCGTCTGGGACTTGCGCCGCGGGTGTTCGACCGGACCATTCACAAAGCTCCGGGCGTCACGATGGTGTCGACGACCAGGGTGGTGGTGCGGGCAGCGACGCCCATGGTGTTCCACGTGGACGGCGAGCCGCACGAGGCGGGCACGACGCTCGAGGCGCGCGTGCTCCCGGGGGCGCTCATCGTCAGGGTGCCGTTCGTACGGTGAACAAACCTGAAGAACCGCGGTCCCGTTCCGAGGTCGGGAGCAGAGATGGCCGAACTCACCAGGGAACAGTCTCTTCGCGTCGATCGATTCACGAGGCTGCCGCGGCGCACCGGCGAGGTGTGGCAGGGCGGAGGCGTGCTCCTGCCGTTCTTCGCCGTCGACCGCGAGACCGGTGAGGTGGAGCGGCAAGCGGCCATCGTCTGGGCGAACCTGGCGACCGACGACGTCGTGCTGACGGGCGCAACGCTCGCCGAGGCACGCGATCCTGGCCGCCAGCTCGAGGCCTTGCTCGACCTGGGGCTGAAGAGCCGGAAGGTGCGTGAAGGGAGACCGGCGCGCGTCGAGGTGCGCGACGCGTCGCTCGCCGACTTCATCGAACAGGCGCTGGGCGACGACGACCTGGAAGTCGCGGTGGTTCCCGCCCTCACCCGGGTCGACGCGGAGATCGATCGGTTGATTGCGGCCGAGCGCCGCCAACGAGAGGACGATGTGCAGGGCGTCCTCGAGGCGCCCGGCATGACCGTGGAGCGGCTGCGCTCGTTCGCCGACGCGGCTGCTGCCTGCTACCAGCGCGAGATCTGGCACGACATCGGCCCGGAGGACCTGGTGCGGGTGGAGGCGCCGAATCCGCCCGACGGCATGGCGGGCTTCACGGCCAACCACGGAGACGGCGAACCGTTCTTCCGGTTCCACGCGGGCCATTGGGGCCGTGTCTTGAAACATCAGTTTCTTCAGGGCCTGGCACCGGGGGACAGGCCGGGGGAGTTCGACCACCCGGACGACCGGGGCGGCGACGACGGGGACGAGAGCAACTACGTGGACGACCACGAGGCGGGTGCGGACGACGACGTGGACAGCAGTTCCGATGTGAAGGCGTGGCGCGCCGAGTTCGTCCACCTTCACGAACTTCCGATCGCCGACGTTGGACCGTGGGCGGACCTCGACCTGCCGGTCTCGGCGCCCGGCGCCTATCCCGTGCTCATGCGGTTGAGCGCGGACGACGATTTCAAACGACCGGACGCCAGCCGGCTGTCGTTCGTCGAAGGACTGTTTCGCGCGTTGGCAGCAACGACCGAGGCCGAACTCGACTCGGGACGATGGCAACGGACGGTCCCGACCGCGGACGGTTCTGTGACCTACCGGCTTGCGATTCCATCCTTGCTGGACGAGCAGGCCGGCGGGGATCCCAATCGCGACGAGAACGAGCAGGGGGCGGGCCGGCTCTCCCGGTTCCTGGACGAAGGCCAGTTCGAGACGATGGAAGAAGCTCTCGCAGAATTCGAGCGGCGTGGGGGTGCGGCGCCGGAATACCCCCGCCTGCCGGCGACGACGACATGGCGAGAGACCTCGTCTACCGCGCGACGGGCGCGGTGGGTCGCCGGCGGACGCAGCTGCTGCGGCAGGCCATTGCGACCTGTCCCGACTGCTTCGAGGCCTACCTGCAGCTGGCCGAGCGCGCCACCCGGCCAGAGCAGTCGACCGAGCTGTTCCGGGCCGGCCTGGCTAAAGCTGCCGCCGCGCTGGGGCAGGCGCGTCTGGCAGAGTTGAAGGGGCGTTACTGGGCAGACCGGCAGGCGCGCGTCTTCCTGCGCCTCCGGCTGGGTCTCGGCCTCGGATTACGCGCCCTTGGGAGGCTGGAGGAGGCAGCCGCGGAGCTGCAGCAAGTGCTGTCGCTCGACGGCCCTGACCACGCCGGCGCGCGCGACTACCTCCTCTCGCTGCTGCTCGAGCTTGGACGAGACGATGACGCGGAAGACCTGCTCGAGCGGTTCGAGGACGGCGGCGTGGCCTGGTGGTACGGCCGAGCGCTGCTCGCATACCGCCGGCGGGAGAAGCGTGAAGCCGCATCGCGGCTTCTCGAGGCCTACGCGGTCAGCGCGCTGACCGCCGAGTACCTCGTGGGCGACCTGCTGGGGGAACAGCGCGCCCGG
Source organism: uncultured Acidobacteriota bacterium (assembly GCA_963844875.1). Lineage (GTDB taxonomy): Bacteria > Acidobacteriota > Vicinamibacteria > Vicinamibacterales > Fen-181 > FEN-299. The sequence goes on from CAWJPZ010000003.1 coordinate 213,135, forward strand.
GGCATCGGCCCGCGGGCCTCGGAGATCAGCCACGACGACGAGCACGATGCGGAAGAGTGCACCGAGTTGCTGGTCGGGGCCTGGCGGGCGACGCCGGGGGCGGCGGAGTGGCTGGCCCGCGAGCTAAAGCGCCGGAAGTGACGCTATACTCCCTCTATGACGAATCCTGGAATTTCCCCGAACGCGGAGGGGAAACCCGCTTCGGGGGGCGGTGCGCCGCTGGACTTCATCCGCGAGATCGTGTCGAAGGACCTCGAGAGCGGCAAGCACTCGACCGTGGCGACCCGGTTCCCGCCCGAACCGAACGGATACCTGCACATCGGCCACGCCAAATCGATCTGCCTGAACTTCGGCGTCGCGAAGGAGTTCGGCGGCACCTGCAACCTGCGCTTCGACGACACGAACCCTGAGAAGGAAGACGTGGAGTACGTCGATTCGATCATCGACAGCGTCCACTGGCTCGGCTTCGATTGGGGTGACCGCCTCTACTACGCATCCGACTACTTCGAGCAGATCTACCAGTACACGGTGGGCCTCATCAGGGACGGCAAGGCCTACGTCGACGAATTGACCGCGGAGGAGATCCGCGAGTATCGGGGGACCCTCACCGCCCCGGGGCGCGAGAGCCCGTGGCGCAACCGCCCGGTCGACGAGAACGTGGACCTGTTCGAGCGGATGCGGAAGGGCGAGTTCGAGGACGGGGCGAAGGTGCTGCGCGCCAAGATCGACATGGCGTCGCCGAACGTGAACATGCGCGACCCCGTCATCTACCGCATCCGGCACGCCACACATCACCGCACGGGCGATGCCTGGTGCATCTACCCGATGTACGACTACACGCACGCGATCTCCGACGCCATCGAGCACATCACGCACTCGCTCTGCACGCTCGAGTTCGAGGACCACCGCCCGCTGTACGACTGGACCGTGGACAACCTGCCTGTCCCGAGCAAGCCGCGCCAGATCGAGTTCGCGCGGCTCAACCTGACCTACACGGTGATGAGCAAGCGGAAGCTGCTCCAACTCGTGCAGGAGGGCCTCGTCTCCGGCTGGGACGACCCGCGCATGCCCACGATTGTCGGCCTGCGGCGCCGCGGCTACACGCCGGCGTCGCTGCGCGAGTTCGCCGCGCGGATTGGCGTCGCCAAGCGCGAGAACATGGTGGACGTGGCGCTGCTCGAGGACGCCGTCCGCGACGACCTCAACAAGATCGCGCCGCGCGCGATGGCCGTGCTCAGGCCGCTGCGGGTGGTCGTCGAGAACTACCCCGAGAACCAGGTGGAGGCGATCGAGATCCCCGCGAATCCCGAGGACCCGTCCCTCGGGATGCGCAAGGTGCCGTTCTCGAAGGTTCTCTACATCGAGCAGGACGACTTCCGGGAGGTGCCGCCGCCGAAGTACTTCCGGCTCTCGCCCGGCAGGGAAGTGCGGCTTCGCGGGACGTATTTCCTGAAGTGCGAGTCGGTGGTCAAGGGCGACGACGGCGGGATCGTCGAGCTGCGCTGCACCTACGACCCGGCGACCCGTCATGGGGCGTCGCCCGATGGCAGGAAGGTGAAGGGGACTATCCACTGGGTGTCCGCGCCGCACGCGCTGGACGCCGAGGTCCGGTTGTACGATCGGCTGTTCACCGTGCCCGACCTGCACGACGCCGAGGAAGGGCGCGACTGGAAGTCGTACCTGAACCCCCACTCGCTGGAGGTGGTGACCGGGTGCAAGGTGGAACCCGGTCTCGCGGACGCGGCGGCGCTCTCGACCTATCAGTTCGAACGGGTCGGCTATTTCTGCGTGGATCCCGACACGACGCCTGGCCGGCTGGTGTTCAACCGGACGGTGCCGCTGCGAGACACCTGGGCAAGGATTGCCGCCAAGTAGGCGACCGCATCCACCCGGCAGGCCCGAACTCGGCGAGGTCTTCATGAACCAGAAGCTGCAGGACAAGCGGGACATCGTCGCGCAGTGGTCGTTCGACACCCGGCCGATCCTCGGGCGCTTCCACCTCTGGCTGGATGACGTCGAGGTGGAGTGGACGAGGGGCGAGCCCGCCAAGGAATTCACGCGGGAGCTGTCGTTCCTGGACGGCCGGATGGAACGGCTGTTCGCGATGACCGGCGCGGTGACCGCGCTCGGCACGCAGGTGTTCGGCCGGCCGGGGGCCGGCGCCAATCTCGACAAGGCGGGCCTGAACCAGGTCAAGAAAGACGCGGACGCCATCTCCGCTTACGCGATGAGCGAGAGCCTGTGGTACCTCTCGCGGCAGCTGCCCGAGAACCACGCCATCATGGTGTGCCTCGGCGAGGGCCTGATGCCGAAGGCGGGGGAGACGCCGGAGATGGGATCGAACCCGCAGATCGGGTTCGGCCGCGTCTACGCCCGGCCCGAGGTCGCCCGCTGGCTGGACCGGCGCGTCGTCCGGCTGCTGAACGACCCGTCGTACGGGTGGGACGGCTTCTACGGCGAGATCAAGTCGACGGGCATCACGGTCTGGGGGGCGGCGATCGACACCCTCGAGAACACGTCGCGGTTCGCAAAGGGAAGCCCCAGCGGGCCGATGACGATCCTGCACCTGTTCAACCAGCCGCTGCACATCGCGCGCCCGTACGAGGGGTACGTCGGCATGGTGGTGATGCCGAAAGAGATCGTGCAGACGGCGGCCGACCAGGCGGTGTTGATCAACTTCCGGACACCGCGCGCGCGGATGGTCGAGGCGATCGAGCGGACCTACCCGGGCATCCGTCGCGAACACATTCACGTGTGGACGCTCGGCGGAAAGAGCCGCGCGCCTCGCATCGCGACGTTGTGGAAGGCATGGCAGGAACACGGCGTCCACGTCATCGAGGACGGCTGGACGCTGCCGAGCGGGCTTGCGGCCTTCAACGAGTCGGGGACCTACGCGCCGACGTTCCGCGTCGGCACCTGGAAGGACGCGGGCGGGGAGATCCACCTGTTCATCATCGACGGCTACGCGGCGTCGGCGGAAGCGGTGCAATCAGCCACGCTCGGCCCGATGCTGGGGCTCGACGTGTCGATGGTGCCGTTCACGTCGCGCTTCGACCTGCCGTACGAGAAGGAGCAGGACGTGCTGCGGCTGAACCCGGACGACCCCGACTTCGCCCAGCGGCTGTGCGCCCTCACGGGACTCGACTGCGCGCCTGCAACCGTCGCGAACTACGCCCGGATGATCCGGGAGGCGGCGTCGGCCGGCCTCCTGCCCGGCAGGACGACGCTCACGGCGGACGATTTCTTCCCCGAGAAGCGGTGGGACGTGCTCGCCGTGTCCGGCTACATGGGCCCGGACCCGTACTCGGGCGCGTCCGGTGTCGAAGAGCTGTCGCCCGGGGTGTATCGGGCGACCGTCAGGCTGGCCTCGCCGGCCGGCGACAAGCGGATCACCATGACGCTTCGGCTGGGGGAAACGCCGGAGCAGAGCCGGCTCGTGTTCAGCCCGCTTCTCAACCGGTTCCTGGCCGGCGAGGACTACCAGTTGCGCCCGGTCAGGATCTCGGACTCTGGACGGATCCGGAACGAGCTGCAGACGCTGTGCGCCGAGGCCCTCGAGTTCGTCGACTCCGAGGCGATTCGAATCCACTTCGACCGTATCCCGCCCGAAGTGATCTCGCTCGACAAGCAGCGGCGTCTTCTGGAAGTTCTCCGCTGGTACAAGCAACGCCACCCGATTCTGGTTCGGCTGGGTGGAAATCGTGGAACCGCGTGAGCGTGTGACGAGCGTATGAAGCTGTCCTCACTCGACATCGCCGGGTTGGCGGGCGGGACGGTGATTGGGGATCCGTGCGTCAGCGTCGAGGCGGCGTCGACGCCCGAGGCAGCCGGACCGCGCCACGTCGTGTTCGTCGAAGACGCCAAGCTGCTCGAGGCAACCCTGGCCTCGAAGGCCGGCGTCGTCGTCGCCGGCCCCTTCGCCGCCGGAGCGTCGCGCGAGGCGGGGGCAATCGTCGTCTGCGAGCAGCCTCGACTCGCCTTCGTTCGCGCCGCGCAGCGGCTGCATCCGGCGGACCGTCCTGCGGAAGGCGTCCATCCGGCGGCGATCGTCGATCCGGCGGCAACGCTCGGCGCTCACGTGTCGATTGGTCCGCACGCGGTAATTGCCGACGGCGCGATCCTCGGCGACCGCGTGGTGATCGGAGCCGGCGTCAGCATCGGCCGCGGCGTCACGATCGGCGCCGACACGGTCGTCAAGCCAAACGTGGTCGTCTACCCGGGCACGACCATCGGTGCCCGCGTCGTCGTGCATGCCGGAACGGTGCTGGGCAGCGACGGTTTCGGATACGTGCGCGACGCTTCGACCGGCCGCTACGAGACCTTCCCGCAGGTCGGCCGGCTGGTCATCGAGGACGACGTGGAGCTTGGCGCGCTGTGCACCGTGGACCGGGGCGCGCTCGGCGAAACCCGCATCAAGCGCGGGACCAAGCTCGACAACCAGATTCACGTTGCGCACAACGTGTCCATCGGCGAGGACGTCGTGATTGCCGCCCAGACCGGCATCGCCGGCAGCTCCGTGGTGGGCGACAAGGTGATGGTTGCGGGGCAGGTGGGCATCGCGGACCACGCCACGATCGAGGGCGGCGCCATCCTCGGCGCCCAGTGCGGCGTGCCGACGGGCAAGGTCATCAAGGGACCGGGCGTGCTGTTCTGGGGAACGCCTGCGCGGCCCATCAAGGAATACTTGAAGGAACTGGCCGTACTGTCGCGGCTGGCCAGGAAGAAGGCACCATGAGGCCACCAGGCGAAGACACCCATCCCGAACCGGTGATCGTGTTCTGAGTCGAGCGACCCGGCGGAGATCGCCGTGGCGCAGTCGCTGCTCGAAGAGGCGGACATCGAGTTCTTCGCGAAGGGCGAGGGCATCCAGGATCTGTTTGGAGCCGGGCGGCTCGCAGGCTTCAACCCGATCGTCGGCCCCGTCCAGCTGCAGGTTGCCGCGGACGACGCCGAGCAGGCCAGGGCCGCGCTGGAACAACTGTCCGCCCGGGAAGCTGAGACCCAACCGCGGGTCGGCGTCCGCTCTCCCTCCCGTCCATGTAGCCGAGGGCTTCAGCCCCTCGGCCTGCTTCACGGCGTCGCCCACCGCCCCCTCACGGCGCCGGCGCGTCGAGGCCGGGGCGGACGAAGCTCCGCGCGCCAGGGACGCGCGCCTCGAGTCCGGCCCGCAACAGGTCGAGCATCACGACCAGCTGCCGGGCGAGCCCGCGAACCGGCCCGTTCGCCACCTTCTTGAGCGCCGCCCGCGACCTGTCAATCGAGATCAGCGCAATCTTGGCCGAGCCGCACGAGTCTTCGAGCGCGCAGGGACGACCCCGCTCCGCCCGGTGAGCGGAGACCAAGGCCCGCCGAGTTTTCATCGCCAGGAACAAGTGGTACCACATGATGACGTGGTGGGGCGGCGGATCGATTCCGAGCTGCAGCGTGTCGGGCGGCTGCCAGCCGAGCTTTGCGAGGAGCAACTCGGAGGCGACGGCGTAGGCGAGGGCCTGTTGCGCGAGCGGCTCGTCGGCCGGCGCAAGCGCGTACTCGCCGTCGGGATCGCCCGCCAGGGACGCGTCGAGACCAGGGGTGGTGAGGCCATCGGCCTTCGCCAGGTCGCGGGTGAACGTCACCATGTCCGTCGCCCCGGCGATGTCCTTCGGGTCGTCCCTGAACCGCGACTCGAGTACCTGTCTCATCCCGTAAGAGCGGCAACGCCCCGTGACCGGGCAGTACTCGCACCAGTCGTCGCAGTAGTTGTACACCCCCGGAATCATCGATTCCGCCGCACTCGCGGGAACGGCGTCGAGCATCATCTCGCCCCCTTCCTGCTTTACGGAAGAGCAAGCCGTCTGCCACTCGAAAACAGGCGGAATCGGACCGACTGCCCGCTGGAGGATGAAGAAACTGCCAGGCCACGGAAGGGGGAGTGTGCGGCCGGTGCAACCCGCGCGTGCCGGTCGCCGATTCCCGAACGAGGCGCCTGGAACCGGCCCACCCGGGAAGCAGGCAGGCCGGTTCCGGACGCTCACGCCGGGCTCAGCGGGCCGCCGCGAAGAAGGCGTCCTCGCCGTGCCCGCACCTGGTGCCGAAACAGGCGGTCTGCCGCATGTCGGTCCAGTAGGCGACGACCCCGCCTGACGGCGTCGCGGCGATGTTGGCGTAGTCGCCGAGGAAGGTGGTCGCGAACGGGAAACGCGGTGTTCACCGTCCGGGCGAACCAGCGGTCCCCGGTCGTGGGGTCGGAGAGCGCGGTCGACTCAGCTGCGTCGTGCCGAAGGCGAGCGTTCCTGCCGTCGTCTCCGTGGCCAGGCTGTAGCCGTAGCGGAGGTTCGAGGGGTCGTACTGCCGATCGAACATGCCGATGCGGAGGAGCCCGCCGTGTCGTACACGCCCCACGGCATGAACTGATCGCCGGGGAGGGCCATCGCGACCGGCGCCGACCACGTCCGCCCGTAGTCGAACGACTGGCTGACGATGACGTCGGAGTTGGTCGTGGCTGCGTAAGGGTCCGCCGGGGCGGGCAGCGTGCTGTTGCGCATGTCGGACCAGACGACGGCGAGGTGCGAGGCGTCCGTCGGGTCGGCCGTGATGTTGCCTGCCGCCCACGAGCGGAACAGGCTGTTCTGGTACGTCTGCCGGCAGAACGCGATCGGGTAGTCGGTCGCGCCGTCGATTGTCGTCGCGACCCTCACCGGGCCGAACACGCGGGCACCCGTTGCCGGATCCACCTCGACGACCTCGTAGTCGTCCCTGAACGTCACCAGGTCGGTCGTGTTGAGGAAGGCGACGAAGACCCGTCCGTCGGCCGTCACCGTCGGGATCGAGGCGAACGCCTCGTCGAGGGGCCCGGAGATCAGCGCGGCGCAGTCCACGTCTGCCCCACATCGTGGGTCACCGTGCTGTAGATGCGGGCGCTCAGAAACGAGCCGTGCGGCCCCTGCCGGAAATCTCCGAACGTGACGATGGCATTGCCGTCGCCCCACGCGGCGACGTATTCCTTGTCGAGGAAGTCGCCGACGCTCCCGAAGTTGCCACTGCCGGCCGCCACGCGGACCGACGCCCAGGTCTTCCCGCCGTCCGTCGAATTGGCCACGAGGACGTCCGGGTTCAGCGCACTGGTCGGGCCGACGAACTTGAAGCCGAGCGTCGCGTAGTACGCGTGGCCGGTGGCGTCGAATGCGATCGCCGGGTCGCCGGTCGCCTGGTAGGCCGAGTTGAAGGGGATCGGGTACTCGGACCAGCGTGCGCCCGCCGTCGAAGGTCACATGCGCCCGCGAGAGGACGACTCTCGGTGACCTGGCCGCCCGGGTTGATGGCCAGCTGGTAATCGTTCGCGCCGCCGATCATGTTGTTCGCTCGTCGGTCGGGTTGACGGCGATCGACGTCTCGTTGCTGCGGACCCTGCTTCTCGCAATCGGTGTCGACGTTGGCGGTCGACTGCGCCGGGGTCGAGCAGATCGCGTCGCCGGGGTGGAACGCCGGACCGCTTCCGAAGACCGCCCCGGCCACGGGCGCCGGGGCGTCGAGCACGTTGTGGGTGAAGTCGACGGGCTGGCTGGCCCCGTCCTGGGCGTCGAGCACCGCGCCCAGGGCGGCGCTCAGGGTGACGGCGCCGACGGCGCCGAGCGTGGCGGCAAGGTAGCGTCGAAGCGAACGCGAGCGACTTAGCGTGCGACGAAGAGCGCCGAGGGGGTTCGACACTTTCGACATGGTCACGTCCTCCGTGATCGTGGGCGGCTTCCGCCCGTTCATGGGATTCTCCCATCGTAACGGAATCGGACCGCGGCGCGATTGCCCGTTACCGGCCGGGCTTGACGGCTGAAATTGGCTGGCTCGACAGCGACCGGAAGGTCCCCGGAGGAAACGGCGGTGGGGTGTCGGTGCGGCCAGGGCCCGCGGAAAGAGGCCCCGCGGGTCCTGGCGCAGCCGCTGTCGGTCTACTTCCCGATGCTGTACCTTCTTCTCGAGGACCCCGCCGCGCGTCGAGACGTAGCGCAGCGTGCAGTCGGTGCCCGCGATCCCGTTCAACTTCACCTTGAAGACAGCCGTCTTCTTCTCGTTGCCCGCGATGCGCTCGATGGTGAGCTGCGTGCGGTTCTCCGGCTCGACGATGATCACCTTGTCGTTCGCCGTGTTGGGCTGACCGGGCTGGCCGCCGTCGCATCCCGGCGCCGCCGCCCCGCTGGCCCTGCGGCGCATCTCCTCCGCGTCCGCCGCCCGCCATGGCGGAGCGCCGCCCTCCATGTCCACCGCCGCCCCGGCCCCGGCCGCCGATCGGCGGCCACCGACGTCATCCCGGGCGGGAAGATCATCGACACCGTGTCGGCCCGGACGATCCGGCACCAGCAGCGCCTGCTTCAGCGCCGTCGGGATGAAGCCCTGGTTCTCGAGCGGCACCTCGATCGTGTAGACGTCCCCCTGCGCGGTGATCTTCGGCTCGCCCATCGCGACCTTGGGAAGGCTTCCGGCGAGCATCAGGTTGAACCGCGCCTCTCGCTCGATCCAGGTTTCGAGGATCTCGGGCGGCGGGTTCTGGCTCCAGAACTTGGGGTTCCACCCGCCGACCTCCGCCTCGCCGTACTGCGGGTGGATGATCTTCGTCCACGGCTGGAAGCGGGTGACCTTGAGTTCCTTGTCGTTGTAGTTGAGGCGGTCGAGTTCGTCGGTCACGCCGTCCTTGTTGTAGTCGCCGACGTTGCCGCCGTTCCACAATTCGTCGCCGTACCAGATCGCGCCGAACTGCCAGTAGCCGAAGTCCGGGCTGTGGCCGAAGATGCGGGCTGCCGCGCCCGTAGTCGGTGTACACGTCGCCCGCGCGCTCGTAGCCGGTGATCTCCTTGCCGTTCGTGTCGAACGTCTTGTAGAGCGCCAGGTCTTCCGGGTACATCCGTTCGTCGCTGGCCGAGGTGGACGGCGGGCGAAGGAGCATCGGGACGGTCGTGTCCATCGTGTTCACGACCGAGACGTTCGGATGGGAGAGCAGGAACGTGACGACCGAGCGGGTCTCGATCTCCGACAGCGGGTAGTCGCCGGCACCCCCCTGGACGTAGCCGCGGCCCGTGGCCTCGGTCTTCGGGCCGCCAGTTCTCCGGGTAGTTGCGGTGCAGGTCGAGGCCGCCAGGGCCGTCCTCGTTCACGCGGCCGTCCTTGTCGTTGTCGTAGCCCTCCGCCAACAGCAGGTAATCGCCCTTGCCGGCCCCGACGCGGCGCATCAGCCGTCCCTTTGGATCGCGCTCGTCGACCACCGCGTCGCCCTTGCCCATCTCCACCTTCACCCGCATCTGCCGGATGAAGCCGTCGCCGTCGAGGTCTTCGGCCGGGTCCTCGTCGAGCAGCCCGTCGCGGTCGTTGTCGTACGGCCGAATGGTGCTGCGCAGCGTCTGGGCGGTCTCGAGATAGAGCATGTTGCCGTCCGGGTTGTTGACCGGGCGGAAGTAGAACGCGAAGTTGTCGAGCAGGCGCGTCGCCTCGGGGTTCTTCCCGTAGTTCGTGAGCAGGTAGTTCACCATCCACAGCGCCGACTCGCCGGCTGTCACCTCGCCGGCGTGCCGGTTGCCCTCCACGTACATCGCCGGCTTGTCCGTGTCCTTGCCCGTCTTCTTGTTCGTCACCGTCATCTGGTAGATGTCCACGCCGCCGAAGCTCTGTGCGACGACGTAGAGATCGACCAGGTCGGGGTACTCCTTCGCCCACTTCTTGAAGAACTCCACCTGCTCCGTGTAGACGTGGTAGTGCCTGAAATCCATCACGCCGGGCTGGAGCGGCGTTGTCTCGACGAGGAAGTTGCGGAGGAAGGCGCTGGGCCCGTGACGATACCCGGCCAGCGTGTGGTACTTGCCCTGCCCGTCCTTCGGTGCCTGGACCTGCGCGCGGATCACGCTCATCGCCGCCAGCGGAATGGCGACGAAGCAGGCGCACGCGATCATTCGCTTGGCCGTTCGGTTCATAACGCGAGTGCTCCTTCTGGGGAGGCCGGGGTGAGCCCGGTGTGGCGGGTCGCATCATACCCGACAATGGCTGGATTGCGGCTGCCGCCGTGGGAACCCGGTCCGTCGATCTTCACCGGGCGTGGCAGGTGCCGGTCCCCGAATCGGAGAAGCTCGCCCCGGCGGCGGGAATGAACTGCCAGTCGTAGCCGTCGCCGCGGAGGGTGAGCTTGAGCACGCCGTGGGCGATGCCCTGGACCTCGCTGTTCGGCTGGAGCCGCACCACGCCGTACAAGCCGTAGCCGCCGGTGCCCACGGTGAATTGCCGAATCCCCCGGGCGTCGTCGCGGTAGCCGGATGGATCCTGTGGCGCGAAGCGTTCGTACAGGTGGTCGTGCCCGTTCAGCACGATCTCGGCGCCGTGTTCGTAGAGCAGCTGCCACGCGTACAGCGACGTCGCATCGTAGCCGTGGGTGCTCGACGTGAAGAGCGGCTGATGCCAGTAGGCGAGCGTGCACTGGGCGCGGGTCGCCTCGAGGTCCTGCCGCAGCCAGTTCGCCTGCGCCGACCCCGCCTTCATCGACAGGTTGCCGTTCAGCGAGACGACGTGCCAGGCACCGAGGTCGTAGCTGTAGTAGCCGAGGCCGATTGGGCCTGCCTGGCTGCCGAAGTAATCGAAGTACGCCGCGCCATTCGCGGTCTGCCAGTCGTGGTTTCCCAGCGCGGGCCGAATCCGGTCCTTGTGCCTCCCCCACGTCGGGCCAAAGCAGTCGCGGAATTCCTGCGCGGTTCCCGCCGTCTGCGTGTTGTCACCCGTCGTGAAGACCGTTCCGCCGACTGAATCGAGCAGCCGCGCAGTGGCTTCGGCTTCAGCGAGGTCCGGGCCGCAGTGCGCGATATCGCCGGCACCGACGAGCACCTCGTAGCCGGGAACCGTGGGAAGCACAGGGCCGGCTGGCTGGCCCAGCGCGGAAGGGGTCGTCGAGAGGGGGGTCGTCGGCTGCGTCGGCGAGGTCGAATCGCCGCAAGCACAGATCAACGACAGAACTCCAAGCAGGACGACTACGTGCAGGGACTCCAGACGCAGGCGGGCGCACCGGCGAAGCTCATCCATAACTTGCTACTGGACGGGGGGTTAGAGCGGGGGGGCGTGTTCATCTTCCTGCCATGGGACGATGCAAGGTCGGCACCAAGGACGAGGTCTGAATCCGGCCGAAAAACAAAGATGTCTGGTAAATCGACGGTCTGGTTCGCCGACAGAGCCGGCAAGTCCTGACGGGAACCCGACGGTATCGGAGGGGCGTGCACGCCGAAAGCCAATAGCCGGAAGCCGGAAAGCCCGCCCTAGAACCAGGCCCAGCCGCGCGTCAGGTAGTCGCTGAGGAGCAGCACCAGCAGGATGCCCAGCCAGAAGAGGGCGGCGCCGCCAACGACCCAGACCAGCCGCGAGCTGTATTTCAGGTGCATGAAGAACAGCACGACGAGCGAGGCCTTGAAGACGGCGATGCTGAGCGCCACGATCGGGTTCATCAGGCCGAGGTCGAAGAACGCCACCACGACCGTCGCGCCGGTCAGCACCATCAGCGCGGCGAAGATCGTGAAGTAGGTTCGCGTGGGGACGATCACGTGTTCCATATAGTCGGGGCCTTCGCTCAGTAGGTCGGTTCCCTCGCTCAGAGTCGGTTCCTTCGCGACTGGTCAATCTGCGCCGACGTCAGTCGTCGCTGCGTGCTCTCTCGTCCCGACTACCCATCGTCAGTCCGACTTCTCTAGTCCGACCAGTCATCGTCAGTGCCGACTACCGGTGCCTGTCCACCAGGTACAGCAGCGGGAACAGGAAGATCCAGACGATGTCCACGAAGTGCCAGTAGAGGCCGCTGATCTCGATCGGGCGTGTACCACCGTGCCGAGAACTTGCGCCGCGCCGCCATCCACAACATCACCGACATGATCCCGAGGCCGATGATCATGTGCAGCGCGTGGAGGCCCGTCATCGCGAAGTAGAGCGAGAAGAACAGGTTGGCCCGTTCCGGCGCCGGGCCTTCGAAGTGGAAGCCCAACCCGGGGACGTGGTGTTCCTCGAACTTGTGGGCGTACTCGAACCCCTTGATGCCCAGGAACACCAGCCCGAGCAGCATCGTCAGGACGAGGAAGAGCATCAGCGTGCGCCGCTTGTCGACGGCCGCCGCGTGGACCGCCAGCGCCATCGTCAGCGAGCTGCCGATCAGGACCGCGGTGTTCATGGCTCCCAGGGTGATGTCGAGCGTGCGGCTCGCTGCGCCAAACGTCTCGGGTACCAGACGCGGTACAGCATGTAGGCCGCGAACAGGCCGCCGAAGAACAGCACTTCGGTTCCCAGGAACAGCCACATCCCGAGGGTCGCCGCCTCGTGCTGCTGGCCGAGGTCGTCGAAGTGGTGCTTGAGGGCCGGCTCGTGCAGGCTTGCCGTCTTGTCGTCGTGCACTGCAGCTCCTGTGGACGCGGGCTTAAGCAAGCTTCTTCTCCCGGGTCTGGTACGCGTACGCCGGCTCGGTGACGACCGGCGTCTTGTCGAAGTTGAACGTCGGCGGCGGCGACGGGGTCTCCCACTCCAGCCCCTTGGCGCCCCACGGGTTGTTGCCGGCGATCGCGCCGTACTTCAGCGACCACGAGCAGATAGATCGCCGGGATCAGGTAGCCGACGCCCATGATCGAGGCGCCGGCGGTCGAGAGGACGTTCAGCACCTGGAACTCGTCCGGGTAGGCGTGGTACCGGCGCGGCATCCCCATGTAGCCGAGGATGAACTGCGGGAAGAACGTGAGGTTGAACCCGAGGAACGTGACCACGGCCGCCACGCGCCCCCAGATGTCCGGGTACATGCGGCCGGTGATCTTCGGCCACCAGTAGTGGAGGCCGCCCAGGTAGCCCATGATCGCGCCGCCCACCATGATGTAGTGGAAGTGCGCGACGACGAAGTAGGTGTCGGTGACGTGGACGTCCACGCCGAGCGACGCGAGGAACAGGCCCGTCAGCCCGCCGATCGTGAACAGGCCGATGAAGCCGAGCGCGTAGAGCATCGGCGTCTGGAACGAGATCGAACCCTTGTAGAGCGTCGCCGTCCAGTTGAACACCTTGACGGCCGACGGGATGGCCACCAGGAAGCTCAGCACCGAGAAGATCATCGCGCCGTAGACCGACATGCCGGCGACGAACATGTGATGGCCCCACACGAGGAAGCCGAACACCGCGATCGCCAGGCTCGAGAACGCGACGAAGGTGTAGCCGAAGATGTTCTTGCGCGAGAACGCCGCGATCAGCTCGCTCACCACGCCCATCGCCGGCAGGATCATGATGTACACGGCCGGGTGCGAGTAGAACCAGAACAGGTGCTGGAACAGCACCGGGTCGCCGCCGTACGCCGGGTCGAAGATCCCCAGTGGAACGCCCGCTCGATCGCCACCGCGAAGACGTGATGGCCAGCACCGGCGTGCCGAGCACGATGATGAGGCTGGTGGCGTACATCGACCAGATGAACAGCGGCATCCGGAACCACGTCATCCCCGGCGCCCGCATCGTGTGGATCGTCACGATGAAGTTCAGCCCGGTCAGGATCGACGAGAACCCCATGATGAAGATCCCGATCGCCGCGGTCATCACGTTCGTGTGGGACGCCATCGTGCTGAACGGGGTGTAGAACGTCCAGCCGGTGTCCACGCCGCCGGTCACGATCGCGTACAGCGTGAACAGCCCGCCGATGATGAAGATGTACCAGCTCAGGAGGTTCAGCCGCGGGAACGCCAGGTCCCGCGCGCCGATCATGATCGGCACGAAGAAGTTGCCCAGCACCGCCGGGATCGACGGGATGAGGAAGATGAAGATCATCACGATGCCGTGCATCGTGAAGAGCTTGTTGTAGGTGTCGTCCGACACGAGGTCGCCCCTCGGCGTCAGCAGTTCGAGCCGGATCAGGCCGGCGAACACGCCGCCGAGGACGAAGAACAGCGAGATCGTCCCGAGGTACAGCAGCCCGATCCGCTTGTGGTCCGTCGTCAGGAGCCACGACTTCAGGCCGTACTCCGCGTTCAGGTAGTGCGTGCGGGGAAGCGCCAGGGTGTCGTCCATGTCCTTACTTCTTGGGAGTCTGCGGTTGCCGCGCCGGCGGACCCTGCGGTTTTCGCGCGGGCGTCGTCTCGCCCGCCGCCGGCCCGGCCGGCTTGTCGGTGGCCGGCTGGTTGGTCGGCCGCGACTTCAGCGACTTGATGTACTCGATGAGGGCCAGCAGCTGCTCCTCGCTCACCAGGCCCTGGAACGTCGGCATGATCGGCTGGAAGCCGGCCACCACCTTCGCGGTCGGCGACAGGATCGATTCGCGGATGTAGGCCTCGTCGGCCACCGCGGTCTGGCCGCTCGCCAGGGACACCCGGCTGCCGAAGAGGCCGTCGAGCACGGGGCCCCGCCCCTGCGCGTCCGACCGGTGGCAGGTGATGCACGCGAGATCCTGGAACGCCTTCTGTCCCTGCGACGCGAGCGAGCCCTCGCCGCCGCCGCCGGCCAGCCAGGCCTGGTAGTCGTCCTGTTCCATCACGACGATCGTGCCGATCATCCCGGAATGCTTCGTGCCGCAGTACTCGGCGCAGAACAGGTGGTAGCGGCCGGGCTTGGTGGCGTTGAACCAGAGCGTCGTGTAGCGGCCCGGGATGACGTCCGCCTTGAGGCGGAACGCCGGCACGAAGAACGAGTGGATCACGTCTTCGGAAGTCCCGGTGAGCCTGACGGCCCGCCCCACCGGCACGTGCAGCTCGTTGATCTCGCGCTGCCCGTCCAGGTGCTGGAACTTCCACATCCACTGCTTGCCGACCACGTAGACGTCCAGCGTTTCGGCAGGCGGCCGCGCCTGGTTGAAATAGACGTGCGCGCCCCACCCGAACATCACCAGCCCCAGGCCCAGCGGGATGATCGTCCAGGCCAGCTCGAGCGTCAGCGACGGGACCACCGTGGCACCCACCTCGGAATGCAGCCGCCTGCGGTAGCGGATGCCGAAGTAGATCACCAGCCCGGCAATCAGGATGACGAAGAAGGCGCTGACGGCCACCAGGAAGAAGTAGAGCGCGTCGACCTTCCCGGCCATCGTGGACGCTTCGACGGGAAACAGCGGTAGAGCGGGCATAAGTTCAATTGGTCGCGGGCGTGGACGGCCTGTCGTGCTCGGCCCGCGTGCGCTTCTCGCGCCGCCGCAGGAGCAGGATCAAGCCGCCGATGGTGGCCACCGTCAGCACCCCGCCCAGGCGGAGCACGTTCATCAGGACCAGCCCGTACTTCCCGGTCGTCGGGTCGTAGTGGTAGCAGTAGAGCAGCAGCCAATCGACCGGCGTGCCCACCTTGTGGTCCGAGGCCTCCACGAGCGCGAGCCGGATGTCGCGAGGCCCGTAGTCGATCCCGAAGATGTACTTCGACGTCTTGCCCTCGGGCGTGAGCACGACCAGCCCCGTCGGGTGGGCGAACTGCTTGGTCTCGGCGTCGTAGACATAGTGGAAGCCGACCGAGTCGGTCAGCTGCTGGATCGACGCCTCGTTCCCGGTGAGGAAGTGCCAGCCCTCGGCCCCTCCCGGCTTCTTGAGCCGCGCGACGTACTCGTCCTTCTTGGCGGCCGCCTGCTCCGGCGTCTCCGCGGGGTTGAAGCTCACGGTGACGATGGTGTAGTCGCGGCCGGGCTCGAGCGCGAGCACCTTGAGCGATCGCACCAGGCCGTTCAGCGCCTGCACGCACAACATCGGGCACTCGTAGTAGACGAGCGACAGGATCACCGGTCGGCCGGTGAAATACTGCGAGAGCTGGACGCCGTGGCCGGTCTCGTCCCGGAACGGCAGGTCGAGCGGCACCTGCACGCCGAGGTTCTGGTCGAACGAGACCTTCTTCAGTTCGTTCGGCGAGATGCCGGCCGGCATCCCGCCCTTCGTCATCATCCCGGACTTCGGCACGCCGTTGTACTGCGCTGCGGCCCTGGGCGCCGCAAGGGCGAGGACGAGCGAAGCCGCCGCCGCGAAGCGGAGGTATTTCATGACTTACCTTTCCCTCACCGCCGGCATCCGGCCGGAGCTCGAACGTTCGGGCCGGAAGTCCGGTGCAGATCCTCCCGCACCGGCGCGCGCCGGCAAGCCTCGCTCGAGCGTCTCCTTCATCGCCTGGTCAATCGGGATGCGGACGACCCCGCCGCTTGGGTTGACCCACCCGTAGCCCGACAGCTTCTGCTCTTCCGCCGCGCGCAATGCCTTCAGCTCCTCCCGTGGCTGCGTCTGCAGCCGCGGTGCCGGGGGCTGCGCGGGCGCGCCGACGGGCGCGAGGGGGTACTCCCGTGCGGCATAGGCGCGATCCGCCTGCCCGCCGAGGAACAGGTAGACCAGCCAGACCGCGACGTGGACCAGCACCGCCCCGACGACGAGGGAGACGGCGAAGGCCACGACCACCCGCGTGGAGATATCGCGCGTCTCGTGCCCCAGTTCGACGTTGGGCGGCGTATTGTCTTCAATCTCGTGCATACTCACGAACCTTCAAAACCACAACGAACACGAGGATCACAAGAAAGCAACTCCGTCGAGGATCCAGTGGCTTCGACGAGGCCGGCTGATGCCGGCCGGAGACGGAGGCGCAGCCCCGGGGAACAAGCCCAACGACGATTTCCCGGCTTGTTTCCCCGGACTGCGTCTCCGTCTCCCGCCGCCGCCGCTTCGCGGCGGTGGCCGTCGAAGCCCTCCAGCACCGCCATGACCTCCAGCCCCTCGCCGTGATTCTCCCCTGGTGCCCCGTGTGATCCTTGTGGTTCAGCCTCCTCAATGTCTCCGCGCAAGCGCGGGTGCCAGTTCCGGGTCGTTGGGCGCCAGCAGCGGCGCGGCGCCGAGGCGCCACAGGAACATCGTGACCCACAGGCCGCCGATGCCGGCGATCGCGGCGAAGTCGAGCCAGTGCACGCTGATCCTGCCCTTGTAGAACTCCGGCATGATCAGGAAGAACAGGTCCAGCAGCCGCGCGAGGATGATGGCGATGGCGATGGCCGCGAGGCGGCGGTGCTGCCGCTTGTTCCTCCGGCTCAACAAGAGGAAGAACGGCACGGCGAAGTAGAAGAGCGCCAGCGCCATCGCCACGAGGTTCCACCCCCCGGCGATCCGGTTCAGGTACCAGGGAATTTCTTCCGGGAGGTTTCCGGCCCAGATGATGAGCAGCTGCGAGAACGACAGGTAGGCCCAGACCATCACGAAGGCCAGCAGCAGGTTCCCGAGGTCGTTGAGGATCGTCGGCGCGAAGACCCGCGCGAACTCGGCCCGGCGCGCGAGCAGGTAGGCGACCGCGATCACCAGCGCCAGGGCACCGAGGCCCTGGCCGGCCAGGAAGAGCATCCCGAAGATCGTCGAGAACCAGTGCGGCTCGAGGGACATCACCCAGTCGAAGACCGCGAACGTGACGGTGAACGCGAGCAGCACGATCCCGCCCCCGCTGAGCTTCCGCATGCTGACCGTCAGCCCCGGGTCCCCGGTGCGGTCCTGTTCGCGCGACCACCGCGTGAGGAAGAACATGAGGGCGATCCACGCCGTGAAGTAGACGGCGGCACGCACGATGAAGAACGGCACGTTGAGGTACGGCATCTTCAGCCGCAGCACCTCGTCGGCCATCATCACGTCGGTGTGCGTCCACTCGTAGATGTCGTGAAGTCCGAAGAGCAGCGGGACGAACAGCGCCGCCATCAGCGGGAGGGTGCTCGCACCAGCCTCGAGCAGCCGCCGCACCGCCACGCCCCACCCGCCGCCCGTGAGGTGGTAGATCATCACGATGCCGAGGCAGCCGATCCCGAAGCCCAACCAGTAGACGTAGGCATACAGGTACGAGTGGAAGAACTGGGCGGGGCTCGTGAACGCGCCGGCCAGCAGGGCGAGGACCCCGACCGCGGCCGCCCCGAGCGCCGCCCGGCGCAGGCCGGAGAGTTCAGGAATCACGGAGTCGTTCACGTGCGCTACCTCCCGGTCCCCGGCGCGAGCTTGTTGCGTTCGTCCGGCGGCACCGCGTCGAGCGTCGCGTTTCCGCTCGCCTGCAGTGCCCGGATGTAGGCGGCAATCGCCCAGCGATCCCGCACCGGGACCTGCGCCCGGTAGTCGGGCATGGCTCCGAACCCGTTCGTCATCACGTCGAAGAAATGCCCGACCGGGGCCTGGCGAAGCCGGTCGATGTGGAACGAGGGCGGCTGGCGGTAGCCGCGCTTGACCACCATTCCCTCGCCGCCGCCCGTCCGGTCGTGGCACGGCGAGCAGAAGATGTCGAAGCGCTCGCGGCCGCGGGCCATCACGCCTGCGGTCACGGCGAAGGGGAACTCGGTCGTGTCCTGGCCGTTCACCTTCCCCGTGTGCAGCAGCTCGTCCTCGTTCAGCTGGCCGCGCGCGACGGTGCCTTCGACGAGCGGGCGCGCCGACCGGGCGTCCGAATAGAAGCCGCTCTCGCGAAGCGGGATGAACTTCGGCTGGTCGTGCATGTCCTGGCGGCAGCCGCCGAGCAGCGCGGCCGCCGCCAGCAGTACCAGGCCGCCGGCTCGGCAGCCTCCGCGACGGAGATGGTAGTTACTGCTCAACGTCGGTCACCTCGCGAGGACCAAAACTCTCCAGGAACCGCCGCGTGGCCTCGAGCTCGAACTTCGGGTCGCGCGCCTCGATGCACAGGAAGAACCGGTCGCGGGAGGCCATGGCGAAGCGCGGCGCGTTGAAGACCGGGTGATACGGCATCGGCAGCTTGTTCATCGCCAGCATGCCGAACACCGCCGTCAGCGCGGCGAACAGCACCGTCATTTCGAACGTGACCGGGATGAACGAGGGCCAGCTGTGCAGCGGTCGGCCGCCGATGTTCAGGGGGTAGGCGACGGCCGAGACCCAGTACTGCAGGCCGTACCCGGTCAGCCCCCCCACGATCCCCCCGATCAGGACGATCAGCGGCACATTCGTGTGGTGCACGCCGATCGCCTCGTGCAGTTCTTCGATCGGGAACGGGGTATAGGCGTCCATCTGCCTGTATCCCTCCCGGTGCGCCCGCCGGCTGGCGGAGACGAGGGTGTCGGGGTTGTCGAACTCCGCCATCAGGCCGTAGAGCCGCGGCGTATGTGGATCTCCGTGCATCACGTGCGCCCACCTCACTGTAGCCGAGGGGCTTCAGCCCTTCGGCCGGCCGGCACGGGGCTGAAGCCCCGTGCTACGTGTGCGTTTCTTCCTTGACCTTGGCCTCCGGCAGCAGCGTCCGCATCTCGAAGATCGAGATCGCCGGCAGGAAGCGCAGGAACAGGAACAGCAGCGTCACGAACAATCCGAGCGTCCCCAGGAACGTGAACCAGTCCCACATCGTCGGGTAGTACATCCCCCACGACGATGGCAGGTAGTCGCGGTGCAGGCTGGTGACGACGATCACGAAGCGTTCGAGCCACATGCCGACGTTGATCACGATCGCAATCGCGAACAGCAGGGGCACCTTGCGCCGCACCTTCTTCAGCCACAGCAGCTGCGGCGTCGCGATGTTGGTCGCGATGAGCGCCCAGAACGCCGGCCAGTACGGGCCGGTCACCCGGTTCCAGGTACATGAACCGCTCGTACGGGTTGCCGCTGTACCACGCGACGAAGGCCTCCATGCTGTAGCCGTAGGCGACGATCAGGCCGGTGGCCAGCATGACCTTGGCCATGTTCTCGAGGTGGCGGGCCGTGATGAAGTCCTGCAGGCCGTAGGCGGCGCGGATCGGGATGGCGAGGGTGAGCACCATCGCGAAGCCCGAGTAGATCGCCCCGGCGACGAAGTAGGGCGGGAAGATGGTCGTGTGCCACCCGGGGACGATCGCGATCGCGAAGTCGAAGCTCACGACGGTGTGCACCGAGATGACGAGCGGCGTCGCCAGGCCGGCCAGCAGCAGGTAGGCCGACTCGTAGCGGGCCCAGTGCCGTGCCGAGCCGCGCCAGCCGAGCGAGAGCACGCCGTAAACCACCCGGCCCGTGGTCGAGCGCGCGCGGTCGCGGAGCGTCGCCATGTCGGGCACGAGGCCGATGAACCAGAAGAGCAGCGACACGGTGCCGTAGGTGGAGACCGCGAACACGTCCCACACGAGCGGGCTGCGGAACTGCGGCCAGACCGACATCGAGTTGGGGTACGGGAAGAGCCAGTACGCCAGCCACGGACGGCCCATGTGCAGGATCGGGAACATCCCCGCGCACGCGACCGCGAAGAGCGTCATCGCCTCGGCGAAGCGGTTGATCGACGTCCGCCACTGCTGGTGGAGCAGCAGCAGGATGGCCGAGATGAGGGTCCCGGCGTGGCCGATCCCGATCCACCAGACGAAGTTGATGATCGCGAAGCCCCACGCGACCGGGACGTTGATCCCCCAGATGCCGACGCCCTTCACCAGCAGCCAGCTGACGGCGAGCATGAAGAGCATCAGGAACGAGAAGGCGATCGCGAACCCGACGAACCAGCCGACCGGCGTCTTGCGGGTCAGGACGATCGCGCTGATCTTGTCCGTGATCGTCGCGAACGTGTGGCCCGGCGCGATGACCGGCGTCTCGGCCGGCGGGGGTGGCGCCGGCGGCCGGCCGGCCGGGGTCTCGGGTGACGCAGGGGACATGGGCCGTTACCTCTCCGCCTCGTGGGCCTTGCCGGCGTCCGGCATGTCGGGGTTCGGGTTCCGGACCGCCGCCAGGTACGTCGTCCGCGGACGGGTGTTCAGGTCCTCGAGCACGCCGTAGTTCAGCGGCTCGGCCTTGAGCTTCGCGACGCGGCTGGTCGGGTCGTTGATGTTGCCGAACACGATCGCCTTGGGCGGGCACGCCGCCTCGCACGCGGTGACGATCTCGCCGTCGCGCACCGGCCGGCCCTCCTTCTCGGCCTGGATCTTCGCCGTGTTGATCCGCTGCACGCAGTAGGTGCACTTCTCCATGACGCCGCGGCTGCGAACCGACACGTCCGGGTTCCGCAGCATCTTCAGCGTCGGCGTCTCCCAGTCCTGGTAGAGCAGGAAGTTGAAGCGGCGCACCTTGTAGGGGCAGTTGTTCGAGCAGTACCGCGTTCCCACGCACCGGTTGTAGACCATGTCGTTCAGGCCTTCCGAACTGTGGGAGGTGGCGGCCACCGGGCACACGACCTCGCACGGCGCGTTCTCGCACTGCATGCACGGCACCGGCTGGTTGTAGGCAACGGGCCGCTCGGGATCGCCCGTGTAGTAACGGTCGACACGCAGCCAGTGCATCTTGTGGCCGCGGCTCACCTCGGTCTTGCCCACGACGGGGATGTTGTTCTCGGCCTGGCAGGCGACCACGCAGGCGTTGCAGCCGGTGCACGTGTTGAGGTCGATGGTCATTCCCCACGCGTAGCCCGTGTACTGATACTCGGGGTAGAGCGTCATCGACTTCTTCGGCGCCTCGGCCATGTGGTGCGCGAAGTCGGGCTTCGCCTTGAATTCCTCCAGCGGGGCCGAACGCACGATGGCCCGGCCCTCCATCGTCTGCTGGTTCTGGGTCGTGGCGAGGCCGTAGCGGTCGCCGGTCCGGTTGATCGAGACCCCGTGATCGGACCAGGGCGCGTCGCTGGTGCGAATCGCGTAGGTGTTGAACCCGATGGCGTTGCCCACGCGGCCGGCGCGCGTGCGGCCATAACCGAGGTGGAGCGTGACCGTGTCCCCGGCCTGGCCCGGCAGGATCCAGGCGGGCGCCTTGAGCTTCCGCCCCCGATAGCCGATCTCCACCACCTGCTCGGACGTCACGCCGAGCTTGACGGCGGTGGCCGGGCTCATCAGGGCGGCGTTGTCCCACGTCAGCTTGGTGTGGGGCTTCGGCAGTTCCTGGAGCCAGCCGTTGTTCGCGAACCTGCCGTCGTGAATCGACGGATCGGCGCGGAACACGACCTCCAGGCCTTTGCCGGCAGGGCGGACCGAGCCGGGGTCAACCGGCCGCGCGGTCACCGTCTTCACGGGCGCGGCGGTTCCATCCACCATGCCGTCGTGCAGTGCCTTGCGCCACACCTTCTCGAAGGCGGCGTCCTGGGTGCCGCTGCGCTGCTGCCAGTAGGCCCGCAGGATGTCGTGGCCCGACTGCCCCGCCTGCTTCGACAGCATCGCGCCCACCACCTCGTGGGCCGAGTGGCCGTTGTAGAGCGGGGCGACGAGCGGCTGGATGATGGTGACGGTGCCGTCGGCCGCGCGGGCATCGCTCCACGACTCGAGGTAGTGGGCGGCGGGGATGTGCCAGTGGCAGAGGGCCGCCGTTTCGTCGTGGTAGAGCCCCAGGTGAATGCGCAGCGGCACCTTGCCCATCAGCCGGTCGCCGAACTTCAGATCCACGGGGGCGGTGTAGACCGGGTTGCCCTCGAGGACGACCAGGGTGTCGACCTTCCCGGCCTCCATGTCGGCCGCGAGCGCCCGCAGCGACTCGGTCTGGTTGGTCGGACCCGCCTCGATCGGCTCGGTGCAGAACACGGTCTCGCCCATGTTGCCGAGCGCCTGGTTGATCGCGTGCGCCACGGCATGCACCGCGGCCGGTTGCTCGTCGCCGACGATCACGACGCTCGTTCCCCGGTGCTGCTGCAGGTCGCGGGCAAGCGGCGCGATCCAGCCAGACGTCTCTTGCGGCCCCTGCCCGGCGGACGCGCCAGGCACGCCGAGCGCGGCAGCGAGGGCCAGCGCGAACGGGCCAACCGCGCTCGACTGGAGCGGCAGCCGGTGATCGGCGATCGAGCCGGTCGTCGTGGGCGTCGGCTCGACCGCGTACAGCCGGTTCATCTCGCGGCGCCCGCCTGTGACGCGGCGTCCGTCCGCAAATTCCCGGGCGTAGCGCAGGCTGTGCGGCCCGCTCGCCAGGAAGTCGGCATCGAGGGCCAGGACCACCTGCGCCTTGTCCAGGCGATAGTGGACATCCACGTACTCGCCGAACGCCAGGCGGGCCCCTTCCCGCGCCTGGTCCCGTCCGGCAGGCTCCCACTGGTGCCACTTGAGGTTCGGGAACTCGGCCGTCAGCTGCCGCAGCTGGTCGGCGAGCGTCGGGGAGGTCACGCTGCCGGTGAGCAGCCGGATCCCCTCGCCGCCCAGGGCCCGCTTCGCCTCGAGCGCGCCCTTCACCGCGGTCAGGAACGCGCCCCACGGGCGAATCTCACCGCGATAGGTGAGCGTCTGCGAGCGGTCGGGATCGTACAGCCCGAGGACCGACGCCTGCGCGACGGCGTCGGTGGCGCCGCGGCTCACCGGGTGATCGGGGTTTCCCTCGACCTTCGTCGGCCGCCCCTCGTGGCTCTCGACGAGCAGGGGGGTGGCGTAGCCGGACAGCGGCATCGCGGTGGCGAAGTACAGCGGCTTGCCCGGGATGATCTCCTCGGGCTGCCGGACGTAGGGGACAATCTTCTCGGTCGGCTGGCGCGTGCACGCCGTCACCCCTGCAAGGGCCAGCGACGCGCCCATGAGCTTGACGAAGGTTCGCCGGCTGACCGGGTCGGTGAACTCCGATGCGCCCTGCGGGAATTCCCGGTGCAGCAGTTCCTGGAATTCGGGCGTCCCGGCGAGCTCGTCGAGGCTGCGCCAATATTCCGGGCCGGTCGTCGACTGCAGTCGCGCCTGCACCGCGGCCGCGTCGAGGGGGGGCTTGGGGGCGTCTTTCAGCATGCGTGCGATTACCTGTGACAGGTAGAGCAACTGGTCAGCTTCTGGATCTCGTTACTCGGAGACGAGCTTGCGGCCGAGAGCCAACTGATCAGCAGGCGGCTGGTAGTCCATCCGGAAGACTGCCTCCCGGGGCCGCACGTACTTCTCCGGGTTGCGATGGCAGTCGAGGCACCACGACATCTGCAGTGTCTGCACCTGGTAAAGCTGCGGCATCAGGTCCACGCGGCCGTGACAGGTGGCGCAGCCGACGCCCTTGCTGACGTGGATGCTGTGGTCGAAGTACACGAAATCCGGGAGGTCGTGCACCCGCGTCCACTGAAGGGAACGGTTGTCGCGGAAGCTCGCTCGCACCGGTTCGAGAAACGGGGCGTTCGAGAAGATCTGCGAGTGGCAATTCATGCAGGTCTTGGTCGGCGGAATCCCCGCGAAGGCCGATGTCTCGACCGAGGTGTGGCAGTAGCGGCAATCGATGCCATTGCCCGCGACGTGCCGCTCATGGCTGAACTGGATGGGCTGGGCGCGCGCATCGAAGGCTCGCGTCACGTACGGGGAGCCTTGGAGGCTATAGCCCAGGCCGATGAGGCCCCCGACCAAGAGGACCAGGCCGATCAGGCTCACCAGGAAGACGGTATTGGCACTGCGGTGGAAGGTTTGCGCCATCGTGAAAATCTGGAGCGCGGAGAGCTCCGCCCAGCAGATGGACGGCACCCTCGGCGACACGATCCCTCACGTTCCGACTCGAGTTGGTAGACCCAAGAAACAGCTTAACTGGTTTCGGCGGGAAAATCGAGTG
Source organism: uncultured Acidobacteriota bacterium (assembly GCA_963844875.1). Lineage (GTDB taxonomy): Bacteria > Acidobacteriota > Vicinamibacteria > Vicinamibacterales > Fen-181 > FEN-299. Next base: position 237,473 of record CAWJPZ010000003.1, read on the forward strand.
GCACAGAATCCGCACGGGGCCCAAAGCCGCCGGCAGGGAAGCGCGGCCACCGCCGCTGGAGTAAACTGAGGGGGCTTATGTCAGACGACCGCAAGTACCGACAGCGCGGCTACCAGGACGACGACCGCGACAGGAAGCCGGCCGAGCGGCCGAAGGGGCCGGGCGGGCCTGCGCCGCGCGGCGACAGGCCTGAAGGGCCGAAGACGCCCAACCTGATGCCAAAGCGCCAGGTGGTGCGGTGTGCCAAGTGCGGCACCGAAATCGCGATGCCCTATGCCGCCGAGGGCCGCTGCTCGAAATGTGGAGCGGACACGCACACCTGCGCGCAGTGCACCTACTTCGATCCGGGCGCCAGGTTCCAGTGCATGCAGCCGGTGCGGGAGCGGGTTGCGCCCAAGGACGTCAAGAACAGCTGCACGCTCTGGGAGCCCCGCATCACCGTCGAGCGGGAGACCCACTCGGTGGCCGCGCCTTCCGCCCGCCGCGCGTTCGACGACCTCTTCAAATAGCGGCTAGCTGGTAGCGGATCACGGACGCAGCAGCTGGTAGGGGATCACGGACGCAATAGCCGGTAGCCGGACGGGTGTAGCCGAGGGGCTTCAGCCCCTCGGCCAGTCGCGGGCACGGGGCTGAAGCCCCGTGCTACATTGCTTCACACCTTCGGCCTTTCCTCAGCGGCCTGGCGCCTGGGGAACAGCAGGCTTGCCCCCACCGACAGCGCGATTACCGCGAGGATGATCCCGAGCGACCACGAGATCGGGAACTTGCCGCCGAACGCGTTGTTGAGCCACACCATCTTCAGCCCGACGAACACCAGCACGATCGCCAGGCCGTACTTGAGCATGTGGAACTTGTCCACGGCCCCGGCGAGCATGAAATACATCGCCCGCAGGCCCAGGATCGCGAACATGTTCGACGTGAAGACGATCAGCGGCTCCTTGGTGAGCGCGAAGATTGCCGGGACCGAGTCGACCGCGAAGATGATGTCGCTCATCTCGAGGAACAGCAGCGCCACCAGCAGCGGGGTCGCCCAGATCCGGCCGTCTATCTTCACGAAGAACCGCTGTCCGTGCATTTCCGGCGTCACCGGCACGAACCGCTTGAACAGCTTGATCACCGGGTTCTTCTCGGGGTGAATCCCCTTCTCGGGGGCGAAGAACATCTTCACGCCCGTGAGGATCAGGAACAGCCCGAACACGACCACGACCCAGTGGTACTGCATCAGGATCGAGCCCATCGCGATGAAGATTGCCCGGAACAGCAGCGCGCCGATGATCCCGTAGAAGAGCACGCGGTGCTGGTAGATCGCGGGCACCGCGAAGAAATTGAAGACGACGACGAACACGAAGATGTTGTCCACCGCCAGCGACTTCTCGACGATGTAGCCCGTCAGGAACTCGAGGCCGACCTGCCTGGCCGCGGCCGACGGATCGAAGCCCGGGAGGGCGAGCAGCCGCTCGTTCGTCGGGAAGGTGTTCAACGCGTATTGGTAGAACACGTAGTTGAAGACCAGCGCGAGCGACACCCAGATGGCGCTCCAGGCGGCGGCCTCGCGGAACGACACGACGTGCGCCGTCCTGTGGAAAACGCCCAGATCGAGCGCCAGGAGCACGAGGACGAACCCGGTGAAGCCTGCGTAAAGCCACCAGTAGCTCGCGAAGGGGAAAAACAGGGTGGTGTCCATGTCCTGAAGATTAACACTTGGGGTGCCGCCGGTATTCCAGCCAGGCCGTTTTACGGCCTCACTCGGTCGGCGGCCCGCTAGACCCGCTGTTTCGCCGCCCAGAAGCCCCAGCCGAGCGCCAGCCAGGCACCGAGGGCCACCCACTCGGCGACCGAGAAGCTGCCGGGCACGAACGGCAGCACCTTCATCCCGATGAACGCGAGCGAGACCGCCGCGCCGGCCCACGCCGGCCAGCGCGGCTCGTCGTCCACCCTCATCAGCCAGGCGACGCAGGCCGACAGCCAGCCGACCCCGGCGGCCAGGGACCCGACCTCGGTGATCGGGACGAGGAGCGCGTCGCCGAGAAACGACGCCGCGGCGGTGAGGGCAGCCACGAGCCAGATGGCGGCAGACGGCGTTCCGTGGACCGGGTGCACGCGCGCCAGCGCCCGGTGCACCAGTCCACGCCGGCCGATCGCGAGAACCAGGCGCGTGGCCGCGACGAAGTTCCCGTTGAAGACCTTCAGCAGCGACAGGAAGGCGGCCGCGAGGATCAGCCGGGCGATTCCCCGCGAGCCGAACGCCCGCTCGAACGCGATCTCGGTGCCGACGTGCCCGGTCACGATCTCGCGCCAGGGGTGGACGAGCGAGACGACCCCGACGATGACGACGTAGAAGAAGCCGCCCGCGACCACCGCCAGGTACATCATCCTCGCGAAGTCGCGACGGTCGAATCCCGACTTCGCTTCTTCCGACCCTTTCACCACCGACTCGAAGCCGGTCATGAAGTAGGGGACCACCTGCATCGCGAGCAGGACCGAGAGCAGCGCGCCGGCCGTTCCGGGCCGCGCGAACAGCGGCTGCATGTTGGCGGAATCACCCTTCACGAACCCGAGCGACGCGAAGACGGCGAACGCGGCCAGGAGGCCGAAGGTGGTGACGTCCTGGAACACGCCGCTCGGCCGGATCCCGCGCAGGTTCACCCAGGTGATGAGGCCGGTCAGCGCGAGGCCGGCGAGCAGGCGCGGTGCGTAGATCGTCTTCCCCGCCAGCTCGTAAAGCGGCACCGAGTTGAGCCCCGGCGCGATCCGCGCGAGCAGGTTGCCGATGGCGACCGCCTCCCACGGGCACACGATCGCGTAGGCCAGCACCATCGTCCAGCCGGTCGTGAACGAGAGCAGCGGCGGAAAGACCCCTTCGGTGTACGCGATCTCCGCGCCGGCGTCCGGGATTCGGCGGACGAGCGAGCCGTAGGTCCGGGCGACGGGCAGCAGGAGGATGGTGCCGGCCAGGAAGCCGATCATCGTCCCGGCCGGGCCGCCGCGCCCGAGCCAGTCGTCCATCAGGACCAGCCAGCCGACCCCGACCATCGTGCCGAAGCCGAAGGTGAAGTACTCGACGGCGGAAAGACGATGCTGGAGTGAAGGCATGTTCGCGTCCGAGACCCTTCCGTGGGTCGGTGTCGACCGCTCTGCGTGAGTGCCGACCCCTCAGCGCCAGCGCCGACCGCTCTGGTGAGGCGACCCCTCGCGTCAGCCCCGACTACCCTGTGAACAGCACGCCCGGCGCCAGCTTGCCCTTCGGGTCGAGCGCGCGTTTGACCGCCCGCATCTGCGCGACGCCCGCTTCCCCGTAGAGTTGCTTCAACAGCGCCTGCTTGATGGCGCTGCGGCCCACGCCGTGTTCGGACAAGGGAGAGCCGCCTCGGGCGATGACCTCCCGGCCGAACTCGAGAATCGCCTCCTGGCCGGCCTTCACGTCGGCGAGCGTGCGAGGGATCACGTTGGGGTGGACGTTGCCGTCGGACACGTGGCCCCAGATGGCGTGGCGGAGGCCCCGGCGATCGTAGCCGTCGCGGTAGACCTGCATCATCTCGCCGAAGCGTTCGAACGGCACGATCATGTCCGCCGCCGTCTTCTGGATGCCCGGGTCGACCTGCTGCTTGGCGACGGCGACCCGATGCTTCACGGCTTCCGGGGCCGATTCGCGGAAGTCGAAGAACTGCTGTGCCCGGGCCCGATCCCCCGGAACCGCGACGTCCACGTGGTCCAGGACACCCGCCCCGTCGAGAAGCCGGCAGAAGAGCCCGAGCGGCGTCCGGTCTCCTCCCGGTTCCAGGGCCGAGGCGATCTGGTCGTACGCCTGCTCGCCGGTGGTGCCCGCCGCGAGTTCCAGCTGGATCAACAACGCGACGTCGGTGTCAGGCGGGAGCGCGATCCCGTACTTCGTGTCGCTGCCGTCCTCGTGGAGCATCGCCAGGCACCGGCGATCGAGCATCTCGATGGCGGAAACGTCCAGGCCGCCCGGGTCCTTCTCGCGCCACGTCCGTTTCGATCGTTCGCGCAAGTCGGCCACGACGGCAAGAGCCTGCGACTCGCCCGCGAACGGCACGAGCGCGAGGCACGTCGCGGGGGCGGGCGAGACGATGCCGAGCGTGGCCTCGACGACCACGCCGAGCGTCCCTTCCGCGCCGATGAAGAGGTCGATCAGGTCCATTCCCGGCGACGCGAAGTAGCCAGCCGACCGCTTGGGCACGTCGGGCATCACGTACGACGGCAACGGCACCCGGACCAGGCCAGTGCCCGTTTCGACCTCGAAGTAACCGTCCGGGTGCGCATGGACCTCGCCCCGATTGATGTCGATCACCTCACCCGATGCGAGGACGACGGTGAGCGAGCGCACCCAGTCGCGGGTGCTCCCGTACTTGAAGGTGGCGGCGCCCGAGGCGTTGGTCGAGATCGTGCCGCCCACGAATGCGCCGTCGTAGGTCGGCGCGGGCGGGTAGTAGAGGTCTCGCGCCGCCAGCACTTCCTTGAGCGTGACGACCGGCAGGCCGGGCTGGACGCGCGCAAAGCCGTCGCCAATCTCGACCACCGCCGCCATCTTCGCGGTGCTGAGCACCACCTCGCCGCGAGGCGTGGCCCCGCCGGTCACCGACGATTGCGCCCCGATCGGCAGCACGAGCCCGTGTGCCCGCAGCACCGCTGCCACGTCCGCCTCGCTGCGCGGGTGCACGACGCCGGCGGCGTGCCCACCCGGGTAGTGCGCGGCGTCCTCGAGAAACGACTGCAGGGTTTCGGCATCGGTCGCCACGGGCAGCGGCCCAGGGGTTCCGCGCGGCGGACGTGTGGCGATGCGGTGACTCATGCTGCATCAAGCATAGCCGAACCAGGAGCCTGCCGCGCCGGAGCCCAAGGGCGGCGGGAACAAGCGCCCGCAGGGCGAAGGCGGAGCCTGCCGCGCCGTAACCCAAGGGCGGCGGGAACAAGCGCCCGTAGGGCGAAGGCGGAGCCTGCCGCGCCGTAACCCAAGGGCGGCGGGAACAAGCGCCCGTAGGGCGAAGGCGGGCCAACCTTTTGCGCGCGCATTCCGTCTACCGGCAAGAGGCCCGTGCATGCGTTGTCGCTTCGGCGTCCCGGTTGCACTCTTGCTCTTCGTTACCTTCTCGGTCCTGCCGGCCCATCCTTTGCGAGCGGCCGATCATCCGACGCTGAACCCGCCTGCGGGCGCACCGGCGCGAGTCGGGCCGGGGGACCGCACCGTTCCAGCCACGCCTCTCGGAGAAGCCACCGCGACGCGGCTGGACGGCGAACTCAACGACGCGGCGTGGAACGGTGCGCCCGTCATCGACGGCTTCGTCCAGCGCGAACCCCACGAAGGAAAGGCGCCGAGTTTCAGAACGGAGGCGCGCATCGTCTACGACCGCTCTGCGCTCTACGTCTCGATCCGGGCCTTCGACAGCGACCCGTCCAAGATCGTCGGCATCCTCACCAGGCGCGACACCGACTCCCCATCCGACTGGGTCAGCGTCGTCATCGACTCGTATCACGACCGGCGCACCGCGTACGAGTTCGCGGTGAACCCGGCGGGGGTAAAGCTGGACAAGTACCGCTTCGCGGACCGCAACGAGGACGTCAGCTGGGACGCGGTGTGGGAAGCGAAGGTCGTGAAGGATGCCGAGGGCTGGCGGGCGCAGTTCCGCATCCCGTTCTCGCAACTGCGCTTCGACCCGAAGAAGGCCGAGACGTTCGGGCTCGCCGTCACGCGGCGGATCGGCCGGCTGAACGAAGTGTCCACGTGGCCGCTTCTCCCTCGCGGGGCCAGCGGGTACGTGTCGTCGCTCGGCGAGCTGACCGGGTTGCAGTTGCAGGGCAGCCAGAAGCGGCTCGAGGTGGTGCCCTACGCCGTCGGGCAGCTGCAGACGCAGGAAGCGCAGGTCGGCAACCCGTTCGTGACGCGCCGCGACGCCGCGTCGGCCTTTGGCGCCGACATGAAGTTCGCCGTCACCCCGGGTCTCACGCTCACCGGCACGATCAACCCGGACTTCGGCCAGGTCGAAGCGGACCCGGCGGTCGTCAACCTCTCGGCTTTCGAAACCTACTTCAGCGAGCGCCGCCCCTTCTTCGTCGAGGGCTCGGGCATCTTCCGCTTCGACATCGACTGCAACGACGGCGACTGCCGCGGCCTCTTCTACTCCCGCCGCATCGGGCGCACTCCCCGGGGGGCCCCTCCCGTCACCAACGGGGGCTACGTGTCCGTGCCGTCTCAGACCACGATTCTCGGGGCGGCGAAGATGACGGGCCGCGTCGGCTCGTTCTCGGTGGGCGCGCTCAACGCCGTGACGCGCGAGGAGCGCGGGTACGCGTACGACGGCTTCGTCCGGACATCCTCGGTCGTGGAGCCGACGACGAGTTACACCGTCGGCCGGGCGACCCGTGAGTTCGCCAACCAGTCGTCCATCGGATTCATGGCCACCGCGACGAACCGCAGGCTGACCGACGACGTGCGGTTTCTGCCAGGGCAGGCTTACACGGGCGGCGCCGACTGGGACTGGCGAATCGGCAAGCAGGACTCGCTGACGGGCTACTGGGCCGGGAGCACGGTTCGCGGCGACCAGGAGGCGATCGGCCTGCTCCAGGCGAGCAACGTGCACAGCTATCAGCGACCGGATGCCACCCACGTCGAACTCGACCTGACGCGGACGACGCTGAACGGAATGTCCGCCCAGGCGGGCGTGGGCAAGATCGCCGGCGACCGCGTCCGGTTCAACAGCACGGCATGGTTCAAGACCCCGGGGTTCGACATCAACGACCTCGGTTTCCTGCAGCGGGCCGACGAACAGGGCGTCAGCAACTGGCTTCAGTTCCGGCGCAGCACCCCGTGGAAATGGCTGCGGGACCTCTACCTGAACTTCAACCAGTGGGCGCTCTGGAACTTCGACGGCGACCGCATGGCGCTTGGCGGCAACGTGAACTTCAACCTGAGGACCACGGGCAACCATCGCGTCTGGTTCGGCGTGAACCGCGAGGGAGCCGGGTTCGACGATTGGGCGACGCGCGGCGGACCTGGCGCGGCGGGCAACGCCGGGACGTACGCGTGGCACAGCTTCTCGACCGACGACCGCAAGCCCCTGCAGGTCGGCTACGACGTCCAGGGAGGCGGCGACGGCCTCGGCTCGCAGAACCTGACGTTCGCGCCGTCGGTCCGCGTCCGGCCGTCCGCCGCGCTGTCGTTCACGATCGGCTTCCGGCTGGCCCGCAACCGGAACGACTCCCAGTGGGTCGAGAACCTCCCGTCGCTCCACGCGCCGGACGGCCGCGCGCACTACGTGTTCGGGCACCTCGACCAGACCACGATGTCCGCGACGTTCCGCGTGAACTACACGATCACGCCCACGCTCTCCATCCAGCTGTACGGGCAGCCGTTCGTTTCGGCCGGCGACTACTCGGCCTACAAGGAACTGGTGGACGGCCGCGCGGCCCGCTACGAGGACCGGTACGCTCCGTTCACCTACCCGGGGAACGCGGACTTCAACTACAAGTCGTTCCGGACGACCAACGTGGTGCGATGGGAGTACCGGCCGGGTTCAACCTTGTTCGTCGTCTGGCAGCAGGGGAGGGAAGAGGTGTCCGACCGGGGCGACTTCAGGTTCGGACGGGACTTCGGCGACATCTTCCGGGCGTCGGGCCGCAACGTCTTCATGGTGAAGATGGCGCACTGGTTCAATTTCTGAAGCTCAGCACGTCACCACGCCCTTCCTCACCGCGTAACGAACCAGGTCCGCGGTGGTGTGCAGGTCGAGCTTGGTCATCACGTGGGCGCGGTGGGTCTCGATCGTGCTGACGCCGACGCACAGGAGTTCGGCCATCTCCTTGTTGCTCTTGCCTTCGGCCACGAGCTGGAACACCTCGCGCTCGCGGTCGGACAGCAGGTCGTGGCGATCGGTCGCGCCCGATTCGACGACCCGCCGGAGGTATTCGTCCACGACGACCGACGTCACCGCGGGGCTCAGGAACGCGCGCCCCCCGGCCACCGAGCACAACGCGCCGACCAGGTCGGTGTCGGCCGAGTCCTTGAGCATGTAGCCCCTCGCCCCCGCCTGCAGCGCCTGCGCAACGTAGACATCCTCGGAGTGCATGCTGAGGATGAGGACATTCACCGACGGCGCTTTCTTGACGATCTGGCGTGTTGCGTCGATCCCGTTCAGCACGGGCATCCCGACATCCAGGATGGCCACCCTCGGGTGTTCGTCCACGGCCAGCCTGACCGCTTCGCGTCCGTCCGCGGCTTCGCCGACGATTTCGCAGCCGCTTTCCCGGAGGATCCGGGCGAGTCCGTCACGCACCAACCGGTGATCGTCCGCAAGCACCACGCGAATTCCCTGAGGGCTCACACGCAACTCCCTACGACACGGTCTACCAGCGATTCGCCGAACCGTCGATTGGTACTGAACCTGGTCAACGTTGATTGGACGCACACCCCGATGAGCAAGAGCTGGACCAGCTCAGATCCCGAGGAATACCAGCCGAGCCGCGGTGACCTCACTAATGGCTGAGTCTCAAGGCGCTACAGTATTGGAGCCATTTGCGACAGCAACCCGATTGCTGCTCTCCTCGCGGCGTTCGTCCTCCCGGACCGGCACGTTGACCTCGAGCCGCGTGCCTTCGCCCGCCCGTCCGCTGATGTCGATCGACCCGCCGAATCCCTCGACCCGTTCGCGGATGCTGATCAAGCCGAGGCCTCGCGGTTCGGTCGCCCCTGCCGTCTCGATTCCGCAGCCGTTGTCCGCGACGACTGCCGTCACGTGGCCCGACGAGTGTTCCACGGTGACGCTGCAGCGCGTCGCCCCGGCGTGGCGGGCCACGTTGTTGGTCGCCTCCTGGATCGTCCGGTAGATGCAGGCCTCGATTGATGACGGAAGGCGCCGGTGCAGGCCGACGTGGCTGAAGCTGACCTCGATGCCGCTGCGCTTCCCAAACGCCCGCACGTACCAGTCCAGCGCCGCCGCGAGGCCCAGGTCCTCGAGCACCATTGGGTGCAGCATGCGCGAAAGGCTCCGGACGTTCTCGATGGCCCCGTCGACGCCCTGGCGAGCCGTCCCCAACTCCTGCGGGGCAGAGGGGCACAGCGCCGCCGTGCGCCCCAGGTCCATCTTCACCGCCATCAGCGCCTGCCCGATCTCGTCGTGCAGTTCTCTCGCAATCGTTCGCCGCTCCTGTTCGCCTGCGCGTACCAGTCGATCCGAGAGACGTTGAAGCGCCTTCACGTTGTCGGCGTTCTTCTGGGTTTCCTGCCGGATCTGCCGTTCCATCCTGCCGGCATAGCGAGTCACGACGAACGTGACCAGAGCGGTGCAGAGGATGGCGGCCAGGCCAACGAACCCGGCTCGCCGATCGACCGACGCGAACGCGCGCGCGACGCCGTTGCGCTGGTCCTCCGCGGCCCCGTCGTTCAGCCGCGTGATGTGCTCGGACATCTCGTGGATGGCCTGCCGCCGAGGCACGATCTGGTCACGCAAGGCGTTCAGAGCCTCGGCCTGGCGTCCCTGCTCGTCGAGGGCCAGGATCGGCTCGGTCACCTCGAACAGACCGGACACCCTGTGGCGCAGTTCGTTGAAATCGCGGTGCTCGACCTCCGAGTGCACGTACGGCTCGTAGCGAATCAGCGCCAGTTCGACCCGCGTCTTCGCGCGCTGTACCTCGCCACGGTAGTAGTCGTCTGATTTCTCACTCGAATCGAGCAGCGCATCGCGCACGTCCACAGAGGCCTCGAGGACGCCGGTGCGGACCTCGTCCAGCAGCATCTCGGTCTGCGCATACCAGTCGTGGAACTCGATCATGCGGCCTTGGACCGCCCACATGCTCTGGCGGAAGTCGGACGCCGAACCTGCCCAGAGGACGAAGACCAGTCCGAAGCCGGCGACGACCGTGACACGAATGATGGACCGTTCGGAGCGGTCCCGTGGGCGAAGGAGGCTCATAGCAGCTTTGGCGAATAGAGATCGATTCTGGCTGATTGCCGACGGCCAAGGTCTGCAATTCTCGGGCCGCTTCCCTGTCGTCCCTGTTGATCCTGGGCCTCGGCCGGCATGTCATTGACACCGGGCCGAATGGCGACCTTCGGCTGCCCGCCTCCCCCCCGAATCCCCGAAAGATCCCTATTCACCCGGATAGAAGGCGCCATTGCCAACCTGTAAAGTCGTCATTGGGCTTCAACCCACAGCATGTCAAGCGGTCCGTGATGAGGCGAAGCGCGGCCGGGCGGTGGTGGCCGGGACCTACGAACACCCACGGCGGCGGTCGCGACGCGCGGTAGTGGAAGGGAGAACAGACGATGCACCGGTTACTCGCGGTCGGCGCGGCGGTTGTCGCGCTCGTCACGCTCAGCGCGATGCATGGGACTCGGGTGTCCGCGCAGGGCACCGATTCGGAACGGCTCCATTTACACGCAGTGTCCCGGCGACACCAACGGCGACGGCGTTCCCGACGTGGTGGTGGCGGGCCACCCCAACGTGAAGTGCATGCATCTGGCAGCCGGCGACGGCTTTGTCACGATGGCCGACGGGAAGCCGCTCTACACGTTCGGCTTCTCGGACGTGACCGGACTGCTGCCGTCCCAGGTCGTGAACGGGAACGGCATCCGCCCCGGCGGCCTGGCGGCGGCGACCTATCCGGCGCCCACCATCCACCTGAAGGAGGGGCAGGAGTTCTACCTGTCGCTCACCAACGTCGGGATGATCATGCGGCCGGACCTCTTCGACCCGCACTCGGTCCACTTCCACGGCTTCCCGCAGGCGGCGTCGGTCTTCGACGGCGTGCCCGAGTCGTCCGCGACGATCAACATGGGCTCCACCTTCACTTACTACTACAACATCGTGGACGGCCTGGCGGGCACGTACATGTATCACTGTCACGTCGAGGCCACCGAGCACATCCAGATGGGGATGGTGGGCAACCTCTATATCGACCCGAAGCAAAACAAGACCGGTTACCCGGGCCACCTGACCCCTTCGCGGTCGGAGGGCGGCCCGGCGACCGAGCCCCTCGGGTACGTCTACAACGACGGCGACGGCTCGACGGCCTTCGACGTCGAATACCCGATCCAGCTCGGCTCCTTCGACGGCAACTTCCACCAGCAGCACATCTCCATCCAGCCGCTGCCCTTCGCGGCGATGGACGACAGGTATCCGACGCTGAACGGCCGCGGCTACCCGGACACCATGACCCCTGGCGTCATCAGCACCGACGCCGGGTTCGGCAGCCTTCCGTCGCAGCCGCTCAATTCCAGGGTCACCGCCGTCAGCGGACAGCGCGTGTTGCTGCGCCTCTCGAACCTCGCCGTCACGCGCTTCTACACGCTCGCCTCCACGATTCCGATGACCGTCGTCGGCCAGAGCGCGAAGCTGCTCCGCGGGCCGGGCGGGAAGAACCTCTACTACAAGACCAACTCCGTGACGATCGGCGGCGGCGAGTCGTACGACGTGATTCTCGACACGACGGGCGTCGCGCCGGGCACGTACCTCCTCTACACGACGAACCTCAACTACCTGAGCAACGCGAACGAGGACTACGGCGGCATGATGACCGAGATCACGATCACGCCGGCGGGCCTCTGAGGCCGGGAGCGACAACCATGTTTCACAGGACACCTGTCATGCGTGATCCGGATCGCGATCCTGGCCCTCGTCGGCGTATGCGCCGCGAGCTCCGCCTTCGCCGAAATCCCCGGCGTCAGCCGGTACGTCGTTCACATTGACGGCGAAGGCCGACCGCATCAGCGACACCGGACGGCGGCAGCATCTACATCTGGGGCTTCGCCAACGGCGACGGCCGCGCGCAGTATCCGGCGCCGACGCTGCAGGTCCCGGAGGGACGACGCCATCACGGTGACCGTTGTCAACGCGCATCCCGGCCCAGTTCGGGCAGCGCGTGTCGCTGGCCGTGGCCGGGCTGCCGGGCGTCACGGCGTCGTGCGCGGGAGCGCCCGCACTGTGCGTCAAGGGTCCCATCACGCTCGAAGCGGCCACGGGCGGCTCGGTGGCGTACACGTTCACCGCGTCGCGCCCGGGCACGTTCCTCTACAACAGCGCGTCACGCCCCGACCTGCAGGTGGAGATGGGACTGACCGGGGCGATGATCGTCCGTCCGTCCGGCTTCGACTCCATGACGACGAAGCAGGCGTACGACGACGCGGCGCCTTCGGATCAGACCGGCAACCCGGCCGGGTCGCAGTACGAGCACGAGTACCTGTTCTTCCTCACCGAGATGGACTCGGTGATTCACGACCTGGTGGAACAGTCCGGCGTGCAGGCGGCCGACGACTCGGGGCGCCTCGGGTACTACTTCCCGAACTACTGGTTCATCAACGGCCGCAACGCGCCCGACACGATGGCAGAGGCCGGCGTGGGCCGCCTGCCGACGCAGCCGTACAACTGCCTTCCGAGGACGCATCCCGGCGATCGCGTGCTGATGCGCGTGGTCGGCGGCGGCCACGACATGCACCCGTTCCACCACCACGGCCAGCACGCCCGCGTCATCGCGGTGGACGCTGCTCCGCTCGAGACGGCGGCGTCCGCGGCCGGTCACACGCCGTTCGACCTGTCGCACGAGGTCTTCACGGTCCCGTCGCTGCCGGGGCAGACGGTGGACGCGATTCTCCGGTGGACGGGCAAGGGCCTCGGGTGGGACATCTACGGGCACAAGGCCACCGACGGCATCAGTTGCACCGCCGTGGGCCCGGAAGGACTTGACGCCACCACTCACGAGTACTGCGCCGACCACCTCAAGCCGCTGCCGGTCATCCTGCCGGAGGCGCTGGCGCTGACCAACGGTCCGTTCTACAGCGGCAGTCCATTTCTCGGGCCAGGTGGGCCTGATGCCGCCGGGTGACGGCGGCCTCAACCCGAACGCCGGCTACACCTACATGTGGCACTCGCACAACGAGAAAGAGATCACGAACTACGACATCTTCCCGGGCGGCATGATGACGATGCTGATCGTCGAACCTCCGGGCACGATCATCCCATAGGGCACCTAGGGCGCATAAACCCATGTCAATAGCTACTTTGTCGCGGAGGGTGCTTCTGATGCGTGCGAACTATTCGCTCTGGACGCGGTCTTTGTGGTGCGCGCTGGTCGCGATTGCCGCCACCGGGTTGGCGGCGTCCAATGCCGCGGCGCAGACCACCGTTCATCTCATTGCCGCGCCGGCGGTGAAGAACGTTACCCTGCCGGATGGCACCGTCCTGGCGGTGCCGATGTGGGGCTATGCGCTCGACGCCAACAACAACAACGCGCTCGACGCCGATGAGCAGGTCACGGTCCCCGGCCCGCGCATCGTCGTGCCGGCGGGCCAAGCGAGCCTCACCATCCTGCTGACCAACCTGCTGCCCGAGCCGACCTCGCTGGTGATTCCCGGACAGCCCTTCGATATCGGCGCGGCCGCGCCGTCGAGAAACGGCGGTCGCGCGACCTCGATGACGCCCGAGACGGCATTCAACGGCACGCAGCCCTACGTGTTCCCTGGCCTGAAGCCGGGCACGTTCCTGTACCAGAGCGGTTCGCACCAGTCCGTGCAGGTCCAGATGGGCCTGTACGGTGCGATGACGAAGGACGAGGTGGACGCCGGGTCGGGGACTCCCGCCCAGGCCTACGCGGGCATCGCCTACGCGCACGAGGCGCTCCTGCTCTACAGCGAAATCGACCAGGCGCTGCACCGGGCCGTCTGCCCGAGCATCAGTTTCGTCGGTGTCGTGCCCACGTGCGCGGCGGGCACCTACGGCACGCCAGCCGGTCCCACGAGCACGGTGGACTACCGGCCGTCGATCTTCCTCATCAACGGCGAGTCGTACACCGACGCTGCGGCGTCGATTCCCGCCGGCACGGCTGGCGAGACGACACTGCTGCGCCTGCTCAACGCCGGCCTTCGCACGCACGCCCCGGTTCTAGACAACGGCAGCCTGCGGATCGTGGCCGAGGACGGCAACAAGCTGCCGTTCGAGCGGGATCAGGCGACCGTCCTGCTGGCCGCGGGCAAGACGCACGATGTGCTGTGGACGCCCGCAGCCGAGGGCGTGTACAGCCTGTACGACCGCGCCCTCGGCCTGAACGCATCCGCCGGCACGGCCGGGCAGGGCTCGGCGCGGCATGCTGGCCAAGCTGAAGGTGCTCGCGGCGGGCACCGACACGACGGTGTATGCGAACGACGACAGCTACAGCACGGCCGAGGGGGTGGCGCTTGCCGTCCCGGCGGCGGGCGTACTCACCAACGACACCGGGACCCCCACTTCGGCGGCGACCGCCGTCGGCCCGAGCCACGCGGCGTCCTTCACCTGGTCGTCGAATGGCGGCTTCAGCTACACGCCCGCTGTCGGGTTCTTCGGCGTCGACTCGTTCACCTACACGCCACCAACGGCACGAACACCAGCATGCCGGCCACGGTTCGCGATCGCCGTACAGCAGATGCAGCGGGCGCCGACCGCGCTGGCCCAGGCGATCGGCGTCAACAACAACGAGAACGTCCCGGTCACGCTCGCCGGCACCGACCCGAACGGTGACCCGCTGTCGTTCTACATCACCGCGCTGCCGACTCACAGCGGCGGCGACGCGACGACGCAGGGCACGCTCAGCTACATCGATCCGGTCTCGAAGGTCGAAACGCCCCTGACCGCGGCCGATCTGCACACGGGCGCCGTCGCCGGAAAAGCGATTCCGGGCGGCCTCGTCATCTACAGGCCCGCCTCAACGTACAGCGGGCCGGAGGCCTTCAGCTTCGTTGCGTTCGACGGCGGCCGGTACTCTGCGAGCGCCGCGCAGGTCAGCGCGACGGTGTCCGCAGCCGAGAATCCGGCGACCGCCGGATTGACGCAGCCGGTCGCCGTGACGGTCACCGGCGTGACCAACTACCGCTGGACGCTCGAAGAGGACGTCACCTACAAGGTCATCCCGGGCGTCGCCGATCCCAACACGCTGGCCGTCTCGTTCCACAAGAGCTACATGCCGGTCGTGGCTGCGGGCACGCAGGCCGACCCGCGTGATGGTCGACCCGGCCAAGCGGTACTTCCTCTCGGTCCTGCCGTCGGAGGGCACCTACAGCAACAGCGGCGCGGAGATCGAGGCCGGCCAGACCGCCGTGACGATCACCCCCGCCGCAGCTGCCGCTGCCGACGGCGCGCATCCGGGTGCGCGTGTTCCAGGACAACGCCCCGCTCAACGGCATGTGGGACAGCACCGAGCCCGGCCTCGCCGGGTTCCAGGTGACGATCGACGACGCCGGCGGCACCTACGGGATGTCGGGCGGCCATCAGTCCACCGACGCCTTCGGCAACAAGATCGGCACGACGTACCAGGCCTGCTCGCAACCCCGGGCCGTGCGACTCGTACGAGGTGAGTCAGCTCGGCAACGGCTTCGTCCTCACCGACGCCGACGGCTACGCGGTGATCGAGAACCTGGTCATGGGCAAGTACACCGTCAAGGTGCGCGCGCCCGGCGGCGACCGGTGGATCCAGACCACCACGATCGAGGGCCAGCCGGGCATCGACGCCTGGGTGAAGCCGAACGAGCCGCAGTTCTTCACCGAGTTCGGGCCGCCCGGACCGCACGTGGAGGTCGGTTTCACGAGGGCGCTGGACGGACTCGGGCCCGCTCGCCGCGCTCCCCGGTCCCTACACCACGATCACGGGGCGCGTGACGAACCTGCGCCAGTCGCGGCCTATCGCCGTGGCGCAGTTCAGCGGCGCCCCGTTCGATGCCGAGAAGCAAACGCGGCCGTGGGTCGCGTTGAACTCGGGCGCGACGGGCGGCAGCCTGCTGTACGCGCAGCCGACGAACAAGGACGGCACGTTCTCGATCGCCCACGTCCCGGCCGGCAGCTACCAGGTGGTCGTCTTCGACTCGGCGCTCGACCTGATCATCGGCAGCGCCGTGGTCAACGTGGCGGCGCGGACCTGAACAACACCAAGAACGTCGGCGATGTCGCCGTCTTCAGCTGGTTCACGAATCTCTACGCCTACGTGTACGAGGACGTGAACAGAAACGGCCACCACGACGACGGCGAGCCGGGCATTCCCGACCAGGCGCTGAACATCCGGTTCCGCGACGGGTCGATCTACCAGTCGCTGAGCACCCAGGAGAACGGCTTCAAGGCCTTCAACGAGGTGTTCCCGTTCTTCGCCTGGATGGTCGCCGAGGTGGACTACACGCGCTTCCACTCGACGGGGGTCACCGTCGTCGTGGACGCCGGCGGCGACGCGAGCGCCACGGGCTCGAACGACTACGGCTGGCAGGCGGCGGCCGGCCTGCCGGCCGGGCTGATTCCGCCCGAGACGCTGAACCCGCAGCCGCAGCCGGACAACGGCGGCGCGCCGTACCGGGACGAATCGGGCGCCGGAAACCCCGTTCCTCCTGCTCGAGGGGTTCCAGGGCTTCATCGGCCAGAGCACGGTCATGCTGTGGGGCAAGGCGCCCTACGAGAAGGCCGGCAGCTTCACGGAAGACGTGAACGTCGCCCCGTTCGATGACTTCCCGGGGCCGGGCGACATCGACGCCAACGGCGACGGCAGTTCTTCAACACGGACCGCTCCAACGGCGGCATCGCGGGCATCATCCACTACGGCATCACCCGCGCGGAGAACGACCCGCGCTGGGCGGCGGCCGAGAACTGGGAGCCCGGGGTGCCCGACGTGCGCGTCCAGCTCTGGGACGAGAACCGCACGCACCTGCTGAACGAGGTCGCGACCGACAACTGGAACAACTCCGTGCCGGCGGGCTGCCAGTGGCCGGCGACCGCCCGGACGCCGGCGGTTCCTGTACCTCGGAAGCCGCAAGGACTGCTTCGACGGGCTGCGCAACTTCAACCAGGCGCGCCCGGCGCTGTTCGACGGCGGCTACGCGTTCAGCACGATCCTGACGCGACAGCGGCACCGGGCCCGCGACGTTCGACAACCCGATCGCCGACGCGGCAGGCGACCGGGGCGATGCGGCCGATCCCGGCCGGCAAGTACATCGTCAAGATCGATCGTGCCGCCGGGCTACAAGCTCCAGAAGGAAGAAGACAAGAACGTCGACTTCGGCGACACCTACGTCCCGCAGCAGTTCTGGCTGTCGGGGTACCCGCTGGCCGACGGCGGGCTCGACCGACGCGCAGCCGGCGCCGACGGTGCAGGACAACGCGCTGATCGCGCCGTTCTGCGTCGGCCAGCTGCACCTGGTGCCCGACACCCTGTCGCTCTTCCCGGGCCAGGTGGCCAGCACCTACGCGGGCGAGATGCGGCCGCTCTGCGACGCGAAGCTGGTGACGCTGCGCGAGGGACAGCAGGCGGCGCCCGACTTCCACCTCTTCACCGAGGCGCCGGTCGCGGGCCACATCTACGGGATGGTCCTCGACGACACGACCAACGAGTTCGATCCGAACGCGCCGACCTTCGGCGAGAAGTACGCGGTGCCGTTCATCGGCGTCGCCATCAAGGACTGGCAGGGGCGCGAGATCACGCGCACCTACACCGACCAGTACGGCATGTACAACGCGCTGGTGCCGAGCAGCTACACGGCCAACCCGCCGGAGCCGAGCGGCGTGTCGCCCAGCATCCTGTCGGCCTGCATCAACCCGCCGACGATGCCGGGACCGGGCGGAACGGTGGTTCCCGACCCGAACTTCCAGAAGCAGTACAGCCACTTCTGCTACCCGCTGCAGTACCTGGCGGGCAAGACGACGTATCTCGACACGCCCGTGGTGCCGACCGGCGCGTTCACTGGCAACGGAACACTCCCGGTGGACGCCGAGCTGCCCAACGGCACGCCGGTGATCGCGTCGGTCACGGGACCCGACCCGAACGCGGCCGCGGGCACCCTCCCCGACCCGGCAGCACCCTACGGTCCTTACATCGTGGACCGGGGCAGCGGCGGCGCCAACTCGAACAACGGCAAGGCGCGGACGATCGTCATCACGTCGCCCGGCAGCCTCCAGGTCGCCAACCCGGCGTTCGACGGAACGGGCGCCCAGCCGAAGCTGATCACGCGCGACTACGGCTTCGGCGCGACGGCAGGCTCGGTGACGCTCGACGGCCAGGCGCTCGCCATCAGTCAGTTGGAGCAACACGTCGATCACGGCGGTCGTGCCCACCGGCAGCAAGACCGGGCGAACTGTCCGTCGTGCGTGGAAGCGGGCAGTCGACGACGAAGTCGGTGCTCGGCATCACGCTGAGCGTCGCGACGCCGGCCATGCACACGGCGCGGCCGCCGAAGGTCGTCGAGCCGAGTCAGAGCATCCAGGCGGCGGTGGACACGGCCACCGCCGGGCGACCTCATCCTGGTGAAGCCGGGCGTGCACGAGGAGATGGTCGTGATGACCAAGCCGGTCCGCCTGCAGGGCTTCGGCGCGCTGTCATCGGCCATCAACGTCGTCACGACGCCGGCCGAGAACATCCAGGCCTGGCTCGACAAGGTGGGGAACCTGCTGTTGGCAAGCCCGGCTGCGGGCACGGCGGGTCCTACCTGCTGCCGAACCAGCCGGCGATGACGCCGGCGCCGTTCCAGTCGGGCGACGTCGCGGCGGTCGTGGGCGACGAGGGGCCGGGCGTGCTGGTGCTGAGCAGGAATCAAGCGACGCAGCCCGTCACCCAGTTGTGCACTGGGCACGTTCGCGGCGCCGGCAAACGAGGCGTACTGCGCCCACGACGAGAACGGTGGTGCCCAGGCCGAACGCGCGCATCGACGGGTTCTCGCTCATCGGGGCGAGCAACGCGCCGGGCGTGCTGGTGAACGGCTACGCGCACTGGCTGGAGGTTTCGAACAACAAGATCTACACGAACTCCGGCACGTATGCCGGCGGCATCCAGGTGGGTCACGCGGGTGCAGCGGCGCCGTTCAACGACGAGGACGCGCAGAACGACTTCGTGGCGATCCACAACAACATGATCACGCAGAACGCCGGCAACGAGACGGGCGGCGGCGGCGGCGTGGTGCTCGGCACCGGATCGACCGGCTACAAGGTGACGAACAACTTCGTCGCGGCGAACTTCACGGCGCGGCAACGGCGGCGGCATCGCGCACATCGGCCTCAGCAACGGCGGCACGATCGACGCCAACACCGTGGTGTTCAACGAGTCGTTCGTCCAGGCGACGGGCACCAACGGCGGCGGCATCTTCATCGGCGGCACGCCGGCAGCGGCCGGGGCGTCGACGCCGGGGACCGGCACGGTGCAGGTGACGAACAACCTGATCCAGGGCAACGCGGCGTCCGGCGGAGACGGCGGCGGTGTTGCGCTCCAGGGCTTCACGGCGTCCGACCGGGTGCAGCTGTTCAACAACATGATCGCGAACAACGTGGCCGGCCTCGCCGGCGGCGGCATCTCGATCGAGGGGCTGCCGACCGCAAGCGGGACCGATGCGTGGGTGGACATCACGCACAACACGATCGTGGACAACGACAGCACGGGCACGGCGGGAGCGGCGTTCGACCGGGGTCCGCTCACGTCCTCGCCGCAGCCGGCCGGCATCGCGGGCCGCGGCCCCGTCAGTCACGTGCGGATCGCCAACTCGATCGTGTGGCACAACCGGACGTTCTACTTCGGCCCGTGCGACTCGACCGCAACCAAGTGCGGGATTGTCCCGGTCGGCTCGACCGATCCCACCCAGTTCGCCGAGATTCAGATCTTGGCTCGGCCCTACTGGGATCTCGCGAACCTGAGCGGGAGCCAGTTCAGCCCGATCGCGTCGGTGCTTCGAGTCTGACGCAATGGGGAAGTTCGGCGGCCTACCTGACGGGCACCCCGACGGTCAGCTACAGCGCCAACGGCAACTCGGCCACGGCGCCCGCGTTCGTCAACTCTTACTTCAACACGCTCGCGGCAGGCCGCGTATGTGGTGGGAGAGACGACCGGTGAGTCCACGCTCATCTCGACGCCCGCGGCGCTCGACGAGGGCGGCAACTTCATCCGGCCGCAGTTCGGGCCGCTGTCGCTCGAGAACCCGAACAACAACCCGGGGCCGTTCTTCGGCAACTACCACCTGACGGCCGGCGTCAACGGGCTGCGCCTGTGCGGCACCCCTGGCCCCAACTTGTATGGGAACAGCTGCGGCACCACCGTGCCCGGCGCGCTCGCGACGGACTTCGACCGGCAGGCGCGTCCGATTGCCACGCCGCATCGTGGCGCGGACCAGGTCGTCGGGCAGCCGCCGACGACGCCCGTGCCGCAGCGATAGGTGACGACAGGCAAGAGAGGAGAACCGTGACAACCGGCCGGCTGACGAGATTCACGAGTCTCTTCCTGGTGGCGGGGGCGCTGTCGAGCGCTCCCGCTCTTTCCCAGGCGGTGAGCGCGCAGGCGCCGCCTGGCCAAGGGCGCTCGCTGAAGCGCCACGCCGGGGCGCCGATGCCCCCGGAGGGACCGCTGCCGGCGGCCGACGCCTCGGCGATTGCCCGGCGGTGGGGCGTGGAAGTGGCCAGCATGCGGCTGGCCTCGGATGGCTACATGCTGGAGTTCCGATACAAGATCCTCGACGCGTCGAAGGCCCAGCCGCTGTTCAGCCGCGCCGTGCGCCCGGTGTTGAGCGACGAGGCCAGCGGATTCCAGTCGACGGTCCCGAATCCGCCGACCACGGGGGCGCTGCGCAGCACGTACGACGCGAAGGCCGGGCGCACGTATTTCATGTTCTTCGCCAACCCGTCGCGCTTCGTCAAGGCGGGAAACGCGGTGACGGTGACCATCGGCGAGTTCAGCATCACGGGCATTCCGGTCACCGACGATTCGGTGCCGGTGAAAGGGAGCGAGGAGCCATGAGACCGACGGCAATGTGGACGGTGGGGTGGATGACGCTCGCGTGCGCGATGGCGGTCGCTTCCTCGCCCGCGGCAGCGCAGACACACACCGGCCACGAGGCGCACATGGCCCAGATGGCCGCGGCGCCCAAGGACCCGGCGGTGCGCGTCATGGCGCCGCAGCCCGCGATTGACGGCATCGCCCTGGTCGATCAGAACGGCCGCGCGACGACGCTCGGCGACGCCGTCGGCTCCGACAAGCCGGTGCTCGTCAACTTCATCTTCACGACGTGCACGACGATCTGCCCGGTGATGAGCGCCGGGATGTCGCAGTTCCTGACGAACCTCGGCGCAGCACAGGACAGCGTGCGGGTGGTGACAATCTCCGATCGACCCCGAGAACGACTCGGCCGACGTGCTGCGCGCGTACGCCGCCCGCTACCACGCACCGGCCTCCTGGCAATTCCTGACCGGTACGCCGGCGGCCATCGAAGCGGCACAGCGGGCCTTCGGCAGTTATCGCGGCGGGAAGAACAATCACGAGGCGGCGACGTTCGTCCGTTCGGCCGCCGGTGCCCCCTGGATCGCGCTCGACGGGTTCTCGAGCGCGGAGACGCTGCTGCACGCAGTCATGGGTCATCTCGTTCCCTCGCAGCGGTAATGAACAGACTCCGGCTTCTCTCGTCGCACCTCCTTGGCGTGGCCGCAGGGCTGGTCCTGCTCCCCTTCTCGCTCACGGGAGAGGCCGCGGATCGGCCGCGCGTGCCCACCACACCCGCGCATCCGGGCCCGCCCGGCGGTCTGTCCCAACCCCAGCGCGCGACCGTTCCGACGCGCCCGCCCGCCCGTCCGTCGGACACGCCATCAGCCGGCGAACGCTTGTACATGCGGGGTCTGTCGGTCGCCGGGTCCGCGATCGACGCGACGGTGCAGGGGGACATTCACGTCAAGAGCACCGAGATGGCCTGCGCGAACTGCCATCGCCGCAGCGGCATGGGCACGGCGGAAGGGTCCCTCGTGGTCCCGGCGGTCGTCAACTCCGTGCTCTTCGCGCCGGTGACGCGAGGCGCGCCACAGCTCGGCGAGCCGCGGACGACAGGGGCCGGCACGCGGCCTGCCTACACCGACGATGCGCTGCTGCGGGCGTTGCGCGACGGCGTCGATCCGACCGGCCGCAAGCTCTCGCCCACGATGCCGCGCTACGCCCTGTCCGACGCCGACGCCAAGGCGCTCGCCACGTACCTGCGCGGGCTGGGCGCGACGCGGCCACCGGGCGTGGACGAGGCCCGCGTGCACATCGCAACAATCGTGACATCGGGGGTGAACCCGGCCCGCCGAGCCTCGATGCTCGACGTGCTTCGTACCTTCGTGCGCGCCAAGAACGGCGGCACGCGGTACGAAGTCCGCCGGCGGGACAAGGGACCCTGGGACATGAAGCAGATGTACGAGGGGTATCGGGACTGGGTGCTGGACGAGTGGGAACTCGGCGGTGCGCCGAACACGTGGCCGGCCCAGCTCGAGACCTTGTATCGACAGCAGCCGGTCTACGCGATCGTCAGCGGGATATCCGACGAGGACTGGTCGCCCATCGACGCTTTCTGCGCGAGGCACAGGATTCCAGCCGTCCTTCCCCAGACGCCCTTGCCGCCCGCCCAGCCGACCGGGGGGTTCTACTCGTTCTATTTCTCGAGGGGGGTCGCGCTCGAGGCGCAGGCGATCGCCGATCACCTGGCCGCCGCTCGGGAACCCCCGCGGGCCGTGCGGCAGGTGTCGCGCTGCGGAACGCCAGGCGAGGTGGCCGCCCGGGCGCTCGCTCGCGAATCTCAAGGCCGGGGCGAAGGGGGAATGCGTCCCGCCTTCGACGGCGCTCTCGGCCGAGACGTGGCGCACCTTGATTGGTGACGCCGACACGTTGGTGCTGTGGCTCGACGGAGGCGACCTGCAGGGGCTCGACCGTTTGGCCGGCTCGGGGTCGATTGACAAGGTGACCGAGATCTACCTGTCATCGAGCCTACTCGGCGACGATGTGCTCCGGGTTCCAGAGGCGGTGGCCGGACGCGTCACGCTCGTCCACCCTTTCGTTCCGCCGGACGAATTCGACGCCCACGCGGCGCGGTCGCTGATGTGGATGATGGCCAACGGCCTCAAGCCCGCCGACCGGCGAGTCGCGGTTAACACGCTGTTCGCCGTCGTGCTGGCTGCCGATGCGCTGCGCACCCCGAGGGCGATCGACTCGCGGGAATACTTCGCCGAGATCGTCGAGCACATGACGAACAGGTCCGTCACACCGACGGCGTATCCTTCGGTTTCGTTCGATTCCGCGCGCCGGTTTGCGTCCTCGGGCTGCTACCTCCTGAAGCTGCCCACCGGAGCCGGCGAAGCGTTCAGAAAGGTCGAGAAATGACACGTCCCCAAGTCCTAGTTCTCGCAGTCGCACGCGCGACCGGGTATTTCACGTTGCGTGGCTCCCGCTCGGGCTCGCCGAGCGCAGGTCCTGAGCGCCCAGGTACGGCCCCGGTACGGCGCCGTCTTCGTGCATCGAAGGCGCTGGCACCAACGCTTGCGGCGGCCCTTGCGGCTGTCACGGCGGCAGCCCCGTCTGCCGGACAGGATCAAGCGGGCCAATCGGCCCCGCAGGCAGCCCGGCCGTTCGAGACGTTGATGCCCCGCGTCACGATGGCGGCGCCGGGAACATACGTCTTCGACGGCGCCGCGCTCACCCCTGCGCCTGACGAGACCCGGATCCCGGTGATGGTGCAGGCTGACGTGCTCAGGGGAGCGGAGGCCTCGCCTCGGGTGGGGATCGTCGTTGGGACCGTCGCGCCGCAGCCCGTCGACATCCGACTGCGGCTGTGGACCGTTCCGGCGGGACGAGAAGCCGCCCGTGTGGTGGCGGACGCGGGTGGCTCGGGGACGTCGGGGCCGCTGCGACTCGTGCGAGAGTTCAGCCTGGCCCCGGGCGACTACGACATCGAGGCGGTCGTCGGCCATTCCGCGTCCGGCGGCCGGCTGATCGCGGCAATCGGCAGGTCGCGACTGACGGTACCCGACGTCCGCAGCGGCTCGCTGGTCGTCACCCCGATTGTTGCCGGCGACGCGGCCAACGGCGGGCGCCAGTCCGATGTGCCGTTCATCTTCGGCCAGACCACGATCACTCCGGCCGTCGGCCCGCGCTTCACCCGGGATCGCCCAATCAGCGTGGCGTTTCGCATCTACAACTGGACCGCCAAGGCCGACGAAAAGCCCGACTTGACGGTGGAGTACCTCTTTTACGAGCAGGGCACCAAAGGCCTGCACTTCTTCAACAAGGTCAAGCCGCAGCAGTTGACCGCCGCCACGCTCGGGACGGCGTTCGACCCCTCGGCCGGCTCCGTCGCGGCGGGCATGCTGATTCCGCTGGGCGCCTTCACGTTCGGCGATTTCCAGCTGACGGTGCGCGTTACGGACAACCGCACCCAGAAGTCGGCGGAACACACGCTGAGGTTCTCGGTCGTACCGTGACGACCCCGCCCGCCGGCGCCGGGCTATACTGGCTGGATGACGTTCGCTCCAGAGTACGTTTCCTGCGTTCTCGAGGAGAACTTCGCGGACGCCCGCCGGCTGTTTCTCTCCCAGTTGATCGCGATCCACTACGCCCACCTGGTGATGCTCGCCGACCGCGGCATCGTTTCCCGCGAAGACGCCGCGGCCGTCAGGGCGGCACTCGACGCCATTCCACTGGCGAAGGTCGAGGCCGCCGAGTTCGACGGGAGCTGCGAAGACCTCTTCTACTTCCTGAACCGGGAGATCGAACAGGCGTGTGGGGCCGACGTCGCCGGCCGACTTCACACGGCGCGCAGCCGCAACGACATCGACATGACGATGTACCGGATGCGGCAGCGCGGCTACATCCTCACGGTGGTCGACAACCTGCTCGGCCTCCGCCAGGCGTTGATCCACCTGGCCGACCGCCACCGCCAGACGATCCTCCCGCTGCACACGCACACCCAGCCAGCCCAGCCGTCAACGGTCGCCCACTACCTGCTCGCCGTGATCGAGCAGCTCGAGCGCGACACGGCTCGCCTGCAGGCGGCGTACAAATCCACCAACCGCTGCCCGCTGGGCGCGTGCGCGATCACCGGCACGGGGTTCGACATCGACCGGTCGCTCACGAGCGCCCTGCTGGGCTTCTCGGCCCCGACCGGCAACACCTACGGCAGCATCGCCAGCGTGGACTACATGCTCGAGAGCGTGGCGGCGACCGCCGTCATGCTGTCGGGCCTCGGCCGCGTCGTGCAGGACATGCTGTTGTGGTGCACGGCGGAGTTCGCCTCCCTGCGCCTCGGTGACGGGTTCGTGCAGGGCAGCAGCATCATGCCCCAGAAGCGGAACCCGGTGGCCCTCGAGCACGCGCGGGCGATCTGCAGCAAGGCATTCGGCGAGGCGACGGCCGTCATGGTGTGCGTCCACAACACGCCGTTCGGCGACATCGTCGACACCGAGGACGACTTGCAGCCGCTGGTCCACACGCTGTTCCACGACGCCGAGCGCGCGCTGACACTGGTGGCCGCCGCCCTCGCCACCGCGGAGTTCGACGAGAAGAGGCTCGAGGCGCGGGCGGGCTCGGGCGGCATCACGCTGACGGAGTTGGCGGACACGCTGGTCCGCGAGCACAACCTGCCGTTCGGGACCGCTCACGCGATCGCCAGGAAGGTGTCGGACGCGCGAAGCGCCGACCCGCAGGCCGGCCTGGCCGGCGTCGTCGCCGGCGCCTCGGTGGAATTGCTGGGTCGGCGGCTCGATTACACTGAGGACCGTCTCGCCGAGATCCTGAGTCCCAGGCACTTCGTGGAGATCCGCCGGACGCCGGGCGGCCCCTCTCCCTCCGAGACCGCACGGGCGGTGGAAGCGTCGCGATCCGAATTGGCGAAGGACCGCCAATGGCTGGTCGACACGCGCTCGAAGCTCTCCCGTGCCGAGGCGCGGCTGCGTGAACGGAGTGAACGGCTGTGAGCGACACGGGCAAGAGCGGCTCGGACGAGGCGGTCCCGCGAAGCCGGACGACCACCTACGTGGCCGTCGTGGCCGTCGAAGCGCTGGTGGTCCTGGCGCTGTGGTGGTTCGGGCGCTACTTCTCCTCCTGACAATCCTGGTCTCCCCATGCGCGCACTCGACTGGATAGTCATCGCCGCCTACCTGGCCTGGATGATCTACGACGGGCTGAAGCGGACGAAGTCTGCGAACGAGATGGAGGGGTACTTCCTCGCCAAGCGCAGCCTGCCGTGGTGGGCCTCCGGCCTGTCGGTCATGGCGACGCAGTTGAGCGCCATCACCCTCGTTGGCACGACCGGCCAGGGGTACGAGGACGGCATGCGGTTCGTCCAGTTCTACTTCGGCCTGCCGCTCGCGATGATCATCCTGTCGGTCACCGTGGTGCCGTTCTTCTTCCGGGCGCGCGTCTACACGGCATACGAGTACCTCGAGCAGCGGTTCGACGCCAAGACACGCGGCCTGGCGACGCTGCTGTTCCTTGCGGGCCGCAGCCTCTCCTGCGGCGTCGTCATCGCCGCGCCCGCGGTGATCCTGTCGATTCTCCTCGGCTGGAACCTCACCCTGACGGTCCTGGCGATTGGTGTCCCTGCCGCGTTCTACACGATGATCGGGGGTGTCCAGGCGGTGGCGTGGACCGACGTCAAGCAGATGGGGATCATCGTCTTCGGCGTCCTGGCTGCGGTGATCATGCTCGTGCTCGCGCTGCCGCGGGAGGTGTCGCTGGGCCAGGCGCTCCACCTCGCGGGCGCCGCCGGCCGGCTCGAGACGCTCGACTTCTCGTTCAACCTCACCGAGAAGTACACCATCTGGTCGGGAACCATCGCCGGGATGTTCCTGATGCTGTCGTACTTCGGCTGCGACCAGAGCCAGGTACAGCGCTACCTGACGGCGAAGTCGATCGACGAGGGGCGCAAGTCGCTGATCCTCAGCGCCTTCGTCAAGATCCCGTTCCAGGCGCTCATCCTCCTCACGGGCGTGCTCGTGTTCGCGTTCTACCTGTTCGTGCAGCCGCCGATGCTGTTCAACCCGGTCTACCAGTCGCGGGTCGAATCGAGCAGCCGGGCCGGCGAGTACCGCGAGATCGAGCGGCGATTCGACGCCGAGTACGCCGAGCGGCGGCAGGCGGCGCTCGAACTGGCGTCAGCCGAGCAGGCTGGCGATCCCTCGCGACTCACCGGCGCGCGCGCGGCATTCAGGGCGGTCGACGACCGGCTGAAGCGGACCCGCGGCGAAGCGCGCGGCCTGGTGAGGGCGGTCACCGGCGACAAGATATTCGACGACGTGAACTACGTGTTCCCGACGTTCGTGACGACGCAGCTGCCGATGGGACTCGTCGGGCTGATCATCGCCGCCATCTTCGCGGCCGCGATGTCGTCCATCGCCGGCGAGGTGAACTCGCTCGCAACAACGACGGTGATCGACATCTACAAGCGCCACGTCAGGCGCGAGGCCGACGACGCGCACTACCTGCTCGTGTCGAAGCTGGCGACAGGGTTCTGGGGGCTCGTGGCCTGCACGTTCGCCATCTACGCCGCCCGCGCCGGCTCGCTCATCGAGGTGGTCAACAAGACCGGCTCGTTCTTCTACGGCACGCTGCTGGGCGCTTTCGCGCTGGCCATCGGCACGAAGCGGGCGAACGGGACGGGCGCATTCGCAGGCATGCTGGCCGGCTTCGCCACGGTGCTGTGGTCGGCCCGCTACACCTCGATTTCGTACCTCTGGTACAACGTCGTCGGTGCGATCGTGGTGGTCGTGGTCGGCCTCCTGGCGAGCGCTGCCACCACCCGACGCGCCTAGCGGACTCCCCGCCCCAACCGAAAACGGGGTCAGGCCCCGTTTCCCCCGCTCAAAACGGCAGAAAACGGGGTCAGGCCCCGTTTCTCCGTTTCTCTGCAACCGCTGTATCTCGGACTTAAACGGTCCTAGTTGTGGTATATTGGAGACCAGATCGGTCGGAGTGACGCGTTGACCGGCAGCCGGCCCCCAATTCCGGTCAACACCGGCTCCACCGCAATCATCTCAACGGCCGGCGAGGCCGGCCCCACGGTTCCCAAGGACGCGCATGAGCACGGAAACCAGGACAATCGAGGAACTTGCCACCCAGGAATACAAGTACGGCTTCGTCACCGACGTCGAGGCCGACGAGGTTCCCCGCGGGCTGAACGAGGACATCATCCGGCTCATCTCCGAGAAGAAGGGCGAGCCGGAGTGGCTGCTCGAGTGGCGGCTCAAGGCCTACCGGACCTGGCTCAACCTGAAGGACCCCGACTGGGCGAACGTCAAGCACGAGCCGATCGACTATCAGGACATCGTCTACTACTCGGCCCCCAAGCGGAAGAAGCTCCAGAGTCTCGACGAGGTGGACCCGGAGATCCGGAAGACCTTCGAGAAGCTCGGCATCCCGCTGGAGGAGCAGAAGGCGCTGGCCGGGCGTGGCGGTGGACGCGGTGTTCGACAGCGTCTCGGTCGCGACGACGTTCAAGGGCAAGCTGAAGGAGCTGGGGATCATCTTCTGCTCGTTCTCCGAGGCGGTCCGCGAGCACCCCGAGCTGGTCCGCAAGTATCTCGGTTCGGTCGTCCCGCACTCCGACAACTTCTTCGCGGCGCTGAACTCGGCGGTCTTCACCGACGGCTCGTTCTGCTACGTGCCGAAGGGCGTCCGCTGCCCGATGGAGCTGTCGACCTACTTCCGGATCAACGCGCAGAACACCGGGCAGTTCGAGCGGACGCTGATCGTGGCCGACGAGGGGGCGCACGTCAGCTACCTCGAAGGCTGCACGGCGCCGATGCGGGACGAGAACCAGCTGCACGCCGCGGTCGTCGAGCTCGTCGCGCTCGACAACGCCACCATCAAGTACTCGACGGTGCAGAACTGGTATCCCGGCGACAAGAACGGCAAGGGCGGCATCTACAACTTCGTCACGAAGCGCGGGCCACTGCCGCGGCGCCAACTCGAAGATCTCGTGGACGCAGGTCGAGACCGGGTCGGCGATCACCTGGAAGTACCCGAGCTGCATCCTGCAGGGCGACAACTCCGTGGGCGAGTTCTATTCGGTCGCGGTGACCAACAACTACCAGCAGGCGGATACCGGGACGAAGATGATCCACATCGGGAAGAACACCCGCAGCACGATCGTCTCGAAGGGGATTTCGGCGGGCCACGGCCAGAACACCTACCGCGGCATGGTCAAGATCGGGAAGAACGCCTCGGGCGCGCGCAACTACTCGCAGTGCGACTCGCTGCTGATCGGCGAGCAGTGCGGCGCCCACACCTTCCCGTACATCGAGATCAAGAACACCTCGTCGCAGATGGAGCACGAGGCCTCGACCTCGAAGATCGGCGAGGACCAGATCTTCTACTGCCGCCAGCGCGGCCTCTCCACCGAGGACGCGGTGACCATGATCGTGAGCGGCTTCTGCAAGGAAGTCTTCCGCGAGCTGCCGATGGAGTTCGCCGTCGAGGCGCAGAAACTCCTCGGCGTCAGCCTCGAAGGCTCGGTTGGATAACCCGTGGGGCAGGCGTCCCGCCTGCGAAGCGACAGGACGAAACGATGCTCGAGATCAAGAACCTCCGTGCCCGGGTCGGCAACAAGGAAATCCTGAAGGGGATCGACCTCTTCGTCGGCACCGGTGAAGTGCACGCGGTGATGGGGCCCAACGGTTCGGGCAAGAGCACGCTGGCCGGCGTGCTGGCCGGGCGGCCCGAGTACGAGGTGACGGCCGGCACCGTGACCTACAACGGCGTCGACCTGCTCGACCTCGATCCCGAGGAGCGCGCGCGCGAAGGCATCTTCCTGGCGTTCCAGTACCCGGTCGAAATCCCAGGCGTGAACAACGCCTACTTCCTGAAGGCCGCGCTCAACGCGGTGCGGACCCACCGGGGCCTGCCCACGCTGGACGCGATGGAATTCATGACGCTCGTGCGCGGCAAGATGAAGATGCTCGACATGGACCAGGGGCTCATGAGCCGCCCGGTCAACGAGGGCTTCTCGGGCGGCGAGAAGAAGCGCAACGAGATCTTCCAGATGGCGGTCCTCGAGCCCGCGCTCGCGATCCTCGACGAGACCGATTCCGGGCTCGACATCGACGCCCTGAAGATCGTCGCCGACGGCGTCAACGCCCTCCGGAGCCCCGACCGCTCCGCGATTGTCGTGACGCACTATCAGCGGCTGCTGAACTACATCGTGCCCGACTTCGTGCACGTCCTCTCCGAGGGCCGCATCGTCAAGTCCGGCGGCAAGGAACTGGCCCTCGAGCTCGAAGAAAAGGGCTACGGGTGGCTCGAGCCGGTCGGGCAGGACTGAGGACGCGCATATGGCGACCAAGACCAGCACCTACATTGCGGCGTTCGAGCGCCTGGACCGGGGCCGCGCCGGAGAACCGGCGTGGCTGCGCGCGACGCGGCGCTCCGCGGCGGCGGCATTCGAGCGGCTCGGGTTCCCGACGACGCGCGACGAGGAATGGCGTTTCACCAACGTCTCTCCGATCGCCGACACGACCTTCTCGCCGGCGCCGCTGGCGGAGGTTCCCGCCCGCGACGTCGAGCGCTTCACGATCCCGGGCGTGGACGGCCCCGTCCTCGTCTTCGTGGACGGACGGTATTCGCCCGGCCTGTCCTCGACCGGAAGCGCGGGCGCGGGGCTCACGGTGACGTCGATCGCGGACGCGCTCCGCCGCGATCCCTCGTCGCTCGAACCGCACCTCGGCCGTTACGTGGCGTTCACCGACCGCCCGTTCGCCGCGCTGAACACCGCGCTCTTCGAGGACGGCGCGTTCGTCGCCGTGGCCGACAACCTGGTGGTCGAATCGCCCATCCAGCTGCTGTTCCTCTCCAGCGTCACCGCTGCGCCGTCGGCGGCCCACACCCGTGCGCTCGTCGTCGCCGGCCGCAACAGCCAGGTCGAGCTGATCGAGACGTTTGCCGCGCTCGGTGCGTCCCGCGGCTTCACCAACGCGGTCACCGAGATCGTCGTCGGCCCCGGAGCGGTGGTCGATCACTACCGGCTCCAGCGCGAGAGCGAGACGGCGTTCCACGTCGGCCACACCCAGTTCCAGCTCGGCCGGTCCGCGACGTCCACGTCGCACGCCCTGGCGCTGGGCGGCCTCATCGCCAGGCACGACGCGGTGGCGGTCCTGGGCGACGAAGGCGCGGACTGCACGCTGAACGGCCTCTACCTGGCGGACGGCGTCCGTCTGATCGACAACCACACCGAGATCGACCACGCCACCCCGCACGGCAGCAGCCACGAGGTGTACAAGGGAATCCTCGACGGCCGCGCGCGCGGCGTGTTCAACGGCCGCATCCGCGTGCGCCCCGACGCGCAGAAGACCGACGCCAAGCAGACGAACAAGACCCTGCTGCTCTCCGACGATGCGCAGGTCAACACCAAGCCCCAGCTCGAGATCTTCGCGAACGACGTGAAGTGCACGCACGGGGCGACGGTCGGCCAGCTGAGCGAGGACGCGCTGTTCTACCTGCGAGCCCGCGGCATCGGCGCCGAGGATGCGCGCAGCCTGCTGGTGCGTGCCTTCGCGACGGACGTCACCAGCCGCATGGCGTTGGAACCGGTTCGGGCCGAGCTCGACCGATTGCTCGCCGCGAAACTCCCTGGCACGCTGGCGGAAGAGGCATTCGCATGAACCCGCGCGCGATGGACGACCGCGCCGACCTCGACAGCGTGCTGGCGGCCGCGTCGCGGTGGGGCGTGCGCCGATCCTTCGAGGCCGACCGCGTCCGCCGCGACTTTCCAATCCTGCAGCAGCGAGTGCACGGCAAGCCGCTCGCCTATCTCGACAACGCCGCCACGTCCCAGAAGCCGCGGGCGGTCATCGACGCCATCAGCAACTACTACCTGACCGAGAACGCCAACATCCATCGCGGCGTACACCTGCTGAGCGAACGTGCGACGTCCTCGTACGAGGGGGCGCGCGAGACGATCCGCCGCTTCCTGAACGCGCGCGAATCTCGCGAGGTCATTTTCGTCCGCGGCACGACCGAGGCGATCAACCTGGTCGCCCAGTCCTATGCGCGGCCGCTGCTGGAGCCCGGCGACGAGATCGTGGTGTCGGTGCTCGAGCACCACTCGAATTTCGTTCCCTGGAAGATGGCCTGCGAGGCAACCGGGGCGCATCTCCGCGTCGTCCCGATGACCGACGCCGGCGAGCTGGTCATGGACGAGTACGAGGGTCTGCTGGGCGATCGCACGCGCCTCGTCGCCTTGAGCCACGTCTCCAACGCGCTGGGCACGATCAACCCGGCAGCCGAGATCGTGCGGCTCGCGCACGCGCGCGGCATCCCCGTGCTGCTCGACGGTGCGCAGGCGGTGCCCCACATGCGCGTCGACGTCCAGGCGCTCGACTGTGACTTCTACGCGTTCTCGGGCCACAAGCTCTTCGGCCCCACCGGCATCGGCGTGCTCTACGGGAAGGCGCAGTTCCTCGACGCCATGCCTCCGTGGCAGGGCGGGGGCGACATGATCAGCTCCGTTACCCTCGACGAGGTGCGCTACAACACGCTGCCCGCGAAGTTCGAAGCGGGCACGCCGCACATCGCCGGGGCGATCGGCCTGGCTGCCGCCGTCGATTATCTCGACGGAATCGACTTCGCCGGCGCCGTCGAGCACGAGACGCTGCTGGCGCGATACGCCGAGGAGCGCCTGGCCGACTTCCCGGACGTGACGATTCTCGGCCGCGCCCGCCAGAAGGCGGCGGTCGTTTCATTCGTGATGCGCTCGGCACACCCCCACGACATCGGCACGGTCCTCGACCAGGAGGGCGTGGCGATTCGGACCGGGCACCACTGCTGTCAGCCCCTGATGCACCGCCTCGGCGTCCCGGCGACGGCACGGGCTTCGCTGGCGTTCTACAACACCAGGGAGGACGTGGACCGCCTCGTGGACGCGCTTGCGCGGGTGAGGGAGATGTTCGGCTGATGTCCGACTTGAGAGAGCTCTACCAGGAAGTCATCCTCGACCACCACAAGCGGCCGAGGAATTTCGGCCCCCTGCAGGAGGCCAACCGCCACGCCGAGGGGCACAACCCGCTCTGCGGCGACCGCCTCACCGTGTACCTCGACGTCGAGGACGGGATCATCAAGGGTGCGGCGTTCGAGGGCGCCGGCTGCGCGATCTCCCGGGCGTCCGCGTCGCTGATGACCGACGCGGTCAAAGGCAAGCCAATCGAGGAAGCCGAGCGGATGTTCGAGGAGTTCCACAGGATGGTTACCTCGGGCGTCGACCAGGAGGTGGAGGAAAGCCTCGGCAAGCTCGCGGTCTTCTGCGGGGTCCGCGAGTTCCCCTCCCGCGTGAAGTGCGCGAGCCTCGCGTGGCACACGATGCACGCGGCGCTCGACGCGAAGGATGCGCCGGTCAGCACCGAGTAACCCGTCGCAGTGGTCAGCGGCTGGTGGTCAGTGGTGAGTGGCCAGAGTGGTCAGCGGTCAGAGAGGGACAGGATGTCAGACCCGGTCGTCAACTTGTCGCTGAAGCCGAAGATCATCGACGCGATCTGCTCGGTCTACGACCCGGAGATCCCGGTCAGCATCTGGGAGCTCGGGCTGATCTACGACATCGACATCGACGACAGCCGGCGCGTCCACATCCGCATGACGCTCACCGCCCCCGCCTGCCCGTCCGCGCAGAGCCTGCCGCTCGAGGTCGAGCGGAAGGTCCGCGACGTCGAGGGCGTGGCCGACGTCTTCGTCGAAGTCGTGTGGGAACCGGCCTGGTCCACCGACCGGATGTCCGAGGCCGCCAAGCTGCAGCTCGGGATGTTCTAACAGAACCGTCAGCCCGTGTCTCGTTCCGGGACATGGGCGCCGGCCCCCGGCCCGGCCCCCTCCACTTTTTCCCCTGCAAATCCGCGCGTTGATGCGAGCCGAGCCGTGGCCTCCCCCTTGCCCCTGCAGGTGGCCATGGAGCATCGACTCTCACGGCCTTTCGTCCGCGCCCCGCTGTCTTCGATCCAGGGGGCGACGGCGCGCCGGGACAATCAGGGCGGCTTCTCGCTGCTCGAGATCCTGGTCGTCGTCGGCATCTTCGGCGTGCTCGCGGCCGTCGGCCTCCCGGTCGTCAGTTCCGGCTTGAGGCAATACGCCCTCAACACCGCCGCCCGGAACGTCGCCGCCGAGATCCGGTCGGCGCGATACGCCGCGGTCGCCAAGAACCGGACCCTGCGGCTTCGCTTCAACTGTCCCGGCGCGAACCAGTTCCGACTGGTCGAGTTCACCAACAACCCGACGATCGACGACGATACCGACCGCTGCTCGCCCGGGGCGTATCCATATCCCGACACCACACCGACCGTGGCGCCGAACGCGGACGGCGAGGTCATGTCGCTGGATCCCGGCATCAACTTCGGCAGCGTGGCGACCCTGGAATTCAGTCCGACCGGGCGGGTCACCGGAACCACCGCGCTCCTGATCGAGGTCACCGATGGCAGACAAGTACGAAGGCTTACCATTGCACCCAGCGGTCGCATCACCGAGCAGTAAGCCGGGCGTCGGTTCGGACGGCGGCTTCACGCTCGTGGAAGTCATCGTCGCGGCCATGATCCTCGTCGTCGGTCTGTTGTCGCTCGCGCAACTGCTCGGCGTGAGCATCAGGGCCGAATCGCTGGCCCGGAACGGAGCCGAGGCGACGCGGCTGGCGCAAGGGCAGCTGGACGCCCTGATGAAGGCGAACTTCGACAGCGACCCCCGGGTGCAGATCACGCCCACGAGCGTGAACACACTTGGGAGCAACGTCGCCAACTACTTCGCGACGCCGACCCCCCGCTCGGTCGTGCGGTGGCGGGTGAGCGCGGGACCTGCCGGAGCCTTGGGCCCCCGAATCATCCAGGTGAGGGTCTTCATCGCCCAGGGAAGCACGACGATGCGGATGGTGGACCTGACCTCGCTGCTGCGTCGATGGTGAGCCCGATGGACAGAACACGAACGCCCAGATCTCACCGGCCCCGCGAGGCCGGATTCACGCTGGTGGAACTGCTGGTGTCGATGACCGTCTCCACGCTGATTCTCGGCGGAGCGGTCTACGTGACGAGCCAGGTGCAGCAAGGATACGGGCAGCAGCTCGACACCGCGGCGTCCGAGCAGGAAGCGCGCTACGCGCTCGACTGGATCCAGCGCCTGCTTCGCCAGGCGGGCAGCGACCCGTACAACGTGCGCACGCAGGCGGAATCGCCGTGCCTGCCGGCGGGCCTGCTGCCGAGCGTCAACGGATTCCCGCCGGTGATGCGCGACCCGAACCACAACGGCGTGGACGACGACATCCGGATCTTCTCGGACGCGAACCCGCCGAACGGGACGGTCGGCGGCCCCGGGCCCGCGGGGTCGCTGACCGGGTGCTTCGAGGCCGGCGAAGACATGACGGTCAGCTACGACGCGACGAACCGGGTCATCACGCTCCGGGACAACAACCGGCCCCAGGACGGCACGTTGACGATGACCGACACGGTCGTCAACAGCCTCAGGTTCCAATACCTGGACAGGAACCTCGCGACCACCACCTCGATGGCGACGCTCGCCTGGGTGCGGGTGACGATCGTGACGCAGGCCAAGATCCGGGACACGCACACGCGGCAGTTTGCGACTTACCCGCTGACGGTGGACGTCCGGCTGCGTCCCCGGTGGTGAGGAGATAACCATGCGCTGCAGTTCACGCCTGAGGTCGGAAACGGGCAGCAGCCTGATGATCACCATCATGCTGCTGATGGTGGTCTCGGGGCTCATCGCCGCCATCATCGCCAGCTCGATGACCGACACACTGGTCGCACGAAATCACCAATCGGGCGCCCAGGCGCAGGCCGCCGCCGAAGCGGGCTTGAATCACGCCATCGACGCGGCGCGCATCTACCTGCGGGACTGGGAATCGAACTTCACCAACACCAACGACGCCGTGTCCCGCCTGCTGCGGGGGCCTGACGACGTGGCCGGGACGACGGCCACCGACGCGGACAACGGCAGCCTGGTCTGGATTCCCAACGGGACGCCGACGCCCCCGGCCACGCTGAACCTGGCTGCCCTCAACGGCGTCGCGCTACGAGGCGCGCATCTTCGACGACGACGACCCCGGGCTCCAGAACGGCTGGACGGCGATCGACCTGGGCAGGGCGAAGGTCCTGGAGGGTTACCTCAGTGGCGGCCTGAGAGCGGCCGACCCGGTCGTCGACCAGAACGGCATCTTCGTTGTCCGGGCGACGGGTTACGCGCAGGACAACACCGCGGTCACGGTGGAAGCGGTGATGAAGCCGCTGCCCTGGCCGGCGATCGTGACGAACGGCGACCTGAATCTCGGCGGGTCTCCCCGATCCTGGGAGACGGCGGCAGCATCCACTCGAACGGGAACATCACGGAGGTCGGCGTCGCGGCGGTGGTCCAGGGTGACGTGACGGCCGTCAGCAACATCACGGCCAACAACAACTGGCACCCGGTCACGGGGTTGATCGAGTCGGGCCAGCTGCCGATCCCAATCCCGCCCGTGAACGTGTCGGACTACGTCGAGTTCGCGCGCTACCGCCTGGGGAGCGACGGGAGCATCTACAGGCGGGCGACGGCGGCCGACGCATGGGTGGCGGTCTGCACCACCAACCTCACCTGCAAGAACATGGGCTTCCCCTGGTCCTCCGCGGCCGGGTCGATCTCGAGCATTCCGGGGATCGTGCGCAACTGGGACACGAACAACCCGTTCAACGCGGCCAGCTGCACGACCCTCGCGGCCAACGGGATTCCCGACTGCGGCTACGGCGTGTATTGGGCGGAACTGGGCGATGTGACGATCTCCGGGAACCTGGGGAACAGCACCAATCCGTACAGGATGTCGCTGCTCGTCGACGGCTCCGTGCGGATCACCGGGACGCCCCAGCTGGAGGCCTTCCTGCAGAACCCGAGGGTCATGATCGTCACCAACGGCGACCTGAAGATGCTCGGGACGGCCAACTGTGTGATCTACGGTCAAATGAGGGTGCGGGAGCAGTTCGAACTGGCCGGGAGGATGACGCTCCAGGGGCAGATTCTCGTCGAGAACCGGACGAACCTGAGCACGCTGGTCGACGCGAACCGGGTATACGGGAACGCCACGGTCACCAACGACCGGCTGGCGGTCTACGACTTCGCGGTCGCTGGGTGGCGCGAATTCAGGCGGTGAGGCGGGTCCGAGGGCCCGCCCCATCGCCTGGCGATCTCGGTCAGCGGGCCGCGCCAGCCGGTTTCGCCGGTGCGGCCGCCTCCTTTTCCGGCTGCATGGCGCCGTAGTACAGCGCGTTGAAGAGCACCTTGAAGGTGCCGAACGGCTGCCCGCGCTGCTGCACGCCAAAGCCAAGCAGGATCACGCGACCCTTGCCGAGGGTGGCTTCCGCCGCGGCCACCTTGTTGGTCAGGTACTTCTCACCCTTCAGATACCCGCTCATCAGCAGGTTGCTGCCCGGGTAGCTGGCGATGGGCGTCGCCGGCTTCGTGTCCGTTCCGAATGCCGGGTTCAGGTTGAAGGCCGGGCTCTGGATGAACATCCCGGGCGCCTCGGCCGGCATGCCGTACCCGACGGGATGGCTCGTGTCGAACTTCATGCGAAGCACCGACCCGGGGCACGCGAATTCGACCGGTTTGGCCTCCGCGGCCTCCCCGTGAGCGCGGCCCGGCGCTTTCAGGTCTTTCAGGGCGTCGGTGATGGGCAGGCCGAGCTTCTCGATGGCGAACAGCGACCCGTTGTTGAGCGTCACGAGGGTCCCGCCCTGCATCACGAACTCGCGCAGGTTCTGGATCCCGACCGCGCCGATTCCACCGACATACTGCGGCGGCATCGTCCCGAGCTTGTTCCCTTCGACGATGGCGGCCGTGGACATCGAGGGGATGACGATCACGTCGTATTGAGCGCAAGGCTGCCGGCCCGCATCTCGGCGTCGTGCACGTTGGTGAACGGGAACTCGAACTCGTCGAGCAGCCAGCGCGTCCACCCCTCGTCCATGCTGGCCGTCCAGCTCTGGTAGAGCCCGATGCGCGGCGCCTTCAGCTTCCACGACTTCGCGGGCGCGCTGCCGGCGCGGACCGCCACTCCCAGCTCCTTGCCAGATCGTGTCGAACAGCGCGGCGGGCGTCGCCCGCGGCGTCACGACGAAGGTGCCGGCCGGGTAGCTCTCGCCGCCGGCCGTGAACGCCTCGCGCGCCCGCGCCACCTCGCCGCCGGCCTTGAGGATCCGGTTGACGGCCGTGAAGCTGTTGTTGGCCTTCGGCGAGATCAAGAGCGTTCCAGCCGCGGCCTTGTCCACCTTCGCCGGGGCGACCTCGACCTTCTCGACCCGTCCGCATCGGCACGTCCAGCACCGAGTTGACCGGCAGCGACTTGATGCCCATCTGGTACGGGAGGGTCCACCCGCCGATGTCGTACGGCGGCAGGTACGAATCCTTGAACGTCGTCGGGCTGACCAGGCCTTCCCAGAGGTCCGGGTACTTCGTCAGGTCCGGGTAGCTCTGCTCCTCGAACACGTTCTTGACGAAATAGGCGAACGGCTGCTGCATGGGAATGATCCACGTGCCCTCGCCGTAGGAGACGCCGTCGGCGGTGAACGGCTTCTCGGCCGCGTAGACCTCGGTGCCGAGCAGCTGCATCTTGCTCATGAAGCGCGCGGCGGTCGGCGGGTCCCACTGGTCCTGCGGCACGATCCACGCGTAGGGCGGCTCCTTCGTGAACTTCGCGATCACGTCGCGGCCCATGTGGTACTTGTCGAGCAGCACCTCCTGCGCGGTACAGCGCCGCCGTGTGCAGCACGGCCTTCGACGCCGTCTCGCAGTACTCGACCGCGTCGCGCAGCCGCCACCATCCGCCCTTCCAGGGGTTGGGATAGAACGTGCCGACGGTGAAGTCCTTGTACTGCTCGGGGAAGTCGTCGAGCGTGTAGAACTTGGGCGTGGCATACCGGAACAGCGCCGTCTCGGTCAGCAGCGAGACGATGTTGTGGGAGTCCACGATCTGGGTGACGTAGCCCGGGTACCACGTGTCGAAGGTGATGCGCGAGATTGCGCCCGGCTTGTCCTCGCGGTCGAACGCCGAACCCATCGCCGACCCGAGCAGGTTCTGCCAGCGGATCAGGAGGGGGTGCACGTTCGGGTTGGTTGGTTCGGACGCGGGGTGGACCCAGATGCGGGCCGGGAACGGCGCCGTCTGGTGCTGGTTGTAGAGGACCTGCGGGTACCAGCTCCTGGTTCACGATCTTCGTGAGGTACTGGGTCTCGACCAGGTTCGCCATGTACGAGTCGCGGTTGTTGTCGTGTCCCGAGTACTTGTTGTAGACCCACGGCATGCCGCTGACTTCGTACGGCGTCCCGATGTTCTTCGCGTACCACTCCGCCAGCGATTCCATGCCGTCGGGGTTCGCGAACACCAGCACCAGGATGACGTTCTGGCGGATCAGGGTCGTCATCGCATCGTTCTGGCTGACGAGATCGTAGGCGAGCTGGATGTTCTGCTGCGCCGGGGCGCACTCGGATGCGTGGAGACCGCCGTCGATGTAGACGACCGCCCGCCCTTCGGCGGCCAGCTTCCTCGCCTCCTCCTCCGAGACGCCCTTGACGAGCGAGAGCCGCCTGGCGATGTCCCGGTAGCGGTCCAGCTTCGCCATGTTCTCGGGGGACGTGATGACGGCGTAGATGAACGGGTGTCCCATGGGCGTCTTCCCCATCTCGAACACCTTGATCATCGGCGACGCCTGTTCGAGGGCCT
This sequence comes from uncultured Acidobacteriota bacterium, assembly GCA_963844875.1. Classification (GTDB taxonomy): domain Bacteria; phylum Acidobacteriota; class Vicinamibacteria; order Vicinamibacterales; family Fen-181; genus FEN-299. The sequence continues at coordinate 276,912 of CAWJPZ010000003.1, forward strand.
TGAAGTACTTGTAGGCCTGCGTGTAGGTCGCCAACTTGTAGTCGGCGCCGACCTTGAACCCCAGGAACTCTTCGGGGCTGGGGACCTTCTGGGCTGCCGCAGAGCCGGCCGACAACGCCAGCAGCACCGCCGCGGCCACCAACCGCGGGATTCCGGACACACCGTTGGGCATGGCACTCTCCAGGGAGGATGAAACCGCGTCGACCGCGGACCGGGGGGCGTACCGGCACAACTCTCACGAAAAAGGGGGACCGTGTCAATCGGCAGCGACCGGCTTCACTACTTGATCCGTCCGCCGATCGGATCGCCGGGCGGAATCGGCAGCGGGCTGGTCCTCTTGTAGGGCGCGTCGGGCCGCGCCAGGAACCGGTCGATGTTCTCCGCGGTCGCCTTCAGGTGGTCGGCCGGCATGCCGAGGCCGGCGGCCTGCGGCGCGGCCGCGCGGGACGCGACGGCAGCCCGAAGCTCCCGCAATCGTCCGCTCGCGACGGCGCGGACCGACGGTGCCGCATCGGGGTTCGACGCCAGGTCCATCAACCGCGTCACGACGAGATCCTGCACGGCCTGAAGGACCGCGCGCCCGCGGGCGTCCTTCGGCACTTCCAGCGCCGGGTAGAACCACGTCTGGCGAAGCAGCGCCTTCGCCACTTCCTCGAAGTCGGGGTTCGCTTCGCTGCGCGAGTGGAACTCGATGAGCCGCGCCGCGCGTTCTGGCTGGAGCAGCGCCGACACCGCGAGGTCGGCGGCAATGGTGGCCGCCGCGATTGGGTCGAAGACGAGGTCCGTGCGTTTCTCGAACAACTCGACCGGGCGCCCGCCGTAGCCGAACGCGCGCGGCGGGATCAGGTCCAGGATTCGAGCGGGCAGCAGCAGCTCTTCCACCTTGATCGTGTCGAGCACGGCCCGCAGCGCTTCGCGCTGCCGGGCGCCCGGCACGATGTCGGCCACCGGAGTGGGCAGCGGTTTGCCCGCCGTCTTCACCGAGTAGCGTGTACGACAGCCCGCCCACGGTCTTCACCGCCGCCTGGAGTTGATACCGGTGGTGGAGGTAGAGCGGAAGGAGCTTCGCCTCGAGCATCGAGAGCGGCGTGCCGTCGGGAATCGACCCGAGGCCGAACTGGGAGAGGCCGACCCGCCGGACCTCCATCTCGTGCCGCAGCGTCGCCACCGGGTCGGCGCCGTTGTCCCACAGGCTGGCGAGCGGGTGGGCCGCGCCCGCGGGGCGCGCGTCTTCGTCGGAGATGAACAGCATCCCGCCGGCGATGCCCCCGGCGACGATCTTCTGCAGTTCGCGTTCCTCGTCCGCCCCCGGCGCGAACTGTGCGTAGGCATAGGTGACGCTGAACTTGTCGAACGCGCCGATGCCCGTCCCGTAGGCGTCCGACAGGTCGAGATGGCCGTCCTTGACGCCGACCGCCGGCGCGGGGTAGTCCATGACCGAGGCGCGGCCGTACGTGCTCGCCGCGAAGTTGTGGGCGAAACCGAGCGTGTGGCCCGTTTCGTGGGCCGAGAGCTGGCGGATGCGTGCCAGCGACATCGCGACCGCGTCGCTCGCCGGATCGAGGTCGGCGAGGTAATCCAGCTCCGGCAGCGCGCCGAAGTCGCACGCGAAGTGGTCGGCGTGCATGTCGGGCGTCGCCGCGGACTCGGCAGACTGGGGCACCATGCCGCTGCCCAGCATGTAGTCCTGCCGGATGCGAAGCGACCCGAGCGTGACGTTGCCCTTCAGAATCTCCCCCGTGCGCGGGTCGACGACGCTGCCGCCGTAGGACCACCCGCGCGACGAGCGGTGCACCCAGTTGATCATGTTGTAGCGGAGGTCCATCGGGTCGGCCTCCTCGGGCAGGACCTTCACCTGGAAGGCACCCCGGAAGCCGGCGGCCTCGAACGCCTCGTTCCACCACGACGCGCCTTCCACGAGCGCGCTCCGGATCGGCTCCGGCGCCCCGTTGTCCACGTAGTAGACGATCGGCGCCACCGGGTCCGACACGGCAGCTGCCGGGTCCTTCTTCACGAGCCGGTGCCGCGCGATCCAGCGCTTCTCGATGGGCGCGGAGATCGGCGTCGCGTAGTCGTTGAACGTAATTCCGAACGAGCTCACACGCGGGTCCAGGCGCCGCGGGCGGTAGCCGCCGTCGAGGGCCGGCAATTCCACGAAGGAGTGGTGCTCGCGCACGGTCACGGCGGACGGCGTCGGCGTCACCTCGCTGACGAGGTTCCCCGGGTCCTCCTCGGTCGTGAAGGTGAGCGTCGTCTCGACCTCGGTGTTCCTGGGGAAGCCCTTCGTTCGCTCGAAGTAGAACGCCGACCGGCTGTCGTCCAGCCTGTACCCGCCCTGCTTCGACTGGCGCAGGCAATCCACCACGCCGTGCGCGTCGCGAAGGAAGAAGGCCGTCGCATCGACGAGCACGCGCCCGCCTTCCGCCGCCTCCACCTTGAAGCCCCAGAGTACGGAACGGGCGAACGACTGCTCGACCGCGCGCCGCTCGGCCGCATCCTGCGACAGCGCCCGATAGCGGTAGTTCGGCTGAATCATCAGCACCTTCGGGCCGACGCGCTCGAAGACCACCAGGGCGGAGTCGCCCATCTGGCCGCGGTCGAGGCCGATGGGGTTCGACCCGACGCCCGCCGGTAACGACACCTGGTAGAGCAGTTCGGTGCCGAAGCGGCCGATCTCCATCCACATCCTGCCCGCCCGTTCATCCCAGTAGATCGGCACCAGGCCGTCGATCTTCCGCAGGCCGGCCACCTTCGCGGCGATCGACGTGTCGGAAGACGTTGCCTGCTCCCCCTGGGAGCCTGCCCGGTGCTCCGGCGGGCTGGACGCCTCCGCGACGGCGCTCGGGATGGCCGCGGGCGCATCGAGCGGCACTGCGAGGGCGGGAGAACAGCATGCCAGCGAGAACGCCACGACGGCGACGTGATGGTGGAGGAACATAGTGGAAGGATACCACCCGCACCTTCGTGGTAGGCTAGGCCCACTCGGGCCGCCGAGCCATGGCCCGATGGAGGGCATTCATGTCTACCGACGCCAACCTGATGGCCGCGTTCGCGGGCGAAAGCCAGGCCAACCGCAAGTATCTCGCGTTCGCCAGAAAGGCGGAGGCGGAGGGCTTCACGCAGATCGCGCGTCTCTTCCGCGCGGTCGCCGCGGCGGAAACCGTTCACGCGCTGGCGCACTTCAGGGTGGCGGGCCACGTCAAAGACACGGTGGGCAACCTGAAGGCCGCCGTCGAGGGCGAACATCACGAGTTCACCTCGATGTACCCGGAGTTCATCGCGGCGGCAATCGCCGAGGGGAAGAAGGGCGCGCAGTCGAGTTTCGAGAAGGCGAATGCCGTCGAGCAGATTCACCACGGCCTCTACGGCGACGCGCTCAAGGCCGTCGAGGCGGGCAGCGACCTGCCGGCTGCCGACATCTACGTCTGCGAAATCTGCGGCCACACGGTGATCGGCGACGCGCCGGACGTCTGCCCGATCTGCGGTGCGCGGCACGAGAAGTACAGCAGGATCGACTGAGCGGGTCGACTCGCCCTACGGTCGGCTGGTCGCCGATGGCCGAATGCCGAATGTAGAATGCCGAATGTAGAGAGAAGTTCTCAACCGTGACTCGTCCGCATTCTGCATTCTGCATCCTGCATTTCCCATTCGTCCCGGTGGCCGCACTGTTCATGTGCCTGGCGGCGCCGGGCCGCGTCCTTGCGGCCGACCCGCTCCAGCCGCTGCGGGCGGTGAAGTCGCCCGTCATCGACGGGCGGCTGGACGACGAGGTGTGGCAGCAGGCGCCGAACGCCGCCGGCTTCAAGACCTGGCTCCCCGACTACGGCGCCGATCTCTCCGAGCGCACCGTCGCCTACTACGCCTACGACGCGGAGAACCTCTACTTCGCGTTTCGCGCGTTCGACCGCGAGCCGGGGAAGATCAAGGCCTCGATGGCGGCGCGCGACAACATCCGCCCGGATGACTGGATCTGCATCAACCTCGACTCTTTCAACGACCAGCAGACGATCTCCAGCTTCTACGTGAACCCGCTCGGGATCCAGGCCGACAGCCGGTTCGCGGCGAACAAGGAGGACTACGGGTACGACGCCGTCTGGTACAGCGCCGGCGCGATCGACGGCGAGGGCTACAGCGTCGAGGTGCGGATCCCGTTCAAGAGCCTCCGCTACAACCGCCGGAACCCCGTGACGATGGGGGTGGTCGTCGAGCGGATGATCAGCAGGAAGGGCGAGGACGGGACGATTCCCGCGCTCGACCCGAAGATGGGGATGAACTTCCTCATCCAGACGCAGCCGATCGTGTTTGCGGACATCAAGCACTACACCCTCGCGGAACTGCTGCCGGGCGTGACCTACAGCAGGCAGCAGGCGGCGCAACGCGGGGAGCTGGCGGACGTGTCCTCGGGCGGGAGCTTCGGCATCACGGGGAAGTACGGCATCACCGCGCAGCTGACCGCCGACGGGACCTACAACCCCGACTTCAGCCAGGTGGAGGCCGACGCGGGTCAGGTGGACATCAACCTGCGGGCGCCCTTGTTCTTCCCGGAGAAGCGGCCGTTCTTCCTCGAGGGACAGGAGGTCTTCAATCTCGGAGGCCCGTCCCAGACCGGGCCGCTCCAGGCGATCGTGCACACCAGGACGATCGTGGACCCGCTGGCCGGCGCGAAGATCAGTGGCAAGGTCGCACGCCGCGACACCCTGTCGGTGCTGTATTCCTCCGACGAGGTCTCTCCCGTTGCCGGCACCGCCGATCCGCCGGGTCATCGGGACCTCGCCCACGTCTCGATCCTCCGCTACAAGCGGTCGCTCAACCAGGACGCCTATCTCGGCGGCTTCATGACCGACCGTGAGCAGGGTGCGGCGTTCAACCGGGTGGCGGGCGCCGACGGCACGCTCCGCCTGACCGACTCGTCCTCGATCGGCTTCTACGCGTTCGGGTCTTCGACGAGGCTGCCGGAGAGCGGCAGGACCGACGCCGGGCGGGCGCTCGGGGTCGAGTTCGTGCGCGACACGCGCAACCTGCAGCTGCTGTTCGGCGGGAACGACATTTCCCAGACCTTCACGACCGACGTCGGCTACCTGACCCGAAACGGTGTGAGCAGCATCCGCGGGCAATTCGGCCCGCGGTTCTACCCGAAGCGGGGCCTCGTCCGGCGCATCGACACGGCGCTCTTCACCGAGCAGACGCACGACAGCTACAGCGGAATCTGGGAGAACTCCACTTCCGCGACGGCGAGCCTTCGATTCCGCGGTGCCACCACGTGGAAGTTCGGCTACCACCTGTCGAGCGAGGTGTTCGCGGGGGAGAAGTTCCCGACGTCCGGCTACTCGACGACCTTGCAGACGCAGGTCAGGAAGCAGCTTCGTCTGACCGGCAGCCTGGCGCAAAGGCAGGGCATCTACTACACCGCGGACCCGTTCGCCGGTCATACGCTCCAGGCCGCGGCGGCGGTCGTCTATCAACCGTCCGAGCAGTGGTCGGAGCAGCTGTCGCTCACCTACGCGAACTTCGACCGGGAATCGACCGGCGCCCGCATCTACGACTACACCATCGCGCGCAGCCGGACGACCTTTCAGTTGAACCGCTACCTGTTCTTCCGGGCGATCGTCGAATACAACTGGTTCCGGCGCGAGTTGATGACCGACTTCCTCGCCTCGTTCACCTACATCCCGGGCACCGTCATGCACGCCGGATACGGGTCGCTGTACGAGCAGACCCGGTGGGACGGCTTCGAGTACGTGCGCGACAGGTCGCTCGTCCAGACGCGGCGCGGGATGTTCTTCAAGGCCTCTTACCTGTGGAGGCTGTGAGCTGCCCTCCCGTCTCGGGACTGGATGCGTCATGACCCAGGCTGCTTCCCGACCGGCCGTCGCGCCGATAGCCGAGTTCACGCTCAAGGCCGTTGTCACCGGCGTGCTGCTCGGCATCGTGTTCGGGGCCGCCAACGCCTACCTCGGCCTCCGCGTGGGGATGACCGTCTCCGCGTCCATCCCGGCCGCCGTCATGACGGTCGCGATCTTCAAGCTGGTCGCGCGCCCGCGGCACGATCCTGGAGGCGAACATCTCCCAGACGATCGGCTCGGCCTCGACATCGCTGGCCACCGGCAGCATCTACACGCTGCCGGCGTTGTTCCTCTGGGGCATGGCCCCGCCGTACTTCCAGGTGGTGGCGCTGTGCTTCCTCGGGGGCGTGCTCGGCCTCGCGGCGATGATCCCGCTGCGGCGCCTGCTCATCGTGCAGGCTGCCGACGAACTGCCTTACCCGGAGGGCACTGCCTGCGCGGAAGTGCTGCGCGCGACCGCCGCCGACAGCAGCGGCAGCGCGTGGATCTTCCGGGGAATGGCGGTCGGCGCCGCGGTGAAGATCCTCGTCTCGCTCGCGTTCCTGCTGCCCGGCGAGGTCCGGACCGCGCTGCCGTCGATACTGCCCCGGGCGGAGATCGCGCTCGCGCTGGCCCCGGCGCTGTTTGGCGTCGGCTACATCCTCGGCTACCGGCAGTCGGCCATCTGCGTGGCCGGCTCGCTGGTCTCGGCGCTGGCCCTGACGCCGCTCGTCGCCTGGCTGGGCGCGGGACTGACGGCGCCGCTCTACCCGGAGACTGTCCGCCTGGTGTCGGAGATGAGCGCCGGCGACATCTGGTCGCGCTACGTCCGCTACATCGGTGCGGGGGCCGTCGCCACGGCCGGCATCCTCACCGTGGCACGCGGCCTGCCGACGATGGCCGGCGCCTTCGCGGCCGTGGTGCGAGGCATGCGGGCGGCCAAGGTCCCGCGCGGCCTTGCGGGACAGGCGTCCCGCCTGCCTGATTCGGACAGCACGGACCGAGACATGCCTGGTGCTTTCGTCATCGGCGCCGTCGTTCTCGTGGTCACGGTGAGCGCCCTCGTGCCCGGCGTCTTCGGAGGCAACATGGGGCCGCTGCAGCGCGCCATCCTCGCCGCCGGCGTGGGCATCTTCGGCATCCTCTTCGTCACCGTTGCCGCGCGCATCGTGGGCATCGTCGGGGTGACGTCGCAGCCGACCTCGGGCATCGCGCTCGTCACGCTGCTCGGCGTCGCATCGGTCTTCGCCGCGATGGGATGGAACGACGCCGGCTCGCGTGCCGCGGTGCTGACCGTGGGAACGATCGTCGCGATCGCCGGGTCGAAGGCGGGCGACATCTCCCAGGATCTGAAGACCGGCTTTCTGGTGGGCGCGACGCCCGCGAAACAGCAGCTGGGACAGCTGATAGGCGCGTCGTTCGCGTGCTGGGCCGTGGCCGGGACCCTGATCCTGCTCGGGACCGCCTACAGCTTCGGTTCCAAGGAACTGCCCGCGCCGCAGGCGACGCTGATGAAGACGATCATCGAGGGGGTCTTGGCCGGGGCCCTGCCGTGGGGGCTGGTGCTCACCGGCGGCGGCCTGACGATCGGGGCGATGCTCTGCGGTGCGTCTGGCCTGGCGTTCGCGATCGGCGTCTACCTGCCGCTGGCGTCGATGGCAGCGCTCTATGCCGGCGGCTGCGTGCGGAAGGTCGTGGAATGGCGCGGGACGGCCGCCAGCGAGGGGAACCCGGGAGTCCTCGCGGCGTCGGGCCTCGTCGCCGGGGAAGGCCTGGCCGGGGTCGCGATTGCCGGCCTCGTGGCATCGGGCCTGGTGGCGAAGGACGTTGCGCCGCGTTTGTCCGGCAGCGTCGGAGAGCTGGCCGCGGGAGCGGTCATCCTGGCAACCTGCTGGTTCCTGGGGATGGCGGGGAGAGTGAGGAAGGCGTAGCGGCAAGCGCCTTCTCGAACTCCTCCGGGTGCGAGGCGCGCAGAAGCGCCTCGCCCTTCTCGACGAGGCCCTGCCTCACCAGCACCACCAGGCAGTCCTCCAGCGTGAAGGACCCCGACTTGCGCGTGATCGTGATCTCCTGGTTGAGGTGCTGCAGCGCGTTCTTCCGGATGTGCTGACGGGCGCCGTAACTGACCATCAGGAGTTCGACCGCCGGAATCCGGCCTCCGCCGACGCGCGGCAGCAGCGCCTGCACGAGCACGGCCGCCAGCCCCATTGCGAGGTCCTGCCGGATGGTCGGCTGACGCTCGGGCGGAAAGTTGTCCGCGATCCGGCCGACCGTGGACGCCACGTCCGTCGTGTGCATCGTCGTCAAGACCAGGTGGCCGGTCTGCGCCGCCGCGAGGGCGATGCGCATCGTTTCCGGGTCGCGCATCTCGCCGATCACGATCACGTCGGGCGCCTGGCGCACCACGGCGCGGAGGGCGGTCGGGAAGTCCGGGGCGTCGATGCCGACCTCGACGTGCTCGACGAGCGAGGATTCGTGCGCGTGTTCGTACTCGATGGGGTCTTCGATCGTCACGATGTGGCGGCGATCGCGCCTGTTGATCTCGTCCACGAGCGCGGCAAGCGTGGTCGTCTTGCCGGAGCCGGTCGCGCCGCCGATGACGACGAGGCCGTGCGGAACCCGCGACAGCAGTTCGACGTGCGCCGGCAGGTTCAGGCTCGACAAGCGAGGCGGACGGTTGGGAAGCGCGCGGATCGTCGCGGCCGGCCGCCCCCGCTCGAAGTGCAGGTTGACGCGAAACCGGCCCAGCCCCGGCACTTTCCACGACGCATCGGCGATGTGCGTGTCGTCGTAGCGTTGCTGCGCGTGCGCGGGCAGGGCCGGGCGGACCGCCTGCTCGATCTCGTCGCCGCCAAGCGGCGATTCGTCCAGGCGGTGGACCTGCCCGTCGACCCGGACGCACGGCGGGCTGCCGGCCACGAGCAGCAGGTCCGCGCCCTTGCGGCTCACCAGCGTTCGGAGCCACTCCTCGAGGCGACGGGAGTCGGCGGCCGCGTCCCCGCCAGGCACCAGGGCGTTCAGTTCGCCGGCGACGGCGTCCGGATCGTCGTGCCACTGCATGGGGGTATTATCCCCCTATGACCCCTGAAGTGATTCGCCGCCTGCCGAAGACGGACCTGCACGTGCACCTCGACGGTTCGCTGCGGCTCGGCACGCTGATCGAGCTGGCGCGAGAACGCGGCGTCGAACTGCCGTCGTTCACCGACGAGGGGATGCGCGAGCTGGTGTTCAGGCCGCAGTACCGAAACCTCGGCGAGTACCTGGAGGGGTTCCGCCACACGGTGTCCGTGCTGCAGGACCCCGAGTCGCTGGAGCGGACGGCGTTCGAGTTGTGCGAGGACTGCCAGGCGGAGGGGGTCCGCTACATCGAGATCCGGTTTGCGCCGCAGCTGCACGTCAAGCCCGGCTTCGGATTCGACGACGTGGTGCGCGCGGTGGACGCGGGGATTCGACGGGCGGCGAAGGCCTTCAATGCGAAGCCCGAGGTGGCGGAAGGGCGCGAGCCGCGCTTCGCGGCCGGCATCATCCTCTGCGCGCTCCGCTACTTCACCGCGGACCTCTCGGAAGGGTACCGGCGGATCTTCGAGGCGCTCCCGGAGGCGTCGCCGCAGGAACGCCACGCCGCGGCCAGCATCCAGGTGGCGCGCGCCGCCGCGCGGCTTCGCCACGACGAGGGGCTTCTCGTCGTCGGCATCGACCTCGCCGGCCAGGAGAAAGGGTACCCGCAGAGGACCATCGGGCGGCCTACCAAATCGCGCACGCCGCCTTCCTCGGGAAGACCGTGCACGCCGGCGAGGACTACGGCCCCGAGTCGATCTTCCAGGCGATCGGCGACCTCCACGCCGACCGCATCGGCCACGGCACCTGGTTGTTCGAGGAGTCGAAGATCGCCGCGCGACGCGTCACGGACCGGCGGGCCTACGTGGAGCGCCTCGCGCAGTTCGTCGCGGACAAGCGGATCACCATCGAGGTGTGCCTGACATCGAACCAGCAGACCGTCCCCGAGTTGGGCGGCGACCTCCGCCGGCACCCCTTCGGGGAGATGCGCAAGCGGCGCCTCTCCACCACGCTCTGCACCGACAACCGGCTGGTTTCCAACACCACCGTCTCGAACGAAATCGAGCGGGCGGCAGACGCGTTCGCGCTGACCGATCGCGAACTCCGCGACATCTTGATCTACGGCTTCAAACGCAGCTTCTTCCCGGGAACCTACCTCGAGAAACGCGCGTTTGTACGCCAGATGATCGACTACGCCGACATCGTGCTCTCCGGCGTCTAGGGGTCGGAGCGACCCCGTATTCCCGTATAATCGGCCTCTTGCCCCCCAACCTGGAGCATTGCCAAGAATGAAACCACGCACGATGATTCTTCCGATTCTGCTGATGGCCGGGACCGCCGTGTTCCTCCAGCCTTCGCCGCAGGCGGCCGGCCCGCAGGCGCCGTCGAAGCCCGCTGCCACAAAGGCCGCACCGCCCACCGCGCAGCCGGCCGCAAAGCCCACCGTGGAGCGGGCGATGGAACTGGGCGACATCCTCGCCTGGAAGAGCTTCAGCCAGACCCTGGTGTCCAGCGACGGCAAGTGGTTCGCCTACCGCATCTCGCCGCTGGATGGGGACAGCGAGGTCGTTGTCCGGCAGACGCAGGGTGACAAGGAATACCGGTTCCCGGTGGGCGACACCCGCGCCACCCCGGGCGCGATGGCGATATCGGACGACGCCAGGTGGGTGGCCTTCAACGTGGCGCCGACCAAGAAGGAAGCGGCACAGCTGAAGAAGCAGCGCAAGCCGATCCAGAACAAGGTCACCATCCTCAACCTCGCCGATGGCACCGAGACGAAGATCGACAAGATCCAGCGGTTTGCCTTCTCGGGTGAGAAGGCGGCCTGGATCGCGCTGAAGAAGTACGGCCCGGATGCCCCCGGCGGCGGCGCGCCGCCATCGGGCCCGGCGCCTGCGCCGGCCGCGGCCGGGGCGGCAGCTGACGAGCGGCCGAAGGGGACCGACCTGATCCTCCACGAACTGGCCACGGGTGCCGAACTGAACGTCGGCAACGTGAACGAGTTCGCGTTCGACAAGGGCGGGAACCTCCTGGCGATGACCATCGACGCGTCCGACAAGCTCGGCAACGGGGTGGTGCTGCACAACATGACGACGGGCGCGGTGATGCCGCTCGACACGGCGAAGGCCTCCTACGAGCGCCTCGCGTGGACCGAGAAGGGCGACGGCCTCACGGTCCTGAAGAGCCTCGAGGACAAGCGGTACAAGGACAAGGTGTACGCGGTGGTGGGCTTCTCGAAGTTCGGCTCGGGCAAGCCGGAGAAGGTCGTGTACGACCCGTCCGGCGACAAGGGTTTTCCCGAAGGGATGGGCGTGAGCCCGAACCGGACGCCGGCGTGGACCGAAGACCTCTCCGCAATCACGTTCGGCATCCGAAAGCCGAAGAAGGCGGACGCGAAGCCCGAGCCGGCGAAGGCCGAAGCCGCGGCGGACGCGAAGACCGAGCCGAAACCGGCTCCCGATCAGAAGCCGGCGCCCGACGTGAAGCCCGCTCCCGAGCCGAAGCCGGCAGCCGAGCCCGAGGCGTCGCCAGACGAAGAGAAGCCGGACCTGGTGATCTGGCACTACAAGGACCCGCGCCTGCAGTCGCAGCAGCAGGTCCAGGAGGAGATGGACAAGAACTTCGCCTTCCTGTGCATCTACCACGTGGCGGACAGAACGTTCGTAAGGCTGGGCACCGACGACGTCCGCGCCGTGTCGATGGCGCCCAAGGAGAAATTTGCGATCGGGACGGACGTGCGCGAGTACGAGTTGACGGGCAGCCTCGAAGGCCGCAATTACCAGGACGTCTACGTCATCAACCCGCGCACGGGCGAGCGCAAGCTGGCGCTGAAGAAGGCCCGGTGGATGCGCGGCCCCTCGACCGACGGCACGAAGTTCCTCTATTACGAGGACGGCCACTACTTCGCCTACGACATGGCGTCGGGCCAGGCGGTCAACATCACGAAGGCGGTGCCGACCTCGTTCATCGACACCGAGGACGACCACAACGTGGTGAAGGCGCCGCACCCGTCGCTCGGATGGACGAAGGACGGCGACGCGGTGCTGCTCTCCGACGGCTGGGATATCTGGAAGGTGCCGGTCTCCGGCGGCACGGGCACCAACCTCACCGTGAACGGCAAGAAGGACGGGATCCGCTATCGCAGCGTCCTGAGGCTCGACCCGGACGAGAAGGGCTGGGACCTCTCGACGGTCCGCTACATCCCGATGTTCGGTGAATACACCAAGAAGGGCGGCGTCGGGCGCCTCGACCCGGGCAAGCCCGGCATCACGCCGCTGTTGTGGGACGACGCGGCGTTCGCCGTGCAGAAGGCGAAGCGGGCGGACGTCTACCTCTACACGAAGTCGACGCCGGCGGCGCCAGCGGATTATTACGTGACCGACGCCTCGCTGAAGGCGGGAAAGAAGCTCACGAGCCTGGACGCACAGGTGAAGAACTTCGCCTGGTCCAGCGGCGCGCAGATCCTCGACTACACGGTGCAACTCGGGAAGGACGGCGCGACCAAGAAGCTGCAGGCGTCACTCTACCTGCCGGCGAACTACATGAAGGGCAAGAGCTACCCGACCATCGTCTACATCTACGAGAAGCTGACGAACGGGCACTTCGCGTTCGCGTCGCCGTCGGCCAACGGCTTCAACAAGTCGGTCTACACCAGCAACGGCTACGCGGTCCTGATGCCCGACATCACCTATCGGCTGAACGACCCGGGCATGTCGGCCGTGTGGTGCCTCACGGCGGCGGTGAAGGCGGCGGTCGCGACCGGCGTGGTGGATCCGAAGCACATCGGTCTGCAGGGCCACTCGTGGGGCGGTTACCAGACGGCGTTCACCATCACGCAGACCGACCTGTTCGCCGCAGCGGTCGCCGGCGCGCCGCTGACGAACATGGTCAGCATGTACAGCCTGATCTACAAGAACAGCGGCGGCGGCAACATGGCGATCTTCGAGAGCAGCCAGGGCCGGTTCCTCGGCGGCTACTGGGACAACTGGGACGCCTACTACCGCAACTCGCCGGTGAACTTCGCGAAGAACGTGAGGACGCCGCTGGTGATCCTGCACAACGACAAGGACGGCGCCGTCGACTTCACCCAGGGCGTCGAGTACTACAACACGCTGCGCCGCCTCGGGAAGCCGGTGGTCATGCTGGAGTACCCGGGCGAGAACCACGGCCTCGCCAAGCCGGCCAACCAGCAGGACTACACGGTGAGGATGAAGGAGTTCTTCGACCACCACCTGATGGGCAAGCCCGCGCCCGACTGGTGGGCGAAGGGCGTGTCGCGCCTCGAGATGGAGGACCACATCAAGGCGCGGCTGGAAGAACAGAAGAAGAAGATGACGCCGGCCAAGACAGAGGGCAGGAAATAGGCTCTCGGCTTTGGGCGCTGGGCTTCAGGCCGCGTCACGCCGCGTGACAACTGCCTGAAGCCCAAAGCCCGCCGCCCGGCCTGCTACCTGCGGAGCAGAACGACGGCGGCTCGGTTGGCCGGCATCTCGAACTCGGCCCGCAGCGGATAGTCCGCGTTGCCGGTCGGCTGCAGCGCGATCGAGCGCTCGCCAACCCTCAATTCGTAGCGCTCGCCGGCCGGCAGCGACAGTCGCAGGCCGGTCTTGTGCGCGTCCCCGGACGCGTTCTCGACGGTGAAGCTGACCGAGCGCAGCGTGCGATCCAATACGATCGGCGCGCCGGCGACGAACCCGTCCCTTTCGAACTCGAGGCGGAGCCTCCTCAACACCTGGACGCCCTTGCCGTCCACGTAGTGGACCTCCCGGTCGTTCTCCGCCTCCATGCCCGGGAGGACAATCGCCAATCGCTTCCTCAGGCCATCACGCGGAACCACCTCCAGCCGCCCGGCGCGCTCGGCCAGCGTGCCGCCGTACGCGATCAGCCCGAACAGCGGGTCGTCGGCGACGACCGTGGCCGCCATGCGGAGGCCGCCGCCGTAACCCAGGTCGATCTCGCCGTCGTAGTGCCACGGCCCCCGAGGCATTTCCTTGCGGATCCACCCGCGCGCCCACTTCGCGGTGGTGAACTGCCAGCCGCTCGCGCCGTCGTTCTCCGGCCCGGGGAACCAGAAGCCATAGTTGGTGTCGAGGCGTCCCGTGTTCATCAGCGCCCACGAACTGAGGTACGACGCGTAGCCGAGCTGCAGCCAGTCCCACGGCACGCTCGCGAAGTTCATCCCGTAGTCGAGGATCCCCCAGCCGCCCATGTTCGCCATGTAGCTGAGCGCCCCGGTGTCCGACGACCCGGTGAAATCCGATCCCAGCAGGAAATACGCGGGCTCCAGCCACCCGCGCACGGCGAGGCCGGCGGCGAGCTGGCGGTCCATGAACGCCCGGGAATCTTCGCGCTTCACGGACGGGTGGGAGTACCACCGCTTCTTGTTCTTGTCGAACCACAGGTTGCTGTCGGGCGCCATGTCGTGCGTCGCGCCGTACTTCGCGAGGGCGTAGCTCGACTCGAACGCGGTGCGGTCGATCGCGTACTCTGAGCGGAACGGGTATTGTCGTCGTAGACGAAGTACTTGACCTTCTTCTCCCACTCCGCCCGCAGCCACGCCGCCTTGTCGTTCGCGCCGGCCTTCTCGAGCGCCTCGACCAGGTCGAGGATCACCAGCTCGTTGTAGCAGCCCCATTTGTACGTCTCGTACCAAGGCAGGATCTCGTACGGATAGGTGAAGTAGGCACGCGCCGTCTGGTAGGCGCGCTCGAGGTACCCGGCGGCGTCCAGGTAGTGCACCATCGCGGGATAACGGGTCGCGATCTCCCACATGTGGTAATAGAGCATCACCATGTGCGGGTAGTCGTACGACCGCCAGATCTTCATCTTGTCGAGATTGGCATTCGAACTGCGCGCCCGCAGCGCGGGGTCGCGAGTCTCCTTCCAGTTGGGCACGCCGTGCAGGCCCCACGGATATGGGGTCTCGCGGTCGGTCCGCTGCAGCTTTCCCCAGACGAAGTGCTCGAGGTAGTACTCCAGCGAGGCGATCTCCTGCGCGTCCGGGAATCGCACGTTCTTGGACGCGACGAGCGGCGCCTTCCCGAGCACGGGGTCGTCGGCCGCAACGACATAGCCCCACCAGAAGTCGAAGCCGTCGGTGTCGTCCGGCCCGCGCAGCTTCTTCTCGCGCATGTCGTACACGGAGTACAACCCGTCGTACCACTTCGACGGATCGCGGTGCTGCTGGCGCGTCGTGATGAACCGCGTCCGCTTCTTGATGAGCGTCTCGAGCGGCTCGGTGCAGAAGAACTCGAGGTACGTCTCGCGGCCGCCGTCGTGGACGATCGTCAAACGGTTCTCGCCGAGGCGGCGGAACGCCAGCCGGTAGAAGCGGTACCCCGGCTTGCGTTCGCCAAGGTCGGCCAGGGCCGTCTGTTCGGGAAACTCGGCCCGGACCGACTCGATGCGCGCCTTCGTCCGGATGGCGACGTCCGCGGACAGGTCCTCGGGCAGGGTCATTCCAGGCACCACCCGGACGTCGAAGGCGCCTTCGTCCACCAGCGCCTGGCGGAGTTCGTCGTACGATGCCGCCCAGCGGAAGCGGACCCCATAGGACACGGCGTGATTTGCCGCGCTCGAAGGGGCCAGCCGCGCGTTCGTTTGCGGCTGGCGCCACGTCCCGCGCTTCTCGCCGCCGCCGGTGAGCGCCGAATGCACGAACGCCAGGAACGAGTTCCCACGCCCCCCCGGCGACGCGTAGTACTCCAGCTTCGTCCCGGGCCTCGTGGTCATCAACAGGTAGGGAGGCGCCCCGCTGGGGCGGACGAAATACACGAACGAGCCATGGCCGGACACGAACTGGTGCTTCGTCCAACTGCGCTCGAAGATCTCGTCGGGGTCCTCCCCTGACGGGGGTTTCCAGGGCACCGAGAAGGCCAGGTCGCCCACTTCCACCGGGTACGTCATCCGGTTCGACACCTCGACCGACCAGTCGAGGACGTTGCCGTCGGTCTGGAACGATTGGATCGATTTCAACACCGTGCCCGGCACGTCGTTGGTGTAGGTCACGCGGTTGACCGCCCGGTCCACCTCCACCCGCGGCTCCGCCTGGTAGATGTCGAACCAGTCGCCGCCCTCGACCCTGTACTTCACCGACAGTCCAAGGCGCCCGCCCGGAGCGAGCAGCTGCCCTCGGAGCGGGTCGTGCGGATTCGAAAGGCTCGCCACTCCGCGCTCGTCCCAGGAGAAGGCGAAGCTGCCGCTTTCGATTCGCCGCGCGTCGGGCGTGGCAGGAGGCCGTTGCTGTGAATCGGCCAGCGGGGAGGCCGCCAGCAGCAAGCCCGCAATGGCGCAACCGGCCAGCGCGTGCGACGGGTGGGTGCGATGACATGCGGCGTAGCTTAGTGCCGCTGACCGGCCAGTCGCAAGCCGCCCGCCTCAGGCCTCAGGTCACAGGCGCCAGGCCCCAGGTCACTGGCCTCGGGCCGTCTGCTACACTGCGGGGATGTCCGACCCGACGAGAACCGCATTGATCACCGGCGCATCCGCCGGCATTGGCGCCGCGCTCGCCCGCGTCTTCGCCTCGAACGGATTCGACCTCGTGCTGACCGCGCGGCGGGCGGACCGGCTCGACGCGCTCGCACAGGAAATCGGCAAGGCGCACGGCCGCACGGTGCGGGTGATCTCCGCCGACCTCGCGGACCCGGCCGCGCCCGCCCGGATCTTCGACGAGGTGACCCGGGCTGGCCTCACGATCGACGCGCTGGTCAACAACGCCGGCTACGGCCTCCCCGGCGGCCTGCTGCACTCGTCCTGGGACCAGCATCGCGACTTCATCCAGGTGATGGTGAGCGCGGTCGCGGAGCTGTGCTACCGGTTCGCACCGGGCATGGTGGAACGCCAGCGGGGCTGGATCATCAACGTCGGGTCCGTGGCCGGCCTCGTGCCCGGATCGGCGGGGCACACCCTCTACGGCGCGGTGAAGTCGCTCGTCATCAAGTTCTCGCAGTCGCTCGCTCTCGAGTTGAGGCCGAAGGGCGTGAACGTGACCGCGCTCTGCCCGGGGTTCACCTACAGCGAGTTCCACGACGTGAACGGGATGCGGACGACCGTCAGCCAGCTGCCGAAGTTCATGTGGATGGATGCCGACACCGTCGCGCGGCAGGGCTTCGACGCCGTCATGCGCGGCGACATCGTCTACGTCAACGGGGCCTGGAACAAGACCCTCGTGACGCTCGTCCGGTACACGCCGGACTGGGTGGTGAACGGCGTGCTGAAGAAGTTCGCCCGGAAGTTCCGGAGGGTGTGACCGGCCGCGGGCCGCACGCCTACTTGGTCTTCCTGCTGACCATGACCCCGGCCCTGAAGGTGGTCTCGAGGTTCGGCTGGCTCCTGACCCACTCGTAGAAGTCGCCGGTCATCTGGCGCCGTCCGTAGGGCGACACGTTGTGCGCCGTCAGCAGGCCTCCCACCTTGAGCTTCGGCAGCACCGCCTTCGCGTAGTTCGTGTACCACTCCTTGTCGGCGTCGATGAACACGAAGTCGAAGGGGCCTTCGAGCTTCGGCACGAGGTCGTGCGCGTCGGCCAGGCGCGCGTCGATGTACGGCGCCACGCCGGCTTCCGTGAAGTGCCCGACCGCCTCGCGGTGCCTTCCCTCGTCGATGTCGATCGTGATCAGCTTCCCGCCGGTCTTGCTCAGCGCCCAGCCGATGAAGATGCCCGAGTGGCCGGTGGACGTTCCGATCTCCAGGGCGCGCTTGGCGCCGCTTTCGAGGACGAGGTCGTAGAGCGCCTTTCCGTCGGCGTCCGGCACGTTCATGTCGCGCCACGAGCCGCGGTGCTGTTCCAGGAAGCGGGCGACGGTCGCGTCGATCGAACCCTTGGGCTGCGCACCTGCCGCCGGCCCTCCCACGGTTGCCGCCAGCACCGCCGCGAACACCAGGAGCCACGAGGTTTGCACGGCTGACCTCCTGAACGACCCTTACGACTCCGTCGCGCTCAGCGCTTACGGTCAACCACGAGCGCCTGCATCCACGCGCGCTCACAATGAACACCAGCGGAGCGCCACGCAGAGGGCTTCGACCCGCCGGCCCCCGGCCGGCGAGGGCCAGGAGCGGCGCACCGGACGCGCACCGGCCGAGGTCGAACGCGGCTCGCGTCCGGCTCGCCCCTCTGGCCACTGGTCACCGACGCATGGCGCCGGTGCCCGGTCGAAGCCCTGACCTCCACCAGCCTGCCGGACCTAGGGCCTCCCGAACACGCCGGTCCTGGCTCGATCCACGATCGGCGACCGGTGGCGATCGTGCCACCACGCAATGGCTGCCGCCAGGATCGCGCCGCCGACGAAGGCGCCCCCGAAGAGCACGCGGGCCATCGGAAGGCCGATCAGCAGGCAGACGACGCTGCCGACCATGAAGACCAGGCCGCCGAGGTCGGCCTCGACCTCGAGCGACGAGAAGTTGATGCCGCGAAACAGCGGCATCCCGGGCGTGCGCCGCATCTCCCCCGTGTTCATGACGGCCTCCCGCATTGCGCGCTTCCGGCCGACGCCGAACGAACGAAGGTCGTGTGACTACTGCGGTGGCTGCTGTGGGGCCACCTGGCTCCTCAGCGCCGCGGTCCCCATCATCCCGCCGAGGCCCATCGTTTCGACGACGGACGAGGGGACGATCACCATCGAGCCCTTTTCCTTGATCGCCTCGTAGAGCATGTTCATCGCGCGCAGGTGCAGCGCGATCGGGTTGTCACGGTAGACGACCGCCGCCTGCGCGAACTTGTCGGAGATCTCGGTTTCGGCCGTGCCGAGGATGATGCGGGCCTGGCGTTCGCGTTCAGCCTGGGCGCGGCGCGACATCGCGTCCTCGAGTTCTTTCGGGATGTTGACGTCGCGGATCTCGACGGACTGGACGGTGATGCCCCAGGGGCTCGTCTTCTCGTCGAGGATCCGCTGCAGCTCCTGGCCGAGCGTCTCGCGTTCGGTGATCATCTGGGCCAGCTCGTGGCGGCCGATCGATTCCCGCAGCGCGGTCTGGGCGCTCAGCGAGATTGCCTCGGGGAAGTTCGCCACCTCGAGGATCGCCTTCTCGGCGTTCCACACGACCCAGAAGACGATGGCGTCCACGTTGACGGGCACGGTGTCGCGGGTCAGGGCGGTCTCCGCCCGCACGTCGGTGACGCGAATCCGCTGGTCCACGTACTCGCTCACCGTGTCGACGATCGGGATGACGTGGAACCAGCCGGGCCCGCGCAGGCCCCGGTAGCGGCCGAGCCGCAGGACGGCGACCTTCTCCCACTGCGCCGCGACGCGGATCGCGAAGAGCAGGTAGAGGCCGACGAGGCCGAACGCGATGAGCGGCGCAGGATGGGCAAGCGCCAGGCTCCCGAGACCGCCGACAGCCAGGGCGATGGCGAACAGCAGGCCTCCGACCGCACCCGAAGGGGTCGTCCGGCCCGGGTTCGCCGAGAACAGTTCGACCGCGCGGCTCATGACTGCCTCCCTTGCTCCACCAGGAATTCCCGCACACGTTCAACCAGTTCGTCGGCCGAGAAGCCGGCGGCGCCGGCCCTGGCCATGAACTCTCCCACCAGCTGGTCGAGCTGGCGCTGCCGTTCCGCGTCGTCGGGTCGGACCGTCGCGGTGGTGATGAAGGTGCCGACGCCCTGCTGGGTGTCGAGCACGCCCCTGATTTCCAGCTCACGGTAGGCCCTGACGACGGTGTTGGGGTTGATGGCCAGGTCTACCGCGAGCTGGCGGACGGTGGGGAGCTGGTCGCCCGGGCCGAGGCTCCCGGAGGCGATGCCGCCGAGGATCTGGTCGATGATCTGGCGGTAGGCGGGAACGCCGCTCCCCATGTCGCGACGGAAGAGTTGTTGAGGCCGGTCCCTCGCATCCATATTCGTTTATCAGTGTATTACTATACTAATACAATGTCAACAACATTAGTCGGAGGACGGGGCGTGGTCAGGACGGGGCGAGTAGTCGGAGGACGGGCTGGTAGTCGAGGACGGGGCGAGCTCGGACTGACAGGTCCGTGCCGACTGACGGGTCGGTGGTCGGACGACGGCTGCGACTAGTCGAGCCGTAGCCGAAGGACAGGACGAGCAGTCGCGTCGTCGCGCCGCCTACTCGTGCCTGAGTGCCATCATCGGGTCCACCTTCGACGCCGCCGCGGCAGGGACGTAGCCGGACAGCAGCGCAACGACGGCCAGCGTCACGCTGGCGGCGACGAGCGTGGCCGGGTCCGCGGGTGAGACCTGGAAGAGCTGCGCGTTGACCGCTCGGCTGAACGCGACCGCGAGCGGCAGCCCCAGGCCGAGGCCGACGACGACGAGGACCGTCACCTCGCGCATGACCAGCCACACGACCGTGCCGCGGGCGGCTCCCAACGCCATCCGCAATCCGATCTCCCGCGTCCGGCGCGCGACCGCGTAACTCATCACCCCGTACAGGCCGATCGCGGCCAGCAGCGTGGCCAGCGCGCCGAACGACGCGGTGAGGAAGGCGACCATCCGGTCGACGAACAGCGACTCGTCGGCGACCGTCCGCATCGACTTGATGTCCACGACCGGTATCGCCGGGTCGAGTCGCCGCACGATCCGGCGCAGGCCGTCCGCGGTGAGCGTCCGGGGGACACCGTCCGTACGAAGAACGTCATCCCGCCGAGCCCCTCTTGCTGGTTGTACGGGATGTAGACCAACCGGGCCGTCTCCGAGCGCAGGTCGGTGTCCTTGCCGTCCTTGGCGACGCCCACGATTTCGATGTCGGTCGGCTTGCCGCGGGGGAAACCAATCCGCCGCCCGACGGGGTTCGTGTTGCCGTAGTAGTAGCGCGCCATCTTCTCGCTGATGATCGCGACGAGCGGCGCACCGGCCCCGTCCGCTTCCGTGAACTCGCGGCCGGCGACCAGCGGGATCCCCATCGTTTTCAGGAAGCCTGGTGAAATCCAGTTGACGTGGGGATTCATGTTCTCCTCCTCCTTGGCCCTGTAGCCGTCCACCGTGACCGTGGCCATCGCCAGGTTCCGGGTGAGCGGTGTGTTCGCGGCCAGCGCGGCGCCGACCACGCCCGGCTCGCGCGCGATCGCGTCGAGCAGCTGTTTGAACAACTGCTGCGACTGCAGGTCGGAGTAGCCGTTCAACGTCGGGTCCATGGAGAACGTGGTCAGGCCTTCGACGCGGAAGCCAGGGTCGAGCGAGCGCAGGTTCCAGAGGCTTCGCACGAACAGCCCGGCGCCGACGAGCAGCAGCAGCGACAGCGCCACCTGGGCCACCACGAGGCCCTTGCGCAGCCGGACGTGGCCGGCGCTGACGACACTGCCGCCTTCCTCCTTGAGCGAGGAGACGACGTGCGGCCGCGCCGTCTGCCAGGCCGGCACGAGGCCGAAGAGCACGCCGGTCAGCACCGACAGCGCGAACGCGAACGCCAGCACCCGCGCGTCGGGCGTCGAAGTGAAGGCCCTGGCGGCCGACTCGAACGGGAGCGCCGAGAGCAGCAGGTCCCCGGTCCACACGGAGACGAGAATGCCGAGGCCCCCGCCGACGAACGACAGCAGCAGGCTCTCGACGAGCAACTGGCCGACAATCCGGGACCGCGAGGCTCCGAGGGCGAGCCGGATCCCAATCTCGCGCTGGCGCGCCGGCGCCCTCGCCATCAGCAGGTTCGCGACGTTGGCGCAGGCGATCAGCAGCACCAGCCCGACCAGCGACATCAGCACGACGAGCGGCGTGGAGAACTGCTCGCGAACGCCGGAGAGGCCCCGCCCGCCGTTTTCCACCAGCAGCGTCGCCCCGACGAATCGCTTCCGGAAGCCTTCGGACACGGAGTCCATCTCCTTGATCTCCTCGGCCCGGATCTGCCGGAGCAGGACGGTCATCGCGGTCGCTGCCTGCTCGCGCGAGACGCCGGGCTTGAGGCGCGCCATCAGTTGCAGCCAGACGTAGCGGCGTTCCTTCAGCCCGTCGTAGGTCGGCGTCATCTGCGCCTTCATCGTCAGCGGGACGAAGAACGACGGCGCCGTGCCCACGTCGGTGCCGTTGAACCCGCGCGGCGCGACACCCACGATGGTGATGGGGAAGCCGTTGAGGCGCACGGTCTTCCCGATGATGGACCTGTCGCCGCCGAAGCGGCTGAGCCAGAAGCCGTGCGTCAGCACGGCGATCGGATGGCCGCCGGGGGTCTGGTCGTCAGCGGGCGCGAGCAGCCGGCCGGCAGCCGGCTTCAGCCCGAGCACGTCGAAGTAGGTCCCCGACACCAGTTCCGCCTGCACCCGCTCGGAGCGGTTCTCGTGCAGCAGGGTCAGCCCGACGGGGAAGCGGGCGAGGATCCCGGAGAACACGGTGTTTCGCTCGAGGAAGTCCTGGAACATCGGGTAGGAGAACGCCTTGTCCGCCTCCACGCGTCCGCGTTGTGCGCCCTTGGTGTCGAGGATCACCAGGCGGGCCGGGTCGGCCACGGGCAGCCCCCGGAGGAGGACCTGGTCCATCAGCGTGAAGATCGCGGTGTTCGCGCCGATCCCGAGCGCGAGCGTGAGCACGACCACGAACGTGAAGCCGGGCGCCTTTGCAAGCGAGCGGGCGGCGTAGCGGAGATTCTGGGCGAAGGTGGCCATGTCCTGACGCCAGAGCGAAAGAAAGGCCATCAGCCCAGGCCTTCCACAAGTTGTTGCCACGAAACTACTTGGCGCCATTCAGAGAGGCAGGGAGCCGCCCGGCGGCCGTTCGCGTGCGGACACCCGGGCGGCGATTCCGGACACGCCCCCCGCGGGGCTGAGTCGTCGACGTGACCACGATTGTTGATGCAGATCCGGCCGTGGCTCTGACGGTGATACTCGGCCTCCTCTTGACCCTGGCGTCCACGTTCGTGTCGATGGCGCTGCTCGTCCGGACGAGCTTCGGCCGTGTGCCGCACGCGGTCACGTTCCTGCCGGCGGCGCTCGTCGTCTACAACGCCTGGATGTCCGCCTGGTTCGTCTTCGAGTGCTTCCGGCAGTTCGCGCTCACCGCGATGCCTCCTGCCAGCGCGCTCCGGGTCGTGGCGTTCAACTTCCTGGTAGCTGAACTGCTGTTGGTGGCCTTCGTGTACGGGTGCGTCTCGGTCGTCCAACAGTTCCTGGGCGGGAAGGTGAGCCGGCGAGTGCGCCGCGGAGCGAAGCACCTCGCGCTCGTCTACTCGGCGCTGCTCGTCGTCGGCTGGAGCGCTTACCACTTCAATGGGAGCGCCTCGCTCTTCACGCGGCTGCGCGCGTCGCTGCACACCGCGGCCATTCCCCTGGTGCTGGGTTCCTGGTTGTGGCTGTTGAAAGGGGCGGATCGGCTGCCGGAGCCGGCGTGGCGCTCCAAGGTGCTGGGACTCGCGCGTCGGTACGTCGGACTCTTCTCGGTGGTGTTCGTCGTCGCGATGATCCGCGACCGGCTCCAGGCGGCCGGGCCCGCGATCCCGCTCGTCATCGACGTCGTTCTGGCGCTGGCCTACACGCTAATCACCGTGCTCTGGGTGGAGTCGGTGCAGGAAAAGAAGCGCCCGCCGGCACCCTCGCCGCAGCCCCTGCCAGCCCGCGTTTCCTAATCGTTCTGTCCGGGGGCGCTCGCCTCCGCTTGCGCGATCACCTCTGCCAGCACGTCGAGGAGCAGCGTGAGAGGTCGCAGAGAGCAGCACGGCGGCGTATGGTAAAGTTCGAACCGGCACATGTACAGGAGCCTGTCGGTCAAGGTTGCTCTACCGCTTGCGGTCGCGGTCACGGTCGTGAGCCTCGTGATTACCCAGGCGGGCAGCGACCTGCGTCGCGAGGCGCTCACCCGCCTCACGGCGGAGCGTGCCCGCAGCCTCCTCGTGCTGACCCTGAAGACGGTGAACGCCGTCACGCCGGAAGGCCACCGCCCGGACCTCCAGCCCTTCCTCGAGGAACTGGCGAAGGACCCTGACGTGATGTCGGTCCGGATTCTCGATCGCAACGGCGTGGTCCGGCGCTCGGCGGCGCGGGCCGACATCGGCCAGATCGATCAGCTGTTCGCCGACTCGCCGCGCGACTCCGCTGCCCGCGCCTCGGAGTTCAGGGTGCTCCGGGTCGGCAGTTCCACCGTGCTGCGGACGGTCCAGGACATCCCCAACGCCTCCAATTGCCGGTCCTGCCACGGCGACGCCGCCTCGCTCGGGCGAATCTTCCTGGCGCTGGCGATTTCCCACGTCTCCGAGACCAAGCTCTCGTGGACGGTGGGCCTGGCCACCGGCGGGCTGCAGGCCGCGACGCTGGTGCTGCTCTCCGCGATGATCGTGTCCGTGCTCGTGACCCGGCCCGTGCGACATCTCGCGTCCGCGATGGCGCAGGTTCAGCAGGGCAAGCTCGACGTCGAGGTGAAGGCGGGCGGCACGAGGGAGATTGACACCATCGTGGCGGGCTTCAACGCCATGGTCCAGCGCCTGCGCGACGCGCGCAAGGCCGAGTCCGAGACACGGCGCCTCGAGATGGAGCGGGCGGAGCACCTGGCCGCCGTCGGCCAGATGGCCGCCGGCCTTGCGCACGAGATTCGCAACCCGGTCGCGGGCGTCAAGGCAGCCGTCGAGGTCCTCGCCGGCCAGATGCCGCACGACGACTCGCGCCGGGAGATCTGCGGGAGTCGGCGTCCGAGCTCGACCGCGTGGACAAGGTGATCAAGGACCTTCTCAACTACGCCAGGCCACGGCCGCCGCAACTTACCCCGGTGGACGTGAACGACGTCGTCCGGAGCGCCTGGAACCTCACTGCGCCGCGGGCGAGCGCCGAGGGCGTCGAAGTGGAATGGGGGCTGGCCGATCGGCCCCTCGTGGTCCAGGCTGACGCAGGCATGATTCGTCAGGTCATCGTCAACCTGCTTCTGAACGCCATGCAGGCCATGAACGGTCCCGGCCGCCGCGCGGTCCGGCTGTCAACCGCACTGGGGCCTGATGGGGCGGTTGTCGGCGTCCGGGACTCGGGTCCCGGCGTGGACGAGGCCCAGGCCGAGGAGGTCTTCAAACCGTTCGTCACCACCAAGAGCCGCGGCACCGGCCTCGGTCTCCCCATCAGCCGCCGCATCGTCGAGATGCACGGCGGACGGCTCTGGGTGGACAATCCGGGGCAGCCGCACGCCGAGTTCCGGTTCTCGGTGCCCATGGTGCCGGGCGGACCGGTCGCGCCGTCGCCGGGAGCCCCCGGTCGCAGCGACTCCGGAGACCCACGGTGATCAAAGAAAAAATCCTCGTCGTCGAGGACGAGCACCTCCAGCGGTGGGCGACGAAGGAACAGCTCACCGGCTGGGGCTACGAGGTGATCGAGGCCGCGGACGGCCAGTCCGGGATCGACGCCTTCGCCACGCACCTGCCCGGCCTGGTTCTGCTCGACCTGCGGCTGCCCGACCGGAGCGGCCTCGACGTGCTGAAACAGATCCGCAAGATCGACCCGGGCGCCTGCGTCGTGATGGTGACCGCCCACGGCGACCTCGGGGACGCGGTCGAGGCGTTCCGGGCGGGCCTGTTCGACTTCCTGTCGAAGCCGGTGGACTTCGACAGCCTGCGCGCCACGCTCCGCTTCGGACTCGAGACCCGGCGCCTGCGCACGGAGGTGCAACGGCTGCGCGAGACCGACCGGAAGTCGGCGGGCAGCGTGATCATCGGGGCGTCGAAGGCGATGTCGGACGCGCTTGGCCTGATGCGACGCGCGGCGACCAGCGCGAGCAGCACCATCCTGCTCGAGGGCGAGAGCGGGACCGGGAAGGACCTGTTCGCCAAGGCGATCCACTATGCCAGCCCCGTTGCCAAGGGCCCCTTCGTCGCGATCAACTGCGCCGCGCTGCCCGAGATGCTCCTCGAGTCGGAGCTGTTCGGCCACGAGCGCGGCGCGTTCACCGACGCGAGGTCGCTGAAGAAGGGGCTGTTCGAGATGGCCGACGGCGGCACGCTCTACCTGGACGAGGTCGGCGAGCTCAAGCTCGGCCTCCAGGCGAAGCTGCTGCGAGTCATCGAGACCCTCACCTTTCGCCGGGTCGGCGGCACCCAGGACCAGAGCGTGGAAGTCCGCATCGTTGCGGCCTCGAACCGTGACCTCGAAGGGGCCGTCGAGGCGGGGACGTTCCGGCCCGATCTCTTCTACCGGCTCAGCGTCGTGCAGTTGCGGCTGCCGCCGCTCCGCGAGCGTGCCGAGGACATCCCGAACCTCGTCGACTACTTCCTCCGCGACTTCTCGGTGAAGCTGCGGCGGCCGGTGACCGGGGTCACACCCGAGGCGCTGGACGTGCTGATGCGCCACCGCTGGCCGGGGAACGTGCGCGAGTTGCGCAACGTGATCGAGCGCGCCGTGCTGCTCGAGGAGGGCCCGCTGCTGACCACGACCTACCTGCCGACGCCGCGGGCCGGAGCCGGCCAGGGAGGAACCGGCGGCGGCCGGAGCGCACCGGCGCGCCGGGCCGGATCGTGCTGCCCGCCGCAGGGCATGTCGCTGGAGCGGGTCGAGGAGGAATTGGTGCGCCAGGCGATGGCGATGGCGAAGGGGAACCAGACGCGCGCTGCGAAACTGCTCGACATCAGCCGCGACGCGCTGCGGTACAAGCTGAAGAAGTTCGGGATTGGGGGGGACGCGGACGGACGAGGAGGCGGGTGGGCGATCTCGGCCCACCGGATGGGGCATTTCGACGCAGCCGGCTCGGCTGCCTCGGTCCGGCGTCACGAGCGCGGTGATTTCCTGCGCGAATTCGCGGGCGTTTCTGGACCTCGGGTTCGAGCCTCGGTGGCGGCGGCATGGCGATTGATACACCGCGATGGACCCCTCGTCGCGTCCTCGTCGTCACGGACATCGACCTTGCCGGCTGGGCCCTGAGGAACGCGCTCACATCGGCGGGTTTCGTCGTGCTCAGCGGCGGCGACACGATGCGGCCCGCGACCGTCATCGAGGTGAGCGACCCGTTCGACGTGGTGGTGGTGTCGCTGTCGCTGGGGTCCGCCGGGTTTCGAGCTCCTCGAGCACGCCGAGGGCTCTGGCCGGGCGTCCCGGCCATCGTCCTGGCGGTGGCTCCCGAACCGCAGCCTGTCGCCACGCGGCCGGACGACGTGGTGCTCGAGAAGCCGTATTCGATCGAGGACGTGGTGGCGTTCGCGCTGCGGATCGGCGGAGACCCTGGCGCCGAGGACGCCGGGCCATCGCGCTCCGGCGGATCCGACGCAGCCGTCAGGAGTGGCGCATGATCGGGAACGCGAGAAGGATGCGTAGCCCGACGGCCGCGGCTGGCGGCGCTGCTCTGCGCGGCGCGTGGCGTGCTCGTTGCCGCTGTGCGCTCGCGCTGGCGCGAGCACGGCTTTCGCGACAGGTGCGGGCAAGTTACCAGTACACCCTCTCCAATTTCGGCGGGCGGCTGCCCTACGACTGGGTGCGGCTCCACGTCGACCAGGAACGGGGCGAAACCTACGTGATCGACGGGAACCAGGTGCGATCTTCAGCCCGACGCGGGATGGAGGTGTTCGGTTTCGGCGACGACCTGAATCTCGGGCCAGCTGATCGACGTTGCGGTGGACCGAAACGGTGAAATCCTGCTCCTCGCTACAAGCACCCGAAGACCGATGGTGACGCGGTGCAGTTCCGGGCGTGCCCATCGGCCCGATCGAGATCACCAACCTGCCGGACGGGATCGACTTCAGCCCCAACCGGATGGTCTACCGGAACGGGCGGTTCTACTTCGCGTCGCTGACGGCGCGCGAGCGTGATCATCGCGGACGGCGACGGGAAGTTCCGCGAGCGCATCGCGTTCCTGCCGATGGTGGAGTCGGAGGACAAGCAGAGGGTCGGGGCGGAGATGAGCGGGTTCGCGGTGGACCGGACGGCAACATCTACTTCTCGATCCCGGTGCTGTTCAGGGTCTACAAGTTCTCGCCCGACCGGACGACTGACGTCGTTCGGCAAGCCTGGATTCGGCCGCGGGGAGGTTCGGCGTCGTCGCCGGCATCGCCTTCGACAGTCGCGGCAACGTGTACGTCGCGGACCGGCTGAAGTGCGTGGTCATGGCGTTCGACAAGGACTTCAAGTTCCTCGCCGAGTTCGGCTACCGCGGGCCCGAAGGCCGCAGAACCTCATCATCCCGGACGACCTCGCCGATGGACCGGCAGGACCGGCTCTACGTGTCCCAGGCCGGCAAGCGAGGCGTCAGCGTGTTCGCCCTCTCGCTCAGACTAAAGTCTCCCAATGCTCGACGCGACTGGGTGATTTCGCGCCAGGCATGCGGAATCTCACCCAGGTTGGGGCCGTTTCCGAGGCAAAGTTCGACGCTCGGAAGACTCTCTGTAAGTCCCTATCTATAGTAGTTTAGGGTCATCTGGCTAGGCTCGTGCAGGTGGATCTGGAATTGCTAAGAGCTAATGGAACGGTCGAGTCCCTACTAGACTGGGCTGCCTTCATTCCGGAGGATTGGAATGAGAACATCGAGAGTTGGACTACTGGGTTTTGCGTTTCTGGTCATGGCGGTGCTGTTCTTCGTGGGCGGCAGCACGCCTCAGGCCTTCCACTCGGGCGGCGTCGCGGAATGCGCCGGCTGCCACAGCATGCACGCGCCCAAGGCGGGCGGCTCCTTCCTGCTGGTTGGAACCGACTCGAGCTCCACGTGCCTGACGTGCCACTCGCGGCCGACACGAAGGCGAACGGCTATCACGTGGTGACGGCGGGCTCGACGTTCGGCTCGGGCAAGACGCCCGTCGAGAGGACGCCGGGCGGCGACTTCGCGTGGCTGAAGACGACGTTCGTCGGCGGCTGAAGACCGGCCAACCCGCGGCCACAACATCGTGGCGGCCGATTTCGGCTACACGCGCGGACCCCACGAACACGACGTCGCCTGGCGGCGGCAACTACACTTCCTCGAACCTCGGCTGCGCCAGCTGCCACGACCCGCATAGCCCGGCCCGCCGGCTGTCGGACGGCACCTACAAGACCGGCCTGACCATGGGCCAGGCGACCGCGCCGATCATCGGTTCGGGCTCCTACAACAACAGCGCGCAGCCGCTGGCCGGCCAGGCGGTCGGCGTCTACCGGCTGCTCCGCGGCCTGGGCGCCAGGATCGACGGCGTCACCTACCCGAACAGCGTGGCCATCGCCGTGGCTCCCTCGACCTACAACCAGAGCGAGGCGACCACGATGGTGCGCGTGGCCTACGGCGCCACCGGCGTCAACACCTGGGGCAACTGGTGCGGAACCTGCCATGCCGACATGCACTCCAGCCGACAAGTCGTGACTCACCCGGTTGACGTAGCCCTGGGCAACACGATCGCCACCAACTACAACGCGTACATCGCGTCCGGCGACCTGTCGGGCAACGGCCAGACATTCACGTCGCTCGTGCCGTTCGTCGAGAACACCGGCGACTACACCGTCCTGGCGTCCCACGCGAGGAACGACAACTCGTTCATGAACGGCCCGAGCTCGTCCGACAAGGTCACGTGCCTCTCCTGCCACCGCGCCCACGCGTCGGGCATGATGTACGGCCTCCGGTACGACATCGAGTACGAGTTCATGACGAAGGGCGGCAACTACATCGGCTCCGACAACCCGTTGGTGACGGGCACCCGCGCGCCCGGTGCAGCACCGCGGCCGCACCATCGCCGACTGGCAGGCGGCCTACTACGACCGTCCGGCCACGCACTTTGCGAGCTACCAGCGCGTGCTCTGCAACAAGTGCCACGCCAAGGACTAGGTCGTCGGGCTTGACCGTCGCGTAGTTCGGGAAAAGGGCTGGGCCGTCCCAGCCCTTTTCTTTTAGAATTGGGTCCTCCGCCGCCTCCCTGAACCAGCACCGTGTTCCGTCATCGACTGGCGTTGATCGTCGTCTGCCTCATGGCTCCAGCCCTCGCCCGCGCAGACGGGACGGTCGCGCTCTACCTGCAGCCCTTCCCGCCGGACGCGGCCAGGCTCACGTTCACCTCATCTCGGTCGTCGGCGGTCGCGGCCAACGGCACCGAGCACCCGCTCGCGGCTGAGGCTGAAGACGGTGGGCCAGCCGGACACCGGGCGGCAGCGGCTTCTGGCGTCGGGCCGCATCCCGCCGGGCAACTACGTCGGCTTCTCCTTCCGGGTCGGCCGGGCGACTCTGAAACTGGAGCCGCGTGACGCGGCGCTTTCGGTGCCGGAGGGCCCCGTGCGGCTCGACGCGCCGTTCGCGGTCACCGGCGACCGGGGCGCGGTCTTCTGGCTCGCGCTTCGATACCAGGAATCGACTCGCCGACGGCGTTTTCGTTCAGCCCGGCGTTCTCGGCCGTCGCACCGCCGAGGCCAATCGCGGACCACGCGGGCTTCGTGTCGAATTCCGCGGCGAACACCGTGACGGTGTTCGACAAGCACCTCGGCCAGGCGGTCGGCGTCCTCGACACCTGTGCGGGCCCCGCGGGGATGGCCATCGATCAGCGCCGGCGGCGCTTGTACGTCGCTGCCCGAAGGACGACGAAATCCAGTCGATCGACGTGAACACGGGCGACGTGCTCGATCGGACGCGCGTGTCGCCTGGCGATCGGCCGCGTGAGGTCGCCCTGACCGCCGACGGTCTGACCCTCGTGTCGGTCAACACGGGTTCGAGCAGCGTAAGTTTCTTCGACGCGCCGTCGCTGACCCGGAAGGAGCGGGTCGATGTTGGCAGCGGGCCGGGCTCGCTCCTGGTCGACGCCTCCGGCCGGGCGTTCGTCTTCAACACGCTCTCGAATTCCATCTCGGTCATCGACATCTCGAGCCGGCGCCTCGTCGGGACCATCTCGACCGACTCCGCGCCGCTTCGGGGCAGTTCAACGCGCGGGGCGATCGGCTCTACGTGATCCACGACCGGTCGCCTTACATGACGGTCATCGATCCCCGGCAGCTGTCTGCCGTGACCAGGGCACGGCTCCGGATCGGCGTCAGCGCGATCGCGGTCGACCGTGCCCGCGACCTCGTCTGCATCGGCGGCAGTAACGACGCGACGATCGAGTTCTACGATCCCAACGCCCTGATGCCGCTGTATGCCATGAGGACCAGGTCCGCGTGTCTCGTACATCGCCATCGACGCCGCCGAGAACAGCATCTACCTGGTGGCCCCGGCCACGCGGAGCCTTCTCGTCGGCCGCCTGGCCGACCGCAAGATCGTGGCGGAGATCGATGTCAGCGACGGACCCTACTGTGTCGCGGTCGCGGGGGACAGATAGTTGCGCCGCGCCCTGTCGCTCGTCGGTCTGGCCCGGCCTGGTGGCTGGCTCTGCTTGGGGGGACAGCGTCCGCCCAGGACGGCATCCTGGCGGGGCTGCAGAAGAGCGTGGAGTCGATCTTCACCTCGACCTCCACCACGACGACCCTGGCGTCGGGCGCGGTCACGAAGACCGATACCACCAACTTCTCGCCCGCGCTTCGCCTGAACTTCGACACCCTCCTCTATCCCAGCCTGCGCATGAACGCCGGCGGCGTGTTCGAGATCAACTGGCAGTCCGCCGCCACCAACGGCCAGAGGTCGAGCTCGACGATTTCGCGGAACCGTCCGTTCTTCCTGCTGCGCTCCACCAACCCCACACTTTCGCCGGGGTTCGGCTACTTCCGCCGGGAAGACCGTGCGAGGACGGCCGGGTCTTCGACCGTCAAGCTCGTCAACGAAGAGTACGCGGCATATCTCGGCTGGAACCCCGCCGGCGGACCCCAGTCGGAGTTCCAGTTCCTGAGGGACCACACCTTCGACGGGAATCGGGCGATCCAGGACACCGTCAGGCGCTACGGGTCGTTGACATCGAACTACACTTACGAGGGTCTGGGCCTCTATTACCTGGGGTCTTACCTCGACACGGACGACCGCCTCAAAGACGTCGACACGCAGCAGGTATTGCACTCCGGCCGCGCGGGATACTCGGGCGCGTTCGTCAACAGACGGCTCCTCCTGAATGCGACCTACAACATCAACTACCAGGACCTGAAGGCGGTTGCGCGCGGAACGGGTGACGAGGTCGCGTTCCCGCTCACCCCCTCGTCCGGGCTGTCGATCGCCAGCGACACGCCGGTGACCGCCCGGCTGAACCAGAACCCAGCGCTCATCGACGGCAACCTCACGTCCGGAGCCGGCATCGACATCGGCCTGCCCGCTCAGCCGTCCGACGGGCAGCTGCGAAACATCGGGGTCGAGTTCCTGAACGGTGCCGAGGTCAACCGGTTGTTGGTGTGGGTCGACCGCCAGCTCACGGTAGAGGTGTCCAACTCGTTCTCGTGGGAGATCTACAGCAGCCCCGACAACATCGTCTGGCGCCGGGAGAGCCAGGTGCCGGTCGCGCCGTTCGATCCGTTCGAGAACCGGTTTCAAATCGATTTTCCAAACGTCCGCGCGCGCTACGTCAAGGTGGTCACCCGCCCCCTGTCCGCAGCGGTGCCTGACTCGGGGCGATTTGCGGACATTCTCGTGACCGAGATTCAATCCTTCATCAGGCGCCGGGCGGGCGAGGGGACAACCCAACAGAGCCAGACGACCCATGTCGTCAACGCGGACGTGAGGTTCCGGCTCCTCGACACGCCGGCCCTGTTCTACGAAGGGTTCTACCTATACAATGGGCCGGACACGTTCGGCAGGAGCACCGAGACGGTCTCCAACGGCCTGTCCGTCAATCACGAATTCGCCCGCATGTTCTCGACGTATGCCAGGGCGGCGCGCGAGCAGGGATCGCAGCCGCAGGGGTACACCGTCGCGAACGTCGCCAACGCGACCCTGACCTTCAACCCGATTCCGACGTTCAGGAGTTCGCTCCTTTACACCGGGCGGGACGAGGAGGTTGCCGGGGTCCCCACTGACCGGCGAGGGATTTTCGTCCAGAATACCGCGCGGGTCTACCGGGGTGTCGACGTGCTCGGGGGCTTCGGCTGGAACTTCACCACCCGGGAGACAGGCGAGGTCCTGCACGACCGCCTCCTGAATGTCACGGCGACGATCGTGCCGCGCGACCGCGTCAGCGTGACGGTCAGCTATGACGACACCTCGACCGACCGATCGGGTGTCGTCGTCGGCCTGCCCCACTCGGACACGCGGCGGGGCTACGTGGCGGTCGTGTTCGATCCGATTCGGACGCTGCACCTCTCGCTCGGCGAAGAGGTGTATGCCTACACCGGGCAGCGTACGCGGGCGACGCTCACCGTGGGCGCGAACTGGGCGCCGTTCCCGGACGGCGCGCTGCAGTTCATGTTCGCGTATAACGAGGCGATGAGGCCGCTCGAGTTCGGGACCGAGCGGAACACCCAGGCGGCGGTGCGCTGGAACCTGTCGCAGCGGTCGTACGTGGACGTGTCGTATCAGGTGCTTCGGAGCGAGTTCACTGCTCAGAGAACCGACGGGTCGGTCTTCAGCACCACGATGAGGATCTTCTTCTGAGGCAGCGTGAGGCGGCAGCATGAAAACAACCCGGTTGGTGGCGTGCGTCCTGTGGTGCCTTGCGATCGCCGCGCCGCTGTGCTCGGCGCAGGTGACCGACGTCTACCGCGATCCGAAGATGGACTTCGGCGTGATCCAGACGGTCGCCGTGCTGCCGTTCTCGAACCTGGCCCGCGACCAGGTCGTCGCCGAGCGTGTCCGCGACGTCTTCATCAACCGGCTGCTGTCCACCGAGGCGGTCTATGTGCTCCCGGTGGGCGAAGTCGCCCGCGGCGTGTCCAAGGTGGAGATCCAGACGCCCGCCGCGCCGACCGCCGAAGAGGCGGTCAAGCTGGGCGCGCTCCTGAAGGCCGATGCGGTCATCACGGGCGTCGTCCGGGAATACGGTGAGGTGCGCTCGGGAACCACCACGGCGAACGTCATCTCGATGAGCATCCAGATCATCGAGGCCGGCACCGGGAGGGTGGTCTGGAGCGCCTCGTCCACCAAGGGCGGGATCACCTTCTGGAATCGCCTGTTCGGCGGTGGCGGACAGCCCGTGAGCATCGTCACCGAACAGGCCGTGGATGCGCTTCTCAACAGGCTGCTTGGGCCGCCGCCGAAGGGACGGTAGTCGTCTGAAAGGACTCACGGCGGCGATCGGCGTGGCGAGTCTCCTTGCGCTGCTGCCCGCGGCGGGGTTGACGTCTGTCGCGGAGCCGGTGACGGCAGTAGCGGTGTTTCCCGTGGCGAACCTGAGCGGCGGAACCGCTCCCGCGGGCGTCCGGGAGTTCCTCGTCCAGCGGCTCTTGGCGGCAGGAGTCCGCGTGCTCGCGGATCCCGCGCTGGAGGACTTCATGACGCGCCACCGCGTCCGCTACACCGCGGGCGTGGACGCGGCTACCGCCGAGGCGTTGCTGAAGGAGACCGGGGTCGAGGGCGTCGTGATCCCGTCGCTGGAGTTCTCCAGCCAAACCGCTCCACCCAAGGTGGCCCTGTTCGCGCGTCTCGTATCCATCAAGGCCGCCCCGGCCGTCGTGTGGGCAGACGACGCCGGCCTGGCGGGGGACGATGCCCCGGGCTGGTTCGAACTGGGGGTAGAGAACGATTACGGGAAGCTGCTGTCGAAGGCGCTTGGCCGGTTGTCGGCGTCGCTGATCGACTATCTCGGATCGGGCGAAGCCGCCGCCGGTCCCAGGTGCGCCGACACGTTCCGGCCGCGGTCGTCGTACCGGAGCCCCGCGATCGACCCGGGAGGAGCTATTCGGTCGCGGTGCTGCCGTTCTACAACCTGAGCGCGCGGCGGGACGCGGGGGACATCCTGGCGCTCCACTTCATCCGGCACATGGCCGCGTCGCCGCGCTTCCGGGTCGCCGACGTGGGCATCGTCAGGCAGCAGCTTCTCGACGCCAGGATCATCATGGAAGGCGGCGTCTCGATCAGCGACGCCGAGACAGTGGCGGCGCTCGTGGACGCCGATTTCGTCCTCGGGGGGCGGGTGATCCGCTACGAGGATTACGAGGGCCCCAGCGGCGCGGCCCGGGTCGAGTTCTACACCGTCGTCGTCGACCGACGGAGCCGAAAACTGGTCTGGAGCTCGGCCAGCTACAACGACGGAACCGATGGCACGGGCTGGTTCGAACGCGGGACGGTCGAGGACCGCCCACGCCATGGCTGCCCAGATGGTGAAGCTCACGACCGAGATGATCGCGGGCCGTGACCGGTGATGGAGGGCGCGCAGTGACGCGCGCCGGAAGGATTGAATGCGATACCAGATCTTCGTCGCGACGAGCCTCGTGGCCCTGTCGCTGGATGCGGCGGCGCCGGTTGCGAGCGCCCAGCAAGTGCTTCCCCTGAAGAACGGGAGGCCGGCCGTCGCGGCCGTCAACGGCGCGGCGATTTCC
This sequence comes from uncultured Acidobacteriota bacterium, assembly GCA_963844875.1. GTDB lineage: Bacteria > Acidobacteriota > Vicinamibacteria > Vicinamibacterales > Fen-181 > FEN-299. Next base: position 311,957 of record CAWJPZ010000003.1, read on the forward strand.
CTCGACGCGTTCGCCGAGAAGCCGGGCCGTCGGCGGACCGGGCGCGCCTGCAGGCGGGGCGAGCGACGAAGGAAGAACTCGAACTGCTCGACCGCCTCGTCACGATCAAGCTGGTGGCGCGCGAAGCCGGCGTCATGGGCCTCGACGAGACCCCGGAGATTCGGAAGCAGGTCGACGTCAAGTCGCGCGAGATCATGCGGGAAATCCTCCTCGAGCGCCTGCTGAAGGGCGTCAAGCCGGACCCGGTCGCCGTCGAGAAGGAGTTCAGGGAACTGGTTCGGGAATGGAAGACCGCCTCGCTGCTTTTCCAGGCCGAGGCGGCCGCCAAACAGGCGCAGAAGGAACTGGCCGGCGGCGCGGCCTTCAAGGACGTTGCCGCGATCGCCATCGGCACGAAGGTCGCCAAGGCAGACGCCGACGACGCGTATCACGCGAAGAACGACTATCTCCCCGACGTGGCGGCGGCGCTGTCGAAGCTCCGAGCGGGCCAGACCAGCCCCGTCATCAAGATTCCCTCCGGCTGGGTCGTCGTCAAGGTGCTGGACATCCGGTATCCGGAGAACGCCGAGGCTCGTGCGGAGGCGAGGAAGCGGCGTCTGCGATCAGCAGGACCAGGCGGTCGTCGAGGCGCACGACGCGGCCCTTCGGCGGCAGTACGCGGTCGATCAACAAGGCGGTGCTGAATAGCGTCAACTACAAGGCGGCCAAGCCCGGGATCGACGCCCTGTCGAAGGACACGCGGGTCGTCGCCGAAATCAAGGGCGGGGACTTCGGTCACCGTCGCCGACCTGACCGACTACCTGCGCCTGCAGATCTTCCACGGCAACGACGACGGCGCGCAGGGCAAGCGGATGAACGCCAGGAAAGAGGATGCCCTCAACGCCACCATCAGCCGGCGGCTCCTGAACCTCGAAGCCCGGCGGGCCGGCATCGACAGGACCGCAATCTACCGTGAGCGCGTCGAATCCTTCCAGGACTCCTTGGTCTTCGACGCGTTCGTGCAGAAGGTCATCGTCCCCGGCAACAAGATGAGGGAAGAGGAGGTCAAGGGGTACTACAACGGCCACCTGAAGGACTACTCCAACCCGGAGATGCTGAAGATCAAGAGCCTGGCGTTCACGAGCCGGGATGCCGCGGAAGGTGCGCTGCGGAAGCTGAAGGAAGGAACGGACTTCGGCTGGCTGGCCGCGAACGCGACGGGCCAGGTCGGCGGCGGCGCTCCCGGCCTGCTCCAGTTCACGGGCGGCCGATCACCACCAGCAGCATGCCCGCCGGCCTCCAGAAGGCCGTCCAGGGGTCAAAGTCGAAGGACCTCCGGCTCTACGTGAGCCCCGAGAACCACTACTACGTCCTGGTGATCGACCAGGTGATCCCGTCGGCGGCAAAGGCATATGCCGACGTCAGGGAGGAGATCGCGAAGAAGCTCTACGCCGAGAAACTCAACAAGAGCCTCGGTGAGTACGCCGCCAAGCTGCGCGCGCAATCGAAGGTCGAGACGTATCTGAAGAGGGGACAGTGATGCGGACCAGAGGGAGCCGCCCGGGTGCTCGCGTGCGTGTGCGCCTGCTCGTGCTGTGCGCCGGCGCTCCTGCGTCGCAGGGACAAATCGGCAAGCGCACGCTGGGCGGGGGGACGCAGAGCTCGAAGCAGGGTCTGGGCGCGCGCGACTGCCTGGGCGGGTGCCACAAGGAGTTCGCCGACAAGTACATGGGCCTGCCGAACGTCCATGCCGTCGTCCGGGAGAAGAAGTGCGAGGCGTGCCACCTTCGCCACGGCCTGGTCGCCAAGCTCGCCATGAAGAAGGACGGCGACGAGCTCTGCTACGGTTGCCACGCGAAGGACAAGCTCGGGCTGAACAAGGCGCACGTCCACAGCGCGCTCAGGAACGGGTCGTGCACGCTGTGCCACAACCCTCACGCCTCGAAGGCGACCATCTGCTGAAGGCCGACGTCAGCGAGCTGTGCTACCAGTGCCACGACCAGGCGGAGTACGAGCAGAAGGTCGTCCACAAGGTGCTGCAGACCGACGGGTGCCCGGCGTGCCACTCGTCGCACGGGGCCGACCAGCCGAACCTTCTCGTCAAGAAGGAGAGGCCCTGTGCCTCGGCTGCCACCCGGCGAACGCGCCGGCATTCACCAAGGCCCACGGCGGCTACCCGGTGGACCAGGCGTCGTGCTCCGGCTGCCACAGTCCTCACAGTTCGACCCAGCCCAAGCTCCTCAAGACCAGCCTCCATGCCCCGGTTGCGGCGCGCAGTGCGACGACGTGCCATGCGGCTCCCGCCTCCGGAAAGCCGTTCGACGTGAACCAAGGGCGGCGAACTGTGCGCGGCGTGCCACGATGCGGCCGCCATGAAGGGCATCGGGAAGGTACAGCACGTGCCGTTCAAGGACGGCCAGTGCCTCTTGTGTCACGACGCCGCACGCGTCGCGAACCCGTCGCTGCTGAAGGACAAGGGAACGCCCTCTGCGCCACCTGCCACAAGGAGCAGGCGGCGGCCGTGGCCTTCAAGCACGCTCCGGTCGCGCGCCCAGAAGGGTGCCTGTCGTGCCACGGTGCGCACTCGACCGACAACGAGCAGCTGCTGACGGCGAGCCCGGCGCGCTCTGCCTGTCCTGCCACGCGAAGACGAAGGAGGCGGTCCAGAAGGCGAAGGTCCCAGCACGCGCCGGCGGCGGCCGACGAGTGCGCCACCTGCCATGACGCGCACGGTTCGAACGTCAAGGGCATCCTGAAGGACCGGATGGACCGCGTCTGCTACGGCTGCCACGCCGATGCCGAGACGAACTTCCTGAAGACCTACGCCCACCAGCCCGTTCGCGAGGGCGACTGCGCGTCCTGCCACGAGCCGCACGGCGCCGAGGGCAAGCTGCTGAAGGCCGCGGGCGCGAAACTCTGCGAGTCGTGCCACGCGGACCTGATGAAGCCGATCGAGGGCGGGCGCAGGCATGAGCCGTTCGTGGAGGGCAGTGCCTCACCTGCCACGACCCGCACGCCAGCAACGTCAAGGGCATGGCGGCCGACAACCTCGGCACGCTCTGCGCCGGCTGTCACGCCGACGTCAAGGAGGCGATGGACGCGGGCAAGTCGAAGCACCAGCCGGCGGCAGCGGGCGAGTGCACGGCCTGCCACAACCCGCACCAGACCGCGCTGCCGCGGCTCATGCTGGCGAAGAGCCCCGACCTGTGCCTCGCCTGCCACAAGGAGCTGAGGGCGGCGATGGACGGCGGCGACGCATTCGCCGGCGGCGAGGGACTGTCTCCGCTGCCACCAGCCCCACGCGTCGGCCGAGAACCGCCTGATGGTCAAGCCGGTCCGGACGGTGTGCGCCGAGTGCCACGACCCGAAGACGCCGGCGTTCGGCGACGCGCACCTGCAGATCGACCCGGCGCGGATCCGCTGCGAGCGCTGCCACGACGCCCACGCTTCGAAGGAGCCGCACTTCTTCAAGAGCAACACCCATCCGCCGTTCGCCATGAAGTCGTGCACGGACTGCCACCTGCCGTCGCAAGCGAAGATCAAGTGAGGGGACGACCATGCGTCCGCGTATGACCATCGCTTGCGTTGTGGTCGGTCTGCTCCTGGCGGCGTCCGGCCGGCCCGGGGCCAGCAGAACCCCTACCGACTGAAGGACACGGACCAGAAGAAGGTCGTGCCTGGCCTGTCACACCGATTTCGAACAGACACTCAAGAAGCGGTCCGTTCATACCCCGGTGCGGACCGGCGAATGCTCGGGCTGCCACGATCCGCACGTGTCATCCCACGCCAAGCTGCTTTCGAGCGACACGCGCGAGATCTGCGCAGGGTGCCACGACACGGTGATCAGCGCGAAGGCAAAGAGCCGCCACAAGGTCGTTGCCGACGGGGCGTGCGGCAAGTGCCACGACCCTCACGCGTCCGACAACCCGAACAACCTGCTCGCGCGGGGCAACGACCTGTGCGTCGGTTGCCACAAGGCGCTCGGGGAATCGATCAAGGCGGCCAAGTTCAGGCACGGCCCGGTGGAGCAGGGCTGCCTGACGTGCCACGCGGCGCACGACTCCGAGCAGTCGGCGCACCTGCTGAAGTCGGCCGAGCCGTCGCTGTGCCTGGACTGCCACAAGCCGAATACGCCGGCATTCCAGGCGCGTCACAGGAACTACCCCGTCGCCAGGGCCTCGTGCACCTCGTGCCACGATCCGCACGGCTCGAACCGCGCGGCGCTGCTGCTCAACGACGTTCACGCGCCCGTGAGCGCCGGCACGTGCGAGCGCTGCCACGAAGGGCCGGACGTCCGCCAACCCGTTCGCCACCAAGCAGGCCGGCTTCGAACTCTGCCGGGGATGCCACGCCCAGATGGTGACGGAGCTGTTCGCGAAGTCGCGCCTGCACTGGCCGGTAGCCGACCAGAGGGGCTGCGTCAACTGTCACAACCCGCACGCCTCGAAATACCCCAAGCTCGTGAGGGCCGAGGGCGCGCAGCTGTGCCGCGGTTGCCACGCCGACACGCTGCAGCGGATCGCCACGATGCCGGTCAAGCACGCGCCCGTGGACGGCGGCAACTGCAGTGCCTGTCACTCGCCGCATTCGTCGGACGGCGTGCACCTCGTGAACCAGGCGTCGATGAACGCGGTCTGCTGGACGTGCCACGACTACCAGACGCACTCGGCCCACCCGATCGGCGAGAAGGCCGTCGATCCCAGGAACAAGAACCTGCGGGTCGATTGCCTGAGCTGTCACGCGGGCCACGGAACCCCTTACAAGCGGATGCTGCTCGCCGAGACAACCTCCGAGCTGTGCACGCGGTGCCACAAGAAGTACGGGAGGTAGACCGATGAAGAGGCTGGCATGGGCATGCGTGGTAGCGGCCGCCCTCGTCCTGGGGGCGCTGCAGTTGTCCGCTGCCGGGGGGGGCGGCTCAAGTCCCTGGCCGCGATCTACGTCGACGACAAGGGCGCCGCGTTGAATCTCCCCGAAGGCGTGGCGTGCGATGCCTCGGGCCAGGTCGTCGTCGGGGATACCGGCAACGACCGCCTGCTCCGCTTCACCTTCCGGTGACAACACGGTCGGCGGGGGCAGCGTGGTGAAGATTCCGCAGCTCGCCGCGCCGACTCGCGTCCAGCTGAGTTCGAAGGGGGAGATCTACGCGCTCGACGGCAAGCAGCGCCGGATCGTCCGCCTCAGTCCTGCCGGGGAGTTCAGGACGCCGTTCACCATGGACGGCGTCCCTCCGCCGGCCAGCTCGGTGCTTCGGAGCTTCGCGCTGGACGCCGCGGACAACGTGTACGTGCTCGACGTGTTCTCGGCCCGCGTGCTGGTACTTAACCCCCAGGGGCAAGTTCCAGCGAGCCCTTCCCCTTGCCGGCGGGCGGTTTCGTGTCGGACATCGCGGTCGATGCCGACACGACCATCCTGGTGCTCGACTCGGTGAAGCGTCGAATCTACTCGGCACCGAAGGACGCCACTGCCTTCAGCCAGCTCGGGAAGGACCTGACAGAGAGCCTGCCGACGCTCCCGACGTCGATCACCACGGCCAAGGGCCTGACCCTCGTGGCCCAGGGCCCGGGAAGCACCATCGCCGCATTCGGCAGGGACGGCGCGTTCCTGGGACGGCAACTCACGAGGGGGTGGGACGAAGGCGCGCTCAACAACCCGTCCCAGTCCTGCGTGACCGCCGACGACCTGGTGTTCGTGGCCGACCGCGACAACAACCGGGTGCAGGTGTTTGGCCTGATCGAGGTAATGCAGACCGCCATGGTCCGCCGCTGGCTGCCTGTTGCGATCGTCCTTGTGTCGGCTGCCTCCCTTACGTGGGACCTCTCCCACGACTTCGTCTGGGACGACCACCTCATCATTCGACACATCGACCATGTGCTCGCCGGAGGCCGGGGCTTGGCCGGAGTGCTGGCCGCCCCGTTTCTCCCGTCGCCAGACGTTCCGAACAACTACTACCGGCCTTTGGTGTACGGCAGCTACTGGCTGGACCGCGCGATTGGGCCCGAACGCCCGGTTGATCGCGCACGCAACTCAAGTCGTGTCGCACGGCTGCGTGGCTCTCCTCGTCTACCTCCTCGCCCGCCGTCTACTGGAGAGCCTGGAGCCGTGGCCGCGGCCCTCGTGTTCGCCTCCCATTCCGTCCACGTCGAAAACGTTGCGTGGGTGGCAGGGCGCACGGACGTTCTGTCCGCCCTCTTTTGCGTGTCGGCGACTCTCGCCTGGTTCTGGCGTCCCGCCGCCGAGCGGGTTCGCCGCCTCGCGGGTCTCTCCGCCAGCGTCGCGTTCTGGTCTCTCGCTATCGTCAGCAAGGAAATGGCGCTCGTTCTACCTGTCGTCCTGGGGGCTTACGAGTTGTTTCGCCACAGGGAACCCGGGAGCAACGGCACAGCGGCAGGGCGAGTGCGGTGGGGAGTGTCTTGGCATTCGTTACTGGGGCCATCCTGCTGTTCCTCTGGCGGCAGGCGGTCTGCACGACGAACTGGGTCAAGTGGGAATCCTCACTCAGCTGAAGGAGTCGCTCCTGCTGCGAGAGCCACGCACCGCGGCCGCAGCAGCGGGGTTTACCCTGCGATCGCTTGTGTTCCCTTGGCCCCACAATGCCCTCGTGACCAGAGAAGTCGTCGGGTCCCGGGCCGATGACCTGGGTGACGTTCGCCGGGCTCCGGTGCACGGACTGGAGTGCGGTCCGTTCCAATCGGCCCACGGGCATCCTCGGCACGGCATGGGTCGTTGCCTTCGCGCTGCCCACGTTTCGTCCGTCGCAGGGGGCGTGGTGGCGGCGGAACGCTACGCCTACCTGCCGTCGGTGGGGGTCGCCCTCATGGTCGGCGGACTATTCCGGACGGGGGATGTTGAAACCCCTCCGGCCAGAGATGCGACCGCAGTCCTCGCGCTCCTGGTAGCCGTGACGGCTGGCGACTGCGTCGCAAGAGCGCGGGTATGGACCAATGACGACACCTTGACGGCCGACGTGGTGCGGAACTCTCACCGGTTCGCCAGTCGCACACACGATCCGAGGGGAAGTCCTGCTCGGTCAGGGCCGCTTGCGGAAGCGGTTCGGAGTTCAAACAAGCGCCGCGCTCGGCTCCGCGTCGGCGCCGTTGCTTCAGAAGCTCGGCAGGACCCAGTTGCGTGCGGCGACCCACGCGGCTGCTGCGTGCATTCCGGCGGGCCATCGAGACCGAGCCAGATTGGATGGAGCCTTACATCGATCTCGCGTGGCTTGTGCCGCGATCGGGGATTGGCGCTGCGTCGAATTCCAGCGGTCGGCGCTAAGCCGCCATCCTGTCGACCTCGCGCAACTGGACCGAGTCCTTCAACGTCGCTAGAACGAGCCGTCGGAGAGGCGGCGGTAGCGGCCGTGCGGGTCGTGACACGCTGCCGCCGGAATGAAAGCCCTGGGCGGGCCCGGGACGATCCCCTGCGAGGACGGCAGCTGCCCAGACGCCGCCGACCGTGTTCCTAGAGCGTTCGCGCTTCCATATTAACTCCGTGCGGCGAGGGCGGCGGACGGAGCGACGGCTCCGCGGCCCGCGTACCGCACGGAGCCAATCGCTTCACCACGCGATTCCGTAGTCCTCCCCGTGGTGGCTCGATCCGCCCCACATCGTCCCGTGGCGGCGGTCGAAGAAGATCGCGTTGATCGGCCCCGACGTGAGCTTCGCGTACTCCAGGCGGTAGCCGCGCCGCGCGAGGTCCTCCCGCACCCACGGCGGCATCTCCTCGTTGAGCAGCAGGCGCCCCGGTTCCGCCCTGTGGTCGCCGAACGTGCTGTGCATCTGGTAGCTGTTGAAGTTCGCCGCCTCTGTCGCCTGCTGCACGGTCATCCCGAACTCGACCATGTTCAGAAAGAACTGCAGCAGGTTCTGATCCTGGCTGTCGCCCCCCTGCACCGCGAACGCCAGGTAAGGCTTGCCGTCCTTGAGCGCGAGGCTCGGCGTGAGCGTGGATCGCGGTCGCTTGCCCGGCGTGACGACGTTGAAGGGCGACATCGCCTCGTCCAGGACGAACGCCTGCATCCGCTGGCTCATCCCGACGCCGGTCGTGCCGGCGATGGTCGCGGGAATCCAGCCGCCGCTCGGCGTGACGGACACCACCCAGCCCTCCTCGTCCGCCGCCTCGATCGACGTCGTCCCGGCCATGAACGCCTCTTCGAACGAACGACTGCCTTCCGCGCCGGTCGGCTTGGGGGGCGGCGGCGGCCACTTCGCGAGGAGCGCGGTGTAAGGATTCGTCCCGCCCTGGAACGGGTACGGGTCGCCGGGCTTTGCCGCCGGGTCGTTCTTCTCCCAGTTGATCTGTTTCGCGCGTTCGCGGGCGTAGTCCTTCGACAGCAGCCCCCGGATTGGCGTCGCGGGAGGCATGTACGGGTCGCCGTAGTAGAAGTCGCGGTCGGCGTAGGTGAGGTTCATCACCTGGTAGAGCGCGTGGACGTAACGCGAGCTGTTGTAGCCCATCGCCTTGAGGTCCATCGGTCTCGAGCATGTTCAGCGCCTGGAGCATCACCGGCCCCTGCACCCAGCGTCGTCAGCTTGTAGACGTCGATCCCCTTGTAGCTCGCGACGACCGGTTCCTCGACGTGGACCTTCCAGTTCGCGAGGTCTTCCATGGTGTGGAGACCGCCCAGCTCGCGCGACCCGCGGACGAACTCCTGCGCGATATCGCCCTTGTAGAACCGGTCGTACGCCGCGTAGATGGCGTCCTTGCGTGTCTTGCCCGCCTCGAGCGCCTGTTGCTCGGCGTCGACGAGCTTGCGGAGCGTCGCCGCCAGCTCGGGCTGCTTGAAGACCTCGCCCGGGGCCGGCGCCTCACGGGACTCGCCGGGGTGGGTGAGGAAGACCTTCGCAGACGAGGGCCACTTCTTGATTTCCCGCTTCTGTCGTTCGATCGCATCGGCCGCCTGCTGCTCGATCGGGTAGCCGTCGGCCATCTGGATGGCCGGGGCCAGCACGTCCTTCAGGCTCATCGTCCCGAATTCGGCCAGCATCACCATCAGCCCGCCCGGCGTCCCGGGGGTCACCGCGGCGAGCGGGCCGTACTCGGGCGGGTAGGCCATGCCCTTGCTTCGGAAGAAGTCAGGGGTGGCTCCGGTGGGGGCGACGCCGAGCGCGTTGATGCCGATGACCTTGCCGGTCTTCGGGTTGTAGATGAGCGCCTGCGTTTCGCCGCCCCACCCGAGCGTGTCCCACATCGTGCACACGGCGGCGAGCATCGCACAGGTGGCGTCCACGGCGTTGCCGCCCTTCTGGAAGATCATCGAGCCCGCGGTGGCGCCGAGGGGTTTCCCGGTGATGGCCATCCAATGCCGCCCGTGAAGTGGAGGCTTCACGGTCCGCTGGGCCAGCAGCCCAGCTCCGAGGCCGGCAAGCAACACGACGATCAGGAGTGCGGTTCTGCTGCGCATGGGGGAATACTACAGAAGTCGGAGGCCGACTGCGAGAGTCGGTGGACGGGACGAGGGGTCGGTGGGGCAGGCGGTGACGGCCGCCTGCCTGAGGAGTCGGAGGCCGGGGCGAGGGGTCGGTGGAGCGGGCGTCCCGCCCGCTGGGAAGTCTGAAACGGTGAGGCAGGACAAGGAGAGACGATGTCAGAGCGTATCGCGGTCATCACCGGGGCAAGTTCGGGGATCGGCGCCGCGCTGGCGGAGGAACTGGCGCGCCGAGGGGATTGGCTGACGCTCGCGGCCCGGCGCGAAGCTGAATTGCGGGAGGTCGTGTCGCGCTGCGGTCCGGCCTCCTACGCGGTCGTGGCCGACGTCACGAAGCGAGACGACGTGCGCCGCGTCATGAGCGAAACGCTGGAGCGCTTCGGACCGATCGACGTCTGGGTGAACAACGCGGGGCAGGGCATCACCCGCATGCCGTCCGAACTGACCGACGAGGACATCGACGAGATGATGCGGGTCAACGTGAAGTCGGCCCTCTACGGCATGCAGGAGGTGCTGCCCCACTTCAAGGAGCGCGGGAAAGGCCTCATCGTCAACGTGTCGTCGATGCTGGGCCGCATTCCCTACGTGCCGATGCGGGCGGCCTACAGCGGCGCCAAGCACTACCTGAACGTGTTGACCGCGAACTTCCGCGACGAAGTGCGGCAGACGCATCCCGGCATCGGTTTCCTCCTGGTCTCGCCCGGTGTGGTGGCCACCGAGTTCGGTGCGCACGCGAGGCACGGCGGTCCCGACTCCCGCCAGATGCCGCAGTCGCAGGAGCCGGGAGAGGTGGCGCGGATCATCGCCGACGCGATCGATTCGGGCAGGCAGGATATCTACACGCCTCCGGGCGCTCGCCAGCGGGTGGCCGAGTACTACGAAAAGATTGGCGAGGATGCGGCAGGCCGCTGAAATGCGTCGGCCTGAATGAAGAATGGAGAATGAAGAATGTAGCCAACAGCCGGTAGCCGGCAGCCGGCGGCCGGTTTACAATCCCCGCATGGAACTTCGCCTGTATCAAGTCGACGCGTTCGCGGACCGCCTGTTCGGGGGCAACCCGGCCGCCGTTTGCCCGCTCGAGTCGTGGCTGCCAGACGAGGTCATGCAGCAGATCGCGGCCGAGAACAACCTCGCCGAAACCGCGTTCTACGTGCGCGCGGGCCAGGGCTTCCACATCCGGTGGTTCACGCCCACCGTCGAAGTCGACCTCTGCGGCCACGCCACGCTCGCGTCGGCTTACGTCGCCTTCCACTACGACAGCGCGCCGGGCGACGTCGTCGAGTTCGCCTCGAAGAGCGGGTCGCTGAAGGTGAGGCGCGAGGGCGAACTGCTCGTCCTCGACTTCCCCGCGGACAGGGTGGAGCCGGTATCGGTCCCGCAGCTGCTGATCGACGCCCTCGGGCGCGAACCAATCGAAACCTACAAAGGCAAGACCGATTACCTGGTCGTCTACGGGGTGGAGGAGCACGTCGCGGCGCTGCAGCCCGACTTCGCGGACCTGGCCATGGTCCCGGCCCGCGGGATCATCGTCACCGCCCCGGGCCGTCACGTCGATTTCGTCTCACGCTTCTTCGGCCCGCAGGTGGGCGTGCCCGAGGACCCGGTCACCGGTTCGGCCCACACCACGCTCACTCCGTATTGGTCCGCCCGCCTCGGCAAGTGCGAGCTCACGGCAATGCAGCTCTCGAAACGCCAGGGGAGGCTGACGTGCCGCAAGGTCGGCGGCCGGGTTGAAATCGCCGGCCGGGCGGTGCCGTACCTGCAGGGGACGATCAGCATTTGAACGGCTCCCGGCTTCCGGCTCTTGGCTTTCGGCGGCGCCCGGCCGCCAGCCGCCCGAAGCCAACACGGCCGGAGGCCTGACGCCGGAAGCCGGGCCTACTCGCACCGCAGCGCCTCGACCGGGTCGATCACGGACGCGCGCCTGGCCGGGAGGAACGAGGCGACGGCGGCGACCGCCAACAGCAAGGCTACCGCTGCGACGATCGTCGGCGGGTCCGTGGGGCTCAGCCCGTAGAGCTGAGCACTGACCAGCCGCGCCGCGGCCAGTGCGGCGACCAGGCCCGCGCCCGCGCCCGGCACGATCACCTTGGCGCTGTCCGTCATCATCAGCCGCAGCACCGCCGACCGGCTGGCCCCGAGCGCCAGCCTGATGCCCATCTCCCCCGTCCGTCGTGCCACCGCGAAGGCGATGACGCCGTAGAGACCGACCGCGGCGAGAAGCAGCGCCACCAACCCGAATGCCGAGGCGAGCAGCGACAGGCTCCGTTCGACCGACAGTTGCCTGTCGATTTGCTCCTCGTAGGTGCGGGCCCGGGTCACCGGCAGCGCCGGCTCGAGTTCGTTCACGATGCGCGTCGCCTCTTCGGAGACAGCTCCCGGGTCGCCGGCGGTCTTCAGCGCGAAGGTCGGGCCTTCCGGCAGCGCATGCTGGGCGTCCGGGAAGTAGGCGACGGGCGATGCCGGCCGGCGGAGGCGTGCGTATTTCCCGTCCCGAACCACCCCCACGATCTCGAAGCGCTCCTGGTTGCGTGCGAGTTCGGCCGAGAAGGTCTGGCCGATCGGCGGCTTCCCGCGCAGGTATTTCGCGACGAACGACTCGTTGACGATGGCCACTTTCGGCGCGCCCTCGCCGTCGCGCTCGTCGAAGAGGCGTCCCCCAACCAGGGGGATCTGGAGCACCTGGTGGAAACCGGGCCCCACCCACAGCAGGTTGCACGGGGGACGTTTCGGCTTCGGGTCGTCCTCGGTCTGCACCAGCGTGTTCCAGCTCAAGCCGTCCAAGAGCGCGAACGTGGACCAGGTGACCGCCCGCACGTTCGGCGACTGCCGCAGGCGCGTGGCGATCCGCTCGACCGCCGCCTTCTTCTGCACCGGCGAGTAGCCAGCGGCCGTCGGGTCGACCGAGAGGAGAAGAACGTGGTCGGGGTTGAGGCCGAGCGGCACCGCCTGCAGGTTTCCCACCGTGCGCACGAACAGCCCCGCGACGACGAGCACCACCAGCGACAGGGCGATCTGCACCGCGACCAGGGGCCGGCCGAGGCCCGCGCCGTGCTTTCTCCAGGCCGGGCGCACCGTCGTGCCCGACCGCAGCGCTTGCGACACCTGCGACCGGGAGAGGGCGATCGCCGGTGCGAGTCCAACCATCAGGCCGGCCAGCACCGTGAGGGCAGCGGCAAAGCCAACCACCCGCCACGAGAATCCCAGGTCCACGACGACGGTCGCCTGTCCCGGAACCATCGACAGGATCGCTCGCGCGAACCAGTCGGCGAACACGAATCCCGCCGCACCGCTGAACGCAGCAAGCACGAGGCTCTCGGTCAGGTGCTGACGCACGAGGCGCAGCCGGCCGGCGCCGAGCGCCAGCCGCATCGCCGACTCCCTGCTCCGCGCCGCCCCCCGGGCCAGCAGCAGGTTGGCCACGTTCGAACAGGCGATCAGCAGCACCAGGACGACGAGCGACATGAGGATCGCGATGGGCTTGTTCGACTCGGCCTCCTGGAAGGCGAAGCCCTGCGCACCCGACCGGAGGCCGAATGCCGCCCGTTGCTTGCCCTTGATGAACGGCCTCGTGGAGGCATCGAACCGGGGCGCCATCGCCGCCTGCAGCGTCTGGATCGTCGTGCCCGGCCTAGGGCGTCCGACCAACTGCAGCCACCAGAATGTCTCGCTGGTCAGCGGAGCATCGCCAGAGAACTCCGGCTTGAGGTTCAGGATCCAGCAGGCGGGCACGTAGAAGTCGGCCCAGCGGCCAGGCAGCGTCCCGAAGAAGTCGCGGGGCGCCACGCCGACGATGGTGAACGGCTGCCCGTTCAGCCGCATCGCCGAACCGACCGCACCCGGGTCGCCGCCGAACGCGTTCTGCCACAGGCGGTGGCTGATGACGATTGCCGGGGGGACGAAAGAGAGTTATCGGCGTCCGCGAGCAGGCGGCCGGTCGCCGGCGCCAGGCCGAGCACCCTGAAGAAGTTGCCGGTGACAAGGGCGCCGTCTGCGTTCGCCGCCTTCCCCCGCACCACCACCACCGCGCGGTTGAAGTCCTGAACGCCCGCAAGGTCCACCCCGGGGGTGGCGGCCAGTCGCTGGTACGTCGGGTAGGAGAACGAGAAGCTGTTGTTGTCGGCATCGTTGGTGCCCCACACGCCGATGTCCGGCCACTCGGTCGAGTGCCACTGCGCGATGACGAGTTCGGCCGGCCGCGACACCGGCAGCGGCCGGAACATGAGGGCATCGCCAACCGCGAACACGCCAGTGGTCGCACCGATCCCGACGCCCAGCGACACCAGCGCCGCGAGCGCGAGGCCCGGCGAACGTCGCAACAGCCGGGCGCCGAATCTCGCGTCGTCGAGCACGCTGTGGAGCCACGTCACCGCCCGGACGTCCCGGACGCGGTCGCGGGCGAGCAGGGGGCTCCCCAAACGCTTCAACGCCTGCCGCCGGGCCTCCTCGGGCGAGAGGCCGGCCTTCTCGTACTCGGCGGCGCGCATATCGAGGTGAAACCGGAGTTCCTCGTCCAGGTCACGGTCGACTTTCTGGAATCGGAACAGGTTGCCGAGCGTGGTGAACCATTTCATGGAGGCTTCTGCCTGTTTCCTGCTCACGCCGTGGCGAGGACGCGCTGAATCGCGCCGACCACCATGCGCCAGTTGCGTTCCTGTACTTCCAGCTGCTGCGATCCGACCGGCGTGATTGCGTAGAACTTCGCGCGACGGTTGCTCTCCGAGGTGCGCCAGGTCGATCGGATCCAGCCGTCCTGCTCGAGGCGATGCAGCGCGGGATAGAGAGAGCCCTCCTCCATCCGGAGGATGTCATCCGACACCGACTCCACGTGGAGAGCAATGCCGTAGCCGTGGAGCGGGCCGCGGACGGCCAGGGTTTTGAGGACCAGCAGGTCCAAGGCTCCCTGCAGCGTGTCAGTCTTCTTGGGCATCTGATCCCATTGTGGCGCGGTCTTACCAAGTTGTCTAGGTATAGAGACGGATCCCGCCGCGAATTGGTTCGCCCCAGTCCGCTTGTGCGAAATTTCACAGGCGTCCTTGACATACGCCCTTGTACAACTGTAGAGTTTTTCAACGCTAAGGGCCCGGATGCCCTTCGTCTCTTGGCCCGCCCCAGAATGTCTGGCGTGGCCGGCCCCTCATTTCTCTTATCTCTGGTCCCGGTCGGATGTTGAGCGGGGCCCGTTCGAAAAGGATTCCTATGCGCCCAAGGTATCTCGTCCTGGCGCTGGTGGCAGCAGCCGTGCTGGTCGGGGGCGGGAACGCCTTCGCGCAAGCCGGGGCGCCGCCGGCGGGCTGGAGCGCGTCGGACTGCCAATCGTGCCACGACAAGGCGGTTGGCCCGACGTTCCAGCACTCGAAGCACGCGCAGGACCCGCAAAGCTGCGCCAACTGCCACAACGACGTGGCGGCCCACATGAAGGCCCAGATGGCGGGCGACAAGAACGCCCCGTCGCCGTCGCTCAAGAAGCTGACCGAGGCCCAGATCAGCGACACGTGCCTCAAGTGTCACGAGAAGGGCAACCAGCAGAACTGGCACGGCGGCCTGCACGAGCGGCGCGCTGTCGGCTGCACCTCCTGCCACAGCGTCCACTCGTTCAAGTCCAAGGTGGCCCAGCTGAAGACGGAACGCGCGTCAGAGTCGTGCTACGCCTGCCACAAGAGCGAGCGCGCCAAGACGCTGCGCACGTCGCACCACCCGATCCGCGAAGGCAAGATCGAGTGCACCAGCTGCCACAACCCGCACGACGGGTCGCGGCCGAAGATGATCAAGGCCGAGTCGACCAACGAGCTGTGCTACCAGTGCCATACCGAGAAGCGCGGCCCGTTCCTGTTCGAGCACGCGCCGGTTCGTGAGGACTGCGCGTCGTGCCACGACCCGCACGGCTCCAACCACAAGCGGCTGACGCTGAACAAGCTGCCGAACCTGTGCTGGAACTGCCACCTCACGGGCTCCGGCCACTTCGGCTCGGGCGACAACCTGTCGACCGAGAAGGGCGTGCCGGTTGCGCCGCCAGGGTCGCCGAGCGGCTTCCCGACGGCCAACTCGCGGTTCATCGAGAAGAGCTGCAAGAACTGCCACGTGAATCTCCACGGATCCAACTCGCCCTCGGGCGCTTATTTCATCAGGTGACACCCATGAAGCGAGCATCTAGAGTGATCGCGCTCCTCGCCATGGGCCTCCTCGTGGCGAGTTCCTTTGCGGCTGCGCAGGATGCCCCTGCCAGCAACGTCGGCGGCCAGGTGAGCCTGGGGCTCCTCGGCCGCGACAACGTGACGTCGGCGAAGTTCACCGAGTACCGCGAGGTGCCGAAGGGCGTCTCGATTCCGTACCTGAACCTGTTCGCCTGGAAGGGCGACACGGGCTTCACGCTGTGGGCCGACAACGTCCGCCAGTCGGACCAGCGGTACCAGGGCATCGCGAGCCTTCCGTGGCTCGGCGTGGCCTTCGACTACAACCAGACTCCCCACAACATGGGGAACAACGCGCACCTGATCTTCACGGAAGCGTCGCAGGGCTACTGGGCGATGAGCCCGACGCTGCGCGCCGCCCTGGGGACCAAGGCCGACACCACGCTGCCGACCTCGCTGCGCACCTACGACTTCTACAACAACCTGCTGGCGCCCACGCTCGCCACCGCCCAGACGCTCGACATCTCGTCGCAGCGCGAGCGGGGCACGGTGACGTTCGACCTCTCCAAGCAGCTGCCGTTCGACCTGTCGCTCAACTACATGCGCGAGCGCAAGTCGGGCTACCGCGGCCAGGGCGGCGGCGACATCGTCAGCGCCGTGTCGTCGATCGTCGACGTTCCCGAGCCGTTGAACGAGCTGACGCAGGATTTCGGGTTCAAGGCCGGCTACACCTTCAAGATGGGGAACGTGCACGCGGCCCTGGTCCGGAACACGTACGACAACCAGGCCGAGACGCTGCTCGATCGACAACCCGTTCCAGCCGTACGACGTGGCCTACAACAACAGTTCGTCGGCCCCGCTCGGCGGCCCCGGCACGCCGCGCTTCATCAACGCGCCCGACAACGAAGCGACCACCGGGTCGTTCGGCTTCCTGCTCAAGTTCAAGAAGCAGACGCGCCTCGGCGGCGACTTCGCGATGGCGTCGTGGACGCAGAACGCGGCGTTCTATCCGTACACCAGCAACTCGACGATCAAGACGACCGCCGGTGCTGACGCGAGCGCGACGTCGTCGCTGCAGCAGGCCTCGCTCAACGGCAAGATCAACACGGACACCGTGAATCTCTGGTTCGTGTCGCGGCCGGTCCAGAACCTGGGCGTCCGCGCGCGGTATCGCAGCTACGACCTGACGAACAAGACGTCCAAGTGGGTCATCACCGGTGACGCCTCGACATCGCCCGACCGCAGCTGGAGCACGGTGACCCCGACGCGCCGATGCGCCGTACGGTCATGCGACGGCGAACCTGTACGACACGACCAGCAAGCGCTTCGACCTGTCGGCGAACTACGACATCAAGGCCCTGACCCTCGAGGCCTCGTATTTCACCAACAGCCTGACACGGACCTGGCGCGAAGCCGAGTCCGGCCGGGACAAGGGCTTCGGCCTCGCGGCCGTCTACCACGTCACCGACATGATCGGCGTGCGGGCGTTCTACACCGACGCCAGCCGGTCGGCCGAGGGCACGACGCTCTACGGGTTCCAGGAGGACGAGGCGGAGCGCGACATGTCGAAGCTCGGGTTCAACGTGGAGTGGAGCCCGACCTCGCAGTTCGACGTGATGCTCGCCTACTTCCGCCGGAACGTGGACTATCCCAACCGGCCCGACCGCATCGCGGTGTCCGGTGGGAACCCGGTGGCCGGCGCGCAGCCGATCCCCGGCACGCCCAGCGGCCTGCTCGAGGCGAACTACGACACGTTCACCGCCGAGTTCGGCTATCACCCGAACGAGCGGATCGAACTCGACGCGTTCTACACCTACGAGAAGGACGCGAAGACCAACCAGTGGTCGACCACGACGGGCACGAGCCTGAACAACCTGCTCAACTACGCGGGCAGCGACAAGGGCAATACCTTCGGGTTCAACGGCCTGTTCCACATCGTGCCGGACAAGTGGACCGTGTCGGCGCTCGTCAGCCACCAGAAGATCGATGGCCTGATGGACATCACCGCGCGCGAGGCGGGCTCGTTCTACACGCCCGGCCGCACGACCGTGATCCCGGCCGGCACCGGCGGCGCGGCGGACATCACCGATTGGGACGACACCACCCTCACGACGTTCGGGCTGCAGCTCGATCGGCACGTGGCGAAGGCGTGGACGGTCGGCGTGGGCTACGCGTACGAGAAGTACGAGTTCGCGGATGCCTACACCAGCGGGACGACGCAGTTCCCGTCGTCGATCTACATCATGATGAAGCCCGACAACGGCGCCTACACGGTCAACGTCGGGTACGCGCGGCCTGACTTACCGGTTCTAGCGGAGGCTCGGTCGGAAACAGAAAGGGCCGGCGCACCGGGGTGCACCGGCCCTTTTCTTCTCGGCCTCAGGACCCGGGCTGGCACCCGGCCTCGGGCCTAGTCCGGCCTAGTCAGACCCGAGTATCCCCCCGAGCCCGACGCCGCCGAGGATCGAGCCTTCTTCCTTCCCGCCCTTCCCCAGCCCCGGAATCGCCTTGTAGATCCGGTCGGCGAGCCGCGAGAGCGGCAGCGACTGCAGCCACACCCGCCCCGGTCCCGTGAGCGACGCGAAGAAGAGTCCCTCACCCCCGAAGAGCGCCGTCTTCACGCCGCCGACGAACTGGACGTCGTAGTTGACCGACGGCTGCAGCGCCACCAGGCAGCCGGTGTCCACGCGCAGCGTCTCGCCCGCGGCCAGGTCGTAGCGTCTGCACCGTGCCGCCCGCGTGGGCGAACACCAGCCCGTCGCCCTCGAGCTTCTGCATGATGAAGCCCTCTCCGCCGAACAGGCCGACGCCGATCTTCTTCTGGAAGGCGATGCCAATCGACACGCCCTTGGCCGCGGCCAGCAGCGAATCCTTCTGGCAGATGAGCGTGCCGCCCAGCTTCGACAGGTCCATCGGCAGGATCTTGCCTGCGTAGGGCGCGGCGAAGGCCACGCGGGCCACGCCGGACGGCGCGCCGTTGGTGAACAGCGTCATGAAGAGGCTTTCACCGGTCAGCAGCCGCTTGCCTGCGCCGAACAACGCCCCCATGACGCCGGCCTGCTGCCGGCTGCCGCCGTCGCCGAAGATCGTCTCCATCTTGATGGCGGGTGTCATGAACATCATGGCCCCCGCTTCCGCCACCGCGCTCTCGCCCGGGTCGAGGTAGACCTCGACGAACTGCATCTCGTTGCCGTAGATCTTGAAGTCGATCTCGTGCGACTGCCGCCCTGGTACGGCCGGCACGCCAGGGGTGACAGGTGCGCCGCCGCCGAGCCGCGCGGCCAGTTGCGGGACGTCCTTCAGCGGTGTCCAGTTGCTCATGCCGCCCGTGAAGACGAGCGTATTGCCATCGACCGTCCCCGCGTGGATGCTGCGGACCACTTCATCTTCGCCCACCGGTCCGACCTGCTGCCCGCCAATCGCCAGATACCACTGTTCGCCCGCCATCGTCCCTCCTCTTGGTGACTGAACCTGAGCCGGCCCTCGGCTTTGGACGTTCTCCCAACCACCATCCGCCGACCGCTGTCCCGAATGCGGGTACTCGCGCCGCGGGCCGGAAATCAAACTGCCGCCGCGATCCTCGCGTCTGTTTCCTCTTCGAGCCGGTCCACCGTCGCCTTGTCGAGTTTGAGTATCGACGCCAGTTGTGCCAGGTAGATCCGCTCCGCGCCGCTGATCCCCTCGTCCGCCCGCACGATGGTATAGGCCAGCACGTAGAGGTCGGCACGCTGCTGGGGATCGGACACGACGCCCACCACCGACGCCAGCGGGGTCGGGTGCAGCCACTCGTTCTCGACGAGCGCCTCCACCCCCGCTTTCTTCGCCTGTTCGAGGATCGCCTGCTTCTCCGCGTCGCTGGCCTGGCCGTCGGCCCGGGCGGCCGAAACCATCAGGCGGATCAGCCGAACGGTCCCGTCGGGGAGCGTGGCGCCACGGGCAGGCGGGACGCCTGCCCCACCCGTCCCCGGCGGGAGGCCCGTCCCACCGACCGGCAGCGGGGGAGGGGCGACTGTTCCGGGGCCGCCGGCGGCGGGCGGCGTGTAAGCCGCGCGGCGACGGATGTGGCGTCCCGGGGGTGGGGGCGCCGCCGGTCCCAGCCGGCGACTGCTGCTGCATCGTCTCGATGGCGCCCCAGATGAGACCGCCGACCGTCAGCAGCGTGCTCGCGTTGATGAACGAGCCGCTGCCCTGGCGGAGAAACCGGCCGGCGCCGCGCGACCGCTTCCGACGCGACGTCAGCGACCCTTCGATCATCGTCCCGATCAGGTTCTCGATGTTCATGGCGTCCACCCGGCGTCGATGTAGCACGGGGCTTCAGCCCCGTGCCGCCGGCCGAGGGGCTGAAGCCCCTCGGCTACAGCATCCAATCCCTAGCCACTGACCCCAGCCACTGACCCCTAGCCACTGACCCCTGGCCACTGACCACTAGCCACTGACACTAGCCACTGACCCCTAACCACCACACTTCCCTACTTCTTGAACGTGGGAGGCAGCGTCATGCCGAGTTCCTTCAGCAGGAACCCGTACATGTCGGCGCGTTCTTCGATGACCTTGTCCGTCGGCTTGCCCGCCCCGTGGCCGGCCTTGGTCTCGATCCGGATCAGGATGGGCGCCGGGCCCGCCTGCGCCGCCTGCAGCGTCGCCGTGAACTTGAAGCTGTGCAGCGGGGACCACCCGGTCGTCGTGGTCCGCCGTCGTCACCATCGTGGCGGGGTACTTCACGCCCGGCTTGATGTTGTGCAGCGGCGAGTACTTCATCACGGTGTCGAAGTCGGCCTTGTTCGCGCTCGGCTGGCCGTAGTCCGATCGCCACGCCCAGCCGATGGTGAACTTGTCGAACCGGAGCATGTCCATCACGCCCACCGCCGGCAGCGCGGCGCCGAACAGGTCTGGCCGCTGCGTCATGCAGGCGCCCACGAGCAGGCCGCCGTTGCTGCCGCCGTGGATGGCGAGCTTCGGCGTCGACGTGTACTCCTCCCGGATCAGGTACTCGGCGGCCGCGATGAAGTCGTCGAAGACGTTCTGCTTCTTCTGCAGCCGGCCCGCGTCGTGCCACTCCTGGCCGTACTCGCCGCCGCCGCGCAGGTTCGCGACGGCGTAGATGCCGCCCATCTCGAGCCAGCCGGCCGCGCCCGGCGAGAATGCCGGCATCGTCGCGATGTTGAAGCCGCCGTAGCCGTAGAGCAGCGTCGGGTTCTGGCCGTTCTTCTGCAGCCCCTTCTTGTAGGTCAGGAACATCGGGATCCTGGTGCCGTCCTTCGACGGGTAGAACACCTGCACCGTCTCGTAGCCGCGAGGGGTCGAACGCCAGCGACGGCTTCTTGAAGACCTCGCTCCGGCCGGCCGCGAAGTCGTAGCGGTAGACCGACGTCGGGTAGAGGATACGACCCGAACGAGTAGAACATCTCCTTGTGCGACCGGCGGCCGGTCAGGCCGCCGACGCTGCCCAGCGTCGGCATCGCCACTTCCGGCGCCGGCTGCGCCGTCGCGTGCGTAGAGCCGAACGGCGTGGTGCGCGTCGGTCATCCACAGCGTCACGAACTGGTCGTTGACCATCGTCACGCCCTCGAGCACCGCCTTGCCGGGCGCCTCGGGAATCAGCGTCTTCCAGCCGTCGGCCGCCGGCTTCGCCAGCTGGATCGCCACGAGGCGGAAGCGCGGGGCGTTCTTGTTGGTCAGCACGTAGAACGTGTCGCCGTCGTTCCCGACGACCGAGTAGGTGGCGTCGAAGTCGTCGAGGAACGGCTCGATCTTGCTGCCTGGCGCCTTCAGGTCGCGCACGAACACCCGGTTTCGGTTGTCGGTGCCCTCCGACTGGGTGATCAGCAGGAACCGGCCGTCCTCGGTGACATCGGCCCCGAATCCCCAGTCGGGCTTGTCGGGGCGCTCGTACACGAGCGGGTCCTTGTCCTGCGTGGTGCCCAGCGCGTGGAAGAACACCTTCTGGTTCTTGTTCAGCGCCTGCAGCGCCTCGCCCTTCGGTTCATCGTATCGGCTGTAGTAGAACCCCGAGCCGTCCTTCAGCCAGGACGGCGCCGCTGAACTTGGACCACTTGATCGTGTCGGGCAGGTCCTGGCGACGTCGCGACGTCGCGCACGTGCCACTCGATCCAGTCCGAACCGCTCGCCGCGACCGAGTAGGCCATGTAGCGCCCGTCCTCGGTGAACGACGTGCTGCCGAGCGCGACCGTGCCGTCCTTCGACAGCGTGTTGGGGTCGATGAGCGACCTCGGGTTCAGCCGCCAGCGCCTTGGCCTTGTAGATGACCGCCTGCGGCTGAAGCCCGCTGTTCCGCGCGTAGATGTACCAGGCGCCCTCGCGGCTCGGCGTACCGTAGCGTTCGTAGTTCCAGATCTCCTTCAGGCGGGCCTGGATGGCGGCCCGCTCGGGGATCTTCGACAGGTAGTCGAACGTCACCTTGTTCTCGGCGTCGATCCACGCCCGTGTGTCTGGCGCGTCCGAGTTCTCGAGCCAGCGGTATGGGTCGGGGACCTTCGTCCCGAAGAAGTCGTCGACCTGGTCCACTTTCTTGGCTGCCGGGTACGCGTACTGCGGCGTCGGCAGACTGGGGAGCGGCGGAGATACCAGCGGACATGGCCATGGCAACCGTCAAGAGCAAGAGGAGGGTTGTTTTCATAAGCGTCTCTCGATTCTAGATCAGCGCGTCAGCCGGCGCGGCCTTCGCCCTCCGGTTGCCCTGAGCGAGCGGAGCGAGTCGAAGGGCTACTTAATCGGCCTGAGCAGCAGGTCCTGGAAATCGTAGCTGAAGTCCGTCGCCGGCGAGACGGCCTGCATCTTCGCCTGGTCGATCGTCCCGTCGGGCTTCAGCGAGAACGTGACGAACGCATCCGCGCGAAGTTCCCGCTCCCGCCAGCGTGCCACGAACGTATCGTACTGCCAGTGCTCCAGCTCGCCCACCAGCAGGGGTGTCTTGCCGAACCGGATCACAAGCTTGCCGCCCTCGTCAGCGATCGTGATGTCGCCGTACCACGCGTCCCGGTACGTGCCGGCGTACCCGGCCAGCGGCAGCGACGGCTTCGATGCGACGTTGCGCGCCGACGCCGTCTGGCGGTCGGCGTCGGCCAGCCTGGCCGCATTTCGCGCGCCGACCTTCGTGAACCCCTCGAGCCACGCCGTCTGCGGTCCGCCCACGTAGGCGTCGGCAATCGCGTAGGCAATCGCGTCGAAGGCTTCGCCCGACTCCTGGTTGGTCAGCACCGCGATGCCGAGCTCGAGGTCCGGGACGAGGAAGACGCGCGAAAGGTAACCCGGAAGGCCGCCCGTGTGCGTCAGCACCCGGTAGCCCCTGAAGTCCCGGGACTCGAGGCCGAGCGCGTATGCCCGGTGGTTCGACCGCAGTGCCGGCAACTCGGGCGGCGGCGGGCCGTTCGGCTGCGGGGTGACCGGCGTGCCCAGCTGCCGCCAGGTGGCGGCGCTGAACAGGGGCGACCCGTCCGCGAGCAGCCCTTCCTTCAGGAGCACCCGCATCCACTTCGCCATGTCGTCGGCGCAACTGTTGATGCCGCCCGCCGGGTTGGTGTTGTCGCTGTCGAACGGCTGCACCGGCCGCACCCTGCCGTCCACCGCCGCGTGCGGCGCGGCGACGTTGCCTCCGGCTGCAGCCGCTGAATGCCTGACGTTGCTCGAGCTCATCCCGACCTTTGCCAGGATCCTGGACGACACGAAGTCCTCCCACGACTGCCCGCTGAGCGTCTCGATGATCTCGCCCGCCACGAGGTAGAGGACGTTGTCGTAGGCGTAGGCGCTGCGGAAGCTTGTCTCGGGGCGGATGAACCGGATACGCCTGGCAATCTCCTTCCGGTCATAAAGGCTCGGCGGCCACCAGAGCAGGTCGCCGGCACCGAGGCCGAGGCCGCTGCGATGAACGAGGAGGTCGCGCACCGTGAGCTCCCGGGTCACGTACGGGTCCCACATCTGGAACCACGGCAGGTAGTCGACGACCCGGCCGTCCCACCGTAACTTGCCTTCCTCGACGAGCAGGCCGAGGGCTGCCGCGGTGAACACCTTCGTGTTCGACGCGATGCCGAACAGCGTGCGGGCGTCGACCGGGGCCGGTTCGCCGAGCTTCCGCACGCCGTATCCCTTCGCCACGACCACCGCATCGTCCTTGACGACCGCGAGGCTGACGCCTGGCACGTCGAACGCGCGCATGACCTGGGCGACGAATGCGTCGACGTCCCGCATCACGCCGGCGGGCTGAGAGGTCTGGGCGACTGCCGCGCCCGGCGACGCGAGAAGCAGGAGCGCAAGGATGAGCCACGCGGACATCGTCCGTCGAACCGCGCCAAGGTTGCCGTTCATGCCGGTCCTCCGTTCAGGTGCCGGCATCGCATGCGCTGCCGGCGTGCCCGATGGTATCACCGGGAACAATCTCACGGCTGTTCGGGGTTTAGAGGTACCGGACGACCGCGCGGAGGGCGTCGGTCACGGCCCGGGTCAGGAGGCCGAAGATCGAGGAGAGGTCGTGGGTGTCCACGGCGGTCGCCACGGTCACCGGGTCGGTCAGCACGATCCAGACCGTGCAGACGGCGAGCACCAGGCAGATCCCGGCCAGGAAGCCGGTCACTTTGAAGCTGGTGTCTGCCAGGGACATGGCGTTGCTCTGTTGCTTGCCCGAATCCAAACTGGTGAACTCTGGTATTGAACAACCGAGCGACTGGGAATCCGAACCACCCGCCCGTTCTTCAAGACCGATACCACTAATACGCACCGCCCGGGAAATGGTTGCATCGGCCGTTTCCAGTGAAATTAGACGGTTCGGTGAGGCGTTTGGATAGGTGGTGGGGAGGGGACGCTCCCGTGGCTGCGCGCCGCCGGTCATATGGCGTCCCGGATCCGGACAGTTTCACGGCAGGGCTGGCGGTACGGCCTACCTCACGAGGCGCAATTCGGTCTGGGGACCCGACAGGAACTCCGCGCCGTCCTTCGTCACGACCACCATCTCCTCGACCGTCGCGACGCCGTAGCCTGGCACGGTCAGCCGCGGTTCGATGGTGAAGACCATCCCTTCCTCGATCGGCACGAACGGCCGGCGGGCGTACTTCTCCCACGCGGGCCCGAGCAGCGCGGTTCCGTCGTGCGCGTAGCGGCCGACCTGGTGTCCCAGCGCATGCGGGAACTCGGCGTAGCCCGCGCCCGTGACGAGGGACCTCGCCACCGCATCCACGTCGGCGCCGAGCACGCCGGGGCGAATGGCTTTCCGGGCTCCTTCAATCGCACGGACGATGGTGTCGAACCCGCGTTGCACGTCGGGTGGCGCTGCGGTTTCGCCGTCGCGCAGCACGTAGAATGTCCGCTGCAAGTCGGCGCAGTAGTCCGCGTGCTTCACCCCGAAGTCCATGTTGACGATGTGGCCGCGCTCGACGGCGCGGCCCGTGGGCGAGTAGTGCGCGCCGGCCGTATCGGGGCCCGTGAAAACCGCGGGGCAGGTGCCCGCCTCCCACGCCAGGTCCAGGTGATGCCGGGCGACGTGGGCGGCCACCATCCCGGCGACATCGCGCTCGGTCACGCCCGGCGCCAGGAACCGTCCCACGTCGTCGAAGATCTCCTCGGTGAGCGCGATCGCGCGCCTGATGCGCTCCAGTTCCTCGCCGGTCTTGCGCGCGCGCAGGGCCGAGACCAGCCGCTCGGACGAGACGAGGCGGTTGTCGAAGCCGATCTCCTTCAGCCATCCGTGCAGCGTCAGGAACATGCCGTGGGTCAGCCCGTCGCACACCTCGCTGTCGGTGGAGTAGTTGACCGCGATGGACGAAGGATTGCGGTCGCGCAGGAAGTCGAGCAGCGGCTGCTTCGCCCCCTGCACGAATCCATCCACCTGCCGGTATGCGCCCGTCTCTTCGATCGTCTTCTTGTCGTAGAGGCCGACGATCGCCCGCGCCTCGCCGTCGGCCATCACGAGGAATGCGCTGTGCCACGTGACGTGGGCCGGGGCAAGGAACGGCATCACCGGGTCGCCGTTCATGCCGGTCTCGCGGACGAACGTGAGCCAGCACGGGAGCCCGAGCTCGTTCAGGATCCCGACAGCCTGGGCAATCTTTTCCTGGATCAGAGACATCACAGCCTCCCGTGGCCGTTCTTCATTCTGCATTTCTCATTTTGCATTGTGCATTGTCCTGCCCGTCGTCCCGTTACCCCCACGTCCCGCGCTCGCCGTGGATCGCCACGAGACGGCGGTAGCGTTCGAGGGCGTTGCGGTAGTTGAACGAGGCGTGGCGTTCGGCGGAGTCGGGGTCGCCGTCCGCGATGGCCGCGACGATGGCCGCGTGCTCGTCGAGCGATTCCTGGACGCCGTGCGCGTGGATGAGCGCCTCGGTGTAGACGCGGACGTAGCGCTCGCGCCGCGCGTGGAGCGCGTTCAGCTTGGCGAGCAGGCGCGGGCCCGAGGCCGCCTGCTCGTAGCAGCGGTGGAACTTGATGTCGAGTTCCTGGGCGGTGCGGATGTCGGAGACCTCGGTCGCGGATAACGCCCGCAACTGCGCGTTGATCGAGGCCGCTTCCCGGGCGACCGCGTGACGCGGGGCAGCTGGCAGGCTGGCAGCGAGTCGCGCCGCGACACCATCGAGCGCGCCGACCATCAGGAACAACTCGCGCATGTCCGCCGCGGTCAGCGGTGCCACGCTCATCCGTCCCGACCGCGTGACGCCCGTCGTCTCGACCAGGCCTTCCTGCTGCAACCGCAGCAGGGCCGCGCGGACGGGCGTCCTGCTGATGCCCAGGCGCCGGCAGAGATCGACTTCCGTCAGCGACGCGCCCGGCGCGAGACGCAGCGAGACGATGCTGTCGCGCAGGCGGGCGTAGGCGGTGTCGGTCAGCGTGCGGCCGCTCGTGCGCTGCGAGCCGGGTTGACGCGCGGACCTTTGCGGCGGCGTCTTGGACATCGACCGCGTAGCCTATCAGATTACCGGGACGCCACCTACTTCGCCGACGGCTTCGTCGACGGCCAGCCCGTCTGTGGAAGGCCGGGGGTCACCCGCAGCGAGTTCTCGTAGTAGACCTTCCGGAGGACGGCATCCGGCAGGTCGATCCCGTAGAGCTTCCAGAAGGCATGATAGTCGCGGTAGTAGTCGAAGTACTCGTCCGCGGTTTCGAACACGCGCCAGTAGTAAGGGAACTCCGACGGGACGTAGGAATCCTTCCCGAACAAGATGCGGTCCTGGTACTTGATGAAGAACTCGCGCGTGCCGCGCGGCTGCCGGCCGAAGTCGTAGAGCACGGCCGACACGTCCATGACGACGTTGGGTGCCTGGTCGAGCAGCCGGGCGGCCCGGGCGAGATCGTTGCCGTACCAGCCAAAGTGCGCGTTGATGAACCGCGTCTTCGGGTTGCCGGCAAACATGCGATCGCGCTCGCCCATCAGCTCCTCGAAGGTCGGTTCGCCGGCCATGTAATGGCGCCGATCGCGGAACAGCGAGAGCTCGAGCCACCGCTCGTTGTGGAAGTCGAGCGGCGAGAAGAACTCCTGCGGTTCGCCGACGTGGATCAGGACCGGGATGTTCAGACGGGCGCACAGCTCCCAGACCGGATTCAGCACAGGGTCGTCCACCTTGAGGCGGCTGCCGTCGGCCTTCTTGACCTGCATGCCGAGGTTCTTGAAGATCTTCAGCCCAATCGCGCCGTTCTTCACGCACTGCTCGAGATTGGCCACGGTCTTCTCGGCCCAGCCCGGGGCGCCGGCGCCGTTCCAGTCGACGTTCGCGAACACGGTGAAGCGATCGGGGTACTTGCTGCCCCGGATGTAGTCCACTTTCTGCTTGATGGCGGCGGGATCGGAACCGCCGCTCAGGTTGTTGAGGACGCGGACGTTGAGAGCGTCCATCTCCTTGATCAAACGCTCGATGGTGTCGGGCGTCGGGCCCGTGTGACTGTGGATGTCGATCACCGGGTACCTGGCCTTCGGCACCGGGTGCTGCGCGGTGACGAGCGTGGACCTCGGCTTGTAGTCGAGGATGCTCGGCGCAGGAAACTCCGGCGCCTGGCACCGGCCCGGGCGCACCTCGGTGGTGCCGGACGGGCATTGGCCGGGCGCCGCCTGCTGCGTCGTTCCGCGCTGGGCCACCGCCGCACCCGCCAGCGCCAGCCCAACCGACAATACCGCCGCCGTGGTCCACCGGGTGGTTGACCGCCCTGCCGTCATGGTTTGTTCCTCCGTTCTTCCCATGGTAGCCCTACTCGCCGTCCGTCCCGACCCAGCATCGTCAGCACCGACTCCTTGCCGTTACCGCCGACTATTCGCCGTCAGTTCCGACTACTGGCCGTCAGCTCCGACCACTCGCCGTCAGCCCCGACCACTCGCCGTCAGCCCCGACTACTCGTCGTCAGCCCCGACTCGAAGCGTTGACATCTGATGCGTGATGCGTGATGATCCAGGGATGAGGACCACCCTGGACATCGACGAAGACGTCCTGCAGGCGGCGAAGGAGCTGGCCGCGGCCCGGGGGCGGACGGCGGGGCAGGTGCTTTCCGAGCTGGCGCGGGCCGGCCTCCGGCCACCCGGGCGCGCCGGGCGTGTTCGAAATGGAGTGCCGCTGCTGCCGCCCAGGGCTTCCGGTGCAGTTCGCCCGACGATGAAGCTGGTGAACGAGCTGAGGGACGAGCCGTGACCCGCGTCGCGCTCCTCGACGTGAACGTGCTGGTGGCGCTGTTCGACCCGGACCACGTGCACCACGACCTGGCGCACGACTGGTTCGCCGACCACCGCGCTGCCGGCTGGGCCACCTGCCCGTTGACCGAGAATGGCTTCGTCCGGGTCCTCGCCAATCCTGCGTACGGCGGAGCCGTTTCGCGTCCCGACGCCATCCTCCATCGCCTGCGCCGGTTCTGCGCTGAAGCCGACCATCACTTCTGGGACGACGGCGTTTCGCTGTGCGACGAGCGGACCTTCGACCCCTCGGTGCTTGCCGGTCATCGCCAGGTGACCGACGTCTACCTGCTCGGCCTCGCCGTGTCGCGCCGCGGCTGCCTCGCCACGTTCGACCGCGGCCTCCGGTTGTCAGCGGTGCGTGGCGCCACGCAGTCGAACCTGGCGGTCATCGGACCGGCGGAAGACTGAGCCGCTCGAGGCGACTTCCCGCCGGCGTGTAACCTCCAGGCGCGGGGACAGGTCCAACACCTTGGTGCCGCGCGAAAGCCGGCTCGGCCTTATAATCCCGCCAGGTAACAGGCTCGTCACGAAGGAGCATCTATGATCCGCCGGGTCATGCTCGCCTCGCTTGCCGCAGCCGTCGCTGCGACGTTCGTCGCATGCAGTTCGAACAGCCCATCCCAGGCGACGGCGCCAGCCGCCCCGACGCCGACCACCGCCGCGGTGGCCCCGTTCGTCGGGATCTGGAGCGCCGACGACCCGAACGGAACGACCGATCCGGCCACCTTCGACCCCGCCGCCTTCGACCCGGTCGCGGCCGCGACGCTCGGTCCGGCAAACTGCAGCCAGGTCGAGTTCAGGGTCGTGCGGGACTCTGACCCGAAAGCGGCCGTCATCGTGTTTGCAGCGACGTGCGCCCGCGTACGGTTCCGCGGCGAGGGACGGGGCGTCGTGACGGATGGCGTCCTCGTCTGGCGAGCGCAGGGCGAGGTCACGCTGCCGAACGCCAGGACCTGCGCGTTCAAGTTCATCGACGGCAACCGGGCCGTGCCGGTCGGCGAGGGGCTGGTCAAGGTGACCTACAACGGCACGGTGTGCGATCGGAAGTTCGCCGGCACGACGCTCGTCCGGCGCAAGTAGAAAGGCCGTCGTGCAGGGCGCATAGCCCTGATCCGCCGGCACAGCGCCCGCGAATCAAGAGGCCTGGCATCCGGGGTTGCCAGGCCTTTCTCGTCTCGAGCCGGCACCGACACTACAATGAGGCCTACCGGAGGTCCTGTGAAGAAAAGCGTCATCATGCCGTTGCTGGCCATCATGGCCGCGTTGATCGTCGGTTTCGGGCCTGCGGCCGCCAGTACCGGTCAGGCCGGTCAGGGCCAGGCCGAGAAGGCGGGGAAGGCCGAGTCGGACAAGAAGCCGGAGCCGTTCTCCGCCCTCAAGTTCCGCTACATCGGTCCCGTGGGGAACAGGGTGATTGCCGTCGTCGGGATCCCGGGTGACCCGAACATCTACTACGTGGGCGCCGCGTCGGGCGGGATCTTCAAGACGACCGACGGCGGCGCGTCCTGGGCTCCCATCTTCGACAGCCAGCCCGTTTCATCGGTCGGTTCACTTGCCGTTGCCCCGTCGGACGCGAATGTCGTCTGGGCCGGGACCGGCGAGACGTTCATCCGCAGCGACATCTCGCAGGGAAACGGGATCTACAAGTCCACCGACGCCGGCAAGACGTGGAAACGCATGGGTCTCGAGAACACGGGCCGCATCGGCCGGATCGTGATCGATCCGCGGAACCCGGACGTCGTTTTCGCCGCCGCGATGGGACACGCCTACGGCCCGCAACAGGAGCGTGGCGTGTATCGCACCGCCGACGGCGGCAAGACCTGGGAGCGGGTGCTGTTCGTCGACGAGAACACCGGGTGCTCCGACATCGCGATGGACCCGACGAACCCGCGGATCCTCTACGCCGGGATGTGGCCGATGCTCATCAAGACCTGGGGGAAGTGGAGCGGCGGGCCCGGCGGCAGTCTCCACGTCTCGCGCGATGGCGGAACCACCTGGACGCGCCTGAAAGGCAGCGGCCTCCCCGACACCGAGATCGGCAAGGTCGGCGTGGCCGTTGCCGCGAGCAGCCCCAATCGCGTCTACGCCCTCATCGAAACCGCGACGGAAGGGCTCTGGCGATCGGACGACAGCGGCGAGTCATGGACGCTGGTGAACCGCGACCACGCCCTCCTCAACCGGCCGCTCTATTACACCCGCGTGGTGGTCTCGCCGAACGACGCCGACGAAGTGTACTTTCCGGCAACCCGTTTCCACATGAGCCAGGACGGCGGCAAGACGATCCAGCGCTTCAACCCGTGGGGCGGCGACCACCACGACATGTGGATCGACCCCAAAGATCCGGCCCGCATGATCGTCGGCAACGACCAGGGGATCGCGATTTCCACGAACCGAGGGAAGAGCTGGCGCGGGATCGAACTGCCAATCGCGCAGATGTACCACGTCTATGCCGACAACCAGGTTCCGTACTACGTCTACGGGAACCGGCAGGACGGGACTTCGTACCGGGGGCCGAGCAACAGCCGGACCGGCGGCACGATCCCGCGGGGGCTGTGGCATCCGGTCGGGGGGTTCGAGAGCGGCTTTGCCGTCCCCGACCCGGTGGACAACAACATCGTCTGGTCGGGGAACTACGACGGCATGCTCGATCGCTTCGACCTGAAGACGAAGCAGAGCCGGGCCGTCACGGTCTGGCCGGAGAGCCTCGAGGGCTGGGAGCCGGCGGCCGTGAAGTACCGCTTCCAGTGGACCTTCCCGATCTGCATCTCCCCGCACGACCACAACCGGGTGTACGTCGGCAGCCAGTTCGTGCACATGACGACGAACGGCGGGCAGAGCTGGGAGATCATCAGCCCCGACCTCAGCACGAACGACAAGACCAAGCAGCAGCGGACCGGCGGCATCACGGCGGACGACGCCAGCCCGCTGTATGCCTGCACGCTGTTCGCGATTGCCGAATCGCCGCTCGAGGACGGCCAGATCTGGGCGGGCACCAACGACGGGCTCCTCCACGTGACCCGGGACCGGGGGAAGACGTGGACGAACGTCACGAAGAACATCCCCGGTCTCCCCGAGTGGGGCACGATCAGCAACATCGAACCGTCGCGCCACAAGGCGGGCACCGCCTACATCACCGTCGACCTCCACCAGGTGAACGACCGCGATCCCTACGTGTTCAAGACGACCGACTACGGGAAGACCTGGAAGAATATCGGCGCCGGGATTCCCAAGACCCCACTGAGCTACGCGCACTGCGTCCGTGAAGACCCCACCCGGCCGGGATTGCTGTACCTCGGCGTCGAGAACGCGCTCTACGTGTCGTTCGACGATG
The DNA here is from genome assembly GCA_963844875.1 of uncultured Acidobacteriota bacterium. Taxonomy (GTDB): domain Bacteria; phylum Acidobacteriota; class Vicinamibacteria; order Vicinamibacterales; family Fen-181; genus FEN-299. The sequence continues at coordinate 343,483 of CAWJPZ010000003.1, forward strand.
GCGGGAGTTGGACGCCGCTCGAGGCCGGCCTCCCGCACGCACCGGTTCGCTGGCTGACGATCCAGGAGCACTTCAAGGACCTCGTCGTCGGCACCTACGGCCGCGGGTTCTGGATCCTCGACGACCTGACGCCGATCCAGCAGTGGAGCCCGGAGGTGGCCAACGAGGACGTCCACCTGTTCAAGCCGCGGCCGGCCTACCGCTTCCAGCAGGTGGCGGGACCGGCCGACGCTCCGAACGACGCCACGACGGGAAAGAACCCGCCCTACGGCGCGTCCATCAGCTACTTCCTGAAAGTGGAGCCGAAGGAGGAAGTCGTCGTCACGATCCTGGACGAGCGTGGGAAGACGGTGCGGACGCTCAAGACGGAAGAGAAGAAGGAAGGGGAGGAGGGCGACGGCGAAGACGGCCGGGCGGAGCCCTTCAAGGTTCCGAAGAAGGCGGGTGTCAACAGGATCACCTGGGACCTTCGCTACGACAAGACCGCCGAGGTCAAGCTGTGGACCCCCGTCGTGGACCACGAGCACGCGAACGTCGGGCCCAAGGGATGGCGGGCCTTCCCGCCCGGTCGCGACCGGAGCGGACCGCTCGTGGCGCCGGGCCGATACACGGTGAAGATCAGGGCCGGCGGCAAGGAACTGTCGCAGGAGCTGACCGTTCTCAAGGACCCGAACACGACGGGCACGGCTGCCGACGTCGAGACCCAGACGAAGATGCTCCTCGAGATCCACGAGAACAAGAATGTCGTGGCGGGGTTGATCAACCAGGCCGAGCGGATCAGGAAGCAGCTCGGCGATCTGAAGACCTTCCTCGAGGGGCATCCCGCGGCGGACGCGATCAACAAGGCCGGCGCGGACATCGACAGGACGCTCCTCGACATCGAGGACTTCTTCTTCCCCGTTCGGCTCACCGGTTCGGGCGACGAGTTGCGCTGGCCGTCGAAGTTCTACAGCAAGCTCGGGTTCCTGGCAGACCAGGTGGCCAGCAGCGACTACCCGCCCACGGACCAGATGGTCGAGGTGCACCGGATGTTCACGTCGCAGCTGGCCGCGCAGCGCGAGAAGCAGCGGAAGGTCGTGGAGGAGGACCTGGCGGCGTTCGACCGGCTGCTCGCCGAGAAGAAGGTTCCGCGGATCCTTTTCGAGTTCAAGGAGAAGTAGCGGCGCGGGCCGGCCCCTGTGGCGCCGGCCTCCGCGCCGGCTCCTCGCCTGGCGTCGGGGCGATGGCGATGCGCCCGATCGCCCTTGCCCTTGTCTGTTCCGAACTCCTCTATCTGCGTTGACGGCCATCGCTGAGTCGTCTGCGGCAAACGATTTCCGGGTATTCTCGTCCAATCATCATTACCACTCCGCGCCGGATCGGTGCGTACTTTCCTGACGGGTGTCTCGGGTGGAGGGACATGCGACGAGTCTTCCGTCAGATTGCAGGCATCGGGGCCGTATGGGTCGGGGTCGCTGCGATTCTCGCCGGCGCCGCGGCAGGGCAGCTGCCGTCAGCCTCGCCGCCCGACGCCCGCATCGCACGGGTTGAGAGCGGGCTGCGCCCCGGCATCGCATCGCCGGTCAGCCGGCGTCGGGGATGCGGCTCGCGGACCGCATGAAGTTCTACGCGACCCACGGCGTCAGTATCGCCGTCATCAACGACGGTGCCATCGAGTGGGCGCGCGGGTACGGAGTCGCCGAGGCGGGCAGCGCCGCACCGGTGACGGTTCACACGCGCTTCCAGGCGGCGTCCATCAGCAAGCCGGTCGCGTCGCTCGGCGCGCTGCTGCTGGTCTCGCAAGGGCGGCTGTCGCTCGACGAGCCCGTGAACGCGCGCCTCGAGTCGTGGAAGGTTCCCGACAACGACTTCACGGCGAAGGCGCCGGTGACGCTGCGGCGCCTGCTGAGCCACACCGCCGGCCTCACCGTGCACGGGTTTGGCGGCTACCCGGCCTCCTCGCCGGTGCCGACGCTGGTGCAGGTGCTCGATGGCGCGAAGCCGGCCAACAGCGCGGCGGTTCGCGCCGACGTCCTGCCCGGCAGCATCAATCGCTACTCGGGCGGCGGCTACACCGTCGCCCAGCAGTTGATGATCGATGTGACCGGGAAACCGTTCCCGGCGCTGATGTCCGAGCTCGTCCTGCGGCCCCTCGGCATGGTCGACAGCACCTACGAGCAGCCGCTGCCGCCATCGCTGGCCGGCCAGGCAGCCACCGCCCACCGCGGCGACGGAAAGCCGATCCCTGGCCGTTATCACACGTACCCGGAGATGGCCGCCGCCGGGCTGTGGACCACGCCGACCGACCTCGCGAAGTTCGCGATGGAGGTGCAGCGGGCGCTCGCGGGCAAGTCGAGCATCATCCCGGCTTCCACCGCCCGCGAGATGACGACGAACGTGATGGACAACTACGGCCTGGGGCTGGGGCTGTCCGGGACCGGCGACGCGGCACGCTTCGGTCACGGCGGCTCGAACGAAGGCTTCCGGTGCCAGATGACGGCATTCGTCTCCGGTGGCCGTGGTGCCGTCGTGATGACGAACGGGGACCGGGGGGCGGCGCTGTCGTCCGAGATCCTCCGCGCCATCGCCCGCGAGTATGGCTGGCCCGCGTTCAAGCCGGTCGAGAAGACCGTCGTGCGACTCGAGCCGGCGGCGCTGGCGGCGTTCGAGGGCCGCTACGAGCTCGCGCCCGGGCACACGGTGGACGTGCGCGTCATCGACGGCAGGCTCTTCGTGATCGACGGCGACGAGCGCATCGAGCTGTTCGCCGAGTCGGCGTCGAGGTTCTTCGAGTTCGTCGAGGAGAACAGCATCGAGTTCGTGAAGGGCGCCGACGGCTTGGTGACGGAGATGGCGATCAACGGGACGCTCCACGCCAAGCGAATCAGGTAGGCGGCAGGGACCGCCACTCCTCTGCGGCTGACCCGATCGCCTTTCCTGCAATCCGGCCGAGCGACCGCTGGGCGAAAACTGCCGCTCATGGCCGCATTCTGCCGAAAACACGAGTGAAACGCGCGGTTCGGTCGGGCATTTCCCCTGCAAGGGGACGATGTATGATGGACCCGATGCCGCGCGTGGAACCGTTCGACCGCCCGGCGACGTACGACGACCTGCTGAAAGTGCCGGACATCCAGGTCGCCGAGATCGTGGACGGGGAGCTTCATGCTTCGCCGCGGCCCGCGCCGCGGCACGCCCATGCCGGGGCGGGACTCGGCAGCTGGCTCGGACCACCCTATGACCACGGACGCGGCGGTCCGGGCGGCTGGAGGATCCTCTACGAGCCGGAGCTTCACTTCGGCCGAAACGTGCTCGTGCCCGACTGGGCGGGCTGGCGCCGAAGCCGGATGCCGCGCCTGCCCGACACGGCATACTTCCCGCTGGCGCCCGACTGGATCTGCGAGATCATCTCGCCGTCCACCGCGTCGCTCGACCGCGTGAAGAAGCTGGCCATCTACGCCCGCGAAGGCGTGGCGCACGCGTGGCTGGTCGATCCGATCGCGCGCACGTTCGAGATCCTGCGTCTCGAGAACGCCCGGTGGACGATCCTCGCGACGCACGCCGGGGACGAAATCGTGCGGGCCGACCCGTTCGCCGACATCGACATCGAGTTGAACACTCTTTGGGCGGACTGAGAAGGGAGGTTGCCCTTCCGGACACCTCGTGCTCGTCAGGCTGATGCGAGCGCCCGCGGCCACGACATCAGTTCGGACCTCTGCCTCGTTGACGGCCTGCGCTGAATGGCCTGCGGCGCCGGCCTCCGTGCCGGCGGTAGTCGGCGTCACTTCCGCCTGGCGCCCGCGGTGTACGCCTCGCGCAATGCGAGGTTCTCGGTCGCGACCGCTGCGTCCGTCTCGAAGCGGCCCGGGCCGACTGCCCGGCCAATCCGTTCGTAGAGCCGGCCGAATCCCTCCACATCCTTGTGGCCCAGGTTCCATGCCGGGGACCGCAGAACGCGGCTCTCCCGGGCGCCGAGGCGTGGCCGAAAATCGGGTGTAGAATCGGCAGACACTTCGCGTCTCGGCGGCAGCAGGAGGGCCACTTCGTGGATGAACCTCCGGCGGCGGACGTCACGCGCCTCCTCTTGGCCTGGCGGCAGGGCGACGAATCGGCGCTCGACCGGCTCCTGCCACTTGTCTATTCCGAACTTCGCGTCCTTGCCCACGCCCGCATGCGGGCGTGAGGCCCCGGGCGACCAGACCCTCCAGACCACCGCGCTCGTGAACGAGGCGTTCGTCCGCCTGGTGGACGGCGCTCGTGTCGCATGGAACGACCGTGTGCACTTCTACGCCGTGTGTGCCCGGTTGATGCGGCGTGTCCTGATCGACCGCGCTCGCGTACTTCCCGGCGTCCACCGCGCCTGACTTCCCCGACTGCAAGCTGGTGACGGTGGACCGCAACGGAGGGCGCATCACGCCGCTTCCCGCGCCGGCGAAGGCCTACCTCCAATTCCTACGACTGTCCCCGGAGGGAAGCCGGCTCGCGGTTTCGAATCAGGGGGCTGACCAAGACCGAACTCTGGATATCGGACCTCGAGAGCGGGGGAGGGCTTTCGCCGCTGGTCCAGGAAGGAGAAGCGCTTTTCCCCCGCTGGCACCCGAATGCGAGGCGCGTGACGTTCAACTGGCTCAACAACGGCCAATCGGCCCTGGCCTCTTACGACTTCAACGGCTCGCCGGCGACCCACGTCCTTGAATGGGGCGAGTACTACCCGTCGTCATTTGACCGCGACGGCCGCCTCCTGGCCGTGCGGGTGTCGGATGCCATACGACAGGGCGTGGTCCGCGTCAACGAGAAGGAGGGGAGCGCAGCGGTGGAAACGCTGATGGAGTCGGACGGCGCGGAGCGCGGGCCAGAGGTGTCGCCGGACGGCTGCTGGCTGGCGTACGAATCGAAGTTGCGGGGTGGCGACTACCGGAGCTACCAGGTGTGGGTTCGTCCGTACCACGAACCCGGTGGCCCGGTACCGGTGTCGTTCGACGGGGGCCAGAATCCCGCGTGGAATCCGAAAGGCGGACGCGAACTGTTCTTCACGCAGTGCCATCAGGCGCCGCAGAAGTGCCGGATGATGGTGGTGAACTTCACACCCGGGAATCCGCCGCACGTCAGCCCGGCGCGCCCGCTCTTCGAGTTCGAGGCGCGGGACCTCCCGAGCTTCTGCGGCGCGATGCGCGGCTACGACGTGGCGCCAGATGGGCAGCGTTTCTACTCGGTTCAGGTGACAGCGCCGCCTCCGAAGCCGCCGGTCACCTACATCACCCTGATCGAGAACTGGGTCGAGGAGTGGAAGGCGACGGTCAAGTAGGCGTTCGCGTGAGCTTGTGAGGTTTGGCTCCCGCCGAGCGCCCGGTTCGCACTGGGCGGACGGGCAAGCATCAGGGGACATCACCGGGAGGCCGGTGAGCGCAGCCTCCACGAGACGCCGGCCGTGACCAGCAAGCCGGCCAACAGGATCACGCCCTGCGCGAGCGACAGGACTGCAAGGATCCGGCGCGGCGATTCTCCTCCGCGCACGACCTGGCCCTTGCCCTCGAGGTGGCATCGGCGCCTGCGGACGCCGCGGCGCCCGCGGAAAGAGCCAAGGTGCGGATCGTTCGTGATCGGCGTCGACCGCCTCACGGGGGCCAGGCGCGTGCAGGCCTACCCGGTCGCCGGCGGCGAACCGTGGCCTGTGAAAGGGCTGATGCCGACCGGCGGCGAACTGCTCGCGGATTGGGGACCAGACGGGCGGTCGGTGTTCATGCTGAGCCAGAATCCGCTGCCGCTGAGATTGGAGCGCGTCGATATCACGACTGGCGCGCGGACATTCGTGGGCGAAATCGCTCCGCCGGATCCCGTGGGCCGACGGATCGCGATATGGGCGCGCACGACGCCGGACGGCAAGACCTACGCCTACTCGAGCGCCTTCGCGCGGTCAGAGCTGTACCTCGTCCAGGGGCTGCGGTAACCGCGCGCGGGTCGCAGCCCGCCTTACGCTCCCGTTCCAGTGCCTGGCCCGCAGCAGTCGAACAGCAGCTTCTCCTTGATCACGCCCACGACTTCCGGGGGGACGAGACGTTCCCACGCCCGGTCGCCGGCTTGGATGAGCGCGTAGACCTGGCCTGGCATGACCGACAGGTTGGCGTTGGACGGGGCCTCGAGCGATTCGACGAACTTGTTCTGCAGCAGGTAGGCGTAGAGGTGGCGGAGCCGGTCGGCGACCATGAACGTCTCGGCGCGGACGAACTCGCCCGTCTCCTGGTTGCGCCACGGGTAGACGTACAGCTTCACCGGGCCGGCGAACAGCCGTCCGAACGCCTCGAGCACGCCCCCGCCCAGGTCGGTGTAGTGCTGCAGGTCGAAGAGCTGCGCAAGCGTGGGCACGCCCATCACGAGTCCGATGCGCTCCTCGGTGTAGCGCCGAAGGTAGCTGGTGACGCTGTGGAAGCGCGAGTAGTTCGTCACCATCACGGTCCATCCCAGCGCGCGCGAGGACGTCCACCCGGGCCAGGAAGTCCGAGTGCACCACCTGCTCGCCGGGCGACTGGAGGTGGCGCAGCGTCATCTCCATCAGCACGACCGGCTCGCGGCCGGCCATGTCCGGTTCCCGCGTCATCTGCTCCCGCGCCCGGACCAGCATGTCCTGCGTCACGATGGTCACGGGGCGGAAGCTGCCGCGCTCGACGAGCACCGGGGCGCGATAGAGCAGCTCCGCCGATTCGAGGACCTCGCCGGCGGGCGAGAACAGCACCGCGTTGGTGAGCCGCTGCTGGACCAGCTGCAGGCTCATGAGCCGGTTGTCGACGCCCGCGAACGCGGGCCCCGAGAACTTGATCATGTCCACTTCCATCCGGTCCCGCGTCAGGTTGTCCATGAGGGAGCCGACAAGGACGTCTGGGCGACCGTGGTCGTAGAAGGCGCCGTGCAGCAGGTTGACGCCGAGGATGCCGAGCGCCTCCTGCTGGCGCGCGTTCTCGAGGTCCCACATCCGGGCGTGGACGATGATCTCCGACGGCGCTTCGCAGCGGAGCGGCCTGGAAGCGGACGCCGAGCCAGCCGTGCCCCTCCTCCGTGCGCGAGTAGCTGCGGGCGGCCACGGTGTCGGCGAAGACGAAGAACTGGGTGGCGCTCGCCGCGGCTGGCGTGCGAGGCGGTCGAGCAGCAGGTCCCATTCGTGGTCGAGCATCGCCTGCAGCCGCTGGCGGCTGACGTAACGCTGCGCCGTCCCGTAGACCGCGTCCGACACGGTCATGTCGTAGGCCGAGATCGTCTTCGCGACGGTGCCCGCCGCGCCGCCGACGCTGGAAGAACCAGCGGCGCCACTTCCTGCCCCGCGCCGATCTCGGCGAACGTGCCGTAGCGCGCGGGGTCGAGGTTGATGCGGAGCGCCTTGTCGTGTGTGGTCATCGCCTCACAGCATAATCCGCGGTCAGCCCTTCGCGTGCACCAGGGCCTTCATCGCGTTGAACACGAACCCCTGGAAGTGCGGGCTCTTCGCGTTGTGGCAGCGTTCGCACTCGCCGGACTGCGGGTGACGGGTCAGGCCGGTCATCACCGGCTTCGCGGCGTCCGACGTCGCGTGCGCGCGCGCCGGGCCGTGGCACGACTCGCACTGGACGCCGGGAAGGCTTGGCTTCATCCTCTCCTGTGCGATTTGTTCGGGGGAGCCGGTCGCGTGGCATCCCATGCACGCGCCGCTCTCGCGGTCCTCGTCGCGAACGCGGTTGGTGGCGCGGGCGTGCTTGGTCTTCGACCAGCTCTCGTAGATGGCCGCGTGGCATGCCTTGCACGCCTCGGCCCCGATGTAGGGGGATTGCGGTGGGGCGGCCGGTTCCTGCGCGGCCGCCACGGCAGCGAAGCCCGCCGCGAACAGTGCAGCCACGCCGACGCTGAACAGGCTGCGCGCGATACGACGCGTCGGCACCGGGACGAGCGGCCAGCGCTGGGACATGGGAACCTCCAGTGCCTACAATATAGGCCCGGGAGGGCACCCCGTCCACGGCCGCCCGCCGCAAGCCGCAAGCCGGACCCGCTCAGCCGCTCGTCTTCAGCGTCCGCAACGATTCCAGGATGGCCGTCACGTCGTCGTCGTTGTTGCACACGTGGAACGACACCCGGATCGAATTGAGGCCGCCCTCGGTGACCGACCTGACCCTGATTCGATCCGCCACGAGGTGCTCCTGGATCTGCCGATAGGTCTGGCCGCGCATGCGGAAGCCGATCATCGGCGTCCGGTAGCCTTCTTCCTCGGGCGAGACAATCTCCGTCCCGGGAACCTCCCCCAGGCCCCGGCGGAATCGCTCGGCGAGCGTGCGGTTGTGCTGGCAGATCCGGCCGAGGCCGATCGAGTCGACGAACGTCACCGCGGTGCCCAGCGCGAAGAAGAGCGCCTCGTTCTGCGTGCCGAATTCGAAGCGCCTGGCGCCCGGGTGGAGCGCCACCTCGCCTTTCTCCACGTCGAACTTCTCGTAGGACCCCATCCCGACGACGAGCGGGCGGAGCACGTCCACCATGCCGGGGCGCACGTAGAGGAACCCGGTGCGCTTCGGGGCCATCAGCCACTTGTGCGCGCTGCACGCGTAGAAGTCCGCCCCACACTCCGCGATGTCGAACTGGGTGCACACGGGCGCCTGCGCCCCGTCGAGCGCGAACCAGAATCTTCTTCGAACGCGCGAGCGCCGCGATCTCCTTGACCGGGAACAACTGCCCGGTCGTGCAGGTGACGTGGCTGATGATGATCAGCCGCGTCCGGTCGGTCACGAGGCTGGCGATGCGGTCCACGTTGCCGAGGCCCCGCGCCATGTCCGGCGCGAACGTCTTGACGACGATGCCGTCGCGCTGCTTGCGGTTGAAGAGCGAGGTGTAGACGGCGGCGTGCTCGTGCGTCGAGGTGATGACTTCGTCGCCGCGCTGGAGGGGCAGTCCGCTGACGATGAGGTTGACGCCCTCGGTTGCGGTGGAGATGAGGGCCAGGTCTTCCTTCCGGCAGCCCTTCCCGAGGACGCCCGCGAGCCGCTCCTTCACGAGGTCCCATTGCTTCCCGTCGTGGCCGGCATTCGGTGCGCGTTCTTCGGACCGGATCCCCTCGAAGAGGCTGTTGAGCACCGGCATCGGGCAGGCGCCCAGCCCGCCGCAGTTCAGGAACGTCCAGTCGGGATCGAGCACGAATTCGGCCCTGACGACGTTCCAGAACGCGTCGTCGCCCTGCGCGGCCGCCCGCGACAATCGGCCGGCGAACGCGGCCGGGTCTGGCGCCGCGGCGTCGAGTGGGTTGACGAAGGGGAGGGCTGCAAGGCCACCGGTGTAGGTTGCCGCCAGCCTGAGGAAGGTCTTCCTGTCCATGGCACCTCTCCTGCGGGGGCTGGGGGATGGCGTCCAGGCGGGCTGATTGTGGTCGGGCGGCGGTGCCGGTGTCAAATCCCGTCGGCTGTTCCGTCGGTTTTCGCGAGGCGGCCTCTCACACGCGCAGGGTGAGGATCGGGTCGATCCGGCTCGCGCGGCGCGCCGGCAGCCAGGCGGCCACCACCGCCACCGACGCGAGGATCAGGGGAACGGTCACGAACACGATCGGATCGTGGGCGGTGACACCGAACAGGAAGGTGGACATCAGCTGCGCCAGGCCGAGGGAGGCGGCCAAGCCGACCACGAGCCCGGCGGCTGCGAGCCGGAGGCCCTGCAGCACGACCATGGAGCGGACCTGCGCGGCCCCGGCGCCGAGGGCGATCCGGATCCCAATCTCCTGCGTCCGCTGCTCGACCGAGTAGGCCATCAAACCGTAGATGCCGATCGCCGCGAGCAACAGCGCAGCGCCCCCGAAGACCGTCATCAGCCACATGTTGAACCGCTCGCGCGAGGTGGAGCGTGCCACGACCTCGTCCATCGTCCGGACGTTGGAGACGGGCAGGCCGGTCGCCTTGCGCAGCTGCTCTTGAATCGTAGCGCTGAGGTTCGCGCTGTTGGCCCTCAGGCGGATGGTCCACGACATCGGCGACAAGCGGACGTTGAGTGCGTTGGCCGCGTCCGGGACCTGCGCCTGCGGGATGAACATCATCGGCTGCGGGTCCGCGTCGAGGCCGGCGTCCCGCGTGTCGCCCACGATCCCGATGATCTCCCGCTCGCGCTCCTCGGCGAACTCCCGCATCACGCCCCGTCCGATCACGAGCCGCTGCCCGAGCGCGTCCGCCTTCGGGAAGTATTGCCGCGCCATCGTCTCGTTGATGACCACGACGGCCGGACCGTTACGGTCGTCCCGTTCGGTGAACGTCCGTCCGCGCTTGACCGGGATGCGGAACACTTCGAAGTAGCCGGGAGAGATCGTCATCCACCCGCCGCCGCCGTGGAACGGCCCGTTGTCGAGCGGCCGCCCCACGATGAGGAACGGAAGCCCGTAGCCGCCTTCGAGGGGGACGCAGCAGGTCGCACTGGCGAGCTCCACGCCCGGGATGCCGCGCAACTGCTCGGCACCGGTCCGAATCAACTGCTCCACCGCGTCGGCCTTCTCGAATTGCGGCCCGGTCATCGACATCCGCATCGTGAGAACGTTGTGGGAGTCGAAGCCCGGGTTCACGCGTGCCAGGGAGACAGCGGTGCGGATCAGCAGCGCCGACCCCACCAGCAGCACGAGCGCCAGGGCGACCTCGGTGACGACGAGGAGCGACCGTGTCTTGTTCTGGCGGAAGCCGGAGCCCGTGCGGGCGCCGCCCTCGTTCAACGTCGCGATGAGATCGATCCTCAATCCCTGGAATGCCGGGATGAGGCCGAAGACCACGCCCGTGGTGACCGACACGACGAGGGTGAACGCGAGCACCGTCGCGTCGATGCCGACCAGGGCGCCGTTCTCGCCCACGCGAGGAAGCCCCGCGGTGTTGACGGAGAGGAGGGCCCGGATGCCTGCCCAGCCGACGAACAGGCCGCACGCGCCCCCCGCCAGCGAGAGCAGCACGCTCTCGGTGAGCAGCTGGCGGGCAATCGCTCCTCGGGTGCCGCCGATCGCGGCGCGGATCGCGAGCTCGCGCCTCCGCCCCGTCGCGCGGGCGAGCAGCAGGTTGGCGACGTTGGCGCAGGCAATCAACAAGACGAGGCTCACGGCCCCCGTGATGATCAGCAGGGACGATCGCACGTTGCGGACGAGGGCCTCGCGGATCGGCTGCACCGTGAAGCTGGAGTTGCGGGCGAGCGCGTCCGGGAACTTCGCCCGGAAGTCGCCGGCCGACACGAGCATCCTGGCCTTCGCCTGGTCCAGCGTCACGCCGCGCTTCAGGCGCCCGGCCACCTGGAAGTAGTGTCCCTGGTCGGTCGAGTTCGGGTCGAGCTGGAACGGCACCCAGATCTGCGGTGCCGGTCCGAACTCGCTGAAGTCGAAGTCCTCGAGGACGCCGATGACCGTGTACGGCTCACCGCTCAACGTGATCGCCTGCCCGACGACGCCCGGATTGCTGTCGAACCGCGTCACCCAGAACCGATGCCCGAGCACGGCGACGCGCGGCCCGGCTGGCAGGTCCTCCTGCGCGGTGAACGTCCGGCCCCGCGCGACCCTGGCGCCGAAGAGCCGGAAGAAGTCGGCCGAGGCGCGGCCCGACCTCAACTGTTCGGCCTGGCGTGCCGGCGGTGTAGTTCACGACTCCGAGGTCGAAGGCGGCCACGTCCTGGACGATCGACGCCTGGGCGCGATAGTGCTGGAACTTCGCGGGCGACGCGGCCATCCCGGTCCCCTGCGGCGAGGTGTTCATGAAGACGACCAGGCGGTCGGGATCGGGGAACGCCGCGGGCTCGAGGAGCACGGCGTTGACGACCGAGAAGATTGCGATGTTCGTGCCGATGCCGAGCGTCAGCGCGGCGACGGCGGCGAGGGAAAACGCCGGGCTCTGCCGGAATATCCGAAGGGCGTGCTTCAGGTCCCTTGTCAGCGCGTCGAACACGTCGCCTCCTCCCGGTAACCCGGCCGCGCCGGCCGCGCGCGGCAACGCGGTGTACCACCGATTAGACGGCCACGGGGGTGATCCGGTTCGGGCCCGGACGAGGTTGGAACGCGCCGCTGCAGGCCCGAAGCCGGGCGAGCCCGGTTCTGCCGCTCCGGGCGATTGACAGGGTAGAGTATGCAGGACGTGGATGATGGCTGCACGCTTCACCCGGGTCGCCGCCGACCGTCGGCACCCCGGAGCGGTTGTTCGAGGTCACGAACTCCGCCCTCGCGTTTGACGGAGCGCCGCTCTTCACCTTCTGCGTGGCGCCTGACGGCCAGCACTTCTACACGCCGCGGCGTCTGGGTGCATCGATACTTCAGCAGCGCGCTCCGCCTGCGACCCACATCAACATCATCCCGAACTGGGTCGAGGAGCTGAAGTCGAAGGTGCGGGCCAAGTAAGCCGACAGCGGACCACGGATACCCCAGCCGTCAGCCGGTCCGGGAGACCCGTGATCCGCTGCCAGGCCTCAGGCCGCCCCTCGACGATGCTCGGGGCGACCCTGAGCGAAGTCGAAGGGCCGCGAGCCTCAGGCCTTGGGTCCTACTTCAAGTGCTCGCAGAGGGCTGCCACGTCTCCGTCGATGTACTGGGTCTGGCCGGCCTGGAACAACACCGCGTGTGTCGCGAGGTCGATGAGGACCTTGCCCGATTGCGCGAAGATGGTGCCCTCGTGGGGAAGGGTGACTCTGAAGACGTTGCCGGAAACCTGGATGACGCCGTTGACGAAGTCGATATGGTCGACTTCGATTTCACCGGGGCTCCCGTAGACTCTCTTCGTCGGGTCCACAGAGTTGTAGTAGACGGACCGCTCGGCGAGGCCGACGCGGTCGATTTCCTTCACCGGCTGCCCGTTCCTGTCGAAGCGCAGCATCCACTTGAGGACGACGTCGTAGTTGGCGACCACGTCGAAGTCCCCGCATGAGCCGATCGTCTGGACGGCCGGGTACCGTATCCACGCCCTTCGTCACCCGCCCCTGGCCCTGCGCGAATCCGGCGCCTCCCGCGAGAACGACGGCGACGACGACCGCGACGAGGAATCTGAGCTTCATGGGCTTCCTCCTTTTCACTGGTATTGACGACCGCGATCCCTTCTACCTGATAAGGCGGAGGAACCGCGCGGATGCTGTCAACGTCGGCGAGGCCGCTGCGAGCCGATGCCGACGGTCGACGACAGTTCCGGACCGGGTTTCCCGCCTTGATCGAGGGGAAGGTCCGACGCGGGTATAGAATCCGCTTGACGTCGCCAGCCGGAGGGACACCACGATGTCCGACGATTGCTGGTCGCAGATTCTCGCGCGTGTGTCACGAAGCGCTGACGCGGGGCGGCGCGGAGCGTGCCTCGTATTTGGATTCGGCTTGCGGCGGCGATGTGGACCTGCGCCGCGAGGTGGAGGCACTGCTCGCGCAGGAGGCGCGGGCGGAGGGCTTCCTGGACACACCGCCTTGGGAGTCCGCGCTGGCGGGCGACGCGGGTCCCGACACGCCGGCCGGAAACCCTGCCGTGCCGGACGCCATCGACGTGCGTCCGCCCCTGTCCCTTGGGGCTCGAGTCGGTCACTACGAGGTGATGGATTTCTCTGTCGGCGCCGGCGGCATGGGTGAAGTCTACCGCGCCAGGGATACCCGCCTCGACCGCGTGGTCGCCCTCAAGCGGCTGCCGCCGGCGTTCGCCGCCGACCCCGGCCGCGTCTCGCGTCTTGCGAGAGAGGCGAAGACGCTCGCGCAGCTCAATCATCCGGGCATCTGCACACTGCACGACATCGTCGTCCACGACGGGGTGACGCTGCTCGTGATGGAGGACCCTGGACGGCGAGACCCTGGCCGCCCGGCTGCGCAAGTACTCGCTGACCGTGGCCGTCGCGTGCGAACTGGCGGCCCGGATCGCCGACGCCCTGTCGGCCGCCCACAAGCTGGGAATCGTCCACCGCGACCTGAAGCCCGCCAACATCATGCTGTCGGGCGGGGGGACCGGTCGGTCGGCGGTCTCTCAGGTCAAGCTGGTGGACTTCGGACTCGCCAAGCTCCAGCGGCAGGAAGACCGCCCGGAGGCGACGACCGGGGTCACTGGCCCGGTGTCCGGGGACGCGATTACGGCGCACGGCACCGTGATTGGCACGCTGCCTTACATGGCGCCCGAGCAACTCGAGGGGAAGCCGGCGGACGCGCGAACCGACATCTGGGCGCTGGGCGCGGTCCTCTACGAGATGCTCGCCCGGCGTGCGCCGTTCGCAGGCGACTCTTCCGTCTCCCTGATGAGTCGGATTCTCGAGAGCGAGCCGCCGCCCGTGTCGGCCGCGCAGCCGTTGGCCACTCCAGGGCTCGAGCGCCTTGTCGCGCGCTGCCTGGCGAAGGACCCCGCTGAACGCTGGCAGGCGGCAAGTGACGTGGCCGCCGAGCTTCGTTGGCTGGCCCTGTCCACGGCCAACAACGGCAAACGCGAGCCGGCGACGACCATCCCTCGGCGGTCGCGCCGGCGCACGGTCGCGGCCGTCGTCGCACTGGCCGCCGTGGCCGTCGCAAGCGCCGTGGCGGCCGCATCCTACCTTGCTGGCAAGGCGGCTGGCGTGCCGACGCCGCTGGCGTTTTCGGCGCCTCACGTACCGGCGAGGGTGGGTCAGCGCGGCGCGGTTCGCGCCCGACGGGCGGTCGGTCGTGGACAGCGCCGCGTGGGAGAGGCGGATCCAGCGAGGTGTTCAGCCGCCGGTTCGAGCGGCCCGAGTCTCAGCCCCTGGAGCATCGGCCCGCCGAACTGCTGGCCATCTCTCCAACGTTCGAACTCGCACTGTCGCTCGACCCCCACGTCCGCACCGATGTTCACGCGTGGGCCGGGACACTTGCCCGCACGGTTCCGGTCTCCGCCGGCACGCCGCGGGCCCTCGACCCTGACGTGTCCTTCGCCGACTGGTCCCCGGATGGCCGTGAAATGGTCGTCGTGCGGCAGGGTGACACGCAGAACCAGATCGAGTTCCCACGCGGCACCGTGCGGTACTCGTCGCGCGGGCTCATCCTGTGCCCCCGCGTGTCGCCCAGCGGCGACCGCGTGGCGTTCATCGAAGGTCGGGCGGGAGATATCGGCGGCGCGGCGGTGGTGGTGATCGACAAGGCAGGCGGCAAGCGAACGCTGGTGTCCGGATTCAAGCGCGGCCTTCCAAGCGGCCTCGCGTGGTCCCCGACCGGTGACGAAGTGTGGTACGGCGCAATCCGGAGCGGCCTGGCCCAGGAGATCCGGGCCGTGACAGTCGACGGGAGACAGAAGGAGCGGCTGCTGTACCGCGAGACCGGTTCGATCAGGCTGCTCGACGTCGCGAGGGACGGGCGTATTCTCGTCAGCCGCGACCGGCCGGGGGAAGAGGCTTCTTCCGCGGCGATGGGGACGGCGGACCGCGAACTTTCCTGGCTCGACGATTCCTACGTGGACGGCCTGACCAGCGACGGTCGGCACGTGCTGATCTCCGAAGAAGGCGACGGCGCCGGCCCCGAGGGCGCCGACCTCTACATCCGGGAGACCAGTGGAAGACCTCCCGAGAAACTGGGCCCCGGCCTGACGTTCGGGTTTTCAGCCAATGACACCGTGGTGGCGACCGTGTCGCTCAGCAGCGACTCGCCGGGCATCCTGCTCTACCCGGTGGCATCCGGCACGCCAGAGAGGATTGCGGTCAAGGGCGTCGAGGTCGACATGGTCGCCGGCCTGCTGCCGCCCGACCACCGGAAGATCGTGTTCAACGGTCGCGCCCCGTCCCGCGGCATTCGGATTCTGGCTGGCGGATTGCGACGGGACCAACCTACGCCCAATCTCACCGGAGGGCGTCGACGCGATTCCGACATATTCCATTTCGCCCGATGGCCGCTTCGTCCTGGGGCACTCCGGAGATGGGTTCGGTGCCACGCCTCTCGCCTACCCGACCACGGGCGGCGAACCCCGTCCGTTGAAGGGCCTGCGTGACCGCGAGGCGCTCGCGGGCTGGGCCCCTGACGGGCAGTCGTTCTTTGCCTACAACACCGGGGAGGCGCCGTGGAAGGTCGTCCTCGTGGACGGGAGGACTGGGGCTCGGACGACGGTGCGCGACATCGTGCCGGCCGAGCGCGCCGGCCGGCTGCTTGTGGCCTACGTCTACGTGACGCCCGACGGGAAGGCCTACGCCTACACCACCTGCCGCTGGCAATCCGAACTTCACCTGATTGAGGGGCTCAAGTAGGGCAAGTTGCGCCGCCGCGTCCTTCTAGCCCAAATCGCGCAGCAGCCACAATTTCGCCACCTTCCAGTCGCGCATCACGGTCTCCGGGGACACGCCGAGGACCTCCGCCGTTTCCTCGACGGTCAGGCCGCCGAAGTAGCGGACTCGACGACCTGCGCCTTGCGCGCGTCGACCTCCGCCAGGTGGGCCATCGCCTCGTCCAGGGCCACGAGGTCCTCGCTTCGTCCCGGGGTCAGAAGGGCCACGCCGTCGAGCGCGACGTGCGAGGGGTCGGCCCCGCGCCTGGCCGCACCGCGCTCGCGGGCCGCGTCCACCAGGATTCGCCGCATCATCTGGGCCGAAACGGCGAAGAAATGGGCACGGTTCTGCCATTTGAGGCGATTGATGTCCACGAGGCGCATGTAAGCCTCGTGGACCAGCGCCGTCGTCTGCAGCGGGTGGTCCTTCCGTTCGCGGCGCATGTACCCGTGCGCGACGCGGCGGAGTTCGCCGTAGACGATCGGCATCAGCCGCTCCAAAGCGGCTCGATTGCCGCCGCACCAGGCGAGGAGTAACTCCGTCACGTCCGGCTCGGGTGTCGGCACCGCGAGGCCTCCCGGGTTCCGGCTCGGTGTGGAAGAGCCACCAATCACTAGCCACTACTGGGTCAGGCCGCAGGCCGCCCCTCGACGATGCTCGGGGCGACCCTGAGCGAAGTCGAAGGGCCGCAAGCCCAAGGCCTCGAGCCGATCCTGACCGGCGAGACGCCTTCGCCCTTCGGGCTACGGCGCCCCAAGGACGCCGGTCCTACTGCGCCTGGATCGGGTCCGGCCGCACGACGATCTTGTTGGTCGTCGTCTTGCCGTTCACGGTCATCTTCACGAAGTACGAGCCGGGTTCTGCCTGGACCCCGGTGACGCCGAAACGCCCCATCCCACCGCCGCCGCCGAATCCGCCGCCCATGCCGGCCGGCCTGATCAGGTCCGCGATCTCGCGCGTGATGTCCGAGACCTTGCGGAAGTTCGTGGCGTACTTGTTCAGCCGGGCGAGGGCCTTCTCCAGCGTCGCCTTCTGGTCGGCCGTCAGGTCGGTCCGCTTCAGCGCCTGCTCGATCTGCGACTTCGTGTTGCTGACCGTCGACTGGAGCACGTTCGCCGACGGATCCCAACGCAAGTCCCACGCGATGCGATTGATGCCCGCCTTCGCTTCGTCCAGCAGGTAGGTGGTCTTGCGCTGATCGCCGTCGGTGATCTCGATCGTGGCCGCCGCCTGCGGCGCCGACTTCAGGTAGTAGTGGACCAGGCCGCCGGCCGGCGGGTTCTCGCCCTTGAAGTAGAGGTCGCCGCGGCCGTAGCCGCCGCGCTGGATGCGCAGCCACCGTGTCGCCGGGCGCACCTCGAACAGCTGGGCGTCGTTCCCCAGCACCTGCGCGGTCGCCTGCTGCAGCGGGGAGATGTCGTCGAGGATCCAGATGCCGCGGCCGTGCGTGGCGGCGATGAGGTCGTTGTCGCGGGGGTGGATCAGGAGGTCGTGGAACGCCACGGTCGGCATGTTGAGCTTGAGGCTGCTCCACTGCTTGCCGGCGTCGATCGAGAAGAAGACGCCGAACTCGGTGCCGAGGAACAGGAGGTTCCTGTTCCGCAGGTCCTCGCGGATCACGTAGACCGAGTGGCCGTCAGGGATGCCGTTCGCCAGGCTGGTCCACGTCTTCCCGTAGTCGGTGGTGACGAAGACGTACGGCTTGAAGTCGTCGCTGCGGTGGCCGTCGAACGTCAGGTACGCCGTGCCTTCGGCGAAGTGGGAGGCCTCGACGCGGCTCACCCAGGTGCCGTTCGGCACCCCCTGCACGTTCGCCCTGACGTTGCTCCACGTCGTCCCGCCGTCCTTCGTCACCTGCACGTTGCCGTCGTCGGTGCCTACCCAGATCACGCCGGGACGCATGGGCGATTCGGAGATCGTGATGATCGTGCAGTGCGTCTCGGCGCCGGTGTCGTCCACCGTCATGCCGCCGGTCGGCGTCATCGTCCCGCCGTTGCGCGGTCCGTACTTCGCCTTGTCGTTGGTCGTGAGGTCGGGGCTGACGATCTGCCAGTGGTCGCCGCGGTCGTACGAGCGGAACAGGTGGTTGCCGCCCACGTAGAGCGTGCGCGGGTTGTGCGGCGACAGGTAGATCGGGGTGCTCCAGTTGAAGCGGAACACCGAGCGCATGCCGCCGCCGGGCCCGCCACCCGGTGCGCCGGGCGTCGGCGCGGGCGGCGGCGTCGGGTAGAAGTCCTTGTAGTTGACGACGTTCTGCGCGTTCGGCTGGATGCTGCGCGACTCTCGGGTCTCGACGTTGGTGCGCGACATCGACCCGCCCTGGCTTTCGCCGTAGACGGTGCGCCAGTCGGTCGGATCGTTCTGGGTGTGGAACCCGTCGCCGCCGCCGATGTTGTACCAGAAGTCGGTGAGGATCATGCCCTCGCGGTGCATCGAGGGGCCGCCCCACGTGCCGTTGTCCTGCAGGCCGCCGTAGACGTAGTACGGATCCCGCATGTCGGCGCTGACCGCGTAGAACTGGCCGGCGCAGAGGTTGTCGAAGTAGATGAACGTCTTGCCGTGGTCGTGCGTGAGCGCGGCGCCCGCGTCCTGGCCGTTGTAGTAGCGCTCCTTGTTCGTCGGGTCCAGCCACATCGCGTGGTAGTCCGGGTGCAGGCCGGGGACGTTCTGCCACGTCTTCCCGCCGTCCTCCGACTTCATGAAGCTCGCCGTCAGGTAATACACGCGCTGATCGTCAACCGGGTTGAGCACCAGGTGGCTGTAGTAGAACGGGCGGCTGTTCTGGCGGCTCAGGTACTTCCAGCTCTTGCCGCCGTCCTCGGAACGGTAGATGCCCGACCCCAGCTTCGTCATGTCGTTGAACTCGGGGTTCTCCTTCACCTGGCCCTTGTCGTCGCGGATCGTCTGCTGCGGCTGGAAGGCGTGCTCGACGATGGCCATGAGGACATTCGGCCTGGAGCGGCTGATGGTGATGCCGATGCGGCCGAGGTCGCCTGTCGGGAGGCCGGCTGTCAGCTTCTTCCATGTCTTGCCGCCGTCGGTGGTCTGGTAGATGCCGCCGTTCGGGCCGCCCGAATCGAAGCGGAACGGCTGGCGGAGTCGCTGCCAGAACGTGGCGTAGAGCACGTTCGGGTTCGTCGGGTTGATGACCATGTCCACCGCGCCCGTCTTGCCGTCGTTCGGCAGGCCGTTCGTCAGCTTCTGCCACGTCTTGCCGCCGTCGATCGTCTTGAAGACGCCGCGCTCGCCGGTGTAGCCCCACGTGTGGCCGCTGGCGGCGACCCACACGATGTTCGGGTCGGTCGGGTGCGTGACCACCTTGCCGATGCTGTGCGTGTCCTTCAGGCCCATGTTGGTGAAGGTCTTGCCGCCGTCGATCGACTTGTAGATCCCGTCGCCCCACGCCACGCTGTTCCGGACGCACTCCTCGCCCGTGCCGATCCAGATGATGTCCGGGTTCTTCTGGAACCACGCGACGTCGCCAATCGAGGCGCTGCCGTACTTGTCGAAGATCGGCTCCCAGGTCGTGCCCGCGTTGACCGACTTGAAGACGCCGCCCGACGCGCTGGCGACGAGCACCTTGGTGAAATCGTTGTCGAGCGCCTCGATGTCGGAAATGCGCCCGCTCATGTTGGCCGGGCCGATGTTGCGCCACTGGAGGTCACGAACGAGATCGGGCGGCGCCGGCTGCGCCGCCAGCGGCGGGGCGATCGCGAAGAGGACCAGGGGCAGGCAGAGGCAGGCAATCAGGACTTTCCTGGCGTTCATCGGTGTCTCCATGGACAAGGGCAAGGTCTGCGAGAGCCGCAGCGTGGCACAGTATACAATTCCCGCAAAGGAGTTCTATGCCGTCGTTTCGCCTGTTGCCCTGCCTGGCCCTCGTTGCGTCCACCGCCCTCGCCCAGCCGCCGAAGCCCGCCCCGGTTGGCGGCAAGGCGGATTACCACGTTCACATCAAGGCCGACCTCTCGCTCGACGAGGCGCTTCGCCGGTCGAAGGCGGACGGCATCACCTACGGCATCGCGATCAACGGCGGTCTCGGTCAACCGGCGGCAGACGACGCCGGCGCGGAGGCGTTCCTGCAGGCGATGCGGGGCAAGCCGGTGTTCGCGGCGTTCCAGGCCGAGGGACGGGAGTGGGTGCGGCTCTTCTCCCGGGCGGCGCTCGAGAAGTTCGACTACGTGTTCACGGACGCGATGACGTGGAGCGACGACAGCGGCAAGCGGATGCGGCTGTGGATCCCCGAGGAAGTCGGCACGATCTCCGACCCCGAGGCGTTCATGGACATGCTGGTCGCCAGGGCGACGAGGATCTTCGACGAGGAGCCGGTCGACCTCTACGTCAACTCGGCCTACATCCCCGACCAGCTGAACGCGCAGTACGACAAGCTCTGGACGCCGGCGCGCATGAAGCGGATCGTGGACGGCCTGGCGAAGAACGGCATCGGGATGGAGATCAACAACCGCCGCCGCATCCCGAGCGCCGCGTTCATCAGGCTCGGCAAGCAGGCGGGCGTGAAGTTCGCGTGCGGCACGAACAACGCCGGCGCCGCGGACCTGGGGCACAACGAGTACTGCATCGAGATGATCAAGGCGTGCGACCTGCGGGCCGAGAACCTGTGGAGCCCACCGGCGGAGGGGAAGAAGGCGGTGCAGCGCCGGCCGGGGCTTCGCTGACGCGGGAAGCATCAGCCGGCGCTGAAGTGGCTGGTGGCTAGTGGCTGACCACTAGCCACTAACTGCGCTCTACGCTGACCGGTACAGCTTCGTGAGCACGAACTCGTTGTGGCGCAGGACCTCGGCGCAGGTCATGCGGCCGTTGATGGTGCGTTCGAGCATCTTGAGCGCCTCGTCGGCCGCCTGGTCCAGGTTCATCTCGATCCGCAGCATCGCGCTCAGGTCGACGTCGATGTGCTCGGACATCGTCTCGACGGTCAGCGGGTTGGCGGACAGCTTGATGACCGGGATGACCGGGTTGCCGATGACGTTCCCCTGGCCCGTGGTGAAGAAGTGCACCACCGAACCCGCCGCCGCGCACAGGGTCACCATCTCGGCGGCTGCCGACGAGGAATCCATGAAGCTCAGGCCCGGCTTCCGCGGTTCCTCGGCCGGCTCCAGGTAGTCCACGATCGTGCAGCGCCCCGCCTTCTGGATGTTTCCGAGCGCCTTTTCCTCAATCGTCGTCAGGCCGCCCCGGATGTTCCCCTCGGTCGGCTGCGACCCGACCAGGCTCACGCCCTGCGACTCCACCAGCGCCTGGTAGTCGTCGAACGCGGCCTTGAACTTCCCGGCAATCTCCGGCGTCGCGCACAGGTCCATGATCAGGTCTTCGCCGCCGGTCACCTCGGTGGTCTCACCGAAGATGAGGGTGGCCCCGGCCTCGGCGAGCCGCTCGAACGTGCGGCCGACGGTCGGGTTGGACGCGAGGCCCGACGTCGTGTCGGACTCGCCGCACTTGGTGCTCATGCACAACTGCTGGATCGTGAACGGTTCGCGCTGGATTTCCGTCGCGTAGTGGACGAATTCCTTGGCCTTGCGCGAAGCGGCCTCGATGGTCTTGAGGTCGCCGGAGCGTTCGATGCTGAAGCCGGCGACCGGCTTCCCGGTCTTCGCGATCTCCTTGACGATCCGGTCGGTCCAGACGGGCTCGATCCCGATGACGATGGCCGCCGCGCAGTTCGGGTTGCGGCCCTGGCCGGCGAGCGTGCGGAAGGTCAACTCGAGGTCGGCGCCGAACTGCAGGCGGCCGTACGGGTGCGGCAGCGCCATCGTGCCCTTGATGTTGTGGGCGACGGCTTCGGCGGCGGCGTTCGACAGGTCGTCGACGGGGATGACCAGGACATGATTGCGAACGCCGAACCGCCCGTCGGGGCGGCGGAATCCCGTGAGCTTCAAATCCTGTGGCTTGATCATGCTGTCCACCTCTTCGTGCGGATGTTGTGGATGTGGACATGGGAGCCGCGCGGCGCACCCTGCTTGGCCACGGCAATCACCCGGCCGTACTCGATCACGTCCTTCCCGCCGGCGATGTCGCGCATCGCGACCTTGTGGCCGAGCGGCACGTCGTCGACGAGCTTCACGGTTCCGACCGGCGCGCCCTCGAGGGTGATCGCGCCGATTTCGGTGCCGGCCTTCAAGTCCGTCACGGCCACGCCGACGTCGTCGTCCGGCTCGTGCATCAGAATCCCGTGTGTCATGTCTGCTCCTCAGTAGTTCAGCGAAATCCGAAACCAGCCCCAGCCGGCAGATGATAATCCAAACGAGGTTGAGCGGTAAACCTTCGCGCTCTGCGCCGCCACGTCGGCCTCGTCCACGGCGGAATGCCCATCGCTGGCCCGGCGATGCAGCACGGGGCTTCAGCCCCGTGCCCGGCCGAGGGCTGAAGCCGCCGGCCGAGGGGCTGAAGCCCCTCGGCTACATGTCACCGGGCGCTGTCGGCTATGAGCTGCGGAGGACCGGGATGGTGGCGTTCGCCAACGGCATCACCCCGACGCGGGCGCCAGGCGGCAGCGCGGCCACCGCGTCGTCCACCGCGCGCTGCAGGTCGGGGGCGGCGGTCAGCAGCAGCCGGGCGGCGACGCCGGCCGGCATGTCGGAGTGGAACAGCACGCGGCACGAGCAGGCGTCGCGGGAAATCATGAACGCCTTGTGCGGGCCGATCCGGTAGCCTTCGGCGGCGAAGCGGGCCAGCACTGCCTGGTGCGACACCATGCCGGGCGCCGCCATCCAGTCCTCGTAGGCGGGGCTGCCGGCCCCGTCCGGGCAGGCCGCCGCCACGATGACCGTGCCGCCCGGGCGGGTGACGAGCGCGGCATGCGCCAGCGCCTTCTGCGCCTGGTACACGTTGACGTCCTTCGGGTGGCCGCCGGGCGAGACGATCATCAGGTCGTACGGGCGTTCGACCACGACCTGGTTGAGGCGGCGGACGTGCGGGATCCCTTCCCGCATCACGTCCACCGGCGCCCCGGCGAACGCCCGCATGATCCGCTTGCCGGCGTTCAGCACCACGTTGAGCGCGAACTGGATGCCGATCAGCCGGCCGATCTCCTCGACGTCCTGGCGGCACGGGTTGTCCTCGTACCGGCCGATGCGGGCGAGCGGGTCGACCATCATCGAGTGGTTGCGCGTGACGGTGGGGTAGCCGCCCAGGCCAATCGCGGCGCTCTTCACACCGCCCGAGAAGCCGACGAACTGGTGCGGCTCGATCGCGCCGACGACCGCGCGCAGTTCGCACCCGAGGTAGTCGCGGTTGACCCACACCGGCGTGCCGCGCGAGGTGTCCCCGAGAAAGGCGAGTCCCTCCTCGTGATGCGCGTCGTGGCAGACGACCCGGTAGCGCTCGAGGATGCCGGGCGGCACGACTTCCGCGAACTGCGCCTCCGGCATCGGCGGGTGGGTGCCCGTGGCAATGACCAGCACGATGTCGGCCGGCGCGACGCCGGCGCGCTCGAGGAACCGGAGCAGCGGCGGCAGCAGGACGTCGTGCGGGACCGGCCGCGTCCGGTCGTTGATGGCGATCGCGCAGCCGCCGCCGCGGTACGGCGGCAGCGGGGCCCGGGCCAGCGCCGCCTCGACCTCGGCCAGGGGATCGTCGACCGGGTCTGCGGCGGCGGGCGCCAGCGTGTCAACGGCGCACCCGCGCGCGGCGGCGCCCGAGAGGTCAATCTCGACGAAGCGCTTTCCGTACGGCAGGCGATAGCGGCGCATGCGTGAAGCATAGCAGGACACGCGGGACGCCGTGATCGGCCCGAGGCCTGAGGCCGAAGGCCTGAGGCCCGAGCCCCCCTGTGCTATAAGTTTCCGGGGGGCTCGACGTGCCACGCCAACTCACGCTTCGCGACATCGGAAAAGGACTGGGGCTGTCGGCGATGACGGTGTCGCTGGCGCTCCGCGACAGCCCGCGGATCTCCGAGGCGACGAAGAAGCGGGTGCGGGCGGCCACGCGCGGGATGAACTTCGAGCCGAACCAGCTGGCGCGCGCCCTCGCCACCGGCCGATCGAACCTGATCGGCGTCATCGTGCCCAACAGCTCGGACCTCTACTACGCGGAGGTGATCCGCGCCATCGAAGACGCGGCGAGCACGCAGGACTACCACGTCCTGCTGTGCAACGGGTCGTACCGGATGGAGACCTACACGGCCCGCGTGCGGGACATGCGCCGCCTGCACATGAAGGGGATCGTGGCGGCGCCGCCGTTCCTCAGCGCGAAGCCCCGCCTGCCCCAGTTCTGGCAGGACCTGGTCAAGACCGACTTCGAGGTCGTCCTGATCAACCGGCAGCTGGACCCGCCGATCTTCCACCAGGTGGCGGCCGACTACATGGCCGGCGTGGCGATGGTGGCGCGGGCCCTGGCCGAGCGGCGCCACCGCCGCGTCGCCTACATCTCGGCCAACCAGACCATCGTGAACTTCGTGCAGCGCCTCGACACCTTCCGGGGCTGCGTGCTGGAGTACGGCTTCGACCAGGACGCGTCGCTGTTCGAGGCGGGCGAACTGACGTGTGCCGGCGGCTACGCGGCCTGCAAGCGGCTGTGGGCCGCGAACCGGCGGAAGCTGCCGACGGCGATCGTCGCGGCCAGCGACACGATGGCGGTCGGCATCCTGCGGTTCCTCGACGAGGCCGGTGTCGAGGTGCCGGGCCAGGTCTCGATCACGAGCTTCGACGGCACCTGGTTCGCCGATTTCACGCACCGGAGCCTGACGACGGTGGTGACCCCGATGTACGAAATCGGCCTGCAGGCGTTCGGCACGCTGCTCGAGGCGATGAAGGGGGAGATCCGCGAGCCGCGGAGCCTCGTGCTGCCGGTCCAGTTGCGGATCCGCGAATCGATCGGCCCGGCCCCCCGCTAAACCGTTCCCGCCGTTGCACCTGCGGCGCGTTCGAGAGCGTCCCGACCCCCGGCCGGGACGCACAAACTCCTTGACTTCGTTTCTTCGGTATGCTTCAGTTTACCGCTAAAGCACTCCCTGGCGCGGGCCAATCCGCCCGGGAAGGCGTCACGCGGCGCGAGGATTCATCCATGCAGATGTCCAGACGCGATTTCCTCTCCACGATTCCGGCCGGGGCCGTCCTGGCATCCGTCACCAGCCTCTCCGCCGCCGCCGCCGGCCCGCACATCGGCTGCCAGACCAACGCCTGGCCGCTCAAGGCGGGCGACTTCGAGCAGTTCCTCGGCGTCCTGCGCACGTTGAAGACGCTCGGGTTCGAAGGGTTCGAGACCAGCTTCCGCAACGTCCAGGGGCAGTACGCGAACGCCCCGGCGGCACGCAAGCAGGTCGAACAGGTCGGCGTGGCGTGCTTCGGCGTCCACATCTTCCTGAACGAGTACGACCCGGTCACGCGCGTGGCGCCCATGGAACTGGTGAAGGCCACGGCCGACGGCGCGGCGGCCCTCGGCGCCCAGCGCCTGATCCTGAGCGGCGGTGGCCTCGTGAAGGACGGCAAGGTCAGCGAGCAGGACCTGGCCGCCAAGGTCGCCGGCATCAACGCGGCCGCCAGCTACTGCCAGGGCAAGGGCCTGAAGTTCGCGTACCACAACCACGGTCCCGAGTTCGCGGCCGACGGCGCCGAGATCAACGGCCTCCTGAAGGGCACCGACCCTGCGCTCGTCGACTTCCTCCTCGACTGCGGCCACGCGTACCGGGCGAAGGTCAATCTCGCCGCCTTCTTCACGCAGCACCGCGCGCGGATCGGCGGGCTGCACCTCCGCGATTTCAAGGGCGAGCCGCAGGTGCCGCTCGGCCAGGGCGAAGTGGACTGGAAGCCCCTGGCTGCGGCGGTGAAGAAGACCGGCTGGAGCGGGTGGGTGCTCGCCGAGGAAGAGCGGGCGGACGGCTCGAAGCCCGGCGAGAGCGCGGCCGCCCCGGCGCGCGAAACCCTGCGGCAACTGTTCGGGAGGTAGTGCATGAAACGGCGAGAATTCCTGGCGGCGACCGGGGGCGTGGCGTTGTCTGCGCTCTCCTACCGCCGCGTGCTCGGCGCCAACGACCGCATGGGCATGGCGCTCATCGGGAGCGGGCGCCGCGGCCGCGACGTCATGAAGGCGTTTCTCGCGACCGGCCGCGTCGAGCTGCGCTGCATCGCCGACATCTACGACGTGCAGCGGCAGCGCGCCCGCGACATGCTCGGCGTGAAGCCGGAAGAGACCGCCGTCCACGAGGAGGCGCTCTCCCGCACGGACGTCGACGCCGTCCTCATCGGCTCGCCCGACCACCTGCACCTGCCGCTCACGCTCGCGGCGCTGGCGGCCGGCAAGCACGTCTTCATGGAGAAGCCGACCACCCACAACCTCGACGAGGGCGCGCAGCTGATCGCCGCCGTCAAGCAGTCGGGCAAGGTGTGCCAGACCGGCACGCAGCAGCGCAGCGGCGCGCACTACAAGCGCGCGAAGGCCGAGTACCTCGACACCGGCAAGCTCGGCAAGGTGATCTTCGTCCGGGCCTCGTGGAGCGACTTCCCCTGGCAGCGCCGCAAGATCGCGCCGCAGCCGCAGCCCGCGGGCTTCGACTGGAACCGTTTCATCGGGCCCGCGAAGAAGGTCCCGTACGACTGGATTCGCTACGACTCGTGGCGCTACTTCCCGGACTACGGCGGCGGCCTGCTGGCCGACATCCTCACCCACTGGGCGGACGTGGCGCAGTGGTTCCTGAACGAGACGAAGCCGCAGAGCGCGGTCGCCTCGGGCGGGATCTACCAGCTCCACGACGGCCGCGAGAACCCCGACACGGTCAGTGCGATCCTGCAGTACCGGCCGGGTGGAACCTGCACTTCGAGTCCTCCGTCCTCACCCTCAAGACCGACCGCCCCTCGGTCCTGTTCCAGGGCACCGAGGGATCGCTCGACATCGCGCGCGACGGCTACATCTACCGGCCCAACAAGGGCGAGCCGGTCGAGGTGGCCACCAAGGAGAACCTGGAAATCGCCCACGCCACCGAGTTCCTGGATGCCGTCAAGGAGGGGCGGAAGCCGAGCGCCGACATCGAGACCGGCGTGCAGGCGTGCAATCCCATTCACCTGGCCAAGGCGGCCTATTGGAAGAAGAAGCGGATGCGCTTCGACGCCCAGGGCCTTCGCATTGAAGAAGACGTCTAGTCGGTCGCGGCAAGGTCTCTTTGCCCGGCCGCCCGCCGGGCAGTTACTCAGGACGGCCGGACAAGCGGCCTGCGGTCACGGAGGCAATTTCATGTCGATGTTTCGGAGACGGCCCATTGCGAGCATGTTGATGTGGGTTCCGTTCCTGTTCGTGCTCGCCGCCGCCTTCCCGGCGGTCGCGCACGCGCAGAACACCAGCGCCAGCCTCAGCGGGACGATCATCGATCCCACCGGCGGCGTGCTGCCTGGAGTACAGGTCACCTGCAAGAACGTCCGGACCGGTGTGTCCCAGGAAACGGTCAGCAACGCGGTCGGCATCTTCCGGTTCTCGGACCTGCCGATCGGCCAGTCCGAAGTGACCCTGTCCTTGATGGGGTTCCAGACGCTGAAGCGCCCGGACATCGCGCTGATTACCGGCCAGCAGCTCGACCTGAAGCTCACCATGCAGGCCGGCGGCCTCGAGACGACGGTCAACGTCACCGAGTCGATCCCAATCACGCAGACGACCTCGTCGACGGTGCAGACGTCGATGACCGTCCGGCAGGTCCAGGAACTCCCGCTCAACGGCCGCAACCCGCTCCAGCTCGTCGTCCTGACGGCCGGCGCGGCGGTCACCGACGCGGGCACCGTCACCGGCCAGCAGGACAACCGCGGCGTCACCGTCAACGGCCTGCGCGCCACGCAGAACAACTGGCGCCTGGACGGCTCGAATTACAACAACCGGTTCTTCGGGTCGGCGCCGGTGCTGCCGAACCCCGACACCCTCGAAGAATTCACCGTGCAGTCCGCCAACTACAGCGCGCGGACGGCCGGCGCCGGTGCGCTGGTCGAACTGGCCACCCGGTCGGGCGGCAACCAGTTCCACGCGTCCGCGTTCGAGTTCCTCCGCGACACGTCGCTGAACGCGAACGACTTCTTCAACAACAAGGCGAACCGCGAAAAGCCCCCGTTCAAGCTGAACCAGTACGGCGGCACCGGCGGCGGCGCGATCATCCAGAACAAGACGTTCTTCTTCGGCGCCTACCAGGGCACGAAGCGCCGCTCGTCCCCGGGGGTCAACTCGATCCGGTCGCTGACAGAGGCCGAGCGCAACGGCAACTTCTCCGATTACTCCGGCAAGATCATCGACCCGGCGACGGGCCAGGCGTTCGCCGGCAACATCGTCCCGTCGAACAAACTCGACCCGATGGTCAAGCAGATCCTCACCGACATGCTGCCGCTGCCGAACTCGGGCCTGAACCTGGTGTTCCCGAATTCGCAGGACCTCGACGACGACCAGGTGACGACGAGGATCGACCACCAGTTCTCGTCGCGCAACCGCCTGACGTTCCGGTACTTCTACGACGCCAACCGGTTCCAGCGCCCGTTCGCCGCGCCTCCCGGGTTCTACGCGAAGAACGACTTCCGGAACCAGAGCCTGCTGTTCCGGGACTCGCACATCTTCAGCTCGACCTTCATGCTGACGATGTCGGGGAGCTATTCGAAGTTCAGGCGCGTCCAGGAGCCGATCGCGCCCGGCATGAAGACCCTGCAGGCCTACGGCGTGAACGCCCCGCAGAGCGTCACGACCGACTTCTTCCCGGGCGTCCGCTTCTTTGCCGCGCCGCTCTTCCAGCTGTTCTCGGGCGGCGGCCTCGAGCAGACGCCGTCCACCTACGACTTCCACGTGACCGGCGTCTGGAGCAAGGGCCGTCACAACCTCCAGGCCGGTGCCGACATCACCGTCGACAAGCTGTACGTTCTCGACGCGTCGTTCACCGTCGGCAGCTGGACCTACAACGGGTCGCGGACCGGCTACCTGCCGGCCGACATCATGATGGGCCTGCCGTCGGCCTTCGTCCAGGATTCGGGCCGCACGATCAACCTCACGGAGAAGAAGTACCACTTCTGGGTGCAGGACGACTGGAAGGTCGGGCCGAAGCTGACAATCAACGCCGGCGTGCGCTGGGAGCCGTGGACGCCGTCCACCGACTCGCTGAACAACCTGGTGGGTTTCGTGAAAGGCCAGCAGTCCACGATGGCGCCCGACGCGCCGCTCGGGATGGTCTACCCGGGTGACAGCGGCATCTCCGAGTCGCTCTTCCCGAACGATTACTCGGCGTTCGCCCCGCGCGTCGGCTTCGCGTACGACCTGAAGGGCGACGCCAAGTGGGTGGTCCGCGGAGGCTACGGGATCTTCTACATCGACCCGCCGACGACGCTCTACACCCGAACCGTCAGCACGCAGCCGAGCGTGCTCACGGTGAACATCACCAACCCCTACAACTTCCAGAATCCCTACACGGGCTTCCCCGGCGGCAACCCCTATCCGTTCCCGCGGGTGCAGCCGGAGAACTTCGCGACCTTCAAGTACGTGAAGCCGGTGTCGGGCGGCGTGCTCGACCCCGCGTCGACCAAGGGGTATTCGCAGAACTGGAACGTCACCCTCGAGCACCAGATGCTGAACAACCTGGTGCTGTCGTTCGCGTACGTCGGCAACAAGGGCAGCAACATCCTCGGGGCGATGGAGCTCAACCCGGCCGTCTACGGGCCGGGCGCCACGACGGGCAACACCAACGCGCGCCGCATCTATGCCGGCATGAGCGCGATGGAGATCGCCTCGCCCTTCCAGCGCTCGCGGTACGACTCGTTCCAGTTCACGGCGACCAAGCGGTCGTCGAACGGGCTGACGATCCTCGGCACGTACGTCTACTCGGTCAACAAGGACAACTCTTCATCGACGATCGAGGGCGGCGGGTCGTATCCGCGCAGCACGTGGGACCCGGACATCGACTACAGCTACTCGGACTTCGACGTCCGGCACCGGATGAACATGTCGATCGTCTACGACCTGCCGTGGAAGGCGTCTGGGGCGACTGGCGCGTTCGTCAACGACTGGCAGGCGAACATGATTCTCGTCGCCCGGTCGGGGCTGCCATTCTCGGTGCTGAGCGGCACCGACCGGTCGCTGTCGGCCATCGGCCGTGACAACGCGGACCAGGTGGGCGACATCACGCCGGCGGCCGGCTCGGAGTCCTGCAGTGGTTCAACCCGGCGGCGTTCGCGCCCGCCGCGCTGGGCACATTTGGCAACACGGCCCGCAACGGCTTCCGCGGCCCGGGCGCGTTCACGGTGGACTTCGCGCTCGCCAAGAACCTCCCGATCGGGCAGAAGGCGAAGCTCCAGTTCAGGATCGAGTCGTTCAACCTGTTCAACAGGACCAACTTCAACAACCCGAACTCGACCTACACGGCCGGCGCGAACTTCGGGAAGATCACCGGCGCCGGCGACCCGCGCGTCTTCCAGCTCGGGTTGAAGTTCATGTTCTAGTCGGACCTCGCTATCGGTTCGTCACCGCCGGACGGCCCTCCGCCTCGAGGGACCGCCCCGGCCCCGTTTCCTCGAGAGTCGTGCAATCATGGCTGAGACGACCAACAACGCCACCCGTGTGCTTCCCGGCGTCCTCTTCAAGGCGCAGCAGTCCGGTGTGGCTTACGTGCAGCGCTTCGTCCCCAAGGAGGCCAACCTCCAGTTCCTGAGCTGCGGCGAGTACCGCCTGCAGCCGGGAAGCGAGTCGGTGACGTTCGGCCACCCCGAGGAGGAAGCCCTGCTGTTCATGTGGCGGGGCGCCGCCACGGTGGAGCTCGGCGGCGCCTGCTACGACCTCGCCAACTACGACACCCT
The DNA here is from genome assembly GCA_963844875.1 of uncultured Acidobacteriota bacterium. Taxonomy (GTDB): domain Bacteria; phylum Acidobacteriota; class Vicinamibacteria; order Vicinamibacterales; family Fen-181; genus FEN-299. The sequence continues at coordinate 374,370 of CAWJPZ010000003.1, forward strand.
GTACGTTCCCCGCGGCGCAGGGTTCAGCCTCCATAACGCCTCCGCGGAGCCGGCTGTCATCATCCAGTGCACCGCGCCCGCGACGAACGTCCACCCGGTCTTCCACTCGAAGTTCGCGGAGTTCTCGAAGCGCGAGGACCGCATCCGGCACCTCAAGAAGAAGGAGGTGTACATGATGTTCGACGTGTCGGAGGGCGCCGACAAGCTGGTCGCCGGCTACACGTTCTACCAGCCGCTACAGCGCGCCTGGCCGCCGCACAACCACACCGACCAGGAAGAGACCTACTTCTTCATCAAGGGCCACGGCTCGATGGAGATGTACGAATCGCCGGAGAACGCTGAGGTTCGTGCACAACGTCGACGAGGGCGACCTGGTGACCATCCCGTTCCTCAACTACCACCCGGTGTTCTCGCAGGAGGACCCGCTCGTGTTCATCTGGTGCATCGCCGGCGAGCGTTACTGGGTGGGCGACAAGAACAAGGACTTCATGGCGGGCAAAGGTGACTCCATCACAACCTGAGGAGCGTCGTGCAGGGACATGCCCCCGCTCCACCGCCAGATGCGGTGGTGGATCCTGGGCATGCTGTTCTGCGTGACGATGATCAACTTCATCGACCGGCAGACGCTGTCCGTGACGGCGCCGAAGCTGCGCGAGATCTTCCAGCTCTCGAACACCCAGTACGGGATCATCGTCTCGGCCTTCCAGTTCGGGATGGTCGCGGGCGAGTTCCCGATGGGCTGGCTGATGGACCGGCGGGGGGCCCGCTTCGGCCTGACCTTCGCGGTGATCTGGTGGTCCTGGCGAACGCGATGCACGCGCTCGCCCGGTCGCTCACGCACTTCAGCCTGTTCCGGTTCTGGCTCGGCACCGGGGAGTGCGGCAACTTCTCGGGCGGCAACAAGGTCGTCTCGCAGTGGTTCCCGGTGAGGGAGCGGGCGTTCGCGATCGGGATCTTCAACAGCGCGTCGATGATCGGCACGATGGTGGCGCCGTTCCTGATCGTGCCGGTCCTGCACCGCTACGGATGGCAGACGGCGTTCCTCGTCCCGAGCCTGCTCGGGATGGCGTGGGCAGCCGTCTGGTGGGCGTTCTACCGCGCGCCCGAGGACCACAAGCACCTGTCCGCGGCAGAGGCAGCCTACATCAGGAGCGACCAGGCGCCAGGACCCTCCGGGCCGACGCCGTCCAACAGCGAACTGCTGCGGCACAAGGAGGTATGGGGCCTCATGCTGTGCCGGTTCCTCGTCGGCCCGGTCGTGCAGTTCTACATCTACTGGATGCCCGAGAACCTGTACCGCGCGCGAGGGTTCACGCTCACGGACGTGGCGTTCTTCGCGTGGATCCCGTTCCTGTTCGGGGATTTCGGGAGCATCGGGGGCGGCTGGGCGTCGGGATTCCTGATCGTCGCGGCTTCTCCGTCCGCCAGGCCCGCGTCATGACGATGGGCCTGGGCGCGACGTTCTGCTTCCTGAGCCTCGCCGTCGTCCTCGTGAAGACCGTCCCGGTGGCGCTCATCGCCATCTGTTTCGTCCTGTTCGGGCACACCGCGCTCTCGGCCAACATGTTCGCGGCGATGTCCGACCTGTTTCCCAGTTCCGCGGTCGCCCGGGTGACCGGGCTGACCGGCATCGCCGGCGGCATCAGCGGGATGATCTTCCCGCTGCTGACAGGCTGGCTGGTGGATCACATTTCCTACACGCCGGTGTTCGCCATGGCCTCGCTGATGCCCGCCCGGCCTCCTGGTCCTCGTGGCCCTGGCGGGGCGCTTCCAGCAGGTGAAGCTGCGGACTTCGTCATGAACAACCCACGCCCGGCGGGCGGCACCCGGACGTCGTTCTCTGTGGCTCGCGGCGACCCTCGTCCTGTCGGTTGCCGCGGCCGCCTCGGGGGCAGGTGTGAACATCCAGAAGACGGCCTTCCAGGGCTGGCCCAACTGCTACCGCGTCTCCAACGGCATCGTCGAGTTCATCGCGACGACCGACGTGGGGCCGCGCATCATCTCCTATTCGTTCGTGGGCGGGATCAACCTGTTCTTCGTCCGCGAGGACTTCGCCGGCCAGACGGGCGGCAGCGAGTGGAAGAACTACGGCGGCCATCGCATCTGGCACGCGCCCGAGGACAAGGTCAGGACCTACGAGCCGGACAACAGTCCGATCACGGCGAAGGTGATCGAGAACGGCCTGCTGCTGACCATGCCGGTGGAGAAGTTGAGCGGGATCCAGAAGGAGATCGAGATCACCCTCGCCCCGGAATCGACCGGGGTGCGCGTGATCCACCGGCTGCGCAACGCCGGCCCGTGGCCCGTGGAGATTGCCCCGTGGGCGATCAGCGTCATGGCGCCCGGCGGGTTCGCGGTCGCGCCCATGCCGACGGCGTTCCACCCGGACCGCCTGCTGCCGAACCGGGCGCTGACGCTGTGGCCGTACACGGACATGAAGGACGACCGCTGGCTGTGGGGCACGGACTACATCTTGCTGCGCCACAAGGTCGGCGACGTGCAGAAGGAGCGGACGAAGGTCGGGATCAACAGCAACCTCGGGTGGGCGGCCTACTACCTGAAGGGCAACCTGTTCATCAAGCGGTTCACCTACGTCGAGGGCGCGCGCTACCCCGATTACAACTCGTCGCTCGAGGTCTTCACGAACAACCGCATGCTCGAGCTCGAAACGCTGGCGCCGCTCGTCACCCTGCCGCCCGGCGGCGTGGTGACGCACGAGGAGCGCTGGGAGCTGCACAAGGACATCGACCTGGCATTCACCGAGGAAGACGTCAAGGCGAAGGTGGAACCGCTCGGCCAGAGAAAACGATAGGACCGGCCGTACGCCGTAGCCTCACGGAGAACCGACATGAAACTGTTCATCGATACCGCCTACCCCGATCAGATCCGCGACGCGATGACCTGGGGCATCATCGACGGCGTCACGACCAACCCGACGCACGTCTCGAAGGTCGGCCGGCCCGCCCTCGAGGTCTACAAGGAGATCCTCGAGATGGTGAAAGGCCCGGTCAGCCTGGAGGTGATCGGCCTGACGTGCGCCCGAGATCGTCAAGGAAGCCCGCGAGCTGGCCAAGCTCGCCGACAACGTCGTCGTGAAGGTCCCGCTCATCAAGGAAGGCCTCAAGGCCGTCAGCACCCTCAGCGCCGAGGGGATCAAGACGAACGTGACCGTGAACTTCTCGCCGCTGCAGGCGATGCTCGCGGCCAAGTGCGGCGCCAGCTACATCAGCCCGTTCGTCGGCCGCCTGGATGCGGTCGGGCACTTCGGGATGGAACTGGTCCGGCAGATCAAGACGATCTACGACAACTACGGGTACGACACCGAGATCATCGTCGCCGCCGTCCGTCACCCCACCCACATCCTCGAAGCGGCGTTGTGCGGCGCGGACATCTGCACGGCGTCGGCCGAGGTGCTGAACCAGCTGTACGACCACCCGCTGACGGACCTGGCCGTGGAGATGTTCCTCAAGGACTGGGCAAAGGTGCCGAAGTGAAGACCTATCCCCTGTATCTCAACGGCGAGTTCGTGACGTCGGAGCCGGCGAAGGCGGTCGTCAACCCCTCCACGGGTGAACCCTTCGCGATGATCTCCACGACGGGCCGCGAGCGGCTGGCCATCGCGCTCGAAGACGCGCACGCCGCGTTCCGGCAGTGGCGGCGGATGCCGGGGAAAGCGCGCGGCGCGTACCTGCGGAAGATCGCCGACCTGGTGGATTCACGCAAGGACGAGATCGCCAGGGCGATCACGATGGAGAACGGCAAGCCGCTGGCGCAGAGCCTGGGCGAGGTGGCGATGACCGTCGACCACCTCCAGTGGTTCGCGGAAGAGGCGCGGCGGGTTTACGGTCGCATGGTGCCGAACCAGGTGGACAACAAGCGCCACCTGGTCGTGAAGACGCCGATGGGCGTCGTCGGCGCCATCAGCCCGTGGAACTTCCCGCTCGCGCTGGCCGTCCGCAAGATCGCGCCCGCGCTTGCGGCCGGCTGCACCGTCGTGCTGAAGCCGGCCACGCAGACGCCGACCTGCGCCGCGCTGTTCGCGGAGTGCGTCCACGCCGCCGGCCTCCCGAAGGGCGTCTTCCAGATGATCGTCGGCCCCTCGTCGGCCTTCGGCGAGGAGCTGCTGTCGAACCCCCTGTGCCGGAAGATCACGTTCACGGGCTCGACCGAGGTGGGGCGCCTCCTGATCAAGGGCGCGGCGGCCACCGTGAAGCCGCTCTCCCTCGAGCTCGGCGGACACGCGCCGGTGCTCGTGTTCGCCGACGCCGACCTCGACGCGGCCGTCGAGGGCGCGGCAATCGCGAAGTTCCGCAACACCGGGCAGTCGTGCATCGCGGCCAACCGCGTGCTCGTCGAGCGCCCGATCTACGAGAAGTTCCTGGAGGCGTTCGCGGCCAAGGCGCGGAGCCTCAAGGTGGGCGACGGTCTCGAGCCCGGCATGGATATCGGGCCGCTGATCGACCAGGCGGGAATCGACAAGGCGACCGAGCACGTGCAGGACGCGGTGGCCAAGGGGGCGCGCGTGATGTGCGGCGGCCGGCGGGTGCCCGGCAAGAAGGGATTCTTCTTCGAGCCGACGGTGCTCGGCGACGTGGCCCCGGAGAGCGCCTGCATGCGCGAGGAAACGTTCGCGCCGATCGCGCCGGTCTGCGCGTTCGACCGGGAAGAGGAAGCGATCGAGCAGGCCAACGCGTCGATCTACGGGTTGAGCGCCTACGCGTTCACGCAGAACCTGGATCGCGCGTTCCGGCTGATGGAGGCGCTGGAAGCGGGGACGATCGGCATCAACGACGGCGTGCCGACGACCAGCCAGTGCCCGTTCGGCGGCGTGAAGCAGAGCGGCTGGGGACGCGAGCTCGGCATCGAGGGGCTCGACGCGTTCCTGGAGACGAAACACGTCGCACTCGGGATGCGCATCTAAAGGCCTTCGGCTTCCGGCCTCGGCCTTTCGGCCCGCACGCTGCCACGAGGTCTTGCCGGGAGCCTCGAGCCCGACATACCTGAGCCGAGGGGCTTCAGCCCCTCGGCCAGGCACGGGGCTCAAGCCCCGTGCTACATGTCGTTCGCATCGACGCGGGCAGGGATGAACATGCATCGTGACTTATCGCGGCGCGAGCTGGTTCCGCTACCTCAGCGCCGGACTGATCGTCGGTCCGTCGCTTCGCGCAGTAGGACAGGCCTCCGGCCTCCCTGGCGCCGTGGCGCCGGCCTCCGTGCCGGCGATCAAGTGGGCCGCCGGCTGGCTCCTCTGGCGCGACTTCAAGGGCCGCAAGATCCAACTGGCCGAGGCCCTGAAAGACCTGAAGGAGTTCGGCGCGGACGGCATCGAGTTCACGCCACGTCCGGGCGAATCGAGGCGATGGGCCTGTCGCTCGACGCGGTCGCGAAGATGATCCGGGACGCCGGCCTGTCGGTGTCCGGCCACTATTTCTCCGGCCCGTTCCTCGACCCGGCGAAGAAGGACGAGCTCTTCAAGGGCGCCCAGGAGAAGTTCGCGAGCCTGAAGGCCTTCGGCGCGAAGCACCTGGTCGTCGGCCCGCCCGCGACCCCCCGGCGCGGGCGACCGGCTGGCGGCCATCGCGCAGATGGCGCCGCTCGTCAACGAGCTCGGGCGGCGGGCGCAGGCGGAAGGGATCACGGTCGGCGTGCACCCGCACCTGAACACGCTGATCGAAACGCCGGAGGAGACTGACCGCTTCTTCGAACTCACCGACCCCAAGCTCGTGGGCCTCGCGCTCGACACCGGCCACTTCTACCTCGCTGGCGGCGACCCGGTGAAGATGCTCGACAAGCACGGGGCACGCCTCAACTACCTGCACTTCAAGGACGCCGTGCGTCCCTTCAAGCGGTCCGACTTCTTCCCGAACCTGCGCGAACTTGGAAAAGGTGAAGTGGACTTCCCGGGCGTGATGCGGAAGCTGAAGGCGCTGAACTACGCCGGCTGGGTGGACGTCGAGCAGGACTTCACCTCCACGACCCCGCGCGAGTCGTGCAAGACCAGCATGGAATACGTGCACAACGTGCTGGCGAAGATCTGACCGGCCTCCCGCCCGGAAAGGGCGGCGAGACTATGGGGGTCGGGGCGACATCGCCCGCCCCCCATTCGTTCACTTCGCGCCCTTGACCCTGGTGCCTTTCCCTTCGTTGGCCAAGATCCACGTCTTCCCGTCCATCGCGACCTCGGCCTTGTAGGTGTAGCTGTTGAAGTCCGGGGCGAAGGTGTAGGTCTGCTTGAAGCCGTACTTGCGGGTGGCGTCGGTCGTCGTCCCCTGGAAGACGATGACGTTGCCACTGGGAACGTAGACACCGTCCGTGTAGGCCCCGCCGTCGAACCACCGGGCCGGGAACGTCTTGCTGACCGGGTCGTAGCAGTCGATCTCCCGCCCGGCGAACGCTTGCCCCTTGCCGGTGGTGTACCAAGAACTCCCACTGCAGGTAGAAGCCGTCGAGGATCCACTTGGCGCTGGATTTCCCGGTTGTCTTGCCCGCCGGTCCCAGCGGCGTGGACTTGTCCTCGCCCTCGCTGACCCAGTCGCCGACGAACGGCTGCAGCTTCTGCAACTCCGGGTAGGGCTTCGGCGCTTGCGCGCGGACAGCCACGCCCGCCACGAGCAGCAATACGACGACGCCGACGACGGCTCTCTTCATGGGGCACTCCTGGTGAAGGTGAAACGACGGCCGGTCGCTCCTGCGGCGCAGAGATTGTGCGCGCGAGCGGGGTGAAGCCAGTCCGCGACTGGCAAAGACGCACGACCGTGAGGTGGGACCCGCTCCCGACTGTAGGCCAGCCCCCCGCCGAAGTCAACCGATCCCGGTCCGACGGCCCGGTCCGCGAGCACCGGGCGCCGGTGCGAGCGAGCGGGTGGAGTTTCTGGCAAAATGGGAGGCGACCATGAGCGAAAAACACCATTTCCAAGCCGAAATCTCGCAACTGCTCGACATCGTCATCCACTCCCTCTACACCGACCGGGAGATCTTCGTCCGCGAGTTGATTTCGAACGCGGCCGACGCGTGCGAGAAGTTCCGGTTCCTCCAGAACTCGGGCACCCCGTCGTTCCAGTCGGACGTCGCGCCCGGCATCTCGGTCGCGACCGACGAGAAGGCCGGCACCATCACGTTCGCCGACACCGGGCTCGGCATGACGCACGGAGACCTGGTGGACAACCTGGGGACTATCGCCCACTCGGGCACGAAGGCGTTCCTGAAGCAGCTGGCCGAGAACCAGCGCCCGGACGCCCGCCTGATCGGGCAGTTTGGCGTCGGCTTCTATTCCGCGTTCATGGTGGCCACCAAGGTGGTAGTGCTCACGCGCTCGTACCTGCCTGACGAGGAGGGCTGGCGCTGGACGAGCGAGAACGCAGGCGGTTTCGAGATCGAACTGGCGGCGGACCTGCCGCGCGGCACGCAGGTCATCGTCCACCTGAAGGACGACGCGAAGGAGTTCGCGGGGGCCGACCACCTGCGCCACATCATCGAGCGCTACTCGAGCTTCATCCAGTTCCCGATCGAGTTGAACGGCACGCGGCTCAACACGATCCAGGCGATCTGGGCGCGCAACAAGAGCGACGTGCCGGAGGCCGAGTACAACGCCTTCTATCAGTATGTCGGCCACGATCACGACGATCCGCTCCTCCGGTTCCACTTCACGGCCGACGCGCCGCTGGCGATCCAGGCGCTCGTATTCGTCCCGAAGCGGAACTGGGAGAACCTCGGCCTCGGGCGCACGGACCCCGGCGTCAACCTCTACTGCCGCAAGGTGCTGATCAAGGACCACGCGCCCAACCTGTTCCCGGATTGGCTTCGGTTCCTCAAGGGGGTGGTGGACAGCGAGGATCTTCCCCTCAACATCTCGCGCGAGACGATGCAGGACAGCGCGCTGCTGGAGAAGATCAACAAGGTGCTGACCGGCCGGTTCCTGAAGTTCCTCGACGAGACCGCCGAGAAGGATGCGCCGCTGTTCGAGAAGTTCTACGCGGAGTACGCGCGGTTCCTGAAGGAGGGCGTGGCCACCGACTTCGCGCACCGCGAACCGCTCGCCAGGCTGCTGCGCTACGAGTCGTCCGTGCTCGACAAGGGGACGCTGACGTCGCTGGCGGACTACGTGAAGCGGATGCCGTCCGACCAGAAGGAGATCTTCTACCTGCTGGCGCCGAGTCGCGAGGCGGCCGAGAGCAGCCCGTATTTCGAGGTGTTCAAGTCGCGCGGCTTCGAGGTGCTGTTCCTGCAGGACCCGATCGACGAGTTCGTGATGGAGCACCTCCACGAGTTCGAGGGAAAACCGGTGCGCGCGGCCGAGCAGGCGGAACTCGAGGCCGTCGCGCCGCCCTTCGCCGCGAACGCGCTCTCGGACTTCGATGCCGAGTCCCTTGCCGGGTGGCTGAAGGACACGCTGGGCGAACGCGTGGGGAAGGTCCGGCCGTCCAAGCGCCTGGTGGACAGCCCGGCGGTCGTCGTGGAGTCAGACCGCATGATGACCACCGGCATGCGGCGGATTCTCAAGGCCATGCAGAAGGACCAGGATACGGGCACCGAGACGAAGCCCGACCTCGAGATCAACCCCAGGCACGCCATCGTCGTTGGCCTTCAGAAGGCGCGGGGATCCGACGCCGCCCTCGCCGGGAAGGTGGCGCAGCAGCTGCTGGACAACGCGCTCGTGGCGGCCGGCCTGCTCGAGGACCCGCGCGCGATGCTGGCGCGGCTGAACGAGCTGCTGGAACGGGTGCTGACGCCAGGACGGAACGAATGACGAATGACGAATGACGAATGGAGAATGGAGAATGAAAACGCAGGGTGCGGCTTCTGCATTCGGTCGACATTCTCCATGACAGAGTTCTTCGACGCCCAGCCGACAGATTCACCTGGAGGATCCTCGAGTTGACGAGCGCCAGTCAGAGTCGCTCCGGCCGTTCCACCGTCCGGTCGCTCCGCACGTTGCCGGTATTGAGTGTCGTCGCGGGTTCGACTAGCAGGACGTGGGTTTCCTCGTCGGCGACCGGCTGATGCTCGACGCCGCGCGGGACGATGATCAGCTCGCCCGGGCCGATCGTCGCCTCGTGGTCGCGGAACCGCATCCGCAGCCTGCCCTTCAGCACGAGGAACATCTCGTCCTCGTGCTCGTGGCGGTGCCAGACGAACTCGCCCTCGACCTTCACCAGCTTGATGTCGGTGTCGTTGACCGCCCCGATGACCCGGGGGCTCCAGCGTTCGTCGAAACGGCCCAGCTTCTCGGCGAGCGAAATGGTGTGCACCCTCGCAGCATAGCAGGCCCGAGACCACCGCTAACGGCAGGCTTCGAGCAACGCCGGCTTGCCGACCGCGACTGCCGCGTCTGTTTCGAACTGGCCGTTGCCGAGGTCCGTGCCGATGCGGGCGAACAGCCGACGCAGCCCTTCAACGTCCCGCACTTCCGTCGCCGCGGCCACTTCCAGCGCGTGCTGAAGTTCGTGCGCCAGCCAGGCAACCTGCTGCGGTTGGTGGTTGCCGGCCAGTTCGGCCGCGTCGCGACCGCCCGCCGTCGGGCCGCGTACGCGCACCCCCTGGCGCCGCCGTTGGGAGGCGCAACCTCTTCCTCCCTGAATTGGCTTGACCGGCTGACGAGCCGGGACTAACGTCGGATGCACGGCTCCGGCGGCCCGTTTTCGGGTAGTTCGCAACGGCGGCGATGCACGCCATGGACGACCTGCAGGCCGACGAGGTCCTCCGCCAGCTCCGGGAGCAGGACGGTCGGGAGGGCTGGACCAGGTTCCTCGAGCGTTACTCCCCGCTGCTCTTCGACGTCGCCCGGCGCTTCGAGCGCGACGACGACGCCACCACCGACTGCTACCTCTACATCTGCGAGCAACTGAGCGCGAGGGGGTTCCGGAGGCTGCTGCGGTTCCGGCCGGGCGGTCCCGCGCGCTTCTCTACCTGGCTGTGCGCGGTCGCGCGCAACCTGTGCCTCGACTGGCACCGCCGCGAGTTCGGGAGATACCGGGTCTTCGAAGCCGTGGCGCGAATGACGGCCCTCGACCAGGAGGTCTTCCGCGGCCTGCTCCTGGACGGGCTGCCGGTGGAGGACCTGCTCCTGAGGCTTCGCCTTCGTCATCCCGCGCTCACCATCGAGCACCTGGTGGAACGACGACGCGTCGTCGAGTCGGCGCTGAGCCCGCGGCAGCGGTGGCTGCTTGCCGTCCGACGGGCGCGGGGGACGCCGCCCGACCGGCGTTCGGCCGGCGAGGACGAGGAGGCGCTCAGAAGAATACCGAGCGAGATGCCGAGTCCCGAGACATGGGCAGGCCTCCAGGAAGAGCGCGCCGCGCTGCTGCGGGCGATGTCCCGCCTGCCGCCGCAGGACCGGCTGTTGATTCGTCTCCGGTTCGAGCGGGACCTGACCCTGGCGGAGATCGCCCGCCTGCTGGGCTTCGACAGCCCGCAGGCCGCCGACCGACGGATCCGGGACGTGCTGGACAGGCTGCGGGCCGCAATGGCGCGCGAAAACGCCGTGAACGGGCGGGGCGGAAAACCGGAGGCCGCGTCCGTGTAATCAACCAGACCCGGCGGACGCGGTGAGAGACGTCGGGCTCGAAACGCCATGAACGAGCAGAGGCTGACACGCCTGCTACGCTCGAAGGCTACGGCCCCAGAGCGGCGCGGCTGGCGGTGCCCCGACGAGGCACTACTGGCGGCGTACGTGGATGGCGGCCTTCCGGGCCGCGACCGGGCGCGCGTCGAGTCGCACGTCGCCGACTGCGCCGCGTGTCTCGGGCAGGTGTCGTTCCTGGCGCACGGTCAGGCCGGCAGCGGAGACGCCGTCATCGCGCGCGGGGTGGCCCGCGCCCGCGACCTGGTCGTCGCCCCCAGCGGCCAGTGGCGCGCGCTCGCCTGGCGCTGGGGCGCCGCCGCTGCCGGCATCGTCTGCGTGTCGATTGTCGTGAGCCTGCAATTCGGACCTCCCGGGGCGCCGTCGGCCCCCTCGCCGCCCCGGCTCCCCTTGACATCGGCGCCGCGCGCCGAAGCGGCGCCTGTTCCGGGCGCCGCACCGGCCGCGGGCATCACCCAGGCGGCGCCGCAGGACATGGCGTCTGCCGTTCCTGCGTTCCTCTCCCCCAACCCCTCCGATGCTGTTCGCCGCCCGGCGGCCGTGCCGTCGACGGTGGCGATAACCGTTCCGCGCTCCGACGCGACGCTGTCACGGCGGGACCTCGCGTTCCGCTGGCGCGGTGTCCCTGGTGCGCTGTACTACGAGATTCGCCTCGTCACCGACGAGGGCACCGTGGTCTGGCAGGGCCACGCCGACAATCCGGACGTCCGCCTGCCGCCCGATCTCCTGTTGCAGGAGGGCGGCAGGTACTTCGTCACCGTTCGCGCGCACCTCTCGGGCGGCGGAACACTCAGGTCGGCGGCGGTTCCGTTCTTCATCGGCCGGTAGTCTTGGGCGTGGCGCCGGCCTCCGTGCCGGCGAGGCACCCTGGAGAGCTCCCCCATGGCCGTGCGGTCTCGCACCGCGATTGGCGTTCTCGTCGTCTCGGGGACTCTCCTCTGGTTGCTTCCCCGCGCAGATCGTCCTCGCCACGCGGCCTCGGTCCAGGCGTCCCAGCCGCCGAAAGCCGACGACCTGCTCGCCAGGGCGCGGCAGGTTGCCAGCGAGGATGGAGCCAAGCCGGCGCTCCCGATCTTCGAGCAGGCGCTTGCGCTCTACCGGGCGGCCGGCGACCGGCGCGGCGAGGCCATCACCACCGGGGCGATCGGCCTCTGCTACATGCAGCTCGGAGAGTTCGACAAGGCGCTGGAGTTCCACGACCGCGCCCTGGTCGATGAAGCGCGAGGTCGGCGACCGGCTCGAGGAAGGGAAGACGCTGAGCAACATCGGCCTCGTGTACTGGAACAAGGGCGACTACCGGTCCGCGGTGGATTACCTGACGCGCGCGATCGCGATCGGCCGGGAGATCGGGAACCGGCAGCTCGAAGGGGCCGCCCTCAACAACCTCGGCCTCGTCTACGACCAGCTGGGCGGCGACTACCGGCGCTCGCTCGACGTCTACGAGCGGGCGCTGGATCTCTACGGCGGCATCGACTTTCCGCGCGGCGAGAGCGACACGATCGGCAACATCGGCGGCGTGTACCTCATGCTCGGCCAGTACCGCGAGGCGCTCCGCTACTACCAGCGGGCGCTTGCGATCAGCGAGCGGCTCAAGATGAAGCCGTCAGCGAGCCAGGACCTCGGCAACATCGCCCACTGCTATCTCGGTCTCGGCCAGCTCCAGGCGGCCATCGATCACTTCGACCGCGCGCTGGCGCTGGCGCGCGAGACAGGGATGGCGAAGGAGGAGGCCGACTGGCTGCGAGGGCGGGCGTCGGCCCTGGCGCGCCTCGGCAGGTACAACGCCGCGTTCGACGGCTACGAGCAGGCGCTTCGCGTCTACGAGCGCGCGAAGCTCGAGCGCGAGCTGCTGGAGGCGCTCAACGACTTCGGCAACCTGCACGCCCGGCTGGGCGACGGCGGGTCTGCCGAGAAGCACTACCGCCGCGCCATCGAGATTGCCCGCGCGATCGACGACGCGCACGGTGTGACGATCAACCTCGTCGCGCTCGGCGACCTCGAGCGCCGGCGCAAGCGTCTCGACGAGGCAGTCGCCCTCTACCGCGAGGCGCTCGCGCGTGCGGCGAAGGACGGCGACCAGGCCGGGGCAGCCGGCATTCGTGTGGCACTCGCCAGCGCGGTGCGCGAGCAGGGGCGTCTCGACGAGGCCTTCGCGGAAGCCGGGCGTGCGCTGGCTGACGCGCGCGCCATCGAGGCGCAACCGGTCGAGGCCGACGCGCTCCTGGTGCGGGCCGAGATCGCGCGAACGCGCCGTCAGCACGAGGAAGCGCTCGCGGACCTCGCCACGGCCGCGCCGATTGCGGCGGCGCTGGCCGATCCCGAACTGGGCTGGCGCCTGGATTACGGGCGCGGGCAGTCGCTCGAGGCGCTCGGCCGGAACGAGGACGCGGCGGCCTCCTATCGGCGTGCCGCCGCGCTGATCGAGGACGTGCGCAGCCAGCTCCGCGACGAGCGGTTCCGCGCCAGCTACCTGGAGGACAAGTACCAGGTCTACGTGTCGCTGGTGCAGCTGCTGCTCAAGCTCGGGCGGACGCAGGAAGCGTTCACCTACGCCGAGAAGCTCCGTGCGCGCCAGTACCTCGAGTGGATGAACCGAGGTCTCCCGGCGGTCCACGACGAGGCGCGCAGGCAGGCCGAGCTCGCGCTCCGCGAGCGCGTCCGGCAGCTGCAGCGCGCCATCGACCAGGAGCACGCCAAGCCCGCGGCCGATCAGCGGCGGCAGGCCCTCGACCTGTTCTCGGCCGAGCTCGTGGCTGCCGAGCGCGAATACGCGGGGGCGCTCGCGGGGTTGCTGGCAGCTGAGCCCGCCTACGCGTCCGCCCGCGCGCTCGCCTCGGTGTCGAGCGACGACGTGCAGCGAAAGCTGGCCGCCGACACGGCGCTGATCGAGTACGTGGTCGCGGACGATGCCGTGTCGATCTTCGTGATCCGGCCGACCGGCATCCAGGCGAAGACCGTCACCCTCCGGGCGATCGATCTTCGCCGCCAGGGTGGAGCTGCTGCGCGACCTGATTACCCGAGAGCAGGGCGCCGACTGGCAGGCGCCTGCGGCGAGTCTCCGCCAGTCGCTGATCGCGCCGCTCGAGCAGGACGGGTGGCTCGAGGGCGTGCGGCGGCTGTACCTGGTCCCGCACGGGATCCTGCACTACGTGCCGTTCGCAACCTTGCCGCGCGGGCGGGAGCCGGGCGCGCGGCTGCTCGTGAGCGACTACGTCGTCGCGTACCTGCCTGCCGCCGCGGCGCTGGCTGGCGCCGGGGACGGTGATGTAGCGCGGGGCTTCCGAAGTCGCACCGAAGCCCGAGATGGCGAAGTCGGAAGCCCCGTGACCAGCGTCGCCACGCCGACCGCGGGATCCGTGCTGGCGCTGGCGCCGGCGCGGGGCGGCCTCCGGTTCACCCGGCAGGAAGCGACCGCCGTGGCGGGCCTCTTTCCGAAGGAGCGGCTCCTCCTGGTCGGCGCCCGGGCCACCGAGGGCGCGTTCAAGTCGGCGGCCGGCCGCTACGAGGTGTTGCACCTCGCCACGCACGGCTACTTCAACAGGCTGAACCCGCTCCTCTCGGGCCTCGAGCTGGAGGCGGACGTGAAGGAAGACGGCCGGCTGGAGGTGCACGAGATCCTCGGGATGAGGCTGGCTGCGCGCCTCGTCGTGCTGAGCGCGTGCGACACGGCGCTCGGCGGCGGCTACTTCGCCGAGGTGCCATCGGGCGACGACATCGTCGGCCTGACGCGCGCGTTCCTGTTCGCCGGCAGCCCGTCGGTCGTCGCAAGCCTCTGGGCGGTCAACGACCGTTCGACGATGGCGCTGATGGGCGGGTTCTACGGGAAGCTGGGCGCCGGCTGACAAGGCGACGGCGCTTGCGTCCGCGCAGCGCGAGATGCTCGCGCGCGGCGGCCGCTACGCGCACCCCTATTTCTGGGGCGCGTTCGTGCTCGTCGGGCAGATGTAGGGACCAGGGCTCAGGGATCCGGGATCAGCGACTGGGGACGGAGGGACGGATGTAGCCGCGGGGCTTCAGCCCCGGGGCCCGATTGGCGGCCGAACGCCGAGAGCCGGAAAGTCGGATTCAATCCGAGGTGAAGACATGCATCGCACAGCCCCCATCATCGTCGCGGCGTTCCTCCTGCTGGCGCTCGGCCTGCCGGTCGGCGGCATCGTACAGCCCGCGTCGGCGCAGATCTCGGTGACTGCCGCCGACCCGCCCGCGGGCGAGCAGGGCACGCTGAACCTGAGCGTCGTGATTACCGGCAAGGGCTTCAAGAACGGCGCGAAGGCGAGGTTCTACAAGACGGGGACGACGGACCATGCCGGAGTCAACGTGAAGGCGACCCAGTTCGCAAGTTCCACGCAGTTGCTCGCGTACATCGACATCGCCGACGCCGCCGCGCTGAGCGCCTTCGACATCGTGGTGGAGAACACGGACGGTCGCACGGGCAAGGGGACAGGGCTGTTCAGCGTCCTCCAGAAGCGGGACAGTACGCCAGTGTACGAAGTGGAGTTCGTCAGCGCAAAACCCGACCCGACGTGGGTGCCCAAGATCGTTGGCGACGGCGCAGGAGCGTACCCGGTCGACATGAAGGCCGGCTACAGCTTCCTCCTGACCTCCAGCGAGGTGGCGAACCGCGCGGTTCTGTTCCAGTTCGACAACCCCTATCCAGTCTATGGCCCGACATTGGGCTGCCTCGCGTGGGGCTCGCAGGCGCCGTATGACCGGGCGGTGGGCTACCCGCCCTACGCCCTGGAGTCCGACAAGATCGCCCGTCCCGATTGGTGGCAGCTCAGGACCCTGCACGAGTTGACTTACGATGACGCACTCGGCCGGTGGGTTCCGATCATCCAATCTGCCACTCGGAGAACGACCACCTACCGATACCTCGATATGCTCCTCCTGGCTCCGGGACAGAAGTCCTACGCCATTCTGGTCATCCAATTCCAATTCGCCGGATCGCCGGACACTTATTACGTGCTGTTCAACAACACCTTCTATCGGGAACTCCTGCTGGAGGACACCGGTTTACATACAACGGGCGGCGTGGTTGAAGTTGAACGCGACATCTCCGGCGACATCTGGTACATCAGACCCATCTCCAATCACTTCCCGGTCCTGGGGAATCCTCCGACCTTGATCCCACAGTACCAGGCGAACCACTCGGTGTACGACCGCCCAGACTTGAAATCCGACCCGGGCGGGAACTGCGACCTCGGGAACTTCTCCATGCCCTTTGAGCTGAAGATCACGCGGATCAAGTAGCGCAGTCTTTGGGCCCGTGGCCCTGAGGTACATCATGATTGCCAGGCGCACAGCTCTCACGGTCGTCGCGGCGTTCTTCCTCCTGGCCCTCGGTCTGCCGCTCGGCGGCATCGTGCCGGAGGCGTCGGCGCAGATCTCGGTGAGCGCCGCCGACCCGCCCGCGGGCGAGCAGGGCACGCTCAACCTCAGCGTGAAGATCACCGGCAAGGGGTTCAAGAACGGCGCGAAGGCGAGTTTCTTCAAGACGGGCACGTTCGATCCGACCGGCATCAACGTCAAGTCCACCCAGTACGTCTCCTCCACGGCGCTCGTGGCACTCATCGACATCTCGTCGAGCGACGCGGCGCTCGGCGAGTTCGACATCCAGGTGGCGAATACCGACGGCCGCACGGGGAAGGGGACCGGGCTCTTCTGCGTGAGGCTCAAGAGCGACACCGGCGAGCTGTCCGCGGTGTTCGACGATTTCAGCCCGAACATGGTGCGCAGCGACGGCCTGGGAGACTACACCTCGCCGAACAAGGCACACGTCGGGGGCGGCGTGTTCTTCGATCGGAATCTCGGCAACCTCCTGTTCTCCGGGTGGGTTGGAGACCACACGCGGCTGGTGACATTCGAGTTCGGCTCCGCCAACCTGGTGCGCGACCCGGTGTCGAACGGCACGGTCGAATGCCGCGACTGGTCGGGCAACCCGCTCCCACGGGAGGCGCTACCGGCGTGGCTGCCGGGCATCCCGGACGCCACATGGTTCCTGATTCGCAGCGAGGCGATCGTGACGTCCAAGGACGGCGTCTGGGTCTCCGAGGGCACGTGGTCGAATGTCCGCGACCTCGCCGTCGGCTCGTCGGTGATTGTCGGCGTGAACGTGACATTCAAGACGCCCGATGGCCGGGAGTTCTGGCTGGACTACAACCAGAATCACTGGGGCGACTTGAAGCTGAAGTCCGCCCAGGGGCTCCTCAAGATGACGCGCGAGACGGCGACGACCTGGGTGCTCGAGCCGCTGGGCCCCGACGATCCCAAGCCGGTCGGCACGGTCAGCCAGGCGCAGCTGTTTTCCTACGTTGCACCCGTGAAGCGAGTCTCGAACGGCGGCGGCTGCGACCTGGGCGACTGGCTGATGCCGTTCAGGATCACGTTCACAGCCGTGCGCTAGGGCGGTCGAAGGGGCAAGCGGACGCGGGCCGCGGCGACGGATGTAGCCCCGGGGCTTTAGCCCCGGGGAGCGCTGGCAGGCCGAAGGTCGGAAGCCGAGAGTCGTCGAAAGTCGAGCTACACGACCGACCACGTGCTCCTGGTGCTGGGGCCGGCGCTGGACCGCATCCTGCAGCGCGAGGCGCCCGACGTCTGCCTTCGCTTCAGCGACCCGGAAGATGCGAGCGGATACTCGGCCCGCGACGTCCTCAGCCTCGGCTTCAAGAAGTCGCCGGCCCACCTCGCACTGATCCACGACACGAGGAGCGTGGACGACGTGGATCCGGAGGACTACGACGCGGTGTTCTTCGTCGGCGGGCAGTCGCCGATGGTGACGTTCCGCGGCAACGCGAAGCTGCAGCGCCTCGTCTCCTGCTTCTTCGAAGCGGGGAAGGTGACCGCCCTGGTGTGCCACGCCACCTGCCTGCTGCTCGAGACGCGGTTGTCGAATGGCGACCTGCTGGTGAAGGGCAAGACGTGGACGGGCTTCGCCACGAGCGAAGAGAAGTACGCCGACGGCTTCGTGGGCCGGCGCATCCAGCCGTTCTGGATCGAAGACGAAGCGCGCGCGATCGAGGGCACGAACTTCGTCGTCGATCAGCCGTTCCGGCCGTTCGCGGTTCGTGACGGCCTCCTCGTGACCGGGCAGCAACAGTACTCGGGAGCGGCGGCGGCGAAGCTCGTCATCGAGGCGCTCGGCCGATAGGAGGAGGTGCCGGTGTGAACATCGCTTTCATCGGATGTGGGAACGTCGGCGCGCCGCTGGCGGACCACCTGCAGCGGCTCGGCCACGCGGTGGCGCTCGCGGCCGACGACCCGGCATCGGCGAGCGTCCGCGAGGCGGTGGGGAGGAACGGTGGCCTGGCAGTCGCCCCGGCGAAGGCGGCCGTGCGCGGTGCGGACGTGGTGTTCCTGGCCACGCCTTTCCAGGCCAACGAGGCGATCCTCAGGGAACTCGCGGGCGAGATGGCAGGGAAGGTGCTCATCGACTGCACGAACCCGGTCGGCCCCGGGCTGTCACACGGCCTGGGAAACGTGCAGGCCGGCTCGGAGTTCGTGCAGAAGCTGATCCCCGGCACCCGGGTCGTGAAGGCGTTCTCGATCTACGGCGCCGAGAACTTCGAGGACAACACGTATCCGGGATACGGCGTGAAGCCGGTAATGATGTTCTGCGGGAACGATGGCGACGCGAAGGTTGTCGCCGCCAGGCTCATCGAGCAATTGGGGTGGGAGCCCCTGGATGTGGGCGGGCTCGAGCAGGCGCTGCACCTCGAGCACATGACGCTCCTGTGGGTCCGCATGGTGCGCGTGAACGGCCGGTCGCCCCACATCGTGTGGGCGGCGCTGACGCGTTGAGGGCCGGGGCGGGGGCGGCGGCCTCGCCCAAGTTCTACGGGGCCGTCATGCTGCTGATGGCGCTGGCCGGCACCCCGCGCTGATTCGCGAGGGAGTGGACCTGGCCGGGTTCAGCAGGGGCACACGGTAGCGGTGGGGTCCACCGCCGGTCACGATAGGCGGCGCTGGCGTCAGAACGCCGTGACCGCCACTCCCGCCCGGCACAGCGGGCACGCGTCTACCGGGTAGTTGTCCAGCGCCTTGTACTCGGCCAGCGCGATGTTGGGCACACCGAGATCGACCACCGCTTCCTGGCGATCGTAAATCTCGACCGTGCCCACGACGGTCCCGCCCGCCTCCTTCACCAGCGCCGCGCACCGGGCGAACGTCAGCCCGGTGTTCCGCACGTCGTCGGCCAGCAGGACGCGCTTGCCGGCCACCTGGCGTCGATAGAGGGCCCGCAGCGCCTGGTCGCGACCCGCCTTCGGCGAGAGCGGCGCGAACAGCTTGGGCGGTTCCGTCAGCTTGCGCCGGCTGTCGAGCAGCCCCGCGACGGTGTGGGCGAGGAGCGCGCCGCCGGTGAGCGGGCCGGCCACGAGCTCGGTCTGCTCGACCAGGGACGCCGGCAGCAGGTCGATCAGGTCCTGCGCGAATCGCCAGATCGTGGACGGGTAGCGGAACAGCTGGTGCGGGTTGAGTACACCCGCCCGTGATACCCGTTGCCGTAGTCGAAGTGCCCGTCGATCATGAGCACTTCGAATCGCTGCAGGTCCTCGAGCGCGTGGCGGCGGATGTCCTCGTGTCGGCTCATTGCAGAACTCCCATAGCAGGACCCCTTGGGGAGGAACGACGAAGGATGCGGCATAGTATAGTTCTGGCGGCCGCATGTCTCGAAGACCGCGTCATTCTCAAGCAGATCGCACCGCGCCCGGCACCGCCGGGTCCAGGCCCTGGACCCCCGCGAAGGCGCTTTGGCCCGGCCTGCTGCCCGCCGCGGCGGTCCTCGCCGCGGTGTGCCTGGCAGCCTACTGGAACAGCTTTCGGGCCGGCCTCATCCTCGACAACACCCCGATCATCCTGAACGATCTGCGCCTCCGCGCGGTCGCCTGGCGGACGTCGTCGACATCCTCACGCGCGACTACTGGTGGCCGACGGGGGAGAGCGGCCTGTTCCGCCCGCTGACGACGCTCAGCTTCTGGTTCAACTACGCGCCTGGTCGGCGGCGGGAATCCCGCCGGCTACCACGCCGTGAACCTGCTGCTGCACTGGCTGAACGCGCTGCTGGCGTTCTTGCTGGTGCGGGGAGTGACCGGCAGGCGGTGGGCGGCGCTCGCGGCGGCGGCCGTGTTCGCATGCCACCCGCTGACCGTCGAATCGGTCACGAACGTCGTCGGACGGGCCGACCTGCTCGCGGGCCTCTCGATTCTCGGCGGCCTGTGCATCTACCGGCGGTTCCTCCGGGCCACGGGGCCGCGAAGGCGCTCGTGGCTGGTCGGCGCTGGGCGCCGCGTACACTGCCGGGGTGTTCTCGAAGGAGAGCGCGGTCGTGCTCCCGGCGTTGATGTTGCTGCACGATCTGCTGTTCCCCGCGGCGCGGGGCGCGACGGGGTCGCGATGCGCCGGTCGGCGGCCCGCGCGTGGCCTGCGTACCTGTCGTCGCCGGCGGCCTGCTGGCGATGGCGTGGGCACGCTGGGCGCTGCTCCACGATGTCTGGCGTCCGGCGCAGTTCGGCGGCGACAACCCGATCGTCAACGCGCCGCTCTGACCGGGGCAATGACGGCGGTGAAGGTGGCCGGCTACTGCCTGGCGCTTGCCGCCTGGCCGGCGCGGCTTTCGTGCGACTACTCTTCGAGGCGATCACGCTCTTCGGCTGGACGTTGTCGTCGGGCCAGGACCTGCACGCCTGGCTCGCGCTCGCGGCGATCGTCTCGTTGCTGGTCGCGGGCCATCGTCTGGCGGCGGCGCAGCCGGCCATCACGTTCTTCCTCGGCTTCGCCGCGGTCGCGTTCCTGCCGACGTCGAACCTGCTGATCCCGGTCGGCACGATCATGGCGGAGCGCTTCATGTACGTCCCGCTGGTGGGCCTGGCCGCCGTCGTCGCGCTCGCTCGATCGCGGCATGCGGTCGATTGCGGCCGGCGCGGCCGGCAGCCCGCAGGGTTCGGCCGTCGGCGCGGTGATCGTCGTCGTCGCCGCGGTTTGCGCGCTGTCCGCGCGGACGGTGGCGCGGAACGAGGACTGGACCAGCAACCGGAGCGCTGTGGACGAGCGCCGCCGGCGTCGTGCCGGAGAGCTACAAGGTCTACAAGGCGCTCGCCCTCGAGGCGATGGAGTCCGACGCGTCGGGCGGACGGATCGACGAGGCATCTCGCTGGCTTCGCGGAGCATCGGAATCATCGAGCGGGCAAACCTGCCGCTTTTGCAGCAGCCCGCCGGCCTCTACGCGGAGGCCGGCTCCTACCATCTTCGGAAGGCGCAGGCGCTGGCGGCCAGTGCGCCCGGAGCCGGGCAGCCCGAGTTCGCCAGGGCGATTGCGCTCCTCCAGCGCGCCGAGTCAATCGACCAGGGGATGAACCGCGAGCAGCGCCAGAAGCAGCTGGCAGCGGGGCGAGCGCCGGAGCAGGTTCACGACCTTGGCAGCGCCTTCATCTACAAGATGCTGGCAACCGCCTACCTGGGCGCCAACGAGCCGCTCCGCGCGGTGGCTGCCGCCGAGTACCTGCAGCGGCTCTCGCCGAACCACTTCGACCCGCACTTCACCAGGGGCATAGCGGAAGCGTCGGCGGCGCAGTTCGAGAGCGCACGCGGCGACGGCGCAGCGGCGCGGGAGCACCTGTCTCGAGCCGCGGTGAACCTGATCGCCGCCACGATTCTCAATCCGTGGCACCGGGAACCGTGGCCGGTGCTGGCGCAGGTCTACCAGTACCTGGAGCCTACGCCGCCGGCGGTCGCGCTCACGGCGGAGGGCGGTTCCCTGAATCCGAAGAACCCCCAGGTCGTGCGCGACGTCCAACTCGCCTGCATCCAGCTGCTCTCGCAGATGCGCGCGGCCGGCCTGGACGCCGAGGCCGCTGCCGCGCGAACCCGGATGATCAACGAACTCGGCATCCCACCGGCGGTGCTGGATGCGGGTACGAAGGACGGGCGCGTTCAGTAGCGAGGCGACGCGCCACGTTGCGGCGGCGTTCCCGTTCGACGAGCGGGTGCCACACCGCGCGGACGAGCTGCCGCTCGATGAGGAGCCGCCACAGCCAGTTCGAGTGCCTGTAGAGGTATGCGCCCGCGAAGTACGTGGGCCACTCCGCCCGCCTGGGAGGCCGCCTCGCCAGGATCGAAGCGTGGGAAGACAGGCGCCGGTACAGCCAGTCGTAACCGAGCAGCAGTTCCTCCGGCGTCAGGTGCTTCGGCCGAAACACGACGTGCGCCGTGTCGTAGAGCTCCCAGTCGCGGTGCAGCAGCCGGCCCTCCGCTTCGAGTTGCTCGAACAGCGGCGTCCCCGGGTATGGCGTGAGAATGTGAAACGTCGCGGACGCGAGCCGCTGCGCATCGATCCACTGCGCCAGCGTCGTGAAGGTGTCCCGCCGATCGCCATCGAACCCGACCACGAAGCTGCCGTTCACCTTGATCCCGTGGTCGTGGAGGATGGCCACCCTCCGTCCGTAGTCCTCCGCCCGCGGCGAGCGCTTGTGCGCCTTCGCCAGGTTCTCGTCGTTGAGCGTCTCGAAGCCGACGAACACGCCTGTGCACCCGGCGAGTGCCATCTCCCGCACGAGTGATGGGTCGTCGGTGACATCCAGCGTCACCGCCGCACTCCAAATCTTCTCGAGCGGGCGCACGGCGCGGCAGAGCGCGCGCAGGTAGTCGGCCCTGGCGCCCAGGTTGTTGTCTACGAAAACGAAATACGGCTGTCGGTCGGCCTCGACCTGCCGGACGATGTCCCGCGGATTGCGGACGCGGTAGGGCAGGCGCACCCCCTCGGTTGCCAGGTAGCAGAAGGTGCAGCGATTGCTGCAGCCCCGGGACGCGATGATGCTGGTCGTCGTGAGGAACCCGTCTCGCGGGAGCAGGTCGCGGCGAGGCGGCGGGTCGAGGTCGTAGTCGCGCTCGAACGTCGCGTCGTAGCGGGGGCGCAGCGCGCCGCGCTCGACGTCCCCCAGGATGGCGGGCCAGGTCTGCACGCCGTCGCCGACACTGATGGCGTCGGCGTGCGGCGCCGCTTCGTCGGGACGGCTGTTGACGTGCATGCCGCCGAGCACGACGGTTGAGCCGCGCGCCCGATACGCGGCGGCCAGCTCGTAGGCGCGCCGGGCGAAGGTCAGGTGCACGGTGATGCCAACGACCTGCGGAAGCGGGTTGGTGGGGGGCGGACCCTGCAGGAGGTTCTCGTCCCAGCACTGCACGCGCCAGCCCCGCGGCGTCGATGCCGCCACGGAGGTCAGCGCAAGGCTGGGTGTCAGGACGTGCTTGCCAAAGCTGCTGTAGGGCGATTTTGCGTAGAACGGATTGATCAGCAGCGCCGTCCGGGGCTCGATGAGGACGGTTGGCACTGTGCGATCGAGCCGTGGCGCTTCGGCCATGGCGCGCGGGAGCCGGCGCTTCCGCCGCGGCAGGAAGAACGGATCGGCGGGTACCCCTGTCCGCATCTACGCCGCCAGCTGGCCGTTGGCCAGGGCCCTCAGCCGCGACTCCACGACGTCGATCACATCGTCCGGCGTCGACGTGCCTGCCGTCAGACCGACGATGCCGGCGCCCCGGAACCACTCGGCCCTCAGGTCGTCGGCGGTCTGCACGTGAAAGACGCGCGCGCAGTGAGCGCGGCAGGTGGCGGCCAGCTCGCGAGTGTTGTTGCTGTGGGCCCCGCCAACGACGACCACGACATCGCACCGCCGGGCGAGGGCCACTGCCGCCTGCTGCCGGTGCTTCGTGGGTTTGCAGATGGTGTCCACCAGCCGCACCTCCGCCTCGGGAAACCGGAGCCGCAGTTGCGTGGCCAGGTGGTGAACGCGGGCGACCGGCTGGGTCGTCTGCGCCGCGATGCCGAAGCGGGACCGGGGCGCCAGCGCCTGCACGTCCTCGTCGCTGAGGACCACGTCGAAGGCGTCGAGGTCCTCGATCAGTCCCTTGACCTCGACGTGATCCCGTTTGCCGATGATGACGGGGTGGAAACCGTCGCGCGCGAGCGCCTTCACCGCCTGCTGGGCGGATCGGACGAGCGGGCACGTGGCGTCCAGCACCGCGAGGCGCCGGCTGCGGGCTTCGGAGATGCGGCGGTCGGACGCGCCGTGCGCCGTGATCATCACGCTCGGCGTCTCAACCTTGTCCAGTTCCGACTCCACCCGGACCGCGCGCGCCCGAAGCCGTTGGAGCACCGTCTCGTTGTGCACGAGTTCTCCCAGGACGGTCAACGGCTGGCTGCCTGCCTCCCTCAGGGCGAAGGCGATGGCGTCCCGGACCCCAAAGCACATGCCCAAGTGCCGTGCGCGTGCGACTTCCATTGGCGTGCCTCTCATGACTTTGTCGTGCAAAGCGACTGCCTGTGAACCATGCAGCCGAGGGCCGGCCCCCCGGGCGACAGAGCCCATCGTTTCACTTCGATTTCGCCTGCTTGACGATGCGTTCGAGCAGGGACACGTAATCTGCGAATGCGCGGCGGCCATCGGCAGTCAGCGAGACCGTCGTGAGTCGCCGCCCGTGCTGGTACATCTTTGCCACCGACACGTAGCCGGCTTCCTGCAGCGTGCGGATGTGTGTCGTCAGGTTGCCGTCGGTCATCTCCAGCGCGTCCCGGAGTTCGGTGAACGACAGCTCGGCCGAGGCGGCGAGCATCGACATGATGCCCAGCCGGCCGGTCTCGTGGATCATCCGGTCGATCTGGAGAAACGGCTTGGAATTCACACCACGCCCGTCTGCCGCTCGGTCACGTACAGGTACGCACCGTAGGCCAGGTGCGCGAGGCCGAAGAGCGAGCCCATCATCAGGTGATCGACCCAGGCGGGCGTCGCGCCCGCAATCGACGGGAGTAACAGGGCGACAGACCCCGTGAGACCGATGATGATCCAGCCGAAGAGCTTCATCCCGCGCGGCATGAAGAAACCTGCCGCGTGGAGCGCGCAGCCGTAGAAGAGCGCCGTCGACAGGACGAAGAGCCACCGTGCCGGCCCCGGGCCGTGCGCCAGGAGGGCGAGGCTCAGCAGCAGCCCGGCGGTGAGCGGCGGGCCGATGGCCTGGCTCACGCGCAGTGCGGGCGGCGACCAGAACGGCTCCCCGTCGTGCATGGCCTGCCTGCGGGCGATCAAGAACGCGCCGCCGAGTGCGATGACGGCGGCGGCCAGCCACCAGGCGCAGAAGGTGCGCCGGTCCCCGACGCCGAGCAGCACGCCCCCGGCGCCCGCGAGCGTCCCGACGGATCCGACGTAGAGCATGATCGGGGCGAGCGTCCGGCGATACAGGGCCGATCGCTCCATGAGGGTTCGAATCACCTGGAGGTGCTCGGCGGCCGCGTGCTGTTCCATGGCGCATACTTTGCCACACAAAGTAGCAGCACGACAACAGAAAAGAGAGGCGAGGAGGTAAGTGACGGGTCCACCCCGGCGAGAGTGACGGTCGAGGTGGATGTCCTGTCGAGCCGGCAACGCCCGCTCGACTGGAGGCCCTCGGGTCTAAGATGGAGGTTGGTGGTCCCGCCCCTGCGGGCTGTCGGGACATCGAGAAGATGGTCTTGATTCGGAAGGAGAGTACATGGCCAACCTGGACGCCCTGAAACAGAAGTACCAGCCGGTGATCGACTTCGCCGCCGGGCGCGGAGTCAGCTGGAAGAACGTCCACGTCGAAAACGAGAAGCTGCTGATTCGCGGCGCCGCCCCGAACGAGCAGATCAAGAACGAGGTGTGGGACAGGATCAAGGCCATCGACCCGGCGTTCCCGGATCTGACCGCCGACATCACGATCGACGCGTCGCTCCCGGTGCCCCAGAAGACCTACCAGGTGGTCGCCGGCGACACGCTGTCGAAGATTGCAAAGCACTTCTACGGGGATGCCACGAAG
Organism: uncultured Acidobacteriota bacterium; assembly: GCA_963844875.1. GTDB lineage: Bacteria > Acidobacteriota > Vicinamibacteria > Vicinamibacterales > Fen-181 > FEN-299. Next base: position 399,769 of record CAWJPZ010000003.1, read on the forward strand.
TACATGAAGATCTTCGAGGCGAACAAGGACCAGCTGAAGGACCCGGACAAGATCGGCGTGGGCCAGACGCTGCGGATCCCGGACTAACCGGAACCGGATCCCGGACTAGCCGGGGCTGGAGTGCGACATCGGTCTTCTTGACAATCTCGGCGGACGGTTCGGTGGCATCGCCGGCTTGGCGGCGAAGAACCCCCAGGCCATTGCGGCCGTGGCCAGCCTGCTCAGTGCGAACGACTCCTCGGTGGGAGGAACCGGGGGGACTGGGCGGATTGATCCAGGCGTTCCAGGCCAAAGGCATGGGCGACATGATCTCGTCCTGGATCTCGACGGGGCCCAACCCGCCGATCAACGCCAGCCAGGTCACGGACGTGTTGGGCAAGGACACCGTCTCGCAGTTCGCGGCCAAGGCCGGCGTTTCGGGCGACGAGGCGGGGGGCTGCTCGCCAGCCTGCTGCCGTCGGTGGTCGATCAGCTCACGCCACAGGGGAACGTGCCTGGGTCGAACGAACTCGAATCGGCCCTCGGCGGGCTGGTGGCCGGTTTCGGACGCTAGGTCGGAACTCTCGGGTTCACGGCGGCCAACCGAAGCCTCGTCGTCAGGCGGTTGGCGCCATCCGATGTCACGGGGATGGCGCCGGCCGAGCTACCGGCTGTAGGTTTCCCGAAGCGCCTGCTTGCCGACCGCCGTCGCCGCGTCGGTCTCGAACTGGCCCCCCCCGAGGTTCGTGCCGATGCGTTCGAACAGCGCGCGAAGCGCCTCGACGTCACGGACCTCCGGTGCGCCTCCCACCTCCAACGCGTGTTGCAGTTCGTGCGCCAGCCAGGCTGCCTGCTGCACTTCGTGATTGCCGGCGTCGATCGTGATCCTCAGCCAACGGGTTCCGTGGCCGGCCGCAACGAACGTGAGGTGCCCCGTGTGGTTCAGCACCCGGTCGCGCACCTCCACGAGCACGATCAGGTCCGTCCCGCTCGAGTGACTCCAAGAGCAACCGGACGGTCGGGCATGCCCGCCGCGCGTAATCCAGCAGGTCCGCCGCGTCGCGCTTGCCCACGAGCAGTCCGCGGACGCGAGCCCCGGGCGCAGGCGCTGGGGTGGAGGGCGATACCCCATCCGCCACCGACGCAGGGGTGGTCTGCGCTTCGGTCGAGACGGTTCGGGCGCCGGCGGCGGTCGCGGCCAGCAGGGCAGCTGCCAGGCCGAGCCGTCCTGTTCGCAGCTGCCTTGTCCTGCCGGCCATGGCCCCCTCCCTTGGCGCCCGGCGTGATGCCCGGGGCGACAACGCAAGCGGGAATGGCAGAAAAACGGGGACATGGTTTATTGAAGCCGGTGTAGAATCGGCGCACCTTCGTCTCGGCCTCGACCTCTGGACCCGCGCATCGCCGTCACACCCTTGGAGGTTCCCCGTGGATTCTCCTCCGGCGGCGGATGTCACACTCCTTCTCCACGCGTGGCGCGCCGGGGACGCCGGCGCTCTCGGACGACTCCTCCCGGTCGTCTACTCGGAACTCCGACGGATCGCCCACGCCCGGATGCGCGCCGAAGGCCCTTCGGATCAGACCCTTCAGACCACGGCGCTCGTGCACGAGGCGTACGTGCGCCTGGTGGAGGGCGCTGACGTTCCGTGGCAGGACCGGGTGCACTTCTACGCCGTGAGCGCCCGCCTGATGCGCCGGATCCTCATCGACCACGCGCGTGAGCGGCATACCGGGAAGCGTGGCGGCAGCGACCGTGCGATTCCCCTGGGTGATTGGCTAGGGGCCGTCCCTGCCCGCGACGAAGACCTGCTGGCGCTGGACGAGGCGCTGCGGCGGCTGTCGACGATCGACGCGCGGATGGGGCAGGTGGTGGAGATGCGGTACTTCGCCGGGTTGAATGTCGACGAGACGGCCGAAGCGCTCGGCGTGTGTGCCAAGACGGTGAAGCGCGACTGGCAGGTGGCGCGCGCATGGTTGCACAAGGAGCTGAAGTCGCAAGACGCGGTCGCGGGTTGAAGGGACTACGCTCAGGGGCGTGTGTTGTACGCCGTGACACGGCCGGCAGTCGGCAGCGGAAGCCGAGAGCCGTTCTTGGAGCCTCCCATGACCGACCACGCGTCGGAGGTTGTCAGGGTCTCGCGCGAGGCGCTGGAGCACGAGGGCGCGGCGCGCAACGCGTATCTCGACGCAGCGTGCGCGGGCGACGCTGACCTGCGGCGCGAGGTCGAGGCGCTGCTGGCCGACCCAACGGGGGCGGCGGGCGGCCTGCTCGATACGCCGCCGTGGGCGCCGCCCGCGCTGGACCGCGGTCAGCGGCTCGGGCCGTACGAGATCGAGAGCCTGCTCGGTACCGGCGGGATGGGCGCGGTCTACCGGGCGCGCGACACGCGGTTGAAGCGGACCGTCGCGCTGAAGGTGCTCGCCGGCGCCAGAGGGCTCGACCCCTCCGCCCGCGTTCGCTTCACGCGCGAGGCGCGCGCCATTGCGGCGCTCGACCACCCGCACATCTGCGCGGTCTACGACGTCGGGCGAGACGTTCCCACGATCCCGGCGGGTGGGTGGCCTGCCTCGCCGAAGCCAATTGGCGAGGGCGGGGAGGGCGGGGAGATCCGACGTCTCGCGGCCCCATCGATTACCTGGTGATGGAGCACCTCGACGGCGAGACGCTGGCGAAACGGCTCGCGCCGCGGACCGGCGACTCGGAGGCCAAGCCGCTCCCGATTGACCAGGCGCTCGCCATCGGCGTGCAGATCGCAGACGGGCTCGCCGCGGCGCACCGGCAGGGCATCGTGCACCGCGACCTGAAGCCCGGCAACGTCATGCTGACGACGACCGGCGCGGTGCGCCCGGGCGCGCCGCAGGCGAAGCTGCTCGACTTCGGCCTGGCGAAGTTCACGCGGACGGGCGCCGCGGCGTTGGTCGGGGCGGACGCATCGCTCGACTCCGCCGAGGAGCCGGCGACGACGCCGGGCGCGGTGCTGGGCACGGTGCTGGGCACGGTGCCGTACATGGCGCCCGAGCAGCTTCAAGGGAAGGAGGTGGACGCGCGCGCGGACCTGTTCTCGTTCGGCTGCGTGCTCTACGAGATGCTGACCGGGCGCCGCGCATTCCCGGGGAACACGAGTGCGAGCGTCATCTCGGCCATCATCGTCTCCGAGCCGCCGCCCATCAGCACGCTGCAGCCGGTGACGCCGCCAGCGCTGGAACACCTGGTGACCCGGTGCCTGGCCAAGGACCCCGACCGGCGCTGGCAGACGGCCCGCGACGTGGCGGACGAGTTGCGGTGGCTGCAGGAGACGGGAGGCATCGGCGCCGCCAGAGCGATACGCGCCGCACCCGCTGCCAGGGGCCCGCGTCCGGCGTGGTGGGCGAACGCGGTTCCGGCGGTGGCGCTGCTCGCGATTGCGGCCGGGGCCTATTTCCTCTACGCGAGGACGCGGCCCATTCTCACCGACCGCGACGTCATCGTCCTGTCGGACTTCGTCAACACCACGGGCGATGCCCAGTTCGACGCCACGCTGGCGCAGGCTCTGCGCATCCAGCTCGAAGAGTCGCCGTTCCTGAGCATCCTGCCGGAAGAGAGCGTCAGGGAATCCCTGCGCATGATGGGCCGCTCACCGGACGACCCTGTGACCGCGGCTGTGGCCCGGGAAATCGGCCGGCGCGAGGGCTTGAAGGCGGCGCTGGAGGGCTCGATAGCCGCGCTCGGCAGCCGGTACCAGAATCATCGTGGAGGCCAGGGACTGTAGGACCGGTGCGTCGCTGGTCAGCGCCAAGGAGGAGGCCGAGAGCAAGAAAGCCGTGGGCAGGGCGCTGGACCGGCTCGCCTCCCGGATTCGGCGCAGCCTCGGCGAATCGCTCGCCTCGGTGCAGAAGTACGATACGCCGCTCGAGCGGGCCACCACTTCTTCGTTCGAAGCGCTCCAGGCGTATAGCCTCGGGGTCAGGGCGTCGCTCTTCGGCGGCAGCCCCGACGCCTCAACCTATTTCAGGCGCGCAATCGAACTCGATCCGACGTTCGCCTCGGCGTACAGCCACCTGGCGAATCGCTATTTCACGGCTGGAGACTTCACGCGCGCCGAGGAGTATGCCCGGAAGGCCTACGAACTCCGCGACCGTGTGACCGAGAACGAGCGGTACTACATCACCAGCTCCTATCATTTCCGCGTCGATGGAGACTTGATCAACCAGACCGAACTTACGAAACTCTGGCGGAGCGCGTACCCACGAAACCCGACTGCGGCCAACCATTTGGCCGGCGTTCTTGGCCTACTCGGCCGATACGACGACGCGGCCGAGCAATACCGCCAGGCCATTTCTCTAGGCGGCGCAAATCCCTCGAACATCACCAACCTGGCGGTCACTTTCATCGTTCGAAACCGCCTGGAAGAAGGCAAGGCCCTCGTCGAGCAGCTTCTCGAGAGGTATCCTGAAGATCCTGGGAATCACAGACAGCTCTACCGTATCGCGCTGCTCCAGGGGGACGACGGCGGTGCGCGGGCGCAGCGCGAGTGGGCCAGAGGCAAGGCGGTGGAGATGGCCTTCTTCGTCGAGCTGGACCGGCAGCGAGCCGCCCAATATGGGCAGTTCGACCTGAGCCGAAAGCTCCGGCGGGAAGCCGCCGCCCTGGCGGGACGCCGAGCGCCGACCGGCAGCGGGATCGCGCCGACCACGCAGGCGTTCGTCGGCAACGTCGACATCGCGCACAAGGAAGCCCTGGCCGCGCTCGGGGCTGCGAAGGGAAACCGCGCCGCCGCCTTCCAGGCAGCGCTGGCGCTGGCCTTGACAGGCGATGCCGCCAGGGCCGAGTCGATCGCGGCCGATCTCGGCTCACGGTTCCCGGTCGATACCCTGCTGCACGCGAGGAACATTCCGATGATCCGGGCCAGCATCGAACTGGTGACCCGGAAGAACCCGCAGCAGGCCGTCGACCTGCTCAACCCGGCCAGGCCCTATGACCAAGGAGAAGTCTCCAGCCTCTACCTGCGCGGGCTCGCCTTACTGCAGGCGGGGTCCGCCGCAGATGCTGCGGCCGAATTCCAGGCCGTAATCGACCGCGGAGCCGTCGGGCGCTCGGTCCTGTATCCGCTCGCGCACGTGGGCAAGGCACGCGCCGCTGCCCTCGGCGGGGACGTCGCGGCGAGCCGGAAGGCGTACCAGGACTTTCTGACGCTATGGAAAGACGCCGACCCAGATATCCCGATCCTGAGGGAAGCCCAGGCCGAATACGCGAAGCTCAAATGAGGCAGCCGGCGAGGCTCTTGCCGCTCGCCGCCGCGTCGTGGCACTCTGGCGCGCATGAAGCGCACCGGTACCCTCGGCCTGCTTTTCGTTCTCTTCACGGCCCTCGCGGCTGACGCTCAGACCGCTCTCCGCCTGAAGTGGGAGCTGAAGGGCGACATCTTTTCGGCCGCCAGCGACCGGGGCGCGTCGCGCGCCGTCTTCACACTCACCAACAACGACACCAAGCCGCTGCCGCCGAGGGGATGGGCGATCTACTTCAACGCGCTGCTCGGCCGCACCCCAGGCAGTGAGCAGGGGGGAATCGCGATCGAGGCGGTGCTGGGCGAGCTGTACCGCATGGTTCCCGGGCCGTCGTTCGCGGGGCTTGCGCCAGGCAAGACGGCGGTGTTCGAGTACTCGACCGGGCTCATCGGGAACATCACGCAGGCGCCCGCGGGTCCTTACATCGTGTTCGACGAAAACCCCTCCAAGGGATACGCCATCCGCGATTACCAGGCGCTGGCATTCGAGCGTCCGGACCAACAGGGCCGCTCCGCGCGCGTCGTCCCACCCGAGGCGCTGTACGACCGGAACGCGGCAACCAAGGTTGTGCCCGCAGACGCGCTGCCGCTCGTGCTTCCCACGCCGATGCGCGTGGAAGCGGGAGCGGGTTCGCTTCGCCTCACGGGAGCGCCCCGGGTTTACGCGCCGCCCGACCTGGCCGGAGAGCAGTCCTTCGCCACCGCCTGGCTCTCCCGGCTTTTCGCCACCGGCGCGGCGGGCGCGTCCGTCGGCGGGGCGGCGAGCCGCTCAGAGGCGGCCAGCCGTGCCGGCGTCCCCAACGCGGCTGTCTCCTCCGGCAACCAGGTGACGCTCACGCTCGGGCTCGGCACGCTGGAGGGCCAGCGATCCCCGGAGGCCTACGACCTCGCGATCGACTCGACCGGCATTCGCATCGTCGCGAACTCGAGGGCCGGCGTGTTCTACGGCCTGCAGTCGCTGCGCAGCCTGATGCCGCCAGGGCGTGACGCCGGTGCGCCGATCTCGCTGCCCGCCATCCGCATCGTGGATGCGCCGCGGTTCGGTTACCGCGGCCTCATGATTGACGTCGCCCGCAACTTCCAGCCGAAGTCGACCATTCTCCGCGTGCTCGACCTGATGGCGCGGTACAAGATGAACGCCCTGCACTTCCACCTGACCGAGGACGAAGGCTGGCGCCTCGAGATACCCGGCCTTCCCGAACTCACGGCGGTGGGCGCCCGACGGTGCCATACGCTCGACTCCGGCTCGTGCCTTCCCCCCGCGTATGGGTCCGGCCCCGATCCCGATCGTCCGTGGGGCAGCGGCTTCTACACGACGGGCGAGTACGTCGAGGTCCTGAAGTACGCGGCGGCCAGGCACATCGAGGTGATCCCGGAAATAGAGATGCCGGGACACGCCCGCGCCGCCATCAAGGCGATGGAAGCCCGCTTCCGCCGGCTGGCGGCCTCGGGCGACGTCGCGGGCGCAAAGCAGTATTCGCTGTCGGACCCTGATGATCGGTCCACCTACACGTCGGCGCAGGGGTATCACGACAACGTGATGAACCCGGGGCAGGACTCGACCTACGCGTTCATCGAGAAGGTCGTGGAGCAGATCGCGGCGCTGCACCAGTCAGCAGGCGTGCCACTCCGCAACCTGCACGTCGGCGGCGACGAGGTGCCTTCGGGCGTGTGGGAGCAATCCCCGGTCGTGCAGTCGTATCTCGCGACGAACCGGCTCGCTTCGGTGGAGGACCTGTGGCTCGTGTTCTACGGTCGGGTGGCGCAGATACTCGAGCGCCGCGGCATCAAGCTCTCGGGCTGGGAGGAGGTTGGCGGGCGCAAGACGCGGCTGGACGGCCGCCAGAAGCTCATTCCCAACCCCGGCTTCGCCGCGCGCGGCTGGCGCACCTACATCTGGAACAACGTCCCCGGCTGGGGCGCCGAGGACCTGGCCTACCGCATGGCCAACGGCGGCTACAAGGTGGTGCTCGCTCCCGTCAGCAACTTCTACCTGGACCTCGCCTATAACAAGAACCCGGAGGAGCCGGGCCTCTTCTGGGGCGGCTACGTGGACGTGGACAAGCCGTTCTCCTTCGTTCCGTTCGACTACTACAGGAACACCAGGGAGGACGCGCGCGGCAATCCGCTCGACCCCGCCGTGTTCGTGGGCAAGGATCGATTGACCGACTACGGCCGCGACAATATCGACGGCCTCGAGGGATGCCTGTGGTCGGAGGCGCTGCGCGACGAGGGCCGGTTGGAGTACATGCTGATGCCCAAGCTGCTCGGCGTGGCGGAGCGGGCGTGGGCCCCCGAGCCCGACTGGGCCCGCGAGCGCGACACCGCGAGTGCTTCGGCGCTCTACCAGGAAGCGTGGGCGCGATTCGTCGGCCAGGTGGGCACGCGCGAACTGCCGCGCCTCGACCACGAGGGCCTCCAGATCAACTACCGGATACCGACGCCGGGCCTCAAGGCGGTGGACGGCGCGGTGCTCGCGAACATGCAGATCCCGGGCTTCGTCACTTCGCTACACGACCGATGGCACCGAGCCGACGATGCAGAGCACGATCGTGTCGGGGCCGATTCCGGCGAAGGGTGTGATTCGCGTGGCCGCGTTCGACGCGCGGGGAAGAAAGAGCGCCTCGGCCAGTGCCCGCTTCAGAAGCCTTTCTGCTCCGTCCGATCGATGATCTCGTCCTGCAGCCCCTTGGTCAGGTCGCAGAAGTAGTCGCTGTACCCGGCCACCCGCACGATCAGATCGCGGTGTTTTTCCGGCTCCTGCTGCGCCTGGCGGAGCGTGTCGGCGGTCACCACGTTGAACTGGATGTGGTGGCCGTCGAGCTTGAAGTAGGCGCGCACCAGGTGCGCGAGCTGGTCGATGCCGTCCTGCCCCTCGAGCAGCGCCGGCGTGAACTTCTGGTTGAGCAGCGTGCCGCCGCTGCGCGCGTGGTCCATGCGCGCGGCCGACTTGATCACCGCGGTCGGGCCGCAGCGGTCCGCGCCGTGGGCCGGCGAGATGCCATCAGACACGGGGACCCACGCGTGGCGGCCGTCGGGCGTCGCGCCGCACACCGACCCGAAGTACACGTGGCAGGTGGTGGACAGGTAGTTGATGTGGTAGGTCGAGCCGGTCGGCCCCCGCCGCCCGTCGATCCGGTTGAACAGTTCGTCGCACAGCAGGGTGACGAACGCGTCGGCGTACTCGTCGTCGTTGCCGTACTTGGGCGTCTTGTTGACGAGCAGCTGCCGGAGCGACTCGTGGCCGATGAAGTCGTCGCGCACCGCCTTCGTCAGCGCGGGCATGGTCGTGTTCTGGTGATCGAACACGTGGTACTTGATCGCCGAGAGGCTGTCGGCGGCCGTGCCCGGCCCGACCGGCATGATGTAGCGCGTGTTGTAGCGCGCCCCCCCGGCGTTGTAGTCCACGCCCTTCCTGATGCAGTCGTCGGTGATGATGGAGAGGAACGGCGCCGGCATCAGCGTCGCGTACATCCGCTCGATGATGTGGCTGCCCGCGATCTTCACGTCGATGAAATGCTGGAGCTGCGTCCGGAAGGCGTCGAGGAACTGCTCGAACGACGCGAAGGCGGCCGGGTCGCCGGTCTTCGGCCCGATCTGCCGCTCGGTGCGCGGATCGTAGCCGTCGTTCATCGTGATCTCGATGACCTTCGGCAGGTTGAAGTAGCCGGTGAGGATGTAGCTTTCCTTGCCGAACGCGCCCGCCTCCACGCACCCGCTCGTGCCGCCGCAGCGCGCGTCTTCGACGGCCTTGCCCTGGCGCACCAGTTCCGACACCACCATGTCGGCGTTGAAGACCGACGGCTGTCCCCAGCCCTTGCGAATGACCTCGCACGCCTTCTTGAGGAACCGGTCGGGGTTCTTCTTCGAGAGCTGGATGTTCGACGAGGGCTGCAGCAGCCGCATCTCGTCGATCACCTCGAGAATCAGGTACGAGACCTCGTTGACGCCGTCGCTGCCGTCCGCCTTCAGCCCGCCGTTGCTGATGTTCGAGAAATCGGTGTAGGTGCCGCTCTCGGCAGCCGTCACGCCCACCTTCGGCGGCGCCGGCTGGTTGTTGAACTTCACCCAGAAGCACTGGAGCAGTTCCCTGGCGCGCTCGCGTGTCAGCGTTCCCGCCGCGATCTCGCGCTTGTAATAGGGGTAGAGGTGCTGATCGAGGCGGCCCGGGCAGAACGAGTCCCACGTGTTCAGCTCGGTGATGACCCCGAGGTGCATGAACCAGTAGGCCTGCAGCGCTTCCCAGAACGTGCGGGCCGGATGCTCGGGAACCCACTCGCAATTGGCCGCAATCTGCTCGAGCTCGGCCTTCCGCGCGGGGTTCGTCTCGGCGGCGGCCAGGCGCCTCGCGTCCTCCGCGTGGCGGCGCGCGAAACGGATGACCGCGTCGGCCGCCAGGCGCATGCCCCTCAACTGCTGCCGCTTGTCGTACACGTCCAGGTCGTGGAGGTCGTCGAGCGACGCAAGCTCGCGGTCGATGTCCGCCTGCAGCCCGGCGAGTCCCTTGCGGTAGATCTTGTCGTCGGCGACGGTGTGGCCGGGCGCGCGCTGCTCCATGAACTCGGTGAAGACGCCCGCCTCGTACGCGTGCTTCCACGCGTCGGGCAGTTCCTGGAACATCCGGTGCCGCATCGACCGCTCGCGCCAGTAGGGGATCACCTCGTCGCGGTACGCGTCCCGCGCCTGCCGGTCGACGGCGAAAGAGATCTTCTCGCGCGAGTCGAGGATGTCGAGGTCTTCGAGGGTGTGGCAGCAGAGCTCGGGGTAGGTCGGCGTGGCCTTCGGCTGAGGCCCCCGCTCCCCGACAATCAGCTCGTCCGGCAGGATGCACAGCGCCTTGTGCTCCATCAGGTACTGGAGCGAGAGCGCACGCAGGACCGGCAGCGGCGCCGCCGGGGCGTCGCGGTAGAAGGCCGTCATCAACTCGGCGCGCTCGCTCGAGAGGGTGGGTTTCCGGTCGAGGCTCTCCTGGCGAAGCCTGGCTACACGTTCCGTCATGACGATCCTCCTGGTCGAACGATCAACCCGCACGACTCGAGCAGCCGGACCGCGTGGGTGACCTGGTCGGTCGACGGCGGCTGGGTGTCGGGCAGTTGGTACGGGCGCTGGAGCCGGTCGTACTTGGCGATGCCGGCACGGTGATAGGGCAGGACGTCGACCCGCGTCAATTTCAGCGACGCGAGGAACGCCCCCATTTCCCTGACGTTCTCGTCGTCGTCGTTGACGCCGGGAATGAACGGGAACCGGACGAGGATGTTGTCGTGAATCGCGGCAAGGCGCTCGAGGTTCTGCAGGATGCGGACGTTGGACGCGCCCGTGTACGCGCGGTGGCGCTCCTCGTCCATCATCTTGAGGTCGAACAGGAACAGGTCCGTGTCGCGGGCGACGTCCACCAGCGCGCCGGTGTCCGCGTGGCCGCAGGTGTCCACGGCGACGTGGATGCCCGACGTGCGGCAGGCAAAGACAATCTCGCGCAGGAAGGCGGGCTGCATCAGCGGTTCGCCACCCGAGAACGTGACCCCGCCGTCGGACTCGTCGTAGAAGATCCGGTCGCGCTCGATCTCCGCCATCAGCGCGTCCACGCTCATCGTCCGGCCCACCAGTTCCCGGGCGCCGGTCGGGCATGCCTCGGCGCAGGCGCCGCAGGTGTCGCACGCCTCGGGCGCCACGGGGCCTCCCTCGGCGGCCGGACGCACCGCGTGGTGCGGGCAGACGGTGTTGCACCCCATGCAGCGGACGCAGCGCTCCGGCCGCGGCATGAACTCCGGCTGGAGCAGCTGGCTCTCGGGGCTGTGGCACCAGGTGCAGCGAAGCGGGCAGCCCTTGAGGAAGACGGTCGTGCGGATCCCCGGTCCATCGTGGATGGCGAACCGTTCGATCCGCAGGATCTTGCCTTCGGCGGAGGGCACGCCGAGAAACGCCGGGTCGGTCCAGGTTGAAAGGGTCACGTTTGCCCTACCAGTTTCCGCGTTCTCCGAGAATCGTCATCACCTGCCCGTAGCGCTCGGCAGACGCGCGCCAGTTGCGCATCACCGCCCGCTCGGCTCCATCCTGGTCGCCCGCCCGAACCGCTTCGACGATCACGCCGTGCTCGCGTACGGCTTCGTCCGGGTCCTGCACGATCGCGCTCGTGTAGACCCGCTGGTATCGCTCCACCTGGGGCTGCAGGACCTCGAGTTCCGACAGGAGCCGCGGGCCGGCAGCTGCCCGGCTGCAGTCCTGGTGGAAGCGGACGTGCAGGTCGTGCGCCCGGACGACGTCGGGGGGACGAGAGGCGGCAGCCGCACGAAGCGCGTCCGCCAGTTGCCCGAGGCCGTCGGCGAGCGCGAGGCGGCGAGACGGGTCGAGGCCGGCCGCCAGCCGTGCGGCGGCCGATTCCAGCGCGCCGACCAGGAGGAACACTTCCCGCATGTCGTCCGCCGTGAGCGGGGAGACGATCGCGCGCAGCATCGTGCCCGCGCGGGAAGCCGTCACGAAGCCTTCCTGCTGCAGTCGCTGCAGGGCGGCGCGGACCGGCGTCCGGCTGACGTCCAGGCGCTGGGACAATTCGGCTTCGACCAGTGGCGCCCCGGGAGCCAGGCGACCGGAGACGATGAGATCGCGCAGCCGCTGGTAAGCGGACGAAGTGGCTTCGTTCCGGGCGACGACGCGAATCGGCGGCTTCGGCGCAGACGGCCGGGGGCCCCTGGCGCGGGGCTGGGTCGCGAGCGGCTTGCCGACAGCAGGTCCCATCGCCCCTACTCTACAACACGGTATCCTTTTGCGTATACATATTTGTATACAATACTGGCTCGACGGGTTGGTATACAATCCGCTGCGCGCCGCCGTCCGGCCTCGAGCCCTGGAAAGGGTCCCGACAAAACGGGGTCAGGCCCCGTTTTGGCCCGCCCGGGAGCGCAGGAACAGCGCCCGGAAACGGGGTCAGGCCCCGTTTTTTCCAGGCCCCGTCCGGCCAAGACGCCCAAGAACAGGCGCAAGAGCCGGAAAGCGGGGAAATCCGGAAACGGGGTCAGGCCCCGTTTCTGCGGCGGCCCGGTCTTCTTCGCGTCAACACGGAGGTAGTTTCATGGCTCACGCTCGAATCGTTCGCCCGTCCGCGGCACTGGTGGCGGCCATCATACTCGTCGGCCTCGCGCTCGTCGGCTACGGTCCGCTCACGGCGCAGGCACCCCAGGTTCCCGCGAAGTCGGCGAAGGCCGCCACAGCCGCACCGGCAGCGCCCGCCGTCGTCGCCGACGCCGCATTCCGGATGAAGGCCTGGGACCAGTTCGTCGCGCTGCGGGGCAGCTCTCCCTTCAAGGACCTCAAGTGGCAGCACATCGGTCCGACGAACATCAGCGGCCGCGTCGTCGACGTCGCCGTCGCCAACCGGAAGGGCAAGACCCGCGCGATCTACGTCGCCACCGCGTCGGGCGGCCTCTGGAAGACCGAGAACGAGGGGCAGACGTTCGAACCGATCTTCAATCAGGCGGCCTCGGTGCAGGGCGGCAACGTCGAGGTGGCGCCGTCCGACCCGAACGTCATCTGGTTCGGCACCGGCGAGGCGAACATCTTCCGCAGTTCGAACGCAGGCGTCGGCATCTTCAAGTCGACCGACGCCGGCAAGACCTGGCAGCACATGGGACTCGCGCTCACCCACACCATTGCCCGGATCGTCATTCACCCGACCAACCCCGACGTCGTCTACGTGGCGGCGGGCGGCCGCGAGTGGACCGACAACGAGGACCGCGGCGTCTACAAGACCGCCGATGGCGGCAAGACGTGGGACAAGGTCCTTTTCGTCAACGCGAAGACCGCGGCGAACGACCTGGTGATGGATCCGGGCGACCCGAACGTGATCTACGCGACGACCTGGCAGCGGGTCCGCCAGAAGTGGAGCGACCCTCGGACGTTCGCCGGATACGCCGGCACGGGGATCCACAAGACCACCGACGGCGGGAAGACGTGGACCCCAGTCAACGAGGGGCTGCCGGCGCCTGACAAGCGCGGCCGCATCGGCATCGACATCGCCCGCTCGAACCCCAACGTCGTTTACGCCTTCGTCGACAACTACGAGATCGCGCGGCAGGCGAAACCGGGCGAGATGGACTCCTACGGGCGCCAGAAGGAAGGGACGATCAAGGGCGCCGAGATCTACCGCTCCGACAACAAGGGCCAGACCTGGAAGAAGGTCAGCGAGTCGAACAGCTTCATGGAAGGTGCCGCGGCCACCTACGGATGGGTGTTCTCACAGGTCCGCGTCGACCCGAACAACGAGAACACGGTCTACTTCCAGGGGCTCGCGCTCAACGTCTCGACCGACGGCGGCAAGACGTTCAAGGTGCTGCGCGGCATGCACTCCGACCATCACGCGCTGTGGATCGACCCGGCGAATTCCGACAACATCATCGACGGCAACGACGGGGGCGTGGTGATGTCGTTCGACGGCGGGAAGACGTGGCGGCAGTTCCTCGACAACCTGCCGGTCGTCACCTTCTTCAACGTGATGTTCGACAACGGAGACCCGCTGCGCATCTACGGCTCGGTGCAGGACCACGGCAGCTACCGCACGATCGTCGACCTCAGCCGGGGTCGCGACAAGATCCCGGCCCAGAAGTGGGACGACACGATCGGTGGAGAGGGGTCCAACCACGCGATCGACACGAGCGACAACAACACCGTCTACGCCTCGAGCTTCTACGGCAACCTGGATCGCGCCGACTTCTCCAAGCCGGGCAAGGGCACGGGCTTCCGCGCCACGCCGTACGAGATGGTGAACATCATGCCGAAGGTCGGCGAGGGCGAGGCGAACCTGCGCGGGCAGTGGATGGCACCGACGATCGTTTCGCCGCACGACCCGAAGGTCGTCTACCACGGGCTGCAGTACGTTTACCGGTCGATGCACCGCGGTGACACGTGGGAGCGGATCAGCCCAGACCTGTCGGGCAACGACCCGAAGATGTACGGCGACATCCCTTATCAGACGCTGTTCGCGCTGGCCGAGTCGCCGCTGCGCTTCGGCCTGCTCTACGCGGGGACGGACGATGGGCGGCTGCACGTGACGCGCGACGGCGGCAAGGCGTGGACCGAGTTGACGGCGAACCTGCCGCAGAAGAAGTGGATCTCGCGCGTCGTGCCGTCGGCGTTCGACGAGGGCACCGTGTACGTCACGCAAAACGGCAAGCGGGACGACGATTTCGCGGCCTACATCTACAAGTCCACCGACTTCGGCAAGACGTTCAAGAGCATCGTCGGCAACATCCCCGGCGGCCCGGTCAACGTCATCCGTGAGGATCCGGCGAACCCGAAGATCCTCTACGTGGGGACCGACATGGGCCCCTACGTCTCGACCGACGGCGGCGCGACCTGGAGCGTGCTTGGCGGCAACCTCCCCCAGGTCTTCGTGCTCGACCTCGTCATCCAGCCGCGCGACCGGCTGATCGCCATCGCAACGCACGGCCGCGGCGTCTGGTTGCTGGACGCGGTTCCGGTGCAGACGAAGAGGTAGGCGCCGGGCTCCCGGCCTCGGGCTTCCGGCGCCACACACCGCAGGACAGGCGTCCTCGGCCGTCTCAGTAGGGCAGGCGTCCCCGCCTGTCTCAGCGCGGGGCAGCAAGCGCGCGACGGGGCGATTCCCTGTATGCTTGGGAATCGCCCTTTCGCATTCCTGGAGGCTGTATGAAGCGTGTGCTGCTCGTGCTGGTTGCGTTGATCCTGCTCGCCCCGACCGCATTCGCCGACGTGACGGTGACGGCAAGCGTCTCGATCCTGGCGGCGGCCATGAACGCCGACGGGACGATGACGACCTACGCGAAAGGCACCAAGTTCCTGTCCGACGGCAGCGTGGCCGGCCAGAACGTGTCGATACTGAGCGACGCCGCCACCAAGCAGCAGTGGACCATCAATCACGGCACGAAGACGATCGAACCGCTCGACGCCGCCAAGGCCATGGCGGCGATGCCGATCAGCTTCGGCGAGGCCAAGGTGTCCGTCACCGCGAACGGCCAGAAGAAGGACATCCTCGGGCGCTCTTGCGAGGGCTACACGATCGACATCTCCATCCCGGCCACGGTGGGCGGCGAAGCCATCACCATGCGGATGGTGGGCCCGGCATGGGTTGCCAAGGACGGCGCCGGCGTGGCGGAGTACAAGGCCTCCAATAAGGCGTTCACCGAGGTCGGCATGTCGACCTCGATCTTGGCGCAGGGGCCCCAGGGGAAGGGCATGGCCGCTGCGACCAAGGCGCTGGCCGACGCGGGCATGGTGCTCGAGCAGGAACTCAAGATGACGATGGAAGGCACCGGCCAGATGGCGCAGATGCTGGGCCAGAACGCGGGTGCGACGATCACCATGAAGGTGACGGCCATCACGACCGACCCGATCCCGGACAGCAAGTTCGCGCTGCCGGAGGGATACGCGAAGAAGTAGGCTCGACCTGCGGCCTTCGGCTTCCGGCTGTGTCACGACTGACGCGGCCGAGAGCCGAAGGCCCACGGTCAAGAAGCCGGGCTCTCCCGCTACTTCTTCGTATACCCCTCCGGGATCGCGAACCTCTCGTCCGGGATCGGATCGATCGACAGGCTCGTCACCCGCGTTGTCATTGTCATCCCGCCCACCTGCGACAGGGCCTGGGCCATCTGGCCCGTTCCCTCCATGGTCATCACGAGGTTCTGTTCCACGATGACCCCCGACGCCATCATCGCCTTGCTTGCCTCCATCAGGGCCTTTGCCTGCGGACCTTGTCCGATCGGCGACATGGCCATGCCCAACTCCGCGAACGTCTTCTGCGACGCCTGCATTTCAGCCACCGCCTGGCCCTCCTTGGCCATCCACACCGGGCCGGTCATCCTCACGGTCACCGTCTCGCCCTGCACGGTCATCGGCATGCTCATCTCGAGCGTGTAGCCCTGGCAGACCTGGCCGAGGAGTTCCTTCGTCTGGCCGTTGGGGGTCATGCCGACCTTCACGTCGCCGACGCTCACGGCTGCCGGGAACGCCTGCTGCGGGTCGAACGGCTCGAACTGCTTCGCAGCCTGGTCGACTTTCCAGACCTGCCTGGTCACGCCGTCGCCGAGGAGGAGCACCTCCTGGCCCATGACCTTCGATTCCGACCGGAACTTCGAGCCCTTCACCGACACGACCATCGTGCCGTCCACGGTCATGGTCGCCGCGCCCATCGTGACGGCCATCGTGACCGTCACGTCAGCGAACGCCGCAGAGCCCGACAGGACCACAGCCGCCAGGACGAAGATCATGCGCTTCATAAGTCCTCCACTACAGTTCTTCCAGGGTGACCAACCCGCGCCTGAGCGCCTGGACGATCGCCTGGGCGCGGTTCTCCACCCGCAGCTTCGAGAGCACGCTTCCGACGTGGCTCTTCACCGTCTCCTCGCCGATGCACAGCGCGTCGGCGATCTCCTTGTTGGACAGGCCCAGCGCCAGCCGGCGAAGCACCTCGCGTTCGCGCGGCGTGAGGTCGTCGTGAGGCGCCGACGCGTTCAGGACCTGGCCGCTCACCGACGGGTCGATGTACGTCTTGCCGCGCGCCACGGCCCTGACTGCGGCGAGCAGCGTCTCGGGTTCGGCGTCCTTCCGCACGTAGCCGGCGGCCCCCGCGCGCAGCACGCCCATCATCCGCGCCTCGTCCATCGAGGCAGTGAGCGCGATGACCTTCACCTCCGGACGCCGCTCGAGCACGCGGCGCGTCGCCTCGATGCCGTCCATGCCGCCCGGGAGCAGGAGATCCTGCAGCACGATGTCGGGCTTCCACTCGTCCACGTGATCCAGCAACTCTTCCCCGCTCGCCGCCGTTCCGACCACCGCAAGGTCGGGGAACGACTCGAGGTACGCCTTCAGGCTGCGCGTGACGACGCGGTGGTCGTCCACGAGGACGAGGCGAACGGCTGTCATACGGCCACTCCCCATAGGGTCCACGATTCTGAGTCGTCCGCCCACTGGCGGCCCATCGGCTGCCGAATCGCCTCCGCCGGCCGGGAAACCTCCTCGCGGTGCCTCGGTTTCCGGCTCCAGGCATCGGGCTTGCGCTAATCGCGGCTGGCTCGACCGCTACGCGCTGCGCCAGGGAAACCTCCGCACGCGCTTGTCGGTTTCCCGACTTCGCCGTGCGGCCGGCTCCGAAGCGATTCGTCCGCCGACAGGCCCCCAGCGGCCGGACTATGCTATTCGTCGCGTTCTATCGCGAAGCCGACTGCGCGCCGGTCTTGCGGGCCCTCAGGTAGTCGGAGGCCACGCGTGCGAACTCCACGGCCAGAACGACGGAGTTGACCGCGAACATGGCGGTCATGTAGCGGTCGCCTTGCGCGCCCATCCAGAGTGTGGACACCACGGCGGCGAGCACGAGGGCGCCCCAGAGCAGCGCCCGGCGCCGATGGATTTGTACACTTACCGGCTGCGTCGCGGCGTGCGGCACCGATGCCCGCACCAATGTTCCTCGACCGGGCTCGCTCGTCAAGGCCAGCGTGCCGCCGAGCGCGGCGACGCGGCTGCGCATGTTTCCCAGGCCCATGCCCGTCCCCGCCTGCTCCGTGTCGAATCCGACGCCGTCGTCATCGATGCGAAGCTGGAGGCTGAGCGGCGTGGACTCGAGCGAAACGGAGACCTGCTTCGCCCTGGCGTGCCGGGAGACGTTCGCCAGCGCTTCCTGTGCCACCCGGAACAGCGCCTGCTGCGCGCCGACTGGGAGCGCCTCGTTCGGCGGCAGTTCGCCGACGGTGAACTTCACCTCGGCGCCCGTGCGGAACTGCAGCGCCTCGCACTGCTTCTTCAACGCTTCGACGAGGCCGACGTTCTCGAGCGGCGATGCGCGCAACTGGTCGAGCATCGCCTCCATCTCGGTCATCGCCTCTCGCGCCGACTTCCGCACCTGGTCGATCGCCGCGCTCGCTCCGGGCGGGTCCGACTCGAAGCGAGCCTGGGCCGTGGCGGCAGCGGTGTGCATCACGAAGATCTGCTGCTTGATCGAGTCGTGCAGCTCGCGGGCGAGCCGATTGCGCTCTTCCTGGCTCGCAGCCTCCCGGATCTTCTCCTCGTAGGTCGAGCGCAGCCGGTGGACGGCCGGCCGACGGAGTTCGCCGAGCACCGAAGGCGAGGTCCGCAGCCCGAGCCCGCCGAGGGGCATGCCGTCGGCGGTCATCCAGAGGTCGCCGAAGAGAAAGCAGACGCCGAACAGCCAGGCCGTCAGCGCTGCAATGCCCCAGTCGAGCCGCGCGATGTTGGTGAAGGCGAGCAACTGGAGGGTGACGCCGGCGAATACCGCGCCGTGCGCGATCGCCCACCACCCGAGCGCGCGCCGGCGATCGTCATCGTCCGCAATGCGGCTGACGGCGATGGCCAGGAAGCCGGCACCGATCATGACGGCGCCCACGAGCCGAGACGCCATCCAGTCGGACCACGGCGGCAGGCCGGCGATCGGCACGCGGAACGCCAGGCCTCCCCACATGTAGAGGAAAGCCCCGGCCACCCACGACACGATCGCGTAGGCCTTGAAGACCAGCCGCGTGTTCACCGGGGCGAGCGTGGTGTCGCTGTTCATGGGCCCAATATAGAAGGCGGCCCCAGCATCGCACATCACCCGGGCGGAGCGAAGTTCCTCACCCGAACGGGGGAGAGCCGGCCGCCCTCAACGGCGGCCGGAAGGCAGAGTGCAGAAAGCAGAATGCACAATGCAGAAAGAGACGGGGCATCGATCGCGGTGACGGCCCACCGCCGATAGCCGACCTCCGATAGCCGGACGCCTACTTGGCCGCCGCCTCCAGCTCCACCCACGTCGTCGTCTTCCCGAGCGGCACGACGAACGCCCCGCGCTCGGATTTCAGCGCCGCTCTCGGCGCGAACGTGCCGATGCCGGCGATCTTCGCCGGCTGCTCCACCCGCACGCGCGCGGCCGGCGTGGATCGCCGTCGCGGGCGCCAGCGCCACCCGCACGGTCTTCGTGGCCGTGTTCAACTCCACCCGCTCGATCCGCCCGGCGTCGAGCGTGATCCAGAGGCCAAGCGTCGCCAGGTAGGCGCGCATCCGGAACGAGTCGCGCGGCTCCACCACGACGCGGGTGCCCTGCGTGGTCAGCGTTCCGCCGAACGCCAGCCAGCCGAACTCGGGGTGGCGCGCGACGTAGGTCGCCGTGTTGAACGCGTGGCCCAGGAAGTTCTGCGCGCAGTCGCCCGAAATCGCATCCGCCCGCAGCATGTCGGGGAACGAGTGGAACGCCGGCGCGAGGAAGCCTTCCGCGTCGATGTTCGTCAGCGCGCCCATCGCGCCCCCGAACCCGATCCGCAGCAGGTGCAAATCATCAGGGTGGTCGCGGTAATGCGCGAGCACCGGGATCGCGTTGAGGCCCGAGCCGTAGTGGTGCAGCTGGCGCTCGACGCGCCGCACCTTCCCGGCGTACTGGAAGTCCCAGTAGCGCCGCGCGCTGCCGTTGTAGCCCCAATGCGGCACCGTCGGCATGTAGGCGACGATCGCGTCCAGCGTCACCTGCGCCTTCGCGGCGTCGCCGAAGTAGTTCGTCCAGGCGTAGACCTCCTCCTGGCCGGTCGAGTCCCACGGCATCTCGCTGCCGAACGGGTAGGCGAGCTTCGTCCACACCTCGGCGCGCTTCTTCATCCGCGCCTCGAGGTCCGCCGCCTGCTCCTTCCAGCCCTCGCGCTGCAGATCGCGCAGGATCTCGAGGAAGACCGTCCCTTCCATCTGCCCGAACTGCGCGTAGTGGGCGGCGTGAACACCCATCGCGACCGACGTGCGGTACGCCTTGTCCAGGTACCACTCCCACGGGTGGTTGGTCACCAGGCCAACGTGATTCCGCGCCAGCCGGTACATCGCCCAGTGCAGCGCCGCCACGTGCGGGTAGTTGTAGGACCGGTCGACGACCTCCGTGGCCTCCTTCTTCCAGCTCGTCCACGTTGTCCAGTTCAGGTCGCTCCGGTAGTAGCCCGCGGGCATCTGGTCGGGCTCGTAGTAGAAGAGGCTCTTGCGCACCGCGAACTGGCGCGGGCCTTCGGCGTACTGCAGCCCGCCCCACACGACCCCGTCGATGAACTGCTGGTACTTCGTCGAGTCTCGCCCGCGTCCGGGCGCCCGAGCTGCTTCATGCCGAGCGCCAGCCACGACGATCCGCCTTCGTCTCCCAGGCCCGCGATCCACACGCGGCTGTCCTGCGTGACGATGCGGTTCTCCTCGCGGTCGTAGGTCATGACCGAGGGGCTGCGCTTGAACGGGTCGGCCGGATCGACGAACCACTGCCTGGTCGTCATGAAGCGGCCCATGTCGTCCACCGCCTCGGCGGCCGGCTTGGTAACCATGTAATGGATCGCCTGGACGACCCCGTCGGCGTAGGTGACCTTCACGCGCGCGCGGCCCGGTGTGACCCCGTTGACGGCGTACGCCTGCCAGCCGCCCGGCGTGGGCGCTTGTTTCACGGCGGTCAGCGCCCCAGCCGGCTCGACTTGCAGCGAGGTCACGGGGCGGGGGTATTTCAGAAACAGCTTCGCCCCTGCGTCGGTGGGAACCACGTAGCCCGGCAGGCCGACGGCCACCGGGCGCGAGCGCGCGGCGAGCGTCGATTCGATCGCGCGGATTTCCGGCGCTTCCACGAACGACACGCCGTAGGTGACCGACGTCCCCGGCGCGATGGTGCGGCTCGTGGGCGGGTTCCACTGCGTCGCCTGCTTCCACTCGTTCTCCGCGTGCGCCCGCGAGTGCACCATCCAGTCGAAGAACCCTCGAAGGTCACGCTGCGCGGCGTCGGGTCGGTGAAGATCGGCGGCGCCGGGGGAGCAGCCTGGCCACCAGCGGCAGCCTGGCCGGCCGGTGCCTGCCCCGCGGGGCCCAGCTGCCCCTGTCCGCGTGGCGGGGTGAGGATCGGGCTGTAGGCCTCGAACGGCGTGCGGCCGTCGGGCACTACCAGCAGCGCCGGGCCGTGGCCGCTCAGCCTCGTGACCTGCAGGTAGCCGGCGTCGAGGCCCACGTAAGGGTCGTAGAAGACGCACCGCGCGTGCGCCTGGTCGAGCGATCGGTCCGAGAGGACGTTGTTGAACACCATCGGGATCCCGAGGCTGCCCACTTCTACCGGCTGCGTGCCGGGATTCGACAGCGTGAACCGGAGGACCAGCGCTCCGTTCTCGACGCGCCACTCGCGCGTCACGCGAAG
Source organism: uncultured Acidobacteriota bacterium (assembly GCA_963844875.1). GTDB lineage: Bacteria > Acidobacteriota > Vicinamibacteria > Vicinamibacterales > Fen-181 > FEN-299. The sequence goes on from CAWJPZ010000003.1 coordinate 421,153, forward strand.
CGGCAAGTCGGCGGCGAAAGTGGGGGAGAGGTCCGCGGCAGCCAGGACGTTCTTCGATGCCGCGAGGGGCGCGACCGGGGTCCGCTTCTGCGCCGTCGAGTAAGACTTCCACTCCCCTGTGGATCCAGCGCGCACCCGCAGGTCCAGGTCCCCGAGGTGGTAGTAGCCGTCGCGCGAGCGCGCGACGAGCAGGTCGCCCGGCGTGAAGTCGAACCCGCCTCCGCGCTTCGACGCGAGCCTCGCCACGGTCTGCGACGACTTCACGAGGGTCAGCTCGAACTCCGGCGTGTCGAGCACCAGATTGCCCTGCTCGAGCATCGGTCCCGGCGTCGGCACGGGCTTCTGGCCGCGCTGTTGAGCCACCAGGACTCGGTCACCCGCAACCGTCAGGCAGAGCGTGGCGGCGAGCGCCACCGATGCTGTTCGCAGTGCACGTGTCATGTCGATCTCCACATCGCAGGCGGCCCGCCTTCGCCCTTCTGGCTACGGCGCGCCAAGGGACGCCTGCGCCGCCGAGTCCAGACGTCGGCGCCACCGACCGACGAAAAAGGGCGGGACCCGCCGCGCGGGCCCCGCCCCACCTTATCACCGACTACTTGCGTTGACGCTCTCTTCCCAAAGCCGGGAGCCCAGAGCCCAGAGCCGACAGGGAGCGAGCATCGTCGTTCGCGAAGCGAGCGCCGCGATTAGAACTCGATGTTCCCCCGGAGCTCGATGCGGCGCGACGTGGACGTCTGGGTGCCGCGGCCGAACCCGGTCGAACTGAGGGCGGTGGTGCTCTGCGCGAACGTCGTATTGTTGAAGGCGTTCAGCATTTCCACCTGGAACTTGAAGCGAACCGACCCCTTGATCTGAACCGCCTTCGAGACGCCGATGTCGCAGAAGGTCTGGTACGGCCCATGGAGGTAGAAGATCTGCCCCCACGTTCCCGGCGTGGTATTGGAGCTGAGGGTGCCGTCGGCCTTGACCTGGGCGACCCAGTCGGGCGGCAGGAAGTACGGTTGCCCGGCTGAGTTCCAGTAGAGGCCGACCTTGTCCTGGATGTCCTGGGGGGTGATGCCATTCAGAACCAGGCCGCCGTCGCGCTTGTTGTTGAACGTGTTGTTGTTGCCCGTGATCCGGAACGGGGTGCCGCTCTGCCACGTGATGATCGTGGAGACCGTCCAGTTGCCGACGAACTTGTCGAGAGCGCTATTGTCGGCCAGCCACTTCTTGCCTTTCCCGAAGGGCAGCTCGTAGATGGCGTTCACGTGGACGACGTGTCGCCGGTCGGTGCCCATCGGCGCATAGCTCGTTGACAGGTCGCGGATCGTGAACTGGTTGTAGGAGCCCGTCCAGTCGCCCGCGGTCGCCACGCCCATGGTCTTGCTCAACGTGTAGTTCGCGGTCGCGGTGAGGCCGTGCCACTGGCGCTGCCGGAACTCCACCTGCAAACCGTTGTAGTTGGAGTAGCCCTCATCGCTCATGTACGAGGCCCCGGTCCAGGAGCCCAGGGCAAACGGGTTGGCCAGCCAGAAGTTGATCGGATAGCCCGCACCCGCGCCGTAGCTGCTGCCGCACGGCTGGAACGTGGAGCCCACCATCCGGCAGAAGTAGTCGCGGTTGGTGGCCAGCGTGTTGGCAAAGCTGCCGGCCTGGCCGTTCGCCAGGTTGTTGATGAACGTCGAGTTGGTGAAGCTGATGCCCGCCGCGGTCATGATGGGGAGGTTCGCCTGCCCCGGCAGGCCGCGGTTGGCGAAGGAAGTCACCCCGGCCGCCTGGTTGATTTTCAGGTTCGATTGGGCCGACTTGAACTCGTTCAGGAAGCCGTTTTCGAAGATGTTGACCTCGTTGACATCCATCGCCAGCCACTGGTTCCGCGTGATGTTGCCGTTGTAGCGAATCTCGATCGCCCGCCCCGCGCCAAGCTGCCGCTGAACGCCCACGCTCCAGGACTGGGTGTAGGGCTGGCGAATGTCGTTGTTGATGGCTGCGGCCGCGCCGCCGACGAAGGTCGACTCCTTCATGCTGATGACCTTGGCGTACTGCTGCGGGCTGTACACGTAACACGCCGGAGCGGTGGGCGTCGTTGCGCACGATTGCGGCAGGTAGCCCGGGCCGCCAAGCGCGATGCTCCCCGGCATGAATGTTCCTTGGGCACCCGAGGTGCCGGGACTTGACGAGAAGTTCTGGTAGAACCCGATGCCGTAAGAGGAGCCCATGTCCCACACGAACTGCTGTGGCATCGTGAATCGCCTGAACGAGTAACTGGCACGCAGCACCGACTTGTCGCCGCCCAGCATCCGCTCGAAGAAGCTGCCATTCGAGCGCGGTGTCCAGGCGATGCCGACCGCCGGCTGCGGGGTGACGTTCCAGTGGCCGTAGGCCGCTTCCCGGGCGGTGTACACCGGATCGTAGGTTCCGGTCAGAGACGCCGCACCGGGATTGAAGAGATTGCCAACCCCCGTCGGGCCGTACAGATCCTGGGGCGTCAACGAGTGGTACTTGCCGGTACGGTCGATGTCGGGCGAGACGAAGTCCCAGCGCAGGCCCATGTTCACCGTGAAGTTCGGCTTCAGACGCCAGGAGTCCTGCGCGAAGACGCCGAAGGACGTCAGCAGCTCGTCCAACGTCGAGTACGCGACCCCGCTCGGGTTCGGCGTGCTTCCGCTCGCGTACGCACCGGTGTCCGGAAGGTAGGCGTGACGCCCCGAGAAGTTGCTGATCCGTCCAGCCAGCAGCGCGTAGAGCGCACGGGCGCTGGCCCATTCGGCGTCGGTCGGCAACGGAGCGCCGGGACCTGCCGCCGCCTGAATCGCCTGCTTGGTCAGGGCATCCCGGGCGGGATCGTTCGTGTCCATCCCGAGATTCATAATCGTGAAGCCTTCCGGCGGATCCCAATACTGATTGACTTCGCGATAGGCGTTGAAGCCGAAGCCCATCGTATGGGACCCCTTCACCCACGTCAGCGTGTCGGACACGCTGAGGATGGGCTGCTTCCGCGAATTCGGCATCTCGTAGTAATCGTCGTAGAAACCGTAGCCGTAATAGATGCTCGGGTTGGTGTAGAAGCCGTCGGACCCGCCCTGTCCGAACGCCGCGCGCGTGTACAGGTACCCGGCCCTCACCTGGTTGAGCAGCGTGGGCCGAATGATGGTTTCCAGTCCGACGGCCAGGCTGATGTTGTTGCTGTCGTTGCCCGCGCCGCGGCCATCGCCCGGCCAGTGCTCCGCGTTCGCGTAAGGCGCGGAACTCGTCGTCTGGTTGTACGACACGTTCACGCGCCAGTTGCTCGACAGGTTGTAGTCCACGCGGAAAGTCGGGTAGTAGTTTCGCGACGAGCTCGGGTTCTGCCACTCCCACTGGCGCAGGTTCGGATCGGTCGGCTGGGACCCCTGGGGAGACAGGCCGCCGGCCGACTGCCGGAAGCCGGCCACATCCCCGAAGCGTGCCTTCACCATCGCGTTCATCTGCGAGACGGAGGCTGGGAACGCGGTGCCCTTCGACGCGTTGTAAGCCGCGTAGATGTTGAACAGGTTGGCCTTGGCGCCGTTCCCGTAGGTGAAGATCCCCTGCTCGGCGCTGTCAACCAGGTAGGTGCGGGAGGTGATGCGGCTCCCGGGAACGTCCTGGAGGGAGAAGCTGCCGAAGAAGAACAGCTTGTCCTTGAAGATGGGGCCGCCCAGGCTGCCGCCGGCCTCGTTCTGGTGGTACTTGGGCTTGGTCGTGGCGTTCCAGTTCGTGGCATTCAGCCATTCCGCCCGGAAATCCTCGTACACCCGGCCGTGGAACTGGTTGCTGCCACGGCGGGTGACGTACGTGATCTGCATGGTGGAAGTGCCGAAGCCCTGGTTCATGTCCAACTGGTCGGTGCTGATCACCATTTCCGCGACGTTCTCCAGGCGCGGGGTGATGGCGGTCTGCGAGCCTTGGATGTTGGACTGATAGCGCCAGCGGTTGGTGTTGCCGACAATGCCGTCCACCGTGCTCCCCTGCGCCGCCGACGGCAACCCATTCCACGTGCCGTTAAAGCCGGCCGACAACTGTGCGAACTGCGCAATATTGCGGCCGCCCAGTGGCAGGTCTTCGATCTGCTTGACGTCAACGGTGGTGTTGATCGCGTTGGTCGTGCTCTCCACCAGCGGCGCGACGCCGGAGACCTGGACGACATCTTCCAGCGTTCCGACCTTCAACGTGGCCTTGACGTCGGTGGTGCGGGCCGACTGCACCAGCACGTCGAAGCTCTGCGTCGCAAATCCCTGGAGGGACACGGTCAATTTGTAGTTGCCGAAGTTGAGGTTCACGAAGGTGTAGTTGCCCGCCTCTCGCGTGGTTGCCGTCCGGGCGTCGTTCGTGGCGACGTCCGTCAGCGTCAACAGCGCCCCGGGAACCACCGCGCCGCTGGAGTCGATGACCGTCACGCTGATCGTACCCGTCGTCTGCTGTGCCCAGGCTGCGGGGACCAGGCACAGACAGAGCAACAGGCATCCGAGCAGGCTGCCCCGTCGTCGCACGCCGATCTGTCGCTGTTTCATACGACCCTGCCTCCCATCGTGCGGATCATCTGACTTGTGGCCCTGAAGCGAAGCGATTCCAAGCGCTCATCGTCTTCCGTGATGCCGTGAGCACGGCGCGGCCCACGGCGCCCCGTTCATGCTCATCCCGTCCACCATGCGTTGTTGCCGCTGCCGCGCTGACGGCTCGCGTTGACCCCGAGGTTCTGCTCGGCGGCGAGGAAGTCGATTCCAGGCTCGGGAGGCGATCCAAACCTCGAAGTTCGTAAACGTTTACGACGACAAAAGGGGGTGCGACCGTGAACGTTCACGGTCGAGGCGTACACTAGGCGAGAGCCGGGTTCCCTGTCAACCGGTTCTCGCGCGCCGGTTCTGGCGCCCAGCAACGCTTTCGAAAGGCGACGGTGGCACGACGTCTGCAAGCGGGCCGGGGGCCGCAGGCGGCGGCCTCACGGGCGCAGCGCCGGCGGCGAGAGAGACGTGGTCCAGCGGGAGGGGTGGCGGGGCGACGGCCCGCTACGCGGTCGGCTGCAGTTCGTCTCCGTCGGGCCGCAGGCGCTCGAGAACCAGGTCGAGGTTGCTCCGCATCACCACGTGCGGGACCACCCTCAATCTAGGCGCCGGCACCGTCCCGTCAAGGAGGTACTGGTAGAGCGCCTGCACGGCCATCCTGCCCTGCGTCGCGGGGCGCTGGTAGACGGTCGCGGCCACCGCGCCTTGCCGGATCAACGGTACGAGGTCTGGAAAGAGGTCGGTCGTGATCACGGTCAGCGAGCCTGTCCGCCCCTCCTGCTTGATGGCCTGCAGGACGGGCAGGGAGTTCACGGTGCTGACGTAGACCGCGGTGAGGTCGGCGCGTGACCGGAGCAGGCTGACGGCCTGCTGGTAGCCCGCCCGCTCGTCGTCGTGGGCCTCCACGATGGACGCGATCGAGAAGCGCGGGCCCGCGACCGCGAGGCTCGACTCGAAGCCGCGCAGCTTGTCGGCGTGGTCCTGCGTCCCCAGCCAGCCGGTGAAGAAGGCAACGGGACCGCCACTCGGGACGAAGCGGCCCAGGAGTTCTCCCGCCACGGCCCCGACCGTGAACGGGTCGGCCGAGACCGACGTCAGCCGCTCGGTGGCCGGGGCGTCGGTGACGACGCAGACAACGGGGACTTTCCGGCGGGCCGCCCGCTCGATCCAGGGGCCGAGCGCAAGCGGGTCGCCGGGAGCGACGACGAAGCCGTGGACGCCCGCGTCGAGCGCGTCCCGAAACGACTCGACGTCACCGTGCCCGAGCCTGGCGTGGTCGCGGAACTCCACCTGCAGCGCGGGCTGGAGGAGCGCGGCGGCCTGTCGGACGCCCTCGCGGACCGCGCCCCAGAACAGGGCGAGCTCGCGAGGCAGGTGGACCGAGATGCGCAGGGCCGTCCCCGCCTTGAGGCGCCGCGCCGCGAGATTCGGGCGGTACCCCAGCGACTTTGCGGCTTCGAGCACCCGCGCGCGCGTGCCCGCGTTGACGCCGGGCTTGTTGTGCAGCGCGCGGTCCACGGTCCCGATCGAGACGCCGAGGACCCTGGCGATATCCTTGATGCCGGCCACTATCGCACCTTCCACTCCTGCAGCCCCGCCGACCACTTTGGCTGCATGGTCAGTTCCAGGCGGAGCCCGGTCGTCGTCACCGGCGCGAACTCCACGCGATTGTAGCGGTCGCGTTCGACACCGAATGGACCGCGCGCTTCCACCGGCTTCCAGGCATCGCCGTCGCGATAGAGCAGCCTCCAGGACGCGGGAACGCGCACCTCGCCCTCGCCGGTGTCGTCGAACCAGTAGACCTCCACCTGCGACACCGTCGACGGCTTGCCGAACGCGTACTCGACCCACTCCCCGGTGCCCTTCGTCGGCCACCAGTCGAAGTAGGCAGCGGAGTCGTTCGAAGAAGGCGGGTCCTCGCCATCGTTGATCATCTTCGGGTTGCGGCGGCTCTTCCCCGACACCGACACGGTGCTCGTGGTGGCCACGGTGGGCCACGGCGTGGGACGGGCGGCCGAATCCACCCGCGGAATCCAGACCATCATCTCGCCGCGACCGCGGTTGGCCCAGGCGTAGTAGGGGATGGCGGTGAAGGGCTGCTCCGCCCGGGTGACGGCGCCGCCGGCGTCGAATGCGAGCGCCTGCGCCTTGCCGGTGATGACCGCCACGCCCCCGAGCAGGTCCGGGCGGAACTGGCTGTCGAGGCGCGCGGCATCGGGCAAGAGCAGGTTGCGCACCCTGCCTCCCGGGTTGTCGGGCCACTCTGCGGCGTAGACGATCGGGCCGCGCTGGAGCGCGATGCGACCGCGGTCGGCGTGAACCCTTTCGTCCGCGATGACGCGACGAACGGGCATGGGGATCTTCAGCCGGACGAGATCGCCCGGCCTCCACGTCCGGCGGAGCGGAACGTATCCCTTGTCGAACGTCAGCGGCACCTCGGTTCCGTTGATCGTGAGCACGACGGGCCCGGGGGCGGGGTCCGCGAACCGATAGAGTTCGCTCGGAACCGGCTCGTTCCGCGCCCACCCTGGCACCCGGATGCGGAGGGTGAATTCGGCGGCGCGGTCGGGCGTCACGGTGAGTGCAACGTCGCCCTCCCAGGGATAACGGGTTTCCTGCTTCAGGGTCACCGACCGCCCGCCGGGCAGGCTGACCTTCCCGGTGCCTGCGGCGAAGAGGTTCACGAAGACGCTGTTGCCGCCCTGCGCGTAGACGTAGCCGGGCACCGATGCCATGAAGCGCGTCATGTTGCCCGGGCAGCACGCCACGCCGAACCAGGGGCTGCGGGCGTGCTGTCCGGCCGACTCGAGGGGGTTCGGGTAGAAGAACGCCTTGCCGTCGAGGGAGACGCCCGACAGCAGGCCGTTGTAGAGGGTTCGCTCCATCACGTCGATGTACTTGGCGTCGGCGTGGAGCAGGAACATGCGGTGGTTCCAGAAGTCGTTGCCGATGGCCGCGCAGGTCTCGTTGTAGGCGGTCATGTTCGGCATCTCGTAGTCGCCGCCGAACGCCTCTCCGCGGCCTGTCGCACCGATGCCACCGGTGACGTAGAGCTTCTTCGCCACCAGGTTGTTCCAGATGGTGTCCACCGCGTTGGTGTACGCGCTGTTGCCGGTGAGGGCCGCCACGTCGGTGATGCCGGAATACATGTACGTGGCACGCACGGCGTGGCCGACCGCTTCGGTCTGGTCCACGATCTTCGCTTGTGACTGGTTGTAGGCCCGCCCCGCGCCCTTGTCACCATCGGGCCCGCGCTGGTCGAGCATGAACTGCGCGAGCGAGAGGTACTGCTCGTTTCCGGTCACCCGGTACAGCTTCACCAGGCCCATCTCGGTGATCTGGTGGCCCGGCCACGTGGACTGCTTCCCCGGCCCGAAGGTCTGGGCGAGCAGGTCGGCGGTGCGCAGGGCGACGTCGAGGAGCGACCGCTTCCCCGTGGCCTGGTAGTGAGCGACCGCCGCCTCGTACAAGTGCCCCAGGTTGTAAAGTTCGTGGCTGTCGACCTTTTCCAGTTCCCACCGCCGGGTTCCTGCCCACGGGTGCGGGTGCTGCGGATCGATGGTGCGGGTGGTGTAGAGGTAGCCGTCCTTCTCCTGGGCCGCGGCAATCTTGACGATCATGGAATCGACGTACGCGTCCAGCTTCGGGTCGGGGTGCACGCTAAGCGTGTAGGACGCGCCTTCGATGACCTTGTAGAGGTCCGTGTCGTCGAACGGGTAGCCCGGCGGCTTCCTGTTCGTCAGTTCCTCGCCTCGCAGCGCCTTGGCGGCCCGCTCGAAGTTGTCGACGCGGCCAGACAGCTCGCACTGCTGGAAGGCGAACGGGATGCTGACCGTGCGGTTCGTCTCGATGCGCGGCGCCCAGAACACGTCGTCGAGGTGGACCGCGGTGAAAGGGACCGGTTTGATCGGGTAGTCGCGAGCGGGGGGGGCCGGTTTCTGGGCCGCGAGCATTGCGCACGCGACACAGGCAAGGAGGGACACGAAGATCGGCCTGGCGATTCCGCGCATGATGCACCTGCCTCCGCGAACCGTTGCCCCGCGTCCCAAAGAGGCCCGAGGGCTCCTTTTCCGCCGCGGCGGGTGCCCGAAAACGGGCGGCGCTCCGCCTCCGGCGCAAGCGAGTCGTTGTGACCCCGGCGGTCGGTGTGTATCATACCGTGAACGTTCACGTAACTTCAGCCGGTCACGTGAGCTCATTCAACGGAGGCAGTCGTTGAGACGATGCCACGCCGCGCGGTTCTGCCTGATTGCCCTCATTCCCATCCTCGTCGCCACGGCGTGGCACGGCGTGGCAGCGCGCACGCAGGCGCCGGCCCGGCCGGTCGGCAATGCCGTCGTCCTGAAGGCCAAGCCGTTCCCGCTGCAGGACGTGCGACTGCTCGACGGCCCTCTCCGCGACGCGATGGTTCGAGACCAGAAGTACCTGCTCGATCGCGACCCCGACCGGCTCCTTCACAACTTCCGGGTCAACGTCGGCCTGCCTTCATCAGCCGCGCCGCTGGGCGGGTGGGAGGCGCCGGATGTCGAACTGCGCGGGCACTCGGTCGGCCATTACCTGACGGCGCTGGCGTTAATGTACGCCAGCACGGGCGACGAACGGTTCAAGGCGCGCGGCGACCTGATGGTCGGCGAACTGGCGAAGGTGCAGCAGGCGTCGCCATCCAAGGGCTACCACGAGGGCTACCTGTCGGCATTCCCCGAGGAGTTGATTGACCGGGTGGAGGCACGCAGGCGCGTCTGGGCGCCGTACTACACGCTGCACAAGATCATGGCGGGCCTGCTCGACATGTATCAGCTGGCGGGCAACCGGCAGGCGCTCGACGTGCTGGTGAAGCAGGCGGCGTGGGTGAAGTCCCGCATGGACAAGCTGTCCCGGGACCAGCAGCAGGCGATGCTGATGACCGAGCACGGCGGCATGGTCGAGGTGCTCGCCAATCTCTACGCGGTCACGGGTGACCGCGACCACCTGAGCCTTGCGCGCGCCTTCGACCACGAGTTCATCCTTGGTCCGCTCGCGCAGGGGCAGGACAAGCTGGACGGCCTTCACGCCAACACGCAGATCCCGGAGATCATCGGCGCGGCGCGGGAGTACCAGTTGCTCGGCGACGGGCGCTACGGCGACATCGCGAAGTTCTTCTGGGAGCGTGTCGCGCTCCACCGCTCCTACGCCAACGGCGGGCACAGCGACGACGAGTCGTTCTTCCCGGTGGACAAGTTCTCGGAGCACCTGGGCGCGTCGAGCTCGGAGACCTGCAACACCTACAACATGCTGAAACTGACGCGGCACCTCTTCACCTGGGAGCCGTCGGCGCAGTTGTTCGACTTCTACGAGCGCGGCCTCTTCAACCACATCCTCGCGTCGCAGGACCCGGCCACCGGCGGGATGTTCTACTACTGCCCATTCCTGCCGGGAGCGTTCCGGACCTACTCCACGCCCGACGCCTCGTTCTGGTGCTGCGTCGGCACGGGCATGGAAAACCACGCGAAGTACCCGGACTCGGTGTACTTCCAGGGCGACCGGACGCTGTTCGTCAACCTCTTCATCGGGTCGGAGTTGAACTGGCGCGAGCAGGGGCTGCGGGTCCGGCAGGAGACGCGCTTCCCGGAAGAGGACACGACGCGGCTCACGTTCACCGCCGACAGGCCGGTCAGACTCGCCGTGAAGATCCGCTTCCCGTCCTGGGCAACATCCGGGATGACCGTGGCGGTCAACGGCGCGCCGGTCCGCGTGACCGAGGCGCCCGGTTCCTACGTCACACTCGACCGGGAATGGAAGACCGGCGACACCGTCGCCATCCGCCTCCCGATGTCGATTCGCGTCGAGGCCCTGCCCGACAACCCGAACGTCGTCGCGTTCCTCTACGGGCCGATCCTGCTGGCAGGAGACCTTGGCAGGGAAGGGTTGACGCCCGCCGTTCGCTACGGCCCGAGCGCGCCGCCGGTGCGCCGGATGACGATGCCGGAGGTGCCGGGCGTCGTGGGCGACGTGCCGGCGGTGCTCGCGTCAATCAAGCCGGTGGCGGGATCGCCGATGACGTTCCGCCTGCCGGTGCACAACGTGCAGAATCCGCAAAATCCTGCAGTCACACTCATCCCGTTCTACAAGGCTTCCGACGTTCGCTACACCGCCTACTGGAACGTGTTCACCCCCGCAGAGTGGGAGAAGAAGCGGGCCGAACGCGCGGCCGCACTCGCCCGGCAGAGCAGCCTGCCGGCCCGGACAATCGACAGCGTCGAGGTGGGGTCGGACGACTCCGAGAAGGCGCACGCGTTCCAGGGCCCGGGGGCCGTGAAGGCGGATTTCGACGGCCGCATGGGCCGCGAGGCGACGGGCCAGGCGTCCTTCAGCGTCACCCTGGCGACCCGGCCGGACGAGGCGTTGACGCTCTACTGCCTGTACCGGGGCAGCGAGGGAAAGCGCCGCGTGTTCGACATCCTCGTGGACGGCCAGAAGATCGCCACCGAAACACTCCCCTACCACCCGACCGAGTTCCTGGACATGGAATACCCGGTTCCCGAGGCGCTCACGCGCGGCAAGAGCCGGATTGTCGTCACGTTCCAGCCACAGGACCAGGCATCGACCGCGCAGGTGTTCGAAGTCCGGGTCGTCACCCGGGCCAAGTAGGAGCTGACGCAATGGCCTCACTCGACTGGGCAATGATCGTCGTGTACTTCGCGCTGCTTCTCGGCCTCACGTGGTGGGTGATCCGCAAGAACAAGGACACCGCGGACGACTACTTCCTGGCCGGCCGCAACCTGGGATGGCTGGTCGTCGGCGCCTCGATCTTCGCTTCGAACATCGGGTCGGAACACCTGGTGGGACTGGCCGGGTCCGGTGCGACGAGCGGTGTGGCGCTGGCGCACTACGAGCTGCACGCCTGGTGCCTCCTGGTGCTCGCGTGGGTGTTCGTGCCCTTTTACACGCGCTCGAAGGTCTACACGATGCCCGAGTTCCTCGAGCGGCGGTTTTCGCCGACCTCGCGTTGGGTGCTCTCGGCCATCTCGCTCGTGGCTTACGTGCTGACGAAGATCGCGGTCGGCATCTTCGCGGGCGGCGTGGTGTTCGGCACGCTGGTCCCGGAGCTCAGTCTCACCATCGCCGGCGTGACGTTCAACAGCTTCTGGGTGGGATCGGTGGCGGTCGTGCTGCTCACCGGGCTCTACACCGTCCTCGGCGGGATGCGGGCAGTCGCCTACACCGAGGCGGTGCAGACCTTCATCCTGATCGCCGGCTCGCTGCTGCTCACCGTCTTCGGGCTGGACAAGCTTGGCGGCTGGGCGGCGTTCCGCGAGGCGCTGCCGTCGGACATGTTCAACCTCTGGAAGCCGCTGATTCCTGCCGGCGTCGAGGGCACCTGGGCGCCGGTGAAGGAAACCGGCCGCATGGCCTGGTACTTCAACACGAACTACCCGTGGGTCGGGATGCTGTTCTGCGCGCCGATCATCGGGCTCTGGTACTGGTGCACCGATCAGTACATCGTGCAGCGCACCCTCGGTGCCCCGAACGAGACCGAGGCCCGGCGCGGATCGATCTTCGCCGGCTTTCTCAAGCTGCTGCCGGTCTTCATCTTCATCATCCCGGGCATGATCGCGCTGGCGCTGGCGCGCACCGGCAAGGTGCCCGGAATGGGCGTGCTGGTGGACGCCGACGGTCACGTCATCGCCGCGCAGGCACAGGCGGCGTTTCCGCTGATGGTGCAGCAGGTAATGCCCGTTGGACTGCGCGGCATCGTGGTGGCGGGGCTGCTGGCGGCGCTCATGAGCTCGCTGGCCGGCGTCTTCAACGCCTGCTCGACACTCTTCACCATCGACTTCTACAGCAAGCTCCGGCCGAAGGCGACCGATCACCAGCTGGTCTGGATCGGGCGCGTCGCGACCTTTGTGATGGTCGTCGTCGGCCTGCTCTGGATCCCCGTCATCCAGGGCGCCCGCGGTCTCTACGAGTACCTCCAGGGCGTGCAGGCCTACCTTGCGCCGCCGATCTTCGCCGTGTTCTTCTTCGGCGTCTTCATGAAGCGGCTCAACGCGAAGGGCTGCCTGTCGGCGCTCCTGGTCGGGTTCGTCCTCGGCGCGTTCCGGCTGGCCGTCGACACGCCGGTGACGCTGAAGCTGGCCGGGTTCGAAGCGGGCTACGACACCGGTTCGCTGCTCTGGATCGTCAACAACATCTATTTTCAGGTACTACAGCCTGCTGATCTTCGTGGCCTCCGCCGCCGTTTTGATCGGTGTCAGCTACGCCACCGCGGCGCCGTCCGAGGCGCAGCTGTCCGGCCTGACCTACGCGACGGTCACCGACGAGGACAAGCGCGTGACGCGCGGCAGCTGGACGATGTGGGACGTCGCGAGCTCCGGCGTGGTGCTGGCGCTGATCCTGGTGGCGTATCTCTATTTCAACGGCTAAGACAAGGGTCTGAGCGCTGACAATTTCTGTCCGTTCTCGCGTTACAGGATTGAAAGCGCTCCCTCCCGATGAGTCTCGGGCTCGGATTACATTCTCGTAGCCCGATTGTTGACAAGAAACGACAGCGCTCCGACCCCAAGGAACTGTATGACGATTGGATTGATTGTCGGCAACCGCGGGTTCTTCCCAGACCACCTCGCCAAGAGCGGCCGCGAGGAGATGATGACGGTCCTCGAGAAGGCGGGCGTGAAGGTGGTCGCGCTCGGTCCCGGCGAGTCGAAGTACGGGGCGGTGGAGACGCGCGACGAGGCGCGCGCCTGCGCCGCCCTGTTCCGCGCCCATCGCGACGAGATCGACGGCGTCGTCGTGACGCTCCCCAACTTCGGCGACGAGCGCGGCATCGCCGACGCGTTGCGGCAGGCGGAGCTGAACGTCCCGGTGCTCGTCCAGGCGACGCCCGACACGCCGTCGAAGATGCTCATCCAGGACCGCCGCGACAGCTTCTGCGGCAAGATGTCGGCCTGCAACAACCTGAAGCAGTACGGCATCAGGTACTCGCTCACCACGCTCCACACCGAGACGCCGCAGTCGCCCGAGTTCGCGCGCGACCTCGACTGGTTCCTCGGCGTCTGCCGCGTCGTCAAGGGCCTGCGCCGCCTGCGCATCGGCGCCATCGGCGCGCGGCCGGCCGCGTTCAACACCGTCCGCTTCAGCGAAAAACTCCTCGAGGCGTCCGGTATCTCGGTGGAGCCGATCGACCTCTCGGAAATCGTCGGCCGCATCAACGCGCTCGGCGACCAGGACCCGGTGGTGCAGGCGAAGCTCGCCGCGATCAACGCCTACGTGACGACCGCCAACGTCCCGGTGCCGGCGCTCGTGAAGATGGCGAAACTGGGTGCGGTCATCGACCGGTGGATGGCAGAGACCGAGGTCTCGATCAGCGCCGTGCAGTGCTGGACGTCGCTCGAGGAGTTCTTCGGCGTGGTGCCGTGCACCGTCATGAGCATGATGAGCCAGGACCTGATGTCGAGCGCCTGCGAGGTGGACATCTGCGGCGTGATCGGCATGCACGCGATGCGGCTCGCGTCGGGCACGCCGAGCGCCCTGCTCGACTGGAACAACAATTACGGCGACGACCCGGACAAGGCCGTCTGCTTCCACTGCAGCAACCTCCCGAAGCATTTCTTCCAGGAGGTGCGCATGGACTACCAGGCGATCATCGCGGGCACCGTTGGCCGCGACAATACCTACGGCACGTGCGTCGGCCTCGTGAAGCCGGGGCCGATGAGCTTCGCCCGCTTCTCCACCGACGACGTGCGGGGGAAGATCACCGGGTACGTGGGGGAGGGAAGCTTCACCAGCGACCCGCTGACCACCTTCGGCGGGGCCGGCGTCGTGCAGATCCCGGGAATGCAGAAGCTCCTCCGCTTCATCTGCGAGAACGGATTCGAGCACCACGTCGCCTGCAACCTCTCGTCGGTGGCTGACGTCGTCCACGAGGCGGCCACGAACTACCTTGGGTGGGACGTTTACCGGCACAGGTAGTCGGAGGACGGGGCGAGGGGTCGGAGCACGACGCGAGGAGTCGGAGCACGGGGCGAAGAGTCGGTGGGGCAGGCGTCCCTTGGCTTGGGCGAAGCCGAAGGCCGCCTGCCGGAGGAGTCCGAGAATGATCGTTGCAGGTGTCGATTTCGGAACGTTGAGCGTGCGCGTGTCGATCGTCGATTCCGCGAAGGGGCGGCTCGGTTCCGGCGTCGCCGACTATCCGCTTCACCGGACGAAGAGCGACCCCGACCACGCCACGCAGAGCCACGATGACCAGATGAACGCGCTCGCCCTCGCGTCGCGCCGCGCGATCGAGGCCTCGGGCGTGGACGGGCTGCAGATCGATGCGCTCGCGATCGACACCACCGGGTCCAGCGTCGTGCCGGTGGGCGAGGGTCTCGTGCCGCTGGACGACTACTACCTCTGGTGCGACCACCGTGCCTGGCGCGAGGCGGGCGAGATCACCAGGAAGGCCCATGAAACCGGTCTCGAGGCGATCCACTGGTGCGGCGACACCTATTCGTCGGAGTGGGGCTTCTCGAAACTCCTCCACTGGCTGCGCCACAACCCCGACAAGCGCGACCGCTTCGTCACCGCCTTCGAGCACTGCGACATGGTCGCCGCCACCTTGTGCGGGATCACCGACCCGGCGCTGGTGCCCAGGAGCGTCTGCGCGATGGGCCACAAGTGGATGTGGAGCGCCTCGCTCGGCGGACTCCCGCCCGAGAGCTTTCTCACAGCCGTTGACCCGCTGCTTGCCGGCGTCCGCGACAAAATCGCGGGCCTCTATTCGACGTCCGACCGGCTCGCCGGCCACCTCACCGCGGAATGGGCCGGGCGGATGGGGTTGCGGCCGGGCATCCCGATCCCGGTCGGCGCCTTCGACGCGCACTGGGACGCCATCGGCGCCGGCGTCCGCCTCGGCGACGTCGTCAACGTGATCGGCACCTCCACCTGCATCATCGCGGTCAGCGACAAGGCCGCCTGCGTGCCTGGCCTGTGCGGGGTGGTGCCCGGCTCGGTGCACCCGGCGCTCACGGGGATCGAGGCCGGGCTGTCGGCGACCGGCGACATCTTCGACGCCATCGCGAGGCGCGCGGGGACGACCGTCGCGACGCTCTCGGACGGCCTGGGAGGCTACAAGGCGGGCGAAACCGGCCTGCTGCACCTGACGTGGGACAACGGCGACCGCACGGTCCTCGTGAACCCGGAACTGGGCGGCGTCACTCTCGGCTGGAACCTGACGCACACGCCGCAAGATCACCTGTTCGCCGCCATCGAGGGCACGGCGTTCCACACCCGCATCATCCTCGAGCGCATGGAGGAGTACGGCGTGCCGATCCGCCGGGTCATCAACGGCGGCGGGATTCCTCGCAAGAACCCGACGCTCAACGCCGTCTACGCGAATGTGCTGAACAAGCCGATCCTCGTTCCGCAGGCCGAGGTGACGAGCCTCGGTTCGGCGATCTTCGCGTTCATGGCCGCGGGCGCTTTCGCCACCATCGAGGCCGCGCAGGAGGCGCTCTGCCCCGGCTTCGAGGTCGTCCGGCCGGACCCGGACGCCGCGGCCGTCTACGACCGGCTGTATGCTCTCTACCGAAGGATGTACTTCGCCCTGGGCCGCCCGGATGCCGAGCCCGCGGCGATCGGGTCGGTCCTCCCGGCCCTGCGCCACGTGGCGGCCGGCTCGAGACGAACATGAGCACGATCGCGCTGCTGAGAACCGAAGTCCTCGAGAGCAACCTCGAACTGGTGCGGCACGGTCTGGTCGTGCACGCGTTCGGCAATGCGAGCGCCATCGACCGCGATGCCGGCCTGGTCGTCATCAAGCCGAGCGGGGTGCCGTACGAGGAACTCGAGGCCGAGACGCTCGTCGTCACCGACCTCGAGGGGAAGGTCGTCCAGGGGCGATTCCGACCCTCGTCCGACCTGCCGACGCACCTGGCGCTCTACAAGGCGTTTCCGCAGATTGGCGCGGTCGTTCACACGCACTCCCGGTTTGCCACCGTCTGGGCCCAGGCGGGGCGCGAGGTGCCGTGCCTCGGCACGACGCATGCGGACTACTTCCGCGGGCCCATCCCGATCACCGCGCGGATGGACCCTCCGGCGATTGTTTCGGACTACGAGTGGAACACCGGGCAGATGATTGTCAGCCGGTTCTCGGCGCTCGATCCCATGGAGTTCCCGGCCGTGCTGGTTCACGGGCACGGGCCGTTCTGCTGGGGCGTCTCGGCGCGGGCTGCCGCGGACCTCGCGATCATCCTCGAGGAGGTCGCGTGCATGGCCTGGCACACGCTCGCGCTCAACGAGTCGGCCCGGCCGATTTCCCCGACCCTCCGGGACAAGCACTTTCTCAGGAAGCACGGCCCGGGGGCGTACTACGGACAGGGAAAGTAAACCACTAGTCACCAGCCACCATGGAGACAGCATGTCGATCGACAGACGCCGATTTCTTCAGACGACGGCGATAGCGGCGGGTGCGGGCCTCGTATCCGGAACCGGGGTGGCCGCCGACCAGGCGGCGCCGGCGAAGGGCCCGTTCGCGCATCTCAAGCCCATGACCGCAGGGATCTCCCGCATCACCGTCGAGGACCGCCAGGCGCGAATCGAGAAGGCACGACGTTTGATGGCCGAGAACCAGATCGGCGCCATCATCCTCGACTCGGGCACGAGCCTCGGCTACTTCACCGGCGTGAGCTGGTGGGCGAGCGAGCGGACCTTCGTCGCCATCATCCCGGCGAAAGGCGACGTCGCCTACGTCTGCCCGAAGTTCGAAGAGGACCGCGCGCGCGAGCTCATCACGATCGGCTCGGACGTGCGGACCTGGGAGGAGCACGAGAGCCCGTACGAGCGGATCGCGCAGGTGCTCAAGGACCGCGGCGTGTCGCGCGTCGGCTTCGAGGAGTATTCACGTTTCTTCGTCTCGGACGGCCTCCGCAAGGTGGCGCCCGCTCTCGAGATCGTGCAGCGCCAACCCGGTGACCATCGGCTGTCGCGTGGTCAAGACCCCGAAGGAAATCGCCCTGATGCAGCGGGCGAACGACATCACCATCGCGGCCTACGCCGCCGTGATCCCGCTCATCAAGCCGGGCATGACCTCCGAGGAGTTCAGCGCCCTCGCCAGCGCGGCGCACACGGCCTTGGGCGCCAGCGGGAGCATCGGCGCGCAGATCGGCGAGTCCAGCTCCTTCCCGCACGGCAGCGTCAAGCGCCGGCCCGTCCGCGAAGGCGACGTCGTGCTGATGGACGGCGGCTGCAAGGTGGACGGCTACAGCTCCGACATCAGCCGCACGATCGTGGTGGGTACGCCGAGCGCCAAGCAGCGCCAGGTCTGGGATCTCGTGAAGCGGGGCCAGGCGGCGGCATTCGCGGCCGCCAAGGTCGGCGCCGCGTGCGAAGACGTGGACGCCGCCCCCCGGAAGATCTACGAAGCGGCAGGTTACGGCCCCGACTACAAGCTCCCGGGGCTGCCGCACCGCACCGGCCACGGCATCGGCCTCGACGGGCACGAATGGACGAACTTCGTGCGCGGCAACAAGACGAAGCTTGCACCGGGCATGTGTTTCTCGAACGAGCCGATGATCGCGATCCCCGGAGAGTTCGGCGTCCGGCTCGAGGACTGCATCTATATCGCCGAGGACGGCGCGAAGTGGTTCACGCAGCCGAGCCCGTCGATTGACAAGGCTTGCGCGTAAATGGGCTTTGGGCTTTCGGCTCTGGGCGCCCAGAGCCTAGAGCCTGACCCTGAGGTTCCCATGAACATCCGCCGACACACCGTCGCTCTCCTCGCCGTTGTCTGCCTGGCCTCCGTCACCGTTCTGGGACAGAGCCCGGGAGGCGCGCTGTCCGAAGATAAGCTGTCCGGCTTCACCTACCGTGCGCTGGGGCCGTACCGCGCGGGCTCGTGGATCGCGGACATCGCGGTCCCCGACGCGCCCCAGAAGTCGCACCTCTACACGTTCTACGTGGCCGTGCGCTACGGCGGCCTCTGGAAGACGACGAACAACGGGACGACCTTCGAGCCGGTGTTCGACAAGCACGACGTGACCGGCATCGGCTGCGTGACCGTCGCGCCGTCGAACGAGAACATCGTCTGGATCGGCACCGGCGACGCGTCCAGCGTGCGCGTGGCGTATCCCGGGGACGGCGTCTACAAGTCGGTCGACGCCGGCAAGACCTGGCAGCAGATGGGGCTGCGCGACACCCAGCACATCGCCCGGATCGTCGTGCACCCGAAGAACCCCGACATCGTCTACGTCGCGGCCATGGGCCACCTCTGGTCCACGAACGAGGAGCGCGGCGTGTTCAAGACGATGGACGGCGGGAAGAGCTGGAAGAAGGTGCTCTATCTCAACGACAAGACCGGCGCCATCGACCTCGTCATCAACCGCAGCCAGCCCGACACGCTCTACGCCGCGATGTACGAGGTGCAGCGGCGGCCGTGGAAGTTGCTCGAGACCGGGGTGGCGAGCGGCATCCACAAGACGACCGACGGCGGCAAGACCTGGACGAAGCTGACCGGCGGGTTCCCCGCGACGCCGCAGGGGCGCATCGGCCTCGACATCTACCAGAAGAACCCGAACATCCTTTACGCCGTCACCGAGAACTTCGGCAAGCGGCCCCCCACCGACGACGAAGCGAAGCGAGACAAGGCGCGGAACATCGAGCCGCAGCCGCGCAACATCGGCGGCGAGGTGTACCGCACCGAGGACGGCGGCAAGACCTGGAAGAAGATGAACGCGGCGACCGACGACGTGAGCTCGAAGGCCGGGTACTCGTTCAACCAGAATCCGCGTCGATCAGAACAACGACAAGAAGATCATCATCAACTGCGACTCGCTGCTGAGCTCGGCCGACGGCGGCAGGACCTGGACCGGCCTCAACTGGAACTCGCGGAACCTCTTTGCGAAGGCGTTCGGCGACTTCCGCACGATGTGGATCGATCCGCAGAACTCCGACCGCTGGATCCTCGGCAGCGACGGCGGCGTGCACGTCTCCTACGACGCCGGCCAGACGTGCGACCACTACGCGAACATCCCCGGCGGCGAGTTCTACAACATCACCGTGGACATGGAGAATCCCTACCGCATCTACGGGGGGATGCAGGACCACGACTCGTGGCGCGGGCCGATCAACGGACCGGCCGGCCGTGTGGGGCCCGAGGACTGGCTGACGGTGGGCGACAACGACGGGATGTACAACCGCGTGGACCCGACCGACAGCCGGTGGGTCTACAACACGTTCCAGTGGGGCGGCCACTACCGCCTTGACCAGAAGACGGGCATCCGCAAGGCGATCGTGCCGACGCGCCCCGCCGGCCAGCCGCCGCTGCGCTGGAACTGGACGCCGCCGCTGGCGCTCTCCCCGTTCAACAGCCGCATCGTCTACACCGGCGCGCAGGTGCTGTTCCGGTCGGTGGACCAGGGCGATCACTGGGAAGAGACAAGCCCCGACCTCACGGGAAATGACGCCTCGAAGATCTCGCCGCCCGGAAGCACCGTTCAGGACCGCACCATCACGACGATTCCGGAGTCTCCGGTGACGCCTGGGGTGATCTGGGTGGGAACCGACGACGGCAAGGTGCAGGTGACGCGGAACCACGGCGCGACGTGGACGGATGCGACACCGAAGGTGACCGCGGCCGGCGCTGCCCGACTACTACGCGGTGACCCGCGTGCTCGCCGCGCGCACCGCGCCCGGCACGGCTTACATCACGAAGAACGGCCGGCGCTTCGACGAGTTCAAGCCGTTCATCCTGAAGACGACGGACTTCGGCGCGACGTGGACGGTCATCTCTGGCAACCTCGCCGACCGGGCTATCGACGTCATCGTCGAGGACCCGAGGGACGCGGACATTCTCTACGCCGGCAGCAACAAGGGCGTGCACGTGTCGCTCGACGGCGGCAAGCGCTGGAGTCGCGCTCAGGGGAAACATGCCGACGGTGCCGGTGACCGACATGGTGATCCACCCGCGCGAGCTCGACCTCGTCGTCGCGACTTACGGGCGAGGCCTCTATGTCGCGAACATCGGCTGGCTGGCCGAGGCGAAGAAGGGCGCGCTCGACGAGGACGTGCACCTCTTCAAGGTCGCGGCGCGGCCGGTGCCTCGCCCCGGGCGCCATCGGCAACTACGAGCTCTACGGCGACCGCCACCTGATCGTGCCGAACGACGACGGGTTGAACTTCGATTACCACCTGAAGGCGAAGTCCGACGGGAAGGCGAAGCTGACGATCGCCGACGCGGCCGGCAACACGGTCCGGACGATTGAGGGGCCCGCGAACGCCGGCTTCAACCGCGTCACCTGGGACATGTCGGCGGGCCGCGGCCGGACGGCGGAGCCGGGCGAGTACAAGGTGACGATGGAGATCGGGAAGGTACGTGCAGGTGCAGAGGGTCAGGGTTCTGCCGGCGGGACACTGACGGCAGAACCCACGAACGGCTCCAGGCTTTGGGCTTTGGGCTTTCGGCCTGTCCCGCGTGACTGCGCCCAGAGCCCGCAGCCCAGAGCCTGAAGCCTCCAGAGAGGCGCTATGCGAATCATCTGTCGCGCGATCGTGATCGCGATTGGTCTTCTCGTCGGCGCCGGCGTAGACGGCGTCATGCTCGTGCAGGCGCGACAGGCTGGAAGCACGGCGCCTCCGCCCGTGGGTGTCATCGCGAACGGGTCGTTCGAGGACCTGAACCCGAACGACCAGCTGCCGCGGGGCTGGCGGCGTTCGCAGCGCGGCGCGGCGTTCAGCGTCGACTCGATCGCGCACACGGGCAAGGCGAGCGTGCGGATCGCCTCCAGCGAGGGCGCGGACGCATGGTGGAGCACCGTCGCGCCGGTCAAGCCGTACGCGAAGTACCGGTTCAGCGGCTGGATTCGGACCGAGAACGTGGAGAAGGGCACCGGGCGTGGAGCGTTGTTCAACATGCACGGGCTTCCCGGCGCCGAGACGACCGCAATCACAGGAACGCAGGGCTGGACGAAGGTCGAGATGACCTTCGATTCCGGCGCGAACGACGCCGTGCAGGTGAACTGCTTGTTGGGCGGGTGGGGCCGATCGATGGGCGCAGCGTGGTACGACGATCTCCAGCTCGAGGAACTCTCTGCCCGGGCGCTCGCGCCGGCCATGACCATCCGGGCATCGGCGCGCCGCGCGCCGATGTCGAAATACATCTACGGCCAGTTCATCGAACACCTCGGCCGATGCATCTACGGCGGCATCTGGGCCGAGATGCTCGAAGACCGGAAGTTCTTCCACGCGGTCGGCGCCCCGGAGTCGCCGTGGAAGCCGGTCGGCGGCTCCGCGGCCGTGACAATGAACTCGGCGGCGCCGTTTGTGGGCGCGCACACCCCGGAGGTGCTGCTGGCCGGCGACGGGGTGGTGCACGGGATCGAGCAAGCCGAGCTCGCGCTGAGCGCGGGGAAGAAGTACGTCGGCTACGTCGTCCTCTCGGCGGAGGGAAGCGTCGGGCCAGTGCAGGTGGCGCTGGCGTGGGGGACCGGCCACGGCGATCGCCAGGCGGTGGCCGTGCAGGTGCCGCCCGGCAAGTTCACGAAGGTTCCGGTCACCTTCACCTCTCCCGTGGCGAGCGACGCCGCGCGCTTCGTAGATCACGGCATCGGGCAAGGGAATCGCTGCGCGTCGGCACCGCGTCGCTGATGCCGGCCGACAACGTGCAGGGGTTTCGCCCCGACACCCTCGCCCTGCTGCGGGAGCTGAACGCGCCCGTCTACCGGTGGCCGGGCGGCAACTTCGTCAGCGGCTACAACTGGCGCGACGGCATCGGCGACCGCGACAAGCGGCCGCCGCGCAAGAACCCGGCGTGGAAGGGCGTCGAGCACAACGACGTCGGCATCCACGAGTTCATGGCGCTCTGCGCGCTGCTGGAGACCGAACCATACATCGCGGTGAACAGCGGCCTCGGCGACGTGGCGTCGGCCGCCGACGAGGTGGAATACGTCAACGGCGCGGCGGCCACGCCGATGGGCAAGCTGCGTGCCGCCAACGGTCACGCCGAGCCCTACCGTGCCGGTTCTGGTCGATCGGCAACGAGATGTACGGCGACTGGCAGCTCGGCCACATGCCGCTCGCGAAGTACCAGGAGAAGCACAACGAGTTCGCGCGCGCGATGACGGCGAAGGACAAGTCGATCACGCTCGTCGGCGTGGGCGACGTCGGGCGCGTGGACCGAGGGGATGCTGACCAACTGCGCCGACAACATGGGCCTCATCAGCGAGCACTTCTACTGCCAGGAGGCGCCCGGGCTGATGGGGCACGTCGCGCTCGTCCCGCGGCAGGTCAAGCGGATCGCCGAGGCGCACAAGCAGTACCGCCAGTCGATTCCCGGCCTGGCCGCCAAGGACATCCGGATCGCGCTCGACGAGTGGAACTACTGGTACGGCCCGCACGTCTACGGCGAGCTCGGCACGCAGTATTTCCTCAAGGACGCCCTCGGCATCGTCGCCGGGCTGCACGAGTACTCGCGGCAGAGCGACATCGTGTTCATGGCGAACTACGCCCAGACGGTGAACGTGATCGGCGCGATCAAGACCGACAAGCGCACGGCCGTGATGGACACGACCGGCCTGGTGCTGGCGCTCTACCGGCGGGAATTCGGAACGATCCCGGTGGAGATTGCGGGCGCCCCGGAACCGCTGGACGTGGCCGCCGCGTGGACGTGAGAATGAACAGGCGCTCACGCTGTCGGTCGTCAACCCGACGAAGCAGGCGCAGACGATCGATCTGCAGGCCGAGGGCATTGACGCTGCCGGCCACGCGCGCGGCTGTGGATGGTGACGGGGCCGGACGAGCGGGCGTTCAACGCGCCCGGAAAGCCGCCGCAGGTCGACGGTGACCGAGACGGCCGCCGCGCCGATCGGCCGGACGCTGACCGTGCCGCCGATGAGCGCGTCGCTGTATCGCATGGCGGTGGCGAAGTAGGATCGGGAGCCGGGATTCAGGATTCGGGCCAATCGTCGAAAGCCGGCCGAGGCAAACGGGATGTCGATGTAGCCGCGGGGCTTCCGCCTTCGCCAAGACTACGGCGGAGGCGGTGAGCCGCTCGGCCAGGAGCCACCATGTTTGATGCGAAGATCTACACGGACCGTCGGACCAAGCTGCAGCAGCAGTTCAAGCACGGCTTGCTGCTCTTCATCGGCAACAACGACTCGCCGATGAACTACACCGACAACACCTACCATTTCCGGCAGGACTCCTCCTTCCTCTACTACTGGGGGATCGACGACCCGGACCTCGCCGCCGTCATCGACGTCGACGCCGGCACCCACACAATCTACGGCAACGACTTCACCATCGACGACATCGTCTGGCGCGGGCCGCAGCCGACGATCGCCGAACGGGCTGCGAAGGCGGGCGTGACCAAGACAGCCGTCGCGCGACGATCTGGCCAAGGCGGTGAGCCGAGGCTGTCCGACAGGGCCGCCGGGTGCACTTCCTGCCGCAGTACCGTCACGACAACGTGCTCGCGGTGTCCCGGCTCACGGGCATCATCCCCGACGCCGTGCAACAAGCACGCATCCGTCTTCCTGATCAAGGCGGTGGTCGGGCAGCGCGCCTACAAGGGGCCGGAGGAACTGGCCGAGATCGAGCTCGCGCTGGATGTGTCGTACGAGATGCACACGCTGGCGATGCGAATCGCGAAGCCCGGCATGTACGAGCGGGAAGTGGCCGGCGCGATGGCGGGGCTGGTCGAATCCCACGGGCGCCAGCTCGCCTTCCCGATCATCTTCTCGGTGCACGGCGAGACGCTTCACAACCACTACCACGGCAACAAGATGGAAGCCGGCCAGATGGCCGTGAACGACTGCGGCGCCGACTCGCCCCTGCATTACGCGAGCGACATCACCCGGACAATCCCGATCGGCGGGAAATTCGTCGGCCCACAGCGCGACCTGTACGACGCGGTGCTGCGTGCCCACAAGAAGGCGCTGGCCGCGACGAAACCGGGCGTGAAGTGGATGGACGTCCACCTGCTCGCGTGCCGCAGCCTCGCCGAGGACCTGAAGACACTCGGCTGCATGAAGGGCGACCTCGACGCGGCCGTCCAGGCGGGCGCGCACGCGATGTTCTTCCAGTGCGGCCTCGGCCACATGATGGGCTACGACGTCCACGACATGGAGGGCCTCGGCGAGTTCTACGTCGGCTACGACGTCCCCGGCCTCTGCCGCAGCACGCAGTTCGGCCTCAAGTCGCTGCGCATGGGTCGCGCGCTCGAACCGGGCTTCGTCATGACCGTCGAGCCGGGCATCTACATGATCCCGACGCTGATGGACAAGTGGCGCGCCGAAGGGAAGTTCACCGACTTCCTGAACTACGACGTCATCGACAAGTTCCGCGGCTTCGGCGGCATCCGTGTCGAGGACGACGTGGTGGTGACCGAGGACGGCTGCCGGATCCTGGGCAAGCGGATCCCGATCGAGATGGAGGACGTCGAGGCGCTGGCGAAGTAGGACAGGCCTCCGGGCCTGTCTCCTGCTCGCCGACGGTCGCTCGCTGAGCCGGTCACGGACGGTCCGCTCGCTCCGGCGGCGCCCAGGGCTGCGCCGGCAAACGCCCGGCGCTCCGCGCTCGACTCGCCCGTCGCGCTCAACCCCGCTCGGAGGCGGCGGGCGGCGTCGTCGCCACGGCTGAGCGAGTCGGCCCCCCCAGTGCCGTTGCTCCTATCGTCTTCCGCCGCCCTCAGCCGCGGGTGGACGGACGCCGGTCGGGCTCCGCGTCGATCGGCGGAGGCTCATGAAGGCCGAAAACCTGCGCGCAGGGGCCGACGCTCGGGTGGGGTGACGAAGCGGCGCGGTCGCATCGCGGAGCTGGGGCCCCGCCCGTGCCATGGCAGTTCCCCGGAGCGCGGGTTTTCCGGTGCGCCGAGAGCGAGCGGCAAACGACGGCGGCCGGGCCGCCCGCGGGACCGGGCGTTGCCAGAGGCTCCAACCCCCAGCCGCACAGACCACAGGCCGCAGGCCGGACTTCGGCTATCCTGTCCCGGTGCGTCTGTCGCTTGCGCCGCGTCTGGGCGCCTTCCCGCTCCTCGTCGTCCTCCTGTCCGTGGCCTCGCCTGCACCTTCGGCCGTGGGCCCTCCGGCTGTCCAATCCCCAAGTCCCTCGATTGAGGCGGTCCTCGAACGCTACCTGCGCGGCGACGCGGATGCCGCGGTCGAGGATTTCGCGCGCTGGCCGGAGAACCGCATCCGCGCCGAACTGCAGGCCGTGGGCAAGGGGCAGGACGCAAGAGCGATGGCGGCGCTCGCGCTGCTTCTCACCGAAGCCGGCGTGCGGAATGGCACCTTCCTGTTCTCCCGACCGGACCTCGGCAGCCTGCCTATCTCGGGCAAGAAGAAGGGCGCGTGGCGCCAGCTGCCCTGGCCGCCAGGAAAGAGCAGCGACCAGGAGGAGTACTTCCTCGGTCGGCAGGACGACCTGCGGCGTCGCCTTCTGTCGCTTGACGAGTTCGACGTCTACGGGAGTGGGGCCTCGTGGCTTGTGCGGCGGGCGACGAGTGTTGCACGAAACGGGAAGGATGCTGCGACCCTCGGCTTGTGCCACAGCTGGTACATCCTCGCGATCGGCTTCTCACTGGAGCCGTGGGCCTGGCAGACGCAGGGTCCGCTGATGCGGGCGGCGCTGGTTGACTTCGGTGACGATCCCCAGGTGCTGCTGGCGGTGGCGTCGGCCATGGATGCCGGCATGTCGAGGGCCGTAAAGGTCCGCGACGAGTCCGAGCGCGACCGGCCGTTGCACTTCTTCGCCCCCATCGAGGCGAAGAAGACGACGAAGCACCGCGCGTTCACCGAGGTGAGCTTGCGCGCGGTGTCGACGCTGCGGCGCGCGCTCGAACTCGAATCCGTCACTCGTGGAGGCGCGACTCCGTCTCGGCCGGTTGCTCTACCAGCTCGATGCAACGGCCGAGGCGCAGGCGGAACTCGAGCGGACGGTGCGCGAGGCGCGCGAGGCCAAGCAGCTGTTTGCGTGGTATCTCGGCGCGCTGTTCCTGGGAGAACTGCACGAAGACGCGGGCCGCAGTGGCGCCGCGATCGAGGCCTACCGTGAGGCGGTGACGGCGATGCCAGGGGCGCTCAGCGCGCGCATGGCGCTCACACACGCGATGCTGGCCAGCGGGCAGACCGAGGAGGGCTGGGCCGCGGCGCGCGGCTCGTTCGACGACGCGGGCGCCAGTCCTCGAGCGGACACCGATCCCTGGCACCTCTATCCGCGCGGGCAGGCCTGGCAGGCCGCGAGCCGGCTGCGCGCCATGCGCGAGGTGGTGAGGCGATGACCCGTTCGACTCGCTTCGCTCGCTCAGGGCGGGCCTCCTCGACTCGCTGCGCGCCAACCATCCTCTTCCTGCTCGTGCTGTCGGCTACGCTGGCCGGTCTCGGCACCGTCACGGGTGGCGCGGGCGGGCAGCAGGCCGTCTTCCGTGCGGCTGTCGATCGCGTCCGCGTGGACGCGCTCGTGACGCGGGACGGCCGGCCGGTTACTGGCCTCAACGCCGACGACTTCGAAGTGTTCGACAACGGTGTTCGCCAGCGCATCGACCTCTCGACCGCAGCCGGGAACGTGTCGGCAGTTCTCATGCTCGACCTCAGCGGCAGCGCGAGGGGCCGGACCAACGAGCGTTTCGTCGATGCCGTGAAGACGTTTGCAGCAGCCCTGGTTCCTGGCGACACCGCGTCGATGATGTCGTTCTCTCGGCGATTGAAGCTCGATGCCGCCGCCGTTCGCGATCCCGCCGCGATCCGGAACGCGCTGGTTGAGACCGATGCGAGAGGCGGCACGGCCATGTGGGACGGACTGGTTGCCGGGGCGTCGCTGGCGGACAGGGGCGACACGCGGGCGCTGGCGGTCCTCCTGACAGACGGTGCCGACAACTACAGTTATCTCGACGAGAAGAAGGCGCTCGAGTGCCTGGACCGCTCGAATGTCGTCGTCTACACGGTCTGGGCGCCGCCGACCCCGCAGCTCGTCGCCCGGGTAGTCGCCGGAAGCCCCAAGAGCCTGGCGGCCCTCGGGTCTTCGCCTCCAGGTCGGCCGGAGGGCGGGCCGCTGCTCGCGGCTTACCTGAGCCAATTCAAGGATGCCCTCTCCCGGCTCGCGGAGCGGACGGGCGGGGCAGTCTGGCAGGCCGATGACGATCTTCCGAACCAGTTCGCGAAGGTCCTGCAGGAATTCCGCTCGCGCTATCTCCTCGTCTACGAACCCACAGGTGTGCGCAGGGACGACGGGTGGCACCAGTTGAAGGTGCGGGTGAAGGACGTGAAGGGCGAGGTGAAGGCGAGGCCGGGGTACTACGCAGGGCGAACGCCGTAGCCGGCCGGGGGACTCATGGTTGAGCGCGACGCGTTGCGGTCGCCGCGGCGCCTGGCTGGCACGACACTACCGGCTGAGTCAGGCGGCGTCAAACGGTCGCATCCTGTCACCGGCCGCCGCCCTGCTACCATGGATCCCGGAGGCGCACGATGCCCACCTGGCTCTTCAAGGAAGAACCCACCCACTACGGCTTCGACCAGTTGGTGAAGGACGGCAGGACGACGTGGTCCGGCGTGAAGAACGCGCTGGCGCAGAAGCACCTGAGGGCGGTGAAGAAGGGCGACCGTATCCTCTACTACCACACCGGCGACGAGAAGGCCGTCGTCGGCACGTCCACGGCGGCGGGTGACGCCTACCCGGATCCCGCGGACCAGTCGGGCAAGGCTTACGTCGTGGACATCATGCCGGGCAAGCCGCTCGCGCGCCCGGTCACGCTCGCCGAGATCAAAGCCTCACCGGTATTCGACGACTTCGAGCTGGTGAGGAACTCGCGCCTGTCGGTGATGCCGGTTTCGGCGGTGCACCTGCGCGAGATCGAAAAGCGGGGACGCGGCTGATGACGAGCGAGCGGCGGTTCGACCTGATTGCGTTCGACGGAGACGACACGCTGTGGCACAACGAACGCCACTACGTGGAGGCGCGGGAGCGCTTCAGGCTGATCGTCGAGCGGTGCGGCGTCTCGTTGACCGAGGAGGAGATCACCGAGGCGGTCAACCGGACAGAGGTGCAGAACCTGCCGTTCTTCGGCTACGGCGTCAGCAGCTTCGTGCTCTCGCTGATTGAAACGGCGATCAGGTTGACCGGGGCAGCATCGCGGGGCGCGACGTCGAGGAACTGCTCGTCGTGGCCAAGTCGATGGTGACCTCGGAGGTCGAGCTGTTCGAGGGCGCGCGGGAAGCCTTGGAACAGCTGTCGGCCGGATGTCCGCTGGCGCTGATCACCAAGGGCGACCTGCTTCACCAGCGGGGCAAGCTCGAGCGCTCGGGCCTTGGTCGCTACTTCCGCCACGTGGAGGTGGTCAGTCACAAGACGCCGGACGTCTACGCCGAGATACTCGCTCGCCACCGCATCGAACCATCGCGCTTCCTGATGGTCGGCAACTCGCCGCGCTCCGACATCCTGCCCGGTGCTGGCGGTGGGCGGATGGGCCGTCCACGTGCCTGCTGCCGTCAGCTGGTCGCACGAGCACGACGACCTGCCGGCCGGAGAGGAACCGCGGTGCCGCGTGATCCCGACGCTGCTCGAACTACCGGCGCTGCTTCGGACGTGGGGGCCGCAGGGCCTCGCCCGCTCCTTTGACTCGCCAGCCGCGACACGGTAGTATCGCGTGCATCGCGGCGTTCGGAAATCGATCGCGGAGGCCTCCATCCATGATCGGCCGGGCTGTCTCGCATTACCGCATCGTCGGGCAACTGGGCGCGGGCGCGATGGGCGAGGTGTTCCTCGCCGAGGACGAGCGGCTTGGAAGACGCGTTGCGCTCAAGGTCCTTCCGCAGGGCCTCTCTGCCGACCCCACGGCCAAGGCCCGCCTGATGCAGGAGGCGCGGGCGGCATCCTTCCTCGATCACCCGCACATCTGCACTGTCTACGACATCGAGGAACTGCCCACCGGGGAACTCCTTCTGGCCATGGCCTACTGCCAAGGAGAACCGCTCAGCTCCTCGATCGAACGGGGCCCGATGCCGGTCGTAGAAGCGCTCGACCTGGCGTGCCAGATTGCGCGACGCGCTTGCCGAGGCTCACGCGCACGGCATCGTGCATCGCGACGTGAAGCCCGCGAACGTCATGGTGACGAAGAGCGGGCGGCTGAAGCTCGTGGACTTCGGCCTGGCGCACCTGCCGGCTGCGGCGGGTGTGACCGCCACCGGCGTGATTGTCGGCACCCCGGCCTACATGGCGCCCGAGCAGGTCCGCGGGGAGCCGGCCGACGCGAGGACCGACCTCTGGGCACTCGGCGTGGTTCTCTACGAGATGCTCGCCGGGCGCCGGCCGTTCGGCGGCGACTCCCTCGAGGCGGTGTTGTACTCCGTCATCAACCGTGCGCCCGAACCGCTCGACCGGGTCCGCGCGGGGCTTCCCCTCGCTCTCGTGAACATCGTGAACCGCGCGCTCGCCAAGGATGTGCAGGCGAGGTACCAGCAAGCCGAGCAGATGCTGGCGGACATGAGGGCGTGCAAGGACCGGCTGTCGGCGGGCAGAACGACGATGCCCGGTGCGGCAGGGCGGCTTCCCTCGATTGCCGTGCTGCCGTTTGCGAACTTGAGCGCCGACCCGGAGCAGCAGTACTTCTGCGACGGCATGACGGAGGAGCTGATCACGGCACTCGGCGCCGTCAGCGGCCTTCGCGTGGCGGCGGCGACGTCCACGTTCTACCTCAAGGGCCAGGCGCTGGAGATCCGCGCGATCGGCGAACGGCTCAACGTCGAGACGCTGCTCGAGGGCAGCGTGCGGCGGGCGGGAAGCCGTCTTCGGATCACCGCGCAGCTGGTGAACGTCAGCGATGGCTACCACCTCTGGTCCGAGCGCTACGACCGCACGCTCGACGACGTGTTCGCCGTGCAGGATGAAATCGCCCGCGCCATCGTCGAGAAGCTGAAGGTGAAGCTGATTGGGGGCGAGGACGATCGCCTGGTTCGGCGCACCACCAACATCGAGGCCTACCAGGTCTACCTGCAGGGACGCTATTTCTTCGCGCGACGTCACAAGGACGGGCTCGAACGCGCGGTCGACTGTTTCAGTCGAGCCGCCGCGCTGGACCCCGGCTTCGCTCCAGCCTACGCCGGACTGGCGGAGGCGCTGGGGGCTGTCGGCTTCTGGTCAACGGTTCCGCCGCGTCCAGTGAGGGCGAAGGCGGTGCAGGCGGCGGCACGCGCCGTGGCGCTCGACGAGTCGCTCGCGGATGCCCACCGGGCTACGGCGATGGTGCATACGTGGGTGGACTGGAACTGGGAGTTGTCGGAACGCGAGTTCAAGCGGGCGATCGAACTCGATCCCCACGCCTCGGTGACGCACGGCTTTTACGCGCTGTCGCTGGCCGGCATGGACCGCCCACAGGACGTCGAGCGGGAGGCTGCCCAAGCGATGGCACTCGACCCTCTGTCCGCCCTGGTCTGCTTCCTGTCGGCGTGTGGCTTTTACGGCACGCACCAGTACGCGAGGGCGCTGGAAATCGCCGAACAGGGGATAGCGCTCGATCCGGGATGTGTCCCCGCCCACTGGGCGATGGTCCACGCGCTCACGGACACCGGCCAATGCAAGCAGGCGGTGGAAGCGGGGGAGCGGGCAGTGAAGCTCGCGGGCAGGGTCCCCTTCATGCTTGGCCCGCTCGGCCGGGCGCTCGCACTTTCGGGGTACCGCCGCGAGGCGAGGGCGATCCTCGAAGAGCTCATCGAGCGGTCGGCCCGCGAGGCGATCTCCCCGATGTGGATGGCGCCGATCTACGCAGGCCTGGAGGACATCGACGGTGGTATCGCTGTGCTCGAACGCGGGATCGAAGATTGGGGGCCGGCCTACACGATCTATGTTGCCAGTCCCGCCTGCCAGGCGCTGGCCCCCGACCCGCGCTTCACGGAGATCCTGCGGCGCGTCGGCTACGCCGGGCCGTGGTCCCGGCCCCGTTCAGGAAGAGGCTGAAGGCCGCCGCCGGTCGGCCAATGCCTCAGGCGTCGGCAGCGGGACGCCTGCCCCACGACAGGCCTCAGGCGCAAGCCGTAAGCCGCAAGCCGCAGGCCAACGGTCAAATCGAGGTCAAATCCCCCACCCCTCCCGTCTCGGCCGGCGCAGGTACTCGTCCGCCTCCGGCGCGTTCGGGAATCGCATCCCAACCGGGTCCCACGTCAGCTTCTGGCCGTGGCGGATCGCCGCGCAGCCGAGGAGCACGATTCTCAGTGAGCGGACCGGCATACTCGAAGTTCGACCCGGCCGGCGGCCCGCCCTTGCACGCGTTCACCCACTCCTGGTAGTGGCCGACCGAGCGCGGCAGCGTCTTCTTCGGGCGCTTGTAAGACTGCATCCGCGCCTCGGGCAGGATGCGCAGCCCGTTCGCGCCGTGCGAGCCGGTCAGGATCTTTCCCTTCGTGCCGATGTAGAGCGCGCCGCCGTAGGTGTCGCCCATCTTCGCCCCCGGCGGGAGGTCGTCGGGCGTCGGCGGCATCAGGCCGCCGTCGTACCACGTTAGCTTGAGCGGCGGGAATCCGGGCCGCGCCGGGAAACGGTACGTGACGATCGACGCCTGCGGGTAGCTGTCAGGGTTCTTCGCCTTGTTCCAGTCCATCGTCCCCGGCACGAAGATCGACGAACTCGCCTCGATCGTCGTCGGCGCGCCGAGCTTCAGCGAGGAGACGATGTGGTCGAAGATGTGGCAGCCCATGTCGCCGAGGCCGCCGGTGCCGAAGTCGAGCCAGCCGCGCCAGCGCGCGGGCAGGTACGCCGGATGGTAGGGGCGGAACGCGGCGGGGCCCAGCCAGACGTCCCAATCGAGGGTGTCCGGGACCGGCGGCGTGTCGGCAGGCCGCGTCAGCCCCTGCGGCCAGACAGGGTGCGGCGTCCACGCGAGCACCTCGGAGATCTCGCCTATCGCGCCGTCCCAGATCCATTCGCAGAGCAGGCGAACACTCTCCATCGCGTGGCCCTGGTTGCCCATCTGCGTGGCGACCTTCGCCTCGCGGGCCGCCTTCATCAGCGCGCGCGTCTCGAAGATGTCGTGCGCCAGCGGCTTCTCGACGAAGACGTGCTTGCCGTGCTGGATCGCGCCAATGGCCGCCGCCGCGTGGAAGTGGTCGGGGGTCGCCACGATGACGGCGTCGATGTCCTTCTGCTTCTCGAGCATCACGCGGAAATTCTTGTAGCGCGGGACGTCCGGGAACCTGGCGAAGGTCTTTTGCGCCTGCAGCCAGTCGGCGTCGCACAGCGCGACGATGCGCTCGTTCTTGAACTGGCCGATGTCGCCGCCGCCCTGGCCGCCGCAGCCGATGGCCGCGATGGCGAGCGTGTCGCTCGGTGGCGTGTACCCGGGACCGCCGAGCACGCGCCGCGGCACAATCATCACGCCCGCAGCCACCGACGCCGAGAGGAACTCACGCCGGCTGATCGTCATGTGCCGCTCCTCCATAGAAGGTCTCGATTCTCAATCGTCCGTCGCCTGCGGGCCTACCGGCTGCCGAATCGCCTCCGCCGTCAGGGAAACCTCCGCGCGGTGCCTCGGGTTCCGGCTTCAGGAGTCGGGCTGGCTAATCGCGCTGGCTCGACCGCTACGCGCTGCGCCCGGGAACCCTCCGCACGCGCTTGTCGGTTTCGCGCCTTCGCAGCGCGGCCGGCTCCGAAGCGATTCGTCTGCCGACAGGCCCACGGCAGACGGACGATCCCGGAATCGCGCACTCGTGTTCAGCTCTTCATGTCCTCGTCGAACGCGATGCCCGACGGTGCGAAGTTGATCCCGCGGACGAACTCCAGCGATTCGCGCGCACCGAACTCGCGGTCCATCCCGTTGTCTTCCCACTCGACCGACAGTGGACCGCGGTAGCCCGCGGCGTTGAGCTCCCGGACGATGGCGTCGAAGTCCACGTCGCCGTGCCCGAGCGAGCGGAAGTTCCACCCGCGGCGCAGGTCGCCGAAGGGCAGGAGCGAGCCCAGGATGCCGGCCCTGCCGTCGAGCGTGACGGACACGTCCTTCATGTGGACGTGGTAGACACGCGAGGCGAACTCGCGGATGAACAGCTGCGGCTCGAGGCCCTGCCACACCAGATGGCTCGGGTCGAAGTTGAGGCCGAGCGTGGGGCGGCGGTCGAACGCGCGGAGCAGCCGCTCGGTCGTGTAGAGGTCGAACGCGATCTCCGTCGGATGAACTTCCAGCGCGAACCGGACGCCACACCGGTCGAACTCGTCAAAGATTGGGGTCCACAGGCGACGGATTTCCTCGAACGCGGCGTCAATCATCGCCTCGGTCGTCGGCGGGAACGAATACCAGGCGTGCCAGATCGGCGAGCCCATGAAGCCGGTGACGACCCCGCACCCCATCGCCTTCGCGGCACGCGCCGCGGCCATCATCTCCTCGACGGCCCACTGGCGCAGCGCGTCGGGCCTGCCGTGCGTGTGCGCCGGCGCGAACGCGGTCAGCCGGTCGTCGTAACGATCGCCGACGCACTGGCCGGCCAGGTGACAGCCGAGCGCCCAGCACCCGAGGTGGTGGCGGTCGAGGATCCGGCGCCGTTCGGCGACGTAGGCGGGATCGGTTGCCGCCAGCCGGACATCCATGTGATTGCCCCAGCAGGCGATCTCGAGGCCGTCGTACCCCCAACTCCGACACCTTGCGGCACAGCGCGTCGAACGAGAGGTCGGCCCACTGGCCGGTGAACAACGTGACCGGTCGTCCCACGATTCGCTCCTCTCTCACCACCTGACCCAGGTCGCGCCCTTGCGCGAGCTCTCCACGCAGCGCGCGATGAACCGCACTCCGCGAACCCCGTCGTCGACCGTGGGGAAGTCGATCTCGGCCGCCGACAGCCGTGCTCCGTCCTTCACCCGACGCGCCGCCGCCGCAAAGGCCGAGTAGATGTTCGCGAACGCCTCGAAGTAGCCCTCGGGATGGCCGGCCGGGATTCGCGACATCCGCTGCGCCTGCGGGTGGAGCGGGTCGCGTCCCCGCGAGATTCCGGACGACGGGGCCGCCGAGATGCGCCACCTCGCAGTGGTTCGGATCTTCCTGCGACCACTCGAGCGAGGCCTTCGAGCCGTAGACACGAAGGCGCAGCGCGTTGTCGTTGCCGATGGCCACCTGCGACGCCCAGTACATCCCGCGTGCGCCGCCATCGTAATCCAAGAGGATGGAGGCATTGTCGTCGAGCGGCCTGCCGGGCACGAAGCGATCGAGCCGCGCCAGCAGCCGCCGGGTCCGGAGGCCGGTGACGTGCGACACGAGGTGCTCGATGTGGCTGCCGATGTCGCCCACGCAGTTCGACGGTCCCGCCTTCTTCGGGTCCGCCCGCCACGCCGCCTGTTTCTGCCCCGTCTCTTCGAGCGCCGTGGCCAACCACTCCTGCGGATACTCCGCCGACACGAAGCGGATGTCGCCCAGTTCGCCGCGGGCCACCATCTCGCGCATGTGCCGCACGATCGGGTAGCCGCTGTAGGTATAAGTGACGGCGAAGAGAAGCCGCTTCCGCCGCGCCAGGGCCGCCAATTCCTGGGCCTCGACGAGCGTTGTCGTCAGCGGCTTGTCGCAGACGACGTGGATGCCGTGCTCGAGCGCGAGCCGCGCGATCGGGGCGTGAAGGTCGTTGGGCGTGACGATCACGAGGAAGTCGATCGGGTCGGGACGCTGCGATTCCTTGATGATCAGCGGACGGTAGTCGGCGTAGAGCCGCTCGCGCGGGATGCCGAGCGCGGCGCCGGTCTCGAGCGTCTTCGAACGCTTCGATGAGAAGCAGCCAGCTGCCAGGGTGGCGACGCCGTCGAGCGCGATCGCCTGGCGGTGCACGCCGCCGATGAACGCCCCAGGCCCGCCGCCGACCATGCCGTAACGCAGCACGGACCCGGAAGTTCTGCCTCTCCTCCCGCCTTCGATCGGCATATGGTCTCCCTCGACTTTCGGCCTGAGGCCTTGCGCGGCCGGCAGCCACGCACATCCTACCTCCGGCCTGCCTCAACCCGATAGCCGCGGGCCCAGGCCAGACAGCGCTCAAATCCCAGGCGTAATGGCGCTATCCTTTCCCGGATGAAGGACGCCATCCCAAGCCTCCGCCTCGTCTTCTTCACTCTGTGTCTCACAGCGGCCGTGGCGGGCAGCGGCCTGAAGGCGGGTGGTGGTGGGGCAGGCGTCCCGCCTGGCCCGCGCCGTCCGTTCGACGCCGCGCCTGTTGATCGATCCCCTCGTGCTCCAGTCCCTCAAGTGGCGAAGCGTCGGCCCAGACCCAGGAACGCAACCGCGCACCGGCGACGCCACGCGCGGCCGCGGGGGCCGGTCGATTGCCATCTCCGGCGTAAAGGGGCGGCCGAACGAGGGCTACTTCGGCGCCGTCGGAGGCGGGTTGTGGAAGACCTCGGACCGCGGCGTGACCTGGACACCGGTCACCGACGGCCAGGTCCACAGCTCCTCGGTGGGCGCCGTTGCCGTGTCGGACAGCCACCCCGACATCGTCTACATCGGCATGGGTGAGTCGTGCATCCGCGGCAACGCGATGTCGGGGGACGGCGTCTACAAGTCCACCGGACGCCGGCCGCACGTGGACGCACGTCGGGTTCGCCGACGCGCCGGTGATCTCGAAGATCCGCATCCACCCGACCAACCCCGATGTCGTCTTCGTCGCAGCCTTCGGCCGGATGAGCGCTCCGAGCCAGGCGCGAGGCATCTTCAAGACCGCCGACGGCGGGAAGACCTGGAAGCGGACGCTCTTCAGGGACGAGCGGACCGGCGGCGTGGACATATCGATCGACGCGCGGAACCCGAACGTCGTCTACGCGGCGCTGTGGGAGGCGTTCCGCCTCGAGTACACGATGTCGAGCGGCGGCCCGGGTAGCGGGCTGTTCAAGTCCACCGACGGCGGCGAGACGTGGGTCGAGCTCACCCGCAATCCCGGGATGCCGCCTGGCGTGATCGGCCGGATCGGCGTGGCGGTCTCGGGTGCGGACTCCAGCCGGGTCTACGCGATCGTCGAGAACCGCGCCGGGGGGCTCTTCCGCTCGGATGATGGCGGCGCAACGTGGGCGCTGGTGAACGGCGGCCGAAACATCCGCCAGCGCGCGTTCTACTACACCCACCTCGCCGCCGATCCGAAGGACCGCGACCTCGTCTACGTTCTCAACGTCGGCCTGTTCAAGTCCACCGACGGCGGGAAGACGCTGACCTACTTCGCCTTCGGCGACTCTCACGACCTGTGGATCGACCCTGACGACACGAGCCACATGCTGCACGCGATGGACGGCGGCGGCGCGGCCACCTACGACGGCGGCCGGACGTGGAGCGCGCGCGATTACCCGACGCCGCAGTACTACCACGTCGTCACGACGAAGCACCTGCCCTACCACGTGTGCGGCGCCCACCAGGACGGCAGCGCGGTGTGCGTGTCGAGCGCCAGCGGGTCGGCAGAGGGCGGCAACCGGGGCAGGGCCGCGATGACGGCACCCTACGGCGTCGGCGGCACCGAGCCTGCATCGATTGCGCCTGACCCGAAGGACCTCGACGTCTTCTTCTCGGGCGGCAACAACGGCCTGTTTCTCGAACGCCTCAACCGGCGGACGGGCGAGAGCCGCGAGGTGGGTCCCTACCCGCGCATCTACTCGGGCGAACCGTCCAGCGCGCTCGTCGAGCGCATCCAGTGGACGTTCCCGATCGTCTTCTCACCGGTGGACCCGAACGCGCTCTACACCGCCACGCAACACGTGTGGAAGACGACCAACGCCGGCCAGGACTGGGTGCGGATCAGCCCCGACCTGACCCGCCACGATCCAAAGACGATGGGCGAGTCGGGCGGCCCGATCACGCACGACATGAACGGGCCGGAGGTCTACGCGACGGTGTTCGCGATCGGGCCAGGCAAGACGGATGCAAACGTCATCTGGGCCGGGTCTGACGACGGGCTCGTTCACCCACGCAGGATGGTGGCCGGGCGTGGGCGAACGTCACGCCGCGCGACATGCCGGACTTCGGCCGCGTCAGCAGCATCGACGCGTCGGCGTTCGACGCCGAGTCGGCATACGTGGCGGTCAAGCGCCCCCTGCTCGACGACTTCTCGCCCTGCATCTTCCGCACGCACGACGCTGGGAAGACATGGACGCGAACGGTCCGCGGCATCCCGGCTGGCGACTACGTCCACGTCGTCCGCGAAGACCCGACGAGGAGAGGCTTGCTGTACGCGGGCACGCAGCACGGCGTCTACGTGTCCTTCGACGACGGCGACGCGTGGCAGCCGCTGTCGCTGAACCTGCCGGACGTTCCGGTCGTCGATCTGGTGGTCGAGGCCCACGACCTGGTCATCGCGACGCACGGCCGCGGTTTCTACATCCTCGACGACATCGGCCCGCTGCGGCAATCGGCGGAAGCGGCGGCGGATGTTCACCTGTTCGAGCCGAACATCGCCATCCGATCGACGGGTGGCGCGCTGGTGCAGTACCTCCTTCGGAAGCCGGTGCAGGCGGTTGCCATCGACATACTCGACGCGAGAGGCTCGGTGGTGCGGTCGTTCGCCAGCGGGGCCGCCGACTCGCGGGTCGCGACTGCGGCTGGCCTCAGCCGGTTCACGTGGGACCTGCGCTACCCGGGGGCGACGGCGTTCCCGGGGATGATCCTCTGGGGAGGTGGAGTGGCGGGACCGTTCGCCCCGCCCGGGACCTACCAGGTTCGGCTGACCGTTGACGGAAGGAGCCAGAGCAAGCCGCTCGTCGTCCGGCGTCACCCCCTGTATTCGGCCACCGATGCGGACCTTGCCGCGCAGTTCGACCTGGCGATCGAGATCCGCGACAAGGTGAGCGAGGCGAACGGGGCCGTGATCCGCATCCGCGCGCTGAAGGCCGATGTCGGCCGCCGACTGTCGGGTTCAACCGACGCGCGGCTGAAAGCTGCGGGCGACATTCTGCTGACGCGGCTCTCCGCCGTCGAAGGGGAGATCTACCAGGTGCGGAACCAGAGCGGCCAGGACCCGCTCAACTACCCGATCAAGGTCAACAACCGCCTGGCTTCGCTGCTGAACTCGGTGAACCACGGGGACGGCCGGCCGACCGGGAACACGGCCGCGATCTTCGCCGACCTGGTGCAGGAACTGCTCGTTCAGACCGATCGCCTCCGGGCGATCGAGGCGACCGAACTAGCAGCGTTCAACAGGGAGGCGACGCGTCTCGGGCTGGACCCGGTGCGGTAGGCAGGGGGGCGCGATGGCCTCCGACGACGAGCCGGGCCGTGGGCGCATCGGCGACCGACCCGAGGCGTCCACGGACCGGCGACGCCACCGACGTCCGCTCGTTGGACCACGGCCGGCGTCCATCCAAGGTGAACGCATGAGAAGACCGAT
The DNA here is from genome assembly GCA_963844875.1 of uncultured Acidobacteriota bacterium. Classification (GTDB taxonomy): domain Bacteria; phylum Acidobacteriota; class Vicinamibacteria; order Vicinamibacterales; family Fen-181; genus FEN-299. The sequence goes on from CAWJPZ010000003.1 coordinate 459,920, forward strand.
CGTCCTCGCAGCCATCGTCATCGTCGCGGCCACCATCGTCGCCGCGTCGTCAGGTTCCCGCCCCGTGGCAGTCCCTCCGTCGCAGGCGGCGCGGGGCGCATCGGACCCGGCGTGGAAGATCTGGTACACGCACCCCGCCGACAAATGGGAGAACGCCCTGCCCGTGGGGAACGGCAGGCTGGGCGCGATGGTCTTCGGCAAGACCGACGAGGAGGAGATCCAGATCAACGAGGAGACCTACTGGTCCGGCGGTCCCTATTCGACGACAGTCAAGGGCGGCTATGCGGCACTGCCTGAGGTCCGGAAGCTGATCTTCGATGGCGAACTGATCCGTGCGCACCGACTGTTCGGCAAGCGCCTCATGGGATACCCGGTCGAGCAGCAGAAGTACCAGTCGATCGGCAAGATCGTCCTGAAGTTCGGAACGAACGGCCAGGTTCGCGACTACCGCCACGAGCTCGACATCGACACCGCCATCGCCACCACCACGTACGAGCAAGGCGGCGTGCGCTTCAAGCGAGAGGTGTTCGCGACGCCTGTGGACCAGGTGATCGTGGTGCGCCTCACCGCCGATACGCCGGCGAGCATCTCGTTCACCGCGCAACTTCGCGGCGAGCGGAACCAGGCGCACTCGAACTACGCCACGGATTACTTCCAGATGGACGGCTACGGGGCCGACGGCCTCGTGGTACGCGGCAAGTCGGCCGACTACCTCGGGGTGCCCGGCAAACTGCGCTACCAGTCACGGCTGCGCGCGATTCCGCGCGGCGGCGAGATGAACGTGGCCGACGATGAACTGGTGGTGCGGGCTGCCGACGAGGTCCTGCTGCTCGTGGCGGCCGCCACGAACTTCGTCAACTACAAGGACGTCAGCGCGGATCCCGACGCGCGTGTCAATGGCGTGATGAAGGCGGCGTCCGTCCGGCCGTTCGACGCCATGCGTGCCGCGCACGTCTCCGAGCACCAGCGGCTGTTTCGGCGCGTGTCGCTGCAGCTGGCGCGCACCGCGGACTCCGCCCTCCCGACCGACGAGCGCCTGAAGAGGTTCGACGGCACGAACGACCCCGATCTCGCTGCGCTCGTCTTCCAGTTCGGCCGATACCTGCTGATCTCGTCGTCCAGGCCAGGGACGCAGCCGGCGAACCTCCAGGGCATCTGGAACAAGGACATGAATCCCATGTGGGATTCGAAGTACACGACGAACATCAACACCGAGATGAACTACTGGCCCGCGGAGGTCGCGAACCTGGGCGAAACCGCGGAGCCGTTGTTCCAGATGGTCCGCGAACTGACCGACCAGGGCGCGGACGTGGCGCGCGAGCACTACGGCGCCCGCGGGTGGGTGTTCCACCAGAATACCGACCTTTGGCGCGTGGCCGCGCCGATGGACGGCCCGAGCTGGGGCGGGTTCACCGGCGGCGGCGCGTGGCTGTGCACCCACCTCTGGGAGCACTACCTCTTCACCGGAGACAAGGAGTTCCTGCGACAGTACTACCCGGTGATGAAGGGCGCGGCCGAGTTCTTCCTGGACTTCCTGGTCCCGCACCCGGCGCGCGGCTGGCTCGTCACCAACCCGTCCACCTCGCCCGAGAACTTCCCGCTGGCGCCCGGCAACGACCGCTTCTTCGACGAGGTGACGGGGAGCGACAGCCCCGGGACGTCGCTCGCTGCGGGATCGACGATCGACATGCAGATCCTGAACGACCTCTTCGGCTACGTCGCCGATGCCGCGGCGGCGCTCGACACCGACACCGACTTCCGGCGCGCGGTGCTGGCCGCGCGCGGGAAGCTCGCCCCCATGCAAGTCGGAAAGAATGGCGACCTGCAGGAATGGCTGGACGACTGGGGGCAGCGCGAGAAGAGCCACCGGCACATCTCGAACCTCTACGGACTCTTCCCCGGGCACCAGGTCTCCGCGCGGCGGACGCCCCAGCTCGCCGACGCCGCCCGCGTCGTCCTCGAGCAGCGCGGCCTGCCTGGCAACGGGTGGTCCTCGGCGTGGAAGGCTGCCGCATGGGCGCGGCTCGGCAATCCGTCGAAGGCGCTCGAGAACGTCACCTACGCGCTGCGGAACTACACCACCACCAGCCTCTTCTCGATCTGCTCGAAGGCCATGCAGGTAGACGGTGCGTTCGGCATGACGGCGGCGGTCGCGGAGATGCTGCTGCAGTCTCACGAAGGCGAGATATCCCTGCTGCCATCGCTGCCCGCGGCGTGGAAGGACGGGGAAGTGACCGGGCTCCGTGCCCGCGGCGGCGTCGAGGTTGGCATCGGCTGGCAGGCGGGCGCACTGACCCGCGCGTCGATTCTCTCGACGCTGGGCAACACGTGCCGCCTCCGCGCGGCCGTGCCCTTGATGGTCACGACGCAGGGCCGGCCGGTGCCGGTGACCCATCCGGAGCCCAACGTCGTCGAGTTCAAGACAACGGCCGGCGCGAGCTACGTGCTGACACCGGCGAAGCCGAAGCCGGTAACGAAGTAGCCGAGAGCTGGAGAACGCGTCCGCGGTTCGCACTTCCACAACGAGTCAGGCGACATGGGGTGCGCCCAGCCGGACTGCCTGTCGCGACTTCCTCCCGATTGCCGTAAAGGGCCCGCACGAGTGCGATAATCGATTCATGAAGCTACAAACGATCGCCTCCCTCGTGGCAGCCGTGTGCCTGGCCGTGCCGTCCTTGTCGGCGGCGCAGCCGCCCGCCCCGGTGCAGAAGCCCGCCACGGCCGTGCAGCAGCAGGCCGCGGCCGCCCCGGACCCCGCAGCGGAGCTGGTGAAGCAGGGACAGCAGCAGCTTCGGGAAGGCCAGCACGAGGCAGCCCTCAAGACCTTCATCGCCGCCGCCGAGAAGGCGCCCGCGAAGGCGGCGACGCGTTCCACCGCGAATGTCCAGGCGGGAATCGTGCTCGACCTGCTCGGCCGCTACGACGAAGCGCGGAAGCGGTTCGCCCAGGCGATCGACGACGCCCCGTCCGACGCCGAGAGGACGAGGGCGGCACGGTCGATGGTGATGTCCTACGCGTTCGAGCGCAACTGCGAAGGCGCGGCCAAGTACGCGGGGCCGCTGTACGACCGCAACCTCGCGACCGGCGCGTTCTTCGACGCCGGCGAGGTGGCGAACGAACTCGCCCGCGTCTGCCTGGAGTCGGCGAGCCTGGAGCAAGCGGAGACGTGGTACAAGCGCGGCTACGACGCGGGCCTGAGAGAGGAGGGAATAAAGCCAGAGCGCCGCGACCTGTGGCAGTTCCGGTGGGAACACGCGCAGGCGCGGCTTGCGGCGCGCAAGGGCCAGGCGGAAGAGGCGCGCAAGCACGTTGCGGCCGCAAAGGCGATCCTCGACAAGGGCACCAACCCCGAGCAGGCGCCGTTCTTCCCCTACCTCACGGGGTACGTCGCCTTCTACACCGGGGACATGGCGACGGCGATTGACGACCTCCAGAAGGGCAACCAGAACGACCCGTTCATCCAGTGCCTCCTGGCGCAGGCGTACAGAAGCACGGCGACAAGGCCAAGGCGGACGAGCTGTACCGGAAGGTGCTGACCTCGAACGCGCACAACCCGACCAACGCCTACGCGCGGCCCATCGCCAAGCAGAAGCTCGGGATCAAGTAGGTCAGAAGAAGTCGAGAGTCGAAAGTCGCCGCGGGCCGCGCTCTGGGCAGGCGGGACGCCTGCCCCACCCCACGCCGCAGGGCGGCTAATCCGTCCTGTAATGGCAGCCGCGGCTTTCGCGCGACTCGATGGCGGCGAGCAGCACCGCGAGGGCTGCCTGCACGCCGTTGCGCAGGCTGATCAGCCCGTCGCTCAGCTCGGCGCGCGCGTAGAACTTGCCGATCTCGAGTTGCAGTTCGCGGATGATCTCGTGCGCGCGGTCGAGGCGCCGCCGGTTCCGCACCAACCCCACATAGTTCCACATCGTCTGGCGGATGGTCAGCCAGTCCTGCGCGACCAGCGCGGGGTCCACCGGTTCCGTCTCGTATTGCCACGGAGCGATGGCCGGGAAGTAGTGGTCGCCGGCCGCCGCGCAGCAGCGGGCGGCGTCGGCCCCGGCCCGGGTTCCCCAGACCAGGCATTCGAGCAGCGAGGTGCTGGCAAGGCGGTTGGCGCCGTGCAGGCCGGTGCACGACACTTCTCCGACCGCGCGCAGGCGGTGCATGCTCGATTGCCCGAGGCCGTCCACCGCGATGCCGCCGCAGCTGTAGTGCGCCGCGGGCACGACCGGGATCGGCTGCGTCGCCAGGTCGAATCCCGCTTCGCGGCACCGGGCATCGATCGTCGGGAAGCGCCGGCGCACCCAGTCGGCCGGCTTGTGGGTGATGTCGAGATACGCGCACGGCGCGCCGGTCTCGTGCATCATCTGGTGGATGCCCCGCGCTACGATGTCGCGCGGGGCCAGCGAGCCGTCCGGGTGGTAGTCGGACATGAACTCGCGCCCGTCGGCGTCCACGAGCCGGGCGCCCTCGCCGCGCAGCGACTCCGACAGCAGGAACCGCTCCCCGCGGTGATAGAGCGTCGTCGGGTGGAACTGCACGAACTGCATGTTGATGCAGCGCGCGCCCGCCCGGTAGGCCATCGCCACGCCGTCACCGCAGGCGCCCGCGGGGTTGGTGGTGTGGAGGAAGATCCGCCCCAGGCCGCCGGTCGCGAGGACGGTTTCCTTCGCGAGAATCGGCTCTACCCGCCGCGTGCCGTGGTCGAAGACGTAGGCGCCGACGCACGTCGGCGCCGCATAGATGTCCAGCGGATTCCGCGAGTGGTGCGAGAGCGACAGCAGGTCGATCGCGGTCCGGCCAGTGAGGACGCTGACGTTTGGCTCGCGCCTCACGGCCGCCACCATGGCCTCTTCGATCGCCCGGCCGGTGCCGTCCGCGTGGTGGATGATGCGCGGCAGCGAGTGCGCGGCTTCGGCAGTCAGGTGGAGTCCGCCGCCCGGAAGCCGGTCGAACGGCACGCCCGCGTGTTCCACGAGGACCTCGCGAACGAGGCGCGGACCCTCGCGGCTCAACAGATCGACGGCCGCCGGGTCGCAGAGCCCGGCGCCGGCCGCGACGATGTCGGAGGCGAGGAGCTCGGGAGAGTCGCCCTGGCCCTCGAAGATGATCCCGCCCTGCGCCTCCCAGGTGTTCGATTCCTCGGGCCGGGCGGCCTTGGTGATCATGACGACGCGGGCGCCGCCGCGCGCCGCGGCCAGGGCGCACGCGCACCCTGCCAGCCCGCTGCCGATGATCAGGACGTCAGTCGTGTCGCGCAGGAGTGCCTCCGTCAGTCACTAGACAGCTCATAGCGGATCACGGATGCCGCAGCCGGTGAGCCGGTAGCCAGTACGCTGCAGCCTACCCGGTGCCGCGTCCGTGAGCCGCTGGAGCTTCGCTGTCGAAGTCGAGAGCCAGGTCGACCGACGGCGCCGAGTGGGTGAGGGCGCCGACGGAGACCGTGTTCACGCCGGCCGCCGCGTATTCGCGGACGTTCTGCAGCGTGATTCCGCCCGACGACTCGATCCAGATGTCTTCGCCGCCTTGCCGCTCGCGCACGATCGCGACGGCGCGCGCGGTCATCGCGGGCGACATGTTGTCGAGCAGTATCGCCGCCGCCCCGGCATCGAGCGCCTCGGCCAGCTGCTCGAGCGAGTCGACCTCGACCTGCACCACGACATCCCTGGTGCGGCGCTCTGCAACAGACTTCAGCGCAGCCGCCACGCCGCCCGCCGCTTCGACGTGATTGTCCTTGATGAGCACCGCGTCGTAAAGGCCGACGCGATGGTTGCGCCCGCCGCCCATCCTGACCGCGTACTTCTCGAACAGCCTCAGGCCAGGCGTGGTCTTCCGCGTGTCCGACACCGACGCACCGGTGCCCGTAACTGCGTCGGCGTACCGCCGCGTAATGGTGGCGATCCCGGAGAGCCGCTGGAGGACGTTCAGCGCGAGGCGCTCGCCCGACAGCAGGGCGGCCGCGGGCCCGGCGAGGCGCATCACCCGCGTCCCGGCTTCCACGGCGCACCCGTCCGCCACCAGCGCGTCGGCCCGGACCGACGCGTCGAGCTGCGAGAACACCGCTCCGGCGATCGGCAGTCCGGCCAGCACGCACGCCTGCCTGGCGACGATCGCGCCCGACGCGCGAACACCAGGTGGCAGGCACCACTCCGTGGTGATGTCGCCCGTCCCGATATCCTCGCGCAGGAAGCGCCTGACCTCCTCCCGGACGAACGCCTCGTCGAGCCCGGCCGGCGCGCTGCTCACGCGCTCATCTCCAGCATCCGCTGCAGCGGGACGAGGCACTTCAGCCGAAGCTCCTCGTCCATCGTGACCTCGGGCTGGCGGTCCCGCATGCAGCGGTAGACCTTCTCGAGCGTGTTGAGGCGCATGAACGGGCACTCGTTGCACGAGCAGCCGTTCTCGGGCGGTGCGGGGATGAACGTCTTTTCCGGCGCCGCCTTCTTCATCTGGTGGATGATGCCCGCCTCGGTCGCGACGATGAAGCTGCGCGCGGGGCTCTTGATCGCGTAGTTGAGGATCGACGTGGTCGAGCCGATGTGGTCCGCCAGGCGCAGCACCGGTTCCTCGCACTCCGGGTGTGCCAGCACGAGCGCTTCCGGGTGCTCGGCCTTCAGGCGGATGATGCGGCGCTCGGAGAACGTCACGTGCACCGAGCACGCGCCCGGCCACAACACCATGTCGCGGCCGGTCTGCTTGATCACGTATCGGCCGAGGTGCTGGTCGGGGGCGAACAGGATCGGACGATCCGCCGGGATCTGCCGCACAATCCGCTCGGCGTTGCTCGACGTGCAGATGACGTCGCTCAGCGCCTTCACCCCGGCGCTCGAGTTGATGTAGGTGATGACCGTGTGGCCAGGATGCTGCCTGACGAACTGCTCGAACTGGGGGGCGGGGCAGCCGTCCGACAGCGAGCAGCCGGCCGCCAGGTCGGGCAGCAGCACGAGCTTCCCCGGGTTGAGGATCTTGGCCGTCTCGGCCATGAAGTGGACGCCGCAGAACACGATCACGGACGCGTCCGTCTTCGCGGCCGCCTGGGCGAGCTGCAGGCTGTCGCCGATGACGTCGGCGATGTCCTGGATGTCGGGCTCCTGGTAGTAATGCGCGAGGACGATCGCGTTCATCTCGCGCTTCAGCCGGGCGATCTCGTCGAACAGATCCAGCATGATCTACGCTAGTCTAGCGTAGATATCACCGATGTTCTCGACCCGCGTTCCCGCCGACCTCGCCCCGAACCGCCTCACCGCCGCCGAGATGGCGCTGCGGAAGAGCGGTGTCCGGCCGATCGACCTCACCGAGACGAACCCGACCGTCGTGGGACTGGAGTACCCGAGAGTTGTCTCGAGGCGCTCGCTGCGCCGGCCGGGATGAGGTACGAGCCTCACCCGTTCGGACTGCCTTCGGCGCGGGAGGCGGTCGCCCACGAGTTTCGGCGCGGCGGAAACATCGTGGACCCGGAACGCGTCATCCTGACCGCGAGCACCAGCGAAGCCTACACCTTCCTGTTCAAGCTGCTCTGCGAGCCGGGCGACCAGGTGCTGGTCCCCGTCCCGAGCTATCCGCTCTTCGAGCACCTGACCCGGCTGGAATTGGTGGAGGTCCGGAACTACCCGCTCGAGTACCACGGCACCTGGTCGGTCGATTTCCATGCGCTCGACCGTGCGATCACCCCTCGCACCCGGGCCATCCTCATCGTCAGCCCGAACAACCCGACCGGCTCCCTCCTCACCCGCGACGACCTGGCCGGGCTGTCGGACCGGTGCGCCCGACGGGAACTCGCGCTGATCGGGGACGAGGTATTTGCCGAGTACCTCTTACGGCCTCGCGACGATCGCGCGCGGGTGCTCGACCAGGACCGGTGCTTGACGTTCAGCCTGGGAGGACTGTCGAAGTCGGCGGGCCTGCCGCAGGTGAAGCTCGGGTGGATGGTGGCGGGCGGGCCGCCGCCGCTCGTCGAGGCGGCCTTGTCGCGCCTCGAGATCATCTGCGACGCATTCCTCTCCGTGTCGACGCCGGTGCAGCAGGCCGCGGGCTCGCTCCTTGCAGCCGGGCGGCACGTCCGGCTCCTGATCATGGAGCGCGTCGAGCGCAACCTGCACGCCCTCGGCGCCCTCGTGTCCGGGTATCCGTCATGCTCGGTGCACCGGGTGGAAGGCGGGTGGTCGGCTGTCATTCGCGTCCCGGCGACGCGGCCCGAGGAGCGGCTGGCAATCGAGTTGCTCGAGCAGGACCACGTGCTGGTCCATCCCGGCTACTTCTTCGATTTCCCGCACGAGGCGTTTCTCGTCGTGAGCCTGCTGCCGGAGCCGGCCGTCTTCGCCGAGGGAGTCGCCCGGGTGCTGGCCAGGGCGAGCTCGTAGGCTGGCATTTCATTGCGGCTGTGCACGTTTGCATTGTGCATTCTGCATTGACGAGGATCACTGAATGTCCCTAGCCCCCGGACGGCACTCGGGCCTGCTCGTCCCGCTGTTCTCGATGCCCTCGCGCCACAGCTGGGGGATCGGGGAAATCGGCGACATCCCGGTCTTCGCGGCGTGGCTCCGCGAGGCCGGCCAGGACCTGCTGCAGCTGCTGCCGATCAACGAGATGGCCGTGGGCCAGCGGTCGCCTTACTCGGCGCTCACGGCCATGGCGATCGACCCGATCTTCATCAGCGTCTACGCGGTGCCCGAGTTCCAGTCGATCGGCGGCGAGGCGGCCATGCCCGCGCACTGGCGCCAGCAACTGGCAGCCGCGCGGCGGTCGTCTTCGGTCGACCACGCGCTCGTGCGCGGCGTGAAGCGGCCCGCCCTCCGGGCCGCCTTCGACGAGTTCGAGTGCCGCCACGAACAGCCGGGTTCCCAGCGGGCCGAGGCGTTTCATGCCTGGTGCGAGGAACAATCCTGGTGGATCGACGACTACGCGCTGTTCCGCGCGCTGCACGAACACCACGGGGACCGCGCCTGGATGGAGTGGCCCGAGCCGCTGCGTGTGCGGGAACCGGGGGCGCTGTCGCACGCCCGCGCGGCGCTGTCGCACGAGATCCTCTATCGCATGTGGCTGCAGTGGGTCGCCGACAGCCAGTGGCACGACGCGAAGGCGCGTTCGAAGCCCGTCTCCCTGATGGGCGACCTCGCCTTCATGGTGGACGGCGACAGCGCCGATGTCTGGGCCAACATCGAGTCGTTCCGCCTCGACGCCTCGGTCGGCGCGCCGCCGGACGCCTTCTGCGAGACCGGGCAGAACTGGGGGATGCCGGCCTACCGGTGGGAGTCCTCGCGGAGAACGGCTTCGCCTGGCTGCGCGACCGCGCGCGCCGCACCGCATCGCTGTTCGACGGCTACCGCGTCGACCACCTCGTCGGCTTCTACCGCACCTACGCGTTCCCGAGCGATGGCGGCCCCGCGTCGTTTTCGCCGCCCGACGAAGCGGGCCAGCTTGCGCTGGGCGAAACGGTCCTGGCGATCTTCGTCGGAGCCGGGTTCGCGCATCATCGCCGAAGACCTGGGCACGGTCCCCGATTTCGTCCGCGAGTCTCTCGCCCGGCAGCACATCCCCGGCTACCGGGTGTTCCGCTGGGAGCGCGATTGGGAGACGGAGGGCAAGCCGTACCGCGACCCGGCCGATTACCCGCCCGACTCGGTCGCGACGTCCGGCACCCACGACACCGAGCCGGTGGCCGTCTGGTGGGACAGCCTGGACGCCGAGGAGCGATCGGCCGTCCTGTCCGCGCCCGGCGTCGCCGAGCGCGCCGCCGTCCTGGTCGACCCGGCCGGCGCCTTCTCGCCGGAACTCCGCGACGCTGCTGCTCGAGGTGCTCTTCGAGTCGGGGTCCGACTTCCTCCTGCTGCCCGTCCAGGACGTCTTCGGCTGGACGGACCGCATCAACCTGCCGGGCAGCCTCGACGACCGGAACTGGACGTGGCGGCTGCCTTGGGCGGTCGATGCCCTCCACGACGTGGACGCGGCGCGCGAGCGCTCCGCCGCGCTGCGGGCGTGGAGCGAAGGCTCTCATCGCACCCGCTGATCCGATCACAGCTTTCGCCGGCCCGCGCCCGAAAACGTAAAGCACGCGACGTGTCTCGAATCCGGGACATGTCCTTTCTTGCTGATGCGAAAGGAGTTCTCTCGCCGGCCGCCGGCGGCAGCGGTGGTTCCCGTCTTGCAGACCTCCTTGTCACTTGTGGATACTCCAACATTCGTGGACGGCATCGGCAGGCGTTTGAGGACGGCGGAGCCGACCGGCGAGGAGGTCGAAACCCTCCGATTGTGTCGCGAGTTGTCGGAGGCCAAGTCCACCGAGGCGATGTTGATCGACCGCGCCGCGAAGGTGGGCGGATTCACCCACCCCGCGTTCGCGCAGGTTCGCCGCATCGAACGGCTCCACGGGGCGCTTGGCGGGCTGGCCATCGTGTCGGCGGCCGTCCCTGGGGTTCGCCTGTCGGAGCTGCTGGCGCTCGCCCAGCGGAAGTGGTTGCCCCCGGACTTCGATGCCACGCTCTACCTGCTCGAGCAGGTGACGTCGGCGATGGCGGCGCTGCACCATCACTCCAGGGACTTGTCCCACGGCGCGCTCGGACCGGAGCGGATCGTCGTTCGCCCCGACGGCCAACCCGTGATCGTCGAGCACGTGCTCGGGCCGGCCCTTGTCCAGTTGCAGATGGGGCGGGTGCCGCTGTGGTCGCAGTTCCGCATTCCCGTTCCCGCGACCGCCGGCGCCGCACGGCTCGACCAGATGACCGACATCACGCAGGCCGGCGTGCTGGCGCTCGCGTTGATCCTTGGCCGGCCGATTCGCCGGGAAGAGTTCCCCACGAAGCTCCAGGACCTGCTGTCGGAAGCTTCGACGCCGGGCGTGCTGGGGGCGCGGCCCGCGGTCGCTCGTGCACTCCACGGGTGGATCCGCCGCACGCTGAACTTGGAATCGCGCACCGCGTTCCGGACGATGGCGGATGCGGCCGCGGCCATGGGGGCGCTGTCGGCCGAGCAGGCGCCCAAGGTCTCCGCTGCCGCGGTGGTCAGGTACGCCGAGGCGTGCCGCGCCTCCGATGACGTTTCTCCCCTCGCCGGCGTGCTGTCCGGGCGCCAGGACGAGCGGCGGGAACCCGACCGCAACGCGACGGTGCGCATCTCCCGGACCAGGCCCAGCCCCGCCGCCGCTTCGTCCGCTCCCGAAGATCCGTCCTCCGAAAAACGGGGTCAGGCCCCGTTTTCAATTTCTGCACCGGCGGAGGCGGACGAGAAACGGGGTCAGGCCCCGTTTGCCGATTGGCGGAAGGGGGTGCGGGTGACCGCCGTCGCGCTCGGCCTCGTGGCGCTGTTCGGCGCGACCTACCTCGGCGCGCGGGGCTACTTCGGACTGCCAAGCCTGCTGGCCAGTAAAGGCACGCTGGTCGTGGAGTCCACTCCGCCCGGGGCCGACCTCTTCGTCGACGGACAGCCGAGCGGCCTGTACCCCCGCCACGCTGGCACTCGGCGCGGGCGAGCACACCCTGGCCCTCCGACTCGGCAAGAAGACCACGCTGGTTCCGGTCGTGGTCGTTTCGGGCGCCCGCCGCGTCGAGCGGGTCGAGATCCGGCAGCGGCCCGAGAGGAGCCCGGCCCGGCCGCCCAGCCCCGCTCTGCCCCGGAACTTGCCGGCGCCGCTGCCGGCAGAGCAGGCATCCGCCAGGTTGGCCCGCTAGATGCGGCAAGGTCCAGTCCGCTGCCTCTTCCGCGACAGGGAAGTAACGACTCGAGCAGGTGCATTGCTCCAATGCGCCACGCACGACCGGCACGAATCCAACCGCCCGGGCTCCCCGCCCGGGTTTTGCGCCAAAACTCGCCAAGATTCGGGTGACGTTCGCCTGGCAGCCGGACGGGGTGGGCTGGCTCGGGTTTCGCTCTTCGCCCTGATGTCATGGGTGAGAGCCGCCCGGTCACCATCGCCGCCTTGGTAGCTGCAGACGTGACGCTCCGTCCTCACGAAGCGGTGGCCATCGTCGTTCAGCTGTGCGGTCAGCTCCACAGGGGAGGGGCCCCCGCGCCGGGCATTGCTCCGGCGATCTCGGCCGCGACCGTGACGATTGACGGGACCGGCGCGGTGGCGGTTGTGGGCGGGGCTCCCGTCGAAGACGAACAGACGGTGTCCCTGGCGGGTCGTCTCCTGCTCGAAATGCTCGACCACTCGGCTTCCGCCACCGACGCTGTGGCGCCGCCCCGGCTCCGGTCCACCGCCGTCCGAGCCGCCATGGGAGGCCGGCAGGCATTCGGCACCTCCACTCAACTCGTCGCCGCGCTTCGCCGGCACGGCCCGGCATTCGGGGAGACCCAGGCAATCCGGGGCCTGTTCGAGCGATGGGCGGACCGGATGCCCCAAGCGGCCGGCCGGGCAGAGGGACGGTCCGACGTGCTGCGACGGTTCCTGCGGGAGGCTGAACAGGAGGCTTACCGGGCGCGGGTGGAAGCCTCGTTGCCATCGGCCCCCGCGGGACCCGCCGCCGCGGCGCGTCCGCGCCGCCGCGGGACGCGCCTTGCGCGGTTTGCGCTGGTCTCCGCGCTCCTGCTCATCCTGGCCGGAGCGGGATTGGTCTTCGGGTTGCGGGGCTCGAAGGACGACCTGCCGTTCGTCGCTCCAGTCATCAAGCCGACGCCCGTACTGCCCCGCCGCGAGCCCGGCTGGGAGCTGTTGGGCCGCCCGCAGAGAGCCGATTCGACGCCGCCGGTGCGCACGCTGCCGTCACGCCAGGCCCGCCACGGAGGGCAGGCCGGCGAGCTGACCGCCCCTCAGTGGGAAGCCCCGGCTCCAGGACGCTAGCAGCCCACGGGCGGGTCTGGATGGGCGTCGGATCCGCTACACTCAAGCGATGCATCGAACGGTCGTCCTCTCCTGCGTGCTGCTCGCCCTGAGCCTGGGTGCCTGTGCGCCCCCGGCCGAGCGGCCGCCGGCCCCCGTTCGCCGCGCGGACGTCCACCTGTCGCCCGAAGTCGAATCGCTTTCCGGCGTCGTGCCCAACCGGTCCACTCTGGCAGAACTGCTGCTGGCTGCCAAGGTCCGGGCCGACCTGGTGCCGGCGGTCGTCTCGCTGGTGAGTTCGGTCTTCGACCCGCGCCGCCTGAAGGCCGAGCATGCGTTTCGCCTCGAGCGCACCCTCGACGGACTCCTTCGCCGCTTCGAGTACCAGATCGACGAAGACCAATACGTGCGGGTGCTCGGTCCATCCAACCGCCAACCCGAGGAACTGACGGTCGAACTGGTGCCGTTCGAGAAGACGCGCACCGTCATCACGGTGCAGGGCGCGATTTCCAAGGCGTCCCCCTCGTTGTTCGCGGCCATGGAGGAGGCTGGAGAGGGGCCGGACCTCTCGCTCGCCCTCGCGGACATCTTCAGCGGCGAGATCGACTTCCACACGGAACTGCAGCCGGGCGATACCTTCCGGCTCACCGTCGAGAAGGTGTTCCGTGAAGGCAAGTTCTCGTCCTATGGGCCCATGGCCGCGGCGGAATTCGTGAACGAGGGGCATTCGCGGAAGGCCATCCGCTTCACCCTGCCCGGCGGGAAGCCGGCCTACTACGATGAGAAGGGGCAGTCGCTGAAGCGATTCTTCCTGGCCTCGCCCCTGAAGTTCGCCGCGCCCGTCAGTTCCCGCTTCTCGAGGTCCCGGATGCACCCGATTCTCCGGATCGTCCGGCCGCACCTCGGCGTCGACTACCGGGCGCCGTCTGGCAGCCCGGTCGTCGCGGTCGCCAACGGAACGGTGCTGTCCGCGGGGTGGAGCGGGCAGGGCGGACGCATGGTGCACCTCCGTCACGCGAGCGGCTACGAAACGTACTACATGCACCTGTCGTCGATTGCGGTGCGCGCCGGCCAGCGCGTCGGCCAGGGGGAATTCATCGGGCGCGTGGGCATGACCGGTCTCGCCACCGGCCCGCACCTCGACTACCGGGTGAAGAAGGACACCGGCTTCGTCAACCCGCTGCTGGTCCAGCGGTCTCTGCCGCCCGGCGACCCGATTCCCGCCTCTTCCCTGGCGGCGTTCAACGCCGAACGGGACCGGGTGTGGGCGCTCCTCGGTCAACCGGCGGTCGCGACACCCCCGGCAGCGGCAGCCTTACCCCCTTCCGCGCGATGAGCGTGCGGCGGCTGCGTCTAATGCCTTGACACCTTTGCACCGCTTCAGGTATCTAGGGCTGTTCAGCGGCCTTCATGCCGCCGGCTTCCAGCCGTCGTAACCCTCTGCGCTGCCCGGGTTGGGGCAGCCCGCCGCGAGTCATATTGATGTCTACTATCCGTCCGTTCAAGGCACTGAGGCCTTCAGCCGCCAGCGTCGAGCGTGTGTCCGCCGTACCCTACGACGTCGTCAACACCGAGGAGGCGCGGGCCATGGCGGCCGGCAACCCCCTCAGCTTCCTCCACGTGTCGCGCGCGGAAATCGACCTGCCGCCCGCAGCCGACCCGTATTCCGGCGCCGTCTACAACAAGGCGCTGGAGAACTTCACGTCGTTGCGTGCGTCCGCGCCGCTGGTGGTGGAGGACCAGCCCGCGTCTACTTCTACCGGCTGAAGATGGGGACGCACTACCAGACCGGCCTCGCGGCATGCTACTCGGTCGACGAGTACGACAACGACCTGATCAAGAAGCACGAGAAGACGCGCCGCGACAAGGAGGACGACCGCACGCGGCACATCACCACGCTTCGGGCCCAGACGGGGCCGGTGTTCCTCACCTACCGCGCCACGAAGGCCATCGACGACGTCGCGGGCCTGGTGACGGCGGGCACGCCGCTCTTCGATTTCGAGGCGCCCGACCAGGTGCGGCACACGGTGTGGAAGGTGACTGGCGCCGACCTCGAGGCCGTCGTCAAGGCCTTCGGCGAGCTGCCGTGCCTCTACATCGCCGACGGGCACCATCGTGCGGCGAGCGCCGGGCGCACGCGGAAGGCTCTGGCCGAGCAGTCGCCGAACACCGACAACACCGAGGCGAACTGGATGCTGGCCGTGGCGTTCCCCGACAACCAGACCCAAATCCTGCCCTACAACCGGGTGGTGAAGGACCTCGCCGGGAAGACGCCCGAGGCGTTGCTGGCCGAGCTGAAGGCGAAGCTGCCGGTGGGCGAGGGCACGCCGTCTCCGACCAGGAAGGGCGACGTCGGGATGTATCTCGGCGGCAAGTGGTACACGCTGCGCCTCGAGGCCGCGGCGGGCGCCTCGGACGTCGGCAGCACGCTCGACGTCAGCCTGCTGCAGGACCAGGTGCTCTCGCCGTTGCTCAACGTGGGCGATCCGCGCACCGACAAGCGGATCGATTTCGTCGGCGGCATTCGCGGCACCGCCGAACTGGAGAAGCTCGTCAACACCGGAAAGGCCGCGATCGCTTTCTCGCTGTTCCCGGTTGGCGTCGACGACCTCATGCGCATTGCCGACGCGGGCGAGATCATGCCGCCCAAGTCCACGTGGTTCGAGCCGAAGCTCCGTGACGGTCTTCTTACTCATCTCATCTAACAGGGCGCGACGACACCGCGCCAAGGATGCACAGCCATGAAAGTGCTCGTTGCAGACAAGTTCGAGAAGAGCGGGATTGAGGGACTCAAGGCGGCGGGGTGCGAGGTCATCTTCGAGCCGGACCTCAAGGACGCCACCCTCGTGGAAGCCCTCGCGAAGACCGGCGCCGAGGTGCTGGTGGTCCGCTCCACGCAGGTGACCGAGCCGATGATGGAGGCGGGCAATCTCGCCCTCATCGTCCGCGCCGGCGCCGGCTACAACACGATTGACGTGAAGGC
Source organism: uncultured Acidobacteriota bacterium (assembly GCA_963844875.1). Classification (GTDB taxonomy): domain Bacteria; phylum Acidobacteriota; class Vicinamibacteria; order Vicinamibacterales; family Fen-181; genus FEN-299. The sequence continues at coordinate 475,642 of CAWJPZ010000003.1, forward strand.
CGCCAGCAAGCGCGGCATCTACGTCTCCAACTGCCCGGGCAAGAACTCGATCGCCGTCGCTGAACTCGCGTTCGGTCTCATCCTCGCCCTCGACCGCCGCATCCCCGACAACGTGATCGAGTCGCTGCGGGGGAAGTGGAACAAGAAGGAATACTCGAAGGCCAAGGGGCTCTACGGCACGACGCTCGGCATCCTGGGCTTCGGGAAGATCGGCCAGGAACTGGCCAAGCGCGCGATGGCCTTCGGCATGAACCTGGTGATCTGGAGCGAGATCGGCGTCCGCGTCGACCGGGACGCCATCCCGGTGGACCTGCCGCTGATGCTGCAGTTCCGCCCGGGGTCCACGGCGCTCATCGAAGAGCGCATCACCGTGGTGCAGACCCCGGCAGAGGTCGCGGAGAAGTGCGACATCCTCAGCATCCACCTGGCCGCCAACCCGATGACCAAGGGCATCGTGAGCGCAGAAGTGCTGGGCAAGCTGAAGCCCGGCGCGTTCGTGATCAACACCGCGCGTGCCGACGTCATGGACTACAAGGCGCTCGCACAGGTGGTCAAGGAGAAGGGCGTCAAGGTCGGCCTCGACGTCTACCCGGGTGAGCCCGCCGCGGCGACCGGCGACTTCACGACCCCGCTGTTCGGCATGCCGGGCGTGTACGGCACGCACCACATCGGCGCCTCGACCGACCAGGCCCAGGAAGCGATCGCGGAGGAATCGGTCCGCATCGTCAAGACGTTCAAGGAGACCGGGCGCGTTCCGAACGTCGTGAACCTCGCCAAGAAGTCGACGGCGAAGTACCTGCGATGATCGTGCGCCACAGCGACCAGCCGGGCGTGGCGGCGTGCATCTTCGCGAAGCTGTCGTCGGCGGGCATCAACGCGCACGAGGTCGAGAACATCATCTTCGAGACCGGCGAGGCCGCGATCGGGCGGATCAACGTCGACAAGGCGCCGCCGGCCGACCTCGTCCAGTCGTTGAAGAGCTGCAACGGAATCCTGGACATCAGCGTGGTCGAGCTGGGGTAGGCGCGTCGGAAGTTGCTCCGCCGCGGTTCTCCCTGGGGACCGCGGCGGGTACAATGCGTCCATCCCGGTGGTGGCTAGTGATCAGTGCCTGGTGGTTAGTCACCACGCGTGATTCACTAGCCACTGGCCACTAGCCACCAGTCACTGCCAGTTATTGAATTGCTCGTTCATAGAGGAGATCCCAATGGTGACCACCACCCGAGTCTTCAACTTTGCGGCCGGGCCCGCGGTGCTTCCCCTGTCGGCGCTCGAGGAGGCCCAGCGCGACCTGGTGGCGCTGCCCGGCGTCGGCATGTCGATTCTCGAGATCAGCCACCGGTCGAAGACCTTCGAGGCGATCATCGGCGAGTGCGAGGCGAACATCCGGAAGCTTGCGAACGTCCCCGACAACTACCACGTGCTGTTCCTCCAGGGCGGCGCGACCACCCAGTTCTCGATGGTGCCGATGAACCTGCTGCCCGCCGGCTCGTGGGCAGACTACATCGTCACGGGCGCGTGGTCGGCCAAGGCGGTGAAGGAAGCGAAGAAGGTCGGCGCCGTGAACGTGGCGTTCGACAACAAGGCGGAGAACTACGTCCGGCTGCCGAAGAAGGAAGAACTGAAGCTCACGCCGGGCGCCGCCTACGTCCACATCACGACCAACGAGACGATCCACGGCGTCGAGTTCCACAAGCTGCCCGACTTCGGGGACGCGACGGTGGTGGCCGACACGTCGTCCCACATGTTCAGCCGCCCGCTGGAGGTCTCGAAGTACGGCCTGATTTACGCGGGCGCGCAGAAGAACATCGGGCCGGCCGGCGCGACGCTCGTCATCGTCCGCGACGACCTGGTGAAGAAGGCGGCCGAGCGGCCCGCCTACGCCAACCTGCCCGTCATGCTGCAGTACGGGACGCACATCCCGGAGAAGTCGCTCTACAACACCCCGCCGGTCTTCACGATCTACATGATCGGCCTCGTGATGAAGTGGCTGGTCGCGATTGGCGGCCTCGAGGCGATCGACCAGATCAACGAGCGCAAGGCGAACAAGCTCTACGCGGAGATCGACCGCTCGGGGTTCTTCCGCGGCCACGCGGCGAAGGACTGCCGCTCGCGGATGAACGTCACCTTCCGGCTGCCCAACGAGGAGCTCGAGGCGAAGTTCGTGAAGGAGTCGAAGGCCGCGGGCCTGGACGGCCTGAAGGGCCACCGCTCGGTGGGCGGACTGCGCGCGTCGATCTACAACGCGTTCCCCGAGGAAGGCGTCGAGGCGCTCGTGTCGTTCATGCAGGAGTTCGAGCGGAAGAACGGGTAGGTGCTCGCTTGCAGTGATTAGTGGCGTGTGGGCTGCGGCCGCGCGTCCCGCGTCGAGCGGGTGCGGTCACGGCCGCTGAAGCGGTTCGGCGAGGCCGGCCGTGCCCGCCTGGGTGCCGTGGACCGCTACCTGCTAGCGGCTTCTGTCTACCTGTAAGTAATCACCACGATATTCGACCGCTCGTTCACCGTGCGCACCGGCATGCGGTCGGACGAGGGCGTGCTCACGAGGAAGCCGACGCGGTCGCCCGGCCGTGGTCCCGGCCAGGAGGCGTCCATCGGAGAGACGCGGATCTGGTCCATGCCGTACTCGTTCGCCGGCATGTTCTTGCAGGTCCGGCCCTCGCCCAGCCAGTCGAACCCCGCGCCGTACCACCTGCCGTTGATCTGGGCCACGATCATGATGTTGCCCTCGATGTTGGCCCCGTTCCCGTCGTTGAACACGTCGGCGAGCGGCCACTGCCCGGCCTTCGTGTGGTAGACGCAGATGGTGCTGCCGTACTGCACCACCTCGGTCACGGTGGACGTGATCCGCCATCCGCTGACGTCGGTGGAAGCCGGCGAGAGCCACGTGATCGAGCGCGGGTCGATCTCGTCGCCGCCCCCGCTCGGCGGCGGGGCCTGCGGCGACGGCGTCCGGAAGAGAGCGAGCGGTCCCCAGGGCCCTTCATTCGAACCCTCGTACACCCGGGCCCGCCAGTAGAAGGTCGAACTTGCCGCCAGCGCCTGCGGGACGACGAGCGACGTCTGGTTCTCTCCCTCCGGCACCTGCCACTCGAGGACGCTCGCCGCGAATGTCGAAACCGTGGACACCTGGAACCGGTAGGCGACGCCGCCCGGCGTGCCGGTCCGCGCGGCGTTGGTCACGGTCAGCGTCGGCTGCGTGCTGGAGACGATGTTGTTGTCGATCGGCGAAACCGGCCTGGGCGAGTCGAACGTGACCGGCGACGAGGAAGATCCGCCGCCCTTCTTCAGTGTCTCAGTTCCCGACACGGGACCGAGACAGGTGGTACCACTGTAGGTGAGGGGCAGCGTGTCGCCGGTGATCGTGCCGTTCCCGGTCAGGGAGAAATTGCAGGCCGGGAGGCCGCTGCCGGACACCGTGCCGTTCAACGTGACGCCGACGTTCTGCCCGTTCAATGTGCCCGAGCCCTTCGCCGTGATCACCAGCGGCCCGCACGTGGCCGACACGTTCCCCGCAATCGACGTCGCGGTCTGCTCGGTGATATTCCACTGGAAATTGCCGCACTTGTCGGCCGACAGCGACGACACGGCGACCGCGGACGCCCACGTCCCGACGTACGACGTCGCCGTCCCGGCGTTCGACACCGTTGGCGCGGTGGGCGAGACCGGCGTGCTCTTCTGCTGCAACTCGCATCCCGCCGAGACGAACGCGGCCAGCAGGGGGAGCAGGACGATGAACGCGGGCAGGCGTCTGGTCATAAGCTCAGCTGAGGCACGTTTCGTGCCATGCAAGAATTCCCCGGAAATGGCGGGAAAGCCGGGGCTACGCCCACGAATTTCGACAAGCGGGTTGCAGGATTGTCCGACCGTCCCCGGGCGGCGTGTTCCAGTGCTCGTCCTGTTATCGGCCGGAGGCGTTCCGTGCATCAGGGCCGTCAGGGCCCAGTCCATTCAGCTCACTATTTTAGGAGGGCCGTCGGCGGTCCGTTCGGCCCCGCTGAGGCGGACGGCGCCTGCTTCTTGATCAGGTACCTCGAAAACTCCATCCCCTTTTCCTGCATCAGCCGTTCGATCTCCGCCACCGCCTTCGGAGCGGCTGCGGTGATCACCTCGTGCCCCGCGTCCGTGACCACGACGTCGTCTTCGATGCGAACGCCGAGATTCTCGGCCGGGATGTAGAGGCCCGGTTCAATCGTGATCACCATGCCGGCCTTCAGCACGCCGACGGTGAGCGCGCCGCCGAGGTCGTGCACCTGGAGGCCGACCGAGTGGCTCAGGCCGTGGGTGTAGAACTGCCGCAGCCCGCTCTTGTCCTTGATCAAGCCGAGAGCGACGAGCCCCTCGGCCAGCACGTCGTTCACCTTGTTGTTGATGTCCGTCATGTCGACGCCGGGGGCAATCATCTTGATCGCTTCCTCGTTCGCCCGGAGCACGATCTCGTAGACGCTGCGCTGTCGTGTGGTGAAGGTGCCGCTGATCGGGATCGTCCGGGTGATGTCCGCCGTATACATCCCGTACAGCGCGCCGATGTCCATCACGACCACGTCGCCAGGTTCGGTCTTCCGCGAATTGGTGCTCCAGTGGAGGGTGCAGGAGTTCGGGCCCGAGCCCACGATGGTGGAGAAGCCGGGGCCGTCGGCGCCGTTCACCCGGAAGACGTGCTCGATGATCGACTCGAGCTGGTACTCGAACATGCCCGGTTCGGCAGAACGCATCGCCTCGCGCTGTGCCGCGGCGGTGATCTCCGCCGCCGTCTTCAGGGTGGCGATTTCCTCGGGCGACTTCACCGGCCTCAGCGCGCCGAGCAGCGGCGCCGCCGGCTTCAGCGCGAACGATGCTCCTCGATCCCTGGCGGCCCTGACCCACTGTTCGTCCGCGCTGAGCGGTGCCGACAGGGACCGTGCCCGCGGGGAATCCAGGTAGACCGTGCCGGTCGCGGCAAGCAGGGTCGATTCGAACGCCTGCTGGAAGTCGGTGGACACCCGCACGGACTGGAAACCCGGCCGGGAGGGCGGCGTGGCGGCCGCGGGGACGCCCGGCGGCGCCGGACGCCGGCCAGCGGGCGGCGGGAGGAAGAGCACCTCGGTGCGGGGCGAAGGGGCGTTGCCGGCTGGCCCGGAAGGCTGCGCCCCCGCCGTCGTCGCGGCCTCCGGCCGGCGCGCCGGGAGCGGGTGAGCCAGGGCGGCGGGCCGGCGCCGAGTACAGGATCAGCGCCGCCCCCGGCTCGTTCACGCCGGTCAGGTAGAAGAAGTTCGCGTCCTGGCGGAACGGCACCTCGGGAACCGGCACCGCGGCCCTCAGAATCAGCACGCTGTCCGCATCCATGGCTTCGCGCACGGCCTGCCGCCGTTTCTGCAGTTCTTCGGCCGATTGGGCGGAGGCAGCAGCCAGCGCAGGCGAGCGTGGCCGAGAGGACGGCAAGTCCGGCGCACAGGCGGTATCTCACGGCGGCTCCTCGGGGGTCGGCAGGGTTCGCGCAACGCGCAGAACCGGGCTTCGATAGTGTAATTGAGCCCGATCCTCGCCGAGCCGAAGATCTTGCGGATGCGGACGAACGCGGACAGAATGAAGGCCTTCGTCCCCGGAGCGGGACGCACCAATGGCTACAGACACGCCCAGCCCGCGCGAACGCGCGGAGGAGTTCCTCCGGATCGCGCCCGACTTCTTCCTCGGTTCCCTCGTGACCGAGTGGTCGCACCCGGGAACCTCGGACCTCAGCGAGGTGGCGCAGCGACGGACTGAAGACGGCCTCGCCGCGCTCTTCGCCGTGGACCGGGACGTCGTGCAGAAGTACGCGGAGTGGTCGCTCACCGACCAGCCTGCCCGGTTGGCGCAGTCCGCCGTCGAGACGCTGCGAAAGGGCGGGCGGCTGTTCTTCACGGGGTGCGGCGCGACGGGCCGGTTGAGCATCCAGCTCGATTCGACCTGGCGGGCGTTCTGGCAGGACCGGCGGGCGCGCGGCCTGGCCAGGCCTTCCCCGGACTGCTGGGAGGCACGCACGCGAAGCGTCATGGCGGGCGGCGACTACGCGCTCATCAAGTCGGTTGAAGGGTTCGAGGACTTCGCCCCGTTCGGCCGGCGGCAGATCGCCGACCTGGGCCTCGCCGCCGGCGACACGGTCTTCGCGATCACCGAGGGAGGCGAGACGTCGTTCGTGATCGGCACCGCGTGGCAGGGCGTGGAGGCGGGCGCCCGCGTCTTCTTCGTCTACAACAACCCCGACGCAGTGCTGCGCGCGCACGTGCGCCGAAGCCGCGAGGTGCTCGACGACCCGCGGATCGAGAAGGTGAACCTGGCGTCCGGACCGATGGCGATCACCGGCTCGACCCGGATGCAGGCGACGAGCATCGAATTGCTCGTCATGCTCACGGTCCTGGAGATCGTCGTGCGCGAACTGCTCGGGACCGAGAGCCGGCTCGATGCGGGTGTCGGCCGCCCTGCGGATGCGCCGGCGGAGGTTCGAAGGGCCCTCGAGGCCTTGCACGCCGAATTGACCAGCGGCGCTGTCGTGGAGCCGCTGGCGCGCCTCGTCGAGGCCGAGGAGCGGATCTACCGGAGCGGCGCCCGAACCTCGTATTTCGCGCGGGCCCTTGGCGTGGACGTCCTGACGGACACCACCGAACGGAGCCCGACCTTCTGCACGCCGTCGTTCAGGAAGCGCGGCGACACCGACGCGTCCGAGTCGTGGGCGTTCCTGTTCACGCCGGTGGCCGAAACGGAGGACGCGTGGCCGGCGCTGCTCCGGCGCCAGCCCCAGACGATCGAGTGGAACGAAGGCGTGCTCCGGGAGATTCTCGACGAGGCGGCGGTGGCGCACCAGGCGGCGGTCCTCAAGGAAATCGGGCACGCCGAGCTGATGCGGTTCCGGATTGGCCTCGACGGCCTGCGGGACCGTCCGATCCGTGCGGGCGACGGCGTCACCGTGGTCGTGTCAGAGGCGGACCTGCCGCAGTTGGCCGCCGAGAGTCCCTTCACCGGCGCACTTGCCACCGCCTCCAGGACGGGCGCAGACGGCGTCCTGATCGCGGTCGGCCGCCGGCCCGCAGTCGACGCCGCGGCCGCATCCGCCGCGGGGAGGGCGGCCGGGCGTTTCCTGCCGCTCGTCGTGCCCGACACGCCTTTCCTGTTCGACCCGATGTCGCGGGTTGGCGTGAAGCTGCTTCTCAATGCGCTGTCGACGTGCACCATGGTCCGGCTCGGCCGCGTGCTCGGCAACCGCATGATTTGGGTGGTGCCGAGCAACCTCAAGCTGATCGACCGCTCGACCCGCTACATCCGCGATCTGGCCGGCGTGTCGTACGAGGAAGCGTGCCGGACGCTGTTCGAGGTGATTGCCTACATCGAACCGCGGCGCCGGGCCGGGAAGGCCTACCCTCCGCCCGTCGGCGTGGCGGTGATGTGCCTCCGGGACGGCCTCGAGATCCCGGACGCCGAGTCGCGGTTGATGGGGTGAGGCCGGAGACGCCCGTCCTACTTGCGGCGGGTGGCTGCTTCGTACGTGCTGATGTAGGTTTCCACGGGCATGCTGGCGATCGCTTTGCCGATCACCTCGAGCGGCACGTCCTCGAGCCGCTTGAAGCGCAGGCACCCCTTCCCCATGTCCAGCTTCTTGCCGGCGGCCTTGAAGCCCGCCTGGATCGCCTTGGTGAGGGCCGGGCTCATGTACGCGCCCACGAGGTGCACCGAGACGTAGTTCTTCTGCGACGCGAGCGCCGCGTAACAGAGCGGCTGGCCGTTGCTCGCGTTCGGGTAGCGCGAGAGCGGGATGGTGTAGGCCAGCATCCCCCAGTTCACCACTTCCTTGTAGCCCGTCGGCAGGTGCTGCCGGATCGTCCTGCGGATCGCCGACACGAACGCCTTCCGGTCGGGCGGAAGTTGGGCGAGGTACTCGGTCGCGGTCGTCGCCGATGTCGCTGGCATCTCGTGTCCTCGCCGAGTGAATGACCCGCGCTAGCGACGCGCGGCCAGCTCTTCGATCAGCGCCCGCTGGCCGGGATTGATCCGGCGCTTCGCTTCCTCGAGCGTAAACCAACTTGCGCGGTCGACCTCGGGAAATTCGCGCTGGAGGCCCGACCGCGGCGGCCACTCCATGCTGAAGGTGTTGCTCCGGATCGCCGAGGCATCCAGGTCCCCTTCGACCGCCCACGCGGCGACGCGCTTGCCCGACGACTGGACGACCGGTGCGAGCGGCACGAACCGACCGGCCATCCCGAAACCGGTCTCCTCCTCGAACTCGCGCACCGCCGCCTGGAGCGGGTCCTCGCCCGAACGCAGTTCCCCCTTGGGGATCGACCAGGCGCCCTCGTCTTTCTTCGCCCAAAGAGGTCCGCCCGGGTGGACGAGGAAGACCTCTGTTCCACCCGGGCGGCGGCGATACACGAGCAGGCCGGCGCTCTGCCTGGGCATCCGTCCTTCCGCGGGCCCGAAGGCCCGCGCTACTTCACGAACTTCTTCACGAACTGCCCGACGAGCTGATCCAGGTTGGGCGTCCCGATCTCCTGCAGCTGGTAGGTGACGCGCACCGTCGGCTTCTTGATCTTGACGATCCGGTTCAGGTCGATCGGCGTGCCGATCACCACCACGTCGCACGGCACCCGGTTGATGGTGGTCTCGAGATCCTTCACCTGCTCGTTGCCGTAGCCCATGGCCGGCAGCAGCATCCCGATCCCCGGGTACTTCGCGTAGGTGTCGGTGATCGACCGCACCGTGTAAGGCCTGGGATCCACGAGTTCGCTGGCGCCGTACTTCTGCGCCGCCACCACGCCCGCGCCAATCTTCATCTCGCCGTGGGTGAGCGTCGGGCCGTCTTCCACGACCAGGGCCCGCTTGCCGGTCAGCCGCTCGGGGTGTTCGATGAAGATCGGGGATGCGGCGTCCACGAGCGTCGCCTTCGGGTTCACCTTGCGGATGTTCGCCCGCAGCTGGTCGACGGCCTTCGGCTCGGCGCTGTCGATCTTGTTGATGATCACGACGTCCGCCATCCGGAGGTTCGCCTCAGCCGGGTAGTAGCTCAGCTCGTTGCCGACGCGCAGCGGATCGGCCACGACGATCGCCAGGTCGGGCTTGTAGAACGGCATGTCGTTGTTGCCGCCGTCCCAGAGGACGACGTCCGCCTCGGCCTGCGCCTGCTCGAGGATCGCGCCGTAGTCGACGCCCGCGTAGATGATGATCCCCTCGACGATGTGCGGCTCGTACTCTTCCATCTCCTCGATGGTGCACTTGTGCTTCTTCAGGTCGGCCAGGCTGCCGTACCGCTGCACCTTCTGCTTCTCGAGGTCGCCGTAGGGCATCGGGTGCCGGACGGCGGCCACCTTCAAGCCGTGCTGCTGCAGCAGGTGCGCCACGCGGCGGCTCGTCTGGCTCTTGCCGGACCCCGTTCGGACGGCGCAGACGGAGATGACCGGCTTCGTGCTCTTGATCATCGTCGGCTGGGCGCCGAGCAGCTTGAAGTGCGCGCCGCAGGCGTTCGCCATCGAGCTGCGGCTCATCACGTAGTTGTAGGGGACGTCGCTGTAGGCGAACACGACCTCCTCGACCTTGTGCTTCCGGATGAGCGTTTCGAGCTCCTTCTCGGCCACGATCGGGATGCCCTTGGGGTACAGCCTGCCGGCGAGAGACGCCGGGTACTTGCGGCCGTCGATGTTGGGGATCTGCGTCGCGGTGAAGGCGACGACATCGTAGGCCTCGTTGTCACGGTAGACGGTGTTGAAGTTGTGGAAGTCGCGCCCGGCGGCGCCCATGATGATGGTCTTGATACGCTGCATGAATGGCCTCTCGGTTGACGAATACGGATTCAGGAGTCAGGAGTCAGACTCAGGGCTACGCCGTCACGACCTTCTTGATCCGCGCCACCGCCCAGTCGATCTCGTCCTTCGTGATGATCAGCGGCGGGGCGAACCGGATCACGTGCTCGTGGGTCTCCTTGCAGAGGATCCCCTCGTCCTTGAGCTTCTCGCAGTAGGGTCGCGCCGCGCCGGTCATCTCGAGACCGATCCACAGCCCCAGCCCGCGGACCTCCTTGACGCGGGGGCTCTCGATCTCCCGCAGGCGGTCGAGGAAGTACTTCCCGAGGGTCGCCGAGTTCTCGATCATCTTCTCGTCGACGAGCGCCCGCAGCGACGCCCGCGCGATGGCGCAGGCCAGCGGGTTGCCGCCGAACGTGCTGCCGTGATCGCCCGGCTTGAACACCCCGAGGATCTCGGTGGACGCGAGGACCGCCGAGACCGGGTAGAACCCGCCCGACAAGGCCTTGCCGATGATCACGAGGTCCGGCCGGATGCCCTCGTGCATGTAGGTGAACAGCTTCCCGGTCCGGCCGAGGCCGGACTGGATCTCGTCGGCCATGAACAGCACGTTGTTCTTGCGGCACGCCTCCCGCGTCTCCGCGAGGAAGCCGGCCGGCGGGACGACGATGCCCGCCTCGCCCTGGATCGGCTCGACCAGGAAGGCGCACGTATTCGGGGTGATGGCGTCGGCGACGGCCTTCGCGTCCCCGTAGGGCACGATCTTGAAGCCGGGCGTGAACGGCCCGAAGCCGTCGCGGTACTGGGCGTCGGTCGAGAAGCTGACGATCGTGATCGTGCGGCCGTGGAAGTTGTTCGAGCAGGCGATGATCTCCGCCTGGCCTTCCGGGATCCCCTTGACCTTGTAACCCCACTTCCGCGCCGCCTTCACGGCGGTCTCCACCGCTTCGGCGCCCGAGTTCATGGGCAGCGCGGCGTCGAACCCCGTGAGGTCGTGGAGTTCCTTGTAGAGCAGCGGCAGCTGGTCGTTCCGGAACGCGCGCGAGGTGAGCGTCACCTTGTGAGCCTGGTCCAGCATCGCCTGCATCACCTTCGGGTGGCAGTGACCCTGGTTCACGGCTGAATAGGCGGCCAGGCAATCGAGGTATTTCTTGCCCTCGACGTCGTACACCCACACGCCCTCCGCGCGGTTGATCACCACGTCCAGCGGGTGGTAGTTGTGGGCGCCGTACTCGTTCTCGAGCGCGATGTAATCCCGAGTCTGCATCTCCCTCTCCTTCTCCGTCCTTCGACGTTCGGCCTTCGACTTGCGGCCCCGTCACGCGTGGCACCGCCGCAGGTCGCGGGCCGCAGGCCGGGTTTACTCGTCCCAGACCATCGTCAGCAGCGCCATCCGCACGTGCAGGCCGTTGTTCGCCTGCCGGAAGTACAAGGCACGCGGATCTTCGTCCACCGCCTTGTCGATTTCGACCGTCCGCGGCAGCGGGTGCAGGATCAGCGCGTCGCGCTTCATCGTCTGGAGGACGCCCGTGTCAATCGTATACCGGTCGTGGCTGGCGCGGTCGGCCAGCCGTTCCGGGCGGATGCGGGTCTGGTAGACCACGTCCACCTCCCGGAGGACCTTGGCCGCGTCCGACTCCAGCGCGTACCAGGTATCGTGCTCGTCCAGGTGATCGAGGATGTCCGCCTGCATCTGGATCTCGGGCGGGCTGACGAAGTAGATCTTCACGCGTTCGAACTTGCTGAGCAGGTAGGCGAGGGAGCGGACGGTGCGTCCCCGGTCGAGCTCGCCGATGAAGGCGATGCTGAGACCCTCGATCGGCCGCTCCCGGTAGATGGTGTAGAGATCCAGGAGCGCCTGCGTGGGGTGCTGGCCCCCGTTGCCGTCGCCCGCGTTGATCACCGGCACCTTGGACACCTGTGCCGCCCGCTTCGCGCCGCCGGCCTGCGTGTGGCGGATCACGATCACGTCGGAGTATCCGCCCAGGATGCGGATCGTGTCCTCGACCTGCTCCCCCTCGACCTCGGAGGAGAAGAAGCCGGCCTGCTCGGTCGAGAGGACGCGCCCGCCCAGCCGGTACATGGCCGCTTCGAACGAAAAGCGGGTGCGCGTCGACGGCCGGTAGAACAGCGAGGCCATGATCCGCCGCTGGTAGTCCAGCGTCCCGCCCCGGGCCGCGACCTTCTCCATCTGGCGGGTCCGGTCGAACAGCTCCATCAGGAGCGGCACCGTGAATTGCTGGGATTCGACGACGTGGTCGAGTTTCATAGCGGCTCTCGCCGGACGCAGGATTCAGGGTTCGGGATTGCCGTCACGATGTGCGTGCCCGCATCGCCGTGCGCGGCGGCGCGCAGGTGTTCGTACGACGTGATGATCACCTCGTGGCCGCCCTGCTCCAGGAACCGCAGGGCAGATTCGACCTTTGGCCCCATGTTTCCCGGTGGGAACTGACCCGCCGCGACGTGCCGGGCCATCTCGGCGGCGGTGACGCGCCCGAGTGGGCGCTGCGTCGGACGCCGGTAATCCAGGTACACCCGGTCGGCGTCGGTCGAGATGATGAAGGCGTCCACACCCAGCCGGCTGGCGAGCAGCGCCGACACCCGGTCCTTGTCGATCACCGCCTCGACGCCCTTGAGCCCCTGCGGCGTCCGGACGACGGGGATGCCGCCGCCGCCGGCAGCCACCACCAGCACCCCCTGCGCGAGCAGCATGCGGATGACCCGTTCTTCGACCACCTCGATCGGTTCCGGGGACGGAACGACGCGGCGATAGCCGCGGGCCGCATCCTCGACCACCTGCCAGCCGAGCAGGCGCGCGCGCTCCTCGGCGTCGGTGCGCGAATAGAAGGGACCAATCGGCTTGGTCGGGTGGCGCATCGCCGGGTCGTCCTCGCACACCACCGACTGGGTGAGGACCGTCGCCACCGGAACGTCGAGGCCCGCCGCCTGCAGCTCGTTCTGCAGCGACTGCTGGAGGAGGTAGCCGATCTCGCCCTGGGTGGTGGCGTCGCACACGTCGAGCGACTGGCCGTACACCTGGTCCGACGCCCGCTCGGACCTGAGGAGCGCCGCCCCGACCTGTGGGCCGTTTCCGTGCGTCAGCACCAGGCTGAACCCGTCCTGGATCAGTCCCACGACGGCCTTGGCCGTCCGCCTGGTGTTGGCCAACTGCTCGGCGATGGTGCCCTTCTCGCCCGCCCGGATGAGCGAGTTCCCGCCGATCGCGATGAGTGCGGTCCGCGACATCGACTATTCCATGAGCTTCAGCATGATCGCCTTCTGGGCGTGCAGCCGGTTCTCGGCTTCCTGGAAGACGACCGAGCGGGGCGAGTCGATGACGCCGGCGGTCACTTCTTCGCCGCGGTGCGCCGGCAGGCAGTGCATGAACGACACGTCCGCCTTGGCGTTCGCCACCATCGCCTCGTTCACCTGGAACGGCATGAAGACCTTCTTGCGCGCTTCCGATTCCGCCTCCTGGCCCATGCTCGCCCACACGTCGGTGTAGATCACGTCGGCGCCGCGCACGCCCTCGACCGGGTCGTTGATCACGGTGCAGCTGCCGCCGGTCTCCGCCGCCTGCTTCACCGCCCACGCGGTGGCGTCGGCCTTCGGCTCGTAGCCCTTGGGGCAGACGATGCGGATGTGAGCGCCGAGGAGGGCGCCGGCGAACATCAGCGAGTGCGCCACGTTGTTGCCGTCGCCGACGAACGCCAGCGTGACCCCGTCGAGCCGGCCCTTCACCTCCTTGATGGTGAGGAAGTCGGCCATCGCCTGGCACGGGTGGCTGTAGTCGGTGAGCCCGTTGATGATCGGCACCGATGCTTCCTTCGCCATCTCCTCGACGATCTCGTGGGCGAAGGTCCGGATCATGATGCCCTGCACCATCCGCTCGAGGTTCTTCGCGACGTCGTGGATCGATTCGCGCTTGCCGAGGTTGATCTCGGCCGGCGAGAGGTACAGCGAGAACCCGCCGAGCTGCTGGATGCCGACGTCGAAGGTCACCCGCGTCCGCAGCGACGGCTTCTCGAAGATCATCGCCAGCGTCTTGCCCTTCAGCGCGGTCGAGAAGTCCGACGGCCGCGCCTTGATCTCGGCGGCGAGTTCGATGAGGTGATGAATCTGGGCCGGCGCGAAGTCGCGGAGGGAGAGGAAATCGTTGGCGAACATTTGGCGCTCCATGTGTGAACCGGTCTCGGCGCGCCGCACGGCAGCGCTGCCGGGCAGCGTACAAGCGGCGATTACACCGCAGCCGCTCCTCGAAGGTCAAGCGAACGGAAGGTTATGCAGCGGAATTCGCGGGTATGCAGCGCTGGCAGCCAGCGGACTGGGGGCGCCGAGCGGGTCGTGTGACCCACGACGTCCGCCATGAGCCTGGGTGTCCGTGATCCGCCAACTGCCGAAGGCGGGTTCAGATCCCGACCGGCCGCCGCGGTCCCCGGCGGCGGCGGCGGCGGCGCGCGGGTACTTGCGGCGCCGCTTCGGGCATCGTCCCGTTCTCGGTGAGCTCGGCGACGAGCGCGCCCCACCGGGCGACGGCGTCCGGCTCTTCACCGTGTATTTCCAGCCACGCGAGGGCATCGGCAAACGCGCCGCGAGCCATCAGCGACCGCGCGGACCGCTGCGAGATGTTCGGGTCCCGGAGGCGTCGCTGCAGCGCGAGGACCTGGTAGAGACGTTCCAGGTCCCGCCTTGCGACCGGGAGCGCGCCCAGCCACGGCCCGCTCGCTTCGCGGCCCGGGTGGCCGTTCTCGAGCGAGAAGCCAAGCGGCACGAGCAGCGTGCCGAGCAGCACCGGGTTGGTGAACGTCTCGGGCACCCCCGTGAACTGCGCGCGGTACGAATCGAGCCGTTCGAGCGACTGGGCCAGGACGTCGCCGACGGCCGCCCGCTGCAGATCCGGCGTGATCGCCTCGAGGAGCTTCAGGCGCGCCGCGGTGCGGAAGACCGCGGCGCTCGCTCCCGTGCGCAGGATCTTGTAGATACTCCTCCATCAGGCGCGCGGCCGCGCTCCGGGCGATTTCCCGGCGGTTGCGCACGATCGCCTCCTCGACCGGCGGATCCAGCGTGAAGCCCAGCCGCTCGGCGAAAGCGACCGCGCGCAGCATGCGGACCGGGTCCTCGAGGAAGCGTTCGTCCGGATCGCCGATCGCGCGAATGACACGATCCTGGAGGTCGCGTAACCCGCCCACGTAGTCGATAATGGAAAAGGTCGCGATATCGTAGAAGAGGGCGTTGATCGTGAAGTCGCGGCGGAACGCGTCCTCCTCCGGGCGTGCCGAACGTGTTGTCGCGCTTGATCAGCAGATCGCGCGCGGCCGATTCACGCTGCGCCTCGGTGGACCCGAACGACTGGCCCGGGGCTTCCGGTTCGGGCGGATCGCCTTCCGCCTCCGACGGGGGAACGTGGCGGCGGAACGTCGCGACCTCGATGATCTTCTGACCGAACTTCACGTGCACGAGACGGAAGCGGCGGCCGATCACCCAGCAGTTGCGGAAGAGCCGCTTCACTTGGTACGGATGCGCGGAAGTGCCGATGTCGAAATCTTTCGGCCGGCGTCCGAGGAGCAGGTCACGCACACCTCCGCCGACGAGGTACGCGATGAATCCCGCTTCCTTCAACCGGTACAAAACCTTCAGCGCGTCGGGATCGACATCGCGACGCGACAGCGGGTGTTCGGAGCGCGGGATGACGGTCGGCTCCACCATGGCGAGAGGATTATATCAAATGCCGGGCTGTCAACGAACACAAGTGCCTGCTCTGCAAAGGGTTAGCGCACGCGTCCTTCCGGTCCTCCTCGCGGCCCTCGTCTTCGCGGCCCCTGCGGCCGCCCAGGGCTCCCTCGATTTCCCGCGCCAGCTCTACAATCAGGCCCGTTACGATCAGGCGATAGCGGCGGCCGGACGCCTCCGGTCGACGACGCTGGTTGACGGCGCCAACCTCATCATCGGGAGGTCGCACCTCGAGCGATTCCGCAAGTCGGCGGACCCGGAGGACCTCGCTGCGGGTCGTGCCGCCCTTCGCGAGGTGAACCCGGCACACTTGTCGGCCCGCGACCGGGTCGACTACCTCGTCGGCCTCGGCGAGTCGCTCTACCTGGAAGAATCGTACGGCCCGGCGGCCGAGCTGTTCGAAGGCGCCCTCGACCGGAGCCGCGACATCGGGCCCAGGGCGGCGGAGCGGGTCTTCGACTGGTGGGCGACCTCGGTCGATCGACAGGCGCAGTCCGACCTGGTCGACGACCCGGTGGCGGCTTACACGGCTGTCAGGGACCGGGCCCGCGAGGAATTGTCCCGGGCGCCGGGTTCGGCGGCGGCCACCTACTGGCTGGTGGTCTCGTTGAGGTATCTAGGGGAACTGACCAAGGCGTGGGATTCGGCGGTGGCCGGGTGGGTCCGCGCCCCACTCGGCGACGACTACGGCCAAGCCCTCCGGGCAGACCTCGATCAGCTCGTGCTGCAGGCCCTCATCCCCGAGCGAGTCCGGGTGATGGCCTCCAGCGATCGCGACCGGGAACGGGCCGAGGCGTCGCTGCGCGCGGCCTGGGACGCTATCAAGAAGGACTGGCCGGCAAAATAGCGGCCACGAATACCGGCTTCGGCTCCTGCCAGACCTCGACCCGCTCCCGCCGGGATTCGGCCAGCCGCATGCCGACGAGGGCGAAGTGCGCTGCCTTCCGGGCGGAATGCGCGAGGACGAATTCTGGGATCCGGGGGTCCCTCATGTCCTCCACGAGCATTCGACCGTAGAACCCCGCGATATTCAAGTAGTGCTGCGAACGAGTCGCCTTGGACGCCACAACGCTCCCGCGTGCCGGGGGGTCTGACGGCTGCCCACTGCGGGCACCGGCGCACCCGGCCGTGAAGGCGGAAGTTTCTCAGGTTTGGGGCGGGAGGACAAAGCGCCAAGTTGCGCCAAATTGCGCCACGGCGCGTCACGGCAGGCGACAAATCGCGACCGGTGCCGTCTTGGCAATCATCCCTTCGCTTCCCGCCAGTTGGGCGCGGTCCCGACGTCAACAGTCAGCGGTACGTTTAGGGCGACTGCCCGCTCCATCCCGTCCTTGACGAGGGCGGACGCTTCCTCCGCCTCCGCTTCGGGCACCTCGAAGAGCAGTTCGTCGTGGACCGTCAGGATCATCCGCGCGCCGATTCCGCGCCCCCGTCGGGACTCGAGCTCCCCGTGGATGTCCACCATCGCCCGCTTGAGGATGTCGGCCGCCGTCCCCTGGATGGGCAGGTTGACCGCCACGCGTTCGGCGGCCGACCGCACCTGGCCGTTCCGGCTCGTGAGTTCGGGCACGAGGCGCCGCCGGCCGAAGAGAGTCTTGACCACCCCGGTTTGCCTGGCCTCGTCGAGCAGCCCGTCGATGAACGCCCGGACCTTGGGGAAGCCGGAAAAATAGGCGTCGATGAATGCCTGCGCCGCCTGCTGGGTGACCCCGATGTCGCGGGCCAGCGTGAACGCCGTCTTCCCGTAGAGCAGCGCGTAGTTGATGATCTTCGCCCGGCGCCGCAGCTCGTGGGGAGCGAGCCCGCTGTCGGGCCCGAACACCTTCAGCGCCGTCTGGTCGTGGATGTCGTCGCCGCGGCGGAACGCTTCGATCAGGGTGTCGTCGCCCGACAGGTGGGCGAGGACGCGTAATTCGATCTGCGAGTAGTCGGCCGAGATGAGCAGGTGGCCCGGCTCGGCGATGAACGCCGCGCGGATCTCGCGGCCAAGTTCGCTGCGGATCGGGATGTTCTGCAGGTTCGGGTCGCTGCTGCTCAATCGGCCGGTGGCGGCGACCGCCTGGTTGAAGCAGGTGTGAAGGCGCCCGGTCTCCGGGTTGACGAGCTGCGGCAGGGCGTCGATGTAGGTGCCCTTCAGTTTCTGGACGCTCCGCCAATCGAGGATCAGGCGGGGCAGTTCGTGCGAGGCCGCGAGGTCCTCCAGCACCTCCACCGCCGTCGACGACACGCCGGTCTTGCCGCTCCGCTTGCCGGCGGGCAGCTTCAACTTCTCGAACAGCACCTCGGACAGCTGCTTCGGCGAATTGATGTTGAACGATTCGCCGGCGAGTTCGAAGATCCTGGCGCTGCGGGCGGCCAGGTCGCGGTCGAGGCGCTCGGAGAGGCGCCCGAGGACGCCGACGTCCACCTTCACGCCCGCGCGTTCGATCTCGGCCAGCACGGGAATGAGCGGAAGCTCGAGGTCCCGGTAGACCGCGTCGAGAGCCTGTTCGGCGAGCATCGGCGCGGTGCGCGCCGCGAGCTGAAGCGCCAGGTCCACCCGCTCTCCGGCGTAGTCGAGCAGCGCGGACGGGGGCAGGCTGGCCATCGCGAGCGCCTTCGCCCCGCGGCCGCAGACGGCGTCTTCGGTCAGCGCCTTGTAGCCGAGGTGCTCGAGGGCGCCCTCCTCGAGCGGGTGCGACGACCGCGTGGCGTCGAGCAGGTAGCTGGCGAGCATCGTGTCGAACGCCAGGCCGCGCAGCGCAACGCCGTAGCGGGCGAGGACAATCGCATCGAGCTTCAGGTCGTGTCCGACCTTCTCGATGGACGCGTCCTCCAGGACCGGCTTGAGCGCCGCCAGCGCCGCGCGCCTGTCGGCCTGCGGCCCGGCATCGAGCGCGTGATGCGCGAGCGGCACGTAGCGTGCGTGCCGGTCCCGCGTGGCGAACGCGATGCCGACGAGGTCCGCCTGGACCACGGGTGCGGCGGTCGTGAAGGTGCGCAACGCGATCCTTCCGGCCGCCCGCAGCTCCGCGGCCAGCGCCTCCACGCCTTCCAGGCTCTCCACCAGGGCGTAGTCCTTCTCCACGGTTTCCGCCGTCGGCGCGAACTCGCTGAGCAGCGAGCGGAACCCGAGCTCGGCGAAGAGCTCGAAGCACGCCTGGCGATCCGGTCCTCGATAGCGGAACGTCTCGATGTCGAACGTGATGGGCGCATCGCGCCTGATTCGCGCCAGTTCCCGGCTCTGCCTCGCTCCATCCGCGTTCGCGAGGAGCGCTTCGCGGTACTTCTTCTGGGTCACCTCGCCGGCCCGCTCCAGGAGTGCGTCGAGCGACCCGAACGTGGTGAGCAGTTCGCGCGCGCCCTTCTCGCCCACGCCGGGCACGCCCTTGATGTTGTCGATCGAGTCGCCCGTCAGCGCGAGCACGTCCACGACCATGTGCGGCGGGACGCCGAACTTCTCCTTCACGCCGTCGGCGTCGTACCACGTTCCCTCGTCGCGCGGGTTGAACACGCGGACGCCGTCGTGCACCAGCTGGAACATGTCCTTGTCGCCGGTCACAATCACCACCTGGTATCCCTCGGCGGTCGCCCGCTCCGCCACCGTTCCGATCACGTCGTCGGCCTCGAAGCCCTGGCAGGAGAGGATCGGGACGCCGAGTGCCTGGCACGCACGGTGAACGAAGGGGATCTGCTCGGCCAGGTCGTCGGGCATCGGGGCGCGGTTGGCTTTGTAGTCGGCCGCCAGCGCGTCGCGGAAGGTGGGGCCGGCCAGGTCGAACGCGCAGGCGATCAAATCCGGCCGCTGGTCGTTCAACAGCTTGCGGAGCATCGCGACGAACCCGTAGACGGCGTTGGTGGATCGGCCGCCCGGGCCGGTCAACCCGCGGATGGCGTGGTACGCGCGATACATCTGCGAGTAGCCGTCGATGAGGAACAGCGTCGGGTGCGGGGTGGTGCGATGGTCCGTGTTCATGGAAGTGATGGTGGGCGCAGCCGAGCGGGTTGGCCGAGGGCCGAGAGCCCAAAGCCGAAAGCCGATCGTTATATTATCATTGGCCGTCATGCCAAACGTGCGAGCGCCGCGCCGGTGGGTTGCGGCATGCCTGCCCCTGCTGGCTGCCTTCGCGGTCCTGTCGACCGGTTGCGGGCAGCGCGGCTTCTTCCGTCAGTTCGAGTACGACGAGGACATCTACCTGGCGCTCGACGGTTCGGCGACCGTCTACGTCAACGCGTCCCTGCCGGCGCTGATGGCGCTGCGCGGCGTAGACCTCGACATCAAGCCGGCCGCGCGGTTCGAGCGCGACAAGATTGCCGCCCTTTACGAAAGCCCGGGAATCCATGTCGTGCGCGTGACGAGTTCGCGCCAGCGGGGCCGCCGCTTCGCCCACGTCCGCCTCGACGTGGCAGACGTCCGGAAGCTGCCGGCGTCGCCGATGTTCTCGTGGGCAACGATCCGTTTCGATCGAAAAGGCGAGCTGTACTGGTTTCGCGAGACCGTGGGAGCGTCGCCGAACAAGCCGGTCGGAGACGTGGGGTGGAAGGGCAGCGAACTGGTCGGGTTTCGGCTGCACCTTCCCAGCAAGATCGCTTACCACAACGCCGGCAAGGACAACCTGCTCCGGGGGAACATTCTCGCCTGGGAACAGACGCTGACGGACCGGCTGGCGGGCGTCCCGCTCGAGATGGAGGCGAGGATGGAGCCGACCTCCATCCTCTACCGGACGCTCTGGCTGTTCCTCGGCAGCATGGCGGCCGCCTTTACCGTCCTTGCCCTCATCATCTGGTGGGTCGTGAAGAAGGGGAAAGACCGGATCGCCGCCACCCCCTAGCCTTCTCGCGAAGCGCCTTCGCCTTGGCCTGTTGCTCGGGGGTGAGGACCGCGACGATCTCGTTGCGCACCTGCGCCCGCAACACCGCCGCGTCGGCCTGCACTTTTGCCGCGTCCGCGGCTTTCGCGCGGATGGTCGGCTCGTCGGCTCCGTCCGCGATCGCCTGCCGCAGCGCCCGTCCCGCCGCCCGGCCCTGGGCGGCCAGCGCCTGTGCCTTTTCCCTGTGGCCCTGCAGGATGCCCTTGATCTGCTGCCGTTGCTGTTCGGTCAGGTCGAGTTGCCGGAGGCCGAACCCGAGGGCCATCAGGCCCCTGCCGCCCGGGCGTGCTTTGATTCCCTGGCCGCCCGCCATATAGCCGCGGCCGGCCGGCTGCTGCGCCTCGACTACCCCCATCATCAGGACCGTGACCGCCACGGCCGCCACCGCCCCGCCCAGTGCCATGCCGATTTTCCGTGCGTTCGTCATCGCTGCCTCCGGTCTCGCTTGGTTCTGACACGTTAGACCGGATGGCACTGGCGCGGGTTTGCCCGCCCCGGCGGCGGGCCGTCAGTGCATCAACTTCCGCTGAGCGAGGCTCCGCCGCCCGATGCACGAGGTGAGGGGGTGTACCAGGCTCTCGAAGTCCGAGTAGCGCATGCGAATGGCGTCCGCGTGGGTGCCTGCGTGGAACGTGATCTCGCGATCCTGCGCCAGGGCCTCGTCCACGAAGACGCGCTGACCGTAGAGGGGGCCGAACGGCGCCATGGCGCCCGTCTCGCAGTCCGGGTAGAGAGCCGAGAACTCGGTTTCAGAGGCGAGGCGGACCACCTTGGCGCCGCTCGCCGACCTGATCGCGTCGAGGTCCACGTGGTCATTCGCGTTGACCATGGCGAGGATCGGCTGACCATCCGCCATGCAGACCACCGTCTTGGCCCACTCCTTTCCAGGTACGTGGGTGGCGGCCGCCTCCTCCTGGGCGGTGTAGGCGGTGCGATGGTGGATAGGGGTGAAACCGATGCCCCTGGCTTCCACGAACCGGCGAATCGATTCAGGAATCATGCGGCACCTCTCATGGGAGCGATACGACGCTCAATGTCGTCCCCGGACCGCAATCCGTCAAGCTCGGCCTGAAAAACGGGGTCAGGCCCCGAATTTCTGACGCCGCTGAAAATGAGGGAAACGGGGTCAGGCCCCGTTTCTCGTGCCGCTGGCGAACCCGTGGCGAAGGCGGCGTGAATCCGGCAGTTTTCCAGGCGTTGGCTCGGAGCGCCGGGTGACGACCGGCCCGCTGGGCCTGCCGCAGAAACGGGGCCTGACCCCGTTTTTTCGGCTATGATGCGCGGCATGCGACGCACATCACTGCTGTTCCTTCTCTTGCTCGCCTCCGGGTCGGCCGCATTCTCCCAGACGGCGCCCGCGCAGACGCAGGACGACGACTACACGCGCTACGAGCTGCTGGCGCCGGGGAGCGGGCAGTTCCGCATCCTTTACGAGGTCACCGCCACCACGCCGGGGGCCCGGTTCTTCTTCAACACCATCCGCCCGGGCAGCGTGGCGTCGGACGAGCGCGTCATCGACGCGATGACCGGCCGGGAGCTGAAGTGGGAAGTGGTCAAGGGGCCGCAGGCGCGCGCCGAGGGGCACCCGGGTGCGGACGCCAACACGGACTACATCAAGGTGTCCCTGGCGAGGCCCGTGCCGGACAAGGGGGAAGCGCGTCTCGTCATCGACAAGACCTACACCGACGCCAAGAGCTACTACCGCGACGGCGATGCCATCGTGTTCGATCGGTCGCTCGGCATACGCCGCAACAGCGTGGTGCTCCCCGCGGGTCACCGGCTGGTCAGCGTCAACGTTCCCTCGCAGGTGATTCCCCGCCCCGATGGCCGCCTCGCGGTGAGCTTCATGAACCCGGGACCGGCTGCCGCGCCGCTGGTCGTGCGTGCCCGCCCGGGCCTCCGGCCGGCCGCCGGGCAGAAGATGCGCGCCTACGCGGAACCGGGACCAGCCGTCGCGTCCTCTCTTGCGTCCCAGGCGGAGCGCCTGTCCGAGCGGGCGCACCAGGATCGGGAGATCGTCTACTTCCCGAACGATCCGGCAACCCACTCCTTCGGCCTCTACCACGACTACACCGAGACGCGTCCGGGTGTGGACAAGTACTTCAACGTCGTGCGGAAAGGGAGCACCGCGTCCAATCCCTCGGCGGTACTCCTGGACACCGGCGAGGCGCTCAAGGTGGAGACCGTCAAGGGGGTCGAGCTGAAACGGCGGGGGTGGGACCCGGGCGAACCGTACAATCCCGACTCCGACATCGTCGTGATTCTCGTTCCCGGCAGTGAAGGCCGGCGAGTCGGCACGGCTGAGGATCTCGGAGACCTACACGGACGCCGGGCGTTACTACCTCGATGGCGACGAGCTGGTCTGGGATCGCGCGTTCGGCCGCCCGCGCAACGCGGTCGTCCTTCCCGCCGGCTGGACGGTGACCGCCAGTTCCATTCCGGCGGTGATCACGACCGGCGCAGACGGGCGCCAGCGCCTGGACTTCGAGAACAACCGGCCCGACGAGATCCAGGTCCTCATCCGGGCGCGCCGGATGTAGAGTAACCCAGCATGACCACACTGGCTTTTGGCGCCAAGCCGGCTGCCCTGCGGTGCGCCCGCTGCGGCCGGTTCGTCGACTGGGGCGAAGCGCAGCTGCAGACCGTCTGCTCCTGCCGGCCGCATCTGAACCTGCCGCCCGTGCTGGTGCGGCAGGCGGAGCCCGAGGACACGCTGGACGCCATGGCGCTGTTCCGGCGCGATTTCGGGCGCTCCACGGTCATCGGGTTTGGGGAATCGATGGCGATCGAGGACTGCCCGATGCTCGTCGCCGAGATGCGCGGCGAGCTGGCGGGTGCGCTGGCCTACCGGCCGGTTCCCGACGCCCTGCACATCGTTGCGCTCGCGACCGACCCGATGTGGCAGCGATCGGGCGTGGCCACCCACCTCGAGAAGGAAGCCGTCTTCATGGCGCAGCGGCACGGCGTGCAGCGCCTGTTGTTCGCGACGACGAACGACAATCTCCCTGCCCTGTATTTCTACCAGCGGCGCGGCTGGACGATCACCGGCGTCGTCATCGGCGGAATGCTCCCGCACTTCGGAGGCCAGCCCGGCGTCGGTTTCGCCGGGATCCCGGTGCGGGACGAGGTGAGACTGGAGAAGCGACTTCCCGAGTGACAGACCGCGGAAGCGCGGTGTCCCGCTACCCCCCGTGTCCCGCGAACGCGACTCCCACACCGTAGGTGATCGCGGCTTCGATGATCCCGACGACCGTCATCTCGGTGCCGCTCGCCCACCAGGACCGCGTCGTGACCAGCGCCTTGGACGCGCCAACCGCGAAGTGGGCGGCGGTGCTGATGATGAACGACGCGATCACGGCGGGCATGCCCACGGCGAAGAAGAACGGGATGATCGGAATGAAGCCGCCGATCGCCGTGGACAGCGTCGCGGACACGGTGGACCGCAGCGGGTTGGGGAAGCTCTCCTCGACGAGGCCGAGTTCCTCGTGAACGAGCGCCTTGAGGAACTCCTTCTTGTCGGACATCAATCGGCCCACCATCGTGTGGGCCTCGTCGGGTGAGAACCCTTTGAGCTGGTAGAACAGCTCGAGCTCCGTGCGCTCCTCCTCGGGGTCGGCCTCGAGCTCGCGGCGCTCCCTCGTGACCTCCGATTCGTACACCTCGCGCTCGGACTTCGAGGCCAGGTACGCCCCGGCGCCCATCGACAGGGCGCTGGCGAGCGTCCCGGCCAGTCCGGCCGCCAGCACCACCTCGCTGCCGCCGGTGTAGCCCGCCATGCCCGAGACGATCCCGAAGACGGCGCCGAGGCCGTCGTTCACGCCGTAGATCGCGTCGCCAATCCAGCCGGTGCCGCGGACGTGCCACCGCTCGCGGCCGAGGATCGTGTCGAGCATCTTTCTCGGCGACGGCGCCGGTCCGGCGAGCGCGTGCAGCGTCTTGGCGTGTTCCCGCTCCTCGCGCGCGACCTCGTCGGCGGTTGCCCGGTCGGCGGGGTCGGTGAACGCCCCGGTCAGCCGCGCGTACTCGTCCTCCGCCACGTTTTCCTGCTGCTCGAGGCGATGCAGCACGACCGACTGGTCGCTGAGCTTCTGGAGCCACGACAACGACTGGTTGACGGCTGCCGGGTCGGGCGCCCGGCCGGTTGCTGTCTCGATCCGCTCGCTCCACCTCGCCGCGTGCCGTTCTTCCGACTCGGCCAGCCGGCGCAGGATGTCGCGGCGCCGCGGGTCGCTTTCCCGGGCGCCGAGTTCGCGGTAGATCGCGGCCGCTTCGACTTCCTGGCGCCACAGCTTGTGAAGGGACTCGAGGTACTGTTCGCGGTTCATCGGGGGCCCTGATGCGATCAATGCAGGTGCACGAGGCAAGAACCCACTGAGAGGACGCTGCTGGCCGCCCTATTCACGCAGGAAGTAGGCCGTCGCCAGCCCGGCCATGAGGATCAGGAGCTGCTTGAACGCCTTCGCATCGACCTTCCCCTTGTGCAGGTCGGGGATGAGGTCCGCCATCGAGATATAGAGGAAGCTCGCGGCGGCAAACGTCAGCGCGTACGGCAGGAAGCCGGGCAGGTGGTCGAAGACCGTGAACGCGGCCACCGTGCCGGTCACCGCGCCCGCGGCCGACAGCGCGCTGAGCAGCAGCGCCGAGGCGCGCCTGTAGCCGGCGTGGAGCAGGACGGCGTAATCGCCCACCTGCTGCGGCACCTCGTGCAGCGAGACGGCGATGGCCGTGCTGAGGCCGAGCGGCAGGGAGGTCTGGACGGCCGCGCCAATCGCCACCCCGTCGACGAAGCTGTGGAACCCGTGGCCGATCAACACCAGCGCGCCGGGCCGCCGTCCGTGGCCGTGGCTGTGCCCGTGGCCTTCGCAGTCTTCGGTGTGGCAGTGATGCCACAGCACCAGCTTCTCCAGCACGAAGAAGGTGATGATGCCGACGAGCAGCACCATCCCCATCCGTGGGGGGGGCAGTTCCAGCAGGACTTCCGGGATGATCGAGAGCAAGGCCACGCCGAGCAGCGTGCCCACGGCGTAACTGACGAGATGGGGAACGAGCGCCAGACGGGCCTGGGGCCTCAAGAGGAGCAACCCCGACGCCAGCAACAGGCTGCCGAAGCTGCCGACAACACTCAGGCCGATCGCGATCGCGAATAGACGCACCCCGGCATCATAAGTCAGCCGTGGGTCGCCAGTCGACATCTCCTCACGTATACTGCAGGTATACCTACAACCCGCGGTCGGCGGTCTCCGTGTCGAAGGAGGAACGATGGCCGAACTGACGCGCACCCCGGACGACTCCCTGGGCGACATCGACGCATTGCTGAGCGAGGACCGCGTCTTTCCGCCTCCGCGCGCGTTCTCGGAGCAGGCGCACGTGCGCGACGCGTCGGTCTACGAGCGGGCGGAACAGGATCCCGAGGCGTTCTGGGCAGGCTTCGCCGAGGAACTGGAGTGGTCCCGCCACTGGGACACGGTGCTCGAGTGGAACCCGCCGCACGCGAAGTGGTTCGTCGGCGGCACGCTGAACGCGAGCGTGAACTGCGTGGACCGGCACGTGCGGACGGCGCGTCGCAACAAGGCCGCCATCGTCTGGGAAGGCGAGCCGGGCGATTCGCGGACCCTCACCTACTGGGAACTGCATCGCGAGGTGAACCGTTTCGCCAACGGCCTGAAGCAGCTCGGCGTGCGCCGCGGCGACCGCGTCGCGGTGTACATGCCGATGGTGCCCGAGTTGGCGATCGTGCTCCTCGCGTGCGCGCGCATCGGCGCCGTTCACAGCGTCGTGTTCGGCGGGTTCAGCGCCGAGTCGCTGCGCGACCGGATCAACGACGCGCAGGCGAAAGTGCTGGTGACGGCGGACGGCGGCTACCGGCGGGGCGGGATCGTTCCCCTCAAGAAGATGGCCGACGAAGCGCTCGCCGGCACGCCGAGCATCGAACACGTCGTCGTCCTGCGGCGCGGGGGCGGGCTCGAGACGCCGATCGAGTTCGTCCAGGGCCGGGACGTCTGGTACCACGACCTCGTGAAGGATGCGGCGGCCTGGTGCGAGCCCGAGGCGATGGACGCCGAGGACATGCTCTACATCCTCTACACCTCGGGGACGACCGGGAAGCCCAAGGGGATCGTGCACACCACCGGCGGGTACCTCACCGGCGTCTACGCGACCACCAAGTGGGTGTTCGACCTCAAGGAAGACGACGTGTTCTGGTGCACCGCCGACATCGGCTGGGTGACGGGCCACAGCTACG
Source organism: uncultured Acidobacteriota bacterium (assembly GCA_963844875.1). Classification (GTDB taxonomy): domain Bacteria; phylum Acidobacteriota; class Vicinamibacteria; order Vicinamibacterales; family Fen-181; genus FEN-299. The sequence goes on from CAWJPZ010000003.1 coordinate 502,203, forward strand.
TCGTCTACGGGCCGCTCGCAAATGGTGCGACCGTCGTGATGTACGAAGGCGCGCCGGACTTCCCGGGGAAGGACCGCTTCTGGGACATCATCGAGCGCCTTGGCGTCACGATCTTCTACACCGCGCCCACCGCGATCCGGGCCTTCATGCGCTCCGGGCCCGAGTGGCCGAGGAAGCACGACATGAAGACCCTGCGCCTGATCGGCAGCGTCGGCGAGCCGATCAACCCGGAGGCCTGGATCTGGTACTACGTTCACATCGGCGGCCAGCGCTGCCCGGTCGTGGACACCTGGTGGCAGACCGAGACGGGGCACATCCTGATTTCCGCGCTGCCCGGCATCACCACGCTGAAGCCCGGGTCGGCCACCACGCCGTTTCCCGGCATCAAGGCCGAGATCGTCAACGAGCGCGGCGAGACGGTGAAGACCGGCGGCGGCTACCTGGCGCTGACACGTCCCTGGCCGGGCATGCTGCGCACGATCTACAACGACCCCACGCGCTACGTCCGGCAGTACTGGAACCGGTGGGGCGCCGGCGTCTACGTGACCGGGGACGGCGCAAAGCGCGACCGCGACGGCTACTTCTGGCTGCTCGGCCGGGTGGACGACGTGCTGAACGTGGCGGGGCACCGGGTGGGCACGATGGAGGTGGAGAGCGCGCTGGTCGACCATCCCGACGTCGCCGAGGCGGCGGTCGTCGGCAAGACGCACGAGATCAAGGGGCAGGCGATCGCGGCCTTCGTCACGCTGAAGGACGGCGTGGACCCGACGCCGGCAATGGCCGCGCTGCTCAAGGACCACGTGGCCAAGAAGATCGGGGCCATCGCCAGGCCCGACGACATCTTCTTCACGGCCGATCTCCCGAAGACCCGATCGGGCAAGATCATGCGGCGGCTGCTGCGCGACATCGCGGAAGGGCGCGCGCTCGGCGACACGACCACGCTCGCCGACCCGGCCGCCGTCCAGCGGGTCAAGGCGCAGTACCAGGATCACGGCTAGGATGACGCCGGGCGATTTCCTGCGGTCCCACCCGCCGTTCGATCGCCTCGGCGGCGAGGCGATGCAGCAGGTGGAGTCCGCCCTGGAGATCGCCTACCAGCCGAAGGACGCGCGCATCCTGACCCGCGGCGGACCGCCGGCCACCGCGCTGTACGTCGTCCGCAAGGGCATGGTCCGCCTCGAACGCGACGGGGAAGTCGTGCAGGTGCTCGAAGAGGGCGACTGCTTCGGCTTCCCGTCGCTGATCGGGCGGGCGAGCCCGCACGCCGATGCGGTCGCGTCCGAGGACACCCTGCTGTACCAAGTGCCCGGCGACGAGTTCCACCGGCTGATGAGGACCCCGTCGTTCGCCGACTTCTTCCTCGTGGACCTGAGCGAGCGATTGCGGAGATCGGCCGCGGTCAGGCCCCTGCCGATCGGGCACGAACTCGCGACGCCCGTCGGCCGGCCTCCCGTCTCGGCTCCCGTCTTCGTGACCTGCCGGCTGGACGGTAGGGGAGGCGGCGCGCACGATGCGGGACCGCCGAATCAGCTCGGTGCTCGTGGAGGGCGAACCGCCCGGCATCCTCACCGACCGCGACCTGCGAACGCGCGTGCTCGCCGAGGGCCGCGGCGCCGGGACGCCGGTCGCCGAGGTGGCGTCCCGCCCGGTGCGGACGCTCGATGCGGGGGCCACCCTGTTCGAAGCGCTCGTCTTCATGCTGGAGCAGGGTGTTCACCACGTCCCGCTCACCGCGGCCGGCGCCATCACCGGCATCGTCACCGACACCGATCTGCTTCGCTTCTCAGTCAAGACTCCGCTCTACCTCTTGCGCAACGTCGAGCGCCTGTCGGCGCCCGACGACCTGTCGCGGTACGGCGCGGAGCTGGCGAGCATGGTCGAAGCGATGACGTGGGGCGGTCTGCAGGCGGCGCAGGTCGGCCCGGTCGTGTCGCGGCTGAACGACGCCCTGGTGGCGCGGCTGGTCCGCCTGGCCGAAGAGGAACTCGGGCCGCCGCCGGCCGCCTACGCGTGGATGGTGTTCGGGTCGGAAGGGCGCATGGAACAGACCCTGCTGACCGACCAGGACAACGCCCTGGTCGTGCCGACGGCGAGCAGCACCGCGACTACTTCGCGGCCATGGCGGCGCGCGTCGTGGCCGGGTTGCGCGCGGCGGGGTTCCCCGAGTGCGCGGGCGGTTTCATGGCGACCAACTGGCGGAAACCGCTCGCCTCCTGGGAGAAGACGTTCAAGGGGTGGATCGAGTTGCCCGAGCCGCGGGCGCTGATCGAGGCGTTGAACTTCTTCGATTTCCGCGCGGTCCACGGAAGCCTTGCCCTCGATTCGCTCGACGAGCTGATCCGGCGCGCCGGGCGTGAAGACCTCTTCCTCGCGCAGTTCGCACGGGCGTCGATCGGGCTCGCGCCGCCCCATCGGGGCATTCCGGCATCTTCGCGCCGACGAAGGCGGCGTGGACGTGAAGAAAGGAGGGCTCGCGCCGATCGTCGGCCTGGCGCGGCTCTACGCGCTCGCCGCCGGCAGCACCGACCGCTCGACAATCGACCGGCTGAACGCGGCGGCTGCGGCGGGGACCTTGAGCGGCGAGTCGGCGGAGGTGCTCGGCGAGGGCTTCCGATTCCTGCTCGGCCTGCGCCTGCGCGAACAGCTGCGCGCCTTGCGGGCGGGAGAGCCGTCGGCAACGCGGTCCGCCTGGAGCACCTCGCGGCGCGGCGAGCGCGCGTCACGTGAAAGACGATCTTCCTCGCGATTCGGGACGTGCAGCGGGCGACGGCCGCGCGCTATGACGTTCAGCGCCTGGCTTGACCGGGTCCGCGGACGCCCGCGCTGGGACGAGGTGGTGCTCTGGGCGCTCGACCTGGAGACTTCCGGGCTAGACGCCGGCGCCGACCGGATCCTGTCCGTCGGCATGGTGCCGATCCGCCGGGGCATCATCCGGTACGGCGAGCGTTTTCAGTCCTGGTGCGGCCCGACGACCGGCGCGCGCTGTCCACCGAGGGACTCCCGGCCCACCACATCCTGGCTGCCGAGCTGGCCGACGCCCCGCCGCTCGCCGGCGTGATCGGGGAGATCGACGCGCGCCTGCGCGAGGGGTTCCTGTTGCTGCACTTCGCCTCGCTCGACCTGGCGTTCCTTCGCGATGGCCTACCGCCGATGCGCGCGGCCGTGGCCGCGGCCCGCGCGTGATCGACACCGTCGACCTGGTGATGCGGCTTCACCACCGGCAGCAGCTGTCGGTGCCGCACGCGCCGCCCCGCCGACCGCGCTCCCGAAAGCCCGCGCCACGGTCGGGCTGCCGCCGCACGAACACCACGACGCGCTCTCCGACGCGGTCGCGACAGCCGAACTGTTTTTGGCCTTGCGATCGCGTCTGGGGCTGTGCAAACTGAAATCATCCTCCAGTTGATTGACGCTGCCGCCCGGGGGGCAGTGTCTCTGAGCCGGGCACCTCCCGGCCCCTCGTGTCCCCGGTCCGGCTGCCGCGTTTTCGTTCCCGGAGGCCGTCGATGAAACAGACCGCTCAAAGAGATGCTCGACTCGGCCGACTTCAAGAAGATGGTGACGAAGCGCTGGACCGTTTCGGTGGTCCTGACGGCGCTGCTGTTCGTCGTCTATTACGGCTACATCGTGCTGATCGCCGTGGACAAGCCGTTCATGGCGAGGCGCGTCGGCGAAGTGACCACGCTCGGGATCCCGCTTGGCGTCGCGGTGATCGTCCTCTCCTGGGTGCTCACGGCGATCTACGTCGTCTGGGCGAACCGGGTGCACGACGTGGAAGTGCGCCGCCGGAAAGTCCAGCGACGTTGAATGAGAGGAGCCGCATATGGATGACCGACAGCTCGGCACCCCCACGGCGTCGGCCATCACGTTCTTCCTCGTGATCGTCGCGATCACGCTCGCGATCACCTACTGGGCGGCGAAGCGGACCCGTTCCACCAAGGAGTTCTACGCGGCCGGCCGCAGCGTCAGCGCCTTGCAGAACGGCCTCGCGCTGTCCGGCGACTACATGAGCGCGGCGTCGTTCCTCGGCATCGCCGGACTGGTCGCGCTCAAGGGATATGACGGGATGATCTACGCGACCGGCTGGCTGGTCGGCTGGCCGGCGCTGATGTTCCTGATCGCGGAACCGCTGCGGAACCTCGGGCAAGTACACGTTCGCCGACGTCGTGGCGTTCCGCCTCCGGCAGACGCCGGTCCGCATCGCCTCGGCCATCGGCGGCATCCTGACGGTGCTGTTCTACACCATCGCGCAGATGGTCGGGTCCGGGAAACCTGATCAAGCTGATGTTCGGCATCTCGTACGAGTCGGCGGTCGTGATCGTCGGCGCCATCATGCTCGCCTACGTGCTGTTCGGCGGCATGATCGCGACCACGTGGGTGCAGATCATCAAGGCGGTGCTGCTGCTGAGCGGCGTCACCGTGCTGACGCTGATGGTGCTCGCGAAGTTCGGCTTCAACCCCGCAGCGCTGTACGCCGCGGTGGTCGCGCAGTACGGCCAGGCGGCCCTGGAGCCCGGAGGCCTCGTCACGCAACGGCCTCGATGCCGTCTCGCTCGGCCTGGCGCTGATGCTCGGCCTGCTGGGCCTGCCGCACATCCTGATGCGCTTCTACACGGTGCCCGACGCGAAGGCCGCGCGCACCTCGGTGCTCTACGCGACCGGCTTCATCGGGTACTTCTACATCATCATCCCGATTGTCGGCTTCGGCGCGCGGCGCTGGTGGGCCGGGATCTGATCACGAAGATCGACAAGGGCGGCAACATGGCCGCGCCCGCTCCTCGCCGAGCAGCTCGGTGGGCACGCCGTTCCTCGGCTTCATCGCGGCCGTGGCCTTCGCGACCATCCTCGCGGTCGTGGCCGGGCTGACGCTCGCCGGAGCGTCGGCGCTGTCGCACGACATCTACATGCACGTCATCAAGGGCGGGCACGCGACCGAGCGGGAGCAGGTCAGGGTGGCCGCTGCGCCACGGTCGTCGTTCGGCATCATCGCCGTGCTGCTCGGCGTCCTGTTCAAGGGGCAGAACGTCGCCTACATGGTCGGCCTCGCGTTCGCGATCGCGTGCAGCGCCAACTTCCCCGCGCTGCTCCTGTCGATCGTCTGGCGGCGATTCACGACCGCCGGCGCCGTGGCGTCGATCCTCACGGGGTCGATCCTGACGGTGATCCTGATCGTCCTCAGCCCCACGGTCTGGGTGGACATCCTTCAAGCAAGCCGCACGCGGTGTTCGCGCTCCGGAACCCGGCCATCGTGTCGATGACACTGTCGTTCCTGGTCGGGATCGTCGTGTCGCTGATGGCCGCCGAGCCGTCGGCCGCGGCGCGGTTCGAAGACGAGAAACTGCGGACCTACTTGGGCATCGGCGCGGAGTAGAGGAGCACCCATGAACCCCCTTCGTCACGTGGTGGTCATCGCGCTGGCCGGAGCGGCAGCGCTCGCCCTGTCGGCCGACTCGGCCTCGGCGCAGTGGCAGATCGAGAGCAAGGACGGCAAGTCGAACATCAAGTTCGGTTTCCTGGCGCAGCCGCAGCTGGAGGTCATCGACACGACGGACGGCTCCGGGCAGTCGAAGAACGTGTTCCTGCGCCGGATCAGGATCCTGTTCGGCGGGCAGATCTCGGAGAAGTGGACGTTCTTCGTCGAGACCGACAGTCCGAACCTCGGGAAAACCATCGGCGACAAGACGACGAATCCCACCGGCGCCAAGGACGCCGGCAACATCTACCTCCAGGACGCCTACTTCACCTACAACGAGGGGGACGTCTTCAAGGTGGACGCCGGGATGATCATGATCCCGCTCGGGCACAACCACAACCAGTCGGCGGCGACGCTCCTGCCCGTGGACTATGGCGCTCTACTCGTTCACGGAGTCGGTGCCCGTCGGCGCCCGCGTCGGGCGCGATTACGGCGTCCAGCTGCGCGGGTACCCGTTCAGGCAGCACTTCGAATACCGCCTGGGCGTGTTCCAGGGGGTCCGCGGGGTGGATGCCAAGAACAGCTTTCGGGTCGCCGGCCGCGCCGTCTGGTATCCGTTCGCCGCCGACACCGGGTTCTTCTATGGCGGCACCTTCCAGGCGACCAAGCGCGTGTGGGCGCTCGGCGCCGGGTTCGACACGCAGAAGGAATACAAGACCTACGCGGCCGACGTGTTCGTCGAGCAGCCGTTCAACAAGGGCAGCCACGGGCTGACCGCCCAGGTGAACTGGATGCGGCTGAACGGCGACGTGTTCCTGCCGGGCCTCGCGAAGCAGGACCTCATCGAGGTGGAAGCGGGCGTCCACCTCGTCAAAGCGAAGCTCACGCCGCTCGTGCAGTATTCCTGGAGGAACTTCGACAACCCCAAGACGGCTGACCAGAGCGCGTGGCAGGCGGGGGTTGCGTACTGGTTGAAGGGCCACCAGCGCAACATCAAGGCGACGGCGGGCCAGATTCGCACCGACGGCCAGCCTGACCGACTGCAGGTGCTGGTGCAGCTGCAGCTGTTCTACTTCTGAGCTGGCGCGAAGTAGCCGGTCCGGGCGCGAACCTTCACGCCTGGCCGGCGCACGTTCAGCTCGATCGTGTGCCACCGTCCATCGGCCGGCGCGCTGCCCTGGTAGCCGAGGAAGTACTGCCGGCTCAACTCGTCGGCGATGCCCGCGGTCGCCGGCGACAGGTCGCCGGCCGAGCGGATGATCTCGGTCCGCCCGCCGCTGTCGTTCGTCAGCTGCCGCAGCGCGAACGCGTCCACGCGGCCGCCTTCCGGCGGCGGACCGTCCGGTGGAATCGGGGCCCGGGGCGGCGAGGGCGGAGTCGGGCGGGGGCCGAGCGGCGGCCGGGGCTGGCCCGGGACGCCGGGCGGTCTCGGCGGCAGCGCCGGCGGGAGCTGCGGGTCGGGCTCCCAGGCCCGCGCGGTCGGCGGGGCGGCCTTCGGCGCGGCTTGCGCCGCGGTCGCCGAACCCGCGTCAATCCCAATCGCGTAAACGAGGACCTCGGATTCCCGTATCTGCCGCTGCAAGTCTCGAAGGTCGGTGTGGCTCGTGGTGTCGGTTCCGTCCGACACGATCACCAGCGCCTTCTTCCTGTGCCTCCCGGTCGGCGTGAGGCTCATCGCCCGGGCGGTGGCGTCGGTACAGCGCCGTCAATCCGCCGGCCGACAGCCGGTCGAGGGCGCGGCGCACCAGGTCCCTCCGGGTCGTCCACGACTGCAACAGCACCGGCTCGTCGCCGAAGCAGTAGAGGAACACTTCGTCCTCCGGGTCGGGCAGCTGGTCCAGGAGACGCGAGAGGGCCATCTTCGCCGCGCGCAGTTTCTCGCCGCGCATGCTGTTGCTCACGTCGACCGCGATCCCGATGCTCACCGGCACGCGCTCGCTGCTGAACGCCGTGATTGGCTGCCTGAGGCCGTCCTCGTGCAGTTCGAAGTCCTCCTGGCGCAGCCCTCGCACGAAGTAACCCTCCTGGTCCGTCACCGTCGCGTGCACGACGACGAGGTCCACCGCCGTCCCGAACGTCGGACGCTGGGACTGCGCGTGCGGGCGGGCGGAAGGCAGGCCAAGAGCCGCGAGGACGCGGCGACCAACGCCGTTGAGCGCAGGGACAATCCAGGCATGAGGCCGGTGAAGAGTTAGAGCAAGAAGGCTGCCGAAGGCCGGAGGAGGAATCCGGGCCGAAAGCGCGCGAACAGGAGAGGGAGCGGGGCCGGCTGTCCTCGGTGGAGCACGGGGCCCCGGCGGGCGCGCTACTTCAGGCCCTCGGTAAACCGCTGCCCTTCCCGGTCGGCCAGCAGCCGGTACCTCCGCGGAAGCCCGCCGCCTCGAGCAGGCGCGCCGCTCCGCCTTGCGCCCGGAACTCCGAAAGGCCGGCAGGCTGGCCTCGGCGCAAGCCGAGGAATTTCGGCGGCTGCCCTTCGACGAGGACCAGCCGACCGCCGCCGCGCAGCGCCTGCCGGACGCCGGCGGCGAGCCGTTCCCGCTCGACGGCTCCGAGCGCCAGGAACGAAGGGCCGGCGTTGAGCACGGCGACGTCGAAGGCATCGTCCTCGACCGGGAGTTCGCGGCAGGGCGGCCCGCTTGACGTCTTCGATCAACACCCCCAGCCCTGCCGCCGCGGCTTGCACCCGCCCGGCCGCCTCCTCGTTCCCCACGACCACCGCCGTCCGGCCGGTCAGGCCCGATTTGCCGGCCAGCTGCGCGAACAGGGCCTCGTCGTCGCCGACGAGCAACTGCCGCTCGCCCATCCGCACGCCGGTCATGGCGAGCGCGAGCGTCCATGCGGCCGAGTGATCGCGGTTGAACAGGAAATCACGGAATGTGGACATAGCGCCTGCTACCTCATTGGACACCAAAAGGGCGCGGGAGGCTTCGAGAGGAAACGCGACAATCGCTCATGATATAGTTCCGGTCTGTGAAACAACCAGCTGAAATAGCCCCGCCCAAGGGGAAACTCGGAATCATGCTGGTCGGCCTCGGAGCCGTCAGCACCACGTTCATATCCGGCGTCCTCGCGGTCCGCAAGGGGATTGCGAAGCCGATTGGTTCGCTTACACAGATGGGCACGATCCGTTTGGGCAAGCGCACCGACGCGCGAACCCCGCTGATCAAGGACCTCGTGCCGCTGGCCTCGCTCGACGACATCGTGTTCGGCGGGTGGGACATCTTCGACGACAACTGCTACGAGGCGGCGACGACCGCCGGCGTCCTCGAGCCCGCGCTGCTGGCGCAGGTGAAACCCGAGCTGGAAGCGATCAAGCCGTGGCCGGCGGTGTTCGACCGCCACTACGTGAAGCGGCTGGACGGTCCGAACGTCAAGAAGGGCAAGAACAAGATGGACCTGGCCGAACAGGTCCGCGCCGACATCCGCCGGTTCAAGCAGGAGAACGGGCTGGAGCGGCTGGTCATGATCTGGTGCGGCAGCACCGAGATCTTCATGACCGAGACCGAGGCGCACCAGTCGATCGAGGCGTTCGAGAAGGCGCTCCAGAGCAACGACGTCAGCATCCCGTCGAGCATGGTCTACGCCTACGCCGCCCTGAAGGAGGGCATCCCGTACGCCAACGGGGCTCCGAACCTCACGGCCGACATCCCGGCGCTCCTCGACCTGGCCGTCCAGAACGGCAGCCCGATCTGCGGCAAGGACTTCAAGACCGGGCAGACGCTGATCAAGACGATCATCGCGCCCGGGCTGAAGGCCCGCCTGATCGGCATCAACGGCTGGTACTCGACGAACATCCTCGGGAACCGCGATGGAGAGGTGCTCGACGACCCCGAGTCGTTCAAGACGAAGGAAGAGAGCAAGAAGTCGGTCCTCGACTACATCCTCCAGCCCGACCTGTATCCGGAACTCTACAAGGACCTGTGCCACGTCGTCCGGATCAACTACTACCCGCCGCGCGGGGACAACAAGGAAGGCTGGGACAATATCGACATCGTCGGGTGGCTCGGCTACCCGATGCAGTTGAAGATCAACTTCCTGTGCCGCGACTCGATCCTCGCGGCACCGATCGTGCTCGACCTGGTGCTGTTCCTCGACATGGCCGCGCGGTGCGGGCTGAGCGGCATCCAGGAGTGGCTCTCGTTCTACTTCAAGAGCCCGCAGCATGCGAAGGGCCTCTACCCGGAGCACGACCTGTTCATCCAGCTGATGAAGCTGAAGAACACGCTGCGCTTCCTCAAGGGCGAGGAGCTCATCACGCACCTCGGACGGGAGTATTACGACTAGGCGGACGGGTTGAAGTGGTCAGTGGTTAGTGGCTGGTGGTTGGCGCGACCAGGCGCAGGCACTGGCCACCAGCCCACTAGTCACCAGCCACTGACCACTAGCCACTAATCACTGCTACGTCCCCTTGGGCACTATGCACGCTTCCAAGCTCCAACCTGCCGTCCTCGGCGGACTCCTGCTCGGCGTGCTCTCGGCGCTGCCCATCGTGAACATGGGCAACGCGTGCTGTTGCCTCTGGGTGCTCGCCGGCGGGGCGACCGCCGCCTACCTGCTGCAGAACGCGCAGGCGATGCCCATCACCTCGGGTGACGGCGCGGCCGTCGGCTTCCTCGCGGGCGTCGTCGGCGCCCTCGTCTGGCAGTTGCTCGCCATCCCGGTCACCATCCTGATGGGCCCCGTCCAGGCCAAGATGCTGGACCGGCTGCTCAGCACGGGAGACCTGCCCGACAACATGCGCCAGGTTTTCGAGACGCTGCAGCAGAACTCGGCATTCAGCGTCGCCCGGTTCATCGTGGGGAGCGTCTTCACGCTCTTCGTGAGCGTGATCTTCTCGACGGTGGGGGGACTGATCGGCGCGGCCATGTTCCGCAAGAAGCTGCCGCCGATCCCGCCGCCGCCCGACCCGGGTGGAACTCCCCTGGCGGGTTCGTCGTATTGATCCGTAGCCCTCGACTGCCGGGCGCGCCGCTGGAGGACCGTTTTCCGATGTCACTCATTGAGACCCGCGACCTGTGGAAGTCCTACGTGATGGGCAGCGAGGAGATCCATGCCCTGAGCGGCGTCACGCTCTCGATCGAGCGCGGCGAGTACGTGGCCATCATGGGGCCGTCGGGATCGGGCAAGTCCACCCTGATGAACCTGATCGGGTGCCTCGACACGCCGAGCAAGGGCAGCTACCTGCTGAACGGCAAGCAGGTGAGCCAGATGAACGACGACGAACTGGCGAGGATCAGGAACGAGGAAATCGGGTTCGTCTTCCAGACGTTCAACCTGCTGCCGCGCGCCACGGCCCTCCACAACGTCGAGCTGCCGCTGGTCTATGCGGGGGTGCCGGCCCACGAGCGCCTGGAACGGGCCAGGCAGGCGCTGCAGAAGGTGGAGCTTGGCGACCGCGTCACGCACCGCCCCAACCAGCTGTCGGGCGGCCAGCGCCAGCGCGTCGCCGTCGCCCGCGCGCTGGTGAACAACCCGTCGATCCTCCTTGCCGACGAGCCGACCGGCAACCTCGACTCGAAGACCGGCGTCGAGATCATGGTGCTCTTCGATCGGCTGCACACAGGCGGGCAACACCATCGTGCTCGTCACGCACGAAGCCGACATCGCCGCCCACGCCTGGCGCGTGCTTCACATCCGCGACGGCAAGATCGAAGACGACGTGCGGCGCGCGGCATAACGAGTCGGCGCTGACGGTCGAGGAGTCCCGCCTGCCAGAAGGGTCGGCACTTCCGCTGAAGAGTCGCGGCTGACGGTGAGTGGTCGGGGGGCAGGCGTCCCTGGGCGCGACTTAGCGCGGAGCGCGAAGGCGGGCGCCTGTCAAAGGACAGCGTGGGCCGGGCGGCCCCTGGCTGCCGCCACTGCTGGCCGGCGTCCACCGTCACCCGTAGCCACCGCAGCCCCGCGCGGCTTCCCATCATCGTCGTGAACGCGCGGCCGTTCTCGAGCTTGTCCCGAACCTCTACCATTACCACCACATCGGTTTGCTGGACCGCGACGAGCAGCGCGCGGACCGTCGGGCACACCTGCCCGGCCTGGGCCAGGAGCTTCGCGGCGTCGTAGGCGCCGGACTTGACGGGGCGGATGTGCGCGACCGTGGTGGGAGCGGCAACTGCGCTGGCCGCCACAACGATGGGAGCGGTCCGAGCCTGCTCCGGGTCCTGCGCCGCGGCCCTGTTTGCGCCGGCGGCGAGCCCCGCCACCACCCCCAGCACCATCGCCAGCCCGTTGCGCCATGCCGCGTCGCCCATCGCGCTTCCACATCGCCTCGGGCGCAAGCGGGAACCGCAGGAGAGACTGTCATCCTTCGACTCGCCTCTCCGGAGGCTCGCTCAGGGCAGGCGGGGGGGCGGACGAGGGCGTCAATGGAGAATGCAGCGCGCCGCAGCGCGAAGCGCAAAGGCGGCCCGCCTGCCAAGAGGAACGTTAGGTGTGGCGTGGGCCATCACGCCGCGGTAAAATCAGCCACCTCGTCGTCCAGCCGTCGCCGGTCGGAACTCTCAAGGAGTTCGCCGATGCCCCAGCCGGCTCGAGGACGTCCTTCGGCTCTACGAGCAGCTGCTGCTCCGCGCAGACACGCGGAGCGCGCGGCCTACCTCGACGCCGCGTGCGGCGACGACGCGGTGTTGCGCGGTGAGGTTGACGCGCTGCTCGCCGAGCGCTCCTCGCCGACCGACCACCTGCTCGACACCCCTGGGTGGAAGCTCCCGCCACTCGAAGCCGGCCAGCGCCTCGGCCCTTATGAAGTCCTCGGCAAAGTAGGCGCAGGGCGGCATGGGCGCGGTCTACCAGGCGCGCGCGACACGCGGTTGAAGCGCACCGTCGCCCTGAAGATGCGTGGCCGGCGCTGAGTGGCCTAGGATCCGTCGGCGAGAGAGCGGTTCACGCGCGAGGCGCGGGCGATGCCGCGCTAACCGTCCGCGCATCTGGGCCGGTTTACGACGTCGGTCTCGACGTGCCCCGCCTCGGCGCAAAAGCCAGGCGCCGAGCCAGTCCGCGGACGACGCGCGCCGCCGGCGGGCACTCCGATCGACTACCTGGTGATGGAGCACCTCGAGGGCGAGACGCTGGCGCAACGGTTGGCACCCGAAGGGACGGACGCGCCAGGCCGGCCCCTGCCGCCGCGATGCGCTTCTGATCGCCGAGGCAGATCGCGGACGCGCTGGCAGCGGCGCACCGTGCGGGGATCGTGCACCGCGATCTCAAGCCCGCGAACGTGATGCTGACGACGACGGGCGCGGTGCGGGCGGGTGAGCCGCAGGTGAAGCTGCTCGATTTCGGCCTGGCGAAGCTCGAGCGGCCGCGCGGCGGGGGCCGGTGAAGCCGGCGCCACGGCGTCTCGGCGCCGCATCTGATGACGTCGACCGGGCGCGGTGATGGGGACGGTGCCGTACATGGCGCCCGAGCAGCTCGAAGGCAGGGAGGTGGACGGGCGCGCGGACATCTTCGCGTTCGGCTGCGTGCTCTACGAGATGACTGACCGGGACGGCGCGCGTTCGGAGGCGAGAGCGAGCGCGAGCGTGATCGCCGCGATCATGACGCAGGAGCCGCAACGAAGGTCCGCGGTGCAGCCGCCGCCACGCCGCCCGCGCTCGACGGCTCGTGCACCACTGCCTGGCCAAGAACCCCGACCAGCGGTGGCAGAACGCGGACGACCTGGCGGACGAACTGCGGTGGCTGAGGGAGTACCCGGCGGCATCGGCTACGGATTCGCCCATCGGAACGTTCACGAAGTCGCGCGCGTCGGCGCGGCAGCGGATGTTGTTCGTCGGCTCGTTGCTGGCGGTTTCGCTCTTGCTCGCGGCAAACCTCCTCCTCCGGTACCGCGAGTCCTTTGCGAGGCCCGAACCGACATCCAGGCAAGGACTCACCGCTGGCGCCATCGGATCGCCCCCGGTCTTGGCAGACGTGATGCTGCCAGCCTCGTATCCGCTCGCCGTCGACGCAACCGGTACGGACGACGTCATCGTTGGACCGCGGATCGCGGTGTCCCGCGACGGCCGCTGGCTCGGCGTACCGTCGCGCTCACCGGCTTTGGGGTCAGCGCCGTGCTTCACGATTTGACCCCAGGGGGCGAGACCAAGCCGGTGCCAGGCAGCGAAGGCGCGATCCACGTGTTCTTCTCGCCGGACGGCGCGTGGCTCGGGTTCCTCACCCGCGGTCGCCTGATGAAGACGCGTATCACGGGCGGCGATCCCATTCAGCTGTGCGAGACGGCTGTGACTATCGCGGCGAAATGGGACGAGAACGGCCGCATCTACCTCTTCAGTTCCGAGGGGTTCGACCTCGGCTGGGTCAGCGAGAGCGGCGGAACGCCGACGCCGGTTCCCAAGCCAGCGTCCTTCCGCACCTACGTCACGATCACGGATGTACTTCCAGGAGGGCGTTGGTTTCTGGCCACCCCGGTTCAGTCCGGCGCCGTTGGCACGGGCGTCCTGGCGATGTCTTCGACGGCGGGCCAGCCCCGTTCCGTTCTCCCCGCCGGGCAAGGCGCTCGTTTCGTCGAGCCCGACCTGCTCGTCTTCGAGGACGCCGGCCGCCTCTTCGGCGTCCGCTTCGACCCGGAGCAGGTGGCAGCTATCGGTCAGCCGATAGCGCTCGCGTCGGGCGTCGCCCGCAACTCGACGTTTGGGCACGTGCAGCACGCCGTCGCGGCCGGGCTCCTCGCGTTCGTGCCCGGCGGCGACAGCGCCTTCGGGCTGCCCTATTGGGTGCGGGCCGATGGTTCGGCCGCGCCGCTCGAGAACGTCCCGCCTCACCGCTGGGGGGCGATGGACCTGTCTGCCGACGGTTCGCGGCTGGTGCTGTCGGTGCTCGAAAGCATCGGCCGCCCATTCGTCTACGATTTTGCGAAGCGCAGCGGGGCGACCGTGGGCGGCTTCGCCGCAGCCCGCACGCCGATCCTCAATCGGGACGGATTCGCGGCTCGCATACCTCTCGGGCACGGAGACTCAGCGCGAATCTCTCGATCAAGGAACTCGACACCGACGCCCCGCCTGCCCGGCCGCTCAGCTCGGTGCCGACGCTGCTCGACGACTGGTCACCGAACGGGCTCGTCCTCGCGGCCCGCGAGTTCTGGTTCCTCACACTGCCGTCGACGCTTGCACCAGAGGCGAAAGCCGAGCAGGCCGTGAAGGGAGACAACGGCTGGGGCTTGCAGTTCTCCCCGACCGGTCGCCACATCGCCTACACGAGAAGGGCACCACTTGGTTTCGAGGTCTGGATCCGGTCGTTCCCGAGAGGTGACGGGGCGGTGAAGGTCGGCGAGGGTTCCGAACCGATCTGGTGCAGGAACGGCGATCTCGATCTACCACGTGAGCACCCGTTGGATGGCGACCCACGTGACGGAGGAACCCCAATTACGCTGGGACGAGCCAAAGCTGCGGTTCGAAACAGACTTCGTGGACACGCCGGGGAAGTCGAACGAGGTGTCGCCGGACGGGCAGCGGCTCCTCATCATCAAGTCGGCCACGCCCTACGTGCGCGACCGGGTGAGAGTGATCAGCAACTGGCAGGCGCTGATGGCCGGGGCGAAGCTGAAATGAGCGGGCCCGGCGATTCTCGAGGCGGCCGACCGTCTACTGCCATTTCTCTACAGGGACGTCCCGACATCGGGTTCGCCGCGGGAGCTGCGAGAAGAGGCCTGGGATTCCGCGATACGGAAACGGGGCCAGGCCCCGTTTACTGAGGAGCGCCATGAGCAGCCGACTCGCCGACGTCCTGCGAATCCTTGAACAGGCGCTGGAACGGGATGAGGGCGAGCGACAAGCCTACCTCGAGTCCGCGTGCGGCGACGATGCCGACCTGCGCCGCGAGGTCGAGGCGCTGCTCGCCGAGCGCTCCGCTGTGGCCGGCCACCTGCTCGATACTCCACCCTGGCAAACTCCCACGCTCGAAGCCGGTCAGCGCCTGGGGCGTACGCGGTCATCGCGAAAGTGGGCGAGGGCGGCATGGGAGCCGTCTACAAGGCGCGCGACACGCGGTTGAAGCGGACCGTGGCGCTGAAGGTCGTGGCGGGCGCCAGCGGCCTCGACCCCGCCGCGCGTGAGCGGTTCACCCGCGAGGCGCGGGCGATTGCCGCGCTGAACCACCCGCACATCTGCGCGATCTACGACGTGGGGCGGGAGGTGCCGACCGACGGAGGCGGGAAGGCGGAAGGGGGCAAGGCGGCGCCCGGCCAGCCGATTGACTACCTCGTGATGGAGCACCTGGAAGGCGAGACGTTGGCGCAACGGCTGGCGTCCGCCCGGGGACGCGCCGAAGCGCGGGCGCTGCCGCTCGACCGACGCGCTGGCGATTGCCGCCGCGATTGCCGAGGCGCTGGCCGCCGCCGACCGCGCGGGCATCGTCCATCGCGATCTCAAGCCGTCGAACATCATGCTCGCGACCACCGGCGCTGTACGGGCGGGAGAGGCGCAGGTGAAACTGCTCGATTTCGGCCTGGCCAGGCTGACGCGCGCCGAGGCGGGCGTGGGGGTGCCCGGCACCGCGGCCTCGACAATGACGTCACCCGGCGCCGTGATGGGGACGGTGCCCTACATGGCGCCGGAGCAACTGGAAGGCAAGGAGGTGGACGGGCGTGCGGACATCTTCTCGTTCGGCTGCGTGCTCTACGAGATGCTGACCGGGCGGCGCGCGTTCGCGGGCGACAGTGGGGCGAGCGCGATCCCGCGATCATGACGTAGGAGCCGCAACGGGTCAGCGCGGTGGCGCCGGCCACGCCGCCGGCACTCGACCGGCTGGTGCACCGCTGCCTGGCGAAGAACGTGGACCAGCGCTGGCAGAACGCGGGCGACCTGGCCGATGAACTGCAGTGGATGGGGCAGGGTCGCGATGCCTCGAACAGCCCGCCGTTGACCCCCGATGCCCGTCGCTCGTCGCGGCGGTCGATTGTCGCTGGCGGTCTCGCCGGAGGACTGCTGCTCGCCGTCCTCGGTGCCGCCGTCTACGTGGGAACGGCCACGTCGTCCTCGCGTCCGCCTGCCGTCCGCCGGTTGGCCGTACCGCTCGCCGGGACCGGCATCTGGAATCCTGTAGAAGTAGCGCTATCGCCCGATGGCCACAGCCTCGCGCTCCGGGCGAGCGGCGAGAGAGGAGCCGGTCTGGACGTCCGGCGGCTGAACGAGTCGCACCCGCGTTTCCTCGAAGGCACAGCACGCGCCGTGAGTGCCAGCTTCTCACCCGACGGGGCGCGCCTGGCGTTCTGGGAAGGGGGGTTGGGTCTCCGAACCGTGCTGGCGGCCGGCGGGCCCGTCGTTCCCACGCTCGATGTTCCAGACCAGGACGACGGCGGACTGGGATGGGGTGAGGACGGCAACATCGTGTTTCCCCGGAAACTCGAAGCACAGGGTCTCTGGTCCGTGCCGGCGAGAGGAGGCACCCCTGTCCGCGTGATGTCCCCCGTGGAACAGAAGATTCAAAAGCGCTTTTTCTGGCCGCAGGTGCTGCCGGGCGGCAAGGCGGTCATCTTCACCACCATCGACCGCGGGCACTTCAGCATCGACGCAGCATTCACGCCCGGCGGTCCCGTCAAGACGTTGGTGGCGAACGGCATTCACGCTCGGTACCTGCCTGCCACCGGACACCTTGTCTATCAGTGGAAGGGGCATATCTACGCTGCCCGTTTCGATCCCGTGAACCTGTCCTTGCTGTCCGAACCCTCCCCGGTGATGGACGACTCGGTCGGCGATTGCGATCCTTTCGTCAGCGAGTACGACGTTTCCTCCACCGGAACGCTGGTTTACCTTCCTGCAAGCGTTTCGAAGCTGTCCTGGTTCGACCGGCGGGGAACCCAGACACCGCTGCCCGCTGAGTTGCCGGGTCCCGTGCGTTCGCTCGCGTTGTCACCGATCTCGGACCAGGCGGTGCTGGGTGTTTCGAACTGGGGCGTGCGCCAGCTCTACCGCGCGCAGCTCAGAGGGGAAGTCGTCGTCGAACGGTTCACCCCGGGTGACGACGACTGGTTTGGCGTGTTCAGCCGCGACGGTCAGCGGGTCTTCTACATGTCCGGCTCGGTGGACGGGCGCTACAACATCTACTCGTCGAGGGTGGAAGACGGAAGCAGCCTCCGCCGGGAGACGAACAGCCCGAACTGGCACAAGCCCTCGTCCACCCGGCCGAGCCGTGACGGAGAGGTCCTGCCTGTACACCGACGTGAACAGCGGAGGCCGCGACATTTGGGAAATCCAGCCGGGGAGGCCCGAGACGGCGCGTGCGGTCCTCGACACCTCGAACGATGAGTTCGAGGGCGTGCTGTCTCCGGATGGGCGCTGGATGGCGTACGAAACCAATGAATCGGGGCGGCGGGAGATTTGGGTTCGAGGCTACCCGTCTGGGCCCAAGCGCCAAGTCTCGGTCAACGGCGGCGAGCACGTGGTCTGGAACCCGAAGGGCGGCGAGCTGTTCTACAGGAGGCGTCTGTCATCATGGCGGCCCGCATCACGGACGGAGCCCGGCAGGGCGCGGCGACGCGGCTGTTCTCGCTGCCACACGGCTCGGTCGTGAAGGTGCTCTGGGACGTCCACCGGTCCGGTGGGCGGTTCCTGGTCGCTGACAATTCCCGTCCGGCGCAGGTCAACCTCATCGAGAACTGGTTCGAGGAGTTGAAGAAGAACGTGCCGGTTACCAGGAAATAGCATGGCCGGTATGACGCCTCTCCTGGTTGGCTGGCAGTCAGGCTCTGTCGGAGGGCGTTCGAGTAGGCACGCCGACCGCGCTCTTTCGGGTGTCGGGAGGGGGCGACATCGTGCGCAGTTGGGATGTGGGGGGCCGGACGGCGAGAGATCCTCGTTGTCGAAATCACCAGGCCGCCCTATATCAACCTGGTCACCAACGCGTTCGAGGAATTGAAATAGGTGCGGGCTGGCAGGGAGTGAATTGACCCGGTCGCCTGGAGGCGTTTCCCATGTCACCGGCTTCGGCCGCTGACGTCACCCGACACCTCCTGGCCTGGCGCGAAGGTGACGGCCAGGCCCTCGACCGTCTCCTTCCGCTCGTCTACTCCGAACTCCGCGTCATCGCCCCGAGCGGATGCGCAGGCGAAACTCCTGGCGACCAGACCTTGCAGACGACCGCGCTGGTGAACGAGGCGTTCGTCCGGCTCGTGGACGGCGCGCGCGTGGACTGGCACGACCGCGTGCGCTTCTACGCGGTCTGCGCGCGCGTCATGCGCCGCGTGCTCATCGACCGGGCCCGCGCGCAGCAGGCAATCAAGCGCGGCAGTGACGAGCGGCCGCTCGCCATCGAGGACTGGGACGGCGCGGTGCCGGCGCGGTGCGACGAACTGCTGGCGCTGGACGAGGCGCTCCAGCGGTTGTCGAAAGCCGACGCGCGCAAGGGGCAGGTCGTGGAGCTGCGCTACTTCGCCGGCCTGAGCGTCGAGGAGACCGCGGAGGCGCTCGGTGTGTCCGTCGAAACGGTGATGCGCGACTGGAAGGTCGCCAAGACGTGGCTGCTCAGGGACCTGAGGTTGCAGCAGGAGAGTCGGGGCTGACGGCCCGGTGGTCACCCACATCAACACATCACGAAGCGGTTCAAGGAGCTGAAGGCAAAGGTGTCGGTGAAGCGCAAGGCGCGTGGGCGGGTAACCGATGCGAGCGCCGACGGCAAAATAGAGTTGCCGCGCCCCTTGACAACTTCGGAAGGCCACCCGAGAGACCGGCTCGGTTCGCACGTGCAATGGACGTCAGAAGGACGACGATGTCGTACGTTTAGCGATCGCCGCTCGGCGCGCCGTTTCGGCCATCTTGACCACCGATCGGGCTCCTTGCGCCACGTCCGCGGGCCGAAAGACACGGGCCTATATTGTGGGCATGGCCCCCGTTGCTGTCGTCCCATCCCGGTTGTCCGATGGCGATCTCCTCGCGGAGGTTGCCCGGCTCGCCGCCTGCGAACGCGAGGCGACGGCCGCGCTCGTCGCGCTGCTCGCCGAAGTGGACGCACGCCGCCTCTATCTGGGAGAAGGCTGCGCCTCGCTCTTCACCTACTGCACGCAGCGCTTGAACCTGTCAGAACACGCCGCGTACCACCGCATCGAGGGCGCGCGCGCCGCGCGGGCGTTCCCAATCATACTTGAGCACCTCCGCTCCGGGGCCTTGACGCTCACCACGGTGACTCTGCTGCGGCCGCACCTGACCGTGGAGAATCACGAGCGCCTGCTGGCGGCGGCGCGCGGCCGGAGCAAACGTGACGTGGAAATGCTGGTGCGCGGGATCGCACCACTGCCCGATGTCCGCTCCTCGCTTCGGAAGCTGCCGTCCACCCTTCACGTCCCACTCCCTGACGATGGTGCAGCGACGAAGCCGGCCATGTCGGAGGCGCACGACGAGCAGTGCCTCGCGGAGGTCGGCTTCACCCAGGGCGCGCCGGTCGAGGCGCGACCAGCGGATGCGCAGGCTGCCGCGTCCGAGCCAGGGCTTGCGGCGCCCGACTGGTTGCCAGGCGTCACGGCAGTGGACCCGGCCGTCGGGAACGCGACGCGGCGGACGTTACCCGCTTCGTCACGCCCGGCTGAGACCCGAGTCCTGGCGCCCGAGCGGTATGGCCTGCGAGTCACGCTGTCGGCAGAAGGGCACGCGCGGCTGCGCCGGGCGCAGGACCTTCTGCGGCACACGGTACCCGACGGTGACCCGGCCGCGATCGTCGAGCGCGCACTTGCGCTGCTGGTGGAACAGTTGGAGCGCATCAAGTTCGCCGCACGGCGGCCGAAGACGCGTGCATCGGCGGGAGGCGATGAGGAGCGCGCGGCGGCGACTGCGACCTCGGCGGGCGGCGGGCCCCGCGAGGCGTCGGCGGATGACGCTGACAAGAAGCAGGAGTGACGAGGCCGGACGAGCGCGGTTAGCCGATGCAGCCCCTTGGACGGCGGGCCGGCCATCAACGACCGCGGTCGATCCCGGCTCCGGTCAAGCGCGCAGTCTGGGAGCGCGACGAGGGGCGTTGCGCCTTCGTCGGCACGGGCGGCCGTTGCCGCGAGACCGGGCGGCTCGAATTCCATCACCGGATTCCCGTGGCGGACGGCGGTGCCAGCAGCGTGCAGAACCTTCAGCTTCTCTGTGCGGCCCATCACGCCCGTGAGTCCGACCGCTGGTTCGGAGCGGTGCCCGTGCCTCAAGCTGAGTGTCCGCCGACGTCTGGAGGAGCACGGTCCGGGCCGAGCTGATCCGTCGGGACCCGTCGCCTCTGGCTGGAGAGCCTGGCTGTGGACGGTGCCGCCGGTGTGGACGCCCGGTGAGATAGGCGGCATCGCCTGTCGTTGCGTCGTGCGCTGCGCGGTGCGGGCGCGGTCGCCCACAACCGGCTTGGAAAGCCGCCGGTGCCCCCCGCGGCTTCCCACACCGTCCACGAGCCCATCATGGATTGGTTCGGGAGCGCTTCCGGACTGCGTCTGGAGGCGCTCGGTCCAGGGCCGAGCTGATCGTCCGACCCGTCGCCTCTGGCTGGAGAGCCTGCCTGTCGGACGGTGCCGCCGGTGTGGAGGCCCGGTGAGGCGGCATCCCCTGTCGTTGCGCGCTGCGCCGGGCGGGCGCGGGCGCCCACAACCGGCTTGGAAAGCCGCCGGTGCTCCCCGAGAAGTGAAGCTGGGGCCGAATCCTCCTCGAGGCGCGCTGGAGCGAAGGTTCTGAAGCCGGCATGGTGGGCCGCGCAGCGGTGCTGCCCCAGTCGCGACCTGGGCCCGCATCCGACGTCGCTCAGGCCAGCCGCCGCCGGCCCCACCGTGATGACACCGTGACAGCCGTGGCACCGCCGAAAGCCCAAAGCCGAAAGCCGAATGCCGAGCCGAGCCGAGAGCCGAAGCCGAATGCCGAAGGCCGATGCGGCTACACCGCCGCCTGGTGCCCTTCTTCGACGTCCCGCAGCGGCAGCGCCAGGTCTACGGAGTCGGGTTCCCACGGGATGCGCTGCGGACGCGCGTCCGGGTCGGGAATGGGAATGGCGGACAGCAGCGCGCGCGTGTAAGGATGCGCGGGGTTGCGGAACAGCGCGTCGGTTCGCCCCATCTCGAGGATCCGCCCGCGGTACATCACGGCCACCCGCGTGCAGATGTGTTCGACCAGCCGCAGGTCGTGCGCGATGAACAGGTAGGTCAGCTTCAGCCGTTCCTGCAAATCCATCAGCAGGTTGATCACCTGCGCCTGCACGGACACGTCCAGGGCCGAGACCGGCTCGTCGGCGACGATCAGCGACGGGTTGAGGGCGAGCGCGCGGGCGAGGCCGATCCGCTGGCGCTGCCCGCCGCTGAACTCGTGCGGATACCGTTCGAGGTGCGCCGGGTCCAGGCCGACCAGGCGGAACAACTCGGCCACCCGGCCCCGGCGCTCGGCTTTCGTACCCAGCTTGTGGATGACGAGCGGTTCCTCGACGATCGTTCTCGCCCGCATGCGCGGGTTGAGCGAGGAATACGGATCCTGGAAGACGATCTGCATGTCCCGTCGCGCCTTGCGCAGGTCGGCGCGCGACAGCGCCAGCACGTCCCGATCCTGGAATCGCACCTCGCCGGACGTTGGTTCGATCAGGCGCAGGATGCAGCGGCCCGTCGTGGTCTTGCCGCTGCCCGATTCGCCGACCAGGCCGAACGTCTCGCCAGGTTCGACCGAGAAGCTGACGTCGTCGACGGCGCGGACGAGGGAGGTGCGGCCGAGGAAGCCGCGGCTCCGGCTGAATTCCTTCACGAGCCGGCGGACTTCGAGCAGCGCCATCAGCGCGCCCCGTCGGCCTGGCGTCCGTGCACCGGGCAGCGGACGGCGTGGTCGGGACCGATGTCGGCGCTCATCGGCGGCTCCAGGCGGCACTTCGCGATCGCGTCGGCGCACCGGGGCGCGAACGAACACCCCGGGGGCATCTCCGCGAGGGACGGGACGCTCCCCTCGATCGCCTTCAATCGTTCGCCCCCGACGCCGCGGGGGACGGAGGCGAGCAGCGCCCTGGTGTAGGGATGCGCGGGAGCCCGGAAAATCTGCCGGACCGGCGCCTGCTCGACGATGCGTCCGGCGTACATGACGGCGACCCGGTCTGCCGTTCGGGCGATGATGCCGAGGTCGTGCGAGATCAGGAGCATCGAGAGCTTGTACGCCTGGCGCATCTCCCGAAGCAGGTCGAGAATCTGCGCCTGGATCGTCACGTCGAGCGCGGTGGTCGGCTCGTCGGCGATCACGAGCGACGGCTTGCAGGCAAGGGCGATGGCGATCAGCACCCGCTGCCGCATGCCGCCCGACAGCTGGTGGGGATAGTCGCGAACGCGGCGAGCCGGATCGGCCACCTTCACCTGGTCCAGGAGTTCGACCGCCCGGCGCCTCGCCTCGGCCCGCGTCGCGAGGCCGTGGACCAGCATCGCCTCGGCAATCTGGTCGCCCACGGTGAAGACCGGGTTGAGCGCGGTCATCGGCTCCTGGAAGATGAGCGCGATGCCTGCGCCCCGCACCTTCCGCATCTCGCGCTCGGGGAGCGTCATCAGGTCGCGGCCGCGGAACACCACGCGCCCCCCGCTGATCCGGCCGGGCGGCTGAACGAGCCTGAGGATCGAGAAGGCCGTGAGGGATTTGCCGCTGCCCGATTCACCGACCAGGCCCAGCGTCTCACCCTCCCGCACCTCGAAGCTGACATCATTCACGGCCGGCAGGGCTCTGCCATCCACGTCGAACACCGTGGTCAGGTGCTGTACCTCGAGCAGGGATGGGGAGGAGACCGGCATGGACTTGGGACATTCTACAGGACTGTCCCCGGAAGTTGGGGATCGCGCCTGGCTGGCCGCACGTGGTTCCAGTCTGCCTGTCGGTTCCTGCCTGTCAGTTCCTTGACACCCCGATGACCGGCCTGTAGACTCCCGATCAGGATGGGGCCGCGCGTGCGCGGACCGTCCGGGTCACCCCCAAATCTCCAACATCGCGAAACCGTCGGGTTCAGCCAGGCAGGGCAGTGGTCCAGTCCCGGCCGTCGGCGGCAGGAGGTGAGCAGCCGTGGACGAAGCTGTGAACCGCTACGCTCGAGAAATGATCGACGCCATCAACGCCGCCGTGGCCAACGACCCAGGCGTGCAGGCGTGCCGGCAGCGCGCGCGCGCTGCGGGATACGAACTCGACGTGTCGCTGGAAGCCGTGGTGGGAGTCAGGAGCCGCGCGGCGAGAGCGGCGCGGGAAGGGGCGGCGGCCGCGCTCACCCCTGCCCCGCGGCGGACGCTGCCCGAGCAGCGCCCGTACGACATCACGGCGGCGGACCGGAGGTTCCTCCGGTCCCTCCGGATCGCGGCCGAAGTAGAGACGGAAGCGCGTTAGACGGCCCGGCCCCGGCTTCAGCGCAGCCGTCCTACTGCGAGAGCTGCCTGATCGCGTCGCGCCCGGCGTAGCGCGCCGCCCCGCCCAGTTCCTCCTCGATTCGCAGCAGCTGGTTGTACTTCGCCACCCGGTCGGACCGGCTGGCCGACCCGGTCTTGATCTGGCCGGCGGCCGTGCCGACGGCGAGGTCGGCGATCGTGCTGTCCTCCGTTTCGCCCGACCGGTGTGAGATGACCGTCGTGTAGCTCGCCTCGCGGGCCATCGCGATGGCGTCCAGCGTCTCGGTCACCGACCCGATCTGATTGAGCTTGATCAGGATGCTGTTGCCGATGTGCCGCTCGATCCCCGCCTTCAGGATGGACGGGTTGGTGACGAAGATGTCATCCCCGACCAGCTGCACGCGCTCGCCGAGCGCCTTCGTCAGCAGTTCCCACCCGTTCCAGTCGCCCTCCGCCAGGCCGTCTTCGATGGAGACGATCGGGTAGCTCCCGATCCACGCCGAGTACATCTCGACCATCTCGGCCGACGTGCGGGTCTTGTCCCCGGACTTCTTGA
The DNA here is from genome assembly GCA_963844875.1 of uncultured Acidobacteriota bacterium. Classification (GTDB taxonomy): domain Bacteria; phylum Acidobacteriota; class Vicinamibacteria; order Vicinamibacterales; family Fen-181; genus FEN-299. The sequence continues at coordinate 526,434 of CAWJPZ010000003.1, forward strand.
AAACGTACCTGCCGGTGCGGGCGTCGGGCGCGCCCTGGGCGTCGCCCTCGTCCTCCCACAGCTCGCTGGCGGCGACGTCGAGCGCGATGCAGAGGTCGCGCCCGGCCTTGTAGCCGGCCTTGCCGATCGCCTCGAGCACCACGTCGAGCGCCTGCTGGTTCGACTTCAGGCTCGGCGCGAAGCCGCCCTCGTCGCCGACCCCGGTCGACAGCCCGAGCTTCTTGAGGATCGAACGCAGCGCGTGGAACGTCTCGGCGCCGGCGCGCAGCGCCTCGCGGAAGTTCGGCATCCCGACGGGTACGACCATGAACTCCTGGATGTCGACGTTGCTGTCGGCGTGCGCGCCGCCGTTCAGGATGTTCATCATCGGGACGGGCAGCACGAACTGCTCGCGCGGGATGCCGGCGAGGCGGCCGATCGTCGCGTACACCGGCTCGCCGCCCGCCTGCGCGGTGGCACGGGCGAGGGCCATCGAAACGCCGAGGATCGCGTTCGCCCCCATGCGGCTCTTCGTGGCCGTCCCGTCGACGCGGTCCATCAATTCGTCCACGGCTCTCTGGTTCTTCGCGTCCTGGCCGACGACGGCCTTCGCGAGTTCGCCGTTCACGTTCGCGACCGCCTGGAGGACACCCTTGCCGAGGTAGCGTTGCTTGTCGCCGTCGCGCAGTTCGAGCGCCTCGCGCTCGCCGGTCGAGGCCCCCGACGGCACGGCCGCCCGCCCATGGAACCCGCCCTCGAGCTCGACGTCCACTTCGACCGTCGGGTTGCCCCGCGAGTCGAGGATTTCACGGCCGTGCACGCGCGTAATCTTCACAGGAGTCCTCCTCGGTGAATCGAAATACAGAATGCAGAATGAAGAATGCAGAATGCGAGCAGAAGCAAGAATGCCGAATCCCGACATTCTACATTCGACATCCGGCGCCAACTGACGGTCCCCGCGCTCACCCGGATGCCTGCCCCCTCTGGTCGGCATCGGCCTCGAACTGCAGCGCCTCGGGTTCGATGGCCCGGACCATCGGCTCGTCCTCGCGGGTGACCACCACGACGCCTTCGTCGGTGACGGTGTGGCGCCGCCGGTCCTCTTCGAGGTCGTAGCCAATCTGCGCGCCCCGCGGGATGAACACGTCCCGGTCGACGATCGTGCGCCGCAACCGCGCGTGGCGCCCCACGCGGACGCCGGGCATCAGGATGCTGCGATCGATGTCGCAGAAGCTGTGGACGCGCACGTTCGGGCACAGGATGCTGCCCGAGATGCGGCTGCCCGACACGATGCAGCCCGGGGAGATGATCGAGTCGAGCGCCTGGCCGCACCTCCGCCCCTCTTCGGCGAACACGAACTTGGCCGGCGGGGACTGCGGCTGGTAGGTGCGCAGCGGCCACTCGGGGTCGTACAGGTTGAACTCGGGGTTCACCTGCACGAGGTCCATGCTCGCCTCGTAGTAGGCGTCGAGCGTCCCGATGTCGCGCCAGTACTTCGCGGCCTTCTTGTTCTCGTCGTAGAACCGGTAGGAGAAGACCGGCACCTCGGCGATCAGCGCCGGGATGACGTCCTTCCCGAAGTCGTGATGGGTCTCGCGCGAGGCGTCCGCCTCGAGCGCGCGGATCAGCACGTCGCCCTCGAACACGTAGATGCCCATGGAGGCGAGCGCGAGGTGCGGCGCGCCGGGAACAGGCATCGGGTTCTTCGGCTTCTCCTGGAACCCGATCACCCGGTCGGACTCGTCCACCTGCACGATCCCGAACCGCTGCGACTCCTCGACGGGCATCTCGATCGTCGCAATCGTGACGGCCGCCTGCCGCTCGCGGTGGAACCGCAGCATCTTGGCGTAGTCCATCTTGTAGACGTGGTCGCCGGCCAGGATGATGACGTGCCGCGGGTTCTCGCGTGCGACCGAGTAGAGGTTCTGGTAGACCGCGTCAGCCGTCCCGAGGTACCAGTTCTCGCCGACCCGCTTCTGGGGCGGCAGGATCTCGATGAACTCCCCCAGCTCCTCCGACACGATGCTCCAGCCCATTCGGATGTGGCGGTTGAGCGAGAGCGACTTGTACTGGGTGGCGATGAAGATGCGGCGCAGACCCGAGTTGATGCAGTTGCTCAGGACGAAGTCGATGATGCGGTAAGGCCCCCCGAAGTAGACGGCGGGCTTCGCTCGCTCCTGCGTCAGCGGGTGCAGCCGTTCGCCCGCCCCGCCGGCGAGCACAATGACCAATGACTCATCGAGCATGTTCGCACCTCGCTGTGACCGTGTCCCGGCCACCGGCAAACCCTTCCAGGGACAGGACTGCTCGAGGCCGGAGGGGCCGCCGGGGCGAGGCGGAGGACGGGCCGCAGACCTGCCATCATAGCATGCCGATCTCGGCGGTATTCCCAGCCGGGCCAAGCCTTTTTTGACATTCTGCTCGGGGGGCGACTATGATCCGACAGATTCGTCATTTGAACGCAAACTGGGAGTAGAGTCGTCATGCATACCCGTACCCGGGTGCTGGGCTGGTGCAGCATCCTCGTTGCCGTGTTGTCGGTCGTTTCCAGCTCGTCCGCGCAGGACAAGAAGGCTCCGAAGGTCGACAAGGCGGTGCTGGCCGAGCAGGCTTCAGCCATCAAGATGATGGACGACGTGTTCGCCGGCCAGGCCGCGCCGTCCGACTTCACCTTCTCGTGGGTGAACCATTCGATGAAGAGCCGGGACAACAAGATGTATGTCCCCTTCATCCTGACGTTCGACCCGGCCAAGCCGCTGCCGGCGAACGCCACCTATTACTTGCGGGTGGTCAACAAGGCGACGATTGCCGAGTCGTTGAAGAAGGTGGCGGACCACAAGGCCGCCGTCGAGAAGGCCGCCAACCTGGCGAAACTGGACCCCGAGAACACCGAGCTGGCCGACGCCGAGGCGAAGCTGCGCGCGGAGGCCCCGAAGATCGAGTACGCCTTCGAAGACATGCGGCTCGGGCAGAGCTTCACACCTCCGCCGGCTGGAAAGCCGTTCCGCTTCGCCGCCGCGCTAGCCGCGCCCGCGGGCGACTACGACGTGTACGTGCTGTTCAAGGAACCGCAGCCGAAGGACAAGAAGCTCCAGCCGAAAGCGGCCGTCCTCAAGGTCCCGCTGGTCGTCCCGAACTACTGGACGGACGACTCGCGACGAGCAGCGTGTTCGTCACGAACCAGACTGAACAGCTGCCGAAGCCGCCGACCCAGGAAGACATGAACCGCTTCCCGTACATCTTCGGCATGATGCGGATCGTGCCGGCGGTGGATGCGGTGCCGAAGTTCGCCAAGAAGGATGAGGTCTCGATCGTCTTCTACATCTACAACGCGGCGCCGGACAAGACCAGCGGGAAGCCCAACCTGACGGTGGACTACAACTTCTACCACAAGGAAAACGGCGCCGAGAAGTTCTTCAACCGGACCGAGCCGCAGGTGCTGAACGAGAAGACGCTGGGCCCCAACTTCGACATCAAGGCCGGCCACCAGCTGCTCGGCGGGATGGGCATCCCGCTTGCGAGCTTCCCCGAGGGCGACTACCGGCTGGAGATCAAGATCACCGACAAGGTGACTGGCAAGACGAAGATCGAGAACTCGCTGTTCGTCGTCACCGCCGGGTAACGGACGGGCCGTCCGCGGTGCGGCCTGCGCGGACCGGCACAAAAGGGCCCGGGAGCAATCCCGGGCCAGGGCCACTTATGAACCGCCTCCTTGCTCTCGTTGGGTCGACCGTGGTCGCCGGGCTGGTCGGATGGGTTCCGGCCGCTTCGGCGCAGCCTGCCACGCGTCCCGTCACCGATGGGCAGGCGCGCGCCTCGCGTCTGCGCTGTCCGGCAGCATCGAGGGACGGGTCCTCGACGAGCGGGGTGCCCCGCTCCCCGGCGTGATGGTGTCCGCTCTCGGGTCGACGAGCGCGATTGCCTTCACCGACAGCCGCGGCGCGTTCGTGATCCGCTCGCTGCCGACGGGCGCGTACATGGTGCGCGCCCACCTCTCGGGGTTTGCCCCGTCGCGGCGCCAGAAGGTCGATGTCCGTTCGTCGAGCACCGCCTGGTTCGACGTCACGCTCCAGAAGTCCAACCCCCTGGCGGCAGCCGTCAAGGCGGCGCCGATTCCTCCGCCGGCTCCGCCCAAGATCCTGTCCGCCAGCCTCGCGCCCGGCGACCTCGACCCGTTCCTGCTCGACCCGCTCGGCCTTCGCACCCTCAACGCCGACGCCGAGGAGGATCACACCGAGAAGGCGTGGCGGATCCGGCACCTCCCGCGCAGCGTCCTGAAGGACACGACGGAACGGGCGGCGGTTCCCGACAAGGCAAAGGCACCGGACGGCACAGCGGCGCCCGGCGGGTCCGCCCTCGCGCGGGCGATCACGACGCCGGCGCGCCTGCTCTCCGACCTCCCGCTGACCGGTCAGGTCAACGTGATGGCGTCGAGTTCGTTCGACGGCAACTCGGGATTCGGCTCGGCGGACGCCAGCCACGGCGTCGCCAATTTCGCGGTGGCCGGGCCTGCCGGCAGCTACGGCGACTGGTCGGCGAGAGTCCTGACGCAGTCCGACCTCGGCTCGTGGTTCCTGGCCGGGTCGTTCCGCAACCGGGCCCCGTCCCGCAACGTCTACAGCGTTGGCTTCTCCTACAGCGCCCAGCGCGTCGTGACCTCTTCGACGATCGACAGGTTCGGCCTCGAGCGTGTCGATTTCGCCGGGCGCGCAGCCGGATTGATCTACGGCGCCGGCCGCCTCAGTGTCTCGCCGGGGGTGCTGCTCGACTACGGCGGCCGCTACTCCCGCTATGACTACATCAGCGGGGCCGGCCTGTTCAGCCCCAGGGTCGCCCTCACGCTGGTGCCGATCAAGGGACTGCGCCTGCGGGCGGGCGCTTCCAGGCGGATGCTGGCCCCGGGCGCCGAGGAGTTCCTCGAACCGCTGACCCCGGGGCTGTGGGTCCCGCCCGAGCGCACGTTCGTCGGCTTCTCGCCGATGTTCTCGGAGCGGACCACCCAGCTCGAGTTCGCCGTCGAGCACGACCTCGCCCCCGGGCTGGTCGTGGCGTTGCGCGCGTTCCGGCAGGACACCAACAACCAGCAACTGGCGTTCTTTACGGTCCCGGCGGGACAGGAACGGCACTACGGCATCTCCAACGCGGGGGACGTCGTCGCGAGGGGATGGAGCCTGGGCGTCACCCACCAGTTGCTCTCGCGCCTCCGCGGGTCGGTGGCCTACGAGATCACCGAGGCTCAGTGGATGCCGGGGACGGTGCCTGGAGAAAACCTGCTGGTGCTCGGCTTCCGGACGAGGCCCGAACGGGAGCGCCTGCACGACATCACGACGACGGTCGAAACGGACCTGCCGTTGACGGCGACGCATGTCTACCTGGCCTACCGGCTCAACACCGGGTTCGTCACCGGGGACCCGGAAGGGTATGCCCCAGGCCTCGACTCCCGGTTCGACGTCCAGGTCACCCAGCGCCTGCCGTTCCTCGATTTCACCTCCGCAAGGTGGCAGGTGCTCGTCGCGGTGAAGAACATGTTCCGGGACGGCGCCCGCGACAGCTCCATCTATGACGAACTGCTCGTCGTCAAGCCTCCGACCCGTGTCCTCGGCGGGTTCGTGGTCAAGTTCTAGGGACGCGGCTGCCGCGTCCCTAGCCCCTGGTCTTTCAAGGTGATACGATAATTTGGATGCTGGCTCCATTCGGTTGGAACCGGCCTGCAAGAGTCACGGCCAAAGGTCAGTAAATGCCTGTTCGCCGAGGATTTGCGGACGAATGGCGGGATCGTGGCCGTGGTATGCCGCTTGCTACCTCAACGGCCTATTACCGTTCCTCCGACCCACCGGCGATGAAGAATCACCTCGCGGCAGCCGCCACGCCTGGATTGCGGTGGCGCTGGCCTGGATGGCCGGCGGTCCTGCCTGCCGTGGCGACGATTGCCGTCGTCGGGGTGCTGCTGGTTCTTGGATGCGCCAACATCGTCGTCAGGATGACCTGGCACGAGGCGGATGACGGCGTCTTGTGGGCGAGCCGCCTGGAAGGGGTGACCGCTTTCGACGTGGCGCCGGGCACACCGGCTGCGCGTGCGGGCATCCGGCCGGGCGACCTGCTCGAGGCGGTGGACGGGCAGTTGATCGAACGGCCGGCCGAAGTGATCGATCTGCTTCGCCGAAAGGCCGAGGGCCAGCCGGTCAATTACCGTGTGCTGCGGCTCGGCACGGCCGAAGCCTTCGATTTCCGCCTGGCGTCCCTCCCCAAGGGAAACACGAGCGTCTACTACTTCCTCGCGCCCGTCGGGCTGTTCACGCTGCTCGTCGGCGCGGCCGTCCGGCTGCGGCGCCCGAATCACCCGGCGACTCTGCATTTCCTCTGGCTCTCGGGGGCGTTCTTCGGGTGGGCCGTTTTCTCGTTCAGCGGGCGGCTCGATCGCCTCGACTGGACTTTCTATTGGATCGACGCGATGGCGGTCCTGCTGCTGCCGCCGCTGTTCCTGCACTTCACGCTGTTGTTCCCCGAGCGGCCGAAATCGTGGGTGACCACGCCCCTCGGCAGCCGTCTGTGGCCGATCGTCTATCTCCCGGCGCTGCTGCTCGGCGCGGTCCGCATCCTCGCGATCGCCCGCGCGTCCCACGACGAGCAGTTCTTCATCAACGGCGTGGTGCAGACGCTCGATCGCTTCGAGCCGCTCTACCTTTCGGTCTACATGGGCGGGGCGCTGGCGGTGATTGCCAGGGCCTTCAGCCGGGTGCGCACGGTCACCGCGCGCAGGCAGTTGCGCTGGATCGCCTGGGGCACGGCCCTCGGGGGGCTGCCGTTCGCGGCCGGCTACGCGCTGCCATACGCGCTTGGCATCGCGCCGACGCTGCCGATGGAGCTCTCGGCGATCCCGTTGAGCCTCATCCCCCTGACGTTCGCCAGTGCGATCGTCCGTTACCGGCTGGCCGACGTCGAGGTGATCGTGAAGCGTGTGATGGTCTGGGCTGCGGCCCTGACGGCCATCGGCGCGATTTACGCGGTCCTCCTGCGCCTGGCGGGCTGGGTTTTCCTCGAGGATTCGCACCAGCACAACTCGGTCATCGCGATGCTCGCGACGATCGTCGTGGTGCTGGCCGCGGGGCCGCTGAAGAACGCGATCCAGGCGACCTTCGACCGCGCGTTCTACCGGGACCGGTACGACTACCGCCGCGCGCTGGTCGGCTTCGCGCGCGACCTCAGCTCGGACCTCGACCTCTACCGCCTGAGCGAGCGGATCGTCACCCGGGTGATGGAGACGCTGCTCGTGGACCGGATGGAGCTGCTGCTCGCCGAGGAGAGGACCGGGGAGTTCACCGCCATACGGACGGCCGGCGTCACGGGCGGTCCGGCGCGGCTGGGGCGGACCACGGCGCTCGGGGCGCGGCTCTCGGCCGGCATCGCGGTGGCGCTCGACGACCCGACCACGGTCCACGGGATTCCAGCCGAGGACCTCGATCCGTGGCGCGAGCGCGAGCTCTACTACTTCATCCCGTGCGTCTCCAAGGAATCGACGATCGCGGTGATCGCGCTCGGGCGGAAGCCGCGCGCCGAACCGTTGAACTCCGAGGACCTGGCGCTGCTCGCGGCGGTGGCCGGGCAGGCGGCGACCGCGCTGGAGAACGGGCGGCTCTACCGGCAGCTCCACCTGAAGGCCGAGGAACTCGGGCGGATGCGCGAGTTCAACGAGAGCATCCTCGAGTCGCTCGATTCCGGCCTTGCCGTGGTGGACACGCAGGACCGGGTGATCCGCTGGAACCGCTCGCTCGAGCAGCTGCACGGCGCCACGCGTGCCGAAGCGATCGGCCGCACCCTCGAGGAGTTGTTCGGTCCCGCGTTCGTCGAGGCGGTGAAAGCGGCGCGCAGCTACTCGCCCCAGGGCGGCACGTTCTACCGCCTGCCGCTGGCGATTCGCGGCGCCGGCGAGGACCGGTCCCTGGTCAACGTCACGACGGTTCCCTTGCAGTCGATCTCGGGCCAGGGCGGGGGCGACGCGGGCACGGTCATCATCGTGGACGACGTGACGGAGCGGGCGCAGCTCGAAGAGCAGCTGCAGATCTCGGACAAGATGGCCTCGATCGGCCTCCTGGCGGCGGGCGTTGCGCACGAGGTCAACACCCCGCTCACCGGCATCTCCAGCTTCACCCAGATGCTGCTCGACGGCGCGGACCCCGGCGACCCGCGCACGCGGCTCCTCGAGAAGATCGAGCGCCAGACGTTCAGGGCGGCGAAGATCGTGAACGGGCTGCTGAACCTGTCCCGGCCGGCCACCGCGGCGCCCGAGCGCGCCCCGGTGGATTTGAACGTGGTCGTCAACGACGTGTTGTCGCTCCTCGAGCACCAGTTCAAGGTGGGGCGCATCCAGGTGCGCCGGGAGATGGCGGCGCCCGGGCCGGTCGTGATGGGCACCGAATTCAAGCTGCAGCAGGTGTTCCTGAACCTGTTCATCAACGCGCGCGACGCGATGGCCAAAGGCGGCTGGCTTTCAATCGCGACGCGCACGGTGGACGGCCACGCGATCGTCGAGGTCGGCGACACGGGGGCGGGAATCCCGACCGAGTGCCTCGCGCGGATCTACGACCCGTTCTTCACCACCAAGACCATGGGGCAGGGCACGGGGCTCGGCCTGTCGATCACCTACGGCATCGTCCGCGAGCACGACGGGACGATCACCTGCGACAGCGAGGTCGGCGTCGGCACTCGCTTCACGCTGTCGTTTCCCGTGGCGGCCGCCGCCGCGTCCGCACCCCGGCCGGGCCGGGCGGTTTGATGACTGAGTGGTTGAGCGCGTGAACACATCCCGTAGAGCGACCATCCTCGTCGTCGACGACGAAGAGATCATGCGCGAGATCCTCGAGGCGCTGCTGACGCGCGAGGGCTACGAGGTGCGCCTCGCGTCGGACGGCGCAGAGGGCCTCGAGATCGCGCGATCGGTCCCCATCGACGCGGCAGTCGTCGACGTGATGATGCCGGGGATGGACGGGCTGACCGTCCTCGACGAGCTGAAGAAGATCGAGGAAGACATCGCGGTGGTGATGATCACGGCCTTCGCCTCGGTCGAGACGGCGATCTCGGCCATGAAGCGCGGGGCGTTCGACTACGTCACCAAGCCGTTCAAGAACGACGAGGTCCTGGGCGTCCTGCGGAACGCGGTCGAGCGCGGCGAACTGGTGGCCGAGAACCGGGCGCTGAAGCAGAATCTCCAGGAGCGCTACAGCAAGTTCGGGAACATCATCGGCCGCAGCCAGCGGATGCGCCAGGTGTTCGACCTGATCATCCAGGCGGCGCCCAGCCGGTCCACGATTCTCATCGGCGGCGAGAGCGGCACCGGCAAGGAACTGGTGGCCCGGGCGATCCACTCGAACTCACCCAGGGCGACGCGGGCGTTCGTCACCGTGAACTCGGGGAACCTCCCGCCGGACCTGCTGGAATCGAACCTGTTCGGCCACGTGAAGGGGGCGTTCACCGGCGCGGTCTACCCGAAGAAGGGCCTCTTCGAGATGGCCGACAAGGGGAGCATCTTCTTCGACGAGATCGGCAACATCCCGCTCGAGACCCAGCCGAAGCTGCTTCGCGTGATGCAGGAGCGCGAGTTCATGCGCCTGGGCGGCGTGGAGAACATCAAGGTCGACGTGCGGATCATCGCCGCGACCAACGTCGACCTGCGCCAGATGATGGAGGAGCAGCGGTTCCGCGAGGACCTCTACTACCGGCTGCACGTCATCACGGTGCAGCTGCCGCCGCTGCGCGAGCGCAAGGAGGACATCCCGCCCCTCGTGCAGCACTTCCTGACGAAGTACGGCACGGAGAACCTGAAGACCGACCTGGAGATCGCCCCCCGGGCGCTCGACCTGCTGATGGAGTACGACTGGCCGGGCAACGTGCGCGAGCTCGAGAACGTGATCGAGCGGGCGGTGGTGCTGTCGACCACGCCGACCATCGGTCCCGACCTGATCCCCGACCAGGTGCGCGACCGGCCGATCTTCAAGATGCCGCAGTTCACCCTGCCTGCGGACGGGATCCGTTTCAACGACGTGACCGCCGACTTCGAGCGCCGCCTGATCGAATCGACGCTCGAGGTGGCGGGCGGCGTGCAGAAGCGCGCCGCGGAACTGCTCCACCTCAAGCCGACGACGCTGAACGAGATGATCAAGCGGCACGACATCCGCACGCGACGGCGGAAGGGGGAAGGGGAGAACGGGGAGGAAAACGGCGGCAACGGCGCTAGTTCCCCGCCCGCAGCTGGCTGAACATCCGGTCGTACTTGGAGAGGATCACGTCCCACCGGTAATTCCTGCGCACGTACTCCCGCCCGTTGCGGCCCAGCGCCGCCCGCAGCCGCTCGTCGCGGACCAGCGTGTTCAGGCACTCCACGAACTCGAAGCGATCGGCGTAGAACAGCCCGGCGTTGCTGCTGAGGCAATGGTCGACGAGCACCTCGCTCCGTGCGTTGGCGAGCACGGGCGTGCCCACCGAGAACGCCTCGAGCGCGAGGAGCGACAGGCTCTCGAACGGCGACGGCACGACGACGACGGTGGCGGCTTCGAGCGCCTGGCCGCGCTCGGTTTCCGAGAGAAGGCCGGCGAACTTGATGTAGGGCTCCTCGGGCAGGGGCATCAGCTTGACGCCCATCAGCGCCAGTGACGCTTCGCCTCCCTCGCCGACGTAGGTGCTGAAGTACTCGATGAGTTCCTCGCACCCCTTCCCCTTCTCGATGCGCCCGCCGTAGAGGAGGAACGGCCCGTGAAGCCGGTGGCGTCGCCGGAACATCGCCCCGCGCGCGGTGAGATGGGAGCGAGACCGCTGCCGGTCGCCGCCTTCCTCGGCCTCCCCGCCCTCCTCGGTCGCGTCCGTGGCGGCCGGCGACTGCCGCGGGTAGGCGTGGTGCTGGGGCAGGTCCACGCCGCACCCGACGGTCTCCTCCGCGCGCGCGTTGATCGTGAAGGTCGTGGAGAGAAAACGGCGCTCAGCCTCCGTGTTGTACCCGATGGCCGCCGGGAGCGCGAACACCTTCTTGTAGATCGACAGGTGGATGGCCGGCTCGTCGTGGGCGGTCGGGATCAGGACGCTCTTCGAAGGCGCGATCCCGAGGCCCAGGACCGTGGGGGCGTAGAGGTAGGTGAAGAACACCAGCGCGTCGTACAGACGCGTGGTGCTTCTCGAGGTAGTCGAGAAGCGCGGGACACCAGGGCCCCTGCTGCTGCAGCCACTCCATCTCGTCGGCCTCGGTGTGCGGGCTCGAGAAGATCCAGTCGGAGTACCGGTTGAAGGCGTTGATGTCGCGGGTGCGGGCGTTGGCGAACCGGCGGACGGTGACGCCGCGAATCCGGTCGGGCGCCTCCGGGTACTCGTTCTGCCAGGTGATGTAGTCCCGCGCGCAAGTCGTGAGGACCTCCACCTGGTGCCGCTGCGCGAGGCGCTCGGCGATCAGCCGGCAGTGGTACTCGGACCCGCCGAGGATTTCGGTTCCGTAGCGCTGGATGATGAACGCAATTCTCACGGTTGGTGCCTCGCACGAGTAGTGGCTGGTGCCTGGTGGCTGGTACTCTCGACAATGCGCCGCAATTCCCTCTCCACCCGCTCGTCGCCGAAGTCCGCGAGGCGGCGGCGCTGCCCCGCGATCACCCGCTCCCGCACCGCTTCGTCGAAGTTCAGCACGCCGAGCAGTTCGGCCGCGTACTCCAGGTCCTTCGGCGAGAACTGCACGCCGGCGCCGCCGAGGGTGTCCGGGATGGCGGCCGCCGAGTAGGCCAGCACGGGGACGTCGGCGGCCATCGCCTCGAGCAGTGGCACGCAGAAGCCCTCGTGCTCGCTGAGCGAGACGTAGACGCGCGCCATCCGGAAGTAGGCCGCGAGGTCCTCGTTCGGCACCGGCCCGGTGAAGATGAAGCGGTCGGGCGGGATGTCGTACTCCGCGAGGAGCGCGCGGACAGCTGCATAGTACCTCGGCACGCCGTCGTGGCGGCCGACGAACACGAACCGGTAGTCCACGTTGACGTAGCGCTTGTAGTGCTCCGCCAGCCGGACGTAATCCTCGATCTTCTTGTTCGGGACGATGCGCCCGACGAACAGGAAGTTGTCGAGGCCGTCGTCGAGGATCTGCTCGAGGGCGGGGCGCGCCGGCGCGCCCGTGATGCGAGCCGTGTCGATGGCGATGGGCATCACGCCGGTCGGCCGGAACCCCATGTGCTCCAGCTCGGCGCGGTTGAACTCGGAGTCGCCCAGGGCCAGGTCCACCCGGCCGACGAGCGTCGCGAGGTCCAGGCGGCCGAGACGGGCGAGGCGGAACAGGTTCAGGTCGTACTTCGCGAAGAAGTGCGCGGGGGTGATGTTGTGGTATTGCAGCACGCGGCCGCGCGGCAGCGCTGCGAACGCCGCCGTCATCGGCGACGGCAGGGCGAAATGGAAGATCGTGACGTCGCCGCCGCGCGCGTCGGGATGGTCGAATGGCCGGACGCTGTCTTTCAGATCGTCGTCGATCGTCATGGCGTAGAGGTTCGACGTGAACCCCATGCCGCGCAGGAGCGCCTCGACCCGCCGCGCGCTGTCGCCGATCGCGTCGCCGCGGTGGGCCGCCGGCACCCACTGGTTGACGGTCGGGGCCATCAGACGATCCTCGACGGCGCCTTCGGCAGCGCCCAGTACAGGCTCGGCCTGAACTCGCTCAGCTCTTCGAACTTCTCGAAGCCCGCCACCTGGTCCCAGAAGTCCTCGGCCACGCGCCGCTCGGTCTCCACCTTCGCCGAGAGCACCTGGTCGACGAAGCCGAGGAGCGTCCGGCGGAAGTCCTTCTGCATCAGCCGGTCGAACGCCGCGTCCTGGCCTTCGACGATCCGCTCGCGCAGGCGGCGGTCGGTCGCCACCTGGTCGATCAACCCGGCGACGTGGACCGGGTCCCTCGTGTCGTACAGCACGCCCGCGCCGTCCATGGTCGCCGGCACGGCGGTGGCCGCGTAGGCGAGGACCGGGATGCCTGCGCGGAACGCCTCCACCAGGGGCACGCAGAACCCCTCGTGCTCGCTGGCGCACAGGAAGATGTCCGCCACGTCGTAGCAGGCTGCCAGTTCGGAGTTCGTCACGTGGCCGAAGAAGCGAACGTCGGTGACGCCCAGGCGGGTCACCAACTCGGTGAGCATCCCGTGGTACCGGTCGAACCCCGAGTAGCTGCCGACCAGCATCAGGCGCGAGCGCGGGTTGAACAGCCGCTGGTAGGCGGCGAAGTGCCTGATGACGTTGTCGATCCGCTTGTTCGGCGTCACCCGGCCCACGAAGATGACGTTCGTCATCGCATCGTCGAACTCATCGGTGATGCGGCGATCGGGCGGGGCATCGAGGTGCGAGAAGCTGGGGACGACGGGGAGGACGGCGGTGCGCGGAAAGCCCATCGCCTCGAGTTCCCGGCGATTGAACTCCGAGTCGCCGAGCGCGAGGTCGCAGCGCTGCGCGTAGGCCGAGAGCTCGCGCCGGCCGCGGTAGCACTGGCGCACGAGGAGCGGGTGCACGTTCACGAAATACTCGGGCGGCGTGATGTTGTGGTAGACGAGCACCATCCGGTCCGGCAGCGCGAACGCGATGCGCGAACCCCGCGAGCCGATCGAGAAGTGGTGGATCAGGATGTTGTCGGCAGCGCTGAAGGACGTGAGGTCGCGGTAATCGTGCGTCAGGTGCTCGAGGCGTGGATCGACCGTGTCGACGAAGATCTCCGATTCGTAGCCCGCCTCGCGCAGGACGCGGTTGATCGCCAGCACCTCGTGCCCGATCGCGTCGCCGTACGCGAGGGTGGCCAGCACCTGGTGAACCTGAGGCTTCATGATCGTCGTGACGGCCCCTTGGGAATCGATTCGAGCACGTATTCCGCCGGTGGAATCACCGGCTTCCGGCGCTGCCACCAGCCGGGCAGCGCGTCCGCCGGCCTTGCCGCGGGCGCCGGCTTCTCCCCGGACAGCCGCTCGAGCAGGTCCAGGTACTGCCGCTCGACCACCGGCCAGGCGTAATGGGCCTGAAAGTATCGGCGGCCGTTCTCTCCCAGCGCCGCGGCACGGTCGGCGTACCTGGCGAACCACGCCAGCCCCTCGGCGAACTCCTCGAAGTTGTCGTAGAACAAGCCCGCGTTGCTCCGCAGGCACTGTCCTTTCAGCACGTCGCACCTGGCGTTGGCCAGCACCGGCTTCCCGAGCGCCCACGCCTCGAGCGCCACGATCGAGAGGCTCTCGTAGTAGGACGGCATGACCAGCAGGCTCGATGCCCCGATGGCGTCGAACTTGTCCTGCTCCGACACGAAGCCGAGGTGGCGGACGTGCGGGCTGACGGGTACCGGCAGGATCGCGTTCCCGCACAGCACGAGCGGCATCGGGTTCGGCGACAGTCGCGCGTAGCGCCGATGGAACTCGAACAACTCGGCGCACCCCTTGTTCCGGTCGATGCGGCCGACGTAGATCGCGAACGGCCCGGTGACGCCGTACTTCTGCCTGAAGCGGTCGGGTTCGACGCGATCCGGAACCTCCGACCCGCTGCCTGCCACGATCGACGGAACCGCCTGGTTCGCGGCGGCCGCGGCCACGAGGTCGCGCTCCTCGGGCGTCAGGTACACCAGCCCGCGAACGCCGCCGAGCACCGGCTTGAAGATCGACACGCCGATGGCCGGCTCACGCTCCGCGGTCGGCACCAGCACGGCCTTGTCCGCGACCGCGCGCGCGCCGTGGTAGGCCTGGTAGTAGCGGAAGCTCCAGAACAGGAAGAAGTCAAACGCGTGCCGGTTGGCCCGGATGTAGCGGACGAGGGCCGGGCTCGTGGGCCCCTCCGCGTCGAGCCACGACAACTCGTCGTTCACCGAGTGCGTCCGGTGAAAGACCGTCGCCGACAGCCGCCCGAATCGTTCCTCGCTGCGCGGGTGAGTGACCGGGAAACGGCGCACCGTCAGGCCGTTCACTTCGTCGCGCCCCGGGCTCAATTCGTTCTTCCACGTGACGTAATCGCGCGCGCACGAGGTGAGGACCTCCACCTCGGCGTACTTCGCCAGGTGCTCGGCGACGTGGCGTGCGTGCAGTTCGGCCCCGCCCGCCACCTCGTTCCCGTATCGCTGGACGACGACGGCGAGTTTCACTGCTCTTCGCGTTCGGGGGAGGGCTGGCCGCCGGGGCGTGCCTCGACGTCCCCGCCGGTCGTCTCGGCGCGCGGCTCGGAGGCCGCCGGCTCCGGCGCTCCCTCGTCGTCACCCTCGGCCTCGCCGTTCGACGTCGTCTCCGCCGTCGCGTCTTCGACGCCCGGGCGGCCCGTCCCGCTTCGCCGTCCGCGTCGCCGGCGCCGCCGGCGGCGGGCATCGCCCTGCGACTCGGCATCGCGCCCTGGTGCCGCAGGCGCCCCGGGCGCCGCCGCGGCAGGCCCGCCCTGGACCGGGGCCGGCGTCCCCTGCTGCTGGGGCGCCTGCGCCTGGGCCTGAGCCGAGCGCGGCGGAGGCTGCTGCCCGCGCGCGCGCGGCGGCGGTTCTTCGCCCCGCTCTTCGAGCCGAGCCTGCACCAGGCCCTCGAGGGCGCGGGCCCGGCGCTCGGCGAAGTCGAACCTGCTGGAAAGCGACTCGACGCGCATCTTCAGGTTCTTCACCTCGATGCCCAGCCGGGTCGTCTCGACGACCAGGTTGTGGAGCAGTTCGAAGGAGACCTGCCCGAAGTGCGCCTGCTTCGTGTTGATCCTCGACTGCAGGTGCAGGACGGCAATGAGCCGGTCGAGGTTGAAGAACAGCTTCAGAAACGGCCGGAACAGGCGGCGGATCCACCGGAGCGGCGCCCGGTGGGACTCGAAGAGGGTGCCGTCCTCGAACTCGTAGTTCTCGAACGCGGAGACGCCGCCCTCCCGGAACTGCTGGAGGAGCCCGGAGGTCACCTGGTGCGGGTTGAGGAACGTCTCCAGCTTCACCGACGCCAGTTCGCGGATTTGCTGCTCGGTGTAGTCGACACCGCGCTTCTCGCGGATCCGCGCGCGGATCTGCTCCATGATCTGTTCGACGTTCACCGAGTCGGACCGGATGTTGAAGTCGGCCATCAGTTATCGCATCCGCGATCGTGCCAGTTGTCGAACGCCGGCGAGGGCACGTGAAGCGCCGGCGTTCAGGATGTCTTGCCCAGGATCCCGGCCATCTGCCCCGGGCCGTAGACGATCCACACCACCGCCGCGGCCCACAGCGCGACGCAGAGCAGCAGCGGGCGGTCGGTGAGCAGCATCTCGGCCGGGCTTCCCCCGCCTTCCTTCTGGTGCACCAGATACAGGTAGCGGAAGATGCCGTACAGGGGGAACGGGATGGTCAGCGCAAGGTTCTCGGTGCCGAAGTTCTGAACCGTCTCCGGGCTGATCGTGTAGAAGATGTAGGCGATGAGCGTGGAGGCGGTCACGACGCCAATCATCTGGTCGAGCAGGTACGGGCTGTACTCGCCCAGGATGCGCCGGTGCTGGGTCGCGCCGGCTGCCAGCAGCGTCAGTTCGTGACGGCGCTTGCTCAGCGCGAGGAACAGCGCGAGCAGGACCGTGCAGACCAGGAGCCAGTGGCTGATGGCCACGTTGATGACGACCGCCCCCGCCGCGGCGCGGAGAACGAAGCCGACCGCGATCGTCAGCACGTCGATGATGACGATGTGCTTGAGCCGAGCGGAGTAGCCGGCCAGCAGGAGAACGTAGGCGACGGCGACGACACCGAACGCGGGGCGCAGGGCGAACGCCGAGACCAGCGCCGCGCTCCCGAGGATCCCGGCAGCGGACAGCGCCAGGCGGGGCGAGAGCTGCCCCGAGGCGATCGGCCGCCGCGACTTCAGCGGGTGGCGGCGGTCCGCCTCGCGGTCCGCGACGTCATTCAGGAGGTAGATCACGCCCGAGAGGGCGCAGAAGATCACAAAGGCGGCGGACGTGACCGCGAGGGCCTCCGGCTCGAACAACTGCTTGCCGAACAGCAGGCCGGCGAAGACCACGAGGTTCTTGGTCCACTGACCGGGCCGAAGCGAGACGACCAGGCTGGCAAGCAGGGATCGAGCCGGGGCGCCTCCGCTGGCAGAGGCGTCCCGGGTCACGGCTTCCACGAGGGACTGGCGCGCCATGCAAGCGCGGGATGAGGAAGGTTAGACACCCGTCGAGCTGAAGCTCTTGACGGCCTCATCCTCGGTGTCGAACGTCTCAAAAATGGTCAGCAGCTTGGTGATCGCCAGCAGGTCCTGGATCCGCTTGGTGAGGGCAAGCAGCTTCAGCACGCCGCCCTGGCGGCTCACGGTGGTGTAGGTGCGGACGATCTCGCCGAGGCCGGCGCTGTCGATGTACGGCACTTCCGCGAGATTGAGCACGAGCTTCTTCTGCCCCTGCGCAATCAGGCTGTTGACCTTGTCCCGCAGCAGTTCGTCCCCTTCACCCAGCGTCATCTTCCCGTTGAGGTCGATGATGGTGACATCCCCAACCGATCGCTGATGGATCTGCATGCCGCCAACTCCTCCCGTTTCAGGGCTCGCGACGGATCGCCAGACTGGCAATCGACGCCCGCGGCCGTCCCGAGGCGTTTCATATTATGGTACGCCCCTCAAACAGCGTCAACCAATCGAAACCGCAAAAAAAGAAAGGGGCCGCACGCCGCGCGCGCCGGCCCCCCCAGGTGATCCGATGCGAATTCCCTACACGCCTGCGCCGCCGGCCCCCGCGAACTTCCGCGATTGGAAGCACTCGCGGCAGTAGACCGGGCGACCCTGCGTCGGCTTGAACGGAACCGTGGTCACTTTCCCACATTCCGAACACGTCGTCTGGGTCTCGACACGCTCACGGGCTGGAGAGGCCCCCGCCGGCCGACTGGCCCGCTTCGTCTTGCACGACTTGCACCGCTTGGGTTCGTTCTTGAAATTCTTGTCGGCGAAGAACAGCTGCTCGCCCGCCGTCCAGATGAACTCCGTCCCGCAGTCCACGCAGTGCAGGGTCTTGTCCTGGAATTCCATCGGTGGATCCCCCGTTCTCGCTCGCTACTCCATCTCGCGCCGGAGCTTCTTGCGGCTCCGCTTTCGCGCCAGTGCCTGCTTCGCACGACGCTTGTCCCCGGGCTTCAGATAGAAGGAGTGCTTCTTGATATCCTTGATGATATCTTCCTGCTGAACCTTCCGCTTGAAACGCCGAAGGGCGCTCTCTACTGACTCGCCTTCCTGAACTTTGACTTCAGCCACGCCCTCGAACACCCCCTCACTGGCCCGGCTGGCACGTGAATCCGTGTATGTAACGGAATATGCTAGGCTATCACAGGTAGTGGCGGATTCTAGGCATAAAGATGACGTTCCGTCAACCCGCCGGCGCCCCGCGGGCTGCGGCGGGCGGCCCCCGTTCGCCCGGCTTCCGGCAGGGCGGGGGTGGGGTTCGGCGGGCCCCTGGAAATCATGAAGATCCTCGTCCTTGGTTCCGGCGCCCGGGAGCACGCGCTGGCCTGGCGGCTTGCCAGGGACCCCGGCGCCCACCAGCTCATCTGTGCACCGGGCAATGCCGGCATCGACGCCGTGGCCCGCCTTGCCGGCATCGACGCGGCCGACCCCGAGGCGGTGTTCGCGCTCGCCGAGGCGGAACAGGTCGATCTGACGGTCGTCGGCCCGGAACTCCCTCTTACCCGCGGCATCGCCGACCTCTTTGCCGCCCGCGGCCGATTGCTGCTCGGGCCGTCCCGGCTGGCCGCCGAACTGGAATCGAGCAAGGCCTTCGCGAAGGACTTCATGGGCCGGCACGGCGTGCCGACCGCCCGCTACCAGGTCTGCGAGTCGCCCGAGATCGCCCTCGCCGTCCTCGCCACCCGCCAGTTCGGATACCCGGTCGTCATCAAGGCCGACGGCCTGGCAGCGGGGAAGGGCGTCGTCATCGCGACCGACCAGTTGAACGCCAGCCTGGCGATCCGCGGGATGATGGTCGAACGCCGCTTTGGCGATGCCGGCGCCCGCATCGTCATCGAGGAGTTCATGCAGGGCCAGGAGGCCTCGGTGTTCGCCCTGACCGACGGCCGCCGCGTGGTCCTGCTTCCGACCGCCCAGGATCACAAGCGCGCCTTCGACGGCGACTCGGGGCCGAACACCGGCGGCATGGGCGCATTTGCGCCGAGCCCGCTCGTGGATGACGACATGCTCGACCGCGTCGCGGACACGATCATCCGGCCGGTGATCGACGGCATGCGCGCCGAAGGGCGGGAGTTCCGCGGCTTCCTCTACGCGGGGCTCATGCTGACCGCCGAAGGCCCCAAGGTCGTCGAGTTCAACGTCAGGATGGGGGACCCAGAGGCGCAGGTCGTGCTCCCGATGATCGACGGCGAACTGGCACCGCTGCTGCGGGATGCGGCTGCCGGGTCGCTTGGTCAGGAATCCTGCCGGGTCCGGGACTGGCCGCGCGTGGGCGTGGTGATGGCGTCCAAGGGCTACCCGGACAAGTACGAAACCGGGAAGGTGATCACCGGGTTGGGGGCGGCCGCGGACGTGCCAGGCGTCCTCGTCTTCCACGCGGGCACAGCCCGGCGGGGGAACGACATCGTCACCGCCGGCGGCCGCGTGCTGACGGTCGTCGCGGAAGGCCGCGACTACCGGCAGGCGATTTCGCGTGCCTACGAAGGGGCGCAGCGTATCGCGTTCGACGGCGCCTTCATGCGGATGGACATCGGGCAGAAGGCACTGATGGTGGCTAGTGGCGGCTAGTGAGCGCCGTGGAGAACTCATCATGTCCGACATCTCCGTCCTGATCCTGATGGGGTCCGATTCCGACGCACCAATCATGCAGGGCGCCGTGGACCAGCTGAAGGCGTTCGGCGTCCCGTGCGAAATGACGGTCGCGTCCGCGCACCGTTCGCCGGCCCGCGTGATGCGGCTCGTGGAAGAGGCGCCCGCCCGGGGTGTGAAGGTGTTCATCGTCGGCGCGGGCGCCGCCGCCCACCTGGCTGGCGTCGTTGCCGCCCACACCAGCTGCCCGGTGATTGGCGTCCCGATCGACTCCTCGGCGCTCAAGGGATGGGACGCGCTCCTCTCGACGGTGCAGATGCCGCCCGGCGTTCCCGTGGCCACGGTCTCGATCGGCAAGCCGGGCGCGACCAACGCGGCCGTCCTCGCCGCGCAGATCCTCGCCCTGGCGGACGCGCAGTTGGCCGCGCGCCTCGTTCGTTACAAGACCGAGTTGGCGGAGAAGGTGGAGAAGGCGGCCGCGAAGCTGAATGAGCAACAGGTGTAGTGGTCTCATCACCAGCCACTACGATGAAGTACTGCGTTCTGACCTTCGGCTGCCGCACGAACCAGGCCGACTCGTTCGACGTCGAGCGCGAGTTGCGGGCGCAGGGCCACGTGCCCGCGACGCCCGAGGCGGCCGACCTGGTGGTGGTCAATACCTGCACGGTGACGGCGGCCGCCGACCAGGCGGCGCGGAGCGCCATCCGCCGGGTCGCCCGCGCCAACGCGTCCGCGAGGATCGTCGCCACCGGCTGCTACGCCACCCGGAAACCCCTCGAAGTGGGGGAGCTGCCCGGGGTCTTCGCGCTCGTTCCAAATTCCGGGAAGGACCACCTCCTTCGCACCATCGCAACGAGCGCCAATCCCTTCGGTGGACGGACCGCCTGATCCAAAGGTGGAGAGTGACGATGCACCCGAGGGCGTGTCACACCTACGGGTGCCCGGCGCGGGCGGTCGCACCGCCTACCCGCTTCGCGTGCAGACGGGCTGCGACGAGCAGTGCGCTTACTGCATCGTGCCGAGCACGCGGGGCCGGGGGCGCAGCCGGGCGGTCGGCCAGGTCGTCGCCGAGGTGCGGGCGTCGGCGGCCGCGGGGTTCAAGGAGTTCTGGATCACCGGTGTGCACCTCGGGTCGTACGGCCGGGATCTCCGGCCGGCCCGGTCGTTGCTCGACCTGCTGGCGGCCCTCGACCGGGCGGCGGACGGGCTGGACGTGACCTACCGGCTGAGCTCTCTCGAGCCAATGGACTGCAGCGAGGACATCATCGAACTCGTAGCCGGCTCGTCGCGGTTCGTTCCTCACCTGCACCTGCCGCTGCAGCACGCGGCCGATAACATCCTGCGGGCGATGCGTCGCCCCTACGACCTCGCCGGATTCACGCGCGCCGCGGACGGCTTCCGCCACCGGCTGCCGGACGCCGCCATCGGGACCGACGTCATCGTCGGGTTCCCCGGTGAAACGGAACGGGATTTCGCGACGCAGGTCGACTACCTGGAGACGGCGCCGCTCACGCACGTCCATGTCTTTCCGTATTCCGACCGGCCGGGAACACCGGCGTCGATGATGGCGGGCAAGGTGGATGGGGGCGAGGCCCGGCGGCGCGCGGCCGAACTCCGTCGCGTCGCCGCCAGGCTCAACGCGTGTTTCATCGCGGGGCAGGTTGGCAGGGAACGCGCCGCGCTCACTCTCGGCAACGGAACCGTCGCGCTGACCGACAACTATCTCAAGGTCCGGATTCCCGGCGGGAGAACGCGAAACGAGCGTGTGCGCGTGCGCATCGTGTCGGCGGAGCCGTTGCGCGGCGTCGTGGAGGGGAATGGCGTTCGAGCGCCGAAGGCCGGGTGACAGGCCGCAAGCCGCCGGCCGCCGGCCGGGATGATTGACGCATGAACACTCTGGCGCTGCTCGGGACCACGCTCGGCTTCGCGTTCACCGCAGGGCTCAACCTCTACGCGACGACCCTCATCATCGGGCTGGCGCTGCGCTTCGGCTGGCTGACCCCGCCGCCGGCGTTGACCGGCCTGTCGGTGCTGGCCGACCCAATCGTGATCGCCGTCTCGGCGGTCATGTACGTCGTGGAGTTTCTGGCCGACAAGGTGCCCGCGGTCGACCACGGGTGGGACGCGGTCCATACCTTCGTGCGGCCGGTTGGCGCGGCGTGAATCGCGTGGCGAACGATTGGCGGGGCGGGGCTTTCCGAACCCGTCGAAGTCGCGCTGTTGCTGGTGGCCGGTGGCGTGGCGCTCACCGCGCACGCGGGGAAGGCCGGCACCCGGCTGGCCGCGGCGTCGGTCGGCGGACATTTCTTCGGAGTTGGGCTCGCCCTCAGCCTGCTGGAAGACGTCCTGGCGTTCGTCATGGCGCCGCTCGCAATCGTGCAGCCGCTGATCGTCCTCGCGCTGGTGATCGTGGCGCTGGGAGGGCTGGCGGTGATGATCCCACTCGGCATTCGCGCGCTGCGGCGGCGACGGCGTCGCCCGCGCGCCGCCTGACGGCAACACGAGAGACAAGCCGCTGGCGGGACGCCTGCGCCACCGCCGCAAGCCGGAGCTACCCCATCGCCGCGGCGAGTCTCTGGGCGGCGGACTTCTGCGTGCCTTCGACGATCAGCTGGCCGCACGCGGCGCGGATGTCGCGGCCGCGGCTCTTCCGCACCGACACCCTCAGGTGGCGCTCGGCGAGGATCTGGGCGAATTCGTCCACGCGGGCGTCGGACGGCCGCGCGAACGGGATGCCGGCCGCTTCGTTGAGCGGGATCAGGTTCACCTTGGCGCGGATCCCGTTGAGCAGCGACACGAGGCGCCGCGCGTCGGCGGGGCTGTCGTTGACGCCGGCGAGCATCACGTATTCGAACGTGATCCGCTCGCGGCGCTTGACCGGGAACCGCCGGCACGCCTCGATCACCTCGCTGATGCTGTATTTCCGGTTCAGCGGCACCAGGAGGTCGCGCTGCACCTCGTTCGTGGCGTGCAGCGAGATCGCCAGGTTCGGCATGAACGGCTCCCGGGCCAGCCGTTCGAGCGCAGGAACCACGCCCACCGTCGAGAGCGTCACCCGTCTCGCCGAAACCGCCAGGCCGTCCTCGCTCCCCAGGATCCGCAGCGCCTTCATCGTCTCGTCGTAGTTGTGGAGCGGCTCGCCCATTCCCATCAGGACGATGTTGAAGCGGGAGTCCAGGAGGCCGAGTTCCCGCGGTGAGCAGGCGGACCTGTCCGGCAATCTCGCCGGCGTCCAGGTTGCGGACGAGGCCCATCTTGCCGGTCAGGCAGAACGCGCACTTCATCGCGCAGCCGACCTGCGTGGAGATGCAGAACGTGTCGCCGGGGGAGTCGGGAATGTAGACCGACTCGATTCGCCGGCCGTCCCCGAGCGCGAGGGCGAGCTTGACCGTCCCGTCGGTCGAGTGGTGCCGGGCTGCAATCGCCGGTGTCGAGACTCGGAAGATCTCCGGGAGCCGGGCACGGAGCGCCTTGGACAGGTCGGTCATCTGACCGAAATCGTTCGCGCCCCGCTTGAAGATCCAGCGGTAGAGCTGGCGGGCGCGGTACGGCTCGATCCCGCTGGCTTCGAGCAGCGATTCGAGTTCCGGCAGTTCGAGCCCGGCGATATCGGGCAGGCGGGGCGTTTCTGGCACGGGGATCGACTCCCGTTCCATTATGCCCGATTCCGCGCGGAACCTTCCCGTTGAAGGGCGGGCGGCGCCATGCTATGATGGCCTGTGTTTGACTGGTCCTAATTCATTGTCCTTCAAGCACTTGCGGTGACTGTGCGGGCGCCGTTCACGGGCCGAACCCCGCTCCTGCGGACGGCCGCGGCGACGACGGCGAAAGGACCGTACCCCCAATGATTGTTCGCGAGGTCCTCGGCAACGGTCTTCGCCTGCTCACCGAATCGATGCCCCACGTGCGCTCGATCAGCGTCGGCGTCTGGCTCACGCGCGGCTCGCGGCACGAGCCGGAGGAACGCAGCGGCATCGCGCACTTCGTCGAGCACATGCTCTTCAAGGGCACCGCGACCCGCAGTGCCGAGGACATCGCGCAGGAAATCGACTCGATCGGCGGCCAACTCGACGCCTTCACCGCGAAGGAATACGCCAGCTACTACATCAAGGTCCTCGACGAGCACCTTCCCCGCGCGCTCGAGGTCCTCTCGGACATCGTCCTGCACCCGGCATTCGACGCCGACGACATCGAGCGTGAGAAGAAGGTGATCCTCGAAGAGATCAAGATGGTCGAGGACACGCCGGACGACCTCGTCCACGAGCTGTTCACCGAGAGCTTCTGGGAAGGGCATCCGCTGGCCCGGCCGATCCTCGGGACGCGCGAGACGGTGGAGGCGCTCACGCAGGAGGCGCTGCGAGACTACTTCCGCCGCGTCTACACCGCGAACAACTTCGTGATTTCGGCCGTCGGCAACCTCGAACACGGGCGCGTTCGCGACCTGGTGGAAAAGGCGTTCGCCGGCATCGTGCCGACCGGCGATGCCGGCGCCGACCGTGTGCCGGCCGTCACGCCGAAGTTCGCCGTGCGCAACAAGGACCTCGAGCAGAGCCACATCTGCCTGGGGACGACCAGCTACTCCCAGAGCCACGAAGACCGGTACGTCAGCTACGTGTTGAACACGCTGCTCGGCGGGTCGATGAGCTCGCGGTTGTTCCAGAACGTCCGCGAGAAACGCGGCCTCGCATACGCGGTGTTCAGCGGCCTGAGCGCCTACCGGGACGCTGGCGCGCTCACGATCTACGCCGGATGCGCGAGCGAGTCGGTCCGCGAGGTCATCGACCTGACGGTCGAGGAACTGCGGGCGATCAAGAAGACGCCCGCCCCCGAGGCGGAACTGCGCCGCGCCAAGGACCATCTCAAGGGCAGCCTGATGCTGAGCCTCGAGAACACCGCCAGCCGCATGTCGCACCTCGCGCGCCAGGAGATCTACTTCGACCGGCAGTTCGGGCTGGACGAGACGCTGCTGGGCGTCGAACGGGTGAAAGCGGAGGACCTGCAGCGGGTCGCGTGCGAGTTGTTCTCCGACGGCGCGCTGGCCGGCACCATCCTCGGCCCACTGGACGGGTGGGACTACCCGCGGGACCGGTTGAACCTCGGGTGACGGCCGCGGTCGAAAAGTCGCGAACCCGCGGTAGGATCCAGGAGTCAGCAGTCGCAGTCACGAGTCGGCGCCACTACGGTCGTGGACGCCGTGACGGGCACGGCCGCACGGTGCAAAGCCGCCGGTCGCCGGCCGAAGTTCCGGAGGTACAGATGATCGCCCGCTATACCGGCGCCGCAATGGGACGGATCTGGAGCGAGCAGCGGCGGTTCGAAAGCTGGCTGCAGGTGGAGATCGCGGCAGCCGAGGCGATGGCCGACGCGGGGATCATCCCGGCGGGAGCCGCGCGCGCCATCCGCGAGCGGGGCGCGTTCGACGTGGCGCCGGATCGAGGAGATCGAGGCGAAGACCAAGCACGACGTCATTGCCTTCACGACCGCTGTCGCGGAGCACGTGGGTGAAGAGGCGCGCTGGCTGCACTTCGGCCTGACCTCGTCCGACGTCATCGACACCGCGCAGGCGCTCCAGATGCGCGAGGCGTGCGACCTCATCCTCGAGGGGCTGGCCAAGCTGGCCGACGCCATCAAGGCCCGCGCCGAGGAGCATCGCCACACCCCGATGATGGGGCGCACCCACGGCGTCCACGCGGAGCCGATCTCGCTCGGCCTCAAGCTGGCTCTCTGGTACGCCGAGAACCAGCGAAACGTCGAGCGGGTCAAGCGCGCCCGCGCCGGCATCAACGTCGGCAAGCTGTCCGGGGCCGTCGGGACGTTCGCCCACCTCGATCCGTCGATAGAGGCGGCCGTCTGCGCGCGTCTCGGCCTCGCCCCGGCGCCCGTCTCGTCGCAGATCATCCAGCGCGACCGCCACGCCGAGCTGCTGTCGGCCCTGGCCATCGCGGCCGCGTCACTCGAGAAGTTCGCCCTCGAGATCCGCGGCTTGCAGAAGACCGAGATCGGCGAGATCGAGGAACCGTTCGAGACCGGGCAGAAAGGGTCGTCGGCGATGCCGCACAAGCGGAACCCGATCGGCTGCGAGCAGGTCGTCGGGCTCGCCCGCCTGCTCCGGGGCAACGCGATGGCGGCCATGGAGAACGTCGCACTCTGGCACGAGCGCGACATCTCGCACTCGTCCGTCGAACGGGTGATCCTGCCCGACAGCTTCATCGCGCTCGATCACGTGCTGCGCCGCTTCACGAAGATCGTCCGGAACATGGTCGTCTATCCCGAGCGGATGCGCGAGAACCTCGAACGGTCGCGGGGCGTCGTCTTCTCGGGCACCGTGCTGCTCGAGCTGGCGCAGCGCGGCGTCTCACGCGAGCAGGCCTACGAATGGGTGCAGCGCAACGCGATGCGCTCGTTCAAGGATGGCCGTTCGTTCCAGCAACTGCTCCTCGACGATGCGGACGTGCGCGGCGTGCTGTCGGCAGAGGAGATCAACAGGGCGTTCGACCTCTCGGTGCACCTGCGCCACGTCGACGCCATATTCGCCAGGGTTTTCCAGGAAGTCACCGCCTGATGTTCGACAAGCTCCACGAAGAATGCGGCGTGTTCGGCATCTTCGGCCACCCGGAGGCGTCGAAGATGGCCTACCTGGGTCTGTACGCCCTCCAGCATCGCGGCCAGGAAAGCGCCGGCATCGCGGCGTCCGACGGCGAGCGGTTGATCGCATACCGGTCCATGGGGCAGGTGGCCGACATCTTTTCCGAGGCCGAGCTGTCACGGCTGCCAGGGTAGCCTGGCGGTCGGCCACGTCCGATATTCGACGGCCGGCGCGAGCAAGCTGATCAACGCCCAGCCGATCCTGATCGACTGCCAGCACGGCCAGATCGCCCTCTGCCACAACGGCAACCTGGTCAACGCGGCCGAACTGCGCGAGGAGCTGAGCCGCGGCGGGGCGATCTTCCAGACCAGCAGCGACTCCGAGGCCATCCTCCACCTCTACGCGCGCTCGCACGCGGTTCACGTCGAGGACGCGATCATCGAGGCCCTGTCGCAGATCCGCGGCGCCTTCTCGCTGGTCCTCGCGACCGCAGACCGGCTGATCGCGGTCCGCGACCCGCACGGTTTCCGCCCGCTGGCCCTCGGCCGACTCGGCGACGCGACGGTGATGGCGTCGGAAACCTGCGCCATGGATCTGATCGGCGCCACCTGGGTGCGCGACGTGGAGCCGGGCGAAATCGTCATCGTGGACGCCTCGGGCGTCCGGTCCATCAAGCCGTTCCCGCCCGCGCGCCTCTCGCAGTGCGTCTTCGAGCACGTCTACTTCGCACGTCCCGACAGCTACGTCTTCGGCGAGAGCGTGAACGCCGTCCGCACGGAGTTCGGCCGGCTGCTCGCCCGCGAGTCGCCCGTCGAGGCCGACGTCGTCGTGCCGGTGCCCGACTCCGGCGTGTGCGCGGCGACCGGCTTCTCGGAAGAAGCGCGAATCCCCCTGCGCATGGGGCTGATCCGCAACCACTACGTCGGCAGGACGTTCATCGAGCCGCAGCAGTCGATCCGCCACTTCGGCGTGAAGGTGAAGCTCAACCCGGTGCGGTCCATCCTCGACGGCCAGCGCGTCGTCCTGATCGACGACTCGATCGTGCGCGGGACGACGTCGCGCAAGATCGTGCGGATGATCAAGGCGGCTGGCGCCCGCGAGGTGCACGTGCGCATCAGCTGCCCGCCGACCATCTCGCCCTGCTTCTACGGCGTGGACACTCCGCGGCGCTCCGAACTGATTGCCGCGACGCATACGCTCGAGGAGATCCGCAAGTACCTGGGAGCCGACTCGCTCAGCTACCTGAGCCTCGACGGGCTGCTCGCCGGCGTGAACTCACACCGCTCCGAGTACTGCACCTCGTGCTACACCGGTCACTACCCGGTGCCGTTCCCGAAGGACCAGGCCTCGCAGCTCGTGCTGCCGCTCCGGCTGGTAGCCGACGGCGACAAGGGGGAGGATTGAGGGCGAGGGCAGCGAGTATGGATTACAAGACTTCCGGCGTGGACATCGACGCGGGCAACGAGGTGGTGCGGCGCATCAAGGGCCTCGCACGCTCGACGTTCACCCCCGGCGTGCTCTCGGAGATCGGCTCGTTCGGCGGCCTGTTCCGCCTCGATCCCGAGCGCTTCGCCGACCCGGTGATGGTCGCCAGCGCGGACGGCGTCGGCACCAAGCTGAAGGTGGCATTCCTGGCCAACCGCCACGACACCGTCGGCGAGGACCTCGTCAACCACTGCGTGAACGACATCCTCGTGCAGGGTGCGCGCCCGCTGTTCTTTCTCGACTACCTTGCGACGGGGCGCCTGGCGCCCGACGTGGCCGAGCAGATCGTTGCGGGGATTGCGCGCGGCTGCCGCGCGAACGGCTGCGCGCTGCTCGGCGGCGAAACGGCCGAGATGCCGGGATTCTACGCCGAGGGCGAGTACAATCTCGCCGGCTTCATCGTCGGGGCGGTGGACCGGGCGGCGCTCATCAACGGTGCGGCGCTCGAGGCCGGCGACGTCCTGATTGGCCTGGCATCGAGCGGGCTGCACACCAACGGCTACTCCCTGGCGAGGCGGATCGTCTTCGAAGGACTAGGCCTGCGGGTCGACTCGCACGTGCCGGACCTGGGGACGACGGTGGGTGAAGCCCTCCTGGCGGTGCACCGCTCGTACCTCCGGGTCGTCGAGCCGCTGCTCGCCGAGCCCGGCCTGGTCCAGGGCCTGGCCCATATCACCGGCGGCGGGATCACCGACAACCTGCCCCGGATCTTCCCGGAGGGGATCGGGGCCTGCATCGACCGGGACGCCTGGGAAGTTCCGGCCGTCTTCCGGTTCCTGGGAAGGGCCGGGCAGGTGCCGGCCGAGGACATGTATCGCTCGTTCAACATGGGCATCGGCCTGATCGTCGCCTGCCGTGCCGCGGATGCGGGTCGGATGTTGGCGAGGTTGCGCGACTTGGGCGAATCGCCGAAAGTCGTTGGGGAACTGGTTTCCGGCGAGCGTCGCGTGTCCTACCGAGGCGCGGAACGCTCGTCGTGATTACGGATTCGTATTCGAACACCGCCAAAAAACGTCAGCGCTCCGACCCCATGAACCGGACACTTGGCGTGCTGATCTCCGGTCGCGGCAGCAACCTGCAGGCGATCATCGACGCCATCGGCGCGGGCAGGCTCGACGCGCAGGTCGGTGTCGTCATTTCGAACCGGGCAGATGCGGCTGGCCTCGAGAGCGCGCGCGCGGCGGGCATCGAGACAGTGTGCCTGGGGCACCGCGCCTTTCCCAGCCGCGAGGCCTACGACACTGCACTCGTGGACGAACTCCATCGTCGCGGCGTCGGCCTCGTGTGCCTGGCCGGCTTCATGCGGCTGCTCAGCCCGGTGTTCATCAACGCGTTTCCGAACGCCATCCTCAACATCCACCCGTCCCTGCTCCCGGCTTTTCCCGGCCTCGACGCGCAACACCAGGCGTGGGCCCACGGCGTGAAGGTGGCTGGTGCGACCGTCCACCTGGTGGACTGCGACCTCGACGCCGGCCCAATCGTGCTCCAGCGCGCCGTGCCGGTCCTCGACGACGACACGCCCGAAACGCTCTCGGCGCGGATCCTGGCCGAGGAGCACCTCCTCTATCCCGAGGCCGTCGCGCTCGTGCTGGCCGGCGGGTGGCGGGTGGAAGGGCGGCGCTTCGTTCGCGAGGCCTGAGTCAGCGTGGGCAGCCGGCGCCCAGCCCGGCCGTCTGTCGAAAGACGCTCGTTCTTCCGATTACAATAGCCGGGACGCTGACGTCTCGACCGCCGCCCACGGGATGCCTGTATTTTGGCGGCGTTGTTCCATCTGCCCGGATTCACCCGTATTCATGTCAGACAGGTTCGAGGCCACCTACCGGCGGCACGTCGACGCGGTATTCCGCTTCGCGTTGTCGTGCGTCCGGCGTCGGGAGATTGCCGAGGAGCTCACCAGCGAGGCGTTTCTCGCGCTTTACAGGAACTTCGATGGCATCGACGACACCCGGCTGCCCGCGTGGCTCATCGCGGTCGTCCGCAACCGGGCGCGCGACTACTGGCGGAGACAGGTGACCGAACAAACCTACCTGCGTTCGCTGGCCGACGAGCCGGCCTCCGCCGGGTCGGCGGAGGATGGCGGCTTGTTCAGCAGCTGCGATCTCAAGCCGGTTCACCGTATCTGCCTGCGCCTCCGGTATGTCGACGGGCTGACCCGAACAGAGATCGCCTCGGCGACGGGGTTGTCCGAGAACCAGGTCAAAGGCCACTTGCAGTATTCACTGCGGCTCCTTCGCGCCGCACTGGCAGGGCAGGAACGATGAGCGCCATTTCTCGCGAACTCGAGACCTGGGAACGCGAGCCTTTCGCCCACGCCGCGCCCGCGATCGACGATTTGCGACGACGCTGCGCGGCGTGCCCGCCCGCTCGCGTGCTGTCGGCGGCGGCGGCCAACGCCCTCCCGGCCGAGGAGCAGGCGGCCGTGGCGGCTCACGTGGAATCCTGCGGTCCGTGTGCCGCCCTGCAGGCCGACTTCGACCTGCTGGAGCCGGTGACCCTGGATCCGAGCGACGCGGAAAGCCTCCTGTCGCGGATCAGGCGGGAGGCCCGGCCCGCACGGCAGGCCCGATGGAGCCGGTGGACTGTCTGGCTCCCCGTATCGATGGCGACGGCCACGGCGCTGCTGGCCATCGTCTTCGCGAGGCCCGTGAAGGTTGCCGCTCCAGCCGCATCGGCGCCGAACGCCCAGGCTGCCGGTCCCGCCGAGGCTGCGCCCACGCCCCCAGCCGCGGTTCCCGTTCCGGAACTCGAGAAGCCGGCGGTGAGGTTGACGATGCTCGCCTTGACGTGGCGCAATGGTGCCGAACCGGGCGGATTTGCCGAAGCCGTCGCGCCCGCGCTCGACGCGTTCCGAGCAGACCGCTACGCCGATGCGGACGAGAAACTCGCGGCGCTCGCCGACCGCTATCCCTCGTCGGTCGAGGTTCCGTTCTACCAGGGCGTCAGCCGGCTTTTCCTCGGTCGCAACCAGGAGGCCGTGGAGCCGCTCCGCCGTGCACGGCGGCTGGCCGACGAGACGTTCGCCGCCGATGCGTCGTGGTACCTGGGAATTGCGCTCGCCCGGTCCGGCCATTCCGCCGAGGCGCACCTCCGATTCGCTGCGCTCTGCCGCGGCAAGAGCGCCTACGCCGCGCGTGCCTGCGAAGCGGCCCGGTAGTCGCCTTCTTCGCCGCCGGGTCGGCACACTGGCAAAATTGGACTGGACGAGTTAGGCTTGTGCCCTCATGTTCCGCGGGGGCCAACGGCCGGTCGGTCTTCTCGTCCTGCTCACCCTCGGGTTTGTCGCCGGCCCGACCCCCCGGTCGCGGATGCTGGCATCAGCGCCCGAGCACCGGGCCGACTCGCGCCAGCTCAGCCTTGTCGAACAATTGAAAGAAGCGGACCGGCTCGCGGCGGACCGCAAGATAGTGGACGCCCGGGCGGCGTACCTGGGCCTGGCCGACCGGGCGCACGTCGAGTCGCGCGTCGACGTCGAGGCGCAGGCGCTCGAGTCGCTCGGCCGCCTGCTGAACGGCAACAGTCAGTACGCGGACGCCCAGACGTTTCTCGAGCGCGCCCTGGACTTGGCGCGGTCCATCCCCGACCTTCCCGCGTCCAGCCGCATCCAGACGACCCTTGGAAATGTCGCACTCAACCGGGGGCAGTTCAAAGAGGCCGACGCCTGGTACCGGAAGTCGGCGGCCGACGCGGAAGATGGGGGCGAACGGCGCCTGCTGGCCACCGCCCTGCTGAACGTCTGCCTGCTGGACATCACGCCGGCCGCCGAGCGAGAGCAGCTTCAGGACCGGGTGGCCGACATCGCCAGGTCGCTCGGAGACGCCGACCTGGAGGCGCGCCTCTGGCACTCGCGCGGAGACCGGCACTCCTCCGATGGCAGCCTGGCGCTGGCGCTCGAGGAACTGCAGACGGCAGCGGCTCTTTACGAGAAGTCCGCGAACGAGGAGGGCCTGGCCACCGTCTACACCAGCCTCGGCCGAGTCAACCGCATGCACGGCCTGCCGCTGGCGGCGATTCCTTACTACGAGAAGGCGTTCGAGATCCAACGCAAGGCGGGCGACAAGATCGGGATGATCCAGTCGCTCAACGCGTCGGGGGTGGCGGTCGGGGCCGCCGGGGAGGCGGAGAAGGCGCTGACCTACTACGAGCGCGCGCACGCCCTGGCCCTGGAGAGCGGGTCGGCACGCGCGATCAACTTCATGCGCGGGAACCTCGCCGGCGGGCTCCTCAACCTGGAGCAGTACGCACGAAGCGCCGAACTGCTCGAGACGCTGCTGAAGGATGGAGGCGACAGCTACCCCTCCGTGCGGCACTCGCAACTCTCGATCGCCTACGAAGCGATGGGCCGGCTCGACGAAGCGCGCGTGCACGCTGAAAAATCCCTGGAGCTGGCCGCCGGGACTCAGGTGATCCAGTCGCTCATGCGCCGGGCCTCGGTGCGCGACCGGCAGGGCGAGTCGCCCGGGGCACTGGACGACCTGCAGCGCGCCGCCGACCTGATCGAGCAGATGCGCAGGAGGCTGGTGCCGCTGGATTTCATGAAGCAGGGCTTCACGAACCAGTTTCTCGACCTCTACTCGGTG
This sequence comes from uncultured Acidobacteriota bacterium, assembly GCA_963844875.1. Lineage (GTDB taxonomy): Bacteria > Acidobacteriota > Vicinamibacteria > Vicinamibacterales > Fen-181 > FEN-299. The sequence continues at coordinate 558,761 of CAWJPZ010000003.1, forward strand.
ATGATCGGCATCTACCAGCGGCAAGGGCAGGCGGGCCGGGCGATCGAGGTTGCCGAGTCGGCCCGCGCGCGCGCGTTTCTCGACCTCCTCGCGACGCGCGCGATCCTCCCGCCCGAGGCGGCGAAGCCGAGCGACATCGGTCAACTCGCCGCCACCGCCGCCCGCACCCGATCGACGATCCTGACGTACTGGACGACCGCGGACGGGGTCTTCATCGGTGTCGTGCGTGCCGCCGGCGCTCCCCAGATGGCACGAGTGCCGCTGTCGCTGAAGCGACTGACGGCGCTCGTCGCCAGCGTGACGCCTCCGCTGTCCTCGGCCCCCTCCCCGCCAGCGCCGGCGAGCGCGGCCGCTGCCTGGAAGGCGCTCTATCGCTCGCTCATCGAACCGGTGCGCCAGTGGCTCCCGGCTCCCGGGTCACAGCTGACGATCATCCCCTCCGGCCCGCTGATGCGGCTGCCATTTGCCGCCCTGACGGCGGCAAGCGGCCGGTACCTCATCGAGGAGTACGCGATCGGCTACGTGCCGGCCGGGGCGTTCCTCGATGCGGGCGCCGCCCGTCCGGCGACGCCGCCGGCGGATTCGCGGTTCCTGTTCGTCGCCGACCCACGGCTGCCATCCCCCGGCAAAGGCGAGCGGGCGTTGCCGCCCTTGCCGGGCGCTCGCGACGAAGTCCGGGCGATCGCCAGGCTCGTCCCGGCGGCAATGACGACTGTTCTCTCGGGAGAGCAGGCGAACGAGGCGGCCATCACGCGGCTGATGCCCAACGCATCGGTCCTGCATTTCGCCACCCACGGCGTGGTCAACGACAGGGCGCCGCTCGACTCATACCTGGCGCTGGGGCAGTCCAACCAGGAGGCCTCGAACGGAAGGTTGACCGCGCAGGAGTTGTACGGGCTGCACCTCTCCGCCGGCCTGGTCGTCCTCAGTTCCTGTCGGTCGGCGGGCGGACTGGTGGCCGGGGAGGGAATCTCCGCGCTGGCGCGGGCCTTCCTCTCGGCCGGCGTCCCGTCGGTGGTCGCGTCGGTCTGGGACGTGCCCGACCAACCGGCCAACCGCTTGTTTCCGGTCCTCTACTCTTCCTGGCTCCGGCACCAGTCACCGGCACAAGCCCTGCGTACTGCGCAACTTAGGCTGATTTCAGACCTGCGCGCCGGCAGGGTCTCGGTCCATACCGTGGCCGGCGACGTGAGGCTGATCGAGTCGCCCATTCTCTGGGCCGGCTTCATCGTGATGGGCGGTCGGTAAGAAGAGGGCGCGGGCGTCCGACGTCACTGGCGTGCTGGAGGACGACGACGTCGAGCCGCGTTGCGGAAGGCGCACCCGGATCGACACGATTGAAGCGGCCGTCAAGGCGGCACTGAAGGACGTCCCGATCAAGCAGCCGGGTGGCCGCCCGCGGTGAGACCGCGTGCCGCGGTGCTCAGGCCCGGGTGTGCAGCGTCAGTATCGATATCTCCGGCTGGCAGTTGAACCGGATGGGCACCACCACCGTGCCCAGTCCCCGCGTCACGTAGATTGTCGTTTCGTTCCGCTCGGCCAGACCCGAGACGACCGGGAATCGCCACGCCGCGGGCGCTCCGATCAGCGGCAGCCGCACCTGGCCGCCGTGCGTGTGGCCGGACAGGACGAGCGGCACCCCCAGTTGCGCTGCGATCGGAAGGCGTCGAGGGTCGTGCGCGAGCAGGATGCGGAAGCCGGCCGCCCCGCGAAAGACTCGCCGCAGGTCTCCAACGCGCTGGCTCCAGTAGCGCAGCCCGCCCAGGGAGAGCGTCTCGTTGCGCACCCGCATCCGGACGTGCCGATCGACCAGCACTTCGAACCCCCGGGCCTCGAGGACCCGCGGGAGTTCGGTCTCGGGGTCGTGGTTGCCGTGGACGGCGAACACTCCGAGCGGTGCCGAGAGCGACGACAATCCTTCGGCGCACACGGACAGCGCTCTCCTGTCCTTCCACGTCACGAGGTCGCCGCCGATCAGGATCAGGTCGGGCCGCTCCTGCATCAGCAGTCCCGCGGCGTCGGCGATGTGCTCGACGGGCATGAACTCGCCGCAGTGGATGTCGCTGATGAGGCCGATCCGGAGGCCGGCCAGACCGGGAGGCAGGGTCCGAAGCGGGATGACCGTTCGGGTCACCTCGAACCGCCGCCGGCCGACGCCGAAGCCGTAGACGCCCATGCCGGCCGCGGCGAGGGCCGTGCCTGCCAGCGACCGCAGCACCAGGCGGCGTGTGACGCGCATCCCACGATTATAGACAGCCGCCAGCTGTTATCATGCCCGCGATGACCGATTCGGGCTCACGCGGCCAGCTACCCGGCTTCCACGTGATGGTGAAGCCGACCGGGCCTATCTGTAATCTCGACTGCCAGTACCGCTTCTACCTCGAGAAGGAGCGGCTCTATCCCGGCACGGGCGGGTGGGCCATGACGGACGAGGTGCTCGCCGCCTTCGTCCGCGATTACATCGCCGCGCAGGATGTTCCGGTCGTGACGTTTGCGTGGCAGGGCGGCGAACCCACGTTGCTCGGCATCGACTTCTTTCGCCGTGCAGTCGAACTCCAGAAGCGCTACGCGGGCGGCAAGCGGATTGAAAACGGGTTCCAGACCAACGGGGTCCTGCTCGACGAGGAGTGGGCAGCGTTCTTCGCGGAGAACGAGTTCCTGGTCGGCCTCTCGATTGACGGCCCGCGCGCACTCCACGATTGCTACCGGGTGGATCGAGGGGGCCAGCCGACGTTCGACCGCGTGATGAAGGCCATCGAGATCCTGCACCGGGGCGGTGCGGCATTCAATACCCTCACCGTTGTCCATCGCGAGAACGCCCGCCGCCCCCTCGAGGTCTACCGCTTCCTCAAGGAAGTCGGCAGCGGCTTCCTGCAGTTCATTCCGATCGTCGAGCGCATGCAGACCGGGGGGGCAACCGCCGGGCCCGGCGGTTCGCTCCTCTCGGAACCCGGCGTGGCCGGCGAAGGCCGTGTCACCTCCTGGTCGGTCGACCCGGCCGACTGGGGTGCGTTCCTCTGTGCGATCTTCGACGAGTGGGTGCGTGCCGACGTGGGCCGGGTCTTCGTGCAGATGTTCGACGTCGCGCTGGAGACCTGGTACCGAGGCCAGACCTCGCTCTGCATCTTCGGCGAGACGTGCGGCCGCGCGCTGGCGCTCGAGCACAACGGCGACCTCTACTCCTGCGACCACTACGTCTTCCCGCCTTACCACCTGGGCAACATCTCCGAAGCTCCACTCAGGGACCTGGTGGACTCACCCGCCCAGCGGGCCTTCGGCGACGCCAAGCGCGATACCCTGCCGGGGTTCTGCCGCGGCTGTCCGGTTCGCTTCGCGTGCCACGGGGAGTGTCCCAAGAACCGCTTCGTCAAGACGCCCGACGGCGAATCAGGCCTGAACTACCTGTGCGCCGGTTACAAGCGGTTCTTCACCCACGTCGACGCGGCCATGCGCTTCATGTCGAACGAACTTGCCGGGCAGCGGCCGCCCGCCAACGTCATGGCCTGGATGGCCCAGCGTGACCGCGACCACGCCCTGGCCTCGACCGGCCGCAACGACGTCTGCCCCTGCGGGAGCGGGAGGAAGTACAAGAGGTGCTGCGGCGCCCGGACCTGACGTTTCTCTGTCTCGGAGAAGCCCTCGACTGCTCCACGAGCCAGCGAGTGGCCGCCAGTCAGCCGACGGTCCTCCCCGACCGAGCGAGGAGGCGCTACACGAATCCCTCGACCGACCCGTCGATCAACCATGCCGACCCGACCGTCATGACCACCGCCGTCGGCTTTCCACGACCGACATTTACGCGGACATGACCGGGGATGACGTAGAGTATGTCCTGGCCGCCGTCCGCGACTGGAAGCCGACGACGGCCGCGCCCCAGGCGCCTCTCGGGTTTTGACGGCAGCGACGAATGACCTAAAATACCCTCCCCGGAGCCCAGTGGAGAATCCACCAGCGTCAGCTCGTCGGCTGATGGTCGTGTGTCGCGGCTGGCGAGCGGGCGTTTCACCCTTCGAATCGTGCATCGGACAGTCGTCTGGCAGCTTCACGCTGCACTCGGTGCGGCAGGCAACAGCCCCGATGCACCGAAAACAACCGGTCGAGTCGATTCAGTCACCATGTGACTGAGGGGGCGGAGCTGTGCCTGTGCGCGCCGTCGGTTGCAGGTTCGTGGTTCCAGGCAGGGAGAGGAAATGGTAGTACGCAATCGGTACGTCCTGCTGGCGGACCTGCCGCTCATCGCGATTGCCGCCTACGGGGCATTCGCGCTCCGATTCGACTGGCTCTTCGTGCCGCATCGCCGGGCATTTGCGATCTACCTGCTCGTCGCGCTGGTCTTGAAACCCCTCGCTTACCTCCCATTCGGGATGTACTCCCGCTACTGGCGCTACGGAACGGCCCAGGACCTCCTGTCGATCGTGCTGGCCGTCACGGCGTCGTCGGTCTCGATGGCGGTGTTCGTCGCGTTCGGCAGTTTCACCGGCTACGTGCCGAGCTTCCCGCGACCGGTCCTGATGATCGACTGGCTGCTGACGCTGGCTCTCGCCGGCGGCCTCCGCATGTCTCTCCGGATCATCGGTGACGCGAACGCCACGAGCCGCAAGCTGGCTCCACGGGACGTCAAGAACGTCCTGATCGTCGGCGCGGGGCAGGCTGGCACGCTCGTGGTGCGGGAACTCCGCCGGAATCCCCAGCTGGGCCTCCACCCGGTGGCGTTCCTGGACGATGCGACGAGCAAGTTCAACAAGCAAATCCTCGGGATTCCCGTGCGCGGGCCGATCTCGATGCTCGACACGGTGCTGCGGCGCGAGGCGATTGACGAGGTCATCATCGCGATGCCGACGGTCTCGGGCCGCGTCGTTCGCGACGCGGCGTCGGCCTGCCAGCGGCAGGGCATCCAGGCGCGCATCGTCCCGGGGGTGTTCGAGCTGCTCGACGGTCACGTGTCGATCAACCGCCTGCGCAAGGTCGAGATCGCGGACCTGCTCCGCCGGCCGCAGGTGGTGGGCCGCGCCCAGGTGGTCACGTATCTCCAGGGCCGGACCGTGCTCATTACCGGGGCGGGCGGGTCGATTGGGTCCGAGCTGTGCCGCCAGGTGGCGTTCTCCGGGCCCCGGCAGCTGATCCTGCTGGGCCGCGGCGAGAACAGCATCTTCTCGATTCACTCGAGGCTGGCGGAGCAGTATCCGCAGCTGTCGGTCCACCCCGTGATCGCGGACGTCCGCGACGCCGCCCGGCTGCACGCGGTCTTCGTCCGGTTCCGGCCGGAGGTGGTGATCCACGCCGCCGCGCACAAGCACGTGCCGCTGATGGAGCTCAACCCCGAAGAGGCGTTCACCTGCAACGTGCAGGGCACCCAGAACCTGCTCGAGGCGGCCGAGCGGGCGGGCACCGAACGCCTGGTGCTCATCTCGACCGACAAGGCGGTGTCGCCGAGCAGCATCATGGGTGCGTCGAAACGCCTGGCCGAACTCCTCGTGATTGCGGCCGGCGCGCGGACCCGCTTGCCGTACGTGGCCGTCCGCTTCGGAAACGTCCTCGGGAGCCGTGGGTCCATCGTTCCCACGCTGCAGGCGCAGATCGAACGGGGCGGCCCGGTGACGGTGACGCACCCGGAGATGAAGCGTTTCTTCATGACCATCCCCGAAGCGGTTCACCTGGTGCTCGAGGCGGCTGGCATGGGCCGGCCGGGAGACCTCTTCGTCCTCAACATGGGCGAGCAGCTCAAGATCGTGGACCTCGCCAACGACCTGATCCGGCTGTCGGGAGTCGACCCGGACGCGATCGAGGTCCAAATCACGGGAATCCGCCCCGGAGAGAAACTCGAGGAAACGCTCTGGGAGGAGGACGCCGCGGTCGCCGTGACGGAGAACCCGGACATCCTCCGCGTGCGCGAACACGATCTCCACGCGGCCATCGACACCCGTCCGTTGGTGGAAGACGTGGTCGCTGCCGCCCGGGCCGGGGACCCCGAGCGTCTCCAACTTGCCTTGATGCTGGCCGTCCCAACCTACAGCCCGGCTGGCATCGCCGCTGTTCACACCACGACCCGCCGTGCGCCGGGTCGGCCCGAAGAGGTACTAGGATGCTCAATTTCGCTGTGATTGGCGTCGGCGGCTACATCGCGCCGAGGCACCTCAAGGCCATCCGCGACACCGGCAACGTCCTGGCGGCCGCGGTCGATCCCAACGACTCCGTCGGTCTGCTCGACCAGTTCAGTCTCGACGTCCGGTACTTCCGGGAGATCGAGCGCTTCGACCGTCACCTGGACAAGCAGCGGCGCGGGCCCGAATCGGGCCGCGTCCGGTGGGTCAGCGTGTGCTCGCCGAATTACCTCCACGACGCCCACATCAGGCTCGCCCTCCGAAACGGGGCCGACGTCATCTGCGAGAAGCCGCTCGTCATCAACCCGTGGAACCTCGACGCCCTCGAAGAGATCGAACGGGAGACGGGCCGGCGCATCGCGACCGTGCTCCAGTTGAGGGTGCACCCCGCCCTGGTGGCGCTGAAAGCCAAGATCGAAGCAGCCGCCGCGGCCGGACAGCGCGACGTCGTCCTCACCTACGTGACCAGCCGGGGACCGTGGTACCAAGTATCGTGGAAGGGGATCGAGGAACGCTCCGGCGGCGTGGCGACGAACATCGGCATCCACTTCTTCGACCTGCTGATGTGGCTGTTCGGCGGTGCCGGCTCGGTCGAAGTCCACGTCCGCGAGCGTGACCGGATGGCGGGCTTTCTCGAACTGCAGGGGGCGGCCGTGCGCTGGTTCCTGTCCGTCGACCCGGCCGACGTGCCGGCAGCCGTCCGGAGCGCCGGCCGCTCGGTCCACCGTTCGATTACCGTGGACGGCGACGAGATCGAGTTCACGGAGGGCTTCACCGACCTCCACACGCGTGTGTACGAGCGCACGCTGGCGGGGTGCGGGCACGGCATCCCCGACGCTCGTCCGTCGATCGAACTCGTGCACCGGATTCGGACCACGCCCGTCGGCGGCGGTTCGCCCAGGCACCCGCTGGCGGCCGAGGCGCATTGAGATGTCCCAGCACCCCGTGGTGGTATCCATTGTCGGTGCCCGCCCTCAGTTCGTGAAGGCCGCGGCGCTGTCGCCGGCCCTGCGCGCGGCCGGCCTGAAAGAAGTCCTGGTTCACACCGGGCAGCACTACGACTGGGCGATGTCCGCGGCGTTCTTCGACGGCCTGAGCCTGCCGGCGCCGGACGTCAACCTGCAGATCGGATCGGCCTCGCACGGTGCCCAGACGGGGCGGATGCTCGAGGAGATCGAGTCGGTGCTGCAGAGCACGCAGCCGGGCGTCGTGATCGTCTACGGCGACACCAACTCGACGCTCGCCGGTGCCCTGGCAGCGGCGAAGCTCCACATTCCCGTGGCACACGTCGAGGCCGGACTTCGGTCGTTCAATCGGTCGATGCCCGAGGAGGTGAACCGGGTCTTGACGGACCACCTCTCCGACGTGCTCTTCGTTCCCACCGAGGCCGCGGTGGCCAATCTCGCAAAGGAAGGCATCACCGACGGGGTGATTCGCACTGGCGACATCATGCTCGACGTGGTCGAGCGGTTCCGCGGCGAGATCGAGAAGGCGGCGGCCGCCGCGTGCGCGGAGCGCGGGCTCACCAACGGAGCCTTCGCCTTCGCCACCGTCCATCGCGCCGAGAACACGGACGACGCGGCCCGCTGGTCCGGCATCCTCGAGGCGTTCGCCGCAATCGGGCAGCGCATGCCGCTGCTTTGGGCCGTGCACCCGCGCACGAGCGCCAAGGTACAGGGGCTCGTGTTGCCTGGTGTCCAGTTCACCGATCCGCTGCCCTACCTGCAGACCCAGGCCCTCTTGCGTTCCGCCGCCGTGGTGCTGACCGATTCGGGAGGGCTGCAGAAGGAAGCGGCGTTCCACGGCACGCCGTGCGTCACCCTCCGGGACCAGACCGAGTGGGTGGAACTGGTGACAGCGGGCGTCAACCGGCTGGCGGGCGCCGAACCGGCTGCCATCCTGGAGGCGTTCGAGCGCGCCTCGTGGCCCGAGGCAGGCCTTCCGCGAATGCTCTACGGGGATGGCCGCACCGCCGAGCAGGTGGCGGCGTGCCTGGCCGCGCGGTTGTCGGTCGGGCGGCAGCGGTCGGTCCGGTAGCAATCTCTCGGGTCCAGTGGAGGTCCTGTGGGTTACTTCAAGCACGATTCCGCCTTCGTCGACGAACCCTGTGAAATCGGGGACGGCACGAAGATCTGGCACTTCTGCCACATCCAGAAAGGCGCACGGATCGGCCGTCGCTGCATCTTCGGGCAGAACTGCAACGTCGCGAACGACGTGACGATTGGGGACAACGTCAAGGTTCAGAACAACGTGTCGATCTACACCGGCACGGTCGTCGAGGACGACGTGTTCCTCGGGCCGTCGTGCGTTCTCACGAACGTGACGAACCCGCGTTCCCAGGTCAACCGCCACGCCTTGTACGAGCCGACGGTCCTGCGGCGCGGTTGCACGATCGGCGCGAACGCAACCATCGTCTGCGGGGTGACGGTCGGCCGATATGCTTTCGTCGGCGCCGGCTCCGTCGTCACGAAAGACGTACCCGACTACGCCCTGGTCATCGGCAATCCCGCCCGCCATCGGGGTTGGATGAGCCGGCACGGCGTCCCCCTCCGCCCTGCCGGGGATGGTGTCCTCGAGTGTCCGGAAAGCGGGCTCCGCTACCGGGAGTCGAGCGGGGTGCTGCGGTGCCTGGACCTGGACGAGGACGCTCCGCTCCCGGAAGGACTGGCCGTTGGGCAGACGTCGTACAATCATTTTCGCCACCAGGATCCGCCAAACCGTGGGAAGTGACCGCCCCGAGGGGTGCCGGTGACCCCTGCAACGTTGCGACCTCCCGGTGCCCGGCGGGGGTGGCGCGAGGCCGCGGTGGGACTGCGCGGACTGCCGCAGATGGCCGTGTCCCGGGCCCGGCGGCTGCTCGGGACGGAATTCCTGCGATCCGTGGCGGTGTTGACCGGGGGAACGGCCTCGGCCCAGGCGCTGCCGGTCCTCGTGATGCCGGTGCTCACCCGGCTCTACACCCCTGACGAGTTCGGCGCGCTCGCCGTCTTCGCCGCGGTTCTCGGAGTGCTGGCCGTCGTCGTCGGTGGGCAGTACGAGACCGCCATCCCGATTCCGAAAGAGGCCGCAACGGCCGCCAACCTGCTTGCGGTGGCCCTGGGCTGCGCGGTCTTTACCACCAGCCTGACGACCGTCGCCGTCGTCTTCTTCGGAACCGCGTTCGCCGGGTTCGTCCACCAGCCGGCGCTCGCCCGTCACCTCTGGATGCTGCCGATCGGCGTGGCCGGCACGGGAGGCTACGTCATCTTGCAGTTCTGGGCGGTGCGGAACCGCGCCTTTCCCCGCATCGCCCGGACACGGCTGTCACAGGCTTTCGGCGGCTCGACCACGCAGCTGGCGCTCGGGTGGGGTGGTGCGGGGACGTTTGGCCTCATCGCCGGCCAGATTGTGACCAGTTGCGCCGGCGTGGTCGGGCTCGGCCGCGGGGCGCTTCGGGACGACCGGCGGGCCCTCCGGCAGGTGTCACTCGCCGGGATGAAGCAGGCGGCGGCGCAGTTCGTCCGCTTCCCCCTGTGCACGGCCCCCGAAGCCTTCGCCAACGCCGCGTCGATCCAAGTGCCGGTGCTGCTCGTGGCGCAGCATTCGCCGGCGGCCGAGGTGGGGTTCCTCATGCTGGGCCTGCGCCTCATGCAGGCGCCGCTCGCCCTCATCGGCTCGTCGGTTTCCCAGGTCTACTACGCCCACGCGGTCACCGAACATCGCGAAGACCGCCTCGCGCCGTTCACAGCCGACGTCCTCGGGAAGCTCATCAGGGTCGGGGTCGGGCCGATGATCTTCGCCGGGCTGCTCGCTCCCTCCGTGTGTGAAACCGTCCTGGGAGCCGGCTGGCACCGCGCGGGAGTGCTCATCGCGTGGATGACACCCTGGCTGGTGCTTCAGTTCGTGAGTTCCCCCGTCTCCCAGGTCCTGTATGTCACCTCGCGCCAACTCACGGCGATGGTCATCCAGATGGTGGGGCTGGCACTGAGAATCGCCATGGTTCTCCTGGCTGCGACGGCGGCCCTGGGCCATCACGCGGCGGAAGGGTACGCCCTTTCGGGTTTGGTGTTCTACGGGGTCTACCTCGTGGTCATCTGCCGGGTCGCTGGCGTCACCCCGCGGATGCTCGCCACGGCGAGTCGGCGCGGCCTGACTTCGTCGGCCTGGTGGGTTGCAGCCGGAATCGCGGCCGTCCTCCTGATTCGGGGACTCCGATGACGGGCGCGCGCGTGCCGGGCCGGGGCGCGTTCTATACGTCGACGCGGCCGGCGGCGCTGGTGCGGGTCCTCTGCCTGGCCGGCCTCTTCCACGTCGCCTACGTCACCTACCTGGCGCCCACCTGGGGCTACCTCGGCTTCGGCCTGGAGCCGTACACCCCGTGGGAGGCGGCGATCACCTACGCGCTGGCGCTGATCCCCGCTCTTCTCATGCCGCTCCGGACGGATCGCCGGTCGGTCCTCGTGTTCTTCGTCCTCTATAACCTGTTCTTCGTGCCGTCCGAGTTCTGCCTGCTTTTCGCGATCGGAGCCTGGCATCGCGGCGCCTTGATCCAGTACACGCTCGCGGCCGGGTTCGGATTGATTGCGTTGTCGCTGCACGTGCCCGCGCGGCCGCTGCGAATGCGTCCGGCCGGTTGGGGCACGTTCCTCGCAGTGCTGGTGGGGCTCTGTCTCGCCAGTACGGCCCTGGCGCTGAGCGGAGGGCTGTCGAACCTCTCCTTCGCGAGCTTCTTCGACGCCAGCGCGGCACGGCGGGCGAAGGAGGAGGCCAGCGGGATCCTGGGTCTCTTTGGCTCGGGTTACGTGTTCGCGTGGGTCACCTACGTGGTCGCGCCGATGCTCATCCTGATCGGCATGAGCAGGCGGCGGGCGATGCTCTTCGGGGTGGGCGTCGCCTCGGAACTCGTGATCTACGCAGCAACCGCCGCGAAATTCGCGCTGCTGACGCCGGCGTTCGTGATCGCCGCGTGGGTCGTCTGCCGCCGGAACGAGGGCCGCGCGACGGTGAGGTACGTCTACTGGGCGAGCGGTGCGCTGTTTTCGGCCCTGCTGGCTGCGAATGCCGCCCTGGGTATCCCGAACGCTGTCGAGAGGGTGCTGACGTTCTTCGTCATGCGCTACTTTGGCTACCAAGGGCTCAGCACGGTGCTGTACGCGAAGTTCTCCGAAGCCAAGGGCTACACGTACTGGTCTCACGTCAAGGGTGTCTCCACCTACATCCGCTACCCGTTCGACCAGGCACTTCCCTGGGCCGTCGCGGAGTTCTCCCTCGACAAGGCGGCGGGAACCTCGGCACCCAGCCACCCGTGGGCGCAGGATGGGCTCATCGCCGCCGGGCTGGCCGGCGTCCTCGTGATTTCCGCCGTCGTCGCCGTGGTCTTCTGGGCGACCGATACGTTGACGGCCAAGGCCAGGGCAGATATTGTGGTGCCGCTGATGCTGATCCAGGGAATCCTCCTCTCCGAGTCGTCACTCTTCACGCAACTCCTGACGAACGGCTGGCTGGTGCTCTGCCTCCTCCTGTGGCTCGCTCCCCGCTCGCTGCGGATGCCTGCCGGGAGAACGCCGCCGTCGGTGGACGTTGTCGCGAAGGGAGCCGCCGCGTCGTGATCGTCATCGACTACGGCATGGGGAACGTCGGCTCGATCTTGAACATGCTCAAGAAGATCGGCGTCCCCGCGAGCCTTTCGCGCGGACCGGAGGATGTGCTCAAGGCCGACCGGATCATCCTGCCTGGCGTCGGTGCGTTCGACAACGCAATGACGAAGTTGCGGGAGCTCGGCTACGCCGACGCCCTGTCACGGCGCGTCATCGGCGACCGGACGCCGATCCTGGGCGTCTGCCTGGGGATGCAGCTGTTCGGAAGGGCCTCCGAGGAGGGGAAGGAGCCCGGTCTGGGCTGGCTGGATGCGACGAGCGTGCGGTTCCGATTCGATTCGTCCGGCGAAGCGCGCAAGGTGCCGCACATGGGCTGGAACGAAATCCACCTCTCGCGGCCGTCACCGCTGTTTCCCGAGTGCCGCGAGACGCCGCGCTTCTATTTCGTGCACTCCTATCACCTGCAGTGCGACGACCGTGCGGACGTGCTGTCGATGACCCGGTACGGCGTCGAGTTCGTCAGCGGCGTCTGCCGCGGCAACATCGTCGGCACGCAGTATCACCCCGAAAAGAGCCACCGGTTCGGGCTGGCGTTCTTCCGCGCGTTCGCGGCCTGGCGCCCCGAACCGCGGCCCGAGTTGTAGCAGCCACGTGGACTTCAAGAGAATCATTCCCTGCCTGCTCCTGCGAGACTCGGGTTTCGTGAAGACGCGCGGTTTCCGCAACCCGGTCTACCTCGGCGACTGCTTCAACACCGTCCGATTGTTCAGCGAGAAGGAAGCGGACGAACTGCTGATTCTCGACATCGGTGCAACCGCTGCCGGCCGGGCGCCGGACTTCGAACTGCTCCGCGAACTTGCGGGGGAGTGCTTCATGCCCGTGGCGTACGGAGGCGGACTCCGCACGCTGGAGGACATGCGGAAGATCCTGCGGTCCGGGTTCGAGAAGGTGTCGCTGAACACCGCGGCGCAGCGCACGCCGGAAGTGGTCGAGGCCGCGGCGCGTGAGTTCGGGAGCCAGGCCGTCACCGTGTCGCTCGACGTTCGTCGCAAGTTCTTTGGGCGCTACGAAGTGTACGTGAACGGCGGCCGCGAGCCTGCCGGGGTGGACCCGGTCACGGCCGCCCGGCGGGCGGCCGACCTCGGAGCCGGAGAACTCCTGCTGAACTCCATCGACCGGGACGGTTCCATGGAGGGCTACGATCTCGATCTCATCCGCTCGGTCGCCGACGCGGTCCCGATCCCGCTCGTCGCCTGCGGCGGTGCCGGGTCGCTCGGGGACCTTCGGCGGGCTCTTCGCGAAGGGCACGCGTCGGCCGTGGCGGCCGGAAGCCTGTTCGTGTTCGTCGGGAAGCACCGCGCGGTTCTGATCACGTACCCGTCCGCCGCGGACCTGGCCAGGGAGGTCTACTGATGCTCAAGCGGATTGCCAGGTACGGTGAGCCAGGGTATCGGCGGTGCACCGTGACGGTGATGGACACCACCGACCCCGATATCGTGTTCGACCGGGACGGCGTGTCGAACTGGGTCCACTACTACCGCGAGAAGGTGCTGCCGCGCTGGAACCCGGCCGGGAACGAGGGAGCGTTCAGGGCTCTCATCGACCGCATCAAGGCCGACGGCCGGTCGAGGGAATACGACTGCGCGCTCGGCTTGAGCGGCGGAGTGGACAGCTCCTACCTGGCCTATCTCGCGAAACGCGAGGGATTGCGCCCGCTGGTGGTCCACACGGACGCCGGGTGGAACTCGGACATCGCCGTCCGGAACATCGAGAACATCGTCAAGACGTGCGGATTCGACCTGACCACCGTCGTCATCGACTGGGGGGAGATGGCCGACCTCCAGCGGGCCTTTCTGAAGGCCGGCCTGCCCAACCAGGACATTCCGCAGGACCACGTCATCTTCGCGGCGTTCTACGGCCTCGCCGCCCGGCACCGCATCAAGTGGGTCCTCAGCGGCCACAACTTCGCCTGCGAATCGGTCCTGCCGCCGGCGTGGGGGTACAGTTCTGCGGACCTTCGCCACCTGATGGCGATTCACCGGCGGTTCGGCGAGCGGCCGCTGGGTTCGTTCCCCAGGATGAGCAGCGCCAAGTACGGCATCCTGTACACGCTGCTCGGCGGGATGCGTGTTGCCAAGCCTCTCGACCTCGTGCCCTACAACAAGGCCGCTGCGATGCGGACCCTCGAGCGGGAGTTCGGCTGGCAGTACTACGGCGGCAAGCACTTCGAGTCGAGATGGACCCGGTACTTCCAGGGTTGGTGGCTGCCGCGGCGTTTCGGCTACGATAAGCGGTTGGCCCACTTGTCGAGCCTCATCCTCAGCGGGCAGATCTCGCGGGACGAGGCGCTCGAGGAACTCCGCGAGACGGCTTACGGCGAAGAGATGATGCGCGACGACCTGGAGCTGATCCTCAGGAAGCTGAAGTTCTCGGCGGAAGAGTGGTCTCGCCTGATGGAACTTCCCCTGCACGCGCACGATGAGTTTCCGATGTCCACCGGGTTCACCCGCGCGTTGACCGTCGGCCGCGACCTCTTGCGTCGAACGGGCATCCTCCGATAACCGAGCGACATGAACGACACCAGCAGGCCCGTCCACGTTTGCGTTCTCACCACGGCGCACCCGATCGACGACGTGCGCGTGAACCACAAGTTCGCCCGCGCCTTTCGTGCGGCGGGTTTCAAGGTCAGCTGGGTCGGCCCGGGCCACGCGTTCTTCGACGAGACGGACTACAACCCTGACGGGATCGACTTTCGGCTGTTCCCGCCGAACCGGGGGCGGCTCGACCGGCTCCGGGCCCGTCGGCGCGCCCGCGCCATCGCGGCGGGCCTGCCGCCGGTGGACGTCTACTACGCCCCCGAGCCCGACTCCGCGGAAGTGGCAATCGGGCTGGCGGAGCGGAGCGGCGCGAAAGTCCTGTTCGACGTGCACGAGGTCTACCACGGTGCGCTACTCGACAGGCTCCTGATGGGGCGTCGGCTCGCCCCCCTGCGCGAGTACGTCAGGAGGCGGGTCGCTCGGACCTGTTCCAGGTCGGCGATCGTCGTGGGCGTGAGCGACAGCGTCCTCCGACCCTACGTGACACCCCCGACGCCGTCGCTGGTCGTGCGGAGCTGCGCGCCTTCCTGGTTTGCCAGCGGCGGGGCGTCCGACGTGTGCGCCCCGGGTCGCCCGTCGTTCACCCTGATGCATGGGAAGTGCGCGGGCAACCGCGGGACCGGCAAGGTGCTCGAGGCGGTCGAGCGCGCTGCCCAATCGGTCGCGAACCTCCGGGTCGTCATGTTCACGACGGGCGCGCCGGCCAGCGATCCGGCGGCCGTGGCCATCGTTGCGAGCGCCAGGGAACGGGGCATCGAGCACGCGCTCGACCTCCGAGCCGGGGTGCCGATGCAGCAGGTGCCCGACCTGCTCCGCGGGTGCGATGCCGGGCTGATCGCCTACGGACGCGACCTCGGCGTCGACAGCCTTCCCAACCGTCTCTTCGAGTACATGGCCGCCGGCCTCCCCATCGTCGCTCCTGCGTACGCCGTCGAGATCGCCCGCATCGTGGAGACGGAGCGCTGCGGCCTCCTCGTGGACTTCGAAAACCCGGACAGCATCGCCGACGCGATTATGCGCCTTCATCGTGACCCGCAGGCGACCCGTGACATGGGGCGCCGCGCCCGCGAAGGTTTCCTGGCACGGCACAACTGGGAGGTCGAAGTCGTTCCGGTCCTGGACGCGATCAGGGCCTGGTTCCCGTGCAGGAGGCCCGCGTGAGCCTCTCCGCGAGCGTCAAGACCCTCCTCAACGGGATCCGCAACCTGCTGATCTTCGGCGTCCGTTACCGCTGGGTTCGCCACGGCCGGCACGTCCACTGCCAGTGGAGTGCCACGTTCTGGTCACCGAGGCGGCACATCGTCCTCGGTGACTGGGTGGGTGTCGGCCCTCGTTGCCTGTTTCAGGCGGATACCGAGATCGGCAACAAGGTGATGATTGCCGCGAATGTCGCGTTCCTCAACAGCGACGACCACCGATTCGATGTCGTCGGGAAGGCGATGTGGGATTCGGGGCGGGGCGACAAGTACAAGATCGTCGTGGAAGACGACGTGTGGCTGGGCCACGGAGCGGTGATCCTGACGCCGGCCGTGATCGGGCGCGGGGCCATCGTCGCCGCGGGCAGCGTGGTGACCGGGGACGTTCCGAGGTACGCGATCGTGGGGGGAGTTCCCGCCCGGATCCTGCGCATGCGCTTCACCGAACAGCAGATTGCGGAGCACGAACGCCTCCTGGCGGCGGGCGCCTGATCACCGAAGGAAGGACCGGGGTAACAGCGTGAGTTTCACTCCTTCTCTGCTCGTCACCGGCGGCACGGGGACATTCGGGAACGCCATGGCCGCCCGTGCCATCCGGGACGGCGTGGCCGAGGTTCGGATCTTCTCGCGCGACGAGAAGAAGCAGGACGACATGCGTCGCCGGCTGCGCCGATCCCGCGCATCAAGTTCTACATCGGGGACGTGCGCAACGAGCAGAGCCTCGCGGACGCGATGGCCGGCGTGGACTTCGTCTTCCACGCGGCCGCGCTCAAGCAGGTGCCCTCCTGCGAGTTCTTTCCGATCGAGGCGGTGCGCACGAACGTCCTGGGCACCGAGAACGTCCTCAACGCGGCGATCGCCGCCGGCGTGAAGCGCGTGATCGTCCTCTCGACGGACAAGGCCGTCTACCCGATCAACGCGATGGGGATCTCCAAGGCGATGATGGAGAAGCTCGCCGTCGCCAAGTCGCGCGTGGCGGGCCGGGCGCACGGTCATCTGCTGCACGCGCTACGGCAACGTGATGGCGAGCCGCGGGTCGGTCGTCCCGCTGTTCATCCGCCAGATCCAGGCGGGCAGGCCGCTGACCGTCACCGATCCCGACATGACCCGGTTCATGATGTCGATCGACGGGGCCGTGGACCTGGTGCTGTGGGCGTTCGAGCACGGCAACCCGGGCGACATCTTCGTCCAGAAGGCTCCGGCCGCGACGATCGACACGCTGGCCGAGGCGATGAAGCAGGTGTTCAAGGCCAGCAACCCGATCCAGGTCATCGGCACCCGGCACGGCGAGAAGCTCTACGAGACCCTCCTGACCCGGGAGGAGATCGCCGGTCGCCGAGGACATGGGCGACTACTACCGAGTGCCGGCCGACAACCGCGACCTCAACTACGGCCTGTACTTCGACACCGGGCGCCAGGACGTGTCGGCCGAAGGACGACTACAACAGCCACAACACCGAAGCGACTCGCCGTCGACGAGATGGCCGAGATGCTGCTGGCGCTCGACATCGTTCAGCGGGCGCTGGCCGGCGAGAAGATCAGACGAGTAGCTGGAGGCAGGCTTGAACGTCCTGGTGACGGGGGCGCACGGATTCATCGGCCAGAACCTCGTCGTCGCGCTGCGGCGGCGCCGGCGTGGAGGTCGCCGAGATCGACGTGGACACGTCCACGCGAGGAGCTGGCGCGACCGGCCGTCCGCGGCGCAGCGTCGTGTTCCACCTGGCCGGGGTCAATCGCCCCGACCAGGAGGATGAGTTCGTCACCGGCAACGTCGGGTCGCTCGACCGACTGCTCGTGGTCGATCGCAGGCGGCTGCAGGGGCGAGCGGCGCCGGCCCGTTGATCGTGCTGTCGTCCTCGACCCAGGCGACCAGGACAACCCGTACGGCCGCTCGAAGCTGGCGGCCGAGACGGCGCTCGAGAGCGTACGCGGCCGCGAACGGCGACGCCGGCCGTCGATCTACCGGCTCCCGGGCGTGTTCGGCAAGTGGTGCCGGCCGGACTACAACTCGGTCGTGGCGACGTTCTGCCACAACATCGCCCGCGACCTGCCGATCACGATCTCCGATCCCGCCCGCGTGCTCGAGCTGGTCTACGTGGACGACGTCGTGGGGCAGTTCATGACGCACCTCGGACGCGGCGCGGCAGCGGCTGCGTCCGGCCCGAGGTGCGGCCTGTCTTCACGATCGCGCTTGGCGAGCTGGCGGACCGGATCGGGCGCTTCCGTGCGACGCGTCGCACGCTCGAGGTGCCCGACGCGACCGACCCGTTGACCCGCCGGCTGCTCGGCACCTATACCTCGTACCTCCCGCCGACCGACCTCGCCTACGCCTCGAGCAGCGCACGGACGCGCGCGGCACGCTGGCGGAACTGCTGAAGTCGCCGCACTTCGGCCAGATGTTCGTGTCGCGCACGCGGCCGGCGTCACGCGGGGCAACCACTACCACGACCTGAAGGTCGAGAAGTTCTGCGTGCTCGAAGGGCGACGCCGTCATCCGGTTCCGGCCGATCCTCGGCGACGAGGTCACGGAGTACCGGGTGTCGGGCACGCGATTTCAGGTGGTGGACATCCCGCCCGGGCATGACGCACAGCATCGAGAACGTCGGTCACGCGGAGATGGTCGTCCTGTTCTGGGCCTCCGAGATCCTCGACCCGGAGCAGCCCGACACTCACTCCATGCGAGGTGCTACGTGGCTAGGCTGCAAGGTCATGACCATCGTCGGCACCAGGCCGGAGATCATCCGGCTGTCGCGGGTCATGGCGGCGCTCGACCGGCACACGGACCACGTCCTGGTCCACACCGGGCAGAACTACGACTACGAGCTGAACCAGGTCTTCTTCGAGGACCTCGAACTGCGGCCCCCGGACCATTACCTGGCCGCCGCGGCGGCAGACGCCCGCCGAGACGATCGGCCAGGTGATCATCGAGGTCGACCGTGTCCTGGCCGACGTCAAGCCCGAGGCGGTGCTGATCCTGGGCGACACCAACTCGTGCCTGGCGGCGATCCCCGCCAAGCGGCGGCGGATCCCCATCTTCCACATGGAGGCCGGGAACCGCTGCTTCGACATGCGGGTGCCGGAGGAGATCAACCGCCGGATCGTGGACCACGTCGCCGACATCAACATGCCGTACAGCGCGATCTCCCGCGAGTACCTCCTGCGCGAGGGCCTCCCCCCGGACCGGGTGATCACGACCGGCAGCCCGATGTACGAGGTGCTGCACCACTGCATGCCGAAGATCGAGCGGGCTTCGGTGTCCTCGCAGCGCCTGGGCCTCGAGCCGGACGGCTACTTCCTCGTGAGCTGCCACCGCGAGGAGAACGTCGACTCCGAGCCGGAATTTCGCCGGCCTGGTCGAGATCCTCAACAACCTCGCGCGGCACTGGCGGGCAAGCGCGTGATCGTGACGACGCATCCGCGCACGCGGCAAGCGCATCGAGGCCGAGCAGGCGTGGTCCTGGATCCGCTCGTCGAGCTCCACAAGCCGTTCGGCCTCACCGACTACGTCGCGCTCGAGATGCCGCCGACGGCGACGCTGTCCGACAGCGGGACGATCACCGAGGAGGCATCGATCCTCAACCTGCCCGCGCTCAACATCCGCGAGGCGCACGAGCGGCCCGAGGGGATGGAGGAAGCGGCGGTGATGATGACCGGGCTCGGCTGGGACCGCGTCCGCAGGGGCTCGACATCCTGGCCGCGCAGCCGCGCGGCGCGCAGCGCGGCCTTGCGGGTGCGTCGGGACTACGACGTGCCGAACGTGTCGGAGAAGGTCGTGCGCATCATCCTGAGCTACACCGACTACGTGCGCCGTGTCGTCTGGCGGGAGTGCGTCTAGACGCGACCGATGTCTCTGCGAGTGCTGCTCGTCACGCAGCTGTTCCAACCGGAGCCGAACCATCTCAAGGGGCTGGCGTTCGCCAGGGCCGTCCGGGCTGCCGGAATCGACCTGCGGGTGCTGACGGGCTTTCCGAATTACCCCGGCGGGCGGGTCTACCCGGGCTACCGGCTCCGGCCCCTCCTTCGCGAGGTGATGGACGGGGTGCCCGTGACGCGCGTGCTGATGTTCCCCAGTCACGACCGCTCGGCGGTCCGGCGGGCGCTCACCTATCTCTCGTTCGCGGCAACGGCGTCGGTTGCCGCCTGCGTGGCTCGCTTCCGGCCCGACATCGTCCACGCGTACGTCGGGCCAATCACGCTGGCCATTCCCGCCCGGCTGGCCGCGGCAACGAGGGGCGCACGCACCCTGCTCGACGTGCAGGACCTGTGGCCGGAATCGGCCACGGCGTCGGGCATGATCGGGCGCGGCCCCTCGAGTGCGGTGGCCAAGGCATTCAGCGCCTGGGCCTACAGGCAGAGCCACCGCGTCCTGGTGCTGTCTGACGGCTACAAGCGGGCACTTTGCGCACGCGGCGTGCCCGCCGATCGCATTCACGTGATCCACAACTGGTGCGATGAGGCGCAGATCCCTGCATCGGGGTCGCTGCAGTCTCCCGGCCGGCAGTCCCCGGGTCCGCTCCGCGTCCTGTACGCCGGCAATATCGGGACGTTTCAGGGCCTCGATGTCGTGCTCGACGCCGCCCGAATCCTGGCCGACCGCCGGGTCGAGGTTGAATTCACGCTTGCCGGAACAGGGGTCGATCTCGACCGGCTCCGCGCCAGGCAGCAACGGGAGGGCATCGCGGGCGTCAGCCTGGCAGGGGCCGTGCCGCCCGAGCGCATCGGGACGTTCTACGAGCGGGCCGACGCGCTGCTGGTTCATCTCCGCGACACCCCGCTGTCGCGCATTGCGATTCCCCAGAAGACGCAGATGTGCCTGGCGGCCGGCCGGCCGGTTCTGATTGGCGTGCGCGGCGAGGCGACATCCCTGGTGGAGCAGGCGAAGGCGGGAATCGCGTTCGACCCGGAGTCGCCCGCGAGCCTGGCCGACGCCGTTGCCCGCCTGGTTGGGATGGGGGAAGCCGGGCAGAGCGCCCTCGGCGAAAACGGTCGCCGGTTCTACGCCGAGCGCCTGAGTTTCCGTCGGGGTGTCGAGGCGACGCTGGAACTCTACCGGGCGATGGCCGACGGGAGGCGCGCGAGATGACGCGCGACACGCTCGACGACGTGGTCCGGGTGCACCTCGAAGCGTTTCCCGGGTTCTTCATGGCGCAGCTGGGCCCGCGGTTCCTCCGCGAGTACCATCGCTGCGTAGCCGATTACCCGAACGGCATTCTGCTGACCGAAGAGGAGAACGGACGCTGCGTCGGCCTCGTCGCCGGCTTCGTGGACCCGGCGTCGTTCTACCGCGAACTCCGCCGGCGCCGACTGCGCCTGGCACTCGCCGCTTTCTCGGGCGTCGTCGGCCGGCCGCGCCGGCTCGTCACCCTCGTGCGGAACTACGGGCGGGCCAGGGGGGCGGCGATGCACGAGCCCGACGAGAAGTCCGCCGAGTTGTCTTCGCTTGCCGTGAGCCCTGCCGTCGCGGGGCGGGGCATCGGCAGGCGCCTGGTGGCGCGGTTCATCAGCGCCGCCAGGGACCGCGGCGCCGACCACGTCACGCTGACGACCGACGCCCGCGGCAACGACGCTGTCAACAGGTTCTACCAGCGACTGGGCTTCGAGCGGGTGCGGGAATTCGAGGCACGCCAGGGCCGGCTGCTGAACGAGTACAACATCGACACGGGAAAGGATTCTTCGTGCGGGAAACATTCCTGAACTTCTCGCCCCCGTCCATCGGCGAGGAAGAGATTGCCGAGGTCGTGAAGACACTGCGGACCGACTGGATCACGACGGGGCCGAAGACGCGCCAGTTCGAGCAGGAGTTCGCGCAGTTGGTCGGCGCACCGGCCGCGCTGGCCGTGTTCTCTGCAACGGACGCGATGCAGGTGGCCCTGGCCGCGCTCGGGGTCCAGCCGGGAGACGAAGTCATCACGACGGCGATGACCTTCTGCTCCACCGTGCACGTCATCGAACACCTGGGCGCCAGGCCGGTGCTCGTCGACGTCCTCCCCGACACCTTGTGCATCGACCCGGACCTCGTCGAACGGGCGCTGACACCGAAGACCCGGGGGATTCTGCCCGTCCACGTCTACGGCCACCCGTGTGACATGGACCCGCTGATGGAGATCGCAGCGGCGCGCGGGCTGTTCGTGCTCGAGGACGCGGCCCACGCGCTGCCGGCGACTTACAAGGGGCGGACCGTCGGGACGATCGGGACGGCGACGGCCTTCAGTTTCTACGCGACGAAGAACATCACGACCGCCGAAGGGGGGATGCTGACCGGGCCCCGCGAACTGCTCGACAAGGCCCGGGTCTGGAGCCTCCACGGCATGAGCCGCGAGGCGTATAACCGGTACACCGAAGGCGGGTCCTGGTTCTACGACGTCGTTCTGCCCGGCTTCAAGTGCAACATGACGGACATCCAGGCCGCCTTGGGGCTGCAGCAGTTGAAGAAGCTGGGTGAGTTCCAGAAGCGCCGCGCCTGGGTCGTCAGCGAGTACAACGCGGCCTTCGGGGCGCAGCCCGAGCTGGAGATCCCGGTTGAACGGGCCGAGGTGCGGTCCGCGCAGCACATCTATCCCCTGCGGCTGAATCCCGGCAGGCTCTCCATCGGACGGAACCAGTTCATCGAGGAGATGAAGGCCCGCCGGATTGCCACCTCGGTCCACTTCATCCCGATCCACCTCCACCGCTACTATCGGGAGAAGTACGGTTTCGCGCCCGACGATTTCCCGGTTGCCCACGGCAACTACCATCGCCTGGTCAGCCTGCCCTTGCACCCCGGGCTCACTCCCGACGACGTGCGGGACGTGGTAGATGCGGTTCTCGATGTGGTCAACACCTACCGGCGGTAGTGACGAACCGGCCGCCGCCGGCATACCGCGGGCGATCGAGGCCGCGCTGGCGGCGCTCGCGCTCGTCGTGTGTTCCCCGGTGCTCGCCGTCATCGCGCTCGGCGTGTGGGCGTCGTCTCCCGGGCCCGTCGTCTTTCGCCAGGTCCGCGTCGGCCGGGACGGAAGGGCTTTCACGCTCTTCAAGTTCCGCACGATGCGCGTCAACGCCGACCACCACGGCGTGACCGCCGGCGGCGACCCGAGGGTGACTCCCTTCGGGAGGTGGCTCCGGCTGTTGAAGCTCGATGAACTGCCGGAGTTGTGGAATATCCTGCGAGGCGAGATGTCGTTCGTCGGCGCCCGGCCGGAAGTCCCCCGGCTGGTCGACCTTCGGAACCCTGCGTGGCGCGCCACGCTCCGCGCGCGTCCGGGGCTGACCGACCCGGTCACCCTCCGGCTCCGAAACGAAGAACAGTTGATGGCCAGCGTGACGGGGGACAAGGAACGCTTCTACCTGGAGGTCCTCCAGCCGTTCAAGCTGGCCGGCTACGTGGAGTACATGGAGCGCCGGACGGCGGCATCCGATGTCCGCGTGATCTTCCGGACCCTGATGGCGATCGTGCTCCCGAGTTCCGCGCCGACACCATCGATCGAAGAGATTCGGGCGAGCGTGGACGCCCCGCCTCCGCCCCGCACACCGTCAGCGCCTGAAACCGGCAGATGAGCTGAGCCCGGGCCAGCCTGCGGCCCCGGCGGTTGGAGCATCCGTTGTCGTTGGGAACATTCATCTCGATAGGGCTCGCGTTGTGGGTGACGAGCGGGGCGGCCGCCCCGCCTCCCCGCCCCGTCCAGGGACCGGATTGGGTGCGCGTCACCTCCGAGCCGGGCTGGCAGCCCCGCGACTCCAGCGGAGAGCTGGTCTTCAACGACCAGATGTGGCTGTTCGGCGGCTGGGTCAGCTCCTCCCGCGCGCCCCTGCGGGACGTGTGGGCCTCGCGGGACGGTCGGAACTGGACAGCGGTCGCGACAGACGCGCCGTGGAGGTTCGCGGACCTGCCGATGACGCTGGCGTTCAAGCGCCGGATGTGGCTCATGGGGGGGTGGACCGGCGGGCGCCTGGAGAATCACGGGGCCACCAACGAGGTCTGGTCGTCGGCGGACGGCTCGCGGTGGAAGCTTGTCGGCAGGGGCGGCTGGAGCCCCCGCGTTGCCGCGGCGATCGTCGAGTTCAAGGGGCGGATGTGGATACTGGGCGGAACCGAGGACTACTACTTCGGCGACGACCGGAGCCTCAAGAACGACGTCTGGTCCTCGGCCGACGGCCGTACGTGGACGCTGGCGACCCCACATGCCGAGTGGAGCCCGAGAGCGTTTCACCAGGCGGTGGTCCTGGCCGACAAGATTTACGTGATGGGCGGCGGCAACTACACTCCCTCTTACCGGGCGACCAACGACGTCTGGTGCTCGAGCGACGGCGTGAAGTGGACGCAGGTCACCGGCCATGCCGGCTGGGGGCCGCGGCTGTGGTTCTCGGCCGTCGTGTATCGGGACCGCATGTGGGTGCTCGGCGGCTGGTCCAACGACCCGTCCACCAACTGGGGTGACGTATGGTACTCCCGGGACGGGCGGGAGTGGCAGCCGTTGACGGCGGAGGTGACGTGGCGCGGCCGTCACGAGCATTCGACATACGTGTTTCGTGACAAGCTCTGGGTGGTCGCCGGGAATGCCGACCCGATAACCGGTGAGGTTTGGCGGCTGGACCTGCCACCCCTCTTCTTCGGGGGGGCCACCAACGCGCCCGCGGAAGTCGGCCGCGGGCAAGTCAATCGTCAGGGCCCCGATGGCTGGCCCGCACCGTCCGGGACGATGTAGGATCCCGACGTGTTCGCCGGCGCGGGGCGCGGGCGGCCTTGGAAGAAGGACGAAGAGAAATGACTACAGACGTTCGCAGCGAGCCGGGCGACGAGATTTCCCTCGCGCCGTACATAAAGATCCTGAAGAGCTACCGGCGGGTGATTGGTGCGGCCCTCGTCGGGATGGCCGCCCTCTATCTCGTCGGCGTTCTGGTGGTGCTGCTGATGTCGCCAACGGAACGAATCGGCTCGATACAGTTCCGCCTGCTCTTCGACGGCGCCGAGAAGGGCGAGTATCCGAACCAGACGCCGTTCAACCCGGCCGAGATCGTGGCGGGTCCAGTCCTCAGCGAGGTGTTCAGGAGCAACGGCCTCGAGCGGTTTGGCAAGTACGACGACTTCAAGGAGTCCGTCTTCGTCCTCCAGTCGAATCCCGAACTCGAACTGCTCAACTACGAGTACCGGGCGCTCCTCGCGGACAGCAAGCTGTCGCCGGTGGACCGGTCGCGCATCGAAGAGGATTTCCGGCGCCGGAAGGCTGCCATGATCGACCCCGTGTTCACCATCAACATGCGGCGTCACGAGCGGCTCACGACGCTGCCCCGTGACCTGATGAACAAGGTGCTGATCGACATCCTGAACGTGTGGTCGAAGCAGGCCTACGAACGCAAGGGAGCGACGAAGTACAACGTCGACGTACTGTCGGTGGCGATCCTCAACCCTTCGATTCTCGAACGCGAAGACTACCTGGTGGCGATCGACATCCTGCGCGCGAAGACGATTCGGGTGATCGATACGATCAACGAGATTGCGAAGCTGCCTGGCGCGCGGACCATACGCGTCGGCCAGTCGCAGACGTCGCTCGCTGAAATCCGCGCGGGCCTCGAGGACGTTGTCCGGTTCAAACTCGAGCCGCTGCTCGGCGTCATTCGCTCCGAGGGCGTGACCAAGAACGGCCGGAGCCTCTTGCTGTACGCGAGCAACCAGTCGTTCCAGCTCCGCCAGGAGCGACAGGAGGCGGCCGACCGCGTGCGGGCGCTGCAGGAGTCGCTCCGCGATTTCACCCGGCAGGGAACCGCCCCGGCGGATGCCAGGCCAGGAACCGGCAACGCCGCGGCGGGAAGCGGTCAGCCGATGGTGGCGCAGTTCGACACGTCATTCCTCGAGCGCATCATGGATCTGTCGACGGCCAAGGACGACTCGGCCTACAAGCGCAAGCTCACCGACCGGATCATCGAAGAGAGCGAACAGATGGCCGCGAAGAGCCGGGAGGCGTCCTACTACGACGGCCTCGTCAAGGAAGTGCAGGGGACCGCGCCCCGTTCCAGCGGCGAAACCGCGATCGGGAAGCTGATCACGGAACGGACCCTGGAGGCCTATGGGGAGATTTCGGGGGATCGAGCAAACGACGGCGATCTACCGGGAGTTGTCCGCGCTGAACCTGAACCCGTCGACCGTCGTCTACACCGTCACCGAACCATTCGCGCTCCAGACCCGCTGGGCGCTGACCATTCGGACGGTCGCCCTCTACTTCCTGCTCCTGATGGCGCTCACCGCCATCCTGGCTCCGATTGGCTGCCTGACGCACCACGGGCTGCGAAAGCACGCGTAATCGCCCGCGAGGGGACTCGGCCCGGCCGGCTCCAGGGCGACTGGCATCTCCTCGTGCGCTGACGCCGCGCGCTGGCCCTATCGCCTGCCGAAGCGAGCCGGCGCGGTGTTTGTCGTCACCACAAGCCGCCCTACAAGGAGAAGGCGTACCAGTCGTCGACGGGACTCGAGAGCGATATCGCGCGATCCGATCCCTAGCTTTCAGAAACCGACACCCGGCAAACCCGACAACCTAGCCGCCGCTTCTAGGGTTGTGTGGCGGTCCCTTTGCGGCACACCGGGGCAGGAAGGAGCCTTCTCGTGGGCAGGGTGTCAAGACTCTGCGCCGCATTGCTCTCGTGGCGCGCCTCATAGGATCGGCAAGAAGTGGGCGCTGGCGCCAGTTCGTCAGCCTCGTTGTGCGACAGCGACGCAGCTACTGCCTATCGGTAGTCGTCTACCGGCCTCGATTCGCTTCCGTTCCCACCCGAGTCCCTGCTCGATTAGGCCTCCCAACACCCCGCCGGGGAGAGCGTGCGCACGTGCTCCTCGCATCTGGCCCTGAGCGCCGAGAACTCGACTTGGAATCGACCGACAGATGAACACGCTCGGGACCAGGAGCGAGAAGAAGTAGCTGCAGTAGCGAACCGTGAACCCCGAGGCCCTCAGGATTCGAAGCAGGCTCCTCATGCCGTACCGGCGATAGTGTCCGGCCTCCTCGTCCTCTGACGACCATAGCGCCGCGCACGCGGGCACCGTCACGAAGAGGTAGCCCCCCGGCAACAGGCACCGGTGCATTGCCCGAAGGAAACCTGCATCGTCTTGCACGTGCTCCAGAACGTCGAAGATCCCGAATGCGCCAACAGACTCGGACCGAAAACCGGCATCCTCAAAAGTGGCCTGAATTACCAGCGAAAGACCGCGCGCGCGAGCGTTCCTGACGCCGCCGGCCCCTGGTTCCACGACCACTGTCGGAACACCTGCTCTCTGTAAGGCAAGTGATACGAAGCCGTTGCCGGCCCCAATGTCGAAGACCGTGGCGCGGGGCGCGTGCGTGCCTACCAACTGAACGATCACTGCGTTTCGGTGCCGAAACCAGAACGACCGCTCCTCGAAGTCAAAGCAGGCGCCATGGCCATCCTCCGGGTAGTTCACCCGAGGCTGTCTGGGCGACACCCACATTCCGTCTTCGACTTGCGTCAAACCGGTTGTGATCTCCCCGATGTTGATCATTCCCAGTCCATCGCCGCGAGCGCGGCGGCAATCACGGCCGGCTGCTGCTCCTCGAGCCCCAGCCACAGCGGCATACGCACCAACCGGTCGCTGACCGCTCGGGTGTGGTCCATTCCGCCAGCAGGCCGTCCGAGGCGCCGTCCCATCGGTGAAGCATGCAGTGGCACATAGTGAAAGACCGGGTGTATGTCCTGTGACCGGAGGCGTTCGATGAAGGCGGTGCGCTTCTCCAGGCCGGGTGTCAGCAGGTAGTACATGTGCGCGTTGTGAACGCACTCGGCTGGCACAAAGGGCCTCCGGATCTTCCCCTCACGCTCAGCCGGTTCGAAAGCGTCGTGATAGTGCCTCCAGAGATTGAGGCGCCGCTCGGTGATGGCGTCCGCCTCCTCCATCTGCGCCCACAGGAAGGCGGCGGAAATCTCGCCGGGAAGAAAAGACGAACCGATATCGACCCAGGTGTACTTGTCCACCTGGCCGCGAAGGAAGCTGTCTCGGTTCGTGCCCTTTTCCTGATGATCTCCGCGCGCTCCACGAACCGGTCATCGTTGATCAAGAGGGCACCGCCCTCGCCGCACATGATGTTCTTCGTTTCATGGAACGACAGCGCAGCAAGGTGGCCGATGCTGCCAAGCGGCCGCCCCTTGTAACGCGACATGATGCCCTGCGCGCAGTCCTCGATCAACCACCAGCCCGTGCTTCTTCGCGATCGCCATGATCGCTTCCATCTCGCAAGCAACGCCCGCGTAGTGCACGGGAACAACGGCTCGGTGCGGGCCGTGATGGCCGCCTCGATCTTCGACTCGTCGATGTTGAGCGTGTCGGGACGGATGTCGACGAAGACCGGCACTGCGCCCCGGAGCGCAAACGCGTTCGCCGTCGAGACGAACGTGAACGACGGCATGATCACTTCGTCGCCCGGCTCCAGGTCCAGGAGGAGCGCAGCCATCTCGAGTGCAGCCGTGCAGGAGTGCGTCAACAGCGCGCGACGGCATCCAATCTGCTGTTCGATCCAGGATGAACAGTTACGGCTGAAGCTTCCGTCGCCGGCCAGGTGACCGTTGAGGTGCGCCTGAGCGACGTACCTGAAGCTCCTTGCCCGTGGTGTACGGTCGGTTGAATGGAATCATAGCTGCAGGCCAAGCGGGTCAAGATGGTCCCCACGCAGCCAGTGGAACGTCATGTCTGGTGGCGTGAAAGAGAAGCCGAGTCGCGCGTACAAGTTCAGAACCGGGGTGTTGTGTAGCGAGATCAACGTCTCGATCACATCAACCCCCTGGTCCTGGAGGTGCCGCATCACCGAACGCCACAGGCGCTTGCCCACCCCCCGGCCCTGGAAGGCCGGCGCGACAGCGGTCAGGTGCCAGTAGCAGCGGTCCCTTCCGGTGCGCTCGATGATGAAGAAGCCTGCCAGGCGGCTCTCGGCCATGCCCTTCAATACCAGGTGCCGCGGGTTGTCGAGGCTCGTGCGGACCCAATGGCGGTACCTGAGGCCATTGATTGTCGAGGGGAGACGCCAGTCCAGGCGAAAGCGCCCAGTGACGAACGCGTCCTCCGCGACGGTCTCCAATTCGGGCAGGTCTGCAGCAGTCGCCTCTACGAGCTCGACGTCAGCCGCGAGTCCATCGAGCAAGCGCAAACCGGTCAGTCGAGGGCGGCAGACCAGCTCGACGAAGCGAAAGCCGGACGCTTCGAGGAACATCGATTCGGGGAGCCGGTCATGGGGAAGACGGCACGAGACGAACGCCACGTCGGTTCGGTCACGCCAGTCTTCGAAGACCTGGAACTCGCGACGCGCGCCGGCAGGCTCCCGCACCTCGATCCCCGCTATCTGAGCGACCTGGCGACCGAAGATCTCGGTATCCCACGGGACGGCGCCAAACGCCATGGCCAGGGCCGCTGTGTCGATCCGCCGGAGATTCAGCTCAAAGCCACCCACATGCGACCCCTTCACCGGGCTGGCTGCCACGGCGTCTGTCCTGTTCCGGCGCTTCCCGGGATGCTGGCCACGTGAGCCGCGTCAGGAACCTGCTCCCGCACGAAATACGACGGCCTTTCCATCGTTCGATGATGGACGCGGGCCAGGGTACTCGCCGATGATGCCGAGGGCAAACAGCTGCGCCCCAGAGAAGATCGCCACGATCGAGGCCAGGAACGGAAAGCCGGGGACGCTGCCGCCACGGGCGAGGTACACGGCAACGACGTAGATCAAGACCGCGACGCCCAACAGCGTGCACGCAAAGCCCAGAAGGCTCGCCAGTTCGAGAGGCAGTGTGCTGAAGCCGGTCATCATGTTCACCGCGTGCACGACCAGCGCGCGGACCGTATAGTTCGATGACCCCGTCTGCCGCGGCGCATGGCGAACCGTGACATGCGTGAATCGGCTCGTCCCCCAGGTGAGCAGCACGTCTATCGAGACGAACGGGCTGCCGTAGGTCCGAAACGACTCCCGGAGCGGTGTCCGAAAGACGCGGAAGGCGCTGACGTGGCGCGCCGTCTCTGCATTCATCGTGCGCTGGAGCGCGGCCTTCGTGATCCGCGACGCCAGGTTCCTGAGGAGCCCATGCTGCTCACGATCTGGCGCCCCGTAGACGACGTCGTAGCCCTCGCTGAGCTTCGCGAGCAGGACGGGAATTTCCTCCGGTGGGTTCTGCAGATCGTCGTCGATCGTGACGATGATCTCGTGGCGCGCTGCGCGGATTCCGCAGAGCAAGGCGTTGTGCTGCCCAAAGTTGCGGCTGAGCTCGATGGCCCGGACACGCGGGTCGCGTCGCGCGAGGTCCTTGAGGACGCGCCACGAGGCGTCACCACCGCAGTCCTCGACGAAGATGATCTCGAAGCGCTCCGAGTGGCGCTCCAGTACCTGGCACAGGCGCTCATGGAGCTCTTCCACGGTCGCCTGGGATCGAAAGACCGGTACGATAACCGAGACTGCTGCCATGACGGTCCCTCAACGTTTGCCACGCTGCGCGGACGGGCCCACCCTATCGAGGCGCAGATCTTCCCTACCCGAGCAACCCGTGATGCGGCCGCGCTGAGTAGAACGTCGAGTGAAGGGCCGTAACCGCGAAACAGACTTTACTGCTTTCGGACGTGCGCGACAAGATCCGGCCGGCCGGACCGCGCCGTGCTGCCGACCTTTGAGTCTGCCGGGAGTCGCACCCACCTCACGGCTTTCGTGAATGGCCGATCTGTCGCGCGGATCACCCCATTTATGGACAAGGGTACCGTTCGCCGCTAGACTGTGCCGGTTATCCGGAACGTCCTCTCGTAGACTCTCGAAACCACACACGATCGGATCGGACATGGCCGCGGCGCGAGGCCGACCCCATCTCGGCGGATCGCCGCTCGGCCGGCGAGGCCGAAGTCGAGCAGGTGCGTCAGGGCCAATCCGACCTTCGTGTCCGGGCCGTGTCTTCGCGACGCTCGGTTGCCCGGAGGTACCAAGCGGGGGGACGCGAAAACCGAGGGGCGGCGGGTAGGGGGCAGAATGACAGACACGATGACCACAGGGAAAAAGCGCACGTCATGGCCGCGGAAGGTCTGGGGCGAGCGGTCCGAACGTGGGAAAGACGCTCTTGGATTCTTCGCCGCGGTCGTTCTCGGTTTCGCAATCGGGACGGCGTTTGTCACCTCGTCCGCTGTCAAGCGGTTCTACTTCTATCAGACCACGTACGCGCCCGCCGTCATGGCGGCTTGCGGCAGGGGCTTTGTTCAGCCCCGGCTAGAGCCGCCAGCGATGACCGCATTTCTGGAACAGCGCAGCGCCACCTTCGATTGTGGTGCGATACCGGCTGGAGTGGAAACGCTGGGCCCCGGCTATTTTCACATCGCTCACCGGCATCTGATGCTGATGGTCGCGCTGTGGTGGCGGGTGCTTGGCGTCTCATGGGGCCGTCTCGCCACTCTCTATGGGCTCTTGTACGGACTCTCTGCCGGGTTCGCGTACGTGCTGTTCAGGACCGTTGTCAAGCGTTGGTTAGGCTTCGCGTTGGTGTGTGTCTTCGTCCTGTCGCCGCCGCAGCTCTTCAATCTTCCGCACTTGCGGGACTATGCCAAGGCGCCTTTCATGCTGGCCGCCATCGGCGTTATTGCCTGGCTCCTCAAGGGAGGACTGAGCAGACGAACGCTGGTTGGGGTGCTGGCTGCAACCGGATTGGTGCTTGGCATCGGAATCGGTTTCCGTGTCGATCTCGTCGTCATGGTGCCATTGATAACCATCACGGTCTTGTTCTTTCAACCGGGGCCGCTCCTCAGCAATCTCACCAGCCGGGTCGGAGGCGCGGCGGCATTCCTGGCGTGCTTCGTCATAACCGCCACTCCGACGCTGATCAACCTGGGTACCGGGAGCAACCTCCCTCATACCATCGTGTTAGGACTGATGGGTGAGTTCGATCAACGGCTTGGATTGGATCCGACGTTCTATGACTTCGGGTATCACTACCTGGACATGTACGCCAACACGGTCGTGAACGTGTACGTGTACTTGGGAGGCTACGCCGGGCCGGCCATCGGGTATCCTACACCGCTCTATGACAAAGCCGGCATCGCATACATCGTCGACGTGTTCGTGAATTTCCCTGCCGATATGTTTGCGCGTTACCTGGCAGCGACGTGGCAAATTCTCCACCTCCCCATAACAGCCGCGGTCACGTACGAAGATGTCTATTTCTTTTACGACGCCTACCGGCCCGCGTGGTTGATGAGCCTCGTTCATGCCAGGATTTGGGATGTGCTCCTCGGCTCGGCGATCTTGGGGGGCGGCCTGTTGCTGGCTCGTCGAAGTGTCAAGTTGCTGGTAGGAACCCTGTGCGTCGTTGCGTATGTGTGCGGGTATCCCTTTCTTCAGTTTGGCGTGCGCCATTATTTCTTCCTCCAGGTGATTGGGCTGTGGCTGTTCGGTCTCTGCCTGGAGGGCTACAGGCCGGCTTCCGTCTGGAACTGGCTCCAGGCGCAGAGAACGGCCTCCGCGACTCACGTGCAGCCGTCGGTGGCGCGTTTCTTCATCACCAAGGGGCTCTTCGTCGTCAAGGTCGGTGCCATCGTATTTGGTGTGCCATTCTTGGCCTTGTGGTTGCTGCGCGTCTACCAGGCGGAACACTTGAAGAAAGCCTTCGAAGCATACGCGTCACTGCCGACGAGGCCCGTTGCCACGGAACCGGTCGTTGGCGCGCATGGTCAGCCCGCTCTCAAACTGGTAGAATCGGTGCATCCGGCAGCGAGTGGGCCACAGGACGTCGTCGAGACGATGTACCTGACGGCGGTCTTCGATTCAACGCGGTGCAGAAAGGATGCGGTATCTGTCTGTTTGAACTACGATGCCGCTAGCCCGACGTACGCGTTCACGCACTGCAGGTCGCTCGGAATCGATGCGCAGACCCGGATAATCTTCCCCGCCTTCTTCCGCGAGCCCCTGTTTTCATTCGTGACAGTAGAGACGCCTCCGGAAGATGCCGCGTGCCTGACGGGTCTTCGGCGCCTCACGGGGGAACCCGGGCTCCGCGTTCCATTGGCGCTGACGCTGCCCGGAAATTGGAGAGAACTGCCGTTCTACCGGACCTTTCGATAGACAGCTCCTGGGCTTGGCGGATTGACGAGCGCTCGTGCCGGCAAGCTGCCCGGGCGGGGCTTGACGGCCGCATGATCAGCGGCGGGAATGGCGCCGACCGCACGGTGGGAAGCAGATGAATCTACCCGTCTTCTCCATGGTGGTCCTCCTCACGACGATTGCGTCGCTGTTGTCGGGCTCCGGGCGCCTTGAACTCGAGAAGCGCACAGAACCAGCTGGCGTCGCCGAACGGTTCCTGTCCAAGATGGCCGCCGAACGGGAAGACTCGTTTGTCACCATCATCAGCGACAGCACGGCCTACACGGACCAGTACCCTGGCGCCGCGCGAGGTCCGTTGGCCGTATCTCCTGGCCGGAGTCCTCGGCCGACGTTTCCCGTCCTACACCGTGAAGTACCGGCAACCGGTCTACAACGTCGAGGATCCAGACCTCAACTCGCCGGCCAGGTGGGACGACTGGGCGACCATCCAGGAAGGCCGGGGAGGCCACGCGCTCTGGATCTCCAATGCCTCTGTTCCTGGCGCGCCGTCCATGTATGCGCAGGGCGCGAATTTCGATACCTTTCTCGTGCAGACGACTCCAGATCTTGTCATCCTCTCGCTTGGCCACAATCAAGGCGAGGATCTGAACTGCCTACTCCCCGACTTGGAGGCACTCACCGAGCCGATCACGCTGCGATATCCGAACACCGACATGGTGTTGATCGGACAGAATCCCCATACCGACGCGGCCGGCGAACACGAGATGGCGCTGAAGATCCGCTTGATTCGGATGCTGGCGCAAGATCGAGGCTACGGCTACGCGGATGTGTTCGGCGCCTTCACACGGCACGGCAGCTCATGGGCTGCCGACTTGATGACCGACTCAGTGCACCCGAACTCGACGGGACAGAGAGTTTGGTGCGCCGAAACGGCAGCGGCCCTGTCGCTGCCAACGGACCGCCCGGGGCATCTTCGCTTGCCATCCGCGCTCAAGACCCGTGCCTTGCAGCTTGTCACGAATGGTCGCTTCGAAGACTGGTCGCGTCCGCAAGACGCGCCCAATGGCTGGGAAGTGTCGAACGCCGCTGTGACAAAGGACGTGACCAACCAGGAGAGCGGCTACTCGGTACGGTTGACGGCAACCGGCCCCTCGAACAACGGGCTTTCCCAACGGCTCTCCGATGTCGAGCGCGTCAAGGGACAGTGGGTCACCGTCGCCGCGCGCGTCTACGTAGCCGGCGGGCAGCCACCAACTGCCGGGCGGGTTGGAATCGTGGTCACCGACGCCAGCGGGAACAACCTTTGCGCAGTCCGTTCCAACTACTTCACCACGAAATTCAAGTTCGGACAGGGAGCGTTCCGCTGGACGGCTTCACAATGCTACGTTCCGCCGGCTGCCGCATCGGTTTCGGTGTTTCTCTGGGCAGACACGGAGAGTAGCCACGGTATCGCCTCGTTCGATCGGGTGAGCGTCACCACCGGCCGTCACATCCACGACAATCTCCGTCGGTGAGCTTTCCTGCTCTTCGCCCCATCGACGCAGCTGCTGCGCGAGCATGTCGGAGCCCCGCGAGGTAGGCATCGCATCCAGGAGACGAACACCCGTCCCTCGCGGACGCCCTGACCGATGTAGGCATGACCGTGCTCGATGCCGGCGCGCACGTCGGCACCGTCTGCGGATCTATCAGCAGGACGGGCCGGCCGGCGTCCGGCGCATCCTCGGTGTTCTCTCTTCGCGGCCGCTCCTCGAGCCCTCCCGCCTCCGGGCTAGTCCTCCGGAACCCGCCCCGCCCGCGGCGTCACGAGCGCTTTTCCCATCTGGACGGCGGCGTTCGACCCTCCTCCGCCGACAATCTCGACCTCCACTTGATGATTCGCGCGCTGCGGATGCTCCGGCACCGCCAGGGCGAGCGTCTTCCACGTCCCTGGCGACAGGCGGAGTCCGTTGGCGAGCCGCCCGTCGAGGTAGACCGAGATCTCGAGGCTCTTCAGCGGGTCGGGTGCCACCAACCGGAACGGGACACGCAACCCGGACGCATTGCCAGCGACGAAGAACCGGGCCTTCGGCCCGGTGATCCAGCAGGCCCGTCCGACGTCCGCGCTGGTCTCCCACTGCGTGCACCCGATCAACGCACCCCGCAGATCCGCCGCCTCGGTAGACGCGTGCCACCGGAGCGGCACGCTCACCACGATCAGCACAGCCAACGTCGCAGCCGACATCCGGACCAGGCGGCTCGTCCGCAGGGACACCGACGAGCGGGGGACGGGGGGAGCCCCGTCAAGCACGGCGGCGGCTCCGAGCAGCGTCCAGAAGGCGAGAGAGACTTCCAGCACGAGCAGCGGATGCCCCGACAGCCATGTAATCACGAAGGCCAGCAGCCCTCCGGCCAGGCCGATCGGCGTCCAGGCGACCGGTCGGCCGGCGACCGCCGACGACAGACGACGGGCGACCGCCGCGATGGTCCAGAGGAACGGCACGAAACCGGTGAGGCCGAGTTCGGCGAGGACTTGCAGAAAGTTGTTGTGCGCGTTCTCTTGCGTGGCGAGCTGACCGAAGACCTGGCGCTGGAGGACGGCAAGTTCCGGGGTGAAATACGCCTCGGAAACCGCCCTGAACCGCCCGATGCCGACGCCGAACGCGGGATGGTCGGCCGCCATCGCGGACGCCGCCCGCCAAAGGCCGAGCCGGTACTGCAGCGACTCGCCGACACTCAGCCGGGCGGGATTCTGCACGACGAACGGCAGCGCGGCACCGGCCGCAATGGCAGCCAGCAGCACCGCGGCCGCAACCGCAACGGCGCGGCCGCGCAGCGACCCTCGCGCACGAACGGCAAT
This sequence comes from uncultured Acidobacteriota bacterium, assembly GCA_963844875.1. Lineage (GTDB taxonomy): Bacteria > Acidobacteriota > Vicinamibacteria > Vicinamibacterales > Fen-181 > FEN-299. The sequence continues at coordinate 594,100 of CAWJPZ010000003.1, forward strand.
GAGGCCCGCGGTGGCCGCCGCGGTCGGCAGCGCGAACAAGGCGATCCGCGACCCGGTCAGCCACAACGCCGCGGCCAGGACGCCCGCCGCGCTGAACCACGCCCATCGGCGCCTTGGCGCCGCGAGTCCCAGGCCGACGGCGAGGAAGACTCCCATCGCGAAGTACGACCCGGCGGCATTCACGTCCGGATAGACGGCGGAAATCCTGAGAGTCGCCACGCGCGACACGAACGCCTGCCAGGTGTCCTGGTGGCGAAGAGCCACCTCGATCAGCCGGTTGACGGACAACGCGGCCACCGCCGTGGCGCTCACGACCGACACCCGGGCCAAGGCCGCGCCGAACGCCGGCGTGTCCGGGCCCAGCGTCACGGCCGCCGTCAGCAGTCCGAGGCCCTCGAGGAACTGTATCCCGGCGGTCAGCGGCCTGTAGCTGTTCGGGTCGGCGAAGTAGGAGGAGTGAAGAAACGACAGCACTGCGCCAACGAAATCGAGGGGATACGAGACGAACGGCTGGATCGCCGCCAGACCGACCACCGTCGACGTCGCGACCGCGAGCGCCAGCAGTCCGACCGGGACCCGTAGTGGACTGGCCTGCCACGATGCCCCGGGCATCCCCTTGACCAGCCTTTGCGTCACCCACGGTGCCAGGAAGGCCACGGCCAGCGGCTCGGTAAGACTGTAGGGAACCTGGAGCCAGTGACCGAGCACGCTGCCGAGGGGCGCGAAGCCGGTAACGAGGAGCAGCGCGTGGCGCGGATAGGCCAGCGTCACTGCCGCGAGGGTGGCGATGAGCCCGCGCCCGAGCAGCGGGAGAGCGGAGAACAGCACGCCCGAAAGCAGCAGCCAGCCGACGGCCGCCAGTGGGGCGAGGACGGCCGCCCGCGCCATCACGCCGAGTAGGTGCTTTCGACTGCCAACGCCGGGCCACATTCTGACGCTCACCACCCTCCGGAACTCCGGTGCATGGTACGAGATGGCGCACGGGCACGCAAGGAGCCGCGGGAGACGCCGGCGCGCGCGGTTGCGACCCCTGCGCCTGTTCCGACTAGAATAAGGGGTTTGGAGGACATGCCGTGACCGACGTCTACCAGGAATTCGAGTGGCGGGGGATGGTTTACGAGGGCACCGAGGGCGTGCGCGACGTGCTCGCGCGCGAGAAGGTGACCTGCTACATCGGCTTCGACCCCACCGCCTCGAGCCTGCACGTCGGCTCGCTGCTCCCGTTGATGGCGCTGGCCCGCCTGCAGCGCTTCGGCCACACGCCGATCGCGATAGCCGGCGGCGGCACGGGCATGATCGGGGACCCCAGCGGGAAGACGGCCGAGCGGCAGCTGCTGGGCCTCGAGCAGATCGACGAGAACCTCCAGGGTATCAGGGCTCAAATCGAGCGCTTCCTCGACTTCAACGCCTCGCCGAACGCCGCGCGCATCGTGAACAACGCCGACTGGCTGGCGAAGATCAGCCTGATGGAGTTCCTGCGCGACACCGGGAAGCACTTCACCGTGAACTACATGCTGCAGAAGGAGTCGGTGAGGCGCCGCATCGAGCAGGAGGACGGGATTTCCTACACGGAGTTCACGTACCTCATGCTCCAGGCGTACGACTTCCTGCAGCTGTACGACCGCTTCCAGTGCACGTTGCAGCTCGGCGGAAGCGACCAGTGGGGCAACATCACGGCTGGCTGCGACCTGATCAGGAAGCTGCGCGCGGCCAAGGCCCACGGCCTGGTGATGCCGCTGGTGACGACCGCGTCGGGCGTGAAGTTCGGCAAGACCGAAGCGGGCGCGGTGTGGCTGGACCCGGCGCGCACCTCCGACTTCCAGTTCTACCAGTTCTGGCTCAATACCGACGACCGGGATGCGTTGAAATACCTGAAGTTCTTTACGTTCTTGGCGGAGGACCAGGTGAAGGCGCTCGAGGCCGAGCTGGCCGCGGCGCCGGAGAAGCGCGTGGCCCAGCGCGAGCTGGCGCGGGAAGTGACGCGGCTCGTGCGCGGCGAGGGCGCCGTGGTGACGGCCGAGCGTGCGAGCGCAATTCTGTTCGGCGGGAGCATGGCGGACGCCAGGGCGGACGAGGTGCTCGAGGTATTTGCCGATGTCCCCTCGACGGAGATCGAGGGGGAGCGTTTCGCGGCTCCGGGCATCGCGGTCGTGGAAATCATGGCAATCACGGGACTTGCAGCGTCGAAGGGGGAGGCGGCGAGGCTCATCAAGGGGGGCGGCGTCTACCTCAACGATGCGCGGGTCACGGACGAGCGAGGGCGCATCACCCTCGACCAGGCGATCGACGGGAAGCTGCTGGTCTTGCGCAAGGGCCAGCGGAGCCGCCACGTCGTGCGCATCAAGGCGTGATCCGGTCGAAAGTCGAGCGGCTGGCCCGTGCGATGGACCTTCTGGCCGCGCGCCGGCGTCTAATCATACAAAGGCCGGGCGGACCCGCCGACACGGATAAAGGCGGCGGGCCTGCGCGGCCTGGCCGAGAGCCGGTTTAGGGGTTGACAGGGTTTCGACGCCGTCGTATATTGTCCTTCTGCCTCGGACGTGACCCACCGGACCAACGGTGGCTGATTGCTCCAGCGAGATTGGAGCAATTTCTGTCTCTGCCCGAACGGTCCCAGCGGCAACCAAGAAAAAGTTCCACCCGGAACAAATAATGGTTGACACGGGATGGTAGCGTTAGTAAGATTGGAAGGTTCCCCAAACGAACGGCCTTGGGGAGCGGCGCTCGAAAGAAAATGACGACCTCGTCGAAAAGAGGTTGACACGGAGGGCGAGCGCGGGTAACATCAAGAGCCCCTGAAGGAATGGCCTGACGGGGACGGCGGTGAAAGCGGCCGCCAATCGGTCGGTTCTTTGAAAACTAGATAGTGCGTGCAAGCACACACAAGTCTCGCCGGAGCCGAGCGAGGTCCTGCGCAAGCGGGGTCGAGCGAGGCGAAGGCGGACACAACCCGTCGAGTATCAGCCTGCGGGTGTCCTGGTTCGCGAGGATCGGGGCGCAACCGCAGTATTCGACATATCCGAAACAACGCAGCAAGAGAGCCAAAAACTTTCTCGCGTTGAGCGAGTTGACCGAAGGCATCCTGTCCGAGCTGGCGCAAGCGAGCGAGGGCGGGTGGGCCGGAGGACAGCAAACTTAAACATGAGAGTTTGATCCTGGCTCAGAATCAACGCTGGCGGCATGCCTAACACATGCAAGTCGAACGCGAAAGTGGCTTCGGCCGCGAGTAGAGTGGCAAACGGGTGAGTAACACGTGGGTGACCTGCCTTCGAGTGGGGGATAACGTCTCGAAAGGGACGCTAATACCGCATAACATCCTGTCCTTGAACGGACGGAGATCAAAGCCGGGGACCGCAAGGCCTGGCGCTTGAGGAGGGGCCCGCGCCGGATTAGCTAGTTGG
>CAWJPZ010000003.1:600000-1158954 GCA_963844875.1 uncultured Acidobacteriota bacterium
TGAAAAGCACCCCTGTGAGGGGAGTGAAATAGTACCTGAAACCGTATGCCTACAAGCAGCGGGAGGGCGTTTGCCTGGAGCTTGCTCCGGGTGTTGCCTGACCGCGTGCCTTTTGCATAATGAGCCGGCTAGTTATTCTCAGTGGCGAGGTTAAGCGTAAGCGAGCCGTAGCGAAAGCGAGTCCGAACAGGGCGTTTAGTCGCTGGGAATAGACGCGAAGCGAGGTGATCTACCCTTGGCCAGGGTGAAGCGTGAGTAACATCACGTGGAGGCCCGAACTAGTGTTGGTTGAAAACAACTTGGATGAGCTGAGGGTAGGAGTGAAAGGCCAATCAAACCTCGTGATTGCCCGTTCTCCTCGAAATATCTTTAGGGATAGCCTCGGGAGGTCGGCGTTGGTGGTAGAGAACTGAATGGACTAAGGGGCTTACCAGCTTACTGAATCCAACCAAACTTCGAATGCCAACGACACGTATCCCGGGAGTCAGACGGTGGGGGCTAAGCTTCATCGTCGAAAGGGAAACAGCCCAGACTACCGGCTAAGGTCCCTAAATCTGTGCTAAGTGGTAAAGGATCTGGAGACACTCAGACAACCAGGAGGTTGGCTTAGAAGCAGCCATCCTTTAAAGAAAGCGTAATAGCTCACTGGTCAAGTGGCTCCGGGCCGACAATATAACGGGGCTCAAGCACAGTACCCGAAGCCGTAGATTGAACGCAACCTTCGGGTTGCTCAGTGGTAGAGGAGCGTTCTCACAGCAGTGAAGCCAGATCGTAAGGACTGGTGGAGTGGTGAGAAGTGACCCTGCCGGCATAAGTAGCGAGAAGAGAGGCGAGAATCCTCTCCGCCGTAAGCCTAAGGTTTCCTGAGGAAGGTTCGTCCGCTCAGGGTTAGTCGGGTCCTAACGCGAGGCCGAAAGGCGTAGCGGATGGATATCGGGTTAATATTCCCGAACTACCTGGAAAACGTTATCACGATGGGGAGACGCAGGAGGCTAACCGGGCCCACGATTGGACGTGTGGGTTCAGGCATGTAGGGGGATCCGCCAGGCAAATCCGGTGGGTCACATTCCCTGAGGTGCCATGGCGAAGAGCTTAGCTCTATAAAGCCGGTGACGCCACGCTGCCGAGAAAATCCTCTAAGGAGTGGTCCAGGTACCCGTACCGCAAACCGACACAGGTAGGCGAGGAGAAAATCCTCAGGCGCAAGTGAGAACCCTCGTTTAGGAACTCGGCAAACTCGCCCCGTAACTTCGGAAGAAGGGGTGCTCCGTTAGCGTGAGCCGTCTCGCACGGCAGAGCGTGAGGGAGTTGCAATAAAGAGGCCCAGGCGACTGTTTACTAAAAACACAGGACTCTGCTAAGTCGAATACGACGTATAGGGTCTGACGCCTGCCCGGTGCCGGAAGGTTAAAGGGAGGGGTTAGCCGCAAGGCGAAGCTCCGAACTGAAGCCCCGGTAAACGGCGGCCGTAACTATAACGGTCCTAAGGTAGCGAAATTCCTTGTCGGGTAAGTTCCGACCTGCACGAATGGCGTAACGATCTGGGCGCTGTCTCAACGAGGGGCACTGCGAATTTGTGGTTCCGGTGAAGACGCCGGATACCCGTGGCTAGACGGAAAGACCCCGTGCACCTTTACTACAACCTAGTAGTGAATGCTGACACATTATGCGCAGGATAGGTGGGAGACTTTGAACCGGGCCTCTTGGGGTCCGGGGAGTCAACGGTGAGATACCACCCTTAATGTTTCGGCGTTCTAACCTGCTCCTGTTATCCAGGAGAGGGACACTGCTAGGCGGGTAGTTTGACTGGGGCGGTCGCCTCCTAAACTGTAACGGAGGCGCGCGAAGGTTCGCTCACGCTGTTTGGAAACCAGCGGTAGAGTGCAAAGGCATAAGCGAGCTTGACTGCGAGACCTACAAGTCGAGCAGGTGGGAAACCAGGCCTTAGTGATCCGGTGGTTCCGTATGGAAGGGCCATCGCTCAACGGATAAAAGGTACGCCGGGGATAACAGGCTGATCTGAGCCAAGAGTTCACATCGACGCTCAGGTTTGGCACCTCGATGTCGGCTCATCGCATCCTGGAGCTGTAGCAGGTTCCAAGGGTCCGGCTGTTCGCCGGTTAAAGCGGTACGTGAGCTGGGTTTAGAACGTCGCGAGACAGTTCGGTCCCTATCTGCCATGGGCGAAGGAAATTTGAGGGGGGCTGTCCTTAGTACGAGAGGACCGGGATGGACGCACCTCTAGTGTACCAGTTATCCTGCCAAGGGTAGCGCTGGGTAGCTACGTGCGGACGGGAGAAACGCTGAAGGCATCTAAGCGTGAAACCCTCCCCGAGATGAGATTTCCCGAGTCGTAAGACTCCTAAAGGCTCCTGGAAGACTACCAGGTGATAGGCCAGGTGTGTAAGCATGGTGACATGCTAAGCTTACTGGTACTAATCAGCCGTGCGGCTTGACCATAACTATTATCAAGCCTGCGCGTGCGGCGCAGAAACTACCGTTTGTAAGGTATTCAGTTGTCCCGCCTCCGCGGCCCTCAGGCCGCTTCGGCGAGGCGGGCATGTTATTTCACAACTTTGAATCGCCCCGCGCTTTGGACGCGTATGTCGTTGAAGCTCGGTGAAGAACTGCGGGGCCGTTCAACCACTTTCCCGGTGGTCATAGGAGCAGGGCCACACCCGTTCCCATTCCGAACACGGTAGTTAAGCCTGCTTCCGCCGATGGTACTGCAGAGGCGACTCTGTGGGAGAGTAGGTCACTGCCGGGGATATCTCAAAGGCCCGATGTCGAGCAGCCGCTCCATCGGGCCTTTTCCTTTGTACACCGTGACCTACGCGCCTGAGCCTCGCTCCGCGGGAATCGCCGCTCTTGCCCAGGCGGGATCGCATAGAATCCCCACTATGCCCAGCCGAACCTTCTCCGCCATCGCCATCACCTGCTGCCTGCTCGTCGCCGGCGGCGTGGGTTCTGTCGCCCGCCTCGCCCCGCCGCCGCCGACGTGGCCCGGCAGTCTCGGCCAGGGCGTCACGCTGCTGCCCAACGGCTGGAGGATCAAGCCGGCCGGCAGCCACATGTCGATCGGCGACCTGCCGCTCGCCATGGTGGAATCGCCCGACGGCAATTACCTCGTGGTGACCAACAACGGGTACGCCAAGCCCACGCTCACGGTCGTGGACCTGCGCCGCGCTTACGTCTCGTCGAGGACGACCCTCGAGCACGCGTGGCTCGGGCTCGCCTGGCATCCGGACGGCCGCCGCGTCTTCTCGTCCGGCGCGGGCCAGACGACGGTGAACGAGTTCTACTGGACGCCCGGGAAGCTGACGGCGGGGGCGGTCTACGCGTTGGGCCGCGACACCCAGAAGCCGATGCCGGGGATCAATCGGCCAGAGCCGGTGGAGCAGAGCTTCGTCGGGGGGATCGCCATCGCGCCCGACGGCCGCCACGTTTACGCGGTCCACGTCCTCGGAGAGGCGCTCACGATGCTGGACACGAAGTCGGGGATCGTGCGCGGCACCGTGGACGTCGGCGCGGAGCCCTACACCTGCGTGGTATCGCCCGACGGCAGGACGGTCTACGTATCGGTGTGGGGCGGCGCGAAGGTCCTGGCCTTCGACGCGGCGACGCTGGAGAAGCGCGGCGAGATCGCGGTCGGCGAACATCCCAACGCCATGGTGTTCTCGAAAGACGCCTCGCGGCTGTTCGTCGCGTGCGCCAACACGAACACGGTATGGGTGGTGGACCTCGGGTCGAAGACCGCCAAGGAGCAGATCTCGGTCGCGCTCTTCCCGAACTCCCCGCCCGGGGCCACCCCCAACGGCCTCGGGCTGTCGCCAGACGGCAACACACTGCTGGTGGCCAACGCCGACAACAACACCGTCGCGGTCGTGAGCGTCGCCGACCCGTTGCGCAGCACCGTGGACGGCTTCATCCCGACCGGGTGGTATCCGACCGCGGTCCAGTTCAGCAGGGACGGGACGCGCATCTTCATCCTCAGCGGCAAGGGCCTCACCTCGCAGGCGAATCCGCGCGGCAACCAGCCCGGCATTCCGGGCATGGGGGAGCAATACAGCGGCGCGCTGCTGCAGGGCTCGCTGTCGATCGTCGCGGTGCCCGACAAGGCCAGGCTCCAGGAGATGACCAAGACGGTGTACGCGATGACGCCGTTCACCGGCGCCACGATCCTCGCCCCGGCGTCCGCGCAGGCCGGCTCGCCCATCCCGGCGAAGGTCGGCGACCCGTCGCCCATCAAGCACGTGTTCTACATCATCCGGGAGAACCGGACCTACGACCAGATCCTCGGCGACCTCGAACGCGGCAACGGGGACCCGAACCTCTGCCTCTTCGGCGAGGAGATCACGCCGAACGCCCACGCCATCGCCCGCGAATTCGTGGTGATGGACAACTTCTACGTGGACGCCGAGGTGAGCTACGACGGCCACGCCTACTCGACGGGCGCGTACGCGACCGACTTCGTGGAGAAGATCTGGCCGACCAACTACGGCGGCCGCGGGGCGCGCTACATGAGCGAGGGCGGCGGCGAGATGCGCAACGCCTACGGCAACGTGACGGCGCCGCTCAACGGCTACATCTGGGACGCGTGCAACCGCGCGAAGGTCAGCGTCCGCAGCTACGGGGAGTTCACCCAGCGTGGCCCCGAACCCGAAGGGGAAAAGGACAGCGGCGTCGGCCCGGTGGTGGCGACGGTGCCCGGCTTGAAGGGAAAGGTGCACCCGAACTTCATGCCCTACGACCTGACGATCCCCGACAACAAGCGCGTGGACGTCTGGCTCGAGGAGTTCAGGCAGTTCGAGCAGTCCGGCGAACTGCCCCGCCTGAACATCCTCAGGCTCGGCAACGACCACACCGCCGGCACCCGAGCCGGTTACCCGACTCCCCGCGCCATGGTTGCCGAGAACGACCTCGCGCTCGGCCGCGTGGTCGAGGCGATCAGCAACAGCCGGTTCTGGAAGGAGTCGGCGATCTTCGTTCTCGAAGACGATGCCCAGGCCGGCCCGGATCACGTGGACACCCACCGGTCGATCGCGCTGGTCGCCAGCCCGTTCATCAAGCGCGGCTCGGTCGATTCGACGCTCTACGACACCGCGGCGATGCTGCGGACGATGGAACTGATCCTCGGGTTGCCGCCGATGAGCAACCTGGACGCGGGCGCGACGCCGATGTACGCCGCCTTCCAGGGAACGCCCGTCCTGACGCCGTACAAACTCCGTCCGGCGCGCTTCGACATCACCGAGAAGAACGCGTCGAACGCGTGGGGCGCCACGGCGTCGGCCAACATGTACCTGGCCGAAGCCGACCTCGCGCCCGAGCAGGAGCTGAACGAGATCATCTGGAAGTCGGTGAAGGGGGCGCACAGCCCGATGCCCCCGCCGGTACGGGCCGCCTTCGTGCGCACCTTCGCGGGTGCAGCCGACGTCGATGACGACGACGAACCGGCGGCGAAGCGCAGGTGACCGCTGACCTGTAGCACGGGGCTTCAGCCCCGTGCCGCCGCCGAGGGGCTGAAGCCCCTCGGCTACATCAGCCAGCCGTATTCGCGCAGTTTGCGGTACAGGTTGCGTTCGCTGATTCCCAGCACCTTCGCCGCCTGCCCGCGGTGATCGTGGACGGCGTCCAGCACCCGGCGGATGTGTTCGCGCTCGAGCGCCTCGAGTGTCGGGAGGGTGTCGGCCGGTGCCGGGCCTGGCGGCCGCCTTATGGACGCCGGCAGGTGTTCGGGCCGGACGAGCGGCCCGTCGCACACCAGCAACGCCGCGTCGATCGCGTGCTTGAGCTCCCGCACGTTTCCGGGCCACGGGTGCCGGGCGAGCACGTCGAGGGCCTCCCGGCTCAGTTCGAGCACAGACCCCCGCCGCTCGTTCAACTGCGCCACGAAGTGCCTGGCCAGCAACTCCACGTCTCCCGCCCTCTCGCGCAGGGGCGGCAAGTGCAGCGCGATCGTGCTCAGGCGGTAGAACAGGTCCTCCCGGAACTGCCCCTGGCGGACCATCGCGGCCAGGTCCCGGTTGGTGGCCGCCAGCACGCGGACGTCCACCGCGATTTCCGCCGTGCCGCCCACGTGGCGGAACGTGGACGAGTCGAGAACCCGCAGCAGCTTCACCTGGGTCGCCGCGCTCACCTCGCCGATCTCGTCCAGGAAGATCGTCCCGCGGTGCGCGACCTCGAACAGCCCGGGCTTCGCGCGGTCGGCGCCGGTGAAGGCGCCGCGCTCGTGGCCGAACAGCTCGCTCTGCAGGAGGCTCTCCTGGAGCCCCGCGCACTCCACCACGACAAACGGCTTGTCGCGCCGCGGGCTCTTGGCGTGCAGCAGCTTTGCCGCGATCTCCTTGCCTGAACCGGTCTCGCCCGTGATCAGCACGGCAGCGTCCGACGGGCCCACCCGCCCGATCAACTCCAGCACGTCCACGAACCTCGGGCTCTGCCCGATGAACGCGTGCCCGAGGTCCGGTGGCGTCAATCCCCGCTCGAGGAGGCTCGCGCGCCTCGTCAGCGTGTGGCGCTCGAGGGCCCGCTGGATTCGCACTTCGAGTTCGTCGAGCGGGCACGGCTTCGCGACGTAGTCGAAGGCGCCGCACCGGATGGCCTGGATCGCCGTGTCGATGGACCCGTGGCCGGTGAGCATCAGCACTTCGGTGGAAGGGCAGGCCGACCGAAGGCGTTCGAGCACCTGCAGGCCGGTCATGTCGGGCAGGTTCAGGTCGAGGACGGTGACGGGCGGCTGCCTCTCGGCGGCCACTCGAAGCGCTTCCGCGCCGGTCGCGGCCGTCAGTACCTCGAACCCGGCGCGGCCGAGTTCTCTCCCCATCACGCTCCGAAACACGTCGTCGTCGTCGACGAGCAGGACCAGCGGCAAGCGATTCATCCGGCCGTCTCCCCGGGCGCCTGCGGCCGGAGGGCCGGCAGCGAGACTTCGAAGGTGGACCCGCTGCCCACGACGCTCGAGACGGTGATGTCCCCGCCGCAGGCCTTGACGAAATCGAGCGACAGAAACAGGCCGAGGCCGGTTCCGCCCTTCCTCATGCTGTAGAACGGCTCGAAGATCCGGCTCGCGTGCTCCGGCGGAATGCCGCACCCGTTGTCGCTGACGCTGATGCGGACGGGATCTGCGCCTTCCACGGCCACCGCCACGCTCCCTCCGGCCTTGCACGCCTGCACCGCATTGAGCAGCAGGTTGATGATCGTGTGCTGCAGCGCAGACTCGTCGATGCGCACCCGGAGGCCGTCCGCGGGGGGACAACGGCGAGGCTGACGCCGCAGGCCCTGGCCGTCGGTTCCACGAGGCGTGCCGCGGCCGAGACGACCGCCGCCGGGTCCACCACTTCGCCGGGAGAACCCTGGCCCCGGGCCATCCTCAGGAAGTGCTGGGTGATGGCGCGGCATCGCAGGACCTGCTCGCGGGCGATGGAGGCGCTCTCGGCAATCCAGCTGCGATCGTCCGCGTCAACACCCGTCCGGCCGACCCCTCGGAGAATGCCTTCCACGCACGTGAGCACCGTGGCAAGCGGCGTGTTGAGTTCGTGCGAGAAGCCCGAGGCCAGGAGCCCGAGGGATGCCAGCTTGTGCGACTCGGCCAGGGACGCCTCCGCCGCCCGGCGGTCGGTGATGTCACGCCAGACCTCGACGACGTGGGCGACCGTGCCGTCGGTTCCGGCGATGGGCGACGCGTGAATCTCCTCCCATCGCACCCGCCCGTGTTCATCGGTGCGCTGGCACAGTCGCACCTGCCGCATCCCCGTTCGCATGCACGCCGTCGTCGGGCACTGCTGGACATCGCACCCAGCCACGCCGGTTTCGTCGCAGCAGCAGCCCAGCACCGCCTCCCGGCGCCCGCCGGTCCGCGCGAGAAATGCGTCGTTGGCCGCAATCACGTGCCGGGTCGCGTCGAGCACGACGATGCCGTCGTCGACGCTGTTGATCACCGTCTCGAGGCGTTCCCGCTGGTTTCGGACCTCGCCCAGGAGGCCGGTCACCGAGTCGGCCATCGCGTTGAACTCGCGGGCGAGCCACGAGATCGTGTCGGAGCCTTCCGCCGGCACGCGCCGCTCGAGGTCGCCGGACGCGATCTGGCGCGCCGTGGTCTCGAATCGCTGCAGGCGGCGGAGGATGGCGAAGCGGAGGATCGCGGCGATGGCGCCGACGAGCACGAGGGTGGCGATCCCCGTCCCTCCGACGAGCCAGCCCATGTCGCGATCATCGAGGCCCTCACCCCGCTGACGCCGCGGTCGAGGAGCAGGATGCCGTTGATGCGGCGCGCGGGGTCGTGGCACGCGTGGCAGCGCTCGTGGTTGCGGAACGGCACCACCGTCCGGAGGACCGTGCCGTCCGCTGTTTCGATCACGCGGCTGGAGCCGCGGTGCTCCGGGGGATATCGGTGACACGCCTGGCAGGTGGGCGACCCGATCCGCAGGTCGCCGTTGTGCTCGGCGGGCACGCTGGAGTAGCGCACGACGCCTTCCCGATCGAGGATGACGACGCGCTCGACGTTCGGCTGCCGCCCGAACGACTCGATCATCTGGGCGATCAGCGTCCGGTCGTTCTCGATCATCTGGTGCTCGAGCGCGGTACGGATCAGTTCGCCCTGCGCCACGCCCATCTCCCGGGCCGTGGACAGCATCGCCTCGAAGTGGTGCTTCGAGTAGAAGTAGGCCGCCCCGGCCATCACGACGGACACGGCCGCGGTGATGCCAAGCGCGAGGCCGACGGTGGTGCCCGTCAGTCGGGATCTCATTCGGGATTGGGATTCGGAAACCCGCGCGAATACTGACAGAACACCGGCGACGGCGTCAACCGCAATGCGCACCGCGAGGCATGCGGCCCGCGGCGAGCCTCTGCCAGGCTGTCAGGGCGGGCCCTGACAACCTGGCAGGCCAGCGCGCGGCAGGGCGGCGACCTGGGGATTTTCTGGCGCAAAAACCGCCATCGTGAGTTGGCACCCAACCTGCTCAGGCAGGCGTCAGGCGGCGCGCACCGGAATGGGAACCGGACCGCAGCGCCGGCCGCGAACGACCCGTGGTGCAGGCCTCAGGCCTGCGTGTGCCTGCACGGCAGGCGAGGAGCCAGCGATGACAATGTTCCTGATGGCCCTGGCGTTGAGCATCTTCGGACTCGCCGTGACCGCGATGGCCTTCGGCGCCGCCACCCGCACGGCAGGGCGTCCCAACGAGGCGCCGATCCGGCCGCAGCTGGACCTGGCGCCAGAGAAGTTCTTCTCGGAGAGCGCCAACGCGCACGCGTTCCACCGCGCGCCGCACGTCCCTCTCGAAGTCCTGCTCCTCCAGATCGAGCAGCACGTGCGCCTCGAGCAGGCCGCCGCGGAGTCGTTCATCAGCCTGCCCTCGATGGAAGCGCTCAACTGCCGCACGCAGTCGCCCCTGGTTCACTGAGTCTCCCGGCCGTCTCGCCACCGGGCCCGGCGATCACCGCGGGCCCTGACATCCTTCGACTTCGTCGCAGGGGGAATCGATGACGGGGACCCGACCCGACTTGCTCAAGTCGCTTCCGGCCGACACGGCGCAGGCCGTCCTTGCGCTCGCCGGGCGACTCGCGGTGCCCGCGGGCGCGGTGCTGTTCCCGCTCGGCGCCAACGCCGAGCACCTCTACGTGATCGAGCGCGGGCGCATCAACCTCACGCTGCCGATGGAGGTGTACGGCCGCGAGGAGGACATCCTCGTGGAGGAGCGATCGGCCGGCCAGACGCTCGGCTGGTCGGCGCTCATCCCGCCGCACCGGTTCACTTTGAAAGCCACCGCGCAGATCGACACCGACGTGATCGCCTTTCCGCGCGCGGCGCTCCAGGATTACCTGGCGGCTCACCCGGACGTCGGCTACCAGGTGATGACCAACCTCGCGGCGACGGTCGGGCAGCGGCTCCAGGTGTTTCAGGCCATGTGGCTCCGGGAGATGAAGCGCGGGATCGAGATGTCCGGGGCGACGGGGAGCCGCGCATGAGGCTCGCGCTGCCGGGCCGGATTGTCGTGGCAGCGGTGCTGGCGTGTGCCGCCCTCCCGGCGCGCGCCCAGGCTCCGCCGCCACGGCCGGTCGAGCGGCTCGAGGTGCCCCCGCCGCCGTTCTCGGACGGCATCTTTCCGTGTTCCGCGTGCCATGCGTCGCTGAAGGCGAACCGCACCCGGCGCGAACTGACCGACATGCACACCGACATCGTGCTGACCCACGACGCGGAACACCGCTGGTGCCTCGACTGCCACGACGCCGAGAACCGCGACATGCTCCACCTGGCGAGCGGCGAGCGCCTGCCGTTCAGCGAATCGTACCGTCTGTGCGGGCAGTGCCACGGCGAGAAGTACCGCGACTGGCGGGCGGGCGTGCACGGCCGGCGGACCGGCGACTGGAACGGTCACAAGTCGTACCTGCTGTGCGCCAACTGCCACAACCCGCACCAGCCGCGCTTCAGGCCGATCGCCCCCAAGCCGGCGCCCGTGCGCCCGTCGGCGTCGCGGAAGTAGCGAGGTGACTCGTATGGGAGTGTCCCGGAGGGAGTTCGCATCGTGCGCGGCCGCCGCGGCCGCCGGGTTTCTCCTCACCGCCTGCGGTCCCCGCCGCCTGCACGAGTTGTCGAAGGACGAGCTTCGCAGCCGCCTGAAGGATCTCGAGCGCGAATACTCGAAGCGCTTCGGGACGAGCATCACCGTGTCGGACACGCCCGCGCAGCCCAACGTCCTGTTCGCGTACGCGCTCGACATCTCGCGGTGTATCGGCTGCCGGCGCTGCGTCTACGCCTGCGTGGAGGAGAACAACCAGTCGCGCGACCCGCAGGTGCACTGGATCAAGGTCCTTCAGATGGACAAGGACCGCGGCGTGGACTTCAGCCACGCCGACGCGTACTACCAGCCGGCGCAGGTGCCCGAGGAGAACCACTTCTACGTGCCGGTCGCGTGCCAGCAGTGCCGCAACGCGCCGTGCACCAAGGTGTGCCCGACCGGCGCGACATGGACCGACCCCGACGGCATCGTCGTCATCGACTACGACTGGTGCATCGGCTGCCGCTACTGCATGGCGGCCTGCCCGTACGGCGCCCGGCACTTCAACTGGGGCGAGCCTTCCATCCCGAAGGGGGCAATCAACCCGAAGACCCATGTGCTCGGCAACCGCCCACGTCCGAAGGGCGTCGTCGAGAAGTGCACGTTCTGCATCCAGCGGACCCGCAACGGGCACTACCCGGCGTGCGTGGAAGCGTGCCCGGTCGGCGCGCGGAAGTTCGGCAACCTCCTCGATCCCGAGAGCGAGATTCGCTACATCATCGAGCACAAGCGCGTGCTCGTCCTGAAGGAAGAGCTGAACACCGTCCCCAAGTTCTTCTATTTCTACGCGACGTGAGGTGAGTGTGAGCACCGTCCGCCTGTTCTCTCGCTTCATCGCCGGCAGCCTGCGTCTCGTCACCCGCGGGAACGGGGTGTACTGGGGATGGATAGCGTTCCTCGCGATCCTGATCGCGTCCGGAGGGCTCGCCTACGCGAGCCAAATCCGCACGGGCCTGATCATCACCGCGATGCGCGACCAGGTCAGCTGGGGGTTCTACATCGGCAACTTCACCTTCCTCGTGGGCGTGGCCGCGGCGGCCGTCGTGCTGGTGATCCCGGCCTACGTCTACGATTGGAAGCCGATTCGCGAGATCGTCATCTTCGGCGAACTGCTCGCCGTCAGCGCGATCGTGATGTGCCTGCTGTTCGTCCTCGTGGACATCGGCCGCCCCGACCGTTTCTGGCACCTGCTGCCCGGCGTCGGTCACCTGAACTTCCCGCAGTCGATCCTGGCGTGGGACGTTCTCGTCCTCAACCTCTACTTCGTCGTGAACTTCGTGGTGGTGACGCACATCTGCTACCGCGCGTTCTCGGGCCGCCACTACAACCCGAAGATCGTCGTGCCGCTGGTGTTGCTCTCGATCCCGATGGCGGTCGGCATCCACACGGTCACGGCGTTCCTCTACAACGGCCTCGCGGCGCGACCTTACTGGAACTCCTCGATCCTGGCGCCGCAGTTTCTCGCCTCGGCGTTCTGCTCGGGGCCGGCGATCCTGCTGATCGTGCTCCAGCTGCTTCGCCGCTTCACGTCGTTCGAAATCCAGGACCAGGCGATCAGCAAGATCGCGGAGCTCATGGCGTACGCGATGTTCCTGAACCTGTTCCTCCACGGCGCGGAGGCGTTCAAGGAGTACTACTCCGACACCGAGCACCTGCTGTTCACGCGGTACTGGTACGAGGGTCTCGGCGCGCACCGGACGCTCGTGCCCTACGCCTGGACGGCCGTCACGCTCAACGTCGCGGCATTCGTCCTGTTCATCGTGCCGAGGACCCGGCGCCACTGGCTGACGCTGAACATCGGGTGCCTGGCCGTCTACGCGGGGTGCTACATCGAGAAGGGGATGGGCCTCATCATCCCCGGGCTCACGCCGGACGTGCTCGGCGAGATCTACGTCTACACGCCGTCTCTCACGGAACTCCGGGTGGCCGCCGGGGTGTTCGCGCTGGGGTTCCTGCTCTTCACGCTGATGCTCAAGGTGGCCGTGCCGATCTCACTGGGCGAGTTCCAATCCGAGGAGGCGGTTGTCGAGGGCGCGCCGGTCCATTGACCACGCCAGGACACAGTCCGCTGAACTGGCAGGAGGACGCAGGAAGGATTCTGGGCTGAAAGACTCCAGAATGCTGAGGATTTGGACCGCCCGGATCAGGGCACCGCTTTTGCTGAGCTTCCCGGTCATGAACCTCAGACTATCGGCCGCCCTCTTGTGCGGCGCGCTTGCCCTGACGGCCTGCAGCAGCAGTTCACCGACCGCCCCGAGTTCCGGCACGTCGAGCACGACGGGAGGGGCAGCCGGGCTCTCGTCGAGCCACAACGCGGGACGGGATTGCTCCTCGTGCCATTCGTGGACCGTTGCGGGGACCGCCTACAAGAGTGACGGGACGACTGTCTACCCGGGGGCCGTCATCCGGATCACGACCGCCGCGGCGGGCGGGGGCACGGTGGTCATGACGCTCACATCGGACGCGTCGGGCAACTTCTACACGTCCACGCCGATCACCTTCGGCGCCGGCCTCTACCCGACGGCCACGGGCACGACCGGCACGGCGAGGTCGATGACTGCCGCGATCACGAGCGGCGCCTGCAACCGGTGCCACGTGGCGGGGACGAGGATTGTGGTTGGGTAGTGACGAGTGGCTGGTGGCTAGTGGCAGTCGCGCGCGACGACGAACCACTAGCCACAGCCACCACAGGAAGCTACTTTACAGCCGGCGCCTCGAACAGCGACTTCGCCGGTTCGTTCCGGCTGATGTTCGCCAGGCGGTAGGTCGTCTCGCCCGTGCGCGGATCGCTGTGCCTGGTGAGCACCAGCACCTGCAGGTCCGGTGAGAACCATTCCTCAGACACAATCCTGATCGGCTGCTCGTTGCCGACGGTGCCCGCAGGGATGACGGTCGTCGTCCGCGTGCCCTTCGCCGTCACCCCCTCGATCATCTGCTGACCGAGGTCCTCCTTGGTGGTCTCGCCGAGCGCGACGCCGACCACGGTGTGCCCAGCGGTCCCGCCGGTGACGCCGCCAGCAACCCCCTCCCTGACGACGATGTGGCTGGTTGCCCCAGCCGCGGCCTGCTGCTTGTCGGGCATCGTGAACGTCATCGTCACCGGGGCGCCAGCCTGCCCGGTGGCGGTCGCCGTGCCTGTCGCGATCTTCTCGTCCGAACTGTAGTGGACCGAGACCTTGGACTGGCTGACGCTGTTGTTCTTCACGTCGAACATGTAGCTGATGCCGGTTGACGGGTCGGTCACCGAGGTGAGCACGACCTCGCCGTTGGCGTCGAGCGTCTCGCGGCGCATACGCCCGGCCGAATCGCGGTAGACCCGCGAGGTGTTGCGGTTGACGATCCGGTTGCCGTCCGGCAGCAACTGCACCGACTCGTTCACGGCCTCAGCCGAGTACGGAGCGTTGACGACGGGCTTGGTTTCCAGCGCCACCTTCCATGCCTGTTCGGTCCGGACCTTTTCGAGCACGGCCTGCTGCGGCTCGGTCGTCGAATGCCTCGTTTCGAACGTGTAGCTGGAAACCTGCTGCGCGGCCGGCGACGGCCGCGACGGCGATACCGATTGCTGCGAAGAACGTGGTTTTCATTAGCGTCTCCTGGTTGCTGTCTGCATGCTGATCAGCCTGATGGCGCGAGGCTGGCCGTCCTGACCGACGAGCACGTCAGCCGGCACCGGCGTCCGCGCTCCGTCCGGCACAATTGGAAAACCGTAGGCGGGCAGGCTCGAAGCGGGGAGCTCCACCCGCACGATCATTCCGCTCTCGAAACGTGGAAGCGTGTCCGCCCCAGGCAGCGTCACGAACTCGTTTGCCTCGTCGGCCGCCTTGAGCGGCGTGTCGGCGCCCTCCCGAGGCACGGCGCGTGTCGGCTGGACGCGCGTGGCGGCCGTCGCAACCGGTCGATCGAGATCCGCTGGTGCCTGGGCCCGAACGGTGCCGGCCACCTCGGACGCCGGTGCCGGTGCGGCGACAGCCGCGGGCGTCTCCGGCCTCGGCGCGTCGGCTCCCGTGCCACGCCGTTGCTGCAGGTGCACGCCCCACCCTGCCGCCGTCGACCACGGCCACGCTTGCGGCCGCGGCCAGCCACCACTTCCACGAGCCGTGGGCGGGCCGCTCAACGTGCGCCCGGGCATCGAACGCCGCGAGCAACCGCTGTTCGGTTTCCGGGTTCGCCGGGACGTCGTCCGCCGTGCGAGCCAGCTCGCGAAGCGCCTCGCCGAGCTCATGCTCCCATTTCATGACACTGCTCCGCCGGGTGCAAGCCCGGACCCCGCCTCGTCTGCCAGTTCCGCGGCCGCGTCGACCTCCGACCGGTCCCTGGTTCGCATGCCCGCCGACAGCTTCGACGCCAAGCAGCACCCGACCCCTGTGCAGGCGCGACCTCACGGTCCCCACGGCGCACGACAGCGCCGCCGCCGCGTCGGCGTAGGACAGTTCCTGGAGGTCGCACAACACGATCGCCTCGCGATAGCGGAGCGGAAGCGACAACACCGCGCGGCGCAACGCGTCCACCCGCTCGACGCGCAGCAGGTCCGCGAGCGCCCGGGGAGGAGCAGCCGCCCAGTCCAACCCCTCCTCGTCGTGTGCGAGGGGCTCGAGCCGGCGGTCCCGGGCGAGCCGCCGGCGCAGATGGTTCCTGGCGATGCCGCACAGCCACGCCACCGCAGCGGCGCGTCGCCGGTCGAACCGGCTTGCATCCTCTATCACGGCCATGAACGCGTCTTGCACGACGTCCTCGGCCACGCTCGCGTCGGCGGTCATGTGGAGCGCGAACCGGAAGACATCGGGCCGCCTGCGGTGGTACAGCTCGGCAAACGCCTCACGGTCGCCAGCCGCCACCTGCTGGACGAGATCCTCGTCGGGGAGTCGGTCGGCCGCCGGAACTGACCTCATGCTCTCCTGGTTCGACGCATCCTGAGCATATTCAGTTTGGGAGGGGGGAAAGTTCCACGTTCTATCGGACGACGATTCTCGTCCACCCCAATCCGCGCCGGCGCGCCGGCGCACTCGAGGCCTGACGGGCAGCGTCCGGGGTCTCGCGCGACGACCCGGACAAAGCGCGTCGGCGCGGTGCCGCGCGGAAGCGGGATGCGCACGGGAACCCGCACCGAGGCGACGCCGTTCATCGGCGGAGGGGGCGGCGCCAGCGCCATGGCTTCTTCGTAGCGCTCTCCGTCGGCTGACAGGAGAATCCCGACGCGCGCGGGCATGAGCAGCGCCGAGGTGGGCTTCAGCAGGAGCGCCAGCTCTACCGAACTGACTGTCCTCGGCGCCCCGAGGTCGACCGTCGCTTCGAAGTCGGCGCCTTCGACCATTCGCCACTCACCGTCGCGGTAGTCCGCCGAACCGAGGATGCCGTCCACCAGGCCGGCGTCGCCAGAGCGCGACCAGGGCAGGACTTGCGGAGGGGCAGCCGTCACCTTCTTGCCAAGCGCGAGGTGGTTGAGGCGATTTGCTGCGGTCGAACGTCACCGGGTCGAGGCCGGGTGCAGGCTCGTTCGGAAACACCGCCGCGTGAACCGACCTCGCGAGTTCGCCCGCATCCTGTCCGCCGGCGAACGGCGTCAGGACGAAGGCGTATGAGAGCTCGACCGGCGGGATCCTGTACTCGCGGTGAGGCAGCGCGCCCCAGCTGTTGTCGCCCCCGACACCCATCTGCGCCCAGTCCACGTTCACCGTCACGAAGTCGCGCGGCCGCACGTCGATGCTGTGCCGCTGCGTTTTCTTTGGCCCCCCGTCGAGGTCCTCCAGCGCGAACGGGTAGGCGCTGAACTCGAACCGCGGAAGGCCGATCACCAGCAGGCCGATGCCGCTGGCGCCATGTCGCAACGTCATCCACCGGGTGTCGGTGCGCGTGCCGGTCTCCTGCGGACGTTCGTAGGGAAACGCCAGGTCAGCCACCGCCGCTTTGTAGCGCCCGACCGCGGCGCCAGTCTTCCGGTCGAGGTAGTTTTCCTGCGGTCCGCGCCCGTACCACTCCGCCTGGTCGAATTCCGCCGCCAGCGTCATCGTCGTGCCGAAGCGGGGGAGTTCGGGGACGGCGCCGCTGCCGGGCACGAACCGCGACCGGACAACCAGCGTGCCGTCGCCACCGACGATGTACTCGAAGCGGACACTCGAAGACACCGCGGGCAGATCCCACTCGGCTTCGACGATGACCGAGCCGGGCGCGACCGGGGCATCCATCGTTCGGAAGTGGATGGTCCCTCCACCGAGCGTCTTGAAGGTGCCAGCGTCGGCGCGCCCGAACGGGTTCATCAAGCTCGTTCGCTCGTCGGAGAACCGTGCGGAGAAGAGCCGCAATTTCCGGTTCGAGCTGGCATCCCGCCACGCGGCCGTCCGCACCTGGTGCCCGTTGCCGTAGTCGTTGTCGAGCGGCGGCCGCCAGAAGTTGGGCGCCGGTCCGCTGCGAAGGACAGGCCGGCCGTCGTAGCGGTAGGACGAGACGAGCCCGGTGGTCTTGTCGAAGACCACCTCGAAGCGCGGTCCCGTCACGCGTGCCTGGGCCGCGTCCTGAGTGAGTGAGAGCGCCGTCGCCGAAGATGGCGAGAGCGTAGAGGAGGGCACGTCGGGACGCGGCACGGCGGCACTGGTCTGGAACTGGTCCCACGCGACGAGGTGATGGCCCGGCACCAGCGGCGTCGCGCTCCGCGTGCGGAATTCGATCGTCACCAGGCGTTCCGTCCCGGTTCTGCTTCCGACCCGGGCAGGATCGAGCACCACCTTGAACGGCACCCGCTCGCCCGCTATCACCCTTGGCAGCGTCAGCGGCGCGTTCCACCTTTCGACGCCGTCGTCAGTCACGACCGCGCGTGCTTCCAGGTGTGACAGGTCGAGAAACGCGTATCGGTTTTGGACCTCGAACGAGCCGCGGGCGGCGTCGATCGCGCGCACCTTCACGGGCTGATAGACCTTCTTCACTTCCCAGAGTTCGGGCTGCGGCGTCCGGTCGCCCATCACGAGGCCGTCGAGGCAGTCGGGGTCGAACCCGGCGCCCGGCGGCAGGTAGTCGCCGCCGTAGACGTAATAGCGGCTTCCGTCCGGGGCGGCCTTCCAGATGCCCTGGTCGGCCCAGTCCCAGATGAAGCCGCCCTGCAGCTGCGGGTAACGCTCGATGACGTCCCAGTAATCCTGCAGGTTGCCGACGCTGTTGCCCATCGCGTGCGCGTATTCGCAGAGGATGAGCGGCTTGTCGGCGTTCAGCCTGGCGTAGTTCTCGAGCTGGTAGGGCCGCGCGTACATCGGCGCGTAGATGTCGGTGTGGGCCCGCCGCTCGGCCGGCTCGTACTGCACCGGCCGGTCGGGATCGCGCCGCTTGACCCACGCGTAGGTCGCCTGGAAGTTGATGCCGTCGCCCGCCTCGTTGCCGAGCGACCACACGATGACCGACGGGTGGTTCTTGTCGCGCTCCACCATCCGCTTCGTGCGGTCCATGTGCGCCGCCTGCCACTCGGGCTTGTTCGCGAGCGTCTTGTCGGCGTCGAAGCTGATGCCGTGCGACTCGATGTTCGCCTCGTCCACGACGTAGAGGCCGTGTTCGTCACAGAGCTCGTACCACCGAGGGTCGTTGGGATAGTGCGACGCCCGCACCGCGTTGATGTTGAACTGCTTCATCAGGCGGATGTCGGCGAGCATCATGTCCTCGCCGATGGTGTAGCCGCCGTTGGGGTCGTGCTCGTGGCGGTTCACGCCGCGGATGACGATCGGAACGCCGTTGACCCGCAGCCTGCCGCCCGAGACTTCCACCCGCCGGAAGCCGACGCGGGTGGACAGCGTCTCCATGACGGCGCCCGACTCGTCCTCGAGAGAGAGAATGACGCGGTACAACGTCGGCGTTTCAGCCGTCCACGGCTGGACGCCCGGCACGTCGCCGTCCACCGACGCCGCGAGGTGCGCTCTCGGGTTCACGGTGGCGGTGACCCGGCGGGGCGACGGCCAGGCCGGCCGGCCGTTTGGCCCAATCAGCTCGACCACCACCGTCCGCGCCGCGGGCGCCCCTTCGCCGTGACGGACCAATTCGAAATCGAGGTCCAGGTGGCCCTTGCGGTCTTGGGCGTCGAGCTGGGCCCGGGCCCAGAAGTCGCGGATGTGAGTCTGCGGTGTCGAGAACAGGAACACGTCCCGGTAGATCCCGCTCAGCCGCCAGAAATCCTGGCATTCGAGGTAGCTGCCGTCGCTGTAGCGGTACACTTCGGCGGCGATGACGTTGCGTCCCGGCCGCGCGTAGCGGGTGATGTCGAACTCGGCGGGGGTGCGGCTGTCCTCGCTGTAGCCGACACGCTCGCCGTTCACCCAGAGATAGAAGGCGGACGACACGCCCGCGAAGTGCACGAAGACCTCGCGGCCCTGCCACGACTCCGGGAGGTCGAACGTTCGCCGGTAGGAACCGACCGGGTTGTCGTCGGCGGGGATGCGCGGCGGGTCGGCCTTGAAGGTGTAGCCCTCGTCTATGTAGAGCGGCTGGCCGTGTCCCTGCCACTCCATCGTGCCGGGCACGGCGATGTCGCCCCATCCGGCGTCGTCGAAGTCCGTGCGGAAGAACGCGAGGGGCCGGTCGGCCGGCCGCGGCGACCAGTGGAACTTCCAGCGGCCGTTGAGTGAACGGAAGAACGGCGACTCCTCCGGGCGGTTCGCGACAGCCTGCTCGCGCGTCGCGAACGGCATCAGCGTCGCGTGGGGCGGCTCGGCGTTGATCGACGAGACCGCCGGATTCTCCCAGTCGTGGAGGGCGGGCTGCTGCTGGGCGGCGGGCTTGGGCGGGGACAGTAGCAGGAGGAGGCCGATTGCGGCAGCACCGAGCGTTCTGCGTCTGTGCATCGGGCTAGTGTAGCCGAGGGGCTTCCGCCTTCGCCAAGGCTCCGGCGGACGGCCGTAGCGTCAGCGGACGCGGTCAGCCCCTCGGCCACAATCGCCGGCGTCTGCCCTCGGGCCCTCGGCACGGCCCTGAAGGGCCGTGCTACATGCTGCACAGCTACAGTTGCGGCTTCTCGGTGACTACCGGTGGCGCGGTTGCTGTCGAACCGATGTTCTGCAGCATGCCCGGCAGGTTGATGCCGAGCGCGTCGAGCTGCTGCAGCAGGTTGAACACCAGCGTCGGGCTCGTGCGCGCCAGCCGCTCCAGGCTGGAGGCGGCGCCGTTCGGCCCGCCGCCTCCCTGGTCGATCACGACCACCTTGTCGATGTTGCCGAGCGGCGCCGCAACCGCTCCGAACACGGCCGACGAGGACTGGATGATCGCGGGGAGCTTCTCGAGGATGGTCTGGAGGCGCGCCGAATCGTTGAACTGCTTCCAGGCCTCCGCCTTCTTCAGGATCGCGGTCGCTTCGGCCACGCCCTGTGCCTCTATCGCCTTGGCCTGCGCGAGGCCGATCGCCTCGACCTTCGCCGCTTCGGCGCGGCCTTCGGCCTCGATCGCGGACGCGCGGCCGGCGCCTTCCTTGCGCAGCTTCTCCTGCTCCGCCTCCGCCATCGCGATCAGCGCCGACCGTCGGCCCTCGGCCTCGAGGATCGCCGACTGCTTGGCGCCCTCGGCGCGGACGATCGCCGCCTGCCGCTCGGCCTCCGCCGGCTTGATGACCGTCGCCTCGAGCTCCTTCTGCTTCCGGAGCACTTCCTGCTCCTGGACCGAGATCATCTCCTGCGTCCGCTGGCGCTCGACCTTCACCTCCTCGGCCACGACCAGCTGTCGCGACTTGGCGAGCGAGAGCGGTCCCGCCTGCGCCGCCGTGGCCTTCTGCGTCTCGACCTCCGCCTGGTACTGCGCCTGCCGGATGAGGAAGTCGCGCTGCGACTGGGCGATCTCGGCGTCGGCGGTGAACCGCGCCCGCTCGCCTTCCTGGAGCGCCTGCGCCGACTTGATCTTCGCGTCGCGCGTGGCCTCGGCCTCGCCGATCGTCGCGTCGCGCTTGACCTCGGCGGTGCGCCGCTTGCCCAGGGCGTTCAGGTACTCCTCTTCGTCGCTGATCTCCTGGATCGTCAGCACGTCGACGCCGAGGCCCATCTTCTCGAGATCGGCGGCGGCCTCGCTCGTCAGCTTCTGCGCGAAGCTCTGACGGTCGCTGTTGATCTCCTCGACCGTCAGCGTGCCGAGGATGGAACGGAGGTGGCCCTCCAGCGTCTGGAAGATCACGCGCTGGATCTGATCGGCGGACATGCCGAGGAACCGCTCGGCGGCCGCCTGCAGCGACGTGTCGTCGCTGCGGATCTTCACGTTCGCCACCGCCTTGACCATCATCGGCACGCCCTTCACGGTGTAGGCGCGCTTGATCTCCAGCGGGATGGTCATCACGTTCAGCGAGAGGTATTCCACCTTCTCGAGCAGCGGGATGCGGAGCGCCGCGCCGCCCTTGATCATGCGGTAGCCGACGACGCGGCCGTCCGGCAGCTTGCGCTTGCGGCCGCTGAAGACGGCCACCGCGTTGGGCGACACCTTGATGTAGTTCCGGCTGAACAGCCAGCCGGCGATGAAGAGGGACAGGACGGCGACGAGGATCGACGACCGGCATCAACATCAGTTCGAGCATGACGGTCTCCTGAAGGCCTCTTGGTTCAACGACTCATTGCTTGGCGCGCTCGACGATCACCGTGTCGCCGAGGAGTTCGACGACGGTGACGGCCGCGTTCTCGGGAACGGCCGCGCCGTCGCGCGTGCGCGCGATCTTGTCCAGCAGCTGCTCGCCGAGCTGGCAGCGGACCTGGCCGACGCCGTCCTTGGGGATCGGCACCACCACGCGCGCGGATTGTCCGACGACGTCGAGAGGGTGGATGTCGGTCGAGGCCTGCTGGCCGTAGAGGAACGAGGCGAAGGCGTAGATCAGGCCGGCGAACGTCGCGCCGCTGAGGAAGCCGACGCCCGACGCGGCGAGCACCCCGAGGCCGTAGTGCGTGGCGACGGCGCCGAACCCTCCAAATGCCGTGATGAAGACGCTGATGATGCGGACGCTGAAGAAGCTGGGCCCGCCGTGCCCGAAGTCGTGGTCCGCGGCCCCGTCGAGATGTTCGAAGATCTCGCCGAAGAAGAGCGCAACGACGAGGAACAGGAATCCGGCGGCGGAGAGGGCGAGGAATACCGTGAACTGCGTGGCGTGATTCAGCCAGTCCGGCATGAAGCCTCCTCGGATGGGGGCACTCTACCACACGGGTCACGATTCAGGAGCCCCATGCTACATTCCCCGCCATCTGTAGCCGAGGGGCTTCAGCCCCTCGGCATATACTTACCGGCAGAGGGAGAGAGGCCGCCATGCCAAGCGATCCCGACCAGCCACAGGATCGGGCTGCTCCACCGGCCGAGGTGCCGCCGGCCGAGACGACACCCGGCGGGACGGAAGTGCCGCCGCCCGACAAGCCCCGGCGGCGCGCGAAGCGCGGCGTCCCGCGCCCGAGGTTCAGTGTCCCGCGGCTCCGCAAGCGCAAGAAGCCGGGCGCCGTGGCGGGCATCGAGTTGTCGGAGCTCGCCAAGATGCCGGACGCCGGGGAGGCGCGGGCCGAGGCCGCGGTGACCTGCATCGACTACGGGCCGCACAGCGCGCAGGTGGTCGAGGTGAGGGACCTGGCGGGCTTCCTGGCCGCTCATCGGCCGGAATGGGCAACCGTCCGCTGGATCAACGTGGACGGACTCAACGACATGGCGGTCATCCGGGGCCTCGCCGAGAAGTACCACCTCCACCCGCTGGCCGTGGAGGACATCCTCCACGTGACCCACCGCCCGAAGGTGGAAGCGTACAACGAGGAAGGGGCCTACCAGGCAAGGCTGTTCATCATCGCGCGGATGCTGGAACTCGTCGACGGCCACATCCACGGCGAGCAGATCAGCATCTTCCTCGGCCACCACACGGTCCTGACGTTCCAGGAGAGCCGCGGCGACGTCTGGGACGGGATCCGGCAGCGCATCCAGACCCCGGGTTCGCGGCTCCGCGGCAACGACGCGAGCTTCCTGGTGCACTCGATGCTCGACGCGATCGTGGACCACTGCTTCCCGATCCTCGAGTTCTACGGCGACCGCCTCGAGGACGTCGAGGCGGAGGTGCTGCAGCGGCCGACCCCGTCCGCCATCCAGGAAATCCACACCCTGAAGAGGCAGCTGCTGTTGCTGCGGCGGGCGGTCTGGCCGATGCGCGAGGTCATCAACTCACTGCAGCGCGAGCCGCACGACTGCATGAGCGACGCGACGCGCACCTACATGCGGGACATCTATGACCACCTCGTCCAGATCATCGACATCGTGGAGACGTATCGAGAGATGGCGACGGGCTTGACGGAGACCTACATGAGCGCGATGAGCCAGCGGCTCAACGAGGTCATGAAGGTGCTGACCATCATCGGCACGATCTTCATCCCGTTGACGTTCCTGGCCGGCGTCTACGGCATGAACTTCAAGTACTTCCCGAGATCGGGTGGCGCTGGGGATACGCGTTGTTCTGGATCATCTGCGTGACGACCGCCGTCGCGATGATCGCCTGGTTCAGGAAGAGGCAGTGGCTGTAGGGAGGAGCTCCATGACGCGGCGTTGGCTCAAGTTCCCCGTCTTCGTCCTGGTCGCGTGGCTGGTTGCCGTCTCACTCGCGGCCGCGCAGGCGCCGGCCGACATCGACACGTTCGTGGGCGCGGCGATGAAAGCCTTCGACATCCCGGGCCTCGCCCTGGCGATCGTAAAGGACGGGAAGGTGGTGTACGCGAAGGGGTATGGCGTCCGGCGGATCGACGACCCGGCCCCGGTGACCACGCGCACGCTGTTCGCGATCGCCTCGAACACCAAGGCCTTCACGGCGGCCGCCGTCGGCATCCTGGTCGACGAGGGCAAGGTCGAGTGGGACGGGGCCGTCTCGAAGTACCTGCCGGATTTCCGCGTGGCCGACCCGTATGTCAGCAGCCAGCTGATGGTTCGGGACCTGCTCTCGCACCGTACCGGGCTGGGGCTCGGGCAGGGCGACCTCACGTTCTTTCCTGACACCACCTTCACGAGGCCCGAGGTGCTGGAAGCCGCCCGCTTCCTCAAGCCGGTGACCAGCCTGCGGTCTGCCTACGCGTACAACAACCTGACCTTCGTCGTTGCCGGGCAGTTGGTGGCGAAGGTGTCGGGGCAGGACTGGGACGACTTCATCCGCCAGCGAATCCTGGCGCCGGCCGGGATGACGTCCACCGTCACCACGGGGAGCGCGGTGCCGCAAGCTGCCGAGCTCGCGTTCCCGCACTCGCGCGGGTGGCGGCTCGAAGGGCCGCTGCACTCCCTGGTGCCGACGATTGACAAGACGTGGGCCGGTGCGGCCGGCATCCGCTCGAACGTCGAGGACCTGTCGAAGTGGGTGATGCTCCACCTGCGGCAGGGCAAGCTGCCCGACGGGAAGCAGGTATTCAGCACCGCCGCGCAGAAGCAGATGTGGTCCATGCACATCCCGACCCCGATCGGAGCGCCACGGGCGGGACTCGAGCGCGCCACGCCGCAGTTCTCGGGTTATGGCCTCGGCTGGTCGCTGCGGGACTACGCCGGACACAAGGTCGTCTCGCACGGCGGCGCCCTCACGGGCATGGTCTCCACCGTGCAGATGATGCCGGACCAGGGCCTCGGCGTCGTCGTGCTGACGAACCAGGAGGAGACGGGCGCGCAGTCGGCCATCGTGAACCACGTGTTCGACCACGTCCTCGGGTTGCCCGCGAACGACTGGATTGCCGGGTACAGGAAGGCACGCGAGGACAACAACCGGCGCGCCAACGACAAGGAGCAGAAGCAGATCAACGCGCGGGCGGCCGATTCGCGGCCTTCGCTGGCAGCCGATCGGTACGCCGGCACGTATCGCGACGCCTGGTACGGGGACATGGTCCTCGAACCCCAGGCGGGCGGGAAGTTCGTGCTGAAGATGACGCGCACACCGACGATGACCGCCGACGTGACCCACTGGCAGTACGACACGTTCAAGGCCGTCTTCCGCGACCCGACCGTCCCGGACGCGTACCTGACCTTCTCGCTCGGCCCCGACGGCCGAATCGTCGAACTGCGCATGGTGCCGACCAACGACCTCGCGGACTTCTCCTTCGATTACCAGGACCTGCTGTTCAGACCGGTCAAGTAGCCGGCGCACGCCGGCTACTCCCGCTCGGCGTACGCCTCCCGCAACGCCTGCTTCTCGGCCGCGACGGCGGCCTCGGTTTCGAAGTGTCCGCCTCCCAGGGGCTGCCCAATACGCTCGTAGAACCGTTGAAGTCCTTTCACGTCAAGGACTTCTGGGGCCGCCGCGACTTCGACGACGTGCCGGAGTTCGTGGGCGAGGAAGGCCGCCTGCTGCCGCCGCTGCTGGCCGGCGTCGATCGTGACCCTGAGCCACCGCACCCCTGCCCGCGCCCCCATCATCGTGGTGAACGCCCGCCCGTTCGCGAGGCCGTCGCGGACCTCGACCATCACCGCGACGTCCGTTCCTTCGATCGTGTGGAGCAGGGCACGGACGGTCGGGCACGCACGGCCGGCGTCGGCCAACAGTTTGCCGGCGTCGTAGACGCCCGTCCTGACGCCCCGGACGTGGGGAAAGGCGGTGTCTGCGTCCGGTACGACGCCCGCCTGTCCGGCGGCCGGTCGAGCCTGCGCTTCGACCCTGGCGGCCGCTCCCAGCCCTGCCGCAAGCCCCACCATTGCGATGCCTGCCAGCCGCTTCCGCCATCCAGCCTGTGCCATTGGTCCCTCCCGGGCACCAGGCACAAGCGGAGGCGGCGAAAAAAACTGTCACGGAAGGCAAAGGCGGCGGGCTGACGCGGTGGCAGGGCAGGTGTAGAATCCCTCGGTCGGCCGCCTGCAGCCCGACCGCCCGATGGGGGCGGGAGGTCCATTGAAGAAGTCTTGCCTCATCCTTCTGGCCGTCTACCTCCTCCTGGCTGCCGGGTTGAGCAGCTGGTTCTACGTTCAGTATCCCGTCGACCCCAACGTATCGCCGCCCCCCACGACTTCGTACAAATTGAGGGCGGCGCTCGCCGTCGGGTTCCTCGATGCGATCCCGGGTCTGCTCTCGCTCGGCGCAGCCTACGATGCGCTGCTGCGGTTCTGGAGGCGAGACCGTCTCGGCCGTGCCGCCGCCGGGGAGCCCCAACCCGACGGGAAACAGGGCGTGTTCTTCGGTACGATCCGCCGCCACGGTCCGCCGCTCCTCTCGCCGCTGACGAAGAGGGAGTGCCTCCTGTATCGCTACGAAGTGACCGCAAGCGGCGAGACGACGGTCGCCGAGGGCTTCGCCCTCACGCCGTCCGTGGTCGAAATGATTGCCGGCACGGTCAAGTTGCTGACGGTCGTCGAGCCCGAGTTCCCGGCAGATCGCCTGACTCTCGACGAGGTCGCCGAGAATTACGAGGCGCACGCGGCGACAGCCAGGCTGCAGCCTTCGTCGTTGCAGTCGAAGGCGGCCGTCCTCCGAGCCCTCGCCAAGCGCCCCCGGGAGGAGCTCCGCTACGACCTGGGCCCGCACAGCCGGGAGCTTCGAACGGCGGCGCCCTTCAGGATCGAAGAGCGCATCGTGCAGGACGGCGAGACGGTCGCCGTCTTCGGCAGGTATTCGGCTGCCATGGGCGCCATCGTGGACGAACCGGAGAGCATGCTCGGCGCGAGGCTGGACAAGGGTCCGCTCGACGTCATGCAGAAGCGTCTGATGCGAAGCACCGTCTGGTTTGCGCTGGGCTGCGTCCTCTGGTTCGCCCTGGCAGCCGTCGGCGCCTGGGCATTCTTGACCTACGGGCCGCCGTACATCGGGTGGATGCGGTTTCGGTCGATCTCCTGAGCCGCTTCCGCGCCGGAGTCGCCCGACTGGCGCCGCAT
The DNA here is from genome assembly GCA_963844875.1 of uncultured Acidobacteriota bacterium. Taxonomy (GTDB): domain Bacteria; phylum Acidobacteriota; class Vicinamibacteria; order Vicinamibacterales; family Fen-181; genus FEN-299. The sequence continues at coordinate 626,343 of CAWJPZ010000003.1, forward strand.
GCGTCGGTTCGTGCCAGAATGTCCGCTGAACGAACCCAGGACTGGCGGGAGGCGACAATGTGGCTCGTGACGACGTTCGGGTTCTACAGCGTGGTAGAGAAACCCTGGGACCGTGGGCGCAACACGTTGACCGTTCGCTCCCGGGCCAGCGAGGACCTCGAGGCGCTGAGGGCGCGATACCTGCCCTCGCTCGGTGCGACGGCCGAAGACGAGTCGGCCGACTACCGCTACCGGGCGCAGGCGCCGCGTGAGGACGTGGCGCGGGCATTCTCCCAGGCGCTGCTCGACATCGACTACGACAACTTCAAGAACGCGATACTGCACCGGCAAGGCTGGGCGAGGGAGCGGATCTACCACGACGCCTGGCACGCGTTCCTGGGCATACAGCGCCGGCCGCGCGTTTGACCTGGACCCGCCCGTTCACTGGCGTCCGGGGGCACCAGGACCTGCCGTTCAGCCGTTCAAGTACGACCCTGGATTCGTCGTGAGTTCACGGGGCAGCGGGGCCGCCGCACCGCCGGCACCCGGAAGCCCCGTCACCTTCACGACGACCGAGGTGATGTCGTCGGCCTGCGGCTTGTCGCGTGCGAAGCGGCGGGCCGAACGGCAGATGCCTCGCGCCAGCGACCTGGCTGGCCATCCCGTGTGCGCCCTGGCGTAGGCGACCAGGCGCTCGGCACCGAATTCCTCCCCGTGGCCTTCGCTCTCCGTTACGCCGTCGGTGACGAGCACGACGACTTGTCGAGGTTCCAGGGCGAGTTCCCGTGCGGGGTACATCGAGCGCGAGAAGAGTCCCAGCGGCATTCCAGTGCTCGCCATCGATGCCGGCGCGGCGAGCGGGTCGCCTCCGCCTATGACGAATCCAGCCACGTGTCCGGCGTTGGCATAGCGCAGGCGCCGCGCGGCCCGGTCCACCTGCACCAGCAGCAAGGTGACGAAGCGGTTCTCCTCGAGGTCGCCGAGGAGCATGTGGTTCACCCGGGTCAGGATCTCGGCGACGTCGAGGTTCAGCGCCGTGAGCGACCGCACGTAGGCGCGGGTGAGCGCCATGACGAGCGCGGCGCCCAGTCCGTGACCGCTCGCATCGCCGATCGCGACGTAGACGCCGCCCGCGGCCGGGATGAAATCGAAATAGTCCCCGCCCGTCTGTGTCAATCGCTTGTTGACGAAGCAGGTGAGCAGGTGTGAATCGAGCATCCACACGCCTTCGTTGGCCGCCTCGGCGATCTCCCGATAGCGCTTCTCGCCGAGGCGGGCGGCCTCGCGTTCGGCCTGCTGCCGGATGAGGCGGGTGCGGTCGGCCGTCAGCGCCGCCACCGACAAGCCCGACACGGCGATGACCGTGACGAATGACTGCAGGAGACCGGCGTTCTGCAACGACGTGCCGACGACGAAGGGCCCGAGGCCGTATCGGCTCTCCCAGAGAGCGACGGTGGCGAGCGAGGCCGTGATGAGGGCCGCGCCGGGCACCTCGAAGCGGGTGGCTCCCCACATCAGCAGGAACGGGAACGTGAGCGCGAGAATGCCGTAGCTGCTGCCGGCAAGTTCCGGCGGCGTGCGGAATACGAGGAGCGAACAGGCCACCGTCGTCAGCAGCAGCGCGGCCAGCTCCGCCGGCCGGCGGGCTTCCGGCGCCGCCCGAACGTAAGGGATCGCGAGGACGAGGGGCGTGACGACGAGCACGCCCATCGCGTCTCCGAGCCACCACATCAGCCAGGTCGCCCGCACGCTCGGCCACGCCGGCACCCGCCCCAGGGCGAGGGACGCGGTGCCTATCGTGGCGCTGATGGCGGTGCCCGCAAAGGCTCCGAGCACGATCAGGCGGATGACGTCGCTCAGGCGGCCCAGGCACGGGTCGAATCCCCGTGTCCGCCGGAGCATCCAGGCTCCCGCGAGCGGGCCCGCGGCGTTGCCGATCGCCATTCCAAACGCCGACATCGCGGGAACGGGCGTGAACAGGTTCACCAGGAACCCGCCGGCCGCGACGGCGGGCCAGACGCGCGGCCCGGAGAGGAGGATGGCGCCCAGTGCAATCCCGGCCGCAGGCCAGACCGGCGACACGTTGCCGCTGGTGTACGGCACCGCGAGACCGAGCCGGCCGGCGAAGAAGTAAACGGCCGCCACGAGCGGCAGAGCCTTGGCAAGGTCCCCGGTCACGTATCGCGTGACGGGGCCCGCGGTCGGGTGTCCATTCATCGTGCGGTTGCCCTCGACTTGCCCATTGGCCGGCTACGGCGACTGCCAACGGTCGAATGGCGCCGGTCGCAGCCGAAGAACGCGGGGCGCTGGATGCTGCACCGGGGCGAACGCCAGTCAGCAACGGGGCTGCCAGCAGCCGCGCTTCCAAAATTCGGCCTGAATGGGCACCGCGTTTCGCGGCAGGGAACGGCCGGGTAAGGTTAGTGGACGGAGATCGGGCAGGATCGTTACTCAGCGCGTGACCGGGCCGGGGCAGCTGGGGCCCGATCCGTCTTCATCCCGACACTTGAACGCTGCTCCTCCGAACGTCCTCGTCCTCCGCGGACGGCGCCGGCGCGGCTTCCGGATCGATCGCTTCTCCTGCGATGAGCCGATCGGCCAGCCACGCGTGGGCGGCCGCGTCCTGGCGGACAAGAAGTCGATCGAGCGGCGTGACGGCCCAGTCGACCGACTCGCGTTCCTGCATGGACGGCCACGACCCGTCGGCGCGGCGCGGCGCGTAACGGCACCAGAAGCCGAAATGCCATCGCGTGAAGTCGGCGGCCTGCTCGCGCCCCCACTGCTCGGCGCCCCAGTGTTCGAGCGCGAGCGCTGCGTAGCGCCGGTAGATCGCCAACCGCTCATCGGCGGTCAGGTCGCGGTAACCCTCCCTCATCTCGCGGTAGAGCCAGGGCTTGATCAACGCGCCGCGAGCCACCATCACCGCCGCGCACCCGCTCTGTGCGCGGACCGCGTCGACCTCGTGCGGAAACAGCAGGTCGCCGTTGCCGATGACCGGGACTGTTACCGTTCGTGCGACCTCGCCGACCGCGTTCCAATCCGCCGAGAACTTGTAGCGCGCGTCGCGCGTCCGGCCGTGCACGACGATCGCGGCGGCGCCTCCGTCGACAGCCGCCCTGGCGACGTCCAGGTAGTTCAGGCTGCTGGCATTCCATCCGAGGCGGATCTTCACGGTGACCGGCACGCCAGCGAGCGCTTTCACCATCTCCTCGACGATGCGTTGCACCCGTTTGGGCTGGCGCGCCAGCGCGGCGCCAAGTCCCTTGCTGGTGAAATAGTCGATCGGACAGCCGAGATTGACGTCCACGAACTCCGCGCCCCGCGACGCGACGAGCGCAGCGGCCCACGCCATCTCGTCCGGCTGGTTGCCCGCGAGCTGGACGCCGAAGCACGGCTCGTCGGGCGCGCGGCGAATCAGCGCGTATTCCGACCGCCGCTTCTGTTTCAGGCGGCGCGCCACCGTCATCTCGCTGACGGTCACCCGCGCGCCGAGTTCCACGCACAGACGGCGGTAGGGGAGGTTCGACCCCTTGGTCATCGGGCCAAGGATTACGGAGTTGGGAAGGTGCTCGAGGAACGGCATTTCTTGTCGTGGCTGATGGCTAGCGGTCGTGATACGGCCGGCAGCCGGGAGCCGGCGGCCCGGAGCCGGCTTCAAGGCATCGGCGCCGTCTCCACGACCTGCGCGGCGGCGGCCTGGGCCGCCTTCTGTTCCTTGATCGCCTCCTCGGCGAACTCGAGCAGGGCCAGCACCAGCGCGATGACCACCGGGCCGAGGAAGATGCCGATCGCGCCGAATGCCCCGATGCCGCCAAGCAGGCCAATGAACACCGGCAGCGTGGTGATCTTGGCGCGGCTCGAGATGAACAGCGGGCGAATGACGTTGTCGGCCGATGACACCACCGCGACAGCCCAGACCACCAGGAACAACGCCGCGCCCCAGTGCCCGGTCAGCGCGAGATACAGCGCACCGGGAACCCAGATGGTGGTCGTTCCTACCAGGGGGATGAGGGCCGCACCCATCGCCAGGACGCCGAAGACGGTCGGGCTGGGGAGTCCCGCGAGGCGGAACCCGATGCCCACCAACGTGCCCTGCGCGACCGCGGTGACCAGCGAGCCAAGGACGATCGCCTTGATGACGCTGCACAGGTGCGCGAGCAGCCTGTCCTTTCGCCGGTCGTCCAGCGGGACGAGCACCATCGCCCGGGCCACGATCCCCTCGCCGTCGCGCACGAAGAAGAAGAACAGGAACACGGCGAGGATGACCGTCATCACCAGCCCGAAGACCGAAGCGAAGAGCGAACCGCCGATGGCGAGCGCGGATTGCACCACCTGCTGCCCGCCGGAAATCAGCGAGTCGCGCAGCTGTTCCGCGCTGATCGGCACCGAGGACTCGACCCAGCGCACGAGCCGGTCGACCTGCGGAAGGGCCAAGACGTCGCTCGGCCGCTGGATTTGGTGTTCCGCCGCGCTCGTTTGCAGCTGGCCGACGAGTTCGGTGGCCTGCCGGCCGAACACGATGCCCAGGAAGATCGCAGGCACGACCACGATGAGGACGCTGGCGATGGTCAGCAGCAGCGCGGCCAGGGTCCTCCGCCCGCGAAGCGCCGTCCGGAGCTGCTCGTTCGCGGGGAAGAGCAGAAACGCCAGCAGTCCCGCCCAGAGCACGGACGCCAGGAACGGCTGGATGATCCGCAGCACCGCGATGCCGAGGACGACCGCCGTGACCGAGGCGAAGACCCGCGGATAGAAGGACGACGCTGGGGATGACATAGTGGGAAATGTATCTCAGGCGACGTCAGTGGTGCTCCACGTACCCTGCGGCCCCTCGTACGTCTGGAACAGCTTGCCCCACGGCGTGTCGCGGCGCCACCGCTCGAACGTCCGGCGGTCCTTGACCGGCCAGCGGTAGTAGTCGTGGTAGGTCTCGGAGGCGAACACGAAGAGGTGGACGATCGGCGTGTGGAACAGCAGCTTCTGGAAGACCTTGAGCGGCGAGAACCAGAAGAGGTCGCCCCCGAGGCTCGCCAGGTTGTCGCCGACGTGGAAATTCCACGACTCTTTCGCCACCTCGGCGTCGCCGGCGATCTCGATGTCCCGCGGGTCCCCCACCCCCAGACCGTCCTCGTGCGCGACGCGGATGTACTCGAGGTCCATCGGGTTGAACCCCATCAGCTTCGCCGCCACCGCGTCGATCGCCACCTGGTCGGCCGACGCCAGCATCACGTTCTTGATCACCGGGTACATCGTTCGCGGCCCCGGGCCGTTGCCCGCCGTCGTGCCGTCCATCACCGCGAAGATTCCCGGGTGGATTTCCTTCTGGATCGCCAGCAGGTCCACGAGGGTCCGGTGGATCCACGAGTGCGTGTAATGTCGGTGCGTGTGCAGCAGGCCGCCGAACGCGTTCTTCATCGCGCCGGTGGTGGTGGTGTAGATGTGGCACTTCACCGTGGGCAGGTGGACGATGTTCTTGCCCGGGAAGTAGTCCGGGATGTGGATGCCTTCAGGAAAGATCTTCGGGAGGACGTGCATCCGCGCCTTCGGCTGGTAGCGGATCCACGTCATGTCCTCTTCCTTGAAGTTGTAGAGGATCGGCACGCCGTAGCGCTGGAGGATCGGGACGTACCGGTTGAGGTCCTCCCCCTTGAAGGCGTCGGTGACGACCGTCTTGTTCTGGACGCAGCTGAGATCCCGGTAGCCGCCGGCGTGGAGCGCCCGGATCGTCCCCTCGAGCTGCCACGGCGTCGTGTTGGCGCCAGGGAAGGGGAAGTGCCACGAGATGTTGTCCTTGAGGATGGTGGGCGCCGCTGGCGAGAGCGCCTGCCTCATCCCGGCGAGTTCACACAGCCGTTCGGTGGATTCCAGGACCGTGGAGGGCTCGACGCGGAGAACGGCAACCCGGCTCTTCATACCCGCTCATTGTACCAGCCGGTAGCCGATAGCGGATCACGGATGCCGCAGCCGGCAGCGGATCGACGAGGACCGCTGCCAGCCGGGTGTCCGTGAACCGCCGTCGGGCCCAGGTACCGGGGCCTCCGGCCGCTTACGCGGTCACTGCCCCCTTGTGCGCGTCGATCTGTCGCATGACGACACGGCCGAGGCGGGCGATCCCTTCCTCGATCTGCGCATCCTGGGCGTTGCTGAAGTTCAGCCGCATCGTGTTGTGGCCGCCGCCGCACGGGAAGAACGCGGCGCCGGGAACGAAGGCCACCTTCTCCTTGACGGCCTCCTTCAGCAGCTCGGCCGTGTCGATCCACTCCGGCACGGTCGCCCAGAGGAACAACCCGCCCTGCGGCCGCGTCCACTTGACGCCGACCGACGGGTCCGGGAAAGCCTTCTCGAGTGCCGCCAGCATCACGTTCCGCCGGTGCCCGTACACCTCGCGGATCTTGTGGACGTGGCGATCGATGAATCCGCCTCGCCCGACCTCGAACGCGACCATCTGGTCGAACGTGCTGCACTGCAGGTCGGTGCCCTGCTTGGCCTGGACCAGCTTGTTGATCACTTCCTTGGGGGCCGCCACCCACGCCATCCGCAGCCCCGGCGCCAGCGTCTTGCTGAAGGTGCTCAGGTAGATGACGTTCCCGGTGTACTTCCCGTTGTGCCCGCAGTCCAGGCACTCGGCGTCGAGAACGACGAGCGGCTTGATGTGCTCGCCCTTGTACCGCAGCTGCCCGTAGGGGTCGTCCTCGATGATCGGGATCCCGTAGTGGTCGGAGGCGCGTATCAGCGCCTCCCGCCGCTCGAGCGGCATCGTCACGCCCGACGGATTCTGGAAGTTGGGGAGGGCGTAGATGAACTTCGGCCCGCACCGCAGCGCGTCTTCCAACATGTCGGTGACCATCCCGTTGTCGTCGGTCGGGACGGTCGCATAGTCGGCGCCGTACATCGTGAACGCCTGGATGGCGCCCAGGTACGTCGGGCTCTCCACCAGCAGCTTGTCGCCAGGGTTCACCAGGATCTTGCCGATCAGGTCCAGCGCCTGCTGCGACCCGCTGGTGATGAGGATGTTGTCGATGTCGACGACGATGCCGTAGCGCGCCATGTGGCGGACGATCATGTCGCGGAGCGGCGCGTAGCCTTCCGTCGTGCTGTACTGCAGCGCGACCCGCCCCTTCGTCTCCAGGACGGCCTCGGTGGCTTCCTTCATTTCCTCGACCGGGAACAGGTCGGGGCCCGGCAGGCCGCCCGCGAACGAAATGACGTCGGGCAGCGCCGTGAGCTTCAGCAGTTCACGGATGACCGAACTGGTCATCCGCTGCGTCCGCTGCGCGTAACGGTGAATCCAGCGTGTGCTCATTGCATGACTCCGGGATGATTGTCGGGCTATTACGTGACTCGTGAAGAGGCGCCCTCGCCGAACGGGCGCGTCGCCAGGACGTCGGCGAGCACGTCCACCAGCCGATCCAGCTCGTCGAACGTGTTGTAGAAGTGCGGAGAGATGCGGATGCCGACGCGCGGGCGGTAGTCGACGATGGCGTCGCGCGCCTTGAGCGCGCGCGAGGCGGGAAGCGCGTCGGGGAGGTCCACCGCCACGGTGCCTGCCACGCGCCGCGGGTCTCGGGACGTCGGCGTCCGCCAGCCGCGCTCGTCCACGAGGTCCAGCAGCCGGGCGGTCATCCGGCACGACTTCTCCCGGATGGCGCCGACCCCGACGTCCGCGATGATCTCGAGTCCAGGGATGGCGGCGTAATACGCCGGAATCGGCGGCGTGCCGTTCATCATCCGCATCCCATCCTCGCGCAGTTCGGCCGGGTCGATGTCGAAGGCGAACGGGTGCGCGAGCGCCAGCCAGCCGGTGAACCGCGGCGTCAGCGTGCGGAGAAGATCGGGGCGCGTGTAAAGGAACCCGTTGCCCGGTCCCCCGCAGAGCCACTTCAGGCAGCCGCCGCAGGCGAAGTCCACGTTGAGCGACGTCACGTCGAGGGGGACGATCCCGGCCGACTGGTACACGTCGAGCATCGCGAGGGCGCCCACGCGGTGGGCGCGCTCGATGACCGGCGCGGGATCGACGATGAACGACGTCCGGAACAGGACGTGGGAGAACGCCACGACCAACGTCTCTTCGTCGATCGCCTCGACGAGGCGTTCCTCGCTGACATTCAGGTCGTCGCCCGCCGACACGACGTGCAGTTCGAACCCCAGGGCCTCCTGCGCGCGGTACAGGTGGATCATCGAGGGGAAGTCGGCCGCCGAGCAGACGAATCTTGCGGCGCCGCCCCTGCGGCTTGAGGCAGGAGAGCGCGACCATCTGCGCCGTCGTCACGTTGTCGTGCATGCTCACCGACGCGGCCGGCGCGCCAATCACGCGGCCCACGAGGTTCCCGACTTCCCCGGCCATCTCCCACCAGCGTTCTTCCCACGCCCGCACGCCGCGTGTCGCCCAGGTGTCCGCGTACGCGGCGAGTGAACGCGCCGCCCCGCGCGGCATCGCGCCGAGCGAGTTGCTGATCATGTAGATGGAGCCGTGGAGGATGGGGAATTCGCCGCGCCAGCTCTCGAGAGAATCGGTCGGAGTCTCGAGCATAGGCAGATAGTATCATTCAGGACTCGCCCGGGTGTGCGGGGCGTTCGAGGGAGGGGCGGCAGCCGGGAGCCGGGAAAGGTGACGCATGACCGAAGGCTGGCACGGGTGGGATGATTACGCGCGGTTCTACGACTGGGAGAACGCGCGAACGATGGGGCGGCAGGACGTGCGGTTCTGGCAGGACTTCGCCCGCCGGGAAGGCGGACCCGTGCTCGAGCTGGGGTGCGGGACCGGCCGGATCCTGATGCCCGTCGCCCGCACGGGCATCCCGGTTGTCGGAATCGACCGCTCCGACTCGATGCTCGAGTACGCCCGCCGCCGGTTGAAGCGTCTTCCGCGGGCCAGCCGCCCGGCACTCGTCCGTGGCGACATCCGGAGCCTGCCGTTCGGCCGCGCCACGTTCTCCGCGGTCATGGCCCCGGTACGGAATCCTGCAGTCGCTCACGAAGGAGCGAGACCTCGCGGAGACGCTCTCGGAGTCGGCGCGCGTGCTTCGGCGCGGCGGGATGTTGGGGGTCGACCTCGTGCCCGACCTCCCGGCCTGGGACGAATACCGCGACAGGACCCGGCTGAAGGGCCGGCTCGGCCGTTCGTCCGGCCAGGTGACGCTCGTCGAGTCGGTGAGACAGGACCGGCGCCGGAAGCTGACCATCTTCGATCAGGAATACGTCGAGAGGCGCGGAAAGCGGACCGAGCGTCACCGGTTCTCGCTGACGTTCCGCACGCTTCCCCTGCCCGAAATGGTCAGCCGAGTCGAGAAGGCGGGGTTTCGCGTGACCGCGGTCCTTGGAGACTACCGCGGCCGCGTCTGGGACCTCCGCGCCGAGGTCTGGCTCCTCCTGGCCTCCCGCCGCTGACGAAACGGGGTCAGGCCCCGTTTCGCTGACGCAACGGGCGCGGAAAACGGGGTCAGGCCCCGTTTTGCGGCTGGTCGGGGGGCCGCAAGGTTGCGGCGGCCAGGCGACCGATGTATTCTTCGTTGCCAATCAGCCACCGGCATCGCTGATGTCCTCCCCCATTTCCCCTTCGTCGCCCGTCCGCCCGCCCAACAACCGCCTCAACGGCTGGAAGGAAATTGCTGCGCATTTCGGCCGGGGTGTCCGCACGGTGCAGCGCTGGGAGAAGGCGCTCGGCATGCCCGTCTACCGCATCGGGACGGGCCGGGGCGAGAACGTGCACGCGTACACCGCCGAACTCGATGCCTGGCTGGTCACCGTACGGAATTCGGCCGACCTGAGCGACCCGCCGGGCGCCGCCGAGCCGGAGACGGTCAATCGGATGGGCGGAGGACCGGCCCGGGGGAAGAAGTTTGGCCGGAGATTCCTTGGACCGCGCGGGGCAGTGGCCCTGCTGGCGGCCGCCATCGGGTGTGTCGCGTTGGCCGTCTGGTACCGGATGCCGGCAGCGCAGCCGGCCTCGGTGAAGATGGACGTCGATACCCTCAAGGTCTACGACAGCGAGAACCGGCTGCTCTGGTCGCACCGTTTCAAGTTCCCGCAGCTCCCCCTGGCCGAAGGCACATTGACCGATGGGCCGTCCTACGTGCTCGAGGACCTGGACGGCGACGGAGCGAGGGAGGTGGCTCTCTTCCTGACGTCCGCCGGGGACGGGTGGAGGGAGCAGTTGATGGTGTTCGACCAGAACGGGCGACCCCGGGGCGCCAGGGGCGTTACCAAGTCGGTCCGGTTCGGCAACAAGACTTACGGGCCGCCCTGGCACGGATACCGCCTGCTCGCCAGGACGATCAACGGAAAGCGGATGCTGTTCGCCGTCTGGGTGCACATCCAGACGGGCGAGTTCCCCTGCCTGCTCGAACGGGTGTCGGCGAACGGCAGCTCCGACTCCGAGTACTGGAGCGCCGGCTACGTCAGCACGCTGCAGGCGGTGACGGTCAAGGGTGTTCCCTCGGTCGCGGTGGGAGCCGCCAACAACGACCACAAGGGCGCGAGCCTGGTCGTCTTCCCCGGGGACACGCCTCAGGGTTCAGCGCCCGCCGAAAACGAGGACAAGACGTGCCGCGGCTGTCCGGCGGGCGGGCCCAGCCAGATGGTCGTATTCCCGCGGGCGGAGATGATGGAGCGGGCGGGCGGGTTTCCGCCGGTGCTGGACATCCGCCAGCAGTCATCGGGGGAGATCAAGATCTGGCTGAACCAAGTAGCAGCGGACCAAAGCGGCCGCCCGCCCGACGGCACGGTTTTCTACACGTTCAACGCCGCCCTGACCCCCCTCAGTGCCGGGGTCGACGATAATTACCGGGCCCTCCACCGCGGATGGGAGGCGGCCGGGATCGTGGACCACCCGTTCGGCGAGAAGGACCTCGCTCAACTCTGGCCGATCCTGGTGCGTGAGGGCGCTCGGTTCGTTCCCGTGACGGCCGCCACCGAGCGATAGACCGGGCGCCATCGGCCGCTGCCGGGCCGGGCGGCCGCGGGTCGAAACCGACCGGGCTATCGCCGCCGAGCGGCCGTGTGGTACAATTCCCGGTCAATTTCTTTGACATTTTCTTGGGAGTTCCAGCATGTCCGGCCATTCAAAGTGGCATACCATCAAGCACAAGAAGGGCGCCGCCGACGCCAAGCGCGGTCGCATCTTCACCCGCATCATCAAGGAGATTTCCGTGGCCGCGCGTGCCGGCGGGGGAGACCCCGACAGCAACCCCCGGCTGCGGACGATCATTGCTGAGGCGAAAGCGGTCAACATGCCTGCCGAGAACATCAAGCGGGCGATTCGCCGCGGCACCGGGGAGGAGCCGGGCGTCAACTACGAGGAAGTCGTCTACGAGGCCTACGGCCCCGGCGGCACGGCGATCATTCTCGAGGGGCTCACTGACAACAAGAACCGGACGGTCGGGGAACTCCGCCACCTGCTGGACAAGTACAACGGCAAGATGGCCGACCGCAACACCGCCCTGCGGAAGTTCAGCAAGCGCGGCCAGATCATCATCGAGAAGTCCAAGATCGCCGAGGACACGCTGATGGCGGCGGTGCTCGAGGCGGGCGCCGACGACATGGTGGACGACGGCGACAGCTGGGAAGTGCTCACGGCCCCGTCGGCGTACGACGCGGTCCGCGAAGCCGTGACCAAGCTCGAGGTCGAACCGGTGAGCGCCGCGGTCGCGATGGTCCCCATGGAGTTCGTGACGCTGACGGGCAAAGAAGCCCAGTCGATGCTCAAACTCCTCGACGTGATCGAGGATCACGAGGACATCCAGCACGTCTGGTCGAACGTAGACATCGACGAGAAGGAGATTGAGGCTTCGCTCTCGTGAAGGTGTTCGGGATCGATCCCGGCTCCGAACGTACCGGCTACGGATGCGTGGAGAGCGATGGCAGCCGCCACCGGCTCGTGGCCTGCGGCGCCATCGTCACCTCTCCACGTCTCGGCTTTCCTGCACAACTTCTCCGGATCCACCAGCAGTTGACCGCGCTCCTCGCCGAGCACCGTCCGGAGTGCGTGGCGGTGGAGAGCATCTTCCACGCCGTCAACGCCCGCACCGCGCTGAAACTCGGCCACGCGCGGGGCGTGGCGCTGCTGGCGGCGGTGGAGGCCGGCTACGCGTGCGCGGAATACACGCCGGCCGAGATCAAGCGCGCGGTGGTCGGGTACGGGCGCGCCGAGAAACAGCAGGTGCAGGAGATGGTGAAACTCCTGCTCGGCCTGCGCCAGGTGCCGACGCCCCACGACGCGGCCGACGCGCTGGCCGTGGCGATCTGCCACATTCACAACCAGGGCCCGGCGGTCATCGCCGAGCACGTGAAGGACGCGCGGTCGAAGCCGCGGTCCTGGCGGGACGTCAAACTGGTTTGACGCCTTCTTGCGGTGCTCGACCCTCGGCGTGCGGCGTGTCACGCTGACATTCCCAGGCCGCGGGCCGCACGCTGCGGGCTGCAGGCCGATTTATGATTGCAAGACTGTCCGGCCGGCTGATCGAGAAGCAGGCGACGCGCCTCGTCGTGGACGTGCACGGCGTCGGCTACGACGTCCAGGTGCCCCTCTCGACGTTCTATCACCTGCCGGACCCCGGCGGCGAGGTGACGCTCCGCATCCACACGCACGTGCGCGAGGATGCGATGTCGCTGTTCGGGTTCGGCACGGTGCTCGAGCAGCAGCTGTTCGAGCGGCTGATCGCCATCAGCGGGATCGGCCCAAGCTGGCGCTCGCCGTGCTGTCCGGCATCGAGCCCGCTCGACCTCGTGCGGGCCGTGCAGGCCGGGGACATCGGCCGGCTCACGCCGATCCCCGGCGTCGGCAAGAAGACCGCGGAGCGGATGGGGCTCGAGTTGAAGGACCGCCTCCCGCAGCTGACCGAGGGCCTGGCCGTGGACGGAGGCCCGGCGGGCGGGATGAGCGTGCGCGCCGACGTGCTCTCGGCGCTCCTGAATCTGGGATATCATCGGCCTCTTGCAGAGAAGGCCGTCGACGCGGCACTGAAGGCGCCGGGCGACCCCGCGTTCGAGCGCGTCCTGCGCGACGCGCTGCAGCGCATGGGACGAAAGTAGGCGGAGCAGGGACAGGCGGAAGGGCCGCACGCCGCGGGCCGCAAGCCGCAAGCCGGAATCATGGACCCACGAGTGATCACGCCGGCGCGCGTGGACGAAGACGCGCAGTTCGAGGCGGGGCTGCGCCCGCGCACGCTCGACGAGTACATCGGGCAGGAGCGCGTCCGCGACAACCTCGCACGTGTCGATCACCGCGGCCCGCCAGCGCGGCGACGCGCTCGACCACGTGCTGCTCTACGGCCCGCCCGGCCTCGGCAAGACGACGCTGGCGTACGTCATCGGCGAACGAGCTGGGCGTCCCGGTGCGCTCGACGTCGGGCCCGGTGCTCGAGAAGCCGGGCGACCTCGCCGCGATGCTGACGCAACCTCAAGGAGCGCGAGGTGCTCTTCATCGACGAGATCCACCGGATGTCGCCGGCGATCGAGGAGATCCTCTATCCCGCGATGGAGGACTACGAGCTCGACATCATGATCGGCCAGGGGCCGGGCGCGCGGTCGGTGAAGGTGCCCGCTCCCGCCGTTCACGCTGATCGGCGCGACGACCCGCGCGGGGCTGCTGACGTCGCCGCTCCGCGGCGCGGTTCGGCATCGTCCACCGGCTCGACTTCTACACCGACGTCGACCTGCAGGAGATCGTCCGCCGCTCGGCGCGCATCCTCGGCGTCGAGATCGACGACGCGGCGGCGGACGAGATCGCGCGCCGGTCGCGCGGCACGCCGCGCGTCGCGAACCGGCTGCTGCGCCGCGTCCGCGACTTCGCGCAGGTGCGGGCGGCCGGCGCGATCACGCCCGAGGTGGCGAAGGCGGGGCTGAAGCTGCTGGAGGTGGACGAGCACGGGTTCGACGAGATCGACCGCCGGCTCCTCCGGACGATCATCGACAAGTTCGGCGGCGGCCCGGTGGGCCTCAACACGATCGCGGCCGCCATCACCGAAGAGAAGGACGCGATCGAGGACATCTACGAGCCGTTCCTGATCCAGATCGGCTTCCTCGACCGCACGCCCCGCGGGCGGGTGGCCACCGCGCGCGCCTACGAGTACTTCGGCCTTCGACGCACCGGAAGGGATCAGAAGCTGTGGTAGGCGGACAGCAAGGAGGACGCGACGTGGCGAGCGACGGACAGCATGTCATTCCCGATCATCGGCCGCCGGGGATCGGCTGCGGGAGGCCGACCGAGATCAGCGCCCTGGCCACCTACGTCCCGCCGCGCCTGCTGACCAACGAGGACCTCGAGAAGATGGTGGACACCACCAGCGAGTGGATCCTCCAGCGCACCGGCATCCACACGCGCCACATCGTCGACCCGGGCGTCGCCACGTCCGACCTCGGCAAGGAAGCCGCGCTCAAGGCCATCGAGCTGGCCGGCCTCACGCCGGCCGACATCGACCTCATCATCGTCGGCACGACGACGCCCGGACATGTTCTTCCCGAGCACGGCGTGCCTGATCCAGAACAAGATCGGCGCCTCGCACGCGTGGGGCTTCGACCTCGCCGGCGCCTGCTCCGGCTTCACCTTCTCGCTCGCCACCGCCAGCCAGCTGGTGTCCACCGGCCGCCACAATCACGCGCTCGTCGTCGGCGCCGACATCATGTCGAGCATCATCGACTACACCGACCGCGCGACCTGCGTGCTGTTCGGCGACGGCGCCGGCGCGGCCGTCGTGAGCGCCGCCAAGGACCCGGCCTTCGCGATCCTCGACTTCGCCCACGAGATCGACGGCAGCGGCGCGCCGTTCCTGCAGATGCCCGCCGGCGGCAGCCTGCGGCCGGCGTCGCGCGAGACGGTCGAGCAGCGGCTGCACTACGTGAAGCAGGACGGCCAGGCGGTGTTCAAGTTCGCCGTCCGCAAGACCGAGGAGATCAGCCGGCGTGATCATGCAGCGCAACAACCTGTCGCCGGACGACATCGACGCTGTTCATCTCGCACCAGGCGAACCGGCGCATCATCACCGCGGCAGCCGACCGGTTGGGCATCTGCGAGTCGAAGGTGGTCATCAACATCGAGCGGTTCGGCAACACCACCGCCGCGACCATCCCGCTCGCGCTGAATGACTGCCTGCAGGAGGGCCGCCTGAAGAAGGGCGACCTCGTGCTCCTCGCGTCGGTCGGCGCCGGCTTCACCGTCGGCAGTGTGCTCGTCCGCTGGGCGTACCTGACGGAGTCAGGAGCCAGAAGCCGGGGCCAGAAGCCTGGACCCGGCTCTGCGGCTCCCGATTCACTCTCCCAGCAGTTCGCCGAATGGCTGCAGGTCTTCGATCCGATCGCAGACCGCCTTCGTCACCATCAGCAGCGGCACCGCCAGCAGCAGGCCCGCGATGCCCCAGACCCACCCCCAGAACAGCAGCCCGACGAACACGGCCACGTTGTTCATCCGCGCCGCGCGGCCCGTCAGCCAGGGCGTCAGCCAATAACCCTCCGCCGTCGCCACCGCCGTCACGAGGAAGGCGACCAGCAGCACCATCGACCAGTTGCCGAACTGGTACGAACGCCACGACCGCGACGGCCAGCGTCACGACCGCCGGCCCGACGTACGGCACCAGGTTGAAGACGCCGGCCGCGATGCTCCAGACCCCCGCCTGGTTGAGGCCCACGGGCAGCAGCACCAGCCAGGTGGCCGCGGCCACCGCCGCGCTGATGATGAGCCGGATGAGCAGGAACGCGGCGACCTGGCGGTCTATGTCCTCGAGGATCTGCAGCGTCACCTTCTTCTTGGAGAGCGAGGGCCCGGCCAGTCTCACCAGCTTCCGCTTGAAGAGGTCCCCGGCCGCGAGCAGGTAGAGAGCCAGGAAGAACACGACGACCGCCTCGGCCGCGACTTCCGCCGCCTGGAGCGTACCCGGACCACACCACGTCGCTGACGCTCACGGCCGGCTGCTCCACCTGCACCCGGGCGACGCCCGAGGGTGGCGAGGCCGCACCCGACGCTTCCGATGCCGTCTTCTCAATCGTTCTCGCGGCCTCTTGCACCTTCCGCATCGGGCTCGCCGGCCCGCCGCTGGTCTGCAGGTCGCGCACTGACGCGCGCAGCCTGTTGGCCGCCTTCGGCAGGTCCGCGGCGAGCGCGGCGGCCTGGAATCGGAGGCTGTAGCCCAGCCACCCGCAGCCGGCCACGAGGGCCGTCAGGACGACCGTGGCCCCGAGCGCGCGGGGAACCCGGCGGCGCTCGAGCGAGGTGACGACCGGGTCGAGGGCGTAGCTGATGAGCACGCCGAACGCTACCGGGACGAGGACGCTCTGCGCGAGGTGGAGGCCCGCGACGACGAGCAGCGTGACGATGATTGTGAGGGCCAGGCTTCGCATCCCGACCGGGGCCGGCGCGGCAACCGGTTCGGGCGCGTCGGCGGGCCTGGGCAGCTCTTTCAACTCAACGGGCACCGGCCAAACGCTCCTTCTGGAATGACGTGTTGATTGCCAACGCCGCCCTCGCTCCTTCCGCCGCCGCCACGACCGCGAGTTGCACGTCGTGCGAAGCGTCGCCCGCGACGTAGAGGCCAGGGACGCCCGATTCCTCGTGCCGGTCGGTGATCACCGTTCCCTTCCGGTTGAAGCGGCACCCGAGCTTCACGGCGAGGGGCGACTGCGGCGCCTGGGGCGTGTTGAGGAAAATGCGGTCGCGCGCAAGTCTTCACCCATCAGCGTGTCGAACCAGGTTGCAAGACCACAGCCAGTGGCCAAGGCCGGAGCGTCAAAGAACTGTTCCTTCGAGACACCGGCGTGCCTCGGAACGGGACATGCCGACTAGCTTGATTTGCTTAGAGAATTGCAGAATGTGCGACCAAGCCCGGCCGCGCTATGTTCAGTAATTGCACAACCTCGGCCGTTCCGGCGACGCGGCGCTTGTCGGCGCTCTCGCACAACCGCCTTTCTTTGCTGTGGTTTACGGAGATACGGCCGGGCACGCCCCGAACTGGCCGCACGATTGCTCTGCCGTAAGGCGTGAAATGCCATCTCCATACATTCACCGCGATTACGCTGGCGGCGACTCTCGCGACAGCGGCTCCCCAGTCCGCCCGTCCGCATTCGCTCGACAAGCTTGATCTCCCGCTCGCCCAGGCGGCGAGCCTCGGGACCGACTCTCAGCGGATCATCATTCGCGCGAGGTCGGGTTCGCTTTGGACCGTCAGGGACAGCGTGGCCGCGGGCGGCTATTCGATTGCCGGCGAGTATCCGACCTTCGACGCGCTCATCGCCGACGTCCCCGCCTCTGCCTTGTCGGTGCTGGCGGCCAATCCCGACGTCCTCTCGATCTCGTCCGACGCCATCGTCACCGCAACCGCCGCGTTCGGCGCCGAGTCCCAGCCTTCAGGCTCGCCGACCGGTCTCCTTCGAGAGACACTTGGCCTTGGCCCGGACTCGCCCACGGGCGCAGGCGTCGGCATCGCGCTGATCGATTCGGGCATCGACCCCGGCACCGATTTCGCGGGACGCATCGTCGGGTTCTACGAAGCCACTGGCGGCCGGATTCGTCACTCTGTCCCGTACGACGACTACGGGCACGGCACGCACGTGGCCGGGCTCATCGCCGGCAACGGGGGGCTCCCGTCGCGTTCCGACTATCGGGGCGTTGCGCCCGCCGCTCGGCTGACCGTCTTCAAGGTGCTCGACGCGTCCGGGCAGGGCCGCACCAGCGACGTGGTCCAGGCCATCGAGTACATCGTCCTGAATCGGCACCGGCTCGGCATCGACATCATCAACCTGTCGGTCGGTCACCCCATCTTCGAACCGGCGGCGTCCGACCCGCTCGTGCAGGCGATCGAGCAGGCGACCCGCGCGGGGCTGGTCGTCGTGGCCGCAGCCGGCAACTGCGGGGTCAACCCCACCACCGGGCAGCCCGGGTACGCGGGCATCACGTCGCCGGGCAACGCGCCCTCGGCGATCACCGTCGGTGCGCTGCTGACCCAGGGCACCGCAGCCCGATCCGACGACGCGGTCGCCCCGTTCAGTTCCCGGGGCCCGACGTGGCACGACGCCTACGCCAAGCCCGACATCGTGGCGCCGGGCGATCGGCTCGTGTCGGTGGGTGTTCCAGGCAGCACGCTTTACGAGAACTACCCGACCTTGCGCGTCGAACTCGACGGCCGTCCATACCTGCGGTTGAGCGGAACCAGCATGGCGACGGCCGTCACGTCCGGGGTGCTGGCGCTGGCCATCGAGGCCAACCGCGATTGGGACGAGGGCAAGCAGGCAGACCTCTCCGCCAACGCGCTCAAGGCAATCCTCCAGTTCTCGGCGGTGGCGCTTCGCGACGCCGCCGGTGTGGAGTACGACCGGCTGACCGAAGGGGGCGGCGGGGTCAATGCCGCCGGGGCGATTGCGCTCGCCGCATCCACCGACACCGAGGCGCCGATCGACAGCACCTGGATCTCTCCGCAGCCGACGCCGGTCACGACCATCGCCGGTGAACCGCTGCCGTGGTCCCAGAACATCGTCTGGGGCGTGTGGGAGGTACCCGGATCCGTGTTCTTCTCGAACGCACCCTGCTGGGGAAACAACATCGTGTGGGGCGTGGCCGACGGGCAGAACATCGTCTGGGGCGTGTCCGACAACCTCGTTGCGGGCACGAACATCGTGTGGGGCGTCAACATCGTCTGGGGGGTCAACATCGTTTGGGGCGTCAACATCGTGTGGGGCGTGAACATCGTGTGGGGCGTCAACCTGATAGGCGCGAGCGATGCGAACGACCCGGCCCAAGTGACGTGGGGGCAGGTCGGCGGGCCAGGCAACACCGTGTGGGGTCGCCTGGCCGCCGACAACATCGTCTGGGGCGTCGCGCAGAACATCGTGTGGGGCGTTAATGACGGCATCGCGCGATAGGGCGCGCGGAAGCAGGCATTTGATGAGAGAGAAGCTCCCGTTCCAGCTGGTGCCGCAACTCGGCGGGCTGGCCCCCGCGGTTTCCGAGGAGGCCGCGGACACGATCCGCGATTGGCGGCAGGGCCTGCCCGAGCTGGGCAACCAGGTGGTGACCCTCAGAGAACCGCGGCCGTCCGACGCGGCCACGCTCTTCGCGATGCTCTCGTCCGACGAGGTGCGGCGATACATGTCGCCGCCGCCGTCGGACCTCGCCGGCTTCGAGCGCTTCATCGACTGGGCGCACGCCGAGCGTGCCGCGGGCCGCTACCTGTGTTACGCGGTGGTGCCCGCGGGCTACGAGACTCCGGTCGGCCTTTTCCAGGTCCGCCAGCTCGACCCTGGTTTCACGATGGGCGAATGGGGAGCGGCGTTGGGTTCGGCGTTCTGGGGGTCCGGGCTCTTCGAGGCATCTGCCACGCTGCTGATGGAATTCCTCTTCGAGGAACTTGGCGTGCATCGGCTCGAGGCGCGTGCCGCGGTGCAGAACGGCAGGGCGAACGGCGCTGCGCGGAAGATCGGGGCGGTCCCGGAGGGCGTGGCGCGGCAGGGGCTGAACTGCCGCGGTCAGTATCACGACCAGTTGATGTGGTCGATCCTCGCCGAGGACTGGCGCCAGGCGAAGGTCGAACAGCGGCCCATCGTGCACTGAGGCAGCAGCGGCCTGGCGGCCGTGACAGGAGGAACCAGGACGTCGCGAGGGTCCACGCGAGTACACTATCGCCGTGGACGTCGCGCTCTTCGATTTTCATCTTCCCACAGAACAGATCGCCCAGCGGCCCGCGCCCGACCGCGAGTCGTCGCGCCTGCTCGTCCTCGACCGCGCCTCCGGCAGGGTCGCGGCGCACACGACCGTCCGCGAACTTCCCCATTTCTTGGCGCAGGGCGACCTGCTCGTCGTCAACGACACGAAAGTGTTCCCGGCCCGGCTGCTCGGGCGTCGCGACCCCAGCGGCGGAGCGGTGGAATGCCTGCTGGTGCGGCGGCTCGAAGGCGATCACTGGGAAGCGCTGATGCACCCGGGCCAGAAGCTGCATCCCGGCGCGCGCGTCGTGTTCGAAGGCGCGGGACACCGGCTGCACGCCGAAGTGCTGCAGCAGCACTTTCACGGGCGCCGGACGGTCCGCCTCTCGAGCGAGAACGGGTCCGACGTCGACCGGGTGGTCGACGCGATCGGCCACGTCCCGCTGCCTCCGTACATCCACCGGCCGGACGATGACGCGGACCGCCAGCGGTACCAGACGGTGTTCGCGCGGGAGCGGGGATTGATTGCCGCCCCGACGGCCGGACTCCACCTGACGCCCGGCCTGCTGGCCCGCCTCTCGGCAGCCGGCGTATCGAGAGCTGCCGTCACGCTGCACGTCGGCTATGGCACGTTCAAACCGGTGAGGGCAGAACAGGTCGAGGACCACCGCGTCGACCCCGAGCCGTACGAGATCTCGCCTGCCGCGTCGAACGCCATCAATGCGGCGCTCGATCAGCATCGTCGGGTCGTCACGGTCGGGACGACGACGACGAGAGCGGTGGAGACGGCCGCCGTGAACGGCGGCGGGCGCGTCGCGCCCGGTGCGGCCGTCAGCGAACTGTTCATCTACCCGGGGTTTTGCTTCCAGGCGCTTGGCGGCCTCCTCACGAACTTTCACCTCCCCAAGTCGTCGCTGCTGATGCTGGTCTGCGCGTTCGCCGGCCGGGAGGCGGTCCTGGAGGCCTATCGCGAAGCGGTGTCGCGCGGCTACCGGTTCTACAGCTACGGTGACGCGATGTTGATCCTGTGACCAACAGGATCCAGAATGCGCTGATGCCATTCCCCTACGAAGAATTCGACCTGGCCGGGATTCGCACCTACCCGCTCAAGAGCCGCGCGAGCAAGGCGCGGGCGGAGGATTTCGCGAAGCCGTACCGCCCCGGGAGTGGCGTGACCGGGCTGGTCGAGTCGCTGCCGTCGATCCTCGCCGCGGCCGATTTCCGCGCGGTGGTGGCGGCGATGCTCGCGGCCCGCGAATCGGGCGGCGGCATCGTCTGGGGCATCGGCGCTCACGTGGTCAAGACGGGGCTGTCGCCGGTGCTGATCGACCTCATGGAGCGGGGGTTCGTCTCGGCGCTCGCGACCAACGGCGCAGGCGTCATCCACGACTTCGAGATCGCGCTGTCGGGGGGCACCTCGGAGGACGTCGAGGCAGCGCTCGGCGCCGGTCAGTTCGGCATGGCGGAGGAAACCGGCCGGTTGCTGAACGGCGCCATAAACGAGGGCGTGGCGGGCGGGCTGGGGATCGGGCAGTCGGTCGGACGCTATTTGTGCCAGCACCACCCGCAGTACCGAGCGCGCGTCGATCGTGGCGTCCGCCTTCCGGCTCGGGATCCCGGTGACCGTGCACGTGGCGGTGGGCACGGACATCATCCACATGCACCCGGCGGCCTCCGGCGCGGCGCTCGGGGAAGGCAGCCTGCGCGACTTCCGCTACTTCGCCGCCAACGTTGCCAGGCTCGACCACGGCGTCTACCTGAACTGCGGGTCGGCTGTCGTCCTGCCGGAAGTGTTCCTGAAAGCGGTGGCGTTGGCCCGCAACCGCGGGTGCAGCCTGCAGGGCCTGACGACGGTGACGTTCGATTTCGCGAAGCTCTACCGGCCGCAGGTCAACGTCGTGAGCCGCCCGACGGCCGGAATCGGCCACGGGTATTACCTCGTCGGGCATCACGAGCTGCTGCTGCCGCTTCTGGCTGCCGCCATTGTTGAGGGTAGCGGGCGGCCCTGATATAATCGGTGTTTACGGCGGTGTAGCTCAGCTGGTTAGAGCACGCGGCTCATATCCGCGGAGTCCGGGGTTCAAGTCCCTGCACCGCCACCAGATTCACCTCGCCGGGTCACGTCCTGCACTCACGGTCGATGCTGTTTGCGGGATATGGCCCTCGAGCGCTCGCTCTCGATGCCAGTCCTCTCCGAGCGAGTCTGCCGGACGATTGAGCGATATCGCCTGCTTCCTCCCGGCGCCCGCGTCCTCGTGGCGACGTCGGGGGGAGCCGATTCGACCGCGCTCGCCTGCCTGCTCTCCGACCTCGCCGAAAGGCTCGAGATTCGAGCTGGCAGGGCTGGCGCACTTCAACCACAGCATCAGGGGCCGCGCTTCCGAAGAGGACGAGCACTTCTGCCGTAACCTGGCGGAGCGGCTCGATGTCGGGTTCGTCGCGGAGCGCGGCGACGTTCCGGCGGCCGCGAGGAAGCTGAAGGCGTCGATCGAGGACGCCGCGCGCCAGATGCGATACGCGTTTCTCGACCGGGCGAGGCGGCAATCGTCGGCAACGCACGTGGCGCTCGGTCACACGCGCGACGACCAGGCCGAGACCCTTCTGCTGAACCTGCTGCGCGGGGCCGGCACGCGGGGGCTCGGCGGCATGCCTCGGTCCCGGGAGGCGTTCGTGCGTCCGCTGCTCGACTGCTCACATGAAGAGCTGGTCGAGTGGCTGCGGGAGCGCGGGACGGCCTACCGGGAGGACGAATCGAACCGCGACCGCCGCTACAGCCGCAATCGGCTGCGCCACGACGTGATGCCGGCGTTGGAGCGAGCGTTTCCGGGAGCGGCCGCGGCACTGGCCCGGGCGGCCGGCCTGGCGCGGTCGGATGCCGACTACCTGGAACGGCTTGCTGAAGGGGCACTGGATGGCGCGTCCCGTCTGGATTCGGACGGGGGGCTGGTGATCGATGCCCCGGCGCTCGCGGGCATGCCTTTGGCCCTCGCGCGGGGTGCGGTTCGGCTGGCGGTGCAGAGGGTCGCCGGCGACGGGTTCGTGACGGCGGAACAGACAGAACGGCTGGTCGACCTGGTTGCGAACGCGACAGGCGGGCGTTTGATGCTGCCTGGGCTGCAGGCGGATCTTGCGGGGGGCCAGCTGCTGCTGAGGCCCCGCCGGGGGAGGTCGGCGGCGGCGTCCGGCGACGATTTGCCAACCTCGTCCGGAAACTCTTTTCGCGCAACGTTGTCTATTCCAGGAGAGGTGTTGCTCGGCGACGGGCGGGTCGTTTCGTCGGAGCTTCGCCTCGAGCCGATCGGCCGGGCCGCGATCGCGCGGCTGTCAGGTCCGACGACAGCCGTCCTGGACGCAAGCGGGTGTTCGAGCCTGTCGGTTCGGTATTGGCGGTCGGGTGATTGGTTCAGGCCGCTTGGCCTGCGGGGCCGGAAGAAGCTTCAAGACTTCTTCGTGGACAGGAAGGTTCCGCGCGACGCGCGCGCCGGCGTGCCGCTGGTCGTCGACGGGGACGATCGCATCGTCTGGGTTGCCGGACACGCGGTTTCCGAGGATTTCCGCGTGAGCGACGTTACGCGCGCCGTGGTAATCTTGAAGCTGAGGGGAGAAAGAGTTTGAACTCCACGCTCAAGAGTCTGCTGTTCTGGATGGTGCTGGTCCTCGTCGTCCTCCTGATCTGGAATTTCTCGACGAATTTCCAGCAGCGCGACAGCGTGGTCAGCTTCAGCGAGTTCATCGAAAAGGTCAACGGCGGCCAGGTCGCCTCGGTGACGATCACCGGGAGCGAGGTGACCGGCCTCTACAAGGCAGATAACCAGGCGTTCCGGACGTTTGCCCCGGCCCAGTACGAAGGACTGGCGAACAAGCTCATCGAGAAGGGGGTGCAGGTCACGGCCAAGGAGCCGAGCGTCAGCCCCTGGTCCTCGATCTTCTACTCGTGGGCGCCGATCCTCCTGATGATCGGGTTCTGGATCTTCCTGATGCGGCAGATGCAGAGCGGGGGCAACAAGGCGCTCTCGTTCGGCAAGAGCAAGGCGAAGCTCTCCTCGAGCGCGCAGAAGAAGGTGACGTTCAAGGACGTCGCGGGCGTGGATGAAGCGAAGGAGGAGCTGCAGGAAATCATCGAGTTCCTCAAGGAGCCGCAGAAGTTCCAGAAGCTCGGCGGCCGCATTCCCAAGGGGGTGCTGCTCATGGGCTCGCCGGGAACGGGCAAGACCCTGCTGGCCCGCGCGGTGGCGGGTGAAGCCAACGTGCCCTTCTTCTCGATCAGCGGTTCGGACTTCGTCGAGATGTTCGTCGGCGTCGGGGCGTCGCGCGTGCGCGACCTGTTCGAGCAGGGCAAGAAGAACGCTCCCTGCATCATCTTCATCGACGAGATCGACGCGGTTGGACGGCACCGGGGCGCCGGTCTGGGCGGCGGTCACGACGAGCGCGAGCAGACGCTGAACCAGCTGCTGGTCGAGATGGACGGCTTCGAGTCGAACGAGGGCGTCATCCTGGTGGCGGCGACCAACCGTCCCGACGTGCTGGACCCGGCGCTGCTTCGCCCCGGCCGCTTCGACCGTCGGATCGTGGTGAACCGTCCCGACGTCAAGGGCCGCGAGGGGATTCTCGGGGTGCACACCCGCAAGATCCCGCTCTCGGACGACGTGAACGTGAGCGTGCTGGCGCGCGGCACGGCGGGATTCTCGGGGGCGGACCTGGCGAACCTGGTGAACGAGGCGGCGCTCTACGCGGCGCGCTTCAACCAGAAAGTCGTGCGGATGCTCGACTTCGAGTTCGCCAAGGACAAGGTGCTGATGGGCACCGAGCGCAAGTCGATGATCATCAGCGACTCCGAGAAGCGGGTCACGGCGGTGCACGAGGCGGGGCACGCCCTGCTGACCGTGCTGCTGCCGGGGGCCGACCCGATTCACAAGGTGACGATCATCCCCCGCGGGATGGCCCTCGGCCTCACGCAGCAGCTGCCCGTGGACGAGAAGCACAACCTCTCGCGGGCGTACCTGGAAGACCAGATTGCGATCCTGCTCGGCGGCCGCATCGCCGAGGAAATCACGACGGGCAACGTGACGACCGGGGCGGGGAACGACCTCGAGCGCGTCACCGACCTCGCTCGCCGCATGGTGTGCGAGTGGGGCATGAGCCAGTCGATGGGGCCGCTGACCTTCGGCAAGAAGGAAGAGCAGATCTTCCTCGGCCGCGAGATCGCCCAGCACCAGGACTACAGCGAGGACACGGCGATCAAGATCGACCAGGAGGTCAAGGGCATCGTCACGAAGCAGTACGAGCGCGCCCTGGCGGTGCTGACGGAACACCGCGACGAACTGGTGCGAATCGCCGACTCGCTGCTCGTCCAGGAGGTCCTCGACGGAGACCAGGTCCGGCGGCTGGCGGCGGGCGGGGCGCTCGAGGAGACCGGCACGGCGGCCGCGCAGGCCGCGCCGGCTTCGGACGACGAGGCCCGGGCGCGGCAGCGCGAGCGCTCGGCGGTCGTTTCGCCGCTGCAGCCAATCCAGAAGCCGGTGCACCAGGAATAGCCGGGAAGCGGACGGCCGCCGGAGCCCGCCGTCCGCCGCTGCCAATGACGAATGAAGAATGAAGAATGTAGAAATGAAGACGGCTCAGGGGAGCGCTCTGCATTCGACATTCTGCATTCCGCATTGACTCAACGTCCTTCCTTCTCCGTGCCCCTCGCGGGCGGGCGGCGCCTGAACCTGGGCGACCGCACGCTCGTGATGGCGATCGTCAACGTCACTCCCGATTCGTTCGCCGAAACCCGGCCGTCCACCGACCCGCAACGCGCGCTCGACCTCGCGCAGGAGGCCGAGGCCCAGGGTGCCGACATCCTGGATCTCGGCGCGGAATCCAC
The DNA here is from genome assembly GCA_963844875.1 of uncultured Acidobacteriota bacterium. Lineage (GTDB taxonomy): Bacteria > Acidobacteriota > Vicinamibacteria > Vicinamibacterales > Fen-181 > FEN-299. The sequence goes on from CAWJPZ010000003.1 coordinate 651,808, forward strand.
GCGCCCGGGTGCGCCTCCGGTGGACGAGGCGGAAGAACTGCGGCGCCTGCTGCCCGCCCTTCGCGCCGTCACCGCGCGCACCGGCCTGCCGGTCTCGATCGACACCACGAAGGCCGGGGTGGCAGAGCAGGCGCTGGACGCCGGCGCGGCGATGGTGAACGATATCTCCGGCCTAAGGTATGATCCGGGCCTCGGGCAGGTCGTCGCGCGTTGGGGCGCGGCGCTGGTCCTGATGCACACGAGGGGAACGCCGCGCGGGATGTACGATCTCGCCGAGTACGCCGACGTGGCCGGCGAGGTTCGGCGGGAGCTGGCGGAATCGCTGGCAGCCGCTGCGCGTGCCGGCGTCCCACCCGAGGCGACGATCGTCGACCCCGGCCTCGGGTTCGGCAAGCGGGCGGAGCACAGCTACGAAGCGCTCGCCCGGCTGCACGACCTCTCGGCGCTCGGCCGCCCGATCCTGGTGGGCAGTTCCCGGAAGTCGTTTCTCAAACGGGCCATGGGAGACGTGCCGCCCGCCGGGCGTGACTGGGGTACGGCCGCCACGGTGACGGCGGCGATCCTCGCGGGAGCGCACATCGTGCGCGTGCATGCCGTCGGGCCCATGGTGCAGGTGGCACGCGTGGCCGACGAAATCGTCCGGTGGCGGGGTGGGCAGTGACGATCACCCAAAGCATCCTCTCCGTGCTGCGCCACTTCGGCTGGTGGGACGTCCTCGACGTCCTCATCGTGGCGGTCGCGATCTACGAGATCCTCAAGTTGATCCGTGGAACGCGCGCCGTGCAGATGGGCGTCGGCGCCGCCCTGCTGGTCCTGCTGTTCTACCTCTCTCGCTGGGGGCACCTCGAGACCGTCAACTGGCTGATCCGGAACATGGTCGGCTACCTGGTGTTCGGGCTGATCGTGCTCTTCCAGGCCGACATCCGCCGGGCGCTCGCGCATTTCGGCCGGACGCCGTTCGGCGCCTACTTCGCCCGGACCCAGCGCGCCGACGAGACGATCGAGGAAATCGTGGTGGCGACCGGCATGCTCGCGTCGCAGCGCGTCGGCGGGATAGTGGCCATCGAGCGGACCATCGGCCTTCGCAACTACATCGAGGGGGGGATCCCGCTGGATGCCACCGTCACCTACGACCTGCTGGTGACGATCTTCCGTCCCGGGACGCCGCTCCACGACGGCGCGGTGATCATCCAGGGGGACCGGATCGCGGCCGCCGCGTGCTTCCTGCCGCTCACGGTGAACCCGCGGGTGAGCAAGGACTACGGCACGCGCCACCGCGCGGCGATCGGATTGACCGAGGAGACCGACGCCGTCACCGTGATCGTGTCCGAGGAAACCGGGCGCATCTCCCTGGCGCTCGACGGCGGGATCGAAAGCGACCTCACGTCCGATGCGCTGCGGTTGCGGCTCCAGGAGCTGCTGACCGGGAAGCGCCGCGAGAAGCGGGAACTCGCCCGCCCGGTGTACGACTGATGGCCTACCATCCATTCCGCCACCTCGGGCTCAAATTCCTCTCGGTGACGGTTGCGTTCGGCCTGTGGTTCACCCTCGCCGGCGAGGAGACGGTCGAACGGACTCTCAACGTGGCCCTCGAGATGCAGAACCGGCCCGAGCGGCTGGAACTGGTCGAGAACCTGCCGCAGACCGTCCTGGTGCGCGTGCGAGGGCGGTCGGGCCTGCTCGCCCAGATGGCGCCGGGCGAAGTCACCGCGTTGATTGACCTCTCGAACGCGAAGGTCGGCCGCAGGTACTTTCCCCTGACGCGTGAGGACGTGCGGGCCCCGTTCGGGGTGGAGGTGGTGGAAGTCAGGCCGGGGAACATCCCGCTGAGGTTTGAACTGTCCTTGACGCGCTCCGTTCCCGTTGTCGCGAGTGTCGAGGGAGAGCCGGCGGCCGGCTACCTCGCCGGGAAGCCGACCGTCGAACCGGGCACGGTCGAGGTGTCGGGGCCCGCCAGCGCGGTCGATTGGCTGAAGGAAGTGTCGACGGAGCCCGTCTCCCTGGACGGGGCCCGGTCGGACGTGGTCGAACGGGTGACGGTCGGCACGCCAGACCCCAGCGTCAGGCTCGACACCGGCGTGACGGCGACGGTCAGGGTGCCCGTCGCCCCGCTGCCGGTCGAGCGCATGCTCGCCCAGGTTCCCGTCCACCTCCGCGAGACCGGCAAGGCGTTCTCGGCGCAGGCGCTTCCCTCGGCCGTGGCGGTCACGATCCGCGGCGCCGCCGAAGTCGTCGGGGCGCTCACACCCGACGCGGTCGCGGCCCACGTGGACCTTGCCGGCCTCGGACCGGGCCGGTACAATCTTTCAGTCCATGTGGACAAGGAACAGCCGTTCGCGGTCGTCCGCATCGACCCGTCCTCCGTCACTGTCAGGATCAAGTAGCGTTCGCCATCCATGCCACAACGACTGTTCGGAACCGACGGCGTGCGAGGGCGCGCCGGGACCCATCCCCTCGATCTGCCGACGGTGCGCCGGCTCGGCGCCGCGCTCGTCCGGGCGCTGCCGCGGGCGGCCTCGCAGCATCACCTGCTGATCGGGCGCGATACCCGGGAGTCGGGTGAATGGATCGCGCGGGAACTGGCGCACGGCGCGCGCAGCGAAGGGGCCGTCGTCTCCAGCGCGGGCGTCATCAGCACGCCCGCCGTCGCGTACCTGACGCGGGAAGGCCACTACGACGCGGGTGTCGTCATCTCGGCGTCGCACAACCCGTTCGAGGACAACGGCATCAAGGTGTTCTCGGGAGTCGGCGAGAAATTCACCGAACGGCTCGAGGCGGAGATTGAGGCGGTCGTCGCCGATCCCTCGTGGAGCGTTCCGGACGGCGAAGCATCGCCGATTGGGGACGAGGACCTGCTGGCGCGGTACCTGGCCCACGCTGCCTCGGCGCTGCCGGGTGCGGCCGCGCTCAGCGGGTCGCGCGTCGCGGTCGATTGTGCGAACGGCGCCACGTCCCGTCTCGCGCCACGGTTCCTGCGCGAACTGGGATTCGAGGTCGTCGAGACCGGGTGCTCGCCGGACGGTCGCAACATCAACCTGGAGTGCGGGTCCACGCACCCCCAGCCGCTCGCGCGCATCGTGGTGGAAAAGGGCTGCCGCCTCGGGATCGCGTTCGACGGCGACGGCGACAGGGCGATCTTCGTGGACCATCGCGGGCGCATCATCGACGGCGACGCGATCATGCTGCTGTGCGCGCGGTACCTGCAATCCGCCGGGCGGCTGAAGAACGACGCGATCGTCGCCACGGTGATGAGCAACATCGGCCTCGAGATCGCGCTGCGCGAGAGCGGCATCGCCCTGGTGCGCTGCCCGGTTGGCGACAAGTACGTGATGGAGGAGATGATCGCGCGGGGCCTGTCGCTGGGGGGCGAGCAGTCGGGCCACGTCATCTTCTCGGAGTTCCTGTTCACCGGGGACGGCCTGGTGACCGCCTTGAACGTCCTCCAGGTCATGGAGGGCACGGGGCGCGACCTGGCCGATCTTGCCGCTCAGCTGACCGCCTATCCGCAGATCCTGCTCAACGTCCGCGTCCGCACGAGGACCGACCTCGCCGACCTGCCTGACGTGACCGCTGTCATCCGGGACGTCGAGCGGCGGCTCGGGGACACCGGCCGGCTGCTCGTCCGTTACTCGGGCACCGAGCCGCTGCTGCGGATCATGCTCGAGGGGCAGGACCAGGACCAGATTCGGGCGTGGGCCGAGGAAATTGCCGGCGCGGTGCGGGCACGGCTCGCGTGAGCCGCGGACCGGGTGCCGGGCCTGAAGACGAGGAGCCGACCATGCGACTGGGCGTCAACATCGATCACATCGCCACGATCCGCGAAGCGCGCAAGGCGCGAGAGCCCGAGCCCGTGGCTGCTGCCATCCTCGCCGAACTGGCGGGTGCGCACGGGATCACGGTCCACCTGCGCGGCGACCGGCGTCACATCAAGGAACGCGACGTCGAACTGCTCAGGCAGGTCGTCTCCACGAAGTTGAACATCGAGATGGCGGCGACTGCCGAGATGGCGGCGATCGCGTCCCGCATCGGACCCGACCAGGTGACCCTCGTTCCCGAGCAACCGCACGAGTTGACCACACAGGGCGGCCTGGACGTCGTCGCCAACCGCGCGTCGGTCCGCGAGGCGGTGTCGGCCCTGCGCCAGGCAGGCATCACCGTCAGCATCTTCATCGATCCGGAGCCAGCCCAGGTGACGGCATCGAGGGAGGTGGGCGCCGACGCGATCGAGATCAACACCGGCGGTTACTCGGATGCGAAGCCGGCCGACCGCCGCGCGCGCCTGGAGGCCGTCCGCCAGGCAGCCAAGACCGCAGCCGGGCAGGGCCTCGAGGTGCTGGCGGGGCACGGCCTGACCTACGTGAACGTCCACCCTGTCGTCGCCATCCGCGAGATCGCCGAGCTGAACATCGGGCACAGCATCGTGGCGCGTGCCGCGCTGGTCGGTCTCGAACGCGCGGTGCGCGAGATGATCGCGCTGCTGGAGCCGTAGTGTTCTCCCGGGTTTCGTCGATTTCCACGCTCGTCCTTCTGCTCTGCGCGGCCGGCGCCGGCGCGGCGACCAGCGACGTGCAGTTCAGGACGGACGACGGGGTGACGATTGCGGGGACGCTGTATCTGCCCGGGCGGCCCGGCCCCGGGATCCTCCTCCTCCACGCGTTGAGCCGGAGTCGCGAGGATTGGAGCGGCGTCGCCTCTCGGCTGTCGGACGCCGGCTTCGTCGTCCTGGCGATCGACCTGCGGGGGCACGGAACGTCCGGCCCCCTGCCGGCGGGTGCGGACCTTCAGCAGTTGTCGGGGATGAATGCCGATGTCCGCGCGGCGCGGGCGTTTCTGGCGTCGCGGCGGGAGGTGTTGCCGAACCGGATTGGAATCGCGGGCGCGTCGATCGGCGCAAACCTCGCCATCCTCGCCGCGGCGAACGATGCCAGCGTGCGGTCGCTCGTGCTGCTTTCGCCCGGGATCGATTACCGCGGACTGCGGCCGGAGGCGGCGCTCAAGAAATACGGCGAGCGGCCGGCGCTGCTCGTGGCCAGCCAGGAGGACAATTACGCCGCGAACTCCGCCAAACAGCTGGCGAGGAGCGGTGGAGTGAGGGACCTTCGCATCCTCAACGGTGCCGGGCATGGCACGAACATGCTCGTGCACCAGCCCGATCTCGCCGGCGCGCTGGTGGACTGGTTCCGCCGCACGCTGCTATGATCGATCCACATCCCCACTTTGGAAGTGCCATGAAACCCGAATCGATTGTCTTTGCCGTTGCCGGCGCGTTCTTTGGGCTCATTGTCGGCTGGGTGCTCGGCAGCCAGCAGGTCGCGCCCGCACATCTCGCTGCGCCGCCCGCCGCGCAGGCCGCCGCTGCCGCGCCCGCCCCGGCGGCCGCGCCGCAGGCGCAGGCGCCGCGGGCGCTCGACGAGAACCAGGTGCGAACGCTGGCCGACGCGGCGCAGAAGAATCCCTCGGACGCGAAGGTCCGCGTCGAGCTCGGCAACCTCTACTTCGACGCCGAGCGGTACTCCGACGCGGTGACCTGGTACGAGGCGGCGCTGAAGATCAATCCGAAGGACCCGGACGTCAGCACCGATCTCGGCGTGAGTTTCCACTACCTCAACCAGCCGGATCGGGCGCTGGCCCAGTTCCAGGAGTCCCTCAAGGCGGACCCGAAGCACGCGAAGACGATGCTCAACCAGGGGATCGTGCTCGCCTACGGCAAGCAGGACCTTGCCGGCGCGGCTGCGGCGTGGGAGAAGTTGATCCAGGTGGCGCCGACTTCCCCCGAGGCGGACATCGCGAGGCGCGCCCTCCAGGGACTGAAGTCCGCGCACCCCGAGGCTGGCGGCAAGGCCCCGGGCACCCCGGGAGATTAGGCCGCCCGAGGGGCAACGTCGATGGGCATCCTGCTCCGGATCGTTCTGCTGTTCCTGCTGGTGATGCTCGTCCTGCGGGCATTCTGGCGGCTCGTCGCAGGGGTGATTGACGGCGCCGCGCTGCCGGGCGCCAGGAATCCCGGCCCGCCCGAGCGCGGGGTGCAGATGGTCCGCGACCCGGTCTGCGGGACGTTCCTTCTTCCCGCGAACGCGGTCAGCCTCACCGGGCGCCGCGGAGACGTGCACTACTTCTGCTCGGACCGGTGCCGCGACGCGTACAGGGCGCGGGCGTGAAGCCGCCGGTCCTCCTGACCCGCCGCATTCCGTCTCTCGTTCTTGGCCGCCTCGAAGAGGCGTGCGAGGTGGACCTCTACGCCGGCGATGAGGCGATTCCCAGGGACGAGTTGTTGAGCCGAATCCGGGGCAAGCACGCCCTCCTGTGCCTGCTGACCGACCGCGTCGACCGGGAGGTGATCGCCGCCGCCGACGACCTTCGGATCGTGGCGAACATCGCGGTGGGCTATGACAACGTGGACGTGGCGGCCGCGCGGGAACGGGGCATCCCGGTCACCAACACCCCGGACGTCCTCACGGAGGCAACCGCCGAACTGACGTGGGCGCTCATCCTGGCGGCGACGAGGCGCATTGCGGAAGGCGAGCGGCTTCTGCGCCGCGGCGGCTGGAAAGGCTGGGCGCTGGACTTCATGCTCGGGATGGAACTCCGCGGGAAACAGCTCGGCATCGTGGGACTCGGCCGGATCGGCGCGGCAGTGGCTGCCCGTGCGCCGGCCTTCGGGATGACGGTCGCGTGCTGCACGCTCGGAAGCGATCCGCGCCCGGGCAGCCCACGCCCGATTCCCGGCGTCCGGTTCCTGTCGCTGGACCGTCTCCTGTCCTCGTCCGACGTGGTCTCGCTGCACGTGCCGCTGACCGCTTCCACCAGGCATCTGATTGACCGCGCCGCCTTGATGCGCATGAAGCGCTCGGCCTACCTCGTGAACACGGCCCGAGGGCCGGTCGTCGACGAAGCGGCGCTCGCCTGGGCGCTCGAGCAGCGGCTGATTGCCGGGGCGGCACTCGACGTATACGAGCAGGAACCGAACGTTGCCCCGTCGCTCCTCGAGCTCGAGAACGTCGTCCTGGCTCCGCACCTTGGGAGCGCGACGGGCGAGACGCGCACGGCGATGGCGTCGCTCGCAGTGGACAACGTCCTCGCGGTGCTGCAGGGGCGTCCCCCGCTCACGCCGGTTGGGTAATCATGCGGAAATCGACCCTCCCGATTCCACAGGTCATGCGGGCGCTCGGCCGCGCCATCAATGACCACGAACTGCCGGCGATCGAGAAGATTGCGAAGTCACGCCAGCGGCATGCGTTTCACGTCCTGATCGGCACGCTGCTGTCGGCGAGAACGCAGGATGCGACAACGGCCGCCGCGTCGGAGCGCCTGTTCCGGGCCGCGCCGACGCCGTCCAGGATGGCGTCGCTCACCACCCGACAGATCGAGCGGCTGGTCTACCCGGTCAGCTTCTACCGGAACAAGGCGCAGCACGTGAAGGCAACGTGCGCCTTGCTGCTGGAGCGCTTTGGCGGGAAGGTCCCGGGGACGATGGAAGAATTGCTGACGCTGCCCGGTGTCGGCCGGAAGACCGCCAACCTGGTGCTCATCCTGGCGTTCGCGAGCCGAGACAATATCTGCGTGGACACCCACGTCCACCGGATTTCCAATCGTCTCGGCTGGGTCGTCACGCGGACGCCCGAGCAGACCGAACAGGCGCTCTACCGGGTCGCCGACCGAAGGTGGTGGGCCGACATCAACCTTTACCTGGTTACCTGGGGGCAAAACGTTTGTCGGCCTGTTCGGCCGCGCTGCCCGGCCTGCGTGATTAGCCGGTGGTGTCCTCGGGTCGGCGTGCAGCAACCGCCCCGCAGGACGGGCACTCAATCAGCCGGATGACGCGGCGGCCGGCTGGCCAGAGCGTCGCGAACCACGCGGGTGATCCGCCGCATCTGCGGGTCGTTCAGCGAGGCGTGGACGGGGACCTGGATCGCCTCGGCGGCCCGGTCCGCGCCGGGACACTCCACCCTCTCGGCTGCGAACAGCTCCAGGCGTGGGCAGACGTCGGCCTCGTGCAGCTGGACGTCCACGCCCCGGCGGATGCAGCGCCGAACGAGCGCGGCGCAGCGGGCGACCGGCAGGCGGTATTGATAGTAGACGTGGGTGCGCTCGGGCGGCTCGGCCGGCAACTGCGCACCTGGAACGTCCGCCAGCGCCACGTTCACCGCGTGCGCATGGGACCGCGTCGCCGCCGTCCAGCCGTCCAGCAGATCCAGCCCCGCCAGGCCCAGGGCTGCCTGCACGTTGCTGAAACGCTCCAGGTACGACTCGGGTAGCGGATCGAGGCGGCGGACCTTTTCCCAGGAGAACGGGTCCGGCCGGCCGCCCAGGAAGCTCGCGGCCCACTGGAGCGGGAAGCCGGTCAGCGCGAACAGGCGCGGTCGGGTGAAGGCTCCCTGCAGTCGTCCAGCGAACAGCCTGTTCGCCGTCCGCCTCTCGTGCGGCCAGTGCAGTCGCTCCACCTGCTCGCGGAGCCGCGCCGCCACCTCGCTGTCCCGAACGACCGCCATTCCGCCCCCGCCGCAGTTCAGCGGCTTCCAGCTGTGGAAACTGAAAAACGCACCATCCCCGAGCGACCCGACCGGGCGGCCCCGATACGTGGCGCCGAGCGCCTGGGCGCAGTCCTCGATTACTGCCAGGCCGTGCCGGCCCGCGATGTCCAGGATGGCCTCCATGTCGCAGGGAAGGCCGAACATGTGGGTTGGGACCACCGCCCGTGACTTGTCGGTGATCGCCCGCTCCAGGGAGGCGGGGTCGAGGCAGCCGGTCGCAGGGTCGACGTCGGCGAACCGCACCCTCAGGCGCGCGACCCGGGCCATCTCCGGGACCACCCAGGACGACAGGGCGGGCAGGATGACCTCCGAGCCCGGTGGCAGCTGCAGCGCCTTCAGGATGAAGTAGAAGGCCATCCGGCCGAAGGATGTGGCTGTGGCGTGATGGCCGGCGATTCGGGCAGCGAACGCTGCCTGGAACGCGGCGATTTGGGGACCCTGGATGAACTGCCCGCGCTCGCGGCACGCCGCGACGATCTGGGGGGTCGTCGGATGAACGCGCATTCCGTAGCGGGAGATTGCCGTCAGCATCGCGGTCGGCGAATGGTATCCCACCGTTCATCCGCCCGCAAACCCCAGTCTCGAAGTCTTTAGAGCAGGTCGCCGAGCGGCCGCGGGACGATGTCGCGGAGTTCGGGATAGGTGTCGAGCATGGCCGGCCGGTACTCCCCGGTGACCGGCTGGCCGAGCTGGTGCTTCAACACCGTCGCATTCACCACCGACTTGGCCGCGAAGTGGTTGTTGAGATACAGGTACGCTTTTCGGACCTCCGGATCGACCGTCCGAGCGACGGCGGCGAACGGCCGCAACTCCTCCGGCGAGTAGAGGTAGTTGTACCGTTCCTCCGGCGCCTCGGGCGACCACCACTGCGCCGCGTTCCGGCCGTGCAGCCGAAGGTAGTAGAAACGATCGGTGTTCGGCACGAGGTCCTGGCGGATCGACATGCGAAACTTCGGTTCGTCGATCTGCACCCACGCGGCGCTCGCGGAATCGAGCAGCTCCCGCGTCGCCGCGTGAGCGTCGCTCCAGGAGCGGTGCCGCAGTTCAACGGCGAGAGGGTAGTCGTGGAACGTGCGCAGGAGGCCAGCGAGGTAGTCGGTGCCGGCGGTGTCGGCATGGAAACCCGCCGGGAACTGCACCAGCACCGCACCCAGCTTGCCACCCGCAACGATTGGCTCGAGTCCGGTGCGGAATTCGTCCACGTCGAATTGGGTCGGCTGCGGAAGCGCGCGCGGTCCGGAAGACGCGTCGACCGGCTGGGTCCCCCGTCCCACGGTCATCGGATGTGTGAACTTCTGGTGGAGCTTCACCGAGAACTCGAAGCCGCGCGGCGTCTGCTTCACCCACCGCGCCGTGGTTGAGGCGACCGGCGGGCGATAGAACGTCACGTTCACTTCGACGGTGTCGAAGTGCTCCGCGTAGTACGCCAGCTCTTCGCCGGCACGAAACCCTCCTGTCCCCCGGGGAGGATAGAAGATGCCGTTCCACGTTCCGCGGCCTGCGGGGTAGCTCCAGCCGGAGGTGCCGACGCGGACGTTCACACGCCTCTCCTGTCCGGGCTCCAGATGTATTTGTGCACCTGCAGCTGCACGCGAACGGGAAGCCGATCGGCGAGGACCCAGGCCGACAAGTCGGCAGGGGCCAGGCGGCCGTGGACCGGGGAGAACAGGACGCTCGACACCCGCCCGACCAGGCCGTGGCGCTCCACCACGTCCTTCGCAAACGCGTAGTCGGCACGATCCGCCAGGACGAATTTCAGCTCGTCGCTGGGGCGCAGCTCCTGGAGATTCTCCCAGTGGATCCTGGCCGACTCGCCGCTTCCCGGGCACTTGATGTCGACGATTCGCACCGCGCCGGACGGGACGCGGCCGATCGGAAGGTGGCCGCCCGTTTCGACCAGCACCTGGAAGCCTTCGTCGAGGAGACGTTCCATCAGGGGGTAGGCATCCGGTTGCAGGAGCGGCTCGCCGCCGGTCACTTCCACGAGACGGCAGCCGTAGGATTTCACCTCCTCGACCACCTCGTCGACCTCGCGCTTGCGTCCCTCGTGGAACGCGTAAGGAGTGTCGCACCACGAGCAACGGAGGTCGCACGCCGTCAGGCGCACGAAGACGCACGGCAGCCCGGCATAGCTCGACTCGCCCTGGATCGAATGGAAGACCTCGTTCACCGTCAGCATTCTTCCGTATTGTAGTGCAGGCCACGCGGCCGCCGGGCGCGTGCGATGGCATAATGCTCGGGAGCCGGACAGGAGGTGAGCGTGGCCAGGCCCGTGTTCTACTGCAAGCCGACTTGAACGACCTGCCGCAACGCCAGGAGTTACCTGGACGAGATGGGGGTCGAGGTCGAGTTCAAGGACATCGTGAAGGAACCGCCGCCGCGCGCGTTCCTGGAGCAGCAAGTGGACGCCCGGCGTTTCCTCGACTTCGTCAGCAAGCGGAGCCCCGTGTGGAAGGAACGCCCGCTGCCGGCCTCGAAGAAGGAAGCGATCGACCTCATGCTCGAGCAGCCAAACCTCATCCGGAGGCCGATCCTGATCAAGGGTTCGCGCGTGCTCTTCGGATTCGACAAGGACGAGTACAAGGCGGTGGCTGGGAAGTGATGTCAGCCGTGTCACGCGCGATCGTCCTGCTCAGCGGCGGGCTCGACTCGGCGACGGCGGCCGCAATGGCGACGGCCGAAGGATTCGAGTTGTACGCCCTGACGGTGGCCTACGGCCAACGGCACCAGTGCGAGATCCACGCGGCCCGGGCAGTGGCGCGCGCCCTCGGCGTGGTGCGGCACGTGGAGCTGCAGGTCGACCTGTCCGCGTTCGGCGGCTCGGCGCTGACGGCCGCCATCGACGTCCCCAAGGACCGGGACCTGGATGCGGGCGACATCCCCTCGACGTACGTGCCTGCTCGCAACACGGTGTTCCTGTCGCTGGCCCTGGCCTGGGCGGAAACCCTCGACGCCCGGGACATCTTCATCGGCGTCAACGCGCTCGACTACTCGGGCTACCCGGACTGCCGGCCGGAGTTCATCCAGGCGTTCGAAGCGCTGGCGGGGGTGGCCACCAAGGCCGGCGTGGAAGGGGCCCGGGTGAAGGTCCACGCCCCGTTGATCAGGATGACGAAGGCAGAGATCATCCGGCGCGGGCTCGAGCTGGGCGTGGACTACGGGCTCACTCACAGCTGCTACGACCCGGATTCGGCCGGCCGCCCTTGCGGCCGGTGCGACAGCTGCCTGCTTCGGGCCAAGGGGTTTGCGGAAGCGGGCGTCGTCGACCCCGTGCAATCCACACGATAAGTTGCCTATGCACTCCCGTCTCTATTACGAAGAGCCTCCGGCGCACGGAATTCGACGCCGTGGTCACCGGCGGCTCGACACTCGACGGCCGCCCTGCCGTCACGCTCGACACGAGCGCCTTCTACCCGACTTCGGGTGGCCAGCCGAACGACCTGGGTGTGCTCGGCGAGGCTCGCGTGCTCGACGTGATCGAGTCGGACGCAGGCGAGGTGTGGCACGTCCTCGACCGCGAGATGGCGCCCGGCACGCCCGTGCACGGCGTCGTGGACTGGGTGCGGCGCTTCGACCACATGCAGCAGCACACCGGGCAGCACATCCTGTCGGGGGCGTTCGACCGGCTCCATCGCGCGCGCACCGTCGGGTTTCATCTCGGCGCCGTCGTCTCGACGGTCGACCTGGCCATCGAGCTGTCATCGACGGACATCGCCGCGGCCGAGGCCGAATCCAACCGGATCGTCTGGGAAGATCGCGCGGTGGGAATCCGGTTCGTGACCGAATCCGAGGCGGCGGCGCTGCCCCTCCGGAAGGAGCCCGCGCGCGGGGGCACGCTCCGGGTGATAGAGGTTGAGGGCTACGACCTCTCGGCCTGCGGCGGAACCCACGTCGCACGGACCGGAGCGGTCGGGCTCATCGCCGTCCTGTCAGCCGAGAAGTTGCGGGGCGGCACCCGGATCGAGTTCGTGTGCGGCGGCCGGGCGCTGCGATCCTTCCGGATGTTTCGCGATGCCGTCGCCGGCTGCATTCGTCACGTCTCCGTCGCGCCCGAGGAATTGCCTGCCGCGGTCGAACGGCTGCAGGCCGACGGGAAGGACCAGCGAAAGGCGGTCAAGGACCTGCAGGAACGCCTCGCGGGCTTCGAGGCGGCGGCGCTCGCCGCCGCGGCCGAACAGGTGAGCGGGGGTCGCCTCCTCGTTCAGGCGATCGACGGCCGCGACCAGGCGGGGCTGAAGGCGATTGCAGCGGCGATCTGCAGTGCGCCCGGCTTCCGCGTGGCGTTGTTCTCGACCGCGCACCCGCACCTGGCGGTCGTCGCCCGTTCGAAGGACGTTGACGTGGATTGCTCGGCAGCGCTGAAGAAGCTCGTCGCGGAGTTTGGCGGCCGCGGGGGCGGCAGGCCGGAACTCGCCCAGGGCGGAGGCCTGACCGGCGACCTCGCGCGGATTCTCGCCGCAGCGGGGCAGGCCTTGCGCTGAGCGCGGTTCGTCTATTTCCGGGTGAAGTTGGCCAGACGTTCGAGCGCCAGGTCCGTCGCGCCGTCGATCACCGACTGCGGCTGCGAGAAGTTGTTGGCCAGGATGGAGAAGACGAGCGGCTCGCCATCGACCGAGGTGATATAGCCGGACAGCGCGCGCGCGTTGGTGATCGACCCGGTCTTCGCCCGCACGTTGCCCGCCGCCCTCGTTCCGACGAAGCGGCGCGAGATCGTCCCGTCCTGCCCGCCGATCGGCAGCGTGGCGACGAAGTTGTCGTGGTGCTTCGGATCCCGGTAAAGCTGCCGCAGGATCTTCACCAGCATCTCCGCGCAGAGATAGTTGTAGCGCGACAAGCCGGAGCCGTCCGCCAGGATGTAGGCATCGGGCGCGACCCCCCAGTTGTCGAGCACCTCTCGCACGACCTTCTGGCCCGCCCGGGCGGTGCCGCCGTCCTTCGCGCCGAGCGTTCTCAGCAGCGTCTCCGCGTACTGGTTCTGGCTCACCTTCATCAGCACCCGCGCGAATTCGGACAGCGGGGCGGACCGATGGGAGAGCAGCACGCGGACCGGTGCGATCGGCGCAACCGGGTAGACGTCCTCGAATTCTCCCGCCTCCCCCTTCACCGTGATCCCCTTCGCGATCAGCGTCGCGCGCAGCATCCGCGCGAAATACAGTGCCGGGCGATCGACCGAGGCAGTTCGCACCAGTTCCTTCGCGCCAGCCGGCACGGTCCCGCTGATGACCAGGCGGTTGGAGCCGCGCAGCCGCGAGACCTCGATGTCCGGCTCTCCCTCCGCGACCGTCGTCACCTGCTTGTCGGCGATCAGTCCGCTCTCGATCGGCCGCACTTCGACGAACGCTGCCGTTCCGGGGGAGGCGGCAGGCCGGATCACGACGTCGGCGGTGCTCTCGTTGTATTGCAGCGCCGAGACGCCGGCGGCATAGGAGGCGGCCAGGTAGTCCCAGGCCCAGCCGGCGCCGAGCGGTTCGCGGTCGAACGCGCGCGCGTCGGCGACGATCCGGCCGTTGATCGACCTGATGCCGTCGGCGAGCAGCCGATCCGCCCACTGTTCAAACACGCGGGTGGCGGACCCGCCCCGGCTGCCGATGGTCGGATCCCCGCTGCCAACGACGACCAGATCGCCATCGAGGGCGCCGTCGATCACCGGCGCCGGGCTGACGAGCCGTGTCTCGTAGGTGAAATCCCACCCGAGACGCTCCGCGGCCGCCGCCAGCGTGACGATCTTCATGTTCGACGCCGGCATCAGCAGCTTCGTCGCATTGCGGCTGAAGAGCGTCTCGCCCGTCTGGAGCGACTGCACCACGACGGCCCACTGCATCCGGTCGAAGGCCGGCGCGTCGAAGATCCGCCCGAGTTCCCGGGCGAGGCCGGTGCCCCCGGGCTCAGCCTGTATCGGGCGGGATGCAGCCGCGGTGGCGGGTGGCGTCGCCGCCGGAACCGGCGGCGCCGTCTGCGGCCGCGATTCGCGCGACGCGCAGGCAGGTCCGGCCAGGAGCAGGACGAGAGAAAGCAGTGCCGCGCCGGCGGTCCGGCCGCACGTCCGCACGGCCGGGCCGGCGTGTCTGAGATGGCGCATGTAGCCTGCTACTTCTTGGGGGCGGGCGCCGGCGGTGCGGGGGCCGCCCCGCCGCCGGCGATCGCATCGAACGCCTTCAGCGCGTCTTCGAACTCGTTGGTGTCGACCTTCGCGGCACCCGGCTGGCCTGCCATCGCCGCGAAGATGTCGGGGCCCTCGCGGCCGAACGAGACCTTCTCCTCCTTGCGCCCCTCGTCGAACTTGACGGTCACCGTCATCACCGGGTTCTGGAGCCCGGTCTTCGTCTTGCCGCCGCCCTCCACGTAGGACTGCGCCCGCTGGTTCGAGAGCTTCGTGAGGAAGGTGTCCATTGCCGCGCCGTCGATGTCCTTCGCCGCCGGCTTCGTCTGCCGCCACTTCTCGGCCGTGTCGGTGCCGCTGCCTTTGACCTTCTCGAACGCCAGCGTCACCCCGTCGCGCGCGATCTCGACGGTGTTCGCATTGAAGGCGCGGAAGGCGAAGATGTCCTTCCGGCGCATCTGGTCGGCGGGCTTCTTCAAGTCATCGAGGAGAGACGACTCGACGGTGAAGACCATGGGTCTCGACGCGTCCTTGGCGTAGATCGTCCCGGCGTCCGCCTTCGCGCCCAGCAGCAGCGTCGCCCGCGAACTGCCCGTGCTGACGACGACCGTCGTGTCCGGCTTGGCGAGACCGTAGGGCTTGAGGTCGGTGGCGTCCTGCGCGGTGATGGCCTTCATCTGCGCCGTCTGGATCCGGCCGACGAGGCCTTCCACGGTCCCGTAGTCAGCGGGCGCCGTGATGGGCGCCTTGATCGTCCACTCCCCGGACTCGCGTGCGAGCGCCAGGGCACCGGCACCCGACGTGATGTCGAGGCGGTCCACCTTGTCTCGATCGAAAGCCAGTATGGTCTTCTGGCGGAGGTCGAACGTGCTGCGGTTGAAGGTGGCCTCGTACGAACCGGGGATGACGAAGACTTTCTTCTCGTTCGGGCGCTTCGCGTACAGGTTGTCGAGCGTCGGCGTCTTGTCGCCAATCAGCAGTTCCCGCGACTGCTTTCCGTCCGCGGTCTTGAAGGCAACCGCGATGCGAGGCTGCGACAGGCCGAACTGTCCGAGATCCCGCGGATTCTCGTCGACCGTGCGGGTGGCATCGACGGTGGCGAGGCTGGTCACGATGCCCGATACCTCCGCCTCGTCGGCGGCTGTGCTCAACGGCTCGGTGATCTGCCAGGCGCCGTTCACCTTCCTCAGGGTGGTCCTGTCGCCGCCCGCGGACGTCACCGTGACCTCGGAGATGTCGTCCGACTTGACCGTGAAGACCTTGGGCGCCGCGTCTGCCGCCGGCCCTTCGGGCTTCTTCGACTCGACGAAGTAGATGTAGGCGCCGAGCCCCGCGGCGACGACGACCAGCACGAGCAGCGATTTCAGTCCCCTCATCTACCGCCTCCGCCACCACGCGTAGACGCCGCTGCCGAAGACGACCGCCGGGAGGACGAGCAGCGCCAGGATCAGCACGCGCAGCTGCTGGCTCTCCGTCATCGTCAACCGCTGGTCCTCGGGATCCTTCGGCCGGATGGCAATCAGGTTCTCCTGCTGTGCCAGCCAGCTCACCGCGTTCACGAAGAGATCGCGGTTGCCGCTGATTCCCAGGGCGAGGTTCGAGGCGAAGTCCGAATCGCCGAAGACGACGAACCGGGACTCCGTTTTCGGCCCGTCGTCCGCCGGCTTTCCAGGAGGCGGAGCCGAGGCGACCGGGGCCGAGACCGCGGCGCCAATCGCGATCGGGCCGCGCTTGTCGCCCTTGGCCTCGTCGTAGGCGACCTTCCCGCCGGCCATCACCGCGGAGATGTCCTTCTCGGACCAGCTCCGCGCGCTGGTTTCCACGAACACCTGCGCGATCCGGTTGTTCACGCCGGACGTCACGGGAGCGACCGACCGCGCCAGCGGGAACGCCGTCATCAGGTCCAGGCCCTGGACAATCGGGTGTGACGGGTAACTGACGGCCACCGGCACGGTGGCATCCGTGCCGAGCAGCCGGCCGACACCGCTCGCGTCCACGACGATGTCGTTCCCGACGTCAATCCCCCAGTCGTGCGCCAGCGCAAGGAGGTTGGTGAGCGGCGCCGCGTCCGCCTTCTCCTGCGGATCGATCAGCAGCATCACTTTCCCGCCCCTGTCGAGGTACAGCTTGAGCGCCTGGATCTCGCCGGCGAGGAAGTCGGCCTTCGGTCCGGCGATTACCACCGCAGCCGCTTCGGCCGGCACTTCGGGCTGCTGGGCCAGCGGCAGTTTCTCGACCTTGTAGTTGTCGCGGGCCAGCTGCGCGGCGATCCCGCTGTAGCCGCCACGCTCGGAGCTCCCGGTGTCCTTCTCGCCGTGACCCTGCGTGAAGTAGACGGCGCGCTCCTTGCCCGTCACCACCTTGATGATGCCGTTGGTCAAATCCTGTTCGGAGTTGCCCGTCACCCGCTCGATCCGGTCCTTGTACTGGATGGCCACCGTGCCGTAGGACTGGATCTGCAGCTGGCTCGCAAGCGTGGGCTTCTTCTCGGGATCGACGTACTCCGCCGTCACCTTCTTGGACACGTACTCGTATTCGGTGAGGCGATCGCGGAAGCCCGGGATCTCGTTCTCCCTCGCGAAGGCCGTCATCTTCAGCGGGGCATCGAGCCCCTTGAGCACCTTCACGGTCTGCGGCGACAGCGTGAACTGGCCGCCGGCCGTCAGGTCCCAGCGCTTGTGCTCCCGAGACGAGATGTAGTTGATGCCGGCGAGGATGGCGAGCACCAGCAGGATGCTGGCCGCCGAGATGCTGCCCAGCCGCGCCGAGCGCCCGGCAAACAGGTGGACGATGTCCCTCCACTGCCCGAGGACGTAGACCAGGATGCAGACCAGTCCGCCCCAGGCGAGCCAGCGCGAATACGGCAGTTCCGGCTTGAGCGCCAACGCCGCGAGCGCGGCGAGCACCAGCGCCACGCCAAGCCAGGCCACGATGTCAAAGGCACGTTTCAGCATCGCCATTACCCCCGCCACCGCTCGCTGTCCACCGCCTTCGATGTCAGGAACAAGGCGAAGGTGGTCACGCTCAGGTAGTAGATCACGTGCTGGGTATCCACGACACCTCGGATGAAATCCTCCAGGTGCGAGCTGAGACTGATGTAGCCGAGGACGGCGGCCCCCGTCTGGCCGAAGATGCTGCTCAGCCACTCGATGAGCCAGAGCAGGAGGACCACGGCGACCGTGAACATGCCCGCGACGATCTGGTTCTTCGTGAGGCTCGAGAAGAAGAGCCCAATCGACACGATGCAGCCGCCGAGCAGCAGCAGGCCCAGGTAGCCGGTCACGACCGGCTTCCACTCCGGGTTGCCGTACACGAACAGCAGGCCGATGTGGATGACGGTGATGCCGATCATCGCGACGAAGAGCGACATCGCGCCGAGGAACTTGCCGATGAGGATCTGGAAGTCCGTGATCGGCGACGTCATCAGCAGTTCAACCGTTCCGAGCCGCTTCTCTTCGGCGTACATCCTCATGGTGATCAACGGCACGACGAACACGAGGACGATCGACGAGTTGCGCAGCGCGTACCCGATGAGCATGAGATTCATGTTCATCGGACCGCCGCCCATCTGCGGTCCTGCCATGCTCTGGCGGGCGAAGTAGTACAGGCCGACCGCGTAGAACAGGCCGAACACGAGGGCGTACATCCCGATCACGACGTAGCCGATCGGCGACGCGAAGTAGCCCCGCCACTCCTTCCGGACGATCGCGAGGATGTTCGTCATTGGATTGTCGCCTCCCCGGACTGCTCCTCCGTCGTGAGTTGCAGGAAGATGTCCTCCAGGCTCATCCTGACCGGCCGCAGTTCGAGGAGCCCCCAGCCGCCGTTCACGACCGTCCGCGCGATGTCGATGCGCAGGTCGCGGCCCGGCTCGCTCTCTACTTCGAAGCCCACCAGGCCCTCCTTGCGGTCGACTTCGCTCACGCGGGCGATCCCGGCGAGCCGCTCGAGCGCGGCCGCCGCCGCCGCCCCATCGCCATCCACCTGGACGTACATCGTCTGCGCGCCGTCGAGGCGGCGCGTCAGGTTGTCGGGTGTGTCCACCGCCACCACGCGCCCGCGGTTGATGATCACCACGCGCTGGCAGGTCTGGGCCACCTCCGGGAGGATGTGGGTGCTGAGGACGATGGTGTGATCGCCGGCGAGCTGCTTGATGAGTTGCCGCGTCTCGATGATCTGCTTGGGATCGAGGCCGGCTGTCGGCTCGTCGAGGATCAGGACGTCGGGGTTGTGGAGAAGCGCCTGCGCGAGGCCGACGCGCTGGCGGTAGCCCTTCGAGAGCTTCCCGCAGTGGCGGTCCGCCATGTCGGTGACGCGCGTCTTCTCCATCGACACGTCGACCCGCGCCTTTCGCTCCCCGGAAGGAACGCCCTTGATCTGCGCGACGAAGCCGAGGTACTCGCGCACCGTCATCTCGGGGTAGAGCGGCGGCGTCTCCGGCAGGTAGCCCGTCCGGCGCTTCGCCTCGAGCGGCTGCTCGAACACGTCGAAGCCGGCGACCACGGCTCGGCCGGAACTGGCCGGGACGTACCCGGTCAATACGCGCATGGTGGTTGTCTTGCCGGCGCCGTTCGGGCCGAGGAAGCCGAGGATTTCCCCCCGCTCGACGCGGAAGGTCACGTCGTCCACGGCGGTCACCCGGCCGTAGCGTTTCGTCAGGTGTTGGACCTCGATCACTCTGGTATCCGTTGAAGCGAACCCAGCCGTTCATGGTAGTCGATGCCCGAGAAAAGCGGCAAGACCGGAGGGAATCATACATCTTGACGTCCATCGCCGCGTCCTGGCCTGAGCCGGAGACCGGAAACGGGGCCTGACCCCGTTTCCGGGCAAGGTTGGCCCGCGAAAACGGGGCCTGACCCCGTTTCTTGGCGGGTCTGGAAGCGGAAACGCGGCTTTCCCGGCCAGGTCTCGTTGCGGAAACGGGGCCTGACCCCGTTTTGGGATGGTATGATATGAACATATGAGCAGTCTTTCATACGATCTGCCAACCCCGACCGAAGATGCGTGTGACGTCTTCGTCGCGGACCCTGAGCGGGTCGCCCGAGTGCGGGCGGCGCTCATCGGCCCGCGGCAGATCGAACGGCTCGCCGAAACCTTCCGCGCGCTCGGCGACCCGACCCGGGTGAGGATCCTCGACGCCCTGTCCCACGACGAATTGTGCGTGTGCGACGTGGCCACCCTGATCGGGACCAGCGAATCGGCCGTCTCGCACCAACTCCGCCTGCTGCGCAACCTCCGGCTGGTCCGGGCCCGCCGCGAGGGACGCATGATGTTCTACTCGCTGGACGACCAGCACATCGTCATGCTGTTTCAGCAGGGCCTCCGCCACGTGAAAGAGGCGGAAGCGGGCCGGGAAGGGGCGGGCGGGCGATGAGCACGCGACAAGAAGCCCCGGCCTGCGCGGTGTGCGAGCTGCACACCGAGTCGGTGTATCGCATCGAGGGCATGGACTGCCACGAGGAAGTGCAGCTGCTCGAGCGCCGTCTCGGGCACCTTCCAGGTCTCGAGCGGTTCTCGGCGGACATTCTCAACCAGCGCCTGCGCGTGACCCACGACGCCGCCCGTCTGTCGGCCGCCGCGGTGGCGGAGGCCGTGAACGGCACCGGCATGCGGGCATGGCTGGAGCGCGAACACCCCCTGCCGCTCAGTTCTCAATCGTCGTCGAACCGGGTCCGTCTCCTGTTCCTGTCGGGTGCCGGCCTGGCGGCAGGCGAAGCGTTCCACTGGTTCGGCGCGCCCTCGCCGCTCGTCGTCACGCTCTTCCTGGTCTCGATCGTCGCCGGCGGCGTGCACACCGCGCGCCGAAGCTGGACCGCGCTGCGCGCCCGCTCGCTCGACATCAACGCATTGATGCTGGTCGCCGTCGTCGGCGCTGCCGCCATCGGCGAATGGTCGGAGGCGGCGGCCGTCATCTTCCTCTTCGCGCTCGCACAGTGGCTCGAAACCCGGAGCATGGACCGGGTCCGCCACGCGATCCGGACGCTCATGGACCTGACCCCCGCCGACGCCCTCGTCGTCAGGGACGGCGTCGAACTGCGCGTGCCGCTCGACGACCTCGCCGTGGGCGACACCATCGTGGTGAAGCCGGGCGAGCGGATTCCCATCGATGGCCGGGTCGCGGTGGGGGAGAGCGACGTGAACCAGGCGCCCATCACGGGCGAATCGCTGCCGGTGGAGAAGAACCCGGGCGACGAGGTCTTCGCCGGAACGATCAACGGCCACGGCGCGCTCGAAGTCCGCGTGACGAAGCTCCGCCGCGACACCACGATGGCGCGGATCATCAACCTGGTGGAGGTGGCCCAGGCCCAGCGGGCGCCGTCGCAGAGCTTCGTCGAGCGCTTCGCCCGGGTTTACACCCCGGCGGTGATCGGGATCGCGGTCCTCGTCGCCGCCGTGCCGCCCCTGTTCCTCGGACAGCCGTTCTTCGACTGGCTCTACCGCGCCCTGGTGCTGCTGGTCATCTCCTGTCCCTGTGCGCTGGTGATCTCGACCCCGGTGTCGATCGTGTCCGCGCTGGCCGGCGCCGCGCGGCGCGGGATCCTGATCAAGGGAGGCATCCACCTGGAGCGAGCCGCTACGATCAACGTCGTCGCCTTCGACAAGACCGGCACGCTCACCCACGGCCGCCCCGAAGTGGTGGACGTCATCCCGCTGAACGGTGTCGGTGCGTCCGAGGTCCTTCGGCTCGCTGCCGGCCTCGAATCGCGCTCCGAGCACCCCCTGGCGCAGGCGGTCATCAGGCGGGCGCAGCGCGAAGGGACCATGCCGGCGGCCGGCGAAGGATTCCGCGCCCTGCCGGGGCTCGGCGCGGAGGCCACGGTGGACGGCCAACCGGTCCTCGTCGGCAACCACCGGTTGTTCGAGGAGCGCTCGCTGTGCTCGGCGGCGGCCGAGGACCACCTGGCCGCACTGGGGCGCGCCGGACGCACCGCCGTGATGGTCGCGAGCGGCGGCCGAACGGTGGGGATCATCGGGGTGGCGGATTCCACACGCGAGTCGGGCGCCGGGGCGGTCTCGGCACTCAGGACGGGTGGCGTGTCTCGCGTGGTCATGCTCACCGGTGACAACCGGCGGACCGCCGACACGATCGGCGCCTCCCTGGGGCTGGACGAGTGGCGCGCCGAACTGCTTCCCGCCGACAAGCTGTCGGCCGTGGGCGACCTGCAGCGCCGGCATGGACCCGTGGCGATGGTGGGCGACGGCGTGAACGACGCGCCCGCGCTCGCGGCCGCGAGTCTCGGCATCGCGATGGGCGCGGCAGGCACGGACGCGGCGCTCGAGACTGCCGACGTCGCGCTGATGTCCGACGACCTCATGGGTGTCCCGGACTTCCTCCGCCTCGGGCGCGACACCGTCCGGAACATTCGAACGAACATTGCCGTCGCGCTCGGGTTGAAGGCGCTGTTCCTCGGCCTGGCAATCGCCGGCCTCGCGACGCTGTGGATGGCTGTCGTGGCCGACATGGGCGCATCGCTGCTGGTGATCGCGAACGGCCTGAGGCTGCTCAAGGCGAAGTAGCCGCGGAAAGGCGCCGCGGCCCGTCTCACTTCCTGGTCAGGTAGACCCTCGCCACCCGCAGCCCGTCGAGGGCTTCGACGCGGAGCATCCGGCCCTCGACCTCCACGCGGTCGCCGAGCCGTGCGCGACGGCCCAGTTGACCCAGGACGAAGCCTCCGAGCGTGGTGTACACGTCCTCGTCGATGTGCAGGCCGAACTGTTCGTTGACGTCGGTCGTCAGCGCCAGCCCGTCGACGAGGGCGGACCCGTCAGGCAGGACCGAGATGCGGGTGCGCCCGGCGTTGAACTCGCTTCCCACCTCCCCGACGATTCGCTCCATCAGCCCCTCGAACGTCACCAGGCCGGCGGTGCCGCCGGTACTCGTCGATCACCACGGCGTGGTGCGTCCCATGCCGCTTCATTTCCTCCAGGACATCGTCGGCCTTCAGCGTCTCGGGGACCGTCATTGCCTCGCGCAGGTAGTCGGTGACGTGAAAGCTCTCCGCGGGCTGCTTCAGCGCGGGAAACACGTCCTCCACGTGAAGGAACCCGAGGACGTCGTCGACACCCTTTCCGAAGACCGGCAGCCACGGGTGCGGCTGCCGCGCCACCTGGTCGATCAATTCCGGCAACGTGGAGCCCGCCCGGATGCCGTTCATCTCGGTGCGCGGCACCATCACCTGCCCGGCGGTGAGGTCGCCAAAGCCGAAGACACGGTGAATCATCTGCTCTTCGTCTTCCTCGAGCACGCCGGCTTCCTGGCTCGCGGTGACGAGCATCTTCAGCTCTTCCTCGGAGTGCACCATCGAATGACCGCTCGGCGGCCGCAGGCCGAGCAGTCGGACCAGCCGCGTTCCCAGGCCGTTCAGCAGCGCGATGAACGGCCAGAAGGCTCGCATGAACAGCCGGGTCGGCGCCGTCACGAGGAGCGCCGTCTTTTCGGCGTGCTGCAACGCGATCGTCTTCGGCGCGAGTTCGCCGCAGACCACGTGCAGCGACGTGATGAACGCGAACGAGACCCCGAAGGCAATCGAGTGGGCACCCGTCCTGCCCCACTCGACCGGCAGGTACGCGAGCAGCGGCTGGATGGTGCTCGCGACGGCCGGTTCTCCCAGCCACCCGAGGCCCAGGCTGGTCATGGTGATCCCGACCTGCGTGGCGGCGATGAACCGGTCGGGCGAGGTGATCGCTTCCCTCACGCCGACCGCCCGCCGGACGCCTTCGGCAATCAGTTGATCGATCCGGGTCTTGCGGACCGTGACGATCGCGAACTCCGCGGCGACGAAGAAGCCGTTGGCGAGGACGAGCGCGAAGACGGCCGCCATCCGCCAGGCGATATCCATCGGCACCTGATCCATGCGAAAACTGTAGCAGGGTCGGGACGAAAGGACGAAGGAAAGGAACGGCGGGAGCCGAAGCGGCTATCCCTTGGCGGTGAAGAAGTGACCGTCCACGAACTCGTCGATCGATTCCTGGTCCAGCGGTTCGATCCGCTCGAACTGCATGCCCATACCGATCCGCCGGTCGCTCCACGTCACCCTGGCGTCGGCCTCGACTTCGCGCTTTGCGCCAGGCAACCGGAAGCGCAGCCGCGTTGCCGACCCGACTTCCAGGGGGCTCATCGTCCGGATGCTCACCCCGCCTTTTCCCAGGTTCAAGGTGAGCACCGCCGTAATCGTGTCGCCAAAGCGGTACGCGACGGGTATGCTCAGTCCCGACCCGCGGGCTGGACCGGCGATTGAAGTTGTCCGGGAAGAGATGTGGCGCGAGCGAGGGCAGGATGTGCTGCACCGCGCTATACTCATTGATATAGCCCGCCACGCCGAGGGCCGCGAGTTCCCGGACTTCCTCGGCGCTCGTGATGGTGCCGCTGAAGACGAGGATCGGAAGTCGCCCGCCATCGAGCTTGCGGATGGCGCGAACCAGGTCCACGCCCGAAGCGAACGGAAGGCGCAGGTCGAGGACGAGCAGGTCGAACTCGTCGAGGTCTGCCCGGACCCGGCCCAGCAGTTCGGCAGCGCTCTTGGCGGTGACCGCCCGGTGGCCGGCTTCCTGCAGGGCGGCTTGGAACCGCTCGCGGACGAAGGCGGCGTCGTCGGCAATGAGGACGGTCTTGATCGCGGCAACGCCTGTGGTCATCGATCCGTTGTATCGGAAGAGACAGCGCGGGACGTTAGACCGGATGAGCTGCCGGCGGCGAATTGCAGGAATCGTTTGGATCTGGCTATAATCCCGACCCACTCTCGGCAAGACCTTCACACGAGCGCATCTGGCGTGTCGCGTCCCCTTGCCGGACCGAGTTGCGGGCAAACCACCTCC
This sequence comes from uncultured Acidobacteriota bacterium, assembly GCA_963844875.1. GTDB lineage: Bacteria > Acidobacteriota > Vicinamibacteria > Vicinamibacterales > Fen-181 > FEN-299. The sequence goes on from CAWJPZ010000003.1 coordinate 676,255, forward strand.
AGGAGGGTGTGGCATGGCCACGTGCCCCGAGTGCGAAGCCGATATCGAGGTCGACGAGTACGACGTCGACAAGGGTGACCTGATTAGCTGTCCCGAGTGCGGCAGCCATCTCGAGGTGACGAGCGTCACCCCCGTCGAACTCGACGTGGCGCCCGAAGACGACGAGGACGAAGACGACCTCGAGGACGACGACGACGATGAAGACGCCGACGAGGACGAGGAAGAGGATTGGGACGAGTGAATGAACCTGCCCCCATGGGCACGATGACAGGCGGGGCCGACGCGCTGGACCTCAAGGAACAGCGCCTCCGGGGCATCCTGCGGGAGTACGGCTCCGCCGTGGTGGCTTTCAGCGGGGGCGTCGACAGCGCGTACCTGGCCGCGGTCGCAACGGCGGAATTGGGCGAGCGCGCGCTGTCGGTGACCGCCGACAGCCCGAGCTATCCGTCCAGGCACCGCGCCCTCGCCGTCCGCATCGCCCGCGACTTCTCGCTGCGGCACGAGTTCCTGGTGACCGCCGAGATGGAGCGGCCGGAGTACACGGCGAACCCGTCGAATCGCTGCTACTACTGCAAGCAGGAACTCTTCGGCCGCCTGACCGCGCTGGCCCGCGAGCGCGGCTTCGCGGCCGTCGTCGACGGCAACAACGCCGACGACCGGGGCGACTACCGTCCGGGGCGGGAGGCGGCTCGCGAGCACGGCGTGCGAAGCCCGCTCGACGAGGCGGGCCTCACGAAGGCCGAAATCCGCCAGCTCTCGCGGCGCCTGGGTCTCCCGACCTGGGACGAGCCAGCATCCGCGTGCCTGTCGTCGAGGATTCCGTACGGCAGCGAGGTCACGGTGGAGAAGCTGCGCATGATCGAGCAGGCCGAAGACGTCCTGCACTCGCTCGGCTTCCGGCACTGCCGCGTGCGGCATCACGGGGACGTGGCGAGACTCGAGGTGGCGGCCGAGGAGATGCCCCGCGTTCTGGAGGGCACCGTCCGCGACGCCCTCGTCCGCGATCTCAAGTCGATCGGCTACCGCTACATCAGCCTCGATCTGCAGGGCTACCGCACCGGCAGCCTCAACGAGGTCCTTCCGCTCAAGGCGGTGTCCTAGACCCGCCGGCGGCTAGACGGCCTTGCGCGCCGCGCACAGCAGCGAACTTCCAAACGGCAGGTCCATCACGCGGACGACGCGCGCCTCGACGGCGAGGAGCGCGTCGAGCGCCGCGTTGAAGGGGGCCGGCGGCACGGAGATTTCGCGGCCGGTTTCCTCGGGCGTGTCCATCCCGGCCGCGCGCTGCAGGAGGCGGGCGGTCAGCACCATCGGGAACAGGGCGGCGTTGGTGTAGGTCATCTTCGCCGGGGTCATGCCCGCTGCTTCGAGTTCCTCCCGCAGCATCCGCTTGTCGTAGCGCCGCAGTTCCTCGGCGAGCACCGAATGGCCGCCCCGGAGGATCTCCAGCGCCGCCACGTTGACCACGAGCGTTCCCCCGGGCTTGAGGACGCGCGCCATCTCCCGGACCGCCTTCCGCGCGTCGGCCCCGGTCAGGGCGTAGAGCACGTCGAACGACGTCACGAGGTCGAACGTCGCTTCGGGAAAGGGCATGGCGATGACGCTCGCGCGCGCCAGCCGCGTGAGACCCGATGCCCGCGCGTGCGCCAGCCCGACGCGATTGAGGTCGAAGCCAAATCCATCTTCGAGCCCTGCCAGCGTGCGGAGGTTGCACCCCGTGCCGCACCCGGCGTCCAGCACCCGCGCTGACGGGCGTCCGGCAAGCGCCTCGGCGATGAGGGGCTGCACGAACCGCCGGAGTCCGCGAAACCAGAAGTGGGTGATCTCGGCCTGAAATGTCGCTTCGAGGAGTCGATCCACCGGCCGATTCTACAGGAGGCCCGGCCGTGCGCGCACGGGGCACGTTGCCGCTTCCGATGAGCCTGCTGTGTTTGACACCCCGTACTCAAACCGATAAGCTGAAATTCTCTGCCGCCTGAACTCGGCTACCGGCCAGCCGTTCTTTTCGCCCAGGCTCTCCCACCAACTTGGCCGCGCTCGAGGTCGGCTGCTCGAGGAGACATCATGACTCGCCTCGCCCGGTTCGTTGTCGTTGCCACAGCTATCGCTTCCATCGGGCTTGCCGGTTGCGGCAAGAAGGAAGCTCCCAAGACGGCTCCGCCGCCGCCGCCGCCCGCGGCGACTCCCGCGCCCCCGCCGCCCCCGCCGCCGCCGCCGCCACCACCCAAGCCGGCGCCGCCGGCGCAGCTGACAGAGGATCAGCTGTTCGCTCAGAAGTCCCTGGAGCAGCTGAACGCCGAGAAACCGCTCGTCGACGTCTTCTTCGACTACGACAAGGCGGAAGTGAAGGACGAGGGCCGGGGGGCCCTGCAGAAGAATGCCGAATGGCTGAAGCGCTGGTCGAGCGTCAAGGTCACCGTGGAAGGCCACTGTGACTCGCGAGGCACACCCGAGTACAACCTGGCGCTCGGCGAGCGGCGTGCGAACACCGTCAAGAGCTACCTCGCCAGCCTCGGTGTGCCTGCCGACCGGATCGTGGTGGTGAGCAAGGGCAAGGAGCAGCCGTTCTGCTCGGAGGAGAACGAGAGCTGCTGGTCACAGAACCGGCGCGGCCACTTCATCATCACGGCGAAGTAGCCCGTCAGCCGCTGAACCCGCAGCTGGCCGCGATCGCGGCCGCTGCGGCTCGTGGGTCGGGCGCAGCCAGGATGGGGCGCCCGACGACGAGATAGCTCGCACCCGCGGCGAGCGCCTCTGGCGCGGACAATGTGCGCGCCTGGTCGTCCTGCCGCCCGCCCGCCGGCGCGGCTCCCCGGATGCCGGGCGTCACGATCACGAACTCCCGCCCCCGTGCCTCCCGAAGCCTCCGCGTTTCCTGCGGGGACGCGACGACGCCGTCCAGGCCCGCGGCTGCGGCGAGGGCCGCAAGGGCGTCGACGTGGTCCGCCACCGGGACCTTGACGCCGACGCGCGCGAGGGCGGCCTCGTCCAGGCTCGTCAGGACCGTCACGGCGATGACGACCGGCCGCGCCACGTTGTCCTTCGCGCTCGTTTCCGCGGCCGCGTCGCGGGCCGCCCGCATCATGTCGAGCCCGCCGGAGGCGTGCACGTTGATCATCCAGGCGCCGAGCCGCGTCGCCGCCGACACGGCCCCCGCCACGGTGTTCGGGATGTCGTGGAACTTGAGGTCCAGGAACACCCGGTGGCCCGCGTCCGTCAACCGGCGCACGATGGACGGCCCTTCGGACGTGAACAACCGGCTTCCGACCTTGACGCCGCCAACGACCCCGGCGAGGTCGCGGGCCAGTTCCACGGCGCGATCCGCGGAATCGACGTCGAGCGCCACGAGCAGTTCCCTCACGCGCGCTTCTCCCCGGGAAGCTCCAGCGTTCCCGTCAGATCCGACACCCGCTCGATCCCGTGCCGCTGCAGGTAGTCTCGCAGGCCGGCTTCCAGCTTGCCCCAGATGAATGGATCGACGAAGTTGGCCGTCCCGACCTGCACGGCGGTCGCTCCGGCGATCAGGAACTCCAGCACGTCGGCCGCCGACGCGATCCCGCCCATCCCGATCACCGGGATCCTGACGAGCCGCGCGCACTCGTAGACCATGCGCACCGCGATGGGACGGATGGCCGGGCCGCTCAGGCCCCCCATCACGTTGCTCAGCCGCGGCCGGCGCGTTTCCACGTCGATCGCCATCGCGAGGAACGTGTTGACCAGCGAGACGGCGTCCGCGCCTGCGTCCTCGGCCGCCTTCGCGAAGGAGGCCACGTCGGTCACGTTCGGCGTCAGCTTGGGAATCAACGGAAGCGTCGTGGCGCGTCTCACCGCCGAGACGACCTGGCGAGTGTTCCCCAGGTGGCAGCCGAACGAGATGCCGCCCTCCTTGATGTTGGGGCACGAGATGTTCAGCTCGAGTGCCGCCACACCGTCCACGTCCGACAGCACGCGGGCCACCTCGACGTATTCGTCGATGGTGGTGCCGCAGATGTTCACGATCACCGTCGCGCCGCGCTCGCGCAGCTCCGGCATCTTCTCCCGCACGAACCTGTGGACCCCGATCCCCTGCAGGCCGATCGCGTTCAGCATCCCGGCCGGTGTCTCGACGATGCGGGGCGGCGGGTGGCCCTGGCGCTCGTTGAGGAACAGGCCCTTCACGACCACGGCGCCGAGGCTGGAGAGTTCGACCGTGCTGGCGTACTCCGTTCCGTAGCCGAAGCAGCCGCTGGCGGACATGATCGGGCTCTTCAGCCGAAGGGCGCCGATGCGGACGGAAAGGTCGGTGCTCATCTCGCTTCGTCCCACACGATGTCGGCGGCCCTGAAGACCGGGCCCTCGATGCAGGAGCGGGCGTAACGCGCGCCGCCGTCGGCCGTCCGCACCCGGACCACACAGCTGTAGCACCCGCCCATCCCGCAGCCCATCTGGCGTTCCGTCGCAATCTCGCAGTCGCACCCGTAGCGTTCCGCCAGCCCGGCGACCGCCCGGAGCATCGGTTCGGGGCCGCAGGCGCGGAGGACGACGGGGAGTGCCGGCGAACGCGCCGAGAGCGCCGCCGCCAGCGGCACGGTGACGCGGCCGCGCTCGCCGCGCGACCCGTCCTCGGTGGCCAGCACGACCGGCGTCCCGCGCCGCCCGAATGGTTCGACGCAGAACAACTCGGACGCCTTTCGCGCGCCGTAGAACAACGTGCCCGGGATACCCGCCGCGGAAAGGTCCTCGCTGAGCGTCTCGAACGGCGCCAGGCCGGTGCCGCCGGCGACCATCCACACCTCGGCGCCCGCGGGCGGGGGTGAGAACGGGCGGCCGAGCGGGCCGAGGCAGGCCAGCCTCGTGCCCGGCGCGGCGTTGTACAGGAGCGAACTCCCGACGCCCACCCGCTTGTTGAAGATCGAGAAGCCGATGACCGCGCCGTCCTGCGCGCGCACCCGTTCGAAGACCAGTACGGACGGCGCAACAGCGGCGTGTCGCCGGGCGACGTGCGGATCATCACGAACTGCCCCGGCTGGATGGCGGCGGCCAGGTCTGGGGCGCGGAAGGCGATCACGCAGTAGTCGTCGGACAGGCGGGTCGAGGAAAGGACTTCAGCGTCCACATCCACTGGCATCGCGTGAAGTATAGCCCGAAGACCGGTCCCCGGCCGCCTTTCGGCTATGATGCTCGGCATGCGCTACCTGCGGATGTTCAGCAACGCCGTGGCCGCCGCCGCCGTGGGTGCGGTCTACCTGAGCGTGCTGTTCCTGCAGCTGAATCCGGGTGTCCCGCTCTACCCGGTGAACCTGGTGGCGCTGGCGTTGACGCTCGCGTTCTCCTACGGCATCCACCTGGTGGTCCTGTTCTACTCGGCGATCGTCCTGCGGGAGCTCGTCGCCGGTGAACCGCTGTCGCCCGGGTGGATCAGCCTGCGTCTGTTGTCGTGGCTGCTCGCGGCCTCCGCGGGGCTCGTCGCGACCCTCATGTGGTTCAACCTGGTGTCGTACGGGCGGATGTTGAGCCTCGACACCTCCCGCCGCATGGCGGCTGGCGCCGCGACCCTCACCGCGTGCGCGTTCACCTTCCTGGCCGTGGCGCTCGCCCACTACTCGTTCGGCCGCCGGCGAGGAAGGGTCGGGGCGAGCTTCGTCAGCCTGGCGTTGGCAGTGTCCCTGGTTCTTCCGATAGTCGCCCGGGGACCGGGTCAGCTGCTTCCCCTCGTCTCGCGTCCGCTCGACGTCGACGCGAGCCTCGCGCACACGGCGACGCCGGGCCGCGTGGTGATGATCGCGCTCGACGGGGGGGCGCTCGACTTCCTGTCCACGGCCGCGCTCGAAGGCCGGCTGCCCAACTTCGGGAAGATCCTCGACGGCGGGGCGGCCATGCACCTTGCGACGATTCGGCCGACGCAGCCGGACCCGGTCTGGACGACCGTGGCGACCGGGAAACTGCCGCCGAGGACCGGCGTCCGGTCGGCGGCGCGCTACACGGTCCCCGCGCTCTCGGAGCCGCTCGAACTGCTGCCCGACAGCTGCTTCGCCCACGGGCTGGTGCACTTCGGGTTCATTTCCGCGCGGCCCCACACGTCGAACTCGGTCCGTGCGCGCACCCTCTGGAGCATCCTCGGCTCGGCGGGGCTGACGTCGGGGATCGTGAACTGGCCGCTCACCCAGCCGGCTTTGCCCGTTCGCGGATACCTCGTCAGCGACCAGTTCTACCGCCCCGGCGCGGCGCTGCTCGAACCGGAGGAGTTCGCCCGGGAGCCCGAGGGCCGCATTGGCGCGACGACCGTGTCGATCCAGCCGCCAGAGTGGTTCGATGAAGCGCGGGCGGCGGGCGACGTCGCCTCGTCGGCACCGGAGACGCTTGGCGGCTTCGCCCCGAACGATGCCAGGAGGACCGTGCTCCAGGCAGACCCCTACGTGACCGACCGGATGTACGAACAGGTCGCGCGGGCGCTCCAGGAGAAGACGGGACCCGTGTTTGCGGCCGTGCGCTACAGGGAGCTCGACGACGCCGGGCACCGGTTCCTGCGCTACGCGATGCCGCGCGATTTCGGCGACGTCACGTCCTCGGAACGCCGGCAGTACGGGTCGGTGCTGGAGACCGCCTACGCCAGGGTCGACGCTGTCATCGGCCGCGCCCTCGCGACCCTCGGTCCGGACGACCTCCTCCTCGTCGTCTCGGGCTTCGGCATGGAGCCGTTGACCGTGGGCAAGCGGATGCTCGAGCGGTACATCGGCAACCCCGGCCTTTCGGGCACTCACGAGGACGCCCCGGACGGCTTCCTGCTGGCCTACGGATCGGCGGTGGCGCCAGGCCGGAAGGACCGCGCCTCGGTCGTCGACGTGGTTCCGACCGTGCTGTATTTCCTGGGGCTGCCCGTCGCCCACGACATGGACGGCTACGCGAGGACCGACATCTTCCGCAGGGAATTCAGCGACCCCCGCCCGATCGCGTTCATCGAAACGTACGAGCGCTGAGGCGCTCGTACGTCGGCACTGACGCTCAGGAGTCGGCACTCACGCCGCGTGGTCGGTTGTGACGCTGAGGCGTCGGTGTGACGGTCAGTGGTCGGAACTCGACCCCTCATCGTCAGGTCTCGGCCGTGGTATACTGCCGCAGTTCTTTAAGCCGGCCCCGTGAGGCCGACAAGACGGCCATGCCCAAGCATTTCCATCTCGGTGCTCTCCCGGCGCGTCCTGCCGCCTTCCCGTTTCCCTGCGAACCGACCGCTTGTCCACGCGAGGAGTCCCTATGCCCGTAGTGATGGATGCCGACCGGATGGGCCGCACGCTCACCCGGATCGCGCACGAAATCGTCGAGCGCAACCGCGGCCTCGATCGCCTGGCCCTGGTTGGCGTCCGCACCCGCGGCGTGCCGATTGCCACCCGCCTGGCCGCCCGCCTGGGCGAGATTACCGGCCAGGACGTGCCGGTCGGGGCGCTCGACATCACGCTCTATCGCGACGACCTGATGCACAACCCGGTCGGCCCGCAGCCGCTCGTGCGGAGCACCGACATCCCCTTCTCGATCGACGGCCGCGTCATCGTGCTGGTGGACGACGTGTTGTACACCGGGCGCACCGTACGCGCCGCCCTGGACGAGTTGATCGACTTCGGGCGGCCCAAGGCGATCCAGCTCGTGGTGCTGGTGGACCGCGGGCACCGGGAGCTGCCCATCAAGGCCGACTACGTGGGCAAGAACCTGCCGACGTCGCACACGGAAAGCGTCTCGGTCCGGCTGCAGGAGATCGACGGGTGTGACGAAGTGATCATCGACAAAACCGCCGGAGACGAAGCGCAATGAATCCTGAGATCCTCGACCCGTCGGCCGCGGCGCACGCCCCCGCCGACGAGACGCCCATCCCGGCCCGGCGGCTCCGCCGCAAGGACCTGCTCGGCATCGCGGAGCTCTCCGCCGAGGAGATCACGCTGGTGCTGGACACCGCGGTCGCGATGAAGGAGATTTCCTCGCGGCCGATCAAGAAGGTGCCCGCGCTGCGCGGCAAGACGGTCGTCAACCTGTTCTTCGAGCCGAGCACCCGGACCCGCACGTCGTTCGAGATCGCCGAGAAGCGGCTGAGCGCCGACACGCTCAACATCGCCGCCTCGACGTCCAGCGTCGTGAAGGGCGAGACGCTCGCCGACACCGTGCACAATATCGAAGCGATGTCGCCCGACCTCCTGGTCGTCCGCCACTCGTCCTCGGGCGCGTGCCACTTCCTGTCGCGCATCTGTCAATCGGGCGTCATCAACGCGGGTGACGGCATGCACGAGCACCCCACGCAGGCGCTGCTCGACGCCTTCACGATCCGTGAGCGGAAGCAGCGACTCGCCGGCCTGAAGATCGCCATCTGCGGCGACCTGCTCCACAGCCGCGTGCTGCGGTCGAACGTCCTGCTGCTGACGAAGATGGGCGCCGACGTCTGGCTGTGCGGCCCGCCGACGCTCGTTCCGGTCGGCTTCGCGCAGACGGGGGTGCGCATCACGTCGTCGGTGGACGAGGCGGTGGAGGGGGCGGACGCGGTGATGATGCTTCGCATCCAGCTCGAACGGATGCTCGGCGGCTACTTCCCGTCGCTCCGCGAGTACTTCACGGTCTTCGGCATGACGCCGGAACGTGTCCGCCGGGCGAAACCCGACGTCCTCATCATGCACCCGGGCCCGATGAACCGCGGCGTCGAGATCGCATCCGAAGTGGCCGACGGTCCATACTCGGTTATCCTCGATCAAGTGGCCAACGGCGTCGCCGTCCGCATGGCGATCCTGTACCTGCTGTCAGGTGGAGCTGAACATGAAGCGGTTGCTTAAGGGCGGGCATCTGGTGGATCCCCTGCAGGGGATCGATGGCGTCAGGGACGTGTTGCTCGACGGCGATCTGGTGGCGGCCGTCGGGGAGAACCTGCAGGCGGAGCCGGGCGTCGAGGTCATCGAGGTTCCGGCCGGATGCATCCTCTGTCCCGGTTTCGTGGACATGCACGTGCACCTGCGAGAGCCGGGGCAGGAGCACAAGGAAACCGTCGCGACCGGCACCGCGGCCGCCGCGGCAGGAGGATTCACGGCCGTCGCCTGCATGCCGAACACCAGCCCGGTGAACGACACGGCCTCGGTGACGCGCCTGATTGCCGACAGGGCGTCGGCTCAGGGCGTCGTCCGCGTGTACCCGATCGGCACCGTCTCCAAGGGGATGAAAGGGGAGAGCCTCTCTGAGATGGCCGACCTCCGCGGCGCGGGATGCGTGGCGTTCTCCGACGACGGGAAGCCGGTCATGTCCGCCTTGCTGATGCGGCGCGCGCTGGAGTACGCCGGCATGCTCGGGATGCCGGTCATCGACCACTGCGAAGAGCCGACCCTGAAAGGCGAGGGCGTCGCGCACGAGGGGTTCGTCGCCTCTCAGCTCGGGCTCAGGGGCATCCCGGCCGCCGCGGAAACGATCATGGTCGACCGCAACATCGCGCTGGCCGACATGACGGGCAGCCCCGTGCACATCGCGCACCTGAGCACCAGGCAGGCGCTGCAGAGCGTGTGGTCCGCGAAGTCGCGGGGCGTCAATGTCACGTGCGAAGTGACGCCCCATCACTTCACGCTGACCGACCAGCGGCTCACCGGGCCGATCCCCTACGACACGAACCTGAAGATGAACCCGCCCCTGCGCGAGCAGGCCGACCTGGACGCGATGCTGCAGGGGCTCAGATCGGGCACCGTGGACGTGATCGCGACCGACCACGCGCCCCACCAGGCCGACGAGAAGCACGTCGAATTCGATCGGGCGCCCTTTGGCATCATCGGCCTGGAAACGGCGGTGCCGCTGACGCTCGACCGCCTCGTCCACGAGGGCGTGATCACGCTGCGCAGAATGGTGCAGCTGCTCTCGGTGAACCCGTGCCGGATCCTGAGCGTGCCGGGTGGGACGCTGCGTCCCGGCAAGCCGGCGGACATCACCGTCATCGCGCCCGCGGTGACGACGACGGTGAACGTGGCCGCATCGCGTTCGCTGTCGCGGAATTCTCCGTTCGACGGCTGGGCGCTGCGCGGGGCGGTGGCGGCGACAATCGTCGGCGGGCGGACGGTCTACGTGAACGAGGCGGTGGAAGGCGCGGGGGTGTTCGGGGGCGTCCTCGCGGGCGCATGAGCGGTTCGGCACAGCCCGCCCGAAACGGCCGGGCAGGCGCGGACCCCCTCGCCGCGGGCCCGGATGCGTGCGCCTCGCTGAAGGAAGCGCTCGACCGGCTCTATTCGGAGTACAGACCGGGCGGCGGCGGTCGCGGACCCCATCGAGATCGTCCGCCGCTATCCGGATCCCCGGGACCGCGAGGTGGTGGGATTCTGCGCGGCGGGCCTTGCCTTCGGCCGCGTGGCCAGCGTGCTGCAGTCGGTGGAACGCCTGCTCGCCGTCCTCGGCCCGTCCCCGGCCGAGTTCGTCGCGCGGTTCGAACCCTCCCGTCACGCCAAAGGGTTCGCGCCCCTCGGCCACAGGTGGATTCGCGGGGACAATCTCGTCGAACTGCTGATGGTCCTGCGGCGGATGATGGACGAGGCCGGTTCCATCCAGGCGTTCTTCCTGCGCGGGGACGACCCGCGGGCGGAGGACGTCGGTGCCGCGATCGAATCGTTTTCGGCGCGAGCCCTCGCCCTTCTTGATCCCCGCCGCCCCGCGCGCCCCACGGGCGTCTCGTACTTCTTCCCGCGTCCCGCGAGCGGCAGCGCGTGCAAGCGGATGAACCTGTACCTGCGATGGATGGTGCGGGCCGACTCGATCGACCTCGGCGTGTGGTCCGGAGTCGCGGCCGCCCGTCTGATCGTCCCGCTCGACGTCCACGTGATCCGGCTGGGGCAGTGCCTTCGCCTGACCCGGCATCGCAGCCCCGGCTGGAGGATGGCTGCCGAGATCACCGCCTCCCTGCGCAGGTTCAATCCCGCCGACCCGGTGAAGTACGACTTCGCGCTGTGCCACGTCGGCATGCACGACCGGTGCGGCTTCAACCGGCCGTCTGCCGACTCCCGCTGCCCGCTCCGCGGGTGGTGCCGGCCACGGCCGCGTAGACGGCCAGCGTCTGGTCCACCATCCGGCCGACGCTGAATCGTTCCTGCACGCGGGCGAACCCCGCCCGGGCCGCCCGCTCGCGTCCCGCGCCGTCCTTCAGCATCTGCAGGATCGCCTCGGCGAGAGCGCGGCCGTCGCGCGGCGGGGCCAGCAGCCCGGTCTCCCCGTGCACGACGACTTCCGGGATCCCGCCGGTCTGCGTCGCGACGATCGGCCTCGCCGCGGCCATGGCGTCCAGCAGCGACGTGCCGAGCCCCTCGGTCACCGAGCTCATCACGAAGAGGTCGAGCCCCTTGAGCACCGCGAGGACATCGGCGCGGAAGCCCGCCAGCACCACGTGCTGCGACAGGTGCAGGTGCTTGATCTGCTGCTCCAGCGACGTGCGCAGTTCGCCTTCGCCCAGGATCAGGAACCGCGTTTCCGGCAGTTCGCGCACCACGATCGCCGCCGCGTCCAGCAGGAACTTGTGACCCTTGTGCGGCACAAGGGCGGCGATGTTGCCAACGACCAGCGAGTGCGGGGGAAACCAGTACTCCTCGCGCACGTTCAGCGGCTCGACGGCCAGAACCCGGTCGATGTCCACGCCCTCGTGGACCGTGACCACGCGGTCCGCCGGGATGCCGTCTTCGAGGAGCATCGCGCGAATCGCGTTCGAGGCGCAGACGAACCGGTCGACCTGCCGATACTTCCAGCGCGAGAACGAATTGCCCTTGAGGTGAAAGTCGACCCGGCGCGCCGCGACGAGCGCCGGCCGCGGCGACGGCGAGGCGATCGACAGCGCCGTTGCGGCCACGGCCACGCCGTGCGGGTCGTGGGCGTGCACGACCTCCGGATGGAGTTCCCGGATGATGCGCGACAGGCGCCAGGCCGCCGGCAGGTCCACCTCGTTCCGGGGGGCCAGCGGGATCGTCTCGATGTCGGCGGGGAGACGCTTCCGCAACTCGCCGTCCGGGTGCACGACGGCCACGACGCGGTGACCGCGTGCGCGAAGGCCGCGCGCGGTCAGCAGGACCTGGCTCTGGCCCCCGCGCCAGCTCCGTGCGGTATCGATCTGGAGAGAAAACACTGCTCGCCGTCCTCTAGGAACCCGCCGTCAACGCGCACTGCACACTGTCCGCGCCTTTCTGCATCTTGCATCCTGCATTCAGGCCTCACTTCTTCAGCGGCCTGCTCTCCCAGAGCTTGGCGAACTTCAGGAACACGTAGTAGCTGTTCAACACCGAGACCACGAGTCCCACCGGCCCGTCCCGCCACCCGGCGCGCACGACGTAATTGCGAAGGAACGCCCCGGCGGGGCGCGCGACCAACCCCGCCACGCCCACACGGACGCCGCGCTCGCGCATCTGTTGCGCCGCGAGCGTGGTGTAACGGTCGATCGTCTGCAGGTGGTGCGCGATGTCTCGGTAGGGGAGGTGCTGGAGGTCGCCGCGCAGCCGGGCCACCCCGCCGCTCACCTCGACTCCTTCGTGAACCAGGCCGGACCATCGCGAGACCCGGCGGTCGTACAGCCGGAGCTGGTAGTCGGGATACCAGTCGGTGGACCGGATCCACCGCCCAAGGTAGAAGGACACCCGCGGGATGCGGTAGCCCCGCGCCGCCGGCTCCCCGCGGAGCAACTGCCGGATCTCGGCGGCGAGTCCCGGCGTCACCCGTTCGTCCGCGTCGAGCGAGAGCACCCAGTCGTTGGACGCCTCGCCCGCCGCGAAGTTCTTCTGCGCGGAATACCCCGGCCAGTCCCGCACCACCACGCGGTCCGTGTGCCGCCGGGCAATCTCGACGGTGTCGTCGGTGCTGTGCGAATCGACGACGAGGATCTCGTCCGCCCAGGACACCGAGTCGAGGGCGGGCCCGAGGTTCGCCGACTCGTTCCGCGTAATCACCGTGACCGTCAGCTTCGGCACACGGGGAGTATAGCCCGGCCTCCCGCTTCCGGCCGAGAGCCGGGGCCTACCGGGTCACATTCGCCAGCACGGACGCCGTCGCCAGGCCGATCCCGCCGCCATTGAGCGGGGCTTCCTGCACGGTCTCGAAGTCGACGACCGAGCGGTTGTAGTCGAGGATCGCCAGCAGTTCCGCGTTCCGCGCCGACGCGAGGTCGCGTTGGGCCTGGATGACCTGGAAATTGGTCGACATGCCGGCCTGGAACTTCTTCTGCTCGGCCTCCAGCCTGCGTTCGGCCAGCGCGCGCGAGGCGCGGGTCGCTTCCACCCGCTTGCGGTTCGTGTTCAGCGTCCGCGCCACCTCCCGCACCTGCGCGGTCACCAGCTGCTCGAGGCTGCGCAACTGGAGTTCCGACTGGCTGTAGGACACCCTGGCGCGCGCGAGGGCCGCCTCCGCGGAACTCTTGCCGAGCGGGTAGCCGACGGTCACCGCGACGGACCAGTTGTGGAAGTCGTTGCTCACCATCCGCGACAGCACCTCGCTATAGGGGATCTCGACGACGGATAGCGGGACCGGAGGGAAGGTGTCGGAGAACTGGTACAACGTGCCGCCCTGCCCGGTGAGGCCGTAGCCCGCCTGCACGCTGAGGTCGGGCAGCGTCTGGTTCTTGAAGTAGCGAATATTGATGTTGCTCGCCTCGAGGCTCTTCTTCATGTTCGTGATGTCGGTGCGCCGCTCCAGCGCCGTCTGGACGGCCGCATCGACGTTCACGTCCTGGGCCTGGAACACCGGCGGGTCGGTCAGCTCCAGCCGCGTATTCCAGACATCCGAGACCTTCGGGTCGAAAATCAGCTGCCGCAGGTTGTCTTCGGCCCGGGTGATCTGGGCTTCGGCGAGGATGACGGCCTCCTCGTTTCGCGCGACCTCCGCCTCGGCCTCGATGATGTCGATCGGCGCCATCGTCCCGATGCCGACGCGCGACTTGTTGTTGCGCAGCGACTCGCGGGCGATGTCGAGCGATTGCTGCTGGACCTTGAGGTTCCCGAGCGAGTAGGCGAGATCCCAGTAGGCGCTCTTGACGGCGCGGACGGTGACGAGCACCGTCTGCTTCAGCTGCACGTCGGTCATCTCGCGGTTCTTCTTGCTGATCAGCAGCTGCTGGCGGGTGCTGTCGATCTTGAAGTTGCGGAGCAGCGGCTGGGTGTAGCGCCCGGTGACGTTGGCGCTGATCGCGGGGTTGGGGCTGTCGAAGAGGCTGTTGCTCTCGGCCTTCAGGTTGCTCCACTGCACGTTGTAGTTCGCGCCCCACGGGAGGTTCTGCTCGGCCTGCACCGAGAAGCTGAACCGGTCGTTGACCAGCTTGTCGGAAGCGCCGGAGAAGAAGCTGCTGATCGGGTTCGTCGCGCTCTGCGTGACGAGCGTGGAGCTGAGGTCGGGCGTCCAGAAGGTCTTCACCTGCTGCGTCACCAGGTCCTGGAGCTGCGGGTCGAGCCTCTGGACCTGCAAGGTCAGGTTCTGCTCGAGGGCCAGCCTTACCGCCTCTTCGAGCGACAGCTGCCGCACCTTCGCGTCGGGCGCCGCCTGCGCGGTCGAAAGCGCCTGGCCTTGGCGAATCTCCAGGGAGTGTCCGGACTGTCCGAAACCGGACGCGGGAACGAGGACAACGGTGAGGACGAGGCCGAGCGCGCAGCGTCGAACGCAGTGATTCATGGACATGGCTCCAGTCGGCGGTCCTAGTAATAGACGATCCCGGGGCCGCGGGGGTTCAGGAACGGTCGATTCTACCCTGCGCTTGACATCGGGCGGCCTCCCAACCAACGATCCAAGATCCCGGTCCACTTCGAGATTCCGGGGGAGCGCACCATGAACCGTGACGAACTGCTCGACCTGTTCCGCCGGTCTTCGGCCCTGCTCGAAGGCCACTTCCGCCTTTCGTCGGGCCTTCACAGCCCCGGCTACCTGCAGTGCGCGCTGGTCTTGCAGCACCCGCAGCACGCCGCGGCCCTCGGCGCGGCGCTCGCCGAGCGCGTCCGAGACCTGCGGCCGACCACCGTGCTCTCGCCCGCTCTCGGTGGGTTGATCATCGGTCACGAGGTCGCGCGGGCGCTCGGGGCGAGAGCCATCTTCGCCGAGCGCGAAGAGGGGGCCCTGAAGCTCCGTCGGGGCTTCACCATCGCCGACGCGGAGCGCGTCGTCGTCGTCGAAGACGTGGTGACGACAGGCGGCTCGACGCGCGAGACGATGCAGGTCGCGACGGCGGCGGGGGCGCAGGTGGTGGCCGCGGCCGCCGTGGTCAACCGGAGCGGCGGCAAGGCGTCGCTGGACGTGCCGCTCCACGCGCTGCTCGACCTCCTGCTGCCCACCTACGATCCGAACGCGTGCCCGCTGTGCGCGGAGGGTGTGCCGATCGTGAAGCCCGGCTCGCGCCAGGTGGCGGTCGCGCACGACCGGTGACGCGGCGCACCACGGGTCAATGCGGCAGAATGCGCGTTCCACCCGCATGCGGACGCTGAAGATCGTCCTGGCGTACGACGGGGCGGCCTTCGTCGGGTGGCAGCGCCAGCTGGCAGGGGCCTCCATCCAGGGCCACCTGGAAGAGGCGCTGGCGACGATCGAAGGACGGCCGGTGGCGGTCGTCGGCGCGGGACGCACGGACGCCGGGGTGCACGCGCTCGGCCAGGTCGCCAGCTGCACGCTGGTCCACCCGATCTCCACCGGCACGCTGGCCCGCGCCCTCAACGCGATGCTGCCCGACGGCGTGCGCGTCCTCGGGGTGGACGAGGCCGCCGAGGGATTCCACGCGCGCTATTCCGCGCGGCTCAAGACCTACCGGTACCTGATCCTGAACGAGGGCGTCGCCAGCCCGTTTGTGCGGCGCTACGTCTGGCAAATCGGCGCGCCGCTGGATCTCGCCGCCATGTCCGACGCGGCCGGCCTGCTGGCGGGGGAACACGACTTCTCGGCGCTGCAGGGCGCGGGGAGCGCCGCCAAGACCACGACGAGAACCGTGACGGCGGCCCGGTGGATCGAATCGTCCACGTCGGACACCTTCGGCAGCGCGTTCGCACCCGCGCATCCCGCCGCAAGCGGCCGCATCCTGGCGTTCGAAATCACCGGGAGCGGGTTCCTCCGCCACATGGTCCGGAACGCCGTCGGGACGCTCGTCGAAATCGGCCTCGGCAGGCAGGAGCCCAGGTGGATCGAGTCGGTCCTCGCCTCGGGCAGCCGCGACGAGGCCGGACCGACCGCGCCGGCGTGCGGCCTGTTCCTGGTGTCGGTCGGCTACGACCCGTAGCCGGAGGCCGGGGCGGTCCCGTCCTTGCCCCGCCCGGTGGGTGCCTGTAAGATCAAAGCTCGCCTCTGCAGGCAAGTGTATGTCTCTCGAACAGATCCTCGCGCGGGTGCCGCCCGGTTCTCCCGAAGACGGGTTGGCGCGGCAGATCGATTTCAGCCGGCTCCCGGCGCACGTGGCCATCATCATGGACGGCAACGGACGCTGGGCCGCGAAGCGCCACCTTCCGCGCGTCGAAGGGCACCGCGCCGGGATCGATGCCGTCCGCGACTCGGTGGAGACGTCGGCCCGGCTCGGGGTCGGCGTGCTCACGCTCTACGCCTTCTCCGTGGAGAACTGGAAGCGGCCGCGCACGGAAGTCTGGACGCTGATGACGCTCCTGAAGCGCTACCTGCGCCTCGAGCTCAGCACCCTGCTCGACAATGACATCCGGTTCAAGGTCATCGGCAGGCCGGACGAGCTTGCGCCCGACGTCCGTGAGGAACTGGGCCTGGCCATGGAGCGGACCGCCGGCAATCACGGCATGCAGTTCAACATCGCGTTGAATTACGGCGGGCGCGCCGAGATCGTGGATGCCGCGCGGCGTCTGATCGAAAGCGGGGTGGCGGCGTCCGAGGTGGACGAGCGGCGGCTGGCCGACTGCCTTTACACGGCCGGGCAGCCCGACCCGGACCTCCTGATCCGCACCAGCGGCGAGATGCGGGTGAGCAACTTCCTGCTCTGGCAGATCGCGTACGCGGAAATCTGGGTGACCGACACGTTGTGGCCAGACTTCCGGTGCCGTCACCTGCTCGAGGCGATCGTGGACTACCAGAAGCGCGATCGCCGTTACGGCGGCATCAAACCGCCCCGCCTGGCCATCGGCGCCAAGTAAGCGACGACATGGTTCGAATTCTCAGCGGCCTGGTTCTCATCCCCATCTTCTTCAGCTGCATCTGGTTCCTGCCGCCGCTGGCGCTGCTGGCGGTGGCGGAAGTGGTGCTCGTCCTCGCCTTCGTCGAATACGCCAGGCTCGCGGCGGCGCTCGGGGCGCAAATCCCCCGCGCCGCCTCGCTCGCGGCTGCGATGGCGGTCTGCGCGGCGCTGCCCCTCGACATTCCCCTGGAACTGCCGCTCGCGGCGGCGCTGGTCGGCCTTGGCGCCCTCGTCGTCGGCGCGCGCGTGCCCTCGCCCGGCGTGCTGAGCGACGTCGCCGCCGCGGCGTTTCCCGCTCTGTACCTGGGGTTGCCGCTGGGGAGCCTCGTCGCGCTGCACGCGGCGGCAGGGCGTGAACGGGTACTGCTGCTCCTCCTCACCATCGTCGTCAGCGACACCGCGCAGTACTTCACCGGGCGGGCGTTCGGCCGTCACAAGCTGTCGCCCGTCATCAGCCCGAAGAAGACGCTGGAAGGGGCGGTCGGCGGCTTCGTCATCGCGCCGGCGGTGCTGCTGCTCGCAGGGCATTGGTGGCTGCCGGGCCGGTCCGCCGGCTGGATCCTCCTGGTCGGCATGGCAATCGTCGGCCTGGGCATTGCCGGCGACCTGTTCGAGTCGCTGCTGAAACGCAGTGCCGGCGTGAAGGACAGTTCGGCCTTGATTCCCGGCCACGGCGGGGTGCTCGACCGGATCGACGCGATGTTGTTCGCCGCGCCGGTCTTTTACGTCCTATTGAAGTATGGGGGCTAGGCGGTCGTGACGAACGCAGCCAACGCGGAATGCCGCATGTCAGGCAGAGAATGGCGGCCCGCCTCCGCCGTCCCCCGTCGCTCGGCAGGGGGCGGCCGGTGAGGCGACTCGCGATCCTCGGTTCGACCGGCTCGATTGGGAAGAGTGCCCTGTCGGTGGTGGATGCCCACCCGGACCGCCTCCAGGTGGTCGCGATGGCGGCCGGCGGGAACGTGGCGCTGTTCGCCGAACAGGTGCGGGCCTACCGGCCGCGGGTCGTGGCGATGGGTTCGGCCCACGCCGTGGACCGCCTGCGCCGCGCCGGGGACCTGTCCGGGGCCGACGTCGCGGGCCACGGCTCGGACGGGCTGGTTGCGGTGGCAACCCACCCGGACGTGGACATCGTGTTATGCGCGTCGTCGGGCACGGCGGCGCTCGAAGCGGTGCTGGCCGGGATCGAGGCGGGCAAGACAATCGCGCTGGCGAACAAGGAAGTGCTGGTCATGGCGGGAGCCCTGATGACCGACGCCGCGCAGCGGCGAGGGGTCTCGATCCTGCCGGTGGACAGCGAGCACAACGCGATTCACCAGTGCCTGCGCGACCGTCCGCCGCACGAAGTCAGCCGGCTGATTCTCACCGCCTCGGGCGGGCCGTTCCGGGGCCACTCGCCGAAACAGCTCCAGGCGGTGGGGCCGACCGACGCCTTGAAGCACCCGACGTGGCGCATGGGCCGGAAGATTACGATCGACTCGGCCACGTTGATGAACAAGGGGCTGGAGGTGATCGAGGCTCGGTGGCTGTTCGGCGTGCCCGCCGACCGGATCGACGTCGTGGTGCACCCGCAGTCGGTCGTGCACTCGATGGTGGAGATGGTGGACGGATCGATCCTTGCGCAGTTGGGCATCACGGACATGCGCCTGCCGATCCAGTACGCATTCTCCTACCCCGAGCGTTGGTCGTCGCCGCTTCCGCGGCTCGACCTCGCACGGTGCGGCCGGCTCGACTTCCACCTGCCGGATCACGAGAAGTTCCCCGGCCTTCGCCTCGCGTATCGCGCGCTGGAGTCGGGTGGCGGGCTGCCCGTGGTGCTGAATGCCGCCAACGAGGTGGCGGTGGAGTCGTTCCTGGCCGGTCACCTGGGCTTCACGGATATCGCGGTGCTCATCGAGCGGACGATGGACGCGCACGTCCCCGCCCCGGTCGAGTCGCTCGCCGCGGTCCGGCGGCTGGACGGCTGGGCGCGAGCGTATTCCCAGGAACTCTCGCGCGGGCTAGAATCAAAGATCTGAGGGTTTTCACTTGCTGCTGACGACTGCCGCGTTCATCTTCGTGCTCGGCGTGCTGATCTTCGTCCACGAGCTGGGCCACTTCATCATGGCCCGGCGGATCGGCGTGCGAGTGATCACGTTTTCCCTGGGTTTTGGCCCGAAGGTCATCGGGTTCACGCGCGGCGACACCGAATACCGCATCAGCGCGGTGCCGCTCGGCGGCTACGTGAAGATGGCCGGCGAGACGCCAGACGACCCGCGCACGGGCAGGCCGGACGAGTTCCTCTCGAAGACGAAATGGGAGCGCTTCCAGGTGCTCATCATGGGTCCCGTGATGAACATCGTCCTGGCGGTCGTGCTGATGTGGGTGGTGTTCATGCAGGCCGCCCGGGTCCCGGCGTTCCTCGACCGCGCGCCTGTCGTCGGCGCGGTCGCGGCCGGGTCGCCGGCAGAGCGCGGCGGCGTCAAGCCTGGTGACCGCATCGTCAAGGTGGCCGGCCGCCAGGTCGGCACGTGGGAGCAGCTGTCCATGGCGATCGGCGCCAAGGCCAAGCGCGAGGTGGCGCTCGAGGTCGTGCGCGGGGACCAGACGCTGAGGTTGAACGTCACGCCCGACGCGCAGACGAAGTACGAAATCGGAGACATCGGGGTGTTTCCCGACGTCCACCCGTCGATCGGCCAGGTGGTGCCCGGTGATCCCGCCGAGAAGGGCGGCCTCAAGGTGGGCGACGCGGTCATCAGCTTCAACGGCCAGACGATCACCTACAGCGGCCAGCTGACAGAGCTGATTGCCAAGTTCCCGAACCAGAAGGTGACATTCGGCGTTCGGCGCGGCGACGTGCGCCAGGACGTGGAGGTCGTGCCGCAGCTGCGTGGCAAGAAAGGCTACGTGGGCGTCAGCCTCATGGACGAGGCGAAGACGGTGCACCTCGGCCCGGTAGCGGCGGCCAAGATGAGCATCCAGCGGAATTACGAGTTCAGCGGGATGATCTTCCAGACGCTGGTGGGCCTGCTCACGCGCGAGACGTCTCCCAAGCAGTTGATGGGGCCGGTGGCCATCGCCCAGCTCTCCGGCGAGTCGGCGCAACTCGGTTGGATCGCTCTCTTCACGCTCATGGCGTCGATCAGCCTCAACCTCGGCATCCTGAACCTCCTGCCGATCCCGGTGCTCGACGGCGGCCACATCTTCATCATGGCGCTCGAGGGGCTCGCGCGGCGCGATTTCAGCGCCAAGGTGAAGGAGAGCATGCTGCTGGCGGGCTTCGCGGTGCTGATGGTCCTGATGGTGACGGTGATCTACAACGACCTCACCAGGGTGGTCTGGATCGAGCGGTTGATGTTCTGGAGGTAGCCAGCTCTCCTAGTGGCTAGTGGCTAGTGACTTGGCGGCCAGTGGCTGGTCCGTCACCCGTGATGTGCTAACCACCGACCACTAGCCACTGATCACTGCTTGCGCGGGTACTTCGTCTCCACGTAATCGTCTACCAGCTTCCTGAACGCTTCCGCGAGTTCGTCGTGGGTCCCCTTCAGCGTCGTGAAATGCTGTCCGTCGATGAAGACCGGGCAGTGGGGAGCCTCGCCGGTCCCGGGCAGGCTGATGCCGATGTTCGCGGCCTTCGACTCGCCGGGGCCATTCACGACGCACCCCATCACCGCGAGCGTCATCGTTTCCACCCCCGTGCGCTGCGCCTTCCACGCCGGCATCTGCTCGCGCACGTAGCCCTGGATCCGTTCCGCCAGTTCCTGGAACGTGGTGCTGGTGGTGCGCCCGCAGCCGGGGCACGCGGTGACGCTCGGTGCGAAGGCGCGCAGCCCGAGCGCCTGCAGCAGTTCGCAGGCCGCGTACACTTCTTCACGACGGTCGCCGCCGGGCCTCGGGGTCAGCGAGACGCGAATCGTGTCGCCGATCCCCTCGTTGAGGAGGACCGCCATCGCGGAGGCCGACCACACCAGCCCCTTGATTCCCATTCCCGCCTCGGTCAGGCCGAGGTGGAGGGGTTGCCGGGTCCTGGTCGCGAGTTCCCGGTAGACGGCGATCAGGTGGGCCGGCCTCGACACCTTGCAGGAGATGATGATCTGATCCTCTCGCAGACCCGATTCGAGCGCCAGTTCGGTCGACTCGACGGCCGAGAGGACCATGCACTGGTTGATGATTTCCTCGGAGCTCAGTCCCAGGTTCCCGTCGGTGTTCTCCTGCATCCGGCGCATCACCAGTTCCTGGTTCAGCGACCCGCCGTTGACACCGATGCGCACGGGCTTGCCGTGGTCCATCGCCACACGGCAGATTGTCGCGAACTGCTCGTCGCGCCTGCGGCCGGAGCCGACGTTGCCGGGGTTGATGCGGTACTTGTCCAGCGCGCGAGCACAGTCGGGGTGGCGCGTCAGCAGGATGTGGCCGTTGTAGTGAAAATCGCCGATCAGTGGGGCTTCGCACCCGGCATCCAGGAGCCGGCGCTTGATCTCCGGTACCGCTGCTGCCGCTTCCGGCAGGTTGACCGTCACCCGGAGCATCTCGGACCCGGCGCGCGCGAGCTCGAGGCACTGCTTGGCCGTCGAAGCGACGTCGGCCGTGTCGGTGTTGCACATCGACTGGACGACCACCGGCGCGCCGCCGCCCACCTGGACCTGGCCCACCCGAACCCCAACCGTATCGTGCCGCTTCATGCTTCGATGATAGCTCAGTGGTCGCAGTCTTGCAGGCTCTGCCCTGAGTGGGCCGGAGCGCCCGCACGGGGAAGACGAGGGAGGACATCATGCGACACCACAACCATGGACTTCTGCGCATCCTGGCCGTTCTGCTGAGCCTGTCGGCCGTGGCCGCGATAGAAGCGTCCGCGCAGACGACCCGGCGACCGACTACCCAAAGTGTGCAGTCGGCCAGCGCAACGCAGGCCGATATCGATCGGCTTCAGAACTCCGTCAACGAGGCCGAGCGTGCGGTCGCACGGCTGCGGGACCGTGATGCGAACCTCGCCAGCCGGCTCCAGGACCGCCTGGACGACGCCCGCGACGAGGTGACCTATTTGAGGGTCAAGCTCCGCAAGGAAGGCCGCGTCTCGAGCGGTGAGGTTGCGGATGCCCGCGACCAGATCGAACAGGTGCGGGCACAGGCGGTTGGCGACATCCCGGATGCCTACAGCCAGCCGCGCGGCACCGTCGGAACCCGGAGCAATCGTGACGACGCCGCGTATCCGAGAGAGACGGTCCAGCAGGGCCGGAGTGCGCGGGCCAACGAGATCCCGGTTGGAACCGAGATGGATGTCCGGCTGCAGACCGTGTTGAGCTCGGACACCGCGCAGGTGGAGGACCCGTTCGAGGCCACGACTCTCGTGGATCTGATGAGCGGGGACAAGGTACTGGTGCCGGCCGGCTCGACGGTTCGCGGCATCGTCTCGGCGGTGGACAAGGCCGGCCGGATCGAACGGAAGGGACGGCTGACGTTGCGATTCGACCGGATGAGCGTCGACCGCACCAGCTACCCGATCAAGGCGAGCGTGACCGAGGCCCTGGAGAGCGGCGGCTACCGCGGTGACGCGGTGAAGATCGGCGCGGGCGCGGGTGTCGGGGCGATCATCGGGGGCATCCTCGGCGGTGCGAAGGGCGCGCTCGCCGGGATCCTCATCGGCGGCGGCGGGGTCGTGGCGGCAACGGAAGGCCAGGACGTCAACCTGCCGTCCGGGACCGTGCTGCGGATCAGGTTCGACGAGCCGCTGGTGGTCAGGTAGAGAAGTGGTCAGTGGCTGGGGGTGGCCAGTCCGTCACCCGTGGCGGCCCAATTCACTGACCACTAGCCACTAATCACTAGGCACTACTCTCTAGGCTACGGAAGCCGCCTCCTTCATGGCCGCCCTGGCAGCGCGAATCGTCTTCTTCACGTCCGCCTCCGTGTGGGCGGCGGAAAGGAACCAGGCCTCGAACTGAGACGGCGGCGGATAGATGCCGCGCGCGAGCATACCCCGGAAGAACGCGGCGTACTGCATGCTGTTCGACTGCAGCGCGGAGTGGTAGTCCCGCACCGGCGCGTTGGTGAAGAACGGGGTCAACAACGAGCCGTGCCCGTTGATTTGCACGGCAACCCCCGCCTCGCGTGCCGCCTCAGCCAACCCTTGGGCCAGCATGCCGCCAAGCCTCGCGAGGCGCTTGTACAACGGCTTCGACAGGCCGGACAGCGACCAGAGCCCGGCGGCCATCGCGAGAGGGTTCCCGGACAGCGTGCCGGCCTGGTAGACCGGTCCGGCGGGCGACACGTACTCCATGAGGTCGGCACGCCCCCCGTAAGCGCCGACAGGCAGGCCGCCGCCGATGATCTTCCCGAGGCAGGTGAGGTCAGGCTTCACCCTGTAAATCTGCTGCGCGCCGCCGGCCGACGCCCGGAAGCCCGAGATCACTTCGTCGAAGATCAGCAGCATCCCGTTGCGGTCACAGATGTCGCGCAGGCCGGCGAGGAACCCGTCGCCCGGCAGCACCATCCCCATGTTCCCGGCGATCGGTTCAACCACCAGCGCGGCGATCTGGTTGCGGTTCGTCTCGCACAACCGCTCCACCGACGCCAGGTCGTTGTAGGTCGCGAGCAGCGTGTGCTGCACGGCCTTGCGGGGAACGCCCGGGCTGGTCGGCGCGCCGAGCGTCGTCGCGCCCGACCCCGCTTTCACGAGGAACGGGTCGGCGTGCCCGTGGTAGCACCCCTCGAACTTGATGATGCGGTCGCGCCCGGTCGCCGCGCGAGCGAGCCTGACGGCGCTCATCGCCGCCTCCGTCCCGGAGTTCACGAACCGGATGCGCTCGATGGACGGCATCAGCGAACGGACCTTCTCGCCGAGCCTCACCTCGGCCTCCGTCGGAGCCCCGTAACTCGTTCCGAGCCGGGCGGCGTCACCGAGGACCTTGAGGAGGCCGCGCGGGGCGTGGCCGTGAATCAGCGGCCCCCACGACATCACGTAGTCCACGTAGGTGTTGCCGTCCACGTCCTCGATCCGGGCGCCCTTCGCGGACCTGATGAAGAGCGGGTCGCTGCCGACGGCCTTGAATGCCCGGACAGGGCTGTCGACGCCACCGGGGAGGATCTTCTGCGCGCGGGCGAACAGCTTGGCCGATGCCTGGGTGCGGAGTGTCTTCATGGTCTACCGGAGCGCACGCGCGGCTTCCCGCGCAAAGTAGGTGATGATGATGTCGGCGCCGGCGCGGCGGATGCCGGTCAGCATCTCCAGCATCGCACGGGGACCGTCGATCCATCCTTGCTGAGCGGCAGCCTGCAGCATCGAATATTCGCCGCTGACGTTGTAGGCAGCCGTCGGGTAGCCGAACTCGGCCTTCACCCGGGCGATGACGTCGAGGTAGGGCAGCGCCGGCTTCACCATCACGATGTCGGCGCCTTCCTCGATGTCCTCCGCGACTTCCCGCAGGGCCTCCTCCGAGTTCGCCGGATCCATCTGGTGGGTCCGGCGGTCGCCGAACTTCGGGGCCGAGTCGGCGGCGTCCCGGAACGGCCCGTAGAACGCCGAGCAGTACTTCGCCGCGTAGGACATGATGGCGACGTCCTGGAACCCGCTCGCGTCCAACGCGCCGCGGATCGCGCCGATGCGGCCATCCAGCATGTCCGAGGGGGCGACGATGTCCGCCCCGGCCTCGGCGTGAGAGAGCGCGGTCTTCACGAGGAGCGCCACGCTTTCGTCGTTCGCGATCACCCCGTCCACGATCAGGCCGCAGTGGCCGTGCGAGGTGTACTCGCAGAGGCAGACGTCCGTTATCGCGAGGATCGAAGGGTCGGCGGCCTTGATCGCCCGCACGGCGGCCTGGACCGGGGCCTGGTCGTCGTACGCCGCCGAGCCGGTCTCGTCCTTGTACGCCGGCAGGCCGAACAGGAGAACGCCAGGGATGCCTTCGGCTTTTGCGGCGACCGCTTCCTTCACCGCTTCGTCCACCGACAGGTTGAAGACGCCCGGCATCGAGGCGACCTCCCGGCGGACGCCGGTTCCCTCGCAGACGAACAGCGGGTAGATGAACATGTCCGGCGAGAGCCGGGTTTCGCGCACCATCGACCGGATGCCCGGCGACCGCCGGAGGCGGCGTCCGCGGCGCACCAGGTCGAGTCGGGAACCAACATCGGCAGGCATGGGAGAACCTCTCTTACAGGATATCGAGTTGGGAGGCGGACTCGGGAGTCCGTCAGGCCCTTTCGAAGTGCTCCACGATCGCGCGAACGAGCGCCGGGATCGTGTATTCGGCCGGCATGATCGTCGTCTTGATCCCGCACTGCAGCGCCGCCTCGGCGGTCACCGGCCCAATCGAGGCGATCGCGACGGGCTGCAGCAGGTCGGCGACCGGCTCGGTGCCGTAGAGCCGGACGAAATTCCGGACGGTGGAAGCGCTGGTGAACGTCATCGCGTCCACCTTGCGGTCGAGCAGCATCCGGTAGATGTCCGGCTCGTTGTCGCGGTCCGGCTCCACCGCCACGGTGCGGTAGGCGGTGACCTCGTTCACCAGCCCGCCCGACTTTCGCAGTTCGTCCGCGAGCATCTCTCGCGCGATGTCCGCGCGCGGCAGCAGGAACGATTGCCCGCTCAAGTCGCCCGTGGCCCGGAGTGCCTCGAGGACCGCCTCGGCGCGGTACTCCGAGGGCATCAGGTCCACCTTCAGGCCATGCCGGGCCAGGCGCTCCGCGGTGCCCGGGCCGATGGCGCACAACCTCACCCCGGCGAGCGCGCGGGTGTCCGCGGGCCCGGCGTGCAGGCGCTGGAAGAAGTAGTCCACGCCGTTCACGCTGGTGAAGATCACCCAGTTGGTACTGACCGACCGCCGCACACGCCTCGTCGAGCGGGCCGAAATCCTCGGGCGGCACGATGCGGACGGTGGGGGCCTCCACGACGGTCGCGCCAAGCTGCTCGAGCGCCTCCACCAGTTCCGCGGCCTGTTCCCGGGGCCGCGTCACGACGATCCGTTTCCCGAAGAGCGGGCGGGCGTCGAACCAGCGCAGGTGCGACCGCAGGCCAGTCACGCGCCCGACGACGAGCATCGCGGGGTTCTTGAACTTGGGTTCGCGGGCCATCTCGGCCAGTTCGCCGATCGTCGCCTCGACGGTCTCTTGCTCGGGCAGCGTCCCGCTGAAGATCAGGGCGGCGCCCTCCTGCTCCGACCAGCCGTGCGACAACATCGCGTCCAGCATCCCCGGCAGCTGTTTCGGGCCCGAGTAGCAGACGACGGTGCCACCCAGCTTGCAGAGGCTCGCCCAGTCCACGTGGGCCTTCTTGCCGTGCTCCGCCTCGTGGCCCCTGACGAAGGTCACCGTGTCGCCGCCGCCAGGGTAGGTGATGGGGATCCCCGCGTAGGCCGGCACCCCAATCGCCGCCGGGATCCCCGGCACGACCTCGAACTGCACGGCGTGCTCGTGCAGGAACAGCGCTTCCTCGCCGCCGCGGTCGAAGACGAACGGGTCGCCCCATTTCAACCGTGCGACGGTCTTTCCCTCGCGCGCCTTCTCGGCGAGCAGGTAGCAAATCGCTTCCTGCTCGAGAGGTTCGGGCGCGGCCGGGCCGACGTCAATCCGTTCCGCGTCCGGCCGGGCGCTGCGCAGCAGCCGCTGATGAACCAGGTGGTCGTAGATGACGACGTCGGCCTGGTTCAGGTACCGCATTCCCCGCACGCTGATCAGCCAGGGGTCGCCGGGGCCGGCCCCTATCAAGTAGACGATCGGCTTCTTCATCGAACAATCCCGTCTGGCAAAATGCGGAAAGAGGCCACGCGCGTCGCTTTCGCCGGGGCCATCAGTGCCCGCCGGCCTGGATGCGCCTGACGTCCTCCAGGATCGCGTCCGCGCCCCCGGCCACGAGCTGTTGCGCCACCCTGGTGCCCAGCGCCGCCGCTTCGAGGAGCGGCGCCCGGTCGCGGGCGCGCACGGCACGGTGCCCGTCCAACGAGACTACCACCGCTCGCAAGTCGAGGTCATCGCCGTCCGGCACGGCCACGGCGCCGATCGGCGTCTGGCAACCGCCGCCGAGGGCGGCCACCAATGCCCGCTCGGCAGCGACCGCCCGAGCCGTCAGTGGGTGGTCAATCGCCGCGAGGGCCTGGCGGACCGCGTCGTCGCCGGCGCGGTACTCGATCGCAATCGCTCCCTGCCCCGGCGCCGGCACGCACGCGTCCAGCGGGACCGTGAAGGAAATGCGGTCCGTGAACCCGAGGCGCCGCATGCCGGCGGCCGCCAGCACCAGCGCGTCGTAGTTGCCTCCGTCGAGCTTTCGGAGGCGGGTGTCGAGGTTCCCCCGGATCGGGATGAACGCCGCACCCGGGAGCAGGCGCACCAGTTCGGCGATCCGCCGCACGCTGCTGGTGCCGATGCGGGCGTCGGGGCCGAGCGCGCGGAGCAGGTCCTCCAGCGTCGCCGGCGGCGCGGCACCCGCCGGCAGCGCGATCACGTCCCGGGGATCCTCGCGGGGCAGGACGGCGCCAATCGTCAGGCCGTCCGGGAGCACCGCGGGCATGTCCTTGCAGCTGTGGACCGCGAAGTCAACCTCGCCGCGGGTGAGCGCGTCCTCGATTTCCTTGACGAAGAGGCGCTTCCCCCCCACCTCGGACAGCGGCGCCTCGGCCAGTTGGTCGCCGCTGGTCTTGATGACGACGATCTCGCACGGCGGGCCGCCCGCCCGCTCGACGAGCGCTGCCGCGGTTCGCGCCTGCCACAACGCCAGCTGGCTGCCACGGGTGCCTAGACGGAGTGCCTTCACGGTGTCACCGACTTCCCGGCATCGCCGGCGCGACGCCCGGCTGGGAGACGACCCGGCTCGCCTCGGGCCGGTTCTTCGGCATCGAGCGCGAACAGCCGCGTCAGGGCGTCGGCGTACGCGCGCACTCGTTCCGGGTCGGGAGTGGACTTGAGTTGCTCGGTGGGGGTGATCAGCAGCTTCTCGATCATCAGCCGCGTGATCTCCTCGACGCGTGTCCTGGCTTCGGGCGGCAGGCCTGCGAGCTTCGGCTGCAGCCGGTCGAGCTCGCTGCGGCGAATCGCCTCGAACCGCTGCCGCAGCGCCACCACCGTCGGGATCACCCCGCGGGCGGTCAGCCAGGTTTCGAACCGCTTCACCTCGTCGGCGACAATCGCCTCGGCGCGCACCACCTCGGCCGCGCGGCGCGTCAGGTTCTCCTGCACCACCGTCTGGAGGTCGTCGATGTTGTAGAGGAACACCGAGTCGAGGTCGCCGACAGCGGGTTCGACGTCGCGGGGCAAGGCGATGTCGATCAGGAACAGCGGCCGGTTTCGGCGGCCGCGCATCACCGACGCGACCTCCTGGCGCATGAGGATCGGCAGCGGCGCGCCCGTGGCGGTGATCACGATGTCCGCGTGCGACAGGCTGTCGAGCAGATCCGTCCAGGGAACCGGCTGGCCGCCGATCGACTCGGCCAAAGAGGTGGCGTGCGCCAGCGTCCGGCTGGTGATGATCATCCGGCCGACGCCTTGCGCCTTCAGGTGCTGCGCGGTCAGCTTGCCCATCTCGCCGGCGCCGATGACCAGCACCGTCCGGCCGGCGAGGTCCCCGAAGATCTTCTTCGCCAGGGCGGTTGCCGCGAAGCTGACCGACACCGCCCCTTCGGACAGCCCCGTCTCCGTCCGCACCCGCTTGCCGACCGTGAACGACCAGGGGAAGACCTTGTTCAGGACCGGGCCGGCGGTTCCGCGCTCCGCCGCCGCGGAGAAGGCGTCCTTTACCTGGCCGAGGATCTGCGGTTCTCCGACGACCAGCGAGTCGAGGCCGCCGGCGACGCGGAACAGGTGGTGCGCCGCGGCCCCGTCCACCAGTTCGTAGAGGTGCGGGACGACCGCGTCCGCCTCGAGCCCGTGGTACTCCGCCAGGAATGCCAGGAGGTCGGAGCGCGCCGCGTCGACCTCGTCGCAGGCGACGTAGATTTCGGCCCGGTTGCACGTGGACAGGACGACCGCCTCGCCGGTGCTCGGCCTCGCCGAGAGTGCGGCGAGCGCCGTGTCGAGGCCGCGCGCCGCGAAGTCCAGGCGCTCCCGCACCTCGACGGGCGTCGTCCGGTGGCTGACTCCAAGAAGGAACAAGTGCATTCGGCGACCTCTACCCCCCGAAGTTGTGGCTGCGGGTCAGGAAGTAGCCGATGGGCACGAAGTTGAACAGCACGATGGCAAACCCAAGGGCCGACAGGTAGGCGGCGCGCTTCGCGCCCCAGCCGAGCCGGCGGGTGTAGAGCGCGAACGTGTAGACCGCCCAGCAGACGGCGGCGCCGAGAATCTTCGGGTCGGCCAGCGACATCGCCTGGACCCTGGGGTCGAAGACCGGGCCGCTCTTGGCCTCGGCCGCCCAGATGGTGCCCACGAGCACGCCGACGGTCAGGAAGATCCAGCCGACCGTCACGCTGCGCGCGTTCATGAGGTCGAGCGAGTCGAGCGAGGGCAGGCGCTTGTAGAAGAAGCCCAGGTGCTTCGCCTTGATTTCCTTGAACAACAGCACGTAAGTGATCCCGATGACGCACGCGAGCGCGAAGCTGGCGTAGGCAAAGAGCAGCGACGCCACGTGGACGCCGAACCAGAGGGCTTTCGAGGATCGGCACGCGGCGCTCCACCACCGGGTTCAACGCCCGGATGGTCTGCAGCGCGACGAGCAGCGGGACGATGAAGACGCCGAGCGCGCGCTCCTCGGTCGTCATCTCCATGTAGAGATACGCGAGGGCGAGCAGCCAGACGAACGTCGAGATCGCCTGCGTCGTGCCCGCAATCGGCACGTGTCCCGCCTCCATCGTCTGCATGCCGATGACGAAGGTGTGGGCGAGGGCGCCGGCCGCAAGGAAGGCGGTCGCGGCGCGGCCGACCCCCGCATTCCGCGTGGCGAAGTGAATGGCGTAGAGGACGCCGGCCACGGTACACGACGAGGGGAAACACATTGGCGTTCAACATACGATCTCACCCGGGGGTTGCAGGCTGAGCGGGCAGGCACCAGCCGCGGCACCTTCGCTTCGGCCCGTAGTATCCCTGTTTGGTCCTCGCCGAGACGCCCTCGCGGTCGACGCGGACGGCGATCCGACGCCAGGCCCCGTCCCGCTTGGTGTTCTTCGAAACGTAGCCGAGCGAGTACTGGCTGGCGAGCTCGTCCGCGATCTGCGTGTAGACGCCTGCCAGGTCCTCGATGCGCGCGGGGAAGAACGACCCGCCCCCCGGTCTCCTGCGCGAGCTGCCGCAGGACGAAGTCGGCTTCCTTGAACCCCTTGGCCGCCATCTCGTCCTTCGTCCGGAGGCCGATCGAGTAAATCACGGTTTCCGACCGCTTGGCGAGGTCGAGCACCTCGTCGTAGGTGACCAGGCTCGACGTATCCTCGCCGTCGGACACCACGACGATGGCCTGCCGCCGGATCTCCTGCTCGCTCGTCGCCCGGGTCTTCTTCAGTTCCTTCAGCGAGATGTAGATCGCGTTGTACAGCGACGTCGATCCGCCGGCAGTCGTCCGGCGAATCGCCTGTTCGAGCGCCTCGCGGTCGTTGGTGAAACCCTGGAGGACCTCACCTCGCGGTCGAAGTCAATCAGCTCGCCGAGGTCGTTTCCGCGCAGCCGTCGCGCGAAGCCAATCGCGGCTTCCTGCGCCGTCCCAATCCGGTCTTCCATGCTGGCGCTGGTGTCGAGCAGCAGCGACAGGGCGATTGGCAGGCTCGTCCGGCTGAAGAAGGTCACGTCCTGCTTCACGCCGTCCTCGAAGACGCCGAACCAATCGGGGGTGAGGTCGGTCACGTACCTCCCGGAGGAGTCGGTGACCGTCACGTTCAGCGACACGATGTCGACGCCCGCGCGGAAGGAGGGCAGCTGCTGGACAGGCGCCCCGCTCCTCGGGGGCGGCGCCTGCGCCCGCACCCCGGCCGTCGGCCCGGCCGCGAAGACGAACGCCGCCAGCATGAGCAGGCCGGCCGCCGCCGCCGTGCCCGCGCGTCCGCGTCCCACGGTTCCCTTACCTGCCGCCCTTGGCGGGCGTCGTCCTGGCGGGCGTGCCGCGCACCGTGAAGCCTGCCTGGCGGACGCTCACTTCGACCTTCTGCGGAGGGATGATCCGTTCCGGACGGAAGTACGTCACCCGGTACTGCTTCGCCAGTTGGTCCGCCAGCTTCGCGAGCGCGCCGTCGAGCGCCATGCTGCTGAGCAGCGGGAAGCGGGCGCCGCCGCTCGCGCGCGTCGCGGCGTCGATGAACTGCTCCCGGTTCCGCTGACCCGGGTCGGCCAGGTTGGGCGGGCGGACGTCGAACGACATCACGTCGAGCGTCGCGCCGCTGTCGACTACCTCCGGGATGAAGTCGCGGTAGTTCCGCTCGGTGAACTCGGCGCCGCCGGCGGTGATCACGAGGATCAAGCCGCGTTCGAACTCCCGCTTGCGGAGGGCCTTGCACGTGTCCTCGACCGCCTGGAGCATATACGAACCGCTGCCTTGCGCGGCGAACACGCGGTCGGTCCCCTTCAGCAGGGAGGGCACGTCGAGCGTGTAATCGGTCAGCGTCGTCGGCCGCTCGCCGAACCCCATGATCGCCATGGGGTTCTTGCCGCCGACGTTCTTGACGAACGTCGTCAGCCGCCCTGCGCATGTCGGCGATGTACTCGTTGGCCGCCTGGGAGGTGTCCACGAGCACCGCAATCGTCACCGGTTCGGTGGCCTTGTCCGCGCGCAGGACCTCCCGGGCCACGCCGTCCTCGCGGATGATGAAGTCGGCCGGCGCGAGGGGATCGACCGGGTTCCCTTCCTTGTCGAGCACCGTCACGAACATGGCCCGCTCCCGGGCTTCGAGGGTTGCGCCTGCGCCTGCCCCGGGCCGGCGGCAGCGGCCAGGCCGAGACAGGACGCGAGCACAAGGGTCGCGACGGCGAGGGCCGTCCAGCGACAGCGCGTGACGCTATGCATGGGGATTCTCCGGTGAAGTGGACACTGGCTCAGTTCAGTATAGGGCCCGGCTCCGAGCGAGCGTCAAGGCGGCAGCGGCCGAAAACTCTTTCATATTCAAACACTTGCGGCTTTGATTCGCCCCCCTTTCACGGCGGCAGGTTCCTTGACACCCCGGGGGCCGCGTGCTATAAACTCCCGTTGTTCTTCGCTCGAACATTGCCGCCCGTCAGCGTCCGCCCGCGCGGATGCGCGGACGGCTCGGTGTGAGTGAGAGCCCCGCCCCTCGCCTCGGGGGCTGCAACCCGGTTACATCGCAGATTATCTAGGGCTGGCGCGGCGTTCCTCCGCTGGGGATGCCTCGGTCTTCAAGTCCCGTCGGCGGCACTGGACCATGCTCGAAGCCTACATTCCGGTCGTGCTCTTCATCCTGGTGGCGATTGGCTTCGCCATCGTGGCGCTGTTGATGGCCTGGCTCGTCCGGCCCGAGCGCTACAACAAGGTCAAGCTCGAGCCCTACGAGTGCGGGATCGAGACCGCGCGGGGACGCCCGCGACCGCTACAGCATCCGCTACTACATCATCGCGATGCTGTTCGTGGTCTTCGACGTGGAAACGGTATTCATGTTCCCGTGGGCGGTCATCATGGGGCAGCTCAAGTTGTTCGGGCTGATCGAGATGGCCGTGTTCATCCTCATCCTCGTCGTCGGCTACGCCTACGCCTGGAAGCAGGGCGCGCTCGAATGGGCGTGAGGCCCCTGGCGAAAACCGGGCAGCGCGGCGGCCGCGTCACACGAAACGATTTCCATGGCTGATATCGACAACACGGAACCTGCGGCCGGGACGCCTCCTGCCGCCGCGGCCCCTGCCGCACCGAAGCCCGCTGCCGCCAAGGCACCGGCTGCCGCGGCGCCGAAGGCTCCCCCGGCGCCTCCCGGGCCGCCGGACCCGCCGCCTCCAGCCGATGTGACGCTTCCCGGCTACATCCAGGCCCTCCAGCAGGAGTTGCCGGGCGCGGTCGCCCAGGTGAGCTACTACCTGGGTGACTGGACGGTGATCGTGCCGGCCGCCAGGATTGCCGAGGTGGCGACCTGGCTGCGGGACACCGGCGGCGCGCGCTTCGACTACTGCTCGGACCTGTCGGCGGTCGACTGGCCGGCGCGCGAGGGCCCGCGGTTCGACGTGGTGTATTGCCTGTATTCGACCCGCCTGCGGCAGCGGGTGCGGATGAAGGCGCGGGTGGCGGACGGCGAAGCGGTCTCGTCGGTCTCGGGCGTCTGGGCGGCCGCCAACTGGCTCGAGCGCGAGGTCTGGGACATGTTCGGGATCCGTTTCGAGGGCCATCCCGACCTTCGGCGGATCCTGATGCCCGAGGAGTGGCAGGGCCACCCGCAGCGGAAGGACTACCCGCTGGAGGGACCCGGCGAGTGGATCCTCGAGAGCCCACAAGAGTGGCTGAAGCTGCGCCAGTCGTTCAACGAAGCGGAGATCGAGTAAATGGAACGGGACGTCGTCCGCCCGATGTTCGACACCGACGAGCTCGTCATCAACATGGGCCCGCAGCACCCGGCCACGCACGGGGTGCTCCGGGTCGTGCTGAAGCTGGATGGCGAGAAGGTCGTCGATGCGGACGTGGTCATCGGCTACCTGCACCGGGGTGTGGAGAAGCTGAGCGAGAACCGAGACTGGACGCAGATCGTCCTGCTGACCGACCGCCTCGACTACGTGGCGTCGGCCGCGGCGAACCTGGCGTATGTCGAGTCGGTGGAGAAGCTTCTCGGCCTCGAGGTGCCGCGCCGCGCGAAGTACATCCGCACCATCCTGGCCGAACTGCAGCGGCTGGCCAGCCACCTGGTCTGGCTGGGCAGCCACGCGATGGACATCGGCGCGGTCACCGTCTTCCTCTACTGCCTTCGCGAGCGGGAGCTGATTCTCGACCTGTTCGAGGAGTTCTGCGGGGCGCGGCTGACGTACAACTCGATGCGGATCGGGGGGCTGCCGCAGGACCTGCCGCCGGGCTGGGACAAGAAGGTTCTCCAGTTCTGCGACATCCAGCTGGAGAAGCTGGCCGAGTACGAGACGCTGCTCACGCACAACCGCATCTGGCTCGAGCGCACGAAGGGCGTCGGCGTGATCTCGGCGGCCAACGCGATCTCGGTGGGCCTCTGTGGTCCGCCGCTGCGCGGGTCGGGCGTGGCGCGCGACGTCCGCAAGGACGAACCCTACGCGGCCTACGCCGAGATGGAGTTCGACGTGCCGGTGGGCACCAGCGGCGACACCTACGACCGCTACCTGGTCCGGCTCGAGGAGATGCGGCAGTCGGTGCGGATCCTCCGGCAGGCGCTCGGCGGGCTGCCCGAGGGCCCGGTGATGGGGAAGGTGCCGCGCCTGATCAAGCCGCCGGCCGGCGAGACGTACCACGCCAACGAGTCGCCCAAGGGGGAGATCGGGTTCTTCATCGCGAGCGACGGCAAGTCCACGAGCCCTTACCGCCTGCGCGTGCGCCCGCCGTCGTTCTGCAACCTGCAGGCGCTTCCACAGCTGGTGCGCGGCCACCTGGTGGCCGACGTGATCGCCCTGATTGGCACGATCGACATCGTGCTCGGGGAAGTGGACAGGTAACGCATGATTGATCTGCTCGTCATCCCGCTCATCAAGATCGTCTTCGTCCTCACGGGCGTCCTCGTCACGGTGATGTACCTGGTGCTCCTCGAGCGCAAGGTGCAGGCGTGGGTCCAGGTGCGCCTGGGGCCGATGCGTGTCGGTCCGCACGGCGTGCTGCAGCCGATCGCCGACGTGCTGAAGCTGTTCATCAAGGAAGACATCACGCCGGTCCGCGCCGACAAGGTCGTCTTCACGCTGGCGCCGATCATCGTGCTGGTGCCGGCGCTCATCGCGTTCGCGGTGATCCCGTTCGGCGGCGACGTCAACGTGTTCGGCAAGCCCGTGCCGCTGCACATTGCCGACCTGAACGTGGGCCTGCTCTACGTGGTGGCGGTGGCGTCGATCGGCATCTACGGCATCATCCTGGCGGGCTGGTCGTCGAACTCGAAGTACCCGCTGCTCGGCGGCCTGCGGTCGTCGGCGCAGCTGATCAGCTACGAGTTGGCGGTCACGCTGACGTTCGTGGCGGTGATCCTCGCGTCGGGCAGCCTGAGCATGGTGGACATCGTCAGCGCGCAGAAGGCGAACGGCGTCTGGTTTGCGTTCGTGCAGCCGATCTCGCTGTTCATCTACTTCGTCGGCGGCCTCGCGGAGACCAACCGGGCGCCGTTCGACCTGCCCGAGGCCGAGCAGGAGCTGGTGGCCGGCTTCCACACGGAGTACAGCGGGATGCGGTTCGCGCTGTTCTTCCTGGCCGAGTACGCCAACATGATCGTCGTCTCGGCGATCGCGACGACGCTGTTCTTCGGCGGCTGGCTGCGGCCGTTCCCGAACGTCGAGTTCCTGCGGTTCCTCGACTTCGTCCCCACGTGGATCTGGTTCGTCACCAAGACCTTCCTGGTGCTGTACGTGTTCCTGTGGATCCGCGCGACGCTGCCGCGCTACCGCTACGACCAGCTGATGCGGCTCGGGTGGAAGGTCCTGATCCCGCTGGCCATCGCGAACATTCTCGTGACGGCCGCCGTGAAGGTGGCGCTGAGCTACTAGGGAAGCTATGGGTCAAGCACTCGCGTTCTACACGCTCGCCGCGTTCATCCTCGGGTTCGGCGTGCTGGTGATCACGGCGAAGAACACCGTGCACAGCATCATGTTCCTGGTCGTGAACTTCCTGTTCATCGCCGGCGCTCTACGTGACGCTGGGCGCGCAGTTCCTGGCCGTCATCCAGGTCATCGTCTACGCGGGGGGCATCGTCGTCCTCTACCTGTTCGTCGTCATGCTCGTGAACCTGAAGCGCCCGCCGGAGGCGCACAAGGACCGGCGCCGGCGCGGCCGCCTGGGGCTGACGTTCTCCCTGGTGGTGCTGGCGGAACTGGTGGCGATCTCGGCGTACAAGTTCGTCTCGCCCATCGCGGCCCTGCCGCCCATCAAGCCGATGGGCCCGGACAACGTCACGCAGATCGGCGTGCTCCTGTACACCGACTACCTCGTCCCCTTCGAGCTCGCGTCGATGCTCCTGCTGGTCGCGATGATCGGGGCGATCGTGCTGGCGCGTCGAGAACTGTAGGTGCAGAGCGTATGACTCCGATTACCCCGGTGCACTACATGGTCCTGTCGGCGGCGCTGTTCATGATCGGCGTCATCGGCGTCATGGTCCGCCGCAACATCATCGTGATCCTCATGTCGATCGAGTTGATGTTGAACGCCGTGAACATCAACCTGGTGGCGTTCTCGAGCCTCTGGCAGAACGCGGTCGGCCAGGTGTTCGTGATCTTCGTGATCTGCGTCGCCGCGGCCGAGGCGGCCGTTGGCCTGGGCATCATCCTCGCGTTCTACCGGAACAAAGAAACGGTGAACATCGACGAGATGAGCCTGATGCGCTGGTAGGGGCGATACATGGACTTGATCTGGCTCATCCCGATACTCCCGGCCTGGGCGCCGCCGTGAACGGCCTCGTCGGCATCCGCTTCTTCAGCAAGCGGACCGCGGGCCTCGTCGCCTGCACCACGATGGCGCTCTCGTTCGCGCTGTCGGTGGCGGCGTTCGTCCAGTTGCTGGGCCTGGCGCCCGAGGCGCGGGTCCACGACGTCGTCCTGTTCGACTGGATCCCGCCCACCGCGCTCGCGGTGACGGGCGGCACGATCGGGTCGCTGCACATCCCGTGGCTGTTCCGCCTCGATCCGCTGTCGTCGATGATGATCCTGGTGGTCACCGGGATCGGCCTGCTGATCCACATCTACTCGACCGCCTACATGCACGACGAGCCGCGCGGCGGCGTGGCGCGCTACTTCTCCTACCTGAACCTGTTCTGCTTCTTCATGCTGACGCTCGTCCTGGGCGGCAACTACCTGGTGATGTTCGTCGGCTGGGAGGGCGTCGGGCTCTGCTCGTACCTGCTGATCGGCTACTGGTACAGAAGAAGAGCGCGTCGGACGCGGGCAAGAAGGCGTTCATCACCAACCGCATCGGTGACTGGGGCTTCCTGCTCGGCGTGTTCCTGATCTTCGCCACGTTCGGGTCGTTCGACTTCCGCGAGGTGGCCGCGGCGGCGGCCAGGCTGCCGGTCGAAACCGCGCAGTTCGGGACGCTGTCGCTCATCACGCTGCTGCTGTTCGTCGGCGCGACCGGCAAGAGCGCCCAGATTCCCCTCTACGTCTGGCTGCCGGACGCGATGGAGGGCCCGACCCCCGTGTCGGCCCTGATCCACGCGGCGACGATGGTGACGGCCGGCGTGTACATGGTCGGCCGCAACGCGGTCCTGTTCACGCACGCCCCGATGACCATGGAGATCGTCGCGATTGTCGGGGTCCTGACCGCCGTGATGGCGGCGTCGATCGGCCTGGTCCAGACGGACATCAAGCGCGTGCTGGCCTACTCGACGGTGTCGCAGCTCGGCTACATGTTCGTCGCCATGGGCGTCGGCGCCTTTGCGGCAGGCGCGTTCCACCTGATGACGCACGCCTTCTTCAAGGCGCTTCTCTTCCTGTGCAGCGGCTCGGTCATCCACGCGATGGCGGGCGAGCAGAACATGGAGAAGATGGGCGGCCTGAAGAAGTACATGCCGGTGACGTTCTGGACGATGATGATCGGCACCGTGGCCATCGCCGGCATCCCGCCGTTCGCCGGCTTCTTCAGCAAGGACGAGATCCTGCTGCAGGCGTTCCTGAACAACAAGCTGGTCTACGGCCTCGCGGCGTTCGCCGCGCTGATGACGGCGTTCTACATGTTCCGCCTCATGTCGATGACCTTCTTCGGCGCCTACCGCGGACCGGCCTGGCAGACGGCCGGCCACGGGGCGGTGGCGCAGGCGGCGATGCACGGCGCGGGCCATCCGGCCGACCCGTTCGCGCACGGGCAGGGGCAGAAGAAGGGCCACGAGGTGACGCACGGCCCCGCCGACGGCGTCGCGGGACACGGTCACGCCTCGTCGGTGCCGGCGGACCAGCACGGCGGTCACGGCCCCTGGCACGGCCCCCACGAGTCGCCCAGGCCGATGACGTTGCGCTCGATGGTGCTCGCGGTCGGGGCGGTGCTGGCCGGCTTGGTCGGCATCCCGGTGGCGCTGGGCGGCGGCAACGCGATCGAGCACTTCCTCCACCCGAGCTTCGTGGCCGCCGTCTCCGCCTCGGCCTCGCTCGACGCTCACCCGGCGAGGCTGCGGCGGGCACGCCCGCGATGCCGGCCGGAGCCGGCGCGACGCACGCCGCTGAGGCCAGCGCCGCGAACCGGAGGCGGCGAAGGCGCCAGCCACGCCGAAGCGTCGGCGGCGGCGGGCCACGGCGAAGCGGCCGAACTCTCCCACGCGGGCGAGTTGCTGCTCATGGGCTTCTCCGTCCTGATCGGCCTCGTCGGCATCGCGCTGCGCCTACCGCTTCTACGTCCGCAAGCCGGAAATCGCGGAGCGGCTGAAGGCCCGGCTGTCGGCGCCCCACCGGGTGCTCTACAACAAGTACTACGTCGATGAACTCTACGAGGCCACGGTGATCGGCGGCACGATGTCCAGTGCGAACGGGCTGTGGACGTTCGACCGGAACGTGGTGGACGGCGCGGTCAACGGCTCCGGCTGGTTGACGATCTTCGCGTCGTGGTTCTCGAGCATCCTCGACAAGTACATCGTGGACGGCCTGGTCAACCTCGTCGGGTCGGTCCTGCAGGAATCGAGCTTCGTGTTCCGCCGGCTGCAGACCGGCTTGATCCAGAACTACGCGCTGCTGATGCTGTTCGGCGTGTTCGCGTTCGTGAGCATCTATCTCCTCCTGGTGCGCTAGGCAGGGCGGCGGGGGATGGCGCCGGCTCGCGGGCCGGCCGGGCTGAAGAAACGCTATGAATCATTTGCTGTCGTTGATCCTGTTCACGCCGCTGGTCGGCGCCGCGGTCCTGATGTTCGTGAACAAGCGGAACGAGAACGCCATCCGCTGGATCGCGAACCTGTTCGCGGGGGCCGGCTTCCTGGTGTCGGTGCCGCTCTGGTTCTACTACGACTACACGAACCCGCAGTGGCAGTTCGTGGAGAAGGCGGAGTGGATCCCGTCGATCGGCGCCCAGTATTTCCTGGGCGTGGACGGCTTCTCCGTGCTCCTCCTCCTGCTGACGACGATGATGGGCGTCATCGCGGTCCTCTCGTCCTGGACGGCCATCACCGAGCGGGTGAAGGAGTACTACATCTTCCTGCTCCTGCTCCAGACCGGCATGATCGGCGCCTTCGTGTCGCTCGACTTCCTCCTGTTCTTCCTGTTCTGGGAGGTCATGCTCGTGCCGATGTATTTCCTCATCGGCATCTGGGGCAGCGACCGGCGGCTCTACTCGGCGATCAAGTTCTTCCTCTACACCCTGGTCGGCAGCGTCGTGATGCTGCTCGGCATCCTGGCCCTCTACTACAACTACACCGACCCGGCGACCGGCCAGCACACGTTCGACATCACACAGTTCCAGCAGCACGGTTTCGACACGAGCCTGCAGTGGTGGGTGTTCCTGGCCTTCTTCCTGGGGTTCTCGATCAAGGTGCCGATGTTCCCGTTCCACACCTGGCTGCCCGACGCGCACACGGACGCGCCGACGGCCGGGTCGGTCATCCTGGCCGCCGTCCTCCTGAAGATGGGGACCTACGGGTTCATCCGGTTCAGCCTGCCGATCCTGCCCGACGCGACCCGCTGGTTCGTGCCGATGATTGCCGTCCTGTCGATCATCGGGATCGTCTACGGGGCGCTGGTCGCCATGGCGCAGCGCGACTGGAAACGCCTCGTCGCGTACTCCTCCGTGAGCCACATGGCGCTCGTCATGCTCGGCATGTTCGCCCTCAATCCCGTCGGCATCAAGGGCAGCATCATCCAGCAGATCAACCACGGCATCTCGACCGGCGCGCTCTTCCTGCTCGTCGGCGTCGTCTACGAACGCCGGCACACGCGGCAGATCTCGGAGTACGGCGGCCTCTCGAAGGTCATGCCCGTCTACGCCGCGATCTTCTGCGTGATGATGCTGTCGTCGATCGGGCTCCCGGCCCTCAACGGGTTCATCGGCGAGTTCCTGATCCTCCAGGGCATCTTCACCGTGAACAAGATCTGGGCCGCCTTTGCCGCCTCCGGCATCGTCCTGGGCGCGGCGTACATGCTCTGGCTCTACCAGCGGACGATGTTCGGCAAGATCGAGAACCCGAAGAACGAGAACCTGCTCGACATGAGCGCGCGCGAGGTCGCGACGTTCGTGCCGCTCATCATCCTGGCGGTCTGGATCGGCCTCTACCCGACGCCGTTCCTGAACCGGCTGAACACGAGCGTCGACCGGGTGGTCGCGCGGGTCAGCCCGCAGTACCTGCAGCAGAACGCGAACGCCGCCGACTGCAACAAGAAACCGGCGCCCTCCAAGTGGCAGGTCGCGCCGTGCGGTCCCGACGACATCGCCAAGCCGGCCGCGGCGGCCCCGGAAGGGACGGTGCCGGCCGACGCGCCGACGCACCCGGCCCCGGCCGCTGTGCCCGCCGTTGACGCGGGCAAGACGGCGGGAGGACGGTAATGCTTCTGGTTCCCTCGTTCGCAGATTTCGCGGCCTTGATGCCCGAGTTCGTCCTCGCGGGCGTCGCGCTGGTGGTCCTGCTGGCCGACGCGTTCATCCCGAGGGAGCGGCACGCGGTGATCGGCTGGCTGTCGATTGCGGGCCTGGTCCTGACCGCGATCGTCCTCGTGCCGTACGCGAACGACCACACCACCGCCGCGCGCGGGATGATCGCCGTCGACGGCTTCGGCGCCTTCTTCAAGTTCCTCTTCCTGCTGGCAGCGGCGATGACGATCCTCATGTCCGCCCGCTACCTCGACATCGAAGGGGCGAGGCCCGGGACCTACTATTTCCTCATCCTCTGCGCCACCCTCGGGATGATGTTCATGGCGAGCGGCATCGACCTCGTCACGATCTTCATCGGCCTCGAGACGATGGCGATCTCGTTCTACATCCTGGCGGGCTTCATCAAGCCCAACCGGCGGTCCAACGAGGCGGCGGTCAAGTACTTCCTGCTCGGCTGCTTCTCGCTCGGCCTGCTCCTCTACGGGATGTCGATCCTCTACGGCCTGACGGCGACCACCAACCTCCGCACGATCGCGACGCTGCTCGTCGGCGACGAGCACCACACCTGGCTGCCGCTCGCCATCATCCTCGTCGTGGCCGGCGTGGGCTTCAAGATCGCGGCCGTGCCGTTCCACATGTGGGCCCCGGACGTGTACGAGGGCGCCCCGACCCCGATCACCGCGTTCCTGTCGGTGGGGTCGAAGGCGGCCGCGTTCGCGATGCTGCTCCGCATCTTCTTCGAGGGACTCCTGTCCGCCAGCGCCGACTGGGGGATGCTGTTCTACACCCTCGCGATCGTGACGATGACGGTCGGGAACGTCGCCGCGCTCACGCAGAGCAACGTCAAGCGGATGCTCGCCTACTCGTCGAT
The DNA here is from genome assembly GCA_963844875.1 of uncultured Acidobacteriota bacterium. Lineage (GTDB taxonomy): Bacteria > Acidobacteriota > Vicinamibacteria > Vicinamibacterales > Fen-181 > FEN-299. The sequence continues at coordinate 717,748 of CAWJPZ010000003.1, forward strand.
CGCGCACGCCGGCTACCTGCTGATCGCCATCGTCGCCGCGACCAGGGTGCCGCAGATTGGCATCAAGGCTGCGCTCATCTACCTGATGATCTACGCCTTCATGCAGTTCGGCGCCTTCGCCGTCGTGACCCTGCTGCGGCGAAAGGACGTGATCGGCGAGGAACTGAAGGACATGAGCGGACTGTTCCAGCGCAGCCCGCTGGCCGGCACCGCCATGCTGCTCTTCATGCTCTCGCTCGGCGGCATCCCCCCGACGGCCGGGTTCATGGGCAAGTTCTGGCTGTTCAGCGCGGCGATCGACGGCGGCTACTACTGGCTCGCGGTCATCGGCGTCCTCAACAGCGCCGTCTCCCTCTACTACTACCTGCGCGTCGTGGTCTTCATGTGGTTCAAGGGCGAGCCGACCGGTTCCGAACTGGTCATCTCGCCGGCGATGGGGCTGCTGCTCGCGATTACCATCGCGGGCACGGTGTTCCTCGGCATCTATCCGCGGCCGCTCTTCGACCTCGCCGACCTGTCGGCGCGGACGCTCGGCGTCGCGGGCATTACCGCCACCCTTCGCTAGCACGAAGCGGGGCCGGGACTCCGGCCCCGGTTCAACGCGCGGTGAGCCATGAGCCATGAGCCCTGAGCCCTCGAAGCCGTTGAAGTCGTCCGTCGGCTCGCTCGGTGCGCTGAGTGCCGTCGGGATCGGCTTCGTCCTGGCGGTGATGATGGGGTTTGGCGCCGGCTACCTCCTCGATCGCTGGCTCGGCACGTCCCCGATCTTCGTCATCGTCTTCTTCTTCCTCGGCCTGGCGGCCGGCATCGTGAACGTGGTCAGGACCGTCAACGCGGTGACCAGGGACGAGAAGCGGTGAGGCTCGCCGAGCCGGACCCCTCCATCAGGCTGTTCGAGCGGGACGCAGTCATCGCTTGCGCGGCGATGACTGCCGTCGCCCTGGTCCTGGATCGGGGGAGGCCCGACGCCGCGGCCGGCGTCGTCGGTGGGTTCGCGCTCGTCGCGTTTTCGTACTGGGCCCTGAAGGGCGCGGCGAACCTGGTCGCGGCGCTGGCGGGGCGCCATCCCGCGCCCGGCGGCGATTCCCCGGCGGACCCGCCGCTTCCGCCCGGAAAACACGTCGGACTGGCGGTGAAGTTCTTCACAAGGTACGCTTTACTGGCTGTTGGGGCGTACGCTATGCTGGCATGTCTCCGCGTGCACCCGGTCGGCCTGCTGGCGGGCGTGAGCACGCCATTCGTGGCGGCAGTGGTGCAGGCGGTGCGCTCGTCCCGGGCGCCTTCCCGCCGGGAACATCCGTGACATCATGGAGAAACTCGAGCACTCGCTCTGGCTCGTTCAGATCGTCAACGCGCTGTTTGGCCCGACGGTGGCCGCCGCGCTGAAGCCGCTCGGCATCACCTTCCCGGCCGGCCACGACGTGATCCCGGATTACATCGTGATGTCGCTGCTGATCGTGATCGTCGTGTCGGCCCTCTGCCTGTTCATCCGGTCGCGCCTGAGTGTCGAGAACCCCGGCAAGCTCCAGCTCGCCCTCGAGGAAGCCGTCTCGTTCCTCTACGGGATGGTGGACGATTTCATCGGGCCGAAGGGCCGCAATTACGTGACGCTCGTGGGGACGATGTTCATCTTCATCCTCGTGGGCAACCTGATGGGCCTGGTGCCCGGCCTGAAGGCCCCGACCAGCAGCATCAACGTCACGCTCGGATGCGCCCTCACGGTATTCGTCTACTACCAGTTTCACGGGATCAAGGAACAGGGCATCGTCTCCTACATCAAGCACTTCATGATGCCGCCGGGCGCGCCGGCGTGGATCGCGCCGATCTACTTCCCGATCGAGGTGATCAGCCACCTCTCCCGGGTGCTGTCGCTCTCGGTCCGGCTGTTCGGCAACATCTTTGGCGAGGATCTCGTCATCATCATCCTGGCGAGCCTGGTGCCCTTCGTGGTGCCGCTGCCGATGATGGCGCTGGGCCTCGTGACGTCCGCCCTGCAGGCGTACATCTTCGCGATGCTCACGACGATCTATCTGGCCGGCGCCGTCGTCGTGGATCATGGCCCGGAGGGCCACGGCGGCGACGCGGAAGAGCACGCCCCGGCGACGGCGGAACTCGGGGCGGCGTAGCAGGGAACGAGTGGTGAGGCGGGGCGAGGGCCCTGCGTGTCGGTTTGGTGGCGCAAGGCCGCGGCCTTGCTGAATCCGGAGGAGGCCTGAATCGTGCGTAAATCGCTGGTGCTGTCGCTGACGGTGTTGTTCGTGGCCGCGGGCATGGTTGCGCCGCTCTTCGCCCAGGGTACCGCGGCGGCGGGGGGCAACGAGGTGGCGAAGTGGTCGGTGATCACGGCGGGGTTCGCCCTGGCCATCGCCGCAGCGTTTGGCGCGCTCGGGCAGGCCAAGGGCCTGAGCGCCGCAGCCGAGGCGATTGCGCGCAATCCCAGCGCCACCGGCGACATCCGGTTCGCGCTGCTGCTCGGCCTCGTGCTGATCGAGTCGCTCGTGATTTACGTGCTGCTCGTCGCGCTGATCCTGTTCTTCGTGAAGCCGTTCCCGGTATAAGCGGGTCGGCACGATCGCGAAAGACCCCGGAGTCGAGAGCCAGGCAGTCGCCGCGATTGTCGGCTCTCGGCTTTGACCTCGACGGTCTCCCCGTCGTCGAGCTCGTTACGCCCGCCCGCGGCCCAGTTTCCCAATCGGCAACGGGACAGTTCCGCCAGTTCAGCCACGCCGTGGTGGCCGTGACCCTCGTCCGCCCGTTGGCCCGATGGATGCAAACGGTCCATCGAGGGAGACGAGAGCGACATGAACAAGTCGGAATTTCTCAGCAGCCTGGCACGGACCGGGCCGGGCTGGAGCGTGACCGCACAGGGCATGCTCCGTGATTCCCACGGCAGGTGCCCGGTGGTCGCGGTTGCCGAAGATATCTGCTCTCAGCAGGCGGACGGACCGACCGCCTACCGCAGGGTGGCCGATGCCATCGGACTCCCGGCTGCCATTGCCGAGGAGATCGTGTTCGCGGCCGACCACGCCGAACCCAGAATGCCCATCCGCGACCGGCTGCTCGAGGCGTGCCGCGCTCACGAAAGGGCGCATGGCGCGCCTGACGGCTATTCCGAGTGGTGGTGGGACCAGCCACTGAGCGTCCGTGCGCAGTGGGCCGAGGGTGTGCAGTCGCCTCTGCCGTTCGACCCGTCGACCGCGGCCGAGCAGGCGTCGCCGATGGCGCTGGAACTCGAGGAGGCGCTCGAAGCCGCTTAGGGCGGACCACATCGCGAGTCGTGTGTGGCACGGGGCTTCGGCCCCGCGCCCCTCGGCCGAGGAGCCCGTCCGCCTGTCACGACGAGAGCAAGTGCCAGCGGACGGTCACTCGTTCCGGAGGGCCACCGCAGGGTCGACCCGGGCGGCCCTCAACGCGGGCTGCAGCGTGGCCGCCAGCGAGACGGCAACGACGATGACGACCGCGCCGGCGAGGCTCGTGGCGTCCCAGGAGGACACCCCGTAGAGCTCCTGCCGCAGGACCCAGAAGCCCGCGAAGGACAGGGCGCAGCCGGCCGCGAGTCCGGCCCCGACCAGGACGGAGGCCTCACGGACCACCTGGCGGCCGAGCGTCGCGGCGGTCGCCCCGAGGGCCACGCGCACGCCGAACTCGCGCATCCGCCGGCCGACCGCGAACAGCGTGACGCCGAACAGGCCCGCCGCCGCCAGCAGCAGCCCCAGCATCCCCAGTCCCCCGGCAATCGTTGCGGTCAGCGTCTCCTCCGTCTTCGCCGAGTGCATGTGCTCCGCCATGGTCTGGAGGATCAGGAGCTGGTAAGAAGGGTCTGCCGTGGTGAGCTCCTTCCGAAGACGTGCGACCAGGTCCCGCGGCGAACCGGCCGCCTCGACGAAGAAGGTCGTGCTGCTGCTCGGCCGCTGCGCAAAGGGGAAGTAGAAGTACGGTTCCGCTGTTTCCTTCAGGTGGATTGAAGGGCCGTCCTCCACGATCCCGACGATCTGCCGGTCTGCGCCGCCCACCTTGACCCACCTCCCCAGCACGCCTTCGCCAGCGGTCGCAAAGCGACGGCCGAACGCTTCGTTGACGAGGACAACGGGCGTGGACTGCGGCCCGTCGGCCGGGGTGAAGGTGCGGCCGCGCACGAGCCGCGCGCCCGTCGTATCGAAGTAGTCGGGGCTCACCTGGTTGAAGCGGAAGGAGAGGATTCCTTGCCCGGGTTGTTCGAACGGGACGATCGCCCCGCCTCCGGAGCCGCTGAGCATCGCGCGCCGGGCAAACGCGACGCGACGCACGCCCGGCAGCGCCGCCAACCGGTCGGCCAGCGCCGCGGCCTTCGTCGGCGCCTGAGCCGCTTCGGCGTTCCAGAAGCCGGCGGCGAGTACCAGCGGGCGGTTCGGATCCATGGCGGGACGGATCGCGCTGACGTGCTGGAGGCTCTGCAGGAGGAGCCCGGCCACGCAGATGATTCCTGTTGCGATTGCGATCTGCACGACCACCAACGCGGGCAGCCAGCGGGAGGTGCGGGTCGCACCGCGGCTGCCGAGGCCCGGGGAGACCTGCGTTCTCGCCGCGTCGCGGAACGGCAGCGCCGTCCCCACCAGGGCAACGAGAAGCAAGGCTCCAAGGCTGAAAGCCCACGTGCGTACGTCGAACCGGATGAAGAAGTCGACGAACCGCTCGCCGGCGAACAGCGCCGACGGAGCCAGATCGATCAGCCACGCCGTGACGAGCGCCGAGAGTGCCGCGGCTGCCGCACCGAGCACGAGCATCTCCGAGAGGTGCTCGCGCCACAGCGCGAATCGGCTGGCGCCCAGCGCGAGGCGAATCGCCGTCTCCCCCCGCCGCTCCTCGTTCTGCGCGAGCCGCATGTTGGCGACGTTGGCGGCGGCGACCAGCAGCACGAGGAGGACGATGGCTGCGAACAGCGCCGAGGCTGCTCCCGCGCGCGATTCGTCGGAGCCGTCGATGTGAGACACGAGCGCCGTCCGGCCGGGACCGGGTGACTGGCCGTCCTGGTCCACGAGGCGCAGCGCCGCCGCGGCGTCCCGAACGGCGGCGTCCACGGGGACCCCCACCGGCAGCCGTCCGAACACCTCGAAGTCGTTGTTCCGCTTGTCGGTGAGGCCGCCGAATCGCAGGACGCCGAACGCGGTCTGGACCGGGACGAACAGGTCGACAGCGAGGCCGCGGTTCACGCCGCCGAATCCAGGGGGGAGGACCCCGATGATCCTGAGGTCGGCGCTGTCTATGCGGAGACCTCGCGCGAGGACCGCGGGGTCGCCGCCCAGCGCCTGTTGCCAGAAACGGTGGCTGACGACGACCTCGCCGTCACGGCCGCCGCCCGCATGGTAGACAACGCCCGTCGCAGGCTTCACGCCGAGCGCATCGAAGAAGTTGTCGGAAGTGCCGGCAATCAGCGGGAACTCGGTGCGGTCGTGCAATTTCACGCCGGCGGTGTGGCGGGTCTGTGCGACCACGTCCGACAGCGCGCCGCGCCTGGCGGCCAGGGCCTGGAATTCGAGCCACGTCATCTGGTCGGGCCGCTTCTGCTGATCCCGCGCCCAGATGCTCACCAACTCGGACGGCGCGCGGACAGGAAGCTCGCGCCAGACGACGGCGTCGAGGACGCTGAAGGCAGCCGCGGCGACGCCAACCGTCGCTGCCAGCGAAACGATCATGATCAACGCCGAGCCGGGACGGCGGAACAGGGTGCGAACACCAAGGCGAAGGTCGTTGACCAGGTTCGACATGGCGGCCACGTCAGCAGGAACGGTGCCAGGCCGAAGCGTTGGTGGAACCCCTCGACCGAGCAGAAACAGGCCGCGGAACAGGCGAACCAAGAGCTCGCGCGGCTCCCTCGCCACCGTCCGGGGGCCGCATCCTGTCCGCTATTGGGACGGGGTGTCCCGAACCGGCCGCTGGTCGAGCATCGTTGCGACAATCGAGGCGGCGTCGGCCACCAGGCCCGGGCAGATGGTCCTGAAGACGCCGGCGTCCCTTGCGGCCTGCAGTCCCCCTGGCGTGTCGATAGCCTGCCCAATCAACGCCCGGCAGGTGATGGTGCCGTGGGCCGCCCCAAAGCGTCGAAGGAACTCGTCGACGAGCGCGTAGGTGGCTGTCTTCGACGCCTCGGCGTTGTCGGCGTGTCCCGCGGCGAGGCCGAGCGCCATCAACGCGCCGGTGACCGCGCCGCACACCTCGCCGCGCCTCCCGATGCCCCCGCCGAACGCCGACGCGATCTTCAGGGCCGTCTCGTCGTCGACGCCGAATCCCGGCGCGCATGCGCTGAAGACCGCCTGCGAGCACGAGTATCCCTCGTCGAACCGTTTCACCGCCGCGTCTGTCTGGGTGCCCATGAACCGTGCTCCGGCCTTCGCTGCGGCTTGCCGCAGCAGGTGAGCGGGGCGGCTGTCGCCTGCCGCTCAGGGTTGGAAGATGTAGCAGCCTGGTGTGACCAGGAGCCGTCCGTCGGGCGTGAAGCACAGGCTCGACGGGTTGAGGATGCCGGCGCCGCGGAACTGCACGACGCGCGTCCGTTCGCCCTGCGCATCATACACGTAAGTGAACGGCCCGTTGGCCAGCGCCGCCCACAGGTTGCCCGAGGGGTCAACCGCCGCCGTCCGGATGACCGGATGGACGACGGGAATCAGCTGGCTGCCGCTCCCCGCTTTCCGGCGAGGCCAGGTCGTCGGGAGCGCCTGGATGATCGGGTCGAGTTCGGGCCCCTCGATGTGCCGTTCGAAGACGAGCGCTCCGGCGTCGTTCAGCCGGCGGAACATCGGGAGGCCTGCCTGGAAAACGAAGTAGAACCCGCCCCGCGGGTTGATCAGCGGCAGGCCCGTGTTGAGCGCGTGGTGGACGTCGGGATCCGATTCCTGGCCGGTGCCGCGCAGCGTGCCAAACGTGCGGACCGCCGCGCCCTGCAGCGTGTATTCCGAGGCAAGCGAGCCGGTCTCGGGCTGATTGATGAAGACCGAGCGTCCGCCGTATTGCAGCGAGCCGATGCCGTTCAGCACCACCCCGTCGATCGTGACCGTCTCGGCGGCGCGGCCCGGCAGGGTGAATCCATTCAGCAGCGCACCGCCCGAACCGAAGACTTGGACTCGTTCCAGCAACCGGGGACGATCGGCGACCACGAACGTGCCGTTGGGGGCGAGCGACAGCGCCGTTGGCTCGAGCAGGCGGCCAGCCTCCTGTCCGATCTGGACGATCTTCCAGGTCGTCGTCAGGTCCCGATCGATCCCGTAGATGGCGTGACCAAGGCGATCGAGGACGAAGTACTGACCGGATGCGGCCTGTTGAAAGGCGACAGGATCGCGGTACGCGCCCACGATTTCCGGCGGCGCGGCTGCAACCGACTGGAGGACCTGGATGCGCGTGGAGGCGCGGAGCGCCCGGGAGGGCGCTTGCGGTCGCTGGCGGGCAGTCACCGCCGCGTCCGCGCTGGCGGCCAGCCCGGCGGTTCCAAGCACGGCGATGAATTCGCGGCGCGTCATGCGCGACCTGTTCAGTACCGCGCGATGTCCCTGATCGCCTGGAGCACGTCCGCGCTCTGCGGGAGGATCACTTCTTCGAGGTCCGGGCAGTATGCGACCGGCGTGTCGAGGGCAGCCACCCGCCGCACCGGGGCATCGAGGTGTTCGAACAGGTCCGACGCGATGCGCGCGGCCAGCTCGGCGCCGAAGCCGCAGGTCAACTGGTCCTCGTGCACGATCAACACCCGGCTTGTCCGCTTGACCAGGGAGGCGATGCCTTCCCAGTCGTACGGGATGATCGAGCGCAGGTCGAACACGGCGGCGCTGATGCCATCCTTCTCCGCCTGCTGGGCCGCCAGGACGGAGCGCTGCACCAGGGCTCCCCACGTGACGACCAGGAGATCCTCGCCGTCGCGAACCAGCGACCCCTTCCCCATGGGGAGCATGAAGTCCGGTCCCTGGTACGCGCCCTTGTTGTAGGTCTGGCGATAGAGGTGCTTGTGCTCGAGGAACATCACCGGGTCGTCGCAGCGGATCGCGGTGCGCAGCAGTCCCGCGGCATCCACCGCGTTCGACGGATAGACGATCCGGATGCCGGGGCAGTGCGCGAAGATGCTCTCGCCCGACTGGCTGTGGTACGGGGCGCCGCCGCGAAGGTAACCGCCGATGGGCACCCGTATCACCATCGGGCACGAGAAGTTGTTGCCCGAGCGGTAGCGCAGCATCGCCATCTCGTCGCGCAGCTGCATCATCGCGGGCCAGATGTAGTCGAAGAACTGGATCTCGACGACCGGCTTGATGCCTCGCGTGGCCATGCCGACGGCCCGCCCGATGATGTTCGCCTCGGCGAGCGGCGAGTTGAACACCCGGGTGGCGCCGAAGGTCCGCTGCAGCCCGTGGGTGACCTTGAAGACGCCGCCCTTGCCCGAAACCGCCGAGAGCGCGGCCTCGCGAGTCGCGTCGGCCACATCCTCTCCGAACATCACCATCGCCGGGTTCCGGGCCATCTCGTCGCGCAGCGTGCGGTTGATCGCCGCAACCATCGTGTCCGGCTTGCCGGACGGTTGGGGCGCCGTGTCGAACGATGGGGACGTGGGGTCCACGTCGGGCGAGAAGACCCAGAGGCGCGCCGTGTCCTTGGCCGGCTTCGCCGCTCGGAGCGCGCGGTCGGCCGCGTCGTTCACCTCGCGCTCGACGTCGCTCAGCATCTGCTGAAGTTCGGTCTCGCTCGCCAGGCTGTCCTGCAACAGCCGGCGGCGCATGAGACCGATCGGGTCGCGCGCCGCTTCGGCCTCACGCTCGGCTGGCGTCTTGTAGAGGCGTTCATCGTCCGAGAGGGAGTGCGAGTAGGGTCTCACGACGTGCGCGTGCACGAAGGCCGGTCCGCGACGCTCCCGGGCGTAGCCGACGGCCCGCTGGAGCGCGTCCGAGCTCGCCTCGTAGTTGGTGCCGTCGACGGCGAGCACCAGCAGGTTCGGAAACGACTGCACGATCCGGGAGATGTCGCCGCCCGGCGTCGCCACCTCCTTCGGCACCGAGATGGCGTAGCCGTTGTCCTCGACGAGGTAGACGACCGGCAGCCGCTTGCCGCACGCGGTGTTCAGGGATTCCCAGAACTCGCCTTCGGCGGTCGATCCTTCGCCGAGCGAGACGTAGACGACTTCGTCCGGGTGGTGCCGCGACTCGCGGCCGGGGATGTCGGTGAGTCGCTGGTAGAGTCGGCCGGCTTCCGCGCACCCGACGGCCTGCAGGCACTGGGTGCCGGTCGGGCTTCCCTGCGAGACGATGTTCAGCCGCTTGTGACCCCAGTGCGAAGGCATCTGGCGCCCGCCCGACGCGGGGTCGTCCTTGGCGCCGACCGCCTCCAGCAGCATTTCGTACGGCGTCACGCCGAGCGCCAGGCACAGCGCGCGGTCCCGGTAGTACGGGTAGAACCAGTCGTAGCCCGGCCGGAGCGCCGCGGCTGCGGCCACGAGGACCGCCTCGTGGCCGGCGCCGCTGATCTGGAAGAAGATCTGGCTCTGGTTCTTGAGCTGGATTTCCTTGTCGTCCAGCTTCCTCGACAGGATCATCCAGCGGTAGGCCTCGAGCAGGGACGCGCGCGTCGCCCCGGGCCGACCCACACCGCTGACCGTCGTCGTCGATGCATCCATGCGGCGGTCCGTCAACTGCAGAAACTACGCTGTTCCCTGAATGTTTTCATTATACCATCCGGGAATGAGCCTCCCCGCCCGACTCAACCGCTGGGACGAGATTGCCCTCGAGAAGATTACCGAGATGGTGTCGCGCAAGATCGTCCGGGGAGACCGGATGACGCTTGCGCACGTCTACCTGAAGCGGGGCGCCATGGTGCCCATGCACCGGCATGACAGCGAGCAGATGACGTACGTGCTGCAGGGAGCACTCAGGGCGGACGTTGATGGTGTAGAGTTCACGGTCCGCGAGGGTGAGGTGCTTCACGTTCCCCCGGGCGTCCCCCACCAGGCGGAGGCGCTGGACGACACGCTCGAACTCGACGTCTTCAGCCCGAGCCGCGAAGACTGGACCGTCGGCCTGCCGAATGAAGAGTGACCGTGACCTTGGGGCCGCCCCCAGCGGCGTCAGTGGACGTGGCGGTCCCAGTCGTTCCGGCCACCGGTGTAGACGTCGAACTTCCGGCGGACCCGGTTCATCTTCCACTTGAAGTAGCGGTACTTGATTTCCGCCAATGGACGCGTCCGCCAGACTCTCAGGTATAGATACCCGAAGACCAGCCCGCCCAGGTGTGCGGTGTTTGCCACGCCACCCTGGTTCCCTCCCACCGACGACAGCAGCGCGATGCCGCCCATGATCAGCACGAAGTAGCGCGCCGGGACCGGGAACAACCCCATCATGTAAATCGGACGGTCGGGAAAGTAGAGCGCGTAGGCGAGGAGCACGCCGTAGATCGCACCGGACGCGCCCACGGTCACGCTGCTCCACAGCGCCTGCCCGAACCCGCCGGGAAGCAGCGAGAGGAGCAGCGTGGTGGCCGCGGCCCCGACACCGGTGACGAAGTAGTACTTCAGGAAGAACGTCCGGCCCCACAACCGTTCGAGTTCGACGCCGAACATCCACAACGCGAGCATGTTGAACAGGATGTGGAAGAGGCCGGCGTGCAGGAACATGTAGGTCAGCGGCTGCCAGAGCCACCACCGTCCGAAGACCACTTCCGGATGAAGGCCAAAGTAGCCGACGGTCCGTGGAAGGATCCAGGAGATGACGAAGCAGGCCACGTTGGCCCAAATCAGCATCTTGACGGCCGGTGTGACGGGACCCGGACCGAACTGATACGCCAGCGTCCGCGGTGATGGAGATGGATAGCGCGCCATGCGGCCTGTCTCTTTCCGATTCCCCCTGGCGGGAACCCGGAACCAGAATCGTACCACAGTCCCGTTGAGCGCTAGTTGGAGCAACTTCCAGGCCAGTCAGCGGGGCGCGCGGCCGGACGCGTCAGCCGAGCAATCGCGTCCTGACCGCCTGGAACGCTCCGTCGAACTCGGCAATCCTCAGCACCCGCGCCGCCGCTCCAAGCGCGACGAGGCCGGCGCCGATGCCGCCACCCACGCGGACGAGTTTCGACGCCACGGAGGCGGATGGCATCAGGCCGGCCAGTCCCCGCTCGGTGCCCCAGGCGACGGCTGCCATGAACAGGGACGCTGCCAGCACCTTGGCGAAGGAGACCCCGACGCGCCGGCCGTCCAGACCGCCAAGCTTCTTGCGAAGGAGCCACATCAAGGCAGCGGCGTTGAAGAGAGCCGAGGCAGACGTGCCGAGCGCCAGGCCGCGCACACCCAGCCACCGCACCAGCAGCACGTTCAGCCCGGCATTGAATGCAACCGACGCCGCGCCCACGACCACGGGCGTCCGGCTGTCGCGCAGGGCATAGAAGGTCGGCACCGCGAGCTTGATTGCCGAGTAACCCAGTAGCCCGGGGGCGTAGAAGACGAGTGCCGCCGCGGTCCCCAGCGTCGCGTCGCGAGTAAAAGACCCGTGCTCGAACAGCAGCGCCACGATCGGCGTCGCCAGAGCGATCAGCCCGAACGTCGCCGGGACGTTGAGCATGAGCATCATCCGCAGCGCGCTCGACAGCGTGTCGCGCATGCCGGTTCGGTCCTCACGCGCCGCCGCGCTGGCGAGGGCCGGGATCGCGGCGGTCGCGATAGACAGCCCGAAGAGGCCCATCGGGAGGTACATCACCCGGAAGGCGAAGTTCAGCCACGACGGCGCGCCCTCTCCCTGGCTCGCCGCGAGCATGGTGTTGACCAGCACGTTGATCTGCACGGCCGCCAGCGCCATCGTCCCGGGAATCATCAGCGCGAGGACCTGCCGAAGCGCCGGGTCGCGGGTATCGACCAGGGGCCGGTACCTGAACCCCTCCTGGCGCAGAATGGGCCACTGCACCAGCACCTGCCCGAGGCCGCCTACCAGGGTGCCGACGGCAACGGCATAGATCGGGGGAATTCCCTGGCCCCGGAACACGGGGATGAGGACCGCCATCGTGGCCAGGGTGCCGATGTTGAACATCGCCGGCGAGAAGGCGGGGATGAAGAACCGGTGGAGCGAGTTCAGCATCCCCATGAACCCCACTGCCACCGCAATCAGCGTGAGGAAGGGGAACATCACCCTGGCCAGCGACACCGTCAATTCGAGCTTGCCGGGAACGCTCGCGTAATCTCCGGCCGCGAAGTTCACGAGCGGCCAGGTGAAGACCATCCCGAGCAGGACGAGCGCGCCGGTCACCAGCAGGAGGGCCGTGATGACGAGGTTCCCGAGGCGCCATGCCGCCTGCCGTCCTTCGAGGGTCAGAAGCCTGGAAAAGGTGGGGACGAACGCCGAACTCATCGCACCTTCGGCGAAGAGATCGCGAAGCAGGTTGGGGATTCGGAAGGCGACCGTGTAGGCGTCCATCTGATGGCTGGCGCCGAAGACGTCCGCAAGGACGAGATCGCGTACCAGGCCCAGCAGGCGGCTGGACATGGTGGCCAGGCTGATCAGGCCTGCGGACCGCGCAAGCCGGGCTCCTCGCGGGCTGTTGGCCGCAGCTCCGTTCATGGGTTGTTCAGGGTAGCACGAAAGGAAGGGGCCCCTCGGCTCAGAAGGGGCCCCCGGAGGATGGATGAGAGGCGCTTGGCGCTCTTCTCACCCTCGTTAGACGGAGACGATGACGAGAAGGTTCGGTCAGCCGCTCAAGCGCGCCTTCACGAGCTCGCTGACGGCCTTGCCGTCAACCGACGCCCCGGCGAGCCTGGCCATCACGCCCTTCATGACCTTGCCCATGTCCTTCGGTGAAGTCGCCCCCGTCTCGGCGATCACCTCGACCACCACCCGCTCGAGGTCTTCGGCCGACACCGCCGGTGGAAGGTAGGCTTCGAGGATTGCCAGCTCCACCTTCTCTTTGTCCACGAGGTCCTGGCGACCCCCCTTCCCGAACTGGTCGATGGAGTCCTTGCGCTGCTTCACCAGGCTGCCGACGACGTGCAATTCCTCCGGCGCGGTGAGCGGCCGCCCGAGTTCCACTTCTCGGTTCGTCAGGGCGGCCTTCAGCATCCGCAGCGTCGACAGGCGAGCCTGGTTCCGCGCCTTCATCGCCTCGGCCATCGTCTTCGTCAGCTGCTCGATCAAGGGCATCACAACCTCACAGGGAACGGTAGATTCGATAGTACTTCGCAGCGACGGCGGCCGGCCTGAATTCTCGTTCCAGGATGTCGCGCGTCGAGGAGCGTGCGCGGCGAGGCGACTCGAGCGACGCAATCACGGCACCCGCCAGGGCGCCGGGATCCTCCTTCGGAACGACGGCCACGTCGTCGCCAAACAGCCCGTGAAGTTCCACGCCGCCCGGGTTGTCGGTCGAGACGACGGGCGTCCCGCACGCGAGCGCCTCGAGCGCGACGGTGGGGCACGCCTCCAGCCGGGAGGGCAGCACGAACAGGTCGGCCGCCCGGTTGTAAGTGGCCACGGTGGCATTGTCCACGAGCCCCGCGAGCCGCACATGGCCCTCTACCTTGTGTGCGCGGGCCGCCGCGGCCAGGTCGGCCGCCAGCGGTCCCGTGCCGCAGATCACGAGAATCGTGTCCGGGTGAGCGGAGAGGATTGCCGGCATCGCATCGATCAGGATCCGCTGGCCGGCCAGCGGGTGCAGCCGCTTCACGTTCAGCAGCAGGCGCCCGGCCTTGATCCCGAGCGAGGCCTTCGCCGACCGCTGCTCTCCTGGAGAGGCCGCCTGGAACTCGTTCGCGATCGGGGGATAGACGACGCTGAGCCCGGGACGATCCAGTCCGAGGCTCAAACCGTGGTCAAGGAGCCCGCGGCTGTAGAACGTTACGGCGGCCGCGCGCCGATAGGCACTGGTGAAGAGATCGGGCCCGAGCCGTTTCGGCCGATAGTGCCAGATCTCCGTGCCGTAGAGCGTGAGCACAACCGGCTTTCCCGCCCGGTGGGCCAGCCGCGCGCAGTACTCGGGCAGCATCCCGTTGCTGTGGACGTGGACGATGTCGGCGTCGGCAATCAGCGGGCCGGCCACGGCCGCGATGCGACGGGCCGCGGCCAGGCTGCCGAGCTTGAGCAGGCGGCTGACGCGATTCGCGGGGCGGCCGACCGGCACGAACGTCACCGCTCCCGGAAGCGGCCACGCCGGGGAGTCGGCACGCGCCTGGCGCGGCGGGTGCGCGATGAAGAAGGGTTCGTCACCGGCCTCGCGCGCCCAGTTTCCGAGGTGGTAGGGCAACAGCGCGTTGGCTGCCTGGTCCGGCGGCAGGTGCGGTGTAACGTGGCAGATTCGCACGACGTGCCTCAGGCGGTCAGGAACCGATCGCGCGAAACGTCTCGGCCGACGACCGGGAGCGTGTGAGCCGCATCTACCGGTCCTGGTCCGAGTCGCCAAGCGTGAAGTGCCAGTCGTCGGTGTGCTGGTAAAAGCCTGCCGGCACCGGCACCGCGTTGACCTTGATGGTGAACTCGAGCGTCGACTTGACGTTGAAGTAGCCTGACGCGCGCATCAGTTTGCGAAAACCCGCGTGCGTCGAGAAGACGCGGATCTTGTCCGAGTTCGCGGCCCTCGCCTCCCGGTCGACCCATCTGACCAGGGTTTCCAGGCCTTCCGTGTCGGACGGGTCTGCCAGGAAATCCACGAGGATCGTGACGCGGCCGCGCGGTTCCTGCAGGTGCCGGTAGACCGCGTAGCCTCCGACCGTCTCGTCGCGTTTCAGCGCGACGATCGAGTAGCGGACGTGTGGCGGTTCGACGTACTTCCAGTTCAGGTATGCCGCGTCGCGCTTCACCGCCAGCCCGAACGACGGCGCGACCCGATCCCACAGAGCGGTGAACCGGCGATCGAAGTGACGGATCGGCTCGATCTGCGCGCGCAGCGGCTTCGACCTCGAAATGACGCGGACGTAGGGATAGGTGACCGCCGACACGAGGCGGTTGATCGGCATCGGCCAGCTGGGCCGCCTGAGTGCGCGCCGCGTGAGCGGCTTCACGAGGCACGGCACCGGCCCCACCTCGGGCCACTTCATCTTCTGGAACAGCCGGTGCGAGGAAGGTGAGAGCCCCAGGCCGAGCGACGCGCCGACGTTGTGGTCCCACGTGCGGAACAGGACCTCGCCGACGCCCTGCCGCTGCCGCTCGGGCGCCACCATCACGTCCATCCCCCACGACCCCTGGATGTCCCGTCCCCCGAGAGACAGGCGCACGGGCATCGTCGCGTACTGCCCGATGATCGACGGGCCTTCGCGCGCCAGCCAGATCTGCGGGCCGTCAGGCGGGTTGTTGGGGTTCTGGAGATACTGCCAGTTCCACCGAAGCTGGCTGGCATTCGCGGCATCGTGGCCGAACACCCGCCGGTAGAGGGCGTCGATGGCTTTGCGGTCGTCGAGATGGAAGCGAACGATGTCGGCCATGGTGCTACCGGGACGGTGCCGCTCCGGACGAATCGATTCGAAGGACGTATTCGACGGCCCCGACGACGATGTCCTGCGTGAGCGGGCTGTCGCGCAGCCACCGGGCCACGGGCCCCGGCAGGCGGCGGAATGTCCGCGTCTGGTGCAGGTTCTCCCTCAGGATCTCGAAACCGGCGTCGAGGATCAACGTGCGCAGGCGGCGGATGCGCACTTTCTCGAGCAGGTCGTCCTCCTTGACGGCGTCGGCCTTGGCCGCCTTGATGAAGCTGTTCTCGTGCTCGGGCTCGCGCAGCGTCCACGGCGCATGGCGCGCCAGCGCCCGGAACGCGGCGAACGCGGCGCGGCGGCCGACCAGCAGGTGCAGCGGCACGGGCACCTTCAGCCTCGGGAGGTGCGCCCCCGCGAACGACAGGTAGGGCGAGGTGGAGAGGTACATCCGCCCGCCCGGCTCGAGCACCCGGTGACACTCCCGCAGATAACGACCCGCGTCGGCCACGTGTTCGATGACGGCGTGCGACAGGACGAGGTCGAAGGACCGGTCGCGGAACGGCAGCCACATGCCGTTGGCGACGAGGAACGAGACGTTGCGCACGCCGCGCTCGGCGGCCAGCCTCGGTCCGGCGTCGCGGAATCGCGGCGTCAGGTCGATGGCCGTCAGGCGCGTCGCCTCCTCGGCGAACGACACCGGCATCCCGCCGCCGCCGCACCCCGCGTCCAGGATCCGGCCTGCCAGCGACACCCCGGCCTGCTCGAGGTACGCGATGACCTTCGCGCTGCGGTAGTACTCGAACAGCGCGTAGTCGTACTCCGAGCGGAACCGGAGGTCCGAGTGACGCTTGATGGCGAGGTCGTCGATCTGTCGCAAGGAGGTCTCTGGCTCCAAAAGAGCTATTGTACCCGCTCCGGGTACTTGTCGATCAACACGGCGCGATCGCGCCCCCCCGGCGGTCTCGGCGACGTCGAATTCCCAGACCACCTTCCATCCCGGGGCCGCCCGCAGGATCTCCGAGATCAGGCCCTTCTGGCTCTCGTACCCGAACTGCTCGCCAGGCCGCCTCGGCCAGCTGTACGTCAGCAGGTACCGGGCATCGGTCCTGGTGGCCCGGTCCTCGTAGTTCCCAAACCCGCGGCCGACGAAGATCGGCGTGATTCGGCTCTCGAGATCGAGGCCGTTCGCCAGCTTGCCGTGCACGACCGTCCCCGGCGGCAGATACCGCCCGAGGGCGACCATCGCCTCGTGGTTCTTGGAGGTGCGCACCGAGGCCCACTGCCAGTACTGCCGCACGTCCATCGTCATGATCGCGAGAACGACCACGAGGGCGGCCGTCCCGCCCCAGCGGATGCTAGCCAGCCAGCGCGGGACTCGGGGCCAGGAAAGGTAGACCGCGACGCATAGCGCCAGGGCCATCGCCGCGGACCACCGGACCGCGGACCGCAAGACGTGCGCGTGCAGCTCCTCGAGGAACGGCACGCGAACGATTGACCCCAGCACCAGGTAGAGACCGCACAGCACCACCGGTGACGCCGCCAGGGCTGCCGCCAGCCGCACGCGGCTCGCCCGTTCGTCCAGCAGCTGCCGGTCGCGGCCGATCGCGAGCGAGGCGAGGGCCACGAAGGCGGGGATCAGGAACACGAAGCGCCGCTCGTTGCCGACGTCGTGAAGCACGAGTTCGCTGATCCCGAGCACCGTCCACCACACCAGGACGCGCTCGGCTGGCGCGACGCGGCGCCACCTCGAGAACATGCCGAGGGCGCCGCTCACCGCCACCGCGGTGACCACCCACATTCGCGTGAAGAAGTCGTGAACGACCGGGAACCAGGTGAGCCGGTCGATGAACGCCTTCACGGTGTAGGACGGCTTGCGGACCACCGACATCTGCCAGTTGTAGAAACGGTAGTCCTGCCAGTTCGGGACCACGAACGCCGCCAGGGCGATCGCGCCCGCCGAAACCAGGCCTGCCAGCGTATGCCAGGCCCCCGCCACCCGGGCAGCCTGGCGATCGTCGATTGCCTTGCCGCTGCCGGAACCGAGCCAGCCGCGAGCGAGCGCGATCGTCAGGAGCGCGTCGCCTGCGATGGCGGGCAGGAAGAACACCGCGGACGCCTTCGTGAAGTACGCCGCGATGGCCGCGGCGCCGGCCGCGAGGCCCCACCGCGGGGACTCCTCCGAACGTCCGTAGCAGTACCACGCCGCGACGATCAGCGAGACCATCGACGCTTCCATCAACGCCGCGCGGTCGTACATCACGGTCACGAAGTTGGTGGCGAGCAGCGCGGCCGCGGCGAGTCCCGCGGGCCTCCCGCCGATCCTGGCCACGCCAAGGCCGAGCAGCAGCACCGCGAGGATGCCCATCAGCTCGGACACCAGTCGCGCCTGCCAGAGCCCGACACCGAACGCGCGGAACCCCAGGTACTCCAGCCCGGTCAGGACCGGCGTGATGTACATCGGGTTCCACCGGTCGCCAGGGACCTGCCACGAACCGGTGAGGGCGCGGTTCCTCGCGTTGTGCACCCACGCCCCTTCGTCGTGCCAGACGACGCCGACCGTCGACAGCCACGGGGGATCGGCAACGGGGAACAGCGTCCGAAGCGTCGCGGCGAGCAGGAGGATGGCCGCGAGGGCGATCGCGAAGCGCCGCGCGCTCACGGCAGGTCCTTTCGACGCCAGATGAAGAACGTGCCCGTGTCGGCCTCCAGGCGGTAGCCCTCGGCGAGCCACCCCTGCAGGGCCGGCTGACGCGAGAACCACGTGGCCGAGTCGACCCCCTCCTTCGGCCAGTCTCGCTGCTGCAGGGCGACCAGCGGCGGCCGGGCACGCCGGAGTTCGCCGAGGAGGCCCGCCACGCCGTACCCCGGTCGCCCTTCGTTGAAGCCGACGAGCAGCGGCCGGCTCCAGAAGAACCTGGTTGCGCTCTGCCGCCTCGCCTGGACCAGCGCGCCGGGCGTGAAGCCGAGGACGAGGACGCGATCGGCAGGGCCGGCCTCGGTGCGCAGCCGCTCGGCGAGCTGCCAGGTGGCGAGCGCGGAGAACTTGTCCGTTGGACGGCGGCCCCCGAACTTCGAGAGGTAGTCCTCTGTCGACGTCCGGCCCCGCACGTAGTCGAGGTCGTAGGCGACGCTGGCGGCCCACTTGTCGAACTGGTTCACCCTTGCGACTCCGAGCGCCAGCAGCACGATCAGAACCGCGCGCGAGAGCGGACCGAGGGCGCGCCAGGCGGAGGCGCCAGCCACCCCCGCCGCAAGCGCGAGTCCCGGTCCCGCTTGAACGAAGTACTGCGGGAGTTCGCGGCTGCCGTTGACGGCGATCGACACGCAGGCGGCGGCCACCCAGGCCGGCACGATGGCGAGTCGTCGATCGGTCACGGTCAGCGCCAGGAGCGCCGCGCACCCGCCGCCGCCAAGGAACCACAACGCATCGACCCGGGCGTGACGCACGGGGAACGTCAGGAGGAATTGCAGCATCCCCCACGCGCCGCTGTACGTCTCGCCGGAGTACCCGGAGGTTGTACACGATGGTCGCCTGGTAGAGCTCACCGAGCGCGCCGTGCGACCCCAGCCACGCGGCGACCGCGCCGATGACGAGCACGAACCCCAGGAGGACAGCCGGGAGCTGTCTCGCGAGGACGCGCAGTCCGCGGTTTCGCGGGTCCTGTCTGTCGTCGCCAGGGACCCCGACGACGAAGACCAGCAAGCCGGGGAGGAGGTAGATGCCGGCGTTGTACTTGTAGAGGAACGCGAGGCCGAACAGGCCGCCCGCGGCCACGCTGAGTGCGAACGCCCGCCGCTCGCGTCCGCGCTCGCCCGCCGCCGCCGTGGCGGCGTACGCCGCGAGCAGGCCGGCCGTGACGGCGAGCGCGATGAACGTTTCGGCCTGGCCGCGCACCCACACGCCGCCCAGGCGCTGGAACGACGGATCGCCCAGGAGCAGGAACAGGAGGGCCGCGGCCTCGCCGGCTCCGGGCCTTCCGGTGACCCGCCGCCCGAGCGGGACGAGCAGCAACGCCACCACCGCCGCCGCCAGGAGATCGGTTGCGGCGACGACCGAGTCGTGATGCCACGCGGCGAGCATGGCGGCGTAGGTCAGGTGAACGCCGGGCGGTTTCTGATCCCAGGCGTCCCGGTACGGCACTTCGCCCTGCAGGATCGACTGCCCGATGTAGGCGTAGATCCCCTGGTCACCCCCGGCGGGCTGGACGACCGCCGGCAGGCGCACGATCAGCAGAGCGGCGGCCGCGGCCGCGAACGCCCACTTCATCAACGGGAACCTTGTGGATCCGTGCGGCGCAGGCCTCCGGCCTGCGGATCCTCGTGGCGCAGGCCTCTGGCCTGCGACCCTTCCTGCGTGGTGGCGGCCACAATGCGAGGCAGTGTACCATAGCGCGGGCCCATGACCGACGCCTGCGACCTCTCCATCATCGTCCCCACCTACAACGAACGCGAGCGCCTCGAGGAACTCGTGGCCGCCGTCGCGGCCGTCTTCCATGCGCACCGGATCGCGGGCGAGGTGGTGGTGGTGGACGACAACTCGCCCGACGGCACCGGCGCGATTGCCGACGCCCTCGCGTCGCGCTACCCGGTGCAGGTGGTCCACCGGGCAGGGAAGCAGGGTCTCGGCAGCGCGGTCATCGCCGGATTCGCGCGCGCCCGCGGGTCGATGCTGGCGGTCATGGACGCCGACCTCAGCCACCCGCCATCAGTCCTGCCCGGGCTGCTCGCGGCGATCCGCGCACTCGACGTCGACGTGGTCGTCGGCAGCCGCTACATCCCGGGCGGCGCCTCGAAGAACTGGCCGTTGCTGCGGCTGGCGATGTCGCGTTTCGCCTGCCTGCTCGCGCGGCCGCTGACGCCGGTGCACGATGCGACCTCCGGGCTGTTCGTCGTCAAGCGCGAGGCGATAGAGGGGGTGCGAATCTCGGCGGCCGGTTTCAAGATCTGCCTGGAGCTGCTGATGCGCAGCCGGATCGCCTCGGTCGCAGAGATCCCGTACGTGTTCGCCGACCGGGCAGCGGGCGAGAGCAAGATGACGCTGCGGGAGGCCCTCGGCTACTTCGTCCAGCTGCGCGACCTGTACTGGCTGGCGTTCGGGAAGGGCCGCAAGCCGCGGGCACGCTACGCCAGGCTCTCGGCAGAGGCTGTCGCCGAGCTGGTGAAGACGATGTAGGTCGCTACGCCGACTTTGCGACGGCCTTCGACGGCGGGGCCGCTGGTTTCTCGCGCCCGCCCAGCAGCATCTGCGTCACGATCTTCCAAATCAACCCCTGGCTGGTCATCAGCATCCGCGCGACGTCGCCGACGTGCCGGGCCATGTAGCTCGGGCGAAGGAAGAAGCGGCGCCTGGCGCGCTTCAGCGCGTCGAGCACCACCTGCTCGTTCACGCCGTTCCCCTCGAGGACGTAGTAGGAGTACTCCATCTTCGTCCAGTCTTCGGTCGTCAGCATGCCGTCGCGTTTCGCCTTCGCGAACAGCTCGGTGCCCGGGTAGGGGACGGCGGGGTAGAAGTTTGCGAAGTCGGCATCCAGCTCGATCGCGAACTTCGTCGTCTGCTCCATCGACTCCGGGGTCTCCCCGGGGTAGCCGTAGATGAAGAACGCGAACGACTTGATCCCCGCCTGGCGCAGGTTCCGGAAGGCGAGCTGGATCTTCTGCCGTTCGAGCCGCTTCATCATGTCCTTGCGGACCGCGTCCGACTCGGACTCGATGCCCATCGACAGCATCCAGCAGCCGGACCGCCGCAGCCGCTTCACGAACTCGATGTCGACCAGGTTGTCGGCGCGGGCGTTCGCGAACCACCGCACGCCCAGGTTCCTCGCGATCAGCTCCTCGCAGAACTGGCTGAACGTCTTCGCGTTCAGCGTGACCGTGTCGCCCCAGAGGTAGAAGGTACTCGATGCCGTGCTCGCGCTTCGCCCACTCGATCTCGTCCACCAGCACCGACGCCGGCCGCTCGCGGAACTTGTTGCCATGATGAAGCGGGACGACGCAGAAGTCGCAGGTGTACGGGCAGCCGCGGCTGGTTTCGATCAGCACGTAGGGCCGGTTCACCAGGGGCAGGCGGTAGCGGTCCAGCGGAAGGAGGTCCCACGCGGGCGTAGGCATTCCCAGGAAGCCGGTGAAGACCCCGCGGCCGTTGTTCGGCACGATCGCGCCGTTGGTTCTCAGCACCACCCCTGGAATGCCCGCGGCGCCGTCGATCGACTCCAGCTGCGCGATGGCCACGACGGCGTCCTCGGGCTCGCCGGCGATCATCGCGTCGACGTCGGGCGCGTGCTCCATCGACTCGATCGGCGCCGCCGAGGCGTGCGGGCCGAAGCACACCAGCGGCGCACCGAAATGCCGCTTGAGCTTGAGCATCTCGCCGGTGTCGAACTCGAGCGTCGGCGTGGTGCTGCAGTAGACCACCAGCCCGGGACGGAAGCCTTCGGCGTCCAGCCGCGCAATCACGGCCTCGGTCGAGAGCCGCTCGGCCGTCTGGTCGATCACCCGGAAGTCGATCCCCAGCCGGCGGAACAGCGACGCGATCACCACCAGCGAGTAAGGCGGCTTCGTCGTGCCGAGCACCTCGTCCCGCTCCTGGCAGCGTCCCTGGCGCGTGAACGCCACGCCGTTCACGAGCGGCGGGTTGATGAGCAGCGTCGTGCGACCAATCATCGGGTTTCCATTCCAGCTACCGGCCGACCGGCGTCAGCGTCAGCATCTTCTTGCCCTTCAGGGCGGCCTGCGCGACCGGCACCGGTTCCGGCGACAGTTCCACCTTGCAGCAGCGCCGGCAGACCGGGAACAATTCGCGTTCCAGGAGCTTCCGCCGCAATTCGACGTACTTCGGGTTGTTCCACACGTCCTCGAGGGTGGACCCGGTGAGGTCGCCGACCTCGATACGGATGAACGGGCAGAAGTAGACCTTGCCGCTGAACCCGACCCGCGCGTTCAAGAAGGGGTAGAGGCAGCGCCCGCGCAGCGGCGTCCCCGGCGTGTAGTAGCCCTCGATCAGCTGCGGGTGCACCTTCGGCCGGTAGTCGAAACGGATGCGCTGCTCTCGGCACCGCGCCTCGAGCGCGCCGACCTTCGCGGCGACCGCGGCGGGGACGAGCCCCGGGTCGGCGGTGACGAACGTCGCGATGACCCGGCGATCCGACTCTCCGAGAATCTTGAGCGTCTGGTCCACTTCGTCGGGCGTCGCGTACATCAGGTGATTCAGCCCGATCGCGTCCACCCCGAGTTCGGCGGCGACATCCGCCATCTGCTCGAGCGCATCCAGGCTCTCGCGCGTCACGGTGGTGTTGATGCTGACCTTCAGCGGGGCGCCCTTGGCTTTCGCCGCCGCCTGCAGGCGCCTGAGGCCGGCCGCGGTGCGTTCGAACGTGCCTTTCACGCCGCGAGCGCCGTCGTGGACCTCGCCGGGACCGTCGATGGACACGCTGATGTGCTTGAGGAACCCCGCCAGCGCGAGGTCGGCGAGGGCCGCAGCGCGGCTCTCGGTGATGGCCGTGCCGTTGGTCGTCAGGTAGCCGCAGGCGTACCCCTTTTCCCGGAACAGGCCGAGCACCTCGTCCATGTCCTTCCTGACGAAGACTTCACCCCCGGTGAGGTTGACCCTCAGTCCCAGCTTCTCGGGGAACGCCTGGCGGAGGGCCTCGACCGACAGCTCCTGCCGCCACTCGCCTTCGACGTTCAGGAGGTCGCCGACGTAGCAGAACTCGCACTTGAGGTTGCACCGCATCGTCGCTTCGTACACCACCCCGGCCGGCACGGCGTCCGCCACACCGGTCTTCTCGCGGAGGAATCGCTCGACGCGCTTGTCGTAGGAGCGGTGCCGCCAACGGGCATGGATGCGCTGGGCCAACCGGAGGCGGCGCAAAGGTGCGACGAAGAGATCCCGCAGGCTGGACATCATGCTGTGCAAGGGAACAAGTGACTTGGGCTGGGCTCTCCCATTGTACCGTGTCAGCGCTCCGCCTCAAACAGCGCCGCGTTCGGGTCGGCTTCAGCGGCCGGCCCGTCGGCAGCCACCGGCGCCGGCTTTCGGCCCCGCGCCGCCAGGAGGCGGGCAACGATCGCTTCGATACGGCCGCGCTCCCGCGGCCCGAGGAAACCCGAGGCCAGCAGCACCAGGGCGTAGACCGCGACGACCGTCAGCCCCCGGACGAGGATGCCGGTTACCGCCCACCGCGGCGCGGGCACGAGGAACGCGGCCACGACGTAGGCGCCGATCCCGGCAGCGACGATTCGCGCGATCCGTCCGTACTCGTAGCGGATGGGGTAGAAGCGCTGAGACAGGATGAACGCGATCGTCGTCAGCGTGGCGTAGGAGATGACGTTGGCCCAGGCGGGTCCGAGGATCCCGAAGCGGGGGATCAGGATCACGTTTGCCGTGATGTTCGCCGCCGCCGCTGCCCCGGCTGCGACTGGGTAGTACTCCGTCCGCTTCGTGATGTTCAATCCGATCGACGTCAGCAGGTAGACGCCCTGGAAGGTGACGGCCAGGGCAATCCAGGGGATGACAACCGCCGCCTGGTGGAACTTCGGCTTGGTCATCAGCCGCACGACGTCGCCGGAGACGGCGGACAATCCCGCGGCGAGCAGCACGAGCACGGCGAGCCCATACGTCGTGATCGTCGCGAACGTCTGCTTGGCGTCGGGCTCCTTCATTGTCCGGAAATAGAAAGGAGCCCACGCGAACTCGAAGGCGCTGAGGAAGTACTTCAGGGCGAGGCCGAGGCTCGAGCCGACCTGGTAGAGGCCAATCGTTGCGAGTCGCGCGACGTCGCCGCCGGCCAGCAGCAGCTGCAGCAGGTAGGAGTCGGTGGCCGGCCCGACGATCTGCTGCGCAATCCCGTGAGGGACCCTTGGCAGGCCGAAGCGCAGCACCGCGCGCAGCGTCTCGCGATCGAACACCGGCCGCAGCAACGGCAGGAACGTCCGCAGGAGCACCAGCGAGAAGCCCAGGGTGACCAGGAACTCCGACAGCACCAGTCCCATCACGCCGAAGCGCAGGCCCAGCACCAGCACGATCCGCATCACCAGGGTGGTCGCCGACCTGGTGAACGTGAGCGCCGCGAAGCTCTTCGCCTGCCCGCGCATCCGGAACACGTGGAACGGCAGGAAGAAGAAGCCGGCCACGAACGTGCTCAGGATCATCAGCTGCAGCGGAACCGCCTGGCCGGGGACGCCGAAGAGTGCGTCGGAGTAGAGGGGCGCGAGGACGAGCGCGGCGAGCAGGATCCCGCCGTTGGCGGCGAGGAGGAAGAAGAAGATCGTGCTCGCCAGGCGCTGGCGCTCGCCGTCGTCCCTGCAGTCGTAGAAGAACCGCATGAACGACGCGTCGACGCCCCAGCGGAACAGGATCTTGGCGACGAGGCTCGTCGTCAGGAGCAGGCTCCAGACGCCGTAGTCGTCCGGGTTGAGAACGTTGGTGAAGAACGGCAGCAGGAGCAGGCCGACGACGTGCGTGGCCACGTCGCCCGTTCCATAGACCACGAGGTCCAGGAACAGTCTCTTGATCTTCAGGAACACCTCAGGCCCGTCCGTCGCAGCCGATGTGCACGCTAGGCCCCGCCACCCGGCGACTTCTTGATCGGCGTTGTGGTGGCACCCGGAGTGACGGCGCCCGGCGTCTTCGCGCCAGGTGCCGCGGCGCCGCCAGGAGCGGCTCCCTCCGCCGCCGGCTTCGTTGCGCTCGGCAGGCCGTAGGGATTCGCGTACGGGTCAACGACGGGCGCCCGTGTCGGTTCGGGGAGCCCGTAAGGGTTCCGGAACATCGAGGGGGTCGGTGCGGTTGGATCCCCGGGCCGCGCGGCCGAAGCCGGCGATTGGCCGGGGACGCCGGTCGTCGCTCCCGGGGTGACCATCGATTCCTGGGCCGGGTTGAGGCCGGCGGGCCCGTTGGCCGGATATGGCGACGTCGGGATCTGGAACGGGGCCGTCGGCATGCCCGGCGTGGCTGTTCCCGTGCCGCCAGGCCCCTGCGGGACCGGGTAGCCGGTGAACTGCCTCGAGGAGCCCCCCGGAATGGCCTGCTGTGTCGGCTGCTGCTCGGAGTAGATCGACGAGGGGAGCTGGCCTGGTGACACCGACTGTCCTGGCGCAAGCGTCTGCCCTGGCATCACAAAGGCACCGGGCATCGCCCCGGTGCCGGGCATCGTCATCTGCCCTGGCGTCACCGCACCCGGGCGAGGCATTGCTCCCTGCGGCGCCGGCATCCTCGGCTCATCCGCGATGTCGTCGCCCGTCGGGTCGAACGTCGGCGCTGCCGTCGCGACCCGCCCGCGAGACACGTTCGTCTGGGCGGCGGGTGTTGCCGACCCGGGGGGCGGCAGCGCCGGCGCGGTTCCAGGCATCAGCAGGATGCGATCGTAGCGGGACACGTCGGCCGGCTGGTTCGCCGCGGCGCGCGGGGCGGCCACGTAGCCGGCGGAACCCCGCAGCAGGGTTTCGAGGGCCTGCGCCTCGGGCACGTCCTTGAGCTGGAGCGTGACGGGGCCGCCAGCCAGGCGTTCGAGGTTCGTGATCCGGACCTGCCCCAGCTTCGCCCACTCCGCCATGATCTGGCGGGGTGACGCGTCGGTCGCCACGATGGTGACGAGGCCGTTGGAGAAGGCCACCTTCACCTCGCCGCCCTGCGCGGGGGCAGCAGCGGTCAACAGCGCGCCGGCGAGCATGAGTCGCGGGAAGATGTTCACGATGACGCTAGTATACGCCCGTGCCGCAGAGACCTGCAGGAAGGCGGGGGAAACGGACCATCCACGGCTGACGTGCCGGGGATGGTCCCACGCCGCGAGCTGGCGGCTACCTGATGATCGGGAAGCCCATCGTCGCGTCGCCGCCGCGCCAGTACCCGGTGCTCAGCGGCTGCCAGTAGACGGATTCCTCGGCCACGAACGGCGCCGTGGCGGTGCAGCGGATCGAGAAGGCCTTGCCCTGGATGGTCGGCCAACCCGGGTTGGTATTCATGAGCACCGTCTTGCGTGACTTCGCCGACACGGCCACGAGGTTGGTTTCCTGCCATCCGTCCGCGGAGAACGTCGTCACGACCACATTGATGTCGTACAGGTTCGGGTTGGAGAGGAGCAGGTACGTCTCGAACCCCGAGGCCGTCGAACCTTCCGACAGATGCCACTCGGTGGCCGCCTGGGGGCTTCCGAGCGCTGTCGAGCCCTCCGTCCAGGGAGACCAGTCGGCGCCCCAATACATCGACCGCTCGACGACGATCGTGTCGCTCGCGTGGAAGTCCGCGGTGGCGCCCGGCTGGTTGCCAACGGCGCCATTCAAGTAGATGGTTTCCCTCGTGTTCGGCTTGATCGTCAGCACCTGGTCGACCGACGGCCTGCCCGCAAACTGATAGGTCACCGTCACGCTGACCGTCGAAGCCGTCGGGTTCAGCAGCAGGAAGTAAGTGTCGAACCAGTTCTGGGCCGTGCCTTCAGCGAAATACCAATCCCTGGCAGGGACCCCGGCAAAGTCGGTGTGCCCGGCGCTCCAGTTCGCCCCCCAGTACATCGACCGTTCGGCCACGACGCCGGGGTCGGAAATGACCCTGGTGCTGAAGCTCTTTCCCGACAGCTCCGGGTAGCTGGCGGCGTCCAGCGTCCAGCGTCCCCTGGCGGGGACCACCTGCGCGACCCGCTTGATCAGCCCGGCCCCGGTGTCGGAGAGGAAGTCCACCCACACCGTGGTGTCCGCGGCATTGGGATTGAAGAACATGAAGTAGTTCTCGATCTGCCGCCCGGACCGGTAGACGCGCGCGCCTTCGGCGAAGTAGCTGCTGGTGGGCAGCGAGCCGTTGGGCGGAACGTACAGGCCCATCTTCAGGTGGCCGGGCCCGGTCAGCACGCCGGCCGTTCCGCCCCAGTACATCGTCCGGGAGATGTAGACCTGGAGCCCGGTACCCTGGGACTGGAAGACCGCGGAGTACGACCCGGGCACGGCGCCGGCGCCGTTGGTGGCGTCGGCGAGGTCGATCGTCATCCGGCTGCGCGACGCCACCGTGAAGGTACGGGACGTGATGACCGGCGAGGCGCCGTTCTCGCGGATGTAGTACGCGCGAACCTGGACGTCGGACGCATTCGGATTCGAGATCGCGTAGTAGGTGCTGAACTTGCCGGCCAGGCCGATCGCGCCCTCGGCGAACACCCAACTGCCGTTCGGCGCGTTGGCGGCCGACAGGTTGAACGTGGTGGCGGTCGGCGGGGGCGGCGGGGGCGGAGGCGGCTGGGAGCCCACGAGCGGATCGCGCGTCGACGGTCCCGACGCGCTGGCCGACGTACTGCGTGAAGTTGTTCGAGGTGGTCAGGGTCCACTCGGCCCGAGTCGGATGCGACGCGACGCGCGGGTAGTAATTGCCCTTCGCGCCGGTCGCGCTCGGTGAAGTCGACGTCGCGTCGAACATCGCCGCCGAGTACGGCTGGCCCGTGCCGCCGTAGAGTTCGGCGAACGTGTCTTCCCCGCTCGCGCCATGACCCACCATCCCGATCATGCCGCTGGTCGAGTTGTAGGCGATGTTCAGCGCGTCGTAGTAGCCAGGCGTGCCCGACTCGGCTATCACGGCGCTCGACGCGGCACCGGTGGCCGCCAGCTGCATACCGTAGTAGAGCCAGACGCCCCGGCCCACCGCCTCCACCCAGACGACGTGATATCCGCCGGTCAGCGGGTTGTAGACGACATCGGGAATCACGACGCCGAGCGAACTGACCCGCAGTTGGATGGGTCCCCCGACGGTGCT
Organism: uncultured Acidobacteriota bacterium; assembly: GCA_963844875.1. GTDB lineage: Bacteria > Acidobacteriota > Vicinamibacteria > Vicinamibacterales > Fen-181 > FEN-299. The sequence continues at coordinate 745,851 of CAWJPZ010000003.1, forward strand.
TCCGGTCCCCGCCTGCACGCGCTGCACCCTGATGTAGCCGAAGTTCTGCGCGTCCGACCAGCCGCCGTAGGCCACGAGGAACTCGTTGGTCTGAGGGTTGTACGCGACGCTCGGTTCGCGCTGATAGTCGGCGTCGGCCGTCAGCGCCAGCATGCCGCCCAGGAGCGTGCCGTTCGTTCCAACACGCTGGGCGTGGACGTCGTTTCCGGAGCCGTAGTTGCCGTGCCAGACGACCAGGAACTCCTGGCTGGTAGATGAGTAGGCGACGTCCGGCCCCCACAGCCACAGTGCCGGGTCGCCGGCAGGGTCAATCTGGAAGATGCCCGGCTGCACGGCGCTGTTGTACTGCACGAAGGCGCCGAACACGTCGGCCGTCTTTCCGTCGGAGGTTCCAATCCATGTCACGAGGAAGCCGCCCGTGGCAGGGCTGTAGACGATCCGCGGGGTGAAACAGTAACGCGACCCATCGAGCACCTGCGGACCGCCGATGGCCACGCCGTCCTCGGTCACGAACTGGTACCAGAATCTCGCCTTTTCCCGCTGCGACCAGGTAGACCTTGTTGACCGGGTCGAACTCGATGTCTCCGTGCTCGATCGGCGTTCCGCCCCTCGCGAACCCGGTGACTGCGAACGTCGCTCCCACCCGCGAGGCCTGCGCGCTGGCCGGCGACGAGCCGACCACGAGCAGGAGGAGCATGCCGAGCGCCACGGCTTCGGCCACACAGGACACGCGAGAGCGAACAGTCATCGACATGCGAAATCCCTGGCGAACAGTTGTGTGAGGGGTCCTGGCGCGACGCGGTGTGATGGACAACCACCTTTAGCGTAACGAATTGCCGGGCCAGGGTCAACCGGGCGCACCCTCCCCTATCTCGTATCGGCTGGAAGGACTCTGAAGAGCAGGGCTATACTATAAGGCCCGTTTCCACACCTCTCGCCGCCCGCAGGGGAACCAGGGAGTGCATGAAGGAACTCAACCCGAGTCGCGCGACTTTTTTCGGCATTTTCACCATCGCCCTCTCGACGCTGATGTACGAGGTGCTGCTGACCCGCATCTTCAGTGTGACGATGTGGTACCACTTCGCTTTCGTCGCGATCTCGGTGGCCTTGTTCGGCATGACGGTGGGCGCGCTGATCGTCTACCTCCGGCCCGAGTCGTTCGTTGCCGAGAAATTGCCCCTGCAACTGGCCAGGACGGCCCTGCTGTTCCCGATTTCCCTCGTCCTCAGCTTCCTGACCCAGCTCAGCATCCCGTTCCTGGTGCATCCCTCGATCGTCGCAATCTACGCCATCATCTTCACGTACGCGGTGATCGCGGTGCCCTTCGTGGTGAGCGGCATCGCCGTTTCGCTGATCCTGACCCGGTACACCGTGGCCGTCGGACGGCTCTACGCCGCCGATCTCGCCGGAGCCAGCCTCGGGTGCGTGCTGATCATCGTCACCCTCGAACTGACCGACGCCCCGACCGCGGTGTTCGTGGTGGCGTTCCTGGCCAGCCTCGGCGCCGTCGCCCTGGCGGTGTCCGCGGGTTCGCGGGGCCTCCGGAGGCTCTCGGTCGCGGCCGCCGTCGCGCTCGGCATCTTCGTGGTCGGCCACACGATGCTGGTCTGGAAGCAGTTTCCGGTCCTGCGCATCCTCTACGTGAAGGGGTCCTTCGAGGCCCGGCCGCTCTACGAGAAGTGGAACTCCTACTCGAGGGTGCGCGTGAACGGCGACCCGAACCGCCTCGAGGTGCCCTACGCGTGGGGCCTGAGCCGCACCTACCCCAAGGACGTGCGGATTCACCAGCTCCACCTCGACATCGACGTCAACGCCGGGACGGTGATCCTGCCGTTCAACGGCGACTTCCGGCCGCTCGAACACCTCAAGTACAGCGTGACCAACGTCGGCTATCACATCCGGCCCGATGGCGACGCGCTGATCGTCGGGACCGGCGGCGGGCGCGACATCCTCTCGGCGCTGCTGTTCGGGGCGAAATCGGTCACCGGCGTCGAGTTGAACCGCGACATCATCGAGACCGTCACCAGGCGGTACGGCGACTTCACGGGCCACCTCAATCGCGACCCGCGGGTCCGCTTCGTCAACGACGAGGCCCGGAGTTTCGTGGCGCGCGATTCGCACCGGTACGATTTCGTCCAGATTTCACTGATCGATACCTGGGCGGCGACGGCGGCCGGCGCCTTCGTGCTCAGCGAGAACTCGATCTACACGACCGAGGCGTGGGAAACCTTCCTGCGGAGGCTGACGGACCGGGGCGTTCTCAGCGTGTCGCGCTGGTATTTCCGGAAGCAGCCCGGCGAGGTCTACCGGATGGTGACGCTGGCGACGTCGGCGCTCGAGCGGATCGGCGTCCGTGATCCGAGGCGCCACATCGTGGTCGTGCGCAACGTCACATCGATGGGCCTGTCGCTCGAGGAGCGGCCGGACGGGGTGGGGACGCTGCTCGTGAGCCGGACCCCGTTCACCGCCGCGGACCTGCAGCGGCTGCGCGAGGTGTCGGCCGCGATGGACTTCGACCTCGTGCTGACGCCCGACTACGCCGTGGACGCCGTGTTTGCCGGTCTCGCCAACGGCGGGGACGTGAGCGGGATCGTGTCCAGCCTCCCGATCAACGTCGAGGCGCCGACCGACGACAGCCCGTTCTTCTTCCAGATGCTGCGGCTGAAGGACATCTTCGACTGGCGCCAGCTGTCGCAGGGCAAGGCGTCGCACAACATGCAGGCCGTGTTCGTCCTCGGGACCCTGCTGCTCACCGTCGTCCTGCTCACCGGGCTCTGCATCGGCGTCCCGCTCGCGATGAAACCGCCTCCCGGCGGGCTTCGCGGCAGTCGCTCGCTGCTGCTGTTCTTCGCGGCGATCGGCCTCGGCTTCATGTTGATCGAGACCTCGCAGATGCAGCGACTGATCATCGTGCTCGGCCATCCGACGTACGGCCTGTCGGTCGTGCTGCTGGCGTTGCTGCTTTCGAGCGGGCTCGGAAGTTACTCGACGGACGGCGTGACGCTTGCCAGCGTCAGGAGCCGGGGGCTTCGCCGGCTGGTCGTGCTGCTCGCCGTCCTCGCCGTGTTCGGCGTGGCGACGCCCTGGGTGGTGCAGGCGTTCGCGGGTTCGACGACGCCCGTTCGCATTGCCATGGCGGTGCTGATGCTCGCCTTCCCCGGGTTCATGATGGGGATGGCGTTCCCGCTCGGCATGACGCTCGCCGCCAACCACTCGCCCGGGCTGACGCCGTGGCTGTGGGGGGTGAACGGTGCGATGTCGGTTCTCGCCTCCGTGCTGTCGATCGCCGTCGCGCTGACGTGGTCCATTTCCACCGCCTTCTGGGTGGGGAGCGCTTGTTACGCCGTGGCCGCCCTTGCGTTCTTCCAAGCATCCGGGGCCAGGACGCAGACGGTCGCACAAGTGGCTTCGAGGTAGGCGGGTTATGAGACTTCCAGTCGGGACTGGCGATCGTCGTGTTGACAGGTGGCGCACTCGTCTGCCGCGACGCATGGGCAGGCGATCAGAAGCCGGCTGCTCCGAGGGACACGCGCCCGCCGGCGGCCGGAAGGCGGGAGCCACCGCCGACAAGGCGGCCGACGAGGCGCTTGCCAGGATTCAGACGCTGGTCGCGGCAAGCAAGCTGGGCGACGCGCTGGATGTCTACGAGGCGTTCGCAGGCAAGGCGAAGCGAGAGGACGTCCGCCTCCTGCTGCCGATCGCGCGCGGCCACCTCGAGAGCTTGAGCGGCGCGCGCGAGACGGAGATCAGGGTCGGAGCCCTGAACGCCCTGGCGCGCTCCGGCGACCCGCGCGCAAAGACCGCGCTCGTCGACCTGGCTTCGACGGACGCGGGCAGGGGAGCCGGGTTCGAAGCGACCGTGGCGCTGGCCGGGCTGCGCGACGCTGGCGCCGTGAAGGAGCTGCGCACGCTGGCGGCGACAGGCGCCAAGGCCATCCGTCCGAGGGCCACCGAGGCGCTCGGCGCGATCGACCCTTCGTCGGCCGGTGCGCTGGCGCTCGAGGGACTGCGCGACCCCGACCCGATGGCGCGGATGGGATTCATCAATCTCGCCGCACGCTTTGCGCCGGCGGCCGCGGTGGCCTCGTTGCAGCAGTTGCTGCAGGATCGCAACGCCCCCTTCCTCCGCCTCCCGGCTGCCGCGGCGCTCCGCCGAACCGGCAATGGTTCCGGGGATGAGATTCTCCGCAACGCCCTGGCGAGCCCGCTCAACGATGCCCGCCTGATTGCGGCGCGCGCCCTCTCCGACAGCGGGGACCGCTCCTGGGTGGAGGCGGTTCGGCCGGTCCTGCAGGATCCGGATGGCCTCAATCGGCTGGTCGCCGCAGAACTGCTGCTGCCCGTGGATCGCCCGAAGGCTCTCGAGGTGTTGAAGAGTGCGGCTGCAGACGCCAACCCGGTGGTCCGGGCTGAAGCGGCGCGAATTCTCGCGGCGATGACCCCGGTCGACGTCCCGACGCTTCGAGCCATGCTGCGTGACACGTCGGACTCGGTTCGGCTGCGCGGCGCCGCGGCTCTCTTCCAGGCGGGCACGGCTTCCGCGAAGCCACCTGCGGCGCGCACGGCGGCCTGAGTGTTTGACTTCGCGGCGGGCTGGCGGTGCAACCGATGACCTCGAGACGCCACTGGGCGGTGCTCGGCGTGGTGGTAGTGCTCGCGCTCGCGCTGAGGCTCGCCGGCGTCCGGTTCGGGCTTCCCGCCGTCTACAACCCGGACGAGTCGGCCATCATGTCGCGCGCGCTGGCGTTCGCGAAGGGCGACCTCAACCCGCACAACTTCCTGTACCCCACGCTCTACTTCTACGTCCTGTTCGCCTGGGTGGGCGGCTATTTCGTCCTTGCCTGGGCGCTGGGCTGGGTCCAGTCGCTCCCGGCTTTCCAGGCGAGTTTCTTTACCGACCCCAGTGGGATCTACCTGGCCGGTCGGCTGCTCTCGGTTGCGTGCGGCGTCATCACGGTGGCGATCGTCTGGCGGCTGGCGCGCCGCCTCTTCGGAGTCCGGGCGGCCGCGGCAGCCGCCTCGTTCCTGGCTGTTGCGCCGATCGCCGTCCGTGACGCGCACTACGTCAAACACGACGTCCCGGTCACCCTGGCGGTCATGGCCGCCACGCTGGCCCTCCATCGCGTGTGGTTCGGAGGCGCCCGGCGGCTGGATGTGGTCGCCGCGGCCGTGCTCGTCGGCGTGTCGCTGTCGACGCACTACTACGCGGTATTCCTCGGGCTGCCACTCGCGGTCGGCATCGTGCTCGCGTTCGCGCCGCAGGGCTGGCGCACCGTGGCCACGCGCCTCCTGGCGGCCGGCGCCATCGTCGCGGCGACCTTCCTGGCCTGTTCGCCTTTCCTGTTGCCGGATTGGCAGACGGCGTGGCGCGACATCGTCGCGAACCGGCAGATTGTCGTCGACAGGGCGCTCGCGTCGGGTGGGGGCGCCTTCGCCACGTCGTGGCGCTACCTGTCCCTCTTCTGGTGGGATGCCCTGGGCTGGCCGGTCGCGTTGCTGGCGCTGATCGGCGGGGTCCACCTGTCGTGGAAGCAGCCGCGGGTGGCGCTGTTCTTCCTGCTGTTCCCGATACCGTTCCTGGCCTTCATCTGCAACACCGTCCCGGCCAGCCGCTACCTGAACCCGGTGCTGCCGTTTGCGGCCATCCTGGCCGGCTACGCGGTCGGCGTCATCACGAACGTGGTGCCGGCCCGCGCTGCGACACCGGCGTCTGCGGTCGTCGCGCTCGCCGCGCTCAGTGTCGGAGCAGCCGCGAGCGTCGAGAACGACTGGCTCTTCCGCCAAACGGACACGCGGACGCTGGCGCTCGATTACGTGGAACGGCACGTGCCGTCCGGGGCGGCGGTCCTCGTCCAGCCCTACTCCGTGCCGCTCAAACAGTCGCACGCGTCGCTGCGCGAGGCTCTCGGGTTTCACCTCGGCGATGTCCGGCGTGCGTCGACGAAATTCGCCATCCGCCTCACGCTGCCGGACCCGGTGCCGGGCTATCGAACCCTTTACCTGGGCGACGGCGGCCTGGATCGGGACAAGATTACGTGAACTACTCCCAGGTGTCCGAGGTGAGAGGGCTGACGGTCTTGCGACAGCTGGGGTTGCGCTACGTGGTGTTGAAACAGTACAACGTTCCAGACCCGGCGAGCGGACCGCTCAGGACGTCGCTCGAGCGCGAGGGGCGGCTGCTCGCGTCGTTCTCTCCGTACCGGCCTTCCGTCCGGATGGGGAGCGCCGCCACGCCGCCGTTCCTTCACAACACGGACGCCAGCATCGACCGCACGCTCGTGCGTCCGGGTCCCATCATCGAGGTGTGGGAAATCCAGTGAAGCCGTCCCGCATCCTCCTCTTCGCCGCCATCGTGCTCGTGCAGTTCTTCCTGTTCGAGGCGGGGCTTCGCCTGGCGGCGGGCTCCGAGGCCGCGCCGGTGTTCCAGCAGCTCTTCATGCAGGACCCGGCGATTGGCGGACACCGGCTTCGGCCCGGGGCGAGCGCGCATTTCAAGACGGCCGACTTCGAAACCGACATCGCCATCAACTCCTCGGGCACGCGCGGACCGGCGAAATTGCCATCCCCAAGCCGCCGGGTGAAACCCGCATCGTGGTCCTCGGGGACTCGCTCGTGCTCGCGGTGCAAGTGGAGCAGCGACGAGACGTTCTGTGCGGTCCTCGAGCGGCGCCTGAACGAGAGCCGCGGACCGGGGGAGGGCCACTACCGCGTGATCAACGCGGGGGTGCAGGGCTACGGGCCGGTCGAGGAACTGGCGTTCTTCGAGCACGTCGTGAGCGGCTTCCAGCCCGATATCGTCCTGGTCGCCGTCTTACGTCGCGAACGACGCGATGGAAGCCTACGACGCCGGGGACGCGATCCTGCCGCGCGACCCGGCGGAGCCGTCCACACCGTCACAGCTGACGCGCCGTGAAGAGGCCGTCGCGCTGGCCGCTCTGGCTGCGGCGCCTCACCCGCCGGAGCATGGTCCTGCAAATCGTCCGCATGCGGGGGACGCTCCTGCTGGAGCGATTCGGCGAGGCCCGCCCCATCGACCGGGCCCTGACGATGTACCTGCCGGAACTTCCGCCGGACATGGCGCGCGGGTTGTCGGTGTCGAAGGAGGCGATCGCGCGGATTGCCGCCAAGGCAACGGCGATCGGGGCGAGGACGGGGATCGTTTTGCTGCCCGCCCGGTTCCAGGTGGACGACGACGACTATACCCAGCTGAAGGCGATCGTCGCCGACAGTGGCGGTACGCTCGAGCGGGACGTCGCGACCGAGCGGTTCAAGACCGCGCTCGGGCCCCTTGGCCTCCCGACGTTCGATGCCCTCCCGGTGCTTCGGGCCGCACGCCGACGCCGCGACATCTTCTTCAAGACGACGGCGCACTTGACGGTGACGGGACACGAGGTGCTCGCCGCCGGGCTGAAGTCGTTCATCCGCGGGTCTGGCCTCGCGGGACCCGCTGGACCACCGCAGTAGGCCGGGCTTCCCCAGGCTAGTCCTTGATGATCGGGTCGGGCGGGCGGATCGGAGTGGTCGCCGTCGACGGTGCGGTCGGCATCCCCGGGCGTGTCGCCGACTGCGGGGCCGACGGCGGCACGCGGCTGTTGCTGGTTTCCGGACCCGGCGTTCGGGTTGCCGTACGGCGTCCCGTAAGGGTTCTGCGCGGCGGCGTTCGGCATGCTGCGGGGCCGGCATCATCATGCCGGGCTGCGGCGCTCCGGCCGGGCCGGGCGCCGGCATCTGCGGCCGCCGGCAGCGGTTCGTCCTGGTCGTCGACGACCAGCGGGGGCTGCGGGATGTCGCGCTGTTGACGCTGGAACTGGGGCTGGCCCGGCATGTTGGACGACGCGGGGCCGGCCGCGGGGACGACCGCGGGGCGGACGGCGGCCATCAGCACGATGCTTGTCGAACTGGAGGCTGGTCCCGCCTGGGCGACCGAGGCGCGGTGCGGCGACGAAGCCGGCCACCGACCGCAGCACCACGTCGAGTGCCTTGCTTCTCGGGCACGCCGTTCAACTGGATGGTCATCGGGCCGCCGGGGACGTGCTCGGCGTTCATCACGCGCGTCTGGCCGACGCGGGCCCATTCCGCGAGGATCTCGCGGACGGTGGCGTCCTTCGCGTCGAGCGTGACGAGGCCGTCGCGGATCTCAGTCCTCACCTGCCCGGCTGCCAGCGACGGGAAGCCAGCGCGAGCAGGATGCACGCCGCGGCGGACGTCCGGAACAGCCATTTCATGGGTTGCCTCTGTGAGGGAGTATACGCACCCGGAGAAGCGGGTCGACCTCGGCCGCAGCTTGCAGGCGGAGTTGGCCGAGGGCCGCAGCCGCAGGCCGGGTTACAGGCCGATGATCTTCCCGATCCAGAGCGGCGAGTCCTTGCGGGGCAGGTCGCACGCCCGGCAGATGGTCGGGCCCGCCGCTCTCGAGGTGCTCGCGGCGCACCTGGCGGTAGGCGTCGCTTTCCCAGACCTCGCGGATGGTGGACGTCCGCAGGTCTCCCAGCACCACGCTGCCGTCGAAATCCGCGCAGCAGAGCGACACGCGGCCGTCCCACAGGACCGTGAACGTCAGCCACTGCCGGTAGCACGGGATAGCGGACGTCGCTCTCGCCGGTTCAACGTCCCGGCCCAGTTGTGGAGGTCGGTGACGTGGATCTTGTCCGCGATCGGCCGCCAGTGCTCGATGAACGCGCGTTCCTCGTCGGAGTTGTTCTGGCGGACGAACGAGAGGATCAGCTTGGGATGCGTGCGGCCGAGCTCGGCCCGGATGCGGACGAGTCGCTCGATGTTGGCGATGACCTTGTCGTACTTCAGGCCGACCCGGGTGCGCTCGAACACCTCGCGACCCGAGGCGTCCACGCAGATGTTGATGGCGTCGAGCCCGGCTTCGATCACGCCGCGCGCCACCTGCTCGTCGATCAGCGAGCCGTTGCTGATGACGCCGACCTCCGCGATCCCCCGCTGCTTGGCGTAGGCGATCTTCTCGGTCAGCTGGCGATCGACGAACGGCTCGCCGTAGTTGTGCAGGCGCACGTGACGGATGCCGAGCGCCGCGCAGTCGTCCACGATCTTGCGGAAGAGTTCGGCGTCCATCACGCCCTGGCGGCGCTTCATCTCGTCGCGCGGGCAGAAGACGCACCTCGCGTTGCAGATGTTGGTGCTTTCGATCTGGACGATCTCGGGAAGGCGGGGCGCGCGGTCGCGGCCCGCGGCGATGAGGCCGCGCCGGACGAGCTTCGCCTGTGACAGGAGCAGCCGCTCGCCGTCGTGCGAAGCGGTGCGCTTGAGGCTCAAAACCTACCGCGTCCTGAAGTAGTCGATGACCTTCTCGAGGATCTCGTCGAGCTGGACCTTGCGGCTCGTACCCGATCAGGTCGTGGATGCGCGAGGTGTCCGGCACCCGGCGCGGCATGTCCTCGAACCCGGCCTCGTAGGCCTGGTCGTACGGGATGGTCACGATCTCGGAGGCGCTGCCGGCCAGCGCCTTCACCCGCTCGGCCAGGTCCAGGATGGAAATCTCGTAGCCGTTTCCCGACGTTGAAGACGCGCCCGACCGCCGTCGGCTCCTGGACCAGCTTCGCCAGCGCGTCCACCACGTCGCCGACGTAGGTGAAACTCCGCGTCTGGGTGCCGTCGCCGAACACCGTGATCGGCTGGCCCGCCAGCGCCTGGCGGACGAAGTTCGGGATCACCATCCCGTACTGGCCCGTCTGCCGCGGCCCGACCGTGTTGAAGAGCCGGACGATGATGACCGGGAGCTTCTTCTCCTTCCAATAGGCGAGCGCCAGGAACTCGTCGATCAGCCTTGCTGCACGCGTAGGCCCACCGGTGCTTCATCGTCGGGCCGAGCACGAGGTCCGCATCCTCCGAGAACGGCACCGCGGCGCTCTTCCCGTAGACCTCGGACGTCGAGGCGATGAGCGACCAGCTTCTTCTTCTTGTTGGCGTGCGTCAGGACGACCTCGGTGCCCTGGACGTTGGTCTCGATCGTGTGGACCGGCTGCTCGACGATCAGCTTCACGCCGACCGCAGCCGCCAGGTGGAAGACGACGTCGCGCCCGGTCGACGAGTTCGGCCAGCACCGGCTCGTTGGTGACCGAGTCGATGGTGTAGTGGAAGCGCTTGTGATCCTTGAGGTGCGCGATGTTGTCGATCGAGCCGGTCGACAGGTTGTCGAGGACGAAGACCTCGTGGCCCTGCTCGAGCAGCAGTTCGGCCAGGTGCGATCCCACGAATCCGGCGCCGCCGGTAATCAAAGCGCGCATACTGCGTTCTCCGAAGAAATGAAGAGTAGGGCCGCGTCAGGCCGCCGCGTGCCGGACGATGGCCTCGGCCGCCCGGACGGCGGCCCGGCCGTCGGCGCCGATCCGGTAGCGGGTCATGAAGGCGCCCCGCCCCTCGGCGAGCCTTTGCCGGAACTCCTTATCATACAGGAGGGAGCGCAGCACCGGGCCGATTTCCGCCTTGGTGGTTGCGCCGGCCACCGCGCCAGCCTCCACGAAGGGGCTGAGGTTGTTGGGCAGGCCGACGACCAGCGCCGGCACGTCGAGGGGCATGGCCTCGATTGCCGCCGTCGAATTGACGGTGATCAGCACGCGCGCCGCGGCGACGAGCCGAGCGAGGTCCGCCGAGGCCGGGGCGATGCGGACGTTTGCCGCTCCCCCGGCCGCCCGTTGGTAGGGCTCGGCGGTCTCGGCCGGGTGACACTTCACCACGAGGAGCACGTCCGGCATCCCGGCGACGGCGTCGACGAGGGCGTCGAAGACGCCGGCGATCTGCGAGGTACTTCGTGGCCACCACCACCAGGTGCTGCCCTGGCCCTGCGCCCAGGGACGCGCGAAGCGCCTCGCGCGCCCGGTCATCCATCGAGCGTCCCGCCTCGACGAAGGCATCGAGCTTGGGGCTTCCCGCAACCGACAGGCTTTCTGGCGGGAAACGGCCCGCTTCGATGAGGTGCCTGGCAGCAAACTGATCGTACAGGAGCGTCAGGTCCGGACGAGGGAAACCGGAATCTGCCGGGTTTCCGGGCGACGGCGCCATTTCGTCGGGTTCGTGCAGGTAGTTGAGCCAGTGCCGGTAGATGAACCCGTGCTGCAGGCCGACCACGCGGACGTGCCGCCGCCGTGCCTCCAGGACCAGCGCCCTCCCCGAACCTCCCGCTTCGGCGTACGTGATGGCGACCTTCGGCTGGAGCGCGTCGAGCGCCGCGCCGATCTCGTCCATGGCGCGGGCGGACCAGGGGAACTGCAGGTGAGTGATGCCCGTGAACTCGTCGCGGAGCAGCGGCCAGGCATCGCAGCCGCGGAAGACGCACGCCGCGCGCAGCGCCTGCGCTGGCCAGCAGCGCGTCCCGGTTGGCGTTTCTCTCGCTCCAGACCCGCGAGGACTCGGCAAGGGACCGGCCGGACGCGTAGCGGGCAACCGGGTTGAACGGCGTCGCGGAGGGCGGCGCGACGAATTCGGAGAACCGCTGTCGCCAGGTGCGCGACTTGAAGTTGGTGACGGGGCCGAGCCCGACGAGGGCCAGCTGTTCCGGACCTGCCAGGCGTGACACTTCCCGCAAGACCGGCCCGATGTAGGACTCGTCGTCGGTCGCCGGACGCCAGAACGCGGAGTGCACGAACGCGGCGACCGTCACGGTCGAGCCCGTTTGCACCCGGCGCCGGCCCGGCTTGAAGCGGTCGACGAACGCGGCCAGGGTGTAGAGCGCACCGCGCGCGACGGGGTCCAGGCGGCGTTTCCACCACGAGCGGCGCGGCGACGGGGCGCCGCTCCACATCAACTGCCGCTTGGCGGCGCACGCGCGTGCGAGGTGCACCGCCACCGCGTCGCCTTCGTGCACCCCGATGGCCAGCGGCCGCTCTCGGGCGACCAGGGCGTCGAGCGCGGAGATCGTCCGCAGGATGTCGGTCACGACGCGGCGCTTGTGCAGGTAGAGTTCGGCGAACCACCAGAGCGAATCGCCGCGGACGAGGAAACGGTCCCGGAGCGGCTGCCCGTCAACCGGGAGGTGACGCAGCGACTTGATCCAGGCGTTCGCCTCGTGCTCGGCCCGCTCGGCCGCCTCGCCGTCGAGATAGTCGTCGAGCGCCACCCGGCGCTCGCCGTCCCCGGTGTTCACGGTGAGGATGGCGGTCGATTCGCCCATCAGGCCGACACCAGGAGGCGGGCGGCCGCCTCGTAAACGTCGTCGGCCCGGACCGCGGCGAGGCAGTCGGGCACGTGGCCGCGACACCGTTCGGGCGGCCGGCGGATCCGGTTGCAGGGGCTGCACGGGATCTGCGCGCGGACCACTCGCGCGCGCTCCGAAGCCGGGCCCCACCGCCGCGGATTGGACGGCCCGAACACGGCGACGACTGGAACGTCGAGCGCGGCCGCCAGGTGCATCGGCCCCGTGTCTCCCGTCACCAGCACGTTCGCCCGCTCCAGCACCGCCGCCAGGGTCACCAGGTCCACGCGACCGCAGAGGTCGAGGCACCTGATGCCGGGTGCGAGGTGGGTCTTCACCGTCTCGACGGCCGGCCGGTCTTCATCGCTGCCGGACAGGACGACCGTCGCCCCGAACGTGTGAGCCAGGCGCGAGGCCACCTCACCGAACCGCTCGAGATTCCACTGCTTGATCTCGCGGCCGCCGCCCGCGTGAAGGACCACGATCGGGCAGCCGGCCGACGCTGCGACCAGCAGCGCGGACGCCCGCTCGCGGGCCTCGCGTGGGACGGTCAGCCGGCTGCCGGCAGCAGGGCGGTGCCCTTCCAGGACCCCGGCAGAAACACCGAGGGCCCGCTCGACCAGGCGAAGCGAACTCGAGCGGGTGTGCATCGCCGGGTCGAACGGCACCGCGTCGGTCAGCATTGGCCCGCCGCCTGCCATGGAGAAGCCCACGCGTCGCGCGGCTCCCGACAACCCGAGCAGCACGTTGCTGCGGATGTCACCCTCGAAATTGATGGCGAGCCCGTAGCCACGGGCCCGCCAGGTCCACGCCCGTGCCGCGGTCGCCCCCGCCGACAGGCTCTCCGCGCCGCGGGCGAGCCATGGGACACTCAGCGTTTCCACGCGATCGATCCCGGGAATCATGCGCGCGAGAGGTTCGTTCCACCCGCCGACGACGAGGTCGATCGATGCGTGGGGACGGAGGGCACGGACGGCGCCGATCGCGTCGAGCGTCATCAGCAGGTCGCCCACCCGCTCGAGCCTGAGCAGCAGGACCGACTGTTGGTCGCCCGCCGTCGAAGCGCCTCTCGAGGCGAGCAGCGGCGCAGCGGCGGCCAACCCCGCATCCGCGAGGCGCACCAACCACCGCTCCCGCCAATCGCTCAGCTGCAACATGTCCTGCGCCTGATCTGTACGGCGACCCGTCCCAGCATCACGCCCAGCGTCCGCCCGTCGTCCGCGCCCATCTCGGTGAGAGGCGACCATGCGCGGGTCACGAGGCGGAGCAGGACGGGGTCTTCGCGCTTCGACGCGGCGGCGGCCAACCCGGGCGGAATCGGGAATTCGTACGGCTGGAAGCCGCGTCCCTCGACGGTCGCTTCACCGACGCGCTCGTTGTCGAGGAAGCAGGTCACGACGGCCGGTCCGGCAGACGGCGGCCGCCCGCCCTGGTCCATCCAGAGGACGACCTTGGTCGATGCCTCGCCGACGCCGAGCAGCGTGACGTACGACGTGTCGGTCGTCCAACGGTACGGCTGTCCGTTGATTCTCTTCCTTGGCGTTGAAGCGGACGACGTAGAGATCGTCGTTCCGGCCGACCTGGAGCGTGAACGGGGGGGGCGCTTCTGGGGGGTCGACGAAGCGGTAGATGCTGAAGTCGAACTCCTTCCTGCGGGGCCCCGTCGGGTAGGCGTTCCTGGCCGACTGGTACTCCGGAACCTGGAACCGCTCGGTTGACAGCGGCTGCACGGCCACGGCCCGCGACAGCAGGTCGGTGCCCCCGCTGCCCATGAAGTAGACGTTGTCGTAACGGCTCCGTGCCCAGTCCAGGAACCCGCGGAAGCGCAGGCGGTCGGGCCTCGGGTTGTTCAGCACCAGCACGTTTCGCTGGAACACGTACGCGAGCGGGAGCGCCACCACGTGCAGGTCCGAGGAGCGGCGCGATTCGACCACCACGAGGTCCCTCGCCGTGAACTGGTGCGACAGGTTCTCGATGCGCGACAGCAGTCCCTGGTACTCGACGTGCGCCCGTACCGGTTCCCCAGACCGCAGCAGCAGGGCTCCGATGAGTGCGACGAAGGCGAACGGCAACGCCCATCTCGCGATCCGGGCGACCGGCCGCGCAGCCTGGCCGCGCCTTCGAGACCATGTCCCGTGGAACGCGGCCGCCGCCATCAGCAGGAACGCGGACGGCAGGATGACCGGCAGGAACCGGCGTGTCATCCAGAAGTGCTCGGGCACGATCTGGATCTTGTAGAACACGAAGAACCCGTAGACCGTGGTGACGATCAGCAGCGCCGGGTCCCTCCAGAATCGCTGCCACGCGAGCAGCACGAATCCCGCGACTGCAGCCACGAGCGCCGCCCACGGGAAGTACCACGTGAACGTGCGCAGCGAGAGCGCGTCGTGCGGCGCCAGCCGGCCGCCCGGCGCCCTGAAGAAGTAGGCATAGATGGAGGCCGAGACGACCAGCGCCGAGACCACCCAGGGTGTCCACCTCGAGACTGGCCGGGCCATCCGCCGGGTCCCCGAGAGCAGCAGGGCGGCGGCCGCCGCCGCCGCAGTCCCGAGCAGCGCGAGGTGGACCGGGCGGAGGTTCTCGAAGAAGACCGCGTAGCGGCTGAAGCCTGGCCGCATCACCGTCGAGATGTAGAAGGAGACCGCGCCGAGGGCCGCGACGATGGGCACGATGAACCAGATGCCGGGCCTGCGTCCCCTGAGAAGCAGGAAGACGCTGGCGACCCCGACCCCCGCCCACGCGAGGACCGCATCGAACCGGACGAATACGAGCAGCCCCAGCAGCACTCCCGCGACGGGAGCGAAGAAGGGGTCGTCATCGACGTGCGCCCGCGCGAAGGCAAGGAGGCCGGCGAAGAGGAGGGCCTGCAACACCATTTCGGAGTTCGGGTATCGGCCGAACCACGTTTCGACGACCGAAAGCGACAGCAGGGTTGCCGCGCACCACGCCGGGACCCGGCCGAAGAGCCGGGCGCCCGCGAAGTAGACGGCGACGAGGCCGAACACGGCCCACACGCCCACCGCCCTCAGTGCCCCGTTCACTCCGTCCAGCCCGTAGCCGATCGCGACCCACGCGGGATACAAGTGGGGGAACTGCGCCACCACCGTGCCCTTCATGGGATCGACGAGGAAGAACCCCATGAAGCGGATGCTGTAGTACCAGCGGTCGTTGTAGGGCGGGAAGAAGAGTTCCTGCAGCGCTTGTGGAACGGCCCCCACCAGCTTGTCGGTGATGACCAGCGACCCGCGCTGCGCGAGTGCGATGCCCTCGTTGATGTAGACGCCCGGGTCCTTGCCGCCGATGACGAACTCGGCGCCCGGGAAGAAGAGGAGGATTCCCAGGCCGGCGAGCGCGAGCGGAAAGATGGCCGTCCACCCGGGCGCCGCCGCGCCGCCCCGGTACAGCAGGCGGCCGCGCCACGCCGCGACGACGGCCAGGCTCAACAGCACGTTGGCCGTCATCAGGCGGGGGAGCGTGTATGAGGAAGCGGCGGCCAGCATCATTGCCGCAATCGAGGTCCACGCGGCGCTGATCGCGATCGCCCAGAACACGCGCTCCTCGGCACTCAGCGCGGCGCGGCGGTCGCGTTCGAGGATCGGGGCGCGGAAGAGCAGGGCGCCGGGGACGAAC
Organism: uncultured Acidobacteriota bacterium; assembly: GCA_963844875.1. Classification (GTDB taxonomy): domain Bacteria; phylum Acidobacteriota; class Vicinamibacteria; order Vicinamibacterales; family Fen-181; genus FEN-299. The sequence continues at coordinate 761,638 of CAWJPZ010000003.1, forward strand.
GCGAGGAGCAGCAGTTCAGGCAGCCACATGGATTGCCTTCGCCACCTCGATGGCGTGGGCCTCGGGCATCGAAGGGTACATGGGCAGCGAGAGGACCTGCGTGCACACGCGGTTGGCGACGGGGCAGTCGGCCGGCAGTTCCGACGCCAGCGCCGGCTGCCGGGGGATGGCGACCGGGTAATGGATCAGCGTTTCGATGCCCGCCTCTGCGAGCCGGACTTTCAGCCCGTCACGGTCGGTGCTCAGCACCGGGAAGAGGTGGTAGACGTGCCCGGCGTCGAACTCCCGCGGCACCGTCACGCCGGCCCCCGCGAGTTCGCGACGATACACGGCGGCCAGCGCGCGCCGTTGCGCGGTCCACGTGGGGAGGAACGCCAGCCGTGCCGACAGGATCGCCGCCTGGATTTCGTCCAGCCGGCTGTTCACGCCCGGTTCGCCGTGATGGTATCGGTCCGTCTGTCCGCCGTTGCGCAGCCGCTTGAGGCGCTCCGCCAGCACGCCGTCGTTCGTGGTAATCGCTCCGCCGTCGCCCAGCGCGCCGAGGTTCTTCGTCGGGTAGAAACTGTACGCCGCCGCCACGCTGAAGGATCCAACCGGGCGGCCGCCCGCCGTGGCGAGGTGCGCCTGGCAGCAGTCTTCGATCATCGCCAGGTCGTGCCGCGCCGCGATCGCGGCCAGTTCGTCCATCGCCGCCGGCTGGCCGTACAGGTGCACCGGGATGATCGCCGCCGTGTCGGGACCGATAGCCTTCTCCACCGCCTTCGGATCGAGCGTGAGTCGAGCCGGATCGATGTCGGCGAAGACCGGGCGCGCCCCGACCATCATCACCGCCAGCGCGGTGTACGCCGCCGACAGCGGCGTGGTGATCACTTCGTCGCCCCGCCCGATGCCAAGCGCCTTCAGGATCAGCACGAGGGCATCGGTCCCGGTGCCGACGCCGATCGCGAAGCCGGCTCCGCACGCCTCGGCGTATGCCTTCTCGAACGCGTCCACCTCGGGGCCGAGCACGAACCAGCCGCGGTCCACGACCCGGCGGATGGCCGCCTCCACGGCCGCCGCGTCTTCGCCGGGCCTCAGATTCATGAAGGGAATGCGCGCTGCGGTCATAGGATGCCGGCCACGTCCTCGGGGATGGGATTCAGGTAATGCGGCAGGTGCTCCCGGTAGAAGGCGATGGTGCGCTCGAAGCCTTCCCGCAGGCTGACCTTCGGCTCCCATCCCACGGCCGCCGCGAACTTGCTGGAGTCTGCGTAGAAGCTGCCGATGTCGATGGCTTTCTTCTCCGCCGGCCATTCGACGTATTTCACGCGGCCCGAGCCCGCCACCTGCAGGAGCAGGGCGACCAGGTCGCGGTGGCTGATCGGCGCCAGCCCGCCCACGTTGAACGCCTCGCCGTTGCAGGCGTCCGACGCGCCGGCGCGCAGGAACGCGTCGGCGGCATCGTCGATGTAAACGAAGTCCCGAAGCTGCGACCCGTCACCGTAGACCTGGATTTCCCCGCCTTCGACGGCCGTGCGGATGAACCAGCCGATGAATCCCTGCCGGTTGTGCTTCACGAGCTGGCGCGGGCCGTAGACGTTGGTCAGCCGCAGCGAGCAGGCGCGAACGCCGAACACGTGGCTGTACAGCAGGTGGTAGTTCTCGCCCGCCGCCTTGTTGATCCCGTTGACGTCGGTCGGAGACACGAGGTGGCGCTCGGTGACGGGCAGGAAGTCGGGCTTGCCGTAGACCTGGCGCGTGCCGGCGAACACCACGCGCGCATCGGGGTTGTGGCGCCGGCACGCCTCGAGGAGCGACAGCTGGCTGCGGCAGTTGATCTCGAGATCCGTGTAGGGATCCCGCATGCTGTCGATGTGGCTCACCTGTCCGGCCAGGTTGAAGATGACCGCCCGGTTCTGCACCAGGTAGTTCATCGTGCTTTCCTGGCGCACGTCGGCGACGTTCACGCGGACGCGGTCCTCGATCCCCCGGATGTTGAAGAAATTCCCGCCGTAATCGGGGATCATCGAATCGACGAGCAGCACGTCCGCGTCGAGGTCGACGAGCTTGCGCGCCAGGTTGCTGCCGATGAAACCCAGACCGCCGGTGATCATCACCTTGCGGTGGCGGTAGAAGGAAAGGTGGTCAGCGGTCACGGTCGTCTCGTCACCTGTTGGCAGGTCGCTCCTGGCCCGGCCGGCCCAGCACCAGCTCGCGCCACAGCTTGAGAACATCCACCGCGGTCCGGAACAGGCGGCGGAAGTTGAAGAACTGCGACTTCCCGTAGGCCCGGTGGTAGTGATGCACCGGCACCTCGACGATGCGGAAGCCCTCGTCCGTGATCTTTTTCATCATCTCGAGGCAGATCACGCCGCTCGACTTCTCGAGCCGGACCCGCTCGAAGATGCGCCGGCGCATCAGGCGAAAATCGCAGTCCACGTCGCGGACCTTCAAGCCGAACAGCGTCTTGACGGCGTGGTGGTAGATCCGGCCGATGACGATCCGGTGCAGCGGGTCGGAGCGGCTGATCTTGTAGCCGTTCACCAGGTCGATGCCGGGGCCCATCTTCTCCCACAGGCGGGTCATCTCGCGTGGGTCGTACTGGGCATCCCCGTCGGTGTAGAAGATCAGCTCCTTGGAGGCCGAGGAAAACCCGGTCCGCAGCGCGCCGCCGTAGCCGCGGTTCTTCTCGTGGTGGATCGCCCGGACCTGGGGATAGAGCCGAGCCAGTTCGTCGAGGATCTCGGCGGTCGTGTCGGTGCTGCCGTCATTGATGATCAGCACCTCGAAATCGGGCGTGAGGCGGCCTGCCGTCTGCACCGCGGCGATCACCAGGCTGGCGATGGTGCCGCTGTCGTTGTAGGCGGGAAAAAAGACGCTGAGTCCTACGGGCTTCTGGTCGTGTAGCGATGACATCGAGAGCGCTAAACCATAGCACAGTCCGCCTCCGCTTCGCACCTGCGGCGGGGCGCGAAGCTACGGCGAAATCTCGGCGTTGCTCCCGGCAACCACGGTCCTTCGCGTTCCCATGGTGCGGTCGGGCACGCGAAGAGTGCTGCCCTGTGCTCCCACGAGCGTCCGGAGCCCATGCTGGTTTACAGACTTGACGCGCTTCGGGTTAGACTCCCGGTCATGATTGGTTCGAGCAAGATTGTCGTCGTGCTGCCGGCGTACCAGGCCGGCCAGACGCTGGAACGGACCGTCGCCGAGATCCCGGTGGACGTCGTCGACGAGATCCTCCTGGTCGACGATGCGAGCAATGACGAAACGGTCGAAGTGGCACGCCGCCTGGGGCTGCGCGTCTTCGTTCACCCGCGCAACCGAGGCTACGGCGGAAACCAGAAGACCTGTTACCGCGAAGCGCTGAAGGCCGGAGCCGACATCGTCGTCATGCTGCACCCCGATTATCAGTACTCGCCGCGTCTCGTCGGCGCGATGGCCCAGATGGTCGCCAGCGGGCACTATGACGTCGTCCTCGGTTCGCGCATCCTGGCGCAGGACGCGATGAAGGGCGGGATGCCCTTCTACAAGTACGTTTCCAACCGGGTCCTGACCGCCCTCCAGAACCTGCTGATGGATCAGAAGCTGTCCGAGTACCACACCGGGTTCCGCGCGTTCTCCAGGGAAGTGCTCGAGACGCTGCCCCTGGAGGCGAACTCGGACGACTTCATTTTCGACAACCAGATGTTGTGTCAGGCGGTGCGGGCCGGATTCGCGATCGGGGAGATCTCGTGCCCCACTCGGTACTTCCCGGAGGCCTCGTCGATCAACTTCCGCCGCAGCGTGACCTACGGCCTCGGCGTGCTGAGGTGCGCCTGGGAGAACGCGCGCTGGAAGCCCCGGATTGCCCGCTACCGCGCCCGGTGCGCGCGGGCGCTCCGGTAGGCACGTTCGAAGCTTTCAGCCACCCGGTCCCAGCCGTGGTCGCGCAGGACGATCTGCCGGGCCCGCGCACCGAGCGCGGCCCTCCGGCCGGGGTCGCAGAGGAGCGCGTCGATCCGCTCGGCAAGACCGGCGACGTCCCGCTCGGCCACGAGGGCCGCGTTCACGCCGTCCTGCGCGACCGCCGCGATTCCTCCAGCCGTCGTCGCGACGAGAGCGGTGCCCGAGGCGAGCGACTCCATGACGACGTTCGGCAGGCCGTCGACGTTGCCCGCATCGTCCCGCACCGAGGGCACCACCGCCAGGTCGGCCGCGGCGAGGAACTGGGCGACGTCGTCCTGGTGGAGGACCCCGGGAAAGATCACCTTGTCAGGGATGCCTGCCGCCGCCGCCCGCTGCCGCAATTCGGCGTCGAGGTCGCCCGCGCCCCCGATCACCAGCTTCATGGAAGGGTGACGGCCGGCGATGCTCGCTGCAGCATCGATCAGGTACTCGAATCCCTTCTTCCGCACCAGTCGTCCGGCGGTGAAGAGGAGGGGATCGCTGTCTCCCACCCCGATGCGCGCCCGGATGCGAGCGCGTGCGTCCGGGTTCGGACCGAATCGCTCGGCGTCCACCCCGTAGGGCACCGTCTCGGATCGGTCGGCCCGCGCGCCCAGGCCGATGGCGCGGGTCCGCAGATCGTCGCTGCAGGCGGTCACCCATCCGGCCCGGCCGAAGACGCGCCGGGCGACGCGCCCTGCAATCGGGCTCCGCTCGGCGACGTAAACGTCCGAGCCGTGCAGGCTGACGACGAGCGGCAGCCGGGGGCACGCAGCGGCGGCGATGGCGCCGCCGGGAATCACCCAGTGGCCGTGGACCACCGTGGCGGAGAACCGGCCGGCCACCTCCCGCGCTTTCCACCAGCCCGCGGCCAGGGCGAGCGGTGCGACGGCATAGGCCGAAGCCCGCATGTGCACATCCGCGCGTAGCGCGCCGGCGTAGCCGAAGACAGACAATGCGGCGGTCGGCGCGTAGCGAAAGAGGTGGAAGCGCACCCCGTGCTGCTCGGCAGGCCGGTCCCAACGCGGGTGCCACGGCAGCACCATGTGCACCTCGTGGCCCCTGGCTGCGACGCCGCGCGCGATCGGTTCCATGAAGGTGCCGATGGTGTCGCCCGGAAACCGGGGGTACGACGTCGCCACCATCACCACCACCTCGCGATCGCCGGCCCGAGGATCGGTCACGGCCGTCTCCCCAGCAGTGCCCGCACCCGCAGCCGCCACGGCATGAGCATCGATTCGGCGAGCACTCCGCTCGAGAGCTTGGAGGAGCCCAGCCGGCGCTCGACGAACACGATCGGGACCTCGCCGATGCGGCAGCCGTGGCGCGCCGCCTCGAACAGCGTCTCCACCATGAACGAGTAGCCGTCCGAGACGATGCGGGCGAGCGGGATCCGGGCCAGCGCGTCACGACGCCAGCAGCGGAAGCCCCCCGTGCAGTCCCGGACGTCGAGGCCGGTCACGGCGCGGATGTAGCGGTTGGCGAACGTGCTCAGGATGAGCCGCTGGAGCGGCCAATTCACCACGCTGATGCCGTTGAGGTACCGCGAGCCGATGACCACGTCGTGATCCGCGGCGGCTCCCACCAGGTCGGGGAGGAACTTCGGGTCGTGCGAGAAGTCCGCGTCCATCTGGCAGACCAGGTCTGCATCACTCTGGAGGGCGCGAGAAAAACCGTCCACGTAGGAGCGGCCGAGCCCGCGCTTGCCCGTGCGGTGCACCACCTCTACCCGGCCGGCGAACTCGCGGGCTACGCCCTCCGCCACCTCGCCGGTCCCATCGGGCGAGTCGTCATCCACGATCATCACCCGGAAGCCTTCAAGAGCGAGGATCTGACGCACGAGTTCCCCGATGTTCTCTCGTTCGTTGTACGTCGGAATTACGACGAGGGTGCGCGGTGTGCTCATCGTCGTCCTGCCATCCCGGCGATTGGGGCGGCGGCGGGCACGCAGGCCGCCGCGCACACGATCAGGACGGGATCGATCACCGGGATGCGGAAGCGCTCCTGCGGGAAGAACACCAGGCACACGAGGACCGAAGCCAGCGCGAGGAGCCAGAGCGCCGCGGGCTGGCGGGGGGCCGACCGGAGCCGCCACGCGCCCGCGGCGGCAAACGGCAGAAGCAGGAGGTACGGGCCCGCCGACGCGGCGATGTAGCGTCGAGAATGCAGGGTGTAGGACGGCCCGACGGGCACGATTGTGTAGAACGCCTTGCGCGCGAGCAGGGTCAGCCACCCGGCGGGGTTGTCGCGGATGTCCTCGATGGCCGCCCGGTAGAACACCCCTTCCAGTTCCTCGGGCGTGGCGCCCGCGTGCGCGCGTTCGATCGCCAGCGCCGCCTGCTTCATCGCCGGGTTGGCGGCGAGGTCGCCCTCGCCGGTCGCCAGGCGGTTGTTGCCGGTCCAGAAGGTGACGCCGCCCTCCGAGGCGACGAGCACGAACCGTCCGTAGACCATCTGATTGCGCGCGGTCCAAGGGGCGACCACGACGATGGCGCCGAGCGCGAGCGCAGCGGTCAGCGCGGGGCGCCGGCGCGCCACCAGCCAGAGCGCCGCAATCGCCAGGAAGACGAGCATCGCCGGGCGGGTGAGAGTGGCCAGGCCTGCCACGACGCCCGCGCCCGCCGCCAGGGCTGCCCCGGCACCGCCCGACTGCGCGGCCGCACGATTGATGAGCCACGCGGTCAGCAGGGCAAGCACCGCGTACAGCGTTTCACTCAAGGCGTAGCTGCTGATGGACACGAGCGGCGGATACACCGCCGCCACGAACGCGGCGACGGCCGCGGCCCGCCGGCTGCCCGGTCCGTCTCCCGCGGCGCGGGCGGCCAACCGGGCGATCAGCCAGATTAGCGCGCACCCGAGCAGCGACTGTGCGACCTTCACCTCCACCGGTACGTCGGCCGGAATCCGGCCGGCGCGCATCGCGCTTCCCGGAACCGCGACGGCCAGGGCGGCGAGGAAGGCGGGATAGAGGGGCGCCCTTCCGACGTGCCGGCCCTCGACCCGTCCGGACTCCGGCGCCGCGTACGAGAATCCCCGTCCCTCGGCGACGTTGTGGGCGAGCAGCAGGTACTCCTGCTCGTCGAGCGTGAGCGGTTTGCCGACCCAGTAGCCGAGGGCGAAGCCGAGACGCAGGGCGAGCCCGAGCACGATGGCCCCCGCCAGCCAGCGCCCGCGCATCTACTCCCGTCCTTCGAAGCGCAGGGCCGCGATCTGCTCGGACACCAGCCCCATCAGGAACACGATGACGACCGAGCATGATCAGGAGGACCGAGGAGTTGGTGACGTGCGACTGGGTCGCGATCGTCCAAACCGCGTAGGCCGCCCCCAGCGCCAGCGACAAGGCGCTGACCGGCAGGAAGACGCGCAGCGGGCTGAAGAGCGTGACGACCTTCAGGATGATGAGGAAGAATTTCGCGCCGTCCTGCGCGAGGCGGATCTTCGACTGGCCGACCCGCTGGCGCGCCTCGATCGGCTCGAAGTGCACGTTGTAGCCCGCCTTGATGAACGCCAGGGTGGTCGTGGTCGGCGTGGAGAAGCGGTTGGGCAGCAGGTGGATGAACTCGCGGAGGTGCTCGCGGCGCGCCGCCCGGAACCCCGACGTCAGGTCCGGGATCGGCCGGCCGGTCAGGTACGCCGCGAGGCCGTTCAGGAGCTGGTTGCCGAGCCGCCGGCCGAGTGTCGCCTGCGTCGAGTGCGCGCGGGCCGCAATGACGAGATCGTATTCGCCCAGGCGCGACACGATGCGCGTGGCGTCGGAAGGCGGGTGCTGGCCGTCGGCGTCGATGATGAGGACGAACTCGCCCGTCGCGGCGCGGATGCCGCTCTTCACCGACGCCCCGTTGCCCTTGTTGTACGGGTGGCGGATGACCCGCGCGCCGGCGCGCTCGGCCGCCGCCGCCGTGCCGTCGCCGGACCCGTCGTCCACGACCAGGATCTCGTGCCAGTCCGCCGCGCCGCGGAGTCCCGTCACGACGTCCGCGATCACGTCGCCCTCGTGGTACGCCGGGATGACGACAGAGGTCTGTTCCGGTGACGGCCACTAGCGCTCCTGCGGCTCGCCCTCGCGCGCGGCGGCTCTCGGCCTTGACGCCGAGCGTCAACTCGATGCCGCGCACCCGGTAGAGCAGGTCTTCGATCAGCTTGCGGTTGCCCGAGATCACGTCGGCGACGAGACCGATCAGCGCGACCTGGAAGCCGACGATCAGCAGCACCGCGGCCAGGATCAGCGACTGCAGGTGTCCCCACCCCGTGCCCGTCACGTAGAAGTACAGGAACCGGATCGAGACGCCGAGGCCGCACAGGAAGACGACGGCACCGATCGACACGAACACCTTCATCGGCTCGTACATCGTGTAGATGCGGACGATCGTCGCCGTCGAGGCCTTGATGTAGGTCCACGCGCTCCCGAACAGGCGCGACTCCCGGGTTCTCGGGTTCGTCCCGATCGGGACGTGCGCGATCGCCATCCGTTTCTTGCCGGCCTGGATGATCGACTCGAGCGTGGACCAGAACTCGGAGACGATCGTCAGGCGCAGGGCCGCGTCGCGCGTGTAGGCGCGGAATCCGCTCGTCGTGTCGGGCACCCGGGTGTTCGACACCTGCCGCACCACCCAGCTGCCGAGCATCTGCAGCCGCTTGCGCGCGGCGCTCATCTGCTTGACCGCCTGGATGTTCCGGTCGCCGATGCAGATGTCGGCTTCGCCCGACAGCAGGGGGCCGAGCAGCGTCGCCACGTCGCGCGCCGAGTACTGGTTGTCGCCGTCGGTGTTGACGATGAAATCGGCGCCCAGCTTGACCGACGCGTCGATGCCGGCCATGAACGCCGCCGCCAGCCCCTTCCGCCGCCGGAACCGGACGACGTGGTGGACGCCCAGGGCGCGCGCCACGTCAGAGGTGCCGTCGGTGGAGCCGTCATCGACCACGAGGAACTCCACGACGTCCACGCCCGGGACGTGGCGCGGCAGGTCCCCGACGGTGACGGGAAGCGTCTTCGCCTCGTTCAGGCACGGAATCTGGATGATGAGTTTCTTCACTGTCCACCAACGAGCTTCTCGATGACGCCGTCCCAGGTGATCCCCAGCGCCCGCTCACGCCCCGCGGCGCCGAGCGAGGCCGCCTTTCGGCGGTCCGCCGCCAGGGCGTTGATCGCCCGCGCAATGTCCTCCGGCTCGGGGGCGCACACGAACCCGTTCACCCCGTCTTCGACGAACTCGAGCACCCCGCCCGAATCGGGCGCCGTGATCACCGGCTTGGCGCTGAGGAACGACTCGAGCGTCACGTACCCGTAGTCCTCGTCGAACGGCGCGTAGACCACGCCCAGCGCGCCGGCGTAGAGATCGATCAGCTCTTCCTCCGAACGGGCGCCGAGGAACTGCACGCGGCCCCCGAGACCCTCTTCCTCGGCGATGCGCTCCACGTTCTGCCTCTGCGTGCCCTCGCCGACGACGAGGAGCCGGACGCCGGGATCCACGTGGCGAAGCGCGCGGACAGCCAGGTCGATCCGCTTGATCGACTCGATCCGGCCCACCGACAGGACGTAGTCGCCGTAGGCGCCCGCGTGCAGGCGCTCCGCCAGCATCGGTGGATGGTAGACCGGCTCGGCGCGCAGGCCAACGAACTTTTCGAGCCGGTTCGCCACGTTGCGCGCGATCGCGTAGAGCCGCCTCGACTCGGCCAGCATCTCGCGGTCCAGCGCGAAGATCTTCTCGCGAAGCCCGACATCGAGCTCCGTGTACCCGAAGTCCCCGTACTGGGTCCCGCACAGTTCGTACGCGGCGCGATGCTGATGCGTCAGCCACGTCACCTTGTTCGGGTGGCGAACGAAGTAGGACGGGAACTTGGTCGTGATCACCGCGTCGATCGGCCGTCCGCTGCTCTCCGACAGGTCGAGCAGGCGCCACGCCGCCGCGTGCGCGAGGATCTCCTCCTTGGGATACCACTTGAAGGGAACCGAGACGATGCCCGTGGTGTAGCCGCGCACCGTCAGCTGGCGGGCGAGCTGCCGGACCAGGCGTTCGGCGCCGCCCTCGATCAGGGGCACCTGCACTTCGCAGACGAGAACGGTGCGGACCGACACCCGCTCCTCCTACGTGGCGAACCGGAAGTTGATCACGTCGCCGTCCAGCACCACGTACTCCTTGCCTTCGAGCCGGACCTCCGCGTGTTCACGGCACGCCGCGATTGACCCGCGGGCCACCAGGTGTTCGAAGCGGACGACCTCCGCGCGGATGAAGCCGCGCGCGATGTCCGAGTGGATTTCGCCGGCCGCCAGCTGGGCGTGCGTACCGCGCGGGATGGACCACGCCCGGCACTCGTCCTCACCCGCCGTGAGGAACGAGATGTACCCGAGCAGGTCGTACGTCGTGCGGATCACGCGGTTGACGCCGGGTTCGGAGAGGCCGAGGTCGGACAGGAACGCCTGCGCGTCGGCTGCGTCCAGCTGCCCGATCTCGAGCTCGATCTTCGCGCACACCGCGACCACGCCCGTGTTCGCCCGCGAGAGGAACGGCGTGAGCCCCACCGCGTCCGCGGCCTTCGCGCCGTCGCCCAGCAGGCCCACGTCCGCCTCGTCGAGATTGACGACGAGCAGCAGCGGCTTCGCCGACAGGAACTGGAAGCCCCGCAACATCTTGCGCTCGTCGTCGGTGAGCGTCAGACCCCTGAGGGGCAGGCCGTCCTCGAGCGTCGCCTTGCAGCGGAGAATGAGCGCCCGCTCGCGTTCGAGCTCCGGTGTCCGTCCCTTCTTCAGGTCCCGATCGATCCGCTCGACGCGCTTCTCGACGACGGCGAGGTCGGCGAGCAGGAGTTCGTCTTCCATCGCCTGCGCGTCGCTGGCCGGATCGATCCGGTCCTTGTGGTGCGTCACGGACGGGTCGCGGAAGGCGCGGACCACGTGCACCAGCGCGTCCGCGTTGCGGTACGGCGCCACGTCGAGCAGCGCCTGGGCGCCCGTCCGGCCCGGCCCGGCCAGGTCGGCGAACTCCACCGTGGCGGGTGTCTTCTTCTTCGGCTTGTAGAGCTCGGCCAGCCGCTCGACGCGTGGGTCGGGGACACGGGCCACCCCGACGACTGCTTCGAGCTTCCCGTGGCCGCCTTTCGGGGCCTCCGGGTGGCTCGTCATCAGCTGGAAGAGCGTCGTCTTGCCGGACGAGGGGAATCCGATTAATGCAGTGCGCAGCATGCCAAACTGCAAATGCTATCACGCTCGCGCCAGAGCCGGAATCGACGCCCTCCCGAAACGGCGCCGGGCAGGGGTCAACTGACCCTGTTCCGGGGCGTCAGTCCACGCCGAAAAGCGAAGGCAAGGCGAAGACCCGGCCGCGGGCGGGGCAACGCCAACCCCTTCATTTCTTAGGGATTGACATCACACAGCCCGTCCCTTACCATCCGAGTGGTCCAGAGTGGAGCGAAGTGGGAGAACGGGCATGCTCCGTGGCAGTTTCACGGCCAAGGTAGACGAAAAAAGCCGCCTGAAGATTCCCCGCGACTTCCTGAAGTCGATCGAGGAGAAGTACGGCCGCGAACTGTTCGTCACCAGCCTCGACGGGGTCTGCGCCCACGTCTACCCGATGCCCGTCTGGATCGAGATCGAGCGGCAGCTCGGCACACAGGGGCTGGTTCGCGATCCCGAAGTCGATCGCTTCTTCAAACATACCAGCTTCTACGGCCAGGTGGTGGAGATCGACAACCAGGGCCGCGTGCTCATTCCTCAGCGCCTCCGCGAGCGGACCAACATGTCCGGCGATGTGGATGTGGTGGGCAGCTTCGACCACCTGGAGGTTTGGAACCTCGAACGCCTCAAGGCCGACCTCGCCGCCGCGCCGTTCACCGACGACGACCGGCGCGTGGTCGCGAGCCTGCTGCGGCAGTCGCAGAAGAGCGGCGCGTAGCGGCCGGGAACAGGGACGCCATGCCCGAACACGTGCCGGTGATGAGAGCGGAAGTGCTCGACGCTCTCGCGCCGCAGCGTCACGGGGTGTTTGTCGATTGCACGCTCGGCCTCGGCGGCCACGCGGCCGCCGTGCTCGAGGCCGGGGCGACGCGGCTGATCGGGATCGACCGCGACGGCGACGCGCTGGAAATCGCGCGGGCGCGCCTGGCGCCGTGGGCCGATTCGGACCGAACTGGTGCACGCCGACTACCGGGAACTCGCGGCGGTGCTCGACGCGCGCGGCGTCGCGGCGGCGGACGGGATTCTCGCGGACCTCGGCGTGTCGTCGCTGCAGTTCGACGGCGAGGGCCGGGGATTCAGTTTCCAGAGGGACGAACCGCTCGACATGCGGATGGACCGCTCGGCCGGCCCCACGGCGGCCGAGGTGATCGCCGAACTGGACGAGCAGGATCTCGCCGACCTGATCTACAGGTTCGGCGAGGAGCGGTACTCGCGGCGCATCGCGCGCGTCATCGTCGAGGCCAGGCGCGAGGCGCCGGTCACGACGACCGGCCAACTGGCCGCGATCGTGAAACGGGCGGTGCCGAGGAAAGGGTACAGCCCCATCCACCCGGCGACGCGCACGTTCCAGGCGCTGCGCATCCAGGTGAACGGGGAGCTCGAGGGATTGGATCGGTTCGTGGACCAGGCATGCAGCCGGCTGGCGCCGGGCGGCCGCCTGGTCGTGATCGCGTTCCACTCGCTGGAGGATCGGGTGATCAAGCACACCCTCCGGGCGCTGGCGGCCGACGAGACCCGGTCGCTGCGCTTGTTGGCGAGGAAGGCGGCGCAGCCGACCGGGGCCGAAGTCGCTGGCAACCCGCGGGCGCGAAGCGCGAAGCTGCGCGCGATCGAACGCGTGGCGTAGAGGGCAGGCACGGGGGCTTGCCCCACAAGATGTCGGGGGCGCCGGCCCCGTGCCGGCGAGAGGTGACGGACATGCAGGGCAAAGCCAACAGCACGACCGGTTTCGAGCTGAGTCCCTCGCTGCCGCCGCAGCACGTCAACCTCGAGGTGGACCCGGGCCGGCAGCGCGAATACGGGCGCTGGCTCCTGGTCGGGCTCGCCCTGCTGGGGGCGATGATCTTCAACGCCTGGCAGCGGGGCCAGACGGTGGACCTCGGGTACGAGCTCGAAGCGCTGCAGGGCCAGCGCGCGCAGGACGAGGCGACCGGGCAGCAGCTCCGCCTCGAAATCCTGACGTTCTCCTCGCCGGAGACCATCGACCAGCTCGCGCTCGGCCGCCTGCACATGGTTGCCCCGAGCCGGGACGATTCGACGATCATCGAGCGGATCGTCCCGCCGGCACAGCCGCCGTCATCGGTCGTCGCGCTGCGGTAAGGGCGATGATGGCAGAGCCACAAGACCCGCGCGCCTGGCGCTCCACCGTGGCGCCCCGCCTCGGCATCCTCGCCGTGCTGCTCGTGCTGTGGGTGGCCGCGGTGGTCGGCCGGCTCCTTTTTCTCCAGATCCTTCACCACGACGAGTGGCTCGCCAGGCGGCGCTCCCAGGTCGAGTCGATCATCAAGGTCCCCGCCGAGCGGGGCGAGATCCTCGACCGCCACGGCAAGGTCCTCGCGATGAGCGTCGAGGCGGATACGGTGTGTGCGCGGCGCAGCCGGATCCCGGACCCCGTGCAGGCAGCGGCCAGGCTGTGCCAGGCGTTGGGCGACTGCGACGGCTCGACGCCGATGCGGGACCCCGCCAGGCTGGCCAGGAACCTTGCCAGGGGCCACGGTGACGCCACGATTCGCCGGCAGATCACGCCGGAGCAGTCCCGCCGGGTCGCGGCGCTCGAGATGGACGGCGTCTACTTCATCCAGGAACCGCGGCGCTGGTATCCCAACCGGGAGCTGGCCGCCAACCTGCTGGGTACGTGGGCAAGGAAAACAAGGGCCTGGAGGGCCTCGAGAGAACCTACGACTCCGTCCTGCGAGGCACGCCGAGCACCATCCTGCTCGAGATGGACGGCGGCAAGACCCCGCGGCCCTTCCGTCGCGTCGGCGCTCCACCCGTGCCCGGGCGCTCCATCGAGCTGACCATCGACGCCAACCTGCAGCACATCGCCGAGACCGAGCTGCGGGCGGGCGTCCAGGAGAACAAGGCGATTGGCGGGAGCGTGGTCATCCTCGACCCGAAGACGGGCGAGATCCTCGCGATGGCGAGCAACCCCACCGTCAACGCCAACATGTTCGACGTGGCCTCCGAAGAGCAGAAGCGGAACCGGCCGGTGCAGGACATCTACGAGCCCGGTTCGACGTTCAAGATCGTGACGGCCTCCGCGGCGCTGCAAGAGAAGCTGATGAGGCCGACGGACCTGATCGACACCAACCCCGGTTACGTGACCATCGGCAAGCGGATCGTCGACGAGTACGAACGGCACGCTGTACGGCGTGCTCAGCTTCACCGACGTGATCGTGAAGTCGAGCAACGTCGGGGCGATCAAGATCGGCTGGCGGGTCGGCGCGCCGATCCTCGCCCGTTACGTCACGCTCTTCGGGTTCGGCACGCGCCTGTCGCCCGACTTCCCGTCGGAAAGCCGCGGGATGGTCTGGCAGCCCTCGCACTTCAACGACGGGGCCGTGGCGTCCGTGGCGATGGGATACCAGGTCGGCGTCACGCCCCTGCAGATGGCCGTCGCCGCCGGCATCGTGGCCAACGGCGGGGAGTTGATCCAGCCGCGGATCGTGCGCGCGGTGATCGACGGAAACCAGCGGCAGGTCGTGCCCAGGAACGTGCTCCACCGGGTGATCTCCCCCGAGACGGCGGCCGAGGTCACCTCGATCATGGAAGAGGTCGTGCTGAGGGGCACGGGTGGCAAGGCGGCGCTCAAGGACTACCTGGTGGCGGGCAAGACCGGCACGTCCAACAAGAATCGCGACGGCCACTACGTCGAAGAGTACAACACGTCGTTCGTCGGTTTCGCGCCGTCGCGCGCCCCGGCCCTCGCGATCATCGTCCATATCGACACGCCGCGCGGGCCGAACAAGAGGGCCGGCGGTGCGGTCGCGGCGCCCATCTTCCACCGCATCGCCGACGCCGCGCTGCGGTACCTGGCCGTCCCGCCGACGATCAACCCGGTGCCGCCGGTGCTGCTGGCGAGGCACGACGGCGGCAGCACCGTCCCGGTGGCCGGCTCGAGCCTTCCCGTCACGATCATGCCCGCATCAGGGCCGCTCTCGGCCGGCCAGATCGTGCTGCCGGATCTCCGGGGCCTGAGCGGGCGCGAAGCGCTCCGCATCCTCGCGCGACTCGGCCTCACCCCGCGCGTGTCGGGCGACGGAATCGTGACGGAGCAGGACCCGCAGCCGCTGACGCCCGTGGACATCGGTGGAACCTGTCGCGTGGTGCTCGGACGCCCGGTTCCGGGGATTCAGCCATGACGCTGTCCGAACTCCTGGCGGCGCTCGACGATC
This sequence comes from uncultured Acidobacteriota bacterium, assembly GCA_963844875.1. Taxonomy (GTDB): domain Bacteria; phylum Acidobacteriota; class Vicinamibacteria; order Vicinamibacterales; family Fen-181; genus FEN-299. The sequence continues at coordinate 776,887 of CAWJPZ010000003.1, forward strand.
CCGCCGGCCTCCCGGCGCCGGTGCTCGACCCGGCGCACGCGGAACGGGCGGTCAAGGCGATCGTCTACGACTCGCGGAAGGCGACCGCAGGGTCGGTGTTCGTCGCGTTGAAGGGACAGAAGGCCGACGGCACGGGCTTCGCCGTCCAGGCGGTCGGCAAGGGCGCGATGCTCGTCGTCGCGGAAACCGCCGCGCCGGCCGGCGTGAAGGCGCCCTGGATTGTCGTCCCCGACGCGCGCCTCGCATTGTCGCGGCTCGCGGCCCGCTTCTACCGCGATCCGAGCCAGGAATTGCAGGTGGTGGGCATCACCGGGACGAACGGGAAGACCACCACCGCGTACCTGGTGAGCGGCCTGTTCGAAGCCGCCGGCCAGCGCTGCGGCATGCTCGGCACCATCGTCTACCGGATTGGCGCCGAGGAGCGCGAAGCGACCCGGACGACCCCGGAGTCGGTGGACGTCCAGCACATGCTCCGGGAGATGGTTGCCCGCGAGTGCCGCGCCTGCGCCATGGAAGTGTCGTCGCACGCCCTGGCGCAGCGCCGCGTGGACAACGTGCGCTTCGGCGTCGGCGTCTTCACCAACCTCACTCGGGATCACCTCGACTACCACGGCGACATGGAGTCGTACTTCGCCGCGAAGCGACGGCTGTTCGAGTTGGTCGGGCCGGGCGGGACCGCGGTCGTGAACGTGGACGACCCGGCCGGCAGGTCCCTCCCCGGCATCGCCGGGCGCTCGCTGACCTATGCCATCGATCGGCCGGCGGACATCCACCCGTCGAAACTCGCGCACTCGCTTCGCGGATTCACGTTCGAAGCCGCCACGCCCTCGGGGCCCGTCGAAGTCCGTTCGCGGCTGGTGGGGCGCGCGAACGTCTACAACGTCCTCGCGGCCATCGGTGCGGCCGTCGCCTGCGGGCTGCCGGTGGAGGCGATCGAGCGCGGGCTCGCCGGGCAGGAGGCGGTTCCAGGGCGGTTCCAGGTCGTCTCCGATCCCGAGGACGACATCACCGTGGTCGTGGACTACGCGCACACCGACGATGCGCTCAAGAACCTGCTCGAAACGGCGCGGCCTCTGGCGTCGAGCCGACTGATCACGGTCTTCGGGGCCGGGGGGACCGCGACCGCACCAAGCGTCCGCTGATGGGTGCCGTCGCCGCGCGGTTGAGCGACCTGGTGATCATCACCTCCGACAACCCGAGGACCGAGGACCCCGCGCGGATTATCGAGGAAATCACCAGGGGCATCGCGATGCCGGCCGAGCGGACCCGGCCGTCCGAGACGCGCGACGGCCACCCGAAGTACACGCCGCCGAAGGCCACCGCGCACCTGGCGATCGTCGATCGCAAGCTCGCCGTCGAGCGGGCGATCGAACTGGCCCGCCCCGACGACGTCGTGCTGCTCGCCGGCAAGGGTCACGAGAAGTACCAGGTGATCGGCGAACGCGAGATTCCCTTCGACGACGTGGCGGTGGCGCGGCAGGCCCTGGCGCGGCGCCGGGCGGGACGGGGGTAGCGGTGTCGATGACGCTGACGATCGGCGACGTCGTCGAGGCGGTGACCGGCCGGCTCCTGTCGGGAGACCCGGGCGCCGTTGCGGACGGGGTGTCGATCGACAGCCGGACGCTGAAGCCCGGCCAGCTCTACGTGGCGATCCGGGGTGACCGGTTCGACGGCCACGACTTCGTCGAAGCGGCGCTCGGGGCCGGCGCGTGCGGAGCGCTGGTGAGCAGGCCCATGGGCAACCTGCCGAAGGACCTCGTTGCCGGCCGGGCGCTCATCGCCGTGCCCGACAGCACCGGGGCGCTGCAGCGGCTGGCCCGATGGGTGCGGCGCGCATCGGGCGCGCGGGTGGTCGCGATCACCGGCAGCGCGGGCAAGACGACGACGAAGGATGTGGCGGCGGCGTTCCTCGGGCTCGGGCATCGCGTCATGCAGACCGCCGGGAACCTGAACAACCACATCGGCCTTCCGCTGACGCTGCTCGAACTGCGCCACGGGGCGGAACTGGCGGTCGTCGAGCTCGGCATGAACCACGCGGGCGAGATCAGCCGGCTCGTGGCGATCTCCGAGCCGGACGTGCGGGTGTGGACCAACGTCGCCGAGGTGCACATCGAGTTCTTCCCGTCGGTGGAGGCCATCGCCGACGCGAAGGCCGAGGTGATGGAAGGGGCGACGGCCGCGACGGTGCTCGTTGCCAACGCGGACGACCCCCTGGTGATGTCGCGAATCGTTCGCTTCGCCGGCCGCGTGGTGACCTTTGGATCGTCTGAAGGAGCCGCTGTTCGCGCGACGTCGATCGAGTCGCGCGGCATCGACGGCATGGCGGCGCAGGTGCACAGCGCAGCGGGGGTCATCGGCCTGCAGATTCCGCTGCTTGGCCGCGGCAACCTCCAGAACGTCCTCGCTGCCGTGGCGGTCGCGCAGCACTTCGGCGTGCCCCCCGACGCGATTGCCGAACGGGCGAAGACGCTTCGCGCCCCGTCGCACCGGGGGGAGGTGGTGCGGCTCGGCGGGGGCGTCGTCGTGGTGGACGACGCCTACAACTCGAACCCGCGTGCGCTCCAGGGCGCGCTGGCGGTCGTCGCCGGCGAGAAGCGCTTTGGTCGCCGGGTCGCGGTGCTGGGCGAGATGCTGGAACTCGGTGCCGACTCGACCCGGCTGCACGAGGTGTGCGGCCGGACGGCAGCCGCGTCGGGACTGTCGCAGCTGATCACCGTGGGCGGCGGGCCGGCGAGGGCTCTTGGCCGCGCCGCCGTTGCGGCGGGCATGCCGGCCGCGGACGTGCGGCACGCCGACACGAGCCAGGAAGCGGCCGAGCTGGCCGACGGCCTGGTGCGGCCGGGTGACCTGGCTCTCGTGAAGGGGTCGCGCGGGGTCAGGACGGAAGTGGTGGTGGAGAGGCTGGCCGCGAGGTGGCGGGGACATGTTGCAGGTTGAAGGACAGCGCGTGATCGTCGTCGGGGCGGCGCGCAGCGGGCTCGCGGCGGCCGTGCTCCTCGCACGGCGCGGCGCTCGCGTGACCCTCGCGGACCTGAAGCCGGAGTTGCCGCAGGCCGCGGCCCTTGCCGACCAGGGCGTCGACCTGGCGCTCGGGCCCCACGACGCCGGGCTGTTCACCGCCGCCGACCTGATCGTGCTCAGCCCCGGTGTCCCGCTGCGGCAGGCGGTGCTGACCCGCGCTCGCCGCGCGAAGGTCCCGATCATCGGCGAGATCGAGCTGGCCTCCCGGATGCTGCGCGGCCGCGTGATCGCGATCACCGGGACCAAGGGGAAGTCGACCACCACCACGCTCGTCGGCCGCATGCTCGCGTCAGCCGGGCTTCCGTCGTCCGTGGCCGGGAACATCGGCGACCCGCTCTCGGCCAAGGTGGAGGCATCGACCGACGAGAGCATCCACGTGGTGGAAGTCAGCAGCTTCCAGCTGGAGACGACCACCGGGTTTCACCCGTGGATCGCGGCGCTGCTGAACCTCTCGGCCGATCACCTCGACCGGCACGCGAACCTCAGGGAGTACGCGGCGGCGAAGGCCAGGATCTTTGCGAACCAGGGGCCGTCCGACTGGGCGGTGGTGAACGCGGACGACGCGGCGGCGATGAAGCTGGCGGCCCGCAAGGCGTCGGCGCCGAAGCAGCTGTTCTCGCTCGAGCGGTCGCTCGACCAGGGGACGGTGCTCGTGGACGGCTGGATCGTGTCCCGCGCGCCGGGCCGGGCCGACGTGCCGGTCGTGCCGGTGGGCGAGGTGCAGTTGATCGGCCGGCACCTGCTTTCCGACGTCGCCGCGGCCACGACCATCGCCCTGCTGGCCGGCGCGCCCGCCGAGGCCGTCCGGGCGGCCGTCGCCGGGTTCCAGGGTCTCGAACACGCGCTGGAGCGCGTGGGAGTCGTCGCGGGGATCGCCTTCGTGAACGACTCGAAGGCCACCAACGTCGAGTCGGCCCGCCGCTCGATCGAGAGCTTCGACGGCCGCCTCGTGCCAATCATCGGCGGGCGGTTCAAGGGCGGGGACCTGCGCGACCTGCGGCCCGCGCTCGCGGGCCGCTCCACCGCGGTGGTGGCGATCGGAGACGCCAGGCCCGCGGTGAAAGAGGCGTTCGGTGACATGCTGGCCGTGATCGAAGCGGGATCGATGGCGGAGGCGGTGCGGGCCGCGGTCGGAGCGGCACCGCCCGGCGGAACGGTGCTGCTGGCCCCTGCGTGCGCGAGCTTCGACTGGTTCCGCGACTACGCGGAACGCGGCCGGGTGTTCAAGCAGGAAGTGGCAAAGCTCGCTGAGGAACTCGACGGAACCCGTGGGTCGTGAGCAGTCGTCAGTCGGCACGCGCGATTGAGAGCCGTCCGCTGGGAACGCAGGCTGCCCCGGTCTGCGAGGCCGGTGTCTCGACCCCGGCTGGCTGATGACTGCTGACGGCCCACGGTGTTCCGTCCTGCAGAAGATCTTTCGGGTCGAGGGCTGCTGAGGTTTAGGGATGGCGAGAAAGCTCAAGTCCGACGCGGTGCTGTTCGGGACCACGCTCGTCCTCCTGGTCGTCAGCCTGACGTGGATCTACAGCATCACGGACGCCACCAAGGCGGACCCTGGCTTCTTCATGATCAAGCAGTGCATGTGGGTGTCGCTCGGCATGGTCGGCCTGCTGGCCGCCATGCGGATCGACTATCACGTGTTCTGCAACCGTCGCCTGCTGCTGTGGGCGGCCGCGGCGGTCGCGATCGGTCTCGTCTTCGTCCTGTTCGGACCGGCGATCAAGGGCGGCCGGCGCTGGATCCACCTGGCTGGCCTCACCGTCCAGCCCTCGGAGTTTGCGAAGCTCGTGACGATCTTCTTCGCCGCCACCGTGCTCGCGCGGCGGATCGAGGACCGCGAGCCGCTGGAACCGGGCTTCGCCCAGGCCTCGGCGCTGGCCGTCGGCTTCTTCGTGCTCATCATGAGGGAGCCGGACTACGGGACCGCGATCGTCCTGCTCACCGCGGCGGCGATCATGATGTTCGTCGCAGGCCTCCCGTATCGCTGGGTGGCGACTGCCGTAGCAGTGGTGCCGCCCCCGATCCTCACAATCCTCTGGTTCTCGCCGCACAGCAGGGACCGGCTGACCGCCTACTGGGACCCCTTCAAGGACCCCCTGGGCTCCGGCTATCAGCCGATCCAGTCGATGATCGCCGTCGGTTCCGGGGGGCTCTGGGGCAACGGTTTCGGGCACAGCGTCCAGAAGCTGTACTACCTGCCCGAGGCGCAGAACGATTACATCTTCGCCGTCATCTCCGAAGAGATGGGGCTGATCGGCGCCTGCCTCGTGGTCGTCTGCTTCGCGCTGATCATCGCCCGCGGGATCCTCGTGGCCAAGCGTGCGCCCGACGCGTTCGGGTCGCTGGTCGCCGTCGGCATCACGGCCGTCCTCGGGATCCAGGCGCTGGTGAACCTGGGCGTGGTGACGGCCCTTCTGCCAGCCAAAGGGATCCCGCTCCCGTTCGTCAGCGCGGGAGGGTCCTCGATGATCGTCAGCCTGGTGGCGATGGGCGTGCTGCTCAATATTTCGCAACAAGCTTCGGCGACGGAGTAACCACGTGCTCGGACGCACCCGGAGAGTTCATTTCGTCGGCATCGGCGGCAGCGGCATGAGCGGCATCGCCGAGCTGCTGGCCAACCTCGGGTATGCCGTCACCGGCTCCGACGCCAGGCTGTCTCCCGTCACCTCGCACCTCGCGTCGCTGGGCGTCACGGTCGTCGAAGGGCACGACGCAGGCCACGTCGGAGACGCCGACGTGGTCGTCTACTCGTCGGCGGTCCGACCGACGAACCCGGAGATCGTCGAGGCCTCGCGCCGCCGCATCCCGGTGATCCCGCGGGCCGAGATGCTCGCCGAGCTGATGCGCCTGAAATACAGCGTGGCGGTCGCCGGCGCGCACGGCAAGACGACGACGACCTCCATGATCGCGCTCGTCCTCGAACGGGGCGGGCTCGACCCGACGGCGGTCATCGGCGGGCGCCTCAGCGCATTCGGATCCAGCGCGCGCCTTGGCCGCGGCGACTACATGGTGGTGGAGGCCGACGAGAGCGACCGCTCGTTCCTCAAGCTGACGCCGTCGGTGGCGGTCATCACGAACATCGACCAGGAGCACCTCGAGAGCTACCGCGACTTCGAAGACCTGCAGCAGGCCTTCGTGACGTTCGCGAACAAGGTGCCGTTCTACGGGACGATCGTCGCGTGCGCCGACGACGGCTACGTGCGGCAGCTGCTGTCGGGGATGACGCGGCGGGTGATCACCTACGGCCTCGATGCCCAGGACGCGCACTACCGCGGCGTCGCGGTGTCGGGCTCGGGCTTCGACTGGCGCTGCACGGTGGTGCGCGACCTGCGCCGGACGAGCCGGGGCGGGGACACCGGCCCGGTGACCCTCGGGCAGATCGTCCTCCACGTCCCCGGGCGCCACAACCTGCAGAACGCGCTCGGGGCCGTCGCCGTGGGACTGGAACTCGGCGTGCCGTTCGACCGGATCGCGGAAGCGCTGGACGGGTTCCACGGCGCGGAGCGGCGGTTCGAGGACCACGGCGAGGTGCGGGGCGTCAGGGTCATCGAGGACTACGGCCACCACCCGACGGAGATCGCGGCGGTGATCGGCGCGGCCCGCGCGGCGCTCGGCCGCCGACTCCTCATCGTCTTCCAGCCGCATCGCTACTCGAGGACGCGCCGCCTGCTCGAGCGGTTCGGTCCGGCGCTCGCGGGCGCCGACGAGGTCGTGCTCACCGACATCTACGCGGCGGGCGAGGACCCGGTCCCGGGAGTGACGGTGGAGGCGCTCGCCGAGGCCATCCGCCGTCACATCACCGCTCCGCTGCACGTGGTGAAGGACGTCAGGGACGTGCCGGCCGCCGTCGCTCGGCTGGCGCGCGAGAACGACGTCGTCATGACACTCGGGGCGGGTTCGATCGGAGCCGCGTCCGAGGCGATCCTCGCCGAACTCGGGAAGGACAGGCGGTAGGCGAGTGCCCGTTACTGCACCGGCCAATCGGCGGTTCCTGCGGGCCCAGGTGAAACCCGGGCGACGCCACGCACCGTGGCGGCGCTGGCTGGGCATCGCCCGCGTGCTCCTGCCCGCGGCCCTGTTGCTGGGGGCCGGGTGGTGGTGCGCCGCGGCGGTCGTCCGGGCCCCCGCCCTGCGCGTCCAGCACATCGCGGTGACCGGGACGCAGCACCTGTCGCACGGCGAGGTGCTCGCGCTGCTCGACGGGCTGCGCGGCCGCAACGTCCTGTTCGTCGACCTCGAGGACGCGCGCCGGAAGGTCCTGGCAAGCCCGTGGGTGGCGGACGCCACGCTGCGAAGGGCACTGCCGGGCTCCATCGACGTGACGGTGATCGAACGCCACCCGATCGCGATCGGCCGCGTGGGCGACCGGTTCTTCCTGATCGACGAGCACGGGGGTGTCATCGACGAGTACGGGCCGCGCTATGCCGACTTCGACCTGCCCATCCTCGACGGGCTGAACCCGAGAGGCGGAGGGGAAGCCACCGACAACGAGCGCCGGGCGCAGCTGGCGACGCGGCTGTTGCAGGATGTGCGGTCGAAGCCCGAGCTCGCGAAGCGCATCTCCCAGGTGGACGTCTCGGACCCGAAGAACGCCGTCGTCATCGTGGACCAGGACACCGCGAGGGTCCGGCTGGGCGACGAGCGGTTCCTGGAACGGCTGCAGCTGTATCTCGACCTCGCGCCCCGGCTGCACGAGCAGGTCCCGGAGCTCGAGTACGTCGACCTTCGATTCGGAGAGCGCGTGTCGGTCGGATGCAGGGAGCGTCCCTGCGGGACGACGGCGGCCGCAGCCGGGCCGCCGCGCCGACCGGGAACGACCAACCAGTAGCGGCAGGGCAGGGAGCGGAGGGGGAGTGGCGCGAAAGGAACGATACCTCGTCGGCCTCGACATCGGGACGACGAAGACGACGGCGATCGTCGGGGAGCCGGGCGACAACGCCAGCCTCAACATCGTGGGGATGGGTGTCGCCGAGTCGAGCGGGATCCGCCGCGGCCTCGTGGTGAACCTCGAGGCGGCCGTCGAGTCGATCAAGAAGGCGATCCTCGAGGCCGAGTTGACGGCCGGCATCGAGATCGACAACGTGCACCTCGCGCTGTGCGGCCCGCACGTGAAGGGCTTCAACAGCCGCGGCGTGGTCGCGGTCTCGGGCAAGAATCGCGAGATCACCCACGAGGACGTGGGCCGCGCGATCGACGCCGCCAAGGCGGTGACGCTCCCCACCGGCCGCCAGATCCTCCACGTGCTGCCCCAGGACTTCGTCGTCGACGACCAGGACGGCATCCGGGACCCGGTCGGCATGCAGGGCGCCAGGCTGGAAGTGAACGTGCACGTCGTGACGGGCAGCATGACGGCGACACAGAATATCGTGGCCTGCGTCAACCGGGCCGGCGTCACGGTGAAGGGCACCGTCCTGGGCCAGTTGGCCGCCAGCGACGCCGTCCTGACCGAGGACGAGAAGGAACTCGGGGTGGCGCTGCTGGACGTGGGCGGCGGGACGACGGACCTGGCCATCTTCGAACGCGGCAGCTTGTGGCACACGGCGGTGATCCCGGTCGGCGGGGACCATTTCACCAACGACATCGCCGTCGGCCTGCGCATGCCGATACCCGACGCCGAGAAGCTGAAGCGCCGCAGCGGCTGCGCGCTGTCGGGCATGGTCGAGGACGAGGAGACCATCGAGGTCGCGAGCGTCGGCGGACGCCGGCCGCGGGTCATGGGACGCCGAATCCTCACCGACGTGCTGCAGCCGCGCGCCGAGGAAATCTTCCACCTGGTGTGGGACGAGATCCGGCACGCCGGCTACGAGAAGGCGCTCAACTCGGGAATCGTGCTCACCGGCGGCGGCGCGATCCTCGACGGCCTTCCGGAGATCGCCGAGCAGATCTTCGACCTGCCCATCCGGCGCGGCTGCCCGGTCGGCGTGAACGGAGGGCTCGCGGACCACGTCAACAGCCCGGCGTTCGCGACGGCGGTCGGCCTGACGCAGCGGGCGCACGCGCAGTGGCTGCGCGAGGTGCCCGCCAACGGGCGCGGCCCGCTGCTGAGGACCATGGGCAAGATCGGTCAGCTGTTTCGCGAGTTCTTTCCCTCGTAAGGAGCGATGCGCCGTGACAGAACGACAGTCGAGGACGAAGAGCGCGAAGCCGGCAGGAGCCCCGCTGCAGTCCCACGCCGCGGGCGGCCCGGCGGCGCAGGCGGGCCCATTCAGCCGCACGACCCTCCGGGCGAGGATGGCGCTGCTGACGTTGACGACGCACCCGACGTGAGCCGGTCAGCCCTGAACCGAGGCGCCGAGACATCGACGGACGGAGCACCTGGACGCAAAGAGACCTGGAGGCGTGAATGGCGAACCCGCAGCATCTGATCCCCGGCAATGGCGCAGACCCCGTGATGGACCCGCTGCGAATCCAGCTGGGTGACGACCCTCGTCGTCTCGGTGCCCGCATCAAGGTGATCGGCGTGGGCGGCGGCGGCGGCAACGCGGTGAACAGGATGGTGCGCGCGGGCTTCCCCGGCGTCGAGTTCATCGTGGCGAATACCGACGTCCAGGCGCTCCAGCAGAGCATGGCGCCGATCAAGGTGCAGCTCGGCGAGAAGCTGACGAAGGGGCTGGGAGCCGGCGCCGACCCGGTGATCGGCCGCGAGGCGGCGCTCGAGGACACCGAGCGCCTGCTCGAAGCGCTCGACGGGGCAGACATGGTGTTCGTCACCGCGGGAATGGGCGGCGGCACGGGCACGGGCGCGGCGCCGGTGGTGGCCAGCCTGGCGGCCGAGATCGGCGCCCTCACCATCGCCGTCGTCACCAAGCCATTCACCTTCGAGGGCGGCCGACGGAACCGGCAGGCCGCGCAGGGCCTGGCCGACCTGAGGCAGGCGGTCGACAGCATGATCACGATCCCGAACGAGCGCCTGCTGTCGGTCGACCGCAGCCTGTCGCTGCTCAAGGCGTTCGAGGCGGCTGACGACGTCCTGCGGCAGGCCATCCAGGGGATCTCGGACCTGATCCTCGTCCCCGGGCTCATCAACCTCGATTTCGCCGACGTCAAGGCCATCATGAGCGGCATGGGCGTCGCCGTGATGGGCACCGGCATCGCCGACGGGCCTGACCGCGCGGTGGAAGCCGCGAGGAAGGCCGTCTCGAGCCCGCTCCTCGAAGATGCGTCGGTCGAGGGGGCGCGCGGCGTCATCATCAACATCACCGGCGGCCACGACCTCGGCATCGGCGAAGTGAACGACGCCTCGCAGATCATCTTCAAGGCGGCGCACGAGGAAGCCAACATCATCTTCGGCGCGGTGGTGGACCCGACGCTGCGGGACCAGGTGAAGATCACGGTGATCGCGACCGGGTTCGGGGAGGGACGCCCGGGGAAGACCGGCCGGCCGAACGCCGACACGCCGGTGGCGATCGAGAACTACCAGAGTTGGTACGAAGAACACCGGCAGGCGCCCGCGGTGGAGACCAGCGCGCCCGGAGTGATCCCGGTGCGCCGCCAATCCGTCCTCGGCGTGCCGCCGCAGGCCCGCCTGGCGGCCGCCGCGGCGCAGCCCGAGCCGGAAACCGTCGCCGCCGGCGAAGAAGACACCACGCCGTTCGACGTGCCGGCATTCCTGAGGCGGCAGGGCTAACAGGGCGGGCCGTCCCGCCTCCCGCCATCGTCGTCCACCTCGGCCGGCCATCCCTGGCCGGCCGCGGCCCAGCCGGTCCCCGTTTCGCTCGCGTGGTAGACTACGAAAATCCACGGCATACCCGACCGTCGTCGCTTCAGGCGAAGCTCTCCGATTACCAATGAGTTCCTGGCAACAGCGCGAACGCGCGCGTGAAACCCTGGCCCGCGAGGTGGGATGCATTCGAAAGCCGCACGGCAGCCGGCTGCGGATCGCATTGGCCTTCCCCAACACCTATTTCGTCGGGATGTCGAACCTGGGCTTCCAGACCGTCTACCGGTTGTTCAACGAGCCCGACACGGCGGTGTGCGAGCGGGTGTTCCTGCCGCCGAAGCAGGAACTCCAGGAAGCGCTGCGTACGGGCGTCCGACTGACAACGCTCGAGTCGCAGCTACCGGTGGCTGACTTCGACATCCTCGCGTTCTCCGTCTCCTTCGAGTGGGACTACACCAACGTCGTGACGATGCTGCGGCTGGCCGGGCTGCCCGTCCGCGCGGCCGAACGGGACAACCGTCACCCGCTCGTCGTCCTCGGCGGAGCCATCTCCTTTCTCAACCCCGAACCGCTCGTGCCGTTCGTGGACCTCGTCTGCGCCGGCGAAGGCGAAGTGCTCGTCCCCGAATTGCTGGCTGCCGCGAGCGCCGGCGCGGGGCATGCCGCCACCCTCCAGCGCCTGGTCGGCCGGCCGGGCATGTACGTGCCCTCGCTCGTGGACGTCGCATACGGTCCCGACGGGAGGGTCGAGAAATTCCTCCCGGCCGCCGGCTCCGGTGCGGTGGCGCCCGTCACCAAGGCCGCGCTCAAAGCGAGCGAGATGATCGAACCGCCGTCGACGACGGTGTTTTCACCCGACACCGAGTTCGGCTCGCGCCTCCTCGTCGAGGTGGTGCGCGGGTGTGCCAACCTGTGCCGCTTCTGCTGGGCCGGCTACAACTACCTCCCCGTGCGCGCGTTCGACGCCGACCGGATCCTGCAGGTTGCCGAGTCTGCCCGGCCGCACAGCTCGCGCGTGGGGCTCGTCTCGATCGCGCTCTGCGACCACCCGGAGATCGAGCGGATCCTCGGCCGGTTGCACGCAATGGGCTACGGCATCAGCCCGGCGTCGCTTCGCCTCGACGACCTGACCGCCCCGATCGTGTCGCTGCTGAAAGCGAGCGGGGAACGGTCAATCACGATCGCGCCGGAGACCGGGTCCGATCGCCTGCGCCGTGTCATCAACAAGACCGTGACCAACGCCCAGATCCTGGATCGCGCCGAACTGGTGTTCGCCTCGGGCATCCAGAACCTGAAGCTGTACTTCATGATCGGGCTGCCCACCGAGACGGACGAGGACCTGGTCGCCATCCGCGACCTCACCGTCGCGATCCGCGAACGCATGCTGCGCCACGCGCGCGGGCGCGGGGCGATCGGCCGGATCGTCGCGAGCGTGAATCCGCTGGTGCCCAAGCCCGGCACGGCGTACCAGTGGATGCCGATGGAACCCTACGCGGACACCGAACGCAAGATGCGCCGCCTGCGCCAGCTCGTCGCCGGCCTCGACAACGTCTACTTCACGATCAAGTCGGAGCGGCACTCCTTCTACCAGGCGCTGCTGTCGCTCGGCGACCGGCGAATTGCGCCCGCGATCGAGGCGGCCGAGCGCAACGGCGGCCAGTGGCGCGCCGCCGTGGCCGAGGCCGGGGTCGACGCCGACTGGTACGTGTTCCGCGACCGAAGCCAGGACCGCTGCCTGCCCTGGGACATCATCGACGGCGGCATGAAGGCGGGCTTCCTCCGTGCCGAGTTCGACCGCGGGCTGCGCGAAGAGCTGACGGTGTCGCGCGGCCCGTCCTAGCAGCGCGCCGGTGCCGGTGACGCATCCATCCCGCCGACGCTGCATCCCGCCCGCCCGCGCCGCCACTGCGTCGAATGGTCGCGGCCTCCACCACGGGATGCCGGCGTCGAACCCGTTCCGGCTCGCGACAGCCGGCCCAAGACCATCTACTCCGCCATCGCCGCCTGCTCTTCGTGCGCCTCGTACGCCTCGAGGATCAGATCGCGGAGGCGATCCTGCGCGTTGCCGTCCACCAGCGGGCGCAGCAGCGCGAAGCTCCGCCGCTCGCCGTTGACGGAGTACTGCCTCGCCGGGAAGGTGACGTTGCGGCCCGATCCGTTGCGGCGTTCCCAGATTGAGAAGCCGATGAGCTTCATGCCGTCGAGTGCGCCCTCGTTGAAGTGCAGTTCGGCGTCGGCGAGCTTGCCGGGCGGGTTGCCCTTGTCGTTGCGGCTGATCTTCACCTGCATGTGCAGCCTCCGTGGTTGTCGTGCCGCGCCGCCCGGCGCCTTCGAGGCGCCCGACGCCCGGCAAATTGGCCCTCTGGCCTCGCTTTCGATCGTGAGCAAGGGGCATTCCCCGGCACGCCGACGGCTTCTGCAGGCGCAAGCGGCTGGAACGGCGGGTGTTAGCGCCCCGGGGCGACCGCGCGTCGCCAGGCGTGCCGGCGCGCGTCGGGGACGCGACAACTCCAGTTGCCGCACCGCTCGCGCGACAAGACAGCGCCGAGGGTGTACGATCTGACAATGGACATCATCGGCATCGGTCTCGACGCCACGGAGATACCGCGGATCGCTGAGACGATCGCCCGCTACGGCGACCGGTTCCTCAGGCGCATCTTCACCGAGGGGGAAGTGAGCTACTGCCAGGAGCGGCGGCACGCGGCGCAGCACTTCGCCGCGAGGTTCGCGGTGAAGGAAGCGGCAATGAAAGCGCTCGGCACCGGCCATTCGCACGGCGTGCTCTGGAGGGATGTCGAGGTGGTGCGGCGCGGCGGCCCCCCGCAACTCCAGTTGCACGGCGCGGCGGCGCGGCGGTTCGAGGCGATGGGGGGACGGTCCTCGGTGGTGACGATCACCCACACCGACACGTTGGCGATGGCCCAGGTGATCCTGATGGGCGGACAATGAGCGTGCGCGACGGCTTCACCTGGACGACGGAACCCTGGGGACTTGCGTTGCGGTCGTCACCCCTGTCCGCCTTCGCCGATCACTTCTTCACGACACGTCAACTCTGGTTGCGCGGCGACACCGAGGACGCGGACTGGGCGGCCGCTGCGGCCACCATCGGCGTGCAGGTGCACCGGCTGCTTCGACTGAACCAGGTTCACGGCAGCCACGTGGTCGTCGTCCGACGCGACGACCCTTCGTCGCTCGAGCGCCTCCTCCAGGCCGCGGCGGCCGGAAACGGCGGGGCGGTTCGCCCGCATGCCGACATCATCGTTTCCGACGATCCGTCGGTGGCCCTGGCCATCCAGGTGGCGGACTGCGTTCCGCTGTTGATGGCCAATCGGCGATCGGGCGCGGTGGCCGGAGTCCACGCCGGCTGGCGCGGCACGGTGGCGCACGCGGCTGCGGCCGGCGTGGAAGCCCTGTGCCGGGAGTTCGGGACGCAGCCGGAACAGGTCGTGGTCGCCCACGGCCCGAGCATCGGCGCCTGTTGTTACGAGGTGGGCGCAGACCTGGTGGAAGCGTTCGAGGCGGCGGGGTTCCGGCAGCAGGTTGACCGGTGGTTCTCGCGGGACGCGACGGGCGCGCTTCGGCTCGACCTGTGGGCGGCCAACCGCGACCAGCTCGTCGCCGCCGGTGTCCGACCGGAAGACATCCACCAGTCGGGCCTCTGCACCGCCAGCCACCCCCAGTGGTTCGCGTCGTACCGACGGGACGGCCCCGGCACGGGCCGCGTCGCGGCCGTGATCAGGAGCCGGGCGCCACGCGCCTGAGCGGCCTCGTGGGCCGGGCGCGGCTCCGCGTCGTCCGGTCCCCCCGGCCCCGCGGCGCGGGACCCCGGCGGCGCACGTTCTGCGTCCGTCGCGACGGAGGATCTTGCGATTCAGGAGAAGAGTCGGCCGGCGTCCGGTTCCGATTGCGATTGCGCCGCTTCGTCCATGGCAAGGTTTGCGAGCCGGTCGGCGTCCTTGTTGCACTCCCGACGCACGTGCCGGAACTTCACGCGGCCGATCGCGTGCGCCAGCAGCCGAGCCTGCTGGTAGAGCGGCTGCAGGCCGGGGTTCTTCACCCGGTACACCCCGAGCATCTGCTTGACCAGCAGTTCCGAATCCGACCTGATCTCGAGGGCAGACAGCCCCTCGTCGCGCGCCCACGCGAGGGCTGCGAGGAGGCCGTTGTACTCGGCCACGTTGTTGGTGGCGGTGCCGAGCGCCCCGTGGAATTCGGCCACCATCTCGCCGCTGTCGTTTTCGATTCGCACGCCGTAGCCGGCCGGTCCTGGATTGCCGCGGGAGCCCCCGTCGATGTAGGCGATCATTGACCCTCGGCACCCGCCTCGCTGCTCTCGGGCGTCGCGGCCGGCTGCGACGGGAAGTAGAGGATGCGCTGGCAGCTTTCGCACTGGAAAATGATCTCGTTTCGCCGGAGTTCGTTGGCGGCCTGGGGCCGCAGGCGAACGTGGCACGCGCTGCAGTAGCCGCCCTTCACTTCGGCGACCGCGTTGCCCCGCTTCCCACGCACCGTGTCGTAGGTGGCGAGGGCGGCAGGCGACGTCTCCGCGGCCAGCTGCGTCCTGCGCGTCAGCGCAACTTCCAGCTCCCGCTGCAGTTGCTCGGTTTCCTCGCCGATCGTCTTCCGTTCCACCGCGACCGCGCCCTTGTCCGCCGCGAGCTTCGACTCGGCGGCTTTCTGGGCAGCCGCCAGCTCGTCCCCCTCCAGCATCCGCTCGAGGATCTTCTCCTCCAGCTGGCGGATCTCGTGCTGCGCCACCTCGATCTCCTTGAGCATGGCGGTGTATTCCTTGTTGGTCTTGACCTCCATCAGCTGGCCCTTGAACTTGCTCAGCCGCGATTCGATCATCGCGAGGTCTTTCTCGACCGCCCGGCGTGAAGCCTGGTTGTCTGCAACCCTGGCCTTGGCCGATTCGAGCCTCTCGTTCGATGATGCGAGGCGGGCGTCGAGGCCTTCGACGATGACAGGATGGTCCGCGATGCGGCGGCGGGCGCTTTCGATGAAAGAGTCGGTCTGCTGCAGGCGGATGAGACGATCGAGGTCAGCGTCCATGGATCGTTGGGTCAAAAAAAAGGCCCCGGGGGACCGGGGCCTGGTGGTTCGGGCGCGCGGGTGCCTGTCCCCGCGGGGCGAGGATCCGTGTCGCGCGTGAGGCCGGGAGACTGGGCATGTGTGGTGGGCCCACCAGGATTCGAACCTGGGACAGGCCGGTTATGAGCCGGCGGCTCTGACCGCTGAGCTATGGGCCCCGAAAATCTGCGCCGCGGGCCAACACCAGTCTACCCTCTGCCGTGGTTGGCGCCAACGGAAAGTCTCCAGCCACGTTACTATGTCGCTGATGCTCCGCACTGCCCCGAGACCGACCGACGCCGAGTTGGCGATTCTCCGCGTGCTCTGGCGCCGCGGACCGAGTACCGTCCGCCAGGTCCGGGAGTGGCTCGAACGGGACCGCCCCACCGGCTACACCACCGCCCTGAAACTGCTCCAGATCATGTTCGAGAAGGGCCTCGTGCTGCGGGATGAATCGGCGCGTTCCCACGTCTACCGCGCCCGGGCCTCGGAACAGCAGACGCAGCGCCAGCTCCTGCGCGACCTCACGGACCGGGCCTTCGACGGTTCCCTCGTGGAGCTGGTCCGCCAGGCCGTCGAGGTCAAGCCGCCCAGCCGCGCCGAAGTCGCAGAGATCCGCAAGCTCGTTCGTTCGACCGAGGAACCGGCTCCGGTGGCGCCGAAGACCGCCGCCGAACCCGCCCATGCACCCGATCCGGACGACGGACCAGGGCCGGGGCGCTTGTTCTGAGGTTCGGGGGTGCCGGAGCCGCGACGCGGGATTTCGGCGACGTGATGTCGGCGACGTTGCCTCGGCCGTCGCAAGGGGCGTAGACTGATCATCGGAGGCACGGATGACCTGGCCCGGCAGGATGGTTCCCAGTGGCCGCCTTGCGGGCGAACGTGCTTACCACCACGCGTGCGTGCACGCCGCCAGCCTTCATCCCGCGCAGCCTGCCGCCTGGTGGGGTCTTTGCGCGCTCCTCAGCCAGTTCGACATCCGCCGGGGTGAAGATCCGCCCACTGCCGGAGCTGTGGGGCGAACTCCTCCCATTCCTGTTGATGGATGGCGAGCGGGTGGCGGAGCGAGCGCTGGAAGAGTACCTCCGTTACCGGGTTGACCCGGGCCGGGTGGACCTCCAGTGGCTGGGGCTCAGGGTGAACGAGGCGATGGCGCGGGTCGACCTGTGGAACGACCAGATTGCCGATCTGGTCGAGGACCCCGCCAGGGCATTCGCGGCGCCGTGGATGGCGTTGCTGAGTTACGAGTCGCTGCTTCGACTTCGTCGCGCGGTTGCCTTGTATGGAAGTGACCGCGGCCGCGCGCTGCGCCATTCGTTCTGGCACGGTCTGCCGCTCCCGGAAGATCCGGTGCAGCGAAGCGGCCACGGCCGCGCCCCCTTCGGGGCGTTCCGTCCGGGGGGACGCCTGGTCCCCGCCCGCCTGCGCCGGTTGAAGGCCGCCATCCCGACAGCGCTCTCCTGACGGTATACTCGTCCCCGACCACATGTCCTTCATCGATCGCCTGGCACCAGGTTTCTGCGACAGCCGCCGTGAACTGTCGCGCAAGCGCCCGCGGCACTTCCGTCTCCTCTGGCGCTTCGGGGGAGCGAAGCCGGGTCCGTTCGAAGACCTTCCGGCGGGCGAGGCCGAGCGGATCAACGCGCAATCCCGCCTGTACTTCCAGCGCGACGAGATGCGCGCGTTCTGGGCCAACAAGCCGTTTTCCGACGCGCCCTGGGCGGGCCTGACGCTGTCGCGTTTCGGGCAACTGCTGAGCGCGCTCGAACTGCGCCCGGGAGACCGGGTTCTCGATTTCGGGTGCGGGACCGGCTGGTCGTCCGAGATGCTCGCACGGATGGGCATGGAAGTCGTGGCGATGGACGTGTCGCCGGCGGCGCTCGAGCTGGCGCGGCTCTCGGCGGTGCCGCGGTCCCGGCAGGCTGGCGGAACGGAGCCGCGCTTCGACCTGTACCTCGGGAGGACGGCTCGACTTTCCGGACGGCCACTTCGACGCGGTCATCGTGTTCGACGCGTTTCACCACCTGCCGAATCCGCAGGCGCTGTTGCGCGAGTTCTGCCGCGTGCTCGCGCCCAACTGCCGGCTCGGCATGGCGGAGCCGGGTGTCGGCCACGCCGAGAATCCGCATTCGAAGAGCGAGATGGAAACGGGTGTCCTCGAGCGCGAGATCGACCTCGAACAGCTCTATCAAGGAGGGCTCGCGGCCGGCTTCCGGGGCCTCGAGGTGGTCGTCCCGGGCCTGAACCCGCGCTCGCTCACGCTGCCGATGCGACGGCTGCGCTGGTACCTCCGCGGCCTCTCGTGGCTGCTTCCCGCCAACCACGTCCGCCTCGCGATCCTCGGGGCGCCCATCGTGCTGCTCTGGAAGGGGCCGCACTTCATCTCCAGCCTGCATCCGCGCGACCAGATGGCCGACATCCGGCCGGCCGTCCCGACGCTCGCTTGCCGGCCGGGGGACACGGTGACGATCGACGTCGAGGTGACGAACCGGAACGCGACCGTCTGGCTTCGCGAAGGCCGCCGCGGCCGCGGCTATGTGCGCCTCGGCGCCCACCTGGTGAGCCGCGCGGGCGAGATGCTGCAGGTGGACTTCGGCCGCGCCGCCCTGCCGGCCGACGTGCCGATGAACGCCAGCGCGCGCGCAGCGCTGGCGGTGCAGGCGCCTGCCGTGGCCGGCTCCTACATCGTCAGGTTGGACATGGTGAACGAGGGGATCGCCTGGTTCGCGGAGGGAGGGTCGAAGACGGCCGACGTGGAGCTGACGGTGAAGCCGTGAGGATTCCGGAGGCGGGAGTCAGGAGTCCGTGACCGGATCCTGAATCCCGACTCCCGAATCCCGGTGCGGGCCCGAAGGCCTGTGCTACGTCCGCCCCTCGAGGAACGCCCGCAGCTTCCGGCTGCGCGACGGGTGGCGCAGCTTGCGGAGCGCCTTCGCCTCGATCTGCCGGATCCGCTCGCGGGTGACGGCAAAGTTCTGGCCCACCTCTTCGAGGGTGTGCTCGCTGCCGTCGCCCACGCCGAACCGCATCTTGATCACCTTCTCCTCGCGCGGCGTCAGCGTCTTCAGGACCGCTTCCGTCTGCTCGCGCAGGTTCAGGTTGATCACGGCGTCGGCGGGGGACACCACGCCGCGGTCTTCGATGAAGTCGCCAAGGTGGCTGTCTTCCTCCTCCCCGATCGGGGTTTCGAGGGAGATCGGCTCCTGCGCGATCTTCAGGACCTTCCGCACCTTGGACACCGGGATGTCCATCCGCTTGGCGATTTCCTCGGAGGTCGGTTCGCGGCCGAGTTCCTGGACCAGGGAGCGTGAGGTCCGGATCAACTTGTTGATCGTCTCGATCATGTGGACCGGGATGCGGATCGTCCGCGCCTGGTCGGCAATCGCGCGGGTGATCGCCTGGCGGATCCACCACGTGGCGTAGGTCGAGAACTTGTAGCCGCGCCGGTACTCGAACTTGTCGACGGCCTTCATGAGGCCGATGTTGCCTTCCTGGATCAAGTCGAGGAACTGCAGGCCGCGGTTCGTGTACTTCTTCGCGATGGAGACGACGAGCCGGAGGTTGGCCTCGACGAGTTCCTTCTTCGCCTGCTCGGCCTGCGCCTCGCCGCGGCGGATGGTGTCGAGGGTGTGCTTCAGGCGCTCGGGGGTCTCCTCGAGCTCGTCGGCCTGTCGCTTGACCTCGATCTTCAGCTCCTTCTGCTTCTGCGTCGCGGTCTTCTGCTCCGCTTCCTTCAGCCGGTTCTTCTTGTTCCTCGGGTTCAGCAGCCGCTCGAGGTTGTCCACCTCGCGCTGGAGCCGCTGGACGCGCTCCACCGACTCCTTGATGTCCTCGATGAGGCGGCGCTTCACCAACTCGGTGAACTCGATGGCGCGTATCAGCTGCGAGACGGCTACGCGGCCGCGCAGCGCCTTCCAGCGAGCCCGGCGGTACTTCTTCTTGTCCTTCTTCGGGGTCGCCTCGAGCTTTTCGACGCACTTCTCGTACGCCTGCCGCGCCTTGCGCACCGCCTCGATCTGCTTCAGCACTTCGCGGGTGCGTTCCTCAATCCGTTCGTCCGTGATCTCCTCGTCGTTGAAGATGACGAGTTCGCGGATGGTGCGCTCGCCGGCCTTGAGCCGGTCGCCCATCTCGATGACCTTGCGGGCGACGGTCGGCGTCCGCGAGATCGACTTGATGACGGCCAGCTTGCCGCGCTCGATCCGCTTGGCGATCTCCACTTCACCCTCGCGGGTGAGCAGAGGCACCGTCCCCATCTCCCGCAGGTACATGCGGACAGGGTCGTTCGTCTTGTCGAGGGCGCCCGGGGTGAGGTCGAGCTCGAGCTCGTCGGCCCCTTCCTGCTTGTCCTCACGGTACTTCTGCTCGGAGTCGACGACCTCGATGCCGGCCGTGCCGAACGTGTTGAACAGGTCGTCGAGCTCGTCGGGCGAGGTGATGTCCGACCGCAGCAGGTCGTTCACCTCGTCGTAGAGCAGGTAGCCTTTCTCCTTGCCGATGGAGATCAGCTGCCGTACCTCGTCGTATTTATCCTCGATCGACAAGGGCAATCCTCCTGAATTCACGGTGTCAAACGATCTATCAGTGCACAGTGCTCGATGCACAATGCGCAACACCGCATGCACCCGCCGTCGTGCATCGTGCACTGTGCATTGTGCATTGACGTTCCCTACGCCACCCGCAGCCGGTCGATTTCCCGGCTGAGTTCCACTTTCCGCTGTCCGAGCGCCTCGAGGCGGCCTCCGTTCTCGCCGCTCGACTGCAGCTGCTCGATTTCCCGCTGCAGTGCGGCGCGCTCGCGTTCGTACCGCAGGAGCCGCAGTTCGTCGGCCGACGCGGCCGCGGGCACCGGGCACGCGCTTTCCGCCGCGATGCTCGTCACCAGGCGGGCCTCCTCAGTATTTAGACGCGCGAGCAGCCCCGAAGGTACGTCGTCAGCACCGCTTTCGTGCAGCCCCTGCGCCAACTCGAGGATCCGGCGCGTCAACAGGGTGTCGAAATCCTCGGGTTCCAGCCGGCCCAGCGCCTCGCGCGCGCCGTCGTCGTCGTGGAAGAGCGCCCAAATCAGCCCTCGCTCGGCGGGACGGAACTGCCCGAAGCTCGGCAGTTCCCTGGCCGTCAGCGTCGTCCGCCGCTCCACCGCCGCCTTCCGAATCTCGGCCCGCACCACGTCCTCGGTGATCCGGGCCTTGTGGGCCAGCCGGTCGGCGAACTGGTCGCGGCCCGCGGCGTCCGGTATCTGCGCCGCGACGGGCAGCATCCGGTTCAGGAACTCCCGCCGAACGTCGTCGCTGCCGAAGTCCTTGCCCTGCGCCGCCCGATCGATCAGGTACTCGACGTAAGGGCGCGACGCCTTCAGCTGAGCCATATACGCCGCCGCGCCCTGCTTCCGGATGAATCCGTCGGGGTCGTCGCCGGGCGGAAGCAGCGCGACGTTCACCAGGAACCCTTCCTGCACGAGCAGCAGCGACGAGCGTTCGGCCGCCCCCTGGCCGGCCGCGTCGGGGTCGTAGCTCAGCACGACCTTCCCCGCAAACCGCCGGAGGAGGTGCGCCTGCTGCGGGGTGAGCGCCGTGCCGCACGACGCGACCACGGCGAGCACGCCGGCCTGCAGCGCCTGCGCGAAGTCGAAATAGCCCTCCACCAGGACCGCGTAGCCGACCCGCCGGATGTCGGCCTTCGTGACGTTCAGGCCGTAGAGCGTCCGGCCTTTCGAATAAATCGGCGTCTCCGGCGAGTTCAGGTACTTGGGCTGCTGGTCCGCCTCCATCGCCCTCCCGCCGAACGCCACGACGGTCCCGCTGTCCCGGCTAATCGGGATCATGAGGCGGCCCCTGAAGCGGTCGATGGCCTGCCCGTCATCCCGCTGGAGCACCAGGCCGCTCTTCAGCAGCAGCGGCAGGTCGAATCCCTGCCGCAGGAACCACGCCTTCAGTCCCTCGCGCGAGGGCAGCGCGTAACCCAGTCCGAGCTTGTCGATCGTCTCGCGGCTGATCCCGCGAGCCGCCAGCTGCTGGCGCGCCCGGGTTCCCGCCGCCGACGCCAGCTGTTCGCGGAAGCGCGCGGCCGCGGCCTCGTGAACCTTCAGCAGCGTCTCGCGCTCGACGCCGTCGCTTTCGTCGCGGCCGTCGGCCTCGGGCACGGTCATGCCGAACTTGTGCGCCAGCAGGCGAACGGCATCCTGGAAGCCGACCTTCTCCTGCAGTTCGACGAACTTGAAGACGTTCCCGCCCGCCTGGCAGCCGAAGCAGTAGAAGAAGCCCTTGTCCGGGTTGACGTGGAACGACGGCGTCTTCTCGCCGTGGAACGGGCACAGCCCCTTCCATGTTGCCCCCGACTTCTTCAGCGGCACGTAATCCTGGATGACCTGGACGATGTCCGCCCTGGTCCGCAGGTCGTCGATGAAGGTCTGGGGAAACAGTCCCACCCCTTACTCCTTCAATTCCACCACCGTCACACCGCCGCCCCCGCGCTCGGGCAGCGCCTGCTGGTAGCTCGCGACCAGCGGGTGATTCCTGAGGAACTCCGAGATGGCGCGTCGAAGTTGCCCGGTGCCGTAGCCGTGGATCACGCGCACCGTCCGTTGTTCGGAGATGAGCGTTTCGTCGAGGAATCGCTCGGTGCGCGCGAGCGCCTCCTCCACGGTGCAGCCGATGACGTTCAGTTCGCTCGCCGTCGCGTCGCCGCGCGGCTGCATCTGCACGTTCACGCTGACCTTGGCGGCCGCGGCGTGCGCTGCGCCCGAGGGCGCCCGCGAGACCAGGCGCAGGTCCGTCAATCTTGCGCGCAGGCGCTTGCCCATCATGTCGATCTCGGCGTCGTCGCCGTGGAGGACCGCGAGGACGCCCTCGAGGCCGAGCCCCGCGACAATCACGCGGTCACCGACGGCCGGCCGCCCCTCGGGCGCCACCGTCCCGGAACCGGCGTAACGCGGGGCATCGCCGTGAAAGCGCGCCGCCGCCTGCTCGAGTGCCTGGCGCGCTTCGACGCGCGCGGCCCCGGCGTCGCCGGTGGAGATGGGGGCTCCGGTCAGCGTGCGCCTGGACAGGTGCCGCTCGGCCTCGGCGGTCATGTCGGCCGCCTTCTTCTTGAGGTCGTCGATCACCTTGTCGATTTCGCGCCGGGCGTCGCGCAGCCGCTCGTCGAGGCGGTCCTCGGTCTTGCGGCGGAACGTTTCTTCGCGCAGCCGAAGCGCCTCTTCCCGGGACTTCAGCCGCAGTTCCGACTCGCCCAGCGACTGCCGCTCCCGGGCGACGAGCCGCCGTTCGTGCTCGAGGTCGTGCAGGTTCTGGTCGATCTTCGCCAGGTGCTCCGCCAGCTGCGCGTCGCGGGTGCCGAGGTTCTGGCGCGCCTTCGAGAGGATCGCGGGGTTCATCCCGAGGCGGCCCGCGATCTCGAGCGCCAGGCTCCGCCCCGGCGAACCGTACACGAGGCGGTACGTCGGTGCGAAGGTGGCGGGATCGAACCCGAACGCGGCGACGGTCACGCCGGGCGTGGTGGTCGCATACGTCCTGATGGCGTCGCTGTGGCTCGTGCAGACGACCACCGCGCCTCGCGCCTTGAAGTGATCGACGATCGCGGTGGCGAGCGAGCCGCCTTCGACGGGGTCTGTCCCGATCCCAGCTCGTCGAAGAGCACCAGCGCCGGCAGGACGAGCGTGCGGTCCATCCCCGCGATGTTGGTGACGTGCCACGAGAACGTGCTGAGGTTCGCCGCGATCGACTGCTCGTCGCCGATGTCCGCGAATACCGACCGGAACACCGGGAGACGCGAGCCGGGCGCCGCCGGGATGTGAAGGCCGGCCTGCGCCATCAGCGCGAGCAGCCCCGCGGTCTTCAGCGCCACCGTCTTCCCGCCCGTATTCGGGCCGGTGATGACGAGCACCGTCGAGGGGGGCGTCAGCCGGAGGTCCACCGGCACCGGTTCGGACGGCTGCTCCCGGGAGGGTTCGCGGTCGCGGCCCTCCTCGGCGTCTTCGACCGCCGCGGGGTCGGACAACCGTTCGGTGACCGCCCGAATCAGCAGTGGGTGGCGGGCGGCGTGCAGCTCGAGAACGCCGTCGTTCGACATCGCCGGCTCGATGCCCCCGACGAGCTGCGAGAACCGCGCCTTGGCCTGCACGACGTCGAGCTCCGTGGCGCATTCGAGCGTCCGCTGGAGGTCGAGGGCGCGGCGGCGGAAGGCGTCGGTCAGCGCGAGCAGTATGCGGCGGACTTCCGCCGCCTCCTGCTCCTCGAGCGCCACGACGTCGTTGTTGATCTCGACGGTGCTGAGGGGCTCGAGGTAGAGGCTCGCCCCGCTCGCCGAACTCCCGTGGATGATGCCGGGAATCGAGGCGCGGTGCTCGGCCCTGACGACCAGCACGTAGCGGCCGTTCCGATCGGTGACGATCTGGTCCTGCAGGTAGCGGGCGGTCTCGCGCCCGCGCAGGTAGGACTCGAGGGTGTTGCGCAGGCGCGCGCGCTGCTTGCGCAGGCGGTCCCGGATGGCGCGCAGTTCGCCGCTCGCCTGGTCGTTGACCTCGCCGCTCGTGTCGATCTTCTGCCGGATCTCGGCGATCTCGGACTTGAAGGAAGCACCCGATTCCGCCAGCGACCCGAGGTAGACGTAGCTGCCGGCAGCCCGCCGGATGGCGCCGCGGGTCTGCTCGACCGAGTCGAGGAAGTCGGCGAGGCCGAGCAGCCGGACCGGTTCGAGGGGACGTCCCTCGACGGCGAGACCCGCCAGGCTGGTCTCGATGTCGGGCGGAGCCTGCAGCGGGAAGAGGCCGCCGTCGGCCAGGAACCGCGTGCCCTCGGTGGTGGCCCCAAGCCACTGCCCGACACGGCGCGGGTCGCCCTGGGGCCGCAGCGAGGCGAGCCGAACGCGCCCGAGGGGCGTCGGCGGCGAAGCTGCGGACCGCTTCGATGATCCGGTGAAATTCAAGCGCGTGCTGCGCAGCTCGCTGCATAACGGGGTTGGGGACCTGGCTGAGGAAGGCCGGACGAGACGTCCGTGGCCAGCCGCTTCAGCGGAGGCAACCTCCTACACTACCACGGAAGGTGGGCTAACTCACAGTGGAATATCGGCCCGGGAAGCCGATCTGTCAAGGGCCGCTGCCCGAGAACGGGCTTCCGGCTCCGGGCGGCGTCAGGCCTCCGACGGGACGCATGGCGGTCCCGGATGGCCGGCCGATCAAGATGATTGATCAGGCTCGCGATCGTCGCCGCGCCGAAACCGTTGTCGATGTTCACGACCGAGACGCCGCTGGCGCAGCTGTTGAGCATCCCGAGCAGCGCGGCGACGCCGCCGAAGCTGGCGCCGTAGCCGACGCTGGTCGGCACCGCGATGACCGGTACCTGCACCAGGCCGCCGACGACGCTGGGCAGCGCGCCTTCCATCCCGGCCACGACGACGATCACCCGTGCCGCCGCGAGGCGTCGCTGTGCGCTCAAGCAGGCGGTGGAGGCCGGCGACGCCGACGTCGTACAGGCGCTCCACCTCGTTTCCCATCAGCTCGGCCGTGACCGTCGCCTCCTCGGCCACCGGCAGGTCGGAGGTGCCCGCCGCGACCACGAGCACCGTGCCCTTGCCCGGCGCGATGTCCTTCTGCGCCAACGTGATAGCGCGAGCGGTCGGGTGGAACACGGCGTCGGGAACTCGTGCTGCGACCGCCCCGTAGGCCGCCTCGTCGGTCGCGGGTGACGAGCAGCGGGATGCCCGCGCGCGACGATCGCGGCGGCAATGGCCGCGATCTGGGCCGGGGTCTTGCCTAGGCCGAGGATGACCTCGGGGAACCCCTGGCGGAGGGCGCGGTGGTGGTCGACCCGGGCGAACCCGAGGTCCTCGAACGGCAGCTCGCGCAGGTGCGTCGGGCAGGCGCGTTCGGCTTCGGCGGCGCGAGCGTCCCGCCGCGAGACCTGTTCCAGGATGTCGCGGAGGGGCGGGAGGTTCATCGTTCGGGCTCGTTGTTGACTTTCGGGTGCTCGGCAGTATAATTGAACGTTTGCTGCTAACGTGAGAGACACGATCCTATGACGCCCACTGAAACCCTGATCCTCGGGGCGTATTTCTTCGTCCTGAGCATCCTGGCCGTCTACGGCTGGCACCGCTACTACCTTGTGTATCTTTACATGAAGCACAAGGACGAGCAAAGTCGCGACGCCCGCCGACTCCGCGACGCTGGCCCGGTCGTCACCGTCCAGCTGCCGCTCTACAACGAGATGTACGTGGTCGGACCGGCTGGTGGAAGCGGTCTGCCGGATGGACTACCCGCAGGACCTCCTCGAAATCCAGGTGCTCGACGACTCCACCGACGAGACGCGGGACATCGCCCGCGCTGGCCGCGCAGCGCTATGCCGCCCAGGGCTTCGACATCAAGTACATCCACCGGAACGACCGGCACGGCTACAAGGCCGGGGCGCTCGACGCCGGCCTGAAGGTCGCACGCGGCGAGTTCGTCGCGATCTTCGACGCCGACTTCGTCCCGTCGGTCGACTTCCTGCAAGCGCACCGTCCCCTACTTCGCCGACCCGCGGGTGGCGATGGTGCAGGCGCGCTGGACGCACATCAACCAGGACTACTCGCTGCTCACGAAGGTGCAGTCGATCCTGCTCGACGGGCACTTCGTGCTCGAGCACGGCGGCCGCAACCGGGCGGGCCGGTTCTTCAACTTCAACGGCACCGCGGGCATCTGGCGCCGCGAGGCGATCGCCGACGGCGGCGGCTGGCAGCACGACACGCTGACCGAGGACCTCGACCTCAGCTACCGGGCGCAGCTCAAGGGCTGGCAGTTCGTGTTCCTGCCCGAGCTCGAGGCGCCGGCGGAAGTGCCGGTCGAGATGAACGCCTTCAAGTCGCAGCAGCACCGCTGGGCCAAGGGCTCCATCCAGACGTGCATCAAGCTGCTGCCGCACATCCTGCGCTCGAACGCGCCGTTCGAGGTGAAGGTCGAGGCGTTCTTCCACCTGACGGCGAACTTCAACTACCTGCTGATGTCCGTCCTGTCGCCTGCTGATGTTCCCGTCCATGGTGATCCGCTACAACATGGGCTGGTACGAGATGCTGCTCATCGACGTGCCGCTGTTCTTCGCGGCGACCGCGTCGGTGGCGAACTTCTACATCGTCTCGCAGCGCGAGCTGTACCGCAGGACTGGAAGTCGCGGCTGAAGTACCTGCCGTTCCTGATGTCGATCGGCATCGGCCTGTCGGTCAACAACACGCAAGGCCGTGATCGAGGCGCTGCTCGACAAGAAGAGCGAGTTCGTCCGCACGCCGAAGTTCGGCGTCATCGAGCGCGACACGGACGAGTGGCAGTCGAAGAAGTACCGCCAGTCGGTGGCCATCCAGCCGCTCATCGAACTGGTGCTGGGCCTCTACTTCACGTGGACCGTGTTCTACGCCCTGGCCAACGGCATCTATGCCACGGTGCCGTTCCTGATGCTGTTCCAGGTCGGCTTCCTCTACACCGGCGTCCTCTCGGTGGTGCAGCAGTACGCCGGCGACAGCGTGGTGCTCAAGACCGAGGTGGCGAAGTAGGCGGGAAGGCGGAAGCCGGAAGGCGGGCCGGGCTGCGCGTCGACGAGCGCCCGGCCCTTTCCTTTGGGTCGCGGAATCCCGCCCCGCCTGTCCGGCTCCTGCCGCCTGCTGATATAATTAAGATCTCCATGGACCCGCGCTTCATCCGCAACTTCTCGATCATCGCCCACATCGACCACGGCAAGTCGACGCTCGCCGACCGCTTCCTCGAGCTGACGGGCGCCGTGCAGGCGCGCGAGATGGAGGCGCAGGTGCTCGACAGCATGGACCTCGAGCGCGAGCGCGGGATCACGATCAAGGCGCACCCGGTCCGCCTGAACTACACGGCCGACGACGGGCAACGAGTACATCCTGAACCTGATCGACACGCCCGGGCACGTCGACTTCTCGTACGAGGTCTCGCGCTCGCTGGCCGCCTGCGAGGGCGCCGTGCTGCTCGTGGACGCGGCGCAGGGCGTCGAGGCGCAGACGCTCGCCAACGCCTACCTGGCGATCGACAACAACCTGGAAATCGTCCCGGTCATCAACAAGATCGACCTGCCGGGCGCGCAGCCCGACGAGACGCGGCGGCAGATCGAGGACATCGTCGGGCCTCGACGGCGAGCCACGCGATCCT
The DNA here is from genome assembly GCA_963844875.1 of uncultured Acidobacteriota bacterium. Classification (GTDB taxonomy): domain Bacteria; phylum Acidobacteriota; class Vicinamibacteria; order Vicinamibacterales; family Fen-181; genus FEN-299. The sequence continues at coordinate 804,771 of CAWJPZ010000003.1, forward strand.
CGCCAGCGCCAAGGACGGCACGGGGACGAGGGACGTCCTCGAGGCGATCGTCCATCGCCTGCCGCCGCCCGACGGGGACGCGCGCCGCGCCGCTGAAGGCGCTGATCTTCGACTCCTGGTACGACTCCTACCGCGGCGTCGTCATCGTCGTCCGGGTGATCGACGGCGTGCTGCGGAAGGGGATGAGGATCCGCCTCATGGCCCGCGGGCAGGAGTACCGAGTCGAGGAGGTGGGCGCCTTCACGCCGAAGGCCGACGCCGCTCGACGAACTGGGCGTCGGCGAGGTCGGGTTCATCATCGGCCGGCATCAAGAACGTGTCGCGACGCCAAGATCGGCGACACGATCACCGAGGCGGCGCGGCCGACGGCGGAGCCGCTCCCCGGCTTCAAGGAGCTGAAGCCGATGGTGTTCGCCGGGCTCTACCCGGTCGAGGGCCACGAGTACCCGGAACTGCGCGACGCGCTCGAGAAGCTGCGGCTGAACGACGCGTCGTTCTTCTACGAGCCCGAGACGTCCGCCGCGCTCGGCTTCGGCTTCCGGTGCGGCTTCCTCGGCCTGCTGCACATGGAGATCGTGCAGGAGCGCCTCGAGCGCGAGTTCGACTGGACCTGGTGACGACGGCGCCGGGCGTGCTGTACCGGGTGACGACGACCGACGGCGAGCGTGCACGAGGTCGACAGCCCGGCGAAGCTGCCCGACGCCGGCCGGATCGAGAAGCTCGAGGAGCCGGTGATCACGGCGATGATCCTGACGCCGGCCGAGCACGTGGGCGCGATCCTGCACGCTCTGCCAGGAGAAGCGCGGCATCCAGAAGACGCTCGAGTACCTGCGCCAGCAACCGCGTGCTGGTGACCTACGAGCTGCCGTTCAACGAGGTCGTCCTCGACTTCTACGACCGGCTGAAGACGATCTCGCGCGGGTACGCGTCGCTCGACTACCACGTGACCGGCTACTGGGAATCGCCGCTGGTCAAGCTCGACATCCTGGTGAACGGCGACCCGGTGGACGCGCTCTCGATCATCGTGCACCGCGACACGGCGTACCAGCGCGGCCGGGCGCTGGCCAGCGAAGATGCGCAGCTCATCCCGCGCCAGATGTTCGAGGTCGCGATCCAGGCGGCCGTCGGCAGCCGGATCATCGCGCGCGAGTCGGTCAAGGCGCTGCGCAAGAACGTGCTGGCGAAGTGCTACGGCGGCGACATCACCCGCAAGCGCAAGCTGCTCGAGAAGCAGAAGGAAGGCAAGACGCGGATGAAGCGCGTCGGCAAGGTCGAGATCCCGCAGGAGGCGTTCCTGGCGGTGCTGAAGATGGACGACGAGTCGTAGACGGGCTCCGGTCGCTCAAGACCAGGCTCGGACCGTGTCGCGCTGCGAAAGGCACCAACTGTGAAGAGCACGAAGAAACTGCCCGAAGCCCGCCCAGCCGCATCGCCGCCGCGCCGCCATCGTTCCGGAAGTCCGTCGTCCGCGAGTATTTCGAGTCGATCGTCATCGCGGTGATCCTGGCGCTCTTCGTCCGCACCTTCGTCGTCCAGGCGTTCAAGATCCCGACGGGCTCCATGGAGAACAACCTGCTCATCGGCGACCACCTGCTGGTGAACAAGTTCGTCTTCGGCCCGGCCTCGAGCAGGATCGAGCGGGCGCTGCTGCCGGAGCGCGACGATCCGGCGTGGCGACGTCATCGTCTTCAAGTTCCCCGAGGACCGGGAGCGCGACTTCATCAAGCGCGTGATCGGCCTGCCGGGCGAGACCCTCGAGGTGAAGGACAAGCGGGTCTACATCAACGGCAAGCGGCTCGACGAGCCGTACGTCCACTTCCTCGAGCCGCCCCAGGGCGCGGCGGGCTACTCGCGAAGTCACGTCCGTACGACCTGCGCGAACGCTACGGTCCGGTGACGATCCCCGCCGACAAGTACTTCATGATGGGCGACAACCGGGACAACTCGCAGGACAGCCGCTACTGGGGCATGCTTCCCCGCGAGGACGTGAAGGGCCGCGCGGTCATGATCTACTGGTCCTACGAGTCGGAGACCGAGGACTACATGCAGACGGGGCTGGGTGCCACCATCAAGGACCTGTTCACGGTCGTCACCCACTTCTTCACCCGGACCCGCTGGTCGCGGATGTTCCACGTCATCCACTAGCCGCCGCGGGCTGCCGGGCCGCCGTTCGGTCCACTCCCTGTAATTCCCCCGGCCATCGGCCGATAAGCCGGATAACGCCACTCGTCTGCCCGCCTCGCGCCGGCGGACGGCTCCTGGTGAAGCGGCGTTTCACAGGACGGGATGCCATGGCCAAGACACTGATCGAAGTCGCCGTCGCCCTGCTGGTCGTTCACGGCATGTTCCGGCTCGGGCAACGCGTACTGGGACTTCTACCGGTTCGAGGACGCCTTGCAGCAGCTCGCGCTCTTCGGGGAGCGGCGCCCGGACCGCCAGCTGTGCGAGGACGCGCTGTCGACCGCCGCCAGCTACAGCCTGCCGATCGGTCCGTCGAACCTCACCGTGTTTCGGGGCATGAACCCGCCCTACAACTGCGAGACCGGGGGAACGACCCAGGCGGTCGACAGGCCCACCCGCGCCGGTGAAATCGGTTTCATCGGGGGGTACGTGGAGAACGTGTGCTGCTGCCGGGGTATACCAAGCCGTGGGAGTTCCAGGTCCGGGTGGCGGTCAGGGCGACACCCTAGCAGGCCGCAAACATCCCGGGCGCGCCGCGTCGCCGGGGCGGAAGCGGGCAGGCAGGCGTGGCCGTCAGCCGCTGACCACCCGGCCGCGCTTGACGACCGCCCGGATCGTGGGTGCCCCGACGCGAATCAGGTCGACGGCTTCGCCGTCCACGATCACCGCGTCCATCAGCTTGCCCGGTTCCAGGCTGCCGACGTCCGCGTCCCGCCCGATCGAGTGCGCGGCGTTGAGCGTGGCCGCGACCAGCGCCTCTTCGAGCGTCATCCCCATCGCAAAGCAGGCGAGCGTGATGACGAACGGCATCGACGGGGTGAACCCGCCTCCGGGGTTGAGGTCGGTCGCGAGCGCGACGGCCACCTCGTGTTCGATCAGCATCCGGGCGGGGGCGAAGCGGCCCAGCTTCAGGTAGAAGGCCGCCGCAGGCAGCAGCGTGGCCACCACGCCGGCGCGTGCCATGCGGTCGGCCGACGCCGGGCTGCACGAAGATCAGGTGGTCCGCCGAGCGGGCCCGCACCTCCGCCGCCACGTCCGAACCGCCGCTGGCCGCGAGTTCGTCGGCGTGAATCCTCGGCCGCAGCCCCGCCCGCGCGCCCGCTTCCAGGATCGTGCGCGACTCCTCGGGCGTGTACACTCCGGTCTCGCAGAACACGTCGCACCACTCGGCCAGGCCTTCGGCGGCGACGGCCGGGATCATCTCCCGGGTCAGCAGGTCGACGTAGGCCTGCGCGCCGGTCGCGGAACTCCCGGGGATTTCGTGGGCGCCGAGGAACGTCGCGCTCAGTTCGACTCGGCTGTTCCGCCGCCAGGCGGCGGATCGGCCCGCAGCATCTTCAGCTCGGTGGCGGTGTCGAGCCCGTAGCCGCTCTTCGCCTCGGCGGACGTCGTCCCGCAGCGCAGCATCTCCGCCAGCCGTCGGCCGTGCCGACGCGACCAGGTCGTCCTCGGTGGCCGCCCGGGTCGCGGCGACGGTGTGCAGGATGCCGCCGCCGCCGGCGGCGATCTCGGCGTAGCGTGGCGCCGGCCAGGCGGCGCCTCAGCTCTTCGCGACGGTCGCCCGCGTAGATGACGTGCGTGTGGGGATCGACGAAGCCCGGCAGGACGGTCCCGCCCGACGCGTCGACGAAGACGCGGCATCAGGGGCGACGGGGACGGCGCGAAACTCCAGCTCCGTGCCGACGAAGACGATGCGCCCCCGGCTCGACGCCACGACGCCGTCGGGAATCGGGAGACACGTCCCGCTGGGCGGCGCCGCGCCGCGGCGCCGGCCCGGCGCAGGTGAGGACCTGCCGGGCGTGGCGGATGACGAAGTCGGCGGCGATTACTTCTGCCCCTCGGCGGCGGCGTCGAGCGCCCGCATGACGGCGGCCGTCGGCGATTCGTTCACGGCCCTGGCCTGGGGCACGACGGCTGCCGGCGGCTCTGCGGCGAGCTGGCGCGGGCGGTGGAGCAGGATCTTGTCCTCGCGTTCCTTCTGGTCCTGCTCGCGCACGAACTCCAGCGCGTTGCGCAGCGTCGCGATGGTGGACTGCAGCGTCGTCTCGACGTCGCGCCGTTTCAACTTGAGCGCGTCGATTTCGCGCTGCACGTCCTCGACCCGGCTCTGCGTCTGCTGGAGGATCAGGTCGGCGCGCGATTCGGCCTCCTCGAGGATCCGCCGCGATTCCTGCTCGGCGTGCTCGCGGATCTCGTCGGACAGCCGCTGCGCGGTCAGCAGGGTGTTCCGCAGGTTCCGCTCGTGCTCGCGGTGCTCGGCGACGACCGCCTCGAGGCGGAGCAGTTCCTGGTGGAGCCGGTCGGCCTCGCGCAGCGCCTGCTCGTAGTCGTCCGCCACCTCGTTCAACAGCGCATCCACCTCGTTGCGGTCGTAGCCGCGCATCACGACGCGAAGCTTGGCTTGACGCAGGTCGAGTGGGGTGACCTTCATGTGTGTCTCCTGTCCTCAAACGCAACTGACCGCACGCGGTCGACACGCGTCGCCCGCATGGAACTCCGCCTATTGATTTCTCGGCCGGTCGGGGCCGCGACTACAGGCGCTGGCCGAAAATCGCGGTGCCCACCCGCACGATGGTCGCGCCCTCCTCGATGGCCACCTCGAAGTCGTGGCTCATGCCCATCGACAGCTCGCGGAGCCGCGCGGGCGGGACGCCGTCGGCGAGCAGGCGGTCGCGAAGCGCGCGGAGCCGCGCGAAATAGGGTCGAGCGTCGCTCGGGGTCGTCGAAGTACGGCGGCAGCAGCATCAGCCCCGACATGCGGAGCGGCGCGGCAATCGCCAGCCGCATCGAGCGATCGCCCGGACCTGGTCTTCGGGGGCGCCGTACTTGGTCGGCTCGCCGGCCAGGTCCACCTGGATCAGCGCCTCGGGCGTCGCGCCCGCCTGTTCCGCCGCCCGATCGAGGTCGCGCAGCAGTCCGACGCTGTCAATCGAGTGAATGCACGCGAACGGCCCGGCGGCCTTCTTCGCCTTGTTCGACTGGAGGTGCCCGACCAGGTGCCACCGCAGCGGCAGGCCGGCCGCCGCCTCGATCTTCTGCAGCGCCTCCTGCACCCGGTTCTCGCCGAAATCCAGCTGGCCCGCCTCGGCCGCGGCCCTGACGCACTCGATCGGGTAGGTCTTCGACACCGCCACCAGGCGCACGTCACCGGGCTGGCGGCCGGCGCGCACCGCGGCCGCCGCGATGCGGTCGCGGACCTCGGAGAGCCGGGCGGCGATGTCGGCCTGAAGCGTCACGGGCAGAAACACGACGAGGTCGCCGGCGACGGCCGCGGGCGACCTCGAAGAACAGTCGTCAGCCTTCGGCTGGCGGCGCCTACTTCTTGAGCTGCGGCAGCATCGCCTTCACCTGGGCGGCGTACTGGCCGTCGGGCGCATACTGCAGGTACGACTCGAACGACGCGATCGCTTCGGCCAGCTTGCCGAGGTTGATGAAGCACATCGCCAGCTGGTAGTGCGAGTTGGCGTGCTTCGGATCGGCCTTGAGCGCCTCTTCGAACGCCTTCTTCGCGTCCTCGGCCTTGCCGGCGTTCCACGCGATGACGCCCTGGTTGTAGAGCGCGTCCACGCCGCCGCCGCCCGCCGCCGCGCCGCCCGCCGCCGCCAGCTCCGCCGCCTTCTGGCTGGCGGCCTGCGCGTCCTCGAACTTCTTCTGCGCGTTGTAGATCGTCGCGAGGCCGTTGTACGCCTCGACGTAGTCGGCCTTCAGCTCGATCGACTTCTTGAACGCTTCCTCCGCCTTGTCGTATTCCTTCTTCTGCGCGTAGGCGTAGCCGACGTTGTAGTAGCAGTCGTAGCAGGTCGGCATGATCGTCGATCGCCTCGTTGAACTTGGCGATCGCGCCGTCGTTGTCGCCCGAGCGGCTCGAGGCGACGCCCTCGTCGAACAGCTTCTTGATCGCCGCGACCTTGGCCACTTCTTCCTTGCTCGGGCCTGCGGTCACAGCCGGATCGAGCTTGAAGTTCACCTCGGCGGTGTCGCCCAGGCGCACGCGGGCGTCGAACGACTGGGTCCCGACCTTTTCCTTCGTGGCGGTCACCTTGTAGTTGCCCGGCGCGAGGCCGATCTGGGTGAACTCGCCCTTCTTGTTGGACTTCACCGTGTACTTGCGGGAGACGCCATCCTTGAACTCGATGGTCACCGTCGCGCCGTCGACCGGTTGTCCCTTTGCGTCAATCACCTTGCCCTTGACCATGCCGGTGGACTGGGCGGTGAGAGGAGTCGCCATGGCAACGGCCACGAGCACTGCGCAGGCGAGGAGCAGCACGCGCCGGCCGGAGAAAACGGGAAGCATCGCAATCCTCCGTCAGAGATAGGAAAAAAATAGAATGGCGGCCGGGGGGACCGTCGGCCCCTAGTCTACACTGAAAACCGGGCAAACGCGCAGGGAAGGGTGAAAGCGCCGGCGCGGCGTGTGGGAGGCGCTAAACCCGCCCGGATTAGCCGGTTGGCGCGATCAGCGCGCGAAGAACCGGGTGATGTCGTCGAGGCGGGTGACGACCGGGGCGGCGGGCAGGGCCGCGAGGAAGCGCTCGCCGTACCCCTTCGACCGGATCCGCGGATCGAGGATCGCGAGGACCCCCCGGTCGCGGCGGTGGCGGATCAGGCGGCCGAGGCCCTGCTCCAGCGTCAGGATGGCCAGCGGCAGCTGGTATTGTTCGAAGGCACTCTCGCCCCGCGCGTTGATCGCCTCGATCCGCGCCGCGGTGACCGGCTCGGTCGGGGAGGCGAAGGGCAGCTTGTCGACGATCACGCAGCTCAGCGCTTCGCCCACCACGTCGACGCCCTGCCAGAAGCTCGACGTTGCCAGGAGCACCGCGTTGCCGAGCGAGCGGAACTGCTTCAGCAGCACCGACCGCGGGGCGGAGCCCTGCACGAGCACCGGGTAGTCGAGCGCCGAGGCGAGTTGCCGCTCGACCTCCCGCAGGACCGAGTAGCTGGTGAAGAGGACGAACGCCCGCCCCTCGGTCCGCCGCAGGATCTCGAGGATCTCGCGGCTCGCCGCGCGGCAGAACTGCGGGGAGCGCGGGTCGGGCATCGACGGCGGCAGGTAGAGGATGGCCTGCTCCTCGTACCGGAACTCCGAGGGAAGCCGCAATTCCTCGGCTTCGCGGACGCCGAGCCGGCTGCGCACGTAGTCGAACGAATCGCCCACGCTCAACGTCGCCGACGTCAGCACGGTCGTCGCCATCCGCTCGAAGAACACTTCCCGCACGATGGCGGACACGTCGATCGGGGAGGCCTTGAGGAACACGCCCCGGCCCCTGGCCTCCAGGTAGTACACGTAATCGGGGTCGTTGCAGCGGAGGAGGAACCGCAACTCGTCCCTGATCTCGCCCGCCCGCCGGCCGACCGCGGCGAGGTCTTCGCCCGGGTCGTTCACCAGCGTCACGAGGCCTTGCAGCGCGTCGAGCGCCTCGAGGAGGTCGCGCCCTGCGCCTGCACGCCGCCGAGCATGCTCGCCGAGACCCGCTGGCGATCGAGGGAGGCTGCCGCCCCACCCCGTGCGCCGGGCGTGGAGCCGGCGGCCACCTCGCGGAGCGCGTGGAAGAAGATCGCCGCCCGGTCGCGCACCCGGTCGCTGCCGCGCCGCATCTCTACCGGGTCATCCTTGAAGGCGCCGGACGCCACGAGGCGTTCGACGTCCCGGACCAGGTCGTCGACCCGGTAGGTGCTGACCGTCGTGCCGAAGTACCTGCGTCGCCACGTCCTCGAGCTGGTGGGCTTCGTCGATGATCGCCACGTGGCATTCGGGGATCACTTCCCCGTAGGCGTTCTGCCTGACGGAGGCATCGGCGCACAGCAGGTGGTGATTGACGACGACGATGTCGGACTCGGCGGCCCGCTGGCGCATGCGGGTGATGAAGCAGTCGCCGTGGCGCGGGCACTCGGAGCCGATGCAGTTCTCGGTCGCCGCCGAAACCTCGGACCAGACGCCGAGGTCCTCGGGCAGTTGCTCGAGCTCCGCCCGGTCGCCTGCCTCGGTCCGCTCGGCCCACTCGGCAATCGTGGCGACGGTGTCGACGTCCGCGAACGCCATCGCCATCGGGTTGTCGCGGAACTGATCGAAGCGGTGGAGGCACAGGTAATTGCCCCGCCCCTTCATGCACGTCGCCTTGAACGGGATGCCGAGCGATTCCCGCAGCGCCGGGAGGTCCTTGCCGATGATCTGCTCCTGCAGCGTCTTGGTGCCGGTGGAGACGAGCACGCGGCGGCCGCTCAGGATCGCGGGCACGAGGTAGGCGACGGTCTTGCCGGTGCCGGTTCCCGCTTCGGCGAGGAGCACGCCGCCGCCTTCGATGGCGTCGGCGACGGCGCGCGCCATCGCCCGCTGGCCCGGCCTCGATTCGAACTCCGGCACCGCTCCCGCCAGCGCCCCATCGTCGGCGAACACGCGGTCGACCGCGTCGGTGAAGACGCTCACCGCGGGTACTCGCGTCGACGGACGGGCGGTGTCAAGGCCGAACGCCGAATGGCGAACGTGGAGAGCGGGCCGCAGTCCCGCCTGTCCTGCCTGCGGCTGTCCGTTCAGCTGTCCGCCTTCTGCATTCGTCATTCTGCGTTCTTCATCGGCGGGACGCTCCCAGATTCCAGCGCTCTGATCTTGTCGATCCGCCGCTGGTGGCGGCCGCCCGCGAACGGCGTGTCGAGGAACAACTGGACGATCTGGAGCGCGAGGTCGGGCGGCGTGATGCGCGCGCCCAGCGTCAGCACGTTCGCGTCGTTGTGCTCGCGGCTGAGGCGGGCGGACTCGATGTCCGCGGCGGCGGCCGCCCGGATGCCGTGCACCTTGTTGGCGGCCATCGCCATGCCGATGCCCGTGCCGCAGACGAGGATGCCGCGATCCGGCTCGCCGCCGTCACCTTTCGCGCGACGGCCGCGGCGTAGTCGGGATAATCGACCGAGGCGTCGCTCGTGGTGCCCACGTCGGCGACTCGATGCCCTGCGCGGGCAGGCGGGCCTTGACCGCTTCCTTCAGCTGAAAGCCGGCGTGATCGGACCCGATGGCAATGCGCACCAGACGATTGTACGACAGGCTGCGCCCGAAGCCGGGAGCCGGTAGCCGAGAGCCATGAGATAAGCTACCCTCATGCAGCCATCAGTGGCCGTGAACGGGCGTGCCGAGCAGCGAATCCAGGCAGGGCACCTCTGGATCTACAGGAGCGACGTCCTGGACGTCGAAGCGGAGCCCGGGGACACCGTTGCGGTGCTCGGCGCGCGCGGGCGGGTCATCGGCCACGGGCTCTACAGCGACCAGTCGCAGATCACGCTGCGGCTGTTGACCCACGGGCCGGAGCCCGCCGACGAGGCGCTGTGGCGCCGGCGGTTGGAGGCGGCGATCCGGTTCCGCGAGTCGCTGCGGCTCGACGCCACGGCCTTCCGGCTGGTTCACGCCGAGGGCGACCTGCTGCCGTCGCTGGTGGTCGACCGCTACGGCGACTACCTGGTGCTGCAGTCGCTGTCCCAGGGCGTGGAACGGCTGCTGCCGACCATCACCAGGCTGCTGGTGGAACCGTCTCGCCGAAGGGCATCCTCGCCCGCAACGACGTGAAGGTGCGGCGCTGGAGGGGCTCGATTCGTCGGTCGAAGCGCTGTACGGCGAGGTGCCGCCGACGATCACGGTGCGTGAAGGGCCGGTCCAGTACCAGGTCGACCCGTGGAAGGGTCAGAAGACCGGCTGTTCCTCGACCAGCGCGAGAATCGCGAGGCGGCGGCCGGGTACGCGCGCGGCCGCGTGCTCGACTGCTTCAGCTACAACGGCGGGTTCGCCCTGCGGCTTGCGCCGTCGTGCGACGAGGTGACGGCCGTGGACATCTCGGCGGACGCGGTGGCCCGTATCGCGGCCAACGCCTCGCGCAACCAGCTGCCGAACATCAACGCGGTGCGAGGCGAACGCGTTCGACGAACTCCGCCGGCTCGAGCGGGAGGGCGAGCGGTTCGACACGATCGTCCTCGACCCGCCGGCGTTCGCCAAGAACAAGGCGTCGGTGCCGAAGGCGATGTCGGGCTACCGCGACATCAACCTCCGCGCCCTGCGTCTGCTGAAGCCCGGTGGGATCCTCGTGACGTGCAGCTGCTCGTACAACGTGGACGAGGCGTCATTCGGCCAGGTGGTGCACGAGGCGGCCACCGACGCGCTCGTGCACGTGGACGTGGTGGAGAAGCGAATGCAGGGCCGCGACCACCCCGTGCTGCTGGGCGTGCCGGAGACGTACCTACCTGAAGTGCTTCATCCTCAGGCGCATCGAGTGAAGAGTCGTGGGGCTGGTGACCCACCCCCGCGCCACTGGCAGCGGACCGCGCGCCAGTCCCGGCCGTCGTGGTCCGATGCCAGCTGCCGGCCGGCTACTTCTTCAGATACTGCTCGAACAACCGCAGGATCCGCTTGTACTCGTCCGCCCAGCTCGTCTCGGTGGTGAAGCTGTGGTCCTCCACCGGGTAGGGCGCGACCGACCAGGTTTCCTTCCGCAGCTCGATCAGCCGCTGCATCAGCCGCACCGAATCCTGGAAGAAGACGTTGGTGTCCACCATGCCGTGGCAGATGAGCAGCTGGTTCTTCAGCCCCTCGGCGAAGTAGATGGGGGAGCTGCGCTTGTACGCCTCGGGGTTCTTCTGCGGCAGGCCGAGGATCGGCGCCGTGTAGCTGTGGTTGTAGTGCGCCCAATCGGTTACCGGCCGCAGCGCCGCGCCCGCGGCGAACGCGTCGGGGGTCGTGAACAGCGCCATCAGCGTGAGGAACCCGCCGTAGCTGCCGCCGTAGATCCCGATGCGCTTCGGGTCCACCTTCTCGGCAACCGCGAGGAACTTGGCCCCGTCCACCGAGTCGTCCAGGTCCTTCCCGCCCATGTGCTCGTAGATGCCGGTGCGCCAGTCGCGGCCGTAGCCCGCGCTCGCGCGGTAGTCCGGCGCGAGCACGACGTAGCCCTTCGACGCGAGCAGGTGGTGGAACATGTGTTCGCGGTAGTAGTTCTGCGACCAGTACTTGTGCGCGAACTGCAGGTAGCCCGCGCCGTGCACGAACACGACCCCGGGATGCTTCGGGTCGCGCTTCGCGCCGACCATCTCCGGGGTGTAGAGCCGCGCGTAGACCATCTGGCCGTCGCGGGCCTTGTAGCTGATGACCTTCGGCTCGATCCACTTGAAGGCGAGGAACTAGGCCGTCGGGGTCGTCGTGACCTTCTTCGCCGCCGCGCCCTGCTCGAACGGCATGACGAAGATCTCGGGCGGCCGGTTGATGGTGGAGAAGAGGTCCACCAGCGTCTTCTCGTCGGGAGACACCGTCACCTCGTGCCCGCCGGTCGTCGTCGTGATCCGCGTGAACGGGCCGCCGTCCACCGACATCGTGTAGAAGTGGTGCTCGCCCGGGTGCACCTCGCTGGCGGTGAAGTAGACCTTCGTGCGGTCGTTCGACAGCCGGGCTGCCGAGATCTCCCACTTGCCGGTCGTCAATGGCTTCGGCGCCGGTGCGGCAGCCGAGACGTCAATCGACCACAGGTGCATCCAGCCGTCGCGTTCGGCCAGGTACAGCGCGCGCTTGTTGTCGGGCAGCCAGGCCAGCGCGGCGCCGCCGCCGAAGCCACCACCGCCGCCGAACCCTCCGCCGCCCGAGCCGGTGGAGACGGACCCCTCGCGAATCCACGCGTCGTCGTGGAGGTTGTCGATCGAGGTCGCCTTGCCGCTCACCGGATCGATTTTCACCAGCCAGCGATCGTGATTGTCGGCCGATCGCACCGCGGCGACGCACTGCGCCCCGTCGTCCGTGCAGTCGGGCAGGCTCCAGTCCACGAGCCGGGGAACGGGCTTGTCGCCCTCCTTCGCGGCCTTCTCGTTTCCGGCAAATCCAGACGCGTCGGCCCAGGTCGTCTTGTTGCCCTTGAGATCGAGGATCGCCAGGTGCCGCCGCGCCTGTGAGTCGCCGACGTTCGTGCGGCCGTTGATCATTTCCGGGTACGCCGACTCGGTGACGTAGTTCGGGACGTCTTGCGCGCGCGCGGCGATCTCGGGCCGCTCGCTCACCGCGATGAACACCGTAGTTCTCGTCCCTGGACAGCAGCATGTCGGTGACCGACTGGCGCGCGCCCGGGGTGAAGCGGGCGATTGGCTCTGCCGGCCCCGGCGCCGGGTCCGCCCATCCCGCCGCGCCCGCCGCGCTGCCCGCCGCCCATCCCGCCGCGACCCTGCTGGCGCTGCTCGGCCTGCTGCTTGAGGTACTCGATGAGCTTGAGCTCCTGCTCGCGGAGCAGCCGCTGTGCGTCGGTGAGACCGGCCTGGCCGCCCTGGGCCTGCGGCGGCGCGCCCGCCGCGCCACGCTGGCCCATTCCCGTGCCGCCGCCCATCGCGCCGCGCTGCCCGCCGCCGGCAGCGGCTGCGCCCGCTGGCTCGGTCGCGGCGACGACGTCGGTCAACTGCACCTCGGTGGGCGACGTGGACGCGTCGAGAGACATCAGGTACAGGTTCCCGTCCCGCATGAACGTGACTGCCGTGTCGTTTCTCGCCCAGCGGGGATTCGATTCCGCCGCCGACGTCTTCACCAGCAGCCGCCGCGCGTTGGTCGCGAGGTCGTAGATGACGATGTTGCCGCCCTCGGCGGCGAGGAGGCGCTTGCGCGGCCGATCGGCGCGGCCGGCCGGCGCGGCCGGGACCTGCCGCGACCTCTTCGGGCGTCAACTGCTTCAGGTCGCTGCCGTCGCGATTGACAACCCAGGTGTTCGCGCGCTCCTCGTCCGGCTTCTGCCAGGAGAAGTAGATCTGCGACGAGTCGGGCGGAGAAGCGGACGGCGCTCGGCGCGCTGCCAATCAGCTTCTGGCCCTTCATGATGCCGTCAACCGACAGCGTGAACGGGACGGGCTTCGCAGCCGGCTTCGCCGCGCCGGCGGGCGCCGCCTGCGCAGTCTGGCCGGGGCCTGAGCGGGTGGGGCCTGCTGCGGGCGGCGACCATCCACGTGGCCGCGGCGCAGAAGGCAGAGGAGCGATCGACAGAATCGACGCATAGACGGTTCCTCGTTGCTCAGAAAGTCGCGTCAGCCGAAACCAAAGGCCGAAAGCGCCGCCAGAGCCGCGACGTGATTCTATCGTCAGCGCGCGACTTTCACCATCACGACGTCGTGCCCCGGTACCGTCGCCGAGAAGGTGCCCTTCACCGGCGCCCAGGTCTTTCTTCGTCCACAGGTCGCGCACGCTTCAACTCGGCGTCGAACCGCAGGCCGAGTTCCTGCCACGACACCGCGATGGTCGGCCGGCGGCCTGGCCGCGATTGAAGAGGATCACCGCCTGCGAGCCGTCGGTCAGCTTCTTCGCCCACACCTCGAGCGGGCCGTCCTTGCGGATCCGGCGACCCTGCTGCAGCGTGTCCTGGTCCACCGCGATCACGTCCTTGTTGGTCAGGATGTCGCGGATCTCGGGCGTCATGCTGCGGATGTCGTTGCCGGCGATCAGCGGCGCGGAGAGCAGGCACCAGAAGCTGAAGTGCGCGCGGTACTCGATGTTCGTCATTCCGCCGTTGCCGACCTCGAGCATGTCCGGGTCGTTCCAGCCGCCGGGCCCCGCGTACTTCTCCAGGCCGACCTGCTGGTCGAGCAGGCGGGTGAAGCTGTCCCAGCGATCGGAGATGTCGCCCGTGGTCCGCCAGATGTGCGCGACGCCGCGCGCCCAGGTCCACGGCTGGTTGCGGCCCCACTCGCACATGCTGAAGAGGATCGGGCCGGCCCGTCGCCTTCAGCGCGTCCCTCATCGTCGGATACGCGATCTTCGGATCGACGCCGTCGGTGTTGCACCAGTCGTACTTCAGGTAGTCCACGCCCCACGCGGCGTACTGGCGGGCGTCCTCCACCTCGTAGCCGCTGCTGCCCGGACGCCCCTCGCATGTGCGCGCGCCCGCGTCCGAGTAGACGCCGAACTTCAGGCCCTTCGAGTGGACGTAGTCCGCGAGCGCCTTCATCCCGCCCTTGAACCGCTCCGGGTCGGGGACGATCGTCCCGTTCGCGTCGCGCGACACCTGCCAGCAGTCGTCGATCACGACGTACTGGTAGCCCGCGTCCTTCAGGCCCGACGACACCATCGCGTCGGCGACCTCCCGGATCAACGTCTCGCTGACGTTGCAGCCGAACTTGTTCCAGCTGTTCCAGCCCATGGGCGGCTTGCGGGCGATCTCCATCCAGGCCGGCTGGCCTGCTGGGCGCCGACCGCGACAGTGACCGCGACGAGCGACGGCGGCGACGCCGACATGCGGCGGAATGATGGTCGGCACGGCGTTCCTCCTCGGCGGGGACTGTAGCACGGTGAGCTGACATGGCAGTCGGAACTGATGCAGGGGGGCCGGCCTGACGCAGAGGAGTCGGCTGCGAGCAGCGGCAGTCGTCACTGCCGCGCGGGGCCGACAACACTGCTCTGCCGAGTGCCGGAGTAGGCGTCCTCCGAAAGGTCGCCGGACGCGTGCCGACGGACAAGACCGCCGCCCGGACTGCTCGCCGCGCGCGGCATTGGCCCCGACTCTGGCGTCGCTCCGACCCTCGTCCATGATCGCGACTCCTCGGCGTCAGCTCCGACCCCGCGTCCGTGGTCCTCGACTCCGCGGCGTCAGTGCCGACCCCTCGTCGGTGCTCGCCGACCCCTCCGCGTGAGTTCCGACTTCACAAATCCCTCTTGACATATTAATTCGGCAATACTAATTTATTAGTATATGAGACCCTCCAGTGCGACGCTGACGCCCCAGGAACTCGAGCTGATGAAGATCGTCTGGTCGAAGGGCGAGGTCACCGTCCGCGACGTCTACGAGACGCTGCTCGAACGGCGCCGCATCGCCTACACCACCGTGATGACGATGATGCGGGTGCTCGAGAAGAAGGGGCACGTGAAGGCGAAGCGCGAGAACCGCGCCTACGTCTACCGGCCGTCGCGCCCCGAGCGCCAGGTGGTCCGCTCGATGGTGCGCGAGTTCGTCGATCGCGTCTTCAACGGGTCCGCGCAGCCGCTCCTCGTGCACCTCGTCGAGGACCGCAAGCTGTCCCCGGCGGAGCTGGAGGAGCTGGAGCGCCTGATTCGCGAGGCTGAGTGATGGACACTCCTCCATCCGTCCAATCTCGTCGCCTGGGCGCTCCAGGCGGCCATCGTCGTCCTGGTTGCCGCGCCGCTGCCGCGCCTGCTCGGGATGTGGTCGCCGCGCGCGCGCATGGCCTACTGGCGCGTCGTGCTCGTCGGCGTGCCTGCTGCTGCCGCTCCTGCAGACGTGGGTGGTGCGCGAGGTGGCTTCCCGCCGTCCGCGGCGCCCATCGCGGCCTCGGTCGACGTGGTCGCGACGCCGGCGGCGCCGGCCTGGCCGGCCAGCGCGTTCACCGAAACCGTGTCGGCGGGCAGCGTCGCGCCGTTCCTGTGGGCCGATCGGCGTGGCCGAAGTGCTCGTCGCGGGCATCCTCCTGCGCCTGGCCTGGCTCGGTCTCGGTGTCTTCACCGTGGGGCGCCTGCGCCGATCGGCCCGGCCGCTCTGGCCGCGCCCGCCGTCGGTCGACCGGGCCGCGACGCTTGCGGAGACCGACGCCGAGTTCCTCGTGTCGGCGACGGCCAGCCGGCCCGTGACGTGCGGCCTGGTCTGGCCAGTGGTGCTCGTGCCGCGCAACGTTCGAGACGTTCCCCGAGCACGAGCAGACGGCGATCGCCACGCACGAACTGCTGCACGTCGAGCCGCGCCGACTGGGTGCGAAACGCGCTCGACGAGGTCATGCGCGCGGTCCTCTGGTTCCATCCCGGCATCTGGTTCGTCATCAACCAAATCCAGTTGGCGCGCGAGCAGGTGGTGGACCGCGAGGCGGTCCGCCGGCTCGGCACCGGCAGCCGTATCTCGAGGCGCTGCTCCGCCTGGCCAGGCCCGCGCCCCGTCTCGTCCTGACTCCTGCATCGCTGTTCCTCAAGCGCGCGCACCTGCGACAGCGGGTCACGCTGCTGGTCAAGGAGGCTTCCATGTCCCGCGCCCGAATCGTCGGCTCGCTGGCCGTCATGGCCGTCGTCATCTTCGTCGGCGGCCGCATCGCGACCGCCGCGTTCCCGCTGCAGCAGTCGGGCGCGAAGACGCCGGGCGTGGCGACGGCCGCGCCGAAGCTCGCTCCGTCCAAGATCGGCCCGCTCGACTTTGAGAACAGCAGCCTTCGCGGGGTGCTGTCGACGCTCTCGACGGCGACCGGCATCGCGATCACGACCGAGATTCCAGAGCGCGTGCTCGACCAGCCGATCACGATGAAGTTCGCTACCGGCGTGCCCATGGAGCGGGTACTCGACTTCATCGCCAAGTCGATTGGCGGCAGCTACCGGGTGACGTCAGAGCGCTCCGTGGTACTGATCGGGAAGGGCGATGGTCTGTCGTCCGGTCAGGCCCCCGGCGCGCCGCGCCCCGGCGTGTCCACTGGCGCCGGGGTCGGCGGGGGGACAGGCGCCGGCGCTGCCGGGGGTGTGGCTGGCGGTGCTGGGGGTGCCGTCGGCGCGGGGGTGGCGGGGGGATTCGGCTCCGCTCACCGACGAGCAGTTCGCGCGGATTCTCGAGAACATCAAGAAGGCGAACAACATCCAGACCGAGGCCCAGTTCGAGGCAGCGTTGAAGGCCGAGGGGATGACGCTTGCGGACCTGCGGGCGGCGATCGAGCGGGTGGGGCGGACCGGCAACACCACCGGGCTGCCGCGCTTCATGACAGCCTCGCAGAGCGCGGCGGCCACCTCCAACTTCGGCGTGAGCCACCGCGTCGATCCGAATGCGCCAGGGGCGACCGGCCGGACAACCGTGGCCGTGACGGTGAACGCGGACGGCACGGTGCGCGACGCAATCCCGGTGACGACCGCGTTCGGGGACGCGCTCTACGATGGCTCGCTCGGCATGGCGGCCGCGAACGCGGCGAAGAACTGGCGCTTCGAGCCCGGCCAGGCCGAGACGCGGTCGGTCGTTCTCGGGTTCAACTTCACGCCCGACAACACCTCCGGGGCGGTGGACGTGCCGGTCGTGCGAATCGGAGGCAGCATCAAGCCGCCGGCGAAACTGCGGGACGTGAAGCCGGTCTACCCCAAGGAAGCGCAGGAGGCGCGGATCCAGGGCGTGCAGATCATCGAGGCGTCGCTCGGGCCATCCGGTGACGTCCTCGACGCACGTGCGCTCCGCGGCCAACCGCCGCTCATCGGAGCCGCGATGGATGCCGTGCTGCAGTGGAAGTTCACGCCGTGGGACGGCCCGGAGCGCCGCATGATGACCGTGACGGTGAACTTCACGCTCGACAACGGCCCGGCGTCGCCGCTGCCTGCCGATGCCGCTTCCGCCTCCGCCGGGCAGATTTCGCGGCCGCTTCCGACGCACTGGCCGATCGAGGCCGTCCGCGTCGGCGGCAACATCAAGCCGCCGAACCGGGTGGTGGACGTGAAGCCGGTCTATCCGAAGGACGCGCAGGATGCCCGCGTGCAGGGCGTCGTGATCTTCGAACTGTTGATTGGCCCGGACGGCAAGGTGAAGGACGCCCGCGTGCTCCGCTCGATCCCGATGCTGGACCAGGCGGCCGAGGACGCCGTGCGCCAGTGGGAATTCACGCCGACGCTGCTGAACGGAAACCCCATTCCGGTCATCATGACGGTGACGGTGAACTTCACGCTCAGCTAGGAGAAAAGTGAGAGGTGAGGGGGGCGCCGTCGCAGGCGGCGGCGCCGGCTGCGGCGCCTGCGACGTGGGGGCCGGGGGCGGCGGCAGGGCAACGCCCCCGAGTGCTCTGCTAGAATGCCTCAGGAACGGGGCCCAGTCCTTAGGCTTTCCCAGTCGTTTTCCAAGGAATCTGCAGAGAGGCACCTTGGCATCCCGCTTCGGGCCGTTCGTCCTCGACCGCGAACGACGACAACTGCTCGAGAACGGGGCCGAGGTCCACCTGTCGCCCAAGGCCTACACGTTTCTCACCACGCTGATCGACGCCTACCCGAGCGCGGTTTCGAAAGCCGATCTTCACGAACGTCTCTGGCCGGGCACGTTCGTCCTGGAAGCCAACCTGACGGTGCTGGCGGCGGAGGTCCGAAAGGCGCTCCGGGACAGTGGACGGCACGGCCAGTTCATCAGGACGGTGCACAGTTTCGGCTACGCCTTCGAGGGCGAGGTGACCGAGGAAGCACCCGCCGGACCGTCGCGCGAGAACGTTCCCGGGAGACGCTCGTTGGCTTCCGCCGCGGTCCGGTGCTGGCTCGTGTACCAGGGCCGCGAGACGATGCTCGGGGATGGCGAGCATGTCATCGGCCGCGACGCCGATGCGGACGTGCGCGTGGACATCGCGACCGTCTCGCGGCGCCACGCGAAGATCGTCGTCCGCGGATCGGAGGCGACGATCAGCGACATGGGCAGCAAGAACGGGACGTGGGTCGGAGCGGTGCGGATCACCGGGCCGGTTGTCCTCCACCACGGTGACGAGATCCGGATCAGCGCCGCCAGGCTCGTCTACAGGACCGTCGTCCACACGATGGATACCCAAACCGAGATTCCCACCTAGCGGTCACGCCTCTTGGCGGCCGGCCCTTCCCGAGCAGGGCGAGGAGAACGCGCAGGTCGCAAGCCGCAACCCGGCGGGAATCGTGTACACCTTGTGCAGGACGTTTCTCACCAAGGAGCACACGATGGCAAAGAAGAAGGCAGTGAAGAAGCCGGCGGCGAAGGCGGGCTACGACCTCGCGATGGAGCGGCTCGGCGACGCGGTCGAATCGCTGGACGAAGTGCAGGCCCTGCTTGCCGGCGAGGCCGAGGCGTCGGAGTTCTGGATCGGCATCATCTTCTCGGCCCAGACGTCGCTGCAGCTGGTGGCCGAGATGGCTCACGAGTTCGAGAAGGAAGCGGCGAAGGCCGCGAAGAAGACGGCCCGCAAGCGCCGCTAGCGCGGGGCGGTCGCGAACATGGGAGGCGGCATGGCCCTCGCCTGGCCGCCAGCCCGGTCGAACGCGGAGACGTGTCAGCGCCGGACCGGGGCCGCCGCTGGAATCGGGACCACCTGGATGATGGTCGGGAACCGTGACGGTTCCGCGCCCGCCTTCGGATTCGGATAGCCCTGCAGGCCAGGCCCGGTGTAGTCCTTCACCGTGACGCTCGGCGGAAACGCCATCGTCTCCTCGCTGAACCGCCCGATGTCGAACTGGTGCGTGGCGGGCACCTCGAAGACCAGTTCTCCGCGCTGCTTCAGCACAGACCTGTAGTACGCCACGACGTCGGCAAAGCTGGCCGTCGCGCCGAACAGGTAATAGCGCTGGCCGGTTCCGGCGTTGTAGGACTCGATGAACTGCATGCTCGGGTAGAACGGCACGCCGAGCGTGGCTTCCGAGGGCGTCTCCGCGGCCGGTACGGCCGGCGCGGGGGGCGGCGGTTGCTGCACGGCCGGCGTGGGGCGCAGCTGACTTGACGGGCGGGGCCACTGGCTTCGGCCGGGACTGGGCGCGCGCCTCGCTCCCGGCGAACAGGCCTCCCGCGCAGACCACGGCGGCGAACGACACGACCACCAGGCGCTTCATGCCCCAATTATGAAACACCTGCTCGCGTTTTGCGAATCGGAGCGCGCATGGCTCCGCGACACGATCGAACAACTCGTGCGCCTCGAATCGCCCACCCTCGACAAGCCGTCCGTGGACAGGTGCGGGGCGAGCCTCGCCCGGCGTCTCGCCGAGGTCGGGGGGAGGGTCCGGGAGGCTCCGTGCGCGACCGCCGGCAACCACCTCGTCGCCGAGTTCGACGGAGCGGGCCCGCCCGTCCTGCTGCTCGGTCACTTCGACACCGTGTGGCCGGTCGGCCAGATCGCGACGATGCCGCTCGTCGAGCGGGACGGTCGGCTGTTCGGACCGGGCGTCTTCGACATGAAGGCCGGCATCGCGCTCGGAATGCTGGCGCTGCGCGCGCTCCGCGAAGGTGGCGGGGGTGGGTCGGCTCGCGCGGCCGGCGACCCGCCGCGCGTCACGTTCCTGCTCACCAGCGACGAGGAGACCGGCAGCGGGACGTCCAGGGCGCTCATCGAACACGAAGCGCGGCGCGCGGACGCCGTGCTGGTGCTCGAGCCGTCCCTGCCCGGCGGCGCGCTGAAGACGTCCAGGAAGGGCTGCGGACAGTTCGTGATCGAGGCGCGAGGCGAGGCGGCACACGCGGGCATCGAGCCCGAGAAGGGGGCCAACGCGGTCCTCGAGCTGTGCGAGCAACTTCTCGACATCGATCGCGCCCAGGACGTGGCGTCGGGCACGACGCTCACAGCCTGCCTGGCCCAGGGGGGAACGCGCGCCAACGTGGTGCCCGCGAGAGCGAGCGCGACGATCGACGTCCGGGTGACCTGCGTTGCCGAGGCGGAAAGGGTGCAGCGGCTCATGGCCGGGCTTCGCCCACGGCGACCACGAACAGCCATCACCACGACCGGTGGCTTCGACCGTCCGCCGTTCGAGCGAACGCCGGCCGTCGCCCGCCTCTTCGAACTCGCCCGCTCGGTGGGGGCGGAGCTGGGGATGACGCTCGGTGAAGGGGGGACGGGCGGGGCATCGGACGGGAATATCACGGCGTCCCTGGGGGTTCCCACCTTAGATGGCCTGGGGGCCGTCGGCGACGGCGCGCACGCCTCCCACGAACACGTGGCGCTCGAGGCGCTTCCCGGGAGGGCGGCGCTGATTGCCGGTGTGATCGCCGCTCTCCGCCGGGCGTGACGAGGCGTCCGGAGCGCAGCGGTATACTGAAAGACATATGAACGGAATGAAGACGGCACTCTTGCTCGGCGTGATGAGCGGGCTGCTGCTGTTCATCGGTGAGCATTGGGCGGTTCCAGCGGGCTGGTGATGGCCTTCGGCTTCGCCGTCGTGATGAACTTCGTCTCGTACTGGTTCTCGGACAAGATCGTCCTGTCGATGTACCGGCGCGCAGCCGGTGGGTCCCGAGCACCCGCTCTATCGGATCGTCGCGCGGCTGGCGCAGCGCGCGGGCCTGCCGATGCCGAAGGTCTACGTCATTCCCGACCCGTCGCCGAACGCGTTTGCGACCGGCCGGAATCCCTCTCACGCGGCCGTCGCGGCGACCGAGGGCATCCTGCGGGTCCTCAGCGAGGCGAGAACTCGAAGGCGTGATCGCGCACGAGCTGGCGCACGTCAAGCACCGCGACATCCTCATCAGCTCGGTGGCCGCGACGATGGCGCGCGGCAATCATGATGCTGGCGCGGATGGCCCAGTTCGCCGCGTTCTTCGGCGGCGGCCGCCGCGACGATGACGAGGGCTCGAACCCGATCGCGCTGCTGGCGACGATGATCCTCGCGCCGCTCGCGGCGATGCTGATCCAGGCGGCGATCTCGCGATCGCGCGAGTTCGCCGCCGACGCGCGGCGGCGCGGCATCGCCGGCAGCCCGTACGGCCTGGTCGACGCGCTGAGGAAGATCGAGGCGACGGCGAAGCGGATGCCGCTCGACGCCAACCCGGCGACGGCGCACATGTTCATCATCAAGCCGTTCTCGTGTCGGGGATGCTGTCGCTCTTCAGCACCCACCCGCCGACCGAGCAGCGCATCAAGGCGCTGCTGCAGGCCGCCTAGATCCGTAGCGGCCGGCGGCCGCGCGGGCCTGAACTCCGCGCGGTCGCCTCGGCCACTGTGTCCCGGCCTCGCACCCACCCGCCCGGTCGCCGCTTCCAGATTTCCCCGTTCCGGCAGTGGCCTGCCTTTTGCTCTCTCAAGGGTCAAGTTCGACTGGAGGGAGGCGACGACCGGTGGAAGACTTCGACATTTCGCAGAACAAGATGGCGGAGTCGGCGCAGCGCGTCGTGGACCGCGCCATGGAAGAATCCCGGCGCCGCGAGCACACGCTGCTCACCAACGAGCACATCTTTCTGGCGTTCGCGCAGGTGGAATGGGACATGTTCGCGCAGGTGATGCGGGACCTGGAACTCAACCCCCACGCGATTCTGCAGGCGCTCGAGGAGCACCTGCAGATGATGCCGGCGTTCGCGGACCGCGACATGCGGGTCGCGCCGGCAACGAAGCTGCTCTTCAAGCTGGCGTTCCACCACGCGAGCCGCGCGGGGCGGCAGGCCATCGAAGCCGTGGACCTCTTCTCGGCGATCTTCGAGGAGAGCCAGGGCGTGCCGGTTTCGATCATCCGGCGGCACGGGGTCGAGCCCGAGCTGCTCGTCTCGCGCATCGCGACGCGCATGCGCGACCTCGAGCAGCGCGAGGAGCGGCTGCGGAAGCGGTTCGAGCTGCCGCCGTTTCTCAAGCACTTCGCGACGAACCTCAACCTGTTCGCCCGGCAGGACAAGATGCCGCCGCGTCTACGGGCGCGAGCGAAGAGCTGCGCCAGGTGATGGAGATCCTCTGCCACCGGGAGCGCGCGAACTCGGTGATGCTCATCGGCGAACCCGGCGTCGGAAAGACGGCGATCGTCGAGGGGCTTGCGCGGCGGATCGAGTTCGAGCCGGAAACCGTGCCGGTGCGCCTCCGCGACTGCCAGGTGGTGAACCTCCAGATGAACAGCATGGTGGCCGGCACGATGCTCCGCGGGATGTTCGAGGATCGCATCCAGAACGTCATCCGCGAGGTGAAGGAGCACCCCAACCTCGTCCTCTTCGTGGACGAGGTGCACACCATGGTCGGCGCCGGCTCGGCGCTCGGCGCCCCGTCGGACGCGGCGAACGTGCTTCAAGTCGGTCCTCGCCCGCGGCGAGGTCCGGATGATCGGCGCGACGACGCTGTGCGAGTACAAGGAGTACATCCAGGAAGACGAGGCGCTGGCCCGGCGGTTCCGGACCGTCATGGTGACCGAACCGGACCTCGACGAGACGCGCCGGATCCTGTACAACCTCCGCCCGCGCCTCGAGCGCAACTACTCGGTCAAGGTCCTGGACGAGGCCATCGACACGGCGCTCGAGATGGCGCCGCGCTACATGCGCCACCTGCACCTGCCCGACAAGGTGATCGGCTGGCTCGACACGGCCGCCGTGCGCGCGGAGATCGATCGCCGGTGGGAAGTGAAAGCGCGCCGACGTCGTGTCGGTCATCTCCGGCGCCGCGCAGATCCCCGAAGACATGGTGTTCCGGGACGTCGGCGACCGCTTCAAGGAGATCGAGTCGCGGCTGCCGAAGCGCGATCGTCGGCCAGCAGAGACGGCGATCGACGCGGTGGCCAACGGCTGGTGCTCAACAAGGGGCCGCTCAAGGACGGCTTCGATCGGCCCGACGGCGTGCTGCTGTTCCTCGGCCCGACCGGCGTCGGCAAGACGGAACTGGCGAAAGCGGTGGCGGAGTTCCTGTTCGGCGACGAGAAGAAGATGATCCGCGTCGACATGTCGGAGTACCAGGACGGCTCCGTCGCGGTCGACAAGCTGATCGGCATGCCGCGCGGCATCGTGGGATCCGAGCGCGGAGGGATCCTGACGAACCAGCTGCGGGACAACGCCATACACGGTGCTGCTGCTGGACGAGGTGGAGAAGGCCAGCCCGAGCCTGCTGACGCTGTTCCTCCAGGCGTTCGACGAGGGGTGGTTGACCGACGGCCGCGGAAAGCGCGTCTACCTGAGCGACGCGATCGTCATCATGACGTCGAACCTCGGGTCGGAGCATTTCCGGAAGCTGACGAGCCCGATGGGCTTCCGGTCGCGGCAGATCGGCGTGGAGCAGGTGCAGGGCGAGGTCATGCGCGAACTCGAGCGCCGCTTCCCGCCCGAGTTCCGCAACCGGGTGGACGAGGTCGTGCTGTTCGCGCCGCTGACCCAGGAGGAAGTGACGCGCATCGCGCGCCATTACATGGCCGGCGTGGTCAAGACGCTGGAGCAGACCGGCCGGAAGCTCGTCGTCGTTCCCGGCGCGCTGGAGAAGCTGGTGGAAGAAGGGCACAGCCTCGCGTTCGGCGCCCGCTTCCTCAAGCGGGTGATCGACGACAGGGTGAAGCTGCCGATCAGCCAGCACTGGAACGAAGGTCGGGTGTTCGCGGTGGACGTACGCGACGGAAAGATCGTCGTCGACGTCCGCGCCGCCGACCAGGGCGCGCTGGTGTACGGGACATAGGGGCAGCTCGCAGCGATCAGCGGTTCACGGAGCTTCAGGTTCCGTGATCCGCCATGAGCTACTAGCTCCTGTCGTCAGAGCAGATACGCGAGCGCGAACCCCACCTGCGCGACGAACATCATGCGGTACATGTGCGCCCACGAGACGTGGTTCTCCTCGACCGCCAGGCTCTCCGGCTTCCGCAGCATCAGGTAGCAGACGTAAAGCCCGTAGGCGGTCATCACCACCCCGAGCAACTGGAGCAGCCAGAAGTTCCCCGTGAGGATCCCCGCCCACGCCCCGAGCGGAATCATCGCGAACGGCACCACGAACGAGGGGGAGATCATCCAGGCGGCGCGCTTGACGCCGAACTGAATGGGTAGCGTGCGACAGCCTCCACGCGCGTCGCCTTCCATGTCGGCAAAGTCCTTGGTCGTTGTCGCACCCAGCAGGAAGAGCCCGAAGATGGTGCCGATGAACCAGGGCTCGAACCCGAGTACGGGTTTTACCGAGGACCAGCCGGCGACCTTCAGCAGCGCTCCGCGGGGGATCGCGACGGTCACGTTCGCCCAGATGCCGAGCCGCTTGGTTCTGAACGGCGGAACCGAGTAGAGCGTCGTGATGAGCGTGGCCGCCACGACGAGCCAGAAGCACTCGTGCCGGCCGCCGGGCGCCACCAGCCATGCGAGCATCCAGGCGATGGCGAAGGTGACCCACGTGAAGACCCACGCCTCGCGCATGGTCATCCGGCCGCTCGTCAAGGGCCGCTTCGGCTTGTTCACCGCGTCGATGTCGAAGTCGTAGATCTGGTTCAGCCCGTTCGACGCCGCGTTGAGCACCGCGGCCATCGCGGCCCCGAGCAGGGGGTAGACGACCAGCCACCAGCTCCACGGCTCGCGCGGGTGCGCGCCGATTGCGGTCGCCCCGCCCGACGCCATGCCCAGCGCCGGCGCGAAGAGCGTGAACGGGCGTGCGAACTCGAGGTAGGTCCGGAGGCGACCCCGGCCGCTCATCGTCCCACCATCCATGCGAGCGCGACCGCACACGCCGCCGACAGCCCCGTGTTGATGAAATTCAGCATGTCGTTGTTCAAGGTGCCCGGGGCCTCCAGCGTGGCGCCCAGCGAGCTTTCGACGAACGACCCCACCGTCGCGCCAATGGCCACGAACCAGATGGCGTTTCCCTCGATCAGACCCAGCGAAAGGGCCAGCGCCGCCAGCGCGAAGGCCGCGACGATCCCCGCACCGGTTCCTTCGAGCGACACGGCGCCGGACGTTCCCGGGCGCACGCTCTTGAACGTCGGAAACAGGTAGGTCCTGGTGCCCCAGGCCTTGCCGATCTCGCTGGCGACGGTGTCGCTCGACCCGGCGGCCAGCGCGGTCACCATGGCCAGCAGCGCGCCCTCGCGATGGGGCGACAGCGCCGCGACCATCGCGGCGAAGGCGGCCAGCCCCGTGTTGGCGATCGCGTTGCCTGGCCCCCGGCGGCCGCCGCGCTCCTCCGGCGATGCCGAGGACGGACTTCCTCTTCAGTCCGAGCTGCTGGACACGGCGGCGGCTGCGAACGAGGCGAACAGCATCAGCCACCCCGCCGGCCCGGCGAACGCGAATACCGAGATGCCGATCACCGCGCCGACCGCGGCCCCCGGTGTCGTGACCGTCTTCGCCAGCCAGCCGAGCGACGCCACGGCGACGTTGACCACGACGGCAATCAGCAGGGAGCGCGGCAGCCACGTCGAGGCCGCGGTCCAGGACGCCTCATCCATCAACCCGAGACCGCCGAGAACGATGGCCGCGGCGATAGGGACCGAGATGTTGTCGTCGAGGCCGACGGGGATGGACTCGACGCGGCTGCCGCCGCGGCCGCGGCAGGACGGGGGCCGCCAGGGTGAAGAGCACGGGCGGCAGCGGTGACACGGCGGCACGCGTCCACCACGCGAGCGCCACGCCCCCGACCGCTCCTGCGGCCACGAAGGCGAGCGATCCGGCGACGCTCTTGTCGGGATTCCACGGCAGTCTCGGTCCGCGGCTCGCTGGTGCCGACGATCGTCGCCGCGCCGTCGCCGAAGGCAAGGATCCCCCAGGCAGCGGCGACGATGTCGGGCCGGTGCGGGAACGCCAGGATCAGGAGCAGCACCGACAGCGGATAGAAGAGGATTCCTCGCGGGTAGCCCCGGGCCGCGTCGCGGGGCCGGTTGAGCGAGGCGCCGCCGATGCGCGGGAGCACGAAGAGGTTGAACAGGAACGCGGCGACGGCGCAGAGCGCCGCCTGCCACCAGGTGAGCACCCGCAGCAGCAGGGCGAACGAGGCCATCGCCATGTGCAGCAGCTGCCGGCGCGTTTCCGAGAAGTCCGTCACGAGCGGGGCCCTCCCCGGAACCTGGGGCGCCGAGCCTGCTCCAGCAGGCGACGGAGCCGCCCTCGCGCAGCGGAGTGATGCGGTACCCAGGTCGCGTCGCCAGCGAACTGTCCATCGGCCAATCCCGCGTCAGGACTCGACGGTGCCGGCGGTGAGCAGCGGGGGGCGGCCCGTCATCGACGCGCGCATTTCCTCAACGGCGCCAAGCAGCGTCGCGCCATGCGCCGGGAATCCGCCTCGGCAGGCGGCGCCCGGTGATCTCGCGCACGATTTCGAACACGCGCATCTGCGGGGCGTTCTCGCCGCCGAGACGGTAGCGCGCGCCCGGCTCGTCCCCGCTCGACGCGCCGCGACATGCGCGGCGGCGACGTCCTCCACCCACGCGTAGGACCAGACGCAGACGCGCCGACGATGCCCGGCAGCCGCCCGGCCAGGTGGTCCGCGACCATTCCGCCGACGAGATTGCCCTCGGTCCTGATGCCCGGGCCGTAGATCACCCCGGGATAGGTGCGAATCAGCGGGACCCCTCGATGACCGCGCGGTCGCCCACCGTCGGCCGCGACCTTCGTCCGCTGGTAGTCGTTCCACCGGCCGGGCACGGCCGCCCGCGGGGGGCAGCGCCAGGAACGACGAGGTGTAGACGAGGCGCGGGATGCCGGTGACGCGGGCGACGTCGAGCACGTGTTCGAGGCCGCAACGTTCACCTCGTCGAACTCCTCGCGGCGCTTCCGCCAGACCTGACGAGGGCCGCGGTGTGGCAGATGGCGTCGCAGCCGGCGGCCGCCCGCGACAGGGCCGCCGCGTCCCGCACGTCGCCGTCAACGAGTTCGCCGGCCAGGCCGCTCGCCGGACGCGTGGCGCGAGAAAGCGACGGTCGCGTGGCCCGCGCCTGGAACGCCCGAACGAGCGTCCGCCCGAGGTACCCGCTGGCGCCGGTAATCAGGACACGCATCGGTTTCGCTTCACTCAGGCAGCCGGGCCGGCCAGGCCGCGCGCGACGGATTGCCGCCAGTAGGCCAGCATGTCGGCCAGCGTCTTTCGATCGGAGAGCCGGGGTCCCAACCGAGCTCGCCGCTCAGCCGGGATCGATCGCCCAGCACCAGCGGAGAGTCGTGCGGGCGGTAGCGCGCGGGATCGCGCCGCGCCTCGATCTTCACGCTCGCGTGCGACAGCAGATCGTCGAGGATGTCACCGATCCGGTACGCCTGTCCCGCGCAGACGTTGTAGACGCGGCCCGGCGTCCCGCGCTCGGCGATCGCCCTGTAGGCGCGGACCGTATCGCGCACGTCGGTCAAATCGCGCCGCGCCTTCGAGGTTGCCGACGTCGAGCACGGGTTCCGAGAGGCCGCGCTCGATCCGCGCGATCTGCCTCGCCACGCTGGCGGTGAAAAAGGACGGGTCCTGCCGGGGGCCGATGTGATTGAAGGGGCGCGTGAGGAGCA
Organism: uncultured Acidobacteriota bacterium; assembly: GCA_963844875.1. Classification (GTDB taxonomy): domain Bacteria; phylum Acidobacteriota; class Vicinamibacteria; order Vicinamibacterales; family Fen-181; genus FEN-299. The sequence continues at coordinate 832,736 of CAWJPZ010000003.1, forward strand.
CCGGCAGGCCGAGTTCCTCGGCCGCGTGCGCGCCCGTCATCTCCTGCGCGAGCTTGCTGAGGCCGTACGGGCTTCCGGGCCCGACCGCGTCGGTCTCGGAAATGGCGCGGTCGTGATCCTGGTAGACCAGCGCCGACCCGGTCACCAGGACTCGCGGCTTCGGGTCCAGCCGCGCAAGCGCTGCGAGCAGGTGGTGGGTGCCGAGGACGTTCACCTCGAACGTCCTGTAGGTGCGGTCCCACGAACTGCCGACGTGCGCGATGCCGGCCAGGTGATAGACGACGGCGGGACGTGAGGCGGCGACCGCGCGTTCGACCGCCGGCGCGTCGAGGAGGTCGAGTTCCATCCACGCCGCGCGCGCGCCCGTCGGGGACGCCGGGAGCGGTTCCCCCGGCCGCCGCCAGGCGACGACGGGACCGCCCGCCCGGCTCGAGGAGATCGAGCAGGTGGCTGCCAGCGAAGCCGGCGGCCCCCGTAACGAGGACGGGTCGATCAGATGTCATCGGTCGCAGCTGTCCGAGGGCGTCAATCAGCCGTCAACGCCGGGTGTCGAATGCCGAATGCACAACCGGAGTGTACCCCGAACACAACAGGCACCCGACATTCAGCATTGTTCATTCGCGCCGCGCGGCGGCCTGTTCCCCGTACTGCCGCTCGTAGTAGGCCGTGAACGCCGGGTCGCCCTGCTTGATCGGCCGCCACCACCACTCGTTCTCGCTGTACCACGCGACGGTCCGCTGCAGCCCCTCGGCGAAGGCTTCCCGCGGCTGCCAGCCGAGGCCCCGCAGCTTCGCCGTGTCGAGACAGTAGCGCCGGTCGTGGCCGGGGCGGTCCACGACCGGACGGATGAGGGATTCCGGCCGCTCCAGCAGCCCGAGGATCCGCTTCGTCAGGTCGATGTTCGCCACCTCGTTGCCGCCCCCGATGTTGTAGACCTCGCCCGGCGTGCCGCGATCGATCACCACGTCGATGCCGCGGCAATGGTCGTCCACGTGCAGCCAGTCGCGGACGTTCAGTCCGTCGCCGTAGAGCGGCACGTGCTGCCCGTCGATCGCGTTGGTGATGAAGAGCGGGATCACCTTCTCCGGGAACTGGTAGGGCCCGTAGTTGTTCGACGCGCGGGTGACGATCACCGGCACGCCGTAGGTCGCCCAGTAGGAGTAGGCGAGGCGGTCCGCGCCGGCCTTGCTCGCCGAGTACGGGTTGCGCGGCTTCAGCTCGTCGGTCTCCCGGCTCGCGCCTGCCGGCACGCTGCCGTAGACCTCGTCGGTCGAGATCTGGATGAACCGGCTGGAGGCCCGCGGCTTCACGCGCGGCCTCGAGCAGGACGAACGTGCCGATGACGTCGGTGCGGATGAAATCGCCCGCACCCTGGATGGAGCGGTCCACGTGGGTCTCGGCCGCGAAGTGCACGACCAGGTTCGAGCGCATCACGAGCGGGCGCACCAGCTCGGCGTCGGCAATGTCGCCGCGCACGAAGCAGTGCCGCGGGTCGTCCATGACGTCGTGGAGGTTCTCGAGGCGGCCGGCGTAGGTCAGCTTGTCGAGCGTCGTGACACGCCAGTCGGGATGGGCGGCCAGCGCGTGGCGCACGTAGTTGCTTCCGATGAAACCGGCACCGCCCGTGACGAGGACTTCAACCATCTTTCCGGCTCCAGTCGTACGGGAGCGTTCCGTGGGGATCCAGCCGGAACTCGTCCGGTTCCTCGTACCAGGTACGGCTCCGTCGGCGCGTTCACCACCAGCGCCACGTCGTCGCCGATGCACTTCCACCCGTGATACACGAGGTTCGGGACCTGCACGAGCATCGGGTTCTGCGACCCGACGAAGAACTCGTTGACCGCCCCCTCGGTCGGCGAACCCGCCCGCGTGTCCACCAGCACCAGCTTCACCATCCCCGAGACACAGGCGAAGTTGTCCACCTGCACCTTGTGATAGTGCCACGCCTTGACGACCCCCGGGTAGGTGGCCGAGACGTACACCTGGCCGAACTTCGCGAAGAACTCGCCGTCGTCGGCTCGCAGGACCTCCATCAGCCAGCCGCGCTCGTCGGGAATGAGCCGCAGGGGCTTGGACTTGACGCCGGCGATTCGCGGGGACTTCGCGGCCGCGTAGGCCTTCGGGTCGTTCATGCGTGCCTCTACCGCCCACCCATCCCGGTGCCGCCGAGCGCCCCGAAGAAGTTCGAGAACGTGCCGAGGCCGGCGAGGGTGAACGAGAAGTTGAACCGACGGTCCGCCTGCACCGGGTAGAGCGGGTTGAACTGGGGGAAGTTGTACGTCTGGTACTCGACCGCGAAGCCGCAGCACTGGGCGTTGTAGTAGCCGATGATGCGGCTGTTCAGGAGCGTGGACCGCCCGATGTCGTAGTTGAACGTGTAACTGCCGCCCACCCGGTTCGACGGGGTCCGCAGGGTGGCCGAGGCGGTGAGGTAGTTGTCCCGCTGCGGCTGGAGGTCGACGGTGTTGGTGTTGCGGCGCTGGCTGAAGGCGCCCGTCGCGTGCAGCCAGTCGGCCAGCGAGACCTGTCCGCCGGCCGCCATGCTCTGGATGCCCCCGTTGCGGGTGTCGTACTCCAGCCGGAACGTGCCGTTGACCTGCTCGCCGGGGGTCGCTCGAACGTCGAGACGGACCGGGGAGAAGTTGCTCGGCTTGAGGCCGGAGAAGCTGGTGGAGTAGTTGTAGTCGTACTGGCTGGCCCTGGCGTCGGTGTAGTACGTCTGGTTGAGGACCACCGCCAGGATCTCCCGCGCGCTCCCGGCGGCACCGGCTCCCGCCGGCTTGGCGAGGAGCCGGTTGGTGACGCCGTAGTCCATCCGCGTCGTGCCGCCGACGACGTAGTCGGTGGCGTCGAGCTGGATGATCTGATCGAAGTTGTCGACCGCCGTGACTGTACTTGAAGTTGTAGAACGGCTCGACCGTGTGCTTCCACTTCGACGCGTAGCCGCTGTCCGGCGTGTTCCAGACGCGGTTGATGACCGGGCCGGTGACGCGGGAGGACAGGTCGAAGTAGCTGCGGCGGATACCCTCGTCGATCACGGCCCCCGACCCGTCCTCGGCGAGGCTGCGGGTCCACCACGTGCCGCGCCACGCGGCCGACGAGTTGACGGTCACGAAGTGCAGCTTGGTGAACGGCACCCGGACGACGGGCATCACGTCGAATCGCTGCAACCCGCGATCGTCGGTCACCGCCTCCTCGGAGCGCGTCTGGCGGACGAGGCTGCTGAACTCCGTGTTGAAGCCGAAGTAGGCCGGCGCCCCGCCGAACAGCGGCTTCTCGTTGCGGGAGACCACGATCCGCGGAGACGTGCCGGTGACGGTGGAGTCGCTCAGGCTGGCGAAATACTCCGTGCGGTCGTAAGAGCCGTTCACCGTGAAGCCGCCCACGCTGCCGCTGATCCCGCCGCCGTACATCCGGGAGCTCCTCGACATGTCGTAGATGTCGGTGTTGTACGCCTGGTTGACCGAGATGTCGGTGAAGTAGTCGACGCGGCCGCGCGCGGTCCACCGCCGCCCGAGCGCCTGGCTGATGCTCGAGCGGAGCTCGTAGCTCTTGCGGGCGGGCATCACCGATTCGGAGCCGTCGGCGTTCGTGTAGGTCGACTCGTGCTCGTCGAGGGCGTAGAACTTCGCGTAGCCGCTCGACCCCGGAGCCGCCGCGTAGCGGTACTCGCCACCCGCGCCCTGGCCTCGCTTCTTGAACCAGTCGTAGAGGAACGTCGCATCCTGGCTGCGGCTGATCGCCCAGAAGAAGGCGTTGCTCAGGGTGAGGCCGCGATACGTGGACGTGCCGTAGGTCGGCATCAGGATCCCGGTGGCCCGGTCGTCCTTCTGGATGGGGTAGTAGAGCGCGGGCAGGTAGAACACCGGTACGCCCTTGGCCTTGATGATCGCGTTCGTCAGGAACGCGTAATGGTCGAGGCGCAACGTCACCGAGCCCGAGGTGATCTGCCAGCGCGGCGTCGGCTGCACGCAGGTCGTGAACCCGCCGTGGGTGATCCGGTACTTGTCGACGCCAATCTTCTCGACCGTGTCGCCGTAGAAGTAGACGTCCGGTTCCTGCCCCCCGAGCGCGTCCTTCTTGGCGGCGGTCGCGACGGTGGCGAACCCCGAGGCGTTGTAGAACGTGCCGAGCTTCGTCTCGCTGTTGAACTCGGCTCGGTCCGCCGAGATCTGCGCGTCCTTGTCGCGGAACGTCACGTTCCCGGTCACGACGACCCGGTGGGTCTCGCTCCAGTACTCGAACTGCTCGGCGAAGACCTGCGTGTCGCCTTTCTTGCACTCGACGGCGCCGACGAGCTTCACGTAGCCCTTCTCGGCGCGGTCGATCGTCCATTGCTTGCAGGTCTCGAAACCGGTGTTGGGCACGCCCTGGGCGCGGGCGGGCGCCGCCGCCAGCGCGACGAGGCACGCGGCCGCCAGCAGCGGGCGGAGCAGGAATCGTGGTGAGAGGTACAGCCATGCCCGGGTCAGTGATGAGAACGAGTGTCGCGTGATGAAAACCCGGCAAGAATATCACGCACGCCTCCAACGCGCGAGAACCTCGCCGACGAGGAAGATGGAACCGGCCGCGCACACCTCGGGAGCGTGCGCCCAGGCCTGCTCGAGCGCGAGCATCGGGTCGGGCTGGACCTCGAGCGGCCCGCGCCACCCGGCCCGCCGGGCCGCGTCGGCGAGCGCCGCCGGGTCGAGCGCCCGGTCGGTGTGCGCCCGCGTCAGGACGAGTCGGGACGCCGACGAAAGGAGCGGGTGCAAGGTCCCCGTGACGTCCTTGTCGCGCATGATGGCAAACACGATGGGAAGGCCGGCCGGGTACACCTCGCGCAGGTAGTCGGCCAGCACGCGGGCGCCGGCCGGGTTGTGGGCGGCGTCGCACAGGACCCTGCGGCCCCGCCCGTCAGACAGCAGGTCGAGCCGCCCGGGCCAGCGGACCGCGGTGGCGGCGGCGGCGATCGCGTCGCGCCCGAGCTCGACCCCGGCGCCGGTCAGTTCCTCGAGCAGCCGGATGGCAACCACGGCGTTCTGCAGCTGGTGCCGGCCGCGAAGCGCCAGGCGCAGCGGACCGTACTGCCGGACCGGGGTTTCGAGGTCCACCACCGCCTGGCCGTTCTCCAGCGTCCGGACCTCCGCGCGAACACCGCGGCCGGCGGGGACCAGGACGGCGCCCTGTTCGCGGCACGTCCGCTCGATCACCTCGACGGCCTCCGCCTTCGTTTCGCCGACGACCACGCGCATCCCGGGCTTGATCACCCCCGCCTTCTCCGCCGCGATCGCCGCGATGGTGTTGCCGAGGAAGCGTTCGTGGTCGAAATCGATCGTGGTGATGGCCGCCGCCACGGGCGTCGCGACGTTGGTGGCGTCGTACCGCCCGCCGAGCCCGACCTCCAGGACCGCGAAGTCGATGCCGGCGCGCCGGAAGATCTCGAATGCCACCGCGGTGGTCACCTCGAAGAACGTCGGCTCGGTCTGCAGCGCTCCCGACTGGCGGAGGCTGACGACCGCCTGCTGGACGGCGCCCAACGCCGCCGTCATGGCGTCGGAGGCCACCGGCACGCCGTCGACCGCGAATCGCTCCTCGAGGCGGACGAGGTGCGGCGAGGTGTACAGGCCCGTCCGAAGGCGGCCGGCCCGCAACCCCGCCTCGACCATGGCCGAGACCGAGCCCTTGCCGTTCGTCCCCGCGACGATGACCGAGGGCCAGGCCAGCTGCGGATCTCCGAGGCCCGCGCAGATCGCGCGGATGTTCTCGAGACCGAACTTGATGCCCAGCTTCTCGAGACCGAACAGGTAGGTCAGGGGATCCACGGACTGCGACCCGTCACGACTGCTCGCCGGCCGCTCCGATCCCGCTGCCGGCCGCAGCTTGGGTGGGGGCGTCCGCAGAACGGCGGGCGCCCATGAAGATCAAGGCCCGGGCGATGGTGGCCTTCAGCTCGCGCCGGTCGACCACCATGTCGATCATGCCGTGTTCGAGGAGGAACTCGCTGCGCTGGAACCCCTCCGGGAGTTTCTGCCGGATCGTCTGCTCGATCACGCGGGGTCCGGCAAACCCGATCAGGGCCTTGGGCTCGGCGATGTTCAGGTCGCCGAGCATCGCGAAGCTCGCGGTGACCCCGCCGGTCGTCGGGTCGGTGAGCACGGAGATGAACGGCAGCCCGGCCCGATCGAGGCGCGCGAGCGCCGCCGACGTCTTGGCCATCTGCATGAGCGAGAGCGCCCCCTCCATCATCCGGGCGCCGCCCGAGCAGGACACGATGATCACCGGGGCGCGCATGTCGAGCGCCCGTTCGATCGAGCGGGTGATCTTCTCGCCGACCACGACGCCCATGCTGCCGCCGATGAAGGAGTATTCCATCGCGGCAATCTCGGTCTCGATGCCGTCGAGCCGGCCGGTGGCCGTCACCACCGCGTCCTTCATCCCCGTGGACGCGATCGTCGCCTGCAACCGGTTCTTGTAAGGCTTGGTGTCGGTGAACTCCAGCGGGTCGGTCGACACGAGGTCCGCGTCGTGGATGACGAAGTCGCCGTCGAAGAGCATCGAGAGCCGCTCGGTCGCCGACATCTTGAAGTGGTGGGCGCACCGGGGGCAGACGGCCAGGTTCGCCGCGAGGTCCTTGTTGTAGATCAACTGCGTGCAGCCGGGGCACTTGAGATACAGCCCCTCCGGCACCCGGCTGACCTTGTCGGTCGGCGCCATCGGCTTGCGCGTCTTGGTGAACCAGGCCATTTGAGGAGCTTATCAGAATGACTCTCGTTGGTGTAGACTCAGCGCGCCTTGGACTTTCGCTACATCGCCCTCGAGGGCCCGCCCGGGGTCGGCAAGACGGCGCTGGCCGAGCGCCTGGCCGCGCTCGTCGACGCCACGACCGTGCTCGAAGAAACCGAGAACCCGTTTCTCGGCGACTTCTACGCCGACCGGCCGGGTGCCAGCCTGCAGGCGCAGCTGTTCTTCCTGCTGAACCGCCACCGCCAGCAGGTGGCGCTCCGCCAGGCGGACCTGTTCAGCCAGGCGACGGTCTGCGACTACCTGTTCGAGAAGGATTGGATCTACGCCTACCTGAATCTCGATGACAACGAGTTGTTCATCTACCAGCGGCTGTACGAACTGCTGGCGCGCGATGTCGCCCTGCCCGACCTCGTCGTGTACCTGCAGGCGCCGTCCGAGCTCCTGGTGAAGCGGCTGCGCGTCCGCGACCCGGAGCAGGAGCCGTATCTCCCGAACCCGACCTACCTGCAGAAACTGAACGAGGCCTACCAGCACTTCTTCTTCCACTACACGGCCACGCCGCTCCTCGTGGTCGAGACCTCGCAGTTCGACCTGGCAGGCAGCGACGATGCCCTCGACGACCTGCTGAGGCAGATCCGCGGGATGGGCCGGGGCACGCGTTACTACGTGCCGAGGACGAAGGGGTAGCGGATCGCGACGCCTCCTGAAGTCTGGCGTCCGACGCCGGGAGCCTGAGAGACGAGCCGGCACGTCCGCGGCCGGCGAGGAGCGCCTGTGAAGATTGACCGCATCGAACTCCGCCTGCTGCGCCTGCCGCTCGTGCACTTCTTCGAGACGAGTTTCGGCCGCGTGACCGACAAGCCGTTCGTCCTCGTGCGCCTGTTGGCGGGGGGACTCGAGGCCTGGGGCGAGTGCGTCGCCGAGGACACGCCGTACTACAGCCCGGAAACCAACGACACCGCCTGGCACATCATCACCGGCTTCCTGGCGCCGACGCTGCTCGCGGCCGACCCGTCCGATCCGCGTGACGTGTTCCCCCTCTTCCGCGCCGTTCGCGGGCACAACATGGCGAAGGCGGCGCTCGAAATGGCGTGCTGGGACCTGTTCGCCAGGGCGGACGGCGTCCCGCTGTCGCGGCTCCTCGGCGGAGTCAGGACACGGATCGACTCGGGTGTGTCGATTGGGATCCAGGACTCGCTCGAACAGCTGGCCGCCAAGGTGCGCACCGAGCTCGACGCCGGCTATCGCCGCGTGAAGATCAAGATCAAGCCCGGATGGGACACCGAGGCGGTCAGCTTCGTTAGGGGGCGCTTCGGCGACATCCCGCTCATGGTGGACGCCAACGCCGCCTACACGCTGGACGACGCGCCCCGGCTCGCGGCGCTCGACGGGTTCAAGCTGATGATGATTGAGCAGCCGCTCGATTACGAGGACGTCACCGACCACGCGGCGCTGCAGCGGCAGATTGCGACGCCCATCTGCCTCGACGAGTCGATCCACAGCCCGCGCATCGCGCGCGACGCGATCGACGCGGGCGCCTGCCGCATCATCAACATCAAGCCCGGCCGGCTCGGCGGCTTCCGCGAATCGGTCCGCGTGCACGACCTGTGCGCGGCGCGCGGCATTCCGGTGTGGCACGGAGGCATGCTGGAATCGGGCATCGGGCGCGCCCACAACATCCACCTGTCCACGCTGCCCAACTTCACCCTCCCGGGCGACGTCGCCGCGTCCAAGCGCTACTTCGTGCCCGACCTGATCGACCCCCCGGTCGAGGTGGCTCCCGACGGCACCATCGCCGTTCCGACGGGACCCGGCATCGGCGTGGCCGTCGACGCCGACCGCGTCGCGCATGCGACCCTCCGCGCCCAGACGCTGGTGCGATAATCGAGGGGACCGGGACGCAATCGCCATGACCATGACGCCTGAGATCCGTCGAGCGCCCTCTTTCTCGTTTGCGCCGGCTGCCGTGCTGGCCGTCGCCTGGCTGGCGGGCGCGTGCGGCGGCGGCACGCCGCCGCCGCAGCTCCGACCCGAGACAATCGTCGGCTACGAGCAGAAGCTGGCGTGGATCCTCCGCTACGAGGACCAGCGGATCCTGGGAGAGCCCGAGGTGCCGCCGCTCGGCCCGGCTGCCCGCCCGGGTGCAGGCGGGGCCGCGGCCGCGGGCACGTCCGGGCACGTCGTGTTCGCGACGACGCCGCCGCCGGCCTACGGCCTTCCGCGCCTGCTCACCGACCCCGACGCGCGGGTGCGACGGCGGGCTGCGCTCGCGATCGGCCGCGTCGGCCTCCGCGGGGGCGTCGCGCCGCTCCTGCCGCTCCTGGCGGGCGACGGCGAACCCGAGGTCCGCCAGATGGCGGCGTTCGCGCTGGGCCTGCTCAAGGACGCGTCAGCCGTCGGCCCCCTGCAGGCGGCGCTCCGCGATGCCTCGCCAATCGTGCAGGGGCGCGCGGCAGAGGCGCTCGCGGCGATCGGAGACGCCGCCAGCGCCGGCGCGATCGGAGAGATGGTGGCGGGACACGTGAAGGCCGGGGCGCTCGCGTCGATCGCACCCGACGATGTGTCCGAACGCCACGAACCGCCCGTGGACGCCTTCCGCCTCGGCGTGCTCGCGCTCGGGCGGCTGAAGGCGTACGACGCGCTCGCGGCCGCCGTGCTCGACGGGTCAGGCCAGCCGCTGGTGCGGTGGTGGCCGGTGGCGGCCGCGTTCCAGCGAACCGAGGACCAGCGCGCGGCCGGCCCGCTGACGGCCTTCGCGCGGGGCGAGAGCGCCTTCGGCCGGTCCTTCGCGGCACGCGGGCTGGGAGCGCTCAAGGATCCCGGCGCGGTCCAACTGTTGGCGACGCTCGCACAGGACTGGGCGCGCGACACGCGCACGGCGATCTCGGCGGTGAAAGCGCTGGCGTCAATAGGCGACAGGCGTGCGGGCCCGGCGCTTCAGGCCCTCCTCGGCACCAGGGGGCTCGACTCGCTGCTCCAGATCGAAGTGGTCTCGGCCATCGGCGCTGCCCGCGTGTCGACGGCGCAGGATCAACTGCTCGACCTGGTGACCCACCGGTCGGCGGCCATCCGCGCGGCCGCGTTCAGGAGCCTGCGGGCGCTCGACCCGTCGGGCTTCGTCATGGTGCTGTCGGGCATGGACGCCGACCGTGACTGGACCGTGAGAGCGGAACTGGCGTCGCTGATGGGCACCCTCGACCGCGAGACCTCGCTGCCCCGCCTGACCGCGATGCTGAAGGACGAGGACGCGCGCGTCCTGCCTGGCGTGCTGTCGGCCCTCGTGAAGATCAAGGCGCCAGGCGCGGAGCAGATCCTCCTGCAGGCGCTCGCGAATTCCGACGTGGTGGTGCGCGGGGCCGCCGCCGCCGGCCTGGGCGAGTTGAAGCCCCCGGGCGGCGAACGGGCGCTGGCGGACGCGTTCCACGCGGCGGCACGCGACGAGGCGTACGGCGCACGGACCGCCGCGCTCGATGCCCTCGTGAAGTACGGGCCCGAGGCGGCCACGCCGCTGCTCCGCGAGGCACTCGTCGACAAGGACTGGGCGGTGCGCGTCCACGCCGCGGCCCTGCTTGCGCCGCTCGACCCGTCCGCCGACCTCGCCGCGGCCATCAGGCCGGCACCGGCCGGCCGGCCCGCCGCCTTCTACGACTCGCGCGATTCTGCTGGTGCCCGAGGTACTCGCCGCAGGTCTACTTCGACACCGACAAGGGCACGATCCAGGTCGAACTGGCCGTGCTCGACGCGCCGCTCACCTGCCTCAACTTCATGACGCTCGCGCGCAGCGGGTTCTTCACCAACGCGGAATGGCACCGCGTCGTCCCGAACTTCGTGGTGCAGGACGGCGATCCTCGGGGAGACGGCGAGGGCGGCCCCGGCTACACCATCCGCGACGAGATCAACGAGCGACCCTACCTGCGCGGCACGATGGGCATGGCGCTGGAGTGGGCGGACACCGGCGGCAGCCAGTTCTTCCTCACGCACTCGCCGCAGCCGCACCTCGACGGCCGCTACACGGTGTTCGGGCAGATCGTCTCGGGCCTGGACGTGCTCGATCGCATCCAGCCGCGCGACAAGATCCTGCGCGTGCGCGTGTGGGACGGGAAGACGATGGGCGGACAGTGAAGTCGAGAGTCGAAAGTCAGAAGTCGAGAGCCAGACGTCGAACGAGATTCGGGCAGGAGTGTTGCTGCAGAAGGCAGGCTGAGATCGTGCTCCGGTACAATAAAAAAGGGGGCGACGCTCGCCCCCTCTTCTTGCGGTAATCCGAGCTTACCGCTTCTTGCCGGCCTTCTTGGCGGGCTTCTTTGCAACCTTCTTTGCCATGTCCTTATCCCCCCCTTCGTCAGTGGATTGTGCGTGAGTTCGCGATCCGATGTGCCGCGAGTTCGCGAGGTGCGGCGCTCCGGGGTCGCGCTCCGCTTCGTGGCTCGAGCCGCCCGATGCGGCGTCGAGGCATCCCGGAATCGGGAGACGGCGGATGGTGCTTTTCGCCGTTTGTCCTCCCGGCAACCTGAAGTTCAGTTATCAAGACGACGCCGAGGGATCACTAGGCGTGGCCTAAGCCCGCCTCGCTCATACTGGATGTAGATTATGGTTGAGAAAAAAACGATGTCAAGCAGAAAGTGATCGCGCGCGCGCGTTTTTCGATCGCGCGGCGGTCGGTTCGTGCGACGCGACGCGATCGATCGCGCGCGCGATCGTCTGGCGCGCGCGGCCGCGCGATCGTCGCGGTGCCTTGTGTGTCGGCCTCTCGCAGCGATCGCGTTGCGCCGCGTGACACGCAGGGCGGGGCGGCCACGCGAGGCGGGGATCGTCCCGGCGTACCCGGCGCGAAATTTTTTCTGTTCGGGTCTCGAGAGGCGGGTGGTGCCCGCGCGGGCGCGCGGCTCGGCTCTCGTCAGCGGGCGGACTGCGGCACGTGCAGCCGCTCGAGCGCCTTGAGCGCGGCCTGGCGGGTGTCCGCTTCGCCGCCGCGGACTCGCGACGCGCGGCGGTACATTTCAATCGCGCGCTCGCGCTGGCCGCTTTCCTCGAGGAGGCGTGCCGCTTCGAAGCACGACGAGGCGAGGACCGTCGCGGGCGGCACGGGCCGCATCGCGACGAGGCGTTCGAACCCGGCGAGCGCCTCGGCGTCGAGGTTGCGGGCGAGCAGCAGCAGCGCCTGGCGGTGGAGGGTGAACGGATCGGACGGGTTGAGCGCGAGCGACCGCGCGAGTGTCTCGCCGGCCGCTGACAGTTCGCGCCGCTGCAGGTGTCGCAGGCCTTCGATCGACAGCCGGTAGGCTTCCGCGGTCCGCGGATCCGGCGGTCGGCGGAGGGCTTCCCGCGCTTTCGTCTTCACCGCGTCCGGATCGTCGGCCGGCGCCATGGCGATCGCCGCCTCGTACGCCGGCACCGCCTGGCCGTGCCATCCCATGCGGTCGTAGGCGGCGCCCAGGCGGTACTGCGCGAGCGCGGCGGCGCCGTGCGGGGCGGCGGGTTTCGCCTCCACGAGCGGGCGCAGCTGCTCGATCGCGTAGTCGGTCTCGGCCAGCGCGTCGAGTTCCTGCGCCATGCCGAGCCGCGCGCGCGTCTCGCTCATTTCAGGCAGGCTCACCCGGCGCTGACGTGCGAGCGTGAAGAGCGCGCGCCAGGCGTCGAGGCTCGCCGGGAGATCGTGCCGGTAGACGTGCTGCACCTCCGCGATCGACTGGAGGAACAGCGGGTTGTGCGGGTAGCTCGCGTGCAGCCCTTCGAGCAGCCGCAGCGCCTCCTCGTAGTCCTGCTCGTACCACAGGTAGATCACGTGCAGCTGGAAGTCGGCTTCGCCGCGCAGCAGTTCGCCCCGGTCGCGCGCGCGCAGCATCTCCTGCAGCCCTTCAGCCTTGTTGCCGCCGGGCAGGAAGAGCATCCACCGAAGGAGCTTGAGGGCCGTCGGCGCGATGTCCGCGTAGTAGTGGTAGAGGCCGATGCCGAACCAGGCGTCCTGCAGGTTGGGGTCGAGGGCGAGCGATCGCTCCAGCGCGTCCTTGATCCGCTTGCCGTCGCGCGCCGCCGCCAGCCGCTCGGCGCGCAGCACGCGGAACTGGACGCGCAGCCCGTACGCGCCGCCGAGGAAGAACCACGCGTCGGCGCGTTTCGGTTCGCGGGCCGTCCACCGTTCCATCGAGGCGACGACCGCGTCGACCGCGGCGCGAAACGCCCCGTCGCGGGACGTGTCGTACGGATCGAGCTGGATGCGCCACCAGAGCGACGTGACGCGGAGCAGTTCGCACGCCTGGGCGGGCGCAGGCCCGCACGCCCGCCCGATCTCCGCGCCTGCGTCCTCGAACCTCGCATCGAGGATCGCGTCGTACACGCGCGCCAGCGCGGGGGAGTAGGGCAGGACGCCCCCGGCGGCGCGCCCGGGACAGGCAATCAACGCGAGGACGACGATGAGCGCCGCCGGGAAGAATGACGAATGACGAATGAAGAATGAAGGGGGCGGAGCGCACGAGGCTCCTGCATTCTGCATTCGACATTCTGCATCGACGAAGGTCTTCACGTCAGGGATAGGTCGTCCGGAGCGCCTGCTTGCCGGCGTGGCGCTCCAGCGCGAGTTCGATGAGGCGATCGAGCACGGCCGCGTAGCCCAGGCCGGTCGCTTCCCACAGTTTCGGGAACATGCTGATGGTCGTGAAGCCGGGGATGGTGTTGATCTCGTTGACGTAGATCCGCCCGTCCTCGCGCGACAGCAGGAAATCCACGCGCGCGAACCCGGCGCAGTCCACCGCCAGGAACGCCTCGACGGCCAGGCGCCGCACCTCGGCGGTGGTCGCCTCGTCCAGCGGGGCGGGGATCAGCGCTTGCGATTCCTCGAGATACTTGGCCTCGTAGTCGTAGAACTCGCGCGACGGCAGGATCTCGCCGGGGAGCGAGGCCGCCGGCGTGTCGTTGCCGATGACCGAGCACTCGATCTCGCGCGCCGCCGGCACCGCCGCCTCCACCACGATCTTCCGGTCGAATTCGGCCGCGAGCGTCATCGCCGCGGTCAGTTCCCCGGCCGTCTTCGCCTTCGAAATCCCGACGCTCGACCCCAGATTCGCCGGCTTGACGAACATCGGGAAGCCGAGCCGCTCGGCGAGCATGGCGGAGACGCGTTCGGGGGCCGCTTCCCATTCGGCGCGAAGCACGGCGACGTGCGGGACGATGGGCAGCCCGCGGCCGGCAAAGGCCACCTTCATCATCGTCTTGTCCATCGCCACCGCCGACGAGAGCACCCCCGCGCCCACGTAGGGGATGCTTCCGAGTTCGAGGAGCCCCTGCACCGTGCCGTCCTCGCCGTACGGGCCGTGCAGCACCGGAAAAATCAGGTCCAGCGAGAGGCCGGCCACGTAGGCGTTCTCGCGAGACGACGTTTCGCCCGCGGCCCGCTCCACGGTGAGCAGCGTTTCCTCGCCCGCGTGCGGCACCAGGTAGGCCTCGCGCCCCGACCGGTTTGCCCGCCCGGCTTCCTGCCGTGCCTTCGCGATCACTTCGGCTGCCACGACCGTCGTCGGGGGACGGTCGGCGATCGTCCACCGGCCATCGCGTTCGATGCGGATGGGCACCGGGTCGTAGCGCTCGCGATCCAGGTTGGCTATCACCGCCGCCGCCGAGGCCAGCGACACTTCGTGCTCGCTCGAACGCCCGCCGTAGATGACACCGATGCGCAGTTTTCTCACGTGGTGAAGCCCCTCCGGGGTCGAGCCGACAGGCGGGAATCCCGAACACCGACGCATTGGCCGTGCAGGCAGGCAAGGCGCCGCCAGACCCGTCATACTATACCGCAATGACCGAGACTTTCGGATTCCGGGTGACCGCGGTCCACGGGGCTGCGCGGCTGGGCGAACTGAGGACCCCTCACGGGCTGGTGCGGACGCCGGCATTCATGCCGGTCGGGACGCAGGGGGCGGTCAAAGGGGTGCTCCCGCGCGACCTCGCGGACCTGGGCGCCGAGATCATGCTCGCGAATACCTATCACCTGTATCTCAGGCCCGGTGACGGGCTGATCGCCCGCCACGGCGGCCTGCACCGCTTCATCGGGTGGGACCGGCCGATCCTGACCGACAGCGGCGGCTACCAGGCGTTTTCGCTGGGGGAGCGGCGGACGATCGACGAGCGCGGGATCTGCTTCCGTTCGCACCTCGACGGCAGCGAACACCTGCTGACACCCGAGAAAGCCACGGAGATCCAGGCGAACCTCGGCCCGGACATCGCCATGGTGCTGGACGAGTGCCTCGGCTACCCGGCGACCCGGGCGGAAGCGGCGCGGTCGATGGAACGCACCCTCCGGTGGGAGGCCCGTTGCCGCCAGCGCTTCAAGGAGTTACGGGAGCAGGCCGCAGGCCATCCGCGCCGCAGCCCGGAGGGCGAGGGCGGGCCGACCAACCCTGGCCAGGCCCAGTTCGGGATCGTCCAGGGCGGGACATATAGAGATATACGTGTCGCCAGCGCCCAGGCGACCGTCGCCCTGGGCTTCGAGGCCTACGCCATCGGCGGCCTCAGTGTAGGGGAACCGCCCGAATTGATGTACGAAATCGTCGCCGACACCACCCCCCACCTCCCGGCCGACCGGCCGCGATACCTGATGGGCACCGGGACACCGCTGGACCTGGTGGAGTCGGTGGTCCGCGGCATCGACATGTTCGATTGCGTGATGCCCACGCGCAACGCCCGAAACGGCCAGCTGTTCACGTCCGAGGGAAAGCTGAACATCAAGAACGCCCGGTATGCGGACGACCCGGCCCCCCCGGACCCCGCCTGTTCCTGCTACACGTGCCGGCGGTTCTCGCGCGCCTACCTGCGCCACCTGTTCATGGCCGGGGAAATCGGCGCCGCCGCCCTGAACTCGCTGCACAACCTGCACTACTACCTTGACACCATGCGGCGAATCAGAGAGGCTATAGTGTTTGGCTCGCTCGATACGCTGAGACAAGACTACCGTCGGACGTTTACCCCCCGACCGGTCGACTCATGACACCAATGAACCTTCTTGCCCTGCCGGTCGTGGCACTCGGCACGCCGGCAAACGCCGGAGACGTCAGCCCCTGGGTGCAGTTCCTGCCCTTCGCGCTGGCGCTCGCCATCGTCTATTTCGTGCTTCTGCTGCCGATGAAGCGGCGGCAGAAGAAAGTCCAGCAGTTCCTCGAGGCGCTCAAGGTCGGCGACCGCATCGTCACGACAGGCGGCATTTTCGGGACCATCGTCAAGATGGGCGACCGCTCGGTGAAGGTGCAGATCGCGGACAAGGTGAACATCGAGATTTCCAAGGCTGCGATTGCCGGTCTCCAGGGCCAGGAACCGGTCGCACCCGACACCAACCAAGCATGAACAACCTTCGCTGGCGCATCCTCCTCATCGTCGTCATCATCGGCGCCTGCCTGTGGGCGATCATCCCACCGGCCCAGAAGATCAAGCTGGGCCTGGACCTGAAGGGCGGCGTTCACCTCGTCCTCCGCGTCAACACCGACGACGCGCTGAAGCTGGAGACCGACACCAGCGCCGAGCGCGTGCGGGACGATGCCGAGAAGGCGGGCGTCACCGGGATCTCGGTGAAGACGCTCAGCCCGACGCAGTTCCAGGTGACGGGCGTTCCGCCCGCGCAGGACGCGCTGTTCCGGCAGAGCGCGGCCGCCGTGCAGGCCACCTACAACCGGGAAGGCGGCGCGGAGGGCACGCACACGTTCGTGATGAAGCCGAACGTGGCGATCGAGCTCGCCCGGGCGGCGGTCACGCAGGCTCAACAGACGATCGAGCGGCGCGTCAACGAACTGGGCGTGGCCGAGCCGCTCATCGCGCGCCAGGGCACCAACGACGACCAGCTGCTGGTGCAACTGCCCGGCGTCACGGACGTCGAGCGGGCGAAGAGCGTCATCCAGTCGACCGCACTCCTCGAGCTGAAGCTCGTCGAAGGCGGCCCTTCCCCGACGCGCGAGTCGCTGCTCCAGGCGACCAACGGGCAGGAACCGCCGAACACCGAGGTGTTGACGGGGGTCGAGGGGCGCGCGGCGGCGGGTGAGAGGCCGCAGGCGGTGTTCTACCTCGTGCGGAAGGTGCCGATCATCACCGGCCGCGACCTGCGCAGCGCGAAGCAGGGCCCCGACACCTTCAACCAGCCCGCGGTGCACTTCGAGCTGAAGGCCGACGCGGCGACCCGCTTCGCCAAGGCGACCGGCGAGAACATCAACCGCCGCCTCGCCATCGTGCTCGACCGGACGGTCGTGTCGGCGCCGAACATCGAGAGCCGCATCGCCGACCAGGGGCAGATTTCGGGTTCGTTCACGATGCAGGAGGCGGAAGACCTGGCGCTGAAGCTGCGCTCGGGCGCGCTGCCGGCCTCGCTGACCTACCTGCAGCAGCAGACGATCGGCCCGACCCTTGGGGCCGACTCGATCCGGGCGGGGTTGATCGCGTCGGTCGCCAGCCTGGTGCTCGTCGCGCTGTTCATGCTGTTCTACTACAAGCTGGCCGGCATCAACTCGGTGGTGGCGCTGGTCTTCAACCTGATCATCCTGCTCGGCGCGATGTCGTACATCGGGGCGACGATGACGCTGCCCGGCATCGCCGGCTTCGTGCTCACGATGGGCGTCGGCGTCGACTCGAACGTGCTGATCTTCGAACGCATCAAGGAGGAACTGGCCGCCCAGCGGGGCGTCAGGGCGGCGCTGAACACCGGGTTCAGCCGGGTGTTCCTGACGCTGGTGGACACGCACCTCTCCGCGCTGATTTCCGCCGCGTTCCTGTTCCAGTTCGGCACCGGCCCGATCCGCGGGTTCGCGACCACGCTGTTCTTCGGCCTCGTGTCGAACTTGTTCACCGCCACCTTCGTGTCCAAGACGCTCTTCGAGTTGGTCCTGGCCGAACGTCACACGGACACGTTGAGCATCTAGCCATGCAGATCTTCCACAACCCGAACTTCAATTTCGTCAAGTACCGCTGGCACGCGCTGCTGCTCTCCTGGGTGGTCATCCTGGCCGGCCTCGGCTGGATCTGGGCGAAAGGCATCCCGCGCGGCGTCGAGTTCTCTGGCGGCAGCCAGATCGTGATGCAGTTCGACCAGCGTCCGAGCATCGACCAGGTGCGCACGGCGCTCGACAGGAACTTCCCCGGCGGCGGCCAGAACGTCGTGGTGCAGACCTACGGCAGCGAGGCGCAGCGGCAGATCCTGGTCCGGGTGGCGCACACGGGCAAGGAATCGGGCACCGAGCTGACGCAGACGGTGGACCAGGTCCAGGCGGCGATGAAGGCGGCCAGCCTCGGCGGCTTCAAGGTGGTCGGGACGGAGGTCGTCGGGCCGGTCGTCGGCAAGGAACTGACGACAAAGGGCGTCTCCGCGTTCCTGCTGTCGCTGTTCTTCATCCTGCTGTACCTGTGGTTCCGCTTCGAGCTCAGCTTCGCGGTGGGCGCCACGGTTGCGACGCTGCACGACATCCTGATCACGATGGCCTTCCTCGTCTTCTTCAACTACGAGATGTCGCTGAACATCATCGCCGCGCTCCTGACGATGACCGGCTACTCGACGAACGACACGATCGTAATCTTCGACCGTGTCCGCGAGAACCTGCGCGGCATGCGGAAGGACAACATCAAGGAAGTGGTGAACGTCGCGATCAACCAGACGCTGAACCGCACGATCATCACGGGCGGCACGGTGCTGCTGTCGGTCATCGCGCTGTACCTGTTCGGCGGCGAGGTGCTGCGCGGCTTCGCGTTCACGATGATCGTCGGCGTGCTGACCGGCACCTACTCGTCGGTGTTCATCGCGGCGGCCATCGTGACCTTCTGGCCGCACGGGCGGGGCGGGGCGCGGATCGCGGCGTCGGCGCCGGCGGCGGGCCCGGCCGGTCGGCAGGTGGCGGCCACCGCGCGTCAGCGCAAGGGGCCCCGCGGCGTCAAGGCTTCGTCGTAGCAGGGTCGACCGCTCCCGATGGCCCTGATCTACGCGGCACTGCTCGGTGTCATCCAGGGGCTGACCGAGTTCCTCCCGGTCTCGAGCTCAGCCCACCTCATCCTGGCCAGGGCCTTCTTCGGCTGGGACGCCGAGCAGTTCGGCATGGCGTTCGACGTGGCCTGTCACGTGGGCACGCTGATCGCCGTCGTCGTCTACTTCCGGGCCGAAATCCTCCGCATGGTCCAGGCGATCCCGCGCGTCGGCTCGCTGGCGGGCCCCCGGCCCGATCCCGACGCCTGGCTCGCGTTCCTCATCGTCGTCGGCACCATCCCCGCGGTGATTGTCGGCCTGCTGTTCGGGAAGGCCATCGAGGAGGGGCTGCGGACGCCGGCGGTGACGGCCGTCACGCTGTCTGTCGTCGCGCTCGGATTGTTCGCCGTCGAGCGGTACGGGGCGAAGCGGCGCGTCCAGTCGTCGCTCGGCCTCCTCGACGCCGTCGTCATCGGCTGCGCCCAGGCGGCCGCGCTGGTGCCGGGGGTGTCGCGGTCCGGGTCCACGATCACGGCGGCCATGGCGCTCGGCATGCGGCGCGACGAGTCGGCGCGGTTCGTCTTTCTGCTCGGCGTGCCGGCGATCCTGGCCGCGGCCGTGAAGGAGGGCCTGCCGTTCGCCCTGCACGGCCTGCCGCCGGGGGAGGGCCCGCTCTTCGTCACCGGCATCGTCACCTCGGCCATCGTCGGCTACCTGGCCGTGCGGTTCTTCATCGGCTACGTCTCGAAACACTCGCTGGCCGTCTTCGCCTGGTACCGCCTCGCGCTGGCCGGCGCGGTGGTGGTCTGGCTGGTGGCGCGGTAGGACGATGGCAGCCCCCCGACCGTTCCTCTGGCTTCGGCGCCGGTTCATCACCGGCTTCTTCGTGGCCGTTCCGCTGATCATCAGCGTTGCGGCGCTCCTTTGGATTTTCCACCTCATCGACGATTTGAGCGGCCCCGTCTACGACCGGTTCCTTGGCCGCCACGTGGCGGGCCTCGGCGCCGCCACGACGGTGCTCTTCGTGCTGCTGGTGGGCGTCGTTGCGAGCAACGTAATCGGGAAGCGGCTCCTGTCCAAGGGCGAGAGCTACCTCGCCCGGATCCCGGTGTTTCGCACGATCTATTCGCCGGTGAAGCAGCTGCTCGCCGCCTTCTCGCCCGACAACGAGTCGGGCCTGAAGCGGGTCGTGATGATGGCCGACGCGGCCGGGGTGGCGCGCCTCGGGTTCCTCACGAAGGAATTCGATGTGACCCCCGCGGATGGGGGGCCGAAGGAACCGTACGCGGCGGTGTATGTGCCGACGAACAACCTGTACCTGGGCGACGTCTTCGTGTGCCGGCGGGACGCGCTGCTCTACCCGGACATTTCGGTCGAGGAGGGCGTGCGCGTCTTCCTGACGGGCGGGATGGCGATGGCCGGGCGGGTCTCGGCGATGCCCGTGCCCGACGCCGACCCCGGCCATTTGTCTTCGTAGCGCAGGCTTACCTATAATCTGGGATGCTCGAGCTGAAGGAACTCGTCTTCGGCTTGCCTCCCTGGGCTCACCCGGCGCGATCGTGCCGGGATTTTGGCGGTTCTGCCGTGTTCAGCCGGACAAAGAGGTGACATGAACGTGCTTGCTGTGCTCTTGAAACGCGCCGCCGCCCGTGTGCGCGCGCGGCGGCGGACGTTTGCGGCGGTGTTGGTGCTGGCGGGGGCGCTCTGCGTGGCGTCGGCGCCGATGGCCACGGCGGCGATGCAGCCCCAGGCGGAAGCCACGGCCGAGGCGGCCGCGCACGCCGGCGGGGAGGCGAACCTGATCCTGCCCGACCTCGGCCAGGCCGAGTTCATGGGTATCAACGGCCGGACGCTCCTCGAGGTCGGCCTCGGCGTCTGCCTGCTGGGCCTCCTCTTCGGCCTGGTCGTCTACACGCAACTGAAGGCCCTGCCGGTCCACGGCTCGATGCGCGAGATCTCCGAGCTGATCTACGAGACCTGCAAGACCTACCTGCTGCAGCAGGGCAAGTTCCTGGCGATCCTCGAGCTGTTCATCGGGATCATCATCATCATCTACTTCGGCTTCCTGCAGCACTTCGAGCCGGCGCGCGTGGCGATCATCCTCGCGTTCAGCGTGCTCGGCATCGCGGGCAGCTACGGGGTGGCCTGGTTCGGCATCCGGATCAACACCTTCGCCAACTCGCGGACGGCCTTCGCGAGCCTGAAGGGCAAGGCGTTCCCGGTGTTCGCCATCCCGCTGAAGGCGGGGATGAGCATCGGCATGCTGCTGATCAGCGTCGAGCTGTTCATGATGCTGGCGATCCTGCTCTTCATCCCGGGTGACTACGCCGGCCAGTGCTTCATCGGCTTCGCCATCGGCGAGTCGCTCGGTGCGGCGGCCCTCCGCATCGCGGGCGGCATCTTCACCAAGATCGCCGACATCGGGTCGGACCTGATGAAGATCGTCTTCAACATCAAGGAAGACGACGCGCGCAACCCGGGCGTCATCGCCGACTGCACGGGCGACAACGCGGGCGACTCGGTCGGCCCGACCGCGGACGGCTTCGAGACCTACGGCGTCACCGGCGTCGCGCTGATTTCGTTCATCCTGCTGGCCGTCAACGAGCCGGCCGTCCAGGTGCAGCTGCTGGTGTGGATCTTCGTGATGCGCATCATGATGATCTTCGCGAGCGGGGCGTCCTACATGCTGAACGGCGTGTGGGCGAAGGCGAAGTACGGCGAGGTCGCCAAGATGAACTTCGAGCACCCGCTCACCACGCTGGTGTGGCTCACCTCGCTCGTCTCGGTCGCCATCACGTACCTGGTCTCGTACCTGCTGATCCCCGAGCTCGGCGACGGGACGCTGTGGTGGAAGCTCTCCACCGTCATCACGTGCGGCACGCTGGCGGGCGCGATCATCCCCGAGCTGGTGAAGGTGTTCACGTCGACGGAATCGGCGCACGTGAAGGAAGTCGTGACGTCGGCCCGCGAGGGCGGCGCGTCGCTCGACATCCTGTCGGGCCTCGTGGCGGGGAACTTCAGCGCCTACTGGCTCGGCCTGGCCATCGTCGTCCTGATGGGCGTCGGGTTCCTGGTCAGCACGCAGGGGTTCGGCGAGCTGATGATTGCGCCGGCGGTGTTCGCGTTCGGCCTCGTGGCGTTCGGGTTCCTCGGCATGGGGCCGGTGACGATCGCGGTCGATTCCTACGGCCCGGTCACGGACAACGCGCAGTCGGTGTTCGAGCTGTCGGTCATCGAGACGCTGCCGAACATCAAGCAGGAGCTCAAGCGGGACTACGGCTTCGACGTCAACTTCACCGAGGCCAAGGACCTGCTCGAGGCGGCGGACGGCGGCGGCAACACGTTCAAGGCGACGGCGAAGCCGGTGCTCATCGGCACGGCCGTCGTCGGCGCGACGACGATGATCTTCTCGATCATCGTGATGCTGACGAACCGCCTGCAGCCCGAACTGGTGGCCAACCTGTCGCTGCTGCACGCGCCCTTCCTGCTGGGCCTCATCACCGGCGGGGCGGTGATCTACTGGTTCACCGGGGCCTCCATCCAGGCGGTCTCGACTGGCGCCTACCGCGCGGTGGAGTTCATCAAGAAGAACATCAGGCTCGACAGCAGCGAGAAGGCGTCGGTGGCCGACAGCAAGAAGGTGGTCGACATCTGCACGCAGTACGCGCAGAAGGGGATGTTCAACATCTTCCTCACGGTGTTCTTCTCGACGCTGGCGTTCGCGTTCCTCGAGCCGTACTTCTTCATCGGCTACCTGGTCTCCATCGCCCTGTTCGGCCTCTACCAGGCGATCTTCATGGCCAACGCGGGCGGCGCGTGGGACAACGCGAAGAAGATCGTCGAGGTCGAACTGAAGGAGAAGGGCACGCCGCTGCACGCCGCGACGGTGGTCGGCGACACGGTCGGCGACCCGTTCAAGGACACCTCGTCGGTGGCGATGAACCCGGTCATCAAGTTCACGACGCTGTTCGGCCTGCTGGCCGTCGAGCTCGCGGTGCAGTTGACGGCGCAGGCGGGGGCGACGCTGACCTACGCGCTGAGCGCGGTCTTCTTCGCGGTGTCGGTGGTGTTCGTGTGGCGGTCGTTCTACGCGATGCGGATCCCGGTGGAGATCGAGAAGTAGCGCCGGGAGGGAGTCGTGGCCCGGGCGTCGTTTGCGCCCGCGGCCATCAGTCCTGAGTTTCGAGGCGCCTGGCCGGCCGGGTACGTTCACGTTTGACTTGCGGCCCGGCTGATCGGATACAATGCGTCGGTTCTTCGGTCTCGCTGGCGCCCCTCGTTCAGCCTGGCCCGACCGTTTCGATCATCCACTTTTCTCAAACCGGTGTCTAAGTAGTCAGGCGTGTCCGGGTCGGCCGTTCGTTGACACCCACTTTTCGGACTAGCTATAATCGGCCGCCTCGCCTCGGGACGACAGAGCAGGAGGAGTAGACCGGTGCCACGCGACCTGTTTGGTGACGTAGTCAATCCTTCGATCACGATCGGGAGCAAGAAGTGGTACACGGTGCCGCTCTCGATCCTCGTGCATACGGTCATCATCGGCGCAATCGTGATCGTTCCGCTGATGGCGGCCGACGTGCTTCCAACGCCCCCGGTGATGATGGCGTTCGCCGCGGCCCCGCCGCCGCCACCGCCACCGCCACCCCCGCCGCCGCCGCCCGCCGCGGCCGCCGCGCCCAAGGTCCAGATGGACGTCAACCCGAACGCCGCGCCCGTGCAGGCGCCGTCCGAGATCAAGCCTGAGACCGGCCTGAACACCGGCCTCGAGGGCGGGGTCGCGGGCGGGGTCGAGGGCGGGGTGCCCGGCGGCGTCGTCGGGGGCGTGGTCGGCGGGCTGCCTGAAGCGCCGCCGCCGCCGCCGCCGCCGCAGGCGCCGGTCCGCGTGGGTGGCAACATCAAGCCGCCGACGAAGACCCGGGACGTCAAGCCGGTCTACCCGGCGATCGCCCAGTCGGCCCGCGTCCAGGGCGTCGTGATCATCGAGGCGACGATCGGCCCCGACGGCAAGGTCAAGGACGCCAAGGTCCTGCGGTCGATTCCGCTGCTCGACCAGGCGGCCCTCGACGCGGTGAGACAGTGGGAGTTCACGCCGACGCTCCTGAACGGCGTGCCCGTGCCGGTCATCATGACGGTCACGGTCAACTTCACGCTGCAGTAGGGCAGCGGGAAGCCAGGAGCCCGTTCGAAGCGTCAAATTGGAGATGGGCCGGGTTCGGCCCGGCGGCTGGCAACTCGTTCAGAACACTCGGAGGATGGTCAGATGAATCTGCTCGAAATGTGGAATACGATGGGTTGGTTCGCGAAGGGCATCGCCTTCGTGCTCTTCTTCATGTCGATGCTGTCGTTCGGCGTCGCCATCGAGCGCATCTACACCTTCATCCAGGCGCGGAAGCAGTCGAAGCTGTACGCGCCCCAGGTCGCCAAGCACCTGAAGGAAGGCCGGCTGAAGGACGCGATCGCGCTGGCCGGCAAGAAGGAATACCGCTACAGCCACCTCGCGAAGGTCGTCCTCGCGGCCTGCAGGAGTACCAGTTCTCGCAGGAGAGCGGCGAGAGGATGAGCCGGGAGGACGTGGTCGACACCGTCCGCCGCGCCATCCAGCGCGCGTCGGCGCTGACCGGGTCCGACCTCAAGAAGATGGTGTCGGCGCTCGCGACCATCGGCGCGACGGCGCCGTTCGTCGGGCTGCTCGGCACGGTCGTCGGCGTCATCAACGCGTTCCAGGGCATCGCGGCCACCGGCTCGGGCGGCATCGGCGCCGTGTCGGCCGGTATCGCGGAAGCGCTCGTCGAGACCGCGCTCGGGCTGCTCGTCGCCATCCCGGCGGTGTGGTTCTACAACTACCTCACCGGCCGGATCGAGTACTTCAACGTGGAGATGGACAACTCCTCGTCGGAGCTCGTCGACTACTTCATCAAGAAGGCGTAGTCGGTCCGCTCGCGTACCGCGGTTCCACATTTCGCGGCAGGCGGGGCCAGCGCCCCGCCCGCCGGATCCGCCGGGTCCGGTTCGTACGCGTCCGGTTGTTAGGAGATCGCCACAATGTCAATGGATGTTGGCGGCGCAAAAGGCGGAGTGAAGTCGGACATCAACGTGACGCCCCTCGTGGACGTCATGCTGGTGCTGCTGATCATCATGATGCTGGTCGCGCCGATGCTGCAGAAGGGCGTCGACGTCAAGCTGCCGCAGGCGAGCAACTCGGCCGACAAGCCGGAGACGCAGGAGCAGACCGTCGTTGCCATCGCCGCCGACAAGCGATTCTACCTGAACGCGGTGCCGATCCGCGAGGACGACCTCGCCAGAAGCTCACCGAGACGCTCGAGAGCAAGAAGGAGAAGATCGTCCTCATCAAGGCCGATGTGGACGCGCCGTACTCCACCGTGATGGCGGCCATGGACAAGCTCCGCGCGGCCCAGATCGAGAACATCGGCTCTGATCACCGAGCGGAAGGTCGGCCAGGGAGGGAGGTAGCTAACATGGCCCACGCGCACAAGCACCACGGCGCCGACAAGGTCGTCAAGGGGGAGGTGCCGCACGCCAGTGCGGACATGAACGTCACCCCGCTGATCGACGTGCTGCTCGTGCTGCTGGTCATCTTCATGGCCGCGCTGCCGCTGACCCAGAAGGGCATCGACATCAACCTGCCGCTCGAGACCAAGTCGGCCGACAAGAACGACGCTCCGTCGGACCAGATCGTGGTCGAGTACTCGGCTGACCGGAAGATCACGATCAACAAGCAGGACGTGACGATCCAGGACCTCGAGACGCGCCTGCGCGCCATCTTCGAGCAGCGCAAGGACAAGACGATGTTCATCGTCGGCGCGCCGACGCTGCGCTACGGCGACATCGTCGAGGTCATCGACGCCGCGAAGGGCGCCGGGGTCGAGAAGGTCGGCATCGTCACCGAGGGCATGCGCGGCAGGCGCCGGCGTCGGCAGCGGCGTTCGACTAGGATCGCGTCCAGCGCAACGGTCTCGTCAGCAGACGGCCGTCTCGACGGACACGCGCAGGCCATTCGACTGGCCGTGCACGGCACGTCGGTCGTCCGCGCTCGCGTGCCGCACTTCGGCGGTCTCGTTCCTACGTCTCGTGCGACGCTCGAGCGTCGCGTCGAGCTCGAGCCGGCTCGCCCATGGCGCTGCGAGCCCCTCGGCCGGTAGGCGACGCCTGCCGAGCCCGCGGCGGGCGGCTCCGAAGCGGCCCTGTCGGCAAGCCGCACTCCGACAGACGGCAAACGTCGCCGCCGGCGCTGGGAACCGAGCTGGGCCTGACCCGTCGTGCCACGTGAGACCGCGCGACCCCGCGGCTTTCGGCCGTGGACAGCCGCCGAGGCGTTACCGGCGCCGCCGACCGGGCCGCCGGAGCGGTGGGCCCGCCACGGCCTGCACCACGCCGACCGTCGCTCGCCGTGAGCCCGCCTCCCTCGAGCTGGACCGCGCCGAACCGCGCCTCCGCATTCGGTCCCATGCGCCGAGGCAGTCGGCCGGGTGAGGCGACTTCGTACAACAAAGGGCCGCCCGGCCATGCGGTCGAGCGGCCCTGGAGGATGCGCTGAAGAAACGGCGAATCGGCCCGTCTTACTGGCCGCCGGCCTTCTGCTTGCGCAGCTCGATCGCCTTGTCGCGGAGCTGGTCGGCTTCCTTGATCAGGGCCTGCTGCTGCGCCGGGTCCTTATCGGCGAGGGCCTTGGACCGGAGCAGGAGGTTCTTGTAGGTGAGCGCCTCGGGGTAGTCGGCCTTCAGCTCGAGCGCCTTGTCGGACGGCCTGCAGCCCGTGGTCGATGTACTTCAGCTTCTCGGCGTCCTTCAGCCGGAAGTCGCGGTAGGCCTTTTCCCAGTAGTACGACGCGATCGTGTAGAACGCCTCGGGGTTGGTCGGCTCCTTCTGCGGCGCGCTCGTCGAGCGCGGCCATCGTCTTGTCGAACTCGCCCTGGCGGTTGTAGAAGCCGGCCAGCTGCATGTAGATGTTCGAGTCGTTCGGCCGCATTTCCTTGGCCTTCAGCAGCTGCTCTCGGCCAGCTCGTAGTTGCCGGCGTCCTCGTACATCTTGGCGAGCACGAAGTAGTTGGTCGGCTCGGTCGGCTCGAGCTGGATCATCTCTTCGATGAGCGGCTCGGCCTGCGCGGGGTCGGCCATCTTGTCGGGGCCGTAGCCGCGACGAGGTACTCGAGCGACAGCTTCTTCAGCTTCGGATCCGTCTCTGCCCGTCGGCGCACTTCTGTAGTCCTCGATCGCCTTCTTCAGGTACTCGTCGTTCTGCGGCCTCGCCCTTGCGGCTGGGCTTGTACAGGTTGTCGTAGCTGTTGGCGAGGAAGAAGTAGGCGGTGTCAGCGATCGGGTCGTTGCCGACGACTTCCTCGTACTTCTCCGCCGCCCTCTTGTAATCCTGCTGCTGGTAGAGCACGTTGGCTTCCTTGAACGCCTTCCGGGCCTTCAGCATGTTCAGCTGTCCGCACCCGGCCAGCGTCAGGCTGAAGGCTGCCAGCACGACAACCAGCGACGCCGCCTTGAACCGCCTCTGCATTGCTTCCCCCTTGCCCCCGACCCGCGGGAGAGCGGTCTTCTACGGTCTCGGATAATGATCGCGAAGAGAGGTTAACTTCGTGTGACGCACCAATCCCCTGGCTCCGGAACGAGTGCCCGGGTGGTCGCGCCAGTATAGTGAACCGAAAATTGCCAAGTCAAGCAATGCGGACCATTTGGCCCGCGAAACTTGACCCCCCCTCGGGGCGCCTCTACTATCATGGGAGCGGCAGGCGCTCCTCTTGTCCGATTAGACACCACTAACTCGTGATCCGTTTCGAGGACCTCCTCGAAAAAGTCCGGGAGTACAACCCGGACGCCGACGTCGAACTGCTTCGCCGGGCCTACGTCTTCTCCGCCCTGGAGCACAAGGGCCAGGTCCGCCATTCCGGGGAGCCCTACCTCGTCCACCCGCTCGAGGTGGCCACCATCCTCACCGACATGAAGATGGACGCCGTCACCATCGCCGCGGGGCTGCTCCACGACGTGGTCGAGGACACCCTGACGACGACCGAACGGCTCGAGCAGACTTTCGGCGGCGAGGTGGCGCACATCGTCGAGGGCGTGACCAAGATCAGCGCCATCACGTTCTCGTCCAGCGAGGAGCGCCAGGCCGAGAACTTCCGCAAGATGCTGCTGGCGATGGTGGACGACATCCGCGTCATCCTCGTCAAGCTCGCCGACCGCCTGCACAACATGCGGACCCTGAGCTTCCTGCCCGAGGAGCGCCGCCTCGCGCATCGCCCAGGAGACGCTCGACATCTACGCCCCGATCGCCAACCGGCTGGGGATGGCGAAGGTGAAGAACGAGCTCGAGGAGCTGTCGTTCCGCTACCTGGAGCCCGAGGCCTACGAGGTCGCTCAAGGCGCAAGGTCGAACGGCGGCGCAAGGCCAGCGAGGGCGTCGTCGAGGAGCTCGGCCGGACGATCTCGCCAAGCTCGCAGGAGGCGCAGGTGCCGGTCGTCGAGGTGGACGGCCGCACCAAGCGGCTCTACAGCATCCACCAGAAGCTGCGGCGCCAGAAGATCGACCTCGACCGGGTCTACGACTTCGTCGCCGTCCGCATCGTCACGCGGACGGTCAAGGACTGCTACGCCGCGCTCGGCATCATCCACCAGACCTGGTCGCCGGTGCCCGGGCGCATCAAGGACTTCATCGCGATGCCCCGGCCGAACGGCTACCAGTCGCTGCACACCTCGGTGATCAGCGAGAGCGGCTTCCCGTTCGAGGTGCAGATCCGCACCGAGGAGATGCACCTGCGCGCCGAGGAAGGGCATCGCCGCCCACTGGAAGTACAAGGAAGGCCGGGTCGGCGCCGAGCGCGACGAGCCGCTACTTCGTCTGGCTGCGCCAGCTGCTCGAGTGGCAGCAGGAGGTGCGCGACCCGCAGGAGTTCATCCAGAACCTGAAGATCGACCTCTACCCCGAGGAGGTCTACACCTTCACCCCGAAGGGGCAGGTGAAGCCGCTGCCGCGCGGCGCCACGCCGGTCGACTTCGCCTACGCGATTCACACCGACGTCGGCGACGCAGTGCGTCGGCGCCCGCGTGAACGGGCGGATGGTGCCGCTGCGCACGCAGCTGCAAGAACGGCGACATCGTCGAGATCGTCACGCAGGCGAAGCACAAGCCGAGCCGCGACTGGCTCAACTTCGTCGTGACCTCGCGGGCGCGCAACAAGATCAAGCACTTCCTGGAGGGCGAGGAGAAGGAACGGGCGGTCGAGCTCGGGCCGCCGGCTGCTCGAGAAGGAGCTGCGCCGCTTCGACCTGAACGTCAAGGCGCTGCTGGCCGAGGCCGAGCTGCAGCGGGCCGCCGACCGCTTCCGGCATGCAGAAGGTGGAGGAGATGCTGGCGGCGCGTCGGCTTCGGGCAAGCTGCAGGCCCGGCAGGTCCTCGACAAGCTGGTGCCCGCCCGAGGAACTGAAGGAGCGGCCGACCACCGGCGTCGTGTCGGCGGTGCGGCGGGTCGCTGGCGGGCGACAGCGACAAGATCAAGGTGCGGGGCGCCGACGACCTGCTGGTCGTCCGCGCGCGTTGCTGCAACCCGATCCGCGGCGAGAAGATCGTCGGCTACATCACCCGCGGCAAGGGCGTCTCGGTCCACTCGGTGAACTGCCCGAACGTCACGAACCTGCTCTACACCGCCGACCGCCGCATCGAGGTCGAGTGGGACCGGGGCGCCGACCAGGGCGGCTACACCGTGGACCTGAAGATGGCGGTGGAGGACCGGAAGGGGCTGCTGGCCGAGATCAGCGCGAAGATCGCCGACGTCAACACCAACATCACCAACGTCGAGGCCAAGACCCAGGACGGCCACCTGGACCGCATCGACATGACGCTGGAGATCCGCGACCTCAAGCACCTGGAGAAGGTGCTGAAGTCGCTGCGCAAGGTGCCGGGGGTGCTGGACGTGGAAAGGGCGCGCGAGGTAGGGGACTCGGCTCGGTCGAAGCGGGGTTCGGAGTCCGCCTGCACCGGCTCGAGCCGCGAGGCCCGAAGCCTCACGACTGTCAGCCGAGCGTGCACGATTGCGTCGATCTCCACGCGGACGTCCTTCGGCAGGCGCGCCACCTGGACGGTGGCGCGCGCCGGGGCGGGGGTGCCGAAGAACGTCGGCGTAGACCTCGTTCATCGCCGGGAAGTCGTTCATGTCGGCGAGGTAGACGGTGGTCTTCACGACCGCGTCGAACGACGCGCCGGCGGCCGCGACGATGCGCGCCGAGGTTCTCGAGGACCCGCCGCGTCTGGGCGCGGATGTCGCCGTCGACCAGCCGCGCCGGTTGGCGGGTCCAGCGGGATCTGCCCGGACACGAACAGGAAGTCGCCGGCCCGGATCGCCTGGGAGTAGGGGCCGATGGCCGCCGGGCGCCGCCGCGTGGAGATGGGCTGCGGCATACGCTTACGCCGCCTTGACGACCTTGCCCGAGCGCAGGCAGCGCGTGCAGACGCGCAGCCGCTTGGTCGCCGCCGTTCACCGACGCGCGCACCGTCTGCAGGTTCGGCTCGAACCGCCGGGGAGTCACGTTGTGCGCGTGGCTGATGTTGCGGCCCACCACGGGGCCCTTGCCGCAGATTTCACACCGCTTCGCCATGGCTGTCGCTTCAGATTCTGACCGAGGTTACCGCGCCCGCCGTCGGACACGACCCCTAAGTATAGCAGATTTGCCAGCGGTTCCGGTCGCGGCCGGGCTCAGGGCCGATCAGCAGCGGCGGCGGCGGCTCCGGAGCGGCGCCGTGTCGCGTCGGCGGCTGCGTCGCGCGACCGGCGGCCGGACCACGCCGAGCCGATGGCCTCGAGGCACGGCCGTCGGCCCGCATCGGGCCCATGCTCGTCCCGACCTCCCGGGCGCCCCCTCCAGCCGCCGGAGCACCAGGCCGCGTCCTGCTCGACGCGCCTCGACTTCTCCGCATCCGGCGCCCGTCCAGCATCGTGCCAGGAACCCCTTCAGGTCGCGTAGAGGCGCTGCGCGACGAGGGAATGCGGCCGGTGCTCGTAGATGACCCCGCGGCCGGCGTGTCTCGTAGCGTCGCCGCCAGCGACCCCGGCCGCCTCGGCCACGTCCGCATCGATGAGCCGGAACGAGCGGGTCCGCGCGGAACCCGGCGACGACCGAGAGCAAGGCCCAGCAGAGGCCCGACTGCCGCTCGACAGCCCTTCACGCATCGCCACCAGAGCCCATGTCCTGCTCCTGCCGCCGCCGGACGGCCGCGGGCGGGTGCGCCTGGGCGGACGCGAGGTAGCCGCAGTCGGCCGGGCAGGCGATCTCCGCTGGCGCTTCGTTCCGCAGCAGACCGAGCAGATCTGCGCGGCCTTTGCGCGGGCAGGCGCGGCGGGCCGGGCGGGTGCGGCAGAGCGGGCACGGCATCGCCTGATAAGCTTCGCAGACCTGGCCCAAGAGAAGCCGGCGCCGCTCCGGGCCGTGTACGAGTGTCGCAGCGCCTCACTCTCGGCACGACCACCGAGGCAAGCCAGCCACAGCGTCACGTCGGCGATGATGCCGAGGCTGTCCTCGAAGGTGACACAGAGAAAAATCTCCTGCCGGAGAACCGTATCGAGAGAACCGGCGTCTAACAACGGCGAGAACGGCCTGTCGGTCGACCTTCGCGCGAGTGGACAAGTCAATCGGCTGCGTCAATCGGTTAGGGTATCGAATTGTCGTGGGGGCTCCGGTGATGCGTGAAGACGTTACACGAATGCCGGGCTCGTGAAAAGCCAGGGGCGAAAGCGCCACAACTGGACGCGTTCGTGCGAAGTCAGCGAAATGTCGCACTTGCAAATGGCAGTTGTATTGCATGATGCGACGTGCTAAGATATCGCCCTCGAAAGGGCCGACGCGGAAGGAGCGTCAGCGCCATGGATAGCGACGAACAAGAAGAACACATGAACAAGGCCCGTTACGGCGATCTCAAGCAGATGCTCGAGGACGCCGCCGGGAGATCCTGAGCCAGGTGCACGAGAAGATCCGCGACGTCCGGACCGAGAACGTGTCGGGGAAGGTGAACACGGTCCTCGATCCCGGGCGAGAGCTCCGAAGCCGGGATCCAGGAGGACATCGAGTTCGCGCTCATCCAGATGAAGGCCGAGACGCTCAACAAGATCAACGAGGCGCTCGGCGGCTGGAAGAGGGCGCGTACGGCAACTGCTTCGAGTGCGGCGAGGAAATCTCGCAGCAGCGGCTGCGCGCGCTGCCCTTCGCGGTCCGCTGCATCGAGTGCGAGGAGGCGCGCGAGAACGCCCAGGAGCGCGAGCGGATGGCTGCCCAGCGCCATTCGGCGTCGGCGCTGTTCTTCGACATGTCGAGCTGATCACACCACGACGGGCTGGCGGGGCCGGCGCCTGGCCGGTCCCGCCGGCCCGTCCCGGCACGCGCCGGACTCGCGCACCCGAGCGATCGACGGAGGGTCTCGCAATGAGCGACGAACCCGAAGCCCCGGCGTTCGACGAGTCCACGGGCGGGGAGCGGGCGCTCTCGATTCCACCCGAGCTCCCGGTCCTGCCGCTCCGCGACACCGTCCTCTTCCCGAACTCGTTCATGCCGCTCGCCGTGGCCCGCGAGAGCTCCGTCCGCCTGATCGACGATGCGATCGGCGGCGGCAAGCTGATCGCCGTCTTCACCCAGCGCGACGCGGCCGTCGAGGAGCCCGGCCAGGACGACCTCTACCCGATCGGCACGGCCACCCACATCCACAAGATGTTCAAGCTGCCGGACGGCAGCCTCCGGCTGATCGTCCAGGGCCTGGCGCGCCTGCGGCTGGAGCAGGTGGTCGCGGTCAAGCCCTACCTGCGTGCGACCGTCGTGGCCGCCGTCCGAGGAAATCCGCGACGACGACAAGCTCGAGATCGACGCCCTCCAGCGGAACATCAAGACCAACTTCCAGCAGGTCGTGTCGCTGTCGCCGCTGCTGTCCGACGACCTCCAGACGCTGGCCCTGAACATCTCCGACCCCGGCAAGCTCGCCGACTTCATCGCCTCGAGCCTCACCACCATCGCCACGCCGGTGAAGCAGGAGGTGCTCGAGACGCTCGACGTCCGCGCGCGGATGGACCTGCTGAACCGGATCCTGATCAAGGAGCTCGAGGTCCTCGAGCTGGGGTCGAAGATCCAGTCGCAGGTGCAGTCGGAGGTCGGCAAGAACCAGCGCGACTACTTCCTGCGCGAGCAGCTGAAGGCGATCCAGAAGGAACTCGGCGAGGGCGACGACCAGACGAAGGAAATCGAGGAGCTGCGGGCGAAGATCGACGCCGTCGGGCATGCCGGAGGCGGTCAAGAAGGAGGCGCTGCGCGAGCTCGACCGGCTGTCGAAGATGCCCGTGGCGGCGGCCGAATACACCGTCTCGCGCACCTATCTCGACTGGCTGGTCGCGCTGCCGTGGGCGAAGAGGACCGAGGAGGTCATCGACCTCAAGCGGACCAAGGACGTCCTCGACGCCGACCACTCCGACCTCGTGAAGGCGAAGGACCGGATCCTCGAGTACCTGGCGGTCCGCAAGCTGAACCCCGAGATGAAGGGGCCGATCCTCTGCTTCGTCGGCCCGCCCGGGGTGGGCAAGACCTCGCTGGCCAAGTCGATCGCCACCTCGCTCGACCGCAAGTTCGTCCGCATCTCGCTCGGCGGCATGCGCGACGAGGCCGAGATCCGCGGGCACCGCCGCACCTACATCGGCGCGCTGCCCGGCCAGATCATCCAGGGGCTCCGCCGCGCCGAGTCGAAGAACCCGGTCTTCATCCTCGACGAGATCGACAAGCTCGGGTCCGACTTCCGCGGCGACCCGGCGTCCGCGCTGCTCGAGGTGCTCGACCCCGAGCAGAACAACACGTTCCGCGACCACTACCTCGACGTGCCGTTCGACCTGTCGGAGGTGCTGTTCATCACCACGGCGAACGTCCTCGACCCGGTTCCGCCCGCCCTGCGCGACCGCATGGAAGTGCTGGAGCTTCCCGGCTACACCGAGGAGGAGAAGCTCAAGATCGCGCAGGAGCACCTGGTCGTCGAAGCAGGTGAAGAACCACGGCCTGACGCCGGAACTCCTCGCGTTCGAGGAGTCGGCGCTGCGGGCGGTCATCCGCGGCTACACGCGGGAGGCGGGCGTCCGCAACCTCGAGCGCGAGATCGGCGCATTGTGCCGGAAGGCGGCACGCCGGCGGGCCGAAGGCGACGAGGCGCCGATCGCCATCACGCCCGACGTCGTGGTCGAGATGCTCGGGGCGCCGCGCTTCCTCGACGAGGAGATGGAGGAGCGCACGAAGAACCCGGCGTCGCCATCGGCCTGGCGTGGACGCCCGCCGGCGGCGAGGTGCTCTTCGTGGAGGCGCGCCGGATGCAGGGCGGCGGCAGCCTGACGCTGACCGGGCACCTCGGCGACGTCATGAAGGAGTCGGCGCGCGCGGCGCTGTCGTGGCTTCGCGCCAACGCTTCGCGCTACGGCATCGACCCGGACTTCTACAAGACGTCCGAGATCCACCTGCACGTGCCGTTCGGGTGCCATCCCGAAGGACGGGCCGTCGGCCGGCGTGACGATGGCGGTGGCGTTGTGCTCCGAGCTCTCCAAGCGCCCGGCGCGCGGCGACGTCGCGATGACCGGGGAGATCACGCTGTCGGGCCGCGTGCTGCCGATCGGCGGCGTCAAGGAGAAGGTGCTGGCCGCCCGGCGCGTCGGCATCCGCGAGGTCATCCTCCCTGCCCGGAACGAGAAGAACATCGTCGAGGACCTGAGCGAGGACCTTCGCCGCGAGATGAAGGTCCACTACGTCACGACGATCGACGAGGTGCTCGACCTCGCGTTGACGCCGCGGCCCGAGAAGCCCGCTGCCGCGGCGCCTGCCGAAGCGGGGGAGTTGCAGCCGACCGTGTCATAGGTGGCGGGCGAGAATGGCGGCCATCGTCTTCTCGCCCCGCTACCACATCAACATCGGCGCCCACGTCTTTCCCACGATCAAATACCCGCTGGTCCGCCAGGCGCTGATCGACCGGCGCCTGGCGCGCGCCCGATGACTTCGTGGCGCCCGAAGCGGTGTCCTGGGACACGCTCGCCCTGGTGCACACCGACGAGTACCTCGAAAAGCTCCGCGCCGGCTCGATGAGTCGCGAGGAACAGGCGCAGCTCGAAGTGGACGCCTCGCCCGAGGTCGTCGAGGGCTTCCGCCTGATGACGGGGGGCACCCTGCTGGCGGCGAGGTTCGCGCTCGAGGGGAGGGCCGGCGGGCGTCCGCCGCCCAAGCCCACGCTGCGGCCGACGGCAGGCGTCGGCGTGCACCTGGGCGGCGGGTTCCACCACGCGTGCGAGGACCACGGGGAGGGCTTCTGCCTGTTCCACGACGTCGCGGTGGCGGTCCGGGTGCTGAAGAACGAGAAAGCCATCCGCCGCGCCGCCATCGTGGACTGCGACGTCCACCATGGCAACGGGACGGCGTTCATCTTTGCGGGCGACCGGTCGGTGTTCACGTTCTCGATGCACCAGGAGAACAACTACCCGGTCTTCAAGCCGAGCAGCACCCTCGACATCCACCTTCCGGATTACGCGGACGACGAGTTCTACCTCCGCCAGTTGGCGGGGGCGCTGCCCCGGGTGTTTGCCTACGCCCCGGACATCGTGTTCTACCTCGCCGGGGCGGACCCGTTCGAGGAGGACCAACTGGGCGGTCTTGGGCTCACCAAGGAGGGCCTGCGCAGGCGCGACCGGCTCGTCTTCAACGCGGCACTGGAGTTGAACCTCCCGGTGGTGGTCACGCTGGCGGGCGGCTACGCCCGGCAGGTCACCGACACGGTGGAGATCCACGCGAACACCGTCGAAGAGGCGACCAGGGTCTTTGAGAGCTAGCGAGGGAGCATGGACGAAGAACCAGGCGTGGTGCTGGGGCGGGAAACGGTCTACGAGGGGCGGATCTTCAAGGTCGATCGGGACCGGGTGAAGCTGCCGAAAGGGGTGGAGGCGACGCTCGAGGTGGTGCGGCATCCCGGCTCGGTGATCCTGCTGCCGATGCCCGAGCCGGGCCGCGTGATTCTGGTGCGCCAGTACCGCTATGCGATCGACCGCTGGGTCTGGGAACTCGCGGCCGGCAGCCTGAAGCCCGGTGAGGACCCGCGCCGAGGGGGCCATGCGGGAGTGCGAGGAGGAGACCGGCCTGGCCGCGGGCCGGGCGGAGTTCCTCGGGGCGTTCTACCCGACTCCCGGCTACTGCGACGAGAAGATGAACTTCTACAAGCTCACCGCCCTCGCCCTGCCAGACGGCAGCCGCCCCGCGGCGAAGCAGGACGAAGACGAGGATATCCGCACGCAGGTCTTCGACGTCGAAGAGGTCCGCGCCATGATCCGCCGGGGGGAGATCGAAGATCTGAAGACGGTGGGGGGGATTGCGCTGCTGTAGACGAGAAGTCGGAACATGACCCCTCAGGGAAGTCCTCGACTCCGCAGAGACGTGTCCGACTCCTGGTGGAAGAACCCGACTCCTCAGCGAAGCTCCCGACTACACGCCGATGTTCCGTGTTTCCCCCACCCTCGCCTCGAGCTCGTCCAGCACGGCCTGGAGGTCGGGAGGCAGCGGGCAGACGAATTCGAGCCGCGTGCCTTCCCGTGGATGCGTGAAGACGAGGCGCGCGGCGTGCAGGAACGGCCGTTCCAGCCGTTCCACCGCCCGCAACGCCGCCGGCATCCGGTGCCTGACGCCGCCGTAGGTGCGGTCGCCGACAATCGGGTGGCCGATGGCGCTCAGGTGGACGCGGATCTGGTGCGTGCGGCCCGTGGCAATCGCGACGCTGACCAGCGAGACGCCGCCAAGGTCGTTCGAGCCGGTGATGCGGGTCACCGCCGTCCGCGCGCGCCGCGCCCGGGTCGACATCTTCTCGCGGTGCACCGGGTCGCGCCCGACCGGGAGGTCGATGCGCCGTCCCGCGTGCAGGTCGCCCCACGCCAGCGCGTAGTATTCCTTCTCGACTTCACGATCGTGGAACTGCCGCGTCAGTTCGCGGTGCGCCAGGTCGTTCTTCGCCGCCACCATCAACCCCGAGGTTCCGCGGTCGAGCCGGTGCACGATCCCGGGGCGCTGCTCGCCCCCGATGCCGCTCAGGTTGTCGGCGTGGAACAGCAGGGCGTTGACCAGGGTGTCCTGCGCGTGGCCCGCCGCCGGGTGGACCACCATTCCCGCCGGCTTGTTCACCACGATGACGTCGTCGTCCTGGTAGACCACCGGCAGCTCGAGGTCCTGGGCCACCGGGGTCGCGGGGACGGCGTCCGGGACCTCCACCTCCACCACGTCGCCCGGCTTCAGCACCGCGTTCGGCTTGGTCGCCTTGCCGGCGAGGGTGGCGCTTCCGCCCTTGACGAGCTTCTGGAGTTGCGACCGCGAGTGCTGGGGCAGCAGTCCGGCGAGGTAGACGTCCAGCCGGGTGCCGGCGCTGTCCGGATCGACCGTGAAGCGGTGGCGCTCCATAGGCTGGCGGGCCGTCAGGCCCGCGACTCCCTCGGCTTCGCCGTTGCCCACGCCCAGCATGTCGAGCATCATGCCGATGACGCCGACCGTGATCGCGGAATCGGCGACGTTGAACGCCCAGAAGTGATAATCACGCCAGTAGACGTCGACGAAGTCCACCACCGCGCCCACCGTCACGCGGTCGACCAGGTTGCCGGCGGCCCCGCCGAGGATCAGCGCGAGCCCAAGCCGCGCCAGCCTCTGGTGCGGCGCCACCCCGGCCGCGAAGATGGCGATGCTCACCAGCGCCGCGGTGGCGATCAGCGCGATGACCGCGGCCTTGTACGGGAAGTCCGCGGCGTTCAGGATGCCGAACGCCGCGCCGCTGTTCTGCACGTGCGTGAGGTCGAGCAGGCCGGGGATGACGGTCCGGCTGCCATGCAGCGGGATCGTCGCCCGCACCAGGGCCTTCGTCACCTGGTCGAGCACCACGATCCCGGCGGCGAGCCCCAACGTGGCTGACGACAGCCGCCGGCGGACGGTGTCGAGGGGGACGGGCTGGTTCATGCCTTTGCCTCCGACAGGGCCGCTTCGCAGCGGTCGCACAGGCCGGGCTGCGGCTCGGCGCTCACCGCCGGCACGTAGCGCCAGCAGCGGTCGCAGCGGACGCCGTCCGCGCGACCCACCGAGATCGTCGCCCAGCTGTCGTCCGATTCCTTGTAAGCCACGCCCGAACCGGCAGACGGCGAACCGGCCAGCTCCACCTGCGAGGTCATGAACACCGTCGGCAGGTCGGCCGAGTACCTTTGGAGCAGGCCGGCCAGGTCGCCGGCCGCGCGCAGTTCGACCTTGACCTCCTCCGACTTGCCGACGACCTTCGCCTGGCGCAATCTCTCGATTTCGACGTTCACCGCGTCGCGCACCTTCATCAGGCGCTGCCAGCGCTCGGACAGCGCCGGGTCCACCATCGCGTCGAGGTCCGTCGGGAACAACGCGAGGTGCACCGAGTCGTCCGCCCGCCCGGGGATGAAGCCCCAGAGCTCGTCGGACGTCATCGGCAGGATCGGCGCGATCAGGCGCGCGAGACCGTCCGCCATGATGTAGAGCGTCGTCTGCGCGGAGCGCCGCGCCTCCGACTTCGGCGCCAGGGTGTAGAGCCGGTCCTTCGAGACGTTCACGTAGAACGCGCTGATGTCGGCGGTGATCAGGCTGTTGATGGCCTGCGGCACGGCCGGGAAATCGTAATCCTGGTAGGCCTGCACGACCCGCGACGCCACCTCGGCGTAGCGCGAGAGCGCGAAGCGGTCGAGTTCGTGCAGTCGATCAGCGGCAGCGCGTCGGCGGCCGGGTCGAAATCGTACAGGTTCGCGACCAGGATGCGCAGCGTGTTGCGCAGCTTCAGGTAGGCTTCGACGACCCGCGCCAGGATTTCCTTTCCGACGCGCATCTCCTCGCGGTAGTCCACCATCGAGGCCCACAGCCGGAGGATCTCCGCGCCGCTCTTGTTGATGATCTCCTCGGGCTCGATCGTGTTGCCGAGCGACTTGGACATCTTCCGTCCCTGCTCGTCCACGAAGAAGCCGTGGGTGACGACGCCGCGGTACGGCGCCTCCCGCGGGTCCCGAGCCCGACCAGCAGCGAGCTCTGGAACCAGCCGCGATACTGGTCCGATCCCTCGATGTAGAGGTCGGCCGGCCACGGAAGTTCGGCGCTGTGCCCCAGGACCGCCTCGTGGCTCGATCCCGAGTCGAACCACACGTCCAGGATGTCGCGCTCGCGCTCGAACCTGCGGCCGCCGCACTTCGGGCACGCGAGCCCTTCCGGGAGGAACTCCTCGATCGGCCGCTCGTACCACGCATCGGCCCCGTGCTCCATGAACACGGCCGCGGTCTTCTCGGCCATCGCCGCGGTCAGCACCGCCTCGCCGCAGTCTGCGCAGTCGACCGCCGGGATCGGCACCCCCCACGCCCGCTGCCGCGAGATGCACCAGTCGGGCCGGTTGGTGAGCATCAGCGTCAGGCGCTCCTCGCCCCAGGCCGGGACCCACCTGACGTGTTTCACCGCCTCGACCGCCTTCTCGCGCAGGCCGTTGCCGTCCATCGTGACGAACCACTGCGACGTCGCCAGGAAGATCACCGGGTTGTGGCACCGCCAGCAGTGCGGGTAGGAGTGCTCGAACGACTCGCGGTGCCAGAGGCGGCTTCTCTCGTGCAGCGCCTCCTCGATTCCCGGGTTCGCGTCGAAGACGCGCTGGCCCGCGAACATTTCCACCTCGTTCAGGAAGCGGCCGCCCGGCCCGACCGGCGCGTAGATGTCCAGGCCGTAGGCCACGCCGGTGGCAAAGTCGTCCGACCCGTGGCCGGGCGCAGTGTGCACCGCGCCCGTGCCCTGGTCCAGCGTGACGTACGTGGCGAGGACGCCCACCGAATCGCGCGCGTAGAGCGGGTGCCTGAACCGCAGGCCCTCGAGCTCGCGCCCGGTGAACCTCGCCACCGCTTCTCCGAACGGCCGCTTCACCTGCGCGGACACACGCTCCGCCAGGCCGGTCGCGACGATCACCGTGGTGCCGTTGACGTCGTACGCCCCGTACTCGAAGTCCGGGTGGAACGCGATCGCCAGGTTCGACGGGATGGTCCACGGCGTCGTCGTCCAGATGAGGACCGACAGGTTCTGGCGCCCGGCGAGCGCCGGCACCCGCTGCCCGAGGTCCTTTGCCGCTTCGGGCGTGAACGGGAACTCGACGAAGATCGACGGCGAGGTGTGGTTCTCGTATTCGACCTCGGCCTCGGCGAGCGCGGTGCGACAGTGGATGCACCAGTGGACCGGCTTCTTGCCCTTGTAGACCATGCCCTGCTCGACGAACTTCGCCAGCGCGCGGACGATCGCCGCCTGGTAGCCGTAGTTCATCGTCAGGTAGGGGTCCGCCCAGCGGCCCATCACGCCCAGGCGCTTGAAGTCCTTGCGCATGATGTCGACGAACCGCGCGGCGTACACGCGGCACGCGCGGCGGAAGTCGCCAATCGACATCTCGCGCTTCTTCGGTCCCAGCTCGCGGTCGACCTTCAGTTCGATCGGCAGCCCGTGGCAGTCCCAGCCCGGGACGTACGGCGCGTCGAACCCGGCCATGGTGCGCGAGCGGACGATGAAGTCCTTGAGCACCTTGTTCAGGGCCGTGCCGAGGTGGATGCGCCCGTTGGCGTAGGGCGGGCCGTCGTGGAGGATGAACTTCGGGGCGCCCGCCCGGCGCTCGCGAATCCGCTCGTACAGGCCGGTGGCATCCCACCGCTCGATCGCCTTGGGTTCCGCAGTCGGCAGGTTCGCCTTCATGGGGAACCCCGTCCGCGGGAGGTTGAGCGTCTCCTTCCAGTCGGCCATAAGTCCGTTCGTGCCTCGTTAAGGGATCCGAAAAACCGCAATCCATTCATTTTACATGCAGGGGGGGACCCGGGCCGCCTCCATCTATAATGACCCCATGGTGACCGACGCTCCCGCCCCCCGCACGGCCGTCCTCGAGAACGGCCTCACGATCTTCATCCAGGAAATCCACACCGCCCCGCTCGCCTCCGTCTGGTGCTGGTACAAGGTCGGCTCCCGTGACGAGCTGCCCGGCTTCACCGGCGTGTCGCACTGGGTCGAACACATGAACTTCAAGGGGACGACGAACATCCCCCGGGAGAAGGTGAAGGGCATCATCGAGGAGTTCGGCGGCAGCTGGAACGGCTACACCTGGATCGACCAGACGACCTACCTCGAAACCGCGACCCGGGACGCGCTCGACCGGATGCTCTTCATCGAGGCGGAGCGGATGGCCAACGGCCTCTACGAGCCGGAGGAGGTCGATTCGGAGCGGACCGTCATCATCTCGGAGCTCGAGGGCGGGGAGAACGACCCGGACCAGCTGCTGGAGATGGAGGTGAACGCGGCGGCGTTCAAGGCGCATCCCTACGGTCATCCGACGATCGGCTGGTTGAGCGACCTGCAGCGGATGACGAGAGACGACCTCTACGGCTACTACCGCCGCTACTACGTCCCGAACAACGCGACGCTGGTCGTGGTGGGTGACGTCGATCCGGACGACGTGATCCGCCGCGCCTCGCATCACTTCGGCGGGATCGCTCCGGGCGCCCTGCCGCCGCGCCTGCTCAGCGCCGAGCCGGCGCAAGTGGGCGAGCGGCGGGTCACCGTCGAGAAGGAAGGGACCACCGCGTATCTGAAGCTTGCCTACCATGCGCCGGCCGCGACCGACGAGAGCTTCTTCCCCATGCTCGTGATCGACACGGTGCTTGCAGGGGCGAAAGGGTTGAATCTCTGGTCCAGCTTCCGCACGCCGCCCCCGCAGCGCAGCGCCCGCCTCTACCGGGCGCTCGTCGAAGGCCGTCTCGCCTCGTCCGTCTCCGCGGGGCTCCTGCCGACCTCGGACCCCTACCTCTACACCGTCTCGGTGACCGCCCGAGAGGGCGCCGAGCTGGAGGCGGTGGAGCGGGCGGCGTTGGCCGAGATCGACCGGCTCGCGCGGGAAGGGGTGACCGACCCGGAACTGGAGAAGGCAAAGAACCAGCTGCGGGCGCGCTTGGTATTCGAGAACGACAGCGTCACCAACATCGCGCACCAGCTGGGCTACTTCCAGACCGTCGCCTCGGTCGACCTGTTCCTGTCGCTCCGTCGTCGCATCGAGAGCGTGACCCGCGAGCAGGTGGCCGGCGCGGCTGCCCGCCACTTGCGGCCGTCGAACCGGACGGTCGGCTGGTTCAAGCCAATCGGGCCGCCCGGCGCAACCGCGTGACGGCACGGGGCAGATCCGCCCGCGGCGTTCGGGGGATCGCGCCCGACGCCGCCAGGCCCCGGTACCAGGTCGCAGGCCTCGAGCGTGTTCTTGACGAGGACGATGATGACAACGGCAGTGCAGCAGGGGTTGAACCCAACACGGAAGCGCCTGGCAAACGGCGCGCTGGTCGTAGCCAAGCAATCCGGCGTGACACCCGCGGTGACCTTCTCGGTGTCGGTCCCGGCCGGCACCGCGACCGACCCCGACGGGCTGCCCGGCGTCGCGCACTTCCTCTCGCGGGTCATCGACCGCGGCACGCAATCGAAGTCCGCGGACGAGATCGCAGAGCTGCTCGATGGCCGCGGCGTCTCGCTCACGGTCACCGCGATGCGGCACGCGTTCGTCGTTTCCTGCACCTGCCTGACCGAGGACTTTCCGACGCTGCTCGCGCTCGTGGCCGACGTGGTGCGGAACCCGAGCCTCTCCGAGGGCGAGATGGCCACCCGCCGTGGCGAGATCGTCACCGGCATCCGGCAGGACCAGGACAACCCGGCCACGGTGGCGGTCGAGGAGGAGCTGGCGCTGCTCTATCCCGGGGGCCACCCTTACGGCCGCCGCGTGAAAGGGACTATCGAGAGCGTCGA
Source organism: uncultured Acidobacteriota bacterium (assembly GCA_963844875.1). Taxonomy (GTDB): domain Bacteria; phylum Acidobacteriota; class Vicinamibacteria; order Vicinamibacterales; family Fen-181; genus FEN-299. Next base: position 875,225 of record CAWJPZ010000003.1, read on the forward strand.
GCGAATCGACCGCACGGCGCTCGCGCGGGCCCATCAGGAGCGCTTCTCTCCGTCGGACCTGATCGTCGTGTCGGTCGGCGACGTCGAGGCATCCCGGGTGGTCGAAGAGACGGACAAGGTGTTCGGCGACTGGAGCGGGCATCCGCCCAGCCCCGTCCTCGTCCCCAACCCCCCGCCCGTGATGGCGCGCAGGCAGGCGGTCTTCCCGATGATGAACAAGGCGCAGGCCGACATCGCCTACGGCTTCAACACGATCGCCCGTCGCGACGAGGCCTACTATGCCTTCTCGCTCATGAACAACGTGCTCGGCCAGTACGCGCTCGGCGGCCGCCTGGGAGACAGCATCCGCGAGCGGCAGGGGATGGCCTACTACGTCTTCAGCGCCTTCGAGCCGAACGTCGGCCAGGGCCCGCTCGTGATTCGCGCGGGCGTGAGCCCGGCGAACGTGGACCGCGCGATGGCATCGATCGACGAGGAAGTGCGGCGGATGGCGGCGGACGGCTTGACGGCCGAGGAGCTGGCCGCGTCGAAGCGGTACCTGACCGGCTCGATGCCGCGGATGCTCGAGACGAACGCCGGCATCGCGACGTTCCTGCTCTCGTGCGAGCAGTTTGGGCTGGGCATGGACCACGACCTGCGCCTGCCGGCCCTGTTGAACGCCGTCACCCTGGAAGAGGCCAACGACGTGGCCCGCCGGTTCCTCGTTCCCGAGCGGGCGACCATCGCGATCGCGGGACCATACGAGCGGAGCGGCGGCGAATGAGGCGGATGTGACGCGCGCGGTGTTCTTCGACGTGGACTTCACGTTGATCTATCCCGGCCCGGTCTTCCAGGGCGAGGGCTATCGCCAGTTCTGCGCGAAGCACGGGATGACGACCTGCGACCCCGAGGCGTTCCGGGACGCGGTGGCGAGCGCGTCCGCCCTGCTCGAGGACTCGGACGACCACGCGTACGACGCGGGCTTCTTCATCCGGTACATCAAGCACATCATCGAACAGATGGGCGGGTCCGGCCCCGCGGTGGACGCGTGCGCGGAGGAGATCTACCGCGAGTGGGCCGCCTGCCACCATTTCACGCTCTATGACGATGCGGTGCCCGTGATGCGCGCGCTGCGCGAGCGCGGCCTGATGCTGGGGCTGATCTCGAACACGCACCGGTCGCTCGACGCGTTCCGGACCCACTTCGAACTCGACGAGTTGATTGCCGCCGCGGTTGCGTCGAGCGAGCACGGTTACAACAAGCCGCACCCGAGCATCTTCCGCACGGCGTTGAAGCTGCTGTCGGTCGCCCCGGAAGAAGCGGTGATGGTCGGAGACAGCTACAAGCACGACATCGAGGGAGCGCGGACCGTCGGGATGCGTGGCGTGCTGCTGCGGCGTTCCGGCCGGGCGCCGATCGACGACGGGTGCCCGGACGAATGCGGCCTCCGCGGGGTGCCGGTAATAGCCAGCCTGAGCGAGCTTCCGGCGCTCATTCGATGCAGCTGGTAGCGGATAGCGGCCTCCCCAGCCGGTCGTCGGCAGTGGATCGGGGGCGGGCAGGCGAGGACATCTGACAGGCGTCGACATCGGGTGGGGCAGGCGTCCCGCCTGCCTCGCGGGGATTCGTATGGACATTCGCCCCGTCGCGTCGGCCGACGAACTGCGCCAGGTCTACGACCTCGAGCTTGAGATCCGGGGTGCGGAGAGTGCCGAGGATCGCGTCTCGGTGCTGATGCTACTGGTCACGACGCGCATCGGCGGGTTGTGCGTCGGCGCCTTCGACGCCGGGCGGCTGGCGGGGTTCGTGTACGCACTGCCCGGCATCCGCGACGGCAAGCCGTATCAGTGGTCCCACATGATGGGCGTTCGGGCGGAGTACAGGAACGCCGGGCTCGGCTACCTCCTCAAGGTCGAACAGCGCCGGCAGGTGATGGCGTCGGGACTCGACCTGATTGCGTGGACGTACGACCCGCTCCAGGCGATGAACGCCCACCTGAACTTCGTGAAGCTGGGTGTCGTGGCAACCGAGTATCACCTCGATGCCTACCCGGGCTCTGCGAGCCCTCTCCACGCGGGCACCGCGACGGATTGGCTCGTGGCCGACTGGTGGCTGCGGTCCCGACGGGTAGTCGAGCGGTTGGCGGCAGCGGAGCGGCGCGAAGCGCTGCCCCGCGAGCACGGCGGCGGCGTGCCGATCAACAGCGTGCGCGAGGGAGGCGGGTGGCTGGCGCCGGCGGCGCACGACCTGTCGCTCGACGCGCCGCGGCTCGCGCTCACGATTCCGACGGGATTCACCGAGATGCAGCGGCGCGACCTGCCGCTCGCGCAAGCCTGGCGCGCCGCCACGCGCGAGATCTTCACGGCCTACCTGGCGCGCGGCTACGAAGTGACAGACTTCGTCCTCGACCGCTCCTGCGGGCGTGGCTCGTACGTGCTCACGCCGCGTCGGCCAGCGGAGGGTTGGAGCTTCTCAGCGTGACTCGTGTGGGAGCGCCGAAAGCCGAAAGTCGAGAGCCGAAGGCCGAAAGCCGTTTCTACCCCGGAGGCCAGGCCATCGGCCGTCCGCCAAGGACGTGCAGGTGGATGTGGAAGACGGTCTGCCCTGCCTCGCTGTTGCAGTTGAACACGGTCCGATAGCCGCGATCCGCGACGCCATGCTCCCGTGCGACCGCGGCCGCCCGCCTGACCATCTCGCCCACGAGCCCATCGTCGTCGGCAGCGAGTTCGTTGAGTGAGGCGATGTGCGTGCGCGGGACGACGAGCGCATGGAGCGGCGCCTGCGGGTTGATGTCCTGCAGGACCACGAGGCGGTCGTCCTGGTAGAGGAACTTGCCCGGGATCTCGCCGGCGATGATGCGACAGAACAGACAGGACATCTCGCACCTCTGAAGAAGCGGCCAGTGCCGAACCCTGAGAATATGCACGCCACGCGGGCGCGTCAACCCGCCCGTCAGCGTCGGGGCGCGACAGGGGATCGACGCCGGCCGCCGCCCGCGCCGGGGCAAGGCACGCCGCGAGCGCGGCGACGAGCACGGCCGTGCCAGGGGCGGCGACGGGAAGCGGGCACGGTGGGTTCGCTTTGCCGCCGCGTCCGCGCGATGCGACCGCGTCACGATCGAGCGGCTCTGGCGGTCGCCGCGATCTCGTCGCACAATGGTGAGAGGCCCATCGGCGCACACCGCTCGCGCCGACAACCGGGCGCGGACAAGCCCTCGCTTGGGAAGGAGACACATGCGTCACCGTCACCTGCGAAACGTCCTCGGGATTGCCATCCTCGTGGTCGTCTTGTTTGCCGCCGCCGCCGCGAGTCCGGCGTCCGCGCAAACGCAAGCCCAGCCTGAAAAGCCCAAGCCGGCCGAGAAGCTCAAACCCGCCGAGAAGGTCCCGTCTCCTGCCACGCCCGGGAAACCAGCCGAGGCGGTCGAGCCGGCGATGGCAAAGGCGCCCGCCGACTCGGTGACGGAGAACACGGTCACCGTCGGCGGCCAGAAGATCGCCTACCGCGCCGTGGCAGGCACGATCACGGTCGGCTCCACCGAGACGGTGGACGGGATGATTGGCCTGGACGGCCGCTGGCTGCCGGACACCGAACTGAGTCCGGACGCTTCAAAGCCCGACCAGGCGCCGGCGACCGCCCGCATGTTCTATACGGCCTACTTCAAGAAGGACGCGGCCGCGGACACCAGGCCGGTCATGTTCTTCTACAACGGCGGGCCGGGTTCCTCGACGATGTGGCTGCACATGGGCTCGTTCGGGCCGAAGCGCGTCGTCACGCCCGACACCGAGCACAAGGGCGCCGCGCCCTATTCCATCGTCGAGAACCAGTACAGCCTGCTCGACGTCACGGACCTCGTGTTCATCGACGCGCCGAGCACCGGCTTCAGCCGGATCATGGGCAAGGACAAGGAGAAGGCGTTCTACGGGGTGGATCAGGACGCGCACGCGTTCGAGCGCTTCATCCGGCGCTTCCTGACGAAGCACGACCGGTGGAACTCGCCGAAGTACCTGTTCGGCGAGTGTACGGCACGCCCCGTTCCGTGGTCGTCGCGGGCATGCTCGGGGAGAACGTCGACCTCAACGGGATCGTGCTCCTCTCGACCATCCTCTCGTTCGACAACTCGGTGGACGCGCCGCGTTGGAACCCCGGCGTGGACCAGGCCTACGCGATCGCGCTGCCCACCTACGCTGCGTCGGCGTTCTATCACAAGAAGCTGCCGAAGCAGCCGCCGGCGTTGCGGCCGTTCCTCGACGAGGTCGAGAACTTCGCCCTCGGCGACTACATGGCGGCGCTGCTCCAGGGCTCGCAGTTGCCGGACGCGCGGAAGCAGGCCATCGCCGGGAAGCTCCACGAGTACACCGGGCTGCCGGTTGCCTACCTGCTGAAGGCGGACCTGCGCGTCGAGGGCGGGATGTTCTCGAAGATGCTGCAGGACGCCGAGGGCGTGACCACCGGCAGGCTCGACACGCGCTACAAGGGCCCGGACCTCGATCCCTTGTCGCAGTCGGCGCAGTACGACCCGCAGTCGGCCGCGATCTCGTCCGCGTACACCACCGCGATCAACCAGTATCTCCGGAACGAACTCAAGTTCGGCCGCGACTGGACGTACAGGCCGAACGCCTACGGCGACCCGAACTTCACCTGGGACCTGCGCCACCGGGCGGCCGGCGCTCCGCCCTTCGTCGAGGGCTCGACCAACGTGATGCCCGATCTCGCCATCGTCATGAAGACCAACCCGAAGATGCGCGTGCTGATGGCAGGCGGGTATTACGATCTGGCCACCCCTTACTTCCAGGGGATCTTCGAGATGCGGCACCTGCCGATCCCGCCGAACCTGCAGCAGAACGTCAGCTACAAGTACTACGAGTCGGGGCACATGGTGTACATCAACGAAGGGGTGCTGAAGCAGTTCCACGAGGACGTCGCGAACTTCGTGCGGGCGACCGAGGCGGGGAAGTGATACGCGCGACGAGCGTCCGCGGGACGCCCTGCAGGTCGGACCGGATTTCCACCAACTCGAGGGCGGAGCGCGAAACCGCCGCTCGGATGCCGTCCTCCTGGCCGAAGCCGAACTCGACGATCAGCCAGCCGCCCGGCGCCAGCACGCGCGGCGCGTCCGCGAGGAGCGCGCGGATGATGTCGAGGCCGTCGTGCCCGCCGTCGAGGGCGGCGTGAGGTTCCCAGTCGCGGACCTCCGGCGGCAGGGCCGGGATGTCGTGGGTTGCGACGTAGGGAGGATTCGAGACGATCAGGGCTGCTGGGCCGCACAGGCCGGACAGCAGCGACGTCCGCACGAACGACACGCGGTCGCTGACGGCGTGGCGGGCGGCGTTGCGGGAGGCGACGACGAGCGTGGCGGGAGAGATGTCGGTCGCGGTGACACGGGCGCCGGGGAACTCGCGCGCAAGGCAGATGGCGAGGCAGCCGGTGCCGGTGCCGACGTCGATGATGCCGGCAGGCGGGACGCCTGCCCCACCGCATCCAAGGAGGGGGACGCCTGCCCCACAGAGATCGACGGCGGCCTCGATGATGAGTTCGGTTTCGGGGCGCGGGGCGAGGACGTCGGGGGTGACTTCGAACTCCAGCCCCCAGAACTCCCGACGGCCGATGACGACCGACATCGGCTCTCGGTTCGCCCGGCGTGCCAGGAGCGCGTCGTACCCGGCGGCAAAGCCGTCTGGCGGAGGATCGGTGTCGTGCGCGAGGAAGCGCGCGAGGTCCCAGCCGAGCGCGTGGCGGGCCAGCAGCGCCGCGTCCATCGCCGCCTCGGTCGGCTCGATGCCAGCGGCCTCCAGGCGCGCCCGCGCCGCGCTGACGAGCTCGCGCATCGTGACTGCCGCTGCCGTCACACCGCGGTCGCTTCCTTGAGCTTCTCCGCGGTGTAGTGGGTCACCACCTGGTCGATCAGTTCGTCCAGCGCGCCGTTCAGCACGTTCGTCAGCTGGTGCGTCGTGAAGTTGATGCGGTGGTCGGTGATCCGGCTCTGGGGAAAGTTGTAGGTGCGGATCTTCTCGGATCGTTCCCCGGTGCCCACCTGGCTGCGCCGGTCCTTGGCGATCGCGTCCTGCTGCTTCTGCATCTCGATCTCGTAGAGGCGCGACCGCAGCACCTTGAGCGCCTTCGCCTTGTTCTTGACCTGCGACTTCTCGTCCTGCTGGCTGACCACGAGCCCGGTCGGGATGTGCGTGATCCGGACGGCCGAGTAGGTCGTGTTGACACTCTGTCCGCCCGGGCCGCTCGAGCAGAAGGTGTCGATGCGCAGGTCCTTCTGGTCGATCTGGATGTCGACTTCCTCGGCTTCCGGCAGCACCGCGACGGTGGCCGTCGAGGTGTGGATGCGGCCGCTCGCCTCGGTGGCGGGCACGCGCTGGACCCGGTGCACGCCGCTCTCGTACTTCAGCTGGCTGTAGACGCGACGCCCCTCGATCATCGCGATCGCTTCCTTGATCCCGCCGACGCCGCTCTCGCTCATCGACAGGACGTCCACCCTCCAGCCCTTGTTCTCGGCGAACCGCATGTACATCCGCAGCAGTTCGCCGGCGAACAGCGCCGCTTCGTCGCCCCCGGTTCCCGCCCGGATTTCGAGCATGACGTTCTTCTCGTCGTTCGGGTCCTTGGGCAGGAGCAGCACCTTGATCTCGCTCTCGAGGGTGTCGCGGCGCGCCTCGAGTTCGCGCAGTTCCTCGAGCGCCAGCTCGCGCATGTCGGCGTCCCCGCCGTTCGCCAGTTCCTGCGCCTGCGCGATTTGCGACAGCACCTGCTTGAACTCGCGGAACTTCTCCACCACCGGCTCGATCTCGCTCAGCGCCTTGGCGTGCGTCCGGGTACCTGGGAGGAGTCGGACTGCACGACCGGGTCGGCCAGCTTGGCAGCGAGGTCGGTGTAGCGTGCTTCAACGGATGTGAGCTTGTCGATCATTGATGAACCATTCTATCGGCCTGGAAAGCCCTCTTGTCACCCGCCCGAGACCGGCGGCAGGAAAGCGACCTCGTCGCCGTCCGCGAGCGCGGCGGTCATCTTCGCAAAGTCGGCGTTCACCGCGGCGGAAACCGCGCGCGCGTAGGGCGCCACCTGAGGATACTCGGCGGAGAGGAGCGCCCACGCGGTCGCGACCGTCGCGGCCTCGGGCAGCTCGCGCGGGATTTCCGACGCGCCGGCCATGTCGCGCAGCCGGCCAAAGAGCCGAATGGTTACCCGCATGCGCGCCGGTACGCCTCCTCGCGTGCTGCCTCGTCCGAGGGATCCGCCGTTGCGCCCTCGATCCAGCAATCGCCACCCTCGAAGAACTCGCGCTTCCAGACCGGCGCCACCTGCTTCACCCGCTCGATCACGTAGCGGCAGGCGGCAAACGCCTCCCCCCGGTGGGGGGACGCTGCCGCGATGACCACGCTCGGCTCGCCCGGCCCGAGCGACCCCGTCCGATGGTGGAGCGCGATCCGCGCCGAAGGCCAGTGCCCGGCCACCTCATCCGCGATCCGCGCGAAGGCCTTCAGCGCCAGCGGCTCGAACGCCTCGTACTCGAGCCGCAGCACTTTCCGGCCCTGGTTCCAGCCCCGGACCGTGCCGACGAACGTCACGACGGCGCCGTGGTCGGCGACCGGAGCGCCCGACGAATCGGCGGTCACCAGCGTGACCAGCGCTGCAAGGTCGAGGGGGTCCGGCCCGATCGCGAAGCGTTCTAACACCTTCCAAGTATAAGGGATGGCGTCAGGGGCGGGGTTGACAGTTCTGCAGGTCGAGGTCGGGAGTCTCGCGCCGGCCCGGCCCCGGTCACTTCGTGAAGATCAGGAAGAACTGGAAGGGCAGGAACGTCTCGCGCCTGTCGAGGCGGAGGCCCGCCTGCTCGGCGGCCGAGATGATCGCTTCCGGCGTCGGCCGCTCCTCGTCGGGCCCCGGGCCGCCGCCGCCCTTCGTGTAGTCGATGACACCCACGCGGCCGCCCTCCCTCAGCGCCGCCCGGACGTTCCGGAGGAAGAGGACCGGGTTGCCCGCCCGCCGGACCTCGGAGAACGTTTCGGAAATGAGGACGGCGTCGAGCGACCCGGCCGGCAGCATCGGGTCCGAGCTCGTGCCCTGGACGGTCTTCACGTTCCGCACGTCCTTCGAGACGTCCTTGGCGACACGCCGTTTGATCGCCTCCAGCATGTCCGGCTGCACGTCTTCGGCGACAACCAGGCCGTTCGGTCCCACCCGCCTCGCCAGCCGCACCGTGAAATAGCCGCCCCCGGCCCCGATGTCGGCCACCTTCGAGCCGTCGGCGATCCCCAGCGCGTCCATCACCTGGTCCGGCTTCTGCCAGATGTCGCGGTCGGGGCTCTCGAGCAGGCCGAGATCGGCGGGGGGAAACAACGCGTGCCGGCTCGCCTGGCCCTGGGGCTCGGGCAGCCCGCCGAACGCGGGCGGCGCCGCCCACGTCGCGGCGGCCAGAAGGCCTGCGGCTACAACCAGGCGTCGCTTCACGAGTGCCTCCCGGATATCCCCGGCTTCGTCATCGCTTCAGGCGAGAGGATGCGATCGAGTTCGTCGGGATTCAGCAGGCCGCGTTCGAGGACGAGTTCCCGGATCGCCCGGCCGGTCTGCACGGACGCCTTCGCGATCTCCGCCGTGGCCGCGTAGCCGATGTACGGGCTCAGCGCCGTCGCGACGGCCGTGCTGCGGTCGAGCAGTTCGCGGCACCTCGCCTCGTCCGCCTCGAGCCCCTCGACGGTCCGCTCGCGCAACGCGATCATCGCCTGGCGCAGGATCGTCGTCGAGTGGATCATATTCCAGGCGATGACCGGCATCATGACGTTGAGCTCGAGCTGGCCCGCCTCGCACGCCGCGGTCACCGTCGCGTCGCAGCCAATCACCTGGAAGCAGACCTGGTTGACCATCTCGGGAACCGACGGGTTGACCTTGCCCGGCATGATCGAGGACCCCGGTTGCACGGGCGGGAGGATCACCTCCGCGAGGCCGGCGCGCGGCCCCATGCTCAGGAGCCGCAGGTCGCTCGCGATCTTTCCGAGTTCGACCGCGAGCCGGCGCACCGCTCCGGAGTAGCCGAGGACGTCACCCATGCTCTGCGTGACGCGGAACGGGTTGCGCGCGGGCACCAGCGGAATCCCTGTCCACGCCGCCAGGCGGTCCACTGCGCCCGCGATGAACTCCGGCCCGGCATTCAGCCCGGTTCCCACCGCGGTCGCTCCGAGGTTCAACTCGACGAGCCCTTTCGCCCCGTGTTCCGCCTCGTCCGCGGCGCTGGCCAGGCAGGCCTCGTACCCGCCGAACTCCTGCCCGAGCGTCATCGGCACGGCGTCCTGCAAGTGGGTGCGCCCGACCTTCAGGATGCGGGCGAACGCCGTCGCCTTGGCCCCGAACGCCCCAGCGAGGGAACGCGTCGCATCGAGCAGCCCGTCCCGGTCCGCCAGCAACGCCAGGCGCGTGGCGGTCGGGAAGACGTCGTTCGTGGACTGGCCCATGTTGACGTGATCGTTCGGGTGGACCACGTCGTAGACACCGCGCGGGTGGCCGAGGATCTCGGCGGCCCGGTTCGCGAGCACCTCGTTCGCGTTCATGTTGTGCGAGGTGCCCGCCCCCGCCTGGTACACGTCCACCACGAACTGGTCGAGGAAACGCCCCGCCAGCACTTCGTCGGCCGCCTGCCCGATGGCGCGCGCCAGGTCGGCAGGGAGGCGCCCGAGCGCCGCGTTGCTTTCAGCGGCGGCCTTCTTGACGAGGACGGTGGCGGTGACCAGGCTGGCTGGCATCCGCAGGCCCGAGATGGGGAAATTCTCAACGGCGCGCTGCGTTTGGATCCCGTAGTAGGCGTCAGCCGGAACCTGGCGTTCGCCGAGAGGATCTCGCTCTGTCCGGGAGGGCATGGTTTATACTCTCGCCATGTTACCAGCATTCTTCGGCAGCATTCTCGAGCTCGTCATCAAGACGTCCACCGACCTCGCCCCCGACGTGCGCGCAGCGATGAAGGCCGCCCTCGGGAGTGAACCCGCAGGCACCCAGTCCGCGCAGGCGCTGACGATCATCGCGGAGAACATCGACCAGGCGGCCGATGGCGAAGGCGCGATCTGCCAGGACACCGGCATGCCGACCTTCGAGATCAAGACGCCGATAGGCGCCAACCAAATCTGGATGGTCCAGCAGATCCGCGACGCCATCGCCGAGGCGACCCGCCGCGGCAAGCTGCGGCCGAACTCCGTGGATTCGGTCACCGGCAAGAACTCCGGCAACAACCTCGGCCCCGGCTCCCCGGTGATCCACTTCGAGCAGTGGGACCGGGACGAGATCGAGGTGAAGCTGCTGCTGAAAGGCGGCGGCTGCGAGAACACGAACATCCAGTACTCCGTGCCGTGCGAGCTGCCGAACCTCGGCCGGGCCGACCGCGACCTCGAGGGCGTGCGCAAGTGCATCCTCCACGCGGTCTGGCAGGCCCAGGGCAAGGGGTGCAGCCCGGGTGCCATCGGCGTCTGCATCGGCGGCGACCGCGCGAGCGGCTACCTCCACGCCAAGCAGCAGCTGTTCCGTACCCTCGACGATGTGAATCCGGACCCGGCGCTCGCCGAACTCGAAGCGACGATCATGAAGACCGTCAACGTCCTCGGCGTGGGCACGATGGGGTTTGGCGGCGCCACGTCACTCATCGGCTGCAAGGTCGGCGTCCTCAACCGCCTGCCGGCCAGCTTCTTCGTCTCGGTGGCCTACGACTGCTGGGCCTTCCGCCGCCTTGGCGTCGTGCTCGACGCGAAGGACGGCTCGATCAAGAACTGGCTCTATCGCGACCCGTCGCACGCCGTGGTGCCGATGCTGGACCAGGCCGGCTTCACCCGGACCGGGAAGGAAGCCGTGCTGACCGCGCCCATCACGGAGGAACAGGCGCGCTCCCTGAAGGTCGGGGACGTCCTGCTGCTGAACGGGATGATGTTCACGGGCCGCGACTCCGTGCACTCCTACCTGATGAAGCACGACCCGCCCGTCGACCTCAACGGCGGGGTCCTCTACCACTGCGGCCCGGTCATCCTGAAGGACGGCGACGGGTGGAAGATGATGGCGGCCGGTCCGACCACCAGCGCGCGCGAGGAGCCGTATCAGGGCGAAGTCATCCGGAAGTTCGGCGTGCGCGTCGTCATCGGCAAAGGCGGCATGGGTGCGAAGACGCTGGCCGCTTTGAAGGAACATGGTGCGGTCTACGTGAGCGCGATCGGCGGCGCCGCGCAGTTCTACGCCAGGTGCGTCGAGAAGGTGTCGGACGTCTCGCTGCTCGAGTTCGGCGTCCCCGAGGCGATGTGGCATCTGCAGGTGAAGGACTTCCCGGTCATCGTGACCATGGACTCGCACGGCAACAGCCTGCACAAGGACATCGAGACTGAGTCGCTGAAGCAGCTGGCGACGCTGGCGTAGCGCGTCCGCCTCGCCGCCAGCCGAGGTGTGATTTCGTGGGGGATAAACGGGGCCTGGCCCCGTTTATCCCCTTTGTCTTGTTTGGGTTGCAGAGATTCTGCGGGTCGATCTCAATTTCCTGCTGCCTTGTGCATGCCGGTGGATTACCGATATAATCGCCTAAAGGAGACCCCCTTACACCACATGACCACCACCAACCTTGCCGAATCGATCATCAACGTGTCTTCGACGGCGGCCTCGAAGATCGCTGAATTGCTCGCAGAAGAGAACAAGCAGGAATCCGGCCTGCGCGTGTTCGTCCAGGGCGGCGGCTGCTCGGGCTTCCAGTACGGTCTGATGATCGAGGACAGCCCGGCGGACACCGACCAGGTGTACCAGTCGAACGGCGTGAAGCTCTACGTCGACCCGATCAGCGTCCGCTACCTGAAGGGCGCCGAAGTGGACTTCGTGGACAACGTTGCCGGCGGCGGGTTCACCATCCGCAACCCCAACGCCGTCTCCACCTGCGGGTGCGGGCAGTCGTTCACGATGGACGACGAGAGCAGTCATTAATCGGCGCCGGGGCAGTTGCGGCTCCGGCCGAACGTTCACACGCGGACGCAAGCCGCAACTGTCATGGCACATCCTCTACCCGATCTCGAAAGCCTGAGGCCCGCCGGCAGCAAGCGATCGAGCAAGCGCGAGTCGATCCTGAACGTGTTCCTCCGTCACGAGGGGCACCTCAGCGCCGACGACCTCTACGACCTGATCCATCGCGACGACCAGCACATCAGCCGGGCCACCGTCTATCGCGCCTTGCAGTGGATGGTCGAGGCCGGGATCGCGCGGAAGGTCGATTTCGGCGAGGGCCGTTTCCGGTTCGAGCACTCCTACCGCCATCCCCGGCACTTTCACCTCATCTGCCAGTCGTGCAACCGGTCTTCGGAGTTCCTGAGTTCCGACATCGAGGCGCTGATCGAAGAGATCGCGGCGGCGAGGAACTTCACGGCGGGGCAGAGCGTGCTGCAGATCTACGGCACGTGCGAAGAGTGCCGCACGGGGCGGCAATCGCCGCCCGACCAGGTCACGACCGAACTGCTTTTCGCGCGCGACGCGCTGCGCATCGCGATCGCGACGGAGCGATCCGGTTTCGAGTTCTACGTGCGTGCGGCCAGGGTCGCGGCCGACCCCCACGGCCGCACGGTGTTCCAGAAGCTGGCCGACGAGGAGCGCGAACACCTCGGCACGCTGGAGCAGCGCTACCAGCGGCTGCTCGCCCAGGACCCGAGGCTGGAGTCGCGGCCCACGTTCCTGTTCTTCAAGGGCGCCGCAAACGGCCTCTTCGCGGCGGGGGCCGAGCAGGTGGCCCGCGGCGTCGACGACAAGCAGGCGCTGATGATTGGCATCCGGTGCGAGCGTGCGTCGCACCGGTTCTTCAAACGGTACGGCGAGAAGTTCGAGGATTCGGAAGGCAAGCAGATCTTCCTCGAGTTCGCGAACGAGGAGCGGGGGCACCTGGAACTGCTGATCAGGGAGTACCGGGCGCTCGCCCGGCGCCTCGAGCGGCGCCCGCGGACCCGTTCGCTGCGCCGCACCCGGGCGCCCGCGTGATCGATCTCCACCTGCACACCACGGCATCGGACGGACGCTCGTCCCCGGAGGACCTCGTCCGGGCGGCGGCACGGTCGCACCTCACCGCCCTGTCGGTCACCGACCACGACACGGTCGCCGGCCTGGACCGCGTCGAGGCGGCCTGCGCCAGGGCCGGCATCGAGTGGGTGCCGGGCATCGAGATCACGGCCATTCGCGACGAGGCCGATGTCCACATCCTCGGCTACTTCCTCGACCACCGCTCGCCGGTCCTCGAGGAGTTTCTCGACCTCCAGCTGGTCGATCGCCGCCGGCGGGTCCGCGAGATGATCGACAAGCTGCAGGCGCTGGGGGTCCACGTCGATGCCGACGACGTGCTCGGCGGCCAGGGCACGCTGGACTCGAGGTGGATTGGCCGGCCGCTCCTCGCCCGCGCCCTCGTCCGGGCGGGCCACGTCCGTTCGACTCGCGAGGCGTTCGAGTTGTACCTGGCCGAGAACGGTGCGGCGTGGATTCCGCGCCGCGCGCCGTCGCCCGAGGCGGTCATCGAGCTCATTCACCGGGTTGGGGGCATCGCGTCACTGGCCCATCCCGGCTTGATGGGGCACGACGAGTGGGTCTCCCGGATGGCCGCCGCAGGCCTCGATGCAATCGAGGTCTACTACATCGAACACTCGCCCGAAATGACGGTCCACTACCGCGTGCTGGCGCAACGCCTGGGGTTGGCGATGTCGGGCGGGTCGGACTATCACGGCGACCCTTCACACGGCCCCGCCCGCCCCGGCTCGGTTTCGCTTCCCGATTGGGAATTCGCCGCGCTCAAGCAGCGGGCGGCGGCGCGGCAATGAGTCGAAAGGTTGGTCTCCATGACGATCACGATCGCCCCTGAAGCCCGGCAGGCCATCGGCGACTGGCTCGCCCGCGACCCGTCACGGCCCGCGCTGCGACTCTCTTTTGCCGGGGGGTGCGGAGCGCTCGGCTACCGGCTCACGCCCGCGCCTCCGGGCGCGCGAGCCGGAGAACAGGTGCTTGCCGTCGACGGCCTCACGATCTACGCGGACTTCAAGTCCGCGATGGATCTCGACGGCGCGCGGGTCGAACTCGGTGAATCGCCTGACGACATCCTCGTCCTGCACGACCAGTCGGTCGTCGGCGGGATGTGCTAGGCACGATGTCGCTGATCGAGGTCCGCGACCTCTCCAAGAACTACGGCGGCCTGCGCCCGCTGCGCGTGCGCAAGCTCTCCGCGGACCCGGGAGAAGTCGTCGTCATCGACGGCCCGGATCGGCTGGCGGCGGCCGTGCTGACCGACCTGCTCACCGGCACCACGCTGCCCGAGACCGGCACGGTGGTGGTCGACGGCCAGGCGACCTCTGCGCTTGCCGGGCAGGAGGAGTGGCTGGCGTTCCTCGACCGCTTCGGCATCGTCAACGAGCGCGTGGTGCTGTTGGATGAACTGACCGTCGCCGGCAACCTCGCCGTGCCCCTCACGCTCGATGTGGACCCGCTGCCGGCGGAGATTCGCGCCAGGGTGGAAGCGATCGCCGGCGAGGTGGGACTGGATGCCGGGATCCTCGACCAGCCGCTTCATCGGACGCCTCCCTTGGTGCGCCTCCTCGTTCGACTCGGCCGCGCCGTCGCGCACACTCCGGCAGTCCTCCTCGTCGAGCACCCCACCGCGGAGCTGGCGGCACTCCGCGAGGCCGAAGCGGCTGGGGCGGCGCTCGGCCGCGTCTCGGGTGCCCACGCCCGGATGACCACGTTGATCGTCAGCTCCGACGGCCGCCTGCCGCGGGACGTCGCGACCCGTCACCTGACATGGCGCGCCGCGACCGGGGAACTGAGCGACACGGCCGGATGGCGCAAGTGGTTCTCTTGAGGGTCGAACTGCACAGCTTTTGTTCACCCCGCGATGGAAATTGCTACACCACGTCGCCCGCCTGCCTCCCGCGCACCAGTTGAAACGTTCAGGAATCCGATTAGGTTTCACGGCGTCGTCAACCGTGACCGATGGAACGAAACTTGATTCTTCGACCTGGTCCCCCGCAGGACCTCGACCGAAGGAGACTCGGATGCCGAACGGAACAATCAAGCGACTCGTACGAGACCGTGGTTTTGGCTTCATCCGCGACGATGGCGGGCAGGAGTGGTTCTTCCACCGGAGCGCGGTGGCCGAGGGAGTATTCGATCAGCTGAACGAGGGTCAGCGGGTCAGTTTCGAAGAAGAGCCTTCGAACAAGGGCCCGCGGGCCAACAACATCCGCGCCGAGTCGTAGCGCCGCCCCGCATGCCGGATCGGGCCGGGCGCCACGAACTGATCCTGTTCGACATCGACGGAACGCTCATTCACACCGGGGGCGCGGGCGGTAAAGCCATGTCCCGCGCCTTCAGCGACGCGTGCAGCGTCGAGAACGGCTTCGCGGGAATTCCCCTGCAAGGCCGCACCGATGCGATGATTCTCGCCGACGCGTTCGCCAGGCACGGGCTGGGGGACGATGCGGCGCTGCTGGATCGCTTCCGCGCCACCTACTACCGGTTCCTCGGGGAGGAACTCGAGCGGATGGCCCCTGCCGCCCGCGTCCTTCCCGGCGTCGGACACCTGCTCGAGCGCCTCGCAGGCCGGCCCTCCGCCACCATCGGGCTCCTCACCGGAAACTACTCGACAGCGGCCCGGCTGAAGCTGACGCACTTTGGCATCTGGTCCCAGTTCCGTCTTGGGGCGTTCGGCGAAGATGCGGGGAATCGCGAGGGGCTGGTGGCGGTCGCGATTGCGCGCGCGCGTGAGCAAGGCATGCCGCCGGTGTCCCCCGATGACGTGGTCATCGTGGGCGACACCCCGCTCGACGTCGCCTGCGGCCGCGCGAACGGGGCGCGGACGATTGCCGTGGCGACAGGAGGCACCCCGTTCGAGCAGCTGCTCGACAGCGGGGCCGACCTCGTGCTGAACGATCTGACCGAGGAGGAGCGGTTTTTCGCGTTCCTCGACGGGAGCGACGGGCGGGGCCAGGCCTGACGCGGACTTCCGGCAGGTGCGAAACATCTTCAACGACAGGGGAGCGCGATTCGAGCAGTTCCGAGCGGCGCCTGAACGGCGCGAGGATTGACCTGCGCAAGGCGCGGCGGGCCGGCGAAGCCGGCCGCTTGCGAGTCGGATGGCGGAAGCGCCTGGGAGTCGAACCCAGCCCCCCCGCAAAGCGGGGAGCGACCGGTTTTGAAGACCGGGAGGGCCACCGGGCCCCGTTCGCTTCCGGGGCGATCTTACACCAGGACCCGCCGAGGCACACATCCGGCGTCGACGAGGGATTTGCGCTCCCGGATGTGTGGAATGCGGAGAACGACACCGCCGCCGCGACTGGTGCGATCCGACCGGGCGGAATACCGAGTGGACCCGGCCCCCAAAGAGGCGCTGGCAGGGGCCGGGGCGCAGGTCTGACGTCAGCCTTCGATCAGTCGAACTTCGCCGGCGCGCGGACCCTTCGCGGACTCTTCCGGCGTGAACTCGACGCGCTGGCCCTCACGCAGCAGCTCGAACACTGCACCGCGGACCGCGCTCCGATGGAAGAAGTGCTCGATCCCTCCTTCGTCACGAATGAAACCGAAGCCTTTGTCGATGAGCAAACGCGCGATGGTCCCGGTCGGCATACCCGTGTCCTCCAATCAACGAAACCCGTGGGAACATCCCAGGGGCCGCAAGCAGCTGAAACGGCGGCGGGGGCGTGGACGAGCGGTCCTTCGCCGTTCAGTGAAAAATTACAAGACGAACAGCCGCAAAGTCACCCTGATGCGCTGCGCCTGGCCTTCGAAAAGACGGGGTGCATACGCTACGATGAGCTTTGAACGGCCAAGTTTAGGCAGAATCGGTGACCAAAGTCAAGCGAGCGGGAGCCAGCGAGCGGGAGCCAGGCCGAGCGGGGGCCGGGCCGGGCGAGAGCTAGGAGAGGCGCCGGGACTCCCGGACGTGCCAGGTGCCTTCTTCTTCCTCCTCCTCTTCGTCCTCGTCGTCGTCCGCGTCCTCGTCGTCGTCGTCGTCGAAGTCCTCCTCTTCGTCGTCGGGGTCACCCATGTCGGGAGGGTAGGATTCGAGCCTGGCTGACATAGTTTCCTTGCTGGCCGTGGCGCGGTCGCCTCAGGCCTTGACGGGAGGGGTGGCCGGGACGGTCGCCGGGGCGGCCGCCGCCGCAGCCGGCGCGGTTGCCGGAGCCGCCGCGGGAGCCGGGTAGGTGGACCAGAAATGCCGGCCGCACTTCGGGCAGACCCAGAACTGATCCGCGCGCCAGGCGTCGCCAGGCCCCGGGTCCTTCATCTGCATCTGCTCGCCGCAGCGCTGGCAGGCGATCTTCACATCGAGAATGGGCATGGGGGGATTCTAGCATCCCGGGCCGCGCCCGCCGTGAACAGGGGGCGAACGCAGGTAAAATCCTCGGATGATCCCAGCCGTAGTCCTCGCCGCTGGCTTCTCGACCCGGATGGGGCGCGACAAGGCGCTGCTGCCGATCCCGGGCGGCGGCTGGTTCCTTTCGAGGCTCTCGCGCACGTTTCTGTCGGCTGGCTGCACGCAGGTGATCGCGGTGGCCGGGCCCGGTGCCGTCGAGCGCATCCGGGCGGGTTTGGCCCTCGAGGGAGTGGATGTGCGGCTGCTGGTGAATCCCGATCCGTCGCGCGGCCAGTTGTCTTCGCTCCAGCAGGCGATCGCGGCCTGCGGGGAGGTGTCCCCGGCCGGGCTCCTCGTGTGCCCGGTGGACCAGCCGCTGGTGACCGAGGCGACGGTGCGGCTGGTGATCGAAACCTGGGCACGGACTGGCGCACCGGTGGTCCGCCCGTCGTGTGCCGGCCGGCATGGCCACCCGGTCCTCTTCGATGCGCTGGTGTTGCCGGAACTGCTGGCGGCCGAACTCTCCTCGGGAGCGCGCCAGGTCGTGCGCGCCCACGCCGGGGAAGCGGCGGACGTCGAAGTAGACGACCCGGGCGCATTCGAAGACATCGACACGCCAGCCGACTACCGCCGCGTGTTCGGCGTCGATCCCTCAGCGGCCGAAACGCCGGCGTCCTGACGCCTTCGGCTGGCGGTCGCCGCCGTCGCCTCCGCCTCGCGGGCCCGCGGGCGCGTGCCTGTCCAGGATCGACTGGAACCGCGATCTCGGCTTCGGTCCGCCGGGGCGTGCCGACGCCGCCGGCTTCGGGCGCCGGAGCGCCCGCGCGGCGGCCAGCCGCTCCCTCACCGGGATCTCCAGCCGCTCGATCGTCTTCCTCGCGTAATCGAAGTTGGGCAGCGTCACCCTCGGCAGCGTTCTGCCAATCGCGCGCTCGATGGCGCGGATGTCCTGCTCTTCATCCGGCGAGACGAGGGTGAACGCGTCGCCGGTCGACTCGGCCCGCGCCGTGCGCCCGACCCGGTGGATGTAGGCGTCGGGATCCGCCGGCACATCGAAGTTCACGACGTGTCCCAGTTCCTCGATGTCGATTCCGCGCGCCACGATGTCGGTCGCCACGAGCACCCGGTGTTCGCCGCTCTTGAAGCCCGCGAGAGCGGCCGTCCTCTGGCTCTGGCTCCGGTTGCCGTGGATCTTCGCCGCGCCGATCCCGTGCCGCGTGAGGAAGTCCGCCAGCCTGTTCGCGCGGTGCTTCGTCCGGGTGAAGACGATCGCGTCCTTGATGATGTCGCGCGTGAGCAGCTCCACCAGCAGCGCGGATTTCAGCTCGCGCTCGACGGGGTAGACTGCCTGCGTGATCCCGACCGCGGGCGCCGACTTGCGTTCGAGGTTGATCGTGACCGGGTCGCGCAGCATCTCGTGCGCAAGCGTGACGATGTCGCGGGGCATCGTGGCGCTGAAGAAGAGCGTCTGCCGCTTCGACGGAATCTGCTTGAGCACCCGGCGGATGTCGGGCAGGAACCCCATGTCGAGCATCCGGTCGGCTTCGTCGAGCACGAGCACGTCGAGGGCGGCGAGCCGCGCGTAGGGATGACGCAGGTGGTCCAGCAGCCGGCCGGGGGTTGCGATGAGGACATCCACCCCGCTGCGGAACGCGTGCTCCTGCGGGCCCATCCCCACGCCTCCGAAGATCGCGGCGCCCGTGAGCGGCGTGTGGACCGCCAACTCCTCGAAGTGCGCGTGGATCTGCGCGGCGAGTTCCCGCGTGGGGGTCAGGATGAGCGCGCGCGTCTGGTGGCGGGGCGCGGCCATCAGGCGGTTCAGAATCGGCAGCAGGAACGCCGCCGTCTTGCCGCTGCCCGTCATCGCGGTGGCGAGGACGTCACGGCCGGCCAGCGCGGGCGGGATCGCTTGTTCCTGGATTGGCGTCGGGCGCAGGAACCCCAGTTCCCTGATCCCCCGCATCAGGTCGGCGTGGAGCGGCAGCTTGGAAAAGGCCATGAGGCAAGCATAGCCCATGTGGCCGCGGCACGCCGGAGAACCTGCCCCCTGGGAGCGCCGGTCGTCGCCGGCACGTCAACTGCGGCGGCTTCTGAAGACCGGTCCCGGGAACGCGAACACAGCCCGTCCCGCCGTCGGGTTGATCAGCACCGCGAAGGCGATCCAAAGGGAGATCGCGGCGAGCGCGACGGTACAGACTCCGACGACGGGGCCCAGCCAGTCACCGCCGCCCAGGTGCCTTGCGATGCGCGCCAAGCAGCAGAAGAAGCCGAAGCCGTAGGTGAAGACGAGGAAGACGATCAGGAAGCACACGTCGACGGCGAAGACGACGGTGGGATGGCCAGCTGCCCGCGCGAGAGGTTGTCGACCACATTGATCACCCAGTTGAAGGCGAACGAGGTGAAGAGCGTGCCGCCGTACAGGTTCTTGTTCAGCAGGTTGCCGAGGCCGGCCAGGAGCTGTCCGCCGGCGCCGAACAGCAGGCAGAAGACGGCCGCCGTTCTCAGGCCCGCTGGCGTCAGGCTGGCGCCGAACGCGATGGCGTGAGCGCCGCGCAGCCGATCGCAAGGCAAATCAGGCCGATCGGGGTCGGGTCCGCCACGACGGTGGACGGAGCGGTGTGAGGTTCGGCAACCGTGGGCATCGACCTTCCCTTCAACGCTTCGACCCGGCTCGGCGCTGCGGCCAAACCCGTTTTACCTTCCGGTTCATCGCCTTCCTGGCGGCCCCAGCCGACGGCTCGGATGCGTGGGCAGCGCCCGCATCGGTGGCGTCGCGCCTCACGATGAACGACACCGGCAATTCGTCGGGGTCGAACGAGTCGCGCAGATCGGGGAAGAGTTCGAGGAGCAGTTCGACTTCGTTGGCGATTTCGCGGAACCGGAGCACGGCGCCGCGCCTGGCGAGTTCGAGAACGTGCGACGACGGGTTGTCCACGTGCCACCTCCTTGTCTTCGACCAGGCCTCGATGAAGGCGCACCGACGCGTTGTGCAGCGAGCACCGCCGCGCAGTCGGATTGTAGCACCGCGAGCGCCTACCTTCTCGAGCAGCCGGCCCGCGCCCCGGTCACCAGGCGTATCCGAACTTCAGGTAGATCCCGTAGTTGTTCTCACTGCCGTGGGCGTACTCGAGATTGACCAGCATGTGATCTTCAGGCTTGAGCACGTAATGGACGCCGGCCCCGTAGGAAGGATAGGCGCCGTCGTTGTTGGTGCCGGCGCTCGAGCCGCCGTACAACCACCCGACGCCGCCGAAGACGGTCGCGCCGAACCTCTTCGAGAAGCGGAACCGTTCCTCCACTTCGATCGAGGACATGTAGCGGCCGAGGTACTGCTCCAGCTTGTACCCTCGCAGTTCGATCGTCGCTTCGGCGTTCGCCGGCGCGTTGGAGGTGAACTGGTTGTTTCCGCGCACCGCGAGCACGTGCCCGTTCCCGTGCTGGACGAAGCCCTTCAGTTCCAGCCGGTAGGCGCCGTAGTTGTCGTCGGCGCCGAGCCACGTGCGGTTGGCGAGGTTGTTCAGGTTGGCGTACCACCCTCTCACGGGCATGTCCTGGTTGTCGCGCGAGTCGTGCATCAACACCAGGCCCAGGCCCCCGGAATTCACCCCGGTGAGCCCCATCAGGTCGAGTATCTGCTGGTCCGTCGCGGTCGCTCCCGCCACCGTGTAGTTGGCGGCCACTCCCTCCGCGCCGATGAACCAGTTGCCTTTGACGCGATACAGGTAGCGGCCCGCGATGGCTCGGACGTCGTCGGTCGTCTTGAACGGTTTCCCGGTGCCGAGGTAGTCCTCGTACTCGTTCTCGACGTAGCCGAAGCCGGCGAACGCCTCCAGCCGGTGGTGGTCGGCGCCGAACGAGGTGCGTGCGAAGGCGCCCCCGAACATCGAATGCGTGGTGCTGTACTGGAACATGGCGCCGAACATCGAAACGTCCGACTCCGGGTCGAAGTAGTGCAGGTAGGCCCCAAGGCCGCCGAACGACGTGCCCATCTTCGGACCGTTCGAGACGAGCGGCACCAGCAGCCAGGGGGATCTCTTCTTCGGCTGCTGCTGGTCCTGGACGACGAAGACGCTGGCCGCCAGCCGCGGCGCCTCGTCGCCATTCGGGGGAGGCGCCGTCTGCCCGGCCGCGCGGGACGGCGTGAGGAGAACTCCCAGGAGGCATGCGAGGCGCACGACGGTCTTCTTCATCGTCCCCTCCCGGCTGAAGCCGCAGCGCCGAGAACGTCCACCTTCTCACGTCTCGGCCAGTTGAGCTTGGGGGAATCTTACTCCTTGCCGGGCCGATGCGACACGGGGGATGCCCGTCGGCCGGATCTGTATCTTCTGCGTCCAGAGTCGTCACATGGCGGTAGTGCCTCGGGGACGAGGCCTGGAGCGCCTCCTCGTGAGCCCGCGGCCGCCCGGATCTCGCATCAACGACTGGGATGACGCTCGTCGCCGCCAGGAACCACGGGAGGCTGGCATGACCACCCGTCGCAGCGCCACCGGTTTTTCGTTCCGTCCCGCCCTGTCGTTCCACGACGCTGGCAGGGACCTGCGCCGTCGTCGCGTTCTTGCTGGTGTCCGCCCGCGTGGGCGAGCAGCCGCTCTCCATCCCGCCGCCGAATCCACCGAGCATCCAGGGGGGCTTCGGCCTGCTCTCCGGCGTGCCGCTCGGCGACTTCGGCGACAAGGCCGACGTCGCCGGGGGATTCTCGGGCCACCTCGACGTCGGCCTGGGCAGAAGCATCGTGAGCGTGGGCGGAGAAGCCGCCTATCTCATCTACGGATCGGAGAGCCGCGAAGTGGACCTGGGCACCCTCGTTCCCGAGTTGCCGAACACCCACCTGACGGATCGCGACCGAGAACCAGATGGTGCTGTTCCTCGGGCGCGTTCGGCTGCAGCCTCGCCGCGGGCCGGTGGCGGCCCTACGTCGACGGGCTCTTCGGGTTCAACTACATCTTCACGAGAACGTCCATCGAAGGCGCCTGCTCCGGCTCCGACTGCTCGGGCATCGGCGAGACGAACCTTTCGGATTACGTCTCCAGCGTCGGAGGTGGGCGCCGGGGTCCTCGTGGACGTCGCGAAGCCAGGCGGGACGAGGCTCGACTTCTCCGTGCGCTACCTGCGCGGGGGCGAGGCGAGATACCTGGTTCCCGGCGGGATCCGCCGAGAGGGCGGGGAGGTTTCGATGGACGTGTGCCGCTCCAGGACGGACATGATCCTGGTCTATTTCGGGGTCAACTTCGGGCGCTGACACTTCGGGAGCCCTCGCGCGGGAGCCCGTGCGGGCGCAGTATACGCCGGTGGTGTAGAATCCCTCCGACCTCACAGGCCGTCCACCAAAGGAGGCCCAGAAATGCCCGCGCTTTCGACAGCGTCCGCCTCCCGCCCGCCGTTGTCGGTCAGGCTCGCGGACTACGCAGTCATGACGCTCGCGATCGTCCTCGGCGGCGGGTCCATCGTGCTCTTCGCCTGGCCAGGCCGGCCGGTCCTCGTGCCGCTGGGATTGTCCCTTGGCGCCGCCCTGTCGTGGAACGCCGCGCTGTCGATCGTGTTCTTCCTCCAGCACAGCGTGCTGGTCCGGCGATCGGTCCGGGCGCGCCTCGCCACCGTGATCCCCTGGCGCTACGACGGTGCCTGCTACGCCATCACGTCGGGCATCGCGTTGGCGCTGGTCGCCGTGATGCGACAGCCGGGCGGGGCGCCGCTGTTCGTGTTGACCGGCCTTCCCCGCCTGGCGGTGACGGCCGCCGGCCTCCTGGCGATCTGCGGCTTCGTCTGGGGGATCTACACGCTGCGGACGTTCGACCCCTTCGGCCTCCGCCCGATCCGCGAACACCTCCGCGGGCCCTCCGCCCACTCGCTGACACCCGCGCTCAGGCGACAACGACCTCGTGGTGCGAGGCCCATACCGCCTGGTTCGCCATCCCCTGTACCTCGTGCATCATCGTCCTGCTGTGGGCCGACCCGCAGATGGACCCCGGTCAACTCCTGTTCGCGGTCATGTGGACGGCCTGGATCTACGCCGGCGCCTTGCTGGAAGAACGCGACCTGGTAGCCGCATTCGGAGACAGCTACCGGCAGTACCGTCGCCAGGTTCCCATCCTGGTCCCGTGGCGAGGCCGGGTGACCACGCCGGCGGCTGGAGCCTGAGCGGCGCCACGCGAGGCCGCGCTGCGGACCGCCCCCGGTCGGAGGCCGTCCGCTCGTGAGGAGAGATGCAGGTCAACGGACGCAGCCGGGCGGAGGCGTTAGAGGACCGGAGTATCGCGCGGTTCCAGACGCTACCATCGGCGACCAGGAGAATTGCCGGCGCCTCCCGCGACGAACCAGTCCGTGACTTCAGAACCGGATCGTGACCCCGCCCGAGACATCGAGGCCGCCCAGATGACGCTGGCGTCCAGCAGGCTCCCGAGCCCGGTCGCTACCCGGAACCAGTCAACGCGCCCGATCACGCCGACTCGCCGCCACACGCGATACACCACGCCGCCCTGAACGAGCGGGCCCAAGGCGCTGCCCGAGACCTCGGCCTCCAGGCCCGGCCACGCTTCCGTGAACGACGTCCACGCCGCGCCGCCGCCGGCGAATACCCCCAGCCGGCCCCAGCGGTGATGGACCCGCATACCGAGCAAAAGGGAGTGTGAGGAGAGCCTGGTGTCGAGGTTCACCCCGGTCGCCGGGTCGAGCCCGCTGGCGCGGCCGTCCGTGGTCTGCGACCGGAAGCCCACGAACGCCGACAGGCGGCCCGTGACGCGAACATCGCCGGCTACCGACCAGGGAACGCGTCTCCCGTCGTAGACGCGGCTAACGGAATCCTCCGTCGGGAGGAAGAGACCGACGGCAGCGCTGATCTCGACCCGGGCGGGAGCCGTGCCGCCAGGCGCCGCGGCCTGGGCGAAGCCACCGGCGCAACCGGCCAGCCACGCCGCGAGAGCGGCGCCGTAGAAGAACAACCGCGGTGCGGTCATGGGGTGATCACCTCCAGCGACCGATTGCTCTCGCGGCCGGACGCGTCGACCGCGGTCACGACGAAGTAGCCCGACGAAGTCGGCCTTGAGGTCCCGCGGAACACCTGGTTCTTCAGGAACGAGGTGCCGCGCACCGGCGTGCTGTTCACCTTCGTGTAGATCCCGTGGCTCGTGGGCGAGAGGTACACGTTGTAGCCGGCCACGGCGTCGGGACTGCTGCGCCACTCGACCACGAAGGTCGCCACGTTGGAGAACAGCGAACTTGCCAGGATCTGGCGCGCGGTCACGCCGGTCGGCGGCGCGGGGCTGCTCGTCGGCTGCGCCAGCGTCCCCGCCACCGCGAGGGTGGCCTGCGCGACCGACGTCGCGAAGCTCATGTCCAGCACGTCGAACCGGTCGCCAGTCGAGTGGTAGTAGGGGTTCGTCGAGCCGACCGCGTTGTCCTCGATGAGCATGAGGGCTGGGTACCCCTGGTCCCAGAACGCCGCGTGATCGCTCGACCGGAATGACGCATTGACCCACTTCACCACCGGGAGCGTCGAATACGCTGCCGCCGTCGAGGCATAGAAGTCGCCCAGCCACGTGGACGCGGGGTTCGACGTCGCGTCGAGATCCTCGGGGACGCGATCCGCGTACGCAATCATGTCGAGGTTCAACATCGCGAGGATCCGGTCGCCACGGGCGCTCGCCTGCGTCGCGTGGTACCGGCTTCCGTTCAGCCCGGTCTCCTCGGCGCCGAACGCGACGAAGCGGAGCGTGAAGTCGAACGTCTGGCCGGCCATCACCCGGGCGAGCTCCAGCACGGCGGCGGTGCCGCTCGCGTTGTCGTCCGCGCCAGGGGCGCTGCTGGTGGCGGCGGTGCGCGAATAGGAATCGTAGTGCGCGCCCACGACCACGATCTGTTCCGGAGACACGCGGCCGGGAATCGTGGCGATCACGTTGAGCTGCTGGACGCCGCTGTAAATGAACTCCTCCGTCGTCACCTGCAGGCCGAACGTGCGGAAGAGATCGTGTATCGCCCACGCCGCGGCCTTCGCGCTGGACGTCAGGCAGTAGCGGGTCTGGAAGTCCTGGAGCTGCTGGATGATGGAGGCCAGGTTCTGCGACGACACGCGGCCGACGAGCGCCTGGATGCGCGGATCGGCGGCGGCTTCGGCCGCCGCCTGCCTTGGGGCGGCGGTCGCCGTGCCCGTCGGCTCGAACGCCAGGCGCACCGGCAGCGGACCGGCCAGCGGAGCGAACGACGCGTCGGCGGGGAGATCGTCGCGCGAGAGGCCGGCGGGACTGGCCACCACCCACGACCCTTCCTCCACCGCCCACGCCCTGGCTCCCCCGCCAAGCCGAAAGCTTGGGTCGCCCGCGCCACTTCTCACCAGCGAGAGCACGCGGTCCTTGCCCCCCGCCTCCAGCACCTGGAACGTCGCGCCCGCCTGCTGCAGCCGCTGAACAGCCGAGGCCGGCGCCGCGACGATCCAGGCGGTCTTCAGTTCCACGAGCGGGGCGAGCGGCGCGGTCACTTCGAGTGCGAGCGTGACCGGCTGTCGCCGGTCGACCCGCAAGACGACGAGGTCTTCGGTGTGGCCGGGCGCGACCAGCGAGAGCACGAGGGCGGCGAGCAGGACGAACGCCGGAATGCGAGCGGCTGGCGCACGGCTCATGGCGGACTCCAGTCGTTTTGCGCGTGCAGCGCCCCACGTTCCTCTTCTTCAGTTCGGGGCCGTTCCGTCATCCATGGATTAGACTCCGCACATCGGTAGGGGTTCCGGGTCCGAATCGTGATCGCGGGCGCGCCGACCGGCGGCCGTGCCGGCCTCGGCGGTTGCCGAGCTGGTGAACCTCGGCGACGGCTCCACGCCGACGTGACGGCCCCATTCCGGGTCGACGCTGACCTCGTCGACCGTGACCTTCGAGTGGACGTCAACGACTCCTGCGATCAGCCGGTAGCGCGGGGCGAGGCGAGGTACCTGGTTCCCAGCGCGATTCGCCGGGAGGACGGGGAGGCCTGGATGGACGTGTGCCGCTCCAGGACGGACATGATCCTGGTCTATGTCGGCGTCAACTTCGGGTGCTGACGTCGCCGGCGGGACGAAGCAGCAGTCCGCGATTGCGGCCACGCCCGGTCAGCGCACGGGAACGACGAAGGGGCCGCCGTCCTGCGCATGCAGGCGCTCGAGGGCCTTCCACGCCTTTGGCTGGTCGTCGAGCGACAGCCGCCACAACCCGAAGAGCGTCCCGGTCGTCAGCACGTTCACGCCCATTCTCTGAAGAATGCCGAGCGCGTCGGGGAGCACGGGGTCGGGCCGTCCCGCGGGCGGCACCGCCGGGTCGTTGTTGACGATGAAGACCACGCGGTCGGCCGGTTGGGCGAACTGCACGGCCTGGAATGCTTGCGCGAGCCCCTCGTTCGTCTTCTCGATCACGCTAGAGGCGCCCGAGACGAGGACGAGCAGGCGGCGGGTCTCACCGAGCCCCACCGTCAAGGCGGCGGATGGGCCGGGGGGGACGTCCATGCTGCACTTGAGCGCGGCGAACACTGCGCCGACGGCATCTTTCAGCGCCTCGCCGCTCTCCCAGAGAACGCTTCCGACGCGGTCCATCCCGTGGAGGTCCTTCGTGAGGCGCTCGATCTCCAGGACGCGCGTCCGATAGCCCGGCGGCATTTCGGCGGTCATCCAGTCGGGTGCGTGGGCGAGGGCCAACTGCGTGCGTCCGTTCATCGTCTCCTCCAGGGGAACGCGACAGGGGCCGTGTGGACCAGCAGATTCTAGTCGATCGCGACCCCAACTCCGTCGCCCTCGGCAGCAGTCGCAGCATTTCGGCCGGTGTCGTAGACCTGCCAGTCTTCCGTCATGCCCTGCTCATCGCGTAAGCCTGGAACTCGCTCCGGGCGACGAGTTCCCTGTACGCCAGGCCCAGGCGCCTGACGCCCTCTTCGATCCTCTCCACGGGCGAATCCGAGTACGCCAGCCGCAGCGTGTGTTCGTGGCCGCCGTTCGGGAAGAACGAGCCCCCCGGCGGAAACGCGACGCCGCGGTCCAGCGCCAGCAGGAGCAGCTCGCGAGCGTTCATCCAGGGCGGCAGTTCGACCCACAGGAAGAGCCCTCCGCGAGGCCGCGTGAAGCGGACGCCCGGCAGCTCGCGCGCCAGCGCATCGGCCATGGCGTCGCGGCGGCGCCGGCACTCGACCCTCACGCGCTCGATGTGCCCGTCGAGGTCGCCGATCTCCAGGTAGGCCGCCAGCACGTGCTGCGCCCACGTCGAGGTATTCAGGTCGGTCGCCTGCTTCATCAGGACGTACTTCTCGAACACCGGCGGCGGGGCCGTCATCCACCCAATCCGGAGGCCCGGGCTGAGGATCTTCGAGAACGTGCCCAGGTAGACGACCAGCCCGTCCCGGTCCATCGACTTGATCGAGGGAAGCGCCGGCCCTTCGAAGCGCAACTCGGCGTACGGGCTGTCTTCCACGATCGGGATGCGGGCGCGTGCGGCCAGTTCAATCAGCGCACGCCGCCGCTCGACGGACCAGGTCCGGCCCGACGGATTCTGGAAGTCCGGGATCACGTAGATGAACTTCGGCCGGCTGGCAGCGGCCAGGTGTCGCGCCAGGTCGGCCACCTGCATGCCGTCCTCGTCCGACGCGACCTCCACGAACCGTGGCTGGCAGGTGCGGAATGCCGCGATGGCGGCGAGATAGGTCGGGCTCTCGCAGAACAGCTCGTCTCCCGGGTCGAGGAACACCTTCGCGGTGAGGTCGAGCGCCTGCTGCGAGCCGGCGGTGATCAGCACCTGCGCGGGCTCGAGCGCCACGCCCGCGGTCCGCCGCGCGCGCGCCGCCACCGCCGCGCGCAGCTCCGCGCACCCCTCTGTTGGCGAGTACTGGAGCGCGGCCGGGCCAATCGTCTTCAGGACGCGCGCCGACGCCGCCTCGAGATCCGCCAGGGGAAAACACTCGTTGGGAGGCAGCCCGCCGCCGAACGAGACGACCTCTCGCTGACCGGCGAGCTTGAGCAGTTCCCTGATCTCCGAGGCCCGCGCCCGCTCCGCCCGCTCCGAGAACCGGATGTCCATGGCATCCCCCTTTCACCTGCCAATATCCGGCCTTTTTGGATGTATCGGAACATCCAATCATCATCGATTACGATCCAACCAATTTCAAGGTGTTCGGCGGTAAGATTACGGCGAGATGTCTCTCCTGCTGACCGTCGATCCGGCGGCGCGGACGCCGCTGTGGAAGCAGATCGTGGACCTGGTGGCGGCGCGGGTCGAGGACGGGACGCTCGCCCGCGGCGACCGGCTCCCGGCGAGCCGCGTGCTCGCCTCGCAGCTGGGCGTCAACCGTTCGACCGTGTGCCGCGCCTACGAGGAGTTGTGGGCGGCCGGATACCTCGAAAGCCGCCAGGGTTCCTATTCGACGATCCGGACACGGCAGCGGCCGCTGGCGCCGATCGCCGGCGCACGTCCGGCGGTCGACTGGGAGCGCGTATCGGCGGCCGCGGCCAGGAAGGCAACGCGGCCGTTTCTCGTGGCGTCCGCCCGGGCGCCTGCCCCCGCCGGGGCGATCGACCTCGCGCGCCTTTCGGCCGACCCCGATCTCTGCCCGACGGCGGACCTGCGCCGCGCCCTTCGCCACGCGCTGGCGGGGACGCCGGACGACCTGCTCGACTACGGCGAGCCGGCCGGCTTTCGCCCGCTCCGCGAGACGCTGGCGCGCCGGATGCGGGCGCACGGCGTCACGGTCGGTCCCGACGAGATCCTGCTGACGCACGGCGCTCAGCATGCCCTCGATCTCGCGCTGCGCCTGCTGGTGGAGCGCGGCGACGAGGTGGCGATCGAATTGCCGACCTACGCCGTCATGCACCCGCTGCTCGCGCTGCACGGCGCCCGCGTCGCCGGCATCCCGATGGCGCCGGACGGCCTCGACCTCGACGCCCTCGAGCGGCGCTTTTCGACAAGGCGGCCCAAGCTCCTCTACACCGTGCCGAACTTCCAGAACCCCACCGGGATCACCACGAGCCAGGCACACCGCGAGCGCCTGCTGGCCCTGTGCGAGGCGCACCGTGTCCCGATCCTCGAGGACGGGTTCGAGGAGGACATGAAGTACTTCGGCCGCGCCGTGCTGCCCATCAAGTCGATGGACGCGCGCGGGCTGGTGATCTACGTCGGCACCTTCTCGAAGGTCGTGTTTCCCGGGCTGCGTGTCGGGTGGATTGCGGCAGGAGGGGAGTGCATTCGGCGCCTGGCCCTCCTGAACCGCTTTACGAGCCTGTCGGGTACCACGGTGGCGCAGGCCGCGATGGACCGCTTCTGCCAGGCCGGACGCTTCGACGCCTACCTGCGGCGGTTGCACGCCACCCATCGACGACGGATGACGGCGCTGCTGAAAGGACTGTCGGCGCACATGCCGGCCGGAGAGGTGCACTGGACCGAGCCCGCCGGCGGCTGCACGCTCTGGGTGACGCTCCGGACGGGCCGGCCGGAGGACGAAGGCGTGCTGGTCGAACGCTGTCGCGAGGCGGGAGTGATCGTCACCCCGGGCAGCCTGTTCTACCCGCGCGGGCGCGCCGAGGGCCTGCACCTCAGGCTCTCGATTGCCCGGGTGAAAGCGCACCATCTGGGCGAAGCATGCCGGCGGCTCGCGCAGGCGATTGGCGGGCACATGCGCTCGATACGCCGTGCCCGCGACGGCTGACGATCGAGCGTTGACATTTCCTTTGTCCGCGGCACCTCCCGTGCTGGCGTTCGGTATAGAATTTGGCGCAGGCTCGGCGTCGCGGCGTGACCGGGAGGCCCTCCCTTGGACACACCTCCGGCGGCGGACGTCACCCAGCTTCTCCTGGCCTGGCGCCAGGGCGACGGCGAAGCCCTCGACCGCCTGCTGCCGCTCGTCTACTCCGAACTCCGCGTCATCGCCCACGCCCGCATGCGGGCGGAGTCGCCGGGCGACCACACCCTGCAGACCACGGCGCTCGTGAACGAAGCGTTCGTACGCCTCGTGGACGGCGCGCGCGTGGCCTGGAACGACCGGGTGCACTTCTACGCGGTCTGCGCGCGGCTGATGCGCCGCGTCCTGATCGACCGCGCGCGCGCGCAGCAGTCCCTGAAGCGCGGCGGCGAGCCGCGGGCCCTGGCGATCGAGGAGTGGGATGGCGCGGTGCCGGCGCGGTGCGACGAGTTGCTGGCGCTGGACGAGGCGCTGCAGCGGCTGGCAGACGCCGACCCGCGAAAGGGCCGGGTCGTCGAGATGCGCTACTTCGCGGGCCTCTCCGTGGAGGACACGGCCGAGGCGCTCGGCGTCTCGGTCGAAACGGTGATGCGCGACTGGAAGGTCGCGAAGACCTGGCTGCTGAGGGACCTCAGGCTCCGCCCGGACGGTCGGGGCTGACGTTGATCGGCGGTCGGAATTCGCGAGTCGGTGTCGCCCCGCATCAGCGAGGCCGCGCGGACAGCCCGCGAGCTGCGCGATTCTACTATGGACGGCACAGGGAGGAGTCGGGAACTCTAGCTGATAGCTGGGAGCGGATAGCGGTTCACGGACGCCTTGGCCGGTAGCCGATACGGATAGCGGTGATCCGCGATGAGCAGCAGGTGGGTGGGGAAACGGAAGGGCCCGCGTTGGGTCGCTCGCTACCCGCGCTTCTTCCGGACTGCCCGGACAGCCCCGATGAGCCCCGCGCCCAGCAGGAGCAGGGAGGCGGGCTCGGGGACGCTGGAAAGGTCCGCGTCCACGTAGTCGCAGTCACGATCTGAACACGGCACGGGGTCCATATCCCAACGGCGAAACTCCAGGCGCGACGCTTCGAACCCCGGCCAGATGTCTTGGATTGAGCCCTGCTGCCACCAGTCGAAGCGCCACTCGGGTGCGAAGAGAATCGGCACATTACCCACGCGACCAAGCGGCAGCGAACCAAACGCAGACCCAAACGTCGCCGGGCCTGCCTCGCAGTCGAACTGCGTGTCCGTGGTCCCGGACAGCCCCCAGCGCATACCGCCTATCCGCACGTTGACGCTCACATCATAAAGATCGCCGCCGCACCCATTGGGACTTGGCACGTCGCCAAACGTCAACGTTTCCGTGACGAGCGTACCCACGGGGAACAGGTCCGGGCGGGAACTCCCCGTCACGTAACCAGCCCACTGGATAGTGCTGGCGTGCGCGCTGGACGGCACGAGCAGAAGGGCGGCGAGAACGATGGCGGACAGCAGTTTCACAGGAACCTCCGGCAATCCGAGGCACCTACGCCTAAGAGGAAGCTTATCACTGTAGCACGGCCCAGTCGCCACCGGCTGTAATGCTGCCCCCCGTGACCACGTTCGCTCGGGCGGTCAGTGGAAAACTGGGGCTCCGTCGTCCAGACCTATGACGCCCGCATTGATGGCCTCGTTATCGGCACCTGAGCGCCTGAACGTCAGCGCGAGCCTGAAAGAATCGGTGCGGTCGGGGCCCCAGCTCGACGACGGTTCGGGGCCGGCGAGGGCGCTGAGTCGTTGAACCCGAGGCATCGCCTCGTTAGAGTAGTCGCATGATCCACCTCT
Organism: uncultured Acidobacteriota bacterium; assembly: GCA_963844875.1. GTDB lineage: Bacteria > Acidobacteriota > Vicinamibacteria > Vicinamibacterales > Fen-181 > FEN-299. The sequence goes on from CAWJPZ010000003.1 coordinate 907,022, forward strand.
GCCGCCGCGTCGCGTCGAGTCGCTGGTTTCAGAACGCGGCTCTCGCAGTTATCGTTGCGAACGCCGTGCTGATCGGTGTCGAGACCTCTCCCGCGCTGTGGGGCCGCTACGGAGGCGTCTTCAACGCCCTCAACGCCGCCGTGCAGGTCATCTTCGTCGTCGAGATCACGGTGCGCCTCCTCGCGTGCGGCCCGCGCTTCCACCGCTTCTTCCTCGACGGCTGGAACGTCTTCGACTTCACGATCGTCGCGCTCTCGCTCCTCCCGGCAGCCGGGCCCTTCGCCACGGTGGCCCGACTGGCGCGGCTGCTGCGCGCGCTCCGGGTCGTGTCGGCGATGCCGGAACTGCGCCTCATCGTGGCGACGATGCTGCGGTCGATCCCGTCGCTCGCCAACGTCATCGTGCTTCTCGGCCTGATCCTCTACGTGTACGCGGTCGTGGGGGTGCACGTCTTCGCCGGCGTCGATCCGGGCAACTGGGGGTCGCTGTCCCGGGCCGGGCTCACCCTGTTCGAGATCCTGACCCTCGAGGGCTGGGTCGATCTCATGAACACGTCATTGGCCGCGACCGATTGGGCGTGGGTCTACTACGTGAGCTTCGTGGTGCTCGCCGTCTTCGTCGTGATCAACCTGTTCATCGCAATCGTGATCAACAACCTCGAGGCGGCAAAGCGGGACGAGCATGTCGCGTCGGACCCGCAGGCTGCGGCGCTGGCCCTGCGCCTCGCCGGGATCCGGGAACAACTGCTGGCGGTCGAATCGGCGCTGCGCGCCGCGCACGATGGGCCGGGTGGGCGCCGGCCCGTGTAACGTGCTTCCGGGGGAGTCAGAATCGAACGACGACACCAGCGGCCAGGTAGTGCACGAGCGCAAACGTGTAGACCTCGTCGTTGTCCGCGCCCCCCTCGAGGACGCGATAGCCTGCCTTGATCGACCACTGCTTGCCGGCGTGCACGAGGATGCCCGCGAAGATGTCCTCCGCGCGGCCCTGCGGCGCGGCCAGCGCGTCGCCTTCCAGCTGAAACGTCGCTCGCGCTCCCAGCCGGCGCTCGAACTTGAAGTTCACCAGCGGCACGACGCCCACGTTGGTCTTCGCGGCCGATGTCCCGCCGGCTTCGAGCCGGGTTTCGGCATCGCGGACCTTCAGCGTGACGCCGATGCCGAACATCCAGGTCTCCCGCCGGACCGGCTCGTACCTGTAGGTCGCGCGATAGGAGTTGAAGACGTAGAGGCCCGTCGTCGGGACGCCCGGGGCGAAGGTGGCACCCGCAAACGCCACCGGCTGGTCGAACGTGCCTGACGCGTGGATCGTCAGCGGCGCGACCAGCGCCGAGAGCACGTGCTTCGGGGCGATGCGGAGGTCGGCCCGCAGGCGCCAGAAGTAGGTGGTGTCGGAGGCCAGGTCGTCGGTCAGCGAGAACATCGTGCCCGTGTCGCCCGGGATCCGCACATCGTTGTAGCCCGAGATTGCCGCGCCGTTCTCGACATCGACGCGCCACCGCTCCTGGGCGCTCGCCGCGGAGACCGCGGAACACAGGAATGCGGACATCAGCAACGCGGCAGTGAATCGTGTGCGCATGACATGTGCTCCAGATAGAGTCGTGACCGGGCTCAGCCGGTGCGTGCGATCACCGGCAGCGATACGATCATACAGGTCAACCGGCAGCACACTGTCTACAATCCCCTCGAGTGAGCAGCAACGAGCAGGCAGGTTCGGCCGAGCCGGCCGTGACCGAGAGGCGGCTCGAGTTCGAGAGATTCCTCGCCGACGTGTCGGCAAGGTTCGTCGCTCTTCCGCCCAATCGCGTCAGCTCCAGAACGACCCGGTTGGGCGGGGTCACGCGAGCCACCGCCGCACCGCAAGTGGTCCTCGGCATTGACGATGCGACGCTCCTGGCGCATTCGGTGACGGGAATTGCCGCTGACCGCAGCCATCTCCGAGCGACCTGGTCCGCGGCTCAGGGATTCCGGCCCTCAAGTCGGCTCGCCGCAAGACGGTGAACTTCTCCAGGCGAGTGCGATGAAACACGCGCTGGACCGGCAGAAGGCTCCTTGCGGCCTCGCTCTCCCCGCTTCTAGCTCCGCCGCCGCCGAGGCCCCGTTTATCCGTCCTACCGTCTCTTCATATATACATACCTGCCATCAGGCGTTTCACCATCTGACTTAAGTACGGTATATGTTGCCGTTGGATATGTTCCAGATATGTCGTGTTGTGTCCATCCTGCCGCCTATAGCAAATCGACTATTGAATTATGTAGTGCTGTGCTTGGCGGCAGGGCGGCGGAGCGGCGCGTCCGAACGCCGCCCGCGGTGCCTGATAGCGCGCGTTCCGTTAACCGCCGCCGCCGAGACCCCGTTCATCCGTCCTATCGTCCTGACCCTGCCGTGAGTTCTCTCGTCCTTGCCGCGCTCCCGGCGTTTCTGGGGAGCCTCTTTCTGATGCACTACGGCGGTGCCAGCCCATCACAGCTGATCCAGCAGGCGGTGGCTTTCTGTGTCGCCGCAGTGACCTGTGTGCTCGTCTCGCGCAAGCCCCTTGCCCTCACGGAGAAGTCCCGAGACCGTGCGCTGATCGTCGCGGCGTTGCTGGTTGTGCTACCGCTGCTCGTCCCTGGCGCTGGCCCACACCGCTGGCTTGGGGCGGGTGGTTTTCGGCTCTACATGGCCTCGGTCTTGCTTCCCGGTGCCGTGCTTCTCTTGCCGCAGGCACGAAGCGCCTGGGTCGCGCTTCTGGTGATCGCCGCCGCCCTCGCCGCCCAGCCGGATGCGTCGCAGGCCACGGCGTTTGCCCTTGCGGGTCTCGTCGTGCTCTCGCGTGTGCCCCTCACCGTGCCAGCGCGCGTCGGCGTGGGTATCGCGCTGGCCGGTGCCGCGACGGTCGCTTGGCTGCGCCCCGATCCGCTGGAGCCAGTCTCGTATGTCGAGGGAGTGCTCGTGCTCGCCCAGCAAGTCGGCCCACTTGGGTTGGGGCTTGCTCTGGTCGCACTTGCCTTGCCGGTTGCGATGCTCCTTCGCGCGGGCCAGGTCGCGGTTGCGGTCTACTACACCGCGATTCTGTTCTTTGCGTACCGACAGCTCACGCCCATGCCGCTCCTTGGCTTTGGTGTCGGGCCGATCTTGGGGTATTTTGCGATGGCGAATCTGTGCCACCCCCTGAAAGTAGGCGTCTGAAGGCGCAAGCGCCACGAAGTCGCTCCGCGACTAGCACGACTTTGTTAGATCCTGAGCGGGATTTCCGCCAGTTTCAGCAGCATCTTCAGATTGCGCTGGGCGCGACGAAGTAATACGCGGTCAGGACATCGGTCATCACCGCGCGGGCTTTCGGAAACGTGAGCCGGGACACGCCGTGATGCTGTCGTTCGCACTGCAGAAACGCGTATGCCAGCGCGGTGAGCGCCACGTGGCGGTTCCAGCCGGGATACGAGCGGCCCACGAAGTCGTCGAGCCCGAGTTCCGATTTCAGCTCGGCGCATTGCTGCTCGATCGCCCATCGCTGGTGCGTCAGTTCGACGAGCGCTTTGAGCGATGCCGTGATCGGGAGATTCACGAGGTAGTACTTGGTCTCGGGCGTCGGACCGAGATCGCGTTGACACAGCAACCAGACCTCGGGAGCCAGGCGACGCTGGCTGCATCTGGGCGATCGGTCGCACCGTCGAAGCCGATCAGGCCGCGCGACAGCCCCTGGCGGCGGAGGGATCAGGACGCCGGATGAGGAATCGGCAGCACCGGTGGCGGTCGAGAGGCACACGGAAAGGAGAATCCTCGAGCCCGCTATGCGGCAGGCCCCAGGGCCGAACCCGCGCTGCTAGTCCGAGGTCGCTCCCGACGGATCACGATTATGCGGTTCCGACCCGCGAATATCAGAGTGATCAACCGGAACAGTTTCGGCCCCCAGCCACAGCCGACCCGCTCCGCCGGCGATGAACCAGTCGGCTGCGCCGTCGCCGGGCAGAATCAAGTGGGCCGACTTCGTCTATGCTGACGGGAGATCCGATGTCCGATCCCGTGCTCGAGATTCGCGTCGAATGCTACGCGGGGGGCCGGGGCGAGGAAACTCCGCGGCGCTTCTGGGTCGACGACCGCCTCGTGACCGTATCTACGGTGCTCGACTGCTGGCTAGCGCCGGACCATCGCTACTTCAAGGTGGCCGGCGACGACGGGGACGTCTACATCATCCGGTTTGACGCGTCGGCCGACCGCTGGGAGTTGACGGTGTTCCAGCGGGGGGCCGCCATGCGACACACGGTGAGCCACGGTGAGCCGTGAGCCCTGAGCCTTGCAGTGCTACAATGTCCCCGGTTTCACCATGCCCCTCTCGGCCGGTGCCCGCCTCGGCCCGTACGAGATTCTCTCCGCCATTGGGGCCGGCGGCATGGGCGAGGTGTACAAGGCCCGGGACACCCGCCTGGACCGAACCGTCGCCATCAAGGTGCTGTCCGCCGGGGTGGCTTCCGATCCCGACCGTCGACGGCGCTTTGAGCAAGAAGCCCGCGCCACCTCCGCGCTCAACCACCCGCATATCTGCGTCCTCTACGACATCGGCTCCGACGACCCTTCGGCAGGCTCAGGGCAGGCGGTTGACTACCTGGTGATGGAGCACCTGGACGGCCAGACGCTCGCGCATCGCTTGCGCAAGGGCCCGATGCCGCTCGACCAAGTGCTCGTCCTCGGTGAGCAAATCAGCGACGCCCTGGCGGCGGCACACCGCGCCGGCATCGTCCACCGTGACCTCAAGCCGGCCAACATCATGCTCACGAAGTCCGGCGGGGCTCGACCCAGCTCGCCCCAGGCGAAACTGCTGGACTTCGGCCTGGCGAAACTGAGGCCCCAGCCGTCGGCCTCGGGCGCTGGTGCCTCCGCACTCTCCACCCAGGAACCAGCTACAACGCCGGGCGCGGTGATGGGCACCGTGCCCTACATGGCGCCCGAGCAACTCGAAGGCAAGGAGACCGACACCCGCACCGACCTGTTTGCGTTCGGGTGCGTGCTCTACGAAATGCTGACGGGCCGCCGCGCGTTCCACGGCGAGACGGAGGCAAGCGTCATCTCGGCGATCATGTCGAGCGAGCCTCCACGGGTGAGCACGCTGCAGCCGCTGACGCCGCCCGCGCTGGAACGACTGGTGGCACGCTGCCTCGCCAAAGGCCCCGACGACCGCTGGCAGCACGCGGCGGACGTGGCCGAGGAGTTGCGCGGCATCTCGCAGGACTCGGTGGTGCCGACCTCGGCCCACACACCGGTGCGGGCCCGGCGCGCCTGGATGGCTGGAGCCGCCGCCGTGGTCCTCCTCTTCGGCGCGATTGCGTGGGTTGGCTGGCACACCGGGCGCCCGGCCCCGGTGCCGGCTCGCGCCAACGTCGCGTTGCCGGCAGGCACAGTGTTCCCGTACGGGAGTCCATCGATGCTCGCATTTGCCCCTGATGGCAGCGGCGTCGTGTATTGTGCCAAGGGTCGCACGGGAACCCGACTCTACTGGCATGGCGCGGATGCACCGGACGCCCGCGCCATTCCGGGCACCGAGGCCGCCAACACCCCGTTCTTCTCGCCGGACGGCAGGCACCTGGGCTTCGTCCAGGGGGCACGGCTCGTGAAGCTGGCCCTCCAGTCCGGGCGGGTGATCGAGGGAAGCCCGACCGAGACGCTGGCGGACGTCGGCTGGGTCCGCGGCGCCAGCTGGGGAGACACCGGCACGATCCTCTACACGCCGGCCCCTCAAGGCGGACTCTGGCGGGTCTCCGGCAACGGAGGAAACGCCCGCGAAGTGACGAGACCGGACCCGGCCAGAAACGAGATGAGCCATCGCTGGCCGTCGTTCCTTCCAGGTGGGCGGGCCGCGCTCTTTACCATCCTGCACCCGTCGGGCCGCATGGACCGCAGCGCGATCGCCATCCTGTCGCTCGACAGCGGACGCTGGACGCGGATCATCGACGGCGGGAGCTACGCTCAGTACCTTCCGACCGGCCACATCGTGTACGCCCGGAACGGCGCGCTGCTCGGGGTGCGCTTCGACCTGAAGACTCTGGCGACGAGCGGGAGTCCGACCCCCGTCCTGAACAGCGTGGACATGTCCTCCCTCCCGTCAGGAGTCGCCTCGTTCGCTGTGTCGGCATCCGGCGCGCTCGTCTATGCACCATGGATCGACGTTCCCGTGAAGCACTCGCTCGTGGCGCTGGGTCGGGACGGACAAGTCGAACCCGTCACGCCCGACCAGCGACCCTACTCTTCGATACTCGACTTGTCGTCCGACGGACAGAAACTGGCAGTCAGTATCTTTGCGGAGGGCTACACTAATCTCTGGACCTACCACCTCGGCGACCGCCGGTGGCAGCAGCTCACCTTCGCCGATGCAGATGGCAGTTGTCCGGTTTGGTCACCCGAGGGCGACCGCGTGGCGTTTGCGTCCAACCGTGACGGGGCCTACAACCTGTACGCGATTCGCGGGGATGGAGAAGGGTCGACCGAACGGCTGACGCGCTCGCCCAACATGCAGTTTCCCAACTCCTGGTCGCCCGACGGTCGGTTCCTGGCCTACGAGGAGCAGGACGCGACGCGTGGCTGGGACAGCTGGATCCTGCCGCTTGACGGCGACCGGAAGCCCAGGCTCTGGGACGCCGAGGGCAAGAACGTCACGCTGCCGGCGTTCTCCCCCGACGGACGATGGCTGGCGTACCAGTCGACCGAGACGGGGAGGTTCGAGGTGTACGTTCGTCCGTTCCCCGGGCCAGGGGAAAAGCAACGCGTCTCCGGTCGGGACGGTGGTTTGGCGCCCGTGTGGTCGCGAGACGGCCGAGAGATCCTGTATCTGGCGTCTGGGGCGGACGACCACCGGATCCTGGCGGTTGACGTGGTGCCGGGCCCGACGTTGCGATTCGCGAACCCTCACGTCGCGTTTGCGCTCCCGTTCCCCCCGGTTGAGATCCTCTCGTACCAACGTCGGGTGTTCGCGATCGCGCCGGATGGCCGCCGCCTGTTCGTGGTGCGACCAGACCCGCAAGAGGAACCCGAGATTCGCAGCCTGACGCTGATCCGCAACTGGGCGGAGGAAGTGAAGGCAAAGCTAGCCGCGAAGCGGTAGCTGCTCATCCCGCCGCCTCGCCAATCAACTGTTTCCCGGGACATGCAGTCCCCCGGACAATCCATCAGGATGTCGTTGGGAAACAGGGCGAAAACGCAGAGTGCATCACGGGGGATTTCCGAGACAGTAGGTACACGAGTGCCGGCCGGGGTACCGGCATGTGGTCTCCTTTCCGAGGGTGGCAAGAATGTCCGAGCGCGGAATTCCTCCGACCGCCAGTCTGGTTTGCACAGAATGCCTATCCCGGTGGTGCTCGAGTGAACTGTCGGGGGCGAGAGGGGCGACGCACGGTAGCGACCTTTCCTAGTGCCCCGGTTGCCGAGCGGAGAGAGCTGAACGTTACGCCTGAGCTGTGAGGCTGTCAAATCCCAGCCGGAACTCCGAGGCGTTGCGGGCTGCTTCGGTGGTCACGCGACGTGCGGCTCGCAGCGACCTCCGGTCTACGCTTCATTCCTGTTCGGACGGGAACCATGGGTCTGCCGTCCGTGCGCCCTTCAACGGGTCCGGCCGCAACCACGTCGCCGACGCGCCATCCCACGTATAATGCCTCGTTGCACTCAGCTGCTTCTTCCATCGACATCCTTCCTATGAACGACGACGGGTACGGATGCGCCACGTTCGTCCGAGGGGCGAAATGAACCTGAAGCACGTGAAGCTGGCGATGGTCCTGGCGGCCGGCGTCCTTTCTGCGGCGGTGCTCTCGCCGTCCTCCCGCGTGTCCGCCCAGGCGGACGATCCATCTGCCGCGACGCTCAAGAAGTTCATCTCGGTAGCCGAGTGGCAGCTCGACGTCACCTGGACGGCCAAGGATTCGTTCGAGAACAAGGACGTGACCGCGAACCTCGAGATGACGGCCACGGCCCGGTTCATCCTCGCGCAGGCCGACAAGACGGAGGGCGTCTGGGCGCGCTGGCGCGTCGCGAAGTCGGTGTCGGACAACCTGTCGATCGACGGCGTCCTTGTCGACAGGCACGATGACTCGAGGACCGAGTTCAAATCCGCCGGCACCCGGGCCTTCGACGCGGGCGTGATGTTCAGCGTAGGCGGACGGACGCCGGGCTACGACCTCAACTGCACCACGGCATTTCCCATCAAGCTCATCAACTCGCGCATCGGGACCCGCGAGTCGCTCGTGACGCTGCTGACGACGGACATCCGCGGGCCGGCTCCGGTGGCCGTCACCGGGCCGCTTCCCACGTCCGGCAAGACCATCATCCACGGCTCGCTGGTCATTCCCATGGCCGTGCCGCCGTTTGCCGCCCAACCGATACCCTCGACCCGCGTGGGCGTTGAGTTCGTCCTCCAGCCCTACGTCGATTCGTTGGCGCCTCTAGTGCCGACCAGGAAGAAATAGGGGATGAGCCCCGGCTCGACTCACAGTCTGAGAACCGACCTGCTTTCCCAACACCTGCTTGCCATCGCCAACGGAGGAGAATCACCCATGTTGCGGAAACTCACCATCGCACTGTTCGTCGCATTCGTGTGCGCACCGGCCGCATTCGCCCAGAACGACAAGCCCGGGGCGAAGGACTTCCCGGGGATTCCCCGGATGCCGGGCCACTACATCTACACTTACGAGGACTCCCCCTACGACGCTTTCGCGTTCCCAGTCGTGCAGAATGGCAAGAGGACGGACGAACGAGTCGAGGGAAGGCTGGTCAAGGTGCAATACCGCGCCAAGGCGGACACTCAACGTCCCAGCCCCCTGCAGATTGCCCGGAACTACCAGAACGCGGTGAAGAGCGTCGGGGGAGAGATTCTCGACGATCGTCCGGCGGGCGGCTGGCACGAAACCACCCTGCGCACGAAGAAGGACGGCAAGGAGACCTGGATCTTCGTCAAGGCGGAAGGCCCGGGCGAGTATTGGCTATTCATCGCCGAACGCCAGGCGATGCAGCAGGACGTGACGATGGATGCGGCCGCCATGGCCAACGGCTTGACCGCGAAGGGCAGCGTCGCGCTCTACGGCATCTTCTTCGATACCGGGAAGTCCGACGTGAAGCCCGAGTCCGAGCCGGCGCTCAAGGAGATCGCCAAGCTCCTGACGGGCAACACGGTGCTGAAGGTCTTCGTCGTGGGACACACCGACATGGTCGGCGACGCTGCGATGAACATGAAGCTCTCTCAGGCGCGCGCAGAGGCGGTTGTGGCGGCGCTCGTCGCCAAGCACGGTGTCGCGGCGTCGAAGCTGGTCGCGTTCGGCAACGGTCCCTACGCCCCGGTGGCCTCGAACAAGACGGATGAAGGCCGCTCGAAGAACCGCCGCGTCGAGCTCGTCGAGATCGCGACAAAGTAGGTCGACGGCCAGGTGGGGTTCTCAGAGAGGAACGAGCACAGGCCGTCGGCGGGTTGCAGGCCGATTCGGTGGTCGCGCAAGGTCAGACGCGCGGCGTGATGGTTCGGCAGTACAAGCGAAGGGCCACCGCGATGGTGGCCCTGGAGGCGGTCCGTTCGAGGCACGTGGCTATCCGCGCCGCTTGCGCCACGCGCGGCCCGCAATGCCGACGAGTCCCGTTCCGAGCAGGACCAGCGAGGTGGGTTCGGGGACAGCGGGTGGCGGTTCGGTGCTCGGCCCGCCGACCGTGAGATTATCGATTCCAAACTGGTAGAGGCTTGACTTGGTTGCCACCCCGTTGGTCTCGCCGAAGTGGATAGACTTGATGCCGAGGGGATCGGTAATACCAAAGAAACCCGGACCAGACAACGAGAATTCCTGCGTATGGTCGTCCCCGAACGTTACGAAGGCGTACTCGGTGTAGGGATTAACCACAACATCCAATCCGACACCAAAAACGCCATTGCTGGTTCCAACGGTAGTGCCGGTGAAGACCAACCGAAACGACCCGTTGCACCCTGCGCAGTAGTCAGGGCTAGAGAGGGAGTTCTGGGTGATGATGTTATGGTTGAGGTATCCGGTCGTGACGTACTGGGTCTGTCCGAAGACCGCACTCATCGCGGCATCGGACAAGACTAGGGAATATGGGCTACCAGTGGCGGGCAGCCCATAGCCGGAATAGTCATCGGTCACGCTGCTGCCGAGCGTGCTCAAGAAGGTCGGCCGGTCGTTGTAAGTTATCGTGGTCGCGTTGGCCGTTCCTGCGGCGAAGACGCACATCAAGGCTACCAGCCGTAGACATCTCATCGCCATTCTCCTTGGGACGTGGTTACCACAAGTCGGCCCACCAACGGCCTTGTGTTCAGGCCTCACCGACAGCGAAAGCTCTACTGTTGGTGATGCAAGCTAGGGTCCGAGTGGCGAGCGACGATTTGCGCCAGATTCGGCACCCGCGCACTGGAAAGGCACTGCCGGAGCAGACTTTTGTTCGGGAAATCAGGCAGCCGTTGTCCTGGCGCTTCTCGAGCAGTTTGTGATAACTGTCGTCCCGAGAGAGTTACAACCAGGCGTTAACCACCGTTCCGTCATCAGAGACCAAACCGGCTGAAGATGTACGCGATGGCGAGCAAGGCAAGGCAGACGGTGGCGACCCGCGTGGAGCACCCGGTCTTCGTCGCAGTGGCCGCAACCGGCGCGCTCGCTGGAGTAGCACACGGTCGTTCCCTTGCCGCGAGCGGGTCTGCGATAGTCGGTGACCCGGCTCCGCCCGCGAAGGTTTCGCGCAGGTCCGAGAGCAGGGTGCTCGGATCTTTCAGGTCGAGCCACACGCCAATGGAGGGGCGGTCATCGTCTCCACCATAGAGACGGGCCGGGCAGGTTCCCGCCGAGTACCCGTTCCGAGCGGCGATGTCGAAGCAGGCTTGGTAGAGGAGGGCGTTCTCACGGGAGAGATAGCCGAGGGTCCGCGCCCAGCCATCGATGACCCGCACGGCGTTGGGGTCATAGGGGTTGCCCGGCTCCCGTTGCAGAAGCACGCGGCACTCCGCGCCGTCGATCTCGCCACGTGTCAGCCCGAGGTTGACGGCGAGACGCCCGAGGTTCTCTTGGTAATGAGACTCGCCCACGGTCTCGGTGAGGTCCTCCGTGGACCCGCCAGTGGAGAAGTCCAGTGCCCGAACGTCGATGCCTTGAGGACGAGATGCCGTCGGTTCCGTCGTCACAGTGGCCTCCTGGCAGCGAGTTTTAAACTCCGGTCACAAATATACATCCAGCGGGAACCGAGGTTCCGCGTTTCGCCGTCCGCTCCTTGGGGGTGTAGGGTTGTCGCCGAACGACCTCCGTCCCGCTGCCGTGGATGGTATGCCCCACGGCAACGAGCAGCGCGACCCGCGACTACGACCGCATCGTCAGCACGGCGTCGGGTGTCGCCTCGGGCACCTCCGCGAGAATCTCCTTCCGCACGCCATTGACCGCGAGCGTGTAGACCTCGCGCAAGGAGCGCACTTCGCGCAACGTCTGCGCGGCCACTGGATTTGCGGCCTCCGCACGAGCCAACATCGCTGCCCGCATCTCGTCCACATTGACAAACGACTCCAGACGACGACTCCCATCGGGACGCGTGGCGGACAACGTCGGTGGTGCGCTCTCGACTGCGACGCGCACGGGTTCGCCGCACTGGCGACGCTGTCCGGGAATCACGGGAAGAAGGGCTACGTTGATGTGGACGGCCCGATCTTCGCACAGTTGGTGATCTGGGTGGACCAGAACCACGGGCTGGCTTCGGCTGGCGCCGCTTTTTCCAAGGCCCCTACGCCGTGGGCTGGCTCACGGTGGATGCCTCCATGCCGGAGGACGCTGAGGCGTTTCCAGTGAGGCAGCGATGACGCAGGAACGCTGGCCGGACGTGACGATCGAGAACCAGGGCGGGACGTTCGTGCTGACGCCTTGCACGCCGGCGGGCGCCAGTGGCTCGAGACACTGGCCGCTGCGGAGCACTGGACGTGGCTGGGCAACGTCGTGGCCGTGGAAGGCAAGCCGGACGCCTGGCCGGTGGTCCTGTCGATGCTCGAGGCCGGCCTCGCGATTGCCGACACCATCCGGCCCTGTGGGCGGCCGTGGTGTAACGCAAGTGGAGAGTGGTTGCACTGAGGTGGGGAACGACGATCGAATCGCGTCGTGCGGCTGGGGTCGGAGACAGCCTCGCCGCTCGACCGGCGGAGCTTCGGCGGTAGAATGAGCAGTCTGCCCCTGAGCCGCACCATGTGCGTTCAGGACTTCCAGCCCTTCATGCAGTGAGTTCCAAGCATCCTCGCGTTCGCTCGCTGCCCGCCCACCTCTTTCGCGACGTCTCCCACTTCACGGAACTGGAAGCCCGAATCGCGAGTCTCCCGACCGAACTGACACGAGGCGACGCGTTTGAAGTATTCATCGAGGCCTTCTTGGCGACGACCCCTGTGTGGCAGGTCGCGGACCTGTGGCTCGTGGGGCAGGTGCCGCTCGACGTCCGACGCTCTCTCAATCTGCCCGCCGATGCCAAGGGCATTGACGGTGTCTTCCGCACGCGGGGGGGCGCGCTGGTGCCCTACCAAGTCAAGTTCCGCATCGGTCGGCCCCAGGTCGGCGTGGCGGAGGTGGCGACCTTTCTCGGGCTCACTGATCGGGCAGACGACCGCGTCCTGATCTCCAACGCCGACCGCTATGCGACTGATGTGGAAGTGCGGGACCACCTTCGGCTGTTGCGCGGCACCGACTTTGACGCACTGACCGCTGAGGACTGGCTGGCGATCAGCGACTGGATCGACGCGCGTCCCACGGCCCGACCGAGGGCGACGCCCCGCGAAGACCAGCAAGAAGCGTTGACTCGGATTACGGAGGCGCTGGCGACGCATGATCGGGCGACCGTAGTCATGCCTTGCGGAACCGGCAAGACGCTCGTGCAACTGTGGGCGGCTGAGCAGCAGCAGCCCCGGAGCGTGCTCGTCCTTGTTCCGTCCCTTGCCCTGCTGAGTCAGACCCTCGACGAGTGGGGTCGCCACAACTCGTGGGGCGAGCGGTTTGAGTATCTATGCGTCTGTTCTGATCCCTCAGTGTCGCGCGAACAGGACAGCATTCAGATCAAGGCGACGGACGTGCCGTTCCACGTGGACACTGATCCCTCCGTCGTTCGTCGGTTCTTGGATCGACCGCCCACGGGAACGTCGCGGGTGGTCTTCTCGACGTATCAGTCCTCTCCTGTTGTCGCGGACGGGCTGCGCGGGCTGGAACCGTTCGACCTCGGGATCTTCGACGAGGCGCACAAGACCACGGGATTTCGGGACGGAGTATTTGCGCTGGCCCTCGATGACGCACGGCTCCCGATCCGCAAGCGGCTGTTCTTTACCGCTACCCCGCGCCACATCGACATCCGGCATCGCGATCGCGAGGGCGAGTTCGCTGTCGTGTCGATGGACAACCCGGCGGTCTATGGTCCCCGCGCCTACACGCAGTCCTTTGCAGACGCGGTGGAGCGCGGCATCATCTGCGATTACCGAGTCGTCGTGTCGGTCGTGGATCCCGCCGAGATACCGGCCTTCGCGCTCCAACATGGCGTCACGCTGGTTCAGGGTGACCAGCAGGCGACGCAGTGGGTCGCGACCCAGATCGCGGTCAGCAAGGCTATCGCCGAGACTGGGGCAACGAGAGTCATCACCTTCCACAGCCGAGTTCAGCAGGCGCAGGACTTCGCGAGTCCGGGGCCGCGCGGCATCGGGCAGTATCTCGACGGCTTCATAGTTGACCACGTCAACGGCGCGCAACGGGTTGCTGATCGGAAGGCCATCCTCGCGGGATTCAGAGACGGGCAGCGGCGTATCGTGAGCAATGCTCGCTGCCTGACCGAGGGCGTGGACTTGCCTGCGGTGGACATGGTCGTCTTCAACAGCCCGCGCAAGAGCCGCGTGGATATCGTGCAGGCGGTCGGACGTGCGATGCGAAAGCCGAAGGAGGGCGACAAGAGACTCGGCTACGTCGTCGTCCCGATCCTGCTTGCGCCCCACCAGACCAGCGAGATTGCGGACGCCTGCGCAGGCACGGATTGGGAGGATGTGGTTGATGTCCTTGCGGCCCTCCGCGAGCATGACGCGCGACTTGACGAGATCATCCGTGAGCAACAGGTAGCAAGGGGGCGCGACCAAGTGTTCGACCCCCGTGTGTTTGCAGACCACCTGACGACGCTGGGGCCGCTCGTCTCACTCGTTGCGCTGGAGCGTCATGTCGCTGCCGTTGTGCTGGAACGCTTGGGCGTGACGTGGGACGAACGCTACGGCCAGCTCGTCGCGTTCAAGGCACTCCATCGACACTGCAATGTGCCGCAAGGCTACGCGGAGAACCCGTCACTCGGATTCTGGCTGAGCAACAATCGGACGCTCAAGAGACGGGGCAGACTGTCCGCTGATCGGGTCGCCCGACTTGAAGCGCTGGTGTCGAGTGGGATCCCGACGACGCGTTGTGGGACCAGCGATGTCGAGAACTCGTGGCATTCAAGGCGGAGCACGGCGACTGCAATGTGCCGGGGCGTTACGCGGAGAACCCTGACCTAGGGCAGTGGCTCAGACACGTTCGCGAGTTCAAGCGACGTGGCGAGCTCTCCGCGCAGCGGATTGCACAGTTAGAAGCCCTTGGTGTGGTGTGGGACCGCCGTGATGCCCGGTGGGAACAGAAGTGCCAGGCGTTGGCGGACTTCAAGACGCGAAGGGGACACTGTAATGTCACACGGGCCGACACCGAAGACGAGCAACTGCGGGCGTGGTTGGACAGCGCCCGCCAAGACAGGAAGGGTGGCAGGCTTTCCGACGAGCGGATTGCGCAACTAGACGCACTTGGTGTGGTGTGGGATCCCCAAGAGGCCCAATGGGAAAGGATGTGTCAGGCACTCGCTATCTTCAAGGCCCGAGAGGGACACTGTGATGTCTCGCTCGGTGATCCCGAGAACGGGCGACTGGCGATGTGGTTACAGAACAGACGCCAAGATAGGAAGCGCGGCAGACTGTCTGGCGAGCACGTCGCACAGTTAGAGGCGCTTGGCGTGGAGTGGGATGACCGCCGTGATGCCCGCTGGGAACAGATGTATCAGGCACTCGCGGACTTCAAGGCGCGAAAGGGACACTGCAGTGTTCCGCGAGGCGACCCCGAGCACGCGCGACTTGCAGAGTGGTTGGGCACGCAGCGCGGGAAACAGAGACGCGGCACCCTGTTCCCAGACCGACTTGCCAAACTGGAAACGCTCGGCCTCGCCTGGGATCCCCATTACGAAACATGGGAGGATCGATTTCGGGAATTGACGGCGTTCAAGATGCAGCACGGGCACTGCGATGTGGATTGCGCGGAGCACCGCGAGTTGGTCAGTTGGTTGGGGGAGCAGCGGCGGACAAAGAGGCGCGGCAAGCTGTCCCCAGACCGTCTGGTGCGGCTGGAAGCGCTAGGTGTGGTTTGGGAACCCAAAGTGACGAGGCGCGGCCGACCGGCGGCTGCTTCGCGCCAAGAGTGAGCAGTCTGAGTGAACCGGCGCGAGCCGTCTGAAAAGGCGAACACCGTGAGGCTGCATGCACGTTCCCCTCTCCTGACCGACCAGGCGCTAGACGCCGTGTTCGTCGGGGAGAAGACCTGCCCGCATCCAATCCTGCGGACCCCGAAACGATGTAGCTGTGGAAGACGGCCGTCAGAGCTGCCCAGCAGGCAGCCGCTGGCCACCTACTGGCCACCTATTTGTCTGGAATTTGGTGGACCTGACCGGGATCGAACCGGTGACCTCCTGAATGCCATTCAGGCGCGCTCCCAGCTGCGCTACAGGCCCACCCAGATGGAACGTCCAATCGCTCGGCCGGCCCTGGCGGGGCGGCCGCGATGGAACTACTTATACTAGCCCAGCTCAGGGCCGGTCGTCAAAACCAGTCGGTTCTGACGCTCAGTAGTCGACGACCACGGCTCAGTAGTCGGTTCTGACGATGACGAGTCGGTTCTGACGCCGAGGAGTCGAACGCCCCGCGAGTAGTCGGTTCTGAGGCTCAGTAGTCGGTGCTGACGCTTCTGACGCCGAGGAGTCGAACATGGGCCCCGACTCTTCGACGTGGGCCCCGACTCATCGCCGTCACCGCCGACCCCTCTGCGTGAGTTCCGACTACCGGTACCTCCGTGAACATCCGTTGAATCTCCGCCCCGTCCTGCGTCTTCGTCAACGCCAGCATCAGCAGGACCCGCGCCTTGAGCGGCGTCAGGTCCTCCGCGGCAATCGACCGGGCCCGCGCCTGGCGCTGCGCCGCGGCCGTGGCGTTCGCGGCCCCGGCGGCCTGGCCGCCGTCGGCCGGCGGGGCGCTCGGCGGCGGGATCCGTGCCGCGATCCGGCCGCTGCCGGTCCGCGTCGCCGCCACCACGAAGACGTTCTTCGACGCCGCATACTGGAGCCCGTCCGACTGGCCGGGCGACGTCGCGCCCGCGCCCGCGACCGCGATGACAATCCCCTTCGCCCCGGCGTCCACGATCGCCTTGATGAGGTCGCCGGTGGCCCCCTGGTAGACCATCACGATGTCCACGCGCGGCAGCGCCGTGACGCCCGCCAGGTCGAACTCGCTCTTCGCGGTGTGCCGCTTCACGACGTCGCGGTAGTAGACGACCCGGTCCGAATCGACGACGCCGAGGAGGCCGTAGGGGCGCGACTGGAACGTCTGGAGCCGCAGCGCGTCGGTCTTCGTGACCTCGCGCGCCGCGTTGATCTCGTCGTTCAGCACCACCAGCACGCCCTTGTTCCGCGACGCGGGCTCGGCGGCCACGCGGAAGCCCTCCAGCAGGTTCGCGGCGCCCTCGTAGCCGAGCGTGCTGGGGTTCCGCATCGACCCAACCACCACCACCGGCCGGGCGTCTCTCACGGTGAGGTCGAGGAAGTACGCGAGTTCCTCGAGCGTGTCGGTGCCGCTCGTGACCACGATCCCGGCGAGGTCGGGGTCCTTCTGGAACAGCTCGTTCAGCCGGCGCGCGAGCTGCAGCCACTGGTCCAGCGAGATCTCGCTGCTCGACGTGTTCGCGAACTGCTCCGCCTCGCCCCTCGCGTAGCGGCCGAGCGTCGGCATCGACTGCAGCAGCTCTTCGGCCGTGAGGCGCGCGCCCGCACGGTTCGAGATGGTGCCGCCGGTGGCGACGAGCCGGACGCGGGGCAGTTCCGCCGCGGCGGCGAACGAGGCGGCCGCGACGAGCGCCAGGACGGCGAGGGACAGGCTGCGACGGACGGAACGAGTGCTCATGGTACGACTGCGTGACTCCGGGGGCCGGTTCAGGCCGTGGTGGACGTCGAGCGGTGGGCGCGGGTCAGCCACTCGAACAGCAGCCGCGCCGCTTCGTCGGCCGTCTCGCCGTAGAAGGGCATGAGGGCGGTAGGCGTGCCGGGCAGCCGCATGATCTGCGCCCGCCAACGGTCGGTCCGGACGCGCGACGCCTCGATGTTGTACACGCGACCGCCAATGGTTTCCTGGAAGCGACAAACGGCACTCATGATGATGGTGTCTGGCCTTGAAGGACGTCAACAATTTTAAGCCGCCGGCATCGAGCGTCAAGCGAAAGGGCCGACGAAGCGACCGTGCACAGGCCGCGATCCGCTGGTCTCCGAACGATCGGGCCGCAACTTTATGATCGCTGTCGGCGACTGCACAGGTTATGCACGCGCCATCCACAGGATTTCCACATGCGGGTCGCTTGACGGCGGGCCGCCCGGGCCCGTAGGCTGAGTGACGCCATGGACAAGCAGCGCCGGATCGGCCCCGCGGTTGTCGCCGCCCTGCTGGCCCTCGGTCTGTCCGTGGCGGCGCGGGGACAGGAGCCGGCACCGAAACCAAAGCCCGCCGCGCCTTCCGCCGCTGCCGCGCCTTCCGCCGCCCCCGGCCCCGCCGCTGCCGCCGCGCCTGGCGCGAGGCCGCTGTTCCGCATCATCCTCAACGACGGCACCGCGCTGGTCTCCTACGGGGAGTTCACCCGCGTCGGCGACCGCGTCGTCTTCTCGATGCCGCTCGACGGGCCGCGCGGCGAGCTGTTGCAGCTGGTGAACCTCCCGGCGTCGGCGGTCAACTGGCCATCGACCGACGAGTACACGCTGGCGGCGCGCTACGCCCAGTACGTCGCGTCGCGCGGCGACGCCGATTTCGCCGTGCTGACGGGCCAAGTGGCGAATGCGCTGCACGAGATTGCGCTCGCCAAGGAAGCGACGCGCAAGCTGCAGATCGCCGAGCAGACCCGGCGGATCGTGGCGGCCTGGCCGATGGAACACTACGGGTACCGATCGACGGACATCAACGACATGCTGTCGCTGCTCGACGGCACGATCTCCGACCTGCGCGGCGCGACCGGCGTGCGCACGTTCGACTTCACCCTGGTCGCGACCATCGAGCCGCCGTCGATGCCGCTGCTCCCCGACCCGACCCCGTCGCAGGCCATCGACCAGGTGATCCTCGCGGCCCGCCTCTCGGACGTGCCAATCGAGCGCATCACGCTGCTGAAGTCGGCGCTCACCACGATCGATCAGAAGCGGAACGTGCTGCCGCGCGCGTGGCGGAGGCAGACCAGGGCGACCGTGCAGAAGATGCTCGACGCCGAGATCGAGGTGGAGCGCCGCTACGGCGACCTGTCGAAATCGACGGTGTCGAAAGCGGTGTCGGCGGCCGCGAACGGCGACGTTCGCGGCGTGGAGCAGGTGATGACGCGGCTGCAGGCGCGCGACCGCGAGCTTGGCGGGAAGCGGCCGGACCAGGTGGCCGGCCTGCTCGCGATGCTCGAGGAACGGCTGGACGCGGCCAGGCGGCTGAGGCTCCTCCGCGACCAGTGGGCCCGCAAGTCGGACGCGATTCGCGTCTACCGGTCCGCCGTGACGGGGCCGATCGACCGGCTCGCCAGGCTGCGAGAGTCGCTGGAGGACGTGAAGGCCCTCGCGGGGCCCGACATGAAGAGCCTGCCAGAGCTGGCGATGCGCTTCGAACGGATCGCACGACAGCTGATCGCCATCGAGCCCCCGCCGGACATGGCCGGCGCGCACGCGACGCTGCGCTCGGCGGCGGAACTCGGGCAGCAGGCGATCCGCACCCGCGAGCGCGCGGCCATGCAGGCCGACGTCAACGCCGCCTGGGACGCCTCGTCCGCGGCGGCGGGATCGATCATGATGCTGGCCCAGGCGCGGCAGCAGATCGAAGACCTCTCGCGCCCGCCCGAGCTGCGGTGATCACGCCCCGCGCCACCCGGCTCGTCCGGGCCGAAAGCCTCCCCGCGCTTCATCGCGCCCTGCTGATGCTCGCCACGCGCGGCGACCTCGCCGCCGTCCGCCATCGGGCGATCCTCGTGCCGTCGCGCGCGGCCGGCCAGCAGTTGCGTCAGACGCTCGAAACGCTGTGGTTCGACCTGCAGCCGGGCGGGTGCGACGCGGCGCTCGTGCTGCCGGACATCCTGACCCGCCCGACTGGTACCTGCGCATGCACGAGCGCGCGGGCATCAACGAAGGCCTGCTCTCGCCCCTCGAGCGCGAGGTCTTGCTCGGGGCCGCCGCCCGCGACGCCGTCGCCGCCGGCTTCGTTCCCCCCTTCCGCCTGCGCGCGGGCCTGATCGGCGAGATGCTCGCCTTCTACGACGCGCTCTGCGGCCAGCAGCGGAGCATCGACACCTTCGAGCGGATCGTGATCGGCGAGCTCGAACCGCGCACCGAGATCGACCGCGGCGCGGAGCGGCTGCTGCGCCAGACGAAGTTTCTCGTCGCGGCGTTCCGGGCTTTCGAGGACCGCGTCGCGAGCTCCGGCAAGATCGACGAGCGGCTGCTCCGGGGCCGGCTGCTGCAGGATGGACCCGGCCAGGGAGCCTTCCGCCACGGCTACTCGCACCTGATCGTGACCGCCGGCGATCGCACGGCGGATCCGGCGGGCGGCGTCTTTCCCGCCGACGTCGACCTCATGATGCGGCTCCCGAACGTCGATACGATTCACCTCGCAGCCACGCGTGCGCAGCTTGCCGCCGGCCTGGGCGAGCGGTTCCACGACCTCATTCCCGAACTGGAGGAGACGGACGCGGACGATGGGCGGCCGGGACCGCGGCTGATGGCCCCGGAGACCGAGGAGGAGCGCCTGCACTTCGTCTCGCGCGACAGGGAGGAGGAACTCCGCGCGGTCGCCCGGTGGATCAAGCACGAGGCGCGGCGCACGGTTCCGCCGCCGCCGCTCGACCGCGTCGCGGTCGTGTTCAAGCGGCCGCTGCCGTACATCTACCTCGCGCGCACCGTCTTCGGTTCGGCCGGCATCGAGCACCAGGCGGCGGATGCACTTCCGCTCGCGTCCGAGCCAATCGCGGCCGTTCTCGACCTGGTGATCGCGTGCGTCGAATCCCGCTTCGCGCGCGGTCCGCTCGTCGCGCTCCTGCGGACGCCCCACCTCGATGTTCCTTCGGGGGGATCTTCAGATTCCGCCACCACGGGGTCGCAGGAAGTGAAAGTCCTCCCGAAGGAATACTCGGACGACGTCGAGGCGTTCGACCGGCGGCTGGCCGAATCGGGCTATCTCGGGAATCCCGACGCGCTCGCGACGCTCGCCGAGTCCTGGGAGGGCCCCGGCAAGCTTGCGGCCGGAGCGGCGGCAGCCCTGGCGCGCGAGCTGGACCCGCTTCGCGAGAAGCAGGCGGTCTCCGCGCACGCCGCCGCCATCTCGTCGTTCCTCGAGCGGCACGGCCGGTTCGACATCTCCGACGAGTCCGTTCGTTCCCGTCACTTGCGCGCGCGCGCGGCCGTCCTCGACGCGGTCGAACGCCTGCGGCGCGCGTCGCTCGAGTTCGACGACCCGGTGGTGGAACTGGCGGCCGTCGCCTCCACGCTCCGACGCTGGATCGAATCGCAGACGTTCTCGCCGCGGCTCGGGACCGGGGGCGTGCAGTTTGTCGATGCCGCGGCCGCACGCTACGGCAGCTTCGACGCGGTGTTCCTCGCCGGGCTCGCCGAGGGCGACTGGCCCGAGGCTTCCGGCCGGAACATCTTCTACCCGGCCTTCCTGCTGTCGCAGCTCGGCTGGCCTCCCGAACACGCCCGCCTGGCTGCCGAGCGCGCCGCGTTCGCCGACCTCTTGCGGCTCCCGGCCGACCGCGTCCGCGTTTCCGCCTTCACGCTCGAAGACGACTCGATCGTGAACCCGTCGCCGCTGCTCGAAGAGCTGGGGAGGCCGGGCCTGGCGGTCGTGCGAGTGGCGGAGCCGGGCACGCTCGTCTTCACCGACGAAGCGCTCGCGGCCGTTCCCCCCACCGCCGGGGCGGTCGAGGGAGAGGCGGGCGCCTGGCTGGCGCTCAGGTTGACGCGCTCGCCTGCCGCGGACCCCCGCTTCCACGGCGTCGCCGGACCGGGTCCCCGCCGGGTGCACACCGTCACCGCGATCGACCAGTTCCTGCAGTGCCCTTTCAAGTATTTCGCCGGCAAGGTCCTGAACCTGCCCGATGAGGTGGTGGACGAGCCGTCGCGGACGCCGCGCGCGAAGGGCCAGTTCGTGCACGAGCTGTTCTTCGACTTCTTTCAGTCGTGGCAGAGGGCGGGAGGCACGACAATCACCGCCGACACGCTCGGCGAGGCCCGGGCGCACTTCGCGGCGGTCGCGGAGCGCCGCCTCGCGGCACTGCCGGCTGCCGAGGCCGGCCTGGAACGGCTGCGCCTGTTGGGGTCGGTCGGCACGCAGGGACTTGGCGAGGTGGTGCTCGCCGCGGAGGCCGCACGCGCGACGCCGGTCCGCGAACGGCTCCTCGAATACGCGCTCGAAGGCGAGTTCCTGATCAGCGGCGGCGGCGCCTCGCGGCGGATCCGGCTTCGCGGGAAGGCCGACCGGGTCGACCTGCTCGCCGACGGCCGCTTCAGGCTGATCGACTACAAGAACGGCAAATTGCCGGAGCCCGGGCAGACGATCCAGCTGCCGATCTACGTCGTCTGCATCGAGCAGCAGCTCGAACGCACCCGGAAGGAGCGATGGGAGGTCGCCGAGGCGGGCTACATCGCGTTCGGGGACCGGCGGCCGGACCGCCCCGTGATCACCGCCGGGCCCGAGGCGGCAACGAGGCTCGCTGACGGACAGGCGCGCCTGCTCGACGCCGTCGAGCGAATCGACCGGGGCGAGTTCCCGCCGCGCCCGGCGACGCCCCGCCTCTGCAGCACGTGCGCGTACGCATCCGTCTGCCGCAAGGACTTCGTCGATGCCGACTGAGCTGCGCCTGCCGTTCGACGACCCGCCGTCGCCGCTCGAGGCGCTGATCGCGCGCGACCGGGCCTCGCGCGACGCGGCGGTCGACCCCGCCCGGAACGTCGTCCTCGAAGCCTCGGCGGGCACCGGGAAGACGCACGTGCTGGTGACCCGCTACATCAACCTGCTTCGCCAGGGAGTCGACCCGGCCAACATCCTCGCGATCACCTTCACCCGGAAGGCGGCGGCCGAGATGCGCGAGCGGATCGTGCTCGGCCTGCGGGACTACGCCAGGCAGTCGCCGGCCGACGAGGCCCGCTGGCGCGCGCTGCGCGATCGGCTCGGCGACATCGCGATCAGCACGATCGACGCGTTCTGCTTCGCGCTGCTGCGGGAGTTTCCGCTGGAGGCGGATCTCGACCCGGGATTCGATGTCGCCGACGAGACCGTGATGCCCCGGCTGGTCGAAGACGCCCTCGACGGTGCCCTGCGCGCGGGCCGACGGCTGTCGCGCTCCGACGCGGACGTCGCCCTGCTGCTCGCGACGCTCGGCGAGCCACAGTTGCGTGCCGGCTTGGGAGGTCTCCTGGATCGCCGGCTGTCGGCCGGCGGCACCATCCGCCGGTATGTTGGGGGCCGGCCCGGGCCGTCGCCCGAGAGCGCCTTCGCGCGCCTTGCCTCGACGCTGCAGGACGTCCTGACGTCGGCGGATGGCGGGATCGAAGGGTTCATCGAGGATGGTCCTGTCGAACTCGAGAGCTTCGCGCTGCTTGCCACCGACCTGCGGGCAGCCGCGGCCGGTCTTTCCAGCCAGTCCGTTCCCGGGGTGGCTCTTCCGTCCGGCGGCGCCGTTGTCTTTCCCGACCGCGCGGTGCTCGAACGGATCTCGCGGCACTTCCTGACCGCCGAGGGCGAGCCTCGATCGCGGGCGGGTTTCAAGAAGAAGGACTGTGCGTCGCCGGGCGCCTATGCACGGCACTCGCGGGCCGTCGCGGCGCTCGCGCCACGCGTGTTCGAGGCGTTCCAGGCGTTCGAACGCGACGTCAACGTCGCGCTCGTCCGCGCCACCTGGCGGCTGTTCCGGATCGCCCGCTGGCGCTACCGCCGCGCACTGGAGACCCAGTCATTGGTGGATTTCCCGGAAGGCTTGTCGCGCGCGCTGCGCCTGCTCCGTCAGATGGACGAGTTCGCCCAGAGTCGATACCGGCTCGAGGCCCGGTATCACCACGTCCTCGTCGACGAGTTCCAGGACACGAATGCGTCGCAGTGGCGGCTGGTCGCGCGGTTGATCGAAGCCTGGGGTGAAGGCGTGGGACTCGCCCACGATGGCCCTCTCCAGCCGTCCATCTTCATCGTCGGCGACCGCAAGCAGTCGATCTACGCCTTCCGCGACGCCGACGTGCGCATGATCCGGAAGGCGGCCCGCTACATCGGGGGGCTGCGCCCGGCGGGGAAGGTGCGGCGGTCGATCAGCCAGAGTTTCCGCTCGGTCCCCGAACTCCTGGCATTCACCAACGACTTGTTCTCCTCCATCGACACCTCGGCCGCCCGGCCGGACTCGTTCCGGTATACCGCGCGCGACCGGTTTCCGGTGGACGCCGCCGCGGCAGGCGCCACCGCCTTGGACCACAGGCTCGGCCTCGTCGCCCAGGGCAGCGGGCAGGCGGCAGCCGAGGCGATTGCCGTCGAAGTCTCCGCGCTGCTGGAATCGGGGACCGTGCGCGACCGGCAGACGAAGCTGCCGCGCCCGGCCCGGCCGGGCGACGTGGCGATTCTCTTCCGCTCGCGCGAGTCGCATCGCGAGATTCGAAGCCGCCCTCGAGGCACGCGGGATCCCGACGTATGTCTACAAGGGCCTCGGGTTCTTCGACGCCGACGAAGTGAAGGACCTGGTAGCGCTGCTCCGCTACCTTGCCAACCCCGCGTCGGGCCTGCGGGCGGCCGCGTTCCTGCGGTCGCGGATCGTCCGGTTGTCCGATCCTGGCGTGCGAATGCTTGCGCCGGATTTTGCCGCCGTCCTCGACGGGCGCCGCGAGATCCCGGCCGGCCTGGGCGACGAGGATTGCCTGGCCCTGGGGCGACTCCGCGCTTCGCTGGCCCAGTGGCTGTCGCTCGTCGATCGCGTGCCCCCGGCGGAGGTGCTCGACCGGGTCATCCAGGACTCCAGCTACGCCATGGAGCTGCGCGGCGCCCGGGCGACCCAGGCGCGCGAGAACGTGAAGAAGATTCGGGCGATGACGCGGCGGCTGCAGAACCGCGGTTACGCCACGATGGCGCGGGTCGCCGATCACCTCGATCGCCTGTCGTCGGGTGACGAATCGAACGCGGTCGTCGACGCACTCGACGCCGTGAACCTCATGACGGTGCACGCGGCCAAGGGCCTCGAGTTCCCGATCGTCTTCGTGACGAACCTGACGCGTGGGACGGGCGGCCGCGGCGATCCGATCGTCCTCGTCCCGGCGGGCCGCAGCGGCCGGGTGCTCGTGTCGGTGGGCGGGAACCTCCCCGACGCCGCCCTTGCCGTCGAGGAACGAGACCGCGAGGAGACGAAGCGCCTGCTGTACGTCGCGGTCACGCGTGCCCGTGAGCGGCTGTACCTGTCTGCCGTCCTGCGAAACGGGAAGTTCAGGCCGGGGCCGGGGAGCCTGGCCGATGTGCTGCCGCAGTCGGTTCGCGACGCTTTCGCCGGGGCGTACTCGGCCGAAGCGGGAACGACCGTGGAATGGCATGCCGAGAGCGGGGGCGTCCACGCGCTCCGGGTCGTGGCCGCCGCGACGCGGGATGCCGGTGGAGAAGCGGCCCCCGATTCCACGCATCTCGACACGGCATCCCCGGACCCGCCACTGTCCGATTTCGCTCCACTTGCCGATATCACCGGTGGACGTCGAGTGGCCGCAGCGGGCCTGGCCATCGCGCGCGCGGACCATGCCGATACCCTGCACGAGGTGGGTACCGGTTCCGGGCTGGAGGCGTCGCAGGCCGCGCTCGTCGGGACCCTCGTGCACCGGCTGTTCCAGGCGGCGCACGGCAGGGACGATATCGAGGACGGCTGGCTGGAATCGCGCGCGCTGGCGTATCTCTCTGCCGCCGACGAGGCGGCTGGCGCGGACATCGGCTCGGTGGTTGCAGAAGCGACAAGGGCGTGCCGGGCCCTTCGGAGCCGTCCCGACGTGGCGGCGTTGCTCCAGGACGCCACCTGCCATTTCGAGGTGCCGTTCTCCGCGCGCCTGGCCGGCAACGACGGCGGTACCGATGGCGGCGAGGATGTCGTCGTCCGAGGCATCATCGACTGCCTGGCGGTGGGAGCCGACGGGTGCGTGCGGGTCGTCGAGTTGAAGACCGGGCGCCCGCAGCCCTGGCACCAGGCGCAGCTCGAGACCTACGTGAGGGCCGCGAGGGGGCTGTGTCCGGGCGTGGCGGTGGAAGGAAGCCTCGTCTACCTGGAATTGATGCAACCGGATCGGTGAACCGCGCGTCTAATCAGGTGGGCGCAACGAATCCAGGGAAGGGGGACCATATGATCACCGGTGACGTCGGACGTTCTCGCGCGGCATGGGGAGTCGAGCAGTTCCAGCTCGAGATGCTGGAGCGGCTGCCGTGCGGGTGCGTGGTGGCCATCCAGAGTGTCCGGCCCTCGGGAGTGTCGGTGGTTTCCCTCGAGGCGAAAGGCCCTCACTGCACCTTCCGGTCGCACCGGGCGAACAAGGTCATCCGTCTCGGCGAGACGCTTCGACCCGACCGGTTACGAAGAGGAGGACGAGTTCTCGATCTGAGCCTCCGCTTCACCCCACTTGCGCGCGCGCGCTTCCGCCTCTTCCTTCGACGCACCGACCACCAGCACCGAACGATAAGGGCTGTTCTGGCCCGGCAGGGTAATCCACGACACCCAGTGTGGCCCCCGGGCTTCACTATGGACCTGGAACGACGCTTGGCGATTCATGCGAGTTTCCCTCTCCGTTCGCGCCGGGACCGGCACCCGGCAAGATCGTCATTGCTTCAGCAGGGTATGATTCCGTACAATTCCTTGACTGACATTGTGTTGAGCGTATCGGCTGAAGGAGCCCCGACATGGCCTTGACTTGTCCCAATTGCGGCAACGCCCGGAACTTCCTGGTAAAGACGCTGCAGATGCACGTCGTCCGCCTCGAAGACGCCCGGGTGGACGTCACCGAAGAGAGCCGGCCCGCCGTGCACGAGGTGCTGTGTGACGAGTGCGACACCGCGCTGAACTTCGAAGAGGTCGAGGACGGGGTCCGCAAGGAAGTGCTGCTGACGCTGGGCGCGCGGTAGGCGCGCCGGCCCATCCTACTTTCTGGCTTCCCCTTCGATCTCCTCGAAGTAATCACACTCGGGGCAGACCCACTCGCTCACCTTCCGCCTCTTGGCCTCGGACGTGCCCGGCACGAGATCGACGAGTTCCAGGTCCTTGCGGCGCATGTTCTCGCCGCAGAGGGGGCACTCTTTCTTCGCGTCCGGCTTTTGCATCATCGCTGTTCGGCCGGATGTACGACCCGCGCGATGCCTTGACAAGGTTCGCGCATCACTCCTATCGTAGCGAAGGCTTGCAGCCCGGAGCACCGTGAGAGACGAACCCCGCCGACGCCTCGACGACGACCCTGCGCCTCCCTCGGACCTGCACGAGCAGCGGTTCGACCGCCGGTGGTACGCCGACGAGGTGGCAATCGATTTTCCCGCCATCCCGCCCGCGGTCGATCGCATCCGGTCTGCGTTCGTGGATGAGGAAGCCGACGCGCCCCTCAAAGCGGAGCTTCGGGTCTCGGTGCGGGAAGCCTTCGACGGGGTGACGGTCCCGCTGGACGTCCCCGTGCGAAGCGCCTGCCCGCTGTGCGGCGGGCGGGGCGAGTCGTGGATGGAATGGTGCCGCGGCTGCGGGGGGACCGGCGAGTCGCTGTTCCACCATCGCGTCCGCCTGGCGCTCCCGGCCGGCGTGAGCGACGGCACGCGGTTCCGTTTCCGCGTGACGTCCCCGCTCGCGCTGCCGACGCGGGTGGAAGTGCTCGTCGCCATCGGCTGACGCACGCCGTATGAAGAAGCACGTCAATCTCGTGGGGCTGCTCTACCAGCTGTGGGGCGGGATGAGCCTGCTGCTCAGCGTCTCGCTGCTGTCCACGGGCATCGCGGCCACCGCGATCGGGGCGGCCGCCACCCAGGCGGCGACGGGCGGCAAGCTGGCCGCGGGGATCGTCGCGGCGGTCTTCTTCACGCTGGCGGCCCTCGGCCTGGTGTTCGGCGCCGTCCACCTCTGGATCGGCTCCCGGCTGCGCCGCTTCCGCGAGTGGGCGCGTGCCTTCGCCATCGTGCTCGCCGTCGTGGACCTCTTCCTCCTGCCTTTCGGCACCGCGCTCGGCATCTACGCCCTCTGGGCGCTCATCAACGAGCGCTCCAAGCCGCTGTTCGAACACGAGACATAGCTGGTGCCCTTGCCGAGGGGCTGAAGAGCCTCGGCTACATCGATCGCAGCGCCGGCCACATCCAAAGCCGGACGTTCCTCACTTGGGCGGATCCTTCGTCCCCACCGGCGTCCACGGGCCGCAGCGCGCGACCCGCCTGGCCGCCATCCACCCGCCTTTCAGGGCGCCGTGGCGTTCGATCACCGCCTTCGAGTAGTCGCTGCACGTCGGCGTGAACCGGCACTGCGCGCCGATCCGCGGGGAGAGGCTGCGCTGGTACCACCGGATGCCGGAGAGCGCGGCGCGAGAGGCGAGCTGCTGCGACGGAGGGCGCGAGAGGTCGGCGGCAACGAGTGCGGTCAGCAGCAGGCAGATGCCAGCCGTCACCAGCGCGCGCCGGCGCCCCGCGTGACTGCCACTCCGTCCTCGAAGCACTCCCACGGCACCCGCTCAGAACTTGTCCGCGTACTCGCTGACGACCGGGATAATCAGCCGCTTGCCGTGGAACGCCTTCACCACGGCCACGATGTGCATGACCAGGAACACCAGGAACGGGATGGGCACGAGCGCGAGCAGCGCACAGCCGATTCCGGCCGTCATCAGGCCGAACACCAGCGCCACCACCACGAGGCCGAGCAGGAGCAGCATCTCCGCCGTCATGAGGACGATGCCGTGCTTGGCGTGCCACTGCAGGTCGGCGTCCGTCTTCTCGACCAGCAGCGGGATGACGGCGAACGGCGGCAGGTAGGCCAGGACGAGCATGATGGCCCGGTTGCTCGGCTGGGAGTGGATACCGCCCGTGGTCTCGTGTGACATTTGGAACTCGGCCGGCGGGGCGGGGGAGACCTTGCCGGGAAGGGGAGCGGCCCGGCCGCTCCCCGTTGCCAGTCTCTCAGAAGCGGTTCGCGTATTCGCTGACGTACGGCAGCATGAAGCGCTGGCCGTTGATGCCCTTCACGATGCAGAGGACGTGCACCACGAGGATGCCGATCATCAGGACGAACCAGATGAGCACGCCGATCAGCGCGCCAAGGCAGCCGATCACCGGGACGCTGGTCACGATCGACTGGAGGATCGACAGGACGATGAACAAGGCGATTTCGGCGACCAGCAGCACGAGCCCGTGCTTGGCATGCCACTGGACCTCCTTGTCGTCCTTCTCGACGAGGAGCGGGATCAGTGCCAGGATTCCGAGATACGACAAGACGATCATGATCGTCCTGTTGGGCGACGGCGTGCTGCTCGGAATCGGCGGAGGCATTCCGCCCGGTACCGGAGGAGGCGTCGAATCAGCCATGTGCTTCTCCTTGAACTCGAGGGGCTTGGAGTGACCGCAGTCTAACCAAGCCAGGGGCCGGCGTCCAGAGCAATCGAAGCCGGCCGCGCCACGCGGCTACCGCTCCGCAACCGAACGCGCGTGCACGGCCGCGCCGAGCAGTCCTGCGCGGTCGTTGAGGATCACCGCGACCGGAACGAGCGAGGCGAAGTCGTCCATCGGCGCCTTGGCCCTGAACGCCTCCATGAACCGGCCGTCCTGGAGCGCCGGAAGGATCTTGGGCGCGATGCCCCCGCCGACGAAGAGGCCGGCCGTGGCCACCGAGCGGAGCGCCAGGTTCCCGGCCTCCGCGCCGTAGATCGACACGAACAGGCCGAGCGCGCGAACGCAGGCCGGGCAGGTGCCCTCGAGCGCGGCCTGCGAGATGAGCGCCGGCTTCTGGGCCGGGTCCTCATCGTCCGGGCACGCAGTGCAGCCTTCCGGGTGCGTGAACCGGTGGATGTTCACCAGGCCCGGCCCCGACAGCACCCGCTCGTAGTCCGCGCGTCCGTTCCACGCCGTCACGTGCTCGAGCAGCGCGATCTCGTCCGGCGTCCGCGGCGCGAAGTCGGCATGCCCGCCCTCCGTGGGCGACGGGATGAAGCGGCCGCCGACGTTGTGCAGCAGTGCCTCGCCCAGCCCGGTTCCCGCCGCAATCAACGCCGCGTTTCCCGTGGGCACCGGCCGGCCCGCCTGCAGGGACGAGAGTTCATCGGCACCGAGCACCGGCACGGCGTACGCCATCGCCTGCAGGTCGTTGAGCAGCGTCCGCGGGGAAAACCGAACCGCGCCGCCACCCCGCCGCGCTGACCCGCCAGGGCACGTTGGTCAGTTCGCCTCCTGCTCGACGATGGGTCCCGCGACACCGAAGTGACGGCCTCGACGTCCCTGGGCGAGACGCGAGCGCCATCCAGGAACGCCGCGACAATGGCTTCCAGGCTGGGGTGTTCCGGCGTCGAGAACGGCCTGGCGGCCACCAGTTCGGGGCGCGCCGCGCAGGAGCGTAGAGGCCGATGAGGGTCTTGGTACCGCCGACGTCGCCAGCGAGGAGCATGGGCCGATTCTACCAGCAGCCTGCCGTTGACATTGCCCGCGCCCTCTCCGGCATCGTTACCGGCGTGACGGTGATTCCCCCCGCGGTGTCGGCTGATCCCCTTGCCGGCGAGTCGGTCGCCTTCAGCGGACGCCTGTCCTCCATGAGCCGGAGGGAAGCCAGGAACGTCGTGACGCGCCTTGGCGGAACGGTGGCGGACGACGTGAGCGCGAAGACGACGATGCTGGTGGTCGGGGAGGGCGGCGGGAGCCAAGAAGATTCGCCGCACGACGGCAGATCAATCTCCGCGAACCGGGCCGCGTCCGAGTCCTCTCGGAGGACGAGTTCTGCCGGTTGGTCGGTGTGCCGTCACCGGCCGAATTGAAGCAGCACTGGTACACGGTGCAGGACGTTCTCGCCATGTACCCGCGGCTCCGGGAAGACCACCTGCACTGCCTCCAGAAGTGGAGCCTGATCCGTCCCGGCCCTGCGAACGGGGGGAGAAACCTATTTCTCGTTTCCAGACCTTTCCGTCATCAGGCAGGCGCACGCCGAACTCGAGCGCGGCGCGCCATTCCGGGCGGTCCTGCGGTTGCTGCAGGCGTCGCGGGAAGGGCAGCTGAGTCTCGATTTCTGGCTCGAAGCGGAGCCGGCAAAAGTCATTCGCCTGGTGCGCTCGGCGCCGCGCGACCAGGTCCAGCCGCAGCCGCTCGACACTTCGGCCGCCGAAGAGTTCTTCCGGTCTGCGTCCGAGTTGGACGACGGCGACCCGCGCAACCAGGAGGCCGCGAGCCGCGGCTACCGCCGGGCGCTCGAGATCGACCCCACCCTGGTGCCCGCGCTCATCAACCTTGCCAATATCCACTACGCGCAGGAGCATCTGCCCGAAGCGGAAGCGCTCTACGAACGGGCCATCGCGCTCGATCCCGGCCTGTTCGAGGCGCATTTCAACCTGGGCAACGTTTTCCACGATCTCGGGCGGCTCGAAGAGGCACGCGCCGCGTACGAGGCGGCGCTCGAACTCCACCCCGGTTATGCCGAGGCGCACTTCTACCTGGCGGTCACGTTCGAGAAGCTGGGGCGGTCACAGCAGGCGCGGATCCACTGGAAGCGCTACCGGGAACTGGCGCCGGACGGCGAGTGGGTGCAATTGTCCCGAGATTTCGACGAATGACACTCGAAGGTAGAGCCCGCCGAAAGCCCGGGAGGGTCGGCGGCCGAGCGCCCCGCTTCAATAGCGGTCGTTGTAGTAGTCGCGCTTCTTGGGTGTGCGGCGAAGCTTGTAGAACTCGCAGCTCGGGCACCAGGCCTCGGCATCGAAGCCATTCGCGCCGGTCAGCGGCAGCACGTCGCGGTGGCCGCAGCAATCGGGCGTGCCGTTCTCGGCGGCCTTGCGCCACCGGCAGGACTTGAACCGTTCCATGGCCGCCGAAACGTCGGGCATCGCCGCCGCGCCGGGCGCCTCGGAGAGGGCCGGTGCCGGGGCTTCGGGGCCCACGAAGGCATCCTCGACAATGGGTTTCTCGTATACCGACAACTTATCCTCGTAGCGTGAAAGGCATTTCCACGACCCAGGCCGTACTACAAACATTGTGCCACATCGGCCCGCGGACGGCAACTCCCCGTAACCAGTTGATCAGCTTCTCTGTACGGCCGCCTCAACCATTCGGGCCAGCGCCGGGTAGTCCGTTCCCTCGAGGGTGAGGGGGGCGCCGAAGGAGACCCGGACGGGGCCGGCCCTGGGCAGCTTCCGTGACCGGTGGAGCACCCGGTCGACACCCTCGAGGCGGACCGGCACGACCGGGACCGACAGTCGGGCGCCAATCAGGCCCACGCCGGGTTGGAACGTGCCCATGGCGCCGGTGTCCCGTCGCTCGCCCTCCGGGTAGATCAGCACCGACCACCCGTCGCTCACCAGCTCCCCCATGTAGCGGAGCGTGTTCCGGGCGCCTGCCTCGCGCTGGGGGAGCGGGAACGCGTTGAAGAAGAACGCGGCCAGGACGTAGAGCAGGCTGGACTCGAGCCGGGCGGCAAACGGCTGGCCCTCGGGGTGGAAGTGCGCGTGGAAGAATTCCTTGGCCATCGCCACCGCGACGCGCCGGCGCAAGCGCCCTGGCAGGGCGGCCAGGATGACCGGCGTGTCCAGGTGACTCTGGTGATTCGACGCGAAGACCACCGGGCCGTCGAGCGGGGCGAGGTGCTCGAGGCCGCGCACGTCCATGCGCGCGAACGTGCGGGTGAGCGGCAGCAGCCAGGCCGCCAGGCTGGCGCGGCGGAGGGCCGTGACCAGGCGGCCGCGGCTCCACGCGGGCATCGAGGGGGAGAGGCTCGCGGCGGGAGGCGCGGGTGCCGCGCCTGGGACCGCGAGGGCGCGGAGGTCCGAGACGGTTCGGGCACCCGCGAACAGCGACTCGTCGACCCCCGTCCTCGAGCGCTCGTCGAGCGCCATCATCAGCTCGACCCGGTCCAGGGAGCTCAGGCCGAGTTCCTCCATCGTCGTGTCCGGGCGAAGCGTGCGTCCGCCGGCGTAACGGGCCAGGAGCGCTTCAACCGATTCCCTGTCTGCAGGCGGGGACGTGGTCGCGGCACCCGTCTCCACCCACTCCCGGATCGCGCGTCGTTTCAGCTTCCGCGTGCCCTCGGTGCGCGGCAGTTCACCGTGGGGCCACGTGGAGACGCTCCGGATCCGCTGATGGTCTGCAAGCCGGGCGTTTGCCTCCCGGAGGATCCGTTCGGTGTCCGCGCCGTCTTCGAGGGCGAGGACGGCGTGGACCCGTTCCTCACCGTCCCTGGCGACGCCGACCACCGCCGAATCGCGGACGCCCGGCTGCCCGTTGATCGCGCGCTCCACGTCTTCGGGGAAGACGTTCAGCCCCTCCGGCGTCACGATCATCTCTTTCTTGCGGCCCTTGACGAACAGCTGACCGTCCGCGTCGACCTCGCCGATGTCGCCGGTGTGAAGCCACCCGTCTTCGAGCGCCCCGCCGCCCGCCGCTTCGCCGAAGTAGCCCCGGGTCACGTTCTCGCCCTTCACGAGGATTTCGCCGTCCGCGGCAATCTTCACCTCGACGCCGGCGATGGGCTTGCCCACCGATCCCTTTCGCGTCCCGAAGGGATGGTTGAGGCTCACGACCGGAGCGGTTTCGGTCAGGCCGTAGCCCTGGATCACCACGAAGCCGAGGCGCGACCAGAACTCCTCGGTGCCCGTCTCCAACGGCGCCGCTCCGACGACGAACGCCCAGAACTTCATTCCGAACGCCCGGTGCACCGCCCGGTATCGCCACCAGCGCTGCACGACCGACGCAAACACCTCCAGCGCCCGCCGCGGCCCCGCCATCTGCCGCACTACTCGTGGCGACGGCGTTCGCACCGGCGAGTCGATCGAGGGAACCGTCCGCCGCACGTGTTCGCCCAGCACGTCGAGAATCTTCGGCACCGACACGATCACGGAGACCCGGCGCTTCCTGACCTGCGCCACGACTTCCGCCGGGTTGTAGCCCCGCATGAACACCGTCGTGCCGGGCAGCATCGGCGGAATGAACGTGGCCATCGCCTGGCCGAACATGTGGCTGAGGGGCAGCAGGTTGAGGAACCTGATGGGGAAGAAGGGCCGGCCCCAGCCTCGGTACTTGAGCACCTCCCGCTCGATCGGGACGATGTTGGCGAGCACGTTGCGGTGCGTGATGATGACGCCCTTCGGCTCTGCCGTGGCACCCGACGTGAAGATGATTTCCGCGACGTCGTCACGGGTGAGACCCACGCGCGGCACGCTCCGCTTCGCGGGCGACCATTCGAAGCGGGAGAAGCGCGAGATGCTCGCCCCGCCAATCGTCGGCGCGGTGCCTTCCGGCGCGTGTGGGATGTCGGCCGGGTCGTCGCCGAGGAGCGCCAGGCGGGCGCCGACGATGCTGCCGACCCGCGAGACGAACGCCAGTGACGACCGGTAGTCGAGCGGGACGACGACCAGGCCGCTGATCACGCAGCCCCAGAAGGCGGCGACCCACTCGGGGCGGTTCTCGCTCCAGAAGAGGACCGCGTCGCCTTTGCGAAGTCCGGCCTGGTGCAGGGTTGCGGCAAACCCACGCGCGGCTGCCGCCACTTGCTGGTAACTGAAACGCCTCGTCCGCAGGCCATCGTCGTAGACCAGGAACTCGCCCCGGGCGGCGGCCAGGTCTTCGAAGTAGTCAGCGAGGGTCTCCCGCATCATGGGGAGATTGTACCGATTCCCGTGAGCTACAATGGACTAGCGTGACACGAAACTCATCCATACGGTGACTGGCGGTTCGGCCGCCACCGAATCGTGTCGAGGTGTCTGGATGCGCATTTTCCTCACGGGCGCCACGGGCTATATCGGCGCAGCGGTCCTCGATGGATTCGTGCGCGCCGGCCACCACGTCACCGGCCTCGTCCGCAACTCCGAGAAGGCGGCGGCGGTGGGGGCTCGGGGAGGCTCACCCCTGATCGGCGACCTTCACGACCCGTCGTCCTACGCGGCGGCGGCCGCAGCGTCCGACGTGGTCGTCCATGCCGGCTTCGACGGCGCGCGCGGCGTCGACACCGACCGGTTGGCCATCGAGACGCTGGCGGCTGCCGCGCACTCGAACTCGCCCAGGCACCCGCGCGTGCTGATCTACACGTCCGGCATCTGGATCCTCGGGGCGGCGCCCGACCCGGTGACCGAGGAGTCGCCTGTCAATCCCGCCACCATCGCGGCCTATCGCCCCGCCCACGAACAACTGGTGCTGTCGGCGGCCGGTGACGGCGTGCGGACGACGGTGGTGCGGCCGGGGATCGTGTACGGCGGTTCGCGCGGCATCATCGGCGACATCTTCCGCGACGCGTCGAACGGCCTGATTCGCGTGATCGGGTCGGGCGACAACCGCTGGCCGACCGTCTACGACCGCGACCTCGCCGACCTCTACGTTCGGCTGGCGCTGCACGCCGACGCCTCGGGCGTCTACCATGCCACCGATGACAGCGAAGACCGCGTCAACGAGATCGTGGAGGCGATCGGGGCGCACGCGCCGGCCGAAGCCACCGTCCGCCGGATCCCGGTCGAAGAAGCCAAGGCGAAGCTCGGGCCGTACGCGGTCGCACTGGCGCTCGACCAGGTCGTCAAGAGTCCGCGCGCCCGGGCACTCGGCTGGACACCGTCACTGCGGTCGGTCGCCCGCAACGTCGCACGGCTGTTCGAAGAGTGGCGAGGGGCGTCGGTTCACGCGTAGCCGTCACCGAGGACGGCGGTTGGAGGGCTGCTCCGCGTGGGCAGCCGCCTGCTCACCCTCCGGCTCGTTCGCCGTGCCGGTCCGTTCGATCCTCGCCTCTGCCACCTGCGCAGGTTCTTCCACCACGAGGTCGATGAGACCGTAGTCGCGGGCCTTCACCGCGTCGAGGTAGAAGTCGGTGCGCTTGGTGTCGCGGATGATGCGCGACAGCGGCTTGCCCGAGCGTACCGCGAGGATCCGGTAGATCTGCGCCTGCATCTGCTTCAGGCGCTCGAGGTGCTGGGCGGCGGCGGTGGTCGATTGCCAGCCCGCCCACTTGGCGGGCTCGTGGATCATGATCCAGGAGTGCGGGAAAGCGAGCCGGCGGCCGGGACTGGCCGCCTGCAGCACCACCGATCCCATCGAGTAGGCCATCCCCTGCACGACGATCGTCACCTCCTGGCCGAGCGAGACCAGGTGCCGGATCGTGTCGTGGATCGCCAGCCCGTCCGTCACGTTGCCGCCGGCGCTGTTGACGTAGAGGGTGATCGGGCGCCGGCTCTCGCTCGCCAGCTCTCTCAGCCGCTCGATGACCGCCTTCGCGCTGTCCTTTTCGATGTCCCCGATGAGATAGACGTCCCGGAGCCGCTCGGCGGCTTCCTTTCGCAGCAGCTGCCGGACGCTGTCCACCAGGTCGTGAAGAAGTCGGTCGTCCAGATCCCTCATGGAGAGGAAACAGTGAACAACATTCGTGCCGCGGGCAGGGCCGTCGTCTGCCGGAGAGGAACCGCTCCGAAAGTTTGCCGGCCAGGGCCAGAAGAACGCGATTGCCGCCAGGCCAGGAAGAACGCGATTGCCGGCTAGGCCAGGAAGAAGGCGATGCAGAGGATGAGGTAGACCGCGAGGAGCTGGAGACCTTCCACCCAGTTGCTCTCGCCATCGAGCGCCACGATCGCCGTGGCGGCGACGGACAGGCCGATGGCCACGATCTCGAACGGGTGGAAGAGCAGCGACATCGGCCGGCCCATCGCGAAGGACACCAGCACGAGGACGGGCGCGACGAACAGCGCGATCTGCGCGCTGCTGCCGATGGCAATCTCGACGGCGAGCGTCATTTCGTCGCGCCGGGCCGCGGCAATCGCGCTGTAGTGTTCCGCGGCATTGCCGACGAGCGCGATGACGATGACGCCGGTGAAGAGTTCGCTGATGCCGGTGCTCGCCAGCACGGCACCCAGGCCGCCGACGAGCACCTCGGCCTGGACCGCCGTCAGCGCGGTCGCGCCGGCGAGCAGCGCGATGGGGGGCACGTAGGAGGGCCGGCTCGCCCCGGCCTTGCCGGGAGACGGGGCGATGAGGCTGCGGCCGGTCGTGAAGCTGTACACCAGGCTGCCGATGTAGGCCACGATGAGCAGGAACGACGTCCAGAAGCTGAGGCGGTAGATGACCGGCGGCCGGGCTTCCAGCGAGCCGAACATGGTGAGGTCGAAGACCGCGGGCATGGTCAGCGACACGACGCCGAGGAACAGCATGATTGTGGCGTTGCTGGCCGCCGTCCGGCTGAACCGCTGGGACACCCGGCCGAAGCCTCCGACCAGGGCGGAGGCGCCGAAGACGAGCAGCAGGTTGCCGATGATGCTGCCGGTGATCGAGGCCTGGACCACCGCGATGTGGTTCTCCCGCAGCGCCACCAGGCCGATGATGATCTCCGCCGCGTTTCCGAACGTGGCGTTGAGGAACCCGCCGAGCGTCGGACCGGCGTGCGTGGCCAGTTCGTCGGTGGCGTGGCCGATCAAGCCCGCCAGGGGCACGATCGAGATCGCGCCGAGCACGAACGGCCAGTACGATTCGGGCGCCAGGTAAGCGGCCGCCCACGACAGCGGCGCGAAGACGAGCAGAACGTTCAAGCGCGCGGACAGCGCGCGGCGAATCGACGGCGGTAGGGCCGGCACCTGCTTATGCTAGCATTCCGCCGTGCCCGAACTCATTTCTCTCGACCAGATTCGCGTGGCCGCCCGTCGCATCGCCGGCGTCGCCCGAGTCACCCCGCTGTTCGAAGTCCGCGAGCTGAGTGCCTGGGGCGGCCAGGCGGATCTGCCGCTCTTCCTCAAGTGCGAGAACCTCCAGGTCGGCGGCGTCTTCAAGACGCGCGGCGCCTACAACATGGCCTCCGCGCTGCCGGAGCCGGCCCGGCGCGCCGGGCTGCTCACCTACTCGTCGGGGAATCACGGCCTGGCGATCGCGCTGACCGCACGCCGGCTCGGCGTGCCGGCGGTCATCGTCATGCCGACGACGGCCCCCGCCGTGAAGGTGGAGGGGGCCAGGTCCCTCGGCGCGGAAGTGATCTTCGAGGGGACCACCACGATCGAGCGGAAGGTGCGCGCGGAGGCGATCGCGGCCGAACGCGGCATGACGATCGTCCCGCCGTTCGACCACGTGGAAATCGCGGCGGGCCAGGGGACGATCGGCCTGGAAATCGTGGAGCAGTGTCCGTCCGTGGCGACCGTCTACGTGCAGATGAGCGGTGGCGGGCTGATCGCCGGCGTGGCCACCGCCTTGAAGCGCAGCCGCCCGGACATCACCGTCGTCGGCGTGGAGCCGGCCGGCGTCGCGCGGATGACGGCTTCGCTCGCGGCCGGTCACCCGGTGACCGTGCCGATCACGATGGGCATCGCGGACGGCCTGCTGGCCGTGCGCCCGGGTGACCTGACCTTCCCGCACGTCCAGGCGTTCGTCGATCGGGTGGTGACGATCGACGACGACGCGATCATCCGGGCGATGCAGTGGCTCTTCCGTTACGCGAAAGTCGTCGCGGAACCGAGCGGCGCCATCACGGTGGCGGCGGTGATGGCCGACGCGGCAGCCGGGCGCATTGGCGCCCGCGGACCGGTGGTCGCGCTGATCAGCGGCGGGAACGTGGAGCCGCGGCAGTTCGCAGCGTATCTGTCGGCGTAGCAGGCCGTCAGGCCCGCGGGTTGTCGAGGATTTCCCGTGCGGCCTGGATCCCGTCCTCGATCGTGGCGACCTTCCCGTCCAGTTGAAGCTCGTACACCTGCTTGATGATCTCACCCACGCGCGGGCCGGGCTCGAGGCCCAGCGCCAGCAGGTGCCGGCCCAGGAGCAGCGGCTTCGGCGCATCGTGTTCGACGCCGAGCGCGCGCGCCCGATCGAGGAACCAGGTCATCGCGGTACAGTCGAACCGCCCCGGGTGGCGGCCCACGCAGTCCGCGGCGGCCAGCCGCGCGAGCAGCTCCAGGTCGACCTTCTGCGCCAGGCGCCGGAAGGCGCCGTCGCCCACCTCCTCGCGCACTTTGTACCAGGACCCGGGCTTCAGGTGATGGGCCGTCAGGCCGAGGACCTGGACCCGCACGTCCACCCCGTCGACCGATCGCACGTTCAGCCGATCGAGCAGCGCGGTCGCCGGCGGCACCCCTGCCTCCTCGTGGTTGTGCGAGCGGGTGCGGCCGTCGAAGAACGCCGTCGTGGCGGGCTTGCCGAAGTCGTGACAGACGGCGCCCAGCATCACGGCGATCTTCGCCCAGCGCGGCAGGTCGTCGATCCGCGCGCGGGCTTCGTCGATCACCATGAGCGTGTGGACCCAGACGTCCCCCTCCGGGTGCCACTCGGCTTCCTGCGGGCAGCCAATCAACGCCTGCATCTCGGGAAAGAGCCGCTCGACCACCCCGGCGGCCCTGGCGAACTCGAAACCAAGGGACGGCCGCGCGGGCAGCAGCAGGAGCTTCTCGAATTCCCCCCACACGCGCTCTGCCGGCAGGTCGTCGAGCGGGATGCCGCGGCAGATGTCAATCGTCTCCCGGGGCGCGGCAAGGTCGAACCGCGCGACGAGCTGCATCGCGCGCAGCACCCGGAGGCTGTCGTCGGTGAACGTCGAGGGCTCCACCACCCGCAGCACGCCTGCCTGGAGGTCGGCACGTCCCCCCCGCGGGTCGACGTATTCCTCCGTCAGCGGGTCCCAGTAGATCGCGTTGACCGTGAAGTCCCGTCGCCGCGCCGCTTCCTCGACCGACATGGCCGGGTCGCCTTCGACGAGGAATCCCCTGTGGCCGCGGCCGACCTTCGATTCGCGGCGCGGCAGCGCCACGTCGATGTCGCCCGACTTGTAGACGGTGAAGCTCTCGCCGATGGTCTCGACGCGGCCGAGTTGTTCGAGGATTGACCGGAGTTGCGCGGCGGGGAGGCCGAAGACCTCGACGTCGATGTCCTTCGAGGCACGGCCCAGCAGTCGGTCGCGGACCCAGCCTCCGACGATCAGGGCGCGACCGCCTTCGCGGTTGACCGCGCGCGCGATGGCCTGGGCGCGTTCGAGCGGGGACGCGGTCGGGGACATCGCCAAATGGTATCACCGGCTCTGCCGGCGGTCGGCGTCAGGCGACCTTGCGGACGATGCCGAACTCCTTGCTGGCGGGGCGAACAGGCCTCGCCTCGAGCCTGCGGCTCATCATCGTGGCGTTGGGCGCGACCTCCCATCCGGGCGTCTCGTGCCCGCACGACGTGCAGCGCAGGAACATCCGCGTCCGCTCGTACTGCAGCACCGAGTCGTGCCCGTGCAATCCGCACAGGGCGCTCTGGATCGTCTTGAGGATCCACTCGAGCGCGCCGGTACCCTGCTCATCAGTGTCGCCCGGCAGGAACGAACGAGCCGCGAGGGTGTGGTGAGGGGCGTTGATGATCATGGCCCAGCTGACTTCAAGGGGCGTGCCAGTGTTGAGCTCCTTCGCGGTTACGTATTGATAGTGAAGGGCTTTGGGGCGCGGCCGCGGAGCGGGTGGGTTCGCAAGATGGTCACGGCAGGGGGTGGAAGGGCAGAGCGAGTCTGCGAATGATGCAGTCAGGGAGACAAATTGTCCAGCGGGCGGACAACCCAGCCGCAGCAGGCAGCTCTGCTGCCAGCGGGTTTCCGCGGCTCCGGGGAGCGTCGCCGCACCCGCGGTCGCTAGGCAGCGGCGCGCGGCGACGGCGGCGAGAGCAGGTGATCGATCGTCCGCGCGTAGTAGCGCAGGAGCGCACGGTTGCGGACGCGCACGCACTCGCCCTCGGTCACCAGGACCCCCCGGCGGCGGAAGGTGCGCAGACCGTCGGCCACCGCCTGGCGGCCGCGGTCGACGCCGAGGTTGGCTCCCCGCTGGCGAAGCCGCTCGATCAGGTCGTCGACCCGTGCCTCGAGGTCGTGCCTGGTGATGGATGGCCGCATCGCCGAGGCGACGAGCGCCGTCGGGTGGACCTTGTAGAGCAGGCCGATCGCCTCGCGCGTGCGGTGGGCGAGGTCGAGGATGTCGCTCCGCGACTGGGAGTTGTAGTCGGACGTGGCGATCGGGTGACCGAACGTGACGAATGCGCGGGCGCGGTAGCCAACGGCGTCTCGCATCATCTCGGCGAGTTCGCGCGCGAACGGCCGCTGCTTCTTCTTCACGCCCTGGCGCGAGAGGATGCGGTCCTCGAGCACGAGGTCGTACGACACGGCCATTGGCAGGATCACCAGGTCCCGGATGTCGGACTGCATCGCGGCGTGGATCAGGCCGGTCTTCGGCGCCTTGAGCTCGCCGCTGTAGCTGCGCCCGCCCTCGATGTAGAAGAGCAGGTCGTGGTCGCGCAGCAGTTCGGCGACGTACGCCTTGAGCGTGATCAGGTACGCCGGGTCCTTGGTCGCCCGGCGGATCGGCACCGCCCCGGTGACGTGCTTGTGCAGCAGGCCGAGCGGCCCGCCGAACAGGTTGATGCCCGCGGCGATGATCGGCGGCCGGATGCCGTGATCGTCGAGCACCAGGGGCTCGACCAGGTAGTCGGTGTGGCTCTTGTGGTCGGACGCGTAGATCACCCGGCCGGCGTTGGTGGCCGCGATCGCGCGGTCGACGTGCTCCACGTTCCGCTCGATCTTCCTCAGGATCGGGTAGACGGGGTGTTTGAGCGCGCGGTACAGGGTGTAGCGCTGGGTGGTCCGGAGCTCGTCGAGGTAGGCGTAGACCCGCTCGCGGGCGCTCTCGGACGTCTCGCCGTGGGTGCCCTTGAGGTACCGCACGACCTCTTCACGGGAGAGGACCGCCTGGGAAATGTCGTCGGGCATGGCGAATCCAGTCTAGAGTGCCGCGCAGACGGCGTCGGCGAACTCGGTCGTCGTGGCGGAGCCGCCGAGGTCGCGCGTGCGTGCGCGGTCGTTCGCAAGCACCTGTTCCAGGGCCCGCCGTGTGCGGTCGGCCGCCTCCCGCTCGCCGATGTGGCGCAGCATCATCAGCGCCGAGAGGAGCAGCGCGGTCGGGTTCGCGAGATCCTGCCCCGCGATGTCCGGCGCCGTGCCGTGCACGGCCTCGAAGACGGCCATGTCGGCGCCGAGGTTCGCGCTGCCGACGACGCCCAGCCCGCCCACGAGCCCGGCGCAGAGGTCGGACACGATGTCACCGTACAGGTTCGGCATCACCAGCACGTCGAACGTCTCGGGGCGGAGCACGAGGTGCATGCACGCCGCGTCGACGATCCGCTCGTCGTAGGTGATCTCGGCGTATTCCTTCGCCATGTCGCGGGCGCACTTCAGGAAGAGCCCGTCGCCCATCTTCATGATGTTCGCCTTGTGCACGCCGGTGACCCGCCTGCGGCCGTTGCGCCGCGCGTACTCGAACGCGAAACGGGCGATCCGGGTGGACGCCATGGCGGTGATGACTTTCAGGCTGACCATGACGCCCGGCACGACCTCGTGCTCGAGGCCCGAGTAGAGGTCTTCGGTGTTCTCGCGAACGAGGACCAGGTCGAGGTGGCCGAAGCGGGCGGGCACCCCCGGGAGGTTGAAGACCGGGCGAAGGTTCGCGAACAGGTCGAGCGCCTTCCGGAGCCCGACGTTGACGCTGGTGAAGCCGTGCCCGATCGGCGTCGTCACCGGCCCCTTGAGCGCGACCTTGTTCCGCCGGATCGACTCGATGAGCCTCGCAGGCAGCGGGTCGCCGTAGTGCTCGACCGCGGCCTGGCCCGCTTCCTGCTGTTCCCAGTCGACGCGGACGCCCGACGCGTCGATGATTCGCAACACCGCGCGGGTGACCTCGGGGCCGATGCCGTCCCCGGGAATGAGGGTGATGGTGTGTCAGCCATGGCTGCACCCATTATAGTAGGCCGTTCGTCGAGCGACCGTCGAGTCCATTCATGACGGCGCTGCCGCACGCGGTGCCAACCGGCGAATGTCGCGCGCGCCGTCCCCCTGGGGGCCAGGAGTGCCTGCTCGACCCAACGCGCTGGTTCCCACGCTTCACAACATCGCCACCCGGCTTCGGATCGAGTCGATCCGCGCCACCACCGCGGCTGGCAGCGGCCATCCGTCCACCTGCTGTTCGGCGGCCGACATCGTCGCGGCGCTGTTCTTCGCCGAGATGCGCTTCGACCCGAAGCCGGCCCGGCGACCCGGACAACGATCGGTTCGTGCTGTCGAAAGGGCACGCGGCGCCGCTGCTGTACGCCGCCTGGGCCGAGGCGGGCGCGTTCGCCCGCGGCGAGCTGCTGACGCTTGCGGCAGATTGGCTCGGACCTCGAGGGTCACCCGACGCCGCGGCTGCCCTTCGTGGACGTCGCGACCGGCTCGCTCGGCCAGGGCCTCTGCGCGGCGGTCGGCATCGCGCTCAACGCGCGCCGCATCGGCTCGGCATACCGCACCTACGCGCTGCATCGGCGACGGCGAGTCGGCCGAGGGGTCGGTGTGGGAGGCCGCCGACGTGGCCGCCCACTACGAGCTCTCGAGCCTGTGCGGCATCACCGACGTCAACGCGCTCGGCCAGAGCCGGCGAGACGGCAGTCGGCCACGACATGGAGGCCTACACGCGCCGGTGGGAGGCCTTCGGCTGGCACGCGATCGTCGTGGACGGCCACGACATCGCCGCCCTGCTCGACGGCGTTCGAGCGGGCGCGCCAGACGACCGGCCGGCCGACCATGATCCTCGCGCGGACGATCAAGGGGAAGGGCGTGTCGTTCGTGGAGGGACTGGACGGCTGGCACGGCCGGCCGCTCAAGAAGGACGAGGAGGCGCGCGCGCATCGCCGAACTCGGGCAGCAGTTCCTGCCGAAGGTGGCGGCGCGGACGTGGCGCCGCCCGCCATCCAGCCGCCGCCCGAAGACCAGCGCGCGCGACATCGACGGCCGCATGGAGCCGGCGGCGCCGGCCTACCAGCTCGGGGAGAGCGTCGCCACGCGCGAGGCGTACGGCACGGCGCTCGTGAAGCTCGGCGAGGTGGACCCGCGCGTCGTCGTCCTCGACGCCGACGTGGGCAACTCGACCTTCAGCGAGAAGTTCGAGAAGGTGTTCCCGGGCCGCTTCTTCCAGCACTTCATCGCCGAGCAGGCGATGGTGGGGTCGGCCATGGGCATGGCCAGCCGCGGCGCGATCGCGTTTCCCTCGACCTTCGCCTGCTTCCTGACGCGCGCCTACGACTTCATCCGGATGGCGGCCATCAGCCGCCTGAACGTGAAGATGGCCGGGTCGCACGCCGGGCGTCTCGATCGGCGAGGACGGGCCGTCGCAGATGGCGCTCGAGGATCTCGCGATGATGCGCGCCGAGCCGAACATCGCCGTGCTGTACCCGTGCGACGCCGTGAGCACCGAGCGGCTGGTGGCCGCGGCCGCGGCCTTCGCCGGGGCCGGCGTACATCGGACTCACCGGCCGAAGACGCCGGTCATCTACGGGCCGGAGGAACGCTTCCCGATCGGCGGCTGCAAGGTGCTGCGGCGAGCGCGGACGACGTCGCGACCGTGATCGGCGCCGGCGTGACGCTGTTCGAGGCGCTGAAGGCGTACGACGAGCTGCAGAAGGCGGGCATCGCCGTCCGGGTGATCGACCTCTACTCGATCCAGCCGATCGACGC
The DNA here is from genome assembly GCA_963844875.1 of uncultured Acidobacteriota bacterium. Lineage (GTDB taxonomy): Bacteria > Acidobacteriota > Vicinamibacteria > Vicinamibacterales > Fen-181 > FEN-299. The sequence continues at coordinate 950,946 of CAWJPZ010000003.1, forward strand.
GGCCACGCTGCGGCAGGCCGCGGCCGACACGGGCGGCCGGCTGATCACGGTGGAGGACCACTACGCGGGCGGCGGCATCGGCGAGGCCGTCGCTGGCCGCCACCGCCGGCGTGGCGTCGGTGCGCAACCTGGCGGTTCGCGACATCCCGCGCAGCGGCAAGCCGGAGGAACTGCTCGACCGCTTCGGCATCTCGGCGCGTCACATCGTGGCCGCGGTCAAGGAAGTCGGGGCCTAACGGCGAGGCAGGCCGGCTTCTGCTTCTCAACCCGATGCCGCCCACCGCATCGCGCCCGCAAGTCGTGCTGATCACCGGCGCCTCGTCGGGAATCGGCCGCGCGTGCGCCGAGCACCTGCAGGCGTGCGGCTACCGGGTCTACGGCACCAGCCGCACCGCGGCGTGGCCCGCCGGACGCCCGCCCGACCCTGCTCGCGCCGTGGGGCAGGCTTCCGGCCTGCCGTGCCGCGCTCATCCGCTCGACGTCACATCCGACGAGTCGGTCGCCGCCGCCGTGCAGTTCGTGCTCGAACGCGAGGGCGCCATCGACATCGTCGTCAACAACGCCGGCTTCGGCATCGCGGGCGCCGCCGAGGACACGCCGCCCGACGAGGCGCGCGCGCAGTTCGAGACGAACTTCTTCGGGACCATGCGCGTCTGCCGGGCCGTGCTGCCCGCGATGCGGCGCCGGGGCGCCGGGTGCATCGTCAACATCAGTTCGATTGCCGGGCTGGTGGGGATTCCCTTCCAGGCGCTCTACAGCGCCAGCAAGTTCGCGGTCGAGGGATTCACCGAGGCGCTGAGGATGGAAGTGGCTCCATTCGGGATCCGGGTGGCGCTGGTGGAGCCCGGCGACTTCAGAACCGGCTTCACCGCGAACCGCCGGATTGCGGCGGGCGCGTCCGACGCCTACCGTGACCGACAGGCACGGGCAGTGGGCGTGATGGAGCGCGACGAAACGCGCGGGCCCAGTCCGGCCGCTGTCGCCCGGCTGGTCCACCGCATCGTCACCCTGCGCTCACCCCGCCTGCGCTACAGTGTCGGCCCCGCGTCCGAGCGCCTGGTGCTGCTGCTCAAGCGCTTCGTCCCCGCCCGGCTCTTCGAACGCGGCATCGCGGCCTACTACCGCGTGCGCTAGCTGCCGCCGCGTCGAAGCTCTGGTACAAGCCCAGCAATGACAATAATTTACAGTCTCGCTAGATCTGTGTAAGATTGGGGAACTCGCCGTCGCTCCCTGTGCGGAGCTTCCACTCTCACGACCATCCACCTCTCCCGGGCGCCGTGCCCGGTACCGGTGTTTTCCGGGTTGCGCCGCCCCACCTGCCGTGGCGCGCGGCCCGCACGGAGTTGCCGTGTCGGTACGCTCTTGGTTCTCGACGAAGGTCATCATCTCCGCCATCGTCTGCCTCTGCCTGCTCACTGCCGTCACCGTCGTCGTCGTTCGCAGCCTGCGGGCACCTGAACCGCGCGACATGGCGTTCTCCGACTTCCTCCAGGCGCTCAGGAGGCGGAGGGGCGCAGGAGTCGCGATCAACGACCAGGCCCTGTCGGTCACCCTCCGCGGGAGCGAACGGCTGAGGACCGTTGCGCCGGCAGGGTTTGCATCCAACGCCGAGTTCATGTCGCGGCTGATGGCCCGCACGTGCGGGTGGATGTGCAGCCGACGAAGGAAGGGTCGCTTTTCGGATTCACGACCGTGGTGACGGGCCTCGTGCTGATCGGCCTCGTCGGCTTCGTCGTGGTCCGGTCGAACTCCGGGCGCGTGCCATCGGTCGAGAGCAAGGTGCGGGTGGCTGGGTCGCAGGACACCGTGGTGACCTTTGCCGACGTTGCCGGCGTGGACGAGGCCAAGGACGAGGTCCGCGAGATCGTCGAGTTCCTGCGCGACCCGAGCCGGTTCTCCGCCCTCGGCGGCCGGATGCCGAAGGGCGTGCTGCTGGTCGGGCCGCCCGGGAACGGGCAAGACGCTTCTCGCCCGGTCGATCGCGGGCGAGGCGGCGGTCCCGTTCCTCTTCGCGAGCGGGGCCGACTTCGTCGAGATGTACGCGGGCGTGGGCGCCGCGCGGGTCCGCCGCCTCTTCAAGGACGCCGCCCGCCACCCCGCGCTGCATCATCTTCATCGACGAGCTCGACGCGGTCGGGCGGTCGCGCGGCAGCAACTCGCTGAGCCACGAGGAGCGCGAGCAGACGCTGAACCAGCTGCTCGTCGAGATGGACGGCTTCGCCGCGCACCGCGGCATCGTCGTGATCGCGGCGACCAACCGCCCCGACATCCTCGACCAGGCGCTGCTGCGGCCCGGGCCGCTTCGACCGCCAGGTCGTGGTCGGCGCGCCCGACCTGAAGGGCCGCGAGGAGATCCTCAGCGTGCACACCCGGAAGGTGCCGCTCGGCGACCGGCGTCAACCTGCGAGTCGATCGCGCGCGGGACGCCCGGGTTCTCGGGCGCCGACCTGGCGAACCTGGTGAACGAGGCGGCGCTGCTCGCGGCGCGCGGCGGCCGCCCGCAGGTGGGCGACGGCGACCTCGACGAGGCGCGCGACAAGGTGCTGATGGGCGTCGAGCGGCGGTCGCTGGTGATGACCGCGAAGGAGCGTGTGAACTGCGCGTACCACGAGGCCGGCCACGCGCTGGTCGCGGCGCTGCATGCCGAACGCCGACCCGCTCCACAAGGTGACCATCATGCCCCGCGGCCGCGCGCTGGGCGTGACCATGCAGCTGCCGGAGGCGGACCGGCACACCCACACCGCGGAGGACCTCGAGACGCAGGTCGCGATCCTGATGGGCGGCCGGGCGGCCGAGGAGCTGCTGATGGGCCACATCACCAGCGGCGCCGCCAACGACATCGACCGCGCCACCGAGATCGCGCGGAAGATGGTGTGCGAGCTGGGCATGTCGCCGCTCGGCCCGCTCGTCGTTCCGCGCGCCGCGCGGCGGGTGGGACGGCGACGCCGCGTCGGTGCTGAGCGAGGAGATGGCGCGCCGGGTGGACGAGGAGGTGCGGGCGATCGTGATGCGGGGCTACGACCGCGCGCAGCGGGTGGTCACGGATCACCGCGCGGCGCGGCGCGCGATGGCCCAGCGGCTGCTGGCCAAGGAGTCGCTCGACGCCGAGGCCATCCGCCAGGTGCTGAGGCAGCACGGCGTCCGCTCCGACGCGCGTAACCAGAGCCCAGACCGCGGCCCGGTGCAGCACGGGGCTCTCAGCCCCGTGCCTTGGCCGAGGGCCTGAAGGCCCTCGGCTACAGGTGGTCGCGGGCCACCCGGCGGGTGTAGCACGCGGGCTCCCGCGCCGTGCCTTCGCCGAGGGCCTGAGGACCCTCGACTACAGGTCGTCGCGGGCCACCCGGCGGGTGTAGCACGGGGCTTCAGCCCCGTGCCGGCGCGGCTTCAGGGCTTGTCGATGGCCTCGGCAGACGGGGACTCCGGCCAGACGGGAGCGGCGCGGCGGCGTAGTCGGCGTGCGCGAGCTCGACTGGAACAGCGACGTCTGCGACGCGAAGAAGACGAGCTTCACCCAGCCGCGCCAGCAGGTACACCTCGCCGACGCGCAGCCCGAGCCAGATCGCCCACCCGGCTCTCCCGGCGCCGGGCGCGAACGCGCGTAAGCCGCGAGCACCAGGAGGAACAGCGACGCCGTTGAGCAGGTAGAGGCCGACGGCGTCGCGCGGGTGGCGCCGGATGAACCGGCATGCCGCCAGGAGCGCGCCGATCATGCTGCGCCGGTCTTCGACGACCGCCCGGACCTTCGCGTAGTCGATCAACACGTTGCACGCAGCGAGCGCGCGCCGAACACGACGTAGAGCGCCACCCGGACGACGAACGCCGTGCGCTCGACGGTCATGTCGCTGGTGGCCCACGGGTAGAGCGAGCCGAACAGCCACCCGTGCAGGACGCCGAACAGCAGCCAGTAGCCACGGCCAGGGCCACGCGCCAGCCGGAGGAAGCGGAAGAAGTACACGCCGCACGCCGAGAAGAACGCCGCGGTCCGCGTCGGCCGGTTGCGCGCGAAGCGGTCGAGGATGCCGCCCGCCAGGAACATCCACAACAGCAGGTAGCGACCGCCGGCCCCGCACGGCGAGCGCCTGGGCGGCGCGGTTGTCGAGGACGGCGTCGAGGTTGGCCAGCACGCCGCCGAACCCGATGATCCGCGGCGAGAACGTTGCGCCGAGGCCGGTGGCCTGCGAGCGGAACTCCTGCCACCAGTCGGAGTTGACGCCGCTGTGCCGCGGCGTCGGCCGCCAGGCTGCTGCCGAGGCTGTCCGCGAGCATGCCGCGCAGCACGAGGCCGAGCGGCAGCGCCAGCAGCAGCGTGAGCAGCGAGCAGCCGGCCAGGATCTCCGGGCGCGCGGTTCACGCGCCGCAGCCCGTCGCGAACGCCGAGAGTTGAGCATCATAGAGTCGTCGCCGCTTGCGTGACCGTCACGACGCTAGCCGAAGAACGCGAGGTCAGCAGCGCGTCCTGCAGCCACACCAGCCACTTCAGCGTCCACTTCGTGGCGGCCGCGGCCGCGGCGCGGTTGCAGCGTCCGGCTGTTGTTGGTGCAGTTGACGTCGAGCAGCAGCACGCGGTCGGGGTCGACCTGCGCCGAGACCGCCCGCTGTCCGCTCGTAGGTGAACAGCTTCCAGCGGTCGCGGCCGTCCCAGCGCTCGCGCACCTGCTCGCCGTTCTCGAAGGTGACGAGCACGTCCACCGGGAAGATCGCCTCGCCGAGCCGGCGCACGACGACGCGTGGTCCGGTAGCGACCGGCGACTTCTGCGCCGCCTTGTAGGCTGTCTTCCCGTCGTGGTCGAAGAACCCGCTGGCCGGCGCCGGCTCGGACTGCAGGTCCGCGACCGCGTAGTCGAACACGTTCGAGCTGCGGTAGACCTGGTCGAAGAACCAGGTCATGTCGCGCCCGCTCACCTCGTTGACGACCGCGAAGAAGTCCTCCGGCTTCGGGTGGCGGAACTTCCAGCGCTCGAAGAACGTGGACATGATCCGCTGCAGCGTCGGCCAGCCCAGGTGCCGCTCCAGCGTGTGCAGCCACAGCGCGGTCTTGCTGTACGAGAGCGCGCCGCCCGCCGCCGGCCAGTAGCGCCACGACGGCGTGGACTGCGCGTCGAGCTTGGCGCCCTCGCGGTAGCTCGGCAAGCCGTTCTCGTCGACTTCGCGCGTGACCGGAATGTCGCGGCAGCACCCACGGCACGAAGCCGCCGAAGCACCGCGGACGAATCGAAGTTCGGGTTGAAGGCGTGCGCCATCGTCCGGCCGGTCGAGAAGGTGTTGAAGCCCTCGTCGATCCAGGCGTCCTCGAACTCGTTGTTGCCGACGATGCCGTACCAGAACTGGTGGCCGCACTCGTGCACCGTGACGCCTTCGGGGTCGGCGACCGCCTCCGGCGCGAGCCAGCGGGTCCCGCCGGTGAACAGCGTCGGGTACTCCATGCCGCCGGCGCCGCTCTGCCAGGCGGGATCGACGATCGTGATGTGCCGGTACGGGTACGCGCCGAACCACTCGCCGTAGTAGCGCAGCGCCGCGCGCGTGGCCTCGAAGTAGCGCTCGGCCTGGCCCGGGTGCTCGGGCTGCAGCAGCAGGCGCATCTGCGACCGCGCGGCAGCCCTGGCTGCTCGAACCGCGCCTGCGCACGAGGTAGTCGGGGCTGGTCGTCCACGCGAAGTCGTGCACGTCCTCCTGGTAGTAGCGGTGCGTCGTGGTGCCGTCGGCGTTGTCGCGCGCTCGCGTTCGAGGCCGGTCGCGCCGACCACCCAGCCCTTGGGCACCGTCAGCCGCACGTCGTAGACGCCGTAGTCCGCGAAGAACTCGGTGCTGGCGTGGAACTGGTGGCAGTTCCACCCGGACTCCTCGAGCACGCCGACCTTGGGGAACCACTGCGCGAGGAAGAAGGAGTCGCCGATGGCGCCGGTGCGCGCGAACGTGCGCGGCACCTGGGACGTCCACTCCAGCTCGACGTTGACCGTCTCGCCCGGGCCCGACCGGTTCGGCAGCGGGACCCGCATCACCGTCCGATCGTCGGGGTTCCCGTCGTCGGGCGACGATGAACCGGCGGTCGCCGAGGTCAATCGGCGGCGCGCCGTCGAGGCCGACCAGCCGGATCGTCGGTGACGTCGGTCCAGCCCCAGTCCCGCCGGGCGAGCAGGCGCGGCCGGCCCAGGCGGCCCGCCAGCGAGCGCTCGCGCAGCCAGGTGGACGCGGTGTTCCTCCACGCGTTGTAGTAGAGGTGGTAGCGCAGCTCGGAGGTCGGCGACGCGGTGGTGTTGCGCCACGTGAGCCACTCGCGCCCGGTGATCAGCCGCTTCTGCACGTCGAGCTGGGCTTCAATCAGGTAGTTGGCGTTGCGGGGCGAAAGGGCGCCCGGTTCGCGGGCCGCCGGCGCCGCGGCCGAGGCGAGGTTCACTGGTGGCGCCGCCGCCTGGGGCCTGGGCTTCGGCCGGGTGGCCCGCGAACGCTGACCGTCGACTGCGACGCCGGCCAGGGCGAGCATCAGCAGCAGGGAGACGACCGGCTTCAACCAGCGGCGCATGAATCCTCCGTGATGGATCTGCGCCATGCTACATCAATCGCGGGCCTCCGGCCTCCGGCTACCGGCTTCTGGCCTGCTCGCCTACCAGCTTCCGCTATTTCTTCTCGACCTTGATCTCCTGCTGCGTCTTGACCTGGAAGCTCCTGAAGTTCGAGTAGCTGGCCCGCCCCTCGATGCTGAAGCCGCGCAGGCGATAGGTTTCGCGCATCTCCGACGGAACCCACAGGCCGAGCGCGTCGCTTCGCTTGTAGGTGACGGTGGAATCGAGCGACAGGCTGTTCTTCTCGTCGTCCGCGCGCAGGTAGGTCTTGAGCACGCGGCCGGTGAGCGGGTCGATCCAGAACGATCCGGCCGACGGGATGTCCTCGCCCGTCGTCGGGGCATAGATGGCCGTCGGGCTCGACACTTCTTCGAAGTCCACGCGCAAGACCCGCACGCCTTCCACGGTCTCTTCGCGGCCGCGGCGGAAAGCCACCGAGTCGAGGAACGGCTCGACCAGGAGCGTCAGAGCGAGCGTCGGGATGTTCACGGTGGTCCGCGTGGACACCAGGTTGTAGCGCGCCCCCTCGTTCTGCACGCGCTTGGCCGCGTCCATGGCGTCGGCCGGCGCCGCCTCCAGGAACAGCTTGCGGAGACGGTCCTCGCGGTCCCGGACCGCCAGGCCGTCCACCTCGAAGACGTCGCGGAACGGCACGATGCTCTTGCCGTCAGGGGCCATCGCGAGGAGGAAGTCGGACCTGGTCCTGCGGATCTCGGCGGGGCGCACCGCCATGTTCGTCTGCGTGTAATCTTCCTCGGCAACGACGTTCTTGAACTCGCGGAAATAGCCGGTGATGTATTCCGACGCGCGGGCGACGACCGCGTCGAGCTCGGGGTCTGGCTCCGCGCGCTTGCCCTTGGCGGGTTGACGGGCGGGTGCCGGCGCCTCGGCCAGGTCGCGCGCGCCGACTGCGGCCGGTGCCGCAGTGGCCGCGGGGGCGATGGCCCGGAATTGAGGATCGCTGCGGACGACGACCCGGCGGGCCGTGCGGACGCTCGCGTTGGCCCGGTTGACCGTGGCCTTGATCGCCTTCCCGCGCGGGTCGCGGTCCGTCGCGGCGCCTTCCACTTCCACGCTGTAGGCGGCGGACAGGGCGAGCCCAATCCGGTCGAGTGCCTGGTCCACGTTGCGCCCGATACGCACCAGCTCTCCGCCGGTCGCGGCACTCAACTGCTCGAGCTCGGCCCAGGTCACCGGGTGGCCGGCGTTGGGGAGGCCGAGGACGTAAATCGTCGCACGGGCGCGGACGGCCTCGGTTTCCGCGTCCTGCAAGTAGGTGCGGACGGCTGCCGCCGTCGAGCGGTCGGTCTCGGACATCCCCGCGGTCACCAGCACAATCGTCTTCGGGCCTGGTGCGATGCGCAGGCCCGAGACCAGGCGCGTCACCGTCTCCAGCGAGTGCTCTCCCCGGTCGTGGGAGGGGAGCGGCCGATCGCCTGGGGCCGGCTGGTCCCTCCGCGGTTCCTCGGTGACCTTGGCCGGCCTCGCCTCTGCGCCTGCCGCCGAACTCCCGGCCCCGCCTGCCGCTCCGGCATCGGGATCGACCACGGGGGCGACCGCCGCGTCGTCGGGGGGGGCGAGGATGTCCACTGCTGCCGCGCGGCCTTCCAGGCGGGTCAGCGTCTCGCGAACCGTGGCGCGGTCGTCGCCGAACGAGACCGACAGCGCGTCCGCGGGCATCGGGGCGGTGACGAGGGCCACGTGGTCGGCCGGGCCGAATCGATCCAGCAGCCGGTCGGTGGCAGACGCCGCGGGCTTCTCGCTTCCCCGCGGAAAGCTGGTCTCGTCGACGATGACGAGGATCGAGCGCGAGGGATCGAACAGCGGAGCGGCGTCGGGCGTCGCGCCACGGGCTGCGCCGCGCGCCGAGGCCTCCGAGCCGGGTCCGCGGTACACCGGCCTTGCAGAAATCACCCGCCGCGGCGCGCCGTCAACGGTTACCACGAACTGCGTGGCGTCGAGATCCGTGATCGGCTTTCCCTGGTTGTCGCGCACCGTGATGTCGAGTCGGAGCGGGGCGGCATCCTGGACCGGAAGCGGACTGGCCGCGACCTGGGGCCGCGCGGCGCCGGCGTCCATTCCGGCGACGAGGGCGACCGCCAGGGCGAGCATGGCACCGGCCCAGCGGTTCGACGCGCTCAGCATGACACTCCTGTTGAACGGGGATGGCGAGACCGGGCGCTTGACGCGTCTTTCCCGTCGAACTAGTCTACCCCTCTCCGAGGAGATGCCGAAGCGCCGAGTGCACGCGCCGGGATCCCGACTGCGAAGAGGACCATTGATGCCAGATTCGCCATGCGCCCCGGCCGGCCTCACCCCGCGGGAATTGCGCCTGCGGTTTCGTACCGGCGAGATGATCCGGCCAACGGCCGGGCTGGCGCCGGGCTTCGTCCAGGCGAACCTGGTCATCCTGCCGCGCGGCGCTGGCGTTCGACTTCCTCCTGTTCTGCCAGCGCAACCCGAAGCCCTGCCCGCTGCTCGAAGTCGTCGAGGCCGGCTCCGCCGAGCCTCGCGCCATGGCGCCGGGCGCCGACCTGCGCACCGACACCCCGAAGTACCGGGTCTACCGCGACGGCGTGCTCGTGGAGGAACCAATCGATCTCTCCCGGTTGTGGAACGACGACCTCGTGTCGTTTCTCATCGGCTGCAGCTTCACGTTCGAATCGGCCCTCGTCGATGCCGGCATCCCGGTGCGCCACATCGAACAGTGCTCGAACGTGCCGATGTACGTGACGTCGGTCCCCGCGGTCCCCGCCGGCGCCTTCCACGGGCCGATGGTCGTGTCCATGCGGCCCGTCCCCGCGCACCAGGTCGTCCGGGCGGTGCAGGTGACGTCGCGGTTCCCTGCGGTTCACGGTGCGCCCGTCCACATCGGCGACCCGGCGGCGATCGGCATACGCGACATCGGCCGCCCGGACCTCGGCGACCCGGTCGAGATTCGCGCCGGGGAGGTTCCGGTGTTCTGGGCCTGCGGCGTCACCCCCCAGGCGGCCGCCATGGCCTCGAGGCCGCCGCTGATGATCACGCACGCGCCGGGGCACATGTTCATCACGGACCGGCGGGATGCCGAGTACTCGGTGCTCTAAGAGCCTCACCTGTTCATGTCGATAGAGAACATCGTCCTCTCGCGTGACCACCGGGGCATCTCGGCGCTCAGGCCCTACCTGCCGGCCGATTACTGCGAGCGCGCGGCACAGTTGATCCTCGACCACCCCGGCACCGTTCTCATCGCGACCGGCTTCTACGTGCCCTCCGGCTGCGCCACCGAGACGGACGGCCCGCCAGGAGCCGTCGCGCTGGGCAACGTGATCGCGTCGCTCGGGTCGCGCGTGATGTACATCACCGACGTCTACACCGCGCCGCTCCTGCGGGGGTTGTTGGGCAAGCGCGGCGAGGTCCTCGAGTTCCCCATCGCCGACCACCAGGAGAGCTGGACGCACGCCGCGGACTTGCTCCGCTCGCTCCGGCCGAGCCTGACGATTGCGATCGAGCGGTGCGGCCTCACGGCGGAGGGCGTCTACCGGAACATGCGCGGCAACGACGTCTCCGCTTACCACGCGAAGATCGACTACCTGTTCACGCAACACGACTGCAGCGTGGGCATCGGCGACGGGGGCAACGAGATCGGCATGGGAAGCCTGGCGGCCGCGATCCCGATGGTGATGCCGGGCGTCGAGCAGCCGTGCGCCACGAAGACCACCCACCTGGCGATTGCGAGCGTGTCGAACTGGGGCGCGTGGGGCATCATTGCCGCGATGTCCCGGTTGCGGGGGCAGAACCTGCTGCCGCGCGTGCGCGAGGCGCACGACCTGCTGATCGAGACGGTGAAACTGGGTGCGGTGGACGGCACGACGGGGAAGCGGACGGAAACGGTGGACGGGTTCCCCATCGAGGAGAACGACCGCGTCCTGCGCGAGATGCACACCTGGCTCGCGCGGCACGGCATCGGCGGCTAGTCAGTAGAACCTGTCGGGCAGCAGGACAGGCGTCCCGCCTGTCAGGCAAATCGAGCATCAACCATGCACACGACAAGACGACGGTTCCTCCAGCGCGCGGCCGGCGCCACGGCCGGCTTCGTGATCGTGCCGAGGCGCGTCCTCGGCGGCACGGGCTACACCGCCCCGAGCGACGAGCTGACGAAGGCCATCATCGGCGTCGGCGGGATGGGGCGCGGCCACTTCTCGTACGAGGGGCGCCTGCTGGCCGTCTGCGACGTCGACCGCAAGCACCTCGACGATGCCCTGGCGGCGGCCGGCAAGGACGTTCGCGGCTACACCGACTACCGCGAGGTGCTCCAGCGGAAGGACGTGGACGTCGTCCACATCGCGACGCCGCCGCACTGGCACGCGCTGATGGCCGTGGAAGCGGCCCGCGCCGGCAAGGACATCTGGTGCGAGAAACCGATGACGCGCACGATCGGCGAGGGCATCCGGGTCGTGGAGGAGGTGAACCGCCAGGGGCGGATTTTCCGCCTCAATACCTGGTTCCGCTTCAAGGACACCTTCTACGGCCTCGGCACCGACGTCAGGCCGCTGAAGAAGGTCATCGAGAGCGGCGTCCTGGGCTGGCCGCTCACCTTCACCGTGAGCGGTGTCACCGGCTACGACTGGAAGTTCTACTGGAGCGGGCGGACGGACCTCAAGCCCCAGCCGGTGCCCGCTGAACTCGACTACGAGATGTGGCTCGGTCCTGCGCCCTACAAGCCGTACAACGTCGAACGCGTCCACGCGAAGTTCCGGGGCTACTGGGATTACGACGGCGGCGGCCTGGGCGACATGGGCCAGCACTACCTCGATCCGGTCCAGTACCTGCTCGGCAAGGACGACACGAGCCCGATCCGGGTCGACGTGGACTGCCCGCAGCAGCACTACGACGCCGCCGGCTCCTGGCGCCGCATCGAATACACGTACGCCGACGGCTGCAAGATCATCCTCGACGGCGAGAACAGGGACGTCGACGCGGCGTACATCGCGGGCCCGAAGGGGAAGATCTTCCGCGGGTTCCGGTCCGACATCCCCAGGCTCCAGGAGATGATCGCCGCGATGCCCGACCCCGAGCCGCAGATCGGCACGTTCTCCGAATCGGTCCGGACGCGGCGGAAGTTCGCGCTCAACGAGACCAACGGCCACCGGTCCTCGACGCTGGTGAACCTCGGCATCATGGCCGTGCGCCTCGGGCGCACCCTCCATTTCGACCCGGTGGCGCAGACGTGCAAGGACGACGAGGCGGCCAACCGACTGATCGACCAGCCGATGCGCGCGCCCTGGACGCTGTAGGGGAGGACAATGATGAACAATGCACAATGCAGAATGCAGAATGCAGAATGCGGAATGCAGAACGCAGAATGCGCCATGCAAACTGCACGATAGGGTGCGCCTTCGTCTTCCTCCTGGTCCTCGCCTTCGCGTCGGTGTCCCTCGCGCAGGACGTTCGGCTGCTCTCGACGAAGATCGCGGACCTACTGGCGCAGTTTCCTGCGGCAGGCCCCGCCGATCGCGACAGGCTCGCGGACCAGATCGTCGGCCTGGGCGAGCCCGGCTTCGCCGCGATCGTGAAGCAGGTCGTCCCGGCCGGCACCGGCAACGACACCGCCGTTCGCTTCGCGATCAACGCGGTGGCGGTCTTTGCCGGCAAAGCCCCCGAGCCGAAGCGGGCGCTGGCCGAGCGCGTCCTCGTGGATGCCGTCGTCGCGGCGGCCGATGTCGAGGTCAGGACCTTCTTGTTGAGCCAACTGGGGGTCTTCGGGCGCGACGCGGCGGTCAAGGCGGCCGGCCCGCTGCTCGCCGACGCGCAGATGGTCGAGCCGGCCACGCAGCTGATGCTGAAGGTGAAGACGCCTGCTGCCGGCGCCGCGCTGTTGGCGGCGCTCGACAGCGCGGCGGGCGCCGGGCGCGTGACGATCGTGAAGGCCCTCGGCGACTTGAGGTTCGCGGCCGCCAATCCCCGCCTGATCGCGCTCGCAGGCGACCCGGATCCCGCGATGCGGCGGGTCGCCCTGGCGTCGCTGGCCCGCATCGCCAGCCCCGAGTCGTACTCGGTGCTGACCGCCGCGGCGGAGAAGGCGGGATACCTCTATGAACCCGGGAACGCCACCGGTGCGCTGATCGAGTACGCGAGGCGCCTGGCGTCGAACGGTTCGCGGGCGGCCTCCGAGAAGGTGTGCCGGCAGGTCATGCAGGCGACGGACACGCCGGAACGCCTGTCGACCCGCGCCGCCGCGCTCGCGGTGCTGGCCGACGTGCTCGGGCCGGCCTCGCTCCCCGACCTGCTGAAGGCCGTCGATCACGCAGACCGTGCCTACCGCAACGCGGCCCTCGGCAAGGCGGAACGCCTCCGCGGGGCAGGCGTCGACCGCTGGATTGCCAAGGCGAAGAGCGTGGACGCCGAGCGCCGGGCCGAGATCATCACGATGCTCGGGAGGCAGGGCGACGTGCGCGCCGCCGCGTTCATCCGCGCGTCGTTGAAGGCGCAGGAACCGGAAGTCGTGCTGGCGGCCGCCAACGCCCTGGGGCACATGGAGCGGGCCAGGGCAGTCCCTGATCTCCTCGCGCTGCTGAAGACCGCCCCGCCCGAAGCCGCGCCTGGCGTGGCCGCCGTCCTGGGCTGGACGATTGACGAGAAAGGGCTCGACCCTCTCGCCGCCATGCTCGACACGCTGCCGCCCGGCGGGAAGGCCGCGGCCGTCGGCGTGATCGGCAGTCGCGGCAGCAAGCGCCTGGCGGCCCGGGTGCTGCCGCTCGTCTCGGATCCGAATCCCGGCGTCCGCGCCGCCGCGTTCAAGGCGCTGCCCGGCGTGGTTGGCCCCGACCACCTCGGGGTGCTGATACTCATGCTCGATGGGAAGGGCGCGGACGGAAAGCCGACGGGCGCGGACGACTCCGAGTACGTCGCCGACATGCAGGCTGCCGTCGTGGCGGCCGCGGCGCAGGTGACGCCCGAGGATTCGCGCGCGAAACCGATCCTGGCGGCGATGAAGACCGCCGCTCACCAGGAGCGCTTCGTCGACGTGCTCCCGCAGGTAGGCGGCAAGGAGGCTTTGGCCACGCTCGTCGACCTGTTCGGAGGCTCCGACGCCGCGCTCAAGGACCGGGCCTTTCGTGCGCTGGTGCAGTGGCGGGGCCCGGAGGCGGCGGGCCGCCTGTTCGGCGTCTATGCCGACGCAATGCTCCGCGACCAGGCGTTCTCCGGCTTCCTCCGCCAGGTGTCGGCCTCGTCGCTGCCCGTCGAGCAGAAGGTGCTGCAGTTCCGAAAGGCGCTTGCCCTCAACCCTTCACCGCGGGAACGCCGCCAGTTGATCGGCGCGCTCGGCGGCGCGAAGACGTTCCAGAGTTTCCTCGTGGCCGCGTCGTATCTCGATGATGCCGACCTGAGGAGCGCGGCGGCGGCCGCCGTGATCCGGATTGTGCTGCCGACGCCGGGAGCCCGCGACGGCCTGGGCGGCGCGGTCGTACGGAACGCGCTGCAGAAGGTGCTCCAGGTCCTCGACGGTCCCGAGAGCGACTACGACAAGGAGAACGTCCGCACCTACCTGCGGTCCATGCCCGCAGACGAAGGGTTCGTGCCGCTGTTCAACGGCAAGGACCTGAGCGGGTGGAAAGGCCTCGTCGAGAACCCGATCGCGCGCGCCAAGCTGTCCGCCCAGGAACTCGCGACCAGGCAGGCTCAGGCCGACGCGAAGGCGAAGACGACGTGGAGCGTCCGGGACGGCGCGATCGTCTTCAACGGCAAGGGCGACAACCTGTGCACCGTGAAGGACTACGGCGACTTCGAGATGCTCGTGGACTGGCGCATCACGAAGGACGGCGACAGCGGTATCTACCTCCGGGGCTCTCCGCAGGTCCAGATCTGGGACCCGGCGCGGACCGACGTCGGAGCGCAGGTCGGGTCGGGCGGCCTCTACAACAACCAGAAGAACCCGAGCAAGCCGCTGGTGTTCGCCGACAACCCGGTCGGCGAGTGGAACACGTTCCGCATCCTGATGGTCGGCGACAAGGTCACGGTCTTCCTCAACGGGATCAAGGTCGTGGACCAGGTGACGATGGAGAACTACTGGGACCGGAAACTGCCGATCTTCCCGCGCGGGGCGATCGAACTGCAGGCGCACGGGACCGACCTCGCGTTCCGCGACATCTACGTGCGCGAGCTCGGCGCGGCCAGCGCGGAACTCGCTCCGGACGAGCAGGCTCAGGGCTTCGTGCCGCTCTTCAACGGTCGGGACCTGGAAGGCTGGATCGGCAACCGCACCGGCTACAAGGCAGAAGGCGGGATGCTGGTATTCGATCCCAGCGCCGGCGACCGGAGCAACATCTACACGGCCAGGGAGTATGCCGACTTCCAGCTCCGTTTCGAGTTCCAGCTGACGCCGGGCGCCAACAGCGGCGTCGGCATCCGCGCGCCGAAGGAAGGCGACGCGGCCTACGTCGGGATGGAGATCCAGGTGCTCGACGACACGGCCCCCGTCTACGCGGAGCTGCAGCCGTACCGTACCACGGCTCCGTCTACGGGATCATCCCGGCAAAGCGCGGGGCGTTGAAGCCGGTAGGGGAGTGGAACGCCGAGGAGATCTGGATCAAGGGCTCGCGGATCACGGTGACGTTGAACGGCACGGTGATCGTGGACGGCGACCTCGTCGAGGCGACCCGCAATGGCCCGATGGACAAGAAGGACCATCCGGGCCTGAAGAGGCCGGGGGGCTACATCGGCTTCCTCAGCCACGACTCCGTCGTCCGCTTCAGAAACATCCGGATCAAGGAGCTGAAATAGCGTGGGAGCGGGGCTTCAGCCCCGCTTCGCCTACCGCTTGAGCAACTGCGGCAGCAGGTCGGGCCCCGAAGACACTTCTTCGCGGATCACGAGTTTCCACGTGCCGCGGCCCTGTCTCGTCTTCGGCGAGAGATATTCCCAGGTGACGGCGCCAATTTCCGCCTCGAGCAGGTAGGCGGCGCCGAGCTTCGCGTCGAGCACGGCGGACGTTTCGCTCGCCGGCTCCCAGGTCACGTTCTCCTTCACCTGGAATTCGGCAGAGACGGTGTGGCGGCCGGGGGACACCGTGATCACCCCCAGGAGCGTCTCTTTCACGTCCTTGTCATCGAGCTTCACGCGCCGGATCCCGCCTCCGAACGTGACCGTCGGCAACAGCTCCTTCCGGGCTTCGGCCACCAGCTTCGAGATCTGGCCGGGGTCCGTGAGGCTGTTGGCGGCCTTGCGCCGCACCCACTTGGACGGGTCCTTGCGCGCGATGTCTGCCAGGGCTTCCTGGTTCTTCACTCGCTCGATGGCCGCACCCCGCTCGACGGCGCCGTTCGCGTGCCGCGCCAGGTCCACGAGCGCGTCGTCGTCGATCAGGCCGCGCGTGGCTTCGACGCGGATCTTTCGGACCGAGCAGGTCCTGGCGAGTTCCAGGAGGACTTGCTGGTCGGTCAGTTTCCGCACGGCCGCGAGCCGTACCTCGGTCGTCGCCGTCTGCGAGCGCGCCAGCTGCGCGCACGCTTTCTGGTCGCCGGCCTGGCAATCGTCGGCGAGCTTCGTGGTCTGGGCAGAAGCGGAGGCGCACGTGAGCGCGAAGAGTGCGACGAAACGGACGATGATCAGGTTGCGCATGCCGGGAACCAACCTACCCCGCCGGAGGGGGACCGTCAAGAGGTCGAGAACGGGGTCGAGAACGGGAGTGGCGAGAAGGGAAGCGGCGGCAGTCGGGAATTGAAACGGTCGATTGTCGGGCTGTAACCGTTCCGGACACGGAGAAACCCCGCCCGTCCGTAATTTGTGCTGAATTTCACAAGGACTGGGTGGCACCCCATTTGCTCATCCGTGGGGTACCTTCGGTTTCGCGGGAACGGGCCCCGGTCTCGCGAGCGGACCCTCAGGGGCGTGTCAGCTTGCCCGGCTGGAGAGACGTTAGTCGTCGCGTCGGCGTCACGGAAGTCAGCGCTCGCCCTCTCCAGTCGGGCCCTCCCATCCGGTTCGCGGCGTTCCGTCCCTCCCGGACCTGCCCGTTCATTTCGTCGTTGAATTCCTGAGACTACCCCTGTAGACTCCCCACCAAACCGCAACAATTCGTTCGGCGTTCGCCGGCGTTCGCGACTCTGGAGACCCGGAACTGCAGGCAGGCCCGTCCGCCCGCACACGAAGGAGGTCGCAGCATGTCACGTCTGGTGAAAATTGGGTGCCTCGCGCTAGCCGTTCTGTGTGCAGGTGCCAGCCTGTCGCACGCCCAGGCGACCGCCTCGATCACGGGGGTCGTCAAGGATTCGGCCGGGGGCGTGGTGCCCGGCGTGGCCGTCGTCGTCAAGGAGGAATGCGACGGGACAGGCCTACGAAGCGGTCACCGATGCCCAGGGCCGGTACTCGGTGACCGCGCTGCTGGCCGGTGCCTACACCGTCACGGCGACCCTGGCCGGCTTCAAGACCGCGGAGGCCAAGGACGTGCGCGTCGCGCCCGGCCAGCCGGTGAACATTCCGCTGTCGCTCGAGGTGGGCAGCCTCGAGGAGACGGTCGTCGTCCGGAGCAGCGCGGAGTTGATCAACACGCAGACGGCGACCGTCGCGTCGACGCTCAACTCCGACCAGCTCACGCGCATGCCGACGCCGACGCGCAACGCGCTGAACGCGGTGGCATTCCTGCCGGGGGTCAACACGCCCGGGGCCAATCGCGACTCCACGATCAACGGCCTGCCGGAGGGGTTCCTGAGCATCACCCTCGACGGCGTGAGCAACAACGACAACTTCCTCCGCAACACGGACGGTTTCTTCGCGTCGATCACCCCGCGGCAGGACGCCGTCGAGGCGGTCTCGGTCACGCTGGCCGCGGCCGGGGCCACGGTCGGCGGCTCGGCGAGCGGCGCCGTCACGATGGCGTTCCAGACGCGGTCTGGCGGGAACCGCTTCACCGGCAGCGCCTACGAGTACTGGCGCGACCCGGCGCTGAACACCAACTACTACTTCAACGAGATCAACAACCAGCCGAAGAACCAGGTCGGCCTGAACCAGTTTGGCGCGCGCGTCGGCGGCCCGGTGATGATCCCGGGGCTGTACGACGGCCGGAACAAGGCGTTCTTCTTCTTCCATTACGAGCAGATCCGCTTCCCGAACAGCTTCACGCGGACCCGCACCGTCTACAACGCCGCCGCCGCCGACGGGGTGTTCTCGCTACCAGTGCGGCAGCCGGCGTGTGCCGAGGTGAACCTGCTGCGACCTCGCAAGGGCCAACGGCCAGATCTACGCCAAAGACCCGACGATGGCGTACATCCTGCAAGAGCATCAACGAGCCGTGGCTGCCGAGCAGGGCACGCGCAGCCCGCTCGATCCGCTCATGGACTCGTACGTCTGGCAGAGTCCCTCCGAGCTGTTCGAGCACCAGCCGACGTTCCGCGGCGACTACAACGTGAACGACAGCCACCGAATCAGCGGGTCGTTCTCGTTCATCACGGCCAAGCGCACGCCCGACTACCTCAACTCGGCCGACCCGCGTTTCCCGAATTCGCCGAACCACCGCGACTTCGCCTCCACGCGGCCGTTGATGTCGTTGACGCTGCGGTCGCTGCTGTCGAAGAACGTCACCAACGAACTGCGCGGCGGCCTGACCGCGTTCTACGGCAAGTCGCAGTTCGGCTATCCCTCGAACGTCGAGTCGGGCAACTCGCCGGCCAGCTTCGCCGACCAGGGCGGGTTTGCCATCGTCACGCCGAGCACCACGACGGACTGGTACACGTCGAACGCGCCGAGTTGGCGCGGCGCGCCCGCCTACAGCATCGACGACAGCGTGACGTGGATGAAGAACAGTCACACGTTGAGCTTCGGCGGCAACTTCCTGATTTCGAACGCTTCGTCCGACGGCCAGCAGATCGTCCCGTATGCCTACCTCGGGTTCGAGACGGCGTACGACCCGGCCGATTTCATGTTCAACACCGCCATCTCGGGGATCCCGACCACCAACCAGGCGGCTGCGAAGGCCTTGTACGCCGTGCTCACCGGCCGCGTCACCAGCATCAATAGCGCGGCCGTGATCAACCCCGACACCGGCAAGTACGAAGAGCTCGGTCCGACGATCTACCCGGGCGGCATCAACCAGCTGGGGTTCTTCTTCCAGGATTCCTGGAGGCTCTCCCCCGCGCTGACCCTCACCGGCGGCCTGCGCTGGGACGTGCAGACGCCGTTCTCGCCATCGACCGGGACCATGTCCACGGTGACGATGGCCAGCGTGTGCGGGCAGTCGGGGATGGGCGACGGCGGGACGTACAGCAAGTGCAAGTTCAACTCCCCCGGGTCCACCGGAGGGGCCTACCCGGAGTACATCCAGCTCAAGAAGGGCACCGAAGGGTACAAGACCGACTGGAACAACTTCGCGCCATCGGCCAGCGTGGCGTGGCGGCCCAACGTCAACGAGGGGTTCCTCCGCTCGCTCCTGGGCGATCCCGACCAGGCGACGCTCCGCGCCGGCTTCTCGGTCGCGTATGAGCGCCAGGGCCTGACCACCTTCACGACGCTCTATGGCGGCAACGCGGGACTCAGCACCCCGCTGATTCGCAATTCCAGTTCCGGCCTCGTCCCCGCAGGCCAGTCGTGGCCGGTGCTGCTCTCGCAGAAGGACCGGTTGTCCTCGGCCCCGTTCAACCCGGATCCGACCTACCCGATCCTGGTTCGCTCGGGCCGCGTGGACAACCTGCAGGCCTTCGCGCCGGACATCCAGATTGCGCGGGTGCAGAACTGGACGATCGGGTTCGCGCGTTCGATCTCCAGGGACACGGCCGTCGAAATCCGCTACGTCGGCAACAAGGGCTCGAACCAGTGGTCGTCGCTGAACTACAACGCCATCCGCACGGAGAACCTGCTCGCCAACGGGTTCTTCAACGAGTTCAAGAGCGCGATGGCGAATCTCTCGGCCAACAACGCGGTCGGGGGCTCCCGGGCCGGGTCGTTCGCCTACTATGGCCCGGGCACGGGCACCAACCCGCTGCCGATCTACCTGGCGTACCTCAACGGCCGCGCCGACTACACGAACCCGGCGGCCTATACCGGGGGGACGTCGACGTGGACCAATTCGACGCTGGCGGGTCGGCTGGTCCGCACCAACGCCAACCCGACGTCCGCCGCGACCGACCTCGACGGCACGCTGTCGCGCAGGACGAACGCGGGGAAGGTCGGGTATCCGGCGGACTTCTTCGTGCTGAATCCCGACGTGAACCAGGCGAACGTCACCGACAGCGGCGCGTTCAGCGACTACCACGCGATGCAGCTCGAGCTGCGGAGGCGGCTGTCGAAGGGGCTGTCCGCGAACGTCAACTACCAGTACGCCTTCAAGGAAGGCGGCTCGGCGTTCGACGGCTTCATGTACGGCCGCTTCAACACGCCGACCGCGAACGTCCGGCATGCGATTAAATTCCAGGCGGACTGGGCGGTCCCGGTCGGACGGGGGCTGCGGTTCGGCTCCGACATGAACAAGGCGCTCGACATCGTGGCCGGCGGCTGGAGCATCAACGCGGTCGGCCGCACGCAGACCGTGCTGCAGGACTTCGGCAACGTCAAGCTGGTCGGCATGACGAAGTCCGAGCTGCAGGCGATGTACAAGTACTACTACCGGCCGAACCCGACGACGGGCCTCACGGAAGTCTGGATGCTCCCCGAGGACGTCATCCTGAACACGCGGCGGGCCTACTCGTCGAGCACCACCGCGGTGAGCGGCTACTCGTCGTCGCTCGGCGTGCCCGAGGGCAAGTACATCGCCCCGGCCAACTCTGACGGCTGCGTGCAGGAGCGGCCCGGCGACTGCGCGCCTCGCAGCGTCCAGATCCTCGCGCCGTGGTTCTTCAGGCTCGATTTCGGCGTGACGAAGCGGGTGAAGCTCCACGGCCGGATGAACTTCGAGGTCCGGTTCGACATGCTGAACCTGTTCGACAACATCAACTTCAACCCGGTGTCGACCCCGGGGTCCGGCACAAGCATCTTCAAGGTCACGTCGGCCTACACCGACGCGAGCAACACCTACGATCCGGGTGGCCGGATCGGCCAGCTCATGTTCCGGTTCAACTGGTAGGCATTGCCCCGGTGGGGCCGCGCGGGGCTCCACCGGTCCCTCCTGCTCCAAGGGAGCGTTCGTCATGTCGTGGCCGCGGGTCGCGCGCGCAGGGTCGCTGGCAGGCCTCGTTTCGCTCGCCATCGTCGCGAACGGCGGCGTGGCGGCCCGCCAGGCTCGTTCCGACACCGAGCGCCGGCCCGGGCCCATCGTCGATTTCGCGGCCGTGCAGGGGGATGGAACCCCGGTGGCCGACCTGCAGGCCACCGAGATCGAGATCCGGCTCGGCGGCCGCCCGAGAGTCGTTCGCGCGTTGCGTCGTGTCACGACCGCGCCGCTGGCCCCGGTCGCACCCGGCCTGCCCTCTCCATTCGGCACTAATGACGATGTGGCGGCCGGTCGCCGCTTCGCGCTCGTCATCGACGAGGAGTCGTTCGCCGCCGGCAGCGAACCGCTCCTCCGCAGCGCGGTGGACGGCTTCCTCGGGGGCTTCACGCCGGCCGATCAGGCGTCCCTCATCGTGCTCCCGTTCCGGGGAGTAATCGTCCCCTTCACTTCGGACGCGGAGCGATTCCGGCGCGCGATGAGCGGACTCTTCGGGCAGGGCCGCCGAGACGAGTCCGGGTCCGACCTGGCGTGCCGCACCCGTCGCCTCCTCGACGCGCTGGACGGATACCTTCGCGAGCGGCCCGCCCCGTCTTCGCCGCTGACGGTTCTTCTCTTCACGGCCGGCCTGGCTGCCCCCAGGCGCGACGCCCCGATGGCGCTCGGGCCCGGGATGTGCGAACTGCTCGTCGACCATTTCGACGCCATCAAAGAGGCGGCCGGCGTGGCTCGCGCGGGATTCTACCTGGTGATGCCGGACGACGTGGGAATGGTCGGCGAGCGCTGGCGCGACTCGATCTCCGGCAGCGCGTATCGCGGGTCGAACAACCCGCTCGAGGGCATCGAGCACTTCGAGGGATCGACCGGGGCCGAGCGGGTTCCTCTGGACGCGACGGGCAACCGCGCCCTGCTGCGGGTGGTGAGGGAAACCTCGGTGCGATACGAGGCGGAGCTCGAACCCGAGCCGGGGCGGAACGACGCCGACGGCCGCCTCCGTGTCCTCGACGTGCGCGTGCGGAGGCCCGACGTGCAGGTGCGCGCGCGCCCGGCGGTTGTCTTCGCCCGCCCGCGGGCCGCGGCGCCCGCGCCGCGGCTGGGGATCAGTGACGTGCTGCTGTCCGGGGCGCCATACACGGACCTGCCGCTGCGCGTCGGCGGGTTCACCGTTCGCCAGCCCGATGGCGGACTTCGGCTCGGCATCGTCGTGGAGGCGGTGGAACCCGGGACGTCGCTCGCATCGGTCGCGGGCGTGCTCGTCGACGCCGACCACCGCGTGGCGGCACGATGGTTCGCAACCGATCCGAGGGAAAGGCCCCTGCTGGGCGCGCTGGCGGCGACCGCGGGATCGTACCGCCTGCGAGTGGTCGCGACCGATACCGCCGGCAGGTTCGGTGCGGCGGAGCAGGCGGTGGTCGTCGGCCTCACCAGCGTCGGGCCGGTTTCCCTTGGATCGATCATGCTGGGCCTGGCGCGCGAAGGCGGAGTCGTTCCCCGCTTGCTCTTCGGCGCCGAGCCGACGGCCATCGCGTCGTTCGACATCTACGGCGGCACGGCGGGGATGCAGATTTCGGCGGCCCTGGAAGTCGCCCGCGCGGCGGACGGCCCTGCGATCGTTTCGCTGCCCGTCACGCTGACCCGAGCCGACGCCGGCCGCGTGGTGGCAACGGGCGCCGTGCCTGTCGGCGCGCTCCCTCCCGGCGACTACGCGGTCCGTGGTATCGTCCGCCTCGAGGATGGGACAACGGGCCGTGTCATCTCCACGCTCAGGAAAACGAAGCAGTAGCGCGGGCGTGACCTGGAGCGGGACCGCACCCTGGATGGCGCTTGGCGGCGCCGGCGTCCTGGCGCTCCTCGTCCGCCTGGCGTACCTGCGCGAGCTGCACGGAAGCCTGCTGCTTTCGGGCCTGATGGGCGACGCGCGCGTCTACGACGCGTGGGCGCGCGACATCGCGGCCGGCAACTGGATCGGGACCGAGGTCTTCTACCAGGCGCCGTTCTACCCGTACTTCCTCGCCATCGTCTACGCGATCGGAGCACCGGACCCGGGGCTGGTGCGCGTCATCCAATCGGTCCTCGGTGCCGCTTCCTGCGTGCTGCTGGGCCTCGCCGGCCGCCGGTTCTTTTCGGACCGCATCGGCGTCATCGCGGCGATCCTGCTGGCTGTCTATCCTCCCGCGTTGTTCTTCGACGGGCTCATCCAGAAGGCCTCGCTGGACGTCTTCCTGGTCACGCTGACGCTGGCGCTCGCCGGCGAGTTCCAGGCCCGGCGGCGCTGGCCCTGGATTGCGTCCGCAGGCGTCGTGGCCGGAGCGCTCGTCCTCAATCGGGAGAACGCGCGCGTGCTGGTCCCGGTGATTGCGGCATGGCTCTGGCTGGGATTCCCCGACGCGGCGGCGCGGCGGCGCGCCTGGTGGATCGGCGCGTTCCTCGCTGCGACACTGATCGTGCTGGTCCCGGTGGGGCTCAGGAACTCCCGCGTCGGCGGCGAGTTCCTGATCTCGACCTCGCAACTCGGCCCGAACTTCTACATCGGCAACCACCCGCAGGCTTCCGGGACCTACGAGTCGCTGGTGCCCGAGCGCGGCGACGCCATCTTCGAGCGGGAGGACGCGACCCGCATCGCATCGGCGGCGGCCGGCCGTGGGTTGTCGGCGCGGGAGGTGACGGATTACTGGTTCCGGCGAGGGTTGGAGTGGGTCCGTCACGATCCTGCCGCGTGGCTGGCCCTGCTCGGCAAGAAGATGCTGCTCACCGTGAACGCCGCCGAACTGCCAGACACAGAATCGATGGCGGCGTACGCGGGGGAGTCGCGCATCCTGCGGTCGCTCGGGTGGCTCGGTTTTGGCGTCATCCTGCCGCTGGCTGCGCTTGGAACATGGGCTCTGCGGCGCGAGTGGAGGCGGTGGTCGCTGCCGTGCGCGATCGCCGCAAGCCTTGCCGCCTCGGTCGCGGTGTTCTACGTGGTGGCGCGCTACCGCCATTCCCTGGTGCCGGCGGTGCTGTTGTTTGCGGCCGCCGGAGTTGCGGCGCTGGGAGAGATGCGGGAACGCGGCGGCCGGAGGATACTGCCAGGCTTGACGCTCGCCGTCGCAGCGGCCGTCATCGCCTACCTGCCGATCCTCACGGTGCGCGACCAGACCTATCTCAACCTGGGGTCGCTGCTCGCCATGCAGGGCAGGAGCGCCGACGCCATCCCGGCGCTCGAGCGAGCGGTCTCCCAGGACCCCGGCCACGCCGAAGCGCAATTCAGGCTGGGGCTCGCTTACCGGGACGCGGGGCGGAGGGCCGACGCCGTCGGCGCGCTCTCCGAGGCGGTTCGCCTGCGCCCGGAACACGGCGACGCCCTCGCGGCACTTGGCGTCCTGCTGGCGGAGGAGGGCCGCGCGGGCGAGGCGCTGCCGTATTTCCAGAAGGCCGCGGAACTCGCCCCGGGCGATCCGCGGGCGCAACTCCACGTCGCGATGGCCCTCGCTTCTTCGGGACGCGTCGAGGCGTCGCTTCCGCACTTCCAGGAAGCGGTCCGGCTGCAGCCGGCGGACGCCGACACCCGGCTGGCGTTCGGGCAGGCGCTGTTCGCCGCCGGGCGGTTCGACGAGAGCATTGCCCAGTACGAGGCCGCTGCCCGCTCGGCCGCCGACCCGCTCGACGCCCTGACCCTGACGGCGCAGGCGCACGCCGCGGCCGGCCGTCGCGCCGAGGCGGTGGTCAGCCTCCAGAAGGCCCTCGCACTCGCGACCTCCAGCGGGCGGGCGGATGCGGCGGCCAGAATCGCCGAAACCATCCGGCAGTTGAAGTAGTATTCCCGACATGCGCTTCCTGTCCATCCTCGCCTGCGCAGGCGTGCTGGCGGTGCCGGCCGATACGGCCCTGCGCACCATCGACCTGTCGCCGGACGTCTGGCGCAGGGTCGTCGTCGACCGCGAGCCCGGGCAGTACCTCGGTCACGTCACGACGGCGCTGCTCGACGACGGCCGCAGCATGATTGCCGTTTACCCCAAGGGGCACGGCAAGGGCGCCATCGTCATGAAGCGCTCGAGCGACGGCGGGCTCACCTGGTCGCCTCGCCTGGCGACTCCCGAGAACTGGGCGACCAGCCTCGAGGTGCCGACGATTTACCGCGTAATCGATCCGAAGTCCGGCAAGAAGCGTCTGATCCTCTTCTCGGGGCTCTACCCGATCCGCCTCTCGATCTCGGAGGACGACGGCGTCACGTGGAGTCCTCTCGCGCCCGTGGGCAACTGGGGCGGAATCGTGGCGATGGCGAGCGTCGAGCGCCTGAAGAACGGCGACTACGCGGCATTCTTCCACGACGACGGGCGGTTCTTCCGCGAGGGCGGGAAGCGGACGCCGACGATGCAGCTGTACCAGGCGATCTCGAAGGACGGCGGGTTGACGTGGGGAGAGCCTCGGCTGCTCTTTTCCTCGGAGTCCGTGCACCTGTGCGAGCCAGGCGTCGTCCGGTCGCCGGACGGGACGACGCTGGCGCTGCTGCTTCGCGAGAACAAGCGCGTGAAGAACTCGCACGTCATGTTCTCGAAAGACGAGGCGGCCACGTGGTCCGAGCCGCGCGAACTTCCGCTGTCGCTGACCGGCGACCGTCACACCGCCAAGTACGCGAAGGACGGCAGGCTGTTCGTGTCGTTCCGCGACATGGCCGCGGGCAGCGCCTGGAAGGGCGACTGGGTGGCGTGGGTCGGCACGTGGGACGACATCGTGAACGGCCGGGACGGGCAGTACAAGGTTCGCCTGATGGACAACCAGGACGACTGGGACTGCGCGTACCCGGGCGTCGAGGTGCTGCGGGACGGAACGATCGTCACGACGACGTACGGGCACTGGGACAAGAGCCAGGAGCCGTACATCGTGAGCGTGCGGTTGACGCTGGCCGACCTCGATCGCAAGGCGAAGACTCAGTAGGACAGGCGTCCCGCCTGCCGGGTGGGGCAGGCGTCCCGTCTGCCGAGCAGGACAGGCGTCCCGGCTGTCTCAACGCGAGGGCCAGATGACGACATCGGCGCGACTCCTCCGCTTCGGGGTGTTCGAACTCGACCTTCGCACGGGCGAGTTGCGCAAGAAGGGGATCAAGGTCCACCTGCAGGAACAGCCGTTCCGGGTGCTCGCGATGCTGACCGAGCGCGCGGGCGACCTGGTGACCCGCGACGAACTGCGCCAGCGGTTGTGGCGCGATGCCGTCTTCGTGGACTTCGACATCGGGCTCAACAAGGCGGTGGCGAAACTGCGGACGGCCCTGGGCGATTCGGCCGAGAGCCCCCGGTTCATCGAGACGCTCGAGCGGCGGGGCTACCGCTTCATCGCGGACGTCGCGCCGGTTCCAGCATCCGCGGACGGCGCGGCAGTCCCGCCGGCGCGGCATGCTTCCGACGCACCGCCCGCGCGCCCGCCTCGGCTCGCGCGACTCATCTGGGACGATCGCGCGATCGTGCTTGGCGAAGGCGTCCACGTCATCGGCCGCGATCCCGGCGCAGCCGTCTGGATCGACTCGTCGGTCGTGTCCCGTCGCCACGCCTCGGTCACGGTTTTCGAAGATGGCCTCTCCATCGAGGACCACGCGAGCCGGAACGGGACGTTCGTGAACGGCCGGCGCATCGACGCGCCGTGCCCGCTGTCGCACGGCGACGAGATCCGGGTGGGCCCCGCCCGCCTGATTGTTTCCGCGTCCAGCGCGCTCGCGTCGACGGAAGTGTCAAGGCGACTGGACACCCACACCTGCATCATCCAGCACCCGCCTCGCCCCCCGGATCGCATAGGGAACGCTAGCGTCAAGTTCATTTATATCAGCGACTTAGAGGGAATATCGGTTCCCTGCACAGGGAACCTCCCGTCCATTTCAAGACCCGCGTGACACGCGCAGATTGGCCTCGTCAAGGAGGCCGCTGCGATGAGACACGCGAACTGGATCGGGCTGCTGGGGATGGTGGCGGTGCTCGCGGCGGGGCGCGTGAACGCGGCGGAGATTGGCGCGCCGGATGCCCGCGTGAGGGCGGCGAACACCGAGGCCAGGGAACTGCTGGTCCGCGCGGCCGCCCAGGCGCCGACGGTTGCCCGGCTCGTCGCGGAGCTCGAAACCGCCGACGTCGTCGTCGTGATCGAACTCAAGCGCCTCCCGAAGCGCGTGAACGGCCTCGTGCAGGTGGCGGCCGCCACGCCCACCGTTCGCTACCTCCGCCTGGCGCTGAACGTACCGAACGCGCAGAAGGAACTCGTGGCGCTGCTCGGCCACGAACTCCAGCACGCCGTCGAGATTGCCGGGATGCCCGAGGTTCGCGACGATGCCGCGCTCGCGGCGGCCTACAGAAAGATGGGAAACCCGATGCGCGGCGACGGCTTCTTCGAAACCGAGGCCGCGCTCGAGGCCGGGCGCGCGGTAGCGAGGGAACTGGCCGGCAACCGCTAGCGCCTCTACAGTTTCTGCTCGACGCTCCTGATCTTCTCGTCGAGCGTCTGGGACCTGTCGGTGCGCGTGCCGATCCGCAGGCTGCTGTGGACGCGCGGCGCACCCATCTGGTGCACTACCTCGTGGCACTCCTTCACCGCGGCGAACACCTCGTCCCACTCGCCCTCGATGTTCGTGCCGAACGCGTGCAGGGTGTGCGAAAGCCCCGCCTCGCTCAGCACGCGCTCGCACGCAGCCACGTAATCCGACAGCGACACGCCCACGCCGATGGGCACGACGGACAGATCGATGGTCACTCTCATAAAGGGCTTCCGGCTTCAGGCTTCGGGCTTCGGGCGGCTTCAGGCTTTCGAACTCTCGAGCGCCCGGTCTTCATTCATCGGCCGCTTTGTGACTTAAGATCCCGCCCGACATGGCTGTTCGCGTAAAGACCAAGTCGGCGTCCAAGCGTCCGCTCGCGGTCCGCCTGTTCATCCGCCTGCTCAAGGCCGTCGGGTACGCGTTCGCCCTGTCGATCGTCTGCGTCGTGCTGCTGCGCTGGATCCCGCCGCTCACCAGCGGCGTGATGATGGAGCGCCGGGTCGAGGCGCTGCTCGCCTGGAAGTCCTACCCGTCGATTACCGCTGGGTGCCGTGGAGCCGCATCTCGAAACACGCGCGGCGTGGCGGTCATCGCGGCCGAAGACCAGAATTTCCCGACGCACCACGGGTTCGACGTCGAGTCCATCCAGAAGGCCATCGACGCCGCCGAGAAGGGACGGCGCCTGCGCGGCGCGAGCACGATCTCCCAGCAGGTCGCGAAGAACGTCTTCCTGTGGTCGGGGCGGAGTTTCGTCCGCAAGGGGCTCGAGGCGTACTTCACCGTGCTGATCGAGTTGACGTGGTCGAAGCGGCGCATCCTCGAGGTCTACCTGAACATCGCCGAACTCGGGCGACGGCGTGTTCGGCGTCGAGGCGGCCAGCCAGCGGTTCTTCAGGAAGCCGGCCGCGAAACTCGGGCCGTCCGAAGCGGCCCTGCTTGCCGCCGTGCTGCCGAACCCGATCCGCTTCCGCGTCGACCGCCCGTCTGCGCTACGTCGAAGAGCGCCGCGCCTGGATCCTCGCAGCAGATGGACCAGCTCGGGGGAACGGCGCTGTTCAATGGATGGTGAGAACTCGAGGCTCGAGGGCTCGGGCCCCAGAGCCTCAAGGGCTGACGGACTTAGGAACGAGTCGAGATTCGTATGGACTCGACTGATGAAGACTGCATCGATTGACGGCCAGTTTCCTGTTTGCCGCCTGCTCGTCCCGTTCGCCGTGGATGCACGGCACGAGCGCGCAGCACGGCGCCCGCGCCGACGGCGGCGAGCCTGCTGAAGGCGCCGGCGTTCCGCAACCTCGGGCCTGCCCGGCAGAACGGGCGCATCCTCCACGTCGCGGTGGACGAGCGGCGTCCGTCCACGTTCTACGTCATCCCCTCCACGGGCGGCCTGTGGAAGACGACGAACAACGGGACCACGTTCGAGTCGGTCCTGCCGGACAAGAGCATGGTGTCGATCGGCTACGCGGCGCTCGCGCCGTCGAACCCCGACATCATCTGGGTGGGCACGGGCGACGCGGCGTCCGGGCGGATTCCGATGCGCGGGTTCGGCGTCTGGAAGTCCGCCGATGCGGGCAAGACGCTGGGCGCACATGGGGCTCGCCGAGACGCGGCACATCGGCCGCATCGCCATCGACCCGCGCAACCCCGACGATCGTCTACGTCGCCGCCGTCGGCTACCACTTCTCGAACGGCTCCGACCGCGGGCTCTACAAGACGATCGACGGCGGCAAGACCTGGACCAAGGTCCTCTTCAAGGGCGACCACGTCGGCGTCGTGGACGTCGTCATCGACCCGAAGAACCCGAACACCGTGTTCGCGGTGACCTACGACAAGCAGCGCATCCCGTGGAACTTCGACGAGGGCGGGCCCGGAGACGGGCATCTACCGGTCGAAGGACGCGGGGAAGACGTGGCAGCGGCTGGCGGGCGGGCTGCCGACCGGCAAGCTGGCGCGCTGCGGCATCGCGATCTACCCGAAGAACCCCGCGATCATGTACGCGGTCATCGACAACCAGAATCCGCGCGAGGCGCCCGCGGGCGGCGCGCCGGCATCGGTCGGCGGCGGCCAGGCGACGCCGGCGCGGCCGCTGCCGATCGGCGGCGAGGTCTACCGCTCCGAGGACGCCGGCAGCACGTGGAAGAAGATGAACGCGCCGGGCGAGAGCATCGGCGGCGGCAAGTGGTACGGCTGGATCTACATCGACCCGAACGACGACAAGACGATCTACGTCCCGAGCGTCAGCATGTACCGCTCGGTCGATGCGGGGAAGACCTGGGGCAAGAAGGGGCCCGAGAACATCGCCGGGTCGTTCCACGTGGACTACCACGGCTCTGGATCGACCCGCGCGACTCGAACCACCTGATCCTCGGCGAGCGACGGCGGCCTGGCCGTGTCCTGGGACTTCGGCGCGACCTGGGACGTCTTCGATCACCTGCCGCTCGCGCAGTACTACGCCATCGGCGTGGACATGGAGGAGCCCTACAACATCTACGGCGGCCTGCAGGACAACGGCTCGGTGAAGATCCCGTCGAACGGCCCTCGCGGGTCGATCACCCGCGACGACTACACGATGGTCGGCGGCGGCGACGGCATGTTCAACGTCGTCGATCCCGAGGACAGCCGCTGGCTCTACAACGCGTCGCAGAACGGCGCGATCCAGCGCGTCGACCAGCGCACGGGCACGTCGCGCTCGATCCGGCCCGACGCCGCCGCAGGGCCGACCGGCCGTACCGCTTCAACTGGACGGCGCCCATCCTCGTCTCGCCGCACAACAGCCGCACGATCTACATCGGCGCGCAGGTGCTGCTGCGGTCGGTGAACCGCGGCGACTCGTGGCGCGAGATCAGCCCGGACCTGACGACGAACGACCCGGAGAAGCTGAAGGGGAACATCGAGTTCTGCACGCTGACGACGATTGCCGAGTCGCCCGTCACGCCGGGCGTCATCTGGACGGGGTCCGACGATGGGAAGGTGCAGGTGACGAGGGACGGGGGAGGGAAGTGGACGGACGTGACGGCGAAGGTGGCCGCGGCGGGCGGGCCGGCCGACTACTACGTGACGCGCGTCGTCGCGTCGCCGCACAAGGAAGGCAGCGGCGTTCGTGACCAAGGCCGGCTGGCACCGCGACGTCTACGCGCCGTTCGTGCTGCGGACCGACGACTTCGGCGAGACGTGGACGGCGATCCACGCGGGGCTGCCCGAGGGCACCGTCTACTCGATGGCGCAGGACCGGAAGAACGCCGACCTGCTGTTCGTCGGGACCGAGGTCGGGCGTGTTCGCGACGCTCGACGGCGGGAAGACGTGGTCGCCGTTCGGGACGGGGCTTCCGCCCTACGCGCTCGTGCACGACCTGCTGATTCACCCGCGCGACAACGACCTCGTCGTGGCCACCCACGGCCGCGGTCTCTTCGCCGTGGACATCACGCCGTTCCAGGAGATGACGCCGGCGGTGATGAACGCCGACGCGCACCTGTTCGCGGTCGAGCCGAAGATCCAGTGGCCGCGACGGTCGGTCGGGTTCAGCATCGGCGGCGACCGCCAGTTCGTCGCGCCGAACGAACCGGCGGGCCTCGTCATCAACTACCTGCTGAAGACGGCGGCGCCCGACAAGGTGAAGGTGCGCATCTCGGACCCGTACGGGACGGAGGTCGCGGTGATCGACGGGCCGGCGGCCGCGGGCCTGAACAGCGTCGTGTGGGACTTCCGCCGGACGAGCGGCGCCGACGCGGCCGCGCCGGCGGCCGGGCAGCGGGGCGGCCAGCGCGGCGGCGGGACGCGCCTCGCGCCGCCTGGAGAATACGTCGTGACGATCGAGGCCGCCGGCAAGAAGCTGACGACCCGCGCGACCGTCCGTCGCCCGGCGCCGCTGGAGTCAGCCACGTCTGTGGCGCAAGCCTCCGTGCTTGCGCAGTGCACGTCCCGCCTGACGCCGCTGAGTTTCCTGCCAGCGCGCTCCGGGGCGTTGCAGAAACTGCGCGGTCGCCGGCAGCTCGCGACGGCCCGAACTCGACGAATCCGGCCCGAACCCGGCCCGGCATCCCTCCTGCAGACGACGATGTACATGGAGCCGATGCCGCGAGTGCCACCGTTCGATCGCCCGGCGACGTACGACGACCTGGTGCAGGTCCCCGACATCCAGGTCGCGGAGATCGTGGATGGCGAACTGCACGTGAATCCGAGGCCGCAGGCCGCGGCACGCGAACGCTGGTTCGTCCCTCGGGGCCGGATCGGCGGCCCTTACCATCGCGGCCGCGGTGGCCCGGGCGGCTGGTGGATCCTCGTACGAGCCGGAATTGCATCTCGGCCGCGATGTGCTCGTGCCCGACTGGGCCGGCTGGCGGCGCGAACGCATGCCGCGCCTGCCGGAGACTGCCTACTTCCCGCTCGCGCCCGACTGGGTCTGCGAGATCACCTCTCCCTCCACGGCGTCACTCGATCGCGTGAAGAAGCTGAGAATCTACGCGCGCGAGGGCATCGGGCACGCCTGGCTGATCGACCCGGACGCCCGGACCCTGGAGGTGCTGCGCCTGGAGAACGGCCGCTGGACGATCATCGGCACCCACTCGGGCGCCGAGGTCGTGCGCGCCGAGCCGTTTGCGGAAATCGACCTCGAACTCGCCGCGCTCTGGGCCGACTGAAAGCCGGTGAGCACGGACGGTGAAGGCCAGGCAGCGACGGCCGCCCAGCCTTCGCATCGAGCGCTGTCGCCCTCCTACATCTTCACGATCTTCCTAATCGTCCCCGCCGGGCTCACCAGGTAGAGCGCGCCGTCGGGCCCGGTCTGGATGTCGGTCACGATGCCGAAGCCGGTGCCGAACAGGATCTCCTCGCCCTCGGTCTGCCAGTCGTCGGCTGCGACGTTGTCGGCCACCTTGTCCTTCAGGCGTTCGTCGTCGAAGACGAACTGATTGCGGCCGCCGTTGAGGCGGAAGCGATACAGGTGCCCGGGGTTCGCTGCGCGCTGCGACGGCCGAGCCGACGATCAGGTCGCCGTCGGTACTGCTCGCCCAGCGCCGTGCCGTGGATGAAGCCGAGCCCCGCCGGCGGCACGACCTGCTTCCAGCTGAACTCCGGGTCGCGCGGGTGCGACGCCGGGCACGTGGAACAAGCGCGCCTTCGCGTCTTCGGGCGTGTCGGCGATGTTCGCCGGCGGGAAGCGCACCTGCTGCAGGCCGTTCGGCCCGTTGGCGCCGACACCCACGCCGATCTCGATCGCCTTGAACTCGGCGACGCGCTCCAGCGGGCCCATGAACTGGATCCACCCGCCGTTGAAGCCCCGCTCGACGCGGTTCACTTCGTCGAAGGCCCGCCCGCCGTTCTCGGTCGTCCAGAGGTCGCCCTTCTTCGGGTCGAACGTCATGCCGAAGCTGTTGCGGACGCCGTAGGCGAAGATCCGCTGCAGGTTCTGGCCGACCTCGTCGCCGAGCGCGCCCCCGATGCGGCGCCCGAGCTGGCGCGCCCGACTCGTAGAACGGGTTGTCCGACGGCGTGCTGCCATCGTCGTTCAGCCGCAGGATGACGCCGGTCATGTGCGCGTTGTCGGGCGCCGGCCCGCCGAAGTCGTCGTCGGGCGCGGGACCCGCCAGGTTGTTCTGCGTCCAGCCGCGCCGGCCGTTGTCGCCGATGACCACGTAGAGCTTGCCGTCGGGCCCGAAGCGCAGCACGCCGCCGTTGTGGTTGCCGCGCAGCACCGGCAGCGTGGGATTCGGCGATGTTGTTCCGGTCGTTCTGGAACGAGCGCAGGCGGATGATGTTCCGGTCGAAGGTCAGCGTGCTGCCGTCCCAGACGAAGCGGTCGACGCGGTTGCCGAGCAGCGGCACGTTGGCCGCCACGTTGGTGTCGGCGCCGGTCGTGCTCTCGGTGTTGTAGAGATACACGCCAGGGCACGTCCGGGAACTCGGGGTGCAGCGCGATGCCGAGCAGCCCGCGCTCGCTGTTGGAGTTCACGGCGAGGTCGAGGACCGTGGCGGCCACGACGCCGCCGGTGACGCGCTTGACCCGGCCGGTGGCTTTCTCGGTGACCAGGATGTCGTCCGGGCCGATGAACGCCATCGCGATCGGCTGCGACAGGCCGCTCACGACTGTCGACAGGCCGAGGCCGGGGTCGAGCAGCACCTGCGCGCGCGCGTGATCCGGGTGCAGGGCCAGTGCGGTCACCGCCGCGCCGAGAAACACCGTCCGCCTGGCGGCGGTCGAGAGCCGAAGTTCCATCGCAAACCTCCGTCCTGTACGTGTCGGGTCGAATGAGTGGGCTGTGAACGGGCGCGGGGCCGGGGCTCCCGGCCTCCATCCGCGTAAGCACGAACGAGTCGACCCCGGCGGCTGCAAGCGCGGGACCATGGCGGGAGGTCGGAAAATTGGAGGGATTGCGTGCGAGAGAGGGCGGAACGGTTACTGCTTCCGAAAGGCGTTACAAATCGCGGCTGGCCGTCAGTCGGTGCCCAGGCCCACGAGCACGGCGTCCGTCTTCGCGATATTGCCGCCCTTGCAGAGCAGCGGCTCGCCGGAGACCACCGCGAGCGCGTAGGCGAAGCAATCGCCGAAATTCAGGCCCGCCTTGTGGCGGCCTCGCCCGTAGCGCCGCCACGCATCCCTCGCCACCTCAGCCTGATCAGCCGTGACACCGACGATGTCGATTGCGGCCTTGTGCACGAGCAGGTCGAATTCGCGGCCGCCCGCCTCGCCGAGCCGCGCTTCGATCACGATGGCGGCTTCCACGTAAGACGCGGCGGAGAGCAGGCGCACGGGGTCGCGATCGAGCGCGACCTCGATGGGGTCCGCGTCGGCCTCGTTGAGGAGGAGCGACAGGATGGCCGATGTGTCGATCACCATCAGCGCGGCACTCCGTCGTCGCCGTAGCCCAGGATCTCGTCCTCGCTGCGGCGGTCGCGCACGCGCAGCCCTGCGCAGCGCTTGCGAATCGCGCGCAACTCGTGTTGCAACTTCGGCCCGCGCACCCGGCCGCGCTCGCGCCTGAGACGCTCGCGGAGCGCGTTCAGGACCGCCTCTGTAAGGCTTTCGCCGGTGGTCGCCGCCAACTCTCTCGCCAGTCGGTCGGCCTCCTCGTGCTTGATGCTCAGCGCCATGAATATAGAATATCATACAGATTCTATAACCCCGCGGCCTGCCCGCCAGCGGCGTCAGCCCGGAGCGTCCGACGGGACCTAATCCTGCTTTCTCGACACTTTTGCGTCCTCGTTCTGTCGAATCCTCGTCCTCGCATCGTTTCTGCACCGGTGCTAGAATCCGGCTCACGTCGCCGTTCCCGGGTCGATCCCAATCCAGAGTCCTGATCCCTTCAGGAGGCGTCGTGCCCCTTTCCCCCGGCACCAGTCTCGGCCCGTACGAGATCGTCTCGGCGCTCGGCGCCGGAGGCATGGGGGAGGTCTTCAAGGCGCGCGACACGCGGCTTGGGCGCACCGTCGCCGTCAAGATCCTCCCTGAGCAAGCTGCTTCCGATCCCGACCGCCAGCGTCGCTTTGAGTCCGAGGCGCGCGCGGTCGCGGCGCTGAATCATCCCGAACATCTGCACGCTGCACGACATTGGCTCGACAAGCTCGCCGCAGGCGGGCGACGCACGGCTGTCGTCCACTTCCTGGTGATGGAGTACCTGGAGGGGCAGTCACTCGCGCAGCGCCTCCGCAAGGGGCCGCTGCCGCTCGAACAGGTGCTGGAGCTCGGGGCGCAGATCGCCGACGCACTGGCCGCGGCGCACAGGCGGGGGATCGTGCACCGAGACCTGAAGCCTGCGAACGTGATGCTCGTGAAGTCAGGGCGGCGCGCTGCAGGCGAAGCTGCTCGACTTCGGCCTGGCGAAGCTGAAGCCGCAGCCGGCTGCTGCCGGTGTGGCCATGTCGGCGCTCCCTACGCAGGAACCGGCGACCTCGCCGGGCCTGATCATGGGAACCGTTCCCTACATGGCGCCCGAGCAGCTCGAGGGACGCGAGAGCGACGCCCGGACGGACATCTTCGCGTTCGGCTGCCTGCTGTACGAGATGCTGCTGCGGCCGCCGGGCGTTCGCGGGCGAGACCGAGGCGAGCGTCATCTCCGCGATCATGTCCGGCGAGCCGGCGCCCCTGTCCTCCTTCGTCTCCGTCACGCCGCCCGCGCTCGACAGCCTCATCCGCGAGTGCCTGACGAAGGACCCCGACGCGCGGTGGGACAGCGCGCACGCGGCGGCGATCGAG
Source organism: uncultured Acidobacteriota bacterium (assembly GCA_963844875.1). GTDB lineage: Bacteria > Acidobacteriota > Vicinamibacteria > Vicinamibacterales > Fen-181 > FEN-299. The sequence continues at coordinate 986,307 of CAWJPZ010000003.1, forward strand.
CTGCGCCAGATCCGCGGAGGCCCGCTTGAGTCCCGCTCTCCGTCCCCAGTTTCAAGTGCCTCCCGGTGGCGACGATGGCTCGCGGTGGCCGCGGGCACGTCGGCGCTACTGCTCGTTGGCACATTCGGCGGATGGCGTCTGCAGTCCGGGCTCTACCCAGTTCCGGCTCCGCTCGTCACGCGGACCGAACTGGAGCTTGCGCAGCCGGACTGGCCCTGTCGCTGGCAGTCGGAACTCCACCTCATTGGCGGGCTCAAATGACGGTCACGCGCGCGCGCTCGCAGCGATGGCGGGGGACAGCAGCACAGTACGTGGGAGGCCAGTGGAGGACAAGGCACACCAGCACCACGCACCCGGCTCAAGGGGCTGCTGCCACCCGTCCTCGCTGCGAGGTCGGACGGTCGGTGCCCGCAGGACGTAGGATGCGCCCGACCGGCCAGCCGATCTTTGGGAATTTCTGGGGATTTCCTTGGGAAATTCCTCAGGGAGATTCGTCGCGCTACTTCTCCAACTCCTTGCGCACCCGTTCGCCCATCTGCTGCGCGGCCTCGGTCTCGAAACGGCCGGCGTTCGCGGTTTTGCCCACCGCCGTGTAGAACGCCTTGAAGGTCGCCGCGTCCTGCACGTCGGGCGCCATGCCGACTTCGAGCGCGTGCCTGAAGTTCGTGCGCGAGCACCGGCAGCAGCGCCTGTCGCACCGTCGCGGCTGGAGCCACACGCGGACGTAGCGCGCGCCGGCGGCGGCGGCCCTGAACCGGAGGTTGCCATCGAGGCCGCCCGGCTCGTTGGGATCGAGGTCGAGGTAGACGACGACGTCGGTATTCTCGGAGCTCCGTCGACGAGCTCGCGCATCGCCGCGGTCCGGCGCATCGCTTCCTCGAGGACGCGTGCGCCGCGGGGCTGGAGCGCGCGGATGTCGCCGGCGGCCGCCAGTGTGGCGTTCGCCGCGACCGCCATCGCCGCCGCCGCCATTTGCCAGGTCCGCTTCGCGTTCATCACATCCTCCCCTCAGTTCGCCCTGCTGGGAGGTAAAATGCGCTCGGACGTCCGGCCGGTCTTTGGCGGTTCTTGGAGATTTCATTGGGAATTTCTGGAGATGCCGATGAGGGTCCGCTTCGACGCGTTCACGCTGGACGAGGGCCGGCGCCAGCTGCTGGAAGGCAGCCGCGCAGTCCATCTCTCACCAAAGGCGTACGAACTGCTCACGGTGCTGGTCGAGAAGCGCCCGAACGCGCTCTCGAAGGTCGACCTGCACGAACGGCTGTGGCCGAACACGTTCGTGTCGGAAGTGAATCTCGCCGCCCTGATCGCCGAACTGCGCTCGGCGCTGGGAGAGCACGGCCGCCACGGCCGCTTCATTCGCACGGTGCACGGCTTCGGGTACGCATTCGAGTTCGAGCCGGTGTACGCCGACGCAGGAACCGCACCGGCGACCGTTCTCCTGGCTGGCGGTGGGTGCCAGGAGGTCACCTGCTGGCTGTCATGGGGCGAGCGGGAGTACCCGCTCCGCGCCGGCGCGCAGACGGTCGGCCGCGACGTCGGCTCGGACGTGCGCATCGACGCGCTGTCGATCTCCCGGATGCACGCGAAGATCACGTGGTCCGACGCCCGGGTGTCGATCGAGGACCTTCAAAGCAAGAACGGGACGTGGGTGAACGGCTCGAAGCTGGCGGGAGTCGTGATGCTGACGGACGGCGACGAGGTGCGCCTGGGCACCGTGACGCTGACGTTCCGCAACGTCGCGGCGCCAGGGCGAACGGTCACCGTCGCGTCTTTGTGACCGCGCGCGGCACGGGCTCGCCGGCCTGCTTTGCCTTGTAGGCTGCCTCGACGATCTCGGTTTCCTCGTCGATTTCCTGCCGCACCTTGTTGACCTTCTGCTGGCGGTACGAACTCCTGAGGCGCTGCACGAGGCGGGCCAACCCGTCGATCGCGACGCCGAAGGCGAGGCTCGACGCGACCGCCTCCACGCGCTCGCGATTTCCCATCAGCTCGAACGGGTCGGCCGCGTACACCGGCCGGGTGAGCGCGAGGAACTCCTGGTGCCAGGCTGTTCCGGCGGGGGCCAGGTCCGCCGTCAGGAACTCGATCATCGTGTGGCAGGACGACGGGTCGGCGGCGGGACGAACGTCTCGACGTTGATCTGCCCCTGGGGTGTCCTTCGAACGAGCGGGCGGGCTGGCTGGTCCGCGGGCTGTGCGGGCGCCGCGGACTGGTCGGCGCCAGGCGTGCCGGCCTCGGCGGCGGCGCGCCGGACGCCGGAAAGGGTGTAGGCTGGGGGCTGATCCGGCGGCGGCTGCGGCGCGGCCGGGGTGACGGCCACAGCAAGTGGGATCAGCGCGGCGGTGAGGACCATGGCGGATCTCCTACCTGCTTCGATACGGAAGCGTTCGCACACGGACGTTACACCACGACAGCGGACGCGTCGATGGCTCTTCGCGGGTGCCGGCGACATCACTCACTGTCGTTTCGACGGCCCTGGGGGCGGTCCGGCCGTCGTCTTCGTCCACGGCGTGGGCCGGCGCCGCGGTCGAGCACCTGCACCAGCTGCCGGTGGACCGAGCCCGGCAAGTGGGGGCTAGGCTCGTCCGTTTCCTGGAGGAGAGGTGACCCCGGCTGGCCGCTGTGTCCTCGCAGCAGGACGAACGACGGAGCGCTCAGTCCACGACTTGCGAGATTCTCCAGCAGAATCCAGCAGTCCCGCTTGGCACCACGGTTGCGATAGGGTGGGCGTCGGTCCTTCCGGTCGTCGTGACAGGACAGCGAACCCACCTTGGTGAAGGGCCGGTGATGGAGTCGTATATGAACCTCGAGAAGACGCTTGCTTCTGCCATCGTCGTGGCGGCACTCGGCCTTTCGCCCGTGACGGCCACCGGACAGGACCGCGGCAACGGTCACCAGCGCGGCGGCGGCCGATCGACGGCCGGCCAGCCGGCACAGCGCAGTGAAGGCGGACGGCAGGCGACCGTACGGCAGCAGGCGCCCAGACAGGCTCCTGCGCAGGCCAGGCAGGCTCCTCCGCAGGCCAGGCAGGCAGCCCCGCCCGCAACGCAGAACGGCGGCGGCTACGGTGCGCCTCAGGCGGCGCCGCGCGCCAACGGGAACCGGCAGTACGGGGCACAGCCTCCCGCACAGGCATACGGACGGCCGGGTGCGCAGGCGGCACCTCGTGCATACGGGCAGTACGGTGCGCAGCCGGCGCCTCGAGCCTATGGCCAGGTACGGCGCGCAGCCCGCACCCCGCCAGGCCGTTCCGCGACCGCCCTATCAGTACGGTTCGCCGGCCTATCGCCCCGGTGACCGCGGCTACTACAGCGGCAACCGGTACGGGCACGTGCCGGCACCTCGCTACGGGTATCCGAGCTACGCCCGGCCGTATTACGGCAACGTGTATGTCCGCCCCTACGGGTGGTCCTACCGGCCGTACTACTTCTCGGCGCCGTACTACTCGTTCCGCCCGTGGTTCAGCATCGGGTTCGGGTTCTCGGTCGGCTACCCGGTGCCGTATCCGTACACCTACCTGGGCACCTACCGGCCCCGGGTATATGGCTACTACGACGATTCGTACGCCTACAACGCGACGCCGAGCGTCTCGGTCTACGGCGGCGTGAGCTTCGATATCCAGCCATCCGACGCGGACGTCTGGGTGGACGGCGAGTACGTCGGAACGGTCGGGACGTTCACGCCTTACGGAGAGCCGCTGACGCTGACGCCGGGGCAGCACCGGATCGTGGTGCAGCGCGAAGGCTTCCGCGCGATGGAGTGGGACGCGACCATCGAGCCCGGGCAGGTGATTCCGTACCGCGGACAGATGCAGCGGTAGGGGACCGGTCTTCCAGCATTCGGTGGATGATTGGTTGGCGGATGGTCCGAGGGCGGCCGGAAGGCCGCCCTCGTCGTGTACGCGGCGAGTGCCCGGTCCTTGACTCTACTTCTTCGGCGGAGCGACCTGTTCCGTCGTCAGCACCTGGAACTGCCGGTACTTCGAGTAGCTGGCGGTCGCGGTGATCTCGGTCTTCCCCGTCGCGTAGTGCTCCTGCATCGAGGCCGGCAGCCAGAGCCCCTGGATCTCCGCGTGAGGGGCGTAGGTGACGGTGATCGTGGCGGCAAGCGCCGCGACCCTCGTCTGGTAGATCTGCCCGTTCACCGGGTCCACCCATACCCGACCCAGCACCGGCACGTCCAGCCCGGCGGTCGTCTTGACGAACGTCGGGCGGACCGTTTCCGAGTACTCCAGCACCCACGCGGTCCTGCCGCCCATCTTCTCCTCGCCCGCCTTGCGGAAGGCGAACCGGCGGACGTTCGACGGCTCCAGGAACCACAGCGGAAGCGTCGGCACGTTGAGCGTGCGGGTGATCGGCCCGATGTTGTAGCGCGCGCTCTCGCGCAGGACCTCGTTGGCGCGTTGGAGCGCGACCTCGGGCGACGCGGCCTGCAGGAACAGCTTCACCAGGCGGTCCTCGCGATCGCGCACCTGCGTGCCGTCCACCTCGAAGACGTCGCGGAAGGGAAGCCAGCCGTCGATGCCGGGCACCTTCACGAGCAGGTAGTCCGAGACGAGGGTCCTGTTGCGCGCGGCCGCCAGCGGCCCGGAGCTCGGCGAGCACGTCGCCGCGCACCTCTTGCGTGTAGGTCTCCTCGGACACGATGGACGACAGCGCCCGGCCGTAATCGAACGCGTACTGAGACACGCGCGCGAGCACGAGGTCCACGGAACGGTCGTGCTGGAACATCGACAAGCCGGGATACGGCGACGAGGGGGACGCGCCGGTCCTGTTCGGCTGACGCGGTGCGGGCGGCGGCGCGGCGCGGGCAGCTTCCACCTGCGCGCGGGGCGACAGCGCGGCGGCCATCTGGTCGGGCGGGATCCTCCACGCCACCGCCTGGCGCGGTGCCTGGAGGGAAACATCCGTGCGCCGGCGCAGCGACACCGAGACCTCGTGCGGCACCGGGTCGCCGTCTCCCGGCATCGGCGCGAGCATCAGCAGGTAGGAGAACGACAGCTCGTTCGCCAGCCGTTCCGCCGCCTGCTGCGGCTTGCCGGCGGCGCTCAACAACCGCCCCCCGGTGCCCTGTGCGAGCGTGCGGAGATCGTTGGAGCCGAGGTCGCGAAGGGCCGAACTCGACGGGACCTGGACCGAGACGATGCGGGTGTGGGAACGGGCGGCATCCGCGATGACGCCGGCCATCTCCGGGGACAGGTCGGCGGCCACGAGCCCCGACGACAGGAACAGGATCGTCTTGCCGCCAGGTGCGGCGCCGAGCGCGCGCACCACCTGCCGGAGCGATGTCAGCGCGCCGCTCGCGTGCGTCTTCAGCGCGGCCGGGTCGATCGTCTCGGCGCCCGGCACCTGGGCGCCAGGGCGCTCCCGTTCGGCGGCCGCCCCTCCGAGGTTCTCGCGGCCCACTGCCTCTCGTGGGGGGGCCGATTCGGCTCCCCGCGACACGTCCACCGCGCCGGCAGCGGGCGGGGCCGGGGCCGTTTCCGCGTCCGCCCGATCCGGCTCGCGCCCCCACATCGCACGCAGTCCGGCAAGTTGCTTCGACACGTCCACCCGCTCGAACGAGAATCGTGGCCGTCCGCTGGAGCGCCGGCAGCGTGACGACGGCCACGCGGTCCGAAAGGCCGAGCAGGCCGACGGACGCTTCGGCAACCGCGCGGGCGCCCAGTTCGTCTCCCGGGGAGAAGCTGGCCTGGTCCACCACGACCACGATGACCCGGCTCGGCTCCGACAGCGGGAGCACTTCGCCGGGGCCGCCGGGACCGCGGCTCGCCGCCGCGAACTCAGCGCCAGGGCCCCGAAACAGGCGCCCGAGTGCAAGTCCCGGCCGCCTGCGGCCGTCGACGACGACGTCGAAGTCCGTGACGCGCAGATCCTGGGCGGGCAGGCCCTTCTTGTCGGTGACGATCACTTCGATGGTCAGGCTCGGCGGCCGGTCGAGCGTCACGGGCACCGGGGCCGCGCCCGGCTCCGCGGGCGCTGCTGCCCGTCCCCCTCCCGTGGTCGCGCACGCCGCCGCGAACAGGACGAGCGGTGCCGCCACGGCGGCGAGGGCCAGGTGCCGCCATCGGTGGTTCATGGTGTGCCTATTCTAAGCCCAGGCGCTGGCGTTTCAGGTAGAGCCCCTTGCGTGAAAGGCCGAGCCGCTTGGCCACCTCCTCCACCCGCCCGCCGCACTGCTGCATGGCGTAGCGGATCTGGGCGCGCTCCGCGTGTTCGATCAGCGCGGCGTGCGGCTGATCGAGTCGCACCACCAGCTCGGTCGGATCGAGGTCGGGGATGGCTGCGGCGATCGTCCGCCTGCCGGCGCGGATTGCCGGGTCGAGGTGCTCGGGCATGAGCACCGCGCCCGGCTCCGCCATGGCCGCCATGCGCCGCATCTCGTTCGCGAGCTGCCGGACGTTGCCCGGCCACCGGTAGAGCACCAGGTACTCCATCGTCTCCTCGGCCAGGTGGAGCCGCTCCTTGTGGAATTCGCGCGCCGCGCGGTTCAGGAAGTGCTCGGCCAGCGGCGGCACTTCTTCGCGCCGCTCGCGCAGCGGCGGCAGGTGCAGCGGCACGACGTTCAGCCGGTAGAAGAGGTCGGAGCGGAACGCACCCTCCTCGACGAGTTGATCGAGGTCGCGGTTGGTGGTCGCGACGATGCGCACGTCCACCCGGTGCGGCTGCGTGTCGCCGAGCGGCTGGATCTCGTTCAGTTCGAGGAAGCGCAGGAGCTTCGGCTGGACCTCGAGGGCGAGGTCGCCCACCTCGTCGAGATAGAGCGTCCCGCCCGCTGCGGCCCGGATCACGCCGGGGTGATCGACGGCGGCGCCGGTGAACGCGCCGCGGCGGTGGCCGAACAGCTGGCTGTCCATCAGGTCGCGCGGCACCGACGTGCAGTTGAAGGGGACGAACGGCTTGCCGGCGCGGGGCGAGGCGGCGTGGATCAGGCGGGCGATCATCTCCTTGCCCGTGCCCGTCTCGCCGGTGATGAGGACCGTGATCGGCGTCGAGGCCACGTGCCTGGCGCGGGCGACGACGGTGAGCATCTCGCTGCTGCAGGCAATCAGCTCGTCGGACACCGCGGCGTCCTGTTCGATCGGCCACAGCGCGACGCGCTCGCGCTCGACGGTGCGGGCCCTGTGCTGGTAGCGGCCGGCCGCCGCGAGGCGCTCCAGCGCGACGAGCGTGACCAGGCGCCCGACCTGCGCGGGCGGGACCAGCGCGATCGCGTAGTCCCGGCCCTGCCAGTGCCCCAGGTCGATGGCGCGCGGCGGCGTCGCGGCGAGCGCCGACGCCTCGGTCCAGCTTCCGCCGAACCAGGAGAGCACCTCGCGCGCGCCCGGCCGGCGTGATGCCGTCAGCACCGCCGCGGGCACGCACTGCGTGTCGAGCAGGGCCGCCATCAGTTCGTGGCCGACGACGGCCGGGTAGGCGCCGCCATCCACGATCGAGGCGGCGCGTTCGAGCGCGACGGCGGCGGGTTCCGCGCCCTGCGAGATCAGCGGCGTGCACGCGTCGAGACGGTGCACGACGGAGCGGGGCGGCGGCGGCAGGCAGTCGCCCGGCGTGGGAGGGGATGCCGGACCCTGGTGGACGCCGCGCTCGCGGGCGATCGCGTCGGTGTAGCCGTCCACGAGATTGGCGAGCGCGGTGCGGTGGCCGACGCTGGCCAGCGCCCGGCCGCCGCGCTCGAACCACCACCGCCCCTCCGCCGGGGACCCGTCCGCGGCCAGCGCGCGCCCCACGACGCGGCCGAACTCCGCGAGCAGTTCCAGGGTGGACGGCCACTCGGCGCTGAAAGTGTCCGCGAGGACCGCCGCGGCGTCGGCCGTCCGCCCGGCCCTCGCGTTCGCCTCGACGAGCAGGAGCCGCAGTACCGCCGTGAGAAGAGGGTCCGCGAGCTCGCGGGCGCCGCCGACGGCTTCCGACAGCCCGGCCGCCGCCGCGTCGAACCGGCCCTGCTTCAGCAGCAGCTTCGCGCGCGTGACGGAGGTCCACAGCCCGTAGTACCACGTGCCCTTCGGCGACTCCGGCGTCCACACGCGCGCGGTCGCGAGGATCCGCTCGGCTTCAATCAGGTCCCCCCGCGCGAGGCTCAACTGCGCGAGGCCGTCAGTGATGCCCGCCTGGGTTGGCCCCCCAGACGGGGAGATTCGCATTGCCTCGTCGAGGAATCTGAGCGCGCGTGTGAATCTGCCCTGGGCGAGCGCGAGATGGCCGAGATTGGTGACGGCTGCTCGGTAAATCGGAGCGTGTCCTGACCGTGATGACTCACGAAGCGCCTCTTCAGCTTCGAGTCTAGCCGTCAAGAAATCCGCAACCGAAAATGCGATACAAGAGGCGGAGTTCGCGGCGAGGCTTTGGAAGTAGCAGTGCTTCTGGTCTGACAGCAGCGCTCGACCTATCCGAATATGTTCTCTGGCGTTGTTCAGCAGCCCGCGTTGTGACTCAATGTGCGCGACGTAAAGATGAAGTGCCGCAGTGGTGAGACGGTCTCCAAGTCTAGCGATATCCCGTCGCACCTTCGGCAAGTACCCAGTGGCGACATCCAAGCCCGGGCCTTCAGCCAGAGCAATCAAGAGTCTTAGTTGGGCCCAACATTCGAGTTTGAGGTCGTTTGCGGCCCCAGCCTCCTGCAACGCCAGGTTGAAGTCCTCGATCGCCGAGTCGGTTCGTCCCGCATTGCGGTCCACCTCCGCTAGGGCTATATGACAGCGTCCGGCGAGGGACTGGTCGAGCGGGCGGTGATTCAAAACCCGTTCTGCCACGGCGATCGCTTCGCCGTCTGCACCGGTCGCCTGCAGGAGTTCAGCTCTAAGGGTGTCTTGAGCGAGGGTATCTTCTCTGCCTGCTCTCGCAGCAAAGGCGAGGGCGCGAAGTGCCTCCGCATAACGTCCCGCCTCGACGAGGTCGGAGATCCTCATGGTCTACTCCACTCCCACAAGCCGCGTCTGCAGTCCTTGCCTGAACGAGGGAATAGCGAGCAAGTAGCCAGGGCATCATACAGCCGGTACGCGTGACGACGAAGTATGTCTCGTTCTCACGCTAGATATGAAAGTGCGGCGTACCGGTTGAATTCGGTTGAGGTGTGAGGGAGGAATTGGAGCGGAAGAACTTCTAGGCCTGACCTAGTCGAGCGCATTGACAGCACTCCCGGCAATCAGTGATCGCCGGGAGTGCCAAGTGTCTGATATACGTTGCGTTTCTTTAGTCGCCCCAGACGATGCGGTCGCCCCACACGATGCGGTCGCCCCACACGATGCGGTCGCCCCAGACGATGCGGTCGCCCCACACGATGCGGTCGCCCCACACGATGCGGTCGCCCCACACGATGCGGTCACCCCAGACGATGCGGTCGCCCCAGACGATGCGGTCGCCCCACACGATGCGGTCGCCCCAGACGATGCGGTCGCCCCAGACGATGCGGTCACCCCAGACGATGCGGTCGCCCCAGACGATGCGGTCGCCCCAGACGATGCGGTCGCCCCAGACGATGCGGTCGCCCCAGACGATGCGGTCGCCCCAGACGATGCGGTCGCCCCAGACGATGCGGTCGCCCCAGACGATGCGGTCGCCCCAGACGATGCGGTCGCCCCAGACGATGCGGTCGCCCCAGACGATGCGGTCGCCCCAGACGATGCGGTCGCCCCAGACGATGCGGTCGCCCCAGACGATGCGGTCGCCCCAGACGATGCGGTCGCCCCAGACGATGCGGTGCCGCGTCGGTCGTTTCATCCTCGCGCCAGAACGCAATCCCCGACGGCGTCACGGTCTCGCCGGCGATCTGCGCGTCGTCATTCGTCTTCGGGCCGAACACGGCGATGCGGACGGCGGTGATCGCGTCCACGCTGCCGGCGCCGCAGGCGATCAGGCCCGTCTCCGGGATGAACGTCGCGCCCAGCTGCAGCGCCACCTTCACCTTGATCGGGTCAGCGCCGGGTTGGCCTCCAGCACCAGCGCCGCCGCGCCGCGACACCACCGCCGCCGCCATGCTCGTGCCGCTCAGCTGCATGTAGGCCGCCGCGCCCTGGCCGGCCTCGTGCAGCGTCCGGGTACTCGCGGACCAGCGTCGAGCCCGGCGCCTCCAGCGACACGATGCGGTTGCCGGGCGCCGACGAGGTCCGGCTTCAGCACGAAGTCGAACAGCGTCGGCCCGCGCGAGCTGTAGGTGGCCACCACGTCGTCCGAGCGGGCCGCCGTCGCCTTGGTGTTGAGCGCGCCGACCGTGATCGCGTAGGGCGAGTTGCCCGGCGAGTGATGCCGCCGACGACCGGCTTCCCGTCGTCCGTCTTGCCGAGGTTGCCCGCGGCGGCGACCACGACGATGCCGGCGCCACCGCGCGCTCGACCGCCTGGCACAGCGGGTCGTCGCGGCCGGCTCGAAGACCGGGTGGCCGAGCGAGAGGTTGATGATCCGGATGCTGAACGCGGCGCGGTTCGCGATCGCCCAGTCGATGGCCGAGATGACGTCGCTCGCCGTGCCCGCTGCCGTCGGCGTCGAGCACCTTCAGGTTGACGAGGTGCGCGCCGGGCGCCACGCCCGCGTAGCCGGCCGGGATCGCGCCGGGTCGCCGGCCGCCTGCCGGCGATGATGCCCGCGACGTGCGTGCCGTGCCCGAACTCGTCCACCGCGCGCGCCGCCCGGCGCGTGAAGTCCACGCTGGCGGCGACCCGGCTGCGCATGCGCGGCAGCTGCGCGATGCCGGAGTCGATGACCGCGACGCCGATGCCCCGGCCGTCGTAGCCGGTCAGCCCCTCGAGGCCGCGCCACACCTGGTCGGCGCCGATCGCCTGGCCCGTGACGGCCATGGTCCCGCGGACCGCGACGTCGCCGGACAGGTGGGCCACCGCTTCGTCGCCGCGAGAGCGCGGCGAGCGTCCCCGCGGACACCTCGAGGACCGCGCCGTCGGCGAGCCAGCGCTTCGGCTCCACGCCATACCGCGCGGCAAGCGCCACGATCTCGTCGCGGCCGCCCGAGACGATCACCTTCACCGGCGCGGTCGCTCCCGTGGACAGGTGCTGCTCGAGGATCTGCCGACAGGCGGGCGCGGTGCCCGTCCGCCGCGGCAACGAGGCCGGCGGTGAACACGAGGAGCGCAAGGGAAGCGAGCGCGACGCGCCGCGTGAGCCTTGCACCAGGACGAGTGAACATACTGCCTCCAGGCGAACTTCGATGGCCGGATTAGGACGACAAGCTGCCGAGCATTTCGGCGGCGTCCGACGACGATGGCGACGAGATGAGTTCCGGGCGACGAATCGAGTCGAGCAGGATCCGCTGCGATCCCAGGCGCGTCCTCACCGTCCGCAGGCGGCCCTGGCGGATCCAGTAGTAAACGGTGCGCCGGGAGACGCCGAGCATCTGCATCGCCTGCTCGATCAGCACGCTTCCGCCGGCATCGGTGACGGGCACGGGCGACCGGGACATGCGAGGGTGCTCCACGCGGAAACCTCCAGCCCGTCGGAAGGCAAGCGCCACGCCACCCATCCACCGGGACGATTCGCTCGTCTAAGTGGTTGCGCCTCAGAGAGTTGTTGCACTAGGATGCTGTCGCGCCCCCGGCCAGCTCCGGCGGCCGACCGGCCAACGGGTTGGCCAGTCAGCCGATTGCACGAAAAGCAACCGGTGATGGCGGAAATCGCCACTGGGGCGTGCAGAATCTACAGACAAAAGACGAGGGTACCGGCAGGGACCCGACCGGCCAATCGATTGGCCTGGAGGACAAGAAATTGACCGCATGCACACGCCGGCGCGTGCCCGTCATGCCCGTTCTTGCCATCGTGCTGGCGCTCGCGCTGCCCCTGGCGGCCGGCTGCCGGCGCGAGGCGGCGCCCCCGCCCGCCGCCGCGAAGCCGCGGGAGCTGGCGCTGGTGCAGACCATCCGTGCCGAGCCGCGCACCTTCAACCGCCACGCCGGCCGCGACTCGATCCTCGAGCTCTTCACCCACCTGACGCAGGCCCGCGTCGTTCGCGTCGACAGGCGCACGCAGGACGTGGAGCCGTGGCTCGCGGAGTCGTGGACGGTGTCGGCCGACGGCCTGACGTACACGATCAAGCTGCGCCCGGGCGTGACCTTCTCGGACGGGGTGCCGCTCACGTCCGCCGACGTCGTGTTCGCGTTCAGGGCGGTCTACGACCAGAAGACCGCGAGCACCCTCGGCGACTCGCTGCTCGTCGGCGGCAAACCACTCGCGCTGTCGGCCCCGGACCCGGCCACCGTCGTCGTGAAGTTCCCGTCGCCGTTCGGCCCGGGGATCCGGCTGCTCGACAACCTGCCGATCCTGCCGCGCCACAAGCTGGAGGCCGCGCTGGCCGCCGGGACGCTCGCCAGGGCCTGGGACGTGTCGACGCCGCCGTCGGAGATGCCCGGCCTCGGGCCGTTCGTCCTCGAGCGCTACGAGCCCGGCCAGCGGCTCGTCTTCGTCCGGAACCCGCGCTACTGGAGGACCGACCCGACGGGAGCCAGGCTGCCGGTGCTCGACAAGCTGACGCTGGAGATCGTTCCCGACCAGAACGCCGAGATGCTGGCGCTGCAGACCGGGCAGGTCGACTTCACCCAGACCGAGGTGCGGCCGGAGGACTACGCCGCGCTGAAGCGCGCGGCGGACGCCGGGAAGCTGTCGATCGCGGACCTGGGCGTCGGGCTCGACGCCGACTCGTTCTGGCTGAACCTGCGCCCCGGGCGTCCCGCGGTGCGGTCGCGGCCCTGGCTGCTGCCGCACCGAGCTGCGCCGCGCCATCTCGCACGCGGTCGACCGGCAGGCGTTCGCCGACACCGTCTTCCTCGGCGCCGCCGTCCCGGTCTTCGGGCCGATCACCCCGGGCAACGAGCGCTGGTTCGCAACCGGCCTGCCGCACGCGGGCTACGACGTCGCCGAGGCGAGGCGGCTGCTGGCTTCGCTCGGCTTGAGCGACCGCAACGGGGACGGCGTGCTGGAGGACCGGACGGGCGCCCGCGCGGGATTCACCGTCATCACGCAGAAGGGCAACACGGCCCTCGAGCGCGGCGCGGCCTTCGTGGCGGAGGAGCTGCGGAAGGTGGGGCTCGTCCTGGATGTCGTGCCGCTCGAAGTCGGCGCGGTGATCGACCGGGTCGAGCGCGGCGACTACGAGGCGGTCTACTTCAAGTTCATGGTCACCGATCTCGACCCGGCCCTGAACCTCGAGCTGTGGCTCAGTTCGGGCGGCATGCACGTGTGGAACCCGGCCCAGGCGTCCCCGGCGACGCCGTGGGAGCGCGAGATCGACCAGCTGATGGCCCGGCAGGTGGCCACGGCGGACCAGGCCCAGCGCAAGGCGCTCTTCGACCAGGTGCAGGGCATCCTCGCCAGGGAGCTGCCGATGATCCAGTTCGTCGCGCCGCGGATCTACATCGCGACCAGCGCCCGCGTGAATGGGGCCACGCCGGCGCTGCTGCGTCCCGCGATCCTCTGGAACGCCGACCCGATCGGCGTGCGCTGAGGAGCAGGGTGCTGCGCTACCTGGGGAGGCGTCTCGCCGCTGCCGCGGTGCTCGTGGCCGTCGTGTCGTCGGGCGCGCTGCTGCTCACCCGCCTGGCGCCCGGCGACGCCGCCTCCGAGCTGTTCGGAACGGGCGCCTCCGTGGAACAGCTTGCACGGGAGCGGGCCCGCTACGGTCTCGACCAGCCGTTCTCGCGGCTGTACGCCGGCTGGGTCGCGCGCGCGATTCGCCTCGACTTCGGCGAGTCGCTGTACTACCACCGGCCGGTCGGCGAACTCGTCGCCGGGCGTGCCGCCAACACCGCCCTGCTGGCTGTCGTCGCCCTGCTGCTCGCCACCGCCATCGGCCTCCCCGCGGGCATCGTCACCGGCAGCCGCCGCCGCGGCATCGCGCCCGCGGCCATCCGCGGCGTGTCGCTCGTGCTGCTGTCGCTCCCGTCGCTCGTCACGTCGCTCCTGCTGGTGCTGCTGGCCGCGCGGACCCGATGGCTGCCGACCGGCGGCATGCAGACGGCCGGGGCCTGGGACGCGGGCGTCGTGGCCGGCCTCGCCGACCTGGCGCGGCACCTGCCGCTTCCCGCGCTCGCCCTCGCCCTGCCGCTGGCGGCGACGATCGAGCGCGTGCAGTCGCAGGCGATGGGGGATGCCCTCGCGATGCCCTTCGCGGTGTCGACGCTCGCCCGCGGCGTCGCCATGCGCCGCCTCGTCTGGCGGGACGCGCTCCGGCCGGCACTCGGTCCCGTCGCGTCGATCTACGGCTTCATCCTCGGCAGCCTGCTGAGCGGTTCGTTCGTCGTCGAAGTCGTCACCTCGTGGCCCGGCCTGGGCCGCCTGATGTACGACGCCCTGCGCGGGCGCGACCTGTTCCTCGTCGCCGGATGCGCCGCGGCGGGGTCGATCTTCCTCGCGGCGGGCAGCGTGGCCTCCGATCTCTTCCAGGCCTGGGCCGATCCCAGGCTGCGCGACGAGAGCGGGGCGGCCGCGGCGGTGGAGGCGCAGGGGTGAAGCGGCTGGCCGCCGCCTGCCTGGCGTGCGTGGCGATGGCCGCCGTCGCCGCGCCGTGGCTCGCGCCGAACGACCCCTCCACGACGTTTCGCGGGTACCTCTTCGCACCGCCGATGCGAGCCCGGGTCCTGGATGCCGACGGCCGCTGGCACGCCCCCTTCGTCCACCCGTTGCGCCTCGTGAGCCGCCTGGAGCAGCGCTACGAAGAGGACCGCACGAGGGTCGTGCCGCTGCGGTTCTTCGCGGGCGGACGGCTCGTGTCCGTTTCACCGGAGCAGGCGGGACCCTGGCTGCCGCTCGGGGCTGACGCCGAGGGCCGCGACGTGCTCGCGAGGCTGCTGTTCGGCAGCAGGACCTCGCTGGGAGTCGCGCTGCTCGCCACGCTGCTGGCCCTCGTGATCGGCGCTCTCGTCGGCGGAATCGCCGGCTACGGCGGGGGATTGGTCGACACCGCGGCGATGCGGGTCGCGGAGTTCGTCCTGGTCCTGCCGGCGGTATACGTGGTGCTCGCGCTGCGCGCCGCCCTCCCGCTCGTCCTGCCTCCGCTGACGGTGTTCTCGCTCATGGCGGCCATCTTCGCGGCGGTCGGCTGGCCCTGGGTCGCCCGGGCGGTCCGGGCCACGGTGGCCACGGAGCGAACCAGGGAATACGCCGCGGCAGCCGTGTCGCTCGGCGCGGGCCACGCGCGCGTGCTGCTCGGGCACTTGCTGCCCGCGTGCCGGGGCGTCCTCGGCGTGCAGGCGATCCTGCTCCTGCCGGGGTTCATCCTCGCGGAGGCCACGCTGTCGTACGTGGGCCTGGGGTTCTCGGACGCCGTGCCGAGCTGGGGGTCGATGCTCCACCAGGCGAGCAACGTCAACGCGATCGCCGACTTCCCGTGGACGCTCGCGCCCGCCGGCGCGATCTTCCTGTTCACCCTGGCCGTGAACCTCCTGGTCGATGACACGGCCCGGGGCACGATCGTCCGATGAGGCGACAGACGGATCACCGATCAACCAACGGAGACGAGCCATGAACCTGCACGGGGTCTTTCCCCCAATCGCGACGCCATTCAAAGACGACGAGATCGACCTGGACGGGATGAAGCACAACGTCACGAAGTGGATGAAGACCGGCCTGGCCGGCGTGCTGGTGCTCGGCTCGAACGGCGAGGCCCCGATGCTCGACGCCGACGAGTCGTTCCGCGTTGCGTCGGCCGCGCGCGAATGCGTGCCCGCCGGCAAGACGCTGATCGTCGGGGCGGGCGAGGAATCGACGCGCAGCACCATCGCGGCGGTGAAGCGCGCCGCCGAGGCGGGGGCCGACGTCGTGCTCGTCCGGACGCCGTGCTATTTCAAGAACCAGATGACGACCGACCTGTTCGTCCGGCACTTCACGGCGGTGGCCGACGCCTCGCCGGTCCCGGTGCTGCCGTACAACGTCCCGGGCCTGACGGGCGTCAAGATGGCCGCCGAGGCCGTGGCGAAGCTGTCCTCCCACCCGAACATCCCGGGCGTCAAGGACTCGAGCGGCGACCTCACGCAGATCGCGGACCTCGTGACGCTCACGCCGCCCGGCTTCAACGTGCTGGTCGGATCCGCCCCGACGCTGTATGCGAGCCTGTGCGTCGGCGCGATCGGCGGGATCGTCGCCGCGGCGTGCGTCATCCCGGGGCTCGTCGTGGAACTCTACGACCACGCGCGCGCCGGCCGGCATGCGGAGGCGCTGGCGCTGCAGCGCCGGATCACGCCGCTGGCCAAGTCGGTGACGACCGCGTTCGGCGTGGCGGGGTTGAAGGCCGCGATGGACCTTGCCGGTTACGTCGGGGGCGCGCCGCGTCGGCCGCTGCCGCCGGCCACCCCGCAGATGGTCGACACGGTCCGGGCACAACTCGGCGCACTCGGGGCATAGCGCGCCTCGAGCCCGGGAGAAGGCCTCGCGCTGGCGGCAGTGTCAACCACCGCCAGCCGGGGCTGCCCTTACACGACCGTTCTCCGCCCGACGAACATCCGGTAGATCGCCAGGAGGATCACCGCCCCGAGGATCGAGGCGATCAACCCGGCGCCCTGGTCGGCACGGTACCAGCCCAGGCTGCGGCCCAGCCATCCGGCGAACACCGCGCCCACGATGCCTATCAGGGCCGTCACGATGAAACCGCCCGGGTCGCGCCCCGGCATCATCAGTTTTGCGACCAGCCCGACAATCAGCCCGAACAAGATCCAGCCCAGAACTCCGAACATCCGCTCACCTCCTGTCCGTACCACAGCAAAGGCGGTGCCCGACGAGACGACGGACCCGCTGCCGGGGTATCCTGTTCGTCATATGAGCACGCTGCCATCTTCGGAACGCCTCCTTCTCGGCCCCGGCCCCAGCATGATTTCGCCTCGCGTGATGCGCGCGATGGCCGCCCCGGTGCTCGGCCATCTCGACCCCGACCTTCTCGGGATGATGGACGAGACGCGGGAACAGCTCCGCGGGCTCTTCCGCGCGCCCCAGGGCTCGTTCGCCTTTGCCGTGTCGGGCACGGGCACCTCCGGGCTCGAAGCCGCCGTCGCCAACCTGGTCCAGGACGGCACCCGGGTGCTGGCCGTGGTCACGGGCTACTTCGGCGACCGCCTGGCGCAGGTGTGCCAGCGGTATGGCGGGCGCGTCACCCGGCTGGACGTGGAGTGGGGCCGGGCCTGCGACCCGCAGCGCGTCCGCGACGCGCTGGCGCACGAACCCGCCGATCTCGTCTGTGTCGTGCACGCGGAAACCTCGACCGGCGTTCGCAACCCGGTCGACGCCATCGCCGCGGCGGCCCACGACGCCGGTGCCTTGATCCTGGTGGACGCGGTGACCTCGCTCGGCGGCCATCCCCTCGAGATGGAGCGCTGGGGGATCGACGCGGCCTACAGCTGCACGCAGAAGTGTGTCGGGGCCCCGTCGGGCCTGGCGCCGGTGGCGTTCGCCCCCTCCGCGCTTGCGCGGCGCGTCACCTGCCGCAGCTTCTACCTCGACCTCGGCCTGCTCGAGGACTACTGGGTGCGGCGCAAGTATCACCACACGATCTCGGCTTCGCTGGTCTACGCGCTTCACGAGGCGCTGAACGCGATCGGGGAGGAGGGCCTTGAGGCCCGCTGGGCGCGGCACGAGCGGCACCACCTCGTGCTGAAGGCCGGGCTCGATGCGATGGGCCTTGGACTGCTGCCGCCGGACGGCGAGCGGCTGTGGACCCTGAACGCGGTGCGCGTGCCCGACGGCGTGGACGAAGCCCGTGCCCGCAAACAACTGCTCGGCCGCTTCAACATGGAAGTCGGGGCCGGGCTCGGTCCGCTCGCGGGAAAGATCTGGCGGGTGGGCCTGATGGGATACAGCTCGTCGCCGCAGGCCATCCTCTTGTTCCTCGGGGCGATCGAAAGCGTGCTCGCGGAGCAGGGTCATCGAGTGCCTGCGGGAGCCGGCACGGCGGCGGCAATCGAGGCGCTCTCGAAGTGACGCTCGGCCGCGCGGCGTTGACGACGCCGGACCGGCGTCGTCATGCCGCGGCCCGGCCGGCGCACCGCGAACCCGGCCACTGAAGGCGTCGGCTCCGTAAACGTCAGCCGATTTATGGCTCACCTTGACGGCCTCTCTCGGCGCGCGCTATAGTCGCGCCCGCTCCACGGTCTTCCCCCGACGAACAAGTCCCGACGTACGAGTTGCCGAGTCGACGGGCGCGCGCATGATCAATTACACCGAGCGCATCAGCTTGCTGATGCGCGACATCGTCGCCCGCGTCCCCCGGCTGGCGTACATCGATCCCGACGAACTGCTCGTGTTCGCGAGGTACGGCCGCCGCGGCGCGGCCGGCGCATTCGCCACGTGCCACTGCGTGTGCCTGCCGCCAACGGAGCCCGGCTACTACTACTGGCGCGACCGGCAGACGGGGCGAATCACCCGGCGCTCGCGCTGGTTCGTCACCAAGTCGCCGCTGGTCTACGTCGGCGGGCGGCGCGTTCAGTACCTGATTTCGTTCGCGCTGCCGCGCTTCTGCGACCAGACCCTGGCTGGCTCCCGCAAGGAGCAGTACTACGGCGGCTGCGAACGGTGGATGGCGAAACTCGACACCGTGGTGCACGAGCTGTATCACATCGACCCGCAGGCGGCCGGGATCCGGCAGGTCGAACGGTGCGACGGGGGACCGGCGTCGGGGTCGCACGGCCGGACCTTCCTCGAAGAGGTCGCGGGGATGGTGCGCGAGTACCTGGCGACCGGGCCCGACCCCGGTGTATACGAGTTCCTCCGCCACGATTTCGCCGGGCTGAGCGAGCGGTTCGGCGGCGTGCTCGGCACGACGTTCCGGACGTTCCCGTCATTCCCGCAGCGCTACATCGACGTCTTGCCGGCACAGATGCAGCCCGACACGCCAACGGCGGTCCGCATCCAGCCCTTGAAGACCCCGGCCGGGCCCACCCGCTTTTGCGAGCAGGACCTTGTCACCCGGCAGTTCCTCGAGCGCGCGACCCTTCGTGTCGCGCGCCGCGAGAGCCGCCGCGAGCGCACGGGGCCCCGGCCGGTACAGCGGCCCCCCGCGAGCGAGCTGTACTGCGCGGCCGCCACGAGCCGCCGATAACCCGTTCTCTCCTCGCCATTTACCGGGGTCCATCGGTTGACAGCCGGATACCCTCGGTCACAATACGTTTCGGTATGCAGCACACGCTGCTCCTCAACGCCTCCTACGAGCCCTTGAAGGTGGTGCCTTGGCGGAAGGCGGTCACCTTGATGTGGCAGGGGAAGGTTGAAGTCATCTCGGTGTACGACCGCGAGGTCCGCGCGGTTTCGATCAGCTTCAAGCTCCCCTCGGTCATCCGGCTCTTGCGCTACGTGCGCATGAAGCGCCGGTTCGACTACGTCCCCTTCTCCCGCGTCAACATTTACGCCCGCGACGAGTACGCGTGCCAGTATTGCGGCGAGACGCTGCCGGCCGGCGAGCTCACGTTCGATCACGTCGTGCCCGTGGCGCAGGGCGGCCGCAAGGACTGGGAGAACATCGTCACCTGCTGCGTGACCTGCAACCGCCGCAAGGGCGGCCGCACGCCGGAAGAAGCCGGCATGCACCTCGTCAGGAGACCGAGCCGCCCGCACTCGGCGCCCGCGATTCGGATCACCATCGGGCTGCGCAACGCGCCCGACTCGTGGCGGGACTATCTCTACTGGAACGTCGAACTGGACGACACGTAGCCACGGCTGTCGGCCGTCCACGCGTCATCGGCTGGCTGCCGCCCGCCGTCTCAAATCGGTTATCCTGCTGTTCGATGGCTATCCCCCAACAGCTGGGCGCCCGCGTGACGCCGCCGCGCGCCTTCGAGGGCGGCCGCGTCGTCCTCGACGCCGGCACCGCGCGGTTCTCGTCCGACCCGCTGCCGGACCTTCGCGTCGGCGGTGTGCCGGCGCGGCTGACCTCCGTGTCGTCGAGGCGTGTCGCATTCGTCGTGCCCGCCGGGCCCGAAGGCACGGTGCCGCTCCAGGTGGGGGAGGACGGAGAGCCGATTGCCGTGCTCGAGGTCGGGCGGCGCATCGCGACCGGTCTTCACCAGGTGGACGGCCCGGTGTTCGACGCGGCAGGGAACCTGTACGGGACGGTGTCGGGCACGCGGGGGCAGCGCGTGCCGGTGTCCGTGTTCAAGGTGACCCCGGACGGCGCGCAACTGCCGCTCGCCTCGGGGATCGTGAACGCCACGTCGCTGGCGTTCGACCCCTTCGGCGACCTCTGCGTCAGCAGCCGGTTCGACGGAGCCGTGTACCGGGTGAAGATGGACGGAACCGTCGAGAAGGTGGCCTCCGACCTCGGTGTCGCCTGCGGTCTCGCCTTCACCTCCGACGGCACGATGTATGTCGGCGACCGCAGCGGCACGCTCTTCCGCGTGAACGCGGCGGGCAAGGTCATCCCGTTCGCCAGCCTGCCACCCAGCATAGCCGCCTTTCACCTCGCGATCGATCCCGAGGAAGCGGTCTACGTGAGCGCTCCGACCCTGTCGTCGTGCGACGTCATCTACCGGGTCGACCGCCGGGGAGAGGTCGTCGTCTGCGCGGGGGGGTTCGGACGGCCGCAGGGGCTTGCGGTCGATGCCGCCGGGGTCTTGTACGTCGCCGAAGCGCTGGCCGGCTCGAGCGGCATCTACCGCGTGGCGGCTGACGGCCGGCGTGAACTGATGGTGTCGGGAGACGGCGCCATCGGCCTCGCCTTCCACCCGACCCGGGGCGTGGCGGTGGCGTCCGGGGAGAGCGCCTACCTCTTCGACGCCTGGTGACACTTGCCTCGCCATCCTCCGTCACGATAGAGTGCCCGAGCCTGAGCTGCACCCGCGGCTCCAACCACTACGGCGGCGGTCCCGCCAGGGGTGAACATGTCGCAACTCTTCCAGGTGAAGTCGCTCGACAAGATGATCGACGATGCGGAACGGGGCACCAACCGCCTGAAGCGGGTGCTCGGCCCCTTCCAGTTGACGGTCCTGGGCATCGGCGCGATCGTCGGCGCGGGCATCTTCTCCACGATCGGCACCGCGGCGGCCGGGGGCGGGCAGCACCTCGGCGCCGGGCCGGCGATCGTGATTTCGTTCATCCTCACCGCGATCGCCTGCGGCTTCGCGGCGCTCTGCTACGCGGAGTTCGCCGCGATGGTCCCGATCTCGGGTTCCGCCTACACCTACGCCTACGCGACGCTCGGCGAGCTGGTGGCCTGGATCATCGGCTGGGACCTGATCATCGAGTACGCCGTGGGCAACGTCGCCGTGGCGATCTCGTGGTCGGGGTATTTCCAGGAGCTGCTGCGCAACATGGGGGTCGGGTTCCCCGCGTGGCTCGGCACCGACTACCGGTCGGCGGCCATGGCGGTGCGCGACGTCGCGGACGCCGTGTCGAAGGGCATCGACCCGGCCACGCTCGGCCCGGCCGTCACGCTGTCGGCGCAGGCGCTGAACGAGGCGCCGCGGCTGCTCGGCGTGCCCATCGTCTTCAACTTCCCGGCGTTCCTGATCGTGATGGGCATCACCTGGGTGCTGGTCAAGGGCATCAAGGAGAGCGCGTGGCTGACGACCGCCACCACCGGCCTCAACATCGCGATCATCGGGTTCTTCTGCATCGTGGGGTTCTTCTACACGAAGTCGGCCAACTGGGTGCCGTTCGCACCGAACGGCTTCAAGGGGATCTGGGGCGCGGCCGCGATCATCTTCTTCGCCTACATCGGCTTCGACGCGGTATCGACGGCGGCCGAGGAGACGAAGAACCCGCAGCGCGACATGCCGATCGGCATGATCGCCAGCCTCATCATCTGCACGGTCCTGTACATCGTCGTCGCGATCGTGCTGACCGGCCTGCTGCCCTACACGCAGCTGGGCACCGCGCAGCCGCTCGCCACGGCGTTCTCGGCGCTCGGGATGAACTGGGCCGCAGGCATCATCTCGCTCGGCGCCATCTTCGCCTGCACGTCGGTGCTGATGGTCTTCCAGCTCGGGGCAGCCGCGCATCTTCTTCTCGATGGCGCGCGACGGGCTGCTCCCGGGGTGGGCGGCGAAGATCCACCCCCGCTACCAGACGCCGTACATCACGACGATCCTGACCGGCGTGGCGGTCGCCGCGTTTTCGAGCGTCACGAACATCAACGAGGTCGTGGAGCTCACGAACATCGGCACGCTCTTCGCGTTCGTGCTCGTGTCGGCGGGGATCCTGATCCTGCGTTACACCGATCCGAAGCGGGCGCGGCCGTTCCGCACGCCGCTGGTCCCGCTCGTGCCGCTGCTCTCGATCGGCAGCTGCTTCATGCTGATGGTGCAGCTGCCGGGCCGAACGTGGTGGCGATTCGTGATCTGGCTGGCCGTCGGCCTGGTGCTGTACTTCGTGCTACGGCTACAGGCACAGCCGGCTGCGAACCAACGCACAGTGACCAGGACGGAGATCCTCATGACCTATTACGGCGCCGCCGATCTCGCACGAAGCTTCCGCGTGGTCCGAAAGAACACGCTGGCGGCCGCAGCGGACATCCCGGAGGACCAGTACGACTTCCGGCCGGCGCCCGGGTGCCGAAGCGTCCGGGAGATCCTCGCGCACATCGCGGTGTCGTCCACGGGCAACTTCCAGGGGCACGCCGTGCGGAAGGTAACGACCTTCATCGGCGTGGATTTCCCGGCACTCATCCGCGAACGTCAGGAACGGGAGCAGCGGCTCGCGTCGGCATCCAAGGACGAGTTGATCGCCCTGCTGAGGGACGACGGGGAGCAGTGGGGGGCCTATCTCGATTCGGTCACGGAAGACGAACTCGGCGTCATCATCCCGTTCCCCGAGCCCGCCGTCCCGCGGACGAAGAGCCGCTTCGAGATGTTCCTGAGCGCGAAGGAGCACGAGATGCACCACCGCGCGCAATTGATGGTGTTCCAGCGCCTGCTCGGCATCGTCCCTCACCTGACGCGCGAGCGCCAGGCCCGCATGCAGGCGCCGCCCGCCCGCTGATCGGCGCGCTACGGCGGGTGCCGCATGGCGCCCGCCGTGCGAGAAGACGAAATCCACCGGCGTTAACATCCTTGACATCTGTTTGCGTAGTCTTAACCGCGCGCGCCCGCCCGGTTCCGCCACACTTTCGTCTAAGCTCCTGACGACGACACACGGAGGCATGCATGGGGAGAAGTGGATCGATCCGAAACGCGATCTGGCTCGCGGTCATCGGCCTGGCATGGGCCGGCACAGTGGTCTTTGCCCAGTCGGACGTCAGCAAGGTGATGGCTGATGCCCGCGAGGCGCTCGGCGGCAGACGAAGCTCGAGGGCCTGAAGACGATGGCGGTCGACGGGCCGGTCGGTGAGGACGATGCCGAACGGCGCCACGATCGAGGGTGAGTTCGAGATGGCCATCGAGCTGCCCGACAAGTTCATTCGCCGAGACGTGCTCGCCGCGATCGGCAACATGAGCGTCTACCGGATATCGGGCTTCAACGGCGACGGGGTCATCAAGGAGGTGGACACCCCGCCGCAGCTGTCGGGCGGCGGGCATACGTGGTCTTGCGCGTTCAGCCGGCCCCGGCGGGGTTCCGGCAGATCCAGCCGCAGACGCCCGAACAAAAGGAGGCCGGCGCCTCGAAGCGCTGCAGACGCCAGGCGGAACTTCGCGCGCATCGCCCTCGGGATGTTCGTCACCTCCCTGCCGTCCTACCCGCTGACGTTCACCACGGCGGGACGGCGGAGTCGCCCGATGGAAGGCCGAGGTGATCGACGTCAAGGGCGAGGGCAATTCGCCGCCCGGCTGTTCATGGACACCAGACCCACCTGCCGCTGATGCTCAGCTGGATGGACAAGGAGCCGCTGCGTGATCGTGCGGTCGGATGGCGGCCCCGGCGGGCCCGGCGCGCCGCCAGACGATAGTCATGCGCGGGCCGGGGACACGCCACGATGGCGGGCGGCGGCGGCAACGTTCACCTTCCGCGGTGCGGCGGCAGGGCGTGAAGCGTTCGGCACGGAAGGGGCGAGAAGACTGCAGAAGCAGAGGCCGAAGACAGGCGAGGTGAAGAGGGAGGCGAAGCGCCGGACGGTCGAGTTCCGGATGTACTACGCCGACTACCAGGCGGTGGACGGCGTGATGCTGCCCCATCGCTTCCAGAAGTCGGTGGACGGCAAGCCGGCCGAGGAGGTCGTGTTCGAGAGCGTCAAGGTGAACCCGAAGATCGACGCGAAGAAGTTCACCGTCTGCAAGCAGTAGGGCCGGGGTCCAGGAGCACTCGATCTGTGCGCTCATCGTGCAGTTCAAGCGCTTCGTCTGCAGCCGCCCTGTTCGCGGCCGCGGCACCCGCCGCGCCGGTCGCCGGCCAGTCGGCGGACCGGGCCGCGCCGGCTGATCGTGACCGTGGCGGACCAGACGCGGGCCGTGCTGCCCCGACGCGACCGTCATCCTGTCTCGCGGCGAGGGCGCGGCCGCGGCCGCTCGCGCGGACCGTGACGACGGCTCGCGCGTGGTGTCGCCGTGTTCGAGAACCTCGAGCCGGCGCGCTACGACATCCAGGCGGAATTCCCCGGCGTTCAGACGGCATCATGGACGCGACGTCCGCTGCGCCCCGGCGACAGCCGGCGGACGGTGACGCTGCCGCTGCGAAAAGCGCGACGAGGCGGTGACGATCGCCCGCGACAAGCAGAGCGTGTCGATCGACCGCAAGGGTCGGCGTTCAGCACGATCCTCACCCGGGAGCAGATCGAATCGCTGCCGGACGATCCCGAGGAGATGGAGGCAGGTGCTGAAGGCGATGGCGCCCCCGGGGTCCACGATTCGCGTGGACGGCTTCACCGGCGGCCGCCTGCCGCCGAAGTCGCAGATCCGATCGATCCGGCTGCCGCGGATGGACATGTTCGCCGCGCAGAACCACGGCGGCATGGGCGGCGCGCATTTCATCGACATCATGACGATGCCGGGGGCGGGCCCGCTGCGCGGCAGCGTGGACTTCACGTTCCTCGACGATGCGCTCAACGCGAGGAACGCGATGACGCCCAGAAGGGCGACGAGCAGCTGCAGCAGTACAGCTTCTCGCTGTCGGGCACGATCAAGCCGAACAGGACGCCTTCTCGCTGTCGGCCGGGCGGAGCCACGCAGTACTTCTCGTCGAACCTCCTACGCGGTGCTGCCCGGAGGCAGCGCCTCGCCCGGGCGCTGCCGCCAGCCGCAGGACCGGCTGAACTTGTCGGCCGGATCGACCACATGATCACCAACGCCCGGCCGCTGCGCGCGAGCTTCGACCGTATCAGCGCCGGAGATCGAGAATCAGGGCGTGGGGGAGTTCAACCTCCCGGAGCGCGAGCTACGCGCAGCGACAACGGAACGACATGCTGCGCGGTCTCGAGAACGGCCCGATCGGGCGCAGGTTCTTCTCGGAGTCGCGGCTGCAGGTGAGGTGGATCGAACAGCCAGCGCGCTCCGACCTCCGAGGCCCGGACGATTCGAGTCAACGACGCGTTCACGGCGGCGGCGCGCAGGTGCAGGGGCGGGCGGAGCGACACGACGTTCGAACTGGCCTCCGACCTCGACTACGTGCGCGGCGCGCATTCGTGGCGGACGGGCGTCCTGCTCGAGGGCGGGAGCTACACTCCAACGACACGTCGAACTACCTGGGCACCTATACGTTCGCCAGCCTCGAGGACTACAAGGCCGGGAGGCCGTCGGTCGTTCTCGCAGCGGATCGGCGATCCCGACCTGACCTACAGCAGCGCCCAGGTAGGCGTCTACCTCCAGGACGACTGGCGCGTCGCGCGCAGCCTGCTGCTCTCGGCGGGCGTCCGGTACGGGTGGGAGACGCACGTGGGCGACGCGCAGAACTTCTCGCCGCGCGTGAGCCCGCCTGGTCGCCGATGAAGAGCGGGAGCCTCACCGTTCGCGCGAACTACGGCTACTTCTACGACTGGGTCGCGGGGGACATCTACAAGCAGACGCTGCTCGTGGACGGCGTCCGCCAGCGCGAGCTCAACGTCAGCAACCCGTCGTACCCGAACCCGGGACTGTCGGTACGACGCCGCCGACGAACCGGTACCTGTGGTCGGACGAACTGCTGCTGCCCACGGCGCACCGCGCGAGCGTCGGCGTGGACCGGGCGCTGACGCAGAACAGCCGGGTCAACGTCAACTACAACTACGGCTGGGGGACCAGCCTGCTCCGCCCGCGCAACCTCAACGCGCCGGCCGGCGGCGTGCGGCCCGACCCGAATTCGCGAACGAGCTACTGCTGGTGTCCGACGCCGAGTCGAAGAGCCACTCGATCAACGTCGGGTGGAACATCAGCCGGTTCAACTGGCACCGGACCTTCGCGTTCCTCAACTACACCTGGTCGAAGAGCGATTCCAACACCGCCGGCGCCTTCTCGCTGCTCCCGGGTGGCGACGACCTGGCGCTCGAGTGGGGACCGACGGCGGGCGACGCCCGCCACCGGTTCAGCGCCACGCTGAGCAGCGAGCCGCTCAGGAACCTGGGCGTCTCTTGAATTTCGGTGCCAGGACCGCGACCCCTTACACGATCACGACCGGGAGGGACGACAACAAGCGACGGCACGTTCAACGACCGGCCGGCCGGCGCGCCGCGCAACTCGGCGCGCGGCGCCGACAACATCGATCTCGGCGGGCGCGTCTCGTACGGGTGGGCATTCGGACCGCCCCGGCAGGGTGGCGGTGGAGGCGGGGGCCAGCAGGTGGTCGTGGCGATGGGCGGCGGCGGGGGCGGCTCCGTGATGGCCACGTCGGTGAGCGGCGGTCCCTCCGACAAGCGGTACCGCCTCGACTTCTACGTGTCGGGCCAGAACCTGCTGAACCGCGTCAATTACACCGGCTACTCCGGCGTGATGACGTCGCCGCTGTTCGGCCTGCCGATTGCCGCCGCCCAGTCGCGCCGGCTGCAAGTGGGCCTGCGGTTCGGATTCTAGGGCCGCTAAACGGAGGGCCCGTTCTGACCCGCGGCCTGCGCGGCGCAGGGAGGGCGACGACGAGGGCGAGGGCGGCGAGTGGAGCTTGGCAAGGTGAAGCCACGTGTAGCGCGTGGGGCGGGGGCCGTGATAACGTCCGCCGACATGACACTTCGCACCCCTGCCCGCGTCATCTTCGTCCTCCTCGCCTCGTCGCTCGTGCCTGTCGGCGGCGGAGCCGCCCCGCGTGGACTGGGCGGCCGTCGCGATGATCCGCGAGGAGGGGCTGCAGCGCTCGCGCGTCATGGACCTGGCGTCCTACATGAGCGACGTGCTCGGCGCCCGGCTGACGCTGTCCGACCACATGAAGCGCGCGCAGGCCTGGGCGAAGGCCGAGATGGAGCGGATCGGCCTGGTCAATACCGTCATCGACCCGTTCATGGACTACGGGGTCTCGTGGGACAACGAGTACGTCTCGCTGCACCTGCTCGAACCCGACTACCAGCCGATGGTCGGCTACCCGCTCGCCTGGACCCCTGGCACGAACGGAAAGACCGTGGCGAAGGCCGTCATCGCCGACCTCCAGGTGAAGCCGGACCTGGAGAAGTACCGAGGAAAGCTGAAGGGGATGGCGGTGCTGGCCACCGCGCCCGCCGCGGTCGACCTCGCCGCGCTCGCGGCAGGCGCGCCCCGCCGCACCGAAGAGGAGCTCAGGAAGATCGAGCAGACGGTGATCGCGCCGCCGAGGCCGGCGGCCAGGACAATCGTCAACCCCGACGCGCTGAAGCCCGAGGAGAAGATGGCCTTCTTCAAGGCCGAGGGCGTCGCCGTCGTGCTGCAGTGCGACAGCGGATGGCTCGGCGCGGTCCGCGGATACGGCGCGCCCCGGCACGCGAGACGACAAGTGGTCGCGCGAGGCCACGCTCGCGTCGCCCGCCATCGTCGTCGTGACACCCGAGCACTACAACCGGATGTACCGCATCGCCAGGCGCGAGATCCCCGTTTCGATCGAGATCGAGGTACGCAACAGGATCGGCCAGGCGGTGGAGAAAGCCAGCAACGTGGTAGGGGAGATCCCGGGCTCCGATTTGAAGGACGAAGTGGTGATGATAGGCGCCCACTTCGACACGTGGCACGCCAGCCCGAACGCCAGCGACAACACGTCGGGTGTCGCGGTGGCGCTCGAGGCGGCCAGGATCCTCAAGGCGATCGGCGTCACGCCCCGGCGCACCATCCGCGTCGCGCTCTGGGGAGGAGAGGAGCAGGGCCTCCACGGCTCGCGCGAGTACGTGCTGAAGACGTTCGGGGACCAGAAGACGCGGGAAGAAGCCGGCCTACGAGAAGTTCTCGGCGTACTTCAACCAGGACTACGGAGCGGGCCAGTTCCGCGGCATCTACCTGCAGGGCAACGAGCACGCCCGGCAGATGCTCGAGGCGTGGATGGCGCCGTTCCGCGACATGGGGATGACGGTGGTGTCGAACCAGAGCGTCGGCAGCACCGACCACGTGTCGTTCGACACCGTCGGCCTGCCCGGCTTCCAGTTCCTCCAGGACCGCATTCCGGGCACCGGCGGGCCACACCAACCTGGACTTCTTCGACTCGCTGCAGGCCGACGACCTGATGAAGAACGCCGTCATCATGGCGTCCTACGCCTGGCACGCGGCGATGGCCGACGAGCGGGTGCCGCGGAAGATCAGCCGGAACTGAGGCGCGACCTCACTTCTTGATGCGCAGGTCGAGCGTCTTTGCGTCGCCTTCGGAGAGCGTCACGGACTGCGCAACAGACCTCAAGCTCTCCAGGAACTCCGGGTCCTGCCAGCCGGTTCCCGCAATCGGCGGAACGGCCACGACGAAGTAGTCCTCGGGCGGCAGACCGGCAATCGTGAACCGGCCCTGCTGGTTCGGACGGCCGAGCGCGATGAACCGCGAGGGAAACGCCCATCGTCTCGGATCGACTGAGAACACGACCACCGAGAAGTTCCCGACCGGCCGGCCGCGCTCGTCGAGCACCGCGCCCTCCACCGACGCATTCCGTGTCGTCGAGCAGGACCTCGATGTCCTCGACGTCCTTGTCCTTGAACTCGACCGGCGTGTCGGTGACGTCCTTGCCGCCAAGCGTCACACGCTTCACCGTCCAATCCGGCGCCGCCACGTCCGGCCTGATCACCCGGCGTCCCGCAGGTTCAGGATCTCGAAGGTCCCGTCGTCGTTCATGGTGCTCGGGTTCGGGCCACCAGCAATCGGCGCGGCGTCGAACTCGACCGGCCGGCCGGATACGCGCACCTGGCGGAACGGCGGAGGCGGGGTCGGGCCATCCTCGAACACGACTCGCCCGCGCGCCGCGGCGTTTCGCGACGTCCTGACGACCAACCCGGTCGCATCAGCGCCGCCGACCGTGACCGGCAGCCACCCGAACTCCGCGGAGTTGAGGTTACCGCCTTGCCCAATCGGCTTGCCCCAGGCCTGGATGGTGTAACTGCCCGGCGACACCGCGCGGAGCGTGAAGCGGCCCTCCTTGCTGGCCAGCGCCCGCATGACGAGGAAGGCGATGGACCCGAGGGAGTCGCGTTCGGCCAGCATCAGGTTCGCGCCTGACACCGGGGCGCCATTGGCGTCGACGACCGTTCCGGTCACGTTCAGTGACGGTGCCGGGAAGAGGGCAAACCCGGCGTTGGGCACGGTCTCGGCGCGCCCGACGGTTACCGGCTGTGCATCGCCGACGTGGATGGTGCCAGGGTAGTACGTGGTAGCGAAGCCAGCCGGGGAGGTGTTCTCCAAGAGCATGCCCGGGTCCCGCCCGCCGAAGGCGCCGCTCAGCGCGGTGATGTAGTAAACCCCCGGCGAGAGCCCCGGCACCCTGAAATAGCCACGGTCGTCAGTCAGTCGGGAGCCACCGGATCCCTCCGGCAGAAGGCGCTTTCGCCCAGCCACGAACTGGAGCTGTGCGACCTGCACGAGCACGTTCGGCGCAGGATCGCCGAACTCGTCCAACAGCCGGCCCTCGATCGCGCCGGGGCGGAACATCCGGATGTCGGCGTTCTCGAACCGGGAGGCGTCTTCGAGGTCAATCGGCGGAAGCGCGCTGGCGCCCATGTAGCCGAGTTGGTAGGGAAGGTAGCCGGTGGCGTTGACCGACATCTCGTAACGTCCGGCTGCGAGTCCCTTGAACTCGAACCGGCCCGACGCGTCCGTGCCGGCCGTCTTCATCAGCCGGTCGCCATCCCACGACAGCGCTTGGACGACAGCACCGCTGATCGGCCGACCGGTGTCCGCGGCGGTCAACCGGCCGGCGATCGACGCGGAGCCCTTGGGAGCCGGCGGCGCCGCCTCCTGCGCGAGGGCCGGGCCAACCGGGAGCAGGAGCGCGACGAGCATCGCGACGGGTGATCGTGACCCTCATCGCGCACCTCCCACGGTCACATTGACCGACAGTTTGCCGTGCGCCTCGACGACGACCCGCTGCGCGGTCGTGCGAAGGCGGCGCAGCGTCTCTCCGGGATCGAACCACGCCCCGTTGTCCATCCACTCGACGGCCGCCAGCAGGTAGCTCCCGGGCACGAGCGACGATGTGCTGAACCTGCCGTCGGCGGCGGCAAGGAAACTCCGGATGCCACGCGACGTCGGCCGCCACTGCGCCTCGTCGTCGGGATAGAGCACCAGGCGAGCATTTGGCATCGGCTGTTTGCGCGGGTCAATCGCCGTGCCCGCAATCTCGCCGGTGGCGTTGGTCACCGCCATCGTGATGGGGCCGGCGGGGACGGGATCGAGAGCGGTCAGGTCGAGCGGGTGTGTCGATGATCTCCTGGTCACCGAGGCGGACGGACACCAATACCCACCCGGCGGGAAGCGCCCCCAGCCGGAATAGCATGGGCCCGAACACCCCCTTCAACGACGAACGAGCCGTCCTGCGCCACGTGACGGGCGGTGCGGGGAGTGGCGCCGCAGACCCCCCGGGTTGGGCAGTTCGAGACCCACCGATTCGGCGCGCACCTGGACGCCCGCGAACGACGGAGCCGCCATCGAGGAGTCGGCGGGCACGACGCGCCCGGGTACCAGCCAGGGCGGGGCTCGTCCGCAGCGTCAGTGCGGCGTCGCTGCCGGCGACCGAGGCCCGCGTCAGGGCATACTCGGGCGGAGCACCAGACGCCGGCGTCGCCGCTGCCATGACCCAGAACTCGCCGGCCGGGACGCCGCGGAACATGACCTGGTTCTTCATCGCGGCCCCGCGCACTTCGCCGGGCGGCGCACCGACGCGCTGCACCCGCGCGGCCATCGTCGCGGGTGCCTTGCCGCTGCTGTCGAGCACGGTGACGGTCAACTGCGCGACCGGCACGCCGATCAGGCCGAAATCGAGGTTCGCGGCGTCGCGCGCGGCGGCGACCGTCACCCAATCAGCTTCCGACAGGTTGGCCGTTCCGGGATAGTAGGTGCGAGCGACGCCGGGCGGCCGGGTGCCCGGCGCCTGGCGCTGGGTGAATGCGTCGAGCGGATCGGCGGCCGCCTGCACGACGTAGTCGCCGGCCGGCAGGCTGTGGATGCGGTACCGGCCCAGGTCGTCCGTGCGCGATTCCTTGATCATCGCGGCCTGGCGGCCGTAGGGACCGTAACTGACGCGGCACGCGGAGACAACGAGGTTCGCGACGCCGTCGCCCTCTTGATTGACGACGCGTCCTTCCAGCGCGGCTCCGCGAGGCAGGCCGATGTCAGCCGTGCGCGCAGAGCCGGAAGCGAGTTGAATGGGCTGGCCCGGATCGTAGGCGTGCCGGGCACCGAACGACCACGTGACGAAGCCCGGCTTCTCGGCGCGGACGCGGTAGATTCCCGGCGGAAGCTGGTCGAAGCGGTAGCGGCCGTCGGTGCCGCTGTCGGCCAGCCGCGGCTCGGCGAGCACGTCGGATTCGAGGGTGACGCGCGCGCGCCGCACTGGATATTCGCGTTCACCTGCGATCAGGAGGCGCCCCGAGATGGCGGCGCTACCGGCGACCGGTTTCGCCGGTGCGTCTCTCGCGGGCTGAGAGGCGGCAGGCAGCGGCGCCGCCATCCAGGCGATCAGCGTCAGCCCGACACACCGGCAGATCGTCGCGGGACCTCGGGCACGCACCATGACGTCTCCTCGCGGCCAGGCCGCCAGCCGAAAGTCGGGAGCGGCAAGCCGGCGAAAGCCCTACTCCTGGCGCCAGATCAACTCCCGCAGCGCCTTTCTGGGCCGCTCCTGCGGAGGCTCGTCCGCCGGGTAGCCGAGCGGCGTGAACGCGAGCGGCTCGAATCCCTCGGGCAGGTCGAACACCGCGCGCGCGATTGCCGGGTCGAACGCCGCGACCCAGCACGTGCCGAGGCCGAGGGCGGCGGCGGCCAGGATCATGTAATCCATCGCAATCGTCGCGTCCACGTCGGCGTAGTTCTTCCCGTCCCGGCGCACCCAGCCTTCCTTGGGCACCGAGCAGATTCCCAGAACGAGCGGCGCCTGGCAGAACCACTCGCGATGATACAGGCGGCCAAGATCCCCCTGGCACCCTCTCGTCTCGCGGACGAGGAGCCGGAACGGCTGCTGGTTGGCCGCCGTCGGCGCGACCTGCGCCGCGCGCAGCACCTTGCGAAGCGTGTCCTCGTCCACGGGGCGGTTGGAGTAGGCACGGACGCTGTAACGACGTTCAATCAGGTCGAAGAAATCCACGAGACCTCCACGGGGGCAATGGCTGAGAGACACGCTACATGCACCAGCAGCCAGGGGTCAAGCCGCCGCGGACGCCGGCCGTGATACCCTGTGCCACGGCGGCCGGCTGGCGGCCGGCCCGAGTCGGCGGGTGTCATTTCCATCCGGCCCAGGCGCCATGAACAAGCGGACGTTTGCTGCGCCAACCCTGCGACCCGTCCTCGTTGCGGTCGCCGTCCTTCTTCTCTTCCCGACATGTTCGTGGCCCGCTCCGGCCTCCCCGCAGGATGCGCCGCCGCAATGGCTCCTCTCGCTGTTCTCGTGGCTGGCGGCCGTCAATACCCATCGACCCGGGCAGGCCGATGCCGCGGTCGGCGCGGGCGCCAACCAGCGGCTGATCGACCTCGAGGATGTGCTCGGCGACCTCATGGCACTCGGCGACCGGTTGTCGAAGGCGCCCGGCGGGGCGGTCAAGTACCAGGATCACGAGTTCAGCGTCGCGGAACTCAGGACGATCATGGGGTTCCGGGAAGCCGAGCCCGTCGGCCAGGGGCTGACCCGCCTGCTGCATCGGGCGGCCGTCTATCACGCCGACGTGGCCCTCATCACGTCCCGTGACGACCAGTCGGCCCGGGGACTGCGGCGCCCGGGACGGACGTCCTACCTGGTCGGGGACGGCCAGCAGACCAGGCAGACGACGTCCACCGTTCACTGGGCGTTCGGCCGCGCACTGCTGGACCATCTCGAACCCGGGCCGGCACGCGATCCCCTGGCGCGTGCGTGGTATCTCGCGACCGCGTCGGTGCTGCAGTCGCTGCGGCTCGTGTCCGAGGCCGATGACCACCTCTCGCGGGCGAGGCGAATCTTCCCGGACGATGCCCGCCTGCTGTTCGAGGGGGCCTGCGCGGTCGAGACGCTGACCGCACCGACGCTCCAGGCGGCCGCCGGCCCAATTCCCCCCGGCCCCCGGCCGGGAGGCACCTTCCGCACAATCTCGTCCGCGCCGTCCGTGCGTTCGCTCCTCCGCCGCGCGGAGCAGCTGTTCCGCCGCGCGCTGCAGCGCAATCCCACCCTCACCGAGGCGCGGGTGCGGCTTGCGCGGCTGACCGCAGGGGACGGCCAGCACGCCGAGGCAATCGACCTGCTGCAGCAGGCGCTCGCGGCCCCGGCCCGGGAGGAGGTTCGATACCTGGCGCTGATGCAGCTGGGAGACGAGGAGCTGGCCGTCGGCCGTCGTGCCGAGGCCCGGGGCCGCTACGAAGCGGCGGCACGCCTCTTTCCGACCGCGCAGACGCCGTTGCTGGCCCTCGGACTCGCGGCACGCGAGAGCGGCGACAGGCCCGGCGCGGCCGCGGCCCTCGATCGGCTGTCGAGGCTGCCGGTGGATCCCCTCGAGCGCATCGACCCTGCCTGGTTCTACTACATGATGCAGGGATGGGACGCCGACCGCCTGATGCAGGAACTCTACGCGCTGGCCGAGAAGGAGGCACGGTGATCCCGCCGTCCCGCGGGTTGCGACGTGCGGCCGGCTGGCTGCTGGCGTCGGCACTCGTCCTGGCCGCCGCAGTGCACGTCCGCGCGATGCTCTTCCAGCAGGCACCCATGTTCTCGTCCCGCGTCGAGGCGGTGCGCGTGGACGTGCTGGTCACCGACAACCATCAGCCGGTCCGCGGGCTGAAGGCGGCGGATTTCGAGGTGCTCGACAACGGCGTCCGCCAGCAGGTTGACCTCGCCGCGTTCGACTCGATCCCGCTCAACGTGGTCCTCGCGCTGGACATCAGCGGGAGCATGGTCGGCGAACCGCTGGCGGACCTGAAAGCTGCCAGCCGCGCGATGGTGGAAGGTCTTGCGCCTGACGACCGCGCGGCGTTGCTGACGTTCAGCCACCTCGTGGACGTCAGGCAGCCACTCACGACCGACCGCGGAGCGGTCTTCACGGCGCTCGAGGGGTCGTGGTCGGGCGGCGAGACGGCGCTCGTGGACGCGGCCGAAGCAGCGATGATCCTCGGCGAGTCCGACGTAGGGCGCGCGCTCGTGGTCCTGTTCTCGGACGGCGTCGACACGACCAGCTGGCTGCAGCCCGCAGCCGTCGTCCGCTCCGCGCGGCGCACCGATGCCGTCGTCTACGCCGTTTCGTCGTCCGCCGTGAGGTCGAAGTTCGTCGAGGACCTGTGCGAGACGACGGGTGGCCGCCTGCTCGAGGTGCAGTCCACCGACAGGCTGACCCCGGTGCTCATGCAGATCCTGCAGGAGTTCAGGCAGCGCTACGTCATCAGCTACACGCCACGCGGCGTGTCCGGTGACGGCTGGCACGCGCTGCAGGTGCGCGTGAAGGGACGCGGCTTCGCGGTGAGGGCGAGACCCGGCTACCTGGCGGGGCCGCCATCTTGAAGACGTGGGCGGCCGCGGCGCTCGTCGTCTGCCTCTGCGCGCCGGGTACTGGCCGCAGCGTCTGGCCAGTCCGAGCCGAAACGCGACTGGTTCTCTGAACTGGACACATGGCTGTCGGCGGTCGATGGCCACGTGCCTGGCAGGGCGGACCTGGCGGCCGAGACGGTCGCTGCCTGGACGCCGGAGCGGTTGTCGCGGATGCTCGCGGACCTCCTGGGACTCCGCCGGCAGATGGCCGTCTACCGGACGCGCCCGGGTGCGGAAATCCGCCTCCATGCCCGACCTCTTCAGCCGGGCGACGTCGAGCTGTTGTGCCGCGTCACGGCCGGCGAGCGGCTGGCCGGCGACCTCAACCGAGTCATTCGTCGCGGCGCGGTGCTGCACGCAGACATCGGCAGGTTCGCGCGCGACCTCCCACAGTCGGCGAGCGCCAAGGACATCCTCATCAGGATGTCCGACGCCCGGCAGTCGTCGGTGAACCCCGGCACCGGTCACTGGCGGTTTGGCCGCGACGTCGTTGCCGCGCTGGCGCCGGAGGCTTCGAGCGCACGGTTCACCAGCGCGTGGTACCTGGCGACCTCGGCGCACATGCAGGTCGAGCGGATGATGACGCTGGCCGACGAACACCTCGCCCAGGCGCGGCGAGCGCTCCCTGACGACCCGGACATCCTCTTCGCCGGCGCCTGCGCGCTCGAGACGCTCGCGTCCCGCCGGGTGCAGGCGGAACTGTCAGAGGTCAGGCTGCCGCCCGGCTACACGCTGCCCATCCGGCCGCCGCAGGCGCTGGAGAACGAGGCGATTGCATTGTTCGCCAGGGTGCTCGAGCGCGATCCCGGTCGTCGGGAGGCGAGGGTCCGGCGGGCGCGTCTCGTCGGCCTGCATGGCCGCCACGAGGAGGCCGCCGCCGACTTGCGGCGGTCGCTTCAACCACCGGATGCCGAGGTGCTGACGTACTTGGCGTGGCTGTTCCTCGGGGACGAGGAACTGGCCCTCGGACACCGTTCAGCGGCGTCCGACGCGTATGGACGCGCGGCTGCGCTGTTTCCCAACGCGACGTCGCCGGTAGTCGCCGAGGCCCGGCTCTCGCGCGAGTACGATGACCGGCAGGGCCTTGCCGAGGCATTGCAGAAGTGGTGGGCGCTGCCCTCCAACGGGCTCGACCCGTGGCGCGACTTCTACTTCATGCAGGGCGCCGATGTCGATGCCCGCATGCAGGTGCTCTACGGGCTCGCGGGAGGCAGACGTCCGTGATCGCCCGGCCTGAGGCCTGGCTCGGCGCCTGGACGCTCGCCGGCGTCGCGCTCGCCGCCGCAACGCAACAGCCCACGTTCCGGGCCGGCATCGAAGCGGTGCGCGTGGACGTGCTGGTCACCGAGGGCGGCCGCAGCGTGTCCGGACTCCGCCCGCAGGATTTCGAATTACGCGACAACGGCGTCCTGCAGCAGATCGAACTCGTGGATCCTGCCGAGACGCCGCTGAATGTCGTATTCGTCCTGGACCTGAGCGAGAGCGTGGCGGGCGAGCCGCTGGCGCACCTGAAAGCGGCCAGCCGAGCAGTGCTCGAGGGTCTTCGCGCCGACGATCGGGTGGGGCTGATTGGCTTCAGTGATTCGGTCCGGCTCGCTTCGACGCTGACGACGGACCACGACGCGGTGGCCGGCGCGCTGAAGGAGTTGCAGCCCGGCGGCGACACTTCGTGGGTCGACGCCGCCTTCGCCGGGCTGATGGTGGCCGAGTCGGAGCCGGG
Source organism: uncultured Acidobacteriota bacterium (assembly GCA_963844875.1). Lineage (GTDB taxonomy): Bacteria > Acidobacteriota > Vicinamibacteria > Vicinamibacterales > Fen-181 > FEN-299. The sequence goes on from CAWJPZ010000003.1 coordinate 1,022,905, forward strand.
GAGATCGCTGGTGCTGGTCTTCACCGACGGTCTGGACACCTCCAGCTGGCTGACGGCCGACGCGGCGGCGGGCATTGCCCGACGAACCGGCGTCGTCGTATACGGAGTATCGGCGGGCACGGTGCGGAAGCCGGCCGATTTGACGGCGCTCGCCGACGCCACCGGAGGGCGGCTGATCGAAGTCGGCTCGACGACCGTCCTGCGCCGGACATTCCTGGAGATCCTCGACGAATTCCGGCACCGCTACGTGCTCGCGTTCTCGCCCCGCGGCGTGGCGCCATCCGGCTGGCATGCACTGGACGTCCGGCTGCAGTCGAGGCGCGCGACGGTGAAGGCGCGGCCGGGTTACTTCGCGGCGAAGCGGTAGACTTCCCGCGCCTCCCGCCGGATGGGCGGCGGAATGGCGATTGACGGACGCCAAATCCGGACAGTACGATGGTCAATCCCTGGGCCTGTCAGGAGCGGAGCCGGCGCAGTGTCTTCCGGCCAACCTGGTCGTTTCGCACTCGGTCGAAGTGGAGGACAATGGCTCGAAATTCGTGTCTCTGGCTGTTCATTTGCCTCGCGCTCGTCCCGGCGCTTTCGTTCGCGCAGCAGACGGGGAACATCAGCGGGAAGGTCGCGGATTCCGGCGGCCTCGTGCTTCCGGGCGTCACCGTCGAGGCGCGGTCGGACGTCGCTGCCGACGCCCCGCGTGACGGTCACGGGCGGTGCCGGTGACTACCGTCTTCCGGCGCTGCCGCCCGGGAACTACACCTTGACGTTCGACCTGTCGGGCATGGACAAGGTCACCAAGCAGGTCATGGTTCAGCTCGCACAGGACACGGTGCGTGGACGTGGTGATGAGCGTGGCGGGCGTCAGCGAGACCGTGACGGTCACGGCGGAGATCATGCCCGTCATCGAGAAGGACTCCACCGCCCTCAAGAGCTCGGTCTCGACCGAGGCCGATCCAGTCGGTGCCGGTCGGCCAGGAGTACCGCGGACCTGATCAAGCTGATTCCCGGCGTGCAGTACACGCAGGACACCACCCGCGGCCCGAGCGCCGGCGGCAGCGGCCAGGACAACGTCGTACAAGTTCGACGGCGTCAACGTGACGCTGCCGCTGTTCGGCACGCTGTCGGCCGAGCCCGCGTCGCACGACATCGCCCAGGTGACCACGATCAAGGGCGGCGCCAAGGCCGTGGATTTCGACCGCGCCGGCGGGTTCTCGGTCGACTCGGTCAGCAAGTCGGGCACGTCCCGGTTCTCGGGCATGTTGAGCTACCAGCTCCAGAACAACGCGATGGCCGCGGCGCTCACGAGCGGCAGCGCCTCGCGCTACGACCAGGATCGAACCTGGCTGACGGGCAACCTCGGCGGCCCGGTCATCAAGAACAAGGCGTACTTCTACGGGTCGTACTACCGGCCGACCCGGACCCGCGCACAACGCCTCGAACCTGTACGGCAGCTGCCCGACTACGAGAGCACCCGCAACGAGGGGTTCGGCAAGCTGACGGTCACGCCGATCAGCTCAGGTCCTCGTGAACGTCAGCTACCGCTACTCGCACCGGCTCGACAAGGGCGACACGTTCGCGTCAGAACGCGGCCGCCACGACCGGCTCCGGCAGCGAGGCCTGGCAGAAGATCGCCATCGGCGGAAGGGTCGTGGGTCATCAACGCCAGGAGCTTCGCGGCGTTCAAGTACACCCACTTCGAGAACCCGACGCAGAGCCGTCCCGACTACGTGGCTGACGTCACACCAACACCACGCCGGGAACGAGGCTCGACGTCGCCAACCTCGACAAGATCGGCCTGTTCACGTGCCGGTCGCCGGTGGCCGGGCGCGACGGCATACAACGCGTTCGTCCAGCCGCTGATCGACCGGTACGGGTACACGCCTCAACGGCGTGAAGACCGGCGGCGGCACCGTGGGCTACGGCACGCAGTTCAACAAGCAGGACGTTCTTCCGGGACCAGGCGCAGGTCGCCTACAACCTCACGCTCGGGTCCGACGGTCCGTCACGACATCCACGCCGGCTATCCAGTGGTACGTCGACTCCGAAGACCTGCTCCGCAGTTCCAACGGCTGGGGATCGATCACCGTTCCCGGCGGCCGCCTGCCCAGCACGGGCATCAACGGCATCCCGGCGTACTACGTCGCCGAGTTCCAGCAGCAGTCCACCGGGGCCGTTCCGCCGATTCACTCCGAGTACCAGTCGCTGAACATCGAGGTGAACGACACGATCAACTGGCAACAACCTGTCGTTCAACGCCGGCGTGCTGATGAGCCAGGACAAGCTCTACGGGCAGGGACTTCGCGAGGATCCGGCCGCGCTGTCCGGGTACGTGAAGGCGGACGGGAACGCAGTACAAGATGTACAAGATCCCGTTCAGCAAGACGCTGCAGCCGCGCGTCGGCGCGACGTGGGCGTACAACGGCAAGGACACGATCTACGCCAGCTTCGCGCGCTACGTCCCGGCGGCCAGTTCGCTGCCGCGCGCGGCGTCCTGGGCCCGCAACCTGGCGGTGCACGATCCGGCGCCTACTTCGATGCCAGCGGCACGCTCTACGGCGTGCAGAACCTCGTCGGGTTCGTCCGGCAAGCTGTTCGTGCGACGACATGACGCCGCGCACGCACCGACGAGTACCTCGTCGGCACGGCCAGGCAGTTCAGCGAACGGGCTCACGGGGCGGGTGTACTGCCGCTACCGCGAGGGGTCGCACTTCTGGGAGGACACGAACAACAACGCGCGGGTGCGGTTCAACCCGCCGTCCGAACATCCCGCGGACGCTCTACATCCCGGACCTCTCGGCGACAACTGGCGCAGATCGGCAGCGGGTCGAGCTACGTGATTGCCGAACTGGACGGGGCCTACACGAAGTACCACGAGGCCACGGTCGAAGCCGAGTGGCGCACGCCGAAGTCGTTCGTGCGCGCCTCCTACTCGTGGAGCCGCTACCGCGGCAACTTCGACCAGGACAACACCACCACGGGCAACGACGCCAACATCTTCATCGGTTCGTCGAACATCGGCGACGGCGCCGGCCGGCAGCTGTGGGACTACAAGCGACGGGACGCTGCGAGGCGATCGCCCGCACTCGCTGAAGCTCTACGGCTACTACCAGCTGCCCTGGTGGGCGACGGTCGGCGCCTACGCGATCGTGCAGTCGGGCCAGCCGTGGGAGATCGTGGAGCTACGAGCCGTACATCGCGCTCACCACGAGCACCAACGACACCAATCGCGTTACGCCGAACCGGCCGGGTCGCGCCGAACGCCGACGCACTACCAGATCGACCTGAACTACACGCAGGACTTCAGGGTCCGGCAGCGCTACCGCTTCCAGGTGGCGATGGACCTGTTCAACGTCTTCAACAAGCAGACGCGGCTACAACTACCAGCCGCGGGTTCACACGGCGACGTTCGGGACACCCCGGTCGTACTACGACCCGCGCCGGGTGCAGATAGCGGCACGCTTCCAGTTCTGACGGCCGGCCTGAGCCAGGCCTCGGCCTGTAGCACGCCGGCAGCTGGAGAGCCCGGCGTCGCTACACCTCATTTCTTCCTGAACAGCTTCTCGCGGGCGATGAGGTCGCGCGTCGTGGCGTCCGCGCCGCGGCGCGCGCGGGCGATGCGGTCGGCCGCGTCGGGCTCGTCCAGCAGCACGCTCACCTGCGCGCGCTTGAACAGCGCCATCGGGTACTCCGGGTGCGAAGGCTTCACGCGGTCGAGCGCATCCTGGCGTCGGAGAAGCGGCGGGCGTCGAGGTAGAGCAAGCCCAGCTCGAGGTCGTTCCCGAAGCGGCCCGGGTCGAGCGCGCGGGCGCGCTCGAACGCCTCGATCGCCGGCACGGTCCTCCCGAGCCCCATCTCGAGTTGGGCCAACCCGGCCAGGTCCGCCGCCGTGGCATCCCGCAGCGCGAAGACCTTCCGCAGCAGCGCGACCGCCTCCTCCATCCGTCCCTGCCGCTCACGCACGCGCGCCAGTCCCTCCAGCGCCGCCAGGCGGTCGGGCGATTCGGCCACCGCCTCCTCGAGCAGCGGCACCGCGTCGCGCCACTGCGCGCCCTTCGCGACGTGCAAGGCCGTGTACAGCCGGACGTCCGGCGACTTCGGCGACAACTGCGCCGCGCGCCTGAACATCTCCATCGCTCGCGCGTCGTGGCCGAGCATCGAGTGCGCGGTCGCCAGCCGAAGGACGGCGTCGAGGTTCTGCGGGTCGGCGGCCAGGACCTTCTCGAACAGCGGAATGGACGCCGCGCGTACTGGCCGGCGACGAACACCGCCGACGCCCGCTCGATCACCTCGAACAGGCCGGCCATGTCCGCCGGGCGCGGCGCACCCTTGCGCACTTCGGGGGTGGCGCTGGAACTCACGTATCCCAGGCTCGCCAGCGCCTTCTGCGCCCGGTCGTCGAGGCTGGCCGGCGGCCTGGTGTCGGCGGGCGAAGGCACCGGGTAGTCGCGAAGGGCTGCAGGCGTTGGCGGGCGGTTGCGGTCGTCGGCAGCGAGGTCCCGGGTTTCGCCCGGGTCGGCCACCACGTCGTAGATCTCCACGCGCCCGGCGAGGATCGACTTGTGCCGCCCTTCGACCGCCATCACCTGCGGCTGCCACCCGTACTCGAGGAACGGCTTCATCGCTTCGCCCAGCACGACCTCCGGCTCGGTGGCCGGCAGGCGGGACGCCTGCCCCACCCTGCCGGGGCGCAGGCTGTGCGAGGCGTCGATGCCGGCCCAGTCGAGGACCGTGTGGAAGATCCGCCGGGTGCTCACCGGCTGGTCGATGACCGCCGTCTTGACGCCAGGTCCCGCCATCACGAGCGGCACGTGCATGGTGGACTGGTAGACGAGGTTCCCGTGGAGCGCCTCGCCGTGGTCGCCCAGCCCCTCGCCGTGATCGCCGGCCACGACGACCGCCACCGGTCCGCGCGCATGCCGTTCGAAAGCGGAGACCAGTCGCCCGAGCTGCTCGTCCATCGCCGCGACCTCGCCGAGGTAGGGCTTTCCCGCGAACTTCGAGCGGAAAGGCTCCGGCGGGGCGTAGGGATAGTGGGGATCGAAGTAGTGCACCCAGAGGAAGAGCGGTGCCGCATGCCCGCTGCCCTCGAGATAGGCCAGCGCCGCGTCGGTTGTGTCCCTCGCCCCTCGCTCCACCGCCCCCGGAGGCAGCGTGTCGTCGTAGCTGTCGAAGCCGCGCGCCAGCCCGAACCTCCGCGACAGGATGAACGACGAGACGAACGCGGCCGTCCGATAGCCGGCGTTCCGGACGCGCTCGGCGAGGAGCGGCTGGGTCGCCGGGACCGGGCGGGCGTTCTCGTGGACGGCGTGAGAGGCCGGGTAGACACCGGTCATCATCGAGACGTGCGAAGGGAGTGTTTCCGGAACCGAGGCATACGCCTGCCGGAACCGGATGCCACGGGCCGCAACGGCATCGAAGGCCGGCGTGCTCAGCCCGACAGCCTCCGGGCCGATTGCGTCAGCCCGCGTGGTATCGAGTGTGACGAGGAGGATCGACGGACGGGCGGCCGGCTCGGGCGTCGTCGGCGCCTGACCGCCTCTGCAGGCGGCCAGGACGATCGGCACGAACAGGGCAATGGCGATTCGCACAGGGGCCAGCAGTCATCCCGCCAGTTCGTCGTACGCCGCGGACAGGACGCGCTCGATGAGCGGCCCGTGGTCTGGAAAGCCCTTCAGAGGTTCGGTGATCTTGACGACGACATCCCGCGGCTTGCCGGACTTCATCTCGCCGCGCACGAAGTCGAGCAGCGCCGTCAGGTAGTCCCTCATGTAGAGCAACTCCGCGCGGCTGCCCGTCGTCCCCGCCGGCGTGCCGGCGTGGCCGAAGATGTAGATGGTGTCCTTCCCGTGGTCGCGGACCGTCGCCTCGAGCACCTTGATCCAGTTCGCGATCGAGGCGCCGGCCGGCCGGTCGATGTACGGGTGCCGGCGGTTGAACACCAGGTCGCCCATGTGCACGACGTTGGCCTTCTCGAAGGTCACGACGGCGTCGCCGCTCGTGTGCGCCGGGCCGTAGTACTTCAGCGCCATCGTCTCGCCGCCGACCTTCTCGCGCCACGCGGTGCCGAAGGTCGCGTTGGCCGCGACCGGCTCCGGCGCCGCCGGCGCGCCGGGCTTGGCGGCCTGGACAGCCTTCGCGGCCGCCTCGAGCTGCAGCTTCGGGCAGTTCTCCTGCGCGAGGATCTTCTTCGCCACCGGCTTGAAGACGGCGTTGCCCGCCGTGTGGTCGCCGTGGTGATGGGTATTGATCAAGTAGTCGATCGGCCGCGAACCCGACCGCTCGTTGAGGCCGTCGAGGCAGATCTTCGCCGTGGCCGGGAACTGGGAGTCCACCACGATGACGCTCTGCTTGTCGACGTGCCAGCCGATCGTCCCGCCGTTGCCGGTGAAGCAGCCGACCGTTCGCCGGACGTTGCTGAACGCGGTCTGCGGGGCGGCCGGCTGGGCGGACGCGCCCTGCGGGGCCCCGAACAGCCAGCGGACGTCCAGCGAGGCGGCGGCCAGGGCGATCGACGACGAGGTGACGAACTGGCGTCGGTTGAGGGACATCGCTGTCGGCTCCTTGCAAAGGTCCGAGTTTATTGTACCATTCGGCTCGCCCCGCTCCAGGGACTTCCTATGCTGCTCCGGCGCCTCGAGATCGTGAACTTCAGGGGGTTGCGCTCGGCGGTGATCGACTTCGATCCCACGACGGCGCTCGTCGGCGAAAACAGCGCCGGCAAGACGACGCTGCTCGACGCGATCGCGATCTGCTGCAGCGGGCGCGACGACCACGTGCGGCTCGAGGTCCGCGACTTCCACCAGGCGGGAGAGGACCCGCCGGCCGAGACGCTCCAGATAGCGCTGACGTTCGAGGAGTCGCACCGGGAGTGGTACGAAGCGGCGTGGGCGGCGTTCCAGCCATTCGTCCGTCCGGCGGCGGATGGCAGGCGGACGATTCGTTTCGAGGTGAACGGCGCGTGCGAGCCGGGGCGCAACACGGTGTCCGCCGCCTGGCGCTTCCTTCCCGGGGCCGGGCCGGAGCCGGAGTCGCAGGCGGGGTTGCTCGCGCGGTGGCGCCGGCTGACGCCGATGCTCCGGCTTCGTGCCAACCGGTACTTCGAGCAGGACCCCCGCGGGGATGTCGGCCGGGTGCCCGATGACGACGCCCCGGCCCCGCTTGGCGCCGACCCCGTTGCCCGTCAACTGGAGCAGCAGATCCGGCTGGTCTACGACCGGCTGACCGGCGATGCCGACATCCAGGAAGAGGAGCTTCGCCGCGGCCTCGAAGCCGCCGAGAGCTACCTGGCGACCCACGCGCTCCGCCGTCGGCCGTCGGCCGCGATCCTGCCGCCGATGATGAGCGACATCGCCGAGACGCCCGTTCGTTCCACGGTTCGGGGGACCGCCCTCCTGTCGAGCATCAAGCACGGCACCGGCACGCGCGGGATGGCGCTGGTCGGCCTGGTCGGCGTGCTGCTGGAGGCCCGCCGATGCCACGCGATCTCGGAAGATGCGCAGCAGCCGCTGCTCGTGCTCGAGGACGTCGAGGCGCACCTGCATCCGACGACGCTCGCGGCGATGTGGGAGCTGGTTCGCAGCTTGCCGGCCCAGACGATCTGCACCACCAACTCGGGCGAACTGCTGGCCGCGGTGCCGCTGCGCTACATCCGCCGCATCGTGACCGACGCGCGGGGCACCCGGGTCTACCGCATCGACGTGAACCGCTACTCGGTCGACGAACTCCGGCGCATCGCCTATCACGTGAGAATCAGGCGTGCCGGCGCGTTCTTCGCGCGGTGCTGGGTGCTGGTGGAAGGCGAGACCGAAGCCTGGCTGCTGCCCGAGTTCGCGCAGCTCTCGGGCTACAACTTCCCGGCCGAAGGCATCCGGTTCGTCGAGTTCGCGCAGAGCGGCCTCACGCCGCTGCTGCGGCTGGCCAACGACCTGGGCATCGAATGGCACCTGCTGACGGACGGTGACGACGCGGGTCGCGGTTACGCGGCGAGCGTGCGGTCGCACCTGCAGGGCCGGCCGATCGAAGACCGGCTGACGCAGCTCCACGAGCGCGATATCGAGCACTGCCTGTACTACAACGGCTACGAACGTCTCTACCGGGAGGCGTCGGGGCCGGCCCCGCCAGCGGCTGCGAGAGGCCGCCGCGGGCGCGAGCGCGCGACCCACATCATCGACCGGGCAATCCACGCCCGGTCGAAGCCCGGGCTCGCGCTGGCCGTCCTCGAGGCGGCGAACCAGCCGGATTCGCCGGGCGTGCCGCCGCCGCTGCGGGCGATGATCGAAACCGCGGTGAGGCTGGCCCGGCAAGGGTAGCCGCCCGGCCGCCCGCCTTCCTGTCGCGTCTAAACCAAGTGTCTGGAGTCTCCCTCTGGGATGCGGCGGGATAATGAACTAAACTCTTAGTTGACAAACTAATACGATTAGTTTGAACGATGGGGCCATGAAGGAGCTGACGAAGGCGGAAGAGCAGATCATGCAGGTCCTCTGGAGGCTCGGCCGGGGACTGGTGAAGGACATCCTCGACGAACTCCCCGAACCCAAGCCGGCCTACAACACCGTCTCCACCATCGTGCGCATCCTCGAGAAGAAGAAGTTCGTCTCGTACAAGGCGTACGGCAAGACGCACGAGTACCTCCCCGTGGTGGCGATGAACGAGTACCGGAGGGAGTACCTCAAGAGCTTCGTTCGCCGCTACTTCGGAAATTCCTACCAGGAACTCGTGTCGTTCTTCGCGCAGGACCGCAACCTGACGCTGTCCGAACTCGAGGAGATCCGGGCATCACTCGGCGAGCGAGATCGCCAAGCAGAAAGGACGGAAGCGATGACCGGGCTGCTGTGGTACCTGGCGGAAACCGGCGCCGCTCTCGGGGTGTTCTACGGCGTGTATCGCCTGGCGTTGAAAGACGACACGCATTTCCAGGCCGGCCGCCTCTACCTGCTCGCGTCTCTCGTCGCCGCGCACGTGCTGCCGCTCGTGCACGTGACCTCACCGTTCCGCCAGGTTGTCGTGCCGGTGGTCCCGTTCGGGGACGTCGACACGGCGACGGTGTCCGCGGCGTCGTGGGACTGGCAGCAGGGCCTGTTGTGGCTGTATGCGGCCGGCGCCATTTTCGTCCTCCTGAGACTGGCGTGGCACCTGCGCCACCTGCTGCTCATCGCCCGCCGCTCCCCGGCCGTTCGGCGCGACGGCGTCAAGGTGGTCTACGTCGAGGACGACTGCCCGCCGTTCTCCTTCTTCCGCACGGCGTTCGTCCACCGCCCGGCAGCCGGTGAAGAGGATCTCCTTGACCAGGTCGTCGCTCACGAGCGGACGCACATCCGCCAGGGGCACAGCCTGGACATCCTGCTGGTCCAGTTCGCGGCCATCGGGCAGTGGTTCAACCCGTTCGTCTGGCTCTACAAGCACTCCCTCAGGGAGCTTCATGAATACCTCGCCGACCGGGAAGTCCTTGCGCAAGGCTTCGACCCGTTCACGTATACACAAGTCCTCCTCGAACAGCACCTCGGCGCCAGGGCGTTCGAATTCGCGCACCACCTCCGTCAATCGCAAATCAAGAGGAGACTCGCCATGATGTCGAGACAATCCGGCCCGTGGGCGGTCCTGAGATACCTGCTGGCACTGCCCGCTCTCGCACTGCTGGTCGTGGCGTTCGCCGAACCGCAGGTCACGGTGGCCCAGGGCGCGAAGACCCCGGGGACCGTGGCCGTCGCGCCCGCCGACGCCAAGAAGGCCCAGGCCGACGAGGCCAAGGTGCTCGAGCAGAAGAAGAAGGAATTCGAGTTTCAGAAGAAGATGGTCGCCCTCGAAGAGGCCTACGAGGCGACCAGCGACCCGTCGGAGAAGAAGGCAATCAAAGAGAAAATGATGGAACTGCGGGACAACTTTCCCCAGACCAAGAAGATGTCCATCGATTCCACGGACCCCGTCTCGGTCGAGAAGGCGCTCCGGAAGGTGACGCAGACCATCGAGGTGATGTCGGCGAAGAGCCAGGAGGTCACCGACCCGGTCGAGAAGGAGAAGATCCAGCAGGATCTCGACCAGCTGGCGCAGATGCAGCAGAGGCTGAAGGCCGTGCTAGCGGAGTTGAAGGCGGGGAAGTAGCGTCGAAACGACGGGAGCCGGCGGGCACGCGTCGTGACCGCCGGCCCGTCGCACGCCCTATGCGCGCTGGTGGCGCAGGACGCCTCCGACGTACACCCGCCTCACCGCCGAACGGCCCGCGCGGTGGAGGATCCGCGACAACAGGTCCTCGGTCGATTCCGCGGTCGGGGCGCCCGCCGGGACGATCTGCCGCGCGTCGAGCACGATGAAGTCGGCCGCCTTTCCCTTCTCCAGGCTCCCCACGTCGTCGAAGCCGAGCGCCTTCGCGCCGCCGACGGTCGCCGCGCGCAGCAATTCGGCCGGGCTCGGTGCGCGGCCGTCGAGCAGGTGGACGGTCCAGGACATGCGCGCGACGCGGAACATCGACAGGTCGGGCCCGGCGCCCACGTCGGACCCCAGCCCCACGCGCGCCACCTGGGCGCGCTGCCAGTTCATCACGCCGCTGCCGAGGAAGACGTTCGACGTGGGGCAGTGCGCGACCGCGCACGGCGCCAAGTGCTGCCACTCGCGAGCGGTCAGCCAGAATCGAGTGGGCGAAGAGGCTGCGCGGCGTGACCAGGCCTGCCTCCTCGTAGACCTCGAGGTACTCCTGCCCGAAGCGCTCGCGGACCGCCTGGCACTCGGCCTGCTGCTCGGCCAGGTGTGTCTGGATCGGCAGGTGCTTCTCGCGCGCGAGCGCCCCGCACCCTTCGAGCAGCTCGCGCGTGCACGAGAGGGCGAAGCGCGGCGTCACCGCGAACCGCAGCTTCGGGCGGTCCAGCTTCGCCAGTTCGCGCGCTTCGTCGAGCACCCGCCTGGTCGTCACCGGGCGGTAGGCGCCCTCGTCCATCAGCGGCGGGCCAATCCACGCGTGGATGCCCACCTCCTCTGCCGCGGCGAAGCACGCTTCCACCGAGTCGGGCCACGCGGACGTGTAGAGCGCCGCCGTCGTCGTGCCCTGCACCAGCATCTCGTGCATGAAGTCGCGCGACAGCGTCAGCGCGCGCTCGCCCCGGAAGCGCTTCTCCAGGGGGAACGTCCACTTGCGGAGCCACTCGAGCAGGTTCTCCGGGTGCACGCCGCAGATTGGCAGCTGCGGCACGTGCGCGTGCGTATCGACGAGGCCGGGGAACAGGATGTGGGGCCGAAGGTCGGTGTAGTGCCTTGGCGGCGCCGGCTTCCCGCCGCGCAGCGGCTTCCACGGGCCGGCGTAGACGATGCGGCCGTCCGACACGTCAACCCGGCCGTCGGGCCAGTCGGCCCAGCCCGAGGCGCCGGTCGGGGTGAGCACGCGGCCGCGGTATGAAGTGAGGCAGGACGGCAGGCGGGACGCCTGCCCTACCGCCCCCTGTGCGGAGGCCTTGCCCGCCGATTGCTGTGCGCTCATGCGGTTTCCGTCCAGAAGGCCCGCAGCAGATTGCAGGCGACGCGCCGCCGGTATTCGGCGGTCGAGCGGATGTCGTCGATGGGAGCGAGCTCGGAGAGGAGCGCCGTTTCGGCCTGCTCAATCGACCCGCCGTCCGCCAGTACCCGCTCGGTCTGCAGAGCCCGAACCACGGTCGGTGCGACGCTGCCGAATGCGATCCGCGGATGCGGGGCCCGGACGCCGGCCATCACGATCTTCGAGATCGCCTGGGCGGCGCGCGTGCCGACCTTGCGGAACCACTGGCGCCCTTCGACTGGGGGATCTCGATCGCGGTGATCAACTCGTCCGGCCGAAGCACGGTCTTGCGATACCCGGTGTAGAAGCCGTTGAAGGGGAGCCGCCGGACGCCCGCGGCGCTGCGGGCAACGACGATGGCCTCGGCCACGGCGAGGACGGGCAGGCTGTCGCCGGCCGGCGAACCGTTCGCGACGTTCCCCGCGAGGGTGCCGCGGTTCTGGATCTGCACGGCCCCAATCTCCCGCGCGGCCGCGGCCAGCGCCGGCGCACGGCGCCGCACGATCGGTGACTTGAGGATGTCGGTGAAGGTGGCCAGCGCGCCAATCGACACGCACTCGCCCCGCTGTCCGATCCCGCGGAGCGAGTCGAGCGCCCACAGGTTCAGGTAGCGGGTGCCCGGCGGGATGCCCGCGTTCAACAGGACGTACACGTCGGTGCAGCCGGCCAGCGGTACAATCGGCTGGCTGTCGCGCATGATCTCCAGCGCGTGCCTGAGCGACCGCGGCTGGACGAAGTCGAGCGACGTGAGCGCGGTTCTCATCGCGCCACCCGCTTCCGTGTGACCCGTTTCCTCGAGCCCGAAGCCTTCGACCGGGCCTGAACGGATTGTCACGGCCCGGTAGATGGCCGTGTAGCCGGTGCAGCGGCAGATGTTCCCGGCCAGGCCCGCCCGCACGTCCTCGAGCGTGGCGTTCTTCGGGAGCGCGGCCGCGGCCATGATCATGCCGGGCGTGCAGATGCCGCACTGCGCGCCGCCCTCGATGACGAAGGCGTCCTGGAGCGGGTGACGGCCGCGCAGCCCTTCAATCGTGCGGACCGAACGGCCGCGCACCTGGCCGAACGGGACCAGGCACGCGTTCACCGCCTGCCCGTCGAGCACGACGGTGCAGGCGCCGCACTCGCCTTCACCGCACCCTTCCTTGGTGCCGGTCAGGCCGCACACCTCGCGGAGCACGTCCAGCAGCCGTTTCATCGGGTGGGCGCGGACGTCCACCTGTTTGCCGTTGAGCACGAACTTCACTGGCGTCTCCCCGCCTTGCGGCTCGCGACCGGCGGCCTTTCGTCCCTGCCCCGGGCGTTCCGGGCAACGCCGGGGCGCGGCTTTCGGCGTTTCACCCCTGTTCGCGCGTCGCGCGCCTCCGGTCCCTGGCCGATGGCCTTCGCCGTCATGATCCGTTCCGGCGTCAGGGGCAGGGCGCGGACGTCGAAGCCCAGGTGCCGCACCGCGTTCGCGATGGCCGGCGCGGCGCCGTCGAAAGGCAGCTCGCCGACGCCCTTGGCCCCGAACGGGCCGTGTCGGTACGGGTTCTCCACGATCACCACGTCGATCCGCGGCGCGTCCGCGGTGGTGGGCACGATGTAGTTGGTCAGCTGGGCATTGGCCATGCGGCCGTCGCGCATGACGACCTCCTCGAGCAGCGCGTAGCCGAGGCCCTGCGCCGTGCCCCCTTCGATCTGCCCGGCCGCGAGCGTCGGGTTGAGGGCGCGGCCAATCTCCTGCACGGCCGTGAAGTGGACCGGCCGCACCTCGTAGGTCACCGGGTCGTACTCGACCTCGGCGACGTCGCAACCCCAGGCGAAGGTCCCGTACGCGTCGCCGCGGTAGGTCTCCTCGTCGAACACGGCTGCCGTCTGGGCTTCGTATTGCTTCGTGATCACGAGCGGGCCGTGCCGGCGAAGGTCCTCCCGCGGTGTGAGGCCGCCGAGCGTCTGTTTCATCTCGGCCGCACACTTCTGCAGCAGGCCGCCGACGACCATCGACGTGCGCGAGGCCACGGTGGGCCCGCTGTCGGGGACGATCGCCGTGTCTGCGCGGGCCACTTCGACGGCCTCGAACGGCAGGCCGAGCGTCTCCGCCACGATCTGCGCGTGAACCGTCCTGGAGCCCTGGCCAATCTCGGCGCTCGACACGAGCACCCGGGCGCCGCGTGGGGTCAGCTCGAGCGAGGCCCTCGACGCCAGCCTCACCTCGCCCGATCCGGTGAAGCCCGCCCCGTGAAAGAAGAGCGCCAGCCCGAGGCCGCGGTTGGTGCCCCGGAGTTCGCGGCGGCGGCGCTTGAAATCGGTCCGCTCCACCGCCTCGCGCAGCACCTTCAACGCGCTCGTGTCGCGGCCGAGCACCTGGCCGGTTGCCGTGCTGTCCCCGGCGCGAAGGGCGTTGATTTCACGCAGTCTCACCGGGTCCATGTCGAGGCGCTCGGCAATCCGCTCCATGTGCACTTCCGCGGCGAATTGGGTCTGCGGGGCGCCGAACCCGCGGAACGCCCCGTTCGGCGGCGTGTTGGTCATGACGACGCGCCCGCGAACGCGCACGTTGTCGCAGCGGTAGGGGCCGGTGGCGTGGATGACCCCGCGCGAGAGGACGACCGGGCTGAGCGTCATGTAAGCGCCGCCGTCCATGACCACGTCCACGTCGAGCGCCGTGAGCGTCCCGTTGCGAGCCACGCCGGCCCGGGTGCGGACGATCGCCGGGTGCCGCTTCGTCGTGGCCGCCATGTCCTCGGCACGGTCGTAGACCAGCTTGACGGGACGGCCCGACTTCAGCGCGAGCAGGCACGCGTGGGCCGCGATGATCGACGGGTATTCCTCCTTGCCGCCGAACCCGCCGCCCGTCTCGGCCTGCACGACGCGCACCTTCCCGGGGGGCAGCGCCAGGACCGCGCAGAGCGCTTTCTGGACGTAGTACGGGCACTGCAGCGACCCGTGCAGCGTCACGCCGCCGTCGTCCGGCACCGCGATCACGCCGTTCGGTTCGATGTAGACGTGCTCCTGGTGGCCGACCCGGTATTCACCCTCGACGATTTCGTCCGCAATGCCGAATCCTGCCTCGAGGTCGCCCTTGTCGATGGCGATCTTCTTGAACACCTTCGGCGAGCGCTGCGGGTCGAACAAGGGCTCGGACGGTTCGTAGTCGATGTCCACCTCGGCCGCCAGCAGCCGCTCGCGATCCTCGTGGGCGATCAGCAGGATCGGTTCCGCGAAGTGCCGCACGACGTGCTCGGCCAGGCACGGCTGGTCGTCGGCGATCAGCGCGACAACGTTGCGGCCAGGGATGTCGCGGTGGTCCACCACGGTGAAGCCGTCCGCGTCGAACAGCCTGCTGATGGCCCGGATCCGGCCGCACGGGATCGTCGAACGGATCGTCCGCCCGTGAATCATGCCGGGGAAGCCGAGGTCGTCGATGTACCTTGGCGGCGCCGGTGACCTTGTCGAACCCGTCGCGGCGCGGGACGTTGCGGCCGACTGCTGCCATAAGGCCGTCCAGTATCAGGAGTTCCCGGGGGTGACGGCGGCGCGACGGAGAAACCGGCCGCGCCCCGGCGTGCCGACGAACGCCGCGTGGTCCACCACGACCTCGCCCCTCGACATCACCGTGTCGATGGCACCGGCCAGCCGGCGCCCTTCGTACGGATTGTAGTCCACCCGCATGTGATGGGTGGCCGCGGAGATCTCGGTCGTCCCGTCGGGGTCGAAGACGACCAGGTCCGCGTCCGCGCCTTCGGCGACCACGCCCTTCCGCGGGCCGAGCCCGAAGATGCGCGCCGGAGCCGCAGCGGTGACCTCGACGAAGCGTTCCAGCGACAAGCGCCCGGTGTTGACGCCGCCGTCGAACAGGAGCGGCAGGCGGTGTTCGATCCCCGGGGCGCCGTTCGGGATGCGCGAGAAGTCGTCGCGGCCCCGCGCCTTGTCCGCCAGCATGAAGGGGCAGTGGTCGGTGGCGACGGTATCGAGCGTGCCGGCGGCGAGGGCGCGCCACAGCTTCTCCTGCGCCTGCCGGGTGCGAAGCGGGGGGCTCATCACGAACTTCGCGGCCTCGAGGTCCGGCGCCTCGTAGGCCTCGTCCGAGAGGAACAGGTACTGCGGGCACGTCTCGGCGAGAACCGGGACGCCCCTGCGGCGGGCCGCGGCCACTTCCTGGAGGGCCTCGGCGCTCGACAGGTGCACGATGTAGATGCCGGTGCCGGCCATTTCCGCCAGGGCGATGCCGCGGTGGACCGCCTCGGCCTCGGCGAGAGCCGGCCGGGTGACCGCGTGGAAGCCGGGGCTCGTGCGCCCTGCGGCGAGCGCCTCCTTCACCAGCACGTCGATCACGTGGCCGTTTTCCGCGTGCAGGCATACCAGCGCCCCGAGCGCGGCCGCCCGCCTGAGAACGCGGAAGATCTCGCCGTCGTTCAGCATCAGGCGCCCGGGATAGGCCATGAAGACCTTGAACGAGGGCACGCCGGCGGCGACCATCGCGCCGAGTTCGTCCTCGACCTCCGGCCGCAGGTCCGAAATGCAGAGGTGCAGCCCGAAGTCCACCACGGCGCGGCCTTCGGCCCGCCGCCGCCAGGCCTCGAGCGCCTCCCGCAGGGTTCCGCCCGGCGCCTGCGTGGCGTAGTCCACGACGGTCGTGGTGCCCCCGCACGCCGCCGCAATCGTCCCGGTTTCGAAATCGTCCGACGTCCGGATGCTCCCCATCGGCATGTCGAGATGGGTGTGCACGTCGACGCCGCCCGGGAGAATGAGCCGCCCGGCCGCGTCGATCGTCCGGTCGGCCCGGTCCGCCAGCCCGGTGCCGATGGCGGCAATGCGCTCGCCGTCGACGAGCACGTCGGCCCGGACCTGGCCGTCGGCGTTGACGATGGTGCCGTGCCGAAGGAGGGTGCGCATGGACGGGAGGATTATACTGAGCCACGAGGACTGATACATAGATGCCGGTCGAGTTCAGGTTGAATGGCAGGGCGGTGACGGTCGACCCGCGGCCCGACGAATCGCTCCTGGAGACGCTGCGGGAACGATGCGGGATCCGGTCGCTGAAGGACGGCTGCTCGCCGCAAGGCCAGTGCGGGTGCTGCCTGGCGCTGATCGATGGCCACGCCAAGGTGACGTGCGCAATGACCGCGGCGTCGGCGGCTGGGCGCGAGATCCTCACGCTGGAGGGCCTCTCCGACACCGATCGCCATTTGTTCGCCAAGGCGTTTGCGGCTGCGGCCGGCGTGCAGTGCGGCTTCTGCACCCCGGGCATCGCGCTGCGGGCCAAGTATCTCCTCGACCACCACCCGTCCCCGACCCGCGATGAGATCGCGCGCGCCATCGACGTGCACCTCTGCCGCTGCACCGGCTACAAGAAGATCGTGGACGCGATCGACTGGATGGCGCGCGGCCGTCGAGGCGAGCCGATCCCCGAGCCGGTGTCCGACGGTGGGGTGGGAGCGCGGCTGGCGCGCTACGACGCGGTTCGTTCGGCGCTCGGCGAACGCCCCTTCGTGGACGACCTCGACCGCCCGGGCCTGCTGCACGGCGCCCTGACTCTCGCGAAGCACGCGCGCGCCGCCGTGCGGAGGATCGACACCTCTCGCGCAAGGGCGCTTCCCGGTGTGGTGGCGGTGGTGACGGCGGCGGACGTGCCCGGCGAGCGGTGGTACGGGCTGATCGAGCAGGATTGGCCCGGGTTCGTGGCCGAAGGCGAGGAAGTGCGCTGCGTGGGCGACGTGCTGGCCGCCGTGGCCGCGGTGGATCGCCACACCGCGAGGTCGGCCGCCGAGCTGGTGGACGTGGAGTACCAGGTGCGGCCCGCGGTGCTCGACCCCGACACGGCCCTGGCGCCCGGTGCACCGCAGGTGAATCCACGCCACCCCAACCTGTTGTCGCGTTCGTCGATTCGCCGGGGAGACGCCGATGCGGCCCTCGCCACGAGCGCCCACGTCGTGACCGGCACGTGGCAGACGCAGCGAATCGAGCACCTCTATTTGGAGCCCGAGAGCGCGCTGGCTGAGCCCCTCCCGGACGGACGGCTGCACCTCTGCACCCAGGGGCAGGGAATCTTCGACGACCGCCGCCAGGTCGCGGCGTTCCTCGGCAGGAGCGAGGACGACCTCTTCGTCGAACTCGTCCCGAACGGCGGCGCCTTCGGCGGCAAGGAAGACATGTCCGTCCAGGCGCAGACCGCGCTGCTCGCCCAGGTGACGGGCCGGGCGGTCAAGCTGACGCTCAGCCGGGAGGAGTCGATCCGCCTTCACCCGAAGCGCCACCCGATTCGCATGGACTACACCGTGGGCTGCGACACCGACGGGCGGCTGACGGCGGTGAAGGCGAGGATGATCGGGGACTCCGGGGCCTACGCGTCCGTCGGCGCGAAGGTGCTGGAGCGCGCCGCCGGCCACGGCTGCGGGCCCTATCGCGTGCCGAACGTGGACATCGAATCGGTGGCGGCCTACACCAACAACCCGCCGTGCGGCGCCATGCGCGGCTTCGGCGCCAACCAGGCCCACTTCGCGATCGAGGGGTGCATCGACCTGCTCGCGGCGAAAGCCGGCATCGACCGGTGGGAAATCCGCTGGCGAAATGCGCTCGAGGTCGGCGACACGTTTTCGACGGGCCAGGTGCTCGAGAAGTCGGTGGGCATCAAGAAGACCCTGGCGGCCGTCAAGCCGCACTACGAGCAGGCGAGGGCGGAAGGGCGGGCGGTCGGGATCGCGTGCGGCCTGAAGAACAGCGGGATCGGCAACGGCGCGAAGGAGTGGGGAAAGGCGCGCCTGGCGGTCGAGCCAGACGGCACGGTGTCCGTCTACAACGGCTACACCGAGATGGGCCAGGGGCTGCTGACGGTGCTCGTGCAGTTCGCGGCCGAGGTGACGGGGCTCCCTGCCTCCTGCTTCCGTCCGAAGGTCGACTCGACCTTCCAGCTCGCGTGCGGCCAGACGACCGGGTCGCGGGCGACCTTGTTCGGCGGGCGCGCGGTGACGAGCGCCTCGGAGAAGCTGCGCGCAGACCTGGACGCCGGCCACGGGCTTGGCGAACTCGTCGGGCGTGTGTACGCCGCGGACGTCCTCATCGACGACACGACGGAACTCGGCGCGGCGGTGGCCACCGTCAAGACCCACACGGCGTTCGGCTACGCGACCCAACTCTGCATCCTCGACGACGACGGGCGCGTCTCGCGGGTCGTGGCGGCGCACGATGTCGGCCGAGCGGTCAATCCCGCGCTGTGCGAGGGCCAGATCGAGGGCTCGATCCACATGGGGCTGGGCTACGCGCTGACCGAGGAACTGGCGTGCGAGGACGGGATGCCGGTCACGTTCAAGCTGCGCGAGATCGGCGTCCTGCGCGCGCGTGACATGCCCGACGTGCAGGTGATCCTCGTCGAGGATCCCGAGCCCGAGGGGCCGTTCGGGGCAAAGGGCGTCGGCGAGATCGGCCTGGTGCCCACCGCGGCCGCGGTCGCCGGCGCGCTCGAGGCGTTCGACGGCGTCCGCCGCTTCTCCCTGCCGATGAGCGACTCGCCCGCGGCACGAGCGATGAGCGTGGGAAGGCGCCCGAAGCCTGACGCCGGCAGCCCGAAGCCCTTATGCACGTAAACGCCCACACGCACCTCTACAGCGGGCTCGCGCCGCTCGGCATGCCGCCGCCGGCGGAGCCGCCGCGGAACTTCGTCGAGAACCTGCAGAAGATCTGGTGGCGGCTCGATCGCGCCCTCGACCAGGCGTCGCTGCGCGCCGGCGCGCGGTACTACCTGGCCCACGCGCGCCGGTCAGGCACCGCTGCGCTGCTGGATCATCACGAGTCGCCGAACTGCATCGAGCGCTCGCTCGACACGCTCGCCGAGGCATGCGCGGAGTTCGGCGTTGCGGCCGTACTTTGTTACGGCGCGACGGAGAGGAATGGCGGTCCCGACGAGGCGCGGCGGGGTTTGGAAGAGTGCCGCCGCTTCATCCTGGCCAACGGGCGGCCGCGCATCGGCGGCGTCGTCGGCCTGCACGCCTCGTTTACGGTCTCCGACGAGACGATTCGACGGGCTGGCGACCTCTGCCGGGACCTGGGAACCGTGCTTCACGTGCACGTCGCCGAGGATCGCGCGGACGTGGAGGACGCCCGGCGGCGCGGCTACCCGAGCCCTCTTCAGCGCCTGCTGGCGCTCGGCGCGCTGCCGGCGGGCTCGGTGCTCGTTCACGGCGTCCACCTCTCGCCAGACGACGTGAAGCAGGCGTCGGACGCCGGGTGCTGGTTCGTCCAGAACCCGCGATCGAACCGCAAGAACGGGGTAGGCTATCCTTCCGCCCTGACCGCATCGGCGCGCGTGGGCCTCGGCACCGACGGGTTCCCGTCGAATATGCTGGACGAAGCGGCGGTGCTGGCCGAGTGCTCGGCGGCGGCGGGCGAAGAGCCCGGCGCGACAGCAGGCCGGCCAGAGGCCGGGTGGGTGCTGGTGCGGGAGCGGCTCGGCCTCTCGCGGGAGCAGATCGAGGCCGCTGTTCCGCCGGCCCCCGTCGGTGAACTGATCGATGCCGTCGAGGCCGAGGCCCGGCTGCAGGCCGCCCGCGTCTGGGCGAGATGGTAGCGTGGCAATGACCCTTGTGGCGCCGGCCTCCGTGCCGGCGGCGGCGGAGCATTCATGAAGCGACTGGGTATCGAGCAGCACATCGTCGACCGCGGCACCTACGACAACACCATCGCGCGCTTCAGGGAAGCCCGCATCCAGCTGCCGACGTTCACGCAACTCGCCGACCCGGCGAAGATCCCGCCCGCGATCCACGAGTCGCTGGCGCGCATCGATCCCGACGCGCCGCACCCGCTCAACCTGTTCCGCGTCCACTGGTACAACGGCAGCGACCGGCGTCATCTCGTGCCGACGCCGGAGCACCTCGTGCTCCCCCGGGCGCTCACCGGCGTGGACGCGCCGATCGTCGTCGCGCTGGGCAACCGCTTCCCGATGATCCGGGCGCACAAGGTCCTCGCCGCGTACGGCTGCCTGGCGCCCCGGGTCATCACCGGGCAGTTCGACCCGACGGCACACAAGGCGGTCTGGCCCTCCACCGGCAACTACTGTCGCGGCGGCGTCGCGATCTCACGAATCATGAACTGCCACGGCGTGGCGATCCTGCCCGAAGGGATGAGCGAAGAGCGCTTCCGCTGGCTCGAGGCGTGGGTGAGCGACCCGGCCGACATCATCCGGACGCCGGGTTCGGAGAGCAACGTCAAGGAAATCTACGACGCGTGCGCGGATCTCGAGCGCGACCCGCAGAACATCATCTTCAACCAGTTCTGCGAGTTCGGGAATTACCTGGCGCATTACAGCTGCACCGGCCGCGCGCTCGAGCGCATCGTCGAGGCGATCGACCCGGCGGGGAAGCGCCGGGTGCAGGCGTACGTGTCCGCGACGGGATCGGGCGGAACGCTTGGCGCAGGCGACCACCTGAAGGAGCGGTTCGGCGCCCGAATCGTCGCGGTCGAGGCGCTGGAATGCCCGACGCTGCTGTACAACGGGTTCGGCGAACACAACATCCAGGGCATCGGCGACAAGCACGTCCCGCTGATTCACAACGTGATGAACACCGACCTGGCCGTCGCGGTCTCCGACGCGGCGACCGATTCGCTCGGGGTGCTCTTCAGCACACCCGCGGGCCGCGACTACCTCGTCGACCGCCGCGGCGTGCCGCCGGCCCTCGTGTCGGCGCTCGACGGATTCGGCCTCTCGAGCATCTGCAACGTGCTCGCGGCAATCAAGACGGCCAAGTACTACGGCTTCGGGCCGGACGATCTCGTGCTCACGGTCGCAACCGACGGCGCCGAGATGTACGGGAGCGAACGCGAGAAGGCTCTCGCGAGGCGCTTCTCGGGGGTGTTCGACACGGTGAACGCCGCCGAGGTGTTCGGCCAGCACCTGCTCGGCGCCGCGACCGATCACGTGATGGAACTGTCGGCGATGGACCGGACCCGCATCTTCAACCTCGGGTATTACACGTGGGTCGAGCAGCAGGGCGTCAGCCTTGCCGAGTTCAACGCGCGTCGGGCCGCCTCCTTCTGGAAGGGGCTCCACGGCATCCTGCCAGCGTGGGACGCGATGATCGACGAGTTCAACGGGCGAACCGGGGTCGCATGCTGACCTTTGCCTGCGCCGGCTGCGGCACCACGCTGTCGGGTCGGGCGGCGGACGGGAGGCCGTTTGCCTGCCCGAACGCGAAGCCGGGCGACGACATCGATCACGTGATCCAACCCACCTGTCACGGCACGTGCCCGGTGCCCGCGGAAGGAGATCCGAACCCGTTCGTCCTCTACCGCGAGCTGCTCGCGGCCCACGCGTTCGCGAAGGACGGTGGCATCACCGACGAGGCGTTCGTGCAGCTGGTGCGGGACCTGGACGCAGCCGTCGCACGGGTCGACGGCCGCGGATTCAGGGTGACGCCGTTCAGCCCGTCCCGGTCCCTGGCCGAGCGGGTCGGGATGTTGTCGGGCGAGCTCTGGGTGAAGGACGAGACCGGCAACGTCGCCGGGTCTCACAAGGCGCGCCACCTGGCAGGCATCATGCTGCACCTGCTCGTGGAGGAGCAACTCGTTGGCGCGGCGGGCGCCCGCAGGCAGAGGCTGGCGATCGCGAGTTGCGGCAACGCCGCCCTCGCCGCGGCCGTCGTCGCGCGCGCGGCGAACTGGGACCTCGACGTGTTCGTGCCGGTCGATGCGAAGCGTGCCGTGCTGCAACGTCTCGGGGAGCTCGGCGCGACCGTGCACGTGTGCGAACGCGACGGCGAAGTCGCGGGCGACCCCTGCTACCTGGCGTTCCGGCGCGCGGTGTCGCCGCAGCATGGCAGCGCGCTCGGCGGCGCGATTCCGTTCTGCTGCCAGGGAAGCGACAACGGGCTGACGATCGATGGGGGGAAGACGCTCGCCTGGGAGATGGTCAGCGCGTTCAAGAGCCGCCCCGGGCGCGGGTGGGGCGCGAACCGGCTCGACGCGGTGTTCGTCCAGGTCGGCGGTGGCGCGTTGGCCAGCGCCCTGGTGCAGGGGTTCGCGGGTGCCGTGCGCGCGGGTGCCGTGGACCGGATGCCTCGTGTCTACGCCGTCCAGACCACCGGGGCCTACCCGTTGAAGCGCGCCTACGACGAAGTGGCCGAACGGATCCTCGTGCGTGCCCCCCTGGTGCTGGACCAGGGCTTCAGCCCGGCCGGAGATCGCGAGCGCGCCGAGTTGATCATGAGCCACCCGGAAATCATCGACGAGGAGATGCACGAGGCCCGGCTGCACCGGTCGCGTTTCATGCGCCCCTGGGAAAAGACGCCGCGCAGCGTCGCGCACGGGATCCTCGACGACGAGACGTACGACTGGGCCGCGGTGGTCGAAGGCATGCTGCGGTCGGGCGGATGGCCCCTCGTGGTGAGCGAAGAGCGCCTGGAGGACGCCAACGTCGTCGCGCGACAGGCGACCGGCATCGACGTGGACCACACGGGATCCGCGGGCCTGGCCGGGTTGATGAAAGCCATCGCGCTCGACGCCCGCCTCGCGACCGAGCGGGTCGCGGTGATGTTCTCGGGCCTGCGCCGCGAGTAGCCGGCCGCCTCAACGCGAGAGGCGGACCAGCGCGTCCACGATCCACCACGCCCCGACGATCCTGAACACCCAGAGCGTCTTCCCGAGCCCCAGCAGGAACAGGTTGTGGAGGGGGAACGGGCAGCGGAGCGGCTGCTGTCCGCGTGGCCCGCGTTCCGAATCCCGGGCCACGTCTCTCACCGCAGGCTTCCCGCCTGCGATCACGGATGGAACCGTTGCCGCGGTCACCACCGTCACCGCCACGACGACACGGAAGAGAAGCGCGTTCAGCTGGTGAGGGAGGAGCGGCCGGCCGGCCGCGGCGGCCAGCGAGGCGAGGACGAGCCAGGCCAGCGGGACGAAGATCCCGATCGCAATGAGGACCCGGAAGCGCTGAACGAACCGGAGGACGCGGGCGACGAGGCCGGCGTGCTCCGCCGAGCACGCGCTCATCGTCCACGTCCGGCCGCCCGCGAGGATCGGAAAGGCGTGCGAGACGCCAACACGCCCGCACCAGAGGCAGCGCACGTCGGCGAACTTCGCCATCCACGGGGCCGCGATGAAGCGATGGCCCAGCATGATCGCCAGTCCGACGGCGACCGACCATCCCGGCCCGAGGGGCTGCCTGAGGAACAGGAACAGCACGAACGGGATGAACAGGAAGAGCGCGGCGCCCTGGAACGCGATCCCGCGCAGAGAACGGCCTGCGGCCTCCCGCCGGCCTGTGGCCTGCGGCTTGCGGCCTGCGGCCTCTGACGATGTCACGGCTCCATCTCCCATTCGACTTCCGACTCCTGCTCACCCGTTCCGGGGAAGCCGCGCCCGTCGCCGTCCGCCGCACCTCTGACACGGCCGGGAGCTGAAGCCGAGCCCGACGCCCTCGCTAGCGTCGCGGCCGGTTCCGCGCGACGCACTCCGCCAGCACCGCGGCGGGATCGGCGAACCGGGTGGCGAGGATCATCGCCGCGATGACGAACGGCTTGTGGCCGGCCTCGCGGTAGGTCTGCAGGCGGTAGCGCTCGAACACGGCCGCGCTCACCTCGCCCGCCTCGCAGCTCACGCCGGTCACGTCGGCCGGCAGGCAGTGCATGTAGAGCCGCCTGCCCGCCCCTGGTGTCGCGCATCAGGTCCTCGTTGCACTCCCAGTTCCTGAACCGCGCGTTGTTCGCGAGCGCCTCGCGCTCGAGGTCGGCGAGCCTGGCGGTCTCGCCCGCGCGCAGGAGCGGCGTGCGCTCGTGCATCACGCGCGCCGGCGCCCAGCTCTTGGGATAGACGACGTCGGCGTCGCGGAACGCGTCCTCCATGGAGTCCGCGACCGAGAACGAGCCGCCGCTCGCTGCCGCGAAGCGCCGCGCCGCGTCGAGCGGCTCGTCCACCAGGTCGTAGCCCTCCGGGTGCGCCAGCACGACGTCCATGCCGAACCGGGTCATCAGCGAAACGATGCCCTGCGGCACCGACAGCGGCTTGCCGTAGCTCGGCGAGTAGGCCCAGGTCATGGCGAGCTTCTTGCCCCGCAGCGCGTCGAGGCCGCCGAAGGTGCGGGACCAGGTGGCGGAGGTCGGCCAGGCTCTGGGTCGGGTGGTCGAGGTCGCACTGCAGGTTGACGACCGCGGGCCGCTGGAGGAGCACGCCCCGCTGCGAGCTCTCGCAGAGCGCGTCGCTCACCTGCGTCATGTACTTGTGGCCCTCGCCGAGGAACATGTCGTCGCGGATGCCGATCGACCTCGGTGAGGAAGGAGATCATCGCCGCGGTCTCGCGCACCGTCTCGCCGTGGGCAATCTGCGAGGTGGACTCGTCGAGCTCCTCGGTCATCAGGCCGAGCAGGTTGCACCCGGACCGGAAGGCGTAGCGCGTGCGCGTGGACTTGTCGCGGAAGATCGAGATGCCGAGGCCCGTCTCGAACACGCGCGTGGAGACGCCGGCCGCGGCCAGGTCTTCGAGGATCTCGGCGGCGAGCAGCACGCGCCCGGATCGGCTGCCTCGCGGATACTGCCACGTGAGCAGGAAGTCCTTGTTGTGCAGGCCGGCGTCGAGGGACGCAGAGCGCGTGAATCCTTCTGTTGGGTGGTCATCATGGTGGTACACGGTGATTGGCCGAGGGGCTGCAGCCCCTCGGCTACACGGAACGCGCCGAGAGGTTGACGGCCCCTCGGTCATAGAACAGCCGGCTACGTCGTTCGCGCGGCCAGGTACGTCGCCGGGAACAGTGGCGTAGAACCGGGCCGCGGCGCGTCAGGTGCTCGACCGGGCACTGGTCGTCCGGCGTGTGCGCGTGCACCTCGTGGCCGGGCCGAAGCCCACCGTCGGGACGCCGAACAGGCCGCACGTCGCGATGCCGTTGGTGGAGAACGTCCACTTGTCCACGACGGGCGTCCGGCCGAGCGCGCGCCTTGGCGGCCTCGACCGCCGCCGCGAACCGCGGGGTCGTCCTCCTCCAGCACCCACGTCGGGTAGTACTTCTTGGTCGGGTACGTCAGGCCGGTGTACGACGGCCGCGCGTAGTCGAGCACCGTGACGGTCGCGCCCGCGCGCTGCACGCTCGTCGAGCGCCTCGACCTCCGCGACGGCCTGCTCCAGCGTCTCCCCGCGCGTGAGCCGCCGGTCGAGGTGGATGGTGCAGCTGTCGGCGACCGCGCACAGCGACGGCGACGTCGAGCGGATGTCGCGAGATGGTGACGATGCCCTTGCCGAGGAACGGGTCGGCGTCGGCGCCAGCCGCTCGTTCAGCCGCTCGATGTCCGCGACGATCGGCGCCATCTTGTAGACGGCGTTGACGCCGCGCTCCGGCGCCGACCCGTGGCACGACAGGCCCTGCGTGCGGACCTCCATCTCCATGCGGCCCGCGGTGCCCGCGGTACACGCCCAGGCTGGTGGGCTCGGTGATCACGACCACCTCGGGCCTGAGGACGCCCTCGCGGAGGATGTACTGCCAGCACAGGCCGTCGCAGTCCTCCTCCATGACGGTGCCGGTCACCCACAGCTGCACGCCGTCGAGGAGGCCGAGCTCCTTCGCGATCCGCGCGCCGTGCACGGCCGCCGCGATGCCGGCCTCCTGGTCGGAGGCGCCGCGGCCGTAGATGATCGCCGTCGCGCAGCTCGCCCTGGTAGGGGTCGCGCGTCCACGTGGAGGGGTCGCCGACGCCGACGGTGTCGAGGTGGCCGTCGATGGCGACGACGACCGGGCCGTTCCCGACGCGGCCGAGGACGTTGCCGAGGCCGTCGATCTTCACCTCGTCGAAGCCCGACGCGCCGCATCTCGTCCGCGCGCGCGCCGACGACCGCGCGCTCCTCCGCGCTCTCGGAGGGAATCGCGATCATGTCGCGGAGGAACGCGGATCATGTCGCGGGGTGTAGGCGCGTGGCGCACGCGGCGACGCGGCGATGTCGTGGCTGTCGGCTGCTCATGCACACGACGGTCCCCGGGGCCGGGCCTCCGAAGCTGCTCAGGCAGGTCAATCGGCAGCGCCAACCCGGAACCGGTCGGGCTGCCGAGGAGCGGGCGCTCGGGAGCCGGAAGCCGGTCTTGATGTAAGCTCTCACCGGCGAAGGAGACTTCATCTGCGCGGATCGCTGTTGTCCTATGGCTCGTCGACGCTGAACGGCCTGCTCGCGCGAGGCGCCCGCGCCGCCCGCCGCCACAGCGCCGGCCGCGGTCGCCCGCGCGCGGTTCGGACGGGAGGCCTCACGGCGTGAACCTGCCTGCACGGGTCGGCCCGTGGACGCGCCCCGCGGCGCGCGCAGGTCGTCACCGCCGAGACGATCTTCGACTACATGGACGGCGGCGGCGAGCTGTACCTGGCCTACCGCTTCGATCGCCTCGACGTGTTCGAGTACAAGGCCAGCGAGGCCTCGCTCGGGACGATCCTCGTCGAGCTGTACTGGATGAAGACGCCCGGACGATGCGTTCGGGCTGCTGTCGACGGACTGGACGGGGGAGCTGCCGTGCGAGATTGGCCGAACGCCGGCCGGCGGTCCCATCGCCGCCGCCGCGGTTGCCGCTCCCGCCGCCGCGCTCTACGGGGCGGGACTGCTGCGCATGTGCCCCGGGGAGCCTCTACGTCCGCATGCTGGCCTCTCGCGAGACGCCCGAGGCGCGCGAAGCAGTCCTGGCCATCGCGCGAGAGCTCTCGGCCAGCCCGCTGCCGGGCGACGCGGCGCCGCCGCCGGCGTCTGCGTCCGCGCGCCTGCCGGCAGCCCGGGCGACGGCAGCACGACTGCGCAGCGATCGCATCTGCTTCTTCCGATCGCACCTCGTCCTGAACTCGGCCTATTACCTGGCGTCGGACGACATCCTCGGCCTCGGCCTCGACGTCGACGGCGGTCACCACCGAGTACAAGCCGGCCGCGGCCGGCGCGCGGCCGACGCGCCTGATCCTCGTGCGCTATCCTCGGCGGCCCGCGCGCGGGCGGGGCTGGCCACGTTCACGCGCGCATACGTCCCGGGAGGCCGGCGCTCGCGGGGAAGGGTGCGGCCGCCGGCGCGGGCGCGACCGCGCTCGAGCACGGGTGGGCGGCGTGGCAGCTGAACAGAGAGCCAGACCTCGCGATCGCGCTCGACGCGGCGTCGGAGGCGGCGGCGGCGGCGCCGCTGGCAACTGCGACCATCGAGACCGCCGCCGCCCGGTCGCCGGATCCCCGTGAGAGGCACGACCATGAGCGACCATTCGTCATCACCCGCCGCGACTTCGTCCGCGGCACCGTGGCGCCGTTGTCGCCGGCTCGGCGGCACTGTCGCGCGGCGGCGCGTCGGCCGAGCAGGGACCGCCGCCCGGCCCGCGCCCGGCCCGCTCGGCGCGCGTCGTCATCGTCCGCGACGAGCAGGCGCTCGAACGCGGCTCACGACGTCAACCGCGCCGTCCTCGACCGCATGCTGGCCGACACCTCGTCCGGCTCACGGGCGAGAAGGCGCCGCGCGCCGCCTGGCAGTCCCTCTTCAAGCCGGCCGACACCGTCGGCCTGGTGCCGACGACCACCTCAACCCGACGCACCCGGCGCTGGTGGACGCGGTGCGGGCGGCGCTCGTGGACGCCGGCGTTCCCGCGGACCGCATCCGCACGGCGCAGGGCGGGATCGACAGGCCGCGCGCCTGCACGGCGCTCGTCGCCCTGCCGGCCTTGAAGGCGCACTGGCTCACTGGCCTCGGCGCCGCGATGAAGCTCTACATCATGTACCTGGGGCGGCCGAGCCGTACCACGGCGAGGACAACGCGAACCTCGCCGAGACGTGGCTGCTGCCCGACGTGAAGGGGAAGACGCGGCTGGTCCTGCTCGACGCGCTGCCGCCCGCTCTGCGACAAGGGGCCGCAGCCCGACCCCCGCTACATGTGGGACTACAAGGGCCTGATCGCGAGCACGGACCCCGTGGCGGTGGACGCCGTCGGCCTGCAGATCGTGATGGCGAAGCGCAAGGCGCTGCGCGGGCGAGGAGTGGCCGCATCACGCCGCCGCCGCTGTGCGTGGCCGTCGGCGACGAGCGGTTCGGCCTCGGCACCAGCCGGATGGCGGAGATTACAATCGAGAGGCTGGGCTGGCTCGACGGCGCCTTCGTCTGATCCCGGCGCCCGGGCGAGCCTGGTGGGACTACCCTGTTGATACCGGACGGCAGACACACATTTCGGCGGGCTTGCCGTGCCCGCAATGGAGGATTGACATGCGGCTCGTTGTTCGGACGCTCGCTCTCGTCGCGGCTGTCGGCCTGGCGGCCTGCTCCACACAATCGCCGACCCGGAATTCGGGAAGGAGGATGTGACGCAGATCAGGAAGCTCCTCGCGGACTTCGTCACCGCCTACAACGCGAAGGACGTCGCGAAGATGGGCACGCTCTTCTCGGCCAACAGCGCGGTGATGCCGCCAAACCGCAGCACGCTCAGGGGCGTCGGCATGGTCCAGGGCTACTTCGACGGGCGCTGGAAGGACGATGGCGCCACGAACCTCACCGTGGAACAGCTGACCATCGAGGGTCACGGTCCTCTCGGCTTCGTCGCGGGCACCTTCAGCCTGGAGTTGAAGGGGCCTGACGGCAGCGGCACCGGCCGCGATCGGGGCAAGGTCGTGTGGATCGTGCACAAGTACAGCGACCAGTGGAAGTTCGACTGGCAGATCATGAGCAGCGACCTGCCGCCAGCCCTTCCGGAGGCCGCCCCCGACGCCAAGACCGGAAAGGCGCCGGCCGGGAAGTGAGCGTTCCCGCCCCGGATGATGCATGCCCCCCCCCCTGCCCGCCGCCTGGCGCCCCGCCGGCGGCGGAAGCCATGCTAAGATGCTTGGTTTAGGGATTCTGCCGGAAGAGCCGGCAGTATGGCTGACGGTCAGGAAGCATGGGGCACGACTGGATCTCGGTTCGCGGCGCGAGGGTTCACAACCTCAAGAACATCGACGTGGACCTTCCGCGCGGCCGACTCGTCGTCATCACGGGGCTGTCGGGCTCGGGCAAGTCGTCGCTGGCCTTCGACACGATCTACGCCGAAGGGCAGCGACGCTACGTCGAGTCGCTCTCGGCGTACGCCCGGCAGTTTCTCGAGCAGATGGAGAAGCCGGACGTCGATCTGATCGACGGCCTCTCGCCGGCCATCTCCATCGAGCAGAAGACCACCGCGTCGAATCCCGCGGTCCACCGTCGGCACGGTCACCGAGATCTACGACTACCTTCGCCTGCTCTTCGCGAACATCGGCACGCCGCACTGCCCCCAGTGCGGCAGCGAGATCTCCTCGCAGTCGCTGACCCAGATCCTCGACCTCGTCCAGGCGTTTCCCTCCGACGAGCGGATCAACGTCCTCGCGCCGATCGTCCGGGGCCGCAAGGGGGAGTTCAAGAAGGAACTCGCGGCACTCCGCGCGCGCGGCTTCACCCGCGCCCGGATAGACGGCCAGGTGCTCGCCCTGGACGAGGAGATCGCCCTCGACCGGCGCCGCAACCATACCATCGAGGTCGTCGTCGACCGCCTGCTCGTCCGGCCGGGTATCGAGCGCCGCCTCTCCGATTCGTTGGAGACGGCCCTCGGCCTCGCCAGCGACATCGTCATCATCAACAGCGTCGAGACGGCGACCGGCTGTTCTCGCGGCGCCTGGCCTGCGTCGATTGCGGCATCAGCATGCCGGAGATGACGCCGCGCGCCTTCTCCTTCAACTCGCCCCACGGGGCGTGTTCCGAGTGCCAGGGCCTCGGCGCCATGTACGACTTCGACCCGGCCAGGCTGGTGCCGGACGAGTCGCTGTCGCTCCTGCAGGGCGCGATCGCGCCGTGGGCGCAAGGCGACAAGCGCCTGGTGCGCGAGGCGCTCACGGCCCTCGGGAAGAACTTCGGGATAGACCTCGACACGCCGTTCGGGAAGCTGCCGAAGAAGGCGCGCGACCTGGTCCTGCTCGGCCCGGACGCGGTCCGCAACGGCAACGGCAACGGAGGCCCCAGGACGTTGGGCGCCAAGCGGCACCGTCATGCCGCGGACCCGTACGGGCGCGACTTCGAGGGGCTGATTCCCAATCTGCGGCGGCGGTTCGACCACGGCACCTGGTCCGAGCAGGAAGACCTGGAACGGTATCGCTCGCTTCGCCCGTGCCCGGCGTGTCACGGCGAACGGCTGAAGCCCCAGAGCCGGAGCGTCCGGGTGAAGGGCCGCACGATCACCGAGTACGTGGACCTCCCGCTCGACGCCGCGCTCGAGGCGTTCCGGACGCTGGCGCTCTCGGACCGCGAGCAGTTGATCGCGGGGCGCATCCTGCGCGAGATCCAGGAGCGGCTGCGGTTCCTCACCGACGTCGGCGTCGGGCTACCTCACGCTCGGCCGGAGCGCCGCCACGTTGTCCGGCGGAGAGGGGCAGCGCATCCGCCTCGCCACGCAGATCGGCGCGAGCCTGCGCGGGGTGCTCTACGTCCTGGACGAGCCGTCCATCGGCCTGCACCAGCGCGACAACCGGCGGCTGCTGCAGACGCTCCGGCGTCTCCGCGACCTGGGCAACAGCGTGATCGTCGTCGAGCACGACGAGGAGACGATTCGCACCGCCGATTACCTCGTGGACCTCGGGCCGGGGGCGGGCGAGCACGGCGGCCACGTGATCTTCCAGGGACCGCCTCGGGCGCTGCTCGAAGACACCGATTCGAGGGGCGTCGCCGCGGGTGGTTCGAGCCTTCCTCCGGAGGCCGTTTCGCTGACCGGCGAGTACCTGCGCGGCGAGCGGACGATCGCCATGCCGGTCGTCCGGCGATCGCCGGACCGCGGTGAACTGGTGATACGCGGCGCCCGCGCCAACAATCTCAAGAACATCGAAGTCCGCATTCCGCTGGGTGTCCTGACGGCGGTGACCGGCGTGAGCGGGTCCGGAAAGTCGACGCTGGTGAACGACATTCTCTACCGCTCGCTCGCCAGGACGCTCTACCGGGCGGCCGACGAACCGGGGCCGCACGCGGGCATCGACGGCATCGACCTCCTGGACAAGGTCATCGAGATCGACCAGTCGCCCATCGGCCGCACCCCGCGTTCGAACCCGGCCACCTACACCGGGCTGTTCGCATTCATCCGCGAACTCTTCGCGGTCCTCCCCGAGGCGAAGGCCCGCGGCTTCAAGCCGGGGCGCTTCTCGTTCAACGTAAAGGGCGGCCGCTGCGAGAGCTGCCAGGGCGACGGCGTCATCGCGGTGGAGATGCACTTCCTGCCGAACGTCTACGTGACGTGCGAGGAGTGCAAAGGGCGCCGCTACAATCGCGAGACGCTCGAGATCCGCTACCGCGGGAAGTCGATCGCCGAGGTGCTGGACCTCACGGTGGACCAGGCCCTCGAACTGCTCGAGAACTTCCCGTCGATTGCCAACAAGCTGCGCACGCTGCAGGAAGTGGGTCTCGGGTACATCAAGCTGGGTCAGTCGGCGACGACGCTGAGCGGCGGCGAAGCGCAGCGCGTGAAGCTGGCCAAGGAGCTGTCGCGGCGCGGCACCGGGAAGACGCTCTACATCCTCGACGAGCCGACGACGGGCCTGCACTTCGAGGACACCCGCAAGCTGCTCGACGTTCTGGGCCGCCTCGTGGACCAGGGGAACACCGTGGTGGTGATCGAGCACAACCTCGATGTCATCAAGACCGCCGACTACATCGTGGACCTGGGGCCGGAGGGAGGCGTGGACGGCGGCCGGGTCGTGGCGGCGGGCACCCCTGAGGACGTCGCGAAAGTATCGAAATCGCACACCGGGCGGTTCCTCGCGGAGCTGTTCGGGCGGAAGCCCTTGAAGCTGATTCGCCGATTGGCCGGATGAGCGCATGTGGTAATATGACCACACTCCTGGGCTGACTGTTGTGGTCGCTCGGCCACAACCACCTCTTCCATGTAGCCGGCGAGACGGTCGATGAACGATGTAAATTATTGCAGCTGAGGCCGTTAAGGTTTTCTGTGCGATCCGGGTGGCCAACGGTATGGCCCTTGCTCCAGCACCATCCGCCCTGATCGCGTATTTGCGCACATAGAGACCCTAATGGACTCACAACGGACACTTCGGCGGCAGGTATCCTGCGCGGGAATCGGTCTTCATTCCGGCAACAAGGTCACGTTGACGCTCCGGCCCGCCCCGGCCAACTCCGGCATCCGCTTCCGTCGCACCGATCTCGGCGGCCTCGAAATCGAGGCGACCATCGGCAACCTCGCCGGCATCCAGTACGCGACCGGCCTGGCGCAGAACGAGGGGTCGGTCGAGACGGTGGAACACCTGCTGGCGGCCCTCGCGAGCCTCGGGATCGACAACGTGGTGGTGGAGTTGAACTACCCCGAGGTGCCGATCATGGACGGCAGTGCGGCGCCGTTCGTGTACCTCATCCACGAGGCCGGCATCCGCGACCTTGGCGTGCCCCGCCGGTTCCTGCGCGTCACGCGGCCGATCGAACTCTCGCGCGGCGACAAGCGCATCGCGCTGTACCCGAGCGAGCACTTCAAGATCACGTACTCGATCAGCTACGACCATCCGCTGCTCCGGCACCAGGCCCGGACGATGACGATCACCGAGGCCGCGTTCGTGGAGCAGGTTGCGCCGGCGCGGACCTTCACGTTCCTCAAGGAAGTGGAGTTGCTGCGGCAGCACGGGTTTGCCCTGGGCGGGTCGCTCGAGAACGCGGTCGTGATCGGCGACACGGGTGTGTTGAACCACCCGTTGCGGTTCGAGGACGAGTTCGTGCGGCACAAGATCCTCGACGCCATCGGCGACCTCGCCCTGGTCGGCCTGCCGGTGATCGGCCACCTGGTGGCGCACCGCGGCGGCCACGACCTTCACACGTCGTTCGTGGCGAAGATCCTCGAAGAACGCGATGCGTGGGAGATCGTCGAGCAGCCGGCGACGCAGGTGCTGCCGCTGCCTGCCGGCGCCCCCCTGGGCGCGGCGGTCTCGACCGGGAGGTAGTTCAGATGCGGCGCGGGCTTGAAGGCCCGCGCCACAGCCTCCCCTGCCACCTCGACCCCGCCGGGTAGACAGCCGCAAGCCATCCAATCCTCGCCCGCCCTCAGTTCTCGTTCCCGGTCGCTGTCCGGAAGTGCAACCGGGCGAGCAGCGCGGCGAATCGAGGCTCCTCGCGGAGTTCGTCGTACGCGGGGTGTGCGTTGATGAGCGCCAGCGGCAGGTCGTGGCGTTCTGCCGCCTTCTCCAGCCAGGCAAGCGCCGCGTCGTGCTCGCCGAGCGCGGCATGCACGAGCGCGAAGGTCGTGCAGGGGATGTAGCGGGTCTCGCAGAGCGCACGGAGCGTCGACAGGACCTCGCGTGCGCCCGCCTCGTCTCCCGACCATGCCGCCCCTTGCCCGAGCGCGCCGAGGATCCCCGACGTTTCGCCGGCCAGTTCGCGTCCCGTGTGCAGCATCGCGATACCCTCGGCGAAGCGTCCCATCTGCAGGTAGGCGCGCCCCATGCCGGTGTAGGCCTTCGAGAAGCGGGGGTCGAGTTCCACCACCTGCCGATAGGCGTCGATCGACTCGTCGTAGCGGCGCTGCATCATCAGGAGGTATGGCTTGCCTTCCATGATGCTGAGCGAGAGCGGGTCGAGCTGGCGCGCCAGCTCGATTTCCTCCTGCGCCTCGGCGAAGCGCCCGAGCGGCGCGAGCAGGTCGAGGGCGAGCCAGTGATGGGCGGTCGCATACCCGGGGTTCAGCTCGATGGCTCGGCGGAAGAGCGCCTCGCCCTCGTCCCACTCCCAATCGTGCATGGCGCGGATCAGCGCGTGCGACGTGTGGGCTTCCGACGAACGGGGGTCGAGTTCGAGCGCGCGCAGCGCCGCCGCCCGGGCGAGCGGAACGGCCTGGCCCGGCCCCAGCCCGCCGTACTCGGCGAGCAGGCAATACGCGTCCGCCAGGCCCGCGTGGGCCAGCGCGAACGCCTCGTCCACCGCGATCGCCCGCTCGAAGCACCCGACGCTCAACTCCAACCCCTCCGTCGTCCGCTGGTTCCAGAGGTAGCGGCCGCGAAGATACAGGTCATACGCCTCGATCCGGCCGGGCGAGAGCGAGGGCCGCTGGCGCGCGGAAAGCGTGCCCTCGAGCGTTCGCGCGATGGCGCGCGCGATCTCTTCCTGGATCGCGAACAGGTCGACGAGCTCGCGGTCGTAGGTTTCCGACCAGAGGTAGTAGCCCGACGCCGTCTGCACCAGCCTGGCCGCGATTCGGACGCGGCCGCCTGCCCGGCGCACGCTGCCGACGAGGAGGTGGTCGGCGCCCAGTTCGCGCGCGGTCCGGTGCGTCTCTTCCTCGCGCCCGCGGAGTTGCGACGAGGAACTCCACGCGAGCACGCGCAGCCCCTTCACCCGGGTCAGCTCGTGGATCAGCTGCTCGGTCAGTCCATCGCTGAAATACTCGTCGTCGGGCGCCGGGCTGGCGTTCGAGAACGGGAGCACCGCGACGGTCAGTTGGTCGTCGACCGCGAGCGCATCGGTTCGGAAGGCGGCACGGCGGGCCGCGGATTCCAGCGCACGCACCAGTTCGTGTGCCGACGCAAACCGCCCCGCCGGGTCCTTCGCCAGGCACCGCCGGATGACCGCGGCCACCGCAACTGGCACGTCGGGCGGCAGGGCGGGCCCGTCGCGCAGGATGGCCGCCATCAGCTCGGCGGCCGTGCCGCCCCGGAACGGCCGCTCTCCGCTGAGCATCTCGAACAGGATGACGCCGAGGCTGAAGATGTCCGACCGGCCGTCGACCGGCGCGCCCCGCAGCTGCTCGGGTGACATGTAGGCCACGGTGCCGAGCAGGGTACCCGGCAGGGTGGCTCCCGGCACCGTCGGCGAGAGGCCGGACTCGTCGAGCCGCCCCGTCGGCGGCTCGATCTTCGCGATGCCGAAATCGACGATCTTGACCCGATCGTCGGACGTGACCATCAGGTTCTCGGGTTTCAGGTCGCGGTGGACGATGCCCTTGTCGTGGGCGGCCGCGAGGCCCCGCGCCGCCTGCGCGGCGTAGTCGAGCGCGCGGTCGGGCGCCAGGCGGCCCGCCAGCAGTCGCTCGCGGAGCGTCTGGCCCTCGATCAGCTCCGAGACGACGAAGAAGGCGCCGTTCTCGGTGCCGACGTCGTGGACCGCCATGACGTTGGGGTGGTTCAAGGCGCTGGCGGCCAGCGCTTCCTGCCGGAGACGGATGACGTGGCCGGGCTCGGCGGCCAGCGCTTCGGGCAGCAGCTTGATGGCGACGAGGCGGCCGAGGCGGGTGTCGCGCGCCGAGTAGATCTCGCCCATGGCGCCGGCTCCGAGGAGCCGGACGACCTCGTAAGGGCCGAGGCGGAAGGCCGGGGGCAGAGGCATGGGGACTGCCTCCCAGTGTAGCGCGCCGCGGCCGGCGCCGGCATGTCAACGGACGGGCAGACGCGAGGCGGGCTACCGCCGCTTCTTCGTTCCTCCCGCTGCGAGCTTCTGCATGTAGCTCGCGAGCCGGTCGTTCTCGAAGCGCACGGTATTGTGGAAGAGGCTCTCGGCGAGGTAGTCGCGCAGTTCGGCGTCCGTCATCTGGCCGATCAGGTGGCGGATCTCGCGCATCATGTCCTCGTAGGAGCGATCGAGGTCGCGCTTGGCCGTGACTTCCTGGAACAGCGTCTCGATGACGGCGAGCAGGTCGCCGTCGAGGGTGATGCCGACCCCGGTCGTCGTGGTAATGGTGCGCATGGCTACCCCCCGAAACTCCGGACGGCGCTCGCCTCGTCGGCGTGGATTTCCAGGAAGTTCTGCGCGCCGGTCATCGTGAGCATCGTCTCGACGCGCTTCTGCACGCCGGCGAGCTTCAGCTTGCCGCCGGCGGCGCTCGCCTGGCGATACAGATCCATCAGGCACCCGATGCTGGCGCTGTCGATGTAGTTCACCCCGGCCAGGTCCACCACCACCTTCTTCTCGCCGCTCGCGAAAAGCGAGGCGACCGAGCCGGCGAAGTCCGACAGCAGGGGATACATCAGGCGCGTTTCGCCGACGCGCACCACGCTGACGTCGCCCGTTCGTGTGATGGTCAGGTTCATTCGTCCACTCCGGACCGGCCGTTCGCCGGCACACCCGCGTCACCCCGGCGCCCGCCGGCTTCTTCGCGAAGCCGCAGAACTTGCCGGGCCAGTTCCTTCCGCCCCGGTTGATCCGGGACTTGACGGTCCCCTCGGGGAGGCGCAACCGTTCCGCGATCTCAAGATACGACAGTTCCTGGATATCGCGAAGCAGGACTGCCGTCCGGAGCGACTGCGGGAGCGCGCCGAGCGCCTGCCGGAGCATCGCGGCGAGGTCGCGGTTCTCGAGCGCCGCCAGCGGGCTGACCGTCACCGACACCGGCGACAGGTCTTCGGCCGGCACGTCCCGGTCGATCGTCTGCCGCTCCTTCCGGACGCTGCGGTAGTGATCGATGCACAGGTTCCGGCTCACGCTGATCAGCCACGTCTGGAAGTTGGCGCGGCGGTCGAACGTCTCGAGCGACCGGAAGATCTTCAGGAAGATGTCCTGGGTCAGGTCCTCCGCCTGCTCGTGCGACCCCACGAACTTGTAGGCGACGTTGAAGACCTTCCGCCAGTGCTGCCTGACGATCTGCTCCCAGGCCTGCTGATCCCCGCCGAGACACTTCTCGATCAGCGTGTCGATCGCGGGCGGTTGTGGCGGTAGGAGATTGGCGCTCATGAAGTCGGGTTCACGGCGGGGAAGCGGGATGATAACAAAGCGTTTTTCGCCGTGTCAAACGGCCCGTCTCGGGTAAGATCGGCTCCGTGATCTCCGCCGCTTCCGCCTTTGTCTTGGATGCCGCGCAGGGCCTGTGCTGCGACGGCATCCCGCTCGCCGAAATCGCCGCGCGCACCGGCACACCGACCTACGTGTACAGCGCCGCGTCGATCCGTTCGGCCTGGACCGGGCTCGACGCCGCCTTCGGCGCCGTACCCCATGCGCTCCATTATGCGCTGAAAGCGAATTCGACGCTGGCGATCCTCCGGCTTCTCCGGGGGCTCGGCAGCGGCGCCGACGCGAACTCCGGCGGCGAACTCGAGGTGGCGCTGCGCGCCGGCTTCATCCCCGAGGACCTGGTGTTCACCGGCGTCGGGAAGACCGCGGCGGAACTGCAGCGGGCGGTGTCGCTCGGCCTCAAAGCCATCAACGCCGAATCGCCCGGCGAAGTGGAACGGCTCGACGCGCTCGCGCGCGCGGCCGGCGTCCGCGCCCGCGTCGCCGTCCGGTTGAACCCGGACATCGAGGCGGGCGGGCATCCCCACATTTCGACCGGCCGCCGCGTCAACAAGTTCGGGGTGCCGATCGAACTCGGGCGGGATCTCTACCGGCGGATGGCGGGTATGGCCGGCGTGCAGCCGGTCGGTGTTCACGTGCACATCGGTTCGCAGATCACCGACCTCGCCCCGCTCGCGGCAGCCGCCGAGGTGCTGGCGGCGTTCGTCGACGACCTTGCGGCCGACGGCATCGCCCTCGAGCACATCGACCTGGGCGGCGGCCTGGGCATCTCCTACGATGGCCGCGAGGCTCCGACCTTCGAGGACTACGCGGCGGCCGTCCTGCCGGCAATCCGCCGCACGGGTCTCACCGCGCTGCTCGAGCCCGGGCGCGTGGTCGTCGGGCCCGCGGCCGTGCTGCTCGCCCGCGTGATTGACGTCAAAGCCTACTTCGACGCCAAGCCGTTCGTGGTGCTGGACGCCGGCATGACGGAGCTGCTGCGGCCCGCCCTTTACGGCGCGTATCACCGCATCGAGATGGTGCAGCCGCGCCCAGGCCCGACGACGACGTCCGAGGTGGTCGGCCCCCTCTGCGAGAGCAGCGACATCGTCGGCAGCGACCGCGCACTGCCGCCGGTCGAGGTCGGCGACCTGGTCGCCGTCTTCGACGCGGGGGCGTACGGGTCGACCATGTCGTCCACCTACAACCGCCGGCCGCTGCCGTGCGAGGTGATGGTGGACGGCGGACGGTGGGATGTGATCCGCCGCCGGCAGACGGTCGAAGACATGACCGCGCTGGAGGTGTGACCCGACGGCAGTGGTCAGTGGCCAGTGGCTGGCGGGCAGTGGCTAGTGGTTGGCAGCTGGTGTGAGGCCCCGGGCCTCAGGTCTCAGGCCTCGGGCCTGCTGGAGTCGCAGACGTGCTGATCGCGTTCGAAGGTCTGGATCAAAGCGGGAAGGAAACGCAGGCGAGGTTGCTGGCGGAGCGGCTGGCGGCCGCGGGCCGGCGCGTGACGACGGTCTCGTTCCCGGACTACTCGACGCCAATCGGCGCCGAGCTGTACCGGGCGCTCCATGGCGAGCGCGCCTACGGCCCCGACGTGATCCAGATGCTGATGATCGCGAACCGCTACGAGTGGAAGCCGGCGATCGTCAAGGCGATCGACGCTGGGCAGGTGGTCGTCGCCGATCGGTACCTGGCCTCGAGCGTGGCCTACGGCGAGGCGCAGGGCCTCGACCCCGACTGGCTCTCCGAGGCTCAGAGGTTCCTCCCGCCGCCCGTCCTCACGGTCATGATCGACATCGCGCCGGCGACAGCCGTCGCACGCAAGCGTTCGAACCGCGACCGCTTCGAGCAGGACCTCGCCATGCTCGAGCGCGTGCGCGTGAGCTACCGGCGGCAGGCGGCGCAGCCCGGCTGGGCGGCCATCGACGGCGAGCGGCCGATCGAGGCGGTTGCCGCGGATGTCGCTATGGCAGCCGCGTCAGTGCTCGGGCGGCTGTAAGCGCCCGCACTTCGCCGGCCCCCGCGTCCAGCAACACCTCGGCGCACGCCTGCAAGGTCGCGCCGGTCGTACAGACGTCATCCACCAGCACCACGCAGGCGCCGCGTATCCGCGGGTCGTGCCGCCGCAGTCCCATCCATCGGCGGCGGGGCGGCCCGAACGCCCCCCGCACGTTGTGCAGCCGTCCAACGCTCGTCAGGCCAAACTGGGGCGAGGTGTGCCGGACGCGGGACAGCGCCCGGATCAGCGGGAGGCCGAGCCGGCGGCCCAGGTCCTCGGCCTGGTTGAACCCCCGGCGCCGCCGGCGCCGCCAGTGCAGCGGCACGGGGACGATGACGTCGGCGCCGTGGAGCACCGCGGCGCCGCGCACGCGCATCAGCGCGGCCAGGGGAACGGCCAGCGTGCGCCGTCGTTCGTACTTCAGCGCGTGCAAGACGAGGCGCAGCACGCCTTCGTACGCGCCGGCCGCGCGGGCTCGGGCCACCGCCGGCGGATGCCGCCGGCAGCGGGCGCACGTTCCCGCCGCGCGGTCGACCGTGCGCCAGGTCGGCAGCGCATCACCGCAGGTGTCGCACAAGGGAGGGGACAGGGGCTTCACCGACCGCCAACAGGCAGGGCAGACCGGGCCATCGAGCGGACGGTCGAGCGGGGAGTCACAAGCCAGGCAGGCGGGGGCGAGCAGAACGGACAGGATCGCTTGAACCGCCGGGGCCAGCGGCCAGCGGGCAGCGGGCAGCGCGTCAAGCCAGAGCCGCTGCCCCTCGCCTGCTGCCCGCTGTCTGGTCATCTCATTCGCGCGCCGCCCTGGCACGGGGCCGCGGCGCGTCCTCGGGGAGCGACACCCGCTCGGCGCTGCCCCACAGCCGTTCGAGCGCGTAGAAATCGCGTCGCGGGCTGATGAACACGTGCACCACGAAGTCGAAGTAATCGAGCAGGACCCACTCGGCCCGCTCGAAGCCTTCCACGTGCGCGGGCTTCACCGCCTGGTCCTTCCGCAGCCCTTCCTCGACCGCGTCGGCGATCGCCTGGACCTGTCGGGCATTCCCGCCGGAACAGATGACGAAGAAATCCGTGAAGCTGTCGAGCGGCCGCAGGTCGAGCACCTGCAGGTCGATGGCTTTCTTGTCGCGCGCCGCCTCGACCGCGCGAACGACCGCCTCCGGCAGCCCGTGACTCTTCGCCGTGCCCTTCCGACTCTCGGATGTGCTCATGCAAGACCGCTTCCTGATGGGGTTTGCCGCGAACCGTACAACCCGTGCTTCCTGATATGCCGCTCGACCTCGGGCGCGACGAGGCCGGCGAGCGAATCGCCTCGTTCCGCGCGCTCGCGAATCGCCGTCGACGAGACGTCCGGTGTCGCGGCGTTCACGAGAAAAACCCTGCAATCCTCGCCACCCGCCGGTGGGGCACCGCCCCCCTCCACGACCCGCATGCGGGGAACCAGGTCGGGCAGCCGCCGGTACAGCAGGTCGAACGACTGCCCCGGCCGCGAGATCACCACGAAATGCGCCAGGTCCATCACGGCCGGGTACTCGCGCCAGGACGCAATTTCTGCAAACGCGTCGGTGCCGGTGATGAAGAACAACTGCGACGGGCGGTAGCCGGCTTCCTGCAGCCGGCGGAGCGTGACGGCACTGAACGACGGTCCAGGCAACTGGAGTTCTACGTCCGACGCGAGCAGGCCCGGGCACCCGTCCACTGCCAGCGAGACCATGGCGAACCGGTGGAAGGACGACGCGCGCGGCTGCGCGGGACGGTGCGGAGGCAGGTGTGAAGGGATGAGCAGAACGCGGTCGAGCGCCAGTGCCGCGCGTGCGGCGTCGGCGGCCGCGACGTGCCCGGCGTGGACGGGGTCGAACGTCCCGCCGAGGATGCCCGTCCGTCCAGGCTCCGCGATCATTCGTCGAACCCGGTCTCGTCCTCGTCCCTGCGGGTCATGCCGCGCCACATCGCCTCGAGCAGGGCAGGCACGCCGTGCCCGGTCACGGCCGAGATGGGAAAGACGGGAAGTTTCCACTCCGCAGCCTTGGCCTGGAGCGTCGCGAGCCGCTCGGGCTCATCGAGCGAATCGATCTTGTTCGCCGCCACGAGTTGCGGGCGCTCGAGCAGTTCCGCCTGGAACAACTCCAGCTCCCGGCGAATGACGCCGAGATCGTCGGCCGGCTCGCGGCCGGTCGCCGACGAGACATCGACCATGTAGACCAGCACCTTCGTCCGCTCGATGTGACGGAGGAACTGGTGGCCCAGGCCCTGGCCCCGGTGGGCCCCCTCGATGAGCCCCGGCACGTCCGCCACCACGAAGCTGCGGTCGTCGCTGAGGCTGACGACACCCAGGTGCGGCGTGAGCGTGGTGAACGGGTAGTCGGCGATTTTCG
Source organism: uncultured Acidobacteriota bacterium (assembly GCA_963844875.1). GTDB lineage: Bacteria > Acidobacteriota > Vicinamibacteria > Vicinamibacterales > Fen-181 > FEN-299. The sequence continues at coordinate 1,064,430 of CAWJPZ010000003.1, forward strand.
GCTTTGCGGCGGAGATGCGCGAGATGAGGGTGGACTTTCCCGCGTTGGGGTAGCCGACCAGCCCGACGTCGGCGAGCAGCTTGAGCTGCAGGCGCAGCGCCCACGCTTCGCCCGGCCAGCCGGGTTCAGCGCGCCGGGGCGCCCTGTTCGTGGAGGTTGCGAACTGGGCATTGCCGCGGCCGCCGTCGCCGCCCTTGGCGACCAGCACCCGCTGACCCTCTTCGGCGAGGTCCGAGACCTGTTCGCCCGGCTTTCCGTCCCCACCCAGGCGGAAGACGACCGTGCCGACCGGCACCTGGAGCTCGAGGTCGCCGCCGTTGCTGCCGTGACGGTTGGCGCCTTCGCCGTGCCCGCCACGCCTGGCGTTGAATTCGGGATGGAAGCGGAAGTTGACGAGCGTGTTGAGGTGAGGGCTGGCGACCAGGAAGACCGATCCTCCCTGGCCGCCATCACCGCCGTCCGGGCCCCCGCGGGGAACGAACTTCTCCCGCCGGAAGCTGACGCATCCGCGACCGCCATCGCCGGCGGAGACCCGGATGTCGACCTCGTCAACGAACATTCAGCGGCAATCGCTCATTCGACCGGCAGAACGCTGATCTTGCGGCCGTGGCCGCCGTGATCCTCGAAGCGCACCCGGCCGGTGACCTTCGCGAACAGCGAGTCGTCCTTGGCGAGGCCGACGTTCAGGCCGGGGCTGAACCGCCGCCCGCGCTGCCGAACGAGGATCGACCCGCCCGTGACGATGTTGCCGTCGAACCGCTTCACGCCCAGCCGCTGCGAATTGCTGTCGCGGCCGTTGCGGGAACTGCCTTGACCCTTCTTATGTGCCATGGGAACTCACTCGCCCGCCGGCCGGAGCCTAGAGGACGATCTCCTTGACGGTGACGCGGGTGTAGGTGCTGCGATGGCCCTTGGTCCGCCGCATGCCCTTGCGCCGCTTCTTCTTGAACACGCGAATCTTCGGGCCGCGCGCCTCGCCGTCGACGACGGCCACGACGCGAGCGCCCGCGACGAACGGGGCGCCAGCCATGAGCTCGCCACCGTCCTTCTCGACCATCAGCACCTGGTCGAAGTTCACCTCGGCGCCCTTGTCGCTGCCGATCCTGTCGACAACGAGCGTCTCGCCCGGGATCATCTTCACCTGGTGGCCGCCACACTGAACAATCGCGTACACGCCTGTATCTCCTGTCGCTGCCGCCTTGCCGGCGCCGAAGCATACCACTGCCGGGTTCCCCGGGCAGTGGGAAACTCCTAGCTTACCAGCATCCGCGCCGATTGTCGATGAGCCAGACGGGCTACTTCAGCAGTATGCGGGTTCCTCTGATCTTCTGGCTGCTCAGCGTCCCGAGGAACATCGGGATCAGGCGGTCCATCAGCTCGAAGTAGGACGACAGCGCGGGCGTGTCCTGGTTCGGGTTGTAGAGCACTTCTTCCCGGAACACTTCCGAGTGCAGGATGGCGCCCGTCCGGCCGTCGATGAACATGAACTTCGGCCGGAGGATGTAGCCCTTGCGGTCCATGTACGCCCGGGTCGGCTCGACGGTGCGGCGGCCGTATTGATCGACCGTCTCGTTCTCGCGCTGCACGAATCCCGACCGCGCGTACGGCGTGAAGAGGATGGTGCCGGTGACGATCAGCGGATTCTGGAACTCGTCGCCGAGCTTCTTCCAGTAGGCCGCGTTCGCGAACACCGACTCGAATGCCTCGAGGTCCTTCTCGTCCTTGATCGGTGCGTTCGGCGCCGCTGCCGCCGCCGCCTGGCCGGGCGGCGGGATCGTGGGCACCGCCCCGTCGCTGTCGGCGCGCGGCTGCTGCGCGGCCACTTCGGCGAGCGGAAGCACGTCGGCTTCGATCACCTTCATGTTCGATTTCGTGCGCAGCTGGCTCCGGAGCAGGCGGACGGTCTCGAGGTTCGCGTCCACGTCGTCGGTGCCGCCCGAGATGAAGCCCGCCACCAGCACGCTCTGGAAGGCCGAGGTGTCGATCTTCGGCTGGATCGGCGTCTCCAGCGGGATCTCGAGGGTCGTCGAGCAGGCGGAGACGGCCAGTCCGAGGCTAGCGAGTAGTGCGACGGCTCGCGCGGTCATTGATTTCCTTGAAGAACTCGTAGTTCTGGCGGATGGAGACGTTGTTCGGTTCGAGTTCGAGAGCCTTGTCGTACGCCTTGCGCGCCTTCTCGAACATGCCTTCGTGTTCGTAGGCGACCGCGAGGTTGTTGTACGCGGCCGCGTACCCGGGGTCGAGCTCCACCGCCTTCTCCCAGCGGTACAGCGCTTCCTTCCACAGGCCCTTCTGGGCGACGTCGATGCCGAACTGGACCTGAGCCTGCGCGTCGCGGCGCGGGCCGCCTGCGTGGGCGGCCGGTGAGGCCAGCGCGAGCATCACAACCGCGAACGCTATCGTCTTTCGCATGGGACTCCCGGAATCTCTTCACTATAAGCCCAGGACCGGGGCCTCCGCAAACTTGCCAGGTACTTCCCGTACGCCGTCGAGCAAAGGCGATGCCACCGGACATCTCGCGACGGCCGCCGGAAAGCCGGCGACAGCCGCGGGCGCCGGGTGTCTGCTGACGCGGCCAGGTGACGCACCTGCCGTCACCGTCCACTTGCGCGGTCGTCCAGCCCGGCCTATATTGCATGGCGAGGTCGGGTTCGGGCAGCCCGTTCGGGTGCCCGCTCGGCCTCTTCTCATTCCAGCCGACCACCGTCGCGCGGCTCCTCCGTCAATCACGTGGTGATGGCGCCGGTTTGCCCCCGGCCCTTCGGAGTCGCACATGCTCTCCATGGAAGATGCCGCCGCACTCTCAGCGTGGTACCGGGCACCCCGGTCGAAGGTGCTCGACTTCCTGCGGTCGCAGCCGGGACCGGTGCCCCTGCCAGCGGTCATCGACGCCGTTGCCATGGCAGCGCCGCCGCCCGGCTTTGCCGACGTGCTTCGGGACCGCGGCCGCCACATGCTGCTGGCCGCGGCCGGCGCCGGCATCGACGCCATCGCATGGGGCGACCCTGCCTACCCGCCCCTCCTCGGGGCGATTTCGGACGCGCCCTTCGTCTTGTGGCTGAAGGGCAGGTTTGCATGTTTCGCGAAGCCGGCGGTCGCCATCGTGGGATCCCGGGCCGCCACTCCATACGGCCTCGAGGCCGCCTCCCGTCTCGGTGGCGACCTCGCCGCGGCCGGAGTGCTCGTCGTCAGCGGCCTGGCCCGCGGCATCGATTCCGCGGCCCACCGCGCCGCGCTGGCCGCCGGCGGCGAAACGGTTGCGGTTCTCGGTTCGGGGGTTGACGTGATCTACCCGCCGGAGCACCTGCGGCTCGCCGGAGAGATTGCCCGCCAGGGGGCCGTGATCTCGGAGTTTCCGCCGGGAACCCTGCCGATTTCTTTCCATTTTCCGGCGCGAAACCGTATCATCAGCGGCCTCTCGCAAGCCGTCGTCGTGGTGGAGGCTGCCGAACGGAGCGGCTCGCTCATCACTGCCAGCCTCGCCCTCGAACAGGGGCGCGAGGTGATGGCGGTCCCGGGGAGCGTGCTGTCGGGCCGCCACCGGGGCTGCCATGCGCTGATCCGGGACGGCGCCGCGGTCGTCGAGACCGCCGAGGATGTGTTGGGCGAGTTGCGAACGAGTTTCCTGGCGTGCGCGGTCCCGCCGGCCGACCCTTCCTCGGCCGACCCGATCCTGGCGATGATGGCGCCCGGGGAGAGCTACGATATCGATGGGCTTGGCGCCGAAACCGGGCTTTCTCCCGCGCAACTTCTGCCCAGGTTGCTCGACCTGGAACTGCGCGGGGCCGTGAGGCGGCTGGACGGGGGAAGGTTCGTTCGCGCCGGGCGAACGTGCTAACGTAGGACGGTTTCCGGGCCGAGGTGCCGAGCCGGAGACCCTGGAAGGATCGATGCCCAAATCACTTGTCATCGTCGAATCGCCCGCCAAAGCCAAGACGCTGTCCCGGTTCCTCGGTAAGGACTACCGTGTCGAAGCGAGCTTTGGCCACATCCGCGACCTCCCAGAGAATGCCGACGAGGTACCTGCTGAAATTCGCAACAAGCCGTGGGGCACCCTTGGTGTCGACACCGAAGGCGATTTCACCCCTTACTACGTAATCCCCGCGTCGAAGAAGCGCCACGTGACCGCGCTCCGGGCTGCGATGAAGGACGTCTCCGAGGTCCTGCTCGCGACCGACCCCGACCGCGAGGGCGAGTCGATCAGCCTGCACCTCAAGGAAGTCCTGAAGCCGAAGGTGCCCGTCCGCCGGGTGACGTTTCACGAAATCACCCGCGAGGCGGTGGAAGAGGCGGTGGCGAACGCGCACGACCTCGACGAGAACCTCGTCAAGGCGCAGGAGAGCCGCCGCATCCTCGACCGGCTTTACGGCTACACCTTGTCTCCCGTGCTGTGGAAGAAAGTGCGGACGGGCCTGAGCGCCGGGCGCGTCCAAAGCGTCGCCGTCCGGCTGATCGTCGAGCGCGAGGAAGCCCGCCGGGCGTTCCGCTCGAGCACGTATTGGGACATCGAGGCCCGGTTGGCGAGCGAGGGGAGAGAGTTCGCCGCGGTGCTCGCACGGGTGGGTGATGCCCGGGTGGCGACCGGGCGCGACTTCGACTCGACGACAGGCGCGCTCTCGGCGAAGGGCGTGCGCCACCTCGATGAACCGGCCGCGCGCGGCCTGGTGGGCGTCCTCGGCAGGCATCTGCCCTGGCGGGTGAGCGCGGTGGACGAGAAGCCTGGCACGGAGCGGCCCGCCCCGCCGTTCACGACGTCGACGCTCACCCAGGAGGCGAGCCGGAAGCTGGGATTCTCCACGAGCCGAACCATGCGCATCGCGCAGCGGCTCAAGGACGGCGTCGAACTGGCTGACGGCACCATCGAAGGGATCATCACCTATCACCGGACCGACTCCACCACGCTGAGCGAGAAGGCGCTGACCGAGTCGGGGCGCGCGATCCGGGAAATGTTCGGCGACGAGTATTACAAGGGGCCGCGCCGGTACCAGACGCAGGTGCGCAACGCGCAGGAAGCGCACGAGGCCATCCGGCCGACCGACTTCCGCGTCACGCCGCAAAGCCTCGCCGGGGTCCTCGATCCCGACGAGGTCAGGCTGTACGAGCTGATCTGGAAGCGCACCATGGCGTCGCAGATGCCGGACGCGCGGGTCCTGAAGACGACGGTCGAGTTCACCGCCTCCGGTCCGTCAGGCGAGACGTGCGTGTTCACGGCGACCGGCAAGGCGATCGAGTTTGCCGGCTACCGGCGCGCCTACGTCGAGGGCAGCGACGATCCCGACAGCGAACTCGAAGCGCAGGAGAGCATCCTCCCCTCGTTCAAGGTCGGCGACCAGGTTGTCCGCATGGGCGCCGCCTCGCAAGTCGAGGGGCGGCCGATGGCCGAACTGGCGGGCCTCGAGCCGAAGAAGCACGAGACGACGCCGCCGGCGCGGTTCACCGAGGCATCGCTGATCAAGAAGCTCGAAGAGGAGGGCATCGGCCGGCCGTCCACCTACGAGCCGACGATCGAGACCATCCTGCGGCGGGGCTACGTGTTCCGCCAGGGCAAGGCGCTCGTGCCGAGTTTCACCGCGTTTGCGGTCACGCGGCTGCTGCGCGACTACTTCGCCGACTTCGTCGACATCGGCTTCACCGCGGAGATGGAGAAGGACCTCGACGAGATCTCGAACGGCGAGCGGGCGTGGATCGATTTCATCCGCGAGTTCTTCCGCGGGGACGGCCACACCCACCGGGGTCTCGAGGTGATGGCCCGCGACGGCGAGCAGCAGATCGAGTACCCGGTGGTGGAGATCGGCGCGGACCCCGGGAGCGGCCAGCCAATCCGCGTGCGAATCGGGCGCTTCGGGCCGTTCGTGCAGGTGGGGGAAGGCGGTCCCGGCAATACCGCGTCGCTGCCCGAAGACCTCGCCCCGGCCGACCTCACCGTCGAAAAGGCGATGTCCCTCGTCCAGGCGAAAGCCAGCGGCCCACGCGAGCTGGGGCCCGACCCGGCCACCGGGCAGATGGTCTATCTCGCCACCGGCAGGTTCGGGCCGTACGTGCAGCTGGGCGAGACGCCCGAGAAGCCGAAGAAGGGTGCCAAGGTCGAGAAGCCGAAGCGGGCGTCGCTGCCCAAGGGCGTGACGGAAGCCGAGGTCGACCTGCCGCTGGCGCTGCGGCTGCTCAGCCTGCCGCGTGTGCTCGGGACGCATCCCGGGGACGGCGAGGAGATTCTTGCGAGCGTCGGGCGCTTCGGCCCGTACGTGAAGCACGGCAGCGAGTTCCGGTCGCTCGGCCCCGACGACGACGTGTACGGGATCGGCCTCGAACGCGCGCTGGCCCTCCTCGCGGAACCGAAGCAGAACCGTCGACGGCAGTCGGCGACGCGCACCGTGCTGCGGGAACTTGGTCCGCGCGAGGACACGGGAGCGGTGGTGAAGCTGCTCGAAGGCCGCTACGGTCCGTACGTCACGGACGGCACGACCAACGCCTCGCTGCCGAAGGGTGTGGACCCGGCTGGCATCGGGATGCGCGAAGCGGTCGAACTGCTGGAGGCGCGCGCCGCGGCCGGTCCCCAGAAGAAGAAGCCGGCACGGCGGGCTGCCCCGCGGGCCGCCGCCCGCAAGCGGAAGCAGCCGGCCGGGGCGTAGGCACGTTGCGCCCGGAATGCACAACGAGATGGTGACCATCCTTCATTCTGCATTTTGCATTGTGCGTTTTGCATTGCGGTGCCGCTCCCTGTCAGGCGGGCGGGGATGATCCGCGTGATTGGCGGCGGGCTCGCGGGGTGCGAGGCCGCGTGGCAGGCGGCTTCGCGCGGGCAACAGGTCACCATCCACGAGATGCGGCCGGTGCGCCCGACCGAGGTCCACCACACGGACCGCCTGGCCGAACTCGTTTGCAGCAATTCCCTCCGCAGCGACAAACTCGACAACGCGGTCGGCCTGCTGAAAGAAGAAATGCGGCGCCTGGGCTCGCTCGTCATGCGCGTGGCCGACGAGGTCCGAGTGCCCGCGGGCGCCGCGCTGGCGGTCGATCGCCAACGGTTTGCCGAGCGGGTCACCGGCGAGATAGAGGGCCACCCGAACATCACCGTCGTCCGCGAAGAAGTGATGACGGTCCCCGACCCGGCGTTGGTGGGCGGCCCCGTGGTCGTCGCCACCGGCCCGCTCACCTCGCCCGCGCTGTCGAAGCACGTGGCGGAACTCGTCGGGCACCGGCAGCTGGCGTTCTACGACGCGATCAGTCCGATCGTGCTGGCGGAGACGATCGACCGGTCGAAGGTGTTTCGCGCGTCGCGCTGGGGACGCAGCCTCACGGCGGCCTCTCCTGCGCCGTCCGGCGGCGGCCCCGCCGACGCTGGCGCGACGGAGGGCCCGCCTGCCGACGACGACGGCGACTACCTCAATTGCCCGTTCACCCGCGCGGAGTACGAAGCCTTCTACGACGCGCTCATGGGCGCGGAGCGCGCGACGGTGCACGACTTCGAGAAGGAGAAGTTCTTCGAGGGGTGCCTGCCGATCGAAGTGATGGCGCATCGTGGCGTGGACACGCTGCGGTTCGGGCCGATGAAGCCGGTCGGCCTGGTGAATCCGCACACCGGCCGCCTGGCCTACGCGGTCGTGCAGCTTCGGCAGGACAACCTGGCCGCGGACCACTTCAGCCTCGTCGGGTTCCAGACACAGTTGAAGTGGGGAGAGCAGGCGCGCGTGTTCCGGCTGATCCCGGGCCTCGAGCGGGCGGAGTTCGTGCGCTTCGGCCTCGTGCACCGGAACACCTTCATCAACGGGCCGCTGGTCCTGGCCGAGACCTGGCAGGTGCGGTCGAATCCGGGGCTGTTCTTCGCGGGCCAGATCTCCGGCGTCGAGGGATACGTGGAGTCGGCCGCATCGGGACTGCTGGCCGGCATCAACGCCGAAGCGGTGGCGGCCGGCCGCCGGCCTTCTGCGCCGCCGCGGGAGACGGCGATCGGGGCGCTCGCCTACTACGCCTCGCACGCCGACCCGGAACACTATCAGCCGAGCAACATCACGTTCGGGATCATGGCGCCGCTGGAGATCACGGACCGGCGGCTGAAGCGCGACCGCAAGGCGCGGAACGAGGCCATCTCCGCGCGGGCGCTCGCCGGCCTCGCTGCGTGGCTCGGCGGACTCGGGGCGTAGTGGCTAGTGGGGCGTCGCTATTGATCAGTCGATCACGCGTGACATACTAGCCATCAGCCACTGGCCACTATCGTGAAAGACACGCTGCGCGACTTCCTCGCGGTCCTGAAGCTGAATCGCAACGCCTCGGAACACACCGTCCGGGCGTACGACGGCGACCTGTCGCAGTTCCTCACCTACATGGCCGGGGAGTATCACCGCCCGCGTCCGGACCTGCAGCCGGCCGACGTCACCCGCCCGATCATTCGCGGGTTCCTGGCCGACCTCTTCAGGCAGGGCGACTCGCGCGCGACTGCCGCCCGCAAGCTGGCGGCGATCCGCACGTTCCTGAGGTACCTCAAGCGGGAAGGGCTCATCGCCTCGGACCCCGGCGTCCTGGTGGCGACGCCCAAGCGCGAACAGAAGATCCCGAGGCACCTCGAAGTGGACGAGATGGCCCGGCTGCTCGACACCCCGGACACCTCGCACCCGCTCGGACGCCGCGACCGCGCGGTCCTCGAACTGCTGTACGCCTCCGGCCTCCGCTTGAGCGAGTTGACGGGGCTCGACCTGGAAGACATCAACCTGGGGAGCCGCATGGTCCGGGTGATGGGGAAGGGCAGGAAGGAGCGGATGGTGCCGTTCAACCGGAGCGCGGCAGCGGCCATCCGCGCGTGGCTGCCGGACAGAGAGCAGCTCTCCGGGCAGGCGACAGCAAGACACCGGATCGAGGTCGGGGGGCGAAGGGCGGGAGGCGGGGGGAGAACAGACGGTGCACGGCGTCCGGCGACGGGGCAACCGTTGCGCCGACCGCCGAAGGCCGACAGCCGGGAGCCGCTGTTCCTGAACTACCGGGGGACGCGCCTGTCCTCCCGTCACGTGCACCGTCTCGTGCGGCACTACGTGGCCGCGTGCAGCACGAGGTTCGGGATCAGCCCGCACGCGATCCGGCATTCCTTTGCGACGCACCTGCTCGAGGCGGGCGCCGACCTGCGCGCCATCCAGGAACTGCTGGGGCACGTCCGCCTCAGCACCACCCAGCGCTACACGCACGTCAACGCCGCGCAGTTGATGGCCGTCTACCGGCAGGCGCATCCGAGGGCGAAGAGCAGCTGATCGCGGGCCACGGATACAGCTGTCAGCGCGTAGCGGCTGTGTGACCCGCCAAGAGCGACCAGCTGCGGCGTCCGCGATCCGCTGCCCGCTACACGACTTCGGGCGTCTCGAGCATCTCCCGCTGCTTGCTGCGCGGGAATTCGATCTTGAGCGTCTTGATCTTGTAGTTGATCACCCGCGGGCTGATCGAGAGCAATTCGGCCGCGTCCTTCTGCACCCAGTTCGACATCTTCAGCGCTTCAATCAGCGCGCGCTTCTCGATTTCCTCGAGCGGCACGCCGGTCGGCGGGATCCGGACGAGTGACGGCCCCTCGTCGTCGGAGCCCGGCGAGACCGCCTCGCCGAGCCGCAGGTCGTCGAGGCCGATCATCTGCCCTTCGCTGAGCAGCACCGCGCGCTCGATCGTGTTCTCGAGTTCGCGGATGTTGCCGGGCCAGTTGTAGCGGAGCAGCAGCTTCAGGGCATCGGGCTTGATGCCGTCCATCTTGCGCTTGAGCTCGCTGCAGAAGCGGCGCGTGAACGACTCGGCGAGCGCCGGGATGTCGTCCTTGCGGTCGCGCAGCGGCGGCATCTCGATCGACACCACGTTGAGCCTGTAGTACAGGTCTTCGCGGAACTGGCCGTTGGCCACCATCTGCGCGAGGTTGCGGTTCGTCGCGGCGATCAGGCGGACGTCCACCTTCAACGTGCGTGTCCCGCCGAGGCGTTCGAACTCGTGTTCCTGCAGCACGCGCAGGATCTTGGCCTGCGTGTTCGCCGCCATGTCCCCGACCTCGTCGAGGAACAGGCTGCCGCCGTCGGCCTGCTCGAACCGGCCGATCCGCTGTTTGTCCGCCCCGGTGAACGCCCCCTTCTCGTGGCCGAACAACTCGGACTCGAGGAGGTTCTCCTGGAGCGCGGCGCAGTTGACCCGGACGAAGTTGCGGGCGGACCGCAGCGAGTTGTGGTGGATCGCGCCGGCGATCAGCTCCTTGCCGGTCCCCGTCTCGCCGCGGATCAGGACCGTCGTATTGCTCTTGGCGACCTTGCGGACCACGCCGAGCACCTTCGCGAGGGCCCCGCTGCTGCCCACGATCCGGTCGAACTCGTAGATGTCGTTCTGCGTGTGCCGGAGGTAGTCGAGCTCGTGGCGCATCCGCCGCAACTCGAGCGCCTTCTCGATCTTGACCTCCATCTCCTCGATTTCGAACGGCTTCTGCACGAAGTCGAACGCGCCGCTCTTCATGGCCTCGACGGCCGTGTTCACCGAGCCGAAGGCGGTCATCAGGATGACCGACGTCGTCGGGTGCAGCGCCTTGGCGGTCTTCAGCACCTCAATCCCGTCGCTCCCGCCCATCTTGAGGTCGCTCAGCACGACGTCGAAGTAGCTCTCGTGGAGGCGGGTGATCGCGGCGTTGCCGTTCGGCGCCTCCTCCGTGTCGTGCCCGGCCTCCGTCAGCGCGCGCGCGAGGCCGCGCCGGAGAGCATCGTGATCATCCGCGATGAGAATCCGCCCCATGCCTGCCTGCCTTCCGAAGGGTCATTGACGAACGATTACTGAAGCCACTCCTCGCCGGAGTTCAACGGCAGCGTCACGCGGAATCGCGTGCCCTGGCCGACGGCGGTCGCCAGGTCGATGTGACCATCGTGCGCGTCGACAATCTTCCTCACGATGGCCAGCCCGAGGCCCGACCCCTGCGGCTTGGTGGTGAAGAACGGGTTGAACACCCGTTCGGCGATCTCCGGGGGCACGCCGGGGCCGTCGTCCACCAGGTCGACCACGAGGGTCGCGGCGGGATCCCGCCGGCCAGGCATCGCGATCGGTTCCTGGTACTCGACGCCCTGGGCCGCCGTGATTTCGATCGTGCCCTTGCCGCCGAGCGCCTCGAGGGCGTTCATCATCAGGTTGCTGAACAGCTGGCACAGCTGGTGGTGGTCCGCCTGGATGAGCGGCAACTGCTCCTGGATGTTCATCGTCACGTTGACGCCCCCGCGGCTGACCTTCCGCTCGGCCATCGTGACGGCGTCGTGCAGCACCTGCGCGATCGAGGTCCGCTCGACCTGCAGGCGGATCGGCCGCACGAAGTCGAGCACCTCGATGACGATGTTGTTGGCCTTCTTGGCCTCGTTGATGATGTCGTTCAGCAGCGCCTGCGCGTCGGGCACGTCCGAGATCCGGCGCCGCAGCAGGCCGGCCATCACCTCGATGCCGGCCAGCGGGTTCTTCACCTCGTGCGCGATCGCCGCCGCCATTTCGCCGAGCGCCGCCAGCCGGTCCTTGAGGCGCTCGCGTTCTTCCTGCTGTTCGACGAGCGTCAGGTCCTTGAAGAACACGGCCGCGCCTTCCGGCGTCCCGTGCTCGTCGAGGATGTGCGAGAGCGTGTAGCCGATCACCTTTCCCGACGGTTTCAGCCTGAGCTCGGCGCGGTTCGGCAGGTGGGCGAGGTCGAAGGCGGCCGAGAGGATTCGCACCATGTCCGGCTGGCTGGCCAGGACGTCGCTCAGCTCGCGGCCCAGGTCGCCCTCGCGCGGCTCGATGTCGAGGATCCGGTACGCCACCTCGTTCATCACGGCGAGGCGGCCTTCGCGGGTGACGGCGAGCACGCCGTTTCGCATGCCGAGCACCAGTTGCCGGAAGAACCGGTCGCTCGTCGAGCTGAATCGGCGCTGTGCCTCGTTCCGGGCGGCGTCGGCGGCGCCGGCGTCCTCCCTGGTCCGAGCAGGCGCGGCCGGGGTTGCGCCTCGCCGTTCTGGACGATCCCTCATGGCGTGTCTGATTTCCTTTGGGCTGAGCGGAAGGGCCGGAGATTTCAATAGTGTAACCGTGGACCGACCGGCAGCCAAGGTGTTTTGCTCCATCGTGACCGTGGATGAGGCAAACGGTATGCCGGCAGAGCCGTGGCGCGGGTTTCAGCAGGAATACTTGAAAACAGGGGCGGTGGGGGAGCTGCGACGGCCGAAATCGTTACGGTATTGTAACCGCTGGACCAAGTCAGGACCGTCGACCCGCGTCGTCGGCGGCGGCCGGGGTGTCGGCCGAGTTGTGCAGATCTTCCCACTGCTGCATGAGGTCGCGGACCTGCCACATCAGCGCCTGGTGCCGGTCGACGACGGGCTGCGCCGCGCCCCGGTCCTCGTAGAAGCCCGGGCTCGACATGGTCGTTTCGAGTTCCTTGATCTCCGCCTCGCAGCGGGCGATGCGGCTTTCGACCTCGGCGATGCGGGCCTGGTGCGCCTTCGTCGCGCGGTCGCGGCGCCGCGCCTCGGCCTGTGCCTGGCGTCGGGCCTCGGCCTCGGCGCGGCGGGAGTCAGCCGGCGCCTGGGGCACTGAACCGGCGTGCGGCTTGTTCCCGGCCTGGGGCCCGGGTCCGGCCTGCGGCTTACGACTTGCGGCGTGCGCCGCAGATGCGGCATTCGGCGTTCGGCTCTCGACCTTCGGCGCAGCTCCCGCCTTACCGCCGTCACGCGCGGCACGGCCGCTGGCCGCAGGTCGCGGGCCGCTGGCCGCGTTCGCCTTGCTCCACAGGAACTCCTCGTAGCGCCCCGGGTAGCTGTGCGCCTCGCCGCGTCCGACCTCGATGATGCGGTTCGCGAGCTTCTCGACGAAGTAGCGGTCGTGCGACACGAAGATCAGCGTGCCGCCGTAGTCCTCGAGCGCGTCGAGCAGGACGTCTTTCGAATCGAGGTCGAGGTGGTTCGTCGGTTCGTCGAGCAGCAGCGTGTTCGACGGCCGCAACAGCATCCTCGCAACGGCCAGCCGGGTGCGCTCGCCCCCGGACAGCACGCCGGCGCGCTTGTAGACGTCGTCTCCGGAGAAGAGGAATCCGCCGAGGATATTCCGGATCGCGGGCACCATGTGGTTCGGCGACCCGGCCTGGAGCGTGTCGTAGACGGTGAGGTCCGGGTCGAGCCGCGCGGCTTCGTCCTGCGCGAAGTACTGCATCACGACCTGGTGGCCCTCGGTGCGGTGGCCGGAATCCGGCGATTCGACCCCGGCCAGCATCCGCATGAGCGTCGATTTGCCGGTGCCGTTCGGCCCGACGATCGCGATGCGGTCGCCGCGCTCGATGTGGAGATTGGCGTCGCGGAACACCACGTTGTCGCCGTACGCCTTGTGGATGTGGCGCAGTTCGAGCACCATCCGCCCGCTCTTCACGGACGTCGGGAAGGTGAAGTGCACGCGCTTCCGCTCGGGCGGGACCTCGATGGGGACGATCTTCTCGACCATCTTGATCCGGCTCTGTACCTGGGCGGCCTTGGTGGCCTGGTAGCGGAACCGGTCGATGAACATCTTCATCCGCGCGAGTTCCTCGTCCTGCTGCCGCTTGGCCTCGCGCACCCGCTCGAGCTTCGCCTGGCTTTCCTCCAGGTAGTGGCTGTAGTTGCCCGTGTAGTCGTTCAGCGTCCGGAGGTATACCTCCGCGATCCGGGTGACCACGGTGTCGAGGAAGTAGCGGTCGTGCGACACGAGGATGACCGCGAACGGGTAGTCGTGGAGATACTCTTCCAGCCAGTTCCGCGCGTCGAGATCCAGGTGGTTGGTCGGTTCGTCCAGCAGCAGGAGGTTCGGCCGCCCGAGCAGCAGCTTCGCGAGCGCGATGCGCATCTGCCAGCCGCCCGAGAACGTCTCGCACGGCCGCTGGAGATCGGCCTGGGTGAATCCGAGGCCGTTGAGCACGGTCGCGATCTTGAGGTCGATACTGTAGCCGTCGTGAAGGCGGAACCGGTCCTGGAGGTCGCTGTACCTGGCGAGCATCTGCTCGTGCTCGCCGTCGGGCACGTCCGGGTGGCCGAGCCGGTCCTCGAGCTCGTGCATCTCGGCCTTCACGGCCATGAGCGGTTCGAACGCCAGCAGGGCTTCCTCGTACACGGTCCGCCCGGCGTGTTCCAACCCATCCTGGGGGAGGTACCCGAAGCTGACGTCGGAGGGCTTCACGACGCTGCCGGCGTCGCACTCTTCGAGCCCGGCGAAGATCTTCAGCAGCGTCGTCTTGCCCGAGCCGTTCGGGCCGCACAAGCCGACACGTTCGCCGTCCGCAATCTGCCAGGTGACGTTATCGAAGAGCACCCGGTCGCCGAAGGTCTTGGTGAGGGAGGAGATCTGGATCACTGCGTGTGCTGCCGACGGACAATCCTTTCATGGTAGCACACGGGTTTTGGCGCGCCGTCTGGCGTTGGCGTAAACTGTCGAGCGTCGAACCGGTTCAAGATTCGCGGCCGCTTGCCGATTGCACGGTAGGGAGGGGGCCTCGATGTGGGTTCGTCGATTCGCGGCCCGCGCGTGGGTGGCGGGCACAGCCGGTCTGATCGTCCTCGCATCGCCGGAAGCGGCCGCCCAGGCGCAGGGCGCCGCGGCGCCGCTGGCGGTGACGCTCACCGTCGTCCGCTCTTGCACGGTGGGAGCCGTTGCGGCCCCCGCCTCCGCGCAAGCCGAGGTCTCCGATCCGAGCGCGCCCGCCTCGCCGCCCGGTTACGAGGTTCGCTGCGGCCGCCAGTCCGCGGTCGCCCCCGCGCAGCCAGGGTCCATCGCCGGCCTGCCTTCGGCCGACACGCCGGCCACCATCGGCAAGTCGGCCGACGGCCGCACCCTCGTCGTGCAGTTCTAGCGGGCCGGTTGGAAGTCCATGGCTAGAAGTTGATCACGACCGTCACGCTGTCCGTGTAGGTGCCGACCGTGACGTCCTGACCCACGAAGATCCGGCCGTAGACGTTCAGCGGGACCCACCCGCCTCCGGGGGGGTTGCCGCTGTACGCGGTGCCGTAGGTGCCGTCTCCCCACACCATCGTGCGCGCCGAGTCGAAATAGAGTTCGTAGCGCAGGAACTCGCCCCCGCTGGAGAGCCGCCGGGACGTCGAGTCTCCGTGACCTCCCCGGGTCAGGGTGACTTGCACTGCGGTCGTCTGGCCGGGGGGGCAGCGCCACGAGACCTGGCCTGTGGTCAGGAGCGGCTTGTCCGAGAACACATCGTAGGTGCCGAATAGGAGGGTCGCGTCGACCCTGACGCGGCACTGGGCTTCCGCGCGCGATGCCAGTCCGAGCAGCGCGACGGCGAGTGCCAGCACCGCGAAGCGTCGCGTGGTCATGGCTGTCGCTCTCCCCACTCCGTCACCGGTCCGCTGCCCCGCACGATGCCGAGCCGGATGATAGGGGCGGCGGACGCCGGAACCTGGAGCGTGACGCGGCAGGTCCCGCCCTTGAAGGCCACCACTGCCACGTGCTCGCCCGTCGGCAGGTTTTCGAAGTAGAACTCCCCGTCGGCGCCAATCGGCGACGAGAACGACTGCGTGCCAACCGTGATCGTCATCTCGCCGAGGGCCGGGACGATGATCTGGCCGCCGACGGTGATTGCCACCGTCCCCATCACGACCTGGCGGCGCTGGGCCTCGAAGGTGACCAGCGCTCCACCGCGGTATGGGCGGCGCGACCGCCTGCTCGACGGTCTGGATGTCGTGGTTGAACGGCACGTCCTGGTCGGAGATGCCGATGCGATTCGCGTAGTAGGGCAGCAGGTTGGGGACCAGCGTGTCGCCGTGCCGGTTCGTGCGGCCCACTTCCTGGTTGTTCAGGTACGTCCTGACGCCGGCCACGTCGGGTACCCGGACGAGCGCGTAGCTCTCGTTCACGGTGCGCGTCGGGTGCACGCCGCCGCCGATTGCCACCAGCCCGCCCGCAACGCTCGCACGCGTGCTCGACTGCCCGTCGATGATCTCCTGGGCCACGTCGTAGCGTCCGTAGGGTCCCTGGGCCTGGAGCGAGCCCTGGGCCTGCGTGGAGCCGCCGAGGGCGGCCCGTGCCCGGTAGCCAATCCCGGTGCCCACGGGCAGGGATCGCTGCACCTCGGCGCTCCCTCCCGAACCGACGGCGCCGGCCTGGGCCCACACCGTCGCGCTCGTGACCGTTCCCAGCGTGAAGCCCATGCCGGCGTAGACCGACGAGCGAACCTCTCCGTCCTGGGCCGTCCGCGAGCCGTTCAGGAACAGGTTCACGAGGCGGCTGACACGCATGGAGGCGACGAACGACGTCTGCGACCGGGCAGACTGCGCGTGGGTTTCGGAGACGGCCTCCTGGAGCGACACGTTGAGGCGGGACGTGAGTTGCAGGCCGGCGAGCGCGGCCGCCTCGAACTTCACCCGCTCGTCGGGCCGATCGATCACGAGCGTCGAGAACGTGGATGACATCGACCGGACGCGTGCGCTGAGCGTGAATCCGCGGCCGGTGTGGGCGACTCCCGCGACGACCGCAGCTCCCGATTGTCCGTTCATGCGGCTGAGGGACATCCCGAGTTCCACGTCGGCGGTGGCCAGCCTGAGGTTTGCCGTCGGCCCCGCCATGACGCCGCGCCCGTCGGCCTCAGCCACGAAACCGGCGGTAACGCTGTTCGTGAACCCGTAACGGTGCCGCGCGGTGGCCGAGAACCCTCCATAGGTCCAGTTGGCGCCGACCGTGCCGTCGCGTGGGAAGCCGGCGGCGTAGTCGTAGTCCTGCAGGCCCCGCGCGAGTCCCGATGTCGTCAGGTAGAACGGGGCCGTCATCTGCTGCTCGCGGCCCAACGCGTCTCGCACCACCACCTGCGTGTTGTTGCTTCCGCTCGGCATCGGGACGTTCTCGAGGGTGAACGACCCGGCCGCCACCGTCTGCCGGGAGACCAGGTTTCCGTTGACGTACACGTCGACGGTGGACGGTGTCAGGGTAGTGCCGGACAGGCCGAGCGTCGGGAACTGGATGAAATACGGGTCGAGGCCGTAGTTTCGTGCGACGCGAACGCCACCGACCAGCATGCCGGAGCCAAGGCCCGCGTTGGGCACGAAGGAATCGCCGACCGTCCAGCGGCGGAGGCGTCCCGGTTGGTCCACGACGACGCTCGAGAGGCCGCGGACGAATCCGCGCTGCTCGTCCCAGGACATCGTGTTCTGCAGAGCGGCCGGTCCGATCGACACACCCGCCTCGATCGCCCCGTCGGCGCCCGACGTCCGGGTCCAGTTCGCGCCGTAGTTCACGAACGCGCTGGTGGCGCGCGCGAATCGGTAGTCGGGCCGGGGCATCGCGATGTTCAGGACGGTCGAGCCCAGGAAACCGGGGGTCGCGGCAATCGTCAGCGTCAGCGCCGACTCGTCCAGCGAGTAGGTGATGCCGGGCGCGAGAGAGGCGAGCGACACGAACTCGCGGCCGGCAAGCGTCTCGCGCCGCCCGGCGTAGCCCTTCAGCCCCGCGCGGTCGAGCGTCGACGTCTCGATGAGCACGTCGCCCGTGCGGACGATGACGAGCACGTCCCCCTGGGAGGCGTGGTTCACGGCCAGTGAGAGGACGGCCCGCTGGTCCGCCGGCTGGGCGGACGCGCGGCTTGCGGCAAACGCCAGCACGGCGAGGAACAGCCAGGGCACCGCCGCAACGGGATGGCGTTCGCGAATCATGGGAGTGGCGAGCGGGACATGCGCAGGGCTAGTTCTGCTTCGCGCAGGCGCCGTCCGGCGCAGCGACCGTCTGGGTGAGAGTCTTGCCCATCACGCGCGCTTCGACGCTGAAGGACCTGATTTCGGCGCATCGGACCGCGGGCACGGCCAGGTCGAAATCCCTCCTGCCGCCCGCCAGGACGTACCAGGACTCGGGCGATTGCTCCGTGACCGTCGACCCGGAGGCGTCGATGCCGCGCACCCGCATCGACTCGGGCGTGAAGTGCACGGTGCCCGTGTTCACCAGGCGGAAGGACACGCGGCCGTTGGCGGCCGCGACGTCCTTCAACTGCACTTGCGCCGCCACCGCGATCGGCTGGACGAAGACCGGGATGCCCATCTTCGTCCGCATCGCCACGCCGACGACCGGTTTGCCGTTCTCCAGGGGCGGCAGTTCCTCGACGAACACCCGGTAGGTCCGCTCCACCGCCGCCGGAGCGACCACCAGGCCAACCCGGATCCTCCGCTCTTCCCGTGCCCCCAGCGTCAGGAGCCCGGGAAAGAAGACGACGTCCTCGGTGGGCTCGAGTACCATCTTCCCGTCGGGATCCTGTGCCCACGCCATCAACGTGACCTGAAAACGGACCGCATCGTCGGTCTCGTTCTTCAGGGTGAGGAGGGCCGACTTGGCCGTCCCGGACAGCAGGAGCTGCGTCGGGTTGACCGAGAAGGAGGCGGCGCTGGCCGCGGTCGCCTGGCCGAGAAACCCCAGGCAGACCACGACCATCGTCCGGGCAATCGGCGCCGACCAGGAGTCGGCCGCCCTCGTGACGCTCATCCGCAAGGTCCTCAACATCGACCTGCTCCCTCCCGCGAACAACCTGCCACGACGCTAGAAGTTGACGGTGGCCTTCACGGTATCGCTGTAAGTGCCGGTGGCAGGGTCCTGTCCAGGCGCCACGCGCCCGAAGACCTCGAACGTCCGCGCGGCCTTGCTGGGCGCCGCCGGTGCCGCCAGCGCGTTTCCGCCGGTTCCCCAAATCGACACATAGTCGTTGGCCCGATACAGCTGGTAGGGCAGCACTCCCGACGCACCGTTCGACATCTGACGGGTCGTTCCGGAGGCGTGAGCCCCGAGATCGAGTTCGATCGTCGGAATCGAACCCTTGGTGCACGCCACAACGACCCCGCCGCTGGCATCGAGAGGGGCCGTGGCGTGGAGGCCCAGCGGGTCGTAGGCACCGAAGGCCACCGGGGTCGTGGAGATCTTGCAGTTGGCCGCCACACTGGCACTGATGGCGAGATCCGCCTGGGTCTGTGCCCCTGCGCTGGCGGGCAGCAGGGCGGCGAATCCGACCGCGGCGACGACGAGAAGACGGTTCCGGTTCATGTCTGGCTCCTGTGTGGAAGGGCGTCCACAGCGCGGCATGCTCCGATCGAGTGATGCCGGGGCACCGGCCTGCCGTCGGTGCCCCGGTAGCGGGTCGGGCGAGAGTTCATTCGGCCCGATCGCGGCTCAGCCACTGTTCGAGATCGCTTCGACGGAAACGCCACTGCCGCCCGACACGGACCGCCGGCAGTCCGCCCGCGTGGATCAGGCGGTAGAGTGTTCGGGCGTTCACCCGAAGAATGTCCAGCACCTCGTCCGTCGTCAAGAATGCTGGTAGTAAGTTTTGACGCAGTTCTGTCATATACCGACCCTCAGAAGAGATATCGGTGGTCGTTGATAGGACTTTATATGACAGGGATGTCTTTTTTGCGCCGACGACTACTCGTCGTCGCCGAGCGCGTGTGCCGCCACCGAGAGGATTTTCGCGATCTTGAACGGTTTGGTGAGGTAACCGGAGACGCCGAGGTTCACCGCTTCGATGGCGGCCGCCTCGGTCGAGAAGCCCGTGATGATCACGACCGCCATCCGGGGATAGAGGCGTCGTGCCTCGCGCACCAGGGCCATGCCATCGACCCGCGGCATGCTGAGGTCGGTGACGAGCAGGTCGAACCGTTCCCCCAGCAGGCGCTCGAGCGCCACCTGTCCGTCCGGGACGGTTTCCACGACATACTCGGCCAGTTCCAGCGTCCTCGCCAGCAACTCCCGGATCGACTCCTCGTCATCGGCGACCAGGATGCGGGGATGAGCCATCGTGGCGGGCGCGTGGCCGGCGGCAAGTGGAGGCGGCGACAGCACGGGCGGCGGCATCAACGGAGGGCGGCCAGACCGCTGGCTCTCGAGCCAGGCATCGACGTCGGCCTTGCGGAAGCGCCACTGCCGCCCGACACGGACGGCGGGCAGCTTCCCGGCCTTCAGCAGGCGGTACACCGTCCGCAGGTTCACGTGCAGGTATTCGAGGACTTCGCTCGTCGTGAGGAAGAGCTCATCCATGATGCGGGTGCTCCCTCCGGGCCGGTGCGGCCGACCGCCGTCGACGCGGCGCGGTCCTGACCGTCGGAAGCTCGATAGTGAGCACGGCGCCGCCGTCGGGATGGTTGTCGGCCGAAATGGTGCCGCCGTGGTCCTTGATGATGCCGTAGGCGAACGCCAGGCCAAGGCCGGTGCCGCGCCCGATGTCCTTCGTCGAGAAGAACGGCTCGAAGACCCGCGGCAAGGCCTCCCCGGCGATGCCCGGGCCGGTGTCGCGCACCTGGAGCCGCACGATGCCCGGGGCCACGACCCGGGTGGAGACGGCGATCCGGCCGCCACCGACCGCGGTCAGTTCCTGCTCGGCGTTGACGAGGACGTTCAGCAGCGCCTGCTGGAGCAGGACACGGTTGACCGCCACCCGCGGCTGCGATTCGTCGAAGCGCTTGAAGACTTCGATCCGCCCGGCGCGGCACGCGGCGCCGCGCATCGCGAGCGTGCGCGTGACGAGCGTGTTCAGGCTGAGCGCGCGCTGGGGAGTCGTGCGGCCCCCGGCGAAGACCAGCAGGTTGGCCACGATCCGCGCCGCGCGGTTCGCCTCGCGCGCGACGGCCCGCAGCTCGCGGCTGATGCCGCCCGGGATCCGCCGCTGGTGTTGGAGCAGTTCGAGGTGGCCGAGGACGCCCTGGAGCGGGTTGTTGAGCTGATGCGCGATCCCGGCGACGAACTGACCGAGCGAGGCCAGTTTCTCCGACTGGGCGAGCCGCTCGGTCAGTGCCACGCGTTCGGCTTCGAGGTGCGCGGCCGCCGTGCGGTCCCGCGCGACGAACACGATCCCGGACAGTGCGCCGTCCGGCGCCGGCAGCGGAGTGATCGTCAGCGCGAACCGCCCCCCGAGGATCGGGTCGTCGACCTCGCATGTCTCGCTGGTCCCGGCGCGAAGGCGCTCGCCCCGGGCGGCGGCATCGATCCAGCGCCCAGCATCGTGGCCAAGCAGTTCCGCGAGCGGCTGGCCGAGGCCGCGGCCCGGGAGCCGGCTGCCAAGTGCGCGATTGGCGTGCAGCACGCGGAACGACGGGTCGCAGATCGCGACGAGATCCTCGAGCGAGTCGAACGTGTGCGCAAGCTCCCGCCGGGAGCTGAGTACGTCCTCGAGGAGGAGCAGGTTCTCGATGGCCGACGACAGCTGCTGACCCAGTTCCGCGATCGCGCGGGTGAAGTCGGGGTCGGACGCCCGCGCGCGCTCCACCTTCTCGAGCACCAGCACCCCGAGGGCACGGCGCCGGCCGCGAAGCGGCACGCCGACCGCTTGCGTGAGCCCATCGTCCGCGCACACGGCGAGAGCGCATTCCGCTCGCAGGGCGGCTGCGGGAAGCCCGGGCGCGTCCACCGGAACCCGGGTGCCCTCGCTGACGCCCGCCGTGCCGCTCGTCGCCGCGAGCACGAGTTCGTGCGAACGCCGGTCGTGCACCCACGCGGACGCACCCCCTACCTGCAGCGCGGCCGGCGCTTCGTGGCAGCAAATCGTCAGGCCGGCCGGGAGGTTGAACGCCGACGAAGCCGTTCGCGAGAAAGCCCGGATGACGTGGAGAACGCCCCCGTAAAGGCGGGGCTGGCGTTCGGCAAAATCCCCGGCTGCGGCGGAAGAGTCACTCCCTGTCATGAGTTGTCGCGTATTCTATGCCACGTCGGCCGAGCTTTTCGACTGTTTATAATGGAGGAACATCCGACCAGGCAGACCAGAACCGCGGGCGCGCCGTCTAATGGCGTAGGAGCAACGACATCCTGCAGGACGCAGCCGTTCTCGTCGGCCCGACCGACGAAGAACTCGTGACGCGCTCAATCGGTGGCGATACCGAGAGCTTCAACCAGCTCATCAAGAGGTGGGAGAGGCCGATTTATGCCTTGGCGTATCGCACGATCGGGCGTGAAGACGACGCCAGGGACGTGGTCCAGGAGACGTTCCTGCGGGCTTTTCGCGGCCTGGGCGGCTTCAAGGGGCAGGCGAAGTTCTCGTCGTGGCTCTATCGCATTGCCCTGAACTTGTGCCGCGACTGGATGCGCCGCGAGCGTCGCACTCCCGTGGTGGCGGCCCCTGACGGCGTCGACCTCGTCGAACTGGCCGGCGAAGGCGACATGGCTGCCGAGCGCGCCGACGACCGCGTCGTGCGGATGGACCTCAGCCGCGCCGTGGCCGCGGCGATGCGGGTGCTGCCCGAAGAGCAGCGCTCGGCGATCGTGTTGAAGGAGTACCACGGGCTGACGTTCCAGGAGATCGCGGACCTCCTGGGCTGCCCGCTGAGCACCGTGAAGACGCGTCTCTACCAGGGGATGACGGTGCTCAGGCGAGAGCTCGAACGGAGCGGCGTCCGGCCGTCCCAGACGGGGACGGGCCTGCCCAGGACGCCGTCGAGTGACCAGCTTCGGGCGGGGACGAGGACGGTATGAGTTTCACGTGTGCCGACAAGGATACGTTGATCGCCTACGTCTACGGGGAGTGTGATGCCGCGACCCGTGGAACGATCGACGCGCACCTCGCAGGCTGCGCCGCCTGCTCGGAGGAGGTCGCGGGCTTCGGGATGGTGAGGGAGAGCCTGTCGCAGTGGACGGCGCCCGGTCGCGCCGGCGGCTTCAGGCTGGTGCGCGACGACGAGCCGGCCGCCGTAACGGCCACGGTCCTCCGGCCCGCGCGCTGGTGGCAGTCGACGGTGCCCTCTCTGGCGCGGGTCGCGGCCGCGATCCTCCTGCTCGCCGGCGGCGCTGCCCTGGCGAATCTCGAGGTGCGGTACGACAGCGACGGCTTCGTCGTCCGCACCGGCTGGCAGAAGGCCACCCCTTCGCCCGCGCAGGTCGCCGCCGAGGCCTCGGCGCCCGCACCCCAGCCGGCCGCGTCGGCCCCGGGCGCGACGCCTGCCGATGCCGCCCCGTGGCGTGCCGAGCTCGCGGCGCTGCAGCGGCAGATGCGCGACGAGTTCCGCCAGCAAGTGGCGACGGTGAGAGCATCGGCGCCGGCACCGACCACCGTGCAGGCGGCTGCCGGGGAAGGGTTCGATGAAGCGCGGTTCATGCAGCGCGTCTACACGGCCCTGGACGAGAGCGAGCGGCGCCAGCAGCTGAACGTCGCGACGTACATGAGCAGGCTCGCGAGCGACCTGCAGGCGGGCCGAACGATCGACATGCGACGGATCGGCGTGGACCTCCCCCCGGCGCTGCCGCCGCAGCGTCAACGGGGCACCAACCTGTTCGACGTCGCGTGGCCGGTGAAGAAGTAGCCGCCAGGGAACCCCCGGCGCCCCGTCGGTTTCTAAAGGTGCAGGAGTAGAATGACGCTTATGCGCCACCGCCACTTCGTGCACCCGCTCGTGTTCGTGATTGCCGTCCTGGCCTTGTCCGGCTGCAGTTCGACGCCGCTCGACCTTTCCAAGGCGGTCGAGGTCACCGACGTCAGCAGCGGCTACTTCGACGCCGGCATCGTGGACGGCAGCAAGAACAAGATCGTCCCCACCATCGCATTCCGCCTGAAGAACCGGTCGACCGCCGAGATCGACTCCGTGCAGGTGATCGCGAAGTTCAACGTGATCGGCGACCCGGAGGAACTCGGGTCGGCGCCGTACGTGAGCGCGATCGGCCCCGAGGGGCTGGCGCCGGGTCAGACCGGAAAAGCGATCGTGATGAAGACGAACCTCGGGTACACCAGCGAAGCGCCGCGGGCGATGATGTTCACCCACTCGCTGTTTCGCGACGTCCAGGTGGAGTTGTTCGGGAAGTACCGGGCGCAGCAGTTCCAGAAGCTGGGCCAGTTCAAGATCTCCCGGCAGCTCCTCACCCGATAACAACTGCCAGCTCGTAGCTGCTGCCGTGGCCGTGGTCCGCTAACAGCTGCGGCGTCCGCGATCCGCTATGAGCGACGTGGCCGTGGTCCGCTTGAGCCCCGCTACGGTGTTCTCTTCACCAACGGCACGAACATGACGGACGCGACGCTCCGCGTCCGCGTGCGCCCATCGGCATCCTTCTCGATCACCCGCAGTTCCTGGGCGTGACCGCCGACCGGGATCACCAGCCTGCCGCCCGGCTTCAGCTGGGCGATGAGGGCCGCGGGCACCTCCTCGGGGGCGGCGGTCACCAGCACGATGTCGTAGGGCGCGGCGGGGGCCCAGCCGGCGTACCCGTCGCCAAGGATGGCGGTGACGTTCGCAAAGCCAAGTGCCTTCAGGCGCGCGGCCGCTTCCTCGTGCAGCCGCTCGTTGACCTCGACGCTGTAGACGTGGGCCACCAGCCGGGACAACACGGCCGCCTGGTAGCCGCTCCCGGTGCCGATCTCCAGCGCACGGTCGGAGGGCGTGGGCCGTGCGAGCTCCGTCATGAGCGCCACGATGTACGGCTGCGAGATCGTCTGCCCCTCGCCGATCGAGAGCGGGTGATCGTCGTACGCCCGGTCCCGCAGGGCTTCGGGGACGAAGAGATGCCTCGGCACCTCGCGCATCGCCCCGAGGACGCGCGGATCCCGCACGTCCCTGGAGGCGATCTGGTCGGCGACCATCCGCTCGCGTTCCGCGGTTCTCGCCTGGTCGGCGCCCGAGCCCTGCGGCTCGCCGCCGGCGCCGCCGCACCCGGCGGCCAGCGCGCAGGCTATCATGCCGAGCGACGCCGAGAGGGGCAGGAATGGCATGCCCCGATTATCGCGCGATTCAGCCGGCGGCGCCGGAAAGCGCAAGACACGTTCCCGACGGCCAGCCTATAATCGCTGGCGTGCGCGTCGACCCGTCCACCCGCCTGCTCGAACGGCGTCTAGGTCCGCTGGACGCCGCCGCCATTGTCATCTCCAACGTCATCGGCGTCGGAATCTTCATCACGCCCCGCATCATCGCCATGGCGGTTCCCCACCCGCTCGCCTTCCTCGGCGTCTGGCTGGCCGGGGGCATGCTGGCGTTCGCCGGGGCCATGGCCTACGCCGAACTCGGCACGTTGCGGCCGCGATCCGGCGGGGAATACGTCTACCTGCGTGAAGGCTACGGGCCGCTCGCGGCGTTTCTCACCGGCTGGACGTCGTTCGTCGCGGGGTTCGCGGGCGCCATTGCCGCCGGCGCGCTCGGCGTCTCGGACTACCTGGGCCGCTTCCTGCCCGTTGCCGCCGATGCCTCACCGTTGTTCACGGTGCCGCTGCCGTGGTTGCCGCTCGTCTTCTCGCCGCGGACGATCGTCGCCCTGTCGGTCATCGTCGGCCTGGCGCTGATCCACATGCGCGGCCTCGGCCCCGGCCGCGTGGTCCAGAACGTCCTCGCCGGCACCAAGGTCGCAGCGCTGTCGCTGTTCGTCGTGGCCGGTCTCGCCGTCGGGCGCGGCAGCCTTGCGAACTTCTCGGCGCCCGTCCCCACCGCTGCCGCCGACTTCAACTGGCCCCTGGCGTTCATCATCGTGATGTTCGCCTATAGCGGGTGGAACGCCGCGTCGTACGTCGCCGAGGAAATCCGGGACCCCGGGCGCAACGTCCCCCGCGCCCTCGCGCTCGGCACCGGCGCCATCGTCCTGCTCTATCTCGGCCTGAACTTCCTCTACGTCTACGCCGTGCCGATCGGCGAGATCGCGTCGGGCAGCGGGTCCGAGATCGCCATGGTCGCAGCCGACCGCCTGCTCGGGCCGCTGGCGTCCACGCTGCTCGGCGGCCTCGCCGTGATCGTGCTGTCCGGAAGCCTGAGCGCGATGACCGTCGCGGGGCCCCGCGTCTACTTCGCGATGGCGCGCGACGGGGAGTTCTTCCCGGCGTTCGCCCGCATCCACCCGAAGTTCCATACGCCCTGGGTCTCGATCATCGCCCAGACGGCGTGGAGCTCGCTGCTGGTCCTCACCAACACGAAAGACCAGCTCGCCGAGTACACCGGGTTCGCGGTGCTGCTGTTCTCGGCGGTCGCCGTCAGCACCGTCTTCGTGATGCGCCGCCGCCACCCGGACGAACCGAGGCCCTTCAAGGCGCTGGGTTACCCGGTGGCTCCCGCCGCGTTCGTCCTCGTGTCGCTGACGATCATGGTCGCCGCGATTGCGGGGCGACCGGGGCCGTCGCTCATCGGCGCGATCATCATCGCGTCGGGAATCCCGCTGTACTACCTGCTGCGGTGGAAGGCGAAGCCAGGGAACTAGATGGTCACGCGCGAGCGCGTGTGTGGAGGAGCGCCCACAGCGTGACGAGCGCGAGCGTGCCGTCGGTGAGCGCGAAGATGAGAAACGCCGGCGGAGACTGCCGGACGACGTGATCGACGACGAAGGCGAGAGCGCCTGCGCCCTTCAGGCACGGACCCATCACCCACAAGTAGCCGCGGTACGCCGCGGGGTTGCGGTACGGCAATACGTAGCCCACGCCTATCGCGATCGTGAACAGGCCGTTGAGGTCGGCGTGAATGGGCGGAACGGGGCCGGGCAGGGCGAAGAGGGTCTGCAGGAACGGGCGGCCAAACAGGAGCGCCAGGCCGAGGGCGACATCGTAGAGGCCCGAGACGGCCGCGACGACGGCCAGCGGGCGGGTCTCAGTTCGATCGGGCATCGCGTCGCAGCAGCCGCCGAACTCCGAGCATTACGATCACCAGGACGGAAACGAGCAGGAACTCCGGGAGGAACTCGCCCGTCAGGAGGCCCATCGCCTCGCGGGCCGACGCCAACCACGCCCAGAACGTCGCCACGCGATCCTCCCGTCAGCGGCCGGGGCGGCCGGCGGCGCAGTCGGCGCCCCCGGCCACGGCCGGTTCGCCGCCTACCGCTTGATCCCCGCGGCCGGCTGCAGTTCGCCGCGGTAGGTAATCGTGTCGTTCGGCTCGATCCGGACGTCGAACGTGATCGTCTGGTAGCCGATCGCCCGGATCTCCACCCGATGGGCGCCGGCCTCGAGTTCCATCTTCTGGAACGTGCCGTCGAAGTCGTCCACCGTCCCCATGTAGTAGCCGTCGATGTAGACCTCGGCCGACTTCGGCTCGACCTTCAGCTTCAACCCGCCGCGCCCCACCGGCGCTTCGTAGCCGCCGTAGCCATAGCCCCCGTAACCGTAGCCGCCGTAGTAGTCGCCGTAGCCCCACCAGAACGGGTCGTAATACAGGTAGCCGAGGCCGAACGCCCCGTATCCGTAGAGGTAATACGGGTTGTACGGGTAGTAGGGGTAGTAGCCGCCCCCGTAGTCCGGGTAGCCGGGACGGTGTCCCCCACCGCCGGGGTAGCCAGGGCCGCCGGGACCCGACGCCTGCCCCGGGTTGCGGAGCGCCGCCTCGCCGCTGGACGGCACGCCCGGATTCGGGCGCGCGCCGCGGGGCACTGCACGGTCTTCGGGCATCCCGTAACCGGGCCTCATGTAGGCGCCGTCCGGGCTCATTCCCGCGCCGCCGCCGCCCCTGATTCGGGCGCCGCTCCCGGCCGACGACCCGCCGTAGGTGGACCCACCCGAGTAGGTGGACCCGCCCGACGATCCGGAGCTGCCGGCAGGCGACGGGGCGGAATACCCGCCCGAACTCCCCCCCGAACTGCCGCCGCGCGGGGCAGCCGCGCCGCCGCCATCGCCGCCGGTCCTGACCCCAGCGCTGCCGGTCGAGGCGCCCCCGCCGGCGGGAGGCGTGCGCTGCGCCGTCGCCGGGTCGGCGATGAGTGCCAGCGCCACTGCCGCGCCGGCCAGCGTCAGAACGAGCGGTTTCATAAGAACTCCTTGGTCGGGCAGGGAGGACGATCGACCTGCGCCTGACCTTGTTCGAGCAACAGCCTTGCCAGCAGGCAATCCCTGCGCCGACACCAAATTACTCCCATTTTCCCGTCGGCGCCACTGGCTTCACGGACGGGCTGTCCTCGGCGCAGCACAGGGACCGGTTCCTTGACACCTTTTTCGGCCATTGGATAGACTGCCAGTACTGACCACGCAGCGAGCCGTCTCCCGTCCATCCCGGATCCGTTTCCTGCCTGCCATGTTCCACAGCACGACGATTCTCGCGGTTCGTCACCAAGACCACGCGGTCCTTGCCGGCGACGGCCAGGTCACGCTCGGCGACACGGTCGTCAAGCAGGGGGCGCGGAAGATCCGTCGCCTCTACAACGACAAGGTCCTGGCCGGCTTCGCGGGGTCGGCGGCCGACTCCTTCGCGCTGTTCGCCCGGTTCGAGGCAAAACTCGAACAGTACCGGGGCAACATCGAACGATCCGCCGTGGAGCTGGCGAAGGACTGGCGAACCGACCGCGTCCTCCGTCGCCTGGAGGCGATGCTGATCGTGATGGACCGCAAGTCGACGTTCCTCCTCTCCGGCAACGGCGACCTGATCGAGCCCGACGACGGGATCGTCGGGATCGGGTCGGGCGGGGGCTACGCGCTGGCGGCGGCGCGGGCGCTGTCCCGGCACACGACGCTCGACGCCCGGGCGATCGCCGAGAAGGCCATGGCGATCGCCGCCGGCATCTGCATCTACACCAACAGCAACCTGACGATCGAAGAGTTGTAGGCCGTATGCCAATGCCCATCTACCTGCCCGAATCGCTGTCGGCGCCCGCAGAGTCGCTCACGCCGCGGCAGATCGTCGCCGAGCTCGACAAGTACGTCGTCGGGCAGCACAAGGCCAAGCGCGCGGTGGCCATCGCGCTGCGCAACCGGATGCGGCGCCAGAAGCTCTCGCCCGACATGGCCGAGGAGGTCGCGCCGAAGAACATCCTGATGATCGGGCCGACCGGGGTCGGCAAGACCGAGATCGCGCGGCGCCTCGCGCGGCTGGCGCAGTCGCCCTTCATCAAGGTGGAGGCGTCGAAGTTCACCGAGGTCGGCTACGTCGGGCGCGACGTCGAGTCGATGGTCCGCGACCTCGTGGAGCTCGCCGTCGACATGGTGCGCGAGGAGCGCATGGAGGAAGTGCGGCGTGAAGGCGGAGCGGCACGCCGAGGAGCGCCTGCTCGACCTGCTGCTGCCGCCCGCCCCGCCGATGCCGCCGGTCTCGGCGGAAGACCCGGCGGCCGCGCGGGAACAGGCGACGGCCGACGCGCGAGAAGATCCGCGAGCAGCTGCGCGACGGCCGGCTCGACCAGCGCACGGTCGAGATCGAGGTGCGCGAGCGCTCGTTCCCGTCGTTCGAGATCATCGCCGGGTCGTCGGTCGAGGAGGTGGACATCAACATCAAGGACATGCTGCCCGGCCTCTTCCAGGGGCGCACGAAGAAGCGGCGCGTGAAGGTGCCCGAGGCGCTGGACCACCTGCTCCAGGAGGAGGAGCAGAAGCTCGTCGACATGGAGAGCGTCGCGCGCGACGCCGTGGAGCGCGTCGAGCAGAGCGGGCATCATCTTCGTCGACGAGATCGACAAGATCGCGGGCCGCGAGGGCGGCGCAGGGGCCCGACGTCAGCCGCGAAGGGCGTGCAGCGCGACATCCTGCCGATCGTCGAGGGCACCACCGTCAACACGAAGTACGGGATGGTGCGGACCGATCACATCCTGTTCATCGCCGCGGGCGCGTTCCACGTCTCGAAGCCGTCCGACCTGATCCCGGAGCTGCAGGGCCGCTTCCCGATCCGCGTGGAGCTCGAACTCGCTCGGCAAGCGACGAGTTCGTCCGCATCCTCACCGAGCCGCAGAACGCGCTGGTCAAGCAGTACACCGCGCTGCTCGAGACCGAGGGGATCGCGCTGGAGTTCCGCGCCGACGCGGTCGAGCGGATCGCGGATTTCGCCACCCTCGTGAACGAGCGCACCGAGAACATCGGCGCGCGCCGGCTCCACACGGTGATGGAGAAGCTGCTCGACGAGATCTCGTTCGAGGCGCCCGACCTGCGGGAGAAATCGATTACTATTGATGCCGCCTACGTCGACCGGATGCTGGCCGACATCGTCAAGAACGAAGACCTGTCGCGTTACATCCTGTGAATCGTCCGAGGACCGGCGGCGCCCCCCTCGCGCTGCGCCTGGCGCTCATCCTGCTCACGGCGGTGGTGTCCCTCCCCGGCTGCGGGAAGAAGGGGCCCCCGCTGCCTCCGCTCGTCAAGGTGCCTGCGCGTCCCGACGCCTTCACGGCGCGGCGGCTCGGCGCGACCGTCTACCTGCAGTTCACGATCCCGTCGGCGAACTCGGACGGCACGTCGCCCGCGAACATCGAGCGGGTGGAGGTCTACGGGTTCACCGGCGTGCCGGAAGGCAACGAGGACATCCTGAAGAACGGCACGCTCGTCGCCTCGATCCCGGTGCGCGAGCCCCCGGAGGAGGAAGCGGTCGAGCCCCGTTCGAAGGCCGGTTCGAAGCCGGTCGTGAAGCCGCAGGACCAGCCGCCTGCCCCTCCCCGTCCCCCGGGGTCGATGGAGAATGGCTTCGACCAGGGTGACGTGGTCGTCGTGACGGAGCCGCTCGGCCCCGAGCAGTTCGCGGAAGTGGTGCCGAAGAAGAAGAAGAAGACGCCGAAGGTCGTGGAGCCGATCGAGAAAGAGGGACCGCGGGCGCTCGGCCCGGCTCCGCGCGCGGCGTTGCCTTCGAGGCTCTACGTGGCCGTCGGCGTCAGCAGGAAAGGGCAGAAGGGCGCGGTGTCCGGCCGGCAGCCGGTGCTGCTCATGCCTGCACCGTCGGCGCCGGCCGCGCCCGAGGTGACCTACAGCGAGACGGGGTTCACGATCTCGTGGACGCCGCCGGCAGACGCGCAGCCGCCGTTGTCCGGCGGTGGGACCGGGGCCGTGCTCAAGGCGACGCCGATCGGCACGTTGCCGATCTCGGGTGCGTTCAACATCTACGAAGTGCCCCGCGCCGTAGGACAGGCTTCCAGCCTGTCGGGCGGCGAGGCTTCCAGCCCGCCGGCTGTGGTGGTGCCGCCCGCCCCCGGCGGCCGGATGCCGACGCCGGTGAACGCGAGGCCGGTGCCGGAGCCGCCGTTCGCGGACAAGCGGATGGAGTTCGGCAGGCCCTGGTGCTACGCGGTTCGGGCCGTCACTCTCTACGGGGCGCAGGCCGTCGAAGGCGAGTCGTCGCCCGCCAGCTGCGTGACGCCCGTGGACACGTTCGCCCCTGCGGCTCCGGCGTCGCTCAAGGCGGTCGGCAGCGAGGGCGCGGTCAGCCTGGTGTGGGATGCCAATACGGAGGCCGACCTCGCCGGCTACATCGTCCTTCGGGCGCCGCTGCCCGGCGGGGACTTCGTACCGGTGACGGCGCAGCCGTTGAAGGAAGCCACGTTCAACGACACGACCGTGGCGAAGGGCGTGCGTTACGCGTACGTGGTGGTGGCCGTGGACACCGCCGGCAACCGAAGCCTGCGGTCCAACCAGGTCGAGGAGTCGGCGAGGTAGGAGGGGCATCGATGGATCGCATCTATCGGATCGAGTATCACGGAGCGAAGCGCTACGCGGCCGAGCACAACGCCCGGCTCTTCCTCCTCGACGGCGACCTGTTCGGGGAGTACGGGTTCGGCGAGGAGATCGCGCGGGGCGAATTCCCGAGAGACCTTCCGGCGGGCACCCGCGTGCTGGCACCGCTGACGCCGTCGAAGATCGTCGCCATCGGGCTCAACTACAAGGACCACGCGGCCGAGCAGAAGAAGCCGCTTCCGGCCGAGCCGATGATCTTCATCAAGCCCTCGACCGCCGTCATCGGCCCGGGCGATCCGATCAAGCTGCCTCCCGGCGTCGGCCGCGTCGACTACGAGAGCGAGGTCGCGGTCGTGATCGGGAAGCGCGCCACCCGGGTGCCGCGCGAGCGGGCGCTCGAGCACGTGCTCGGCTACACCTGCGCGAACGACGTAACCGCGCGCGACCTGCAGAACCGCGGCTACCGGTACTCCCACGTGAAGGGGTTCGACACCTTCGCCGCCATCGGTCCCGCGATCGCCATCGGGCTCGACCCGACCTGCATCGCGGTGCAGGGGTGGCAGAACGGGCGGATCAAGCAGGACTCGACGACCGCCCAGCTGATCTTCAGCGTGGCCGACCTGATCGAGTACATGTCGAACATCATGACGCTGCTGCCGGGCGACATCATCTCCACCGGCACGCCGTCCGGCATCGGTCCGCTGACGGCGGGAGACGTGTTCACGGTCAAGGTCGCCGGCGTCGGCGAACTCACCAACCCCGTGGAGAACCGGTAGCGGCACCTTCGTGCAAAAGGCGCGAATCGGAGACGGAGGAGGTAGAATCCCTGCAAGGTTCCCCTCCTCCGTCTTTTTCGTTGTGGCCCAAGCTTGAGCGGACGGCCCCGGCCGCCCGCACCGAGGCGTGACGTGGACAAACGCGAACAACTGGCGCAGCTCGAGAAGGCGGCGGAGCTCGGCGGCGGCGAGGTGCGCATGAAGCGCCAGCACGAGGCGGGCAAGCTCACCGCCCGCGAGCGCATGGAACTGCTGTTCGACGCCGGCACGTTCGAGGAGCTCGACAAGCTGGTCGTCCACCGCTGCCGCGACTTCGGCATGGAAGACCAGGTGATTCCCGGCGACGGCGTCGTCTCCGGTTTCGGCCGGGTCGAGGGGCGGGTCGTCTACGCCTTCGCGCAGGACTTCACGGTGTTCGGCGGATCGCTCTCCGAGACGAACGCCGCCAAGATCGTCAAGATCATGGACCTCGCGATGCGCCAGGGGGCCCCGGTCGTGGGCCTCAACGACTCGGGCGGGGCGCGGATCCAGGAAGGCGTCATGTCGCTCGCCGGGTACGCCGACATCTTCCTCCGCAATACCCTGGCGTCGGGCGTGATCCCGCAGATCTCGGCGATCATGGGGCCCTGCGCCGGCGGCGCCGTCTACTCGCCGGCGATCACCGACTTCACCGTGATGGTCGAGGGCACGAGCTACATGTTCGTGACGGGGCCCGACGTCATCAAGACCGTCACGCACGAGGAGGTGTCGAAGGAAGACCTCGGCGGGGCAATGACCCACAACGCGCGCAGCGGCGTCGCGCACTTCGCGGTGAGCGACGACCGCGAGTGCCTGCTCCTGATCCGCGAACTGCTCGGGTTCCTCCCCGGCAACAACGTGGACGACCCGCCCGTGCGCGAGACGACCGACCCGTTCGACCGCGAGGACGAAGCGCTCGACCACCTCGTGCCCGAGTCGCCCAACCAGCCGTACGACATCCTCGACCTGATCCACCTGGTCGTGGACGAGGGGCACTTCCTCGAGGTCCAGCACCACTACGCCCGGAACATCGTCGTCGGGTTCGCGCGCCTGGGAGGCCGGCCCGTGGGCATCGTGGCGAACCAGCCGGCCCACCTCGCCGGGGTGCTCGACATCGACGCCTCGGTGAAGGGCGCGCGGTTCGTCCGCTTCTGCGACGCGTTCAACATCCCGCTGGTCACCTTCGAGGACGTTCCGGGCTTCCTGCCCGGCACGCAACAGGAGTTCGGCGGCATCATCCGCCACGGCGCCAAGCTGCTGTTCGCGTTCGCCGAGGCGACGGTGCCGAAGCTCACGGTCATTGCCAGGAAGGCCTACGGCGGCGCCTACTGCGTGATGTCGAGCAAGCACATCCGGACCGACGTGAACTTCGCGTGGCCGACCGCCGAGATCGCGGTGATGGGTCCCGAGGGCGCGGTGAACATCCTCTACAAGCGGGAGCTGGATGCGGCGGACGACCCGGCGGCGCTGCGGGCGGCGAAGGTCGCCGAGTTCCGGGACAAGCTCGCCAACCCGTTCGTGGCGGCGAGCCGCGGCTTCCTCGACGAGGTGATCATGCCGCGGACGACGAGGCGGCGGTTGATCCAGGCGCTGGCGTCGCTCGAGACCAAGCGCGATCGCAACCCGCCCAAGAAGCACGGGAACATCCCGCTGTAGCCGGCCTGCGGCCTGAAGGTGCAGGCCCGGAACCGCCCGCGACGGAAGGAGGGTCGACGTGTGACGTCCCGAGCATGCCGACGTGGTGTCGCCATCGCCTTCGTCCTCGGGGTGGCCTCGGTTCACGCCTTGAGGCTTGGCTCCCACTTGAGCGGGATGTCCCACAGGCTCTACTACGGATATGCCTCTGACGTGATGCTGCCGTTCGCCATGTACTTCGTCTTGTGCCTGAGCGAGCGGAACCTCAGCCTGCTGGCGGACTGGAAGCGCAAGGTCGGTGCTGTGTTCGCCGCGGCGTCCATCGCCGAGGTGCTTCAGGGGTTCGGGGTGCCGGCCTTGGGGCGCACATTCGAATCCCTTGGACTTCGTGTCGTACGCCGTCGGGGTGCTCGCGGCCGCTCTGGTGGAGCAGGTCGCGATGCCCGCGCTCTGCAGGACCACAACTTCCGGCGTCCCGTGAGCCGCCCCGCGCGTCCGTCCGGTTTGCGATCAGGTCGTCGATCGTCTCGCAGCGGCGGAGCAGTTGGGCCTGCTCGGGAGCCGAGGGAGGCACGCCGCCGCAGCGCCGGTGGGCTCATGCTGGCGGGACGAAACCAAAGGAGGGTGCCATGGATGACGCGTTCCGGAACAAGGTCCACGCCGCGTCGGTGGCCGCGTGGTGGACGTTCCTCATCGCGGCCGTCTTCTTCGTGGTTCAATGGCTGGCCTACCTGGGAGTCATGGCCACGCAGCCTGCGTGGGTCGTGGGTTTCTGGGGGCCCGGGGCGACCTGGGAGAGCATTCGCATCGGCTGGTTCCAGGCGCTCGTCCTCCTGAAACTTTCCCTGTGGCCTCTCGCGCTCGGCGCTCTCTGGCTGACGCTCTGGGCGAGGCAGTTGAGAAAGCGGGCGCTCGGAGCGTGACTCAGCGCTTCGCCAGGACTCAGAGGAGCCTTCATGCCGACCGCAGCCGACAACATCGGCGTCCTCCGACGGTTCATCGAGCGCGTGTGGAACAGCGGGGATGCGACGGCCGTCGACGAATTCCTGGCGGACGCCTACACTGTGCACAGCGACCCCGGCGACCCGTGGGACGGGCAGACGCTCAGCCGCGAGGGCTTCAAAGCCCGGCTGTCGACGTCACGAGCGCCCTTTCCCGATCTCCGCTTCGAACTCGGCGAGGTCGTTGCGGACGATCATTGCGTCGCCGTGTGCTGGACCATGCGGGGGACGCAGACCGGGCCCCTGGGCGGCCGCCCCCCGACGAGCCTGCCGATTCGCGCGGAGGGCATGACCATCTACTACTTTTCGGCTGGCCGCCTCACGGGGCACCGGCAGGTTGTCGATCGCCTTGCCGTCGCGCAGCAGTTGGGCCTGCTGGGCGGCTGAGTCCCGGCTGCGGATGTGCGGCATGAGCGGCGCGCGGAGGAACGGCCATGGCCCCGAGGCCGACGACGATCGATGAGTACCTCGCGTCGGTGAGCGACGACAAGCGGGCGGCGCTCGAGACGCTGCGGCGCCGGATCAAGGCGGCTGCGCCGCGCGCGGAGGAGTGCATCAGCTACGGCATCCCGGCGTTCCGCCTCGATGGGCGGGTGCTCGTGTTCTTCGCCGCCGCCAGGAAGCACTGCTCGTTCTTCCCGGGCGCTCATCCAATCGACGCCCTGAAGGACGAACTGATGGCTTACCGCGTGAGCAAGGGGACGATTCGCTTCGACCCCGCCAAACCGCTTCCCCCCACGCTCGTGCGAAAGCTCGTGAAGGCTCGGATAGAGGAACGGGCGGCCGCCACGCGTGCCGGAGAACGGCGCGCTCGCCCCACGACGAAGCGGGGACAACGGTGATCCCCGTCGTGCGCCTGGAGACGGAACGCCTGCTCCTGCGCGAATTCCGGGCAGACGACTTCGACGCGTACGCAAGGATGTGCGGCGACGCCGAGGTGATGGAGTTCTTGTCCAAGAACGGGGCGACGCTGTCCCGCGAGGACGCGTGGCGCCAGATGGCGATGTTCGCCGGTCACTGGGCGCTCCGCGGCTACGGGATTTGGGCGCTGGAAGAACGGGAAACCGGCCGCTTTGTCGGGCGCGCCGGATTACACTTTCCCGAGGGCTGGCCGGGCCAGGAAGTGGGTTGGGCGCTGTGCCGCGAGTACTGGGGCAGGGGCCTGGCGTTCGAGGCGGCCCGGGCGGCCATCGGCTTCGCCTTCGGCGAACTGGGCTGGACGCAGGTGATCAGCGTCATCCACCCCGGGAACCGGCGGTCCGTCGCCCTCGCGGAGCGCCTTGGCGAAGCGCTCGACGGGCAGGCGACGCTGCGTGGCATCACGCACGACGTGTACAGACTTACCGCGGTAGCGTGGGACCGAAAACGGAGGCAGTGATGGCCCGCGAGGTGGCAACGGTCCTGATGTTCGCGGGGCAGGCGGAAGAGGCGATGAAATGGCAGCTGAACGTGGCCTGATATGGACGACATCGAGGAACTCGCGTCCGTCGTCGATGAAACCGCTGCCCGCCTCCGGCGCGTGCCGGAGGCGGCTGCCGGCCGCCGGCCTGCGCCGGGGAAGTGGTCGGCCAAGGAAATCGTCGGCCATCTGATTGACTCCGCCGCGCACAATCACCAGCGGTTCGTTCGGGCACGCTGGCAGGACGACCTGGTCTTCGTCCCCTACGAGCAGGACCAGTGGGTCTCGGCCCAGGACTACCAATCCGCGCCGTGGCTGGAGCTCGTCGATCTCTGGGCGGCCTACAACCGCCACCTCGCCCGGGTGATGCGGGGTGTCCCCGACGCGGTTCGCCTCCGCCCGCACGCCAGGCACAATCTCGACCAGCTGGCGTGGCAGCCGGTGCCGCCCGACCGGGCCGCGACGCTCGACTACTTCATGCGCGATTACGTCGCGCACCTCCGGCACCACCTCGGCCAGCTCGACGGCCTGCGGCTGCCCGAGGAACGGTCCGCCCCCCGCCCGCGCACCCTCGCCGACCTGATGGGGACGTTCGGCTTCTTGCTGGCGTTCATCGCGATGGTGGTCGGCCTCGTCCAGATTGCCCGGTTTGCCTGGCGCTTGTTGTCGTGACGACCATGGCGATCACCCTCTCCCCAGAAAGCACCCAACGTCTTCTCGTGTCCATCAAGCGCTACGCCGCCGAGAACCTCGAACAGGATTTCGGCGACCTGCAGGCGCGCCTGTTCCTCGACTACTGCCTGCAGGAAGTCGGCCCCCTGGTCTACAACCAGGCGATCGCGGACGCCCAGCGGTATTTCCAGGGGCGCGTCGCCGATCTGGAAGGCGTGTGCTACGAGCACGAGTTCACCTACTGGCCCACGGCGGGAAAGACGCCGAAGCGGCCGGGGTGACGCCCGCGGGGCGATGGAGCAGGCCGATATGCCGATTCCTGCGTTTCTCGCGCGCCAGTTGGCGCACCCGAGTGGTTTCTTCGGGCGCTTCGTCATGGGGCGGTTTCTCAATCGCACGACGGCCGACCACACCGCGATGGTATTCGACGACCTCCAGGTGATGCCGGCCAGCCGGGTGCTCGAAGTCGGGTTCGGCGGCGGCGCGCTGCTCGAGAGGCTGTGCGTGGCGGCCTCGGGCGGGTTCGTGGCGGGCGTCGAGGTGTCGCACGAGATGCTCGCGAGGGCGCGCAGCCGCCTGGGCCGGGATATCGACTCGGGTCGCCTGGACATTGCGGAGGCGAGCGTCGAACGGCTCCCGTACGCGGACGCGTCGTTCGACCGAGCCTGCACCGTGAACACCACGTACTTCTGGCCCGACCTCGCCGCGGGCCTGCGAGAGTTGCATCGGGTGCTCCGTCCAGGCGGACGCCTGGTGGTCGGCTTCGTGTCCCCGGAGGACATGCGGCGGGACGGGCTGCACACGCAGGGGTTTTCGATGCATTCCCCGGCCGAGCTCGCGAAGGCGCTGGCCCTGGCGGGGTTCTCTCCGGGGCCGCTGCGGTCCGGGCACGACAGGCGCGGGCAGTTCTATTCGCTGGTGGCGGCGCGCGCCGCGGCCGCACGCTGACGCGGTGGACGGGGCGGTGAGGCAATGCCGCAGGCCGGAGGCCTGCGCCACGAGGATACGACCATGCGTTTCGACCGAGGTGCGGGCATCGTCGTGGTCGGCGCCGCCGTCGCGTGCCTCCTGGTGCCTGCCGGCTCGCCCGGGCAGGTCCCGGTGCGGCTCGACGTCACCCAGTTCGGCGCACGGCCGGATAGCCGCGCGAATACTGTGGCCGCGGTGCAGCGGGCTCTCGACGCCGCCCGCCTGGTCGAGCGGGCGGTCATCGTCTTCCCGAAGGGCCGCTACGACTTCTGGCCGCAGTACGCCGTCGAGCGCGACTACTTCGAGTCCAACACCACGGCGAACAACCCGAAACGGCTCGCGATCCTCATCGAGAACTTCAGGGGCCTCACCGTCGACGGCGGCGGGTCGACCTTCGTGTTCCACGACCGCATCCAGCCATTCACCGTCGACCTCTCCGAGGAGATCGCCATCCGCAACCTGTCGATCGACTGGGACATCCCGCTCACCGCCGAAGGCGTGGTCGAAGGTGCGGCGGAAGACTGGGTCGACGTTCGGATCGACGACAGGCAGTTTCCCTTCGTGGTGGAGCAGGGCAAGCTCGTCTTCGTCGGCGAAGGCTGGAAGAGCGCCTGGGCGGGCGCCATGGAGTTCGACGCGAAGACCCTGCGTGTCGTCCCCGGCACGGGGGACGCCGGTGTGTTCGGGCCCGGCTGGAGGGAGTACCGCGCGGAGGTCCTCGACCGTGGCCGCGTCCGCCTGAAGGGCCGGTTCGCGCGCAGGCCCGCGGTGGGAAACATCCTCGTGCTGCGCCACAGCGACCGCGATCACGCGGGGCTGTTCGTCGAGAACAGCCGCGAGGTCACGGTCGAGAACGTCACGCTCCACCATGCGGCGGGCCTCGGCCTGCTCGCGCAGTTCAGCGAGAACCTGACGGTGCGCAACTTCAAAGCCGTGCCGCCGGCCTCGCGCCGCGTGGTGTCGGGACACGACGACGGCATCCAGGTGTCCAACTGCCGCGGCCTCGTGGTGGTCGAAGCCTCCCGGTTCCACGGCCTGATGGACGACCCGATCAACGTTCACGGCACGAGCGTTCGCATCCAGCAGCGGGCGGCGAACGACCGCCTCGTGTGCCGGTTCATGCACGACCAGTCCACCGGCATGACGTGGGGGCACCCGGGGGACCGGGTGGGATTCATCGACCACGAGTCGATGCGCACCATGGGCGAGGGCGTGCTGGCGTCTTTCCGGCCGATCGACCGCGACACGTTCGAAGTCCGCTTCCAGAAGCCGCTGCCCGCCGATGTCGTCGCCGGCCACGCGCTCGAGAACCTCACCTGGGCGCCCGACGTGACCATCCGCGACAACGACTTCGAATCGAACCGTGCCCGCGGCCTGCTCGTCTCCACGCCGGGCCGCGTGCTCATCGAAGGCAACCGCTTCCAGTCGAGCGGTTCGGCCATCCTGATTGCCGGCGATGCCAACGCCTGGTACGAATCGGGCGCCGTGCGCGACGTGACCATCCGCCGCAACGACTTCGGCGAGGCGTGCCTGAGTTCGCCCTACCAGTTCGGCGAGGCCGTCATCACGGTCCTTCCCGAGATCCCGAAGCCCGATCCCGCGCACCCGTTTCACCGCAACATCCGGATCGAGGACAACACGTTCCATCCTTCCGACTACCCGGTCCTCTACGCCAAGTCGGTGGACGGCCTGACGTTCTCGGGCAACCACATCGTCCGGGGCCGACTCTTCGAGCCGTACCATCCGCGCAAGGCGACCCTCACGTTCGAGATGTGCCGAGCGGTGCGGGTCGAGAAGAACCAGGTGGGCGACGACGTGCTCGGCAGGAACATCGTGCTCAAGGACACGCCGGAAGCGGAGGTCGTGGTCGCCCCTGGTCAGAACTGGGTTCGGTGAGCGCTGCCGGACGACCAGCAGCGGCCCGCCGCACGTCGAAAGAAGGCCGCGAGCCGGCCGGCCCTGAGCGAGCGCAGCGAGTCGAAGGGTGTAGACTGTTTCGTCCGCCCCTACCCCGGCCCGGAGGATTGCTTGGAACTCAAGTCTCCCGACTTCTACGCGGAAATCGGTCTCATCTCCGGTCTCGAAGTCCACCAGCAGCTGTTCACCGAACGCAAGATGTTCTGTCACTGCCCCGCGCGCCGGTATACCGACACGCACGACGGGGAAGTGCTGCGGCACATGCGGCCGACGCTGTCGGAACTCGGCGAGTACGACGGCACGGCGCTGATGGAGTTCAAGACCAAGAAGAACATCATCTACCTCCTCCACAAGGAGAACGTCTGCACGTACGAGATGGACGACACGCCGCCGTTCCTGGTGAACCAGGACGCGGTGGACGTCGCCATCGAGCAGTGCCTGATGCTCGGGTGCGACATCGTGGACGAGGTGCACATCGCGCGCAAGCAGTACCTGGACGGGTCGATCCCCACCGGCTTCCAGCGAACCGCGATCGTCGGCGTCAACGGCCGCCTGCCGTTCCGCGGCCGCGAGCTGACCATCCTGCAGGTCAGCGTCGAAGAGGACTCGTGCCGTGAAGTGTCCGACCGCGGCCACCTGATCGTCTGGCGCACGGACCGCCTGGGCATGCCGCTGATTGAAACGGTGACGGGGCCCGACCTGCGCACGCCTGAAGAAGTCGCGGAGGCGATCCTGCTGGTCGGCCGCGTCTGCCGGAGCACGGGTCACGTGCGCGTCGGCATGGGCGCGAGCCGGCAGGACGTCAACGTGTCGGTCCGCGGCGGCCGTCGCGTGGAGATCAAGGGCGTGCCCAAGGCCGGGTGGGCCCCGAACCTCGTGCACGGCGAGGCGATCCGGCAGGTGAACCTGCTCAGGCTGCGCGACGAACTCGTGCGCCGCGGCTTCACCAGCCCCGACTCCATCGGTGTCGAGAGTGCCGACGTCACGTCGCTGTTCGCCGGGTCCGAAGCCGCCTTCCTCACCATCGAGGGGTGGGAGAAGTACATGGCGGACGAGCAGCGCCGCCCGGGCTTCGAACTCGGCGCCGGGAAGTTCACGGTGCGGGCGATCCGCGTGAAGGGCCTCGGCAACACGCTCGGGTGGCCGACCCAGCCCGACTGCATCTTCGCGCACGAACTCGCCGGCCGCATCCGGGTCATCGCGGGGCTCGACCAGCGGCCGATCCTGCTCCACAGCGAGAAGTGGCCCGACTACCACCGCTCGCTCCAGGAACTGCGCAGGGTGCGCACCCACCTCCGCTGCAACCCGGAGGACGGCATCGTCCTCGTCTGGG
This sequence comes from uncultured Acidobacteriota bacterium, assembly GCA_963844875.1. GTDB lineage: Bacteria > Acidobacteriota > Vicinamibacteria > Vicinamibacterales > Fen-181 > FEN-299. The sequence continues at coordinate 1,105,393 of CAWJPZ010000003.1, forward strand.
GGCCGGACGAGGACACGGTGACCGCGGCGAACGAAGTGCGCCTGCGATACATCGACGCCATCAACGGGATCCCGAACGAGACCCGGCAGCCCTTCGAGGACGGCATGACCGACTTCGAACGCATCCTGCCCGGTCCGGACCGGATGTACCCGGACACCGACAGCCCGCCCTCGCGGGTCACGAGCGAGCGAGTCGAACGGCTGCAGGCGGGGCTCCAGCCCCGCCCGTGGGAGCGCGAGGCGCGCTACGCCGCCGCCGGCGTGTCCGCGCCCACCATCCACTTCCTGATCCGGCGGGGCGGCGCGAGGCTCGTGGACAAGGTGACGGCAGACTGCCAGGCGCCGGTCAAGCAGCGCGTGCCTGCTGTTCGGCGAGCGCCTGAAGGCGCTGCGCCGGGCCGGCGTGCCGGTTGACGCGATTACCGACGAGCAGTGGTGCCGGCTCTTCGAGTGCGCAGCCGCGCAGCCGCTGTTGTGGCAGGCGTGGGAGACGCTCGTGCGGGCCATGGCCGCGGAGCCCGCGGAGCGACGTCGCCGCGATCATCGCCGGGCTCGGCCTTGGCTCCCCGCCAGCCGGGTGGCGGGCGCGCGTGGCGAGCGCCGTCGGGGACGCCTCCAGCCGCCTCTACGCGCCTGGCGCCGACCGGCTGTTCCGATTCTCGATGGGGCTTGCGATGCGCGAGCTTCGTGGCAAGGTTCCGGCGCTCGAGGTCGCAGACGCCGTCAAGACGGAGATTGCATCGCGATGAGCACGCCAGATGATGCGTTGAAGGGCTACAAGGGCCACGCCCGCGCCGCGCTCGAGCGGTGGGGCGTGCGGGTGTGGAGCGACGTCCAGGTGGAGAACGACGCGGGCAGCCATTTCGAGGGCGTCATCCTCCCGCGCAGCGAAACCCAGGACGACCTCCACGTCGTCATCAAGATGAAGAACGGCTACAACGTCGGCCTTCACGTGGACCGCGTCCGGTCCGTGAAGGAGGTCGGCTACAAGGAAGCCATCTACAAGATCCCCGAGAAGGAGTTCCCGCGCCGTCCGAACCTGCCGAGCGTGACCCTGCTCGGCACGGGCGGCACGATTGCGTCGCGCCTCGACTACCGCACCGGCGCGGTGATCCCGGCCTTCACGCCCGGCGAGCTGTACGGCGCCGTGCCCGAACTGGCCGACATCTGCAACCTGACGACGAAGAAGCTGTTCGGGGTGTTCTCCGAGAACATGGCGCGCGAGCAGTACATCACCCTCGCCAAGGCGATCGGCGAGGAGATCGAGAACGGCGCGGACGGCATCGTCATCGGCCACGGCACCGACACCATGGGCCACACGGCCGCCGTGCTGTCGTTCATGGTCCAGGACACGCCGGTGCCCATCGTGCTGGTCGGGTCGCAGAGGTCGAGCGACCGGCCGTCGAGCGACGCCGCGCTGAACCTGATTCACTCCGTGCGGTCCGCGGCCTACGGCGACATCGCCGAAGTGCAGATCTGCATGTTCGGCCCGACCTCCGACCGTTACGGGCTGCTGCACCGCGGCACCCGCTGCCGCAAGATGCACAGCTCCTACCGGAGCACGTTCCGCACGGTCGGCGACATCCCGCTGGCCACCGTGAGCCGCGACAGCTTCCGGTACATCAACAGCGACTATCGCAGGCGGGACAAGTCGCGGCGGATCAAGATCGACGCCGTGTACGACGACCGCACGACCATCCTCTACTACTACCCGGGCATGTCGCCCGACCTGGTGGACGCCCTGGTCGAGAAAGGCTACCGCGGCATCGTCATCGCCGGCACCGGCCTCGGGCACGTCAACAAGCCGCTGTACCCCGCGCTGAAGAAGGCGATCCAGAAGGGCGTGCACGTCGTGATGACGGTGCAGACGCTCTGGGGCTACGCGCAGATGTACGTCTACGACACCGGGCGCGACCTGCTCGAGATCGGCATCGTCCCGCTCGACAACATGCTGCCGGAGACCGCGCTGATGAAGCTGTCGTGGGTCCTCGCGCACACCGACGACCACGACGAGGTGCTCCGCATGATGCGGACGGTGGTCTCGCACGAAATCACCGACCGCGAGCCGCACAACGGGTACCTGATCATGCAGGGCGGCCTGCCGGAGATCGACGAGTTCATCCTGTCGCACTGGAAGTGACGTCCGCCAGAGGCCCATCGCGGGGCTTGCATTGTTCGCTTAGTTGGTCAAGAATGTGACCATGAAGGTGATTAACATTCACGAGGCCAAGGCCAAGCTCTCGGAGTACCTCGACGCCGCGGCCTCCGGCGAGCGGGTGTTGATCTGCAAGCGGAACCAGCCGGTCGCCGAACTGCGCGCGGTGCCCGCGGCCCGCGTCACCGCACGGCCGATCGGCAAGGCGGCGGGGTGCCTGCCGGTGCCCGACGCGTTCTTCGAGCCGCTGCCGGACGACGTGCTCGCGGCGTTCGCCGGGGTCGAGGAGCCGCCCCGGCCGGCGAGGCAGGCGAAGCGCGTCGCTGAGCCGGCCGCTGAATATCGGGCGGAGCCGAGGAGGAGGCATTCGAAGTGAAGCTCCTCCTCGACACGTGCACGTTCCTCTGGATCGTCGGCGACTCGCCCCGGCTGTCCCGCCGGTCCCGCGCGCTCTTCCAGTCGGCAGAGAACGAGGTGTTCCTGAGCGCGGGATCGGCGTGGGAGATCGCGATCAAGCATGCGCTCGGGCGCCTGCCGCTTCCCGACGACCCGGCCCGCTTCCTGCCCGAGATGCGCGAGGCGCACGGTATCGAGGCGCTGCCGATCGACGAAGCGTCCACGCTGCACATCGCGCGGCTCCCGGCGCTCCACCGGGACCCGTTCGACCGGCTCCTCGTCAGCCAGGCGATCGTGCACGGGTTGACCATCCTCACGCCCGACCCGCTCGTCACGCAGTATCCGGCGCTCACGGCGTGGTAGCTCGAGCAGATAGGCCCATGACCAACAGCGCCTCCTCCCGCGTCTGGTCGCTGGCGTTGCACGCACGACCAGCGCCCGGCGAGATTCAACCGTGACCACACATGTTGCGCTGTTCCGCGCGGTGAACGTCGGCGGAACGGGACTGTTGCCGATGGCCGCGCTGCGCGGGCTCGCGGAGCGACTGGGTTTCGAGGACCCGCGCACGCTTCTCCAGAGCGGGAACCTGGTATTCGGTGCCCGGTCGAAGAACGCGGCGGCGCTCGCGCCCATGCTCGAGGCCGCCGCGGCAGACGAACTCGGCCTGAGGACGCGCGTCTTCGTGCGCAGCGCGGCCGAGTGGCGTGACATCGTTGCGCGCAACCCTTTCCCGGGTGCGGCCGCCGCGGCACCGGGCCGCCTCCTCATGATGGCGCTCGAGCGGCCTCCCGGGTCGGACGCCGTGCGGCGGCTGCGGGAGAGCATCAAGGGACGCGAATCCGTCGAGTGCGTCGGCGCGCAGCTGTACCTCGTCTACCCGGACGGCAGCGGACGATTGACGCTCAACTCCGCCGCGATCGAGCGCGTGACAGGGCTCACCGGAACCGCGCGCAACTGGAACACCGTCCTGAAGATTGCGGCACTCTGCGGCGCCTCGCCGCCGGCGGGCAGGCGATGACCGGCGACGTCCGACCCCCGTGGTGGAAGGGAGAGCGGGGAGAGTACCTCGTGGCGGCGCAGATCGCGCTCATGCTCCTCGTGTTCCTCGGCCCGCGGAACCCGCCAGGAACCGGGGAGTGGAGCCTGCCCGGCGTCGAACGGCGCCAGCCTGCCGGCGCCGCTCTCGTCCTCGCGGGAATGGTGCTCTCGGTTGCGGGCATGTTCCGCATGGGGCCGGCCCTGACGCCGCTCCCGTATCCGAAGGAGGGGGCGGGCACTGGTGAAGTCGGGCCCCTTCGCGATCGTCCGCCACCCGATTTACAGCGGGCTGATCCTCGGTTCTGCGGGCTTCGCGCTGATGGTGTCCGGCTGGCTCACCTGGGTCTACGCCGGGGCCCTGTTCCTGGTCCTCGACGTGAAGTCGCGGCGCGAGGAACGGTGGCTCGCTGAGAGGTTCCCGGACTACCCCGCCTACCAGCGCCGCGTCCGCAAGCTGCTGCCGTTCATCTACTGACGGTAAGTGCTAGAATGCTTGGGGATTAGCCGCTTCTCGGTCAATCGAGCCGGGCTCACAGCATGAAGGTACTCATCGCCAACCGCGGGGAGATTGCGGTCCGCGTGATTCGCGCGTGCCGCGAAATGGGGATCCCGACCGTCGCCGTGTACTCCGAGTGCGACCGGGCCAGCCTGCACGTGCGGTTCGCCGACGAGGCCTATGCAATCGGGCCGAGTGCCCCGCGCGAGAGTTATCTTCGCATCGACAAGCTCATCGACGTCGCGCAGCGTTCGGGGCGGACGCGGTGCACCCCGGCTACGGCTTCCTGGCCGAGAACGACGAGTTCGCCCGGGCGTGCACCGACGCAGGCCTGGTGTTCATCGGGCCTCCGGCCGAGGTCATGGAGCGGATGGGCAGCAAGACCGGGGCTCGGCAGGTGGCGATCGACGCCGGGGTTCCTGTCGTGCCGGGGACCGTCGAACCGCTGAGCCCCTCGGTCAGCGACGCCGACATCACCGAGATGGCCGCGTCGATCGGCTACCCGATCTTCGTGAAGGCGGTCGCGGGGGGCGGCGGCAAGGGCATGCGGCTCGTCGCGAACCCCGGCGACCTGCCGTCGGCCATCCGGGCGGCCCGCTCCGAAGCCGGGTCGTCGTTCGGCGACCCGCACATCTACCTCGAACGGCAGATCGAGCTGCCGCGGCACATCGAGATCCAGCTCCTCGCCGACCACTACGGCAACGTCGTGCCGTTCGTCGAGCGCGAGTGCTCGATCCAGCGCCGTCACCAGAAGGTGCTCGAGGAGTCGCCCTCGATCGCGGTGACGCCGGAGCTTCGCGGGGCGCTTGCCTCCTGCGCGGCCGCGGTGGCGCGCGCGGTCGGGTACACGAACGCGGGAACGATCGAGTTCCTGCTGGACCGGGACGGCAAGTTCTATTTCCTCGAGATGAACACGCGGCTGCAGGTCGAGCACCCGATCACCGAACTGGTGTCGGGCGTGGACCTGGTGCACTGGCAGCTGCGCATCGCGCAGGGCGAGCGGCTGACCTTGTCGCCCGAGCTGACGCTCAATCCCCGCGGGCACGCCATCGAGTGCCGGATCTACGCCGAGGACCCCGACAACGGCTTCATGCCGTCGCCCGGCCGCATGCTCGGCCGCCGCGTGCCGGGCGGTCCGGGGATCCGGCGGGACGACGGCGGGGCGACGCCGGGCCTCGACGTGCCCATCTACTACGACCCGCTGATCGCCAAGCTGTCGTCATGGGGCGGGGATCGCCAGCAGGCGATCGTCCGGATGTCGAGGGCCCTGGGCGAATACGAAGTGCGGGGGATCAAGACGAGCATCCCGTTCTTCAGGTGGCTGCTCGAGTCGGAGGATTTCCGGGCGGGACGGTTCGACACCACGTTCCTGGATCGGGAACTCGCCCGGCGCAACGGCGAGCCGTTCGTGACGGTGCCGGAAGACGCCGAGCACATCGCGCTGCTCGCGGCGGCGATTCACGCGTACGAAGCGGCGACGCCAGGGCGCGCGGCAGCAAAGCCCGGCAAGGGCAACGGGCGCGGTTGGGCGATTCGCGGGAGGCTGGACGGCCTGCGGTGAAACCACCGCGGCCGGTTCCGTCATGCCTCGTAGGGCAGGCGTCCGGCCTGCCGGGTTCCTCGTAGGGCGGGCTTCCAGCCTGCCGGACACACTATGAACTTCGAGATCGAGGTCAACGGCCAGCCGCACAACGTCAGGATCGAGCGGACCGGCTCGCGGTTCCGCATCGAGTCCGAGGGCCGGGTGGACATGGTGGACGTCGCGCGGGTGGATCGGACCACCATCTCGATGATCCTCGACGGCGACGGCGGCCGGCAGGAGAGCCACGAAGCCACCCTGCTCGACGGCCGCGAGCCTGGCGACGTGGAGGTCTACCTTCGCGCGGGCCTGGTCCAGACGCGGGTCGCGGGCGCGCCGGGCCAGAAGCGTTGGAGCGCCAAGGGAGCCGCGCTCGGTTCGGGCGCGGGGCCCCAGCGCATCACGGCGCCGATGCCGGGCAAAATCGTGAAGGTGCTCGTCAAGCCGGGCGACACCGTGGCCGCCCGCCAGGGCCTGGTGGTGATCGAGGCGATGAAGATGGAGAACGAGCTGCGCGCCTCGCGCGAGGGCCAGGTGAAGGACGTGCACGCGCGCGAAGGCGACCTGGTCGAGGCGGGGCGGCTCCTTGCGGTGATCGAGTGAAGCTGACTGTCCTCCGCCGGCGCTGGCCCGAGGCGGCGCTCGCCGCCGTCCTCGTGATCGCCGCCCTCTTCACGAGCCTGGCGTGGCGTTCCCTCGCGATCCTGCTGCTCGGCGGCCTGGCCGTGTTCAGCGTCCGCCGCCGCGTCCGCGACGTCGTGGCCGCGGCCGCGCTCGCCGTGCTCCTGCTCGCCGTGACCGTCGCGGTCACGTTCACCATCGACATCGGGCTGCTGACGGGCGGGTTCCTTCCCGGCCTCGCGGCGAACTACGGCTCGAAGCAGCTCGGGCGGCGCCTGTCCGTCGACCGGCTCTCCATTCAGATCGCCCGCGGCCGGTTCATCGTCGAAGGCCTCCGGATCGACGGCGCCGCGCCAGCCGACGCTCCCTTCTTCGCCGCCAAGCGCGTCAACGTGGACCTCCCGTGGTGGCGCGTCCTCACGAACCGCGACCTGTACATCCGCTCGGTGGAAATGGCCGACTGGACGATGCAGATCGAGAAGTTCACGAGCGGCGACAGCCTGCCGCCGCTCTTCAAGAGGAAACGGACGCCGTCGACCGGCCCGAAGCGGTTCACGACCACCGTCAACTACGTGCACGCCTTCCGCGGGCAGTTCACCTACATCGACTACACGACATGGCGGACGGTGGCGCGTGAATCTCGACATCTACGTCCGGCGGCGGCAGGAGAAGGACCCCCAGGGCGTTCCCAAGAACAGGTACTTCGGCACGGCGACCTTTACCAACGGCATGGCGCAGATCAAGGACTACCTGCCCATGCGGACGGACATGCGCGCCAGGTTCTACATCGACGGCAGCATCGTCCGGCTGCCGGAGATCGTGCTGCTGAGCGACGGCGCGCAGTCGAAGGTGAACGGCTACGTGAACTTCGCCAGCTGGCCGGACATGCTCTACAACGTGGACTCGCGCGTGAACCTGTGGCGGATGAGGGAGATCTTCTTCGCCCGGGATTCCTGGCGCAGCCGCGGGGAGGCGACGTTCAAGGGGACCTTCCAGCTCTTCAAGGGCGGCCACATGCTGAAGGGCGACTTCACCTCGCCCCTCGCGCACGTCAACGAGTTCGCCTTCCCGGACCTCCGCGGGTCGCTCGAGTGGGAGCCGCGCCGCTTCGAGGTGACGCGCGCCGCGGCGCGCTTCTACGACGGCACCGCCAGGTTCGAGTACCTCATGGCGCCGCTCAACAATCCGCGCCCGGCCGTCGCCCGGTGGGACGTCACCTACCAGGACGTCGACCTCTGGCAGTTGTCGGCCGCGCTGCAGCTGCGGGGGATCCGCATGCAAGGCCGCGCCAGCGGCGAGAACCTGCTGGAGTGGCCGCTCGGCCGCTTCTCGCAGCACAGGGGGAGCGGCGGCGTGTCGATCGCGCCGCCGGCGGGTGTCACGCTCATGACGCGGTCGCCGCAGGCCGCCGAAGAGGAGATTCACGCCGAGGCGCCCGAGTTCGGGCCGGAGCGGAACCTGCGGCTCTTCCCGAAGCCGACGGCGGTGGGCGGGGCGCTCACCTATCGCTTCGACCCCGAGTGGGTGGACGTCGCGCCGAGCCACATGGCGACCGAGCGCACCTACGTGGAATTCGAGGGACGGACGGCGTACGGGGAGCGCTCGGAGTTTCCCTTCTTCACGCGAAGCGCCGACTGGCAGGAGGGCGACCGGCTGCTCGCGGGGATCATCACGGCGTTCGGCTCGCCGACCGGGGTCATCAACGTTGGCGGCTGGGGCGAGTTCCGCGGGACCATGACCGAGTCGTTCAAGAGCCCGCACATCCGGGGCGACTTCACCGGGGACGGGCTTCGGGCCTGGGACGTCGTGTGGGGCCGGGCGACCGCCCGGCTGTCCATCGAGAACGGCTACGTGGACGTGACGCGCGGGGTCATCACCAGCGGGCCGTCGACGATCGAAGCCGAGGGCAGGTTCTCGCTCGGCTATCCCCGCAAGGACGGCGGCGAGGAGATCAACGCCCGGGTGATGCTGCGCGACCGGCCGATGCGGGACCTCCGCCACGCGTTCGAGCTCGACGACTGGCCGGTCGAGGGGAAGGTCTCGGGCGAGTTCCGCCTGTACGACAAGTTCACCCGGCCGTTCGGCTACGGCCGGCTCGTCGTCACCGACGCGACCGCCTGGGGGGAACCGTTCGAGCGCGCGACGGCGCCCATGCGTTTCGAGGGCCAGGGAGTCAGGCTCGACGCGATGGAGATCACCAAGGCCGGCGGCACCGTCACGGGCGCCGCCTACGTCGGGTGGGACGGGCGCTACTCGTTCAACGCCCGCGGCGAACGGATCCCCTTCGAATCCCTGGCGTCGATCAAGTTCGGCAAGACCGAGTGGTCCGGCCTGATGCACTTCTCCGCGAACGGCGCGTCGACCTTCCTGAGTCCCCGCTACGAAGTGCAGATGGGCACCGAGGACCTGTTCCTCGGTGAGGAAGGGATCGGCGCGGTCGCCATGCGGTTCGACGTGCGCGACCGGCTCCTGACGATTGCCCAGTTCGAGGCTGCCGGGCTTGGCGTGTCCGGGTCGGGGCAGATCGAGATGTCGGAATTCGTCGACTCCGAACTCAGTTTCCGGTTCAACCGGATGCTGCTCGATCCCTACGTGCGCCTGTTCGAGCCGAGGATTTCACCCTACGCGCGCGCCGTCGCAAGCGGCAGCGTCCGCGTCGTCGGGCAGTTGGCGAACTGGGAGCGGCTGTCCGCAAGCGTCACCGTCGACAGCCTGGACATCAACCTGTTCGACTACCAGATCCAGAACGACGGGCCGATCCGCCTCGGCTTCGACAACAACGTCATCGTCGCCCAGCAACTGAAGCTGGCCGGGAAGGACACCCGGCTCGACGTCACCGGCGGCGTCTGGCTGAAGGAGGACCGCATCGCGGTGAAGGTGTCGGGCGACGGCAACCTGGGCATCCTCCCGGTGTTCTTCAAAGACGTGCGCAGCTCGGGCCGCACCGTGCTGCGGGCCGAGATCAACGGCCCGCTGAGCAAGCCCGAGTTCTCGGGAGCCGCCGAGATCACCGACGGGCGGCTGCGCCTGATGTCGCTGCCCCAGTCGCTGCAGGCGGTGAACGGCCGCGTGGCGTTCGGCGAGGACGGCATCCGGCTCGAGGACATGACCGCGCAGATCGCGGGCGGGAAGGTCCGGTTCGGCGGGCGCGTCGGCTTGAACGGTTTCTCGATCGGGCAGCTGGGCCTGACCGCCACCGGCGAGAACATGGAGTTCCGGTACCCGGAGGGGTTCCGTTCCCGCCTCGACGCGCAGCTCGACCTGGTCGGCACGCTGGCGGCACCCACGCTTCGCGGCAGCGTGACCGTGAAGGACGCCCTCTACAACAAGCGCATCGACATCATGCCCGACCTGCTCACGCTCGCCGGCGGAGCGCGGTCGTCGGCCGCCGCCGGGACCGGGTCCTCGCCGGTCAGCATCCCGCTGCGCTTCGACGTCAGGATCCAGGCCGCCTCGTCGCTGCGGATCGAGAGCAACTTCGCCCACGTCGTCTCGAGCGCGGACCTCGTCCTGCGCGGCACCTACGACCGTCCGCAGTTGTTCGGGCGCGCCGAGGTGGAGCGCGGCGAGGCGCTGGTCGAGGGCAAGCGCTACCTCGTTCGCCACGGGAGCATCGACTTCTCCAACCCGGCGAAGATCGACCCGTTCCTCGACCTCGAAGGCGAGACGATGATCCGCGTGCCCGGCCAGACCTACGTGGTCAACGTCCAGATCGTCGGGACGGCGGACCGCCTGGACACGCAGCTGACGTCGGACCCGCCGCTGTCCCAGATCGAGATCTTCTCGCTGCTGTTTGGCGGTGACACCGCGCGCGCCGAAGCCAGGGACGCCGAACTGAGGACACTGCGGCGCGAGGAGAGCCAGCGCGACCTCGCCACTTCGCGCCTGCAGGCGGCGGCGGTCGCCCCGTTGAGCAAGGCGGTTGAGCAGGCCTTCGGCCTGGATGCCTTCCAGATCACGCCGAGCATGGGCTCCGACCCTTACCAGCGCTTTTCGCCGGCGGCGCGCGTGACGGTGGGCAAGCGGATATCGAGCAAGGTGTACCTGACGTTCTCGCGCAGCCTCAACGCGCCGGGTGGGGCCGACCAGCTGATCCTGCTGGAATACGATCAGAACGATCGACTGTCCTGGATCCTGTCCCGCAACGAGGACGGCACGTACGCCCTCGACGTCCGTGTGAGGCACGTCTTCTGATGCGCGCGCTGTCCCGGATCTCCGCCTGCCTGGCCGTCGTCCTCCTGGCCGCCGGCACGCCGGCCGCGGCCAGGGCGGCCAGGGCGGCCAGTCACGCGACGAACGGTCGGGCGCCGCGCTGGATGCGCTGCTCGGCAGGCCAATCACCCAGGTGCGCATCCTGGTGGACGGGCGCGAGAGCCAGGACACGGCTCTCCTCCAGGTCCTCGAGACACAGCCGGGCAGGCCGCTGGCGGCGTCCGAGGTGCGCGAGAGCATCGTTCACCTGATGGCGCTGGGGCGCTTCGACGACGTGAACGCGGACGCCGAACCGGCCGGCGAGGGCGTGGCGCTGGTCTACCGGGTGGCTCCGGTCCACACCGTGCAGGCGATCGCCTTCCGGGGCGACCTCGGCCTCTCCGCCCGCCAGTTCAGGAAGATGGTCGAGGAGCGGTACTCGTCATCGCCTCCTGTCGCGCGCATCGAGGAGATCGCGGCGATGCTGCAGGCCGAGTGCCGCGACCGGGGTTTCCTGAACGCCACGGTCCGCCCCGAGGTCGAGGCGATGGACCAGCCGCACCACGTGCGGCTCGTCTTCCAGGTCAACGCGGGGGCGCCGGCAAGGGTCAGGAAGGCGGTGGTGGAGGGCGCGCCGGACGGCAACGCCGCCGAGGTGCTCCGGCACCTCGGGTTGCAGGCGGGCTCTCGGTTCGACCGTCCCGCCCTCGACACCGCCCTCGCGACGTACGCGCAGTCGCTTCGGGCCGGCGGGTACCTCGAAGCCAGGGTCGATCCCGATTTCGCGTTTTCGTCCGACAACGAGTCCGTGGACGTGACGGTACGCATGAAGCGCGGCCCGCGCGTCTCGATCGCGTTCACGGGCGACCCCCTTCCCGAGAAGCGGCGCCAGCAGATCCTGTCGTTGCTCGGCGAGGGTGCGCTGGACGAGGACGTGCTCGAGAACGAGCAGGCGAGCATCGAGGACGAACTGCGCGCGAAGGGATTCCGGGACGCGGCGGCGCCCTACCGCCGGGAGCCGGCCGGGGACGGGCAGCTGCGGATCATCTTCCAGGTCACACAGGGGCCTCAGGTACCAAGGTGGGCGCCCTCGAGATCGTCGGGGAGCAGCAGCTGCACGGGGGCCGAGGTCCGGTCGGTGCTGCGCGTCCTGCCGGGGCAGTGGTTCGTGGAGGCCCGGGTCCAGGCGGACGCCGAGGCGATCAGGCCGGCTGTACCTGCGCCAAGGGTTCCGAAGGGTCGAGGTGAACGTGGCGACCACCGCGCTCCCGTCCGATCCCACCCTCCTGGCCAGTCGCTTTACGATCGTCGAAGGGCCGCGGACCAGGATCAGCAGCGTGGAGTTCGTCGGCGTCTCGTCGATCCCGGTGTCGGTGCTCGAGCAGGCGATCGTGTCGCGGACCGACGGTCCGTTCGACCAGGCCCAGGTCGAAGCGGACCGCGAGGCGGTGCTCTATCAATACCAGGCACTCGGCTACCAGCAGGCCGCGGTCACCGTGCCGCCGGGTCTCAGCGAAGACGGGACGGGGTTCGCGCTGCGGTTCCAGGTGGAGGAGGGACAGCGCACCCTGCTCGACCATGTCCTGGTGGTCGGCAACGCCCGGACGAAGACCCGGACGATCGAACGCGCGCTGGCGCTTCCGCCTGGCGCACCGTTGTCGTTCCTGACGCTCGCCGAAGCCCAGCGGCGGGTGAGCGCGCTCGGCCTGTTCCGCAGGGTCCAGCTCTCGCCGCTCGAGCGGAACACCGGCAACCGGCGCGACCTGCTGGTCACGGTGGAGGAAGCGCCCGTCAACACGATCGGGTACGGGGGCGGGCTCGAGGCGTCTCTCCGCCTGAGAACCAACGCCGCGACCGGCGTGCCCGAGGAGAAGCTGGACGCGGCCCCGCGCGGGTTCTTCGAGGTGGGCCGCCGCAACCTGTGGGGAAAGAACCGGTCGGTGGCGTTCTTCATGCGGGGCGCCATTCGCACCAGCGACCAGTTCAACACCGAGGAAGCGACGCAGCCGCCCTCTGGAGACCAGGGCGCCGGTTTCCACGAGTACCGCGTGCTGGGCTCTTACCGGGAGCCGCGCTTCCTCGACCTGCCTGTCGACGTGCTGATCACCGGCGCCATCGACCAGGCGATCCGGTCCAGTTTCGACTTCAACCGGCGGCAGATCTTCGTCGAGGGCAGCCACCGCTTCCCGAAGTCGCTGGCCGTCGCCGGCCGGTATTCGTTCGGACACACGCGCCTGTTCAACGCGCGCATCGCCCCCGAGGACCAGCTCGACGTCGACAAGGTGTTCCCGACGGTGCGGCTGTCGTCGTTCTCCGGGTCCGTCGTGCTCAGCACGCGCGACGACGCCTTCGAGCCGACGCGCGGGTTCCTGACCGCCGTCGACGTGATGGTCGCGCCGCGGGCGCTCGGGTCGGAGGTCGGGTTCGTCAAGGGCAGCTGGCAGGGATTCACCTACAAGCAGGTGTCGTGGCTTCGCGGAGCGGTCCTCGCCGGGGGCGCCCGGATCGGTCTCGCCCTCGGCTCGAAGCAGACGGTGACCGACGACAACGGGAACATCACGGTCATCGACCAGGAGCTGCCGGCGAGCGAGCGCTTCTTCGCCGGCGGCGACACCACGGTGCGCGGCTGGGCCCTCGACCGGCTCGGTTCGAAGGCCGTCCTCGACGAGAACGGCGTGTCCAACGGGGGCAACGGCCTCGTCATCTTCAACGCCGAACTGCGCCTGCCGATCCTGCGGCAGAAGTCGCTCGGCGGCGCCATCTTCGCGGACGCCGGCAACGTGTTCGCGGCGGCGCGCGACATCGACCTCGGCGACCTCCGGGTCGCCGCCGGGTTCGGAATCAGGTGGAAGTCGCCCGTCGGACCGCTGCGAATGGACTTCGCGTGGAAGCTGCATCCGATCACGTTTGCGAACGGGCAGCCGGAGAACCGCTTCGCGTGGTACGTCACGATCGGGCAGGCCTTCTAGGGGAGTCAAAAGTCAAAAGTCGAGAGTCGAGAGTCAACGGTCAACAGGCGAGGCGGGCAAACGTGATGGGACGAGATCTCGGGTGGGCGGCAGGCGTCGGGTTGATGCTGCTGGCGGGGACTGCGCGCGGCGAGGTGATCGACCGCGTGATGGCGGTCGTCGGACCGCAGGTCGTGACGCTTTCCGACGTCCGCGCCGCCGAAACCTTCGGGCTCGTGCCGGCGGTCGCCAGGCTGGCAGGAAGCGCGGAGGTGCTGCCGGCCCTCGTCAACCGCCTGCTGATGCTCGGCGAGGTCGAGCGCTATTCCGCCCGGATCCCGAGCGGCAGATGGTCGACCGCCGCATCGCCGAGATCCGGTCGGCCTTTGCCACACCGGCCGAGTTTGCGCGGGCGATGGCGAGAACGGCGATGAGCGACGAGCGGCTCCGCAGCATGGTCGCCGACAACCTGCGCATCGACGCCTACGTGGAACAGCGATTCGGCGCGGCGGCGCAGCCGACGGCCGAGGAGGTGCAGCGCTACTACCGGGAGCATCCAGGAGAGTTCACGAAGGACGGGCGCCTGGCCCCCTTCGAGTCGGTGCAGCAGCAGGCCCAGCAGAAGGCGAGCGTGGAGCGAAGGCACGCGCTGATCGCCGACTGGATCGACCGCCTGCACCGCCGCCAGCCTAGCGCGGGACGCTGAAGATCTTGATCTCCGGGCCAGGATTCCGGTCGGACGGCAGCGCGGTGAACTCGGGGTGCAGGCGGGTGAAGAGATTCCGATACGCCAGGTATTCCTGGCTGAATCGCTGCGGATCGGCCAGGCTCCTGCCGTAGACGGCCGACGTCGCCACCACGTAATCCACGTTCCCGCCCAGGTAGAACTCCAGCCCCTTCTCGGCCAGCGACCGCACGTACTCGAGTTGATAGCGCTCGGGCGGGAAGTGCAGCGAGGCCGCCTCGTGGATGATGCGGGCCCCGGGCTTCGCGTGCTGCTCAATCCACTTGATGGCCAGCGAGTCGGTCCGCACCTGGCCCATGTTGCGACCGAACGTCAACGACGACATCGCCGGCTGGAAGAGGACCGCCGCAATCAGCGCCGCCGCAATCGGCGCTCTCGCCCCGTGCGGCGTCCGCGCCTGCCTCAGTTGCTCGAGGAGGCCGGCGAGCGCCGCCCCGACGAGCAGGCAGACAAACGGGAGTATCGGCATCAGGTAGCGGGCGAAGATGAGCGTCCGGTCGATGATCATCCACCAGAAGACCAGGACGAAGGCCAGCACCATCGCGAACCGCGCGCGGACCGGGCCGCGTATCACCCCCGCCGCGAACACCACCAGGCCTCCGCCGGCGAGGACGAACGCGGGCCATCCCAGGGCGATGCGGAGATGCTTCAAGTACCACCTGCCAGCCGGGGTCCGCTGTCACCGGCCGCTTCGGCACGGCGGCGGCCAGCGCGCCGAAACCGTTCAGGAAATCCGGCAGGTCCAGCACGCTGTAGGGCGCGACGACCAGGAACGCCGCCGCGAAGCCGCCGAGGACGGCGAGCGCGTTCCGGACCCGGGACTCGAGCGGCATCCAGACAACCCCGGCCACGATGAGCGGCAGGAGGACCGACACCCAGGCGGTGTACTTCGTGCCCGCGGCAAGTCCCGCCGCGGCGCCGGCCCACGCAAACGCGCCCAGCGTCCGCCGTTCTTCGGCCCTGAGGGCCAGCAGGAGCGTCAACGCCACGAAGAACGTCGCCGGGACGTCGGTCAGGACGTAGTGCGATTCCCTGACGTGAATCGGCAGCGCCGCCAGGACAGCCGCTGCCAGCAACCCCTGCTTCACGCCCCACCGGCTCCCGGCCAGGTAGACCACGTAGACGGTGGCGGTGCCGAACGCGGCGGTCAGCGCCCGTCCCCACAGGTAGAAGTCGTAATCGGTGACCTGCGCCAGCGAGGACCAGGTGCCGGCAGACGCGCCCGCGAGGAACCGCGCGACGATTACGCCGGCCTGGAGGTAGAGATAGAGTCCCGGGTAGTCGAAGAAGTGCGGATGGAAGTCGCCGGTTTTCACCATCGTCAGCGACCGCACCATGATCTGCGGTTCGTCCACGCCGAGCGACGACGGCAGGCCGCCGCCAAGGTTCCAGAATCGCAGCGCGGCCGCGGCCGCCATGATGAGGACGATCGTGATGGTCCAGTCCCTGGCCTTGCGGGGTTGGATCGGCTCGTTCTCGGTCACCTTGGTCCTTCGTTGAGTGTCCGCCTATTCTAGCAGTCCTGTGGCACGGGGCTGCTTCCGACGTCAACCCGACGTCAACCCGCCGGCGGCAGACCGTGGATCCGCGCCAGCTTCCGATAGAGCGCAATCGTCTGCTCGGCCACCGCGTCCCAGGAGAACTCGCGTTCGGCCAGCGAGCGGCCGGCGTCCCCGAGGGCCACCAAGTGCTCGCGATGCGACATCGCGTCGTTCAGCGCCCCGGCGAGTCCCTCGGCGTCGCCCGGTGCGACGAGCCAGCCCGGTGACGCCCTGGTGCACCTTGTCGGGCAGGCCTCCCGCAGTCGTGGCGACGACGGCGCGGCGGTGCGCCATGGCCTCGAGGGTGACGAGGGAACTGCCCTCGTACAGCGTGGGGTGCACGAACAGGTCGGCGGCCTCGTACCACGCGTGCAGGTCTTCCTGGCTGGTTCGGCCCACCAGGCGGACCTTCGCGCCCAGTTCGAGCGCCGCGATCTGGCGTTCGAGCGCCGGCCGGAACGGGCCGTCGCCGACGAGTACCCAGAACCAGGATCGCCCCCGGAGCTTTCCAAGCGCCTCGGCGAGCACGTGGAACCCCTTGTTCTGCTCGATGCGCCCGACGCTGAGGAGGATGTAGTCGCTGCCCGCCGGCACGAACCGGCGCATGTGATGTCCGTCGGACGGCCGGGCGAGCGCGTCGCACGCATCGAGGTCCACGGCGTTGGGAATCGTTGCCATGCGATTCCGGGGGATCTTCAGGTACCGCAGGACGGCTGGTTCGATGGATCGATCGGTCGCGATGACCGCCGCCGCCCGCTCCGCGCAGGCGCGGACCGCCCACCGCAGCGGAGCGTACCCCGCCTGCTTCAGGCGGCCCCCGGCAAACCGTTGGCCCGTGCCGCCGAACTCTTCCAGGCCCTGGGGATTGAGCACCATGGGCGCGCGCGCTCGAATGGACGCACGCGCCGTCGCGTAGCCGAGCACGCTCGCGCCCAGCCCGTGGACGAGATCGATCTCTCCCGACTCCACCAGCCGGGCAGCCAGCCGTCCCGCCCGGAAGCCGAACAGCGGGTACGCCGTGCTCCGATCCAGCACCGTCGTTCCACGTCTCCCGGCACCCGGAAACGTGAGTGTACGGCACGAACCGGACCGACAGGGGCGCGCCTCCGCCGATGGCCGCCGCCGCGTCGTCGGGCGTCGTGCCGTCGACCGGCGTCCGGGTGATGAGCGTCACCTCGACCGACCGTTTCGCGAGATGCCGGGCGAGATCCGACACGTGGCGTTCGAGGCCGCCGAAGCCGTGCAGCGGGTGAACCGCGCGCGAGACGATGGCGACGCGGAGGGGGTCACGCATGCCGTGCCACCGCCTCCTGGTAGACCGCCTCGATGCGCGCGACCACCTTCCCCGCGGAGAAGTGCTCGTCCACGTGCCTGCGTGCCGCCTCGCCGAGCGATCGCGCAAGTTCCGGATCGGCTGCAATCCTGGCCATGTCGGCGGCGAGCGATGCCGCGTCGGACGAGAGCAGGCCGGTCCGTCCCGGCAGGATGATGTCCCGGGTGCCGCCCGTGTCCATCGCCGCGACGGGAACACCCAGGGCGCCTGCCTCGAGGAGCACCCGGCTGAAAGACTCCGGGCCCTGCGACGGGAACACGAGGAGCGAGGCCGCGGCCAGCCATCCGAGGGCTTGCTCGCGCGGCAGCCAGCCGGTGAGCCGGACATCGCGGCCCGAGCCGCGCGCCGCACCGCTCCACCGTCGGCCGGTCTGGGCCGTCGCCGACCACCACGAGCGGCCACCCGAGCGCGGCGCCCTCGATCGCCGCGAGCAGGTGGCGCGTGCCCTTGTTCGGCGCCAGCTTCCCCACGTAGAGCGCGAACGGGCCGCCGACCGGCGGCCTGGACTGCGCCGCGGCCGCAGACCGGATGGCGTCGACGTCGACAGGGTTGGGAATCGTGACCAGCCGCGCGGCCGACAGTCTCCGGCGCCCGTTCAGCAGGTCGCGCGCGATCGTGGAACTGACGGCGATCACGCGGCTGGCGCGCCGCGAGTGCGCCCTGCTTCCGCGCCAGGTTGCCTCGCATGTACGGAATCATCGGCAGGGCGAGCGGCCACGCCGCCCCCGCGCGGCCCCGCAGGCAGGTTCGCATGCCGGCAGCCGAACACGCCGGGCACAGCGAGGCGGAAGCGGGGTCGTGGATGAGATCGGACCAGTAGCAGACGGGCCAGTAGTCCCGCACCGTGGCGATCGAGGGGACGCCGCCGCGCGCGCAGCCCGCACGGCGGCCGGGATGGTCATCACGTGCTGGCCGTGAATGACGTCGGCGCCGAGCCGCGCAGCCTCGGCGGCGAGCCGTTGCGCCAGGCGCGCGTACAGCCGCTCGTTCTTCAGGTAGTTCCGGACGAACGGGACGCCGGGGGCGGGGACGCCTTCTTCGCGAACCGCGAAACCGTCGTACTCGCGCTCGCCGTCGGGCTGTCCCGGGCGGGGCTGCACCACCCGCACCTCGTGGCCTCGCGCGCGAAGCCCGCGTGCCAGTTCGTAGGTGCTCCATCCGCTGCCGCCGCAATTCGGCGGGAACGAATCGGTGGCGACCAGGACCTTCATGACGAGGCCGCCTGGCCGCGGCGGCGTGCCGCCAGTGCCCGTTCGATCGCCGCCTGCAGTTGCCGGCAGTGCCCGGACCAGCTGAAGTCGCTGACCGCGCGTTCCCGGGCCGCCGCGCCGAGCGGCCTGCGGACCGCGGGGTCCTGCAGGCGTTCCAGCGTGCGCGCGAGCGCCCCGGCGTCGGCCGGGTCGTAGAGCGCCCCTTCCCGTCCGTCGTTCACGATCCGACGGATGCCTTCGATGTCGGGGGCGACGACCGGGAGCCCCGACGCCATGTACTCGAAGACCTTGAGCGGGGACCAGTAGAACGCGATCGACAGCGGCGCATGCGCGCCGACGTCGAACGGGGCCACGCCGATGTCCGCCGAGGCCAGCAGCGCCGGCATGGAATCGTGAGCCAGCGCGCCGGCGAACCGCACGCGCGCGAGCCCGCGAGCCGCTTCGCGCACGCGCGACAGTTCGGGGCCATCGCCGGCCAGCACGGCCAGCAGCGCCGGCGCGCGCTGCGATTCCTCGATCCGTCGCATCGCTTCCACCAGGTGAATCGCGCCGTGCCAGGCGCGGAACGCCCCGGCGAAGACCGCGACGACGTCGCCGGCGCGTCGCTCGAACGGGACCTGTCCCGGTGCGCCCGGGTGGAAGCGATCGGTGTCCGCACCCCACTCGAGTTCGACGATCTTGTCGGGCGGGAGCCAGGAGGGAAGGATCGCCCGGCTGGGCGAGACGACGAGCCCGGCAGCCCGGCACTGCCAGTCGCGCCACCTGCGCATCGGTTCGACGAGCAGCAGACGATCGACCAGCCGTTTCGGCGACCCCGGGTAGTCGACGATGGGCGCGTTCACTTCGAGAACCCCCAGCGCGCCCACCCGCCTCGCCGCCCGCACGCCCTCGCCGCCGAAATTGAAGTAGCGCTCCATGACCACGTCGGGCCGCGACGCGCGTGCGCAGGCGCCGAACCGCCCCGCCCGGGCCATGCGCAGCCGGCGCTGCCGAGCGGCGGCGCCAGGTGGTGCCAGTGGGCGCCGGATCGAGGCAACGCCGCCGCCGACGTGTGCGCCAGCACGTGCACGTCGTGACCCCGGGCCGCCAGGCCGTCGGCGACCGCGCGCACGTGCGACCGAGCCCCCCTTGGTGCCCGGCACGGCCTGGTCGATGGCGCAGTAGAGGATCCTCATGCGATCACGCGTCGCGCCGGGCCTGCGTCGGATCGTCCTTCTCCAGCAGCGCGAAGAACGGTCCCGACTTCACGCGGCCGAACAGCACCACGTCGAGCTTCATCAGCAGCGTCAGCGCCTTCAGGCCCGAACAGGCGGGCCGCCGCGCGCGATGCGGTCCTTCGCCTCGGTGCGGGCGGCGCGCTGGTACTCGGCGCGGGCAGCGGCGTCGGCGCCCGCCGCCCCGGCCACGGCCGGCGCGGCGGCACGCCGAGCGGCCCGGCGCGCCATCCACTGTTCGGCCGATCGCACCAGGATGTTCTCGACGACCCCGCCCACCAGCGGCGTGTAGTAGCGGATGCGCGCGATCCGGAAGCCGGCTTCACCGACGGTGCGCTCGAGGTCGGGGATGTCGGCGAGCGGGTTGAGGTGATCGGACTTGCGCAGGTGCTCCTGCGTCAGGTCGACCGCCCCCGCCCGGTGGAGCAGCGCGGTGAACCGGTTGATCGCTCGCAGTCCGAGCGCGAGCCGCGAGTTCTTCCGCACGTGGCTGTACACGAACAGCTGCCCGCCAGGCGCCATCACCCGCGAGGCCTCGCGGAGGACGCCCTTCAGGCCTTCTCGCGACAGGTGTTCGAACACGTCGAGCGCGTAGCCCTTCGTGAACACGCCGTCCGCGAACGGCAGCTTCCGCAGGTCGCCGAGCGCCAGGTTGGCGCCCGAAAGGGCTTCCTGGGCGAAGAACGGGCTGACGTCGACTCCCACCTGGAACGCGCCCCGAGTCCTGGTTCCAGACCAGCGACCGGCCGCTGCCGCACCCGAGATCGATCACCAGGTCGTCCACGCCCTGGCGGAGGAACGCCCGCAGCATGTCGTTGCGAACGCCGGACGCCAGCAGCGGGGGCGACACCCGCTCGTGCCGGGCGTCGGCATGCAGCGCCTCGTCCAGGTACCGCGTCTGCTCGTCGAACGCGGCTTTCGGCCGAAGGTCCAGGTAACCCGCGCCCGCATCGAAGGCCCGCGCGCAGCCGCCGCACACCGCCGCGCCCGCGGCGCCTTTCGAGAGGCTGCCGCCGCAGTCGGGACACCGGGCGATCGAGAGTAGCCGTTCCGAGATCACAATCGGATCATCCTTGAAACCCGGCAAGCCGATGCCCGCCAGCCTGGGGGCCCGCTCCACGACTGGCGTCGAACAGGGCGTCGAGGCGCTCGGCTCGCCTGTCCCACGAGTATTCCACCGCCATCGCGCGCGCCTGCCCCGCGATGGCTTCCGCAAAGGCCGGGTCCTGGAGCACGGTCCGGATGGCGCCCGCCAGGGCCGTCGCGCTGCCGGGTTCGAAGAGCACCGCGTTCCGGCGGTCGGTCAACACCTCCCGGAACGCCGGGAGGTCCGAGGCGACGATCGGCCGCCCGAGCGCGAGGTACTCGAACAGCTTCAGCGGAGACGTGTAGCGGGCCGACACTGCCGTCTCCGGATTGGGCAGCACCAGGACGTCCGCAGTCTCGAGGCGGCCGGCCACGTCCTGCGGTGCGACCATGCCCGTGAAGTACACCCGCGACTCGAGCCCGAGCTCGCGCGACCGGGCCTGCAGCCGGGCGAGGTCCTGTTCGCCGGGATGCCCGCCGACGATCAGCCCGCGCACCGCGGGCAGTGCCGCGAGCGCCTCGATGAGCAGGTCGACGCCTTTCCAGGGATACAGGTGGCCCGAGTACGCGATTACCGGCTGCGCGCCTGCCGGGAACTTCCACGTCGCACGCGCCTCGACCCGGGCGCCGTCGGGGACGACCGCGAGCCCGGGGCGCGGGCCGAAGCGCTGCTGCAGTTCGTCCGCCAGTCCCTGCGTGATCGTCGCGTACCCGTCCGCCCCGCGCCACACCTGTTCCTCGCGGCGCAGCAGCCGCTGCTGCTTGGCGTTCGACGCCGACGACGCGCCGGTGAGCATCGCGGGCCTCGCTTCGCTGACGGTCGGGGCGAAGCCGTGCGATTCGTACACCAGCGCCGCCGAACGGCCGCCGCGGGCCCGCAGGTAGAGGCTCGCGAACCCGAGGTCGCGCGTGAGGACGAGGTCGTCCCCGTCCGCGCGCAGCGCCTTCGTCAGCGCCTGCGCGAGCGACATCGCCCGCCTCACCGCGGGAGGGCCCGCGACCCTCACCCGCTCCACGCAGAGGTCGTGGCGGCGTGCCACCCCGTAGTAGGCGAAAGGATCTTCTCGGAGGGCTGGCCGTATCCGGCCTCACGACGAGCCTGACCGGATGTCCCCGGCGCGCCAGTGCCGCGCACGTCTCCATCGTCTGGATGCCGTTCGCCCGCTCGAGCGGGAACCTGATGTCGGCAAAGCAGAGGACGCGCCGGCTCATCGCGGGCCGCCGCCGGGAGGCGCGTAGAAGCTGGCGCGATCGAACACGTAGCGCCAGGCCAGGGCCGGCAGGCGGGCAGGCACCTCGACGAACGCAGCGCGCGCGTTCCGGCCGATCTCGAGGTGCTGCCGGTTCATGAGGCCCGTGCCAAACTGTATCATCAACGCGACGTTCCACCACGCGCAGAGCGCGGCCGCGGCCGCCACGCCGGCGCGGGCCCGGCCGGTGCCGCTCGCCGCCCGCCAGAGCGCGCACAGGCCGGTCACGATCACCACCGTCGTGCCGACGAACCGCCGGTGTCCGAACCCGCCGGCCGCGCTCCAGGAATCGACGGAGCCCGACACGTAAACCTGCATCGCGAACATGACGAGGAACGAGGCCGCGACGATGCGCCGGTCGCCCGGCCGCATCGCCCACGCGGCAAGGCCGGCGAGCGCGAGCAGCACCAGCGGCGTCCAGAAGAGGACGCCATGTTCGGGCGAGAACAGCACCTGCAGCGCGTGCGGCGCCCACCAGTACATCTTCCGGGCGACGACCTGCGACGGCCCGATGCGGCCGTTCAGCGCAAGGTACGCGAACGCCTGCGGCAGGAAGGCGACGGCGAACGCGACCACCCCGGCGCCCGCGCCGGCCACCAGGGGCAGCCGCTTCCTGCCGGCACCGGCGACCGTCCACAGGAAATCGACCGCGGGGCCGAATGCGAAGAACGCGTCCTGCTCCCGCACCATCGTCATCAGCGCGGCGAGGCCGCCCAGGAGCACGAAGCCCCGAACCGACCAGGTTCGCCGCACGCGCAGCCAGGCCAGCACGAACGCGGCAACCGCGAACGCCGAGCAGGCGTGCGAAAACGGCGGCGACACGTACATGTAGAACGCGAGCGGCGTGGCCACCCAGGCGGCCGCCACCGCCAGTGCTTCCTCCGACGAGCGGCGTCCAGCTTCGCCGAGGGCTGCGCGTGCCGCGGCCGCGGAGAGGATGAGCGCCAGGAAGCCGTAGAAGGCCGAGCCGTAGCAGACCGCCGCGATGTAAGGGCTCGAGAAGCCGTCGGCCGCGACCGGACGACCCGCCGCGTGGAGGGCGCGGGCGGTCACGTCCCCGGCCGCGTAGAACGGTGACCAGAGGATTGCGCACCCGATAGTGCCCCAGTTCTCCCGCAGCCCCGTCACCGTCTGCCGTTCGAGGAACGTCTCCCGGAAACCGGAGGCCTTCGACAGGCCGTGGTCGTAGAAATAGCGATACTCGTTTTCGAAGGAGACGTCCCGGTCGAACCACAGGGACCGGAGGTACGAGAAATACTCGACCTCGTCGGACGCGTAGATCCGCGTCGTGACGGCCGGCAGCGACACGAGGAACAGCAGGACGAGGGCAGACCACGCCCGGCGATCGGTGCGGAGGAACTGGAACGGCAAGCTTTGTCCCGGGGGACGGACGCGCGCCCCGGAGCGGGGCGGCGGTCACGCGCCGTAGAAAGTGTAGCGGAAAATCTCTGCCGCGTTGAACCCGGAATGGCTGACGACCGTGGAGGCTATGCTCCGGCGGCGCAGGTAGACCCAGCCCCAGAATGCCCCGAGCAGCGCCGTGGCGATGGCGACGTCCCACCCCTGGATGACGTGGCCGAGACCGAAGGCCAGGCTGGAGACGATCAGGCCGACGTGGCGCCCGCCCAGGTACTGTTCGAAGCGGTGCAGGATGAACGCCCGCTGCACCTCCTCGCGCACGCCGCCCCCGACCACCGCGACCACGGAAAACGCGACGGCGTCGGCGGCGGTCTTGATGAGCCCCTGGAACGGGTTCTTGTCGACGTTGTGGAGCCAGGGCGCGAACTGCTGGACCGTCAGCATCGCCGCGAGCACGATCAGGAACACCACCGGCACCTGCAGTACCCCGCGCAGCGCCTCGGACCACACCGGCCGCGTGCCGAGCAACACCGCGCGCATCCGCTCGTCGTGGAGCCGCAGCAGCCACCAGACGAGGACGAAGAGGGCGGCGGCGTCCAGGAGCGCCAGCGCGAATACGTAGCGGAACGCCAGCGCCCCGTGGCTGTCGTACGTGGTGATGCCGAACGCCTGCAGGACGCCGGCGATCGCCAGCTGGGTGGGCAGCCCCGAACACAGGACGATTTCAACGACGGCAATCAGCCGCAATCGGCTCACTGCCCGACTGTATCACGCGGGGCGCCCCGTCCTCCCGCGCGCCCGGGTCGACTGGGCGCGGGGTTTAGACGGGCACGCGGACTGTCACCGGCGCGAGCAGCGTCACTGCGAGGTGCGTGCCTCGCGGCAGCCGCACCTCCGCCCCGCGCGTGGTCAGCACGACCGCCGTCCCGGCGCCCCCGGCCACCGTGCCGCCGATGATCGCCCCCTTCTTTCCGCCGAAGATCCCGCCGAGCACGACCCCTCCAATCGCCGGCACGCCGATCTTCGCGGCATCCTTTCCCTTCGTCGACGGGGCCTGCCGTGTCACCAGGCCCGTCCGGATGGCGTAGGGTCCCGCGGCGCCCTTCACTTCCAGCTTGTCGAAGCGCACGCCGAGCGTCGCGCGCCCCTTCACGCGTCCTGACTGCCTGGCCTCCGTGACGACGCCAGCTACCCCGCTTCCGGCCGGCACCACCGTCTGGCCGCGGACCACGATGTTGTTGAGGAGCGTCGCGCGCACCGGCTCCTCGACGCGGCTGGTGTCGGAGGCGATCGCCTGTTCGAGCCGGATCGGCAGCCGCGTACCCGCGGGGATGGTCACCTCTCGCCAGTCGCGGCGCGCCGGTTCGGTCGCGTCGCCTGGCGGGGTGGCTGCATTCGGCAGCCGGCTGTCCGGACCGTTCGAATCAGAACTGGCCGCGGGAGCGGTGGCGGTGCCCGGCGCGCGGGTCTCCTGCCGCCCAGGCGGCTGCTGGCAGGCGGTCACGGCGGCGACGAGAGCGATCAGGATCAGTTTTCGCATGGACGACCTCCGTCAGCCCTGGCTGGTGCAATGTCCAAGCCGGGCAAGTCATGCGGCAACAACGTGCGACTGTTCGCGTTCTTCAGCGTTCTTGCTCCTGCGGCCCAAAGCTCGCAGCGAAGGGAGGCCTTCGAACTGTTCCGCTGGACCGTGTAAGAATTACCTAGTACACTCGGAATCGGGCATTCCCAACTCCGAGCGGACACCTGCGAGGAACTCTCGTGCTCGATACCCCACGTACTGCCGAACCGCCGGACGTTGAAGAGGCCCCCGCCCTGTCGGAGCGGGTGCTGATCGTCGAAGACGACCCGGCCACCCGCCTGGGTCTCACCGAACTCGTTCGCACCTGGGGCTTTCTGGCCGACAGCGCCGGGGACGGCGAAGAGGCGCTGCAGAAGGTCACCACGTTCCGGCCCGGCCATCGTCGTGACCGACCTGGTGATGCCCCGGATGGACGGCCACCAGCTGCTGAAGGCCCTGCGGGAGCACGACCCGGACATCAGCGTCGTCATCCTGACCGCGCAGGGGACGGTGGAGTCGGCCGTCGAGGCGATCAAGGACGGCGCGTACGACTACCTGACGAAGCCGGTCGATCCGCAGCGCCTGCAGATCCTGCTCGAGCAAGGTCGTCGAGCGGCAGGAGACGCTGCGCGAGGTGAAGGCGCTGCGCCGGCAGCTGCG
Source organism: uncultured Acidobacteriota bacterium (assembly GCA_963844875.1). GTDB lineage: Bacteria > Acidobacteriota > Vicinamibacteria > Vicinamibacterales > Fen-181 > FEN-299. Next base: position 1,130,776 of record CAWJPZ010000003.1, read on the forward strand.
CGACCAGGGCTCCTTCGGCCGGATGATCGGCAGCAGCCCCGGCATGCGGAAGGTCTACCGCGATCGTCGAGCAGGCGGCGCCGACGTCGGCCTCGGTCCTGATCAACGGCGAGTCGGGCACGGGCAAGGAGCTGGTGGCGCAGACGATCCACCAGCTCAGCCCGCGGGCGGCCGCGCCGTTCGTGGCAATCAACTGCGCCGCCATCCCGGAGACGCTGCTCGAGAGCGAGATCTTCGGCCACGAGAAGGGCGCGTTCACGGGCGCGTCCGAGCGGCGCCAGGGCTGCTTCGAGCTCGCCGACCGCGGCACGCTCTTCCTCGACGAGATCGCCGAGATGACGCCGGCGACGCAGGTGAAGCTGCTGCGCGTGCTGCAGGAGCGGACGTTCCGGCGCCTGGGCGGCCGGCAGGAGCAGAAGGTGGACGTGCGGGTGATCGCGGCCACCAACCTGGACCCCGGCGAGGCGGTGAAGAGCGGCAAGCTGCGCGAGGACCTGTTCTACCGCCTGAACGTGTTCGCGATCGACCTGCCGCCGCTGCGCGAGCGGAAGGACGACCTGCCGCTGCTTGATCCAGTCGTTCCTCTCCGAGTTCAACGCCCGCAACGGCAAGTCGATCGCGGGCGTCGATCACGAGGCGATGCGAATCCTCGAGGGGTACGCGTGGCCGGGCAACGTGCGCGAGCTGCGGAACGTGATCGAACGCGCGACGATCCTCGCCGACGGGGAGTTCATCGAGCCGCGCCACCTGCCGCCGTGCTCGTGGAGGCAGGGGAGGCGCCGAAGCCCGCGCTGGCGCTGGCGCCGGGGACCACGGTCGAAGAGGCGGAGCGGCGGCTGATCCAGATGACGCTCGAGCACACGCGGGACAACAAGACGCGCGCGGCCGAGATCCTGGGAATCAGCCTGAAGACGCTGCACAACAAGCTCAATAGGCTGAAACTGCGGAAGTAGCCCAGGAAGGCGCGGCATCGATGGCAAGGACGAGCGACTAGTGCACCTCGGCATCAAGGCCAAGCAGATCGTCGGCGTGTCGCTGATCGTCGGGCTGGCCGTCGTCGCGCTGAGCCTCCTCCACGTGACGTTCGTCGCGCGCGTCCTGCTCGAAGAGAGCCGCGCGCGCGCCGAACTGCTCGCCAACACCATCTTCCAGCGCGCCAAGGACGTCGTGCCGGGGCAGGCCGACCCGTGGGCGGCGCATCAAGGCCGACGGCGGCCTGCGCGCCATCCTCGAATCGAGCGCCTTCGCGCGCAACGTCACCTACGCCGCCATCTGCAACGTGGACGACGTGGCGGTCGCGGCCTGGGACCCCGAGCGCGAGGGCAAGAAGCTCGCATCGGCGCGGGACTTCGACGATCGCTGCTCGCCCTGCGCGGCCCGCAGCTGCTGCTCAGCATCTACCGGTCGGTGGAGACGCTCGAGGTGCGGCAGCCACTGCTGCTGGGCGGGGCCAAGTTCGGCTCGATCCGCATCGGCGTGTCGACGCTGCTCGTCCGGCAGGAGTTCTCGAGGGAGCTGTGGCTGGTCGGCGTCACCGGGCTGGTGGCGCTGCTGGTCGCGATGGTCGTCTCGGCGTCGTTCGCGCAGCTGATCCTCCGGCCGATTCACGTCATCCGCGGCGGGCTGACGCGACTGGGCCGCGGCGAGTTCGGCGTGCGCCTCGACCTGCCGCAGCAGGACGAGTTCGGCGAGCTGGGCAGCTTCTTCAACACCGTCAGCGCCCAGCTGTCGGCGGACCGGACGCAGCTGGCGGGACAGAAGGCGAACCTCGAGTCGGCCGTCGAGCACATGGAGGACGAGGTGGCGATCTTCAACCCGTGCCGGCGAGCTGCTGTTCGCCAACCCGGCGATGCGGGCGCGCTGCCGACCGAGCCGTTCGGCCGGCCGATCGACGACCTGCTGCCCGCGGGGCACCCGTACCGCGGCCTCGTCCACGCCGCCGCTGCCGAGCGGCAGTCCAGCGGTCCGATCTCCGCGACGATCCCGCGCACGCCAGGCCTTGCGCCGACGCGGTGCCGAGGCGGCCGAGTCGGACGAACGCCTGCTGATGGCGCACGCGATCAAGGACCGCGACGAGCAGCTGCTCGGCGTCATGCTCGTCGCGCGCGACGTCCAGGCGCTCGGCCGCGTGCAGTCGATGCTCAACTACTCGCGGAAGCTCGTCGCGCTCGGCCGGCTCTCGGCCGGCGTGGCCCACGAGGTGAAGAACCCGCTCAACGCGATGACGATTCACCTCGAGCTGCTGCGAGCAGAAGCTGGCCGCCCTCGCCGGCGGGGGAAAGCGGCCGGCCGCCGCGGCCGTCGGCGCTTCCGGCCGCCGCACCGGGCGTGCAGGAGACGGTCCCGCGCCCGAGCTCGACCGGCGCCCTCGAGCACGTGAAGATCATCGTCGGGCGAGATCCAGCGGCTCGACGAGGTGATGCAGGGCTTCCTGAAGTTCACGCGTCGGAGGACCTGAAGCTGCAGCCGATCTCGCTGGCGGCCCTGGTCGACGAAGTGGTGCGAGTGATCGGGCCGGAGTGCGCCAAAGCGGGCGTGCACATCGTGACCGACGGGCTCGACCGCGTGCCGCGACATCAGCGGCGACCCGACGATGCTGCGCCAGGCGTTCCTGAACCTGGCGCTGAACGCGTGCCAGGCGATGCCGGACGGGCGGCACGCTGCGCATCTGCCGCCTCGGTCGGCCGCGACCGCCGGGTGGAGGTCCGGGTCGAGGACACCGGCGTCGGGCATCAAGCCGGAGCACCTGGGCCGAATCTTCGACCTCTACTTCACGACCCGGGACAAGGGCAGCGGCATCGGGCTCTCGATGGTCTACCGCACGGTCCAGCTGCACGACGGCGAGATCGAGGTCCAGTCGACCGAGGGGCGGGGCACCACGTTCTGTCTCTCTCTGCCGGAGTCATCGGCGCGCCCGGTGGCCGAATCCCTGTCATAATGAAACCGTGCGATCCTTGATGCTGGCGGTGGTCGTTGCGGCGCTGGCCGCAGGCGGGTGCGCGACCGCCCGCGCGAAGGCGCAGGCCGAGCCGCCGGCACTCGACGTGCCCGCCCCGCCCCCGCGCGTCGTCGTTCCTCCGGAGCCCGAGCAATCGGCGCCGGCGCCGGCGACGACCGATCAGGCGCCCGCGCAACAGAAGCCGCCTCGCCGGCCTTCCAACACGCGTCCGGAGCCGAAGCCCGACCCCGCGCGCGCGCAGAAGACCGAGCCGCCACCGCCGGCCGTCGAGCCGGTGCGGCCGGTGCCGCCGCCGACCCCGCCGGCCACGCTGCGGCAGGAGCTCCCCGCGAACCCCAGTGACATGGAGCGGCAAGTCCGCCAGCAGCTGGCGCAGGCGAAGACCGACCTGGACCGCGTGAACTGGAAGGCGCTCAATGCGGACGAGAAGTCGCAGTACGACACCGCGAAGCGCTTCATGGAGCAGGCGGAGCAGGCGTTGAAGGAGAAGAACCTCGTTTTTGCCGCAAAAGTGGCCGAGAAAGCGGCGGCCCTGGCGGCGAGCCTGCCGGGCCGCTGAGCCCGCCTCATCGGCCCATCCCAGCCGTGCGAACCCGTCGTTTTCGGTCAACAGCCAGAAGTTCAACGGCTCCGTGGCTTTGCGCAAGGTCTTGCGACTGACCTAAAACGCAGGCACAATATCTTGTAGATCACTGCTTGACAAACGCCGGATCGAGGGTCCATATTGACCCTCTGCCGTGGACAGGTGGAACGGGCTTCTCCCAGCGGCTCGTCATGTTCACGGGCGAGTCGGTCGTGACCCCACGGCTGCCCGTCGGCGCCGGGCGGCCCCGAGATGGAGCACGCAGGGGTCGAATCTTATCCGTTTGCGACACGTCGTAGCCCCCCGAGGGCACCGGTGTCGCTTGTATGGTGGAGGCGGGAGATGCCCGAGGGGCGCGGGCACTCCGGAGCGGAGGGCGGTATGCAGAGAGGCGTGACCCACGACGTGGCCCCAGCCTCGCCGAAGGCCAGTCGAGAACCGGACGCCGGAAGCAGCGCGCGCAGCCGGGCGGCCGACGGCCGCGGGGCTGGCGTTCTCCCGTTTCTTCACGCTCTCGGGCCGGGACCCGTTCGACGAAGTCACGTGGGATACCCGCAGCGCGCTCATCGCCAACGACAAGGGCGAGGTGGTGTTCGAGCAGCGCGACGTGGAGGTGCCCGCGTTCTGGTCGCAGCAGGCGACGAACATCGTCGTGTCGAAGTACTTCCGGGGGCCGTTGAAGCCGAAGGCGGGCGAGTTCCGCGAGTCGAGCGTCCGGCAGTTGATCGGCCGCGTCGTCGACACGATTACCGAGTGGGCGCGGAAGGACGGTTACTTCGCGGGCGAGGCCGACCTCCAGGCGTTCCGCGACGACCTCAAGCACCTGCTGGTGTACCAGAAGGCGGCGTTCAACAGCCCCGTCTGGTTCAACTGCGGCATCGAGAAGCACCCGCAGTGCTCCGCCTGCTTCATCAACTCGGTGGACGACACGCTCGAGTCGATCCTCACGCTCGCCAAGACCGAGGGGATGCTGTTCAAGTTCGGGTCGGGCACCGGCACGAACCTCTCGTCGCTCCGCTCGTCGCGCGAGTCGCTCGCGGGCGGGGGCACCGCGTCGGGCCCGGTGTCGTTCATGAAGGGCTACGACGCGTTCGCGGGCGTCATCAAGTCGGGCGGCAAGACGCGCCGCGCGGCGAAGATGGTGATCCTCAACGCCGAGCACCCCGACATCGTGGACTTCGTCACCTGCAAGGTGGACGAAGAGAAGAAGGCGTGGGCGCTCATCGACGCCGGGTACGACGGGTCCTTCAACGGGCCGGCCTACTCGTCGGTGTTCTTCCAGAACTCGAACAACAGCGTCCGCGTGCCCGACGATTTCATGCGCGCGGTGCTCGACAACGGGACCTGGCAGACGCGGGCCGTCGTCGACGGCCGCCCGATGGACACCTACAAGGCGCGCGACCTGATGAGGATGATCGCCGAGGCGACGCACGTGTGCGGCGACCCGGGAATGCAGTTCGACACGACGATCAACGAGTGGCACACCTGCCCGAACAGCGACCGCATCAACGCGTCGAACCCCTGTTCGGAGTACATGTTCCTCAACGACTCGGCGTGCAACCTGGCGTCGATCAACCTGATGAAGTTCGTGGACGCGCGCGGCGAGTTCGACGTCGCCGCCTTCCGCGCGGCCGTCGACACGCTGATCATCGCGCAGGAAGTGCTGGTCGACAACGCGAGCTACCCGACCAAGTCCATCGAGCGGAACAGCCACGACTACCGCCCGCTCGGCCTCGGCTACGCGAACCTGGGGGCGCTGCTGATGTCGCGCGGCCTCCCGTACGACAGCGACGCCGGCCGCCACTACGCGGCGGCGATCACCGCGCTGATGACGGGCGAGTCGTACGCCGCGTCGGCCCGGATCGCGCGCGACCACGGAGGGCCGTTCGCCGGCTACGAGCGCAACCGCGACCCGTTCCTCCGCGTGATGCGCAAGCACCGCGACTCGATGAAGGACGTCAACGCCTTCGTGGTGCCCGAGGATCTCTTCGCCGCCGCGGCCGACGCCTGGGACGAGGCCGTCGAGCTGGGCGAGGAGCACGGCTACCGCAACGCCCAGACGACGGTGCTGGCGCCGACCGGGACCATCGGCTTCATGATGGACTGCGATACGACGGGCATCGAGCCCGACATCGCGCTGGTGAAGTACAAGAAGCTGGTGGACGGCGGCCTGATGAAGATCGTCAACCAGACGATCCCCGCCGCGCTCGCCCGGCTCGGCTACCCCGAGGCCCAGATCAAGGCCATCGTCGACTACGTGGACGAGACGGGCACGATCGAGGGCGCGCCGCACCTCGACGAGAAGCACCTCCCGGTGTTCGACTGCGCCTTCAAGCCGGCGCGCGGCTCGCGCTCGATCCACCACATGGGCCACATCCGGATGATGGGGGCGGCGCAGCCGTTCATCTCCGGCGCGATCTCGAAGACCGTGAACGTCCCCAAGGACGCGACCGTCGACGACATCATGCAGGCCTACATCGAGTCGTGGCGGCTCGGCGTCAAGGCGATCGCGATCTACCGCGACGGCAGCAAGCGGACGCAGCCCCTCAACACGTCGCGCGACAAGACGCCCGAGGCCGCGAAGGCCGAGGCCAAGGCGGCCCAGCACCCGGTGCGCCGGAAGCTGCCCGACGAACGCCAGGCGATCACCCACAAGTTCGAGATCGCCGGGCACGAGGGCTACATCACCGTCGGCCTGTACGAAGACGGGATGCCGGGCGAGATCTTCCTCGTGATGGCGAAGGAAGGCTCGACGATCTCGGGCTTCGCGGACGCCTTCGCGCAGGCGGTGTCCTACGCGCTGCAGTACGGCGTGCCGCTGCAGGTGCTCGTGGACAAGTTCAGCCACGTGCGGTTCGAGCCCGCGGGCATGACCAAGAACCCGCAGGTGCGGATCGCCAAGTCGATCGTCGACTACGTGTTCCGGTGGCTGGCCACCAAGTTCCTGTCGCCGGAAGCGCAGGACCTGGGCGGGCGTGAACAGCCGCGAGACGTTGACGTCGACGGCGGCGGACAAGGCCGATACCGCGGAGCAGCTGACGCTGCCGCCGCTGGGCATCGAGGCCGACAAGAAGTCGGCCGTGTTCGCGGCGATCCAGAACCAGGAAGACGCGCCGCCCTGCACCACGTGCGGCGCGATCATGGTGCGCAGCGGCAGCTGTTACAAGTGCGTGAACTGCGGCAGCACGTCGGGCTGTGCGTAGGGCTGCGCGCAGGCTTGTGTAGCCGAGGGGCTTCAGCCCCTCGGCCGTCGGCCCGGGCCTGAAGGCCCGGGCTACACCGACCCCCGTTGGTCCTTTCGCCGCCCTTCCTCGAGTCTTCCGCCGGCATACGCCAGCGCCGCCAGGCCACCCGCCATCACCGCCCGCATCACCTGCGGAGCCACGAGGATGTCCCCGTAGAAGTGGAGATCGTTGTGCAGCGAAAGGCCTTGCAGCGCCAGCAGGCCGCTGAGGGCGAGCGCCAGCCCGCCCGGCATCCGCACGCGAACGAACGCCGACGACAGCAGGACCAGGAGCCCCAGGGCGATGAGCGCCAGGTCCGCCCACCAGTCGAGCCCGGGCGAACGGAAGAGATCGAAGGCACCGAGCCCGGCCGAGTAGATGCCGTAGGCTGCCAACCCAAGCGTGGCCGCAGTCAGCATGAGATGATGAACCCAAATTGCGCGCCAGGCGCGGTGTGAGCCCAAAGGCGGGCTAAGATCGGGAGAAGCATGCGACATTCGATTGGACACCGCGGCCGGCGGATCGGCTACCTGGAGGCGCAGGGAGCCGGGGCCGTGCCCGGCGACGTGCTCGTCCTGCTCCACGCCTTTCCGCTGAGCGCGGAGATGTGGGAGCCGCAGCTGGCCGCCGTTCCGCCGGGCTGGCGCTTCATCGCGCCCGACCTCAGCGGCTTCGGGCAGTCCGGGCCCGAGGACGCGGCGCGTCCACCGTCGATCGACGACTGCGGAGAAGATGTGCTGGCGCTGCTCGACGGCCTCGGCCTTCGCGACGCCGTCGTCGCCGGCCTGTCGATGGGCGGTTACGCAGCCTTCTCCCTGCTGCGTCTCGCGCCGCAGCGGGTGCGGGGCCTGGTCCTCGCCGACACCCGGGCCGAGGCGGACGGCGAGGCCGCGCGCGCGGCCCGTGACGCCATGACCGCGACCCTCGACCGCGGCGGCCCTGCGGCCGTCTTCGACCGGATGCTGCCGGGGCTGCTGGGGGAGACCACGAGGGCCTCGAGGCCCGACCTGGTGGAGCGGGTGCGGGCTCAGGTGCTGGCCCAGCCGGCCGAGGGCATCCGGCGGGGCATCGAGCGGCTCAAGTCGAGGCCCGATTCGACGCCCCTGCTGGCCGGCGTGTCATGCCCCGTGCAGGTGGTCGTCGGGCAGGAGGACCAGATTACCACCCCCGAAACCGCTCGCGGCCTCCAGGAACGGATCCCGGGCTCGACGCTCGCGGTCATTCCCGGCGCCGGGCACCTCTCGAACCTGGAGCAGCCGGAGGCGTTCAACGAAGCGCTTCGGCGGTTCCTGGAGCGGGTGGTGGCGATATGATCCCCCCATGGACCTCCAACTGACCGGCAAAGTGGCCCTCGTCACCGGTTCCTCCCGCGGCCTCGGCCTCGCCAGCGCCCGCGCGCTTGCGGCCGAAGGGTGCCGCATCTGCCTGTGCGCACGGGGAGAGCAGACGCTGCAGGAGGCGGCCGCAGGCTTGCGGCGCGATGCGGGTGAGGAGTCGATCCACGCGGTAGCGGCCGATTTGACCAGCCCCGGCGGCGTCGAGCTGCTGTTCGACAGCCTCCTCGCGCGCTTCGGCGGCATCGACATCCTCGTCAACAACCTGGGACTTGCCCGCGGCGCGGGCATCACCGACACGACCGACGCCGAGTGGCAGGAGGCCATCGACTCCACCCTCTACCCGGCGATCAGGGCCAGCCGGCTCGCCGTGCCCTCGATGCGGGCGCGCGGAGGCGGCGCCATCGTCATGATCGCCTCGATCTGGGGGCGCGAGTCGGGCGGGCGGATGACCTACAACGCCGTCAAGGCCGCGGAGATCAGCCTGGCGAAATCGATGGCGCAGCAACTCGCGCGCGACAATATCCGCGTCAACAGCGTGGCGCCCGGGTTCGATCCTGTTCGAGGGCGGGTCGTGGTGGAAGCGCCAGCAGGCAGACCCCGCCGGGATGGCCGAATTCGTGCGTCGTGAGCTGCCGTTCGGCCGCTTCGGCAGGGCGGAGGAGGTTGGCGACGCGGTTGCGTTCCTCGCGTCGGCGCGCGCGAGCTGGATCAGCGGAGCGAGCGTGACCGTGGACGGCTGCCAGTCGCGATCGCTGATCTAGAGAGGGCTTCAGGCTTCCGGCTTCGGGCTTCCGGCGGCTTCAGGCCTCTTCGTGCAGTGGTGCAGGTGGCAGGCCGCAGGCCCGCGAGGGGGACATGACGTTCGAGCAACTCTACGGCAGCGCACCGACCGTCCGGGCCTCGGTTCCCGGACGGGTGAACCTGATTGGCGAGCACACGGACTACAACGGCGGCTTCGTGCTCCCCACCGTCATTCCCCAGCGGACGACGGTGGAACTGGTGCCGAGGCCGGGCGGCCGGGTTCGAGCGCTGAGCGTCAATGCCGGCAAGCCGGTCCCGTTCGAATACATCGTCGGCACCGAGTCGAAGCGCGGCCGATGGACCGACTACCTGCAGGGGATCACGTGGGTGCTGTCCAGGGCCGGGTTCAGCGTGGGCGGGGCCGACATCCGCATCGCGTCCACCGTGCCGCTCGGCAGCGGCCTCTCCTCCAGCGCGGCGCTCGAGATCGCGTTGCTGCGCGCCTTCCGCGAGGCGTTCGCGCTGCCCCTGGACGACGTGCAGATGGCGCTGCTTGGTCAGCGTGCGGAAAACGATTTCGTCGGCGCGCCGGTGGGTGTCATGGACCAGATGGCCTGCACGCTCGCCGGCGACCGGCAGGCGTTGTTCCTGGACACGCGCTCGCTCGACTGGAGCCTGGTGCCGCTGCCCGGCGTCGGCGGACCTGGTGGTGCTGAATTCCGGCGTGGCGCACAACCATGCGAAGGGCGACTACCGCACGCGGCGCGCCGAGTGCGAGGAGGCGGCCCGGCAGCTCGGCGTTCCGCTGCTCCGGGATGTCGACCTCCAGGAGTTGCCGAGGGTGATGGAGCTGCCAGAGCCACTCTGCCGGCGTGCCCGGCACGTCGTCACCGAGGACGCGCGCGTCCTGGCCGCCGTGCAGGTGCTGCGCGACGGCGACATCGAGGCGCTTGGCCAGCTGTTCTACGCCTCCCACGACTCGATGCGCGACGACTACGAGGTGTCGATCCCGGAGATCGACCTGATCGTGGACCTCGCCCGCGCCATCCCGGACGTCTACGGCGCCCGGCTGACCGGAGGCGGCTTCGGCGGTTCGGTGGTGATGCTGACCCGGCCGGGGACGGCCGCGTCCGTGGCCGCGCGCGTCGCGGACGACTACGCCGCGAAGAGCGGCAGGAAGGCCGACGGTGCTCGTGCCTTGACGGGCTTCCGGCTGCCGGCGTCCGGCTTCCGGCCGCGGCCTGCGGTCCACCGCCGCTGTCGTGCCGGCCAGCCCCCAGCCACTAACCACTACATTTCGTGTCGTTCCGCCATCGTTTCGCCTTTCGCCCCTTGATCGACTCCTTGCCGGCTGGTACCATCCTTCACCATGGCCAAGCTCACCCGCCGCGGCGACGAAGAACAGCCGGCGCAGAGCGACCTGCTCGCCCTGCGTTCCATGGCGGGCGGACCCTCGCGCGAGCAGGCGCTCCAGGCGGCCATGCAGCACCTGGTGCCGTCCTGGCACCAGGATTACGCGGATTCGCCGGACGAAGTGGTCACCGCCGTGCGGCGCATGCCGGCCGCGGACCCGAAGTTCTCGCCGATGCCGGAGGGGGTGGACCCCAGGCTCGTGCAGGCCCTCGAGGCCCGGGGAATCCGCCAGCTGTTCACCCACCAGTCGGCCGCCGCCTCCTGCGCGATGCGGGGCGAGAGCGTCGTCGTGACTACGCCGACGGCGTCCGGCAAGACGCTCTGTTACAACGTCCCGGTCCTCAACGCCATCCTCGCCGACCCGTCGACGCGCGCGCTCTACCTGTTTCCGACGAAGGCCCTCGCGCAGGACCAGCTGGCCGAGTTGGACCGGCTCGCCCAGGTCATCAACGAGTCGGCCGGCCTCGACCTCGGCGTCTTCACCTACGACGGCGACACGCCGCAGGACGCGCGCCGGGCGATCCGCGCCCGCGCCCAGGTGATCCTCACCAACCCCGACATGCTGCACTCGGGGATCCTGCCGCACCACCCGAAGTGGGCGCGGCTCTTCGAGAACCTCCGGTTCATCGTGATCGACGAGCTGCACGCGTACCGGGGCGTGTTCGGCAGCCACCTCGCGAACGTGCTGCGCCGCCTGCGCCGGGTCTGCCAGCACTACGGCTCCGACCCGGTGTTCATCTGCTCGTCGGCCACCATCGCCAACCCCCGCGAGCTCGCGGAACGGCTGACCGAGCGGCCGTTCGAGCTGGTGGACGAGAGCGGGGCGCCGCGCGGCGAGAAATTCTTCTTCTTCGTCAACCCGCCGATCGTGAACCGGCAGCTCGGCATCCGTCGTTCCTACACGCAGGAGACCCGCCGCGTCGCGCTCGAGTTCCTGCGCCGCGGCCTGCAGATCATCGTGTTCGCGCAGAGCCGCCTCGTCACCGAGATCCTCACCCGCTACCTGAAGGACAGCGTGTCCGGGCCCCCGGGGGCCGACGACGTGGTGCGCGGGTATCGGGGCGGTTACCTGCCAAACCGGCGGCGCGAGATCGAGAAGGGGCTGCGCGACGGCGAGGTGCGGGCGGTGGTGGCGACGAGCGCGCTCGAGCTCGGGATCGACATCGGTGCGCTCGACGTGTCGGTGCTGGCCGGCTATCCGGGCACGATCGCCGCCACGTGGCAGCGCGCGGGGCGCGCCGGCCGGCGGGCCGGGCAGTCGGCGGCGGTGCTCGTGGCGAGCAGCGCTCCGCTCGATCAGTACGTCGTCCGCAACCCGACGTACTTCTTCGACGCGTCGCCCGAGCACGCGTTGATCAACCCCGACAACCTGCAGATCCTGCTCGCGCACATCAAGTGCGCCGCGTTCGAGTTGCCGTTCGGCACGACCGAGGTGTTCGGCCGGGAGAGCGTGCAGGACATCCTCCAGATTCTCTCGGAGGAAGGCCTCGTCCACCTCGCGGAGGGGCAGGCGCCCGGCGAAGAGGCGCACTGGCACTGGACGAACGAGTCGTACCCGGCCGACGCCATCAGCCTGCGTTCGGTGTCGTCCGACAACTTCGTCATCGTGGACAACACGGATCACGCGCGCGTGATTGGCGAGACGGATTTCACCAGCGCGCCTTCGACGCTCCACGAGAAGGCGATCTACATCGTCGAGGGCACGCTCTACCAGGTGGAGCGCCTCGACTTCGACAACCGCAAGGCCTACGTCCGGCAGGTCGAGTGCGACTACTACACCGACGCGATCCGCTACGACCGCGTCACGATCCTGGACGTCTTCGACACGGCCGCCGGTGGTCCGCCCGAGCCAGTCAGGACAGGCCTCCGGCCTGTCCGGCGCGGCCGCAGCGAAAGCGCGGTGGCCTGCCTGAAGCGCCCTGGTCGCACGGCGAGGTGCACGTCGTCTCGCGCGTCGTGGGCTTCAAGAAGATTAAGTTCTACACGAACGAGAACGTCGGGTCGGGCGAGCTCGACCTGCCCGAGCAGGAGATGCACACCACCGGCTGCTGGTTCACGATTCCCCGCCGGGTGATGACGTCGCTGCCCTACGGCGGCGACGACCGGCGTGACGGGGTCGTCGGGATGGCGTTCGCGATGAGGCAGATCGCGCAGTTGCTGCTGATGTGCGACCGCCACGACATCGGGGTGTCGATCGGGAACGGGGCGACCGAGGACGTGCAGCCGGCGGCTGGCGTCCAGAGCGGGGCGGTGGCGCGCGTCGGCCGCGGCCGGAACGCCGGCCAGGCGCCGGTGGACTACGACGAGCCGCGCATCTTCGTCTACGACAACTACCCGGGCGGCATCGGCCTCTCGGAGCCGCTGTTCACGATGCGGGCGCCGCTGCTCGCCAAGACGCGCGACCTCATTTCCACCTGCCCGTGCGAGTCGGGGTGCCCCTCGTGCGTCGGCCCGCTGGGCGAGGTGGGGCCGCTGGCGAAAACGGTCGCGCTCGACATTCTCGCCGCAGTCGTCTGACAATCGTCGGGACGCCGATGGACCGGGCCTCGCTCGCCGCACGCATACAGGAGATTCTGAAGAACCGCTCGGCGGGCCAGCGCGTCACCGTGCCCGCCCAGCGACGTGGGGCAGGCGTCTCGCCTGCCTGGCGGCGTGGGGCAGCACTCTGTAGCCGCGCGTGACCCCCGGCTCGACGAGACCGACGAATCCGCCGCCTTCGCGGCGCGCTGCGCGGCGGTCGAAGCGTCTTCGCGTGTCCTCGACGTGCTCGGCGCCACCCTGCTCGACGACCCCGGAGGGCCGTGCGTGGTCGTCGACCGGGATTACCCGCTGGAGTACCGCCACGGTCATCGGACCATCGGCCACTTCCACTCGGCGACCCGTTCGTCGCGGCAGGTGCTGCCCTGGTTCCTGCGGCAACCCGGCGCGGGCTTGTTCGCCGACCCCACCCCCCTGTTCTTCGACCTCGAAACGACCGGGTTGAGTGGGGGAGCGGGGACTTATGCGTTCCTCGTGGGGTTCGGTTTCTTCGACGCCGACCGGTTTCACACCCGGCAGTTCTTCCTGCGGGGCTACGGGGAGGAGCGGCCGCTGCTGCACGCCGTGACCCGGCAGGTGACCGGTGGGGCAGGCGTTGACAGGCGAGACGCCTGTCCTACTGGACCGGGCGCCGTGCTCGTCACCTACAACGGGCGGACCTTCGACGTACCGCTCATCGACACCCGCTACCAGTTCCATCGCCTTCGCTCACCGTTCGACGGCGTTCCGCACGTCGACATGCTGTTCCCGGCGCGGCGTCTCTGGAAGCGGCGCCACGGTGGGGCAGGCATCCCGCCTGCCGCTGAAAGCTGCGCATTGACCGCGCTGGAACGGGACATCCTCGGCCTCCGGCGCGAGGACGATGTGCCGGGATGGGAGATCCCCGCGCGCTATTTCGGCTACGCGAGGACCGGTGACGCGCGCGGCCTCGAGGCGGTGCTCGAGCACAATCGGCTCGACCTCCTCTCGCTCGGCGCGGTATCGGCGGTCATCCTGGAGATGGTGGCGGAGGGTGCGGAAGCAGTGCGCGAACGCCCGGACTGCCTCGCGCTCGGCCGACTCCTGGAGTCGCTCGGCCGCATCGAGGACGCGGAGCGTTGTTTCTGCGCGGCCGCGGAAGCCGACGGGTTGCTCGAGGCGGAACTCGACCGCTGCGTGCGGGCCGAGGCCCTCCACTGGCTGGCGGTCCATCGCCGGCGGGGCCGCCGCTTCCAGGACGCCGCTGACGCCTGGGAAAAGCTGGCCGGGATTTCTGGCCTGGATGCCGAGCGAAAGCGCGAGGCGCTCGAGGCCCTGGCCATCCACCACGAGCACCGCTCCAAGGACCTCGGGGCAGCCCGGACCTTCGCGCTGTCCGCGCTGCAGTTGGCCGGCGACGCCCGCCGAGTAGACGAGGTGCGCCACCGCCTGGGCCGCTTGTCGCGCAAGCTGTCCACCGACACTCCCGACGCCCCGCAGCTTGGCCTCGATCGGCTGTAGCGGTTGAGAGGCGCTCCCGATTCGAGTTGTGCTGTTGCTTGCCGCCGTGGCCGACCAGGCGTCGTTATTCCGGCCAGGCGGGCGGCGACAATCGACCCGTCGGTGACACTACGGGCGGAATGACGTTCTGGAAGCGGCTGGTTGTGGAGGGAGAGGCGGGAAGGCGGGGAAGGCGCGGGCCCAGGGAATTCCCTCGGGCCCGGAGCCATGAGTCCTGGACCTTCTTACGCCGTGGCCGCGGGTTCTTTCCCGGCGGCCTTCTTGGCCTTCTCGGCGGCCTTGCGGCTCTCCGAGGTCTGCGCGCCGAACTTCTTCGTGAACCGCTCGACCCGGCCCTCGGTGTCGATCAGCTTCTGGCGGCCGGTGAAGAACGGGTGGCACTGCGAGCAGATTTCCAGGCGGAGCTCGTCCTTGGTCGACCGGGTCTTCCAGGTCGCGCCGCAGGCGCACCGCACTTCGACTTCCTTGTACTTCGGGTGGATACCTTCCTTCACGTCGAGCTCCTTCAGAGTAGTCCGAACCACCAATTATAGCACAGGTCCAGCCTCAGACCGGAGACCTACTCACAGCCTACGGGATGACCGTCGTCCTGTCCCACCGGTGCTGCCGCAGGGCCGCCATGAGCGCCGGATTCAGCCGCCGGCCGTCGCTTGCGGCCAGGTTGCTCTCGACGTGGCGGACGCGTCGCATCCCGGGGATGGTCGTCGTCACCACCGGGTTCTCGAGGATGAACCGGAGGGCGAGCTCGGGCAGCGTCATCCCGGCGGGGACCTCGGGCTTCAGCCGCTCCACCCGCTGCAGCGTGCTCTCGAGGTTCTCGCCCTTGAAGTAGAGCGCCCGCCAGTCCCCTTGCGGGAACGTCGCATCGGCGGTCAGCGCCCCCGTCAGGCTTCCCTCGTCGAACGGCACCCGGGCGATGACCGCCGACCTTCAGCTCCTGGCAGACCGGGAACAGCTCGTCCTCGGGGTTCTGGTCGAAGATGTTGTGGACCACCTGGACGCAGTCGACCAGGCCGGTGCGCAGCGCCTGGTCGACATTGGCGGGCT
The DNA here is from genome assembly GCA_963844875.1 of uncultured Acidobacteriota bacterium. Lineage (GTDB taxonomy): Bacteria > Acidobacteriota > Vicinamibacteria > Vicinamibacterales > Fen-181 > FEN-299. Next base: position 1,146,097 of record CAWJPZ010000003.1, read on the forward strand.
CCCAGCGGTTGATCGAGATGCCGAACGCCTTGATGAGGCCCTCGCGCTTCAGGTCGTCCACCGCGCGCTGCCACCGCTCGTCTGCGGCCCACGCGTCCGACCACACGTGCAGCTGCTGGACGTCCACGCAGTCGAGCCCGAGGTTCTCGAGGCTCTTCTCGGTCATGTCGCGGATGTGTCCGGGCGGGAAGACGTCCTCGAGCGGGTAGTCGGCGCGCGCCGGCCAGCGGCCGTTCTTCGGCGGGACCTTGGTCGCGATGTAGACGCGCTCGCCGCGGTGGTTCTTCAGCAGCTGGCGCAGCAGCCGCTCGCTGTGCCCCGAGCCGTAGGCCCAGGCGGTGTCGAAGAAGTTGCAGCCCAGGGCCAGCGCCCGCTCCATCGCCTGCAGCGACTCGGCGTCGTCCGATCCGCTCCACCCGGCCATGCCCCAGGTGCCGTAGCCGATCTCGGCGACTTCCAGCCGGTCCGGGGAAATACGCGATACTGCATGCTCGTCGCCTCGCTCGTATGGCTCACGGCTCCAGGCCTCAGGCCTCAGGGCCCAGGATGGCTCGCCGTCCACTCCGCGATGTCGCTGCCACAACTCGTCCAGCCCGTCGCCGTCATCGCCGACACGGCGAGCGGTCCGCGCCGAACGCCTGCAGGCACTCGCGCTTCAGCTTGGCTCTCTCGGACTGCGACAGCTTGTCCGATCTTGGTGGCCACGAGCAGGTAGGGGACGCCGAGCGCGTGGCAACCAGCGGAGCGCCTCGACGTCGCTGGCCATGCCCGGGTGGCGGGCGTCGATGGCCAGGACACCGCGCAGAGCGACGACGGGGAAAGCGGCGGGGCAGGGCGCTCCAGCCGGCCCGTCCGCTCGAGGTGCGCGTTTCGAAATACAGGCCGGTCAGGGCCGCGAATTCCTGCCTGGGCCTTCTCGCCGCCGCCGGCGTGGCCGTAGCCCGGCAGGTCCATCAGGTAGAAGCGAGTCGCCGCCGGCCGGCGTCACCCGGTAGACGTTCGCCTGGCGCGTCTTGCCCGGGCTCGCGCTCGTCCGCGCGATCGTCCTTCCGAAGGAGCGCGTTGATCAGGGAGGACTTGCCGACGTTGGAGCGCCCGACCAGCGCCACCTCGGGGCGGGCGTCGGCGGGGAAGTCGCGCGGCCCGACGGCGCTGATCACGAATTCGGCGGAGGCGATGCGGCGGGACATAGGGGTAGTGGTAACTGCACTCCTGCGACCTCGCTCGGCGGCTTCCGAGCCTCGCGAGTGCGGCCGCCGATCTCGCCGTGATCGAGCCGCGGGCCTCAAGCCACGGGCCGCAAGCCGCGTTCAGTGCGTCCGCGACTCGTCCACGTCGTCGTCCACGTCTGCGCGTCGGCCGCCGTGGCCGCTTCGGCGAGACGATGGGCGGCGGCAGCGGTTCCGCCAGCGCGATCTTCAGCACCTCGTCCATCGTCTCGACCATGTAGACGTTCAGGACGTCGAGCACGGCCTTCGGGATGTCGGCGAGGTCCTTCTCGTTCTCCTTGCGGGATGACGATGCTCTTCACGCCGGCGCGGTGCGCGGCCAGCACCTTCTCCTTCACGCCGCCAATCGGCAGCACCTTGCCGCGCAGCGTGATCTCGCCCGTCATCGCGACGTCCCTGCGGGTGGGCACGCGGGTGAGGGCCGAGACGAGCGCGGTGGCCATGGTGATGCCGGCCGACGGGCCGTCCTTCGGGATGGCGCCCTCGGGCACGTGGATGTGGAGGTCGTGGCGGCGGTTGAAGTCCCTCGGGATGCCGAACTCCTCGGCCCTCGAGCGCACGTAGCTCATGGCCGCCTGCGCCGACTCCTGCATCACGTCGCCGAGCTTGCCGGTGAGCGTGAGGTGGCCCTTGCCGGGCATCAGCGTCGCCTCGGTCACGCAGGATCTCGCCGCCGACCTCGGTCCACGCGAGGCCCGTGGCGATGCCGATCTCGTTCTTCTCCTCGGCCATCGTGGGGCGGAAGCGCGGGACGCCGAGGTGCGCGGTCACGCGCTCGGGCGTGATCTCCTCGCTGTAGTCCTTGCTGTCGACGACGACGCGGCGGGCGACCTTGCGGCAGATCGACTGGATCTCGCGCTCCAGGTTGCGGACGCCGGCTTCGCGCGTGTAGCGCTGGATGACCGTCGGACAGGGCGTCGTCGGTGAAGGTGACGTTGTCCTTCGTGAGGCCGGTGCCCTCGACCGACTTCGGCACCAGGAACCGCTTGGCGATCTCGGTCTTCTCCTGCTCGGTGTAGCCGGGCAGCTGGAGGACTTCCATGCGGTCGCGCAGCGCCTGCGGCACGGTGTGCAGGACGTTGGCCGTGCAGATGAACATCACGTGCGAGAGGTCGTACTCCACGTCGAGGTAGTGGTCCAGGAACATGTGGTTCTGTTCCGGGTCGAGCACCTCGAGCAGCGCCGCCGACGGGTCGCCGCGGAAGTCCATCGACATCTTGTCCACTTCGTCGAGCAGGAAGACCGGGTTCTGCGTGCCGGCCTTCTTCATCATCTGGATGATCTGGCCGGGGAAGGCGCCGATGTAGGTGCGCCGGTGGCCGCGGATCTCCGCCTCGTCGCGGACGCCGCCGAGCGACAGGCGCACGAACTTGCGGTTCATCGCGCGGGCGATCGACTTGGCGAGCGAGGTCTTGCCCACGCCGGGCGGGCCGGAGAAGGTCAGGATCGTCGCCTTGGGCTTCTTGACGAGGGCGCGCACGGCGAGGAACTCGAGGATCCGCTCCTTGATCTTCTCGAGGCCGTAGTGGTCCTCGTTGAGGATCTCCTCGGCCTGCTTGAGGTCGCGGCTCTCCTTGGACTTCTTGTGCCACGGCACGGCGATGAGCCAGTCGAGGTAGTTGCGCGACACGGTCGCCTCGGCGGACATCGGGGGCATGGCCTCCAGGCGCTTCAGCTCCTGGATGGCCTTCTCCTCGACCTCCTTCGGCATCTTCGCCTGCTCGATCTTCTTCTTCAGGTCGTCGACCTCGTTGCCCTTCTCGTCCTTGCGGCCGAGTTCCTTCTGGATCGCCTTCATCTTCTCGTTGAGGTAGTACTCCTTCTGCGCCTTCTCCATCTGCTTCTTCACGCGAGACTGGATGCGGCGGTCCACCTGGAGCTTGTCCACCTCGGCCTCGAGGATGCCGGCGATGCGGTTCAGCCGCTCGAGCGGGGAGATGATCTCGAGCAGGTTCTGCTTCTCGTCCACCGACACGACCAGGTGCGACGCGATCGTGTCGGCGAGCTTGCCCGGGTCGTCCACGCGCACGGCGGCGATCATCGCGTCGTAGTGCAGGTTGTTCGACAGCTTGACGTACTGCTCGAACAGCGACACCACGCGGCTCATCGCGCCCTCGACGTCGCCGGCCGCGTCCTTCAGCCGGGCGATGACCTTCACGACGACGCGGTAGAAGCCCTTGTCTTCCTTCCACTCGACGGCGCGGGCGCGGTCCACGCCCTCGACGAGCACCTTGACGTTGCCGTCGGGCAGCTTGAGGCTCTGGACGATGTTGGCGATGCAGCCCATCGTGTAGATGTCCTGCGGCGTCGGGTCGTCGATCGCCGCGTCGTGCTGGGCGGCGAGGAAGATCCGCTTGTCCTTCCCCAGCGCGTGCTCGAGCGCCCGCGTGGAGGCGGGCCGCCCGATCACGAACGGCATCATCATGTGCGGGAAGACGACGACGTCGCGCAGCGGGACGATCGGGAGGGTTTCGTAGACTTCCATGTATTCTTCAGGATTCAGGGTTCGGGTCAAACAGGATTCAGGAGTCAGGGATCGGGCGACAGGGGTCCGGGCTCTACTTCAGACGCTCGGACGCGCGCCGGGATCCGGGCCCCGGCACCCCGGTCCCGGATTCCCGACTCCAGCCTATCCGGCCTTCTCGATCAGCGTGATCGGCTGTTCCTTCGACTCGACCACCTCGCGCGTGATGACGCACTCCCGGATCTTCTTCTGGTTCGGGAGGGTGTACATCAGGTCGAGCATCAGGTCCTCGATGATCATCCGCAGGCCCCGCGCGCCAATCTTCCGCTGGAGGGCGGCCTCGGCGATCGCCTCGAGGGCGTCGTCGGTGAAGCGGAGCTTCACGTTCTCGTACTCGAACAGCTTCTGGTACTGGCGGGTGATGGCGTTGCGCGGCTGGGTGAGGATCTGCACCAGCGCCGGCTTGTCGAGCTCGTGCAGCGTGCCGACGACCGGCAGCCGGCCGACGAACTCGGGGATCAGGCCGTACTTGATGAGGTCCTCGGGCTCGACCTTCTCGAGCGTCGCGCCGACGTTGCGCGTGTTGATCGGCTTGACGTCGGCCTTGAAGCCCATGCGCCTTGTTGCCCGCGCCGGCGCTGGATGATCTTGTCGAGGCCGACGAACGCGCCGCCGCAGATGAACAGGATGTTCGTCGTGTCGATCTGGAAGAACTCCTGGTGCGGGTGCTTGCGCCCGCCCTGCGGCGGCACGTTGGCGACGGTGCCCTCGAGGATCTTCAGCAGCGCCTGCTGCACGCCCTCGCCCGACACGTCGCGCGTGATCGAGGGGTTCTCGTCCTTCCGGCAGATCTTGTCGACCTCGTCGATGTAGATGATCCCCTGCTGGCACTTCTCGATGTCGCCGTTGGCGGCCTGCAGCAGCTTGAGGATGATGTTCTCGACGTCCTCGCCGACGTAGCCGGCCTCGGTGAGGGTGGTGGCGTCGACGATGGTGAACGGGACCGACAGCAGCTTGGCGAGCGTCTGCGCGAGCAGCGTCTTGCCCGTGCCCGTCGGGCCCGATCAGCAGGATGTTCGACTTGGTCAGCTCGATGTCGTTGCGGTTGCGGGCCTGCTTCTGGATCTCGATGCGCTTGTAGTGGTTGTAGACGGCGACGGCGAGCTTCTTCTTCGTCCGCTCCTGCCCGATGACGTACTCGTCGAGGAACTTCTTGATCTCCTGCGGGACGGGCAGCTGCGAGCGGGTGCCGCGGTTCTCGAACCGGTTGTCGTCGGCGATGATGTCGTTGCAGACCTCGACGCACTCGTCGCAGATGAAGACCGTGGGGCCGGCGATCAGCTTGCGGACGTCGTTCTGGTCCTTGTTGCAGAAGGAGCAGCGCAGGACCTCGGGGTCGCCGTTCTTCTTCACCATAGGGATGTTCCGGCCCGCGCTACGCCCGCTTCCGGATGACCTCGTCAATGATACCGTATTCCTTGCCCTGCACGGCCGACATGATGTAGTCGCGCTCGGTGTCCTCCTGGATCCGCGAGCGCGACTGCCCCGTGTGCTCCACGAGGATCTCGTTGAGGCGCTCCCGCATCCGCAGGATCTCCTTGGCCGCGATGTCGATGTCGGTCGCCTGGCCCGCCAGCCCCTGCATCAGCGGCTGGTGGATCACGATGCGCGAGTTCGGCAGCGAGAAGCGCTTGCCCTTCGCGCCGCCGGCGAGCAGCACCGCCGCCATCGACGCCGCCTGCCCCAGGCAGTAGGTCTGGACGTCGGGCCGGATGAACTGCATCGTGTCGTAGATCGCCAGCCCCGCCGTGATCGAGCCCCCCGGGCTGTTGATGTACAGCAGGATGTCCTTCTCCGGGTCCTCGGACTCCAGGAAGAGCATCTGCGCGATGGCCAGGTTCGCCACCGTGTCGTCGATCGGCGTGCCGATGAAGATGATGCTGTCCTTGAGCAGGCGCGAGAAGATGTCGTACGCGCGCTCGCCCCGGCTGGTCTGCTCGACCACCATGGGCACCAGCTGCATCCGGGGTTCGGTCGGTTCTGATCGCATAGTCTCCGGGTCGGCTTCGACGCGACGTGTCGGTCACTTTCCGGGGCCGCGGGCGGACTCCGCGTCCCGGGCCGTCCGGCGCTCGCGTCGGGGGCAGGGGATGGGTGCTTGGGTCGACTGCGGGCTACTCCCCTGAGATGGTAACACGCGACATCAGGAAGTCCACCGTCCGCTCCCGCCGCAACCCCGTCCGCAGCCGCTCGAGATCCCCGTCCTTCTCGAGCTGCGCGCGCACCGCCGCCGGCGTCCGGCCCGACCGCTCGGCAAACGACGCGACCTCGCGCTCGAGGTCCCCGTCGCTCACCGCCAGCTGCTCGCGCCGGGCCACCTCGTCCAGCACGATGGTCGCGCGCACCGACTCCTCCGCCGGCGTGCGCTGCTCGTTCCGGAAGGCCTCCCAGTCGATGCCCGCCTTCCGGGGGTCGATCCCTTCCTCGAACAGGTGCCGGACGAACTCCTCCGTCCGGCGATCCAGGTCGCGCTGCACCAGCGCCTCGGGCACCGCGAAGGTGACCTTGGCGGCCAGCGCCTTGAGCAGCTCCGACCGCAACTTCCGATCCGCGTCCCGCCCGGCCTCGCGCGTCAGCCCCTCGCGCACCTGCTCGCGCAGCTTCTCGAGCGAATCCGTGTCGCTGACCTCCTTCGCCAGGTCGTCGTCCAGGGCCGGAATCACCCGCCGCCGCAGCGCCCGGACGGTCACGTGTACTCGATCTCGGCCGACGCCAGCTCAGCGACCGCGTAGTCGGCCGGGTAGTGCGCCCGGAACGTCTTCTGTTCGCCCGGTTTCAGCCCCGTGAGCTCCTCGTCGAACCCGGGCGGGTTCACCGCCGCGCCGACCTCCACCGACACGTTCTCGTGCTTCTCGGTGGGCCCGGGGGCGCCGTCCTCGATCTTCCTGCGCTCGAGGTCGAGGACGACCGTGTCGCCCGCCTCCACCCCGCGGTCCTCGACCGGCTCGAAGCGCGCGGCGCGCTGGCGCAGCCGCTCGAGCGTCTGATCGACCGCCTCGTCGGCGACCGTCGTCGATTCCCGCCGCAGCTCGATGTCGGCCGGGTCGCCGGGGTCCACCGGGGGCACCGTCTCGATCGTCGCCGTGAAGCTCAGCGCCTCGCCCTCGTGGACGTGGACGTGCGGGACGTCGGGCGCCGCCACCGGCTCGAGGCCCCGCTCGCGGAGGACCTCCCCGACGGCGCGCGGGACCAGCTCGTGCGCGACCTCGTGCAGGATCTCGTCGCGGAAGCGCTGCTTGACGACCTTGGGCGGCACCTTGCCGGGCCGGAACCCGGGGAGCTTCGCCGCCCGGCTGTACTCCCGCGTCACCCGCTGGATCTCGGCATCCACCTCGTCGGCCGGGATCTCGATGACCAGGTTCTTCTTCGTTTCGGAGACTTCGACTACGTCGCTCTTCATGAATGGTATCGGCAGCCGGGAGGCGTGCAACAGGGCGAGGCGTCGGACGGCCTGGCGGCGAGCACGCGGCGAAGCTCGCCGGGCTTCGCCACGGGCGTCGGCGCGGCAGCCTCCGCGCGAGGCACGGGCGGAGGCTGAGGTTTGCGAAAGGGGGGACTCGAACCCCCATAGCCTTGCGGCTACCGGATCCTAAGTCCGGCGCGTCTGCCAGTTCCGCCACTTTCGCAACCGGGCCTTGCGGCCCCTGCCGGCACGGCGGGCCCGCAAGACGCGCCGCTCGGCCAAGGGCCCAACAGCCTACGTTGGCTGGCGGCGCGTTCCGCCGGGTCAAACCGCGCCACTCCCGCGGGCTTCTTCGACCTTTCGGCGGACGCCCCTGACCCCTCGCCGAAAACCCCCCGACCTCTCGGCGCGAGCCCCCGCCCTCTCGTCGTCAGCGCCGACCACGCGTGCGCGTCGCCACGACCCAGAGGAACACGCAGACAGCGGTGAAGAGCGCGAGTCGACACGGTCTGCGAGACCGGGTCGTAGTCGAAGAACGGCGTCTTCGATCAGTCGACTGTTCCTCGACGTACCAGGGCAACAGGCGCAGCGCGGCGCCGAACACGCCGCCCAGCGCGCCGCCGGCCATGAAGCCCGACGCGATGATCACGCCGCGCTCGCGGATCGACCGGCCGCGCTCGCCGCCGACCGTGTCCGCAGCGCTTGTCCACGTAGTGCGCGAGCACGCCGCCGACCAGCGCCGGCAGGTTCAGCTCCAGCGGCAGGTACATGCCGAGCGCGAAGACCAGCGCCGGCACGCCCAGCATCTCCATGATCACCGCGATCATCGCGCCCGCGCCGAACAGCATGTACGCCACCGGCTGCTGGCTCATGAAGCCCTCGACCAGCGCCTTCATGATCGACGCCTGCGGCGCCGCGAGCACCGGCGCGCGTGTCGCCCGGCGCCGCTTCGCCGAACTGGAAGGCCTGCGCCAGCAGCACGATCGTCAAGCCCGCCGCCACCGCCGAGGCGAGCACGCCGAGGAACTTCACCCGCTGCTGCGCCGCCGGCGTCGAGCCGAGCCAGTAGCCCGGTCTTCAGGTCGGTGATCGTCTGGCCCGACACCGACAGCGCCGTGCAGACCATGCCGGCGATCGCCATGACGAAGAACATCCCGGTCTGCCCCGACAGCGCCGAACCGCAGCAGCACGACCGACGAGATGATGATCGTCAGCATCGTCATGCCCGAGACCGGGTTGCGCGCGGTCGTCGCGATCGCGTTGGCGGCGACCGACGCGAAGAAGAACGAGAAGACCAGCGTCAGCACCAGGCCGACGCAGGATGACCGTCGGCGACGCCGAGAGCTGCCGAAGAAGACGCGCGACGCCGAGCGCGGCGACGACGACGCCGATCAGCATCGCCACGACGGGATGTCGCGGTCGGTGCGCTCGGCGCGTCGCGCCCTCGCCGTGCCGGAACGCCTTGCCGCGATCGCGAACGAGCCGGCGACGATCGCGCAGCGACTTGATGATGCCGAAGATGCCGGCGGTCGCGATGGCGCCGACGCCGATGAACCGCACGTAGCCGCGGAAGATCTGCTCGGCGGTCATCTGCGCGATCGGGATCGTCGCCGGGTAGACGGGCACGTCGGTGAGGTGGCTGCCCGATCATCCAGATCAGCGGCACCAGCACGAAGTTCGACAGCACGCCGCCGGCGCACAGGATCATCGACGAGCGCAGCCCCATCACGTAGCCGAGGCCGAGGATGAAGGCGACGGCGTCGAAGCTCGAAGACCATCTCGCGCCTTGCTCGGCCAGCGTCTCACCACCGGCACGAACTGCAGGTCGACGTACTCCTTCCACACCTGGAAGGTCGTCACGAAGAAGTCGTAGACGCCGGCGATCGCCGTGGCCTGCAGCAGCAGCTTGGCCTGCGACCCGCCCCTCTCGCCGGTGACCAGCACCTCGGTGATCGCCGTGGCCTCGGGGATACGGCAACTGGCCGTGCATCTCGCGCACGAAGTAGCGGCGCAGCGGGATCAGGAACAGCACGCCGAGGCAGCCGCCCGCCAGGCAGATGAAGATCGTCTGCAGCGGGTGCGGGTCGAGCTGCAGGATGTAGAGCGCCGGCAGCGTGAAGATCGCGCCGGCCACGACCGCGCCCGACGTGCCGCCGATGCCGGTGAGGATCACGTTCTCGAGCAGCGTCGAGCGGCGCTTGTAGACCCGCGCCAGGCCGATCGCGAGGATCGAGATCGGGATCGAGGCCTCCATCACCTGGCCCGACCTTCAGGCCCGAGTAGGCCGAGGCCAGCGTGAAGACGACGCAGAGGACAGAGCCCCACGACGACCGACCGGGTGGTCGCCTCGGGATCGCGCACCGAGGCCGGGACGACCGGGGCGTAGGCCTCGCCCGGGTTCCAGCGGCACGTAGGCGTTGTCGGGCAGCCGGGAGGTGTCGAAGGCGGCGAGGTCGGCGGTGCTCGGGTGGCGTCATAGCGGCGGATTCTATCGCTGAGCAGAGGGCGGAGGGCGGGGGGCGGACGGGGGAGAGGCGCTCACAGCCGGCTGACGTTGACGTAGTAGAGATCGGTCGCCACCTCGAACTCGATCCTTCGGCAGCGGCGTCTTCATCACCTGCCAGTCGGTCGTCGGCTGGATCAGCTGCCAGTTGTCCTTCCTTGCCGACCTTGACCGGCATCGCGAAGCCCGTCTCATCCGCCTTCCAGCGGTAGGCCACCTGGCCGCCGTCTCGTCGAATTTCAGCTCGAGCGCGGGCAGCGCGGCGTGGCGCAGATACTGGTCGAAGACGGGCGTCAGGTTCTTGCCCGGTGCTGCTCGTTGAAGAACGCGACGACGTCCTCGGTCATGATGTTCTGGTACTTGAAGTGCTGGTAGAAGTCGCGCGATCAGCGTCCACCACTTCGCGTCATCGTCGACGACGCTGCGCAGCGTGTTCAGGAACAGCGCGCCCTTGAAGTACATGTCCTGCGGCGGCGTGCGGTTGATGCCGCGCGGCGGCGATGATCGGCTCGCTGGTTCTGCACCTTCGACTTGTAGCCGTTGATGTACTTCAGCGCGTCGTCGTAGCCGAACATGTGCTCGACGTAGAGGCTTCGAGGTAGGTGGTCCAGCCCTCGTGGATCCACATGTCCGACGATGTCGGCGGCGGTGACGCTGTTGCCGAACCACTCGTGGCGCGCTCTCGTGGATGATGATGAAGTCGAACTTCGGGCTGATGCCGACGCCGGTCCAGTCGCGCTCGAGATAGCCGTTGGCGAAGCGGTTGCCGTAGGTGACGGCGCTCTGGTGCTCCATGCCCGAGTACGGCACCTCGATCAGCTTGTAGCCGTCCTTCGCGAAGGGATACTCGCCGAAGTAGTGCTCGAAGGCCTCGATCATCGGCTTGGCCTGGGCGAACTGCATCTTGGCCTTCTCGAGGTTCTCGGGCAGGCACGTAGAAGTCGAGCGTCAGGTCGCCGAGCTTGTCGGCGAAGTGCACGTAGTTGCCGATATTCAGCGAGACGCTGTAGTTGTTGATCGGATAGCTGACGAGCCAGTCCCAGCGCGTGTAGCCGTCGCCGAGGTCGGTCTTGCCGACGAACTTGCCGTTCGAGACGTCGACCAGGTCGTTGGGGATCGGCGACGCTGATGTCCATGCTCTCGACCTCGTCGCGCCATTGGTCCTTGTTCGGCCACCAGATGCTCGCGCCCTCGCCCTCGCAGGCGGTGTTGATCCAGGGCCGGCCCGGCGGGATCCTTGCGGAACGTGATGCCGCCGAAGCGGCCCGTCTCCGTGCGGGTTGCCCGGAGTAGTGGAAATCGATCGAGTAGGTCGCGGCCCGCCTTGAGCGTCTCGGGGAAATCGACGAAGACGGCGCCGTGTTCGCGCTCGTACTTCAGCGGCGTCTGTGCCGAACAGGATCTTGTCGACCTTCAGGTCGGCGTGGAGGTCGAGCTGGATGCGGGTGTCGTCCTTGAGCATCTTGAAGCGGATCGTGTTCTTGCCGCCGATGCACTTCTTGTCCGGATCGACGCGGATGTCGAGGTGGTAGGACAGCAGGTCGTTGTTGGCGCGATACAGGCCCGTAGTCGCCGCGCAGGATGTCGGCGCGCGTCGGGGCCGCGGGCGGGCGGCGCGGCGCCCGGGGGGCGCCGAGCACCGGGCACGCCCGGCTCCTGTCCCCAGGCGACAGCGGCGGCCGCCGTAAACGCCAGCAGGGTGAGAGCAATCAGCAGCCGGGCGTTCGAGCCGGCCGCAGGCCGGCGTCGGGCGAGTCGCGTCATGTGGAACTCGCCGGCCCCCTTCTCCTGGCCACCCAGGCCGTGCCCAGCATGGTCCCGCCGAACGCGAGGCAGCACGAGGCCCCACCACAGGTTGACGTTGATGCCGAGCGACACCTGGTCAATCGCGGGGTCGCTCACGAGCCCATCACGGCCAGCAGCGCGCCGAGGATTGCAACAGCAGGCAGTAGGGACGCGGAGGTGTCTGGGACATAGTGGCTGGTGGCTAGTGGTTAGTGGCTAGTGGATCGCATGTCACGCGGACCGGGCTACCAGAAGTACAGGTTCAACATCACCGACAGCACGAGGACGATCACGCCGAGGACGAGCGGGCGGCGGTACCAGGACAGTCCCTCGGACGGCGGCTTCGGCGTCAGCGAATAGACCAGGCCGACCAGGTCCTTCTCGTCGCGCGGCTTCGTGACGAGCGCTCACCGCGATGGTGACCAGGAAGCAGACAGTCCACGCCATGATCGCCACCCAGAAATTCTGGGCCATCGACGACGGGAACTCGTGCTGCACGCCCAGGTAGCCGCCCGCCTTCCGCCAGCGTCACTCCGTTGTCACCGCCGCCGCGCGCCGTGCCCGCTCACCAGTCCGGTAAACGCGCCGTTTGCCGTCGTTCGCTTCCAGAACATGCCCAGCAGGAAAGTGGCGAAAGCGGCGCATTGACGAACCCGAAGATCAGCTGCAGGAAGTCCATGATGTTGTTGAAGGTCTGGCCAGGTAGGCCGCGCCGATCAGACCACGATGCCGAAAAGGGTCGCCATCCGGCCCATCCACAGGTAGTGCGCGTCGGCGCGTCCTTGCGAATGTAGGCTGGTAGATGTCGTAGGTCCACACCGTGTTGAACGCGGTCACGTTGCCCGCCATGCCGGACATGAACGACGCCATCAGCGCCGTGAGGCCGACTCCCAGCATGCCCGAGGGTAGAAGCTCCGTCAGCAGCAACGGCAGCCAGGTCGTAGTCCGGCGGCCGTGCTTCAACGGCAGCGAAGCGCCGCCTTACCGATGGTGGCCATGGCGACCATGCCGGGCACGATCACCAGGAACGGCAAAAACATCTTCGGGAACGCGGCCACAATCGGCGTGCGCGGCGGCTGTCATGTCCTGGCGGCCATCGCGCGCTGCACAACCAGGAATTCGTGCACCAGTAGCCGAAGGACAGCACGAATCCGAGCCCCATCGAACAGACCGAAGCACTCGACGCCCATCGGGTTGGCGGCCGGCCCTGCCCATGTGCCCCCAAGAGTCGGGTCAGCGCGCCGGAATCAAAGCCGCGGGCCGACGCGACGGCGCGAGCTTCTCCTGCAGGCCGGGCCAACCAGCCGACCGCCTTCAGCCCGAGCAGCGACAGCGGCAGGAACCCGAAGACGATGAGGAAGAACTGCAGCACTTCGTTGTAATCGAACTCGTGAGGCCGCCGAGGAAGGTGTAG
>CAWJPZ010000004.1:0-181607 GCA_963844875.1 uncultured Acidobacteriota bacterium
CAACTTCTCGCGGACCGGCACGGCGGACCAGGGCGCCGGGTACCTGCGGTTCGATTGGGAGACGTCGCTCCTCGAGGCGGCCCGGCCCGGCAGCTTCACGCCCGCGTGGGTGCTCGGCACGCTCGCGCGCGACCTTGGCCACGCGCTGCTGGCGCACCCGGCTCGCGAGGAATGGAAGAAGCTCCCGGCGGACCGGCCGGCGTGGGTGCACACGAACTACACGATCAACCGGGCGAGCACGGCCAGCGCCGTGGTGATTCACGGCGTCAAGCCGGGCGAAGATCCGCGTCGCACGACGATGTGGGTGGCGCTCGGCGAACCCGTCTGCACGGTGGCCGTGCCGCTGTGGGTGGCAGCCGGAACGCCGCCCGCGCCGCTGTGGGAGGGCGAGGACGCGGCCCTCGCCTCCGAGAGCCTGCGCGTCAAGGACCTGCTGCGGCCGCTCAAGGCGCGCGAGCGCCGGGAGTACGCCGACCTCACCCGGCTCGACAACGCGAGCGGGACCGGCTGGCTGCCCTCGCTCCTGGCTGCGGAGGCGGACAGCATGACGAAGACCGCAGCGCTGCTCGGCAGGAACCCGGCGGCCGCGGAACTGGCCGCGTTCGAGAAGGCCGAGGCCGACCGGGCCCTCTCCCTGCTGAAATCGATCAAGTAGGCGGGCAGGATTCGCCCGGGCCCTACGCCTTCTTCTTTGCCGTCTTGCGACCGGACGATCGCCGCGCGGGCACCTTGCCGCCCGCGCGCCTCGCCTCTGACAGCCCGATGGCGATCGCCTGCTTGCGGCTGGTGACCTTCTTGCCGGAGCTGCCGCTCTTCAGCGTCCCCTTCTTGCGCTCGTGCATCGCCTTTTCGACCTTCTCCGACGCTTTCTTCCCGTACTTCGCCATGGCGCAGTCCTCCTCCTTGCGCTCAACAGCAAAGACGCTGCCAGCCGGGCAACTCCGCCTGAGGCTGCTCCGCCTTGACCGGGGCTGCGCAGTTGATATGCTCTGCCGCCAGGGAGGCAACCATCATGCGTTCTCCGAGAGTGGCGCGGGCCTGCGGCCTGCGGACGGCGACGATTACAGGCGTCGGTGTCGCTCTGCTCGCCATCAGCGTCCCGGTCTTCACCCAGGAGCAGGGAGCAAAGCCTGCCGTGCAGGCGCAGAGCGCGATGGCGTCGTCCGGCCATCCGCTCGTCACGCGCGCAATGGTGGACGTGCTGAAGAAGGGCGGCAACGCACTCGACGCGGCCATGACGGGCGCGATCATGCAGACGGTGATCGAGCCGCAGATGGTGACGCTGGCCGGGGCGATGAGCCTGCTCTACTACGACGCGAAGTCGGGCGCCTATTACTACCTCGATGCGGAATTGAATCACACCCGCAAGGGCGCGCCCGTCTCGGCCGGCTGGGGACCGATGACCAGCGACCCGCCGCAGGTCGAGAACACTTCGGGGCGCACGATTGCCGTGCCCGGCATGGTGGCCGGGCTCGAGGCGGCCACCGAGCGCTTCGGCACGCTGAAATGGGCCGAGTACTTCGCGCCGGCGATCACCGCGGCCGAGCAGGGGTTCCCGATGTACTCGTTCCTTTACGGCGAGATGGCGGACGCCGCGCTCGGCCGCCTGGCCGTCTACCCGTCCGGCCGCGCCGAGTTCCTTCCGAAAGGCTACGTCCCACCGGTCGGCACCACCGTCACCCGGCCGAACCTCGCGCGCACGATGCGCCGACTGGCGGCCGACGGTCCGGACTATTTCTACAAGGGCGAATGGGCGCAGCACTTCGTGACGGCCGCACGCGAGACGGCCGGCGAGATCACGCTCGACGACCTGGCCGCCTACCAGCCCCGCTGGGAGGAACCCGTTCGCTCGACCTACAAGGACTTCGAGATCATCGGCGCACCTCCTCCTTCGACCGCCGGCACGCTGATCTCCATGATCCTGAACATCGTCGAACCCTGGGACCTGAAAGCCCAGCCGCACTACTCCGAGTCGGCGGACACCTTCTTTCGCATCCGCCGCGCCTTTGCGTTTGCGGAGGATCTGACGGACGGCTACGTGCAGGACCCGCAGTCGTTCGATGTGCCGGTCAAAACGCTGCTGTCGAAGGATCTCGCGCGCAGCCTGACGGCCCTGATCGATGGGAGCGGGCCGAGGGCGCACGCGGCCGGCACAACGCCGCCGGCCCCTGAACGACTCGCGGCGAGCGTCAAAGAGGTGAAGGACCCGCATTCGACCGACACCGATCAGATCGTCGTCGTGGACAAGGACGGAAACATGATCTCGCTGACCCACAGCGTGTGTGGGCCAACCTTCGGCACCGGTCTCGTCGTCGACGGGGTCGTCGTGAACGGGGGCAACGGGTTCCCGGGAAAGGCCATCGGCGGCGGTATGCGCGTCGTTTCGCCGTTCGATCCGACGATGGTGGCCAAAGGCGGTAAGCCCGTGCTGACGATCGGCTCGCCGGGACTCTCCTCGCGCGCGGTCACCCTCGCCTTGATCAACTATCTGGGGTACGGCATGACGCTCGAGCAGGCGGCCGACGCGCCACGCTGGCAGGGTGCCCAGTCGTACAAGCCGGTGACCGTGGAGGCCCGCGTGTCGGAGCAGGTTCGGCGTGACCTCAGGTACTCGCTACGGCGTGAGTGTCCGGACGACCACCCCATACAACTGGCATTTCGGTTCGATACACGCCATCGCGCGCCAGCCGGACGGCTCGCTGCTGGGTGTGGCCGACCCGCGACGCGGTGGCATGGCGGCGGGGTACCGAAACGCCGAGTGTGGGCCACTCCGCCCGACGCCACCTAGGCGGCGTTGCGGGTCGCGTTGATGACGGCGGCCATTCCCTTGAGCGCCATCTGGCGGGCGACGACCGCGGCTTCGCAGTCCGACTGCCCCTGGCGCGAGAGGGAATTGAAGCGGGCGAACGCGTCGTGCACGATCACGAGCAGGGGCAGCAGCATCTCCTCGCGGAAGGCGATGCTGGCGCGATTCACCGGGTCGTTCGCGAGCAGCGTCGGTTGTTCGGCGATCCTCGAGATGCAGCGCTCGACCGTTCGGGCTTCGTCGCGAATCGTGCGCCACAGGCGGCCGACCTTGGCGTCGCGCTCCAAGTGGCTGGTGATGTCGAAGCGCGACTTGAGCAGGCTCATGGCCGCGTTGTCCAACAGCGCCCGAAAGAAGAGCGAGCTCCGATAGAGGCGTCGCAGGTCAGCTTCACGGCCAGCGTCGAGCATCCGCTGCAGGGCCGTACCCAGCCCGTAGAAGCCGGGAATCTGAATCTTCAAGATGCTCCAGGTGGCAACGAAGGGAATGGCCCGCAAGTTCTCGAAGTCAATCACGTCACTGGTTCGACGACTCGCAGGGCGGCTGGCGATAGTCAGGTGGTCGAAGAGCGGCAAGGGACTGTTCTCCCCGAGGAAGGTCCGCAGCGCAGGGTCGTCGCGGAGCCCCCGGTAGGCTCGAAACGAGATCTCCGCCAGGTCGGTTAGCAGAGGAACGAGTTCTTGCGCGGGGTCGTCGGCACGGTCCGGCGAAAGCAGGTTCTCCAGGTTGGCGGTGAAGAGTTGCTCGACGTGATACTGCGCCATCTCGGGACTTCCGAAATTGCTGCTGATGGTCTGCCCCTGGATCGTGACCTGCGTCTCCCACTGTTCGATCCTGGAATCACGGGACCGGTAGAACCGGTGGGTGTTGCCGCCGCCTCGTGCGGGCGGTCCTCCACGGCCGTCGAAAAAGATCATCCGGACCGCCTGGCTTCGCCCGAGCTCGGTCAACTGCCGCCGCGCCTGCCGGATGCTCCAGTTGGCTGCCAGGTAGCCGCCGTCCTTCGTGCCATCCGAGAATCCCAGCATCACGACTTGGCGTTGGTGTCGCCGCTCGAGGTGCGCGCGATAGGCGGGGCACTCGAACAGCCGGGCGAGAATCGTCCGGGAATGGTCCAGGTCCTCGATGGATTCGAAGAGCGGAACGATGTCGAGCCGGGTTCGTTCGGGCGACAGCCCCGCGAGGCGAGCCAGGATGAGCACCACCATGACATCTTCCGGGCCACGCGTGTGGCTGATGATGATGCGATGGAGGCCAAGCTCTCCGCTATGCGCCTGGATGTCAGGCACCAAGCGGAGCACATCGATGGCATCCTGCGTGGCTGGCGCAAGCCCCGTGGCCACCCCGGCCGCAAGAGCGGGGGCGTGAATAGACAACCTCTCGAGCAAGGCGAAGGGGATCTGCTCCGCGGACGAAGCGCGTTTCCACGTTTCGTGCTCGGATGGCGAGAGCGGGATCTCATCGGTCCGCCGCAGGACGATCTCGCGAAGGCTGGAGAAGAACATGTCGCTGCTCTGGCGGATGTCGATCGACGCAAAGTAGAAACCGAACAGGTGGACCTTGAAGATGAGATCGTCCAGCTCGTCGAGAAAGAGGCGCTGGTGATCGCGAACGATAACACGGCGAAGCTCCAGCAGATCGCGTTGCAGCTCCTCGGCGTCGCCATACGCCGGTGGAAGTCCCGCGCTGGCGGGCAAAGGAGTGTCGCGGCGATCGGCGGCGCTGAGCCAGGTGGCACGCAGGCGCTCGTGGATGTTCTGGATTCGTTCATGCGCCCCGGCGAAGGTCAGCCGCCTCGCAAGCAAGCCGGCAGCCTGGTAGTGGCGTTCGAGAACGCTCTCCCTCAGGAGCCGCGCCACCTCGGCCGTGACCTGCGACGTGACGAACGGATTGCCATCCCGGTCGCCACCGGGCCAGAAACCGACGAGCAGGATCGGCTGCTGCGGAAGATGGCTTGGAAGTTCATCCCGCCCGTGTGCCGCGACCAGCATGCGCCCGGCGATGTCAGGCAGGACGTCGTAGAAGACGTCCTCCATCGACCGCAGCACCCCCCGGGCTTCGTCGAGTGGGCTCGGACGTTCACGATTGGTGAACCGGGTCTTCCCGAGTTGCAGGAGTAGACGCTCGGCGTCGGCCGGATCGTTCTTGGCCAGTGCCGCCCGAAGGTCCTGGATGATGTGCTGGACCGTGTCGGGATAGAACTGGGTTGGATGCGCCGTGAGCACGATGCGAGTGGCGGTGTGTTGCAGCAGGTCCGCCAGGTCGGACTGGCGATTGTCGCGACGGACCCTCGCAATCAAGTCGGATACGCTGCCAGGGCCGGCCGTGTCGTGCATGAACGAGAACGAGGCGTCTTCGAGGGCGTCGAAGAGGACGATCTGCCGTTCGAGGAGCTGCAGGAACAGGAAGAGCGCTTCGTCTCTGGCCACGTCGGTCAACGTGGGGTGTTCGGCGAAGAACCGGTCAACGATGCGGGTTGGCGACTCGGCCTGCGCCAGAGCCTTGCGAGCATGCTCGGCGAAGACGGGAAGCAGACGGCCGACCCGCTGCAGGAGGTCGTACGGAAGCCCCAGAAGCAGCCCCGCGTAGAGGCGATAGCGGGTTGCCACGTACTCGTCGAAGGCGCGCTCGGGTTCGCGGTGGAAGACCATGCGGTCTAGTCTAGTAAGATCGGTCGTGCTCGGCCAGCGATCCCCACCCTCGAGGCGGGGGGCTTCGGCCCCCGAGTCGGCCATACCCGTGCGAAAGGAAGGACGATCGTGCCACACACCTGGGATCCGGAAGCTCTTTCACCCGCCGAAGCCGTGCGGCGACTGTCGGACGGCAACTTGCGCTTCTGTGAGGGCCGTCCCCTTCACGAGGCTCGCGCCTTCTCGCCCGAGCTGGCATCCAAGCCCCAGAGGCCTTTCGCCATCGTCCTGGGCTGTTCGGATTCCCGAACCCCCGTGGAGGTCCTCTTCGATCAGGGCTTTGGCGACCTCTTCGTCGTCAGGATCGCCGGGAACGTCGTGGCCCCTTCCGTGGTCGGGTCCATCGAGTTCGCCGCCTCGCAATTCGGAACCCGTCTCGTGGTGGTGCTTGGGCACACCGGCTGCGGCGCCATCGCGGCGACGGTGACGGCCATCCGAACCGGCAACGGGCCCGAATCCAAGAACATCCGCTCGATCACGGAGCGCATCGGGCCGCACATCGAGGCTGCCGTCAGAGCGGCGCCGGCGGCGGATGACGGCGGCTTCCTGCGCAGGTTGATGCGCGACAACGTCCGCGCATCGGCTCACCACCTTCGCCATGGAAGCAGGGTCCTGGAAGACCTCGTGCTCGCCAAGCGAGTCGCCGTCGTGGCAGCGGATTACGAGCTGGAAACCGGCCGGGTCGAATTCCTCGACGGCGTGTGACCTCCGCTCCTTGCTCGCCATGCCGCCGGTGCACACGGCTCGCGGAACCGCGTCTTCAGGGATCAGCGGTGACGCCGACATAGCGCCGGTCCGGAAGGGCCACGCTGCGAACGATGTAGACGAATCGCTTGGCTGGGTAGGTCACACAAGTTCAGGAGCGAACCCGGTGCCGAATGAACCAACCGGGAATTCGCGGGAGAAGTCGATGGCTTGCCAGCCGAAGCCAGCGAGCGAAGCGAGCGGTTTGGCGAAGGATGGCGGAGAGTGTGGGATTCGAACTCTTTCATGTCCTTTAGAATCTGTAACTTACAGATTCTACGATGCCAACGTTGCCGGGAATGCCA
Source organism: uncultured Acidobacteriota bacterium (assembly GCA_963844875.1). Classification (GTDB taxonomy): domain Bacteria; phylum Acidobacteriota; class Vicinamibacteria; order Vicinamibacterales; family Fen-181; genus FEN-299. Next base: position 6,546 of record CAWJPZ010000004.1, read on the forward strand.
GCGTTGCCGTCGCACCCTGCACGCTATTGCACGCTGGCGACCCGACGTTTCGTGAACCCGAATTCCCGGCTAAGACCGCAGGGCAACTGGCCAGCCGCAGCCCGACACTGTTATCTGACGGGCTCAAGCCGCAACCCACCCGCGTACAGTTTCAGCGGCTTCTTTCGGAAGCCGTCGTCCACAGTGATGGAATCGGACTCGTAGCCCGTACCACCGACGACCACGGTCCACCTTCCGACGCGCCTTCACGGCGCAATCATCCCTGCCACTTACAGGGGATCGATCCGAACGTTATCAATCCACACCGTGCCCGGCGCCACGACGTTCATCTCGACGCGGATGGTCGGGAACTCTGCCGGCACGGTGTAGTCGTAGACGAACTGCCGCCAGGACTGGCCACCCGTCTCTTCGGACTGGATCGACTCGTTGATAGGCGTCAGCATCTGCGAGGTTCGTGCTCCCTCGCTGATGATTCGAAGCCGAACGACCGCGCCGCGTGTCTTGAGCCAGAAACTGATTCGGTACGCGCGCCCCGCCTGCGCGTCCGACGTCTGGAACAACCCCGGGCTGCCCCAGCCCCCAACCCCATTGGTCTTGCGGACGACGAACTTCAGAGACTGCCTTCCATCGACCTTGTCGGCGGTGTCGAAGCTCATGTCTGCATCGCCAGCGTTGAGTGGATGGTGATAGATGGACCAGTTCGCCGGGTATCCAGACTTCACGAACTCGAAACTGCCGTTGAAACCCGCCGCTTTGTCCACTTTACACGCTGAGAAGGAGTCGCAGGCCGCAGCCAGAGCAAGTGCCGGCACTACGCCGAGCAGAATAAGACGCGTCATCGTTATAGAGCGCCCGGCCAAACGATTGATCGGCAACAGCAGGATCGCAAATGACGATTTTCCCATCGGTTCTCTCCTCTATTTGATTGAGGATCTATTTGAATCCGTCGAACCTCGCCAAGAACGCATCGCTCCTGCCTCGACGTGTTCAGCCTCGTAGACCTCGCCCATTCCACCCCGCCCGAGGAACCGGGTGATCCGGTAGGGGCCGAAACGCTGTTCGGGGACCAGACGCGGTGAGGTGGCGGCGCGCCCGCCGGCTGGTCGCTCCGCCGCGGACGCTCCCGTCGCGGAGCCGGCCGCTGCCAGCAGGCAGGCTGGGCACAGGCCGCGGAGTTCGTCTGCTCGAAGCACCGCGCCGCACATCGGACAGCGAGTCGAGGGACCAGCAGGGCGAGGCATGGAGCCTCCGTGAACGAGCGAGAGCATGCCACACAGGCAGCCAGATTGCCTCACCGACAAGAGAATCGCGCGAGGAACTCGTGCCAGCGGCTTCCCGAGTGTCACCACCTTGTCGGGCGCTGCCGAGGAATTCCATCTTGGTACGCCCCGCGCCTGAACGACGAGGTCCGTTTGCGGAATGTCGGCGGCGCGCGTTCGACGTCAGTGCCGGCCGGACATTCCGCTCGCGACCGTGCCGGAGACGAAGTAGGCCACGAATGCGCCGAGCGCGAGCGTGATGAAGACCAGGAATGACCGCTCCCGCTTCCCGAAGATACCCAACCCGCTGATCACACCAGTGGAGACACCGCAGGCTGCCGCAGTGAGCGGGAGTCCGCCCATGACGGGGTCAGAGAAGAAAGTGCGACGGTCATAGCCGGTCTGACTTCCCCAAACGAACACGAGCTTCAGTAACACGAAGAACAGGGCCGCCAGGGCGAACGACCACCAGCCAAGCCGTGTACGCGGCACCCCGAGGAAGCGACGCCACAAGGGAATGTCGGTCATATGAACCTCCAAACCAAATACGGATGTGCAACCTCCACCACGAAGAGAAGGATTAGGAACGAAGGGTTACCGAGGGTTGGCCGGCATCGACGCACGCGCCGGGATTCGGACCCGGTTTTGGAAACTTCGTAAATGGCTGACGGCGTGGCACTTCTGGCGAAGAGCGCCGGTTTGATCGCGTTTTGCGAGTCCTCAGGAGTCCCCGAAATGCTCAGGAATCTTCACGAGTCGACCTGAGTCGTGGAGAAATAGTGGAGACGGAGGCCGAGTCAGTGTTTCTACCGCAACCACACCGCCCAGGGGCGATGTAGGCGGCCAAATGCACGATCCTTCTGAACCGGCTCTTCATGCGATCGGCATGTGTCGCGGTGCTGCTTCGGATTCCGCAGGTGCGCTCGACAGCAATCTTGTCGGCGAATCGGCGGAATAGGTCTTGAGCTACGGCCGCACCGTGGCAAGCATCCGGTCGATCACGATTCGGGGGGTTGACTCCGCCGCCTAGGACGTTCCAGCCGGTCAGCACCACGACCATGTCGAGGTCTGGGAAGATGATCGGGAACTGGCCGCCGAACCCCGAGCCGCACCAGGCAACCCGGCTATCGCCGGCGCCGTACGGGTGCAGCCACCACTTGTAGCCGTACTTCACTCCGGGTCGGTTGGTGTCGATGGCGGGCGTCACCGAGGCCTTGACCGAGTCGGCGGATACGATTCGCTTTTCTTGCCAGGCCCCACCTTTCAAGGACAACTGCATGATCCTGGCGAGGTCGTGCGGATCGAGGTACAGGCCGCCCTCCGTGTCGGCGAGCCCCGACGGGCCGCGTTTCCAGAAGAAGTCCCTGATGCCGAGCGGTGCGAACAGGCGCGTCGCTCCGTACTTTTCGATGTCCCTCTTCGTGGCGACGCGGAAGATGTGAGCGAGCACGGCTGACTCGCCGCTGCTGTAATTGAACACCGTGCCCGGTTCTCGCGCCATCGGGCGATTGATCGTGAATCGCACCCAGTCGGCGCTCGCCTCCATCTGGCTGCCGGCGTTGTTCGGATCGGTGTAGGGCAGGGCCTCGTTCCAGTCGAATCCGCCGGTCATCGTCAGCAGGTGGCGGATCGTGACGCGGCGCTTGCGGTCGTCCACGTTGGCGAGGGTCGCCTCGTCGAAAAAGGTGAGGATCGGCGTGTCCAGGGACGGAAAGTCGCCGCGCATGGTGGCCGCGCCGATAATGACCGAGGTGATCGTCTTGGTGACCGACTGGAGCGAATGGAGGTTGCCCCTCCGGTAGAAGGGGTGCCACCAGGGGTTGAAGTAGTTGTAGGGGCCGGTCGGGTCGTGGGCGTTCAGCGGCCCCGGTTGCTTGGCTTCCGCTGCGTAGATGCGGTCGTAGTCATGCGGGTAAGTGCGGTCCAACGCCGCCTTGCCGTGGCGGATCACGAGCATGCTGTCCACGTATCCGTAGTGGCCCGCTGCGACCTCCGCGTCGAAAGCCTCCAGCACCTTCGGGTCGAGGCCGACGGATGCGGGTGCGGCGGTGGGCCAGTCTTGCGCGTTCGGTTGTGGCTGACTCGCGACGGTCACTGCCACGAGGAGAGGGACGAAGTACGCGACAGGCCAGGGATGGCGGGGCATCAGGACCTCCAGTCGGCGTCCGGTTAACGGGGATCCTACCGCAGTTCCTCGCCCTGGACTTGTACCCTGGCCTACTGGGCGCTGGGCTGGATTCGCCAAGCATCTCCCCAAGCCCGTAACGGTCGAGGAATTGCTCGGGATCATGCGGCGAATCACCCGAGGCTCCACGAGCAACTGAGACATGCAGGCTGACGTCCCCACGTGTTGAGGTCGAGATATACGAGAGGCCTTTCCGACGGCCAACCGAGTAGGCGCGGCCACATCAACTCTGGTTCGATTTCACGCATGAGTTGACTCTGACACCGTCGTGGCCGTCGAAGACACGCTCGAATGGAGGTCACTCGGCACAGACCGCGTGGCCGATGGCAATTACCAGCTACCGTCTTCTCAACCCGACTCTTGCGAGCCGATCCTGTAACCCACGCGACCGATTGTCGTCGCGGAATGACTTCGTGAACTGACGGGAGAGCGGACGCGCCAAGCCGACGGCCTGAATTACCTCTTCGAGGGACACGCCTTGCTCCGACCGGTCCAGGACCGCTAGGACCTTGAAGACAATCGCATCGCTCGAACACAACCGATGCGGGTCGCCTTCCCGAAGACAGTAGGCGAGGGACTCCGTTTCGCCTTCGTCGAGTTTCTGCACGTAGAGGGGGTCGAACTGTGATCGAAACGCATTGATCTCGGCGAGCGTCAGCGCTATGACTCGGATTCGGCCGGCCTCAATGTCGGGTCGCAGGTCGATTGCGTGCTCGACGCGCCTGCTATCGACGAAGAAGTCCGCTTCCTGGATGACCGTCTCGGAGAGGATCAATTCGCAACGTTCGACAACCTCGTCCCAAAGACCGAGCTGAAACAGTTGGATGACGATGTTGGCATCAAGCACCAGGCACGGAAATCGCTTCATCTCCGACCGCCTCGTCTGCGTACTTCATGGCCTGCCACCTGCGAAGGCCCATGTACCCGCGAACCGACCAGTCGAGATCTCGCCCGAACGCAGTGCCTGAATCGCGAGCGTTCGGTAGCGTTCCGGTAGTTCCGAGGTGTCGTCCGCAGGTTCGGCTGCGACAGTGTTGTAGGGCATCGCGAGCGCACGAGCGCGATCGATCTTCGCTCTCGTCTCCGCGGCATCGTCCCACCCAAACAGATTGTGCATCCTCCAGATGAGGGCGTCGATCGAGACAGAAAAGTCGCGTGCCAGCTCGCAGACGTTCCCCATGGAGAGTCTCTGATCCTTGAGCCTGCGGAGGACTGCCTCCCGCACGGCACCCTCTGGAAGCAGCAAGCTCGCGGCGAAGTACTCCGCGAACTTCTCCTCAGTCTCCTTCGAAATGGCTGTACCCGTGACGTGCCACGTGAGGAGATGAAACAGTTCGTGAGCAAGAATCGAACGTGCGCCTTGCGGGGCTGTTCACCGAGTTGAGCAGGACGGCCATCCCGTACTCCTCCCCGAGCGTGCATGCGGCCGTCCCGGACGGTTCAACTCCCAGGTTGAACGACTTGAGGCCGTAGTCGTCTTCGAGGCGACGACGCAGCACGAGGCCGGGTCGGTCCCCGAGTTGCATCTCGCCTTGCACCTGGCGAGCGAGCGCCGCAACCTCCGCCCTGGTGGAGGGGAAGCGTTCGGCCTTACGAAGCGGAACTGGCTCCTCCTCGCCGCACCAGCGCTCCAAATCGCGATACTGCGAACAGAGCTTGAGGAATCGGGCTTCGACCTCAGCGGCGTTTGCAGGACGCTCTCGCCACCGGACGACCGCCGCTGTCGGTTCGTCGGCAGACAGGAACCGCGCAACGTCGGCGCTCAATGCGTCCGCCAACCTCTTCAGTTGGCTCAGCGTCGGTTCGCGTTTGCCGTTCTCAAACTCCGAAATGGAGGAGATCCCGACGCCCGTCTTCTCAGCCAGATCGCCTTGAGTCATCCCCACGCGCTCCCGCCACTCGCGCAAGCGACGACCGACTGTCGGGTTTGAGGCGGCCTCACGTTCTGTCATATAGAAATTGTGCCCGCCTGGGCACTGGCGTTCAAGCGCTATGTTTCTGAATAGGAGAATAAGTGGGCGCTCCTTGGGTGGAACCCGAGCGGCCTCAAGCGCGTTGCCGACTTGGTCGATTGGCCCAAAAGCGTTGATAAGGTGGGACTTATTTCGCGCGTGCGCGGCGTGCAACGATGCTAATCGTTAAAGCGCGCGCTTTCAAGCGGTTAGGGGCGGAGAGGGTTCTCTGACCACCCGCGCGCCACTGGCTGAGTCTGATAAGTCGTTTATTTACAATTATTTAGGAATGGCGGAGAGGGTGGGATTCGAACCCACGTGCCGGTTACCCGACAAGACGCTTTCGAGGCGCCCCCGTTACGACCACTTCGGTACCTCTCCGCGGTACAGGAAGGAATTATCTATTGTAGACGAGGGGCCTGCTTCTGCCAAGCTCCTGGGCCGTGTCTTGAATTGTCAGGATCTTCAAGGCCTGGCCCCGGGGTCAGGCCCTGAAAGTTCCGATATTTCAAGACACGGCCCCACGGGAACGGAGCACGCCGAGGGCGGCGCGCATCGAGTCGAACGCGATGTCATCCAGCGGGACCGTCAGCGGGTCCAGCCACTCGACCGCGTCCACGGCATCGAGCGCCGCGGCGCGGTCGGGGCGGTCCGCGCGGGCCGTGTAGAAGAGATCCAACGTGTGGTAGGTGACCCCTTCGTAGACATACCGGTTCGCGTGCGAGCTCAGGTAGTGAACGTCCAACAAGTCGAGCCCCACCTCTTCGCGCACCTCGCGCGCCAGTGCCTGCTCGCCGTTCTCCCCGGGATCGACGAATCCCCCGGGCAGAGCCAGCTTCCCTTTCGCGGGGTCGATCGCGCGGCGGACGAAGAGGGCCAGGCCGTCGGTTCGCAGGATGATCGCGGCGACTGCGCCAGCCGCGTTGAAGTAGAGAGTGAAGCCGCAGGCGGCACAGCGGAACGGTCCGCCCGGGCACTCGAACGTGCCAGCAGCGGCTGCACCGCACCGCCCACAGTACGCCAGGTGCCGGATCGCTTCCATGGCTACCGCGCGCCCGGCGCGCGTTCTGTCTCCTGTCTCTTGTCTTCTGGCTTCTGTCTTCTATCCTTGAAGAACTCCTGGATGATCTCCCGGCACTCGTCGGCCAGAACGCCGGAGACGATGTCGAAGGTGTGGTTGAGGCCCGGCGACTCGTGCGCCCGGACCGAGGAGGCGATCGCACCGCTCTTCGGCTCGACCGCGCCGAAGACCAGCGTGCCCACGCGCGCGTGCACGAGCGCCCCCACGCACATCAGGCACGGCTCGACCGTCACGTAGAGCGTCGAGCCGGTCAGGCGGTAGTTTCCCACCCGGGCCGCCGCCGCACGAATCGCGACCACCTCCGCGTGCGCCGTCGGATCGTGGCTGCCGATCGGCTGGTTGAAGCCGGCGCCGGCGACCTCCCCGTCGATCACCAACACCGCGCCGACCGGCACCTCGCCGGCTGCCGCCGCCACGCGCGCCTGCTCGAGCGCGATGCGCATGAACGCGTCGTGATCGATCTCAGGCATGCGGAGCGCTCTCAACCGCCTGCGCCTCGCCAAGCAGCCGGTTCGCGGCGCCGGCGATGAGCAGCGTATCGGTCCCTGCACACACCAGGGAGTGGCCGGCGTCCCCCGCCCGTCGCGCCGAGGCGCCGTCCACCACGAAGATCCCGCACGGCATACCCGTGGCCGCGCACGCCGCGGTCACCACGCCTATCGCTTGCTGGACCTCCGGCGCCCCGATCTCTCCTGGCATCCCCATGCTTGCAGAGAGGTCGAACGGCCCGATGAAGATCGCATCCACGCCGGGCACGCGCACGATCTCCTCGATCGATCGCACCGCGTCGATGTGCTCCACCTGCGCGACCACCAGGGTCTGCCCGTTGTCTCGCGCGATCGCCTCCGCCAGGCGCCTGCCGTATCCCTGCGCCCGCGCGGCGCCGATGCTGCGCGCGCCGGCCGGCGGGTAGCGCGCCGCCCGCACGGCAGCCCGAGCCTCCTCCGGGTTGTTCACGTGCGGAACGATCACCCCGGCGGCCCCGGTATCCAACGCCTTGGCGATCACGATCGCGTCGTTGTTGGGCACGCGGACGATGCACGGGCAGGCGCCGGCGACGGCCTGGACCACGCGTTGAACGCAGGTGAAGTCGAGCAGGCCGTGTTCCATGTCGACGAACAGCCAGTCGAAGCCAGCGGCCGCGAACATCTCGGCCATCTCGGGCGACGGCAGCGAGAGCAGCATGCCGACGAGCGGCTCGCGGCGCGCCAGGCGGTCACGGAAGCGGGCGTGAGACAGATCAGACACGATTGCTCCTCTTCTCAATCCGATATCGAACGCGCTCCCGCCTACTATACTTCCCAACCGTCACGCCGGGGACATCGTCCAAATCAGGTGTGTCGTCGGCTCGCGGCGTCGCGCGCGGCGCGCGAGCGAGCAGTTCGATCGCCCGCCCTCGCGCAAGGAGAACGGATGCCCGGCCGGCAACGCTCGATCACGCGGTCTGTCGCCGCGATCTGCCTCACGCTCGTCATGGCCGCCGCCCTGGACTGCACCAGCCGGGCCACGGCGCAGCAGCCGCCTCCACCGCCACCGCCGGGCCGCCAGCCTCCGCCGCCGCCCCCGGGCGATCGCCCGCTCAGGCTCTTCGTGGACTGCACCAACGCCTACTGCGACACCGAGTACTTCCGGACCGAGCTGGCATTCGTGGATCACGTCCGCGACCGGCGAGACGCCGACGTCCACGTGCTCGTGACCGCCGACGAAACGGGGGGCGGCGGCCGCGAGTACACCTTTGCCTTCATCGGCCTCGGCCGGTTCGACAAGGTGAACCACACGCTGCGCTGCATGTCCGAAGAGCACCGACACCGACGACGAACGCCGGCGCGAGATGGTCGCCACGCTGAAACTGGGCCTGGTGCGGTACGTGGCCGATACCCCGGCCGGGCGGGAACTCCAAATCGGCTACCGCCGCCCGACCGCGGCACCTGGAGCGGGCGCGCCCGCCCGCGATCCCTGGGATCACTGGGTCTTCAGCGCCAGCATGCAGGGAGGCACGAACGGGGAGGCCTCGCAGACCTCGGTCAGGCTCTACGGAGGACTCTCCGCCAACCGCGTGACCGAGGAATGGAAGCTGCTCAACTCGGTGAGCGGCAATTACAGCCAGAGCGACTACACCTTCAGCGAAGGCGACACCTACACGAGCATCTCGCGGGGCTTCTACGGGTCTTCACTGGTCGTCAACAGCCTGGGCAAACACTGGGGCGCCGGGGGACTGGCCGAGTTCTCGTCTTCGTCGTACTCGAACCTCGAGGCGAAGCTGCTGGTGGCGCCGGCCATCGAGTACAACGTCTTCCCCTACTCCGAGTCGACCCGGCGGCAGCTGACCTTCAACTACTCCGTGGGCCTGAGCCGGGTGAATTACTACGAGACGACGATCTACGGGAAGGACCGGGAGACCCTCGCCGACCAGGCGCTGACCGTGAGCCTCGACATGCGGCAACCCTGGGGGACCACCAGCACGTCGTTCCAGGCGTCGCACTACCTGAACGACGTCACCAAGAACCGGATGGTGCTGTACGGCGACATGGACGTACGGCTGTTCAAGGGGTTCTCGCTGACGGCCTGGGGCAGGGTGTCGCGCATCCGCGACCAGCTCAACCTGCCGATGGGCGAGGCCACGCAGGAGGAGGTGCTGGTGCGCCAGCGCCAACTCGCCACGTCATACGACTACTACGTGTCGATGGGATTCAGCTACCGCTTCGGCTCGATCTACAACAACGTGGTCAACGCCCGGTTCGCGAACGGACGCCAGACGATGCGCTGACCGGCGCCTCAGCGGCGCCGAATGGCGAATGTCGTGCGGACATCCGCATCTCATCTCATTCTTCACTCTTCGTCGTCTGGCAGTTCCAGCAGATGTCGAACGTGCCGTCGTTCGGCTCGTGGCAGCAGGGGCACTCCCAGGGCTGGAACGGCTCGGGCGGCGGGTCGGGCGCGGGACACGCCGGTGGAAGCCCGCGTGCCGCATCATCGACGGAGTCGCCCGGTCGTGTGGGCGGCTTCTCCGGGTGATTGGGGTTCTTCATCTCCAGCGCCTCAGAATCCGATGGCGAGGCCGTCCTTGCGGGGATCCGATCCCCCCAACAGGACGCCGGACTTCGGGTCGATCAGGATCCCCTGGAAGCCGCCCCACATGCCGAAGCCGCCCGACACGGTGTGGCCTCGCGCGGTGAGGCCGGCGCGGGCGTCCGTCCCGATGGCCGACTCGACGAAGACGCCCGGGCCCCGCAAGGCGGTAGCGGGCCGCCTCGCCTGCTTCCTGCACGTTCATGCCGAACTCGATCACGTTCAGCAGCACCTGCACGTGTCCCTGCGGCTGCATGTCGCCGCCCATCACGCCGAACGAGAGCCACGGCCGGCCGTCCTTCATCACCATCGCCGGCACGAGCGTGTGGAACGGACGCTTGCCGGGCGCGACCTGGTTCGGGTGGCCGGCCTGCAGCGTGAAGAGCGCGCCCCGGTTCTGCAGCGCGATTCCGGTCTCGCCGGCGACGATGCCGGCGCCGAACGCGTCGTAGAGCGACTGGATCAGGGAAATGACGTTGCCCTGGCCGTCGGCCGCGGTCAGGTAGATCGTGTCGCCGGTGCCGCTCACGTGAACGTCGATCGCTGCGCCCGATCCGCCCGACGGCGGCCGGCCCGCGGCGTACGACGCCGCCGCGCGGTCCGGCTTGATCTCCGCCCGGCGCCTCGCCGCGTAGTCCTTGGAGAGCAGCATCGCCTGGGTGGCGGCAGGCACCGAGCCGGCGTCCGCGAGGTAGGCCGCGCGGTCGGCGAACGCGATGCGGTTCGCCTCGACGAGCAGGTGAAGGTACCCGGCAGAATTGTGGCCGAGCGTGGCGAGGTCGAATCCCTCGAGGATGTTGAGCATCTCGAGCGCCACGAACCCCTGCGTGTTGAACGGCAGCTCGTACACCTGGTAGCCGCGATACGTCGTCGAGATCGGTTCGACCCAGTCGGAGCGGTGGTCCGCAAAGTCGCGCTCGTCGAGCAGCCCCTGCCGGCGCGCGCATGTCCCCGGCGATCGCGGCCGCGATCGGCCCGCGGTAGAACGCGTCACGTCCGCCGGCCGCGATCTGCTCGAGGGTGGCGGCAAGGCGGGGGTTGCGGAAGATCTCTCCCGGCGCGGGGGCGCGGCCGTTCACCAGGAACGTCGCCGCGGCCGCCGGGTCCGCCGCCAGCCGCTTCTCCTCGCCCTTCCACATCACCGCGATGATCTCGGAGACCGGGAAGCCGTCGCGCGCGTAGGCGATCGCCGGAGCCAGCGCGCGCGCCAGGGTGATCGTCCCGTGCCGCTTCAGCAGGCTCGCCCAGCCGTCCACGACACCCGGCACCGTCACCGTGAGCGGGCCGTACTCGGGCATCCGGGTGACGCCGCGCTTCGCGAACGCCTCTGGCGTCGCCGCGCGGCCGGCCCGCCCGCTCGCGTTGAGGCCGGTCAGCTCCTTCGCCTTCGGGTCGTAGACGATCGCGAACAGGTCTCCGCCGATCCCGTTCATCGTCGGCTCGACGACCGAGAGCACCGCGGCAGCCGTGACGGCGGCGTCGACGGCATTTCCACCCTCGCGCAGCACCTGCAGGCCGGCGGCGGAGGCAAGCGGCTGGCTGGTCGCAATCATCGCGCTGCGCGCCATCACGACGGACCGCGTCGCGCGGGCGTTGGGTGCCGGCCGGTCGCCGGGCAGCTGCGCCGGCAATCCCTGCACCGAAAGCGCGACGAGCAGCAGGACGGCGGGAACGAGGAGTTTCGATCTTCACTTCTTGGGCCTCGGGATGAATGAGCGGAATCAGCTGGCCGTGCGCCGAGCAGTCGACCAGGACCGCGAGGCGCCGCTTGCGCGTCTCTTCCCGCTTCGCCGATTGGATCCACCAGGCGACGATCCTGCGGTACGACGGAGGCTGCGACTCGAAGAACGCCCAGGCGGCCGGGATGGTCTTCAGCGCCTTTCGCTCGGCGGGTGTGAGCGCAGCCGCCTGCCGCTGCTCGTAAGAATACGTCATCGACCGGTCGTCGGTCCGCCGTTCGAACGCGGCGAGGCCGGGCGGCTGCATCCGCCCCTCGGCGATCAACTCCTTCGCCCGGGCGATGTTGATCGCGCTCCACGTGCTCCGCGCCTGTCGAGGCGTGAACCGGTTCGTGTAGCTCACCTCGTCCACGCGGCGGACGACCCCATCAATCCAGCCGAAGCAGAGCGCCTCGTCCACCGCCTGCTTGTAGACGACGCCCTCCTTCCCCGAGTCCTTCTTGTAGAAGCCGATCCAGAGTTCTGGGGCGGTGGCGTGGTTCGCCTCGAACCACCGACGCAACTCGGCCGGCGTCCTGAAGAACACGGGAATCATCGGGCCATTCTAAATGAGGGGCGACGATCCTGAGTCGCTCGTCGCGCTCTGCCTGGAGGTACCGACAGGCTGGAAGCCTGTCCTTGCTACTGCTTCAGCGAACAGCCGCCGGGCGGCGGGGGCCCTGACGACCGGCGGGGCCGACAGGTGGCGACCACTGCCTGCTCCGCAGGCTGGAAGCCTGTCCGACTGAGTCAGCGGAGCGGGCGGACCGGCGGCGACGGCGCACGCCTGAGCCTGCCCTTGGGGCTAAGATGTGCGCATGCACACCCCTTCCCGGTCCCGCCGCTCGTTCCTCGGCACGCTCGGCGCTCTGTCGGCGATCAACCTCGCGCCCGGGTCGTGGCTGTCGGCCGCCGGACAGACGGCCCCGCGCCAGCCGTCTCCCGCGCGCGGGCTCGCGCCGGCCGGCGACTTCCTGTTCGCGCCCGGCCTCGTCTACCTGCAGACGGGCTCGCTCGGACCGACGCCCCGCCCGGTGATGGAGCGCGCCATCTCGGCGTGGACGGAAATGGAGTTGAACCCGGTCTTCTATGCCTACGGCCCGCACGAACGGGCGATGGAGGGCGTGCGCGCCAAAGCCGCGGGCCTGATCGGCTGCAAGACCGAAGAACTCCTGGTCACCCGCAGCACCACCGAGGGCATGAACATGGTGGCGCAGGGCCTGGGGTTGAAGGCGGGCGACCACGTGCTGACGACCGACCAGGAGCACCCGGGCGGGCGCGTCTGCTGGGACTACCTGGTCCGCAAGCACGGTGTCGTCCTCGACGTCGTGCCCATCCCCGCGGGCGAGAACGACGCGCAGGCGATCCACGACCGCTTCGCGAAGGCAATCACCCCGAGAACGCGCGTGCTGTCGTTCTCCCACCTGTTGACGAGCACCGGCCTGCGGATGCCGGTCACCGAGCTGTGCGCCCTGGCAAAAACCCGCAACTGCGTGTCGGTCGTCGACGGCGCGCAGGCCGTGGGGGGGATCGCGGTGAACGTGAAGGCGCTCGGATGCAGCGTCTACGTCACGAGCGCGCACAAGTGGCTGCTCGCGCCGGCCGGCAGCGGGCTGCTGTATCTCAACGACGACCTCGCGGGCGCGATCGATCCGATTCCGCTCCAGTCCGGCCGGGCCGTCTACTCCGCATCGTCGGGCGTCACCAACATCCCGGGCGTCCTCGCGCTCGGCACCGCGATCGATTACGTGTCGTCAATCGGCATCGCGGCCATCGAGCGCCACAACCTGGGGCTGCGCGAGCGCGCGTGGCAGGCGCTGCAGGGCGTGCCGCGCATCCGCGTCGTCAGCCCGCCCGCAGGCCCGCTCGCCTCGCCGATCGTCACCTTCTCGCTGCCCGGCTCCGTGAAGAGCGCGGACCTCTACCAGCGCTTGTACGACAAGCACAAGGTCGTCGTGAAGGTGGTGCCGGACCAGTGGATGAACGGGACACGGCTCTCCACGCACTTGTTCAACACCGCGGACGACGTGGACGCGTGCATCGCTGCGCTCGGGCGGGAGCTGGCATAGGCGCACGCGCGGCCAAGGCAAGTGCCTTGGTGCGGCCGGGATCCACCGGCCCCGGGCCGGCGTCATAAAGGGGGCGCATGACAGAGTACCTCTGGGCCACGTTCGCGTTCAGCATGGCGGTGCAGGCGGTCTTCTTCGCATTCGCCGCCGGGCTGAAGACCGACAAGGTAACGGACCTGTCGTACGGCCTGACGTTCGTCCTGCTGGCGCTCGGGCTGGTTCTCTTCACCGGCCGCACCGACGGGCCGTCCATCGCGGCCGCCACCATGGTGGCCGCGTGGGGCGTTCGCCTGGCCGGGTATCTCTTCTTCAGAATCCTCCGGATGGGCCGGGACGCGCGGTTCGACGGGATCCGCGAGCGGTTCGTCTCGTTCGCGAAGTTCTGGCTGCTCCAGGGCATCGCGGTCTGGGCAATCATGCTGCCGGTCACGCTGTGGTTCGGCGCCGCCCCGGGCGGCTGGGGCATCGACAAGGCGGCGGCGCTCGTCATCTGGTTCGCGGGCCTCCTCATCGAGACCGTCGCCGACATCCAGAAGTTCCGGCACAAGTCTAGCGCGGCCGGCCGCCACCGCTGGACCGACACCGGGCTGTGGCGCCATGCCCGCCACCCGAACTACTTCGGAGAACTGCTCTGCTGGTGGGGCGTGTTCGCGTTCGTCGCACGGGATCTCGGGGCCTGGGCCCTCCTGGGCGCCCTGGGGCCGCTGATGATCACGCTGCTGCTGCTCTTCGTCAGCGGCGTTCCGCCGCTCGAGCGAAGCGCCGAACGCAAGTGGGGACACCTGGCGGAGTACCAGGAGGTACCGAAGGAGAACCAGGCTGCTCATCTAGACCGGCCTCCGGCTTGCGACCCTTCGACTGTCGTCAAGGTCGTCGCGAGCAGCGTCGAGGGACGGCTTGCGGCAAAGGGCCGGTCCGCTACTTTCGTGCGCTCACCAACCTCCACGTCGTACACGAGAGTAGTATCCGGCGCGATGACGAAGCGCTTCTCGCCGGGCTTCTCCTTCGAGTAGTAGCCGCTGCGGCCGTACGCGCGCGCGCCTTGCGCGATCACCGTCCGCCGCTCGCCCGGGGCCATCGCCGCCAGCGCTTCGTCGAGCGCCGGCGTGATCCGCGTCTTGCCGACGACATAGTCGAATTCCTCGGCCGCCCTCGCCGGCACCGGGCGCCCCTCGTCGGCCGAACTCGCGATAAACCGGCCGTCGAGCATCTGCGCCGTGTAGCGGACGCGGAGCACGTCTCCGGCCGCGCCCGGCGCGCCGCTTCCCTTCCGGCTCACCACGACCAGCGCCCCCTTCGGCGACGCGACCGCCCTCGGCCAACGCTTCTTGATCAGCGCCGCCTCGTCGCGTGCCTTCTTCTCGTCCGCCGCCTTCACCTTCGCGGTGGCCTCCGCGAGCATCGCGCGGAAGGTGGCGTTGTCGCTCTTGAAGGCGCGCGCCTTGTCGCCGACCCGCACGATCCGCACGTGGTCGATCCAGTCGCCCTGGACGACGGCGTTGACGACGTCGAGACCGGAGTAGACCTGGCCGAACACCGTGTAGTTGCCGTCCAGGTAGGACCGGTCGCCGAGCGTGATGTAGAACTGCGTCGTGTTGGTGTGCGGTCCGGAGTTCGCCATCCCGAGCACGCCCGGGCGGCCATGGCTCAGGCCGGGCACGATCTCGTTTGGAATCGTATAGCCGACGCTGGCCGCCCCGGCGAGCGGAATCCCCGCCTGGATGACGTGGCCGGAAACGACGCGATGGAACACCGTGCCGTCGTAGAACGGGGCGCCTGCCGGCAGCGCCTTGTTCTCGATTGCGCCCTCCGCGAGGCCGACGAAATTGGCGACGGTCATCGGGGCCCGGTCCATCTCGAGTTGCAGGACGATCAGGCCCTTGTTCGTGCGCAACTCGGCGTAGAGCCCGTCCGGGTACGACGCTCGACCCGCCACCGCCGGCGCCGCCACCGGCTTGATCAAGTAGAACGACTCCTGCCTCGGCCTGAAGAACTTCCAGCCCTCGTCGGTCAGGTAGACGGGATCTTCAGCCATGATGGTGACCGGCTGGCCGCCCCACTCCGCGACAGGGGTCTGCGTGTTCAGCTCCATCGCCAGGTAGGAACCCTTCCGGAGCGGCCTGGGCGCCGCATTCGGCTCGCGGGAGGCGGACCTCATGTCGATCGACGCGCCGAGAGCGTGCCCCTGGTTGCCGAGAGGGTGCGAGTAAATCTGCGCGGTGATCCCCTTCGCCTTCATCTCGGCCATCGTCTCGGCGAAGACCTCGCCGGCCGGTTTACCCGGCCGGGAGAGGCGCGCCAGCGCGTCCTGCAGGGTGTTCGTGTTCGCCATCGCGCCCCGCAGCCCCGGAGGCGGCTCGGTCTCTCCCTCTCGCAGGACGTAGGCCATCTTCTGCCAGTCGCTGGCGAGCCCCATGTAGTTGAGGCCGAAATCCAGGTGGACGACGTCGCCCGGCTCGATCACCGTGGACTCGCGCGCCACCGCGAGGAAACCGCGCGATGTGTCTCCCGACACGGCCCTCCTCTGCACCCGCAGGTCGGGCTGGAACCACGGCACGAAGCCGGCAGCGGCCGACTGGGTGTAGAGCCAGCGGCGGACGTCGCCCACGGTGGACACGCCGGGCGTGATCACCTCGTTCGAGAGGGCCCGTCGGGCCAGGTGGTCGGTCCACTCGACGAGGAGCGAGTAGTGGGGCATCTCTTCGGGGATCCGCGTGTCGAGGAACTGCTCGATGAGCGGCTCGGCCGGGACGATGCGCTTGGCGGACTCGGCGCCGACCGCTTCCACGATTGCCTGGTAGGCGTCGTGGGTCAGGCTGTGGGTGACGCCGCGGCTGCCGCCAATCGACAGGGCGATCCCTGGCAGGCGGGACGCCTGCCCCACCGCTGGCGGGCGGGACGGCGAGTATTTCGCGATGAGAGCGGGCAGCGCCTTGGCAAGAGGCACCGGCTCGTTCGGGGAGTCGAAGAACCGCTGGATGTTCTCCTCGGAGTAGCCGGTAATCGCCGACCGGATGAGGCCGGCGTCGCCGCCGTCGATGAACACGAAGACGTCGCGGCGGCCGACGTACGGCCTCGGCGGGGCGACGAGCGCGGAGAGCGGGTCGTCGTGGAACTCCTCGTTGACGACGATCCACATGCCGATCTCGTGCTGACGCATCATCGGCAGCAGCATCTCGTAGCGGCGTGCGAGCCAGCCTTCGCGGACCGCGACCTGTCTTGCCATCGGCAGCGGCGCCGCCGGGGGCGTCCACTGCTGCGAGCCAGCGGGGGTCGAGAGCAGCAGGAGCAGGAGCACGAGTCGAACGGACACGCGGCGGGACACGGCTGCGATCATCGCGGCACCTCGGCTGGGCATTCTATAATGTCCGGCATCCGAAGGGAGCATGCATGGAGTTCCGCCACCTGGTCGAGTCGCGTGTCAGCGTTCGCCAGTTCACGGCCGAAATCGTCCCGGCGGCCGACGTGAGGGAGATGGTGCGCCTGGCGGGTCTTGCACCAAGCCCGAACAACTCCCAGCCGTGGCAGTTCGTCGCGGTCACGCGGCCTTCGCTCCTCCAGGAGATGGGGGCCGTCGTGCACGTCAGGGTGCGCGCGCTCATGCCGGAGCCGGCCAGCGACGCCGCGCGCCACGCGCAACAGCGGGTCGAGTGGTTCTCGACCTTCTTCGCGGACGCCCCGCTCGTTGTCGGCGTGGTTCTGATGCCCTACCAGTCGGTGATGGACGCTGCGCTCGAAGGTGGGCGGCTCACCGGCCCGCAAGTGAATGCCATGCGCGGCCAGCCGGACCTCCAGTGCCTCGGCGCAGCCGTCGAGCACCTGCTGCTCGCCGCCGCCAACCTCGGCTACGGCGGCTGCTGGCTCAGCGGCCCGCTGGTCGCCAGGGAAGCCCTCGAACGGCTCATGGGCATCGAAGCGCCCGGGCGGCTGGCCGCCCTCGTCGCCATCGGCAAGCCCGCGGGGGCCCCGCCGCAGCCCCGCGAGCGCAAAGCCATCGACGAGATCCTCCGCGTGATCGACTGACGGACGGCTCGCGGCACCCGGCCGAAGCCCATCCGTTGACGGGTTCCGGCGCGCGGCGCGTGACGTTCGTGGGCCGGCTTCCCGGCCGGCCCTACCGCTCTTCTCCGGCCAGCGACTGCGCCAGCGCGAACAGCTCGGCCTGCCTGGCCAGGTACGCCGCGTCCTGCAGCCTGCCCTCGCGCTCGGCCTCCTCGCGCAGGGCGTCTGCCAGCATCGAAAGCCGCGCGAGCGACCCCAGGCGCCGGCTGTCCGAGTCCGGTCCGGAAAGATCGAGTTTCTGCACCAGGTCCCAGATCCTCAGCCCTTCCACCGATGCCTTGTAGGCGTAGCGGCGGGTGAAGGTCAGCATATCCGCCGTCACGCCGTTGTAGTCGGCCTGGAACATGTCCCGCAGGTCCGTCGCGAACAGATCGCCCAGGTTGTTGGGAGGCAGGCCGAGCAGCAGTTCCTCGGTCTTGACGATCGACGCGGTGCTGTAGTGGCGCGTCGCCGGCCCGGGCTTCGCGTACGGGCTCACCACGACCAGCGGGGTGCGGTGCGGGTGGATGTGATCCAGCGTGGACTGCGCATCGTCGAACGTGATGAAGATCGCGCTGCCCTCCCCCGTCTTCGGGTCGTAATACACCGGGCTCCGCATGATGTGATCGACCACCATGCCGAGCGCCACGTCGCCGTCGGCCACCTGCATGGATGGCGTCCGGTCCGCCACGTTCTTCGCGACGATGTTTCCCGTGTGGTCGTTGGGCTGGTAGATGTAGAAGAACTGCGGCAGCGTGCCGTTCGCGAGCATCCGGTCGAAATCGCGTATGAACTGGGCAGCGCGGCGCTGGTCCGAGATGTTGAAATTGTACCCCGGGTAGTCGTGGTCGAGGCGCGGCTCGCCGTTCGGGTTGTTGGTACCGAGCACCGCGAGGATCGGGTTGGCCGTGAAATACGATTGGCCGAGGCCCTGCACGGGCGAGTCCACATCGCCCTTGTTCTGGACCGGCGTCGTCAACGGGAGCACCGGGTAGCCGGCGTTCCCGCTGGGGGGGTCGTTCAGCACCGCGGGAGCGCTTCCGCCCGTGTCCGTCCCGATGATCCGGAGCAGCGCGCCGTAATCCTTGAACGTCACGCCGTTGCGGGCCGCGTTGTTGAAGATGTAGCCGGCCTCCGGGTAGTCCTCCGGGTCCATGTTCTTGTTCGTGAGCAGGTTGCGTCCGGCCTTGTTCTCGAGCGTCTTCTCGGCGTAGTCGCTCGACGTGCCCGAGGCCGCGAACTGGTGCCCCGCATCGCTCTCCTCGGCGTCGCTGTAGTAGTTCACGCCGACCGAGAACGTCGACGCCAGCAGCTGCAGGTTCTTTGCGACGCTGGTGTACTGCTCGTTCACGAACGAGCCTCCGGTGCTGTCCTTGTAGGTGAGGCTGGCAAACGGACCGAGGTGGGCGAGGTTCCCGAGCATCGAGTCGAACGTCTTGTTCTCGTGGAGGATGAAGAAGACGTGCTTGATCTTCCGCGACCCGGCGCCGCCGGCCGGGACGACCCGGTCGTCCACCTTCGGAACGATCGTGAAGTTGGTGGCGAGCACTGCCCGGTTGTCCAGCGGCGTGGCCGCGAGGTCGACCTGCTGCGCGGTGCCGAAGATGAAATTGCTGTCCACGGTCACCAGCGAATTGGCCCGCGGCACCTTCGAGGGCGGGGCGGTGAAGCCTGCGGGGCCCAGGTCCTCGGCGATCCCTTTCGCGCTGATGACGTACAGCGTCCTCCCGTCCGCACTCACCTCGACGGCGGTCGGGTACCAGGCGGTCGGGATCCGTCCGAGCAGGACCGGCTTATCGGGCGCGCGGACGTCCAGTACGGCCACCGAGTTCAGGCCGGCTTCGGCCACGTATGCGCGCGACTGATCTGGCGAGACGACGATCGCGTTCGGGTAGGCGCCGTGCACGGGCGGCTTCACGCCGGCCACCTTCACGGGGGACAGGTCGAAGTCGGGGAGAACCTGGGTGGTCACCTTCCCATTGGCCGCGGCCCTCACGAGGCGGATGATTCCAATCGCGTCGCTGTTGGCCTTGGCCACGTAGAGGTACTGCCGGCCGCCGCGCGTGACGAGCACCATTGCCGACGGATGCGCGTCGCCCACCTGCTCGAGCTCGTCCAGCGGTTCTCCGACGTAGACCGAACGGACGAGGGACGCTTTCGCGGCATCTCCGGCGGGCACCGACACGACCGACACCGATGATGTCCTCGGCGTCTCGCCCTTGGTGTCGGTCTTCGGGACGAAGTAGCCGGCCGGCTCGTTCTTCCCGGCGGGGCCGAGGGCGGTCAACCTTCCGTCCGGCGCATACGTGGGATTCGCGAACTTGTACTCGGTCACTCCCCAGTTCGACACGAAAACCCACTGTCCGTCTGCGCTGACCGCCACGTCGTAGGGAAAGTAGCCGACCGGCACCTGGCGGACCACGGCGAACGTTGCCGTATCGATGACCGCAAGGCTGTTGTCGCCGTTGCAGGCGACGTACAGGAACCTGCGGTCGGGGCTGAGAGCGGAACCGGCGGGGAACGTGATTGCCGCGCCTTCGGTGCGGTTGAAGCCAGAGGGCACCGGCGGGCGATTGCCTGCAGCGTCCGCGGTGTTCAGGGTCTTCGCCGGGCGGTAGTTCGTTACGTAGCCCTCGGTGGCCGACGTGATGGGCGCGATGGCCACGCTGCCGGCCTGGCTGATCTCACCCGCGTTGGAGATCGTGAAGCGCTTGACGCTGTTGTCGCCTCCCCCCGAGGCCCACGCGGTATACGGACCGTTCCCGGTGATCTGCAAGCCGACGAAGAGACGCCCGCCGGTGTTGATCTGCGAGACCACCGCCATCGCGCGCGTGTCGATGACCGACAGCGAGTACCCGGCGACGTTCTTGTCGCTGCGCAGCGACCCGGTTGCCGGCGCCTCGTCGTCGTTGTTGCTGACGACGAGGAATCGCCCGTCTGGTGTCAGGCGGGCCCCGAGCGGGTTCATGCCGACCTGCACGCTGCGGCCGGCCGGCTTCACGATCCGGCCGTTCGGCAGGACGCCGTGGTAGTACTCGTCGCCGAACTGCTTCGGCCCGGCGAACCGCTCGGCACCGCCCCTGTCCGGGTGGCCGGAGCCGTAGACCGGCGCGGCAACCCTGCCCCAGTTGTCGCGGGTGATCTGGGGGGACGCGGCGGCCGATGAGGCGGTGAGGATAAGGATGGCAGCGACCAGGCGAGTCATTCTGTCAGGATAGCGGAAATTCCCTGCCCCGCGCAGACAGGCGGGACGCCTGTCCTACTGCGCGCCAGCACGAGGCCCGCGCCACGAGGAACGGCCCAACCCGGTCAGGAGTGAATTTCGACCACGTCGCCGTCCATCAACTCGTGATCGCGCTGGACGGCCTGGCCGTCGAACGCGCTCCTGCCCCAGACCCTGGCGAACTTCATCCCTTCCACCAGATCCTTGTGGATGCGGGCGGCGAGGTCCCCCACGGTGGCGCCTGTCGCCAGCGTGAACGGCGCGCCCGAATCGACCGGCTTGCCTGGCTGTTTCGTGCGGACGCGGATGATGTCGAGCACCTCGAACGTGCGCCGCTTGACCGCCTCCATTCCGCTTCCTGCAACCGCAGAGACGGGAAGCAGCGGCCAGCGGTGCTCGAACAGCTCGTCGAGGACGACGGCGGCGTCCGCGGCGCCCGGCCTGTCGGACTGGTTCAGCAGAACCAGCGCGGGCTTCCGGAACTTCACGCCGCCGTCGTCGAGGACCTGGCCTGGCTCCGCCGGCACCAGTCCCATGTTTCGGCCATCGAGCAGGCGCTCGACCTCGTCGAACCCTTCGAGCCCGTCCACGGCATTCAACACCACCCAGACGAGGTCGGCGTGGCGGACGATATCGAAGACCCAGGGCTCGGCGTGCTGCTCGGATATCGGCGGCAGGTCCACCAACTGGAAGGCGATGTCTTCGAACGGCATCATCCCGGGCGCCGCCTCGCGCGTGGTGAACGGATAGTCGCCGACCTCGGGGGTCGCGTGGGTCAACGACCGGACAAGGGACGACTTCCCGGTGTTCGGCGGGCCGACCATCGCAATCTGCCCCGCTCCCTCGCGCGGCACGGTGTGGCCGAAGCCGCTCCGCCCGGCCTTCTTCCCGGTGTCTTTCCGAAGCTTCGCGATGCGCGACTTGAGGTCCGCCTGCAGGTGGTCGGTGCCCTTGTGCTTGGGCATGACGCGCAGCATCTCTTCGAGCGCGTCGATCTTCTCGTCGTTCGTGCGCGCGAGCCGGAGCCGCTGCTCGGCACGGTGGTAGTCGGGAGTCAGGTTGGCTGGCATGTTTCAACCGTCATTTTGCATCTTTCATTTTGCATTCTTCATTTCTTGTCATTCCCGCCTTTCGGGTAGCCCACCGTCTGCGCGAGGACGATGACCTGCGTGTCCTTCAGCTTCAGCGCCTTGGCCAGCGCGGGCTTGTCCACCGAGGCCCGGACGACCGTGGCCAGACCCTCGGACGCGCAGAACAGGTACACGTTCGCGGAAATGAAACCGGCGTCGGCGCCGATGTTCATCGCCTGCTGCGGATCGGTCGCCGGCCGCGCGACCTTCGACGTGTCGGCGACGTACACGAGGTTCACCGCCGCGGTGGCGGGGAACGGCTGCGTGCCAGTGGCGGCGCGCAGGTCCCCGGCCGCCACGGGGTTCAACGTGTTGCCCTTCGCGTCGTACACGTAGGCGCCTTCGGGAAGCGTCACGTACACGTCGATCTCCTGCTTGTTGCTCGCCGACGGAGCGGTGCGGCGCCCGTCGGGGCGGTTGATGCCCCAGGCCGCCCACAGCAGGTTCGACAGCACCTGCGGCGGCAGCTTTTCGGCCCCGAACTCGCGCGCCGACTGCCGCAGCTTCAGCACCTGCATCAGCGGCTTGCCGCCGTCCGTCTGCGGCGCGGGCAGCTTGATTGCGGATGGATCCTGTCCGAGTGCAACGACGCCGGACAGGTGAACGAGGAGCAGCACCACGAGGAAGACGCGTCGGGTCATGAGGCACCTCCGGAGATGACGAGGACGGGCCGCGCAGGGGCACAGGATAGCCTGATTTGCCGTCTCCCGTTGAGGTCGGCGCCGAATCGCGGTTGCCCCCCGTTCAGGACGGTTGCCGGGGCCGGAGCCGGAATCGTTGTAGACTTCCGCCGGGCGAACCGGCACAGCTCTTGTGTGGGCGATCTCCCTGGAGGGCCGGCCATGTACCTGAGGTCACGGGTGGGGACGGTCGTCGTCGTTCTTCTCTTCGCCGCCTGCGCCGTTCTCGTGGTTGCCGGGCAGGTCCCGCAACAGACTCCGCCTCGTTTTCGCGCCGGCGTCGAACTCGTCAGGCTCGACGTGTCCGTCCTGGACGACGATCGCAATCCCGTTCGAGGCCTGACGGCCGACGACTTCACGATCCTGGAGGACGGCAAGCCGCAGACCGTCGAAACGTTCCACGCGATCGACCTGCCCGATGTCGTCGACCCCAAGCCCGGAGAAGCGCCCTGGCTTCGCGACGTGGCGCCGGATGTCCGCGGGAATGCCGACTTCCGGGAACGTCGCGTCGTGGCGATTGTCGTGGACGACGCGACGCCCGTCGCCACACCGGAGGTGCTCTACTACCCGGCGTTGATCAAGCAGGTGATTGCCGGGCTCGCGCCCGACGACCTGGCGGCCGTGGTGTTCGCGCTGAACAAGGGAGCCGGGCAGGACTTCACGTCGGACCGGTCGCTGCTGCTCGCGGCGGTGGGGCGCCTGAACCTGCCGATGCCGGAGCGCGTGATGGCGAAGGACGGCACGGTCACCCCGGCGGTCTTCGACCGCCTCAACCCCGTGTTCGCCATGAACTACTCGGCCACGATCAGCACGCTGCGCACGACGTCCGAGTACCTCGCAGACCTTCCCGATCGCCGCAAGGCGCTCGTGTTCGTCTCCATCGGGATCCCGCTGGACATCGGGGTGGGCGAGGCCTCGCTGGCTTCAGGCGGAACGGTCGATGCGAGCGGTGTTGCCGCCGGCCTCGTCACCGACCTGTTCGAGTGTCTCCGCGCCGCGCAGCGGGCGAACGTCAACATCTACTCGTTCGATCCGGGAGGGTTGCGCGCGCCGTATGGTGCGGCCACCAGCGCCGATCCGATGAACCCCGGCTGGGCGAACCGCGTGTTCCTCAAATCGCTGTCCGAGAGCACGGGCGGCTTTGCCGTCGTGGACAACAACGACCCGGTGCCGGGCATCAAGCAGTTGGTCCGCGAGAACGGGTCGTACTACCTGCTCGGCTACGTCCCGGTGAATGCGCGGGCGCAGGGCAGGTTCCGGAAACTGGAGGTGCGCGTGAACCGGCCGGGGGTCACGGTGCGCGCGCGAACCGGCTACTCGGAACCCCGCGCGGCGACGGGCACGAAGAAGCCTGCGAAGGCTGGTGCGACGCCGTCGGCGCTGGCGTCCGCCGCCGCGGGCATCGTGCCGAAAGCCGACCTGCCGCTCGAGATCGCCGCCGCCCCGTTTCCAATCGCTGGACGCCGGGATGCCGCGATTGGCGTCACCGTCGCGTTCAGCGCCTACGCGCCGATGCGCGCCACGCGCGCCGTCATCGAGGTGGACACGGTGACCTCGGCCTACAGCCCCGACGGAAAGCGCCGCGCCTCCCGCAGGCAGACGGTGCCGGTCAACCTGAACTTCCCGGGGTTCGGCAAGATGGTGGGATTCGAACTGCTTTCACGCCTCGACCTTCCTCCCGGCCGTTACCAGCTCCGGTTCGCGGCCGAGACGTCGGTCAACGGGGTCAGGGTGTCGGACCTGGTGCCGCCGGTTGCCTTCGTCTCGCCCGGCGAGAATGTCGGCCCCAGGAGCGGCAGCGTCTACTGCGACGTGGAGGTCCCCGACTTCCTCGGCGACCGGGTTGCGCTTTCCGGAATCGCGCTGAGCATCGATCCGAAGACCGTCTCGGGGCCGCCACACGCGCTCGACGGCGTCGTCCCCGTCATTCCCACCACGATGCGCGACTTCATCAAGACGGACCGCGTCGGCGGTTTCGTGCGCATCTCGCAGGGGGGCACGCAGCCGGTCGGGCCGGTGACGTTTGCCGCGCGGGTGATGAACGACCGCGGGTTCTTCGTCGACGAGCACGTGGAGACGCTGGATCCCCAGCGGTTCGCGACGGGCCGGATGGCGGACGTGCAGTTCGACGTGCCGGTATCGGCCCTGGCGCCGGGCCAGTACCTGCTGAGGGTCGCGGCAAGCGCCGGCGACCGCGAGGTCCGGCGCGACGTCCGGTTCACCGTGCTGCGCTGAAGGTCGGAAGACGGGCCGGAGCGGTTTCCCGGGACCGAAAACCGCTCCGGACAGGTTACTGGGATCAGGCTAGGGGGTTGGCCGCCGGAACACCTTGTAGACTTCCGCCTGCGCGGTCGGCTTGATCACCAGTTCGTCGATGCAGACGTGCGGCGGTCGGCTGGCGAGCCAGAGCATGGTGTCGGCGATGTCCTGCGCCGTCAGCGGTTCGAGCCCCTCGTAGACCTTCTTGGCGCGCGCCGCATCTCCCTTGAAACGCACCATCGAGAACTCGGTCTCGGCCAGGCCTGGATTGATCGAGCCGACCCGCACACCGGTCCCGTTCAATTCGAGGCGAAGCGCCTTGGTGATCTGCAGTTCCCCAGCCTTCGCGGCACAGTAGGCCGCGCCCCCTTCGTATGCCGTGCGCCCGGCCACCGAGCCGACGTTGATGATGTAGGCGCCGGGCGTCTCGCGCATCATCGGCAGGATCGCGCGCGTCACGCGGAGCAGGCCGAGGACGTTGGACTGGAACATCGCCTCCCAGTCCGCATCCTTGGCGGTCGCCACGTGGTCGGTGCCGTGCGCCCCGCCGGCGTTGTTGATCAGGACGTCGATCGACGACGTGTGCGTGCGGACCCAGGCGGCGAAAGCCTCAACACTGGCCGTGCTGCCGACGTCCAGGACGTGGGCCAGCGCGGCGGGCGCACCCGCCTGCTTCGCCTGCTCCGCCACTTCGGCGATGCGGTCCGCCCGGCGGGCGCCGAGGATTACGTTCGCGCCCTCGCGGGCGAAGGTCAGCGCCGCCGCCGCCCCGAAACCCGACGAAGCGCCGGTAATGAGAACCCACTTGTTGGAAAGGGATGATCTGCTCATAGGGCGAGATCATACGCCACAGGACTCGGCTCCGGCCAACAGGCTCTTCAACTGCGCTTCGTCGAGCGTCTCCTTCTCGAGGAGCAGCACCGAGCTGCGTTCGAGGACATCCCGGTTCCGCTGGAGAATGTCGACGGCCTCGGCGAACGCCTCGTCCACCAGCCGGCGGACGGCCGCGTCGATCGCCTGCGCGGTCTGCTCGCTGTAGCTGCGCTCCCCGCCTGCTCCGGCGCCTCCCAGGAAACCCTGGCGGTCGCGGTCGTAGGCGATGTGTCCGAGTTCCGGCACCATCCCGTACCGGGTCACCATGCTGCGCGCGATGTCGGTCGTCCGCACGAGGTCGTCGGACGCGCCGGTGGACCAGTGGCCGAACACCACGTGCTCGGCGGCCCGGCCGCCGAGGAGCACCGCCATCTTCGACAGGAGTTCCTCCCTCGTCATGAGGAACCGGTCCTCCGTGGGACGCTGGATGGTGTAGCCAAGGGCGCCAATCCCGCGCGGGATGATCGACACCTTGTGGACCGGGTCGCTGCCTGGCTGCGCGGTCGCGACGAGCGCGTGCCCCATCTCGTGGTAGGCCACGATGGTGCGCTCCCGCGGGTTGAGCAGCCGGTTCCTCTTCTCCAGCCCCGCGACGATCCGCTCGATCGCCGTGGAGAAATCGGCCAGCGTCACGCGGTCGGCGCCCCGGCGCGTCGCCACCAGCGCCGCCTCGTTCACGAGGTTCGCCAGGTCGGCCCCGGCAAATCCTGGCGTCAGCGCCGCAATCGCCTCCGGGTCGACGTCGTCAGCCGCTGCGATCTTCGGCAGGTAGACCTCCAGGATCTGCTTCCGGCCGATCCGATCTGGGCGGTCGACGAGCACCTGCCGGTCGAAGCGGCCCGCGCGCAGCAGCGCCGGGTCGAGGATTTCCGGCCGGTTGGTCGCCCCGAGCAGGACGATGCCGCTGGTGGGATCGAAGCCGTCGAGCTCGACGAGCAACTGGTTCAGTGTCTGTTCCTTCTCGTCGTTGCCGCCCATGCCGGGCATCGCGTTCCGCGCCCGGCCCATCGCGTCCAGCTCGTCGATGAAGATGATGGCCGGGGCTTTCTGGCGGGCCTGCTCGAACAGGTCGCGAACCCGTGCGGCGCCAACGCCGACGAACATCTCGACGAACTCCGAGCCGCTGATCGAGAAGAACGGCACACCCGCCTCGCCGGCCACCGCGCGGGCGAGAAGCGTCTTTCCCGTTCCCGGAGGGCCGACCAGGAGGATTCCCTTGGGCATGCGCGCGCCGAGCCGCGCCTTGCTCTTCGGATCCTTCAGGAACTCGACGACCTCCAGGAGTTCGGCCTTGGCTTCGTCCACGCCGGCGACATCGCCGAACGACGTCTTCACGTTCGACTCGACGTAGATCTTCGCCTTGCTTTTGCCAATCGACAGCATCCCGCCCGGTCCGCCCATCCTCTCGGCCACGCGGCGGGCAAAGAACGTCCAGACGAGGAAGAAGAGCAGGATTGGGACGACCCAGGACAACACCGTCTCGAAGAACTGGCTCTCGATCCGGCCCGAGAACTTGACGTTGTGCTGCTCGAGCAAGGTGGCGACGTCGCCGTCAACCCGCGTCGTGACGAAGCGCGGCTTACCCTCAATTGGCTCGACGAACTCGCCGCGGATTTCGCCGGCGGCGACGACGACTTCCTTGATCTTCTTGTCTTTCAGGTACTTCTGGAAGTCGCTGTAGGGAATGGGCGCGACCGTCCGGGTCGCCACCCAGGCGTTGTGGAGGAGGAGCACCCCCACCGCCGCAAACAGCACGTAGCCGATGTTGAAACTGGTGGTCTTCTTCATGGCGCCTCGTCGTTAGACGCGGGATCGTCGTCGCACGATCCCAACCCGGAAGAGAGCCTGGACGTCGGGCGACCTCTCGTCTACCGGCGCGACGCCCCTCTCATCGGACCCTTGGGCAGGCGGACGGTGAAGGTCGTCCCGTCTCCGAGTTGCGAAACCAGGTCGATGCGTCCGCCGTGCTGGGCGGCAATGCGGTGGGCGATGTAGAGACCGAGCCCGGTGCCCTTGCCGCCCTTGGAGGAGAAGAACGGCGTGAAGGCCCGTTCCCTCGTCTCGCGGTCCATCCCGATGCCGTTGTCCGCCACCTCGAACATGATCGTCGTCGTCGGCCTCCCGGACGCCGACCTTCACGCGGTGGGCTTCGCCCGAGGGGTCGGCCCGGCACGCGTCGAGGGCGTTGTTCAGGAGGTTGGTGAGCATCGCCTCCACGGCGCGAACGTCCACCTCGAACGCAATGGCGGCCGGGTCGAGGTCGGCAACCACCTCGACCCCCCCGTCGCGCGCGCGGCCCTGCACGGCCGCCACGAGGTCTTCGACGATCCGGATCGGCGACGCCAGCCGGTACTCGAGTTCGCGTTCCTTGGCGTAGTAGAGGATGTCGAGCACGAGCGTCCGCACCCGATCGACGTTCCGGCGCACCATCTCCCAGCCCTGCTCGAGGCGGCCGCGGTCGTTCCGGCCCATCCCGGTGGTGACCATGTAGACGCCGCCGTCGAGGCCCGTGAGCACGCCCTTGATGTCGTGGGCGATCTGCCCGACCATCATGCCGAGCGCCGCCAGCTGGGACTGCAGGCGCTTGGTCTCCGAAATATCGGTGCTCATCTCGATGACGAGGTCCACCTCGCCGTTGGCGTTGCGGACCGGCGCCGTCACCACGAGCACTTCCTTGTGCTCGCCCGCCCGCGTCGTCGCGACTTCTTCGCTGGAGTGGCTCTGGCCGTCGGCGAAGGTCGCCGACCACCGGGCAGGCCAGGCACGGTTCGTCGCGATGCTTGTAGACCTGGTAGCAGCGCCACGGGACACCGTTGGGCGCCTCACCGAAGTCCTCGCGGAACCGCCTGTTGGCGCGCAGGATCCTCAGGTCGCGGTCCTGGACCGTGACGTAGCAGGGGCACCTCCTCGAAGAAGGTCCGGCAGATGGCCTGAGAGCCCTCGTCGACCGCCGCGCTCATCGGTCGCCGCCCGCGCGGGCGGCAGCGGCTGCCCGGTGCCGCAGTTCGAGAACCTTCCGCACGCTCATCAGCAGCAACTCGGGCTTCACCGGCTTTTCGACGTACCCGTCGGGCGGCGGGACGTTGCGGTGGTAGACCAGTTCGCGGAACTCGATGGCGCCCGTCACGATGATGACCGGGATCGAAGCAAGCTCCGGGGTGGAACGAAGGCGCGTGAACACGTCGATGCCCGATCGGCCTGGCATCGCGATGTCCAGGGTGATCGCGTCCGGCATCTCCCGCCGCGCGGCCTGGAGTCCCTCGTTCGCATTCCGCGCGGTCACCGTCTTCAGCCCGTGGTCCTGCAGCAGCGCGGTGAGGTAGACCACGATATCCGGGTCGTCGTCGACGACCAGGACCGTCCGGCCCCGAAGCTCAGCCGGCATGGCGTCGATCCCGGTGACGTGCGGGCGATCGACGACGAGCGCGTCCGCGACGTACTCGCACACGTTCCGCACCGGCACCTTCAGCTTGTAGTGCTTGATCAAGTCGGTGAGGCCGTCCACGCAGTTGTGGCACGCGGTGGCGACCGTCGTCGCGCCCGTCGCCGAGATCTGGTCGGCCTTCACCTTGGCCACCTGCAGGCGGCGGGCGGTGTACTCCGACATCGACATCGCTCCGCCCCCGCCGCTGCAGCAGAAGCTCTCCTGGCGGTTCGGCGTCATCTCGCGGAAGTCCACGCAGGCGTGCTTGAGCAGGAACCGCGGCTCCTCGGTGATTCCTCCGGACCGGGCGAGATTGCACGGGTCGTGATACGTGACCGGCTTCTGGTTGCGGGTCGGATCGAGAACGATCCGGCCGCTGTTCACGTACTCGACCATGGTCTCGAGGAAGCTCTCCATGGGGAACGGGAGATCCATGCCCGCCCAGTTGGGAGCTTCCCATTTCGTCGCGCGGAAGCCGTGCCCGCACTCCGAAATCACCATCTTCTTCCCGCCGAGGCGCATCATCTGGTCGTACGCCAGCTTGCCCATGTGCGCCCCGAGCGCGTCGTCGCCCGAGAACAGGCCGAAGTTGGTGTTATCCCAGCCGACCGACGGCATCGTCCAGTCCTCGCCCGCGGCGTGGAAGATCCTGGCGGCCGCGAGCAGCGAGAGCGGCGCGTACTTGATCTCGCGGGGGTTGACGACGAATACGATGTTGGCGTTCGGTTTGTCGATGGGGATGGCCGCCTCGGGGTCGCCCGGTCTCGCCGCGGAGTTCGTCCTGCAGCCACTCGAGCGTCTCGAGATAGTCCTGCTGGGAAACGGCCATCTGGTTGCCCGTCTCCCACTGGTCCTTGCTGACGGCGAGCACGCCGGCCGGCGCAATCCCCTGCGCCGTCAGCAGGCCGCGGGCCATGCGGATGATCAAGCCGGTGTCCACGCCGAAAGGGCACGAGAACGTGCAGCGGCGGCAGCCGGTGCAAGAACCGAACACGACGTCCTGCAGGGCGCGCAGGTCCTCTTCGCTGGCGGGCGAACTGCCGCCGACCCACCAAGGTGCGACGCGGCCAAGCCAGTCCACTTCCGCCTTGTACAGCTTCCGCACCTGGTCCACCTTGTGCGCCGGCGCCATGGCAGGGTCGCCCGTCGCCAGGTAGTAATGGCACGAGTCGGTACACAGGCCGCAGTGGACGCAACTGGCGAACGACAGGACGGCCTGCCGGGTGAGCTTCTTGTGGAATCCCTCGACGAAGGCGTCGATGTCGGCAAC
Organism: uncultured Acidobacteriota bacterium; assembly: GCA_963844875.1. Classification (GTDB taxonomy): domain Bacteria; phylum Acidobacteriota; class Vicinamibacteria; order Vicinamibacterales; family Fen-181; genus FEN-299. The sequence continues at coordinate 36,779 of CAWJPZ010000004.1, forward strand.
GGGTGACGGGCTCGGCGTGTCGCTCACGTCTTGCGCTCCTATGCGTGGCGCGGGACGGTCTTCGTCGGATAGGCGCCGCGGTGGCCGAGGTGCCTGCCGACGTAGTAGCGGATGAACGGCCAGTAGATGTAGTGCGAAATCTTCGAGAACGGGACGTAGACGAGGAAGAACGCGGTCAGGCCGAAGAACGCGGCGAGCGCGGGTTCGCTACGCTGCGGCGCTGCCAGGATCCCGGCGATGAGCCAGGCCACCAGCAGCACCAGGGAAAACAGGTCGTCGGGCGAGGTGATGAGGCGCAGCTCGGGGCGGACGACGCGGCGCCACGCGCGTGACAGGGCGGCGAGGCCCGCCGCCGCGAAGACGATCTGGAAGACGGCGACGACCGGCGCGCTCCCGACCAGTCGCGGCCAGTAGGGCATGACGAAGGTGAGACCGATCGCGGCCGCGACGCCGACGTGGAACACGGCGAATTCGACCCAGCGAACCCACTGCACGCGGGTGCTCGGCAGTTCCCACGGCATCGCGATGGTGGTCATCGCGTAGCGTATGCCGCGCGCCTCGTTGCCGCGGGCCGGCGTGCGTTCGGCGGGCGCGCGGAACCGGAGGAGCCATCGCACCTTGAGCGCGTAGACGACGGCCATGAAGGCGAGCGCGACCAGCTGGACCTGGTCCATCAGCACCCGCGTGAAAGGCGACAACTCGATCGGCATCGTTCCCCGCCTCCGCGGCGGATGATTACTGATCGGGCAGGCGGCGGTCAAGCGAGGCCGGCTCGTCCTGAGCGAGCGGAGCGAGTCGAAGGACGGCTTGCGCGTGACGCCCGCTTGGGGTATACCCAACGTGCGCGCCCCGGGAGGAACCACCATGGCCCATCGCAAGGCTGTCGTTATCGACGACGAACCGGACACCACCACCTACCTCTCGGCCCTGCTATCGGATCACGGATGGTCTGTCCGGAGCGCGAACCGCGCGGACGAAGGGCTGGCGTTGCTGAGCCAGGAGCGGCCGGACGTTCTCCTGCTGGACCTGGTGATGCCGGACCGCGGGGGGCTGAGCGTGCTCGTGGCGGTCCGCAAGGACCCGACGCTCGCGGACCTCCCGATCGTCGTCGTCAGCGGGGTCCAGCAGTCGCTCACCGCCGACTACCACGCGTTTCTCGCGCGGTTCAAGCACTTCCATCCGGACGCGTACCTGGACAAGCCAATCGACGCGCAGCAACTGGTCGAGACGGTGGACCGCGTCACCGCTGCCCAGGCGCCCCGGTGACGCGCCCGGCCGCCCGCGGAACCTTCGAGGTGCGGCGGTCGTCTTTTCATTCGTTGACCTTTCGTTCCCGCCCTCATCGACGGAGATTCCCGTGAAACGCACTGTCGCCCGTCTCCCCGTCACGCACGCGCTGCTGGTGTTCGCCTTCGTGTGGGCCTCGACCCTCGCGCAGGCCGCGCCGCAGGCTGTCGCGGCTGCGTCGTACGACGCCGTACTCGCGAGCGCGATCAAGCCCACCGGACCAGGCGTCGCGGCGCTCGTGGTCAAGGACGGCAAAGTGGTGTTTCGCGCCGGCCGCGGCCTGGCGAACGTCGAGAAGAAGCTGCCTCTGCAGCCCGACTCGGTGTTCCGCCTCGGGTCGGTGACCAAGCAGTTCACCTCGATGGCGGTCATGATGCTGGTCGAACAGCGGAAGGTCGGCCTGCAGGACCCGATCGACAAGTACCTGCCCGGCTACCCGATGCAGGGCCGCGTCATCACGGTGGAACACCTGCTGACTCACACCTCGGGCATCCAGAGCTACACCGACATCCCCGGCTACATGGCCACCAGGGTCCAGGCCGACCTGACGGTCTCCCAGCTGATCGACGGCTTCAAGAACGAGCCGATGCAGTTCGAGCCCGGCACGCGCTACCGTTACAACAACTCCGGCTACGTCCTGCTGGGGGCAATCATCGAGAAGGCATCCGGGCAGACGTACGCGGCCTTCGTGAACGAGCGCATCTTCAAACCGCTCGGCATGGTGCACTCGTATTACGGGACCGACGAGCCGAGGATCGCGAAGTTCGCGGGGGGCTACAGCGACGGCGACAAGCCCGCGCGCCCGCTGAGCATGACGCAGCCGTACGCGGCCGGCTCGCTCCTGTCGACGGTGGACGACCTGGCGCTCTGGGACGCTGCGCTGTACACGGAGAAACTGGTGAAGCGCGCCTCGCTCCAGAAGATGTGGACGCCTTACAAGTTGGTGGACGGGACGACCAACGGCTACGGCTACGGCTGGCAGATGGGGACCCTGCGCGGGCACAACACCCAGGAACACGGCGGCGGGATCTTCGGGTTCTCGACCTACGTGATCCGGATGCCGGAGGACCGCGGCTACGTGGCGGTGCTCTGCAACAGCGACAGCCCTTCCGCGCCTCCCGTGTACCTGGCCAAGCGTCTTGCGGCCATCTCGGTCGGCAGCCCGTTTTCCGAACAGACGGCGGCGGCGGTGGACCCGAAGATCCTGCAGGGCTATGCCGGCGTCTACGCGGCGGAGAAAGGTGTTCGGCGGACGGTGACATTCGAGAACGGCAAGCTGTTCCTGCAGCCTGCCGGCGGCGCCAGGTCTGAGATCAAGCCGCGCTCGAACACCGAGTTCTTCGTCGAGAACCGGCTGCCGGTATTCCGGTTCGAAGCCGACGCCGCGGGCAAGGCAACGGCACTCGTGGCCTTCCAGGAAGAAGGCGGCACGCCCGAGCGCGCGCCTCGCGTAGCCGACGCCCCGCCGCCGCGCAAGGAGTTCACCGAGATCAAGGTGAATCCTGCGATCTACGACGCGTATGTCGGGGAGTACGAGCTGGCGCCCGGCTTCATCCTCACCGTGACCCGCGAAGGCGACCAACTGATGACGCAGGCCACCGGTCAGGGCAAGGTGGAAGTCTTCCCGTTCTCGGAAACCGAGTTCTTCCTGAAGGTGACGGACGCGCAAATCACGTTCGTCAAGGGGCCGACCGGCGCGGTCGATCAGATCGTGCTGCACCAGGGGGGACGGGACCTGCCCGCAAAGCGGAAGAAGTAGGCGGCCTGAGGGGGCCCAGACAGTCGCGTTATAAAGACCGGGCGGGTCCTGTCCAGCCAGGCGTCACGTTGGCGCCCGGCGGGCCTCTGCGACGAGCGGACGAAGCTCGCGACCGCTGCGCGCCTGGTCTCGCCGACGACTCCCGCTCGCGCCCTTCGGCGTGTCCTCGGGCGGCTCGGACGCCGCCTCACGCCCGCGGGGTCGCCCTCGGCTACATCCGCCATTCGGCTTCAGGCACGCGAACACAGCATCAGCGCGAACGCGGCGTCTTCGTCGGTCCACATCTCGGACACTTCGAGGCCGGCGTCGTAGAGCATCTCCTCGATGCCGGCTGCCGTGTACTTGTAGGAACTCTCGGTCCAGAGCGTCTCGCCCGCCTCGAGCGTCACGGTGCACCCGGCCTCGCGCACCGTCACGGTTTGACGCGATCGGCTCAGCAGGTGCATTTCCACGCGCTGGCGCCGAGCGTCCCATCTCGCGACATGCTCGAATGAGGACAGGTCGAAGTCGCCGCCCAACTCGAGGTTCATGCGGGACAGGAGGTTGAGGTTGAACGCGGCCGTCACGCCGAGCGGGTCGTCGTAAGCCAGCTGCAGCGTCGGCTCGGGTTTCACCAGGTCCACGCCAAGCAGCAGCGCGTCACGCGGCGCGAGCACGGAGCCCAACATGCGCAGGAAGCGCTTCCCATCGGCGGGCTCGAAGTTCCCCAGGTTGGACCCGAGGAACAGGATCAGTCGGCTTCGCCCCTGCTCGCTCGACGTGCGGGCCAGGCCCTCCTCGTAGAGGGCGTGATGGCAGGTGACCCTCACCGGGCCTCGCGCCGCAATCAGGCGCGCGGACTGCCGAAGCGCGGCCGCAGAGATGTCGATCAACGTCACGGCGAGGTGCTCGTCTCCGCCGTCCCAGGCGTCGAGCAGCAGGTCGAGCTTCTCCCCGGTTCCGCAGCCCAGTTCGACGATGGTCAGCGGCCTCGGCCTCTGCTCGAAGATCTCCGGGGCTCGCCGCCGCAGCAGCCCCTTCTCGGCGCGGGTGATCGGATACCAGGGCAGGTGGCAGATCGCTTCGAACAGCGACGAGCCCAGGTCGTCGTACAAATACTGCGACGGGATCCGGAACGGGCGCGACGCGAACGCGCGCCGGACGTCCTCGGCGAATGCGTTTTTGGCCGCGGATGCCGACGTCACGGGCTGGAACACCGCGTGTGCGGCCGCTCCTGTCATGGCAGTCCTCAGGCGTCGTAGACGACGCGGAACGAGGCGTACACGTACGGATACTGCGGGCGAAACCAGTTGCGGAACAATCGACGCACCAGGTCGCGCGCCGTCGCCGGCGAGGCGCCCTTCATCACGTAGTGTTGCCCGTCGAAGAAGTCGGCCGAGTACTCCGGGTACGAGGCCATCGGCTCGAAACCCGGGAACGGGCCGAAGACCGTCGATGTCCACTCCCAACCGTTCCCGACGGGCTCGTCCACGCCCCACGCGCTCGAGCCTGCCGGATGCGAGCCAACAGGTGCGGGATCCCACCCGGCGAAGTCGAAGTGCCCGCGGCTGGCGTCGGGCGGCGCGTCGCCCCAGGGGAGGGGACGTTCACCGCCGTCGGGCGCGCCAAACGCGGCGCGGTGATACTCGGCCTCGGTTGGCAGCCGGCCACCTCTCCACCTGGCAAACGCGGTGGCCTCGGCCTGTGTGACATAGACCGGCCAGGCGAGCGGCAGCGGGATGTCGTCGAACATGCCTCGCCAGTACCAGTCGGCGGAGCGCCGCGCCCAGAACGGCGGGCGCGAGACGCCGGACTCGAGGACCCATTTCCAGTCGTCCGGCCTCCACAACGCTGCGCGCGTGTAGCCGCCGTCGTCGACGAATTCCAGCCAGTCGGCGTTGGTGACCTTGTGACTGCCGACCCGGAAAGCCGGCACGTGCACCCGGTGTTCGCCGAACTCGTTGTCCCAGCCGAATGGAATGTGCGGCGGGGCACCGAGCGTCGCCTCTCCCGGCGGGATCTCGACGATTGCCGGCCGCACGACCCTGCCTGTCTGCGGCGGGGTGGCTCCCTCCGGACGCCGCTTTCCGGAGTGCGGCATACGGTGAAGGATGTAGAGCAGCGTCTCCTGGTGCATCGCCTCGTGCTCGAGGACGGTCCACACGGCCTGCGCCCCGCGCATGGCGGGGCGGTCGGAGCGATCGAGGTCGGCGCTCAGCAGGGCCTGCTCCACCGCCCGGTCGGCCTCGGAAACGTAGGCGTTCAATTCGCTCCGTGAAGGCCACTGCTGGATCCGCCGCTCTTCCGCGGCCGCCTCGGAGTCAGGGTCGATTCCGCGCGCGAACAGTCGCTCGAGCGCCTCGTCGACGCCCGGCGCCCCAAGGCCCTTCTTCAGCAAAGCGTTCACGTAGAACGCGGGGATGTGCCCCTCGTAGAAAATGATGGGGTGCCGCAGCGCGATCGGCCGGGACAGCCGCGCAGCGGGCGGGACGATGTCGAAGATGGCCGAGCTTCGCGCGCGGGTGCGACGGAACCTCTCGATGAGCGCCTGCCTGTCGATCGGCGTTCTTGTCGGGAAGGGCCGCGGCGGTGTTCCGACGGTTGGGCTGAGAGCGTGGCGGCTCATGGAGTCCATCCAGAAAGCCCGAGCGTCGGCTCTTGGACCGTGCGTCCATGAAGCCTACACATCGGGAGCCAAGAAGCCCAGGAGATACAACAAACGCGCCACCGCCCAGCCCATCCGCTACCGGCAGGCGTTGTGGTTGATCCGGCCAGCAGGGGCCGCTTGGTTGCGACCGTGGCGTGCGCAGCGGGTCAATGCACGAACGTGAACGCCCCGGGGCCCGCAACGCGGAAGGCCACGCGGCCCACGACGTATTTCTTCGGGACGAATCCCCAGTGGCGGCTGTCGGAGCTGTTGTTGCGGCGGTCGCCCATCACGAAGCAGTACCCCTCGGGGATCACCTTCGGGCCCCAGTCGTCATGGGAGCGATTCTCGGGTGCCACTTCCTTGTCGGCGCGCTGCACGTCGTTCACGAGCACCCGCCCGTCGACGATGCGCACGAGGTCGCCTTCCTCGGCGATGACGCGCTTGACGAACATCTTGTCCGGGTTGACGGGGTAGTAGAGCATCACGACGTCGTTGCGCCGCGGCTCGGACACGCGGTAGACGAGCTTGTTGACGACGACGGCGCTCCCGTCGGCCAACGTCGGCTCCATGGCGTGTCCCTGGACGGTCGCCACCTGGGCAACGACGCCGACCGTCCACGAGGCGACGACGGCCACCACCACGCTGATCGCGATGCCGCCGAGGGCGAGCTGCGTGGTGAGACGAACCCCGAGGGGTGGGTCAACCGGAGGAGTCAATCGACGGACGATGAGGAACGCAACGAATCCCACCGCGCCAGTCGCGGCCACCAGAGTGCCCCACACGAGAGGCGAGCGGCCCCGTCGCCCGGCATCGACGGTGGTGTACACGACGAAGGCAACGGCCACGACGACCAGCAGGTACCACATTTGGCCGCTCCTTCGTCGGGTAACCCGAGCTCACTCCTCGATCCGCCAAACGAATCAACGCAGGCGCCGGCTTCGCGCCCCCGCCAAGCGCGCCCCTGACTCAGCGCATCGAGGCTAAGCGCGCGACGAGCCCGATGTCAACTTCCCCGGCCTGGCACGCGGCGAGAAGAGCAGGGGGCGGGCTCGCCGGGCTCGGACGGCTGCTACAATCGGGCTCCATGGACCAGATTCGCTGGGGGATCATCGGCTGCGGGGCGGTGACCGAGGTCAAGAGCGGGCCGGCGCTGCAGAAGGCCGAGGGGTCGTCGCTCGTGGCGGTGATGCGGCGCGACGCCCCGAAGGCGGCCGACTACGCGCGACGTCACGGCGTGCCGCGGCACTACGACAGCGCCCGGGCGCTCATCGCAGACGGCGGCGTGGATGCCGTTTACGTGGCCACGCCTCCTTCGTCGCACCTCGAGCTGGCGCTGATGGCGGCCGAGGCGGGCAAGCCGTGCCTGGTCGAGAAGCCGATGGCGCTCAATCACGCCGAGTGCCTGCGGATGATCGATGCGTTCGAGAAACGCGGCGTCCCGCTGTTCGTCGCGTACTACCGGCGCGCCCTGCCGCGCTTCCTCGAGGCGCGTCACCTCCTGCGGTCCGGCGCGATCGGCACGCCGACTTCGGTCCACGCCTTCCAGTCCAACCGCCTGCTGAAAGGCGAGGAGGCCCGCGCGTGGCGCGTGGACCCCTCGATCGCGGGGGGCGGCCTGTTCCTCGACCTCGCGTCGCACGGCCTCGACCTGCTCGACTTCCTGCTCGGGCCGATCGTCGAGGCGAACGCCGTCGCCCGCAATACCGGCGGGACATACCGCGCCGAAGACCTGGTGACCGCCTGCTTCCGGTTCGACTCGGGCATGGGCGGCACCGGCGTGTGGAATTTCAACGCCGACCGATCCGCGGACGGGATTGTCGTGACGGGCACAGCGGGAGAGCTGCACATGCCGGTGTTCACCGACGGCCCGCTGGTGCTGCGCGTGGATGGCGGCGAGGATGTGCGGCCGTTCACCAACCCGCCGCACGTGCACCAGCCGCTGGTGCAGACAATCGTCGATGAACTGCTCGGGCGGGGGAAGTGCGAGTCGCCCGGGCGCACCGGCGCCCGGGCGTCGTGGGTCATGGACCGCTGCCTGGCGGCCTACTACCCTACTTCTTCTCTTCCATCTTCGTCGCGGTGATCCAGGTCTTGCCGTCCTTCTCGGCGACGGCGCCGGTAACGGTCGCAGGCTTCTCGCCCGTGCAGACGTGCCCGAACTTCTCCGACACGTCGTTCTTGGCGATGTAGTATTCCTTCGCGGCGCCGCCCTTGGCGTCCTTCACCACCAGGACGTCCTGGCATTCCTTTGCGTCGGCCTTCTTCAGCGTGCACTTCGCGCACATCACGCTGCCGGTCAGCGTCGTGTCGGCAGCCGTGGCCACTCCGGCCAGTCCCACAACGAGAGCGACCGCGAGCACCAGCAAGAGAGGGGACTTCATCGGGTTTTCTCCTTGGTTTATTGTTGAGCTTTCGCCTGTTCTTCGGCTATCTGTCGAATATAGCACGGCTTGCGCCGGTAACTCTCCAGCCGCCACCCGGCCCCGGGCGGCGCGGATTTGGCGCCCGCGCCTCCCCGGTTGTGGAACAATTCACCCCACGATGCGCGCATCGCTCATCTCCGCGCTCCTTGCCGTCTGTTCGGCGCTGTCCGTCTTGGCCCAGCCGGGTCGTGCGGGGCAGCCGCCGCCGGTACTCACGCTCCGCGACCAGGCGGCGCTGCAGAACCGGTGGCTCGCCTCGCGGTTCGAGTCGGTCCTCCCGCAGGTGATGCGACGGGAACAGATCGACATGTGGGTGGTCATCTGCCGCGAACACAACGAGGGGCCGGTCTACCCGACGCTGGTTCCCGCGCCGTCGCTGTTCGCCTGGCGCCTGACGATGCTCGTGTTCTTCGACAGGGGTGCGGCCGGGATCGAGAAGCTCATCGTGAACCCGTATGGCAGCGGCGACCTGCACAAGGCGTTCGCCGACTTTTACACGCCCGCGTTCGAACCGGCAACCGCGACACCGTGGCAGCGGCTGGCCACCATCATCAAGGCGCGCAACCCGAAGAAGATTGCCGTGGACGAGTCCGAGACGTTTGCGTTCGCGGATGGCATGACCGCCACCCACAAGGCGCTGCTGATGAAGGCCCTGGGCCCCGAACTGGCGGCGCGCATCGCGCCCGCCGAACGCCTCACGGTCGGTTGGCTCGAGCGGCGCTCGGCCGAAGAACTGCAGTTCTACCCCGCGATCGTCGCGCTGAACCACGCCATCGTCGCGGAAGCGTTCTCCCGCAAGGTCATCACGCCCGGCGTGACGACGCTCGACGACCTCGCGTGGTGGGTGCGGGAGCGGATCGCGGACCTGAAGCTGGGGACCTGGTTCCAGCCCATGTTCTACATAACCCGCGCAGCGTCCAGCCCCGGGAAGAACCCGCGCGTCGTCGAAGCCGGAGACATGCTGCGGTGCGACATCGGCATCACCTACCTCGGCCTCACTGCCGACATTCAGCAGGTGGCCTACGTGCCGCGAGAGGGTGAGACGGATGCGCCCAAAGGGCTGCGGGACGCGCTGTCCGCCGCCAACAGGCTGCAGGACATCCTGGTGTCCGAGATGAGGCCGGGGCTGCCTGGAAACCAGGTCCTGGCCTCGGCGCTCTCGAAGGCCAGGTCCGCCGGCCTGGTGCCGCGCATCTACTCGCACCCGCTGGGATACCACGGTCACGCCGCGGGCTCGCGCATCGGCCTGCCCGACATGCAGGACGGCGTCCCGGGCATGGGCGACTACCCCGTTTACGCCGACGTGTGCTGGGCGATCGAGCTGTCGGTGCGGGCGAGGGTTCCCGAGTGGGGCGGACAGGAGATCACGATGGCGGTCGAAGAGGACGCCGCGCTCACGACGACGGGCGTCTCGTTTCTCGACGGGCGGCAGACACGGTTCCACCTGGTCAAGTAGGCGTGCGCGAGGGGCGAGGCGATGCGATTCACCACCGCTGTCCTGGTCGTCGTGCTCGCGTCGGCCGCGCTGCTGGTCCTGGCCTGGCTCGGCCAGCGCCGGCTGATGTACCTGGCGGGGGGCGGCCCGGTTCCTCATCCGCGTGACGTCGGCCTTGCGACGGCCAGCGAGGTCACGGTCCCCACCGAGGACGGCCTGTCGCTGGGCGCCTGGTACGTCGAGCCGACGGCGCCCGCAGTGGGGTGGACGGTGATCCTCTTCAACGGGAACGCGGGACACCGCGCGTTCCGCGCGCCGCTGGCACGCCGGCTGTCGGAGCGAGGCATCGCGACGCTGATGCTCGACTATCGGGGATACGGCGGCAACCCCGGGACGCCCACCGAGAGCGGCCTGCTACTCGACGCCCGCGCCGCGCGACGCTGGCTCGATCGACGCCTGGCGGGCAACGCGGCGCGCGTGGCCTACTTCGGCGAATCGCTCGGCACCGGCGTCGCGGTCGCGCTGGCCGCCGAGCGACAGCCCGACGCGTTGATCCTGCGGTCGCCGTACACGTCGATGGTGGATGTCGGCGCCTTCCACTACCCCTGGCTGCCGGTGCGGCAGCCTGCTGCGCGACCGGTATCCCTCGCTCGATCGCATCGGCGGCCTCTCGTGCCCGCTGCTGATCGTCGCAGCGGAGCGCGACTCCGTGGTCCCGGCCGGACTGGCCCGCCGACTGTTCGACGCGGCCCCGCCTGCCACGCGGCACTGGATACTCTTGCCCGGCACCGATCACAACGACTACGAGGCGCTGGCCGGCGACGCGGTGATCGACGGGGTCGCTCGCCTCCTGGGGACGGCGGAACGAGGAAGACCGCGGGACAGACCATGACACACACGTTGCTCCGTGACGTCGCTGTTCGGCTGCTGCCCGTCGCAGTCTGCTGCGCCGGCCTGGCTGGATGCCTGGAGAAGAACCGGGCGGACCTCGTGATTCGCGGGAAGGTCGCCACCGTGGATGCGTCCTTCTCGATCCGCGAGGCGGTTGCCGTGCGCGGCGGGGTCATCGTGTACGTGGGCGACCGGGCGGGCGCGGATCGCTTCGTCGGACCAGAGACGACCGTGATCGACGCGGGTCCCGGGCTCGTGCTCCCTGGCCTCGTCGATGCGCACGCCCACATGTACAGCTACGCCCAGGAACTCGCGAACCTCGACGTGACGGGCACGCGAAGTTACAGCGAGGTGGTGGCCCGCGTTGCGGAGCGTGTCCGGGCCGCCGGGCCCGGCGAGTGGGTTCTCGGCGGCCGCTGGGACCAGACCGACTGGGCCGACACCGCGTTTCCGGTCCATGACGCGCTCAGTGCCGTTTCACCCGACAACCCGGTGTACCTGAAGCGCGTGGACGGCAACGCGGCCCTCGCCAATGCTGCCGCCTTGAAAGCCGCCGGCATCACGCGGCAGACCGCCAATCCGCCGGGAGGCGTGATCCATCGGAAGGCCGGCGGCGAACCGTCGGGCGTGCTCGTCAACCGGGCCATGGATCTCGTCGAAGCGGCGATGCCCAAGGACGCGCCCGAGGCATACGAGCGGAAGCTGCTCGCGGCGATTGACCGCGCCGCCGCGTTCGGCCTCACCGGGTGGCACGAGGCGGGCGTGACGCCGCCGGAAATCGCCATCTACCGTCGCCTCGTTCAACGCGGCGCGCTGAAGCTGCGGTGCTACGCGATGCTCGGAGACGAGCGGAACCCCGAGTATCGAGGCGACCTCGCCGCGTACTTCCGCGCCAACCGCGTGGAAGACGACGCGGCGCACATGTTCGCGGTGCGGAGCGTGAAGGTGTTCTTCGACGGGGCACTCGGTTCGCGGGGCGCGGCGTTCTACGAGCCGTACGCGGACGACCCGAAGAACATCGGTCTCCTCCGCGTATCGCCGGAACACATCGAGGCGATCGCGCGGGCTGCGCTCGAGACCGGCATGCAGGTCGGCACGCACTGCATCGGCATCCGCGGCAACCGGCTGGCCCTCGAGGCGTACGAGAAGGCGCTGCGCGCCCACCCGGGCGTCGACCACCGCTTCCGCATCGAGCACGCCCAGTTCGTCGAACCGCGCGACGTCGCGAAGTTCGCGGAACTTGGGGTGCTTGCGGCGATGCAGCCGACGCACGCGACCTCAGACATGGGATTCGTCGAGGCTCGCGTCGGCCCGGAGCGCGCGAAGTTCGGCTATGCGTGGCGCGACTTCCTGAACGCCGAGGGTCGATCATCCCGGCCGGTTCCGACTTCCCCGTCGAATCGCCCAACCCCCTGCTCGGGATCTTCGCCGCCGTCACCCGGACCGACCTCGACGGCAAGCCCGACGGCGGCTGGTTCCCGGCGCAACGGATGACGATCCAGGAGGCGGTTCGCGGGTTCACGTCGTGGGCCGCATTCGCGTCGTTCCGCGAGAAGGTGCTCGGCTCGATCGAGGCCGGGAAGCTGGCCGATTTCACCATCGTCGATCGAGACCTTCTGAGCGTACCGCCGCGCGACATCCCGCGGGCGCGCGTGCTGTATACGATCGTCGCCGGCAAGATCGTGTATCGGGCAGAGGGACCGCGGCCGGGCGGACCGCGGCCGTGAATGGCAGAAGAAGGATCCGAATCATGCAGCACTCCCGGTCTCGACGAACGGCGCCGTTCGGCCTCCTCGGCGCGCTGTTGCTCATCGTCTCCGTCCCGGCCGCCTTCACGGCCGTGGCACGGCTCGCCAACGGCGCCTCGCCCGGCGGCCAGGCGGGCGCGCAGGCCGAGGTCGACATCCTGATCACCGGCGGCACCGTCATCACGATGGATCCCGACCGCCGGGTGCTGGAGGACGGCGCGGTGGCAATCGCCGGCGACCGCATCCGGGCCGTCGGCACGAGCCGCGACATCCGGGCCGCGTTCCGGGGCAGGCGCGAAATCGACGCCCGGCGCAAGGTCGTCATGCCCGGCCTCATCGACGGGCACGGCCACGCCGGGCACGGGCTGCTCAAGAGCCTCGGCACCGACATCCCGGACGCCTGGTACAAGGCGTGCGAGCGAATCTACGCCGAGGGATCGACCGAGGCGTTCTGGCGCGCGGACGCGCTGCTCTCGTCGCTGGAACGGCTGAAGTTCGGCGTGACGACCGGCGTCACGTTCTTCGGCGGCGGCGAGAGCATCATGCGCACCGACGACGTGCGCTACGGCAACGCCGCACTCGGCGGCGTGCAGCAGGTGGGCGTCCGGTGGGTACTCGCGGTCGGGACCGCGCCCGGGCCCCTATCCGAACAAATACGTGAACTGGGAGAGCGGCACGCCGCGGGACGTGGCGGTGACGTTCGAGGACCATCTCGCGACGAGCGAGGCGCTGATCAAGCGGTGGCACGGCCAGGCGAACGGGAAGATCTCGATCGCGATGATGTTCCCGACGCACCACCCGGAATCGTCAACGCTCTCCGCCGCGGAGGAATCCGCGCTGATCGGGCGCGCCCGCGCGGCGCGCGCCCTGTCGAAGAAGTACGGCCTGCTCTTCACGCAGGATGGGCACAGCCGCGGCTCGGTGAAGTACGCCGACGAGCGGCTTCAACATCCTCGGGCCCGACGTGCTGCTGTCGCACGCGACAGGCCTCACGGACGAGGAGATCCAGATTTGCCGCCGCACCGACACGCGCATCTCCCACAACCCCAGCGCGATCGCGTCGATCCGGGCCAGGTGCCCCGCAACCGAGCTGATGGACGCCGGCGTCACCGTGATGCTCGGCTCCGACGGCGTCGCGCCCGACCGCAGCTACGACATGTTCCGCCACATGTTCCAGGCAATGCGCTACCACCGGTTCTTCTTCCGGGACGACACCGTCCTGCCGCCCGGCAAGGTGCTCGAAATGGTGACGATCGACGCCGCGCGGGCACTGGGCATGGAAAAGGACCTGGGCTCGCTCGAAGCCGGCAAGAAGGCCGACGTCATCCTGATCGACATGTTCAAGCCGCACCTCTACCCGCTCAACATGCCCGTCTACCGGGTCGCCTACTACGCCAACGGCAACGACGTGGACACGGTGATCGTGAACGGCGAGGTCCTGATGGAAGGCCGCCGCGTGCGGACGGTGGACGAAGCCGAGGTGCTGGAACTCGCGCAGCGCGAGGCGGAACTGGCCATCAAGCGGACGGGCCTCGAGTCGCTGCTCGCGATCCCGCCGAAGTTCTGGAAGTCGACGAAGATGTAGGCCGAATCACCGCCGCGCGGTGACCGGGCCAAGGTAGCGGTCCAGCCAGTCCAGCATGTCCGTCGCGAGATCGATCCGCGCGAAGATGTTGTGGGCGCCGTCGTAGAGGACGTGCTTCTTGTCGGTCCGCGGGGTGCCGAGCAGTCGAAGCAGCGGGAGTTGGCTCGCTTCGACGGGGAACAGGAAGTCGTCGCGCCCGTTCTGCATCAGCACGGGAATCGTCACCCGGGGCGCGAAGTTCCAGGCGTCCACTTCGGGCGGCACCTTCTCGAAGGAACCGCCCGATACCAGGACCGCGACCTTGAACCGCGGCTCGACCGCGATCATCAGCGGGCCGACCGCGGCGCCTAGGCTGCCCCCGAGGAACGCCAGCTTCCGAATGTCGAGGTCGTTGCGCGTCTCCAGGTAGTCGAGCGTCCGGCCCTGGTCTTTCGACCACTGGAGGTTCATGTCCCTCCACAGGTTCGGCTGGCCGAGCCAGTGGTAGTACGTCCCGGGGCCCCGCTCCAGCATTCCCTTGAATGCAGGCAACACCAGCGCACGGCCCGAACGGATGACGCGTTCCGCATAGGCGGTGAGCACCCCGGTGGCATCGACGGATCGCGCGACGAGCGCGGTGGAGCCCGGGAAGTACTCCACGACCTGGTAAGGCGGCGTCGCGTCCTTGGGCAGGAACAGGTGAGCGACCACGCGCTCCCCTACGTAGGCCGCCTCGAACGACACCGTCTGCCTGCGCCAGTACGGCGGCGAGTCATCGTCGGTTTCCACCGTCGGATTCAGCTCCGACCTTGTCGTACGACGTGGAAACTGCGGAGCAACCGGTACGCGTCGTCGCTCGCCGGCGTGTCACCCCGGCGGTCGCGGTTGATGAATGCCACCTCGCCGGCGAGCGCCTCGGGCGGTGGAGACGCGTACCTGGCGCAACGGAACCCATTCATCTCGCGGCGGGCGAACGGGTCCAGTGCGTTGGGAAAACTGAGCTGGTAGGCCGGGTCGTTCCAGCCGCCACCGAGGATGTACCGGAACTTCTGAACCGGAGTCCAGCACCACTCCCTCACGTTGCCCGCCATGTCGTAGGTCCCGAAGGGGCCGAGCCCGCGATAGGCCCCCGCAGGTGCCGGCCCGGCCCCGCCGAAGTTGCTGAACTCCAGGACCTGGAAGAACGCTCCCATCCCACCGCCTGCCGCATGCAGCCAGTGGTGGACCGTGGGCAGGCTCTTTCCGGCGAAGTCGGCGTAGGCCGCGGCTTCGTACCAGCTCACGCCGCCCACCGGGTAGTCGGCCTTGCCTGGAGGATACGAGCCCAACTCCCACGTGGCCGGTCCCGCCTTCCCCGACGTGTCGCGGAACTCGGTCATGGCCTGTTCCCACGAGCGCGCCTGCCCGTTCTTGATGAACGGGTGCTTCCAGAATTCCCTTCTCTGGTAGCCGCGCGCCTCGACGAACGCCTGGAACTGCCGGTTCGTCACCTCGTGCCGGTCGATCGAGAAGCCCGGGACATCGACCGGCAGCCCGGGGAACATCGTCTTCCCCAGTCCTCGCGAGCCGGTGCCGGGCACCCACACCATCCCGGGCGGTGCTATCTCCTCGGGCATGGAGCAGAAGGTCGAGCGTCTTCGCGCCTTCGGGCGCTGCCTCCAACAGCCGTTCGACCGTCTCGAAGCCGTCCTTCATCGCGCGAACCCGGTAATCCCCGGCCGGGAGCCGGTCCGTGCCCAGTGGCGACCGGCCGAGTTCCACCCAGTGCGAGTCGTCGCGATCTGCTGTGTCCTTGTAGTCCAGGACGAACACCCTGGCCCCGGGTGGCGTCGTCAGGATCGACACGCGCACACGCGGCAGGCGGTCCTTGAGCCGGATGAGTTCGGGCGAGGCGGTGGCAACGCGTTCGGCCCGTCGTATCAACTCGAGAGCCGCGAACGGGCGGTCGTCCCGAATCAGCAGCGCGGCCGCCGGCAACGCGTCCTTCTCCACCCAGCGAAGCCGTGAAGCCCTGAGCACCGACCGGCCGCCGAGGAAGCCGGCGCCGCCGAGGAGCACCGCCACCACG
This sequence comes from uncultured Acidobacteriota bacterium, assembly GCA_963844875.1. Taxonomy (GTDB): domain Bacteria; phylum Acidobacteriota; class Vicinamibacteria; order Vicinamibacterales; family Fen-181; genus FEN-299. The sequence goes on from CAWJPZ010000004.1 coordinate 52,583, forward strand.
ACGACCGCGGCGGCGCGGCGCCACGTGGCCCTTTCGAGTGATGGCGCGGTCGAGACCAACTCGTGGTGCAACTCGGAAGCCGAGGCATAGCGATCTTCGGGCCTCTTTTCCAGGCAACGCCGCACTACCCGCTCCGCGCTCCTCGGGAGGTCGCGCCGCAGTTCCGCCAGCGAGGGAGGCTCGTCCTCGAGGATGGCCCTGAGCGTGGCCGCGGTGGAATCCGCGACGAACGGACGCCTTCCGCCGAGCATCTCGTAGAGGACCACGCCGAGCGAGTAGACGTCGGTCCGCGCGTCGACGCTCTCTCCGCGAACCTGCTCCGGCGACATGTAGTCCGTGGTTCCGTCCACGGTCACCGCGTCCGCCAGCGTGTCCTCGGAGACGGCCGGGACCGGCCCGCGTACGGAATCACCCTTGGCCGCCTCGCGTCGCGTCATCTCCGCCAGGCCAAAGTCGAGAATCTTGGCCTGCCCCTCCGGGGTGACGAAGATGTTCGACGGCGTGATGTCGTGATGCACGATCCCGAGAGAATGCGCTGCCGCGAGCGCGGCAGAGGCGGACACACCAATCGCCAGCGCCTGTTTCAACTCGAGGGGCCCGGTCGCGATCAGATCTGCTCAGCGGCCGCCCTTCCAGATACTCCATCACCAGGCAGACGCGACCTTCATGGGCCTCGATGCCGTGGAGGGCGCAGATGCCCGGGTGATTGAGCGAAGCCAGGGTCCGCGCCTCGCGGCTGAACCGCTCGATCGACGGCGCGTGGCCGGCCAATGCGTCCGGCAGGAACTTGAGCGCGACGGTCCGGCCGAGGACCAGGTCCTCGGCCTTGTAGACGATGCCCATGCCGCCGCGCCCGAGTTCCCCGAGGATCCGAAAGTGCGGGCTCGCGTGGGAGGGGTGACCGGCTTCCACGGGGGCGATGAACCGGTAGCCGCGCTTCGGCAGCGTTTCGATGAACCGCGGCGTGGTGGCGGAATCGCCGAGGCAGTCGCGCAGCCGCCTGACCGCCGAATTCACACTGTGCTCGAACTCGACGACCGTGCCGTGGGGCCAGAGGCGCTCGCGGATCTCCTCGCGCGTGACCACCTGTTGCGGGCGCTCGACGAGCAAGGCCAGGATTTCGAGGGATTGCTCCGGCAGGTGCAGACGGGTGCCGCGCTTCCGCAGTTCGCGCGATTCGGGATCGAACTCGAAGACGCCGAACCGTAGGGGCTGACCCATGTTCGCAGTCCTCGCCCGCCCAATATAGCACCGACGGTTATCCGCGGCGCCAAATCCCGCGTGACCAGGCCTTTGCGGTGTGACTTCCATGTGACATCCGCTGCATCGATTCCTGCGGCCAATTGCGGCCTACTACCAACCCGGCACCGAGGAGACTCTCGGGCGGTTGCGGCCGGACGCCCCGGCTGGAAGGAGGAACCATGCAGAAGAAGAGGGTTCATGGAGGACTCACTGTCCTTGGACTCGCCGGCCTGTTGTTCCTGGGGCTGGCAGCGTTGCCTTCGGCGGAAGACCCGCCGCGGTTCTCGGAGTGGACCGCACCGGTCAACCTCGGGCCGGTCATCAATTCGACCTATACGGAAGCGGGGACGTTCATCTCGAGGAACGGGCTCAGCCTGTATTTCGGGTCTACCCGGCCCGGAGGCGTCGGCGCCGCGAACACCTTCGACATCTGGGTCTCTCACCGCGCGAGCATCGGCGAGGCCTGGGGGCCGCCCGAGAACCTCGGGGCGCCGGTGAACTCGGCCGACAACGAACAGACCCCCGCCCTCTCAATCGACGGACACCGCCTGTTCTTCGCCAGGGATGGTGTTGGCGGTTACGGGAGCCAGGACCTGTACGTTTCACGGCGGCAGAACGCGTGGGACGACTTTGACTATAGGGATCCGGCCAACCTGGGGCCAGGGGTGAACACCTCCGCCGAGGAGTCGGGACCGACCGTGATCGAAGACGAGACGACCGGCATCCTGACGATCTACTTCAGCTCGACGCGGACGAGCGGCCTGGGATCGGAGGACATCTACGTCGCCACGGCCTATCCGGACGAGCCGTTCGGCGTGGCAGTCATCGAGCCGCTTCTCAGCGGACCGTACCGCGACGTGCGGCCGTTCCTGCTTCGCGGCGGCCTGGAGCTGTTCTTCGATTCGAATCGCCCGGGCTCCATCGGCAGCAACGTGGACCTCTGGAGGTCGCGCCGCGAGAGCGTCCAGGATTCGTGGTCCGAGCCGGTGAGACTACCGGACTACCTCAACAGTGCAGGGGTGGATGCGCGCCCGGTGGTCTCGTTCGACGGGACCGAACTCTACTTCCACTCGAACCGGCCAGGCAGCCTCGGGAGGGCCCGACATCTACGTCTGCACGCGGACGAGAATCAAGGGGCGGATCAACTAGGGACCGTCGCGCACTGCCCCGCGCGTCGGAGATTCCCGCATATAAGGAGGTACCAGCGTAGGCACCCGAACCTGCCAACACGGTCGAGCCGCACCGCGGTCGGGAGGTATTCATGAAGCATCGATTCCTCGCCTGTCCGCTCGTCGCCCTCCTCATGCTGCCCGGGGCTGCCCGCCCCGGACTGGGCCAGGTCGTCGGGAACCCGGGAGATCCCACGATCGTGGTGTATCCGACCGGCGTCTATCCGGCCGATCTCGCGAACGTCCAGTACGCGGTGGACAACGTGGCGTCGCCAGGCACCGTCGTCATGAAGTCAACTGACATGAGCCTCGCTCCGCTCGCGTTCAACTTCGGCGGCACGGCGCCCGGCAACGGAGGGGTCGTCAAGCTCCTGCGTCCCGACATCACCTTGACGGGTGACGGCCTGGACAACGGCGAACCAAAGACGAAGATCGTCGGCGGCGGAGGAGCGTTCCGCTTCTCGTCGAGCGTGTCCGGCTCGGCGATGGTGTTTGCCGTGAGGGCCCCGGGCGTGGTGATTCGCCAGCTCGCGCTGTCCACTGCCTTCGCCTACACCGGGGTGTTCATCGCATCCACCACGGCATTCCCGGCCAGCGACCACCCCGTGGTCGTCGAGTGGAACCACGTCAACGTCCTGAATTTCGGCGTTCTCACGTCCTACACGGCGGCGTTCCCGGTGAAGATCGATCGGAACGTCCTCGAGGCGGACGCGCTCGTGGTCGGCCGGTGGGTCGGGTTCACCCTGCGTCCGATCACGACGCCCGTCGTCTACGACGAGCCGGCGGTACCCGTGGATTCGCTCGGAAACCCGGTTCGTCACCCGTTCCAGGTCACGAACAACACGATGTTCAAGACGCCGGGCGGAACAGCGACGGGGCAGACCCTCGCCGTCTACGGCTGGGCCAATTACTACAACGTGCCGGCCGGGGCGGACCCGGACAACCCCGATCTCGGATGCAGGGCATACACCGTCGGGGGAGTCACCAGGTACCAGTGCGTGGAAGGAGACAACGGCCCCGTTCTCATCAGGGGGAACACGATTCACGTAGCGACGTCACCGGACGCGGTGGTGACCGCCATCGACGTCGGAACGACCGACGGCGGGCTGAACGGCGCCATCGTGGCCGGGAACACCGTTTCAGGAACGACCTACGCGGGCCTCCGGAGGTACGGCTACGGCCGCGGCGTCACCATCCTCGACAACGACTTCTCCGGCCTGGAGGCGGTGCACCAGATGTCGATCCAGGCACCGGATGCCCTGGTGGCGGGAAATACTCTGGGCGCCATCGTGCCCTACAGCGGTTGGGTTTGGGGTGTACCGCAGCCGGCAGTGCTCGTCTTCTCGGGTAACTTCTACCCAGATTGGACGCCGATGCCCCGCCCGACCGAGAACTGCATCCTCCTGAAGAACGACTACAGGCTCACGAAAGTGGTGAGCGGTGCAATCCTCCTCGCGTCGCGGGCGGAACTCAGGTACCCGAATGGTGTAGGAAACGAAGTGAAGAACAACCTGATCTTCGAAAGCGGCGGCTTTCCGCGAGGAACAGGAGGCGCGCTGCGGCAGGTGTTCGAACTGAACGTCCTGACCAACCCGGACACCGGCCTGCCCTACGTGCACGACAACAGGATCGTGGGCCAGTCCGCCAACGGTCTCGAGGACCCGGGCGTCAGCGAGGCGATCGATGAGGATCGTCGCGATCAAGAAGATGTTGAAGGACCAGTAGCCCGTTTGCCATGCGCCAGCCCGAGGCGCACCAGCATCTCCGCGGTCGCCAGCCCGACCGGGCTCGGGTCGATCACCGTGGCCCCCAGCGATGCGCCGACTTCGCGGGCGTGCCCCGCGAGGCCGGCGCACCCGAGCACGATCACGTCCGCGCCGTCGTCGCGCACGGCGGCGCCGGCAACGTCCAGGATGCGCACCCTGGCGCGGTCGGGCTCGGCGTCCATCTCCAGCACCCCCATCCCGAGAGGGCGCACCGAGGCCAGCCGGCTGGACAGGCCGAGCCGCGCGACGTGCGCGACCTTCGCCGCGACCCGCCCCTCGCGGGACGTCAGGATCGTGAAGCGCCGGCCGACCTGGCAGGCCAGGTGCAGCGATGATTCCTCGATGCCGACGACGGGGATCGAGACGAGCGCGCGGGCCCGTTCCAGGCCGGGGTCCGAGAAGCACGCGATCACGACCGCGTCGTGGCGCGGGGCCTCGTCGCGGATCAGCGCAAGCATCGGCGGGATCGCCTGCGCCTCGTCTTCATCCGATTCGATGGCGGCCGGGCCCTCGGCCGGATTGGTGACGGTCAGTTCGGTGTCCCGCCCCTTCACGGCCTCCAGTTCGCGGCGCAGCCGATCGGTCATGCTCGCCGAGGTGTTCGGGTTGACGACGAGGATCTTCATAACGTGTGCCTGGCCCGCGCGACGAACTGTCCGCGTCCCGGCCGGGCGGTGACGTTGCCGTCGCGCCAGACCACCTCGCCGCGCGAAATCGTGGTCACCGGCCATCCTCGCACGCGCATGCCTTCGAACGCGGTGTAATCCATCCGGTGGTGCAGCCGTTCGTTCGTGATGGTGACCTCGACCGCCGGGTCCCAGATGGCCAGGTCGGCGTCGGACCCCACCGCGATCGTCCCCTTCCGCGGGAACATCCCGTAGATCCGCGCTGCGTTCGTCGCGCTCACGGCCACGAACTGCTCGAGCGTGAGACGCCCGCGGTTCACCCCTTCCGAGAACACCACCGGCAGGCAGGTTTCGAGCCCGGGCACCCCGTTGGGAATCCGCGTGAACGGCGCGTCGGTGCCGTTCACCGCTTTCCCGGCGGGATCGTTCAGTCGGTAGGGAGCGTGGTCCGACGACAGGACCTCCACCGAACCGTCGGCCAGGCCGCGCCACATGGCCTCGAGATCGTCCTTCTCGCGAAGCGGCGGGCTGCAGAGGAACTTGGCCGCCTCGAAACCCGGCCGGCAGAGCTCGTCGACGGTGAGCAGCAGGTACTGGGGACACGTTTCCGCCAGCACGCACGCTCCGCGGAGCCGCGCGGCACGGATTTCATCGAGCGCCTGCCGGCTCGACACGTGCACGACGAGGACCGCGGCGCCGGTCATTTCCGCCAGCGTGGCGACCCGGTGGACTGCCTCGCGCTCCACCTCGGCCGGCCGCGCCTCGGCGTGATAGCGCGGCGCGCTGTGCCCGGCGGCCAGCAGCCGTTCCGCGTTCCACGCGATGGCGTCGCTGTTCTCCGCGTGGACCATCACGACGGCGCGCTCGCGCCGCGCGAGGGCCATGACGTCGAGCATCTGGCGGTCGCTGAGCCTGAGCGCGTCGTACGTCGTGTAGACCTTGAACGACGGGTAGCCCGCGGCGATCAGCGCCGGCAGGTGTTCGTCCAGCGCGGCTGCCGTGGGGTCGGAGACGATCAGGTGCAACGAGTAGTCGACGACCGCCTTGGCCAGCGCGCGCGCCCGGTAGCGCTCCGCCACCTCGCGAAGGTCCTGGCCGCGGTGCTGCGCCGCGAACGGCACGATGGTGGTGACGCCGCCGCACGCCGCCGCGACGGTGGCCGAGTGAAAGTCGTCGGCGGTCATCAGGCCGGTGGATGACTCCTGCTCGACGTGGCAGTGGCTGTCGATCCCGCCCGGCAGGACCAGCTTGCCCGCGGCGTCGATCTCCTCGACGCCGGCCGGAAGCCCCCGGTCGATTGCCGCCACGCGGCCTGCCACGATGCCGACGTCCTGGTGCGCGCGCGACAGGTCGGTCACCACCAGCCCGTTCCGGACGACGAGTTCGAACGCGTGACTCATCGGCTCCTCCTACGGGTGCCGAAGCTCATAGCGGACCACGGATGCCGAAGCCCGTGGCGGTTCGCGCACCCAAGAGCCCGCGCGGGGCACGTCAACGGGCGATGGTCGCGGACAGGCGTGCCATCAGCCTGTCGATCTCGGCGGAGTCCACCGCGGTCAGCGACGGTCCTGGCGCTCTCACCTTCGAACACTTGATGGCGCCTCGCCTTCGCAGGATCTCCTTGCGGACGGCGAGCCCGTATCCGGGCTGCTGCTCGTAGCAGACCAGCGGGAGATACTGATTGTAGAGGTCTTCTGCCCAATCCAGGTCGCCGGCGGCGAAGCGTTCGTAGACGTGCACGAGCATGTCGGGATAGGCGAAACCGGTCATCACGCCGTCCGCGCCCCGCTGGAGCGACTGCGGATAGTAGAGGCCGCCGTTTCCAATCAGGATGCTCACCCGGCGAGCGCCGGACGCCGCCGCATCGGCGCGTATCTTCGTGATCTTGCCAAGTCCCGGTGCGTCCTCCGCCTTCAGCATCACCATCGCCGGGAAGGCCTGCGTCATCCGGGCGAACACGGAAGCCGAGAGGTAGACGCCGCTCGACTGCGGGTAGTCCTGGTAGATCCACGGAATCGTCGGCCCGAGCGCCGTGGCGACCGAGTCGTAGTAGCCGAACACCTGGTCGTCGGTGCGCAGGCCGGCGATTGGGGCGACCAGCACGCCACCGGCGCCCGCGTCCATCGCAAGCCGCGCGAGGCGCCCCATCACCTGCAGCGAGCTGTGGCTGACGCCGACCACGACCGGCACGCGCCCGGCGACCCGGGCCAGCGCCCGTTTCACCACCGCCGACGCCTCGTCGAACGTCAGCTTGTGCGCCTCACCCATCATGCCGAGCAGGGTGACGCCGTGCACGCCCTGCTCCAGGTAGAAGTCGACGAGGGAGTCCAGGCTCTCGAAATCGATCGCGCCGGCGTCGTCGAACGGCGTGGCCGAGATGACGAACACCCCGCGGCTCTGTTCGGTGATCATCGTTGTCGCTCCAGTCCCAGGGCCTTGATCCGCTTGTGCAACCGTGTCCGTTCGATGCCGAGCGCGCGCGCGGCGGCCGACACGTTCCAACCGGCCTCCACGAGGGCGCGCCGGACCACCTCGCGTTCGGCTTGCGCGCGCGTCTCCTCCAGGGTGGAAGGGGCGCCCGGCTGGCGCGCCAGGCGGATCTCCACCGGAATGGCGTCGGAGGTGATCGGGTCGGGCGAGAGGATTGCCATCCGCTCGACGACGTTCCGCAGCTCGCGGACGTTCCCGGGCCAGCGGTAGCCGCGGAATTCTTCGAAGACTTCAGGCGCCACCCTCTTCGGCCGGAAGTTGTTCCGCCGGCAGAACTCGTCGACGAAGTACTCGGCGAGCGGCCGGATGTCCTCGGGTCGCTCGCGCAGCGGAGGGACCCGGATCGGGACCACGCTCAGCCGGTAATACAGGTCCTCGCGGAATTTCTTCTCGGCGACGAGCGAGGCCAGGTCCTGGTTCGTGGCGGAGACGACCCGCACGGACACGTGACGCGTCTCGTCCCCGCCGACCCGCTGGAACTCGCCTTCCTGCAGCACGCGCAGCAGCTTGGCCTGCGACGCCTCGTGCAGGTCGCGCACCTCGTCGAGGAAGATGGTCCCTCCGTCGGCCTGTTCGAACTTGCCGCGGCGGGTCGACGTGGCGCCGGTGAACGCCCCCTTCTCGTGGCCGAACAACTCGCTCTCGAGCAGGTCCACCGGGATCGCCGCGCAGTTCACCTTCACGAACGGCCCGAGGGCGAACGGGCTGTTGCGGTGGATGTGTTCCGCCAGCAATTCCTTGCCGGTGCCCGACTCGCCGGTCAGCAGCACGCGCGCGTCCGACCTCGCCACCTGGGTTGCCTGGTCGACGACGCGGCGAAACGCGGCGCTCGACCCGATCATGCGCGGCGCGTCCCCGACGAGCTCCCGCAGCCGGGCATTCTCCTGCTGCAGGTTCGCCTGCTCGAGCGCGTTCTTCAGGACCAGCAGCAGCCGGTCGCGCCCGAGCGGCTTCTCCAGGAAGTCGAACGCCCCCGCGCGCGTGGCCGCCACCGCGTCTGCGATGGTGGCGTGGCCCGAAATCATGATGACCGGCGCGCCGGGCCGCTGCTCGGCCACCAGGCCGAGCAGCTCGATGCCATTGGCGTCCGGCAGCCTCACATCCAGCAGGTAGGCATCGTCGTGCGCGCGCGCGAGCCGGCGCCGGAACTCCGCCCCGGTGTGGCAGACGACGGCCGAGTAGCCCGCGCCCTCCAGCACCAGGCGGAGCGACGCACCGATGTTCACCTCGTCGTCCACGATCACGACGGTCCTCGGTGTCACCGTATCACCTCTCCCTGGGCGAGGGGCCGGTCGCCAGCCGGAGACGGGATCGCCAGCCGGAATCCCGCGCCGCCGAGGCGCCCGTCCACGAGGACCAGGTCGCCGCCGGCGAGCAGCGCGTTCTTGCGGGAAATCGCGAGGCCGAGGCCCATGCCGTGCTTCTTGAACGAGATCGACGGCTCGAAGAGGCGACGCCGTGCCTCGTCGCTCACGCCCGGACCGGAGTCGTGCACTTCGACGACGGCGTCACGACCGGCGCGGGCGGTAGAGATCAGCACCACCCCGCCTTCTCCTGCGGCATCGGCGGCGTTCTCGAGGAGGTTGGTCAGGATCCCTTTCACCTGGTCGGCGTCGGCCCACCCGGTTGGTGCGTCGGCGTCCCGGGCCACCTGGTAGGTGACGCCGGGGTGTGCCGCGCGGAGGAACTCGACGCGCTCACCGACCGCCGCATTCATGTCGATGGACACCGGGCGCGCCTCGGGCTCCGCCGCGAACTCGGAGAACGCGCGGACGCGGCGTTCCAGGCTCGTGACCTCGTCCACGACGATCGCCGCCGCGCGCTGGAGGAACTCGGGGTCGGGTGAGGGCTGCCGCGCGACGATCTCCTCCACGGTGAGACGTATCGGAGTGAGCGAGTTCTTCAGCTCGTGGGCCATCTTGCGCGCCAGCAGTTGCCAGCTCGCCACCTGGGTGAGATAGAGGAGCCGGTCGCGGTTCTGCTGCAGCCGGCTGGCGGTGTCGTTGAAGGCGGCAACCGCCACACCGATCTCATCGCGTCCGGCAGCGGTCAGCCGCGCGTCGAAGCGGCCGGATGCGAGCGCGCCGAGGCCCGTCGTCAGCTGCTGAATCGGCCCGCTAATCCTGATCGACAGGTAGACGACGACCGCGAGGGAGAAGCTCCACGCGATGACGCTGGCGAGGACGAGCAGCAACGTGAAGCCCCGCGGGAGGTCGCGCTGGCGCAGGTCGCCGGCGCGCGCGCGCGCCTGGCCGATCTCCCGGGTGATCGTCCCAAGGCGGACGCCCTCGAGCGACCGCGTGTATACCCAGGCCTCCTGGCCATGCTTCACGGCGTAGTGCAGCCGGTCGCCCTCCGGCTGCGACAGCGTGAACCGTTCGTGGTCTCCGCTGTCCCAGAAGTCGCGGAGCCACGGCGGCCACGCATCCGGCGACGAGGCGTCGAAGCGCTGCGGTTCGAGGCGGCCAGATGCCGCCTCGACGTTCAGCAACTGCCGCGCCTGCCGGTAGTACTCGCGGCCAACCTGCTCCAGCGACGAGGCGAGCGTCGCGACGTCTGCGGTCGGGAGGAACGCGAGGCTCCGCGACATCAGCGCCGAGCTGACCCAGAGGATCCCCGCCAGCGGCACCACGGTCGCCGCGAGGAAGATGAGAACGAGCTTGGTGCGGAGGCGGTTCACGCCCATGTCGAGGGCTGGCCGAGGATGTGTGCCCGGGTCACTTCGCCGCCCGCTCCTTGAGGTCCGAGAGCCTCAGGCGCGGAGAGGTCGCCTCCCACCGGGGCGGCGCTTCTCGCGCGGTCCGGCTGAACAGGTCGATCAGGCCCGTCAAGGTCGATGCCGACGGCGCGTCCGCGGGCTGCGCGCCGTCGTCCCGCAGCCAGCACTCGAACTTTACCACGAAGGTTTTGTCGGCCGCCGCCAGGCGGAGCGGCAGCTTCAGCAGCTCGAGGCACCAGGCCTCGGCCGCCGCGGACGTGAGGTGGGACACGCGGGCCTTGGGGTCGTCGACCTGCGCGACCGAGAAGCGCTCCTCCCAGAGGTCGTAGCTGAAAACGACCTGCCTGGTGAGGCGCGTCGTGCGCGGGTCTCCGCGGTCGACTTCCAGCGTGACGGCGAGGGCATAGGTGACCGACCGCCCGTCGCGGAGGCGCTGGAGCGGTTCACCGACGAGGAAGCGGAGTTGGGGCGCCGACAGACGAAGGTGGTCTCCCTCTCGCTCGACGTTCAGCGACGTGGGCTGCGCGGACAGGTGCGCGAAGACGACGAGCGCGAGAACTGCGCCGGTCAGCGCACGGAGCCACCGGCTCAGCGGTCGCGCTGCGAGGTTCGCGGTGGTGACGGGTCGCGGGCTCATGCTGGTCACCCGCCTACCGCCGGAAGCCGACCATGAAGACCGGCGTCACGCCGTGGTAGCGGAGCGGAACGCCGAGTGACATGAAGAAGCCGTTCTTCCACCCGACCCCGAACCCGACGCTGTGCCTGGCATCAGCAGGCTGGCCGGGGTCCCAGACCGAGCCGAAGTCGTAGTAGAGGTGGAACGGCCGGTAGCGGTATTCGAGCGAGCCGTAGGCCAGCCGCGTGCCACCGAGCGGCGCAACGTCGAACTTGTCCCAGCCCCGCAGGGTCGCCGTGTTGCCGAGCGAGAAACGCTCGAAGAGCAGCGGCCGGCCGCTGATGTGGCCGCCCTGGAAGTGGAACCCGAACACCTGGCGGCCCGCCGTGATCGTGTAGTCACCGGTCACCAGTTGCCGCGTGTACACGAAGTCGCTCTCGAGCGTGGTGGTCGCCGATCGCACGCTGTAGTCGGCCGCGATCGCATGGCGGACGCGGCTGCTCGCCCTGACGTCGTGACGGAACTGGGCGCCGAAGGTGAAGGCGTTCGCCGCCTGGTCGTGTGGCGCCGGGTACTGCATCTCGACGGTCTGGAAGCTGGCGCCGAACGTCACCTTGACGTCGGGGATCGGCAGCACGGAGACCGACGGGGCGAAGTTCTCGCGCGTCCGGTAGATCCCGGGGACTTGGGGAGTCCCTATGAGGGCCACCTCGGTCTCGGGCTGGAAGGACGGGTGGAAGTAGTCGGTACTCGAGGCCGACCTGCACGCGGCTCGTCCCGACCTTGCGGTGCTCGTACCGAAGGAGGAGCCCCATGTTGCGCTCGAGCAGTTCGTCGGCGCTGCTGGTGAAGCCGAACGAGAAGTAGTTGTGGTGCGTCTCGAAGCCGGGCACGAGGGTGGCGCTGAACCCGTCCGCGGTGCTGTAGACGAGCGGCGCGAGGGCGACCTCGAAGTTCCGCTTCCGAACCTGCCTGGCGTCGAAGACCACCTTGACGTGATCCGGCTGGTCGCCTCGCTGCACCTTGACCGAGACGGTGTAGTGCCGCAGTTCGTCGCGCAGGCGCCCGGCGAGCTTGTCCGATGCGTCGGGGTCGTACTTGAGGCCCACCAGCTTCTGCATGTCGTCGCGCAGCGCCTGGCTGACCCGCGACTCCGACACGCCGGCGATCGAAACGCTCTCCACGGTGTAGCGGGTGTTGACGTTGGTTTCGGGTGGCGGCGTCTGGGGGGCGGCATGCGCCGGCGCGAACAGCAGGAGGACGAAACAGAAGCGCGCGATGGTGAGTCTCATGCTCGGCCGTAGAGCAAGCACGAGGCCACAACCAAGTGCCTGAAAAACATGGAGATGACGCGGGATCACGCGTGAAGGCGCATCACAGGTGTGCGCCCTGCTCACACGACTTTCGATCCGCTCGATGCAGCGGGTCCAGCTTCCCGGTCGGCCTCCCCTCGCGGCGGGGCAAATGCGCGTGGGTGGGCGCGGACTAGTGCACGGAGTACGGCTGTCCAAGTTCGAAGGGGGCGATGCGCGCATCGAACTGCTCCCCGCCGGCCGTCACCATCTGGTAGGTGCCCTCCATCATACCGAACGGCGTGCCGAGCGGGCAGCCCGACGTGTAGGTGAAGGACTCGCCCGGCTTCAGGACGGGCTGCTCTCCCACGACGCCGGGTCCGCGCACTTCGTGCACCTTGTTGTTCCCGTCGGTGATGAGCCAGTGGCGCGTCATCAACTGCACGGTCTCGTCGCCATCGTTGGTGATGGCGATCGTGTAGGGAAAGTACCACTGCTGCGCCGCGGGGCTCGAGCGCTTGGGGTCGTACGTGGACTGAACGCGAACGCGCACGCCGCGCGTGACGGCCTCTGAAGTGAACATGGTCTTTCCATGATCACCGAACCGCGCGTTCCCGGCAAGCGCCGGCCGCTCAGAACACCACCCCGACCCTGAAGCCCCAGAAGTGAAATGCTGCCTCTACCCGGAGAATGCGCAATCGGTCGGAGGAAGGGATCGGCGGCCCGCCTCAGAAACGGGCCGCGTAACGGACAATGAGGTTGGTGCCGGGGCCGTCCACGCCCGACCCCATCAGGCGGTAGTTGGCGTCGAGCAGGTTCTCGAGAAGAACGGACACCGTCGAGCGGCCGGTCGCGCGAAACCCGACGCGCGCGTTCAGCGTGGCGAAGCCCGGGTTCTCGGTCATGAACGGAACCCTCGCCGTGACGTCCGGACCGAGCACGCGGGTCAGCACCTGGGAGAGAGCCTCGCCGGTCGGCACCAGGAGTCCCTCCCGCACCAACCCGCGTGCGACGGCGCCGTTGTTGAAGAAGTTCGTGATCTCCTGCTGGCTCCGGATGCCTCCGATCCGCGCCTGCTCGAGGTCGTTGGCCGAGAACCGCCTCTGCGTCGCCGCAAACCGCGTGTAGCCTTCCACCCACCAGCGGGCGCCTCTCGGCTCCCACCGGACGCCCGCGAACCCGTGGGTCGGCGGGATGCCGTTCTCGAGCCCCGGCGGCAGGCCGGTCTGGAGGTCGACGCCGAACACCGACGACACGTTGGCGTCCAGCGTCACCGAAGACGACAGCTTCCATGTCACCGACGCGTCCCCGCCGCGCAACCGCACGCGGCCCGCGTTCGTTCGCACGAACACCGTCGAGTTCGACACGCTGGTATAGACGGCGCCCGATGCGTCCTGCCGAACGATGGCTTGGCCGCCAATCAGGCTGCCGACGGCCCCGGCGGGCAGGAGGATCACGCGCCGCTCGATCAAGTCGTGGATCTCGGAATCGAAGAGGGCGAGGGCGCCGCTGATGCGCCTCCAGTTCGCCTTGACCCCCGCCTCGAAGTTGAGCAGGCGCTCGGGGCGCAGCGGCTCGACCCGCCAAATCTGGTCCGCTCGCGGGGCATTGGTGCCAATCGGCCCCACCGAAGCCCCCACGCGCAGCCCCTCGTCCGGGCTCACCTCGAATCCGATTCCCGAGAGGCCGATGGAACCGAAGTCGTTGACGTTGGGCGCGCGAAACCCACGGCTGACGACCCCCGTGAGGACCACCTCGGGCGTCAGTGCGAAGGCGACTCCGGTATTGAACGTCAGGTCGCCGAAGGTCGTCTCGTAGGTCGGCAGCGTCGGCGTCGTTCCGATGACGTTGTCGCTGGCGTCCTGGGCGTACCGGAACCGGCTGTAGCGGACGGCGACGGTTCCGCTCAGCCGGCTCGAGAACAGCGGGAACTTGTCCTGGAGGTACGCGGCCACGCTGCGATAGCGCGCGCCGTTCGGGAACCGGCCGCGGACCTCCAACGCCTGCGTGAAGCCGCCGGTCGCCTGGCTGTAGGCCAGGTCGACACGGGTCGAATCGACGAACTCGTCGTACCACTCCGCGCCCGCAGCGAATCGCGTGGGAGCGCACGAGCCGCGTCCCATTCGCCTGCCAGCCGTACACGCTCGTCTTGTTGTGCTCCTCGGAGATCGGGGACCGCAGGCCCTGCTTCGCGTTGTTCACGCTCTGGTAACTGCGATCGTCCCGCTGGGCGTTGTAGGAAAAGGAGAGCGACGCCGTGTCGAAGAACGACCGCCCGACCCTGTCGTAGCGGACGGTCGCGAAGTCGAGGGTCTGCGGGTCGAAGCGGTTGACCAGGTTGCCGACGCCGCCGTCCAATTGGTCGTACCGGCTCGCGCCCAGCTGCTCGCCCCTCATGTATTGAAACGTCAGGAAGTCGGTCGTCGTCGGGTGCACCGCCGCTTTCGTCATGACGCCGTACTGGGTGAAGGCGGTCTGGCCCAGACGTTCGCCAAGGACCGTCGACGGCAGGCCAAGCAGCCTCGTGGCTACCGAGTGCGAGTCAATCGCTCCACCGGTCCTGAGATCCTGCGCGCGGCGCCCGCTCCCCTCGACGAGAAGTCCCCACTTGCCCCCCGCCACGGCCAGGTTGACGCTGGAGGCGGCGGACACGTCGGCGCTGCCGAAGGCGATCGAGATTCCGCCGTCCACCCGCCGGCGGTCCCGGCCGATGCCGACCGGTTCGGTGACCACGTTGATCGTGCCGCCGAGTGAGTCGGAACCGTACTGGGCGCCGTTGGGGCCGTGCACGACCTCGACGCGCTCGGCGAACGACGGATCGATCAGCGCGGTGTACTGGTTCGCGCCCGGCCGGAACGTCGCGTTGTTGAAGCGGACGCCGTCGACGAGGGCGACCACGTGCTGGCCGGTGAGGCCGCGGACGAACGGAGAGCCCTGGCTGGTCGTCGTCTGCTGCACGTGCACGCCGGCGTCGCCCGCGAGCGCTCGCGGAAAAATGGCGGTGTCGCGCCTGCCGATCTCGGAGGCTGCGGTGACGGTGACGAACTGCGGCGTGTTCCGGATTTCCTGGGCCGTGCCGCGCAGCGGCGTCACGGTCACGAAGGCCGTCACCCCCCCGACACCGAGGGTGACGTCGGCGGTAGCGCTGTCCATCGCTGCCACGACCACGGTGCGGCGATGCTCGGCGAAGCCGGCCTTCGACACGACGAGGACGTAGGTGGCAGGCTCCAGGCGGTCCAGCCTGAACCGGCCGTCGCCGTCCGTCAACGTCGCCTCGAATCTCGAGGTTGGCTCCGGCAACCACGGACACCCGTGCGCCGGGGACGCGCCCGCCGGCCTGGTCGACCACGGTGCCCGTGACCGCGCCCGTGGCGGCGGCAGCCGGAGGCGGGAACGCGAAGATGCCAAACCAGGCGACCAGCGCCGCGATGATTGTCGGAGCAAAGAGGCGAACGGCCTCGCATGCCTCCTCCGCCGATGTCACTGCAGGCCGGTCAGTCGCGCGGGCTTCAGGGTCCAGAGAGGCCCAAGTTCCGAGCGCTTCCGGCTCTTGGGAAACGATTCCGCGACGGGCGTCGACATGTAGCTGATCCGGGTGGTCAGCTCGGTGTCCGGCTCGGCGGCCAGCAGCGCCTCCGCCATGAGGCGCAGGAACTCGGCGCTGTTCACGCGGATGTTTCCGACATCCACCCACGTCGGCACCGCGTTGTCTGGCAGCGGCTTCCATGTGTCCCGGGACAACGCCGGCGCGAGCGTCGCGGCGGCGGTCACGACGTCGCGAACGCGGACGACCTTTCCGGCAGGCCCGGTTTCGTCGGTGGTCTCGAGGGGGCCGTAGACGTGCCGGAGCGTCACTGGACCTTCGTCCGCGCCGCCCGCCGCCCGGCGGGCGAGAGCGGTCGCGAGCATCTGGAACATGTCAGCGATCGAAAAGTCCTGGTCGCCGGACCGCGCGCTTCCCGGCGGGTAGTTGCCGATGGCCGTCCACTCGTCGAGAAACGCCGCGGCAGCCCCCCGCAGCGTCTCCAGGCCGACCGATTGGCCGACGGCCGGCCTCGCCGACCGTTTCAGCTCCCCGAGCGAGACGAACCGGCTTCCCGGGTTTGCGGTGAAGTATGCGTCGGTCAGCCAGGCCAGCACGGCCTCTTCGCGGGCGTAGGCGGCGTCAATCTGGTCGCGGGCCTGGATCCCGTCTGCGCCGAGATGCGCCGCCCTCGGGTTGTCGTAGGCCCACTCAAGGGGTGTCGTGTGGCGCCCGCCGCCGAACCCCGGCTTCAGGTAGATCGACGGGTGGGCAAGCTGAACCCGGATCACGTGCGGCCGCGACCAATCGAGACCGTCGAGGATCTTCTGCAGCGCTTCCGGCCCCTGGTTCGCCACGAAGACCTTCACCGGCGCGCCGCTGGTGTCCGACAACCGCAGGACGTTGTCCATCCAGAACATCTCGGGCACGAACCCCGGCTCGGGGCTCATGGCCCTTCCCGTGCCGAGCGCGGAGCCGCCGAAGCCCGCCAGCAGCCTGGCCGAGAAGGTTGTGTTCTCCGGCACGCCCTGGAGCACCGGGTCCAGCCCCAGGCGCCTCAAGACATGGACGACCTCCGAGTCGCCGCCGATATCCTGCGCGACACCCGTCGCGTAAGCGAGCGAGCCCAGCACCTCGGCGGCGCGCTTGAGGCCGCCGGGCCGGTCCGGGTCGGGCTCCCCCGTTATCGGGTTCTTGTATTCGGTGAGGAACCAGTCGGCCGCCTGTTCGCGGGCGAGCCAGCGCTGCTCACCCGTGCGTGCCCCCCGGAAGTTCGGCCTGGGCCGCATCACAAAGGTCGGCTCCTGGTTTCCGTCGTAGCCGGCGTCCAGCGTCCCGGCCTTCACGCCCTCTTTCACGCGACCGAGGAGGTGCGTGGCCGCGTCCCTTTCGTAGAAGGCGTCGCTCACGGCGCCGGAGAAGAGCACGAGGCACGTCGGGCGGGATGTCGGCGAACGCCGGCCCAGCGTTTCGACCATCTGCAGCACCCGAACGAGCCGCTCCTCGGTGATCTCGATGTTCAGGTGATCGTCCAGCGACGTGAAGAGCGACACGTAGACCGGCGAAGGCGGCCCGGACGCGGGAGGGGTGACGCCGGCGGGACCGGCCTGGGCCGACGGCGCCTGCGCGGCGCCGCGTGCCCACGCGCCCGCCACCGCCAGAATCAGGATGACCGACCAGCTGACGGGTCTCCGCATGCGGGGCCCTCCGCGATCCTTCACATCTTCAGAAACCCACACGAACCGCCAGCTGGACCTGCCGAGGCGCCTTCGCCGAGAAGATCCTGCCGAAGGTCGTCGGCTCGTCCACGTAGAGCTCGGGCAGGTTGTAGTTGACGGTGTTGAGCACGTTGAAGGCCTGGGCCTCGAGCGTCAGCCAGCCTTGCGCCCCGAATCGGATTCGGCGGGCCAGCGACACGTCGAGGGAGCAATAGCCGGGGCCGCGCAGGATGTTCCGGCCGGCGTCTCCGAACGTATATCGAGGCGCGACCGCGAACGCCGCGGTGTCGAACCAGCGGTCCTTCGTCGGGTTCGACACCTCCGCGCTCCCGACCACGTTCGGGTGATCCGAACCGCTCTGCTGCCCGGTGTTTCCCGTGTTGCTGTTGTCGAACCGCAACCGCGGCGTGAACGGCGCCCCCGACTGCAGGGTCACGATCCCCCGCAGCTCGGTGTCGCGGAGCATCACGTGCTCCCAGGGCAGCCGGTAGATGAACGCGGCCGACAGCCGGTGCCTCACGTCGAAGTTCGACGATCCCCACTGCGCTGCCAGGTCCAGGCTGTCCTGGGGGAAGTTCGGGTCGCCCGTCGTACCCAGGAACGCCGAGGCGTCGTCCATCGAGCGCGACCAGGTGTACGCGGCGGACCACCCCAGGTTCCCCGAGAGCGGACGCGAGAGCGCGAGCTGCAGCGAGTGGAAATCGGAGCGCCCCTCGCTCTCGATGTAGAAGATGCTGCCGAACGCCGGGTACGGCCGCCGTGGCTGGATGTCGCCGGGGCCCGGCCTCGGCTGGTTCAGGTCACGAGGCCTGACCAGGCTGCTGCCGGTCGAGCCCGCGTAACTGATCGTCGCAGAACCCAGCCATCCGAACTGGCGGTTCACGCTGACGTTCCAGTGCTGCATCCAGGACGTGACGAGATCCGGGCTCAGGGTGCTGAGAGAGGCCGGCGGGGTGTAACCTCCGCCCGCCGGGAACGGGTTGGCGAGCGTCAGCAGCGAGTACTGCGTCGGAAAGTAGACCCGCAGGGTGAACTGCGGCGGGTTGAAATACTGCGCAGAGCTCACCTCGAACATCCCGGTGTCGTAGTAGACGCCGTAGCCGGCCCTCACCACGAGATTGGGTTTCGCGTTCCAGGCAATCCCGACCCGCGGCGCGATGTTGTTCGTGTCCGGCCTCATGCCGGCGGCAGGGATGCCCGCCGTCCCGACCGGGTACACCTTCCCCGTGGCGGCGTCGAACGTCGACATGTGGTTGGTCGGGTCCGCGGGCGGCGTGCCGTACTGGTATCGCAGGCCAAGGTCGACGGTGACGTCCCGGCGAATCCGCCAGCTGTCCTGCGCATATGCGCTGTACTGCGTGGTACGCAGGCGGAGCGTGTTGTCGGCGGTCGCGCGGAGACCGAATGACGGCAGACCGAGCAGCAGGTCGCCGATGCCCGCCCCGGAGAGGGCGCCCGAGAACGAGAGGGAACCGCGGGCAAACATGTCGAGGTTGCCGTCCAGCTTCTGGTGTCGAAGCTCGCCGCCAAACCGCCACGTGTGTCGTCCGCGGTCCAGCGTCACGTTCTCCGAGGCATGAAACGTCGTCGTCGTCCGGGCCAGCGGCAGGTTCGTCGCGTCGCCGACGCTCGAGAACCCGGCGACGGTGATCTTCGGGTAACCAAGGTCCCGCTGCGCCAGTTGCAGCCAGTTCACGCCCCACATCTGGCCGACGTCGGTCCCCGACTGCTCCGCCAGGATGTCGCGCGAGTACTGGTTGAACCCCAGCCGGGTGGTGCTGACGGCGCGGCGGCCCACCGCCCGCTGGTATTGCACCAGGGCGTTGTGGGCGGGGTCGTGGTAGGCATTGCCGAACCCGGCCACCGTGTCGCTGTCCTCCGCGTACGGGTCGAACGCGTCGACCAGGCCGTAGTTGTAGCGCACGGCCAGCTGGCCCCCGTGCGGCAGCACCTGGTCGAGGCGAACGACGACCTGGTCCTGGTCTTCACGGAACGGCGCGTCGAACAGGTAGTTGCCGCCAAGCCCCGGGAGGTTCGCCCGCGGGAACAGCGCGAGGACATTCTGCGCGAGTGGGTCTATCCGGCCGGCCGGGATGACATTGCCCGCGAAAGCGCGCCGGGTGAACGGGTCGACCACCGCCGCCGACAGCTCCGACAGGTCGCCGGTGCGCTGGCGGTCGGTCGGGACAGTCGCCAGGCGCGCGACCGTGCGCCGTTCGCGAAGCGCGTCGACGTTGAAGAACAAGAAGGTGTGGTTCCTGGAGATCGGCAGGCCGGCCGCCACACCGAACTGGTTCCTGTCGAACCCGGGCTCTGCGCCCGAGGCGTCGAACGCGTTGCGGGCGTTCAGCGCCTCGTTGCGGAAGTACTCGTAGGCCGTCATGTCGAAACGGTTCGAACCGCTCCTCGTGACGACGTTCACCTGGCCGGCCGCACCCTTGCCGAACTCGGCGCCGTAGCCGTTGGTGGCAATCTTGAACTCCTGGATGCTGTCCACCGGCGGCTGCACCACGTAGCGGCGGACGTACGGGTCGTTGTTGTCCACGCCGTCGAGGAGGAAGTCGTTGAACTCTTCGCGGCCGCCGTTCGCGTGCATCGCAAACGAACTCCTCGACGACAGCTCCGAGCCCTCGGCTGGAGGGACGACCCCGGGCGTGAGCATGGCGAGCTGCAGGAAGTCGCGGCGGTTGAGCGGCAACGCCTCGATCCGCAGCTGGTCCAGGGTGACACCGAGCTCCGCGGAAACCGGCTCGGTGCGCAGCAACGGCGCGGTGACTTCCACGCGCTGGGAGAAGGCCGCGAGGGTGAGGTTGAAATCGACCCGCAGCTGGCTGTTGACGGCCACGGCGACCGGTCCCAGGTGAACCGTGTCGAACCCGGCGGCCGCCGCGGATACCTGGTAGGTGGCGGGGGGGACGTCGAGCACCCGGTAGCAACCCGTGCCATCCGTGGTGCTCGTCCTCGTGAAGGCTTTGCGGTCGTCGGAAACGGTGATGGCCGCGTTCTGAATCGGCTTCCCGCTCGGGTCGGCGACACACCCGGAGATCGTGCTCGTCGTGACTTGCGCCCGGGCCGGCGACGTCGCGGCCAGGAGGACGAGCAACGCCAGGGCGGTCGCCCGGGTGGGTGACAGCGCTCCCATGACGCCTCCTAGTTCGCGACGGTCTGCTTCGGCTTCTCCCGATCGAGCGTTGTCTTGCCCTTCCACTTGTGCCCGTGATCCTCGGCGGCCACGTCGCCCTCGAGGCGATTGGCGGTGGCCACCAGGGTGAAGCGGTAGACAATCTCCTCGCCCGCGATCTGGAAGGCGACCCGATCCCCGTCGCGGGTGACGTTCGTGATTGGCACCTGCGCCGGTCCGGGCCATGCAAACCCGGTGAGGCCATCCGGCTTCTGCTCGAGCTTGAAGGTGATGGCAATTGGAGAGAAGGAGACGTCGGTCTTGATGTGGCCGGCCCACGTGCCCGTCAGATCAACCGGCGGCGCGGCGGTCTTGGCCTGCGCGAACGCCGGCACCGAGAGCGCGAGCGTGATCAGCAGCAGCGTTGCCAGTCGCGATGCCCCTCGCATGAACGCCTCCGCAAATGCCCCGGTATCGGGGAGCCCTATAACAGCCGGCCGGGCCCGGCCTGCGCCGGAGCCCGGCCAGCGACGATTGACGACCCGCGACTTCCTACCGGTAGGCCCGCGGCCGCCCAACCACCTGGTTGGACTGGCACACTTCCTGTTCACCCAGGGTGGCGGGACGCATCACGTAGTAGTAGGTGGCCCCGTTCACCACGGTGTTGTCGAAGTACACGGTCTGCGTGGCGATCGCCACGCCAATCTTGACGTACGGCCCTCCGCTGACCGTTCCGCGGTAGATGTTGTAGTGATCCGCCCCGTTGCCCGTCCACGTGAGCTGGACCTGCTTCGGCTTGGAAGCGGCCGCCAGGTTGGTCACGCAGCCGGCGCACGCGGCGTCGGTCGCCGCCAGCACTCGAACCTGCGCGGTCGCCGTGCTGGAGAGGTTCGGCTGGCCGCTGCTCGGGTACGACGTGGCCGTGGTGTCGGTCACCCTCAGCGAGACCAGGTAGTTGCCGACGCCCTTGCCTTCGAAGTAAGTGGTCACGTTCGGCTTCACGCCAATGGCGTCGCCGAAGGCGGTGCCGAGGTTCCAGGAGAACTGGCTCGGCGCTCCGTAGATCGTGTCACCCGGGTAGCCGGGGCCTTGGCTCCTGCCCTCGTCCGGGTTGACCGACTTCGAGCCGTCGACGAACCACGGCTTGGTCTGCGGGCAGAAGTTGTACGGCCCTCCGGCGTTGGCCGTCGGCGCCACTGGCGGAATCGAGACGAGGACCGTCAGCGTCGTAGAGGCGTTGGCGGGGCTGGCGGCGTTGTCCGTCACCCTCAGCGTGACCGGATAGCTGCCGAGCGTCGGCCAGGAGTTGGTGATGATGGGGCCGGTGCGTTCGAACGCCCCGTCGTTGTTGATGTCCCACTCCCACTGCACGATGCTCTTGCTCGGATCCTGGTGGAACGAGCCCGTTCCGTCCAGGGTGACCACCGCTCCCGTGACCGCCGGGTTCGGCGTGGCGACGGCCACGGCGACCGGCGCGCCGCCGGTGAACACCACCCGGTTGAGCATGATGATCGCCCAGGCCGTCTCGAACGGGTACTGGCCGCCGTCGGCGTTGTGGCCCCACCAGTAGCCGCCCGCGTTCTGGTCGTTCACGAGGGTCCTGGCGACGCCGTCCGTCGGGGCGCCCGCGGACACCTCGGCGTTATACCAGTCGATCGGCGGAACGCCTGCCGTGCTCGACTGCAGCAGCTTGATCCCGAACGGGGTCGTGTCGCCGGCGTCGCGGCTGCAGGCGGCGGGCGTCGGGCAGGGATGCAGCAGCAGCGCCTTCACGAACGAGAACAGCCCGTAGTAGTAATCCTTCACCGCGGTGGAATAGCCGCCCGAGTTCCCAAAGTTGTTCCGCATCCACGTTTCGACGTTGTCCCACATCGGGTTGCCGCGGCCGATGCCGTCCATTACCATCTGCACCATGCCCGACGGCGTCACCGCGTAGCGGCCCCAGGGATAGTAGCCGGGGCTGGTGTAGCCGAATCCCGTCCCGTCATAGCTGTACTGCAGCCACACCTTGTTCCAATTCGTGACGAGCGTCGACATGTTGATCGGGCGCGGCGGCACGTGCTGGGTGCCCCATTCACGGAGGGCCGGGATGATCGCAATCGCGGCCCACTGGCTGGGTGAGTTGTCCGGCCATTCGTTGCAGTTGTATCGCCAGCCGCCACCGCCGTAGGGCGGGCTGGCCGTCCCGCTCCGGGTACTGGCAGTTCGCGTAGCCATCCACCAGGTCCTGCGCGACGTCGATGTACTTCTGGCCGATGACGCCGGTCCCGCCGGTCGTCGTGACGGCGTCAGGGGTGCCGCTCGCGACGATGGCGTCGACGAACATGCCGCCCTGGTAGAACTGCGGGTACTGGTTGACGTAGGCGGCCTTGCCGTTGCCGTTGCCGTCCGGCGTGAACGTGCCAAGCGGGTTCGTCGCCGCGGCGACCGCGCTCGTGGCCAGGTACGAGAAGACGCGCCGCATCCCGCGCGCGACGGTCTCGGTGTACGGGTTGTCGGAATCGCCGCTCTCGAGATGCCCGTTGACCTCGAACGCGTTGACGTTGGCGGCGGTCGGGGAGTAGTAGCCCGATCCGGCGTAGGCCGATGGCCAGTACCCCTGACCGGTCGCGGCGTCACCCGTGCGGGTCTGGCTCTTGTGGAGGTACCAGAGACCCTCGTCGATGGCGACGTTCACCTCGACCGCCAGCGACTTCGCCTGGATCTTGACGTAGTAAGGCTTGCTCGCCGTCTCACCCGTCCCGACGTTCTTCACCCACAGCCGGGCGGTGAAGACCGTGCCCGTCGCGCCGGTATAGGCGTGCGACGCCTCGAGAGCGTGCATGTCAGCCACCGTGGTCCACGGCATGACCGCGCTGCCGTCGCCGTAGTCCCAGTAGTACCTGGATGCCCGCCCCTTCGACGTCCGTGATGCCTTTGAGCCTGATCGACTTTCCGCTCCAGGTGTCGTGCGGGATCAGCGAGTTGGTCGCGACCCAGGGCACGACCTTGACGACCGGCGGGGCCGCCTGCGCGGTGGCGGCCAGACCGCCGACGACCAGCGCGAGCGTCGTGATGAGAATCAGTCCGGGCGACAACCGGCGTCGCACTCGTTCGCTGTACATGAGTCCTCCTCCCCGGCTCTGACAGAGGCGGTCAAACCATGTCCGACCGGTGACCCTGTGAAGACCAACCCGGCATGGCGCCGGACGCCTGCTGGCGCCGCGCCGCACCGCGTGGAGCCGCGTGCGGAGGAGCGAAGACGTCGCTCCTGTGCGCGTGCATCCAATTACTTCCGCTGCCGCCGTGCGCGTGCGAGGCCCACCAGGCCCGTCCCGAGCAGCAGCAAGGTCGCGGGCTCGGGGACGACATTGGAAATGGGTTCGATGGTGAGCGTGCTCCACGCGTAGATGTCCGGACCCTGGGGATCTTCCTGGAACAGGTAGAACGCCGGCGGTGGCACACCCGCGGGCAGCGCGTTCGAGAAGTAGTAGCGCACCCTCGCCCGTTCGTCTGCCGCGAGATCGAAGGTCCAGCCGAACGCCATCGCCACATCACCCGGGCCATACGGGTTCGCGGCGTTCGGCAGGATGCCCATGGCATAGTGGTCCAGGAACAAGGTCTCGGGGTTGTCCATCCCCCACGATTGCCCGGCCGCCGGCGAGCCGACGGCGGAGCCTGTTTCATCGCCCCAGACGTTGTTGAGCCCGACCACGTCGAAGTCGAAGAAGCCGAGGATCGTGTAGTCGGAACCCGGCCCCGGGCCGAAAACGGTCTCCACCATGGCGGGCAGCGTGACGGCGCCGGGCCCTTCGGGCAGGCCGCCGGGCGTCACCGGGTATGTCCCGTTGACCGTCAGTTCCCAGTAGTTCACGCTCACCCAGTCGGCCGATGCTTCCGGCGCCCACGCCCCGAGCATCAGGGCCACGCACAACGCGACAGCGAGTTTTCGCATAGCAGTGCTCCTGCAGTGGACAGGTGTCAAGCGGCCAATGCCGGCCGCGGCGCACGAAGGCAGCCTGCGGCCTCCCGAAAGATCGGCGGCCGCCGGCGGTGCACGCCAAGGCCAAGGCATCGGACCAGCCCCCCAGTGAACCTACGTTATCTGTCCAGGAATGAAGACGACGGTGCGCCGGTTGTGCAAGGCTGCGGGACCGAGAGGGTCCGCCGCGCCGCGCACGCAAATGCCAACGACTCGAGTCCTGCGGTGGGCCGGACGCCGCCTACACGGCGCCCCAAGTAGAGCACAAGAGAGCAAGAAGCGAACCACTGCAATCCGCAACGTGAGCGTCGCCTAAACTGCTGGCGCCCCTTGCCTTAGTCAACAGAACGAGCCGGAGGGGGGCTTCGAAGTCATCCTTGAAGCAGACTTATTGTCGGGCTCCCAATCCCTCGGTAAACTTCGCTCAGCGCCGTCTCGCCCGGAGACCAGGCACCTCGTACAGCTCCACGGCACCGTCGGTCGCCACGAGGCGCATCTCCGGGTCATGGCGAAGGCGCTCCAGCTGCCCGCCGGAGTACATGTCGGTGTGCACGAAGACGTGCGTGACGCCGAAGCGTCGCAGGGCCGCAGTCGCGTCGGGCGACGGGAAGCCGACCAGCGCCTCGAAGTGATCGACGTAGCTCCCCGGCGTGAACCCGCTGAACCCGTTCAGCAGCTTGTAGAAGCCGGTCGTGGAATTCAGCATCGCCGGGGCGTTGGCGAAGACGTCTTCGTAGGACGCCAGCGGCAGTTCGGCGACGACCGCGGCGGGCACCGCATCCAGCCGGTGGTAGATGGCCGGGATGCCGTCGAAGTAGACATAACGGATCGGCGCAGCCAGCGACTCGAGGGTCACGACAGCCGGGATCATGATGGCGGCCAGGCCGGCGACGGCCGGGCGCCGGATAGATCTCGACATCGCGGCCGTGGCAAACCCGGCGAGCGCCGCCACGGCGACGATCCCGAGATAGCCGAACCGGGAGACCGCCCGGATGCCGTGCAGCGGCAGAAAGACGGTGTAGAGCACCGAGAACCCCGGCAGCGCTGGCCCGAATGACAGCGCCACGCCGCAGATGCCGAGCGCCGCGCACATTCTCGCGCGCGGGTCCTTCAGCGCGCCGCGCGCGACGGCGCCGACCGCGAGCAGCAGCGCGACGAAGCCGGGAAACAGCGCGGTCCCCGCCCAGAATCTGGCCAGCAGCATGTAGTCGAGACGCGCGGGCGTCATCAGGTAGTCCTGCCAGACGGCGGGCAGCATGTCGTCGATGGGTCGATGAATGCCCTGTTCCTGCACCGAGCGCCAATAGGGGAAGAGGTACGGCAGCAGCACCAGCCCAGCCAGGCCGGCCGAGACCGCCAGGTACTTCCAAACGGCGAGGCGCCCTTTTCCCCACCACTCGCGAGGCCGCACCAACGCCCCGGCAGCAAGGCCGAAGGTCGTGATGACGAACAGGTAGTACGACGCGAGCGCCTGAAGTGCGAACCAGGCCGCGAGCGACACCGCGTGGCGCATCCGCGGCCGGCGCAACAGCTGGTCGAGCGCGAGGAGCGCCAGGGGCAGGAACTCGACGTGCAGCGCCTGCAGGTGCGGCATTCGCGTCAGCGTGTGGCCGTTGAACGCGGCGATGATGCCCGCGACGACGCCCGCGCCCCAGTCGCGGGTCCATCGCGCGACGACCAGGCACATCGCAAAGCCGGTGAGCGCGAAGCCGGCGACCAGCACGAGGTTGTACGCCAGCACCGGCGAGGCGCCCGCCCACAGCAGCGGCGCGGCCATCGCAGACTGCACTAGCAGCGCCTCCGAGAACGCCAGCGTGTTCGGCTCGGGGTGGAAGATGTTGGCCTGGAAAAGGTGCAGCGGGTCGCGCGGTGCTTGGTGCGCGACCCACGCGATGATCCACTCGTTGAGGATCGTGTCGGCGTTGTCGTTGCGCGTGAGATGCGCCGGGTCGCTGGCGAGCGGCCAGGTCTGGAGAATCGCCAGGGACGCGAAGAGCGCCAGGCAGGCGATCCGCTGCGAACGGCGCATCCCCAGCGAACGTCCGTTCGCGGGGGCCCATCCCCGAATGGCCCACGCCGCGCAGCCGACGGCCACGCACGCCAGGATCCAGACCATCCAGCTGAGCGCACGCACCACGACAGTCGTCGCCGGGGCGACCGGGCGCGGCGACAGCGCCCACCCGGGCACGGGTTCGTCACGCCCGTCGCCGGCCGTCCAGCTCCAGTCGAGCGCGATACGGCCGCCGCCCTGGAAGTACTCGATGACGACGAGGTGCGTGCCGCGGGAGAGCTTCGCCACGCCCTCCCGGGTCCTCGCGGAGTGCACGCCCCCGTTGTCCACGACGAGGCGATTGTCGATCGACAACCTCGCACCATCGTCGGCGTACAGGGCGAACCTGTAGGCCCTGGTTTCGCGGACGGTGAGGTAGCCGACCCAGCGGACGCTGAAGGTGTCCGGCAGCCGCTTCCAGCGGCGGCTCAAAGTCTCGGTCGAGATCTCGGCATCGGTCGCAGCGAACGCGGCCGGCGCCGTCCAGGTGGTATTCGTGAAGTACTCGCCCGACAGGCCGTCGCCCGCGGGCAGCCCGTGCAGCAGGGCAGCCACGATCGTCCAGGCGGCGAGCGATGCCAGGAAGGACGCGAGCGGGAGGCGCGAAGCGCGGCGGGGCGAGGCTTGTTCCACTACTCCACCCACGTCTGCGTCAGCTTCGTCGCCCTCCACGCGCCGCCCTGCTTCTCGAGCAGCAGGTCACCACCCGCGTAGCCGACGCGGACGCGCGCCAGCGCGCGCGAACGGGCGTCGTCCAGGAAGAGAAGTTCGTCGACCGTCGGGAAGGTCGCAAAGTGCCAGCCGCCCCAGTGGCCCGGCATCACCGGGAAGGCTTTCCGCAGGAACGCCATCACGCTCAGGGACGGCCCGACCGGCTGGTTGGGCGCCTCCATGTAGCCCTTGTCGAAGAAGATCTGCCCCTCGCGCGCCTTCGTGCCGCCGAGACGGGTCATCAGCGTGTTCAGGAGGCCAATCTGTTCCTGGTCGAACGACAGCACGTTGTCCAGGTGCGGGAACCGCTGTGCGAACGAGAGCCGCCTCACCGTTCCGTCGGACAGCCGCACCCGCACCTCGGGCACCGCCACGACGAACGGGAACGGCTGCGAAGGCCAGGCAAAACCGTTCCACCGCGTGCCCGCGTAGATCGCATCGCCGTTGGGATGGAACACCAGGGTACGGATGTTCGCAACATCCTGCTCGAGAGCATCAAGCGAGGCTGCCGGGCCCTGCCGGGCGCGCCATGTCGCCAGCGCTTCGAGCAGCAGTTTCTCCCCCTCGGGCGATGCGCCGCCGCCCGAAGACAGGTAGGCGCGCGCGACGTCGGCCACACACACGGCGAAGTCGAGTGGCTGGCCCGAGAGGCGCTCGAGAATCTCGACCGCCGCCCTGGGATTCGCACCCGGCTTCTCGACGTCGGCCCGCTCCAGCGCCTCTTCCAGCTGCGCGCGGTGTCCAAGGTAGCGCGCCTCCGCGGCGTTCGGCGATGTCGAGAATTCGGTGACGACCTGCCCCGCGGCCTTCAGGGCTTCCTGCCAGCGCTGCGCACGCAGCAGCCACCGCGCACGCTCCAGCGGCACGGCGCCCGGCGCCGCGGTCGTTCGCTCGAGCTGCGCAATTCGAGCCTCGAGGTCCAGGCGTGACGCCCTGAACTCCGGGTTGATGTCGGACGGAAGGACGACGGGACGCGTCTCGGGCGGTCCCCCCGCATCGTAAACCTCGCCGAACACCGGGTCCCAGCGCCCGAGCGCCTGCCGGAACAGCCCAAGGGCCTTCGCTGGGTCGCCAAGCGCCTCGAGCGCCCGGGCCGACAGGATGTCGGCAAGGACTCGCGGCACCGGCGCGGCATCGCCACCCGGCGGTACGTTCTGGTACCAGGCGAGCGCCGAGGCCCAGTCGCCCGTCAACTGGTCGCACTGCCCGATCCGGATCGCAGCCACCCAGGCATACGGGCTCTCGGGGTATCCCGAAGATATCGGGCGAACCCTTCGCGGGCCGCCGGGAACTCGCGCTGCCGAAATGACAGCGCCGCCAGGGTGGCCATCGCCTTGCGCCGGTAGAACCCCGTGGCCTCTGACTGAATGGCCGCGAGAACCTGCCTGGCCTTCTCGAGCCAGATCGCCTTCGCCGCCGGCTGTTCGGATGCCATCGTCGTCAGGTAGTACTGGGCCCGCGGGTCCTGAACCCCGAACCGGTCGGGCACCTTCGCCTCGAGCTCGGTCAGGTACCGCTCGAAGCCGGCGATGCCCTCCCCCTTGATCTTGTAAAACTCGGCGATCTTGTTCGTGACCAGGTAGCCGATCCCGTTCCGGTCGTAGCTGACCTCGTCCAGCGTCCAGTGCGTCGTCACGAAGCGCGGAGACGGCGGCCAGCAGCCTGTCCATGTTCTCCGGCGCGTATGCCGGCTTGTAGGCGTAGAAGCCGATGACCAACCGGTCGCCGTCGTCGGTTGCCTGGCACTTGGGATAGCGGCCGTCCTGAAGTTCGCGCACGAGATCCAGCAGCAGCAGGAAGCGCTCGGTCGGGTCGCCCCCGCCGCCTCTCGGCGCCAGGTTCAGCATGTCGGCGTTGCTCGCGACGTGGAAGGCGGCGAGGTACAGGGCCCGCGCGCCCGCGACCGTTCCCTCGTGCGAGCGGGCGAACGCCAGCAGTTCCTCCTGGTGTTTGAGGCTCTGCCCCCGGTCGTCGTAGAACGCCTGGTCGATCAGGGACACCTCGGCCTCGAGCGCCGCCGGGGTGCCGGCATGTTCTTCGACGACCTTCTTCAACGCGTCACTGTAGGCGGTGCGACTGCGGGTGGTGGACCGGAGCAGCGAGGCCTCCGCGCGCATCAGCGCGTAAGCCGCGTCCGCCCGTTCGGGCCTCGCCAGCACCGCCGCCCGAGCGCGGGCGTGAGCCAGCATCTCCTGCAGCCGTTCCTCGCGCCCGGGGACGTCGCCCCTCGCGCCCGGGATGATCCTCGCCAGCGCATCGAGCACCCGCGCGATGCGGTCCGGGTACCTGTCGAAGATCTGCCGGGCGGCGCGGAGCGCGTCATCCTCGCGCTGGCAGGACACGAGGGCCTCGATGGTCGAGACGCCGAAGGGGTCCTCGCGCAGCAGGCGGTCGGCCCGCTTGGAGTTCAGCCCCTGCTGCAGCCGGGACGCGATGTTGTCGGACGGCGGAAATTCCGCCTGGAAGGGACGCCGCTTGTCGGACGGGTCCTGCCCGCGTTCACGAGCCGTGACGCCGGCCGACGCCGTCAACACGAGCAAGGCCAGAGTGATCACGAGGCGCGACGACAAGGTCATGACGAGCGAATCCTAACACCGGTCGGAGGGTCGCGCTGCCGCACGGGCGCGATGACAGGCCGGAAGCCCGTCCCGCGATGGGCCCCACGGGCTGCTAAGATACCCGGATGTCGTTGCTTCGCTGGCTTGGTCTCGAGGACGGCCGCCCCGCGGGCGGCCGTGAGGACGCGGACGCCATTCGGCGGATTGCCGAGGCGCTGGAACGCATGGAGCCCGAGCGCGCGCGCTACGTCGCGGCGTTCGCCTACCTGCTTGGCCGCGTGGCGTATGCGGACCGCGAGGTGTCGTCGGAGGAAACCCGGGCGATGGAGCGGCTCGTCGTGGAGCGTGGCCAGATGCCGGAGGATCAGGCGGTCCTGGTGGTCCAGATCGCCCGCGCGCAGAACCTGATGTTCGGGGGCACCGAGGACTTCCTGGTCGCGCGCCAGTTCGCGGAGATGGCGACGCGCGACCAGAAGCTGGTACTGCTCGACTGCCTGTATGCGGTGTCGGCCGCAGACCGTTCCGTCACCGTGGTCGAGGACAACGAGATCGGCCGGATTGCCGCCGAACTGCGTCTCGAACACTCCGACATCGTGGGCGCCCGCCAGCGGTACCGGGAGCACCTCAGCGTCCTGCGGCAGCACTGAGCGCGCTGGCAATGGGACAGGCTGGGAGCCTGTCCTACGAGGCCAGTTCTTCAGGCACCGGCGACTGCGACTGCTTGCGCGCCTTCAGCTTCTCTTCGCGCGCCGTCTTTGCCACGCCCTTCGCATCCAGGTCGGTCTGAGCGGCCGCCTGCACGGCCTCGGCGTTGACGTTGAGCGAGTGGCGCAGCGACGTCAACGGCACGAAGTGATTGCCGGCGTAGATCTCGGTGCCGGCCGTTCTTCTCGTACCACTTGGCCACCGTCGACTGCATGTGCTTCTTCTCGATGATCTGGCGCCAGCCGATCCCGGTGTTGTAGGCGCAGAACGAGATCTCCCCTTCCTCGGTGCCGTAGGGGATGATGCACTGCTCGGTGCGGCGGAAGTCGTAGGTCCAGAGGTCCTGGAACCACATGCCTGCCACGAAGATGAACGCCCACTTGTCGCTGCGGCGCTTCTCGATGTCGGCCAGCGTGCGGTCGCCCGACACCTTGCCGTAGTCCTTCCTGGTGGCGCCGAAGGCCTTGTCGAACTTCTCCCAGATGTCCTTCAGCTTGAAGCGGGGCGGGGCGCCGAACGAGTTGTAGTTCCGGAGCAGCGCGATGGCCGCGCCAATCACGGCCCACCGCCTGCTGCGGTTCGCGTCGTTGATGAGCGCGATGTCCTTGGTCAGCTGCTCGACGTTGAGGAACGCCGTCACCGGCGCCACGTCGTGCGTCTCCTTGTCGATCACCAGCGCCGTCGCGGCGCCGCAGTCCGGGTGGCAGCCGCATCCCAGCTGGCCGAACTCGGGCGCCTGGCCCTTGGTGATATCGGACCACTCGGCGAACGTGCTGATCATCGAGATGGGGAACCAGTCGCGCGACGGTTCGCCGAAGCCCATCTGCTTCTTCACGTCGTGCGCGAGGTGGGCCAGCGTGTAGCGCTGCGCGGCCCGGCGCTCGTCGGACACCTCTTCGTCGCGGCCGGTGAACGACACCGGCTGGAACGACAGGAACGACAGCTTCTTCGGGTTGTCGATGGCGAACTCGATGATCCGCCCCACCTGCTCGTTGTTCACGCCGTTGATGATCGTGACGACGGGGACGATGTCCACGCCGGCCGAGTGCAGGTTCTCGATCGCCTGCAGCTTCACGTCGAACAGGTTGCCGACGTGGCGGTGCGAGTTGGGCGCGTTGCCCACGCCGTCGAACTGCAGGTAGACATAGCGCAGGCCGGCCTCGGCCGCCTGCTTGCAGAACTCGGGCTTGAGCGCGAACTCGATCCCGTTGGTCGCCGCCTGCACGCTGTTGTAGCCCAGCTTCCGCGCGTAGCGGACGGCGTCGAGGAAGTGCGGGGAGAGCGTCGGCTCGCCGCCCGAGAACTGGACCGACATCTGGCGCTTCGGCTTGATCGACGCCGCGTTGTCGAGGATCGTCTTGATCTGCTCCCACGACAGCTCGTGCACGAACCCGACCTGGTTGGCGTCCGTGAAGCACGGGTCGCACATCATGTTGCAGCGGTTCGTCAGGTCGATCGTCAGGACGGCGCCGCGGCCGTGCAGGATCGTGCTGCTGCCGTGGTTGTGCATCGCGGAGTCGGCGTGGGCGCGGATGTCACGCCCCATGAACATCTCCTCGATGTGGCGCGTGAACGCGGGGTCGATCGACAGCACGTCCTCGAAGTGCCCGTGCTTCGGGCAGTCCTTCACCATCACGACCTTGCCGTCGCGCTCGAGGATGGTCGCCTTGATCTCGCCGATCTTCTCCGTGAGCAGGACGCTCACGTCCCTCTTTCCGTCGACGATCTCCTGGCGCAGTTCCCGGGTGCACACGGGGCAGAGCGAGTCGGTCTCGCGCGGCCACCCGAGCGTCGGCTTCGTTTTCTCCCACGTCTTGAGGATCGGCTGATCCGACCACTTGGGAGTGAAGGAGGGGTTCTGGTTGAGGCGGTAGCCCCACTGCAGGACCCCCCAGGCCGCGTTCGCGGTCAACGTCAGCGCTTTCTCTGCGTACTTAATCGGCCGGTGCATCGTCGAAATCTCCGTATCAAGACATTGCCGCGGGGCGCCCGGTGCGCGGTGATCGGCGGTGACGGCGGTCGGACGTCAGGGTTCCCGAAGGGGGTACCACCGAGGGCGGAGTAAACCGGGAGGATTCTACTCAGCAACGCCTTCTCGACCTCGAACGATCCGGCGAATGGGCAATAAAGGGGGTTGAATTGGCAGCT
Organism: uncultured Acidobacteriota bacterium; assembly: GCA_963844875.1. Classification (GTDB taxonomy): domain Bacteria; phylum Acidobacteriota; class Vicinamibacteria; order Vicinamibacterales; family Fen-181; genus FEN-299. The sequence goes on from CAWJPZ010000004.1 coordinate 84,998, forward strand.
GGTGCGCCGAAATGCGCGGCGTTTCCCGCCCAACTCGTTGAAAAGAATGGGACAACCCCCTGCCGGCGGCGCCGGGGCAGGCATCCCCCCTCGGCCGTCGACTCGGGTAGAATGGCGCGGAGCACGTTAGTTCCCAGGAGGGCCCGCGGGGCTTCACACGCGACATCCGGTCGGGCGCGATCCGGGGAGATGGACCGCCGAGAGGAAGGAGGGCGGGACACATCGTGCGCGCATCGGCCATCCTCCCTGCCTGGTGGCGGATCCTGGGCGGACGCCGGCCGTTCCTCTCGGTCGAAGTGACCAGGGGATGCCCGCTCCACTGCCCGGGCTGCTATGCCTACGGCCCCGCCCGCCTCGAAGCCAGCCGGGCGGCGTCGGTTCTGCCGGAACCGCGCGGCCGCAGCCTGGTGGACGAAGTGCTCCGACAGGTACAGCTCCATCGGCCGTTGCACGTCTCGCTCGTCGGCGGCGAGCCCTTGCTGCGGACGAGCGAGCTGGCCGAGGTAATCGGCCGGCTCGATCGGATGGGGATCGAGATGCAGCTGGTCACGAGCGCCGTCAGCCCGATTCCTCCCGCTTGGGGTCGTTTCGCGAACCTGGGGATTGTCGTCTCCATCGACGGGCTGCCGGCCGAGCACGACGCGCGCCGGGCTCCGGCCACCTTCGATCGCGTCCTCCGGAACATCGACGGCCACCGCGTCATCGTTCATTGCACGGTCACACCGCCGCTCCTGGCGGATCCGTCCTACCTCCGGCAGTTCGTCCTGCGGCTGTCGCCCCACCCGAACGTCCGCAAGTTCTGGTTCAGCCTCTACACGCCGCAGGCCGGCGAGCATTCCACGGAGCGGCTCTCGGCGGCGGATCGGGCGACGGCGATCGATCGCATCGCCGCGCTCGCGTCGGAGTTCCCGACGGTGCACATGCCGCCGGAGGTGATACGGGCGCTCCGGGTTCCCCCGGCATCTCCGGCTGACTGCATCTTCTCGAAGGTCACCACCTGCCTGGCGTCCGATCTCTCGACTCCCGTGGTCCCGTGCCGAGATCGGCGGCAGTCCGATATCTTCCGAGTGCGGCTGCATCGCGGCAGCCGCCTTTCGCGGGATCGGCAGCATCAGGCTGGCCGGGCTCGTGAACGTGGGCGACATCTTTTCCGTGTCGGCGAAGCTCGGCGATCGGAGGCGAGGCCGGACGCACCTGTCGCCGTCGTGAAACCGTTCCGGCGGGGAACCCCCATGACCCTGCAACTCGCAGATGACCCGGTGGAGAACCCCGTGGCGCCGCTTCGGCTCGACACGTGGATGCAAGACCTGTTGAAGGACCAGGCGCAGCGCACGCCGCCGCCGCGACACCCTCTCGGGCCGCGCACCCTTCCCGAGCCCGTCTTCCCGCGGCACCCCGACCTGCTCGGCGATGGGCCGCAGTGGCCGGTGGTCCAGGAACGCCGCTGGACGGCGCCGCAGGTCTGGCGGAAGATGCGCAGCTGGCTCTTCCCCTACGTCAAGTCGCGAGTGCTGCCGGGAGATTTCCACGTGCCGCGTGTTGGCGGTGATGGGCGGCGAACCGCTCGTCAGGCCGGCGTTCGTTCACAAGGTGGTGGACTACGCCACGTCGCGCGGGTTCTGGGTCTACATGGGCACCAACGGCAGGCTCCTGACGCCGGATCGGATCGACCGCCTGGGGGATGCGGGGATCGCCGTGTTCAACCTGGCGATGGACGTCCAGGACGAAAAACCGGGCCTGCCCAAGGCGCTGAACGCGATGCGCCCCACCTTCGAATACCTGTTGAAGAAGCAGCACGCCTACGGCTACATGGTGTTCTTCAACATCTGCATCTGCCGTAACAACCTCGACGATGTGAAACGGCTGACCGAGACCGCGCACGACTACGGCATCGCGACCGACTATCACGTGTGCGAGTCGCCGATGTACAGCCACGACACCTTCTCGCACCTGAACGGCAACCCCAACTTCATCGGCCCCAAGGATTGGCCGAGGTGGACGACCTGATCGACTGGCTGATCGCCAGGCACCGGGCCGGTTATCAGATCGTCAACTCCGTCAAGCGTCTGGAAGACATGAAGGCGTTCATGCGAGGGAAGGTCGAGCCGTGGAACTGCCGGGCCGGGCAGAACTCGCTCATCATCCGGATGGACGGCACGCTCGGTCCCTGCAGCACGTTGTGCGGGGCGAACTTCCCGTGGGGCCACATCGAGGACCCGCAGTTCGACCGGAAGCAGCTGGAGGCCATGAAGGTCGAGTGCCAGCGAAAGTGCTTCTCGACGCTGCAACACAATCTCGGGTTCTGTTACAACGACGGCCGCGTCGCGCGATGGGTGCTGGCGCAGGCCGTGCACGGCTTCCGCGGCAAGGCGCGCAGCTTCGATTAGCAGCCGCCCGCGGAGGTGGTGCTATCCTCGACTCCGCCCCGAGGAGTGGCACCATGTCCCTCACGGCTCTCGACTGGGCGGCCATCGTCGGCTACCTCGCGATCACGCTCGCGCTCGGCCTGTTCTTCAGGCGCCGGTCGGGCCGCAGCACGGAAGATTACTTCGTCTCGGGGCGCCGTGCTTCCTGGTGGCTCGCGGGGACGTCGATGGTCGCCACGACGTTTGCGGCAGACACGCCGCTGGTGGTGACCGGCCTCGTCTACCGCCAGGGGATCTCCGGGAACTGGCTCTGGTGGAGCTTTCTGCTCTCGGGGATGATGACGGTCTTCCTGTTCGCGCGGCTGTGGCACCGCGCCGGGCTGCTGACCGACGTGGAGTTCGCCGAAATCCGCTACGGCGGACGGCCCGCGGCCTTCCTTCGCGGGTTCCGCGCCCTCTACCTGGGTCTCCTGATGAACTGCGTCATCCTCGGCTGGGTGACGAAAGCGATGACGAGCATCATCGCGGTGACGCTGGCGGGCACTCCGCTGCTGGCGAGCGTCAGCGGCGTCCTCGCGCCACTCGGCGCGGTGTGGGCGGGCGACGAGGGGGCCGCGCTGGCCATCTGCGTGCTGTTCCTGATCCCGTTCACCGGGTTCTACGTGACCCTCGGCGGACTCTGGGGCGTGCTGTGGACCGACCTGTTCCAGTTCGTCCTGAAGATGGGCGTGGTGATCGCCATTGCGTGGTACGCCGTGGGCGCGGCGGGCGGGATGGAAACGCTGCTGGGCAGGCTCGCGGCCGGGAGTGCGGCCACCGGCGGCGGATCGCCCGCTGCGCTGCTGCCCGACCTCTCGCGCGGCGTGACGGCCGACGCCGTCTGGACGCTGCCCGTGCTGACCTTCCTCGTCTACCTCGGGCTGCAGTGGTGGGCGTCCTGGTATCCCGGGGCGGAGCCGGGGGGCGGCGGGTTCGTGGCGCAGCGCATCTTCAGCGCGCGCGACGAGCGGCACGGGCTGTTGTCGGTGCTGTGGTTCAACGTCGCGCATTACGCCGTGCGCCCGTGGCCCTGGATTCTCACCGGCCTCGCGGTCATCGTCCTCTACCCCGGCCTGGAGAAGCCCGAGACGGGCTACCTGCTCGTGATGAACGAGCACCTGCCGCGGGCCCTGCGGGGAATTGCGATCGCGGGATTCCTGGCCGCCTTCATGTCGACCGTCGCCACGCAGCTGAACTGGGGCGCCTCCTATCTCGTGGCCGACTTCTACCGGCGCTTCATCAGGCGGGAGCGCATCGGAAGGCCATTACGTGACGCGTTTCCCGGCTTGCGACCGTGCTGCTCGTCGTCGTCGCCGCGTGGGTGTCCGTGCAACTCGGGTCGATCGCGCGGCGGTGGCAGGTGGTGCTCGAGATCGGCGCGGGCACCGGCGCCGTCTACCTGCTCCGCTGGTACTGGTGGCGCATCAACGCGTGGAGCGAGATCTCCGCGATGGTGACCTCGCTGGCCGTCAGCCTGGCGCTCAATTACCGGGCGCTCTGGCAGGCGGTGCTCGGCCGCCCGGCGCTGGTGACGGGCAGCGAGCCGGTCGTCTTCGCGAAGACTGCGTTGATCACGGCGGCGGTGACGAGCGTTGCGTGGGTGGCGGTGACGTTTGCGACGCGGCCCGAGGATGACGAACTGCTGCTGCGGTTCTACCGGAAGGCGCGGCCGGATGCGCGCGGGTGGGCGGCGATTGCCGGCCGGGCGCCCGACATTCCACCGACGCGCGATTTGGGGCGCAACCTCGGGGCGTGGGTGCTGGGGTGCGGGATGGTGTACCTGGCGCTGTTCGGCACGGGGAAGGTCCTGCTGCGGGAACCGGGTGCAGGAGCGATACTGCTTGCCGGCTCGGCCCTGTGCGCGGCAATGCTCTACCGGCACCTGCCGGTCCGGGAGACGGCGTGCTGACGAGCCGCGAGCGGGTCGCTGCGGCGATGCGCCTGCGGGTGCCGGACCGGGTGCCCGTGATGTGCCAGCTCGCGATCGGCCACTACTTCCTGCAGAGCGGGCTCGACCCGCTCGACATCTGGTACTCGGGCCAGGCGTTCGCCGAAGCGCTCATCACCCTGCAGCGGCGCTACCGGTTCGACGGGATACTGGTGAACCTTCCCGGGCGCGACGAGAGGTGGCGACGGCAGGCGGCGTCGATCGACGAGACCGCGGACGGGAAGGTGATCCGCTGGAAGAACGGCTGGGTGACGGTCTTTCCGAAGGACGATCTGCCGTGGGTGCAGCGCGAGGACGGCTCGCGCCGCCGTCCTTCAATCGGCGACCTCGACCCCGACGACCTTTTCTACGTCGAGCCGCACGCGCCCCTTGGCGCCCAGGAACGGGGCCAGGCCCCGTTGTCCGGGTTCCCGCCGTACCAGTTCGACACGATCAAACACGTCCTCGAGCGGGCGGGCGAGGCCTCCGTACACGCGGAGGTGTTTTCGCCATTCAGCCAACTGCTCGAGCTCGCCGACCACGCGTCGGTCCTGATGGCGATCATCAGAGACCCGGCCAGGGTCCACGCGTGTCTCGCCCGGCTGGCCGAGGGGGCCGCGGCACTTGGCGGCGGCCAGGCGGCGGCCGGGGCCGACGCGGTCCTCATCTCGTCGGCCTTCGCCGGGGCCGGTTTCATTTCGCCCGCGCAGTATCGGGAATTCGTGCTGCCCTACGAAAAGCGCGTGATCGAGGCGATTCGCGCGACGCGCGATGTCCCGGTCTACACGCACACGTGCGGGGCGATCGGCGACCGGCTGGAGTTGATGGCGGAAACCGGGACGAATGGCATCGACACACTTGACCCGCCGCCGCTCGGCACGGTCGATCTCGCCGACGCGCGCCGCCGCACGTTCGGGCGGCTGTTCCTGAAAGGGAATATCGACCCGGTCAACACGGTGCTGCTCGGGACGCGCGAGGCGGTTGTCGCCGCCGCTCGCGAGCGGCTCGCCATCGCCGGGCCGGGCGGCGGCTACATCCTGAGCACGGCCTGCGCCGTCCCGCCCGCCGCGCCTCCGGAAAACATCCTGGCCATCGCCGAGACGGCTGAGGCGGCTGGGGCCGTGTCTTGAATTGGAGACGGTCCCCCGGGTGGCATCAGTCATGTAAGGAGTGGGAGTGTGGACACTGAATCTGTCGTCATCTTGAGCGCGTGCCGGACCGCAATCGGGACGTTCGGCGGCAGCCTGAAGGACGTGAGCGCCGCCGACTTGGGCGCGACGGTGATCCGCGAGGCGGTGGCCCGCGCGGGCGTGAACCCCGCGGACACCGGTGACGTCATCATGGGGTGCGTCCTGCAGGCCGGCAACGGGATGAACGTCGCGCGGCAGGCGGCGCTCAAGGCCGGCATACCCGTGGATGCGCCGGCCGAGACGATCAACCGCGTTTGCGGTTCGGGGCTCCAGGCCGTCGTGCACGCGACCGAGGCGATCAAGGTCGGCTACACCCCGATGGTGATCGCCGGCGGGACGGAGTCGATGAGCAGCGCGCCCTACCTGCTTCCCCGCGCGCGCTGGGGGCTTCGCATGGGGAACGGCGAGGTGGTCGACTCGATCCTCGGCGAGGGACTCACCTGCGCCATCGGCGCCTGCCACATGGGAACCACCGCCGAGGAGATCGCATCGCGCTACGGCGTCAGCCGGTCAGACCAGGACGCGTTCGCGCTGGAGAGCCAGCGGCGCGCGTCCGACGCCATCGAAGCCGGGAGATTCCGCGCAGAGATCGTCCCGGTCGAAATCGCAGCCAAGAAGGGCGCGGCCCTTCGGTTCGAAACCGACGAGCACCCGCGCGCGGGCACCACGCTCGAGAAACTCGGCGCCCTGCGCCCCGCGTTCAAGAAGGAAGGGACGGTGACGCCGGGCAACGCGTCCGGCATCAACGACGGGGCGTCGGCACTGGTGGTCGCCTCCGAATCGTGGGCGCGGCAGCGGGACCGCCAGCCGATGGCGCGCATCCTCTCCTACGCGTCCATCGGCGTCGACCCGGCGATCATGGGCATGGGACCCGCGGCGGCGATCCCCCGCGCCCTGGACCGCGCGTCGCTCCGGCTGGAGGACATCGACCTGATCGAGTTGAACGAAGCCTTTGCCGCCCAGGCGCTGGCGGTCATGCGCGAACTTCACATGGACCCGTCCCGGGTCAACGTGAACGGCGGCGCGATCGCGCTCGGCCACCCGATCGGCGCGAGCGGCGCCCGCATCCTCACGACGCTCCTCTACCGGCTGGCGGCGGACCAGGCGCGCTACGGCCTGGCGAGCCTCTGCATAGGCGGCGGCATGGGGATCGCGATGGTCGTCGAACGGCTGTAGGCGCGCGCCGGGGTCGCCGCCCGCGCCGCGAGCAGGACCTGCGGCACGGAATCCTCAGGCGCTCAGCCGCAGGATCTCCACCATCATCGCCACGGCCCGCTCCATGTCCTCGACGTGGATGTGCTCGTCGGTGGAGTGCTCCTGCCTCGCGCCAATGCCGACGACCCCCATCTCGATGCCGTGGTTGTTGTAGATGGACGCGTCGGTGAACCCGCACATCACCGCGGGCTTCGCCTCGATGCCCAGCCGGGCCAGCGCCTGCTGCGCCGTCCGGACCGCCCACGCGTCGTCTGCGATGAACGACGCCTGGCACAGGTTGTTCGTCTGGATGGTCACCTGCGCGCCGCAGGCTTCGACCTCCCGCCGGATCACCGACTCCATCTCGTCGGCCACCGCCTGCCCCTTCGCGTGCGCGAGGCTGCGGCACTCGGCGGCAAAGCTGCACGTGTCGGGCACGCCGTTGCGGATCATCCCGCCCGAGATGATGCCGACGTTGGCCGTCGTCTCGTGATCGAGTCGCCCGATCTTCAGTGCCGCGATTGCCCGCGCCGCCGCCTGGATCGCGTTGATCCCCTTCTCGGGTTCCATGCCGGCGTGGGCTGATTTGCCCGTCACGGTCACGTCGATCGCGAAATACGACGGGCCGCCAGTGATGATCGTGTCCAGGGTGTCGTTGTCGAGCAGGAAGCCGCGCCGCGCAGAGATGCGGGTGAAGTCCAGGTTCTTGACGCCGATCAGCCCCACCTCTTCCTGTCGGGAGATGGCAATCTCGATCGGCGGACGCACCGGCGCGACCAGAAGCGCCTCGATCATCTCGGCGATGCCGGCCTTGTCGTCCGCGCCGAGAATGGTGTCGCCGCCCGACCGGATGACGCCGTCCAGCAGCACCGGCGAAATCTGCTTGCCCGGCTTCACGGTGTCGCCGTGGCACGACAGCAGGATCGGAGCGGCGGTGCTGCCCTTCGCCGGGAGGTGGGCGATGAGATTGCCGTAGGCGTCCGGGCCAGCCTCTGCGCCCAGCGCCTCGAATCTCGGCTGGAGCCAGGCCATGAAACGCGCCTCGTCGCCCGACTCGCTGTCCACCCGGACGGCATCCATGAACAGCGTCACCATCCGGTCCGTATCCATCTCGACGCCAAACCGCTTGATCAGGGCCACGGGCACACCTCCGGAAGAAGCATAGCAGGGGGCGGTGGCGCCGACGGGTCGGTTACAATGGCTCAAACAGAGAACAGGAGGAGACGACCAATGGCACGCATGAAGGCCAGCGATTTCGACCCGGACGTGCTGATCCTGTTCGACGCGTACGTCCACGGAGCGATCGACCGCCGTGGGTTCCTCCAGAAGGCGTCGAAGTATGCCGTCGGCGGCATGACGGCCGCCGTGATGCTGGACGCCCTCAACCCCAAGTTCGCCGAGGCGCAGCAGGTTGCGAAGGACGACCCCCGGATCAAGGCCGGGTTCCTCTCCTACCCGTCACCCCAGGGCAACGGCACCACCAAGGGCTACCTCGTGCGACCGGCGAACGCGAAGGGGAAACTGCCGGGTGTGCTGGTCGTGCACGAGAACCGCGGGCTGAACCCGCACATCGAGGACATTGCCCGGCGGCTCGCGCTGGACAACTTCCTGGCCTTCGCGCCCGACGCGCTGGCGCCGCTCGGCGGCTACCCCGGCGACGAGGACAAGGCTCGCGAACTCTTCCCCAAGCTGGACCAGGCGAAGACCCGCGAGGACTTCGTTGCGGCCTGCGCGTTCCTGAAAGGGCAGGCCGACTGCACCGGGAAGGTGGGCGCCGTCGGCTTCTGCTACGGCGGCGGCATCGTCAACATGCTGGCCGCACGCCTGCCCGATCTCGCGGCCGCGGTGCCCTTCTACGGCAACCAGCCGTCAGCCGAGGAGGCGGCGAAGATCAAGGCGCCGCTGCTGATTCACTACGCCGAGACCGACCAGCGAATCAATGCCGGGTGGCCGGCGTACGAAGCGGCCCTGAAGGCAGCCAAGGTGCCGTACACGATGCACATGTACCCGGGCACCCAGCACGGCTTCAACAACGACACCACGCCGCGCTACGACGAGAAGGCGGCGAAGCTGGCCTGGTCGCGCACGATCGACTTCTTCAACAAGTACCTGCGCGGATGATGAACGGCGAAGGCGTCCACCCTCTCGACGATCGCACGGCTCTGCTCGTCGAGGTACCGCTCGTTGTCGAAGCCGACGGCGCGCGTCCTCATGCTGCCTCCCGGCTGTGACGGGGATCTCGCGAAGAGAATGCCTCCCGCTTGCGGCCACCCCCCCTGCCTGTCCGCGGCCGGGCGCTTCCGCGCGCAAGCAGGGCGGGAACGCCCAACGTGCTACCGCAGCAGGATCCGGATCAACTCGGGATCCGCTGGCTTGACGAGGTGGAACCTGATGCCGGCGGCCTTGCTGCGCTGCACGTCCTCGTCGCTTCCCCAGCCGGAGATGACGAAGACCTTGGTGCTCTTCAACTCCTCGTGATTCCGGAGGAGCCGCACCACTTCGTAGCCGTCGATGTCCGGCAGGCCGAGGTCCAGCAGGATGGCGTCGGGCTTCGCCTCCCTGGCGACGTCGATAGCCTCCCTGCCGGTCGCCGCGAACAGCGGTTCGTGGCCTTCGGAACCGAGCAACAGTCCCAGCGCCTCCCTGGTGTCGGCGACGTCATCCACGACGAGCACCTTCATAGGTGCCACTGTACACCGACAGGCGACGGAGGCAACGGTGGACTGTGTTGCGCCTGCATCGTCCTCGCACGCGCGCCGTGCCACGCGTGGAATCCTCGCGGGCTGCCGGGGCCGTTCTCAGAGCTGCGAGGTACTCGGCAGGCCGAAGGAACGTGACCGTGGTGGCCGACACGGTGTTGGCGAACGCCGGGTCCCCGCTCAGCTTCTTCCAGCCCTCGTCGTTGCGAAACGTCTCCCACGTCTTTTCGCGGGCCGCCATGTCCTGGTGCACCGTCATGTAAACCAGGTTCGGCTGCCGCGGACCGGCCAGCGTCTGGCCGAAGAACACGGGCCGAAGGCCAATCCGGTCGAAGAGCGCGATCTCGCCGCCCTCGTTGAACATCTCGATCTTCTTGAGTGCCGCGGTCTCGCTGTGGCTCTCGTAGATGCGCAGCTCGAAGAGACGGCTCTTCCTCGCGGCGGTCTCCGCCGGGACGCGCACCGTCGGAAGGTCTCTGAAAGCCCGCAGGAGCCAGCCGTCGAAGCGCGTGTAGGCGGGATTGTCAATCGATGCCGACAGGTACGGCACCGCCGCCTTCTGGTATTCGGCGTCGGCCGACAGCCGGGCCGGCACCGCCTGGAAGGAGTCGAGGTCGGGGTGGGGTATCAGGACGTAGAGCAGGAGCGCGTTCGCGCCGGACACGACGTTGAAGACCCCGACAGGTTTGATGCCGGCCCTGTTCCACGCAGGAATGGCGGCCTTCGAGAGGTAGTCGTTGAGGAGGGCCTTCCGGTTGCCGGTCGGCATCTCGTACACGCGGAGCTCGTAGTACTCCTGGCGCTGGCCCTCCGCGCGAAGGTCGACACCGGAGATGGCGGACAACACGCCGGCGCCGGCCAGGGAAGAACTGGTGAGGAATTCGCGTCGTTTCATGATGGCCTCCGGGGCGGCGCCCCATCCGTCGTGGCGGACCCGCGCGTCAAGAAGCAGCCGACAGCGCTGACAACATGGCCGCAGCGGAGTCGGCTCCCAGCAACCGTTCGAATGCCGGGTGTGAGCGGCCGAACTGGTGGCGGGCCACCTCCAGGACGAACCCCCGCCGCCAGGTCCCGGTCCGATGGGCCTCCCCAATCAACCGCCGGAGGAAGTCGCGCCGGTCCGCGTCGCTGACCCGGCGAGCGGCTGTCGCCCGGCACGCCGACTCGATGTCGCGCAACAACCATGGATTGGCGAGCAGGCCCCGGGCCGGGGTGACCCCGTCGACCGCCGCCGCGTCGTACATCTTCCCGGCCGCCTCCACGCTGTGGAGGTCGCCACTCCCGAGCAGCGGCAGCGACACAAGGTACTCACGGGCACGTGCGAGTCGCTCGAGTCCCCCCGGCGCCGGACCGTAGCCTTCGGCCACGGTGCGGTAATGCATGACGGCGTAGTCGGGCCGGCCCTCGGCGACTGCATCGCATATTGCGCGCAACTCGGCATCCGAGTCCAGTCCCGCTCGCAGTTTCACGCTGATGCCCACGCCGGGGCAGGCCCGGCGAAGCGCGATGAGCGCGTCTCGAATCCACGCCGGGTTGCGGAGGCGTCCGCCACCGGCGCCGTTCGAGACAACGATGCGGGTCGGACAGGCGCAGTTCAGGTCCACGCCGACCACCCCGGGCTCGAGGGCGAGGCGCGCAGCCGTCTCGGCCAACAGCGGGATGTCGGTGCCCATCACCTGTGCGATGACTGGGAGCGGAGAGAAGGCGCGGAGCCGCTCGCGGATGCGGGCGGGGCGCAGGACGCCCTCCGAGACGCGAATGAACGGCGTCAACCAGGTCGAAACGAGGCCAAGGCTGGCCATCACCGTGCAAAAGGATCCGGCTGTGATTCCTTCCATCGGACCGGGCAGAACGCGATTCTGCAGGGCGCGGCCGCCGGCGAGCGGCAGCGGTTCGAGCCATAGCGGGGGGCAGGTTGGGATCACGCGCTGACGCTCGGAATGGAGGACCGCACGTCCTCATCATCTCACGCTCGGCAGCGGAGACCAGGCAGACGCCCCCGCCCGGTCGGCCGGGGGCTGCTCTCGAGAACCCCGCTACAACAAGCGGATCGAGGCAGGCGGGACGCCTGCCCCACCGGGCGCAAGCCCGAAGGCTCGCGCCACAAGGACGTGGTCGGCACGGCCCGCGAAGCGGCGCATGTCGGCAAGCCGCGCACGCGGCAGACGGCAAACGCCTCCGCCGGCGCAGGGGACCAGCGGGGTTGAGCCCGAGCGCGCCCGTCAACTCGGGCGACCCCCGCGGCTGGCGGCCCACCCCCGGCCGCCGGAGGCGTTTGCCGGCGCCGCCGACCTGCGCCGCCGGAGCGGGCGGGCCGACCGCGGCCGAGACTGCAAGTGCATCGAGGCAGGCGGGACGCCTGCCCAACCGGGCGCAAGCCCGAAGGCTCGCGCCACAAGGAAGAGGCCGGGTCACGCAATCCGATGGCGAACGACCGCGCCCGTCAGCGTCTCGTTCTCGAGCGACACCGTCAACTCGCTTCCAGCGACCGAAAGCGCGAAGTCCATGCGCCGGTCGAGGCGGGCGCACAACGCAGCAACCAGGGCCCGGTCGATCGCGTAGAACGCCACGGACTCGGCCCGGTGAATCCTCTCGCCGGCAAGCCTTGCCAGAAATTGCGCCGGATCCTTGTGCATGTAGACGGCGACCCGCGGTGCCGCCTTGCAGGCCTTGTGCAGCCGCGAGGCGTCCGGCGTCCCGACGTCGATCCACGCCCGCACCCCGCCCGTCAGGTCGCGCACGGCGATGGCCGGCTCCTCGGGCTCCGAGAGTCCCCGCGAGAACGCGATGCCCTCGGTGAACTCGAGCGCGAAGGCGAGCACGCGGGTCACCAGGAACTCCTCCGACTCCGACGGGTGCCGCGCGACCTGGAGCGCCAGCGTCTCGTAGACCTGGCGGTCGGCGTCGGCGAGATCGATGTCGAACTTGTAGATCGTCGCCGTCAGTGCCAGGGTCCACCTCGCTCCTGCCCGCTTCCCGGCGCCCGCTCCGCCTCGTCCACTTCGTGAGCGATCGCGGCGATCAGCGCGTGGCCCTTCTTCTCGTCGTCGAGGCCCCTCACCAGCACGACCAGCACGTACGGCCGGGGCGAGAACACGATGGCCGCGTCGTGCTGGATTCGCGTGATGCTGCCGGTCTTGTGGGCGATCCGCGTGCCTGCTCGGACGCCCGCCGGGATCGACTCGTTGAAGTGCTGCCGGGCGAGGATGTCCACCATCTCGCGGCTGGCCGCCGCGGATACCGCCGTGCCCTTCCCGATGGCTTCGAGCAGGCGCAGAAGGGCCAGCGAGGTCGTCGTGTTGTTCTGCCCGGCCCGGAACGCCACGTTGTCCTCGACGCCGCGCCGCACGTCCATGCCGTCGGCGCCGAGTGCGGCGACCGTCGACCGGATGCGAGCGACGCCGAGGCGGTCGATCATGATGTTCGTGGCGAGGTTCGAGCTGTAGGTGATCATCGACTCGCACAACTGGCGCCACGTCCTGGTACCGCCGACCGCCTTGTAGAGGTCCGGCTCGGAATCGTCGGCGGCGGACAGCGTGAACGGGCTTCCGTCGACGATGCTCTTGAACTGGTTGACGACCGGCACCGCCTGATCGAGCGAAATCTCCTTTGCGTCGGCCTGCCGGAACATTTCGATCATCACCGGGATCTTCATCGTCGAAGCGGCGTGGAACGGCTCCCGCTCGCGGAGGAAGAACTCCTGGCGGCCGTCGAGCGTGCGAAAGGCCACCGAGACCTCCGCGCCGCTGTCCTTGATCAGCGCCTCGACCGCCGCCCGGGTGGAGGCGGGCAGGTTTTGCGAAGACGCAGGGGAGGGTTCCAGCAAGGCACAAGATGCGGCGGCGAGCAGCATTGCGGTGATCTTCATCGCTGACCTCTGGGAAGCACCACGAGGGTTCCTCTCACGTCCGCAGGTTACCAGAATACGGCGCAGGGCGGACGATCGCCCGGGCAGTGCGCGGCCGTGCCGGGGCCCGGCAGCCGGTGCGAGAGGCGCGTAGAATGCGGATCATGAGCGATCCCTCGCATTTCCGTTTCTGTCCCGTGTGCGGCGGCCCGTTCAGCGCGAAGCAGCTCAGGCCGCACGAACCGGCGCGGCTGGTGTGCGGGGCCTGCGGATTCATCTACTACATCGACCCCAAGGTGGCGGTCGGCACGATCATCGGCGGCGGCGGCGTACTGCTGGTCCGCCGGGCGATCGAGCCGGGCTACGGCAAGTGGGTGTTCCCGGGCGGATACGTGGACCGCGGCGAGGTGGTGGAGGACGCCGCAAGAAGGGAGGCCCGAGAGGAGGTGGGCCTCGAGGTTCGCCTGGACCGCCTCGTCGGCGTCTACTCCTATCCCGGCAGGACACCGATCGTGGTCGTGTACGCGGCGACGCCGACAGGTGGGACGCTGGCGCTCGACGATGAATCGCTCGAAGCCAGGCGCTTCGAGGAGGCCGACGTGCCGTGGGCAGACCTGGCGTTCAGCAGCACGGAGCAGGCGCTGCGCGACTACTTTCGGCGGTGAACGAACACCGACACCAACCGCGTCTCGCCGGATGGCGTTGCGCCGGACGGCCGGCCGGGTTGATGATTGAGCGGTCTGAGTTGCCGGAGCCTCGCATGCATGATGCCGCATCGACCACCCCCCCAGCCGAGGTCGGCGCAAGCCTGCCGGATGGCGTGGACACGCCCGCGCTGCTCCTGGACCTCGATGCGTTCGAGCACAACCTCGACGCGCTCGCACGCGACGCTGGCGGGCGCTGCGCGGTCGGCGTGCGCCCGCACGCCAAGTCGCACAAGTGCCCGGAGATCGCCCTGCGCCAGGTGGCGCGCGGCGCGGTCGGCGTCTGCTGCCAGAAGGTCAGCGAGGCCGAGGCGTTCGTCCGCGGCGGCATCCAGGACGTCGTGGTGGTGAACGAGATCGTCGGCGGCGCGGAAGCTCGCCCGGCTCGCCCGGCTCGCGGGCGAGGCGAGGATGGGCGTGGCGGTGGACGATGCCGGGAACGCGGACGACGTCGAGCAGGCGGCGCGGCGAGGCGGGCGTGACGCTCGACGTCCTGGTGGAGGTGGACGTCGGCCTCGACCGGTGCGGCGTCGAACCCGGTCCGCCGGCCGTCGCGCTGGCGCGCCGGGTGGCGGACAGGAAGCGCACCTGCGCTTCGCGGGGCTCCAGGCCTACCAGGGCCGCGCGCAGCACATGCGCGGCTTCGAGGATCGCCGCGCAGCGGCGTGCGCGGCCGCCGTCAAGGTGAGGGCAGACCCTCGACCTGCTCGCCGAGGAAGGGCTTGCGGCGGCGACGGTGACCGGCGGCGGAACGGGCACGTTCCGGTTCGACGCCGCCAGCGGGGTCTACACCGAGATTCAGCCCGGGTCCTACGTCTTCATGGATGCCGACTACGCGCGGAACCTCGAGGAGGACGGCCGCCCCGTCCGCGCGTTCGAGCAGAGCCTGTTCGTCCTGGCGACCGTGATGAGCCATCCGGCTCCGGGGCGCGCCTGCGTGGACGCGGGACTCAAGGCGCACAGCGTGGACTCGGGGATGCCGCTGGTCCACGGCGTGCCTGGCGCCGCTACACGCGGGCCTCCGACGAACATGGCGTGATCGAGCTCGACGGTCCGCGCACGCTCTCGCTCGGCCAGAAGATCAGGCTTGTCCCCGGGCATTGCGACCCGACGGTGAACCTCCACGACTGGTTCGTCTGCTTCCGCGGCGACCGCGTGGAGGCGCTCTGGCCGATCACCGCCCGCGGCGCGTTCTACTGACCGGCAGACACCCAAGCCTCGCGTCGAAGAAGCCGCGCACCGGGTCGGCGCGCGCATTCCGGCTCGCACGCCGGCGCGGTTCCTCGTAGATATCCGCTCATGTCCACGCGTTCCCCCGTCACCGTCATCGGCGGCGGCGCCTCCGGCATGATGGCCGCCATCAGCGCCGCGAGGGCCGGGGCCGAGGTGACGCTCCTCGAGCGGATGCCGCGCGTCGGCAAGAAGATGCTGGCCACGGGCAACGGCCGGTGCAACCTGACCAACATCCAGTGCCCGGTCTCGCGGTATCACGGCGGCAACGACGCCTTCATCGCGAGCCGTCCTCGAACAGTTCACGGTGGACGAGACGCTGGCGTTCTTCGAGAGCCTGGGCATCGCGTGCAAGATCGAAGAGGAAGGGAAGGTCTACCCGCACTCCGACCAGGCCTCCGCCGTGCTCGATGTCCTGCGCTACGAACTCGAACAACAGCGCGTGACGCTTATCGTGGACGCGGATGTCGCCGCGATCGTCCCGAAGGGCCAGGGCTTCGTACTCCAGCTCCACGACGGCCGGGAGTTCGGCGCGTCGCGCGTCGTCCTGGCGAGCGGCGGCCGGGCCGGTCCCCAGTTCGGCAGCAACGGGTCGGGGTACCGTCTTGCCCAGCGTCTCGGGCACCGCGTGATCGAACCGCTGCCTGGCATCGTGTCGCTGCGCCTCGGCGCGTCGTTCCTGCCGCGACTGAAAGGCGTGAAGTTCATCGGCGCGATCGAAGGGCGGGCCGGAGACGCGGTCCTGCGGAGGGAGGCGGGCGAGATCCTGTTCACCGATTACGGCATCTCGGGGCCGCCGGTGCTGCAGGTCAGCCGCGCGGTCGCTGGCCGCCGCCGCGTCGGCGTCGCGCGCGCCGGCGCGGGTGGCGCTCGATCTGTTCCCCGACGTGACGCGCGAGCAACTCGAGGCACGTCTTGCCGCACGGTTCGCGACGCAAGGGCGGAAGCCGGTGGAGATGGGGCTGGTCGGCCTGCTCAACAAGCGGCTGATCCCGGTGGTGCTGGCCGAGGCGGGGATCCGCGACACGTCGCAGCCGTGCGCGCTCATCCCGGCGACCGGCGATCCGCGCGCTCGCCGGCCTGCTGAAAGCGTGGACCTTCGACGTCACGGGCAGCCAGTCGTGGCACGACGCACAGGTGGCGGCCGGCGGCGTGGACGTGGACGAGGTGGATGCGACGACCCTCGAGTCGAGGCGCCAGCCGGGACTCTACTTGTGCGGCGAGGTGCTGGACGTGGACGGTGACTGCGGCGGCTTCAACCTCCAGTGGGCCTGGTCTTCGGGCTGGGTGGCCGGCCGCCACGCGGCGGGGGCCTGAGCGATGCTGCGCCTGAACGAGATTGCGCTGCCGCTGGATCACGACGAGGCCGCGCTCGAGCGGGCCATCCTCGATCGGCTCGGCGCGCGCCCCCGGGACGTCGAGGAGTACTTCGTCCGGCGCGAGGCGATCGACGCCCGCAAGATGGGGGCGATCCGCGTCGTCTACGTGATCGACGTCGCCGTGAAGAACGAGGCGGCGTTCCGGGCGCGGCACCCCTCGGCGGCCTGCGTCGAAGCCCCCGACCTCGAGTACCGCCCGGTGACGCCCGGCACGGAGCGGCTGCGACATCGGCCGGTGGTCGTGGGCAGCGGCCCGGCGGGGCTGTTCGCCGCCCTCGTGCTTGCGCGCATGGGTTACCGCCCGCTGCTGCTGGAGCGCGGCCGACCGGTCGCCGAGCGCCACCGCGACATCGACCGGTTCTGGTCCACCGGGCAGCTGTCCACCGAGTCGAACCTGCACTTCGGCGAGGGAGGCGCGGGCACCTTCTCCGACGGCAAGCTGGGCACGACGATCCACGACCCGCGCGTGCCGGAAGGTGCTCGAGGAATTCGTCGAGGCCGGCGCGCCCGACGAGATCCTCTTCCAGGCGAAGCCGCACCTGGGGAGCGACCGCCTGCCGGCGATGGTGACGCGGATCCGCGAGACCATCACCGCGCTCGGCGGCGAGGTGCGGTTCGACAGCCCGGTCACGAACCTCCTCGTCGGCCACGAGGGGATCACGGGCGTGGAGGTGGGCGGCGGGGAGCGCATCGAGGCCTCCGCCGTCATCGTCGCACCCGGCAACAGCGCCCGCGAGACGTTCGCGATGCTGTGTCGGCTCGGCGTCGAGATGCACGCCAAGCCGTTCTCGATCGGCGCTCGCGTCGAGCACCCGCAGCTCGTCATCGACCGCGCGCGGTACGGGCCGCAGGCCGGGCACCCGCGCCTCGGCGCCGCCGACTACAAGCTCTCCTACCACGCGCCCAACGGCCGCTCGGCCTACTCGTTCTGCATGTGTCCCGGCGGCCTCGTGGTGGCATCGGCCACGGAGCCGGGCGGGATTTCGACGAACGGGATGAGCCTGTTCGCGCGCGATCACCGCAACGCGAACAGCGCGCTGCTGGTGGGGGTGACGCCGGCGGACTACCCATCCGACCATCCGCTGGCAGGCATCGAGTTCCAGCGCCAGTGGGAGCGCCTGGCGTTCGCCGCCGGCGGAGGCAACTACGGCGCGCCGCTGCAGCTCGTCGGCGACTCTGCTGAAGCGTCGGCCCTCCGAGGCGCTCGGCAGGGTGCAGCCCACCTACCTCCCGGCTGGGCGGCTGGCCGACCTCGCCTCCTGCCTTCCCTCCTTCGTGATCGAAACGCTGCGGCTCGCGCTGCCGGCGTTCGGCAGGCGGCTCGAGGGGTTCGACGCGGCGGACGCCGTGCTGACCGGGGTGGAGACGCGCAGTTCCTCGCCGGTGCGCATCGTGCGCGACGACTCGTTCGAGGCGAGCATCGGCGGCCTGTACCCGGCCGGCGAAGGCGCCGGCTACGCGGGCGGGATCATGTCGTCGGCGGTGGACGGGATCCGGGTGGCGGAGGCGGTGGCGCGGAAGTACGCCCGGCCGTAGAGCGTCGTCTAGCGTCTGAATGCCATGTGAGCAGGGGCGTCAGCCCCGTGCCCGCGCCGAGGGGCCGAAAGCCCCTCGGCTAACCGGGCGAAGGTCGCAAGCCGGCTTGGCAGGAGTCTTGCGGCAGGGCTCGGCCATGCCACAGAGTCTCGCCAGGTACCGGGCGCTCATCGCACGCCTTTTCGAGACCCACTCCCAGCAAGAGCGAGAGAAACGGGCGGCCTGCCTGCTCGCGCTGCTGCTCGTCTTCGCGATCGCGATCCTGAAGTACGTCACCGGGGTGACGGTTCACCATGCACCGTTCACGCTGTACGGCCTGGCTGTCGCCATCAGTGCCGTCCGCGGCGGCATGGCGCCGGCGGTCGTGGCGACGCTCGCGTCGGTGCTCGTCGGCGGATTTGGCGCACAGCCGGCGCCCGGCCTGGAAGCGAGGCTGCTGTTCACGGCCGAAGGTCTCCTGGCCGGGTTCGTCGTGTCCAGGGTCAGGAGCCGCCTTCTCGAACGCGCCGCTCAGCTCGGCGCGGCCGAAGCGGCGGTGGCGGAACTGCGGCTCCGCGATCGGCACGGGCGAATCCTGGACGCCGCGCTCCGGCACCTCGAGGACACGGCCGGCGAGGCGGCGGTCGTGGTGCTCGACGCGGACGGAGCGATCGCAGAGTGGAGAAGCAGCGCGGCGCGGCTCTACGGTTATTCTCCGGACCAGGTCGTCGGGGAATCGGCCCGCGTGCTGTTCCTCGATGCCCCGTCTCCCGGCGACCTGGCAGCTCTGCTGCGCCGGTCGCTCGACGCCGGGTCGCTCCGGCGTCCGGACGTGCACCAGCGGCTGGACGGCTCGCGGGTGGACGTCGAACTCGAAATCAGGCCGCTTCGGAACGGCGACGCGTCGCGGATTCACGCTCACCGTTCACGACCTCGCTCGACGCCGTGCTTGGGATGAGTATCGGCAGGCTGCGGCCCAGGCCGAGGTCACGCTCCAGGAAGAAGTCGAAGAAGCGCGCGAGCGTCTGGCTGCGCTCGAGAGCCTCACGGACCCGTCGCTGAACCCCCTCGGGGGCAGCGAGATGGTGACCGAGTTGCTGGAGCGGCTGCGCGCGACGACGCGCGCCGACGGCGTGGCGTTCCTGCAGCCGGGACGAGCGGTGCCGGGAGTGGCGGCCGCCAGGGGACTGCGGCCGGCGGGCCGTTCAAGGGCGGCGAAATCGCGCGGCTGACCCGGGGCGGGTGGAGTTCGTCCACAACGACCCGGCGCGTGTCGAGCAGTTGAGCGCGTTTCGCTGGCCGGGGCCCGTCGCGTCGATGCTTGCCGTACCGTGGTGCAGGACGGGCAAGTGTGGTCGACGATCGAGGTCGTCAGCGAACGGTCGCGCCAGGTGAGCGACTGGGACGTCGCCCTCGCCAGGGTCGTTGCCGACCGCCTGGCGCCGGTCGTCGCGCTCGACCAGCGGGTGTCGCGCGCCAGCGCATGATCCTCGCCGCGACCACGGCGGCGCAAGCCCCCGTCAACGGGGGCTACCGCCCGGCGGCCACCCCTTCCAGCGCCACCACCATTTTGCCAACGTTCCGACCTTCGAACAGGCCGATGAAGGCGCTGACGGCCTGGTCGAGGCCGGCGACCACGGTTTCCCGGCTCTTCAGCGTCCCTGCCCGCAGATATCCGCCGACTTCCTTCTCGAATTCACCGAGCCTGGCGAGGTGGTCGCTGACGATCAGCCCCTTCATCGTCAGCCGCCTGGTGGTCACCAGGAACAGGTTGGTGATGCCGCGCCGCGGGTGCTGCGCGTTGTATCCGGAGATGCTCCCGCAGGCGATGATCCGGCCGTGCGGCCGCATCGAGACGAGCGCGGCATCGAGGGTCTCGCCGCCGACGTTGTCGAAGTAGACGTCGATTCCGTCCGGCGCGGCCGTTTCAGGAGGTCGCGACCGGGCCGGACTTGTAGTCGAACGCGGCGTCGAAGCCGCAGACGTCGCGCAGAAAGGCGACCTTGTCGGCCGAACCGGCCGAGCCGATCGCGCGGCAGCCGCGGATCCGCGCCAGTTGCCCCGCGACGTGGCCGACCGCGCCCGGCGGCCCCGGACACGAAGACCGTGTCGCCCGCCTTGATCGCCGCCAGTCTGCAGACCGACCCAGGCGGTCATGCCGGGCATGCCGAGCACGCCCGAGGTACAAGGACAGGGGTTCCACGCTGCGGCTCACCCGCCGCAACCGCTCCGCGGGAGCCACGAAGTACTCCCGCCAGCCGTAGCCGGAGAGCACGATGTCTCCCGCCTCGAAGCCAGCGGCTCGCGAGTCGACCACCTCGCCGACGGCCCCGCCGTCGAGCGGGCTGCCAAGCTGGAAGGGCGGGACGTAGGACGCCGCATCGTTCATGCGGCCGCGCATGTAGGGATCGACGGAGATGTAGAGGTTGCGAACGAGGACCTGTCCCTCTCCGGGCGGCTGGACGACGACCTCGGCCATCGAGAAGTTCTCCGCCGACGGAACGCCCGTCGGCCGCGAGGCCAGGCGGATTTCCTTGCTCTTGATGCTGTCCATAACCGCTCCCTCCCTGCGTCCCGCTGACGCGAATGCCAGGCTCGATGCTATCAGCAAGCAGCGACGCAATGGAACGCACGCCCGAAGCCCATCGAGCCAAGGCCGAGGCGGAATCGGGCCAGGAACACGTGCGACTCAGGAACGCAGTGGCGTAAGAGTTGCACTACTCAAGCACGTTATGAAGAAACTACACATCATCGAGGGACTCGTCGTCGCTGCCGCGTTGGCGTTCGCGATTCCTGCCGCGGCTCAGCAGGGAACCGTGATTACCACCGGCGGTGACCGGATTTCCGGCCTCGTTCGGGACATGGACCGGAACGGGTTCACGGTCCTCGCCGACGGCAACGAACGGCGAATCATGATCCCGCAGATTGCGGTCGTCGATTTCGCCGGGGGGCGGGAATTGAGCTCCGACGAGCTCAACCGCGTCAGGCAGGGCCGCAAGGTGGCCATCCTCAAGGACGGGACGGCGCTCGTCGGCGAGGTCACCGGCTACGAACGCACGATGCAGGGGGCGTTGGCCGACCTGCCGAAGGATTACGCTTTCCGCCTCCATTTCAACGTGGAAGGCGGCGGCGAGCGGACCTTCCTGTCGTCGGAGATCGCACGGTTGTACTTCGCGGTTCCCCCCGGAACGCAGGGAACCGCAGTCCCGCCGGCCGCCACCCAGCCGGCTGCCGCCCAGCCGCCCGCTGCCGCCCAGTCGAACCAGGTGACGGTGGACAGCACGCGCCAGTGGACGTCGAGCGGGATCACGGTCCGTCGCGGGCAGACGGTGCGGTTCGCCAGTTCGGGTACCGTTCGGTTGAGCCCCGCGGAGGACGACGTGGCGGGGCCGGCGGGCAGCCGGACGGGCCGCATGGCTCCCGCAGCGCCGCTTCCGCAAATCCCTGCAGGCGCGTTGATCGGTCGAGTCGGAAACGGCCAGCCGTTTGTCATCAGCAGCCAGCCGACTGTCGTCATGCCGGCCGCCGGGGAACTGTTCCTGGGTGTCAATGACGACGGGCTTGCCGACAACAGCGGACAGTTCACCGTCACCGTGAACGCTGCCGCTGGTGGGAGGATCAGGCGCTGAGCGTCGCGCCATCGAACGGGCAACCGCCCTCGCTGCAGGCCGGCCGGCTGCGTGCCGGCCGGCGGTCCAGCTGAGGTATGCCAACTCCGCAGTGCTTCCTGGCCGGCCGCCGCACCTCTCGCAGCGACTGCTGTTAGAATCTCCGCATCGACGTTGAATCCGCCCGCCATCCGAAAGACCCTCTCCAGCCGGTGCGCGCCTCGTCCTCCTTCAGGCCGGCCGGGGAACGAAACACAGGAGGTGGCACTGCCATGGCCATGAAGAAGGTCACCGCCTTCGTCGGCGCGGCCCGCAAGGGATACACCTACCAGGCCACCCGGGAGTTCCTCGACCAACTCGAAGCATCCGGTGAGGTCGAGACCGAGCTGGTCCGGCTGAGCGACTACCGCCTCGAACCCTGCAGGGGCTGCAAGGTGTGTTTCGCGAAGGGCGAGGAGTTCTGCCCGCTCGCGGACGATCGGGACAAGCTGCTCGCAAAGATGAAGGAAGCCGACGGAGTCGTCTTCGCCTCGCCGAACTACTCGTTCCAGGTCTCGGCCCTGATGAAGCTCTTCCTCGACCGGCTCGGCTATGCGTGCCACCGTCCCCAGTACCACGGCAAGGCGTTCACGAGCATCGTCGTCCAGGGCTTCTTCGGCGGCGACAAGATCCTGAAGTACTTCGACCTGGTGGGGACCGCGCTCGGGTTCGACGTTGTGAAGGGCAGCTGCTCGACCGCGCTCGTCCCGATGACCGCGAAGGACCGGCAGGAGCGGGATGCGGCGCTCGCCAGGCAGGCGAAGCGGTTCCGCGCGCAGCTGGCCAGTGGCACGCCGCACGTCCCCGGGCTGCTCGAGGTGGTCCTGTTCAGGATGGGACGCAACGCCGTCCGCATCGAGCTCGACGCAGCGGAGGCCGACTACAAGTACTACGCGGAACGCGGCTGGTTCGATTCCCCCTACTTCTACCCGACCCGCCTCGGCGTCGTGAAGCGGTCCGTGGGACGCCTGGCGGACGCGTACTTCGCGCGCTCGATCGCCGCGAAAGCTGCCCAGAGAGCCCGGGCTCGATGACGGCGTCTGCCTCCTGCTTCGCGAGCGGCCCGAGATCGGCGTTGGCGAGGCGACCGCGAAGCTGCACCTGGCCAGGCCCGCGCGCGGAGGCCCGCCGCGAATGCTGCTGTTCCACGTGACGGGCGACAGCGGCTGGGAGGGACTGGACCCGTTGTTCTTCGACACGATGGCCGGGCGCGGCTTTGCGGTGGCCGGAATCAGCTCGAGGGCACTGCGTGAGGACCTGCGGCGTTCGGCGTGAGCCGACGGCCGTCCGCCATCTTGACTTCCCCTCTCGACGCGACGATAGTTCAGGCCTCCGAGCTCGTCGGTCGAGACGGGCCGCTTTCATCTGGAGGCACGCGTGATCCGTCGATACCTCGTCCATTTGCCGCTCCTGGCCGTGCTGGCGGCGTGCGCCCTCGCCGGGGCGGTCGCGCTCCAGGCGCAAGCGCCGGTCCGCGGCGCCGCCACGCCGATCGTCATCAAGGGCGGCACGGTCCTCACCGTCACCAAGGGAACGATTCCGAACGGCGTCGTCATCGTCAGGGGCGGCAAGATCGCCGCGGTCGGCGCGGACCTCGACGTGCCGGCCGGCGCCGAGGTGGTCGACGCGACCGGCAAGTTCGTCACGCCCGGAATCATCGACGAGCACTCGCACATCGCCGAGGACTCGACCAACGAGGGCGGGACCACGGTGAGCTCGATGACGAACGTGCTGGACGTGCTCGACCCGCTGGACGTCAACATCTACCGCGACCTGGCGGGGGGCGTCACCGTCGCCAGCGTGTTCCACGGCAGCGCCAACCCGATCGGCGGCACCAACACGGTCATCAAGCTGCGTTGGGGCAAGACGCGCGCCGAGGAGCTCGTGTTCGACGAGGGTGTGCCCGGACTGAAGTTCGCGCTGGGCGAGAACCCCAAGGCGATGCGGACCGGTGGCGCGACCACGGGGCCGCAGCGCTATCCGGCGAGCCGGCCCGGCGTCGAGTTCGTCATCCGGGACGCCTTCACCAGGGCGAAGGCGTACCAGCGCGAGTGGCAGGACTACGCCGCGCGGAAGAAGGCGGGCGAAGACGTGACTCCGCCGCGGCGCGATCTGCAGCTCGAGCCCCTCGTCGAGGTGATGGAGGGCAAGCGGCTGGCGCACGTCCACGCGTACCGCGCCGACGAGATGCTGATGATCCTGCGGCTCGCGGAGGAGTTCGGCTTCAAGGTCGCCACCTTCGAGCACGGCCTCGAGGGCTACAAGGTGGCGAAGGAGCTGGCGGCCCACGGCGCCGGCGTCGGCACGTTCTCCGACTGGTGGGGCTACAAGGTCGAGGCCATCGACGCCATCCCGTACAACGCCGCGATCATGATGAAGGCGGGCGTCGTGGTCTCGATCGACTCGGACAGCGCCGAGCACGCGCGCCGCCTCAACACGGAGGCGGCGAAGATGATGCACTGGGGCGGCCTGACCGAGCAGCAGGCGATGGAGCTGGTGACGATCAACCCGGCGAAGCAGCTGCACCTCGAGAAGCGGGTCGGGTCGATCGAGGTCGGCAAGGACGCGGACCTCGTGGTGTGGACGAAGCACCCGCTCAGTTCGTACGCCGTCGTCGAGCGGACCTACATGGACGGCACGCTCTACTACGACAGGCAGTCCGACATCGAGCGCGTGGCGAAGGTGGAGAAGGAGAAGGCCGAGCTCGTTGCGGCCGAGAAGGCCGAGCGCGAGGCGGGCCAGCGGCGCGGCGGCGACGCGGCCGCAGCGGGCGGCGCCACTCCGCCCGCGCCCGTCACGTCGGCGGCGCCGGCGGCCGGCGGCGATTCAGGCGCGGCCCTGGCCGCGCTCGCGCGCCTGGCGCCGAAGATGACCGCCGGCGTGAAGTCGAGGGGTGTGCTCGCCATCACGAACGCCCGCATCGTCCCGGTGTCGAAGCCGGTGATCGAGAAGGGCACGATCGTGATCCGCGACGGGGTCATCGAGGCGGTCGGCGCGGCCTTGACCGTGCCGGCCGGCGCGAAGGTCATCGATGCGGCCGGCGCAGACGTCTACCCGGGCTGGATCAATGCGAAGACGACCATCGGCCTCGCCGAGCCGGGCCCGCGCGGCTACGAGGACACCACCGAGATGCTCGACTACAACCCGCAGATGCGGACGGTGGTCGCGTATCACAACGACAGCGAGGCGATCCCCGTCGCGCGCGCCAACGGCGTCACGACGGTCGCCGTGTTCCCGAACGGCGGCATGCTCGGTGGCCAGGTGCCCGTGATGAACCTGGACGGCTGGACGTGGGAGGAGAGCACGCTGCAGCCCATCGCCGGCATCACCTTCCAGTTCCCTGGTGTCGGGGGCGGAGGCGGACGCGGCGGCGGGGGCGGCGCCGGGGGCAGCGGCGAGCGGGCATACGACGACATGAAGCGCGACCGCGACGCCAGGCTGGACGCGCTGGTGCGGTTGTTCGACCAGGCGCGGGCCTACGCGAAGGCCGCCGGGCCGAACCGGCAGGTCGACTGGGTGCTCGAGGCGCTGGTGCCGGTCGTCGACCGGCGGGTCCCGCTGTTCACGACCGCCGCGCGCGCGGCGGACATCCGCGACGCGGTGGCGTTCGCGAACCGCGCGAACGTGCGGATCGTCATCTGCTCGGGGCCCGAGGCGGCGCTCGTCGCTCCGCTGCTCAAGGCGAACGACGTCCAGGTGATCCTGGGATCGATCCTGACGCTGCCGACGCGCGAGGACCTCTTCCACGCCGCCAGCTACCAGGCGGCCGCCGAGCTGGCGAAGGCCGGCGTGAAGTTCGCGTTCGCGACCGGCGACAACGCCAACGTCCGCCAACTGCCCTATCAGGCGGCAATCTCGGTGGCCTGGGGACTGTCGCGCGACGAGGCAATCCGGGCGCTCACGCTCAGTGCCGCCGAGATCCTCGGCGTCGCGGACCGTGTCGGGAGCATCGAACCCGGCAAGGTGGCCAACCTGGTCGTGGCAAAGGGCGACCCGCTCGAGGTGCGGACCCAGGTGACCCACGTCATCATCAACGGCCAGGACGTGGACCTGGACAACAAGCACCTGGCGCTCTACGAGCGCTATCTGAAGCGGTAGAGGGAGGAAACCATGACACATACACGATCGACCATCCTCCTCGCCTCCGCGCTGGTTGCCGCGTTCGTCTTCGCCGGCCGCGCCGAGGCGCCGCACGTGTACGCGATCGCGGGAGCGCGCATCGTCACCGTCAGCGGGGCGACGATCGACGCCGGCACCGTGGTCGTCCGCGGGGGCTTCATCGAGGCCGTCGGCGCCACGGTTGACGCGCCGCCCGACGCCGTCGTCGTGGACGGCAAGGGGTTGACCGTCTACCCGGGCCTCATCGACCTGGGGACCACGGCGGGCCTCTCGATCCCGGCTGCCGCCGCGCCGCCCGACGCAAAGACGCTGATGGAGATCGAGCGTGCCCGGCGGCAGGTGATCCTTCGGCCGCAGCTCGAGGCGGTCGCCTACCTCCGGGCCGACGCACCGGAGCTCCGGCGCCTCGCGGCGGCGGGGATCACCTCGGCACTCGCCGTGCCGACAGGAGATCTCATCAAGGGCCGCAGCACGCTCGTCAACACCGTGGCACCCGAGGATGCCCCGCAGATTGGCAACGTGGCCGACGATCGGCGAGGACTGCACGTCCTGCGGAGCCCGGTCGCGCTGCACGTCTCCTTCCCGCTACGGGAAGGTGGCGGAGGCTACCCGGCGTCACTGATGGGCGTCATCGCCTTCGTCCGGCAGGCGTTCGTCGACGGCGGGTACTACCAGATCGAGACGGCGCGCTACGCCCGGGCGAAGGGGCCGGCGGAGCGGCCCGGTCTACGACCCGGCGCTCGACGCGCTGCAGCCGGTGCTCGCCGGGAAGCTGCCGGTCGCGTTCGAAGCGGGCAGCGCCCTCGAGATCCGGCGGGCGCTGGCGCTGGCGAAGGAGTTCAAGCTCGACCCGATCATCACGGGCGGAATCGAGGCCGACGCGGCGACCGCCGACCTGAAGGCGCAGAACGCGCGCGTCGTCTACAGCCTGAACTACCCGCAGCGGCCGAGGTCGCTGGCGCCCGACGCCGACGAGCCGATCCGCACGCTGCGCGAACGGGCCAACGCGCCGAAGGTGCCCGCCGCGCTCTACCAGGCGGCCATCCAGTTCGCCTTCCAATCCGGCGGCCTGGCCGAACCGAAGGATTTCGTCAGAAACGCCGCGAAGGCGGTGAGGGGCGGGCTGCCGGCCGACGTCGCAGTCAGGGCGCTCACCATCAACGCCGCGGCGATCGCCGGCGTGGCCGACCGGCTGGGGTCGATCGAGAAAGGGAAGATCGCCAACCTGGTGGTGACAGACGGCGACCTGTTCGACGAGAAGACGACGATCAAGCAGGTCTACGTGGACGGCCGTCCGGTCGCCCTCGACCTGTCGGCGCCTGCCGCCGGCGCGCGCCGCGGGGGGCGGGGACAGTAGGAAGGTGAGACGCCGACGCGTCCGGCGTCTCAGCGCAGGACGAGCGGCGTCGCCCCGGCGTAGTGGACGCTGTTGAACAGCAGCTTGAACGTGCCGTGCGGGTGCGCGCGAAACGCCACCAGCGGCCCGATCAGGATGAGCCTCCCTGCGCCGACGCGCACGTCCGCCACCGCGGTTGCCCCTTCGAGCCGCTGCTGCCCCCACGCCCAGCCGCTTCGCACCGGGTTGGCCGAGTCGAACCACGCCACCGGCAGAACGTCGGGAGAGGTGGGGCGCGCGAATACCGGGTTGTTGTCGTAGAAGACGTCCAGGCGTTCCGGCAGCCCGTACGCGATCGGGTGCGACGGATTGAGGCGAACCTGGAGCACCGACCCGGGGATGTAGAACTGTTCGCCGGGCAGCGGCTGGCCTTTCGCGTCCACCAGGGCGTTCGCGACCGGCACGCCGAGCGCCTGCGCCAGCGTGGTCGAAGAACCGATCGTCACGATGGTGCCGCCGGCGGCGAGAAACTGCTGGAGCGACGGAAGGGTGCGCTGTTTGGTCACCGAGCCGAGTCTTGCGCGGTACTCCTCGGGAATCGTGGTCGGGTCGGGAACGCCCGACCGCGAACCGCCGCCGCTCGCCCGGGTGAAGTCGGGCATCAGTCCGTTCTCGAACACCAGGACGTCGAACCGGCTGGCGAGATCGCCCGCGTCGAGCGTCGCGGGGTAGACCACGTCGAACGGGAACTTGAACTGCGTGAAGATCCACTGCAGCCAGCCCGACGGCATCGAGCCGCCGTAGACATCGACGACGCCGATTCGCACCGGCTTCAGTCGCAGCGCCCTGCCCAGCGGCTTCACCGGCGCCCGCTCGAACCGAAGACCGGTTTCCCTGGCGATCGCCTGGACGATCGTCGTCGTCGACTTTGCGATGGGGATGTAGATCGTCCCGGGCGCCGGGCGACCGGCCGCCGCCGCGGTTGAAGGGGTTCCCTGGCCGGCGTCGCCCTGCAGCCAATAGACCGACTCGCCCGCCGCCAGCAGCCGGTTCACGGCAATGAACGCGTCGTTCGGCTCGTGACCGAGGAGGTAGCCGCCCGCGCCGCCGGTGGCGACGGAGCCCGGGGCCGCCTTGGCGAATCCCTCGACCGGTTCGAACGGGCCCTCGACGGCGTCGAGCACGCGGTCGAACCGCACGCCCATCTGGAACGCGAGCGTGTAGCCGGTCACGTCGTACGGGCGGATCGGCGGTCCGCCGGGATAGGCGAAATCGTCCGGATAATCCTGCGGCTCGAAGCAGTCCATGACGTGGGGGCGAAACGCCTGCGCCGCCTTCACGACGAAGGAGCCCGCCGGGTAGGCCCTGCCGGCGAGCTGGAAGGGCCGGCTGGCCTGCAAAACTGTCACGCCGTTCTTGATGAGCGCGTTGACGAACTTGATGGCGGTGAGGAAGTCGGGCTGATCGGACGGGATGACGTAGCCCCTGGCGTCGCGCGCGGCGGGGTCGTGCAGCTGGTCGAAGTACTTGCGCGGCATCCCGGAGCGCGAGGCTGCCGGCACGCCGTCCCGCGCGGCGGCGGCCTGGATGTTGGCGACCTTCTTCGCGGTCATCGTCCACCAGTCGCGGCTGCCCTTGTCGATCGAATTCCTGCCCATCCGGTAAATGTTGTAGAGGAAGCCCTCGCGGTGCTCGGCGGCCAGCGACAGGATGGCGCGGTTGGCCGACAGGAGGTACTCGATCGCCTGGCGGAAGTGCCAGGGCTGCGGCTCGACCGGGTACGGGTTGTCGTTCGACATGATCAGGTTCTTCGGCACGAACGTGATCTCGGTGGGCGTCGGGGTGCCGGTGATCTCCGAGAGGATGCCGATCTCGTTGTGGAAGCAGGCGGTGCTGCGCACGCCACCGTTCCACCAGTTCTGGTAGCTCGCCCCGGACCGCGCGACCGCACCAGGCTTTCCCTCCGACACGAACCGGGTGTGCACGGCCGCGCTCACGAGCTCCATGCTCGGCGCCATCAGCGGGTCGAGGTATGGGTTCGACGGGTCGCGCATGGCGCCGACGAAGAGCACCGCGCCGGCCGGACCGCTCTGGTGCTGGTTGAAGACGATCTGGGGAAACCACTCGCGGTAGCAGACCCGCGCGATCGACTCCGACTCGGGCATGCTGGCCAGCAGCGATTCGCGGTTGTTGTCGTGCCCGATGTACTTCTGGTAAAGCACCGGCAGGTTGGCCAGGCTCCGGCGCGCCGGCGCCGGTTCCCGGTTGTACCAGTTGGCCACGAGCTCCAGCCCGTCGGGGTTCGAGAACGCCGCGAGCAGGATTGCCCCGTCGAGGATCTTCCGCGTCTCGCGGTCGTCGCGCGTGGCCATCTGGTAGAGCATCTCGGTCAGGGCCTGCGTGTTCGCCACCTCGGTGGCGTGGAGCCCGGCGTCGATCCAGACGACCGCCTTGCCCTCGGCCGCCAGCGCCCGGGCCTGCTCGTCGGTGAGCCCCTCGGCGAGGGCCAGGCGTTTCGCGATGCCGCGATAGCGGTCGAGCTGCCGGTGGTTCTCGGGAGACGTCACGACCGCCATCATCATGGGCCGGCCCTCCGACGTCCGCCCGTACTCGACCAGGCGGATTCGGTCGGACTCCTGCGCCAGCGTCTGCCAGTAGGCCGAGAGCTTCGAGTAGTTGGCGAGCTGGTAGTCGTCGCCGATGTCGAACCCGAGCGCCGTCTTCGGGCTCGTGACGACCGGCGCCTGGTGCGGGGCGCCCCCGAGCGCGGCCACGATCAGCATCGTCAGGCAGGCGGACAGGCCGAGCGTCCTGGTGGTCATGACAGGCACTCCCTCTTGTGGCGCGTCAGCGGGCGGCCGGCGATGCCGGGCCCAGGTACCGGTTCCACCACCGCAGCTCGTTCAGCATCCTGTGGACGTTGTTCCAGTGTCCGCTGATGCCGTGCGGCTGGCCCGCGTACTGGATCATCTTTGCCGGCACGCCTCGTCGCCTCAGCGCGAAGTACATCTGCTCTCCCTCTTCGTACGGCACGCGCTGATCGGCTTCGCCGTGGATGAAGAGCGTCGGCGTCCTGACCCTGCCCGCGTACCAGAGCGGTGACTGCTTCGTCATGCGATCGCGGGCGGCCGGGTCCCAGGGCGTCCCGAAGAACTCGGTCTCCTTGGTCCGGTAGATGTCCGCCGTACCGTAGTCGCTGACCCAGTTGGTAATGCCGGCGCCGGTAATCGCGGCCGCGAAGCGATCGGGGTACTGGGTGATCAGCCAGTTGGTCATGAACCCGCCGTAGGAGTGGCCCGTGTGCCCGACCCGCGCGCGATCGATCGGGTAGCGCGCGAGGACGAAGTCGATGCCGGCGATGACGTCCTGGCCGTCCTTGTTCCCCCACTCGCCCCAGGTGGCCCACTTGAACGCTTCGCCGTAGCCGGTCGAGCTGCGGAAGTTCGTATCGAGCACGAAATAGCCGTTCGCGGCGAAGAACTGCTGCTTGAAGTCGAATGTGTACCCCGCGGCCGCGTGCGGCCCGCCGTGGCTCACCACGACGAGCGGATACGACCCCTTCGTCCCGTCGTAGGCGTGCGGGAACAGCAGCCAGCCTTCGATCGGCGTCCCGTCCGGGCTGCGCCACTGCAGGCGTTCCGCCTTGGCGAGGGCCACTTCCGATACGAAGGCGCGGTTGACGTCGGTGAGGCGCCGCTCGCCGCTGCCGTCGATGTTCGCGACGTAGACGTCGGGCGGCGAGTGGTGCACGCCGACGAGATACGCAATGCGCGTCAACGCCTTGTCGAAGGTGACGCCCGTGATCCGCCGCTGACCGGTCGTGATCTGTTCCACGCGGCCGGCCGGCACCGCCACCCGAAAGAGGTGCTGCGCGCCCCCGGTGGCGGCTGTGAAGTAGATGTAACGGCTGTCGGGCGACCAGCGCGTCGGCCCCGGTTCGAGGTCCCAGCCTGCCGTGAGGTTGATCGGCTCGCCGCCAGCCACGGGGCGGATGTACAGGTCGCTCGGGCCACCGTGGTTCCGCTTCTCGCTGATGATCAAGTCGGTGCCGGGGTCCCGCACGTAGGACAGGTACCGCCCGTCGGGCGAGTAGCCAGCATCCGAGTAGACATACCCATCATCGGTGAGCTGGGTGACCGTTCCGTCGAGGCCGGCCTCCCAGAGATCGGGGCTCTCGTACTTCAGCTCGTCCCGCCAGTCCCTGTCGGCGATGAACAGGAGCTTCGCGCCGTCGGGCCTCCACGCGAGGCCGCTCGGGCGCAGGTCGAGATCCACGAGGACGCGTCGACCGGCAGCCGCATCGGCGCCGCCGCCCATCCCCGCGTCGGCGGCAGACACCACCACCTGGGCCGCGGCCCTGGCGCGCGGGTTCGGAGCGGGAAACGGCTGGCCGTCGCGCTGGAAGTCCTTCCAGTCGAACGTCACGCCCTTGAAGCGTTCCTCGTGGCGGCGCTCGAAGTCGCTCATCGGAACGGGTTCACTTCGAGGCAGCGGCTTCTCAACGACCGCCGCGAACCGCTTACCGTCCGGGCTCGCCACGGGTGACAGCAGCGGAACCGCGGGGCCGCCTGCCGCTCCCCGCCCGCCGCGGCCGCCTGCCTGCAGAGGCGGCCCGACCTTCACGGGCGAAGCCGGCGCGCGCGGATCGACGATCCACGATTGGCGGTCCGCCGTGTATTCGACCCGGCTGTCGTCCGACCATCTCGCGCCGGAGATATCGCGGCCGTAGTGCGTGAGCCGCACAGGCGCCGACGCCCCGTCGGCCGGCACGATCAGGGTCTCCACGCGGGTCGAGTTGTCTTCCTCGATGCGGGTCGAAACGGTGAAGGTCACCCACGCCCCGTCGGGTGAAATCGACGGGCTCCCAACGGCCTGGATGCGGTAGTAGTCTTCGATCGCCAGCGCGCGTCCGGCGGCGGGGGATTGCTGGGCCCGGACGGCCAGCCCGGTGGCGGCGAGGCAAAGGCCCACGACGACGGCCGACCGGCAAACATCCCGAGTCATCCTCACACTCACCTCCCGGCCTGGGGGCTTCTGTGGTTGGGCTGTCGGCACAGGATACTCTCGTACCGCCGATCCTGACTGGCAGACATCTGCTCGGCGCGAGCCTGCCTCCCGGCGGCCAGGCCAGGCCCCGCGTCATTGACAGTTTCCCCGGGCGGAGGCGACGATGGCTGAAGACCCGGAGGAAACAGTGATGAACGGACGACGGCGTCGTGTGGCTTGCGTGCTGATCGTCGCGGCGGCGGTCGCCGCGGGTGCCCGGATGGTCGCGCAGAACCGGCAGGCGCCGCCGCCGGACTTCGACGTGCGGGCACACTACACGAAGTACCAGGCGCGCATCCCGATGCGCGACGGCAAGCGGCTGTTCACCGCGATCTACGTGCCAAAGGACGCGTCGCACCCGTATCCGTTCCTCATGACGCGGACGCCCTACACGGTGGCGCCCTACGGCGTGGACAACTACCGCCCGCGGCTGGGGCCGTCGGTCACATTCGACCGCGCCGGCTACATCTTCGTTTTCCAGGACGTCCGGGGCCGGTACATGTCGGAAGGCGCGTTCGTCGAGATGCGCCCGCACATCGACCATCCCCGGGGCCCGCAGGACGTGGACGAGAGCACCGACACCTACGACACGGTCGAGTGGCTCCTGGCGAACGTGCCGAACAACAACGGCAAGGTCGGGATCTGGGGGATCTCCTATCCCGGCTTCTTCACCTCGGCCAGCATCATCGACTCGCACCCGGCCATCAAGGCGGCGTCGCCGGAAGCGCCGATGACCGACCTCTTCTTCACGGACGACGGGTACCACGGCGGGACCTTCCAGGTGGGCGCAAACTTCGGCTTCTACACGTCGTTCCGGCCGCGCGACCCGGTGCCGTGCAGCATGCCCCCGTGCAAGAGCGCCGGCGGCGAGCCCTTCGTTCCGCCGAAGAATCCCGACCCGCCGTTCGACTACGGGACGACCGACGGGTACGAATTCTTCCTGAAGAATGCGGTACCGCTGTCGAAACTCGAGGCGCTCTTCAAGCAGCCGAACTGGCTGTACCTGGATCAGTCGCACCACTCGACCTACGACGCCTACTGGCAGGCGCGCGACCTGTCTCGCCACATGCACGGCGTCAAGTGCGCGGTCCTGACGGTCGGCGGCTGGTACGACGCCGAGGACCTGAGCGGGCCGTTCAAGACCTATCGCGCGATCGAACAGCAGAGCCCGGGCATCTTCAACGCGATTGTCGTCGGGCCGTGGGTGCACGGCGGGTGGGCACGCTGGCAGGGCGCCAGCCTGGGCCGGGTGCAGTTCGCGTCGAACACGGGCGAATTCTGGCGCGAGCGGATCATCTTCCCGTTCTTCGAGCAGGACCCTGAAGGGGGACGGCGACGCGAAACTGCCCGAAGCCTACATGTTCGAGACGGGCACCAACACCTGGCGGCAATTCACCGAATGGCCGCCGAAGAACGCACAGAAGAAGGAACTGTACTTCCACGCGAACGGGAAGCTCTCGTTCGAGCCGCCCGCCGAGGCCCAGTCATCCTTCGACGAGTACGTCAGCGACCCGGCGCACCCGGTGCCGTTCATCCCGTACACGGACGTCGGCCGCACCGAGCAGGAGTACATGGTCGCCGACCAGCGCTATTTCACGCGGCGGCCGGACGTGCTCGTGTACCAGACCGATCCTCTGGAGGAAGACGTGACGGTCGCAGGGCCGATCTGGCCGAAGCTGCACGTCTCGACCTCGGGCACCGACTCGGACTTCGTGGTCAAGCTGATCGACGTCTACCCGTACGAGTACCCCGAACCCGAGGCCAACCCGAACGCGCCGCGTCCCACGGACGTCCCGCTGCCGACCGAGCGCATGGCGGGCTACCAGCAACTGGTGCGAGGGGAGCCGATGCGGGCCAAGTTCCGCAACAGCTGGGAGAAGCCCGAGCCCATGACGCCGGGGAAGGTCGAGGCGGTGAACTTCGAGATGCCGGACGTGCTGCACACCTTCCGGCGCGGGCACCGGATCATGGTGCAGGTGCACAGTTCCTGGTTCCCGCTGTCCGATTTGAACCCGCAGACCTTCGTGGACATCCCGAACGCGAAGGCGTCCGACTTCACGAAGGCGACCGAGCGCGTCTACCACGACAGGTCCGCGCCGTCGGGACTGGTGGTCGGCGTGCTCGCGAAGTGACACGCGAGGAAGATCCGACTCGGTCTGGCCGCGTAAATCATCGCGGCGGCGCCTTCGTCTTCAGTTCCGCGAACCAGTTCAGGACGACGGCGATGTGCGTCACCGGGGGTGGAGACGGCGTCCTGGGGCCGCTTGCCGTGTAGGTCGCCGTCGCGGGCGACCGCGTATCCAACGTTTGGCACGGCGCCAATTCCCGTCGTGCCATGCTGAGCAACGGCACGACGACGCGGTTGATCAGGTTCCAGTGACTCCCCAGGCTGAGCGGGAAGGTCGGGGTCATTTGGAGCCTCTGCACGGTCTTCATCTCGGGGAGGCGTGGGCCGTCGAGAGTGATGTAGTTGTACTGGAGCGATGTCCCGGCGAGTGGGAGTGGCCGTCTGAGCCGCGCGCTCTGCTCACGCTGTACTCGAACAGCGCCATGAACCCGAAGTCCATGTGCAGTTGCTGGTGGCAGTGGAACAGCGTCAGGCCGGGATTGTCCGCGACGAAGTCGAACTCCACTTCCTGGAACCCGCCCATCATCACGACGTCCTTCATCACGCCGACGGTCGGCTTCCCGCCGACGCGGATCAGCTCGAAGGTGTGCCGATGCAGGTGCAGCGGGTGGATGTCGTCGCTCGCGTTTCTGAACTTGAGACGATAGCGCCGCCCCTGGTGCACCGTATAGGTTGGCTTCATCGTGTCCATCGAGAACGCTTCGCCGTTCAGCGTCCAACGATTGAAGCCGCCAATCGCCCCGTTCTCCTTCGCCACGGTGATCGCGAACGTCTCATCGGGTGTCGCCGGCGTGACCGACGGACGGCCGAACCGCGTGTAGTCCCATCGGGACGGGGCCGGCTTCGTCCACACCGGTTTGGTGCCGCGGCCCGCGTATTCCACGACGATGCCCATCCCGTGGCGGCGGTCGTCGTCGGACACGTCGCCCATGACCCAGACGCCAGGCTGGTTCATGGTGACAACGGCTGAGATACGCTCCGCGGTGCCGAGCCAGAGCACGGGCACGCTGGCTGGTGTCGGAACAGGATTGCCGTCGAGTGCGACAACGCGGAACTCATGCCCAGGCAGCGCCAGGCTGCGAATCTCGGTGGCGCTGGCATTCAGGACGTGGAACAGCACGCGCTCGCCCTCCTTCACGCGGATCGGTTCGCCGTGCCCCAGCATCTTCCCGTTGATGCCGAACAGTTCGTAGCCGACCTCGTATCCCTTCGCACCTTTGAAGCGGTCGTCCGACTCCTTCGCACTGGCGCGCAACGCTGCAACGGGCTCGCCCGGCAGAACGTCCATCGCCATGTCGCCGCCACGACTGAACGAGGGGCTGAACTCCTTGAGCACGAGGAACACCTCCCGGTCGTACGCGCCCGGGTCGTGGGCCGGCTCGATGTAGACCAGCGCCGCCTGTCCCGTGTAGGTGCCGCGGCCCAGGTCGTTCGCGGCGACCACATGCGTGTGCACGAAGCGCAGTCCGGCCGGTCCGGGCACGATGTTGATTCGTCGGGACCCCCGGGCGGGCACATACGGCGTCCCCTCCTCCGCTGCGCCGTCGACGTCGCTCGGGAGATTCTGGCCGTGCCAGTGGACCTGTTCGGGCGTGTCGGTCTCGTTGAGGAGATTGATGGTGGTCCGGCGTCCTTCCCGCAGACGGATCGGCGGACCGGGAAACTGCCCGTTGTAGAGCGTGGTGGAGACGATGTGGTCGGGCGCCAGTTCGACTAGCCCAGTGGCAATGCGGAGCGTCTGATTGGCTGGACCGCCCGCGTCTTGCGCGTCGGCCCGGCTGACGGCCGGGAACCGCGCGGCGAGCGGGCCGACCCCCGCGAGCGTCAGCATCGAACGTCGGGTGACCTTCACAGCGACCTACTTCTTGCTCCACTCGGCGGCCTCGTCGGGCTTGCCCCAGGCCTGGTAGAGCTGAACGAGCCATCGATGGGCCAGATCCAGGTGGTAGCGCTCGGACATGGCCATGCGGTCCTGACGCGCCCGCATCCCCGGGTAGCCTTCAACGGAGCAGCGGTTGCGCCTCGGCGTATCTCTTCTGGCCGGCCAGGCTCGCTCCGAGCAGACTCTCGGCGCGGAATCGCTGCCAGCCGTCCGGGTCGTTCCTTTCGTTGATCGCCAGCGCCTCGCGGGCGAGACGCTCGCCCTCGACGAACTTTCCTTGCGAGATGTAGGCTAGCGCCAGGTCGGATGCGGAGGCCCTGTTGTCGGGGTGATCCGGACCCAGGGAGCGCCGGCGCCCTGCGACGACCTGCGCCGCGTAAGTCTCAGCCAGGGCAAATTCGCCCCGTCGCTGGTACATGGATGCAAAGTCCGCAAGAAAGGCCAGGGTCTGGGGATGCTCCGGACCCAGCACGCGGCGGCTGATCTCCAGGGTCTGGCCGAAGAGCGGCTCGGCCTGCGCGTACTTGGCCTCCCTGACGTAGGTGTCGGCGAGATTGCCCATGGACAGCACCGTGTCGGGATGCTCGGGCCCCAGCACCCGGCGCTGGATGTCCAGGTTCCGGCTGTAGAACGTCTCGGCCTGTCCGTACTTGCCCCGCGTCCAGTAGATGTTGGCCAGGTTGTTCATCGAGATCACGGTGTCGGGGTGCTCGGGCCCCAGCACGCGGCGCTGAATCTCCAGGTTCTGGCTGTAGACCGCCTCGGCCTGCGAGTCCTTGCCCTGCGCCCTGTAGACGTTGCCCAGGTTGTTCATGCTCGACAGCGTGTCGGGATGCTCCGGACCCAGGACCCGCCGCTGGATCTCGAGGGCCCCGCGGAGCAGCGTCTCCGCCTCGGCGAACTTGCCTTCGTGCCAGGCCGGTACGTCCCAGCTGGTTCTGGGTGTTGAGCGTCCGCGGGTCCTCGGGACCCCAAATCCGGCGCTCCAATTCCAGCGTATGTTCCAGCTGCTTCCGGGATTCCCCGTACTGCGCGAGCTCGGCATACGTCTTCCCCATGGTCTCCCGAATCGCGGCCTCCACTTCCGGTTGGTTGCCGAACTTCCCGTCGATGCGGGCCGCGGCCCGGTCCAGGGCCGTTCTCACCTTGAGGTCGGGATCGGGTCTGGCGCTCTGCCCGGCTTGGGCCTTTCGCGCTGGCCTGCGCCAGCACGTCGTGCTGGAAGAAGTCGACCACCGCCTGGGCAATGGCGGTCTGCTGCATGGCTTTCGCTTCCGCCCGCCGCGCTTTCACCGCTTCCCACGTGCTGGCCACGACGCCCAGCACGAGCGCCACGAACACCGCCGCCACGCCCAGCACGAGCGCCTTGTGGCGGTGGCGCGAACTTGCGCAGTTGGTAGGAGGCGCTGGGCGGGCGCGCCATGATGGGCTCGTCGCGCAGCGTGGCGGCGAAGGTCCCCGGCCAGTTCGGCGGCCGACTGGTAACGCCGCGTCTTGTCCTTCTCCAGGGCCTTGCCGACGATGATCTCGATGTCGCCGCGAAACGCGCGATTCACGGCTCTCAGCGCGGCCGGCTCTTCCTCGCGGATGGTCCGCACCACCTCGGTCAGCTGACGTCCGATCGCGTAGGGCGGCTTGCCGGCGAGCATCTCGTAGAGGATCACCCCCAGCGCGTACACGTCGCTGCGAGTATCGATCTCCGCCGGGTCTCCCAGCCACCTGCTCCGGACTCATGTAGGCCAGAGTCCCGACGATTTCGCCGACACTCGTCTGCAGGGTGACATAGAGGTCCGGGTCCGTGAGCCGCGCCACGCCGAAGTCCAGGATGTGCGGCTGGCCCGATTCGTCCACGAGGATGTTGGCGGGCTTGAGGTCGCGATGGATCAGCGCGCGCTGGTGCGCGTGCAGGACGGCATCACAAATCTTCGCCATCAGCTCCAGCCGCTGCCGCACGTCGAGCCGGTGGGTGTGGCAGTAGTCGAGCAGCGACTGCCCGTCCACGAGTTCCATGGCGAGGTACGGCTGGCGCCCGAAAGGGGTCTCGGCCGTGCCCGCTTCGTAGATTTGGGCGATGCCGGGGTGCTGCAGCCGCCCCAGCGCCTCCGCCTCGTTCTCGAAGCGGCGAATCATGTCGCGCTGGCGTATCCGGCGCGGATGACCTTCAGGGCGACGGTGCGATGCGGAAACGCCTGCTCCGCCTCGTAGACAGCACCCATCCCGCCCTCACCCAGCAGGCGCAGGATGCGATACGGCCCGATCCTCGCCGGCAACGGCTGCGGCGGTGTCGGCCGGCGACGAGGGCGTGACTGGAGCCTTAGCGCCGATGTCGGTGGGCTCGTCGGGACGAGGGTTGGCTCGTTCGCTGACGTGGGGGGATCACGTTCGGACATCGGCTGACCGTCCTTCGCACCGCATAGCTTCGCTCAGCTGGCCAAGTCCCCGCCGTGCCGACGGAAAGGTCGAGGAGTTGCTGGAAGACGCCTGGAATAGCTTGTTCCAGCCCAAGTCCCAATGTACAACGGAAGCCGAGAGCTGATTGCGGCCTTCTGCTTCGTCCGCAAGCCCATGTTCGAGCGGCGTCGATGTCAGCGTGGGGTTACCCCGGAGGATAAGGTCCGGACCGTCCTGAGACGCGGCGGGAGAACACGGTGCGGTCGCCGGCCGCCGTTTGGCGGCCGGCGATATCGTCAGGAATCAATCTCGAGCCCGCGGCGGCAGCCCCGTCATTCCGGCTGTCCCGGCTACGCAGGCCCGATACGGTACGGCCGCATCATCTCGTTGTCCTCGTGTTCGACAATGTGGCAGTGCCAGACGAACTGGCCGGGCGACTTGAACTGCCCGCGTATGCGCGTGACCTCGCCCGGGTAGGCGACGACCGTGTCCTTGAAGCCGGTTTCCCAGGCCTCCGGCGGCCGCGGGTCGCCGACGAGCGTCGCCGGCGGGACCGTCTCGCCGTCGTTCGTCTCGAGCGCCTGCCGGTTCACGACCTCGAACGTCACTTCGTGCACGTGCATCGGATGGGCGTCGGCCGTGAAATTGTAGAGCTCCCACACCTCCGTGTCGCCGACGTTCGGGTTTTCGGTCACGGAGTCGGACCACATGTTGTGCGTCGGCATACCGGCTTCGTCAACGGTCCCGAGCATCGCCTCCGCGGGGCCGTCCCACTTCTCTGACATCATCTCGAGGAGCGCCAGGCGCCGCGTCCGCGTCTCGACGGGCAACGGGGCGATCGGCGGGAGGACCAGGAATTGGGGCGGCGTCGAGAGGTCGGCGGTCAGCGCCGCTCCGACCCTGAACTGCATCACCTGGCCGGTCGTCTGCGGGTCGGCGAAGTCGAAGTCAATGGGAGCCTCGCCGCCGCCGAACGGCTCGTCCGGGCCGACATTGCCGAGGACGTAGTTGCCTCGCGGGACCTTCGTGAAGTCCACGATCACGTCGGCGCGTTCGGCGAGCGCCATCAGCATGCGGTTGTTGCGGGTTGCAGTGATGTTCAGCGGCGCGGCCAGGAAGCCGCCCTCGTTGCCGATCTGCCAGACCTCCACGCCCGGCATACTGCCGAAGTCGAGGTTCAGGAAGCGCGACTGGCACCCGTTCAGGAAGCGGAACCGATAACGACGCTGCTCGACGTTGAGGAACGGCCAGGTGTTGCCGTTCACCATGATGCAGTTGCCGAAGAACTCCGGGTTCCAGATTGGCGAGAGGTCGGTGTCGGGGATGAACCTTGGGACATCGGCAGTCGCGCCATCGAAGAACTCGGGCGTATCCGGGTAGAACAGCGAGCCGTCGGCGGTGAACGCGCGGTCCTGGATCGCGATCGGGATCTCCCGGTAGGGCTTGTTCGGCGGGAAGCTGTCTCCCTCGCGCGGGGCAGGACCCGGAAAGACGGCCGGCGTCGGCTTGCGGAACCGGGAGTCGAGGACGGCAGCGTCACCCGACGGACCGCCGCGAACGATGTACAAGCCGGCAGGACCCGCGTAGACGTTGAGCCGGGTCATGCCGAGCGAGTGGTCGTGGTACCAGATCGTCGACGCGCGGTTCAGGTTCGGATACTACAGCGCCGACACGCTCCACGAGGCGGTCGAGGTCGGACGTGACACGCTCGCGCGCAGGCGGTTCGGCCGACCGTACGCCGCCCTGGAGGCCGGGCCCGCCGCCGAGATCGCGGATGCGGTGCGGCGCACGCTGAAGGAGAATCGGTACGACCCTGCAACCGGGACGCTCCAGTTCACGGAGATCGAGGCCGCCGCCTTTGCCGAGTCCCGACGCCACTGGGGCGACTACTTCTCGGGTTCCACTGCGGCCGCCGGTCTGCCGCTGAAGTACATCCGCGAGCGCACGGAACTCGACGCTCTGGCCACCTACTTCACGTGGGCGGCCTGGGCCGCGGTCGCCAACCGGCCAGGGAAGGACTACTCCTATACCAACAACTGGCCCTACGACCCGGCCGCAGGCAACACGCCCAGCGGCCCGACATACCTGTGGAGTGCGTTGAGTCTCATCACCTTGCTTGGCGGGATCGGTACCATCCTCTTCCTGTTCGGGCGCTTCGACTACCTAGGCTGGCACCAGCCCTCGACGGCGGGCCACTCGCACGACAACCGCCTGCTCGCGTGGACCTGGACGCCGAGTCAACGCGCCACGGCCTGGTACCTGGGCGTGGTCGCGGTCCTGTTCCTGGCGCAGACCCTGCTCGGCGGGGTGATTGCGCACTACCGCATCGAGCCGGGGGCGTTCTACGGGTTCGATCTGTCCCGCGTATTGCCCTACACACTGGCCCGGACGTGGCACCTCCAGCTCGCGATCTTCTGGGTCGCCACCGCCTGGGTGGCGGGCGGCCTCCTGCTGGCCCCGCTCGTCGGCGGCGCGGAACCGAGAGGGCAGCCTGCTGGCGTCGTCGTGCTCCTGGTCGCCCTGTCCATCGTCGTGTTCGGCAGCCTGTTCGGCGAGTACCTGGGCATCAACGGCGCGCTGGGCCAGGCGTGGTTCTGGCTGGGCCACCAGGGCTCCGAGTACCTGGACCTGGGGCGATTCTGGCAGGTCCTGCTGGCGGTCGGGCTCGTGTTCTGGCTCGTGCTGCTGGATCGCGCGTTGCGGCCCGTCATGCGCCAAGGCAACCGGTCGGAGCTGGCCGCGCTGTTCCTGTATGCTGCCGCGGCGATCCCGCTCTTCTATCTGCCGGCGCTCTTCTTCGGCCCCCGCACGAACTTCGCTGTTATCGACAACTGGCGCTTCTGGATCATCCATCTGTGGGTGGAGGGTTTCTTCGAACTG
This sequence comes from uncultured Acidobacteriota bacterium, assembly GCA_963844875.1. Lineage (GTDB taxonomy): Bacteria > Acidobacteriota > Vicinamibacteria > Vicinamibacterales > Fen-181 > FEN-299. Next base: position 126,517 of record CAWJPZ010000004.1, read on the forward strand.
TTCGCGACGGTCCTCGTGGCTGTGATGTTCCATCTGCTGGGCCTCGTGACCGCGAAGACGGCGACCCGCGTGGTGTACCTCGACGCGATCCTCTACCTGGGCGGGGGCATTCTCGGAACCGGCCACCACTGGTACTTCACGGGCCAGGGGACGCTCAACATGGGCGTGGCCGCCTGCTTCTCGGCGCTGGAGGTCGTGCCCCTCACGCTGCTGACGCTCGATGCCTGGGACTTCATTCGCCTGCGGAGCCGTCGATGCGAGGAGTGCGGGGAGACGCTAGCGGACCGCTACCGCTGGACGATCAACTTCCTGATGGCCGTGGGCGTCTGGAACTTCGTCGGACCCGGGATCTTCGGGTTCCTGATCAACCAGCCGATCGTGTCGTACTTCGAGGTCGGCACCGTGTTGACCCCCAACCACGGCCACGCGGCGCTGTTCGGCGTGTTCGGCATGCTGGCGCTCGCAGTCGTCATCTTCGGCCTTCGCGCGTTGGCCTCCGACGCCGCGTGGGCCCCAGTGGAGCGCCTCGTCCGGATCGGCTTCTGGGGACTCAACGTCGGCCTCGCGCTGATGATCGTCCTGGATCTCTTCCCGGCCGGCGTCCTGCAGCTGTGGGACTCGATCGCCAATGGATACTGGCACGCCCGGCAGCCGGCCTTCACCATGGGCGGGCCGTTCCATGCCCTCGAGTGGATTCGGCTCGTCGGCGACGGCGTGTTCCTGGCGGCAGGTGTGGTGCCGCTGGTCGTCGCCACTCTGATGGGGGTCCTGGCGCCGGGCACCTGTCGAGCGGAGGGGGGAGCACTCCGGGGATGACCCATTCGGCCGCCCGCGTCTACCTCCCGAAGTTCCAGCCGAGCACGGCGGTGAACTCGCCACCGCCAGGCCGCGCCCCCCACCAGAGGTCGTCGGAGAAACCTGCATCCCAGTTCCACGCACCGGCGACCCCCAGCGTGAACACTGGTCCGAGACGGAAGTCCACGCCCCCGCCCAGCCGGCCACCGATGGTCGTACCGACCCGCGTGCTCCCGAAGTCGTCCTCGTACCAGCCGAACACCGGCCCGACGCCAGCCGTGACGTAGGGCTCGACGGAGCGCGCCCGGGTCATGCGCCGGACCAGATACCAGCGCACGACGACGGGGATGCTGGTCGTCACGCGCGCGGACCCCAGGTCCACGCCTCCCCAGTCCCCGCGGGCGAGGACAAGCGAGGAGATCCCGATCCCGACACCCAGGTCGTTGCGGATGAAGCCGAGGTACTCCAGGCCGAACGCGCCCTGCGCCGAGCCCGTGTCGTGCCAGACGTCGTGATAGTCGTACCGACCGCTTCCCCAGCCGCCGAAGCGCAGCTCGATGCGCTGACGAGGATCGAGCGCGTACCAATGATGCAGTGGCAGAGGGTAGCCGACGCGCAACTCGCTCGTCGGCGGCGGCTGGTTGGTGACCTGGCCGCTGAAGTTCGACAGGCCGAGGGACAGTTGGTGCCCCTCCGAGATCAGGATGCCCGCCCGCCGAATCCCTTGGCCAGTCGTCAGCCTCGCCTCGTAGACACCGGGATCGAGTGCCAACTGCAGCTGCCGCCCGGCCGGCTTGTCCAGTTCGACGACCAGCTGCTGCTTGCCGTCGTAGATGGCCAGGTGCCCCTCGATGTCCGCGCCGATGATCAGCCCGGAGCGGACCTGCTGCCGTTCGGCCGCTGGCCCGACAGCGTACGGCCCGGAGCCTTGGGTGAGCGCGGCGCCGGCGCCGGCGCATACGACCGTCAAGAGGAGTGCGGGCAGGATCGTCATCTCTGTTCCTTTGTCGCGAAAGGACCCGCGACGACATCGCCTGGCGTCGTTCGGAAGCGTCGCCCTGATCCGATCTCGTTGACCGGTCAACTACGCGGGTCAGGGTCTGTCCTTCCGTCTCGTCTCATGCCCTCTACAGCGGTCACGTCCCAGGCGGAGGGACTACGTTCACGGCCGTCTAGCGGCAGAGTTCGCTGTGAACTGATCGTTCACCCGAATACTGTAACGGTCGACCTGCCGCCCCCCTCACTTCTCCATTCTTCATTCTCAATCCAGTAAGATGGGCCCGTGCCTTCGCGGCTTGCGATCTGCCTCGTAGCGATCGGGATTTTCGGCTGTCACCGCGCGACACCCCCTTCGCCGTCGTCGCAGCCCGTATCCAGCCTCCTCCTCATCACCATCGACACGCTGCGCGCGGACCGCGTGGGCGCCTACGGTCACGCCGCCGCCCGAACACCCGTGATGGATGCGATCGCGCGTGACGGCGTGCGCTTCGACCGCGCGCTCGCGACCGCGCCGCTCACTCTGACCTCGCACGCCAGCCTCCTGACCGGCCGCTACCCGCCCGGGCACGGGGCGCGCAACAATGGCCTGCGCATGCGCCCGGTCCCCACCCTGGCCACGATGCTCCGCGCGCAGGGCTTTGCGACTGCGGCCTTCGTCGCCGCCTTCCCGCTCGACCGCCGGTACGGCCTCTCGGACGGCTTCGACACCTACAGCAATCACCTCCCCCGCGGCAACGACGGCCGGCCGCTCAACGAACGCCCCGCATCGGTCGTCGCGGGCGAGGCGATCGCCTGGCTCCAAGGGCGGCAGACCGGCCGCTTCTTCGCCTGGGTGCACTTCTTCGAGCCGCACGCGCCGTACGGCAATCCAGGCACCGGCGACACCCGGCCGCCAACCACGCGCTATGACGACGAGATTGCGGTGGCCGATCGGGAAGCCGGCCGCGTGATCGCGGCGCTCGGCCCGCGGGCCGGGTCCACGCTGGTTGTGATCGCTGGGGACCACGGGGAGGCGTTCGGCGAGCACGGAGAGGTCAGCCATGGCGTCTTCGTGTACGACACGACGCTGCGGGTACCGCTCCTGATGAGGGGCCCCGGCGCTGCCGCCGGGGTGGTGGTGCCCGCCCCCGTGTCGCTCGTCGACGTGCCGCCGACGGTGCTGGCCGCGCTCGGCCTCCCGTCCGCGGACACCGACGGCATCGACCTGCATCCCCTGATGGCCGGACGCACGTCCGCCGGGGAGCGCCTGCTCTACTCGGAGTCGTTCGCGCCGCTGATCGACTTCGGGTGGAGTTCGCTGCGTTCGGTGAGGTCGGGCCGCTGGAAGCTCGTCGCGGCGCCCGCGCCCGAGCTGTACGACGTGGTCGCCGATCCCGGCGAGGCGGTCTCGGTCGCCGGCTCCCACCCGGACATCGTCGCGCGGCTCGGGGCCCGGGCGGATGGGTTCAGCGGAGCCGAGTTGCCGGGGGAGACGGCCCCCGACGCCGCGGTGGACCCCGACGCCACGCGGCGCCTGCAGGCGCTCGGGTATGTGGGCCACCAGGCGAAACGGGCAGCCGCGGGCCCCCGAGCGATCCCAAGGACCGCAAGTCGCTGGCGCGCAGCCTCGCACTGGTGCTGTCCTCGGAGGTGCAGGGGCCGGCGCTCGAGGACGCCTTGAGGTCCATCCTCCGCGAGGACCCTGGCAACGCGCAGGCACACCTCCGTCTCGGGTATGTCTTGGTTGGGACTCGCCGCTGCCCGGAAGCCGACCGTCACTTCCTCGCGGCCACCCGCTCGGGGCTGCACACCGCCGACCCGTGGCTGGGCGTGGCGCAGTGCGCAGGGGCGCGGGGAGACCTCCGTGGAGCCGAGGAGGCGCTGCGGCGAGCGGATTCGGCGGAACCCGGAAGCCCCGTCGTCGCCGCCAACCTCGGCATCCTGTTCTCGAAGACCGGGCGGGGGCCGGAGGCGCTGGTACTCCTGGCGCGAGTCGTCAAAGACGACCCGCAGTTCGACGAAGCGCGCTTCAACCTGGCCCTGGCCTACGCCCGCGCGGGCCGGCACGCCGACGCCCTCTCCGAGACGCGCGAACTGCTCCGCCGCCTCCCGCCAGCCGCTCCACAGCGACAGGAAGTGGAGCGCCTGCTGGGAGCCCTCTCCAAACAGGACTGATCTTCTCCGCAACTGCAACGGAGGCGGGCCACAAATCCCTCAATGAAGCCCTACCACATCCATGATTCTGTAGCCGGGATCCAGCGGCTTGCATTTTGGCGAGCGGTTCGAGACCGCCGGCGCTGAAACTGGCCTGAAATCGAGCATGGCCAACGGCCCGGATTTCGCTGCAACTCTTCAGGGCCATCGCTCGTCGAACGTTTCCAGCGGAACGCAGTCCGATTTTCCGAACGGTTCTTCCCGCCGCATCCAACGGCGGTTCGTCGGCGAGTTCTTCTACGGCAACAGGTCTCACCGTTCCCTCAATCAGAAAGGACTGTCATGAAACGATCCCTCTGGATGGCTGTCCTGCTGATCGCGGTCCTCACCGCGGCAGCAGCGCCGGCGACGGCCCAGCAGACGGCCGGCAACATCAACGGCCGCGTCACCGACCAGCAGAAGGGCGCGCTTCCTGGGGTAACAGTTACCGCACGCGAGGTTGCGACCGGGTTCATGCGGACCGATGTCACCGACGGGGAAGGCCTCTACCGGCTCCTGGCGGTGCCGGTCGGCACCTACGACGTCAAATACGAGCTGGCCTCCTTTGCCGTTCACGAGCACAAGGGCATCGTCGTCAACGTCACCCAGACGGTGACGCTCGACGTGTCGCTGAAGCTCGCCACGGTGTCGGAGACGGTGACGGTCACTGGCGAGACGCCGCTGATCGAGACCAGCAACTCCGCCGTCGGCGGCGTGGTCGAGACGGGTCGCATCGAGTCGATGCCGCTCAACGGCCGGCAGTTCGCCAACCTGGCCGTGACGATTCCCGGCGTCGGCCTCGGGTACCGCTCCGACCCGACGAAGAGCACCCGGTACTCGCCGCAAATCAACGGCGGCAACGGCCGGAACATCAACTACCAGATCGACGGCGGCGACAACAACGACGACACGGTCGGCGGCCTGCTGCAGCTCTTCCCGCTCGAGGCCATCCAGGAGTTCGCGTTCGTCACCTCCCGCTCGAAGGCCGAGTACGGCCGCAGCCAGGGCGGCGTGATGAACATCGTCACCAAGAGCGGCACGAACGACATGCACGGCAGCTTCTTCACCATGTTCCGCGACGACGCGATGAACGCGAAGACGCAAACGGAGATCAACGACGAGATCGACAAGCAGAACTACCGCCGCTACCAGTACGGCGGCTCGTTCGGCGGCCCGGCCATCCGCGACAGGATCGCACTACTTCGCGGCGTTCGAGCGGACGCAGCAGGACACCTTCCAGTCGGTGAACACCGACGGGTTGTTCCCGAGCCTGGAAGGCGTGTTCCCCACGCCGTACCGGGAGAACCTGTTCACGACCAAGGTCACGATGAACCTGAGCCCGCAGCACTTCCTGTCGGTGCGCTACGGGCGGAATCAGAACTCGCAGCCCTACGGCGCCAGCCCGTTGACGACGCCCAACGGGTGGGGCGACAGCCAGAACACGTTCGACTCGGTCAACCTCAACCACAACTGGGTCGTGGGCGGATCGGCGCTGAACGAGTTCATCTTCCAGTACGCCACGTTCCTCAATACCATCACGGCGGCCAGCACCGACCCGAACCAGACGTTCCCCAACGGCGTCAACACCGGGCAGAGCATCAATACCCCTCAGACGACGAACCAGAAGAAGTGGCAGTTCCGTGACGACTTCTCCTGGCACATCACTGGCAAGGGCGGCCTCGGGCACGACCTCAAGACCGGCGTGAACTTCATCAACGAGCCACGGCTGTACGCCACGTTCGAGGCCGGCAAGGACGTCCTCAGCTACACGCACCTCGACAACGACATCAACGGGGTGTTGTCAGGCGTGTCGATGAACGGCGGCGTCGCCAAGGCCAACATCCCGATGAAGCAGATCGGGATGTATTTCCAGGATGACTGGCGCCTCAACAACAACATCACCGTCAACCTGGGTCTGCGGTACGACTACCTCACGGGGTACCAGTTCGACCAGTCCAAGAACCCGAACTACGTGAAGGTCGTGAACGCCGGCAAGCAGGGCTTGCTTGCGGGCATCAAGGGCCTCGAGAATGCGGGGCTCGAGCCCCAGGAGGACAAGAGCAACGTCCAGCCGCGGGTCGGCATCGTATGGGACCTGCGTGGCGGCGGCCGTGACGTGGTCCGCGCCGGGTGGGGCATCTACATGGACATGGCCTACACGAACTCGAACGGCCTCTTCGCGGCCTTCGACGCGCAGGGCGCGTTCGGCACCGTGGTCAACGTGTCCGACTCCACGGGCATCAAGAACCCGGACGGCTCGTACTACCGGATCGGCCAGCCGCTCAGCAACATCGCGAGCCAGAACCAGGCGGACCCCAACTCGCTGCCGGTACTACGGGCAGTGGGTGGACCCGCGCCTGAAGATGCCGAGGACACGCCAGACGGCGGTCGGATGGTCGCACCAGCTGAGCCCGACCACGGTGGTCACCGCTGACTTCGTCCGAAGCGACGGCTACAACCTGAACACCCGTTCGCGCATCAACGTCTACATCCCCGGCACGCGGACCCGGCGGCTCGCCTTCCTCGGGTTGTCGCCCAACGCCATCGGCACGCGCGGCGGCATCAGCCAGGCGAAGAGCGAGTACACCGCCGGCATCTTCGGGTTCAAGCGCCGGATGTCGAAGGGGTTCGATTTCACCGCCACCTACACGCTGGCTTCGGCCTGGAGCCATCTCGGCTCCAGCACCGACGAGCTGAATTCGAACAACCTGCAGGATGCTTACCTGCTCTTCGACGACCCGCGGGTCTGGGGCCCCACGAACCGGACCGCGCGTCACCAGGGGACCGTGGCGAGCGTCATCTCGGTCAAGGGCTTCACCATCGCGCCGATGTTCATCTTCCGGTCGCGCCTGCCGGTGTCGATCATCGACGGCACCGACCTGAATCTGAACAGCGAGCGCAACGACATCCCCGCGCGCGCCTGGCAGTTCACCGAGGTCGGACAGGCGCCAAAGGACATCGGGCCCTGCGAGACGTGGAACTGCGGCCGCGGCGCGGTGCAGACGCGGTTGAACCTGCGGGCCTCGGTACAGCTTCCGGTTGTTCGGCAACGCCAGGCTCGAGGCGATTGGGAGATCTTCAACCTTTTCAACGCGAAGAACCCGTCGGGCTTCATCACCAGCCAGCGCCTGGGCACCGGCGCGCCCAACCCCGACTTCATGCAGCCGACCGAGTTCGCGGGCGACTTCCAGAACCCCGAGCAGCGCGTCGGCCAGATCGGGTTCCGGTTCTCGTTCTGACGGACAACTCTCGATGGGCGGAGGGCGGGGGGCGGAAGGCGCCTCTCGCCCTTCGCCCTCTTTCCCCTGCCATCTGCTCCGCCCACCGCCTCCCGCTCCCGCCTACCGCCAGCTGCCAGCTGCCAGCTGTGGTACCCTTCGATCAGCCGCTCCCCACCGGACCGCCGTTTCATGCCGCCAGCCCACTTGAGGCCCCGACCGTCGCGTGCGCCGCTGCTGCTGCTCGGCGCGCTGGCCCTGCTCGCGCTCGCCGCGGGCGCCGCCTGGTATCTCTACCCGCGAGGCGAGGCGGCGGTCTCCCCCGGCGGGACCCGCTTCAACGTGCTGCTGGTCTCCATCGACACGCTGCGCGCCGACCGGACCGGCGGCCGCTTGACGCCGGCGCTCAACGCGCTGGCCGCGCGGGGCGCCCGCTTCCTGAACGCGCGCAGCCCGGTGCCGCTCACGCTTCCGGCCCACACCACCCTGATGACCGGCCTCCTGCCGCCGCGACACGGCGTCCGGATGAACGGCGTGCACCGCCTGTCGCCCGACGTGGCCACGCTGGCGACGGCGCTCCAGCAGGGGGGCTACCAGACCGGCGCCTTCATCGGGGCCTACGTGCTCGACCGGCGCTTTGGCCTGGCACGGGGGTTCGACACCTACGACGCCGAGATCCCGCGACGGGAGGAGATCGCCGGGGAGCTCGAGGCCGAACGGCTGGGCGCGGTCGTCGCGGACCGTGCCATCGCCTGGCTCAACGCGCGCCCGTTGGACGCGCCGTTCTTCCTGTGGTTGCACCTGTACGACCCGCACGCGCCGTACAATCCGCCGTCACCGTGGCGAGAGCAGGCCGGGGGGCAACCGTACAACGGCGAGGTGGCCTACGCCGACGCGCAACTCGGCCGTGTCCTGGACGCGCTCGGCGCCCGCGGCCTGGCCAATCGCACGGTCGTGGTCGTGGCAGGCGACCACGGCGAGAGCCTCGGCGACCACGGCGAACCGACTCATGGACTGCTGGTGTACGAGAAGGCCGTCCGGATCCCGCTCGTCGTGGCCGGCCCCGGTGTGCCCCGCGCCAATCGGGCCGACGCCGTGAGCCTGGTGGACGTCCTGCCGACCACGATGGCGCTGCTGCGCCGGGAACTACCGGCAGGCCTGGACGGACGCGACCTGTTCGCCCGGAACGCCGAATCGATCGACGCGGAGACCTACCTGGAGACGGATTACCCGGACGCGTCGGGGTTTGCCAGCCTTCGGGCGCTGGTGGACGGGCGCTGGAAGTACATCGGCGGCGCGGACCCGGAGGAGCTGTACGACCTGGCGGCGGATCCCGGCGAGCAGCACGACGTGTCGGCCGGCCACCGGGGGGTGATCGAGGCGATGGCCCGGAGGGTCCGCGATCTGACCGCCAGGTCCGCCGCCTCCACCACCGTCGCCGTGTCGCCCGAGGTAGCCGAACGCCTGCGCGCGCTCGGATACGTGGCCTCGACACCGTCTGGCAGCACGGCGGACGGCGCGGCCCGGCCCTCGCCCCGCCTCCTCGTCACCGTCTGGCCGACGTTCCAGGACGCTCTGAGCGACATGGCCGCGAAGCGCGCCGACCGCGGCGTGCCGGCGCTCGCGGCGCTCGCGCGCGACTTCCCGGGCTCGCTGCTCTTCCAGAGCAGCTACGCGCGCGCGCTGGACGAGGCGGGCCGCAGCCGCGACGCGCTGGCCGTGTACCGGCGGGCGGTGAAAGCGTGGCCGCAGAACACGGCCCTGCTCCAGGGACTGGCGACCGCCGCGCGCAATGCCGGCCTGGCCGACGAAGCGATGAAGGCTGAACAGGCGGTCATCGCCATCGACCCCACCGACGCGGCCGCGGAAAACGGCGTCGGCCTCCTCCACGCCGACCAGGGCCGCACCGTCCCGGCACGCGACGCGTTCCGCCGCGCTATCGCGCTCGATCCGAACGTCGTGTCCTACTGGGTGAACCTCGGGAACGCCTGCCGCGCTGCCGGCGAGGTGCGCGAGGCCGACGACGCGTACCGGCGGGCGCTGGCGTTGGACGAGGGGGCGGTGGACGCGATGAACGGCATCGGCGCGCTACTGGTGCAAGCGGGGCGCGCCGGCGACGCCGTCCAGTGGTTCGAGCGCGCGGTGGGGTTGTCGCCGGGTTTCTACGAAGCCTGGCTGAACCTCGGCATCGCGCGCCAGGAGCGCGGCGACCGGGCCGCGGCTGCCGAGGCCTACCGCCGCGTCCTCGGCGCCCCCGCACGCTACGAGCGCGAGCGCGATGCCGCCCGCCAGCTGCTGGCGTCGCTCTCTCGTTAGGAATGCCGGCCGAGGGCGGAAATATACAACGGAATCCGACAGCCGCACCCTCCCGGTACAATCCGCCGCGCAGGATCGCGGAACACACACTGGACTTACGACTCATCATCGGGGGCTGAGTCCATCACATCGAGTCCGCCCGGACCTCGGACCGCGACCAAGCTCGGCCGCCCAAACCGCAAACAGGCCACTTAAACCCGTTTGACACGCCCGGCGCTGGGGCCCATACTGCCGGCAAATCCACAAAGGGGAGGTGCAACATGCGGAAGTGTTCTCTGGCGGTGCTCCTGGTCGCTGCCCTCGCGACTATGAATGCGCAAGGGCCGTCGAAGAGTGCGCAACCCATCCTGACCCCGCAGGACAGCGGCACGACGAACGGATTGATTGCCGTCAGTCCGGTGAACCCGCAGGTCGTCTGGGCCTCGGGCCGCGCGGGCACGTTCGTCGTCACCACCGACGGCGGCGACACGTGGACGGCCGGCGTGGTGCCGGGCGCCGAAACGCTGCAGTTCCGCGATGTGCAGGGGGTGAGCGCCAAGGTCGCGTATCTCCAGTCCATCGGCAGCGCCCCGACGGACTTCCGCATCTACAAGACGGAAGATGGCGGCGCGACCTGGACGATGCAGTTCCAGAACCAGAACCCGGCCGCGTTCTACGATTGCTTCGCCTTCTGGACGCCGAAGCGCGCCATCTCTCACAGCGACTCGGTGAACGGGGTCTTCCCCGACCTGCGAACGACCGACGGGACGACCTGGCAGGACATCAGCGGCAACATGCCGCCGGCGCTCCCGGGGGAATCGTCGTTTGCCGCGAGCGGCACCTGCGTGGCGACCCAGGGGGGGCAGAACGCCTGGATTGCGACTGGCGGTACGACGACGGCGCGCGTGCTGGCCACGAGAGACGGCGGGGAGACCTGGAACGCGTACGACACGCCGCTCGTGAGTTCGCCCAGCGCGGGCGCCTTCACCGTCGCCTTTCGCGATCCCTGGCACGGCATCGTGGGCGGCGGCGACCTCAATCCTGCCGATCCGAATTCCGCGGCCACGGCAATCTCGGATGACGGCGGAGTGTCGTGGAGGCTGACGAACCCGCCGCCGGTGACGGGGGCGATCTTCGGCCTGGCTTACGCGCACGGCGCCGGCAACGGCGACGGTGACGGGAGCCGCACCGTGCTGGTCACGGCGAATGCCGGCGGCGCAGCGTGGACTCCAGACGAAGGAACCACCTGGTTCACCTTGCCCGGCGTAACGGGATACTGGGCGGTGGCGTTCGCGAGCCCGAAAGCCGGATGGCTGGTGGGCACCGACGGGCGCATTCTCAAGGTCAGCTTCTGAGCGAGGCGACGGCACGGCCGCCGTGTCGGTGACGGTCGAACCCGCGACGGCGGCCGTGACTGGAAGCTTGGTGCCGGAGGGGGTCGAATAGTGCCAAGGGCCACCGCGATGGCGGCCCTTGGTCGTGGCGTGCTCCGCTCCGCCTCACTCCTGGAACATTCCCCCGCCCATCATCTTCCTGAACGGGGCAAGCCGGCTGACCATGGCGCCTATGCCAGGCGCTGAGATGCCCTTTGCAGGGAGGCCGATGACCCTGTTGTTGTAGACGTAGGGCAGGCCGGTCGCCGGGTTCACCAGGCCGGAGAGCAACAGGATCTGGTTGCCCGCCTGTCCCGTTCCGGGCAGGAAGCCGCCGCTCTCGAAGATCAGGTTGTTCTTCACCTCGCCTCCGGTCCCGCGCAGGCGTAACGTTGAGGCTCTCTCCCTTCGGCAACCCGGCGCACCAGAAAGGTCGCTCACGTGCGCTGCCCCCGTTGTCGTCGCGGATCTGGCCGCGCGCCGCCCGCCCTGAACGGCATCGGCCCCACCGGTACAATCTTGCCGAGTCCTCAGCGACTGTCCTCTGGTCAGCTGAAAGGGTGTCAAATCTCTGCGCAATTCCTGCGCGAGCGACCCATTCCATGTCCACGACTCGGTCGCGACGCACCGAGGGAGGACGCTGCGCGTCTCGCGCTTGTAAGGAAATGTGAAGCTGAAGCGAAGGGGAACGCCAGCGAATGCAGGAACCCCTCTCCGTCAGGGGCCGTCTCTCCGGGTAGCCCCCGCGGAGAAGTCCGATGCTCACTGCCCTGCTCGCCGTTGCCAAGGATCTGCGATACGGCGCCCGATCTCTCCTCCGGAGCCGCTTGTTCAGCGTCGCCGCCGTGGCTTCGCTCGGCCTGAGCATCGGCGGCGCGAGCGCCATGTTCAGCCTCTTCGACGCCGTGCTCTGGCAGCCGATGGCGGCGGACCACGCCGACTCGGTGGTCAAGCTCTTCTCGCTCGTCTCGGGCCGGCCGGTGCCCGGCCCCTTCTCGTACCCCGACTACCGCGACTACGCGAATGCGGGAGTGGCGGACAATCTCGCCGCATACACCGTCGAGGGGATTGCGCTCGGCTCGGTCGGCCAGGACACGGTCACGGTGTGGTGCGAGGCGGTCACCGGCAACTACTTCGACCTGTTGAAGCCTCGCATGCATCTCGGCCGGGGGATCAGACCGAAGAAGGAACGGCCGTCCGCGGCGAAGCGGTGGCCGTGCTGGGGTTCGGCCTCTGGGAACGGCGGTTTGGCGCGGACGCCGGGATCCTCGGCCGCAAGGTGCGATTGAACGGCGAGCCGTTCACGGTGGTCGGCGTCGCCGCGCGCGAGTTCAAGGGCGCGTACAGCAACCTCGTGGCCGACGATGTCTGGGTGCCGGTGGGCGCGTTGACCCGCTGGGGCTACAACCTCGAGCAACGGCGCGGTCGCTACTTCTTCCTCGTCGGGAGACTCCGCACGGGAAGGACCCTCGCGGAGACGGAGTCGGCGGCTCGAGTGGTCGCCACGCGGTTGGCGGATCTCTACCCGGACACGAACCGCGGCGTGCGGGCCACCGCCTACCTCGATGCCGACACGCAGCCAATCGTCGGCCTCGCCCAGGCCGGCAGGGCGATCGCGCGCGGCTTCCTGGTCGTGGCAGGTCTCGTCCTGCTCATCGCGTGCGCGAACGTCTCGAACCTGCTGTTCGCACGCGCGACCGCCCGGCGCCGGGAGATCGCGACGCGACTCGCCCTCGGCGCCACGCGCGCGCAATTGGTGCGCCAGTTCCTCGCCGAGTCGTTCCTCCTGTCGCTCGTCGCGGGCGCGGTCGGGCTCCTGGTCGGCGTCGGCGCCGGCCACCTGCTGACCTTGCTGCCCGTCACGCGGTTCGGCCTGCCGATCGTCCTCGAAGCGCACACCGGCTTGCGCGCTGTCCTCTTCACGCTGGCCCTTTCGCTGGGCGCGGCGGTCGTGTTCGGGCTGGTGCCGGCGCTTCGCGCGGCGGGCGCCGACCTCGTTCCCGCCATCAAGGGCAGCGAGGCCCTCGATCGCCGGGGTCGCACGCGACGCGTCACGCTCAGCCGCGTCCTGGTTGTCGGGCAGATCGCCGCCTCGGTGCTGCTGCTCGTCGTGTCTGGCTTGTTCGCACGGAGCATCAACGGCGCGCTCACCATGAATCCTGGATTCAGGACCGACAGCCGCCTGGTCGTCCGGATGGAGCCTTCGCTCGTGGGCTACGACGGCGAGCGGGCAACGGCGTATATCGGGCCATCGTCGAGCGCTTCACGCAAACCCCGGCGATCCGGTCCGCGTCGCTGACCCAGCACATGCCTCTCGGCGTCGGCGGCCACTCGACGGACGTCGCGATCGAGGGCCGTGCACCGCCCCGGGCGAGGAGAAGGTGGAACCAGGCGGGAAACGGTGGACGAGAACTACTTCCGTACGCTGGGCGTGCGTCTCGTGGCCGGGCGGGCGTTCGACGAGCATGACAACGCCTCGTCACGCCCGGTGGTCATCGTCAACGAAACATTCGCCCGACGGGTCCTGGCCTGGGCGCGACCCGCTGGGCAAACGCCTGCAAATCAACGCACCGACGGGACCGTGGTTGGAGGTTGTCGGCGTTGCGGCCGACGGCAAGTACGAGGCGTTGTTCGAACCCCAGATGACGTGTATCTGGCTGCCCTACCGTCAGCATCCCCGCCCGGACATGACCCTGGTGGCCGAAGTCAGCGGCGACACGAGTGCCGCGGCGTCCGCGCTGCGACGCCAGATCACCGCGGTGGACGCGAACGTGCCGGTCTTCGCCGTCAAGACGATGAAGCAGCACCTCGAGCGGCAGCAGGTCGTCCCGACCCTCCTCGCCTCGCTCGTCGTCCCCGCGGGCGTGCTCGCGTTGCTGATCGCGGTCATCGGCCTCTACGCGGTCATGGCGTACTCGGTTGGCCGGCGCACGCGCGAGATCGGCATCCGTGTCGCGGTTGGCGCGGCACCGTCGGGAATTCTCACGCTCGTGCTTCGCGAGGGCGTGGCGCTCACCGCGGCGGGGATGACCATCGGCCTCGCGCTCGCCTTCGCCCTCACCCGCATGGTGTCGGCGATTCTCACCGGCGTCTCGCCGACCAATCCGCTGGTCTTCACGGCGGTGCCCGCGCTCCTCCTCGTCGTCGCGGCCCTGGCCTGCTGCGTGCCCGCCCGCCGGGCGCTGGGTGTGGACCCGGTCCACGCGCTGAGGCAGGAGTAACTCGGCACTCCTCTTCAGGTCGAAACAGACGCGAACCCGCAGGGGCGGGGGCGGAAAGTCGAGCGGCGGGCCTGGCCCCGCCTGCAGCCGCATGCAAACAGAGACGTCGGTCGGCGCTTCGACGTGGCGCAATCGCGGAGGTAGGAGTTGATCAGGCGCCGAACCGTGTGCAAAAGGAGACGGCGGCGGTCGACCCAATCCGTGATGCTGGGGACATAGGGGGCCAGGGGCTGGCCGGAGGCCCACGGGCCTGCGACGCGGCATCATGGGTTCTGGAGCTGGGTTCAATCGGGGGTGGCTGACATGGACATCCTTGCGATCGATGTCGGCGGCACGCACATCAAAGTGCTGGCCACTGGCCGGACGAAGCGCCTCGCGTTTCGCTCGGGCCCGAAGATGACGGCCAAAGGGATGGTGCGAAGGGTCCGGGAGGCGACGACGGATTGGCAGTACGCCGTCGTGTCAATCGGCTATCCGGGACCCGTGTTACACGGGAAGCCCGTGAGCGAGCCGAGGCACCTGGGGGACGGGTGGGTCGGATTCGACTTCAAGAAGGCGTTCGGGTGTCCCGTCCGGGTCGTCAACGACGCCGCCATGCAGGCGTTGGGCAGCTACAAGCGCGGGCGCATGCTCTTCCTCGGCCTGGGCACAGGGTTGGGCTCCGCACTCATCGTGGACGGCGTGCTCGAGCCGATGGAACTGGCGCATCTGCCTTACAAGAAGGGCCGCACGTATGAAGACTACGTCGGGAAGGCCGCACTGAAACGATTCGGCAAGAAGAAGTGGCGCCGCCACGTCGCCGACGTCGTGACGCGGCTGAAGGCCGCTTTGGAAGTCGACGACGTCGTCATCGGCGGCGGCAATGCGAAGCGGCTGCGCACGCTACCCAAAGGCGTCAGGCTCGGCTCCAACGCCGATGCATTCGCCGGCGGCTATCGCCTCTGGACCCATCATGCCTGAGCCCCACTCGGACGCCTTGGTCTTGTTCGGCGCGACCGGCGATCTCGCCCACAAGATGATCTTCCCGGCGCTCTATGCGATGGCGATACGGGGCGCCCTGAAGGTCCCGGTCGTCGGCGTGGCCTTCCCGCAGTGGAGTCTCGGGCAACTGCGCGAGCGCGTGGAAGACAGCGTCGAACATTCCGGCGGAATCACGAACCAACGCGCCTTCCGCCACCTGCTGTCTCTGCTGGCCTACGTCGGCGGCGACTACAACGACCCGAGCACGTTTACAGCCATCAAGGCGGCGCTCGGCAGCCGCCGGCGCCCGGCGCACTACCTGGCCATCCCGCCGTCGCTCTTCGAGACGGTGATCAAAGGGCTAGGCGCCGCGGATCTCGCACACTCCGCCCGCGTCATCGTCGAAAAGCCCTTCGGGCGTGACCTGGCCTCGGCGAGAGAGCTCAACCGCGTCGCGCATCTGGTCTTCCCTGAGAACTCGATCTTCCGCATCGATCACTTCCTCGGCAAGGAGGCGATCATGAACATCCTCTATTTCCGCTTCGCCAATGCGTTCCTCGAGCCGTTCTGGAACCGCAACGTCGTGGCCAGCGTTCAGATCACCCTCTCGGAGGATTTCGGCGTGGAGAACCGCGGCGCGTTCTACGAAACCGCGGGCTGTCTCCGCGACGTGATCCAGAACCACCTCTTCCAGATTGTCGCGCTGCTCGCCATGGAGCCGCCGGCCTACAGGGGCTATGGAGCCGTGCACACCGAGAAGGCCAAGGTCTTCCAGGCCATGCGCCCTCTTAGAGCCAAAGACGTAGTGCGCGGCCAGTATGCCGGCTATCGGAAGGAGCCGGGCGTGGCGAGGCGCTCCGACGTTGAGACCTTCTGCGCCCTGCGACTCTTCGTCGACTCGTGGCGATGGGCGGGGGTGCCGTGGTACTTGCGCTCCGGCAAGTGCCTGGCGTACACCGCGGCCGAGGTCGTGGTGGAGCTGAAGGCACCGCCGCAGCAACTCTTCGCCGACTCGGCGACAGGCATCGACGTCGGCAACTATGTCCGTTTCAGGTTGTCTCCCAGCTCGGCCGTTGCCCTGGCCGCGCGCGTCAAGCGCGCGGGGAAGGAGTTCGTGGGCGATCAGCAAGAGCTTTACCTGGCAGAAGAGCAGCCGGGCGCCGCATTGCCCTACGAGCTGCTCCTGGGGGATGCCATGGTGGGCGACGGAGCGCTCTTCACCCGCGAGGATGCGGTCGAGGCCGCGTGGTCGGCGGTCGAGCCGGTGCTGGAAACCCATCACCGCGCCCGCCCGTACAGGCGCGGAACGTGGGGTCCGCGCGAGGCGGACGCGCTCATTGCGCCAGACGGCGCCTGGCACAACCCACAACCCAGGGCCGTCTCTGGATGAGGTGTCGCCCAGGACGCTGGAACAGACTGAGAAGGCCACCTCGGCGGCCGTGGACTACCTCCGACGCCTGCAGACGGCACCTAGGCCGACCAAGCCGGCACTAAGCAGAAGGAGAGAGGCGGGTTCGGGCGAACACCGACGCGCGTGCCTTGGCCGGCGGATCGAATTCCGTTGGCGGCGGGCGAGGTGGTAAAGGCTTCTCACAAGCGTGTCACGGCGTCCGACAGCGTTCCGCGACCGCTGGCCATCCGCGAGAGACAGGCCCGTTGACCGCGACACGCGTGATTCCTGGTCACTGGTCACTCGTTACTGGTCACTTCGGTCATCCCGCGCCAAGGCGAGGAGGGTCAGTCTGAGCCGATGATCACCGCGGTGTACGTGTAATCCTCGTACTGCCATCCCCCATCCACCTGCCACCAGAGACGCACGTAGATCGTGCCCCCGCTGGTAGGCAACCCGGAGACCGTGGCGGCCAGATTCCTTCCCTGGTACGCGTAGTAGATGTCGTAGCTTCCGACGCCGCCTGTCCCGACGTACAGGGCAACCTGCGACACGTCGTTGCTCGCGGTCCACCCAAAGACCACCGTCGACGAAAACAACGCCGAACCTGGCGTGGGCGTGGCCAGCTCAACTCGAGCCGTGCCGACTGGGTAGGTGTAGTCAGCGTACTGCCATGCTCCGCCCAAATATGACCAGAGCCGCACGAAAATCGTGCCCTCGCTCGGTAACCCCGAGACAGTCGCAGACAGGCTCGCGCCCTGGTAGCCGTGGTAGATGTCGTAGCTCCCGAACCCTCCGGTCCCGACGTACAGCGCAACCTGCGACACGCCGTTGCCCGCGGTCCATTGAAACGTCGCCGTTGACGAAGTCAAGGTCGAACCCGGCGTCGGAGCGGTCAGCTGCGCGCGGTCGGTGCACGCCGTGTAGGTGTAGTCGTCGGTCCCGCCACCCTCCATCCACGAACCACCACAGGCGGACATAGACCGTCCGGCCGTCCCTTGGCAACCCCGAGACGGTACTCGACAGGTTGGCGCCCTGGTAGGCGCCGTAGATGTCGGAGCTTCCGGCAAAGAACTTCCCGACATACAGAGCGACCTGCGACACGGCAGCAGTGCCCGCCGTCCACGCGAATGTCACCGTTGACGATGCCAACGTCAATCCCGGCGCAGGCGTCGTCAGGCCAGGTGCCGCTGGGTCCCGGCCTCCTTGGTAGGTGTAGTCGCTGTACTGCCACTCCCCTCCAAGGTACGACCACAAGCGCACGTAGATCGTGCCGGCCGTTGGCAACCCGGACACCGTACTGGACACGCTCGTGCCCTGCGATGCGTAGTAGACGTCGTAGCTGCCAGGTCCGGTGGTCCCGAGGTACAGGACAATCTCGGACACCCCGCTGGCTACGGTCCACTGGAACGTCACGAGCGAGGAGGCGAGCTGCAATCCCGGCGGGGGCGTCGTCAGCGTGGTCTCGTTGGTGACGATCGCGGCTGCCGCGTACGTGTCCAGGCGAGCCCTGGTGAGAACAAGAGTGGCGGCATTGCACGCGGCACACGTGTGGCCGTTGCCCGGAGCAAGCGCCGGCGCTCGTGCAGCGAACGCAGTGCGGTGCGTGATGATGAGAAGCAGCAGGACGACGACCAGGCACGCGGCAGCGTTGACGAGCCGGGAACCGGAGGCCGACGAGCGGGCCGCGGTCGCATCTCTCGAACTCATGGAGTGCTCCTTGAAAAGCGAGCCTGTAAGTTGTTGAAAAGGAGTGGCGCGCCCTGCCCGCCTTCGCAACCCTGCGGTAGGCGAAGTTGTTTCCACACCCCTCGTTGGTCGCATGCTGCTCCGAAACCACGGCTTCTCACTCCTGGCCGACGCCAGCGGACCAGACATGGACATGACGATCCAAGCGGCGACCAGGGGATCGACCTGACGTTCTCGCTGGAAGGCTACTTGGACCCACGACTCGCGACCGGCGCGCCGTGCGAGAACCCTACTTGAAGCTGATCACGGTGCCGTCGGGTTTGACGAGCATCGTCGTCTTTCGCGTGCCTTGCAGCTTGAGCTCGTAATGGACGATGCCGCCCTGCGTGATCTTCAGGCCACTGCCGAAGACGGCGCGTGGGTGCGAGTGCATCGCGGCCGCCACCGGGGCGGGCAACGTCGATTCGGTCACCGGTTCCCCGGTCTCGAGCAGCGACCCGTCGGGTTTGTAGCGCACGACGCGCTTCTGTCCCTTGTCCGTGCAGTCCACGCGGTACACGGCCTTCCCGTCCAGGTCTTCTTTCGACGTCGCAACGACCGCGGCGCCGGGGTAGGCGCGCTGGAAGGCCGAGAGGATGGTCTGGGGGACCGCGTTCGAGCTTCCGGTGGCGCCCGGCGACTGCGCCGCCGTCGGCAGCGCCAGGGCGAGGACGAGCGCGACTGGCATCGCGAGGCGGGCGACGCGACGGACGGTCTGTTGGTTCATGGTCGGCTCACAGCAGCTTGACGGCGCGCCACGGCTGAGAGCCGTCGGGAGGCGGCCGACGAACAGCACGACTCGGCCGCCGCGCCAGTTGGGGCGCAGGTGTTTGCCGACATCGACCATGCCGCCCGGAACGGACGCCCGGGCGCCAAGTACGGATCTCGCGACGCCGCGCGCCGCAATGGCCGCGACCGGCTGCGGCCCGGAAAGATCGTCGGGGAGGGCCAGCCGGCGAGGTGCACGACGCGGCCGTCGTCGCCGCCGGCGGCGAGCGGCGACGGCCGCGAGCGCGCCGATGATGCCCTGCTCGGTCCCGCCGAGACCCTCGAGGTGGCAGCCCGCGCGGGCCGCGACAGCTCCTGGCCTCGTCCTGGGTGACGATGTCGGTCTTCGCCCGCGCCGCGAACGCGGCGAGTCTCGGCCGTGCTGCCGGACGCCACGGCAGACCCGGATCGCTGCCCTCGACGAACCAGCCGCGCATGACCTCGCGACCGTGTCGACAGGGCCACGCGCTCGATGCCATCCGCGTTTGGGCAACTGGATCGAGGCCGACCCGTTCTTGCTCGTGTAGGGGACGCGCGGATCGAAGAACAGCTGGTGACGGCAGATGATCGCGCCCGTCGGCGACCGGCCCGAGCCGCGTCAGGATCGCCCGCGCCAGCTGGTTCGTGCCCGGGGCTGCCGACGATGTCGGTGTCGTCGATGCCGACGTAGATCACGCCGCCGTTCCGGGTCGCCGCGCCGGCGTTCGTTCAGGTGGAACCAGCAGAGCGCGCCGACGAGCCCGGCGACCACGCCGGAGAGCGTGTAGGTGAGCGACGCCTGGAGCCACCAGCTGTCGAACGGTCGCGCGCCTGCCAGGTCAAGCCCGAGCGAGCTTGGCTGCCGCGCGCGAGCCGAGCGCCAGGAGGTTCGCGGCGACGCCGGCGAGGACGAGGCCGCACGTAGAGGCGCCAGCCGGCGCGGGCGCCGACGAGCGCGACGTCCATCATCGGACCGACCAGGCAGAGGCTCACTGAACGCGCCCGAGCCGAAGCGACGCCACGCCGGCGCGCGAGAGCAGCACGCGGTGCCGAATGCGCCCGCGCTCATCACCGAGCCGGCCAGCCGCCGGGGGGCGAGCGACAGGCCGAACGCCATCGGCAGAACGGCCAGCACGATGGCGTGGCCCGGAATGCGCAAGGCCGAGCTTGACGAAGCCCGACGGTCGACGCGCGGCGGCTGCCGCCCGACAGCAGGAGCAGCAGCACCTCGGCCGCCGAGATACGCGCGGTCGATGCGCGAAAGCGGACGGCAGGCGACCGGCGGTCGCCAGGCCGTCGCGAACTCCGAACCAGTCGTTGGTCATGCTGCACTCCAGTCGGTCGGCCGCCGCCGGGCGCCAGGCAGCCGTATGACCGCAGCGTCGTCAGAAGCTCAGGCGTACTGCCAACTGCCATTCCCGCGCCTTGTTCGCCGTCGCCGTGTAGCGGCCGACGTCCGACTGCGATCCAGCAGGAACACCGGCACCTGGTAGTTCGCCGTGATTGAGCGCGTTGAACGCTTCGGCCCTCAACTGGAGACGCGAGTCCCCGCCGCAGCGGGATGGACCGCGCGAGCGCCAGGTCGACGTTCTGATAGCCGGGCCCGGTCAGGATGTTGCGCCCCGCGTTGCCCGTACGCGCCCGGGTTGCGACGCGGTGGCCACCGGCTTGGTGAATGCCGCCGGGTTGAACCCGAGGCCGGCCGGAACGCCGGCATAGGGATCCCGACGCAGGTCCGGCCGCTGCGTCGCGAAATCCCCCGCCGGAGTACTGCGGCGTGAACGGCCGCCCCGACAGCAGGGTGACAATGCCGCTCACCTGCCAGCCGCCGACGAGCGCCGCGACGAGCGACGGCGCGGCCGACAGGAAGCGGCGGCCCGCGCCCGAACGGCAGGTCCCAGGCGAACGCCGCGCTGAACTGATGCGTGCGGTTGAAGTCCGACAGGCCCACGCTCGGCCGCCATATCGTAGATGTCCTGCGGAGTCTTCTGCGACCCCGTCGTGGAGACGTTCGACAGGTTGCCCGTGCTGACCGAGCCCGTGTCGGTCGCGCTGCTCAGCGTGTAGGCGACGCAGCAGCGTCAGCCCGCCGGCCATGCGCCGGCGCAGCCGACGCCTGCAGCGCGTTGTAGCTGGAGTTGATCGTCTGGTCCTGGAACTGGATGTCGGCGAACGCCGGGTAGGGCCGGACGCTGGCGAGCGTGCCGTCCGGCGCCGCACCACGGGGATCGGCTGGTTGAGGTTGTAGCGGCGGCCCAGGTGGCGTCCCTGCGAGCCGACGTACCCGACCTCCACCGCGAGGTCGCGCCCGAGCTCGCGCTCGACCGTGAGGTTGTAGTGGTAGAACTCCGGCGTCTGGTAGTCCACCGCCATGCCGAGCGGCGTGGTTGACGCCCTGGGCCGACGCCAGGTTCGCCGGGAAACGGGTTGGCGAAGGTCAGCGAGCGCGGGTCGTTCGTGGCCGCGTGTACTGCTCGCGCAGGACGAACGGGTAGCTGACGGCCAGCTGCTGCCGCGTGACGTTGAAGCCCTCGAGACTGTAGTAGACCCCGCCCCGCCGCGGACCACCGTGCGGCCGTCGCCGAACGGGCGCCAGGCGAAGCCGCCGCGCGGCGCGACGTTGTCCGTGTCGTCGCTGACGAGCGCCGGCGGGAACCGCGGATCGCCGGCGAGCGACGACCTTGCCGAGCGCGGGGACGAAGTTGCGCGAGGCGGTTCGACCGCCTCGACGAGCGGCGCCTGCCGGTCGTAGCGCAGGCCGAGGCTCACCGTGAGCGACGTGCGAGAGCCGCCAGTCGTCCTGGACGAACACGCCGGCCTGCCAGCCCGCGCAGGCGCGCCGGCTCGGCGCCCGACCTGCCGCTGCGTCTGGTCGGCGTAGGCCGAGCAGGAAGTCGGCGAACGAGCGGAAGCCGCTCGAGGTCTGGTTCGCGGGTTGGTCGCGCGCCCGCGGAAGCGAAAGTCGCCGCGGATGTCGCGCATGTCCAGCTCGTCGTACGTGCGACGAGACGACCTCGACGCCCGCCTTCACCGTGTGCCGCCCGGCGGTCCAGCGTGGCGACGTCCGCCACCTGGATGTTCTGAGAGTGTAGCTCGACGGATCGTTCGGCCGGTCGCCGAACTCGGCGAAGCCATCGATGCGGATCGACGGGAACCCCAGTACCGGGTCGAGGTCGTCGACGCCGGCAGGCCGAACTGCGCCAGGTAGTCGGTGCCGGCCTGCTCGCCGGCGGTGTCCTGGTGCTGCTGGAAGTAGCCGACGCGCGTCTCGTTGACCCACCGGCCGCCAGACACGCGTGTGGTCGACGACGCCGACGACGGCGTGCTGGTCGAGCGCTCGCGGTGCGGCCGAACCCGGGGTAGTAGTTCGCGCTGCGGACGGGAAACGGGTCGATAGCTGTCGTCCCAGCGCCGCGCCCACCGCGCGAGCACAGCGCGGCGGCCACGGGATCAGCCGGCCACCACGCGTCAGACGCCGTGTGGCGGTCGTCGCGCGCGAGCCCGGCGCGGCGTAGCCGTCGAGCGTGCCGGCGATGTTCGCCGCCGGCACGGAACGCAGCATCTGCCGCGCGACCGCATCGAACATCGAGGCCGGGATGACGTTGGGCGTCGGGAACTCCCTCTTCGTGAGCGGGTCGACAGGATCCGGTTCGTGTCGTCGGCGTTGCCCCAGACGCCGTCGGCGCCGGCGCCGCGCACGTTCCGGAAGTCGCCGGTCAGCCACGCCGCGTTGGGGGCCGTCGTGTTGGCCGAGTGCGACTGCCGCTCGTGCAGGCGCTCGTAGGCGCCGAAGAAGAAGATGCGGTCGCGCCGCATCGGGCCGCCGAGCGTGCCGCCGCGCCTGCTGCCGCTGGAGGTTCGGCTCCTCGTCCGGCGGCAGCGAACGCGTTGCGCGCGTCGAGCGCGTCGTCGCGGAGGTAGACGACAGCGAGCCCGCGAACCGGTTGGTGCCCGACTTGGTCACGACGGCGATCTGCGCGCCGCCGGTGCGCCCCGTGTTCGGCAGGGTACGTCGAGGTCTGGACGTCGAACTCGCGGACGGCGTCCAGCGGGACGGCCAGGCCCGGCGTGGCGTTGCGGTCGGCGCGGTTCGGCAACGCCGTCCAGCGCGAAGTTCGACCGCGTCGGCGCGAGCGCCCGATGCCGACAGCCCGTCGCCCTGCTCGTCGGCGACACGCGGTGATAGACGCCGGGGGCGAGGACGGCGAGATCGAGATAGTTCCGGCCGTTCAGCGGCAGCTCGCCTACCAGCCGATTACTCACCAGCTCACTCTTGAGCATCGTGTCCGTGTTCACCCGGGCGAGCGGCGCGAGGACGGTCACCTGGTCGCTCACGCCACCGACGCGCAGCTGCGCCGTCAGGCGGCGGGTCTCCGCAGTCTCGAGGACGACGCCCGCCTCGACGAACGGGCGGAAGCCGGCGGCCGCGACCGAGACGCGGTACCGCCCGGGCGGGAGGTGCGTCACCGTGAACAAGCCCTCGCCGGAGCTCGTCGCCGCCCGCGATTCGTTCGTCTCCTCGTTGATTACGGTGACGGTGGCGGCGGCGATGACGCGCGCCTGCTCGTCGACAACGCGGCCAACGACGGTCGCGTCGATCGACTGAGCGCGAGTGGTCGCCGGAAACCCGACCAGCGCGGCGAGCGCCAGCGCGAGGAGGGAGACGCGGCCGTTCTGCGCGTCCGACAGTCGCATGATCGTGCCCAGTCCCTTCGTGTGTCTCACCTGGTCTTTGAGCGGCCGGCACGGCGCGGCACCTTGACGCGAGGGGCGGTGGCGGCGTCGGCGAACCCAGCTCCCGGGCGATCATGACGTCGGTCGACTTGATGAGGGCCGTCGCCGAGTCGCCGCGCCGCAGTTTCAGTTCCTTCAGGGCATCCGCCGTCACGACGGAGGTCAGCCGGATGTCGCCGATGCGAAGGCGCACCTGCCCAAGCAGACCGTCGATTCGC
Organism: uncultured Acidobacteriota bacterium; assembly: GCA_963844875.1. Taxonomy (GTDB): domain Bacteria; phylum Acidobacteriota; class Vicinamibacteria; order Vicinamibacterales; family Fen-181; genus FEN-299. The sequence goes on from CAWJPZ010000004.1 coordinate 150,367, forward strand.
ACTTCCTCGACGTAGCCGCGCAGCCGGTTCCGGCCGCTGATCCCCACGATGAGGCCGGACGTCGCGGCGGAGGTGGTGGTGGGCCGAGCCCCCGGATGCGGGGCGAGGAGCCGGTCGACCTCGGCCTCCGCGATACGATGGTGGCCGCCCGCCGTCAGGCTGGTGCGCACCTGTCCCTGTCGAATCCAGTGCTTCAAGGTGGAATAGCCGATGCCGAGGCGCTCGGCCGCGGCCCTGACGGTCAGCATCCGGACGGGCTCCTCTCCCTTTGCGCGCACGGACCAAGACTCTAACACGGCCTGAAGCGCACAGAAAGTCGGCTCGTACTTGCTCGAATGGCTTTGAACTACGAGTACGCGGCGCCGCAGGAGCCGCAAGCGGAACGGAAGCCGAGCCCGAGTTCCCGTCGAGACTCGGGTATGGTCGAAGCGCACGGGGATGGGGGAAGCTCGGTCCGGAGTCGCGGTCCGCGTATCGCGTGACCGACCGGCACACCGGGAAGCTCACCGAGGGACGGGAAACTCTTCCGCAGGCGATGAGCGAAGGATGGCGCGCCCTGCCCGCCTTCGCAATGCTGCGGTAGGCGAAGTTGTTCCTCGGGCTGCTACGGCGAGGCACAAGCAATCTCGCGCCATCGCGCCGTAGCGGCGGGAAGAATGTTGAACTTGGGTCGGGACCGCCGCGGAGGCGCCCGCCTTCGTTCCCGCGCAGGTTGTCGGGGGAACTTCGGCGCGCTTCGAATGGCTGGCCAGCCGAAGCTCACCGAGGAACGGGAGACTCTTCCGCAGGTGAGCGAAGGATGGCGCGCCCTGCAGGACTCGAACCTGCGACCTCCTGGTTCGTAGGCAACGCACGATGAAGGCCGATCGCAACCACCAATCGAGTCAAATCCAAGACGCCGTTGGACAGGCGCCCTGTCTTGACTGTCGGAGGGCCATGTCGACCTGCTCCCGGAGCGTGGACCAGAGGGAGTTCCCCTGGATCGTGCGTCCTGCGGACTCAGTCTCCGCGGCTCCAGACCTCATACCAGAGAGGCTCCCCGGCGGAGAAGGCCGCCTCGATTGATGCCGTCAGGGATCGCCAGTCACTGAGGGTTCGGCGATCCGCCTCGTCGTCCGCCAATAGCCGCGTCCCAAGGAACACCCAGCCGGATGGCGCATGCCAGGAGCCACGCTCGACCGTTTTGACGCCTGGCGTTCACGATGCCGACGACGCCGTTCGCGGTCGCCCTCACTTCGTGTGGTCCTTGTGGCACATCAGGCATTCCATGTGCCCTTGCTGGTTGTTCATGCCCTCGGTGGACTGCTCCATGTTGTCCGGGCCGTGGCACGAGAGACAGTGCTCGATCCCCTTCGAGGGCTTCCACGCAGGCGGCGTCCACTTCCCATCGAAGTACTCGTTGAGCGCCATCGTGACGGTGTAGACCACCTCTCCGGCGACCTTGGCGCACCGGTCCTTCTTTTCCTTGGAAGTGACCTTGGTGCCGGCGCTCAGCGTCCACTTCGACACCGAGGTGTGGCACAGCGGCGACATCGCCTTGACCTTGACCTGCTTCGGAATGGCGCAGATGTCGTCGAACCGGCTGGTCGGGAACTCCTGCTCCGCATACCAGTAGAACAGCCGGTCGATCATCTGCTGGTAGATGGGGGTCTTCCCGTCGTAGGTCACGAGGTTGATGATGAGGGATGAGCCGCCGAGGGCGCCGCAGAGTGTGCCGTGCCCGCCGTAGCCCGACCCCGCGTGGATCATCATCATGTCTGGCAGCGTCGTGTACGGGTGGCCGACCTTTTCCCTTAGCAGGCTCAGGAGCGCGAGGTACGTGGCCGACCCGCACCCGCCCTTGGTCAGGTAGTTGCGATAGGCCCGCCGTCCGGCCTCGAGTGGATTCAGCGTCACCCACTTCCACGGCAACGGCGGCGCCTCTTCCACGGGCGCTGATATCGCCGCCGCAACCGCACCGACCGCACTGCCAGCGGCGGCGGTCGTCAGGAGTGCCGCCGACCCGACTACCATGCGCCGCCGGGACATGGTTGTTCGCTCTCTGTCCTGTTCGTCCATCGTTCCCCTCCGTCGGTCCGGGTCTGCGTCAAACCGCGCTCACGCCTCCGCGAACTGGATGACCACCTTGATGTCGTTAGGGTCGCGTTGCAGCGCGCGCATGAAGTGCTGGGGCGCCTCGCAGCGGGTCACGAGCCGCCCCAGCCATGCCGGATCCGCGTTGGCCAATACTCGTCCGGCCTTGTACCAGTGGCGCTTGTTCGCGTTGACGCTGCCGACGACCACGTTGTTGCGCAGCACGACGCTGGACGCCATGTCGGCTGTCGGGAGTCCAACGGTTCGGCCGCCGCTCCCGACGCCGGTGAGGCATACGACGCCGCCGGCGGCGACGGCCTGGATTGAATCCGCGATCACCTGCCCGACTCCGGTACATTCGACAATGACGTCCGGCTCGAGGCCGATGCCCGCGACGGTTCCCGCATGGTAGGTCGCTCCGAGCGCGCGAACGAGGTCGGGCTTGGGGCCCGACTCCACTCGATCCAGCACGTGGACCTCGAGCCCGTGCTGCTGGCCAATGAGTGCCGCGAGCAGGCCGATCGGTCCGGCACCGGTCACGAGCACGGTTCGCGGCTCCCACATGGCGCGCTGCCCGACCGCGCGGACCTGCTCCCACGCCTTGGTGACCACCGTCGTGGGCTCGAGCAACACGCCCAGCAGACCGAGCGAGCGATCGACCTTCATCGCGTACTCGGGCTCAATCCGCCACCTTTCGGACATGAACCCGTCGATGCCTTGATGCCCCGCTCGGTGTACTGGCCGTTGCGGCACATGTCCCACTCGCCCACCGCGCAGTTGGGACACGGTACGGGTCGGGACGCCGGACGATGCCCACGACGAGGTCGCCCTTGTGGAGCGCCCCGCTCGGCCCGGGGTCCACCACGCGGCCGAGCGACTCGTGGCCGAGCACCAGTCGAGCCTTGCCCTGAGGGGCCCAGCCGTACTTGCCCTCGACGATTTCGACGTCGGTCCCGCAGACGCCGACGGCAACCGCCTCCACGAGGACGGAGCCATCGCGTGCGTCCGGTTCGGGAACATCTTCCAGGCACGCGCTCCCCGGTTGGCGCGGTTCCACGGTAATCGCCTTCATTCGAACTCCTCCTGCGAAGCGCAATCGGTTGACGCTCGAACTTCACGTCACTACCGTGCACCGCCGGCGCGGCCGCGGGTGTGGTCGCCTTCGCCTGGTTCAGCGGCGCCATGCGCGATCACGCCAGGCTCATGCTGTCGCCGGCACGGACGGATCTCGGCTACTTCTGCACCGGCCGGTGCCCGCTGTTCTGGACCACCACGGTGATGCTCTTGGCCTTCGCTTCCAACGTCGTCTCTGCCGCATAGAGGGCGCCGTCGGCCAGCGAGTTCATCTTCACGGCCAGCGTGACCACGTCGTCCTTCTTCTCGAGGTACGTATTGACGCCGAGGCCGAGCAGTTTGCCCGCGGCGGGATCCAGGTCGATCGTGAGCGCATCCCCCGGCTGCTGATACTCGGAGATCGCCAGCCGTACGGCGCCACCAGATTGCGTCGTCACCACGTGCCCGGCGGCCTTCGCAGCCTGGATCTTCTCGGGGTTCGGCGGGACGTAGGAGTGAATCAGCGCGGCCGCGCGCTTCATGTAGTCCTGCATCTCATCCTTCTTGTTTTCGACGATCTTGTCCTTGAGCTTCCCGCCACGGCGCCCGCCGCCCGCCTGCGTCTTGTCGGCTGTCGGCGGCTGGTCGAGCGACACCTTCTGGACCTTGCCGTCGACGCCGTAATAGCAGCGATTCTGCTTGCGGGCCTTCTCCTCACCCTTCAGGCTGATGACGGTGGTCTCGACCCATTCGTAATTACGCGCCTTCGCGAGACCCTGCTGCAGCGACTGCTTCAGGGCGGCGACCGCGTCAGCCTTTCCAGCGCCAGCCGCCGGAGCCTGCTGCGCGTGGATCGCCGCGGCGATTCCGAACACCGCAACGACGATAGTTCCAACCAGGTGCTTCCAGTTCATCACGTTCATCTCCAGGATGGCGGCAGTAGGTCTACCGGCGCCGCGCGCCGCCGCCGCTGCTCCGGGCGCTGCGGCTGCTGCCGCCGCCGTAGCTGCTCGTCTTGGCCGTCCCTCTCTGCACGCCGCTGTAGGTGCCGGTTCGCTGCGTGCCGGCGGCGCGGGCGCTCGCGTCGCGCTGCACCTGGGTGGCCGTGTCCCCGCTCCACGCGGACGTGCTGGCCGTCGGCCGGGCCGCGCCCGCCGCCTGCGTCCCGGACTGGGCGCCTTGCGCCCGCGCCTGGGTGCCCGCCGTCTGCGTGCCGGACTTGGCGCCTTGTGCCTGCGTCTGCGCTTGCGACTTCGCCTGCTGCTTCTGTTCCTGCGTCGGCGCCTGGACGGTGTTCCAGCTGCCGTTCTCGTATTTCTGATAGCTGTCGCCAGACTTCTTGTAGACGTTCCCGTCGTGGCCCGCGTAGACGTCGCCGCTGCCGCTCTTGGCGACCGCCGTGTTGCCCGCGGCCCCGCTTCGCGCCACTGCCGCGCCGCCCTCGCTGTTTCGCGCAGCGGCAGTCGTCGAGCCTGTCCGGTTGTTCGTGACGTGCGCGGACTGCGCCCAGTCATCGCCTCGCGCGACCGTCGTCGAACCCCAGCTGCCATAGACGTTCGACCCCTGCCGCGTCTGGCCGTAGGCCCCAGTCCGCGGGTTGTAGGCCTGGCCGACTGCCGCGCTGCCGTACGGTCCGTAGGCCGCTGCGCTGCGCGAGTAGGTGCCCGTTCGTGGGTTGTACTTCGCGCTCACGCCCGCGCCGCCGTACGGCCCGTAGGCCACCGCGCTGCGGCCGTAGGCACCGGTCCAGGGGTTGTAGGAGGCCCCGTAGCCGTAGGTCGGATAGTGGGGGTAGTAGATGGGATACGCCCCGTAGTGCATGTAGGGCGGATAGTAGTAGCCGCTTCCATGGACCGCGCAGCCCCAGGCAATCATCAGGCCCGTGAACGCCAGCGCGGTCGCGAAGATCACCGCGTCGTCGTTCGACTCCTGCACCGTGACGTAGGTCACGTTGTAGGACGGCGAGCTCGGCGGAATCTCGTAGATCGCCTTGGGCACGTCGCCGGTGACTTCCCACGGGCCCGTCGCGCTCTTCGACATGAACCACACGCCCTGGAAGCACATGTAGTAGAGGTCGCCGACCTTGAGGATGTCCTTGTCGGTGTTGACCGCCCGCGACACCGTCGTCTTCTCGACCGGCTGGAACTGCGGCGCACCATCGTAGGCGACGTCGGGCGCCTTGGTCGCCTTCGTCACGCGTGCGGTCTGCGGGATCTGCGCCAGCAGCACGGCCTCGGCCGCCTGCGGCGTGCCGGGCACCGAGGCCAGGACGCGCGAGCGCTCGTGCTCGAGCGGGATGCGCTTGAACTCGCCTGGCAATGTCGGCGTCACGAACGTCCAGGGACCGGTGAAGTCCGGGCCCGAGAACCAGCGGCCCGCCACCAGGTAGTAGACCGGGCCGGTCGGCCCCATCCGGAACACGTCGGCGGTCGTGTTGCTGACCCACAACAGGGTTCCGGCGCCGGTCACGGGCAGGTACTTCGGCTCGCCGGTCAGCAGGATCATCTCGGCGGGCATGAGGCTCACGAAGACCCTCGGCGCCTTGTCGGCCGAGACCTTCTTGCCTGGCAACTTGCTCTTCACCTCTTTGAAGTTCTCGTCGGCCGGGAGCTTGGCGAAGCTCTCGGGAAGTGGGCCGGCAAAGGTCCAGGGGCCCTTGACGTCGGTCGCCTTCATCCACGTGTCGGTCGCGAGCAGGTAGTAGGTCTTGGTCGGCGTGTGCTCGAACAGGTCCCAGTTGGTGTTGATGGCGACCTTCAGGTCGTTGCCGGGGACCTGGTTCCAGATCGGTTCCCCGTCGAGGTTGACGAGGACGGCGGGGGTCTTGCTGAAGAACACCGTCGGCGGGTCCGCCTTGATGCCCTCCGCGTTCTTCGGGATGATCTGGCTGGTGTCCACGTTGGCCAGCACCCGGTCGAGCGCCAGCACGCGCTCGTCGAGCGACATGGACTCGGAGATCTCCGCCAGCAGGTCCTGGATCTGCGTCTTCTGCAGCGTCGAGAAGTTCGACTCGGTGATCTTGAAGTCGGAGAAGCTCACCAGCCGCTTGTCGAGCGAGACGCTCGTGTCCGACTCGAACTTCAGCGTGCCGAACGCCGGCTGCTTGGCGCCCTTTGCGGCGTACGACACCGCCGAATACAGCACGATGTGGCGCTGGTTCGGCCAGGTGGCCACCTGCGGCTGGTAGATCACCAGCGCGGCCCCGACGTTGGTTGTGTAGGCACGAGGCCACCCGCCGTCGGGCGAGACCTGCGCGGCGGCAGCCGGCGCGGCCGCGGGTTTGGCCGCGGCGGTCTTGGCCGTCTGCGCGTGGACCAGCGGTGCGACGGGCGACCACGCCAGGCTCACTGCGGTGATGAGCGCCACGCGCGCGCTGGCGCGCGGATTGCGAATGCTTGCCCTGTTCACTTGGAGAACCTCTTCACGGTGATGCTGATCGCGTTGTCGGACGTGGTGAACGGCTCGTCGATCGTGTTCCGTGACTTCGTCCACACGTAGACTACTTCGGTTCGCCACGCGAAGCTGTGGCGGAAGGCGAGCCGGTGCGCACGCGCTGACGATTGGCGAAGCGCTCTTCCGGATCGTTCAGCGGCAGGAACCACTCCCAGTCGGCCAGCAGCGTCCGCGACCCGTCGTCGGTGACCTTCGCACGGTTGAGCGCGCGTTGGAATTCCACACGGTTCCTGAAACGGACGGTCGACGACGACGGCTGGCCCTGGTTGTAGAACAAGTTCCGTTGGTCCACCAGCACCCGGTCGCGCAGCACGAATCGCCGCGTGGGCGGGCGCTCGCCCGGCTTGAGCAGGTCGTCGACTCGATTCGGCACATCGCGCGAGAACACGTGGAATCGCAACCCGGCCCGCGGCGTCAGTTCAAACGAATCGAGGCCGTCGCTCTGCTGCGTACGGGCGAGGCCGACTTCGGCAATGAGGTCGAGCCAGTTCTTCGCCGAGTACTCGACGTTGGGCGTCACGCTGAACGTCCACCAGCCCGGCGAATCGGCCTGGGTGTCGGCCGCCAACGCCTGCGGTTCGAGGTCGAGGGCATAGGCCAGCTTGCCCGCGGTGAGCCAGTTCAACGACAGGTCGCCCCAAAGCTGCAAGTTCGTCTGCGCGCCCGCGCCGCCGAGCGAGGCCAACATGCACAGCGGAACGAGGACGCCCAACCGATGCCACACGCGAACGCTCCCTGTATCGAGTGCCGACCGTGAGACAGCAGCGGCACGGTGATTCAGCGCGACCGGTTCCTCACGCACGAGCCTCTGTTTCGAACACCGCCTTCACCCTGCCCTTGCGGACGGCGTGTTCGAGGGCGGCGTGGTCCTTCTCGTTCTGATCCGCGTAGGCGTGGGAGAAATCCGCGATGGCCCGATCCATGGCGTCGCTCTTGCCCATGTACCCGCTGAGAATCGCGGAATTCCCGGATCGGGCGTGGGCCAGCGCGAGGGCCTTCCCGCACCATCTGGCGAGGGTCCCACTCCCACGGCGCCGGCAGCGTCTCGTCGAGGTCGTTGATGGAGAAGACGATCTTCCGCTCCGGGGTGGCGAATCCGCCGAAGTTGCACAGGTGGGCGTCCCCGCAGCATTGGACGCGGATCCCGGTGGTCGGGGTGCCAGCCAGGTCGGTCGCCATCGTGAGGGCCGCGCCCCGGTAGAACGTGAACGCGGAGCGGACCATCCGCCCGTGTCGCAGCGGGAGCAGGTCCGGGAGGCGTCCCTTCTCGGCCTCCAGGACCAATTCGACCGCATCCCGCCGATCGCGCGGGGGCGTCCAGGCGGCGTGCGCTTCCCGCGGGCAGGCCGCTCGCAGCGCCTTGCCCTCGGAATACCGCTCGGCCCGTGTCACGAGCTGCCCCTTCCTGCTGGCGGCCATTGGCCACTCCTTGTCCGGGGTTCTGCCTCCCGCGGCGTCACTTCGAGACGAATCGATCTCAGTGCCCGACGGTACTCGAAGTTCTCGATGCGCGCCGAGAGTTTCTTCCCGGGGCGTCAGAACTTGAACACGAGCCCGACAACAGGCCCCTGCGACAGCACGTCCCACTTGAACAGCGTGAGGTTGTCGCCCGACGAGTAGTCGATGTCCAGCCACCGGTAGCCGAAGTCGATCGACGCGGCCTTGGAGATCTTCACCCCGACCGTCGGGAAGATCTGCCACGTGAACGAGGATCCAACGCCGAAGCCGCCGATCTCCGTGTAGACCTGCGCGTGCCACCGCTTCCCGGTGTCCGGCGTCCGGAGCTGCACCCCGACGATCGGGTCGAACCAGGTCTTGGACCCGTCCACGCTGCGCTGGTCCGGCCCGTTGAATCGCAGGTTGCCCTGCAGCGTGTTGACCCGGCCGCCGAACATCAGGTCGGCGAAGGGGGCAAGGCGTCGAACGCCGTAGAACGAGAACGCGCCCTGGTTCATGTCGGCACTGCCCGTCAGACCGATGGGGCCGGGCGACGTGGCGTTCGCGCCGAGCGCCATCCAGACGGCGTCGCCGCCCACGCCCCAGTTGCCCTTGCGCGCGACGACGAGGCCCATGGCGCCGAACTGGAGGTTGCTGAGGATGTCCGAGAACGACATGTCCACGTCGAGTTCCTGGCCGGCGACGACGGACGTCCCGTTCATCCCGGCGCCGAAGATGTACGGGGCGACGGTGCACCTTCCAGCCAACTGCGGCAGGCGCCTGCGCCATGGCCGGCGTCACGGTAGATGATGCGCAGAATGAGAGCGAGTGAAGCGAATACCGATCTTGCGCATGTGCCTGCAGTCTCCGGGCGCTGGGAGCGCCGCGCGAACGCACCGCCGGACGCCAGGCCCGGCGGTGCCCACACCTGTCCACTCCGACTTGCTGCGACTGGACTCCGTGCCACGTGATCCGGCCGCAGAGCCGAAGGTCGCGAGCCGGATGCGATTCGCCGCAGGCCCTACCCGATCCTCTGCGCCGGACGCCAGCAGTTCGGCCGTCTCCGGGAGCTTGGCCGTGGTGACCTTCTTCCACTGCTGCTCGAGCAGTTCCTTCGCCGCCTGTCTCGAGGAACTCCGGCGCCGCCCACGCGTGCACATCGAAGTCGTTCTTGATGTAGCCGTGGCTCAGCATGAAGTCCTTCCCGATCTCGACCGAGACCAGGTTCTGCGGCGAGAGGTTCGGCACCATGTCGATGTGCTTGATGCCCTCGTAGGTGTGCTCGACGTCCCGGTAGAACGTCTGCTTGTCGAGGATCGCCGCCGCGGCGCGCTTGTGCTCGTTCGCCCAGCGGCCGACCTTGATCATGCCCTTCATGAACGCGACGGCGAGTTCCGGGTGCTTCTCGGCCATCACGTCGCTGCAGGTGATGGCGGCGGGGATGTTGGCCACCTGCAGGCGCCAGTCCGGATACCGGGACAGGTCCTCGATCGCCGCGAACTTGCCCGTCGCCTCCGAGAGCATGCTGCAAGGACCCGCTCTGCATGTACATCGCGTCGATGACGCCCTTCTCGAGGGCCGTCTCGAGCGGCCTGAAGGCCAGGTCGTGCTTGTGGTCACGCCGGAGCCACAGCTCCGACGGGTTCTCCATGAGCGGGCCCATCATCTCGGGCTTGTCGTACCAGTCGTCCGGGTACGGGAACTCGACGATCTGCACGTCCTTGCGGGTCATGCCGTTCATCCGGAGCATCAGCTCGATGCCCTGCTCCTCCTGGATGCCCCACCAGTCGGTCTTGACGGTGTTCTGGCTCCTCGAGAGGCCGATCTTCTTGCCCTTCAGGTCGGCCATCCGGTAGATGTCGTCGCCCGCGCGCACCAGCATCACGCCGCCCTCGCGCGGCGCGTGCGTCACGCCGAGCAGCCGGGTGCGGCGGATGTCGGCCTGGACGTGGATCGGCGGGAACAGGCCGCCGAAGCGGATCAGGTTGTCGAGGTTGTGGACGTAGTGCGGGTACCAGTCGTTCTCGCGCGCGGGAGCGGAGGTACAGGTACTGGATGCCGAGCTTCTTGTACTCCTCCTTGGTCCAGCCCAGCTCCTGGTCAACGTTGCTGGCGGAGACCAGCGGACAGTTGGTGTAGTAGACCTCGTTCCAGTTCAGGTCCACCGTCGTGACTTCCTTGCCTCGTACCATCATCTTCGGCATGTCAGTTCCTCTCTTCTTTGCGCATCACCGGACCGGTGATGGCGGTTGCCCAGTCCGAGCGGTCCGAGCCGCTCGGCACGTCTCGTCCTCAATGCCACGTCACGTCCGACCGGCTTTCTCGTCGGAATGCGCAGATACCGTTCGGCGGGATAGCCGATGACGAACGTCCCGAATGGCGATGTGTCCCTCCGGCAGCGCGAGCGGTCTCGATCAGCGGCGGATAGGCCTGGCTGGCGGTGTTGATGCTGCCCGTGAACGTGGTGCCCAGGCCGAGTGCGGGCGCCGCCAGCTGGATCTGGTGAATGGCAATCATGGCCGCCGGCGGCGCCGTTCGCTCGTCCTTCTTCGCGTAGGCGACGACAACGCAGGGAGCGCCCCTGGAGATGCGGTCCTGGCCGGCTTCCCAAGGCCCCACGAACACCTCGAGGTTGGCCTCCTGGTAGAGGGCCGGGTTCTTGTCCTTGACCAGCTTCATCCAATCGATCGTCATCTCCGCGATCCGGCGGACCTTCGCGGAGTCGTTGACCACCAGCCAGCGGATCGACCTGACGGTTCGCGCCGTTCGGCGCGTGGCGGGCCACGTCGAACAGCTCCATGAGTTTCTCCTTCTCGACGGGCTTGTTGATGTAGCCGCGAACGGATCGCCTCGACGTGAGGTACTGCTTGACCCGGTCCCACCTGGGAATCAGATGGATGTCGATCGCCTCGCAGTCCGCCGGTCCCATCGAGCGCTGGTGCATCGCCTCGGTCGGACAGATGGCGACGCAGTGGCCGCAGTCGATGCAGAGGTCCCACGCGTTCGGGATGGGAACCGGGTACTGCTCCTTCGTGATCAGCCCACCGGGGCAAGCCCGGATGCAACTGCCGCAGCCGATGCAGAGATTCTCGTCCGCCTTGATGATCGTTTCCATGCGTTCGACACCAATCTTGTGCAACTCCTCGTTGGCGGATCGCCGGGCCCGCGTTGCCCGTCAGCAGTCGGGATCCTGAAACGTCGGCTCACGGTCCTCGTTGAACGCGCGGATTCCCTCGACGCGGTCGGGATGGACGACCGAGCGCCAGTGCGCCTCCATCATGATCGCGACGGCCTGCTCGGTGGGTTCGCCGGCTCCCATCCGGACGGCGCGCTTGACCGCCTGCACCGCCGTCGGCGAGTTGTTCGCGATGGCCTCTGCGATGCGCAGCACGGCGCCCATCAGTTCGGCCTTGGGATGGAGCTCGTTGACCATGCCGAGCCGGTAGGCCTCCTGTGCCGTGATCGGCTCTCCCGTCATCAGCATCTGCATGGCTTTCCCGGGCGGGAGCATCCGCGGAAGGTAGACGGGCCCGCCGCCGCCGGCGCTCAAGCCGACCATCGCTTCCGGCTGGCCGAAGACGGCATCGTCGGACGCGATGATGAAGTCGGTGCTGATGGCGATCTCGCAGCCGCCCCCGTACGCCATGCCGCGGACGGCGGCGATGATCGGCCGGCTCAACTGGCGCAGGGTGTAGAGCACGCGATCGAAGACCTGGCGCTGGCGAAGCCATTCTTCCTTCGTCATCGCCTTGCGCTGCCGCAGGTCGCCGCCGACGGAGAAGGCCCGGTCGCCGGCTCCGGTGATGATGGCGACGCGCACGGAGGGGCGGGCCGCAATCGTCTCGAGGACCTCGATCAACTGCGCCGCGAGTTCCGTCGTGATGGCGTTGTCGGCATGCGGCCGGTTGAGGGTGATGATCGGCCACGCGCCCGCCAGAGACGTACTCGACGAGCACGCGCTGGTCCGGCTCCGGCACATCATCCGGCGTGCGGTACCCATCCGCTGCATGCGGGTTTCGGCCGGGATCGCGTCGAGTCCCAGTTCCGGGACGCCCGCAGGCACAGTGGAACCTGGATTCAGCTGGCTTCTCGGACTTGGTCGCTCATGATCGCTCCTCAACTCGCTCCCGCCTGTTCCTCGCGGAACGCCTCCGCGGCCTGTCGGTTGGTCGGGTAGAAACGTCGCTGGTCGATCAACTCCATCAGCTCGTACTTCTCCAGCCACGAGCGGAAGGCCGATCGGCGCGGCTGACGGCGAAGGTGACCTTGCGGTCGGCCAGCATGGCGATCGCCTGCCGCAGCACTCCCGCGCCGGTGGTGTCGACGTCGACCATCGCCTGCGCGTCCAGCACGAACCAGCGAACCGGCGTGGCGGCCGGGCGACCAGCCGCTCGACGTCGTCGAGGAACAGCGTCGCGTTGGCGAAGTAGAGCGGGGCGCCGAATCGGTAGACCACCAGGCCCGACGGACTGACGCCGTCGCTCGGCGCTCGCCGGAGCGAAGTGGCTGCCGTCGGCGGCTTCCACCAGGACCGAGGTTTCCGGCCGCGAGGCCCGCCGGATGACGTCGATGGTGGACATCAGGAACGCGATGAGCACGGCGCGCAGCGGGCCCAGCGCCAGGACGCTCACCAGGCATGCCGCGGCAATCCAGAACTCGGAACGGCGCATGTGCCAGAACTCGCGCAGTTCGTGGACCTCGATGAGCGACAGCACCGCGTTGGCGACGATGCCGGCCAGCGCCGCATTGGGCAGGAACGCCAGCAGGTCGGTGAAGAACAGCAGCACCAGCGCGATCGTCACCGCCGCCACCAGGCTGGGGAGCTGGCTCTTCGCGCCCGAGCGCATCCATCGCCGCCGAGCGCGACGGGCTGTTGCCGGTGACCAGCGACCCGGTGAAGGCGGCCGCCAGGTTGGCCGCCCCGTAGGCGAACAGCATCTGGTCGCCGTCCGCCTTGTAGCCGTACTTGTTGCTGTAGCTGCGGACCACCAGCAGGCCTTCGCAGAGGAGGATGGCCACGATCGCCAGGGCGCTGGGCAGCAGCCGCAGGTAGTCGGCGGGCGGAATCGCGGGCAGGGTCAGCGTCGGGGCGCCCGACGGGAATGGCGCCGAGCACGCCCACCCCCTTGGCCCCGAGGTCGAACATCGCGACGATGGTCGTCAGCAGCACCAGGGCCACCAGCGCGCCCGGGAATCTTGGGCGCGTACCGCTTCATCAGCCGGACGATCAGGAAGGCGCTGACGCCGATCGCCACCGAGTACAGGTTGGCGCGCGGGATGCTCTGGACCAGGGCGACGAGCTCGACGAAGTAGCCCTCGGTGTTCACCGAGCGTCGCCATGGCGTCCTTGAGCTGCTCGGCAACGCCAGCGCGCCCGAGTCGCGTGGTCAGGTGGGGCGCGGCGAGGATCTTCCGCACCTGGTTGGTGAACACCTCGATGCCGAGGCCGGTGATGAAGCCCGCCATCACGGCGCGCGACAGGAAGTTGGCGAGGAACGCCAGCCGGAAGATCCAGAAGATGAAGAACAGCACCGCGCAGACCAGGGCCAGGGCCAGGGCGTACTGCATGCGCAGCGGATCCCCGGGCGCGGCGAAGGCGACCAGGGCGGCGCCGACCAGCGTGGCCATGGAGGCGTCGGGGCTCGTCACCAGGTGGCGCGAACTGGCGAGCAAGGCAAACACGACCAGCGGAACGATGGCCGCGTAGAGGCCGGCCACCGGCGGCAGGCCGGCCACCTGCGCGTAGCCGATGTTCAGCGGGATCATCAGGGCGGCCAGGGTGATGCCCGCCGACACCTCCCGGGGCACGTCGGCCAGCGTGACGCCTTGCAGGCCCGCGAACGGGCGCGGCCACCGGATCCTGCTCATGCCGCACCTCTCGACGACCATGCCGGCCTGCCTGGCGAAGATCTTGGCCCCAATCGCCGCGAGGACGACCGACCACAACGTCCACATGACGGCCATCACCACGATGCGCGGGTCCCCGTTCGGAATGGCGAGGGCCGCCGCCAGCACCGCCGCGATGTTCCGCGTGCCCATCCCGAGCGCCATGACGCTTCGCTGGTTCTGCTTCATGCCGAAGCCAAGCGAGTAGGTGATGAGCACCCATCCCGACCATGAAGAGGGTCATGAGAGAAGGGCCAGTTCCCCGCCGTGTCGAGCATGCGCTGGCCGTAGAGCACAAGGGCACCACACGATCGTCGTCAACGTGGAGAGTTTGGCGAGCAGGCTGACCGCCGGGAAGATCCTGGTTGCCCCGCTGTCGGCATAGTGCCGGAACGCCGCTCCGATGATCAGCGGCAGGAGAATGGTCAGGAGGAGCGGTTTCGCGAGCGCCGAGGTGTTGATCGTCACGCCCGGGATCAGCACCGGGGCCATCAGCGGCATCAGCACCACGGTGCCGACCGTCACCAGCGGGATGAGGGCCCCGGCGAAGCCCATGTCGCCGCGCGCTTTTCCGACCATCTGCTGCAGGAACGGCGCGACTGGCGCGAGGCTGGTGAGGAACACGACGACCACGTAGGGCTCTGCCAAGCGGAAGGACCCAGGTGATCAGAGAGGCCGAGCGCCGGCCCCACCACCCAGCCCCACACGAAGATCAGCGCCATGGACTTCTTGTTCCGCAACGCCACGACAACTTCAGGCAGCCTCACCTGCAGGCCCATGGCCGCCAGGTTCGAGACGGTGAAGACGAAGACCACCGGACCGAACGTGGTCTGAAGAAACTGCATCATCGAGTCCATCGGTCATCGCCTCCTGCGCGCATCCGACTGCGACGTCTTCTCACACTCCGAGTCGAACCGACGACCGTCTGTGGCTCGAGCTGGCCGCTTCTGGACCAGCCCTCACCGTTTCGGGAAGAGCAAGACGAGCATGAACCGCACCTGGTCGGCGCCGGCGTTGTCCGGGTGCACGACGTTGTGGTAGTAGTGCAAGGCCAGCGTCATCGGCCTGCCCGAGAAGACCGCCGTGCGGCTGATCCCCGCGCCAATCGGCACCGTCCACTTCTGGCCGCTTTCGGCATCCCAGTTGGCCGTGATGACCGGGACGGTCGAAATGGCCCATCCCTTGCCGAAGTTGAAGTTGACGAACGGCTGCAGCAGGAACTGGTTCACCTTCGTGTCGGACCCGGAGTCCGAGAAGGTCCAGACGTTGTTCACGACGCGCGCCGATGACCCACGGCCCCGGCATGGTGAGGGCGACGAAGGTCGGTCCCGCCGCCCAGCTGCCGGTCTCCAGGCGCTCGACGTGGCCGTTGGCATCGAGACGACGGGCCCGATGCCCCACGTCACATTGCCGCCCTTCGTCGGCGTCAGGTAGAGCTGCTCTTGGATGTCGCCGATACCCGAGTAGCGGCTGGTGTCCGGGACCGGGCGCGCTGACGATCGGCACGACCGAGCGCACGATCATGTTCCAGCGGCGCTGACCTTGAACGGCATGACGGGCTGCACGTTGAGCAGGAAGAGCGTGCTGTCCTCCAGCCCGCCGCCGGAGTTGAAGTTGAACTGCCACGGCATGGTCGCCATGGAGGAGATCGGGTTCTGCTGCTCCTTGGCCAGCGCCGTCGCGTCGGTCGGAGGTGCGGGCGGCGCCTGCGCCATCAGCGCCGTGGCGCACCCGAGGAATCAGGCCCGCGACCGTGGCGGCCACGAGCCGCCGGGTGATCCAGAGAATCGACATCCTACCCATTCGTTGCCCTTGTCGGCGTTCAGAGCGCGTCATGTCAGGCCTCACTCCGCGCGATGCGAGCGCGCCAGCATGCCGCCCGAGATGTTCTTGGCCGTGAACCCGTTCTGCAGCAGGATGCGCGTGGCGTAGTAGGCGCGCACGGCGGAGCGGCAGATCACGAGGATCTCGCGGTCGCGCGGCAGCTCGCCGAGCCGCGCGCGGAGCTGCGGCAGCGGGATGTTCACCGCCCCGGGCACCGATTCCACCGCGAGCTCCGGGGGATTGCGGACGTCCAGGAGGAAGCCGTTGCCGATGCCGTCCCAGTGCACGGTCGGCACGTCGCCGCGCAGGAGGTTGCCCGCCACCATCCCGGCGAAGTTCACCGGGTCCTTCGCGCTGCCGAACGGCGGCGCGTAGCAGAGTTCCGCCTCCTCCAAGTCGTACACGGTGAGGCCCGCCTGGATGGCCATCGCGAACGAGTCGATCCGCTTCGGGACGCCGTCCTCGCCGAGCACCTGCGCGCCGAGCAGCCGGCCGTCCGACTTCCGGAACAAGACCTTGATCGCAAGCATCTTCGCGCCCGGGAAGTAGCCTGCGTGCGAGTTCTGGTAGAGGTACGACCTTCTCGAAATCCGCGACGCCCGCCGCCACGAGCGACTTCTCGCTGGCGCCCGTCTGGCCGATTTCCCCCTCGAAGATCTTGCAGATCGACGTGCCCTGCGTGCCGCGGTAGCGCGAGTCGCGCCCCGCGATCACGTCCGCCGCGATCCGGCCCTGGCGATTGGCCGGCCCCGCCAGCGGGATGAGCGCCCACTGGCCGGTGACGAAGTCCTTCACTTCCACGGCGTCGCCGACGGCCAGGATGTTCGGGTCGCTCGTCCGCATGTGCTCGTCCACGCGGATCCCCCCGCGCGCGCCAATCTCGAGGCCGGCCGACTTGGCGAGTGCCGTCTCCGGGCGCACGCCAATCGCGAGGATCACGATCTCCGCCGGGTGCGACTTCCCGGATGCGGTTTGCACCTCCAGCGTGCCGTCGGCACACTGGCGGAAGCCGGCCACGCCGTCGTTCAGTTCGAGGTGGACGCCGTGCTTCACCAGGTACCGCTCGACCAGGCGCGCCATCTCGGGGTCGAGCGGCGGCATCACCTGGTTCATCTTCTCGACGAGCGTCACGTCCAGGCCGAGGTGCGCCAGGTTCTCCACCATCTCGAGGCCGATGAACCCGCCGCCCACCACCACCGCGCGCATCGGTCTGGTCACGGTCTGGAACCCGGTGTACGAGTCCATCCCCGTCCGCCCCGCCACGTCGCGGTGCAGCCACTCGCGCATCTGGCGGGCGTCGGGCACCGTCCGCACGGAGAAGATCCCCGGCAGGTCGATGCCGGGCAGCGGCGGGCGGATCGGCGCGGCGCCCGGCGAGAGCACCAGCTTGTCGTAGGACTCGATCGTCACCTCGCCGGTCGCGACGCTGCGCAGGGTGACGGTCTTCTCCTTCGGAGAGATGGCCACCGCCTCGCAATTGGTGCGCACGTCGACGCCGAACACCGCGCGGAACATCTGCTCGGTGGCCACCAGGAGGTTGCCCTCGTCCTGGATCACGTTCCCCACGTGGTAGGGCAGCCCGCAGTTCGCGTAGGACACGTACGGCCCGCGCTCCACCATCAGGATCTCGGCCTTCTCGTCCAGCCGTCGCAGGCGCGCCGCGCACGACGCCCCGCCTGCCACTCCACCGACGATGATGACTTTCATGACTCGTCCTCCACCGTCCGCGGACCACCTCGGCTCGCGGTCGTCGTCCCCTTTGGGCTGCGCAATCGTTCAATCAACTCGATGCCTTCGCTGTCCGACACGCGCTCGAAACGGAAGTCGGGCCGGCCGACGGACAGCTCCACGGCGGCCAGGATGCGGCGATACAAGTCCGACCGGAGATGCGCCTCGAGCGCGTCGGTCGACTCCCAGCGCTCGACGAACACGATTGCCTGCTCGGGGCCCTGCTCGTCGTAGATGTCGCAGGCCGCGCATCCGGGCTGGGCCCTCACCGGGCCTTGGACCGAACGGAGGACCTCGAGCACGCTGAAATGTTTGGAGGGCGGAGGCAGGATCCTGATCGTGCCAAGAATCATGCGGGTTTGTATTGCTCCGCCCGTGCCAGCGGCGCCACAAAGGCGACCGACAGTGGGCTAACTCGCTGACTGGTATGCCGAACTGGAGCGTTTAGGGCAAGGCTGGTTTGGGGCGGGGACGACGCTCACAGGACGACACGCCGTCTCGTGGTTGATATGTCGTCCCGCGCTGGGTTCGTCAGGCGGCTTACCTTTGCGGGTCTTCTCCCTGCCGGCGAGGCCGAATTCCGAGCTTCTTCATCCGGCTGTAGAGGGTGGCGGGGTTGAGACCCAGGATGGCGGCTGCGCCGTTCGGTCCTTTGACGCGCCAACCGGTCGCGTCGAGCGTGCGCAGAATGTGCTCGCGCTCGAGGTCGCTCAGCGTCTGCGGCAGCGCGGCGCCCGGCTCGACATCTCCCAGCGCGGGCACTCTCAGCGTCTCTCCCGTGGCGAGAATCGCCGCATGCTCGATCACGTTCCTCAGTTCCCGGACGTTTCCCGGCCAGGGGTGCCGCGCCAGGGCATCCATGGTCGCCCGCGGGATCTGTGTGATCTTCTTCCCCATGCGCGACGAGAACTCCTCGAGAAACGTCCAGACCAGCACCGGGATGTCCTCGGCCCGCTCGCGCAACGGCGGCACACGAATCGGAAAGACGTTCAGGCGGTAGTAGAGATCTTCCCGGAACCGTCCCTTGCGGACGTCGTCGGCGAGGTCGCGGTTGGTGGCAGCGATGAGGCGGACGTTGACCTTGACGGTCCGGGGGCTGCCCAGCCGCTCGAACTCGCCCTCTTGGAGCACGCGCAGCAGCTTCACCTGGACGTCGGGCGGCAGCTCGCCGACCTCGTCGAGGAAGAGCGTGGACCCGTCCGCGATCTCGAACCGCCCCACCTGGCGCGTGAGGGCGCCCGTGAAGGCCCCCTTCTCACGGCCGAACAGCTCGCTCTCGACCAGGCCGGAGGGGAGGGCTCCGCAATTGACCTTCACCATCACCCGCTGGCGGCGGGGCGAGAGCCGGTGAATCGCCTGGGCGACCAGTTCCTTGCCGGTCCCCGTCTCGCCCATCACGAGCACGGTGGAATCGGTCGGCGCCACCTGCCGCACGAAACGGAGCAGCTGCTGGACGGCGGCGCTCCGCCCGGTAATCTCCCCTTGCGCGAGCGCCTCGCCGATCTCCGCGCGCAGGTAATCGGTCTCGGCCTGGAGCCGGTCCTTCAAGCGCTCAATCTCTGCGTACCGACTGGCGAAGCGCCTCCTCCGACCGGCGCCGGTCGGTGACGTCGCGCAGCACGCCGAATGTCTTCGCCGCGCGTCCGTCGACCGCGCGTGTGTTGACGCGCGCGAGGTGATGGATCCATCGCTCTCCACGCGACGGATGGCAGTAGCGATACTCGTGCGAGAACTGGTCGAGCCGTCCGTCGTGCAGCCGCGCGCGGCCTTCGTCCACGCTCGGCCGGTCGTCGGGATGCAGGTGTTCGAGCCAGAACTGCACGCTGCCGAGCCCCGGGCCGTGGTCTGGAGGGAGGCCACAGACGTCCCGGAACCGATCGTCGAAGTAGGCGGCGCCCGTGGCGTAATCGATCTCGTAGAATGCGAGGCCGGCGAGATCGGCTGCCGACGCCAGGCGCGCCCCGCTCACCCGGAGCGCCTCTTCGTCGCGCTTTCGCACGGTGATGTCTTCGACGACGGAGACGAAGTGGAGCGCCGCGCCGGTGGGGCTTCGCACCAGCGACACCGTGACGGTGACCCACACGACGGCACCATCCCGGCGGACATATCGCTTGTCGACCGAGTGGGTCCGGACTTCGCCCCCCAACAGCCGCATCATGAGTTCCCGGTTGGGTTCCAGATCATCCGGGTGCGTGAGGTCCTGGAAGGTCAGGCGCAGCAGTTCCTCGCGTGAATACCCGACGATGGCGCACAGCTTGTCGTTGACCCGAAGCCAGCGGCCATCGAGCCCGACGTCGGCGATGCCGACGGCGGCCTGCTCGAAGGTGGCCCGGTTGACCGCCTCGCTCTCACACAACGCCAGTTCCTGGGCCTGCCTGGTCAGCGCGTTCGTGAAGACCTGCCCGATCAACCGCAATCGCCTCACCAGGGCCTCCGGCCAGTCTCGCTCCCGCGAGAGGCTGTTGAAGGCCAGCGCGCCGACAGGCGCCGCGCCACCCGCCAGGAGCGGGAGCACCAGGCTCGAGCGGATGGCCCCGAGGCGGGCGCTCTCGCGATCGACGACGCCTTCGGGTGGCAGGTCGTCGAGAGTGGCGAGGGCGACGACGCGCCCTTCCCTCATCTGCCCGACCACCCATGGGTAATCCTCCTGTCGCAGGAGTTGGGCGCGCTGCGCCTCCGTCAGTGGCGGGTATCCGTGGGTCGGAGTGATTCGGTTGCGGTCCGTATCCGTCCACTGCCAGAGCACCGCGAGTTCGATCCCGAGGGCGCCGCAGACATCGCGCAAGGCCCCCTCGATTTGAGGATCGACCTGTTCGGGCGCCGCGGCGATCAGTTTCGTGGACAGCCCCAAGGCCAGGGTCTCGAACGACCGGTACTCACCCATCTCAGCTTCGGCGCGCTTCTGTTCGGTGACGTCAATCACGACGCCCATGAGCCGGGTCGGCTCGCCAGTCGGCGAGAATTCCGGCCGTCCTCGCGAGAGGATCCAACGGTCGTTGGCCCCGGGCGCCGTCGCGATCCTGTACTCGAGGCCGATGACCCCGGACGCGTGGACGGGCCGTTCAATCACGCCAAGCACGCGCTCGCGGTCGTCGGGGTGAATCCGCACTTCCAGGTTCGCCAGGGTGATGATTTCGTCCGGAGCGTACGCAAAGGTCGTCCGGGCTCTCTCGGAGGCCCAGAAGACGCCGGTCCGGTAGTCGAACGCCCAGAGCCCCGCCTCCGCCGACTCGGTGGCGAGGTTCACCCGCGCTTCGCTCTCGCGCAACGCGTCGTCGGTTTGCTTGCGGGCCAGCGCGTTCGCGAACACCTGGCCAACCAGTTGCAGCCGCTTCACGAGCACGTCGGGCCATTCGCGCATCGCCCTGGTCGTGTTGAAGCCCAGCGCACCCATTGGGGAGGCGCCGCCGACCGAGAGCGGGAACGTGAGGTTCGACTGGACGCCGAACTGGCGCAGGTTCTCCCGGTCGAAGGCTGCAGCCTCGGGCAGATCGTCCAGCGAGGACACCGCTACGATGCGGCCCGAGAGCATCTCCTGCTGGAGCCAGGGGAAATACTCGCCGGCGCTCATGCCGCGCATCGGGGGCAGCAGGTCCTCCTGTGCGCTGTAGAAGTGGGTCAGCGTGAATGGCGCTCCGCCGCCACCCGGCCCCTCCCACAGTGCCGAAAGGTCCACACCGAGCATCTCGCAGATGCGACGCTGCACGCTCTCGATTCTCGCGGTCCACGTCGCCGGGAGGGAGGGAGATGAACGTCGTCGAGAGCTCTGAGAGCAGCGTTTCGAACCGCACGTGCCCCGCGCCGTCGCCGTCGTCTATGGGTTCAACCTGAGTCATCCGCTACACCAGCGTCGCGAACAGACGCGTCACCACTCCTCCATCGGCACTATCTGAACACCATCCTAATCGCCTTCGTGAGCAACTCCTCCAGTGATATCAGCGTCAGTGACGCCACGGGCGCGAGCGTCACCGACGACGATTGCAGCACGGTCTGCATGGTCAACGGGACCAGCCTCATGCCATTCACCACCTCGAAGGTGCCAGCGCAACGGATTCTCGGCTGGGGTCCGACCCAAGTCAATCCCGTGCGCTGCGGAGTTTCAAGACGCTCTCGCCTCGCGTTCCAGCGCCTGATGGAGGTCCCAATCGGCCTGCAGGCGCATCCAGAACTGTGGGGACATCTTGAAGAGCCGCGCAAGCTTGAGCGCGGTATCCGCCGTGATGCCGCGCTTTCCCAAGACGATTTCGTTGAGCCGGTTGAGCGAAGTCCCGAGCCGCCTTGCCGCCTCGACCTGCCCCATCCCCATCGGCCTCAGAAACTCCTCGAGCAACATCTCTCCCGGCGCCACGGTCGGGCCCAGCCAGTTGGGGTCCCTAGTGATAGTCTTCGACGAGGACTTCGTAGGCATGTCCTTGCTTCCACAGAAACGTCACTCTGTACTGGTCGTTCACCCGAATACTGTAACGGTCGACCTGCCTTCCCTTTAGACGCTCCAACCGGTTTCCCGGTGGGACAGCCAGGTCCTCCAGTCGCGCCGCCACATCGAGCATCTTGAGCTTCCTTCGCACGACGGGCCAAAGCGCGCCGGGAATCTCCCGAGCGCAGCAAGTGTTCCGTTCACGGAACAGGTCAGCGGTCGTGTCGTCGGCAAAGGACTGAATCACGGCGCGGCTTACATGTTACACGGGTAGTGTGTAATGGCGCAACAGAGCGTCGACGATGGCCGGTTTTCGCGAAGGCACGTTCGGGCGGAACCCCGTTGATGCCGATCGCAGCCGACCCAATAAAACCGGGGACTCGCTCCAAGCACCTCACCTGCGCCCGGCCGGCGGGGCAACCCCAACCTTGATTTCGTCGCGGGACCCGGCCGCCTTCTGTCGCCTGCGCATGTCCTGCTCCCAGGACACTGGGTCCAGGCCTCATGTCGCGTGGTTCCGGCGCGTCAGCCCGTCGAGTACCTCCCGAAGGCCGTGCAGAATCGCCAGCAATCTGAACTTCATCGTCATCAGGATCAGCATACTCTCACCTGACGCGCGTCAGCGGCCGACGACCTGCCTTCCACCTCGGGCAGCCGGAATCCGGGGCCGGTCGCAGTCCACAACGCCGCCGTGACGATGGTGCCGCCCTGAAGAGCAAGCGCAGTCCGACGCCGGCGTCTCATGTCGGGAATGGCGTTGTCTCCACCCGGAACACGCACCGGTCGCTGCCGCGGAGGATCGACTCGACGAGAGACGCCTTCACCGGCCGGCCGAGGATCCTCGAGTAGGTCTCCTCCTGCCACCCGAGCGTGCACTCGCACTGTACCGCCGGCGTGAGGCCCGGCTTGACGAGCGGGCACGTGCAGGACTTGGCGCGATCGACGATGGTGATGACCCCCGTTTTCCGGTCGTAGTCTGCGCCGGTCATCCACCCGTTGGCGCCGCGGGCCTCGGCCAGGAACCCGTCGATGTTCCCCGCGAACTTCTCGTAGGTCATCCCCTTGAACTGGCGCGCGCACTCCCGCCCCAGTTCCCGGAATATGGTCCGCTGCGTCTGCTCGGGGACGTGGCGGCCAATCACGCCGACGAGCGCCGCATAGCGCACGCGCAACGCCTCGACCGTCCGGCCGGCGGCGGCATCGTCCTGCCCGGCGCGGGCCTCGTCAGCCGCGCCTGCGAGGCCGGCAACGCCGCACGCGGCGCACGACGACATCCCGACGAGGCAGGCCTTCAGGAACTGCTTTCTCTCCATGCCGTTCACCTCAGAGGCTGCAGGCCGCTCACCTCAGTGTCCGGGCTTCCGGGCGAGCAGGAGGCCACAAGCGGCGACCCACTGGCGCCCCTCGTCGCCTCGCGGTACGCTCGGCCGACGGCCCGCAGGTGCTCGACCTTCATCTCCTCGTACTCCCGCGACACCACGATCCCGTGGGCGCCGGCCGCAAAGGCCCTCAGCGTGGCCTGGTAGACGGTCTCGGGATCGTCTTTCGGGCTGCCCGGCACGTCGAAACCGACCCCCGTGTAGATCTTCGTTCGTCCGCCCGCGCTCGCGACGCTGCGCTTCGTCTCCCGGAACACGTAGTCCGGCGTGAACCCGCGCTGGCCCAGCTCTGCCAGCGAAGGTTCGATCCGCTTGTCGTAGCCGAAGAGGTCGTAGTAGAGCTCGAGCGAGCGCTCGAGCGGCACCTCCCCGAGGACCGACTTCTGGAACCGCGGGAGATACCAGCTGCCGATGCGCGGCGACAGGACATTGTGGTAGGCGATGATCTTGATGAAGTCCGAATGCGGCGCCATCTCCTCGTAGCTCATCTCCGCGCGGTAGACCAGGTCCCAGCTGGAGGGCTGGTGATCGACGTGCCAGCCGACCTCGGCCTCGGGCGAGATTCGCTTGACGCGCGAGTACATCGATTCGCAGATCGCCTCCCGGCCCAGCCGGTACTGGTATCCCACCCGAGAATCTCCGGGTAGCGGATCAGCAGCCGCAGGAACCCCCCGAACCTGCCCTCCGGCGGGCGGGCTGCGCCGGCCATCTGACCCTGGACGTACTCGTGGAGCCTCCGGTATCCCTCCCGCGCGCGGTCGGGGTCGACGCCCGCCGCGCGGCCGCGCGCGCCACAGTGCTCGCAGAAGCACGCGGGCGGGTCGTTGTTCCAGGGGGAGATGACGTTCATGAGCGGCCCCATCCGCTCGGCGCCCCACTGCACCCCGTCGAGGTCGTAGCTGCGGAACAGGTCCTCCATCGTGCCGACCCAGAACGCGACGTACTCGGGGTGGTTCCAGCAGGCGACGTTCGTCGGCCGGCCGTTCACGTCGCGCGTCACCACCTTGCCGTAGTTCGCCACCACGCGGCTCATGGCAGACGACTCGAGGATGCGCGCGTACACCTTCATGCCGCGGCGGCGGGCGGGCTCGACCAGCTCGGCGAAGAGATCCCGGCCCGCGTGTTCGTGGCCGGCATCGACCCGCTGGTGTCGGAGCGTGGTGTCCGCGTAGTACCGGTCGTGGGTCCGGACCCACACGAGCGGGAACCTGCGGCCGGCGTTGTCCGTGAGGGGCACGCCGTGGCTCGCGCGATCACGCAGCGGCTTCACGAGCGCCGCGTTGTAGGCATGGCTGTACGGCATGACGGCGTTGATGGCCGCCGTCTCGGCGATCAGGTCGAGCGTCCGCTCAATCCCCTCGTCCAGGATCGTGTGCGGACCCATCTGGATGCCGCTGAACGTCCCGGCCGGTGCCGCCGCTCGGGCCGGCCCTTCCGCCGCGCGAGGACGGTCGGCGGCGAACGCCGCCAGCGCCAACGTCTCGATGAAGGATCTGCGGTCCATCACCTCACCCGCCACTCGCTGAATCGCGAAATCGGGGCCGCGCTGCGCTCGCGCGGTCGGCAAGTGGAGCCGCGCGCCACCGCCGTCGGTGCCGGAGAAGGTGGCGAGCCGACATGAACGGCCTCCGGATTCGGCCTAGGCTATCACGCCGGAGCGCTGACGCACGTTGCCGGCTTTGTCGCCGAGCGCGGTAGACAGCAGCGGCCTCGTCGCCGCGCTGGGCGCGATTAGCGTCTCTTGATCCGCCTCGAGGCGACTTTCAGCCCGTCCTTCGTCACGCGAGCGGTCTCGCCCAACCAGGACGATTGCAGTCTTCTTCATGGTTGTCTGTCCCTTCGTTCAGGTCGCGGTGAATGACAGGCCGTTGCTGCCGGACGGGTGTGTCCACTGCGCGTGATAGATGAACTCGACGCGCAGGCGGTCGGTCGCCACGTAGCCGGCGCCCGCGCGCACGCGGAGCGGGTCCACCTGATCGCGTTCGAAACGGTAGTACGGCTCGAGATCGGCCAGGCCGTAGAACGTCTTCGGCTGCCAGGCGCGCTCGCGCGATGTCAGCGGGAACTCCACACCGAACCGGCTGCGAACGCGCGAGCTGCCCGTCCATTCGTTGGTGGCGCGGTCTTCGATGGCGCGGTATTCGTAGCGGGTGAAGTTGTAGATGTTCCACTTCAGGTGGTTTGGGAGAAACAGCTTCACGCCCCCGAACGGCCGCACCTCCAGCTTGTCGGCGCTGACCTGGTTGTCGGTATAGAGCCCGACGATGCCGCCCCAGATTTGGACCCAGCGCCTTGGGGCATACGTCGCCGCCGGCCAGCCCAGGTAGTACGTCCGATACTCCTTCTCCGGGTTCCAGACGTAGCCGAGGTACGCGAAACCGGTCACGGTGTCGGTGATCCGGTGGCTCGGAAAGAGCGTCAGCCGGTACTCGTTCCCTGTCTCGTCGTCCTGGGCCCGCGCCGACCGCGGCGCGATGACGAACGCGAGCAAGAGCAGGAGCGCTGCGACGAATGGGGCGCGGACGGTTGCGCAGGTCACGATCACCGGGCTCCGGGTTTCGTGTCCAATTGCTTCAGCTTCTTCGCAGCGGTGCCGAACTGGCCAAGCTGGTAGACGGCCGCACCCGCGGGCGAAAAGGCGAACGGCTCGAACGGCGCGGCCAGCATCGGGTCGAGGTATGTCTTGGGAGCGACGCCGGTGGTGACGTGCGGATTGAAATGGTCGCCGGTGGACTTCGGGACGAAGCCCGAGACGTACGCGATCAAGGCCGGGTCGATCATCGGGTCCTCGGGTGTGGTGACGAACGCGGACGAGTCGCCCGTCTCCACCGTGAACGGGGCCACGGCGGCAATGATGTCCTTCTGCAGCTTGAGCAGTTCCGGCGTCGGCTTCGCGCAGATGCCCGCCAGGCCGTTGTCGCCGGTTGGGATGTAGTAGTACTTGACGGCTTCCAGCTTTATGGCGGTCACGTCGGCGCGGGCGAGAACCTGGGCGGCCGCGGCGTAGACCTTGTCCAGGTCCGCCGTGCGCACGAATCGCTGGATCAGCGTGATGTGCGGCGTGTGCGTCGCATCCAAGGCGAAGCCCGCCGGGAAGGCCATGCGAAGGCTGGCATTGTTGTCGGCGGAGCGCCCGAGCATCGTGGCGTCCGGCTCCAGGAGGATGTCGATGGCGGTGACGGCGCGGGCCTGGAATCCCATCTCCAGGGCCGCGGCTTCCGCCTGGCAATCCCCCGTCGGTGGGACGCCCTTGGCGCGAAGCGCCGCGAATTCCGCCTTGGCCGCCTCCATGTCCGCCAGGAACGTGGCGTCGGCGTGCAACCGCGCGACGGTGGCCGCGCCCATGAAGCGGCCCCACACCACGTCGCTGAACCAATGATGGTTGCAGACGATGCGGCTCTCGCCAAAGGCGCGCCCGCGGGCGAGGATCTGGTCGGCGCGGTCCGGCGCAATCTCACTCAGGATGAGCGCGAATCCCCAGCCGAGGGCCGTGTGCCCGGACGGATACGACGGGTCCTTCTCCAGGAACGCCCGCTGCTCCGGCACGGCGAGGGGTTCGCCATTCTGCTGAAACGGCCGGGTGCGCTTGTAGTAGTTCTTCGCGGCGTAGGTCGAGCTGCCGACATCCGTGAACGAGCGGCTCAACAAGTTGTACAGGTACGGGGCGTTCTCCTTGGTGATCTGGGTATTGAGCGCACAGGAGAAAACCTGCACGAAGTGCGGCACGTTCAGCTCGAAGTCGGAGGCCGCCAGCGCGAATCGCGGGGTGTCGCGCAACGCGAACGTGCTCTTCGCGACCTCCGCATCGAGCGCGAAGGCCGCCGAGCCGGGGGCGGGCGGCCGGGGGAATCAGGGCGAGGCTGTTCGGAAGCGCCTTGGGGTCCAGGTAACCCTGCAGCGCGCCCAGCTTCAGCTCAGGATGGAACTCGGGAACAGCGCCGATCTTGCTTCGGGCCGAGGGTGTGCCAGCGTTTGGCGTCGAGCAGCCGGGAAACAGGCTGAGCGCCAGCAGACCGGCCAACAACAGATTGATCAACGTCCGACGGTGGTGGAAGGGTCTCATTTCCCGGTCCTTGGTGATTGAGCGAGGTGCCGTATCGAACATGAACGGGGCGTTGACCTGCGGGCCCTGGAATGTGGTGCACGCCCGGGCTGGAGGCATCCAAGATGACCGGCAAGTGTGACTGCGGCCGACCGCAGGAGGCAGTCGGCCGCAGACCAGCCAAATGGGAAACGACAGTCCTTACTTCGACCCGGCGCCTTCCTTCATCTTCTGGAAGATCTCATCCAGGTTGAAGCTGGCCGCCTTCTGCCGCTGCGGGAACTCCTTGAAGGTCGTGAGGAACTGACCGACGACGTCCTGGGCGGGCACGAACGCAAACGCGTGATCCAGGAGCCAGTCGTAGTAGGTGTTCGACGTGATGTCCGCGCGCTCGTACGGATCCGTCCGAAGATTGAAGATCTTCGGCACGCGCAGCGTGACGAACGGCTCGGCCCAGATGGCCATGGTGCCCTGGGCCCGCTGCTCCATGAACACGAACTTGAAGTTGTCGTAGCGCAGGCCGGTCAACTGCTGGTCGTCGTTGACGTAGAAGAACGAGGTGCGCGGGCCCTTCGGTGCCTGCCCGGTGAGGTACGGCACCAGGTTGTAGCCGTCGAGATGCACCTTGTAGGTCATGTCACCGACCTTGTACCCCTTGGCCAGCTTGTCGGTGACCTGCGTGTCGCCGGCGATTGCCAGGATCGTCGGCAGCCAGTCGAGGTGAGCGATGACGTCGTTGGCGACGGTGTCCGGCTTGATCTTCCCAGGCCAGCGAACCATGGCGGGCACGCGGTAGGCGCCTTCCCAGTTCGAGTTCTTCTCGCTGCGGAACGGTGTCATCGCGCCGTCCGGCCAGCTGTTCATGTGCGGGCCGTTGTCCGTGCTGTACATCACGAACGTGTCGCCCGTGATGCCCAGGTCGTCGAGCGCCTTGAGCACCTGCCCCACGTTCTTGTCGTGGTCGATCATCGTGTCGTGGTACGGGCTCTGCCAACGACCGGCCTGGCCGACGCTCTCCGGCTTGGTGTGGGTGCGGAAGTGCATGTGCGTGAAGTTCACCCAGACGAAGAACGGCTTGTCGGCCTTCTTCTGACGCTGGATGAAGTCCACCGCCCGGTTCGCGATGTCGTCGTCAATCGTCACCATCCGCGCCTTCGTCAGCGGGCCGGTGTCCTTGCAGACCTGCTTGCCGACCTTGCCGAAGCGCGGGTCCACGGTCGCGTCGTCCGTCGCCGACGCCTTGCAGTCCATCACGCCGCGGGGACCGAACTTCTCCCTGAAATTCGGGAAGTCCGCGCCCTTCGGGTAGTCGGGCAGCTCGGGCTCTTCTTCGGCATTCAGGTGATACAAGTTGCCGTAGAACTCGTCGAACCCGTGCACGGTGGGCAGGAACTCGTTGCGGTCGCCGAGGTGGTTCTTGCCGAACTGGCCGGTCGCGTAGCCAAGCGGCTTGAGCAGTTCGGCCACCGTCGGATCTTCCTTCTGCAGGCCCAGCGTCGACGCCGGCAGGCCGACCTTGGTCATGCCAGTGCGGAGGCCGGACTGGCCGGTGAGGAACGATGCCCGGCCGGCCGTGCAGCTCTGCTCGGCATAGATGTCGGTGAACATCATGCCTTCCTTGGCAATGCGGTCGATGTTGGGCGTCTTGAAGCCCATCAGGCCGTGCGAGTAGGCGCTGATGTCGGCCTGGCCGATGTCGTCGCCCCAGATGATGACGATGTTCGGCTTCTTCGGCTGCGCCGAGGCCGGAGCCGCGGCGAGCATCTGAACGGCGGCCGCGAGGGCCATCACCCAGACGAATGCGTGTCTTCTCATCGTTCCTCCGTGTCCGTCGCGTTGTCGGATGGCGTGGCCTCGTGTCGACCGCGCCGGCTCGTCCCGAGTTCCCGGGTGTGGTTCGCTTGCTCGAATTCCAGCTGTATCGCGACGTAGGGCGAGACATCCACGAGACCGATTCCCCGACGCCGTAGCATCCCGAGGGTCTCGAAACCCACCGCGTCAGCCGACACCAGGTCGCCCAGGTCGAGTTGCAGGGGCTTCGGCGCCCGGTCGCAGAGCCCAATCAGATCGGATGCGTGCTCCCGATCGAGGCGACCGGCCAGTCGGATGACCCGCAAGGCCCCGCGGTCGCAGACTTCGGCTCTGAATTGCACGGAGTGAGCGATATGCAACAACGACTCCGGCGGATGTTGCAGATGCTGTGCGACGGTAACACTATTTGTTGTCATGCTGTTACAGCCGTTGACCGAGCCGGCGATGTCTCGAAGATCGGCGGTGCTCGCAATATGCTGTTAGCAGAAAGCGCAGCATGTTGTCATCAGCCCTGTTTTGCGGTAGGCTCTCGTGGTCGCGCCGCCCCATGCCAAACGAGACCCTCAGCCCCATCGAGCGCGTTCTCGAGTCGTTCGAGCGTCTGACCGCCGACATCTCCACGCGATTCAGCTACATCGCCATCGACCAGTTGCCCAACGCCATCGAGTCCGCTCTCCAATACCTTGTGGAGACGCTCGACGTGGACCGATCGACCGTGTTCGAACTGGCCGAGACAGGAAGACACCATCCGGACGCTGCACTTCTGGGGGCGACCCGGGATCGCCCCGATGCGCACCCAGGACGCGGAGGCCTTGCGCTGGTACATGGGCCGGCTGCGCAGCAACGAGGTGGTCCGTTTGAGCGAAGTCGAACGCGACCTGCCGCCCGAGGCGCAGACCGAACGAACGCTACGTGCGCAACGTCGGCATGAAGTCGAACCTGACCGTCCCCGTGTTCATCGGCGGACAGCTGGTGTGCGCGCTCGCGGTCGGGTCGTTTCGCCACGCGCGCGATTGGCCCGACCCGCTCGTCGAGCGCGTGCGCCTCATCGCCCAGATCATCGCGGCGGCTCTGCTCAGGCGTCGCCAGGAACTGGCGCTGCGCGCCAGCCTCGCGGAGATCGAGCGGTTGAACCGCCAACTGCAGGCCGAGAACGTCTACCTGCACGAGGAACTCAAGACCAGCCATCACTTCGACGAGATCGTCGGCAACAGCGCCGCGCTGCGCCTGGTGCTCGAGCGGGTGGAGCAGGTCGCGCCCACCCAGAGCACCGTGCTGCTGCTCGGCGAGACGGGCACCGGCAAGGAGCTGTTTGCGCACGCCATCCACGAACGCAGCCCGCGGCGCCAGCGCCCGCTCGTCGGGGTCAACTGCGCCGCGCTGCCGGCCGGCCTGATCGAGAGCGAGTTATTCGGCCACGAGAAGGGCGCGTACACGGGGGCGGTGGCCCAGCGAGCGGGCCGCTTCGAGATCGCGAACGGCGGCACGCTCTTCCTCGACGAGGTCGCCGACCTGCCGCTCGAACTCCAGGGCCGGCTGTTGCGGGTGCTCCAGGAAGGGGAATTCGAGCGGGTGGGATCGTCGCGCACGATGCGCGTCGATGTGCGGGTCATTGCCGCGACGAACCAGGACCTCGAGGCGGCGGTGCGGGACGGGCGGTTCCGCATCGACCTGTACTACCGTCTGAGCGTGTTCCCGATCGTGCTGCCGCCGCTCCGCGACCGGCCCGACGACATCCCGCCACTCGTATGGTTCTTCGTGACCCGCTTCCAGCGTCGGATGGGACGGCACATCGAACGGGTGCCGCGCCCAACCATGGAGGCCCTCCAGCACTACGACTGGCCCGGCAACGTGCGGGAACTGCAGAACGTCGTGGAGCGCGCGATGATCCGCTCGGCGGGGGAGGTCCTCGAGATCGATGACGCCTTCGGGCGCGGGCGCGCCGTGCCGAAGGTCCGGGCCGCCAATCGCGCCCTCGCCGCGGCGGAGCGCGCGCACATCGTCGCCGTGCTCGACGAGTGCGGCTGGCGCGTCAACGGCCCGGGCGGAGCCGCCGAGTCGCTGGCCCTCAATCCCAGCACGCTCCGCTTCCGCATGAAGAGGCTCGCCATCGAACGGCCGGGGCGCAGCAGGTCAC
>CAWJPZ010000005.1:0-974709 GCA_963844875.1 uncultured Acidobacteriota bacterium
CTGTCGCACAGACCGGACAGCCGGGCGCCACGGCGAACCCGCTCGTCGACGGCGCGAAGATGGACTACTTGATGGTGAAGATTTGTGTCACGAAGGCCTCCGAACAGGTCCCGGACAAGCTCTATGGCTACCAGCTCTACACCGGAGGTGCGCACGTTCGCGCAAGCTCTTCGGCCACATCGCGGACGGGAACTACGAGTTCTGCGCCGCGGCGACGGGGCCAACCTCCAGTTCGGGGCATCGAGAAGTCCAAGTCGGCCAAGGCGGATGTCGTCAAGGCGGTCGGCGAATCGTTCGCCTACTGCGACAAGGTGTTCGCCTCGATGACCGACGCGGACGCGGCGAAGATGGTGGATTTCGGTAATCCGATGGCCCGGCTCAGCGTCATGGCGCTGAACACCAGCCACGACAACCTGCATTACGGCAACATCGTGACCTACATGCGGCTGAACAAGATGGTGCCGCCTTCGAGCCAGCCGCCCTCACGCTGAACGGCTCTTGCGCGCGCGGCCAAGGTGTCGTTGTCGGGGGAGCGATGTTGTATGAGAGATTCACAATCGCGGCGCCTGGGCATACTCTTCGCTCTCCTGATCGCTGGTCGCCGCCGCCCCGAGCTGCGGCCAGCAAAGCGCGCCACCACGGCCCGCGGTCCCAATCCAAAGCGCGCCATCGCGGCCCGCGGTCCCAATCGAGCCAATCACGGCGATACTCTAAGCTGCATTCCGTTCCCACAGTATTGTCGCGTTGAGCGAGGGGACGACCCATGGCGACGAGCAGAGCTACGCGTTTCGGCTGGCGCTGATTCGCGATCCACGGTTCGCGGCCACCGTCAACGATATCGTCGTGGAATCAGGCAATGCCCTTTATCAAGATGTCATCGACCGTTTCGTCCGGGGCGACGAGGTGCCTTATGGCTCGCTTCGGCAGGTGTGGCAGAACACGACACAGCCGCACAGCGTGTGGGATGCACCGATTTACGAGGAGTTCTATCGAGCGGTTCGGGCGGTGAACGCGTCCCTCCCCAAGGAACGGCAGCTCCGCGTGCTGCAGGGATCCTCCAATGCACTGGGAGCGTATTCACGCCTCGAGGACATTCGGCAATGGATGGCCAATCCGCTGTCCGATCGGGACCGCTACCCGGCCGATCTCATACGACGCGAGGTTCTTCGAAGCAGCGGCGCGCGCGGTTGTGTACGGCGCGATGCACCTCCAGCGGCGGAACCTGCTCTCCAACTACGAACCGGGAGAGTCGGCGGCTCCGACGATCGTCAGTCTTCTCGAGGCCGCGGGGGGCACCAAGGTGTTCACCATATGGGTGAACGCACACTTCCAGGCGCTGCAGGCCGACGTCGCGTCGTGGGGCAAGCCTAGCCTCGCGATGATTCGCGGGACCGTACTCGGAGCGGCTGACTTCACGTTCTATTACCCGTACAGCGTGCCGCGAATGGTAGTCATTGACGGCAAGCCAGTGCCTGTCGCACGCGATCGGTGGCGCTCCTTGCGCATGGAGGATCAGGCTGACGCAGTGCTTTATCCTGGCGCTGCCTCCGGCATAACAGTTTCGCGACTGTCTCCCGCGCTTTGCGTTGACTCGGCGTACATGGAGATGTGACTGCGACGGCTTAGCCTTTGGAGCAATCGTCCGGACTGACGGGTGAGGCTGAGCGCCTGAAACAGGACCGTCGAGCTGCGGCACCGAAGTAGGCCAGTCCTCAAACGTTAGTAGTGTCGCCTAACCGGTTGCACCCGACGGCGCTTGGTGGGAAGAGTGCCTGCACGGCAAATTGCCCAGATGAACGGTCGCAACGCTGTCAAGGAGGGACCGTGAACCGAACGTGCCGTCGTCTGCGCTGGCCCTCGTCGCCCTGGCCGCCATCGCGTGCGGCCCCCCGCCGCTGCCGAAAGCCAACAGCATCACCTACGTCACAGATCGGGCTTCCTGATCTGGGTCGGCGAAAAGAAGGTGCTCGTCGATGCCGTGTTCGATGGCTATCCCGATCCCGGCGTCTACGCTCCTCCGCCCGTTGTGCAGCAACCGCTCCGCGACGGCAAAGCTCCGTTCGACGACATCGACCTCGTGCTGGCCACGCACAGCCACCCCGACCACTTCAGCGCGAGTGCGGTGAGCCGTTGCCTGAAGAACAATCCCCGCGCGGCGTTCGTCGCGCCGGCCGACGCCGCACGCCAGGTCACGGGGTTCGATGGACGCGTCTACCCCGTCGAGGTCGCCGAGGGTCAGCGGAGGCACCTGGCGGTGAACGGCATCGGAATCGACGCCATGCTTCTCCCGCACGCAATCGGCGATCCCCGTCGGCGAAGCCTCACTGTCAATCTCGGCTACCTCATTACCATCGGCAACCAGAAGTTCTTCCACACCGGCGACATCTCGGCGGAGGTGGCGACCGCCGCCTACATGAAGCCGTTCAACCTGCCGGCCGAGCACATCGACGTCGCGTTCGTCCCGCACTCCTTTCTCAGCACGCAAGCGCCCCTGCCACTGGTGACTGAGAGCATCCAACCGCGCGTATTGTTCGCGTCGCACGTGCGGCGACGGCGTCTGCTGGACCTGGTCGATAGATCGCCCAACGCCGGGCAGATCAAGCGGAACTTCCCCTCCGCGATCGTGCCCCGCACCGAATTGGAGAGTTGGCCCATCAGGTAGGCCGAGATCGACCGAGGGCCTGATGCGGGTGACCACATCCGTCGCGGTAGCCATGTGTCAAATCCACCGCCTGCCTCGCGGTGGCGTTCGCGGGCGGCGGCGCAGCCCTTGCCGAACCGTCACCGCGTCGCGGGGCCGGTCGCGGGGCGTTTGCGCGGGCCGGGGGCATCGTTCTTCCCCTCTTTCGCCGCCTCCACGATTTTCGGCCAGTCGGCGATCTTCGGGGTCCAGCCCTTGAAGGGCCGGCTGCAACAGGCGGTAGTGCTCCTTCATCAGGTCCAATTCGTTGGCGCGGAAGTGAGCGACCACCAGCAACGAGCGCGCTGGTGGGCGGGGCCTTCAGGAGGGCCGCCGTTCTTATGGAGTCGCTCGCTCAAGCGCCCGGGCCACCGCCTTCAGGTCGGCGCTCTTGCCGTTCTCCAGCATGAGGAGGTCGAGTCTCGTCAGGTCGTGTTCGGGCACGGGAATTCGGAACCCGAGTCTCTGTGAGAGCTTGTCGTAGTGCGACTCGAGAGCCGGCAGTCCATCCGTCAACAGCCGCTCGTACGGGTAGAGGTATCCGTCGAAGATCTGCTTCAGGCCCTTCGAGAGGCTGTTGCTCGGCACGTGCGTTTCCTGCGGCAGGTCCTCGATGGTAATCGAGAGTGTGTCGGACCTGAGCGCCTCGAGCAGCGGCCGGTACTTCGCGAGTCCCTCCCGCAACTCCGGCGACTCCTTGTCGCCATAGACAACGTACAGCCGCGTGTTCCGCCGGGGCAGCGGGCGGGCCGCGCTGGTGGCCTTGGCCGCCATGTAATCGTACCGGTAGGCAACCGCTGGACTGCTGGCGATGTATGCGGCGAAGGCGTCGGGCCGTTCGAGCAGGGCGTAGAGCACGAACACGCCCGCGGACGAGGCCCCGTAGAGCGTCCGGTGGTTCTCGACCCGGAAGCGCTGCTCCACGTATGGGAAGAGCTCTTCCGAGATGAACCGGAGGTACTTCTCGGCCCCGTCCGAGCCCTCGCCGGGCAGGACGTCGCGGTTGGAAGTCCGCGGTAGGGATTGTCGCGATCGCGACGACGATCATCGGAGGCACGCCGCGCTGCCACGTGGTTGCCTGAACGCCCTCCACGAGGGCCCGGGCCGATCCGTCGAGAACATAGAGGACCGGGTACCTGTCGGTGGACGTGTCGTACCCTTCGGGCAAGTGGACCAGGACCGTGCGTTCCTCGCCGAGGACCTTCGACGTAATGGTGTGGTACTTGCCGATGCTGACATCGTCGCCGTTCTTCTGTGCGAGCGCGGACGGAGCCGCGGCCAGTAACAGGGACAGAAGGGCCAGCACTCGAGTTCGCATGTTTGGCGCTCCCTCATCTCACTCCGATCTCGGTGTCGCTCCAGGATGAGGCGGCCGGGACGGAAGCCCACGTACAGGACATTGGACGCCGACACGTCGACGACGGTCGTACGGAGTTGCTCGATTCCGCCTACGGGCACGATTGCGCGGTACGCCGCCCCGGGTGAGGTAGTGCGGCTCGCCGGCCGGTGCCGGAGGAAGGGCGCCGCTGCGAATTGCTATCCGATTGCTAGCGGGCAGGAAGTCTGCGCGACGACGGAAGTTGCGATTGCACGTCGTGCGTCGCCCGTAAATGACGAAGGCCGCACGGTTTACCGTGCGGCCTTCATTGGTTGCGGGGGCAGGCTGCGCAACGCGGCCCCTCGACGATGCTCGGGGCCGTGGTTGCGCCAGAAAGGACGTTCAAATCCTGTCCCCGCAACCGTACGGGCCGCTGACGGAACCCGAGCGGCGTACGTGGAAAAGGCCGCTCGGGTTTACCAAGCGGCTCTCAGTGGTTGCGGGGGCAGGATTTGAACCTGCGACCTTTGGGTTATGAGCCCAACGAGCTACCGGACTGCTCCACCCCGCGACAAAAAGGTATCACTCAACCGCGGCGTCCGTCAATCATTTCGACTGCGGCACGTCCTTCACGATGAACAGCTTCTCGCCGGGGCGGATGAAGCCGCGCTCGCGGCGCGCAAGTTCCTCGATCGTCGCAGGATCGCCGCTCTTCAGACGCTTCGCCAGGTCGCGAAGCGCCTGGTTCTGCCAGCGGACCGCGTCCAGTTCGCGCTGAGCCTGCTCCAGCTGCTGCTTGCCCCGCCGGTTCGCCAGCCAGCCGCGCTCGCCCGCAATCCCGTCCACCACCAGGCCAAGGGCGAGGAAGAGCAGCACCGCCATCACCGCGGAACTGCGACGATTCGACACCACGGCCTTGCCGTCGGTGCCGAGCTTCGTTCTGTCGTCGCGATTCCGTGGGTCCATGGTCGATAATGTCGAGCGGGCCGCCGCGCGCGGTCACACGTGTGCACGTTCTTTTTACCGCACTTTACGGAAATCTCAACCGAAAAAGTGCGCCACTCGGCGGTTTGCCTCCAAAAAGATCGATATGGAACAGCCGGAAGCCGTCGTCGTGCTCACCACCTGGCCCCCCGGCTCCGACCCCGGGGCCTTTGCCACCACGCTCGTCGAGGAGCGCCTGGCGGCCTGCGTGAGCGTTCTTGCCCCGATGGAGTCGACCTACCGCTGGCAGGGCGGGGTCGAGCGCGCGTCGGAGCGGCAGGTCATCATCAAGACGACCAGGCCGGCAGTCGCCGCGCTTCTCCGGCGCCTCGAGGGGCTGCACCCGTACGACGTGCCCGAGGCGCTCGTCCTGCCGGTCTCGGGAGGGGGAGAGGCGTACCTGCATTGGGTCGGGGAGAGCACGAGGCCGAAGGCCTGAGTTCCTGTATCATTCTGCTGTTCTCATGCCGTCGTCCACGCCGCCACCGCCCGACTCGTCCGCGCCCCGGCTGCCCGCCGGACGGCTTGCGCCGTTTGCGCACATCCTTCTGCACACCTTCGGCGGCCGGGCATTCCTTGCGGGCGTCGTGCTCAAGTCGGTCTGCTGGCTGTCCAGGCTGGCAGTCGGGTCCGAGCCGACGGTGGTCGCCCTGGCGGACGCGCTCGGCAGCCTGGCCCTGATCGTCGCGGTCGTCTGCCTGGTCGTGCGGGTGGTGCCGCGCGCGCAGCGGCGGCGCCTCTGGCGCGTCCGGGATCAGCTGATCCTCTCCTACGTCTTCATCGGCGTCATCCCGGCGCTGCTCATCGTCTCGTTCTTCGTCGTGTCCGGCCTCGTGCTCTTCCTCAACGTCGCGTCGTACCTCGTGACGAACGGCTTCAACAACGTGCGCGACGAAGCGGTCTACCTCTCGCGCGTCACGGCGCTCGAGATCCAGCGCGGGCCGGGGCCACACGGCGCCGCCGCGATCCTCGCCCAGCGGGAAGCGGCGCTCGCCGCGAGCTACCCGGGGGCGTCGATGGCGCTGGTGCCGACCGGCGGCCCGGAGCCGTGCGTGGGCGGGCCGGCGGCCGGCCCCCGCGCGGGGCAGCTGCCGAGCGTCGTCGCCGCGGAGCGCGACGCGATCCCGGCCTCCGGTTCCACGTCGGCGCCGCGTCGCCCGGCGGTCGTCCCGCTCGCCGTCGGCGCGTGGGAGCATACCGAAGCGCCGGCGGTGCTGCCGCCCTGGGTCAGCTGCGCAGGGTTTGGAGGGATCGTCGTCGAGCCGCTGCCACCGCAACCCGACGCGGCCGCCGATGCCAGGGAATCCCCGGCGATCGCGATGGTGCGCGGCGTCGGCCTGCCCGACGCCGAGAAGCCGACCTTCGCGGTCATCGTCGACATTCCGAAGAACGACGGTCTCGACAACCACCTGCGCGACGAGACCAGCGTCAAGATGGGCGCGGTCAGCATCGTCATGACCGAGGGGTTGCGCGCCCGGCTGCTTCGGCCACGGCGGGCGGTCGAGGGGTTCCTGAAAGGCGACGCGGGCGCCTCCGGCGGCAAGCGGCGCATCAACTGGGTGGCGTTCCTGCAGGGCACCGACTGGGAGACGGGCCAGGCGGTGCAGACCCCCGCCCGCATCCAGGTGAACATCGCGGAGATTTACGACCGGCTGTCGTCGACGCCCGTCGGGCAGTACAACATCGGCGCCCTGCTGCTCGGGATCCTGCTGCTCGTGGCGGTGCTCTTCCTGCTGATCGAAGCCGCCGCCCTCGTCATGGGTCTCGCGCTGGCGCGCTCGATCACCGGTTCCGTGCACGAGCTGTTCGAGGGCACCGAACGCGTCCGGGCGGGCGACTTCAGCCACCGCATCGAGGTCGTGACCCACGATCAGCTCGGCGACCTGGCGGCCTCGTTCAACCAGATGACCGCCAGCATCGAGGACCTCCTGCGGCAGGCCGAGGAGAAGAAGCGGCTGGAGGAGGAGCTGCGGATCGCGCGCGCGATCCAGATGTCGCTGCTCCCCCGGGGCAAGCTGGCGATCCCCGGCGTCTCGATCAGTGCGCTCTGCGTCCCCGCGCGTGAAGTGGGGGGCGACTACTACGACTTCTTCCAGATCAGCGACGACCGGCTCGGCGTCCTGATCGCCGACGTCTCCGGGAAGGGCACGTCGGCCGCCCTCTACATGGCCGAGTTGAAGGGGCTGATGTTGTCGCTGAGCCGCACCTGCCCCTCGCCGAGGCAGTTGCTGCTCACGGCGAACCAGATCATCTCGGACAACCTCGACAGCCGCAGCTTCATCACGATGACCTACGGGGTCGTGGATCTCGCGAGTTCGACGTTGACGTACGCCAGGGCGGGCCACACGCCGCTCATCTGGCGGCGCGACCGGGACGGCGGCCCGACGGTCGAGGTGCTCGCGCCAGACGGCCTGGTGCTGGGGCTGCGCATCGACGGCGGCGAGCTGTTCGAGCGGCTGTTGACGGAAGTCACGCTGCCGCTCGAACGCGGCGACGTCCTGCTGCTCTACACGGACGGTATCAGCGAGGCGATGAACGCCGACTCGGACCTCTTCGGCGAGTCGCGGCTCGCGCAGCTGGTCGAGGAGCACGGGCACCTGCCCGCCGACGAGCTGCGGGAACGGATCCTCCGCGAGATCGAGGCGTTCGTGGCCGGGGCGCCACAGCACGACGACATGACGATGATCCTGATGAAGTTCGACGATTTCCTGCCCGGGGCAGTGAAGGCGGGGTTCAAGGATGGACGGGCCTGAGCGCGGCGACGCACGGCGGCGGCTCGCAATCGTCTTTCGCACGCACTCGGACATCGAGGCGAGCATCGTGCGGGGACTCCTCGAGGCGCACGGAATCGAAACCGCGGCGTCGTCCGACCTGACGCACGCCGTCTTTCCGCTGAGCATCGACGGCCTCGGCGAGGTGCGCATCTCGGTGCCGTCCGACGATGCCGAGACCGCCCAGCGAATCATCCGGGAGCAGGGGACGCCGCGGCCCGCCGGTGACCTGGTCCCGATCGTGGAAGACACGCGGGACCTGTCCGCCCTGGAAGAGCGGCTGGGGTACACGTTCCGTGAACCGGCGGTGCTCGACCGCGCGCTCACGCACCGCTCGCGGGCCAACGAGGACGCGACGGGGGTGACGATCGACAACGAGTCGCTGGAATTCCTCGGTGACGCCGTCCTCGGGTTCGTGATGGCCGACATGCTCTTCCGGGACTTCCCGCAGTTCGACGAGGGGCAGAAGTCGAAGATCAAGGCGTCGCTGGTCTCGACCGCCACGCTGGCCATCCTCGCGCGCCGGCTGGGGCTCGGGGAGTTCCTCGCCCTCGGACGCGGCGAAGAGAAGACGGGCGGGCGGAAGAAGCAGGCGCTGCTCGCCGATTCCTACGAGGCGGTCATCGCGG
The DNA here is from genome assembly GCA_963844875.1 of uncultured Acidobacteriota bacterium. GTDB lineage: Bacteria > Acidobacteriota > Vicinamibacteria > Vicinamibacterales > Fen-181 > FEN-299. Next base: position 8,383 of record CAWJPZ010000005.1, read on the forward strand.
CGATCTACATCGACGGGGGAATCGACGAGGCGCGGGCATTCGTGGCGCGGGAGTTCGCCGACGAACTCGAGGACGTGCGGAGCCCGGAGTTCTGGGGGCGCGACTACAAATCGGCGCTGCAGGAACTCGTGCAGTCCCGCGACCTGCACCTGCCGGAGTACCTGGTGGCCGCCGAGAGCGGCCCCGACCACCGGAAGATCTTCCACGTCGAGGTGCGAGTGCTCGGCGACCTGAAGGGCACCGCGCGCGGGCCGAGCAAGAAGGCGGCCGAGCAGGAAGCCGCCCGGAAAGCGATCGAGAAGCTGTCGGGGGAGTGAACAGGCGTAGTGGCTAGTGATCAGTGATCAGTCCACTAGCCACTAGCCACTGCCACCAGCCACTAAGATACCGCCGCTTGAGCGAGGCAGAGGGCCGCGTGGGCCTGCACCTCCCGCCCGATCTCCTCGACCGACGGCGGGACCGGCCGGCAGTGCAGCCGCACCCACATCCGCAGCAGCGGATCGCGGAAGCGATAGCGCTTCTTGAGCACGGAGACGAGGTCCACGTCTTCGAGCCAGGACAGGTAGTCCTTCGTGGAACCCGGCGTCCGCCCGAGGCGGTGAGAGATCTCGGTGAGCGTGAGCGGTTCCTGGATCGAGAGGATTTCGAGGATCGCTTTCAGCGCCCCGTAGCCGCGCGCACGGTGCAGCCGCAGCTCGTACGTGAACTCGCAGAGCGACCAGAGCGGGGCGTTGGTGTCGAGGACGGCGGCCAGCGCCGCCACCGGGTCCGGCACGTGGGGGCTGTGCGCCGCCATGGCCTCGACAATCGCCGCGGCGTAGGCCGCGCGCCCGTCCGAGAGGCGGGACACCAGGCCGGCCAGCGCCGAGGCCGACGACGCGTCGGGTCCGTCACCGTTCTCCCCGCAGCCCATCCCGAGGCGGTTCGCCACCTGGCGCGTCAGCTCGTCGTCGGGGATGGCGCCAATCGGCACCACCACGAACTGCGGGGAAGCGCTGGCGAGCGCGCGCTCGGTCCGCGTGACGTAGCGGGAGGTCAGGACGAAGCGGTTCGGCGACGAGGCGATGACGGCGAGCAGCTCCGGCAGCGCGCGGCGCAGGCCGGGGAAGCTCTCGAACGTGCGGAACTCGAGCACCTCGTCGAGCAGGAAGGTGACGGGCCCCTGGTCGGTCCGCCGCGCCCCGGCGAAGAAGGCGAGGGTGGCGTCGAAGGCCTCGCGCGGCGACAGCGTGGCCGGCACGTGCCGCGCCTCGACGAACGGCGATCCGGCCGTCAGCGCGTGGAGGAACCGCTCCGGCGTCGTGGCCGTGCGTTCCACGTTGATGTACTGGCTGTCGAGCGGCCCGAACTCGGCCTGCAGTCGCTGCAGCAGGCTGGTCCGGCCCGAGCCGCACAGGCCAAGCACGACCGGGATGCGTCCGGCGTCCTCGGACAGCGTGGCCTTGATTCGCTGATCGACCGTCGGGAGAGTCATCACCGTCCGGTGCTCCCGTCCGCCTCGCCGCTCCCTGCTGCCCCGAACTCCCGCATCGGGATCCGAACCCCGCGCGCCTCGGCGGTCGCGATCGCCTCGGCGTAGCCCGCGTCCGCGTGCCGCACGACGCCCATGCCGGGGTCGCACGTCAGCACGCGCTGCAGCTTCTCGTCCGCTTCACGCGAACCGTCGGCCACGATCACCATCCCCGCGTGGATCGAGTAGCCGATGCCGACGCCCCCGCCGTGATGCACGGACACCCACGTCGCGCCCGACGACGCGTTGAGCAGGGCGTTGAGGATCGGCCAGTCGGCAATCGCGTCGCTGCCGTCGCGCATCCCCTCGGTCTCGCGGTTGGGAGACGCCACCGAACCGGTGTCGAGATGGTCGCGGCCGATGACGATGGGCGCCTTGATCGTGCCGTTTCGCACGAGCTCGTTGATGCGCAGCCCGAACTTCGCGCGTTCGCCGTAACCCAGCCAGAAGATCCTGGCGCGGGAGCCCCTGGAAGGCGACCCGCTCGCGGGCCAGGCGGACCCAGCGGCACAGCGCCTCGTCGTGCTTGAACATCTCCAGCGCGGCCTCGTCGGTCGCCCGGATGTCGGCCGGGTCGCCGGACAGCGCCGCCCAGCGGAACGGTCCCTTCCCCTCGCAGAACAGCGGGCGGATGTACTCGGGAACGAACCCCGGGATGTCGAACGCGCGAGCGACGCCGGCCTTCACGGCCTGCGCGCGGATGTTGTTGCCGTAGTCGAACGTGACCGCGCCGCGCGCCTGCAATTCGAGCATCGCGGCGACGTGGCCGCCCATGGCGGCCACCGAGCGGCGGATGTACTCGTCGGGGCTGCCGGACCTCAGCGCGTCCGCCGCGGCGAGCGTCATCCCGTTCGGCACGTACCCGTTGAGCTCGTCGTGCGCCGACGTCTGGTCGGTGAGGACGTCGGGCGTGAAGCCGCGCCGCACCAGCTCGGGCAGCACGTCGGCGGCATTCCCGAGCAGCGCGACCGAGCGCGCGCGCTTCTCGCGCGCCCACGTCGTCACCTTCGACAGCGCCTCGTCCAGCGAGCCCGTCGACTCGTCCACGTACCGGGTCTGCAAGCGGCGCTCGATGCGGTGGGGGTCCACCTCGATCACCAGCGCGGCGGCGCCGTTCATCGTCGCGGCGAGCGGCTGGGCCCCGCCCATGCCGCCGAGGCCCGCGGACACGAACACCCGGCCCTCGAGGTTCTTGCCGAACTTGCGGGCCGCGACCGACGCCAGCGTTTCGAACGTGCCCTGGAGGATGCCCTGCGTGCCGATGTAGATCCAGCTGCCGGCCGTCATCTGGCCGTACATCGTCAGGCCCTTGTGTTCGAGTTCGCGGAAGTTCTCCCACGTCGCCCACGCCGGCACGAGCATCGCGTTGGCGATGAGCACCCTCGGTGCGCCGGGGTGGGTCTTGAAGATGCCGACCGGCTTGCCCGACTGGACCATCAGCGTCTCGTCGGCTTCGAGCGCCCTGAGGGCCCGGACGATCGCTTCGTAGCACGCCCAGTTCCGCGCGGCTTTGCCCGATCCGCCGTAGACGATCAGGTCGTCGGGGCGTTCGGCCACGTCGGGATCGAGGTTGTTCATCAGCATGCGCAGCGCGGCTTCCTGCTGCCAGCCCTTGCAGGACAGCGTGGTGCCGCGCGGCGCGCGAACGTGATGGGCCAGGGTGGTCATGATCAATCCGACGGGCGTCGCCGCCCGGAAATGAGACCTAGAAGTTTAGAGCGAGCCGCCGCGTTGTCAACGTCAAATCCGCGCGCCGGGAATTCTGCACGAACTCACTTGACAGTGACGCCCGCCGCGTCCTCGATGGCTCCCGATGCGATGAGGCCCGCGACGGCCTCGAGATCGGGGGCGGGCGGGCGATCGTCCCTCAGCGGGGGCACCCGCGCCCGTATGCTGGCGTGCACGCGCGCCAGCGGCGCCGACGTCTCCAGCGGGGCCAGGAAGTCGATCGCCTGGCACGCACACAACGTCTCCACGGCGAGCACGTACCGCGCGAGCTCGAGCGCCCTCTGCGCCTTCAGCGCGGCGCCCATGCTCATGCTGACGTGATCTTCCTTGTTGGCCGACGTGGGGATCGTGTCCACCGAGGCGGGGTGCGCCAGCCCCTTCAACTCCGAGGTCAGCGCGGCCGCCGTCACCTGCGCCAGCATCAGGCCCGACTGCACGCCGCCGTCGCCGGTCAGGAACGCCGGCAGGCCGCTCAGCGCGGGGTTGACCAGCCGCTCCGTGCGGCGTTCGCTGATCGTAGCCAACTGCGCGATGGCAATGGCGAGCAGGTCCGCGGCCATGGCGACAGGGGCGCCGTGGAAGTTCCCGCCGGAAACCAGCTCGCCCTCGGCGGCGAACACCATCGGGTTGTCGGTGGCGGCGTTCGCCTCGGTGGTGACAATCTGACGGATGAAGCGGAGCGCCTCGCGCGCCGACCCGTGCACCTGTGCCGCGCACCGCAGGGAGTAGGCGTCCTGGACGCGGCTGCAGTCGGCGTGCGAGGCACGGATGGCGCTGTGCTCGAGCAGGCGCCGCAGGTTGTCGGCCGACGCGGCCTGGCCTTCGAACGCGCGCTCGGCGTGGATGCGCGGGTCGAACGGGCCCGCCGACCCCCTGAGCCCGTCGATCGTCAGGCCGGCAATGACGTCCGCCGCCCTGGCGAGACGTTCCACGCCCGCGAGCGCGAGCGCGAGGACCGCGGCGGACGCCTGCGTGCCGTTGATCAGCGCGAGGCCCTCTTTCGGCCCGAGCGTGACGGGCGAGAGGCCTGCCGCCGCCAGCCCCGCGGCGCCAGGCACCCTGCGCGCGCCGTCCCAAGCCTCCCCTTCCCCCACGAGCACGAGCGCGAGGTGGGCGAGCGGCGCAAGGTCCCCGCTGGCGCCGACCGAGCCGCGCGACGGGACGACCGGGTGCACGCCGCGGTTCAGCGCCTCAATCAGCGCCTCGAGTGTCTCGACCCGGATGCCCGAGAAGCCCCGCGCGAGGACGTTCGCCCGCAGCGCCATCATCGCGCGAACGGTGCGCACCGGGAGCGGATCGCCGACGCCGGAGGCATGGCTCCGGAGCAGGTTCAACTGCAGCCGCTCCAGCGAAGCTGGCGGGATGCGCACCTCGGCGAACGAGCCGAAGCCGGTGTTGATGCCGTAGACCGCGGCGTCACCCGCAGCCACGCGATCGACGACGGCCCGGGCCGCGGCCACGCGCACACGGGCATCGTCCGAAATCGCGACCGGTTCGGACCCGTCGGCAATGTCGAGGAGTTGTTCGAGCGAGAGCGAGCGACCGTCGAGGTGAATCATGGCTAGCCTGGCCAGGCGGCGAACACAGCATTCTACCGGAATTGGTGCCGCCCCGGACAGCCGTGACGAGCCTCCTGTGCTAGGATCGACCGGTTGTAACAATGAACGACGGCCTTCGGCTGTCGACCGCCGGCTTTTCGAGCGGTCGCGCGTGATGTCGCCGAGAGCCGGCCGCCATGGGCCGAGGGCCGGTTCGTGGAAGCGTGCACTCCCCTTGGGGCGAGGACTTATGAACGTTGCGGTGATCGGCGCGCAGTGGGGCGATGAGGGGAAGGGCAAGATCGTCGACCTTCTCACCCCGAACTTCTCGGTGGTGGCGCGGTACCAGGGCGGGCACAACGCCGGGCACACGGTGCTCGTCGGCGGGACGAAGTTCGTCCTGCACCTGCTGCCGTCCGGCATCCTGCACCAGGGCGTCAGCTGCGTCATCGGCAACGGCGTCGTCGTCGACCCCGAAGCGCTGTTCCAGGAGATCGAGACGCTCGCCCAGTACGGGATCGAAGTCGGCGACCGGTTGGCCATCAGCGACAAGGCGCACCTGATCCTCCCGTATCACCGCGACCTCGACCTGCTCAGCGAGGCGCGCCGCGGCGAGAAGAAGATCGGCACCACGTCCCGGGGCATCGGCCCGGCGTACGAAGACAAGATCGGCCGCGCGTGGCATCCGCGTGTGCGATCTCGCCGATCCGTCCGGCCTCGCCGAACAGGTCCGCGAGAACGTCCTGGCGCGGAACCGGCTCGTCGGCGACTCGACGCTCGAGTGGCAGCCGCTGTTCGAGCACCTGGTCACCTTCGGCGAGCGGATGCGAGGCTGGGTGACCGACGTGTCGCTGTTCCTCGCGAACGCCGAGAAGGCCGGCCGCCCCATCCTCTTCGAGGGCGCGCAGGGAACCTTCCTCGACATCGACCACGGCACCTATCCCTTCGTCACCTCGTCGAACTCGACGGCGGGCGGCGTCTGCACCGGGCTCGGGATCGGCCCGAGATCAATCGGCAGCGTGCTGGGGGTTGCCAAGGCATACACGACGCGCGTCGGCGGGGGACCGCTTCCGACGGAGCTCTCGGGGCCGATGGCCGACCGGCTGCGCGAAGGCGGCCAGGAATACGGCGCGTCCACCGGCCGGCCACGGCGCTGCGGCTGGTACGACGCCGTCGCGGTGCGATACGCGGCGCGGGTCAACGGCCTCGATTCGATCGCGCTGACGAAGATGGACGTGCTGGACGGCCTCCCTCACATCGACGTCTGCACCGCCTACCAGTGCGGCGACCGCACGCTGACCGAGTTCCCCGGCGATCTCCGCCAGTTGGCCGCCTGCCGGCCGATCTACGAGCGCCTGCCGGGCTGGACCAAGCCGACTCACGGCGTGCGGTCCTACGGCGACCTGCCGGCCGAAGCCCGGGCTTACATCGCCCGGCTCGAGGAAGTCACGGGCGTGCCGGTGGGGATCATCTCGACGGGATCGGATCGGGACGAAACGATCTTCCGGGAGGGGTCGATCGCGGCGTCGTGGTGCGGCCAGCGGGCGTAGACGCCGAGTTCCGAGGCGCGGCCGCCACGGCGCGCCGAGTCACTTGTCCTGGTGCGTACTGATGAAGGCGCCGACCGCGTCGCGGTCAGGGTCGATGAAGTCGATGCCAGCCCGGTAGCTGGGCCCCCTGCGAGACAATTCCTGGCGGGCCCAGACGATCGTCCCGACCGTGGTCACCGCCGCCTCGCCCTCGCCCAGCCCCACGGTCACCCGCTGCTTCGGCCGCAGTTCGTCCTGGCCAATCAGTTGCACGCCGAGCACGGACAGGTCCACCAGGCGGGCCCGTTGACCATCGACCGTCGCCGGCGCGTCCTCGCTCATCTTGACGCGGGGGGCGCGGCGCGTGCCGCGGTCGAGCGACCGGGCAGGTTTCTCGCGCACCGTGGGCGGCGGCAGCGCGTGGCGCCGGGGCGACACCCGCTGGTAGCCGGTGTCGTGGGAGAGGATGCGAATCTCGGTGCGATCGAGAGTGTGGTCCGCCTTGATTCGGGCGATGAGGGCGGCGCCCCTCGGGCTGGCGGCAAACAGGCGCTCCAGCGCGATGACCGCCGGACGAGAGGATGCGATGGCTTCCAGCGCGCGGAGCGGTTCCGAGTCGGCGAACGTCAGGACGTCGTCATCGCCGCCCACGCGCTCTCGCAGGGCAGGGATGAGTTCCGGCGCGGCTATCAGGATCAGCTTCGCCTCGGCCATCGGCGATTAGTCTAGCAGAACCGGAGCGGGTCGCGTTCATGGCAGCCATTCACGGGTCCGACCCAGATCGTCCGGCGGCCGTCCGTTGCCGGGGGCTCCGGAAGCGCTACGGCGACGTGGTCGCCGTCGCCGGCCTCGACCTCGAGGTGCGGGCAGGGGAGTGTTTCGGGCTCCTCGGTCCCAACGGCGCCGGCAAGACGACCACCATCGAGATCCTCGAGGGCCTGCTCGAGCCGGACGAGGGCGACGTCGAGGTGCTCGGGCTCCGGTGGGGCAGCGACGACCAGGCGCTGCGGCAGCGGCTCGGCATCCAGCTGCAGGAGACGCAGCTGAACGACAAGCTCACCGTCGAGGAAGTGGTCCGGCTGTTCCGCTCGTTCTACCGGCAAGGCCCGACGGTGAGCGCCGTGCTCCAGATGGTCGAACTCGAGTCGAAGCGCGCCAGCTGGGTGAGCAAGCTCTCGGGCGGGCAGAAACAGCGTCTCGCGGTGGCGTGCGCGCTGGTCAACCAGCCCGACCTGCTGTTCCTCGACGAACCGACGACCGGCCTCGACCCGCAATCGCGCCGGCAGCTGTGGGCGCTGCTCGAGCGATTCCGCCAGGGTGGCGGCACGATCCTCGTCACGACCCACTACATGGACGAGGCGCAAACGCTGTGCGACCGCGTGGCGATCGTCGACCACGGGAACGTGATTGCCCTCGGCACGCCGCGGGAACTGATCGCCTCGCTCGGCGCCGAGCACGTGATCGAGTTCTCGGTGGCCGACGTCTCGCGGGTGGCGACCGCCCCGCTGGCCGGGCTGGCCGGCGTGCGCGACGTGCGCAGCGACGACGGCACGATCAGGCTCCGCGTGAGCGAGCCGCACGTCGTGATCCCCGCGCTGATGGGCGAGCTCGAGCGCCAGCAGCTGGAACTGTCGCAGTTCGCCACCCACCAGGCCACGCTCGAGGACGTCTTCGTGGCGCACACCGGACGGCACCTGCGCGATGCGTGACCGAATCCATCACCCGATCGTCGAGCTGACGCTGGCCCGCCTTCGCGAGTTCGTGCGCGAGCCGGAGGCCGTGTTCTGGACGGTGATCTTCCCGCTGGCGCTCGCGTTCGCGCTGGGGATCGCCTTCCAGAACAAGGGGGACGCGCCGGTGTTCGCCGGCGTGCTGGAAGGCGCAGGCAGCGTTGAGGTGAGCACCGCGCTGGCGCGCTCCGCGGACATCAAGCCGAGAGTGCTGTCCGGGGACCGGGCCGCGCGCGCGCTGCGCGACGGAGAGGTCGACGTGGTGGTGGTTCCCGGCGACCCGCCGGCCTACCGCTTCGACCCGGGCCGCCCCGAGAGCCAGCGGGCACGCCTTCTCGTGGACGCCGCGCTGCAGCGCGCGGCGGGGCGCGAAGATCGCTTCTCGGCGCGCCAGCAGCCGACGGCCGTCGTCGGCGGCCGGTACATCGACTGGCTCGTTCCCGGCCTGCTCGGGATGAACATCATGGGCACCGGGATGTGGAGCATCGGCTTCGCCGTCGTCTGGGCGCGCACGCGCAAGGTGCTGAAGCGCCTCGCCGCGACGCCTATGAGGCGACGCGACTACCTCCTGGCGCAGATGCTCGCGCGGCTCGTGTTCCTGGCGGGCGAGGTCGGCGCCCTGCTCGGCTTCGCGGTGCTCGCGTTCGCGGTGCCGATTCGCGGTTCGCTGGTGACGGTGGCGGTGGTGGCGCTGCTCGGGGCCCTGGCGTTCGGCGGGCTCGGCCTGCTCGTCGCGAGCCGGGCGCGGACCATCGAAGCGGTGTCGGGCTGGATGAACTTCGCGATGCTGCCGATGTGGGTGGTGTCCGGGGTCTTCTTCTCGTCGAGCCACTTCCCGGCGGCGGCGCAGCCGTTCATCCACGCGCTCCCGCTCACCGCCCTGAACGACGCGTTCCGGGCGGTGATGCTCGACGGCGCTTCCCTGGCGGGAATTGCCGGAGAGGCGGGGATCCTCGCGGCGTGGACCGTGATCTGTTTCGGGATCGCGTTGAAGGTGTTCCGCTGGAAGTGACGCTCAGTGCACGCCCTGGCTCATCTGAAGGCTGCCGGGTTCGGCGCCGAGGCGGCGAATCGCCGTCTCCCACATCTCCGTCGCGGGCACGTCGAAGACGATGTCGAGTTCGACCTGCATGATCAGCCACGCCGAGTCGCGGAGCTCGGCATCCAGCTGCCCCGGCCCCCAGCCCGCATAACCCATCAGCAAGCGCGTCCTCGGCTGCTGTTCCTTCTCCAGGAGCTGGCGCAGCAGGCCGGCCGAGCCGGAGATGAAGACGCCGTGGCAAATCTGAACCGCCTCCGCGTCGTGCGGGTCCTCGCCCAGCAGCAGGCAGCCGCGCTCGGGCTCCACGGGACCGCCGACCCATAACTCCAGGCCGTTGTCCACGACGACCGGCGGATCGAGCCTGACCGCCTGGCTTGCGGCCGTTCCGGTGGGCCGGTTGAGAACCAAGCCCCACGCACCGTCGGCCGTGTGCTGGCACAACAGCACGACCGTGTGGCGGAAGTTCGGGTCGTCGAGCTGGGGCATCGACAGCAGCAGCGCCGGGGCGACGGACTGCGGGACGGAGGACGACACGGTCATGCCTTTCATAATACAGCGAGGGTGAGGCTGGAAGGCAGCCCATCCGTGGCTCTGGACCCGATCTTGAAACCGGTCCATGACGTGGCCGACGACATCATCAAGGTCGAAGACGACTATTACATCCTCGCCACCTCCTCCCGCAGCGGTCAGCGGACCCGCGTCCTGAAGCAGGACGACACCTTCGCGGTGTTCGACGAGTCGGGCGACATCCGCCCGATCGGGCTCGGGGAGCAGGGGCTGTACCACCGCGGGACGCGGTTCCTCTCGCGGATGGAACTGCGGCTCGGGCCGCTCCGGCCGCTCCTGCTGAGTTCAACGGTGAAGCAGGACAACGACCTGCTCGCGGTCGACCTCACGAACCCCGACATCAGCCTGGACGGCACGCTGGCCGTGCCTCGCGGCACCCTCCACCTGTTTCGCTCGAAGTTCCTCTGGAGGGGCTGCTGCTACGAGCGAATCCGGATCTGGAACTACGGGACCGACCCGCTGACGCTGTCGCTGGCCGTGGCGGTTGAAGCCGACTACGCGGACATCTTCGAAGTCCGCGGCACGCGCCGGCCCCAGCGCGGACGTCACCTGCCGGCCGAATCCCCCGACGGCGTCCTCGTGCTCGGCTACGTCGGTCTCGACGACGTGGTCCGTCGAACGCGCGTGGAGGCGCATCCGCCGCCGCAGGACATCTCGGGGGGGCGCATGCGGTTCGACCTGCCGCTTCCGCCGGGCGCTTCGGCGTCCTTTTCGCTGACGGTCAGCTGCGAGACCGGCGAGGACGGGCGCGTCGGGCACCCGGTGTCGTACGACAACGCCTACGCGTCTGCCGCGGCGGCGCCGGCAGCCAGGCGTGCGGACGCCGCGGAGGTCTCGAGCAGTGACGCGCCGTTCACCGAGTGGGTGGCGCGGTCGACGGCGGACCTGCGCATGATGATCACCGAGACGCCGCTCGGTCCGTATCCCTACGCGGGGGTTCCATGGTTCAGTACCGTCTTCGGACGCGACGGCCTGATCACGGCGCTGCAGGCACTCTGGATCGAGCCGTCGGTCGCCCGCGGCGTCCTGGGCTACCTCAGCGCCGCTCAGGCTCGGTCGTCGAACGCCGAACGGGACGCCGAACCGGGCAAGATTCTCCACGAGGCGCGCGACGGCGAGATGGCGGTCCTCGGGGAAGTCCCCTTCGGACGCTACTACGGCAGCGTGGATGCGACGCCGCTGTTCGTCGTGCTGGCCGGGGCGCACTACCAGCGCGCGGGCGACAGGGCGCTGCTCGAGCAGCTCTGGCCGCACGTCCTGGCCGCGCTGCAGTGGATCGACGAATCGGGAGACCTGGATGGGGACGGGTTCGTCGAATACGCGCGGCGCAACCCGCAAGGCCTGGTGCAGCAAGGGTGGAAGGACTCTCAGGATTCGGTCTTCCACGCCGACGGCAGCCTGGCCGACGGCCCGATCGCCCTGGTGGAGGTGCAGGCGTACGTCTACGCGGCGCGACGGTCGGCGGCGGTGATGGCCGACGCCCTGGGCGACGGCCGTCGCGCGGAGTCGCTGCGCCGCCAGGCTGAGCGGCTGCGCGAGCGGTTCGAGGAGGCGTTTTGGTGCGAGGACCTCGGCACCTACGCGCTCGCCCTGGATGGACGGAAGCAGCCTTGCCGCGTGCGAACCTCGAACGCCGGTCACTGCCTGTTCGGCGGCATCGCCGAGCCGTCGCGGGCGCGCCGGGTGGCGGAACTGCTCGTCGGCGCCGACTCCTTCTCGGGCTGGGGCATCCGCACCGTCGCCGCCTCGGAGGTTCGCTACAACCCGATGTCCTACCACAACGGTTCGGTCTGGCCGCACGACAATGCCTTGATTGCGCTCGGCATGGCGCGCTACGGGTTCTCGGACCTGCTGATCGCGCCGCTGACCGGCCTGTTCGAGGCGAGCATGGTCGTGGATCTCCACCGGCTGCCCGAGCTCTTCTGCGGCTTCCACCGGCGGCCGGGAGAAGGGCCGACGCTCTACCCTGTCGCGTGCGCGCCGCAGGCGTGGGCATCCGGGAGCGTCTTCATGCTGCTGCAGGCTTGCCTCGGCCTCGAGATCGACGGGATCTCCAACCGGGTGTCGTTCCGGCGGCCCGTGCTGCCGGACACCCTGCGCGACGTCTGCCTCAGGGGGGTGCGCGTTCCCGGCGGCGAGGTGGATATCCTCGCCGAACGCTACCAGCGGGACGTCGGGATCAACGTCCTTCGCCGGGAAGGCGAGGTGGAGGTGGTCGTCGTCAAGTGAGGGCGGCGCCAGGAGGATGTGGCTCCCGCTGTATAATCCCAGCTTCCTGCAGAAAGGACTGGGGATGGAGCCGACCGTGAGAAGCAACGCCGTCGAGACGCTGCGGACCCTGCCGGGCGACGATGCCCGTCAGCTCATGTGGCGGTTTGCGGACCGCTACGACCTGCAGATGCTGATCCAGTCGGTCCGCGGCGTGGCGCGAGGACCGGTGGCTCGCCTGGTGGCGCAGGGCGGGCGGAGCACCCACGAGTGGACTGCCGAAAAGAACGCGCTGCTCCCCGAGTTCGACCGTGCCGGCATCACGACCGCGTCGCTGGACCCCGAGTCTGGCGGGGTGGTCGCGGGCCCGAAGAACCTCGCGCTGGCGCTGGTGGCGTTCGAGCTCGCGTGGGTGGACGCCGGAGCGGCGACTGGCGCGCTCGCGCAGCACCTGGCGCTGGCGCCGATCCACGAGCGCGGCACCGACGGTCAGCGGCAGTACGTACCTCGGCCCGCGCGGCTGGGGCGGACGGCCGGCCGCCGATGCGCGGCGCGTTCTGCCTCACCGAACCGCTTCCTTACGTCGGCGTCGAGACGGGACTGCTCAGCGGCAAGGTGCGCGTCGCCGAGTGGCGTGAGGGCGAGGAGCCGGTCCTCCAGGTCGAGAAGCGCGGCCGGTTCATCACCAACATGGCGTTTGCCGACGTCGTGGTGGCGGCGGTCGACAGCGGCGACCCCCGCATCGGCTCCAGCTGCATGGTCATCCTCGAGGAGACGGACCCGGGGGTGTTCGACCGCGGGACGTCGACGCGCAAGCTGGTGCACCAGCTCTCGTCGACCGGCGACCCGATCTTCAACCTCCGCGTGCCGGCCAGCCGAATCGTGGGCGGATACACGATCAGGGATGGCGTGATCGTCCCCCGCTACACCCACACGGAGATCATCGAGGCCGTCTTCCGGCGCACCCGGGTCACGGTCGGTGCCATGACCGCGGCGAAGCTGCTCTCGGCGGTCGAGCCGATCCTGCGGTACCACCGCCAGCGGTTCCGCGGGAGCGGAGGCGATCGCGCCGGGAACCCCGCGCTACGACCTCGGGCTGCAGCAGCGCGAGGACGCGCTGCACCGGCTGGTCGACATCTGGGCGACAGGCGAGGCGGCTGCCTCGCTCGCGTTCTCGACGGCCAGGCTGTACGACGAACTCGACGCGGTGGAGCAGCGCAAGGCGGCCATCTTCAAGAAGGCGGGCATCGCGGGCGGCCCCGCGGAGCTGCGGGTGTTCCGGCGCCGGCAGGCCGACGCGATCGAATACCTCGTCGAGTCGGTCAAGCCCGAGGGGATGCGCAACGAGGAGCGTTTCCGCGACCTCGCCGCCGACGATCTCGTCCGGTTCCTGGTCGCCAACGCGGCGGCCAACGTGCTGTGCCCGGCAACGAAGCTCTGGAACACCGGCCACGGCGCCACCATGATGCGCGAGGCGGTCAGCCTCATGGGCGGCTACGGCATCACCGAGGACTGCCCGGGATTCCTCGGCCAGAAGTGGATGGATGCGCAGCTCGAGGCGACCTACGAGGGCCCCGAGGCGGTGCAGCGGCGTCAGCTGTCGGTGACGATGGTGGACGAGGTCTTCCTCACGCAGTTCGACATCTGGATCTCGGAGATGCGCCACGTCGCGGCCCGGCGTCCGGGCACCGGGGCCTGCGCGGTGGCCAGCGCGATGGAACTGTGGCTCTGGACGGTGCAGCACCTGCGGCGGGCCACCGACTCTGACGGCCAGCCGCTGTACGACGGCGCCCGGCAGGGCGTGACGTTCCCGCTGGCCGACGCGCTGTGCTGGCTGCTGGCGGCGCGCGCGCAGATCCTCGACGTGATCGAACTCGAGGCCGAGGGGGCCGAGAGCCCGACGCTGGCCGAGGGGCTGCGGGGCCTCGTGCGGTTCCTCTCCGACCTGTGTCACGTGCAGGCGGCGCGGGCGGCCGGCGAGGTGGGGCGCGTGACGGCGGAACTCGTGTTCGGCTACAGCCGGCATCCCGCGTGGGACGCGGAGGGCTGCTCAGGCTGCTACGGGGCTGCGGACCTCGAGGCGCTCGAATCAATCATGCCGGGCATCGAGAGCACGGCTGGCGCCTTCTCGGACGTGATCGCGCTCGACGGCTCGCACCGCGACAAGGCGGGGCCGTGCGTGCTGCTGCCACGGGCTCGACGACTTCCTCCGGCTTCGCCGCCGCATGGACGGTTGCCTGGCCGGCTGCCGCCTCGCCAAGGACCGCGCGGCAGAAGCCCTCGACCCGGGTGATGATTCCCGAGGCGCTGGACTACTGAGACGGCATGCCCGCGAGCGCCAGGTGCTGGAAGCGGACATCGTCTGCGTCGGGTTCGGGCCGGCGACGGCCGGCTTTCTCACGACGCTCGGCCCGCACATCCTCGACCCGTCCGGCCGGGCGGCGCTCGAGAGCCAGGCCATGCCGGGCATGCCGCTCCAGGTGATCGCGTTCGAGCGGGCCGACGGCCTCGGTTTCGGCGTGTCGGGCGCCGTCACGCGGGCGCGCGGCATCCGCGCCTCGATTCCCGACCTCGACCCTGCCGACATCCCGCTGGCCGCGCCGGTCTCGTGCGAGCGGGTCGTCTACCTGCTGGACCCGATCGGCGCCAGCCGCCGGTCGGCCGGCGTCCGGCTGATCGACGCGGCCGTGACGGCGCTCCGCTCGGCGCTGCCGTTCGGCCACCACGCCGTCGAGCTCCCGTTCATTCCGCCGTTCCTGCGCAAGGAGGACGGGCTGGTGCTGTCGATCGGCCAGTTCATGCAGTGGGTTTCGGGGCGGCTGATGGAGACGGGCGCCGTTCAACTCTGGCCGGGAACGCCGGTCGCGTCGCCGCTGTTCGAGGGCGACGCGCGTGGTGGGCGTGCGGCTGGCGGACCAGGGCACGGACCGCGCAGGGGAACCCCGCGCCGGGCTTCACGCCGGGCACGGACGTCCGCGCGCGGCTCACCGTGGTCGGCGACGGCCCCGTGGGGCCGATAGGCGCGCGGATCGACCGCGAGTTCGGCATGCCGCGCCGGGCACGAGCGGCGCGATTGGGCGCTCGGGATGAAGATGGTGGTGGACCTCCCGGCGGCGACGGCGCTCGAGCCCGGGACCGTCATCCACACCATCGGTTATCCCGAGCCCGAGATCTTCGGCTTCCTGTACGTTCACGCCGGCTGCGCGGCCTCGGTCGGCATCTTCGTCCCCTCGTGGTTCGACTGGCCGGTGAACACCGCGTACCGCTACCTGCAGCACTGGATGCTGCACCCGTACCTCTGGCGACACCTCGAGGGCGGCGACGCTCCGTTCGTGGGGAGCCAGGTCGCTGCAGGAGTCGGGCCGGCGGGGCGAGCCGCACCTGGCGGGGGACGGCTACGCGCGGATCGGCGAAGGGTCCGGCAGCACGAACCTCCTGACCGGATCGGGTGTGGACGAAGCCTGGACGACGGGCGCGCAGTTGGGCGAGGCCGTGCTGGAACTGCTGCGGGCCCGGCAGCCGTTCACCCGCGAGAACCTCGAGCGCACCTACGTGGCACGGCGGCGGAGCAGCTGGGTGGAGCGCGAGGCGCGGGAGGCCGACGGGAGCGAGGCGTACGGGCTCTCCAGTCGGGGGTGGCGCGGGGCCTGGCGGGGCGTGGCGCTCGCGGCCGTACACCGCGCGGGCGGCTGTCGTGGCGAGCGAAGCGCAGGCGGCTGCGCGACACCGTGATGCGGCGCGATTGGCCGGACATCCCGTTCGACGGCCGCCTGCTGATCTCGCACCAGGACGCGATGCTGGTCGGGGGGAAGGTGCAGGCGCCCGGCGGCTACGCCGACCATGTCGTCTTCCTCTCCGCGGACCATTGCCGGTCGTGCGGAGCGGCACTGTGCGTCGAGATGTGTTCGGGGCAGGCCATCCAGCGCGAACCGGGCGGCGTGCCGATGTTCGACCGCGACAAGTGCGTGCACTGCGGCGCCTGCCTGTGGAACTGCACGAGGCCTGCGGCAGGCGGCGGGACCGAGGTCGATTTTCGCGCGGGCGCCGGCGGCCTGCACTCCGAAGAGAACTGATGCGCTTCGACATTGTCGTCTGCGGGTGCGATCGTCCCCGACCCTCTCCAGTCGCTCGAGCCGGTAGGCGGGCCGAACGGCCCTGCACTCAAGAACGAACTGCTGCTGCCGGCCATCCTCGACCCGTGGGCGGCGCACGCGCTTTACGAGGCGGCCGGCCTGGCCAGGGCAGTGCCGGGAAGCAAGGTGTGGCTGGTGAGCGTCGGCCCGAAGGCCAGACTCCAGCAGGTGATGATGACCGTTGCGCAGAAGGTGCCGTTCGAGCTGGTGGCGATCGACGGCCGTGCGGGCGGCTTCACCGACTCGCACGACGTCGCGCACGCGCTCGGCGATTCCATCGAGAGCCTCCCGGGCCTCGACCGCTCCCGCCTGCTGCTGTTCGGCGGATGGGAGTCCGCCAGCCGGTGCGCCGGGACGACGCTCCAGATCCTGGGCGAGCGGCTCGGCATCGTCAATCAGTTCCAGGGCGTGGACCAGGTGACCGTCGGCGCGGACGGGGCGCTGCGCGTCACCGAGCGCGTCGAGGGCGGGCGTCACCAGGTGTCGGTCTGCGCAGGCCCGCCGGCCGTGATGGGCTGGGCCACGGGCACCCTTGGAGAGCCCCCGAACAACCCGCAGATCGGCGTCGCGAACATGCGGTCGGTCATGCCCGCGCTGCAGAAGGCCCGGCCGGCGCCCGCCGCGTCGGGCGGGCTCACCTTCGAGCGCGTCAGCCTTCCGGCAGGGCGCCGGGACACGCGCGTCGTGAAGGGAATGTCCGCCGCGGCGGTGGCGGAGGAGATCGTCGAGTGGATCAGGCAGGAACGACCGGATGAGTGAAACGATTCTCTGGCTGGCCCACACGGCGGAGGACGGCACGTTGCCAACGGCCGCCCGCGAGGCGTTGAGCGGTGCGATCGCCCTGGCCGCCGCGCTTCCCGGGGCCGTGCTCCACGCGGGACTCGTGGGGAGCGAGGTGCAGCGTGCGGCCGCCGGGATTGGCGCTGCAGGCTGCGCCAGGACCTTCGGCGTCAGCGGCGATGCCTTCGGCCCTTCGCGGTACTCCACCGACGCCGCTGCGGCGGAAGCGATCTGCCGGGCGTCGGGTGCCACCCTCGTCGTCGCGGCGAACACGGCGCGATGGCAGCGGGCGCTGCCCGGTGTCGGCGCAAGGCTTGGAGGCCGCGCCGACACCCACGCCGCCTCGGTGTCGGGAGACGGCGACGGTGTCTCGGTGACTCGCTGGTACTACCGGCAGCGCATGACCGGGTCGATTCGGCGGGAGCAACGGCCGTGGATCATCCTGATGGACCCGGGCGGCGGCCCAGTTTGGGCCGGGACGCCTGAAGCCGTCACGGTCGAGATGGTCGACGTGCCGCTCTCCGATGCGCACGCGCGGACGCAGGTCGTGGGCTTCGAGGCGCCGCCGGCCGACCGCCAGACCATCCGGCCGGACGCGCCGCTGCTGTTCGTCGCGGGCGCGGGTTGGACGAAGGCGCAGGCGGACGGGAAGGCCCGCCCGCACGACGCCGGGCGGCTGATCCTGCGGTTTCTCTCGCTCGCGAACGCGTCGCTCGGCGGCACGAAATCGCTGGTGGACCTGGGCGGTGAAGGCCAGGCGGTGCTTCCGTTCATGTCCCACCTGAACCAGGTCGGACAGACCGGGTCGTCGCCCCGCCACCCGAAGGGGTTGGCCACCTGCTGTCATGGCGAAGAGCCCCACGTGGTCGGGTGGCGGTTCGTCAGCGAGCGGCGGGCGATCAACCTCGACCCCAACTGCGGCTGGGCGCGCGGCAAGGCCGACGTGCTCTACGTGGCCGACGCGTTCGAGGTCATGGAGCGGGTGAACGCACTCCTGTCCTCCCCGACTCCTGAATCCCGACTCTGATTCCTACCTCGAGTACGCGTCGATGATGCGCGTGATCGCGCGCTGGCAGACGGGGCAGAATCCCACCTTGTCCCGGGTGAACATGATGCAGTCCGCCGTCGGGCGGTAGAGTCCCTTCGCCTCGTAGGAGGCGCCTTCGAAGGCGCCCACCTTGCCCGAGGTACGTCATCCCGCCCAGGAACGGCGTCGACCAGTTCATCTCCTCGGTGAACAGCTGGTTCATCTCGCTCTCTGGCGCGTTCCTGGCGCGAAGCTCGCGGCGTCTCGCCTGGATCTCCCGGCTCTTCTTCTCGTACGCCTCTTTGTCCCACGGCGTCGGCACGGGTGTGCCGGCCGCCACCAGGTCCTTCCACTTCAAGGTCGCCGGGTCCTTCAGCGCGGTGATGTTCGGTTCCCACGGCTCCGGGCGGTCGGCGACGCCCGTCTCGTAGGCGACGTCCGAGGTGTAGTACTCGTCACCCAGGCCGGCGAAGTGGTGGCCGAATTCGTGGACGAAGATGTAGTCGGCGAACGCCGTGTCGACGGCGGCGGTCGCGTGGCTGTTGAACACGCCGCCGCCGCCGTACTGCTGTTCGTTGATCAGGATCTCGAGGAAGTCGTAGGGCGCCCCCGAGGCGATGTCGCGCATCGCCCGGTTGTCGGTCGTCAGCGCGTAGCGCTCCGAGTCGAAGATGTTGTAGGAGACACCGAGCGGCGTACGGCGGAAATCCCCGGTTCGCGGGCGATTTACGCCGCTGCGCGGCGTCGGCAGGTCGATCGCGCGGACGTTGAAGTCCGAGCGCCGGCTCTTGAAGGGCTCCGTCGCAAACAGCTGGTCGGCGAGCCGCTTCACGTCCGCGTGGAACTTCGGCAGGTCGGCCTCGGCATAGCCGTCGCCGAGGATCAGCAGGTCCACCTTCGTCGCGGCAGGCCCGTTCTCGAACACCGTCCACACCTTGCCTGCCGGTCTTGCCTCGGCGGGCGTCACGAACCGAGACGCGGGATCGACAACCGTGGACCAGGCTTCCCGGAATGCGTTCTGCGCGTCGCGCTTCTTCACGACCACCTGGACGGGGTTCTTCGGCCAGGGGAAGCGCAGCGATTCGTGGAACGAGCGGTGCAGCCCCTGCTTCGGCTCGTCGGTCGTCTCCCACTCGCCGTAAATCGACGCAAATCCGCGCGAGTAGATCGTCCGGTTCGTGGCGCGCTCGATCACCTCGAAGTAGTACGGGCCAAGGTTGGTGTCGTCGATCAGCTGGGTGCGGCTGCCGGCCCAGGGGCCGTCCGAGACGACCTGGTCGAGCGCGAACAACTCCTGCCCGCCTCCCGTGTGGTAGTAGTCCACGCGCATGGTCTTCTCGGTGAAGTAGGTCGAGTACCGACGATTGCGCGTTCGCGAATGAGGCCATGATCACCACCAGCGTCACCGTCATTCCGCACGAGAGCTTTTTCGTCATAAGGGTCCTTCGCCCGCCTCGCTGGCGGGCTTCGAGGTTCACGCCACCGTTGGCGCTTCGCCGCGATCCTGGTGCAGCCTATCGCGGCCGGGAACCGAGGGCAAGTGTCGTAAACTTGTCGCGCCGTGACCGAGCAGCCCTTCACGATCGTGCCGACCGGGTGCGCCCACAACTGCGGGGGCCACTGCGTGCTGAAGGTCTGGGTGCGGGACGGCCGAATCGAGCGGATCACGACCGACGACCGGCCGGACCTGCCCGACGACCCGCAACTGCGTGCCTGCCCACGCGGCCGCGCCTATGCCCGCCGCGTCTACCATCCCGATCGGCTGCTGCACCCGATGAAGCGCGTGGGGCCTCGCGGGGAGGGGCGGTTCGAGCGCGTCTCGTGGGGTGAGGCGCTGGACCTGGTCGCCTCGGCGATGCTGCGGGTGAAGGACGAGCACGGCCCGGACGCCTTCCTGAACATGCACGGCACCGGCGGCGCGAGCCTGTTCTCCGGCAGCCGGATGTCGGAGCGCCTGCTCAACGTCTTCGGCGGACAGCTGAATCACTACAATTCCTACAGCTCGGCGGCGGCACGCTGGGCGACACCGTTCAGCCTGGGCACCGACGACAGCGGCAACAGCCCGGACGACTGGCTGCGCTCCCGGCTGATCCTGCTCTGGGGCTACAACCCCGCCGAGACCGTGTTCGGCACCAACACCAGCTACCGGCTGAAGCTCGCGCGGCAGGCCGGCGCGCGGATCATCGTCATCGATCCGCGCTTGAGCATGACGGTGCAGGCGCTGGCGGACGACTGGGTCCCGCTGCGCCCCGGGACCGACAGCGCGCTCATGGACGCGATGGCGTTCGTCATGATCAGCGAAGGCCTTCACGACCAGGCCTTCCTGGACCGCTACTGCGTGGGGTTCGACGACGATCACCTGCCGGAGGGCGCGGGGGCGGGGCCGTCGTACCGCAGCTACGTGACGGGGCGCTCGGACGGTGTCGCCAAGTCGCCTGCCTGGGCCGAGCGCTACACCCAGGTGCCGGCCCGCCGCATCGAGCAACTCGCCCGCGACTACGCGACGACGAAACCGGCGGCGCTGCTCGCCGGCCTGTCGTTCAACCGGCGCGCCTTCGGCGAGCAGCCGGTGCGCGGGACCGTCACGCTCGCCGCCATGACGGGCAACATCGGGATCCCCGGCGGTTCGGCCGGGGGCGTGTCGTACTCGGTGGCGCGTCCGCTCCCGGTCGGCGACTTTCCGCGCGGGGTGAATTCGGTGACCGCGTCCATCCCGGTGTTCCGTTGGACGGATGCGATCGTCAGGGGCACCGGGATGGGGGCGGGCGACGGCGTGATCGACCTGCCGCCGGGCCGGCGGACCCTTCGCAGCAACGTCAAGTTCCTGTTCAACGTCGCCGGCAATACGCTCGTCAACCAGCACGCGAACATCAACCGCACGGTCTCGATCCTGCGTGACCCCGCGCTGGTGTCGCACATCGTGGTCGTCGACCACTTCCTGACGCCCAGCGCGCGGTTCGCCGACGTCGTGCTGCCCGCGACGATGTGGCTCGAGAAGAACGACGTCTGCACCATCTGGGGCCACGGCGATTCGCTCATCTTCATGAACCAGGCGATCGCGCCGCTCGGCGAGTGCCGCTCGGACTACGACATCTGCGCCGGGATCGCGTCACGGCTCGGAGTCGGGGAGGCGTTCACCGAGGGCAAGTCGGAGCTGCAGTGGCTCGAACAGATGGTTGCCCCCGCGGCCGCCGCCGACCCGTCGTTCCCGGGATTCGGGGAATTCCGCCGCCGAGGCGTTCACGTCTTCCGCTACGCCCGGCCGCACGTGGCCTTCGAGGCGTTCCGGGAAGACCCGGACGCTCACCCGTTGGGCACGCCGTCCGGCAAGGTCGAGATCTACTCGGCCCGTCTCGCGGCGATGAACCTGGCGGGCGTCCCACCGATTCCCACGTTCATCCCCGAGTGGGAGGGCGGGCCGTGGGACCCGCTCTTCGAGCGGTATCCGCTCCAGGCGTTCGGGCGGCACTACCAGCGCCGCACGCACTCGATTTACGACAACGTCGACTGGCTCGAGGAGTCGCAGCCGCAGCGCATGTTCATCAATCCGATCGACGCGGCCGCCCGCGGCCTCGAGGACGGCGACGAGGCGCGCGTGTTCAACGCCCGGGGCGAGCTCAGGATCCGCGTCCGCATCACCCGCCGGATCATGCCCGGCGTGGTGGACATCCCGCAGGGCGCCTGGTGGTCGCCGGGTCCCGACGGCGTCGACCGCCGGGGGAACATCAACGTGCTGACGTCGGAGCGGCCGACGCCCGGCGCACGGGGCAACGCGCAGCATTCGAACCTCGTGCAGGTCGCCCGGGTGGGGAGACCGTAGGTGCCGCAACTCGCCTTCCTCATCGACGTGTCCTCCTGCAGCGGCTGCAAGGCCTGTCAGCTCGCCTGCAAGGACCGCCACGGGTTGGAGACGGGCCGGCTCTTCCGGCGGGTGGTCGAAGTCGAAGGCGGCGAGTGGACGCGGGCGGGCGATGCGTGGGAGACGACGGTCTTCGCCTATTCCATTTCTGCCTCCTGCATGCACTGCGAGGCGCCGGCGTGCGTCCCGGCCTGCCCGTCCTCGGCAATCGCCAAGGACGCTGACGGCGTGGTGACCGTCTCGCCGGATCGATGCCTCGGGTGCCGGTACTGCGAGTGGGCCTGCCCGTACGGCGCTCCGCAGTTCTCGCAGGCCACGGGACTCATGAGCAAGTGCGACCTCTGCGCGGACGAGCGCGCGGAGGGGCGCCCGCCGTCGTGCGTGGCGGCGTGCCCGCTCCGGGCCCTCGACGTCGGCCCCCTGGACGAGTTGCGCGCGCGTCACGGCGCGCTGTCGACGCTCGGCCCTCTCCCGGAGCCTGCCCGGACGATGCCGGCCGTCGTCATCGTTGCGCCGAAGGGGGCAGCCGGCCGCCAGGCCACCCGCATCGTCAATGCCGAGGAGATCCTGCGATGAGCCGGGCCAGGGGAGAGTGGCCGCTCGTCGCGTTCACCGTGCTCGGACAGGCGGCTGCCGGCATGTTTGCCGCGCTGGCGCTCGCGCGGCTGCTGCTCCGGGGGGCGATGGACGACGAGGCCGCCTCGCAGCTGCTGGCCGGCCCGACCCTGGCGGTCGGCGTGATTCTCGGCGCGGCCCTGCTGCTTTCTACGAGGCACCTGGCGCGTCCCATGCGGGCGTGGCAGGCGCTGCGGAACGTCGCCGGTTCGTGGGTGAGCGCGGAAGTGGCGCTTGGTGCCGCTTTCGCGGTCTCGGGCGCGGTGTTCGCGGGCCTCGAACTCCTCGGAGTCCAGCCGCGGTGGATCCGCGACGGCCTGTGCGCCATCACCGCGCTGTCCGGCCTCGGCTTCGTGGGCTCGATGGGGCAGGTCTATCGGCTGCCTGCGCTGCCGGCGTGGGATCACCCGTCGACCCCCGTCGGGTTCTTCGCGACGACCGCGTGGCTGGGCAGCCTGGCGGGCGCCGCGGCCCTGGCGGCCTCGGCATCGCGGACGCTGGCGCCCGCGTCGCTGTTCCCCGAACACCTCGCCGCGCTGGACGACGCGGTGAGGTGGCTCGCCGGCGCGGCCGTGGCCGCGTCCCTGCTCGACGTGCTGGCGGCGTTCACGCACCAGACCATCCGGCGCGCCGTGTCGGCCGGGGCGAGCCTGCCGGCGTCGGCGGCGAGCCTTCGGACCCACGGGCGCCTCGCGGCGGGGCGCGCAGTGCTCACGCTCGTTGCGGCCGCGGCGGCGGGCGCTTTCGCCTTCAGACAGCCGCCCTGGTCCGTCCTGGAACCGGAAGGCGTGGCGTTGCTGGCTGGAGGGTTGGTGCTGGCGGTCGCCGCGTCGACGATTGGACGCGTGTCGTTCTACGCGGAGGGGCCGAGGGGAGGGATATAGAGAGAATGAAAACGCGTGGAGCTACTGCTGTCAACGAGGCCGCACGGCGCCGGGGGGGGGACCCGGCGGGGCAGGGGATGCCTGCCCCCGCGGGGGCGCGCCCTCGTTGACCAATCAGGAATGAATGCGGGTAGAGCAGCCGGGCGCTGAGAAGAGCTACGCCTCGAGCTTCACGATGCAGCCGTCGACCGGGCAGACCTCGACGCACTTGGGCGAATCGTAGGTGCCGACGCACTCGGTGCACTTCACGGCGTCAATCACGTAGATCGTGTCGCCCTGGCTGATCGACTCGTTCGGGCACTCGGGCTCGCACGCGCCGCAGCTGATGCAGTCGTCCTTGATCATCATCGCCATTGGAAACTCTCCTCGTTGATAGGGGACCGGAATCGGCCGATACCACCCATTGTGCAAAAGACGATCCCAGTTGTGTTGTGGGATTTCCTTCGTATTCTATACGCAATCGGGCAGGTGCGACAAGTTCCCGGCGATTGTGCCGGGAAGCCGGTAGCCCGGCCACCGATACGACCATTCGGGTCGTCGATCGGGCAGTTCCTGAAATGCCTGCGGGAGAATTGCCATGTCTGCCCGCTCGCCGCTTCCTACTTCAGCAGGCTGATCCCCTGGATGATCGACGCCGCGATGGCCAGCACGGTGACGGCCAGGCAGCCGAGCGCGATCACCATGTGATCCGTGCGTTCCGGCTTCATGGGGTCGAGCCAGATCGCGGCGAGATACCCGCCGGCGAACCCTCCCGCGTGGGCCCAGTTGTCCACGCCCGGCATGAAGATCCCGAAGACGAAGAGCGTCAGCGCCCACGACCACGCCTGGCCCCGCACGAGGCTGCTGCCGGTGCGGTGTCCGTATCGCACGAGCGCGCCGAGCAGGCCGAAGATCGGCGCCGACGCGCCGATCGTGAACGAGGCGC
Organism: uncultured Acidobacteriota bacterium; assembly: GCA_963844875.1. Classification (GTDB taxonomy): domain Bacteria; phylum Acidobacteriota; class Vicinamibacteria; order Vicinamibacterales; family Fen-181; genus FEN-299. The sequence goes on from CAWJPZ010000005.1 coordinate 32,458, forward strand.
CGCCCAGGATCGGCACGCCGGGGAGGACGACCCCGGCGAGCGAACTGAGGAAGAACCCGACGGCCCCGCCGATCGTGTAGATGATGACCAGCCGGCTGGCGCCGAACAACTGGCCGGTGGCGGGCCCCAGCTGGCGGACCCACATCATGTTGAACAGGATGTGGAGCAAGCCGCCGTGCAGCCAGCCGGCGGTGAAGATCGTCCACCATCGATCGAACATGAAGACGGGCATCGCGCCGCTGGCGCCGAAGACGAAGAGCGCGCGGGAACTGGGCGACAACAGTGAGAACAGGCCTCCCATGCCGATGTCGCCGCCCGACGCCAGCAGCGTCAGCACGTACAGCGTGGCGCACGCGCCAATCACGACGGGCGTGAAGCCGAAATCGTTGCCGAGGCGGCGGAGGAGCGGGGCGAACCCGTACATGCCCGGGTTCCAGCGGCCGCAGCTGTAGCACCGCTGGTCGTTGACGCCGACGAGGTTGCCGCACGAGGGGCAGACCACCGAGCCCGTTCGCTGCCGGTTGAACATCCCCCGATCATAGCCCATGGGGAAGGCTTCACGCTCCAGGCTTCGGGCGTCTGGCCGGACACGGGCCCAACGCCCAGAGCCCAAGGCTGCCCAGGGCCTGGAGCCGAGAGCCCAGAGCCCTTCAGATCCGGTAGAATGGCCGCTGGTCCCCCGCGGTGCCGAACCGCCCCGTTCATCCCGTCACGCGTCCTGTTCGTCTCCTCGACAAGGAGGGTCTTTCGTGCGCAAACCCGTCGTTCTCATCACCGGCGCCGGCGGCGAAATCGGCCACGGCCTGATCAGCAGCCTGGCCGCCGACGGCAGCCGCGGCATCATCACGCTCGACGTCAACCCGCTCGAGCCCTCGCTCGGCAAGATGGTGTCGCGCGAGTTCCAGGGCTCGATTCTCGATACGAACCTGCTCGACCGTATCGTCGCCGAGTACCAAGTCGACCTCGTCTTCCACCTGGCGGCGCTCCTCTCCACCCGGTCGGAATTCACGCCAATCGCCGCGCACGAGGTCAACGTGGGCGGGACCCTCAACCTGCTGGAGTTCGCGCAGAAGCAGGGCGAGTCGCACGGCCGGCCCGTCGTGTTCCTGTATCCCTCGTCGATTGCCGCCTACGGCATGCCCGACCTGGAGACGAAGGAGCGGGCGGGCGAGGTGAAGGAAGACCAGTACAACCACCCCAGCACGATGTACGGCTGCAACAAGCTGTACTGCGAGCAGCTGGGCGATTACTACAGCAAGCACTACAAGCAGCTGGCGAAGGACTCGGTCAGCCGGAAGGTGGATTTCCGGTGCGTGCGCTTCCCGGGTCTCATCTCGGCGGTTACGGTGCCATCGGGCGGCACGTCCGACTTCGCGCCCGAGATGATTCACGCCGCGGCCCGCGGCGAGGCCTACGCGTGCTTCGCGCGGCCGGACACGCGGATTCCCTTCATGGCGATGCCCGACGGCGTGGATGCGCTGCTGCAGCTGGCGGCCGCGCCCCGCGAGCGGCTGCGCCGCACGGCCTACAACGTGGGGGCGTTCAACCCGTCGGCCGACGAAGTGAAGGAACTGGTGGTCCAGTCGTTTCCCGGCGCGCAGATCTCGTACTCGGTGGACGAGCAGCGGCAGGGGATCCTCGACTCGTGGCCGGCCGACGTGGACGACTGCGCCGCCCGGAAGGATTGGGGCTACGCGCCGAAGTACAACTTCGAACGCGCGTTCTCCGAGTACCTCATCCCGACGATCAGGCAGCGGTATCAGAAGTAGAACCCTTGTCGTGGCTAGTGGCTAGTGGCTGGTGGCTGGACTGCCCACTAGCCACTGCCCACCAACCACTACCCCTGTCCTGCCAGGCTGTCGACCTCACTGGCCCGGTATCAAGACGATCTTCCCGTGCGCTCCCGGCGCCATCACCGCCTCGTGGGCCAGCCGTGCGTCGGCGAGCGGGAACCGGCGGCCGACGATCGGCCGCAGCGTCCCGCTTCGCAGGCCGGCGCCAATCGCCGCGTGAATCTCCAGCATGTCGCCGGCGGTTGCGTTGAACAGGATCATCCCCCGGATGTCGGCGTCTCGGGCCATCGCCTGCCGCGCGTCGATCTCGACCGTTCCCCGGTTGCCGATCACGACGACCCGCCCGTGCGGGGCGAGGAGGCCGAGGTCGGTATTGAGATTCACGTTGGCGAGCATCTCGAGGATGACGTCGAACCCGCGGCCGCCTGTCGCCGCCATCATCCCCGCGGCGTAGCCCGGCGCCGCGTGGCTGAAGACCGCGGCCGCGCCCTCCGTCCTGGCGAGATTCAGGCCCTCGGCGGTTCCCGCCGTAGCGAAGACGACCGTGCCGGCCGCGCGCGCGAGTTGGATGGCGGCCGTGCCGACGCCGCCGCTGCCGCCGTGCACGAGGACCGTCTCGCCCGGTCGTGCCTGGGCCCGCTGGAAGAGCCCGCGGTAGGCTGTCCCATAGGGAACGCCAACCCCGGCCCCTTGCTCGAACGAGACCGCGTCGGGGAGCGGGTAGACCTGCGTGGGGGTGCAGACGGCGAGTTCCGCGTACGCGCCGTACGGACCCGCGATGGTGCCGGTGATGTAGACCCGGTCGCCGGGCGCGATGCCCGCGACCTCACGTCCGACGGCTTCCACGGTGCCTGCCGCGTCCGCGCCGGGCGTGAACGGGAGCGCCGGCTTTCGCGCGTAGGCCCCCTTCCTGATGTAGGTTTCGACCGGGTTCACGCCGACCGCGCGAACCCGCACGAGCACCTGCCCGGGCCCGGCTGCCGGGTCGGGAACATCTTCGAACCGCAGCACGCCGGGCTCGCCGAATTCATGGACCACGATCGCCTTCACACGTCCTCCTTGCCGCACCGGGCTTGCAGGCCTGCGTCGCCCGGGCACTGGTTGTATTGTTTCACGACTGCCGTCCCGGCTTGGAACCGGCGAGAAACCTCAAGAAAACGGCGGCTGATGTAGAAGTTACCCGTCCCGCCGCGCGGTCCGCCCGCGTCGGGTCGCGGACGCGCCCGCCGATCGTCCGATTGCGGCCTGAAACGCGCCGTTTTCCGGCTGGCCTCCCTCTTGCCTTGTCCGGGCAAAGGAGTGTGGCACAGCATGGTCCCGCAGAACGCCGTCATCGTCTGGCAGCTGTTTGGGTTCGTGGAGGAGGTGGACTGCTACTTCGTGCGGAGTCCCCGCGACTTCACGCTCACCGTCGAACGCGCCGGCGAGCGGCTGGCGGAAGAGCGTTATTCGAGCCTTCACGAGACGATCGCCCGGGCGCGCGAGATGAAGCGCGACCTCATGGACGTAGGATTCAAGGCGGTCCCGCTCGCAGAGACGGAACCCGGCCTGGAGTCGCTGCTCCGGCAATTCGTGCGTGAAGGCACCACGCACCTCCACGCCGTCCCCGGCGCCTGATCTCCTTTCGCTGCCGGGGCCGATTCGCTATGATGCGGGCATGACGCCCGCCACCCCGCTCACCCCGCTCACCCCGAAGACCCTGATGGACCTGGCGACCGCGTTTCAGCGGAGCCGCCCCCTCCTGACCGCATTCGAACTCGGCCTGTTCACCGCGATCAACGGCGAGGAGCGCACCTCCGCGGAAGTGGCGGAGGCGCTCGGCACCGACCCGCGGGCCACGGACCGCCTGATGAACGCGCTGGCGGCCATCGGCCTGCTCGAGAAGAGCGACGGTCGGTTCCGCAACACCGCCGTGGCCGAATCGCACCTCGTCAAGGGGCGCCCCGACTACATGGGCGGCCTCGGGCACACCAATCACCTGTGGGACACCTGGAGCCGGCTGACGGAGGTCGTGCGCGAAGGGCATCCCGTCGGCCTGGCGGACACCAACGACCGCGGCGACGACTGGCTGCGCCCGTTCATCGCCGCCATGCACACCCGCGGCCGCCAGTCGGCAGCCGAGGTCGTCGGCTTGCTGAATCTCGACCGCGTGTCGCGTGTCCTGGACGTGGGCGGCGGGTCCGGGGTCTACGCGATGGCTTTCGCGCGCGCCGGGCGGGGCATTTCCGCGGTGGTGTTCGACCTGCCGAACGTGATCCCCCTCACGCGCATGTACGTCGCGCAGGAGGGGCTGTCGGCCGAAGTGACCACGGCCGCGGGCGACTACCTGGCCGCTCCGCTCGGCGAGGCGCTTCGACCTCGTCTTCATGTCCGCGGTGATCCACAGCAACGCGGTCGATGACAACCGGCTGCTCTTCAAGAAGGCGGCGCAGGCGCTGAATCCCGGGGGGCAACTCGTCGTCCAGGATTTCCTCATGACCGAGGAGCGCGACGGCCCGCTCATGCCCGCGCTGTTCGCGCTGAACATGCTGGTGGGGACGCCCGAGGGAGACACGTTCACCGAGTCCGAGGTGCGGACGTGGATGCTCGATTCCGGCTTCGAATCGATCGAACGCACGGACACGAGCTTCGGCACGAGCCTCATCGTCGGGCGGCGGTAGCAGGGGACCCATGGAGCCCGGAGCGCTCTGGCAGCACGCCTCGGAGATCCTGCGTGGGATGGCCCTCGCGCGCCACGAACGGCAGGTGCGTGCGGAGGCGATCGAACTCCAGGACCTCTTCCTGCTGCTCTGTTTCATGGACGTGATGGGGCTGCCGAACCCGGCAGCCCTCTACCTGGTGGACCTGTACCCCTACCTGCTCGAGGAGTTCCACCTCTGGCACCGCAGGATGGGCGTCGACAGGTCGCCGCTCGCGACCTTCTCCTGCTGCTGAACCGTGCGTCACCTCCTGTCCCGGCACATCCTGTTCTTCGGCGGCAAGGGCGGCGTCGGAAAGACAACGTGCGCGGCGGCGTTCGCGCTGGCGGCCAGCCGGATGGGCCGTCGCGTCCTGCTCGTCTCGACAGACCCGGCGCACTCGACGTCCGACGTCCTTGGCGTCGAGCTCTCGGCCGGCGAGCGCGAGATCCTGCCCGGCCTGTTCGGGGTCGAGGTGGACGCCGACACCGAAGCGCGGCGCTACCTGGACGAGGCGAAGGAGCGGATGGCAGGCCTCTTCAGCCCGGGGGTGTTGAAGGAGGCCGCACGCCAGATCGAACTCACCGCCGCCATGCCGGGGGTGGCCGACGTGGCGCTCTTCGACCGGATGTCGCGGTTGATCGCCGCCGACGCCAGCCGTTACGACCTGGTGGTGTTCGACACGGCCCCGACCGGCCATGCCCTGCGCCTGCTGCGGATGCCCGAGCTGATGGGCACCTGGGTCCAGGCGCTGTCGGCCCGGCGGCGCGAGTCGCACGCGCACGCGGCGGACGGAACGGGCGGGCTCGCCGACCCGGGGCCTGCCGGCAATCAGCGCGACCCGGTCCTGGAGATACTGGAGGCGCGTATGGCCCGCCTGTCGGCCGTTCGCACCGAGTTGACGGCCGGGGACCGGGTGGCCTTCGTGCTCGTTCTGATCCCCGAGAAGCTCCCGATCGAAGAATCGGCGCGGGCCGCGCACGCGCTGGCGGAGGCCAACATCCACCTGGGGGCCATCATCGTCAACCGTGTGCTGCCCGACGAAGCGGAGGGCAGCTACTTCGAGGCGCGGAAGGCCCAGGAGCGGGTGCACCTGGCCGAGATCGACCGTCGGCTGCCCGCCGTGGCGCGGGTGTTCGTCCCGCAACTCGAATCCGACGTGAGCGGATTCGCCAGCCTGGAGCGGATCGGCCGGTTCCTTGTGGATGAATCGGCGGGCGACAGGTAGAATACGCGGCGAGTGCGACGTTCGAGGGTCGAATGACGAAGACACGGCGACAGACATTGATTCTCGAACTGGTGGACCACGAGGAGATCACCAGCCAGGAGGTGCTGCAGCGGCGGCTGCGCACCCGCGGCGTCCATGCCACTCAGGCCACGCTCTCCCGCGACCTCAAGGAACTCGGGCTCGTGAAGCGCGCCGGCGACGGCGCCTACAGCCGGCCGGGCCAGGATTCGCCCAACGTACGAACTCGCTCTCGTGCAGTTGCAGCGTGTGGCGGTGCGCTCGCTCACCCGAACCGCCCGGGTGGACCAACTCGTGGTCCTCCGGACTCCCCCCGGTGAAGCCCAGCACCTCGCGCTGGCCATCGACCGCACGGCATTCCCCGAAGTGGTCGGGACGATCGCGGGCGACGACACGGTCCTCGTGATCGCGGGCGGCAGCAGGGAAGCGGCCGCCTTCCTCGAACAGCTCGAGAAACTCACGCGCTGAACGACATTCGCACTCGCCCCCTCTTGCGGCGGCTGCGGAGGGCCGCGGATGTAATAGTTATGCATTAGACTGCATAATGATGCGAGGCGGCGGCCGCCTGTCGCCGTCCGAGGGGGAGACGAGATGGAACGTATCGTGTTGGTGTACTCCGGGGGGCTGGACACGTCGGTCGCCATCCCATGGCTGGCCGAGACTTACGGGGCCGAGGTCGTCGCGGTCACGATGGACCTTGGCCAGGGCGAGAACCTCGACTCGGCGCGGGACCGCGCGCTGGCGACCGGCGCGGTCAACGCGTACGTGATCGACGTCCAGCAGGAGTTCGCGCAGGACTACATCCTCCCCGCGCTCCAGGCCGGCGCCATCTACGAAGACAAGTACCCGCTGGCGACGGCGCTCGGGCGGCCGCTCATTGCCAAGAAGCTCGTCGAGATCGCGCACATCGAGCACGCCACCGCCATCGCGCACGGCTGCACCGGCAAGGGGAACGACCAGGTGCGCCTCGACGTGTCCGCGCGTGCGCTCGACCCGGGGATCAAGGTCTACGCCCCGGCCCGGGTGTGGGGCATGACGCGGGCCGACGAGATCGAATACGCGCGCGTGCGCGGCATCTCGGTCCCGGTGACGAAGGAGAGCCCGTACAGCACCGACGAGAACCTGTGGGGCCGATCGATCGAGTGCGGCGTCCTCGAGGACCCCTGGGAAGAGGCGCCGGAAGACGCCTACTCGCTCACCCGGTCGGGGGCGGACTGTCCCGACCTGCCCGCCTACCTCGAGTTGGCGTTCGAGGCGGGAGTTCCGACCGAGGTGAACGGCGTGCCGATGCCGCTCACCGAGCTGATCGACAGCGTCGCCACCATCGCGGGCGTGCACGGCGTCGGGCGGATCGACATGGTCGAGAACCGGCTGGTCGGGATCAAGTCGCGCGAGATCTACGAGACCCCGGCCGCGGTCGTCCTGCATGCCGCCCATCGGGAACTCGAGGCGCTGGTCACCCCGAAGGACCTCATCCGGCTGAAGCGCGAACTGGGCATCAAGTACGCCGACCTGGTTTACAACGGCCTCTGGTTCAGCCCCATGCGGCAGGCCATCGATGCCTTCGTGGCCACGATGCAGCCGCAGGTCACCGGGCAGGTCCGGCTGCGCCTCTTCAAGGGGGAGTGCCGGGTGGTCGGGCGGCGATCGCCCTTCGCCCTCTACGACCATTCGCTGGCGACCTACGACAAGGGCGACGCGTTCGACCACACCGCGGCCGAAGGCTTCATCAAGTTGTGGGGGTTGCCGGTCGAAACGGTGGCGCGTCAATCCGCGAAGCTGGGGTCCGCCAGCCCCATGTCGCGCGCAGCGGTCGCCGTTGGCGTGACGCGCGCGGCCGCCGGTCACCCGAGGGCGGCGGTGGTCGCCGACTGGGTCGGGCTCTAACCGCCGTATGGCCAACTTGTGGTCCGGCCGGTTCGGCAGCGAGCCCGATCGAGACGTCTTCGAGTTCGGACGGTCTTTCCCGTTCGACCGGCGCCTCTTCGAGGACGACGTGCGCGGCAGCCTCGCCTGGGTGGAGGCGATTGCCGAAGCCGGGGCGATCGAGCCGGCGGACGCCCGCGCGATTGCCGAGGGGCTGCGCGGGATCCTCGACGACGGCTTGCGGTCGCCCGGCTTCCTCGAGGGCGACGACGAGGACGTTCACGCGTTCGTCGAGCGGAAGCTCGTCGAGCGGGTGGGAGAGGTGGGGAAGCGGCTCCACACCGGCCGCTCGCGCAACGAGCAGGTCTCGGTGGACCTGCGGCTGTACCTGAAGCGCCGCATCCCGGCCATCCAGGCCCGGCTCGTCGCCCTCGCCGCCGCCCTGGCCGGGCAGGCGGGATCGGCCGGCGACGCCACGATGCCGGCTTATACGCACCTCCGGCGTGCCCAGCCGGTCCTGGTAGCGCATTTCTGGCTCGCGCACGCCGCTGCCCTGCGGCGCGACGACGACATGTTCTCGTTCGCGGGCTCCACCGCCGACGCGCTGCCGCTCGGCTCCGGGGCGGTAGCCGGCACGAGTTACGCGCTCGACGTAAAGGTCGCTCGCCCGCCGCCTCGGGTTCTCGCACATCGCCCTGAACAGCATCGACGCGTCGTCGGATCGCGACTTCGTCTCGGTGTTCCTCCACGCGTGCTCGCTGGCGATGGTGCATCTCAGCCGGCTGTCGGAGGACCTCGTCATCTTCACCGGAGAGGAGTTCCGCTTCTTCGAGCTCTCGGACGCGGTTTCAACCGGCAGCAGCCTGATGCCGCAGAAGAAGAACCCCGACCCGCTGGAGTTGATCCGCGGCAAGGCGGGCCGCGTGATCGGCCGCCACACCGGCTGGCTGACGACGATGAAGGGGCTGCCGGCGGGGTACAACAAGGACCTCCAGGAAGACAAGGAGGCCGTGTTCGACGCCGAAGCGACGGTGGGCGCGTCGCTCACCGCCATGGCGACGATCGTGGCCGGGCTGCGGCTGGACGAAGCGCGGGCGCACGCCTGGTCGTCCGGGCTTCTGCTGGCCACGGACGTGGCGGAGTACCTCGTTGCGCGCGGGATGCCGTTCCGCACGGCCCACGAGACGGTGGGAGCGATGGTCCGTCGGCTGGCGGAGGACGGCCGCGACTTCCAGTCCTTGTCGGCGGCGGAGTGGGCCTCGTTCAGCCCGCTGTTCCAGCCGAGCGTCGTCCAGGCCGTCACGCCCGCCGCCGCCGTGGCGGCCCGCCGGACGCCGCAGTCGACGAACCCGGATGCTGTTGCAGCGGCGCTGGCCGAACTTCGCGGGTGGGTCACCGCCCGCTCGGCCGGCTCGCCCGCCAAACCGGCCGGCGACCAGGGGCCGGCCGGTTCCTGAACCATGCAGGCCTGTGCATAGATATGCGATCCGCCCCGGCGAGGCGGGCGAGGAGACACCATGAGCGATCGGCCCTCCGCGGTGAACGGGAAGCGCAACAAGTCGTGGGGCACCACCGTCGTCTGCCCGGCGTGCGGACAGTGCCTGTGCTTCGGGTGCCATCCGGCCGGTCCCTGCGTGGACGAGAACGCAGGCGACCCGGCCAGCTCCTCCTGCGAGGCCAGACCATTCCACGTCGGCCGCACCTCGAGGTCATCGGCGTCTGGGTGGTACGCGGAGGCTCGCTGACCGCCAACAGTTGAGCCTAGAACAATGGGCTGTCCGCGACTATGATGTCGCGCATGGCCCATTCCTCGTCCGCGCCAGCCGTCGCCCTGCCGACCCGGTTTCCCGTACGCACGTGGCTGATCTCGCTCGCCGGGTGGATGTTCGACTTCTACGACCTGGTGTTGTTCTCCTTCCTGCTCGTGCCGATCGGCAACGAGTTGAAGATGACAACCGCCGAAGAGGCGACGCTGCTCGGCGTGGCGCTTGGCGGTTCGGGGATCGGGGGGATCATCTTCGGGTACCTCTCCGACCGCTACGGCCGGCGCAACGTGATGACGTGGACGATCCTGCTCTACTCGATCGGCACCGGCCTCACGGGGTTCGCCACGGGGTTCTGGTCGATCCTGGGGTTCCGCCTGCTGACCGGGCTTGGTGTGGGCGGGGAGTGGGCGGTGGGGCACGCGCTGCTCGCCGAATCGTCACCGAAACACATGCGGGGGCGCGCGTCGGCGATGCTCCAGGCGGGCGAGCCGATGGGCGTCGGCCTCGCCGCGGTGATGGGCTTCGTCGTCGCGCCGATCATCGGCTGGCGCGCCGTGTTCTTCGTCTCTGCGGCCTCGGCGCTCATCGCGTTCGTCGTCCGCAAGCACCTGCCCGAGTCGAACCTCTGGGAGAAGCAGCGCGAGGCGCACCTGTCGCCCGCGGAAGCGCTTGCGCACATCGTCCGCTACCGCCTGGTGGGGGTGACGCTCAAGGGCTTCGTGCTCGCCGTGCTGAAGCTGGGGACCTACTGGACCTGTTACACCTGGCTGCCCAAGTTCCTCCAGACGCAGATGCACCAGCCCATCGGACGCTCGGTGCTGTGGATGCTGACCGCGCAGCTGGGGCAGTTCACCGGGATGCTGCTCTTCGGCTACCTCGCGGATCGGTACGGGCGCCGGCTCCTCTTCACGCTGTATTCCGTCCTCACGGCGGCGTCGATCTTCCCCCTCGCTTTTTACTGGCAGGAGCTGCTGCCGCACCCTGTCCTGTTCTGGGGCTGCTTCCTGGGCCTCGGGCTCGGTTCTGGATGCACCGCCGGCTTTGGCGCGCTGCTCGCCGAGCTGTTCCCGACCGACATCCGCAACTTCGCGATGGGGACCACGTACAACACCGCGCGCGGCATGCAGTTCTTCGCACCGTTCGTGGTGAGTTACTTCGTCGCCACGCACGGGATGGCCGGCGGCCTCGCGGTCCCGCTGGTACTGGCGCTGTGCACGGCCATGTGGGTGTGGACGCTTCCCGAGACCCGGCACCGGAACCTGGCGGAGATAGGGAAGGGCCGCTGACCTCAACGAACGAGCCCGGGCCCGCGACCTGCGGCCCGTGGCCTGCCGCGGTGCCGGGCGAATCTCGCCGCGTAGGGCCCGCCCGGGAGGATGATTGGTGTTGACCCGTGCCGCCGGTGTGGTTGCTGCCTGCGTGGGATTGGTCGTCCCCGCGGCCCCACAACAGCCGCCGACCTTCCGGAGCGGCGTGACCACCGTCCGGGTAGACGTGCTCGTGTCGAATGCGGGGCGGCCGGTCACCGGCCTGGCGGCCGCAGACTTTGAAGTGCGGGACAACGGCGTCCCTCAGACCATCGAGGCCACGAGCGAATCGGGAGGCGTGGATCTCGGCCTCGTTCTCGACGCCAGCGGCAGCCTGGCCGGCGACCGCCTGCGAGAGCTGGTCGACGCGGCTGACGGTGTGCTCGAAGATCTTCGGCCCGGCGACAGGGCTGCCATCCTGGCGTTCAACCAGTCGGTACAACTGTTATGCCCGCCGACCGGCAACTTCGCGTCGGCCAGGCAATCGCTCGGGCGGTTGCGCGGTCAGGGGACGACGGCGCTCTATGACGCGGTTGGCAGCGCCGTCTTCCTACTGAGGCAGGATGCGACCAGGCCGGTGCTCATCGTGTTGAGCGACGGCCTGGACAACTCCAGCTGGTTGTCCCCGGAGCAGGTGTCCGACATGCTCGGGCGGGCAGAGGTGGTCGTGTACATCGTGTCGCCGCGTTGGCGGCCCGGGCCCGACCCGGGCGCCGCCGATGCCCGAGCCGCTCTCGGACACTTGGCCGCCCAGAGCGGCGGGACGGTGATGGAGGCCACCACTGCCGGCCTGCGACCGACGTTCCTGCACGTGCTCGAGGAGTTCAGGAGCCGCTATCTCCTGTCGTTCGTGCCGTCTGGCGTCGCGACCGGTGATGGCTGGCATTCGCTGCAGGTCAAGGTGAAGTCGCGGTCGGCCAGGGTGAAGGCGCGACCGCGGTACTTCTCGGGTGCGAACCGATGATGCCTCGGCGCGTAATCCTGCAGCGAGCAGTCAGCTGTGTCGCCGTGGGGTTGTGTCTCACCGCCAACCTGGCCGGCGATGCGGCCTCGAAGCGCCTGCAGTCCGACCGAAGCACGGCTGCCTACGAAGAACTGATACGCCGGTACCAGGGCGGAGAAACGGGCGACGCGGTCCGAAACCTGGCGACCTGGAGCGCCGAAGATGTGAGGCGTGCCGCGCGTGCGAGCCAGGTCGAGGAGAGCAGCAGGATCGTGCCGCGGAGCGATGCCGCGCGGGACATGCGGCTCCTGACGGTCGCCGCGCTGCACGCCGAGGCGGGGATCGAGAGCGCAGACCGCGAGCGTTACCAGGTGCATGCCGAGGTGGGCGAGGCGGCGGTGCGGGAACTGGCGGGGCGCCGCCTGGCGGTGCCGTTCTGCCGCACCTGGTATCTGACCGTCTCGAACTTCTGGACGGTGCTCGGCGACCTTGTCCGGGCGGAGGCGGCGCTGACGAGTTCCAGGCGCCTGTTGGGAGCCGACGCCGAACTGCTCGTCGCCCTCGGCACGGTGAACGAGATGTGGAGCGGGCCCTTCGGCGCACCGTTCCTGAAACGTGACATGTCAGTGGATCTCGGCGGGATGAACGCCCAGTCGAGGGTGCAGGCACGGGCATCCCGGCAGCGAGATGGATTGCTCGGACGCGCGCGGAACTTCTATCGGGAAGCCGTTGGCGTGGCGCCTGCCGGCTACGAGGCGCGCCTTCGCCTGGGGCGAGTGGGCGTGCAGCTGGGGCACGGGGACGAGGCGGCGAAGGAACTCGAACGCTGCCTGGCTCCCGAGGCGCCTCCGGCGATTCGATACCTCGCCGGGCTGTTCCTGGGCCAGCTTCGTGAGAGCGCGAACGACCTGGCTGCCGCCGAAAGGGCATACCGTGCCGCGCGCGCGAGCGTACCGCCGGGGCTCGCCGCGACACTTGCCCTGGCACGAGTGCTCGACATCACCGGCCGCGGCGAGGCGGCGACGGCCGCCGTGGCCGAGACGCTCGCGTCGCCTGCCGGTCCGACGGACCTGGATCCTTGGTGGCTCTATCAAATGGGCCAACTCACGGACCTCAGCGCGCGGCTAGACCTCCTGCGGGCCTTGGCTTCCAGACGTCGGCCGGGGCCTTGAACTTATCGAGCAAGCCACTCCGCCATCTGCGTCGCGAGGCAGTCGACGGCGGCTGCGACCCGCGGTGAAAGCGGCTGGCCCATTTCGAGCGTCGCGGGCTGGATGCCGATCAGCGCCACCTGGCAGCCGAGGTCGGCGGTCAGGTAGGTGGCCAGCACGGACGGCGGAAGCGTGTGGGTCGAGGCGCTCATGCCGTCGGCGTCGTGCCAGTCGATCCAGGCGAGCGTGCCAGGAGGCTGCTCCTGGTGCGCGGCGTCCACCTCGACGATCAGGTCGGGACGGAACCGCCGGAGGGGACCGGTGAAGTTCTCGGGCGCCGTGCCGCCGTTGATCAACAGCAGTCCCGGCGTCGCCGCCAGCTGCGCCGCCAGCGCCTTCACCACGCACACGCCCGCCCCGTCATCGCCATTCATCTCGTTCCCGACGCCGAGCACGGCGACGCGCGCAGGGCGTGGAGGGAAGGGCAGCGTCTGCATAAGAAGGCTTCAGGCTCCAGGCTTCAGGCTCTGGGCCGCGTCTGGCCCCGGCTCAGGGCCCAGGGCTCAAGCCTCAAGCCTCAGGCCTGATTACGCCGTCGCGGGCGCGGCTGCGGCCGGAGGTGCCGCCGGCTTGGGCGGCGGGTTCTTCAGCGCGTCGATGTCCTCGGGGCGGCCCAGGAGGAGCGTGAACGCCGCGCGATCCAGCGCTGCCAGCTCCCACCGCTCGTGCGACATGCTCAGCGCGTCGAAGTTGCAGCTGACGACGCACTGCGCGCAGAAGGTGCAGCGGTCGGTGTGGAACTTCATCACGAAGCGCTTGGTCGCCTTGTCGACGACCTGCAGCTCCACGGCGAACGCGGGGCAGTCGCGCACGCAGATCTTGCAGCCGGTGCACTTGGCCGGATCGAACGTGAGCTGGCCCCGCAGCCGTTCGGGCGTGGGCTTCCGCTCGAACGGGTAGCGTTCGGTCACCGGCCGCTTGAAGAGCGACTGGGTGATATCGCCGAGCATTGCGCCGATTCTCATTTCCGGTACCTCGGGCGAGGGCCTGAAGGCCCTCGCCTACATCAACGGCCGCACCAGCCACTACGCGTGATCCCACCGCCCGTCTACCGGAGAATGACGATCAGGAACAGCTGGGCGATGGCCAGCAGGATCCCGATCCGCCACCACATTCCCACGGTCTGGTCGATGCGAAGGCGGCAGAACAACGCCTGCAGGCCGGCGGTGACGACCAGCAGGCCGCCCGTCTTCAGCACGAACTCGAGAGGATTCGCGATCCCGCCGAGGTAGAACGACGCGATCAGCGTCAGGCCGACGAACAGCTCGACGTCGCGTCCGATTCGGAACAGCGCCCAGCCGCGGCCGCTGTACTCGGTCATCGGGCCGGCGACGATCTCCGTTTCGGCCTCGGGGGAATCGAACGGGGGCAGTTCGAGCTTGCCCATCAGCCCGACGACCGCCACGAGGAAGCCGATCGGCTGGGTGACCACCATCCACCAATGTCCGTGGGCGAACGCGTCGACTCTGCAGATCTGCCAGGATCCGGCGATGATGGCCGGGCCCAGCAGCGCGAGCAGGAACGGCGCCTCGTACGAGAACAGCTGCGTGAGCGCCCGCGTCGCCCCGATCAGGGAGAACCGGTCGATCGTGTTCGCCCCGGCCAGGCCCATCGACAGTGTCATGAGGCTGAGGAGATACAGGGTGACGATCAGGTCGCCAGTGAAGCTGTAGGCCGGGACGAGGCCGGCCATCGGCACGTAGAGCGCGGCGGTGAGGGTCCCGACCAGGGCGACGATCGGCAGGCCGTGGAACAGCACCGGGTTGACGCCGTCGGGGACGATCTCCTCCTTGGCGAGGAGCTTGAACACGTCGGCGATCGGCTGGAACCAGCGCGGCCCGATCCGGTTCTGGAACTGCGCCACCAGCTTGCGGTCGGCGTATTCGTACCAGGTCCCGGCAAACAGCAGGAACAGGCCGCCCGGGAAGAAGAGCAGCGCGATGAGTCGGCGGCAGCTGGATGTTCATCGGTAATACTCGATTCCGTATTGGCGCAGCCTGGCCCACGTCCACGTTTCGGCATCGTCCCTGCGCCGGATGGTGACCAGGCGGTCGTTGCACGAGAAGCACGGGTCGATGCCGGCGATGAGCATCGGCACGTCTGCCAGCTTGTGGCCGGGGGCGGTGGTGATCACCGACCCCCAGTTGCACAGGCTCGGGGTGCGGACCTTCACGCGGTCCGGGTTCGCGCCGCCCGCGCTCTTCAGGTAGTAGAGCAGTTCGCCGCGCGGGGCCTCCACCCGGCTCACGGTCTCGCCCGGCGGCACCTTCGGCTTGACGCGCACGGCCAGGTCGCCCGGCGGCATGTGGTCGAGGATCTCGCGGATGACGCGGTAGCTCTCGAACAGTTCCTGCAGACGGACGATGAACTTCGCCTCGAGGTCTCCGGCCGTCGCGGTGATGGTCTTGACGGGGAAGTCCGGGATACGCGGCGTACGGCGAATCCACGCGGATGTCGCGCGCCACGCCGGATGCGCGGGCGGTCGGCCCGACGGCGCCGAGGGTGTCGGCCTCGTCCGCCGTCATCTTGCCGACGTTGCGCGTGCGCCCGATCAGCGTCTCGTCGGTGGTGACGACCTTGAGGTAGTGGTGCGTGCGCGGCTCGAGCAGGTCGACCGCCTTGCGGATGGCGTCCGCCTGCGCGTCGTCGACGTCGAACTTCACGCCGCCCAGGACGTTGCACGAGTAGTTGACGCGGTTACCCGTCAGCCCCTCCAGCACGTCCATGATCACTTCGCGGTCGCGCCACGAATACATGAACAGGGTGTCGAAGCCGCCCTCGTGGGCGGCGACGCCGAGCCACAGCAGGTGGCTGTGCACCCGCTCGAGTTCGGCGACGAGCACCCGGATCGCCTGGGCGCGCGGCGGCACCTGCACGCCTGCCAGCGCTTCGACGCCGAGGGCGTACGCCGTCGCGTGCACGTGCGAGCAGATCCCGCAGATCCGCTCGAGCATGTACATCGCCTGCGCCCAGTTCTGTCCCTCGACGCCCTTCTCGATCCCGCGGTGCACGTAGCCGAGGCGGACCGTGGCGGCGGTCACGATCTCGCCGTCCACCGTGATCTCGAAGTGGCCCGGTTCCTTCAGGGCCGGGTGCTGGGGCCCGATCGGCACCACGAATTTCCTGCGCGGTTCCTGGTAAGTGTCCATCTCGTCCCTCAAAATCGGCTTTCGGCTTCTGGCTTCAGGCTTCCGGCGGTGTCACGCAGTCACGCTGGCAGACCTTTGAAGGCCTTCCTCAACGGGTAGACGCCGTCGGGCCAGTCGTCGGGCAGCAGCAGCTTCCCGGCATCCGGGGTGCCCTCGACCACGATGCCGAACATCTCCATCAGCTCGCGCTCGTAGAGCGTCGCCGACGGGATGATGCTGCACACGCTCGGCACCACCGCGTCGTGGTAGGGAACGCTCACCCGCAGCGTGGCGACCACCGGACCGCTGACGAACTGGTAGAGCGCCTCGAGCCGGTCTTCCATCAGCGCGGCCGCCTCGGGCGTCAGGGCCTGCGGAGCGGCCGGCTTGGCGGGCGTCGGCCACGGGTGGTCGAGGCCCGTGATCGCCGACAGGTATCCCCAGCGCGCGTCGATGATCGTCTTGACGGCGGCGCACAGGTCCTCGCGCCTGACGATCGCCTCCACCCGCCCGGGAGCATGCACCACTGCGCCCACCGCGAAGGGCTGCAGCAGGGCGTCGGCTGCCTTGACGATGGCTTCGATTGGCATGGTCATCTCCTAGGCCACCGCCTCGGCGCCCTGCGCTGGGGCCGGCTGCTTCAGGCTGTTGAGCAGTGCGACGACGCCGTAGATGATCGCCTCCGGCCGCGGCGGGCAGCCGGGCACGAAGGCGCTCACCGGGATCACGTCGCCCAGGTTTCCGACGATGTTGTAGCAGCCCTGGAACGCGCCGCCCGAGATGCCGCACGACCCGACGGCCACGACGAACTTCGGGTCCGGCATCTGTTCGTAGATCCGGACCAGGCGGTCCTTGGCGAGGCGCGTCACCGGCCCGGTGCAGATCAGCACGTCGGCGTGGCGCGGGCTGCCCTGGAGTTTCACGCCGAAGCGCTCCAGGTCGTAGCGCGGGGTCAGGGTGGCGAGGATCTCGATGTCACACCCGTTGCACGACCCGCTGTTGAAATGGATGGCCCACGGCGAGTTGACCCGCGCCCACGTCCGCAGCGGGTTCATGATCGCGTCGAGCAGCGACACGTTTCCCATACCACGCTCCTATCCGAGAATCAGCGCCACGAGCGCGATCAGCAGCCCGACCAGGTAGACCGTCGCCGGCGCGGGCAGGCTCCCGACGCCGAGCACCAGCATCGCCAGGTGGACCACGGCGAAGAACAGGGCAATGAGGAAGAACGGCTGGTATCCCGGCGCGGCTTCGAACGTGGGCGACGCCTCGCCGCTGCCGTAGACGCTGCTCTTCACGGCGTTGGCATTCGCCGGGCCGGCCAGGAGCCGGCCGATCCCCGACGAGGATCAGCACCAGCGGGATGTAGGCCAGGAAGGCCACCGGGGGAGAGAGAAGAAGGTTCATGCGGGCCCTCTCCTAGAATTGCGCCAGCGCGCCGGCGCCGGAGAACATCGACACCAGGTGGACGCCGCCGGGTGTGTGACGAAGTCCATCAGCCCGGGCCAGAAGCCCGAGCACCACCACGACCAGGGTCAGCACGACGAGCGGGGCGCCCATCAGGAACGACACCGGCCTGCCGGAGGCGACCGCCGCCGACGGCTCGTGCCGGTACATCCGGTTGACGAGCGGCGCGTAGTACGCGAGCGACAGGACGCTGTTCAAGGCAGCGAAGATGACGAGCGCCTCGACCCCCGCGTTGCGCGTCTCGAAGCCCGCGACGAAGATCTGCCACTTGGACATGAACCCGGACAGCGGCGGCAGGCCGCCGAGCGCCAGCACCGAGATGCTGAGCGCGAACGCCGTGATCGGGTACTTGTTGCCGGCGCCGTTCAGGTCGTCGACCATGAGCGGGTCGTGGCTGCCGCGCGCGACGTGGAGCGAGTAGAGCAGCGCGCCGGCCGCCATGAAGGCGAGCCCCTTCATCAGCGCGTGGTTGAACAGGTGGAAGAAGCCGCCCGCCGCGCCGTTCGCGACGCCGTAGCCCACCGCCACGCCGAAGCCGACCAGCATGTAGCCCATGTGGCTGACGCTGGAGTAGGCGAACATCCGCTTCACCTGCGTCTGCCGCAGGGCCATCAGGTTGCCCGACGATCATGTTCAGCGCGCCGAACGCCAGGATCATCGACCCCCAGGTCGCGCTCGACCGGGGCGAGGCAGCCGAGCGACCGCAGCATCGCGATCAGGCCGGCTTCGATCACGATTCCCGACAGCATGGCGCTGATGCCGCTCGGCGCCTGGGAGTGCGCGTCGGGCAGCCAGGTGTGCAACGGGACGAGCGCGGTCTTCACCCCGAAGCCGATCAGGAAGAGCGCTCCCGCGGCCAGGAGTTGAGGCGGTGTGGGGCGGGCCGCGATCGCCAGCACCTGCTGGAGGTCGAGGGTGCCGGTCTGCGCGAAGACGAACGCGATGCCAATCAGCACGAAGGCGGAACCCACGGCCGACTGCACCAGGTACTTCACGCCCGCCTCGAGCGATCCCCGCTGCTCGCGGTAGAACGCCACGAGCAGGAACGAGGTGACGGCCATCGCCTCGAACCAGACCCACAGGTTGAACAGGTCGTTCGCGCACCCGAGGCCGATCATCGTCGCGGCCATCGACACGAGCAGGGCGTAGTCCTTCTCCTCGCCCTCCTCCCCGCGCATGTAGGGGATGGAGAAGACCGATACGAGGAGGGTCAGCACCAGCACGGTGCCCGCCACGACCAGGCCGACGCCGTCCATCCGCAGCGAGATCGCGCCCACCGTCAACGAAACCGTGCCGCCGCGCCAGCACGGCGCTGGCCACGTACCAGAGCGGAACCCCGGTCGGCCGCCAGCGTGAGCACCGACAGCCAGCGTGCCGGCGCCGCCGAGTCGCGCCGAGCCGCACGCTGATTCGGCCGGCCAGGTAGATCACCGGCGACGGCGACGAGGGGCAGCAGGAGCAACCAGGTCAATGCGAGTGTCGGGTTCATAGGATCAGGCCCCTCCGAGCGCCAGGATGCCGAGCAGCACGACCAGCGACGACGAGGATCGCCAGGACGTTCCAGTTCAGCACCCCGTTGTGCGTCGCGCGCAGCGACTCGGCCGAGCTCTTCGGTCACCCGGATCGACGCCGCGGTTGATCGCCTCGAAGCCGAAACTGTTCGGCGCCATCGTGCCGATGCCGCGCAGCGCGCTGGCGACTGCCGCCAGTTTGCCCGCGCTGCCACCACGCCGCCAGGCCCAGCGCCACCACGCCGAGCGCCAGGAACGTGGCCGGAGCGGTGGCGATCGTTTGCCAGCAGGACGGACGTGCCCTCCACCTCGTGCTCCGGCGGCAACGCCTTGCCGAGGAAGTGCCCGAAGTCGCCGGCGAGGAGCCAGGTGGTGAGCGTGCCGAACGCCAGCGGGACCAGCGCGACCTTCATCGCCGGCCCGGCGTCGTGCACGTGCTTGCCGCCGCGGGGCTCGCCGAAGAACACCATCGACAGGAAGCGCAGGGTGTAGAGCGCGGTCAGGCCGGCGCCCGACCAGCATGAAGAGCCCACGCCCACGAGCGGGCCGCCCTCGTGCCCGGCTTCGAGCACCAGTTCCTTGCTCCAGAAGCCGTTGAGGATCGGGATGCCGGCCAGCGCCAGCCCGCCGATGATCATCACGACCTTCACGAGCGGCATCTGGCGGCCGAGACCGCCCATCTCGCGCATGTCGCGCGTGTGCACGGCGTGTATCACCGCGCCCGCCGAGAGGAAGAGCAGCGCCTTGAACACCGCGTGCGACAGCAGGTGGAACTGGCTGGCGAAGATGCCGCCGCAGCCCAATCGCGTAGACCATGTAGCCCAGCTGGCTGACGGTCGAATAGGCGAGGACCCGCTTCAGGTCGTTCGACACGATCGCCATGACCGCGGCCATCAGCGCCGTGACCGCGCCCACGGCGACGACCGCCAGCTTCCAGTACGGCACCGCCTCGAACGCCGGGTAGAACCGGGCCAGCAGGTAAACGCCCGCGTTCACCATCGTCGCGGCATGGATCGAGCGCGGAGATCGGCGTCGGCGCCTCCATCGCGTCGGGCAGCCAGGTCTGGAACGGGAACTGCGCCGACTTCGCGGCCGCCGCCACGAGGAAGCCGAACGCCATCAGCGCGAGGACGTTCGCCGGGAGGCTGGAAGCGCCGGCGAGGAACGTCGGCACGTCGTAGCTGCCCTGGTAGACGTAGAGGAACAGCGCGCCGGCCAGCAGGCCGATGCCGCCGACCTGGGTGATGATCAGGGCCTTGATGCCCGCCGCCACCGCCTTCGGGTCGTCGTTGTAGAACGAGATCAGCGCGTAGGAGCACAGCGCGGTGATCTCCCAGAACACGAAGACCATCAGCAGGTTGCTCGACAGGACGAGGCCCACCATCGACCCGATGAAGAACAGCACGTAGGCGTAGTAGCGGCCCAGCTGCCGCTCGCCCCTCATGTAGTCCACCGAGAAGATGACCGCCAGGCTGCCGATGGTCGTCGCGATGACGGCCAGGAACACCGCCAGGCCGTCCGGCAGGAACGTCAGGGAGCCGAACGCGGAGCCGAGCGGCGAAGCCAAGGACGTTCACCTCGGTCCGCTGGGGGATCATGGCGAGTGCGGCGGCCGCGCCGGCCAGCGCGAACAGCACCGCGAGCGCGTGCTGCACCTGCGGCTTCCGGTCCTGGACCGCCCAGATCACGACGGCGCCCAGCCACGGCAGGCCAATCGAGAGCAGCGCAAGGGTCTCGATGGTCGGCATGGCGCTACCTCCGCAGGGTCGACAGCGCCTGGAGGTCCAGCGTGCCGAACTGCCGGCGCACCTGGACCGCGAGGGCCAGCGCGACGACGGAAACGATCGTGTCCGCCACGATCACGGTGAGCGCCATCGTCTGACCGGTCTGCACCTGGCCGGACAGCTTGCCGGCGAGGACGAGCGCGAGCATCGCGCCCTTCACCAGGACCTGCAGGCCGACGACGACCTTGATGAGGTTGCGCGTGACGAGCAGGCCCAGGAGGCCGATGCCCAGCAGGCCGAGCACCGCCACCGCGGTGAGCAGCGGAAGCGAGAGTGACATCACTGGTGCTCCTTCCGGGCGGCCACCCGCCCTTCGGTCAGCAGCCCGAGGACCGCCAGGACGCCGCCGATGATCAGCACGACCTGGAGCAGGACGTCCAGGCTCCGGTTCTGCCACAGGACGGTCGCGAACGTCTCGCCCTCGGCCGCCGCCGCTTCCGCCCGGAGGTTGGGGAGCGCCATGGCGGCGCCCAGGCCGATGGCGCAGAGCGCCACGACCCAGGCCAGCGGGGCCGGCACGAGCGAGCGCAGCGTGACCGGCGGCTCCTCGCCCGCGATGTTGATGGCGAACACGAACAGGACGGTGACCAGGCCGGCACCGACGCTCAACTCGATGACGGCGACCTCGGGCGCCCCGAGCCGGAACATCATCAGCGCCGTGAGCGCCGAGGCGCCCGCCAGCCAGAGTGCAGCGATCAGGAGGCGTGTGCCGCGAACGGCCTGGAAGGCACACACCAGCAACGCTGCCACGATCAGCAGGTCGAACATGGACGAATCCCTTGATGAAGGAGGACGATGGAAATGCTGCGCCTTCTCCGGGGGGCTGACCGGCGGGCGCCGCGGGATTGCGGCGCGCCCCCGCTCGGAGCGGCAGCAGATGACAGGACCGAACTAGCCTAGTCCCCGGCGAGAGCCACGTGAACGAACGATGATGATGACGTGATCGAAACGCTATGAACGAGTGGCCTTCGACACAGTCTGCGCCGCGTCCAATCCTGCGTATTTTGCACGAAGCCGCGTCCGGCGACAAGTGTTTTGTGAATTACTTCACAAAGACCGTAAATTATTCAGCCGTAGCGAAATGCGGCATATTGCTGAGGGTCAGAATGCGGCGCGTGTTGTATTGTTCAGCAGCCTGATTTGTGGGCCGTCCGTCGCCGAAACCGACGCGCCGGGCGGCGCATCCATCGCTGTAGCACGGGGCTTCAGCCCCGTGCCCGATCACTCCTTCGGCGCGGCCGCGAGGTGGAGCGTGACCTCGAGCCGGACGCCCGTCACCGTCACCCTCCCGAACTTGTTCTCGTAGTCCTTGAATACCAGCTTCGTGGGCGTGGTCGTCACCGGCTTGAGATACTTGTCCAGGTTCTGCTGGATGTTGGCGAACGCCTTCCTGGCCGACGCGGCATCCGGGTAGGTCACGAGGACGAGCGTCGTCTTGCCGGCGGCATCCTTGTAGTCGGCCGCGACTGCCGCGACCTTTCCGTTCAACAGCAGGATGTCGTCGTCGCCGAGCGTGTAGAGGGACTGCAGGCCGAATGGTCCCCTGATGAGCCGTTCGGACCCGGCGACCAGTCCCGCCGCAGGGAGCGCCTTCAACTCGGGCGGCACCCGGTCGGGCGGCAGCCTGGCCGCCACCGCGCTGCCGAAGGCGACCAGCGCCGGCTGCATCTGGTCGGCGCCCGAGAGGTTGTTGATCGTGACGTAGTAGCGCTCGCGCACGAACATCAACTGGTGGCGGTTGATCGGTGTGGCGCGCCTTGAAGGCGGCGTCGGGCGTCTCCTTGCCGCGCTTCATCAGGTAGATGCCGGTCGCCGCCGCCGGGTCGGTCATCCGGTAGATTTCGACGGCGAACTCGTTCGCCCCGTTGCGGTACTTCTGCAGCGTCAGCTGATCGAACCCCAACTCCAGAAACAGTTCGGCCCCGCCGTCGATGTAGCCGTAGAGATCCGCCTTCGTGAAGACGCGGGGGTTGTCGGCCTTCTTCCAGCCTGCCACCGCCGCGTCGGCCGGCAACAGCGCCGAATCGCCCGTCGGACGGGCGGACGCCTGCGCGTCGGGCATGACCGGGTCCGCTGACGTGGACCGAACGGCCACGCTCAGAACCGCCAGGACGCTCACCGTGCACAGCAATCGCCGCATCCTTGTCTCCGACTCCCCTCGGGCAGGCGGGACGCCTGCCCCACCGACCCTTGGTGCGTCCCGCCTTCGCGCTTCGCGCTACGGCGGCCGAGCAGTCCCGACCCCTCATCGTCGGATCCGACTACACCTTCACGATGTGCATCTTCTCCGCCGCGACCACGCCGAGGCCCAGCGTCTCCGCGTAGCGCAGGTACTCGGTGATCCGCGGGCTCTCGTTGACGGTCACGCCCATTTCCTTCCGCTTCGCGTTGATCTCCTGGTGGCAGAGCATGTCCAGCGCGAACGGGTCGGTGGCGAAGTAGAGGGAGTGGTTGTCGTAGACGAACTGGGCGTTCTTGTCGGGGCCGCCGTCGTACTGCGCGCGCAGGCCGTCGGTGATGTTCAGCGCGAGCTTGTCGCGCAGGACCGGCGCCGCCAGCACCTCGGTGTTCACCTTCAAGCGACAGCGGCGCGTGCAGCCGGCCGGTGTTGCAGACCGCCCCGTAGCCCAGGTTCTTGGTGGCCATCGAGATCGACGGCGCCGGTGTTCTTGAACGCGGCCACGTTGATGATGCGGGTCAGCTTCTTGGTCAGCAGCTTCCCGAAGTACGAGTACTCGCCGTTGAACACGTGCTGGTTCACGTAGAACTCGTCGTTCTTGTAGCCCTTCACGCCCTTGCCGACGATGCCCTTGGCGAAGTAGAAGACGTCCTTGTCGAAGTTGTCGATGGACACGTGCTTGCCGTCCGGTCCGCGCCACTTGTTGCCCGCTTCGTCCATCGTCTGCAGGCCTTCGAGGGCGATGCCGGGGAAGCGGTCCTTGGTGAAGCCGGCGTCCTTCAGCATGTAGTCGAAGCGGTCCCAGATGACGATGTTCGACTTGGGGATGCCGTTGTCCACGAGCCACTTGATCACGGCGTCGACGACTTCGGGCCGGGTGTTGATGAGCGGCGGACCGACCGGGTTCACCTTGATCCCGACGACGTCGCGCGGGTCGATGAGGAGCCGGAACGACTCGTTCATCGGCTTGCCCGGTCAGCGTGGCGATGCCCTTGGCCGACCATCTCGTCGATGACCTTGCCGTCGAAGCTTGGCGTTGCCTCCGGCTTCTGCGCAGCAGGCGCGGGCGGCTCTCCCGCCTTGGCGGCCGGTGCCGAGGGCGGCGTCCACTTCTCGGGGACAGACCGCGCGTCGGTGACCTTCACGACCCTGCCGGGGAAGGGGCCGGGCAGCGAGCGCGCCGTCTTCGGGACCTTGGTGAAGTCCCCGATGTTCGTTTCGACGGGGGCCGCCGGCTGCGGTGTCTGGCCGAAGCCAGGCCCGGCGAGCACGAGGCCGCCGGCGGCGGCGGCCGACGCCGCACCGATCGACTTCACGAATTCGCGGCGGTTGCACCCCGGGGCCAGGTCCATCGAGCGGTAACGCTTCATCGTGTCTTCCTTTCGTTTGCCCGGCTTCGGGCTGCCACCTTCCGGCTTCGGGCCGCGTCAGGCATCGGGCAAATGGTTGCGGCGCTGTCGGCCCTGTCTTCCGCCGGCCGGAAGCCGAGAGCCGGAGGCCTGGAGCCTATCGTTTCGGTGCCGGGGGCAGGATGAACTGGTTCGTCTTCGAGCGCGTTTCGCCGACGCTGGTGACATAGACGGCCGGCCGGTCCTTCACCGGGCAGGCGAACTCGCACGCGCCGCAGCCGATGCAGCGCTTGGCATCGACCGCCGGCCGCCGGACCGTCTTCGTCTTCCCGTCCGCGTCCACCACGTCGGCGCTGGCGAGGTACGATGGCCTTCGGCGAGGTCGGGCAGCACTCCTCGCAGACGATGCAGTCGGTGGCCATCGCCCACGGCAGGCAGCGGCCCTGGTCGTAGAACGCCGTGCCGATCCTGATCGGGTTGCCGCCGGATCGGCGTGGGGCCGGGATTGCGGACCGGTCGCGGTTGCTCCGCCGGGAGGCTCTGCCAGCTTCTCGCCTCGGTGATCTTCTGGATGGCGCCGGTCGGGCAGACCTGGCCGCAGAGCACGCAGGTGGGCTCGCAGTAGCCGATGCGCGGCATGAGGATCGGCGTCCAGAGCCCCTCGATGCCGGCTTCGAAGAACGCCGGGTGCAGCGCGTTGTTCGGGCACACCTTCATGCACTCGCCGCAGCGGATGCAGCGCTCGAGGAAGTGCGGCTCCTCGAGCGCGCCCGGCGGCCGGATCAGGCGCGAGTCGGTTCCGACGTCGAGCCGGTCGGCGATGCGCAGCAGCGGCACGAGCGCGGCGCCGGCGGCGACGCCGGCGAGCAGCTTGCGGCGCTGCAGCTGCGGCGCTCGAGCGTGGTCGCGGCCGACGGCAGCGAGCCGAAGCGGAACGCGATGCCGTCCGTGGGGCAGTCGCCCACGCAGTTCAGGCACAGGTGGCACTCGTCCTTCCGCCACTTCGCCGCCGGGGATCGGGTCGTCGCCGCCCTGGCAGTGCAGCAGGCAGCGGTTGCAGTCGTCGCACGCGGCCTGGTCCTTCTCCAGGCTGGACCAGCGACCAGCGCGAGACACGCCGAGCAACGCGCCGAGCGGGCAGAGGGCGCGGCACCAGAACCGCGTGACGCGCAGGTTGAGGGCGAGCAGCCCGATGAAGATGGCGCCGAGGAAGAACGCCTGCCGGAAGTGCGGCTGCTTGAAGCTGACGAGCGTCGCCCTGCAGCACGAACTGCGCCGCGTCCGCGGCGAAGCGGACCGGCTGCCAGGGGCTGTCGTACCACGACGTCGAGCAGCGCGCCCGAGGCGTAGTTCACGCCCGGGAAGATCGACAGCCGCCAGCGAACGGACGCGTCAGCGAGATCGGGTCGAGCAGCCCGGCGAGCAGCGAGCCGAAGACCGCCGCCAGCAGCACCGCTGCCAGCACGTAGTACTTCACGGCCTGCCACGGCTTGTAGCGGTTCGAGTCGAGCAGCGCCTTTCCGCGCTTCTTCTCGGACTTGAAGCTCCCGAAGAAGTGGTGCAGCGTGCCGAGCGGGCAGACCCAGCCGCAGAAGAAGCGGCCGAGGACGAACGTCGGCACCAGGATCGACCAGGCTCCACAGCAGGCCGCGGTAGAGGGTGTGCGTGGAGATGCGCGGTCGCCATCGCGGCCAGCGGGTCGGCCTCGAGGAAGATCGAGACGGGCCACGGCAGCCGGACCTGTCCGGACGCCCCGCGGAACGAGCCCGTGAACTCGGACCGGAAGAGCAGGAACAGGAACGCCGCGAGGAACACGATCTGCGAGACGCGGCGCACGACGGACAGGTGGGGACGCTGCATAGGCTACACGGTACCACGCTTGGTCCGGACCTCCTCGAAGTTCGCCTTGCCGAGGCCGCGGGCCTGGGCGATGCGGAGGAACGGCAGGCGCTGATGGTCGAGGTCCCACCACGCCTTGGCGGCGTAGGATCGAGCGCGACCGGGTCGGTGCCGGCGAGCAGCGTCTTCTTCACCTCCACGTCGGCCAGGCTGCCTCCCGTCGGCCCGCCGCGCATCAGGACCCGGTAGGCGTCGATGATCGTGAGCGTCGGCCGGGCGAAGGCGGTCAGGTCGACCAGGCTCTCGTTGATGCGCTGGTGCAGGCGGCTGCGCTGGCCGCCGATGATCCCGTAGAAGTTCTTCATGCCGAGCGTGCACGCCGGTCAGGCTGTGGTGCTTGGCGATCGGCAGGTTGATGACCTTGTCGGCGTTCAGAAACGGCTCGAGCACCGGCCACGTCGGTCAGCACCTCGCCGCCCAGGTTGACCTGCTTGAACCGGCGCTCGTCGGGCAGGATCACCTCGGCGCCCGCGGCCTTCGCGGCCGCGGCGATCCCGCTGCGCTCGAAGCACACGCGGGGGTCGTTGCAGCTCATGTCGGTCACGATGACCCGCCTGGCGCCGGCGTCGAGGCACAGGCGGACGACCTCCGCGACGACAGCCGGGTTGGTGTTCGCCGCCTGCTCGGGCGCGCGGTCCCAGCCGATGTTCGGCTTGACGACGACGATGTCGCCGCGGGCGATGAAGCGGCGCATGCCGCCGAGTTCCTCGAGCGCGCGGCGGACCAGGCCTCGGGCGAGCCGCCCTGTGCCACCACCATCTCGGGCAGGCCGGGGTCGGCGGGCACGCCCGTCCGGCGGCTGGCGACCAGGACTTCCGATTCCTTCGGCCGCTCGCTGCGCCAGCTGAGCCACCCGGCCGCGCCGACAGTGGCAGCGCTCAGGCCTCCGAGCCGCAGCACGCGCAGCATGAACTCGCGGCGGTCCGCCGCGGGTGTGTCACTCGCCATCGGTCGGTGCTCCAGGGGCAGAGCCGAACGGGGGTTCCAGGTTCAAGGCCCAACATTCTACCGGTGTTGCTGTGCCTTTCGCGCGCGATTCAGCCAGGAGCTTCGGCGCGAGGCGTCGCGAGTTCGAGGGGGGCGCAACGGGTGAGCTAGCCGCCGTCAATGCACAATGCATAATGCCCAGCGCAGAATGCACAACGCGCAAAGGCCCTTCCTTCTTGCATTGTGCATTTTGCATTGTGCATTCGGTATCCGTCGCCCCCCGTTACCGGCCTGCTGCCGCGGACGTCGGTACGACGTAGGTGTAGCCGCCGGCCAAGGTCGCGCTCAAACCTTCGGGATTGATCACCACGACGTCCACGGCGCCCGCAGTGTGCGCAGGGGTGGTGGCCGTGAGTTTCGTGCTGCTCACCAGCGTCACGTTCGTTGCGGCGGCGCCGCCGATGGTCACCGCGAAGCCGCTCGTGAACTCGGTGCCGGTGATGGTGACGGTCGTGCCGCCGCCCGTCGGTCCCGAGGCCGGCTCGATCCCGCTGATCGTCGGGGTCACGCTGATGCCGACCAGCTCGATGTCGAAGATCAGCGTCGCGTTCGGCGGGATCGACGCGTACCGGTTCGCCCCGTAGGCATCGGACGGCGGAAGGACGAGGCGGCGCTGCCCGCCGACCTTCATGCCGACTACGCCCTTATCCCACCCCGTGATGACCGACCCGCTCCCGAGCTGGAAGACCAGCGGGGACTTGCCGACGGTCGTGTCGAACACGAGTCCCTTCTTGTCGGTCTTGTTGATGTCGTAGAACCAGCCGGTGTACCTCACGACCACCACGCTGCCGCTCACGGCCTCGGCGCCGGTGCCGACGAGCAGGTCGGTCTGACTGTATTCGGGGCTCGACGGCGTCACGGGAGTGTTGTCGCACCCGCCGGCCGCGACAGCCAGGGCGACCACCGATGCGAGCACGAGGACCGGACGGAACAAACCACTCAGTTTCACGGAACTTCTCCGGGCAAAGGGCAGGCGCCCGATTGTCACAGGCTCAACGGGTCAGGCGGAACCGCACCCCGCCGACGAAGTACAGAAGCGTTTCATCCAGGCTGCCTTCGCCACCGGCCCTGGGTGAGCCTTGCAGCGTGGCCCGTCCCGCCTCCGCGTACACGCCCCACTGGCGCTTGACCCAGATGTCGATGCCACCGCCGGCAATCCAGCCCCACCCTCCGGTCTGGAGGTTGAAGACCTGCGTGCCGCCGGGGAAGACGACTTCCTCGCCGTTCACCGTCGCGACATACGGGTTGACCGACTCCGTGGTCTGGAAGTTCGAGCGCTGGTAGGTGAAGCCGCCTTCGGCGTAGAGCCGGACCCGTCCGGTCGGGATGGCGATCTTGCCGCCGACCGTGGCCACGTTGGGCCGAAGGGTGGTCGTGAAACGGTAGCCGCTCCCGCCGCCGGTCGCCTTCATCTCCAGCGGTTTCAGGTAGCTGCCGGTGACCGCCAGGAAGCGGCCCAGCCAGAAATCGCCGCCCATGCGGAACGTCAAAGCATACGCGTTGGAGGAGCAGCTGCCGACGCCCTGACCACACGCGACCGCACCGGAGTGCCCGTACTTGCCCGCGCCGAGGCCGCCGAACAGGACCAGCCCGACCGGGAGCGGGAACTCGGGCCCGCCGCCGGTCTCGGGGCGGGCGTTGGGATCCAGCCAGTTCGCGGGGGCCGGCCCCTGCCGGATCCATACCGCCTGGACCTGCTCGGCGGCATCGACGACGAGCGTGGTGATGCTGGTGACCGAGAACATGCCGAACAGCTCCCGGCGGGTGCAGCCGGCGGCCGGCGTCGGCGGCTGCCAACCGGCTTCCACCAGCCAGACGTGCCGGGCCTTCTCGCACACGTCGACGAAGACCCGGACGGACATCTCGGTCTTGCCGCCGCTCTTGGCGTTCCGGGCAGCGAGCA
The DNA here is from genome assembly GCA_963844875.1 of uncultured Acidobacteriota bacterium. Classification (GTDB taxonomy): domain Bacteria; phylum Acidobacteriota; class Vicinamibacteria; order Vicinamibacterales; family Fen-181; genus FEN-299. The sequence continues at coordinate 61,475 of CAWJPZ010000005.1, forward strand.
TGTCGAGCGGAAGTTTCGCGACGCCGTCCGCGTCGGACGTCGCGGTCTTCAGCGGGGTGGCGTTCACCCCTACCTCGACCGCCGTGCCCGGCGTCGTCTTCGTCACGATTACGGTCTGCGCGGTCGCCGCCGCCGCCCCGATCACGATGAGTGCGGCTGCGAGCATCAGCGGCCGCCAGGATACCGTCATGCGTTCCTCCCCCTGCGATGGTCTTGGCAGGGAACCCTTCATGTTACCTCAACATAGACGCCGCAAGGTCTCCGCTGGCCTTGCAGCGACTCACGCCGTCAGGCGAGCGACCCGGAACCGCCAGACCATCACCAGCGTCACGCCGATCACGATCAAGCCGGAAGACAGGCCCACCCAGAGGCCGACGACACCCCAACCCGCCCCGAAGCACAGGGCGTAGCCGATGGGGAGGCCGAAGAACCAGTGGCCGGCGAGGTTGCTGAGCATGGGTGTCCGGGTGTCACCGAGCCCCCGGAGCACGCCGGTCGAGACGCCTTGCAGCCCGTCGAAGATCTGGAACATCGCCGCCACCAGCAGCAGCCGCCGGCAGGTCGCGAACACCGATTGATCGGAGGTGAAGGCCCCGACGAGCTGGCGCGGCAACAGGATGAACGCCGCGGCGGCAATCGTCATGAACCCCGCGCCAAGTGCCAGCGCCACCCAGCCGGAGCGTGCCGCGGCGTGGGCGTCACGACGGCCCACCGCGTGTCCCACGCGGACCGCGCCCGCCGAGGCGACGCCGAGCGGCACCATGAAGGTGAGGCTGGCGAGCTGGAACACGATCTGGTGCGACGCGAGCGAGACCGCGTCCAGGCGGCCTGCGAACGCGCTCGCTGCGGCGAAGACCCCCAGTTCGAGGGTCAGTTGCGTCGCGGCCGGCAACCCCAGCCTGAGAAGCCGCACCAGGCTCCGCTTCTTGGGCCGCCAGCGGATGCTGAGCGCCCTGACATCGTGCCGGCGATCGTAGAGGACGACCGCGACGAGCAGGGCGCCCGCGAGGTAAACCCTCGAGACGAGCGTCGCGACGGCCGAGCCGGTGGTGCCCATGGCGGGGAGGCCGAGGTGTCCGAAGACCAGCGCCCAGGCGGCCAGCGCGTTGATGATGTTTGCCGAGACGAGCGCGAAGGTCACCGGCTTGACGATCCCGAGCGCCTGGAGGTAGCGGCGGAACGACGCGTACAGCAAGAGCGGCAGCAGGCTCCACGTGATGACCCGCAGGTAGGGGCCGGTCAGCGCCAGCACCTCGGGCGTCAAGCCCCACCCGGGCAGGAGGGCGATGGCCGCGAAGGCGACGGCGGTCAGCACCGGAGCGGTGATCAGGCTGAGCAGGATCCCGTGAAGCAGCCACCGGTGGCATTCGTCCAGCCGCCCGGCGCCGAACGCGTGGGAGACCAGCGTGTCGAGGCCGAGGAGGAGGCCCATCCCGAAGACGGCGAGCGCGAGGAAGAGGATGTTGCCGATGCCGACGGCACCGATCGCCGCGGGCCCGAGAGGCCCGACGATGATGGTGTCCACGATTCCCATGCTGACCCAGCCAATCTCGGCGAGGACCACGGGGCCCGCGAGCGCGAGCATCGGCCGGAGTTCGTCGCGAAACGTCACAGGAGAGCAACTATAACAGGCGCCGGTGAGCGCTGGACGACGCGCGTCGCCCCGCAGGCCGGCACGCGGGACGCGGCTGGGATACAATCCGACCGTTGATCCAGCCCTCCTCCAGGAGTTGACATGACACGATCGTTCGCTCGGTTCCTGACGGTGGCGGCGGCCGGCTGCGCGCTGGCCGCCTGCGTCGGCGCGTCCTCCTCGGCTCCCAAGGCCCCCGAGGCCGTGCCGTTCCCGGCCATCGACGGCAACGCCGTCCTGGCGCACACGAAGATCCTCGCCTCCGACGCGTACGAAGGCCGCGCGCCCGGGACGCACGGCGAGGAGGTCACGGTGGCTTACATCACCGACCAGTTCAGGAAGGCGGGTTTGAAGCCCGGCAACCCCGACGGCAGCTACGTCCAGAAGGTGCCGATGGTCGGCATCGTCACCGACCAGAAGGCCGTGCTCTCGTTCCGGCGCGGCGCAACGGAGCAGAAGCTCGCCTGGCGCGACGACTTCGTGGCCTGGACCAAGCGCGTCGCGGACACGGTGACGGTGGACAAGTCGGACGTCGTGTTCGTCGGCTACGGCGTGCAGGCGCCCGAATTCAACTGGGACGACTACAAGGGCGTCGACCTCAAAGGCAAGACGATGATCGTGCTGGTGGGCGACCCGCCGGTGACCGACCCGGCCAACCCCGGCGAACTGGACCCGAAGGTCTTCGGCGGGAAGGCGATGACCTACTACGGGCGGTGGACCTACAAGTACGAGATGGGGCAGAAGATGGGGGCCGCCGCCGTGCTCATCGTCCACGAGACGGGGCCGGCCGGGTATCCGTTTGCGGTGGTGCAGGGGAAGATCGCCGAGCAGTTCAGCCTGGTGGCGCCCGACAAGAACATGAGCCGGGCCGCCGTGGAGGGCTGGATCACCTTCGAGCAGGCGAAGAAGCTGTTCGCCGCCGCGGGCAAGGACTTCGACGCGGCGAAGAAGGCCGCGCTCACGGCGGCGTTCACACCGGTGCCGCTCGGCGCCTCCGCGTCCGTCACGCTGCGCAACACCATCCGCGGCATCGACTCGCACAACGTCGTGGGGAAGATCGAGGGAAGCGACCCGGCTCTCAAGAACGAGTACGTCATCTACACGTCCCACTGGGACCACTTCGGCATCGGGGTGCCCGTCAACGGCGACAAGGTGTACCACGGGGCCGTCGACAACGCGACGGGTATTGGCGGCATGATCGAACTCGGCCGCGCGTTCGCGAAGATGCCGACGGCGCCGAAGCGGTCGATCCTGATGCTGGCCGTGACGGCCGAGGAGCAGGGATTGCTGGGATCCGGCTACTACGCGGCGAACCCGCTGTACCCCCTCGAGAAGACGGCGGGCGTCGTCAACATGGACGCGCTGAACGTCTACGGCAAGACCAGGGACATCACGATCACCGGGCTGGGGAACTCGGAACTCGACGACTACGCGACGAAGGTTGCCGCGGAACAGGGGCGCGTGATCCGTCCCGACCCGGAGCCCGAGAAGGGCGGCTTCTTCCGTTCCGACCACTTCCCGTTTGCCCAGAAGGGCGTGCCGGCGCTGGCGAGCGGCGGCGGGATCGACTACGTCGGCAAGGACCCCGGCTGGGGACGCGCCAAGAGCGACGCCTACACCGCGAACGACTACCACAAGCCGTCCGACAACGTCCGGCCGGACTGGGACATGAGCGGCGCCGTGCAGGACCTCCAGTATTTCTGGATGGTCGGTTACCGGCTGGCGCAGGCCGACCGGTTCCCGGAGTGGAAGGCGGGATCGGGGTTCAAGCGGTAGGCAGGGCGGATGGCGGAGGGCGGAGGACGAGCCGGAGGGTGGAGGACGAAGGCCATGCGAACGACACGCGTCTTGATCTTTCTCGCGTCGCTGGTGCTGATCGCGGCGCTCGGCTTCTTCGTCATCTACGCGCTGCGGCCGGCCGCCCCCGTGGCGGTCGGCTTCCCGGCGATCGATGGCGCGGCAATCCTGCGAGACACCACGGCGCTCTCATCGGCCGAGTTCCAGGGCAGGGCGCCCGGCACCCCCGGTGAAGAGAAGACGGTGAGCTACCTCGCCGAACAGTTCCGGACGATGGGGCTGAAGCCGGCGGCCGCGGACGGCACGTACTTCCAGCAGGTGCCGCTCGTCGGCATCACGCCGGAGCCTTCCGCGTCGCTCGTGTTCAAGAAGGGGTCGGCCACGCAGACGCTGGCCTTCAAGGACGACTTCGTGGCGTGGACCAAGCGGGCCGTCGACACGGTGAGCCTCGACGCATCCGAACTGGTGTTCGTGGGCTACGGGGTGCAGGCGCCCGAATACGGCTGGGACGACTACCGGGGCGTCGACCTGCGCGGAAAGACCATGGTGATGCTGATCGGCGACCCGCCAGTCGCCGACGCCTCCAACCCGGGCGCGCTCGACCCCAAGGTGTTCGGGGGGACGGCGATGACCTACTACGGCCGCTGGACCTACAAGTTCGAGATGGCGCAGAAGATGGGGGCGGCGGGGGCGTTGATCGTGCACGAGACCGGGCCGGCCGGGTACGGCTTCGCGGTGGTGCAGGTGAAGGTGGGGGAGCAGTTCGACGTGAAGCGTCCCGACGGGAACGCGACGCGAGCGGCGGTCGAGGGGTGGATCCCGCTCGAGAGAGCCCGGGCGCTGTTCGCCCTGGCCGGCAAGGACTTCGAGCGGGAAAGGGCCCTGGCGGCGACCCGGGACTTCCGGCCGGTGCCGCTCGGCGTCACGGCCTCGGTCGCGCTCAGGAACCGGATCCGGGACGTCGCATCCCGGAACGTGGTGGCCCGTCTCGACGGCGGCGATCCCGCCGGGAAGGGCGAGTGCGTGCTCTACACGTCGCACTGGGACGCCTTCGGGATCGGGGCCCCGCTCGACGGCGATGCGGTATACCACGGCGCGGTCGACAACGCGGTGGCGGTGGCGGGCTTGCTGGAGATCGCGCGTGCGTTTGCCGCCCTGCCGGCGCCGCCCCGCCGCAGCATCGTATTCGCCGCGGTGACGGCGGAAGAGCAGTTGATGCTCGGGTCCGAGGACTACGCTTCCAACCCGGTCTGCGCGCTCGACAAGACACTCGCGGTGATCAACCTCGAGATGTTGAACGTGCACGGGAAGACGAACGACCTGACCGTAATCGGCCTGGGGCAGTCGGACCTCGACGATTACGCCCAGGCGATCGCGAAGGAACAGGGACGCTGGTTGAAACCCGACCCGCAGCCGGAGCGGGGGATGTACTACCGCTCGGACCACTTCTCGTTCGTGCGCCGCGGCGTGCCGGCGTTCGAGCCGGATCACGGCGACGAGTTCATCGGCAAGCCGTCGGGATTCGGCAAGCAGGTGCGCGACGACTTCTTCGCGAACCTGTACCACAAGCCGACCGACACGGTGAAGGCTGACTGGGACCTGAGCGGCGGCGTGCAGGACCTGCAGTTCTACTGGATGATGGGCTACCGCGTCGCGCAGGCGGACACGTTCCCGCAGTGGAAGGCAGGGGCGGAGTTTCACCGGTAGGGACGGGGCTCGAGGCTCAGGGCTCAAGGCGCAAGGCTCAGGGCCAGAGCCGACATCAGGCAGGTTGCTGCGTTACACTCGCGACGATGGCGTGTTACCGGTACCGGCGTGAAGTGTTGACCGAACTGCTCCGACACGGGGTGCGGCCCACGGACCGCACCCCGCCGTCTATAGTCAAGTCGTTCGTGAACGACCTGTATCGCTTCGAGATTCGGCGCCTGCGGGACCGGTTGCTGCGCGGCGAGATTCCGAAGCCGTCCTATGCGCAGCACGTCATCGAGCTCCGGAAGCGCTACCCGATCCTTTCGCTCGACGTGCGCTTCTGGACGGAGGCGAGCCCTGAGCCCTGAGCCCTATTTCTCGTACCTCCAGCTCTTCTCCTTCAGCATCTTCATCGCCTCGTCCACGGCGGCCTTCAGTTCGCGGTCGAATCCCTTCAGTTCGTCCTCGGGCGAGTTCTTGACGAAGACGTCGGGCGCGACGCCGTAGTTCTCGAGGTTCACGCCGTAGTTGTTCGGCTTCGAGGGGTCCCACGTCACCACCAGCGATCCGGGCGTCCGGATGCTGCCGCCGTTGATCAGGCCGTACGACCCGGTGGCGATGACCGAGGCGTTGGTCGGGTTGCCCACGATGCGGCCGAGGCCGAGGTCGCGGAAGCCCATGGGGGTCACTTCGCTGTCGGATGCGGAGCGCCAGTTGATCAACATCACCTTCGGCCCGACCACCATCGACCGCGGCCGCCGGCCCCACGTGCGCGCGCCCCAGCGGTTGTTCCAGAACTCGTACGGGCGGCGTTCGAGGATGTCGAGGAGTTCCTGGTCGATGTTGCCGCCGCCGTTGTAGCGGATGTCGACGACCAGCCCCTTCTTGTTCCAGAATTGGTCGATCTCGTTCTGGAACTTCTTGAGCGACGGCTGGTTCATCGACTGGATGTGCACGTACGCGATCTGGCCGTTGGTGTCCTTGTCCACGAACTCGCGGTTCCGTTCCACCCATTCCCCGTACTTCACCTCGGAGAGCGACGCGACCGTCTTGATGCGGACGTCGCGGGCGTCGGTGCCCGCGGCGGTGCGCGAGATCCTGAACGTCACGTACTCGTTGAGCGGGTCGTTCAGCAGCCGCCAGTAGTTGTCGCCGGCCTTCACCGCTTTCCCGTCGATCGCGAGGACGTAGTCGCCGACCTTGATGTCCAGCCACTCCTTGTCGGCCGGGCCCTTCCGGTAGATCCGGCTGATCCTGTAGAGGCCGCCATCGGGCACGAGGTCGAGTCCCGGCAGGCGCGTCGTGTAGGCGGGCGGGATCTCGCGGCTCGCCGGGCCGCTCACCCCGGTGTGCGACGCGTTGAGCTCGCCAATCATCTCGTTGGCGATGTCGTAGACGTCGTCGTTCTCGCCCACGTACTTCAGCAGCGGCTCGTAGGTGGCCTTGACCGCGCCCCAGTCGCGGCCGTGCATCTTCTCGTCGTAGAACTGGTAATTCATCACGCGCCAGCACTCGTCGAAGATCTGCTGCCACTCGACGCGGTTGTCCACCTTCACGGTCATCGCGGTGTTGATCTTCGTCTTCTTCTTCTCGCCCGACAGCTCCATCTGGTAGAGCTCGCCGTCCTGCGTGTAGAAGACCTTCTTCGTGTCGGCCGTCGCCGTCAGCCCTGCAAATGCGCCGTCGGCCACCCGCTTGCGGTCCTTGCCGTCGGTGCCGACCGAGAAGAGGCCCCGGCCCTTCTCGTCGCTGCTCACGAAGTAGACGAGCCGGCCGTCGGCCGAGATGAAGTAGGGGCCGTCCGCCTCGGTGCCCTTCGTCAGCTGGATGGCGCGGCGGTCGATGCCGCCGGCATCGACCTGGATGCCGGCTGGGGCCGGTGCAGGCGCGGCGTCCTTGCCCTTCTGTTCGGCGCGCGCCTTCCTGGCGCGCTCCTTCACCAGCGGGTCGTCCGGGTCCTCGCGGAGGCGCTCGAGCGACACGATGAACAGGTGCATCACGCCGCCGTCGCGCTCCGAGAGGAAGACCAGCTTCCGGCCGTCCGGCGTGAAAGCGGCGCGCCCCTCGGAGAACGGGTTCGGCGTGACGTCGTATTCCTTCTTGCCCGCGATGTCGTAGAGATAGACGTCGGCGTTCTGGTCGTCGTCGCGCCGCGTGTAAGCCAGCCACTTGCCGTCCGGCGAGAAGTTGACCGACTGGAACCCGCCGGCCGGGTTGGCGCGCAGTTCCACGCTGCTGCCGCTGTCGATGTCGGCGGTGAAGAGGCGGTTCGCCGCGACGTACGCAAGCTGCTTCGAATCAGCCGACCAGCCGCCGAGGTTCTTGAAGGAGGCGTGCGTGGTCAGTTTCCGGCGCGTGCCCGCCTGGCGGTCGAACACCCAGACTTCCTCTTCCCTGGATTCGTCGGAGGTGTAGGCGACGTAGCGGCCGTTCGGCGAGAAGCTCTCGCGGCGATCGCGCCACGAGGAGGAGGTCACCAGCTGGCGCTCGCCGAATTCGGGGTCCGTGGGAACGACCAGGATCTCACCGTGAAAGTCGACGGCGGCATAATCGCCGTCGGGCGACGGCGAGAAGCCGTCGATGCGGCCCTTGGACTGGACGAACTGCACCAGGTTCTCCTTCGGATCGTAATCGAGATCGATCGCCACCTTCCGGGGCGACCCGCCGGGAACGGCGAGCGTCCAGAGTTCGAACTCGTTCTCGTAGGAGATCGTCTTGCCGTCCGGGCTGATCGACGGGAACTGGACCCCGTCCTGCTTGTGGAAGGTCACCTGCGTCGGCTGCCCGCCGGTCGGTGCGATCTTCCAGATGTTGAAGATCCCGTCCTTCTCGGAGGAGAAGTAGACCATCCCGTCGGCGCCCCACATCGGGTGAAGGCTCTGCCGCTTCTCGCGGAACGCCTGCAGGTCGGTTCCTGTCAGCTGGGTGATGGCCTTCGTCTTCAGGTCCTGGACGAAGATGTCGTCCGCCGCGTTGCCCTTGTAGCCCTTGCGCCAGTAGCGCACCGGGATGCGATTGAAGGCGAGCGCCGATCCGTCCTGCTTGATCATGCCGTTGCTGCCCACGTCGACGGGCAGCGGTTCGGGCAGGCCCCCTTCGAGTGCGACGCTGTAGAGCGGGCTCCCGAACGGCTGGCCGCTCCGGTTGCTGGCGAAGATGATCCGCTTGCCGTCCGGCGTCCAGTAGAGGACGGTGTCGGCCGTCGTCAGGAAGGTCAACTGGCGGGCCTCGCCCCCGGCCGCCGGAATGACCCACACGTCGTCGTTGCCCATGCGGTTGCTCGTGAACGCCACCCACTTGCCGTCGGGAGAGAAGCGCGGGAAGGTGTTGCGCGAGACGTGGGCCGTCAGGCGAGCCGGGCGCGCGCCGTCGGCGTCGGCCACCCACAGGTCGCCGTGGTACGCGAAGGCCAGCTTGCCGTTCGAGACGTGGGGATACCGGGCGAACTTGATGGGCGCGGCGAGGGCGGCCGTGGCCGCCACCACCGCGAACAGGCAGACCGCCGTGATCACGAGGCTCTTTCGCATTGCGCGCTCCGGAGTGAATGGGGGACGGGGTTGCTGGGACGGGCCGGGATGTTACCTCAGGGCAGCCGAAAGCTGGGAGCCGAAAGCCTCAGCCGGACGCCGGACCGCAAGCCGCAAGCCGAAAGCCTGTAGAATGCCGTCCCATGTTCGATGCGCGGTACTTCGCTTACGCGTCCATCTCGGCCCTCCTGGTCATGAGCCCCGGCGCCACCATGGCCGTCGTCATGGAGACCGCCGTGGCCGAGGGGCACGCGGCGGCGCTCTACACCGTGCTCGGCGTCAACATCGGCAATTCGACGCTGGCGTTCTTGTCGGCCCTCGGCATGTCGTTCGTCTTCACGCACTGGCCGTGGACGCTGCAGTTCGTCAAGGCCGGCGGCGCCGCCTACCTCAGCTTCCTCGGGTTGCGGGGGCTTTGGCGGATGTGGAGCGGGCCGCCGCCACTTCCGGTCAAGCGAAGGGACCAGGGGGGGCACGCTTCGGCGACACCGGCAGGCCGGCGAACCGTGCGGGCCGACATCGTCCGCGGCATCACCACCAACCTGCTGAACCCGCCGGTCATCCTGTTCTACATGACGTTCCTGCCGCAGTTCATCGGGCCGGGCGACCGCTTCTTCGCGCGGTTCATCGTGCTCGCCGCGACCCACGTTTCGATGAGCCTCGCCTGGCTGTCGGTCTACGCGGTCGCACTCGGCGCGCTTGCCGAGCGGATGTCGCGCCCGCTCGTGCGGCGCACGCTGGAGGGGGTGACCGGCATCCTGCTGGTCGGCTTTGGTGTCCGGCTCCTGTTTCGATAAGGCGGCCGCATGTCTTTCACCGTTCGCGTTCTGATTGGCCTGGTGACCGGCCTCGTGATCGGCATCGCGGTGTCGGCGAGCGGCGTCGGCTGGATGCTTCGACTGCCGGGGCTCGTGGAGCCGGCCGGCCTGCTGTTCGTCAATGCGATCCGGATGACGGTGATCCCGCTCGTCGCCTCCGGGCTGATCGTCGGCGTCGCATCGATGCGCGATGCCCGCGCGGTCGGGCGCCTGGGCGGGCGGTCGCTCGCGGTCTTCGTCGCCTTCATCGCCGCGGCCACCGCCTTCAGCGCCGCGTGTGCCTACCCGCTCCTCCAGCGCCTGGAAATCGATCCGGTCGTCTCGGCGGCGCTGCGGTCCGGGGCGGAAGGAGCGGGCAGGAGTGCCGCGGAGGCCGCCCGGCAGCTCCCCTCGTGGTCGCAGTGGCTCGTCGACCTCGTTCCCGTCAATGCCCTGAAGGCCGCCGCCGACGGCGCCATCCTGCCGCTGATCGTGTTCTCGCTGGCGTTCGGCCTCGCGCTGACCTCCGTCGAAGCGGGGCGGCGGCAAATCGTCGCGGGATTCTTCCACGGTGTCGCGGAGGCGATGCTCCTGCTCGTCGGCTGGATCCTGAAGCTGACGCCGTTCGGCGTGTTCGCGCTCGCGGTTCCCCTCGGCGCCCGCATGGGGGCCTCCGCCGCGGGTGCGCTCGCTTACTACATCGTCCTGCTGTCCCTCATCAGCGGCGCCTTCATCCTGGTCGTGCTCTACCCTGCGGCGATCCTCGTCGGGCGGGTGCCGCTGCGGCAGCTGGCGCAAGCGGCCGGGCCCGCGCAGGCGGTCGCGTTTTCGTCACGCTCGTCGCTCGCGGCGCTGCCGGCCACCATCGAGGGGGCTCGCGCGGTGCTCCGCTGGCCGGAAGAAATGGTGGGGTTCTTCGTCCCGCTGGCCGCTTCGATGTTCAGGGTCGGGGGAGCGATGGCGCAGACGGTGGCGGTGCTGTTCGTGGCGCGGCTCTACGGCGTCCCGCTCGCCCCCGCGCAGCTCGCCACGATCCTGGTGACCGTCGTCGTCACCTCGTTTACCATCCCGGGCATCCCCGCCGGCGCGATCATCACGATGACGCCCGTGCTCGCGTCAGCGGGGGTGCCGGTCGAGGGGATCGGGGTGCTGATGGGGGTGGACACCATTCCTGACATGTTCAGGACGCTGGCGAACGTCACCGGGTGGTACGCCGCCGGCAGCGTGGTCCTGAGGCGGCGGGTCAGTGCGCCGCGCCGTGCTGACTGAGCACCCGCTCGAGGCTCCTGCCGACGAGCGACCTGAACCGGTGGTGCGTCGAGCGGTCCTTGCGCACCATATCCCGCCGGGCCGCTCTGATACGATGAGGATTCAACTCAGGAGGCATCACCAGATGATTGGTCGTCTACGAACCGTCCTCCCGGGCGCCGCGCTGACGGTGTCGGCCCTGCTCGGTCTGCTGACGACGCCGGCAGTCATCTTGGCGCAGGCCGCGGCCCCACCACCTCCGAGGTCGCAGTCCGCGGTTTCCGCCCCGCAGCCGAAGGCGGCCGACACCACGCCCGTACCGCCCGAGCGGCTGGACCAGTCTCCCAAGAGCATCCCCGAGTTGAAGGGATTGAAGTACCGGGCGCTCGGGCCTTCGCGGGGCGGCCGGGTGGACCGCGTCGCCGGCGTGCCCGGCAATCCCCGTGTCTATTACGCCGCCACGGCCGCGAGCGGCCTCTGGAAATCAGGGGACGGCGGCAGCACGTGGAAGCCGATTTTCGACGACCAGGCGGTCGCGTCGGCGAGTTCGATCGCCGTCGCGCCGTCCGACCCCAACGTCCTCTACCTCGGAACCGGGGAGGCGAACATCCGCGGCGACGTCCAGGCGGGCGACGGGATCTACAAGTCCCTCGACGCCGGCAATACGTGGAAGCACGTCTGGGTGCAGGAAGGCCAGATCGGCACGATCATCGTCCACCCGAAGAACCCCGACATCGCGTTCGCCGCGGTCCTGGGCCGCGCGTTCGGTCCGAACCCCGAGCGCGGCGTCTTCCGGACGCGTGACGGCGGCAGGACCTGGCAGCAGGTGCTCAAGAAGGACGCGGATACGGGCGCTTCGGATGTGGCGTTCGATCCGTCGAACCCCAACATCCTCTTCGCGGGACTCTGGCAGGCGCGCCGCAGCCCTTGGGACCTGGTGTCCGGTGGGCCGGGCAGCGGCCTCTACGTGTCGAGGGACGGCGGAGACACCTGGAAGGCACTGACCGGCAAGGGACTGCCGGAGGGCATCTGGGGCAAGGTCGGCGTGGCGGTCGCCCCGACCGACGGCCGGCGTGTCTACGCGCTGATCGAGGCGGCCGAGGGCGGCCTCTACCGATCGGACGATGGCGGCGAGACGTGGGAGCGGGCGAGCGGCCACCACGCGCTGCGGCAGCGGGCCTGGTACTACTCGACGCTCACCGTGGACCCCGCCAACGCGAACGTCGTCTGGTTCCCGCAGGTGCCCATGCTCAAGACGGTGGACGGGGGCCGGACGATCACGGCGGTCAAGGGCATCCACCATGCCGACCACCACGACCTCTGGATCGACCCGGCCAACCCGCTTCGCATGATCGACGCGAACGACGGCGGCGTGGACATCACCGTGAACGGCGGCGAGACGTGGTTTGCCCCGCCGCTGCCCCTCGGCCAGTTCTATCACGTGGCGGTCGACACGCGCGTCCCCTTTCGCCTGTCGGGGGCGCAGCAGGACATAGGGACCGCGGCGGCGCCAAGCAACAGCCTGAACACTTCCGGGCTCTTGTTGAGCGACTGGTACTCGGTCGGCGGCGGAGAGGCGGGCCACACCGCCCACAACGCGGCGGACCCGCAAATCATCTACGCCGGGGAGTACCTCGGCTACATCTCGGCGTACGACGAGCGAACGCGGCAGTCGCGCAACATCAGCGCGTGGCCCGAGAACCCTTCCGGGCACGGGGCCGAGGACATGCGCTACCGCTTCCAGTGGACGGCGCCCATCGCGCTCTCGCCTCACGACCCGCACGTGCTGTACCACGGTGCGAACGTGCTGTTCCGGTCGGCCGACGACGGCCGCACCTGGACGGCCATCAGCCCCGACCTGACTCGCAACGACAAGTCGAAGCAGAAATGGGCGGGTGGGCCGATCACGGGCGACAACACCGGCGTCGAGACCTACTGCACGATATTCGCGGTGGCGGAGTCCCCGAAGCAGAAAGGGCTGATCTGGGCGGGCAGCGACGACGGCCTCGTGCACGTCACCCGCGACGGCGGCACGACGTGGACGAACGTGACCGCGGCGATGCCCGGGATGCCGGAATGGGGCACCGTGAGCCTGATCGAGCCCTCGCCCTTCGATGCCGGCACCGCCTTCGTGGTGGTCGACGCGCACCGGCTGGACGACACGAAGCCGTACCTGTTCAAGACCGCCGACGTCGGGCGGACGTGGACCAGGCTCGATGCCAGGCTCGATCGGGCGACTTATCTCCACGCGGTCCGCGAAGATCCTGCCCGAAAGGGCGTGCTCTACGTCGGCACCGAGCGCGGCGTCGTGGCGTCGCCCGACGCCGGCGCGACGTGGCAGCCGCTCCAGTTGAACATGCCGACGGTGGCCGTGCACGACCTGGTGGTGAAGGACAACTCGCTCGTCGTCGCGACGCACGGCCGCTCGTTCTGGATGCTGGACGACCTCGCCGCGGTGCGCGGCATGTCGCCCGAGGTCAGCGCGGCGCCGGCCCACCTGTTTCCGATCACCGAGGCGATCGAGTGGCGCTACGCTTCCGGCGGCCCCGAGGCGGGCGCGGGCCAGAACCCGCCGCCAGGAGCGGCGATCTACTACTACCTGAAGGAGAAGCCGGCGGGTGAGGTCACCCTCGAGATCAAGGACCAGGAGGGACGTCTGGTGCGGATGCTGACCTCGAGGCCGAAGACGTTGGACGCGAGCTACGAGTGGGAGGCCGAGGAAGCCGAGACCGATCCGAAGAAGCCGGACCTCGAGGCGGAGCCCGGCGTGCGCCGCGCGATCTGGGACCTGCGCTGGGCCGGCGCCGAGAAGATCCCGGGCGGCAAGCTGGACGCGGGCGACCCGAAGGCCGGGCCCCGGGTGCTGCCGGGGACGTACACGGTGACGTTGACCGCGGGAGGCGTGTCGAAGACCGCGCCGCTGGTGGTCAGGCAGGATCCTCGTGTGACGGTGCCTCCGGCGGACCTCGCGAACCAGGTGTCACTGGCCCTCGCGGTGCGGGACGACGTCACGAAGCTGACGCGGATGGTCAAGCGGTTGCGAGCGATCTCCAAGCAGGCCAGCGACCGGGTCGCCCTGTTGCAGGCGGACCCGAAAATGGCCGCGCTCTCGAAGGCCTCGGCCGACCTGGCCGCCAGGTGCGACGCCCTCGAAGGCGACCTGCACAACCCGAGGGCGGAGGTCGTGTACGACATCCTCGCACAGCGGGGCGGGACGAAACTGTACTCCCGCATCAGCCCGCTGCTCTCGTGGATCGTGGAGGGCGACGGCGCGCCAACTCCGGGCGCGCGCGAGGTCTACGCCGAGCAGCAGAGAGAACTGGGTGGCTACGAGGCGCGGTTCAAGGCGATCGTCGAAGGGGACCTTGTCGAAGTGAACAGGCTGGCGGCGTCGCTCGGCGCCGGTTTCATCATCTAGGACCCTGGTTCGCGCGGCTCACCAGCCTGCTACCGCGCCGGCACGACCGTCATCTGCACGCAGCTGGCGGCAGGGGTGGTGACGGTGGACGACCGGATCGCCTTCATCATCTCCGCCGCGAGGATAGCGTAGCCGGCGTCGTTGGGGTGGAAGCCGTCGGACGAGAAGATCGACGCGTTGCCGAACTGGCCGTTGCAGAGCAGGTCCACGACCGGGATCCCCTGCGAGGCGAGCGGGTTGATCGCCTGCGTGCTGAAGCCGACCGAGATCTTCTGCATCATCTGCCGTTCCTCGAACGTGTAGCCGGCCGTCATCGGGATGGCGGCGAAGTTCGGCAGGTTGGCCACCACGATGCGGGCGCCGGGGACGCGTTCCTTCAGGCGCGCGATGAGCGTGTTGTACTCCCCGGCGAACGCCTTGATCTGCTGGTCGATGAAGCCCCACGGGTCGCCCCCGCCGGCGCCGCTGCGGATGGTGGCGCCGACGGTGTTCACGTCGTTGCCGCCGGCAAAAATCGTGACGAGCGTCGTGTTGCGGGGAACGAAGGGCACCTCGCCGTCGATGAAGTTGCTCGGCACCGAGCGGTTGTACTGCGCGGCGAGCGCCTGGACGCCCGGGCCGATGACCGCGCCGGGGATTCCGAGGTTGACGACGGTGACAGTGGATCCCTGGTCCTTCAGCTGCCGCGCGATCGCCTGCACGTAGCCTGCGCCGTTCGGGCAGTCCGTGTACGGGATGCAGGGTGCGCTCGACCCGAAACCAATCGCGTCGCTCGCGCCGATCGCGGTGTAATAGATCGGCGTTCCGGCTGTCGGCGGGCCGCTCGGGGAAGCGGGGTTCGAGTTCTTGGAGCACCCGGCCGCAAAGAGGGCGGCCAGGCACGTGAGCGACGCCGCTGCGCGCCGAAATCGTGGTGGGAGCAGTGACGTCGTCATGATCATCGAGGCTGACGCAAATGCGATGCCGCCGAGGGGCCAGGACGAATCGCACACCGGGCCCGGTTTTGGTTACGGTTCTGTGATCGTTGCAGCAATTCCGCAGAAGCGCAAGTGAACGTGACACAGCAATTGCCGCTATTTCGTCGGGCGGCCAAGTGGGCCGACCGGACTGCGTTGGACGGCGCCGGTGGACGGGCGAGCTATGCACGCGTGCTCGACGCCTCAGCCTGCGTTGCGACCCGGCTGCTCTCGGGCCGGCATGACCTCAACGAATCGCCGGTGGTGTTCCTCGTGCCCCCAGGCTTGCCCTACGTTGCGGTGCAATGGGGCATCTGGCGGGCGGGTGGCATGGCGGTCCCGCTGGGCGCGGCCCAGGCTCCAGCGGAATGGGTCTACATCCTCGAGAATGCCGGCGCCGGCGTCGTCGTCGCGGGCCACGACGGAGCGCTCGAGGCGGTTGCCGCCGCCCGCCGCATCCCCGTCCTGCGCGTCCCCGACCTGGTGGCCCCGATCGCGGGCTCGGCCTCGCTGCCCGAGATCGGAGAAGGCCGGCGAGCGATGATGCTCTACACGAGCGGGACGACCAGCCGCCCGAAGGGCGTCGTCACGACGCACCGGAACCTTGCCGCCCAGGCCGCATCGTTGACGAAGGCGTGGGGGTGGACCTTGGAGGATCGGGTCCTGAACGTCCTGCCGCTGAACCACGTGCACGGGATCGTCAACGTTCTCGGTTGCGCCCTCTGGTCCGGTGCGACGTGCGAGTTCCTGGCGCCGTTCGACCCGGTGGCCGTCTGGAACCGCCTGGCCGACGGCGGCCTCACGTTGTTCATGGCGGTCCCAACGATCTACGCAAGGCTGCTCGCGGCCTGGGAGTCGGCGCCGCCAGGGCAGCGGGCGCGTTGGTCCGAGGGGGCGGCAAGGCTGCGCCTGATGGTGTCGGGCTCGGCCGCGCTGCCGGTCTCGACGCTCGAGCGATGGCGCGCGGTGACCGGGCACGTCCTCCTGGAACGCTACGGGATGACCGAGATTGGCATGGCGTTGTCGAATCCCTGGCGGCCGAACGGCGTCCCGGGTGCGTGGGCCAACCGCTGCCTGGCGTCGCCGTGCGACTCGTGAACGAGGCAGGCCTCGAGGTGGCGCCGGGCGAACCGGGCGAGATCGAGGTGCGCGGGGACACGGTATTCCTCGAGTACTGGAACCGTCCCGATGCGACGCGCGGCGCGTTCCGGGAGGGCTGGTTTCGCACCGGCGACATCGCCGTCGTCGACGCGGGGAGCTACCGGATCCTCGGGCGCCAGTCGGTGGACATCATCAAGACAGGCGGCTACAAGGTCTCCGCGCTGGAGATCGAGGAGGTGCTGCGCGAACACCCGGACGTCCGCGAGTGCGCCGTGGTTGGCGTGCCGGACGAGGAGTGGGGCGAACGCGTGGCTGCGGCGATCGTGCCGCGGCACGGCGGGGATGCGCTGCCGGTCGAACGCCTTCGCGAGTGGGCCGGGCCCCGGCTGGCAAAGTACAAGCTGCCCACGCTGGTGCGCCTGGTGGACGAACTTCCGCGCAACGCGATGGGCAAGGTCGTCAAGCCGCGTGTGACGGAGCTGTTCCTTTGCAGGCCGCAGGCCTCAGGCCGCGAGCCGGAGTAGAATCTATCGCTTCGGAGGACCCCAGGTTGCCCAAGGATCAGGACGATCGGCCGCAGTCGTTGTTCGACCTCGAAGAATACGTGAAGGCGTCGGCCGGCCAGCCGCCGAGTTGGCCGCCCCTCGCCAATCGCCCGCCGGCCGGCGGGGACGGCGAGGCGGTGGCGCTGCACGAAGCGGCCCAGGCGCGGTACCTGAACTACGCGCTGTCGGTCATCACCTCGCGCGCCCTGCCGGACGTGCGGGACGGGATGAAGCCCGTCCAGCGGCGCATCCTCTTCACGATGTGGCAGCAGAACCTCACCGCGTCGGCCAAGCACCGCAAGTGCGCGAAGGTGGTCGGCGACGTGATGGGAAGCTACCACCCGCACGGCGACTCCGCGCTCTACGAGACGCTCGTCCGGATGGCGCAGCCGTTCTCGCTGCGGTACCCGCTCGTCGACGGTTCGGGGAACTTCGGATCGCTGGACGGCGACAGCGCGGCCGCGATGCGGTACACCGAATGCCGGCTCGCCCGCATCAGCGACGAGATGCTGTCGGAGATCGACGAGGACACCGTCGCGTTCCGGCCAAACTACGACGGGACGAAGACCGAGCCGGTGGTCCTGCCTGCGCGCCTGCCAAACCTCCTGGTAAACGGGGCGACCGGCATCGCGGTCGGGATGGCCACGAGCATCCCGCCGCACAACCTGCACGAGGTGTGCACCGCGCTGATCAAGCTGCTCGAGAACCCCGACCTGAGCAGCGTCCAGTTGTGCCGCTACGTGAAGGGCCCCGACTTCCCGACCGGCGGCCAGGTGTTGAACTCGCCCGACGAGCTCAAGGAGATCTACAAGACCGGGTCCGGGTCGATCCGCCTGCGCGGCACGTGGACCGAGGGACCGACGACCCGCGGGTCGAAGACGATCTACATCACCAGCGTTCCGTATGCGGTCAACAAGTCGCAACTGGTGGAGCGGATCGCGGAAGTCGTGGTGAGCCGGAAACTCGGGGCCTTGCTCGACGTGAAGGACCTGTCGGCCGACGACGTCCGGATCGCGCTCGAGATCAAGCGGGACGCCGACGAGAAGATGGTGCTGGCCTATCTCTTCAGGCACACGCCGCTCCAGACCAACTTCGCCGTCAACCTCACGTGCCTGATCCCGACGGAGAACCCCGAGGTCTGCCGCCCCGAACGCCTCGACCTGAAGTCGATGCTCTGGCACTTCCTGCACTTCCGGCTGGAAGTGGTGACCCGGCGGCTGGAACACGAACTGGCGGCCCTGCGCCGTCGGATCCACGTGCTCGAAGGCCTCGCCACGGTCTTCGACGCGCTCGACGAGATCATCCGGATCATCCGGAAGTCGGACGGCAAGCAGGACGCGGCCCAGCAGATCATCAAGCGCTTCGGGCTGGACGCGGAGCAGACGGACGCGATTCTCGAGCTGAAGCTGTACCGGCTGGCGCGCCTCGAGATCCTCGTCATCCGGAAGGAACTCGACGAGAAGCAGAAGCGCGTGCGCCAGATCGGCACGCTGCTGCGCGACGAGGACGCCCGGTGGAAGCTCGTGCGCGGCGAACTCGCGGACCTCCAGCAGAAGTACGGCAACCCGAAGATCGATCCGCGGCGCACGCTGCTCGAGCCCGCCGGCGAGGAAGTGGAGTACACCGCCGACGACTTCATCGTCGAGGAGGACAACGTCGTCATCGTCTCGCGCGACGGCTGGGTGAAGCGCCAGAAGGAAGTGCGCGACCTGGCGACGACGCGGCTGCGGGAGGGCGACAGCGTCCTCGCCGTCCTGCCGGGGAGCACCCGCGCGACGGTCGCATTCTTCACGAACTTCGGCGTCGCATACACGGCGAGGATCGTCGACGTGCCGGCCTCGACCGGCTACGGAGAGCCAATCCAGCGGCTGTTCAAGTTCCGCGACGGCGAGCGGGTGGTGAGCGCCGTCAGTCTCGACCCGCGGGTCACGCGCGGCATCACCCCCGCGAAGGAAGGGGCGGTTCCGCCGACGCACGCGCTCGCGGTCACCAGCGACGGCTTCAGCCTGCGGTTCGGACTCGAGTCCTTCGTCGAGGCGAGCACGCGCGCGGGCCGACGCTACGCGCGGCCGGTCGAGGGCGCCGAGGTGGTGAACGTCGCAATCGTCCACGGCGACGAGACGGTCATCGCGGTCACCGAACAGGCGCGCGCCATGCTGTGCAGGCTGGACGAGGTGAACTACCTGTCGGGCCCCGGCAAGGGCGTGATCCTGATCAAGCTGAAGCCCGGGGAGGACCGTGTGCTGGGCTTCATCGCCTCGAAGGGCGACCGGGACCTGTTGACGGTCGAGACGAGCCGCGGAGCGGAGCAGACGATCAGCACGACCAAGTACGAGATCACCAGCCGCGGCGGGCGCGGGCGGGAACTGCTGCAGCGCGGGCAGTTCACGCGGGTGCTCGTGCCTCCGCCCGAGATTCCACCGCCGCTGCAGTAGGAGCCGCCGATGCGCGTCATCGTGTGCGTGCTGGCGGCCGCGTTCTTCGCGGCCGGGTGCGGCCGCGAGGTGCCGGAGCAGCCGCGCACCCGCATCCGTTTCGCCTCGGGGACGCCGGACGGCGGTTTCTCGCCGTTCGGAGACGCGCTCGCCCGCGAGTACGAGCGCGTGCTCCCCAGCCTCCAGGTCGTGCTGCAGGAGAGCGAAGGCCTGGCGAGCGGCATCGAGGCGATCGAGCGCGGCGACGCCGACGTCGGGCTGTCGTACGCCGACGTCGCCTACCTGGCCTACATGGGCCGCCTCGAGGGAAGGGGGCAGGCGTTCAAGCGGCTGCGGGGCATCGCGATGCTCCAGTTGACGCGCATGCACGTCGTCGTCCGGCCGGGCGCCGGCATCGCGCGCGTCGAAGACCTGCGGGGCAGGCGCATCAGCATCGGGCGAGTGGACCCGACGGCCGGGGCGACCACGGCCGCGATGGTGCTCGGGGCCTACGGAATCGATCTCCGGTCCGTGACCCTCGAGTCGCTGCGCCATGAGGAAGCGGCGGTCCGGCTGGCCGATGGCTCGCTGGATGCCCTCCTGGTCAGCGGGAGCTACCCGCTCGACGCGGTGACGCACGCCACGCGGGCAGGGGGGCGGATCCTGTCCGTCGACGGTCCGCTGATCGACCGGCTTCGCCACGCCTACCCGTTCTTCAACCGCGCCGTGATCCCTGCCGGCACCTACCCCGGGCAGACGACCGCCATTCGCACGATCGGCGTGGACAGCTTGCTCGTGTGCCGGGCCGAACTCCCGGAGCCGCTGGTCCACGATCTCACCCAGCGCCTGTTCGAGATCCTGCCCCTGCTGTCGTCGTCGAATCTCGCCCAGGGGCCGCCCGACCCGGATCGGGCCGCGGCCACGCCCATCCCGCTGCACGACGGGGCCGCCCGCTACTACCGCGAGCGCGAGTTGTCCCGATGAGGGGCAAGGTGTCGCGGCGCGACTGGCTCCCCGGCCTGGCGGGCTGGATCGTGGCGGGCGTGAGCCTCTCGCTGGCGCTCCTGATCTGGTTCAACTACCGCGCCGTGTCCGAGTGGCGGCACTCGGAGGAATTGCTGGCCGACCGGCGCGCCGCCGAGGCGGTGGACGCCGTCGTCGGCTCCCTCAGCCGCAACATGCGCGGGGTGCAGGACTGGTTCCTGCCGGCGTGGTGGGAGGAACTGTCGCTCGAGCCGCGCGACGACGCGCGGAACCTCGTCGCGTCGGCCTTCGCCGGCTACGCCTACCCCGAGTCGTTCTTCACCTGGCGGAAGGGGGCCGGCGACGCCGACATGACGTTCTACAGCCGGTCTGACCGCCCGCCGGCCTGGCTCGCGAGCCGCCCGCCGGCCGGCCCCTTCCCGGTCTTTCTCCATTCCGCTCCCGCGGCGGCGCTCGAGATCATGAAGCGGCTGCACGCCGATGCCGCACCAGGTCGCCCCTTCCTCGTGTTCGAGACGGAACTGGCCGGCGAGCCCTACCAGATCGTGTCCCGGCTGTTCTACGAAGATGCGTTCCGCGAGCGGCCCGTGGGCCTGGTCGGTTTCACGGTGAACCTGCGATGGGCCCGCGAGCAGTACTTTCCCGAGTTCGCCAGGCAGATGGCGAGGATCGGGAGCGGGTTCGCGGTCGCCATCGTGGACGGGAGGGGCAGGCTCGTCGCAGGAACGATGACGCCGTCCTCGCAGGGGCCAATCGTTCGCCGCTGGTTTCCGATGACTTTCTTCGACCCCGTTCGCACCCGCCTGGCGGCGTCCCCGGAGGGCTGGCAGGAGTCGTGGGCCGTGCAGGCCGGGGTCCGCAGCGACGCGGAACTCTCGGTGGCGGTGGCTGGCTCGAATCGCACGCTGCTGACCGCCGCGGTCGCCACCGCGATGCTGTTCATGGGCCTCGTGCTGACGGCGAGGGCGGCCCGGGAGAGCGCGCGGGTGGCAGGGATGCGCTCCGAGTTCGTGTCGAGCGTCACCCACGAGTTGAAGACGCCCATCGCCACGATCCGGGCCATCGGGGACACGCTGATGCGCGGGCGCCTGTCGGACCCCAAGGCGATGCAGGACTACGCCCACCTGGTCGTCCAGGAGTCGAAGCGGCTTGCACGGCTCATCGACAACCTGCTCGCCTACGCCCGCATCACCGACGTCACCGAGGTCTACGCGTTCGAAGCCGTGGACCTCGCCGGGGCGGTGGACGAGGCGCTGCAGACGTATCACGCGCAGCTCGCCGCCGCCGGCTTCGAGGTGCAGGTGGACGTGCCCAGGCGACCTCCCGCCCGTGCGGGCCGACCGCGTCGCGCTCGGACTGGTGCTGGACAACCTGCTCGACAACGCGATTCGGTACTCGCGCGCGTCGCGCTGGCTGGGGATCCGCGCGGGGCGAGGGGACGGGGCGCAGGTCGAGTTGGCGGTCATCGACCGGGGCGTCGGCATCCCGGCCGAGGAACTGGGCCAGGTGACGCGGCGGTTCTTCCGCGGGCGGCGGGCGACCTCCGGCGGCAGCGGGCTCGGCCTTGCCATCGTCAGCCGCGTGGTGGACGATCACGGCGGGCGGCTGGCGATCGAGAGCCGGTTCGGGACGGGAACCACCGTGCGGGTGAGCCTGCCGGTCGCGGGGCAGGGCTGACGGCTGAATGTTGAATGCGGAATGTAGAATGCCGAATGCAAGAACGCCGAGTGCAGGACGCGTAGCGGCATGAAGAAGAAGATCCTGGTCGTCGAGGACGATGCCGCGCTGGCGCGCGTGCTGAGGGACAACTTCGTGTTCGACGGGTTCGACGTGGAGTGCGCGGCGGACGGGCACGAAGCGATCCGGAAGTCGCGCGAGTTCTCGCCGGACCTCGTGATCCTCGACGTCATGCTCCCCGGGCAGGACGGGTTCGAACTGGTCGGCCCGCTGCGCAGCGGCGGGCAGACGCCCGTGATCATGCTGACCGCGCGCGGCGCCAAGGCGGACAAGCTGCGGGGGCTCGACCTCGGGGCCGACGACTACGTGACCAAGCCGTTCGACCTCGAGGAGCTGCTGGCGCGGGTGCGGGCCGTCCTCCGCCGGGCCGGCCCCGGCGTCGAGCGTGTCGCCCTCGGCGAGGTGCTCATCGACTTCAAGACGATGCAGGCCACGCGCCGCCGCGAGGTCCTGCACCTGACGCACCGCGAGCTCAAGCTGCTGCGGTACCTGGCCGAGCGGCAGGGCCGCGTCGTCCACCGTGACGAACTGCTCCGGGAAGTGTGGGGCTACCCGGCGACGCCGGAGACCCGGTCGGTGGACCACGCCGTCGCGCGCCTCCGCAAGAAGGTCGAGCCCGACCCGCGCCGGCCCCGCTACATTCACACCGTGCACGGCGACGGGTACCAGTTGACGCCCTGACGCCCGCGGCCGGTGCGACAACTTGCGACAATCCCCGGGCCGGACCGCTCCTATACTCTTCCGACATCTGCCGGTCGGGCAACTCATTGGAGGACGAAGTCATGCGTAGAGGCCTATTCTGGAGCCTGGTGCTGGTCCTGGCTCTCGCGGCCACAACCGCGTTTGCACAAGGCAACCCCACGGGCGCAATTTCCGGCCAGGTCACGGACCCCGACGGTCTGGCCCTACCCGGCGTCGTCGTCACGGCGAGTTCCCCCGTCCTGCAGGGCGCTCGCAGCGTCACCACGTCAGCCAACGGCGACTACATCGTCCCGTTCCTCGCACCCGGCGACTACACCGTCACGTTCGAGCTGTCGGGATTCGCCACCTACAAGCAGACCGTCCGCGTGGAGATGGCCGCGACGATCCCGCTGAAGGTCAAGATGACGCTGGCGTCGGTCAGCGAAACGGTGAACGTGACGGCAGCGGTCACCGAGATCGCCCAGACCGCCACGGTGGCCAGCACGTTCTCGTCGTCGACGATCGAGACGCTGCCGGTCGGCCGCACCGTGAACTCCTACACGCTGCTCGCGCCCGGCGTCAACGACAACGGCCCCTCGTCGGCCGTCATGATGTCCGGCGCCATGTCGTACGAGAACCTGAACATGGTCAACGGCGTCGTCGTGAACGAGAACCTCCGAGGCACGACGCGCAACCTGTTCATCGAGGACGCCATCCAGGAATCGAAGGTCTCGACGGGCAGCATCTCGGCCGAGTACGGCCGCTTCGGCGGCGGCGTCGTCAACACGATCACGAAGTCGGGCGGCAACATGTTCAGCGGGTCGTTCCGGCTGTCGCTGAACAACGACGGGTGGAAGGCCCTGACGCCGTTCGCGGGTGACAAGAACATCGACAAGACGATCCCGACCTACGAGGTGACGGTCGGCGGGCCGATCTGGAAGGACCGGCTCTGGTTCTTCGGCGCGGGGCGCTACGAGAACCAGGAAGTCAACATGACGGCCGAGTACACGGCCTACAACTACGTCCAGGGGGACAAGGAATACCGCTACGAGGGCAAGGGGACCTTCGCGGTCAACTCCAAGAACACCGCGAAGGTTTCCTACATCAAGCGGCGGCTCGACACCACCAACAACCACTACACCGCGGCGTCGGCGGTGATGGACCAGCGCAGCCTCTACAACAACGCGCAGGACGAGAACCTGCTCTCGGCGAACTACACCGGGATCATCACCAGCAACTTCTTCATCGAGGGCCAGTACTCGCAGCGCAACCTCTCGATGATCGGGACCGGGTCCCAGTACCAGGCGAACTACAGCGACCTGAGCTCGTTCGGCAACAGCACGCCGATCTGGGACCGGTCGCGCGGTCAGGCGCGATTCAACTCGCCGACGTTCTGCGCGGTCTGCGGCTCGGGGCTCGAAGAGCGCGACAACTGGGACGGGTTCGTCAAGGCGAACTACTTCCTCTCGACCAAGCGGTTCGGGTCGCACAGCTTCGTCGGCGGCTTCGACCTCTACAAGGAGATGCGGAAGAACGACAACTACCAGTCGGGCAGTTCGTTCCGCATGCAGTCCACCGGCGCGGTCATCCAGGGCGCCGGAACGGCGAACCCGTCGATCTACCCGATCCTGAAGAACGACAACACCACCTACATCGAGTTCCTGCCGCTGGTCGGCCCGAGCCTGGGCAACGACATCCGCACCTACTCGGGCTTCGTGAATGACATCTGGCGCATGAACAGCCAGCTGACGCTCAACCTCGGGCTGCGCTTCGACAAGAACACCTCCAAGGACCAGGGCGGCAACTCGGTGGTCAGGGACCAGGCTTTCAGCCCGCGCGTCGGCGCCACCTGGGACATCGGCGGCAAGGGCGTGTGGAAGGCGAACGCGGGCTTCGCGCGCTACGTGATGGGCATCAGCACGGCGATCGTGGACGCCGGCTCCACCGGCGGCCGCACGGCGACCTTCAGCTACTTCTACAAGGGACCGAACTTCAACACGGCAGCGACCGGTCCCTACCTGACGGCCGACGAGATCCTGCCGCAGGTGTTCAACTGGTTCTTCGCGGCCAACGGCCGGCAGGACGGCTACCCGGGCAAGCTGACCACGCGCACGACGCCGAGCATGCCGGGCGTGACGACGACGGTGGGCACCGGCCTGAAGGCGCCGAACAACGACGAGTTCACGGTCGGCCTGGCGCGGCAGATCGGGCAGAAGGGGACCGTGCGCGTCGACTACCTCTACCGCAAGTACAACGACTTCTACGGCGACTTCCGCGACATGACCACCGGCAAGGTCTACGAGCCGGTGTCGGCGAAGTACTACGACCTGCTCGTCGTGCGGAACACCGACACGGTGGAGCGCGGCTACAAGGGGCTGACCGTGATGGCGAGCTACCGCCAGAACACGAAGCTGAACTTCGGCGGCAACTACACGCTCGCGTGGAACAAGGGCAGCTTCGAGGGTGAAACGGCGACGGACGGCCCAGTTCGGGCGAGCGCCAACGACATGCCGGAGTACCGGGCGGCCGCGTGGAACTACCCGGTCGGCTACCTGAACGGCGACCAGCGGCACAAGATCCGGATGTGGGCCACCTACGGGCTGCCGGTGTCGCCGAAGCTCGGCAACATGGACGTCAGCTTGATGCAGCGGATCGATTCGGGGCGCGGCTACGACCTCAACGCGACCCTCGATTCGCGTCCGTACGTGACGAACCCCGGTTACATCACGCCGACTTCCAGCGTGACCTACTACTTCAGCGAGCGCGGCGGCTTGACGCGCGACACGGTCTACCGGACCGACCTGTCGTTCAACTGGGAGGCCAGGATGCCGAAGGCCCAGAGGGCGCGGCTGTTCTTCCGGTTCATCCTGAACAACGCGTTCAACTCGAGCACGATCGTCGGCTTCAACACGACGGTGCAGGCCAGGGCGCAGAACTCGGCGCTACGCCGCCTTCAACCCGTTCACCACCACGCCGGTCCAGGGCGTGAACTGGGACTACGGCCCGGAGTACGGGAAGCCCGCCGACCCGACCGACTACCAGACGCCGCGAAACTTCAACTTCTCGTTCGGCTTCCGCTTCTAACAGCCTGGCGGGGCGGCTCCCCGGGGCCGCCCCGCACACTCATGTCCATCCGCTCCCTGCTCGCCGGTTTCGTCCTCGCCGCGGCCTTGACGTGCGGTGGCACGGCCCACGCCAGCGGGTTCCAGGCCGAGCGCCCGCTCGCCATCACCTCGTGCGGGCAGAGCCCCGACGCGACCACGCTCAGCCTCCTCGCCAAGCGGCTCCGGCTCGATCACCGCTTCGAGAACACTGCTGCCGCCGGAGCGGATCGGTGACGTGAAGACGCTCGTCCTGGTGATCGGAGGAAGCCTGAAGGGGCTGGCCGAGGCCGGCACCAACGAGGAGCGCGAGTCGGCTCGCGTCTCGGCCCTGCTCGACAAGGCCCGCCGCCAGGGCACGAAGGTGATCGGCATCCACATGGGCGGCGAGTCCAGGCGCGGGGCGCTCTCCGATCGGTTCATCGACCTCGTCGTCGTCACAGGCCGACTACCTGATTGCCACCGATGCCGGCAACAGGGACGGCGTCTTCACGAAGGGCGCGAAGTCGCGCGGTGTCCCCGTGATCCTCGTCTCGCAGCCTGCCGAGGTCGCCCGGGAACTCCGGGCCGTGTTCCCCGAACGGTAGCGCGCGACTGCGGGTATACTCCCCGTTGATGAATCTGCCGCACGCGCGCCGCGACCGGTGGGATGTCCTCGGGCGTCGGCGCCAACTCCATCGACTACGTCACCGTCGTTCCCGCGTTTCCCCGGCCCGAGGGGTGGTATTCCAAGATGCAGATCCGCCAGCACCTCGTGACGTGCGGCGGACAAACGGCCACCGCCATGGCGGTCTGCGCGCGTTTCGGCCTGCGGGCGCGCTACATCGGCGCGGTCGGCGCGGACGAAAACGGGCAGCGCGTGCTGGCCGACCTTCCGCGGCACGCGGTCGACTCGTCGGCCGTGGTGACGCGCGAGGGCCGGAACCAGTTCGCGGTCATCGTCATCGACGCGCAGACAGGCGAGCGGGCCGTGCTCTGGGACCGCGACCCGACGCTGGCGCTCCGCGACGAGGACGTGCCGCTGGACACCATCGCGGCGGCGCGCGTGCTGCACGTCGACGACGTGGACCAGGGCGCCGCGATCCGGGCCGCGCGGCACGCCCGGAGCCTGGGCATCCCGGTCACGAGCGACCTCGATAGGATGACGGAACAGACCGCCGAACTCGTCGACGCGGTGACCTTTCCGATTTTCGCCGACGGGCTGCACGAGAAGCTGACCGGCTGCGCCGACCGCGAGGAGGCGCTGCGACGCCTGCGCCGGCCGCACCACCAGGCGCTGTGCATCACCGTCGGCCAGCACGGGGCGGTGGCGCTGGCGGCGTGACCGGTTCATCGAATCACCCGGCTTCAAGGTGGACGCGGTGGACACGACGGGTTCGGGCGACGTCTTCCGGGGCGCCTTCATCTACGCGTTGCTGCAGGACTGGGACATCGACCGCACGCTCCGGTTCGCCAACGCCGCGGCCGCGCTCGCGTGCACCGCGCCTCGGCGCGATGGCGGGGATCCCGGCGCTCGACGCCTCGCTTGCCCTCGCGGGATTCGCCGGCTCGAAGGCCTCGGCGCCGCCCGGGTCATGACGGTGGCGGTGGCCAGGTCTCTTCGCATTCTGCAATCTTCATTTCGCACTCCTCCGAAGGAGGTCTATGCCGGTCAATTACTTCGTCGGCGACGTGCCGCGGCGCCGGTTCCTCGAGGTCGGTTTGAGGGGGGGCCTGGCTCTCGCCGCGTCGCCGTTCCTGCTGGACACGTTCCTGTCCGGCGCCGCGCCGGGCACGCTTCACGCCGCGCCCATGGCCGCGGACAAGGGGATGCTGGACCGGGTGCTCCGAAAAGCGCTTGCCAAGGGCGGCACCTTCGCGGACGTCTACATCGAGAACCGCGTGTCGAGGGACATCCTGATGGAGGAGGGGCGCTTCAAGAGCGCCCAGGTCGGCATCAGCCAGGGCGCGGGCGTGAGGGTGATCGTCGGTGACAAGACCGGCTTCGCCTACACGGACGAGATCTCGGAAGCGACGCTGCTGCGGGCGGCGGAGGTGGCCTCCTACATCGCCAAGGACGGGAAACCGGTGGCGCCGGTGGCCGTCACGGAAGCGACACGGCCGACCTACGTCGCCGTGAAGCTGCCGCTCGACGGCGTCGCCGACGAGAAGCGCCTCGACGTCATGAGACGCGCGAACGACGCGGCGCTCGGCCTACGACCCGCGGATCAAGATGGCCTCGATCAGCTACTACGACGAGGTCCGGGGACGCACCGTCGCCAACAGCGAAGGCGTCTTCCTCACCGACGAACTGCCGCTGCTGTTCTTCATCGTGCAGACGCTGAGCGAGGGGAACGGCACCCGCCACATGGGGCGGGAACGCCTCAGCCGGCACTCCGGCTTCGAGATGTTCGACGAGGTCACGCCGGAGGCCGTGGCAAGAGCATGCGCGCGCGAGTCGATCGCCATGCTCGACGCCAAGGACGCACCGGCCGGCAAGATGGACGTCATCATGCAGAACGGGTGGGGCGGTGTCCTGGTCCACGAGGCCGTCGGCCACCCGCTCGAAGCCGACAACATCGCCCGGCAGGTAGGAGCCTTCACCGGCAAGCTGCGGGCAGAAGGTCGCGAGCCCGCATCTTCACCATGGTGGACGACGGGACCATGCCGAACCACCGCGGGACGACGAACTTCGACGACGAGGGGACGCCGGCCCAGAAGACGGTGTCTGATCAAGGACGGCGTGCTGCAGATGTACATGACCGACGTCCTCTCGGCGGCGCAGCTGAAGCTGAAGCGGACGGGAAACGGCCGGCGGGAGAGCTTCCGCTACCTGCCCATCCCCCGGATGACGAACACGTACATCGACAACGGCAGGGACAAGCCCGCCGACATCCTGGCGTCGACCAAGAGCGGGATCTACGTTCAGAGCCTGAGCGGGGGCAGCGTCGACCCGACGTCCGGCGTGTTCAACTTCACGTGCCGCGAGGCCTACCTGATTGAGAACGGCAGGAAGACGACGCCGGTGAAGGGCGCGACGCTCATCGGCAGCTGCCTCGACATCATTCAGAACATCGACGGGGTCGGCGACGACCTGGATCACGGGCCGGGCGTGTGCGGAAAGGGACAGAACGCGGAGGTGGATTGCGGCCAGCCGACCGTGAGAATCCGGGGCATCAACGTGGGCGGAACACGGGCAAGGGCCTGAGGGACGGAGGCACACATGGACTACAAAGCACTGGCGGAACAAGTGGTGAGCACCGCCCGATCGCGCGGCGCCGACGCCGCCGAAGCCTACCTGCAGGCCGCCCGCACGCTGTCGATCGAGGTCCGCAACGGGAGCCTGGAGACGATCCAGGAAGCGGCATCCCAGGGCGTGGGGGTTCGGGTCTTCGTCGAGGGGCGGATGGCCTTCGCGAGCTGCAACAATCTCGCGCCGGCCGCCGTGAATGCAGCCGTGGCCCGCGCGATCGAGTTCGCGAAGTCGACGACCGCCGACGCGAGCAACGTCCTGCCCTCGGCGCAGGGCGTGACCGCCGTCGACGGGCTGCACGACCCGTCGCTGGCGCAGATCGCGCTGCCGCGGAAGATCGAGCTGGCGACCCGGCTCGAATCGCTGGCGATGAAGACGACGGGGATCACCAAGAGCGACGGCGCCAGTTACGTCGAGCGGGAGGGGCAGGTGTTCCTCGCCAACTCGAACGGGCTTTCGAAGACGTACACCTCGTCGGGCTGCACCCTCGGGGTCTCCGTCGTGGCCGAGAAGGGCGACCAGAAGTCGTCGGGCGGCGAGCGCTGCTCGCGTCGGCTTTTCGCCGACCTCGACAAGCCCGAGACCATCGCGGCCGTTGCGGCGCGACGTGCGCTCCAACTCCTCGACCCGCGGATGGTGAAGACGCAGCGCGCGGCGGTCATCGTCGACCCGGACGTCGCCGGGTCGTTCATCGGCGGGATCGTCCAGGCGCTGAACGGCGAGCGCGTGCTGCAGCGCGCGAGCTTCCTCGGCGCGCTCCTCGGTCAGAGAATCGCCTCTGAACTGTTCTCGCTGACGGACGACGGGACGCGGGCGAAGGGGCTCGCGAGCGCGCCGTTCGACGGAGAGGGTGTGCCGACGCAGAAGCGGGCGCTGGTGGAGAAGGGCGTGCTGAAGAGTTTCGTCTACAACACGGCGGCGGGGAAGCGCGCGGGTGTGCCGAGCACCGGGAACGCCTCGCGCGGCGGGTTCGCCTCGCTGCCGAACATCGGCGTGCACAACATCGTCATGGCCCCGGGCACGACGCCGCCGGCGGAGATCGTCAAGTCGACCACGCTCGGACTGTGGCTGAAAGGCGTGACCGGCTACGGCATCAATCCCGTGACCGGCGCGTTCAGCGGCGGCGCGTCCGGGCTGTGGATCGTCAACGGCCAGGTCGCCTTCCCCGTGAAGGGACTGACCATCGCCGCCAGCGCCGCGGAGATCCTGAACGGCATCGAACTGGTGGGCAGCGAGATCGACCTCAACGATGCGATGGCGGCCCCGATGTTCAGGATTCGCGAGATGCAGATCGGCGGGGAGTGACAAGACGACCGCGCGGTCGATTCGGGGTATCGGAACCCGCGGCCGGCTGAATCCGTCTACCTCCGTGTGACTGCCCGAATGCTCTTGGTCTGCCTGGCCGCGGCGGCCTCGGTTCTACCGATCGAGGCCGCCGCCGTTCCCCCCGGCCCGCCGCCGTCCTCAGCCATTCCGATCGTCCTGTTGCGCCGCAGCGAGAAGAAGGCGCCGGCCGGCAGCAGCGGCGACGTGCTGGTGCCCGCGAGGCCGGAGGCCGACGACATCGCCCGGCGGGCTTCCGCGGTGCTGCACGACCCGGCGGGATACGGGCAGCAGGTGCTCCGCCTCGACCGCTTCGTTCGCACCTATCTGCTCCACGACCCCGGGGTTTCGGCGCAGCGCCGCGGAACCCTCGCTCAACCGGCCTTCCTGTTCCTGTCCGATCGCGAGGGCGGCTACCCGGCGGAATCCTTCTGGCTGGAGCAGCCGGACGGTCGGCTGACCGAGATGCGCGACGTGACGTTCGTCGACATGATTGTGGACGAAAGCGACCTGGTGTCCGGCCGGATCGACGGCCTCCAGGAGATCTACGCCCACGAACTCGGTCACCTGATGATGGCCGCGCTCGCCGGACCGGCACCCCAGCGGGCGTCGACAGCCATGCACTTCGTCACGACCCGCACCGACGCGTGGTACGCCTTCACTGAGGGCTTCGGCGAGCATTTCCAGCCGGTCGGGTTGGACTGGCAGCGGCGGGCCTCCGGCCAGGCGGCCCTCCGGCAGGAGGTGTCCGAGGCCGAGCGGAAATGGTTCGGGCGCTTCGAGCGCGAGCAGGTCGACGGCTGCACGGTGTGCCCGGCCAACCTCAGGTTCCTCCGCTGGCACGGCGCCCGGGAGCAACGGCTTCGCGACGCCCCTTTGCGCGGCAACCAGTTTGCCTTCGGGCCGTCGCTTCCTGTGCCCTTGGTGGACGGCAGCCGGCCGCCCTTCGAAGCGCGGCTCTATCGCGACCTGGCGCTGCCCGCGGCGGGCGGGCCGCTGAAGAACGGGGTGCAGATGATGGAGAGCGAGGGCGTCGTCGCCACGCTCTTCTATCGCCTGGTGAACGACCGGCGGCTGCGTGACACCTACCGGGAACCGGAGTTCTACGAGCCGTTCCTGGACGAGTCGCAGGCGGCCCTGCTGCGCGGTTCCGGGCCGCAGGCGGTGGTGAGCCCCGCCGAGAACGTGTACCTCAAGCTCTTCGACGTCATGCACCGATCGTTCCGGTGGGGCGCGTGGCCCGCCGTGGAACTGGTCGCCGGCTACGCGGCACGGTTCCCGGACGAGGCGCCCGCCCTCTACGATGTCTTCCTCGACGTGACGCGCGGTGTGACCGTGGATGCGGAAGCACCCGGGCGACACGCGTCGCCCGGCTACCTGGAGGGCCTGCGCGACAGGCTGACGAGAGGGCAGGCGTCGCTCGACGGCAACATCGGGCCGGCCATCTGGATGGTGACACCGTCGATGACGTTCGGGCTGGGGGTGTTTCGGTACTTCGTGCTTCCCTCGTCGTTCACGTTCGATCTCAACGCCGCCGACGTCCCCGACCTGCTCAGCGTTCCGGGCGTCTCCGCGGAAGTGGCCTCCGCCATCCTCGAGGCTCGCGACGCGCGCGGGTACTTCGCGACGGTCGAGGACCTCGCCGTCGTGCCCGGCCTGTCGCCGGGGCTGCTGTCGACGTTCCGGTCGATGCGCGAGAAGATGCAGGCGCGGATGAGCAAGGCCTCGCCGCGCCGCGCAGAATCCGGCTGGTTCAAGGACATCATGGTGCCGCTGCTGCGCGCTTCCTATTACGTCGCTGCCGCGTGGCAGTTCGGCCTGGCGCTGCTGCTGGCGGGGTTCGCGTTTGCGGTGAGCCGTTCGACGGCGCGGGCGATGCTTCGTGCGCCGGCCGCAAGCCAGGCCGCGGCGCTGGCGGGTGCGGGCGAGCGGCGCGGTTGGCGATTGTGGCTGCGACGGGGCCGGAAGGCGTTTGCGCGAGGTGTTGCGGCCTCGGTGGTTCCCCTGTGCGCGAGCATCGCACTGTACGCGGCCGGCATCCTGCCGACGGCTGCGAACATGGCACTCGTGGGCGTTGTGCTGGGTGCCGGATTCGTCCTCGCGCGGGCCGCGCGCCGCCGCCCTTCAGAGGCCACGGCCGCAGCGATTGTCCCCGTCCTCGTTGCGACCGTCGCTGCCTCGGCGGTGCTCGGCTCCCTGTACTGATCCGCCTCGCCGCCCCGCTGGGTGGTTCAGCGCGTGCGAGGGTGTTGCAGGATCGTGGCGTAGCGGTCGGCGACCTCGTCCCAGTTCCACCGCTGCGCGAACCGCGAAACGTCCTGTCGCTGCTGTTCCGCGGGAACGGCGTCGAGGCGCCTGATCGCCCGCACCCATGAATCGGCATCGAGATCTGCAGACGCGATGACGGCAGCCGCATCCGGCGCTCCCTCCATCGTCTCGGGGGAAACGACGGCCGGCAGACCGGACGCCATCGCCTCCTGCACGACGAGCGGGAAGCCCTCACCGACCGACGGGAGGAGCAACACGTCGGCAGCCTGATAGTAGGGGGCAATCGCCTGCTGCGGCAAGGCGCCGACGGCCCTGACGTTCGGCAGGCCCCAACGCGCCGGGTCCTGCGGCCCCCAGCCAATGAAGACGAAGAGGTCCTCCGGCAAGCGCTCCGCGACCCGACGCAGCAGGGGCAGGCCCTTCTTCTCGACGAATCGCCCCACGAACAGCCTCACCTTCCGGTGCCCGTCGAAGCCGAAACGGGCTCGCAGCGAGGCACGGGTGGAGGGATCGGCGGGCAGGAACCGGTCGAGATCCACGCCGTTGGGGACGTAAAGCGGCGGGCGGCGGAAGCGAACCAGTTGCTCGAAGTACCGGAGGACCCGCGGGCTGACGAATGCCGCCTGGTCGCACCCGCCCAGCACCAGCCTGGCGAGCGTGCGGTTGGCCGCCGCCAGGGCCCCGCGCAGCAGTGGGTTCGAATACGGCACCGGGCCGATGTGCTGCGTGACGACCACGGGCCGCCGGTGACGCCGGGCTGCCAGGTAGGCCGCGACGTTTCCGAGGTAGAGACTGTCGTGCAGGTGGACCACGTCCGCCTCTCGCGCCAGCCGGCCGAGCCGGCGGAGCGCGGCGGGCGACCAGAGCGGGTAGGGGAAACCGAGGCGCTCCTCGGCGACGTTCCACGCGGGCACGCCAATCCTCGTGACGCCGTCGGTTGCGGACGCCTCGGACGCCGCGCGGCTGGCTACCCACGTCACCTCGACCCCCGGGTGGCGCCGAACCAGCCGGCGAGCCAGTTCCTCGGCGACGATCTCCACGCCGCCGCGGTGTGACGCGAAGTAATGGGTGACGAGGAGGACCCGCACGTCAGCCTGTCTTTCGGGACACGGTCACGTAGACGCACGCGTTCGTGTCTCGCAGCGACGCGGGCGTGATTCGATCCTCGAGCGCAATCTGGAGGTTCTTGAGCAGCGTGATCGGAACGAGGAGGACAGGCCCCACGAGCGGAAGCGCCCGCAGCGCTTCGCGGATGCCGAGCAAGCGGAAGACGCTGGTCCACGCCAGCGGGCCGACGACCGGCTCGGCTCGCTGCACGAGGAACCCGCGCGACGCCAATTCCCGGGTGAGGCCGTCGCGGGTCCACCTGCGGAAGTCGGTCGGGTGGGGATGGTACAGCCACGTGCCGTGCGTCGACAGGAGCAGCCATCCGCCCGGCTTCAGCAGGCGTCGGCACTCACCCAGGTACCAGTCGAGATCCCAGACGTGCTCGAGCACCTGGAACGAGACGATGCCGTCGGCGGAGGCATCCGGGAGCGGCACCGGCTTGCCCGGCGTGATGCGCACGTCCACGTCGCCGTCGATGTCGCAGGCCACGTAATCGGCTCCTCGAGCCGACAGCAGCGGTGCGTAGGGCCGGTCGCCGCATCCCGAGATCGAGGACCCGGTGGCAGGAGGCGGCCTGCACCTGGCCGTCGAGGGCGCGTTCGACGGCAGCGCGCAACTGCTTCATGACCAGCCAATCGGGATCGCGCCAGATGCGGGGCGCGAGCCGGCGAGCGGCGTCGTGCGGGCGGGTCATGCCGTCCGCCGCTCCCAGAGTCCGACGAACTGCAGGCGGTTGGTGGCCCAGCCGAGCGCACCTTCGTGGCAGCGCGCCGGGTGGACGATCCGGCGGCACAGGAAGCCCGCCTGTTCGATCCAGGCTGACCATTCCTCGAGTGTGCGGTAGTTGAACGGCGACGGGATGCCGAAGCGGCGGTTGCCAATCTCGTCGAGGATCGCGAGGGCGGCCCGGCCTGCCGGGCTCGAGAACGTGTGGTCCTTCAGCAGGAAAAAGCGGTCCGCGCACCGCACGGCATCCTCGAGACTCGCGCGCGGATCGGGACAGTGGTGCAGGACGTCCACGCTGCTCACGAGGTCGAACGACCGGTCGCCGAACGGGAGGCGCACGCCGTCGTAGATCGTGACGGGAGCGAATGTGCGCGGCCGCGCCTGGACGTCCACGGCGGTGACCTCGTTCACCAGGCCGCGCTCGGGAAGAGACGAGGCGAACCACCCGTCGCCGGCCCCGAAGTCCAGGCTGCGCGCGATTGGGGCATGAGGGCGGAGCAGCGCGTCGAAGTCGTCCAGGATCCGCCGGCGGTACGGGTTCATCGAATGTCCGCCTCGTCGGCGGGCGCCCACGTCCGGTCGAAGGAAGCGCCCACGCGCGCTTCGTTGCCGCCGATCACCGACAGCAGGAAACCGCCGAACATCGTCTGCAGCCCGATGACGACGAGCGTG
Source organism: uncultured Acidobacteriota bacterium (assembly GCA_963844875.1). Taxonomy (GTDB): domain Bacteria; phylum Acidobacteriota; class Vicinamibacteria; order Vicinamibacterales; family Fen-181; genus FEN-299. Next base: position 96,431 of record CAWJPZ010000005.1, read on the forward strand.
GAGGCGGTGACCATCTCGCGGATCATCTGGAGCGCGCCGTAGCCCGCGGCGCGCCAGGCGAGCAGCACGTAGCCAGAACGCCGGTTCCGCCGGCCACGAGCACGGCTCCCGTCAGCAGCATGTGTTCGAGCCGCGTGGCCCAGTACACGCCGCGCAGGAACGGCGTGACGACCCGGTAGCCCTCGCGGGCGCCGTAGAGCGTGGCGGCGAGCCCGAGGATGGCCGTCTGGTGCGCAATCGCCAGGAAGCTGCCCGCGAGCACCGCCCAGTGATCGCCCACCCAGAAGCGCCCGATCCGCGTCACGCCGCCTGGCGGCGCCGCCAGCACGAGCGCCAGGATGGTGGCGCCAAGCAGCCCGAGGACGAGCGGCCGGCACGAAGTACAGCCAGAGCGGGCTGAGCATCACGAGGTAGCGCAGGTGCCGCCAGCCGTCGCGCCAGGGCCGCAGGTGCGGAGGGCGCCCGCGTCCGTCGGGGTGCAGCGTCACCGGGACCTCGGTGCAGCGCAGGCCGAGCAGCGTGGGCTTGATCACCATCTCGCTGGCGAATTCCATTCCCGTCGAGGTGGGGTTGATCCGCAGGAAGGCGGCCTTCGTGAACGCCCGGAGGCCGCAGTGGGCGTCGGTCAAGCCCGGAGTGGAAGAAGAGGTTCAGGATGCCGGTCAGCACCGGGTTGCCGATCCGGCGGTTCTTCCAGGGCATCGCGCCCGGCTTGATCTCGCCGCGGAATCGCGACCCCATGCAGACGTCGTAGCCCTCGAGCAGCCTCTCGACCATCGGCACCGATTCGCGGAAGTCGTACGAGCCGTCCGCGTCGCCCATCACGATCGAGCCGCCCGCGCGCCTCGATGACGCCCTTCTTCAGCGCGGCGCCGTAGCCGCGTTCCGTGCAGTCGACCACGCGGGCGCCCAGCGAGCGCGCGAGGTCCTGGCTGCCGTCGGTGCTCCCGTTGTCCGAGACCAGCACTTCGCCGCCGAGACCGAACCGGGCGCGCAGCGTCGCGAGCGCTTCGAGCGCCTGCGCGATGCAGGCGGGCAGCGTCTTCGCCTCGTTGAGGCAAGGCATGACGATGGTCACGTCGACGGGGTGGTCGGACGTCGGGCGACGGCTTCACGCGTTCCTTGGTCCGTCAACAGGCGAATCAGTTTGGCGCGGCAGCCTTCCCACTGCAGCAGGTATCCGGTCCGGCCAGGAAAGTATCGCATCAATTCGTGGTCCACTTCCCAGCCGAGGTGGTTCACCCAGAGAATGTCGTTGGTGAGCGCCGGGGTCGTTGTTCGGCCGGAAGTACGCGAAGTGCCGCGTCGGCGCGATGCACTGCTGCGGGGTGAAGAGGCCCGCGGTGAAGATGACGGCGTTCGAGATCCGCGCCTGCCGGACCGCGTCGGCCGGCATGTTGACGTTGTCGGCAATGCGCTTGACCGTGCCGAGGCGAACCGGCACGAACCCGGCGAGCGAGACGACGACGAGCGACGGCGACGACCGGGGCCGCGGTCCGACGGCGGGGCAGGCCTTCAGGCTGGCTGCGGCACGAGTCGTCCAGCCCGCGATCGGCGAGCCGGGCCGCGCCGGCGCCGGCCAGCAGCAGCAGGGGCAGCGACATCTCGTAGTAGTGCACCGGGCCGAACGTGTCGACGCCCGAGTCGACCATGAAGAGATGGACCGCCACGAAACTGAAGGCGCACCACCAGGCGAGCCGTGCGGGCCGCGAGAGGCCGGCCATCGCGACCAGCAGCACGCGCCAGCGGCGGAGCCGAACAGGTCGAAGACGAGCCGGTCAGCGCGACGGTCGTACGAGGCGAGGGCCTTCCCGACGTGGCGGTTGGGGAGCATGAAGCTGCCGAGGCCGTCGGCGGGTGCTCGCGCCGACCAGCCCACGTTCGGGTAGTTCACCTCCCGCATGTAGGCCTGCATGCTGGCGTAGGAGGACAGGCAGAGGCGAGCCGTTCTGCGCGACGTTGACGCCGAAGAAGACGGCCGCCATGCGCGACGGCGGGCACGGCGAACGCGACGCCGGCACGGGCGCTCACGCGCGGCGGCAGGCGCATCACACTCAGAGCCACGCAACGAGGATCGGCAGCCCGGCTCCGAGGGCGGACGTCGGCCGGACGAGGAACGCGAGGCTGAAGAAGAACGCGACCCCCGCGTGCGTCCACCAGGCGCTCGGGCCGCTCCCGCGACAGGAAGTAGAACCAGGCCGTCCAGGCGAGCGCCATCAAGCACGACGGGTGCGACATCTCGGTCGCGGCGCCGACCATGAGCATGGGGGATGCGAGCGAAGAGCAGGATGGCGACGCGGGCCGCCGACGTGCCGCCCATCCGCCGGGCGATCGCGAAGAGCGGCGGAACCGTGAGCGCCGAATAGAGCGCGTTCATGTAGCCGGCCGCGCCCACCCACACGCCGGGCGCCATCAAGGCCGGCCAGCCGATGAAGTACTGCGCGTAGAACTTCCCGTCGTTGATCATGAAGACCCGATCGAAGAACGTCCTTCATCGGGTGGGAGTCGGCCCACAGCCGGCCGGTGGCGAGCACCTCTGCCATGAACCGATAGGCGCTCTCGTCGTCGGTCAGCGAGGCGCCGCGAAGGAGGAACAGGCGGATGGCGCACGGGATCAGGAACGCCGCCACGGCTGCCCCCCGCCATCCAGGTGATGTCGCGCGATTTGGGAACGGTGGGCCTCGCCGCACCGGCGGCCACCAGCCTGCGGGCGCGGGCGAGGCCGAGGAACATGAAGCCCGACGCGACCGAGCCGAGGAGCGTCCAGTAGAAGAGGAATGTGGTGTGCCTGGGGGCGGGCGCCGTCATCGAGCCGAGGTCGAGCACCCAGCCGTCGCAGAATGTGCCCCGACGGCCCAGAAGGCCGCAAGCGCGAGCGCCGAGGCCGCAAAAGGCCAGGCGACGCGAACCGACCGGTCGAACACCGAGCGCGTTGTCCAACGGCTCGTCATTCTCCCGCCCCCGCGCCGAAACGCTCAACCGCGTGCGGGATCATTCTAACTGCGATCCGTCTACCCGCCGGTGTCCGGCGCCCGGTCAGCCGGGGCCTGGCGCGTCACATACCCGGGTGACCGAACGAGTGCACCTGCGGGATCAGCGAAGCGATAGACGGCGTCGGGCAGCGCGGTATGCCAGTGGCCGGTCACGCGGGCCAGACCGACGAGCGCAAAGAAGATGAGGGCGATGCCGGCGGCCGTCGCGGCGAGTGGCACCCGGCACCTTGCGGGCGACCGCGAGATCCAGTGCTCCCTTGGCCGGGCAGACCGCGACGCACTCGAGGCACCCGGTGCACTCGGCGGACTTCACCGAGAGCAGCCGATCGACCGGCAGGAGCGAAGGGCACGCCTTCGCGCACTTCGCGCAGTCGATGCACGCGCCGGGCTCGCGGCGGATGCGCGTCGGGCTCGGCAGGGCGACCAGGCCCAGCAGCGCGCCGTAAGGGCACAGGTAGCGGCACCACGCGTTCTTCACGAAGACCGAGAGCACGACGAGGCCCAGGATGACCGCAGGCGCCGACGGTCCCGAGGTCGCGGAAGAAGTTCAGCATCTTCACGTCCGCGAGCAGGCCGTAGGGGCTCTTCATGAAGTCGGCGAGCGCGTCGGCGGACATCCCGAGCGATGGCCCACGAGGAAGAACGCGAGCAGGAGGTACTTCAGCCCGCGCAGGGGGATGTCGAGCCAGCGCGGCAGCGCGAAGTTCCGGCCGGAACAGCGCGCGCCCTCCCTGCCACAGCCACTCGGAGATCGGTGCCGATGGGGCACAGCCAGCTGCAGAACGCCTTGCGGAACGCGATGGAAATCCCGAGGAAGGCCAGCAGGAGGAACAGCCCGGCGGGGTGGACGTCGGGCATCGTCCCGGTCGACGAGCAGGTACTTGAGGTTCATCAGCGCCGGCGATCGGCAGCCAGCCCTCCACGCCTGGCGGCCTGGGGACCGCCAGCGTCGCGCCGGCCGTTTCGAAGTGGCGGACGAAGACGTAGAACTGGGCGCCGATCCAGAAGTTCAGCAGCAGAAACGCCGCCTGGAAGCTCCGCCGGACGAACTGGGACCGGTCGCCGCGGCGGCGAACGAACGGCTTGCGCGCGGTCATGATCATCCTGGCAGGCGGGACGCCTGCGCCACGTCAGCTTTGGCAGGCGGGACGCCTGCGCCCATCATCCTGGCAGGCCCCACCGCAGAGGATAGCGGGCGGACGCCGGGCCGGACTATGATCTGCGTCACAGGTGCCGCGACTTCCTCGATTCCGTCCCCGCTGCCGTCGAGTTCCTCGAGCGCCACGACCGGCTGCTGTGGGGCCTTGCACAGTCTCTGGGCCCTCGCCCTCGGGATTGTCGTCATGTGGGCGGGCGCGCGGAACTATGCCTGGCTGCGGGTGACGATCTTCCACCTCGCGTTCCTGTGGCTGGCCGGGCTGTTCGTGCCGACGCTCGTGGACCGGCCGGGGTCGGGGCACGCACTGGCGCGGTCGGCTGCGGCTCGTCATCAACTACTTCACGAAGAACTTCTACCAGCAGCTGCTGTTCTTCCTGCTGCCCATCTACTACGCGAGCGCCACCGCCTGGTCGCCCAACCTGCTGTTCGTCGGCTTCCTCGGGGTGTCCGCGCTGGTATCCACGCTGGACGTGTTCTACGACCAGCACCTGTCGGTGCGGCGCGGCCTGACCGCGGTGTTCTTCGCGTTCAACCTGTTCGCGTGCATCAACGTGATGCTGCCGGTGGTGTTCCGCATCAGCAACCGAGTGGCGCTCCCGGTGAGCGCGGCGCTCGCCGTGCTCGCCTTCGCCACGATCCGCTACCGCCTGGGCGAACTGGCGCGCTACAGGATCCGGCTGCACGTCGGGCTGGCGGGCATGGTCCTCGTCCTGCTGGTGTCGCTCGGCCGGCCGCTGATTCCGCCCGCGCCGCTCCGCGTGCTGAAGACGGAGTTCGGCGCCGGCGATTGACCGACAGCGCGCTCCGGGTGTCCGGTGCGATCACCTCGTTGCCTGCCCGGTTGGAGCGGCCGCGTCTACGCGGTCACCGCAATCTACGCCCCGCTCGGGCTCCGGCGACCGCGTGGGGCACCGCTGGTACCAGGACGGCCGCCTCGTCTACTCGTCGCCGTTACTACCAGCCTGGCGGGCGGCCGTCCCGAGGGCTTCCGGCTGTGGAGCAGCGCGCGATCGTTGAGGGACTGCGGCCGGGGACGCGGGCTGCGCGTGGATGTCAGGTCGGAGGCGGGCCAGTTGGTCGGCCGCGCCGAGGTGATATCCTTGTCGGGATCCGCCAGTTCACGATGACCACTTCCTACACTGCCAAAGACATCACGGTTCTCGAGGGCCTCGAGCCGGTCCGCAAGCGGCCTGGCATGTACATCGGGGGCGTCGGCTCGGCCGGCCTCCACCACCTGGCCTGGGAAATCGTGGACAACGCGATCGACGAGGCGATGAACGGCTACGCCTCGAGCATCTCGGTCACCCTGCACGCCGACGGCTCGTCCATCTCGGTGTCGGACGACGGCCGGGGCATCCCGGTCGACAAGCACCCGCAGACGAAGAAGAGCGCCCTCGAGGTGATCTTCACGATGCTGCACGCGGGCGGCAAGTTCGGGCAGGGCAACTACAAGACCGCGGGCGGCCTGCACGGCGTCGGCGCCAGCGTCGTCAACGCGCTGTCGAAGGAACTGGTGGCCACCGTCAAGCGCGACGGGGCGCTGTGGGAGCAGCGCTTCAAACAGGGGAAGCCGGTCGGCCCGCTCAGGAAGCTCGGCGCCGCGCGCGGCACCGGGACCACGGTCTACTTCCACCCCGACCCGACGATCTTCCCGAAGATCGAGTTCGAGCCGTCGGTCATCCGCGAGCGTCTCGAGATCGCGAGCTACCTCCACAAGGGCCTGAAGGTCGTGTTCGACGACCAGTCGAACGGCATGAAGGAGACGTTCGAGCACGCCGAGGGCTGATCGAATTCCAGCGCAAGATCGTCGTCCGACCGCGGCCTGAAGCCGATCCACGAGGCGCCGTTCACGATGTTCAAGGAGAACGGCCTCCGCGCCGAGCTGGTGCTGCAGTGGACCGAGGCGACCGACGAGTTGCTGAAGAGCTACGTCAACGGGATCCCGACGGGGTCGGGCGGCACGCACGAGAACGGCTTCCGGGCGGGTCTCGGCAAGGCGGTCCGCAACTACATCGAGACGCACAACCTGTCGCCGAAGGGCGTGACGATCAGCGCGGAAGACATCCGCGAAGGCCTGAGCGGCGGTGCTCAGCGTCTTCATGGAGGAGCCGCAGTTCCAGGGGCAGACGAAGGACCGGCTGAACAACCCCGAGGTGCTCTCGGCGGTCGATTCGATGGTCCGCCCGGCGCTCGAACTGTGGCTGAACGAGAACCGGAGCGTTGCCGAGGCGATCGTCGGCCGGATCATCCTCGCGGCCCGCGCCCGCGAGGCCAGCCGCGCGGCGCAGCAGGAGGTGACGCGCAAGAGCGCGACCTCCAACCGCCTGACACTCCCCGGCAAGTTGAGCGACTGCTCGTCGCCGTCCCGGCCCGACAGCGAGATCTTCGTCGTCGAGGGCGACTCGGCGGGCGGGTCGGCCAAGCAGGGGAGGGACCGTACCAAGCAGGCGATCCTGCCGCTGCGGGGCAAGGTGCTGAACACCGAGAGCGCCTCACTGGCCAAGGTGCTCGAGAACAAGGAACTCACCGACCTGGTCACGGCGCTCGGGTGCGGTCTCGGAAAGAACTTCGACATCTCGCGGCTTCGCTACGGCAAGGTCATCATCCTGGCCGATGCTGACTCCGACGGCAACCACATCGCGACGCTGCTGCTGACGTTCATCTACCGGCACATGCCGCAGCTGATGGCGCGCGGGCACGTCTACCTGGCCCAGCCGCCGCTCTACCGGATCGACATCGGCAAGGAGACCCACTGGGCGCTCGACGACGCGCAGCGCGACCGGATCCTCGCGCAGCACGGTACGCCGGGTCCGGGAAAGGCGACCCCTGAGATCACGCGCTTCAAGGGCCTCGGCGAGATGATGCCGAAGGTGCTCTGGGAAACGACGCTGAACCCGAAGACCCGCCGCCTGCTGCGCGTCGAAATCGTCGACCAGATCGTCACCGACCGCGTGATCAACGAGCTGATGGGCCGCGATGCATCGGCCCGCTTCCGCTTCATCATGGACCGGGCCGAGGAGGCGGAGGAACTCGACGTTTGAGGAAAGTGGGAATTAGCGCCCTCGATCCTTCATTGTCGACTCCTGGTGGTCGGAACTGACGCTGAGCAAAATTCGGAACTCACCGAATTGGGCTGACGATGAAGAGTCGGGTGGGCCGGCTGCTCGTCCTCCTGTCGACCTTCCAGGCCGTCCTGGCGTTCTCCCCCTTGACGGCGCTGGCGCAGGAGTCGTTCGCGCTGGCCCCGGTGCCGGGCGTGTCCACCGCGTCCGTGCTGGCTGACAGGTGGACACAGTTGGTGCGGAGCCACGAGCCGGGCCGGTTCGATGCTGCCGCCGAGCGGGTGCTCGAACTCAGCCAGCGCGAACTGGCGGTCATCCTCGACGCCGTGCACCGCGGCCGGGTGATGGTGGACCGGCGGGAAGTCGAAACCGTCCTTGCCGAAGCGGCTGTCCTCCATACCGAGGTGGCGGTGGCGCAGATGCGGGGCGCGGAGCGAGCGGACCGCGCGAGCACCGGCGGCGTGGCCTACCTGCACTTCGGGATGGCGACCGAGTTGGTGAAAGTCCTCTCGTCGCGCCCGTCCACCGAGTCCTTCGTCCGCGCCTGGTTCCTGGCCGTCGCCTCCGTCCTCTCGTTCTACGGGGAGGTCAATCTCACGCCCGCGTTTCTCGACTCCGCCCTCGCCAGGTTCAGCAGCGATCCCGACCTGCTGCTGCTGGCGGGCGCGGCGCGGGAGTTGCGGGCGTCGCAGCGGGTCCAGGATGCCACGGACCTCGGCGGGACACTTGGGCGTGTCGGGAGCGTCAGCGAGAATCTTCGACTGGCAGAGGCGTTCTATCGGCGCGCCGCGGCCAGCGTTCCGGGCCGGGTGGAGGCGCGCGTGCGCCTCGGGCGCGTGCTCCGGCTCGCCGGGCGGCCCGCCGAGGCGTTGGTCGAACTCGAGACGGCCGCCCGCGAGTTGGAGGCACTTCACCGGGACGGCGCGACGGTAGACCGCGCGGTTCCGTATTTCCTCTTGCTCTTTCTCGGCGAGGCGCACCAGGCGCTCGGCCGCGTCGACGCCGCCCGCCGGGAATACGCCAAGGCGGCTGCGATTTGCCAGGGCGCCGGTTCCGCGTGGCTGAACCTGAGCCGCCTCGAGTTCCAGAACGACAACAAGGCGGCGGCCGTCGCTGCCATCACGCGCATGTCCCAGCCCGGCCTGCCGGACGACGATCCCTGGCGGAATTACCAGTCCTCGGGCATCGGCAGAAACCCCGAGGCGATGATGGCCGCGCTGGCCGACGCCATTCCAAGAAGATGACCAGAGCGTTCTTGCTCATCGTGGCCGGCGCGGTTGCCGCAGCCGCCGTCATGCGGGCTGAAACGCCGGCCGCCAGCCAGGCCACCTTCTCCGCCCGCGTGGAGGCCGTGCGCATCGACGCGCTCGTCACCCAGGGTAACCGCGTGGTCCGCGGGCTTGGCCCGTCGGACTTCGTGGTGCGCGACAACGGCGTGCCCCAGGCGGTCGATTTCGTGCGCTTCGAGCAGTGGCCCCTCAACGTGATTCTCGTGTTGGACCGGAGCGAGAGCGTGGTCGGTGCCCGCCTGGAACACCTCAAGGCGGCCGCGCGGGCTGCGCTCGACGGCTTGCGCGACCGCGATCAGGCCGCGATGGTCGTGTTCGACCACCGAGTGACCCTGGTCGCAGCGCCCACGGCCGGGTTCGACAACCTCCGTGACGAGATTCAGCAGCCTGACGCCCGGCGGCGGGACGGCACTCTACGATGCCGTTCACGCCGGGGTCGTCCTGGGCGGGGGGCACGAAAGCCGCAGCGTGGTCCTGGTGTTCACGGACGGAACCGACACCGCCAGCTTCCTGACCAAGGAGTCGGTCCTCGATTCCGCACGCCGGGGCGACGTCGTCGTGTACGCCGCGGTCGAAGGCCGGCGAAGTTCTTTCCTGGCCGATGTCACCGAGACAACCGGGGGTTCCGTCACGTCGGTGGGGTCCGCCAACGACCTGCCGTCCCTGTTCGTTCGCCTCCTCGACGAATTCCGGCAGCGCTATCTGATCGGCTACTCGCCGCGCGGTGTTGAACCGGCGGGTGGCACCGCCTCGATGTGTCGGTCAAGGGCCACCGATATGACGTCAAGGCCCGGACGGGGTACCAGGCACGTTAGTCGGGGCTGACGATGAGGGGTCGGGGCTGACGATGAGGAGTCGGGGCTGAAGGTTGAGTCGTCGGTAGTAGCGGGCAGGAGTAGGCAGGGGCGGCCGAGGACTCCGACTACTGTGCGTCAATGTCGACGACTGGGGCGTGAGTACCGACCACTGTGCGTGAGGACCACTGTGCGTGAGGCACTGGGCGTCGCACTACTGGGCGTCAGGACCCGACTACTGTGTGCGTGAGTTCCGACTCCTGTGCATAGCCCCCCGACTGACGCTGCCAGTGGTACAGTAAAAGGATGTCCTCCGACGCCCCCAAGAAGTCCTTGTCCCTGCCCGTCGTCTGGCGCGAGGCGCGCGACCTCGTCTGGCTCCACCGCCGGCGGCTCTCGCTGGGCCTCGTTCTGCTGATCGCGAACCGCCTGTCGGGCCTCGTCCTTCCAGGCACGTCCAAGTACCTCATCGACGAAGTTGTCGGAAAACACCGGGGCGACTTGCTCGTCATCCTCGCCGCGGCGGCCGGCGCGGCAACCCTCGTCCAGGCAGCCACGTCGTTCGCGCTGTCCCAGGTCCTCGGCGTCGCCGCGCAGCGGGCCATCACGAACATGCGCCGCGAGGTGCAGGCGCACGTGCTGCGGCTGCCGATCACCTACTTCGATTCCACCAAGTCGGGCGTGCTGATTTCGCGGATCATGACGGACGCCGAGGGGATTCGGAACCTCGTCGGCACGGGGCTGGTCCAGTTGGTCGGGGGCCTGGTGACGGCGAGCATCGCGCTCGGGGTGCTGTTCTACCTGAACTGGACCTTGACCACGATCACGCTCGTGGTGCTCCTGACCTTCGGCGGCGGAATGGCCGTCGCGTTCCGGCGGCTCCGGCCGCTCTTCCGGGAGCGCGGGAAGATCAACGCGGAGGTGACGGGCCGGCTGGGCGAAAGCCTCGGCGGCATCCGCATCGTGAAGTCGTATGTCGCGGAGAAGCGCGAGGATATCGTGTTCACGCGCGGCGTGCACCGGTTGTTCCGCAACGTCGCGCAGTCGATCACCGGCGTGTCGGCAATCACGGCCTTCTCCACGGTGATCATCGGGGTCATCGGGGTCCTGATGATCGTCATCGGCGGTCGTTCGATCCTGGCCGGGTCGATGACGCTCGGCGATTTCATCATGTACCTGTTCTTCACCGGGCTCGTGGCCGCGCCGCTCGTCCAGATAGCCTCCATCGGCACCCAGGTCAGCGAGGCGTTCGCCGGCCTCGATCGGATCCGCGAGATCCGCAGCATGGCGACCGAGGGGGAGGCGGACGAGGGGAAGCGGCCGATGACGTCGCTGCGCGGCGACGTCCGGTTCGAGGACGTCTGGTTCGAATACACGCCGGGCGTGCCTGTCCTGCGCGGGGTCTCGTTCTCGTCTCCCGCGGGCTCGACGACGGCGCTGGTGGGCTCGAGCGGGTCGGGAAAGAGCACGCTGATCAGCCTCGTGATGGCGTTCAATCAGCCGCGGTCCGGCCGCCTGCTCGTGGACGGGGTGCCGTTGGCGGACGTGCGCCTTCGCGACTACCGCGGCCACCTGGGCGTGGTGCTCCAGGAGAACTTCCTGTTCGACGGCACCATCGCCGAGAACATCGCGTTCGGCCGTCCGGGCGCGACCCGCGAGGAAGTGTTCGCGGTGAGCCGCATCGCCCACTGCGAAGCGTTCATCCAGGACTTCCCGGAGAAGTACGAGACGATCGTGGGGGAGCGCGGCATCAAGCTGTCGGGAGGGCAGCGCCAGCGGATCGCCATCGCGCGGGCGATACTCGCCGACCCGAGGATCCTGATCCTCGACGAGGCCACTTCCAGCCTGGACAGCGAGAGCGAAGCCCTCATCCAGGACGGCCTCCGCTCCCTGAGACAGGGGAGGACGACGTTCGTGATCGCCCACCGGCTGTCCACCATCCGCAGCGCCGACCAGATCCTGGTCCTCGAGGGCGGGCAGATCGTCGAGCGGGCAGCCACGCGGAGCTGCTGGCGGCCAACGGGCGCTACCGCCAGCTCTACGACAAGCAGTACAAGCTGGAACAGGACCGCTTCATCAACCCCGGCGAGGAGTTTGCCCCTGAGCTGGGATAAGATCCAGCTGATACAGCGACATCACGGTCCGTTCTCATCTGGAGTCGTATGGATACCAAGAAACTCGGGTTCGACACGAAGCTCGTGCACGCCGGCATGTCCAAGGACGCCTTCGGCAGCGCCGTCACTCCCATTTACCAGACGTCGACCTTCGCGTTCGACAACGCGCAGACGGGCGCCGACCGGTTCGCGGGCCGGGCTGACGGCTTCATCTACACGCGCATCGGCAACCCGACCATCCGCGCGCTCGAGAAGAACGTCGCAGAACTCGAGAACGGCTTCGACGGCGTGGCCACGGCTTCCGGGATGGGCGCGGTGTCGGTGATCTACATGGCGCTGCTGTCGCAGGGCGCGCACCTGGTGAGCACCGGGTCCGTCTACGGGCCTTCGCGCGGCCTCATCGAGAAGCAGTTCAGCCGGTTCGGGGTGCAGTACGACTACGTCGACACCTCCGACCTCGCCAACGTGCGCGCGGCCCTTCGCCCGAATACGAAGATGGTCTACCTCGAGTCGCCGTCGAATCCGGCGATGCTGGTGACCGACATCCGGGCGGTGTCGGAACTGGCCCACCAGCACGGCGCGCTGGTGGTGGTCGACAACACCTTTGCCAGCCCGCACCTGCAGAAACCGCTCGACCTCGGCGCCGACATCGTGTTCCACTCCGTCACCAAGTTCATCAACGGCCACGCCGACGTCGTCGGCGGGATCATCGTCGCGAAGGACCCGGCGGTGTACAAGGTGCTGCGCGCCACGATGGTGGTCCTCGGGGTCAACATGGACCCGCACCAGGCGTACCTGGTGAGCCGCGGCGTGAAGACGTTGTCGCTGCGCGTCGAACGCGCGCAGGAGAACGCGATGAAGGTGGCCCGGTGGCTCGAGGCGCACCCGAAGGTGGAGTGGGTGCGCTACGTCGGCCTCGAGTCCCATCCGCAGCACGAACTGGTGAAGCGGCAGATGACCGGCTTCGGGTCGATGATCAGCTTCGAGCTGAAAGGGGGCTACGAGGCGGGGCGCAACCTGATGGACAACGTCCACCTCGCCACGCTGGCCGTGTCGCTCGGGGGTGTCGAAACGCTGATCGAACACCCCGCCTCGATGACGCACGCCGGCATGTCGCAGGCCGACCGGCTCGAAGGCGGCATCACCGACGGCCTCGTGCGCTACTCGGTGGGCATCGAGAACGTCGAGGACCTGATCGCCGACCTCGAGCAGGCCATCGCGAAGGTGCAGGGCTAGAGCGAGGTACTTCATCCCCGCCTTCAGCACGCTCATCACGAGGTTCCGGCCGGTCGCCTGCTGGCCGGCCGGTGCCTTGTCCACGGCGGCCTTCCTCGCGTCGAACACCACGACGCTGCTCTTGCCCAGGACCTCGAACGACCGGCCGGTCACAAAGATCGCGGTCGTCTCGTCGATGCCGATGCCGACAAGGTCCGGGTGGTCGAGCACGACGCTGACCAGCCTGTTCGTCCGTTGCCGCTTGAGGAAGTGCTGGTCCACGATCGCCTCAGGGAAGAGGCCCAGCCCGGGCTTGGTGTCCGTCTTCCCGGCGGTAATCGCCTGCAGGTCGTAGGCGTCACCCGTGAGCATCACCGTCGACATGACCGCCGCGCCCGCGCTGGTACCGCCGACGAGCGCGCCGGCCTCGTAGCTGGCCCGGATGGCGTCGGGGATGCCGGTGCCCTCGAAGGCCTTCATCAGCCGCGTCTGGTCTCCGCCGGGGAACCAGACGAACGTCGCCTGCTTCACCAGGGCGATGGCCTCCGCGGGCTTGCCGGTGTCGGCCACGTCCGCCTTGCCTATTCCCGCCTTCGTCCACGTCTCGACGGCGTTCTGGCCCGTCTCGGGGAGTTCCGAGGCCTGCGGGAAGATGACGACGCGGCCCTTGGCGCCGCCGGCCGTGTCCACGGCACGCTTGACGATGTCGTCGGTGGTGCCGTTGCCGCCGATGATCAGCAGGTGTCCCTTCGGCGCGGCCGGGGGAGCGGGCGCAGCGGACGAGCAGACGGGGAGCAGGAGAGCGGTGGCGAGCACGATCATCGAGCGGCGGAGCATCGGTACTTCTCCTTGGGGGCCTGACGCAGCCGGCGGTGGATAGCAGGACGGCGAAGATGGTACAACAAAGGGAGTGCGCTGGACTCTCTCGGACCTCGAACCTCGCCTGGAATCGGCACTCGCCGGACCGCTGCCCGGTCTCGAGGCGCAAATGCGCCTCGCGCCAAAGCCCCGGCCCGGGTGGCTGCCCGGGCAGTCGCCTTCCGAGGCGCGGCCCGCGGCCGCGCTGCTCCTGCTGTTCCAGGCGGGAGAGGAGGTGCGCCTGCTGCTTACGGTGCGGTCGTCGAGCTTGCCGAACCACGCGGGCCAGGTGTCGCTTCCGGGTGGCGCGGTGGAGCCGGGCGAGTCGATCGAGCACGCGGCGCTGCGCGAAGCGCACGAGGAGATTGGCGTAGATCCAGGGCGGGTGCGGGTGATCGGCCGGCTGACGCCGCTCCACATCCCCGTCAGCGGCTACATGCTCCACCCGGTGGTGGGAGCCACCGGCGAACGCCCGGACCTTCGGCTCGCCGACGCCGAGGTCGAGCACGTGCTGGAGCCGGGGCTCGACTTCCTGCTGGACCCCGGCTGCGTCCGCCACCAGCCGCGATTCCGCGACACGGTCTTCCAGGACGTGCCGTACTTCGCCATCGACGGCCTGCAGGTCTGGGGAGCGACCGCGATGGTGCTCTCCGAGTTCCTGCAGGTCATCGAGGCGGTCCGGCAGCAGGGCGGCTGAGTCGCGGGCTAGTGGATCCCCAGCGCCTTCAGTCGCGCCACCACTTCCTCGCCGTGGCTGGCGACCTTCACGTCCTTGTCGATGTAGAGGATCTTTCCGTCCTTGCCGATGTAGAACGTCCAGCGCAGGGCGGTGGTGCGCTCTCCCGACACGACCCCGTAGGCTCTCGCGACCTCCTTGCCGGGGTCGCTGAGAATGGGGTAGTCGAGCTCGAGCGATTCGGCGAACTTCTTGTTTACATCGGGCGGATCCACGCTGGCGGTGAAATAGGCCACGCCCGTTTCCCGGATGGCGGCGCCGCTCTCACGGAGCGACTTGCACTCGGCCGTTCAACCACCCGTAAACGCCTTGGGGAACCAGGCCAGGACCACGGCCTGCTTGCCCTTGAAATCCGCCAGGCTGTAGGTCTTGCCATCCGAGCCCTGGAGCTTGAACGGCGGCGCTGGATCGCCCGGCTTCAATTCGCCGGGCGCCTGGGCGCCAACCGCGGCAGCTGCGAGGAGTGCCAGGCCTATCGAGGCCCCGGCGCTGAACCATGCGCTCATTGGAATCCTCCGGTTGAACTCAACTGTGCCCTTTCTCCATTCTACCTCCCCCCTAAGACATTCCGGGCGCCGAGCCGACAATAGTGAAGTATGGCAGTGTCGGCGGCCGATACCTTGAACCAGATTCCCGGCTTCCGCGACCGCTTGGGGGCGCGGGTGATCGTCCCCCAGCAGTCCGGGGCGCTCCTGGAATTCCTTCATTTCTGTGACCCGCTGGCCACGGCTCCGTTCTTCGCCCCGGCACTGAAGGAACGGGTCGGCCAGCTGGGCAACTTCCGACACTCTTCGTATTGCCGCGTCCGGCGGATCCAGAACGTCGCCGAGCGGGACGGACTCCCGGTCCTGGTTTCCGGCCACCTGGCCGGAAGACGGCTGGCCGAGATGCTCGACGTGGCCGCTCGCACGGAGCTCAAGCCCCCGACGGCGGGCGCCCTGGCCGTCACCCGCCAGCTCATGGCATCGGTGGCGCTGCTACATGATTTCGCCCCGTACGGCTTCCACGGCGCGCTTGGGCCCGACCGCCTGATCCTCGCGGGAGAGGGGCGCGTCGTCGTAGCGGAACACGTGCTCGGGACGGCGATCGAGGAGGCGGCACATGCCTGGGGGGTCACCCGGCTCTGGCAGCAGTTCCGGATCCCCGTGCTGCCGGACCCGAAGTCGCCGCAGTACGGCCGCCGGGTGGACGTCGTTCAGATCGGCCTGGTCACCCTGGCGATGCTCCTCGGCCGCTCCCTCGGAGATTTCGACTACCCGGACGGCCTGCCGCAGCTGCTGTCTGAGGTCGAGGAGACGACGCCCGAGGGCGCCCACTCCGCGCTCCGCTCGCCGCTGCGCGGCTGGCTCGAACGAACACTCGGCCTGCGGCCCGACGCGTCTTTCAAGAGCCTGCTGGAGGCGCAGAAAGCTTTCAACCAACTGCTGCAGGAGGAGAATTACAGCGCGTCGTCGGTGGCGTGGGAGGCGTTCGTCGGCGTCTGCGAGGCCGCAGCCTTGCGCGTGCCGGTGGTCGTCGTGACACCCGAGCCCGAACCGCGCGTGCAGGTCGCTCCGCAGGACAACGGCCCGGTCTCCGTGTCCCCCGAACCGTCGGCACCGGCGCTGGTCGAGGCGACGCCGCTGCCGGCGGGCGACCTCGCGGCGTTTCCACCTGCGCCCGACCAGGAAGGCCCCCTGGCCGCCCTCGACATGTCGTTCCCGGAGCAGCCCCAGCCGGAGGTCCGCGCGGCGGCATCCGACCCGGTCGCACGGCTCCGCGAAGACCCCTTCGGTCCGTGGCCCGTCGACACGCCATCCGGGAGCGCCGCCTCGTTGCTCGACACGTTCGACGTGCCGAGCGCGCCGCCCATGGGCGCCGCGGTGCTTGCCGCGGTAGCGTCCGAACCGCAGGCTGCGCCGCCAGAATCCCTGGGCTGCCCCGGCAGCCACCAGCGTCACCGGGCCGGAAACCTTGTTCGAGGCGCCGCAGGTCGCGCCGGCGAAACCGGCGCCGACCGAGGCGCCGGTCCACTTGCCCCCGCCCGTGAGCTGGGACGAACCGAAACGGCAGTCACCGACGAGCGTGGCGGACTGGAAGGCCCGCGAACGTGGCCAGGATCTCTGGTACCTCGTGCTGAACGAGGGGCAGAACGCCGGCGAGGCAGACGGGGGCGCACAGGACGCCGTCGAGGATGCCGAGCCGCGCTATCGGAAGTCGCGTCGCATCCGGCTGGCCGTGCTGATCGCAATGGGGATCCTCGCGGTGGCCGGGGCGGTGTTGGCTCCGTACCTCTGGAAGGTCGTGTTCGAGGGCCGTTTCGTGCAAGGCACGCTGCAGGTGGAGAGCGATCCGCCCGGCGCCATCATCAGCGTCGACGGGGTGGTGGTCGGCCACACGCCCGTGGAACTTCCCGTGAAAGCCGGCGAACATCAGCTCGAGGTTCAACTGGGCGGTTCCGCGGTGTCGAGGAAGGTGAAGATCGAGAAGGGCGCCACCGTGATGGAGAAGATGCGGTTTCCCGAGGCAGGGGAGCGTGGCGGCCTGATGATCAGCACGTACCCGTCGAAGGGGAAGATCACGGTGGACGGCGTCACCCGCGGGGAGGCGCCGCTGAAGGTCACCGACCTTCAGCCGGGAACGCACACGCTGCTGGTCGAAACGCCGTTGGGCGCGCAGGAACAGGACGTGGTCGTCCAGCCCGGGCGCGTGTCCCAACTCTCCGTCCCGACGGTGTCGTGGGTCAAGGTGGAAGCGGCGGTCGACCTGAGTGTCTACGACAACGGCCGGCTGCTGGGGAACGGGGGCAGTTCGCCGGTCCAGGTGGCACCCGGCCGGCGCAACCTGGACTTCGTCAACAAGCAGTTGGGCCTGAAGGTCCGGCAGTACGTCGACGCCGTCGCCGGGCAGGTGGTCACGGTGCCGGTCGAACTGCCAACCGGGATGATGAACCTCTACGCGGACCAGACTGCAGAGGTTTCGGTGGACGGGACCGTCGTCGGGCAGACGCCGCTGCCCAGCCTTCAGGTTCCGCTGGGCTCCCACGAGGTCGTGTTCCGCAACCCGAAGTTCAACGAACTGCGCTACACGGTCATGGTGACGCTCAACGCCCCGGTGAAATTGAACGTCAGCTTCCGCAAGTGAGCCGGGGCGCGCCGGCCTTCATTCCACCCTCAGCGCCTCGATCGGATTCCGGGACGCCGCGCGGCGGGCCGGCAGCCAACTGGCCGCCAGGGTGATGGCGACGAAGGCGCTCGACGTCGCCGCATAGGCGAGCGGGTCCAGCGGGCCGACACCGAGCAGCAGGCTGCCCAGCAGTTTCCCGACCGTGGCGGCGCCCGCGACGCCGATCACTGCCCCAACGATCGCCAACCGGAAGCCCTGCCAGAGCATCAGGCGCGTCACCTCGGCGCGCTCCGCGCCGAGCGCGATGCGGATGCCGATCTCCCGTGTCCGCTGCGCGGCGCTGTACGCCGTCACGCCGTAAATGCCGAGGGCGGCAAGCAGCAGCCCCACCAGTCCCAGGCTGCCCGCGACCCATCCGGCGAGCCGCTGTGGCAGCAGCCCCAGGCCGGCGTATTCCTCCAGCGTGGTCGCCTCGATGACCGGGAGAGACGGGTTCAGCGCGGCCAGCACGCGGCGTACGACCGGTACCGCCGATCCTGCGGACCGTCCGGCCCCTGTCCCACCGCCGGCGGCGTTGCCCCGCCTGGCGAGCACTGCCTGCCGGTCGTACCACTGCTGGCCGAACGGCACGTAGACGAACAGGCGGGCCGCGTCGCCAATCCAGCGGTACTTGGAATCGCGTGCGACGCCGACCACCCGGAGCGTGAGGTCCACGCCGGCCGGTCCCATCACCTCGAACGAACGGCCCACGGCGTCCTGGCCCGGCCACAACCGCGTCGCCATCGTCTGGTTGATGACAGCGACGGCAGATGAGGGGCTGCCTTCGGATGGCAGGAACGTTCGCCCGCTGACGATCGGTATCTGGAGGGTCTGGAAGTAGTCCGCGGTCACCACGTTCCAGTCGGCGTCGTGCCCGAACGGCCGGTCCGGGTTGTGCTGGCCAGGGACGCGAACGCCGCCGAACGACAAGCCGTCGCCCCCCATCGGCACGACGCCGGCCACCGCCACTTGGGCGACGCCCGGCCGGCCTCGCAGGCGCTCGAGCACCTGATCGACGAACGCCCGGGACGTGTCGCGCGTGTAGCCGCCCATCCTCAGGTCGAGGAAGACGACGTCGACGCCTTCCGCCTTGAAACCCGGGTCGATCGAGGAGGCGTGCTGCAAGGCGCGAAGGAAGAGCGATGCGGACACGAGCAGGACGAGCGCCATTGCCACCTGGCCGACGACGAACAGCCCGCGCAGGCCGATGCGCCGCACGAGGCCGTCGGCGTGCCCCTTGATGAGCGGCGTGAGGTCGAGCCGCGACGCGCGCAGTGCGGGGAGCAGGCCGAACACGATGCCCGTGAGCAGAGACAGGGCCAGGCCGAACGCGGCGACGCGGCCGTCCAGTCGGAGGTCGAGTGCGACCGGGACCGGCAACGCCGGGAGGAACGACCGAACGAGTTGAGCCCCCCACCACGCGAGCACGAGTCCGCCGACACCGCCCAAGAGGAAGACGACGAGCGTCTCGGTCAGGAGCTGGCGGACGAGCCGTCCCCGACCGGCACCGACCGCGAGCCTCACCGCGAGCTCGCGGCGCCTCGCCGTCGCGCGCGTGAGCAGCATGCCGGCCACGTTGCTGCACGCGATCAACATCACGAGCCCGGACAGCAGGCCCAGGACCCCCATGAACATCGAAACCGGCGCCTTGAGCTGGCCGGCAAGCCGGTGTGAGGGCGCGAGCCGGAGCCCCTTGTCCTTGTTCGCCTCCGGGTAATCGTGCGCGAGCCGTGAACCGAGCGCGGTCATCTGCACTTGCGCCTGGGCAAGGGACACGCCCTGCCTCAGGCGGGCGAACGCCATCAGCCAGACCGCGCGCCGGTTCGTGAAGGAGCCGGGGGCGCCGCCGGAAAGCGCGGGATGCATCGACAGCGGCACCCAGAGATCGGGCGCGAGCACGCTGGTGCCGACGAAGCCCTCCGGCGCGATGCCTGCCACCGTCACCGGCTGGTTGTTCAGGCGGACGACCGTGCCCACGATGGCGGGGTCGGCATCGAAGCGCTGGCGCCACAGGCGGTGGCTGATGACGGCGACCGGCGTGGGCTCGGTCACCTTCTCTTCGGCTGCAACGAAGAAGCGGCCGCGGGTCGGGACGACGCCCAGCACCTTGAAGTAGTTCCCCGAGACGACCATCCCGTAGACGCGGTCCACGTGGCCGCGGGCCTCCAGGCTGAGTGGCGCCGGCTCGACCCGGTAGGCGGCCACGCCCTCGAACGCCGGGCTCTGATCCCGGACGTCGGCATAGTTCGGGTACGAGATCGGTGTCGAAGCCTGAGGCGCGCTGCGTGCGGCCGATATCCACGAGCCGGCCGGGGTCGGCGATGCCTGGGCGCGGGCGGAAGAGCAACGCGTCGGCGAGGCTGAAGACGGTGGTGCTGGCGGCGAGGCCGACCGCCAGCGACACCACGGCAGTAATCGCGAAGGCCGGGCCCTTGACGAGCTGGCGCCACGCGTAGCGCACGTCGGAGAGAAGGCTCTGCATGCTACGGGAACGCACCGCGCAGGCGGAAGGTTCTCTCGTCCGACCGCCTTACCGCTGCGCCGCCACCGCTTCGATCTGCTGGAGGTGGTGGAGTTCGTGCCCGGCAAGAGAGGCGGCGATCTCCCAGACGACCATCTGGCCGCGCTCCGGATGTGTCAACACGATGGCCCGCTGGTCTGGTGTGAGGTTCCGGAAGAAGGCGAGGTTCATCGCGCGCAGGGCTTCGTAGGCGGTCAACGCCATCGCCGCATCCGTGCAAGGTTCGGCCTGCATCCACCGGTCCTGGTCGAACGGCTGCACGACGTAGCCCTCGGTGGACACCGCCATCCGCGCGCGCATGCCGAACGCGAGTTCGGTTTGCGCGAGGTGGACGAGCAGCTGCTGAACGCTCCACTTGCCCGGGGCGTGGCTGCGCAAGACGCCGTCCGGGCCGAGGGTGGCGACGAGCATCCGGATCCGCTCGGGCGTCGAGGCGAGCACTTCCAGAACGTCACGGTGGCCGAGGCTTGCTGCGTAGGGGTTCATGAAGACATGATAGTCCGGAAGTGAACCAAGGAGGCGTGACGTGCGATTTCTGATGGTCGCGGTACCGTGCCTGGTGCTGGGCATGGCGATGGTGGCGGCGGGGCAGGAGCCGGCCCGGTTCGACGAGGCGGCCGCTGCCCGGTTTGCGGCGCTCGCGCTCGACTGCGTGCACAAGGAATACCCCAACAAGATCGCGCACGTCATGAACGGCGACCAGGATGCCCGCCCGCCCCGGGAGCTGACACCGGCCTTCTACGGTTGCTACGACTGGCACTCGTCCGTGCACGGTCACTGGCTGCTCGTGCGCCTGGCGCGGACGTTCCCCGGCGCCCCGTTCGCGGCCAAGGCGAGGGCGGCGCTCGGGCAGAGCCTCACGCCGGAGCACATCGCCGGTGAGGTGAAGTACATGACGGGGGTCGGCCGCGCCAGCTTCGAGCGGCCGTACGGGCTCGCCTGGCTGCTGCAGCTGGCAGCCGAACTTCGCGAGTGGAACGACCCGCAGGCCCGTGAGTGGGCCTCGGCACTGAAGCCCCTCGAGGACGCCGCCGCGCAGCGGCTGAAGGAGTGGCTGCCGAAGCTCTCGAAGCCAATCCGGATTGGGGAGCACGACCAGACGGCGTTCTCGTTCGGGCTGATCCTCGACTGGGCGCGGCAGGCCGGAGACCGGGCCACGGAGGAACTGCTGACCGGGCGCATCCGCGACTTCTACCTGCAGGACCGCGGCTGCCCATTCTCGTGGGAACCGAACGGCCAGGATTTCCTGTCGCCATGCCTCGCGGAGGCGGACCTGATGCGACGGGTCCTGCCAGGAGGCGAGTTCGCGAAGTGGCTCGAGGCGTTCCTGCCAGGCATCCCGACCGACGGCAGCGCGGCGTGGGTGGTGCCCGCGGTGGTCACCGACCCCACCGACCCGAAGCTGGCGCACCTGGACGGGCTGAACCTGAGCAGGGCGTGGATGCTCGAAGGGATCGCCTCGGCGCTCCCGGCGGGCGACCGGCGGCTCCCGTCGCTCAAGGCCGCCGCGCAGCGGCACCGCGACGCGGGCATTCGCGCCGTGACCGGCGAGCACTACGAAGGGGGCCACTGGCTTGGAAGTTTTGCCGTCTACCTGTCAACGGGACGAGGACTGAAGTAGGAGGCCGTGGCGGTGGCAGGTGGTCAGATGATCGTTGACCATCCCCACCGCCTGCATGTAGGCGTAGCAAATCGTCGAGCCGACGAAACGGAAGCCGCGTTTCTGCAGGTCCTTGCTCAAGGCGTCCGACTCGGCGGTCCTTGCGGGGACCTCCTTCATCGTCCTCCACGCGTTCTGGATCGGCCGCCCGCCGACGAACGCCCACAGGTAGGCGTCGAACGAGCCGAATTCGCGCTGAACCGCGAGGAAGGCCTGGGCGTTGGCGACCGCGGCGTTCACTTTCAGCCGGTTGCGGACGATGCCGGCATCGGACAGGAGATCCGCCACCTTGCGCTCGCCGTAGCGCGCGACCTTCTTCGGGTCGAAGGCGTCGAAAACCTCGCGGTACCGTCGCCGCTTCCGCAGGATCGTGATCCAGCTCAGGCCCGCCTGCGCCCCTTCGAGGATCAGCATCTCGAACAGGTGACGGTCGTCGTGATTGGGAGTGCCCCATTCCTCGTCGTGGTAGGCGAGGTAGAGGGGATCGGACCCGGGCCAGGGACAGCGGTTGGACACTTCAGTACCCCAGATTCGGCCCGAGCCAGCGCTCCGCTTCCGCCACGGTCATGGCGGCGCGGCGGGCGTAATCTTCCACCTGGTCCTTGCCGACCCGGCCAACGGCGAAGTACTTCGCCTGGGGGTGGCTGAAGTAGAGCCCGCTGACGCTGGCCGCCGGCGACATGGCGAACGTCTCGGTGAGCGTGATGCCGAGCGGGCAGGCGTCGAGCAGCGAGAAGAGCCGCTGCTTCTGCCGATGATCCGGGCAGGCGGGGTAACCGAAGGCGGGCCTGATGCCGCGGTACTTCTCGGCCCTCAGGTCCTCGGCGTCGAGGCGTTCTTCCCGCCCGTAGCCCCATTCGCGCCGCACCTCGGCGTGCAGATACTCGGCGAACGCTTCGGCCAGCCGGTCGGCCAGTGCCTTCACCATGATTGCCCGGTAGTCGTCCTGCTGGCGCTGGAAGCCTGCCACCAGTTCGTCCGCGCCGAGGCCGGCCGTGATCGCGAAAGCGCCCAGGAAGTCGCCGGCGATCCCTGCCGGCGCCACGAAGTCGGCGAGGCTGCGGTTCGGGCCGCGGTCGGGCTGTTCCTCCTGCTGTCGCAGCATGGGGAAGCGGGTCGCCTCGCGGGTGCGCGCGTTGTCTCCGTAGACGATGATGTCGTCGCCGTCGGCCGCGGCCGGCCAGAAGCCGTACGCGCCGCGCGCCACCAGGAGGCGCCGCTCCACGATTTCCTGCAGCATCCTCCGCGCATCGTCGTAGAGTTCGCGCGCGACCTTGCCGTGATCGGGGTGATCGAGCACGGCGGGGAACCGGCCCTTGACCTGCCAGGCCGCGAAGAAGAACGTCCAGTCGATGAACGGGACCAGGCGTTCGAGCGGGAGGTCGTGGATGACTTTGCGCCCGATGAACGACGGCACGTCGGGCCGGGCCGACTGCCAGTCGAGCCGCAACGGGTTCGAGCGTGCGGCATCGAGAGACAGCAGGGTCCGGTGGCGTGGCCGTCCGTACTTCTCGCGCAGCGCGTCCTGTTCGGCCCTGTTCGCGGCATCGAATTCCGCCCGGGCGGCCGGGTTGAGCAGCCGACTGACGGCGTCGCCCACGCGCGACGCGTCGGGCACGTAGACGGTCGGCGGGCTGTATTCGGGCGCGATCTTCACGGCGGTGTGCTGACGGCTGGTCGTCGCGCCGCCGATGAGCAGCGGCACGGTGAAGTGACGGCGCTCCATCTCGGCCGCCACCGCGGCCATCTCGTCGAGGGATGGCGTGATCAGCCCGCTCAGGCCGATGATGTCCGCGCGGTGTTCGATGGCCGCATCGAGGATCCGCGCGGCCGGCACCATCACGCCGAGGTCCACGACATCGTAGTTGTTGCAGCCGAGCACGACGCCGACGATGTTCTTGCCGATGTCGTGGACGTCGCCCTTGACGGTGGCGAGCAGCACGCGACCCTGCGCGCGCTGGCCGCCGGCCTCGGTGTCGGCCTCCATGAACGGCTGCAGGTACGAGACGGCCTTCTTCATCGCCCGGGCGCTCTTGACCACCTGGGGGAGGAACATGCGGCCCGAGCCGAAGAGGTCGCCGACCACCTTCATCCCGTCCATCAGGGGGCCTTCGATGATCGCGAGCGGACGCGGGTAGCGCGCGCGCGCTTCCTCCAGGTCGGCGTCGAGGTGGTCGAGGATGCCGTGGACGAGCGCGTACGACAGGCGTTCTTCGACGCTGGCCGACCGCCAGGCGGCGTCGGCTTCCTTCTTCTTCGCCTCGCCCTGCACCGACCCGGCAAACTGCACCAGGCGTTCGGTCGCGTCCGGCCTCCGGTCGAAGAGGAGATCCTCGACGCGCTCGAGCAACCCCGGCTCGATGTCCTCGTAGACGGCAAGCTGGCCGGCATTCACGATGCCCATGTCGAGCCCGGCCTTGATGGCGTGGTAGAGGAACGCGGAGTGAATCGCTTCGCGAACCACGTCGTTGCCGCGGAACGCGAACGACAGGTTGCTGATGCCGCCGCTGATCTTCGCGTCGGGGAACGCCGACTTCAGCCGCTGGGTCGCGTCGATGAACGCGATCGCGTACCGATTGTGCTCCTCGATGCCCGTGCCGATTGCCAGCACGGCCGGGTCGAAGACAATGTCGGCGGGATGGCAGCCGGCCCGCTCGGTGAGCAGCCGGTACGCGCGCTCGAGCACGGAGAACTTGCGGTCGGCGGTGTCGGCCTGGCCCTGCTCGTCGAACGCCATCACCACCACGGCCGCACCGTAGCGGGCAATCGCCTTCGCGCGGCGGAGGAACTCCTCTTCGCCTTCCTTCAGGCTGATCGAGTTGACGACCGGCTTGCCCTGGACGCACTTCAGCCCGGCCTCGATGACGGTCCACTTGGAGCTGTCAATCATCACCGGCAGCCGCGCGATCTCCGGTTCGGTGGCGACCAGGTTGAGGAACCTGGTCATCGCCTGCTCCGAGTCGAGCATCGCTTCGTCCATGTTCACGTCGAGGACGTTGGCTCCGCCGCGGACCTGCTCCAGCGCCACGTCGGCGGCCTGCACGAAGTCGCCCGACTTGATCAGCCGTCGGAACCTGGCAGACCCGGTGACGTTCGTGCGCTCGCCGACCATCTGGAAGTTGCTGTCGGGTCGGATCGTCAGCGTCTCGAGGCCGGCGTACCGGGTGAAACGGTCGGCCGGTTCCTCGATGGCGCGCGGCGCCAGCCCCTCGACCGCCGCGGCAATCGCGCGAATGTGATCGGGCGTGGTCCCGCAGCAGCCCCCGACGATGTTGACGAGGCCGGCGAGCGCCAGGTCCCGAACCAGCGCGGCGGTCTCGGCAGGCTCTTCGTCGTACTGTCCGAAGGCGTTCGGGAGTCCCGCGTTCGGGTAGCAGCTGACGAACGTGTCCGCGAGGCGCGCCAGCTCGGCCACGTACGGCCGCATTTCGCGGGCGCCCAGCGCGCAGTTGATGCCGACCGCCAGCGGGCGGGCGTGGGCGACCGACGTCCAGAAGGCGTCGACGGTCTGTCCCGACAGCGTGCGGCCGCTCTTGTCGGTGATGGTCACGGAGATCATCAGCGGCAGCTCGACGCCGGCTTCCTCGAAGACTTCGAGCGCCGCCACGATCGCGGCCTTGGCGTTCAGCGTGTCGAAGATCGTCTCGATCAGCAGGACGTGGCAGCCGCCGTCGATCAGTCCGCGCACCTGCTCGGCGTACGCCTCGCGCACCTCGTCGAACGAGACGCTCCGGAATGCCGGATCGTTGACGTCCGGCGAGATGGACAGCGTCTTGTTGGTGGGGCCGATGGCACCGGCGACGAATCGAGGACGGTCGGGCGTCCGCGCGCTCCACGCGTCCGCCTCCTCGCGCGCCAGCCGGGCGGCGGTGGCGTTGATCTCGCGGACGTACGCCTCGAGGCCGTAGTCGGCCTGGGCGATGGCGGTGCCGTTGAACGTGCAGGTCTCGATGATGTCGGCGCCTGCGGCCAGGTAGTCCCGGTGGATCCCGCGGATGACGTCCGGCTGCGTCAGGACCAGAAGGTCGTTGTCCCCCTTGAGGTCCTTCGGGTGGTCGAGGAAGCGGGTCCCGCGGAAGTCCGATTCCTGCAGGCCGTGGCGCTGGACCATGGTGCCCATGGCCCCGTCGAGCACGAGGATCCGGCGGGCGAGAAGGGCCGAAAGCACCGAGGCCGTTGAATGGGACATAGGGTTTGATTGTACACTTCCGCCATGCCCATCCGCATTCTCATCACCGGCGGTACGTTCGACAAGCAGTACAACGAGATCCACGCCCGGCTCGTCTTCCGGGAGTCCCACGTGGGCGAGATGCTGCGCCTCGGCCGCTGCCATGTCGACGTGCACCTGCGCACGATCATGATGATCGACAGCCTCGACATGAGCGACGCGGACCGCGACGCGATCGTGCAGAACTGCCGGCAGTGCGACGAGACCCGGATCGTGATCACCCACGGCACGGACACGATGGTGGAGACGGCGCGGGCGCTGGCCGCGGCAACCGGAGTGGAAGGGAAGACGATCGTGCTGACCGGCGCGATGATTCCGTACGCGTTCGGCAGCTCCGACGGGATGTTCAACCTCGGCTCGGCGCTGTCGTTCGTGCAGGTCCTGCCGGCCGGCGTCTACGTCGCGATGAACGGCCGCTACTTCAAGTGGAACGACGTCCGCAAGAACAAGCAGACGGGCGTGTTCGAGGCGGTCACCGCGTAGCCGCCCGGGCGGGGTCCGTCAGCGGCGTCCTGCGTCGTCTCCGTGAAGAGTCGTGCCGCGCGGGGAGCGCGGCGACGGCGCAGCCGCAAGCAGCCGCGCCGTCCGCGTCAGTGCGCCCCAATCAGAGGAAGCTCTTCAAGGCCTTGCGGGCGGTGCGGTCCGGCCGGACGTCCGTTTCGACCGTGACCTTGATGGACCGCCGGGCGTCCTTCAGCTCGATCGTCGTCCCCGGCGCGAGGTTCTGGTTCACCTTGACGAACCCGCAGCTCAGCCCGCCAATCTTCAGCCCTTCCGGCTTGTTGGGCGACGCGATGCTGTAGATTCTCCCGTCGTGCCGCCCGATTGCCATGTCGGTCGCACAGGTCAGCACGGTCCCCAGTTCCCGGCCCTGCTCGTCGCGAACGACGGCGGTGTGGGTGTCGATCTTCCGCAGGTCGTGCCCGACGAAGGTCAGCGTGTAAGGGGCGTCGTTGGCCTGCTGGATGGCGGCCGACCCGAGGAACGGCTTGGTGAATCCTCCGGACGGGTTCAGCGGCAGCGCGAAGGGCCACGGATGCCGCGTGTAGAGCCAGTGACCGATGTCCTGGTGCGACAGCGGCAGGACGGCGCCGGTCCGGAGCGAATCGCGGGCGGCGAGGCCGCAGGCAATCAGCCCGTGTTCCTTGCCCGCTTCGATCAGCAGGTTCCACACCCGGACGTTGTGCTGCCCCTCGACGAAGATCTCGAACCCGACTTCGCCGGTGTAGCCCGAGCGCGACAGCAGCAGCGGGGTGCCGTCCTTCAACCTCGCCTCGCCGGCGATCGGCGAAGCCGGGTCGAAGTGGCCCTTGAACGAGAAGTATGTCAGCTTGTCGAACGCCGCCTCCGGCGACTCGAGCAGCTTCTGCATGATCCTGATGGACGCCGGCCCCTGGATGTCGATCTTGCCGAGCTTGTCCGTCAAGTCCACCAGCCGCACGTCCAGGTTCTTCTTGTTCGCGTCGAGGTGCGCGGCAATCACCCCGCCCATCCCCGCGTTGACGACGACCAGGTACTCCTCGTCGGCAACCTTGTACACGATGCTGTCGTCCACCGCGTGGCCGTGTTCGTCGAGGAACGCCCCGTAAACGCACTTGCCGGGCGTCAGCGGCCCGTTGTCCTTCCCGACGCAGCAGGTCAGGTTGCGCGTAAAGCACCACTGCAGCAGCTCGAACGCGCCCGGCCCGAACACCCGCACGGCCGCCATGTGGCTCGTGTCGAACAATCCGGCGTGCTGCACGACGGCGAGGTGCTCGTCCTTCGCGCTCGAATACCAGACGGGCATCACGTAGTCGCCGAACTCGACCATGTTGGCGCCGTGCTGCACGTGCCAGTCGAACAGTGGGGTGTGCTTCTTATCAGTGCTCATGGTTGCCTCTGCTTGGCTGCCGGCCTCCGGCGTTGTCGGTCGGTCAGCCGAGGAATGAATCCGTCGCGCGGGGTTCGCGCCTTCGCCCGCGCCCGACAGCATACCACCCGGGCCGCCGGCGCCTTTTCGCATTGTGCATTCTGCATTCGGGCGCTCCCTTCCCGTGGCCCGCTAGTCCCTGTCGAAATGCGGCAGGACGTCGGGAATCGGGATCGAGATCTCCACGAAGCCGGCGAAGGCCCCGTTCTCGAACCACGGCAGCTGGTGGATGATCTTCCTCTGGCCGTTCTTCCGGATCGTGTAGTGGTTCGCCGCCCGCCTCTCGTAGAGCTCCCGGGTCTTCGACAGGGCGGGTTCCGGGTGGCAGCCGAACACGCTCCGGCCAATCAAGGCACCGCCGCCGTCCTTCGCAAACACCTCCCGGGACCGCGCGTTCATCTCCACGACGGTTCCGTCTGCGGCGGTCACCGTCACCGCCGATGCAAGTTCTTCAGTCCAGTTGGTTTCGCTCAACAGTATTCTCCCCGCGGGGGCAATCCGTCAGCCGCTGGCAAGGGCGAGCCGGATACTACTCCCACCGGTGGTACGCCGGGTGTCCAGGCTTCACGGCGACGAATGTCCCGCGGCACGTCGCGCACACCACCCCGTCCGCCTCGATCGTCGCTTCGACGGTCGCCCGATCCTCGGCAGCGCTGACAACGTGAGAACGGAGGACCAGCGGCCGGCCGAACGGTGTCGGGCGTTTGAAGCGCACCGCGTACTCGGCGGTCACCGTCGGCGGCGGCGCCGGCGCACCCGAGATCTTCATCAGGTGGCAGGCCGCGGTCCAATTGCAGTGGCAGTCGAACAACGAGCCGACCACACCCCCGTTGATAGCGCCCTCGAAGGCCTGGTGCTGGGGTTCTGCCGTCCAGACGGCCACCAGCCCGTCGCCTTCGGGAAAGCTCCGGATCCTGAGCCCCTTGGCATTCGCCGGGCCGCAGCCGAAGCAGATGCTGCGAGGCGCATAGATTTCCTGCACGCTCGGCGTCGATGAATTGTCGCCCATCGGAAAAGCATAACAGCTGATAGCTGAGAGCTGCGAGCTACTTGGCCGCCGTGTACAGCGCGTTGAACAGCAGCGGGAACGTCGCCTGGGTCTGGGCGCGGTGCTGCGGGCGCAGGCCGAACAGCACGAGCCGGCCCGGGTTCATCCGCACCTCCACGACTGCCGCGCGCCCTGCCATCAGCTCCTCGCCCTTCAGCCATCCGGACCCCACGATGTCGGTGTTCGGGTAGCGGGCGACCACGGTGGTCGTCTGCGAGGCGAAACCGTCCAGGACGTCGTAGAACGGGCTGTTGTTGTAGAACCCGTAGGTGTCGGGCGGCATGCCGTAGCCGAGGGGGCTCGCCGCATCCACCTGCACGCGCACGATCGTCCCGGGCGCGAAGTGCTGCTCCCGCGTGAGGCCGCTCTTCAGGTTTCGCACCGGGATCGGCCACTTCTGGATGGCCAGGTCGGCGGCGTTCCCCATCATCACCAGCGTTCCGCCGTCCGCCACGAACGCCTTCAGCGCGTCCAGGCCCTCGTCGCCGATTCCGCCGCGGTAGTCGGGCCGGACGCCGCGCGAGGAGTTGCCTTCGAGGATCGAGCGCGGCTGCTGATCCGCGAGGACGATGACGTCGAACTGCTGGCGAAGCTTGCCCGCTTTCACGTCGGCGTTGTGCAGCGTCTTCGGCGCGAATTCCCACTGCTCGAGCACCCAGCGGGTCCACCCCTCGTCCATGCTGGCAGTCCACGGCTGGTAAAGCCCGACGCGGGGCGCCTTCAAGACGGCTGCCGCGGCCGGGCCTCCCGCCTTCGGTGCGTCCGAGGCGCGGACGGCCAGGCCGAGTTCGGAGGCCAGCGCCTCGACGCGCTTGCGCGGCACGCCGGTCACAGCCACCGATTGGCGGGTGCCCGACGCTTCGAGGCTCACCTTGGCGCCGTCCTTCAGCAGGCGGTTGATCGCGATCGCGGCATCGGGGCCCCTGTAGTCGAACACGAACCGGGTGCCGGTCCCCGTGACCTCGCCGGCCGGCCGGGGGAGCCCGGTCAGTTTCGCGAGTTGCGCCGCGGCAGGCACCGCCTTCCGGGCGAACGTCACGTCGGCTCCCATCAGCATGCCGAGCGACCAGGCGGTCACGTCGTACGGCGGCTCCGGCGGCGCGGTGGGTGTCCGCCGGACTTCCGGATACGTCTGCTTCTCCAGCAGGTCTTTCGCGTAGCGCGCGAAAACCTGGTTCATCGGCACCACCAGCGTTCCCGCAGGGTACGCCTTGCCGTCGGCCTCGAACGCAGCTCCCGCCTGCCAGACTTCGACGCCTGCCATCTGCAGCTTCTCGGTCAGCCGGATTGCCGACCGGGGCTCGAACTGCCCGGTCACCGGGATGATGATGGCGGCCGGCTCGTCCTTCGCGCCCGCGTCCACCGTCGAGCGGTTCACCTCGTAGATCTGTCGCAGGAGGACCTCGCGCTGGTCGGCGGCCGCCTCGAGCAGGCCCATGGTGGCGATCAGTTCGTAGTCGACGATATCGCGGAGCGTCCAGCGGCCGCCCATCCACGGACGCGGGTATTCCGTCCTGGGAGTGATGTCGCGGGGAGGCGCGAGCGGGCCGGGCCCCTCGGCCTGGCGGCGGCCGGCACCCTCTGGCTCGGGAGCCGGCGGCGTCCCGGGCACTGCCCGGCGCTGTTCGACCGGGGAGGCGACCCGCACGCTGGCCACCTCGGTGAGCAGGCCGACCTGGTTGTGCCACCACCCGCTCCACGCCATCGCGCCCTGCCAGAAGTTGGTGTACGTGGAGTTGTAGATGATCCCGTCCTTGCCCGCGGCTTCGAGCGCGGCCGCCTGCGCCTGCCCGAGGATGCCGTTCCAGCGGTAGATCAGCGGGTGGACGTTGGGATTGATCGGGTCGGTCGCCGGCATCACGAAGATGCGGGCGCCCGAGTTGCCCTGCTGGTGCTCGTCGAGCCAGACCGACGGGAACCAGTCCTGCCAGAGGAGCTTGGCCGTCAGCTGGCTCTCCTTCTGGGTCAGCATGTACATGTCGCGGTTGTTGTCGTGCCCCACGTACGGGTGGTAGAGGTAGGGCATCGAGCTCGACTCGAACTCCGTGCCCAGGTTCTTGTTGAACCAGTCGACCACCATGACCTGTCCGTCCGGATTTGCGCTGGGGACGAGGACGAGGATCACGTTGTCGAGGATCTTGCGGACCGCAGGCGTGTCCTGGGTGGCCAGCTGGTGCACCAGTTCGAGCACCATTTGCGACGAGCCGATTTCAGTCGAGTGCAGGTTGCACGTGATCGCAACGACCGACTTACCCGACTTGAAAATTTCGTCTCGCTCGGCCGGCGTCGGCGCCCCGCCCTGAAAGTAGAGCTTGCGCTGCAACTGCTTGAAGCGGTCCACCTGGGCCATCGTCCCCGGCGCGCTGATCTCCACCGCGATGAACGGGTTTCCCTGGGTCGTCTTGCCGAGGTCGCGCACCTTGACCCTCTGTGAACCTGCGGCGACGCGCTGCATGTATTCGACGATCTTGTCCCAGCGCGCGAGCTTGTCGTCGGCGCCGACCGCGAAGCCGAGGAACTGCTGGGGGGTGGGAATGCTGGCGGCCGTCCCGGCTTGCGCAGCGAGCCCGGCGGTTCGGGCGAGCAGCAGGCAGGAGAGCAGCAGGATGGCAGCCGCGACGCGGCGTCGGTGCATGGTTCAGGTCCTTTCGGGGGGCGGGGCCGTTGCGCCGCGCGGCGCGCGGCGGGAACTATAGTAAACTACATCCTTTCCTGCCGCGGAGTTGCGGCTGCCACCCGCACAGCATCCCGGATATCCTCCTGGAGACAAGCATCGTCATGGGTCTTCTCGACAGGTTTCGCGCTCAGCCCCGATGGAAGAACGCCAATGCGGCCGTGCGCATCGCGGCGGTGGAAGAGTTGCCGCTCGATCAGCAGGACACGCTGATCGGGATCGCGCGCGACGACCGCGACCCCGCGGTCCGCGTCGCGGCGCTCAAGAAGGTCATCGACCCCTCCGCCATCGCGTCGATTGGACGGGCCGATGCCGACGAGCGGATCCGCGACGAGGCGATCAGGCTGCTGATCGATCTTGCGACGGGTGCATTCGAAGGCACCGACCAGGCCGAGAGCCTTGCCGCGTTGGGCGGCCTGACCGAGGCCAGGCACCTGGTGGTGGTCGCCCGGGAGGCGGCGGATGTGACCGTGGCCAGGCGCGCCGTCGAGCGGCTGCAGGACGACGCGAGCCTGTCGGCCGTCGCACGGAAGGCGGCGTCGGGGCCCGTCAGGCTGGAGGCGCTCAAGCGGGTCAGCGGGGCCGCCGAGGTGCTGGCCGTCGCGTTGCGGACCGACTACAAGGACGTCGCCCTCGCGGCCGTGGAGCGGCTGACGTCGCGGGAACTGCTGGACCAGGTAGCGGAGCGGGCGAAGAACAAGACCGCCGCCAAGCGGGCGCGGGCGATGGTGCGGGCGATCGACGACGAAGCCGAAGCTGCGGCACGGGCGGCGGCCGTGGTGGCGACCGCGGTCGACGCCGCGGCCGAAGCGCAGCGGCAGCGGGGAAATGCGGCCGCCCTCCTGTGCCGGCGGCTCGAGGCGCTGCAAACCGCCAGCCTCGATGAAGGCGAGGCGGCGCTCGGCGAGATCGACCGCAGCTGGCAGGCGCTCGACGTGTCGGACCCCGGATTGATCGCGCGCTTCGAGGCGGCGCACGCGGCGGCCCTCCAGGCGCTCCAGCAGCACCTGGCCGAAGATGCGGAGCGGGCGCAGGCTCGCCAGGCCAACACCCATGCGGTTGCCGCCCGCCAGGTGGTCTGCGAGCGCACCCATACGATCGGGGGCGAGGACGCGCCGGAGCGAATCGAGGAGGCGCGGGCCGAATGGGCGGCGTTGCCGCCGCTGTTGGACGCGTCGGAAGCCGAGAAGTGGGCCGCGCGGTTCCAGTCGATGTGCGACGCCGCGCTCGGCCGTCACCGGGCGCTGCTCCTGCAGCGCGAGCATCGCGACAAGGCGGCGCAGCTGTGCGCGGACGCCGAACGGCTGGCGGGGAAGGGGTCCTTCCTCGAGGTGCGGAGCGAGGTCCAGGTCCTCCGGCGCTCCTGGCACCAGCTGGTCGCCGCTGGGCTCGACGACCCGGCGCTGCTGGCGCGCTTCGAGGAGTCCGAGACGAAGCTGCGCGAGCACGAGCGGGCTGCGCGCGAGGCGCGCGCGCGCGCACTGCAGGAGAATCTCGCCCGGCTCCAGTCCCTGTGCTCGGAACTCGAAGCCGTGGCGGCTGCGCCGGACCTGACCTTGAAGTCGGCGGAGAGGGCGCTGCGCGAGGCCCGGGCCGCCCTCGACGAAGGGGTGCCGCTGCCCGGCCGCGAGGAACGCGAGGCGATCGACACGCGACTGAAGGCCATCCTGTCGGCGCTCTTCCCCAAGGTCCAGGAACTGCGCGACATGGACGAGTGGCAGCGCTGGGCGAACGCCGGCGTCCAGGAGGAGCTCTGCCAGCGGGTCGAAGGGCTGATGCAGGTGGACGACCTGGCGGCCGCCGCCCGGCAGTTGCGTGAAGCACAGGCGCAGTGGAAGCAGGTGGCGAACGCGCCGCGCGAGCAGGCGCAGGCCCTCTGGACGCGGTTCAAGACGGCCTGCGACGCCGTTCGCGCCCGCTGCGACGTCTATTTCGCCCAGTTGGCCGAGGAACAGGCGTCGAACCGCACGCGCAAGGAGGCGTTGTGCGAACGGGCCGAAGCCCTGACCTCGTCGAACGACTGGATCAAGACGGCCGAGGCCATCAAGGCCCTGCAAGCCGAGTGGAAGGCCGTCGGGCCGGCGCCGCGCTCGCAGGAAAAGGCGCTCTGGGAGCGTTTTCACGCCGCGTGCGACGGGTTCTTCAGCCGCCGCCGGGCCGACCTGCAGCAGCGCAAGCAGGAATGGGTCGCGAACCTCGCCCGCAAGGAAGCGATCTGCGAGCAGGCCGAGGCGATCGCCGGGACCACCGAGTGGCAGAAAGGGGTCGAGGAGATCAAGCGCCTGCAGGCCGAATGGAAGACGATTGGCCCGGTGCGCAAGACGAAGGCGGACGAGGTCTGGCTCCGCTTCCGCGCGGCGTGTGACAGGTTCTTCGAGGCGTACCAGAACCGCGAGCACGCGGCGGCCGCGTCGGTGATCGCCGAGGCGGAAGCCATCTGCCAGGAGATCGAAGGGCTGCTGCCGGCGCCGGGTATCGAGGCTCCGGACGCTCCCGAAGCGCTGGCCGAGACGGTCGCCGGCATCCGCCGGCGCTGGTCCGAGAAGATCGCCGGCCTCCCCCGCGAGCGCGCCCTGAGGATGGGCGATCGCTTCACGCATGCGCTCGGCCGGCTGGTCGAACTGTGGCCCGCCAGCTTCGCCGGCACGGACATCGACCCCGAGGCGAACGTCAAGCGCCTGGAAGATATCTGCGTGGAGATCGAACGGCTGTTGGCGTCGGACGGCCCCGTCCAACCGGCCAACCCGCTCGAGGACGGTTCCCCGGCGACGCTGCTCGCCCGCCAGTTGCGCGAGGCGCTGGCGACCAACACGATCGCAGGCCGGCAGGACGACTCGGCCAAGTGGAAGGCCGCGTCCGAGCAGGTGCGCGCCGCGCAGGCCGCGTGGAAGAAGGTCGGGCCCGTCACGGACGCGGCGGGCAAGGCGCTCAACGCGCGGTTCCAGCGCGCGTGCGCACGGGTCGCCGAGAAGATCGACCAGCAGCGACGCGGCCTGGCGGTGCGCTGACGCAGCCAGAATCATTCATGGGTCGCCTCGTTCTCGCGATTAGCAGATACGTGGCGACCGCCACCGAGAGTGCGGGAAGGGTACCCCCGATGCCCGCGGCGGCGTAGTAGGTCGCGCCCCCCGCCGCCCACGCGGTCACCCCCGCAAGGTCGATGTTCGGGCAACGCGCCTCACCCTTCCCGTAGAGCGACTCCACCGTCACCGGCTTCCTCGACAGGTAGAACCGCGCCAGCAGGATTCCGCCCACCGGCACCAGGATCCCGCCCAACACCACCATGAAGCTCGCGTACCGGTCGAGCCACGCACCGGAGAACAGGCTCAGGCCCGTGCCGACCAGGCCCGTCGACCACACCGCCAGCTGGTCGCCGGCGCTGGGGACCAGGCTGCGGAGCGCCAGCGAAGACATGTAGATGTTGACGAAGTTGGTCGTGACCGTGGCGACGGTCATCAGGACGGCGCCCCATGCCCCGAGTCGCAGGGCTTCCAGCATCGCCCCCGGATCGCTGCTCGCCGCAGCCCTCGCCGACATCACGCCGAGCGGCATCAGCCACAGACTGGTCAGCGCGAGGCCCAGGAAGACGGCCGCGCTCGCCCGCCGCGCCGAAGCCGTGTAGCGCGTGTAGTCGGCGAACATCAGGATCCACGACACCTGGTAGCCGACGACGATGTCGAATCCACCCAGCCACGACACCGAGCCGGTGCCCGGCGCGAGGTAGAGGTTTCGCGGCAAGCGGAGGCAGGCCACCGTCAGCATCAGACCAACGACGGCGAGCAGCGGCACGGCCAGGCGATCGGCTCGAGCGACGAGCCGCGGGCCGCCGGCGACGATCAGCGTCGACAGGAGCCCGAGGCCCACCGCCCACGCGCGGACCGACGCAGGCCCGCCCATCACCCGCGCGCAGGCCGACGCGGCAATCACGTTGTTGACGGCGATCCAGGCAAAGTTCGTCGTGTAGAGCAGCACGGCGACGAGCCCCGCACCCCGCACGCCGAGCGCGGCGCGCGCCGCGATGATGGAGGGCACGCCGAGCCGTGGGCCCACGGCGGACAGGACGGCGATCAGCGCCGAGCCGGCGATGCTCCCGGCGGCGACCAGTCCGAGCGCCGACGAGAGGCTGAAGGCCGGCACCAGGCTGGCGCCGGTCTGAAAGGTCGTCGCGACGATGTTGGCGCAGGCGAAGATGATGAAGAGATCGAATGCGGGCTGCCGGCGCTCGCCGGGCGGAACGGGGCCGATGTCGACCGCCTTCATTGCTCCCCGTCTCCAAAGGGAGCGATGAAGAGATCGCCCGCGACACCGCGGGCGTGTTCGTGGCGCAGCAGCCACTCCTTGCGATCGAGCCCGCCGCCGTAGCCGGTCAGCGAGCCGGCGGTCCCGACCACGCGGTGGCAAGGCACCAGCAGCGAGACGGGGTTCGCGCCGACCGCGGCACCCACCGCGCGCGCCGCATCCGGTCGCCCGAGTTCGGCGGCAATGGCCCCGTACGTCGTCGTCCGCCCGAGAGGGATCGCTCGAATCTGAATCCAGACAGCCTGCTCGAAGCCGGTCCCCAGCAGCTGCAGCGGCACCGGGACGGTTGCCGAGGCGGGGGACGCGAAATACGTCTCGAGCCACGCGCGGGCCGCGTCGAACACGGGCACGGTGCCGTCCTCCACCGGCACTCCCGGCATCCACTGCTGCAGGCGTTTCCAGAGACGCGTCGCCCGCTCCGGCCTGTCGAACTCGAGGCCGCACAGCCCGGCCTCCGACGCGACCGCCAGCATCGGTCCGAGGGGGGTGGGGAGGGTGGTACGAACCAGCATTTCAATGAAGAATGCAGAATGCAGAATGCCAAGCGCGGCTGCGAACGGGGCTCACCCGGTTACAGAGTCGGATCCTCCAGCGACCCTGTCGAGATCCTCCCGCCCGGTGGCGACGTTCCACACCATCAGCTCGGTACTGAGCCACGCGCGCCCGGACGTAGGGGTCGTTGTCGCGGATGGTGTCGAGGATGGCCGGCGCCTGGTCGTCCGGCACCCGGAGCAGGGCCGCGCCGCCGAAGCGCGGGTCGAGCGGGCCGGAGCAGACCAGCAGCCCCTGTTTCTTCAGGCCCTGCAGGTACTCGCGGTGCGCGGCGTGGTGCTGAAGGACTTCCTCGACGGGACGGCGGTAGCGGATCAGGGCAAGTGCGTACATTGGGAATTCCACGCTCCAGGAGGCATGACGCCGGGCACGGCCGGGTCCAAGGAGAGGATTGTACAATGAGCCGATGCCGCGAACCCTCCTGCTGATCTTTGCGCACCCCGACGACGAGTCGTTCCTGACCGGGGGCTGCGCCTGCAGGTACTCCGCGGAGGATGTTCGCGTGGTGCTCGCGACCGCCACGCGAGGCGAGTCGGGCAAGCCCGGAAATCCGCCCGTCTGCGCGCCCGGGGACCTGCCCGAGGTTCGCGAGCGGGAATTGCGCCTCGCGGCTGAGATTCTCGGGATTGCCCAGGTGCATCTGCTCGGCTACCACGACCGGGAACTCCAGCACGCCGCCCACGAGGAGATTCGCCGCCAGCTGGTTGGCTTGATCCGCCTGGAACGTCCCCAGGTGGTCGTGTCGTTCGACCCCAACGGCGCGAACCTGCATCCGGACCACATCGCCATCAGCCGGTTTGCCAGCGATGCGGTGGCGGCTGCCGGCGATTCGCGGTGGCATCCGGAGTCCGGCCCCCCGCACGCGGTCCCGCGGCTCCTGTGGATACCAGGCAACCGCCCCTGGCAGTTGGCCCGGGAACCGGACATGGGCACCCGACCCGGCGTGGATTTCGTCATCGATGTCGGCGCGTGGCGTGAGCGCAAGCTGGCCGCCTTGCGGGCGCACGCCACCCAGCACCAGAGCGTCGAGCGCAACTTCCTCTCGCAGCCCGACCGGGACCGCCTGCTCTCGGTCGAAGTCTTCCGGCAGGCCTGGGGGCCGGCGCTCTCCGGCAGGCCCGCGGGCGATCTGTTCGAGGGGCTGTGAGGTCGCCGGCGCATCGGGCCGCGGTTGGCTTTCTCCAGGGCGCGATGATCGCGGTGGTTGCGCAGGTCGTGGCCACCCCGGTGGCCGCCGCCGTCTCGGCCGTCTCGTGGCTGGCTGCGCTGGCGCCGGCGATTCGCGCCGCGATCCCCCTTGCGGGCTTCGCCCTTGGCGGCGCGGTCGGCGGGGAGTCGCTGGAGGCCGGACGCCGCGGCTCCGCCGCGTTCGGGTGCGGGGGATTTGCGGCCGGACTGGTCCTTGCGGTCACCTCGCCCAACCTCCTCGGGCTCACCGGCTACGAGGGGTCTTTCATCGTGGTTACCTACGCGGTCGCCGCGTTCTCTGGCGCCTTCGCCGTGTTCGGGTGTATAGGCGCCGCGGCCCTGGGGCGGGGCGGGACCGTTCGAGCGACGGCTGCGTTCGCGGCAGCCGGCGCCGTCGGCGGCGTGGTCGACGTCCTGCCGTTCCTCGTCGCGCACGCCGGTCGCCCCGGCGCGTCGGGTCCGGGCTTCGACCTCCTCTTTCTCGCCTCGTCGGTCGGTGCGGTGGCCGTCCCCTTCGTCACAGGCGGGTCGCTGACCGCCCGCGCCGTCTCGGGGCGGTAGAACCACCGGCCCCGAACTAGCGGTTCCGGGCCGGCTGCTTCTCGGGTAGGATTCTTGTTTCGCGAAGAAAGGGGACCGATGCCAGACGAGGGGCCTGTTGCTGGCGGCGGGAGGCTGGACGGGACGCTGGAGACTTCCAGGCAACTCGCCCTGATCTTCGACCACTCGCCGGTCGGCGCGGTCCTCGCGGCACCCGATGGCCGGTTCCTGAAGGCGAACGCCGCATTCTGCCGCTTCATCGGTTACACCGATGACGAGTTGCGCGGCAGGAGCTTCGTGGAAATCACCCACCCCGAGCACCGGCGGCAGGACGTCGCAGAGCTCCAGCGTCTGGTTCGCGCCGAGATCACGCGGTACGAAGTGGACAAGCGCTATCTCAGGAAGGACGGCGCCGTCGTCTGGGGCCGCGCCTCCGTCGGCGCCGTTCGCGACGACGACGGGCAGATGCTGTACTTCCACACGGTCGTCCAGGACATCGCCGAGCGACGCCGGGTGGAGGAGGCGCTGCAGGACAGCGAAGAGCGCTATCGGCGGGTGTTTCTGACCAGCCCGGACGCCGTCAACATCAACCGGATGTCCGACGGCCTCTATCTTGACGTGAACGAAGGGTTCGAGCGAACGACCGGCTGGACACGGGCCGAGATTATCGGAAAGACCTCGACCGAGACGGCGATCTGGACGAACCCCCGTGACCGCGAGCGCCTGGTCGAGGCCCTCGAGCGTGATGGCTTCTGCAAGAATCTCGAGGCCTCGTTTCGGATGAGGGACGGCAGGGTCATCAACGGCCTGATGTCCGCGGCCCTCATGACCTACCGGGGCGTGCCGTGCATCCTCTCGGTGACGCGGGACATCACCGAACTCCGGCGGGCCGAGCAGGAACGCCTGAAGCTCGAGCAGCACCTGCAGCAGGCGCAGAAGCTCGAGAGCCTCGGGGTGCTCGCCGGCGGCATCGCCCACGACTTCAACAACATCCTGATGGCCGTCCTCGGCCACGCGGAACTCGCGCTCGAGGAGATCAACCCGATGTCGCCCGCGCGCGCGAGCCTGGGCGAGATCATCACGGCGGCCAGGCGCGCCGGCGATCTCTGCCGCCAGATGCTCGCCTACTCGGGGCGGGCCACGTTTGCGGTCGAACGGGTGGACCTCGGGGAACTCGTCGACGAGATGATGCACCTCCTCCGCACGTCGGTCTCCAAGAAGGCGCTCCTCAACGTCCACATCGAGAAGGGACTTCCGGCGGTCAAGGCGGATCCCTCGCAGATCCGGCAGATCGTCATGAACCTGGTTCTGAACGCGTCCGAGGCGATCGGCGACCGGAGCGGTGTCATCGCGCTCTCGGTGGGCGCCCGCATGTGCGACCGTGAGTCGCTCGACGCGCTGGAGCCCGGCCGCGAACTTCCCGAAGGTCTCTACGTGCGCCTCGAGGTGTCGGACACCGGCGCCGGCATGTCCCCCGAGGTCCGGGCACGTATCTTCGAGCCGTTCTTCACCACCAAGTTCTCGGGCCGCGGCCTCGGGCTCGCGGCGCTGCTCGGCATCGTGCGCGCACACCGGGGCGCGACTACCGTATCGAGCGAACCGGGCAAAGGCAGCTCCTTCACGATCCTGCTGCCCGCCCTCGAGGAGGCGGAGCCGCATGGCTCGGCCGCTGGAGAACCGCCCACCGCCACGTGGCAGGGATTGGGAACGATCCTGTTTGCCGACGACGAGGAGAGCCTGAGGGCGCTGGCGACGAGGATGTTCGAACGGCTGGGCTTTCGCGTCCTCACCGCGGCCGACGGCCGCGAGGCAGTCGACCTCTACCGTGAGCGGCGCGGGGAAATCGACCTGGTCGTTCTCGACCTGACGATGCCCCACCTCGACGGGGGCCAGGCCCTGGCCGAGATGCGGGCGATCGACCCCGACGTGCGGGCAGTCCTGGCAAGCGGCTACACACCCGAGGACGTCGCCTCCCGTCTCGGCGGTGAAAAGCTGGCCGGGGTGCTCCAGAAGCCCTACACGCTCTCGCGAATCAGGGAACTGCTGTCGTCGCTGATGCGCTGACCGGCTGGCAGCCTTCTGGCATCACCGCGCGGCATGCAGTGGATCGGCACCTCCGGCTACGACTATCCCGAGTGGCGCGGAGCGTTCTACCCGCCCGACGTCCCGGCCGCGAAGCGGCTGCCCTACTACGCATCGCAGTTCCCGACGGTCGAGATCAATTACACCTTCTATCACCTGCCGAGCGAGCGGTCGCTGGCCGGATGGGCCGATCAGACGCCGGACGGGTTTCGCTTCGCGCTGAAGGCGCCGAAGCGCATCACCCACGTCGCCCGGCTTCGCGACTGCGGCGAGATGGTTGAGAGGTTCGGCGTGCTCGCCTCGCGGCTCAACCACAAGCTGGGTGCGGTGCTGTTCCAGTTGCCTCCGTTTCTGAGGAAGGACGTTGGCGTGCTTCGGGAATTCGTCGCGACGGTCCCGCGCGGGATTCGTGCGGCGATCGAGTTCCGCCACGAGTCGTGGTTCGACCCGGACGTGTTCACGACGCTCGAAGCCCGCGGCGTGGCCCTCTGCGTGGCTGACAGCGAGAAGTTGAGGACGCCGATCCTGGTGACCGCGCCGTTCGCATACTTCCGGCTGCGGGACGCCGGGTACACAGCGGAGGCGATTGCGTCCTGGGCCGAGAACATCCGCGCCGCCGGGCGGGAGGCGGACGAGGTCTTCGTCTACTTCAAACACGAAGTGGCGGGAAAGGGGCCCCAGTTCGCCCGGGAGCTGCGGCGGCACCTCGGTCTCGAAGAGGCCCGCACGCCCGCCCGAAGCCCGGAGCGATGACTCGGAAGTCGGCTATCATGGGCGCCTATGCACACGCTCGACGCCCGCATCCGTCCGTCCCGCCCCCGTACCAACGTCCTCGCAACCTTCCCCGACGGCCGCGTCTTCGAGGCCCCGATCGGTACGACAGTACGTGACATCCTGCGCGTCGAGCAGGCGCTCGCCCCGAGTGAACTGCCGGTCCAGGGCACCCCGTCGCCCACCGACGGCGCGCCGGTCGTCGCGGTCATGATCCAGGGTCGGCTCCGCGAGTTGACGACCGCCCTCACCGAGGACGCCGAGATCGTCCCGGTGACCACGGCCGAGGGTGACGGCGTGCGGATCTACCGCCGGTCGCTCTCGTTCCTGCTGGTCACGGCTGCAACAGAAGTCTTTCCCGGTGCGGTCGTGAGCATCGAGCACTCGGCGTCCACGGTCGGCGGCTATTTCTGCGAGGTCCAAGGGCGTGAGCCGTTCACTCAGGCCGAACTCGGTGCGATCGAGGCGCGCATGCGCGAAATCGTCGCGGCCGACCTGCCCATCACGAAGACGCCGATGTCGGTCGCCGAGGCGATGGCGGTGTTTCGGGCCCGAGGCGAAGACGAGCGGGTGCGCCTGATGGCGCACCGGGAGAAGGAGACCGTGGTCCTGCACACCCTCTGCGGGAGGCAGGAGTACTTCCAGGGCTACATGGTCCCTTCGACCGGCTGTTTGAAGTACTTCGCGCTCCAGGCGTTTCCGCCGGGCTTCCTGCTGCAGTTTCCGCACCAGAGCCGGCCGACCGAGATCGCACCCTTCGTGCAGTATCCCAAGCTGTTCGCGGTGTTCGAGGAAGCGGGCCACCTGCTCGACCGGCTCGGCGTCCGGAGCGCGGGGGCCCTGAACGACGCCGTGGCGTCGGGCCGGCTGGCCGAGGTGTCGCTGGTCGGCGAGGCGTTGCACGAGGCCCGGATCGCCCAGATTGCCGCCGACATCGCGCGCCAGGGCGACCGGATCAAGCTGGTGCTCATCGCCGGCCCGTCCTCGTCCGGCAAGACGACGTTCTCCAAGCGCCTGGCGGTCCAGTTGCTGGCCAACGGTCGGCGGCCGTTCGCGGTGGGGCTGGACGACTATTTCGTGGACCGCGACCAGACGCCGCGGGACGCGAGCGGGCAGTTCGACTACGAGTGCCTGGAGGCGGTGGACGTCGCCTTGTTCAACGAACACCTGCTGAGCCTGATGGCGGGGCTCACGACGTCGCTGCCAACCTACATCTTCAAGACTGGCCGCCGCGAGCCGGGCGTCACCGTCAGCCTCACCCCGGACGACATCATCATCGTCGAGGGGATCCACGGCCTGAACCCGGCACTGGTTCCCAGCGTTCCCGCGGACCGCGTCTACCGGATCTACGTCTCGGCCCTGACGCAGCTGAACCTCGACCGCTACAACCGCGTCAGCACGACAGACTGCCGGCTCATCCGGAGAATCGTCCGCGACTCCGCGACGCGCGGCTACAACGCGACGCAGACCCTGAGGCGGTGGGAGTCGGTGACGAGGGGAGAGAAACAGCACATCTTTCCCTTCCAGGAGAACAGCGACGCCATCTTCAACTCCGCGCTGATTCACGAGCAGGCGGTGCTGCGCCCGCTAGCCGAGCCGCTGTTGCTGCAGGTCAGGCACGACACGGCCGAATACACCGAGGCCAACCGGCTGCTCTCGTTCCTGCAGTGGTTCGTGCCGGCCAAGGCCGACCCGGTGCCCGACAACTCGATCCTCCGGGAGTTCATCGGCGGGTCGATCATGGATACCGTGAAGACGTGGCACCGCCATGCCGTGCCGGCACCCGCCGCCGGGGTGTAGGGAGCGAGTGGGTGAACCGAATGAGGAATGGCGGATGAAGAATGTAGAATGGATGTGCAGCACGGAGGAGTGAATACATGGCGGAAGTGCCGACTCGCGAGCAAGCCATCCAGATCGTGGCGTCGATGATCAAGGACATCCCGGTCGCGATGTTGACGACGACCGGGCTCGGACGACTTCGCAGCCGACCCATGGTCGCCCAGCACGCCGCCTTCGACGGCTCGCTGTGGTTCCTGACGGTCCGCGCGGCCGGCAAGACCGGGGAGATCCGCGACCGCCAGGCCGTTCATGTGACCTTCGTGTCGCCCGGCGACAACCGTTACGTCTGGGTGTCGGGCACCGCCTCGCTCGTGGAGGACCAGGCGCTGCTCAAACAGTTGTGGCACCCCGGCTACCTGCCGTGGCTGCCCGGTGGGCCGGACGACCCCGCGCTTGCGCTCATCAAGGTCCGGGTCGAGGAAGCCGAGTACCTGGGACAACCGGGCGGGGCGAATGGTCCTGCTGGACGGCTTCGTCGAGCCGGGCACATCGTTCCGGGACGTCGCGCCGGGGATGGGGATCTGAGATGGCAGGGAGGTTGAACATCTCCCTGGCATGGACGCTCCGTCGACTCAGCGTGAA
This sequence comes from uncultured Acidobacteriota bacterium, assembly GCA_963844875.1. GTDB lineage: Bacteria > Acidobacteriota > Vicinamibacteria > Vicinamibacterales > Fen-181 > FEN-299. The sequence continues at coordinate 139,688 of CAWJPZ010000005.1, forward strand.
CCTGACGAACCCTGGGTGAGCCGCAACCGCTGGCGGATTGGTTTCGTCGTGGCCGCCCTCGTCGGCGGGGGCTATTTCTGGCAGTCGGGTGCCCGGCGGCGGCGGATCGCCGTCGACCGCGTCAGCGAACAATGGCTGGCCCAGCGTGAGTTTACGGCCGGGCAGCACCCGGAAGAGTAGTCGCCTGCCCACTGGGCCGGCATACAATCGTTCGCATGACGCGTGACTTGCACGAGAGCGACCCGCTCCGGGCGAAGGCCGCCGCGGTCGGCATTCCGGTTGCCCGCCGGCACATCTTCCTCTGCTGTGAACAGAGCAAGCCCAAGTGTAGTGATTTCGAGCAAGGCGTAGCCGCCTGGGAGTACCTGAAGAGGCGCCTCACCGAACTCGGGCTCTCCGAACAGGGCGGGATCCTCCGCAGCAAGGCGAACTGTCTGCGCATCTGTGCAGGCGGTCCGATTGCGGTCGTCTACCCCGACGGCACGTGGTACCACCACTGCGACCCACCGGTGCTCGAACGGATCATCCAGGAGCACCTGATCGGCGGGCGTCCGGTGGACGATTACGTGCTGATCGCGCACCCGCTCTCCGGAGACCCGCCGCCACTGCCGTGACGCCCCCGCTTTTCATTCTGCATTGTGCATGGTGCATGGTGCATGGACTTGACTACCCGTGCCGATGACGGACCCTGCCAACCTGGAGTTCACACCCGAGGAGATGCGGCGGATGGGTGTCGCCGCGGTCGATCGCCTGGTCGCGTTCCTCGGCGCCCTGCCCACGCAGCCGATGCGTGGCGATGCCGGGGCCGAGGAGGTCTGCCGCGCGCTGCGCGAGGCGGCGCCTCCGGCGGCGGGCCAGCCGTTCGACGCCGTGCTCGCGCGCCTGTTCGACGACTGGATCCCCCGGTCGTTCAACTGTGCGTCACCTGGCTACCTCGCCTTCATCCCGGGCGGCGGGCTGTACCCGGCCGCCCTCGCGGATTTCATCGCCGACGGAGTCAACCGATTCACCGGCATCTGGCAGGCGTCGCCCGCGCTGGTGCAACTCGAAGCCAACGTGCTCGACTGGTTTCGCGAGTGGATGCAGTTCCCGGGGACGGCCAGGGGGCTGCTCACCACCGGCGGGTCGATGGCGAACTTCAACGCCATCGTGTGCGCCAGGGAGCGGTTGTTGGGCCCCCGCCTCCGGGACGGCGTGCTCTACGCGTCCACCCAGGTCCACCACTCCGTCCGGAAATCCGCGAAGCTCGCCGGGATCCTGCCCGACCGGGTACGCCCGATCGCGGCAGACTCCGCGTTCCGGATCGACACGGCCTGTCTCCAGCAGGCGATCGACGACGACCGGGCCGCCGGCCTCGTCCCGTTCATGGTCGTCTCGAACGCGGGAACGACCAACACCGGGGCCGTCGATCCGCTCGAGGACGTGGGCCGCATCTGCGCGCGCGAGGGGATGTGGCACCACGTCGACGGCGCGTACGGGGCATTCTTCCACGCGGTTCCGGACCTGCGCCCGCTCCTCGCCGGCCTGCCCGGCGCCGATTCGCTGACGCTCGACCCGCACAAGGGGCTGTTCCTTCCGTACGGGACTGGCGCGTTGCTCGTGCGTGACGGTCGGGCGCTTCGCGCGGCGCACCAGGCGAGCGCCGGCTACCTTCCCGACATGCCCGACGCCGACGAGTTCTACGATCCGAGTCAGCACGGACCGGATCTCTCGCGCGGCTTTCCCGGCCTCAGGGTGTGGCTCTCGGTGACACTGCTCGGCGCCGATCGGATCGTGGCGGCCATTGCCGAGAAGCGCGCCCTGGCGCTCGACGCCTTCCGCCGGTTTGCGCAGATCCCGGGCCTCGTGATTGACGCGCCGCCGCAGCTGTCGCTCTTCGCGTTCCACGTCGAGTGGCCTGGGGCCACCGTGGACGAGCAGAACGCGGCAACCGAACGCCTTCTCGAGGGGGTGACGGCACGCGGCCGTGCGATGCTCACCGGGTGCCGGGTGGACGGCCGGTTCCTGGGCCGCGTCTGCGTGCTGAGTTTCCGCACTCGACAGCAGCAGATCGACCAGTGCGTCGAGGACGTGGCGCGCGAGATGGACGGTATCCGCGCTCGCCCCCGGCACGCGTGATGCGTCGAGGCCCATGGGAGGCTCGATCTCATGGCCTGCTCAACGGCCGCGCGCTTCATCGCCCAGATCGACTTCGCGACACGGGCCCCGGCCGCACTACCACTTCGCCTGCGATCCCCACACGCTGTGCGGGATCGCGAAGACGACCATCGTCACGACCGTGGCGATGACGACGGCGACGCGGGCCTGGCGGCCGCCCCGCAGCTGGATCGCCGCAAGGATCCAGGCGACGCCGGCGATCAGGGTCTTGTTGTCGGTGAGGTCGTAGCCCCACGGGATGCCTGTCCAGTACTCGCCGAACGCGAGCTTCTGGACGATGGGGCCCAGAACGAATCCGCCAACGACCAGCAGGGCGACCGTCCAGTAGCCCCAGAGCCGAGTGTCGCCGCCAAACAGCGCAGCCATGGCCGCGCGGGTCGAGAAGAGCATCCCGAAGAACATCGCCGCCACGTGGGGGATCAGGACCCAGGGCGGCACGTCCCCCTTGAATCGCGCGACGGCGGGCTTCGCGGGAAACGCCGCTTTCGCATCACCCTTCGACAGGACGACGCGATATTCCAGCTTGCCTGCCATCGGCATCAGGGGAACCGGCTCGGGGGGGATGGCCGTTTCCAGCCTGCCCACACCCCGCGTCATCGGCAGCGTCTCCCAAGGGTCGCCGGTCGGGAACCGCCGCCACTCCACCGTGCCCGTGATCGACGAATCGACCGTCTTCACCATCACCGGCATCCGGCCCGTGACGCTGTTGGTTCGCTCCAGCCGATAGGCGATCGCTTCGCCGCCCAGGTCGGCGCTGCCGCGGAGCGGGTACGTGGGACCCGACCACCGCTGCCAGAGGGCGGACAGGATGGTGATGACGATCGCGATGGTCCACTGCACGGACGGCCTGCGCATCGGTGTCTCCGGTGTTGGGGGATGTAACGGGACGAGTTCTTCAATATCCCGTGGCCGAGGGAGGGAAGTCAAGGGGAAGGCGCCAGGGTAACGACTGTGTAGTGACCAGTGGCTAGTGGTCAGTGGTTAGCGGATCACGCTGTCACGCGTGACTCACTGACCACCAGCCACTAACCACTAACCACTACGCGTTCCTACTTCACCGTGCCCGACGCGACGACCGCCTCGGTCTTCTTCTTGAACATTCCGGACACGTCGCGTTTGCCGCGATCCAGGTAGCTGACGCCGGAGTCCATCCAGGCCGGCCGCGGCTTGCCGAGCAGGTAATGGTCGAAGAACTCGTCCATGTGGACGGTCCAGTGCTTCATGTTGTCGCGGTTGCGGAGGCCGTGCAGCTCACCGTTGTAGCTGAACATGTAGGCTTCCTTGCCCAACCGCCGCATCGCCATGTTGAACTCGATCCCCTGGTACCACGGCACCGCGTCGTCCGCGTCGTTGTGGATCGAGAGGTACGGCGTGTTGATGCGCTTCACCCAGAAGATCGGCGAGTTCTCGATGTAGAGCAGCGGGGCGTCCCACGGCGGCGACCCGATGCGGCTCTGGGTCTTCTCGTACTGGAACTGGCGCACCATCCCGGTGCCCCAGCGGATGCCGCCGTAGGCGCTGATCATGTTGGAGACGGCCGCACCCGCTTCCACGGCCGCGAACATGTTCGTGCGCGTGATCATGTGCGTGATCTGGTACGCGCCCCACGAGTGGCCCTGGATGCCGATCCGCTTCGGGTCGATGAATCCCTGCGCGACGACCGTGTTGATCGCCGGGATGACGCACTTCTCGGCGCTCTCGCCCGGGAACCCGGTGTTGTAGACGATGTCGGGCTCCAGGACCACGTAGCCGTTGCTGACGTACCGGATCACGTTGATGCTCGTCCCGACGTTCGGCGCAACGTAGCTGTGGAGGTTGTTCGTCAGTTCCTCGTAGATGTAGACCATCAGCGGATACTTCTTGGTCGGGTCGAAGTTCTCCGGCTTGATCAGGATGGCGTGCAGCCTCTTCCCGTCCCCGTTGATGTACTCGACGAGTTCCGACTTGCCCCAGGTGAACTGCGACTGCTGGGGATTGGCGTTCGAAACCTTCTTCAGGTCCTTGAAGGTCGAATCGGCCGCGACCCAGAGGTCGGGGAACTCGTCGAACCGCGACAAGGTGAAGACGAGCGTGTCGGCCTTGGCCGCCTTGGTGACCGCCCCGCCGCGGGGGAGTCCCTTGTCCACCATGACGAGCTTCTCGGGCCCCGCAGTCCCGTGGAACGGCACCCGGTAGAAGCCTGTCGCCTTGGTGCGGTCGTTCATCGTCGAGAGCAGCATCGGCTTGTTCGTGGGGACGGTGCGCTCCTCGGGGTCCAGGGACCGGTAACGGAAGACGAGCGACTGCTTCCGGCCCTCCCCGTTGGTGATCATTCGCGCCGATGAGCCGTCCGGCTTCACTTCCCACACGTCGAACTCGTCGTTCAACAGGACCGACGCATCGTCGGCCGTCCAGCCGGCCACACCATACGGGCCCGGCAGGTCGGGCGTGGTGAAGTCCTGCTGGAAGCGGACCTTGAGCTTCTCGGTGAGGTTCGTCCGCACGCCGTCCGCGACGCGATACGTCCACCAGTGGCCGGAGTTTTCGTCGAAGTAGAGGAGGTACTTGCCGGCTGCCGACAGCGTGGTGCCGGTGCCGCCCCAGTGCTCGAGCACCTTTGTCGCCTTGCCGGACTGGAGATCGACCAGGTACACGTCGTTGTACGTCTGGTCCCAGGAGCCTTCCATGCGGTAGGGCAGGTCGGACGTTCCGAGGGCGACCTTCGGGTCGTCGCCGGGGTTTACTGTCGGCAGTTCCCGGGTGGCGAGCTGCACGTAACGGCTGTCGGCCACGTGCACGACGCCGCGGTAGCTGCGCGTCCGATCCTGTTCGGCCCGCACCTTCTGCATCGGCTGGATGACCGCATCCTTGGCCGACCAGAGGTCCACGTTCAGGGGCGCCGGCGGGGCCGGCGTCTTGTCGGTCGCGTCGGGCGTCGGGGCCGGTGAGGGCGCGGGCGGCGGGCCGACGTTGAGGAAGATCATGTCGCCCTGGCGCGAGAAGCGCGGGGCGGAGTCGGCCACGACGAGGCCGTTCAGCACACCGGGTGTGGACGCCGACACCAATTCCGCTGCCGGGGCGTCGCCGCCTTTCCACAGGTACAGCCGGTAAGGCGAGACGGGCTTGTCGTACTCGGCCTGGTCGCTCAGGAAGGCCAGCTGCCGGCCGGCCTCGTCGAACGTCAGGCTCTTGTAGTGCCCGCGCCCGGTCATCAGCGGTTTGACGGTGCCGTCGGCGAGCTTTCGGACGAATGCCCCGTCCTTGGCTGCGTCGCTGGACGATGTTGCGTAGGCGAGCCAGACGCCCTTGTCGTCGACGTCGTACTCGGTGACTTCGGGAATCGTCGTTTCCTCGCCGGTGGCGAGCTTGCGCAGCACGAGATCCGACCCCGGGTCCTTGCGCTTTTCGCGCGAGGCCCGTCCGCCGCGGCCCGATGCGCCCTGGGCCGGCGCGCCGGCCGCCGGAGGCGTCGCTCCGCGAGCCCCGCCTGCGCCACCCGCGCCGCGCGCTCCGCCCGCCCCGCGGGCTCCGGCACCTCGGGACCCGGCGCCCGCGCCGCCGATGCCCTTGAAGTAGGCGAGCCACGTCGCAGACTCCTCGGGGAGGCGGAAGCTGCCCACTTTCTCGACCACCGTGACCTGACCCGAGGGCAGCGCCATGATGCCGAGGCCGGTCTTTGGCTCGCGCGGCGTCTGCGCATTGCCGCCTTCGCCGCGCCCGCTCTGGCCGCCTCCCGCCGCCTGGCCGGTCCCGGTTCCGGCCGACGCCGACTCGCTCTGTCGATCCTTCTCCTCGTCCGCCTTGCTCTGGGCAATCGTGAAGACGACGAACGCGCCGTCGGCGGAGAACTGCGGGCTGTTGCCGCGAGGGTGCTTGAACTCCTGGCCGGTCTTCAGGTTCCGCACGACCAGTTCGCCATCCTCGGCCTGTGCCGTGAGGGCGTAGGCCAGCCATTGGCCGTCGCTCGAGAGGCGGGTGCCGCCGATCGCGCGCCACGAATCGACCACGTCGTAGGTGAGCGGGCGCTTGGCCGGGGCTGATGCCGACTGCGCCGTGAGGACCCACTGTGCCGCGACCAGCGCGCACACGAGGAGCGCGAAGAAGCGGGCGAGCTGCCGCTGATGCATGAAGCCTCCAGGGAGGGGGCGGTCTTCCTACTTCACGTTCTTGAGTATCTCGAGCACGAACTTGTAGAACTTGCCGACGGTGTCGATGTACAGGTGCTCGTTGGGCGAATGCACCTCGCGCATGGTCGGGCCGAACGACACCATGTCCATGCCCGGGTACTTCTCGCCGATGATGCCGCACTCGAGCCCGGCATGGACGGCCTTCACCTCGGGTTCCTTCCCGTACAGCGCCTGGTAGGTCGATTTCGCAAGCTTCAGGATCGGGGAGTCGAGGTTCGGCTTCCAGCCCGGGTAGCCGTCGGAGCCGGTGGCGACGGCGCCCCCGAGTTCGAAGACCGCCCGCACCATCTGCGACGCCTCCTCGATCTCCGAGGCCACCGAGCTGCGCTGGCTCGTCTGGATCTTGATCGCCTTCTTGCCCGTCTCGATGATGGCGAGGTTCGAGGAGGTCTCGACGAGGCCGGGGATGTCGGCGCTCATCTTCAGGACGCCGTGGGGCAGCCCCATGAGCGTCAGCAGGACCTTCTTCTGCAGCCCCTTCTTGAGAACCTTCCGGACGCCTTTATGCGGCTGGCAGGCGATGACCAGGTTCGGCTCAACGGTCGAGAGCTCGGCCTTGATCGCGTCGTTCATGGACGCGACGAAATCGGCCGCCTGGGCGGCCTTCGCTTTCGGCAGCCAGACGATGGCCTCGGCCTCGCGCGGGATGGCGTTGCGCTTGTTCCCGCCTTCGATTTTCGCGACGCGGCCTCCGAGGCCAGCCAGGCCCAGCAGGACGCGTGTCGCGATCTTCAGCGCGTTGCCGCGGCCCGTGTGGATCTCGAGCCCCGAGTGTCCTCCCTTGAGGCCCTTCACGGTGACGAGCAAGCCCGTGCCGCCGGCGGGGGCGTCTTCGAATTCCGCCCCCCAGGTGCCGGCGTTGTCCCTGCCGCCGGAGCAGCCGACGTAGAGTTCGCCCTCGTCCTCGGAGTCGAGGTTCATGCAGGATCATGCTGCCGAGGAAGCCGGGCTGGAGGTTGTTGGCGCCCGTGAGCCCGGTCTCCTCGTCCACGGTGAAGAGGAACTCCAGCGGGCCGTGCGACAGGCCCTTGTCCTCCATGATCGCGAGACAGGTGGCGACGGCGATGCCGTTGTCGGCGCCCAGCGTCGTGCCGTTCGCGAACAGGAAGTTGTCCTTGCGCACCAGTTCGATCGGGTCCTTCAGGAAGTCGTGGACCTTGTCCTTGTTCTTCTCGCAGACCATGTCCATGTGCCCCTGCAGGCACACGCTCGGCGCGTTCCCGCGACCGGCGGACGCCGGCTTGCGGGCCAATACGTTGCCGGCGGCGTCCTGGGCCGCCTCGAGCCCGAGTTTCTTCGCGGTTTCCACCAGGTATTTGGCGATCGCGGCTTCGTTCTTCGACCCTCGCGGGATGCGGCTGATCTCCGCGAAGTACTTCCAGACGAGTGCCGGCTCGAGTCCTGCTGTTGCGTTTGCCATCGAAAGAACCTCCACGAGATTGCCGATTGTTACTTCTTCTTCTGTCCCTTGACCGGCTCCGGCGCCTTCTCGACCAGCTTGACGGAGCCCGACTTCTCCATCGCCTGGAAGTAGGTCATGACGTCGGCGACCGGGACCGGCTCGAATTCGCCGGAGATGAAGTCGCGAATCTGCTGGACGGTGAGTTTGCGCGACATGATGGCGCGCAACTCGGAGGTCATGTGGCCAGGGATGCCTGTCGCCCCGCCGCCGGAACCACCGCGTCCTCCGCCGCCCCCTGCCGGCGCGGGCACCGGTTCGACGATCGTCTTCGACGCTTTCACCTCGGCCTCCGAAGGCGCCGGCTCGGTGAGGGGAGCGTTGAGGCGGGCCGCCGCCAACTTGAACATGGCGGCCACCTGGGCTTGCAGGGTGGCTGCATGCTGGTCGAGCATCGGTTCGAAAGCGGCCAGCTTCTTCTGGCCGTCTGCCGGGCTCGGGAAGAGCACCGCGGCCGACTTCAACGCCGCCTTCTCGATTACCACCTGGTGGCGCAGGGCGTTCCGCGCGTCCTTGAAGGCCTCGACCAGCGTCGCCGCATCGGGGGCGTCGGCGAGGTAGCCCATCCCCTTGCGCTCGGCCTGGCCCATCCGTTCGGTGCCGCGGGCCAGCGTCTCGGCGGCCACCTTGGTCGCCATCGCCTCGTCTGCCTGCGCCAGCACGGCGAGCGCGCCGAGGCCGACAACGCCCGCGCGCTTGAACTGCGTTGGATCGAGCTTGTCGGGTGTGTCGGCGGACGAGTGGTAGAAGGGATCCGGCCAGGTGATGAACATCAGCGACGGGATGCCGTTGCTGAGGTAGACCACGTGATCGCTCGCCCCGTAGTGCTTGTCGACGAGGATGTAGAAGGGGTCCTGGCTGCCGGTCGGCGCCACGATGGGCAGCGTGAACCCGTAGCCGCCCGCGCGGTAGCGGACGCGCTCGCGGTTGACGTTCGCGACGACCTCCATGATGTTCGCGCCGATGTCGTTCAGGAAGGTCGGGAAGCTGTCCGGCGTCCGGTGCAGGGTCCAGAAGCTGCCGTGGGTGGCAAGCCGCAGCCCCTCCATGTCGAAGTTCAGGTCCGCCACGAGCTTCTTGGTGACCTCGGGGTGCTTCTGCAGCCACGCACTCGTCCCGCTGATCTCGGGAACCCAGAGGAAGTGGATCGTCCGCTTCGGTTTCGGGAGCTTCCCCTCGGCGACCAGACGGATCAGGGCGCGGCCCATCTCCAGCGTGATCGCGCAGCCCGACGCGTCGTCGTTCGCGCCCTGCTTGAGGTAGCCTTCGTACAGGTGGCCCGACATCGCCAGTTCCTGGTCGGAACCGCCGTCGCCCGGAATCACCGCGTGCACGGTTTCCATCCGGCCGGGGAACGAGTCGGCCTTGACGATCGACCGCAGCGTGAGCTTCTCGCCACGCCCGAGGCGGCCGGCAAGTTCCCGGCCGGCGCGCGGGGAGACCGACCAACCGAATCCCGCGGTACGTCCCTGCGGAGCCGTCCCGGTGATGCTCTGCGAGCCCACCTGGTCGATATCCGCCTCCGGGTGAATCGGGTTGTAGCTGATGACGCCGACCGCCCCCCGTTCGAACACGCCGAGCCGCTGCAACTGGCTCGTCGAGGCCGAGCCGAGGACGATCTTGCCCTTCACGTCCTTGCCGGCGTAATCCTCTGCGCGCCCCCCGTACCCCAGGTCGATCACGTCGGCCGTGACATCGCCCGACTCGCTCCCCGACGCGATGCTCACCGCGACGTCGCGGAAGTCGCACAGCTTCCGGCTCTCCGGCTTCACGACCCAGAGTTCGGCTTGCGTGGCCTGCCAGAGCCGCTGTGAGGTGGGGAACGTTTCGATTTCGACCTGGCTGAATCCGTACTCGCGGGCGAGCCGCGCCATGACCTCGCTCTCGCGGAACGTGCCCTCGTACTCGGCCTTGGGGCGGACCCGCGGGTAGGGCACCATTTCGAGGACCGTCTGCTGCGCCCGTTCTCCCGACACTTCGTTGATAATGGCGCGCATCTGCTCCCACGGGAGGATCAGGCGGTCTTCGCGCTCCTGGGCGGACGCCGGGAGCGGGGAGGCAAGCAACGCGCAAACAAGGAGACAGGCGGCAGAGGCGGGTCGTGTCATCGGGACTCCCGGTGGTGGCGCCGCGGCGCGGCGTATGGGACCAAACCCCGCAAGCGTAGGGCAGAATGGTCGAAAAGGGCAAGCGGACGTCCGCCCTGATCTATAATCCGGCATCGAATTTTCGGTCCTCCTTTCCGCGTGGAGAGTTTCATGTGTGACCACTCCGACGACCCGACCCGCCAGCAGACCGGATTCACTCGGCGCGGGTTCATTGCGACGATCGGCACCGGGGCGGTGGCGGCGGCGACCGCAGGCCAGGCGGCCGGGAGCGAGGCCGCGCAGGGCGCGGCGCTTCCAGACGCCGGGGAACTGGTGCGGGTGACGCTCAACATCAACGGCCAGAGCCGGCGGCTGCTGGTCGAGCCGAGGTGGTCGCTCCTCTATGTTCTGCGGGAGCGCCTCGGTCTCACGGGAACCAAGCTCGGCTGCGAGCGAGGCGAGTGCGGGGTCTGCACCGTCCTGGTGGACGACAAGCCCGCCTACTCCTGCATGATGCTGGCGGTGGAATCGGAAGGAAAGACCATCGTCACGTTGGAAGGGTTGATGAAGGGCGAAGAACTGGGAACGACCCAGCGGGCCTTCATCGAGGAAGACGCCTTCCAGTGCGGCTATTGCACCCCCGGGCAGATCATGGCCGTCGAAGGCCTGGTGCGGGCCAATCCGAACCCCACCATCGACGAGATCCGGACCGGCGTGAGCGGCACGCTGTGCCGGTGCGGCGCCTACGCCCACATCTTCAAGGCCGCCCACCGCGCCGCCGAGATGAAGAAGGCCGAGGGAGGGCGCGCATGAACGACGAAGGCCGCTACTACATCACCGACGTTCCGCCGGAGACCCCGGAACCCGCGGACCAGGCCCCCGCGCCGTGGACGACGACGGAAGTCGTCGGCCGGCCGCTGAAGAAGATCGACGGCTACGAACGCGTGAGCGGGGCCGCCGTCTACACGGCGGACGTCATCCTCCCGGGGATGCTCTACGCCGCCGTGCTCCGCTGCCCGCACGCGCACGCCAAGGTGAAGCGGGTCGACACGTCGAAGGCCGAGAAGATGCCCGGCGTCGCAGCGATTCTCACCGACAAGACGCCGGGTGCCGACATCCCCTGGTTCAACTCCCGCAGCGGGCCGCTCAGCCGGCTCTTCGACTCGCACTGCCGGCACGAGGGTGAAGAGGTGGCCGCGGTCGCCGCGGAGACGCCGTACCAGGCATGGGACGCGGTGCGGGCGATCGTCGTCGAGTACGACGTGCTGCCGTTCGTCGCGGACTACGAAGACTCGCTGAAACCGAACGCCCCGCCGATTCACGAGGCCGGGAACCGGTCCGGCGACGTCAGCCGGTATTCGCGAGGCGACGTCGAGGCCGGGTTCGCGGCCGCCGACGTGGTGATCGAGACGACCTACAGCACGGCCTGCGAGATCCACGCGCCGACCGAGGCACACGTGTCGGTGGCCAAGTGGGACGGCCCCCGGCTCGTCGTCTGGGATTCCACCCAGGGCGTCTACCCGATTCAGTCGGGACTCGTGCAGGCTCTCAAGCTGCCCTCGTCCAGCGTGCGGGTGATCGGGAGCTACATGGGCGGGGGGTTCGGCGCCAAGCTGAGCCTGAGCAAGCACACCGTGATCGCGGCGCTGCTGGCCCGGGCGGCTGCACGACCTGTCAAGCTCCACCTGACCCGCGAGGAGAGCTTCCTCGCGGTCGGCAACCGGCCGCCGGACAAGATGACACTCAAGGCAGGCGTGAAGAAGGACGGAACGCTGACGGCCTTGCAGATGACCGTGCTGGGCACAGGCGGCGCCTATCCGGGCGGCGGGGTCGGCGGCGTTGACGCGGTGGTGCGTGAACTGTACGCCTGCCCGAACATCAAGACCGAGTTGAGCGACGTGTTCATCAACGCGGGGCAGGCGCGCGCGTTCAGGGCCCCGGGGCACCCCCAGGGCGCGTGGGCGCTCGAGCAGATGATGGACCAGATCGCCGAGAAGATCGGGATGGATCCGATCGAACTGCGACTGAAGAACATCTCGACCGTCAGCCAGTCCTCGGCGAACAACCTGCCGTATACGACCACCGGGCTGAAGGCCTGCCTGGAGGAAGGCGCGAAGCGCTTCGGCTGGGCGGAGGCGCGCAAGCGCGCCCAGGGCACCGGGCCGATCAGGCGGGGCGTCGGCGTGGCGGCGGGGATGTGGAGGGGCGGCAACGGCGGGCCGCCTGCCACGGTCATCGTGAAGCTGTTCGCCGACGGCAGCGCGAACCTGAACATGGGCGCGAGCGACATCGGGACGGGCACCAAGACGATCATGTCGATGGTCGTCTCCGAAGAGCTCGGGGTGCCGCTCGAGAAGATCCAGGTGGAGTGCGCCGACACCGGCACCACCCAGTACGCGACGGCGTCGGGGGGCAGCAAGACGGTGCCGACCGAGTCGCCGGCCACGCGACTGGCGGCGCTCGACGTCAAGCAGCAACTGCTGGCGATGGCGGCCGCGCAGATGAAGCTGCCTGTCACGGAACTGGCGTTGAAGAACGGCGAGATCGTCTCGACCGTCGATCCCGCCAAGAAGCTGGCGGTGACGGCGGTGACCGCACTGCGCGGTCGCGGGTTGATTGTCGGCGTCGGCTACCGCGGGCCGAATCCCGAGGGGAAGGTGATCAATCCGTTCGGCGTGCACTTCGCCGAAGTGGAAGTCAACACCCGCACGGGCGAGGTGAAGGTGCTGCGCTACCTGGCGGCCCAGGACAGCGGTCGCGTGATGAACCAGTTGACGTTCGAGAACCAGACCCAGGGCGGGATCACGATGGGCCTCGGGCTCGCGCTGACGGAAATGCGCATCCTCGACCGGAACCAGACGGGCAAGATGGTCAATCGCAACTGGCACGACTACAAGATTCCCACGGCGATGGACGTGCCCGCGGAACAGGTGGTCCTGCCGATCGACCTGCACGACTACGAGGCGAACAACACCGCGGCGAAGGGCCTCGGGGAGCCGGCCACCGTGCCGGCGGCGCCGACGATCGCCAACGCCATCTACCACGCGTGCGGCGTGCGGACTCCAGACACGCCCGTCAACCCACTGCGGCTCGTCGACCTGCTGGCCGCGTCGAAGAAGAGGGGATAACCATGCTGCCGGGATTCACCTACGTTCGCGCCAAATCGGTGGCCGACGGCGTGCGCCAGCTCACCGCGCCGGGCACCAGGCTTCACGCGGGCGGCACGGACCTGCTGGGTTGCCTGCGTGACGGCGTCTTCAGCGCCGAGAAAGTCGTCAGCATCGGCGGCCTCTCCGACCTGCGCGGGATCGCGCCGGTGCCGGCCGGGGGCCTCCGCATCGGGGCGCTGACGACCCACGCGCAGATCGTCTCGGACAAGACGGTCAACGCGCAGTACACGGCGCTGGCGCAGGCGTCGGCCGCCGTCGCGAGCCCGCAGCTGCGCAACCAGGGAACGCTTGGCGGCAACCTGTGCCAGCGTCCGCGGTGCTGGTACTTCCGCGGCGATTTCCACTGCCTGCGAAAGGGCGGCGACCACTGTTTCGCGGAAGGCGGCGAGAACCAGTATCACGCGATCTTCGGCGGCGACCGCTGCTACATCGTGCATCCATCGGATACCGCCCCGGCGCTCGTCGCGCTCGGGGCCAAGGTCCGGATCGCCGGTCCGGCCGCCTCGCGCGTCGTGCCGCTGGCGTCGTTCTTCGTCGGTCCGAAGGCGAACATCACGCGCGAAACCGTGCTCGAGCGGAACGAGATCGTGACCGAGGTCCTGCTGCCCCCTGCGGAGCCCGGGCTGAAGAGCTCCTATCGGAAGGTGCGCGGCCGCGGCGCCTGGGACTTCGCGCTGGCCGGTGTCGCGCTGGCGCTGCTCATGAAGGACGGGAAGGTGGAGCGCGCGCGCGTGGTCTTCTCGGGGGCCGCGCCCGATCCCCTGGCGTTCGGAGGCCGTCGAGAAGGCAATCTTGGGGAAGGCCCTGACGCCCGAAGTGGCGGCCGCCGCCGCCGAAGAGGGCGTGAAGGGTGCCGCGCCGCTCGAGAAGAACGCTTACAAGGTGCCGCTGTTCAAGGGCGTCATCGCCGAGGCGCTGCTGGCGCTCGCATAACGCGTCTCCGGCACGGGGCTGAAGCCCCGTGCTACACGCCATTACATGTAGCCGAGGGGCTTGAGCCCCTCGGCCGTCACCTCGAGACTGTAGCCGAAGGGCTTCAGCCCCTCGGCCGTCACATCGGGATCGACAAGGACATCCTCATGCCCGACACTTCCCCTGAACTGTTGTCCGCCTCCACCATCGCCGTCCGTGACTGCATGGGCGCCAAGGCGGGAGAGCGCGTCCTCATCGTAACGGACGAGCGGCTGAGGAACATCGGATTCGCGCTCCACAAGGCGGCGCGCAATCTCGGCCTCGACGCCCTGCTCGTCGAGATGGTGCCGCGCACGAGCAACGGCGAGGAGCCGCCGCCCGAGGTCGCGGACCTGATGAAGCGTTTCGACGTGGTGCTCTGCCCGACGTCGAAGTCGCTGACGCACACCGACTCGCGTCGCGCGGCCAGCCAGGCGGGCGCGCGGGTGGCGACGCTCCCGGGCGTCACCGAAGAGATCATGGTGCGGTGCATGAACGCCGACTACCACGAGATCGCGGCCCGCACCTTCCGCATCTGCGCCCTGATGGAGAAGACGCAGACGGTTCGGGTGACGGCGCCGGCGGGAACCGACATCACCATGCCGATCGCCGGACGCGAGGCCCACGCGAGTTCCGGCCTGTTCCGGGAGAAGGGGCAGTGGGGCAACCTCCCGACAGGCGAGGCGTACCTGGCGCCCGTCGAGGGCGGCTCCAACGGCGTGGTGGTGGTCGATGGGTCGATGGCGGGCATCGGGATGATGACCCAACCGCTTCGCATCGTCGTCGAGAACGGCTATGCCACGGACATCTCGGGCGGCCCCGAAGCGCAGAAGCTCATCGCGCTCCTGGAGCCGCACGGGAAGGACGCCCGCACCGTGGCCGAGTTCGGCGTCGGCACCAACGACAAGGCCATGCTCACGGGCGTCATCCTCGAGGACGAAAAGGTGATGGGCACGATCCACATCGCCTTCGGCGACAACAAGTCGATGGGCGGGAGCGTGCGGGTCGCGAGCCACCTCGATGGCCTCATCAAGCGTCCGACCGTCTGGTTCGACGCGCAGAAAGTCATGGACGACGGGGTGCTGCTGGTCGGTTGACGCCCCAATCGCCATCCGCCATACTCGGGGTCGGGTGCGGTCCGACCCGGCCCCGTGTGAGGCGCGCGTGGATGATCTGAACAATCCGTCCCTCGATGAGCTCGACGCCCTGTTGGCGAACCCTTCCGCCTGGGCCAATCTCAATCCCGAACTTCTCCGGCACCTGCTCTTCTACCAGTGCTTGTCTTACGGCATCAGCCCGGAGGACGACGCAATCCCGAAACTGATGGCGCTGGCCCGGCGTGGCTGTCGGGCGGCTGGCCCCGGCGGTCCGGCGGCAGGTCGTCGTGCACCTCGCGAGGGCCATCGAGCGGCTGCACCGCGAGCACGACATTCGCGACGGGGCCGGCTGCACGAACGCGCTGCTCCCCTTGCTCCTCGAGGATCCCGACCCGTCCGTCGTGTCGACCGGGGCCTGCGAGATGTCCATCCTGCTGCCGGTCGACGAGGACGACCCGATCTCCGGCCCGCACTACGTCCACTCGCTGCTCGACCAGTTGACGGCCGACGATGCCAGGGCGGGCATCATCGGCGGCCTCCTGCAGTTGGGCGACGAACGCGTGGCGCCGCTCGTCTCCCGCGGGTGGGAGCACCTCGGAGAGGGAGGCCGGCAGACGCTGGCGTTGCTGGTCCAGGGCTTCCGCGGCCTGCATACCCTGACCGTCGAGTTCCTGCTGTCGTGGCTCGAAGCGGAGGCAGCAACGCCCGACACCCCGACCTTCGGCGTGGTGGCCGCGACGATGGCCCGCGCCGGGCTGCACGCCGCAGAACACGGCATCGTGGACGTGGAGCGGGTGTTTCCGTGATCGACGCGCCCGAGGGAGAACCGTTCCGGATCCTCCAGCAGTGGACGCTCGAGGCGTTCCAACCGAAGGTCGCCACCCGGCTGCGAAGGCTGGCTTCGGGCGGGTCGCCGCCGCCGCTCGCGATCAGCGTGCTCCGGTGCTGGGGCCTGGCCGAGGGGCCCCGGGATGCGTAGCCTGTTGCGGCCGCTGGTGTTCGTGCTCGCCGTCCCGGTGCTGGCGTCCGTCTTTTCACTGCTGGCCCGCCAGGACTGGGAGTCGCGGTGGAGCGCGTCGCTCGTGCGGCAGCTCGCGGCCCAGCGCATGCGGCCCGATGCCCGGCTGCTCGCCCGCTACTCCCTCCCGTCGCTGTGCGGCGACGGGCGGACCGGCGCCCGCTTTCCGCCGTGCCGGACCTATCTGTGGCACTCGCTGGTGGTGCGCGTGTCGGCTGGCGTTGCAGGAGCCGGCTTCCTGTTCCTGGGTGCGCTGCTGCTCTCGAGGCAGCTGATGCGGGGCAACCGCCGGCGGGTCGTGCGGCTCTTCCGCCCGTCTCTCGCTGTTTGCCGCGGGGGGCACCGCGCTGCTGGCGCTGACCAACGCCGTCCTCGCGCTCGCGGCGATCGTGGCGGCCGCGCTGTACCTGTTCGGTGCGCCCATCGAGGGCGCATCGACGTCGCTGCTGCTCGTCGCGGGCACCGCGTCGGTCGTCTGGGGGTTGGGAATGGCTGCGGCCGCGTTCAGCGTCATGCGCCGGCCGACGGTCACGCTCGTCGGCCGTCGAGTGCCGGCCGGCAGTCAGCCGCTGCTGGAGGATGAGGTTCGCCGGGCGGCCGAGGCGGTCGGCGCGGCGCCGCCGGACCAGGTAGTGGCGTGCCTGGTTCCGTCCGTGTTCGTGACCGCGCTGAACGTCGCGTGCCTGGATGGCGTGGTCGGCGGCCGGACGCTGTGTCTCTCCATCCCGCTGGCGCGCATCCTGACGGTTGACGAGTTGCGGGCGCTCCTCGCCCACGAGTTCGCACACTTCTCGAGCGGGCAGGAGGGGTACACCCTGAGCGTCGCGCCCTTCTACATGGGCGCGGCGCGGGCAATCGACAGGCTCGGCCGCGAGTCACACGGCATCCGGACGGCGGCAGTCGTGCCGCCCAGGGACGTCCTGGCCTTCTTCCTCGACGGCATGGGCGAGGGGACCGACCCGGGCATCGCGCGCGAATTCGAGGCGGACCAGCGCGCGGCGGCGGCCTGCGGCGGCGCCGCGCTGGCGTCGGCGCTCGTGAAGGCCCACGCCTTCGGCCCCGCCTGGCACACGGTCGTGGAGGCCATGGTCGAAGCGGTGTCCGTGGGCACCCAGTACGTGAACGCGGGCCAGTTGTTTCGGGACGTGGTGGCGTCGAACGGCGGCCCGGAGCGGTTGTTCGGGATAGGCCGCCGGCGCGCCGACCACCCGACCGACCTCCACCCGACACTCGCCGAGCGGCTCGCGGCCCTCAACGTGGACCTGGTGCAGGCCGCCCGGGCCGCGCTGGTCACGCAACCTTCGGCCCCAGCGGTCTCGTTGTGGCCCGGCTACGAGGGGGTCGAGCAGGGGTTGTCGGCGGCGGAGCAGCAGCTCATCGCCGCAACCGGCGGCGACACGATTCCGCTTCCCGCCGCGTAGCCATCGAACGCCGCGCCCGTCTCCTCGCGAAGCGATTTGCCCCGCCGACCGGGGCGGGGCGCAGGCCGCCCCGGTTTGACCCGGGTCTGCGCCTGCGAAACAATGGGCGCTCCTGCGAGTCCACGAGGAGGAACCCGATGCGTCGAGTGGCCGGTCGCCTGATGCCCGCTTGCCTGGTGACGTTGTTCCTGACGGTCAGCTTCATGGTCCCGGCCGGTGCCCGGCCGCAGGCCCCGTCGCCTGGGACGCCGGCCTTGCTGCCGTCGTTCGCCGAACCCGGGCTCTCGCCGGACGGGGCGGAGATCGCGTTCGTGTCTGGAGGCGACATCTGGACCGTGCCGGCGGGCGGGGGAGAGGCGCGACTGCTCGTGTCGCATCCCGCCACCGAGTCGCGGCCGCTCTACTCCCCGTCGGGCGACCAACTCGCGTTCGTGTCAACCCGCACGGGCAACGGCGACATCTACGTGCTTTCGTTCCGCTCGGGCGACCTCCGGCGGCTCACGTTCGACGACGGGGCCGAAACGCTCGACGGGTGGTCACGCGACGGGCGCTGGATCTACTTCTCGTCCACGAGCCGGGACATCGCGGGGATGAACGACGTGTTCCGCGTGGCCGTCGGCGGCGGCACGCCGATGCCGGTGTCGGCCGACCGCTACGTGAACGAGTATTTCGCGGCCCCGTCTCCCGACGGCCGAACGCTCGCCTTCACCGCCCGCGGGATGGCATCCAGCCAGTGGTGGCGCAAGGGCCACAGTCACATCGACGAATCGGAGATCTGGCTGTTGAAGGACGGCACGCCGCCCGTCTACGAGCAGGTCACGCCGCGCGGGGCCAAGCAGATGTGGCCGATGTGGGCGGAAGACGGCAAGAGCCTGTTCTACGTGTCGGACCGCAGCGGCGCGCAGAACGTCTGGCGCCAGGAGCCAGGCAAGCCCGCCATCCAGCTGACGCGCTTCACGGGCGGCCGCGTGCTGTGGCCGAGCATTTCGCTCCAGGGCAAGCGTATCGTCTTCGAACGCGACTTCGAGATCTGGCTCCTGGATACGTCTTCGGGGAGGGCCGACCCCGTTCGCATCAGCCGCCGGGGCGCCCCGGCCGGACCGGGCGTCGAGCACCTGGCCCTGACGAACCAGATCCAGGACCTCGCGCTGGCTCCCGACGGCAAGAAGCTGGCGTTCGTCGTCCACGGCGAGATCTTCGCAGCCTCGTCCAAGGACGGTGGCGATGCGGCGCGGGTGACCAAGACGCCCGCCGCGGAGTCCCAGCCGGCCTGGGCGCCGGACGGCCGGCGGCTCGTCTACGTCTCCGACCGCGAGGGGGCGAATCACCTGTTCCTCTACGATTTCCGGAGCGGGTCGGAGGTGCAGCTCACGCGCGGCCCGCTCGACGACGCGCTGCCCGTATTCTCGGCTGACGGCAGCACGATCGCCTTCGAGCGGGGGCAGCGCGAACTCCGGGTGATCGATGTCGCGTCCCGCCAGGAACGGGTGCTGGCCAAGGGCTACCTGTCCGACAAGCTCGGCGGCGGGCATCCGGTCGCGTGGTCGCCGGACGACAAGTGGGTAGCCTACCTGGCACTCGGTCCGAAGGGCTTCACGAACGTGTTCGTGGCGCCCGCGTCGGGCGGGTCTGCCGCGGCCGCCCTGCCGGCAAACGCGCCGCAGCAAGTGAGCTTCCTCGCCAACTCGTTTGGCGGCAGCGTGTCGTGGAGCCCGGACGGGACGTTCCTCCTGTTCAACACGTCGCAGCGCACCGAGGAGGGGCAGCTCGCGCGCGTGGACCTCACGCTCCGCGTGCCCAGGTTCCGTGAAGACCAGTTCCGGGAGCTGTTCCAGGAGGAAACGCCGAAGCCGTCGGCGCCGCCCGCAACCCCCGCGCCGCCCGCCCCCGCGCCCGCCGCGCCGAAGGCCGAACCGCCGCTGCCGGCAACCGAGGCACAGAAGACGGCGGGCGGGGAGAAGCCCGCTGCGGATGCCCCGAAGAAGCCCGTGAAGCCGGTGGAAATCGTCTTCGAGGAGCTGCGGCGCCGCCTGACGCTCGTGCCGACCGGTGTCGACGTGTCCGACCAGTCGATCAGCCCCGACGGAAAGTGGGCGCTGCTGACGGCGAGCGTGGCCGGCCAGACGAATCTCTACACCTACTCGCTCGACGAACTCGCGCGCGAGCGCCCGGTCGCGCGTCAGCTGACGTCGACCGCCGGGGGCAAGTCGGCGGCGCAGTTCTCGCCCGATTCCAAGGAGGTCTTCTTCCTGGAGGACGGGCGCATCCAGGCGATCTCCATCGAGCGCCGCGAATCGCGCGCCGTCGCGGTGACCGCGGAGATGGACGTCGACTTCGCCCGCGAGAAGATGGAGGTGTTCGACCAGGCGTGGAGCTACCAGCGCGACTCGTTCTTCGACCCTGAGTTCAACGGGGTCGACTGGAACGCGGTCCGGACCGAGTACCGGCCGCGCGTGGCCGGCGCGTCCACGAGCGATGAAGTCCGCCGCCTCATCAGCCTGATGGTCGGAGAATTGAACGCGTCGCACCTTGGCATCTCCGCTCCCCCGGCGCCAGGCGCGACGGGCGTCACCGGGCGTCTCGGCCTCGCGTTCGACCGGGGCGAGTACGAGCAGCAAGGGCGCTTCCGGGTGGCGCACATCGTGCCGCTGGGCCCGGCCGCCGTCACCCGGGCCATCAAGCCTGGCGACTACCTGCTGGCCGTGGACGGCCAACCGGCCGGTCCCGGCACGAACCTCGACGAGGTCCTGTCTTTCAAGACCGGCCGGCGTGTGGCGCTGACGGTCGCCGGCAGCCCGGACGGCAGCGGCAAGCGGGACGTGGCGGTGCGCCCCGTCACGCAGGCAACCGAGAAGGGGCTGTTGTACCGGGAGTGGGTCGAACAGAACCGCGCGTACGTGGACAAGGCCAGCGGCGGCCGGCTCGGTTACGTGCACATGATCGACATGGGCGCGCCGTCACTGGCGCAGCTCCACGTCGATCTCGATGCCGACAACCACTCGCGCGACGGGGTCGTCGTGGATGTGCGCAACAACAATGGCGGCTTCGTCAACGTCTATGCGATCGACGTCCTCGCGCGGCGCGGCTACCTCACCATGACCCAGCGGGGCCTGCCGCCGGCCCCGGCCCGGCCCGCCCTCGGGCAGCGCGCGCTGGAGGCCCCCACGGTTCTCGTCACGAACCAGCACTCGCTTTCCGACGCGGAGGACTTCACCGAGGGGTACCGGGCGCTCGGACTGGGCAAGGTGGTCGGCGAACCGACGGCCGGCTGGATCATCTACACCTGGAACGTTCGCCTGATCGACGGGTCGAGCTTCCGCCTGCCGCGGACGCGCATCACGACCGCGGAGGGCGCCCCCATGGAGATGCACCCGAGGCCCGTGGACGTCGCCGTCACGCGCCCGGTGGGGGAAGGCCTGGCCGGCAAAGACAGCCAGCTCGACGCGGCCGTGGCCGAACTGTTGAAGACCGCGGGAGGCCGGCGGGTTCGCTGACCCGTCTGGGCTGCCGGGCGCAGACAGGCCGACCGGTGCCATTCAGGCGCCGGGAAGGCGCCGGCCCGAGGCCGCAGTCGCGGCCCGGGCCGTCCCCCGGCTGGCTACTGTCTGTATACTGGTAGGATGCCTTCTCACCGAAAGCCGGCTTCTTCCATCGCGAACCCGCTGCGGCGGAACGTCGCCATCATCGCCCACGTCGACCACGGGAAGACCACCCTCGTGGACGGCCTGCTCCACCAGAGCGGCGTGTTTCGCTCGAACGAGCGGGTCGCCGAGCGCGTGATGGACAGCAACGATCTCGAGCGCGAGCGCGGGATCACCATTCTCGCCAAGAACACCGCGGTCCACTACCACGATTTCCTCATCAACATCGTCGACACCCCCGGCCACGCCGACTTCGGCGGCGAGGTCGAGCGGACGTTGTCGATGGTGGACGGGGTGCTGCTCCTCGTGGACGCCTCGGAGGGCCCGCTGCCCCAGACCCGCTTCGTCCTGCGCAAGGCACTCGAGCGCCGGCTGCCGCCGATCGTCGTCATCAACAAGATCGACCGGCACGACGCGCGCGCGCAGGAAGTGCTGAACGAGGTGTACGACCTCTTCATCGACCTGGATGCCACCGAGGACCTGCTGGAGTTCCCGGTGCTCTACACGAACGCGCGGGCGGGCACGGCCAGCCTCGACCCCGAGACACAGGGGCCGGATCTCCGCCCGCTCTTCGACGCCATCATCAGGCACGTGCCGCCGCCGCGGGGCGACAACGATGCCGGCCTGCAGATTCTCGTGGCGAACCTCGATTCCAACGACTACCTCGGGCGCATCGCGATCGGCCGGGTGTTCAACGGCCGCGTGAAGATCGGCGACCCGGTCGCGGTCTGCAAGCTCGATGGCAGCGTCCAGGAAACGAAGGTCACCAAGCTGTTCGCGTTCGACGGACTGAAGCGCGTGGACATCGCGGAGGCGTCGGCGGGCGACATCATCTGCCTGGCCGGGATCGCCGACATCACCATCGGCGAGACGATCGCGGACGTGGAGGGGCGCCAGGCGATTCCGCCGACGGCGATCGACGAGCCGACGGTGTCGATGATCTTCGGGGTCAACACGTCCCCGATGGCTGGGCGAGACGGGCAGTACGTGACCTCGCGCAACCTCCGCGACCGGCTGGCCAAGGAACTGCTCGGCAACGTCTCGATCCGGGTGGAGGACACCGACTTCCCGGAGCAGTTGAAGGTCGTCGGCCGCGGCGAGCTGCAGTTGTGCATCCTGATCGAGATGATGCGCCGCGAGGGTTTCGAACTCCAGGTCTCGCGCCCGGAGATCATCACGCGCGAGGTGGACGGCCGGAGGATGGAGCCGATCGAGGAACTCGTCATCGACGTGCCCGACGAATTCCAGGGCGTGGTCATCGCCCAGGTGGGGACGCGCCGGGGCACGATGACCAAGATGGTGAACCACGGCGGCGGCCGCGTGCGCCTGGAATTCCGGATCCCCACCCGCGGCATGATCGGCCTGCGGTCCCAGTTCCTGACCGACACGAAGGGGACCGGGATCATGAACCACCTGTTTGCGGGCTGGGAACCGTGGCACGGGCCGATCCCGGCGCGCGGGACCGGCGCCCTCGTCGCCGACCGCCCCGGCGCCGCGACCGCTTACGCGATCTACAACCTCCAGGAGCGGGGCGAGATCTTCATCTCGCCCGGCACCGCCGTCTACGAGGGCATGGTCATCGGGGAGAATGCGCGCACCAACGACATGGACGTGAACGTCACGAAGGAAAAGAAGCAGACGAACATGCGCGCGTCCACGGCCGACGAAGCCATCCGCCTGGTCCCGCCCCGCGTGCTCGGACTCGAGCAGGCCATCGAGTTCATCAAGGACGACGAACTGGTGGAGGTGACGCCCATGAACATCCGCCTGAGGAAGCGGATCCTGGCGTCCAATCAGCGGCCGAAGTACCGAGAAGTAATAGACGGGAACCGCATCCGCTCGACAAAATGGTAATCGGCTCGGGTGCCGATACCCCTTCCTTCTTCCGTCGACAACAAGAATCAGGCCTGTTTGAGAGGACTCTGGCCGTGCCCGGAACCGGCACGGCCATTGCCTTGGGGCAAGAGAACCTTGTGCGTGGCGTGTCGCTCGTAGACGGAGAGCGAGTCATGACGGCATCCCTTCGTATCGTCTCCCTCGTCATCACCGGTGTGCTGACGATCGCCCCGGCCTTCGCCCAGACCGGGCCGATCCTGAACCCCAAGAACGTGGAGTTCAGCCCGTCGGTCGATCACTCCGCGGTCTCCGCAACCGGCGACCCGCTCGTTGCCAGGTACGAACTCCAAATCTACCTGCAGGGCGCCACGGAGCCGATTACGACCGCCAGCCTCGGCAAGCCGAGTGCCGACGCCGACGGGACAATCCGAGTCGATTTCTCGAAGCTGCTGGTCAGCTGGCCGCTGCCGACCGGCACGTACGAAGCGAGGGTGGTGGCGATAGGCCCGACCGGGGCCGGCCCCAGTTCCCCGTCCAACGCATTCGCTTTTCAGTCGATTGACGTACCGGGCAACTGCACCTACTCGCTGTCGTCAGCTTCGCTGTCTGTTCAGGCGGGCGGCGGATCCCCGGCGGTGACGGTCACCCCGAGCGCTTCAGCCTGCTCGTGGACGGCGTCGAGCGGGGCGGCATGGGTGACGGTGAGCCCAGCGACCGGGACCGGAAGCAGCAGCGTCACCGTGTCGGTGGCTGCCAACGCGGGTGCCCAGCGGGCGACGACGGTGACGATTGCCGGTCAGAGCGTGGCGGTTTCGCAGGCCGCGGCGGAGGTGTGCACCTTCAGCGTGTCACCCGGGAGCCTCGCGGTCGCTGCCGGCGCCAGCACCGGAACCGTCGCGCTCACCGCGAGCGGGTCAGCCTGCTCGTGGACGGCGTCGAGCGGGGCGGCATGGGTGACGGTGAGCCCAGCGACCGGGACCGGAAGCAGCAGCGTCACCGTGTCGGTGGCTGCCAACGCGGGTGCCCAGCGGGCGACGACGGTGACGATTGCCGGTCAGAGCGTGGCGGTTTCGCAGGCCGCGGCGGAGGTGTGCACCTTCAGCGTGTCACCCGGGAGCCTCGCGGTTGCTGCCGGCGCCAGCACCGGAACCGTCGCGCTCACCGCGAGCGGGTCAGCCTGCTCGTGGACGGCGTCGAGCGGGGCGGCATGGGTGACGGTGAGCCCAGCGACCGGGACCGGAAGCAGCAGCGTCACCGTGTCGGTGGCTGCCAACGCGGGTGCCCAGCGGGCGACGACGGTGACGATTGCCGGTCAGAGCGTGGCGGTTTCGCAGGCCGCGGCGGAGGTGTGCACCTTCAGCGTGTCACCCGGGAGCCTCGCGGTTGCTGCCGGCGCCAGCACCGGAACCGTCGCGCTCACCGCGAGCGGGGCCGGATGCGCGTGGACGGCCAGCAGCGCGACGAGCTGGTTGACCGTGACGACCGCGAGCGGGACCGGGAATGCGACGGTCGGCTACTCGGTCGCCAAGAACGGTTCCACCACGGCGCGCTCGGGTTCGTTCACCGTCGCCGGGCAGGTCGTGACCGTGACGCAGGCCGGGGGCACGCGTCCCAACCCTCCGAAGAACGTGAAGGTCAAGTAGCGCGCGGTTCGACTACCTTGCCACGATGACCGTATCCGGCGACTGCGCCTGGTCCCACGGCGCGTCGCCGACGGTGCCGAACACCTGGCGGTCCGCAAACCCCGCGTTCTCCAGCGCGTTCTCGAGTTCCGCCCGCCTCCAGCCCCGGAGCAGGACGTTCCTCGCCGACACGATCTCAACGGCGGGGTCGCCTCCCGGCCGGTAACGCAGCGTGGTCGGGGTGAAGACGACAGTGCCATCGGGGCGCGGCGTCATCAGCCGGACGAACACGATCTCGCCCTCTCCCTCGTCCTTCCTGAAGTTCACCGGCAGTGACCGCTGGCCGGTGTCGTGCACCTTGTCGTAGTTGAGCACCTGCAAGACGAATGGGCGCGCCCGGCCGCAACCTCGCCCGCAGGCCGCCCAGCATCCTCGCCAGGGTCTGTTCGTCCGCCACGTGGGGCAGCGCGTTGCCCAGGCAGATCGCCCCGTCGAACATCCCGCCGACCGCGTCGTCGATGTTCGCCATGTCGCCCTGGACGAAGGCGAGATTGGGAGGGAGCGGGGTGTCTTTCGCCTTCGCGATCATCGCCGGCGATGAGTCGATCCCCGTCACGTCGTACCCCTTGGACGCCAGGAACCGGCTGTGCTCGCCGGTGCCCGAACCGAGGTCGAGGACCCGTCCCGACTCGCCAAGGGCCCGCGACAGGAACGGCCACTCGCGCTCGATCCGCTGCGGCCACGCCACCAGCCGCCGGTAGTCAACCCTGGAATACGGGTCGTCGGTCATCGTCGCCTTTCTGGACCTGGCGCCACAGGATCTTGCCTTCATCTCAGACTTCGTCGGCAGCTTCGGTTGACGCGTCAGCCAATCCCGAGCAGTTCGACTTCGAAGATCAGCTCCGCGTTCGGGGGGATGACGCCTCCGGCGCCGCGCGCCCCGTAGCCGAGTTGGGGCGGAATGATCAGCTTGCGACGTCCGCCGACTTTCATCCCCGCGACGCCTTCATCCCAGCCCCGAATGACGCGGCCGCCACCGAGCGGGAACGAGAACGGCTGGCCGCGGTCCACCGACGAGTCGAACTTGCTCCCGTTCGTCAGCCACCCGGTGTAGTGCACCTTCACGGGCTGTCCCGCCCGTGCCTCTTCACCGGCCCCAACTTCCATGTCCACGTATTTCAAGCCCGACGCCGTCGTCACTGTCTGTTCGTCCATGAAGCCTCCACTTCCATCCTAACAGGCCCCACCACCCGAAAGCCTGGGCGTCAGCCCTGCGGTTCGGGCCGTGTCGCCCATTCCAGGAGGAACAGGTGCGACCGATAGACGTGGCCGGTGGCTCTCGTCATCCCGATCTCGCAGGTCCGGCTGCTCGAGTAGAAGCCGGTGGCCGGCGCGGACCTGGCCTCCGCGGCTTCGCGGCGACTGGCGCTGGCGGTCAACTCGGGCACGAGCCAGCCGCGGTCGCCGGCAAAACCGCAACAGCCTGCATCGAGCGGGACGGTCACCTCCGAGGCGCAGGCGCGTGCGATCCGCTCGAGGTCCGCCGACAGGTTCATCTTCACCACCGAGCACACCGGGTGGAGAACGACGCCCGACTCCTTGCGGAGCACCTGCAATTGCGGAAGCAGCACCCGGGCTGCGAATTCGACGCCGTCCACGATGGTCATCGCGTCGAAGCGCCCCTGGTTCCGTTCGTCCAGCGCGTCCCGGCTCGTTTGCAGACCCAGCGTGCAGGGGCTCGTGTCCACGACGATGGGCAAGCGGCCGCCATCGGACCAGCGCCAGAACCGCTCGACCGTCCTGTTGACCGCCAGGCGGTGGGCATCGACGTAACCTTTCGACGAAAAGGGGACCCCGCAGCAGGCTCCCTCCACGTCGGCGGGGATCCAGACCGGCCGAGCGGCACGCGCCCCTAGGGCGACCATGGCCTCCATCAGCGACAGGTCCCGTGGTTCATCCGGCAGCGCGCCCATCGTGCGCGACAGGCAGGACGGGAAATAGACTGCCGCCGCACCGGCCTCGGCGGTGACGGGCCGCCGCGCGGGCGCGGGTCGCGGCATGGGGGGCAGCCAGCGGGGGAGCGGTCGGCGGAGCACGCGCGCCGGGACGCTCGACAGGGCGGTGAGCACGCCGTCGCCGAAGATGGCGCGCGCCAGGTTCCCGGCTGCCAGCGCGGCGCGCACACCCCGTTCGAGGGGTCCGAACTGCTCGGCGGCCAGTCCCGCCAGGCGATGCGCGATGCGGCGGTGACGAACCGCGCGGAGGTGCTTGGTGAGATGGCCGGTGTCGATCCCCACCGGGCACGCGGTGGCGCACAGGCCGTCGGCGGCGCACGTGTCGAGTGCGTCGTGGCCGAAATCGGCTTCCAGTGCGGCGAGGCCGGCCGCGCCGCCGGGCTCCGTCTCGAGTCGCGCCATCTGCCGCCGGACGACGATCCGTTGTCGTGGCGTCAGCGTGAGGTCGCGGCTTGGGCACTTGGGCTCGCAGTAGCCGCACTCGATGCACTTGTCCACCTCGTCCTCGACGGCGGGCAGGCTCTTCAGGTGCTCGAGGTGTGCGCGCGGGTCGTTGGTGATGATGACGCCGGGGTTCAGGATGCCGTCGGGGTCCGCCAGCCGCTTGAGCTCCCGCATCACGGCGTACGCCTCGGGGCCCCACTCGGTCTCCACGAACGGCGCGATGTTGCGGCCCGTGCCGTGTTCCGCCTTCAGCGCGCCGTCGTAGCGGCGCACCACCAGGTCCACGACGTCGTCCATCAGGCGGGCGTACCGGGCGACGGCCGCGTCGTCGTTGAAGGACTGGGTGATGACGAAGTGGAGGTTCCCGTCCTTCGCGTGACCGAAGATGATTGCTTCGTCGTAGCCGTGCTTTCCGAAGAGCGCCTGCAGGTCGGTGACCGCGTCCGCCAGCCGGTGGACCGGAAACGCGACGTCCTCGATGAGCACCGCGGTGCCGCGGCGGCGCGCCGCGCCAACCGACGGGAACATGCCTTGCGCGGATCTTCCACAAGGCCGCCTGTTCCGCGGCCGCATGCGTGAAGCGGGGAGGCTCGAGGAGTTCCAGGCCGGCCGTCACCCCGGAGGCCGTCGCCTCCAGCGCCGGCCTCGACGATTCGTCCGCGGACTGGAACTCGACGAGCAGGCCGGCGGCGTCGGCGGGAAGATGGGCCAGCGGCGGGATGCCGGGCTGGTGCTCGACCGACCGAAGGGCGGCGCGGTCCATCAGCTCCACCGCCGCCGCGCCCGCGTCGCGAAGCACGCCGATCGCCGCGCAGGCGTGTTGGATCGTGGGGAAGAGCAACAGGCCGGTGTACTTGACCGGGAGGTCGGGGACCGTCGCCAGCACCGCGCTCGCGATGAACGCCAGGGTGCCTTCCGATCCGACCAGCAAGCGGGCGAGAACGTCGATCGGGCGCTCGTAATCGAGGAAGGCGTTGATGGAGTAGCCGGTCGTGTTCTTTGTGAGGTACTTCCGCCGGATGCGTGCGGCCACCGCGGGCCGTTCCAGGATCGCCCGACGCAGTGCCTCCAGTCCGTCGGCGAGCGCCGGTTCGGCCGCGAGCAGGGCCGCGTTCGCGCCCGGGTCGGCCGTGTCGATGCGCGTGCCCGAGGGCAGCACGAACTCGACGGACTCGAGCGTGTGGTAGGCGTTTTGTGCGACCCCGCAGCACATGCCGCTCGAGTTGTTGGCCAGGATGCCGCCCATCATGGCCGCCTGGAGCGACGCCGGGTCCGGGCCGATCTTGGCGCGCCAGGCCTTCAGCCGGGCGTTGACGGCCCCGCCAACCACCCCGGGCCCCACCCGCACCTTCCGTCCGCCGTCGAGGACTTCCACGTTCCGCCAGTCCCGCGACAAGTCGACCAGGAGCCCGTCGGTCACCGCCTGCCCGGACAGGCTGGTCCCGGCCGCGCGAAACGTGACCGGGACCTTGTGGGTGCGGCAGAGCGCGAACAGTTGGCGCACCTGCTCGACCGAGCGGGGGCGCACCACGGCGCGCGGGACCATCCGGTAGACGCTGGCGTCCGAGGCGAACGCCGCCAGGTCGATCGGGCGCGAGAGCACCCGCTCTGTCCCGGCAACGTCTCGCAGCGCTCTGAGGAAGGTGTCGTTCATGGCGTCAGGTCCGCACCCCGGACATTTTGCACCACCTGCGGGGCCGGATCGGGAAAGTTCGCGGCCGCATGGTATGATCCGCGAACTTCAGCTCAACTGCGAGGAGATACGATGCGTAAAGCTCTCGTTGCGTGCGCGTGCATGTTTGTACTGTCGGCATCGCTGCTGGCCGCCACCCTGGCCGACGTCACCCTGCCGGACACCATCACCGTCGGCAACCAGACGCTGGTCCTGAACGGGATGGGGCTGCGCTCCAAGATGTTCATCAAGGTCTACGTGGGCGGGCTCTATCTGGAAAAGAAGACGAACGACCCGGCCGCGATCATCCAGTCGGATTCGACCAAGCGGGTGGTCCTGCAGTTCATCTACGGCGAGGTGACGCGCGAGCAGATGGCCGAAGCGTTCGACGAAGGTTTCAAGAACAACGCGCCGAACGCCCCCAAGGCTGAGGTCCAGCAGTTGGTCGGCGCGCTCGAGACGATGAAGAAGGGCGAACAGATGGTCGTGACCTACGTGCCGGGAACCGGGACGACGCTGACGATCCGCGGCAAGGACAAGCTGACGATTCCCGGGTTGCCGTTCGCGCAGGCGGTCTTCTCCGTCTGGTTCGGCCCGAAGCCCCCGGCGTCCGACCTCAAGAACGGCATGCTGGGGAAGAAGTAGCGTGGCTACCTGGCGAAGACGTCCGAGACCGGTGTCGTGCGCACGGATCCAGGCTTGATGGGCAGCTGGATGGCGCCGACGCGCTTGTCTTCCTCGAGCAGCGCGGCGGGCTTTTCGCCATCGTAGGTGATCGGCGAGAAGGCGTTTGCCTCCAGCTTCTCCTTCAGCGCTGCCGCGTCCTTCGCGATGATCACCACCGACAGATCCCTGGCCGACCAGTGCCGGCGGACAGCCGCGTTCACCTGGTCGGCGGTCAGGGACGCCAGCGCCTTGCGCATCGTTTCCGTGAACTCGCCCGTGCCGTACCACTGGGAGTCCAGGGCGTAGCCGAGTTGCTCGTCCTGCCGCGCGGTCATGACGAACACGTTCTTCATCAGGTAGCCGCGGGCCTGCTCGAAATCGCCCCGGGTCAACCCGTTCTGCAGCAGCTGGTCGAGTTCGTCGACCGCCAGCCGCAGCGCCATGTGGGCGTTCTCCGGGGTGACCGGCCGGATCCAGATTTCGAAGATTTGCTGGCGCCG
The DNA here is from genome assembly GCA_963844875.1 of uncultured Acidobacteriota bacterium. Taxonomy (GTDB): domain Bacteria; phylum Acidobacteriota; class Vicinamibacteria; order Vicinamibacterales; family Fen-181; genus FEN-299. The sequence continues at coordinate 169,610 of CAWJPZ010000005.1, forward strand.
CGCCCGGTTCGGGTCCGGGAAGAACTGGAACATCCCGCCGGGGAACGCCTCGATGTAGGCGTAGTCGCCGTAGTTCATGCCCCGCACTTCCCGAATCCGCTGGTAGAGGCGTCCGCTCGAGGCGCGGTGCTCGCCCAGCCAGGTGCGCGCGACGGACAGGGCGGCGAAGTCGGGGTGCGCCCGCGTGACCTCCATCGGAAGACCCAGCGAGATGGCGGTGCTCCGGGTGTCCTTCTCGACGATCTCGACTTCCATCCCGGAGGGGCGCGCGACGGGCACGGCGATCGCCTTCCGGGGCGTTCCGGCCGGGAGGCGTCCCAGCTGCTGCACCAGCAGGTCGGGCAACTCCTCCGGGAAGTTCCCGCTGATTCCCACCCGCAGGTTCTGCCGAGTGTACGCCTGCCGGACGAACGCCTTGACATCGTCGAGGGTGATGGAGGTCAAGCCTGCCACCGTGCCCACGGCGGGATGGCCGTAGGGCGTGCCGCGAAAGATGTTCGCCTGCAGCCGCTCTTTCGCCAGCTCCTCTTCGTTGCTGGAACGCAGGTCTTCGACGAGCGCGTTCATCTGCGCGGCCTTCAACCGGTTGAAGTCTCCCTCGCGGAACCCCGGGTCGAGCAGCTGGGGCAGGACCGTGCTCACGAACTTCCGCCAGTTGTCGCGGTGGATGGTCCCCGTGAAGGTCGTCATCTCCTTGTCGGCCTGGGCCACGAAGGACCCGGCGATAGGGTAGAGGACGCGGTTGATCTGGTCGATCGTCAGCGCGCTGGACCCGGCCTCCGCGATCATCGCCGCGGCGAGCACCGCGAGCCCCTCTTTCCCGGCGGGATCGGCGGCAGAGCCCGTGTCGAACAGCAGCTTGATGTCGACCAGCGGCGTGGCGCTCTTCTGCAGCGTGAGGGGGTGTGCGGGCTGCGCGGCGTTGGTGACCGCCGGGAGCGAGCGCGGTCCCGAGGACGCCGAGAGCGGGGGAACCGCCGCCGCGCCGGCCGGCGCCATCGTCTCGAGGGCGGGCAGCGAGTCGATCCCTGCAGGAAGTGCCTCCCGGGAGAGCGTCGTCACCACCAGGGCAGCGTCGGTGAAGTACTTCTGCGCCGCTTGCTGGAGGTCGGCCGGCGTGAGCGAATCGTAGACCCGGTAGAGGTTGTTGATCGTGTTGTACGACCGCGCGTAGTGGGCGAAACCGGCCAGCAGCCCCGCGATCCGCTCCGTGCTGTCCAGGGAGCGGGCGACCGCGTAGCGGTTGTGCGACTTGGCCTCTTCGAGGCGCCTCGCGGCGACGGGGGCGCTGCGGGCGAGCGCGACCACCTTCAGGATTTCGTCACGGACATAGAGCGCGTCCTCCGCATTCTTCACCCGTGCCATCACCGTGAACAGCCCCGGGTCCACGTTCCCGGGATTGAACGCCTCGATCGCGTCCACCTTCTGGTCGGCGACCACCAGCTTCCTGTAAAGGTCGGAGGTGTTGCCGAAGTACAGCGCCGCGACCATTCCCATCGCCGCGTAGTCCCTGGAGCCATCGGAGAAGGCGAGCCCGCGGAAAGCGACCGTCACCCACGGCAAGGTGGCCGACGCCCACGGGACGTGCGCGTAGATTGGCCCCGAGGGCGCCGGTTCCTTCGGGATTTCCACAGGCTTGGCCTGCCCGGGCGCCCACCCGCCCCAGTACTTCTGGACCAGCGGGAGGACGGCCTTCGGGTCGACGTCACCCGCGACGATGACGGTGGTGAACTGCGGGCGATACCACCGGCTGAAGAACAGCTTCGAGTATTCGTACTGGTTGGGCATGTCCTCGATGTCGCGGAGGAAGCCCATGGTGGTGTGCTTGTAGGGGTGGACCGCGTAGGCCTTGTCGTGCTGGACCTCGAAGAGTTTCTCCAGGGGATTGGCGCTGTTCTTGTTGTATTCTCCGAGGATCGCTCTCGACTCCGTCTTGAAGTCGGCTTCCGAGTAGGACAGGTTCTGGAACATGTCCGCGTAGACCCGGAGCATCGCCTCGAGATCGTCCTTGCTGAACGTGGCGTAGTAGGACGTGACGTCGTCGCTCGTCCCGGCATTCTCGCGGGCGCCCGCCTTGACCATCGCTTCCTGGAACTTCGCCGGCGGGAACGTCGGCGTTCCCCGGAACATCAGGTGCTCGAAGAAGTGCGCGAAGCCCGATCGGCCCGGCTCAACCTCGTTGCGCGACCCGGTCTGCACCGGGATCTGCAACGACACGATGTTCGGGAAGCCCGTCGGGACGACAATGACGCGCAAGCCGTTCGGCAGCGTCGTCTCGGTTGCCCTGAACGGGAGGATATCCGCCGGCCTGGCGGCCGTGCCGGCGGCAGGTTGGGCACCGGCAGCGACCGACTGTGGCGGCGCCTGCGCGCCAGGCGCCACCGTGAGGCAGGCGATGAACGCGAGGGGGAGCAGGAGCCGCCGCATGAGCCCTCCGGGACGGGTACAGCTACCGCCGTATCCAGTTCATGATGAAGCCGCCGCCACCCAGCGCGAGGAAGATGATCGCCTGGACGGCCGTCCGGTATTGCACGGGCGACGTGGAGAACGCGCTGTACACGAAGTAGCAGCCGAGCAGCAGCACTCCGAGGTACACCCCGAACATGATGGCGCGCGCTCCCGCGCGGGTCGCGGGCGTGTCTTTGCCGAAGTGCCTGGCGAAGAAGATCAGCCCCACCGCCGCGACCACGTCGAGGCCGGCGAACAGCAGCCAGAACATCCGCGCACTCTCGGCCGCCGCCGGCGTCCCGATCACCGGGGTCATCAGCTTCGAATAGAGCAGGGCGCCCACGTTCGCGCCGATGAGCGACCCGATGACCCCGTAGAGGAACGCGTAGCCCATGTAGACCGCCTTGCGGTCCTCGGGCGCCACCAGTCCCACGAAGCTGTAGTACTTCGGATGCGCCGTCATCTCGCCGACCGAGAAGATGGCGATTCCGAGCACGAAGACCCAGGCATTCAAGGACGAGGCCAGGCACAGGAACCCCGCAGCGCCTATGCACATCCCGGTGACCATGGTCGGCAGGGCCGGCCGGTTCTTGACGATGCGGCTCACGATCACCTGGAGGAGGATGATCGTGCCGGCGTTGATGACGGTCACGTGCTCGGCGTCGAAGGTGAACGTCCACGGCAGGCCGACCGCCTGGAACATCGACGTCATCGCCGCGCTCACCGGGGCGCGATCGACGAAATCGCGGAGGTAATAGAGCACCGTGCCGAAGTTCTGGAAGTAGAGGATCCAGAAGCCCGAGTACACCACGACCATCAGCATGAAGCGCGAATCGCCGAGCACCTGGGCCGCGCCCATCAGCGTGTCCTTGAGCTTCTTGGTGTTGCCGGCCCCGGGCGGGTCACGGAAGACGAACGCGGTGGGCAGCAGCATCAACCCCGTGTAGAGGGCCGACGCCATGAACACATAGCGCCACGACCAGCCGCGGAGCACGGTGACCACCAGCGGAGCGACGAACGCGCCGAGGTTGATCATCCAGTAGTAGATGCCGAACCCGAAGGCCGAATTCGTTTCGTCCGTGGTTCGCGCGATGGTCCCGGAGATGATCGGCTTGAAGAGGCCGGACCCCGTGGCCATGACGGCGAGCGCGAGGAACACGAGGGCGTAGCTCGACATGTAGCCGGCGGCAAAGTACCCGGCGGCGAGGAACGAGAACGCGACCATGAGCATCCGCCGGTAGCCGTACCGGTCGGCCAGGGCCCCGCCGAGAATCGGCAGCACGTACGTCGCCGCGTAGATGATGCCGGTCAGGAAGCCCACCGCTTCCACGCTGGCGCCAAGCCCCCCGCTGGCCACGCTGCTCGTCAGGTAGATCGCCAGCACCGAGTTCATGCCGTAATAGGCCGCCCGCTCGAAGAGCTCCATGACGTTGGCGACCCAGAACGTGACCGGGAACCCGCTGCGCGGACGCGGTTGTGCGATGTCGACAGGAGTCATAGGTCTCCAGAAACTGAAGCGGGTTACCGGTCGCTGACGATGATGCGGCGCCCGTCGTAGGCCGGCCGCACGGTTCCCTTGGCGCGGATGTACTGGATGAGCGTGTCGAGCCTCGGCTTGCCCGTGTCCCTGGTGGCGAGGCCTTTGAGGGCGAAGCCGGCGAAGTAGGAATTGGTGACGCCGCTGTAGGTGCGGGCGTCGTCCAGCGGCTGCCCGCCGATCGTCACCTCCGTGAGTTCCTTGTTCTGGAGCCGGTAGCGGAGGCCCGAGACGGCCGGCGAGTAGCGCTGCAGCAGTTGCCGGATCTCCTTGCCGGTCGCCTGGAACGTCACGACCGTGTTGTTGAACGGGTCCATCGTCACGAGGTCCGCGCGCGTGATCGACCCGCGCAGCAGCGGAGCACGGATGCCTCCCATGTTCTCCATCGCGAAGTCCGCGTTGAACGTCTCGCGGAGCGCGTCCGACATGAGGTGATACTCGGCCAGGTCGTCGCCGCGGCTGGCGAACTCGCCGGCCGCCTGCCCGATGACTTCCCCGTACTGCGCCGCGATCGGTTTCCAGAACCGGTCCACCACCTCGGCGACTCCCGGATCTTCCGCGATGTCGGCGGAAACCGGGATCAGTCGCGCGCGATAGCGGTCGACGTGCCAGGCTCCCTTCTCATCCTTGTTGAAGAGCAGGTCGAGGCGCCCGAGTTCGCCGCCCCATTGGTGCGCCTGCGCGATGACCGTCCCGTTCTCCGATGATGCGAGGAGGTCTTCCGACCGCCAGACGAAATCGCCCGAGGGCAGCCGTGAGTGGGAGTGCCCGCCGACGATCACGTCGATCCCCGGAACCTCGGCGGCGATCCGCTCGTCCATGCCCTCGCCGGCGTGCGAGAGCAGGATGATGATGTCGGCCTGCGGCCGCAGCGCCTGGACCATCTGTTTTGCGGTCGCAAGCTCGTCGGTGACGTCGAGCGCTTCCTTGCCGGCGGGGTAGGTCGCCGCCTCCCGGGTGATCAGGCCGAACACTGCCACCCGGACGGGTCCCACCTGGCGAATCACGTACGGCGGCACGATCGGTTTCGCCGTCGTCCGGTCGGTCACGTTGGCGCACACGAGCTGGTACTTGGTCATGCCGATCAGCTTGCGCACCTGGGCGGCCGGGTTGTTGAACTCGTGGTTTCCCAGCGTCCCGAGGTCGTACCCGACCGCGTTCATCGCGGCGACGTCCGCCTCGCCGTGGTACTCGGTCGAGAACGGCGTCCCGTCCGAGTAGTCGCCGACGTCGGCCAGCCAGACGGCCACCTTCCGCTTGTCCAGTTCCGCGCGCAGCTGTTTGACGAGCGTCGCGCGCCGGGCGATGCCGCCGATGTTCTTGTAGGTCCGAAGCCCCTGCAGCTCGCGTCCCGACGCCGCGGCGTCCGGGTAGCTGAACGGGAGAAGGTGACCGTGCGTATCGTTGGTGTGCAGGATCGTCAGCGAGACGGGCTGAGCGGCGGCAGGAACCGCCGCCAGCGCGGCGACGACCGTCAACAGGAGTCGGGTCGGGATTCTCAAGAAAGTGTCCTCGGTGCAAAAGGGGGCCTGCCGCAGGGTTGGCGAGAAGAATCCTAACGCAGGACGGCATTCGGGAGGAAGCGGCGGCCCGCGGGCCGGGGGCGGAGCGGTGCCGTGGAGCGGGCAACGACCTCATTCGATGAGGTACAATATCGGCCCTTGCCCTGCCGCGCCCGGCGTGCGAGGTCCCCTCGTCTTCATTCCGTCATTGTTTCGAGGTCATCATGTCCGCAGATTTCCAGCGCGTGGCCATCGTCAACCGGGGCGAACCCGCGATGCGAGCGATACACGCGATTCGCGAGTTCAATCTCGAGCGGGGCACCGGCATCTCCACGATAGCCCTCTTCACCGATCCCGACCGCCGGGCGCGTTTCGTCAGGGAGGCAGACGAGTCGTATCACCTGGGGCCGGCGACCTTCGTGGACGACGCGGACGGCCAGCGGAAGCCGACGTACCTCGACTACGCGCGCCTCGAGCAGGCGCTCGTGGCCGTGCAGGCGGACGCCGCGTGGGTCGGATGGGGGTTCGTGGCCGAGCGGGCCGACTTCGTCGAACTGTGCGACCGGCTCGGCGTGACGTTCATCGGGCCGAGCGCCCAGGCGATGCGCCGGATCGGCGACAAGATCTCGGCCAAGCGCCTGGCCGAACAGGCCGGCTTGCGCGTCACGCCGTGGGGCGGGGAAGCCGCGTCGACCCTCGACGTCGCCTGGGTCCATGCACAGCGACTGGGGTACCCGGTGGTGGTCAAGGCGGCGGCGGGGGCCGGCGGGCGCGGGATTCGCCGGGCCTGGAGCGAAGCGGAACTCGCAAGCGCTTTCGACGGCGCGCGACGTGAGGCCGGCAGGACCTTCGGCGACTCGACCGTCTTCGTGGAGCGGTGGCTCGAGGGCGTGCGTCACGTCGAGGTGCAGATGCACGGCGATCACGGCGGCGGTTTGTGGGCGCTCGGCGTCCGCGACTGCACCATCCAGCGGCGCTTCCAGAAACTGCTCGCCGAAGCGCCGTCGCCGGCGCTCCTCTCGGCCGAGGAACAGGCGCTCAAGGACGCCGCCATCCGCCTCTGCCGGGCTGCCGACTACCAGGACACGGCGACCGTGGAGTTCCTCTTCGACACTGCCACCCGGCAGTTCTCCTTCATGGAGGTGAATCCGCGCCTCCAGGTCGAACACCCGGTAACCGAGCACACCACCGGCGTGGACCTGGTGAAGCTGTCGCTCCACGTGGCCCGCGGCGGGCGCCTGGCCGCCGAACCGCCGGCGACGATCGGGCACGCGATCGAAGTCCGGCTGAACGCCGAGAACGTCGACTCGGGCTTTGCGGCGGCGCCCGGCGAGATCGAGCTGTTCCGCCTGCCAACCGGCCCCGGGCTTCGCGTCGACTCGGGAGTGGCCGAGGGCGACGTCATCCCGCCCGAATTCGGAACGATGTTCGCGAAGCTGTCGGCGGTGGGGCATACGCGGGAAGAAGCCCTCGGGCGCCTGAAGCGCGCGCTGGCCGAGAGCGCGATCGCCGTCAAGGGCGGCACGACCAACCGGACGTTCCTGCTTCAGTTGTTGGACCGTGACGAAGTCCGGGCCGCCCGCGTGGACGCCGGGTGGCTGGACCGCCTCGCGGGACGCCCGGTGACCGGGCCCGCGGAACACGCCGGCATCGCGCTCCTGCAGGCGGCGATCGAGGTGTACGAGGCGGAAGCCGAATTGGAGCTGGAGGCGTTCTTCACCTCCGCCGCCCGCATGAAACCGACGTGCCGGCCGGACGTGGGGCGCCAGGTCGAAGTGGGCTACCTGGGCCACCGGTACCAGTTCCGCGTCTACCGCCAGGGGGTGCAGGAGTACCCAATCGAGGTGGCGGGCACGCGGATCGATCTGAACGTCGAGCGGCTCGGGCCGCGCGAGCGCTGGATCACCCACGGCGAGCACCGCTACCGGGTGCTCTCGCTGGTCCAGGGCTACACGCACCTGGTCGAGGTGGACGGCGTGCCGCACCGGATTTCGCGCGCGGATGCGGGCGTCGTCCGGGCGCCGGGGCCCGCGATCGTGGTCGGCGTGAACGTGAAGGCGGGCGACCACGTGACGGCCGGCGAGCGCCTCGCGGTGCTCGAGTCGATGAAGATGGAAATGGCGATCACCGCGCCGTTCTCCGGTACCGTGCGCCAGGTCATGGTGATGGCGAACGCGCAGGTGGGGGCAGGCACCCCGCTGCTGCACGTCGATGCCGCGCGCGACCAGCGGGCCGACGCCGAAGGCGTGCGGGTGACCTTTGAAGGCGTGGAATTGCTGAAGCAGCGCCGGGAGCGCCGGGTCTCGCGCACCCGGGCGATCCTCAAGGGCGTCAAGGCCGGGTTCGGCGAGTTGAAACGAGGCCCGGCCCACCGCGCCCCCGCGCTCCTGCAGAACCTCCGCCGGCTCATGCTGGGCTTCGACGTGGATCCCGGCGAGTCCAAGCGGTTGGTGAGCGAATACGTCCGGGCATCGCAGGCCCTCGACGACGGCGACGCCGACCGGCGGCGGGCCGAGGACGAACTGCTCAGCATCTTCGTGGACATCTCGGCGGTCTTCGGCCGCCACGCAGCGCCCAAGGCCGAGGACGCCACCGGCGCCCTCAGCGCCGAGGAATACCTCTTCACCTACCTGCGAACGCTCGAGGCGCGCGGCGGCGACCTGCCGCGGTCGTTCCTCGACAAGCTCCAGCGGGCGCTTGGCCACTACGGCGTCGAGACGCTCGAGCCGACCCGGGCGCTGCGCGAGAGCCTCCTGTGGATGTTCAAATCGCACCGCCGGGTCGATCAGCAGGTCGATGCCGTGGTGGCGGTGCTGGAACAGCGGCTGGCGCGCGGCGACGGCGCCGACGCCCCGGGATTCCTGGAGTTGCTCGACCGGCTGATCGCGGTGTCGCGCTTCCGCCACCCCGGCCTGTGCGACGTTGCCCGCGACGTCCGCTACCGCGCGTTCGAGCGCCCGGGCTTCGAGCAGGCGCGCCGGACCATCTACGCCACGATGGAAGCGCATCTCGCGACGCTCGCGCGCGACCCCTACGGGGCCGGACGCCGCGCGCGCATCGAGGCGCTCGTCGAGTGTCCCCAGCCGCTGAAGGAGATGTTCGCGCCACGGTTCGAGCACGCGCCGTCGGTCCTGCGCGAGGTGATGCTCGAGGTGCTGACGCGGCGCTTCTACCGGATCCGTCAGCTTGGCCCGTTCACCGCCCTCGAAGCCGGCGAACGCAGCGTGGTGCTGACGGAGTACACCCTGGACGGTCGGCGCGTTCACATCATCGCGGCCCACACCGACGACCGTGACTTCCGGCGGGCGCTCGAGACCGTGCAACGGGTCGCGATGTCGTTCCCGGTCGAGCACGAGGTGGCGATCGATCTGCACGTGTGGACCCGGGCGGTGCTCGACAACGCCGAGGCGGCGTCACAGGAACTTCGCATCCTGCTCGACGAGGCAGGCTTCGACCGGCCGGTGCGGCGGATCGTGCTGATGGTGTCGGGGCCGGCGGTCGTCGCCTGCTCGGGCCAGACGGAGTACTTCACCTTCCGGCCGGGCCCCGCCGGGTTCCGCGAGCAGAAGCTGTATCGCGGCATGCACCCGATGATGGCCAAGCGCCTCGAGTTGTGGCGGCTGCGCAACTTCCACATCGATCGGCTGCCGTCGGTCGAGGACGTCTACCTGTTCCGAGGGGTGGCGCGCGACAACCCGAAGGACGAACGGCTGTTCGTCCTGGCGGAAGTCCGTGACGTGACCGCCATCCGGGACGGGGGTGGATTGCTGGTCGAGATGCCGCATCTCGAGCGGATGCTGATGGAGACGATGAACGCGGTCCGCCGCGAGCAGCTCCGCCGCGCGCCGGGGGACCGGCTGCAGTGGAACCGGGTGCTCCTCTACGTGCGACCCGTGCTGGCGTTCCCGAGGTCGGAACTCGAGGCGCTCGCCCGGCGCATGGGCGCGGAGACCGAGGGGCTCGGGCTGCAGAAGGTCGTCGTGCGCGCGAACATACCCGACGACCAGGGCGTGCCCCGGGATACGGTGCTCCGCCTCTCGGTGGCAGCGGGACAGGCCATGTCCCTGCAGTTCAGCGCCGCGTCGGCCGAGCCAATCCGTCCCCTCTCCGAGTACGCCCAGAAGGTCGTGCGCATGCGGCAGCGCGGGCTGACGTATCCGTACGAGCTGGTGCGGATGCTCACGCCGTCCAGCGAGGCGACCCAGGGCGACCTGCCCCCGGGACGCTTCGTCGAACACGACCTCGGCCCCGACGGGCAGCTGGTGCCGGTCGATCGTCCGTACGGCCACAACACGGCCAACGTGGTCGTCGGCCTGATCACCAACGTCACCGCGAAGTGCCCCGAGGGGATGACACGGGTGATCGTCCTGGGCGACCCGAGCAAGGAGGTTGGGTCGCTGGCCGAGCCGGAGTGCGCCAGGATCCTTGCCGCGCTCGACCTGGCCGAGCGGATGCGCGTGCCTCTGGAGTGGTTCGCGCTGTCGGCCGGCGCCAAGATCTCGATGGAGAGCGGCACCGAGAACATGGACTGGATCGCCAGGGTGCTGCGACGGCTGATCGAGTTCACCCAGGCCGGCCACGAGGTCAACATCATCGTCATCGGCATCAACGTGGGCGGCCAGCCGTATTGGAACGCCGAGGCGACGATGCTGATGCACACGCGCGGCATCCTGGTGATGACTCCGGACGGCGCGATGGTCCTGACGGGAAAGACGGCGCTCGACTACTCGGGCTCGGTGTCCGCGGAGGACAACCAGGGAATCGGCGGGTACGAGCACATCATGGGGCCGAACGGGCAAGCGCAGTACTGGGCCCGGGACATCGGCGAGGCGGGCGCCATCCTGCTGCGCCATTACGACCATACCTATGTCGTGCCGGGCGAGCGGTTCCCGCGCCGGGCGCTGACGCGCGACCCGGTGACCCGCGACGTGTGCCTCTTCCCGCACGGCGAGGTACAGGGGGCGAGCTTCGACCTGGTCGGGGACGTGTTCTCCAACGAACGCAACCCGGGGCGCAAGAAGCCGTTCGACATCCGGAAAGTGATGCGCGCGGTGAGCGACCAGGACCACGAGCCCCTCGAGCGGTGGCTGCACATGCGCGACGCCGAGAACGCCGTCACGTGGGACGCGCACATCGGGGGATACCCGGTGGCGATGCTGGGGTTCGAGTCGCGGGCCGTTCCGCGCGTGGGCCTCGTGCCGCCTGACGGCCCCGACCAGTTCACTTCGGGAACGCTGTTCCCGATGGCGTCGAAGAAGGTGGCGCGCTTCGTCAACGCGGCGAGCGGTGTCCGGCCGCTCGTGATTCTGGCCAACCTGTCGGGGTTCGACGGCTCGCCCGAATCGATGCGCCGGCGGCAGCTGGAGTGGGGCGCCGAGATTGGACGGGCGGTGGTGAACTTCAAGGGGCCGATCGTCTTCGTCGTCATCTCCAGGTATCACGGCGGCGCGTTCGTGGTGTTCTCGAAGGCGCTCAACGAGAACATGGAAGTCGTGGCGCTCGAGGGCACGTACGCCTCGGTCATCGGCGGCGCCCCGGCGGCTGCCGTCGTGTTCGCCCGCGAGGTCGACACGCGCACCCGGAAGGACCCGCGGGTCGTGGCCGTCCAGAAGGAACTCGAGCAGGCGACGGATGCAGGCAAGGCGGCCCTTCGCGCGAAGCTGTCCGAAACCACGAGGACGGTGCGCTCGGAGAAGCTCGGCCAGGTGGCCGACGAGTTCGACGGGATCCACAGCGTGCACCGGGCGTTGCAGGTCGGGTCGCTTGACCGGATCATCAAGGCGTCCGATCTCCGGCCCTACGTGGTGGACGCGCTCGAGCGGTTGATGGCCAGGGAACTGCACAGGCAGGGGAGCGCCGAGGCGGTGGTCTAGAACCCGCGCTGCGGCCGGGCGAGTGCCGGATGAAACGTGCCGGATGGCAATTGACCGAGCGGGAACGGGACGCTAAGATGGCCCGACGCCGACCCCGGCTGTCCGAGCATGGTTCCCGAAACGGTCTCGCACTATCGCGTGATCCGCAAGCTCGGCGGCGGCGGCATGGGAGTGGTCTACGAAGCCGTGGACCAGCAGTTGGGCCGCCGCGTCGCGATCAAGTTCATCTCCTCGGACATTGCGCTGCACCCGAACGCGGTCGCCCGCCTGCGTCGTGAGGCGCGCGCGGCCTCGTCGCTCACGCATCCCAACATCTGCACGGTCCACGAGTTCGGCGAGCACGACGGCCGGCCGTTCATCGTGTTCGAACTCCTGCAGGGCGCGACGCTCTCCGAGACCCAGGCCGGCCGGCCGCTGCCGGTCGAGACCATCCTCGAGTTCGGCATCGGGATCGCGGCGGCTCTGGAGTGCGCCCACCGCGTCGGCATCGTCCACCGCGACATCAAGCCGGGCAACCTCTTCGTCACCGCGAGCCGCCAGGTCAAGGTCCTCGACTTCGGGCTTGCGAAGCCCGAGTCGGCGCGCCCTCACGTGCTCGCTGACCCGGGCGAGACGACGGCCGCCTCGACGGTGGACCCCATCACCGAGGAGGGGACGGCGGTCGGCACCGCAGCCTACATGTCGCCGGAGCAAGCGCTCGGGGGCGAGGTGGACCACCGCACCGACATCTTCTCCCTGGGGGCGGTGCTGTACGAGATGGCCACCGGCCACCGGGCCTTCGACGGCTCCAGCCACGTCGCGATCTACGACGCGGTCCTGCACCGGGAATTGCCTCCGGCCAGCCGGGCCAATCCCGCGATTCCCGCCGCGCTCGACGACATCATCGCCAAGGCGCTCGAGAAGGACCGGGAGTGGCGCTACCAATCGGCCGCCGAGATCCGCGTCGACCTGCAACGCCTCCTGCGCGCCATCCGGAGCAGCGCCAGTTCCCCCGTCGCGCCGGCGGCACCGGGCGCGACCGGAGCGCGCCGCCTGTCAGGGCCGGCCATCGCTTCTGCGGGAGTGCTGGTGTTGCTCGCCGCGGGGGCAGCCGGGTGGTTCTACTTCCGACTGCCGGCAAGCGGCCCCGACCCGTTCACCTTCGCGGACCGCCGCGCGCTCACCACGTCTTCAGCTGGATGGCAGAGCGAGCCGTGCCTGTCGCCGGACGGCAACCTGGTGGCCTACACCTCGAACGAAACCGGCGACCAGGACATCTGGGTGATGAACGCGGCCGGGGGGGGCGCCACCAACCTGACTCGCCATCCGGCGAAGGACTCCGAGCCGGCGTGGCTCCCGGGCCTCAGCGGGATCCTGTTCACGAGCGGGCGGGATGGCCGCCCGTCGATCTGGCACGTGCCGTTTCCGACGGGCACGCCGCAGCTCTTCATCGCCGATGCGTCCGAGGCGGCGGTGTCCCGCGACGGTTTGTGGGTCGCGTTCGTTCGCACCGGTGCCGGATTCCGGCTTTCCCCGCATCTACTACGCGCCGATGGGCGATCGCGCGAACGCGAAGCCGCTGACGGGAAACGACGACGGGCGGTGGGGCCACCACCAGCCGGCGTGGTCTCCCGACGGCACGGCCGTCGCTTACCGCGCGCAGCACTCGCTGTGGGTCAAGGAACTGACCGCGGCCCAAGCCAGGCCGTTGATCAACGACGGCTTCCGCTACGAGCGTCCGGCGTGGTCCAGGAACGGTCAGTGGGTCTACTTTTCGTCCGATTGGGGCGGCCTCTACGCGCTCTGGCGGATACCCTCGAAGGGCGGGGCTCCCGAGCGGGTCGTGACCGATGTCCGCTTCCCGTCGATTTCCCCGGACGACACCCGGCTGGCGTTCTCGAACCGTCCGGACAACCGCAATCTCGTCCTGCGCGACCTGGTCAAGGGCACCGAACACGACTGGGGCGGCACGCGGCGGGAAGTGATGCCCGCGATGACGCCCGATGGCCGGACGGTGTTCTTCATCTCGGACAGGACGGGCGATCACGATGAACTGTGGCGAGTCCCGATGGCCGATGGCCGGCTGGGCGACCAGCCGGAACAGCTGACCACCTTGCCGGAGTCGGTGTCGCACCCCACCGTTTCGCCGGACGGCCGATACGTCTTGTTCTACCGGATACTGTCGAAGCTCGATTGACGGGAATTGTGGTCCGTCGACGTGGACGGGGGCGAACCGAAACGTGTGACGGCCGGCGAGAGCGACATCCATCCCGCCTGGTCACCCAAGGGCAGTGAGGGCCGGGTGGCCTTCGCACGGGAGAGCGGCGGCCGGTTGCACGTCTGGGTGATGCCGGTCGGGCACGATGGCATCTCCGCAGGCCCGCCATCCCAGTTGACGCACGGCGACGCCGACGAATCGGCCCCGGCATGGTCGCCTGACGGGACCCGAATCGCCTACGTCGCCGAACCGAGGGAACTGGAGGGCGACGTGTTCCTCGTGCCGGCAGACCGCAGCGCGCCCCCTGTGCCGGTGACCATCGGGGCGGGCGCGCTTCGCGTGCAGTGGTACGGCCAGGACGGTCGAATGCTCGTGGTCGTCGGACGCTGGGGCGGAGCCGCCCTGGAGGCGCGCCTCGTCGATATCGCGGGCAGGGCGGTGAAGCCCTTCTCGCCGCCAGTCATCATGGGTGAGAACACCGACATCCCTGACCTTGCCGTGTCAGCCGATGGGCGGTGGCTGGCGTTTGCGCGCGACGACCGGCAGGGGAACCTCTACCTTCTGGACAGGCGGACTACGCGCCGCTGACACCGCGGCGTTCACTCGGCAAATGCTCGGTGACGGGAGGCACTCATGGCCAAAGCGAGCAGACGTACCAGGCGCCCGCGGCGCAAACCGAACACCTTGTTCCGGATCGTCGGCCGGATCAAGGACGTATCCGCGTTCCTGGAGGCCGTCAAGCCGGCGACACTGCGGCTGCCGAAATCGTCGGCGCCGATGTACCGCGGCAACCCGGTGGACGACATCAACCGCGAGTGCGAGGAGGTGACGAGCGTCGAACTCTCGCGCTGGATGCTGGGGATCGCCGCCGACGTCGAGGCGCTCATCGGCACGCCGGAGGCCGCCCCGGCCCCGAAAGCCAGCCCGGCGCGCATGAAGAAACGCTGACGCGGCATGTCCCCGCTGACAGACATCCGGGCCGTGACGCTGATCGTCACGGCCGGATGCAACCTGCGGTGCCGATACTGCTACCAGGATTGGAAGCACGCCGCGTCGATGCCCTGGCCGGTGCTCCAGGCCGCGATTGACCTCGCGTCGCGCTCCCGGCATCGCCGGGTCTCGGTGGGTTTCATGGGCGGCGAACCGCTCATCGAGGCTCGCCTCGTCCGGCGCGCCATACGTTACGCGAACACCCGGCGTGCGCCCGCGCGGTGGCGGTTCTCACTCACGACGAACGGCCTCCTTCTCACGCCGCGGCTCGTCGAGTTCGTGGTGCGGCACGAGGTCGGCATCACGCTGAGCTTCGACGGCGTGCCTGCCGCCCAGCAGTTGAGGGCCCCGGGGTCCTTCGAGGCCCTCGACCGGTTGCTGGACCGGCTCGCCGGCCGACATCCTGCCTACTTCAGGCGCCGCCTGTCGGTGGCCGTCACGGTGACTCCGCGCTCGGTGCCGCTGCTCGAGCGTTCGGTCCGGTACCTGCTGTCCAAGGGCGTCCGCGAGATTCAGGATGACGGCGGCGGCCGGCTCCGGCCCATGGCGGAACAGCCGCTTTGCCGAACTCGAGCGTCAGCTGGGGGGGTCGCATCCATCGTCCGCCAACACCGGGCACGGACCGGGCGCACCCCGATTGCCCTCCGCCAGCGGGCATCCGCGGGCGCCTTCAGGATTCCCCTCGAACTCGGCTGCAGCATTGCGGGCGGCGGATTGCTCGTTGTGGACGTGGATGGGCGTCTGTACCCGTGCGTGACGCTCGCCCAGTCGTACCAGGACCTGCGGCGGCTGCCGCTCGGTCGGCGGCTCGAGTCGCTCCAGGTCGGGCACATCCTTGGCGCCCCGCCCGGCAACCGGGCAGCCCTGTTGCGCGAACGGGCGGTCCGCACGGGAATGTTCGGCGTGCGCGGCATCAAGAGATCGGGCCGCAGGAGGTGCGACGAGTGCGAGGCCGTTGACGAGTGCACCATCTGCCCCGTGCTCTCCGCCCACGACCCGGCGGTCACCCGTCCGCGGCAGGTCTCCAGCTTCCTCTGTGCGTTCACGCGCGCGTCGTCGCGTCACCTGGTGTGGTGAGCGTCGAGGCTCGCCGCTTGCGGCAATTTCGGGCGCGGGGGCGCGGGGTGCGAGTCTAGCGGTCCTGCGGCCTGGCCGTGGCGGCGAGCAGGTCCGTCGCCGCTTGCTCGACCGACACCCGTCCCCGCAGCACGTTGGCCGCAATCCGGTCGCCGGGGCCGGCCGCTTCCAACGTCTCCCGCAGCCGCCGCGTCGCCTGTTCCACGACGGCCTCCTTCACCTCCTGCTCGATCGACTCGAGGCGTTGTGCCTGCCAGCGGGGCCCGTACTCGTTCCCCAGGGCCTCCAGGTCGTCCACGAGTTCCGGCATGCCCTGCCCCTGTTCTCCGCTCACCAGGAACGTGCGCGGCTCGATCAACGTCCCCGGCCGCCTCGACAGCCACGGGGCGAGGTCCTCGAACGACTGGTCCGCAGGCGGTTCGTGGTGGCCGCCGGAATCCCCGCGGCTCGCCTGCAGCATCGAGAGCAGCTCGCCGTGAAGTCGGCCCGCGTCCGGCCTGTCGGCCTTGTTGACGACGAACAGGTCGCCAATTTCCATCAACCCGGCTTTCAGGAGTTGGATGCTGTCGCCGAGCCCGGGCGCCAGGACGATCAAGACGAGGTCGGCGACTCCGGCCACCTCCACCTCGCTCTGGCCGACGCCGACCGTCTCCACGAACACGACGTCACACCCAACCAGGCCCATGACGCGGATGACGCCCTTCACGCCCAGCGCAAGCCCCCCGAGGTGCCCGCGCGACGCCATCGATCGCACGAAGACGTTCGGATCGGTGGCGTGGCGCATCATCCGGACCCGGTCGCCGAGGACGGCGCCCCCAGTAAACGGAGAGGACGGGTCGACGGCCACGACTCCCAGGCGGCGATTGGGGTAACGCCGCCGGAATTCCCGGACGAGCGCGTCGGTCAGGGTGCTCTTCCCCGACCCGGGGGCTCCCGTGATGCCGACGAGCAGGCGGGGCAGCGAGAGCCGCGACGCGCAGCCCGGTTCCTGGTGCGCCGCCCGGAACAGCTCAGGGAGCCGGTGCGGTGCGTCCGAGAGGATTGACATCAGCCGCGCAGCGGCGCGGACGGCACCGGGGGCGCCGGAAGCGGCCGCCAGGACGAGGTCGGCAAGTGGCGTGGACATGAGGCAACGAGCAGTCTACAGGATCGCGCGGCATGGTCGCGAGCGGAAGGGGAGGGCGGGGGGCGGACGGGAAGGTGGGCCGGGCGGCCTGACCCAGGCCGCCCCACCGGGCCACGTTGGCCCTTTCGAACCGCCGGCCTAGGTGAGGACCGGAGCGGCGTCCGGGGCCGGGGCCGGGGCGATCGGCTCGGGAGCGGGCGCCGGGGCCGCGGCAACCACCGGCTGCGGCGCCGGGGCGGCCTTCTTCACGGCCTTCTTCTTCGGCGCCGCCTTCTTGGCGACCTTCGCGACCGGCTTGGCCGCCTTCTTCACGACCTTCTTCGGCGCCGCCTTCTTGGGCGCAGCTTTCTTGACCGCCTTCTTCGGAGCGGCCTTCTTCACGGTCTTCTTGACCGCCTTCTTCGGGGCAGCCTTCTTCACGGCCTTCTTGGCCGCCTTCTTGGGGGCTGCCTTCTTCACCGCTTTCTTCGCCATCTGTGCCTCCTTAACGCCGAAGATACGACCGGCCGTCTGGCCGGCGCGATTATAACGCAAGTCCCGCATCGCGCACGCGCTTTCGATGCGGAAAACATGGCGTGTGCTATGCTCCGCGAAGTCATGGCGAGAGCGAGGTGATCGGGTGAGCGGCGGTTTGATCAAGGCGGTGATCCTGGCGCGCGGCCTCGGCACGCGGATGCGGCGGGCGGCGGCGGCGGCGGGCATCGACGAGCGGCAGGCGCGGGCCGCGGACGCGGGCGTGAAGGGCATGATTCCCATCGGCCGGCCTTTCCTCGATTACGTCATCAGTGCGCTTGCCGACGCCGGCTTTCGGGACATCTGCCTCGTGGTCGGGCCAGAGCACGACGCCGTTCGCGACTACTACGGCCGGGCGGTCACCCTTCCCGCGTCCGGGTGCACTTCGCCGTACAACCGGAGCCATTGGGCACCGCCAACGCCGTCGCCGCCGCCGAGGCGTTCGCCGCGGACGACGAGTTCCTCGTCATCAATTCCGACAACTACTACCCGGCGTCCGCGCTGGAGGCGGTGCGCGGGCTCCCTGGACCAGGCCTCGCCGGTTTCGACCGCGCGGCCCTCGTCCGCGATGGGAACATCGACGACGCCAGGGTCAGCCGCTACGCGGTGCTCCAGGTCAGCGGGGATGGCTGGCTGGAAGGCATCGTTGAGAAGCCGGAGGGCGAGGCATGGGCCAGCGCGGGCGAGCACGCGCTGATCAGCATGAACTGCTGGCGCTTCGGCCCGTCCGATCTTCGATGCGGCACGCCGGACGGGGCGATCGCCGCGCGGCGAATTCGAATTGGCGGATGCCGTGAAGATCGCGATGGCGGCGGGTGAGCGGTTCGCGGTGGTGCCCGTGGCGTGCGGCGTGCTGGACCTGTCCCAGCGGGGCGACATCCCGTCGGTGGCCCGGCATCTTCACGGCGCGGAGGTTCTGCTGTGAGTCGCGGCGCAGTTGTCGGAGGTGCGCGCGGCGCTCGGTGCGGCGGGCGCGTCCGGCCGGGCGTACCGGGTGCCGGGCCGCATCGAGGTGCTGGGCAAGCACACCGACTACGCGGGCGGGCGAAGCCTCCTCTGTGCTGTCGAGCAGGGGTTCGTGGTCGTGGCGGTGCCTCGGGCCGACGCGGTGGTGCGGGTAACCAACGTCGCGGACGGGGCGGTCGCCATGCTCGGCCTCGACGCCGGCCTGCCGGAACCGCTCGAGGCCTGGATGCGGTATCCCGCGACGGTGTTGCGCCGGGTGGCGCGAAATTTCCCGGAGGCCCGACGCGGTGCAGACATCGCCTTCCTCAGCGACCTTCCGCTCGCCTCCGGCATGAGCAGTTCGAGCGCGTTCATGGTCGCGGTGTTTCTCGCCGTTGCGGGAATCAACCGGTTGAGCGGGGATCCGAGCTACCTTGGTGCCATCGAGAGTCCCGAGGACCTCGCTGGTTACCTGGCAACCATCGAGAATGGCCAGAGTTTCGGCGCGCTCACCGGCGATCGCGGGGTGGGAACCTTCGGCGGCAGCGAGGACCACACGGCGATGTTGTGCTGCCGTGAAGGGGAACTCAGCCAGTACCGTTCTGCCCGGTTCGTCACGAAAGACAGGTCCCCTGCCCGGCGGGGTACCGGTTCGTCGTCGGGGTGAGCGGCGTGAAGGCCGAGAAGACGGGCGCGGCCAAGGACGCCTACAACCGGGCGTCGTTGGCTGTTCACGCGATCCTCGGCGCGTGGCGTGCCGAGTCCGGTCGCCCGGACGACTCGCTGGCACAAGCGGTGGAGCGGGCGGGTGCGGGGCAGGTCCGCGAGGTGATCGAACGAGCGGCGATTGACGGTTTCGAGACCGGCGTCCTGCTCGACCGGTTCGACCAGTTCGTCGAAGAGAGCCAGGCGATCATTCCCGCGGCCGCCGACGCCCTCGCTTCCGGCAACCTGGGGCAGTTCGGCTGCCTCGTCGATTGGTCGCAGGACCTGGCCGAACGCCTGCTTCGCAACCAGGTCCCCGAAACCGAGTGGCTTGCGCGATCGGCTCGCGACCTGGGTGCGGCAGCGGCCTCCGCCTTTGGCGCCGGCTTTGGCGGGAGCGTCTGGGCGCTCGTCGCCGAGGGAGAGGTGCCGGGTTTCGTTCAGGCTTGGGAACGGTCGTATCGTGCCGCGTTTCGTACCCGCGTGCCCGCCTTCCTCGTGACGCGGGCCGGCGGGGCGGCGTCGGAGCTGTCATGAAACCCTTGAAGATCGGCGTCAGCGGGGTGCGCGGCGTCGTGGGCGAGACGTTCACCCCGGACCTCGTCGTGGGCTTCGCCCAGGCATTTGGCACCTACCTCGGTCCCGGGCGGATCCTGGTCTGCCGCGACACCAGGCCGTCGGGGCCCATGGTGTCGGCCGCCGTCATGGCCGGGTTGCTGGCGACAGGCTGCGACGTCGTGGATCTCGGCGTCTGTCCGACCCCGAGCCTGCAGCTTGCCGTCCGCTGGCTGGGGGCGGACGGCGGCATTTCGATCACGGCCGGGCACAACCCCTCGCAGTGGAATGCCCTCAAGTTCGTCAGGAGAGACGGCTTGTATTTGACGCCGGGGCAGGCCGAGGAACTGCTGGACATCTACCACCAGGGCCGCTTCGAGAAGGCGACGTGGGACCGGATCCGCACGCGCGTCGAACCCGGGGAGGCGATCCAGCACCACCTCGACGTCCTCGCCGCCAGTTTCGACCTCACGGTCACCCGGGCGCGCCGGTTGAAGGTGGCCGTGGACTGCTGCAACGGCTCGTGCTCCCTGCTGTCGCCGCGCTGGCTGGCCGCCCTGGGCTGCGAGGTGCTGGCCATCAATGACGACCCGTCGATGCCGTTCCCGCACACTCCCGAGCCCAAACCCGAGACGGCAGGGCAGGTGCGCGCGCTGGTCAAGGCGGGGCGGGCCGACATCGGCCTCGTCCACGACGCCGACGGGGAACGCCTCGCGCTGGTGGACGAAACGGCCGTGGCGTTGTCCGAGGAGGTGACGCTCGCGCTCGCGACGGACGTCGCGCTGCGGCAGCACCCCGGCACGGTGGTCACCAACGTGTCGACGACGATGGCGATCGATCGGATCGCCGGGAAGTATGGCGCGCAGGTGGTGCGAACGCCTGTCGGGCAGGCTCACATCTCGGAGGCCATTGTCGAGCACGGGGCGGTGATCGGAGGGGAAGGGAACGGGTCGGTGGCGGTGCCGCGCGTGCAGGCCTCTCACGACAGCGCGGCGGCCATCGGCCTGCTGCTCTGCCACCTCGCGGAAGCCGGGACGCCGCTGTCGTCGCTGGTGTCCTCGCTGCCGCAGCTCACCATGTTGAAAGAGCACGTCGCCATCGAGCCCAACGTGATCTTCACGGCACTCCAGGAATTCCGGGACGCGGTGCAGGACGAACCTGGCGTGACAGTGGATCTCTCGGACGGCGTGAAGGTCGGGTTCCCGGACGGCTGGGTCCACGTGCGCGCGTCGAACACCGAGTCGATGATCCGCCTGATCGTGGAGGCCGATACGTCGGCGCGAGCCAACGAATTGATGGACTGGGGCCGGGACAGGTTGCGCCGCTAGCCGGTGGGTGCGCCGGTTCCTTCGATGTGCCGGTCACATCTTGACTGCTTCACCACGGAGCGCTGCTCGAGATATGCGTGCCATCCCCACACTGAAGATCAGCATCTCCGGGGTCAGGGGTGTCATCGGCGACTCGCTGACGCCGGACCTCCTGACACGGTTCGCGCAGGCCTTCGGCACCTACATCGGTTCCGGGCGTGTTGTCGTCGGCCGCGACACCCGCACGTCCGGCGAGATGGTGCGGCAGGCGGTCGTTTCGGGCCTGCTGTCGTCCGGATGCCGGATCCTGGACGCGGGCGTCTGCCCGACGCCGACCGTCCAGCTCCTGGTGCGCCGGTTCCGCGCGCACGGCGGCATCGCCATCACCGCGAGCCACAACCCCCCCGAGTGGAACGCCCTGAAGTTCGTCGGACCGGACGCCCTGTTCCTCAGCGGTGCGAGAGGCCGCGAACTGCTCGACATCTACCACCAGGGCCAGTACACGACGGCTCGCGGCAACCGGATGCGGGCGGTCGAACCGCTGCCCGGTGCGATCGACCTGCACGTCGCGGCCGTCCTCGAGGCCCTCGGCCCGCTGCCGCCCGGCCGCCGGCCCCGTGTCGTCCTCGACGCCTGCAACGGCGCGGGCTCCATCGTCGGCCCGCGGCTGCTCGAGGCGCTCGGCGCGGACGTGATCGGGATTAACGTCACGCCGGACGGCCGCTTCCCGCGGCCTGCCGAACCGACGGCGGAGAACCTGAAGGCGCTCTGCGACGCGGTCCGCCTGCATGGGGCGGATCTCGGCTTTGCCCAGGACATGGACGCCGACCGCCTCGCGATCGTCTCGGAGCGTGGCGAGCCAATCGGGGAGGAGCGGACGCTGGTGCTCGCCGTCGAACACGTGCTCGGCCTCACGCCGGGGCCGGTCGCGGCCAACCTGGCGACGACGCATGCGCTGGAGATGGTGGCGGCCCGGTTCGGCTGCCAGGTGTTCCGTACGGCGGTGGGTGAGGCCAACGTCACCGAGGGGATGCAGCGGCACCACGCGATCATCGGCGGTGAGGGGAACGGCGGGGTGATTTACCCTCGCATCAACTTCGCCCGCGACAGCCTGGTCGGGATGGGACTGATGCTGCACCGGCTGGCGGCGTCGGGACGGTCGGTGTCCGAACTCGTGGCCGCGCTTCCGGCGCTCGAGATGTGGAAGGTGCAGTTCCCGTTTCCGTCGCAGCGGCTCGGGGAAGTGTTCCGCAAGGCGCGCCGGGAGTTCGCCGGCTATCCCATCGATCTCCGTGACGGAGTCAAGGTGACGCTCCCGGACGCGTGGTTCCTGCTTCGCGGGTCCAATACGGAGCCGGTCATGCGCGTCGTGGCGGAGGCACAGGGCGAGGCCGCCGCACGCGAACTCGCCGAGCGGATCAGGGACAAGGTGCTCGGCTGGCTGGTGTAACAACAAGGACGCGAGGCTGGAACGGGCGGTCGAACGGATGCTGCAGCGCATGACGCGCATCACCGTGGACGGCGGCGCGGCACTACGCAGAGGCCATGCAGAAGAGAACGCCGCTGGTGCTGACGGCGGAGGAGAACGAGGCGCCGCCGGTCAGGAAGCTGGTGGGCGCCCTGCGATGACGATCAGCCAGCCCTTTCCCGGTTCCACAGGGATGGCTTCGCCCGGCGTGAACGTGCGGGCCGGCTGGAAGTTTTCGATCGCGGCGGCTTCCAGGGTCGCCTTCGCCGGGTCGAGGCCGAGGGCGGCCCAGTCGACGGCGAGCGTCACGTCCACCGGTTCTTTTGCCCAGCTCGCCAGCGCCACCATCGTGCGGCCGTCCCGCACGTAGCTGGTCGCAAGGACGTCGGGCCGGTCGGTCTTCACCGGGCCGGCGTCGACCCAGAAGCCGACCATGCGGCTGTCGGCGATGCCGAAGGCGTCCCACGCCTTCCAGAGCGGGCGCGGGTCGCCGGCCCACGGCAGGCGGCCCGTCATCCCGAACACCATCCCGCGCCAGGGGTTGCCGTTGTCCTGCAGCATCTCTCCCATGAGACCGAACGGCAGGCCGGAAATCTCGACGAGCCAGAAGTCGGGTGCGGCGTTGTAGTCGAAGTACTCGCCGAACCAGAGCCGGCTGAGATACGGGAAGTGCTCCAGGTACAGGTTCGCGCTGTTGGCGAAGCCGTCCCGGACGTTGTACTGGTTTGCCGAGTGCAGGTCGATCAAGGCGCCCGGGCGATTGCGGTCGAGCACCTTCCTGACCCTCTTCATCGTCGTCCGGTCGAACGCCACGTCGTCGATGTAGAGCCCGTCGATCCCCACGTTCTTCGCCAGCCAGTTCAGCCCCTCCACGTAGTAGTTGTGCCAGCGCGAGACGCCGGTATTGATGACCGCGGCGTCCTTCAACTCCGGCACGAACCAGGCAGCGATGTAGTCGGTGACCAGGTGCTCCTGGAGCCAGGAGAAGCCGCCGCCGGGCCCCTTCGCCAGGATCTCGTCGCCGAGGCTGCGCAGCGCGAACAGTTCGGGGGCGCGGTTCGAGAGTTCCCTGACGGTGTAGTAGATCTTGACCTTCAGGCCGCGCGCGTGGGCTTCGTCGATGTACACCTTCATCTCCGCCGGCCGCAGGAACGGGTAATTGATGTACGGATTGATGGCGTTGGCGTGGTGGATGTTGAGCGTGTTCGCACCCGTCGCCGCGGCCTCGGCGACGGGCTTGTAGGCGTGGAAGAAGCGGGTGGTGAACTGGGCCCGGGTATCGAGCGTGTGGAACGGCGTCAGCAGGAGGCGGAGGTCGTAGCGCTGCACCTCGTCCTTCTTCATGGTGCGGGGGCCGCTGTAGCATTCGACCGTGACCGTCTCGCCGCGCTCGTTCATGCGGCAGCCGCCCTTTCCGCCGTTCGACCACGAGGCCGGCATGACGAGCGGCTTGGAGTGGTAGAAGTTGGTGTTGAGCGGCCGCGAGTACTTGTCGTCCTTCAGGGTGAACTGCAGCCCGGCGTTGATGTCGCCGATCCAGGCGGAATCCTGGTTCTTCTGCACGTCCCAGGCCCATTCCAGGGAAGCCGGACGCACACCGCCCTTCACCCCCAGCCCCATCATGTAGCGCGCGACATCGCGGGCGAGAGGGATCTCGAGGCGGATGTCCTTCAACGCCGCCGGCTGCGTCGCGCGAACCTCGACTTCGAACTCGATGTTGCCGTCGAATTCCATCTGCGCGCGGGTCTTGAGGGCCAGCGGGCCAGACGTTCCGTCGGACTCCCAGGAGACGGCGCCCGTCGCTCGCTTCACGAACCTGATGCCCGACGTCGTCCAGCCCTGGGCCGGCGCGTCGGCCGGTTCCGCAACGAGCCGCACGGGCCCGGCGAGCACGTCGCGGGGCCTGTCGCCGACCGACGTCATCTCCTGGGTGAACCGGCTCTGGATGCGTTCCGGAAAACCATCGCGGCCGACGACGACCGTGCGGCCGAGCACGCTCACCGCGTTGTCGCGAACCTGCACCGGCGTGTAGGGGGCGACGAGGTCGTCGTCGACGGCAAGCGTCGAGTCGAGCCAGCGAAGCCGGGAATGGCGCGCCGGTTCGTTGTCGCCCGATGCCGGGATGGCATTGCCCGAAACCGTAATCGTGACCGGCACTAGCGTCGGCGCATGGCCGGCGGGAGCGACGGTGACCTCTCCGCTGTAATCGCCCGGCGCCGCCGCGTCCGGGACCTGGATGCCAACCCAGAGCGCCTGCACCTTGCCCTGGGGAACGACCAGCGTCTTCTTGAACGGGCGGGCCATCCAGTCGCGTCCGCCGGTGTTGAAACAGCGCAGCGCGCTCGACGGGATGATCCCGCCGGTTGCCGTGCGGAAGTCGGAGAAACTCACGTCGAGGGCGTCGATGGACGCCCGCGCGGCAAGCACGCCGACCTGGAACGCATAGAACTCGCCGCGGTCCGCACTGCCCCGGAAGGGCTTGTTGGCGCCGGCCTCTATCCACCTCAGCGGGAGGTCGTCGGTCATCCTGATCGGGAACCGCCGGTCCTCGGGGAAGACGAGGTAGGCAGCCCCGTGGTGTTCGGCAAGCAGCGCCCGCGTCTCCGCGGCGGTCGCGATGACCTCCATCGGGTAGAAGCTGTTCAACTCGTCGATCGCTTGGAACTCCACGACGCGGGCGTCGGGCAGCCGAGCCGGCTTCGCGGCCACGGAGACCTTCGCCGCGCCGGGAACGTTCCTGGCGACCCAGTCCGCCTGGGCGGTGTCCTCCGGTTCCGGGTAGGTGACCTTTGGGTAGTTCGATCGTCCTGAGCCCACGTTCGGGAGGTAGTAGACGAAATAGCGGCCCTTGCCCGACACCGGCTGAAACACGATTTCGCCCGCCTCCCGGGTGATCGAGACGCGGGAGACGTTGGTGACGCGGGCGCCGGTCTGCGCGTCCACGACGATCAGGTTCTTCTTGTCGGGATCGACGTCGCGCCGCCGCCAGGGGATCTTCGCGCGGACAGCCTCGGCGGGCCTCGACACCTCGAGCACCACCCTGTGGTTGCCGAACTTGTCGGCGTCCCAGCTGCCCGTGCCCCACGAAGGGCCGATGGCGGCCGGCGGGGGAGTGCGCCGAACCGCGGCCGGCTTCCGCGCGGTCGTCTGCGCCGCCAGGGCGGCGAGGAGCGCCGCGCACAGGATGGTGGACAGGGAGAGAACGCGGCGGAGGACTTGGCGGTTCATATCGTCCGCGAATGTTACCACCGGCGAGTCGGCTCCGCGCCGGCCTTCATCGACGGGGGGCAACCCGGCGGGCGCAGGCTGCCAGCGCGGAAATCAACGCTTCTCGAAGAGGTAGTGAGACACCATCCACTCGCGGCCGTTCCGGTAGGCGAAAAGTTCGGCGCAGGCCATGAAGAAGACGCGCCAGCGGGTCCACCACCGCCGGGCCTCTCCAGGGCCGTAGGTCGCCGCCAGGACAGGGAGCAAGGCGTCCCGGTGCCGATCCATCCTGGCCAGCCATGCGTTGCTCGTCTTCTCGTAGTGGCGGCCGTCGACGCGCCAGTGGCCCGCCAGTGCCAGGTGGCGCTGGAAGTAGAGCAGCAGGTCGTCGCTCGGCATCTGACCGCCCGTGAAGAAATGCTGGGCCATCCAGTCGGTCGCGTCCCGCACCTCGTAGGGATACGCGAACTGGCGGTGCGTGAAGATGTGCACGAAGAGCAAGGCGCCTGGCGACATCCACGAGGCCACCCGTTCGAGAAGCCTCTCGTAGTTGCGGAGGTGCTCGAACATCTCGACGGAGACGACCCGGTCGAAGCGGCGGTCGAGCGCGAGGTCGTTGATGTCCGCGGTGATGACCTCGAGGTTTGCCAGGCCGAGCGCGCGGGTCCGGTCCTCGATGAAGCGGCGCTGGCCGTGCGAGTTCGAGACCGCCGTGATTCGGCTGTTCGGAAACCGCTCGGCCATGAACAGGGAGAGCGACCCCCAGCCGCACCCGAGTTCGAGTACCCGCTGCCCGTCGGACAGTCGCGCTCGCTCGACGGTCAAGGCGAGCATCGCCTCCTCCGCGGCTTCCAGCGTCGCGACGCCGTCGGGCCACCATGCGCAGCTGTACTTCAACCTCGGGCCGAGCACGTGCTGGAAGAACTCGGCCGGCACCTCGTAGTGCTGGCGGTTGGCGGCATCGGTTCGAATGGCGATGGGACTGAGTCGAAGCTGCTCGACATAGCGCATGTGGCGGTCGGCACGAGCCGCGGTGTCGCCCTGCCCCTCTTCCCGCAATCGCGCCGCGCAGATCCGCCGGATCGCGAATCGGACGAACGCGTCGGGCACCAGCCCCGATTCCAGCAGCCTGGTGTACCAGGCGTCGCGCTCGGCGGGTTCGAGCGAGGCCTCCTTCGGCTGCGGGCCATCGAGCGTCACGGCTTCTCCGCGGCTCATACGGCCCTCCCGGCCCTGTCGCCGGCCGGCGGGAAGAACAGGTTGCGGACCGGCTCCCCAGGCTTCAGCCGGGCGAGCGCGATCAGCATGTAGAGCGAGATCGTGATGCTGCCAAGCCCCATGATGAGGACGAACCAGACTGCGCGCATGGACCAGGTGCGCTCCCGCCACGCGACCCAGACGTAGAACGCGAGGAACGCGCAATAGGCGTCGAGCAGGGTCGCCATGGCCCACGGGTTGGCTTCGAACCCGGGCCAGCTGTCGAAGACCGACAGCTGCCGGCCGGCCCAGACGTTGACGCCAATCACCCCGAGCATGATGGCGAGGAAGAGAACCTGGAGCAGTCGTTTCATAGGACCTACCGTCCGCCAATGCGTTTCAGGTGACGTTCGAGTTCCTCGAAGCTGCCTATCGGCACGAGCCGGCGGCGGCTGCCGGCGTGGCCCGGGATTCGAGCGGGGTCGGGACCGCCCACCCACAGTTCGACGTGCGGTGCCAGCGTCTGCCTGAGGGGGGCCAGGCTGTCGAGGACGGCTTGCGACCCTCCTGTCAGGGCCACGACAACCGCCAGCACGCCGGCGTCGGCCGCGGCGGTCGCAATCTCATTCGCGGGAAGGCCGGGGCCGAGATACACCACCCCGAGCCCCGACGCGGCGGTCAGCATGGCGGCGGCGAGCAGGCCGAACTCGTGCTGTTCACCCTCCGGCGACGCGAAGAGCAGCCGCGAGGCGGTCGGCGGCGCCGAGTGGAGGCGCACCAGGGTGCCCATCACCGCGTGCAGGATCGCCGAGACCATGTGCTCCTGCGCGATCGTGAGGCGCCCTTCGTGCCAGCGCTCTCCGACGACCCGCATCAACGGGAGCACCACCTCGTAGACGAAGTCGCGCGGCGCATACAGAGCGGAGAGGCGGCCGACTTCGCGGTCCACGGCCGTGTAGTCGAACCGTTCGATGGCCTGGAGGATCGGCGCGATCGCGTGACGGGTGACGGCGGCCGGCGGGTCCGGCAGGGCGGGCGGCGCCGTCCGGTGCAGCAGTTCCTCGAGCCTCGCCGTCGGCAGCGCGGCCACCTGGCCGATCGTGTGCCCCTGCTCGACCAGCGCGGCGAGCAGACGCAGGCGCTGCACCTGGGCGTCCGAGTAGACGCGGCCTCGGGGACCGCGGTCCGGCGTGACGGCCCCGTAGCGGCGCTCCCACGCGCGGATCGTGTCGAGGGGCAGGCCGGTGAGCCGGGCGACGGCCGCGATGGGATAGCGAAGGCTGTTGGTCATCACTGTCGACAGGTTCATCGTAGCCGACCGGCCGGTCGCTGTCAAGTGGTTGTCTATGACACAGACTTGACAAGATTGGCTGCCCTTCGGTATAACTTGTCCGGGGCGGATCCAACCAGCAGGAGACCAGATGAGCCGGATAGCGGTGATCGGTGCGGGCATTTCCGGGATGGCGGCCGCGTATGCGCTCGGGAAGCGTCACGAGGTGTGGCTGTTCGAGCGCGAAGCGCGCCTCGGCGGGCACACCCACACGGTGGCGGTCGAGACGCCACGCGGGCGAGTGGGCATCGACACGGGGTTCATCGTCTTCAACGAGCGGAATTACCCGCGCCTCCTGAATCTCTTTGCCGAGCTCGGCATCAGGTCGCAGCGGAGCGACATGTCGTTTTCGGTCTCGGACCGCCGCACCGGGTTCGAGTACAGCAGCCGCGGCGCGAACGGGTTCTTCGCGGACCGCGCGAACCTGCTTCGCGCGTCGCACTTCCGTCTCCTCGGTGAGATCCGCAGGTTCCATCGGCGCGCGCGCCACCTGCTCGACGGGCAGGCGGCGCAGGGCGGCGACAGCCTTGGTCTCGACGCCTGGCTCGGGCAGGAAGGGTTTTCCGAAGCGTTCGCCTCTCACTTCCTGTACCCGATGGCTTCGTCCATCTGGTCCACGCCCCGGTCGCAGGTCGGGGAGTTTCCGGCGCGCATGATGGCGCGCTTCTTTCACAATCACGGCCTGCTGCAGATGTTCGGCAACCCGACGTGGCGGGTGGTGAGAGGCGGGAGTTCCGCGTACATCGCCCCGCTGACCGCGCACCTGAAGGACCGGGTCGTGCTGGGCGCCCGCGTCGGCTCGATCGAGAGGGCGCCGGACCGCGTGACGGTGCACATGGCCGGCGGGCCGTCGATGGCGTTCGACGAGCTGGTCCTCGCGTGCCATGGCGACGAGGTGCTGCCGCTGTTGGCCGATCCCACGCCCATCGAGCAGGAGGTGTTCTCCCGGTTCGAGACGAGCTGCCACGACACCTGGCTCCACACGGACAGTTCTCTGCTGCCGTGGCGCAGGGCGGCGCGGGCGTCGTGGAACTACCACGTGGCGGGCGCCGGCGTCACGCTGACCTACCACATGAACCGCCTGCAGGGGATCGACGCGGACGAGGACTATTGCGTGACGCTCGATCCGGCGGGCCTGGTGGACGAATCGAAGGTCATTCGGAAGCTCACCTACCGTCACCCGATCTACACGGCGGAGTCGCTGCGGGCGCAGCGGCGCTGGTCGGAGGTCAGCGGCCGAAATCGGACGCACTACTGCGGCGCTTATTGGTTCGACGGCTTCCACGAAGACGGGGTCCGCTCGGCCTACCGCGTCGCCGAGGCCCTGGAGGCCGCATGACCGCGGTGTCGGCCGTGCCTCAATCGCGATTCGGCGAGCCCCGGTTCCCGGAGCCGGCGCTGTTCGTCGGCACGCTGCACCACCGGCGGTTCACGCCGGTCGCGCACGCGTTCTGCTACCCGGTGTTCCACGCGTTCCTGGACATCGACCGGATCGCCGACACGATGGCGCGGTCGCGGCTCACCTCTTACAACCGCTGGAACTGGGCCTCCTTCGACGAACGCGACCACCTGGGGGACCCGGCGCGTCCGCTGCGCGAGCGCGTGGTGGCCAGCGCGCGGAGCGCGGGGGTGGAACTGGGTGACGGCCCGATCTTCCTGCTGACCAGCCTTCGCTACGTCGGCTACGCGTTCAACCCGGTGTCGTTCTATTACTGTTACACGCCTGCGGGCGACGTGCAGGCCGTGCTGGCCGAGGTGAACAACACGTTCGGCCAGTCGCACAACTACTGGCTGACGCCGCAGGACGGAACGGTTGGCGGCGAACGCCGGGGTCCGCTGAAATACAGGGCCGCCAAGGCGCTCCACGTGTCGCCGTTCATGCCGATGGCGCTCGACTACGAGTTCGCATTCACCCCGCCCGGCGACCGGCTGGTGGCCCACATGGCGACGCTGCGGGGCGGACGGCGGACGTTCGACGCCACCTTGTCGGTCAACCGCCGGCCCTGGACGCCGCGCGAACTCCGGCGCGTCCTCGTCCGCCACCCGTTCATGACGGGCAAGGTCATTGCCGCCATTCACTACGAAGCCCTGCGCCTGTACTTGAAGGGGGCGCCCTTCTACCCGAACCCGCACGCCGCCGCCCGCCGGAACGAGGCGCCGGAGGCGAGCCACCAGTCGCCGCCCGAGGGCCGGCCCTTGAGGACTCCATGATCGACCGTTTCGCCAAGCGCATCCTGACCACGACCCTCGGGCACCTCGCCGAGGGCCGACTCGACGTCCTCACGCCCTCAGGTCCGCTCACGTTCGGCGATGGCGACTCACCGCGGTACGCGCGTCTCGACGTGCACGACGAGCGGTTGTTTCGGCGGGTGTTGACCGGCGGGGACGTCGGCTTCGGCGAGGCGTACATGGACGGGGACTGGACGACGCCGGACCTGGTCGCAGTGTTGCGCCTCGCGGTCAGGAATCTCGCGCTCTTCGAGGATCGGAACAAGGTGTTCTCGGCGGTCTGCCGGTGGCGCGACCTGGCGCTCCATCGTTTGCGTCCCAACTCGCGGCGGGGAAGCCGGTCGAACATCCACTTCCACTACGATATCGGCAACGACTTCTACCAACTGTTCCTCGACCGGTCGATGGCGTACTCCTCGGGCATCTACCTGTCGGCCGGGGACTCGCTGGAACGGGCACAAGAAGAGAAGTTCGATCGGATCTGCCGGAAGCTCCGGCTGGGGCCGTCCGACCACGTGCTGGAAATCGGGACGGGGTGGGGAGGATTCGCCGCGTGGGCGGCCACCCGCTACGGCTGCCGCGTGACCACCACGACGATCAGCGCCGAGCAGCACGCGTACGCGTCAGCGCTCTTCTCGCGGCTCGGCCTGGGCCCGGACCGCGTGACCCTCCTGCTCGAGGACTACCGTGACCTGTCCGGCCGCTTCGACAAGATCGTCAGCATCGAGATGTTCGAAGCGGTCGGCTTCCGCAATTACGACGCGTTCTTCGGGCAGTGCGACCGCCTCCTCACCCCGGAAGGCACGATGCTGCTGCAGGCGATCACCATTACCGACCAGCGGTTCCGCCGCTACCTCGCCACGCCGGACTGGATCCAGAAGTACATTTTTCCCGGCGGCGAACTGGCGTCGGTGGGAGGGGTCCTCCAGTCGCTCGGCCGGGCGACCTCGCTTGGCCTCTACCACGCCGAGGACATCGGCGCCCACTACGCACGGACGCTGCGCGCGTGGCGCGAGCGTTTCATGGGCTCGCTCGACCGCGTTCGCAGCCTCGGGTTCGACGACCGGTTCATCCGGACCTGGGAGTACTACCTGGCGTCGTGCGAGGCCGCGTTCCTGGAACGGCAGGTCGGGGACGTCCAACTGCTGCTCACGAAGACCATGAACAGGCAGCCGCTCATGGACGAGCCGTGGGAGGACGAAGTGTCGGGCAGGACCGCCCGCCCGAGGCTCATCCAGCCTGCAGCACCGAGCGTGGCGGCGTACGGACGTCCCACACCAGGCCGAGCACCTGCCACAGCTTGAGCACGTAGTAACTGACGTCCACTTCCCACCAGAAGAACCCCTGGCGGGCACTCAGCTGGTAGTAATGGTGGTTGTTGTGCCACCCCTCTCCGAGGGTGATGAGGGCGAGCCAGAAGTTGTTCCGGCTGGTGTCGGTGGTCGCGTACCGCCGCCGGCCCCAGACGTGCGCCAGCGAGTTCACGGTGAACGTCCCGTGCCACAGCATCACGGTCGCCACTACCCACCCCCAGTAGAGCGCCGTGAGGCCGCCGGCCAGGTACATCAGGCCGCCGAGGCCCAACACGGGAAGCACGTGGTAGCGGTTCAGCCACCGGAGTTCGGGGAACTTCATCCAGTCGCGGACGAGGTCGGTGCGGGTCGCCGAGTAGTCGTCCACGAGGATCCATCCGACGTGGGACCACCAGAAGCCACGCCGCGTCGGCGAGTGGATGTCGTCTTCCTTGTCCGAATACTTGTGATGGTGCCGGTGGTTGGCGGCCCACCACAGCACGCCCTTCTGGGCGCTCATCGTGCACGCGACGGCCAGCACGAACTGGAACGCCCGGCTGGTCTTGAAGCTGCGGTGCGAGAAGTACCGGTGGTAGCCGATCGTGACGGCGGCCATCAACACGTAGTAGACGATGACGGAGAGCAGGAGGCCCTTCCAGCTGACGGGCACGAGGAAGAGGCCGGCGACGACGCCCGCGTGCATGGCGAAGAACGGCACGGACATCAGCCAGTCGGTGTGCCTCATCGCCCCGGGGCGGGGGGACTGGGTCAAGGTCATAGTCAGAAGATAGCATGCGGCGTGTGCTACGATCGGTGTTTCGTGCAACCCAGCTGGAGACGACATGGCCTATCCGTTTCAATCGCCCGTGACTGGTCGCAAGGACATCCCGGCAGGGCCGGGAAAGCTCTGGAAGCGCATCCCGCAGGAGCGCCGGGTCGAGGCGGCGACCGCGTTCTGGCAGGATGAAGAGGAGTCGATCGAGCAGCAGGCCGAGGCGCTGCTGGCGATCGCCTCGCATTATCGGTTCAGGCCGAAGACCGTCCGCACGCTGCCGCTCGACAGGAAGGTGAAGTACCTGTCGGCGTTGCCGGCGTTGTCGGATGCCGTCGCCGGGCGTGTCCTGGTCGCCTATCACCTCGCGCACCAGCGCCCGATGCTCGGGACGTTCCTCGATGCGCTGGGGATCGCGCACGACAATGGCGTGTTGACCGAGCAGGACATCAAGGCGCCGGCGGCCGACAAGCTGAAGGAGGCCGCGGCAACGCTGCGCGGCGCGTACCCGGCGGCCGACGTGGACCTGTATTTCCAGACGCTGCTCGTGCAGGACCCGGACACCTGGGGCGGCCTGGCGGACCTGTTGACCGAGGACGAGCACAAGTAGCGCCGCGAGGGACACGATGGAACACCGACGCGGTCCGGAACCGCCAGACATCAGCGAGAAGGGCGGCCTGAAGGGCGGGCAGCCGCAGCGCTCCGACGAGCGGCTGTTCATGCAGTTCTTCGCGTTCGGCGGCTGCACCGCGCCCGAGACGCTCGGCGCGCACCTCTCGGCCGCCGGGGTCACCGGGGTCGTCTACGCGGACGTGAACGACCCGCGAGGCGTCGGCGTCCTGGCGTTGAGCCGCACCCCCGCCTTCTTCGTCGACGTGTTCCGGCCAGCGCTCGGCAGCGGGCCGTTCGCGACGCTCGACCTGAAGCCCCGCTTCACGATGTTCGGCCGGACCTACGCGCTCGGCTACGAGCCGGACCTCGAGGAGGTGCTGTTCCACCGCCCGGCGCGCACGGTGCTCAACCCCGCCTGGCCGTGGGCCGTCTGGTACCCGCTCCGGCGCAACGGCAGGTTCGCGCAGCTGACGCCAGAGGAGCAGCGCGTGATCCTCGCCGAACACGGGGCGATCGGCATGGCGTTCGGGGCCGCCGACCTGGCCCACGACATCAGGCTCGCGTGCCACGGGATGGACACGAACGACAACGACTTCGTGGTCGGTCTCGTCGGGAAGGACCTGCACCCGCTCTCCGCCGTCGTGCAGTCGATGCGCAAGACGCAGCAGACGGCTCTCTACCTGGATCGGCTGGGGCCGTTCTTCGTGGGGAAGGCGGTCTGGCAGGGACGTTGACCGGCTCCCGGCTCTCGGCCACTGACGACTGAGCGTCAGCGCCGACCTCTCGCCGACTCCCCAGCGTCAGCGGCGACCAGGACAGTCGGTCATATCGAGCCGGAGCGATACATCAGCACCTCGGCGCGTTCGAGCGTCACGAGGCCTTCCTTTACCATCTCGTCGAGCGCCGGCAGGAAGGCTTCGATCCTCTCCGCAGCATCCACGATTTCGATCACGATCGGCAGGTCCTCGGAAAGCCGCAGGACCTTCGACGTGTGGACGCGGCTGTGCCGGCCGAATCCCATGAATCCCTTCCAGACGGTCGCGCCGGCAAGGCCGCCGCGCCTCGCGGCTTCGACGATCGCCTCGTAGAGCGGCCGGCCCTCCCACCGGTCGGCCTCGCCGATGAAGATCCGCAGCAGCTTGCCTTCGGTGGGGATCGACATGGAACACCTCTTTTCGGCTTCCGGCCTCCCGGCTTCGGGCGCCAGGCCTCAAGCGCGGGCTTCGACTCCGACCCCTCGGCGAAGTCGCCGACCCCTCAGCGAGTCGCCGACCCCTCGGCGAAGCGCCGACCCTCGGCGAAGTCGCCGACCCCTCAGCGTTAGTTCCGACCGTTGTGGGCCTACAGCGCCCGTACCACCGTCATGCCCGTCCAGAAGGCTGCCAGGCCGATGAGAACCTGGCCCACGGCGTTCGCACCGGCCAGCAGCAGTTCGCCGTCCCGCAGCAACTGGAAGGTCTCGAACGTGAACGACGAGAAGGTGGTGAACCCTCCCAGGACCCCAACCAGCAGGAACGCCCGGGCGGGTGGCCCGATGACGAATCGCTCTTCCCCGAGCGCGAAGACGAGCCCGAATACCAGGCAGCCGGCAACGTTGACCGCGAACGTGCCGTAGGGGAAGTAGGCCGGCGTGAACCGGTGCACGACGCCTGCGAGCGCGTAGCGCGCGACTGAGCCGATGGCGCCGCCGAGTGCGATCAGGAGGGGAACAGCCACGACGCGGACAGTGTAGCATTCCCGTAGGGCAGGCCTCGGGACTGCCGACGACACAGGCCGGGGCCATCGGGGGACTTTCAACCTTGGGCGTGGAGCGGAAGAGCGTGGCAAGCGGGACACTGCCGGGAGCCGCGAGCCGGGCGCCGAACGCCGGGCGTGCGGAGTTCCTGCTCGGCGTCAACCTTCCGTGGCTGCAGGTACCGGCTGCGACTTCGGAGCCAACGCGTGGCAGCCTGACGGCGGGGTGGGGCGCCCGGAGCGGCGAGCCCGCCTGCGCGCCTCCTTGACGCGCCTCGCGGACCGCGGCCTCACCACCGTGCGCTGGTTCGTCTTCTGCGACGGGCGCGCGGGAATCCGCTTCGATGGGACGGGAGCCGTCCAGGGGCCCGACGCGGCCTTCTGGCGCGACTTCGACGCGGCCGTCGAGGAAGCCGGACGGGCATCCGTGCGCCTGGTGCCGGTGCTGTTCGATTTCTGGTGGTGCCGCCGGGCGAGGCGCATCGACGGCGTCGTGTGCGGGGGACACCGGCGGACATTCGCGTCGCCGCCCGGGCGGGAGGCACTCGTCGACCGGTTGGTGGTTCCGCTCGTCCGGCGCTGTACAGGCGAGCACGCGATTCTCGCCTGGGACCTCTTCAACGAGCCCGAGTGGGTGACCCGTGGTGCTGGCTCGCTTCGCCCGTTCGCGCCGGTCGGCCGTGCTGCCATGCGCGATTTCATCCGAAGGGCGGCGGCTGCCGTCCACGCCGAGTCCCGCCATCTCGTGACCGTCGGCCTGGCCTCGGCGCGCGGCCTGGACTTCGTCATGCGCCTCGGGCTCGACGTGTACCAGGTGCACTGGTACGACCGGCGGGAACGGCGCGCCCCGCTCTCGGCCCCGCTTGGCGCCTCACTCGACCGCCCCATCTGGCTCGGGGAGTTCCCGACGGCCGGGTCCGCCAGGACGCCGGACGGGATTGTCGCCGCCGCCCGGCGCGCCGGGTACGCGGCCGCCCTGGCGTGGTCCGCCGAGGCGGTCGATCGGCATACCGACCCTCATCGGTAATCCGTTCCTGGTCGAGACCTTGCAGCCCTTTCTCGCGGGCCGCGCGGGCGGTCCGGGGTGAACGCGTCCACTGCAACCAGGAGGCAGTCTCGTGAGACACGGAACAGGACTCGGGGTCGCGCTGGCGACTGGCGTGACCGTCGGCGCGTGCGGCGGAAGCGGCAATCGGACGGCGAACAAGGGCGGCGCCGTCGAATCGGGAGTCGGACGGTCGGACGGTCACCGTCACCGGGTGCGTCCCCTGGCGAAGGGTCGGCCAGTTGCGGAGGGCAGCGGTAGCGCTGCTGCCAGCGACGAGGGGAGGTGGAGGACGGGTGGCCGTACGCGCGACAGGCGGCGAGGCACGAAGGTCCGCCGCCTGTCGAGGCGTTCCGGTCAGGCCGGGTGGCCGGCCTACTTCCGCTTGCGTCGGAAGAAGCCCGCGCTGAGCAGGCCGGTTCCGAGCAGCAGCATGCTGGCCGGTTCGGGAACCTGGGGCGGCACGCAGTTAGAGCCTGTCGCGCAGGGCGGCTCGTCCTTCCCGTAAAGCACGGCGTGCGACAGGCCGCCTCCTGTCGACGGGGCAGTTCCCCACGTGCCCGTCAGGCTGCTGCCGGTGAACAGGACCGCTGGCAGCGTGAAGGCGGCCCAATCGGGGCTCTTGTTGTTGCCAACCTTGATGGCCACCGCCAGCGAGCCGAAACCTCCCGGGCTCCACGCCGGGGAATAGACCGTAAACGAGTTTCCAGACACGGTAAACCAGGCGTCGTTGGGAAAGGCCAGGTCTGGCACCTGGTCCTTGTCGATGCCCGTCCAGCCAAGCGTGTCAATGAGGACGTCGTTTCCTGGGACCCCCCCGATGTTCCCGTCCGCCCACTGGTAGCAGCCCGCGGGCGCGCCGTCAAGCGTCACCCAGAAGACGCGGGTATTGGGAGGAGTGGGCCCAGGACCAGCGCCCGGGCAATAAGTCGTGAACGACGAGGCGTCGACCGTGGCAGTCCCGATGGCCAGCAGTCCCGCCGCAACGAGCATTGCAATCCGTTTCATGCGCTCTCCGCTGTCTTTAGTGAAGTCCAGTCCGTCGCTGTTCTGCAATGGCACATGAGCAAGAGCGCTGCCAAGCTCGTCCTGGCTAGAAATTCACTGAAATAAGCGGAAAACGTTGAGTCTCGACGATGATGGGTTATTAAGGCTCCTGTGAGGCAGACTTTTGTTGCCGAAACGAAAAGTCGGCAGACATTCTTCGGCCCGGCGGGCGTCCTCGGTCTTCGCTCCCCCGCCCGCCTATCGTCGACCAGCCGCCGCGCCTCCCGGTTTCACCGGCCTCACCCTCACCATCGTCAGCACCGCCCCGTCTCGCGGGCCCCCTTCCTCGATGCGCTCCACGCGGTACTGGCCCTCTTCCAGGTACTTCACGTGCGCCATGAGGAACGAGAACCCCGCCTTCGTCACGAGGCCAAGCCATTCCCCCTGCGCGGTTTCGTCCGGGGCCTCGGTCATGCCGCTCATGAAGGTCACCTGCGGCCAGGCGGCGATTGCGGCGCGCCGCCCCGCCCCGCCCGCGGGAGACGGGGCCGCCCGGCGGCTGCCTCGCGGCTCCCCGGTTTCGGGATCCGAGTAGTAAATCATCGTGTCTTTGTACACCTCCACGCCGAAGAGGTGCGGGCCGAAGCCGGCCGCCCACCGCTGGTAACGCGCCTGGTGGCGCGTGCTCATCGCGTGAACGTCCGGGTTCGCGTTGATCTCGCGGACGATGGCCTCACGGATGGCGTCGGTGGCGGTCGCGTGATCGGGGTAGCGCGGGTCGCGAAGCCCGCTCAGCATCGTGTACCACCCGCGCGAACTCCAGTAGGCGCGGAAGCCCGGCGCCACGTAGCCCGAGAACGGCTGCACCCATTCGTGTGAAGGGTAGCCGTGCGGATTGAGGTAGATGTCGGGGAGCCACTCCCGCCAGAGCCGGCCTTCGACCTCCGCCTCCGGCAGCAGTCCGGCCGCCCGAGAGGTGATGTCCATCCCCAGCGCGCTGTAGCGCCCCGCGTGCAGCATCCAGGTGGGCGTCAGCTTCTGGAGTTCGTAGGCCATCGCCGCCCCGTCCGGGTTCATCACGGGGCACAGGACGAAGTTGACCTTTTGGAGCACCCGCCTGTAGGCCGGGTCGGTCGCGAGCAGTTCGGCGAGCCGGAGGATGTGGCTCGTCGACGACACCTCGTTCGCGTGCTGACGCCCCATCATCAGGATGGTCGGCCTGAACGCGGTCAGCTTCGGGATGGAGACGAGTTCGCCAGGCGAGGGGAGGGTGATCTCCATCGCCGAGATGTCGCGCCCGCGATACGATTCGCCGACCTTGGCGCTGCGCACCTCGGGAAAGACTCCGAGCGCGGACACGATCTGCTCCGATTCGTCGGGGCCGATCACGTGGTCCCACGCGACGATGGGGGGGACGGGGGTGGCGGACGCCGAGACAGGCGGGACGCCTGTCCTGCTAACCAGGCCGCGCACGCGGCTCGGCGTCCACTCGCCGGTATTCTTCACGACGCGGCGAGTGCGGGCTTCCTTGAGCACGACCGAGATCGCGACGCGGTCCACGTGCTCGTAGGAGAGCGCGGTCTTGAACAGCCCAGCCGACTGCAGGGCGACGAGCCCGTCGAGGGCATCCACCGCCCGCGTGGCCTCCTTGTCGTCCTTCGCCTCCACCTGCAGTTCGATCTCGCT
The DNA here is from genome assembly GCA_963844875.1 of uncultured Acidobacteriota bacterium. GTDB lineage: Bacteria > Acidobacteriota > Vicinamibacteria > Vicinamibacterales > Fen-181 > FEN-299. The sequence continues at coordinate 207,944 of CAWJPZ010000005.1, forward strand.
CACGGCTTCCTCGCGCACGACCGCTCTCAGCACCTGGGGCACCGTCGCATCGATTCGCGTGAACTCCCGGGAGATCGCGATGGGTTTCTCGACGCCCTTCTCCTTGCACGTCACGTCGATCTTCGGCTTCGTCGACGCGTTGCCGGCGTAGAGGATGCGGGCTTCGCCGGGCTTGCCGGCGCGGGCCGGGTGGATGATCGGGAAGATCTTGCCGGGAGCGTTCAGACGGTTCCGGGTGAGCGTCCGGCCCATCGCCGCGAAGAAGTCGAGCGTCACGAAGTAGAGGTCCTCGTGCAGCGCCTCGAGCGAGGACACGAGTTCCTCGTCCACTCCGATCCGCTCGTCCGGCTCGCTCATCCAGACCTCGATGTCGAAGTCGCGAAAGAACGGCTGCTTGTCGGCGGTCGGCTTTGCGCCGGTCACCTTCATCACGTGGTCGTAGACGCGCGGCAGCACCTTGGCCTGGTAGTAATCCCAGAATCGCTCCGGGTCCGATTGGATGCGGACATCCGCGGCCGGCGTGCCGTCCACCCGTGCCTCGACCCAGCCCGTCGTCACCTCGACGCGAGACCAGCCCGGGAACTTGTCCAGGTACTCGCGCTCCACGTACTTCGGGCTGAACGACGCCCGGTGCACCACGCGGCCGTTCCCGTCGAGCGCCTCGAGCGCGTAGATGTCCTTGGCGTCGTCGACGAGTTCCATCCGGAAGGCGGCGAGCGGGACACCCAGCTCGCGCAGGAAAATCTCGTCGACGGGATACAGTTCGTGCAGCCAGCGGGTCGGCACCGAGTAGAACTTGAACTTCTTCGAGACGTCGGGCTTGTGGGCTGCCACCCGGACCCGGACCGACGTCACGCCCTTGCCCTTCAACGCCGGGATCACCTCTTCGGTCAGCCATGAGAATCCCTGCTTGTATGCGGACAAGACGCGCACGGTCGCCTGCGACGCCCCGGCTTTCAGCAGTTCCGCGCGCGCCTCCGCGGCGATCGACGCGCGCAGCTCGCGCGGCTCGCTGAGCCGTGCTTCCAGCGTGACGATCGACCCGGCACGGAGCCTGGGGAGCACGTCCGACTTCACCTTCGCGCGGAATTCGTCGACCTCCCACGGTATCGGGACCGTCTCCTCGAAGACCGTGGAGGCGTCGGTGACTCCGAGGCTCGCAACGTTGACCGCCGCGCCGGCGCCGAGCGCCGCCTTCACCAGGGAGGCGAGGTGCGCGTCGAGCGCCTTGTCGCCCTTTTCGAGGTAGATCTTTGCGTCGAACGACTCGATGGTCTTTCCCTTCAGTTCGTCGAGGATCGTACTTGAGTTCGGCCGCGAGCTGGCCGGCCTGTCCCGCGCCGCTCTTCGCGGCCATGAACCGCGAGACCTCGGTCGCAAGGTCTTCGACGGTGGGGGACCCGCGCCTCACGTCCCACAGGAACGGCGCGCGCCGGGCCAGGTAGCTGCTGGCCGCGCCCGTGCCCGCCGGGTCCCCGCCCGCGACGACCGTCGCGGTGGCGTTGCCGAACGCGCGGGGCACGACGTGCACCTCGCCCTCGCCCGGCGCGAGGTCTTCCAGCCGCGTCTTCCCGATCTTGATCAGCTGCCGGGTGAGCGCGTTGTTGCGGCCGACGAGGATCGGGCTCGCCTCGTTGCCCGGTTCCTTCACCTTGTCGTCGCGCTTGGTGATCGGCAGGCCGATGCCGGTCGTTTCGAGGCCCAGCCGGGCGGCGATGTGGGCGGCGCCGATCGCATCCGATGCGTCGCCCACGATCAGGCCGGTATCCGTGCGATCGGGAATCAGGTCCTGGTAGGCGTCTCCGTACCAGCCTTCGATGGTGTACGTGTTGGTCAGGTCGAACGGCTTGGCCGGCGCCAGCCGCGGTTCGACGACGCCGCTGGCGTTTGGTTCGGGGGCGAATTCATCGGGATCGACTGGGGGCGTCAGCGTGCGGCCGTTCAGTCCCGCGCGCCGGACGGCCACGTCCCCGTGCGGTTTGCCGTCGGCCACGATCGTGACCCGCGTCTCGGCAGCCTCCGCGAAGCTGAGCGTCCGTTCGTCCTGTCCCCTTCGGTGCGCGTCGTCCAGGCGGGAAAGGGCGCTGGACGCGCGGTCGGCCTGCGACGCGTGCACGGTGAGGCGGATGCCGACGGAGGCGATCCCCCGGCGGTCGGCGTCCACCACGAGCGACACCACCGAGGCGGCGGCGCCCTGGACGCCATTGACGGCGAGGTAACGGGCAACCTGCTGCTCGATCGCGCCCAGGGTGATCCCCGTCATGTTCCACAGCCGCGGGAGCCGCGCCGCCAGTTCCACGCCCGCCGCCAGCGTTCCCGCATCGTCGCCTCCCGCGACGACGAGTCCCGGACCCGCGCCAAGCGGAGAGGGCAGAAGCGCGACGAGCCCCTGGCCCGCCTGCAGGCGCTTGACGCCGACCGTGTCGGCCTCCAGCAGCGTCTTGACGAAGCGGTTGCCCCGGCCAACCAGGATCGGAAGCGCGATCGCCGACGGTTCCCGCACCTTGTCGTCTTCCAGGACGAGCGGCAGGCTCAGCGACGTCGTCTCGTAACCCAGCCGGGCGGCGATGTTCGCGGCGGCTTCGACGTCGTCCGCGCTGGGTGTGGCCGGCACGATGACCCGTGCGGCGACCAGGTCGGCGAGGCCGTCGCCGTTCGAGTCGCGGACCACGGCGTCCGGACCGGTGAAGACCCCGGCAAGCGAGGCGAGTCCGGCGTGCGATTCGACGGCTTTCGGCGGAGGTGCCTGCGCGCTCAGCACGAGCGTCGCAGCGGTTGTGGCGAGGACGGCGGCCAGGACGGAGCGCATCGGCTTCTCCTGCTGTCTTGCGGTTGGCGAAGGGAATCGGGCAGGGGCAGGGAATTCTACAGCGTAAAGGGCCGTCCGCCGCGCGTCATCGGCACGGGCAGCAACTGGAGGCGCCGCGTGAGCGACTCGCGTTCCTCCTGCGGGATCGCGATGTAGACGACAGCGAGCTGGCGCCCGACGGGCACGGCGACCGAATTGGGGGCCGGGGAGCCTTTCTCGAGGGCGGCCAGGAACTCGTCGCGGTCCTTCGTCGTATCCCAGGCCGTCAGCCAGACTCCCTGCAGCAGCTTCGTCGTCTTGAGCACTTCGGGCCCGGACTGGTCGGCCAGGACGTAGAAGCGGTCGCCGCCCCAGCCGGCGGCGCCGGGGTTCGTCCAGGCCGCCGGGGATTGCAGCGCCGCGATGTCGCGCGGCGCCTCGCGCGGCGCGGTCAGGAGGGCCGTCAGCAGTTCGCCGGCGGTGTCGCGGTGGAGGACGCGGCGCTCCCTGCGCCAGAGCCAGCGGTCGATGGCCTTGTCGTCGAACACGATCGGATCGTCGCGGCGCGGGGCGTCCCAGTACTTCTCCGCGTGCAGCAACTGCTCGCTCGACGTGGGAAGCGAACGGCGCGCGGCGACGAGCGACTCGCCAATGGCCCGGTTGTCCGGCTGCGACAGCAACGTCGCCAGCTCCCCTTTGGCGAGGAACGCCGCCCCGACCACGTACGACCCGAACATCGCGGAAAAGTAGCGGGGCAGCTGTTCGAGCGTGCGCGCGCGGTCGAGTTCCTCCGCCATGTACTGCATGAGGTCGGCGGTGGTGAACCGGCCGGACTGCTGCGCGGCGAACATGTGCTGGAGCATCAGGGCAGTAGCCGAACCCTCGCCGAGAGCCGTGGCCACGAAGTCGCTGTCCTCGGTCGAACCGCTCCCCGGTTTGATCAGATCGCCGAGATTGATGTACTGGTCGTCGAGCGCGTGCGTCAGTTCGTGCGCGAGGATCATCCGTTCCACGAAGGGCGGCACCACGTCGGGTCGGTCCACGAGGCGCAGCGTGCGGGTAGACGGCTCGTAGTAGCCGGCGACCTGCTGGTCGAGCACGGTCAGGCTGGTGGTGACCAGGTCGCAGTCGGAAGGGATCAACCCGGAGACCCGGAGGAACGCCTGCACGCGCGCCCGCTGGTCGGAGGTGTTGCCGGCGAGCAGCATGCGCCGGATGTCGGCTTTCGCGCGCGCGACGCTGATCCGCTCCTTCTTGACCGGCTGCTTGAAGGTCCACCCGCGCAGCTGCTCGACCTCTTTCGCCACTTCGTCGGCGAGCCGGACGAGCGCGTCTCCGCGCGGCGTCGCCGCCGCGCCCTGCCGAACCGGGGCCGCCGAGATGAGGCAGGCGGTGACCGCCGCCAGGGCGAAGGTGAGTGCGGGCCGCCGCCTGGTCATCGCCAGGTCCGCGCCGGCACGGCCGAGAACAGCTTCTGGAGGCGCGCTTTGTCCGAGGGCCGCCAGCTGCTTCGAAGATCGCGGCGGACGAAGGCTGCGATCTTCTCGAAGGGGATCTTGGACGCGGCGTCCATGAGTCGCTCGGCCTCCCGGTCGAACTGCTGGCTCTCCTTCGCGCTGGCGTTCAGCCGCCACGCCCGCAGGGCTCCCTCGGGGGAGCCGTACTCCACCTGGAAGTCCTCGTGCAGGTAATCGCTGAAGAACGACTCCAGGTGAGGGAACGCCGAAGACGAGAGGATGACGCTGGTTTCGGGCATGATGGTGGTCCGGCGCGGGCCGGCAGCTGACATTCTACCCGCTGCCGCCCTTCCGGGCCACCAGCCCCGGCTGCTATTTCCTGGTCTCGAGGCGGTCGGTCACCGACTTCACGCCCTCGGTCTCCCGCGCCAGCTTCACGGCCCGGTCGCGCTCGGCTTCCGACGCGACCTGGCCGGTGAGCGTGACGACGGCGTCCTTGGTCGCGACGTGGATGTCACGGGAGCGGATGGTGTCGTCGAGTGCCAGCCGCGACTTCACCCTGGCGGTGATGGCGCCATCCTCGAGATCGTCGGGCACCGCGCCGCGCGCGTCGGCGCTCACGACGGCCGCGCTGCTGGCCGGCTCATCGCCTGTCCGCGGGTTGGCGGCGGTCGCCCGCTGGGACATCAAGATCGTGAAGAGGCCGGCCGCCCCTGCCGTGGCACCCAGCCAAGCGGAGCGTCCGAGGAATCGCGCGAGCGGCGCACGTCTCTTCATGGCGTTCATGGCTGAAGTACTAGCAGAACCCGCGCCAACGCTGCCTCAGCAGCCCCCGCCCCTTACCGCACGGCTGGTGCCGTGGACCGCACGGCGAGGATAACGGCCGCGGCGCCACCCTCCCAGTGGTAGCCGAACGAGAAGTTGAGCGGTTTGACGTTCCGCTCGTCCGCATACGCCTTTTCCATGTCCGGCTGGTAGCCGTAATTGAAGTCCTTGACCGGTTTCGAGTACTTGCCGTAGAGGCTGACGCGCCACTCGGGTGCCTTGAGGAGACGCAGCGGAATGCCCGAGTCGTCTTCGAGGATCAATCTCGACCGTCTCAGCAGGATGTCGCGGATGATGCGGAACTCGTTGCCGTGGAGCAGGTAGGACGCGGACTTCAGGAAGGTGACGAAACCGGCCTGGTGTTCGAGAAACGGCACGACGCCGGCCCGTTGATCGATCGCGGCATCCTGCGCCTGAGCCCGAAAGTAGACGACGGTCTGGGGCGCGTGCCCTGGCCTGCTGAAGACGAGTTCGATGGCGGGGGCGGCCGAATGCTCCTTCGACCGCGGGGTCCGGGGCTGCAGGCGGCCGTCCTCGGCGATCTCGAGGTCTTTGGCGCTGATGAGCTGCGCGTTCATGCGCACGAGGAACACGGCCATCAGCGGCAGGGTGCCGTGCAGTTCCGCCGCCGAGGTGTCGCGCATCATCTGCCTGGTGATGAAGTAGTTCCTCGCCAGGAGGTTGTTGAGCGCATGCCTCGTCTCTTCGAGCAGGTTCGCGAGGCGGTCGGCGGAGAGCTGGTCGATTGCCGGCAGCGAGCCTGGCTGTTCGAGCCCGAAGAGGATATAGCGGGAGCAATCGGGGAAGAGCAGCCACGCGTTCAGGATGTCGGGGCCGCTGAACGGGTACATCAGCGTGGAGCAGGTGCCGACCACCGGCTTCAGTTCGCGGTCCCGCCAGTCGCCGATGCGCGCGAACCGGTCCCTGGTGGCACGGGTCCACTCGCTGTCGAATTCCTTCTGCCAGACCCGCCATTCAGGCTTCGCGGCGATTGGCGCCAGCCGGCCGGCCGGAGAAGGCTCGAGACCGGCCAGGACCCGCGCGGCGTCCGTCAGCTCCCGGTCCGGCGCCGCAGGGGCGGATGCGGCAGCGGCCGATGGTTGTTGCGGTTCCCATGCCGCGAGGGGCCGGGTGCTGCCCAAGACCGCGAATGCACAGGCCAGCGAGAGGAGGAGAGCGGAACGTGACACGGGCTGGGACATCGGATCCTTCGAGTGATGGCTTCCCATCCTACCAAGCTGGGTCGCGGCGGGGAAGAGGCGGAGCGCGCGGCCGGCTGTTGCGGCTGGCTTGACACCCACGGGGCGAGCCGATAGTCTGCCCGCGCAATGAAACTCGCGTTCATCGGGACCCACGGCGTCGGGAAGACGACACTCTGCTATGACCTGGCCGCGGCGTTGAAGCGCCAGGGTATCAACGTGGACATGGTGAAGGAGGTGGCGCGGCTGTCTCCGCTGCCCATCAACCGGAAGACGTCGCTCGACGCCCAGACGTGGATCCTGACGACCCAGGTTGCCGAAGAGATCCGGTCGGCCGCGCACCACGAGGTGGTGGTGTGCGACCGGAGCGCGCTCGACAACTACGCCTACCTGACGTTCGCCTGCGGACGCCAGAAGGCGATCGAGCGGTTCGTGGACTACTGGATGAAGAGCTACACCCTGCTCTTCAAGGTGCCAATCTCCGGCGAAGCAGCCGCCGACGGCGTGCGCGACACCGACGCGTTCTTCATGCGGCAGATCGACCAGCTGGTGGACACGCTCCTGATCGAGAAGAAGATCCCGTTCGAACGACTGCCCGAGGGCCGCCGTGACATCTGGATCGACGTCGTCAAGGACGTCGTCCTGAAGCACCCCGAACTCAACTCGCGGCTGCTGTAGCGGCGGCCACGACAGGCGGGACGTGGGACAGGCGGGAACGCCTGTCCTGCTGGAACGGCTGTCAGGGGCGCGTCAGGGCTGCTGCGCTGCTTCGTGTTCCGGCCACAACTGGTTGATCACGTAGATCAGCACGGCGCCAGACCCGACGAACACCGCGAACAGCCCGAGCGCGTATCCCGTTCGCCCGTAGAGGAAGTTCCCGACGGTGAACAGGGCGGCCCAGATCACCGTGCAGCCCGACACCCAGCCGACGAGGGCCAGCGGGATGTTGTCCCGGCTGGTGCGCTTCTCGTCGCGGCCGATCCCCGCTTCGATCCGGATCCGTTCCCACCCCGGGCCGAACGGGCGGACCTTCTTGTAGAAGCTGACCAGCGTCTCGCGGTCGGTCTCGGGGCCCAGGAACGCCGTGACGACCCAGCAGACCGTCGTGACGGCAATGGTCACGATGAGGGCGATGTGGGTGCTCATGTGGATGCCGTTCCTGGCCATGATCAGGATGACGAGGGACACCGCGAACGAGGTGACCATCGCCGCGACCTCGCACCAGGCATTCACGCGCCACCAGAACCACCGGATCAGGTACAGCAGCCCGGTGCCCGCGCCGATCTGCAGGATCACGTCGAAGGCGTCTTTCGCGGTGTCGAGCACGAAGACGAGCCCGGACGAGCAGACGAACAGGATCACCGTCGCCACGCGGCCGGCCGCGACGTAGTGCTTCTCGGTCGCCGTCCTTGCTTGATGAAGCGGCGGTAGAAGTCGTGCACCAGGTACGACGCCCCCCAGTTCAGGTGCGTCAGGATCGTCGACGAGTTGGCCGCGATCAGGCCGCCGACCATCAGGCCGATGAAGCCGACCGGGCAGGAACTTGAGCATCGCCGGGTAGGCGATGTCGTGGCCGATCAGGCTCGGGTCCAGGTGCGGGAACGCCGTCTGGATGTCGGAGAGCTGCGGGTAGACGAGGATCGAGGCGAGCGCGACGATGATCCACGGCCAGGGGCGCAGCACGTAGTGCGCGACGTTGAAGAAGAGGACGGCGCCGAGCGCATCCTTCTCGGACTTGGAGGCGAGCATCCGCTGCGCGATGTAGCTTCCGCCGCCGGGTTCGGCGCCCGGGATACCACACCGCCCACCACTGCACGGCAATCGGCATGACGAACACCGCGATCGCCATGTCCCAGTTGTTCGTGAAATCGGGGAGGATGCTGAGGTAGTTCAGGCCGTTGGGGCCGGGCGTCGCGGAAAGCTTGCTGACGAGGCCGCTCAACCCGCCGACCGCCGGCACCTGCAGGGCAAAGTAGGCGGCGGCAATGACGGCCGTCATCTTGATGAAGAACTGGACCATGTCGATGACCAGCACGCCCCACAGCCCCGAGTGCGTGGCGAATACGACGTTCAGGCCGCCGACGAGCGCGAGCGTCTGCCACCGCGGCAGGCCGAACAGCACCCCGGCGATCTTGCAGGCGGCGAGGTTCACCGTCGCCATGATCATGCAGTTGAAGAGCAGGCCCAGGTACACCGAGCGGAACCCTCGCACGACGCCGGCCGCCTTGCCCGAGTACCGGATCTCGTAGAACTCGAGGTCGGTCATCACTCCCGATCGGCGCCACAGCCGCGCGTAGAAGAACACGGTTGAGACGCCCGTCAGCACGAAGGCCCACCACACCCAGTTGCCCGCCACACCGTTCCTGCGAACGATGTCGGTGACCAGGTTCGGGCGTGTCGCTGCTGAAGGTGGTCGCCACCATCGAGAGGCCGGCCAGCCACCACGGCACCGCTCGGCCGGAAACGAAGAACTCGGACGTGCTCTTGCCGGCGCGCTTGCCGAAGAACAGCGCGGGCACGAAACAGACCAGCAGCGAGACCAGGACGATGATCCAGTCGACGAGTTGCAGGTGCATCTGAGGGTTCTCCGGGCCGCGCCACGATAGCATAGAAGATAAATGGTGGAAGATAGAAGATAGAAGCCAGAAGTCAGAAGCCAGAAGGCGGAAGGCAGGACAGGAGGCATCGGATGCAGGCTCCCGGGATCTTCAACGACATTCTCGGCCCCGTGATGCGCGGGCCTTCGAGTTCGCACACGGCGGGGTCGTTCCACATCGCGGTGCTGGCGAAGGCGTTGCTCGGCGGCACGCCCGTGCGGGCGCGGTTCCTCTTCGATCCGGCCGGTTCGTACGCGCAGGTGTACGAGCAGCAGGGCGTGGACCGCGCCTTTGCGGCCGGCCTCCTGGGGTGGGCGTTGACCGATTCGCGCTTCTTCGACGCGCTGGACTGCGCCGCCCGGGCCGGCCTCGACATCGCCTTCGCCGTCGAACCGATTGCCGGGGCCGACCACCCGAACACCGTGGAGATTTCGCTCGAGGGACGCGGCGGCGAGCGGCTGACGCTTCGCGCCAAGTCCGTAGGCGGCGGCGCGATCGAGAATCGTGACGGCTGGGCCCGTGGCCGCTTCGCATGACCGGCGAAACGTGGTGCGTCGTTGCCGAAGTGGCCAGCGGCGCGCAGGAGCAAGTCATGGCGATGCTGCACGGGGACGGGGCGGGAGCCGGAGGGGAAGCTGCCGTGAGCGGCGAGGCGTCCTCGCTCCTGGTCGTGCCACGGGTCGAGCGGCTGCGAGAGGGCGGGGTCGCCCAGATCCGGGCGCTTCCCGGGGTGGCGTCGGTTCGCGAGGCGCCTCCGCTGGCGTTCGCGAAGCGGGGGCGGCCGCTCTTCACCTCCGCTCGCGAGATGCTCGCGCTCGCCGCCGAGCACGGCTGGTCGCTGGGGCAGGCGGCCATGGCTTACGAGGCGCAGCTGCTTGGGCTCGACGAGGCGGCGCTGAACCAGGAGATGGGACGCCGCTTCGAGATCATGAGAGGGGCAGTGCATGCGGGGCTGAGCGCGACGGCCCCTGCCATGCAGCTGTTGACGCCGACCGCACGCAAGATCATGGATGCCGAGGCGGCGGGCAGCCTCCCAATCGGCGGCCTGCACACGCGCGCGGCCGCGCGCGCCATGGCGGTGATGCACGTGAACGGGGCGATGGGAGTGGTGTGCGCCGCACCCACCGGCGGGTCTGCCGGCGTCCTGCCCGGCGTGATGGTGTCGCTCGACGAGGACCGCGGCCTGGCGCCCGTGGTCCTCTCGCGGGCGCTCTTCGCGGCGTCGGCCATCGGCTTGATCGTGTCGTTCCGCGCGACGTTCGCGGCGGAGGTCGCCGGCTGTCAGGTGGAGATCGGCGCGGCAGGTGCGATGGCTGCGGCGGCGGTCGTGGAGGCGGCGGGCGGGTCGGCGCCCGACGCCGTGGACGCGGCCGCCATCGCGTTCCAGAACACGATGGGATCGGTGTGTGACCTGGTGCAGGGGATGGTGGAGATTCCTTGCCACACGAGAAATGCGGCGGGAGCCGCCTCGGCCTTCGTGTGCGCCGACCTCGTGATGGGCGGGTACCAGAACCCGATTGGCCTCGACGAGACCGTCGACGCCGTGTACGACGTCGGCCGCATGATGCCTGCGGAGTTGCGCTGCACGTCCCGCGGCGGGCTTGCCGTCACGCCGACCGCGCTGAAGTTGCACCGGCGCTCGCCATCACCGCCAGCCCGGCAGTAGAATGCTGCTGACTATGCCAAAGCATCGTGCCTGGATCGTCGTTCTGCTCCTCGTATGGTCGGCCGCCCTCGCCACGGCGCAGGGCCTGCCGCCGGCGCCTCCCGAAGCCGTCGGGCTCTCGTCCACGCGGCTTGAACGGCTCAAGGCGGTCGTCCAGGACTACGTGAACCGCAACCAGATTGCAGGCGTGACGGTGGTCATCGCCCGGGCGGGCAAAGTCGCGGTCTTCGAGCCCATCGGACGGATGGACATCGAGCGGAACCTGCCGCTGAAGAAGGACACCATCTTCCGGATGGCGTCGATGAGCAAGGCCATCACGTCGGTGGCGGCGGTCATCCTGATGGAAGAAGGCAAACTGCGGCTGGCCGAGCCGGTGTCGAAATACCTGCCTGCCTTCAAGAGGACGACGGTGATCGTGCCGAGCGCGGGAGGGGGGCGTTACGGCACCGTGCCGGCGAAGCGCGAGATCACCATACGAGACCTGATGACGCACACGGCTGGAGTCAACTACGGTGACGGGCCCGCGGCGGAGGATTACCGCAGCGCCGGGCTGTTTGGCTGGTACCTGGCAGACAAGCAGGAGCCGATCGGCACGCTGATGGAACGGTTGGCCGCGCTGCCGTTCGCCGCACAACCCGGTGAAAAGTACGTCTACGGCTACAGCACCGACATCCTCGGCGCGGTGGTCGAGAAGGCGGCCGGCCTGCCGCTCGACGAGTTCGTGCGCACGAGGATTTTCGAGCCTCTGAAGATGACGGACACCGCGTTCTTCGTGGCCACGGAGAAGCGGGACCGGGTGGCGACGGTGTACTCGCTGGGCGCGGACGGGAAGCTGGTGCGCGCACCCGAGCCGAAGACAGGGCAGGGCGACTTCCTGGACGGCCCGCGCGCCTGCTTCGGGGGCGGGGCCGGTCTCACGTCCACGGCCGCCGACTACCTCCGGTTCCTGCAGATGCTCGCGAACGGCGGTGAACTGGATGGGGTTCGAATCCTGGGGCCGAAGTCGGTCGAGATGATGACGTCGAACCAGACGGGCCGGCTCTACCGCGAAGACGGCGGCCTCGGCTTCGGCCTCGGGTTCGAAACCACCGAACACGTGGGCGCCGCCGGCCGGCCCGACTCGCTCGGCGCATACGGGTGGGGCAGTGCCTACTACTCGAAGTACTGGGTGGACCCGCAGGAGAAACTGGTGGCGTTGTTTCTCACCCAGTTGATTCCGGCGACCGGGAGCGACTTGCAGGACAAGTTCCGCTACCTGGTGTACCAGACGATTGTCGGGCCGGTTCCTTCCCTCGCCCCGCCTACCCGGAAGCAATAGCCGCACGGCGTCTTCTCGCGCGTCTAGGGTGAGCGCCAAATTAATCCGGCGCTCACAATAGTCTGGAAAATAAGCTCTTGTAATTCTGGACTCGCGCGGTCCATAATTTCTTCGTTGGTTTTCTCGTTCCTCATACTTCTCTCCTCGCAAGCGTCGTCGTCAACGCGCGGTCCTCGGCTGGCACGAAAGAAACAGGTCGTTGTGTGCCGCGCCGACGGCAAGCGTTTGACTCCACTTCCCCCCTTGCTGTGAGGCCACTCCATGAGACCGTTGTCGCGCGTTCCGCGCCTATGTTCGATTCTTGTCCGCGTTCGGATTCGTCGTGGCGCTCGTCGTCGGGACCGCCGCGCAAGTTGCCGGGCAGTCGACTCCTCCCCCTCCCGCTTTGGCGGTTGGTCCCAACGTGAACATGGTTGGAGGCCCGGCGTTGATCCAGCAGGCGTTGCCACCCGCAGCCGGCATGCCACCGCCAATCGAGAAGATCATGGGCGACCCGTACCTGCAGCGGCAGAACGAGCCGTCGATGGCGTGCAGTTCGCGCAACCCGGTCAACTGCCTGGCGTCCGCGAACGACTACCGGCTGGTGGGCACGCCCGGCCTGGCGGATGGCAAGGTGACGGGCGACGCCTGGCTGGGGATCTACTGGTCGCGCGACGAAGGCCAGACCTGGCGCAGCAGCCTCTTGCCGGGGTTCCCGATGGATGCGACGCAGGCGCCGCCGCTCTACGGTCTGGGCGCGGCGGCCGACCCGACCGTGCGGGCCGGAACGAACGGCCTCTTCTACGTCAGCGGTGTGGCGTTCAACCGCGGGGGAGAGTCGACCTCGACCGGCGGCAAGTCAGGAGTCATGTTCGTCTCGCTGTTCGTGGATGACAACAACACGCAGACGGCCGACGCACCCATTCGATACGTCCGCACAGTCGTGGTGGACAACGGCAGCAGCGGGCAGTTCCTGGACAAGCCGTGGATCGCCACCGACATCCCGCGCGGAACGGCAACCTGTACGATTCCGGGCGGTACCTCCGGCGTACCAGACCAGACCGTGCCTGCGGGCAACGTGTACGCCGCCTACTCCGTGTTCCTCGGGGATGGCACAAACCCGCACTCCAAGATTCTCTTCACGCGTTCCACCGACTGCGGCAAGACCTGGGAGAAGCCGCAGAAGCTCAACGAGACCTTGTCAGTCGTCAGCCAGTCCGCGATGGTGACGGTGAATCCCGTGACGGGGGACATTCTCGTGGCGTGGCGCCAGTTCGGGGACCCGAACTACTCTGACCCCAGCCGCATTGTCGTCGCCTTGTCCACGACGGCGGCCAGACGTTCTCGAAGGGCACACAGGTAGCCGACCTCGGCCTGCAGAACCCGCCGCAGGTTGCGGGGCAGCCGCAGGTCTACCGTTCCCTCGGGTTCGATCAGCCGACGCTGCCCGCGACGGGCGATCCCGCGCCGACGGCGCGGATGTTCCGGACGAACGGCTATCCCTCCGTCTGCGCCGACACCACGGGGCGCTACTGGCTCGCCTGGTCGCAGCGGACGCCGACGGCGACCGACGACTCCAGGGTGCTGGTGGCGACCTCCAATGACGGCCTCACCTGGTCGGCACCCGTGCTCGTGGACTCCGACTTCACCGGGCGCGGCCACCAATTCATGCCGTCGGTGGCCTGTACGGCCGATCGCGCCACGGTGCTGTGGTACGACCAGCGCAAGGACAACGCCGCCCAGGTATTCGGGCCGCTGCTGTTCGGCCGCTGGGTGATGGACATCATCCTCGACCCGCCGGTGCACACGCTCGACGTGCGTGCGGCGACCACCGCCCCCCCGAACGCCGACGGCAGGCTGTTCGACCCCTCGGTCCAGGTGTCGCGGTACCAAGGTGCCATTGTTGGCTCTGGGGCGGCGATGCAGCTCGTTCAAATTGAGGCAAACCCGGTCAACTGGCCGCTCTATGCCGGCGGCAGCGTGCCGTTCATCGGTGATTACATCGATCTCGCTCCCGCCCGGAGTTTCAAGCCGCCCATGAGCGCGGGGGACAAATGGTCCTATTACGACAAGGCCGACGACACCGGGGTGCTCCACGCTGCGTGGACCGACAACCGCGACATCATCAAGCCGCCGCTCGACGCCGACTGGAGCAGCGCGAATTGGGCGCCGCCCGGGAGGGACGGCTGTGTCCCGAACCTCGTGTCGATCAAGAACCAGAACGTCTACACGTCGCGCCTGAGCCGAGGCTTGGTGGTCGGCGTCGAAGGCAACTCGCGCCGGGTCGCCAGCACCGCCGGCACGACGACGACGATGATGAGGGCCTTCGCGCTGTTCATTCAGAACACGACCGGCACCGAACTCCGGCTGAAGCTGACGACGGGGCTGGCGCCCTGGCAGGCGCCCGACCAGCCGCCGGGTGGCTCGGGGTTCTTCGACCTTGACGGGACGAGCGGCGTGTTGTACGCCTCCGTGGGCCCGCGGATGACGATTGCGCGCACCGTGTTCGTCCCCGACGGCCAGCAGGTACCGGTTGCGGTGAACGTGGCAGAGGTGACGGCGGACGGTTCGCCGGTGGCGGGCGGGCTTCGCGGCAGCGCGCTGATCAACTCCGATATCACGGCGCCGCCGCCCTCGTTGGACATCGAGGTCTACACGCCGTTGATCACCGACGCGTTCGTAGACACCTATGCAAACCCGACGTTCATCAACCCGACGTATATCAACCCGACGTATATCAACCCGACGTTCATCAACCCCACGTACATCAACGACATGTACGTCAACCCGACGTTCATCAACCCGACGTATATCAACCCGACGTTCATCAACCCGACGTACATCAACCCGACGTACATCAACCCCACGTACATCAACGACACGTATATCAACCCGACGTATATCAACCCGACGTTCATCAACCCCACGTACATCAACCAGCCTCTCGTCACGGACGTGAGCTGGCAGGTGACCAATGGGGGTAACGTCGCCGCCGGGTACAACTTCGGGGCGGTGCTCGCGTCGATCCCGTCCAACGCCACCTTCCAGTTGCTCGTGAACCGCGTGTACAGGACGCCGAGCTCGTCCTCGTGCGTGCTCAAGGAACAGGTGAATGCGGACCTGCTCGCCGTGGTCGATCAGCCGAAGTTCGCCCCGGCTTCCGGCGGGAACCCGTCTCCGCAGCCCACCAATGTGACGTTTGCCCTGCCCGCCGGGGACATGGCGGTCGTGACGCTTCGCGTGATTCACGGGACTGCGACGGCGGACGGGACGGCGGTTCCGACCTTCGATCCGAAGTCGGCGACGGCCGTCACGGTGGCGCAGGCGTCGGACCCGAACGAGGCGGGGAGCTACGTCCGTACGGCGCCGGCGATCAGCGTGCCGCCGGCCGGGCTCACGGTCGAAGCCACCGGGCCGTCGGGGGCGGTTGTCGATTACCTGCGCCAGTTCGCCTTCAAGGCCGTCGATTGGACGGGAACCTCCATCTCGTTCTCGTGCCTCCCGCTCTCCGGCAGCACGTTCGGCGTGCGGACGACGACGGTCACCTGCACGGCTGAGGATGCGGACCACATGGTCGGGAGCGCGTCGTTCCCGGTGACGGTCACCGACAAGACGGCGCCGACGATGAGCACGACGGCCGACTTCACCGTGGAGGCGACCGGTTCGAACGGTGCAACCGTCACATTCACCGCCCCGACTGCCACCGACGTCGTTGACGGCAGCGGGTTGCCGGTCACGTGCGACTGGACCTCCCCTTCGACGTTCCCGATCGCTGCGACGACGGTCCACTGCTCCGCGCAGGATGCCGCCGGCAACAAGGTCTCCACGTCCTTCATCGTCACGGTGCGGGACACGACGCCACCGACCGTGTCGGTGCCTGCCAGCCGCAGCGTCGAGGCGACCGGGGCATCGGGTGCCGTGGTGACCTACACGGCGACCGCGACGGACATCGTGGACGGCGCGATCGTGCCTGCGTGCGTGCCGGCCTCGGGCTCGACGTTCGCACTCGGGACGACGAGCGTGTCCTGCACGGCCACCGACGCGACCAAGAACACCCGCACGGAGACCTTTACCGTGACCGTCACCGACAAGACGGCTCCCACGGTCACCGTGGCTCCCGGGTCGGTCACCGTCGAGGCGACCGGGCCGACGGGCGCCGTGGTCAGCTACACGGTGAGCGCATCGGACCTGGTGGAGGGGGTGATGACGCCGACGTGCAGCGTCGCGTCGCCGCGCACCTTCCCAATCGGCGCGACGACCGTGACGTGCAGCGCAACAGATAGCGCGGGCAATACCGGAGCGGCCAGCTTCACGGTGACGGTCCGCGACACGACACCGCCGGTGCTCACTCTGCCGGCACCGATTGTCACCGAGGCCACCAGCGCTTCTGGGGCGACGGTGAGTTACGCCGCGTCCGCCACCGACATCGTCGACCTGGCGGTCGCGCCCGCCTGCACGCTGGCTTCGGGTTCGACGTTCCCGGTCGCGGTCACGACCGTCACATGCACGGCGACCGACAAGGCAGGCAACACGAGCAAGGGGACGTTCACGGTGACGGTGAAGGACAGCACGGCTCCCAGTGTCGTCGAGGCTGCGACGCCGACCACCTTGCTCTGGTCACCCAACAAGACCATGACGCCGATCACGGTGTCTGGAAAGGTGACCGACGTCTCGCGGATCTCGTCGGTCGCGTTCAGCGTCTGGGACGAGTACGGCAAGGTGCAGCCGTCAGGGCCGGTCACGTTGAACGCCGACGGGACCTACTCGTTCACGGTGAAGCTGGAAGCCTGGAGGCAGGGCACCGACTCCAACGGGCGGCAGTACATCATCACGGTGACGGCCACCGATGCTTACGGCAACCAAGGGAAGGCAACCACGCAGGTGTGGGTGCCGCACAACTAGGGCTTCAGGCTGCCGGCCACCGGCTTTCGGCCGGCTGCCGGCCGCCCGCTTCGGGCCTGGGGCCTGGGGGCGGAGCCGCGGTGGGAACGACCGAGGGGCGACGCGGTTCTCGGATGGAACCGCGTCGCCTTTTTTCTTGAGTCTTGGAAGGTAATGTAGCCGAGGGGCTTCCGCCTTCGCCAAGGCTACGGCGGACCGCCGCAGCTTCAGCGGAGGCGGTCAGCCCCTCGGCCGGGCACGGGGCTGAAGCCCCGTGCTACACCTCACGGGCGCTACTGAAGCCGTTTTCGCGCGTCGGTTACGAGCGGGTCGGTGGTGGCTGCTTCGCGAATCTTCAGGAACGAGGCGTAGGAGGCCTGCGCGGCTGCCTGCTGGCCAACCTCTTCCTGCGCCCGTCCCATCCAGTAGGGAAGCGTCGCCAGCACGCGGAACGTCGGCGTGTCGTCCAGGAAGAGCGCGGTCGCCTCGCCGCGGCGCTTGGTGCACACTTCGAGTTCCGGGAACGCTTCGGCACCGTGACCCGCGCGGACGTAGGCGACGCCCATGTCGTAGCGGGCCAGCCACAGGTCGGCGAACTTGATGGCGGCGCGCAGCGAATCGATCGCATCCGCCCAGCGCCCGGCGTGCATCGCGACGTTCGCTTCGACGATGCGTCCGTAGGCCCTGCTCTGCGGCTCCAGCCGGCCGCCGAGGATATTGGCCACGGCCGTCGCTTCTGCCGCCTTCCCGAGGCGTGCCAGGAGCCGTCCCGCAGGAACCAGGCCCGCGTCCTCCTTCGCCAGTTCAGTCGCACGCTTGGCCGCGGCGGCCGCCAGCGCTGCCCGGCCGGTCGCTTCGTAGACCTCACCCAGGGCCGCCCACTTCACCGCGGCTGGCTCCAAGGCCCCGCCCTTCTCATCGGCGGCGATGCCGCTCTTCAACTCGGCCTCGGCCTCCTTGAACCGCCCGGCATACAGCAGCGCGTCGGGCAGGCCAATGGCGGCCAGGGACGCCCCAACCGGGTTGGCCGCCGCCATCTTCTGGTACGCCTCGAGCGCGCCGGGCAGGTCGTCGTTGGCCAGGGCCGCGATAGCCAGCGGCAGGTAGTTCTTGTAGAAGCCGCCCGCCTCCTGCTCCACGAGCTTCTGGGCCTGCGCCGCCGAGCCCGCGAAGTCGCCTGCGTACATCGCGTAGAGCGCGAAATTGTTGCCGATGAGCGCATTCTTCGGATACAGGCGCCGGGCCTTGTCGCCTTCTTCTCGAGCCTTGGCGAAGTCCAGGGTGTTGAAATAGGCAAACGCCAGGTTGTTGTGGCCGGCCAGGTCCGTCGGGTAGAGGCGGACGAGCGACTGGTACGTCTCGATCGCCTTGGTGTAGTTCTTGGCGAATGCCAGGTAGTACCCGCCGAGGGTTCGGTACTTCTCGCGCTCGGTCATCGTGTCCACCAGGGCCAACGCTTTCTTCCACTGCGCCGCCGCTTCGTCGTTGCGCCCGGCGTAGAAGGCGGCTGTCGCCCAGCCCGCGTACGCGCGGCCGAACTTCGGGTCACTTTCGGTGGCCGCGCGGTAGTGCGCGATGGCCTCGTCGTGCTTGCCCGCGTTGGCGAGGTCCTGGCCGACCGAGGTACTCCCGGACCGCGTCGAGCGACGCCGAGGTCAGCGACTCGCCGGTCCCCGCCCGCGGGGCGTCACCGAGCGTCCTCCTGGAGATCGACCGCCAGCTGGTTGACCGCCGCCAGCACACGCTCTCGATTCGGGGCTGTCGTCTTGGCGCCCCACGTCTGCTTGCCGTCAGCGGGATTCAGGGCACGCAGCGTGACCGAGTAGCCGTCGCCTTCCCGGTCGATTCGGCCGGCCAGCACGAACCTCACGCCCTCGCGCATGGCCACCAGCCGGGCCATCGCCGGCGTCAGCGTCGATCCGGGCTGCAGTTTCTTCACCTGCTTGGCCGCGTCGTTGCGGTTGTAGCTCGTGATGAAGGACGCTTCTTCGACCGCCACGCCGAGCGCCCGCTCGAGGGTACCGTCGAAGACAGGGTCCCTGGCGTTGTTCTCGAAGTCCGCGATGAGCACGGGCACGGGGTCCTTCGCGGGGGCCGGCGGGCGCGGCCGGACGAGCGTCCACGTCAGCCCGAACATGGCGATGATCACGACGAGACCGCCGGCGACGATGAAGTGGAGCAGCCGCTTGTCGGACGGCAGCGGCTTGCCTTCGGCGTCCAGCCGGTCGAACGCGGCAACGAGCTCGGCGGTCGTCTGATACCTGGCGGTCGCATCCGGGGCCAGGCACTTGGCGACAATCGCGTCCAGCGCCTCCGGGATCGTCGGATCGACCGACCTCGGGTTGGCTGGCGGCTTTGCCATCCGGTCGCGCAGTTCCGCGATCGCCGTCGTCGCGTGCGTGTGCCGCCGGCGGCCGAGCAGCATGTCGTAGAGGATCAGGCCGAAGGCGTAGATGTCGGCGCGCTGATCGACCTCCTCGCCGCGCGCCTGCTCGGGCGCCATGTATTCGATGGTCCCCACGATCTGCCCGACCGTCGTGTCGCCGTGCGTGCCTCGGCCCGCGGCCGGCCTGGCCCCGGCGACCGCCACCTTCGCTTCCGTGTCGCCCGTCGATCGCGCGATGCCGAAGTCCATGATCAGGGCGTTGTCGCCCTCGCTGATCATGAGGTTTGCCGGCTTCAGGTCGCGGTGCACGACTCCCGCGTCGTGGGCGGCGACCAGGCCCGACAGCGCGGAGCGGGCGATGCGCAGGGTGCGGGCGACGCCCAGCTTCTCCTCCTGCTGGAGGATCGTCGAAAGGTCCGACCCCTCCACGAAGGGCATGCTGATGTACTTCACGCCCCCGATCTCGCCCAGGTCGTGGATGCGGACGACGTTGCTGTGCGTGACCTGGCGAGCGAGGAGCAGTTCGCGCTTGAACCGCCGCTCGAGGCTTCGCGCAGCTTCCGGGTCGGCGGCGATCTCCGGCCGGATCACCTTCAGCGCGACGATGACCTCGAGTTCGGCGTCCCACGCCTGGTAGACCGCGCCCATTCCGCCGAGGCCGATCAGGGAGATGATGTGGTAGCGCGGTCCGAACGACTGGCCGACCGCGAGAGGGCCCTCGTCCCTGGTCGGACGCCGCGCGCCGGAGACGCCGGTCACGGCGGCATCACCCAGGCCGGTCGTGCCGAGGTACGTCGCTTCCTCGGTGCGGTCGCCTTTCCCGGGGCCGACCCCCGCCGTGCGCGTGGCTTCGGGGGGGACGGTGCGCGCCTCGCGGCCCAGATACACGGTGGCGCCATCGCCTGCGTCGAGCGAACCGGGAAGGCGAGTGAGACCGTCCTCGACGATGGGCGTGCCCGGAAGAATGGTCAGGCCTTCGTCGGCGGTCGGGCGGCCGGGGAAGCGCGTCGCGCCCTGATCGGGATCGGGCGCGATGGGGGACCCGCAGGACGGACACGAAAGCGCGCCGTCCGCCCCGGGCGCGTGACAGCGAGGGCAAATCATCGGCATGCCGGTGGCTGTGGTTGGGAATATTGTCGGATTCCCTCAGCTTACCAGACTTGCGAACGGGAATTGCGGGAATTCCCAGCCAGAAGCCGAGGGGAAGGGATCGAGTCGCAGCGGCCGGCGGCACGCGCCGCCAGCCGCTGCCTGGCTGGGGCCTCTACTGCAGCGTGACCGCCTTCGAAACCGTGCCGCCCTTCTGGCTCGAGTACTTGACCGTCATCGCGCCGGTGCCCTTGACGAGGTACTGGATCGTCTTGGTGGACCGGCCCGACAATCCGTTGCGAAGGATGATTCGCTTCAGGTCGGCCTGCGGGACCGCCTGCGCGACCGCCGGCCTCCACTTGTCCGTCACCCAGCTCGCGGACAGGACCTCCACGCCGGCGCTCTCGACCGTCAGCAGGTCGGGCGTCACCACGTTGTTGGCCGCGGCCTTGGCGAGAATCGTGGGCGCGACCTTCGGGTTGCTGAGGTCCACCCAGACCTTGTACACGTTGTCGCCCAGCTTCTCGACCTTCGTCTCACCGAGGGCGACCTTGGGCATCTCGTCCGCCTGGTAGAGCGTCCAGGCCATGTTGCGGTGGCACAGCTCTTCGTTCATGAAGCGCGGCGGCAGCCGGCCGAAGGTCTTCTTGAACGCCCCGCCAATCTCCACCTTGCCGAACTGCGGGTGGTCGAATTCCTTCCACTCCGTCAACTCGTCCCCGAACTCCAGGAAGTCGTTGAAGAAGTAGTTGGCGACCCGGGGAGCGATCGGGCTGTTCGGATCCCTCTGCTGCTCCTTGAGCTCGGGGCTCGTGAAGTACTGGCCGTTGGCCCACAGCTCGTTGGAGAACGACAGGATGCCGAGCCCGTCGTTGGCCCAGTCGGTCACGCCGCCGTGCACCGTGTAGAGGCCGCTCCAGATCACGAGGTACCGGTAGAAGGGCAGGATGCGCTCGGCATTGCGGCCCAGCTCATCGTAGGCGCGCACGTCGGACGCCGGGTACTCGCCCGCCGTTTCAGCCCCCGGGCTGCGGAGGATCATGCCGCCGTTGTTGTGATAGGTCTGCAGGCCGGCAATGTTCGGGTGCGACAGCCAGAAGTCGTTCACCGCCTTCGCTTCCGGCAGCTGGAACGGGTAGTCCATTGCGCCGCCCTGGATGTAGTTCGGCTGCCAGTCGGATGCGAAATTGCGGTTGGGATCGTAGCTGCCGGGGCCGTCTTCCGCGACCCGTCCGTCCCCGTCGTGATCGATGCCTTCCTGGCCGAGCAGGACGTAGTCGCCCGCCTCGCCCGGCTTCACCGGCTCGAGCACCCGCGGGTCGGCGGCACTTTTCTTCATGTTGCCCTTGCCGGGAACGTACTTCCGGATCTGCTCGATGATCCCGTTGCCGTTCAGGTCCTCCGGGCCATCTTCGTCGAACTGGTAGTCGTTGTCGTCGTCGACCGGCAGGTGCCCGCTGCGGGCGTTGCCGCCCGGGCCGTGCATGAAGTAGTCGCGACCGTCCGGGTTGACCGTGGGCACGATGTAGAACGCGCGCTCGTCGACCAGCTTGGTGATGCGGTCGATCTTGCCGTAGTTCTCCATCAGGTACCAGACGGTGTAGATGCAGATTTCTCCGCCCTGGATCTCGTTGCCGTGGATGTTCGCCTCGATGTACATCGCCGGTTTCGTCGTGTCGGCCCCCGTGTCGGGGTTGTTGACGATCATCCCCGCGATGTCGCGCCCGCCGTAGCTCCTGCCGAGCACGATGTACTTGAGGAACTTCGGGTACGCCTTCTCGAGCGTCTTGAGATCGGCGTAGAGCTCGCTGACGTCGTGCCAGCGATTGAAATCGAGGCGCACTTTGAACGGACGCTCGGAACTCGGGTTCGACGCCCAGTCCTTGGGTTGCGGCTGCGCCGGCTTGGCCTGGGGCGTCGAGGCGGGCTTTGCCGCCTGCGCCGAGGCG
The DNA here is from genome assembly GCA_963844875.1 of uncultured Acidobacteriota bacterium. Lineage (GTDB taxonomy): Bacteria > Acidobacteriota > Vicinamibacteria > Vicinamibacterales > Fen-181 > FEN-299. Next base: position 230,078 of record CAWJPZ010000005.1, read on the forward strand.
CCGGGAGACGTGAAGACGGCAGCCGCCATCAGCAGGGCTGCGGCCGTCGTAAGCCTGCAGAGGTTCTTCATGGTCAACACTCCTAGCGCAGTGTCAGGGTGGCGGTGTCGGTGCCGCTCGCCTGCGAGACGGCTTTCAGCACGACCGTCGAACCCGGCGTGCCCTTCACGACCCACTCGAACGACTGCCGGGTGCCGGCGCCGGCAAGGGCGGGCACTTGCGTCGTCTTCTGGTCGCCGGTGAGGATGCTTTCCGGGGCAACCCCCAACTGAACCACGACCGGTTTCACCGAGCGCGACTGGGCGGCCTGTGCCAGGGCGGTCGGAAGGTAGCCCGTGTTTGCGATGTCGGCCTTGATGCGGAACAGGCCGGCGCCGAGCGCCGTCACCTCGGTCTTCGCGATCGCGACCTTCGCGAATAGCGACGACAGGTAGAGGGCGAACTTGGCATGGGTTGCCCCGAGTTCCGCGATCCTGGCTGCCGGAGGGTTCGTCGTGGCGTACGGCTTGAAGCCGCCGATTTCGACGTCGCCGAGCGTGGGATGTTTGAAGGCGGCCCACTTCACGAAGCCGTCGATCTTCTCGCCGTCCATCCACTGCAGCAGCCTGGCGTCGATGCCTTCCGGCGCGTCGGCTGCCGGCTCCGCCCCCGTCGTCATTCCGCCGCGACCCCCGCCGCCCGCGCCGCGCTGGCCGAACACCGCCATGCCGGCACCCGCGCCGCCTGCGGTCGGAGGGGCACCGGCGCCGCCTGGCGCCCCGCCTTGTCCCGTGACCGCGGGCCGGCCGCCGCCGGGCAATCCCCAGCCCGGCGTCGAAAACGACAGCGCGCCGAACTGGTAGTAGCCATACTCGAAGAAGGCACCGGCCGGGGCGCGCGTGTAGCCGGGCGCGCGCAGGCCGGTCAGTTCGCGGTACTTCTCGCTCGCCGCGCGGAAATACTCGTAGTCGAGCGGGGAGATCGTCGTATTCGGCCGCGCCGCGGGCATGGCCGCGCGACCGGACGGCTGCGCGGCCCCGCCTCGCCCGCCGCCTTCTTCCGGCATGATGAACATCCCGCCGCCGCCCCGGCCTCCTCGACCGCCCCCGCCCATCTCCTGGAAGAGGCCGACCCGCCTGGCCTCCGCGAGGCCGCGGCCGGCGAAGTCGTTCAGGTTGATCGGGTTGGCCGGGCCGAGGTCGCCTCGACGCGTCGGGGTGACAATCAGGTTGTCGCTCTCGCCGAAGGTGAGGATGGCGGCGATGTTCCGGTGCTTCAGCATGAAGTCGAGCATTGCCCTCGTCTCGGCTTCGCTGACCATGTAGCGCCCGGCGTCTGGCTCGTAGTACGGATACTGGTGCATGAAGTTGCGGTTGATGTCCGCGCCGCCGGGGCCGTCTTCCGCGATGAAGCCGTCCTTGTCCTTGTCGGTCCCTTCCCAGTAGATGGCCCAGCCGCCAGACTCGCCCTTCGAGGCTTCCGCCCGCTTCATCAGCCGGGCGTCGTCCGGGCTCACCATGAAGAGGCCCTTCGGGTCCTTCACGCGCATCAGGGTGATGAAGCCGTCCTTGTTCAGGTCCTCGGGACCGTCCTCGTCGATTCGGCCGTCGTTGTCTGCGTCGAAGGGCGTGGCATTTGTGCGCCGCCCGGTCTTCACCGGCGCGAACATCAACTCCGCCCCGTCGGCATTGACCCGGGGGACGACGTAGATCACCGAGGTGTCGAGACGCTGCTTGACCGTGGCATCGGTCGCGTATCCCCGCACGAAGAAGTCGGCGAGGTAGAGGGCCAGTTCGCTCCCGATCAGGTGGTCGCCTTCGAAGTTCGCCGCAACCAGCAGCGCCGGTCGCTGGTCCAGCGGGGTTCCTGACGGGTTCGCGATCTCCAGGGCCCAGATGTCCCGCCCCTCGCGTGTCTTGCCGATCGACGTGATCCTCGCGAGCGACGGGTTCGCGGCCGCCACGGCCTTCAACTCGGTGGTGAGTTCCTGGTAGGTATGGTACTTGGCGAAGTCGGCGGCAGCCGCCGCGGGCGCGCACAGCCACGCGAACATGGCCGCCAGCGCCGTGGCGCGGACCCACGCCACCGCACATCGTGTCGGGATTGGCACTACGTCCTCCTGCGTCTTGCAAGCGGGAACGCTTGCGCATTCGGGGAGCGGGGTCGCGCGACCCCATTGCGGGAGCCCAGGGTTGCGGTAGAGGCTACCACAAGACGGCGGCAGCCGTCGTCGCGTTTGCTTGGTTGCTGCCGTTCGACTTCCGCTTCGACTACGGGCGGGAGATGGAAGAGGTGTTCGGGCTGCAGCAGGGGGATGCGGCCAGGCACGGCGGCCGCCCGGCGGTGGCACTCCTGTGGGTGACGTTCGTGCGCGACATCCTGCGGACGGCGCCGCGCGAGCACCTGGCCGACATCGGACGCGACGTGCGTTACGCGTTGCGCGGGCTGCGGCGGAACCCCGGGTTCGCCTGCGTGGCCGAACTGACGCTGGCGCTGGGCATCGGCGCCAACACCGCCATCTTCAGCGTGGTCGACCAGGTGCTGCTTCGGCCGACCGACGTGACGGCGTTCGACCGGGTGGTGGTGGTCTGGGAGACGGACCGCCAGACGGGGACGATTCGGGAGCCTGCCTCAATCCCCGACTACCTCGATTTCAGCACAAGAAGCCGCGCCCTCGACCCATTCGCGGCGTTCATCCCGGCCGACGTCAACCTGTCGGTGCCCGGCGGCGAACCGCTCCGCCTGGCCGGCCTCGCCGTCAGTCACAACTTCCTGCCCATGATGGGGACGCGGCCGCTCGCGGGCCGCCTTCTCACCCCGGAGGACGACCGACGGGGCGGTCCGCGGGTAGCGCTCATCGGCGAGAGCCTGTGGCAGCGGGCCTTCGATCGCGCTCCCGGGATCGTCGGGCGAACCATCTCAATCGACGACGTGCCGCACGTGGTCGTTGGCGTCGTGCCTTCGGGCGCGGACTTCGGCGTGCTGCAGGTGCTCGGCGCGGCTGCATACGGCCGCTCGTTCGCGGATCGCGGCGTCGCGGTGACCGTGGACGTCTGGCGGCCGCTGCAGGCGGATGCCGAGGCGCTTCCGCGCGAAACCCACCCGGTCTTCCAGGTAGCGCGGTTGAGGACCGACCTGGATGCCGCGCAGCGCGAGACGGCGCAGGTGGCGCTCGATCTCGAGCGGGCGTTTCCGAGATTCGAACACCAGCCGTGGCGTGTTCGTCGAACCGCTGCGTGACGTGGTGTTCGGCCCCGTGCGGCCGGCGCTCTTCCTGCTCCTTGCCGGCGTCACCCTGGTCCTCCTCACCGCGTGCGTGAACCTGGCCAACCTCCTGCTTGCACGGGGCGCATCGCGCGCGTCGGAGGTCGGCCTCCGCACCGCCCTGGGCGCCAGCCGGTTTCGAATGGCGCGGCAGTTCCTCATCGAGAACCTGGTGCTTGCCCTGATTGCCGGCGTGGCCGGCGTGGCCGGAGCGTTCGTCGGGCTCCGGCTGATCCTCGGCATTGCTCCGCCCGACCTGCCCCGCGTTGCAGCCGTCGCGATTGACACGCGCGTGCTGGCGGCCACGCTCGCGGTGGCCTTGGCCGTGGGCTTGGTTTCGGGCATGGTGCCGACCTGGCAGGCTCGCCGGTTGAAGCTGGCTGGGGACTGGCGCGGCGAGCGCAATGGTACGCCCGGGCGGTCTCACGCCCGCGCCGGCGGGGCGCTGATCGTGGCGGAAGTGGCACTGACGGTGGTGTTGCTCGTCACAGGAGGACTCCTGGCACGCAGTTTCTGGCACCTGCGTCACGTGGACCCCGGGTTCCGGAGCGGAGGGCTGATCGAAGCCGAATACCAGCTGCCGCCATCGCGGTACCCGGCTGATTTCCGCGCTGGCCCGACTTCCGCGAGATGCACGCCTTCACCGGTCGCCTGTTGCGGCGAGCATCGACCCTGCCAGGTGTCGATGCCGTGGCGGTGGCAGGGGAGCACCCGTTGGACCCTGGCTTCACCAACTCGTTCGTCGTCGTCGGCCGCGAGGCGGAGGCCCGGAACTGGCCGGAAGTGCCGATCCGCCGTGTGACCAAGGACTACTTTCGGGCGGTGGGCCTGCCGCTGGTACGCGGCCGGCTGTTCGACGAGCGCGATACGACCCGCTCGGCGCCCGTCGTTCTGCTGAACGAAGCCGCCGCCCGCCGCTTCTTCGACGGCCGCGATCCGAATCGGCGCCCAGCTCCGTTTCTGGGGCTCATCACGCACCGTCGTCGGAATCGTGGGGAACGAGCGCTTCACAGGGATCGCGACTGCGCCGCCGCTCGCGTTCTACGCGCCCCTCGCACAGGTTCCGTCGGCCAGCGGGGTGCTCCTCGTCCGGACGACAGGCGACCCATCGGCAATCGCGGGCGCGGTTCGGAGCGCCATCCGCGAACAGGATCCAGGGCTGGCCGTCTTCGGCGTCGAGCCGCTCGACGCGACCCTCTCCCGTTCGATCTCCAGGCCGAGATTCACGGCGGTGCTGCTGGCGCTCTTCGCGGGAGTGGCGCTGCTGCTGGCCGCAGTCGGGATCTACGGCCTGCTTGCCTATTCGGTGGCGCGGCAGCGACGCGAGATCGGCATCCGGCTGGCACTCGGCGCGCGGCCGGGCCAGGTGAGCGCCGGGGTGATCCGTCGAGGCCTTCGCCTGACGGCGATCGGTCTCGCGATCGGTCTTCCTGCAGCGGCCGTGACGGCCAGGGTCGTGCGGAGCCTCCTGTTCGAGACGCGCCCTTCCGACCCGATGACCTACCTTGCCGTCGTTGCCGTCGTAGCTCTCGCCGCGGCCGCTGCGGCCGCCGTGCCCGCGCGCCGCGCGACACGGGTGGACCCGGCCACCGCCTTGCGCCTGGACTGAACGACCTCCACCGAGCCGTCGCCAGCTCTGGCAGGCGGGACGCCCTGAGCGCAAGCGCAAGCACGGAGGCTTGCGTCACAAGGAAAGACAGGCGGATGACTGTCCAACCGCGCGCGGAGGGGGTCGGGCCGGCTCGCGAAGCGGCGCATGTCGGCAAGCCGCTCGCGCGTCAGACGGCGAACGTCTCCGCCGGCGCAGGGCCCCAGCGGGGTTGAGCCCGAGCGGTCGCCTCAGTTCGGGCGACCCCCGCGGCTGGCGGTCCGCTCTGGCCGCCGGAGGCGTTTGCCGGCGAAGCCGACCTGCGCCGCCGGAGCGAGCGGCCCGACCGCGTCCGACAGCGCAAGCGCATCGAGACAGGCGGGACGCCTGTCCTACTGAGCAAACCTGTGCCTCGCCTGGCAGGCGGGACGCCTGCCCCACCGGTCGGCGCGGCGGTTTCAAGGGCGGCGCTGCACCTGGCTGGCTTTCGCGAGCAGCGCTTCCGCGGCGGCGGCCACGGCACTCGACGGCGCGACGTCTGCCTCCTGGAGCGTGCCGTACACGGACATCAACTGCTCGTGAACGCGGCGAAGGGCGGACGCCGGGCCCGGCCGTCCCTCGACGGCTGCAGCAGGAGCCTGTGCGTCGAGCGCCACGATGCGGCCGTGCACGGCTGCGATGGCGTCGTAGACGCGCATGGACAGCGAGAACTGCTGCTCGAGGCCTGCGGGCAACGTCTTCACCCGCGGGTCCATCTTGACGAGAATCGTCTGCGTCTGCGTGACCCCTCCCGCCGTCAGCCGGACGGTGTACCTTCCTGGAAGCACCCAGGGGCCCTTCGGCTCGGGCGCGGTCTCTCCCGGCGTTGCGGAGATCGGATACGAGAACCGGAAGGCCTTGGGCGGCGGGTAGTGCAGGTCCCACACGAAACGGTGCATCCCCATTGCGGCGGACGGCAGCCGCACGGGCCGCAGCCAGTAGGCCGGCCAGTTGCCGACGTCCTTCACCGGCGGGGCCGGGTCCGCGCTGGAGAATCGGCGGACGAGCTTCCCGGCTCCGTCGAGGATCTCGATCACCACCGGGCTGGCGGCCGGCGACGCCAGCCAGTAGTTGATGATGGCTCCGTCCGGCGGGTTCTCTCCCGCGGGTTCGTCGGGCGGCAGCGGTGTGTCGGTGTACTTGCTCCACTGCACGCGCCACGTCTCCTGCGGCGCGTAGAGGTGCACGCCGCTCTCGGCGATTTGCGCGGTGACCTGGCGGAGGGGCGTGATGTCGTCGAGGATCCAGAAGGACCGTCCGTGGGTGCCGACCACCAGGTCGTCGTCCTTCACGACGAGGTCGCGGATCGACGTCGCGGGCATGTTCAGCCGCAGCGACTCCCAGTGATCGCCGTCGTCGAACGACACGTAGACCGCCTGCTCGGTCCCGGCGAAGAGCAACCCGCGGCGCTTCGGATCCTCGCGGACGGTGTTGACGATGCCGCCGTCGGGGATTCCCGCGGTGACGTGCGCCCAGCTGCGCCCGCCGTCGCGCGTCCGGTAGATGTGCGGCCGCAGATCGTCGAGCCGGAACGTGTTGACCGCTGCGTACGCGGTATTCGGGTCGAAGTGCGACGCGTCGAGCTGCGAGACCTTCGCCCACGGCGTGAGGGCGGGAGGCGTGACGTTCGTCCAGGTCTTTCCGCCGTCCACCGTCAAGTGGATCAGGCCGTCGTCGGTTCCGGCCCACAACGCGCCCGGCCTCGAGCGGCGAGGGCGCCAGGGAGTAGATGACGCCCCGCCGGCTGGCCTTCGCCCCGGGCGAGCCGAGATACTTGCCCACGTTGCGCGGGGCCTCCCAGGCCTCGCGCGTCAGGTCGCCGCTGATTGCCGTCCACGACTGCCCGCCGTTCGTCGTGCTCCAGACGACGTTCGACGTGAAGTAGAGCGTCTTCGGGTCGATCGGGGAGAAGAGGACGGGCTGCGTGCGGACGGTCCGGTACTCGGCCCCCTCGGCCGGCAGGATCACGGGGGCCACGTTCTGCACTTCGCCGTTCCGTCGATCGTATCGCGTGACCTTTCCGCCGTAGACGATGTCGGGGTCCAGGGGATCGGGGGCGACGTATCCCCACTCCTCGACGCCGACCGGGTGCCAGTCCCGGAACGTGATGCGACCGTCGTCACCGCGGCTGGCGACGCACGCCGACCCGCTTTCCTGCTGGCCTCCGCACACCCGGTAGGGAAACGCGTTGTCCGTGCTGACGTGGTAGAACTGCGCCGTCGGCTGGTTGTACCAGGAACTCCACGTCTTCCCACCGTTCACCGTGATGATGACACCCTGGTCCGACGCGAGAAGGACGATGTCGGGCTGGTCCGGGTTGATCCAGACCCGGTGATAGTCGTCGCCGCCTGGCGCGCCGCGAAACGCCGCGAACGTCCTGCCGCCGTCCCCCGACTTCCAGGTGACGACGCTCGCGGAGTAGACGATATCGGCGTTCTTGGGGTCGACCTTCACCTCGGCAAAGTCGTCGCCGCGCTCGGTCACGTAGGCGTCGGTGTGGACGAGCGCGAACGTCTCGCCCGCGTCGTCCGACCGGTAGAGGCCGCCGTTTCGCTCGGCCTGGACCGTCGCGAACACGCGGCGCGGGTTGCTCGGGGCGACGGCAATACCGATTCGCCCGAGGCCGTCGCGTTCGAAGGACGGCAGGCCCGCCGTGAGCGGCCGCCACGTGGCGCCTCCGTCCGTCGATTTGAAGAGACCGCTGCCGGGCCCGGAGAACGACCCGTTCTCCCAGGGTGCCTCACGAGATTCCCACAGGACGGCGTACACCACGTCCGGGTTGGCCGGGTCGAGGACGACGTCCGCGCCCCCGGTGTTCTCGTCCTTGTAGAGAACCTTCTGGAAGGTGGCACCGCCGTCGGTGGAGCGGAAGATCCCTCGCTCTTCGTTCGGGCCGTAGGGATGGCCGAGCACTGCCACCCAGAGGCGGTTCGGGTTCTTCGGGTCGACCGCAATCTGCGGGATTTGTTGCCCGTCGCGGAGGCCGAGATGCTGCCACGTCCTGCCCGCGTCGGTCGATTTGTAGATACCGTTGCCCGTGGAGAGGTCGGGGCGCTGGAGCCCCTCGCCGCTGCCGACGTAGACGATGTCGGGACTGGACGGCGCCACCGCGATTGCGCCAACCGACCCGGTGGGCTGGTCGTCGAAGATGGGGAACCACACGCGGCCGTAGTCCGTCGTCTTCCAGACGCCGCCGTTGACGACGCCCGCGTAGAACACGTTTGGCTGGCCGGGAACCCCTGCTGCGGCCTTCGTGCGGCCGCCGCGGAACGGGCCGATCATCCTGTAGCGCAGGCTGCTGCTGCTGGCATGGAACAGCGCGCTGTGACGAGACGCAGCGTCGAGGCTGCCGACCTGTTGTGCCGCCGGGGCGACCGACATCACGACGGCCAGAGACGCCAGGGCAAAGGGGAGCAGGGTTGGGCGCATGAGAGAAGTGTAGTCCATGCGCGCACCGCGGAAGAACCGCCGACGGGGATGGCGCCCGTGGCCGTTTGCGGACAGCCTTCGTCCGGTGGCGGGATCGGGCCGGCCCGCGCGAGCCGGTCTCGGACGGTTTTCGGCGGGCTACGGCCAGCTTTCGCGCGGCTCCATTGGCACGGATCTGCAATAGCACCCTCATTCGGCATGAGGAAACGAGTGCGTTCCGACGAACAGGAGCTGGCGAAAGCCATCCGGACGGGGGCCGGGTGCCGGCCCGAACAGATGTTCGGCGCCTACTTCGAAGGCACCCGGCGTTCCGACGCGCTGGGGTCCGCGTACGAGGCCATCTACCGCCTGCCGCCGGACGCGACCGGCATCCGGCCCAAGGGGATCTACAAGTTCTTCGCCTGCCTCGACGACCGGGTGCGCCGGTGCCCCGAACCCGGCTGCGGCAAACAGCACTTCCTCGACACCCTGATCATCCACCTCAACGATGATCACCTGTGGAGCCGGGAGCGGATCGCGGCCTACATCGCCGGAGAGGACGAAGGGTAGACACCGGCGGGGTTGCGAATCGACGAACGGGCGATGATATCCTTCCGGCAACGGAGGAATCATGCGTACGCCCGGTTTCGTTCGCCTCGCCGCGTGCCTGGCCGCAGTGCTCACCGCGGCTGCTGCCGTCCTGTTCGCAGCGGCCCAGGACCCTCCCCGGGCGCGTCCCGCCAATGCCGAGTTGGCCACCTTTCCCTCCGAATGGAGCTATCGGCCCGGCGCCGTGATCCCGGCCGCGCCGAACGGCATGGTGGTCTCCAACTGCGCGCTGGCGACCGAAGCGGGCGTCGAAGTCCTGAAGGCGGGCGGCAACGCGGTGGACGCGGCCGTTGCCGTCGGGTTCGCGCTGGCGGTTGCTTATCCCGAGGCTGGGAACATCGGCGGCGGAGGCTACGCCGTGGTGCGGATGTCGAAGGGCGAGCCGACGGCGCTCGACTTCCGCGAGACGGCGCCGGCGTCGGCGTCGCGCAACATGTTCGTGGACGCGAACGGAAAGGTGACCAACCAGAGCCTCGTCGGCCACCGGGCTTCGGGGGTGCCGGGCAGCGTGGCCGGCTTGCTCGCCCTCCTCGAGCGCCACGGCAGCCTGTCGCGAGCGCGCGTCATGGCCCCTGCCATTCGGCTCGCGCGGGACGGATTCACCGTCGATGCGATCTTCAACGCGTCGGTGGCGCAGAATGCCGACCTGATCAAGCAGTTTGCGGGCCGCGGCCTGTTCCTGCCGGACGGCCGTCCGCCCCTCGTCGGCAGCCGATTCCAGCAGGCCGACCTGGCCGCCACCCTTCAGCGGATTGCGGACGGGGGACGCGATGGCTTCTACCGGGGGCCGGTGGCAGCGGCGGTTTCGGCCGAGATGACGCGGGGAGGCGGGACCATCACGGCGGACGACCTGGCTGGCTACAAGCCGGAGTGGCGAACGCCGCTGTCCGGGACGTTCAGGGGCCGGCAGATTCTCGCGATGCCGCCGTCCTCGTCCGGCGGGGTGACCGTCATCGAGACGCTGAACATCCTCGAGGCGTGGGGGGACGTCGCTCCGTGGAACAGCCCGCGTGCGCTGCATCGCCTCGCCGGCGCCCTGCAGCGGGCGTTCGTCGATCGCAACGGGACCCTGGGCGATCCCGCGTTCGTGAAGATGCCGATCGACCGGCTGATCGACAAGGGCTACGCGCGCAGCTTGCAGGCGCAGATCCTGGACGGCAAGGCGACCCCGACGAGCGCCATCCCGGTCGCGATCCGCGAGGGCAACGAGACCACGAACTACGGCGTCGTCGACCGGTCTGGAAATGCGGTCGCGATCACGACGACGATCAACAGCCTCTACGGGTCCGGCGTCTGGGTGCCGGGCGCCGGTTTCTTCCTCAACAACGAGATGGACGACTTCGCCGTGCAGCCGGGCACGCCGAACCAGTTCGGCCTCGTGCAGGGGGAGGCGAACGCCGTCGCGCCGGGACGCCGGATGCTGTCGGCGATGGCGCCGACCATCGTTCTCGACCGGTCCGGCAAGGTGATGATGGTGGTCGGCGGACGTGGGGGACCGCGCATCATCACCGCGGTCGTCCAGGCGATCGTCAACCTGATCGACCACGGGATGCCGTTGGCGGATGCCGTGGGCGCACCGCGCATTCACGAACAGGCGCTGCCCGACGTTCTCGAGTACGAGAAGGGCGGAGTGCCGGCCGAGGTCGTGGCCGCCCTGAACGCGATGGGATACCAGACCAAGGCGGGCGCGACCGGATCGCTCACGGCGATCTCGCGCACCCCCCAGGGTTGGCAGGGACTGTTCGACCCCCGCAAACACGGCCTGGCGGCGGGTTACTGAAGGACGGAACTACCACAAGGGACACAAGGTGCACCAAGGGAGCGAGGCTTCGACGAGGGCCGGCCCACGGGCCGGCCGTGGTTGACGCGGGGCGCCGGGAACGAGCCAGGCTCTTCGCTCGTCCGGTTCGTTTCCGGCGCCCCGCGCCAACCACTCCGCCGCCGCATCGCGGCGGCGCCGTCGAAGCCTTCCTGGGCTCGCTGTCACGCGTGATCCGCTTTGTGCTCCTTGTGAGCCTGGTGGTTCAACGCGTCACTTGCCGAGCACCAGGTTCTCGATGAAGAACTCCATCATGCGGTCGACGTTGACGCCGGAGTGGCCGGCGTCAGGGCCGACCTGCACCTCGAAGCTCTTGCCCGCGCGGCGCAGCGCGGCGATCATCTGCATCGAGTTGTTCGGGTGCACGTTGTTGTCGGCGGTCCCGTAGTAGATCAGCAGCCGGCCGTTCAGCTTTTCCGCCTGCGTCATCGCGCTGCCGGCCTCGTAGCCCGCCTTGTTCTCCTCGGGCAGCCACATGTAGCGCTCGGTGTAGATCGTGTCGTAGTGGTACCACGCGGTGGGCGCCGATGATGCGGAGGCTGCCCGGAAGACGTCCGGGTGCCTGAGAAGGCTCATCAGCGAGGAGTAGCCGCCGTAGGAGGTGCCGTACATCCCCACCCGGGCCTTGTCGAAATACGGGCGGTTCCAGAGCGCCTTCACCCCCTCGGCCATGTCGTCAATCTCGACCTGGCCGAGCTTCAGGTAGATCGCGTCGAGCGTCCGCTTCCCCATCCCCGGGGCGGCGCGCGAGTCGAGGTTGAGCACCAGGAAGCCGTACTCCGCGAGCGGGTTGGGCTGGACGAACGTCTCGCGCGCGGTGTTGCTCGCCGAGGCCGGGCCGCCGTAGACCGACACGAGCGCCGGGTACTTCTTCGACGGGTCGAAGTTCGACGGGAAGCTGATGAGGCCGCGCAGGGTCGTCTTGCCGTCTGCCGCCCGGTAGGTGAACATCTCGGCGGTCTTCAGCCCCAGTTCCTTGAACCGCGTCATGTCGCTTGCCGCCAGTTCGGCGACGACCTTGCCGCCTGCATCGACGAGGCGCGTCGCGGGCGGCACGTCGTGGGCCTGGTAGACATCGACGAAGTAGCGGTTGTCCGGCGAGATGCCGCACGAACCGGGAGCGCCTGCGCCGCCCGCCCCGCGCCCTCCCGCCCCGCGCGGCATGCAGCCGCCTATCGAATGGGTGAACGCCGGGTCGGTGAGGCGCGCGTCGCCCTTGCCGTCGAGCCCCACCCGGTGCAACTGGGTCTTCAAGTGGTTGTCCCCACTGCGGGCCGTGTAGAAGACGACCTTCGCGTCCTCGTCCACCTTCACCAGCGACTGCACTTCGAACGCTGTATGCGTGGTGAGCGGGTAGAGCAGTTTGCCCGAGAGGTCGTACACGTAGAGATTCTTCCACCCGTTGCGCTCGGACTCCCAGATGAACCGCTTCCCGTCCTTGAGGAAGGTCATCCCGGGGCTGTTCTCGACCCAGCCGGTGGGCCATTCCTCGCGGACGATCACGCGGCAGGCGCCGGTGGACGGGTTCGCGGCCACCAGTTCCAGGACGTCCTGCTTGCGATTGGTGCGGTTGAAGAGCAGTTCGGTGCCGTCCGGCGACCAGGAGACGCGATAGACATAGTGGCCGACCACGGTGTTGTCGAACGGCTTGCCGTCGCGCACGTCGACCCGCACCGCCTTGCCGGTCGCCACGTCGTAGACGTAGAGGTCCACCACCGGATTCGGCCGGCCCGCCTTCGGATACGCCTCGGTGTCGTCGCGGCTGTACAACTTCGTCTGGTCGAGCTGGAGATGGTAGATGTCCACATCCTTCTCGTCGAAGCGGTAATAGGCCACCTTCGTGCTGTCCGCCGACCACCACATCGCGGTGGTCTGCCCGAGTTCTTCGCCGTAGACCCAGCTCGCCGTCCCGTATTTGATCCGCCTGGCCGGGTCGTCGGTGCCGTCGGTCGTGACCGCGACTTCATTGGCGCCGTCGGCGTCCGAGAGCCAAAGGTTGAACGCCTTGTAGAACGCCTTGCGTTTCCCGTCGGGTGATGGCGCGGACGCCACCTGCCGGCCGCGCTCGGGCGCGCCGCCGGCGCCCCGCTGGCCGCGCTGTCCGGCCACGGTTTCCGGGGCGGGACCAACCTCGGTCGCGACCTTCTTGGCCACGTCGTAGCGAAAGAGCTTGCCGTCCCTCGCGTACTCGAAGGTCGTGGGGTTCGTCCACGTCGCCGAGAGGCTGCCCGGCTTGACGGCGGTGCTGACCTCCTTGCTCGTCTTCAGGTACTGCTCGTAGCCGGGCATCGTCTTCAGGCGGTCCTGGGCCCCTGTGGTCGCCGAGAACAGGGCAAAGATCGCCAACGGAACGAACGCGGCACGCCGCAAGGCACAGCTGGTTGTCGTCATCCGGGTCTCCTGTGGGCAACAGTCGGAACGGTGCCCGACGCTTGTACTCCATCTCTACGGCGGAGGCAAGGACCTTCGGGTTGACCGTGACTTCATTGGTATTACCAACGGCGATTTTTCGTGGTCCTGTTGGCTGCTCTTCCACGCCGGGGCGGCGCTGGTGGACTGGGTCGGCCACACCAATCAAACGGCCTCATTTGTTCAACGATTGTCTATTGACACGCTGTGTTTTGCGGTCATACTTGTGCAGATTCTCGCTGGCTATTGTCCCACATTGGTGTGACCTCAATGTTCTCTAAGGCATCCAAGAAAGTGACCGCCGCGGAACTCGTGGTCACGCAGGTGCGGGGCCTGATCGAGCGCGGCGAAGTGCGGTCGGGTGACAGGCTCCCGCCCGAGCGCGACCTCGCGCAGCAACTCGGCGTCAGCCGCCCCAGCGTCCGGTCGGGCCTCAAGAGCCTGGCGGCGATGGGAGTCGTGCAGATTCGACAGGGGGCCGGTACGTTCATCACCGGCGGGCCGCCGGTCCTGGGCAGCGAACCGCTGCGGTTCCTGGCGGCGCTCCACGGGTTCACGCGCGCGCAGATGTTCGAGGCCAGGCTGGTGCTCGAGGTGGCTGTCGCGGGCCTCGCGGCCGAACGGGCGACGTCGGACACCCTTATGGTGATCAGCGACGAGACGACGGGGATGTTCGCCTCGCTCGACGAGCCGGCGGTGTTTCTCGACCACGACATCCGGTTTCACCAGGCGGTCGCCCTCGCGTCGGGCAACCCGATCCTGGCGTCCGTTGTGGAGATGGTCGCCAAGATGTTCTACGAGCTGCGCCAGAGCCGGATCCACGCGGCGAAGGACCTGAAACTGGCGGCCGAAGAGCACCGGGCCATCTACCAGGCGATTCGCGCCGGCGACGTCCATCGCGCCCGAACGGCGATGGGCGACCACCTCCTTCGCGCGCTGCATGCGCAGTCACTGGAAGATACGGCGGCAGCCGAGACGCCCGAGCGGGCGAGCCATTAAGGAGCGCCAATGAGCAGCAGCACGTCGAGGCCTTCTTCAGGTGTTCGCTTCGCCCCCCCTTCGGGAGCCGACGCCGTCATCGGCCGCTACCGCTGGGTGGTCTGCACGCTGATCTTCCTCGCGACGACGGTCAACTACATCGACCGCCAGATCCTCGCCCTCATCAAGGAGTTCCTCGACCAGGAACTCGGCTGGAGCAACATCCAGTACGGCATGGTGAACTCCGCGTTCCAGGGAGCCTACGCGCTGGGCATGTTCGGCTTCGGCTGGTTCATTGACCGTTTCGGCACGAAGATCGGCTATGCCGTGTCGATTGCGATGTGGAGCGTCGCCGCCATCGGCCATTCGCTGGTCGGGTCGGTCGGCGGCTTCTTCGTCGCGCGGGCTTCGCTCGGTGTGAGTGAGGGCGGCAACTTCCCCGCGGCGATCAAGGCCGTGGCGCTCTGGTTCCCGAAGCGCGAGCGGGCGCTGGCCACCGCGATCTTCAACTCGGGCACCAACGTCGGGGCAATCGTGGCACCCGCGCTGGTGCCGCCGATCGCGCTCGCGTTCGGGTGGCGCGCGGCCTTCGTGGCCGCCGGCCTGCTCGGGTTTCTCTGGCTGTTGGTCTGGTTCCCCTTCTACGACGTTCCCGAGCGTTCCAAGCGGCTGTCGAAAGGCGAGCTGGATTTCATCAACAGCGACCGTGACCAGGTGATGAGCGAGGGGGACGCCCCAATGGGATGGGGCCGCGCGCTGGCTCACAAGGAGACCTGGTCGTTCATCGTCGCGAAGTTCATGACCGACCCCGTCTGGTGGTTCTTCCTCGTGTGGCTACCCGACTATTTCAAGGCGTCCCGGGGCCTCGACATCAAGCAGAGCTGGGTGCACCTCGTTACGATCTACGCCATCATCACCGTCCTCAGCATCGCCGGCGGATCGCTGTCGGGGCAGTTCATCAAGCGCGGATGGTCGGTGACCCGCGCGCGGAAAACGAGCATGTTCTTCTTCGCGCTGTGCGTGCTGCCCATCCTCTGGGTGACGCGGGTCGGCGACTGGCCCGCCGTGCTGCTGATCGGCCTCGCAGGCGCCGCGCACCAGGCTTGGTCCGCGAACCTGTTCACCACCTCGTCGGACCTGTTCCCCAAGAAGGACGTCGGGACCATCGTCGGCCTGGGAGGGATGGCCGGGGCCATCGGCGGCATGCTGTTCCCCGTTTTCTCGGGTGGCTGCTCGACCTGTTCAAGGCGAGCACGGGCAACGTGACGGGCGGCTACACGATCCTGTTCGCGATCTGCGCGTCGGCGTATCTCGTGGCGTTCGTCATCCATCACTTCCTCGCGCCGAAGCTCGAACCTGTGAAGGTGAAGGGCGGGACGCTGCGGTCGTGACGATGCACGTCGGCATCGTGGGAGCCGGCAACATCAGCGAGACGCACGCGAGGGCGGCAGCTGCCATCCCCGGCGTCCGGATCGCAGCGGTCTGCGGCGAGAACCGGGAGAAGGTGAGCAGTCTTGCGTCGCAGTTTGACGCGGCGCCCTACGAACGGCTCGAACTGTTCCTCGACCACCGGCCGATGGAACTCGTGGCAATCGGGAGCCCGTCGGGGCTGCACGCGGCGCTGGGCGTCGCGGCTGCGGGGCGCGGCCTTCACGTCCTCGTCGAGAAACCGCTCGACATCACGCTCCAACGGTGCGACGAGCTGATTGCCGCCTGCGGCGCCGCCGGCGTTCAGCTGGGCGTCTTCTTCCAGGACCGCTTCAAGCCCGACCTCCTTCAGCTCAAACAGTGGCTTGCAGACGGGGTGCTCGGCCGCGTGCTGCTGGTGGACGCGAGGGTGCCGTGGTATCGCCCCCCGGAATACTACGGGGAATCGCGCTGGCGTGGCACCTGGGCACTCGATGGTGGCGGCGCGCTGATGAACCAGGGCATCCACACGGTGGACCTCCTGCTCTGGCTGTTCGGGGACGTGCGACGTGTTCAGTCGGTCACCCGGACGGTGCTGCACCGGATCGAGGTGGAGGACACGGCTGCCGCCTTGTTGGAGTTCGAGAGCGGTGCGGTGGGCACGCTGACGACGACGACCGCCGCCTATCCGGGCTATCCGCGCCGCATCCAGGTCGTGGGGTCGGAGGGGACCGCTGTCGTCGAAGGCGACGGGCTGGTCGCCCTCGATCGTCGAGCCGGCGTGCCGGAAATGGAGGCCTCGCGCACGCTCGCCGTTCCGGCGAACGCCGCGTCGCCGGCAGTCGCAGACACGGGCCCGCACCGCGCGGTCTTCGAGGACTTCCTGCACGCGATGGCGTCTGGTGGCGCGCCGAGGTGCGACGGGCCGGACGGCCGGCGGAGCGTGGCTCTCGTGCGTGCAATCTACGATGCGGCTCGAGGCCGGTAGGCGCCAGTGGCTGCGCGCTCGTGCGTTGCCCGTTCGAATTGGCATCGGCCGGCCCTTTGGGGCGCGGCCGGTTGAGGAGCGAGCGATGACGATGCGGTACGGGTGCGCGGTGGCGATCCTCGTGACGGTGTTTCCGGCCGCCGCCGTGACGAGGCAGGCCCCCTCGCAGAAGGTGGAGGCGGGCAAGCCCGCGATCTACCGGGACGGCTGGATCGACCTGAACAAGAACGGGCGCAAGGACGTCTACGAGGATCCGGCCGCCGACATCGAGAAGCGCCTCGACGATGTGATCGCGCAGATGACCGTCGACGAGAAGACGTGTCAGCTGGCCACGCTCTACGGGTACAACCGCGTGTTGAAGGACCAGTTGCCCACGCCTGCGTGGAAGACCGAGGTGTGGAAGGACGGAATCGGGAACATCGACGAGCACTGCAACGGCGTCCGCGGCGCGGGGAAGGAGTGCGCGCTCCCGGCGTCGAGGCACGCGGAGGTGATCAACATCGTCCAGCGGTTCTTCGTGGAGGAGACGCGACTGGGCGTGCCCGTGGACTTCACGACCGAAGGCATCCGCGGCCTGTGCCAGTGGGGTGCCACCTCGTTCCCGGCGCAGATCGGCCTGGCATGCGCGTGGGACCCAGCGCTGGTTCGGGAGATCGGCCGCGTGGAGGCGAAGGAGGCGCGGGCCGTCGGCTTCACCAACGTCTACGCCCCCATCCTCGACCTCGCCCGCGATCCTCGCTGGGGCCGGGTGGTCGAGACTTACGGCGAGGAGCCGTTCCTGGCCTCGACGCTCGGCGTGGAAATGGTGAAGGGACTGCAGGAGCTCGATGTCACGTCCACCGTGAAGCACTTCGCGGTCTACAGCGTCCCGAAGGGCGGGCGCGACGGCGAGGCGCGGACCGATCCCCACGAGAGCCCGCGCGAGGTGGAAGGCATCCTGCTGGCGCCCTTCAGGGCGGCTTTCGTCAAGGGCGGCGCGCTCGGCACGATGTCCTCCTACAACGACTACGACGGCATTCCCGTGCAGGCGAACCCGGCGTTTCTGATCGACACGTTGAGGAAGGATA
This sequence comes from uncultured Acidobacteriota bacterium, assembly GCA_963844875.1. GTDB lineage: Bacteria > Acidobacteriota > Vicinamibacteria > Vicinamibacterales > Fen-181 > FEN-299. The sequence goes on from CAWJPZ010000005.1 coordinate 247,633, forward strand.
CCGGCTTCAAGGGTTACGTGGTGTCGGACAGTGACGCCGTCAAGTTCCTCCAGACGAAACACCGGGTGGCGGCCGACTACAAGGACGCCGTCCGGCTCGCGATCAACGGGGGCTTGAACGTGCGCACGGAGTTCAACTCGCCGGCGAACTACATCCTGCCGCTCAGGGAGCTGGTGAAGGAAGGCGCGGTGACCGCCGAGACGCTGAACAGCCGCGTGCGCGACGTGCTGCGCGTGAAGTTCATCCGCGGCCTGTTCGACAAGCCTTACGTCGCGCGGCCGGCCGAGGCCGACGCCGTGCTGAGGGCGCCGGCGCACCTGGCGCTTTCCGTGCGTGCCTCGCGAGAGTCGCTGGTGTTGCTGCAGAACGACGGGACGCTGCCGCTGCGCAAGGACATCGGCCGCGTGCTCGTGGTCGGACCCAATGCCAGTTCGACGTCGTACGCCAACAATCGTTACGGCCCCTACGCGCCACCCACAATCTCGGTCGTCGACAGCATCCGGCGCGTGGCCCCGAACACGGTCGATGTGAAGTATGCGTCCGGCTGCGACTTCGTCGATCCCAACTGGCCCGAATCCGAGCTGCTGCCGGACCCGCTGTCCCCGAAGGAGCAGTCGCTGATCGATGAGGCGGTCGCGCTCGCCCGGCAGTCGGACGTGGTGGTCGCGGTGATGGGGGAGTCGGACCAGATGGTGGGCGAAAGCATGTCGCGCACGAGCCTGGACCTGCCCGGGCGCCAACTGGATCTGCTCAAGGCGCTGCACGCCACGGGCAAGCCGCTGGTCGTGGTGCTGATCAACGGCCGCGCCCTCACCACGAACTGGGTGGCGAAGCACGCGAAGGCGACCATCGAGGCGATGTTCCCCGGCGAATTCGGCGGGCAGGCGATCGCCGAGGCGTTGTTCGGTGACTACAACCCGGGCGGGCGGCTGTCGTTCACGGTGCCCAAGACCGTGGGCCAGGTGCCGTTCAATTTCCCCACGCGGCCGGGCGCCCAGGCCGAGCAGACCAAGGAAGGGCCCAACGGCAAGAGCACGCTGGCGAACGGACCGCTGTACCCGTTCGGGCACGGCCTCAGCTACACGACGTTCAAGTACGACCAGTTCCAGGTGACCCCGGCCACCCAGAAGGCGGGCCAGGCGGTGACGGTGTCTTTGGTCGTCACGAACACGGGCAGCCGGGCGGGAGACGAGGTGGTGCAGTGCTACCTGCAGGACGTGCTCAGCTCCGTCATCACCTACGAACAGGTGCTGCGGGGCTTCGAGCGGGTCCACCTGGCCCCCGGCGAGTCGAAGACCGTCCGCTTCACGCTCGACGCCGAGGCGATGCAGATGATCGACGCCCAGATGAAATGGGTCGTCGAACCTGGCGTCTTCGAAGTGCGTGTCGGTTCCTCGTCCAGCGACATCCGGCAGAAGGGCCGGTTCGAAATCGTGAGGTGAGCCTATGAAGCCGTTCCTCGACGAGGACTTCCTGCTCGAGAGCGAGGTGGCGTGCGACCTTTATCACCGGGTCGCCGAGCCGCTTCCGATCATCGACTACCACTGCCACCTGTCGCCCGACCTTATCGCCGCCGACCACCGGTTCCGGTCGATCACCGAGATCTGGCTCGACGGCGACCACTACAAGTGGCGGGCCATGCGCGCGAACGGCGTTCCCGAGCGCTGCTGCACCGGTGACGCGTCGGACTGGGAGAAGTTCGAAGCCTGGGCGCGCACGCTCCCCGACGCGATGCGCAGCCCGCTCTACCACTGGACGCACATGGAGCTGCGGAGGCCGTTCGGGATCGACCAGCGGCTCTCGCCGTCCAACGCCCGCGAGATCTTCGATCGCTGCAACGAACGGCTGGGGGACGAGGGCTTCTCCACGCAGGGGCTGCTCCGGAGCTTCAGGGTCGCGGTGGTCTGCACGACGGACGATCCGGCCGACTCGCTCGACGCGCATCGCCGGCTCGCCGCGCGACCCGATCCCGAGACCCGCGTGTACCCCACCTGGCGCCCCGACAAGGCGTTCGCGGTCGAAGACGTTGGCGCCTGGAACGCCTGGGCCGGCCGCCTCGAGCAGGCGTCGGGAATCGAGGTGGGCGACAGCCTCGAACGCTTCCTGGAGGCGCTCGAGAAACGGCACGCGTTCTTCCACGAGGCAGGCTGCCGGGCCTCGGACCACGGCCTCGAGACGCTGCCGGCGGAGCCGTGGACGGATGGGGAGCTGGCAACCTCGTTCCAGCGGCTGCGCGCAGGTCAGGTGCTCGATGCCGGCGCCGCGTTCCGCGTCAAGTCGGCGCTCGTTCACCGGCTGGCGCTGCTCGACCACGCGCGCGGATGGGTCCAGCAGTTCCACCTCGGCGCGCTCCGCAACAACAACACGCGCCAGCGGCGACTGCTCGGCCCCGACACCGGGTTCGACTCGATCGGCGACTTCGAGATCGCCCGCGGACTCTCCCGCTTCCTCGACCGGCTGGACGAGACGAACCAGCTGGCGAAGACGATCCTCTACAACCTCAACCCGAGGGACAACGCCGTCGTCGCGACGATGGTCGGCAACTTCCAGGACGGCAGCGTGCCCGGGAAGATGCAGTACGGGTCCGGGTGGTGGTTCCTCGACCAGCTCGACGGCATGACGGCCCAGATGAACACGCTGTCGAACATGGGGCTGCTGTCGCGGTTCGTCGGGATGGTGACCGACTCGCGGTCGTTCCTGTCGTACTCGCGTCACGAGTACTTCCGCCGGCTGCTCTGCAACCTGCTCGGGGAGGACGTTCGCCGGGGCCTGCTGCCGGACGACCGCTCGACGCTTGCCGGCATGGTGGAAGACGTCTGCTTCTTCAACGCGCGCGATTACTTCGGCTTCCCGCTCGGGCGGGCGGCCAAGGGCGTTGAGCGGACTCCAAGGGCGATGCAGCTATGAGACGCGGGCAGCAGATGTCCATGGAGCCGGGCACGGTGGACGGGGCGGCGCCGCCGCCATCGGCCGCGGCACCGCCCAGGAAGTGAGGGCCGTGGGCTTGGCCCGTCAGACTCTCGGTTCCCACCCCTTCTCGTAGGTCCGACCCCACATCGTCATCGCCTCGGGGTCGCCGAGGACCTTGCCGGTGGCGGTGTCGAGGCGCAGCGTGCGGTTGTACTTCCAGGCGACGTTCGAGAGCAGCAGGATGTTGACGCTGATCTGCCCGTCGGTGATGGGCGAGTGCAGTGCCTCTCCGGCCCGGATCCCGTTGACGAAGTTCTGGAAGTGGGCGGTCGTCATCGTGTCGATGCTGCGCAGGTCCTGCGTCGCGGACGCCGGGCGCTCGGCCTTCACCTCGGTGAGCAGCTTGTCGTTCAGGTCGTAGACCTGGTAGCCGCCGCGGTCGAGCAGCACGGTGCCCGTGGTGCCGTGGATCGTCACGCCGCGGCCGCGCCCGTAGTACTGCTTGCCCTGGCAGCACATGCCTTCCCAGGTGATGAGCGCGTTGTCGTACTCGAAGTTCGTCACCAGCGTGTCGTAGAACTCCCAGTCGTCCTTGAAGTGGTAGCGGCCGCCAGACGCGTTGATGCGGTTCGGGTAATCGACGCCCAGGGCCCACCGCGCCAGGTCCACCTCGTGGCTGCCGTTGTTCAGTGTCTCGCCGGTGCCCCACGACCAGAACCAGTGCCAGTTGTACGGGTGGACGTTGTCCTTGTACGGCACCCGCGGCGCCGGGCCCTGCCAGAGGTCCCAGTCGAGCTCCGGGGGAACCGGCACGACCTTTCCGACGCCGATCGCCTTGCGGGTGTTGCTGTACCAGGCCTTCGCGAAGTAGGGGCGGCCGATCAGGCCGTCCTTGATCTTCGCCATGACCTCGATCGTGTGGGCCGACGACCGCTGCTGGTCGCCAAGCTGGACGAGCTTCCCGTACTTCTTCTGCGCCGCGATCAACAGCTCGCCCTCGCGCGGGTTGTGGCTCGACGGCTTCTCCACGTAGACATGCTTGCCCGCCTGCAGCCCGATCAGCGCCATCGGCGCGTGCCAGTGCTCGGGCGTCGCGATGGTGATCGCGTCGACGTCCTTCGCCTCCACCAGCTTGCGCACGTCCTTCACCTGGACCGGCGCCGTCCCGAACGCCTTCTGCGTGTCGGCCGCGAACTTGGCGAATTCGCGGCTGTCCACGTCGCAGATGTGCGTGACGCGTGTGTTCGGCACGCCGCGCAGGCACTCGAGGTGCGCCTGGCCGCGGCCGTGCAGGCCGACGATCGCGAAGTTGACCCGGTCGTTGGCCCCAAGGACCTGTGCGTAGCTCCTGGCGCTCATGCCAACGGCAAGGCCGGCGGTCCCGGCGGCGGTGGTCCTGATGAATTCGCGTCTGGTTTTCATGAATGCTCTCCCGTCAGATCGCGGCCAGTGCGCCTCGCACGTAGCCGACCGATTCGGACAGCCCGGGGAACGGGTCCTTGGCGTCCTTCTCGTGCTCGAAGTGCAGGCTGCCAGTGTACCTCAGCCGGAGCAGCGTGCGGAGCAGCTTCGGGATGTCGATCACGCCGCTGCCGATTTCCACGGTCGTGCCCTCCGCGGTCGCCGCGCTGACATCCTTGATGTGCACGTCGAGCAGCCGGTCGAAGTACTTCTCGCACTGCGCGGCCGGGTCCAGCCCGAGACGCTGCGTGTGGCCCACGTCGATGCAGAGCCCCATCCGGCGGTCCATGTCGCGGATCGGGGCATAGGCGCTCTCGGGGCTCGGAAACCGCTTGTCGGTCGGGCCGTGGTTGTGGATGGCGAGGGCGATGTCGGTCACGCGTGGTGTTACCAATCGGCGAGGTGTGACCTCTACGGCTGGTCTTGGCTTGTGTCGCCAGCGCCATCAGAAGCGGCTCGTGATGCCGAGCTGCATCGTGCGCGGGGAAGCGGCCGAGGTGATCGTCCCGAACGGTGTGCTTCCCGTGAGGCTCGAGGCGGGGTTGTTGAAGCGAACCTGGTTGAACGCGTTGAAGAAATCGGCTTCGACGACGACGCGGACCCGCCCCATGCCAAACGTCTTGCGAAGCGAGATATCCCAGTTGTGAAAAGCGGGTCCGACGAACGCATTCCGTTTGCTGTTGCCGGGACGACTGTCCGGCGCGACGGCAAAGCGTGTCGCGTCGAGCCACGTGACGATGCCCGTCAGGTCGTTCACACTGAACGAGTAGGGGGTACCGCCCAGGTAGTCGGCTCGCCGGCTTCCGATGGCGGTCTGACCGGTGACGCTGAACGGGGCGCCGGACTGGAACCGGCAGATGCCGGAGACCTCCCACCCCTGGAGGACCAGCCCCCACGGGCCGCCGAGGCCGGCGATGGGCGGCAGCTGCCAGCTCCAGTTCACGACCACCACGTGTCGGCGGTCGTGGTCGCTGGGACCGTAATCGTAGCGCTGGTCCGACGTGCCGGGATCCAGGCCCCCGGTGTTCGTGCTGGCGGTGTCTTTCGATATCGAGAGAGTGTAGTTGGCCGTCAGGCGGACGCTCCCGCGCCGACGGCCGACGCGGACTTGCATCGCGTCGTAGTCCGACCAGCCGTCCGACACGAACATCCGGATCGCCGAGTATCCCTTGTAGGGCCGCCAGTAGTCGGTGCTGTAGCCCAGTGAGACGTTTGCCGCGAGGTCGGCGAACGCCGGGGCGTTGATGTCAGGCCGGCGGAGCAATTTCGCCCCGGCAGCCCCGACGTAGGCGACGTCCGCGAACAGGCTGGCCCAAGGGAGTTCCTGCTGTGCGCCGATGCTCCAGTTCCAGACCCGCGGCGCCTCCAGGTTCGGATCGATCGACTCGATGTCGGCCCACGGATGCAGGGGAGAGGGTGAACCTGCGGTGGGACGGGACAGGTTGCCGTTCTCGTAGGTGGCGCTCAGCACGAACGGAGGATTGTTGGGCAGCGAGAAGTGAATATTGCCTTCCGGGCGGTCGTACGACAGGCCGACGCCGCCCCGGAGGACGGTGGAGCGCGACCCACCGGGTGCCCAAGCGAGGCTGAGTCGCGGGGCGAACAGGTGTTGATCGCTGTAATAGCCGCGGGCCCGCGCAAGCGGGATCTGGCGCACGAACGGCGTGACGGCGTTCGGCACGCCGGCCGCCTGGCTGGCGGGAACCTCGCCGGGCCGGACCAGCCCGTTGAAGCGGCTGCCCACGCCCGGTGCGATCGTGCCGTCGGTACGGATCTCGACCGCATCAGACACCCGGTAGCGGGCGGGATCGAAGCTGGTGGTGTTGTTGGCACGGGTGAAGACCGGCGTCTGCCAGGTGTAGCGGAGGCCCGCCTCGATCGTGAGCCTCTCGCGCGGTCGCCACGCGTCCGACACGAATGCGGCGACCTCCCTGGATCGGAACTGCGCCATCGGATCGAGTTGCGCTTCCTCGTAGCGGCGGTAGTTGCCGAGCAGCGCGTCGGCGAAGGCGTTCCCGGTCGTCATCGGGCCGCCCGCGGAGAAGTCGACGCGGCCCGCGTACTCGGATCGGCCATTCTGGGTCTTGCTGTTGGCCACGACGAGTCCGCCTGCCTTCACCGTGTGCGCCCCTCTCACCCACGTGAGCGTGTCGGTCACCGAGTAGTCCGACGTCGGAGAGGAGAGCGATCCGCTCGCCCCCCGGAAGCTGGAGAATCCGCCGACGTTCACGTTCGGAATGCTCGCCTCGTACGCGCCGCCGTCGTAGATCTGGGCGAAGCCGAATCCGTAGGTGCTTCGCCTCCACGCGTCGCCAACGGGCCGGAATCTCCTGGCCGTGGCCGGCCACGTTCACCATGACGTCGTTGGCGGCATGCGGGATCCCGCTCCACGCGTGCGTCACCTGCACGCTGCGGCCCGGTCGCGTCCGCTCGGTCGGAATGGTCGGCAGTTGCGAGTTGATGAGGCTGCCGAAGGGGGCGATCAGCGAGTCGTCTTCGAACACCAGGCGTGCGGTGATGCGGTGGGCGGAGCCTGCGCGAAGGTCGACCCTGGCCATCTCCTGGCGGAAGTCGAACGGAGTGACCTGCTCGAACACGGCATTGTCGCCCGGCTTGCTGTCGTCGTAGAGCACTGCGCGGCGGGCCGTCGCCGCATAGACGTTCGCGATCGCCCGGCCGTCGGGCGTGATCAGGTCGGCGGGGATGACGTTGCCCGGAAAGACGCCGCCCGTGTAGGGGTTCTTCAGGCGCACGGTAAGGGCGCTGAAGTCGCCGGCGCGCATGGCGCTCGTCGGGATGCTGCGGGTCAGCAGGCCGCTGCGCCGGCGGACGCGCTTCCATTCGATGCCCCCGAAGAAGAAGAGGCGGTTCCTCACCGCGGGCCCGCCCAACGTGAAGCCGAAGTTGTCGAACGTGGGAGACCGCTTCTCGATCCCGTGCAGGTTCGCGAAATAGTCGTTCGCGTCGAGCGAGTTCCGGCGCAGGTATTCGAACGCGCTGCCGCTGAAGCGATTCGATCCGGCCCGCGTCGCCAGTTCGATCCGGGCGCCCGACTGCCGGCCGTACTCCGCCGGCGCAACCGCGGTCGTGATGGTGACGTGGTCCACGAACTCGGGCCCGATTTGGATTGCCTGGCTGTTGTTGCTGCCGGCGTCGAGGTTGAAGCCGCCATCGACTTCGACCAGGCTGACGTTCTGCCGGCTGCCGTTGAACGTGGTGTCGATCGCCAGGCTGGTGAGGCGTTCGATGGCAGCCGTGGTGGCCTGGGGCGTGCCGGGGACGAGAGCGATCCAGTCCAAGGACCGGCGTCCGTCGAGCGGCAGCGTGTCGAGTTGCTCTCTGGAGAGTGTGAACGTCGTCTGCCCGGACGTTCGGCCGATGTCGACGGCCGCCGATTCGGTGCGGCGCACCTCCGCCGGGGCGCCGCGTGTCAGCGCGAAGTCCACGACGAGACGGCTGCCGGCGGTCAGCACACACCTCGTCCGCGCTTCTGTCCGGAAGCCGGCGCGTTCGACGGTGACCGAGTAGGGCCCAGGCGGGAGGCCGGCGACGGCGTAGCGGCCGCGGATGTCGGTGGCAGACACCTGCGTGTACCCGGTCTCGATCGATGCGACGGTGACGGTCGCGTCGGGGACGGGGCTTCCTGAGCTTTCACCCACGATGCCCGAAATGCTGGAACTGCCGGCCTGTGGCCAGGCCGCCGGGCAGGCGGCGAACCAGATTCCAGCCGTGAGCCCGGCCAGCGTCTGCAGGCGCCTCCGCATGAGTTCGGAGTGTGTTGGCGGCGCAGGCGAGTGTCAACGGCCCTTGCACGGAAAGGCGGCCGCACGCCGCGAGATTCCGTGCAAGACGCCCGGGCGGCGGCGCCCGGCGCTGCACGGGCAATTCCGAACCGGTGCGGCGCCGTCTCCAAGCCAGACGATTCAGCCGGCCGTTATCAGCGGCTTGACGACCCGCGAGTGCGTCTCCCTCATGGCCGCCTGCAGCCTGGCGAACATCTCCTCGTCGGCATACGTGCCGACGATCGCACCGCCGGACCCCGCGAACTTCGCCGTCGCGCCGGCCCGCCGCGCGGTGTCCACCATGTCGACCTGCCAGCCTGGCAGCTGGTAGATGCTGCGCCGTGTATCGAAGTTCGCGTCGATCAGCTCGCCGAGCCGCGCGGTGTTGCGGCACCGGATCGCGTCACGCCCCTGTTCGGCGATGGCGGCGAACCGCTTCATCGCCGACACCACCGGTTCCTCGCCGCGGTTGAACCGCTCCCTGATGTTGTTGTGGAAGACCTCGGTCGGCTCGCTCAACGCGTCGTGATAGGCGAGGAAGACGGGCGGCAGCAGCGCGGGGTCCATCCGCTCGTAGTAATAGCAGGGAATCCCGTCGATTTCGTGGCGGCGGCTCCGGTCGAAGTCCATGTAGACCAGGCCTTCGTACACCTGGATCACCCGGTCCTGCAGTCCCGCGGTGATGTGGAGTTCCTCCTGCTCGATGCCGAGGACGAACGTCGGCTGCGCCTCGAGGGGGATCTCGATCTGGTAGAAGTCCATCAGGCATCGCAGCGTGGCGACGATGATCGCGCTCGACCCGGCCATGCCGACCTGGCGCGGGATCGTCGTCTGGTACCGGACGGAGAAGTTCCGGTCGTGCAGGGCCAGGTTCCGCGCCTGGCAGTACTCCACGAACCGCTTGATCGTCGCCTTGATCAGCCGGATTCCGCCGTAGTAGCCGTGCAGGCGGACGTCCTTCGCGAGGTCGTAGACCGAGCTGAAGCGCGCGCGGTCGTCCTCGGCGAGCACGATGTCCACCGAGTCCCACTCGTAGAGCACGACCTCCGCGTAGAAGTTGCGGACGCTGAACGGAGATCGTCTTGCCGTGATAGCCGTCCGACGGGTTGCCCAGCAGGCCCGCCCGGGCGAACGCGCGCTTACGAACCAGATACATGGAGCAGTCCTTCCAGGTAGCGGCGGAGCGGCGCGCCAAAGCGGGGATCGGCGAGCGCGAACTCGACGAAGGCGCGGAAGTAGGCGTCGAAGTTGCCGATGTCGTAGCGCCGCTCGCTCGCATCGAGCCGCACGCCGTAGGCCTTGCCGCCCTGGCGAATGATCGTGCGGATCGCGTCGGTCAGCTGGATCTCGCCCCCCTTGCCGGGCGGAGTGGTGGCGAGCGCGTCGAAGACCTGCGGCGAGAGCACGTAGCGGGCGGCAATGGCCAGCGTGCTCGGGGCTTCCTCGGCCGAAGGCTTCTCGACGAGGTCTTCGATTTCGAACACCTCGCCGTCGGTCGCCGGCTTCGCGATGCCGTACCGTCTGACCTCGGCACGCGGCACCTCCTCGAACGCGATGACCGCCGCCGCCTTGCGCTCCTCGAAGCAGGCCGTCATGCGCCGGACGACGTCGCTCTGCGCGTGCAAGCCGATGATCGAATCGCCCAGGGCGACGACGAACGGCTGACGGCCCACGAACGACCGGGCGCACAGGACGGCGTGGCCGAGGCCGAGCGTCTGGCGCTGGCGCGTGTAGAAGTACTGCAGCGCCACCCGTTCGAACTCCAGTTCGCCCAGCAGTTCCTCTTTCCCCGTTTCCCGGAGCGTCTGGATCAGTTCGCCGTTGAGGTCGAAATGGTTCTCGATCGACGCCTTGCCCGGGCCGGTGATGAACAGCACCTGCGTCATGCCGACGCGCGTCAGTTCTTCCACCACGTACTGGACGACGGGCTTGCGTCCGACGGGCAGCATTTCCTTCGGTTGCGACTTGGTGGCCGGCAGCAGTCTCGTGCCCAGCCCGGCGACGGGAACGACCGCGATCTCGATGGACATAGCGCCTGAGCTTACCGAAATTCGGGTGCGGCTGTCACGGCTGGCGGGCCGGCTCCGCGGCCGGCGTCCACAGCGTCGGGTGGCTCACGGGAAGGTTGCGGATGACCTCCTCGGCCGTCGGAGAGCCGTTGAGCGAGGCCCACAGATCGAGGTAGGCCGGTTCCTCGTAAGCAAGGCCGGCGAAGAAGAGTGACGGCTGGCGCACCGGCCACTCGTCGAAGTGCATCACGTCGCGGCCGCCCGGCCAGGACGCCTTGTCCTTGAGGTAAGGGAAGAGGTAAGCCATCGCCTTCCGCATCCCGCGCCCGTCCGGCGTGGTCCACGTCCAGAGGTTGTCGTCGCGCGTCGAGAGGATGCGGCAAATCACGGCGAACGCGTCGAGGTTGAAGATCGAGTAGCCGTAAGGCTTCGTGCGCTTCAACTCGAGCGGGAAGCTGCCGTCGGGCGCCATCTGGCCCGGCACCAGCACCTCCTTGTACCGCCGACGGCACTCGTCGAGCCGCTTCGTGTCGCCCGTCAGCGTCGAGAACGCCGCCACCTGCATCACCCAGCACGTCCCGTGGTTGTTCTTGGCATCCCGTTCCTGCCGGCCGTATTCGTGCGTGGTCAGCCAGGCAAGGTAGTCCGAGAACCATGCGCGGATTCCCGCCGCGTCGCCGGGCCGTACCGACTTGGACGCGAGCAGCAGTTCCGCCGATCGGGCCACCTCCACCAGGTGCACGGTGTCGATGATGCCGATTCCGCGTCCGGTTGCCCGGCCCTTGATTGCCTGGGCGTAGAGCAGGTTCGGGTTCATGCGCGTTGCCGGCGAGATGAACCATGCGCGCAGGTGCGTCAGCGCGCTTGCGGCGTAGCGCTCGTCCCCGGTTGCCTGGTAGGCAATCGTCAGGCCCGCGACGATGTTCCGCATGCGAATCATCGCGCGGCGGTGGTCGACGAAGTTGTCGGGGTTGGTCTCGCCGTCCCGCTGGATGTAAGGCCCCGCCGGATTGGCCGGGTCGGGCCACCAGTAGTCGCCCTCCGAGAAGAAGTCGTGGGGCCCGCCCGCGCTGCGCGGCGAACGGCTCGCGGTGACCGTGACCGGCGGTTCCTTCAGGAGCGCCTGGGCCAGGGGCAGGATCCGGTCCCGTTCGACCTTCACGTATCGAGCGACGTCGATCGCTCCAGCGGACATGGCAAGCAGCACGACGATGATGGGCGAGACTCGTGACATGGCCGGTCCTCCGAGGCGCGATCCAGTGGCGTTCCCCCCGCGGCGCAGCCGGAACGTCCCGGCCGCTCAGTCCACCGTCAGGAACGCCGTTGACAGTCCCTTCGCCGAAACGCTCACCACCGACGGCCCGCCTTGACGGTCCAGCTGAATATGACAGCGGCCGTTCGCCAGTTCGATCTGGCGCGATCCGCCCATCACGCCGAGGTTCTCGTGCAGCCGTCCCCCGCCCGCCACACCGAAGCGCAGGAGCAGGCGGCTGTCCAGGCAGCGGAGGCCGGACGAATCGACCGCCTCGGCATCGATGCGAACGGTGTCGCCTGTCGTCTCGCCCCGGCGCAAGACCAGCCGTGCCGCCGGTCCCCACTTCCTGGTGGTGTAGTCGAAGCGGATCTCGTCGGACAGCCGTGCGCCGCCTTGGGCCGCCGCCACTGCCCGCACCGTGTTCTCGCCTTCCCGAAGGCTCACCATCCACCGCAACCCCGCGGCAGGGAAGTCCTGGCCGTTCCTCGTCCGCACGCCCTGCGAGACGCCGTTCACGAACAGTTCGACGGTGGCGCAGTTCGAATAGACCTTGATCACCTTCTTCTCGCCGGGATCGCCCCAACGGACCGGCCAACTGTGCCCGTAGACCCTGACCATGGGGCGGGTCGACCAGTAGCTCTGGAAGACGTAGTAGCCTTCTTTCGGCGTCAGATCGCGTTCGACGACCCCTTTCTGGTTCATGCGCGGGATCGGGTTCTCGGCACGGAGCGGGGTGGAGAAGTCCTTGAACACCCACTGCGCGGCCCCTGTCAGCCAGGGCATCGTTTCCTGCTCCTTGAGGTGCCAGTCGAACAGGTTGCAGATGTAACTCTCGGACCAGTCGCCATCGCGCGACGCGCGCGACTGGCCGCCCGTCAGCAGGTACTCGAGGCCCCGTTCGTCGGTGCCGCCGCCCGTCGAGACCTGCGAGAGCAGCCGGTCGGGGTCCTCGGCGTGCCGGCCGGCGTGGCTGTCGCCACCCCACTCGGCGTGGAAGAAGTGGCGCACCTTCTTCATCTCGACCTCGGCGGACGCGCGGTACTCGGTGTAGCGCCCGCGGTACCAGCCGGCCCAGATCGACGGCGAGTAGACGTCGGGAACGTCCTTGCAGAACTCGCAGCGCCGGATGGCCGTCTTGCGCGTGGGGTCGACCCGGTGAGCGAGGTCGTTCAACTCTCGCATGAACGCCGTGATCTTCTCCTGGTCGAATTCCTCGAAATCGCCCGGCCAGTCGTTCTCGTTGCCAAGGCCCCAGAGGATCACCGAGGGGTGGTTCCGGTGCTGGTCAATCATCGCGCGCAGCATCTCGCGCGCTTGCGACTTGTAGCGGTCGCCGCCCAGCCCGCCGCGGCACCACGGGATCTCCTCCCACACCATCAGGCCCAGTTCGTCGCAAAGATCGAGGACGAGGCGGCTCTGCTGGTAGTGGCCGAGCCGGACGAAGTTCGCCCCCATCTCCTTGATCATCCGCATCTCGAGGCGGACGAGATCGTCCGTCATCGCCGCGCCAAGTCCCGCGTGGTCCTCGTGCCGCTGGGTCCCTCGAATCAGGAGGCGCTCGCCGTTCAGGCGGAACGGCCCCTGCGGGACCCACTCGAATCTCGCGGACCCCGAATCGCTCGACCACCGAGGAGTCGCCGGATGGCGCCCCGAGCGTGACCTCGCAGCGGTACAGCGAAGGTGTCGAAGGACTCCAGCGCGCAGGCGAAGGGATCGTGGCGCGGGCGATGGCCGCGTCGCCCTTCCAGGCGGTGACGGTCTTCTCGGTCGCGAACACTTCCGTCCCGGCCGGGCCTGTGATCCGGGTCCTGAGTGTCACTTCTCCCGCCAACCCGGCCGGGTCGTGGAGCCGCGCGAACACCTCGACCGTCGCCGGGTCGGTCCCCGCGACGCTGGCCACCACGTGAACGCGCTCCAGCGAGAGCGGCGGCACCTGGGCGAGCCACACTTTCCGGTAGAGGCCTCCATAGAGGTTGAAGTCGCTCAACGCCGAAGGCAGCCGCTCGAGATCGCGGGAGTTGTCGCAGAGGACGGCGATGGGAAGTCCTCCCTTCAGGTCTGCTGGGAGGCCCGGGAGCAGGTCGGTGATGTCCAGCGCCCACTCGTCGTAGCCGCCGACATGCACGCCGGCCTGGCGCGTGTGCACCCACACGGTGGCAGCCTGGCCGGCGCCTTCGAAGCACAGTAGTGTTCGCCACCGTTCCCTTCGCCCGGGCGGCGCCACGGTGGTCCGGTACCACGCGTGACCCTGGTAGTACCTCGTGTCGGGATCCAGCGCGTCGAGCGCGTTCACGCAGTGCGGCAGGGTGACCGGCTGCCAGGCCACGTTGTCGCTCGCCTTGTCGCCGCGCCAGACCTCCCAGATGCCGCCCAGCGTTCCGCGGTAGTGTTCCCAGCGCTCCAGCAGAAGCGGAGGGGGACCGCCGGCCCCCGCCTGCGCGCGCGCCGACGCGACGCCCCCCGGCGTCAGGTGCGCGATGCCCGCCGCGGCGACTGCGGCCGCAGACTTCAGCAGGTCCCGTCGCGTCACAAGGTTCTCCATTCCGTCTGTCCTCCTCGCGCTTGCGTGGCGAGATCATACCTGATCACTCCGTAGCCTTAGCCTGCCAAGTGGTCTGTCCAATAACGACACGTTACCGGAGGTCTGGGGGCCTCCGGCTCACCGCGGGTCATCGGGCATTTCGGCGAGTCTGGCCTCTAAATGTCGAAATACCGCCGCGTTGTTGACACCGAAAGTCCAGGTGGATAGACTCACCGAGGTATACTTGGTGGGTGTCGTTATTGCCGCGTGGTATGACCACGCGGCGTGGCGGTTCTCGAAGGATCGGTATGATGAACCACGCCGAAGTGGCGCGCCTCTACGACTTCACGGGCCGGACGGTCATGCTCACGGGCGCGATGGGGATCATCGGAGGGCACATCGCCTGCGCGCTCGTCGGCTGCGGCGCAAACGTCGTCATGCTCGACCGCAACCTGGACCCTGCCAAGGGGCTGCTCGATCTGATGGGCCCCGACGCCGCCAGCCGCGCCGTCGCGGTCGCCGGCGACGTCCTGGACGCGGAGAGCCTGAGGCGCGCGGCCGACCAGGTGGCGGAGCAGTTCGGTCCGCCTGATACGCTGATCAACAACGCCGGCGGTAACAAGCCGGAGGCGACGACAGGAGTCGACCGCTCGTTCTTCGACCTGCCGCCGGAGGCGCTCCGGTCGGTCATCGATCTGAACCTGCTCGGCACCGTGCTGCCCACGCAGATCTTCGCGCGCGCCATGGTGCAGCGCGGCGAAGGCGTGATCCTGAACGTGTCCTCGATGAACGCCTTCCGCCCGCTGACGCGCATTGCCGGGTACAGCGCCGCGAAAGCCGCGGTCAGCAACTTCACCCAGTGGCTCGCCGTCCACATGGCGCAGGAGTATCGCCGCGGATTCGCGTCAACGCGATCGCCCCGGGGTTCCTGAAGACGAAGCAGAACGAGTTCCTTCTGACCGACCGCGAAACCGGCCAGCTGACGCCGCGCGGGCAGACGATCCTCACCCACACGCCGATGGCGCGCTTCGGCACGCCCGACGATCTGCTCGGTGCCGTGATGTGGCTGCTGTCGCCGGCGTCGGCGTTCGTCACCGGGATCGTGCTCCCTGTCGATGGGGGCTTCTCCGCCTTCAGCGGCGTATGAGTTCCGACATGACGTGCATCGGTGGTGGCGAGCCGGGCGCACCGGTGGGCCCGGCCGAGGCCCATCGGATCGTTGCGCAGGGGCTCGGCTCGCTCGAACTGGACGGCAAGCGGCTGCTGGTGATCATCCCCGATGGCACGCGGACGATGCCGCTGCCGATGATGGTCGAGGCGATCGAGACGGCGGCGGCCGGCGCCGCCGCGCTCGACTTCCTCGTCGCACTCGGCACCCACCAGCCGATGACCGACGCCCAACTGGCGCGCCTCGTCGGCCGCACGGTGGCCAGAGGCGCGTTTGGCCGGAGCCGGATCTTCAACCACCGCTGGGACGACCCCGCGACGTTCGCCACGCTCGGCACGATCTCGGCCGGGGAAATCGCGGAGTTGACCGGGGGCCGCCTGCACCAGGACGTCGAGGTCGCGCTCAACCGCCTGGTCTTCGATTACGACCAGTTGCTCATCTGCGGCCCGGTGTTTCCGCACGAGGTCGTGGGGTTCTCCGGCGGCAACAAGTACCTGTTCCCCGGCATCGCGGGCGGCGAGATCATCAATTTCACCCACTGGCTGGGCGCCCTCATCGGCAACTACCACGTCATCGGCGCCGGCTACACCCCGGTGCGGGCGGTCATCGACCGCGCCGCGCGGATGGTCCCCCGCCCAATCGCCTGCCTGGCGCTGGTGGTGACGCACGATGCGCTCGCGGGGCTCTTTTTCGGTTCACCCGAGGCGGCCTGGCGCGCCGCGTCCGAACTGTCATCGAGGACGCACATCGTCCACGTCCGGCAGCCGTTCACGCGCGTGCTGTCGGTGATGCCCGAGATGTACGAGGATCTCTGGACGGCGGCGAAAGGGATGTACAAACTCGAGCCTGCCGTCGCCGACGGCGGGGAAGTGGTGATCTACGCTCCCCACATCACCGAGGTCAGCTACACGCACGGCCGGATCATCGACGAAATCGGGTATCACTGCCGCGACTACTTCCTCGGGCAGTGGGAACGGTTCTGCGATTACCCTGGCGGTGTGCTGGCGCATTCGACCCACGTGAAGGGGCTGGGAACCTACGACGCCGGAGCCGGAGTCGAGTGCCCCGGATCCAGGTGACGCTCGCGACCGGCATCCCCGAAGAGCGGTGCCGGCGGATCAACCTCGGCTATCGCGACCCGCGGACCATTCGCCCGGCCGACTGGGCCGGGCGCGAGCACGAGGGCGTGCTGCTGGTCCCGCGGGCAGGCGAGATGCTCTATCGACTGGAGAAGAGCGATGCTCTGTGACATTGGTGTCGTCGGCCTCGGCGTGATGGGCAGCAACCTCGCGCTCAACATGGAGCGCAACGGGTTCCGGGTGGCAGGCTACGACCTGGACGCGGTCAAGGCGCGGGCGTTCGTAACCGGCCCGGGTGCCGGGAAGAACGTGGAATTGGCGGGTTCGCCTGCCGAACTGATGGCCATGCTGCAGAAGCCGCGCCGGGTCCTGTTGATGGTTCCGGCCGGCGCCCCGGTGGACGCGGCGATAGCCCACCTGGAACCGCACCTCGAACCGGCGGACATCCTCATCGACGGCGGCAACTCGTTCTTCCGCGACACCGAGCGCCGCAACCGCGAGTTGGCGACGAGGGGACTCAACTACGTCGGAGCGGGGGTGTCGGGCGGTGAGCAGGGCGCGTTGTGGGGGCCGAGCATCATGCCCGGCGGCCAGCCCGAGGCGTGGAAGGCGCTGTCGCCGATCCTGCGCGCCATCGCCGCGAAGGCTGACGACGGCGAGCCGTGCGTCGAGTACATGGGCCCGGGAGGCGCAGGCCACTTCGTGAAGATGGTCCACAACGGGATCGAATACGGCGACATGCAGTTGATCGCCGAGACGTACGACCTGCTGTCCCGCGCGCTCGGCATGTCTGCCCCCGAACTGGCCAAGGTGTTCGCCGACTGGAACACGGGCGAGCTGCAGTCGTACCTGATCGAGATCACGGCCGAGGTCCTCGCCAGGGTGGACCCCGACACCGGCCGGCCGCTGGTCGACGTCATCCTCGACGAGGCGCAGCAGAAGGGGACCGGCAAGTGGACCAGCCAGACCGCGCTCGACCTGGGCGCCGCGATCCCGACGATCGACGCGGCAGTCGAGAGCCGCATCATTTCCGCGCTGAAGCCGCAGCGGGTCGCCGCGAGTCGCGTGCTGAAAGGGCCGTCGGCCGCGTATGCCGGTGACAGGCAACGGTTGATCGACGCCGCGAGGGACGCGCTCTACGCGAGCAAGATCACCTCGTATGCCCAGGGGCTCGGCCTGCTGCGCGCGGCTTCGGACGAGTACCACTACGACCTGAAGCCGGCCGACATCGCGAGGATCTGGCGGGCTGGCTGCATCATCAGGGCAAGCCTGCTGGGTGACATCATGGTGGCCTTCCAGCGCGACCCCGGCCTCGTCAACCTGCTGATCGACCCGGTGTTTGCCGAGGCGACCGGGCGCCGGCAGGAGTCGTGGCGGTTCGTCGTCCAGACCGCCGTGGGGACCGGCGTGCCGATGCCGGCCACCTGCGCGTCGCTGTCCTATTTCGACGCCTACCGGAGCGAGCGGCTTCCGGCGAACCTCACGCAGGGCCAGCGCGACTATTTCGGCGCCCACACCTATCGCCGGGTGGACAAGGCGGGCGTCTTCCACACGGAGTGGTAGCCCAAGGAGAGTCGACGATGAACGGCCTCGACATCAGACCGACCGGCGCCCTGGACTTCCTGTCGCTCGGCGCACTCGTCCACCGGCTGGACCCCGGGATCGTTCCCTTCCGGAAAGCGACCGAGTGCCGGATTCACGTGAGCGGCGGCGAATTCAACGCCGCGGCCAACCTCGCCGACTGCTTCGGAATGCGCACGGGCATCGCCACCGCGATGGTGGATTACCCGATCGGCGACCTCATCGCCGAGCGCGTCAAGGCGATGGGCGTGCAGCCGTTCTACAGGCGGTTCGCGCACAACGGGGTGAATGGGCCGAACATGGCGGCGGTCTACAGCGATCGGGGCTACGGGGTCCGTCCACCGGTCGTGTTCTACAACCGCTGCAACGAGGCGGCGGCGCAGCTGAAGCCGGGCGACTTCGATTGGGCCGCGATCTTCGGCGGCGGCGTCCGCTGGTTCCACAGCGGCGGGATCTTCGCGGCATTGTCGCCGACGACCGGCGAGCTGATCGTCGAGGCGATGCAGGCGGCGAAGGCCGCAGGCGCCATCGTCTCGTTCGATCTCAACTTCCGCGAGAAGCTGTGGAGAATCTGGGGCGGCCAGGAAAAGGCTGTCGAGGTAATCGACCGCATCGTCCGGCACGTGGACGTGCTGGTGGGCAACGAGGAAGACCTCCAGAAAGGCTTGGGGATCCCGGGGCCCGAGGTGGCCGCTTCCTCGAAGCTGGATCCCTCCACCTTCTTCTCGATGATCACCAACGTCGTGAAGAAGCATCCCCACGTGAAGGTGGTCGCGACGACGCTTCGGGAGGTACACTCGACCAACCGGCACACGTGGGGCGCCGTGGCCTGGGTGAGCGGCAAGACGTACTGCTCGCCGACGTGCGAGCTCGACGTCCTGGACAGGGTGGGCGGGGGCGACGGCTTCGCGTCGGGCTTCTTCTACGGCCTGCTGTCGGGCGAGGATCCGGCCGAGGCCGTGAAGCTGGGATGGGCCCACGGCGCGCTGCTGACCACCTTTCCCGGCGATACCTCGATGGCGACGGGGGAGCAGGTGCGGGCCTTCGCCAGGGGCGGCTCCGCGCGCATCCAGCGGTAGGTCAACCAGTCGGCCGACGGGACGGGGGGTGGGTGTGGCACCGGATCCGATGGCGGTCGCTTCGCTCGGTATCGACGTCGTCGCCGCTTCGGTGGCTGCGGCGCCCGAAGCGCAATACGCGCTCGCGCGTGTAGCTGGCAGCCGGCGTCTCGTCATCCTGGGCACGCAGGAAGGAGACGCGTTCAAGGCGTTCGAAGGCGAGCGGTCGTTCCATGACGGAAAGACCCTCCTGATTGGCCCGTTGTCGCGGCAAAACGCCGCGGCGCTGCGCGCGCGGCTGCCGTGGCTCCAGCCGACGCTCATCGGCATGCGGACGTCGGCCGGGTTCGGCGACCGTCTCGGGAGGGCGACGCCAGGCCACGTCCGCGCGCTGCGCGCTGCCGGTGGAACAATCGCGCCGGTGTTCGCCCAGCAGTCGATGCGCGAGATGGCCCGAACCGGCCGCACGCCCACGGACGTTCTCGACGACGCGACGTGGGGCGTGTTCGCAGAAGGCTGGACAGGCGGATTCGGGACGGACGCCGACCACCTGAAATCCACCGGCGACATCGACGTCTGCCTCGCCGCGGGCTTCACCGGGTTCACGTTCGATCCCGGGGAGCACGTGTGGTCCGGCGCCGACCAGGCGCAACCGGGCGAGTTGGGTGCGGCCGTTGCGCGGTTGCCGTGGGACCTCCTCGAAGACTCGGAGCCGGACTTGTTCGGGCGCTATGCGGGCCGGACGTTCGACGTCGGCGGAGGAGCGGTGGCGTTCGAGCGGGAGGACGTCCTCCGGGCCGCGGCCAAGTACGGCAAGGCGGTCGCTCACGTGGTCAAGATGTACCGGCATCTCGCGGCGGCCGCCAAGGGCCCGTTCGAGGTGGAAGTCTCGGTCGACGAAACCGACAGCCCGACCAGCCACACCGAGCACTACTATGTCGCCAGTGAACTGCGGCGCCTGGGCGTGGCGTGGATCGGGCTGGCGCCCCGGTATGTCGGCCGGTTCGAGAAGGGGGTCGATTACATCGGCGACCTCGGTGACTTCGAGCGGGACCTCGAGGTCCACTCGAACATCTCCAGGGCGCTGGGGCCGTACAAGCTCAGCCTGCACTCGGGGTCGGACAAGTTCTCGATCTACCCGCTGATCGCGGCCCACTCCCGCGGCTTCGTCCACCTGAAGACGGCGGGCACGAGCTACCTCGAGGCGCTGCGGGCGCTGGGGCAGCTCGATCCCGAGTTCTTCCGCGGGATCTACGCGTTCTGTCGCGATCGGTACGAGGTGGACAAGGCCTCGTATCACGTCTCGGCTCGGGTCGCGGCGGCCCCGGGGGCCGACGGCGTGTTCGCCGCTGCGCTGCCTGCCCTGCTGGACCAGTTCCACGCGAGGGAGATCCTCCACGTGACCTTCGGCTCGGTCCTGACGGAGCGGCTCCCGGACGGCCGGCGCCGGTTCTACGACCGTTTCATGGCGGTGCTCGACGCGCATCCGGAGGTGTATAGCGCCTGTCTCGTTCGCCACTTCAGCCGCCACCTCGCGCCGTTTGTCCCGGTCGCCCGTTCGAGCGCGCGACCCTGATCGGGAGGGCCCCGTGCCGTTTCGAGTCCCGCTGATGGTCTGCCTGCTGTCAGGCGCCTGTGCATTGGTGCGGGCTGATGCGCCGATTCGACAGTCGCCCGCGCCGCAGACGCCGGAAGCGCGCGCGCGGCTGGCGGCCGAAGTGATCGCGATCTGGCCCGAAGGCGTGCCCGGGCTCCTCCCGAACGCGGGAGCGGAAGTGGAAGAGGACGCCCGCCTCTCCAACGTGCACAATCCAACGCTGACGGTGTTCCTTCCGCCGGAGGGCACGCGCAACGGCACCGCGGTGATCGTCTGCCCCGGGGGCGCGTACCGCCGGCTCGCGATCGACAAGGAAGGCACGCTCGTCGCCCAGTGGCTCAACTCGCTTGGCGTGTCGGCGTTCGTCCTGAAGTATCGGTTGAAGGAGTACGGGCATCCGGCCCCGTTGCGGGACGTCCTGCGTGCGATCCGCCTGGTGAGGTCGCAGGCCGCAAAGTGGAAGCTGGCGCCGGGGCGCATTGGCGTGCTCGGCTTCTCCGCGGGCGGCCACCTGGCCTCGTCGGCGGCGACGCTCTACGACGCGGCGGAAGGGCGAACCGGGGCGCCCCTCGACGCGGTGAGCGGCCGGCCCGATTTTGCGGTCCTCGTCTATCCCGTGATCTCGATGACCACCCCGAGCGCCCACTCGGGTTCGCGCGAAAGCCTGCTGGGGCCGAACCCCGCGGCCCAGACGGCGGCGCGCCTGTCCACCGACCTGCAGGTGACCCGGGAAACCCCGCCGACGTTCCTCGTGCATGGAGGCACGGACCAGTCGGTCTCGCCCGAGAACAGTGTGGCGTTCTACCTCGCGCTCGAGCGCGCGGGGGTGCCCGCGGAGATTCACGTCTACCAGGACGGGGCCCACGGGGTGGCCCTGGAACCGAACCACGGCCCGATCTCGACCTGGCCGAAGCGCTGCGAGGAGTGGCTGGACCGGCGGGGCTTGATCGGCCAGAAGGCCGCCCCCCCTCGCTGACGGCCTCTACCTGGCCGGGACGCGGCGGGCGAGAAAGGCGGCGGTGTTCTTCAGGATGTCCGCCATGTGGGCTGTCGGCGTATGGGGGGCGTCCGGGATCGTCATCAGCTCGCACTCCACGCCGGCGGCCTTCACCTTCGCGCACAGTTCCTCGCTCAGGCGGTAGGGCACCAGTTCGTCCTTCGTCCCGTGCACCGCGATCATCGGCGGGAAACGCGAGTCGATCGGCCCGAGGATCAGGGTCGGTTCAGGGCTGCCCCAGAGGTTGACGAGACAGAGTTCTGTCCGTGGCTGCCTGCTTCGGGCGGCGACCGCGCCATTCTCCGCGGTCAATTTCGCTCGTCGTTTCTCGCTGCGTGGTACGCTTACACGATGCCGCTCGTTGCACTCGACCGCGTCACGATCGCCTTCGGACACCTCCCGCTGCTCGACGAGGCCAGCGTCCAGATCGAACCCGGCGAACGCGTCGCCGTCATCGGCCGGAATGGCACAGGCAAATCCACGCTTCTGAAGGTGGTCAACGGGGAAATGACGCCGGACTCGGGCTCGATGTGGCGATCGGCTGGCCTCCGGACGGCGCGGCTGGATCAGGACGCTCCGCTCTCTGACCCCCGGCCGGTATTCGACGTGGTGGCAGAGGGGCTGGGCGACTTGAGCGACGTGGTGGCTGCGTATCACCACGCGGCGGTGCAGGTGGCGGAGCGCGGGGGGGCGGCTGCGCTCGAGCGCCTGGGGCGGTTGCAGCACGAACTCGAGGAGCGGGATGGCTGGCGCCTGGAGCAGCGAGTCGAACAGATCGTCTCGCACCTGGACCTGCCGTCGGAGGCCGCCGTGGACACGCTCTCGGGCGGCTGGCGGAGGCGGGTGCTCCTGGCGCGTGCGCTCGTCTCGCAGCCCGACCTGCTGCTGCTCGACGAGCCGACCAACCATCTCGACATCGAGGCGATCGGCTGGCTGGAGACCTACCTGGCCGACTTTCCGGGCTCGGTCCTGTTCGTCACGCACGACCGGGCCTTCCTGCAGCGGCTGGCGACGCGCATCGTGGAGCTCGATCGCGGCCGCCTGACGTCATGGCCGGGGGACTACGCGACCTTCCTGAGGAAGAAGGAAGAGTGGCTCGCCAACGAGGCGCTGCAGCAGGAGAAGTTCGACAAGAAGCTGGCCGAGGAGGAGGCGTGGCTCCGCCAGGGAGTGAAGGCCCGCCGGACCCGCAACGAGGGGCGCGTGCGCGCCCTGATGAAGATGCGCGCGGACCGCGCGGAGCGCCGCGAGCACGTGGGGGCCGTGCGGCTGCAGGTGGAGCACGCGGACCAGTCGGGGAAGATGGTGTTCGAAGCGGAGCACGTGAGCAAGTCGTTCGACGGCCGGCAGGTCGTTCGGGATTTCTCCGCCCGGGTCATGCGGGGCGACCGCGTCGGGGTGATTGGGCCGAACGGGGCGGGCAAGACAACCCTGCTCCGGCTGTTGCTCGGCGAACTGGAGCCGGACGAGGGAGAAGTGCGTGTCGGGGCGAACGTCGAGGTCGCTTACTACGACCAGCAGCGCGAGCAGCTCGACCCCGAACGGAGCGTGTTCGACACGGTCGGGGACGGCAGCGAGGTGGTGGTGGTGGCCGGGCGGCCGCGGCACGTCAACGGCTACCTGCGCGACTTCCTGTTTCCCCCGGAGCGGGCGCACTCACCGGTCAAGGCGCTCTCGGGCGGCGAGCGGAACCGGCTGCTGCTTGCCCGGCTGTTCACGCGGGTGGCCAACCTCCTCGTGCTGGACGAGCCGACGAACGACCTCGACCTCGAGACGCTCGAACTGCTCGAGGCGCAGCTGGTGGAGTGGCCCGGCACGTTGATCCTCGTCAGCCACGACCGCGTCTTCCTCGACAACATCGTCACGAGCACCCTGGTGCTGGAGGGCGACGGGACGGTGGGCGAGTACGTCGGCGGCTACGAGGACTGGCAGCGTGCGAAGCGGGCGGCGGCCGAAGCCACGGTGAAGGCGGCGGCGGCCGAGGCGCCGGAACGCAGCGCCGCTGGCGACCGGGGCACCCGGCCCGGGGCGATCGGCGGCGAACCTCGCGCTCGCAGGCGGCTGTCCTACATGGAGCAGCGGGAGTTCGACCAGCTGCCGTCGAAGATCGAGTCGCTCGAGGCGGAGCAGGAGCGCCTGCACGCCGCCGCATCGTCGGCCGGCTTCTACAAGGAGCCGCCCGACACCATCAGGGCAACGCTGGCGCGCATCGAAGCGGTGCAGCAGGCACTGCTCCAGGCCTACGCGCGCTGGGACGAACTGGACTCACGCCATGACCAGTAGGCGCGTCCCGGTCACGCGGCGGCTGCTGTTGTCCGTCTTCCTGCTCGTGCCGATGCTCGTGTACCTCCTGAACTACGGGCTGTTCCAGCAGTCGATCGAACAGGTCATCGAACGCGACGACCGCAACCGCGGCATGGACGTGCGGGCGCACTGGCGCTGGTACGTGGACCCGACGGTGCTGGTGTACGACGTGAGGGTGGCGACCGCCGACACGACGGGCATCGACGTCTTGCGGGCGTTCCTGCAGTTCGCCTACCGGCAGAAGGACCGGCATTTCGGCCGGGTTACCCTGGCCTGGCAGGGAACCCCCCGGTTCTACCTGGCCGGCGCCGACTTCGCCGAACTCGGCCGCCAGTACCCGTACCGCAGCCCCATGGACACCATGGTCGTGATCCCGACGATGGTCCGCCGGTTGGACGGCTCCAGGGCCTACCCGGCTCGCGGAGGGCTCGCGTGGCTGGAGGAGCATCGGGAACGGCTCCTCGACTTCAACCGCTTCATCAACGCCTGGGTCGCGCGCAAGAACGCGGATTGAGGTCGGCCGGCTCTGCCCGGCCGGGTCTTGACGCGGTCGACGTTGATTGTCACAATAGTTCTACGGAGGTCAATTTAATTTCAATGGCAATCACACAAATCGACGCTCCCGCCCCGGCCGGCGAACTGCTGGCTTTCTTCAAGGCGCTCTCGGACGGCACCCGGCTGAAGATCGTGGCGCTCCTGGCGAAGCAGGAACACTCGGTGGAGGGGCTGGCGGCAACGCTCGGCCTCACGTCGTCGACGGTGTCCCACCACCTGGCGCGGCTGTCGGCCCTCGGCCTCGTGAGCGCACGCGCAGAAGGCTATTACAGCATCTACCGCCTCGAGGAAGGCGCGCTGAGCGCCATGGCGCACCGGTTGTTGAAGGACGAAACGCTCCCGGCCGTCGCTGCGGACGTGGAGGTGGACGCGTTCGACCGGAAGGTGTTGAAGACCTATCTCGATGGAGACGGGCGGATCAAGGCGTTCCCGGTGCAGCGCAAGAAGGAAATGGCGATCCTGCGGCACGTGGCGAAGGTCTTCGAGCGCGGCCGGCGCTACAGCGAGAAAGAAGTGAACGCGGCGCTCCGCCGGTTCAGCGACGACACCGCCCGCCTCCGCCGCTACCTGGTGGAGTTCGGCTTCATGGACCGGCAGGGCGGCGGCGGAGACTACTGGGTGCCGGACCACAGGTAGGCGGGGGCACGGTCCCGCCCGTTCCCGCTACCTGATGGGCGGGTTCTCTATCGCCTGGTAGAGGGCTTCGATCGTCGCCGGCGCGCCGAGGAACAGGCCTTGGGGCTGCTGGCGGTAAGCCAGCATGTTGCTGTAGATGGTCCCGCTCTGGCGGAGGTTGAGTCCCATGCCCGCCAGGTATTGCAGGCGGAGGTTGCGATCGCGCGTGATTGCCGCATCCTTCATCCACCCGGCCAGGTCCTTCGCGCTTCCCGAATACGTCGCCAGCAGGTCGATCGCCGTCGGGAAACCGATCTCGCGGAGCGAGAGCGCGATGGGCTGGTACTCGGGCCGCTGCAGCCGCGCCACCCACTCGTCCACGTCGATCTTCGTCGGCTCCACCTGGCCGAGCAGGACGAGATCGTAGCCGGCGCCGTTGACCGTGTTCGCGAAGACGACGCCGTTCGGGAACGCCTCGAAGAACGTCGCGATCTCGCTCTTCACCGCTTCTTCGTTGCTCTGGTACAACTGCACGAACAGCGTCACCGCCCCGCCCGGGTTCAGGTGGCTCTTGGCCAGTTCGAAGAACTCCTGCGTGTAGAGCATCGCAGCGCCCTTGACCCACGGATCCAGCGGGTCGGACGTGATCGCGTCGAATTTCTCCTTGGTGGTCACCAGGAAGTGCCGGGCGTCGTCGACGTGCACCGTCACCTTGGGGTTTCGGATGACGTCGTGGTTGTAGCGGCTGAAGTATTTCGAGACCGTCTTGATCACGAGCGGTTCGATCTCGGCAATCGTCACCTTCTCCACGGCAGGATCCACGGAGACCGCGCCGGCCGTCACGCCCGCCCCGCACCCGATCACCAGCACCGACTTGGGGTGGGCGGGCACCAGCGTGGTGAAATGGCCGAGCATCCGCTGGAGACGCATGTCCTCGGGGTCGCTCGACGCCTGTACCTTGCCGGCATTGTGGTAGCTCATGATGCCGTTGCTGAGGCGCGTCACCGCGACAGACGACGCCAGGCCCTCGCCCATGTACAGCACCTCGCCCTGGCCCGACTTGGTCGCGGTGAAGCGGCCGTAGGCCACCAGCAGGCCGGGGACCGGGGGGACGGCACGGCTCATGAGCGCACCGCACGCGCCCATCACCACCAGGACGACGACCGCGAAGCGCAGCCACGGGCGACGCGCGGCAGAGACCGCTCCCGCAACCGGCTCGAGGGCGACGAGAGCCGAAACCCCGCACAACAGGATGAGGAGCTTCTGCGTGTTCTGGCTGCCGATCGCGGACACCAGCACGAGGCTGGCGGCCAACGACCCGACGATCGCGCCCACCGTGTTCGCGGCGTAGACCCGCCCCACCAGCCGCGCGGGGTCGTGCCCGGGCACGGCGAGGGCGGAGAGCGCGAGTGGGAAGCTGGCGCCCCACAACAGCGTCGCCGGCAAGATCGCCCAGAGACAGCGCACGAAGTCGAGCTGGAAATTGAACCACGGGCTCTCGGAGATCGAGGGGTCGATCGGCCAGAACGGCAGCGACGCCGAGAGCGTGTAGGCGGCCCAGGCGATGGCCAGCGCCAGCAGGGCCTGGCACCAGCCGAGCGCGACGCGAGCGCGCTCGGGGCTGCGGCCGAGGCCGGCGCCCGCCGCGCTGCCGATGCCGATCCCGACCAGGAACGCCGCGAGAATCAGCGAGAACGTGTACGTCGTCCCGCCGATGAGCAGCGACAGCAGCCGCGTCCACACGACCTCCGCTGCCAGCGCCGTCAGGCCCGAGAGCGCGGTGGCGATGTAGATCGCGGGCGCTCCGGCTACGGGGGCCGCGTCGGCGGTCGCCGTGGTGGAGGGCCGGTGCGTCGCGAAGGAGGCGATCCCGAGCGACAGGGTCGCGACGGCAAGGTTGAGCCCGACTGCGACGAACGTGGCGGTCGGCATGTCGTGCACGCGCAGGAGGTAGAAGCCGGCCAGCAGGCAGCCCAGCACGGCGCCGGCGGTGTTGCTGGCGTAGAAGAACCCCAGCCAGGACACGCCCCTGGGTGTCGATTCCACCCAGCGGGACAGCGCGGGCAGCGTGGCGCCCATCAGGACAGTCGGGGGAAGCAGGCAGATGCTGGCGGCGAGCGCGCGGAGCAGGAGCCCGGTCAAGCCGGGACCGGCCCACGCCGTGTAAATGCCCCCAATCGCGGGAACGACAACGAGCACCGCGAGGCCGATTACCCCGATCGCGACCTCGATCACCGCGTACACGCGAAGCGGGTGGAGTGACGGTGGAACGAACCGGGGGTAGAGCAGGCTGCCGAGAAACAGCCCCCCCATGAAGGTGCCGAGCAGCACGCCGAGCGAAATGGCCGACACGCCAATCACCAGCTGCAAGAGCTGAAACCACACCACCTCGTACACCAGGGCGGCGCAGCCGCTGCCGAGGAAGAGCACGAGCAGGATCGGAAGGAATCGACGGTCGGTCATCGGTTCGTCCAGAGGATCGGGCACCGCGGAAGGGCGGGCAACGATCCGCGGATTATAGCCGCAACCTCCAGCGCTGAGTAGCGGAAGTCTCAGACGTTCATGGTGAAACGGAACACCTCCGTGCCGAGGTGGGGCTGCTCGTAATCCTCGTGGCGCCGGCCTCCGTGCCGGCGAGGTCGGCACAGGGCTTGCTCCGAGGTCAGCTGTCCACTGATGCGTATCGAACGCAAACCCGTGCTCCGCACTGGACGGAAACAGATGAGCCCTTCATCCCGCGCCGCTCGACCGCTTGTCACCGCGCTGCTGTGCCTGGTTCTCGGCCTCGCTGGCGGAACGGCCTCAGCGCAGACCGATACGATGTACTTTCCTGCCGTGGACAACGTGACGAACGTCCTCGTGCAGCGGATCAACGCCGAGACGGTCCGAATCGACATGTCGGCGTGGTACCTGACAGAGCATTCGGTGTCGATCGCGTTGCTGAACCGCTTCCAGGCTGGTGTGCCGGTGCGCCTGATTGGCGACCGCGGCGCGATCTTCGAGATCGATCCGAAGACCAAGGCTGAATTCTACTGGCTGGCCAGCTACGGCGTCCCGATCCGGCTCCGGTACAACCCCACCTGGTATCCGGAGATCGACCACTGGAAGGCCACCGTCTTCGTGGGGCAGAACCTCGTCGAATTCGGGTCGGCCAATTACACACCGTTCCAGCTGGCGCCCTCGTCGGCGACCAACTACTCCGACGAGACGGCCTGGTTGACGGGAGACCCGGCGATTGTCGGCGCCTTCAAGACCAAGTTCGACCAGATCTGGAACGACACCACCACCGAGCCGCAGAGCGTCTACGGCGGTCCGCCGTACCTGAAGAACTGGAACGACGCGTGCGCGCTCGAGAGCGCGTGCGCCGACTACTCGACCACGTACCCGAACCCGGCGGTGATGACCATCAACACCGCGAGGCTTGAACCGAACCGGACCATGCCTGCCGACCTGATCTGGGGGCAGGGGCCCGATTTCAACAACCGCGTGGTCCAGGAGATCGACAACGAGGCGACGCGCGTCGACCTCGTCGTGTACCGGCTGACGGTGGACAACATCACGCAGGCGCTGCTGTCGAAATTCCAGTCGGGCGTGCCCGTCAGGTTGATCATCGAGCCGGCGGAGTACCTGAACCGGAAGTGGCCGGAGTTCTGGATCACGCACGCCAACCTCGACAAGTTGTGGGCGGCCGGTGTGGCGATCAAGCAGCGCCAGCACCAGGGCATCACCCACATGAAGACACTGATCACCTCCACGCTACGCGACGAATGGCTCGTCGAACTTCGGGGCGGCCTGGCAGCGGGACCACAACTACTTCGTGTCGGCGTCCGCCAAGCCGACGATCTACAGCGCGCTGAAGAACCGCTTCCAGACGATGTGGGGCGATACGACGGGCTTCACGGATTTCGTGCCGCAGCCCCCCGACGCCCCCGTGCTCGCGTCCCCGTCCAACGGCGCCGGCTCGGTGTCGACCAATCCCACGCTGACCTGGAACATCGCCACGTTTGCAACCAGCTACGACGTCTACCTGGGAACGTCGAGTCGCCAGCCTCGCCCTCGTGGCCAACGTCCCGGCGCAGCTGGTCAACAACCCGCCTTCCACGTACTCGTGGACGGCGAGCTGCGGCCCTGGCCGCGGGCACCACCTATTACTGGCGCGTGGTGTCGCGCACGAACGCGACGCCCAGGAACCCGAACCTGGTGGCCGGTTCGCCAACCTGGTCCTTCACGACGGGCGGCTCGCAGAGCACGACGCTGCCGGCCGGGTGGGTGGACCAGGACATCGGGTCGGTGGCGGCGGCGGGCAGCGCCTCGTACGCCAGCGGCACGTTCACCGTCAAGGGTGACGGGGCGGACATCTGGGGGACTGCCGACGCATTCAACTTCGCCTACACGACGCTGTCGGGCGACGGTGAGATCGTGGCCCGCGTCACCAGCCTCCAGAACACCGACGCCTTTGCCAAGGCGGGCGTGATGCTCCGCGAAACGGCAGCGGCCGGATCGGCGCACGTGGTGCTGGATGTCAGGCCGGGCGGTTCGGTCGAATTCATGAAGCGGTCGGCCAGCGGGGGCACGACAACCTACCTGGCGGGCGCCACGCAGTCGATTCCCGGGTGGCTGAAGCTGTCGCGAAGCGGGACGACCGTGACCGCATCGGTGTCATCGAATGGCTCGACCTGGACGGTCGTCGGGAGCGCCACGGTCTCGATGGGGTCCTCACTGCTCGCGGGGCTCGCCGTCTGCAGTCATACCACGGGTGCCACCACGACGGCGACGTTCGACAACGTCGGGGTGAGCACGGGCGGCGGCGGAGGGGGCGGCGGTCTTCCAACGCCGTGGCAGAACCAGGACGTCGGGTCCACTGGTGTCGCGGGCAGCGCGAGCTACGCTTCGGGCCAGTTCACGGTGACCGGGGCGGGGGCCGACATCTGGGGCACCGCAGACGCCTTCCAGTACGTCTATCAGCCCCTGTCCGGGGACGGCCAGATCGTGGCGCGGGTCACGTCGCTCCAGAACACCAACACCTACGCGAAGGCGGGCGTGATGCTGCGGGAGACTCTCGCTGCCGGGTCCCGTCACGTCATCCTGGATGCGACGCCGGGCGGCGGCGTGGAGTTCATGTCGCGGGCGGCGACGAACGGGTCCACCAGCTACCTGGGCGGAGCCACCATGGCAAGGCCGGTGTGGCTGCGGCTCACGCGCAGCGGGTCGACCATCACCAGCGCCGTGTCGGCCGACGGTGCCGCGTGGACCACCGTCGGGTCGACGACGGTCTCGATGGCCACGGCGATCTACGCGGGACTCGCGGTGTCCAGTCACTCGACCACGGTGACCACGACCGCCACGTTCGACAACGTGTCGGTCGGCGCGGGCGGAACACCGCCGCCGCCTCCTCCATCGGCGCCGGACATCGTGATCTACGCCAGTGACGTGCCCGCCGCCGGGATTCACGGATCCTGGTCCGCGACGGGAGATGCGACCTCGCCGAACGGCGTGAGCCTGGCGACGAGTGACCTTGGATGGTCGGCACCTAACGCTCCGCTCGCCGCCCCGAGCGACTACGTCGACGTCAGTTTCAGCGCGGTCGCCGCCACGCCGTACCGGGTCTGGCTCCGGCTGAAGGCGCTGAACAACAGCAAGTACAACGACTCCGTGTGGGTGCAGTTCTCGGGCGCCCAGGCTTACGCGATCGGCGGCACGTCGGGCTTGCTGGTGAACCTGGCGACCGACGGGACGGGGGCAAGCATCAGCGGGTGGGGCTGGCAGAACGGGGCGTATTGGCTGTCACAGGACACCACGGTCACGTTCGCGACATCCGGCACCAAGACGATCCGGATCCAGGTGCGCGAGGACGGCGTGCAGTTCGACCAGATTGTCCTGAGCCCGAGCCGCTACTTCTCGTCGGCGCCCGGCGGAACGACGAACGACTCGACGATCGTGAGCAAGTAGCCGTCAGTATCGGCAGCGGGCCGCCTCGTCGGCGAACGCCGCGATCAAGGCGAGGTCGGCCTCGAAGAAGTGATCGGACGGGGCCAGGATGAAGCCGCCATCCTGGCCCGCCTCGTCGAAGAGCCTGCGCACCGCCGCCCGCGTCTCGGCGGGGCTGCCGCCGACGAAGCCGTTGATCTGGTCGAACCCGCCAATCATGCAGACGCGTCCGCCCAGGCGCGCTTTTGCCTCCGCCATCCTGGCGTCCCCGCCCATGCCTCGCGGCGTGAACGTCTCCATGGCATCCGGCTTCCATGTCCGCAATCCGTTCGAGAAACGGCATCATGCCGCCGCAGGTGTGGTATACGACGCGGAGCCCGGCCGCGTGTGCGGCCGCGATGAGGGGAGCGTCGAACGGCGCGACGAAGCGGTCGAAGATCGCGGGTGAGATCACCGTCGAGGAGCCGTCACCCCCGCCGAGTTCGAGGAGATCGAAGCGGCGCGCCGTTGGCGGACTGCAGGAAGTGCAGCTTCGGCCGCTGGACGATCGCGAGCAGCGACTCCACCCACCTGGGATCGGAGAAGGTCGCCAGGATCAGCGGTTCGATGCCGAAGAGAACCGCGGCATCCTGCCAGCAGCCCGGGCTGGCCGTAGACGGGGAAGCCCGGAACCGCCCCGCGGACGATTCCCCGGTCGCCGATCGTGACGGCCGCGGCGTGGACGGCTGGCGCGTCGCACCCGGGTCCAAGGGCGATCTCCTCCAGCACGTCGATGTCGCCTTCTGCTTGAGCAGGCGTTCCCGCACCCAGGTCGTGCGCCCATCGTCCTGGACCAGCATCGACAAGGTTCCGCGCGAGGTGACGAAGCGGTGCCGCGTGGTGCGGTAGTCGGGATCGGGGACCTCTTCCTGTTCGAGCCGCCAGCCCGGGCCTCCCGAGCTGGCCCCGCCAGGGGCGTCGTCCAACGAATCGCGTCGAGTCCGAAGCGGTCGAAGAACGCCAGGTCGCTCGCGAACCCGTGCCGTGACAGGAACGTCGGCATCAGGTGATGCGTCGTGACCGGCAGCCAATCGGGTGTCCGGCGAGCGAGGGCGGTCAGCAGGCGCTCGCGCGAGGTCCAGCTCACGCCATCACCTGTCCCGCCATACGCATCATGTAGTCGTGGTCGATACGGGGTTCGTCGTCGCGGTGCTCCTCCATGAGCGCAATGCGGGTGAGCAGCAGGGCGGCGAGGTTGCGTCCGTGGATCAGCGGGCTCTCTCCCAGTTCCGTGGTCGCCATGAACTCGATGCCGCTGTCGAGCAGGGAGAGCAGCGCGCGGCTGTTGTCGATTTCGCGTCCGATGGCCACGTGCAGGCGAACCCGGCATGCGGCGCGCGCGTCCTCGTCCTGCACGTCGAGGTACGCGTAGACGGACTCCACCCAGGCCGCGAGGTTCCGCTGGGTTTCGAGCCAGCACCGGAGCGCGCGCAGCCTGACCGCCTGGTCGAAGACGACCGGTGGCAGGGACGTCCGGCCGCCGGCCGCATCGATGGCCGCCTGGAGACGGGCTATCGCCTTGTCGAGCGGCGGCCAGACATGCGCGTCCATCCGCTCCACGTCCTTGCGCGCCTGCGCCGGGTCCACGAGGCGGAAGAGGACGTCGCGGCTGAGGTCGACGTTGTTCGGGTTGTGGGGCGTCGTGCACATGAACCGTTCGTAGTAGGCGCGTGCCTCCTGCGGAATCGCTTCGATGTCGGGTACGAACGGGCGGGCCCACAGACGGTACCAGGCGAAGCCGATCGTCGAATACAGCGTGCACACGTTGGGGAACGCGAGGATCGCCTCCTCCGCGTCCCGCCAGGCCTCCTGCAGGGCCGGGGCGTGCCCGGGGCCGGCCCATTGGTGCGCAAGCGTCCGAATCGCCAGGCCGACGTCCATGGCCGGGTCGAACTGGAACCGCCGGAGAATCTCGTGGTTCACGTTGAACGGCACGAGTTCGGGCGGACAGGTGCCGCCCACCTGCGAGACCGATCGGACGCCGTTGGCGTGCAGCAGTGACAGCCGCTTGTGAGCCAGCGCGGGGTACGGGACGCCGAGGAGGGGCGCGAACATCTGGTGCGGGCCGACGGCGGCGTAGAAGTGCGCCTCGGACCGCCGGCCGCGAAGTTCGTCGCTCAACTCCCGTTCGCGCGCGTCGAACGACTGCTGGTAGACCGTGCCGCCGTTGATGGCGTGCGAGTCGGGGTAGCGAGGGTGGGTATAGGGCATCTGCCACCCACGTGCGACCAGCGACGTCGTCTCCACCTCGATGCCGTCCGACAACCCCTGCCAGAGCGTGTCGTGTTCGCCCATGAACGACTCGAGCCGCGTGATGACCCGGAACGTGGGAGAGACGGCGCGCGCCGCGTCGCGAAGCGTGCGGAAGAAGAGGAGCGCGTGCTCGCCGGCCACCCGCGCGATGGAGGCGTGGTCGCGCCATTCGCGAACCATGTAGGGACCGCCGTTCCGGCCGACGTAGAGCGAGGTCGTGTGCTCGAACCCCGAGCCGCTGTCGTTGGTCCAGATGGTGAGGAAGCCAAGGTCGGGAACCTCCCTCAGCAGCGTGGCGACCATCGTCGCGTAATGCTCGCGGACGAGCGGGTGGGCCAGCGTCATCGTGTAACGCGGCTTGAACGACCGGAAGGGATGGTCGACGCGCGCGCCGCGGAGCATCGGGTAGCGGTTGAAGAACTCCTCCGGGACCGACCGGGGTTCGAAGCAGAGAAGTCCCGGGACGAGGCCGTACTTGCGCGCAAGTTGCGCGTTCCGCTTCAGATAGCCGAGGTTCGCCGACAGGTAGTACGCAGGGTAGAGGCCGCGGTTGAGCGGCGAGTCGACGAATTGATCCAGCGCGGGGCAGTAGGTGTAGAACATCGGGTACACCTCGCCCTTGGGCCCAGTCTCGAGCGCCATCGGATAGGCGAGCCCATTCACCTCGATGTGCGTGAAGCCGGACTCTGCCAGCCTCCGGACGTAGGTGTCGGGGACCAGGCCCGCCTGGATTCGGGCCTCCTGGGTGAGGAATATGTCGTAGCAGGAGCGGTTCCAGGGAAACGCCGGTCGCAGGGCGATCCCGTCGGCCGCGCGCTCGACCGGTTGGTCGGCGAGCGCGTCGAGCGCATACAGGGCCGCCGCGAACAGTCCGTGCGGTGCGGCTGCAATCAACTGGCCCGAACCGTCCGGGCGCAGTACCAGTCGCACCCCGTCCGAGCCCCGGGCGGCCTCGGGTCCGACGGAGATCGAAAAGACGCCGGGCTGCGGAGCCGAAGGCGGCGTTGCCGTGACGATCGCGCATCCGCTCCGGCGCTTCAACTCCTCCGCGACGGTCAGGCACACGTCGGCCGCGCCGTCGGCGATCCTGGTTTCGCGGACACGGGAGAACGCGCCGGCGACCGTGGATTTCACTTCCGTCATCGATTGAAGCTCCCCAGGGAAAAGCGTCTCGACCCCTTTTCACCGGACGACCCGTTCTCAGCGGAGCGCAGCGACCGCGTCCGCCAAAGCCGCCACGTGCGCATCGGTGTTGCACACGTGGAAGGACGCCCTGACGGCGTCGAGTCCCGCTTCGGTCACGCTCCGCACCCGCAGGCGCCTCGCCGTGATCGCCGATGCCACCTCGCGGTTGTCGCGCCCGGGCAGCGCGGAAGGTGACGATCGCCGAGCGCGAGGGGGCGTCCGATGGCGAGAGGAGTTCGACGTGCGGCAGCCGTTGCAGCGCCGCCCGAAACGACTCGGCCAGCTGCCGGTTCCGCTCCCAGATCCGCGCGAGGCCGAGTGCCTGGACGAAATCGCAGGCCGCTTCGATGCCGTACACGAGCGCGTCGTTCTGCGTGCCGTATTCGAAACGCTGGGCGTCGGACCGCAGCGTCAGCCGACGGTCGGCAAGTGAATTGGCCTCGTCCGAGTAGGCCCCGACCACGCACGACGACAGTTCGGGGAGGCGATCGCGCCGAACCCAGAGCACGCCGGTCCGCTTGGGCCCCATGAGCCACTTGTGACAGCTGGCGGTGAAGCAGTGGGCGCCGGTCGCGGCGATGTCGATCGGAAACTGCGCGAGCGACTGGGCGCCGTCCAGCGCGAACCAGACGCGGCGCTCGGCGGCCAGGCGGCCCAGATCCTCCACGGGCAGCACCTGGCCCGTCGTGCAGGTGACATGGCTCACGAAAATCGCGCGCGTGCGCGGCGTCAGCAGGGCGCGCACCCTCGCCACCGTGCCGGCCGGAGCCCGCAGGTCGGGTTCGAACGTGCGCACCACGATGCCCACGGTCTTCATCTTGTGGAGCAGCGGGATGGCGAGCGCGACGTGTTCGTGCGTCGAAGCGATGATCTCGTCGCCCGCCTTCAAGGGCAGCCCGTTCAGGATGATGTTGATGCCCTCCGTCGCCGTGCTGACCAGCGCGATCTCCGCCGGGGCGGCCGCCGGGCCCAGCAACGCCGCGCACTTCCCGCGGATCCGCGTCCAGTCGGCTTCGCTGTGGCCGGGGCTGGGCGATTCCTCCTCGCGGTCCATGGCCGCCTTCACTCGGTCGCTCACGGCTCTGGGGCAGGCGCCGAGGCCCGCGGTGTTGAAGTAGGTGAAGCCCGCGGGGAACTGGAACTGCGAGGCCAGCCCGGCCCAGGCGTCCGTCGCAGGCGGCTGCGCCGCAGCCAGGCCCCGGGACGCCGCGAGCGCCCCCGCCCCCCCGACCCGCGCCAGGAATTCCCGTCGTCGGATCATCAGCGCAACTCCACGGTGACGCGCGCGCCACCGTCCATGGCCAGGTCGAAGTCGACGTAGCGGCTCGATTCGATCACCGTCTCGCGGAATGCCAGGTCGCCGGTTCCGGACCGGACCGCTCGAACGCCGGCGCCGCCGGGAATGCAGGATGTGACCCGCGACCTGCAGGGCATCGCCTTCAATCTCGAGATCGAGGGCCGCTGGCCGCATCCGGAAGGAATAGCCGATGCCTCGCCCGGACGCGGCGTAACCCACCTGCGCGTCGGCATCCTCGATCCCGGCCGCCAGCCAGCGGGGCGAGAGCGAGACCGCATCGAAACATCGGCCGCGGTCCACGATCCCGGCCAGCCCTTCCACCAGGGCCCAGAGCATCGCGCTCGATCCCCAGCCATCGGTGGGCAGGGCATCGGGGCTCGTGCTCGTCTCGACGGTGCTGGGCCTGCCATCCGGGAAGTACCAGAGATACGACTCCCCGCGCGCCGAGACGAGCTGGTGGTAGCGTGCGAGGATTCCCGCGCCGTACTCCTCGAAGCCGTGATCGAAGGCCGCCCTCGCGAGTTCGGCGCCGACCAGGGGCATGATTCCGCCGTTGCAGTAGGCGCCCCGCGACCAGCCGCTCGTCGCCGAAGATGCCGTCCGGGAATGGCGGGTCGATCGAGAACCACTCGGCGAACGCCGCGCTCCGGCCCCCACGACGGCGGTACTCCTCGATGATCGACGCGGCCTGTTCGTGGTCCGCGACGCCGCGGTTGATGTCCATCGGGTTGCTGAGGCTGAGCTGCGACGCCTCATCGACGCCGTCGATCGTGCACGGCGTCAGCTTGACGAAGTGAGTGTAGAAGCGGCCGTTCCAGCAGGTGCGGTTCAGGTTGTCGCGGATGGTCTCGGCCAGACGGCGCCCACCGGGCCGCGTGTCCCTGGTCGCCGAGGCGGGCGTGCATCCGCGCGAGCAGCCGGTACGCCTCGTAGTACCCGCTGTTGTCGCCGTGCATCAATCCCCAGAAGGTGTCGTCGGTGATCTGGAACTGCAGCCAGTCGTGCCGGCCGGCGGTATAGGCGAAGTCCCAGGTGTCGATGGTGTAGGCGCGCTTCACCAGTCCCGCGTCCTCGTCCCAATACCAGCGGTGGTTGCGGATGTAGGCGAGGGCCTTCTCCAGGCACGGCAGCAGTCGCCGGGCCCACTCGTCGTCGCCCGATGGCCTGCCAGGCCAGGTACGCGGCTTTCACCAGCCGGTATTCGACGTCCGCCTCCACGGGCACGCGCACGTACTTGGTCCAGTTCTCCCGCTCGCTGGGCAGCTTTTCCGGAAAGGTCGTGACGTAGTCGAAGATGCGGCCCGCGGCCGACTGCGTGTCCGCGAAGTGCTGGACCGCGCTGGTGAGGTCACGCTCGAAGTAGCGGAAGCCGCGCATCATGTCGCTGTGATCGCGGATCCACACGGACCGGGCGTCTGGCGTGCGGTAGCCGCGTATGCGCTCGCCGTCCACGACGAGGTCCAGCCGGTCGTTCAGCAGGAAGCCCCGGACCAGGCCGTAGAGCCCGTCGAATTCCGGGCGCCCGGTCCGGATCTCGACCTCACTTCGCGTGGGCATCGATCTTCACCGTGTCCCGCCAGTAGCGCACCTTGTCCACGCCGCTCACGTCCTTCGAGGCGTCGAACGGCAGGCCGTGGAAGGAGAACCCGTTCTGGAAGAGCACCTGCCCGGCGCGCTCGGCCCGCGTCATGTTGACGATGGCATACGTCAGCCTGTCACCCTCCTCGGACGCGAACACCAGGTCGCCGTCCGTCTGCAGGGCGCCGTAGCCGATCTTCCCCTTCTCGAAGACGTAGCGGGGCCGCCGGTGGTCGCGAGCGATATCCTGCCGCAGGTCCTGCTTGGCCCCCACGAGGATCCGACGCGCCCCCGCCTCGATGCGAACCGCCAGCCCGGCCGGGCCGGGATCGGTTTCCACCAGGGCGATGCGG
This sequence comes from uncultured Acidobacteriota bacterium, assembly GCA_963844875.1. Lineage (GTDB taxonomy): Bacteria > Acidobacteriota > Vicinamibacteria > Vicinamibacterales > Fen-181 > FEN-299. Next base: position 285,158 of record CAWJPZ010000005.1, read on the forward strand.
CGGGCGAGTTCTGCCGGCGGGACGTCCTTCGCGTGCGGAATCAGCACCGTGATGAAGCCCTCGGTCTGCGTCGGCTCGAAGTGCCGGGCTGCCGCCTGGTAGATGGTGAGTTCGTCCTGGTAATGACGCTTCTGGGACTCTACCCCCTCCATGCGGAAGTGGCTCTGCGGGAAGACGACGAGGAGCCGCCTCGCGTCGGAGAACTTCTCGTTGCCGACCGCGTCGTAGACGGTGTCGTACCAGTGCTCGCCACGCTCGACGATCTTGCGGGTGTGCCAGAGATTGGCGAGGGTGAAATATTCCTCGGTCCTCGACTTGAAGGTGTCGAAGACGACGAACATCTCGGGGTCCTTGACATACACCACCGTGCGGTCCGCGTCGTATCCCCACCCGTCGTCCAGCAGGCGGGTGCGCGCGTAGTCGAACTCGGGCTGCAGGAGGAAATCGACCTTCTTCGTGCGGACGGGACGGTAGGACCCGGCGTTGCGGAAGAAGTCGAGGATCCCCTGGCCGGGGATCGCGCCGCGCTGGCTGTAGCGCTCCTCGCCATCCTTCTGGCCCATGAAGATCTTCTCCGGGCGCACGCAGAGCCGGTTGTGGAAATAGTCCTGCCGGTAGGCGCCGAACGGCCCGCTGGGCATGTAGTCGCGGTAGCCGCCGTCGTGAAGGAGCAGCGAGCCGCCGCTCATCAGCATCGGGATGCTGTTCTCGTCGGCGTGCCCGTGCGTCATCTTCTCTTCTTCGACCGGGATGCTGTCGCGCAGGTAGTCGCGGAAGTTCAGGCCCCCGTCGCCCTCGTCGCGGTACGTGAGGAGCATGTAGGTCGAGTCGGGGTTCCAGCCGTTCCGGAACACCACCTTCTTCCCCTGCACGTCCTCCATGACCTCGGCGCTCAGGGTGGACGGCGCCCGGGGCGCGATGTCGTCGCGCCCCCAGCGGTAGGCGTCGAGCAGGAAGCACCCGAGCCCGGCGCTGGTCGGGTTCTTGAGATCGAGGAAGCGGGTGGCGATCCGCTGCGCGGCCCACTTCATCTCCGGGTCGTTGAGCCGGGCGGCCGCCGTCTCGAAGAAGACCAGGAAGTGCTGCCAGTTCTGGGGCCAGTTGGCATCGCCGAAGTCCGGGATCGAGCCGGCCGGCGCCATCAGGTTGAGGAAGTACTGCGTGTAGTAGAAGGTCTCCGGCGTTCGGAAGAGATCGGCCATCTTCCCGATGGCGTCCGCGTATCCGAGCAGCGAGTACAGCCAGACGCCGTGGTAGATCGTCGCGTCCTCGATCTCCCAGTTGCCCCAGTTGTCGTCCCCGAGTGCGCGGCGCTGCAGTTCCCACCTGGCGGCGTGCGGCTGGCCGGGCATGGCTCGGATCGCCCACGCCAGCGTCTCGGCCCGCAGCATTGCCCGGTTCATCGCGCCCCACTCGCTGGTCTGCAGCAGGTAGTCGATGGAATGCGCGGCAATCGACTCGATCTTCTCCGCCTCGACCGGCGTCAGCTGGTTCAACCGGTGGAGCGTGTCGTACGCGCGGAGGTAGCGCATCACCACGAAGAAGTCCGGGAGGGCAGGGACCCCGTTCGAGTAGTCCGGGCGCGCCTTCGCTGCGGCTTCGGGGAACTGCGACCGGTAGTCGCCGTAGGTGAGCAGTACGTGCTTGGTGCGTTCCGCGTAGACCGGGTTCCGTTCGAGTTCGTAGAGCGACGCGTAGATGGACGCCAGGTCGAGCAAGCCCCCCGGCGCGCGGTAGCCGAACGGGCTCGCCGGGTCAAAGGTGTCCCGCCAGCGGGTCAGGATCTCCTCGCGATGGTCCCAGGTGTAGTCGGCCGACTTGCGGGCGTACGCCAGGTAGTCGGCCCGCGTGACGGAAATGCCCGGCGAGACGGCGCCGCCCTTGGCCGGCGTGCGGGTCGATTGCAGGGGCGACTGGGCTCCCGCGCCCCACAACATCCCCCATGCCGTCACCGCCGCCACGCTCGCGAGAACGCTCCTGCTGACCGCTTGCATGCTCACCTCTCTGCGTCGAGACGGTTCCACGTCCGGAAGACTTCGAGGACGTTCTCTGGCCGCGCCCCCGGCCCGAACTCGCACTGCGCAATCACCCCGCCGTCGGCATACAGGTGCTCGCGGACTTCCCCTACCGCCCGGCGAACGTCCTCCAGCGAGCCGAACGCGAGGACCACCTGGCGGTCAATCTCGCCCCAGAACGTTACCTGCCCGCGAAAACGCGAGAGTGCCGCGGCGCCCATGCACCAGACCTGGCTGTTGATCGCGTGCACGCCGACCTCGATCAAGTCGGGAAGGATGTCGAGGATGCACCCGTCCGAGTGCATGAACACGAACTTCCCGGCCGCGTGCGCGATGTCACAGTACTCCCGGTAGATGGGCTTGAACAACTCCCGCCAGGTCTTCGGGGAGACCATCATGCGGTCCTGGGTTCCCCAGTCGTCCATGATGACGATCCCGTCGACATCGGTCGCGGCCCAGGCTTCGACCTCCGCGCGGTAGTGATGGTGCAGGCGCCGGAGCAGTTCGAGGAACCCGGGCGGACGCGTCAGCAGGTCCATGAGCGCCTGCTCCATCGTGCGGAGGAAGCAGAGCCGCTCGAATGGCCGCACCAGCGTCCCGGCAAGAACGAACTGCTCGGTGCCCGCGCAGAACCGGTTCACCGCTTCCCGATCGACTGCCAGGCTGCAGTCCGGGGTGTGGAACCATTCCAGGTCGGCCCACTTGCGGATCAGCGGCTCGCGCACGATCCCGATCACGCCGCCGTGGATGTTCTCGAACCGGCAGCCCCACTCGTCGATGTAGTGTCCCTTGGTGTATCGCTCGCCGATGACCGGCAGCGGTTGGCGGTACAGACCGGGCGCCGCGACGAGGTCGTCGGGGAATTCCGCTGCGCAGGCGGGCCACGGCATCCGGATGCTGCTGCTCGGCCCAGGGGAGGATCCAGGCCTGGCGGGGAACCCTCTCGGGGCGATCGAAGGTCAACGTGCGTGCGACGAGCGTGCGCGACGTCATGGGGCCTCGCTTCGGCCGCAATCCAGGGAGGGGAAGCACTGGTACCGCGTCAGGTCCACGCGGGCTCCAGGCGAGGCCCACGCGACACCCAATTCGGAAGGCAGGCGGCCTTCCTGGTAGCAGCGGACGAGGATCTGCCCGAGGCCGTCGACCGAAGCGTCCACGCCGCTGCGGCGCACGAGCGGTTCGGGAAAGGGAACGATGTTGCGGGCGGACTCGTGCAGGCCGTTGACGGCGAGCGTCTGGGCGGACGCGGCCTCGGGACCGCAGACCACGACCGGGAACGGGAGGTGCACCGCGTGGATCGCGTCGTGCAGTTTCTTGAACTGTGGGGTGTCGTCCGGGGCACCGTAGTCGATCTCCCCTCCGCCGCGTATCCGGGCGACGACCGTCCGCGTGTCCTCTCCACACGTGATGGTCGCGTCCTCGAACTCGAGTCGGAACCGCGGCTGGATCGCCTCGGCGGTCGCGTGTGACGCCAGGCACACCAGTTCCAGGTTGCCGGCGAGCGCCACCCTGCACATCGCCGTGTCGCACGATTCGATGGGATGGGCGCGGTACAGTTCTCCCTCGACCGAGGCCGGCATCGCGCTCCGGTCGGTCGCGGGCCCGGCGAGATAGAGCAGGTTGTGGAGGAAGTGCGCCATCGCGTTGTTCGCGGGACCGTCCAGCAGCCAGCGGCCCGTGCGGACGTCCTTGAGCCGGCCCGCCCAGTCGTTGCGACGGTAATAGGCGAGGTCGCGCGGCCACGCGCAGAGCGTCGAGAATCGCCGCGGCGTGCCGAAGCGGCCCGGCCAGGATGTCGCGCTTGAGCGCCTGGATGGCCGCGGAGAAGGACCACTGGTAGCCGATCATCACCCAGCGCGCCGCGCGGTCGCGCGCGGCGATCAGGCGCCGCGCCTCCTGGATCGTGGCGCCAAGCGGCTTGTCGCACAGGACGTGGGAACCGTTCGCCAGCGCCACGCACGACTGCGGCACGTGGTGATGGAGCGGCGAGACGACGACCGCGAGATCGGCGCGGTGCCCGGCCGCATAGAACGACTCGATGTCGTCGCAGACCGGCACGCCGCGTTGTTCCACCCATGGCCAGGCTCGGGACAGTCGCGCCTGCGGGTCCACGACCCCGGCAAGTCGGGCGCGGTCGCCCGGCACCTGTTCGAGCAGGGTTTGCAGGTAGTAGTAGCCGTAGCCGCCTATCGCGACCATCAACACGCGCACCGGCTCGGCGCGGCCTCCGGTCATCGCCGGTCCCCCGGCCGTTCGAGCAGGTCGGTGTCCACGACCTGCCTGGTCGCGAGGTCGATGGCCAGCGTCCGGAGTTCGAACGGACGCAACTCCACCTCGAAGGCGAGGCCGAGCGCCGGCAACTCGAGTTTCGTCGTGCGGGGCCGGCCCGTCGGCTCGAACAGCCGGACGACCAGGTGTCCGCCGTCCTCGCTCATCTTCAGCGCTCCCACCCGAACCGCATGGTCGGTCACGGAAAGTCCGGGGAGGGGGATCCGCCCGTCGCCGGACGGGAAGGCGCAGAGCGACATCAGTTCTTCCGTGCGGGCGACCGCCTCGCGGTCGACCGATTCGAGCCGGGCGTCGGCGGCGCCTGCGCCGAGCCAGAACCTGAACTCGTGTTCGCCCTGGTCCTCTCGTGGCTCGTATCGATCCTGGCGCACGATCGGCGTGACCGCGTCGACCGGGTGGCCGGCGTACGCCGGGGCCCGGAGCAGCGACACGCGCAACTCGCCCTCGGCGACATCGAAACCGTAGGTGGCGTCGTTGATGAGGGTCAGCGCATGGCGCCGGTCCGGCGAGACGAGCGCCACCCAGCGGTGTCCGCACCACTCCTCGCCCGCGCGATGCACGCGCTCGGCTCCGTAGGCGGTCTGGGCCAGTGTGTCTCCCCCGGCGAACGGCGTCGGGATCGCGAGCTTCAGGCATCGATCACGTTCGAACCACGCCACGCGAACGGTCACTTCGACCTCCCGGCCGTCGAGTGCCGGCGCCGGGCCGGCCGCGGGCACGTGATACCGGATGGCGATTGCGGAGCGCCCGCAGGCGAGCAGCGACTCCACGACAACGCGGACCTCGCCGTGTTCGATGATCCGGACCGGCGCCAGTTCCGGCACACTCACCCCCGCGAACGCCGCGGCATCGGCAGGCGACATTGGGCGGAACTCGCCCAGCACGTCCCGGAAGGCGCGTGTCTTCATGCCCCACGGGTCGGCGTTGTCGCTCAGCAGGAGCGGCCGGAATGCAGGCCCGGCGAGGAACGGGATCCCGTGTGCCTCGAAGCGCGTGAGGAGGCCCGACTCGAGCGAGATCTCGATTCCTGGCGAGGGACTGATCGTCCCGTTCGGGCCGTGGAAGTCCCGGGCGTTGTCGTCCCGGCCGTTGTCTCCAGCGGGTCCGCGCGCCACGTCCCTCAGACGGCAGGAGAAACGCGTCATGGCGGCGGGCGGAAGCGTGGCCGTGAACACGATCCGCTTTCGCTGGTCCGCCCGGATGTTGCAGCTCTCCTTCTCGAGCTGCAGCGGGACCGGGCGCCCGGATGCATCGGACATCTCCGGCTGCCAGAAGATGTCCCGGTTGGAATTGGGCTCGGGCGGCTGGAACTCGCACTCGACGACGCGCGTGAGCGGGAAGGGATGGTGATTGTAGACGAAGATTGGATACTCGCCGTCCGCCGCCGGCGGCTGGCCGTCGAGGGCGGCGAAGAACGCCCGCGCCCGCAGTCGTCCGGCGATCTCGAGACCGTGTCCGAGCCGGGCCAGCGCCTGCTGTTCCACCTCCCGCACGCCTTCCCCGGGCAGGACGTCGTGGAACTGGCAGTAGAGGAGGTCCTCGAGGCAGGCGCGCAAGTCGGCCGCCGGGTACGGCAGCCGCTGCTGGCACGCCGCGTTCGCCAGCATCGCCTCCGTGGAGAAGTATTGGCGCTCGAGGCGCGCGTGCGCGCGCTTCACGGTCGCCATCGAGGTGTAACAGCCGACGGCCCACGGGTTGAGGTCGCGGTCGAATGCCGGCAGCCCCTCCGTGGGGCCGAGGTGTTCGAAATACTCCTCGGGGGTGCCGTGCGAAATGGCGCGGTCGCCGGCGGCGGCACCGCGGCGCAGCGACGCGATCGCCTCGAGGTCCGCGCGCGAGGGTCCGCCGCCGTGGTTCCCGACGCCCCAGAGCAGGAGGCCGCGGCTGGCGTCGCCGTGCGAATCGAGCCAGCGCTCCACCTTGCTCACCGCCCTGCCGAGTTCCGAATTGTAGTGCTCGGCTGCCCTGTGCGCTGCCACGGTCAATCCGTCGAAGCCCACCCAGGCGAAGTCGTCGGCCGGCAGCTTCAGCCACTGCGCGTCGGGCCGGCAGAACAGGTAGCCCTCGTACCCGGACTTCGCCAGGATCTGCACCAGGCCACGGGTATGGCCGAATGAATCCAGGTTGGCGGCAACGCGCGGTTCCACGCCGAACTTCTCGAGGAAGTAGCGCTTGCCGGCCAGCACCTGCCGCACCAGCGATTCGCCGGACGGCAGGTTGCAATCGGGCTGCAGGTGCCAGCCGCCCATGATGTGCCAGCGGCCGGCGCGAACCAGGACCTGGATGCGGCGGAACAACGCCGGTTCGTGTTCCTCGACCCACGAGTAGAGCAGCGCTTCGTTGTGACAGAACACGAAGTCGTCGAACGCCTCGCAGAGCGCGGCCGCGGAGCGGAACGTCGCGAGCGTGGCGGCCAGGCCTTCCTCCCACGGCCAGAGCCACGCCGGGTCGATGTGCGAGTTGCAGACGAGCGTCAGCGTCTTCGTGTTCGACATGGTCAGTCGGCCGGGAGGATGATCTCGACGTCGGCGGCCGCCCCGCGCAGGGCGGCGCGCGCCACCACCGCTTCGCGGTCCCGGGTTTCACGAACGGGATGGCCGTCGATGATGAGCCTCGTCGTTGGCCGCGGCCGGGGCTCACGCGACACCCGAAGGCACAGCTCCCCGCCGCACATCGGCACGCGGGCGGCCGCGTGATCCAGGCCGGGGAGCAAATGGGGCCGCACGCGCAGCCCGCCCGTCTCGTGGCGAATCCCCAGGACCTGCTCGGCGCCGAGCGCGACCACCTCGGACCACGTCCACGGGACGATGCCGACCTGCGGGAACGGCGGCGACTGGCGGTGGCCGTAGAACTCGAACCACGAGCCTGCGGCGGAACCCGCCACGCGGTCCAGCCATTCCAAGACGCGCCAGGCAGTTGCGCCCAGGCCCGCTTCGACGGCGGCGCGCGCCACGAAGATCGAGGCGAACGGCCAGGCACCGGGGGAGTCGGGTTCGGAGGACATGTCGTATCGCCCGTATCCGCCGCCGTCCCATCCCTGGTTCCACAGGGGCTCCAGGCTCTCGAGCGTCGCCCTCGCCATCGCGGACGACGGGTCGATGAACCGCATGACAATCGGAAGCGCCACGGAAGTATCGGGGTTCAGCCGGTGCGGCCCGGCGCCCATCAGCGGGACGCCGGCAGGCATGAGCGATCCCGGCAGCGGCTCGACCAGATCCTGGATGGTGCCGTCGCGGCTCTTGCGCTTGATCAGCCTGCCCTCGTGTACGAGCGCGTGCGTCGGGTGCGACAGGGCCGCCGCCTTCAGCCGTTCCGAGGCCGCCGTCCAGCGTACGGCATCCGCCTCGCGCCCGGCCCGGCGCGCCAGGGATGCCGCCGATCGCAGCCCCATCGACACGCACACCTGGTGGGCGAGTTCGAAGCCCGGCTTGATCCCGTGCAGGTGGTGCCGTTCCCAGAACTCCCGCCTGTTCGCCAGGAGTCCGGAAGCCGGGTCGCCGAACTCCGGCCGTAGCGGGTAGTTGGCGGCGGCGGCAATGCCCGGCCAGGCGTCGGCGACGAGCGTGGCGTCGCCGGTCCACCTCACGTACTGCTCGACCGCCTGCAGCAGGATCCCGTTCTGGTCGAGCTCCGCCTCGTCAGCCGCGCGGGCTTCGCTCGAGTCCATGGCGCCGCCCTCGGGCGTGATGAACTCGGCGAGCAGGCGTCGCAGGATGCACGAGGCGCGGACGGCGTCGCCCGACATGAGGAAGCCAATCGCCACCAGCGCCTGGTCGCGAACCCACTCCCTGTTGTACTGCCAGATGCTGGCATCCATCCGGCCGCGGGAGGACAGCGCCGCCTCGAGCTGACACTGGCTGGCCCGCATGACCCAATCGATGGCGGGATGCCCGAATTCGTAGCGGGCTCTCGATGCCCAGCGGTGCCTGGCGTCGTGGCCCGCCTCGCGGGCCTCGACGCGCAGGTCGACCGACTCGCGTGCCGGGTCGAGCTGGTAGAGGAACGAGACGGAGGCGTCGGCTGCCGGCTCGAGGACGGCGCTCACCACCCGCCCGCGCACCCCGGTCGCGACGTGGATCCTGCCACGGGACCGCGCCTGCAGGTGCCGGACTTCTCGCGCGATCGTCCGCGAGCTGGTGTCGGGACAGTAGAAGCGCTCCTCGATGCGCCCGAGAGGGCAGTCCCACTCCGCGACCACGGCCGGGACGCCGCCCGCCTCGTCCCACCGCGCGCGGACGCCGCCAGCCGCAGGGGTCCAGCGTCCGGCGCTCGTCCAGACCTGGATCATCGTCTCCTGCAGGCCTGACCGCGCATCCTGCGTGAGGGCATCCCGCTTCTTCCGCAGGCGGTCGGGGTCCATGACGAGCAGGCCGAGCGGCGTTCCTTCGCCGCCCGGTGCCCACTGCACCGCGCCTTGTATCAGGCCGTTGCCCAGGAAGAAGTACGACACGCCGGCCAGGCGGGTCCGAACGTCGGCGTGCCCGCGGCCCGGGTCGTCGTCGTAGACGTGTTCCTGCGGGTTGATCATCGTCGTGCGAGCGCCTGGAGCGCGGCCACGTCGTGCGCCATCCGTTGCCCCGCGACCGCGGGCCATTCCTCGCGGGCCAGCGGCGCCGCGCACGGCCGCGCCGCGGTTGCGGCCGACAGTTCGACGAGTCGAGAGAACTCCGACACCGTCAGGTCCGGGAAACGCGAGAGAAAGAGCGGGTCGAAGACCGGCAGGCGGAACGCGCCGGCATGGTCCTCGACCGAGAGATTGATGTCGCGGTCGAGGGACCGCAGGAGGCCCACGATGGCCGCGAGGTCGATGACGCCGTCGCCAACCGCCGTGGGGAAGGTGAGCAGACCCTCGCTATCGAGCGTGATTCCCCCGTCCTTGATGTGGGTGCTCACGACCCAGGGCAGCAGCCGCCGTGTCGCCGCCACCGGGTCCTCCAGCATCGTCAGCAGGTTCATCGTGTCGAGGCATACGCCGAGCCATCCTCCCGGCGGTGCGTCGCACAACTCGAAGAGGCGGACCAGTTCGTGCGACGTGAATTCGAAGTGGGTCTCGATGGCGAGTGTCAGTCCGCTCCCGCGCCACATCGGCGCCTGCCCTCGCAGGGCGCCGGCAGTCTCGCGCAGCAGCGTTTCGGTTGACGGAGCCTCGTCGTGCCACCGCATCAGGCCGCCAGAGCAAGACCGCACCACCCTGGCGCCAAGGCGCACAGCCTGGTCGATCGCACGCCGGTTGACCGCGGAGATCTCCCTCGGTGCCCAGGTGGTGAGGTCGCGCGGGACGTGCTGCGCTCCGCCCCACTCCAGGTACAGGCAGTGTTCCCGGGCGAACTCGCGCAATTCTGTCAACGCCAGGTCGTCCATCGCGGCGTCGTGTTCCGGCGACAGGCCGGAAAAGGCGACGCCGTCCGCGCCGTGGGCGACGGCCCACCGGAGCGTGTCGAGCGGCGTCAGCCGGAGCGGGAACAGCCCGTAGTTGTCGAAGCCTGCGCGGGACGGCCGGGGTGGCGTCGGGTGGGTCATTTCACTGTCACCATCAGCCAGAGCAGGAGCAGGATGACACCCACCAGGGCGCAGGTGCCGAAGAACCCGGCAAAGTCGCTCGGTGCCGGCCTGAGGATCTCCCAGTTCGGGCCGGGGAACAACTTGTCGCCGTCGTACTTGCGCGGGTTTGCGTACGCCGCCTCGACGGCGGCCTGGTCCGCTTCCGGTGTCGGCTGCACGGGAGTATGGAGCCTGGCGAAGAAGCGGTCGAGCAGCGGCGCCGGCACCGGCCGCGTGGCGAAGGAGAGGCCGACGAGCAGCACGAAGGGGAACAGCGCGTCGAAGAAGAACCGCGTTGCCAGCAGTTGCGGCCTCGTGAAGCGGCCGAAATCCACGCCGAACCAGCTGAGGACCCACGCCTCGGCGTTGAAGCGCCCGAGGCCCGCCTTCGGCGAACCGGGATCGGACGGGCGCACTCGGGCCACCCGGTCGAAGAAGATGCCGGCCGGCGCCATCTCCCTGGATTGCCGGACGAGGGCGCCCACCGCCGATGCGCGTCCCCGCGCCACGTCCTCTGCAGTGGCCGGCACTTCGGCCTCGACGGTCCGGGCGGACGTCTCGACGAGGAAAGGAGGGTGGTGCGTGGCCCAGTCGGACATCGAGAAGACCGTGGGCACGATGGCGTAGATGGTCAGGCAGACCGCGACCTGGATGATGACGGCCGCCGCCGTCACCCGCCGCCAGACGAACCCCAGCCAGATCGATGCGCCGAAGATGGCGGGCACGGAGATGATGTACTGGAAGAGCCCGAGCAGGTTGTCGGCGGCCAGGGCCACCAGGATGCCGCCCGCCAGCGTGACGGCGATCATGACACGGCCGACGAGGAGATAGTGCGCGTCGCTGCGGTGTGGCAACCAGGGCCGATAGAGGTTGCGGATGAACAGCGCGGAGTGCGACAAGGCGGACGCGCCCAGCCAGGACATGCTGGCGGACAGGACGCCGACCAGCATCAGGCCGATCGCCCCGGGCCACAGCAGGTCGCGCGTCATCACGCCCCAGATCAGGTCCGGGTCGTGCAGCCCGTTCGCGTAGATGGCGATGGCCAGCAACCCGGCGAACGCCCAGAAGAGCATCAGCACGCGCTTGAGGAACATCCCCCCAATCATGCCGACCCGCGCCGCGAACTCGTCGACGGCGGAGCCGGCCGTCTGCATGCCGGAGGCAACCGCGACGATCGACACCAGGTTGGCGAGCACCATGGCCACGATCGTGTACCACGCGTAATCGCTCAGGCTCCCGGAGCCGAACAGCTGGAACAGGTGGGCGGGCACGCGCAGGTGCAGTCCCTCGAGCCCGCCAATGCGAGCGAGGCCGACGGGCACGAGCAGCACCGAGAAGATGACGATCAGGATCCCCTGGATCGCGTCGGTGAGGGCCGCGGCGCGGAACCCTCCCAGCATCGTGTAGATGCCGACGATAAGGACGTAGCCGACGTAGAACCACGTCTCGTCGATGTAGGACACGAACGACCGCAGCTCCCCGCGCTTTTCCTTGTCGATCAGCTCACCCGTCCGGACCTTCTCCTCGGGCGTGAGCGAGGCGGGGGGACGGGCCTCGAGTTGCCGCAGTTCCTTGAACTCGGTGATGCTCTGCCGTTCGGCGGGCGAACACAGTTCGAACGGCTTGGGGGTCATGGCGACCGCCGTCTTGGCGGCCACCAGGTAGCCGATGCCGCCGCCGATCAGCGCCGAGAGGACGAGGGTGAAGACCGCGTACGACGCGGCGAGGAGCCGGCTGTTGAACCGCTCCGCGAAATAGTCGCCGACGGTGGTCAGCCTCACCCGGCGGAACAGCAGCACCGTGAACCAGTAGAACGGCGTGAGGAAGAGGACCAGGGACTGGATCCACATCCCGCCGATCCCCTGCCGGTACACCTCCCGCGAGACGGCGACCGCCTGGTCGGCGTGGGTCGAGCAGCCGAAGTTCAGGAAGAACTGATAGACCTTTCCGAGCTTGCGTCCTGCGAGGAAGAAGTCATCGAGGTTCGACGTTCGGCCGGCCGCCCGTATCCCGAGGTACAGGACGACCGCGAGGTACAGGACGATCAGGGAGAGGTCGAGGGCGTGCAGGCCCCAGAACAGCATAGGGTGCGGGCTCCCGAACGCGAGGGCGGAGTGATTCTGGCTGAGCAGGAGGGATGGCGTCAATCGATCTCGGTGCGGGCCGCGTTTGCAGGATCGTCAGTACCAGTCGAGCTTCTCTCGCTATTGTGATCATCCCGACAATCCTGTCGCTGAGCTGACGAGGATGAGGTCGAGAAACGCGGGCAGATCTGCGCATCGACCTGCGGCATCCCGCTTGCGCTTCCACGCCCTGACACGCCCGACGAACCCGATACACGCAGGCGCCCTTTTCCGGCGATAGCACTGTTCATTCGGCCGGCGACCACGGCCCGGCGCTCGCCCGCGAGCAGTCCGGCCGCCGCCTGCCTGCGTTCTCGTCAACGCGCATCTGACGGGGAGAGAAAGATGAAGCGATCGGCAGCCCTCTTTGCGATAGTCGGATTCCTGCTCATCACCGGCGCCGCGGCCGCGGCGACGATCAACGTGCCTGCCGGCGGCGACCTGCAGGCGGCCCTCAACCAGGCGCAGCCTGGCGACACCGTCCTCCTCGCGGCGGGCGCGACGTTCAAGGGTAACTTCATCCTGCCCGCGAAGGGCGGCACCGCCTTCATCACCATTCGTTCGAGCGCGCCGGATTCCGCGCTGCCGGCTGCCGGGCAGCGCATCACCCCGAGCTACGCGGGCCAGCTGCCGAAGCTGCAGTCGCCGAACGCCGGGGAGGCGGCGCTCGCCACCGCGGCCTCGGCGAACTACTACGTGATCCAGTTCGTCGAGTTCCTGCAGAACCCGGCCGGGACCGGCGCCCTGCTCGAACTGGGCAGCGCCGCGGCGTCGCAGAACTCGCTGGCCACCGTTCCTCACGACCTGATCGTGGACCGCTGCTACCTGCACAGCAGCCCGGGCGTCGCGCAGTTGCGCGGCATCGCGCTCAACAGCGGCAAGACGACGATCCGCGACAGCTACGTGTCCGAAATCAAATACGCCGGCCAGGACTCGCAGGCCATCGCCGGGTGGAACGGGCCCGGGCCGTACCTCGATCCTGAACAACTACCTGGAGGCGGCGGGCGAGAACTTCCTGATGGGCGGGAGCACGATGAACATCCCGAACACCACGCCCACCGGGATCGAGTTCCGGAACAACTACCTGACGAAGCAGACCGCGTGGCGCAATTCGAGCTGGACGATCAAGAACATCTTCGAGCTCAAGCACGCGCAGGACGTCACGATCGATGGCAACATCTTCGAGAACAACTGGCTGGCCGCGCAGGCCGGCTACTCGATCGTCTTCACGCCGCGCAACCAGTACAACGACAACCCGTGGACCGTCGTGCAGCGCGTGAGCTTCACCAACAACATCGTCCGGCACGTGTCGAGCGTCTTCAACATCCTCGGGTGGGACAACAACGCCACGAGCCTGCAGACGAACCACATCACCATCCGGAACAACGTGTTCGAGGACGTGAGCTCGGCGAACTGGGGCGGCAATGGCCGGATCATGCTGATCAGCCAGACGCCCTACGTGACGGTTGACCACAACACCGGCTTCAACAACGGCAGCGCCGTCTACGCCTACAACGGCCCGAGCGACAGCTTCGTCTTCACGAACAACATCGTGAACACCGCGACCTACGGCATCATCGGCGACGCGGCCGGCGAGGGGAACGGCTCGCTTGCGACCTACTTCCCCGGCAGTTCGTTCGCGGGCAACCTGTTCGTGGCGTGCACACTGGTGAACTCCTACCCGGCCCAGAACTTCTTCCCGGCTGCGTGGTCCGCCGTGGGATTCACGGACCTGGCCGGGGGAAACTACCGGCTCGCGAGCACGAGCCCCTACAAGAACAAGGCGACGGATGCCAAGGACCCCGGGGCGGACATCGACGCGTTGACGGCCGCCCTGGCGAAGTCGACGGACCCGGGCGGCGGCGGCAACCCGCCGGCTGATGCGGCCCCCGTCGTGTCGGTCAGCGCACCGGCGAGCGGAGCGAGTTTCTTGGCGCCCGCCACGGTGAGCGTCACGGCCACCGCTTCGGACACCGATGCCACGCCCGTGGCGAAGGTGGAGTTCTACGCGAACGGCGCGTTGATCGGGAGTGCGGCGTCCAGCCCCTACTCGGTGTCGTGGTCGAACGTCGCCACCGGCAGCTATTCGCTCACGGCGGTGGCCACGGACAGCGCCGGGCTGAAGACGACGTCGGCGGCTGTCGGGGTGACGGTCGGCTCGGTGGCCGGCATCACGGTGGTCCCGGCCCCCTGGACCGACTCGGACATCGGCGCCACGGGAGCGCCGGGCGGCGTGACCTATGCGAGCACCGGCGTCTTCACCGTGAAGGGGGCGGGGGCCGACATCTGGGGTTCCGCGGACGCCTTCAACTTCGTGAGGCAGTCGTTCGCCGGCGACGGCGACGTGGTGGCCCGAGTGACGGCGGTGCAGAACACGAATGCGCTGGCGAAGGCCGGGATCATGATTCGCGGCAGTCTCACCGCCGGATCCGCCCACGTGATGCTGGATGTGAAGCCCGGGGGGGGTGTTGAGTTCATGTCGCGGGCCACGACCGGGGGGGCGACCACCTACCTCGCCGGCAGGACGATGACGCTGCCCGTCTGGCTGAAGCTGTCGAGGGCTGGTTCGACCTTCACCGCCTCGACGTCGACGGACGGCGTGACGTGGAGTACGCTGGGATCCACGACAGCGTCGCTCGGGACCGGGGCGGCGGCTGGCCTGGTAGTCTGCAGCCACGCGGCCGGCGCCCTCAACACGTCCACGTTCGACAACGTGCGCGCGCAGCCGGCTGCGCCCACCGGGGTGACACTGACGAGCAAGGCCATCGGGAGCGTGGGTCTCGCGGGCAGCGCCACGACGGCCGGCGGAGTCGTCACGGTCAAGGGCGCGGGCGCGGACATCTGGGGCACGGCCGATTCCTTCCAGTTCGCTTACCGGTCACTCAGCGGAGACGGGCAGATCGTGGCGCGGGTCACGAGCGTGCAGAACACGAGCTCGCTGGCAAAGGCCGGCGTGATGATTCGGGGTTCGCTGACCGCAGGGGCGGCGCACGTCCTGCTGAGCGTCAAGCCGGGCGGCGGTTCCGAGTTCATGTCCCGGTCGGCGACCGGCGGCACCACCTCCTACCTCGCGGGCGGGACGGCCAACGTTCCTGTCTGGGTGAAACTCGTGCGTGCGGGGACCACGTTCACGGGCTACACGTCGACAGACGGCACCACCTGGACGAAAGTCGGCTCGACCACCGTCTCGCTCGGCACCACCGTCTACGCCGGCCTCGTCGTGTGCAGCCACACGACGACGGCCCTGAACACGTCCACGTTCGACGGCGTGGGGATCGGGAAATAGCCTCAATCGTCGGAGGCGCTCCGCTTGCCGCGGAGCGCCTTCACGTCTCCGCGGCGCTTCTTCGAATCGAGACGCCTCTGACGGGCCCCGGCCTTCGGACGGGTCGCAACGCGCGGCCGGGGCTTGCGGCTCGCCCGGCGGATCAGATCGAGAAGCCGCTGCCGCGCGGCCGCACGGTTCTGCACCTGGGTCCGGTGCTCCCGGCTGTCGATCAGGATTCGCCCGTCGGCCGTCAGCCGTGAACCTGCCAGTTCCAGCAACCGCGCCTTGACCTCGTCGGGGAGCGCCGCGTGCTGGACGTCGAACCGGAGTTCGACCGCGGTCGCGACCTTGTTGACGTTCTGTCCGCCCGGGCCCGATGCACGGACGAACCGCTCGTCGATGTCGCGCTCGTACGGGAAGACGGCGGCGTCCGCCGAATCGTTCTGGGTCACTTGGCCACCGTCTCCTCGACCAGGTACTCCCGCGGCTCTTCCTTGTCGTACAGCACCCGGAGCGCCCCCTTTGCCAGGGCGACCATCTCGTTCTCGCCGGGGTACACCGTGATGCCGCACGGCACGCCCGACAGGTAGTGCGAGATCCGGTCTACCAGGGCCCGCGATCGCGCCATTCCTCCGGTCAGGATGATCCGGTCGAGCTTCTGCCCTTCGAACGCGGGCAGCAGCGCCGCGGCCGACTTGGCGACCTGGTAGGCGAGGGCATCGAACACTTCCGCCGCCCAGGCGTCGCCGGCCGCGATGCGCCGCTCGATCTCTCGAAGGTCCGACGTGCCCACCAGCGCAATCAAGCCACCCGACCCTTTGATCATCCGCTTCACCTCGGTGTGGGTGTAGCGGCCGGAGAAACACAACTCGGCCAGTTGGCCGGCCGGCAGCGTCCCCGAGCGCTCGGGCGTGAACGGCCCCTCGCCGTCGAGGGCGTTGTTCGCGTCCACGTAGTGCCCGGCGAAGTGGGCGCCGACCGAGATCCCTCCGCCGAGGTGGCAGACCACCACGTTGACGTTCTCGTAGAACGTCTCGCTTTCCTGCGCGAAGCGGCGGGCCGACGCGACCTGGTTCAGCGCGTGGCTGATCACGCGGCGGCGGATCTCCTTGAAGCCGGTGATCTTCACGCGCGACGGCGCCTCGTCGACGACCACCGGGTCGACGATGAAGGCCGGCTTGCCGGCGGGCGCGGCCAGTTCGTGCGCCAGCAGGGCGCCGAGGTTCGACGCGTGGTCGCCGCCGATCCCCGCGCGCAGGTCGTCGAGGATGGCCTGGCCGACGCGGTACGTGCCGTGCGGCAGCGGCCTGAGCAGCCCGCCGCGGCCGCAGACCGCGTCCATGTCCGAGACGCTGGAGCCCGAACTCACCGAGCGTGCGCAGGACGGCGTCCCGCCGCATCTCGAACTGCTCCGTGATCCGCCGCCCGGCGAACGGCCCGAGTTCCTCGTTCGTGTGCTGGATTTCCCGGGCCACGCGTTCCTGGTCGCCTTCGTAGACCGCGATCTTCGTTGACGTCGACCCCGGGTTGATGACCAGGACCCGGTGTCGCCGGAAGAACGTGTCCTTCGGCGTCCGCGTCCAGCGGCCGTCCCGCTGCAGGCGCAGCACCGACGCCTTCACCGCCAGCCGGACGTCCTCCGGCGTGCAGTCGAGCGCAAGGTCCACGCCGCGGAACGCCACGCCGAAGAGCACGGGGAACTTCTTCGCCGTCGGGAAGCGGGCCGCATAGAGGTGATAGAGCAGGTTGCCCGTCTCGAGGTTCGGGCTGATGATGACGTTCGTCCCCGAGGCCGAACCGTTCATCCCGTAGAGTTCGGCGGAGCGCCGCGAAATCGCGGCGCTGAACTTCACCTCCCCGGTGATGCGAATCGTCGCGTAGCGTGCGCCCATGGCCACCCGCTTCTTCAGCAGGGTGGGGATGAGGTCGAGCGCCTGCCTGACCGTTTCGGGTGACGGCCCCTCGTCCGATCCGCGGTGCGAATAGGAGACGATGGCGCCGTGAATCTCGGGCAGGACCTCCTCGGGGATCAGGTCGCGCGCGGCGGCGCACGTGCCGACGGCAATTTCCGCGAGGATCTCCGGGGTCACCACGCCGTTCACGCCCACGTCGCCGAATACCACGATGTTGTGGGGGTAGTAGCCTTCCGGAAAATCGTCCGGCAGGACGAAGATGCCGACTTCGCAGACCACCGGGCGATTGGCCAGCAGCGCGAGCAACGGCCTGAAGAACTGTTTCGGGCTGTGCGAAGCGCCGCCGACCACCATGTCGGCGTGCCCGAGGTGCACCGAGTAGATCCCGAACAGGCCGGGTTCGCCGATGGCGCGCCGGGCCGCGTCGATGTCCTGCGCTTCGGCGCGGCATTTCGGGTGGGAGAGACAGTCGGTCGCGAACTCTTCGACCAGGTCGGGCCGCTTCCGGATGTTCACGAACGCGCACTCGCTGAGCGAGTACTCCACCCGCGACGGGTCGAGGTGCGCCAGGAACCCGCCTGCAACGTCGCGCACCGCTTCTTCGTCGGCCAGCAGGACCGGCTTGATGTAGCGCGTCAGGTGGCAGACCGCCTCGAGGATGCGCGCGTCGAGCGGTTCCGTGAAGACGACCACGGGGCGGTCTTTCTGCAGCGCCAGGATGCGGGTATCGAAGGATTCCTCGATCTTGAACATGGCCGCCATTTTCTCACAGCTTGCAGCGCTATTCGTACCGCAGCGCGCTTAGCGGGTCGGCCACCGTCGCACGCCGGACCGGCAGGTAGCATGCCAGGATGGCCACCGTCGAGAGGACGGCCGCCACGGCCGCCATCGTCCACGGGTCGCGGGGGCCGACGCCAAAGAGCAGGCTGCGGACGACCTGGCCGAGAACGAGCGCCCCGGCCAGTCCCAGCGCCAGGCCGGCCACTACGGGCTTCATCGCTTCGGCCACCACCATCCGGCGTATCACGCTGGCTCCGGCCCCTAACGCCATCCGTACGCCGATCTCGTTCCGCCGGCGGGCCACCGACCAGGAGACCACGCCGTAGATACCCAGGCAGGCCAGCAGCAGGGCCGAGGTCGCGAAGCCGCCCGTCAACGCCAACTGGAAGCGGCGGCCGGCCACGGACGCGGCCGCGAGTGCATCCATCGTCCGCACCTCGCCGACGACCACGTCGCGGTTGAGGCCCCACACAGCCTGGCGCACCGGCCCCGCCAGCGTGCCGGCTCCACCCGCGTAGCGCACGACGAGGGACGTGGACGGCCGTTCGTTCGTCGTCCAGTAGGGGACGTAGAGGGTGGCGACCGGCGGCCTGTCCAGGCTGACGCGGACGTCCCGCACAACGCCAATCACCTCGACGCTCGGGTCGTCCCCGGTCCCGCGTCCGAAGGTCTGCCCGACCGGGTCCTGGTGAGGCCACACCAGCCGGGCGGTCGTCTCGCTGACCACCGCGACACGGCGCCCGCGGTCCGAGTCGGCGAAAAACCGCCCCGACAGCAGCTGCAGCCCCAGTGTCGAGGCGTAGGCACTGCTGCAGAAGCGGTAGTTGACCGGCGGAAGCTCGGCCGCGGGGCGCCCGTCGCCCGTGCGGCGAACCAGGTCCACCCAATCCTCGCCGTCCAGGGGCAGCCGGGACACGAAGGAGGCACCAGTGACGCCGGGGATGCGCGACAGGCGAGTCAGCGTCTCGGCGTAGAAGGCGTTGCGGCTGTCGGCGGAAGGGAAGGCCTTGGGTGGAAGGGTGATGGGAGCGGTGGCCAGGCCTTGCGGAGCGAAGCCGACGTCCACGTTGACGAGGTTGACGAAACTGGCGATGAGCAGTCCGGCGACCGTCAACAACATCGCGCTGAGCGCTGTCTCGACCACCACGAGACCTTTGCGCGTCAGGCGGCCGCCTGGCCCGTCGGTCGTCGACCGGGAACCCTCTCGCAACGAGTCCTGAGGCTGGACTGTCGTCGCCCGCCAGGCGGGCAGCAGGCCGAAGAGGAGGCCGCTGCCCAGCGAGAGGACGGCCACGAAGGCGAGGATGCGCCCGTCCAGTGCGACTTCTTCGAATCCGGGGGAGGTCGATGGGGGCCTGCGAGACCAGGACCCGGAGGCCCGCCCACGCGAGTCCCGTGCCCAGCGCGCCGCCGGCGAGGCTCAGCGAGAGGCTTTCGATGAGTGATTGCCTGATCAGTTGCCCCCGGCCCGCACCCAGTGCCCGACGAATCGCGAGGTCGCGCGACCGGGCGGCGCCGCGTGCGAGGGCCAGGTTCGCCAGGTTGACGCAGACGATCAACAACACGGCGGAGACGGCCCCGAGCAGGACGAACAAGGGTATTCGCGCCGCGCCGGTCACTTCCTCCTGCAGGCCGGTAATCAACACGCGCAGGTGCATCTTGTCCGGATCGCGCGCCGCGATGGCCGCCTGGAATACGTTGAGCTCGGCTGCCGCCTTCGAAGGCGAAACACCCGGGTTCAATCTCGCCACCACCGAGTAGTTGAAGGGGCCGAACCAGTCGAGTGCCTCGCGGCGCAGCGCGATCGGCACGTATATGTCCGCTCGACTGGGAAGGGCAACGATCTGCCCCGGCTCGCTGGCGGGCGGCCGAAAGTCAGGGTGAAGGATGCCGATGACCGTCCGCGATACGCCGTCGACGGTGACCGTCCGTCCGACGACGGCGCGGTTGCGGCCGAAACGGCGTGACCAGAAGGCGTCGCTCAACACGGCCACGGCACCGCGATCCGGCTGGTCATCGTCCGGGCCGAACAACCGGCCCGCCTGTACCCGGGCGCCCAGCATCGGGAGGAACTCGTGGGACACCAGCGCTTCGTTCACCATTTCGGGAATCACCCGTGCGTGTTGGCGGCGATGCCGAAGGCGAGGGTCAGGAGCGCGACGGTGGAGTAGGCGCGGTCGCGCATCAAACCGCGGACAGCCAGGCGAAGTTCGCGGACAAACGGCATGCGAGGTCCTCCGCTTGGTAGACGGCGCGCCATGCGGCAAGGTTCCGTCGGGCCGCCCAGCAGCCGAGCCGGCCAGTTCGACCGTGCTTTCCCGCGTTCGTGCCGGCCAAAGGTCGCCTATTCTACAAGCAGGAAGCGAGGCTCCCATGAAGACGCGACTGATGGTCACAGCGGCCTGCGTGCTGGCGGTGGTGACGGCGGCGTTGGCGCAGTCTGGCGGCGCCGCGAGCGACCCGGTGTCCGGGAAGTGGGGCACGGACGGCTTGCCGTACCTCGAGCTGCAGTTCGACGGGCAGCGCACCGTTTCTGGAACGACGATTTGGCGCCACGGCTCGGACCAGGAGCAGCGCGCGGCCATCAACACCGGGACCTACATCAGAGACACCAGGGCGGTGAAGCTGACGGGAGAGGTCAAGAACCGCGACGGCGAGACGGTACCCTACCGGATCGAAGGGACGATCGACAAGGACGTCATGACCGGCACCTACAACGTCGGCTCGGACAAGGGTGACTTCAGGTTCACGCGGTTCTCGGCGAACGAACGCTGACCGCGGCTAAGTCCTGAGGGCGCAACACACGTTGCCGAACTTGCGCATCGAAGGGCTAGGACTTGCCGCGCGAGCCGAGGGCGCCGCGCAGCTTGTCGGCGAGCGAGCCGAGCCCGCCGGCCTGTGCCTCGCCGGACCGCTCCTTGTACTCGCGGACTTCCTCGGCCTCCTTCGCGTCGAGCACCGCCTTGGCGCTGAGGCGAATGCGTCGCCCGCCCGGGTCGACCTCCAGGACGATCACGTCGACATCGGCGCCGACCGGGAAGGACTTGCGCACTTCCGCCTCGCCGGGCACGCCGGTTTCGGCCATCGGGATGAGGCCGACGCGGCCGGGCGCCAGGAAGACGAACACGCCGAATCGCTCGATGCGCTCGACCTTGCCCTTCAGCCGGGCGCCGGGCACGATGCCGACCGGGGCGGGTGCCTCGGCGCCTTCGGCCGCCTCGCCCTTCATCACCAGCGCCACGCCAATCCGCTTCTTCTCGAGGTCGATGTTCAGAATTTCGAAGGCGCCCACCGTCCCGGGGGTCACCGACGTGGACCATCCGCCCCGTTGCCCCGTGGGCGCGAACGTCGACTGGTGCGCGAGGCCTTCGACGCCAGGCTCGAGCTCGACGAACGCTCCGAACTCAGCGACGCGCGTGACGCGGCCCACGCGGACCTGGCCTACCTCGTAGGTCTCCTGGACCTTGGACCACGGGTCGGCCGAGAGCTGCTTCAGCCCGAGCGCGATTCGCCCCGTCTCGGCGTCCACGCGGAGGACCTTCACGGTGATTTCGTCGCCGGCCTTCACGAGTTCCCCGGGCTCGGACACCCGGGACCAGCTCATCTCCGACACGTGGAGCAGGCCCTGCACGTTTCCCCCGAGATCGACGAACGCGCCGAAGTCGCGGACCGAGACGACGCGCCCGGTGAGCACCGCACCGGGGACGATGCCCTTCTTCACCTCCGCGGCGACGGCCTGCTGCTCGGCTTCGACGAGCGCGCGCCGCGATACCACGAGGTTCCTTCCGCCCTCGCTGTACCTCGATGATGCGGAACTGGTAGACCTGACCCTCCTGCGTCGCGGGATCCGCCCCGGGCGCGCCGATCTGCGAGAAGGGGCAGAATGCCCGATGGCGGCCGATCCGGACCTCGTAGCCGCCCTTGACCGCACGCTCGACCTTGCCTTCGACCGGGAGGCCCGTCTGGTACGCGTCCTCCAGCTGGCGATCGGTGGCCGCCCCGCGGGCGAGCCTGCGGGAGAGCGTCAGGCCGCCCTGCGTCGACAAGACGACGGCCTGGATGCGATCCCCGACGGCGACCTCGAGGCCGCCCTCGGCATTCCTGAGCTCGCTGAGCTCAATCGTCGCCTCGCCCTTTCCGCCCACGTCGACGAACGCGACGTCTTCGCCAATGGCGACGATCCTGCCCTCGATGCTCTCGCCGCGCTCGACGCGCTTTGGCTTGATCGAGGCCTCGAACATGCTGGCGAAGTCTTCATTCGGGTCGGTCACGATGTGCTCCTGGTGATGACAACGGCTGGGCCACCCGTCCGCCGGGTGCCCATCCAGCGTATCATCCCGCCGCCCCCCGCGGCAGCACCGGCGCCTCCACGGACCGCTTACGGCAGCCGGTCCTCACGAAAGGTGACCACGAGCACGCCGTCGCGATGGTGGCTGGTCGGCTCGTACCACAGGGAGACCCGCGACGCGCGAGCGAGGGCGGTGCCCCTCGCCGTGGCCTCCGCGCGGCTGGGAAACGTCAGGATGTCGGTGCTGAGCTTGAGGCCGCAGACGCCCCACGTGGTCCGGTCCGACTTTTCGAACACCGAGTAGTCGTCGAGGTGGCGCGTCATCAACGTCTCCTTTACTGCTGCTTCCGGGGATGGTGGACGGAGCCGTGGCTTCTCGGAAGCTCCGCAGAGGACCAGTGTGACAGGTATTCAGGGATCGCGCTGTGCAAAGAAAGACACGGCCAGAACAAAGGAGCCGAAGCATGCTTGACGCTCCTCCCGGAAGGGCCATAATCAGCCCTGTCCCATTTCGCACCTTGCGAGGCCGGCATCGAGGCCCGGAACTCAGCGTCACCCTCGCCGGGGGCGACCTTTCCAACCCTGTGACGGCCGGAGGCTCACATGAAGAAGCTGGCACCCGCACTCGTCGCGGCGGCGTTCGTCGTCAGTGCCGTGTTTGCGGCCGATGCCCCCTACATCGGGAAGTGGAAGATCAATCAGGCCAAGAGCAACGTCACCGGGGGCACGGTGACGATCGCGAGCGCTCCTGAACGGCATGATGTCGTTCGAGAGCCAGGGGTTCACCTACACCTTCAAGACCGACGGCAGGGAATACCCCACGCCGGACGGCGGCACCACGGCGTGGACGGCGACCTCTGCGACTGCGTGGGACGGCACCAACAGGGTCAATGGCAAGGTGGCCAGCATGTTCCACCTCGAGGTGAAGGGGGACACCCTTTCGGTGGCAGGCAAGATGGCGAAGTTGGACGGCGGCACGATGGACTTCACGGCCGCCTACAAGCGCGATTCGGGTGGCCCGGGTTTCATGGGGAAGTGGGTGGACACCGAAGTGAAGATGCCGATGACCACCCTGGAGATCGCGGCGAGCGCCCCGGACGGCATCGCGGTCAAGGACGACACCGGGCCGCTGTTCAGCGGGCAGTTCGACGGCAAGGACAACCCGGCCCTCGGCATGATGGCCGGCTCGAAGAACACGTTTGCCCTCAAGAAGGTCGGCCCGGGGTCCTTCGAGGTCACGGGCAAGATCGACGGCAAGCCGATGACGGTCGAGGTCTATAGCGTTTCGGCCGACGGCAGGACGCTTAGCATCGACGGCACCCCGACGAACGCCAAGACCGAGAGGTACAAGCTGATGTTCGACAAGCAGTAGCGGGCGAGCGAGAGCGTCGGCGAGGCAGTGCACCGTGCCCCTGTGGCTGCCTCGTTGACACCGCCGGGGCGCGAGCGTAGCCTGTCCTCCTCGGTGACTTCGGGACCCTGGACGCAGGGAGGTGCACCGTGCCCCCCGATGATCCCGCGTCGCTCCCCGTCCTCCTCCGCCGGCCCCCACCTACACCTGACGGGCTGGTTACTCTTTCGCAACTCGCGTCACCCGGACGTGTTCGAGGCGTCGCCGTCGTCGCACCCACAGGTTCCCCATTCGTCAACCAATTGACCAAGGAGGCCGACCATGAAGCCGTTGCTGACGCTGGCCGTCGTCGTCGCCATCCTCCTCGCTGCCGCGCCCTCCTACGCCCAGAATTCCACGATCTACGCCTGCATCACCAAGTCGGCCGGCCAGGTGCGCATCATCAGCACGCCTGGGCAGTGCAAGTCGAACGAGGCCTCGTTGTCGTGGAACGTCGCGGGGCCGGCCGGCCCCGCGGGCCCGCAGGGCCCCGCCGGACCGCAGGGCATCCAGGGCATCCAGGGAGAGCAGGGGCCGCAGGGAATACAGGGGCCGGAGGGACCTGCCGCGGTACCGGAGCCGTCGAACAGCCAGACGCGCCTGCTCTTCCCGTTCGTCACCAGCCAACTGGGATTCGACACCGGGATGGCGATTGCCAATACCACCGTGGATCCGTACGGCACCACTCCCACAGGGGGGCCGTGCACCTTGGATTTCTACGGGGCAAACCCGCCGGCCCGCGTCACGACTCCCACCGTCGCGGGGGGAGAGATGTACACGGTGCTTGCCTCGACGTCTGCTCCGAACTTCCAGGGGTACGTGATCGTGACGTGCAGTTTCCCCATGGCGCACGGGTTCTTCATGCTCAACGACATGGGACTAGGCACGTTCGCCACGTCGGGCCTTGCCATCGTTTTGCCGTCGACGCGTGACCTGGCCAAGGTCGAGGCCCGCGGGAAGTAGCGCACCTTGCAGGGGGGCGCCCCGCGGGCCGGGCGCCCCTCTCGCGACGTGCAGGTGTACTGCGGGTATGCAGAGGAATACCCGCTGCGGGCAGAAGCGCTGCTGGCTGTCGTGGAGGCCTTCGCGTGGACGGGAGGAGCGAAGGCTGGCGTCCCCAGAAGGAACTGACCCCTTTGGTTCCGTTAAAGGGGTGGCGTCGCCAACGGGAGTCGCCCTTCCGTGGCATCGGCCGATTCGGACGTTCTACAAGGCCGCGTGACGTGCGGGACCGACCGAAGCCACAATCGTCCAGTGTCTTAGCATGCCGCCCAGCCTCGCTCCCGGCGACCCCGCGGCACGTCATTGGATCGAAGACCGCCGGTTTGGCAGCCGCCACGTCCCCGTCAGCAGGAGGACCGCCAACGGCGCGGCCACCAGTCCGAGGCCGACGACGGCGCTCAGAAGGTGAACCCACGACAGCCTCACCTCGCTCCTGAGGCGGCCCTCCGCCGGTCGGCCGGCCGGGTACAGCACCGGGACCCTCGCACCGATGGGCGCGATCCGCTCAATGCCCCCGAGCAGGGTGCCGCGAATGCTCGCCGTGCCATCGGGAGTCTCGATGCCCACAACGGGCCGGAAGACGATGGTCGACCGGGGGCCGCGCGAAACGGTCGATTGTTGGGCCAGGCTGTCGGCCGCCGACCGGGATCCGCGGGACGGCACCGCGGCAATCGTCGAACTCTCCGCCTCGTGCTCGATGACCACGCCGGTCGTCTCGAGACCGACCAAGTGCAGCCGGAGATCGGCAACGACTTGCGTCACGCCTCCCCACAGCACGAGGCACCCGAACACGCCGAGCAGAGCGAGCAGAACCTGCTGGTAGGTTTCCAGCCTCCCGTCCGTGGCCTGCGAGGTCTCCGTGGCACTCGGGGCCGCCATAGCGTCCTCCTGCGAAGTCGGTTCCCGTCGCGAAACGCTGCAGGCTTGCGGCAGCCGTCGTTGAGGCCGGTTGCTCGGCCGGCGGCGAGCGCACCGCGAGAGGCCCGGCGTGCCCCCCTAGGAACGTCGCCGCGCGGTCGATGCTACCGCACCGTGGAACGCCAGGCTGAGTCGGGCGGTGGTCGACATAGTGACGCGGCAGGAGTGCAGCCGAGCGGCGGTGAGTGCTACAATCCGCCCGTTCGCACCGTTCCACGCCCGCTGCCTGGAGGTTCCGATGAGCCTCGCCCCCGGCACGCGCCTCGGACCGTACAGAATCCAGTCAGCCATCGGCGCCGGCGGCATGGGCGAGGTGTACAAGGCGCGGGACATGCGTCTCGATCGCACTGTCGCCATCAAGGTCCTGCCTGAAGGTGTGGCCGCCGACCCCGAGCGACGCCGCCGCTTCGACCACGAGGCGAGGGCCGTCGCCGCGCTCAACCATCCCCACATCTGCGCACTCCACGATATCGGCCGCGAGGGTGACACCGACTTCCTGGTGATGGAGTACCTCGACGGCCGGACGCTGGCCGAGCGGCTGGTCAAAGGACCGTTGCCCTTGGAGCAGGCGGTGGAAGTCGGCGTCGAGATCGCGGACGCGCTCGCCGTCGCGCACGAGCGGGGGATCATCCATCGCGACCTCAAGCCCGGCAACGTGATGCTCACGAAGACGGGTGCGAAGTTGCTGGACTTCGGTCTTGCGCGCCTGACGCACGCCTTGGACGACAGCGGCGCGAGCGTGACAGCTACTACCGTCGGCACGGTCGTCGGAACGGTGCCCTACATGGCGCCGGAGCAGGTGGAGGGGCGGCCGACCGACGCGCGGACGGACTTGTTCGCATTCGGCGCGGTCCTCTACGAGATGCTGACCGGGCGGCGGGCGTTCGACGGCGAGAGCCCGGCGAGCGTGATGGCGGCCATCCTCGAGCACGAGCCAGAGGCCTTGTCCGCGCGGCAGCCGCTCGTGCCGCCAGCGCTGGAGCGGTTGGTGACGCGATGCCTGGCCAAGGACCCTGACGACCGCTGGCAAACGGCACGGGACCTTGCGTTCGCGATCGGGTCGCAGCGGGGCGGCGATCCTCTGCCAGCGGTCCCAGCAGCCTTGCCCAGACGCCGCACGGCTTGGATTGCGGGGTTGAGTCTCGTTGCCACTGCGCTTACGGGGGCTGGGCTCGGACTTTACTTTCGCCCAGCGCCCTCGCCTCCGACGGCGCATCTGGGCATCTCTCTCGCCGAAGCTGGACTGACCCTGACGTCCGGAGGCGTGGCTATTTCACCCGACGGCCAGACAATCGTGTTCGGCGCGCGTAAAGGGGATGACTCGCCACGCCTGTACATTCGCCGGCTGGACGATCCCGAGCCGCGGCCGCTCAAGGGAACGGAGGACGCGACCTCGCCGTTCTTCCGGCCAGACGGACGGTGGCTCGCGTTCGCCGCGAACGGGAAGCTCGAGAAGCTGTTGTTGGAGAGCGGAGAAGTGCAGACGCTTTGCCCGATCGGCTATCAGGGCCTCGGGCGCGGATTCTGGGGCACCGACGGCCGCATCTTCTTCTCCCAGTGGCCGGGTGGTCTTGCGTGGGTTTCGGAGGCAGGCGGCAGCTCTACGCCTCTCATCCGCTCGGGCGGCACCGTGCGCTTCCTCTGGCCACACGTGTTGCCCGAGGGCCGGACGCTGATCTACACCGTGCTGACCGAGCAGGGGCATGTCGACGTTGCCGCGCTCTCGCTCGCCACCCGCACCTCGAGCACACTGGTATCCAACGCCAGCTGTGCCCGCTACCTGCGCACGGGGCACCTGGTCTACGAGCGCGAGGGAACGCTGCGCGCGGTGCGCTTCGATCCCGATTCCCTCCAGACGTCGGGCACTGAGCGCATTGTCCTGGCCGACGTCACGGTCGAGCATGTTTCGTCTGGCATCCTCGTGGATTACGACGTGTCCGCGACCGGCACGGTGCTCGCGATGCCCCGGGCTACGACGTTGGGCCGGGTCGTGTGGAGAGACCGCAGCGGGAACGTGATCCCTCTGCGATTTGCCGCACGCGACTACGACTGGCCGTCACTGTCCGCCGACGGCCGGCGATTGGCGATCACCGTGAGGAAGTGGCCAGCGGTCCACGTCTGGGTCGGCCGCATCGAAGGCGAGCCGTTGATGCAGTTGACGTACGGCGGCGACGAGGTTGCAGGCGTCACGTCACGTGATGGCCGCTGGGTAGCGTACTCGGGAAGTAGGTCCGGGGGTACAACCTGTTCAGGAAGTTGGCCGACGGGACGGGCGAGGAGGAGCGTCTGACGGAGGCGCCCGGGAACCACAAGCCGACGTCGTTTTCGCCCCACGATGACCGGCTGCTTTTCAACGAACTGCGCGACCAGCAGTGGAAGCGTGACGTCGCTGAGATTGTGGTGGCCTCCCCAGGGCGATCGGAGTCGCTGATCAGGACTGACAAGAACGAGCTGGAAGGCGCGTTCTCGCCAGACGGTCGGTGGATCGCCTACCAGTCGGACGAATCGGGCCGGTGGGAGGTCTACGTGAGGCCCTACCGCGGCCCGGGTGAGCGGCGGCAGGTGTCCGTGGACGGCGGGATGGGGCCAGTCTGGAGCCGGCAGGGGACGGAACTGTTCTTCCAGACGCGCACGGCCCTAATGGCGGCCCGGATACACGACGGCATCCCGCAGCCGCCGGTGAGGCTGTTCGATACGCTGAAGAGCGCGGACTACCGGCGCGAGTTTGACGTGGCGCCGGACGGCCGCTTCGTGTTCGTCGAGCCCGCGACCACGCGGACCGATATCAACCTGGTCCAGAACTGGTTCGAGGAGGTGAAGGCGAAGGTGCCGGTCAGGTAGACACTAGGCCGACTAGAGTAGGCTCACCGCGGCGTGACAGAGCTGCCGTGAACGCCGGCGGGTCGCGTCTTCGAGCGTCCCGTCGTCCCCACCGGGTGGCGACGAGCTGTACCCGGCCAAGCCGGCGCGGTCGGCGCCGCTCAAGCGGGCGGCGTGACGGGGCGGCATCGCTTCTCCGCCGCCTACAACCCAACGCGTCGGCGGAGTTCCAGGAGTTGCTGCCGTCGGCTGTCGTCCTCGAGCACTTCGCAGAATGCGTCAACGAGGCGGCCGACGCGCGCGAGGTCGATCTCGGAGCCGTGGAGGAGCAGCAGCCGCTCGGCGTCTTCGAGATCCCGCGCGCGGGCGGCCACGAGTTTGTAGACCAGGAGGTCCTCGGCCTGGACGAAGGGAAGAACGACCCCGGCGAATTCGCGGTTCGATGCGCGGGTCAGTGCCTCTTCTTCGAAGGGGAGCCACGCCAGCGAAATGTCGGCCGGGATGCCCGACGGCTCGTGACGGACGAGCAGGACGTGCGCCCTGCGCGCAAGGTCAGACGCGTCGGGGACGCGCGTCGTGAATCCTTCGGCGCGCAGGGCTGCCAACAGGTCCTCGACGGGAAGACCGTTGCCGGCCACGGTCGCATCTGCGTCAAGCGTGGAGCGGGGTGCTCCGTGGGCGATCACGGCTAGGCCCTCCGATGATCATCCACGGGCGATCGAGCCGGTTCATGGCGCGTGAGAGCGCGGCCAGCGCCTCGCCGAAGGCGGGAGCGGTCACCGGTTCCAGCCCGCGCGAAGCCGGGCCCATGTTGCCCGAACGGCCGCCACCTCGCGGTCGCGCAGCGGATCCACGGGCTGTCGGCCGCCGTTGGCTTCCCACATGGCGGTCATGAGGGCGAGCGCGAGTCGAACGGCAGTGGCGGAGCCAGTCGGATTGCTGCGAGCGGCTTCGGCGTCGGCCGCGCGGACCGCATCGAAGCCGTCGAGCCAGGCTCTGAGTTCGCTGCGAGCGGGGGAGGCCGCATTGGACATAGCGGGTCCGGCAACGGCGGGAAGGCTGGCGTCCCCAGCGGGAGTCGAACCCGCGTCTTAGCCTTGAAAGGGCTATGTCCTGGGCCTCTGGACGATGGGGACGCGCAAGGCGCGTAGAGAACTTCCAATTATAGCACGAACGGCAGGGACAGGTCGCACCAGCGGTAAACGGCAGGCGAGCAGGCCGGGCAGGCTGTCGCGGACCGCGTCCGCACACCTTGCCGCGGAACAGACGCTACTTCTTCTCCTTCTTCTCCTTGGCCTCCTGGGCCTTTCTTGCCTGCTTCGCCTCCTTCATCTCCTTGGTCTCGTTCGCGACCACCCACCTCTGGAGCTTCTTGTAAGTGGCGTCCGGGACGACCTGCCTCTCCTTGAGTTCCTTCTTCGAGGTGTACGGCCGGCTGTCGATGATCTTCTGCGCGAGCGCGCGGTCGACGCCAGGCAGATCCATCAGCCGCTCCCAGATCGCGGTGTTCAGATCGATCAGGAGAGGCTCGTCAACCCGCAGGATGGTCGGCAGGGGGGCGACCGCCGTCCCGTTGGGCTGTGTTGCCGGCTCCGGGCTGGTCCGAAGGCCGGGCCGCGCGCTGGGCGGTCGCGAGACTGCTCGTCAGTACAGGAACATCGGCTTGCCCAGCATGTCGCGCACGCGCGGCCGGTAGCTCTGCGCGTCGTACAGCGCCGTCACGTCCACGCGCTTCTTGCCCGCCACCACCATGTCCAGCGGCACCGTCGTGTAGATGCCCTGCTGCAGCGCCACCATCCGGCCCGTGTGGCCCATCGCCACCTGGTCGCACGCCAGCGACCCGTACGACACCGCCACCATCCGGTCCAGCGAGTCCGGCGCGCCCGACCGCATGATGTACGCGAGCTGCTCGTACATGATGTTGATGCCGCTCCGCTTCCGGATCTCCTGCGACACCGCGTAGCCGATGCCCCCGAGCTTCTTGTGGCCGTACGCGTCCTCTTCGCCCGACTCGTGGATCGCGCCGCCCTTCGGGTGCGCCCCTCCGAGATCGTGAGCAGCGCGTAGTTCGACGGGTTGCGCTTGCGATCGTCCACGAGGAACTGGATGAGCCGCTCGGTGTCGAACGGCACCTCCGAGATCAGCGCCCGATCCACGTCCGACAGGTACGCCGCGTAGAGCGACGTCTCGCCCGAGTTGCGGCCGAACAGCTCGACCACGCCGATGCGCTCGTGCGACCCGACCGACGTGCGGAAGTTCGTGATGGCATCGACCGACCGCGTCACCGCCGTCGAGAAGCCGATGCAGTAGTCGGTTCCGAACACGTCGTTGTCCATCGTCTTCGGGATGGCGAAGACGCGGAAGTCCTCCTGGTGCAGGCGGCTGGCGAAGCTGAGCGTGTCGTCGCCGCCGATCGGGATCAGCGCCTCGAGGCCCAGGTGGTCGAGCACCCGCAGGACGTGCCGCGTGCAGTCGATGCGGCCGTCGGGACGCGTCGCGCGGTCTTCCTGCCGCACGAACGACGGCACGTCGTCCGCCTTCATGTTGCTCGGGTTCGTCCGCGAGGTGTGCAGGATCGTGCCGCCGGTGCGGTCGAACGTGCGCACCTTCTCGGGCGGGAGCGTCAGCGTCCAGTCGTCGAGCGTCGCCGGGTTGTCCGGGATCGATCTGCAGGAGGCTCAGCCAGCCGCGCCGAAGGCCGAGCACCTCCATGTCGTGGTTCTGCGCGCGGATCGCGACGGCCTTGATCGCCACGTTGAGGCCGGGCACGTCGCCGCCGCCGGTGAGGATGCCGATGCGTCGAGTCGCCATGGTGTTCTCCCGAGTGAACGTTGGACGTGAACTGCGATCATACCACCGGCCGCGCCGATGACGCCACGGGCAAGGCGACCTTGTAGCCGACGAGGCTGACTGGCGGCCCGGTGAGAATCAGCGAACAATCGGCGGCTTTTGGCGTCTATTCATTAGTGGTGCGACGCGCGGGCAGCCCTGCGCCCGCGTCGGCCTTCTGCCGGAGGGATATGCCAAGTGCGGCATCAGTCCAGGTCGTCGAAGACAGGTCGACGACCTCGCGCGGGCGGCACGTTTCAGGGTAGGGGAGTGGCTGGTCGAGCCCGACCTGTGCCGGGTGAGCCGGGACGGCGTGTCGACGCACCTCAGGCCGCAACTGATGGACCTGCTGGTCTATCTCGCACGGAACGCCGGCCGGACGGTGCCGCAGGACGAACTGCTCGCGAGTATCTGGCCCGGGCAGCGATTCCTGGCCGGCACGACGCTGCCTCGCTGCATTGCGGAATTGCGCCAGGCGCTCGGCGACCGGGCCGCGGCGTCGACCATGATCCTGACGATCCACAAGCGCGGCTACCGTCTCATCGCCCCCGTTGCACCTGTGGATTAGCCCGCCCAGTGGGCGCCGGCGACTGGCGCCCACCGGGTGCCGGGGCGGGGCACCCGCGGACGGATGCCCCTCGCTGGGAATCGTGCGGGCACTGCCGGCTACTGCACCGAGCCGGTGGCTGAGCGGACATC
Organism: uncultured Acidobacteriota bacterium; assembly: GCA_963844875.1. Classification (GTDB taxonomy): domain Bacteria; phylum Acidobacteriota; class Vicinamibacteria; order Vicinamibacterales; family Fen-181; genus FEN-299. The sequence goes on from CAWJPZ010000005.1 coordinate 317,033, forward strand.
GCTGCGGACCCTTTTCTCGATCTGTCCGGCCGCCATGGTCTCGTAGCCGCGCGCGCTGGTGTTGTCCGGGTATCCCGTCATGGTCAGCAGCCGCTGCAACTGCGCGTCGTCGGTGACCCACGCGGCGGGCATCATTTCGTTGACGTGCTGGAGTTCGTGGCCGAGGAGTTCGGTCCGACGGCACGGCGCCTTGCAGTCGGCCATCTGGATCAGGACGAACCTCACCGTGTGGGACGCGCCGACGAACTGAAGCGTCGACTGCGGAGCCCCTTCAGTCGAGGGCACCACCTGGATGTACGCGATCACGTCGCCGTCATCGAGCTTCTTGATGAGGTCGCGGACGGTGGCCGACTTCTGCTGGGCCTCGGCCAGCAGCGACGTCGCCTGCTGGTTGAGTGGACGAACGCGGGTGACGTCCGGCGAGCGGGCCGGCGGCCTGGGCGCCGGCCGCGAGCGCCAGCGTGACCGCTCCTGCGAGAAGTGACTGTGAAGGTTCGCATGACTGTTCCTCCTGTTGATGGCCGTATTCCGCTGATTCGCGTTCTCTGGTCGGAGTTGGACGGAAGCGAGCGGGCGGCAAGATGTTCCGGAATACTTCGAAACACCTTACCGATCGCCTACAGAAGGACACGGGGGGCTGCCCGGGTTCGAGACGGGCGCGGACGCTACTTCAATTCCGCCAGCCAGGCCTGCGCGGCCGCACGGGCGGCGGCCGTGGCTTCCTTGCCTGCCCGGTAGCAGAGCTTCCACTCGGCCGTCTGTTCTTCGTACTTCGGGTCGGCGAACGCCTGCCGGGTGCCGGACGGGACGAGCTTCGCCCCGAAATCCACGTCCTGGCTGACCGCCAGGAATTCCTGGAGGCGGCGGGCGATCAGCGTTCGCGGGTCGGCGGGGAAGCGTTTCTCGTGGGCTTTCACTCGCTGCTCGTACAGCTTCTGCTCCTCCGCGCGCTGCATCTCGATGCCCTGGCGCAGCATGGCCACCATTTGCGGGTCGCCGTCGGTCTTGGCGAACTGCGCCTCCATTGCCTTGATCGTCGCCTCCATCTCCGGTCGCATGTTTGCGGGCAGCTGCGCGAGGTTCTTCTTCGCCTCGTCCAGGCCCTTCCTCCGCTCGGCTCGCTGCGCGGCGAGTTCGTCGTCCACCGTACCCTTGAACTTCGGCGGGGCCGGTGCGTCCGCCGCGCGCTGTTTGTCGTAGTCGGCCTTGAACGCCGCCGACGCGGTGTAAGCCTTCGCCCAGGCGAAGGCACCGGTGACCATCGACGCCCGGGCAGACGGCGCGGCCGCCTTGAATGCTTTCGCCGCCGGAGCGATGTTCACGTAACCGCCCGAGATCGAGTTCACGATCTCGCGCCGCGCCGTGGCGTCGGGGACGCCGAGCGCGGCGAGGCCGCCTTGCGCGTGGATGATGCCGAGCAGGACCGAAACCGCCAGGATCGCCGCCGCCGCCGTTCGCTTTCGCATCGAGTCTCCTTGGGTAGCTGGACTGCCGTCTGTGCTACGATCTCCGATCTGATTCGGAGACGCAAGGCAGAGCTTCGGATCACCCCTCGAGAGGGCCGGTAGCTCAGTGGTAGAGCATCGCACTTTTAATGCGGTGGTCGTGGGTTCGATCCCCACCCGGCTCACCAGTAATCACCAAGATACACAGAGAAACTGGGAACCCCGGCGCGGGGGGCCTGTCAGGGTTTCTTGCGGGGCCGCGTCAGTCGGCCCCGCGCTGAGCCATCGGCCCAGGGCTCGGGATCGGAGCCGGCGTCGGCGCTTCCCGCGGGCCGAAACGCGTGCAGGGCTCTGCAGCCCGGCCGAACGCCGAGGTCTTGTCCTCGACGCGCGCGGTCCCGAAGGTGTTGCTGCAGGCAGTGCCCATCGGCTGCGCGCTCCTGAACAAGATGTGCGCGCCGGCGGCGTCGAGCAGGCGGTTTCGCAGGATCGCGTTGCCGCCCTTGTCGTACTTCGGCTCGTCGGAGGCGATCTTCAGGTTGACGCCCAGACTGCCCGACAGGCTCGAGTCCTCGACCGTATTATGGTCGCCGCGCAACTCCACGTTACTTCCCTGGAACGCCAGCGGTTCCTCGTTTGCACTGCAGTCCACCCGCTGCATCAGATTGTGGTGGGCGTTTTCCTTGACCTGGAAGCACTCGCTCCCGAACGTCCGGATCGAGCTGTCTCGGACGACGTTGTCGTGGCTGGTGTCGTTGGCATACATCGGCTGGGTCGCGGATTTCGGGCTGGTGCCGATGTAAACCCCTTCGCCGTTGTGGTAACGGTAGCGCGCCACGTCGTCGCCGCTCGCGTAGACGCCGCACCACTGGATCACCGAGTTCGAGATGACGTTGCCGAAGGCGTTGTTGCGCATCCGCACGCACTCGCCGCCGGCGCCGTGGAGGAACAGGTTGTCGAGCACGACGCCGGTCACGTTGCGCGAATCGGGCGCGTAGCCCACGTAGACCAGCTTGCTGTTGGAGGCGAGTTCCTTGACCGAGTCCTTGAAGCTCTTCGACTGCGACAGGTCGGACGGGAACCTGTCGTGGTCTATTCCGGGCTGCCCGTCGATGGTGAGCCCCTGCACACGGTAGTGGCTGTGGTTGATTTGCAGGACGACGCGCGGGCCGCGGATCACCGTGCGGAAGCGGGTGCCGGCGTCGCGCCCGACCTCCATGCCGGTGATCACGATGGGCGCGTCGGCGAGCCCGGAGCGGCGGGTCTGCGACGGCTCGTACACTCCGGGCGCGAGACGGATGACGCCCCCCGGCTGCGCGACGTCCAGCGCCTTCTGCAGGCTGCGCAGGGGCTTCGTCTCCGTTCCCGGGCTCTCGTCGTTGCCGGCCGGTGCGACGAAGATTGCGACGGTCGTCGGCGGAATCTGCGGCAGGCCGCCCGGCGCCGATCCCGCCCCCGCGGCTGCGACCGCCACGGCGCACAGGACGGCAGCGAACGAGGGTGGAGGGATCCGCATCCCTATTTGCCGGCCGCCTTCATCCCGGCCTTGGCGGCGTCGCGGCGGCCTTGCCCCTCCAGGAACAGCCGGTAAGCGACGTAGTACTTGTAGATGTTGCTCACGTAGGTGACCGTCTCGCGCCCGATCCGCTCCGACGCGATCTGCTCCACGTTGCCGAACCAGACGTTCGGATCGAGCCCGCGCTGCTCGGCTAGCTTGCGCAGCTGCCGGACGCGCCCGGGTCCCGCGTTGTACGAGGCGAAGGCGAACAGGCCCTTGTTGAGCTTGTCCATCGGTTCGTCCTTGAAGTACTGGTCCATCATGAACCGCATGTACTTCACGCCGGCATGGATGTTCGCCTCGGTCTGCCTGATGTCGCCGACCTTCATGTCCTTCCCCGTTGCCGGCATGAGCTGCATGACGCCGATGGCGCCGACCTGGCTCTTCGCGTTCTGGTCGAGCTGTGACTCCTGGTAGCCCTGTGCCGCCATCAGGAGGAAGTCGGCGTCGTACCGCTCGCCGTACTTCTTGAAGTACTCCATGAGCGTCAGGAATTTCTTCCGCTCGGCTTCGGACGTCGCCCGCCTCACGTAGGTGGTGTTCACCAGGTACCGCTTCTCCATGATGTTGGCGAACGCCGTGCCGAGGCCGAACTTCTTCAGGAACCCGTTGACCTCGGCCAGGAGCTTCGGGTTGCCCTTGCGGACCGGCACCGCGATGGTCGCGCCGGTTCGGAGCGCCACGTTCTCGTGGACGGTCACTTCCGTGAACACCCTCTTCCAGAATCCCGCGAGGTAATCGTCGACGACCGTGATCGGGATGAGGCCCGCGTTGACCATCTCGAGCACGTCGTCGTCTTCGAGGTTGCCCGGGATCTCCCGAATGCCGACGGGCGGCTTGCCCGCGGCCTTCAGCTTCGCGTTCAGCGCCTCCAGGCTCGCGTAATACTTGCTGTCCTTGCGCGCGTACACGTCCTGGCCGGACAGATCGTCTGCCGAGGCGATTTCCGGGGCGCCAGGGCCGGTGACGACGACCTCGTTGACGTTCGTGCGCGTGGGAATGGTGAAATCCACCTGCGCCTGCAGTTCCGGCCGCACGGTGACCTGGGCCACGGCCAGGTCGATGTTGCCTTGCAGGAGGGCCTTCGCGAGAAGGTCCCGAGGCAGCGGGAGGAAGACGACGTTGACTTTCGTGGCGTCTGAGCTCTTGAGTTTCTTGTTCAGCTCGTCCTCGAACGCCTTGCCGAACTCGTAGGAAGCGCCCTTCTGCGTCCCCTTGTCCACGAAGTAGAACGTGCGGCTGAAGGGAACCCCGACGCGGATCATCCGCCGGGCCACCATCTGGTCGAGGTCGCCGGTGAACGGCTTTGCAATCAGCCCCCGGAGGCCCTCGGGCAACGCGGTTTCGAACGCCGGAGGGGGCAACGGTTCGTCGGTCGCCTCGGCCGGCGCAACTGGGGCGGCCGTCGTGGCGGTGTCGGCGGGGGCCGCGGGCTTGTTTCCGCCGCAGGCGGGAATCGCGATGGCGAATCCGGCGAGCACGATCGCCGCGAGCCAGATGCGGAGTGGCCGATGGGTGTGTGGCGTCAACATGAAACCTGCTCCCGGGCTGAAATGCCCCGCGCGGCCGGCAGTCAGTGCCGGACCGTCACAGCTTACCAGTGGAGGCGGGGCGGTGCCATAGCTGCCGGGGGCAGGGTTGCGCCCGAGTCTCGCGACTGCCGCTACTCGTGGTGTGCGGCGGCGGCCTTCACGCCGGAGACCGGCTCGCCCGACATGACGTACGCCGCGATGCTGCGCGCGATCTCGGCCACGCCGTGCCGGCCGTTGTTGAACACCGCGTCGTACCACGACGGGTCGGCCACCGTGGCGTGGAGGCACTCGTCGATGAACTGCTCGCGCGTCTTCTCTCCCTCGCGCACCACCTTCCGCGCTTCGGCCTCGCTGATCTCCATGCGCCGCGCGATTGACGCCACCCGGAACTCGAAGCTGGCGTCGAGCCGGAAGTGGTAGCAGTGCGGCATGTCGTGCGTGATGATCGCGGCGCCGCGCCCGACGATGATCGCGTTGCCGGTCTCGGCGATCTTCACGATGTACTTCGGAACGTGCCGGAACACCTCGGGCTGCGACTGGTAGCCGGGGACGAAGAACCCGATTCGATCGACCACCCGCGACGGCCCGCCGAGATCCTGCAGGACGGCGAGCGAGAGCTTCTCGTCCTGGCTCACCCGCTCGATCAGCGCCTTGTCGTAGATGTTCCAGGTCTCCCCGGTCTGCTGGTCGAGGAGGTCCTTGAGCCGCTCGCAGAGCGGGAAGGCCTCGCACCCGAAGCGCCGGGAGATCGTGATCGTCGGGCGGGGCCCGCGGCGGCCGGCCACCGCGCGTGTTTCGCCGAGCGAGATCCACGCCGACAGCCGCCGCTCGACGCTCGGGACGAGGTTCGCATAGCGCTTGGACATCGTCCGCCTCCTTCGCTCGCCGGGTTCCAGCGGGGCCTCAGCCCCGTCCGCCAACGCCAAGCTGCCTCGTCGAAAGTATACGCCTGCAGGGGGCGGCGCGTACCCGGTACCGCCAGACGACGACCGTCTCCAGCAGGCCCACCGGGGGATCATGGAATAATCCGTGTGCCCGCCTGGTCTAACTTCAGCGGGGGGGCATGGAGTCGTGAGTGGATCCTGACCGCGAACTGGTCGAGGCGGCCCGGCGAGGGGAGCCAAGAGGCGTTTGCCTCGCTGGTCCGCGAGTACCAGTCGAGGGTCTACAACATGGCCCGCGCTTCCGCGCGCAACGACGCCGAGGCCGAAGACCTCGCGCAGGAGGTGTTCATCAGGGTCTTCCGGGGCCTCGCCGGGTTCCGGGGCGACAGCACCTTCCGCACCTGGCTCTACAGGGTGGCGGTGAACGTCTTTCGGACGCACTCCGCACGGCCGGGCTTGTTCGGGTGGTTTCACCGGGAGGAAGCCCTCGACCATGACGCCATGACAACCCTCGACCGCATCCCCGCCCCCGGCGACCTCGAAGCCGACGTCGCCAGGCGGGAGGTGATCGATGCGGCGTTGCGGCGGCTGCCGCCGACCCTGCGGGCGGCCGTGGTCCTGCGGGACGTCGAGGGGCTCGACTACAAGGAGATCGCGGCCGTCCTGGACGTGCCGATGGGCACCGTGATGTCCCGCATCGCGCGGGGCCGCGAGAAGCTGCGGCCCTGGCTGGCGGGCGCGCTGGGTTGAGGCTTGATGGAGGCATGGAGAAGGCGATGTTGACGTGCGAATCGGCGCAGGCGCTCATCGTGCGTGAGGCGGACGGCGCTGCCACGCCCGTCGAGCGCGGCCAGTTGGAGCACCACGTCACCGGGTGCCCTCGCTGCCGGTCGATGCGCGAGGCGAACCTCATCGTGAAGCCGGTGCTCGTTCAGCGGACCGATGCCGAGGTGCCCGCGTCCTTTGCCGCGCGTGTCATGGCGGGTGTGCGGCAGGATTGGCCGGCCGACTGGCTGTCCGTGGTGGACTGGCGCCGGTGGACCGAGTGGATGCTGCCGGTAGCCGCCGGCCTGGCCTTGTTGGCCTTACTGGGGGGCAATACGGCGCCTGGGACGGCGGGCGAGGCGTCGGGCGAGACGGTGGCCGGCGACGCTTCCGTGTCCGACGCGGTGCTCGGGGATGCGGCGACCCACCCGATCGACATGTCGAGCGATGAGCTGTTGGCGACCATGCTCGGTGCGGCGTCGGCGTCCGCGCAGGGCGGGGGGGCGAGCGATGGACGATAGGCGCACGATTGCCTGGTTCAGTGCGTTCGTGGTGGTGGTTCTCCTTGCCGGGGTCGCGAGCGGGATCCTGCTCGACCGATTCCTGCTGCGTCCGCCACCCGGCCGGTTCGACCGGCCGGGCGCGATGATGGGGATGCCGGGGCGCGGCGGACCGGGCGGCATGCGTCCGGGGATGCCGGGGCCCGACGGAGGACGCGCAGGTCTGCGGGCGCCGCGGCCGGAGGCCCTGGCAGAACGCCTCACGAGGGAATTGCAGCTGACGCCGGCACAGAGGGAAAAGGTGCTGGCAGCCCTGGAACGTCGGCGCGCGAAGCTCGACGAGATCCGCAACGACACGCAGTCGCGCATGCAGAAGGAGCAGGCCGACCTTCGAGCCGAGATCCGGACGCTGCTCGACGAGAAGCAGCAGAAGCGGTTCGATGAAGTGGTCGCCACCGCGCCCGGCCTGGGCGGGCGGCCGCCGGGGGGGAGGCTGCAGTGAATAAATGCCAAATGCGAAATGCAAGATGAAGAACGAAGACTGAAGACGGGCTCAGCCGATTGTTCAACAGGAGAGACGATGATGCGAAAGATGATCGGAAGCGCGGTGATGACGGCGGTTGTGGTGATTGGGATGGCGGCGATCGCGGCGGCGCAGCCCCCGGCTGGCGGGGGCGGCATGATGGGGCCGCAGGGCGGGCCGGGGATGCGCCAGGCGATGGGCCCGGGCGGACCGGGCGGGAACCCGATGGCCGCGCTCAACCTCACTCCCGAGCAGCGTCAGCAGGTGCAGGCGATCCAGCAGAGGCAGCGTGACGCGAACAAGGGAACCGCAGACAAGCTGCGGGAGCTGAACGAACAGATGCGCGCGGCGCTCTTCGGCGACAACCCCGATCAGGCCGTGGACATCGCCAGGCAGGTGGGCCAGCTCGAGGCGCTGGCGCTGCCCTCGCGCGTCGCGATGCAGGCCGAGATCGTGAAGATCCTCACGCCCGACCAGAAGAAGATTGCGATGGAACTGAATCTCTTCGGCCCGAACGGCATGATGGGGCCCGGCGGCCCGGGCATGCGCGGCGGGCGCGGCGGACAGGACCCGGTCAAGAAGTAGGCGGCAGCCAGGCGGCCGCACTCCCGATTTGAATCGTTCGTGGGGCGCGGGCGTGACGGCGAACGAGTCGCTTCGGAGCAGGCCGCACGCGGAGGTTTCCCTGCGGAGGCGAGTCGGGAGCCGACAGGACCGCGGCCACCGTCGCGCCGGAATCGCGGCCTTCTAGAGGATTTCCAGCCCCAGGGCCGACAGCGCCAGTTCGGTGCCGAGGATCGCGGTCGAGTTGCGGACGTCGAGGATCGGGTTGACCTCGACGAGGTCCAGCGACGCGAGCTGGCGCGTATCGGCCACCATCTCCATCAGCAGGTGCGCCTCCCGGTAGTCGAGGCCGCCCACTACCGGCGTGCCCACCCCTGGCGCCACCGCCGGGTCGCAGACGTCCACGTCGAACGAGACGTGCAGCCGCGCCCCGCCGGCGCACGCGATGTCGAGCGCGCGTTCGGCGATGACCGCCATCCCGTGGCGGTCGATGTCCTTCATCGTGAACACGTGCACGCCCGACTCGCGGACGAGGTGCCGTTCGTGGTCGTCCAGGTTGCGGATGCCGATGAGGACCGTCCGCTCGGGCGGGAGCATCGGCGAGAACGGGCAAAGGCCGGAGAGTTCCGCCGGTTCGGGGCCCAGGATGGCGGCCAGGGGCATCCCGTGCACGTTGCCGCTCTGCGTGCTCGACGGCGTGTTCATGTCGCCGTGCGCGTCCACCCACAACAGGCTCAGCGGGTAGCCGGCCAGCCGCGCGTGCTGCGCGGACGCCGCCACGCTCCCGGCCCCGATGCTGTGATCGCCGCCGAGGACGAGAGGCAGCGCCCCCTCGGCCAGGCTGCCCTGCGACACGCGGCACAACTCGCTGCACACGGCGGCAATCTCGCGCACGTACTTCTTGCGCGGGTCGCCGTGGTCGCGGGTCTCCTGGATCGGGGTTTCGACGTCGCCCTTGTCGACCACGTGGAAGCCGAGGCGGGCGATCTTCTCGCGGATGCCGGCGATGCGACACGCAGACGGCCCCATGTCCACGCCGCGCCGCCCGGCCCCGAGGTCCAGCGGTACGCCGATGATGTGAACCTGTTTCACGCTTCGCCTCGCTTCTGCCGCCTCACCCGCACTCTGCTTTCTGCGCCTTGCACTCTTTCATTTCGCACTGTGCAGTTTGCATTGTGCATTCTCGCGTCTGTCACCGGGTCTTCAGCGAGATCGAGATCCCTTCCCCCGAGGGCGTGACAATGGCCGTGATCAGGTCCGGGTTCTTCTGGATGGCCGTCGAGGAAGTCGGGCATGTCGCCGCCCTTGTTGACCACGTTGTGCGCCAGGAAGAGGCCGCCTCGGTCCAGGCGCGGGAAGCACCATGTCGAGGAAGCGCTTGTAGTCGCGCTTCCACGCGTCGAGGAACACGAAGTCGAAGGTCCCCGGCAGCCTGGGGATCTCCTTGAACCCGTCGCCCGGCACGACCTGCACGATGTCCGCGAGGCCCGGCGCGCGCGATGTTGTCGGCCGCGTCCTTCGCGCGCGCGCCGGGTCGTACTCGATCGCGATCAGCCGGCCGCCGGTCTCCCGCAAGCCCGAGCCCGATCCAGATCGCGCTGTATCCGCTGGCGCCGACCGATCTCGAGGGCGCGCTTCGTGCCGGTTCGACGCGACCATCGACCGCAGGACATCCGGCCGTCTTCCTCGGACACGGCCAGCTGGCCCGGTATCGCGCTGCTTGAATCTGCTTCAGGAGCTTCTGCAGGTTCGGCGTCAGTCGGGATCGGCGGCAGATGGCGCCGCCTGGCGGGCGAGCCTGCTGGCCCTGCGCGGACGCGCGGTCCGACGCGGCCCACCACGCGGCCGGAACGAGACGAGGATGCAGGCACCAATCACTGAAACGGGACGACGCATCGTCATGGTCTTTCGGTCCGAGAGCCGGGTGACAGCCAGCCGGCAACCTGGCCCGCGGTGGCGCGCGCGTCCGCGACGCAGTCGGGAACGCCGACGCCGCGGAAGCCCGCTGCCGGTGACGAAGAGGCCCGGAAGGCCACCGCCAGCGCGGCGGTCGATGGCGGCGATCACGTCGAGGTGCCCGACCTCGTGCTGCGCGTTCGCGCGCTCCCAGCGGTAGACGCGCGTGAAGAGCGGCGTGCCCGGTGATGCCGAGCAGCGGGCCCATCTCGCGCTGCGAGGCGTGCGACCAGGTCCTCGTCGCTGCGCTCCAGCGCGTCGGGGTCTCGCGCGCCGCCGAAGAACGCCCGCAGCAGCACGTGGCCCTCGGGCGCGCGCATCCGGCCACTTCGACGAGAGCCAGGAGCCGGCCATGATCGCCGTGCCTCTCGACCTTCGGGACGACGAAGCCCGAGCCCGTTCAGCGGGTGGGCGACGTCCTCGCGCCGGATACGCCGAAGCGTGACGGTCGCGCTCGAGGCGTACGGGATCGGCGCCGCACAGCCGCGGCGAGCTCCGCGTCGAGCGGCGCGCAGCAGGCGGCGCGGCGACGAACGCCGGGCGTGGCCAGACGACGACCGCGCGCGCGGCGGCGACCTCGCCGGTGCCGAGGTCGCACGACATAGGACGAGCGCGCCGCGATCGATCGCCGTGCCACCGTCGTGTTCAGCGGACCGACGCCGGCCGGCAGCACCCGCACCGAGCGCGTCGACGAGTCTCGCCCAGCCCGCCGGGCAGCGACATGAACGCGCCGTCGCTCGACTCCGGCTGCGCGGCACGCTGGCGGAACGCGCGGAGCACGCTGCCGTGCTTGCTGCTCGGCCTCCAGGAAGCGGGGAAAGAGCGCGCGCATCGACAGCCGTTCGACGTCGCCCGGCGTGGATGCCGGCCAGCAGCGGTTCGGCCAGGTAGGTCGACCGCCTCGTCGCCGAACCGGCGGCCGCATGAACGACGCGATCGACTCGTCGGCTCGGCGCCGTCGCGCCGCGGCGGACGAACAGCTCGGCTCGCCATCCGCGCCTTCCCGGCCCACGAGAACAGCCGCGCTTGCCGCGAGCGCGCTCACGTTGCGTGGGGATGCCGAGGACCGACGCCTCCGGCAGCGGGTGCAGCCGGCCGAACCTCGCTGGATGAACGCCAGCCGCGGCGGCGCTGGTGGGGAAGAGGCGGTCGCCGAGCCCGAGTTCCTGGCACAGCTCGATGCGCGGCCGGCTTCTGGATCAGGAGCGCATCGGGGCCGGCGTCGATCGTGAAGCCGTCGATCTGCTCGCTGAGGATCGACGCCGCCCGGCCGCGCGGCTGCGCTCGAGCACGCGGAAACGCGACTCCGCGCCGGTGCAGCTCGTAGGCGGCCGCCAGGCCGGCGATTCCGCCGCCGACAATCGGACGTCAACCGGTCCGGCATGATCGCAGTCGACGTGGCCGCATCATGCTGCGTTCGCGAGCACAGCGGCCGAGCGGCGGCTTGCGCGACCAGGTCCGCGAGGATCGCGATGAAAGCCGGCGAGTCGTTGAGCGATTCGGTGCGCCGCAGCGCCACGCCGCACTCGCGCGCGCGGCGGCGCGCGCCTGGACGTCGATGTCGAACAGGATCTCGGTGTGGTCGCAGACGAAGCCGATCGGCACGACGAGGATCCGCCGCGCGCCGCGCGGCCGCGCGCTCGCGGATGAAGTCCGCCGAGGTCGGGGCCGATCCAGGGCTCCGGCGTCCGCCCGGCGCTCTGGAACGCCACGGTGGTAGCGCGCGAGCCGGCCGCGCGCGGCGACGCCGCGCGCCGTGGCCGGCGACCTCGTGGCGTAGGGGTCGCCCACTCGCGATCACGCGCTCGGGCAGGCTGTGCGCGGTGAACACCACCTCTTCGTCCGGCTGCGGGCGCCGGCCTCGCGGACGCGTTCGGCGAACGCCTCGAGCAGCAGCGGGTGGTCGTAAAAGGCACCGCACGCACTGAACAGCGCATGCCGGGCGGCATCGCCGACTGCGCCGCCTCGACGTACTTCTGCACGCTGAGCGTCGAGAACTGCGGCGCGAGCGGGATGCCGATCGACGCGAGTGACGCCCGGCCCGCGAGCGCGCCAGCGCGTCGGCGATGAACGGGTGCCAGTTGCGCATGCCCGACCGCCACCGGCACGTCGCGGGCCGAGGCGGGCGCGCAGGGCCGCTCCCTGGCGCAAGGTGATGTCGGTCAGCGGCGACCGTCCGCCAATCGCCTCGTAGTTGTGCCGCATCTCGGCGATGAGTTCGGCGAAGGCGGCCGCCCGCCGCGCACCAGCGTGCAGGTACTCCGGCATCTCGTCGAGCGAGGCGGGCGTGCCGTGGGCCATCAGCAGGACTGCAAGAGACACGGGAAGACTCCAGGTGTCCGTGATCCGCTACGAGCGACCCGCGTACGCGTGCACGTGGTGCGCCAGCGCCTGCACGTGCTCGAGCGGCGTCGCCGGCAGGATCGCCGTGCCCGAGGTTGAAGATGTGGCCGGGCCGGCCGCCGGCCCGCGCCAGCACGTCGTCGGCGGCGCGAGGAGCCGGTCCGCGCGGCCCGAGCAGCAGGGTCGGGTCGAGGTTGCCCTGAATCGCGCGGTCGTGGCCGATCCGGTTCCACGCCTCGTCCAGCGGGATGCGCCAGTCGGCGCCGACCACGTCGCCGCCGGCCTCGCGCATCTGCGGCAAGAGGGCGGCGTGCCCGACGCCGAAATGAATGGTCGGCACCCCGGTCGCTTTCGAGCCGGCCTCGAAGATCGCGCCGGGTGTGGGGCAGGACGAACTCGCGGTAGTCGCGCCGGGTTCAGCGCGCCGACCCACGAGTCGAACAACTGGACCACGTCCGACCCCCGCCTCGATCTGCGCGACCAGGTACTCGCCGACGTCTCGGCGAACAAGCCGCACAGCCGGTGCCAGGCCTGCGGGTTGCCGTACATCAGCGACTTGGTATGGGCGAAGTTGGTCGAGTGGCCGCCCTCGATCGCGTACGACGCGAGGGTGAACGGCGCGCCGGCGAACCCGATGAGGGGAACCAGCCCTTCCAGCTCGGCCTGGATCTGCCGGATGGCCTGGAGCACGTGGCGCCAGCGCTTCGCGCGGCTCGAACGGCCGACAGCCCGTCGATGTCCGCCTCCGACCGCGACGGGTGCTCGATCTGCGGGCCTTCGCCCCTTGATGAAGTCGAACGGGAGGCCCATCGGCTCGAGCGGCAACAGCAGGTCGGAGAAGAGGATCGCGGCGTCGACGTCGAACCGCCGGACCGGCTGCAGCGTCACCTCGGTGGCCAGTTCGGGCGTACGGCAGAGATCCAGCAGGGTGTACCGCTCCCGCAGCGCCCGGTATTCGGACATGTATCGGCCAGCCTGGCGCATGAACCAGACCGGAGTGGCGTCAACGGGTTGACGCCGGCAGGCGCGCAAGAATCGATCATTCATCGTTGTGACAGTCTCTGAAGGGGCAAGGAGACTAGTATGTCACATGAGCGGCGTTTGCCGGCGGTGCCGGGTCCAAATCGGCCCATTGGGTGCGGACAACGGTGCTATAATCTCGCGTTTGGTCAAGTAGCCCCTGCGCGTGGTGTCTTTCAGGAGGCCGTGTGACGCCCATCCTTGTCCGCCCGGTGCGCGAACAGCTCGAGCACGACCGGGTGATCCGCCTGCTCCAGCAGCGCTGGCGTCGGAAGTACGTCGTCGGCATCAACCAGGGGAGCGAGACGGGCACGACGGTGGCGCTTGGCGATATCGTGCTCTACCCGGACGTGGTGCTGTCGCCGCTGGGCAAGCCCAACAAGCCCGAAATCATCGTCGAGGTCGAAACCGGCGAATCGGTCAACAACCTCGAGGCGATGGCGGAGTGGATGCGGTTCGGCCGCTTGAAGGCGGCGTTCCACCTGTACCTCCCTGCCGGCTCGGTGGATTCCGCACGGCGGTTGTGCACCGAGCACAACATCCCGGTGGCCGAGATCTGGACCTACCACCCGATCGGCGACCAGATGCGGTTCAACATGGCCTACAAGGCGCCGGCGCCTGCGCGCCCGGTCCGCCGCACGCCGGCTGAGGTCCCCACGAAACCGGTCGCGCGGAAGGCGGAGAACGGTTCCCGCACTGCGCCCGCGAACGGCGCGGCGCGCAAGGTGACCGCCGCCCGCCGTCCTCCGAAGCCGGCGCCCGCGAAGCGTCCGGCCGTGAAGAAGGTCGTGGCGCGGAAAGCGGCCGCCAAGCCGGCGCGCGCGCAGAACCACAAGCGCAAGTAGCCACCTGCCGGGCCGTTGCAGGGACCACGTCCCTTTGCGGCCCCCCGGCGTCTAAACAGACGGCGCCTTCCTGCACCCGCGGCAGCTGCCACTGTCGCCTCGCTGACGCTATACTGAGGGCATGATGAAGAACGGGAAGCGGTTCGCTTTCGCGGTAGCCGCCGGCGCGGCGGCGCTGTCCGGCCTCGTGCTGGCCCAGGCTCCGCCGGGCGGCCAGCAGAACCAGGAGCCGTCGCGGCCGCAGATCGTGATGCCGCAGCAGCCGGTGTACAAGACGTCGGTCGACCTGGTGACCACCGACGTCATCCCGCGCGACTCGCGGGGCATGTTCGTGTCCGACCTGAAGCCTGGCGAGTTCGAGCTGTTCGAGGACGGGGTCAAGCAGGAGATCGTGCAGCTGCTGATGTTCCACGGCGGACGGCAGTACAGCCCGCTGACGGCGCCCGTGCAGACCCAGCGCGAGGGAATCATCCTCCCGGCCGCGCGGCCCACCAACGACGCGGCCGGCCGCATCTTCATCTTCCTGCTGGACGACCTGCACCTCGACTTCCGGAACACCGGGCGGATCCGCGAGCTGGTCAAGAAGATCCGCACGCAGCTCGTGCACGAGGGCGACCTCTTCGGCGTCGTCTCCACCGGGCCTTCCTCGATCGAAATCCAGCTGACGTACAACCTGAAACGGCTGGACGAAGCGATGAACAAGATCTCCGGCGGCGGCCTTCGCCCGGCCGACATCCTGGAGGGCGGGACGACCGCCGAAGGACCGAGCGAGGTGCGCTACCGCGCGCACGTGGCGTTCTCCACGGCCTTCGACATGATGCAGCAGCTCGAGCAGGTGAGGAACCGCCGGAAGACGCTCATCTACGTCAGCAACGGCTACGACTTCGACCCGTTCCCGGGTGGGCGCTACAAGGCCGAGCAGGAGCGAATGGGCGTCAACACGAGCGGGTCGAGCACGTCGAACGACGGCACGGACGGCACCGGCAACCTCACCTCGGGCGCGACCGCAGACGACTCGGACCTGTTCAACCGGACGGGGCAGGTCTTCGCCGAGGCCGACCTCGCCCGCGAGCTCTCCGAACTGACGCGCGCCGCCAACCGGGCCAACGTGTCGATCTACACGATCGACCCGCGCGGGCTGGTGGGGATGCCGGACCTCGACGAGACGGTGGACCAGACGGAGTGGCAGAACTACATCCGGAAGTCGCAGGACAGCCTGCGCGTGCTGGCCGACAACACGGGCGGCTACGCCATGGTCAACACGAACGACTTCGACAAGGGGCTGAAGCGGATCGACGCCGAGACGAGCGACTACTACGTGCTCGGGTTCTACTCGAGCAACCCTGACCCGACTCGCCGCAACCGGCGGATCGAGGTGAAGGTCACGCGCAAGGACGTGGACGTCTGGGCCCGCACCAGCTACTCGTTGAAGAGCAAGAAGATCAAGGCGAAATAGGCTCAGGGCTCAAGGCTCAGGGCTACAGGGCTTAGGAAAGAGAAAACGGGCCAGGGGAACGAGTCCCCTGGCCCGTTTCGTTTTGCGGTCGTAGCAGGCCAGGCCCAGAGCCCAAAGCCCAGGGCCTTGAGCCTTCTTAGAACGTGAACCGGAACCCAATCTGGCCGATGCGCTGCTCGGTGTTGCCCGAGTCGCCCGCGTAGCCGGACGGCTTCATGAAACTCGCGTTCTTCGTCGTTCCCGTCGTGTAGATACGACCAACCGTCCCAGCGCCAGTGCCGAACGACGGGTTGATCGCGTTGAACAGGTTGAAGATCTCGCCAATCGCCTCGAACTTCATGTTTCGCGGCAGGGCGAAGACCTTCGACAGCCTGAGGTTGAACACCGACTGCGCCGCGCCGCCCTGGAGTTCGCCGGAGGCGATGGCCGAGATCCGCGCCGCCAGCTCCCGCCGGTCTTTCGGGTCCGGCCTTGCGCCTGCGGCCGTGCTGCGGCCGCCCTGGACGTATCCCAGGGAGCCGAGCCTGGCCGCCGCGTCGCCGCCCGGTGGGGCAGGCGTCTCGCCTGCTCTGGGTGGGGCAGGCGTCTCGCCTGCCTTCCCGATCGGCGTCTCCGGCCCCGAAATGCTGTCGATCCTGCGCCACAGCGCAGTCAGGTCGGGGAGCTGTGCGTTCTGCCGCTGAGCCTGCACGTCGCGCAGTTCTCCCGGGTCGGCCTCCACGTCGTACAACTCGCGGCGTGGCGCCGCAATGGCCTTCCACCGTCCCTCTCGAATCGTCCGTAAGGAACTCCAGCCGAAGTCGAGCAATGGGGCGAACGACTCCGCGTAAAGCAACCGCTGGGGGAGATGTTGTCCCGCCAGTGCCGGTCGCAGGTCGACGCCATCCGCGTCCATCGGTTTCGCGCCGAGCAGGCGGGTGACGGTGGGGAGGACGTCGACGAGGCGTCACGGGATCGCTCACCACGCGGTTGGCGGGAACGCCGGGCCCGCGCAGGAGCAGCGCCACCCGCAACGTGGTGTCGTACACGAACACGCTGTGGCCGACCTCGCCGTGCTCGCCGAACGCTTCGCCGTGGTCGCTGGCGAGGACGACCAGCGTCCGGTCGGCCGCGGTGCCGAGGGCAGACAGCAGGCGGCCGACGGCGCGGTCGGCAACCGCGATCTCGTCGTCGTAGCGCGCGATCGTCGGGCGTCCCCGGTCGCGGACCGGGTCGCCGTAAGGCGCATGCGGTTCGAAGAGGTGCACCCAGAGGAAGAAGCGGCCGCCTGCGCCACGGGCAGGCGGGACGCCTGCCCCACCGGACACGGGCGGGACGCCTGCGCCACCGAGGTTGTGCAGCCAGGCGACCGCGTCGTCCACCACGCTGTCCGCCGGCCGCTCGTTGGCCAGCCTCCCGTCGGCCCCCCGCGGCATCTTGTCGCCGTAGACGTCGAACCCGCGGGCGAGGCCGAAGCGCCGGTCGAGCGGGAACGCGGCGACGAACGCGGCGGTCGCGAAGCCCTGGTCGCGCAGCGAAGCGGCGAGCGTCTGCACGTCTCCTCGCGCGGCCACGCCGTTGTGGCGCGCGCCGTGCCCGGGCGGGTAGAGGCCGGTGAGCAGGCTGGCGTGCGAGGTCAACGTGATCGGCGCGGTTGCGAACGCGCGGTCGAATCGCGCGCCATCGCGGGCGAGCGAGTCGATCGCCGGTGTCCGGGCGGCCGCGTATCCGTGCGCCCCGACGTGGTCGGGGCGCATGGTGTCGATGGTGACGAGCAGGAGGTTGCGGGCAGGAAGCGTCGCCTGGGCCGAGGGCGACGGCGCTTGGGAGCTGCAGGCGCAGAGACCGATCAGGATCGCGATGCCGCATGTCCCCTTCATCGCATCGCTCCAAGCAGCTTCTGCGCGGCCTCCCGCTGCTGGCGGTACTGCTTCGGCGCTGCCAGCACCATCCGGTATTGCGCCTTCGCCTGCTCGGGCTGGCCCGCTTGCTGGAGAGCAATCCCGAGGTTCAGCCGCGCTTCGACGAAGCCCGGCGAGCGCGCGAGCGCTTTCTGGAACCAGGTCACCGCTTCGGGGGCGCGCCCCGCCTGCACGAGGATCACACCCAGCCCGTTGGCGGCATCGGGCCACGTGGTGTCGACGCCCAGCGCGCGCTGATACGCCTCCTCCGCCCTGGCGGTCTGGCCCTGCTCGCGGACGGCGTTGCCCAGGTTGGTCCAGTACGACGGGTTGCTCGGTTCGAGCGCGGCCGCCTTCGAAAACGCTGCTGCGGCGTCGGCGGCACGCCCGGCGTCGGCGTGCAGCAGGCCGAGACCGTTGTGCGCAGACGGGACGAGGAGTCGGTGGGGCAGGCGTCCTCGCCTGCCTGAGGAGTCGAAAGGACGGGATGAGAAGTCCGAGCGCCGAGCAGCACAGGCGTCCCGCCCCGCGTACAAGAGAACGGGGTGGCGAGCATGAAACTCACCACCCCGCAGAGTTCACGGCCTAAGGCCTCAGGCCGCAGGCGGCCGCTAGAACCTGAACCGCGCGCCCAGCTGCATCTGCCACCGCGACCGGAGGTCGTCGCGCGTGAAGGTGCCCTGGAACGTGCTCGACGTGATCGTCGCCAGGTTGTAGCGCATCTTGCCCGTCGCCGCATCGATGCCGCCGTAGCCGATCGTCGTGCTGGCCCGGGAATCCCGACCAGTACTGCCAGCCCCAATTGGCGTTCAGCAGGTTGAGGAAGTTGAACACGTTGACGGTGATTTCCGCCTTCGTCCTCCCGCCGGTCGGGATGTTGAGGGCGTATTGCAGGTCCATCTGGTTCTGCCAGGGCGACCGTCCTGCGTTGCGCGGCATGACCTGGCCGCGGTACTGGCTGGCGGCCGGGTCGTTCTGGAGGTATGTGTCGAGCATGTCCCACGTGACCGTCTGGCCGGCGACCGAGGAATACACGATCACCTGATCGGCACTGGAGGGCACAAACAGCAACTCGTTGTTGCTGACGCCGTCGCCGTTCAGGTCGCCGTTGAAACCGAGCGCATAGCGGTTGCCGGTGCGGCCGTTGTAGAACACCGATACCTGGTGCGACAGCTTCCAGGTCCTGGGCAGCTGCACCGTCGTGGCGAAATTCACCCGGTGTCCCGGATCGTAGTTCGATCGCGAGACGTTCGGGGTGTTGGTGTAGAACTGGTACGGGTTGTTGGCCCAGTTCGAACGCGCTACGCTCGACGTGCCGTCGTTGACGAGTAAAGGACTGTCCGTACAGGTACGACCCCTTGAAGTAGAAGCCGTTGCGGAACGGCCGTTCCACCGCGAACGTCATCGTCCACGACTTGCCTTCGCCGGTGTTCGACAGCAGCAGCACGTCATTGAGATTCGTGTCGACCTTCTTCACCGTCACGCGTCCGTCGGGCAGCGTCGCGCCGGTCGGCGTGTAGTTGATGTTGGTGTAGGAGATCTCCTTGAGGTTCTTCGTGAACAGGAACTCCGCCGTGCCCACGAGGCCGAACATCCCCAGGTCGTGGTCGAGCGCGATGTTGCCGCGGACCACGGTCGGGAACTTGTAGTCCGCGTCGACAAGGTTGATTGTCTGCCGGCCGGTGGCCCCGCCCGAGATCGACGTGGGCTGGGCGTTGGGGTCGGGGACGAACGGGATCTTGTTGTTGGCGTTGTAGCTGACCGACAGGCTCGTGAAGTCGAGGCCGGTATTGCCGTACTGGTTCGACAGCCACACGTACGGGGTGCGGCCGGTGAACTGGCCGATGCCGCCGCGGAACTGCCGGCGCTTGCCGCTGCGTGCCGCTGATAGTCCCAGTTGAAGCCGACGCGCGGCGAGAACATCGTCGCGCTCGGAACGGTGTCGTCGAGTAGCCGAAGTCCGCCATCGCAACCGGGTTCTCCTTCGGCTTGTCGGGGAAGTACGGCAGGTCGATGCGCGCGCCGTAGGTGAGCGTGAAATTCGGCTTCACGCGCCACTTGTCGCCCGCGTAGAAACCGAACTGGATGCACCGAGAACTCGGCCGCCTGGTTCGGGTCGGACGTGTTCGAGAAGTTGTGGTTGTAGCTCTGAGCGATGCCGTTGTTGAAGTTCGCGATGCTGTTGAACCGGTAGCCGCCGTAGAGGTACTGGATGAACAGGTTGTAGAACTTGTAGAACTCGTTCTGCGTGCCGAACGTGAAGCGTGTGCGTGCCCTTCACGATCGTGATGTCGTCGCTGACCTGGACGATGTCCTGGTTCAACTCGTTCGCCTGCGACGAGTACTCCGTGCCGAGATAGACGTAGTTGAGGTCCGGCAAGTCCACTCGAGACCTCGGGGAACGCCGGGTCGCCTGGCTGGCCGCCGCGGATGTTGCGCTCGCGCTGGTAGGTGAGGCGGAACTCATTGAACAAGCTTCCCGAATGAGCTGTTCAGCTGGGCGACCGACGACAGCATCTTGTCGGTCATGTGGTAGAAGTTCGACGGGAAGTTGAACGTGTTGCTGTACTGGGTGCCGATGTCCGCCAGCGCGTCCACGTAGTTCTCGCGGATGGTCAGCTGGTGCTTCGACTTGATGTTGAAGTCCACGCGGCCGAAGATCTTGTTGCTGTTGTTCGGCTTGCTGAACTCGCCCAGGCCGCCCGGGTCGTAGCCGTACTTGTTCTTCGCGATGTCGGCGACCTGCTGCACGTACGCTTGCTGGCTGAACTGCTGCCCGGAGCTGCCGTCGGCCGAGAGCCCGAGGGCGTGTTCTTGCGCGCCCAGTCGAAGTTGGTGAAGAAGAACGCCTTGTTCTTCGCGATCGGGCCCGCCGAGGCTGAAGCCCATCTGCTTGTCCGTGAACGCGCCGACCTTGGTGTCGGCCGGGCTCGGGTTCGCAGGTGTCTCGACGCCCGGGATCGTCCCGATGAGGCCTTGGTTGCGGCCGACGTAGTAGGCGCCGCCTGAGAAGCGGTTGGTGCCGCTCTTGGTGACCGCGTTGATCGCCGCCGCCGGAGAACCCGCCCTGGCGCACGTCGTAGGGCGAGACCAGCAGCTGGATTTCCTGGATGGCGTCGAGGCTGACCGGCTGCGTGCCCGTCTGGCCGCCCGGCGTGCCGGTGCTGGCGAGGCCGAACACGTCGTTGTTCACGGCGCCGTCGATCTGCATGTTGTTGTAGCGGTTGTTGCGGCCCGCCACGCTCACCGTCTCGTCGCCGCCGGCCTGCCGCCGCTGTCACGTTGAAGTACGGCGACGTGCGCGCGAAGTCGTTCATGCTGCGGTTGATCGTCGGCAGCGTCTCGAGTGGCCTGCGCGCCGATGTTGGACGCCGTGCCCGCACGCGACGTGTCGATGATCTGCGCCTCGGCGACAACGTTCACCGTCTCGGTGACCGTCGCCAGGCCCGAGCGTGAACGCGACTTCGCGCGCTTCACCAAGGCCGACCTCGATGCCGGTCTTCGTCTCGTCCTTGAACCCGGACATCGTGACCTTGATGGTGTAGGGGCCGCCGATGCGGACGCGAGTTCATCGTGAAGCGGCCGTCGGCCCCGGTGACTGCCTCGTACACCGTGCCCGTCGGCGTGTGTGTGGCTGTGACGGTGGCGCCCGGCAGAACGCCCTTCTGGGCGTCCGGTCACCGTGCCGGTCAGCGTGCCGGACGTGATGTTCTGGCCGTAGCCAGTCTGGGCGCCGGCAAACAGCAGGAACACCGCTGCCGCCGCGCACAGGAATTTCTTGGAAGATTAGTCATCGCTTCGCTCCGGTTCTCCTCACAGGCTCCTGGGATGAGCCACGTTGTCGCACACCGCGTCATGAAGGTCGGCTGTATCGCTGCTGGCTGTCGTAGTTTCAGAATCGAAGGCGCGGGATGGTCGCGACCTGACACAATAAATCGGCTTGGGCGTCCAAGTCAACGTCCGCGACGTTCGCGTCCCCGTTGCTCGACAAACGGCCACACCACTACAGGTGCGGTTCTGCCAATGCCCAGGCTACATCCTGTAGCGCTGACGGCCCGATGGGCTCGGCGGGATCCGCCGGCGACCGCGCAACCTCGTCATCTCCCGGTTCCCCGCGCGCGGTCGTCCTACCAAGGCGGCACCCGCCCGTTCGATCGCGGCGTCCAGGTAATGCTGGTCGAGTTCGATCCCCACGAAGTCGAGGCCGAGCGTCGCGCAAGCCACCGCCGTGCTGCCGAGTCCCGTGAACGGGTCGAGCACCACCGACCCGCGGCGCGCGCCGTGCAGGCGCAGGCAGTATTCCGGCAGGCGCACCGGGAACGTCGCGGGGTGCGGCCGGTCCTTCTCCCGGCTGTTGATCGTCTCGTACGGCAGGAACCAGGCATTACCCCGGCACCGCAGGTCACGCCCCGCCGACTGCCACCGCGTCACGTTCGACTTGTCCTGGTAGGGGACGCCGATCGCCGTTCGCTCGAGCGGCGTCGTGCCCCTCGGCGTGAAGTGGAAGATGAACTCGTGACAGTCGTTCAGGAACCGCGGGCTGTTGATCGGCTTGTAGTGGCCGACGGCCAGGTCCCGCGTCAGGCCCGCCGCCGCCCCCGCCGCGTTCTGCTCGATCACGATCGACTTCACCCAGTGAATCGTGTTCTGCAGGTGGAGGTGCGGCCGCACTGCGCCGGCGATATCCATCGCCACCCAGGGGTCCTTCGGCTTCGCGCCCACGTTCAGGAAGAGCGACCCGTCCGTCGCGCAGTACCCCCGCCACCTCGTGCACCCACCGCCCGGTCCAGCTCGAGGTACTCGTCGCGCGGGAGCGTGTCTTCGTAGGAGCGGTACGCGATCCCGAGGTTATACGGCGGCGACGTCACGACGACGTGGATTGACTCGCGGGGGAGACGGGGAAGGACGTCGAGGCAGTCGGCGAGGAAGAACGTCAGCGTCACGCCGTCGCGGCGCAAGGTTCGATACGGCTGCAGCGGAGACTCGGCCACGTCCCGGGAATTCTACGAGGCTTTGGCGACCGCCACAACCGCCAGTCTCATTCCCTCGGATGCGGCCCGCGCGCGCGGGATGGCGTGGTTGCGGCGATGCAGGTGGCTCGGGCACTCGCCACCCTTCTCTTCGACGTAGACCACTTCCCGGTTGCCGGAGAGTTCGAGGTAGCGGCCGACAACGCAGCCGCACGTCAGCGTGGAAAAGCCGAGGAGCCGGACGAGGCTCATACGATTACTCCTTGGACGGATACCGCGAAGTTACACGGAAGGAACCACGGGTGGTTGGCCCCTTCTGTGGGCTCGGCGCACTCCACGGCATCCGTCGGACTGTCGAGATAGCAACCAGCGTGCCGACGGTGCGCAGGGGAGGGGCGGGGCCGAGCGAGCGGTCAACTGCCAGCTCCTTTATCGCTGGTAATCGGCTGTTTTCGCGATCCCTGGCGCACGGCGCGGCGGGTGGCTGCGTTCGGGGGAACCCGCTCGCGTTCCGGCCCGTGCACATTCCTTGGATCGGCCCCCCAAAAAGTTGGATCCAGAGAACGCTTGACAGCCCAACGCCCGACGACCAACATTCCGCGACCGCAGCTTGGCGATCCTCTTCTCTGGAGTTACCTCGTGACCATGTCCCGATACGCGATGACGTGCCTGGCGCGCCTCGTGCCTGTTTGCCGTCTCCGGCGCACGCGCAGACACCCGTTCAGGCGCTTCTCAAGGATGCCGCCGTCTCGGCGGCCCGCGACTTCGTCCGGCAGGAAGAGGGCCGGGTGGTGGAGGAACAAATCGAGTTGACCGAGATCCCCGCGCCCGGCTTCGCCGAAACGGCGCGCGGCCTCGCCGTGAGGAAGAAGTTCGAGGCGCTGGGCCTGAAGAACGTGCGGGTCGACCGGGTCGGCAACGTGATTGGCGAGCGCCCCGGCCTGGCCGCCCGGCCGAACCTCGTGCTGGCTGCGCACCTCGACACCGTGTTTCCCGCCGGTACCGACGTGCGGGTCGCACGGGAGGGGAGCCTGCTCCGGGCCCCGGGGATCAGTGACGACGGCAGGGGCCTCGCGGTGCTGCTGGGTGTGATTCGGGCGCTCGACGCGGGGCGGGTGCAGACGCGCGGGACGATCACGTTCGTGGCGGACGTCGGCGAAGAAGGGCTGAGCGACCTCCGCGGTGTGCGGGAGCTGTTCTCGACGACGCTGAAGGGGCAGATCGACGCGTTCGTGTCGATCGACGGCACCGGGCACGGGATCACGACCGTCGGGGTCGGCAGCCACCGGTACCGGGTCACGTTCCACGGCCCGGGCGGGCACAGTTTCGGCGCCTTCGGCCTCGTCAATCCGATTCATGCGCTGGGCCGGGCGGTCGGCCGGATTGCCGATCTGCAGGTGCCGCGCGAACCGAAGGTCACCTTCAACGTGGGGCGCATCGGGGGTGGCACGTCCGTGAACTCGATCGCGTCCGAGGCCTGGTTCGAAGTGGATATGCGGTCGTCGGACGGCGCGGCCTTGGGATCGATCGACGCCAGCTTCCAGAAGGCCGTGGACGAGGCGGTGCGCGACGAGAACGCGAGGTGGAACAACGGGCGCGTGACCGTGACCAAGGACCTGGTCGGCGACCGTCCCGCCGGCCGCACTCCCGAGCAGTCGGCGATCGTGCAGGCGGCGCTCGCGGTGAACCAGGCGCTCGGGTTGGCCGCGGACCTCGGCGAGGGCTCCACCGACTCGAACATCCCGATGAGCCTCGGCATCCCGGCGATCACCGTGGGCGGCGGAGGGCGGGGGAGCGGCGCGCACTCGCCCGCGGAATCATTCGACACGACCGATTCCTGGAAGGGCACCGAGCGGGTGCTCCTGCTGGTCGTCGCGCTGGCAGGCCGGTGAGGCCCGAAGGGCTCGGGTCCTCCTTCTTTCATCTTGCATTGTGCATTTTGCATTGCGCATTTCTCATTCGTCTGCCCCTTGGTGCCCGTCATGCCAACCCACCACATCATCCTTTACGCCCGGCCTGACTGCCCGCACTGCGCGGCGGCCCGCGCGGTGCTGGAGGCGTGCGGGCAGCCCGTTCGAGGAGCGCGACCCGCTGTCGGACGCGTCCGTGCTGAAGGAACTGTTGCTGTGTTCGGCCGTCGCCTCGGTGCCGACGATCGTCGTCAACGGCCAGGTGATCGTCGGCTACGATGCCGACCGGCTCCACCAACTTCTCCAGGAGCCGCCGCGCAGGCCGGATCCGGTCGACGACTACGCCCCCGAGGACCTGCGGGTCGACGAGAAGTCGCTCGGCAGTCGGCACTGACGCTCGGTGGTCGGCAGGCCGGGAGCCCGAAGCCGGGTACCGAAAACGGGGCCTGACCCCGTTTCTCTCCTTCACGCCGAGTCGTCGCGACTGGCGCCGAGTGGCCGGCACGGAAGCCGGGAGCCGGATAAGCGGCAGCTCGGCGGTTAGGCCGGCAGCCCTCAGCGACCGGAAACGGGGCCTGACCCCGTTTCTCCCTGCGACCGGCTGACCGCGGATTCGGACCTCCGTTTCTTCGCTGACCGGGGCGAGGCGCCGAGCCCAGCTGGCACACCCGTTGAATACGGCCGTGGTGTTGCCGGCAGGGCGGCAACGGCCGTGGGACTGCACAAGTCCCACGGAATGACCGAGATACATGAAGAAAGGGGCTTGCAACCTGGACGGCCTCTGTTACAATGCCGTCGTCAGGTTTCGACCCCGCCGGCTGAATTTGTTCATGACACTACGACGCCGACTCACCGGCCTCGCGTCACCCGCCGTGGCCGTTTGTCTGTCTATTGGACTGCTGGGCAGTCCCGCGGCCGCCGGAGCGGCGCAGGGGACCACCAGTGACCGCCAAGAAGTCATCCCAGGCGAAGAAGAAAGCCGTCAAGCCGGCGTATTCGTCGGCGGCAGCCAAGGCGCGGAACGCCAAGCTCCAGAAGGCCCGCGTCGCGGCGCGGATGCGGATGATGCGCGAGAGCATCCTCCCGCGCTACAAGACGGACGCGTCGGGCGCGCTGGTTCCCGACCTCCACGCAGCCGCGGCGATCATCTACAACCCCGAGACGGGCGAGGTCATCTGGGAACAGAACTCCCAGGACAAGCGGTCGATTGCGAGCATCACGAAAGTGATGACCGCGGTGGTGATGGTCGAGAGCGACCCGGACCTGTCGCAGGTGGTCACCGTGGACCGCACCGACACGCTCGCCGCGTCCACCACGCACTTGCGCGCCGGCTACCAGGTGTCGGTCCGCGACCTGCTGCACCTGCTGCTGATCTCGTCCGACAACGCGGCCGCCCGGGCGCTCGCGCGCACCTCGCCCTGGGGACCGGCGGGCTTCGTGGCCCGGATGAACGAGAAGGCGACGGAGTTGGGGCTGCAGAGCACGAACTACGCCGACCCCTCGGGCCTCGATGCGGCGAACGTCTCGTCGGCGTACGACATGGCCCGCCTGATTGCCTACGCGGCCGGCGACGAGCGGATCTCCGAGATCATGCGGAAGCCCGAGTACACGCTGACGCTGTCGCGGCGCCCGCTGACCATCCGCAGCACGAACCACTTGCTGACGCGTACCGACATGGAAGGCAGCGTGCTGGGCGCGAAGACGGGCTTCATCGGCCGGTCGGGTTACTGCCTGGCCACGCTGCTCAAGATGCCCCAGGTGAACCAGCCGGTTGCGGTGGTGGTGCTCGGCGCCCGGTCGAATGCCGGCCGCTTCACCGAGGTCCGCAACCTGTTCAACTGGATGTCGGCCCTCCAAGGCAGCCAGGATCTGCTGCAGAAGAAGGACCAGCACCGGACTAGCCGCGATGACCCTCACCCCGCTGCATGGCTGCCGCGTCCAGCGGCAGCGTCGCCACCGAATCCACCGACAGCATCACCGGGCGCCCGCCCTGGCGGGCGTCGTACGCCTTCAGGTAGCGGCGGCAGACGTCGCACGCGTTCAGGCGGTAGAGCCGGTCGCGGCTGGTGAACGACGGCAGGAGGCTGCGGTCGTCGTTCTGGCAGAACGGGCACCTGGTCTCGTCGAACTGCCAGCGGCCCGTGCAGCGCCCGCAGATGACCACGCGGCCGCCTCCCGAGACCAGGACGGCGAACTCCGGCTCTCCGCCGCACAGCGGGCAGTGCGAGTGCGTCCACGTGCTGAAGTCGCCGCGCTGCTGGACCACGTCGGCACAGCGCTCGAGGAACGGCCGCATGGCGAGGGCGAGAACCTGGTCGAGGGCCTCGGCTGACGCCGCGGCCGGTGGCGCCGGGACGCTCGGCCAGCCTCTCGGGCGCCGCGGTGGTGTTGAACCACCGCACGACGAGCGGCTCGAGCGCGTGGCCGTCCCGCGACATCGCCTGGATGGCCTGGTAGTCGGCGGGTTCCAGCGCGTCGAAGCGCCGCAGCACGTCGGCGGTCTGGCGGAAGACCAGGCGGAAGTCGGTCCAATCCAGCGGGATGTCTTCGAAGCGCAGGAGCGGTTTCCCCGCCTCGTGCTGCCGCTTCAGCCATTCCGGCGAGAACTCGACCCACGGCATCGGCACGCGGGACTGGACGCGCCGCTGCAGCTCGAGCAGCGCGATGTGCAGCTCGACGGCGTCGGCGAGTTCCGGTTGACGCACCTTGAGCTGCCGGAGCTCGGTCAGTTCGCTCGATTCGTCGCGCGGGCGGCGGGGCTTGACGTCAGGCACGGTCGGATTGTACTCCCAGCCTGCGGCGGCGAGCCAGACCGGCTCTGGCGGCTCCGGTCCGGGCTTCAGCGTCCCAGCTTGCGGGCGGCCGCCACTTCCCGTGCGGCGTCCTGGGGCCGGCCCAGCCGGTTGTACAGGTCCGCGAGGACGAAGTGCGCGAGCGGCTGCAGTTCGGCGCGCAAACGCAAGGTCAGGCTGTCGCGTGCCAGGCCGATGGCCTCGGCGAAGTTGGTGCCAGAGTCGAGATACGCCTTGGCCAGGAACAGCTTGCCCTCGGCGAAGTTCGAGTTCTGTTCGATCGCCTGCTTCAGCGTGGCGATCTGCGCCGATCGGTTGCCGGCCTTCTCGTAGAGCTGGGCCAGGTTGAACGACGCCTTCGACGCGTCGGGGTGCAATGCGAGTTCCTTGCGGTACTCGGCTTCGGCTGCCGCCAAATCGTTCCGCTCTTCGGCGATCAGCGCCAGGTTGTAGTGCGCGAGGCGCGTGCTGTCCTTGATGGCGATCGCCTCGCGGATCTGACGTTCCGCCGTCGGGATGTCGCCGCGCTGGAACGCCATGACTCCAAGGGCGTTCAACGCCGCCGCCTCGCGCGGGTTGATCTCCACCGCCAGCTTGAAGTTCTCCTCCGCCTTTGCCTTGTCGTTCTTCGCGAGGTAGATCTCGCCCATCTCGTACCGCACGCGCGCATTCTTCGGGATCGATCGTCAGGTAGTGCTCGTATCCGGCGAGCGCCGCATCGTCCTGGCCCATCTTGCGATAGGCGTTGGCCATGTTGAGCACGGGAAGGTCGTAGTCGGGTTTCAGCTCGAGCGCCTTCTTGTAGCTCGAGATCGCCTCGGGAAAGCGCCCCATCCTGGTGTTCAGGTTCCCGAGGTTGAACCAGGCGTCGATGACGTTCGGGTCCGCCGTGACGACCCGCTTGTAGAGCGCG
Organism: uncultured Acidobacteriota bacterium; assembly: GCA_963844875.1. Lineage (GTDB taxonomy): Bacteria > Acidobacteriota > Vicinamibacteria > Vicinamibacterales > Fen-181 > FEN-299. The sequence goes on from CAWJPZ010000005.1 coordinate 344,889, forward strand.
GATCGCCTTCTCGACAGCCGCGTCGGTGTTCATCTCCTCCTTCCGCGTTTCGCGGGCGTCCACCATCATGTTGAACAATTCGATCTTGTCCTTCGGGTCGGCCCGCTCCGAGCGAGGCGCCGACGTCGTGGCGACGAACGATCCGACGTAGCCGAGCGCGGCGAGCCGCGCTCGCGTCTCGGTGTCCACCTCGCGGGACGGCCTTGGACGCCGCGTCCCGCGGCGATTCCTTCTCCTCGGCGCGCAGCCGCGCAATCATGCCGTCGGCGACGGAGCGCCGCTCGTCGTAGAGGTTGGTCGTGCTCGTGCGGGGTCGCGCTCGAGGTCGTAGAGTTCGGGCCGCGGCGCGTCGATCACCTTGTAGCGTCCCGCGCGCCAGGCGCGCAGCTCGCTCCATCCGAAGTGGTGCAGAGGGATAGAGCGCCTCGGCGTATCCTTCGAGGTCCATCGTAGCGCGCGCGCCCGTCATCAGCGGCGCCAGGCTGACGCCCGCGATCGCCTTCGGGCGCGGGAATCCCGAGCAGGTCGAGCACCGTCGGCATCAGGTCGATCGACGCGCACGGGGTCGGCGACGCGGCGGCCGCGCAGCGTTGTCGAACGGGGCGCGGATGATGAACGGCACCCGGGTCGTGCTTTCGTAGATGAAGAACCCGTGCGTCCCCTCGCCGTGCTGGTTGAGGCTCTCGCCGTGGTCCCCGATGACCGCGACGATGGTCTTGTCGAGGAGGCCGTTCTGCTCGAGGAATCCGATGACGCGGGCGATCTGGGAGTCGGTGAAGGCAATCTCGCCCAGGTACGGGTGTTCGGCGTATCGGGTCTTGAAGGGCTCGGGCGGCTCGTACGGCGAGTGGGGATCGTAGAAGTGCAGCCACGCGAAGAACCGGCCGCCCTTGACCTTCTCGAGCCACGGCATCGCGCGGTCCACGACCTCGTTGCCGGGCCGCTGCACTTCGCCGGGGCTGAACCCGCGGCGATTCGGGCAGGTCGAACTGATCGACGTAGGTCTCGAATCCCTGGTTCAGCCCCCACTTCCCGTCGAGGACGTACGCGGCGACGACGGCGCCGGTCTGGAAGCCGCGCCGCTTGAGGATCGTGGCGAGGGTGAGTTGGTCGGGCGCGAGAAAGAACCCGCCGTTGTCGCGCACGCCGTGCTCAGGCGGGTTGCGGCCCGTGAAGATCTGACGAGTGCGCGGGCAGCCGTCAGCGGCGCCGTGGCCATCGTGTGCTCGAAGAGGACGCCCTCGCGGGCGAGGCGGTCCAGCGCCGGCGTTTCGACCCCCTGGTAGCCGTAGGGCCCCGTTCGGTCGGCCCGGGTGGTGTCGAGCGTGATGACGAGCAGGTTCATACCCGCCGGTCCGACGCTGCCGGTCGGCTGCCCAAGGTCCTGGCGACTGGCGCTCATCGCCGGTCGCGACGCGAGAAACCACCATGCGGCGGCCGCGAGAATCATCGTGACGCCCGCAGCTGCGACGACAAGGCTCGAGCGACGCCAGGACGGGCGATGCGGCGGTTGTTCTGTTCGATGGACCATAGGAGTCTCGTGATGGCTGATGCAGTGGCGTTCAGCCATGCTCTCCGATCCCGCCGGGGGCGCGTCAACCGAACCGGCTCTGCAGATTCTTGAATTCGTTCATTGCCTATTTTGGATCCGGGCCCGACCGGCACACCGAGGAACGAGCGCTCTTTCAGGCAGACCAACGAGTTAGAGGGACGCGGCGAGGCGTCTACCGGTGGCAGAGCGTTTGGAGTATACTCACCGACTATCCATGAGCTCGGGCGCATGTCCCGAGCGCGGGCCCCCCGATGAAGGAGGTGCGTGAGGTGAAGAAGCAATCCCGATCGTGGCGACTGGCGGCGCGCGTGCTCGTGCTCGTCATGCTCGTCGTCGGCGTTCCGCTGACCACGCTGGCAGACGAGATCAGCAAGCCGGTGCCCGTGCCGGGGCTGAGCGCGTCGATTGCGAAGGCGGCGGCATCGGGCCAGGCGGCGCTGTCGCAGGCCCAGGCGCCGGCCAAGCCGGCGCCTGATAAGGCCGCAGCTCGGGTCGGCTTCGTTCTTCAAGAAGCCGATCGGCGTTGCCGTGCTCGCCGTCGTCGGGGCCGGAATGGGGTACATGCGCGTACTCCTTCAGTCACAACCGGATCCACTCGGTCGCTCGCCAGAACCAGTAGGCAAGGAGGCATTCCATGAAAAGAGTCTTCGTTCTTGCCCTCCTTGTCGCATTCTCGTGCGTCGGCCTCGCCAGCGCTCAGTCGTTGACGGGCACGATCCAGGGGAAGATCACAGACGAACAGGGAGGCGTGCTGCCGGGCGTGACGGTGACCCTGACGGGCCGGACCGGCACGCAGACCCAGGTCACGGACGGCCAGGGGATGTACCGCTTCATCGGGCTGACGCCGGGCGCCTACTCGATCAAGGCCGAGCTCCAGGGCTTCAGGACCCGCGAGCAGCAGGGCTTGGACGTCGGCATCAGCAAGACCGTGGACGTGCCGCTGGCCATGTCGGTCGGCGGGCTCGCCGAAACGGTGGACGTTGTCGGCCAACGCGGTGATGATCGACGCGACGTCGACCGCGACCGACACGAACATGTCGCAGGACCTGCTGTTCAGCATGCCTATCGGCTACGGCAACGTCGGCGTGAACATCATGAACTACTCGCCGGGCATCAACGGCGGATCGGCGTTCGGCGGGTCGTCGGATACAGGCAACTCCCTGATGCTCGACGGCGTGGACACGCGCGACCCCGAGGGCGGCAGCGCGTGGACCTTCTTCAACTACAACATCGTCGAAGAGGTGCAGGTCGGCGGCCTCGGACAGGCCGCGGAGTACGGCGGCTTCACCGGCGCGGTGGTCAACTCGATCACCAAGTCGGGCGGCAACCGCTTCTCGTTCCTGGGCGACATCAAGGGGACGAACAAGGATCTGGCGAGCAGCAACATCGACCCGGCGCTGGTCAAGGAGAACATGCTGCTGGCGTATCCCGCGCCAGGACCAACCTGCTGCTCGACTATACCGTGCAGCTGGGCGGCCCGATCAAGAAGGACAAGATGTTCTTCTTCGTCAGCGGCCAGCGTTACCAGATCAAGACGCAGTATTCGGGCTCGAAGATCGAGCGGCAGGAAGTGAGCCCGCGGCTGAACATGAAGTTCACGTTCCAGCCCACCGCGAACGACAACATCATCGCGTCGCTGCAGTACGACAACTACAACCAGAAGGGCCGTACCAGCTTCCTGGTTCCCGCGGTCGCCGCGACGCAGAGCCAGACGATCGACCAGGACTCGCCCGAATACATCTGGAACGCGCAGTACCGGAAGGTGTTCAACTCGACCACGTTCCTCGAGGTGAAGTGGACCGGCTACTGGGGCTACTACGACCTGAACCCGGTGGACCCGTCGCCGAACCACTACGACGGGAAGTTCGACACCTACTCGGGCGGCGCCGGCTACACCGCGCAGTACGACCGGACGCGGAACCAGGTGAACGCGGCGGTGACGAAGTACGCCGAGTTGGCGGGTTCGCACAGCTTCAAGTTCGGCGTGGAGATCGAGCGGAGCTCGATCCGCGACCGGTTCGGGTACCAGGGGAACGCGTACTTCTACGACTGGGGCGGCGCGCCGTCCTACGCGTACGGGTACTCGTACGACCTGAAGGGCAAGAACAAGCGCGAGTCGTACTACGCGCAGGACCAGTGGAAAGTCGGCAACGTGACGCTCAACCTCGGCGTGCGCCTCGACTCGATCCGGGGCGACGACACGACGACCGATAAGGGAGTCTACTCGACGTTCTCGGTGGGCCCGCGCCTCGGGTTCGCGTGGGACCTCACGAAGAAGGGCACGACGGTGCTCAAGGGATACTACGGCCAGCTGTACGACAGCGCGATGTTCACCCCTTACAGCCGTGCCGTCGCGGGCTTCGGGCCGAACTACACCTACATCCCGAGCGCCGACTGGTCGACGCTCACCGTGGACAGCAGCACGCAGCGGCTCTACACGATGGGGGACAACATCAAGCACCCGAGGGTGGACGAGGTCAACGTCTCGTTCGAGCAGCTGCTTGGCAGGGACTTCAAGGTCACGGTCACCGGCATCAAGCGTGACTGGAAGAACTTCATCAACAGCTGGAATCCTTCGGCCACGTGGACGACGGTGCCCTATACCAATCCGCTGACCGGCCAGCCGATGACGACCTACAAGTGGACGAACTCGTCGTCGGTCGCGAACATGCTCATCACGAACAACGACGCGATTCAGTACAACCTGAACGGGTCGACCGTGAAGCCGCCCGAGGCGTACCGGTCGTATCGGGGCCTGATGTTCGTCTTCCAGCGTGCCCTGCGCAACCGGTGGCAGGGGCAGCTGTCCTACGTCTACTCGCAGACGAAGGGCACGATTGACAACGGGTCTTACCTCCGGGATCAGCAGCAACCAGTACGAGAACATGAACAACGCGATCATCAACACGGACGGGGAAGCCACGTATGGCAGTCCGCACGAGTTCAAGTTGTTCCTGGGCTACCAAATCCCGAAGCTGGAGTTGTCCGTGGACGGCTACTTCCGCATGGTACTCGGGCACGGTCTACACGCCGTACTCGCGGATCCGGGCGAGCAGCCTCGGCTGGCCGTTCGGCGGCTACGTGCAGCCGAACCTCGTGGCGCCGGGCGTCTACCGGAACGACACCTTCAGCCAGACGGACCTGCGCCTGGAGAAGGTTTTCAGGGTCGGGTTCAACCGGTTGGGCCTGTACCTCGACCTGCAGAACCTCTTCAACCAGGGCATCGTGACGAGTCGTCAGAGCCGGTATCCGAGCCGGAACCTCGTGGGACCGGCGACTCCTGATAGCCCGGGCGGCCAGGAGAACATCGTGGCGTTTGGCGCCCCGACTGTTCAGCAGTCCGCTCGGCAGTTCGTCCTCGGCGCACGCTGGTCGTTCTAGCTGGACGCGTCGTCGGCGTGGTAAGTTCACCCCGGGAGCCTCGCGGCTCCCGGGGTTTTCTTTTGGGGGTCGGAGCGCTGACGTTCTTTGGCCATTTGCGGATTGCGAAATTGTGATCAAGGAAGCCGCTCGGACCCCGTGGAGTGATCGACGCAACGGATGCCGCGGGCAAGCGCCTCGACGCCTGGCTGGCCGCCCGCCCGGAGATCGGCTCGCGCGGCCGCGCGCGGGACGCGCTGGCGTGCGGCAAGGTGTTCCTCAACGACGGCGAGGTGACCTTCGCCGACGCCGGGCGCCGGCTGGCGGCAGGGGACCGCGTCGGCTACTGGCCGGACCGGCCGGGCAGTTCGAAGCCGCGGCGGCGTGAAATCGTCTCCTCGCGTGCCGCGCTCGACGTCGTCCACCAGGACGACGCCATCCTGGTCGTCAACAAGCCGCCGGGGTGGATCGTGGAGCCGCTGCCGGGTGAGGAGCAGGGCGAGGTCACGCTGATCGACCTCGGTGGCCGACTCACTTGCGCGCCGGCATTCGCGTCCGCCCCTACGTGGTCCACCGGATCGACCGCGACACGAGCGGCCTGGTGCTGTTCGCCCTGAACGCCGACCGCTCGCGACCACCTGAAGGCGCAGTTCGAGCGCCACCTGCCCGAACGCATCTACCTGGCCGTCGTCAACGGGCACCCGCAGCCCGAGTCCGGAACCTGGCGCGACAAGCTGGTGTGGGACAAGGAGCGGCTCATTCAGAAACGGGCGCACCTCGAGGAGGCGGGCGGAAAGGACGCGGAGGCCCGCTACCGGGTGCTCGAGCGTTTCGAGTTCCAGTCGCTGATCGAAGTGTCGCTCGAGACGGGGAAGCGCAACCAGATTCGCGTCCAGGCCGGGGCTCGCGGCTACCCGCTGGTGGGGGAGCGGCAGTACCGGTTCGGCCGCGTCTCGCGAGGAGGCGCGGGAGCCTGCGTTCCCGAGGCAGGCGCTGCACGCCGCGCGGCTCTCGTTCGTGCACCCGTCGCGAGGACGAACGGTCAGTTCACGGCGGCGCTGCCGGAGGACATGGCGGAGTTGGTCCGGGCGCTGAGGGGCGGGCGGTAGGGGGCGGGCTTCAGGCTCCGGGTTCCGGCTATCCGGCGGCGTCCGGCCGAAAGCCGAGAGCCCGAAGCCGGGAGCCGGTGTTGTACACTGTCCCGCTGAAAGCGAGGTGGACGTGCGGGCGCGACGCATCCTGATGGTGACGCCCGGAAGCGGTCCCGTTTGCGAAGACCGGGGGACTGGGCGACGTGGGGGGCGCGCTGCCGCTCGCGCTCGCGCGCCTGGGTCACGACGTCACCCTGGTGCTCCCGCGCTACCGCGGCGGCGTTCGCTGGGACGGAACTCGAGCGGGTCGCGGTGCCGATGGCGGGGCGCACGTTCGACGTCCGGTTCGTCGAACACTCGCTGGGCGATCGGGTACGCGCCGATCCTCGTGGACTGCCCCGAACTCTACGACCGGCCGGACCTGTACGGGACCGGCAATGTCGACTATCCGGACAACCCCCTCCGGTTCGCGGTGCTCTCCCGCGCAGCCCTCGAGTTCGCGGCCCGGCCCGACCGGGCGCCCGACGTCGTGCACGCGCACGACTGGCAGGCTGGGCTGACGCCCGTCTATCTGGAGACGGTGTTCGCCGGCCGCCCGGCGTTGAGCCGGGCCGGACGCGTCTTCACGATCCACAACCTCGCCTACCAGGGGTTGTTCCCGCCGGTGTGGATGCCGGCCCTCGAGCTGGGCTGGGAACTGTTCGGGGTCGAGGGACTGGAGTTCTGGGGCAAGGTCAGTTTTCTCAAGGCGGGCATCAACTACAGCGAGTGCGTGACCACCGTCAGCCCGTCGCTACGCCAAGGAGATCCAGACGGCCGAGTGCGGCTTCGGCTTCGACGGCATCCTGCGGCGCCGCGCCAAGCAGCTGTGCGGGATTCTCAACGGGATCGACACCGGCGTGTGGAACCCGCAAGTCGACCCGCACCTGCCAAAGCCATACGGCGCGGAGACGCTGGCCGACAAACGGGAGTCGAAGCGCGCGTTGCTCGAGGCGATGTCGCTGCCCGTCACGCCGGAAAGCCTGGAGCGGCCGGTGGTGGGCATGGTGTCGCGGCTCGTGGACCAGAAGGGTTTCGACCTGCTCGCCGCGCTGAGCGACGAACTGCCGGGGCTCGGGGCCACGTTCGTGCTGCTCGGCAGCGGGGAGCCGCGCTACCAGGAGTTGTGGAAGCAGCTTCACGACGAGTCGCCCGACCGGATCGGCGTCTGGTTCGGCTTCAACGACCGCCTGGCGCACCTCGTCGAGGCCGGCTCGGACATCTTCCTGATGCCGTCCCACTTCGAGCCGTGCGGGCTGAACCAGATGTACAGCCTGAGGTACGGGACCGTGCCGGTGGTGCGGGCGGTTGGCGGGCTCGATGATACGATCGAGAATTGGAACCCGAGGATCGGAGTCGGGGACCGGTTTCAAGTTCAAGGAGTACTCGCCAGAGGCCCTGCTCGGCGCGCTCCGGAAGGCCCTGGACCTCTACGGGCAGCCGAAGCTCTGGCAGGGAGTCCAGCAGGCCGGAATGTCCCGCGACTACTCCTGGGACGTTTCCGCGGCTGAGTACGTCAAAGTGTACGAGAAGGCCATCAAGGCGCGTAACCGCAGGCCGCCTGCGTGAATCCATCAGGGAGGGGCCGGGTACACCGGCCCCGGTTCCCACGACACAGAGGAGCAGCAATGGCATCCGAGAACGTTCAGCAGGTAACCGATTCCACGTTCGAGACGCTCGTCAAGGGGCCGACCCCCGTCCTCATCGATTTCTGGGCCGAGTGGTGCATGCCCTGCCGCCGAATCGCGCCGACCGTGGACCGGCTGGCCACCGACTATGCGGGGCGCCTGACCGTCGCCAAGATGAACGTGGACGAGAATCCAGACGTTCCCATGCGCTACGGCATTCGCGGCATCCCGACGCTGCTGCTCTTCAAGAACGGCGAGCTGATCGATACGTTCGTGGGCGCGGACGAGTCGGGCATCAAGAAGATGGTGGAGAAGAACCTGTAAGCCTGGAGCGCTTTCGCATGAGTACCGATCGCAACGTCATCATCATCGGATCCGGGCCAGCCGGTCTCACCGCGGCCATCTACACGGCGCGCGCCAACCTGTCGCCGCTGCTCGTCGAGGGAATGGAAGCGGGCGGGCAGCTGATGATCACGACCGCGGTGGAGAACTTCCCCGGCTTCTCCGACGGCGTGATGGGGCCCGACCTGATGGCAGCCATGCGCGCGCAGGCCGAGCGCTTCGGCACGGAGATCGTCCAGGGGCGGGTGACATCCGGTCGACTTCTCGCACCGGCCGTTCACGGTGAAGACCGACGAGCAGGAGTACAAGGGGCGCGCGGTCATCATCGCGACCGGCGCCTCCGCGCGGCTGCTCGGGCTGCCGTCCGAGCGGAGCCTGATGGGGCACGGCGTCTCCACGTGCGCGACCTGCGACGGGTTCTTCTACCGCAACAGGCCGATTGCGGTCGTCGGTGGCGGCGACTCGGCGCTCGAAGAAGCGATCTTCCTGACCAAGTTCGCGTCGAAGGTGACGCTGGTCCACCGGCGCGATGCGCTGCGCGCGTCGAAGATCATGCAGGACAAGGCGGCGGCGAACCCGAAGATCGAATTCCGCTGGAACTCGGTGGTCGAGGACGTCAACAGCGTGGACAAGGGAGTCGTGACCGGGCTGGTTCTTCGCGACGTGAACACGGGAGTGCGGAGCGAACTGCCCGTGGACGGCGTCTTCGTCGCGATCGGCCACACGCCGAACACCGGTCTGTTCGCGACGAAGCTGGACCTCGACGCGAACGGCTACATCCTGACCCACGACGGCACCTACACGAGCGTGCCGGGCGTCTTCGCCTGCGGGGACGTGCAGGACCACGTGTACCGGCAGGCGATCACCGCGGCGGGGTCCGGCTGCATGGCGGCGCTCGACGCGGAGCGCTTCATCGAAGGCTGGCCCGAGTACGCCAACGAGCACAGCAGCGTGACGGCTTAGCAGAATGCCGAATGTTGAATGAAGAATGGAGAATGACGGGCGCATTGCCTGCCACTCTTCATTCGTCATTCGTCATTCTTCATTCTTCATTCCCGTCAATCCACCCGCCCCCCAACACTTCCTCTCCGTCATAGAACACCGCGGCCTGGCCGGGCGTCACCGCGGGCTGCGGTTCGTCGAAGATGACGCGCGCCCTCCCGTTTTCGAGCGCCGCCACGGTGGCGAGCGCCGCGGCGTGGCGGTAGCGAATCTGCACCCCCGCCCGGATCGGCGCCGGCGGTACGACACCCGACACCCAGTTCACGCCTGACACCTCGAGCGACCGGCGCTCTGCCTCGCGCTTCGACCCGACGACGACCGTGGCGGTGGACGCGTCGAGGCGGACGACGTAGAGGGGAGCTGGGGCGGCGATGCCGAGCCCCTTTCGTTGGCCAACCGTGAAGTGGTGGATCCCGCCGTGCCGGCCAACCTCCCGGCCGGAGGTGTCGACGATTCGCCCGGGCTTCGACGCTCCGGGTGCGCGGGCGTCGATGACCGCGGCGTAGTCGTTGCCGGGGACGAAACGGATCTCCTGGCTGTCGGGTTTCTCCGCCACGCGAAGGCCGTATTTCCTCGCGAGTTCGCGGACGGCGGTCTTCTGGAGCCCGCCGAGCGGAAACACCGAGTGCGAGAGCTGCGCTTGCGTCAGCGAGAACAGGAAGTAAGCCTGGTCCTTGGTTGGGTCCACGCCTCGCAGCAGCCGCCACCGGCCGGACGTGGCGCCGGCCTCCGTGCCGGCGATCGCCACGCGCTCGACGCGTGCGTAGTGTCCCGTTGCCACGGCCGCGGCACCGAAGGAGGCGGCCCGGTCCACCAGTTCGGCGAACTTGAGCTCGCTGTTGCAGTGCGCGCAGGGCAGAGGCGTGCGGCCGGCGAGGTACTCCCCGACGAAGTTGGCGATCACCGTCTGTTCGAACCGGCGCTCCAGGTTGACGATGTAGTGGGGGATGCCGAGAGACGCAGCCACCCTGCGAGCGTCGTGAAGATCGTCGATGGTGCAGCAGGACCCGAACGCGACGTTGCCCTCCCGCTGGTCGTACAACTGCATCGAAAGCCCGATGACGTCGTAGCCCTCGTCCTTGAGCAACGCGGCCGCCACCGAGGAATCGACGCCGCCCGACATGGCCACGACGATGCGCGTCGTTCCCGTTCGCCCGCTCACCGGCGTCCGACCTTTCGAATGCGCTGCACCACCTGCGGGACCACCGCGAGCACTCGGTCGATCTCGTCGTCGGTCGTCGACGCGCCCAGGCTGAAGCGGATGGACGACTGGACGCGACCGTGCGGCAGCCCCATCGCCCGCAGGACGTGGGACGGTTCGAGGGTGCCCGACGAGCAGGCCGAGCCGGTGGACACGGCGATTCCCTCGAGGTCGAGGCCGATGAGCAGCGACTCGGCCTCCACGCCTTCGAACGCGATGTTCGTCGTGTTCGGGACGCGGACGGCGCCGCCGGCGTTCACGGCGGTCCTCGGCACCGAGGCGAGGATCCCCGACTCCAGCCGATCGCGAAGCCGGCCCATGCGCCCGGCGTCCTGTGAGAGGCGCTCGCGCGCCAACCGGGCTGCCACGCCAAAGCCGACGATGGCGGGGACGTTCTCGGTGCCGGCGCGCCGGTTGCGCTCCTGGCGGCCGCCGGTCACGACGCCGGCCAGGCTCACGCCCCGGCGGAGCCAGAGCGCGCCGACGCCTTTGGGTCCCCCGAATTTGTGCGCGGCGATCGACAGCAGATCCACATCCAGTGCGCGGACGTCAATCGGGATCTTGCCGGCAGCCTGGACCGCGTCGGTATGGCAGAGCGCGGACCGGCCATGAGCCAGTCGTGCGAATTCTGCGACGGGCTGGACGGCGCCCGTCTCGTTGTTGGCGAGCATCACCGAGACGAGCGCGACGTCCGTCACCGGCAGGTCGGCGAGCGCGCGCGCCTCTACCACTCCGGCGGCTGTTGCCGGGAGCGTGGTGACCGGAACACCGGCGCGAGCGAGCGCCCCGGCCGTATTGATCACCGCCTCGTGCTCGATCGCCGTCACCACGAGCCGCCGCCGCTCACCGGTCGCGGCGCCGAGGACGCCGCGCAGAGCCAGGTTGTCGGCCTCGGTTCCGCCGGCCGTGAAGACGACGTCGCCCGGCTCGGCACCGATCAGGCGGGCCACCTCCGTCCTGGCCTCGTCGACGACCGCCTTCGCCCGCTGGCCGAAGGCGTGGATGCTCGAGGCGTTGCCGAAGTCCTCGCGCAGCGCTCGCGTCATCGCTTCGACGACGGGGTCGGCGGGTGGGGTGGTGGCGTTGTGATCGAGGTAAATGCGGGGTGTCATCTGGGCTGTGAACCAGGCTCAATCATATCATCCCCGAGGGCGGCGGCCCTGGCGGCGCGGCCGCGACTCTGGGCCGCAAGTGATTGGAAAGAGGGACGATACAGCCCAGCTGATCGGGTCGCCACGCGGCAGGGACCCGCCTCAGCCGCAGCAGAAGATGTGTGGACAAGCCGAGATCCCGTCCCATATACTGGCGAAGTTTTCTCCACCAGCACTCGATCGGCTGCCGAGCCGGGCGCACATACTCTTCAGGCAGGCCAGCAGGACCGGGAAGTCGGAGGTTTATCATGTGGAAGCGAGACGAGAATGTGCGGCCGACGGCCGGCCGCGACACCGCGGTGCCGGCGACCCCGAGTACGCCCGCGGTGCCGCCGACGATGGCGCATGGGCCGGAACCCGAAAGGCGTCACATGGATGCGAGGGACGTTGTGAACATCGGTAAATCAGTCGTCATCAAGGGAGAGCTCAACGGCAGCGAGGACCTGACCGTCGAAGGGCACGTCGAGGGCAAGATCGAGCTCAAGGACCACGTCCTCACGATCGGCCCGCACGGGCGGATCAAGGCCGAGATATTCGCGAAGGCGGTCATCGTGCTGGGCGAAGTGATCGGCAACATTCTCGCCAGCGAGAAGGTGGACATCCGCGACAACGGGTCGGTGGACGGCAACATCATTTCGCCGCGGGTCGCCATCGCCGAAGGCGCGCACTTCCGCGGCAGCGTCGACATGCAGCGGAAGGCCGAACCGGCGGCGAAGCCCGGGGCGCCCGCGGCGGCCGAGGCCAAGCCTGCCGCGGCGGTGGTGGCGAAGGCGTAGCGCCGTTCGCGGCCGGAACTTTCAACTCCCCGGCGGGCGGGCGTCAGGCATCCTGGCGCCCGCCCGTTCATTCCTGGTGAGGCAAACCCTTGTCCGGTGTTGGGAAGATGACGGGCTTCCTGTCCCGTCTTGCCCCGCGGCGTGCGCTCGAGGACCAGCCAGAGGCCCCGGAGGTCGTGGCCGAGCCCGAGATCGTCGTGCCGACGAAGGCGCTCAAGAAGTTCATCGTGTCGCTCAGGGCGCGGACGGCGCCCGCGTTGCTGGATCTCGGCCCCGTGGTCGGCTCGAACATCGCCTATTTCGGTGAGCAGCTTGGCTGCAAGATCTTCATCGAGGACGTCTTTGCCGACCTGGATCGCTTCCAGCGCGAGCACCGGCAGGCGGAGCTGCCGGCGTACCTCGAGACGCGGTTCCCGCAGGAGGCCGAGAGCGTCGACGGCATCCTGTGCTGGGACCTCTTCGACTTCCTCGACAAAGCCTCGGCCCGTGTCGTGGCCGGCCACTTGATGCGCGTGCTGAAGGCGAACGGGGCGCTCTTCGGCCTCTTTGCGACCGCCCACCCGTCGGAAGCCCGGTTCACCAAGTTCATCGTGGCCGACGACAGCAATCTTCGCCACAGGGCGTATTCTTCGCTGAGAATGCGGCAGGCGGTGATGCAGAACCGGGATATCATCAAGCTGTTCGAGCGGCTCCGGGTGTCGGATTCGTTCCTGCTCCAGACGAAGGTTCGGGAGATCCTCTTCCGGAAGCCGGATTACCCGACCGCCCCGTAACCGACGGCATCTTCATGCGTCCAGTCGTCGCGCTGCTCACCGATTTCGGCATTCGGGATCACTACGCCGGCACGATGAAGGGCGTGGTGCTTGGGGTCTGCCCGGACGCCACGCTCGTCGACGTGTCGCACGACGTTCCGCCGCACGACGTGCTGACGGCGTCGCTCGAACTGGCCGCGTGCTACAAGTACTTCCCCTCGGGCACCGTCTTCCTGGTCGTCGTCGACCCCGGCGTGGGTTCGTCCCGCCGCCCGCTCGCCGCCGAGGCGGGCGAGTACCGGTTCGTCGCCCCGGACAACGGCGTCCTCTCGGCGGTCTTCAAGGAGTCTCCCCCGAAGCGCGTGGTCGAACTCACCGAGCGGCGGTTCGCGAGGCCGACCGTCAGCCGGACCTTCGAGGGCCGCGACCGGTTCGCGCCGGCCGCGGGCTGGCTGGCGAAGGGCACCGAGATCAAGGCCCTCGGCCGCAGCGTTTCGGACTACCTCCGGCTCACCATCCCCGACCCGGCGGTCAGCGAGCACGACGTGCGCGGCGAGGTGTTGCGGGTCGATCGGTTCGGAAACCTGATCACGAACATCGACCGCCGGGCGTTCAATCGGCTCGGGCGCCCGGGCGACGCGGCGTTCGAGATCCGTGCCGGCGACCACCTGGTCGGCCGCCTCGTGTCCACCTACTCCGAGATCTCACCGGGGAGGTGTGCAGCCTCTTCGGCAGCACGGACCACCTGGAAATTGCGGCGAACAGCGCGAGCGCGGCCCAGACGCTGGGCCTCGGACGGGGCGCCGCGGTGACCGTCGCGCGGACGTCCTGACGCTTCCCCGCTCTTACACCATGAACTTCGACCTCAGCGACGAACATCTCCTGCTGGAGCGGAGCGTTCGCGAGTGGGCGGCGCGCGAAGTGGCCCCGCACATCCGGGAACTCGACCGGCAGCACCGGTTCGACCCGCGGATCCTGACGCAGATGGCCGACCTCGGGCTCCTGGGGATTTCGATCCCGGCGGAGTTCGGCGGGACGGGCACCGACTATGTCGGCCTTGGGCTGGCGAGCGAGGAACTCGAGTACGTCGATACGTCGTTGCGCGTGATCCTGTCGGTCCACGTCGGCTTGAACAGCCTGACGCTCCTGGCGTGGGGGACCGACGAGCAGAAACAGCGCTACCTGGTCCCGCAGGCGCAGGGGCAGAAGATCGCCACGTTCGGCCTCACCGAGCCGTCGGCGGGGAGCGATGCGCGCGGCATACAGACGGTTGCGGTCAAGCGCGGCGACCGCTACGTGCTGTCGGGCGAGAAGATGTGGATCTCGCTGGCTGACGTCGCCGATCACTTCCTCGTCTTCGCGTGGAGCGACCTCGAGAAGAAGAAGCGCCGCGACCCGTCGGGGATGAGCGCCTTCATCGTCGAGCGGGCGTTCAAGGGATTCAGCAGCGGCACGCTCAAGGAGAAATGGGGGATCCTCGCCGGCAATACGGGCTTCTTCAAGATGGACGAAGTCGAGGTGCCGGAGGACAACGTCGTCGGGCGCCCGGGCGAGGGGTTCAAGATCGCGATGTTCGCACTCGACCAGGGCCGCTACACGGTGGCCGCGGGCGCGACGGGGCTCATCAAGGCCTGCCGCGACGCTTCGGTACGCTACGCGCTCGACCGCAAGGCGTTCGGGGTGGAGATCGGCCAGCACCAGCTGGTGAAGGAGATGATCGCCCAGATGGAGTCGGACTACCAGGCGGCCCGGCTGCTCTGGCTGCGCGCCGGCTGGCTGAAGAACGTCGGCCGCCGCAGCACGCGCGAGACCGGGCTGGCGAAGTGGTTCGCAACCGTGGCGTCCGAGCGCGCGGCCGCGGACGCCGTGCAGGTGCACGGCGCCAACGGCTACTCGGACGAGTACCCCGTCGGCCGGTTCTACCGCAACTGCAAGGGCGCCGTGATCTACGAGGGCACGCGCGAGATCCACAAGCTGATGCAGGCCGACTATCTCCTGGGGTATCGCGAAGATCGGCCGACGCGGTGCGCGCTGCCCGCCGCACCTTCCACACCGGCGCGAGGCTGATGATGCACACCGACCTCTCCCTGGAGTTCCTGCGCGTGGTCGAGCGGGCGGCGATCGCCTGCGCGCACACGATGGGGCAGGGCGACCGGCCGAAGGCCGACCAGGTGGCTGTCGAGGCGATGCGCCGCGACATGGACGCGCTGCCGATCGACGGAACCGTGGTCATCGGCGAGGGGGAGCGCGACGAGGCGCCGATGCTGTACATCGGCGAACGGGTGGGCCAGGCCCATTTGAATCCCGGCGAACAGCAACGCTTTCCGCCGGTGGACATTGCGGTCGATCCGCTGGAGGGGACGAACCTCTGCGCCCTGGGCATGCCGGGCGCGATCTCGGTGCTCGCCGCCTCGGGGCCGGGCGGGCTGCTGCACGCCCCCGACCTGTTCATGGAGAAGCTGATCGTGGGGCCGCGGTCCAAGAACGCGGTGGATCTGGACGCGCCCGTCGAGGACAACCTGAAGGCGATTGCCCGGTGCCTGGACCGCGAGGTGGACGACCTGGTGGTCGTGGTGATGGACCGCCCGCGCCACGAGAAACTGATCGACGACATCAGGCGGGCGGGCGCGCGGATCCGGCTGATCACCGATGGCGACCTGTCGGCCGGGATTGCCGCGGCCGTCGTCGGCAGCGGCGTGCACGCGGTGATGGGCATCGGCGGCGCGCCGGAGGGGGTCCTCACCGCCGCGGCGATGCGCTGCCTGAACGGCGAGATCCTCGGACGCCTCGTGATGAGAAAGCCGGAAGACGAACGCCGCTGCCACGAGATGGGCATCGGCGACGTGCGGCGCGTCTACCGCGCCGCGGACCTGGCCTCGGGCGAGAGCATCATCTTCGCCGCGACCGGGGTCACCGACGGCCCGCTGATGAAGGGCGTTCGCTTCTTCGGCGACGGCACCCGGACCAGTTCCCTGGTCATGCAGACCCGCCCGCACTTGATCCGCTTCATCGACAGCATCTACGTCGAAGACGGCCAGGACGTCAGGATCCGGTTCTGACCGAGCTCTCTGAGCGCATGTCGGGTACCCGGCCTGAGGCGGCGGACACGGCCCGGGCCGGCCCTCCGGCCTCCGGTTCGGAAGACCTCACAGTCGGCCTGCGGACCGACCCGGTCCGCGCCCGCCTCTCCAGTGCCGGCGCGCTCCGCGCGACCGCGATGCGCCGTCGCCGCGGCGGCTGGGGTCCTCGCGAAGGGCGACTCGCGAGGGCTTCCGAGCGCGGAGACCGGAGCGAGGGCCCCGGCCGGCGTACAGGCGACTCGGAAGCGCGGTCACGAGCCTCGGGATGCGCCGTCGCCGGTATGGGTCATGGTGTACAGTGAACTCGTGGAGCGATTGACGATTTCACAGGAAGATCCCGACCCGCGCGTGCTGGCGCGCGCCGCAGGGATTCTGCGGGGCGGCGGCCTCGTCGCGTTTCCCACCGACACCTTCTACGGGCTGGCCGCAGACCCGCGAGACGAGGCGGCGGTAGAACGCGTGTTCGTCGCGAAGGGCCGCGCGCCCGCGGTCGCACTGCCCCTGATTGCCGCCGACATCGACCAGGTGCTGGCCGCCTCGACGGGGCTCTCGCCGCTCAGCCTCCGCCTCGCGGAGCGGTTCTGGCCGGGCCCCCTGACGCTCGTCGCGGACGCCGCATCGTCCATCGTGCCGGGTGTGCACGGCGGGAGTCACACCATCGCGGTCCGCGTCCCCGACCATGCGGTCGCGCGGGGTCTCGCTGCTGCCGCCGGGTTTCCGGTCGTCTCCACGAGCGCGAACCGCTCTGGGGAGGCGGCGGTCACCTCGGCGGACGCCGTCGTCTCATCGATCGGAGGGCTGGTGGACCTGGTGCTCGATTGCGGTGCCACTCCCGGTGCGGCGCCGTCGACGGTGGTCGACGCGCGCGGGGCCGTCCCCGTCTTGATTCGCGCGGGCGCCGTGCCGTTCTCGCGCGTGCTGGAGGCCTCGTGACGCCAGAGCGTGTCGCGATCGTCGGGCTGATTACCGGGCGCGTGAGACGCCTCGAGGCGGAGCGTTCGCTCGACGAACTGGCCGGCCTCGCGACCACCGCCGGCGGCACGATCGCCTTGCGCGTGCTGCAGGAGCGCGACCGGCCCGACCCCGGGACATTCCTTGGCCGGGGAAAGATCGAGACGCTTGCCACGGCGTGCGACGAGACCGGGATCGATCTCGTGGTGTTCGACAACGAGTTGTCGCCGGCCCAGCTGAGGCAGATCGAGTCGCGGCTCGAGCAGAAGGTCGTGGATCGGACGCAGCTGATCCTCGACATCTTCGCGTCCCGCGCGCGAACCCGTGAAGGCCGCTTGCAGGTCGAGCTGGCGCAGCTGAAGTACCTGATGCCCCGCCTGGTTGGAGGCAGCGACTGGCTGTCGCGCCTTGGCGGCGGGATCGGCACGCGAGGCCCGGGGGAAACGAAGCTCGAGGTGGACCGCCGGAAGATCCGCCAGCGGATCGGCCACCTCAACGACCAACTGGAAGAGGTGCGCAGGCGCCGCCTGCAGCTGCGCGAACGGCGGCGCAAGGCATCGGTGCCGACAGTGGCCCTCGTGGGCTACACGAACGCGGGCAAGACCACGCCTGTTCAACCTCCTCGCGGGCGAGCACGCGGTCGCGTCGGATGCGCTGTTCGTGACCCTGGATCCCCTGGTGAGACGCGTGCGGCTGTCGGACCACCGCGAACTCCTGGTCTCGGACACCGTCGGGTTCATCGACCGCCTCCCGCACACCCTCGTCGCGGCCTTCCGCGCGACGCTCGAGGAGGTCGTGTCCGCCGACCTGCTGCTCCACGTCATCGACGCCGGGACGCCCGGGATGGAGCATCGGGTAGCCGCGGTGAGGCGGACGCTGGACGAGGTGGGCGCCGGCGAGGTACTGTCGGTCGACGTGTTCAACAAGTGCGACCTCCTTGACCCTGCGGAACGCGAGCGTCTCGAACGCCGCGAGCCGGATGCCCTTTGTATCTCGGCAACCACGGGGTTGGGCCGGGCGGAACTGCTGGACGCGATCACCGCGCGCCTCGGCCTCGACGTCCGGCGCATCGTCGTCGGCCTGGACCCGTCCAGCGAGGCGGATCGGCAGCGCCTGGCCCAGATCTACCGCTTCGGCCGCGTCGCCCAGCACACCGAGCACAACGGCGAGATCATGATCGAGGCAGACGTCCCGCAGCGCCTCTGGAGCCGGTTGCAGCAGGGGACGGCGCAGACAAGTGACGGAAATGAAGAATGAAGAATGCCGAATGAGGAATGAGGAGTGCGACGGACGGCATTCTGCTGGCGCGCGGTGTGTCGGCGCGCTCGCCCTGTTGGCCGTGCTGTCGGCCTGCGCTCCCGTTCTGGCCCCTGCCCCGGTCGTCACGGCACCGAAGTATCCCGATTTCGTCTTTCCCGCGGCGCCCGCCGCGCTGGCGCGCCAGGACTTGTCCCTCCGGCAGCAGCGCGGGTGGCAGTTCCTGCAGGCGGGAGACGTGCGGGGGGCGCGGCGCGAGTTCAACGCCGCCCTCAAGGCGAACCCTGCGTTCTTTCCGGCCGAGGCCGGGCTCGCTTATGCGAGCCTCGCGGAGCGCGAGTTCGTTGACGCCATCAGCCGGTTCGATCGTGTCCTCAAACGGTCTCCCGGCTACGTGCCGGCCCTGGTGGGGAAGGGAGACGCGCTGGCCGGGGCCGGGCGGATCGAGGACGCGGTCAGGATCTACCGCGAGGCCCTCGCCACCGATGCGTCGCTGGCCGACGTCAGGCGGCGGGTCGACGTGCTGGCGTTCCGGAGCCAGCAGGCCGCTCTCAACGTGGCGCGCAAGGCGGCGGAGGCGGGACGCTACGACGAGGCGGTTGCGGCGTACGAGCAGGCCATCGCGGCTTCGCCCGACAGCGGCCTGCTCTACCGGGAACTGGCAGTCGTGGAGCGCAAGTCCGGGAAGGCGGAGAAGGCGCTCGAACACCTTCGGAAAGCGGTCGCCTTCGACCCGACGGACGCCAGGGCGCTCGTGCAGGTCGGTGAACTGCTCGAGGAGCGCGGCGACTTCGCCGCGGCGGCGGACGCCTACGCGAAGGCCATTGCGATCGAACCGTCCGAGGACACGCGGGCGAATCTCGCGCGCGTTCGCGGGCGCGCCGACTTCGCGAAGCTCCCGGAGGAATTCAAGGCGATTGGCACCGCTCCCCAGGTGAGCCGCGGGGACCTGGCGGCGCTGCTCGGCATCCGCCTCGGCGGCCTGCTGCAGGCCGCCCCACGCCAGGATGCCGTCGTCCTGACCGACGTGCGCGCGCACTGGGCGGCGCCCTGGATCATGGCCTCGGTGCGAGCCGGGGTGATGGAGGCGTACCCCAACCACACGTTCGGTCCTCGCGGGTTGGTCCGGCGGCTCGACCTGGCGCAGGTCGCCAGCCGCGTGCTGGGACTGATCGAACTCCGCCGCCCCGCCCTGGGTCGACAGTGGCGGGCGGCCAGGCCGCGAATCGCCGACCTTCCGATGTCGCACCTGGGGTATCCTGCTGCCGCGATGGCCGTCGGGGCCGACGTCCTTCCGCTGGTCGACGGCGGGTTCCTGAGACCGGCAAGACTGGTGACGGGGAGCGAGGCACTGGACGTCATCCAGCGCCTCGAGGTGCTGGCTCGATGACGAGACTGACCGTAGCGAATCAGCTGACGCTGCTGCGGATGCTCCTGATCCCGGCGTTCGTCATCCTGGCCGTCTATCACCGCCCGGGCTGGGCGCTCGTCACGTTCGTGGTGGCCGGGATCACCGACGGACTCGACGGCCTCATCGCGAGGCGGACCCACCAGCAGACGAGCCTCGGCGCGTGGCTCGACCCGATGGCCGACAAGCTGTTGCTGGTCACCACGTTCGTGGTGCTGACGGTTCCCGGCACCGACCTGGTGAACCGGTTTCCGTTCTGGCTGACGATCCTGGTGATTACCAGGGACGTGGTGATCGTCACCACCGTCGCCATCGTGACGGCGGTGATGGGCGTGCGGACGTTCAAGCCGTCGATCTACGGAAAGATCGCGACGGGGATCTACCTGATGACGTGCGTCGTGCTGATGTGGTTCAACTACCTGGGCCGGCCGTCGGTGCTGGTGGACATCGGGATCTGGGCGGCGCTCGGCCATCACGCTGATGTCGGGTTTCCACTACATCTGGCACGCGGCGCGGATCATCAACGCGCCCGCGGGCGACGCGAGAGAAGCTCTGACGGCCGCGCCCTCTCCCTACATCCCCAGTTTCTTCCTGAAATAGCCGATCGTCTGCTCGAGGCCCTCCTCGAGAGCCACCTTCGGCTCCCAGCCGAGCAGCGTGCGCGCCTTCGTGATGTCGGGCTGGCGGACCTTCGGGTCGTCGGTCGGCAGAGGGCGGTAGACGAGCTGGCTCTTCGAGCCCATCATGCGGATGATCGTGGTCGCGATGTCGGTGATCGTCATCTCGTGGGGGTTGCCGACGTTCACCGGCTCGTTCAGGTCCGACGTCATCAGCCGGATCACGCCGTCGACGAGGTCGGTGATGTAGGTGAAGCTGCGTGTCTGGCTGCCGTCGCCGAAGATCGTGATGTCCTCGCCGCGGAGCGCCTGGGAATGAACGTCGGGACGGCGCGGCCGTCGTTGACCCGCATGCGGGGGCCGTAGGTGTTGAAGATGCGCACGATCTTGGTGTCGACACCGTGGTAGCGGTGGTAGGCCACCGTCGATGGCCTCGGCGAACCGCTTCGCTTCGTCGTACACGCCCGCGGGGCCCGATCGGGTTCACGTTGCCCCAGTACGTCTCCTTCTGCGGGTGCTCGAGCGGGTCGCCGTAGACCTCGGACGTGGACGCGAGCACGAACCGCGCGTTCTTCGCCTTGGCAAGCCCCAGTGCCTTGTGGGTGCCCAGCGCGCCGACCTTGAGGGTCGGGATCGGCAGCTCGAGGTAGTCGATCGGGCTGGCCGGGCTCGCCCAGTGCAGCACGACGTCCACGGGGCCGTCGATGTAGATGTAGTTCGTGACGTCGTGCTTGATGAACAGGAAGTCGCGGTTCACCAGGTGCGACACGTTGGCGATGTCGCCGGTCAGCAGGTTGTCGATGCCGACCACGGCATAGCCGAGATCGAGGAGCGTTTCCGCCAGGTGGGAACCGATGAAGCCCGCGGCCCCGGTGATGACGACGCGTGGTTTGCTCATGGAGGTGTGCGGGCGTCAGTAAGCGTGTTTGAAGAATCCCTTGATCACGGTCAGCCACATGATCTTGAGGTCGAGCCGGAGAGACCAGTTCCCGATGTAGTAGAGATCGTACTCGATGCGCTTCTCGAGCGACGTGTTGCCGCGCCAGCCGTTCACCTGCGCCCAGCCCGTGATGCCCGCGCGCACCTTGTGGCGCAGCATGTACTGCGGGTACTGCTGCTTGAACTGCTCCACGAAGTAGGGGCGCTCGGGCCGCGGGCCGACCAGTGACATGTCGCCCTTGAAGACGTTCCAGATCTGCGGGAGTTCGTCGATGTCGAAGCGCCTCAGGATGCGGCCGAGCGGCGTGCACCGCGGGTCGTCGTCCTCGGCCCAGATCGGCCCGGTCTCGCGTTCGGCGTCCTGGAACATCGACCGGAACTTGTAGACGGTGAACGCCCGGCCGTCGAGGCCCATGCGCTCCTGGTGGTAGAACACGGGGCCGGGAGAGGTGAGGCGCACGAGCAGCGCGACGATCGCGAGCGGGATGGCCAGCAGGAGCAGCGCGACGGCCGACAGCACGAGGTCGACCGTCCGCTTCATGACGCTGTTCAGGCCCTGCAGCGGGACGTCGTTGATGTTGATGATCGGGACGCCGTCGAGTTCCTCGAGCCGGGCGCGCAGCGCGATGAACTGCAGCAGGTCCGGGACCACCTTGATGTCCACGCCCTCCCGGCTGGCGCCCTCCACGACCTGCACCACCTTGTGATGTTCGTCGAGCGGCAGGGCCACGTAGAGCTGGTCCACCCGCTCGCGCTGGGCGATTTCGCCCGCCTCTGCCAGCGTCCCGACCAGCGGAAGCCCACGGTAGCCGAGGTGGTCGCCGCCGGCGCGGTCGTCGAGGAACCCGACGATCTGCAGGCCGAGATCGCGGTGTTCGAGGATGCGGTCGGCCACCAGCCGGCCCAATTCCCCGGCGCCCGCAATCAGGACGCGCTTGAGGCCAATCCCCGCGCGCCACCGGCGCTCCAGCGCCTGGCGGACCAGTTCGCGCGATGCGAAGGTGAGGGCCACGTTCAGCACCAGGAACACTGCCCAGACGATCTGGGAGACTTCGAGGACGCCCGCCTGCTTGAGGTCGGGGCTCACGTAGTAGGCCTGGAAGTAGAGGGTGGCCCACATGCCGAACACCACCGCGACGATGCTCCCGACGAAGACGGCAAAGAAGTCGTCCACGCGCGACCGGCCGCGGCGAAGCCGGTAGAGTCCCTGCAGGTAGTACGCGAAGACCACGAGCGCGGCGATCAGCGGAAGGACCCTGACATAGCGCTCGAACGGCGGGTAGCCCTTCCACACGTCGAGCAGGCCGGAGTCGAACCGGATGACGTACGCGAGCACGAATGCCAGGGCGGCCAGCACGGCGTCCGAGCAGACGTGGAACGCGACGAGCAGGCGGTTGTATCGCTTTACCATTGGGCCTCGCCCGCGGGGGCGGACATCAGGTCATCGACAGCTTCCAGGAACTCCGCCTCGAACCGCTTCCGGCCGAACCGCTCGGCATGCCGGCGGATGCCCACGGGGTCCAACGGGCGGTCCATCGCCGCCCGGATGCCGGCGGCCAGCGCCCCGGCGGATTCGTCCTCGACGAGCACGCCCGTGACGCCGTCGACGACCGTTTCTAGCGCGCCGCCCCTCGCCAGCGCCACCACCGGCCGGCCGCAGGCCTGGGCCTCGACCGGGACGATCCCGAAATCCTCTTCACCGGGCAGCAGGACGACGCCCGCCTCCCGATAAAGCGATCGGATTTCCTCGTTGGTGCAGTTGCCGAGGAACTCGACGCGGGCGCCTGCACGCGCCCGCAGCGTGGCTTTTCCGGTCCCCAGCCGGCGATGCGCAAGGGGACACCGGCCTCGCGGCAGGCATCGATGGCCACGTCGATCCGCTTGTAGGGAACCAGCGCCGACACCACCAGCGCCGTCGGCGTGGGCACGGTGGCATCCGGCCGGTAGAAGTCGGTGTCGACGGGCGGATAGACCACGGCTGAACTGCGATTATAGTATCGCTGGATCCGCCGCGCAACGTGCTGAGAGTTCGCGAGATAGCGGTCGACGCGGTGCGCCGTCCCGGCGTCCCACCGGGCCAGCCACGCCAGGACCGGGAACAGCGCACGCCGTGCACCCCCCAGCCGGGCGCCTCCGAAGTAGGCGTGGCGCTGGTCCCAGGCGTAGCGCATCGGGGTGAAGCAGTAGCAGAGGTGCCGGGCGCGGCCGGGCCGGACCACCGACTTGGCCGCGCAGTGGCTCGTGCTGATCACCAGGTCGAACGCGTCCAGATCGAACTGTTCGATGACGGCGGGGAAGAGCGGCAGGAGGTGGCGGTACAGCCGGCGAACGCCCGGGATGGCGGACAGGACCGACGCCCTGGGGGAGAGCGCGTCGATGGCCGGGGAGGTCGCTCCCGGCACGTGAACCAGGGTGAAGAGCGAGGCGCCCGGGTAGAGGCCCGCCAGCACCTCGAGGACCTTCTCCCCGCCCCGCATGCCGGTCAGCCAGTCGTGAACGAGAGCGACCCGCGGCATCCGGCACGGTGGCCGTCATAACGGCTGCACCTGCTCCATCACCTCACCGTACACCTCGCGGATTCGCGCGACCGACTGCTCCCACGAGAACTCCCGGGCCCGGGCGGCGCCACGCACGCGCAGCCAGGCGCGCAGATCCTCGTCCGTCAGCGCCCGCCGCATCCCGTCCGCGATCGATGTCGTATCGTACGGGTCCACGAGGACCGCGGCGTCGCCGACCACTTCTGGCAGCGACGAGACGTTCGACGTGACGACCGGCGTGCCGAAGTACATCGACTCCAGCGGGGGCAGGCCGAAACCCTCATACAGGGACGGGAAGACGAAGATGCTCGCCAGGCGATACAGCACGGACAGCGTCCCGAGCGGGACGAACCCGAAGAACCGCACGTGCTTGTGGAGCTTGTGCCGGTGGACGGCGCGTCGCAGCCCCTGGTACTTCGAAATCTCGTCACCGATGATGACGAGTTTGAGCGATTCGAACGCCGGTTCCTGCCGCAGTTCGTGGAAGGCGTCAATCGGCCGCTCCAGGTTCTTGTGCGGCTTGATGTTGCCCACGTAAAGCGCAAACGGGTCCTTCAACTGGTAGCGCGCGCGCACCCGCTCGAATTCCTCTTCGTCCGGCGGGACCGCCAGCCGCTCGTCAATGGCGTTGTATACCACCGTCACCTTGTCGGCGGGCACGTGGAACCGGCGAAGGATGTCCAGCTTCGAGGTCTCCGACACGGTCAGGATGCGGTCGGACCGGTGGGCCGCCGTCCACAACTGCGCCTTCGCGTAGGTGTACGCGAACCGGTTCGGCAGGTACTGCGGAAACATCAGGTGGATGCAGTCGTGAATCGTGACCACCGAACGGCAGTGGATCAGCGGCGGCAGCACGTAGTGCGGCGCGTGGAAGAGGTCCACGCGTTCCCGGCGCAGGGCCACGGGGATGCGGAACTGCTCGCTCACCGAGTACGGCGGGGCCGGCTCGGCGACGAGGCGGAAGTTGGGCCTCGGGAACCGCGATCAGGTCGCGGTCCTGCGGGCGGCAGAGCAGCACGTACTCGGTGACCTTGTCGACCCGACCCAACTGGTGGACGAGGTTCCGGATGTAGGTGCCGATCCCGAAGTCGTTGTACTTCCGGACGTCTATGGCAATGCGCACGAGTTATGACTGTGGCGCCCATCATACCGGAAGATCCCTCATCCCTCGGGCAGTTCGCCCCTGGCTCGCAGGTAGCCGCGCAGCACGCGGTGCCAGCCCGGGTGGTGCTTGGCGTAGAAGGCGAGGTGGCTCCGCCGGTAGGCGGCCCTCGACGCGGCCGGGTCGTGAGTGCGGGACCGCCCGCGCAGGTGCTGCACCTCGACGCTGCCGACGAACCGGATTCGCCGCCCCCGCGCCCGGAGCGACGCGCAGAAATCGACGTCCTCGGTGTACAGGAAGAAGCGCTCGTCGAGCAGGCCGACGGCTTCGGCATCGGCGCGCCGCACGAGGAGGCAGGCCCCGCTCACCCAATCCACCTCGCGCGTGGCCCGCAACCGCCTGTCCACGCGCCGGCACACTGGGCCCCATCCGCCCTCGTACAGCCTGCCGATCACCTTCTGACGCAGTTCGTTGAACGGTCCAATCATCCGGCCGAACGAAATCTCCGGCCGGCCGTCCGAGCCCACCAGCCGAGGCCCCGCCGCCGCGGCTTCTGGGTGGGAGCGCAGGTGGTCCACCAGGCCGTCGATGGCGCGCGGGGGCACCACGGTGTCGCTGTTCAGCAGGAGCACCCACTCGCCGGCCGTCGCGCGAATCCCGAGGTTGTTCGCCTTCGAGAACCCCAGGTTGGCGCCCGCATCGATCGTCCGCACGCCCGGCCAGCGCTCGCGGACCATCGCCAGGCTGCCGTCGGACGACCCGTTGTCCACCACCACCACCTCGTGGGGGACCGCGGGCGGCGAGGCGAAGACGGACGCCAGGGCGCGGGCGAGGTCCTCCCGCACGTTGTAGCTCACGATGACGATGGCCAGGTCGGTCATGCGCGAACCGGGAGCGAGGCCTCGAGCAGCGCGGTCAGCGTCTGCCGGCCTGCATTTTCCCAGGAATACCGCCCAAGCACGCCGGGCGCAGTCGCGAGGACGGCCCGGCGGGCCGCCGTGTCGAACAGGAGCCGTTCGATCCCCTCCGCGATGGCCGGGACGTCGGTCGTCGGCACGTAAGTCCCCGCGGGGCCGTACACCTCGCGCGCGACCGGCGTGTCTCCCACCAGGATTGGAACGCCGTACGACAGCGCCTCCAGGGGCGTCAGGCCGAAGCCCTCGTAGTCGGACAGGAACACGAACACCCCGGCGCGGGCATACAGGTCTGCAAGCACCTCGTCGCTGACGTACGAGCGAATGGTGGCGCGGCGCGACATGCCGGCCGCGAGGCAGATGGCGGCCAGGTCCTCGAACGGGTACGTCCGATTGTCGCCCACGACCTCCAGCCGGACCTCCGGGTGGCGCGACGAGACCGCCCCGACGGCCTGGATCAGCTGGGGCACGTGTCGACGGTTGAAGACCGACCCGACGAACAGCACCAGCGGTTCCCGTTCCGGTCCGGCGACGATATCCCTCGCCACCGCCGGCGCCGTGAGGCCGAGGGGGATCACCGAGACGTTGTCGGGCGACACGCCAAGCCGGCCGACGATTTCACCGCGGGAGAATTCCGAGTCCGTCAGGACCCGCCGGGCCCGCCGGGCCGCCATCGTGGTGAGGGCCCGCTGCCTCCACCGCATCCTGGCGGGGAACCACTCGGGATGCGCCACGAACGAGAGGTCGTGGATTGTGAGGACGACCGGGACGGCAGCCGCCAGCGGGGAGGTGTAGGCTGGCGCAAACAACACGCGGGGCCGGTCACGGCGAATGGCGCGGGCGAGGTGGAACTGCTCCCATACCGTTCCCGCGGGGACGGTCCTCGTGGCATCGGCGCTCCTGTCCGCCGGCACGACGCGTTCTTCCACGCAGAGCCTGGACAGCCTCAAGCCGTCTGCCAGCCTCGCACCGGCCGGCCTGTAGAGCGCGAACCGGTGTTCCGCGGACTCGGGGAGAGCATCCCATGCGGCCAGCAGGCTGGCCAGGTAGCGCCCGACTCCCGTCGGCCTCCCGCACAACTCCCGGGCATCGAGGGCGATATCCACTCGTCAGTCTCCCCGGCGCTGGCGGCGCGCGTCGATGGCGCGCTCGTAGGCGGCCCGTGTCAGTTCCGCGGCACGCGGCCAGGTGAACCGCGCGGCCTGTCGCAGCCCATCCTCGGCCATCCTCCGCGCCAGGTCGTGGTCGAAGAGCACGCGCTCGATCGCCCGGCCGATCTCGCAGGTGTCCTCCGGGTCGACGAGGAGGGCGGCCCCGCCGCTGACCTCTGGAAGGGACCCGCGGTTCGAGGCGACGACCGGCACGCCAAGCGACATCGCCTCCGCGACCGGCAAGCCGAAGCCCTCGTTGAACGACGGCAGGACCAGCAGGCGCGCGCCGGCATACACCGCCTGGCGATCCTTGTCCTCCACGTAGCCGTGGTAGACCACACGCCCCTCGAGAGGCGGGCGCTGGGATCGCCTCGCGCCAGCCTTCGGCTCCCGGCACGGCCCGGCCGGCGAGGCGCAGGGGAGGCACGTCCGGCCGGCGCCGGCAGAGGTCGGCGTACGCGGCGAGCAGCCCGTCCACGTTCTTGCGCGGTTCCAGCGTGCCCAGGAAGAGGATATATTCGCCCTGGAGATTTCCCGGCGCGACCGAGCCACGGTCCATCCACCGCGGAACCCCGTGCGGGCAGACGTTCACCTTGTCGGGGTCGACGTGCAGCAGTTCGACCACCTGGTCTGCCACCTGCTGGCAGCCCACGATGATGCCGTCGGCGTCCGCGGCATGCCGGCGCACCACGGCCGGGAAGGTATGGCGCATCTCCGCGCGGGTGCGCTCGGGGTGGAGCAGGAAATCGAGGTCGTGAATGGTGACGACCCGGGCGGCCCGGCTGGAAGCGACGAGCATCGGGGTCGGGGAGTGGACGACGTCGTAGCGCCGCCCCGTCAGCCATTCGACCGGCGGCCAGTGCGCCCGCTGCCATCCGATGTTCAAAATCCGGACAGGGATCCTCCGGTCGACCACCCGGACGGCCGGTCCCAGGTCGGCAAGGGCGGCCGGCGACGGGCGGTCCTTCCAGGAACTGGTGAACACGTCAACCGTGTCGGCGTTCGCTCCCGCCCGGCGCCCGACCGGCTCGTCGATGTGCTGCAGCGGCGAGCGCCCTCGCCAGCTGGTGGACGTATTCGCCGACCCCGGTCCGCTCGCGAAGGGCGGGCCGGTAGTCAATCAGGATCCGCACGGGGGGAAACGGTAGCCTGCGACGGGACAGAGCGCAAGTGGTAACTGTTAAGTGCTTGTCTTTCAGTATCTTGACACCTATTGGCTCTTGTGTTAACGTCGCGGCTTTTGGGGGACTTGTGTCTCTCGCGCCCGTGGATTCATAGGAGCGGTTCGGGATGAAGATCGCCGTCATCGGGACCGGCTATGTCGGCCTGGTCGCCGGGGCCTGTTTTGCGGAAAACGGAAACGACGTCGTCTGCGTGGACAAGGACGAGGCGAAACTCCGGGTGCTCCGGCGCGGGAAGATTCCCATCTTCGAGCCGGGCCTCGAGGAACTGGTCCGTCGCAACCGGGCCGAGAAGCGTTTGACCTTCACGAGCCAGATTGGCACCGCCGTGAGGGCGTCGAGCATCATCTTCATCGCCGTCGGCACTCCCCAGGGAGAGGACGGCTCGGCCGACCTGCAGCACGTTCTTGGCGTGGCGAGGGAGATTGCCCGGTCGATGAACGGCTACAAGGTGATCGTCGACAAGAGCACCGTGCCCGTGGGGACGGCCGAGCGGGTGCGGGAAATCGTCCGCCGGGAGACGACCCATCCCTTCAGCGTCGTGAGCAACCCCGAGTTCCTGAAGCAGGGTGCGGCGGTCGAAGACTTCATGAAGCCCGACCGGGTGGTCATCGGGGCCGAAGACCCGCGGGCCACCCAGCTGATGACCGAACTGTACTCGCCGTTCACGCGGACCGGCGCCCCGATCATGGTGATGGACTGCGCGAGCGCGGAGATGTGCAAGTACGCGGCGAACGCCATGCTGGCCACCAAGATCTCGTTCATGAACGAGGTGGCGCGCGTCTGCGAGCTCTACGGGGCCGATGTCGACCAGGTCCGGCGCGCGATCGGGTCCGATCGGCGGATCGGGCCGGCGTTCCTGTTTCCGGGTGTCGGCTACGGCGGCAGCTGCTTCCCCAAGGACGTGCAGGCGATCATGAAGTTCTCGGCCGACAAGGACTACTGCTTCGAGATCCTCGACGCGGTCGGAGCGGGTCAACCGGCAGCAGAAGTCCTTGCTGGTCGAGAAGATGCTCAGGCATTTCGGTTCGCTCGAGGGGCGGACGGTCGCGGTGTGGGGGCTCGCGTTCAAGCCGAAAACCGACGACATGCGGGAAGCGCCGGCGATCACGATCATCGAGCGCTTGCTGGAAGCTGGAGCGACGGTCAAGGTGTACGATCCGGAAGCGACGAAGATTGCTAGGGCGATCTTCGGCAACCGGATGACGTTCGCCAAGCGCGAGCTATGACGCGCTGGTCGGCGCGGATGCGCTGGCACTGGTAACCGAGTGGAACGAGTTCCGTGAGCCGGATTTCGCGAAGATGCGGAAGCTGATGAGTTCGCCGGTCGTGTTCGACGGCCGCAACATCTACAATCGGGACCAGATGAAGGCCGATGGATTCGTCTACTATTCGATCGGGCGATAAGCCCGGCGCGGTGCTGGTGACCGGGCGGCGCGGGCTACATCGGCAGCCACGCCGCCAAGGCGCTGACGGCAACCGGCCGGCCGATCGTCATCTACGACAACCTGTCCGAGGGGCATCGCCTGGCGGCGCTCGGCGCCGACCTCGTCGTCGGCGATACCCGCGACGTCAGCTGCTCCGTTCCGTCATCTCGAGCCGGGGCGTGACCGCCGTCATGCACTTCGCCGCGTGGGCGGCCGTGGGCGAATCGGTGCGCGACCCGGCCGGGTACTACAGCAACAACGTCGAGGGGACGCTGACGGTCCTGCGGGCGATGGTCGAGGAGGGGGTGAACCACTTCATCTTCTCCTCCACGTGCGCGGTCTTCGGCGAACCGCTCGAGGTCCCCTGTCGGAGGGGCACCCGACGCGCCCGATCAACGCGTACGGCGAAACGAAGCTGGCCGTCGAACGCGCGCTTCCGCACTACGAGCGCGCCTACGGCATCCGTTCTGTCTGCCTGCGGTACTTCAACGCAGCCGGGCGCGGACCCGGACGGGCAACTCGGCGAGGACCACCACCCCGAGCGGCACCTGATCCCCCTCGCCCTCGAGGCGGCGGTCGGGGCGCAGCTCCCTGCAGGTGTTCGGCGACGACTACCCGACGCCGGACGGGACGTGCCTTCGCGACTACATCCACGTGACGGACCTGGCGCAGGCGCACATCCTGGCACTCGAGGCGCTGGAATCCGGGAAGCCTCGACGGCTTACAATCTGGGCAACGGCCGCGCGCACTCCGTGAGGGACGTGCTGCAGGCGGTTGCCCGGGTGACGGGGCGGCAGGTGCCTCACACCGTCGCTCCCGGCGGCCGGGCGACCCCGCCGTGCTCTACGCGGCAACGGGCGAATCCAGGCAGGAACTTGGGTGGGCGCCGCGACTTCGCGGACCTCGACGCGATCATCGCCACGGCCTGGCGATGGTTCCAGTCCCACCCGCACAAGTACTCAGGACCGGCACGCATGAGCCCGATCATTCTCCGCGTTCCGCGGCGTTCTTGCCGATCCGCTCCTCTCGGTCGTCATGCCCGTCTACAACGAGCGTGACACGATCGAGGAGATCATCCGGCGCGTGGTCGCCGTGCCGGTCCGGACGCAGCTGATCGTCGTCGACGATGGGTCGAAGGACGGGACGAGGGACATCCTGGCGGGGCTGCAGCAGGAGTTCGGATTCGAGCTGGTGCTCCAGGAACGCAACCAGGGCAAGGGCGCTGCGCTGCGGCGGGGGTTCCAGGAGGTGCGCGGGCGACCTGGTCGTCATCCAGGACGCCGACCTCGAGTACTCGCCCGAGGAGTATCCCGAACTGATCGAGCTGATCTGCCAGGGGCGCGCCGACGTCGTCTACGGGTCGCGGTTCCTCGGCCGTCATCGCGTATTCATGTTCTCGCACTACCTCGGCAATTGGTTCCTCACGCTGCTGACGAACATCCTCTACAACACGATGCTCACCGACATGGAGACCTGCTACAAGGTCATGCGGGCGGAGATCGTGCAAGGCATGAGGCTGCGAGTCGAACGGTTTCGGGATCGAGCCGGAGATGACGGCGAAGATCTTCAAGGCGCGGCACCGCGTGTACGAGGTGCCGATCACCTACGACGGCCGCGACTACGAACAAGGCAAGAAGATCACCTGGCGGGACGGGGTCGTCGCGCTCTGGGTCCTGCTCAAGTTCCGGGTCACCGATTGAATCCGCTCTTCCGACTGCTGCAGTTCTCACGCCCCTACCGCGGCCGCCTCGCGGCGGCCATCGCGTGGATGCTGCTGTACGCCGTCGGAAGCACCGGGATCGTCTTCGTCCTCAAGCACGTGGTCGACGAGGTCCTCAAGAGCGGCGAGGGCCTGGGGTTCGTCGCGGCGGTCATCGTCGGCGCGAACCTGCTGAAGGGCCTCGGCAGCTATTTCTCGGCGTACATGATGGCGGACGTCGGGCAGCGCGTGGTCATGGACGTTCGCAACGCGCTGTTCGGGCACATGCTGAACCAGTCGGCCGCCTTCTTCGCGCGGCGGACGTCGGGGCAGCTGATGTCCCGCATCATGAACGACGTCGGTCAGATCCAGCAGACCGTGTCCGAGACGCTCGGGGATCTTCTTCGCGAGAGCCTCGGCCTGATCGGCTTCGTGGCCTGGCTCGTCTACCTGGACTACAAGCTGGCGCTGGTGTGCTTCACCGGCGCGCCGCTGGTGTTCTATCCGCTGGTGCGGCTGGGCCAGCGGCTGCGGAAGACGACCCGGCGGAGCCAGGAGGAACTGGAGCACCTTCAGCCACATCAGTGCCGAAGCGTTCACCGGCCACCGCATCGTGAAAGCGTTCGCGATGGAGTCGCGCGAACTCGGGAGGTTCGGCGCCGCGGCCGAACGGTTCTACCGGGCGAACATGAAGGTGACGGCGGCCCTGTCGGCGCTGCCGCCGATCATGGAACTGCTCGGGGGCCTCGGCATGGCGGCCGC
The DNA here is from genome assembly GCA_963844875.1 of uncultured Acidobacteriota bacterium. GTDB lineage: Bacteria > Acidobacteriota > Vicinamibacteria > Vicinamibacterales > Fen-181 > FEN-299. The sequence goes on from CAWJPZ010000005.1 coordinate 376,808, forward strand.
GCTGTGGTACGGCGCGAAAGAGATTGCCGCGGGTCAGCTGACCGGCGGCGAGTTCTCGTCGTTCATCGCCGCGCTCCTGATGATGTACGGCCCGGCGAAGAAGCTCAGCCGGGTGAACGCGAGCCTGCAGCAGGCGACGGCCGCGTCCGAGCGGATCTTCGAGATCCTCGACACGCACTCGGAGGTCGTCGACCGCCCCGGCGCGGCTCCGATCGCGCGGCTTTCTGGCGCGATCGAGTTCCGCGACGTCAGCTTCGCGTACGACGACGACCGCAACCGGAAGATCCTGCGTGGGGTGTCGCTCAAGGTAGCCGCCGGCGACATGGTGGCCATCGTCGGGCGAAGCGGGGCGGGGAAGACCACGCTCGTGAACCTGCTGCCAAGGTTCTACGACGTGACGGGAGGCGCCATCGCCTTCGACGGCGTCGACATCCGCGAGGTGACGCTGGCGTCGCTCCGGTCGCAGATCGGCATCGTGACGCAGGAGACGGTGCTGTTCGACGACACGATCGCCGGGAACATCGGGTACGGGTCCCCGGGGGCGACACAGGAGGAGATCGAGGCGGCGGCGCGGGCCGCGCACGCACACGACTTCATCGCGGCGATGCCGCACGGCTACCGCACGATGATCGGCGAGCGGGGCCAGCGCCTGTCGGGCGGGCAGCGGCAGCGCCTGGCGATCGCGCGCGCTCTGCTCAAGAACTCGCCGATCCTGATCCTCGACGAGGCGACCTCCTCGCTCGACTCGGAGTCCGAGCACCTGGTCCAGGAAGCGCTCGCGAACCTGATGGCCAACCGGACGGCGATCGTGATTGCCCACCGGTTGTCCACGGTCCGCCGCGCCAGCCAAATCGTCGTCCTGGAGCGGGGGCGCGTCGTGGAAGCCGGCCGGCACGAGGAACTCCTCGCGCGGCCGGGCGGCGCTTATGCGAAGCTGTATGCGATGCAGTTGGTGGGTCGGCGTCCTCTCGAGGTGCCGGCGGAATCGTACGACTAGTCGCGCAGCGTCCGCCCCTTGACTTCGGTTCCGTCGGCGAATCCGTCTTCCGTATTCTGGCTTCTGAACTCATATGCTCCGCTCAATGACCGGTTTCGCGTCGCTCAGCAGGGAAGACGGGCGCGCGACTGTCGGCGTGACCATCCGCGCGGTGAACCACCGCTACCTCGACGTCCAGTTGCGCCTGCCGCCGTCGCTGGCTGCCGCGGAAGCGCGGCTTCGCGGCGTGCTGCAGAAGCAGGTCGCACGCGGGCGCGTCGAGTTGAACGTGTCGATCCAGTGGCGCGAGCCGCCCGCGCCGGAGGTGGAGCTGCACGAGGAGTTCGTGCACCGGATCGGTGAGGCGATCGCCCGTGCCCGCGAACAGGGGCTGGTCAGCGGAACGCTGACGCCGGGAGACCTGGTCCGGATCCCGCAGGCCCTGGTCTTCAAGGAGCGCGTGGCCGATCCTCCGGAGGTCGTCGACCAACTGGTGGCGACCGTCGAATCCGTGCTGGAGGAGACGCTGTTCGCGCTCAACGAGATGCGGGCGCGGGAGGGCGGGCACCTGCGCGCGGACCTGGACGCGCGCCGCCAGACGCTGGCCGGCTTGATCGATCGCATCGAGGTAGCGGCGGCCGAGGGGCGCGCCGGCGTCGAGGCGCGGCTGGCCGAGCGCGTGAGGGAACTGAGCCGCGACCTCTCGTGCGACCCGTCGGCCATCGCCCAGGAGATCGTCAGGACCGCGGCCCGGTCGGACATCAGCGAGGAGGTGGTGAGGTTTCGTGCCCACCTCGCCCACTGGACGGCGCTGACCGAGAGCGACGAGCCCAGCGGGCGGAAGTTCGATTTCCTGCTGCAGGAAATGAACCGCGAGGTGAACACGATCGGGTCGAAGGCGGACGGGCTCGGGGTGACGGAGCTGATCGTGGACGCCAAGGCGGAACTGGAGAAGATGCGCGAGCAGGTGCAGAATGTCGAGTGAGCGGCGTGGCCAGTTGTTCATCGTCTCCGCGCCGTCCGGGGCGGGGAAGACGACGATCGTGCGCCGCATGGTCGAGACCACGCCGGGCATCGCAATCTCGCGCTCGTACACGTCCCGTCCGATTCGCGCGGGCGAATCGGACGGCGTCGACTACACGTTCGTCACGGCCGACCGGTTCCGGGAACTGCGCGCGGCAAATGCGTTCCTCGAGTGGGCCGAGGTGTTCGGCGACTTCTACGGCACGGGCGCCGCGGAGACCGGGGCGCGCCTGCGGGCTGGGGAAGACCTCGTTCTCGTGATCGACGTCCAGGGTGCGAGGAAGGTCAGGGCATCCGGGGCGGCGAGCGTGGGGATCTTCCTGATGCCGCCCTCGCTCCAGCGTCTCGAGGAGCGGCTGCGCGGCCGCAAGCGCGACCCCGAGGCGGCGATTCTCCGGCGCCTGGACACCGCGCGCATCGAGATCGAGGCCTACGTCGAGTACGACTACGTCGTTGTCAATGACGAAGTCGACCCGTGCGCCGAGCGGTTGCGCGCGATCATCCTCGCGGAACGGTCCCGCCGCCTGCAGATGGCGGCGTGCGCGGAATCGATTGCCGCCACCTTCAGGTAGTGCGTCTCACGGGCGGTGCATATGTCCCTGATAGTGCTTGGCGTAACCGGCGGCATCGGCGCCTACAAGGCGGTGGAAGTGGCGCGCGGCCTCCAGAAGGCGGGCCACGAAGTGGCCGTCGTCATGACGAGGGCCGCCACCGAATTCGTGGGACCGCTGACCTTCGAGGCGATCACGCGGCGTCGGGTGATCGTGGGCCAGTTCGATCCCGGGGCGAATGCGGACATCGAGCACATCGCCCTCGCGTCGTCCGCCAGCCTGCTGCTGGTGGCCCCGGCGACCGCGAACATCATCGGCAAGTTCGCGGCCGGCATCGCCGACGATTTCCTCAGCTCGCTCTATCTCGCGACGAAGGCCCCCGTTCTGCTCGCTCCCGCGATGAACACGAACATGTGGGAGCACGAGGCGGTTCGTCGAAATCTCGAGGTCCTCGCCGCGAGGGGTGTCGTGATGGTGGAGCCGGGCGAGGGGTTCCTGGCATGCGGGTGGCAGGGCAAGGGGCGGCTCGCCGAGCCGGACGCGATCGTGGCCGCCGCGGAACGAACTCTCCGGCCGGTGCAGGCACTCGCCGGCGCCCGCGTGGTCGTGTCGGCGGGGCCCACGTACGAGGACATCGACCCGGTGCGGTACGTCGGGAACCGGTCCAGCGGCCGCATGGGATTTGCCGTGGCGGCGGAGGCGGCGGCTCGCGGCGCGGTGGTGGTGGTGGTGGCGGGCCCGACGAGCGTGCCGCCGCCGGATGGCATGCAGACGTTCCGGGTGAGGACCGCCGCCGAGATGCACGCGGCCGTGATGGAGCAGGCGGCCGACGCCGACATCGTGGTGATGGCGGCCGCGGTCGCCGACTACACTCCCGTCCGGGCCGCCGAGAAGATCGCGAAAGGCGAGGGCGAACTGGTGCTTCGACTGGCGCGGACCAGGGACATCCTGGCCGAACTGGGAGAGCGGAGGGCGGCAGGGACACTTCGCGCGTCCGTCCTCGTCGGTTTCGCGGCCGAAACGACGGACCTCGTGGCCCGCGCGCGCGAGAAGCGGCTCCGCAAGCGGGTGGACATGATCGTGGCGAACGACGTGTCCGCGCCGGACCGCGGCTTCGACGTCGACGTCAACGCCGTCACGCTGGTCACCGCCGACCGGGAGGTCGAGGTGCCTCTCCAGGCGAAGAGCGCCGTCGCGCGTGCGATCGTCGACTGCATCGTGGAACTGCGCGGCATCAAAGTGTAAGGTGAGGCGGGCCCCTGGTCCGCGGGGAATGGTGACGGAACGTGGACACACGCGAACAGCTGGCAGAACACCTCCGGTTTCTCACGGAACTCGGCGTCACGGGCATCAGCCGCGACAAGGCCTGGCGCGTCCGCGACGATACGCCGGCGGAGGTTGCGGTCGCCGCCGGCCTGCCCGCGATCCGGGCGCATCTCGGTGACTGCACCCGCTGCAAGCTGCACAAGCTCGGCCGCCGGCAAATCGTCTTCGGTGTCGGGAACCCCGACGCGGCGCTGATGTTCGCCGGCGAGGCCCCGGGCCGCGACGAGGACGTCCAGGGGATTCCGTTCGTCGGTCGGGCGGGCCAGTTGCTGACGAAGATGATCGAGGCGATCGGCATGACACGTGACGAGGTGTACATCGCGAACGTCATCAAGTGCCGTCCGCCGGAGAACCGGAACCCGGAACCGGACGAAGTGGCGGCGTGCGAGCCCTTCCTCTTCAGCCAGATCGAAACGATCAAGCCGAAGGTGATCGTGGCGCTGGGGACGTTCGCCGCGCAGGCTCTGCTGAAGACGACCGATCCGATCTCGCGCCTCCGGGGGCGCGCGTACCAGTACCGGGGGGCGAAATTGATTCCGACCTTCCACCCGGCGTACCTGCTCCGCAGCCCCGAGCGCAAGCGGGAAGCGTGGGAAGATCTGAAGCTCGCCAAGTCGCTCCTGTCGTAGCATCCGGGATCCTGCCCTGACATGTCCCGCCTGGTCTCGGTCGCCGTGCCGGTTCCCGCGCTCGACGCGTTGACCTACCGCGTGCCGGATGGTCTCGACGTGCCGGCGGTGGGCGCCCGCGTGCTCGTGCCGCTCGGTGCCCGGCGACTGACGGGCATCGTGGTGTCGGCCGCAGCCGCCCGCGGCGGCGGAGCGGAAGGAGCGGCAATCAAGGACCTCATCGACGTGCTCGATGCTGCGCCGTTCCTGCCGGCGAGCGTCGTGGAACTCGGGCAGTGGGTGAGCGAGTACTACGCGTGCGGCCCGGGCGAGGCCATTGGTGCGGCGATGCCCCCCTTTGCATGGGTGGAGAGCGAGTGGCGCGTCCGGATCACGCCCGCCGGGGAAGCGCGGCTGGCTGCGCGCGCCCGGCCCGGCCTGCCGACATTGAGGGACCGCATCCTGGCGGATCTCTCGGGCGGCGCCTGGTCGCCGCTCCGCGCGATCGCCTATCGAATCGAACACGCGGCGGGAGGCCGGCGGCCGAAGGCGGTCCCGGCGCGAGCCGCGGTGAGGTCGCTGCAGGCGGAGGGCTGGGTCGAAGTCGAAGAGGTGCTGGGCGGCCGGGCGGACGCCTTCAAGACGGTTCGTGTCGCGGCGATCACGGAGGATGGCTCCCGCGCCCTCGGCACCGACAGCGGCGAGCCGGGGCTCGGACCCAGGCAGCGCGCTGCATTGGCGACGCTTGCGGCCGATCCCGCCGGCGTGAGCCTCCCGAGGCTTCGAGAGGGCGGCGTCAGCGCTGACGTCATCGATCGCCTGCAGGGCCGGGGATTGGTCGAGGTCCGGCGCGAAACAGGTCGACCGCGATCCCTTCGAGGCCGCGGTGACCGTTCCGGACTCGCATGCGGGCGGCGACACCCGGTCGCTCACCGAGGAACAGGCCGCCGCCTTCGGCCGGCTGCGGGAAGTGGCTGCCGCGCACGGCTTCGCCACCGTCCTCCTGCATGGCGTCACCGGCAGCGGCAAGACCGAGATCTACCTCCGCCTGGCGGCCGCAGTCCGGGATGCCGGGAGGTCCGTCCTGGTACTCGGTCCCGGAAATCGGCCTGACGCCGGCGCTCGCTGCCGCATTCCGGGGCAGGTTCGGGGACCGCGTCGCCATTCAGCACAGCGGCCTGTCCGACGGCGAGCGTCACGACCAGTGGCACCGCATCCGGCGCGGTGACGTCGACGTCGTCGTCGGCACCCGCTCGGCGGTGTTCGCGCCGCTCTCGGCCATCGGGCTGATCGTCGTGGACGAGGAGCACGACGGCTCGTACAAGCAGGAAGAGAGCCCGCGGTATCACGGCCGCGACGTGGCGGTCATGCGCGGCAAGCGCGAGGGCGCGCTGGTCGTCCTCGGGTCGGCGACGCCGTCGCTGGAGAGCTACCAGAATGCGTCGGCCGGGCGCTACGAACTGCTCACCCTCGACCGGCGCGTGCTCGACCGTCCGCTGGCACGGGTGACGCTCGTCAACATGCGCGACGAGTTCGCGGAGCGGGGGCCGGACACCGTGCTCAGCAGCGCGCTGTCCGAGGCGATCGGTCTCCGGCTGACACGCGGCGAGCAGGTTCTCGTGCTGCTGAACCGGCGCGGGTTTGCCACCGCCGTGTTCTGCCGTCAGTGCGCCGGCACCATCGACTGTCCCAACTGCAGCGTGTCGCTGACGATTCACACCCGCGGCGACGTGATGCGCGCGCGGTGCCACTACTGCAACTACTCGGCGGTCGTCCCGAAGGCGTGTCCGTCGTGCGCCGCCCCGTATCTCTCGCAGACCGGCTTCGGCACGGAGCGGGTGGAGCAGGAAGTCGTGGCGACGCACCCCGGCGCCCGGGTCGCGCGACTCGATCGCGACACCATCCGGCGGCGCGGCGCTGCCGCCGAACTGCTCGCGCGTTTCGGCCGGCACGAGATCGACGTGCTCGTGGGCACGCAGATGATCGCGAAGGGGCACGACTTCCCGAGGGTGACGCTGGTCGGCGTCGTGTCAGCCGACGTCGGCCTTGGCATGGCGGACTTCCGGGCGTCGGAGCGCACGTTCCAGTTGCTGACGCAGGTCGTCGGGCGCGCGGGGCGGGGTGAAGAGCCGGGGGAAGCGATCGTCCAGACGTTGTACCCCGGGCACTACAGCATCCGTCACGCGCGCAGCCAGGACTATCGAGGCTTCTTCCAGGAGGAACTGGCCTTCCGGCGCGCCATGCTCTACCCGCCGCAGGTGGCGTTGACGAATGGCATCGTGCGCGCGCGGACGATGGGCGACGCGATGGCCGATGCCGGGGCGCTGGTGCACTCGCTGCGCGAATCGGCGCGCTCCGGCGGATTCGTCGTGCTCGGCCCCGCACCCGCCCCGTTCACCAAGCTGCGCGGAGAACACCGCGCGCAGTTCTTCCTCAAGGGCGGCCGCCGCGCCGCCATGCGCGACGCTATTCGGCGCGCCCTCGAGGCGAAACCCGACCTCAGGCGCCGGACGATCATCGATGTCGACCCGATGTCGGTAATGTAGGACAGGCGTCTCGCCTGCCGTGGAAGGCGTCCCGCCTATCTCTTGATCAGATCGAGCGGCTGGATGGGCGCCGGCGTGAAGCTCAGCGCGAAGACGGCCAGGGCGACCAAGGCCAGCACGAAGCGGGTGCGGTCGAGGGGCACATCCTCGTCCAGGGTCCGCGGATGGTTGGCGCCGAATGCAAACAGCATCACCACCAGCAGCACCGTCCAGACCAGCCAGCTGAGAGAGAAGTAAGTCAGGACGACCGCCACGCCAATCGCAGCCAACGTGACGTGCGTCGAGCGCCGCCCGAGCACCGCGTACGATATGTGCCCGCCGTCGAGCTGGCCGATGGGGAAGAGGTTCAACGCGGTGGCGAGCAGGCCGAACCACGCCGCGAACGCCACCGGGTGCAGATTGAGGGTGTAGCCGTCCTTGAGCGGCCCCCATACCAGCCAGGCTGCCGCTTTGAAGATCAGCGGTTCACCGAGCGACAGCATGCCTTCCGTTGTCTTTGGCTCGAGGACCACGTGGGACATCGCGAGGCCGGCGAACAGCGCAGGAATCGCCACGACGAAGCCGGCCAAGGGGCCGGCGATGCCAATGTCGAACAACTGCCGCTTGGTGCGGATCGGCTGCCGGATCCGGATGAACGCGCCGAGCGTTCCGGTCAACGCGAAGGGGAGCGGGAGGAAGAACGGCAGGGACGCGTTCACCCGGTAACGCACGCAGGCGAAGTAGTGCCCGAATTCGTGAGCACCCAGGATCGCGAGGATCGTGAGGCTGTACCAGAAGCCGCGGACAACCAGCATCCAGTCGAGCCGGACCTGCACGGTTCGGAAGTCGGCCAACCAGGCGGCGTAGTGCTCGGTGCCCACCAGCGTCGTCGAAACGAGCGTCGCCAGGAACAGCAGCACGTGCACCCAGACGCGATCGCGCGGGTACGCGGCGCGAAGGAATTGATCGGGAAGCACTTGCCGGGATTCCATGTCGAGCGGAATCCGCGGTACACTGGCGTAGCCGAGGCTGAAGGGCGGCGGCGCCCCGGGCGACTCGAAGAGGTCCCCTGGCGTGGCTCGCTCCTGGGGGCCCCTGGGAGGAGGGGGCTGGAAATCCTCGGGTTCTGGGGACAAGGGACCGCTCAGCTGATGTTCTGCAGGTCTTTGCCGGGCTTGAACCGGATGGTCCGGCCAGGCGGAATGCGCACTTCCTTGCCGGTGCGCGGGTTGCGGCCGATGCCGCGCTTGCGCGGCTTCACCTGGAAGACGCCAAAGCCGCGAAGTTCAATGCGGTCACCGCGCTGCATGGACACGCGCATCGCGTCGAACACCGCATCCACCGCCAACTCGGCCTTGACCTTGGTGATGTCCGCCGCTTTCGAGACCTCGTTGACGATGTCGACCTTGATCATGCTGAAGCGCTCCCCTGGAAGCTGCTAACCATCATAGGTAGAGAGACTTACACTGTCAAGCTCGATCCCCGGCCTCGCGGGCGCCGGGGCGCGGCCAACAAACAGAGGCGGAAAGTGCACACACGCGCCACGCCGGTCGTCGTTCTCGTCGGAAGGCCCAACGTCGGCAAGTCCACGCTCTTCAACCGGATCACGGCGTCCCGCCGCGCCATCGTCACGCCGGTGCCGGGCACGACGCGCGACGTGATTGCCCAGCCCGTCAGCTGGAACGGCACCGAGTTCCTGCTGACCGACACCGGGGGAATGTTCGGGGTGAGCGAGGACCCGCTGCACGAACTGGTCCTCGAACAGGGCAAACGGGCGCTGGAGCGCGCCGACCTGCTGGTGCTCGTCGTGGACGGCCGGGCGGGACGCACGCCGGGGGATGACGAGATTGCCCAGGCGCTCCGGGCGACCGGCAAGCCGATCCTCCTTGCGGTGAACAAGATGGACGATTGCCGGGCCCGCGAGGGCTCGATGGAGCTCTTCCAACTCGGCATCGAGCCGGTCGTCGAGATCGCCGCAGAACACGGCCAGGGTGTCGGGGACCTGCTCGACGAGATCGTGAACCATCTGCGGGCGGCGTCAGGCGCGCCGGATGAACCGGTCGCGGTCGAGGGGGGCGAGGCCGAGAACCGTCGGTGGCGGCGCCACGAGCTGCCGGGCCAGGTGGAGGGCGAGACCGGCGTCGCCATCATCGGCCGGCCGAATGTCGGCAAGTCCTCCCTCGTCAATCGTTTGCTGCGCGAGGAGCGGTCGTTGGTCAGCGACATGCCGGGGACGACGCGGGACGCCGTGGACGCGCTCCTTCGCTGGCACCGGCGCGATTTCCGCATCGTCGACACGGCGGGCATCCGCCGGCCAGGCAAGGTGGCGAAATCGGGGCAGGTGGAATCGATCAGCGTGATCATCGCGCGGCGGGCGGTCGAGGCCGCCGACATCGCCGTCGTGGTGATCGACGCGGTCGAGGGCGCGACCGAGCAGGACGGTGCGATTGCCGGGGAAGCCGAGAAGGCGGGCTGCGGGATCATCGTCGCGGTCAACAAGTGGGACCTCGTGAAGGGCAATGGGCCTGATTACTCGAAGACGTTCGACGACGAGATGAGGCGGCGGCTCAAGTTCCTGGAGTACGCGCCGGTCCTGCACATCTCCGCGCTGACCGGCGAGCGCACGCCGAAACTCCTCGAGACGATCGACCGGGTGGCGGAAGCGCGGAAGAAGCGTGTCAGCACCGGGCAGTTGAACCGGTTCGTCGAGTCGATCACCGCGTCGCACCCGCCGGCGAGCCCCGGGCGAAAGGCGGTGCGCATCCTGTACGCGGCGCAGGTCGCCGTCGCGCCGCCGTCGTTCGTCTTCTTCACCAACGTGGCGACGACGTTCCACTTCTCCTACATGCGGTTCCTGGTGAACCAGCTGCGGGACGCGTTCGGGTTCGAGGGGGTGCCGGTGCGCATCCAGGTCCGGGCCCGGCGCGACCATCAGGGAACGGGCGGGCGCAGGGTCAGGACCGACGGAACCCGGGCGGCCAAGCCGGGGGAACGAGGAACGAAGAATGAGGAATGAAGAATGGAGAGGGCTGAAGGTAAAATGACGGACGCAGGTTGACACGTGGCAGAGCAGAGCGTGGAGATTCCGAACCGGGCGGCCTTCAAGGCGTCGGAGGTCTGCGAGATCGCGCAGATTCCGTCGTACGTGCTCCGGTCGTGGGAGAAGGAGTTCCCGCGCCTGGGCGCCGCCGCGCGTCCCGGCGGTCCGCGGATTTACAACCGCGCCGACGTCGAGCAGATCCTGCGGATCAAGCAACTCGTGTTCGCGGAGGGGCTGACGCTCGCGGGGGCACGGCGGAGGCTGGAAGGAGACCCGCCGGACGAGGAACCCGAGCTGCCATACTCGGCGCCTGTTTCGGAGGACGTGCGGGTGCGGGTCACCCAGGCGAAGCAGGGGCTCCGGTCGATCCTGGACCTGCTCTCTCAGCCTGTCGCGCCAGGGGCCGGTGCGCCGGGGGCCGGTGCGCCTGATGCCACGGCCGCCGCGCCGAAGCCACGGCGGCCGAAGCGCGGGGCCAAAGAGGCGCGCGAGGACGCGGCAAGTAAGGTAGAATAGTCGGACGAGGTCGGGGCGTAGCGCAGCTTGGTAGCGCACCTGAATGGGGTTCAGGGGGTCGCTGGTTCGAATCCAGTCGCCCCGACCAGATAATCCGCTGACGACTCACGGCTCTGGGCTCCGGCCCAGGGCCGTTTTGCTTTTGACCCTGGAGGCGCGCGTGAGCAGGCGCGAGGGCGTCATCGCCAGGTCGCATTCGGGGCACACGGCGGTCGCCGCGCCTCCTGCCCGCGCCCCGAGGGCCTGGCTTGCGGCCGGCCTCGCGGTCGCCCTGACCGTCGCGACCCTGTGGGTCTACGCGCCCGTTCGCGGCTACGACTTCGTCGAACTCGACGACCCGCTCTACGTTCGCGAGAATCCCCACGTTACCGCCGGCCTGTCCGCCGACAGCGTCCGCTGGGCCTTTACCAGCCTGCACGCCGGCTACTGGATTCCGCTCACCTGGACGTCGTACATGGTGGACGTCGAAGTCTACGGAAGCGCCGACCCCCGAGGCTTCCACGTCACGAACCTCCTTCTGCACCTCGCGAACACGCTGCTGCTGTTCGGGCTGCTGAGGAGCATGACGCGCGCACCCGTCCCGAGCGCGTTCGTCGCGGCCTTGTTCGCGCTCCATCCGCTGCACGTCGAGTCGGTCGCCTGGATCACCGAGCGCAAGGACGTGCTGAGCACGATGTTCTGGTTCCTCGGGCTCTGGGCGTACGCGAGCTACATCGCTCGTCCACACTGGCGTCGCTACACCCTCGTCGTGGTGTGCGCCGTGCTGGGGTTGCTCGCCAAGCCGATGGTCGTCACGTTCCCGTTCGTCCTGCTGCTGCTCGACGTGTGGCCGCTGAAACGGGTGACGCTGTACGGGACAGGCGCCTGGCCCGCGTGGCGGCGGGCGATTCTCGAGAAACTGCCGCTCGTCGCGCTGGCCGTCGGCGCCGGCGTCCTCACCTACCTGGCCCAGGACCAGGCGGGGGCGGCGGCGACGCTGGAGGCCGTCCCGGCCGGCCTGCGGCTGCAGAACGCCGTCGTGTCCTACGTTGCCTACCTCTGGGCGACGGTCTGGCCGTCGCCGCTGGCGGCCATCTATCCCATCGCGCCGGGGATTCCGCTGTGGAAGGTCGCCGGCGCCGGGGTGCTGCTGGCCGCTGTCACCGCCCTCGTCCTGCGTGCGGCCAAGCACAGGCCGTATCTGCCCGTGGGGTGGTTCTGGTACCTCGGCACGCTGCTGCCCGTGAGCGGCCTCCTCCAGGTGGGCGTCCAGGCAAGGGCGGACCGCTTCACCTACGTGCCGTTGATCGGCGTCTTCATCATGGGGGCCTGGGCGGCTGCCGACGCTGCGGCGAAGTCCCGGGCTCTTCGGAGGGCGACCGCAGTCGTGGCGCTCGCGGTCGTCGGCGCGGCAGCCCTGCAAGCACGGCAGCAAGTGGCGTACTGGCAGGACAGCGTTGCCCTCTGGACGCATGCGCTCGAAACGACGCTTGGGATGAACCGGTACGATGCCCACCTGGCATTGGGCCGCATCCTGGCCGGAAAGGGCCGGTACCGCCGAGGCCCTCGGACACTTCGAGGCAGCGCTCGCGTTGAACCCGGCCTCGAAGGAGCTGAAGTACGACACCGCAAATCTCCAGGCGCAGCTCGGGAGGCCGGCGGAGGCGATCCGGCGCCTTCAGGAGCTCTGCCGGGATCAGCCCGACATGTTCGTGGCGCACGTCCGGCTTGCCGGACTTCTGGCCGAGAACGGACAGCCCGACGCCGCGGTCCAGGAGTATCGCGAGGCGGTTCGCCTGAAGCCGGAACTCGGTCCCGTGCACAACAACCTGGGGGCGCTGCTGGCTTCGCAAGGCAGGTTCGCGGAGGCGATTCCGCAGTTCGAGGAGGCGGCGCGCCGGGGGCCCGACGCCGAGACGGCGCTGGTGAACCTGGGACTCGCCTTGTCGAAGCTGGGACGGGCTGCGGACGCACGCGCCGTGTTCATCGCGGTCCTGCAGCGGAACCCCCGCAACGCCGCCGCGCGCGCGGCGATCGAGGAACTCTCTGGCCGGTGAGGCGCGAGAGGCGCTACAGTTGGGGAGTGCGCGGACTCCAGTTGTCGGTCCTCCTGGTTGTGGCGGTCATGCTCGTGCTGCCGGCGGGCTCGTCCCGCCTGGCCGGGCAGGTGTTCAAGTCGGGCGTCGATCTCGTCATCGTCCAGGCGACGGTGAAGGACCGCGACGGACGCCTGGTGTCCGGCCTGGGCATCGACGACTTCCGGATCTTCGAAGACGGGGTCGAACAGCGCGTGCTGCAGTTCACGGGCGAACGTGTGCCGGTGAGCCTCGGCATCGCGGTCGACGTGAGCGACAGCATGTTCGGCGTGCGCATCGCGGACGCGCGGCGGGCCATCGATCGGTTCGTCCTGTCGCTGCTCGACGAGGGCGACGAAGCGTTCCTGATGGTGTTCAACCACATGCCGCTGATCAGGGCCCCGTGGACGCGGCCGCCGCGCGGCCTGGCCGGGCGCCTCGACAACGTCAAGCCGTTTGGCGGCACGGCGATTTACGACGCCCTCATCAAGGCGGTGCCGATGTTCGACAAGCGCCGCCACGAGCGCTGCGGGCTGCTCGTGATTTCGGATGGGGCCGATACGGCCAGCGACGCGCGGCTGCAGGATGCGTTGAGGCAGGTGAACTACAGCGATGCGTTCGTGTACGCGATCGCTCTCGATGCGCCGAGCGGGCCGGCAATCAACCGGGGCTTTTCGCCCGAGGCGTTGAACGACATCACCAGCCAGTCGGGCGGCTACACGGAGGTCATCCGGGACAGCGCCGAACTTCCGGCGGCCACCGAGCGCATCGCGTCCGAGCTGAACCACCAGTACACCCTCGCCTACGCGCCATCGCGCCAACCCGATGGGAAGTACCACACGATTCGGGTGCGCGCCACCCACGAGCAGTACATCGTGCGGTCTCGCAGGGGTTTCACTCACCAGCGACGGGCGCCCGGTCAGTCTCGGTGAGCTATACTCGGCCTCCGAGGAGGCGCAGATGTACCCTTCGAGCCTTGGGTGCCGGCGCGCGTGCGTGGTTGCGGCGCTGCTCGTCGCTGCGGCAGCAGGCTGGCACGCCGCGACCGGATCGCCGGTCACCGCCCAGGCGGAGCGCGCGGCGAGGGCGGCGATGCCCGACCGGATGGCCTGGTGGCGCGAGGCGCGCTTCGGTCTGTTCATCCACTGGGGCCTCTACGCCGTTCCCGCCGGCGAATGGAACGGCCGGACCGATTACGGCGAGTGGATCCGGAACAACGGTCGGATTCCGCTCGACGTGTACGACGGCTTCCGCCAGACGTTCAATCCGCAATCTTTCGACCCCGGCGCGTGGGCGCGGCTCGCGCGCCGCGCGGGCATGAAATACGTGGTCATCACCACGAAGCACCACGACGGGTTCGGCCTCTTCGACTCCACGCAGTCCGACTTCACCGTCATGAACACGCCGTTCCGCCGCGACGTCATGCGCGAGGTGGCGGACGCGTTCCGACGGGAGGGGTTGAAGGTGGGCTGGTACTACTCGATCATGGATTGGAATCGAAACGACTACCTCCCGAGGCGCGACTGGGAGAAGGACCGGCCAGCCGCGGGTGCGGACTTCGAGCGGTACGTGCGCTACATGAAGGCGCAACTGCGCGAACTGCTGACCAACTACGGTCGGATCGACATCCTGTGGTTCGATGGCCAATGGGAGAACACCTGGAACCGCGATCGCGGGCGTGATCTCTACGACTACGTTCGCTCGCTGCAGCCGGAGATCGTGGTCAACAACCGGGTGTCGAGCGGCGATTTCGCCGGGGAGGGCCAAGGTCGGATCGGCGACTTCGGCACCCCCGAGCAGGAGATTCCCGCAACCGGCATCGCCGGCCTCGACTGGGAAACCTGCATGACGATGAACCGGAACTGGGGCTTCAATCGGGCCGACAAGGACTTCAAGCCGGCAAGCGTGCTGGTTCGCAACCTCGTCGACATCGCCTCGAAGGGCGGGAACTTCCTCCTCAACGTGGGACCGGATGCCGACGGCCGCGTCCCGGCTGAGAGCGTCGAGCGGCTCGAGTCGATCGCCGCCTGGATGGAGGTGAACAACACCTCGATCCACGGCACTCAGGCCAGCCCCTTCCCGTCACTGCCGTGGGGCCGGTGCACGCGGCGCGCGCTCCCTGACGGTTCGACGAGGCTCTACCTGCACGTCTTCGACTGGCCCGCCAAGGGCCGGATCGTCCTCGACGGCCTGTTGAACCAGCCCCGCTCGGCGTACCTCTTGCGCGACGGCAAGGGTCTCGAGTTCCTGGCAACACAGCGCGGCGGGCGGCCGGATCGAAATCCGGGGGCCCGTCAAGGCGCCCGACCCGATCGACACCGTCGTCGTGTTGGACGTCCGAGGCGAGCCCGACGTCGCCGTGCCGCCCGCCATCCACGCCGACGCGCCGATCTTCGTCGAACAGCTCGGTGTACAACTGACGTCGACGCAGCAGTCGGTGGACATCCGCTACACGACCGACGGCACTGATCCGTCACCCGCCTCGCCGGTGGCCGCCGGCCCTGTCCGGCTGACTGCCACGGCGACCGTGGCCGCCCGGGCATTCAGAGGGGCGGAGCCGGTCAGCCCCGCCGCCCGCGCCACGTTCACCAAGGTGGTGCCCCGGCCTGCGGCGGCGGCAGCGACAGCGCCCGGCCTGCGGTTCGTGTGCGTCGAGGGGGAGTTCAGCCGGCTGCCCGATTTCGAGGCGCTGCGGCCGTCGGCCTCCGGCGTCGTTCCGTCCATCTCCATCCAGCCGCGTTCGCGCGAGCACTTGTTCGCGCTGCGGTTCACCGGCTTCGTCCGCGTGCCCGCCGACGGCGTGTACCGGTTCTACACGAAGTCCGACGACGGCAGCCGCTTGTGGATCGCCGACTCGCTCGTCGTCGACAACGACGGTTTGCACGGGGCGCGCGAGGAGTCCGGCGTCATCGCGCTCGCTGCCGGTCTCCACCCGATTACGGTCGCGATGTTCGAGCAGTCCGGCGACGTCGAGTTGACCGCGTCGTACCCGGTCCTGGTGTCCCCAAGCAGAGCATTCCCGCCAAGGTCCTCGCTCACCAGCAGTAGCGACTCCCTCAGTTGAGGCCGATTTACGGCCGGGATCGTGATTCGGGAAAGGGCTAGACGGCGATGTCCGGCCGGGCCGGCGAGCCGGAAGCTCGCGGGGCCTGGCCGTCCCCTGAGCCGGGGCAAGGTGAGCAGGCCGCAGACTCGGGTCAGGCTCAGGCGAACGAGAACTCGACCGGAGCAGCGAAGGTCGGCCGTTTCAGCAGGTCCGCCGGGCCTTCGAGCTGCGGGCACCTGGTCGAACCCGTTGTCGACGAGCTGGCGGCGCACACGGTGGATGACCGAACTGTAGGACGCCGACGGAACAGAGTCTTCGATCGCCCGGCAAAGGAAGTACGTGAACGCGCCGTGGAAGTCGCCGTCGATGGACGCGTCGGCCGCGACCTGGTCGGCGCGGCACGCCGCCATGAGGATCGCGCCGCGCTGCGCCGCTCGCGCACCGAAGCGGCGGAGCGCGCGGATTCTGAAGCCGGTCGGGGCCCGACAGGTGCGGCGGGTCCATGAACCTCGGCCGCGTGGGCGCAGCCTCTCGCAGGCCGGTTCCCGAATGGCAGCAGTCCAGCACGACGGTCAGGTTGACCCCGCCGGGCAAGTCCTTGACGAGTCCGTAGAGGTCGTCGTCGGTGAACGGGGCGTTCCAGTCGAGGTCGTAGGGGCAGATGATCTCGTCCAGGTTGTCGTCGAGTTCGTCGCCGTGTCGATCCTCGACCTGGGAGCCATGCCCGGAATAGTGAAACAGGAGCACGTCGCCTGGCGCGGCGCCGGCCACGAGCCACCGCAAGCGCCCGACGATGTTGCGCGTGGTGGCCGCCGCGTCGGTCAGCGTCGCTATCCCGGCGGCGGGGAAGCCGAGCCGCGATTCCGCCAGGCTCCGAACCTGCGCGACGTCGTTGAGGCAGCCCCGCAGCGCGTTGATGGGGTCCGGGTATGCGTTGAGCCCGACCAGCAGCGCCCTTTTCGCCATGACACCTCCCTTGAATGGAACAGGGAGATGATCGGACGGGGACGTTTCCGGTTCAAGCGGTCGACGTGCGCTTGCGTGCAAAGGGTGTCGTCGAAGAACTCCGTGCAACCGGCGAGGGAACGTTGGCATACGAGTTCGCCCGCCGCCCGCTCGCCGACTGCATGGCCTGCCGGTAGGCGCGCTCGTAGCCTTCTGCCATGCGCTCCACGGTGAAGCGCTCGACGACGTGCTGACGGCAGTCGCGCGGCGAGACCTGCGGCGCGGCGGCCCTGCGCGCCATGTCCTCGATATTCGCGCACACCCAGCCGCTCACGCCGTCCCTGACGATCTCGGGGACGGAGCCGCGGGCGAACCCGAGGACGGGCGTGCCGCACGCCATCGCTTCGATCATGACCAGGCCGAACGGTTCCTCCCACTGGATCGGAAACAACATCGCGGCCGCCTTGCCGAGCAGTTCCACCTTCTCGTCCAGGTCGGCTTCGCCGACGTATTCGACCGCTGTTCCGTCCACGTGTGGTTTCACCGCTGTCTCCCAGTAGTCGGCGTACGTCGGCTGGATGTCGCCCGCGAGTTTCAACCGGCGCCCGGCGAGGCGTGCGGCGCGAATGGCGAGGTGCGGCGCCTTCTCGGGCGCGATCCGGCCGAGGAAGACGAGGTAATCCTCCTTCGCAGGAGCGAGCCTGTAGCGGGCGAGGTCGATGCCGTGGTGGACGACCAGGCCGCGGGGAAGGGACTCCTTCTCGAGTTGCGCGCGACTGATGCCGACGTAGGTGACATCCGGGTGCTGGCGGAAGATGTCGGACGCCGCCTCCTCCCTCGGGTGGTGGATTGTCGAGACGACGGGGATGCGGAGGAAGCGAGAGAGGACCACTCCGAACACGCTGTTCACGTGCACGACGTCCGCCCAGGTGGACGCATCATCGCAGGCCCACGCCGTGTGCGCGAGTTCCTTGGCGGCCGTATCGCCGCGCCGCTGCGGCGGCCACTCGCTCGCGCGGTACAGCGCGCGCAGTTGCGTCCCCTCCGGCGGACGGGATTCACCGTTGGCGTAAACCACCACCTGGTGTCCCCGCCTCGACAGTCCGCGGGCGAGGTGATCGATGAAGAGCTCCGTTCCACCGTAACGCAGGGGTGGAACGGGGATGAACGGCGGAGCCACGAGGGCAATGCGCATCCGGCTTGTTCTCCTGGGGTGAAGCGCCCAGGTCGAACACTTCAAATGCCGTGCCCTGCGAGGGACCTCAGGTGTCGAAAGAGGAGGCCGCTGAGGCAGGGGACGTGGGGCGGTCGTCCGGGCTCAGCAGGACGTGAAGCGGCAGGGGCCGGAGCCCCTGCCGTGGAGAAGGCGAGCCGCGGGGCGCTACTTCGTGGATCTCCAGGAAGGTCTGCGTCATCTCGTCCCACTGCGATTCGGTCAGCAGGGATGGCCCGGGAGCGACGAGTTCGCCGCCGTCCGCGGCCGCCATGCCCAGCTGGTGCTCGAGGAACTGCGACAGGCGGACCGCTTCGCGCGAGAACCAGGGCCGCGACTCCTCCCCGTAAGGCAACCGGGTGTACCAGGAGTCCGAAGGCTCGACGGCATACAACCAGCCGCCCGCGTACGGGTCGGTATGCAGCCGCGAAGGCGAGTTCGCCAGCTTGCGGTTGATCGCCACGACCCGTCCGCTCACCGGCGCCGGGATCACCGCCCGGCGCTTGCCCGCGCGGATCACCGCGGCGGGCTCGCCCGCCACGACGAGGCGCCCGGGTTCGGGCAGCATCACTTCGCTGACTCGCGAGATCACATGCTGGGCCAGGTCGTCGATGCCGACGCGCAGCATGCCGCCCTCGCGCGCCTGCAGCCACGAGTGCCCCTCCGAGAAATACACGCCCGGGCGCCACGTCAGGCCGTCGACCATCGTGAGGCCGAGCGCCTGGCGCCGTGCGCGCTGCGCGAGGCGGACGACGGCCAGGCCCGCCAGAAAGACGACGGTGAGGGCTGCCAGGACCACCAGCAGCACCGCGAAGCGCGCGGCGAGGAACAGGACGAAGAGGCCGACGTTCTGGAGCGTATCAATGACGGCTTGCATGGCTCACTCCCTCTCCTGGGATGGCGATTACTTGTGGCACGTCGTGCAATCGTCGAAGTTGTGCGCGTCCTTGCCGTGGCACGAGCCGCACGCCTGCCCCTTCAGCATGGCGGCATGCGTCAGCGGAGTGCGCTTGGCGTTCTTCGACGTCTTGATGATCGGGGCGAGCTTCGGATGGCACACGGTGCAGTCCGGCTTCGCCTGGTAACTCAGGTGACTCTGGTGGCTGAAGACCACCTTCCCGGGGCTGTCGCCCGACTGCTGCAAGGTGATGTCGGGAGGCAGCTTCGGCATGTTCTGCGCGGCCGCCCCGGCGGCCACGGCAAGGACGGCGACCAGCGCCGCCAGGCAGAGGGTCCAGGTCCGCTTACGCACGGGGCCCCCCTTCCTCGGTCAGGAAGAACCGCTTGGCGAGCGCGGCCCATTCGTCGTCGGCGAGGCTCCGCGCCAGGCCGTCGACGAGGTGACCGCCGTCGAGGTACACCCGGCCCAGTTCCATCGGCTGCATCTCGGCGCCGAGACGCTCGCAGACGGTGTCCATCCAGCGCCGCGCCAGCGACCCCGACATCAGGTTCTTGACGTTGCTGGCCAGCCTCGCACTCTTCACCTTCATCAGCCACCCGCCCGCATACGGCTCCTGCTTGACGGTGTCCGAGGAAGCGGCGAGCGCGGGGTTGATCGCCACCACCCTGCCGTCGACCGGGGCGAGCATCGGGATGGCGGCGCCGTCGGCGTCGAGCGTGAGCGCGGGCTCACCCTGGACCAGCGACGTGCCGACGGCGGGCAACTGCACGCGGCCCAGCGAGCCGACGAGCTTCTGCGCGAAGTCGCTGATGCCCACGGTCACGGTGTCGCCGCCTTCCAGGCGCACCCAGGTGTGGCCGGGGTGGAAGAACAGGTTGGCGGGCACCTGGAAGAAGTCGGCCAACTGGTCGGCCCAGCCGGGCGCGGTCGCGTGCACCACGACGGTCGCCTCGCGCGGGGGCGTCGCGAACTTCCAGAACAGGATGAACAACGGCAGATACGAAACGGCCAGGATGTACTCGATGGCCTTCAGCCAGTAGATGGTGATGAGGTCGTGACCCATCGAACTATGCCTCCGCCCCTAGTGGGCCTGCGGAAAGTCCGGGTGCTCGTAGAGCACCGGCATCCGGTTGACAATCCAGCGGAAGGTGAGGATGCCAATCGTGATGACCGTGACCGACACCATGATTTCCATGAACCCGGGAATGTAGCGTTCGGGCGCGTTCCAGTTGAAGGCGATGACCGAGAGGTTCAGCCGGTTGACGACGATGCCGAGCACCACCCACGCGGCCACCCAGCGCGCCAGCACTGCTTTCTGGCGCCGCACGGCGATGGCATACAGGAACGCCGGCCCGAGGATGAACCCGAGCATCTCGAACATGAACCAGTAGCCGTAGGGCGTGAGGAGGAGGTCGAAGCGGCCGCCGTCCACCAGGCCCTGCAGTTTCAGGAAGAAGTAGGCGAACAGCACCACCGCCCCTCCGCGCGCGAGCCCGAGGGTGAGGCGGTCGGCCTGGCCGTGGTCCTGGGACTTGATCTGCGACTTGAACACGCGGTGCGAGAGCCCGCTCTCGACGATCACCATGCTGAGCCCTGCGGCGAGTGCCGAGACGAAGAAGAAGATCGGCACGAAGCCGGAGTACCACAGCGGGTGAAGACGGTGCGGCATCATCAGGAACAGCGCCCCGAGTGACGACTGGTGCAGCGTGGAGAGGCAGAGGCCGAGGATCGTCAGCCCCAGCGTGAGCCGGATGGCCCACTCGCGCGCCTTCCGGAATCCCAGCCACTCGAAGGCCACCGGGCTGAACTCGAGGGCGAGGACGGTCAGGTAGAGCGCCACGCACCAGCCGACCTCGAACATCACCGAGCCGGTGCCGTAGGAATACACCATGGGCACGGGCAGCTTCCAGGGCCGGCCGAGGTCGGCGAGCAGGCCAATCACGACGAACAGGTAGCCAAGGAACCCCGTCAAGACGGCCGGCCGCACAATCGGGTGGTACTCCTTGAGACCGAGGACGTAGACGGCCGTGGCCACGGTGAAGCCGCCCGCGGCGAGCGCGACTCCGCTCATCACGTCGAGGCCAATCCAGATCCCCCACGGGTTCACCTGGGTGAGGTTGCTCGCCGCGCCGATGCCGAACACGAAGCGGTAGATGACGATCGGGACGCCGACGGTCAGGATGAGGGCAAAGATGGCGTTACCGGGTGTCAGCAGCGACTTGAAGTAGTCGCCGAGCGACATCCCCATGAATATCTTCTCGGTGATCCAGGACCGGGGACTGAAGCCGCGGTCGAAGGTCGTGTCAGTCATGGTTCGCCTCCTTCTCGGTGCCCTTGGCAGCCTGTCCGCGCTGCCGGCTGAACGTGTAGAGCCCCATGAGGAGCGGAGGCCACAGGGTCAGGACGATTGGGACCGCCGCGAGCGCCGTGCGGGTGAGTTCCGGCGGCGACGTCGGTCCGAGGTCGGTGCGGAACCCGAGCGTCTCGAACGGCACGTCGGTGATGTAGAGCCAGTTCGTGCCGCCGGCCTCGGTTTCGCCGTAGACGTGGTGCAGGTACTTGTCGGGGTTCTGGTAGATGCGCGTGCGGGCCTCTTCCAGCAGGTCCGCCCGGTGGCCGAACTGCAGCGCCCCGGTCGGGCAGACCGACGCGCAGGCGGGCAGCAGCCCCTGGGTCTGGCGCTCGGCGCAGAACGAGCACTTCTTGATGTAAGGGGCCGGCGACTCGAACTCGAACTTCGGGACGTCGAACTGGCACGCGACCATGCAGTAGCGGCAGCCGAGACACCGTTCCGGGTGATACACCACCGGCCCCTCGACCGTCTTCTCCAGCGCCTTCGCGAGGCACGCCGACGCACACGCGGGGTCGAGGCAGTGCATGCACTGGGTCTTGACGAAGCGGGCCTCGCCCTGCTTCGAATCCGCCGACGCGCGGTTCACCACCGTGAAGGTCTTGACGTCGGTCTTGCGGCGCGTGGCGAACACCGCGTCCTGGCCGGCCATCGCCGGTTCGGGCAGGTGGTTCGCCTCGCTGCACGCCGCCTCGCAGCCGCGGCAGCCCGCGCAGCGCGTCGTATCCACGAGCACCGCCGGCGTGTTCACGGCGTGCAGAGGGGCCGCGGACGCCGCCTTGGGCGCGCCAACGATCCCTGCCGCGCCCGCGGCGCCTGCGATCTTGAAGAATGTTCTCCGGCTTAGATCCATACGTGTCTCCAGGTTGCTTTCACCGGGCGTGTGCTGCCAGGGAGGAAAGCGCAAGGAAGCCCATCGCGGCCACGCACAGCGCAACGGCGAGGATCATCGCTGCACCCCTTTCTGAGGTTCGAAGGCCTCGAGGACGGCGTCGTGCTCCGGGCAGGCCTTCAGCCGCGCGGAGAGCTCCTTGAAGAGCGGACATTGTGAAAAATCGCCACCCAGGCACGGGTTCGCCGACGCCAGGCGGTCAAGAGGAACCATCTTCTTGACCGGGTAGGCCCGGCAGAACAGCATCACGACTTCTTTGAGGTGTGGGCAGGACATCGGCTTTGTTCTCACCCTCCATATCGCAAGCCCGATGCCATGCCGAGCTGGCGCCGACGGCTGGTCGCAAGTGCTTGTGAAATAAATCACTTACGAGGTTGGACGACGAGAGGGCAAGAATCCCGGACCGAGGGTGGTGGGGCAAATATCAGCAGCCGATTTTGCAGGAAAGCGAATCAGGAGGCGAAAACAGCGAGAAATCAAGCCAAAACTGCGAGATGACGCGATCTGTTGAAGAAGTCAGCAGGGTGTTGTGAAGTGCAGCAGGCGACTGGGAGGCGCCAGGGGCGACTGGGTCGCTCCCTCTGGCCTCCCGCCTGCCCAGGGCCACGGCGAGTCTCACGCCGTGTCTTCGTGCTCGTGCACTTCCAACTCCGGCTCGCCGTCCTTGCGGAGGTTGTACTTCCGGAGCTTGTTGTAGAGCGTGGCCCGGTCGATGCCGAGGGTCCGCGCCGCCTGGCTGATGTTCCCGGACGACTCCTGCAGCACGCGAACGATGTGATGGCGCTCGACGTCCTCGAGCGACGCCATGCTGCCCGTGCCGCCGCCGTCGAGGCAGGGCGGGCGGCGGAGTCCGAGGTCCGCGGCCTGGATGACGTGGCCTGACGCGACGACAATCGCGCGCTCGAGCACGTTGCGCAATTCGCGGACGTTGCCCGGCCACGTGTGCGCCATCAGGATCGCCATCGCGTCGGTCGCCACCTCGTCTACCCGGCGGTTCATCTCCGCGCCGAGTTGCTCGAGGAAGTGCTCCACGAGCAGCGGCAGGTCCTCGAGCCGGTCGCGCAGCGGCGGCAGGTGGACCGGGATGACGTTGAGGCGGTAGAACAGGTCTTCGCGGAAGGACCCGTCCGCCACCGCCTTCGGGAGGTCGCGGTTGGTGGCGGCGATGATCCGCACGTCCACGTGGACCGAATCGGAGCCGCCCACGCGGAAGAAATGACGGTCTTCCAGCACCCGCAGCAGGTCGAGCTGCAGTTTCGCGGTGATGTCCCCGATCTCGTCCAGGAAGAGCGTGCCCCCTTCCGCCATCTCGAACTTGCCCTTGCGCCGCATGACGGCGCCGGTGAAGGCGCCCTTCTCGTGGCCGAACAGCTCCGATTCCAGCAGCGTTTCGGTCAGCGCCGCGCAGGAGACGGCGATGAAACTGCCCTGGCTGCGCAGGCTCTCGGCATGAACGGCCCTGGCGAGCAGTTCCTTCCCGGTGCCGCTCTCGCCGAGGATCAGGATGGTGGAGTTGCTCTTCGCCGCCGTGCGTGCGAGGTCGAACACCGCCTGCATCGCGGGGCTCTTGCTGATCAGATCCCGGAAGTGGTAATCGCGCTTCAACACCTTGCGCAGCAGCACGTTCTCGCGCACCAGCGCCTGCTGCGTGACGATCTTCTGGATCATCAGGCTCAGTTCTTCCGGGTCGAACGGCTTCACGAGGTAGTCGTAGGCGCCGATCTTCATCGCCGCGACCGCCGTGTCCACCGTGGCGTAGGCCGTCATGATGACCGCCGCCGACTCGGGCTGGACGCGCTTGGCTTCTTCGAGCACCTGCAGGCCGTCGATGCCGGGCATCTTCAGGTCCACGAGCAGGATCGACCACCGCTCCTTGCGGATGCGGTCGATGGCCGTCTCGCCGTCCGGGGCCGTCGCGAGGGTGTAGCCGTCTTTTTCCAGCCAGGCCGACAACGATTCTCGGACAATCTCCTCGTCATCGACGATGAGGATCCGGGTCCGTTCTTTGCTCATGGTGTTCCTGTCCCTGTTTTCTGATCTCGGAATACCGAACCTGACAGTCGTGACAAAGGGCCGGGTCCTTCGCGTCCACCTGGACGAGGGTGACGGACCGCGCCATCACGCACCCGGGTGACGGGCAGTGCAGGAGCCCGAACGTGTGCCCCAGTTCGTGGATGCACTCCTTCGTCAGTCGCGACGTGAGGAGCGCCGGGTCGGGCCGGAACCCGTTGTCCGCCAGCAGCCGCGCGGTCGACACCACCGCGGCCTGGCCGCCGAGTTGCGCCTCGCCGTAGACGAACGTGAGGATCGGGATGAACAGGTCGACGTCGGTGATGCCAACCACCTTCACGGCGTTCGTGGGGCGGGCGTCGAGCAGCCACCTGAGGATCCTGGTGGAGGAGTGCTGCTGGCGCCGCGCGTCGAACGAATCGATCGGGCGGGCGTGTCCCAGCCAGGCGCGCGCGTTCACGTGGAACACGTGCTCGGCCTGCCGTCGCAGGGTCCCCAGCAGGTCGTGGTCTGCCGCTCCGCCGCCAATCCACCACAAGTAGACGTCCACTCGGCCCGTGCCTCCCTGGCGCTCGTGCCTACACCCCGGCCGCCGCCGCCGACGGCGCGGTGGGCAGCCGCACGGACACCGTCGTGCCCTTCCCAAGCTCGCTCGCGATGTCAATCGTCCCGCCGTGGCGGTCGATGATCCCGTAGACGACCGAGAGGCCGAGCCCGGTGCCCTTCTCCTTCGTCGTGAAGAACGGATCGAGGATGTGCGACAGGTTCTCGGGCGCGATGCCCGGGCCGGTGTCCGTCATGCTGACCTCAATCTGCCCGCCCGCCAGCCGCGAGACGACCTTCAGCGTGCCGCCTTTCGCCATCGCCTCGCACGCGTTCAAGGCGATGTTGACGAACGATTGTCGGAGCTGGCCGAAGTCCGCCCTGATCGGCGGCATCGGCGGCAAATCCTTCTCGAGCGCCACGTTCTGCATGAGCAGGCGATGGGAGAGCAGCGACAGCGCTTCCTCGACCACCGCGCTGACGTCGATTTCCTTCAGGCTCGGCGGCCGCTGGCGCGCAAAGTCGAGGAGGTTGCGCACGATGGCGGAACACCGTTCGGTCTCGCGCTGCACGAGGCGCAGGTTGCGCGTGCAGCTCTCGCGGACCTTCTCGGTCAGCTCGCCCTCCTCGTGCATCCGGATCAGCAGCTTCGAGTAGGTCAGGATGCCGGCCAGCGGGTTGTTGATCTCGTGAGCCACGGAGGCGGCCAGCTTGCCGAGCGACGACATCTTCTCGGACTGGATCAACTGCGCCTGGGCGTTCTTCAGCGCCTGCGTGCGCTCCTCGACCTGACGCTCCAGGTTTTCGTTCAGCTGCTGCAGTTCGGCGCGCGCCTGCTGCAACGACGCCGTCATCTCGTTGAACGACGCGGCGAGCCGGCCCATCTCGTCGGTCCGCCGCATGCGAACCGGCCGCTCGAGGTCACCCTGGGCCACCCGCTCGGTCGCCGCGAGGATCTTGGCCATCGGGCGGATCACGTAGCCGCGCACGAACCAGAAGACGGTCGCCGCCAGGAGCAGGATGCCGAGCGCCGACCACGCGGTTGTCGTGCGCCCCAGCGCCGCCACCGCACGGTCCTCGTCCTCGAGCGACATCGAGATGTCCACCACGCCGAGCACCTGCTTGTCGGCGGGGTGCACGTGGCAGCTGGCCGTCGAACAGCTCGGCTCGTTGTAGATCGGCGTGATCATGCCGACGACGCGGTGGGAGTTGCGGTTGAAGATGCGGCTGCGCGACGGGACGTTGAGGCGGACCAGGGGCTGGCCGGCCGCGTGACAGGCATAGCAGGCCTCCGCGGTCTTGTCGACGAGCCGTCCGATCTCCGACTTGTCGGTGGAGAAGGTAACGCGGCCTTCCTTGTTGAGCATCCGCACCTGCTCGATGCCCTTCAACTTGCCGATCATCTCCATCGTCCGATACGCCGCCATCCGCTCGTCGGCCAGCATGAAGTGATAGGTGCTGGCCTTGATCGTGTCGCTGAACTGCGCCGCGCCGCGCACGACCTCGGCGGTGAGGTACGCCTGCTGCGCCCGCAAGCTCATCAGCACCAGGACCGCGCCGCACGACACCGTGACCAGCGTGATCACGGCCGCGGCCTTCACTCCCAGTCGATTCCACCATTGAACGCGCAGGGTTGCCGGTTGTGTGTCGGTGGGCGTGGCGGGCACCTCGGGAGACATCGGAGGACTCCAGCCTGCCCTCGCGACAAGGGAGGCGGAACTGGCATCGGAAGGGGCACATCGAGCGGTCGGAGAGGGCGGCCGGCCGCGACGGGTTACTATTCTACAGCGATCCGCGGGCGGCTCAAGAGGGGATGTTGAGAAATACAACGGGTAGAATCGCCATGTTCGGCCTCGGGAGGTGAGTTCGGCCTCGCATATAATCGTCGCGCGAGTGCCGCCATCATGAATCGTCCTGGCATCATCATCACGGGGGCGTCGGGGTTCCTCGGCCGGCACCTCGTCCATGCGCTCCGCGACGACTATCGCGTGTTCGCCATCGCCCGCCGTTCGCAGGCGAGGAGCGGGGTTCCCGCCAATCCCGGCGTCGAGTGGTTCCAGGCGGACGTCGGGGAACGCCCCCTGGTCGAGCCGGTCTTCCGACGGATTCGGGAGTCCGGGGGGGCCGACACGGTCATCCATCTCGCCGCCCACTACGACTTCACCGGCGTCGAGGACCCTGAATACTGGCGCACGAACGTGATCGGCCTCCGCCACGTTCTCGACGCGTCGGTCGCACACGGGGTGCGGCACTTCGTCTTCGCCAGTTCCGTGCTTGCCTGTCGCGCGCCGCGGCCCGGGCGGGCGATCACGGAGGAGAGTCCTCCGCACGGCCGGCACATTTACGCGGCGACCAAGCGCGAGGGCGAAGCCCTGATGTTCGAGTACAGCGACCGGCTGCACCCGCTCATCGTCCGTTTCGCGGCCCTGTTCTCCGATTGGTGCGAGTACCCGCCCCTGTTCGTCCAGCTGCAGACGTGGCTTGGCGACGCGTGGGACCGGCGGATTGTGAACGGGCAGGGGAAGACGGCAATACCGTACCTCCACGTCAGCGACGCTGTGCTGTTCCTCCTCCAGGTGCTGTCCCGTCTGGGCGATTTGAAGCCCTCCGAGGTGCTCCTGGCCAGCCCCGACGCTGCCACGTCGCACAGGCAGCTGTTCGAAACGGCGACGATGTCGTACTTCGGCGCGCGGCGCGAGCCGATCCTCCTGCCGAAGGCCTTGACCGGGCCGCTGATGCGGGCGCGGGACGTGACCGGCCGGCTCACCGGGAGCCGTCCCTTCGAACGGCCCTGGATGGCGGAGCACCTCGACTCCGTGATGACCGTGGATGCGCGCCGGACGCGCCTGCGGCTCGACTGGGCGCCTCGTCCGCGCCTCGAGATCCTGCGCCGGCTCCCGTTCCTCGTGGAGAACCTCAAGACCGACCCGGTGATGTGGGCGGAACGCAACCGGGCCGCGATGCGGGAGGTGCACGTCCCGGCAAACCTCAAGATTCACTGGCTGCTCGAGCAGCACCAGGACACCGTGGTGCGCGAGTTCACCGACCTGCTGACGACGGGCGACGGGCAGCAGCGGTTCGCGCACTACCAGCGCCTGACGCGCGACCAGCACGAATGGAACACCCGGTTGATCTACCGGAGCCTGATGAGCGCCGTGCGGACGCACGACAAGGGCGTGTTCATGGGGTACTGCCGCGACCTGGCCGAGCAGCGCCTGAAGGAGGGCTTCTCGGCGAACGAGTTGTGCGGCGCGCTCGAGGCGCTGAACCTGGTGTGCTGGCGGGTGCTGCGCCGCGACCCCGAGTCGAAGGGAAAGCGCGACGCGCTCTTCGACTACGTGACCTCCACCCTCAGGTCGGGTTGCGACCAGGCCCAGGAAGTCTTCGAGCTCGACGAGGCGCGCCGGCTTCGCGGTGCGGAAGCGCGCCGCTGAGGGGACGCCGCAGGTTCCGGCGGATGCTCAGGCCCGGCGCAGTTCGCCGCGCCTCAGCTGGCGATACAGGTCCAGCGACTGCCCGAGAATGACGATCGCCTCGCTGGGCCCCTGCATGTCCTCGACCACCACCTGCTTGTGCTCGAGCACCTTGTAGTCCTCGAAGAAACGCCGGACCTCGCGCAGCAGGTGGACGGGCAACTGCGTGTGGTCGGTGTAGTCGGAGACCGCCGGGTCGTTCACGCTCACCGCGACGATCTTGTCGTCCAGGCCCTTCTCGTCCCGCATGCGCATCACGCCGATCGCCCGCGCCTGCACGATCGTCAGCGGGTGCACCGGTTCCTGGCCGAGCACGAGCGCGTCGAGGGGATCGAGGTCGTCGCAGAACGTGCGCGGGATGAAGCCGTAGTTGGCAGGGTAGTGCACGGCGCTGTAGAGAACACGGTCGAGGCGCAGGTAGCCGGTTTCCTTGTCCAGTTCGTACTTGTTCTTACTGCCCATGGGCACTTCGATGACCACGGGGAAGGTTTTCTCGATCAGGTGGTCGTCCACG
Organism: uncultured Acidobacteriota bacterium; assembly: GCA_963844875.1. GTDB lineage: Bacteria > Acidobacteriota > Vicinamibacteria > Vicinamibacterales > Fen-181 > FEN-299. Next base: position 405,314 of record CAWJPZ010000005.1, read on the forward strand.
TACACGTCGTGCCATGGGTGCATGCGTCCTCCACAAGTCGTTGATCATCAACGGGTTGTCGCACGGCATCGGGAGAACACCCGATGCCGGGTCGGGCGTTTTCCCGAGGCCCGCTCAGGAATCATACCCGGGCTTCCGGGGAGTCCACCCGATTGCCGCATCGCGCCGCGAGGTTTACATTCTAATCAGTAAACGGCAGTCAGGCGGCTTCATAGAGAGGTGGATCATGGCAATCCGAATTGGCGGCACCGCAGCGAAGAACGGCTTCTACTGGAACCTCGGCAAGTGGGAGATGACGATGGTCCCCAGGCAGGGTGGCATCCTCCCCGGCGGCGCGAGCGAGCGCTACCTGAAGGTGCCGGTCGTCGCGCTTCTCGTCCTCGCCCCGCTGATGGGCGCGGCCTACGCGATGTTCCTGCCGTTCATCGGGTTCGCGATGCTCTTCACGTTCCTCGGCAAGAAGGCCCTGGCGATGGGGCGCTCCGAGGCGGTGGACGTGGTGGCGACGATGTCACCCGCCTGGCGGCCCGGCGAGGCCTACCTGGCCAGCAGCCGGAAGAGGACGCTGGATCCGGAGAACGGGGACGAGGTCGATCCGGGCAGCGTCGACGCGCGGGCGCAGGGACCCCAGCGCCACGAACCCCGCCGCGACGACCTGCACGACTAGGCCGGCCGCCTCGCGGCCGGAATGCAGAATGAAGGATGGCGAATGTCGAATGCAGGACCGTCTGCATTCGGCATTCTCAATTCGGCGTTCTGCATTGACATGATGGCTTCCTACGGATCCACCCGTATGACGCCTTGCTGCAGGGCGAAGCGGATCAGCTCGGTGCGGCTGTGAAGGTCGAGCTTCTGCATGATGTGCTCGCGGTGGGACATGGCCGTCTTGACGCTGATGTCGAGCAGGTCGGCGACCTCCTTGTTGCTGTGCCCCTCCGCGACGAGCTTCAGGACCTGCTTCTCGCGGTCGGTCAGCGACTCGTAGGGGTCGGCTGACGCTCCGGCCGCGGTCGCCCCCCCTGGTCCCGCATCGCCTCCCGCGCCACCTCCGGGTCGAGGACCAGCCCGCCGCGGTGGACGGCCCGGATGGCCGCCGTCAACTCCGAGCCGGCGGCTTTCTTCAAGACGTAGCCAGACACGCCGGCCTTGAGGAAGCGCCGGATGTACTCGCGGTCTTCGTACTGTGTCAGCACGAGGATCCGAGCCCCGGGGTTCTCCTTCCGGATCTCGATCGTCGCCTCGAGGCCGCCGAGCCCCGGCATCGCGATGTCCATCAGGATCACGTCGGGCTTCAGCCGCCGCGCCAACTCGACCGCCTCCCGGCCGTCGCCGGCCTCTCCGACGACCGCCATGTCGTCCGAGAGCGCCAGGAGCGCGCGGACGCCGTCGCGGATGATCGCGTGGTCGTCGGCGATCAGGACGCGGATGCTGCTCATCCTTCCCCCTCCTCGACGACCGGCACGGTCACCGCGATGCGGGTGCCCCTGCCGGGCGCGGAGTCCAATTCGAGGCTGCCCCCGAACAACTCGACCCGCTCGCGCATGCCGAGCAGGCCGAGGCCGCGCTCCCGCGCCGCGGGCGGCGGGAGGCTCTCCGGGCTGAATCCCTTCCCATCGTCTTCGATTTCGATCGAGATCCGATCGTCGCGCTGCAGGCACTGGATCAGCACCGTGTCGGCGCCCGAGTGCTTGGCAATGTTCGTGATGGCTTCCTGCGTGACGCGGAACAGCGCGGTTTCGAGCTCCGGCATCAGCCGGGCCCCGAACCCGCTGAACTCGCAGCGGACCGCGATGCCGCGCGGTTCGAGGTGGCGCTCGGCGTACCACCGTATCGCGGAGACGAGCCCGAGATCGTCGAGCACGGACGGCCGGAGATCGAAGATCAACCGGTGGAGTTCTTCCAGGATCCGAACGGTCAGCTGCTTGGCCTCCATCAGGCGATCGCGCGACGCGTCGGTCGGCCAGGCGGCGAGCGCCGTCTCGATTTTCATCGCGAGCGCGCTCAGCGTCTGGCTGGTCTCGTCGTGGAGTTCGCGGGCGAGCCGCTTCCGCTCGTCCTCCTGCGCGGAGATGACCTTGCGCAGCAGTTCTTCGCGCCACTGCTCGCGCTCCTGGAGCTGTTCGTAAAGCCGCTTGAGCTCGTGCGTGCGTTCTTCCACCCGCTGTTCGAGCTGCTGGTTGGCTCGTTCAACGTGCTCCAGCGAGCCCTTGAGCGCCATGCGCATCTGTTCGAACGATCGGCCCAGCCGGCCGATTTCGTCGCGTCCCAGTTCGGGGATTGGCTGGTTCAGGTTGCCGTACGCGATCCGCTCGGCGGAATCGGTGAGCAGCGCGATCGGCCTGCGAACGCTGCGCGCCGCGCCCCACGAGAAGAGAAGCGCCAGGCCGAGCAGCAGCGGGCCGAGCCACAGGATGGTATGGCGCCGGGAACGCGCCTGTGCGAGCGCCGCCGATTCGTCCTGGCGGATCAGGATCGCCCCAGGGGGCTGCGGTCAGCGGGGCGAGGGCCAGCGTCATGCGGGCGTCGGCGCCGGTTCCGGGGCCCACGACGGCGCGCCGCTCGTGAATGGCGGCGACGAGGGCGGGCGCATCGTCCCGCGTTCTCAACCGCCGGGCGCGGTCCGTGCTCGCCACCGTGTTGCCGGTCGCATCGATGATGTCAATCGAGCCGGCGGCGGATCCGTGGAACGGGTCGAGGATCGCCGACAGCCTTGCCCCGGCGGGGTCAATCTCGCCCGCCGCGACCGCGACGATCTCGCCCCGCCAGTTGCGCAGCGGGACCAGGAGGTAGAGGAGGCGCTGCCCGCTGCCCGGCGTCAGGTTCGAGGCCGCCGGTCGCCCGGTCTTCAGCGCCGCCTGCAAATCGAGCGTGCTGGGGCCGTCGAGGGTCGCCGATGCCGTCTCCGGTTCGCGGAGCAGGACGTGCCCGTCGGGTGCAATGACCAGGACACGTTCGGCCAGCCGCGACCTGAGGTAGGCGTCCCGCAGGCCCGGCGCCTGCGGCGGGCGCTCTGCCGCCTCGATCCCGGGCAGCGCCGACAGGCCCTGCAGCACCTCCATGTCGGCCTGGAGCAGGTAGTCGACGTGCTCCGCGATGGCGCGAGCCACCTGGACGCGCTCCGCCGACCAGCGGTCGGCCATCTGGTTGAGACCGGTCCACGCGGTGCCGCCCAGGATCGCGAGCGCCGCCACCACGCCGGTGCCGACCAGCAGAATGACACGCGCCTGGATGCTGCGGCCGCTCCACCCGCCGCCGGCGGTGAATGAAGTCATCAAGGGTCCCGCTCGAGGCTGTCGGCGATCAAGAGCAACTCTTCGACCGGTCCATGGTAGCGCACGGTGACGCGGCGTCCCGCCTGGTCCCACTGGACATCATGCACCACGTCTCCGTCCGGCACCACCACCCGCGTCACCACGGCGGCCCGTCCCCCGACGACGACCTCCGCGCGGTTCAGGATCTCACCCGCGGCGAGCAGGATCGGCGGAGGCGAGGCGGGCGACCCGATCGATTGCACCACCACCAGGCGTTCGCCGCCGCCCCTCCTCGCGTTGACGTGCACGGCGACGACCGCCGGCGGACCGGGCCAGGCATCGACGCGCGCCGGGGGCCAGGCGAGCGTGTCCGGGTAGAAGGCCGGAAGCCAGATGCGCGCGCCGAGCGCGTGCTCGGCATCGCCGACCGACTCGTAGACGCGGACCCCGTGCGGTGTGCCGGCAACCCATGCCGGCACGCGGTCCAGCGCCTTCAACGCCCCCGCGAAGGCGGCGACGACGAGCAGCCACGGTGCGACCGTCCTGCGGGTGCAACCGCTCATCGGTGACCTCAGACGACGAAGAACACCAGGCCCAGGACGGCCGCCGCCGCGAGGGTCATTCGCAACAGGCCGTCTGGCATGACGACCGACGGAGGCTGCTCCCGGAGTCGCTGGCAGCGGCGCGCCACTCCCTCGAGCCGGATTCGCCAGAACAGGCGTTCGAACGAAGCGTCGCTGTCGCCGGGCGCGGGGTGATTGGCCCCGAACAGCCGCTCAATCGCACGGGCAAGGGGCTCGGGGTGTCCCGTGAGGCGTACCGCCACCTGGTCGGCCCGCCGTTCGACGTCGTCGACGAGCGCTCGCGCCGTCCACTGCGCCGCCGGGTTGAAGAAGAGCAGGGCACGGGCGGCCATCAGCACGAACCCCCACGCCGGGTCCCGGTGCGTCGCGTGGGCCACCTCGTGGGCGACGGCCGCGTCCAGTTCTTCGGGGCCCAGCGTCACGGTGGTGGCGGGCGAGACGACGAGAGCCGGGCGTCTCACGCCTTCGCACAGCATCACCGGGCCCGATGCCCTGATCACGCGGACGGAAGGCGGCGGCGTCCCGAGTGCGGCCGCGTGGCGGGCGGCGATGGCCGCCACCGCCGGTCCGGCCGACCCCGGTGGACCCGGCGAAGGGGCGGCGGCGCCGCCGCGCAGCAGGTCGCGGAGCGGCGGCAGCGCGTCCCGAAGGAAGAGCGCGGAGCCCGCGCCCGCCGCGAGCAGCAGGACGAGATCGCCGAACTGGCTGCCGCCGACGGCAATCAGGTTCCAGCGCTCCCCGGCGAAGATCGCGGCCATGGCGACGAAGCGCGGCGTCGTGCGAAAGGGGGCGGCCAGGAAGAGGAAGGGGAGCCAGACAAGCGGCGCGGCCAGCGAGAGGAGCCTGAAGCGCAGCCTCCACGCGGCATCGTCGACCTTCCAGGCGCGCAGCAGCGCCTCGACGACGAGCGCCGCCACGAGTGCGTGCAGGATCGACTGGGACAGGAAGGCGCGGAGCATGCCCCCCGCGTTTACTCGCTCTCCTTCAGCCGCTCGTATTCCAGTTCGTGTTCGTGGTGCAGCCGCTCGCTGCTGATCTTCCCCGTGAAGATCGTCGTGTCGAACGGGAAGACGTCGGGGTTCAGGTGGGCGTTGTAGATGTGCCAGACGATCACGACGAGGAACGCCATCAGCCCTTCGTTGCCGTGCGCGAGCTTGGCGGCCGGCACGACTTCACCGGGCAGGAACCGCGTCGTCAGGATGGGGAACAGCAGCACGAGGCCGGTCGAGATCACGATGACGGCGCCGAGGACCAGGCCCCAGTACTCGAACTTTTGCTTGTAGTCGAACTTGTCGAATTTCGCCGGCACGTCGGTCACGCCGAGGTAGTAGCGAAGCTGCTGGATCGCGTCCAGGAAATCCTGCCGCGTGGGCACCAGCGAGAGCGCGGCCCGCCCGGTCACGACGAGCGCCGAGATGACGCCGAGGTGCGTGAACGTGAACAGCGTGAAGAGGACGCCGGCTGTTCGGTGGATCCAGCGGACGCGCTCGATGCCGCCGAGCGCCAGGATGATCCACTGGGACGAAGACGCCTCGTAGAATTTCTGGGGCAGCCCGGTGAGCGCCAGGACGATGAACAGCGTCATGACCGAGGCGTGCTCGATCCGCTGCTTCAGGGTGAAACGGATGACGTAGGACTTCATCGGTTGACCACAACCCGCCACAGGTGCAGGAGAATCTGGAGGACGAGGCCGCCGATCATGAACGGGATCAGGATGTAGTACGCGATCTTGACCGAGTACACGAGCGGGGCGTTCTTGAACGTCGGCTCGTAGTGCGACAGCCACGCGGCCGAGAAGTTCTGCGAGGCGCCGGGATGGCACTTCTGGCAGGTCTTCGTGACGTTGGCCTTCATCACCGCCGAGTTCGGGGCGTCGGTCTTCATGATGTCGTGGACGCCGTGGCAGTCGATGCAGAGCGCCACCACCTGTCCGCCCTCCACGGCCGGCGTCTCGCTCTTCTGGAGCGACGCGGTGGTGCCGTGGAAGTCGGCCAGGTAGGTCTGCATCACGCTGGTGGAGAGGCCGTACTTCTTCATCATCCCGGCGTTCGCGTGGCAGTTGGCGCACAGGTCCGGGCTCTTCAGCCGCCAGCCCGGCGCGTGCGGACCGGCGATCGCGTGCGACTGGTGGCAGTCGGTGCACGTGGGCACGTCGACGTTCTTTTCCTCGATGAGCGCGCGGCCGTGGACGCTCTTCGCGTACGTGTTCGACACGCCCTGGTGGCACACGGCGCACGTCTGCGAAATGTGGGAGCGCGGCTGGTTCGGCCGGGTGACGTCGTGGGCGCCGTGGCAGTCCACGCACGTCGGCGCCATCCGGTCCCCGCGGGCGATGGCCGGGTAGTGCACGCTGTCGAGCGTCTTGCTGTAGTTGGCGAAGTGGCAGCGCTTGCACGCCTCGTAGTAGGCGATGGTGAACTCGCGCTTCGAGGCGAACGGCTTCGACGCGTGGGGCACGTCCACGATGTCGGTGTGACAATCCGTGCACCCGAGCTTGCCGCCGTGGACCGATCGCGTGAACGCCTCGCGCTCGACGAACAGGTCCCGCGTCTCGCCGCTCGGCAGCTTGACCGACATGGACTTGTCGCCGTGGCAGGACAGGCAGGTGTCGATGTCTTCGTGCTTCGGTTGGACGCCCGAAGGCGCCTGGAGGCCGACAGCAACGGTGAGAGCGAGCAGGAATGAGTGCAGCATGCTGGGTGATACCGCGTCGCGAACTTCGCGCGGCCCAATCAGGGCCAGTTAGCAAAGTCGTTGCCGGCTGATGAGTCTATCAGAAACTCCAGCGATTTCAGCCGAATGCGGCCCGCCGGCACGGGGGCCGCAACCCGACTGGCGAAAATTCGGCACCAGGGACGACTGTCCCGTCCGACGAGGTGATGAATTTTGCAGCAATAGCGCGTCAGCCACCGGATGCCAAGGAGAGCACGTAAGCCGTGAGGTCGATCAGGCGGTCATCTCCCAACGAGCGCCAGGCCGGCATGGCCGTGCCGGGGACCCCGTCGCGAATGGCGCGGAAGACTCGCGCCGGAGATGTGGACCGGCGCCAGGCGGCGTTCGTGAAATCCCGCGGAGGCGCGGCGAACCCCGAACTCCGCACGCCGCGCCCGTCGCCGCGCTCGCCGTGGCAGAGCGCGCAATCCTGCCGGTACAGCGCGGCCCCGTTCTCCCGGGCCGCCTGGCGGGCCGCCCGGGCTTCGAAACCGGCGGGCAGATCAGACGGCCGGCTGCAGCAGGCGAGCGCCAGGAGCCCGCAGGTCGCCACCGTCGGCAGGATCGAACGAGCGAGGAGCATGGCCGGCCTTCGGTTCGAGCGGGAATCCCAGCCGGCGGGCTTCCTCGCAGACGATTGTGAGGAGATCCCCGGCCGACGCGCGCACGGGGGCGGAAAGCCCGACACCGAGTTCGGTGGTCTCGGGCACGATGCCGAGCAGGACGAGCGTGGGCGGCACGCGGCCACGCCATCGGGCCGCCTCGATGAGGTCCGACACGCCCACCTGGTGGACCGACAGCCGCGCCGCCACCGCCGGGCCGACGTCTTCCCCTTCGACGCGCACGATCGTCCCGGGAGGCGCGTCGGCCTGGATGGCATCGACCAGGATGGCGCGCTCGGCGTCTTCCAGGTAGGGCAGCAGGGAGAGGCCAAGCGTGCCGCCGTCCAGCACCCGCACCCCCTCCGGCAGGTCCCGGGTCTCGGCAATCGCCGCGGCGACGAGGGCGCCGAGGCCGTCATCGCTGCACAGCAGGTTGCCGAGTCCCAGTATCAGGAGCCGCGATGCGCTATCCATGCGTGTCCTTGCGGTCGACGAACCGGTAGCCCGAGTACACCAGGTCCTCGCGGGGCACGAACTTGTAGCCGGAGAAGATCGATTCGACCGTCGCGTTCGCTTCGACCTGCGACATGAGCACCGCGCTGTACACGTGGTGCAGCGCGAAGCCGATCAGCATCCACATGAAACCGTGGTGCAGCCAGCGCGCCGTCGGCGGCGCCGCCGAAGACCGGCACCAGGAACTGGAACCACCGCAGCGGCGAGTCGACGTGCGCGCTCACCGAGTACATGCGCCAGCCCGGTGCCGATCATCGTCAGGTAGATCACGAACACGAACGCGTAGGTGATGCCGGCCAGCGGGTTGTGCCCCACGAAGCCGGGCGGTTTCCGCATGCGGAACGTGTAGTACTTCAGCGTCGGCCCGATCGCCTTCCAGCGCTTCTTCCGCGCGGGGACGAACTTGTCCCACCTCGAGTAGATGTTGCCGACGAACATCCAGTACACGCGCGTCAGGACCGCGATCCCGAACACGATCGCGGTCGAGTAGTGGACCAGCTTCACGAGGCCCATGAGCGATCGCTGCGTCGCGAGGCCCGTCGTCACCATCGACGGGTTCGCGATGTAGAGGCCGCTCAGCGACAGCACCGCGATCGAGCCGGCAATCAGCCAGTGGCAGACCCGAACCGGCCACTCCCAGACGTACACGCGCACGGTCTCGGTGAGGAGGGTATCGCCGATCATCGCAGCACCACCCGCGCGACCTCGTGCTTCCGCGCGTCGAGGACGTGAACCCCGCAGGCCAGGCACGGGTCGAACGAGTGGATCGTCCGCAGGATCTCGACCGGCTTGGCCGGGTCGGCTACCGGCGTCCCGAGCAGCGCTTCCTCGTACGGCCCCCGGGCGCCGCCCGCATCGCGCGGCCCCGCGTTCCAGGTGCTGGGCACGATGCACTGGTAGTTGGCAATCGCGCCGTTCTTGATGTGCACCCAGTGGCCGAGCGCGCCGCGCGGGGCCTCGTGGAACCCGGCGCCCGAGCAGTCGTTCGGCCACGAGGCGGGGTCCCACTTCGAGTTGTCGTGCGTCCGCAGGTCGTGCCGCGCCATGTTGCTGGCGAGCTGGTCCAGCCATTCGCCCTGCTTCTCGGCGAGCACCAGCGTCTCGATGGCCCGCGCCGCGACGCGGCCCAGGGTCGAGAAGAGCGCTTCGGGGCCGACGCCGAGCTTGCCGAGCACGACGCCGACCAGTTCCTTCACGCGCGGGTGCCCCGACGCGTAGGCGACGAGCATCCGCGACAGCGGGCCGACTTCCATCGGCGCGCCGGCGTAGCGCGGCGACTTCAGCCAGCTGTACTTCCCGCTCGTGTCGAGCCGTTCGTACGGCGGCTTGGGACCGATGTACTTGGGCTTGGTCTCCCCCTGGAACGGGTGCAGGGCGGCCTGGTCCGCCGCCCGAGTACTCGTACCAGGAATGGCGTGACCTGCTCGGTGATCTGCGACGGGCTCGAACCGCTCGACCTTGGTGAGGTCGCGGTTGCGAATGACGCCCGACGGCAGGAACAGCGGCGGTTCGGGCCCGTCGTCCTCCGGGTACTCGCCGTAGACGAGGTAGTTGCCGACGCCCGCGCCAATCGCCGCCCATTCCTTGTAGAACGACGCGACGGCGAGGACGTCCGGGATGTAGACGCGGGCGACGAAGTCGTGCGCCTTGGCGATCAGCGAGCGGACCTGGGCGAGCGTGTCGGCGTTGAGCGACGCCTGCTTGTCCGGGTCGACCGGCGTCGCCATGCCGCCGACCAGGAAGCTCTGGAGGTGCGGGTTCTTGCCGCCGAGGATCGCGTGGACCTTGATGACCTCGCGCTGCCACTCGAGCGCCTCGAGGTAGTGGGCAACGGCCATCAGGTTCGCTTCGGGCGGCAGCTTGTACGCCGCTGTGTCCCCAGTAGGCGTTCGCGAACGGCCCCAGCTGGCCCCGGTCCACGAACGCCTTCAGCCGGTCGCGCACGCCGGCGAAGTAATTCGTGCTCGAGAGCGGCCAGTCGGAGATCGACTCGGCGAGCGACGAGGTCTTCGCAGGGTCGGCGCCGAGCGCCGAGACCACGTCCACCCAGTCGAGCGCGTGCAGGTGGTAGAAGTGGATGACGTGGTCCTGCACCGCCTGCATCGCGATGATCAGGTTTCGCAGGAGCCGGGCGTTGGGCGGCGGGACCGCGCCGATCGCGTTCTCCACGGCCCTGATCGACGCGATGGCGTGCACGGTCGTGCAGACGCCGCAGATGCGCTGCGTGAACACCCACGCGTCGCGCGGGTCGCGCCCCTGCAGGATCAGCTCGATGCCCGCGGAACATCGTGGACGACGACCAGGCATCCTGCACCTTGCCGCCATCGACTTCGGCTTCGATGCGCAGGTGGCCTTCGATTCGGGTGACGGGATCTACGACGATGTGCGCCATACCCTAGACTCCTTTCGTCGTCCCGGCAGCCGGGGCTTCGGGCGGCTCGGATTCCTTCTGCTCCCGGCGCGCGCTTCACGTAGGAGATGGCGCCGTGCGCGGCGAACGCCGCCGCGATCCCCACCGACGCGGCCACGCCGACACGGTCGACCGTGTAGCCGGGGCCCGAGCACCGGCGGGCCCTGCAGGTGGTTGTAGAACGGGGTCATCTTGTCCCAGAAGTCGGGCTCGGCGCAGCCGACGCAGGGGTGGCCGCAGCCAATCGGCCAGTTCGTGCCCTCGTTCCAGCGGACGCGCGGGCAGTTCTGGAAGGTGACCGGGCCCTTGCAGCCCATCTTGTAGAGGCAGTAGCCGGTGCGGTGGCCCTCGTCGCCCCACGCCTCGACGTACTGGCCCGCGTCGTAGTGCGCGCGGCGCTCGCAGTTGTCGTGGATCAGCTTGCCGTAGGCGAAGAGCGGCCGCTGGTACTGGTCGAGCGGGGGCCACGACTTGAACGTCAGGTAGTGCACGAGCAGCGCCGTGATGTTCTCGGCGTTGGCCGGGCACGCCGGCAGGTTCACCAGGTTCTTGAGGCCCGGCACCGCGTCGCGGACACCGAGCGCGCCCGGTCGGGTTCGGCGCCGCGGCGGGCAGGCCGCCGTAGGCCGCGCAGGTGCCCATCGCGATCGTCGCGGCCGCGCCGCCGCACACCTCGCGCGCCAGGTCGAGCGCCGACCGGCCGCCGATCGTGCAGTAGGCGCCGCCCTCGAACGTCGGGATGGAGCCCTCGACGACGACGAGGTACTGCCCCTTCTTGTCCCCGACGACCTTCTGCAGCGCTTCGTGCGCCTGCGCTCCCGGCCGCCGCCATGATCGTCTCGTGATAGTCGACCGACAGCGTGTCGAGCACGATGTCCGCCGTCGTCGGACGCGAAGCCCGCAGGAACGACTCGGTGTTCCCGCAGCAGTCCTGGAATTCGAGCCAGACCAGGACCGGCTTCTCGGTCTTCTGGAGCGCCTTGGCCACCTGCGCCGACAGCGAGGCGGGGAGGGCGAGCGCCGAGGTCATCACGGTGCAGAACCCCAGGAACTCGCGGCGGGACACCCCTCGCCTCTTGAGTTCGCCAACCAACCAGTTGTCGCGATCGCTCATAGGTTACGTCCTTTGAGAACAGACCTCCGGCGCACCAGGGCACGTGGCGTGCAATTCGTCCGACGAACGAGAGGATCACCCGGCATAGCGGATAACTCCCGTGACGACCCGCGGAACGGCGCCCGACGATGTTGAGATGGAACTGGAAAGCTTGCGGCGGCTCGAAGCAATTGTAGTGCCGGCGGTGACAAACGCCTGCGGGAAAGGCTGTTAGCTGAAATCGCGGCGGAAGGGCGCCGGCGGCACGCCGGGTTTCCGGCGGGTTGTCGGCAGCGGCGTCAGGCCCGCGGAGGCGACAGCTGGACGTGACGCGGCGTGGCGGTCAGCGGCAGGCGAAGGAGCGCCCGGCATCCGCGGTGGTCGGTGCGGTTGGCCAGCGTGAGGCTCCCGTTGTGCCCTTCGGCAATCTGGCGGCTGAGGACGAGGCCGATGCCCGAACCGCCGGGCTTGGTCGTGAAGAACGGGACGAACAGGTTGGCCGTCTGCGCCAGGCCCGGGCCGTCGTCGTCCACCGCGAGTTCGAGGTAGCCGTCCGTGGTCGTCCAGCCGACGCTCGACGCCGCCCCCGGTCTCGAGGGCCGCGTCGACCGCGTTGTGCACCAGGTTGATGAGCAGCTGCTCGAGCTGGTCGCTGTCGCCCGGCAGGCGTGACCGGTGGGCCCGACGTGACGCCGACCGGCAACCGGGTCTCCAGGCCGGCGACCCGCTGGACGAGGCCGCCGATGTCGAGCGGGGCCAGGCGGGGCTGCGGGAGGCGGGCGAGCCGCGCGTACGACGCCGTGAACCGCGTCAGCGCCTCGGCCCGCGAGGCGATGACGTCGAGGCCGCGCCCCGCGTCGTCGCGCCAGTCGTCAGGGAGGTCCTCGCGCTTCAGCAGCCGCGCGAGGCTGCCGGCGATCGACTTGATCGGGCGCCAGCGAGTTGTTGATCTCGTGGCCGAGGACGCGCATCAGCCGCTGCCAGGCCTGGCGTTCCTCTTCGCGCAGCGGGCGGCTGACGTCGGTGAGCACGAGGAGCTGGTGGGGGAGGCCGCCCTGTCGGAAGCTCGTGCGCCGGACTTCCCAGCGGCCGGCGCCGCCGGGGAAGGCGAGTTCCGACACGCGGGGCGAGGCGCCGTCGAGGCACGAGTCGAGCCCGAGCTCCTCGGCCGTGCCGCCGAGCAGGCGTTCCGCCGGCGCGCCCGAGCAGCCGCTCGCCGGCGCGGTTGATCAGGCGCAGCCGGTGTCCGCCGTCGAACGTGAAGACGGCGACGTCGATCTCCTCCATGACCTTGCGGAGGAGCGACGTGGCTTCGAGCGCGCCGAGCCGCTGCTCGCGCAGCGTGTCGGCCAGGACGTTCGCCTCGAGCATCACCTCGCCGAGGGCGTCGTTGGCGACCGCGCCGCGCGCGCGCACGGAGGAGTCGCCTTCGCGCAGGCCCGCGAGCAGGTTCGACAGCGTCTGAAGCGGGTAGACGACGCGGCTGCGCAGGGCGAGCGAGAAGCCCAGCCAGCAGAGCGAGCACCAGCGCCGTGAGCGTCCAGACGACCTTCGTCGTGAAGCCGCCGGTCCAGAGCAGCGCCAGCGAGACGACGACCGCGGGCAGGCCCGACGACGAGCGCCATGAGCAGCACCCGCCGCTCGTGATTGAGCCACGACCGGCGGCGGCGTCCTGGTCATAGGCCGTAGCGCTGCAGGCGGCGGTAGAGCGCGCTGCGGCTCAGGCCGAGCGCGCGGGCGGCGTGGCTGACGTTGCCGTCGTAGCGGGCCATGGCCTTCTTGACCAGCGACGCCTCCACGTCCTCGAGGCTCATGTCCTCGAGGCGGCCGCCGCTTTCGCGCGGCGGCCTCAGGCTGAGGTCGGCCAGGCGCACGTGCGCGCCCTGCGCCATGAGGACCCCGCGCTCGACGGCGTGATCGAGTTCCCGCACGTTGCCCGGCCAGTTGTGGTCCGACGAGCGCGTGCAGCGCGGCCGAGTCGAATCCGCCGAGCCGCTTCCGGTAGTGCTGGCCGTGGATGCGGAGGAAGTGCGCGGCCAGCAGCGGGATGTCCTCCCGGCGCTCGCGCAGCGGCGGAAGGCGGATCTCGACGGTGTTCAGGCGGAACAGCAGGTCCTGCCGGAACCGCCCGGCGGCCACCTCCTCGAACGATGTCGGCGTTGGTCGCGGAGATCACGCGGACGTTCACCTTGCGCGTGCGCGACGACCCGACGCGCTCGAACTCGCCGGTCTCGAGCACGCGCAGCAGCTTGACCTGCTGCGGGCAGGCCGACGTTGGCGATCTCGTCGAGGAACAGCGTGCCGCCGTCGGCCAGCTCGAAGCGGCCCACGCGGTCGGCCTTGGCGTCGGTGAAGGCGCCCTTCACGTGGCCGAACAGCTCGCTCTCGAACACGCCCTCCGACAAGCCCGCCGGCGTTCACCGTCACCATCGGCCGGGTCGCGCGGCCCGACGCGGCGTGCAGGGCCGCCGCCACGACGCCCTTGCCGGTCCCGTTCTCGCCCGTGATCAGGACGTTCGCGTCGGACGGCCCGACGCGCGCGATCATCTGCAGCACCGGCTGCATCGCGGGCGCCTGCGCGATGAGGCTGGTGGGCGGCTGCTCGCGCAGCGCGCGGTTCTCCGCCTCGAGGCGCTGCCCGCGCCGCAGCGCGCGCGACAGCTCGGCCTGCGTGCGGACGAATCGTGAGCAGCCGCTCGTTGTCCCAGGGCTTCTGCACGAAGTCGCGCGCGCCCCGCCGCATCGCCTCGACCGCGACGTCCACCGATCCCCACGCCGTCATCACGACGATCGGCGGCACTGGCGTCGAGCGCCTGCAGCCGGGTGATCAGGTCGAGGCCTTCGCGGCCCGACGTCGTGTCGCGGGTGTAGTTCAAGTCCATGAGGACGACGTCGAACTCGCGGTGTTCGACGGCGTCGAGGATGCCGGCAGGCGAGTTGACCGCCTCGAGGTCCCAGCCCTCGGCCTTCAAGCAGCAGCCGCAGCGCCTCGAGCACGTCGGCCTGGTCGTCGGCGATCGAGGATCGCGAGGGCGCAGGGCGTCGGGAGATTTCATCGGCGGCCTCCGAGAAATGCAGAATGCCAAATGCAAAATGCAAAATGAAGACGCGGCGCGGCTGGCTCGACGGCCGGAATGCGTGCCGGCATATCTCTGGACGAGTTCGAGGCATCATGGACAACCGACGCTCCTACGACATCGAGGAACGCGCGTTCCTGTTCGCGTGCCGGGTACTCGTACTTTGCGCCAGGCTATCGGCGCATGGAGGAGTCCACGCACTCGATCGGCCGCCAGCTCGCCGACGCCGGCACCTCCGTTGGCGCAAATCTCCAGGAGGCAACTGGAGGCCAGAGCAACGCCGATTTCATCTCGCGAGTGAGCATAGCAGGAAGGAGGCGCTCGAGAGCAGGTACTGGTTGCGCCTCCTGGCGGCTACGATCCCGCCGGTTCCGAAGGAGACGGCCGGATTGTTGGAGGAGAGCCGGCAACTGGTCGCGATACTGACCGCGATCCTCAAGAAAGCCCGGATGTCCGACCGCCGCGGGAGCTGAAGATCTCCGCCACCTCGTGACCGTCGGCTTGTTCGCAATTTGCACTGTGCATTCTGCCTTGCGCATTGCATTGTGCATTGTGCATTGTGCATTGACGTTCGTCAGTCCGTGACGACCCACCCGTCCCTCAGCTGGATCACCCGGTCGCCGTAGGACGCGTTCGTCTCCGAGTGCGTGACCTGCACGATTGTCGTGCCCTCGGCGTTCAGCTTCTTGAACAGCTCCATGATCTCCTTGCCCTGGGCGGTGTGCAGGTTGCCGGTGGGCTCGTCGGCGAGGATCACCTTCGGGCTGGCGACGACCGCGCGGGCGACCGCGACGAGCTGCTGCTGGCCGCCGGAGAGCTGGTTCGGGTAGAGGTCCTTCTTGCCGACGATCTGGAAGCGGTCGAGGACGTCGCAGACGATCGACTGGCGCTCGCTCTTCTTGACGTCGCGGTACGAGAGCGGGATCTCGAGGTTCTCGTAGACCGTCAGGTTGTCGAGGAGGTGATAGCTCTGGAAGACGAAGCCCATGTGCTGCTTGTGCAGCGCGGCCCGCGCCTTCTGGTTCATCGCGTGGACCGGCTCGCCGAGGAACGTCGTACTCGCCGGTCCACGCGCTGTCGAACATCCCCATGATGTGCAGGATGGTGGACTTGCCGGCCCCCGACGGGCCCATGATCGAGACGAACTCGCCCTCGCGGATGTCGGCCGTCACCCGCCGGAGCACGTAGGTGCGGCTGACGCCGTGCTGGTAGAACTTCTCGATCTGGCGGAGCGAGATGATCGGGGTCACGCCGAGGTCGACTCCATGCTCTCCTCGACCACCTGCCCGTCGAAGAGGTGGATGTTGCGGTCGGCGTGGCGCGTGAAACGCGGGTCGTGCGTGACCATGCAGATCGTCGCGCCCTGGCGGTGCAGTTCGCGCAGCAGGTCCATGACCGCCTCGCCGTTGCGCGAGTCGAGGTTGCCGGTCGGCTCGTCGGCGAGGAGGATCAGCGGGTGGCCGACCAGCGCGCGGGCGACGGCGACGCGCTGCTGCTGGCCGCCGGACAGCTGGCTGGGGAGGTGCCGCGCGCGGTGCGCCATGCCGACCTTCTCGAGCGCCTCGTTGACGCGCGTCTTCCGCTCGGCCGACTTCATGCCGCGGTAGGTGAGCGGGCAGTTCGACGTTCTCGAACACCGTCAGGTCGCCGATCAGGTTGAAGCTCTGGAAGATGAACCCGATCTCGCGGTTCCGGATCCGCGCCCGCTCCGCCATGTTCAGGTTCGCCACCGGCTGGCCGTTCAGCGTGTAGCTGCCGCCGGTCGGCGTGTCGAGCAGGCCGAGGATCGACAGGAGCGTGGACTTGCCGCAGCCGGACGGCCCGGCAATCGACACGTACTCGCCCTTGCGGATCTCCATGTGGATGCCGGACAGGGCGTGCGTCTCGACTTCGTCGGTGTAGAACACCTTCGTGACGCCTTCCAGCTGAATGAGCGGTCGTTCCGATCCGTTGCCGTTCATCGTGCCTCCAGAGAGCCGTATCCCGACGTTGCCGCGCGCGGACGACATGACCGCGCCATCGTTGCCCGGGCCGTCCCGGGCCGCTACTTCAGCCGAACCCGGTCGAACGCGTCGTACTGGGACATGTCGGAGAGGATCACCTGGTCGCCCTGCTTCAAGCCCGACTTCACTTCCACCGTGTTCACCGACGTCTTGCCGATCGACACCTTCGTGCGCACGAACGTCGCGCCGTCGTCGGCCAGCTTGAAGAGGCTGGATGACGCTCTGCTCCTGACCGTAGGTGGGCCGCCCGACGTAGAGGATGTCGTCGAGCCGTTCGAGCTCGATCGTGCCGTCCACGCTGAGGTCGGGCCGCGCGCCCTTCGGCAGCTCGCCCTGCAGCGCCACGTCCACCGTGACGGTGCCGTTCTGCACGGCCGGGTCGATGCGCGACACGCGGCCGGCGATGATCCCGTTGCGCGTGTCGATCGACGCCGGCTGCCCGATCACGATGTCCTTCGCCTGCGTCTCGGCGATCTTCAGCTGCGCCTTCAGGTGCCCCTGGTCGGCCACGCGCGCGAGGTTGGTGCCCGGACCGACCTGCTGGCCGACTTCCACCGGGACCTGCTGCAGCATGCCGGTGATGCCGGCGCGCACGTGCAGCTGGTTCACCTGGCTCTGCCGCAGCGCGACGAGCGCGCGCAGCCGGTTCACCTCGGCCTGCTGGACCGCCAGTCGCGACTGCGGCAGATTCGCGCATCGAGGTGAATCGCTTCGTCTCGATCTGGTCGCGCGACTGCAGGTTGTCGGCTCTCACCTGCGAGAGCTTCGTCGTCAGCGACGAGACCAGGCCCTCCTTGGCAAGTTCCGCGTCGGCTTCCGCCTGCAGCTTGGCCTGCTCGCGCATCCGCCTTGCACTGCCGACGCCGCCGCCTCCTGGGCGAGCAGGTCGTTGGCCACCGTCACCTGCAGGTTCGTCGTACTGCGCTTCGGCGGCCTTCAACTGCTGCTCGGCTTCGAGCAGCGCCTGGGTCTGCGTGGGGTTCGACAACTCGAGGATGACCGTGTCCGGCGTGACCGGCGTGCCGGGGTAGACGACGATCCGCTCGACGCGCCCGTCGGTCGCGGCCGGGATCCAGCGGATGTCCTCGGGCACCAGCGTGCCCAGGCCGCGCACCTGCCGGACCATCGGGCCGCGCTTGACGGTGTCGAGGTAGGCCGTGCCGCGGTCGACGGTCGGCGCCGCCGGCTTCAGCCGCGACAGGGCGACCGTGATCAGGCCGATGGCGACGAGCGCCACCGACGCCGATGACGATGCGGCGAATCTTCTTGTTCCGGGCGACGCTGGACGGGCGTTGAATATCCATGCTCGATAGCCTTAGACGGACGCGGCACCAAAAAAGGTCACTCGGATAAGAGGCCAGAGCTGTGCCAGCTGGACGAAAAGTCAGAAGTCACTATTTTTCAATTGGTTGTGGCGAAGAGGGGTGACCGGGATCGGACGGGGGGCTGTGCGCCCGCGAACCCGTCCGTCCCGGAATCGGACAGTTGCGGACTATTTCTTCAGCTTGAACCCGGCCGGGATCGCAAGTTCCTCGGCCGCCACGGCCGGCGCAATCGACAGCACGGTGTTCGTGGAGGTCATGAACGTCACGCGCGTGTCGGAGTCGGTCGACGCCTTGGGCGCCGCGCCCTCGGCCGGCTTGGGTTCTTCCTTCTTCTTGCCGAAACGGCCGAGCATCCCGCCAATCGCCCCGGCGGGAGAGGTGCCGCCGCCCTGGCCCTCTTCCTTCTTGGCCTGCGCGGCCTGCTCCTTGGTCTGCACGACCTGGACCGTCGACACCGTCTCGATCGGCGTGCCGTCCATGTTGACCATTCCTTGCTCATCTTCGCCATCCCGTCCTTCAGCCCCGGGTACATCGCGAAGACCTGCGCCATCTGCTCGGCGGACGGCAGGGCGTCGGCCATCGTCTTGGCGTAGCGCATATCGAAGTCGGCGATTTCCTTCATGCCGGGCACGCGCGGCGCGAGCCACGAGTCCATCGTCATCAGCATGCCGCCCGACTGGTCGAGCGTCTTGCCCTTCTCGTGCATCGAGACGGTGAGGATGACCTGCCGGCAGTTGTAGCCGCCGATCTGCCGCTTCTGGCCGGTTTCCTTCGCGCTGAACTCGATCTCCATTTCCTTCTGGTCGGGGTCCTTCTTCTCCTCGCGCGCCTGCTGCTTGCGCGCGTCCTCCTCGGCCTTCGCGCGGGCTTCCTCGAGCCGCTTCCGCATCTCGGCGAACGTCGTCACCTTGTAGCTCTTGTCGCGGAGGTTCAGTTCGTAGACCTTTTCCTCGGCGAGGTCGATGATGGTGGCGCTGTCCTCGGTGGCCGTGATCTTGCGGTCGCCCTTGACCGCCACCGTGTTGACGATGCCGTCCTTGGCGGCCTTGCCGCCGAACATGCCCATCATCCTGCCAATCATGCCTTCGAACTTGATCTGCGATTTCTCGGTGGTCTTGACGTCCGCCGACGCGAGGCCGGCCGCCGCCAGGAGCCCCGCCATTGCCAGTGCCGTCGCCAATCGAGCGCGAGTCATTCTGAAGTCCCTCCTCGTGGGTGGTGTCGCCGGCCGGCCGGCCGTGCCTAGCGGCAGCTGCCGCCGGTGGTCTTGAAGCTCAACTTCGTCTTGTCGGTTCTGCGATCTCGAGGATCTCGTAGCGCTCGAATCCCCAGCCCGCCCGCTGCACGGCCCAGTACCGGCGGTCGTCAAGCCGAAAGGCCCCCAGCGGCATCGCGTAAAGGAGTCCCTCGCGTTCGTTGTCGGAAAGTTCCACCGAGATCGGGCCGCGGAGCGTCACCTCTCCCGCCGCGGTCACCGTCACCCAGCCGGCGCCGTAGGCGAGCGGGCGCCGATCCGGCGCGATGGTCATCAGGCTGCTGGACGGCGGGCGCCGGCTGTATCGCCTCACCGCTTCGAAGTACAGGACCGACGTGCCGGGCTTGCTGCCCGGCGAACGGAACAGCACTTCGATCTCGAGCGGGAACTGCGCACGCCGCTGGGCGTCGGGCAGGGCGAGGCTGGCACGCGAGTTCTTCGCCACCGCCTTGTCCTCCTCGGCGCTGAACGGCTCCTTGATTGCTTCCAGCACCCGGGCCCAGTCCGGCGAGGCCGCCGTCAGGAGCGCGACCGGCTCGACCAGGACGTCCCCCGAGGTCGCCAGCCCGTCCTTCGGGTGCGGCTGCATGTCGCGGGGCACCGGTGGGGCGGTCGAGGAGTAGTCGGTCTGCAGGCCGACGTGCCGGTCGCACTGCACGACCAGGTTCACGGGGTTCCTGACGTGAATGACGCGGCTCTCGCCCTGGATCGGCCATGCGTTCCACGTGGCCACGGGCCGGTCGCGCGAGCCACCAGGACTTCGGCGAGGCGTCGACCGAAATCGGGATGTCGAGCCGCCGGCCCGGCTCGGGCCACCGGTTCGATCCAGCGGCGGCCGTCGTAGCTGGCGAACGGGACGATGACCCCGTCGCGGCGGAGCACGGCGAAGGTGAGCCGCGCCGCGAGGCGGCCCTGCGTCGCAGGTCGCCGCTCCGCGCGAACGCGGCGAGCGGCCACGATGGCGAGCACGAACGTCCGCACCTATTTATCATCCCACTTTCGGCCGGCGTCGAGATGGTCGAAGTGCAGGATCGCGTTGAACACCAGCGAGTAGCTGCCCTTCGTTTCGCCGCGCCAGACGGGGTTCGGCGAGAACAGCAGGACGTGGCCCTTGTCGCGCGGCACGTCGACGACCGCAGGACGCTGCGCGATGTCGCCGCCGCCCTCGAGCAGGCCGGAGACGAGCAGGTCCCTGGCATCGCCGTAACGAAGGATCACGCGAGGCCGCTGCTTGACCGGGATGACGCCGATCCCGTTGCGGAGTTGCTCGTCGGTCACTGGCGCCGCCTGCCAGGGCTCGACCTTCGGGTCCGCGGGCGGTTCCTGGAAGACCCGCGCCTGCGGCACGTCCGGGTCGTCCGCGGTCCCGCGGCCGGTCGGGCGTTCCGGGGCGTCGCCGAACCTCGGCGTCCGGCCGCCAAGCGTGTTGCTGACCGAGAGGACCATCCCGTCGGACGTGTAGACCGACAGGTTCTCGTCGTAGCCGTAGGCGATCGGGCTTGCCAGGTCGACGAACTTCGCGCGGACCACCGTGCCCGGCGCCTTCAGCCTCGTGGCTGCGCTGCTGGCAGACGCCGGCGGTCAGGCCGTAGGTAATCGCCAGGTCGCTGGTGTCGTCGGTCGTGACGAGCAGCCCGCCGTTGCGGACGAAGCTCTCGAGGTTGGCGAGGCCGGTCCAGCCGAGGCCCGGCCGCATGTCGTCGGTCGAATCCTCGGTGCCGATGTTCGGCGTCAGCTCCGTCTTCTTCCACGGGAGCGGGTTGCCCCACATCGGCAGCCCGCGACACGATCTGCTGCGAGCCGCGCCCGACCGGCGGGAACAGGATGACGTCGTACTTGGCGTTCAGGTTCGGCGTCCTGGCGATCGCCTGCGTGCTGATGTAGTCGTAGGGGATCTTCAGGCCGTCGAGCGTCGAGCCGCCACCAGCCCTCGTCCTGCGTGCTGAGCCAGGTATGGACGTAGCGCGATGCGCGGCACGCCAACCGCGTGGGTCTTCACCGACGGGCGCCGAGGGCAGCGCGTGCAGCCTGGAGGCCCAGTTCGGCAGCCGCTTTCTGGATGTCGGCGGCCTGGCCGCCCTTGAGCAGGAAGCTGCCGCGGTTGAACTTGCGTCCCGCCGCTTCGAACGGTTCCTCCGCGGCCTCGAACGCCAGGTCCTTGAGGCGGTAACGGAGCGCGAACAGGTTCGGGTCGGTATCGTGGTTCACGGCGTAGACCGTCGCCGGACCCGGCCACCGCTCCGGGAGACGCCACCGGGCCCTTCACGAGCTCGATCGGCGCGTCGAGCACCTTCGGGTCGGCGACGCGCACGACCTGCACGTTGAACAGTTCGCCGAAAGTCCACCCGGTGTCGTCGTACGGGTTCTTCTGCGGGTCGTTCGGGCTCCAGGTACCTGGTAGTCGAGCAGCGCGTCGGCAATCCGGCTGTAGGGCTGGTCCATCCGCACGATGTAGGAGCCGGCGGGGAACTGCCTGGTCTCGGTGGGCTTCTCGTCCTTCTTGGCGTCCGGTTTCGCCGGGCTCGAGGCTGCCGGGTCTTCGCCCGGGCGGGCCGGCTTCTTCTTCGCGGGCACGGTCACAGTGAACGGGCGGTGGCGCGCGACACCTCGCACCGCTGGGTCTGCAGCACCCGCAGCAGGTCGGCCTGGAGGCCCGGCCGCGGGTCGTCGGCCGGGAAGACGTACGCGGCCGGACCCTCGGTCTTCGGCTTGAGCACCGAGCGCTTCGCTTTCAGGTAGAAGTTCTTGAGAAACAGCTTGTTGTTGCCGGCGTAGTAGGAGAGCGAGGTGAGCAGGCCGGTGAGCGTGTAGTTGTTGTTGTTCCGCTGCGACCACAACGCCTTCGGCAGCGGCGGGTTCTGGCGATACCAGGTCCGCGCGTAGTCGGCGGGGCGCAGCGTTCGCTCGACCGTGTCGGCGCCGGCATTTCCGAACGTCTCGTACAGCCGGCTGGTGCCGTTGTGCATGGCGGCGATGAACATCAGGTAGCCGGGCGACCAGGTGTCGAACTGGCCGTGCGCAAAGGCTCCCGGCATCCCGAACTTGGTCATCTCGGACATGTTGTTCCAGCCCAGGAGCTGCCATTCGTCCGCCAGGATCGGGTCGACCCACGCGTTGTAAGGGCCGTCGCCGACCGTGTTGTCGTAGAGGTACGGCACCGACTCGTGGAGGTCGTGCAGCAGCTGCACCTTCTGGTCCACGAAGAAGTTGATGACGTTCCTGGTCAGCGCCAGCGTCGCGCCCATCGCGTCACGGTTGTTGTCGTGGACGAGGTACTTGCCCCAGTAGACGAGCGGCGGCCAGTTGTCCTTCGGATGCGCCAGGTGCCAGTTGTAGATGTCGACCTGGCGGTCGCGGCCGTCAACTTCGACGACCGGGCGTGATCATGGTGATCACGTTCGAGCGGATCGCCTTGATGTACGGCGCCTCGTCCACGGCGAGCCGGTAGGCCAGTTCCATCAACGCCGTCGGCGAACCGGTCTCCGGCGAATGGAGCGACCCGGTGATGTAGTAGACCGGCGTGCTGAGGCCCACCAGCCGGTCCGCCTCCGCGTCGTCGAGCGCGATCGTCCGGGGATCGGCGAGCTTCGCGAGCCGGGCCCGGTTCTCGTCCAGCTGCGCAATCAGCGGCGCGTCCGCGACCGCCACGGCAATCATCTCGCGACCTTCCTCCGACCTGCCGATCGAGAGCACCTTCACGCGGGGGCTGGCTTTCTCCAGCATCCGCATGTACTCGTGAACCTGCGCCACGTAGGGCAGCTTGCCAGGCGCTCCTGACACGTCGCCGATGACCGCCTTGGGTGTCGGCACCGTCTTCGACGCGGGCAGGTAGTCGACCAGCGGCGAGAGGAAGTGCGGTGCGGTCGTGTATTCCTTGATCTTCTGCGTGTACTCGTCATCGACCGGCTGCTTCGGGTCGCGGGCCCACTTGGACTGCTGGGCTGCGAGGAGCCCGCCGGCAGACACGATCAGGAGGGCGGCGATCAGCAAGCGGATACGGGACAGGCGCCTCATCGTACTCCTCGGTCAGAGAGAAGGAAGGGGGAAGAAAGGGGACCGGTTCTTCCTCGGGCGTCGCGCGGCAGCGGCCCGGGGCCGTGCAGCGGATTCTACTACAGCGGCGGTGGAAGGCTGGGTGTGCGATCAACCGGCCGCGGTGCCCGCCAGCGAGTCGGCGATCAGTTCGCGCAGGTCCGCTTCGTCGTCAACCGCCAGGACGCGTGGCTCCCGGGTCATCACACATCCTCGCCAGCGGCGAGGCGGCGGAGGACGTCCCGGACCTTCTCGAGTTCCGCGGCCAGAGAGTCGAACAGCGGCCTGGCTTCCGAGAGTCGCCCCTCGCGACCCGCGGCCTCGAGGGCCGCGGCGGCGGAGGACGCAGACGCCGCGCAGAAGTTGCCGACCGACCCCTTCAAGGTGTGGGACGCGCGCGCGAGCCGAGCGGCGTCGCCGGCCTCGACTGCCGCGGCAACCTGGTCGATGAGGTCCCGCTCGTCTTCGAGGTAGAGTGCGATCAGTTCCTGCAGCAATTCGCGGTCGTTGGCCAGGCGATTCATCAACGTTGCCACGTCGATGCTGTCGTTCATGGTGACCATCATACGGCCTCACACCCTCCCCGTGTCACGCGCTGGCGGTTCCGCCCTGCTTCACCGACGCGTCTGCTGCCTCTTGGTGCCCGATCGTATGGGCAAGCGACCTGGCCAGTTCCTGCAGCGGGTGGTTCCAGAAGTTGCGTGGGCTCATTTCTCTCCCTGCGCGTTCGACGCTGCTCATCCTGACCGCAAGCGGCGTGCCTACCTCGGCCGTGAAATTACGCCTCACAAACTGGCCTGTTTCTGGCAAGTGGTCGGTTCGCCGACACCCGCGGCCGAGTTCGGCCCCCCGGCGCGACGTGGCGGCGCCGGTTGACAACGGCGCCGGGTCGCGGTTGGGATCGAAGGGAAGGGAGGGCAGCCTGACTCCACATGTCGTCATCGCGGGCGGTGGCTTTGGCGGCATCAATGCCGTCCGGGCCCTGAGGCGGTGCCGCGCTCGAGTCACGCTGCTCGACCGCCACAACTACCACGTCTTCCAGCCGTTGCTGTATCAGGTCGCGACCGCCGGACTGTCTCCCGGCGACATCGCCTCGCCGATCCGGTGGATGCTGCGCCGCCAGCCCGACGTGCGGGTTCTGCTCGCCGAGGCGATGGCCGTGGACCCGCTCCGCAAGGTCGTTCGCCTGGATGAGGGCGAGCTGCAGTACGACTTCCTGGTCCTGGCCACCGGCGCCACGCACGCCTACTTCGGCCACGAGGACTGGGAAAGGCATGCCCCCGGCCTGAAAACGCTCGACGATGCGCTGAGGATGCGGAGGAGGGTGCTGCTGGCGTTCGAAGAGGCCGAGCGGGTTGAGGACCCGGCGGCCCGGCGTCGGCTGCTGACGTTCGTGATCGTCGGAGGGGGACCGACTGGCGTGGAGTTGGCCGGGGCGCTCGCGGAAATCACCAGGCACACGCTTGCGCGGCAGTTCCGGGCCTTCGACCCAGCCTCGTCGCGCATCATCTTGATCGAGGCCGCACCAGCGATCCTGGCAATGTACCCGGGCTCGCTGCGGCAGGCGGCCCTGCATTCGCTGGAGCGTCTCGGCGTGGAGGTGCTGACGTCGACCCCGGTGACCGACATCGGCCCGTGGGGAGTGGACACGGGCGGCAGGCGGATAGAGGCGGGCACCGTCCTGTGGGCAGCGGGGATTGCCGCGTCACCCGTCGCGCGTTCGCTCGGGGTGCCCCTGGACCGCGCGGGGCGAGTCCTGGTCGAGCCGGACCTCAGCGTGCCCGGCTATCCGGACGTTTTCGTCATCGGCGACCTGGCGTCACTGAAGCAGGATGGCCGGCCGCTGCCCGGCGTGGCGCAGGTCGCGATTCAGATGGGCCGCCACGCAGCGGCTTCGATCTGCCGCACTCTCGCCGGTCAACCGCGCAAACCGTTCCGCTACCGCGACTACGGGAACATGGCGACGATCGGCCGTGCTGCTGCGATCGCGGATTTCGGTTGGCTGCGCCTGTCGGGTTGGCCGGCCTGGGTCGCCTGGCTCTTCCTTCACATCATGAAGCTGGTCGGGTTCCGGAACCGGCTCGGCGTGCTCCTGCAATGGGCGTGGGCCTACGTGACGTATCAGAGGAGTGTCCGGTTGATCACGGGGGACCTGCGGGAGGGTGGGGACAAGGGAGACAATACACAATGAAAAATGCGAAAATGCAGAATGGGAACAAAAGCCGCGTCACGCTGACTGCGTGACCGCGCTTGTGCATTCTGCATTGTGCATTCTGCATTGACGACGATGTTCCGCTAGCCTCCCCGTGTGTGCATCTCCAAGTGCGGGTTGCCCTTGAGCGTGGACGCCGGGATGTAGATGCCGCGTTCCCGCTCGGCCGCCCGCAATTCGGCGCCGCGGTCCGCACGTGCATGCCAGGCCTGCGTGAGGCGTGAGGCCAGTTCCGTCGGCGTTGTGCCGGCCCGCAGGGGGCCGCGCAGGTCGATGCCGGAGGTGGCATACAGGCACGTCAGCCACATTCCGTCGGCAGTGAGCCGGGCGCGGTCGCACGTGGAGCAAAACGGGTTCGTCGTCGACGCGATGACGCCCACCACGCGCCCGTCCGGCAGCCTGAAGCAATCGGCGGGCGCCCACGCCGACTCGTCGATGGGTTCCACGGTCCCGTAGTGCTTCGCCAGCCGGCCGAGGATCTCCTCCCGCGACACCACCTTGTCCGCCGACCACCGGGTGGCGCCCGCGACGTCCATGTACTCGATGAAGCGGACCTCGGCGTTGTGCTTCGCGCCGTACTCGACGAGGGGGACGATCTCGTCGTCGTTGAGGCCGCGCATCACGACCGTGTCGATCTTGATCGCCCCGAAGAGCCCGGCCGCCAGTTCGAGCCCCTCGACGACCCGGGCGTGCGTGGTGAGCCGCGTCAGCGCGGTGAACCGGTCGCCGTGCAGCGTATCGAGGCTGACCGTCAGCCGCTTCAGGCCCGCGTCCCGCAGCGACGCGGCCTGCTCGGCAAGGAGCACGCCGTTCGTCGTCAGCGCCAAGTCGGCCAGGCGATCGTCCGCGGCAAGCAGCCGCACGAGGTCGGGAAGGTTCCGTCGGAGCAGCGGCTCGCCTCCCGTGAGGCGGATCTTGTCCACGCCAAGGCTGTGCAAACACCCCGGCCAGGGTGTGAATCTCCTCGAAGGTGAGCAGGTCCTCGCGCGGGAGCCACGCGTACTCTGCCTCGGGCATGCAGTACTGGCAGCGCAGGTTGCAGCGATCGGTCACCGAGACGCGGAGGCTGCGCAGCGGCCGGCCGAGAAGATCCACGACGGACATGCGCTGATCTTACCGCAAGAGGCCCGCTGGACCGGTCACGACCAGCGGCCGGGAATCTCGGCGGCACAGCCCGGGCAGCGCCCGCCGGGACCGAGGCGGTTCTCGCGAACGAGGAACGAACGGCGGCGAATCAACGTCTCCCGGCAGGACGGGCAGCGGGTGTCCTCGAGGCCGCCTACCTCCCCCGGCAGGTTGCCCGCGTAGACGAAGTGGAGGCCGGCATCGAGACCGATCCGGGCGGCTCGGTCGAGCATCGCCGGTGTGGTCGAGCCGTTCCCGCTCATCTTGTAGTCTTCGTGGAACGCCGTGACGTGCCAGGGGATCGACGGAGAGACGCCCGCGATGAACGCCGTGAGCCGCCGCAATTCCTCGTCGGAGTCGTTGAAGCCGGGGACGAGCAGCGTCACGATCTCGATCCAGGTGCCCATGTCGTGGAGGCGCGCAATGGTGTCGAGGATCGGCTGCAGGCGGCCGCCCAGCTCCCGGTATCGACGGTCGTCATACCCCTTGAGGTCGACCTTGTAGAGGTCGATCCAGGGCTGCGAGGTACCGCAGCACCTCGGGCGTGCCGTTGCCGTTCGACACGAAGCCGGTGACGAGGCCGGCTGCCTTGGCCCGCCTGAACACCTCGACCGCCCATTCCGCCGTGATCAGCGGCTCGTTGTAGGTGCTCACGACGACTTTCGCGCCGACGCGCAGCGCGGCGGCGACGAGTTCGTCCGGAGACGCGGTCTCGGCCTGGAGCGTGGCGCGCGGGTCTCGCAGCGCCTGAGAGGTCACCCAGTTCTGGCAGTAGCCGCAGTGCAGATCGCACCCGAGCATTCCGAAGCTGAATGCGGCGGCGCCGGGGTAGGCGTGGAAGAACGGCTTCTTCTCGATCGGGTCGCACTGCGCGCCGGCCACGTATCCCCAGGGCACCATCAGCCGCCCGCCGCGGTTGAAGCGGACCTTGCAGACCCCTTGGGCGCCGTTCGGGATCGGGCAACGGTGGCCGCACGCGAAGCAGCGCACCCAGTCGCCGTTGTAGCGTTCGTACAGTGCGCCTTCGCGCGCGCGTTGTTCGAGGGCGTCTGCCAAGGAGACCATGGGGCCAGTTATAGCGCTGCCGGCGCCCGCATGCAAACTGGGCGGCTCGTTCCCGAGGCTGCTCGGAGCAGGCGAGGATCGCCGCCGGCCGACTTCATCCCTGCGGTTTTGCGCGGCGGCCCGGCTTACGCTAATCTCTGACGCCATGGGACGCACGCCCGACCAGCCGGCCGCGCTCGCGCAGCGCCTCGTGTCGCTCGACGTCTTCCGCGGTATCACGATGGCGTCGATGGTGATCGTGAACGACCCGGGGGACTGGGGCAACGCCTACTGGCCGCTCCTGCACGCGGAGTGGAATGGCTGGACACCCACCGACCTCATCTTCCCGTTCTTCCTGTTCATCGTCGGCACGTCGATGACGCTGTCGAAGTCGACGCTCGGTTCCGGGTGGAGGGTGGTCAGGCGGGGCGTGACGATCATGGCGCTCGGCTGGTTCATGTCCCTCTATCCCTACTTCCGGTTCGGCGGGCTGCGGTTGCCTGGTGTGCTCGTGCGCATCGGCCTTTGTTACATGGCGGCGGCGGCGATCTACCGCATGACGGCGCCGGCGCCCGACCCGGTCGCCGACGTCCGGCACGGCCGACGGCTGATGGCGTGGGTCGTCGGGCTCACCGTGGCCTACTGGGCCGCGATGGCGTTGATGCCATTCCCCGGTCACAACCCGGGGGACCTCTCGCCCGAGGGCAACCTCGGGGCGTTCGTCGACCGCGCGATCCTCGGGCAGCGGCACCTGTGGCAGAAGCGACCGTGGGATCCAGAAGGACTGCTGAGCACCGTGCCGGCGATTGCCACGACGCTGATGGGTGTCCTCGCCGGCTTCCTGCTTCGGGCCAGGGTGCCCGGCGGGACGCGGGCAGCCGTGATGGCGGCCGCCGGGATCGGCGGCGATGGCGCTGGGCCTGTTGTGGGACCTCGTGTTCCCGATCAACAAGAACCTGTGGACCAGTTCCTACGTCTGGTTCACGGGCGGTGCTGCCGCCTTCACACTGGCGGCGTGTTACTGGTCGGTCGACGTGAAGGGCTGGCGCTGGTGGACGAAGCCGTTCGTGGTTCTCGGGGTCAACGCGATCGCCCTGTTCGTGCTTGCGGGACTGAGCGCCAAGACACTCATCCTCGTGAAAGTGGCGGACGACGCGGGCAAGAGCACCTCGCTCTACAACTTGATCTACCGCTCGTGTTATCAGCCGTTCTTCGCGCCGAAGAACGCCTCGCTGCTGTTCGCGCTCAGCTACCTGGCGGTGCTCTACCTCGTCCTCTGGCTCATGTACCGGCGCCGGATCTTCCTCAAGGTGTAGCCGGGCTTGCACGAAAAACCTTCACGTTTGACTTGAACTGGGGGTCCGCCGCCCGTATCCTGAATCCCGTTGTCTTTGTGCAGAGTGAATTGCGGGGTCGGGTGGGTTGCATGACGGAACGGGAAGCCTTCGGCGCTGAACTGAGGCGTGCGCGCGAGCGCCGCGGCCTCACGCTCGACGCGATTGCCGAGCAAACGAAGGTGAGCGCCAGCCATTTCTCGGGCCTCGAGCGCGGCGACCTGTCCCGCTGGCCGTCCGGCATCTTCCGGCGCGCGTTCGTTCGCAGTTACGCGCTCGCGGTGGGCCTCGATCCGGAAGAATCGGTCGCGGAATTCGGCCGCCTGTTCCCCGACCCGGCGGAGGGGCGGGCGCCCGACGGCCCGGCGGCTGTCCAGCTACCCGGGCCCGATCGTCGGGGCGTGCAGGAGACTCCGCAGCCCGGCTCGCGCCTGCTGCTCGAGCAGGCGGTCTCGCGGCACGCGGGGTTCGTACCGCTGGCGCGCCGAGTCGTGGCGGGCCTGCTCGACATCTCGATCGCCCTCATGTCCCGCGGCCCTGGCCGCCCTGGCGGCGGTCTGCACTGGTTCTGGCCCGTGGCCGCGGCTGTCGCCATGACGGGGCATCTCGCCTGTTACGCCGCCTGGGCACGACGCCGGGCGCGTGGCTCATGGCACGCCTCACCGACGCCTCCGGCTGCCGTGACGGAGGTTCGCGTCGAACGCCGGCGTGCCGAGGCGGAAAAATCGATGCCGCCCCGGCGCCACGTCTCGCGGCATGCCGCCTCGCGCCCCGCCCCGCACGTCCACCGCGTTCGCCACTGACGAGGCGCTGCGATGCGTCTGGCGCCGGAAGATTCGAATCAATCCCCCGCGCCTGCCGGTCACCGGCGTCGCCCGCTGTTCGGTCTCCCTCGGCCGGTCTGGCTGCTCGGCCTCACGAGCCTGTTGACCGACACCGCGAGCGAAGCGATCTACCCGCTGCTGCCGGTCTACCTGACGCGCGTGCTCGGCGCCGGCGCCGTGTCGCTGGGCCTGATCGAGGGCTTCGCCGAGGCCGCCAACAGCGTCCTCAAGATTCTCTCCGGGCATCTCTCGGATCGCTGGCAGCATCCGCCGCCCGATCGTCATCGCCGGCTACGGGCTGTCGTCCGCGGTCCGCCCGCTCACCGCGCTGGTCACGTCGTGGCCCCAGTTGTTCGCGGTGCGCTTCGCGGACCGGGTGGGCAAGGGCGATTCGGGGGGCTCCGCGCGACGCGCTTCTGGCCGCCTGCGCGACGCCGGCAACGCGAGGCCGGATTTTCGGCTTCCACCGGGCGATGGACCACGCGGGCGCCATGCTCGGCCCGCTGCTGGCGTCGCTGTTCCTGTTCCTGCTGCCCGGCCGGTACCGCACGCTGTTCGCGCTCACCGCCATCCCGGGCGCGCTCGCCGTGGCGTCGCTGTTCCTGCTGAAGGAGCCGGCGCGGAGCGCACGGCGACCGTCTCGGGCGGAGCGGCGCCGCGACAGCGCTCGCGCGGCTGGCGAACGCTGCCGCGGCGGTACTTCGTGCTGATGGCGGTGCTGCTCGTGTTCACGCTCGGGCAACTCGGCCGACGCGTTCCTGCTGCTGCGGCTGACCGACGAGGGCGTCAGCCCGGCGGCGATCCCGCTGCTCTGGGCGCTGCTGCACGTCGTCAAGGCGGCGCTCTCGGTGTGGGGCGGCATGAAGTCGGACCGGTGGGGGAGACGGCTCGTCATCGGCGCCGGATGGATCGTCTACGCGCTCGTCTACGCGGGGTTCGCGATCGACGACGTCGGCGGGCGCGCTCGTCGCGTGGTTCCTGTTCTACGGCGTCTACTACGGCCTGTCGGAAGGCACGGAGAAGGCGCTGATCGCCGACCTCGCGCCCGCGTCGCTGCGCGCGACGGCGTTCGGCCTCTACAACGCCGCACTGGGCGTCGGCTCGCTGCTCGCGAGCGTCGTGTTCGGCCTCGTGTGGAAGCTGGCGAGCCCCGCCGCCGCGTTCGCGCCTCGGCGCCGCGCTGGCGCTGCTCGCCACCTCCTGCTCGCTGGCCTTCGTCAAGCCGCAGGAGGCGTAGCGCCTCGCTCGCCTCGGCTGCGCGCGCGCCTCTATAATCGATGGTTCCAATGCCTCGAATTCTCGTCACCAACGACGACGGCGTCCGCTCCAAGGGGATTCACGCGCTGGCCGAGGCGCTGTCGGCGCTGGGCGAGGTGACCGTGGTGGCGCCGACGCGCGAGGCGAGCGCCATCGGCCACGCGCTCACGCTGCACCACCCGCTTGCGGCTGGAGCACCTGCGCGATGCCGTCTACGCGCTCGACGGCACGCCGACCGACTGCGTGAACATCGCGGTGGCCTCGGTGCTGCACGGGCTGCCGGACCTGGTCGTGTCGGGCATCAACAAGGGCCTGAACGTCGGCGACGACGTGACGTACTCGGGCACCGTGTCGGGCGCGCTCGAGGGCGCGCTGCTCGGGGTGCCGAGCATCGCGGTGTCGCTGCAGCAGGCGAGAGCGGGGGGCGCACGGGCAGTTCGAGTGGGACTTCGGCGACGCGGCGGCGGTGGCGCGCGAGGTGGCGGCGCGGGTGCTGGCGTCGGGCCTGCCGTCGCGAACGTTCCTCAACGTCAACGTGCCGCGCGTGCGGCCGAAGGGCATCCGCCTCACCGTGCAGGGCGCGCGCAACCACGCGACGACGGTGACCGAGCGGCACGACCCGCGCGGCCGGGCCTACTACTGGATTGGCGAGGGGCAGGACGAGTGGATGCCGAACGGCCGCTCGGACTACGAGGCGATCCGCGCGGGTTACGTGTCGGTGACGCCGCTGCAGTCCGACCTGACGGCGCACGACGCGGTGGCGTTCGTAAAAGAGCTTGGTCTCGAGCGGGACGCTGAGGTAAGATAATGTTTCTTGGGTCGGGGCGTGGCTCAGCCTGGTAGAGCACTCGGTTCGGGACCGAGGGGTCGGAGGTTCGAATCCTCTCGCCCCGACCAACTTAACAAGATTCCGATAGAAGCCTTTCATGGGCCGTGATGGCCGGTGAAGGGCTTTTTTGTTGGCGTTTTGTCGCAGATTCCGGCCGACATCCGCTTCTGCCCCCACAGAGTCCCAACCGAGCCGCCCGAGAAGTCCCGCGACTTCCAGATTTCCATTGCCGCCCGCCTCCGCTCGAAACGAAATCGGCACGATGGCGCAACTTGACGCTCGACTGCTGGGCTGAAAGCTCTGGCACATTCAACACGCATTAAATGTGTTTGGCCCGCACCGACACTCACACATGGAGGCGCTATGCGGCACTCGATGAAATGGATTGCGTTGGTCCTTATCGTCTTGGTGGCCGGGCTGGTCGGGTCGGTGTCGGCGCAGAAGGGGAAACCCACCCAGCCGGTGACGCACTGGACTCTCGAGATACTCGGGGCCGACGACCCCACGCTTGCTACCGTGGTCGGGGGACTTAGGAGTCCCAGGCGGCCAAAGTGTTCTCTATGACCCGGCGTTGTCGGGCGAGAGATCACGGTAGGCGTGGCCGGTTCCGGACAGCACCAACCTATGGAATCGGTTCCATTTCACACTTACCAACACAGACCCCCTGGCCATCAAGCACACTTCAGATCCGACTCGATGGTTGACCTTTAGAAACCTGAGGTTCCAGCCGGAGGGGGCGAGTTCTGCGGGGTTTGGGCCTTACACGTCTAACGCTGACGCTCTGGGGCCGGTGTGGAACGGGGAGGGCGCAGTTTGGGACTGGCCGTTCCGCGTTGGGGAAGTCGCGCCCTACGGCCAGCCGGATTACCAGGCGGCCTTCTTGAACAGCGGTTCGCACCCCCGGCAGTTCTATGCGAAGGCCGGGCGTGAGCGTCGTGTTCCAAGGCCCGTCGTTCTTGACTATGCCCCAGAGCGTTCCGACCCTTATTGAACCTAACGTTGGAATCGGACTGTGGGCAAAGGCCGACTGCAATGACCCCAACGCCAATGGCATCGGTCTAGCCCTGGACCGCGCTGAGCGAACCGTTGTCCTTCCCGAAGGGAGTGAAGATGCGTGGATCACCAGAACGGGGCCAGACCAGTGGAAGATTGAAGTCAACCAACCAGTCAAGCTATCGAGTATGGCTACCAGCCCAGCACGCGCATTCAGCAAGAAGACCGAGATCGCCTGCAGTGGCGCGAGCAAGGGCGGTTGGTGGACATGACCCCGTCAAGTTCACGCTAATCGTGACCAGGGTCGTTCAGTAGTTGGGTTGAACCAGAACGAAGACGTTGGGTAGGCGAGTTGCCGCGGCGTCCACTGCCCCTCCAGTTCTGCGACTACGCGACGCTGCTTCACAGGACGCGGCCTGGCACCCGGGACGGCAATCCACGGCATTCGACGGCACGCCGCGATTCGTTGGGTTTTACCGCTTGCCCGCCGCGCCTCCCCCGGCCACTTTCAATCTTGCCCGACACGAGGGCCGTGTCGCGCAAGGAGGAGTGACGATGGGACGCAGGATGATGTTGGCGGTCGTGGTGGCGGTCATCGGGGGAGTACTCACCGGCGAGACGAAGTTGCCATCCACGTTCGGCCCCATGGACCTGAAGCACAAGGTCAAGGGAGTCACCTTCATACAGGAAAACATCTGGCAGCCGGGTGCGAGCACCGGCTGGCACACCCACCCCGGCTTCAGCCTCGTGACGGTGACCGCAGGCACGGTCACTGTCTACGACGGGGATGACCCGAACTGCGAGCCGCAGCAGTACGGGGTGGGGAAGACCTTCATCGACCCAGCCAGCAACGGGGTTCCCCACTTGATCCGCAACGAAGGAACCGAAGTGGCCAAGACGACGGCCGTGCAGCTCGTGCCCTACCAGTTGAGGAGCAGCCGCCGCACCAACAGCGATCAACCGCAGCAGTGCGGCGTGCTGTAGGCCTCGGGAGCCGTGGCGCGCTGCGCCGCCCTGCCGCCGCTGCCGGTCGGGCGGTGCAGCCGCCGCTACGAATTCGTCATAGCCGGCACAGCTCATCCACATCAATCGTTTGCGCGCACATCTCGTCTGCGGTACGCTCGTGGTCACCGCTCGCCCATCCGGATATGCCGGATTTCGCGCGCGGCCGGACTCCGTTATGACGCCCTCGCAGCCGCGTTCGGCCTCCGCGTTGCGGCGAGTTGCCCTGGGAGCCGGACTCCTGGGATTCTCGGTAGGCATTGCCCACCTGGTGGCATGGGTCGCCGGAGCGATGGCGGCGTCGGCGGAATCCCACGCCATCACGATGAAGGCCAACGCCAGTCTCTGCCTGACGCTGGCTGGATCCGCACTGGCCCTGCTCGCAGTCGAAGCCCCGGCCCGTCTCCGCCGGTTCGCCGCAGCGGCTTGTGGGCTGGCGGTCCTTGCCGTCGGCGCGGCCACCCTGATCGAGCACCTCGCCGGCGTAGACCTCGGGATCGACCAGATCCTGGCCAGCGAGCCGGCAGGTGCGGCGGCGGTGGTCAGCCCGAACCGCATGGGCCCGCCTGCCTCACTGTCCTTCTTGCTGCTCGGCGTCGCGATCGTGTTGTTGGCTCGTGCCCGCACCGCGCGATCGCGCTCCGCGCACGCACCCTTCGCGATCGCGACGATCGTCGTCTCGTTGATCCCCATCGTGGGCTACCTGTATGGGGCGGACGGCCTGTACGGTGTCGCCCGCTTCACCGGGATCGCCTGGCCGACGGCCGCGTCCATTCTCGTGCTCGCCGTCGGTGTGGTCCTCGTCCGCCCGGACGAGGGGATTGTCGGGGTGATGATGGCGGACGAGCCGGGCGGCGCCATGGTTCGGCGCCTGCTCCCGGTGGTGGTGCTCATGCCTCTCGTCCTGGGGTGGCTCCGACTGACGGGAGAACGACTCGGCTGGTTCGATGCCCGGACCGGTACGAGCCTGACGATGCTCATCTTCATCGTCACGCTGTCCGCGCTGGTCCTGGCCGGCGGACGCTGGGTCAACCGCAGCGAGATCGCCCTGTGGCGCAGCGAAGCGGCGGCACGCCGGCAGCTGGCGGAGTTGCAGGCCATCTACGACTCGGCCCACATCGGCCTGTGCGTGTTCGATCGGGACCTGCGTTACCTGCGAATCAACCGGCGCCTGGCCGAGATCAACGGGGCCCCTGCCGCCGCGCACATCGGCAGGACCATCGAGGAGGTGATCCCGTCGTTGGCCCCGCTGGCCCGCGGCCTCGCTGAGCGGATCTTCCGCTCCGGCGAGGGCATCACGGACATCGAGTTCCGCGGGGGGACGCCGGAGAAGCCCGAGGTCGAGCGGATCTGGAAGGAGCAATGGCTTCCGCTGAAGAACGAATCGGGAATGGTCGTCGGCATAAATGTCGTGGTCGAGGACATCACCGAACTCAAGCAGGCCGAGGAGGCGTTGCGCGAAGCGAACCGCCGCCTGGCCGAGACCGACCGGCGGAAAGACGAGTTCATCGCGATCCTCTCCCACGAACTTCGCAACCCGCTCGCCCCCATCCGCTATGCGCTGCGCCTGCTCGATCGCGAGACCCCCCGCGGCCGGGCCGGCGATGCCCTCGCCGTCGTCCGCCGCCAGGTCGAGCAGTTGAAGCGGCTGGTGGACGACCTGCTCGACGTTTCCCGGATCACGCGGGGACACATCGAACTGCGCCGGGAACTGGTGTCTGTCCAGTCGGTCCTGGAGTCGGCGATCGAAGCGGCTTCTCCCTCCCTCCAGGAGGCAGGTCACGCATTCTCCGTCGACATACCGCCCGAACCCGTCTGGATCGACGCGGACGGCGCGCGGCTCACCCAGGCCGTGACCAACCTGTTGAACAACAGCGCGAAGTACACCCCCCGAGGCGGGCAGGTCGCGCTCTCGCTCGCGCAGCAGGATGGCCACGCGGTCATCCGGGTTCGCGACAACGGCATCGGGATCGAACCGGAGATGATATCGAGCATCTTCGAGATCTTCCGCCAGGCCGGTCGTGCCGACCGGGCGCAAGGCGGGCTGGGGGTGGGCCTGGCTTTGACCAAACGCCTCGTGGAGCAGCACGGCGGCACGGTGGAAGCCCTGAGTGCGGGGCCGGGGACCGGGGCGGAGTTCGTGCTCCGCCTGCCCCTGGCAGCAGAAGCCACAGTCGGTCGCGCCCACCAGGCGCATTGCGCCGACGCCGCCCGCCCGGCGCGCCCGCTGCGCATCCTCGTCGTCGACGACAACACCGACCTGGTGGACATGATGGTGACGTCGCTGGCTCTGGCGGGCCATGATGCGCTGGGTGTTTTCGATGGCCGGGCCGCGCTCGCGGAACTGGCCTCCTGCCTGCCCGACGTCGTCATCCTGGACCTTGGGCTTCCCGGGCTCGACGGTCTCGCGGTGGCGCGCGAAATCCGGCGGATGCCGGGGCTGGCAGGCGTCCGGTTGGTCGCCCTGACCGGCTGGGGACAGCCCGACGACCAGCGAAAGACCAGGGAAGCCGGCTTCGACTATCACCTGACGAAGCCTGCCGACCCGCAGGTCCTGCATGGTCTGCTCGAGCAGATCGGCGCCGACCTCGGCGCGGTGCCACTCGCCCGGGGATGACGGCTCGGTGTCGGGCTTCGTTCCCGCGCCCCGCCGTGCTTGCGTCCGCTCCCATGGCCGGGTAACCTGAATGCTCACCCCGATTCAATACATGGCCCGGCTGAAGTGGCGTGTGCTGCAAGGTCTCCGAGCAGCTCGACGGCCGTCTGTCGGATAGGAGGCAGGGTGCGAGTGTTGGTCGTGGACGACAACGAGGACCTGGTCGAGATGCTCGGGATCGCGGTCGGAACACTGGGTCACCACGTGCAGACCGCGCGTGACGGCGCGGGCGCCGTTTCGGCTGCGACCAACTGCCGGCCGGACGTCGCGCTGCTGGATCTTGGTCTGCCGGGCATGACGGGCCTCGAGGTCGCCCGCGAGTTGCGCCGCCGGCCCGAAACGGCCCACGCGGTGCTCGTTGCGTTGACCGGATGGGGAGACGCCGAAGACCGCGTGAGGACGAGGGACGCGGGGTTCGATCACCATCTGACCAAGCCCGCCGATCCCCACGACCTGGCGAAGCTCCTTGCCGAGATCGAAGCCGACTTGCGGGCGGGATAGTCGGGACGGGTGGCCCGGCGAGGAGCGCAGGCCGCTGGCCGACGAACAGCGACACGTTCTTGTTGGCGATGAACAGCAGGCGGATGCCACGCGTCACGGTATAGAATCGCACCGACACGGTAAGAAGAAGGACAGGCTGGAGACCTCGTAGCCGTTTCATTCATTGCGACAGGAGGCGTCTCATGGGTACTCGGGGCCGCGAGATCGTCGGGATGGACGTCGGCACGCTGCTCGATCTGCTCAACCGCGCCTACGCAAGCGAGTGGCTGGCGTATTACCAGGTACTGGCTGGGCGCGAAGGTGATCAAGGGGCCGATGAAGGACGCCGTGGCCGCGGAATTGAACCTGCACGCGACAGAGGAGCTGAACCACGCGGTCATGCTGGCGGGCCGTATCGTGCAGTTGGGCGGCACGCCGATCCTCGATCCCATGGACTGGTTCCCGATGAGCCCGTGCAAGTACGACGCGCCGGCCGACCCGCACGTGAGCGTCATCCTGGAACAGAACATCGCGGGCGAACAGTGCGCCATCTCGGCGTACAAGGAGATGATGGACGCGACCAAGGACAAGGACATGGTCACGTACAACGTCGCCTTGACGATTCTCCAGCAGGAGGTCGAGCACGAGGAGGACCTGCAAAGCCTCCAGGAAGACCTGCAGCTCATGCTCCAGTCATTCGTCGCGCGCAGTTGAGGACCCCGTTGCTGGTCTATCTCGCGTGCACCGTGCGCGGCGACCGGTCGGGCCTCGATGCGGCGCGGGCGGTGGCCGTCGGCCTCCAGGCCCGCGGCCACGTCGTCCTGACCTCGCACCTGCTGGCCGACAACGTGGAGCGGGCCGAAGGGGAGTTGTCCGAAGCGCAAGTCTACGAGCGGGACAAGCGGTGGCTCGATGAGTGCGACGTGCTCGTTGCCGAGGCGTCCGGCTCGACGTTCGGCGTCGGTTTCGAGGTGGGGTACGTCACCGGCCGCGCGGCGCAGTCCGGCCAGCACGTAATCGTCCTGTTCGATGAAGCCCGCCGGTCAGCCGTCTCGCGGCTGATCTCCGGCTACAGCAGCCCGTGCGGCGTGTCGTTCGGGTACCGTGCGGTCGGCGAAGCGGAGCGGTTCGTCACCCGGTGGCTCGCGACGCTGCCTGGCATACCGGGCGCCGCTACGTAGCCGAAGCAGTGAGGGGAATTCCCGGCAGCAGTCTCAAGACCGCCGCCAGGAGAAGGTCAGGCGTGCACGGCTTCAGCAATACGGCGTCGCAACCGGCGTTGCGGGCCAGTTTCAGGTGCTCGGGATCGTCGTCTCCCGTCACGGCGATCACGGGAATCGCGTGGGTTGCCTCGCGGTTCTTGAGGAGCCGAACCGTCTCCCACCCGTCGAGCTTCGGCATCCGCAGGTCCATGACGATCAGGTCGGGATGGCGCTTGAGCGCCTTGTCGAAGGCCTCGAAGCCGTGCGCCGCTTCGTCGGTCGAGAATCCCTCCTGCTGCAGGCACAGCGAGTACAGTTGCCGCATGTCGGCGTTGTCGTCGACGAGGAGCACCAGTGCGCGACAGTTGCTGGATGGCATGCTTCGGAACTGGCATACGACGTTCGTGCCAGCCCCGCCCGCCCCGGTAACCGTTTCAGCGCGCGTCATCACCCGGAGATTTGCGAAGTACCGGAGATCGCAGTGCCTGCCGCGTCCGGGATTTCGGCAGCGTGCCGGAATCCTGTAACGGCATCCCGGAGCGAACGAACTCGACCGTTCGTCCGAATCGCCGGAATCGCCCAAAACGCAGGTGTCCACCCGCCGGCACAATCTGGCACTGCCGTTGCGTTCCTGCGGGGCAGTACCCGCCGTTCGAGACTGGCGTTCGCCGTTGGGGGCCGGCGAGCATCGGAATCGTCCGGCGGGTCTTCTTGTCTCCCCGCCTTCCTCCCCGCCGCGTCATCCCGCAAATCCGTTTGCCGAGCCGTGCCGCCCGCATTACGATGGTGGGCTAACAGTCCAGCATTGCGTCCAGGAGGATTCCGCATGCGCCCTTCGTCCAGGCTTCTCGTCCTGGCGGCCATCGCCGCGCTCATCTTCGCCGGTTCGGCGACATTCGTGCCCGTTGGGCGTGTCGAGGCGCGCGCCGCGGACGCGCCGGCGTTCGACCAGACGTTCTTCTCCGCGCTGAAGTGGAGGGACATCGGGCCGAACCGGGGCGGGCGGTCGATTGCCGTCGCCGGCTCGGCGTCGCGGCCGAACGAGTACTTCTTCGGCGCGACGGGCGGCGGCGTCTGGAAGACGGCGGACGGCGGAACGACCTGGCGCCCGGTGGCCGACGACGCGCTCCGCACCTCGTCGGTTGGCGCGCTCGCGGTGTCGGAGAGCAATCCCGACGTCGTCTTCGCGGGGATGGGCGAGGTGGAACTGCGAGGCAACGTGATCCAGGGCGACGGCGTCTACAAGTCGATCGACGGCGGGAAGACCTGGAAGCACACGGGGCTTGCCGACACGCAGAACGTCGCGCGCATCCGGATCCACCCCTCGAATCCGGACATCGTCTACGTGGCGGCGCTGGGCCATACCTACGGTCCGAACGCGAGCGCGGCGTGTTTCGCAGCCACGGATGGCGGCGCCACGTGGAAGCGCGTGCTGTTCCGATCCGAGAAGGCCGGGGCGGTGGATCTGCTGCCTCGACCCGCGCAACCCGCAGCAGCTGTTCGCCGCGCTCTGGGAGGTGTTCCGGACGCCGCACTCGCTCTCGAGCGGCGGGCCGGACGGCGGGCTCTTCAAGTCCACGGACGGCGGCGAGACGTGGACGGAGATCTCGAGGAACCCGGGCCTGCCCAAGGGGCTGTTGGGGAAGATCGGCGTGAGCGTGTCCGGGGCCGACTCGAGCCGGCGTCTACGCGATCGTCGAGGCCGAGGACGGTGGCATCTTCACGTTCGGACGACGGCGGCGCGACGTGGAGCAAGGTGAACGACGAGCGCCGGTTCAGGCAGCGCGCGTTCTACTACTCGCGCATCTACGCCGATCCGAAGGACCGGGACCGCCTCTACGTGCTGAACACGGGACTCTACCGGTCGAACGGACGCGGGCAAGACCTGGAAGGCCATCCGCGTCCCGCACGGGGACAACCACGACCTGTGGATTGCCGCCGAACGACACGCAGCGGCATGATCAACGGCAACGACGGCGGCGCGAACGTGTCGGTGAACGGCGGCGAGACGCTGGACGGGGCAGCGGTATCCGACCGCGCAGCTCTATCACGTGACGACGACGGCCCACGTGCCCTATCACGTGTGCGGCGCGCAGCAGGACAACAGCACCGCCTGCGTGCCGGTCGACGGGAACGGGCGACGACTTCTACGATGCGGGCGGCGGCGAGAGCGGCTACATCGCGCCGGACCCGCGGAACACCGACGTCTTCTACGCCGGCAGCTACGGCGGCCTGCTGACGCGCTACGACCGGCGGACGGGGCAGATGCGGCAGATCAACGTGTGGCCCGAGAACCCGATGGGCCACTCGTCGAACGCCATCAAGGAACGCTTCCAGTGGACGTTCCCCATCGTCTTCGCGCCAACGGACCCGCGCGTCCTCTACGTCGGGTCGCAGCACCTGTGGAAGACGACCACGGAAGGGCAGAGCTGGGAGCGGATCAGCCCGGACCTCACTCGGGCGGATCCCGCCACGCTCGGACCGTCGGGGGGCCCGATCACGCTCGACCAGACGGGCGTCGAAACGTACGCCACGGTCTTCACGATCGCGCCGTCGCCGAAGGACGCCAACGTCATCTGGACGGGGAGCGACGATGGCGTGGTCAGCGTGACGCGGGACGGCGGGCCGACCTGGAGCCGTGTCACGCCGCCGGACCTGCCGGAGTTCGCGCGCGTCAGCCTGGTCGACGCCTCGCCGCACGAGGCCGGAACGGCGTTCGTTGCGGCGAACCGCTACCAGCGCGACGACCGGGCGCCGTACTTCTACAGGACCGCGGGACTACGGGAAGACCTGGGCGAAGATCGTCGGCGGGATCGCGCCGGGCGACTTCGCGCGCGCGATTCGGGAAGACCCGAAACGCAAGGGGCTGCTCTACGCCGGCACCGAACACGGGTTCTACGTGTCGTTCGACGCCGGCGTCGAACTGGCAGTCGCTGCGCCTGAACCTGCCCGTGACGCCGGTCCACGACATCGCCGTCACCGACAGCGACGTCGTGATCGCGACGCACGGGCGCTCGTTCTACGTGCTGGACGACGTGGCGGTCCTGCGCCAGTTGACGCCGGCGATGTCGTCGCAGGCGCCCGTTCACCTGTTCACGCCGCAGGACGCGGTCCGTTCGGTCAGCCGCGGCGTGAGCATCGACTACTACCTGAAGGACGCAGCGTCGAAGGTCACCCTCGACATCCTCGGCGCCGACGGCCAGCTCGATTCGGTCGTTCACGGGCGAGGCCGAGGCGAAGACCGGAGAAGAAGGAGGCGGCGCCGCCGGAGGAGGACGAAGGGCCGCGCGCGCCGGAGCCCAAGGTGACGGTGAAGGCAGGGATGAACCGGTTCGTCTGGGACATGCGATACCCGGGACCCGATGGCGATTCCGAAGATGATCATGTGGGCGCGGGAACCCGGGGCCCGAAGGCGGTGCCCGGGCGCTACCAGGTGCGCCTCACCGTGGCCGGCGGCGCAGCCGTCAACGGCCGCCTCGACGCCGGCTTCGCGATTCGCCCGCACCCGCTGCTGCCGAACGTGACGGCGCCGACTACCAGGCGCAGTTCGAGTTCGCCGTGCAGGTGCGCGACCGCGTGACCGCAGCCGACGAGGCGGTCATCCGGATTCGCGCGCTGAAGGACGCCCTGAAGGAGCGGGCCGACGGCAGCCAAGGGCGGCAAGGTGGGGCCGGCCGCGGACGCCTTGTCGGCGAAGCTCACCGCCATCGAAGGCGAGATCTACCAGTACCGAAACGCGAGCAGCCAGGATCCGTTGAACTACCCGATCAAGCTGAACAACAAGCTGGCGGCGCTGCTGGGGGTGGTCGAGAGCGCCGACGGGAGGCCGACCGAACAGAGCTACACGGTGTTCAAGGACCTGTCCGGGCGCCTGGACGTCGAACTGGGCAAGCTCGAAGCGGTGCAGGCCACCGATCTCCCCGCGTTCAACAGGCTGGCCGGTGGCCGCGAAACTGCTGCCGGTCAAGTAAGGGTATAATTCCGTTCCTTTGCCATGACGATCGCACGCCGCTACGTCGTATCGGGTCGCGTCCAGGGCGTGGGCTTCCGCTGGTTCGTGCTCGAGGCCGCCTCGGTGCGAGGGCATCACGGGCTGGGTGCGCAACGCTGCCGGACGGCACCGTGGAGATCGTGGCGGAGGGCGAGGCTGAAGCGGTCGAGCGCTTCGAGCGCGCGGTGCGGCGCGGGCCGGGGCGAGCGCGGGTGGACGACGTGGTCACCGACGTGGTGGCGCCGACCGGGCAGGTTCCCGGCGTTCTCTCCCGTACACGCTTAGGACCCTGACCGGAATAGACTGACGACATGGACACACTGAAATCGCGAATCCGTTCGGTGCCGGACTTTCCGAAGCCGGGCATCCTCTTCTACGACATCACGACGCTGCTGCGCGACCCGGCCGGGTTCAAGGCCGCGCTGGACGGCCTCGCGACGCCCTACCAGGATCAGGGCATTTCGCTGGTGGTCGGGATCGAGAGCCGGGGGTTCATCCTCGGCGCGGCGGTCGCCGATCGGCTGGGGGCCGGGTTCTGCCCGATCCGCAAGCCCGGGAAGCTGCCGGCACAGACGATCAAGGAGGCGTTCCAGCTGGAGTACGGCACGGACGCGATCGAGATCCACGCGGACGCGATCGAGCCGGGGCAGCGCGTGCTGATCGTGGACGACGTGCTGGCGACGGGAGGCACGGCGAGCGCGGCGGTCCGGCTGGTGCAACCGCCTGGGCGGTCAGCTGCACGGCCTGGCGTTCCTGATCGAGCTGGCCGGCCTCAACGGGCGGCAGCACCTGCAGGGGCAGGAGATCTTCTCGCTGCTGAAGTATTAGCCGGGCAGGCGTCCGGCTGCGTGCCATAATGTAGTGTTCGGGCGCCCGTAGCTCAGCAGGATAGAGCATCGGTTTCCTAAACCGGGGGTCGCAGGTTCAAGTCCTGCCGGGCGCGCCACTTAAACCACAATCGCACAGGCAGATACACGAAAGGCCCGGCAGGGTAGCGCCGGGCCTTTTCATGTGAGGGGGGCACCCGGGGCTACTTGGTCTTCGGCGGCAGGGCCCGGCGGTAGGGAGTGAACTCGCCGAGGCTGCACCCGCCCAGCTCGGTGCCGCTCGCCGGATCGAACACCATCGCGACGTCGCCGCGGCAGAGCCGTGCGGCCGGGGTCGTCACCCGGAGCGCCCGGCCAGGCTCGAGGCCGACACAGGCGGCCGGCGGCCGATTCACATACACGACGTCATCGGACGGACTGCCGAAGAGGATGACGCGTCCGCCGTACGGCTCGCTGCCCAGATCGCGGCCGTCGACGCAATCCTGCGCCGGGCCGGCAGCCCTTCCGCTCAGCACGGCGCCGAGCTTCCCTTCGGTCTCCGGCCGTCCGCCGTGAGTGCAGGCGGCCGCAACGACGGCGACGAACAGAAGCACGTTGTTCTTCATGGCTTCCCTCACTGAACGGTCCCGCCTTCGCTCGCGAGATCGAATTCTGTCTCCATCCTACTCCCGACAGCCCGGACGCGCCTGGCTGACCGCGATGAAGCGCGGGCCCCAGGGCCAACGCCGGGACGCCGCCGCGTTCGAGACGGCAGGGCGGGCGTTTTGTTCTATAGTGACTCGGGTGGAACCCCGGCCACCTCGAGGCGAGCGGCGACTGGTGACTCTCATGCGAAGCGCTCTGGCGGCGGTCTTTACCGGGCACGATCGGCGTTCGGGTCC
This sequence comes from uncultured Acidobacteriota bacterium, assembly GCA_963844875.1. GTDB lineage: Bacteria > Acidobacteriota > Vicinamibacteria > Vicinamibacterales > Fen-181 > FEN-299. The sequence goes on from CAWJPZ010000005.1 coordinate 448,828, forward strand.
CGGCGGTGCACGGCCGCTGGCGGCCGTGCTGGCTCTGCTCCTGCTGTCGGCCGGGACCACCCTCTGGGCCGCCGAGGCGGCCGGCCATCAAGATCCGTCCGCACAGGTCGTCCTCTGGCTGGCCATCGTGCTCCTGTCCGCGCAATTCGGCGGGGACCTCGCCGCCCGTGTCGGTCAGCCGGCCGTCCTCGGAGAACTCGTCGCCGGCGTCGTCCTGGGGAACCTCGGCCTGGTCGGCCTGTCGTGGCTGGACCCGTTGAAGACCGACCCGTCGATCAATCTGCTGGCCCGGCTCGGTGTGCTGCTGCTGTTGTTCGAAGTCGGCCTCCAGTCCACCGTCTCGCAGATGCTGAGCGTGGGCGCCTCGTCGGTGCTCGTGGCGGTGCTGGGTGTCGTGACGCCGTTTGCGCTCGGGTGGGGCGTGGGCGCATGGCTGGTGCCGGACGCGGGCCCGTACGTCCACGCGTTCCTCGGGGCGACGCTCACGGCGACCAGCGTAGGCATCACGGCCCGTGTCCTGAAGGACCTCGGCCAGTCGCGTTCCGGCGAGGCGCGCGATCATCCTCGGCGCCGCCGTCGTGGACGACGTCCTCGGGCTCGTGATTCTCGCCGTCGTCACCGGCCTGATTGCGTCGGCTGGCCAAGGGACGGCGTTCTGGTCCTGGAGTGTCCTGTCGCCGGTGCTGAAGGCCACCGTGTTCCTGGTCGGCGCGCTGATGATTGGCGCGCTGCTGTCGCGCAAACTGTTTTCCTGGGCCGGGAAGCTCCGCGCGCGCGGTGTATTGCTGGCCATGGGACTCAGTTTCTGCTTCCTCCTGTCGTGGGCGGCGAACGCCATCGGGCTCGCGGCGATTGTCGGCGCTTTTGCCGCCGGCCTGCTCCTCGAGGATGCGCACTACGAAGACTTCGTCAGCCGCGGGGAGCGCGGCCTCGAAGACCTCGTCCGGCCGATTTCCTCGTTCCTCGCCCCGGTGTTCTTCGTCCTCATGGGGATGCACACCAACCTGCGGGCGCTCTTCAGACCCGAAGTGCTCGGCCTCGGCGGCGCGCTCGTCGTCGCGGCCATCGTCGGCAAGCAGGCCTGCTCGCTGGGAGTGCTGCGGCCCAACGTGGATCGGCTGAGCGTTGGACTCGGCATGATCCCGAGAGGAGAAGTCGGCCTCATCTTCGCCAACATCGGGCTCACGCTCCACATCGACGGCCGGCCGGTCATCGACAGCGCCACGTTCTCGGCGGTCGTCCTCATGGTCATCGCGACGACGATGGTGACGCCGCCGGCGCTGAAGTGGAGTCTTTCGCGCCTGGGCGGGCGAACGCGCCGACCTCGGACTGTCCGGTAGAATTGGCCCTCCTGCCGGCGGCATTTCACGCGCGGAGTCGGTTGGGGTAAGATTGAACGGTTTTGCAGAATTCCGTCCTGGCGTGGCCAGGCCATCACGCCGCACGCGGTGCGGCCCTGGTTCGACTGAATGAAGAGCACAGAACGTCACCGCTTGAAGGAAAACGAGGTCGCCCACACCGTCGCGCGCGTCCGGGAGACCTACGAGACTTACCAGAAGCCGATCCTCGCCGGCGTCGTTGGCGTCGTGGCGATTGTCGTGATTGCCTTCGGCCTGACCTCGTGGCGTTCGCAGGCCGATGCCAGCGCCCGGACGCAGTTCGCCGACGCGATGGCCACCGAACGCGCCCAGATCGTGCCGCCCGTGGCGCCGGAGCCTGGCAAGCCGCCCGCGCCGCAGATCGCCGGAAGCTTCCCGACGGAAAAGGCCCGCAACGAGGCCGCGCTCGCGAAGTTCATGGCGGTTGCCGACAAGCTACCCGAACTGCCGAGTCCGGCATCGCCGCGCGATACCACGCGGCGGCGCTGCTGACCGCGCTCGGCCGAAGCGGGGAGGCGATCCAGCGCTACCAGGAAGTTGCCGACAAGGCGGGCACGTCGGTGTACGGGCAGATGGCGAAACTGGGGATGGCGGACGCGCAGGTGGCGGCCGGGAAGTTCGACCAGGCCATCAGCACGTTCAAGGAAATGTCCGGGAACAAGGATGGCCAGTTGCCGCTCGACGGCATCCTGATGCAACTTGGCCGCGCCTACAGTGCCGCGGGCAAGCAGGCGGACGCGCGCAACACCTACAAGCGCATCGTTGACGAGTTCCCGCAGTCGCCCTACGCGCAGGAAGCGAAGAAGGCGATGGATCAGATCAAGGGTTAGCCGCGGGTTGAACGCGACCGGATGTGGAATGCGGGATGTCGATCCCCATTCCCGATCCGGTTCGGCCCCGTTCCGCCACCCGCTAGGCGGTTTTCGCGAAGCGGTAGCCCAGGATCTTGTAAACCAGCTTCGCGCACAGGAAGTTCGGTCCCGCCATGCCCGGCATCGGGCACAGTTCCACGACGTCGCACGCCACGACGTGGCGCTTCGTCATCACCGCCCGCAGCAGTGCCATCGTCTCGTGCCACGAGAGCCCGCCAGGTTCGGGGGTCCCGGTGGCCGGCATGATGGCCGGGTCGAGGCCGTCCACGTCGATGGTCAGGTAGACCTGGTCGCTCAGCGAGGCCACCACCTTTTCGATCCAGTTGGCGTCCTGCCTCATGTTGTGGTCCCAGAACACCTTCGTCTTGAGGCCCGGGATCGCCTGCGACTCCTCCTTGCACAGGCTGCGGATCGCCACCTGCGTGCACGGCGCGTGCTCGACGATCCGGCGCATGGCGCACGCGTGGCTGTAGCGGCTGCCCTGGTAGGAGTCGCGCATGTCGGCGTGGGCGTCGATCTGGAGCACCGAGAGCCCGGGCGTGCGCGCGGCGATCGGCCTCGACGACCGGCACGCTCACCGAGTGCTCGCCGCCCAGCACGACGAGAAACTTCTCGTGCTCCATGATGTCGTTCACGACACGCTTGATCTCGTCGAGCGCCACGCGGATGTCGTTGTAGGGGAGCTCGAGCTCGGGCAGCGTGAAGATGCCGCGGGTGTAGGCCTCGCTCTGCGTTTCTTCGTCCCACAACTCGACCTGCCCGGACGCGAGAATGATCTCGCGGGGGCCGTTGCGGGTGCCGGTCACGTAGCTCGTGGTCCGCTCGAAGGGCACCGGCAGGATGACGGCGCGGGAGTTCTCGAAGCTGCGGGAGTGCTCGAACCCGCCGAAGTTCATGGGGACGTGATGCTCGTAGTCGGGTCGGTAGTCCATGGATGTCCTCGATGTGTGGCCGGCGGTTATTGTAGCCGAACACCGACGGCCGGGCCGTTCAGAACGAGGGGCCAAGGCGGAAGTAGATCGCAGTGCCCTCGCGGCCGGACGCCGGGTCGTGCCTCCACGCCGCGCCACCCGTGAGCGTCAGCGGGAGAGCGAAGCCGGCGACGATGTCGAGGGCGCACTCCACGCCGAACGACGGCCTTGAGGTCCCGGAGCCGGAAACCCTCGTCCCACGCGTGACCGGCGTCCGCGAAGATGGTCGCGTGAATCGTGCGAAGGAGCAGCGGGACCGTGCCCCAGCCCCGCTCGACCCGGAGGAGCGGCTGCCGCCACTCGATCGTGCCCACCGCGATGCGCGAACCGGCCGACGCGTAGTCGTCGAACCCGCGCAGCATGCGGAAGGCATCGCTGCCGAAGTTGATGAGCGGGCCGGCGGGCATCGACCCGCCGAGGAGGAAGCGCCTGCGGACGGCCGGGTCCCCCGACGCCGCACCGTAGCCGGCGCGCGCGGCCAGGACGGCGTGCGCCGCCCCCGGACGCCAGTAAGCGCGCACTTCGGCGGTAAAAGCGTCCGCATTTCCGCTTGCGCCAAGTCCCTCCCGGACCTGCTCGCTCGTCAGTGCCGCGGCAACCCCGTCCTCGGAGCTGATCGACCAGCCGTATTCCTTCGCCGTGTTGAACGCCCACGCGCTTCGCACCGCCGGCCTGGTTCGTCGCGAACGACGAACCCTGCGCCGAGAGCGTGTCGATACCCGCGTTGAAGGCGGCCTGGAAGACCTGCGTGTGGCGGACCTTGCGGATGGGCACGGCGACGCCAGCCGTCGCGTCCTGTTCGCGGAGGGCGGCCTGACGCGCCGGGCGCCCCTCGGCGGGGGCAAGCTGGAGGAGCGAGGTCTGGTCGGAGGCCGACAGGAAGAATGCGGGACGCCAGCGGTCGTAGCTGTAACTGGCCGACCAGTCCGGGCGGCCGGCAGGCACGGGCGCCCCGTGGTCCGGGGCCGTTCGCCACAGCGCGGAGACGGCGTAGGCGTGACGCCCAATCACGTCGCTGCCGGCGAGGCCCAACCCGAGCCGGAAGTCGCCGTTCTCGGTGTCGGCAAGCGGCGTCCACGATCGGGGGAGCAGCGTCCGCCACGGCGAATAACGGCGGTCCTTCACGTCAACGAGCGGAGCCGATTCGCCTGGCGTCGCCGCCGGGGCGGCGGGGTCGTCGAGGAGGACGTCCAACCATCGCCGGGTATCGATGGGAGCGACGAAGAAATCGTATCCGCCGGAGCGTGCGGAGACGAAGGCCAGCGTCGCCCCGTCGGGCGACACGTCCGGGGACGACGCGCCACCCGGGACCGCGGTGACCTGGTGGAACCGGCCGGTGGCGAGGTCGACCGAGTAGATCTGGAAGGACCGCGGGCTCGACGCCTCCGCTGAACGGGACGGGAAGTCCGCCGCGAACAACAGCCGGCTGCCATCAGGCATCCACGCCGGCGTCATCACGCGACCGCTCGACGAGGAAGCCACGACGCGGGAGGCGCCGCTGCCGACCTCCATCACGACAATCTCCGACGGACCGCCTGGATGTCGACGCTCCACCGCCAGGCTCTTCCCGTCGGGCGCCCATCGTGGCGCCCCGAACGTGCTCTCCGGCTCCGAGAGGGTCGGCAACGGAGCAGGGAAAATGGACACCCGGCCGCCTGCGTCGCGGGTGACGGCGTAGAAGGCCAGCCCTCGCGTGCCGTTCCCGCGGACCTGCAGGCACGCCAGCATGCGCCCGTCTGGGGACACGTCGGGCTCGAGGAGGCGCGCTCCCCGCGTCAGCCGCTGCGTTCGGCCGGTGCCGACTTCCGCCAGGTGCAGGTCGCTTCGCCACGCCACGTTGTCGCGAAGTTCAATCTCATCGTAGAACAGGAGGCCCCCGCGAACCGACAGAGACTGCCCGCCGAAGCGGTCCGCGACGACGCGGGACGCGGGCAGGCGGCTGGCGCGAACGGCGTCGTCGTCCAATCGTGACTTCCCTGAGGCCCGGGAAGCCGTTCGGGTCCTTCAGTGAATAGAACAGGCGTTTGCCGGTCGCGTCGAAGCGCGGCGATGCCTTCCAGTAACCGCCCCCGGTGATCGGCCGCGCGGCGGTCGCGCCGTCACCTGCAAGGTCGTCCCTCGCATTCTGCGTGAGGTGCTGCTGGAAGTCGCGCCACAGTTCGCCCAGGCTCTGCTGAAAGACCGCCCGGAAGGCCGGGGCGGATACGTAGGGCAGGCGACCCGCGGTGCTGTCGTTGAGCGCGGCCACCTTCTCTTCGCCGAAACGGTGCGCCAGGTAGTCGTGGAACCAGGCGCCCTCGAGGTATGGGATGTTGCCGCCGGGCCACGACACGAGGCCCCCGTTCGCCTGGTCGAGCGGCATGATCCCACCGAGCGCCCGTTGCCCGACCACCGCGTTCGCGTCCCCGCCGCGCAGCCGCCCGAGCCCGGTGAGGCTCGATTCCCAGTAGGTCGCGTATCCCTCGATCTGCCACTGCGGCAGAAAGAGGTTCGGGAACGAGATCGGATTCCGCCCGAGGACCGCCCGCGCGACTTTGGCCCAGCCGCGCGTCCGCTCGGCCTGGACCACGTGCGCGTACTCGTGGATGAAGACCATCCGGAGCCAGTCGTCCGTATTGGCAATCAAGTCCGAGGTGGAGGGCCACACCGCCGCGAGCCTCACGGTCGGGTACGGAAGAGGTGTCGCCAATCCGTTGGGGTCGTCGTCCTGGTTGGCCAGCACCACGTGGGTGATGCCCGGAGCAGGCAGCCGGCTTCGCGCGGCCAACTCGACTCTGACCGACTCGGCGATCCGGGCGAGCCGGCGAGCCTGGCGCTCGCAACCTTGGTGGTAGTAGATGCGGAAGTGCGCGGTCTCCAGCACTCGAAAGACGAGCCTCGGCTGGTAGATCGAGGCGCCCTCGAGGCGGCCCGACAGGATGACCGCCAGGGCCAGCGCGGCGAGCAGCGCGGGCCGGCGACCACGTTTCATTGCCTGCCCCTGTAGACGTCGCGCAGGAAGGTGAAGTCCGCCGCCGGCGCGAGACTGACGCCGTGCAGGGCCGGCTGGGCCACGGCCACGTTGACCTTGTCCCACAAGCTGACGTACGGAGCTTCCTCGGCCACGATCGCCTGCACCTCCCGGTAGAGCCGCCGGCGTTCGCCGTCATCGACCGACACGGTGGCGGCGTCGATCAGCCGGTCCACCTCGGCGTTCTGGAAGTAGCCGCGATTGAAACCGGTCGGCGGCACCTGCTTCGAGTGGAAGACGCGGCGCAGCATGTCCGGGTCCGACACGCCCACCCACTGCAGCGTGAACATCTGGAAGTTGCCCTTCAGCACGTCCGCGTACAGGGTAGCGAACTCGTAGGTCCGGACGTCGAGAATCGATTCCCACCTGCCGCAGGTCCTGCTGGATGACGGCCGACTGCAGGCGGTTGAACTCCGAGGAGGAGACCTTGAGCGACAGCCGAATCCGCACGCCGCCGGGGCCGGTCGCAGGGTATCCGGCCTCGTCGAGCAGCGCCCCGGCACGGGCCGGATCGTACCGGAAGCTGAAGACGTCCGGGTTGAAGGCCCAGGAGGCGGGAGGCAGGACGCCGAGCGCCGGGATGGCCAGACCGCGCCGAAGGTAGGTGATGATCGAGGCCCTGTCGATGGCAAAGCCAATCGCCTGGCGCACCCGCCGGTCCGCCAGGACCGGGTCGCGCAGGTTGAAGCCCAGGTACGCGTAGTCGGTTCCCTCCGACTTCACCACCTGCAGCCGCCCTTCCGACGCCAGTTGGTGGACGATGTCGGGCGCCAGGTCGTTGACCAGCAGGTCCACCGACCCTCGCCGCAACTCCAGGCCGCGCATCACGTCGTCTGGAATCACCCGCAGCAGGACCCCGGCATTCTTCGGCGCGCCCCTGTAGTAACCCGGGAAGGCCGCGAGCACGACGCGTTCGTCCGCCGCGGCGCTCACGAACCGATACGGGCCCGTGCCGACCGGCGGGGTCTTGCCGTTCCAGCCGGCCGGGACGATGCCCATGACCAGGTTCACCGGGAACGAGCCGAACGGCTCCTTGAGCCGGAACTCGACCGTGTAGCGGTCGCGAGCGCGGACGGCTTCGACCATCCGGTACGCGCCCTTCCTCGGCGACAGGAATGCGGGGTCGATCAAGGTCGAGAAGGTGTAGACGACGTCGGCCGATGTGAGTTCACGGCCGTCGTGAAATGGCACGCCGTGCCGCAGGCGCACGAGGTAGGTGCGCGAGTCGGGCATCTCCCAGCCATCGGCAAGCCATGGGACGACGCGCAGCTGATGGTCGATCGCGAACAGCGGATCGAAGATCAGCTGATGCACCCGCTGCGACACCTCGTCGGTTCCGACGCGTGGGTCGAGGTTGTTCGGCGAGCTGACGAGGGCGACCGTGATGAAGCCGGGCGGGATGTCGACGGGCTTCGTGCATCCGGCGGCGAGGACCGCGCAGCCGGCGAGGACCAGGGTGCAGGCGGCGGTGGCGAGCGGCCTCATGGCTCCGTGGCTTCCCGCTTCAACTCGGCGAGCAGCGAGAGCGCATCGAGCGGCGTCATGCGGTCCGGGTCCACCGCCAGCAGTCGCTCGACGAGCCGTTCGCCGGCCGACGGCAGGCGCCTGGAACAGCCCGAGCTGCTGCTGCGGTTCGGTGGCCGTGTGGCTCATCGACGGCCGGCCGCCGCGCGCCAACTCGTCGTGCTCGAGGGCGCCGAGGATCTCCTGCGCCCGCTCCACGACCGGGCGGGGAAGACCGGCGAGCCTCGCCACCTGGATGCCGTAGCTGCGGTCGGACCGCCCGGCCACGACCTTCCGCAGGAAGATGATGTCGTCGTGCCACTCGCGCGCATCGACGTGGTAGTTGACCACGCCCGCGATGCCGTCGGCGAGGTCGGTCAGCTCGTGGTAGTGGGTGGCGAAGATCGTCTTGGGCCGCGACCTGCGGGTTGGTGGCGAGGTACTCGGCCACCGCCCAGGCGATGCTGAGGCCGTCGAACGTCGCCGTGCCGCGGCCGATCTCGTCGAGGATGACCAGGCTCCGCGACGTCGCCGAATGCAGGATGTTCGCCGTCTCCTGCATCTCGACCATGAACGTGGACTGGCCGCGCGCGATGTTGTCGGACGCGCCGACCCGCGTGAAGATCCGGTCCACGAGCGCCAGCTTGGCCTGGCGGGCCGGGACGAACGAACCTGCCTGCGCGAGGAGGCGAGATGATGGCCACCTGGCGCAGGTAGGTCGACTTGCCGCCCATGTTGGGTCCGGTCAGGATGACCAGCTGGTGCGTCGTCGCGTTGAGACTGCGTGTCGTTCGGGACGAACGCTTCCGACGAGTGCCGCTCCACGACCGGGTGCCGCCCATCGAGCATCTGCGCCTCGTCGCCCTCGTGCACGTGCGGCTTCGTGTAGTTGTTGATGGTCGCCGTCTCGGCGAGCGCGGCCAGGGCGTCGAGCGCAGCCAGCGCGCGGGCGGTGTCCTGGATCCGCGGCGACAGCGCGGCCACCTCGGAGCGCAGCCGCTCGAAGACCTCGATCTCGCGCTCGAGGATCCGCTCGTCCGCGCCGAGCACCTTCTCCTCGTACTCCTTCAGCGCCGGCGTGATGTAGCGCTCGCCGCCGGCGATCGTCTGCTTGCGCAGGTAGTCGGCCGGCACGGCATGCAGGTTCGACTTCGACACCTCGATGTAGTAGCCGAAGACGCGGTTGTAGCGGACCTTGAGCGAGGGGATGCCGGTCCGCGCGCGCTCCTGCTCCTCCATCTGCGCGATGACCTGCTTGCCCGACCGGCTGATCGTGCGCAGTTCGTCGAGCGCCGGGTCGAAGCCGTCGCGCACGAAGCCGCCGTCGCGGGCCAGCGCGGGCGGGTCGTCGGCATATCGCCGCTTCGATGGCCGCCCGCACCTCGGGCACGTCGTCGAGTTCGGCGGCGAGGCTGCGCAGCAGCGGCGCCTGCATCTCCTCGTGAATCATCCGGACCCGCGGAATCGCGCCGAGCGACTGCTTCAGCGCCACGAGGTCGCGGGGCCCGGCCGACCCGAGCACGGTCCGCGACACCAGCCGCTCGAGGTCCTGGACGGTCTTCAGGGTGTCGCGGAACTTGCCGCGCTCGGTCGTCTTGAACGCGTAGTCCTCGACGGAATCGAGGCGATCGCGGACGCGCTCGAGCGAGAGCAGCGGCCGGAGCAGCCACTGGCGCAGCAGCCGCCCGCCCATCGGCCGTGACCGTCCGGTCGATTTCGCCGAGCAGCGAGCCTTCGCGTCCGCCGGCCGACGCCTCGACCACCTCGAGGTGCCGCAGCGTGATCGGGTCGACGACCAGCGTCTCGGTGGCCTGCCGGAACGTCGCGGCCCGAACGTGGGCCAGATCCACCTTCTGGGTGTCGCGCAGGTAGCGGACAGCGCGCCGCCCGGCCCGGACGGCCAGCGGGTGGTTCTCCAGGCCGAACCCGTCGAGGCTCTTCGTGCGGAACTGCTCGACCAGCGACGCGCGCGCCGCCTCGGCCTCGAAGCTCCACGCGTCCATGGTCGTCGTCGGGATGCCCAGCGCCGCCACCGCGGGAAGGTGATCGGCCACGGAGAAGTCCGCCGGGCACGACGAGTTCCCGCGGGCTGAGCACGGCAACCTCGTCGGCCAGCGCCTGAAGCCCGGCCTCGCCGCGTACTCCGCCGTGAGGAACTCGCCGGTCGACAGGTCGATCAGGGCCGCGCCGACGGCCTGGAGCGCGGGCGGGCCCTGGGCGTCCCTTCGGGTGGCGAGAACGCGGGCGCCAGGCCCATCAGGAACGCCGGCTCCCGGGCGTCGAGGTAAGCCCCGTCGGTCAACGTGCCCGGCGAGACGACGCGGACGACTTCGCGGCGCACCAGCCCCTTGGCCTTCTTCGGGTCTTCGACCTGCTCGCAGATGGCGACCCGAAAGCCCTTCTTCACGAGACGCGCCAGGTAGCCGTCCACCGCGTGGTAGGGCACGCCGCACATCGGGATGCTCCCGCCGCTGGCGTCCTTGCTCCGCGAGGTGAGCGTCAGCTCGAGCGCGCGGGCCGCGACCAGGGCGTCTTCGTAGAACATCTCGTAGAAGTCGCCCATGCGGAAGAAGACGATGGCGTCCCGATACTGGCGCTTCGCGTCGAAGTACTGGCGCATCGCCGGCGTGGCGGTGGCGGCAGCGGTGGCGGACGTGGCGTACTCGGTGGGCTGTGCCATGAAAGTCAGATTCCAGACAGTCTACAATAGGGCGAAGTCCCGATGCTGATCCTCGCGCTCGACACCACCACCCGCGCCGGCAGTCTGTCGCTGGTCCGCGACGGAGCCACCCTCGAAACGTTCGTCGGCGACGCCGGCGCGCACCCACGCGACCGGCTGCCGGGCGACATCCTCGACTGCCTGGCCCGGCACCACCTCGCGCTTGCCGACGTGGACCTCTACGGCGTGGCCGCCGGTCCGGGGTCGTTCACGGGGCTCCGCATCGGCATCGCGACCGTCCAGGGGCTGGCCTTCGCCCACGGGAGGACCTGGTCGTGGGTGTCTCGGCGCTGGACGCGCTGGCCGAAGCGGCCGGCGAGGCGACCGGCGGCAGCGCCGGGCGCGTTGCGGGCAGCCTGGATGGATGCGCAGCGCGGCGAGGTCTACGCGCTGCCTCTACCGTGTGGAGCGACGCGGGCTGGAGCCGGTGATCGGCCCCGGTGGTCGCCAGCCGGCCGCGGTGCTGGCCGGGTGGGCACGACGTCGCGGAGGGCCCCGGTGGAGTTCGTCGGGGACGGGGCCCTGGCCTATGCCGACGCCATCCGCGCGGCGCTCGGGCCCGTCGGCGTCGATCGTGCGGCCGGTTCCGCCGCTGGCGCCCGCCATCGCCCGGCTGGCCGCGGCTGGCTGCGGCCGCCGGCCACGCCGTCCATCCGCACGCCATCCGGCCGGTGTACATCCGGCGGCCGGATGCCGAACTGGCGCGCGACCGCCGGGCTGGGGTGGGCCGCTGACATGGAGATGCGCCGTCGCGCTCGCCCCCCGGCGAACCGCCTGGCATTCACGACGCGCTTGCCCGACGGCTGGGCGGTCGACACGCTGGGGGAAGAGGACCTCGACGAGGTGCTCGCCATCGAGGAAGCCTCGTTCACCAACCCGTGGACCCGGCAGATGTTCCTCTGGGAACTGCAGAACGTCAGGGCGTGTCCTACGGCTACGTGCTGCGGACGCCCGAGTGGCACGTGGCGGCGTTCTGCACGATCTGGGTCGTCCTGGACGAGGTCCACATCAACAACATCGCCGTCCGGCCCGAGTGCCGGGGAAGCGGGGTGGGGCGGGCCCTGCTCGAGTTCGTGCTGCGACTTGGGCGCGGGGCTCGGGCGCCCGGCGGGCGACGCTCGAGGTGCGCCGTTCGAACGTCGCTGCCCTCAAGTTATACGAACGACTGGGGTTCTCCGTCGCCGGCGTCCGGAGGAATTACTATGCCAACCCCGTCGAGGACGCGTTGATCCTCTGGCGCGACAGCGCGGGAGGGCCCGCTCGGGGACTCCCGGCGAGGTGCAGCTTGAATCGGCCGGTACGATGTGGTAGCGTGCCTGTAGGTTACGCCGGTTTCCCCACCGGGACCGTCGGAAGCCGAGTTCAGACGACCATGACCCGCGGGTGCCGCCGCGCGCTTCTTACCTTTCCCAATCCAAGGAGGCGGAGAATGGCAGACTCACAGGATTTAAAGCCCCTGTTGCTCGAAACCGACGACGAGTTCCGCCAACTCGCCAGCAAACACCACGAACTCGAACAGCGCCTGCACGAACTCACCGAAAAGCACTACTTGTCGGGGTCGGAGCAAGTCGAGGAAGTCACCCTCAAGAAGCGGAAGCTGCAGTTGAAGGACAAGATGGAAAGCATCGTCCGCCGCTACCGGGAGCGGACCGCGCCTCCGTCGGCCGCCCCCAGCCTCCAGCGAGGCTAGCGAGCGGCGGCACATTCGACGCCGAAGTCCGACGAGGGAGCCGGCTCACGGGCCGGCTCTCGACGTCTCTGCGCACACTTCTCCCGACGACCGTCAGCTTTCGACACATGAAGATCGACCGAGCCGGCCTCCCGTTCGTCTCGATGCCCGCCTGTTGGCGCCGTGCTCGGCCTCGCGTTCGACTCATCGGCTGGGCGGCCCCGTTCTTCGTCGTCGCCGGCGCGGAACGCTGTTCTTCTTCCGCGACCCGGATCGTCAGCCGCCGTCCGGGCATCCCAACATGGTGGTGTCGCCCGCGGATGGCAAGGTGATGGTGGCGGGCGCGCCGCAGGCCGAACGCCGCGCCGGGCGCTGGCCGCTGGCTGCAGATCAGCATCTTCCTGTCTCCGATCGACGTGCACGTGAACCGGATGCCGGTCAGCGGGCGGGTGGCCAAGGTCGACTACCGGCCCGGCGCGTTACCGCGCGGCCTACCGGCCGGAAGCGACCATCGAGAACGAACGCAACGAGGTCTGGGTCGAGGCGGCGGCCGGGACGGTGGTTTTCCGCCAGATTACCGGCGTGCTGGTCAGGCGGGTGGTGTGCCGCGCGAAACCGGGCGACGAGGTCGCAGCCGGGGACCGCTTCGGCGTGATGAAGTTCGGATCGCGCATCGACCTCTTCCTCCCGCGCGGGGCCCGGCTCCAGGTCGCGGTGGGAGACCGGGTGAGGGCGGGAGAAACGATCCTCGCGGAACTGGCAGCCGGCCGCGAGGCCGCCGCGCGTCTGACGCCATGACCATTGACACAGAATCCGAACGCCGGGCCGGAATGCTGAATCCGTTGCGCCGCCGCACCGAGATGCAGCGGCGCCGCTTCCGGCGCGGGCGTCTACCTTCTCCCCAGCCTGTTCACGGTCGGGAACATGTTCTGCGGCTACGCCTGCGTGGCGTACGCGATGCGGGGCGAACTCGAAACGGCCGCGCCGTTCATCGGGATCGCGGTGCTGCTCGACATGCTCGACGGCCGAATTGCCAGGCTGACCGGCACGACGAGCGCGTTCGGCCGCGAGTTCGACTCGCTCGCGGACGTGGTGTCGTTCGGGATGGCGCCGGCGCTGCTGGTCTTCCGGTGGGGCCTCGAGCCGCTCGGCCGGCTGGGGTGGGCGGCGGGGTTCGTGTTCGTCACGGCGGGCGCCATCCGCCTGGCGCGGTTCAACATCCAGACGAGCACGGACAAGCGCTACTTCGTGGGGATGCCGATCCCGGCGGCGGCCGCGGTGCCGGCGTCGGCGGTCTTTCTTGTATCCCTACGGCCTCCACGACTACGCCAGCGCGCTCCCGGCGCTGGCGCTTGATGCTGGTGCCGGCCGTGCTGATGGTCAGCACCATCCGCTTCCGCAGCTTCAAGACCATCGACCTGCAGGCGCGCCGGTCCTACAAGATCCTGCTGGGTGTGGCGATCGGCTACTTCGCGATCACCACCCATCCGCGCTGGACGCTGGTGGCGCTGGCTTACAGCTACCTGGCGTCGGCCTTCGTCGGGATGGCGTGGAGCCGGCTGCGCAGAAGCCGGCCGAGAGCAGGAAGCCAGCCCGCAGAAGGCGCCTCCGAGGGCCACGCGGGAGGCGCCGACGGCAGGTCACGGTCACCCGTGCCCCGGCCGCGCTCGCTGGTCACCGCGATCGTCCCGTTGTTCAGTTCGACGTTGCGCCGTGCGATCGACAACCCAAGTCCCGTTCCGACCGCCTTGGTCGAGAAATAGGGTTCGAACAGCCGCTCTCAGGGCCTCCTCGTCCATCCCCACGCCCGTGTCGGTGAGCGTCAGCTCGACCTGGCCCGGCTGCCTGCCGCTGCGCGCTCGTATCGACACCGTTCCGCCACCCGGCATCGCGTGGAGCGCGTTGTCGACGACGTTGGTCAGCGCCCGTCCAATCAACATGCGGTCGATGAGGACCAGCGGCAGGCCTGGTGTCGAAGTCCCGCTCGAAGAGCCACCGGTCGCTGCCGCCCGCCTCGTAGGGCCGAACGACTTCGTCCACCAGGTCCGCGAAGGTCGGCCGGCGCCAGCCGCGCCGTGGGAGAGGACGCAAAGCTCGAGAACTCGGACGCGAGCTGCCTGAGCAGCCGGACCTGCGCGAGGATCGAGTCCACGCATCCTTCGAGGACCGGTTCGAGGGGTTTCCCCCGGTCCGCGTGCACCCGCCGGAGGTGCTCCGCCGAGAGTTGAATGGGCGTCAGCGGGTTCTTGATGTCGTGCGCAACCTGCCGCGCCATCTCGGCCCAGGCTTCCAGCCGGTGCGTGCGTTCCAGTTCGCCGCGCTGCCGCAGCAGTTCGGCCGACATCAGGTTGAACGCCTCGACCAGTCGTCGCAGTTCGTCCGAAGACGTGGCGGCCACCCGGGCGTCGAAGTCGCCCCGGGCGATGCGCCGGGTGGCGCGAGTCAGCCGGTTCACCGGGTCGGCGATCCGCTCCGCCATCGGGTATCCAATCGCGGCGCCGAAGAGGATGAACAGCATGGCCGCCAGCACGATCCGCCGGTTCAGGTCGTCGATTTCCCGCTCGATCTCCTGCTGGCGGAGGGTGAGCGGCACGGTGAGAATGGCGTCGCGGTCGCCCGAGCGCAACGGCGCGGCCGCGACGATGTAGCCGAAACCGGCGACCTGCTCCTCGGCGATGACGGTCGGCATCCGGTCCAGCACGATCGCGCGGTAGACATCGGCGGGGGTCCTGGCCGGCAACAGGCCCGAGGCGAACAGGTCGCGCTCGCTCGTGGCCTGCAGCCGCGGACCGCTGAACACGTTCACGTCCTGGCCGATCACCCGGCTCAAGCCCACCATCGTGTCGTCGCTGAGCGGTGTCGGCGCCTGCACCCGGTAGTCCTCGATGATCTGCCGCGCGATCAGCGTCGTCTTGTGCGCGGCCGACTTCCACGTCGTTCCTCAGCCGCTCCGCGATGTACACCCGCGTGACCAGGGCGAGCGTCACCACGGGGATCACCGACACCGCGACAAAGGCGAGGAAGAGCTTTCGGTAGAAGCTCTCGCGGATCTCCCGGAGAAGCGCCCGGCCGGAGCGAATCCGCCGTACTCCGGCTGCACGGACCAGGACCGCGCCAAGGAGCAGCGCGATGTAGGCGAGGGCCGTGAGCACGGTCAACTCCGCCAGGTTGATGAAGTGCCCCATCGGCGGGATGACGGGGTAGCCCAGCGCGTAGATGCCGGACCGGTCGTTTTCCACGAACACGTGGTACGACACGTTGCCGGCGCGGAGCGTCGTCCAGAACGACTGACGGGAGCTGCTGATCCGCGCGAAGAGCGAATCGTCGATGGGCCAGGCGCCGTTGCCCGAGACGTACAGGGCACTGCGGCTCCACCCGTAGAAGACGAACTCGACGTCGCGGCTCCGAACGTCCTCCCCCGCGCGCGACCGAGCGGAGCAGCTCGAGATACGGGTTCTGGGACGAGATGAAAGACAGCGTGCTGTTGTCGAGGATGACGTGGATGACGATCGTCCCGAGCACGCCACCCGGGCCGCACACGTTCCGCCCGGCGTGGAGGAGCTGCCGCTCGTGAGAGCCGAAGGGACTGATCTCGCCGAACGTGCGCCAGGTGCAGCCCTCCTCACGCCACGACTGTGCGCTCGATTCCTCCGGCAGGTTCAGCGCGAACCGGCTGACGAGCAGTTCGGACCTGTTGTAGAGCTCGATGGCGGACGAGACGCGGTAGCGCTCGAGCGCCGTCCCCCGCCACATCTCGAAGGCGCGATCGGTCCGCACGTTCCCGGGCGTCGACGGCGCGGGAAGCGAGACGGCGGCCTCCAGCTCGTCCTCGCGGCCGTCGATCTCGGCCTGCGCTGTTTCGAGGCGCATGCGCAGGTTCGCCCGCTGGTCGAGGACCTCGGGCCCGTAACGCGCCTCGATGACTCGCTGGCGGGCGCCTTCGTGGAAGAACACGAGCGACGGATACATCACGAAGGCGGGTGCGAGCAGCGCGAAGAAGGTGACGATCAGCCGGTATCCCTGGGAGGCGTGCCGAAAGCGCGCGTGGCCCTTGGGCCCGATGAAGCCCGCCGCCGAGATCGCGGCCACGATGAGACAGCGCCTCGATCCGTGGCAGGTTCTGCAGGGCACGGTTCCAGGCGGCCGCCCAGACGACCGCCACCGGGATCGCCCACGCGGCGAGCACGAACATGTCCACGCGGACGTCGCGCCGGCTGTACCGCCACGGGGCGAGCAGCGCGCGCAGCACGAGGACCAGCAGCCACGCGAACGCGGCGTGAAAGGCCAGGAGCCCGAGCGCGACCGTCATCCGGCCGGTTTCCCACGGGTGCGGCGAGAAGTGCAGGATGTCCGCCGTCGTCTGCGCGGAACGTGGCGCCGAGGAAGTGCTCGTATCCGACCACGGAGAGCGCGAGGACGAAGCCGCCCGCAGACTGCCACGCCAGGAATCCGACGGCCGGCGCACCGTCGACGAGCGCCGGACGCCGCGCCCCATGGAGCGCCGTGCGCCAGCGCTCCATCGGGCCGGCCAGCAGCGTGACGAGCGCAAGCGCCGTGAGCGCCGTGAGGAGGAAGTCTGCCGGGATGGCGGCCGAGGAATCCCAGGCGGGCCCAATGATAGACGTCCGGCGACAGCGCGGGGAATCTTCCGGCGGGGAGTGCCAGGGCGAAGAGCAGCCTGGCCACGACCACCAGCGCGGCTGCGGCGGCGGTGGTGCCGACGTAGGAGCGCGCGTCCTTCGCCAGTGCGCGACGGTCGAGGAGCGCCGCGGACATCAGGAGGAGGGCCACGGCGAGCACCAGCACGACGATGGCAGATCACGATTCGGCGATGGCCGTCGCGCACGGCCCGCAGCACGGCCGGGGTCCACGATCGCTTCGATCAGCGGTTCTCCGGACGGCGCCTGCACGACGAAGTGGAACGGCTGGCGCGGCGGAGGGCCTCCCGCGTCGAGGGCGCGGATCGTCACCGGCCCGAGCGCCGTGTCGATCGTGAAACGCTCGGCCGAGGCGTTGCCGACGGTCGCCTGCTCGGAGAAGACCCGTTCGGCGGCCACGATGCCGACACGGGCTGGGGGGCGCCCGGTTCCCGTGAGCACGGGCTCCACCCGGACCAGCCGGAACCCGAGCGGGCCGGGGGCGACGAACAGGGAGGAGGGGCCAGCCCCGCGGTCGCCTGCGAGGCCGGCGCCGCGCACGCCCAGCGTCAGTTCGGACGGCCGTCCGGCCCACGCGAGCGGGTTGCCGTCGAGGCTGTAGACGGTCACCGCGACCGGAGCGGGGGCGGCAGCGCTGACGAGCCGCGCGGCCTGGTCGAACAGCGGACGGAAATCGCGGTTCTCGGCCGGCTGCCGGAGCACCGGTTCCGCCGTCGCTGCCTGGGCGGCAGCGATCGCGCCAGCGAATCGAGCCATCCGATCGAACTGGGCCCGGACGAGCTGCTCGACCTTGGCGAACGCCTCGCGGTCGTCGGCGCCCAGTCGGGCCCGTTCGGCAACCCAGCCGCCGGCCGCGACGGCCATGGAACAGGCGATGCCGAGCGAGGCGATGAGCAGGAACGGCCGCTGCCGGAGGTCAAGCATGTGATGGGGTCAGCATACGTCAGGCGAGGGGCGGGGAAAAGGGCGCTTCAATGTTATAGTGAGCGGGCGGCCTGCGCGCAGACGGCCCGTGCGCCGCGTGTTCGCCCGGGGCCGGACTCCCGCACATGACGCATCCCGGGAAGGCTCGGACGGCCCTCAAGCGCGGCTCCCTGCTCGCGGCCGCCAACTGGCAGGTCGTGGTCGTCCAGTCTGTCGCCGATACCACCTTCAAGCTGCTTCTCGCGGTCCCGATCGTCGGCGGAGCGTTCCTCGTCACCACGCTGCTGGGCCGCGACCTGGGAGAGGTTCTTTCCGGCGACCTCCGGCAGGTGCTCTTCGGCGTGGCGAGCACGCTGATGGCCAGGCCGCTTGCGCTGGCGTCCTACCTGTTCGGGTTCCTGCTCGTGCTCGCGGGCGGGGCGGCGCTCATGTTCCTGGTCAAGGGAGGCACGCTCTCGGTGCTGGTGCTCGCCGACCGGGAGGGGGGCGCCGTCGAACGGCCCCCGCTGCGCATGGCCGGCTTCCGTCGCGCGATGCGGTTCTCCATCGAAGCCTTCACGGAAGGCTCCGCCCGGCTCTTCCGCCGTTACCTCGTCCTCGGCATCATTCTCTCGGTCGTGTACCACGATTGCGGCCGGGCTGAGCCTCCTGAGCGCCTACGGCCTGTATCGGCTCAGCGGCGACCGCCCGCTCCTGGTCGGTTCGTTCGCCGCGCTCGGCATCACGCTGTTCCTGGCCCTGATCACGATCGTCAACGTGCTCTACCTGCTGGCCCAGATCATCGTGGCCGTGCGCGGGTGCGCGGTCTCCGGGGCGATCGCCGAGGTGAGCCGCTTCCTGCACGGCGAATTCTGGAAGGTGTCGCGGGTGTTCGGGGTGACCGTCCTGCTCCTCGTTCTGGCGACTGTCCTGTCGGTGGCTGCCACCTGGGGGTTCTACCTCATCGCGTACGTCCCGTTGGCCGGTCTCGTCGTCCTGCCCCTGCAACTTGGTGCCTGGCTTCTCCGCAACCTCGTGTTCCAGTTCCTTGGGCTCACCGCTTCGTCCGCCTACCTCTCCCTGTACCGCGCGTTCTCGGGAGACGTCGCGGCGACGGGTGTCGTCCCAGCATCCCGATGAGCGACGCCATGATTGACTACGATCACTTTCTTTCCAGGGCCGCGTTGAAGTCGCAGGGGTCCGCGATCCGCAAGATGGGCGTCATGGCGGTGCGCGTCCCCGACATGATTTCCTTCGCACCGGGCTACCCCGATCCCGTGGTCTATGCGTGGGAGGAATTCCGGGAGATCGCGGCCGAGTTGCTGACGGGGAAGGACGGGTCGGTCCTTCAGTACGGCCCGACGCGGGGCCACAAGCCGCTCATCGAAGCCTGCCAGGAGATCCTGGCCTCTCGCGGCATCGCGGCGACCGCCGAGCAGATGCTGATCACCACCGGTTCGCAGCAGGGGATCGACCTGGTTGGCAAGGTGCTGCTCGACCCCGGGGACGTGGTGCTCGTCGAACTTCCCGCGTATACGGGTGCCATCAGCGCGTTCAAGAACACCGGGGCGGCGCTGGTGGGAGTGCGGCAGCAGGCGGACGGCATCGACCTGGAAGACCTCGAACGCGTCGTCGCACGCGAACGCGGCGCGGGACGCACGGTCCGCTGCCTGTACCTCGTTCCGAACTTCCAGAACCCGACGGGCCTGCTGTTGTCGCTCGAGAAGCGGCGGCAGCTCCTCGCGTGGGCCTCGCGCGCGGACATGCTGCTCATCGAGGACGACCCGTACGGCGCGCTCTACTTCGATGATGCGGCCTCGGCCGCGGACACGAGGCCGATCAAGGCGGACGATACCGAAGGCCGGGTGATCTACCTGAGCAGCTTCTCGAAGACGCTCGCACCCGGTTTCCGGGTGGCCTGGCTCGTGGCCTCCGAGGCCCTCGCCTCGAAGCTCGATTTGTTCAAGCAGACCCAGGACCTGATGCCTCCGGCGCTCGACCAGCACATCATCTACCAGGCCTGCCGGCGGGGGATTCTCACGAGCCGGCTGCCGATGCTCCGCCAGTTCTACCAGGAAAAGCGGACGGTGATGCAGAACGAGCTGCGCGCGCAGCTTGGCGACCTCATCACCTGGCCGGAGCCGAAGGGCGGGTTCTTCCTGTGGGCGACGCTTCCCGCGCACTGCAGCACCGACGAGATGCTGCCGCGGGCGATCGAGCAGCGCGTCATCTACGTGGCCGGGAGCGCGTTCTTCGTCGATGGCACCGGCAGCAACATCCTGCGGCTGTCGTTCTCGCTGCCGTCGAAGGAGAAGATCGTCGAGGGCGTCGGGCGGCTGACCCGGGTGATCAAGGAAGAACTGGCCGGGCGCCACAAGGCGCCAGTCGAGATCTAGGACGGTCCCGAGACGAAGAGCTGGGCTTTGCCTTCGCCGCTGACGACCAGCAGTCTGCCTGGCTTGGCCGGGTCCGGGGCGGCGAGGAAGCGCGGAACCGCCGACGGCTCCCCTGCGAGGGTGACGGTGCCGGCGGCCTTCCCGTCTCGCGCGCGGAAGCCGCCGATTTCCCCGGCGTTCCCCGGCACCAACAGGAAGCGGGCCGACAGGAACGGGCCCGCCGGTGGCCTGGTAAGGCAGGGACGTCTTCCAGCGCTGGTGGCCGTTCCCGCGATCGAGCGACGCGAAGGACGCCGTCGAGCGAGACGAAGTAGACGAAGTCTTCGTCCACGACGGCGGTGCCGACAATCGCCCCGCCCGTGCGCCAGCGCCACTTGGTCTTGCCCGTGTCGGCGGCCAGGCAGTAGAAGAACCGGTCGGCGCACCCGACGAAGATCCGGTCGTCGAGCGGGCTGATGGAGGTCGGCCTGGCCGGCAGCTTGACCTCCCAGATCGTCTTGCCGGTTTCCAGGGCGAGCGCGAGCACCCGGCCGTCGTCCAGGAGCACGTAGACGCGGTCGTCCGCCGCGGAGGGTCGGACCGGTGCCGGCGCGCCGACCTGCTGCGTCCACAGGGCCTCGCCCGTCTCGGCCCGGAACATCGTGGCGTCGCCCTGCTCGGTCATCGCCAGCAGCCAGCCGTTCTGCCAGAACAGCGGCGCGCGCAAGGCGTCCGCCGGTCTCGGCCCGCCAGCGGGTTGCTCCCGTCGCCGCGTCACGCGCCTCGAGGCGGCGGGCGAACGGGAGGAACACCATGCCGCCTCCGGCCTCGGGCGAACCGACGACCTCGGCGGCGGGCTCGGTCCAGACGGCGGAGCCGTCGGCGAGCGACATCGCCACGAACTCGCCTCCGCGGAGCGGGAGCGTACGCGCGCTCGCCGTCGGTCGCGGGCGTGCCGGAGGCCGCCGACGGCAAAGAGATCGTCCAGGCCGCGGACATCGTCAGCGTCGGGAGCTTCCGCGGGGCGCCAGGCTTGGCGGCCTGCGGCGCCGCGGCTGCGGGCGGCTGCTGGCCGCTCACCGCGGGGGGCGGCGGTTGCTGTCCGGGCGCCGCCGCCGCGAGCAGGGAAGAGGCCAGGAGAACCTGCGCAATCGCGCCCGGAACGCCGGAGAGGTGTCGCGCGAACTTCACGCCGGTATAATACCGTCTGGCGCACCCCTCGTCCCTACGTTTCGACGTGACCGTTGCCGATGCCAGAGTTCATCCATCTTCATCTGCACACCGAGTACTCGCTGCTCGACGGCGCGTGCCGGGTCGACGAACTGCTGGAGCAGGCCGCCAGGCAGAAGGTCCCCGCCATGGCGGTGACCGAGCATGGGAACATGTTCTCGTCGGTCGTGTTCCACGACAAGGCGCGGCAGAAGGGGGTGAAGCCGATCCTCGGGTGCGAGACGTACGTGGCGACCGGCAGCCGGTTTACCAAGGGCGGCGGCATCGGCGAGACGTACAACCACCTGGTGCTGCTGGCCGAGACGCGAGAGGGATACCAGAACCTCATCAGGCTGGTGTCGGCCGGGTATACCGAGGGGTTCCACTACCGGCCGCGCATCGATCGGGAACTGCTGGCGAAACATTCGGCCGGGCTGATCGGCCTCAGCAGTTGCCTCAAGGGCGAGATTCCCGCGCGGCTCCTCGCCGAGCAGGAACGCCAGGCGATAGAGGCGGCCGCGTTCTACCGCGACACGCTCGGTGCCGGCAACTTCTTCCTCGAGATGCAGTACCAGGGCATCGAGGAGCAGAAGGTCGTCAACACCGGGCTGCAGCGCGTCGCGAAGGCCCTCGACCTGCCGCTGGTCTGCACGAACGACGTGCACTACCTGCACCGCGAGGACTTCAAGGCCCACGACATCCTCCTGTGCATCGGCAAGGCGAAGACGGTCAACGACGCGCAGCGGATGCGGTACTACGGCGACCAGTTCTACCTGAAGACGCCGGAGGAGATGGCCGCCGTGTTCGGCGACTACCCGGACGCCATGGCGAACACGGTTCGCATCGCGGAGCGGTGCAGCGTCGACCTCGGGAAGACCGTCCACCAACTGCCGAACTTCGACGTGCCGGCGCCCTTCGGCCTCGAGGAGTACTTCGAGAAGATGGTGTGGGAGGGCTTCGACAGCCGGCTGCCGCGGCTGCGGTCGATGGAGGCAGCCGGGCTCCTGCGCCACACGATCGACGAGTACCGCGAACGCGTCGCGTACGAAATCGCGATGATCAAGCGGATGGGGTATGCCGGGTACTTCCTCATCGTCTGGGACTTCATCCGGTACTCGCGCGAGCAGGGCATCCCGGTCGGGCCTGGCCGCGGGTCGGCTGCCGGCAGCGTCGTCGCGTACTGCCTGAAGATTACCGACGTCGACCCCCTGCACTTCGACCTGATTTTCGAGCGCTTCCTCAACCCCGAACGCGTGTCGCTGCCCGACATCGACATCGACTTCTGCGAGCGGCGGCGAGGCGAGGTGATCGAGTACGTCGACGCGGAAGTACGGCCGCGAGAACGTTGCGCAGATCATCACCTTCGGGACGATGAAGGCGAAGGCCGTCGTGCGGGACGTGGGCCGCGCGCTCGACATCGCGTATGCCGAGGTGGACAAGGTCGCCAAGCTGATCCCGCCGACGCTCGACATGACGCTCGACAAGGCGCTGGGCGAGAACCCGGCGCTCAGGGACCTGGAGACGAACGACCCGCGGGTGAAGGAACTGCTGGAGGTTGCGCGGCGGCTCGAGGGGATGACGCGCCACGCCTCGGTCCACGCCGCCGGCGTCGTGATCGCCCCGAAGCCGATCACCGAGTTCGCGCCGCTGCACAAGGGGGCGCGGGACGAAATCACGACCCAGTGGAGCATGAAGGAGATCGAGCGGATCGGTCTCCTGAAGATGGACTTCCTGGGGCTCAGCACGCTCACCCTGCTGGACGACGCCGTCCGCGAGATCAAGCGGACGACGGGGCGAGGTGCTGGACCTGGCGGCGCTGCCGCTCGACGACCAGAAGACGTACGACCTGTTCTCGAACGGCCAGACGCTCGGCGTGTTCCAGTTCGAGAGTTCCGGGATGCGCGACATCCTGCGGAAGGCCAAGCCCCAGCGGTTCGAGGACCTGATCGCGTTGAACGCGCTCTACCGGCCGGGGCCGCTGCGCGGCGGGATGGTGGACGACTTCATCAACCGCAAGCACGGGCGGGTCGAGGTGAAGTACCAGCTGCCGGTGCTCGAGAAGGTGCTGCACGAGACGTACGGCGTCATCGCCTACCAGGAGCAGGTGATGCGGGTCGCCAACGAGGTGGCCGGCTTCACGCTCGGCGAGGCCGACCTGCTCCGGAAGGCGATGGGGAAGAAGAACATCGACGTCATGCAGGCGCAGCGCCAGAAATTCGTCGACGGCGCGAAGAGCCGCGGCGTGGACGGGAAGAAGGCCGCCGAGCTGTTCGACCTGATGGAGGCGTTCGCCGGGTTACGGCTTCAACAAGTCGCACTCGACGACGTATGCGCTCGTCGCGTACCAGACGGCATATCTGAAGGCCAACTACCCGGCGCACTTCATGGCGGCGCTGCTGACCATCGAATCGCAGAACACGGCGAAGCTCGCGATGTATCTCGGCGAGTGCCGCGACCTCGGCGTCACGGTGCTGGCTCCCGACATCAACAGCAGCGAGCTGGCGTTCACGGTGACGCCGGAAGGCGTGCGGTTCGGCCTCGGCGCGGTGAAGAACGTCGGCGAGGGCGCGGTGCTGGCGCTGCTCGACGTGCGGCGCGCAGAAGGGGCGCGTGAAGTCGCTGTACCAGCTGTGCGAGGCGCTGGACTCGCGCGTCGGTCAACCGGCGGGTGTTCGAGAGCCTGATCAAGGCCGGTGCGCTGGACTCGCTCGGCGGCGCCTCGCCGTCGACTGGGCGCGCTGCCGCGGCCGCCCTTCGCGCGCGGCTGTTCGCCGCCGTGGAAAAGGCGCTCGAATACGGGACGCGCAGCCGGCGGGACCGCGACCAGGGGCAGGCGCAGCTGTTCGGCGGCTTCGACGACCGCCGACGAGGACCCGGCGCCTCGCACGTGGAACTGCCGGACGCGCCGCCCTGGACGGAGGCGCAGCAGCTGGCGGGCGAGAAGGAATCGCTCGGCCTCTACTGGAGCGGCCACCCGATCGAGCGCTACGCCGCGGAACTCCAGGCCATCGGCGCGCGGACGATCGCCGATCTGATCGCCCACGACGGCACGGAGGACGCGGAGGGCAGCGCGGCGCCGAAGTCGTTCGAGGTGACCATCGGCGGCATCATCGGCGCCGTGCGGGCGCTGAAGACCCGCAAGGGCGACCGGATGGCCGCCTTCGCGCTCGACGACCCGCAGGGCAGCATCGAAGTCGTCGCATTCCCGGAGACGTTCGCGAAGGCGTCGGCGCTGATCCAGACCGACAGCATGGTCCTCGTGAAGGGGAAGTTCGAGCGCGACGACGAAAGCCAGCCGCCTGATGGCCTGCGGAGATCGTCGCCATCGAGGCGGTGAGGGAGAAGGCGGCGCGCCAGGTCGTGATCCGGCTGGCGATGCCGCCCCAGGATCGATCGACGGTCGAGGCGATGCTCGACGTGATGGCGCGCCACAAGGGCGACCGGAAGGTGGTGCTGGAGCTCGAGCTGCGGGGCGGGGCGCAGCCGCTCCGGGTGAAGGCCGAGGTGCTCGGCCAGAACGCGGGTGAAGCCGTCGTCGCAATTGGTGGCCGACCTGGAACGGATGTGCGGCGCGGGAGCCGTGACGCTGCGGTAGCGCGGCACGGAAGCGCGATGCAGGCCCGGGCGCCCTGAGGAGACGACATGAACAAGCCGAACGACGTGCTGGAGTTCGAGGCGCCGATCGCGGTGCTGCTCAAGGAGATCGAGGCCATTGTCGATGATGCCCCGGACCGAGCAGCGGGACCGGGACATCGAGCAGTTGAACCGCCGGGTCGACTCGCTGCGGCGGGAGATCTACGCGAACCTGAAGCCGTGGCAGCGGGTGCAGCTGGCCCGCCACCCCAACCGCCCGTGCATGCTCGACTACGTCGCGCGCCTGTTCGTCGAGTTCGCCGAGATCCACGGCGACCGCCGGTTCGCCGACGACCACGCCATCGTCGCCGGGATGGCGCCGGTTTCACGGCGAGCCGGTGCTCGTCGTCGGTCACCAGAAGGGCGGCGGCCGACACGAAGCAGAAGATCTACCGGAACTTCGGCTACGCGAAGCCCGAGGGCTACCGCAAGGCGATCCGCGCGATGAAGATGGCGGAGAAGTTCCGGCGGCCGGTGATCGTCATCGTGGACACGCCCGCCGCCTACCCGGCATCGAGTCGGAGGAGCGCGGCGTCGCCGAGGCGATCGCCTACAACCTCCGCGAGATGGCCGTCCTCGACGTCGCCGATCATCGTGGCGATCTGCGGCGAGGGCGGCAGCGGCGGCGCCCTGGGGCTGGCCATCGGGGACCGGATCCTGATCCAGGAGTTCGCCATCTACAGCGTCATCCCGCCGGAGGGGTGCGCCGCGATCCTGTGGCGCGACTCGGCCCGCAAGGTGGAGGCGTCGGAGGCGCTGAAGCTGACGGCGCCCGACATGCTGCGGCTGGGCATCGTGGACGCGATCGTGCCGGAGCCGGTCGGGGGCGCGCACAACGACCCCGAGTCTGCCGCCGGCCTGCTCGACCGCGCGATCGTCGGCGCGCTCGAGTCCGTGCGGCCGCTGACGTCGGAGCAGCGGACCGACAGCCGGTACCAGAAGTTCCGGCAGATGGGCCGGGCGGGGTCCGACTTCGTCGACCTGGCATCGCAGGCCGCGGGCTGATCGCGTGGCCACACCACCCGGCTCTGGGAACACCAGCCGTGCGACGAGGCGGCGGCGGCCGACACTCTCGGCCTCGGCAGGCCTCGGCCTCGTCACGGCGCGCCTGCTCTGCCAGCGCGGCATCACGACGGCGGAAGAGGCCGCGCGCTTCCTGCACCCGTCGCTGGACCACCTCCACGACCCGTTCCGGCTGACCGGCATGGACGCCGCGGTGGACGCGCGTGCTGTCGGCGATCGAGCGCCGCGAGCGCGTGGCCATCCACGGCGACTACGACGTGGACGGCATCACCTCCACGGTGATTCTCGAGCGCGCCATCGCCGCGACTGGGCGGCGACGTCACCCACTTCATCCCCGAGCGGATCCGCGACGGCTACGGCCTCCAGGTGCCCGCCGTCGAGCGGCTGGCGGCGGAAGGCGTGCGCCTCATCATCTCCGTGGACTGCGGCATCCGCAGCCTCGAGGCCGCGAGGCGCGCGGCGGAACTCGGCGTGGACGTGGTGATCACGGATCACCACGAGCCCGGAGGCGGAGCTGCCGCGTGCCGTGGCGGTGCTCAATCCCGAAGCGCCGTCGATTGCAGCTACCCGGACAAGAACCTGGCGGGCGTCGGCGTCGCGCTCAAGCTCGTGCAGGCGCTGTGCGTGCGCACCGGGCAGGGAGAAGTGGCTGCCGGCGTTCGTGAAGATCGCGGCGCTGGGCACGCTGGCCGACGTCGTGCCGCTGGTCGGCGAGAACCGGGTCATCGCGAAGATCGGCCTCGACCTGCTCTCGAAGGGGCCGCACAAGGTCGGCCTTCGGGCGCTGCTGGACGTCGCGGGCCTGTCGGGCAAGACGATCGACAGCTACAGCGTCGGGTTCATCCTCGCCCCCCGCATCAACGCGGCAGGCCGGATGGCGACGCCCGACATCGCGGCACGCCTGCTGCTGGCGACCGACGAGGCGATGGGGGCCGAGGCGCGCGCGCTGGCCGAGCAGCTCAACGAGGAGAACCTGCGCCGGCAGGCGCAGGAGCAGGAGATCCTCGCGCGAAGCCCGCCGCGTCATCGAGAGCGACCCGGACATCGGCGCGCACTCGGTGCTGGTCGTCGCCGGGGAAGGCTGGCACCGGGGCGTGATCGGCATCGTGGCCTCGAAGCTGGTGGACGCGTTCTGCCGGCCCGCGGTGGTGATCTCCCTGGAGGACGGCGTCGGGCACGGGTCGTGCCGCAGCATCGGGGCGTTCGACATGCTCGGCGCGCATCGAGTCGTGCGGCGAGCACCTCCTGCGCTTCGGCGGCCACAAGATGGCCGCGGGCCTGACGCTCGACGCCAGGTCGCGGTGAAGCCGTTCCGCGCGGCCCTGCAGGCCCACGGCGACGACTGTCTGGGGCCCGACGACCTGCGGCCGAGGATCCGCGTCGACGCCCGGCTCGGCTTCGACGAGATCAAGGGCCGCCTGGTCGAGGAGATCCAGGCACTCGAGCCGTTCGGCATCGGGAACCCGAAGCCGGTGTTCTGCGCCGGGCCCGTGGAGATCGTGGACGGCCCCCGCCGCATCAAGGAGCGGCACCTGAAGATGGGCGTGCGTCAGAAGGGGCGCATCTTCCGGGCCATCGCGTGGCGGGCGGTCGAGCGCGAGCCGTTCCTGATCGAGCACCGGTCCGCGCTGGACCTCGCGTTCTCGCTGACGCAGAATACCTTCAACGGGGAGACCTACACGGAACTCACGCTGGCCGACATGCGCGCGGCAGAGGCGGTGGTGTCGTGATGCGATGACTCCGTGGCAACGCCGTCTTCGCCTCGGGCTCGGGCTGTTCATCGTCGTCCTGGCGGTGACGCTCGCGTGTCGCTGCGGCGGCCGGCGTCCCGCCCCCCGCCAAGCCGGTGCCCACCACGCAGCGACCCCGCGGCCATTTCGAGAGCACTCGACGGCAAGGTCGCAGCGGCTGCTGGGCGCCCGCCAGGACGTCACCGTCGAGCACTACGACCGGATGTCCCAGTACCAGGACGGCCGGACCAAGATCACCGGCGGCGTGTTCAAGGTCCTGCAGCGCGGCGGCCGCGACTTCCTGATCAAGGCGCGCGACGCGGAGATGAAGGGGCAGCCGCCGAACGTCGACGTCACGCTGAAGGGTGCGGTCGAGATCGCGGCGAGCGACGGCCTGGTGCTGAAGACGGAGGAGGCGACGTTCGTGGACGCGAAGGCGTGGTCCGGGCCCCCGGCCCGGTGGCATTCACGCGCACCCGGATGAGCGGCACCGCCGTGGGCATGACCTACGACAAGAACCGCGACGTGCTGTGGCTGCTCGACCAGGTCGTCATCCACAACGCAGCCCGACGAGCAGGGCAAGGACGGAGCGGAGATCGACGGCGGGCGCGGCGGGCCTGGCGCGCGCCGACAAGTACATGCGCTTCGAGCGGGGCGTGAAGATGGTGCGCGACGGCCAGACCATCCAGGCGGACGGCGGCGTCGCCTATCTCACCCCCGACGAGCAGCGCGTCCAGATGCTCGAACTCCGCGGGTCGTCCCGGGTGGTCGGGAGGCCGACGAAGGCGGAAGGCGGCCTGAAGAACATGTCGGCGAGGGACATGAACCTGACCTACGCCGAGGACGGCAGGACGCTGCAGCGGGCCGTGCTCAGCGGCGATGCGGCGATCGACCTCGCGGGCGCCGCGGGCGGCGGGGGGCGGCGGCTGTCGGCAGCAGTTCATCGACATCGGCCTGGGCCCCGACGGGACGACCGTGACCGCGCTGCAGGCGCGCGAGCGGGTCGTGCTCGAGCTGGCGGCCGACAAGGTCACGCCCGCCCGCACGATCAAGTCTGGAGCGCTGCAGGGCACCGGGACGCCGGCCGGCCGGCCTGACCGACGCGGCGTTCAGCGAGGCCGTCGAGTTCCGCGAAGTCGCCGCCGCCGCCCGCCAAGCCGCGAGCGGCGAAGTCGAGCACGATGTCGCTCGCGCTGAAGAACGGATTCGACCGCATCGAGTCGGCGCGGTTCGCCGGGGGCGTGCAGTTCCAGCAGGGCGGCGATGACCGCCAGGCCCGCGAGGCCCGCTACAGCATCACCGCCGGCACGCTGGTACATGGCGGGGGCGGACGAGAAGTCCGGGCCGGCAGCCGCAGGTCCTCGACGAGCAGGCGACGATCGAAGGGAAGCGGGTGACGATCGTCCTCGACGGCGAGAAGATCACCGCCATCGACGCGGTGAAGACCGAGATGCGGGACAGTGCCGGCGCGGGCGGCACCCAGGCCCCGGCACCGGCCGGCAGGCGCGCGGTCCGCGCTGCTGAAGACCGGACAAGCCCGTGTTCGCGATCGCCGACCGCCTCGAGTACGACGGCGCCGGTTCGAACGCCATGTACACCGGCGAGCGCGCAGCTGTGGCAGGGCGAGATGCGAATCAAGGCGGACGAGATCGTGGTGGACGACGGGTCGGGCAACCTGGCGGCGGCCGGCCACGTCGACTCGCGGCTGCATCCTCGAACAGGTGAACGAGAAGACGAAGGCCAAAGAGCAGGTGCGTTCGGTGGCGTCGGCGAACGACATGGTCTACGACGACTAGGTGCGGCGGGCAACCTACACCGGCACCGCGCGGCTGAACGGCCCGGACGGCGACCTGGCGGCCGACAAGATTGAAATCTACCTGCTGGAGAGCGGCAGCGAGATCGACCATCTCGAGGCGTACATCGACGTCAAGCTTCGCACGCCGGACGGCCGCCGCGCGGCCGGCAATCGCCTCACCTACACTGCCCGGAACGAGCAGTACTACATGGCCGGCGACGCCGGTGACGCTCGAGGACGAATCGGGCGAAACTACCGGCAATTCCTTGCGTTTCTTGAGAAATCGACTGATAGGATCGTCGTCGACGGGAAAGAACAGCGACGCACCGAATTGAAGCGCGGGATCAAACGCTGAATGGCTTCGTGTGGACTGATGGCGACCCTCCAGACGCACGAACTCACGAAGTCATACAGCGGCCGCACGGTGGTGCGCGGCGTCAGCCTCGAGGTGGCCTCCGGCGAGGTCGTCGGCCTGCTCGGCCCGAACGGGGCGGGCAAGACGACGACGTTCTACATGACGGTCGGCCTCACGGCGCCCGACTCGGGCCGCGTGCTGCTCGACGGCAAGGACGTCACCAGCGACCCGATGTACATCCGGGCGCGCAAGGGGATCGGCTACCTGCCGCAGGAGCCGTCGATCTTCCGCGGGCTGACGGTCGAACAGAACATCCTCGCCATTCTCGAGACGCTCGACCTCGATGCCGCATCGCGGCGGACCGCGGCTGCGGGAGCTGCTGGCCGAGCTGAACCTGACCCCGCTGGCCGGCTCGGCGGCCTACACGCTCTCGGGAGGCGAGCGGCGCCGGGTCGAGATCACCAGGGCGCTCGTCGTTTCGCCGCTGTTCATCCTGCTCGATGAGCCGTTCGCCGGCATCGACCCGATCGCCGTCGCCGATATCCAGAAGATCATCTTCCACCTGAAGGAGCGGGGCATCGGCGTGCTGATCACGGACCACAACGTGCGGGAGACGCTGAAAATCACCGATCGGGCCTACATCGTCCGGGACGGGGTGATCTTCCGCAGCGGCACGCCGGAGAGCCTCGCGGACGACGAGGAGGTGCGGCGGATTTACCTCGGGACTGACTTCAGGTTGGACTAATATGGATCACGGCTCCGTTGCCGCGGATCACTAGGCCATGGCGATTCAGCAGAAACTTCACACCAAGCTCGTCCAGAAGCTCATTCTCACGCCGTCGCTGCAGCAGGCGATCAAGCTGCTGCCGATGTCGACCCTCGAGCTCGGCGAACTGCTGACCCAGGAGATGGTCGAGAACCCGATGCTCGAGGAGGTGCCGACCGAGGACATGCAGGTCGCCGAGGCCGCCGCGCCCGAGAAGGCAGAGGAGCCGCCCAAGGAGCAGAAGCAGGACTCCTGGGACGACCAGGACTACGAGTATTTCTTCGGCGACTACCTCGACGACGGCTACCGGCCCCGCGCGCAGCAGGAGGTGAAGGAACTGCCGCCGATCGAGAACACCCTGTCGACCTCGACCTCGCTCTCCGACCACCTGCTCTGGCAGCTCTCGATCCAGACCGACGACGACGCGCTCCGCGAGATCGGGACCGCGATCGTCGGCAACCTCGACGACGACGGCTACCTGGTGGCCTCGGTGGACGAGATCGCGTCGATGGGGAACTGGAGCGTCGCCGACGTCGAGCGCGCGCTGAAGCTGGTGCAGGGCTTCGACCCGATCGGCGTGGCCGCGCGCGACCTGCAGGAATGCCTGTGGCTGCAGCTTCGCCACCTGGGCCTCGAGGGCACGCCAACCGAGAAGATCGTCACCGAGCACCTCCGCCTGCTGCAGAACCACCAGGTGCCGGAGCTCGCACGGAAGCTGGGCCTGTCGGTCGAGGAACTCAAGCAGCACATCGCGATCATCCAGCACCTCGACCCGAAGCCCGGCAGCCGCTACAACCGGCCGCAGTCCCAGTACGTGACGCCGGACGTGACGGTCGTGAAGATCGAAGACCAGTACGTCGTCGTGCTGAACGAGGAGGGGCTGCCGCAGCTCCGGATCAGCCCGGCCTACCGGCGCCTGCTCGAGAAGGGCACCGAGAACAGCGACGAGACCCGCGCCTACGTGAAGGACAAGTTCCGGTCGGCGCTGTGGCTGATCAAGTCGGTCGAGCAGCGGCAGAAGACGATCTACAAGGTCGCCACGAGCATCGTCAACTTCCAGCGGGACTTCCTCGACCACGGCATCGAGCACCTGCGGCCGCTCGTGCTGCGCGACGTGGCGAACGACATCGGCATGCACGAGTCCACCGTGAGCCGCGTGGTGACGAACAAGTACATGCACACGCCGCAAGGCGTGTTCGAGATGAAGTTCTTCTTCCACAGCGGCATCAGCAGCTCGTACGGCGAGAGCGTGTCCTCGGTCACCATCAAGCAGCGCATCCGGAGGATCATCGAGAACGAGGACCCCCACAAGCCCCTCAGCGATTCGAAGATCGTCAGCATGCTGCAGAAGGAAGGCCTGGTGCTCGCGCGGCGGACCATTGCCAAGTACCGCGAGGAGCTCAAGATCCCCACTTCCAACCAGCGCAAAGTGCTGTACTGACGGCTGCCTATGCGACTTGAACTGACCGGCCGACACGTCGACGTCACCCCGGAACTGCGCAAGCTGGTCGAGAAGCGGCTGGCGAAGCTCGACCGCCTGCTGAAGGGCGGGATCGTCTCGGTCCAGGCGGTGCTCACGCTCGAGAAGTACCGCCACAAGTCCGAGTTCACGGTGCACACCCGCGGCGACCACTTCCTCCACGGCCTCGGCGACTCCAACGCCTGGGAGGCGTCCGTCACTGCCGGGATCGAGAAGATCGAGCAGCAGCTGGTGAAGGTGAAGGGGAAGTGGCAGGAGCGGAAGCGCCGCGCCACCTCGCCGCGCGTCCTGGTGGCAGAGGCCGAGATGAAGGCCCCCGTCCCCGACGACTTGCCGAAGAAGCCTCGGATTCGCCGGGTGCCGCGCTACCCGGTGAAGCCGATGACCGTCGACGAGGCGGCGCTTGCCGTGGATGGCGGGAACGACGCGTTCCTGGTGTTCCGCAACGCCGTCACCGACGCCATCAACGTGCTCTACCGGCGCAAGGATGGGCACCTCGGGCTGATTGAACCCGAGGGCTGAGCTGCTGGTCCCGGACGGCCGCCACCAGATGGTCACCCCGACTTCAAGCGTCAGCATCGGCGCGCTCCTGCGCAGCCGGCCCGAAGTGCTCGGCCTCCCGCTCGAGCTCGTCGCCGGCGCGTCCGGCCTCGACAAGCGGATCACCAGTCCCCACATCCAGAAGACGGGCCTCGCCCTCGCCGGCTTCGATGCCTACCTGTCTGCCGGACGCATCCTGATCCTCGGCGAAAGCGAAGTCCGGTATCTCGAGAGCCTGTCGTCGGCGGCGCGGACCGAGGCGCTGCGCAGGACGTTCACGCACGGGATCCCGGCGGTCATGATCACGGGCGGGTTCACGCCGCCGCCCGAACTCGTCAACGAGGCGGAAGCCGCGGGGGTGCCGCTCCTCAGCACGTCGATCGCGACGCCGATCGCGATCGCCAAGGTCAACGCGATCCTCGAGGACTCGCTGGCGGAGCGGACGATCATCCACGCCGTCCTGATGGACATCCTCGGCCTCGGCGTGCTGATCGTCGGTGAGAGCGGCATCGGGAAGAGCGAGTGCGCCCTCGACTTGATCGTCCGCGGCCACCGCCTCGTGGCCGACGACACGGTGGAAATCCGCCGGCGCGCCGAGAGCGTGCTCATCGGCACCTGCCCCGACCTCACCCGGCACCACATGGAGGTGCGGGGCCTGGGGTTGATCAACATCAAGGACCTGTTCGGGGTGGCGTCGACGCGCTCGTCCAAGCGCGTCGAACTGGTCGTGCAGCTGGAACGCTGGGAGCCCGGCCGCGAGTACGAGCGGCTCGGTCTCGACGACGCGCACTACGAGGTCCTCGGCCTGCACGTGCCCCTGCTGCGGATGCCGGTGGCGCCGGGCCGGAACGTGTCCATCCTCGTCGAGGTGGCGGCGCGGAACCAGTTGCTGCGTTCCCGCGGCCACCACGCCGCGCGGAAGCTGGCGGCGCGGCTCGAACGCCAGCTCCGCGAGCCCGAAGCCCCCGCGGCGATCGCCGACGTGGACGCCGACCAGGACGAGCACGGCGAGGGGGAACCGTGACACCGAGACCTGCCCGCCCGATGCGCACGAAGGCCCGCCCCGCGGCGAGCGGAAGCGGGTTCGTGGTCCTGACAGGGTTGTCCGGGGCGGGGAAGTCGCAGGCGATCCGCGCGCTCGAAGACCTCGGCTACTTCTGCGTCGACAACCTGCCGATCACCCTCATCCCGACGCTCGCGGAACTGTCGCAGCGCACCGAAAGCGATCTCAAGCGGGTGGCGATCGTCGTGGATGTCCGCGAAGGCGCCTTCCTGTCGCGGTTCCCCAAGGAGCTGCGGAAGCTGCGCTCGATCCGCGGCCTCAACCCGGCGCTGATCTTCCTCGAGGCGAGCGACGGCGCACTGGTCCGCCGGTTCAGCGAAACCCGCCGCCCGCACCCGCTCGCCCACGATCGGCCGGTCCTCGACGGCATCAGGGAGGAGCGCGAACGGCTGGTCCCGATCCGCGCCCTGGCCGACGAGATCATCGACACCACCGACCTGACGGTTCACGAGCTGCGCGAGGCGTTCATGTCGATCTCGCGGGGACGGTCCCCGCGCGGCCGGATGCTGATCACCTTCACGAGCTTCGGCTTCAAGCACGGGGTGCCGCCCGAGGCCGACCTGGTCTTCGACGTGCGCTGCCTGCCCAACCCCCACTTCGTGCCCGAGCTCCGCCTCCGCACCGGCCGCGACAAGCCTGTCGTCCAGTTCATGGAGGCCCACGAGGCGACCGGGGCGTTCCTCGGCAAGATCGCGGACTTCCTCCGGTTCGTCGTCCCCCATTACGTGGTGGAAGGGAAGAGCTACCTCACGGTGGCGGTCGGCTGCACGGGCGGCCGGCACCGCTCCGTGATGATCGCCGAGGCGCTGCGCAAGCAGCTCGGGGACCTGGACGGGGTCCGCCTCCGGGTGCGGCACCGGGACATCGACATCGGCAATGACTGACAACTCCGAATCCTGGGGGAGTCCGCGATGATTGGCGTGGTAGTCGTCACCCACGGCCAGCTGGCGACGGAACTCGTGAACGCGGCCGAGACGATCGTCGGCGACCTGCCGCAGTTCGCCGCCGTCTCGATCGGCTGGCACGACGACGTCGACGACGCGCGCGAGGAGATCAAGCAGGCGATCGCGCGGGTCCAGGGGCCGGAGGGCGTGCTCATCCTGACCGACATGTTCGGCGGCACGCCCGCGAACCTCGGCCTCACGTTCCTCGAGGCCGACCGCGTGGAGGTGATCACGGGCGTGAACCTCCCGATGCTGATCAAGCTCGCCGGCGCACAGAAGTCGTCGAACCTGCTGACCGTCGCCCGCGACATGCGCGAACACGGCCGCAACGCGATCTGGATCGCGTCGGACCTCCTGCGTGCGGAGACGAAGACCGAAACCTAGTGAAGGCCGACCGTTGGTCCGATTATGGTGTCTCGCACAGTGACAGTCTGCAACCAGCTCGGCATGCACGCGCGCGCCTCCGCGCGGTTCGTCCATACCGCCAGCGCCTTCCAGGCACGCGTGCGCGTGGGGCGCGGCACGCGCGTGATGGACGGCAAGAGCATCATGGGCGTCCTCCTGCTCGCGGCGGCGAAGGGCTCCGAGATCACGATCTCGGCGGAGGGCGACGACGAAGGGGCCGCCCTGGAGGCGCTCTGCCAGCTCGTCGAGTCGGGGTTTGGTGAGGAGCCGTGCACCGCCTGACGGGCATCGGGGTGTCGCCGGGGATGGTCGTCGGGCGCGCGGTCCTGCTGATGCAGAACCCGCTCGTGATCCGGTTTCCCATCGCCCCGGCGCAGGTGGCGGGAGAGATGGCCCGGCTCGACGACGCCCGCGAGCGCTCGCGCCGCCAGTTGCGCGAGATCCGGGACCGGGTGGCGACCGGCGCGGCCTCCGAGCTGGGGCACCTGTTCGAGGCCCAGCTGCTCATGCTCGACGACCCGATGCTCGTCTCCCGGGCGCGGGAGATCGTCAGCGAGCAGCAGGTCAATGCCGAGTGGGCCATCCAGCGCGCCTTCGAAGACCTGTCGGGGATTTTCGACGGCATCGAGGACGCCGTACCTCCGGGAACGCCGGGGCGACGTCGCGGATGTCGTCGGCCGCCTGCGCATGAACCTCGGGAGGGCGCGCGGGCTCGGCGCCGATCTCTTCCGGGATGTCGACACGGCATCCGTGCTCATCGCGGACGAACTGACGCCGTCGATGGCCGCGCAGGTGGACTGGCGGAAGATCCGCGGCTTCGCGAGCGACGTCGGCAGCAGCACCCACCATACCGCCATCCTCGCGCGGTCCCTGCACGTCCCGGCCGTCGTCGGCCTCGGGCGCGCGAGCGCCTCCATCCAGCCGGGCGTCACCGTGGTGATCGACGGCTCGTCGGGCGAGATCATCGTGGACCCGCCCGACGAACTGGTCGCCGAGGCGCGCCATCGGACCGCGGAGCGCGCGGGCCCATCCCCCGGCCGCACGATGCCCCTCGCGCCGCCGCCGCGAACCGCCGACGGCGAACCGATCTCCCTGCAGGCGAACATCGAGCTGTCCGACGACATCGCGATCGCCCGGGCCGCGGGGGCGGGCGGGATCGGCCTCTACCGCTCGGAGTTCCTGCTCGCCGCGTCACCGATCGAGGCGCTGACGGAGGATGCCCAGTACGCGGCGTACCGGACGCTGGTGGAGGGGATGGCTCCCGGCGAGGTGACGGTTCGCACGTTCGACGTGAGCCAGCCGGGGAATGGGGCTCCGCCCCGCCCGACTCCGCCGCGCGACCGCTCGGGCTCCGCGGTGTCAGGTTGAGCCTGGCCCGGCGCGACCTGTTCAAGGTACAGCTCCGGGCGCTGATCAGGGCGAGCCGCCACGGCCGGCTCCGGGTCATCTTCCCGTTCGTGTCCGGGATCGAGGAACTGCGCGACGCGAAAACCGCCCTGCGCGAGGCGGCGGACGAACTCCGCGTCCGGGGCGAGGCGGTCGACGGGCTGCCGGCCGCCGGCGTCATGATCGAGATCCCGTCGGCGGCCATGACCGCGGACCTGCTGGCGAGGGAGGCCGACTTCTTCAGCATCGGCACGAACGACCTCATCCAGTACCTGCTGGCGGTGGACCGGACGGATGCCGGCGTGTCACACCTCGTGGCGCCGCTCCACCCGGCGGTCCTGCGGACGCTGCGCGCCATTCTTCGCGCCGCCGCCCGGCACAACCTGCCGGTGTCGCTGTGCGGCGAGATGGCGGCGGACCCGGCCACCCTGCCGCTGCTCATCGGCCTCGGGCTGGCCGACTTCAGCATGAGCCCCGCCGCGGTTCCGGCCGCCAGGTCCGTGGTAGCCGGGCTCCGCGCGAGCGACGCGAGGCGCCTGGCGGCCAGGGTGATGCGCCTCACGAACCTGAACGACATCGAACGGTGCCTGGCACGCGGCCCTCTCCGCCGCGTCACGGGATAATCAGCCGGCGACCCCGGCGCACAGGAGGCACGAGTGGGCAGCGCTGACTACACGAAGGTTGACAAGCCCTGGGGCTACGAGCTGCACTGGGCGAAGACGGACCGCTACGTCGGCAAGATCCTCCACGTGGACGCCGGGCACGCGCTGAGCCTGCAGTACCACAACCGGAAGGAGGAGACAATCCTTCTCTGGGCGGGACACCTCCTGTTCGAGATCGAGAAGAACGGGGCGCTCACCAAGATCGAGATGAAGCCCGGCGACCGCGTGCACGTGGCGCCGAAGACCGTCCACCGCATGACGGCGCTGCAGGACTGCGACATCTTCGAGGTGTCGACTCCCGAAATCGACGACGTGGTGCGGCTGGAAGATCGGTATGGGAGGGAAGACGCGCAGAGGACGTAGGCAGGATGATCCAGGAGACAGGGGCTTCCGGGCCGGCGGAGCGCAACTCCCGCACGCAGCCCACACGAGGTTAGGCGCTGGACGCTTTCTTTCGCGCCCGTCAGGAGTTCTCACGATGGACATCCCACGGATGTTCAACATCACTGAAAGTGCTCACCGCATCCACAACCCGATCACCCCGGGAAGCTCGCCGCTCTCGGCGCGGCGCTGCGCCTGGAACCGGGGGCCCGAGTGCTCGACCTCGGCAGCGGGTCGGGGGAGATGCTGTGCACCTGGGCACGCGATCACGGCGTCGTCGGCACCGGCATCGACATGAGCCAGCTGTTCACCGAGCAAGCGAGGCTCCGTGCTGAAGAACTCGGCGTCGCCGATCACGTCGAGTTCATCCACGGCGATGCTGCAGGCTATGTATCCGACGAGAAGGCCAGTGTGGCAGCCTGTGTCGGTGCCACCTGGATTGCCGGTGGAGTCGTCGGCACTATCGAGCTGCTGGCGCGGAGCCTGCGCACCGGAGGGATCATCCTCGTTGGCGAGCCCTACTGGCGGCAGTTACCGCCGACGGAAGATGTTGCCAAGGGGTGTCTTGCCAACTCAATCTCCGACTTTCTCATGCTTCCAGAGCTTCTCGCGTCCTTCCGGCACCTGGGCTACGACGTCGTGGAAATGGTCCTGGCTGACCAAGACGGCTGGGACAGATACGAGGCGGCCAAATGGCTCACCATGCGCCGATGGCTTGAGGCCAATCCCGGCGACGAGTTCGCGAAGGATGTTCGAGCCACACTGACCTCGGAACCCGCGCGCTACGCCGCTTACACGCGTGAATACCTGGGCTGGGGTGTGTTCGCGCTGATGCCGCGGTGATGCGTTGGCGCATCCAGCGAGTCGATGGGACGCCCGGGCCTCAGGCGGGAGTCGGGCCGGTGGCGGCGTGCGTGTAAACAGCGAAACGGCCCATAGGTCTGGCCTATGGGCCGTTTGTT
Source organism: uncultured Acidobacteriota bacterium (assembly GCA_963844875.1). Taxonomy (GTDB): domain Bacteria; phylum Acidobacteriota; class Vicinamibacteria; order Vicinamibacterales; family Fen-181; genus FEN-299. The sequence goes on from CAWJPZ010000005.1 coordinate 487,221, forward strand.
TACGTAGAGCGTGAATTCTAGAAGGGCACCTCGTCGTCGCCCGGCATCGAGACGCCGCCGGGCTCGGCCGCCGGCTCGTGGGTTTCCTCGCGCTCCGCCTCGCGACGCTGGCCGCCGCCCCCGCCCGCGCTGCCAAGCAGCACCACGCGGTTGGCGATCACCTCGGTCGTCGTCCGCTTGTTGCCTTCCTTGTCGTCCCACTGCCGGGTGCGCAGACGCCCCTCGACGTAGATCTGCTTCCCCTTGCGGAGGTACTCGGCCACCGACTCGGCCTGCTTGCCCATCAGCGACACGCGATGCCACTCGGTTTCCTCACGACGCTGGCCTTCCTTGTCCTTGAAGACCTCGGTCGTCGCAAGACTGAAGTTGGCGACCGCCGTCCCGCCGCCCGTATAGCGGAGCTCGGCGTCCCTGCCGAGATTGCCCACCAGGATCACCCGGTTCACGGTTCCCATCTCTTCGTCCTCTCTCGTAGTAGCTAGTGGCCAGTGGCTAGTGACTTGGAGCCACTCACCACTCCTGCAGTTCGTTCTCGTCCTGGCTCGCCGACGGGTCCTTCCGGATCAACTGGTCCAACCGCTGCCGCGCCAGGCGGCCGGCGTCGGAGTTGGGATAGTTCTTCAGCACGAATTCCCAGCTCTCCCGCGCGCGGTCGGTCTGGCCGAGGGCGTTCAGCGCCATGCCGCGCTTGAAGTACATGTCGGGAAGGCGCTTGCTGTTGGGGTAGTCCGAGATCCCGCGGTCGTACGCCGTGACGGCCTCGCGATACATTCCCTGCTGGTAGTAGCTCTCGCCGATGAAATACTGCGCCTCGCCGGCGAGTTCCGACTTCGGGAACGTCCGGAGGTAGTTCTCGAACCCGGAGATCGCGAGGTTGTACTGCGCGCCGACGTAGTCGCCCCACGCCTGGTCGTACAGGCGCTGCGGTGACATGGCAGGGTTGGTCGCGCCGACCGGCGGCTGGCCCACCGCCCCGGGAGGGGCGGCCCCGGCCGCGGGCGGTTCGCCGCCGGCAGCCGCCGGTTCGGCGCCGCCCTGCGGCAGCGCCATGCGCACCGCCTCGAGTTCCTGCGAGAGCGAACTGATGCGGACGTTGTTGTCGTCCACCTTCTCCCGCACGACGCGCAGGTCGCTCGAGATCGTGTCGACCAGCAGCTTCTGGTCGGCAAACGCCTTGCGTGCCACGCCGGCCTGGTCGTCGAGCTTCGCCCCCACGCTCTTCAGCACGTCGCGCAGCTCGCTGAGCTGCGCCCGCAGCAGCGCCGTCTGCTCCTGGAGCATCCGGATGTCGGCCATCATCTGCTGGTGCTCCTTGTTGGCCGCCGATGCCAGTCCCGACACCGACAGGAGCATCGCCCCCGCAAGGAGGATTCGGAGCGTGCGATTTCGCCACATACCCTTCAACCTTCCGTCTTCGTATTCTACTTCTGAGTGACGACGAAGTGGTCGCGGCGGTTCTTCGCCCACGCCGCCTCGTCGTGCCCCGCGTCGAAGGGGAACTCCTTGCCGTACGACACGACCCGGAGCCGCTCGGCCGGGATGCCCAGCGACACCATGTAGGTCCGGGCCGCCACGGCGCGGCGCTCGCCGAGCGCCAGGTTGTACTCGGCCGTGCCGCGCTCGTCGCAGTGGCCCTCGATCGTGATCACCCACGACTTGTACTTCTTCATGACCTCGGCGTTCGCTTCGAGGATCTTCTGGGCTCGGCGGTCGACCTCGGAGCTGTCGTAGCCGAAGAAGATCGGCCTGAGCGGCGAGTTCTTGTTGATCTCGTCCAGCGAGGACGTGAGCATCTTGTCCTCGACGATCGGCGCGGGCGGCGTCACCGGCGGCTCCTTGACCGGCTCCGGCGGCGCCGGCGGCTTGGCCGGCTCCGGCGACGTCACGGGCGGCGGCGGCGGTATCGGGCCGCGCCACGGGTGGAACCTTCTTCTGGCAGGCGCCCGCCGACAGCGCGACGACCGCCACCATGACGATGAGGCTGGACCACGCCCAACGACTCTGCATGTTTCTCCTTCTGTTCTCTACCGGGACCAGGCCGGCGTCTGGTTGTTGCCGGCCTTCGTCAACTGCCGCACTTCCTTGCCCATGCGGTCGATCAGGAAGATCTGCCGCTTGCCCGCGCGCGTCGAGCTGAACGCGAGGTGCCGGCCGTTCGGCGCGTACGCCGGGCTCTCGTTGCTGCCCTCGCCAAACGTGATCTGACGACGTTCGCGCGTGGCGAGGTCGAGGACCTTGATGTCGAACGGCCGCCGCCCATGCGGGCAGCGTAGGCAATCTCGTTGTAGGGCGCCGGCGACCACGTCGGCCGGTCGCAATAGGATTCCAGGCCGACGGTGAGCGGCCGGAAGTTCAGACCGTCGACGTCGACGACATAGATCTGCGGGGACGCCGGTCCGGTCGGACACGAAGGCGAGCTGGTTGCCCGACGGGGACCAGGTCGGCGTCGTGTCGCTCGGCGGGTGGTTCGTCACGCGCCGGATCCCCGAGCCGTCCCGGTTCATGATGTAGATCTCCGGGTTGCCGTCGCGGTTCGACTGTGAACGCGATCTTCGTCCCGTCGGGCGAGAACACCGGCAGGAAGTTCTCCTCGGCCTTGCCGCCGTGCAGGGGGTTCTCGGGCGGGTGCCCTGGTAGATGTTCGCGATGAAGATGTCCGGCACGCCCCGGATGTACGAGGAGTAGGCGAGCGACCGGCCGTCCGGCGACCACGCCGGGTTGATGTTCAGGTGCGGTTGACCGTGAACCGGCGCTGGTTCGCGCCGTCGTAGTCGCAGATGTAGATCTCCTTGACCGCGCGCACCTCGATGCTCTGCTTGATCCGCTCGCCGTCACGGTCCGACACGAAGGCGATCTTCGTGCGCGCGACGCCGGTGAGCGCCAGCTGTGTCTGTGAGATCTCGTCGGCGATCGTGTGCGCGAAGAAGCGCGGGTTGGCGGCCGACGCGGTGTATTCGCGCCCGAACGCCGACTGCCGGGTCTTCACGCCGAACAGGTGCACCTCGACCCGGAACGTGTCGCCCTGCTTCTGCACGGTGCCGATGACCAGGCCGTCCGCGCCCAGCTCGCGCCAGCGGTCGAACGGCACGCTCGCTCATCGACCGCGCCGCCGGGATCGAGGCATACGTGTCGCGCGGGATCATGTCGAACTCGCGCTCGAAGGCCAGGTCGTCCCAGAGCACCTGGCCGATCGTTTTCGCGGCTTCGGCCGTGTCGGCGTCGGCGGTCAGGGCGATGAAGTCGGGCACCGCGAAGCGGGGCAGCGCGCCCGGTTCGCCGGTGATGGTCATCTGGACCGCGGGCGGCTGCTGCGGCTGGCCGGCCGGGGGCTGGCGCGCCCCTGGGCGCGACAACAGCACCGCGACGCACGCGGCGAGGGAACAGCTGAGGGCGAGAGTGGTTCGGCGCATCAACGTCTGGTACTCGAATCTGAAGTAAACCGTGAGGCTGGGATACGCATACGCCGGAGGCAGCGGCGGCAGCTGCCGCAGGGTCTGCAGCGCGCGCTGCGCCGCCAGGTCGAGCACGAGACCGGCCGACTGCTCGACCCCGATGTCCGTGATCCGCCCGTCCCGCTGGACCGTGAACCGCATCACGGTGATGCCCGACACGCCCTGGCGCTGGTTCCAGCTCTCCGTGATCCGTTGCGGGCATGATCCGCAAGTAATCGGGGCAGCAGAAGTCGCCGACGTCGAGCGATGCCCCGGTGCCCCCGCCGCCGGTTGCGAGCCCCATGCCGAGGCCGCTGACGCCGGTCTCGGCAAAACTCTCCCCGAACTTCTCCTCGGGCCGGTCACCGGGGTGCGGCCCCGCGCGCCCTCCGGCGCCGTCTTCACCTCGGGCGACGGCTCGGCTCGCTTCGAGGGCTTCGCCGGCGCCTTCAGCGCCGGCACCGGGACCGTCATCTCGGGCGTCTTCGCGGCCGGCGTCCGCAGCGGCTGCGGACGCGCCTCCGGCGCCGGCAGGACCCGCTGCACCGGCCGCCCGCCCAGCGGATTCGCCCCGCCCGAATCGGGGCCCGGCGCACCGCCGAGGGTGACAACCGTCACGACCTCGGGCGGCCGGTCTCGCCGGCCCCCCGAGCAACCGGCCCGCGCCGACCGCCGCGAGGCCTGCGACCGCCAGGTGCAGCACGACCGACCACCCGAGCCATCTTGCTCAGGCCGCGCGCGGCGCCTGCATCGCGGTCGCTGCAGTACGTCAGCTGACGGCCTCTGCCATGGCCGTGTCCTGTGCCCGGCGCGCCACGGATGCCCCCAGGGCGAGCCACGCGGCTGCCCTCAGCGCTCGCTCCGGGAACTTCGCGACGATGCCGACCTTCTCGACGCCGCCATCCTTGAGCCGATCCATCACGTCCATCTGGTCCTGCAGCGTCAGCGCCCCGTCGCCCTGCAGGAACACGTTCTTGTCGGTGCGATACCGCAGCGCCTGCCGCGCACCCGCTCGGCGAGAACGTCCACCCGGAACGGTCGTCGCCGAGCCGCACCCGGTGGTCCTTCCGGTACGACAGCGGAACGGTCACGAACAGCCCTGGTCGCTGATTGGGCTCCGCACGCCGCGCCTGCGGCAGGTTGACGTCGAGCGTGCGCTGCATCATCGGCGCGGTCACCATGAAGATGATCAGCAGCACCAGCATCACGTCCACCAGCGGGACGACGTTGATCTCCGCTCAGGGTGGAGACGGTGCGACGTTGGCGGGACCTCCCCGCCGCCGGCACCCGAATCGATCGGCTGAACCTTCGGCATCGCGCCTCGGCCGTCCTACGTGAAATTGCGCTCGGCGATATTCAGGAACTCGAGCGAGAAGTCGTCCATCTGCGTGGCGAACACCTTCACCCGGTGGGCCAGCGAGTTATAGAAGTACACGGCCGGGATCGCCGCGAACAACCCGGCGGCGGTGGCGATCAGCGCTTCCGCGATGCCTGGAGCCACGACCGCGAGGCTCGTGGACGCCGTCTGGCCGATCCCCTCGAAGGCCGTGATGATGCCCCAGACGGTGCCGAAGAGCCCGATGAACGGCGTGATGCTCGCCGTCGTCGCCAGGAACGGAACGCGCTGTTCCAGCTTGTTGATCTCGAGCGTCGAGGCCCGGAGCAGCGCGCGATCGAGCGCGGCGAGGCTCTTGAGCATCGGCCGGGGCGCCACCGTCCCGGGCCGACCGTCTGCGCGGTGCCGACGGGGGGGCCTGCTGCCGCAGCTGCGTGTTCAGTTCCGCGTACCCGGACTGGAAAATGCCCACCAGCGGGCTGTCCGCCAGCGTCTTGCAGACCGCGTTCACTTCCGAGAACTTGCTGCTCTTCCTGAAGACGTCGAGGAAGGTCGCCGACTGCCGGGCGACCCGGCGGAACGTCCAGAGCTTGTAGAGGATCACGCCCCAGGAGACGACCGAGAAGATGACGAGGACGAGGAGGACGAATTTCGCGATCGGGCTCGATCGGAGAATCAGCCCGAGCAGGTTCCCACCCGTCCCGCCTTCAGGTGCAGCCGCGGCCTCCACCTGCAGTGCAAGCGCCAAGCATCCAAGCGTGCGCAAACGTGCCTCCGCTCCATGGATCTCGCGCCGCTGGGACAGCGCAGTTGACCTAGCCTAGCATGCGCCCAGAATAGCTGTCAAACGTATGATATCATTGCGGTTCCCGGCTTTCCTAACCCGTCCTCGTGGGGACGCGCATGCTCCGATTCCTGTCCATCCGAAACCTGGCCGTCATCGAATCGGCCGAGATCGAGTTCGACGCCGGCCTCAGTGTCCTCACGGGAGAAACCGGGGCGGGCAAGTCGATCCTTGTCGAGGCCGTCGGCCTGCTGCTCGGCGGCCGGGCTTCCCCGACCTGATCAGGACGGGCGAGGAGTGCGCGACCGTGCAAGCCGTCTTCGACGGCGAGAACGGCGACGAACTCCTCGTCAAGCGGGAGGTGACGGCACAGGGCCGGAGCCGGGCGTTCGTGGACGGCTCCCTGGTCACCGCCGGCGCGCTGCGCGACCTCGGGGCGCGCCTCGTCGACCTCCACGGTCAGCACGAGCACCAGGCGCTGCTCGACCCCGAGACCCACCTGGACCTCCTCGACCGCTACGCCGGCCTCGACGGGGCCCGGGCCGACGTCGCGGCCGCGTTCGACCTGCTCCAGCAGGCGAGGGCGGAGTTCGCGCGCGTCACGGACCTTGCCCGCCAGCGGGCCTCGCGTACCGAACTGATCGAGTTTCAGCTCGCGGAACTCGACAAGGTCCAGCCGCGGCCGGGAGAGGACGAGGAACTCCGCTCGCTCCGAACGCTCCTCTCCAGCGCGGAACGCGTCCGGCGGCTCGCGGACGAGAGCTACGAACTGCTGTACGACCGCGACGACGCCGTCCTCGCCGGGCTCGGCCAGGTGTGGCGCCGCGTCGGGGAACTGGCGTCGCTCGACGCCCGGTTCGCCCCGTTCATGGAGGCTCGCGACGCGGTCAAGTCACAGCTGGAGGACCTGGCCTCGTTCCTCCGGGGCTACGCGGCGAGCATCGACGCCTCGCCCGAGCGGCTGCAGGAAGTCGAAGACCGGCTCGCCCTCATCGAACGCCTGGTTCGCAAGCACGGCCCGACGCTGGGCGACGTCATCGCCAGGCGTCAGGCCCTTCGCGCCGAACTGGCAGGGCTCGAGACACTCGGCGACCGCCAGTCGGCCGCCGAGGCGGAAGTCGGCCGGGCCTCCCGGGACTACCTCGCCAGGGCCCGCGCGCTTTCCAGCCAGCGGCGGTCTGCGGCGACCAGGTTTTCGAGAGCGCTCGAGGCACAGCTCAAGGAGCTGGCAATGGAGCACACCCGGTTCGAAGTCCGGTTCCAGCCGGCCCCTCTGCCCGAACCGCAGTGGACCGCACGGGGCATCGATGACGGGGAGTTCTTCGTGTCGCCCAACCCGGGCGAGGACCTCCGCCCGCTCGCCCGCATCGTCTCGGGCGGCGAGATGTCCCGGATCATGCTCGCCATCAAGAGCCTCGCATCGCTGGACCAGCCGGGGAAGACGCTGATCTTCGACGAGGTCGACGCGGGCATCGGGGGGAGAGTGGCGGACGCGGTCGGCAGCAAACTCAGGGGGCTCGGCGGGACGTTCCAGGTCCTGTGCATCACGCACCTCCCGCAGATTGCCGCCTACGGCGAGCGACAGTTCCGGATCCGCAAAGAGGTGCGCGACGGCCGGACGACGACCGAGGTGGACAGGCTGGACCGCGCGGGCAGAGAAGCCGAACTGGCGAGAATGATCGGGGGGGCCGAAGTGACGGCCGCAGCGCGGGAAAGCGCCCGTGAGATGCTGGGCGCCAGGCAAGGCGAAAGCGAAGCAAAGACAAAAGCGAAAGCCAGGCCCTAGGTTTTCTGACGAACCTCTTCGTAGTAAATAACCATCTAGGAATCTCTTCGTACTTGAGCGTGGATGTTGCAGATATGGCAAGGAAGTACCTGATCGAAACGTTCGGCTGCCAGATGAACTTTCACGACTCCGAGCGGATGGCCGGCCTCCTCGAACAGGCTGGCTACGAGGCGACCGACCAGGAGGACGAGGCGGATATCCTGTTGCTGAACACGTGCAGCGTCCGCGAGCACGCTGCCGAGAAGCTTTTTCCCGCCTGGGAGAGTTGAAACGGCCTCCTGGCACCGCCGAATGTGCGCCCGTCATCGCCGTGGCCGGCTGCGTAGCCCAACAGGAAGGCAAGGCGATCCTCCGTCGCGCCCCCCACGTCTCGGTCATCGTGGGCACCCAGGCCTCGCGCCAGCTGCCCGTGCTGGTGGAGCAGGCGGAGCAGACCGGCGCGCCCCAAGTGGACATCAACCCGTACGAGGACGTCAGTTTCCCGCTCGGCCTTGCCCGCCGCGCAGACCCTGTCAAGGCCTACATCACCATCCTCGAGGGGTGTAACGACTACTGTGCCTTCTGCGTGGTCCCGTATACACGCGGGCACGAGCGAATGCGCGGCAAGGCTGAAATCCTCGCGGATGCCAGGGAGGCTGCAGCGTCAGGCAGGAGGGAAGTGCAGTTGCTCGGCCAGATCGTCAATCACTACCAGGCGCCCGACGACCCGGCTTGTGACTTCCCGGCGCTTCTCGCAGCGGTGAACGACGTTGCCGGAATCGATCGAATCCGGTTTGCGAGCCCCCATCCCCGGCATGCCTCGGAGCGATTGATCGAAGCCATCCGTGATTTGCCCAAGGTCTGCAAACACCTTCACCTGCCCGTGCAATCCGGCTCGACGCGCGTCCTCGAGGCGATGCGGCGGCGACACACGCGAGAGGACTACCTCGCGCTCGTCGACCGCCTCCGCCAGGCCATCCCGGATATCAGCATATCGACCGATATGATCGTCGGGTTCCCGGGAGAGACCGAGGCCGACTTCGCCGCCACCCTCTCACTGACTCGGGCCGTCGGGTTCAGTTCGATGTTCTCGTTCAAGTATTCCGAGCGGCCGAACACCCTGGCGGCGAAACGCCTGAAAGACGACGTCCCTGACGAGGAGAAGGCGAGGCGGATCTGGGAACTTCAGGATCTGCAGAAGGGGATCCAGTGGGACCTGCACCAGGCTGCGGTCGGGAAGGTACTCGACGTCTTGGTCGATTCGCGCAGCCGCAGGCGTCCGCACGAACTGGCCGGACGGACGAGCGGAAACGCCGTGGTGAATCTCCCCGGCAACCCCGAGTGGCTCGGGCGCACGGTTCCTGTTCTCATCAAGCGGGCTGGCCCCAACAGCCTGTGGGGCGAAGTGCAACTGCCAGGCCCGTCGGTTGACAGGACCACCAACGGCGCCTAAGTTGTGGAAGACAGACGATCGGTACGCGGCGAGGGCCAGGCATGCAGATTGAGATGACGATCAAGGGCCTCATGGTCGACCCGATCACGAACATGCCCATCATCATTTTGCGGGACGCCGACGGCCAGCGCGTACTGCCGATCTGGGTGGGGATCTTCGAGGCCAACGCGATCGCGCTCCAGATGGAGAACATCTCCACGCCCCGGCCGATGACCCACGACCTGCTCCGCAACGTAATCGAAGACCTGTCGGGCCGCGTCACCAAGGTCGTCGTATCCGACCTTCGCGACAACACGTTCTACGCGCTGATCTACGTCGACATCGGCGCCGACACGGTGGCCGTCGACGCCCGACCGTCCGACGCGATTGCGCTCGCGCTTCGGGCCCAGGCACCCATCTACGTCGAGGAGAGCGTCATCGACAACGCCAAGGGCGTGGACTTCAGCACGGAGAAGGCTGATACGGAGAGGCTCCAGAAGTGGCTCGAGAGCCTGGATCCCGAAGAACTCGGGAAGTACAAGATGTGAATTCAGGCCGTTTTCTGTGCAACGCCTTCGTTCTGTCCCTCTTCAATTGACAGGCGTCCGTCCCGGTTCCTAGAATAGCGGAGCCTGTCTCACGCCAGTCGCCACGCGTTTCCCGAACGCCTCTCATGATTCTTGCGATTGCCAACCAGAAGGGCGGCGTCGGAAAGACGACGACCGCGATCAACCTGGGAGCCGCGCTGGCTCTGAAGGGTCACCGCACGGTCCTCATCGACCTTGACCCCCAGGCGAACAGCACCATGTCGTACCTCGACATGACGGGAGTCACCCGCAGTTTGTTCGACGCGCTCACCGAACCGAACTGCGCCGTGAGCGACATCATCATCCCCACTCCTGTCGAACGCCTGTCGATCATCCCTTCGCGTATCGGCCTCGCCAAGCTCGAGGCGAAGCTGGTGGGGGAGATGGACGCCCATTTCAGGCTGAAGGATCGCCTTGAACCGGTCACCAAGACGCACGATGTCATCCTGATCGATTGCCCGCCGGCACTCGGCCTCCTTACCGTGAACGCCCTGGTCGCGGCGACGCATCTCCTGATCCCAATCCAGTCGTCCTACTTCGCCCTGGAGGGCACGGACGACCTGCTGGAAACCGTCGAAAAGGTGCGAAGCCGGGCGAACCCCGGCCTCGAGATCATGGGCGTTCTGATCACCATGCACGACAAGCGGACGTCGCTGGCGCGCGACATCCGGAACCAAATCCAGAAGGTCTTCGGGTCGAAGGTCTTCAACACCGTCATCACGAAGAGCGTGCGGCTCGAAGAGAGTCCCGCCTACAAGGAATCGATCTTTACCTTCGCGCCAGACTCCAGCGGTGCGACGGAGTATTACTCGTTGTCAGAGGAGGTCATGGAACGTGCCTAGGCGCGGATTGCCAGAAACGGTGCGAATGCGTCATGACGAACATTACGTCGAGGCGCTGGCGGCCTCGGCAGGAGCGCCGGTGGGGCGCCTGGTTCCGATCGAGCAGATCGATCCGAACCCGACGCAGCCCCGGCAGATGATGGGAGACCTGTCGGAGCTCATCGCCTCGATCACCGAAAAAGGCATCCTCGAACCGCTCATCGTCCGTCAGCGCGGTGACCGCTACCAGATCGTGGCCGGGGAGCGCCGCTACCAGGCGGCAGTGCAGGCCGGGCTCGCTGAACTCCCGGTTGTTCTGCGGGAGGCCGACGACACCGAGGTCATCGAGCTGGCGCTGGTAGAAAACCTCCAACGGAAGGACCTGACGCCGTTCGAGGAAGCTGACGCGCTCCAGGGGCTTGCCACGAGGTGCGGCTACACGCACGAAGAGCTCGCCAAGAAACTCAGCCGGTCCCGGACATCCATCACGGAGTCACTGACCCTCACGAAATCCCCGACGAGGTTCGGAATCTTTGTCGGCTGGCCGACATTTCCTCTAAATCATTGCTTCTAGAGATAGTTAGACAGTCTGACCCCCAGAAAATGATCGCCCTGGTGGAACGGATTGCATCCGGGCACGCGACGCGCGAGTCCGTGAGGCGCGACGTCGCCAAGCCACGCAATCCCGGACCGGGACGTCCGCGGGCCTACGTCTTCAATTACCGGCCCACGACGAAGGCGTTTACGATGCGGCTGCAGTTCCGGAAGGGCGCCGTCGAACGGCGAGAGATCATCGAGACCCTCGAGACGATCCTCCAGGAACTGCGCCACACTCAGGACTAGTGGGCCCTTGGCGGAGGTCGCGACACAGAGCCCCGTCGAACGGCCTCCGCGCAACAGCGAGACAGAAGGCACCCCCGTGATCGGAGCGGCCGCAAGAGGCAGCCCGGTCGAACGTCCCGACGGCCGAGTTCGGAGCCGAGCCAGAGCAGGAACGCCAGCCAAGACGTTCGGGGCCGTCGGCGACAGAGAGCCGCCCACACCAACGGACACCAACAATCGACCGACAACCCAACGACGAGCTGGGACGGCCCGCGCGGGACTCCAGGACAGGGAAGTCCTCGTTCCGGAGCGGCTGGTGGCGAGAGCCCGAAGTTCCCGGGCGGAAAACGGGCAACCCAGCCGCACTAGTTAACATAACATACATTATCAGACACGAACGAAATGCCGTTCAAAAGGCCCCTGTGGAAATTCTGCGGATGCTTTTGCCGCGGCCCCAGCCCACCCCCGTGGATTTCAGACCCCACATCCGCTGCGCGTTCCCCCAGCCAGCCACCCGCCCTGCCAATGCGCCTTGACGACGTTGCTCAGCCGCGCCGAGCCCAGCCCAATTGGCGCCATCCGCCGTTCCGGGTGCCGACGGCCGCGATGCTCGACCTCGTCACTGGATTATCCGGTCCGGTCGGTGCTATCGTTCCTACCGGCCGCATGTTCTCGATCCTCGACCGCTACACGCTTCGCGAAATCCTCCCGCCGTTCGCGCTGGCGCTCGTCGTCTTCACCTTCATGTTGATGATGAAGCCCATCGACCAGGTGGCGAAGGACCTGCTCGCCAAGGGCGTCGAGGTTCCGGTGATCCTGCGCATGCTGGTCCTGCTGGTCCCCCAGGCCCTTGCCATCACCATCCCGATGGCATTCCTGCTGGGCTTGCTGGTAGCCTTCGGACGGCTGTCCGGCGACAGCGAGTGGATCGCAATGCAGGCGTGCGGCGTCACGCTGCTGCGCATGCTCGTGCCGGTGATGGGCCTCGCGTTCGTCTGCTGGGCCGTCACCTCGTGGGTGATGCTCGACGCGGTTCCGTCCGCCAACCAGGCTTACCGGGAGATTGCGTACAAGGTCCTCGCGGCCAGGGTCGAGAGCGAGATTAAGCCGAGAATCTTCTTCGCCGACTTCCCCAATCTCGTTCTATACACGAGAGATACCGTCCCAGGCGGCGGTTGGACCGACGTCTTCGTGGCGGATACGGCGAAGCCCGGCCCGCCCGTCGTCTCGGTGGCACGCAGCGGACGGATGCTGCTCGAACGCCCCAGGAGGCTCCCAAGCGGGGATCAGACCTCGGGCAGCGTCGAGATGGTCCTCGAAGACCGTGTCACCTACAGCATGTCCACCGACGCGAGCGGGCGCGCCGAATTCGAGCAGAACGTGTCCCAGACGTTTCGTGCCCAGCTGGATCCGACGGAGGTGTTCCCCAAGGGCATGCCCATCAAGGGTGAGCCCGAAAAGACGATCTCGGAGCTCCGCCAGCAGGTGGCGGATCTGAAGCAGGCCGGCCAGCCCACCGAGCGGCCGGAGTACGACATTCACCTGAAGTTCTCGATCCCGGTGGCCTGCCTGGTGTTCGCCCTGATGGGGCTCGGTTTCGGCGTGAGTACCAGCCGCGGGGGGAAACTCGCCGCGTTCGCCATGGGCAGCGGGGTCATCTTCGCCTACTACATCGTGATGTTCCAGGCGCGGTCGCTGTCGCTCGGCGGGCTCTGGCCGGCGTGGCTCGCCGCCTGGCTGCCGAACATCGTGCTGGGCCCCGCCGGCGCCTGGGTGGTCTACAGCCGCGCCCGGTCGTCCGGAAGCTCGTTCCAGCTGACGATCCCGGCGGTCGGCTTCCTCAAGCGGTTCCTGCCGGCACGCGACGCGGCAGCCTCCGCGAGCCCTGCCGGGAACGCCGCTCCCCGGCCCGTTCTCGTCATCCGGTTCCCCCGGTTCTGGCTCCCGCAGCTGGGCATCCTCGACCGCTACATCTCGAAGGCGTACCTGCGCCTCCAGGGGCTGGCATTCGTCAGCCTCCTGGGCATTTTCTACATTTCGCTGTTCATCGACCTGTCGGACAAACTGTTTCGCGGATCGACCACCGCCGGGATGCTGCTGCAGCTGTTCCTCTTCAAGACGCCGCAGTTCATCTACTACATCATCCCCATCTCCGTCCTCATTGCGACGCTCGTCACGATCGGCGGCCTCACGCGCAACTCCGAGTTGATCGTCATGCGGGCGTGCGGCATCAGCCTCTACAGGGCCGCCTACCCTCTCGTCGCCCTGGCCGCGGCATCGAGCCTCCTGCTTTTCGGGATCGAGGAGTACCTGCTGTCCGCGTCGAACCGCCAGGCCCAGGACCTCGAGCAGATCGTGCGGACCGGTCAGCCGCGCGCATCGAGCCCCCTCAACCGGCGCTGGATTGCCGCCAAGAACGGCGACATCTACCACTACGACCTGTTCGACTCGAGCCACGGCCAGCTCGTCGGCTTCTGGAAGTACGAGTTCGACGCGAGGAACTGGCGGCTCTCCCGCATCACCTATGCGGAACGCATCAAGTTCGACCGGCCCTCCGCTACGCCCGACTCCCCCGTCGGCACCTGGAAGGCCGGCCCAGGCTGGGTGCGCGAAATCAAGAGCGAGACCGAGTGGACGTACGCCGCCTTCCCGTCCCGCCTCGTCACGATGGAACCGCCCGAGTACTTCGGGGCCATCCAGCCCGAGGCGGCGTCGATGACGTACTCCGAACTGTCCGACTACATCGACGCGATGGAGGGGGCCGGGCACAACATCCTCCAGTACCTGGTCGACCTGCACCGGAAGATCGCGTTCCCGTTCGTGACGATCGTGATGTCGCTGCTCGCCGTCCCGTTCGCCGTCACCACCGGCCGTCGCGGCGCCCTCTACGGCATCGGCGTGGGCATCGTCCTGGCTATCGTCTACTGGACGGCCAACAACCTCTTCGGCCTCGTCGGAGGCGCTGGCCTGCTGTCGCCCCTGCTCGCCGCATGGGCCCCGAACCTGCTCTTCGGAGCCGGCGCTGCCTACATGATTCTGACTGTCCGCACGTAGACACTTCGGATTCTTGATGAGTCAGTCCCCTGGACCTAAATACGAACATTATCGTATCAATATCTACGAACACGTTCGTGGTGAGGCATACGAAGCCGCTCGTATGCAAATGCACGAGCCTCTTCGTTCTTATTCGAAGGGCTTCTGCCTTGAACCTTTATCGCTTGGGTGATTGGTCCGAGGCGCCGGTGTAGAACCGGACGTCGCTGAGGGCGAAGCGGCCGGCGGAGCCTCGGCGGGCGTTGACGAGGTCGACGACGAACAGGACGGTCCGGACATCGTCGAGCCTGGGGGGGCCGGCCGGGGTGGCTCCGCCAAGTGCGGTCATCTCGCTGAACGGGATGACCACCTCGCGGGGCTCGGGGCCGAGGTACACCGATCGCTGCCAGCGCAGCCCCTCCCCCGACGTCGGCACCCGCACCTGGACCGACACCCGCATCGGTTCGTCGGCTCTCCCGACAAAGGCAATCCCGAGGGCGTTCGGCGACACGGCAGTCGTCGCGTCCAGCGCCGCGAAGGGAGACGCGGTTCCCGAGGATGCCAGGGCGAACCGCACCCCGATTCCGGACGAGCGGTCGAGCGTCGCGCTGGAACCCGGGTCGTGCTCGACGCCCCAGATCCCCGACTCCGGCGGCAGCCGGAACGGAGTGCCGGACGTGTCGGGGGGGGCGGCGGCCGGCGCCGATTCGAGCGGCCCCACCACGATGGGATTCCCGACGACCCACGGGACGAAACCATCCCGTCCAGGTGCCGGAACCCAGACTTCGGAACGGTAGGTGCCTGCCCTGTCGCTGGCGTAGGTCAACTCGGGCCCCTGAACCCGGTGCACCTCGCTTCCGTCCCGATAGAGGACGAGCCATCCCCCTGGAGGCGGATTGCCCCGGACGCGAACGACGGCCGGGTCGGTCAGCGGCACCTGCCCACCTTCGCCAGCCGTCACTCCCCCGCTGGTTGCCGAGAAATCGAACGCCGCCTCGCGCCCCAATCCGTCCACCACGGTATGGACCCGCCCCTCGCGGATGCCTGCGACAATCGCGTCCGCGTCCGCGGTTGCGTGCTTGGAGAGCGGCTGCCGCAGGCGGACCCGGAGCGAGGCCAATTGGAACGCGACCGCGTAGGATGGCGCCTTCAGATAGATCGGGTTCTTGTACGGTTCGGGGCCGTCCCTGAACCCCAGGCGGGCGTGCGCGTCTGTGCCGGCCAGCGCGACGACGCGCCATGCTCGGGCCATCGAATCCCACCGGGAGAGCGTCGGCGGGCCGCTGGTAGAGGTGCGCAACGGACGCGACGGGGCGGAAGAGATACGTCCAGGCACACCGGGCCAGCTGCGGCGCGGCAGCGTCCCGCCACACGCTGTCGCCGTTCAACCACTCGATGGCGTCCGTGCGGACGTTCCACCCCTGCCAGGCCAGGTCACTCTTCTCGGACAAGGGATGCGTGGCGACGCCGAATCCTCCGAGACGCCGCACGTCTTCGGCCACGTCGCGCGGTTCGCCCGCGAGCGGATAGGGCGCCCGCCCCATCCCAATGGCGGCATAGTGGCCGCCGGTCGTGCTGATCTCGACCGCGTCGATGCAGAGCACGCCGGAGCGGTAGACCGGCGGGTCCGGCGGCCGCGTCGCGTCGCCGTGGTCGGTGATGATGACGAACTTCAGTCCCGCGCGGGCGGCGGCAGCGGCGACCTCGTCGACCGTGCCGGTCCCATCGGAACGGCGTGGTGTGGACGTGGAAGACGCCGCGGACCTCGGTGCCTGGCAGCGCCCAGCCCGGGGCGGGCGCGCTGAACGGGGCGGGCGGCAGGAGCAGCCACGTCGCGACGAGCACCGCCGCGGCGGTCGCCGCGGCGGCCATGGGCGCGCGTCTCATGCCGCGCACGACCGCCCGGGTGGCCGCCGCCCTGCGTCGGCCGAGGCGATGAACGTAGGCTGCAGCCACTCTCCATTCCGCATCGACGAATCCCCTGTAGAGGCGCGCCGGGGCTACAGCCCGGCGTCGCTCTGCAGCGCTGCGGCGCGGTCCGTCCGCTCCCAGGTGAAGTCGGGATCGGTGCGGCCGAAGTGACCGAACGCGGCCGTCTTCCGGTAGATCGGACGCCGCAGGTCGAGCTCCTCCATGATGCCGCGCGGGCGTCAGCTTGAAGTGGGCTCGCACCAGGTCGGTGATGCGCGCCGTCGGGAATCCGGCCGGTGCCGTAGGTCTCGACCATCACCGACACCGGGTCCGCCACTCCGATCGCGTAGGCCAGCTGCACCAGCAGCCGGTCGGCCAGGCCGGCGGCGACGCAGTTCTTCGCGATGTAGCGCGCCATGTAGCACGCGGAACGGTCGACCTTCGTCGGATCCTTGCCCGAGAACGCGCCGCCGCCGTGCGGCGCCGCGCCGCCGTAGGTGTCGACGATGATCTTCCGGCCGGTCACGCCGGCATCGCCCTGCGGCCCGCCGACGACGAAGCGGCCGGTCGGGTTGACGTAGATCTTGGTCTTCTCGTCGATCATGCCCGCCGGCACGACCGGCCGGATCACCTTCTCCAGGATGCCGTCGCGCAGCGTCTCCTTGTCGACCAGCGCGCTGTGCTGGCTGGAGACGACGATCGCGTCCACGCGGACGGGCACGCCGTCGGCGTACTCGACCGTCACCTGCGACTTGCCGTCGGGGCGGAGGTAGTCGAGCACGCCGTCGCGGCGCGCGCACGACAGCCCCATGCACAGCTTGTGCGCGAGCATGATCGGCAGCGGCATCAGCTCGTCGGTCTCGCGGCAGGCGTAACCCGAACATCAGGCCCTGGTCGCCGGCGCCGCCCGGGTCGACGCCCATCGCGATGTCGGGCGACTGTTCGTGGATCGACGACAGCACGGCGCAAGTGTCCGAGTCGAAGCCGTACTTCGCGCGGGTGTAGCCGATGTCCTTGATCGTCTCCCGGACGATCTTCGGGAAGTCGACGTAGCAGCTGGTGGTGATCTCGCCGGCGATCATGGCGAGCCCGGTGGTCACCAGCGTCTCGCACGCGACGCGCCCGACGGGATCCTGCGCGAGGATGGCGTCGAGGATCGCGTCCGAGATCTGGTCGGCAATCTTGTCCGGGTGCCCTTCGGTCACCGATTCGGACGTGAACAGGTGGCGGCCGTCACGGCTCATGCGTCGCGGTCCTCCGCTCGTGTTCGGCCCGTGACGAAACGGCCGGCGATCGATTGACTGTAGCGTCCATCCGGGCGCGCGGTCAAGGATCGGCGCATGCCGGGCGCCGGTTGCCGGCTCACGTCGCGCGGGTGGAACCGTTCGTAGACCGCTCCGCATCCGGGCGTCGAGCACGTGGGTGTAGATCTGGGTCGTCGAAAGGTCGGCGTGCCCGAGCATCATCTGGATCGCGCGCAGGTCGGCGCCGCGGTCCAGCAGGTGGGTGGCGAACGAGTGCCGCAGGACGTGCGGGCTCAGGCCTGCGCGGCAGCCCGGCCCTGATGCCGTGCGCCCTCAGGTATCTTCCAGAACCCGACGCGCGACAGCGCTGCCGCCCCGCGCGTTGAGGAACAGGCGCGGAGCCGGGCCGGCCCTGCGCGAGTGCCGGGCGCCCGTCCCGGAGGTAGCGCCGGACCCACGCGACCGCCTGGTCGCCGATCGGCACGATCCGCTCCTTGCCGCCCTTGCCCATGCAGGTGAGGTAGCCGGCCTCCAGGTTGAGGTCCGCCTGCGCGCAGGCCGACCAGTTCCGAGACCCGCAGGCCGGTGGCGTACAGCAACTCGATCAGGGCGCGGTCGCGCAAGCCCGAGGGGCTGACGTCACGTCGGGTGCCTCGAGGAGCCGGTCGACCTCTTCGACCGACAGGAACGCGGCAGGGCCGGCCAGGCGCGCGGCGCCCGCAGGTCGTCGGCGGGACTGTCGTCGAGCCGCCGGTCGAGCACGAGGAAGCGGTAGAAGCCCCGTACGCAGGCGACGGCGCGCGCCGCCGAACGCGGCGACAAGCCGGCCGCCATCAGGCTCGCGCACGAAGGCTTCGAGGTCCTGGCGCGAGAGCTGCTCGAGCGCGACACCCGCGGCCTCGGCGATACCGGGCGAGCGCCTGCGAGGTCCCGGCTGTAGCTCTCGATCGTCAGGCCGCGCCAGTCGCCGCTCGATCCGCAGATGGTCCAGATACGCGTCGATCGCGGCCGGCGCCCAGTGTTCCGACATGCGGGGCTAGCTTGACAGTAAGACGACGGACGAGAGTCAAGAGCGGAGAAGACCACCGTGGCGCCGCGGCAGGCGGCGTTTGACAGCTGCCGGACGGCGGGGCTAGTATTGCCGCTTCCGTCTGCGACTGGTGCCATCATGCCTGTGCAATCGAAGTGGCAGCAACTGCCCACCGAAGCCATCAACCCGGCAAGCCTCGCCATCGACAAGCTGTCGCCCGCGGCCATCATCGACCTGATGGTGGACGAGGACCGCAAGGTGCTCGCGGCCGTCGCCAAGGAGAAGGAGCGGATCGCGCTCGGCGTCGAGATCATCAGCCAGGCGCTGCGCAAGGGCGGGCGGCTCGTCTTCGTCGGCGCCGGCACGAGCGGCCGGCTGGGCGTGCTCGAGGCGGCCGAGATGCCGCCGACGTTCGGCACCGATCCCGACACTGGTGCAGGCGGTGATGGCGGGAGGCAACGAAGGCCTTCCTGCACTCGCCGGAAGGCGTGGAGGACGACTACGAGGAAGGCGCGCGGTCGATCGCGCGGCTGCGCCCGACGTCGAAGGACGTCGTGGTCGGCGTGTCGGCCAGCGGGATGACGCCGTTCGTGCGGGGTGGCCTGACCCGCGCGCGGCAGGCCGGCGCGAGGATCATCTTCGTCACCTGCTTCCCGGGCACGGAACTGCAGACCTTCGTCGACCTGACGATCGCGCCGGCCGTGGGACCGGAGGTGATCGCCGGCTCCACCCGCCTGAAGGCGGGCACGGCCACCAAGATGGTCCTCAACATGCTGACGACGGCGGCCATGGTCCGCATCGGGCAAGACCTACGGCAACCTGATGGTCGACGTGCAGACGGGCTCCGAGAAGTTGAGGGACCGCGCGCGCCGAATCCTGACGATCGTCAGCCGGCCTCGACTACGATGCGGCCGACAAGCCCTGCTCAGGCGGGCGCACTGGAACGTCAAGGCGGCCATCGTCATGCAGAAGACCGGCCTGAACTACCGGCGGGCTCTCTCGAAGCTCCGGAAGGCCGACGACCTCGTGCGCGACGCGATCGGCGAGGACATCGAGCCGCGGCTCCACGACCTGCTCGAGTCGGCCGAGCGTCACAAGCACCCCGTGCAGCCGTAGCCCGTTCCCAACCTCCCCACGTGGAGCGCACCGCCAGCGGGCGCGTGCCCTGTTGTGCGTTTTTCTGCTACACTCACCGGTTTGATGCCTGTCCCATCCGCAGTCTCCGCCCGCGATCCGAAGACCGGCGTCCGCTGCCTCGCGGTGTGGGCGTGCTGCCTCCTGCTGTCCGCTCTTCCGGCAGTCGCGGGCCCGCCGGCAGTTCCTGCGCTGCAGGAAGTCCGGGCGCTGTGGGTCACGCGGACGTCGCTGACCACGCCGGCTGCGGTGACGGACATGGTGAAGTCGGCGCGTGCCGGCGGATTCAACACGGTGCTGGTGCAGGTGCGAGGACGGGGCGACGCGTACTTCAATGGCGGCCTCGAACCTCGCGCGGCCGCCCTGGCGGGACAGCCCGATACGTTCGACCCGCTGGCGCTCGCCCTGGCGCTCGCTCACGCTCAAGGCCTGCGGGTGCACGCCTGGGTCAACATCGCCCTCGTGTCGAGCGCCGCCGAGCTGCCCGCTTCGCGCGCCCACATCGTCTATCGCCACCCGGAGTGGCTGATGGTGCCCCGGGCACTCGCGCGCGACATGGCATTGCTCGACCCGCGCAGCCAGCTGTACCTCGACAAGCTCACGCGCTGGACGCGCGCGCAGAACGGAGACGTCGAAGGGCTCTACGCGTCCCCCGTCCAAGAGGCCGCGGCCGATGCGACGGTCGCGGTGGTGGCCGACATCGTCGCCCGCTATCCGGTCGACGGCGTCCACCTGGACTACACACGCTACCCGAACGAGGAGTTCGACTACAGCCGCGGATCGCTCGAGGCCTTCAAGGCGGACGTGGCGGGGAGCCTCGCCGAGGGGACGCGGCGGCAGCACGAACGGGCGATCGGCGGCGACCTCGTGGGGTGGACCGAAGCGTTCCCGGAACGCTGGATCGAATTCCGCCGCCACCGTCTGACCGCGCTCGTCACCCGCCTGCGCGAGAGCGTGAAGGCCCGGCGGCCCGGAGTGCGTGTTTTCGGCGGCCGTGGCGCCGGACGCGCAGGAAGCGAGCCACCGGCGCCTGCAGGATTGGGCGGCATGGCTCGAACGCGGCCTGCTCGACGTCGTCTGCCCGATGGCCTACGCGACCGACAGCGCGGTCTTCACGGCGCAGGTCGACCGGCGCCCGCGAGGCGGCGGGAGCCGCGCCGGTCTGGGCGGGGATCGGCGCGTACCGCTTGTCCTCGTCCGAGACGATCGAGAACATCAGGATCGCCCGCACGTCTCGGCGCGCGCGGTATCGTCCTCTTCTCCTACGACAGCCTGGTGAGCCTGCCGCGCGGCCTCGACTACATCGCCCAAATCGGCCGCGCCGCCTTCATCACACCATAGCGGGACCGCGATGCCCGCATCTTCCGCGCGCGCAACGGGTTGTCGATCGGGCCATCGCGGACCGCGTCGCGCCGTGCGCCGTCGTCGAAGTGGGCGGCGCCGACGGACCGTGGTGGCGCGACCGCCGCGCGGACGTCTGACCTTTGCCGCCGAGCGCGGAAGCCTGCCCCGGAAACGGTCTTCGACCTGGCCTCCCTGACCAAGGTGCTCGCGACCGCCACGGTCGCCATGCGCCTGGTCGATGCCGGGACGCTCGACCTCGGCGTCGCGCGTGTCGCAGTGGCTCGGCACCTGGCGGGGGGGGAACGGGAAACGGCCACCGTCCTCGATTTGCTGGCGCACTCGGCTGGCCTGCCCGGTCACCGCCCTTATTACGAAGCCCGCTCGGGCCGCGTGCAGTACGAGCGGGCAATCGCAAGCGAACCGCTCGAATACGCGCCAGGGACCGGCTCCCTCTACAGCGACCTCGGGTTCATCCTGCTCGGGTTCATCCTCGAGGACGCAGGCGGCGCGTCCCTGGCCGCTCAAACAGAAGCCGCGTTCTCGGCCATCGGCGGCTCCCTTGATGTCTGGTTCGGCGTGCCGGGCGCATTCCTGGCCAGGACGGCACCGACGGCCGCCGCCCCCGAGCTGCTCGGCGTGGTGGACGATGGCAATGCCCGCGCGCTGGGCGGCGTCGCAGGCCACGCGGGACTTTTCGGGACGGCGGACGGTGTGGGGCGGCTCGCGGCTTCCCTGCTGGCAGCGCTGGCCGGCGTGGCGTCAATCGGCTGGCTGGCCTCGCCAGCTACCATCGAGCGGTTCACCACCCGGGCCAACCGCATCAGCAGCCGGGCCCTGGCGTGGGATACGATGCTGCCAACTTCTTCGTGCGGCACCCGCCTGTCTGAGCGGGCGTTCGGTCACACCGGCTTTACCGGCGCCTCGCTGTCGATGAATCCGCGGCGGAAGTTCTACGTGGTGCTGTTGACCAACCGCGTCTTCCCGCAGCCCGGGTCCTCGGACGGCATCACGGCCTTCCGTCGCTCCCTGCACGATGCGGTTGCCGAAGACCTCGCGTGAATCCAGGGCGCTGAGCGTCCAACCGCCGCGCAAGCGGAGCCGTCAGTAGCTCAGATGCCTCGATTGGCGCTAGCCGCCCGGGCCGCGGCCGCCCCGGGGACCGCCTGGGCCGCCGCCGCGCTGGCCGCCCATGCCGCCGCGCCCCCCCATGCCCGGCCCGCCGCCCGGCATTCCCCCTGGCGTTTGCTGTCCGCCGGGTCCGCCGCGGCGCATGCCGGGTTGGCCCTGTCCAGGGCCGGCGGGCATAGGCACGAAGACGAACTGCCATTCGTTGTAGTGGGTCGCGCCGTTGTAGACCCGGATCGACTCCTCGGTGCTCTTGCTCCGGACACCGAGCACGCCGCCCCTCGGCCCGCCGGCCCGGCCGGCCGCCCCGCCTTGGGTGATGGCCCCGGACCGGGAATCGAACGTGAACGACGAACCCGGCCCCCCCTGGGTGGTGCCGCCCCTGCCCTGTCCCGGGCTCTGGCCGAACGTCGCCCCCTGCCTGCCCCCAAGCCCCGGGCTCATCGACAGCTGGCTCCCCTGGTAGAGGACCTCGAACTCGCCATCCTCGGACATCGGGTCCTTGTATTCTTGCGGAGGAACTTCTGCTTGACGAGGGTATCGACGTCGGCGCGGGTACGTCGCGGCGAAGCGGCGCTGGAACAGCTGGATGGCACGGATGTACTGCCTGCCCCTGAAGATGAGTTCTTCCTCTTTTTCCCGGCGGTTGGCCTGGCGCCAGGCGGGAAGCGCCACGCTCATCACGACCGCCATCACCGCGAGCGCGACGAGCAGCGCCGCCATCGCATAGCCTGCGTCGCGGCGGGGTCGGGTCAGGTCTTGACCGGATGGGTTCATGTAGTACACTGCTAGGCAAATTCCATGATACCAGACATGCGATTGCGCGGAATTGTGGGACGGGAGGCGCGAAAGGCGCCGCGGATCCTGGCCGTTCCCGTGCTCCTGCTGTCCGCCTTGTTGGCCGGCTGCGACAAGGTGCCGCTCCTGGCGCCCAGCGGGACGACGATCCGGCTCTACACGAGCACGCAGGTGCTGCCGATCAACGGCACCGCGCAGATCACGGCGAGCGTCCAGGAGGTCGGCGGGTGGCCCGTTCAAAACGGGACCGTCGTGACCTTCACCACCTCGCTGGGGTCAGTCACGCCGAACGAGGCGACGACAACCGACGGCAAGGTCACGGTGACCTTCCTCGCCGGGAGCCAGTCCGGCACGGCTGTAATCAACGCGTTCTCGGGGTCGAGTTCGACGACCGGCGGATCGACGGCCGGCACCGGCGGAAACGGGGGAACGACCGGCACGACAGGTACGACTGGTTCGGGCGTTTCGATCGTGATCGGGGCCGCGGCAGCAACCACGGTGATTGCGACAGCCAGCCCGTCGAGCGTTTCCCAGCTCGGCGGCACCTCCACGATCACGGCGGCGGTGCTCGACGCGAACAACAACGGGCTGGCCGGAGTGCCGGTCGCGTTCACCACCGACCAGGGAACCGTCTCTCCCGTGACGGCCGTCACGAACGGCAACGGCATGGCTACCACCATGCTCAGCACCAACCAGACGGCAACCGTCACCATTACCGCGGGCACGAAAACCGCAACCGCCAAGGTCACGGCGGTCGCAGTGCCGACGCTCACGCTCACCGGCCCGACGACGACGCCTACTGTCGGGGTGGTGGCGACCTTCACCGTCAACGCGGCGGCGGGATCGGGTTCTGCGCCGATTCGCACCGTCACCGTGGACTTCGGCGACGGCAAGTCCGCCAACCTGGGAGCGGCAAACGGGTCGGTGACGGTCCCGCACGTGTACACCGCTCCCGGCGTCTACACCGTGACCGCGATTGCGACGGACGCGAGCGGTCAGGGCACGTCGATGTCGATCCCCGTCGTGGTGTTCGCGGCTGTGCCGTTCACATTGACCGTGACCGCATCCTCGGGCCGCGTCGGGACCGCGATCACGGCGAACGCCGTGCCGGCGGCGGGCGCGCCGACGATCGACAAGTACATCTGGAACTGGGGCGACGGCACGATCGAGGAAACGGCGACCTCGTCGCACTCCCACGTGTACACGAGCATCCCGGCCGGGTTCTCGAGCTGGACCTACACCATCACCGTGACGGCCAAGGGCTCAGACGGCCGCGAGGGATTCGGCAGCACGTCGGTGATCATCCAGAGTTCAGGCACGGCGCTGACGATTCGGTAGCGCCCTCGCACGAGCGGTAAACGAAAGAGGCGGCCCCTGTGGGCCGCCTCTTTTCGTTTATGTGCGCCGGGCATCGCCCGCATCGTCCAGGATGGCGCCCTGGAACCGGTACCGACGGCAGCGTGAACGTGGTGGCTTGGCGCGGAAACGGGGTCAGGCCCCGTTTCGGCGCGGGGTCAGGCCCCGTTTCGCTGGTGGCTGGCCCGGAAACGGGGCCAGGCCCCGTTCCGGCGGCGCGGGCGCTGCGCGGGCCGCGCTACCACTCGGCGTAGCGGGACCCGTCGAGCGACGTGCCCTCGGCGCCGCTCTTCACGTCGAAGATGCCGGGCTCGGCCTCGGGGTTGGCAGGGTCGGGTTCAGACGGAATCGCCTGCCACGTGTCGGCAGAGGTGGTGATGGGATCCTTGGGCACCTGGCGCAGGTAGCCTTCCGACACGAGGGCGTCGAGGCTGGCCGGATACTTGGCCTTGTCAGCGTAGTACTGGTCAATCGCGTCCCGCATCCGGAACAGGTCCTCCCGCAAGACGGCTTCCTTCGTGCGCACGACGGAATTGCGGTATTGCACCGCGCCCATCCCGGCGAGCACCGAGATCAGCGCGATGACGACCATCAGCTCGATGAGGGTGAAACCCGCGCCGGTCCGACGCGCACGCCACCCGCAGGCGAATCTCTGCATCGGAGTTACCAGTCCTTGTACTTCGTGCCGTCGAGCGCCGTGCCGGTGCTCTTGGTGTAGACGTCGAACACGTTCTGCCCGCCCCAGGTCGTCGACTCGGGGTCGTCCTGGTACGAACGCATGCCCCACTCGGCGGACTTGGTCATCGGGTCAATCGGGATCCGGCGCAGGAATCTCAGCTTGCGCCCCGACGCATCGTTCGCCACCTTGACGCCTTCGACGAGAATCTCCAGGTCGGCCGGGTAGCCTTCCGACCCGGCCTTGATGTCCACCGACCCGATCATCCCCTGGTCCGCGGCGTCCTTGAACCGGTCGATGGCCACCCGCATCTCGCGAAGCGCGCGGCGCAGTTCCACCTCCCGCTGCCGCTGGATGGTGACCTTGGCGAGCGGCAGGATTGCCGACGCGAGGATCATCAGCATCGCGCCGACGACCACGAGTTCGACGAAGGTGTAGCCGGCGTCCATCAGCCGCCGGCGCCCGAACCTGCCGCCCTGCACATGTCCCATCGTTACCGCACCGTCACCGACGCCGGCGTGAACTGCAGCGGGATGTTCCCGCCCGGTCCGCTGGCGACGCCGCTCACCCGGAAGTTCACTGTCCCGCCTGCCACGGCGTCGAACACGAGCGCGGCCAGGGTGCCGCTGCCGGTGGCCCCGACGATGTCGCCGCTGCGGCTGATCGTCAGGTCGATCCGGCCAGCCGCGTTGTCTTCCTGATGCGCAAAAGCGGTCCCTGGCACCCCCGTCCGCATGAAGCTGCCTTCCTGCAGCGAGCGAAGCTTCAACGCCGCCGGGTTATACGTGATGGTCAAGCTGATCGTCGTCACGCGCGATATGTTCAGCGTCGACAGCGTCACGGTGTACGGGCCCTGGCCGACCCGCCAGTCGGGTCCAGGGGTCGCCAGGGTGACCTGCGCTGGCGCGGGAGCCGTCGCCGGCCCGGGCAGTGCCGCCTGGGGTTGCGCGGCAGCAGGCGCGGCCGGTTGCCCCGCGGCGGGCGGCACGGCGCCGGCCGGAGGCTGCGCGGGCTGAACCGCCGGCGGCTGCGCGGTCGGTTGCGCCGGAGGAATCATCACCGTTCCCGGAATCGGCGAGCTTCCCGGCGGAACGACCGGCGTCCCCTGCGGCGTCGTTTTACCCACCGCCGCTCCGCCGACCAGCGCGGAGCCGGGAGAGCCGTACGGCATCGTCGTGATGGACTGCGGCGCCGCCGCCGCGGCGGGGGTCTCGACGGCCGGCGGCGCGGACGCCGCTTCGCCGGGGGCGCCGATCAAGGCGGGCGCACCCCCGAGGACCGGGTTCGATGCCGTGCCGATGTAGATCTCCTGGAGGTTTCGCTCCGTCAACCCCTGCGTGCGGATGATGTGCGGCGTCAGGAGCATCACGATGTCGGTCTGCGAGATCTGGGTGTCGTTCGCCGAGAACAGCTGCTTGATGATCGGCACGTGGATGCCGCCCGGGAAGCCGGTCAGCGACTTCCGTTCGTCGTCCCGGAGCAGTCCGGCCAGCAGGTTCGACTCGCCGTCGCGCAACCGCATCCGCGTGGTGACCTTGCGCGTGCCGAACGACGGCAGGTTCTGGCCCGCCACGTTGACATCGCTGCC
Source organism: uncultured Acidobacteriota bacterium (assembly GCA_963844875.1). GTDB lineage: Bacteria > Acidobacteriota > Vicinamibacteria > Vicinamibacterales > Fen-181 > FEN-299. Next base: position 513,438 of record CAWJPZ010000005.1, read on the forward strand.
CTTCGTGCTGCTCTCGACCTCGAGGTCGAGGATGATGTCGCCGTCGTACGTCACGCGGGGGGTAACCGACACGTTGACGCCGACCGCGCGGTATTGGTACGAGGTCATCGGGTTGATCGCCGTGCCGCCGGAGATCAGCGGCTGGAACGTCGTCGACGGCACCGGTATGTCGTCGCCCAGGTTCGCCGTGAGCTTGGTGCCTTCCGCCCCGCGCAGCGACGGCTTCGCCACCAGCTTCGTCTTGGAGTCGGACTCGAGGAACTTGATGACGGCCGACGGGACGGTGACGTAGAAGTCGGACGTGTTGATGCCGTGGACGATCGAGTTCAGGTTGAACGCCCCGGATCCCTGCACCGCCGCGGAACCGGACGTTCCGCCGGACGTTCCGCCGCTCACCGCCCCGCCTCCCGGCGGCGCCTCGGGCGAGAACTGCACGCCGATGGCGTAGTTCGAGAGGTTCAACCCGTACTGCTTCACCCGGGTCCGGTTGACCTCGAGGATCTCGACGTCGATGACCACTTCGGCGCGCGGCTTGTCGTTGTTCTCGATGATGCGCTCGGCGATCGCGACGACCGACGCGCTGCCGCGGACGGTGATGCTGTTCGCGTTCTTGTTCTGCGAAATCTGCGGGCGCGTGCCCGGGGAGGCCTGCTGCGAGATCAGGATGCCGTTCAGGATCTGAACCATGTCGGCCGGTTCCGAGTGCGACAGGTAGAAGGTCCTGATCACCTGGTCCTCGTACTTCTGCCGGTTCTGGGGCGACTCGGGGATGATGAGGATGGTCCTGGCGTTCAGCACCTTGTAGAACAGGTTGTTGGACGTCAGCACGAGGTTGAGCGCCTGCTCCAGGGTGACGCCGTCGAGGTCGATCGCGGACTTCGTCGTCACCTCGTTATAGGACGACTCGAACATCACGTTGATGCCCGAGGCCTGCGCCAGGAAATCGAGGATCTGCTTGACGCTGATGCCGGCGGCGAACTTGAAGACGAGCGGCTGGCGCGACGCCGGGTTCAACGCGGGCTCGGCGGACGCCTGCTTCGCCTTCTCCTTGAGCGCCTCGATCTGCGGCCGCGGGCGGGCCGCCTCGGCGCGGTCGCGCAGCAGTTTCTCGAGGTCGGCCGCCTTCGTGGCGGCGCGACGGTTCGTCGGGTCGAACTCGGCGGCCTTCTTGTACTCGGGGATCGCCGCTTCGAGTTCGCCCTTCTCCTCGAGCGCGACGGCCTTGTCCAGGTGCACGCGCGACGCCGCCACTTTCGCCCGGTCGAGCGCAATCTTCGCGGTGGCTTCCTTCGGGTTGTCCTCGACCGCCTGCTCGTAATAGGAGACGGCGGTGTCCCAGTCATTGACGCGCGCCGCCTGCTCGGCCTTCATGAACGCCGAGGCGCACCCGCCTGCCACGGACGCCACCAGGACCAGTCCTGCTGCCTTCCAAAGGAACGCTTTCAAGCCAGGCCTCCAATCGGCATCTACCCGGTCAGCGCCAGACGTCTCTGGCCCCGCCCGTCCACGTAAGCGATGTCGATGCTCTCGACGTTGATCTTGATGATCCGGTAGCGCCCCTCGATGATGTCGCCTTCGCGGCCGTAGAACACGTCACGCCCGTCGGTGACAGCGGCGATCGGTTTCCCCGAGCCCTGGACGATCCCGACCAGCTTGAGCTGGATCGGCGGGGGCGGCGGGGGCGGGGGTGGCGGCGCGTTCGGGTCGGGCGCCGCCTCGGGTGCCGGCGTCGCGCGCGGCGGGGGTGGCGGAGGCGGTTTCGGCCGCTCGCGGAACAGGTTCCGCCCCGTGTCGCCGGGCTGCGGCTTCTCCGCGTCGAGCGCGGCCAGCCGCAGTGCGGGCACCGACTCGGCCCTGTCGCGGGCGGCCGCTTCCCGCGACGGCACGGCCCGGACCGCCGCGGCCCCGCCGGCCGGCGCACGGCCGCCTCCCCGGTCCTGGTACCCCAGCACGAGGGCGAACAGGAGCGCAAGCGCCAGCAGTTGCCAGTGGCGCGACGTGAGCTTAGCTGGCATCGTCCGTCGTCCGGTAATAGGTGGACAGCTGCAGCTTCAGCACCAGATTCGTTCCGCCCTCGCGCGCCTCATCAATCGTCACGTCGTCGATGATCAGGAACGCCGGCGAGGTCTCGAGTTCGTAGACGAACCGGCGGACGTCTTCGTACTGCCCTTCCAGCGTCAGATCCAGCTGCAGGCGGTCGAGCGAACTGCCCCGCTCGTGCCCCTCGTTCGCGGTCCGGCGGACGACCCGCAGGTTGCTTTGCCGGGCGAGCAGCGCGAGGTTCAAGTAGGTCACGCGCCTCGCGCCGCTCAGGTCGACCGGCAGCACGTTGCCGTAGAAGGCGCGAAGTTCCTTCTCCGCCCGCTCCTTGCTCGCCGCAACCCCCTTCGCCGCATCGTACTCGCGCTGCGCCTCGTGCAGCCCCCGGCTCGCTCTCGCCGCGTGGCTGTCCGCATCCGCGACGCGCGCCGCCAGCGGATACACGACGAACGCGTACACGCCGACGTTCGCCAGCAACGCGACCATCAGGACAATGACGAACTTCCGTTGCTCGGTGAGGACGCGTCGCAGCATGGCCGTCACTCCTGCCGACCCGGCCGCACCGCCGCGGCGGGCGCCGAATCCGCTTCCTGGGCCGCGTCGAGCGGCCTCGCGGCCGGCGGCGCGGCGAGCGACGGCGTGTAACGCGCCTCGAGCGCCACTTCCAGCAGCCCCTGCTGGGTGGTCGTTTCGGTGCGCGAGTAGAGGTGGTGGAAGGCGCCCGTCGCCTCGAGTTGCTCGGCGAACTGCTCGATGTCCTCGGCGCGATGCCCGAGCACGACCATGGTCACCGAGAAGTGCCCTTCCTTGTCGGTCTCGGGGCGGATCGCCCGGATGCGCACCTCGGCCGGCAGCGTGGCCTCGAGGCGGTTGAGCAGTTCCGTCCACGAGAACGTCCGCTGGTCAATCAACTGGTTCGCCTCGCGCGCGGCCTCGGCGACGCGTTCGAGCTGCGCGCGGTCCACGCTCCGCCGGGCGCCTTCGGCGTCCGCCCGCAGCTTCGTGGCGCGCTTCTCGTCATCCCCCACGCGACCGAGCAACTGGTCGTGGCGCGTCGAAAGCAGCCGCAGCTCGGCGACGTTGAACACCGTCAGGCCGACGATGACCAACGCCGCGACGCCCAGCAGCAACTGGATCAGCCGCTCGTTGTAGAAGGGGCGCGTCGAGAGATTGGTGCGAAGCATCTGCTACACCCCCGCCTCGGCGCCGGCGAGCGCGCCGACGAGCGGCGCCACCACGTTGATCAGCGACGGATCGGCCGCGATCCGATCCGAGAACTTCGCGATGCGCGCGGGGTCGATCCCCTCCGTCCGCACGCCGAGCCGCGCGTCGATCTGCGCGCGAATCCCCTTGAATGTCGCTGACCCCGGTGCGGCATACTCGCCGCCGCCGCCGCCGGCGACCACGACCCGCGCGAATCCCGTCCCGCCCAGGCGGTCCTCGTAGTACATCGCCGTCTGGTGCACGAGATCCGGCAGGCTTTCGTCGCTGCCCTCCGACCGGCTCCTGAAGAAAATCAGGTCGTGGCCGCGGAGGATCGCGATGCTGCCGTAGTCCGGCGTGACGTGCACCAGCAGCCAGTCGCCCGCCAGTTCCCCCGCGTACGCGAGGACCGCGTTCACCAGGCTGAACGTCGACAGGTCCACGAACCCTGCCTGCGCTCCCGCCTCGGCGCACGCCCCTTCGAACTGCTGGATCACTTCGCGCCTCGCCAGGGCGACCACGAACTCGCGGCCGCCCTCCGCGACCGCCGCCCCGGGCGACCAGGTCACCTGGGCCTCGTCGATCGGGAATGGCGCAGACTTCCGGACGTGCCAGCGGATCAACTGGTCGAGGTCCTGCGCCCGCGGCGGCACGGAGTCGAGTCGCACGAGCGAGACCTTCGCGATGCTGTCCGGGACGACCAGCGCGACCCGCTTGACCCGCCCGCCGAGCGCCGACAGGACGCGCGAGACCGCCTGCCCCACCACCCCGCGGTCGGGAATCGCCGGCCCCCCGAGCGAGGCGTTCACAGCCCCGGCGGGAATCGCCTCGACGACGTGCGCCGCGATCGTCGGCGTCCCGCCGTGCCGCACGAGCGACAGCCCGGACACGAACCGGGGCGCGATCTGGACGGCCACGGTCGGAGCGGGCGTGGCGAGGAAGGAAGGCAGTTTCATTCGACGAACGTCACCTTGTTGATTTCGCGCAAGGTCGTCACACCCTGCATCACGCGCTCCACGGCGCACTCCCGCAGGAAGCGCATCCCCTCGTCGCGCGCGGCCTTCTTGATTTCCGACGTCGGGCGCCGCGCCAGAATCATCTCTCGAATCCGGTCCGACAAATCCAACAATTCGCAGATCGCCTGACGTCCCTTGTAGCCCGTGCCGCCGCACTCGATGCAGCCCTTGCCCTCGTAGAAGACGTGGCTGTGTTCGAGCGCCGGGTCCATCCCCGACTCCTCGAGCAGGGGCCGGGTCACCTTTGCCGGGCGTTTGCAGTGCGGGCAGATGTTCCGCACCAGGCGCTGCGCGAGCACGCAGTTGAGCGCCGAGACGAACTGGTAGGCTTCGACCCCCATGTTCAGAAAGCGCCCGAGCACGTCGAGGACGTTGTTCGCGTGCACCGTCGTGAACACCAGGTGGCCGGTCAGCGCCGACTGGATGGCGATCTGCGCGGTCTCGGGGTCACGGATCTCCCCGACCATGATCTTGTCCGGGTCGTGCCGGAGGATCGAGCGGAGGCCCCGGGCGAACGTCAGGCCCTTCTTCTCGTTGATCGGGATCTGCGTGATGCCCCGCAACTGGTATTCGACCGGGTCCTCAATCGTCACGATCTTGTCTTCCGGCGACTTGATCTCGGACAGCGCCGCGTAGAGCGTCGTCGTCTTGCCGCTCCCCGTCGGCCCCGTGACGAGGACCATGCCGTACGGCTCCGCGATGTACTTCCGGAACCGCTTCAGCTCGGTCTCGGGGAACCCGAGGATGTCGAGCCTCAGCTCGGAGAACTGCTCGCTGATCGACTCCTTGTCCAGGATCCGGATGACGGCGTCCTCGCCGTGCACGCTGGGCATGATCGAGACGCGGAAGTCAATCGTCTTGCCCGGCACCCGCAGCTTGAAGCGGCCGTCCTGCGGGACGCGCTTCTCCGCGATGTCGAGCTCGGCCATGACCTTGATCCGCGAGATGATGGCGCTGTGGTGCTGCTTCGCGATCGGCCGCATGGCCTGCTGCAGCACGCCGTCGATCCGGTACTTCACGTAGACCGCGTCGTCCTGCGTCTCGATGTGGATGTCGCTCGCCCGCCGCTGAATGGCCGAGTAGACCGTGGAATCGACGAGCCGGATGATCGGGCTGATGTCGCTGGTCAGCTTCTCGACCGTCAGGCTCTCGTCGCCGTTCTCCTCTTCCTTGAGCAGCTGGAGATGAAACCCCTCGGTGGCCTCCTCCAGCACCCGCTGCGAACTCTCGCTCTTCTTGAGGATCGATTCGATGGACGAGCGCGACCCGACCGTCACCCTGAGCGGCGCGGCCAGCAGCAGCGCGAGCTCGTCGATCATCGGCAGGTCGGTCGGATCCGACACGACGATGACGAGCGCCCGCCCTTCCCGGCGATACGGGACGAACCCGTAGCGCAGCATGAGGTCCGCCGGGATCGAGCGGAACAGGTCGTGGTCGATCTGGAACTGCTCGAGATCCACGAACTCCAGGCCGTAGCGGTCCGCCAGGCGGCGCGCATGGGCCATCTCCTCGGCGCGATCCTCCCCGACAGGCTCTGCGCCGTCCGCGTACAGCGCGGGCACTACCGGCGCCACCTGCGCCCCCGTCGTGGTCGTCGCCGCCGCTCCTGGCACCCTAGGTTCCACGAAAATCCTCTCCCCACCGGCACGCCGTCGCGACCTCGGCCCCTAGACGGGCGACGGGCCGACGACGCTCGAAATCTGGAACAACGGCATATAGAGGGCGAGCAGCAGGCCCGCGATCACGATGCCCATCACCACCAACAACGCCGGCTCGACGAGCGTCACGAATCGGCCCAGGTCCGTTTCGATCTCCTCGTCGTAGAAATCGGCCAGGCTGTTCAACATCTCCTGGAGCGCTCCGGTCGCCTCCCCCACCTCGGCCATTTTGACCGCCACGTCAGGGAACACACCTTGCGCGGCCAGCGCGCCAGCGAACGACTCCCCTTCGCGCACCCGGCCGCCGACCGTCTCGATCGCGTGGGCCATCGACCGGTTGCCGATGGCCCGGCTCGCCACCTCGATCGCGTTCACGAGCGGGATCCCGCCCCCCAGGAGCGTCGCGAGGGTCCGCGCCAATTGAGACGTGGCGAACTTTCGCGCGGTTGGACCAATCCCGGGCAGCACCAGCATCCACCGGTCGAGCCGTTCGCGCTGTCCCGGCCGCCGGAGCCAGCTGTTCGTGCCCACGACCGCGGCCGCGATGGCCAGGAGCACCAGCAGTCCCTGTGTCCGGACGACGTTCGAGACCCCGACGATGATCCGCGTGACCAGCGGCAGCTCGTGTCCGAACTGGACGTAGAAGTCCTTGAACTCCGGCACGACGCGAACCACGATGATCGTGACCACCGCGAGCGAGAGCGCGAGCAGGACCGCCGGGTAGATCAGCGCGGACACCGTGCGCCGCTTTACCGCCGAGATGACCTTGACGTAAGCGACGTAGCGGCGCAGGACGGCCTCGAGACTGCCGCTCTTCTCGCCGGCCATCAGCGAGGCGGTGTACACGCCGGGAAACAGGTCGGCGTGCGCAGAGAACGCGTCGGAAAGCGACGTGCCCGCCCGCACCTTCTCGTGGATCTCGTCCAGCACGCCCTTGAAGAGCGGGTTGGTCATCCGCCCGCGCAGGATGTCGAGCGACTGAACCAGCGGCATCCCGGCCTTGAGCAGGGTGGCCAGTTCCTGGTTGAACACCACGAATTCGCGCGTGGGAATCCGCCGGCGGGACGGCAGCCGTGGCATCCACCCCGCGATCGCGTGCCGCGGCTCGAGCGCGAGGACACACATCCCCTTCTGCTCGAGGTCGTGCCGCAGCCTCGCCTCGCTGTCCGCGACGAAGATCTCCTCGGTGATCGCGCCACCGGCCGTCGAGAGTCTACAGCGGAATTCCATCGCAAGCCGTTGAGAGACCGGAAATTACCCTGCCCACGAGTGGGGTTGATTATATCAACTTTTCGGGCGACACCCGCCGGCTCTTCAGAGCGTGTGGCGCGCGGCCGCCGTCAGCGGGCGAGCGTGCCGGCGGGGCCGAGCAGTTTCAGAACCTGGCGCACGTAGTTCTGCGTCTCGGGATACGGAGGGACGCCCCGGAAGCGCTCAACCGCGCCCTCGCCGGCGTTGTAGGCCGCGAGCGCGAGCGACAGCCCGTCGAACCGGCCGAGGAGCATCTTCAGGTGCTTCACCCCGGCCTCGATGTTCGCCCCGGGGTCGTAGGGATTCGCCACGGCATAGCGGCGCGCGGTTTCCGGCATCAACTGCATGAGCCCGATGGCCCCCTTTCGGGAGCGAGCCTCGGCCTGATACGCGGACTCCACGCGGATCACCGCCCGAACGAGCCGCGGGTCCACGCCCTGGCGGCTGGCCGCGTCGTCGATGATCGCGGCGTAGGGCACCGGCTCCAGCGGCAGCGCCTCGCTCGGCGCCGCCTCGGGCTCCGGATACGGCACTTCATCGGGGGCGATGCGGTCGATCAGGCTCGCTTCGCAGGTGACCTCGCCGCCGCCGCGCAGCGTGAGCACCACGCGCTCCCCGTCGGCCCGGTGGGACTTCACGTTGAGCGAGCGGCCGCTGCTGAGGAACACGAATCTCGGCCGCCGACACCCCGGCCAGCGCCTGCCAGGCGAGCAGCACCATCGGCACAATCAGGCGGCGGTGAAGGGTCATGCGGCTACCGGGCTTCGACGAACGCGTGGAAGACGCACAGCCCCAGTTCACGCTTGTCGGACTGGGCGCCGGCGGTCACGACGGCCGGAACGAACGTGCGGTCCACGCTCAGCCGCAGTTCCACCTGCTCCCCGACGCCCAACTGGTTCACGGTGAGCGGGATCCGGCGCACCTCGCCAGTCCGCCCGACCGGGAACGTGTCGATCACCTCGGTGCCGATGCTGACGGTCACGGTCTGCGGCTCAGTCACGAGGGCCGGCTGGCCGCCATAGTCGAGGTAGAACATCGCGTTCCGCTTCGGGTTCTTGAACGAAAGCGTCGCTTCCTTCTTGGTCCAGTGCCACTCCGTGCTGGCGTTGTCGGACGCGATCTCGGCCAGATGCCAGCCGTCCTTGAAGGTCAGGTAGATGCTGTCGGTCTGTGGCGCGATCTGGATCCTGGCGACCTGGTAGGAGCGCTGCCCGTTCTCGACGCCGGCCAGCGGGAGCCGCTTGTTGTCCTTGCCGTACAGGCCGACCTCGATCGCGGCATCGCCCACGTAGGGATAGACGGGTACGAACAGCAGCCGGTTGTATTTAATCGTCTGCCCCGGCTTCCACTGCGACGTGGGCGTGGGCGGCAGGTGGTCGTCGGTCCACATCAACTCCTGGTCGGCGTCGAGGAAGTGGACGAACACCCGGTAGTCCTCTTTGAAGGGCGGAGCGTCGGCGGCCACCTTGAACTCGTAGGTCAGTTCCAACGGGCTGCCGAGCGGCACCCGCGTGTGGTTCACAGACACCGCCGGGGTGGCGACGGCCGGTTCTGTCGACGACTTCCCACACCCGGCCGCGGCGACCAGGGCGAGCGTGCAGACGAGCAGAGAAGTTCTCATAGGGCACCACATGGTAACGCAGAGGAGCGGGACCGGGCAAACGACCCGGAACGCAACCCGCACGCGCCACCTCCGCATGACCGCCAGTGCTGAGGTGGTTGACTGTTAGTGCTGAGGTGCAAGGACTTGCAGCGGCTTAGCGGTTGACCGGGAGCGCGGCCCGATGATATGGTTCGGTCAGGCGACAAACCCAACCGGGTCGGTAACGCCCCCCTGACGGCGCTCGACGACCTCGCCCGACCGGTTTCGTTCCTGGCGCGCGCCCGCGCGCCGCCTCGAGAACTCTCGCCCAGCCTTCAGAAACATGGGCCGGGCACCCCGAGGAGTCTGCATGGTTTCACCACATCACTGGCGTCCGGTGCTGGCGCTGGCGATGCTCGTCGTGGCGATCCCGGGATGCGCGTCCCGGACGCCCGCGCATCTCCCAGCCGCGACCCCGGCCACCGTCCCGGTGCAGCAGCCGATTCCCCCGCCTCCACCGACTCCTGAGCCCGACCCCATCGCAGCCCTCATCACCGCGTCGCAGCAGCATTTTGAACGCGGGCAGCAGGAACTGTCCGTCGGCCACCTCGACCGCGCCCGGGCCGAGTTCGACCGCGCCGTCGAGGTGCTCGTCCAGTCCCCCTACGGCGCACGGTACGACAGCCGGCTGCGGGAGCACTTCGACCGCCTGGTGGACCGCATCAGCGCCTACGAGTCCGCGGCCCTCGCCGAGGGCGACGGCTTTACCGAGAAGCCGTCAGAACCGGCGTCGATCGACGCGCTGCTCGAAGAATCGACGTTCGCCGCCGGCGCATCCACCCACACGCAGGAGACGGTGGCCTCGGACCTCGAGAAGACGGCCTACGACATCAACATTCCGCTGAACGAGCGGGTCCTTGCCTACATCGAGCTGTTCCAGGGCCGGCTGCGCGATTGGTTCTCGACCGGTCTGCAGCGCGGCGCGCGCTACCTGCCGATGATCCAGGACGTCTTCAGGGCCGAGGGGCTGCCCCTCGACCTGGCCTACGTCCCGCTCATCGAGAGCGCGTTCAACCCGAATGCCGTTTCGCGCGCGAAGGCCCGCGGCGTGTGGCAATTCATGGCGGCCACCGCGACCGAGCACGGGCTGAAGCGTGACTGGTACGTGGACGAGCGCTCGGACCCTGAGAAGGCGACGCGCGCCGCGGCGTCGTACCTGCAGGCCCTGGTGCGCGCCTTCGGCGGCGACTGGCACCTCGCCCTCGCGTCGTACAACGGCGGCCCTGGCCTCGTCCAGCGCGCGCTCAAGCAATCGGGGCTCGACGATTTCTGGGATCTGGCCGGCCGGCCGAAGTACCTGCCGCGCGAAACCCGCGAATACGTCCCGATGATCCTCGCGGCCATCGTCATTGCCCGGAACCCTTCCGAATACGGCTTCGACTTCTCCCCGGCCGCGCCCCTCGACTACGAGAAGGTCAAGGTGCCGCGCCCGGTCGATCTTCGGCGTGTCGCGGAGTGGGCGGGAACGACCGTGTCGGAAATCCAGGGCCTCAACCCCGAACTGCGCCGCCTGACGACGCCGGTCCGGTATCCCGATTACGAGATCAAGGTGCCGGTAGGCACCGCCGCCGCGCTGGAAGCGCGGCTGGCGGAGCTGACGCCGGTGGACACGGCCGCGTTCAAGTACTACACCGTGAAACGCGGCGATACCCTGGCCACCATCGCGAAGAAGTTGAAGGTGAGCCGCACCGACCTGGCGGAAGCCAACTACCTTTCGGCGAAGTCGCGCGTCTCCCCGGGCCAGAACCTGATCGTCCCGGTCGAGCCGGCGCTGCTGCTCGCCGGGCGTCCCGACCGCCCGACGCCGGTAGTGGCCGAGGTGAAGGTGCCGGCGGCCGAAGAGAAGGTGGTTGCGGCGAAGTCCCCGGCTGCCGCGCCTCCGGCCGACGCGGTGAAGATGACCTACCAGGTGAAGCGCGGCGACACGCTCTCGTCGGTCGCACGGCTGTACCGAACAACCGTCCAGTCACTGAAGGTTTGGAACCGGCTGTCCGGCGACCGGTTGATGCCAGGGTCCCGGCTGACAATCTTCGCAGCGAATTCGAAGTAGGGCCGATGGAGGGGGAGGCAACTTCTGCCACCTCCTCCGCGGCAGACATCGCAGGAAGCGAAACACCTCTCCGCGCGGCGCCTCTCGCGGCGCGGGATTCCCCGAGCAAATCACGAACACACTGCTCCGGCCGGGCGATTGCACTCCCGCAGGAGGTGCTCGCCTGCCTTCGGAGCGCAGCCGTCTTCGGCATCGACGCGTTCGCGGTGCACGTGGAAGTCGACGTCTCGTTCGGCCTCCCGTCATTCACCATGGTCGGACTTCCCGACCCGAGCGTACGTGAGAGCCGCGACCGCGTGCGCAGCGCCATCCGGAACTCGGGGTTCGACTTTCCTCCCCATCGCGTCACCGTCAACCTTGCACCGGCCGACGTGCGCAAGGCGGGTTCCGCCTTCGACCTGCCAATCGCGCTCGGCGTGCTGGCCGCCACCGGCGTCGTGGAACGGCGCGAGGTGGACGACATCGTCCTGCTCGGCGAACTCTCGCTCGACGGGGGAATCCAGGCCACGCGAGGTGTCCTGCCAATCGCAGCCGCAGCCCGGCGCGACGGGCTGGCCTCCATCCTGCTGCCTTCTGGAAACTCGCGGGAGGCGGCCGTCGTGGAGGGACTCGGGGTCATTCCGGTCGACTCCCTCAACCAGGCCGTCGAGGCGCTGAACGACCCGGCAGCCGCCGTGCGGTCCATCCCTCCGGCCGAATGCGCGCCGCCAGTCACAGCTTCGCCGGACTTCGCGGACGTGAACGGCCAAGCGCTCGCGCGCCGCGCGCTGGAGATCGCGGCGGCCGGCGGCCACAACGCCTTGATGATCGGCCCACCCGGCGCCGGCAAGACCATGATGGCGAGGCGCGTCCCGGGCATCCTGCCGCCGCTCAGCTTCGAGGAGGCGATCGAGTCGACCGCACTCCACTCGGTGTGCGGTCTGCTGCCGCCCGGGCTCGGCCTGCTGCGCGAGCGGCCCTTTCGGGCGCCCCACCACACCATCTCGGACGTGGCCCTCGTCGGCGGGGGCGCTCTCCCCCGCCCGGGAGAGATCAGCCTCGCTCACAACGGCGTGCTCTTCCTCGACGAGATGCCCGAATTCGACCGGCGGGCACTCGAAGTGCTGCGGCAGCCGCTCGAGGAAGGCTGCGTCACGATTGCCCGCGCCGCACGGACGGCCATGTTTCCCGCGCGGTTCATGCTCATTGCCGCCATGAACCCATGCCCCTGCGGCTTTCTCGGAGACCCGACCCGCGTCTGCCGCTGCTCGCCGCCCGAGGTGTCGCGTTACCGGGGACGGCTGTCCGGCCCCCTTCGCGACCGCCTCGACCTCGTGGTCGAAGTTCCCGCGGTGCCGGCGGCCGCCCTCGGAGGCGAGGTGTCGGCCGAGCCGTCGCCGGCAATCCTCGAGCGCGTGGTCGCGGCGCGCCAGCGGCAGCAGGCCCGGGCGCGGGCTGCGGGTGTTCGGCTCAACGCCGAGTTGCAGGGCCGGACGGTCTGGCGCCAATGCAGGCCCGACAACCCGGCGCGCCGGCTGCTCGAGAAGGCGGTGGAGCGCCTGGGATTGAGCGCGCGCGGCTACGACCGGGTCCTCAAGGTCGCCCGGACGATAGCCGACCTGGCAGGCGTCGAGACGATCCGGTCCGAAATGTCGCAGAGGCCCTGCAGTACCGGTTCACCGATGACACCCGGGAAATCGACCGGGCCTGAAGAAAACCGGAACACTCGAGCCCAAGATCAGTGTAGATTGCCCTGCATTCGCTGGTATTCGCGGTCACCCCCTATGAACTGGTCATCGCTTCGCCTTCCGCCTGTGGCGGCCCCAGGGCCGCGCCTCGTCAGCGCATTGGCTGGCGCGACCGCCATCGCTGCGCTCTTTGCAATCACGGCCACGCCGGCGTTCGACTCATTCAGGCTCAAGGCCGTGACGACGGCAGCCACGTCTTCCGCGGGGACGGTGAGCGTCGAGGTCCGGGTGGCCCTGCGACCGGGTGTTCGCCCGCCGCTGGCGCTCATCGCGCGCGTTCGGAACCCCAGCGATCACCCGCTGCGGATTTCCATCACCTTCGACCAACAACCCGTGTGCCAGCGAGAGGTCGGTGGCGGAAGCCGGCGAATCGACTGCGCGTTCACGGGGGCGTGGGCCGCGGAGCAACCGCACACCATCCGGTTCACATCGGAGGGGGCGGGCGCGGTCCCCTGGGTCCTCCAGTATCTCGAGGTGGCCACGCATCACGGCGCGACCCGCGCTTACGACCTGATCGTCGTCCCCAGCGCGTTGACCGACCATCGCCGCCCGGGGGCAGGGTGGGTGGCTGGCGTGTTCCTCGGGTTCGCGTGCCTGCTCACCGTTCCCTCGCCGCCCTTGCGGAAGTCCTTGAAGCTCATCCACGCCGTCGTGTTCGTCGTCGTCCTCGGTTTCCTGGCGCTCGTGGCGCTCTCCCCCGTCCTGTCGCCGTACCTGGTGCTGCTGTCGCCGCGGCTGTTCCTCGGTGTTTGCACGCTCGCCTGGTCGCCCCGCCTCTGGGCGGTGGCCAGTTGGCTGCGCCGCGCGGACGACCGGCGGCTGCGGCACAGGGCCGCGCTGCTGCTCCTGGTGCTCGCCGGCGTTCCCGCCGTGTACGGCGCGGTCGTTCAGCGCCTGTTGGACGAGCGGTACCATGGGAACTACAGCGGCTTCATCCAGATTTCCCGGGCGCAGTTCGACCGTAATCCCATGTTGAACGGGCGGGACGATGTTCGCGACACCCTGGTTCTCAGCGCGGGCGGCGGCTACGACGGTCAATTCATGTACTTCGCCGCCTTCGACCCCCTCCTGAGACGCTATCGAAACAGCCCATCCACGTACCAACTGTTCATCGACGCGCCGCCTTACCGGTTTGCGAGGATCGGCTTCAGCTGGCTGGCAACACTGTTCTCCGGCGGGAGATGGCAGCAGTTTCCCGTGGTCATGATGTGGCTGCTGCTGGCGTCGTTGGCCGGCACTGCGGTCAGCCTGGCATGCCTGCGCCCGCACGCGGACCCGCGACCGCTGATCGGAGCGCTCGTGATCGTCGTCCCCAGCTTCTGGCAGTCGGTGCAGTTGTGCCTCCCCGAGCCTGTCGCAGCCAGCCTCCTGGTCTCGGGCTTTCTGTGCGTTGTGCGCGGCCGTTCGCGGGCCGCTGGCCTGCTGCTCGGGGCCTCTCTGTTTGTGCGCGAAACCGGCGCCTTGTTCATCCTGGCGCTCGTCGTCAGCGCCCTCTGGCGCGGCAGCAGGCGCGACGCCGCCTGGCTGGCCTCGCTCGGCTTCATCCCCTATCTGGCGTGGCGCCTTTACGTCGGTTCGGTTCTCGCTCCCGAGTGGGGCTTGCAGGGGTATTGGCTCAACGTCAACAACCTTGGGATGCCGTTCGTCGGGCTGGCCGGCATGCTCCGGCGCGTCTCGAGCGGCCAGTACTATCCTGCCGACCCCACCGTGTCCCGGGCGGCGGTGTACTACTCCGCCCTCCTCGTCGGCGGCCTCTGCACGGCAGCATTCGCCGCACTCCGCGAACGGAACGCGCAGGCTGTGTCTGCTCTGCTCTACGGGATCCTGGCGGTGTCGCTCACCTTCGACAGCATCTGGATCCACGTCGGCAACGGCCAACGAGGCACGTACAGAACTCTTCGTGACTCTGGCGGTCGTGGCGGGTACGAGAACGAGCGACTCCCGCTGGCTGACGGCGCTGCTCTGGATCTTCTGGCTCGCCGCCGCAGGCTATGTCTTCGCCGGGGGCTTCGACGCGGCGTTCATTCGCGAAACATTCATCTGAGCGGGCCAGTCTCCAACGCCCTGGCAAGCGCCTGCTCCAACTTCACGGCGTGCGAACCGCGCCAGTACACCCGTCGGCAGCCGGTGCAGCGAAGGAACGTGTCGTAGTGGAGCCGGCTGCGTTCCGGCACGTCCGGGAGCACGTCAGCCTTCTCCACGGCTTCGAGACCCGCGTTGCAGCAGGTGCATCGCGTGAATGGGCGCACTTGTCGCCGAAGGTCGAAGCGGCGAACCACCTCGGCGAACTGACGGGCTGGCGCGGTTTCGCGGACGTAGTGGCCGTGAGTGACGGCGGTCCGCTTCAGCAGGCCCTGGTCGCGCGTCAGCAGGATCCGCCGCTCGCGCGCCGATGCCGTGGCCAACTCGGTGTCCGTCGCGTCGTTGCTGTAGCGTGTGTCGAGGCCAGCGAGGCGGAGGTAACGCGCCAGTCGGCCGAGGTGCACGTCGAGCACGAATCGCGTGTCGCGCAGCGGCTCAGGCCGGACGCGCGTCAGAGGTGCGATGTCGAAGGCCTCGAAGACCGGATAGACCGCCAGGCGGTCGCCGTCCGCAACCTGGTAGCCAAAGTCCACCGATTCCCCGTTCGCGAGAACCAGGTCGACCTCGGTGTGCGGCACGCCGTGGGCTTCGATGATGTCCTTCGCGGACGCCGACACCGGCGCCTCGTGATGGACGTCGGCGAAGCGCTCCCGGGGCGGCAGGAAGTCGTTCAACTCGGCGTAGAACCGCAGCGTCGCGCGCACGAACTGGAGTCTACCAGACGCTGCCGGCGGCGGTCTGGGGTGTGCGCGTAATCCAACTTTCCGGACGAGTTGCGCAGGACTCGT
Source organism: uncultured Acidobacteriota bacterium (assembly GCA_963844875.1). GTDB lineage: Bacteria > Acidobacteriota > Vicinamibacteria > Vicinamibacterales > Fen-181 > FEN-299. The sequence continues at coordinate 528,895 of CAWJPZ010000005.1, forward strand.
GATTCGCTTTTCGTTCGCCACGCTCAATTTCCTCTTTGAGAACCCGGCCGTTCCTGTGCTAAAGTCGGGCACTCGACACTCGGGGGGGTCGGCGTTCTGTACCGGCTGATTCAGGCAACGCCGAGAACCAACATTCGTCCGGGGGTTGCAGCCACGTGAAATCGAAACGCTACACCATCGTCGTCGCAGACCGCACTACCGGGGTCGTGCGGAGGTTCACGATCAGCCTCCGTCCGGCGCTCACGGTGCTGGCGGTGCTCTTCAGCCTCCCCGTCCTGATGGGGCTTGGCATACGCTGGAGCGCCCGGGCCGAGGTCAGCAACCTGCGGACGACGGTGACCTCGCTTCGCCAGGAAAACCAGAGTTTCCGCGCCATGCAGGTCGAGTTGACCGCCCAGGTTGCCGGCATCGACGAGGCGATCGGCGACCTGACGAAGAAGGCCAAGCTCGATCCCGATTCGGCCCGGGCACTCGCCAAGCTCCCGCAGGCCGTCAAGTCGCGGGCGATGGGCGGTGGATCGACGAACTCCGTGCTGTCGAGTTCCCTCCTGCCTTCGTCCCTCGTGTCACCGGAGAATCCGCTGGGCGCGCTCCGGGAACTGCTCGGGCGTCTCACGGCGCAACTCCAGCAGTACCAGGGAAACCTCGACCAGCGCGCGGAACTGCTGAACGCCACGCCATCCATCTGGCCGGCGAAGGGTCCGCTGTCCGCGACCTTCGGCATGCGGGAAGACCCGTTTGGGCACGGCATGGAGTCGCATACCGGGATCGACATTTCGGCCGACCGCGGAGACCCGGTCTACTCGACCGGCGACGGGACGGTGACGTCCGCGGGATGGAACGGCGATTACGGCAACATGGTGGTGGTCAACCACAACTTCGGCCTGGAGACGCGTTACGCGCACCTGTCGTCGTACCTGGTGCAGCCCGGCCAGAAGGTATCCCGCGGTGAGGTGATTGGCCTCGTCGGCAGCACCGGCCGCTCGACCGGGTCGCACCTGCACTACGAACTGCTGGTGAACGGGCGTTTGACGGACCCGGTATCCCTGCTGAACGGCGGGCGTCGGCCGTAGCCGGCCCGCCCTGTCCCCGCTGCTGCCGGGCCGTATCCTTGACCGCGCCAGCAGCCCTCTCCTACAATCGGTCTTGTACCTCCGTACTCACACGCTCTCTCCTTACATGCTTGGTCCTCTCCTCGCCAAAGTCATCGGAACCCAGAACGAGCGCGAACTGAAGCGCGTCGCGCCGATCGTCGCAGCGATCAACGGCTTCGAACCGTCGATCAAGCCGCTGTCGGACGACCAGCTTCGCGCCAAGACGGTCGAGTTCCGCGAGCGCCTCGCCAAGGGCGAGAGGCTCGACGACCTGCTGCCCGAGGCGTTCGCGGTCGTCCGCGAAGCCGGGTGGCGCACGCTCACGATGCGGCACTTCGACGTGCAGCTGATCGGCGGCATGGTGCTTCATCAGGGCAGAATCGCCGAGATGAAGACGGGCGAAGGCAAGACGCTCGTCGCCACGCTTCCGGCGTACTTGAACGCGCTCGAGGGCAAGGGCGTCCACGTCGTCACCGTGAACGACTACCTGGCCCGCCGCGACTCCGAGTGGATGGGCCGCGTCTACCGCTTCCTCGGCCTCACCGTGGGCGTCATCCAGCACGAGTTGACGGATGCCGAGCGGCAGGTGGCTTACGGCTGCGACATCACCTACGGGACGAACAACGAGTTCGGCTTCGACTACCTGCGCGACAACATGAAGTTCGAGCTCGCGCACTACGTGCAGCGCGGGCACCACTTCGCGATCGTCGACGAGGTGGACAGCATCCTCATCGACGAAGCCCGGACGCCCCTCATCATCTCGGGCCCGGCGGAGGAATCGACCGAGCTGTACTACGAGGTCGACCGCGATCATTCCGCGCCTCAAGGCCGGCGCCGTCACCCGCGGCGACACGAAGGCGGAGGACCGCGAGGCGCTGGAGGCGACGGGCGACTACCTCGTCGACGAGAAGCACAAGACCGTGACGCTCACCGAGAGCGGGATGGCGCAAGGCCGAGAAGATGCTCGCGGGGCGACTGCAGCCCGGCGGCCTGTACGACCCGGCGAACATGCCGCTGCTCCACCACGTCAACCAGGCGCTGCGGGCCCACTCGCTGTTCAGCCGCGACGTGGACTACATGGTCAAGGACGGCCAGGTGGTCATCGTCGACGAGTTCACGGGACGGTTGATGGAAGGCCGGCGGTGGAGCGACGGCCTGCACCAGGCGGTGGAAGCCAAGGAGAAGGTGAAGATCGAGCGCGAGAACCAGACGCTCGCGACGATCACCTTCCAGAACTACTTCCGAAAGTACAAGAAGCTCTCGGGGATGACCGGCACGGCCGAGACCGAGGCCGAGGAATTCGCGAAGATCTACAACCTCGACGTCATGGTGATCCCGCCCAACAAGCCGCTGCTGCGGCTCGAGGAGCCGGATGTCATCTACCGGACGCGAGGGCGAGAAGTACGACGCCATCGTCGCGGACGTCACCGAGAAGCAGGCGGGCGGGCGGCCGGTGCTCGTCGGGACGATCTCGATCGAGAAGTCGGAACGCCTTTCGACGATGCTGAAGCGGCGCGGCGTGAAGCACGTCGTGCTGAACGCCAAGTACCACGCGCAGGAAGCCGAGATCGTGGCCCAGGCGGGCCGGAAGGCGACCGTCACGATCGCCACGAACATGGCGGGCCGCGGCACCGACATCCTGCTCGGCGGCAACGCCGAGTTCATGGCGCGGCAGCAATGCCTCGCCGACGAACTCGCCGAGAAGCTGCCCAAGGGGCAGGAGCGCTTCGTCGACGACGACGAGAACGTCTTCTTCTACCACATCGAGCATTTCTACCGCGTCGGCCGGGAGGACTGGGAACGGATCTTCCAGCACTTCAGGAAGCAGACCGACGCCGAGCACGAGGAAGTCGTCCGGCTCGGCGGCCTGCACATCGTCGGGACCGAGCGGCACGAGGCGCGCCGGATCGACAACCAGCTCCGCGGCCGCGCCGGCCGGCAGGGGGACCCCGGCTCCTCGCGCTTCTACCTGTCGCTCGAAGACGACCTGATGCGCATCTTCGGGTCGGACCGCATCTCGGGCCTGATGCAGCGGCTCGGGATGGAAGAGGGCGTGCCGATCGAGCACCGGATGGTGACGCGCGCGATCGAGCGCGCGCAGAAGCAGGTGGAGGCGCAGAACTTCTCCGTCCGCAAGCACCTGCTCGAATACGACGACGTGATGAACAAGCAGCGGGAGAGCATCTACTCGCTGCGCCGCGAAATCCTGGAGGGCCGCGTCCGCGAGGAGGACGAGCAGGTCGACACCCGTCAGTACCTCCTTCATCTCGCCGAGGATCTCCTGGACGCGACGGTCGACACGTTCTGCGACAAGCAGGTGGATCCGACCGAGTGGGACATCGAGGCGCTCCAGCGCGAGTTGTCCCGCCTGTTCGGCCTCGACGGCGGCGACTTCGCGATCGCGGGTTTCGACGAGGGCCGGAAGATCGACGACGTGCGCGACGCACTCTGGGATCGGGTCGCCAAGCGCTACGCCGACAAGGAACAGCTGGTGGACGGCGACCTCCTGCGCCGCGTCGAACGCGACATCATGCTGCAGATCGTCGACGTGCAGTGGAAGGACCACCTCTACAGCCTCGACCATCTGAAGGAAGGCATCGGCCTGCGGGGTTACGGCCAGCGCGACCCGCTCGTCGAGTACAAGAAGGAGAGCTACGCCCTCTTCCAGGCGATGCGGGCACGGGTCGACGAGGAGATGGTGCGCTACATGTGGTGGCTGCGCCCCGTCGCCTCGGAGGACGCCGCGCCGGCACGCCGGCCGGCCAGGCGCGCCGCGCCGGTCACGCTGAGCGGCGGAGCGGGGGACGCGGCGTCGGTGTTCAGCAGCGCCCCGGGCGCCGCGCGCAAGCCGGAACGCACCGGCGGCGACGACGTCGTGAAGACCGTGCGGCGAGACGAACCCAAGGTGGGCCGGAACGACCCGTGCCCGTGCGGCAGCGGCAAGAAGTACAAGAAGTGCCACGGCGCGGGCTTGTAGGAACCGCCCGCCGCCGGGATGGACGCCGAACCGACGATTGTAGCGAGCAGAGGATCACGCGTGATGGAACTCAAGACCGCGACACCGTCCATGCTGCAGCTGGGAACCGAACTGGCCACGGCCCTGACGTTCGACGACGTGCTGCTGGTTCCCCGGCACTCGCAGGTGCTGCCGACCGGGGTGGACGTCACCACGCGGCTCACCCGCAGGATCCGCCTGAACGTCCCGCTGCTGAGCGCGGCCATGGACACGGTCACCGAATCCGGCCTCGCCATCGCGATGGCGCAGCACGGGGGGCTGGGATTCATCCACAAGAACATGACCGTCGAGGAGCAGGCCACCGAGGTGGACCGGGTGAAGCGGTCGGAGAGCGGGATGATCGTCAACCCGATCACCCTCTCTCCGACGAACCGGATCTACGAGGCGCTGGGCCTCATGAAGAAGTACCGCATCTCCGGCGTGCCGATCACCGAGGACGGCAGCAAGGAAGGCCGGCTCGTCGGGATTCTCACCAACCGCGACCTGCGCTTCGAGACGAACGTCGACCGGCCGATCTCGGACATCATGACGCGCGAGAACTTGATCACGGTTCCCGTCGGGACGACGCTCGATCAGGCGCGCGAAATCCTCCACCGGCACAAGATCGAAAAACTGCTGGTAGTGGACGCCCAGTTCCGGCTGAAGGGCCTGATTACCGTCAAGGACATCCAGAAGGTCATCAAGTACCCGGCGGCGTGCAAGGACGAACTGGGGCGGCTGCGCGTCGGTGCGGCGGTGGGCGTCGGCAAGGATGCCATGGCAAGGGCCGAGGCGCTGGTCGCCGCCCACGTCGACGTGCTGGTCATCGACACGGCTCACGGCCATTCCCAGAAGGTGCTCGACGCCGTGAAGGAGATGCGCCGGGCGTTCCCCGACGTCGACCTCGTCGCGGGCAACGTGGCCACGGCTGAAGCGACCGAAGACCTGATCAAGCGCGGCGTCGACGCCGTCAAGGTCGGCATCGGCGCAGGGTCGATCTGCACGACGCGGGTGATCGCGGGCATCGGCGTGCCGATGATCACGGCCATCCTCGACTGCGCGCGCGCGGCCGCGCCCCACGATGTCCCGGTGATCGCCGACGGCGGCATCCGCTTCTCGGGCGACGTCACGAAGGCCATCGCCGTGGGCGCGAGCGCGGTCATGATTGGCAGCCTCTTCGCGGGGACCACCGAGAGCCCGGGCGAAGTGGTGCTCTACCAGGGCAGGAGCTTCAAGGAGTATCGCGGGATGGGGTCGATTGGCGCGATGCGCCGCGGCAGCCGCGACCGGTACTTCCAGGACGAGTTCGACCTCGACTCCACCACCCAGGAATCGGGCGAGAAGCTCGTGCCCGAAGGCATCGAAGGGCGGGTGGCGTACAAGGGCAGCGTGGCGGCGATGGTCCACCAGTTGGTGGGCGGCTTGCGCGCCGGCATGGGCTACTGCGGGTGTCCGACGATCGCGCAGTTGCAGGCCGAGGCGAGGCTCGTTCGCATCACCCCGGCCGGCATGCGCGAAAGCCACGTCCACGACGTCATCATCACCAAGGAAGCGCCCAACTACCGGTCGGAGTAGCGGGTAGTGGCTGGTGGCCGGTGGTCAGTACGATCACTCTGTCACCGTGTGACGGACTGGCCACCAGGCACTAGTCACTAGCGACTGGCGGCCGCGCCTCTTCTCTCGCAATCCGAATCTCTCGCTCGTCACCACCTAAATCGAATATCGCGACCCTGACCGAACCTGGAGGCGCGGTCCGCATCTTCTCAGCCCACTCGATCGCCACCACTCCCCCGCCCGCGCTCAGCTCCTCGAGGCCCAGGTCCTCGACTTCCGCTCCCTCGAGGCGATACAGGTCCACGTGGGAGAGAACGTGCGCTCTCGCCGACGGCGGCGTCCCCGGGTCCTCCGGTTCGCCGCGCGCCGGGCGGTATTCCTGGATCAGCGTGAAGGTCGGGCTGCTGATTTCCTCCGGGTCGATCCCGAGCCCCTCGGCCATCCCCCGGACGAACGCCGTCTTGCCGGCACCCAGATCCCCCGTGAGCAGCACGACAGCGCCCGGCGGAAGCGTCGACGCCAGACGAGCCGCAACGGCGCCCGTCTCCTCCTCAGAGGAGGTTCGAACGACGTCGATCATTCCTCGCCCCGATCGTGCTCGGTGGCCGAGAGTTCCATCACCGCGTCCCCGATGCGCTGCACCGAATCGCCTGCCGTCATCGAGAATCTCGCCTTCGTCGTCGGCCGCAAGGTCGCCGGCCGCCCCGTGGAGGTGGACCGCGAGGCAGCACGCCGTGGCCGGGTCGCCGAGCTGGCCCAGCCAGGCCGCAATCATGCCGGTGAGAACGTCGCCCGTGCCGCCGGTGGCCATCCCGGGGTTCCCGGTCGTGTTGATGAACGCGTGCCCGTCAGGTGTCACGACGACCGTCCGGTGCCCCTTCAACACGACGAACAGCCGGTGCGTGGTCGCCAGCGTCCGCGCGGTCTCCAGCCGGTGCGCCTGCACCTCGCTCGTCGGAATGCCGAGCAGGCGCGCCATCTCACCCGGGTGCGGCGTGACGACAATGGTCTGGCCGTCGCGAGCGACGAGCCGCCCCGGCTCGCCTGCGAACGCGTTGAGCGCATCGGCATCGAGGACCAGGGGGACGGAGGCGCGCTCGACGAGTCCCGAGATGAACGCCTCGACGGCCTCCCCGCTCCCGAGCCCCGGCCCGGCGGCGACGACCGTTCCAGGGAGCTTCAAGGCGTCCTCGAGGCCGAAGGCAGAGACGGTGCCGTCTGCCGTCTCGGGAAGACCTTCGGTCATGTATTCCGCACCCAGGGACGCGACGACAGGCTGACAGGAGCGCGGCGTGGCGACTGTGACCAGGCCCGCTCCCGAACGCAGCGCGCCGAATGCGGCAAGGTGGGCCGCCCCCGTCTTCCCGCGCGAACCCGCGACGACGAGGACGTGACCGAAGTTCCCCTTGTGCGCGTTGCGGCTCCTCGGCTGGACTAGCGGGCGGAGTTCCTCGGGGGTGATCAGCCGGACGCGGGGGCCGTCGATGGCCTCGATCACTTCCTCCGGGATCCCGATGTCTGCGACGGCCAAGTCGCCGGCCAGGTCGCGGGCCGGGGGCAGCACGAGCGGCAGCTTCGGGGCAGCCAGCGCGACGGTCAGGGCGGCCTGGATGGCGGGTCCGATCACCTCGTGCGTGTCAGCCGAGACGCCGCTCGGCAGGTCGACCGACACCACCGGCACCGGGGCGCTGTTCACGTCGTCGACGATCGTTTCGAGCAGGCCGGAGAGCGGCGATTTCAGCCCCGTGCCGAAGAGCGCGTCCACGATGAGGTCGTGCCTCACGACTTCGGAGGCGTGCAGTTCCCACTCCTGCTCACCGGCGATCTCGACGACGGGCATGCCCAGGCGGGCCAGCATCTCGAGATTCGTCCTCGCATCGCCGCGAACGTCGGCGAGCTGCCCGACCAGGAAGACGGAGACCTCGACGTCCCGCTGGTGAAGCGTCCGGGCGACGACGAAGCCGTCGCCCCCGTTATTGCCCCGGCCGCACAGCACCGCCACCCGGCGGTCGGCCAGGTCCTCGAAGGCTGCCTCCATCACCGCCACGACCTGGCGGCCGGCGTTCTCCATGAGGACGAGCGATGGGACCCCGATCTCCTCGATGGTCCGCCGATCGGCTTCCCGCATCTGGTCCGCGTTCAGGATTCTCATCGACCTGCATCTTCGTCCCCGCTTCGCGGCTTTGTCAATCGCCGGCCTCCAACGACGGCAGAAACGGGGCCAGGCCCCCTTTCCCTGGGCCGACAGGTCCCGGCGGCGGCAGCTTGCACTCGGGTCGCCAGTGCAGGTACTCTTGCTTCCCTCATGACGACCATCATCAACGTCAACGGAAGAATCACTCCCTCTCAGGACGCCGTCGTACCGGGTCCTGGACCACGGGTTCCTTTACGGGGAGGGCATCTATGAAGTCGTGCGGACCTACGGCCACAAGCCGTTCCTGTTCGACCGGCACATGGACCGGCTGCGCCGGTCGGCCGCCTTCCTCTCGCTTCCGCTGCCCATGAGCGACGACGAGTTCGCCGCCCGCATCCGGGAAACCGCCGAGGTCTTCTTCGCCCAGCCGGGCGCGACCGACGACGTGTACGTCCGCCTCCTCGTGACCCGCGGGGTCGGGGAGATCAACTACAACCCCGCCGCGTGCCCGCGCTCGACGTACGTCATCATCGTGAAGCCGTTCACGCCGCTCGAAGCCAAGGTGTACGCGGACGGAGTCCGCGCGGCGCTGGTGCCGGTGATGCGGAACCACCCGGGATCGGTGAACCCCCTCATCAAATCGAACAACCTGCTGAACAACGCGCTGGCCGCGCAGGAGGCCTACCGACGCGGGGCGTTCGAGGGGATCATGCGGAACTACCGGAACGAGATCTCCGAGGGATCGATTTCGAACATCTTCGTGGTCAAGAACGGCGCCGCCGCCACGCCGCCGATCGACGCGGGCCTGCTGGCCGGGATCACGCGCGGCTTCGTGCTCGAACTCGGGCCGCAGGCGGGCGTCGAGATCTGCGAGAGGACGCTCCACGACAACGACTTACTCGATGCGGACGAGTGCTTCCTGACCAGTTCCACGCAGGAGATCGTCCCGATCGTGCAGGTGGACGACCGCGTCATCGGGAACGGAACGCCCGGGCCGGTGACCCGCGCGCTGCAGGCGGCCTACAAGGCCCGCCTCACCGAGCTGCTGGCATGACCGTCTCCGCGCCTCAAGGCCGCCACGCGGGCCCGTCCGGGCGGTTCCTGTCGGCCGGCCAACGGAATCTCCTGGGCATCTGCGGCGGCCTGGGTCCGTTCTCGCACACCGTGTTCGAGCAGCACCTGCTCGCCAGCAGCTACGAGCGGGGCGCGAGGAACGACCAGGAGCACCCCGTCTGGCTGCTCGCCAGCGCGTCGTCGACCCCCAACCGCATGGCGAGCATCGCGGGCACCGGCGACAGTTCCGAGGCGCACCTGCGCCACTTCACGCAGCTGCTCCAGTCGGCCGGCGCCGACGCGATCTTCGTGATCTGCAACACGGCGCACGCCTATCACGAGCCGGTGCAGCGAGGGCTGCGCGTCCCGTGGGTGCACCTGATGGCGATCACGGTCGACGAGATCCGCCGGAACCTCCCTGGCGTGCGCCGGGTGGGCGTGATCGGGACCGACGGCACGTTGACGACCGGGCTGTACCACAAGGCTCTCGAGGCGCAGGGGCTCGAAGCCGTTGCCCCGGCGGTCGACGCGCCCGAGCAGCAGAGAGTGATGGCGGCCATCTTCGATCCGGCACGGGGCGTCAAGGCCACCGGCGCCGACGTCTCGGACTGGGCGCGGCGTGAACTGGCGGCGGCGGCCGACTGGACGGCCTCGATGGGGGCAGAGGCGGTGATCGCCGCCTGCACCGAGGTCTCGGCGGCCCTGACGCCGGGCGCGTACACGCGCATCCCGGTCGTCGATCCGCTGCTCGTCGCCGCCGACGTTGCCGTGGACCTGGCCTACGGCCGGCGGAGCCCCGAGGAGTTCCTGATCCGCTACTGACCACGAGCAAAAGGGCCCGCCGCAATCCACTGCAGCGGGCCCCCTGGTGTTTCCCGGACGGGATGCCACACCCGCGGCATCCCACTGGCGTGACTGACAGGTCAGCGTCTAGATTCCCGCCCTCCACCGCAGCACCGGCTTCCGCGCGGCGGTCGCTTCATCGAAGCGGCTCCGGCGCGTGGTCACCGGCGCCTTCTTCAACAACTCCGGGTTGGTGCGCGCTTCCTCGGCGATCTGCGTCATCGCATCGACGAAGCGATCCAGTTCGTCGAGGCCCTCGCTCTCGGTCGGCTCGACCATCAGGGCCCCGTGCACGATCAGCGGGAAGTAGATCGTGGGGGGATGGAAGCCGAGGTCGATCAGCCGCTTGGCCACGTCCAGCGTCGTCACGCCGTACTCGTTCTGCTTGTGGTCGGAGAAGATCACCTCGTGCATGTTGAGGCGGTCGTACGGCACCTCGTAGGTGTCGCGCAGCCGCGCCCGCACGTAGTTCGCGTTGAGCACCGCGTTCTCCGCCGTCCGGCGGATTCCCTCCGGCCCCAGGGAACGGATGTACGCGTAGGCGCGGACAATCATCCCGAAATTGCCCTGGAACGCCTTGACGCGACCGATCGACAAGGGCCGGTCGTAATCGAGACGCATGCCTTCCCGGGTCGCCCGGACGACAGGCGTCGGCAGGTACGGCTCCAGCTCCTTGATCGCCACCACCGGCCCCGAACCCGGCCCTCCCCCGCCATGCGGCGTGGAGAACGTCTTGTGGAGGTTCAGGTGCATGATGTCCATGCCGAAGTCGCCCGGCCGGGCCCTGCCTATCAGCGCGTTCATGTTGGCGCCGTCGCAGTAGACCAGGCCGCCCTTCTCGTGGACGATTCGCGCCGCGTCGCAGATCTCGTCCTCGAACATGCCGAGCGTGTTCGGATTGGTGAGCATCAGCGCGGCCACGTCGGGCGTCATGGCCTCGGCCAGGGCGGACACGGACAGGTTGCCCCGCGCACACGACTTGATCTCCCGCACCTCGTAGCCGCAGAAGTGCGCGCTCGCCGGGTTCGTGCCGTGCGCGGAGTCGGGAATCAGGACCACCTTGCGCGGGCTGCCGTCGCGGGTGACCAGGTGCTGGCGGATCATCATCATGCCCGTCAGCTCGCCGTGCGCCCCGGCTGCCGGCTGCAGGGACACCGCCGGCAGCCCGGTGATCTCACCCAGCATGTCGGCGAGCGAGTGCATCACCGCCAGTGCGCCCTGCGCCACGTCCTCGGGCGCGAGCGGGTGCAACTCGGCGAAGCCGCGCATGCGCGCAGCCGCCTCGTTCACCTTCGGGTTGTATTTCATCGTGCACGACCCGAGCGGGTACATCCCGGTGTCGACGCCGTAATTCCAGGTCGACAGGCGGGTGAAGTGGCGCACGAGCCCCACTTCGGTCATCTCCGGGAAGCCCTCGAGCTCCTTCCGCAGCAGGCCGTCCGGGACCGCGCCCTCCAGCGGGGCGGCCGGCACGTCCTGGCTGGGGAGCGAGTAGCCCTTCCGGCCCGGCGTGCTCAACTCGAAGATCAGCTGATCGCGATGATCGGGTGTGGTCATGAGTGCTTGTCCCTGGTTACCCGGCCAGCGCTTCCGCCAGGCGGTCGATGTCTTCGGCTGGGTTCAGCTCGGTGACGCACACGAGCAGCGAGTCCGCGAGTTCAGGATAGTCCTTCCCGAGCGGCAGCCCCGCGATGATGCCGGACGAGAGCAGCCGCTTCTGCACGGCCGCCGCGTCGCCCAGCCCGCCGATTACGAACTCGTTGAAGAACGGCGAGGCGAACCTGGCAGCGGCGCCCGACGTTCCGGCCGCCTTCCTGATGGCGGTTTCCGCATAATGCGCCTTGTCGAAGTTCAGCCGCGCCAGTTCCGGCAGCCCCTGTTTCCCATAAGCGGCCATGAACATCGTCGCGGCCAGGGCCATCAGCCCGGAGTTCGTGCAGATGTTCGACGTCGCCTTCTCGCGGCGGATGTGCTGCTCGCGAGTGGCGAGCGTGAGGACGAACCCGTTCCGGCCCTGGCTGTCGGTCGCCATCCCCACGAAACGCCCCGGCATCTGCCGCATGCACTTCTCGGACGCCGCGATGACGCCGCAGTAAGGGCCGCCGTAGCCCACGGGCACGCCGAAGGCCTGCAACTCGGCGGCGACGATGTCGACACCCAGGCTGCCAGGGGGCGCGAGGAGGCCCATCGCCACCGGTTCGGTGACCACCGCAACCGTCAGGGCGCCGGCCGCCCTGGCAATCGCAACCGCCTTGCGCGGGTCCTCGATGACGCCGAAGAAGTTCGGGTAGCCGACGACCACTGCCGCGGCGCCGCTGGCCGCCTCGGTCAACGCGGCCTCGTCCACCGTACCGTCAGCCGCGTAGCCCACTTCGACGACCGTCAGGCCCAGGTTGCGCGCGTAGGTCGCGAGCACCTCGCGATAGTGCGGATGGATGGACCGGGCCACGACGACGCGATCGCGCTTCGTCAGCCGGCACGCCATCATCGCGGCTTCGGCCATGGCCGTGCTGCCGTCGTACATCGACGCGTTGGCCAGGTCGGTGCCCATCAGCTCGGCGACGAGCGTCTGGAACTCGAAGATCGCCTGCAGCGTCCCCTGTGCTATCTCCGGCTGATATGGCGTGTACACGGTGTAGAACTCGGACCGCAGCAGCAGCTGGTCGATGAAGCTCGGGGAAAAATGCCGGTAAGCGCCCGCTCCGAGGAATACGGCAAATGTCGACGGGTCGGCGTTCTGTCCCGCCAGGGCGCCGAGGTGCGCCAGCAGGTCGGGCTCGGAAAGCGCCGGCGGCAGGTCGAGCTCCCGCTGGAGCCTGACCGCCGCAGGGACGGGCTCGAACAGCGCGTCGATGCTCGGGACCCCGATCGCCTCGAGCATCTGGCGCACGTCCGCATCGGTGTTCGGTATGTAACGGTGTGTCACTTGGTCAGCTCTGTGTACTTCGCGGCGTCCAACAGGTCCTGCGCCTCGGCCGCGTCAGACGGCTTGATGGCGACCATCCAGCTGGCGTGCGCGTCCTGGTTGATCGCTTCCGGCTTCTCGGCCAGCGCACCGTTCACCTCGGTGACGGTCCCCGACACCGGGGCGAAGATCTCCGACACGGCCTTCACCGACTCGACGGACCCGACCTGGTCACCCTTCTTGACCGTCTTCCCCACTTCCGGCAGTTCCAGGAAGACGATGTCGCCGAGCTGCTTCTGGGCGTAGTCGGTGATGCCCATGCGGCCGGTGTTCAGGTCAATCCATTCGTGGTCGTTCGTGTACTTGTAGGTCTCCGGATACATCTCTCACCTCTTTGGACGCTTGTAGAATGGCAGCGGCACCACGCGGGCCCTCGCCCGGCGGCCCCTCACGTCGATCTCCAGCCCGGTGCCGGCCGCGGTGTGCGCGATCGGCAGGTACACCATGCCGATCGCCTTCTTCAAGAACGGGGTCTGGGTCCCGCTCGTCACGGTTCCCACGCTCGCGCCATCGACGAACACCTCGTGGCCGCGCCTGGCAATCGCACGGTCCACCATTTCGAACCCCACCAGGCGCCGGGCTATTCCCGCCGCCTTCTGCGCGGCCAGCGCCGCGCGCCCGTTGAACTCGCCCTTGTCCCAGCCGACAATCCACCCGAGATCCGCCTCCAGCACGCTCGTCGACTCGTCGATGTCCTGGCCGTGCAGGCGCATCCCGGCCTCCAGGCGGAGCGTGTCGCGGGCCCCAAGCCCGGCCGGCAGCACCCCGGCCTCGGCGCCGGCGCGGAGAATGGCTTCCCACACCTTCAGCGCCGCCTGCGGCGCGACGAAGACCTCGTAACCGGTCTCGCCGGTGTAGCCCGTCCGCGAGATGGTCGCCCGCGCGCCCGCCACCTCGCCGTGAGCGAACCAGTAGTACCTGAGTTCATCGAGGTCGATGCCCGTCAGTTCCTGCAGCACCTCGCGGGCTGCCGGCCCCTGCAGGGCGAACAGCGCGTAGCGGGAACTGGTGTCCACCACCGCCACGTCACCCGCACCGCTCGTCTGCTCGCGAATCCACGCCAGGTCCCTCGCGACGTTCGCGGCGTTCACGACCAGCAGAAAGTGGCTGGCAGCCAACCGGTAGACCAGCAGGTCGTCGACGAATCCGCCGGCGGGGGTCGTGAGGGCCGAGGTACTGGGCCTGCCCAGCCTGCAGCCGCGCCGCGTCGTTGCTGGTGATCCGCTGAACCGCGCCGAGCGCATCCCTGCCCGCGAGTTCGACCTGGCCCATGTGGCTCACGTCGAACAACCCGGCCCGCGTCCGTACCGCCTGATGCTCCTCAGCAAGGCCGGCGGCGTAGTGCAGCGGCATCTCCCAGCCCGCAAACGCCACCATCACACCGCCGTGCCCCCGGTGCCACGCGGCCAGCGGCGTCGTCCGAAGCGGTGGAGGTGCTGGAGTCATCGGATGGCCGGGCAAGAGAAGGGGCGGACGCGGACGGACAGTCAGGTAACACTACTATGCGCGCGGACGCCGGGTCAAGACGCCCAGAGGCGCCGGCGACGTGGTTTTCAAGGGCATTCAGCCAGATTCCTGCGATTGGCGCCCCGAGGGAGCGTCCCTCCCAGCGCGAAGGGACGATTGGGGACGCGACTTCGCGCAGGGCATGCTCGAGCCGGGCGCGGACATCCGGCACCTGTTCACGTCCGGCTGCGTCGCTGACGTGACGGCGCGAGAGCGTCCTGGACGAAGGGCCGACCTTCGTCCAGGAACCGTAGGGATAATCCGTGTCGCTGGTAAGCGGACCACGAATACCCAAGCCTCCAGCCGAACGCCGCCCGCGGGCCATCTTCAAGCGGCACCGCGGCGTTGACGGGACCGGCTGCCGGCTACAGCAGCCACAGAAGAGCAACCGCCAGGCCAAGGCCGGCCCCGCCCTCCGCCCAGACGAGATTGGCAGCCGGCGCCCCAGCCCTCGCGCCTGCCCGCCGCGCCAGCACGGCGGTGCACGCCAGATAGCTCCCGAACACCAGGACGGCGACCGACACCCGCACCGCCAGGCCCGGGCGATTCGCAAGGAGGGCGGGTAAAACGCTCGCCGCCCTGAGGGCTACCGCCGAAGCCATCATCCAGAAGCCGGCACTCAGTCCGCGCATGTGGCCCGATTCTGACAGCATGCGAACAGTAACGCCTCGCACGCCGCCTGCAATCCCTGGATGGCCGGCAATGCTTCAAGTTGCCCCGCCGCCGCCAGGACCGCCGTCGCGACCGTGCACGCAACGACGATGAACTGAAGCAACTCGCAAAGGTCGGGCGGCGGTACCTCCGGATACCCGAGAAAGTCGTCGCCGGGCTTCTGTCCCGGCAAGTTCGCCGGCCGGGCCATGCCGGACCGAGCGAGCATGTCCCGGTCGAGCCTCGCGGCCTCCCGCTCGAGAGAGGGGCGCCGGGATCGCAGCGATTTCACCATCCCGACCGACACCAACTCGTCGAGGCAGCGGCTCACCCGCCCCGGCTCGGGCACCAGTCCGGCCGCATGCCCCGCGGCTCCCGCCCTTCGCTCAATCGCGTCGCGGTATCGGCTGACCAGTTCGAGGGCGACCGACTCCCGACCCTGCTCGCGCACCCGCTGCCGAACGTCCCCGTCGATGAGCGGCTCGACGCCGGAACCGCGCAGGTGCACGGCGAAGAGATCGATCCCCGAAGCAAGACGCCTGACGTGCTCGCCACTCGCGCCGCGCGACCCGTGCACCGCACGGCAAATGCCCCACGCCTCCGAGGCGATGTGGTCCCAGACCGGGTCTGTCGCCCCTGCCGCCCGCGAACTGGCCAAGAGGCTGGTGGCCCCGAGGATCCCGTTGCCAAACAGGATCGGCGCGGCGCACCCGATGCCGACGCCAAGGAATGTTCGCCGGCCCGGGGCTTGGACGGATTCGTGTCCGCCCGCCTCACCCTGCTGCCGCTGGACTCGCCGCATCACACACCTCCGGCCACGGCCTGCCACCGCAGGCAGCCGTCCCGGTCAGCGCGCGACCCCGATGGTTGCCCAGCCCGCCTCGCCGATTCGTCGTGCCGGAGGCACCCGGCGTGCGCGGATCACCCCGCGTCGGTCGACCTCGCCTCGGTTCTCTGGACGCACTCCTCCCGTTCAAGGGGATCGTCGGTCGACGGGTCGTCGTCCGCATCCTTCCCTTGGGGCTGTGCCTCGTCCCGTTCAGCCTTCCAGTGAAGGTACGAAACGAGGGTGTGATAGCTGATGTCGAGGATCCGGCACGCCTTGCGCTTGTTCTGATTGCAGCGGTCCAGCACCAGGCGCGCGTACCGCGCCCCCCACGCCCTCATCGTCTCGTTGTGGGCGAGGGCCTCGCGGATGGCTTCCGCGCACTCGGTGCGGAGGGCGGGCGGCAGGTCGGCGATCGTGACCCGGTCGCCAGCCGCCAGCGTCACCGCGCCTTCAATCATCCGCTCCAGTTCCCGGACGTTCCCCGGCCACTCGTACACCTGCATCGCCTCCGCCGCCTCGGCGCTCAGCGACAGCGGCCTCGGCGTCTGATAGCGCGCCATGAAATGCGCGCACAGGTCGGGGATGTCCTGGCGGCGGGCGCGCAGCGGCGGAACGTGCAGTTCGACGCCCGATAGCCGGTAGTACAGGTCTTCACGGAACAGACCACCCGCTGCAAGGTCGCGCAGGCTCCTGTTGGTCGCAACGACGATGCGCGTGTCGACCTTCCGGCTCGTGTGCCCGCCCACGCGTTCCACGACGAGTCCCTGGATGGCACGCAGCAGCTTGGCCTGCGCCGACGGCGTCAGGTCCGACACCTCGTCGAGGAAGAGGGTGCCGCCGTCGGCATGTTCGAACTTTCCGCGCCGCCCCCTCACGCCGGTCGCCGTGCGGTCTTCGATGCCGAACAACTCGGCCTCGAGCAGCGATTCCACCAGGGCCGCGCAATTCACGGCGACGAACGGCCCGTGCCGGCGCCGACTCAGGCGATGGAGTTGGCGGGCGACGAGTTCCTTGCCCGTACCGCTCTCGCCCTGGATGAGGACCGTGAAATCCGTGGCGGCCACGCGTTCGATGTTCTGCCGGAGCGTCATCATCGCCGGGCTCGTTCCGACGAGCGGCGGGACCAGCGAGTCGGGTCGGCGAACGACGCCAACCAGCCGGGGGATGTCGTCCCGCCGGTGTTCCAGTTCGAGAACGAGCGACGCCAACTGCGCCGCCACCAGGAACAACTGGTTGTCCCATGGGTCGAAGGCGATCTCGGAGTCCACGAGCGCCTCGAGCACCACGCGGGGCGCTCCACCGCGCGTCGGCACGTCGACGCACTTCCGACGAGACCCGTCACCTGGCTGAGGCACCGCCGCAAGGTAGGGCGGCGGTTCCTCGCGGATCCGGACAGAACGCACGCGCAGCGCCTCGCAGACGCCTGCCTCGAACCGCACGCGGAGGGTCGGTGACTCGCGCCCCGACTGAACGTGCTGGACGAGCGCGGCAATCAGGCGCGCCAGGGCCGTGCGGCGGTCGTGGGCCCGGAACCAGGGTCGGGGCAGCGGTACGGAGAGCGCCTCGAGGTCGCGGTCGTCCATGCGGATCATCCTGGCCTCCGGTCCGGCGTCAGCGCCGGTACGCAGGAACTATCAAGCGGGATGCCACCTCGGCGATTGGCGCAAGCAGCAAATTCCTGTGTGTTTTCGCGATTCCATTGGCGCTCCTCCATCGACCGGGTAGTTGTTACCTCTCAGGCCGGGTCCACGCTACCCGCGACGGGCAGTTGATACCCGTCCGGACCGACCGCGTGAATGGACCGCAATGTCTCCTCGATCCTCTGAAGGCTTACCTGGTCCATTGGCCTGAGAAACCGAACTGCCGCCCGGTACCACACGAGTTCCTCGAGCCGGAGCGACCATACCCGGCACCTCGTGACCTCTCCGCTTCCCGTCCATTGCCACTCGCCCGCGACGACTTGAAGGTCCACCACTCTTCCTGGCAGCAACCGCGTCGTCGCCTGGATCAGCGCTCCTTCTCGCGAAATGTCTATCAACCGGACGTCCCGCCCTGGCCGGATTCTCGTGCGCAGCGCCGGTGGCGAGCCGTTGGCGGCCACCCGCACGGATCGGCGGCGCTCGGGCGCGCCATCACGTTTCATCGCTGCACCCACTGTCCCGCCGTGAAATCGAACCAGAGGCTCCGTATGCGTCCCGTCCCGCCGAGGACGCGAACGGCCAGTTGGCGCCGGCCTCGACCGCGGAGGTAGACCGTGCCCGTGCTCGATGTCCCGAGTGGGCTGAACGACAGCATGCGGCTCCGGCCCACTCGGATGGGATCCCCATCCGCTCCCACAGGATTGCCGTCCGCGTCCGGCACCCCGTTTTCGAAGCCGAACGTGACGTTCGGGAACTGCTGGTCAAGTCGTTCGGGCGGGCGCAGGGGCGTGTCCACGCCGCTCGTAATGTCGGCGGCCCGTACGCCGTTGCCGTCGCCGTCGATGTACGTGGCGAGCGTATGGCCGACCATGTCCGTCTCGAACCGGATGGCCACGAACGCCCGCCGCTTCAACGCTTCGAGCCGGGCTCCATGCAGCAGCGCCACCAGGTAGTCGGCGGCCCCGTCGGCACGTACGGAGTCGCGCGCCGCAAGCAGGCCGGGAGCGGCGACCGCCCCCAGGACCACGACCAGCCCGAGACAGAGGAGCAGTTCGATGAGGGTGTATGCGGAGCGGGACATCAGGATGCCTCCGGCCGAACGGACGAACGGACCGCGGAGCGGAACGGCGGGCACCCGGAGGCGGAACCGGCGGGCGGCAGGAGCGCAGGCCCATCGCTTCGGCGTGGTCCATACGGCGGTCCCGTCTCCAGCCGTGCCCGTCGTTCCTCGGGAAGACGCGGCACACGCCTCGTGACCGTTACTGGCCCTGGTTGCCCTTCTCGGTCTTTGCGGGGGTGACGGTGACGAGCGGCTTGAGCTTGAGGAAGTTCTTCTCACCGATACCCTGAATGTTCATGAGGTCTTCGACCTTCTTGAACCCGCCGTTCTTCTGTCGGTAGTCGACGATCCTCTGCGCCATCTTCGGGCCGATGCCGGGAAGCGCGTTGAGCTGGTCGACGGTGGCGGTGTTGATGTTGACGGCGGCTGCCGCATTCGCGGCGGGCGCAGGGGCCTGCGCGCTCGACGCGGGTGGCGCGGCGAGCAGCAGGGCGAGCACGAATGCGGTTCCGAAGGTCACAGCGCGCATGATGCCTCCTTCCAAGCGTCTGGACGGGTGTCCCCGTCGATTCATGGCGACCCCGGTCGGCCCGCCGGACGTCTGGTTCGAGGTCGGGCACCACCGCCACGGCTCCCGCCGGGGTCGTCCCGTTCAGTGGCAAATCGACGGCCGACACGGTTCGATCAGGGACGATGCTGTAAGTGCGTGGCAGGACGGCGGTTGAGCGCTGGGAAGGGTGCAGTCGTGGAACGACCGTCCAAGGCAGGTCTTCGGACGTCTACCGAAGTTGCCACCGCGCCTGGGGCGCCCGTGGATTCTTCGGAGAACACGGAGGTTCCGGAGGCAACTGAGGGAGACGCGGCGAACGCCAGTTGCGGCGCGTGTGGCCGCGTGGCTGGCTCAGTGCGGGGGGCGAGTTGGCGGCGCGCGAGAAGACGCAAGCAACCGCGGCGCCGCCGTCTCGGCAGGGCCCGCGAAGGCGGCGCCCGTGCGGGTGGTCGTCATCGTCCGCGCTTGGCCCGCACCTCTTCCTTGATTCGCTGGATGTGGCCGCGACCGAGAGCCTTGACCTCGCAGCCCAGCTCGAAATAGCGGCGGATTCGCTCGTCGGTCAGGATCCCGAAACAGTCCACGACGGCCAGCGGCGCGCCAGCCCAGGCCACCACCTGATCGGGCTCGAGTTCCAGGTACGGCTTGTGCCGAACGGCCAGGACGAGCGCCTCCGATCCGGCCAGCGCCTTCGCCAGGTCCTTCTGCACGCGAACTTCGGTCAGCGCCTCCTGGCTGCGGAAGAACCGCGACCACGAATGCCCCGGTGCCGGGTATTCCGACTGGTTCTCCAGCTCGTACCAGTGATCGACGTAGGGGTCGTGGACGTGCATCTCGGCGCCCATCTCGGTCAGCTTGCGGACCACGAGTTCGGAACCGCTGTAGCGGGTATCGCCCACGTCCTCGCGGTAGCTCGCGCCGCACAGCAGCACGTTGGCGCCGGCAATGTACCGCCCCATGTTTCGCAACGCGTCGCGCACCAACTCGGCGACGTGCAGGCCGCGCGTATCGTTGATGTCGATGGCGGCCGGCGTGATCCGGAACAGCTGGTCCTGGTCCTCGAACCCCAGGATGTGCTTGTACGCCCAGTAACCGAGGCCCCCGTCCTTCGGCAGGCAGTAGCCCCCGACGCCGGGCCCCGGGAAGATGATGTTGCTGTGCGTTGGCCGCACCTTGATGGCCTGGATCACCTTGATCAGGTCCACCCCGTTCCGCTCGGCGAACAGGCTCCACTCGTTCAGGAACGCGAGTATCGTTGCCCGGTAGGAGTTCTCGACGATCTTGGTCGTTTCCGACTCGATTGGGCGGTCCATCACGGTCAGCGGGAAGTCACGGGTATTGAGGATCTCGCCGAGGAACTTCACCGTGCGTGCCTTCGCTTCGGGGGTGCAGCCCGAACACACGCGCCAGAAATCGCGGATGCTGCGGACGTACTCGCGCCCCGGCATCACGCGCTCGAAGCTGTGCGCCAGCAGCGGCTCCGACTCGATGCCGCGCGCGGCGAAGGCCCGCTTCATGATCGGCCACGCGACGAATTCGGTCGTGCCCGGCGCCACGGTCGTTTCGATCAAGACGAGGCAGGACGGCTGGATCTTCTCGCCGATCGTCCGCATCGTCGCCTCGAGGGCGGTCATCTCGGCGCTGCCCGTCTTCATCTTTCCCAGGTCGTGCTTCGAATAGTCGCACTGGACGTCCACGACCACGCAGTCGGCCAGTCCCAGACAGTCGCTGTTGTGCGTGGCCACGAGGGTCTTCTTCTCGGTGACCGTCCGGTGGATCATCGGGTCGACCTCGGGGTCCTCGGCCTTGACGGGCGACTCGCCGCGCGCGAGGAGCGGGATCTTCCAGTAGCTGCGGGCGCTCGGCCGCTGGCAGCCGATGACGAACTTCCCCGGCTTCCCGTCCGGGCCGACCGAGTCGGCGACGATGGCCGCCATCACCGCGCCCACGAACCCGACGCCCATGACCACCACGATCTCCTTGCCGTCGGCGCGAGCCTGCGCCGTCAGCGCCTGCACGCGCGCGAACTCCCGTGCATCGTCCTCGGGCCCAGGCAGGGGAAACCGTTCACCGGCGGGACTGACGGAGTAATTGGTCATCCTGTCGCTCCTGTTGGAAATTAGTGCCGAACGGTGCCGCGAAGCGCTGATTGTAGTCGAGAGTTGGACGAGAAGAGACCCCAGACGAGGGGCGCACGCCTGTTCTTTAGTGCGGCGGTCCTCCCCAGCTCAGGTGCTACAATGCCGCGGTCCTCCATGGCCTTCCCGTCCGGTGCCCGCCTCGGCCCGTACGAGATCCTCGCCCCCATAGGGGCTGGTGGCATGGGAGAGGTGTACACGGCCCGCGACACGCGCCTCGGTCGCACGGTCGCCATCAAGGTGCTGCCGGCCGGCGTGGCTTCGGATCCCGACCGTCGTCGGCGCTTCGAGCAGGAGGCCCGTGCCGTCTCCGCCCTGAACCACCCTCACATCTGCGTCCTCCACGACATCGGGACCCAGGACCCTTCGATGGGCTCAGGGCAGGCGGTTAGCTACCTGGTGATGGAGTTCCTCGAGGGGCAGACGCTCGCGGACCGGCTGCGGAAGGGCGCGCTGCCACTCACCCAGGCGCTCGAACTCGGCGTTCAGATTGCCGATGCGTTGGCAACCGCACATCGCACCGGCGTCGTCCACCGCGACCTGAAGCCGGCGAACGTCATGCTGACGAGAACCGGCGCAAAGCTGCTGGATTTCGGCCTGGCGAAGCTGAGGCCGCAGGCGACGGCCGGCGTCGGGCTCTCCGCCTTCTCGACGCAGGCGCCGGCCACCTCGGCCGGGATGTTGATGGGCACCATACCCTACATGGCGCCTGAGCAACTCGAGGGAAGAGAGATCGACCATCGGACCGACCTGTTTGCCTTCGGGTGCCTGCTGTACGAGATGGTTGCGGGCTGCCGGGCATTCCCCGGCGATAGCGAGGCCAGTGTCATCTCGGCCATCATGACCAGCGAACCGGCGCCGCTGTCCTCGTTGCAGCCGACCGCGCCACCGACCCTGGACCGGCTCGTGCGGCAGTGCCTGGCCAAGATGCCGGACGACCGGCCCGACACCGCACACGACGTGGCGAACGACCTGCGGTGGATGCGGGAGTCGAGCGCCGTTGGCGCCGTGACGGGGACAAGACCCCGGCGCAGCGTGGCTCGCGGGACGGCGCTGTGGGCGAGTTCCCTGATCGTCGCTGCTGCAATCGGCGCGGGCATGATGTGGTTCCTCGGCCGACCGGCGCCAGCGCCCGCAAGCGTGGTGCGCTCGCTCCTCGTTATCCGCCCCGCGGACCGGCTGCAATCGAGTCCCGCTGACCTGTCCTTTGGTGAGCAGCGTCCCAGCCAGACTGCGCTAGCACTGTCACCCGATGGCCGGCTCCTCGTGTTCAGCGCGGCGCAGGGCGGCACGCAGCAGCTCTACCTGCATCCGACCGATCGATTCGAGGTCACCCCGATCGAGCACTCCGTGGGAGGCGCCAGTCCGTTCTTCTCACCGGATGGAAAGAGTGTTGGGTTCTGGGCGAACGGCGCGCTCAGAAGGATCGCGTTGGCCGGTGGCCCGGCGACCGCGATTTGCGAGACGGAACCGGTCTTCGGGGCGAGTTGGGGCGACGACGATGCGATCGTGTTCGCCAGGCGTCAAGGAGGTCTGTTCCGGGTACCCGCCGCAGGCGGGACGCCGGAGCAACTGACGACGCCTGACGGCGGGAGCGGCGAGTTCAGCCATCGGCTGCCCCACGTGCTGCCCGGTGCAAGAGGCGTGTTGTTCACCGCCATAAGGCACTACCTGCCGGATTGGGACGAAGCGGAGATCGTGGTGCAGCCCTTGCCTCGGGGAGCCCGAAGGACCATCACGCGCGGCGCCGATGCCCGATATGCGCCGACCGGTCACTTGATCTTCGTACGCTCTGGAACGGTGGTGGCGGCGCCGTTCGACCTGAAACGGATGTCACTCACCGGCGGCGAGGCGGCCGTCGTGTCCGACGTGATGCAGGCTGCCAATACCCCTAACGCCACCGTCGAAACCGGCGCCGCTCAACTGGCGGTGTCGTCGTCAGGCGTCCTCGTCTACGCCATCGGCGGGACGTTCCCCGAGGCGGAGCGCGTGCTCGTCTGGAAGGAACGAACCGGTGACGAACAACCGCTGCTGCCGAAAGCGGGGCCGTATATTGGCCCTCATTTGTCACGGGACGGCCAGCAGGTGGTGCTGTGGACCCAAGGACGCGATCGCGTCGTGTGGGTGTACGACACCCGCCGTCAGACGATGACGCGGGTGACGACAGAAGGACGCAACTCGCGGCCGATCTGGACCCCCGACAGCCGACGTGTGACCTTTGCTTCGTCGATGGCGGGTCCAGAGTTCCTGGCATCGAAGGCGGCGGACGGGACAGGCACGATCGAGCGCCTGCCGGCGACCGGCATGCCCTCGTCGTGGTCGCCCAGCGGCGTGCTCGCCTTCGTGGCATTCCGCGCCGCCGACGACCCCCGCTACGCCATCTGGCTGCTTCCGTCGGGCGACGGACAACCGAGACTGTTCCGGAATTCGCGCTTCAGCGAGAGCTACCCAGAGTTCTCACCGGACGGCCTGTGGATCGCATACGTGTCGGACATGAGCGGCCGGAACGAAGTGTACGTGCAGCCTTACCCCGGTCCCGGTCCAACGGTGCAGGTTTCGAACAACGGTGGCATCCAGCCTGCGTGGGCGTCCACTGGACGCGAGCTGTTCTATACCGAGTACGAGGCTGACGCCTCGAAGCCGGAAACGCGGATGATGTCCGTGTCGCTGAAGAAGAGTCCTGCTTTTCCTGACGTGCCACGGTTGCTTTGGCGAGGAAGATTCTCACGCCAGGCGGTCACGCGCGGCTACGACGTGACCCCCGACGGCCAGCGGTTCCTGATGGTGCAGCCGAACGATCGCCCGCCCGCCCCCGTGACGCAACTGGTGCTGGTGCAGAACTGGCACGAAGAACTGAAGCGCCTCGTGCCGACCCGGTGAGACCGCCGACTGGCGCCGCCGACGGGCCAGGTGGCAGGCGGGACGCCTGCCCCACGAGGTTCGAGAGGAGACGAGGTCTTCCTAGTTCCCCGGCTGCGCGGATCGGTACCAGGCCAGAGTCTTCTCGAGCCCGTCGCGGAGGTCCACCGTCGGGGTGTATCCGGTCAGCGTCTTCGCCAGCCCGATGTCGGCCTGGGAGTCGCGCACGTCGCCCGCGCGCGCATCGCGGTACTCGGCCGTCACCTTCACGCCGAGCAGATCGCACAGGGTGGACAGCAGCTCGTTGAGGCTGATCCGGCCGCCCGTCGCCACGTTCATCATCCGGCCCGCGATTCCCGGCGCGTGGCAGGCGCGCAACACCCCGTCGACCACGTTGGCGACGTAGGTGAAGTCCCGGGTTTGCCCGCCATCGCCGTAGATGATCGGCTGGCGTCCGTCGACGAGCGCCGAGATGAACAGCGAGATGACGCCCGAATACGGTGACGAGGGGTCCTGCCGCGGTCCGAAGACGTTGAAGTAGCGGATCGTGACGGTGTCGAGGCCGTACAGCTTGGTGAACATCGCCAGGTACTGCTCGCCCACGAGCTTCTGCAGCGCGTACGGCGAGAGCGGCTTGGTCGGCATCTCCTCGTGCTTCGGCAGCGTGGGCGTGTCGCCGTAAGCCGACGAGGATCCCGCGTACACGAGCCGCTTCACGCCCGCGTCGCGCGCCGCCACCAGCACGTTCAGCGTCGCGTCGATGTTCGAGCGGTTCGACGTGATCGGGTCGCTGACGGACCGGGGCACCGAGGGGATGGCCGCCTGGTGGAGCACGTAGTCGACCCCCTCCACCGCGCGGTGCGCCACAGCGAGGTCGGCCAGGTCGCCTTCGACGAAGTCGACGCCCGGAATGTGCGCGAGGTTCGCGCGCTTCCCGGTGATCAGGCTGTCGACCACCCGCACGCGTTCGCCGCGGCGAACGAGTTCCTCCGAGAGGTGCGAACCGATGAAGCCGGCGCCGCCGGTCACGAGGTAGAGGGACATAGATGTGATGAAAGTCGAGAGTCACCAGTTGGATGTCGACGGCAAGGGCCGGGACACACGAACCGAAAAGCGCCGCAGGGGAGCCGTAAGCCGAATTCTGTCCGCCTTCACGGACCCTCGCCAGCCTGTCGGCCTGCCCGGGCCCGCTACGGCGCGACGATCATTCCTCTAGCCCCGCCATCGCTGGCGGGATCAAGCGACCTACCCGGAGGCATCGGACGGGCCGTCCTGTTAGCGCCTCCCTATTTGGTCTTGCTCCGTGCGGGGTTTTGCCTGCCACCGATGTTGCCACCGGCGCGGTGCGCTCTTACCGCACCTTTTCACCCTTACTCGCCTTCGCCCTCCGGCTCTACGCGTCGCGAGCTTGGGCAGGAGGCTCGCCGCCGGGTTCCGATCGCGCAGGCAACCCCTGGCGTGCCTGCCTCGCCGGAGCCGCCGTGAAGGCGCGAAGGCGGGCGGTATATTTTCTGTGCCACTTTCCTTCAGGTCACCCTGACCGGGCGTTACCCGGCGCACTGCCCTGCGGAGTTCGGACTTTCCTCCCCGCCACGGCGTTTCTCCCGGCGCGAACGCCGGGAGACAACCGCGGCGCGGCGATCGTCTGGCTTCCTGCGGCTGGTTGTCAAAGAACCCGCCTTCGCCCGCCTCCCGGCGGGCTCCGGCGCGGCAGGCTGCGTCGCCTACCCGTCGGTCTCCTGGCTGATCTTGTAGAACTCGAGCTTCTTGTACAGATTGCTGCGCGGCGTATCGATCACCTCGGCCGTCCGCGAGATGTTCCAGCCGTTCTCGCGCAGCCGCTGCACCAGGAACGCGCGCTCCACCGATTCCTTGTGCTCGCGCAGGGTGGCCGCTGGCCCCCCGCCCGCCCTCGCCTCCCCTCCATTATCGGGCGGCGCCGGACGAGCGTCAAACCGCAGCGCCTCGGGCAGGTCCGCCAGATCGATGACGTCGGCCGGCGACATGATGATGCTGCGCTCGAGCGTGTTGCGCAATTCGCGGATGTTGCCCTTCCAGCGGTAGCGCTGCAGCGCCTCCATCGCCCGCGGCGTCACGCGGCGCCGGCGGAAGTTGTTCTCCCTCGCCAGCACGTCGAGGAAGTGCTGCACGAGAACCGGGATGTCTTCGGGGCGCTCGCGCAGGGGCGGCACGGATACCGGAATCACGCTGAGGCGGAAGAACAGGTCTTCCCGGAAGTTGCCCTTCTCGATCTCCTTCTCGAGGTCCTTGTTCGTCGCGGCGATCACCCGCACGTCCACGCGAATCGTCCGCGCCGACCCGACCCGCTCGACCTCGCCCTCCTGCAGCACGCGGAGGACCTTGGCCTGCGTCTTCAGGCTCATGTCCCCCACCTCGTCGAGGAAGATCGTCCCGCGGTCGGCCTGCTCGAACTTGCCGATCTGCTTTTCCGTGGCCCCGGTGAACGAGCCCTTCTCGTGGCCGAACAGTTCCGATTCGATCAGCTCCTCGGGAATCGCGGCGCAGTTGACCTGCACGAACCGCTCGCGGCTGCGCAGGCTGTTTCGATGGATCGCGCGCGCCACGAGTTCCTTGCCGACGCCGCTCTCCCCCTGGATCAGCACCGTCGCGTTGGTCGGGGCGGCGCGGCGGACTGCCTCCATCACCCGGCGGATGGCCTGAGACTCGCCCACCATCTCGTGCTTCGCTTCCACCGCGCGGCGCAGCTGGTGCACCTCGTTCGACATCCGGTTGCGCTCGAGCGCGTTCTGGATCGTCACGAGGATCCGGTCCGTGTCCGGCGGCTTGTCGATGAAGTCGAAGGCCCCGCGGCGCACCGCGTCGGCCCCGGTCGCCCCCGTCCCGTGCCCCGAGATCATGACCACCGGGACGTCGGACACCACCTTGAGCCGCTCCAGCACTTCGAACCCGTCCATGCCGGGCATCTTGATGTCGAGGAAGACGAGGTCTGGTGACTCGCGCTCGACGAGGGCGATCCCCTCGGGGCCCGACGACGCCCCGACGAATTCGTACCCTTCGTACTGGATGATCATCCGCAGCGAATCGCGGATGGCCGCCTCGTCGTCGATCACCAGGATGCGGGATTTCATGGATTCCCTTCGACGCGCACCGTCCGCAGCGCGTGCTGCCCGCCGGGGACGAAGACGAAGAAGGCCAGCAGCTGGCCCGCCTTCGCCGCCGACGTGAGCCGCCGATACTCCCCGACCGACGTCACCGGGCGCCGGTTGATTTCGAGGATCACGAATCCTCGCTCGATCTCACCATCATACGCCGGGCTGAGCGGTTCGACATCCGAAACGAGCACGCCCGCGGTTCCCTTGGGCAGGCGCAGCCGGCGCGCCGCATCCACGGAGAGCTCCTGCACCGTCACACCGATGCTCGTCGTGACATCGACCGGCGCCGGCGAGGGCTCCGTCGAGCGGACCGGATCCCCGCGGCCCGGGCGCTCGGCGAGCTTCAGGTCGGTACGAGCGCTCGCGCCCGTCTCTCCACACGCGCAGTTGCAGCGTCACGCCCGGGGCGAGCGCCGCCACCTTCCGGATCAACTCCTCGGTGGTCGTGACGGGCCGGCCGTCCGCCGACACGACCAGGTCGTACGGCTTGAGCCCGGACCGTTGCGCCGGGGAACCGTCGAACACGTGTTCGACCAGCGCGCCCGGTGTCGGCGGAAGACCCAGCGACTGTCGCAGGTCGCCGTCCGCGTCCTTCAGCGTCAGGCCCATGTAGCCGCGCACGACCCGCCCCCTCGCCTTGAGCTGCGGGATGTTGACCGTCGCGGTGCTGATCGGCACCGCGAACCCGATGTTGTTCGCGCGCGAGCTGATCGCCGCGTTGATCCCGACGACCTCCCCGCGGCTGTTCAGGAGCGGGCCTCCGCTGTTCCCGAAGTTGATCGCCGCGTCGGTCTGGATGAAGTTGTCGAGACTGCTGTCGAACAGCTTCCGCCCCAGGTAGCTGACCACACCCACTGTCAGCGTGTGCTCGTACCCGAGCGGGTTGCCAATCGCGCACACCCACTCTCCCACCCGAAGCTGCGACGAGTCGCCGAGCGGGACAGTCGGCAGCGGACTCGCCGAATCCACCTTGATCAGCGCAACGTCGGTCTCGGGGTCGGAGCCAATCACCTTCGCGCGCAGGTTCCGGCCGTCGGCGAGCTTGACGGTCAGCCGCTCCGCCTCTTCGACGACGTGGAAGTTGGTCAGGATGTAGCCCGCCGGATCGATCACGAAGCCGCTGCCGGCCCCGCGCCGCGGCGCCTCGCGGTGGAACGGGCCGTCCGCGCCGCCCTTGAACGGGTCGGCGTCCGGTGAGCCGTGCCGGGCGGGACCGCGCGACGTGGCTTCGATGTTGACGATCGCCGGGTTCGCGCGCGCGGCAATGGCCGCGAAATCGACGACGCCCGGCGGAACGAGATCCGAGGGGCGGCGGGTCGACGGCCCTCCAGGAGACGGTGCGGCCACGGCGACGACCGAGGGGGGCTGGTGCGACCCGGCGACGTTGAAGCCCGTCAAGAACGACACCGCCCCGGTCAGGGCGATCGTCACGAGGGCAAAGCGCGGGTTCATCCCTCCATTATAGGAACTCGGTGCGCCGCGCCGACGCCCGGTCGTCGATCATCAGCGGCCGATGAGCTGCAGGAACCCCGCCTCATCCAGCACCGTCACCCCAAGTTCGCGCGCCTTCTCGAGCTTGCTGCCAGGGTCTGCCCCCGCCACCACGAACGACGTCTTGCGGCTGACCGACCCGGTGACCTTGCCGCCGAGCGCCTCGATCGCCGCCCCCGCCTCGTCCCGGCTCATCGAGCCCAGCGTGCCGGTCAGCACGATGGTCTTCCCCGAGAGCGCGCCGCCGCCCGGTCCAGCCGGGGCCTTCGCCCCCACGGTCTTCACGCCGGCCTCGCGCAGCCTCGCGACCAGTTGCCGATTCCGCGGCTCGTCGAAGTACTCGCGCACGGAGGCCGCGACGACGGGGCCAATCTCCTTGACCGCCTGCAGTTGCTCCAGCGACGCCACTTCGAGGGCCTCGACGGATCCGAACGCGTTGATCAGCACTTGCGCGACACGCTCGCCGACGTAGCGGACACCGAGCCCGTACACCAGCCGCCACGGGTCGTTCGCGCGGCTCCCCTCGATCTGCTTCCGCAGCTTGTCGGCCGACTTCTTCCCCATTCTCTCGAGCGACTGCAACTGCTCGGAGGTGAGGTGATACACGTCCGCGAAGTCCCGCACGAGCCCCGCCGAAATCACCTGCTCGACCAACGCTTCTCCGAGGCCCTCGATGTTCATGGCGCGGCGGGATGAGAAGTGCTCCAGGCTCCGGCGGAAGCGCGCCGGGCACGCGGAGTTCACGCAGCGCCAGACCGCTTCTCCCTCCGGCCGGTGCAGGGTGCTGCCGCAACTCGGGCACTCGCGCGGCATCACCCACGGTTCGACGCCCGGCTCCCGCATGGACAGGACCGGCTTGACGACCTTCGGGATGACCTCTCCCCCCTTCTCGATCAGCACGTAGTCCCCGGGCCGGATGTCGCGTCGCGCGACCTCCTGCTCGTTGTGCAGGGTCGCCAGCTGGATCGTCGATCCCGACAGCCGCACGGGCTCGAGGACCGCGTAGGGGGTGACCGCGCCGGTCCGCCCGACGTTCACGTCGATCCGCAGCAGCTTCGTCGTGGCCTGCTCGGCCGGGAACTTGAACGCGATGGCCCACCGGGGGAACTTCGACGTCGTCCCCGCCCGCTCGCGCAGCGCCACGTCGTCGAGCTTGACGACGACGCCGTCGGTGTCGAACGCGAGGGCGCGCCGACCCTCTTTCCAGCGCTCGCAGTATGCGAGGACCTCGGAAACGCCGGAGCAGCGTTGCCAGTTCTGCTCGACGGGCAGTCCCCATGACCGGAGCAACGCCAGCGTCTCCGAGTGCCGCCCGGGCACGACGTCCGCGGGCCCGATCAGCTGGTACACGAACGCCGAGAGTCCCCGTCGCGCCACCTCGGACGGGTCGAGGTTCCGCATGGTGCCGGCCGCGGCGTTCCGCGGGTTGGCAAACACCGGTTCCTCGCGCTCTTCGCGCTCGCGGTTGAGGCGATCGAACGCGGTGCGCGGAAGGTAGACTTCGCCGCGAATCTCGAGGCGGCCGGGCACCGGCGACGACAGCGCCAGCGGGATTGCGTGGATCGTCCGGACGTTCGACGTGACGTCCTCGCCCCGGAATCCGTCGCCGCGGGTCACCCCGCGCACCAGCCGGCCGTCCTCGTACGTGAGCGAGATGCTCAGGCCGTCGATCTTGAGTTCTGCCACGTACTCCACGCTGGCCGCAACCGCATCGTCGATCCCGACCGCCCGACGGAGCCGCTCGTCGAAGCCGGTCAGCTCTTCCTCGTTGTACGAGTTGTCGAGCGACAACATCGGGACCTGGTGCTCGACGGTCGCGAAACCTTCGACCGGCCGTCCGCCGACGCGCTGCGTGGGCGAGTCGGTGGTGACGAGGTCCGGGTACTCCCGCTCGAGCGCCTCGAGTTCCTTGACGAGCGCGTCGAACTCGGCATCCGAGATCTCCGGGTCGTTCAGAACGTAGTAGCGCTCCTCGTGGTGCCGGATGCGGGCACGGAGGTCGGCAAGGCGTTCAGCGGGTGTCATGTTGGATCGGCAGGCTGGAAGCCCGTCCTGCTGGGAGAGAGAGGATTGAGGCCGGGCAGGCGCGGACAGGCTTGCCCGGCAAGAACTGGTTCGGCCGCCTGGCCGCGTGCCCGACCGAGCCGAGGCGTCGGGCGTCAGCGGTCGCGCGAAAGCACGTAATCGGGGAGGGCCATGAGCCCTTCGCGCTCGGGACTCGAGGGCAGCGTGGCCAGGCTGGCCTTGGCGCGGGCGCCGAATTCGGTTGCGCGCTGGTACGCATACTCCAGTGAACCGTGCGCCGCGAGCGCGGCCGACAGTTGCTGCCAGCGCTCCGGCGTGATCTGGCGGTCGCGGACGACCTCGGCCACGATTCTCGCGGACCCGCGACCCGCCGCGCTCGAGCAGGTGGATGATCGGCAGCGTCAGCTTCCCCTCGCGCAGGTCGCTGGCGATGGGCTTCCCGACCACTTCCTCGCGGCCGGTGAGGTCGAGCAGGTCGTCGACGACCTGGAACGCGACGCCCAGGTTGAAGCCGTAGTCGCGCAGCGCGCGGCGCCCCTCGGGATCGGCCTTGCCCAGCAGGGCGCCGATCTCGGCGCACCCGCCGAAGAGGTCGGCCGTCTTCCGCTGGATGATCTCGAAGTGATCGGCTTCGGTGAGGTTCACGTCGCCGTTCTTCGACAGCTGGAAGAGCTCGCCTTCGATCATCCGCAGCGTGACGTTGCACAGGATGCGGACCACGTCCAGCGAGTCCTGCGCGAGCGCGACGTTGATCGACTTGATGTAGAGGTAGTCGCCGAGCAGGACGGTGACGTCGTTGCCCCACTTGGAGTGGACGGCCGGCCGGCCGCGGCGGAGCGTCGAATCGTCGACGATGTCGTCGTGCACGAGCGTTGCGGTGTGGATGGCTTCGACGACCGTCGCGTACAGCACGGCGGCGTCGCCCCTGTAACCCGACAGCCGCGCGGCCATCAGCAGCACGGCCGGGCGCACCCGCTTGCCGCCCGCATCCTGGATGTAGCGGCCGATCTCGGGGATCAACGCGACGTGCGACTCCACGTGGCGGGCGAACTCGCGCTCGACCTGCTCGAGGTCCTGGCGTATCGGCTCGAAGATGTGCGCGAGGGTCACCACAGGTTCATCCACAGATTGCTGAGTCTGTTGATCAGACCATACTTGCTCGGAAGGTGTCAACGCAGCGGCGCGCGTCAACCCCCGAACAGGCGGGCGAAATTGGCCGTGACGAGCCGATCGATCTCGGACAGCGGAACGTGCCGGGCGTCAGCGAGTACCGCCGCCGTCCGCATCACCCAGGCCGGCTCGTTCCGCTTTCCCCGCATCGGCACCGGCGCCAGGTACGGGCAGTCTGTTTCGACGAGCAGGCGGTCGGCCGGCACCGCGGCCGCGATGTCTCTCAGCGGACCGGCCTTCGGGAAGGTCAGGATGCCGGAGAACGACAGCATGAACCCCAGGGCGAGCGCCCGCTCGGCCAACGACGCGGTGCCCGAGAAGCAGTGAAACACCCCGCGAACTTCCCCACCGCCCTCGTCGCGGATGATCGACACCGTGTCGTCGTCCGCCTCGCGCGTGTGCACCACCACGGGCAGCCGCAGTTCCCGAGCCAGGCGGACCTGGCTCGCGAACACGGCGCGCTGCACTTCCCGCGGCGATAAATCGTAGTGGTAGTCGAGGCCGATTTCGCCGATGGCCTTCACGCCGGGGGTCGACGAGACCGCGCCCCGGACGGCCGCGTCGACGCCGTCTTCGCGGCCCGCGAACACGTGGGCCTGGTGCGGGTGCGCGCCGACCGACACGCGGACGGCCGGCCACAAGCCCCGGACCCTGTCAGCCTGCCGCGCCTCGGCGTCGTCGCCGTAGGCGAGGATGAGGAGCGCGCTCGACACCCCCGCCTCCCGGGCGCGCTGCACGACCGCCTCGAGGTCGCCGGCGTAGCCCGGATCGGCCAGGTGGCAGTGACTGTCGATCACTTGACGCGGCTTCCGGGCGGCGGCGGATTCTCGAATCCGAGCAGGGCGGGCAACCCGCCCTCGGGGCTGGCGGCCAGCACCATGCCGTTGGATTCGATCCCCATCAGCTTCGCGGGCTTCAGGTTGGCCACGATCACCACGGAGCGCCCGACGAGCGCCTCGGGTTCGTAGGCCTCCGCGATGCCCGCCACGAGCGTCCGCTGCTCGGTCCCGACGTCCACCTGCATCTTGATCAGCTTTCGCGATCCCTTGACCTTCTCGGCCGCCAGGATCTTCGCCACGCGCAGGTCGATCTTGACGAAATCGTCGATCGGGATCCGCTCGCCGCCGCCGGGCCCGGACGCCTGGCCCTCGGCGGGTGGGGCCGTGGCGGCAGCGGCCTCCGCGGGAGCCGGCGCAGCAGGGGCGGCAGCGGCCTGAGTTGCGGCGGGAGCGGCTGGCGCAGCCGGGGTCACTTCGATCGAGGCGGGCGGCTGGCCCGCGGGTTGGTCGGTCAT
The DNA here is from genome assembly GCA_963844875.1 of uncultured Acidobacteriota bacterium. Lineage (GTDB taxonomy): Bacteria > Acidobacteriota > Vicinamibacteria > Vicinamibacterales > Fen-181 > FEN-299. The sequence goes on from CAWJPZ010000005.1 coordinate 561,880, forward strand.
CGATGGCTCCTTGTTTCCTTCAAGCCGCGGCCACAGCGGGTCGGCCTTGGCGACGGCGCGTTCGCGCGCCGTCGACCACGCGGCGTCGGCGTCCAGGCGGAGTTCGGCCACGGGCCGCGTCTCGCCCATCCGCCTCAAGATTTCGGCGCATGACCTGGGCATGACCGGCAGCAATAACACTGCCGCAATCCGCACGGCCTCCACCACCTCGGCGAGCACCTGCGTCAGCCGCTCCTCCTGGCCTTGCCTGGCCAGGGTCCAGGGCTCGGTCTCGGCGATGAACTCGTTGGCCGCGTCGACCAGCGTGAACGCCGCGAAGGCGCCCTCGTGCAGCGCGTAGGCGTCCATCGCGGCGCGATAACGGCGGAGCGCGGCATCGGCGACACCGGCAAGTCGGCCCGGCTCGCCCGTCGTCGCCGGCAGCCGGCCCTGGCGGTACTTGTGGGTCATGACCGCCAGCCGGTTCACCAGGTTCCCGAGGTTGTTCGCCAGGTCGACGTTGTACCGCTCTTCGAAGCGCTCCCAGGAGAAGTCCCCGTCCTGCCCGTACGGGATCTCCTTCACGAGGTAGAGCCGCAGCGGGTCGGGGCCAAACCGGCGGGCGACATCGATCGGATCCAGGACGGTCCCGAGCGACTTGCTCATCTTCTGGCCCTTGAACTGCACGAACCCATGCCCGAACACCTGCCGAGGAAGCGCCAGCCCGGCGCTCATCAGCATGGCGGGCCAGATCACGCAGTGGAACCTGGTGATGTCCTTTCCGATGATGTGCAGGTCCGCGGGCCACCACTGGCGGAACCGCTGCTCGTCGTACCCGTAGCCCACCGCCGACGCGTAGTTGATCAGGGCGTCGAACCAGACGTACACGACACTCGACTGGTCGAACGGCAGCGGGATTCCCCACAGCTGGCCGGCCCGGCTGATGGAGATGTCTTCGAGGCCACCCTCGAGCAGCCGGAGGATTTCGTTGCGCCGCACCTCGGGCTGCAGGAACTCCGGGTGCGCCTCGAAGTGTTCGAGCAGCGCCTGCCGGTAGTTCGACAGGCGGAAGAAGTGGTTCTTCTCGCGAATCCACTCGGGCTTCGTCCCGTGCACCGGGCACAGCCCGTCCACCAGGTCCTTCTCCGGCTTGAACGCCTCGCATGAGACGCAGTAGGGCCCCTCGTAGAACGCGTCGTACAGGTCGCCGCGGTCCGCGATCTTCTGCACCATCGCGCTGACGCCCGCCCGGTGACGGTCTTCCGTGGTGCGGATGAAATCGTCGAACGACACGTCGAGCTGCCCCCAGACCTCGCGGAACTCCCGCTCCATCTGGTTGCAGTACTCGAGGGGATCGAGCTCACGATCCCTGGCGCGGCGGTACACGTTCTGGGAGTGCTCGTCGTTCCCCATCAGGAAGTGGGTCGTCACCCCCGTGAGGCGCTTGTAGCGCGCGATGACGTCAGCGGTGATCTTCTCGTACGCGGTGCCGAGATGCGGCCGGCTGTTGACGTAATCGATGGCGGTCGTCAGAAAGAAACGGGACATATGTATTGAAGAACCACGTAGTGGCTCGTTGCTCACGAGCTAACCACTAGCCACTAGCCACTAACCACTAGCCATTACTTATTGCGCCCCTGCCAGTAGGCCTGGACGGCGAGCGCGTGCACCTGCTTGACGGGCAGCCCCCGCTCGGCGGCCAACCGGGCACAATCGTCGAACTCGGGCGACGCGTTCAGCACCTCCCCGCCCTGACGCGCGACCTTCACTCGAACCGGACCCGCCTCGGTCTCGACGACGATCAGCTCGCGATCCAGGCAGGCGCGCATCAGTTCCTGATAGCGTAGCCCAATCGTCGTCGTTTCGCGAAAGACGAGCTGGGTGAGCGCCTCGCGCTGCGCGGGAGGGGCCACGACGGTCAGAAGGGTGCCCGGCCGGTTCTTCTTCATCTGCACGGCCGTGTAGTAGACCTCGAGCGCGCCTGCCGCGTAGAGCGCGTCGAGCAGCACGCCGTAGATCTGCGGGTTCATGTCGTCGATCTCGCACTCCAGCACGACGACCCGCTGCGCCCCGGCATTCGTCCCGTCATCCCCGACCAGGATCCGCAGGACGTTTGGCGTGCCCCGCACGTCGCGGTCGCCGGCGCCGTACCCGACCCGCTCGACCCGCATCGCCGGAACCGGCCCGAACTCGGTCGCATAGCCCGTGACGAGCAGCGCGCCGGTCGGCGTCACCGTTTCCATCTGGATCCCGCTGGAGTAGATGGGCGCATCCCCGAGCAGCCGCACCGTGGCGGGTGCGGGCACCGGGAAGACGCCGTGCGCCGATTTCACCATCCCGCCCCCGACGTTCAGCGGCGACGCGACCACGCGGTCCGCCCCGATCCACTCGAGGCCAAAGACCGCGCCGACGATGTCGACGATCGAGTCGAGTGCGCCGACCTCGTGGAGGTGTACCTGCTCGACCGGCATCTGGTGGATGGCCGCCTCGGCCTCCGCCAGCCGGCGAAACAGCTCGATGGCCCGCGACCGGGCGCGTGCCGGCAGGGCCGACTTCTCGATCAGGCCGTTGATCTCCGCCAGCGTGCGGTGGCCTTCGTGCGAGTGCGGCTGCGCGGACGGGCGGTCGTGATCGTGCGGGTGGTCGTGGCCATGATCGTGGTGCTCGTGGTGCGGGTGGTCGTGCGCGTGGTCCTGGTGGTGCGGGTGACCGTGAGAGTGGCTGTGGCCCTCCGCATCATCGTGCGAGTGTCCGCCCTCGATGAGGCGGAACTTCGTGGCCGACAGGCCTGCCCTGATCACGCGCTCGGCGGCCAGCGAATACCCGGGAATCATCAGGCTGCCCAGCGCGGCCTGGAGCTCCGCCAGCGGGAGCCCGGCATCGAGCAGGGCGCCGAGCACCATGTCTCCCGACGCACCGGCGAAACAGTCGAAATAGAGTGTCTTGGCCATCGCTACAAGTATCCGGAATCCTTCAGGCTGCAGTAGCGGCCGTCGCCGAGCACCACGTGGTCGATGACGCGCACGCCCATCAACTCCCCGGCGGCCACCATCCGCCGGGTCAACTCCACGTCCTCCCCGCTCGGCTGCGGGTCGCCCGACGGGTGGTTGTGGAACATCACGACCGCCGCCGCCGACGCCAGGAGCGCCTGGCGGAACACCTCGCGCGGCTGCACCGAGGCGCAGTCCAGGGTGCCGACCGTCAACACCGACGTGCGGAGAACTCGGTGCCGCGTATCGAGCATCAGCAGGCCGAACTGCTCGACCGGCCGCGCACTGTACTCTGGCATGAGGAAGTGCGCCGCGTCACGCGGAGAAGTGATCTGCAGCCGTTCGGCCGGGCGGGCCGCAAGGACCCGCCGCCCCACCTCGAGGGCCGCCAGGACCTGCGCCGCCCGCGCCTCGCCGAGCCCCTTCATCCGCAAGAGGTCGTCGCGGCTGGCGCGCAGCAGGCCGTGGAGGCCCCCGAACCCGGCCAGCAGCGAGTGGGCCAGCCCGAGGGCGCTTGCGCACGCCGACCCGCTGCCGATCACGACCGCCAGCAGTTCGGCGTCGCCAAGCGCGGCAGGGCCGAGGCGTCCGAGTTTCTCGCGCGGACGGTCATCCCGGTTCACGGCTGCCGCTGGCGGACTGATCATTTATAGATGCCGCCAGGGTCGTGGTGCAAGAAACGGGCGAGGCGGGGCCGTCCATCCCGACGCCCGTGTTCACCGGCTCGCTCGCAAGACCGGCGCACCGGCCGGCGGCGGACGCAGGCAGAAATTGCACACCGAATCGGAGACCTGGTACGCAGCGGCTAGCGCAACCACTGGGCCCGGAACAGGACCTCCGCCCACCCCGTCAGGAACAAGCCGTCGGCGAGCCATTCCACGCGCTGCACGCCCCCGGGCGCGGTCACCAGCACATCCCGGCTGGCGCCGCCGTAGGTGGCTGCCGCCACTGCCGCCGCGCACGTTCCGGTTCCCGACGATCGGGTCGGACCGACGCCCCGCTCCCAGATCAGGATCCGGAGGCGGTTCGGGGACTCGACGAGCGCGAACTCGACGTTCGTGCCTTCCGGGAAGGCGGGGTGCCGCTCGATTCTGCGGACCGAGACGGCGCATCCGTTCCTCGCTCAACGGCGCCTCGAGACGCACGCACTGCGGGTTCCCCACCCGGAGAACGGCGACACGGAGATTCTCGCCGGCCAGGTCCAGGTCCCGTTCCCCCACGTCGGCCGGCTGCCCCATCGCAGCCCGGAACAGAGGCCGGCCCTCGTCGCGCCCCAGCAACCGCAACGCCTTCTCGCCCGCGTCGGTCTCCACGAACACCGTCTCGTCGGCCGGCACGAGGTGGTGCACGTCGAGCAGGACGGCTGCGAGGCCGCGCACCCCGTTACCCGAGACTTCCGAGTAACTCCCGTCCGCATTGAGCAGTTGCATCGCCGCGCCTTTCGGCGTGCGCCGGTAGACGATTAATCCGTCGGCGCCCACCCCGGTGCAGCGCTCGCAGAGGTCGCGCGCCAGGGCCGGGCGGTCGCCCCCCGGGAGGTGCGCCTCTTCGACGTAGAGAAAGTCGTTGCCGTAAGCGTGAGCTTTGGTCAGCGGGAACATCAGGAAAAGATACAGGAGTCAGCACACGGAAGACAGCAGGGAAACCGTGTAGCCGAGGGGCTTCAGCCCCTCGGCCGCCGCTGGCGCTGGGCTGAAGTTCCTGGCACGGGGCTGAAGCCCCGTGCTACATGGCCGCTCACGGGGCATACGATAGAATACGGCCCGATGCACCGCGACCTCTCCCGCCTCACCTCCTGCGAGTTCGACCTCCTCGTCGTCGGCGGAGGGGTTCACGGCCTGGCAGCCGCATACGACGCCGCGCAGCGAGGGCTGTCGGTCGCGCTCGTCGACGCGGGAGACTTCGGGGCCGGCGCCTCGTTCCACCACCTCAAGACGGTGCACGGCGGCCTCCGATACCTCCAGAATGCGGACCTCAAGCGGATGCGCGAGTCGATCGTCGAGCGCCGGACGCTCGCCCGGATCGCCCCGCACCTCCTCACGCCGCTGCCGTTTCTGATGCCGACCTATCGCACGTTCACGCGCAGCCGCCTGGCCATGCGCGCCGCCTTCCTCGCCGACGCGCTCGTCGGGCGCGACCGGAACGAGGATGTCATCCCGCGGTTGCGGATACCGATGGGGCGGACGATGCCACGGGCCGAGTGCCTGCGCCTCTTCCCCGGCGCCCGGCAAGCGGGCCTCACCGGAGGGGCGCTCTGGTACGACTACCAGATGCGCAACACCGATCGGCTCACGCTCGCCTTCGGCCTTGCTGCGAGTCGCGAAGGGGCGTGCCTGGCCAACTACGTCACCGCGGTGTCCTCGCTGACGTCCGCAAACCGAGTGGCGGGCATGCGAGTGCGCGACGGCATCGGGGGCGGAGAGTTCGACGTGCGCGCAAGGGTCACGTTGAATGCGGCGGGGGCCGGAGCCGGCCGGCTGATGGAGGCTTTTGGGGCGCGGGAGCCCTATCCCCTCGTCAAGGCGACGAACCTGGTCACGAGCCGACCGCTCACCGGCCCGGCCCTGGCGTCTTCCACGGACAGCGGCCGCATGCTGTTCATCGTCCCGTGGGAAGGGCGCGCGATCGCCGGGACGTTCCACTCCGCCTCGGAGTCGGCGCCCGGGGACCTCGAGGTCTCCCCTCGCGAAGTTGAGCTGTTCCTCACCGAGATCAACCAGGCGTTTCCGGACCTGCGACTGCGGGCTGCAGATGTGACGATGGTGCACCGGGGGCAGATGCTGGCGACGCGAAACCGCCGCGGCGAACTCGAGCCGGAGGGCCACTTCCGGATAAGGGACCACGCGGACGACGGGATCGAAGGGGCGGTCTCGCTGATCGGCGTCAGGTACACGACGGCCAGGGGGGTCGCGGCCGCAGCCGTCGACGTTGTCATGCGCCGGCTCGGGCGCGTGGCGCCTTGCCGCACGGACCGGGAGCCGCTTCCGGGGGGTGACGCCGTCGACCTGGAAGCGCTGCAGCAGGAACTGCGGAACGACACCAGGCCCGGCACGGACCTCGATATTGCACGGCAGTTGGCCGAAACCTACGGCGGCGAAGCGAAGCAAGTCCTCGCCCTGGCCAGCAACACCCCCGCCCTCGCGGCGAGGGTCGCACCGGGCGTCCCCGTCATCCGCGCGCAAGTGCTCCACGCGGTCCGCGCAGAGATGGCGTGCACGCTGGCGGACGTCGTCGCACGACGAACCCCGCTGGGCGCCGCCGGCCACCCGGGCCTGGACCCCGTGGAAGGCTGCGCGGCAGTCATGGCCTCCGAACTGGTGTGGAGCCAGGAACGGGTGGAGCGGGAGATGGCCGCGGTCGACGCGTTCTACGCGCCCGTCACGCGTCGCCAGTAGGCTGCGTCGATTCCGTCTCGATCATCAGCGTAACCGGGCCGTCGTTCACCAGCGCCACCTGCATGTGCGCCTGGAAGACACCGGTCGCCACGGGCAAGCCAAGCTCGCGAAGCTTCGCGACGAATGCGTCGTAAAGCGTCCTCGCCTGCTCGGGCCGGGCGGCCGCATCGAACGACGGGCGGCGTCCCTTGCGGCAGTCGCCGTAGAGGGTGAACTGCGAGACGACCAGCACTCCCCCACCCACGTCGCTCACCGACCGGTTCATCTTGCCTTCCGCGTCCTCGAAAATCCGCAGCCCTGCCACCTTGCCGGCGAGCCACGCGGCGCGTTCCACCGTATCCGCGTGCGTGACGCCGATGAGGACCAGCAGGCCTGGGCCTGTCTCCCCGCACGGCTGGCCGTCCACGGTCACCCGCGCCTCGGAGACGCGCTGGACGAGCGCGCGCATCAGCCCCGGCTCCCCGGTTCGAGGCGGACGCGGGCGCGAAGCGCCTCCGGCGGATTCAACCGTGCGTCGAGCAGGTGCGTCGGGCACACGTTCCGCAAGGCGGCGAGCATGGAGTTCTTGAGGTTCGGGTGCTCGCGTTCGAGATCCAGGAGCAGCCGCTTCACCCGCTGGCGCTGGAGGCTGAGGTCCCCGCACGAAGGGCAGCAGCAGCCGACGATCGGCAACTCGCACTCCTTGGCGTAGGCCCGCGCTTCCGCCTCGCTCACGTAGACCAGCGGACGGATCACGACGTGCGCGCCGTTGTCCGAGACCAGGCGAGCCGGCATCGACTTCAGGTTCCCCTCGAAGAACAGGTTGAGCAGCAGCGTTTCGATGCAGTCGTCCGCGTGGTGCCCGAGCGCGATCTTCGTCGCGCCGATTTCGGTCGCGATGCGGTACAGCACGCCACGCCGCAGGCGGCCGCACAGCGAACACGGCGTGTCGCCGACGTCGAGCAGGTCGTCCATCACCTCGCCGATGGTGGTGTGCTCGATGCGGCACTCCCACCCGCGCTCCTCGCAGGTTCTCGTGATCAGCGCGTGGTCGTACTCCGCGTAGCCGGAGTCGACGTTGACCGCGATGAGCGTGAACTTCATCTTCGCCCGGCGCCTGAGCACGTCCAGGATCTGCATCAGCGCCCAGCTGTCCTTGCCGCCGGAGAGGCCAACGAGGATCCGGTCGCCCTCCTCGATCATCTTGAAATCGGAGAGCGCCTGGGTGGTTTTCTTTGCGATACGCGTTTCGAGGGGAGACCGGTAGGGCATCAGACCATCACCAACTGTTCGACGACACGCGGCCAACTCAACGCCGACACCGCGCGCCAGCCGGCCTCCCCCATGCGGCGGGCCAGCGACTCGTCTGCGACGACCGCGGCCAGCGCCCGGGCGAGCGCGGCAGGGGTGGGCTCGGTTACCAGGCCCTCGACGCCGTCGCGGACGAGTTCCAGCGGACCACCACTGTCGCTGCAGGTGATCACCGGCTTGCGCGACGCGAATGCCTCGGCCGTCACGAAGCCGTAATCTTCGTTCTTCGCAGGAAAGCAGACCGCCCGGCAACGCGCAAGGTGCTCGAGCAACTGGTCATCGCGCAGGGGGCCGGCAAACGAGACGCGGTCGTCGATCCCGAGATCGCGGGACAGATCCCTGAGGGGCCCGGCTTGATCGCCGTCCCCGGCGACGACGCATCGGAGGCCCGCCGCGGCAGGTTCGGCGAGGGCCTTCAACAGCAGGTCGAATCGCTTCAGCGCGGTCAGCCGCGACACCGCGAACAGGTAGTCGCCGTAGCCGTCGCAGCGGTACGGCCTGGGGGGAGGCGGCGGGTGCAGCACGGTTGACGGAATACCGCCCCACCGTTCCAGGCGATCGCGCACGACCCCGGAAATCACGAACAGCCTGCGGACGTGGTGCGTCAGGAAATAGCGATCCGCGGCGTGGATCAGCGAACGCCGGATCGTTTCCTTCGGCCGCTGCGTCGGGGTGAGCGTCGCGCTGAAGCTGTCCCACAAATCGTAGTACTCGCGCATCCGGTGCGTCAGCCAGCATACGTGCGCTTCGTGCCGCACCGCGTAGGCGGGATAACGGAGCGTGATCACCTGGTCGACCCGGCCCCCGTCCTGGGCCATCCCGACATCCATCAGCCAGGCGGCCAGGTAGGCCGCACCCTGGCGGCCGAAACGGTTCTGGGGAGTGAGCACCACGTCGGCGCGGTGGCCGGCGTCCCGCAGCGCGCGAGCGAGGCCATCGGCGATCTCGAGGTGGCCGCCCCCGCCAAAAGGCTGTCCGGACGTGACGACGGCAATTCGCTTCATGCCGGCTGTCCCGGGGCCGCCGGTTCCTGCGTCTCGCGCACGCCCACCAGGCGGGCGGGAATCCCCACCGCAACCGCCCGCTCCGGCACATCGGACCGGACGACCGCGCCCGCCCCGACGATGGCGTCTGCACCGACCGTCACGCCGTCCATCACCTTCGCCCCGGCGCCCATCCAGACGCCGGCGCCGACGTGGACCCCCTTCGACGTGCGGCGCTGCTGGCTGACGGGAATCGACGTGTCGCTGCGATCGTGGTCTCCACCGATCAGGTAGCAGTAGGCGGCGAAGAGCGCGTTGGCGCCGACGGTCACCCTGCTGCCCGAGAAGATCTCACAGTTGAAGCCGAGGTTCGCCAGGTCTCCGACCTCGATATCCCCGTTCTTGCAGGAGAGGATTGTGTTCCGGCCGAGAAACACGCCGTTGCCGATGCTAATCCCGGCGTTGGTCTCCCCCTTCGCGTCCAGCAGGCAGTTGTCGTCGATCACGACGTCGTTGCCGATCCGGATCTTGTGCGGGTGACGGAGGACGACGTTCTGGCCGAAGACGACGTTCCGGCCGCAAGCACCGAGAAGTTTCGGATACAGCACCTTGCGCAACGCCAACCCGAGGGCGCCGGGCACGGCCTGGGCCAGGAGGACGACGGTCTCGTAGGCAAGCAGCGGTCCGAGGCCGGGCCGGCCGATCACCAGGTTGGCGTACTTCTGGCGGGCGGTCAGCCGGCGGTCGTGGAGTTGGTCCTGGATGCGCGCAATCTCGTCCATTCGCCTCGCCCTCACGCGGTGCCGGCAGAGCCCCCTGGGTCCGCTCGAATCATAACATTTCGACCTGCGCAGACTGTCGAGGAGGCCTGTCCCGGGTCGCCGGCCCGACCCCTTGCGCTTCAAGAAGCCACGAAATGCGCCGGTTACACGCCGTGGCGCGGCACTGTCGGGCTGGAGCGGAACGGGGACCAGCAGCTCTCCTTCGGCGAGTTCGCCGCCTTCCTCGACGGCTTCGCGAAGTGGCGCGGCCGCAGCCCGAGCGCGACGAACTTGTTCCTGACCACGGAAAACGGGTCCGCAGCGGCAGCGTCCGCCAGCTACCTCGACCGGATGCTCGGGGTCAACTCCGACCTGGTCAAGGAGGAACGGGGTCGACGCCGACGGGGCGCCGACGCCCGGCCGTGGACACGACTTTCAGCGAATGCTACCCTATGTAGTTCGTGCCTTCCGGCACCGCCCGCCTCGTGGTCTGCGGGTACGCACCATTCCGAGACGATGGACGCAGAAGCAGTCACGCCCAAGCCGCACTCCCGTGCCCGGGGCATCACGATCGGCGCCATCAAGCTGGTCGTCAGCCTGGGCCTGCTCGCGCTGCTCTTCTCGCGCACCGACACCGGCAGCCTGTGGAACAGCGTGCGGAACGCGTCGCTTCCCTGGGTAGCGACTGCACTCGTCCTGTACCTCCTCCAGATGCTGGTCTCGACCTGGCGCTGGAACGTCCTGCTGGTGCCTCAGGGCTTCGACATCGGTCACCGACGGCTGCTGGCGTCCTATCTGGTCGCCACGTTCTTCAACAATTTCCTCCCCAGCAACATCGGCGGGGACGTCGTCCGCATCCGCGACACGGCGGGACCGGCCAAGTCGAAGACGCTGGCGGCTACCGTGGTCCTGATCGACCGCGGGATCGGCCTGATGGGCCTGGTGCTGGTTGCGGCCGTTGGGGCGACGGTGGCCGGCGGAATGGGAACGGCGCCGGCGCTCCCGGGGTGGCTGTGGGCGGGTTTCCTTCTCGCGACGCTCGTGTCGGCCCCGGCGGTGATTGCGCCCGCGGGCGTCGGCAAACTGCTGCAGCCGCTGACGGTCTTTCATCCCGAGTGGGTGGGTGACCGGATCACGCGGGTCACCGAGGTGCTCGGTCGTTTCCGGGAGCGGCCCGCGTCGCTCTTCAACGCGTTCGGCGGCGCCGTGGTGGTCCAGGTGCTGCTGGTCCTCTTCTATACCGCCGTCGCCCGCAGCCTGCACATTCCGATTGCCGTCTCGCACCTCGCGGTCATCGTCCCGATCTCGTTCGTCATGCAGATGGTGCCGGTGTCGGTGAACGGCTTCGGCGTGCGCGAGGCGACCTTCTCCTTCTACTTCAAGGGGCTGGGGCTGCCGCTCGAGTCGGCGATGGCGCTGTCGCTCGGATCGACGGCGCTCATCATGTTGTTCTCGCTCTCGGGCGCAGTGGTGTGGTTCGTGCGGACGCATCCCCACAAGCACGCGTAGCCAGCAACTACTTCTTCGCCACTCCCTGCAGCTTCAGCAGCACTCCCAGGAACCGCTTGTCTTCCGATCCGCCGGGCATGTTGAGCGGCACGAAGCCGTGGTCGGGCGTCGCGGAGAGAACCACGTTGAACCAGCCAGTCGCGTAGACGCCGCCGTTGCTGCGCATCGCGACGTCCACCGGCTCGCCGGGCTTCAGTTCGACCGAGACGCTGCGCCCCTCCATCGACACCTTCACCCTGTTCGGTATGGGCGACGAAAGCGTGACCCTGATGCCCGACAGCGGCACGCGTGACCGCAAAAGCAGGTCGCCCCGCCGCTCGCCGTGTACCCAGACGCCCGCCGGTTCCGGAGGATAGACGTTCTCGTCCAGCAGGTAGAGGGACAGTTCCGGGTCCTTGCCGATCGGGAAGTTGATCCGCCACCGATCCAGCTTGATCGGCAGGTCGTCCACCATGGTCAGTTCGACGGGAAGCAGGCGGACGGCCCCGTGGTCCGCGTTGATCCACGGCTGGCGGGCGGCCATGAACGGGTTGACCAATGCCTGTGCCGTGAACAGCGTCCCCCCGACCCAGGCCAGCGCAGGCGCCGCGAAGGACCGCAGGGGCGGCACCAGGAAGAACAGCGCCGGGTAGAAGTTGAGGAAGTAGCGGTTGCCAATCGGGCCGCCGCCGCCGTTCCACGTCTGCGGCAGCATGACGAGGACCGCCAGCGTGGAGGCCGCCGTTGCGCCAAAGGCGAGAAACTGCCACAGCCGCACGTCCCGCCACTGCACCAGCCACAGCACCAGGACGACCATCCCCGGGAAGAAGTACGGGATGAAGCCGGCGTGGCGGCCGACGAAGAAGTAGTAGACGTTCAGGGCGAGCTGCGACAGGAACCCCGGGGCGAAGTTGCTGTCCACGTCCGAGTCGTTGGTAATCATCGGGACGCTGCCGCGCGCGGCCTCGAACGTCGCATCGGGCGTCGCCAAGGGGAACGAGCCGAAGAAATCTTTCGGCCGCCCGGCGCGTCGCTGCCCTGGTAGTTGAACTCACCCGAGAATCACGCCGTTCACACCGAAGAGGCCGCCGACGGTTGCCGCGAACACGGCCCCGACGACCAGGCCTGCCAGCCAGCGCTTGCGCCACCACAGCAGCAACACGAGCGGACCGATGAAGAGCACGTTCAGCGGCTTGGAGAACGTCGCCATGCCGAGCAGGATCGCGCCCGCCGCGTCGCTGCCGCGCCCCCGCAGGAACCTCGCCCATCGCCCTTCGGCAGGCGGCGCGACTTCTTTGTACAGCCAGAGGAAGTAGCCGAGGAACACGCACGAGAGGTTGAAGATCTCGGGCAGGTACCAGGTCAGGTAGACCGGCACGATCGACGCGCCGAAGAACACGAACGTGAAGAATGCGGCGACGGCCGCTCCCGAAGGCGCGCCTCCGCCCCGCGCCCAGGCGAAGTGATAGCCGGCGAACGCGACGAGCGCGAGCGCGAGCACGTTGAACAGCGGCAGGCCGTTGACGCCGAAGAGCCGCACGAACGGCGCCACGACGACCGCGTGGATGAACGCCTTGCCGTAGAACAGCGTGTCGCCCGACGCGTCCGCGTAGCGCATCAACCGCACGAACGGCGGCTTCGCGGAGAAATCCAGCCGCGTCAGCTTGCCGCGCTTCAGGAAGATCCCGTCGGGGCCGCACTGGTACTTCGCCCAGAACCGCTCGAGGTCCCGCCGCTGGTAGACCAGGTCGCCGTCGTAGGCGGCGCTGAGGGCCATCGACACGTAGGTCGCCTCGTCGCCCTTGATGCCGATCCCGATGCGGGGCGGATCGATGTTCAACGCCGCCCAGATCCCCGCGGCGAGCAGGCACAGCCCGACCCACGCGTGCAGCCCGACGCGCGGCCGGAGAGTGCGCGTTTCGTCTGTAGATTCAAGGGATTGCGGCGACGGGTTCGGCATTTGCACGTCGAATTATGCCACGAATTCCTATATACTTTTGCCGCATGCGTCAGGGCTCAGCGCGGGTGCCGTTCACCGAGCGGGGCGGCCACCTACGCGGTGTCATTGACCTCGCTACGGGCGTGTACCCCGCCTTCCTGTTCGGCGGCGCCGTCGGGCGCCAACTCCCGGTCTTCCACATCCACGAGGTGACAGCGGCCTCGCTCGAGCCGCACCTCCGGCACGTGGCGGAGAACGGGTACCGGACGCTGGTCGCCGACGAGATCGCCGACTACATCGAGACCGGCCGCCTCCCGTCCGAGCGCTCGGTCGCGTTGACGTTCGACGATGCGCGGGCGAGCGTGTGGACGGTGGCGGCGCCGCTGCTCCGCCGCTACGGCCTAAGGGCGATCACGTTCGCGATCCCGGGGCGGACGACCGACGCCCCTGCCGAGCGCCCCACGCTGGAAGAGGGAATCCCGCGCGCAGGCAGCGAGGACGAGTCGGACGTGCCGTTTGCGACGTGGCCGGAGATCCGCGCGCTGCAGGCCTCGGGCACCATCGACGTGCAATCGCACTCGCTGACGCACATCATGCAGTTCTGCTCGTCGGAAGCCGTGGGATTCGTGACGCCCGCCTTCGCCCGCGAGCCGATGTTGAACCGCCCGCTGGTGTCGCTCGACGGCGCGCAGAGGTTCCTGTCGCCCTTGGCGCTCGGCGCCCCGCTCTACGTGCGCCGGTCGCGGCTGTCCGACGGCTTGCGCTTCCTGGCGGATCCGGCGGCTGCCCTGCCGCCCGTGGAACACGTGGCGGCCCACGGCGGTGCGGCGTTCTTCGAACGGCCGGGGTGGGAGCAGTCGCTGCGCCGCCTGATGCCGGCGTCGCCGGGTCGGTTCGAGACGGCCGAGGAACAGGCTCGAGCCATCGAGCGCGAGTTGGTGGAAGGGCGCGAACAACTCGAGGCGAGGCTCGGGAAACCCGTGCGGCACATCGCGCTGCCGTGGGGAGTGTCGGGCAGGGTGACGCGGAGCCTGCTGGAGCGCGCCGGCTACCGGACCGCGTTTGCCGACCGGATGTTCCACCCGCGCCGGATCCGGAAGGGCGACGACCCGTTCTGGCTGATGCGGCTCAACGCGAAGTTCATCCCGTGCCTGCCCGGCAGCGGGCGACGGACCTTCTTTTCGACGGTGTAGGATGCCCGATTTCCCGACCGACGTGGCCGTGGCCATCGTCGCCCACAACAACCTCAAATCGCTCCCGAGAACGCTGGCGTCCCTGTCGGCCGCCGGCTGCCCGGCCTCGCAGATCGCCGTCGTGGACGTGATGAGCAGCGACGGCACGGGCGACTACCTCCGCGCCGAGTGGCCCGAGATTGCGCAGCACCGGCTCGAATACAACGACGGCCCGAGTCCCGGCCGCAACGTCGGCATCATCCGCGCGCCGAAACCCTTCGTCCTCCTGATGGATGCCGACGTCTTCATCGCGCCCGACATGGTGCAGCGGATGAAGGCGGAGATGGACAAGGACCGGTCGATCAAGATCGGCAGCCCGATCGTCGTCCACGCCGACCGCCCGGACGAGATCCAGTACGCCGGCGCGGCCCTCCATTACATCTGCGAAGCGGTGATCCCGTGGCAGAACCGGCCGCTGGCCGAGCGCGGGTGCGAACCGCGCGACGTGACGGTCGCGTCGACGTGCGCGCTGCTGCTCGACCGCGAGGCCTCGATCGAGATCGGCCTGTTCGACGAGCGGTACTTCATCGGCAAGGAAGACGGGGATTTCACCCACCGGTGCGTGATGGCTGGCTACCGGATCCTCGAACTGCCGCAGGCTCTCGTCTATCACTACAGCCGGCCGCGCGGCACGTGGCTGTTCTATTACCAGATCCGCAACCGCTGGCACTTCATCCTGAAGAACTACCAGTGGAGCACGATGCTGCTCATCGTGCCGCCGCTGATGGTGCACGAAGCGCTGCAGGCCGCCGTGCTCGTCGCCAAGGGCCACGCCCGAGTCTATCTCAGGGCCGCCTGGGGGTTGATCAAGCTGCTGCCCGACCTCCGAAAGGACCGTGCAGTCATGCACCGCATTCGGCGGCGGCGCGACGCCGACGTGCTCGTGGCCGGGCCGCTCGTGATCCGGGAAGACCTGGCGAAGTCCGGCATCGTCCGGGCGGGACGGGCGTTCTACGAAGGCTTCCTCAACGGCTACTGGCGCCTCCTCAAGGCGACGTTCTACTCCCGGTGACCGGCTCCGCCATACCGGCGCCCGCCGGAAGTTCGCTGGCCCGCCTCTTCAGGAACACGCTGTTCGCCGGGATGTCGGCGGCCAGCGCCGGCCTGCTCCTGGTCCTGCTGATCGTCGCGAGCCGGACGTTGGGCGAAGTGGATTACGGGAAGTTCTCGTTCGCCCTGGGCCTCGGGACGATCTTCGAGACCCTGATGGACTTCGGTCTCCACCAGGTGGCGATCAGGGCAGTCGCGAGAGACCGTTCCTCTGCCCTTCGGATCTTCCGGAACTCGCTCGGGCTCAAGATTATCTGGGCCCTCGGTGCGCTGGTGCTGCTGGTCGTGGCCGCCACGGTCCTGCGCGACGAAACGGACGTGCGGCTCGCCTGTTACATGATTGGCGGTTCGCTCGTGCTGCGGTCCTATATGCTCACCGTCCGGGGCGTGTTGATGGGCCTCGAGCGGTTCGGCTGGGACAGCGTGGTCGTCATCACCGATCGGCTACTCCTGCTGCTCGCCGGGGCGGCGGCTCTCTGGCTTGGCGCCGGGCTGCAGGGACTGGCGATCGCGTTCGTCGCGTCGCGCGCGGTGGCGCTCGTGCTGGCCGCGATGCTGGCACACCGGCAGATCGGGCCGGTGGGCATCAGCCTCGACCGGGAGTTGTGGAAGGAACTCCAGTGGACGGCCATTCCGCTCGGGCTGTTCCTGGTCGTGATCAACCTCTACTCGCGCATCGACATCGTGATGCTCGGCGTGTGGCGCACCGACGTCGAGACCGGCCTCTACCAGAATGCCTACAGCGTCTACGAGGGCCTGACCTACCTGCCGTCGGTCCTCGCGGCCGTCCTGTCGCCGAGGCTCTCGAACCTCTTCGTGACCGACCGGCGCAAGCACCGATGGCTCGCGATCGGCGGGGTCGGGCTGTCGGCCGGCCTGGCCCTGCTCGTGGGCACGGTCGTCTACTTCCTCGCGGACCCGCTCGTGGTCGTTTTGTTTGGTGGAACCTTCGCCGCGTCGGCCGGGCCGCTGCGCATCCTGTCGGCCGGCCTCTCGCTGGTCTACGCGATCTGGATCCTGCACGCCATCGCGATCTCGATGAACCGGGAGAAACTGCTGCTGCTCACGGGCGTCGTCGGACTGGTCGCGAAAGTGGCGCTGAACGCGTGGCTGATCCCGGCCCATGGGCCGTCGGGCGCGGCCGTCGCCGTGATCGTGGGGGAAGCAGTGAGCGCAGCGGTGCTCGTCCACGGGCTGATCCGGCGCGGGGCGTGATGCTATCATTCCGGCCCATGCGCGCCAGGGGACTCGTCGAAGGACTCATCGTTGTCACGGTTGCGGCGGCGCTCGCCGTGGCGATGACCTACCCCCTGGCGTTCGGCATCGGCAGCCTCGGGCGCGTGGACACGAGCGACGGGCAGTTCAGCATCTGGAACGTGGCCTGGGTCGCGCACGCCCTCCTCACCAACCCGACCGGCGTCTGGAACGCGAACATCTTCTACCCGCACACCGGCACGCTGGCCTACGCCGAGGCGAACCTCGTTGCAGGCGCGTTCGCGGTTCCCGCCTATTGGCTGACCGGGAATCCGCACGCCGCGCACAACTCCGTCGTCCTCCTGTCGTTCGTGCTGTCGGCCGCGGGCATGTACTACCTGGCACGCTACCTGACCGGCAGCCGGCCGGCGGCAGCCGTCGCCGCCGTCGTGTTCGCGTTCTGCCCCTACATCTACGCGCGCACGGCACACATCCAACTCCTCATGACGGCCGGGCTGCCGTTCTCGATGCTCGCGGCGCACCGGGCGCTGGATCGGCCCGAGCCCGGCCGTGCAGTCGTTCTCGGTCTCGCCCTCGTCGCGACCGCGCTGGCGTGCGGCTACTACGGCGTCTTCGCCGCGCTTGCCGTTGGATTCGCAGCCCTCTTCTACATGGCCGCCCGGCGCAACTGGAGGAGAAGTCGCGTACTACATCGCGGTGGCCTGCGCGGCGGCTGTTGCGATTGTGGTCATCTGGCCGTTCTACCAGCCGTATCTCGGGCTGCAGTCCACGGCCCAGCCGTTCCGGGCGCTCGAGGAAGCGAAGGAGTACTCGGCAAACTGGCAGGCGTACCTGGCCGCGGACGGACTGGGCAACGGCTGGGTGAAACTGCTCGCGCTCAAAGTGAGCGGGACACGCTGGCAAGAGGTGCTGTTCCCCGGCCTGGTCAACATCGCGCTGGCGGGGCTCGGGATCGCCGTGGTGTTGTTCCGCAGGAGAACGGCGGAGCCCGAGGACGCGCCGCTGCGCCGGTCCCGGGAGACGGCGCTGTTCTACAGCCTCGTCGCCGTCGTTGCAGCCTGGCTGTCGCTCGGGCCGGACGCCGGATTCTACTCGCTGATGTACCGCTCCGTCCCGGCGTTCTCGCTGCTGCGGGCGCCTGCCAGGTTCGGCATCGTGGTCACGCTCGCCCTGGCAGTTCTTGCTGCCGTCGGCGTTGCCAACGTGCTCCGCGGTCGGCGTCGGGCCGGGGCGGTCGCCTGCCTGCTGTGCCTGGCCGCGGCGACGGAACTCCTCTCCGTGCCGCTGCCCTTCCGCCAGGTTCCCCGCGTCCCGTCGCCCTACGTCATGCTGTCGCACTTGCCGGCGGGGCCGGTCGCCGAGTTCCCGTTCTTCTACCGTGACGTCGACTTCCACCGTCACGCCGCCTACATGCTGAACTCGACGGCTCACTGGAAACCGCTGGTGAACGGCTACAGCGACTACCTGCCGATCGATTTCAAGGCGATGGTGATCCCGGTGAGTTCGTTCCCGGTCCCCGAGGCCTTCAACATCCTGCGCAAGCACGGCACGCGCTACGTCGTCTTCCACGCCGGCTGGTACGACCACCGCAGCCTCGAGAAGCTGCAGAGCCGTCTCGAGCAGTACCAGTCTGTACCTCCGGAAGCTTGCGGCCGAGGGCGACGTCTGGCTCTACGAGATCGTCGGCTGGCCCGACCGGGAGCCCTCGTAGCATGCCCGCGGATGCCATGTCCACCGGCACGAACCGCGGCGCTGCGCGCTGGAGGGCCGGCGCACGCTTGCAGCCCGCGATCGGGCTCGTGGCCGGCTTCGCTCTCCTGACCCTCCTTCTCACCGCCCCGATTGCGTGGCGCGGCGGTTCGGCCGGCCCGGTGAACACCGGCGATGGTCAGTTGAGCATCTGGAACGTCTCCTGGGTCGCGCGCGCGCTCGTTCTGGACCCGCTGCACGTCTACGATGCGAACGTGTTCGCGCCGCACCGGAACACCCTGGCCTTCAGCGAGGCCAACCTGCCCGCTGGCGCGCCTCGCGGTACCCGCCTGGTGGCTGACGCGCAATCCTTACGCCGCCTACAATTCGGCCGTGTGCCTGTCGCTGTTCCTGGCGGCCCTTGCCACGTTCGGCCTGGTGCGTCACCTCACCCGCTCTGCGCCCGCTGCGGCAGTTGCCGCGGTGCTGTTCGCCTTCGCACCGTTCGTCAGCGTTCGCTACGCCCACATCCAGTTGCTCGTGACGGCCGGCCTGCCGCTCACGCTGTGGGCCATGCACCGTTTCGTCGAGCGCGCGACGGTCGCGCGGGCGCTGCACCTCTCGCTCTCCATCGCCCTCGCCGGGTTGTCCTCGCGGCTACTATGGGTTCTTCGCGGCCATCGCCGCGGGGCTCGGGATGATCTACTACGCGGCCGCGCGCGGCCACTGGCGCCGGCCGGCTTACGTCGGCCTGTGCCTCGTCGCCGCAGCCGGCACCGCGCTGGCGATCCTGCCGTTCTTCGTGCCTTACGTCGACTTGCTGAAGGACGCCGGCCCATTCCGAACGCTCGACGATGCGAGGCAGTATTCGGCGACGTTCCGCTCGTACCTGACGTCCACCGCCCGTGTTCACCAACTCGTGATCGGCTCGTTCCTCCCGTTCAACCAGGCGGACTACCCGGAGCGTGTGCTGTTTCCGGGCTTCGTCGCGCTCGGCCTCGCGACGACTGTCCTCGTCCGCGTGCTGCGGAAGGGGGGCGGCCAAACGCTCGCCGCTGCCGGCATTGCCAACGCCAGGGAGACGGCGGGCTACTACGCGCTGCTGGCGGCAATCGCCGCCTGGTTCTCGTTCGGGCCGAGCGGCTGGCTCTACACCGCGGCCTACCGGGTCGTTCCCGCATGGTCGTTGCTGCGCGCGCCGTCGCGGTTCGGCGCGCTGGTGACGCTCGCCTTCGCGGTCCTGGCGGGACTCGCGCTCGCGTCCTGGCTGCGCACCTCCCCGCGCCGGCGACTCGTCGCCATCCTCGTCGGCGTGGCGGCGGTGGCCGACGTGGCCGCGGTGCCCTGGGACGTCCGGGACGCCCTCCCGGTTCCGGTGGCGAACCGCATGCTGGCGAGCCTGCCTCCGGGCGCCGTGGCCGAGTTCCCGTTCTTCTTCCGCCCCATCGACTTCCATCGCCACTCGATCTACATGCTCTACTCGACGGCGCACTGGCATCCGATCGTGAACGGCTACAGCGACCGGATTCCCGAAGACTTCAAGGCGATGGTGATCCCCGTCAGCTCGTTTCCCGCGTGGGAAGCGTTCGGCATCCTCCGAAAACACGGGGCCCGGTACGTCGTCTTTCACCTCGACTGGTACGACGGCCGCAGCCGAGAGAAACTGCTCGAACGCATCGATTGCTACAAGCTGTTCCTTCGTCCGATGGTCCAGCAGGGCGACGTCTGGCTGTTCGAGATTACGCAGTGGCCTGAGTAGATGCTGCTCCTCGCCGACACCCACGTGCACCTCTACGAGGCCTACGACCTCGACACCGCCTTCACGTCGGCGTTCGCGAACCTCCGCAACATGGAGAAGGAGTGCGGCCGAGCGCCCGCCACCCTGGCCGCGTACGCGTTGTTCCTCACCGAACGGCACGACAGTCACGCGTTCGAGCGGCTGCGCAGTCCGGGCCGGGCACCGTCGCGACACAGCGTCGAGGCGACGTCAGACGACAACGTCGTAATCGTGAGAGACGCGGGCGGAAGCGCGCTCTACCTGGTCGCGGGGAGACAGATTGCAACCCGCGAGCGGCTCGAGGTGCTGGCCCTCGGCGTCACGACGACCGTCGCGGACGGGGGAGATATACTGGACACGATCGCGCAGGTTCGCTCGGCCGGAGGCGTGCCGGTGCTGGCCTGGGCACCCGGCAAATGGACGGGACGTCGCGGGCGGGTCGTGCAGTCCGTGCTCGACGGCTGCAGCCCCGGCCAGTTGCTCATCGGCGACACGTCCATGCGCCCGCGTGGATTCGGAACGCCCCGGTTGTTGCAGCACGGGGAGCAGTTGGGCTACACGGTCGTGGCCGGCAGCGACCCCCTCCCCTTCGAGGGGCAGGAGTCGGTGATCGGACGCTACGGCATCGCGGTGGAAAGCGAGATTGACTTGCGGCGGCCGGGCTCGGCCCTGCTGAAGGTGGTCGCCGGCGGTGGGGGCCCGGTGGCCCTGGCAGGGCGCCGCGATTCACTGCCGTCGGTTCTCGCGCGCCTGATCCGGCCGAGGCTCCAAGCGGTTTCCCAGCATGTATCCTGAAACAGCCGACATCGAGACCTCCTCTGACGGGTACGCGCGCCGCTTCTCGGGGAGCGTCGGCGCATGGATGCTGGAGATCCAGGAAGAGATTGTCGCCGGATGGCTCGCCGGCCGGCCGGCCGCCACGGTGCTGGACGTCGGGGGAGGCCACGCGCAGCTTGCCGGGCCGCTCGCACGCCGCGGGCACCCGGTGACCGTCCTGGGCAGCGACAGCACGTGCGCTCACCGGCTTCGCGACGAGATCGCCGCGGGACGCGTCGCCTTCACCACCGGCAACGTCATCGAACTTCCCTTCGCCGACAAGTCGTTCGACGTGGCGGTCTCGATCCGATTGGTGCCGCACTGCGAACGGTGGCAGGTCCTGATCGAGGAACTGTGCAGGGTCGCGCGACTGGCGGTGATCATCGACTACCCTGCCCGCCGGAGCGTAAATGCGCTGTCGGGTGCCATGTTCGGCCTCAAGAAGTCGATCGAAGGCAACACCCGGCCGGTACGGCTTGTTCACGCACGCCGAGATCCGGGCCGCGTTCGCCCGGCATCACTTCGTGCCCGGGCGGGCCCGGCCACAGTTCTTCGTGCCGATGGTGTTCCACCGCACCCTCAAGTCGCGCGGCGTGTCCTCCGCGCTCGAGCGCCTCTTCTGGAGGATGGGATTGACCCAGCGACTCGGTTCCCCGGTCCTCATCGAGATGGTCCCGGACACCGGCGCCCGCGCCCGGTGAGGCGGCAGACGCACACATGACGACGACGCAGGCGGATGGCACGTTGAAGGGTGCGACGGTCCTCGTGACCGGGGCGACGGGGTTCACCGGCGCGGTGCTGACGAGGAAACTCGCTGCCGCCGGTGCCGTGGTGCGCGCCATCGCCAGACCCACGTCGAACACCGCGCAGTTCAGTGGCCTCCCGATTCGGTGGTTCCGCGGCGAGGTGTTCGACCCGGCACTGGTGGACGAAGCGATGCGCGGCGTCTCGCACGTGTTCCACCTGGCTGCTGCGTACCGGGAAGCGAAAGCCGGCGAGGAGGCGAACCGCAGTGTCCACGTGGAGAGCACCCGAATCCTCGCACGGGCCGCCAGCACCGCACCGGGCTTCCGGCGCTTCGTGCACGTTTCGACCGTCGGTGTTCACGGGCACATCGAACGTCCGCCTGCCAACGAGGACTATCCATTCCATCCCGGCGACATCTACCAGCAGACGAAGGCCGAAGCCGAGTTGTGGCTGCGCGAGTACGGCGCCGCCTCGGGCCTGCCCTTCACGGTGATTCGCCCGGCGGCCATCTACGGCCCGGGCGACAGGCGGCTGCTGAAGGTCTTCAAGATGGCGCTGTGGCCGGTGTTCCCGATCCTCGGGTCAGGGCGATCGCTGTATCACCTCGTGCACGTGGACGACCTCACCGACGCCATCATCCTCGCGGCGACCGCCCGCTCGGCGGTGGGACAGGTCTTCATCTGCGGCAGCCAGGAACCGGCGACGCTGGAGCGGATTGCCCAGACGGTCGCCGGGGTGTTCGGCCGGACGCTGCGGGTCGTCCGAGTCCCGGCGGGGCCGTTCTTCCTCCTGGCCGACCTCTGCGAAGCGGTCTGCAGGCCGCTCGGCCTCGAGCCGCCGCTCTATCGCCGACGCGTCGCGTTCTACACGAAGGACCGGGCGTTCGACGTGAAGAAGATGCAGGAAGTGCTCGGCTTCACCTGCCGGCATTCCAACGAGAGCGGATTAGCGGAAACCGCGAGGTGGTACGCCGAGCACGGCTGGCTCAAGCCTCCGTCTTCGACTCGATGAGGGCGCAGAACCGCTGGACCGTTTCCGCGTAGGCGGCCTGCGAGTACCTCTCCCGCGCCACGCGGGCCGCCCGGTCCGCCAGTGCCAGCCGCAACGCGGGGTCGTCCGCCAGCCGGCACATCCCGTCCGCGAACCGATCCGGCGAAGCTTCCGCGAGCAGGGCGAACTCGGGGCTCAATACCTGTGAATGCGACTCGATGTCGGTCGCCAGGATCGGCTTCCCGGAGTTGAGGTAGGCGTAGACCTTCATCGGGGTGTTGACCCCGGTCGTGCGCGGCGAGACGAGCACGTCGGCTGCGGCCGCCACCGTGCCGGTCTCCGCAAGGGAACGCGGACCGAAGAAACGCGTGCGTCCGTCCACTCCAAGTCGCGCCGCCACCGCCTGGTAGGTCTCGATGTCGGAGCGCTTCCCGCCAACGATTACCAGCCCGACATCCCTGCCGCGCTTCACCGCGAGGGCAAATGATTCCAGGAGGAGCCCGATACCCTGGTACGGCTCGAGGTTGCCGGCGTACATGAACCAGGTCCCGATTGCCCCCAGTTCTTTCCTGACCCGCGCTGCCTCAGGCCCCGGGCTCGCGCTGAACGCAGGAGGGTCGGTGAGCACGATGGTCCGGGCCGCGCCAGCCGCCTCCGCAATCCGCGCCAGCGACTCGCAGACCGGGACCACGACCTCCGCGCCCCGGACGGCCGCGGCTTCGAACCGCTTCAGCAGCGGCAGCATGAACGAGAACCCCGGACGCTTCTCGACGACCTGTTCGGCCATCGACGAGTCCATGTCGTACACGTACGGCACGCGAAACACGAACCGCAGGACTGCCGCCATGAAGGCCGCTTCCTCGACCGCGTGCACGTAGCGGTAGCCGCCACGGGCGGCCAGTGCCAGCGCCTTGAAGAACAGCACCGCGTCGCACACCAGCTTCTTCGCGGACAAGCCCGGGCCGATGCCGGAAGCCCCGGGCACCCGCGGAATGCGGATGATGCGCACGTTGGGGAAGTCGACGTCCTCACCCTCGTAAAAGGTCAGCAGGTCGACACTCCAGCCCCGCGTCGACAGTTCCCTCAGCAGGCTGCGCACGGCAATCGGCGTCCCGCGCTCGATGTAGAACGGTTGCGGCGCCAGGAACAGGACCTTCACCGGGCACCAGCCGCGTGGACGAGGAACGCGAAATAGGGCCCGCTCCCCGGCACCGGCGTCATGGGAAAACCGGGATTCGACCAGAGCCAGCTCGCGGTGAGGTGGTTCAGCAGGTTCATCCGCTCGGGCGACTGCCGCGAGAGCACGCCGAGGGCCGCCAATCGATTCTGCACACGCAGCACGCTTGGATTGGTACGTCCACCCGACGTATTTCCACGGCTCCGGCAGCTTCCCGAGTGCCAGGGGACTGCCCGCGTACGAATCGCCGACCCAGTCCCCGAACTCCCTGGTCGAGAACACCTCGCCCGTGCCATACGTGCGGCTGAACGTGAGCACCACGCGGGCGTCGGCCCGTGACAGCTTCAAGTAGCAGAAGTCGGACAACCAGGGGACGAGCACCGTCCCGCCCGGGATCTGCTGCTGCAGGGTATCGACCCGGTGACCGTATGCGCCCTCGTCGATCTCGAACGGCATCAACGGCACCAGGACCGCCCGGTTCACGAGCGTCAACGCGGCCAGCACCGCGAGCGCAGCCAAGGTCCCGTGGCGTCGGCCCACCCAGCCGGCGACGCGCTCGACACCGTCCCACACCAGCATGGCGAAGCCCGGAACGGTGGCGTAGAAGAAGCGGGGCTCCAGGTAGCTCGCGGTGAGAACGTAGGGGGCCGCACCGAGCGCCAGCCACGCCAGCGCGAACCGCTGCCGGGGAGGCAGCGGCCAGCGGAGGCCGACCACGGCGAGGATCCCCAGCGACTGAACGGTCAACGCGAGAGCATAGACCATGACGGTCGCGCTCTGTGTGCGCCCGGTGACGCTTTCCGCGAGCGCCCGGAACCGGTCGGGGGTGATGCCGAGCGGCAGGTAGATGACGGACACGATCGCGGCCTGCGCCAGCACCAGGACGGCCCCCCAGCCCCACGCGCGCCGCAACGAAAAACGGCGCTCTGCCAGCAGCGGCAGCGCCGCGACGAAGCTGACGAATCCCATGAGCGCGGTCACCCGGCTCACCGTCGCCAGCGCCAGCACCCCGCCAGCGAGCAGCAGCCTGGCGGGCGACGGCGCCGACGAGACCTCCGAACCGCGATCCAGGGCGTCCGCAAAGGCCCAGCACGCGGCCGTCAGGAACAGCAGCGCCGGGACCTCGGAGAGCGTCTTGAAGCCGAGATACAACGACACGGGCGACGCCAGGACCGCGGCGCCCATCGGGAGGGAATCCAGGCGCCGCCGTGGCAACAGCGTCCGCACCAGGCCGACCGCGCACGCGGCCGCCATCAGGCACAGCGTGACGAACACGCCCCGGATGACGAGGATGGACGTCCAGGAGTCACCGAGGCCGAGCATCAGCCCGCGCAGCAGGGCGACAAACGCCAGTTTCCCGGAGAAGAAGCCGTTCGGAAAGACGCCGTCAGCAAGCGCCGGCTCGAACGACAGGAGCCGGCCGACGGCGTGGTGCGCCGTCGAGTAGAGATAGAGGTACTCGTCCCAGTGGTGTTCGGTACTGTAACTGGCGAGCGGAAACAACACGAGGAGCGCGGCCGCGAGGCGCCACGGGCGACCCATACGGGGCCTCAGTGTAGCATCCCGCGGACGCGAGGCGCCGCTACTTCCACGTCACCACGACGATGTTCGACCGCTCGTTGACCGTCCGCATGGGGATGCGATCGGATGAAGGCGTGCTGACGAGCAGGCCGACCCGGTCCCCCGCCCGGGGCCCGGCCCACGACGCGTCCATCGGGTACACGCGGATTTGATCGCTGCCGTATTCGTTGGCGGGCATCGTCTTGCACGTGCGGCCGGATCCAAGCCAGTCGAATCCCGCCCCGTACCACTTCCCGCCAAACTGGGCGACGATCATGATGTTGCCCTCGATCACCGGTCCGGTGCCGAAGATGTCCGCAAGCGGCCACTGCCCCGCCTTCGTGTGGTTCACGCAGATCTGATCGCCCGACTGCACGACGTCGGTCACCGTGGACGTGATGGTCCACCCGCTGACGTCGGTGGAGGCCGGGGACAGCCAGGCGATGGTGCGCGCGTCGATCTGGTCGCCGCTCCCGCCGGGCACCGGTGGGATCGGGGGCGTCGTGCCGCCCGAATCCGGCGTCGTGAACGATTGCGTCACCGACCACGGGCTCGTCACCGACGAGTCGAGGGCGCGGACGCGCCAGTAGTACGTCTTCGCCGCGGCCAGGTCCTGCGTTGCCGTGTAGCTGGTCTCGGTGGCCTGTTCCGCCACCGTCGCATTCACCACGGCCGACGGGAACGCCGGCGACTCGGAAACCTGGAACACGTAGGAGAGGGCGCCAGCCGGTCCGGACTTCGCCGCGTTCGTCACCTTGAACGTGGGCCGGACGACCGTCAGTTTCACGCCGTCGAGCGGCGACACCGGCACGGGAGCCTGGATGGTCACCGGCGTGTAGACGTCGAAGTTCGCGGGAGCCGCGAACGGCCCGCTGTTGGCGCCGTCGAGCGCCATCGCGCGCCAGTAATAAGTGCGGCCCGTCGCCAGGATGTCGGTCAACTTCACGCTCGGTACGTCCGTCCGTCCCCGGGACGATGTCGGCGCGGGTGAACACCTTGTTCGTGAAGCCTGCGTCCGCCGCAATCTCGAAGATGTACTTTAGCGGGCGCTCGCCCGTCGTGGCGGCGTTTTCGACGGTCAGCGTCACCGGCTGCTCCGTCGCTGCGATTCGCTGGCCGGCAGACGGCAGCAGCAGCTTGGGCGCCGAAATCACCACGCCCTCGATCGGGCCCGCGACGGTGGGGCTGAGGGGATTCGAGGTCTTGGTGGTTTCACAGGCCGCGGCGAGGACGGCCAGGCCCGAGAGGAGAAGCGCCCGAAGAGACCGCTGCGTCATGAGACCGCCTCTGAACTGAACGGTAAACGGTGGTGCTGCCGCCACGTGGCAGTGGATGCTCATGGTATCGGTCTGGCGCGCGGTGACGTTTAGGGCGGGCGACAGGCGGACGTCGAAGAAGTGGAGACCCAGGACCCGGGAGTGGCGGTGCCCCGCCCACTCCCGGTACCGGGCCGGATCAGGCCTTCGCGCGGGCTAATAGGGCCAGATGACCACCTTGATGTTCGACCGCTCGTTGATCGTCCGCATCGGGATGCGGTCCGACGACGGTGTGCTGACCAGCAGGCCGACCCTGTCGCCGGCGCGCGGCCCCGGCCACGAGGCATCCAGCGGAGCCACGCGGATCTGGTCGGCCCCGATCTCCTCGGCCGTCATGCCCTTGCAGACACGGCCCGAGCCGAGCCAGTCGATCCCGCCGCCGTACCAGCGCCCGTCGTACATCGCGACAATCAGCATGTTGCCTTCGATGTTGTCCACACCCATCCCGAAGATGTCGGTCAGCGGCCACTGGCCCGCCTTGGTGTGGTACACGCAGATGGTCCGCGGGTCGACGTAGGTGTCGGTCACCGTCGAGGTGATCTTCCAGTTGGTGACGTCCGTGCACGCCGGCGACAGCCACGTAATCGTGGACGCATCAATCTCGTCGCCGCTCTTGGACACCGTGAACGCCCGAGTATTGCTGAACGCACTGCTCACGTTGTTGGTCGCATCGACGGTCCGCGCGTGCCAGTAGAGGGTCTTTCCGGTCGGCAGGTCGACGTCCGGTGCCCACGACGTCTGCCCGCCCGATTGCTCGGCGACCGTCCCCGCCGCCGCCAGCGGGCTGAAGCCGGTGTTGTCGGCGACTTCGAAGCGATAGGTGATCGGACCGACGGGGCCCGAGCGCGAGGCGTTGTTGACCACGAAGGTCGGCCGCAGGCCCGCGACGGTGGCGTTCGCCAGCGGCGATTCCGGCTGCGGCGCCTGCAGGTCCACCGCCGCCCCGAGCGAGAAGTTCACCAGCGACGAGTTCGGTCCGTCAACGGACCCGTCGTTGGCGCGGGCGCGCCAGTAATACCCCTTGCCGCCCGCCAGCGCGGCATCCAGCTTCACGCTCGTCTGCGCGGTCCCGGCGGCGACCTTCTCCTTCTTGGCGACGACCGCCGTGAAGCCGGAGTCGGACGCGACCTCGAACGTGTACGTGACGGCCTGCGATCCCGTGTGGACGGCGTTCTCGACCACGAGGGTCAGCGGCTGGTCGACGTATTTCAGCTGCGCACCCATGGCGGGCGTGACGGCCTTCGGTGCGGTCAGCGTGCCGCTGCCACCCACCGGGCTCTCGCTGCTGCAGCCGGCGACGAACGCCAGCAAACACAGTGCCGCCGTGATATCCAGGCATTTCTTCATCGCACAGTCCTAACGTGAAGGCCGGGCGGCTCGCAGCCTCACGCAGGCTCGCGACACCGCACCGAGAATGGAACGATCAAACGACTAGAACCCTTAAGAATCTGACGAGCGGCAGGCGCTGGGGTCCCGCCGCGAATCGAGAGAGGCACGAGCAGGATAGTCGCTGGCGCCACCGCCGTCAAGCCGTTGACGAGAGGTCCTCTCGAACTTCGCGGACCGAATAGGTCGGCTTGTCCTGCGATTCGTGATAGGTCCGGGCCATCAACTCCGCGAGCAGGCCGAGCGTCACGAGTTGAACGCCGGTGAATATCAGCAGGATCCCGAACAGCAGGAGCGGACGGTTGCCGATCGACTGGTAGCCGACCAGGCGCTGCACGGCCAGGTAGCCGGTGACTCCCAGGCCAGTCAGCCCCATGGTCATTCCCACGAGGCCGAAGATCTGCAGCGGGCGCGTCGAGTAGCTGAGCAGGAACTTGACCGTGAGCAGATCGAGGACCACGCGAATGGTGCGCGAGATGCCGTACTTGGATTGGCCGTGGGCGCGGGCCCGGTGATTGACCACGACCTCGTCGATCCGGACCCCCATCTCGCTCGCGATGGCCGGCAGGAACCGGTGCATTTCTCCGTACAGCTTGAGAGGCTTCACGACCTCCGCGCGAAACACCTTGAGCGAGCAGCCGTAGTCGTGCAGGGCGACGCCGGTTGCGATGGAAATCAGCCGGTTCGCCATGATCGACGGGAGCCGCCGCGAGACGAACGGGTCCTTCCGATCCTTCCGCCAGCCGCACACGATGTCGAAGCCCTGCTCGAGACGCTCGACCATGGCAGGGATGTCGGCCGGGTCGTTCTGCAGGTCGCCGTCCGAGGTCGGCGATGTACCGGCCGCGCGCCATCGCGAAACCCGCGGCGAACGCCGCCGTCTGGCCGAAATTCCTCCGGAAGCGAACCACCCGCAGGCGCGCGTCCGCGGCCTGGAGCGCCGCCAGCCGCTCGAAGCTGTCGTCGGTGCTCCCGTCCTCGATCAGCAGCAGCTCGTAGCTTCGCCCGAACGACTCCAGGCTGGCCGTCAACTGCTGGTAGAGTCCGGCGATGTTCTCCGACTCGTTCCTGATGGGAATGACGATGGAAAGCTCAGGTGTCATCCGGCCGCGATTATACCTTACGCCAGTTGCCGATCCCGGCGACGCCACAGGAAATACAGGACGCCCATCACGAAGACGCCGATGCCCGCCCACAGCGCGACTTCCTTGCCGTGCTGGTCGATGTACTGCAGGGCCATGTCGCCGTACCAGACCGCCAGCATCCCCTCCACCAGGTAACGAAACCCGCGGCCGAGACCGATCGCGAGGGCGAAGTTGAGGGGCGGGATCCGGACGACCCCCGCCAGGAGAACGAACACCTTGAAAGGCGCCGGCGGCGGCAGGATCGCCGGCACGAGCAGCGCCAGCAAGCCGTAGCGCCTCACCTTCGCCGCCGCCTTCTCGATCGCGGCGTCCGAGAACCATTTCCGCAGCACCGCCTCGCCGCCCTTCCAGGCGATCCAATAGAGGACGAAGCAGCCCGCGAGGGACCCCGCCGTCGCCAGGCCGGCGTAGTACAGGACCAGTTCCTTGTGCTGCGTCACGAGCCAGACGACCAGGAAGTCGTTGATCTCCGGCAAGGACAGGAACGAGGAATCGAGGAAGGCGATGAAGAACAGTCCCGGGCCGCCCCACGCGAGGGCAACACCCTGGGCCCACGAGATGATGGTCTTCATGCCTGCGTCCCCGGCGCGGGAAGCTTCTCGGCCGTAGCTGGGCCGGGGAACGAGAATCGCGGGACACTGAGGATGAGAGAAAGATCTTTTGATTATAACTGACCCACGCTCTTCTTCAGACGGGCTTCATGAACGCTTCGCCAGGCTGATAGGCCTCTCGGCCGTCGTCGCCGGCACCCTGGCCGCGTTCTGGTATGCCCGGGCGGGGCTGACGCTCAGCCACTACGACGCGAAGGCCCACCTGGTCGTCGCGCGCCGCGTGATCGACAGCCTCACACCGGGCTGGAAGCAGATCGGCGCCGTCTGGCTGCCCCTGCCCCACGTCATCAACCTGCTGCCGACGCAGGTCGACCTGTTCTACCGGACCGGGGCGTTCGCCGTGGCGCTGTCGATCCTCGAGTTCGGCGTTCTGGCCTACGCCTGCGCCCGGCTGGTGCTCGACGCAACCGGCTCGCGGGCTGCCGCCGTTGCCGGCCTGTCGGTGCTGCTGCTGAATCCGGACTTGCTGTACCTGCAGGCGACCCCGATGACCGAACCGCTGCTGCTGGCGCTCACCACGCTGTCGGTGGCGATGCTGGTGCGCTGGACGGCGTCGGATGGCCGCGCCGGTGCAACCGCGACGGGCGTGATGCTCGCGGGCGCGTGCCTCACCCGGTACGAAGCCTGGCCGGTCACGGCGGCCGCGCTGGCGCTCTCGGCGGTCGGCTTGTGGCGGCGCGGCATGTCTCCTGGTCTCGCCTTGAAGGCGACCGCCCGGCTGGCCGTCTTCCCGACGGTCGCTCTTCTGGGCTTCCTCGTTCAGAGCAAGCTGACGGTCGGACACTGGTTCGTGACCGGGGGCTTCTACGTGCCCGACAACCCGGACATGGGCCGGCCCTTCAAGACGATTGGCTCGATTTGGTGGGCCAGCCACCACTTGAACGGCTACGGCGTCCTGTTGTGGGCCGTCGCGGGTGCGGCCGCGCTCGCCGTCGCCGGCCTCGCATCCCGATCCCGCGCGGCATGCCTCGTCGTCCTGGCACTGGCCGCCAGCGCCGCGCTTCCTTGGTATGCCTTCTTCATCGGGCACCCGTTCCGGTTCCGCTACATGATCCCGCTGGTCCCGGCCCTCGCCGTGTCGGCGGGGATTGGCGTCGGCCTCACCGGACGCCTGAGGCTCGCCGCGTCGGCCCTCCTCGTCGCGCTGGTCGTCGTCGAGACACGTCCGCTCGACCCGTCCGCACCGATGGTGCTCGAGGCGCAGCTGGACCGCCAGCACAGCCACGATTGCCGGGCGGTGACTGCCTATCTGGAGTCACATCGGCACGGGGAGCCGCTGATGGCCAGCCTGGGCTCGCTGTCGCACTACGTCCAGGAACTTTCCGCGATTGGCGTCAACGTTCGCGACGTCGTGCACGAGGGCAACGGGGATTTGTGGACGGCCGCGCTCGAGCGGCCATCGGCTCACGTCGGATGGATCCTGGTGGAAGAGCTGTCGGAGGGCGGGGACGTGCTGGCCAGCCGATCCCGCGAGAAGCCGGAATTCCTCGACGGCTTCACGCGGGCGGCCGAAGGCGGGGGCGTCGCGCTTTACGAACTCAGAACCTCACGATGAAGTTCGCCGAGTAGGTAAAGCCCCCCACGTCGATTTTGGTGCCCTGGAATCCGGCCGCTGGGTCGAGGTCGCTGTTGGCCTGCTGCCAGCGGATCTCCCCGCCGAGGGCGAAGGCGCGGCTGAACGGCACCCTGACGCCGCCGAAGACGACCGGGCCGATCGCCGTCCCGGAATCCTTGTACCCGTAGGAGAACGTGTTGTAGCCGGGGTCGACGAAATCCCCCTTCTCCGAGTAGCTCCAGGGCACGATCCCGATCCCGGCGCCGATGTAGGGCTGCACGGCCGCCTGCCGGCCGGTCGGCACGAAGCGGATGCTGGCCGTGATTGGCGTCGTCCGCAAGTGCAGGTCCTGGAGGATGTCCTGCCCGGTGTTGTTGTCCACCAGGTCCGCGTAATAGCTCGGCACGGTCTTCTGGTAGAAGTTCACGCCAACGCCCCCCTCGAGGAAGTTCCCGAGCGGAAACAGCCACTCGGCTCCGAAGGTGACGTTGTTGAAGTCGGAGACCTGGTAGCCGAGCGCAAACGGGTAGTCGGCAAAAAGGTTCTCGACGAGCGTGTCCCCCGCCACTCGGCCCCCTCGCCCCTGAGCTGGAAGTAGCCGATGTTCAGCGACAACTGCTGCTGGGCGGCCGCCGGAGCGGCGACGAACAGCAGTCCAAGAACCGCAACCAGCGCGGCGGCGTGAGCACGTCGGATCATGATGACTCTCCTCCAGGTCGGCCGGCGTCTGCCGGATTCATTTTCCCGCATCCCGGCGGCGACATCCCGGCGGTAGCAGGAATGGTGCCAGCAACTCCAAAGCGGCAACGCCCCAAGAAATGGAAGCAACTGACTTCGAACGCGGCGGCCCGGTGCCGGGGTGTCCTGCGGAGAGGTCAGAGCGCCGCGCGCCATCCGCGCACGACATCCAACAACTGGTCGTGCAGAAGACCGTTCGAGGCGACCAGTTGACCTCCCCGAACGTCGAAGGGCCCCCCGTCGAGTCTCGAAATCCGCCCGCCCGCCTCGGCCAGCATCAACGCCCCGGCCGCCATGTCCCACGGCTTCAGGTGCTGCTCCCAGAACGCGTCCATGCGGCCGGCGGCCACATAGCACAGGTCCAGGGCCGCGGACCCCAGGCGGCGGACCGCCTGCGCCTTGGAGAGGAACGCCGCAAACAGGTCGACCAGGTTTCCCCGGTCCTCGTGAATCGAGTACGGGAACCCGGTGACGAGCAGCGCGTCGACGAGCGAGGCGATCGCCGAGACACGCATCGGGACGCCATTGAGGTACGCGCCGCCGCCGCGCGTGGCGGTGAACAGTTCGCGGCGCGTCGGGTCGTAAATGGCGCCCACCTCGACGATCCCGTCGATCTCCAGCGCCAGCGAGGCGGCAAATACCGGGAAGCCGTGCGCGTAGTTGGTGGTGCCGTCCAACGGGTCGAATATCCAGCACGGGCGACCGGGGGGCAGGTCGCCGCCGCCGAGTTCCTCGGCCAGCACGACGTGGTCGGGAAACCGTTCGGCGACCAGGGCGCGGAACATCCGCTCGACGGCGACGTCGACCTCGGTGACGAGGTCTATCGCGCCCTTCTTGTCGATCTTGAGCTGGGTGCCGAAGTGCGCCATCTGGATGCGGCCGGCACGGAGCACGGCCTCGACGGCGGTGGCGAGGTAGAGCGGGTCGGTCACGGCCGGTTGAAACGCTTGAGCATCCGGACCTCCATGCCGCCCCCGGGCGCCCGCTCGATCCGGACGTCGTCCATGAAGTTGCGCATGAAGAAGATCCCCCGGCCGCTGGCTTTGAGGAGGTTCTCGGGCGCCAGCGGGTCGGGCAATGCCTCCGGGTCGAACCCGTCCCCGTGGTCGCGCACGCGAATGTGCAGCTCCGTCGGGGAAAGCATGGGGACCATCGTGAATTCGAGCTCGACCCGTTTCGCCGCGTCGAACCGGTTGCCGTGCTTGATGGCGTTGATGACCGACTCCCTGACCGCGACTCCCACCCAGTGCTGGGCGTCCTCGTCGAAACCCAACGTGCGTCCGAGCTGATCGGTCAGGGCCTGCACGAGATCAATCATCTCGAACAGGCTGGGGAACTCGAGGTGAACGGTGTGACCAGTGTCGGTCATGCAGGAAGTGGTCCGGCGCCGCCGCAACGACGGGTTCGCTCAAAGTAACACAGCCGACAGAACACGGTCCAGCACCGAGATGCGGCCGGAGGGCCGACCACCCGACTGATGCTATAGTGCGCCCATGGTCGTGGCCGGCTCAATCGTCGTCCGTCCGGCGTCCCGCCTGCGCGGGATTGTCCACGTGCCGGGCGACAAGTCCATCGCTCACCGTTATGCTCTGCTCGCGTCCCTCGCGGCCGGGCGTTCGGTCGTCCACGGATTCGCGCCCGGCGCCGACTGCCGGTCGACGCTCGCCTGCCTGGAGGGGCTGGGCATCGAGATCTCCCGAACCGGCACGTCCGTTACCCTTATCGGACGTCGGCGGCACGGTTTCCGTTCCCCGGCGATGCCGCTCGACGCGGGCAATAGCGGCACCACGACCCGGCTGCTGGCCGGGATCCTGGCCGGGCAGCCGATGACGGTGACGGTCACCGGTGACGCTTCGCTGTCCCGCCGGCCGATGGCCCGGGTCGTCGCGCCGCTCACCCGGATGGGGGCGCGCATCGAGACGGCCGGCGGACGCCTGCCGATGACGATCCACGGGGGCCCGCTCCGCGGCATCGATTACGAGACCGAGGTGCCGAGCGCGCAGGTCAAGAGCGCGGTGCTGCTGGCCGGGCTGCTGGCCGACGGCACCACCCGCGTCACCGAGCGCTGCCAGACTCGGAACCACACCGAGCTGGCCCTGCGCCGGTTCGGCGTCGACGTGCGCGTGACCGGGGGACGGTCTCGGTAGAAGGTGGACAGGAGTTGCAGTCAACGGAGGCAACCGTCCCTGGCGACCTGTCCTCCGCCGCCTTCTGGTGCGTGGCCGCGGCAGGCCTGCCAGGTTCGGAAATCCGCCTTCCCGGGGTGGGACTGAACCCGACGCGCGACGCCCTGCTCGCCGTTCTGGCGAGGACGGGAGCAGGCGTTCACACCGAGATGACCGCGTGCGACGGCGACGAGCCGGCGGGGACGGTGACCGTGCGCCATGGAACGCGCGCCCCGCTCGACATCCTGCCCGCCGAGGTGCCGGGGTTGATCGACGAACTGCCAGCCCTCGCTGCGCTCGCGACATTCGGCGGAGAGGTCCGCGTCACCGGGGCGGGCGAGCTGCGGGTCAAGGAGAGCGACCGCATCTCGACGCTGGTCGCCGGCCTCAGGGCGTTGGGCGCGGAGGCCGAGGAATTGCCCGACGGCTTCCACGTGGCCGGGCGCCGGCAGCTCGCGGGTGGCACGGCCGACGCGGCCGGGGACCATCGGCTGGCCATGGCGTTCGCGATCGCCGCCCTTGGCGGGCGCTCCCCTTCGACCATCCTCGGGGCGGGCGCTGTGGACGTCTCCTATCCGGGGTTCTTCGACACGCTGGACTCGCTGCGGGCATGAACACGAGCAAGGTCTACTTGGTCGGCTTCATGGGAGCGGGCAAGACGACCGTGGCGCGGGCGCTCGGCCGGCGTCTCGGGTGGCGGGTCGAGGACGTCGACGAGTGGATCGAATCGCGCGAGCGCGCGACCGTCTCGGAGATCTTCGCGACCCGCGGGGAACCGTATTTCCGGATGGCGGAGCGCGAGGCGGTTCGCCGTCTCCTGCCCCTCGACCACACGGTGGTGGCCACCGGCGGCGGCACCTACGCCGACCCCGAGAACCGGTCGGCAATCAATGCCTGCGGCGTCGCAGTCTGGCTGGACCTCCCCTGGACCGCGGCGATCGCCCGCGTCCCGGCCGACGGGCGCCGCCCGCTGGCGGCCGACCGGGCGCAGTTCGAAGCGCTCTACCACGCCCGGCGGTTGTCCTACCAACAGGCGCACCTTCGGCTCGATGCGACGGCTCCCGTCGAAGAACTGGTTGAACGGATTCTCGATTGGCTGGGATACTAGGGCGTGCGCTACCTCGTGCTGAGCGACCTGCACTCGAACATCGATGCCTTGGACGCCGTGCTCGACCGGATCGGAACGGACGCGTACGACCAGGTGATCGTGCTCGGCGACCTCGTGGGCTACGGCGCGAAACCGAACGAGGTGGTGCGCCGGATCCTCGACCTCCATCCCGTCGCGATCATCAGGGGGAACCACGACAAGGTGGCGGCCGGCATCGCGAGTTCCGAGGGCTTCAATCCCGTTGCCCGGCGTGCAGCCGAGTGGACGAGGCGGGAACTGACGCCGGAGAGCCGCGACTACCTGGCCGCGCTCCCCGAGGGGCCGGCCTTCGTGAACGACTTCGTCGAGATCTGTCACGGGTCGCCGCTGGACGAGGACGCTTATATCTTCGGCGATCTCGACGCGGCCGATGCCCTGGTGGCCGCGCAGCGGCCCTTGTGCCTCTTCGGCCACACGCACCTGCCTGCCGCGGCGGCGCTCGACGACCGCCGAAACCTGGAGGTGGTCTTCCGCGGCGCGCGAGAGGACCAGCGCGTCACCCTGGACCCCAATCGGGTTTACCTGGTGAATCCCGGGGTCGGTGGGCCAGCCGCGGGACGGGGACCCGAGGGCCGCGTGCGCGGTGGTCGACACGAATGCGAACGAACTGGTGATCCTGAGGGTGGAGTATCCGGTCGAGCGGGCCCGCGACCGGATTCTGGATGCCGGCTTGCCGAAGGCGCTTGGAAACCGGTTGTTGCTCGGGCGGTAGGGCGGACGACGATCAGCGCACGTCACTCCCCTCCCTTGCGCCGCTTCTCCCGCTCTTCGCGCTTCTTCAGTTCCATGGCAAACGCGTCGCGCGCGGCGCGCGACCCGAGGATCCACCCGATCACCAATCCGAGGAAGAGGATTGCCGGGATGTAGATGAAATGGCCGGCCCCCATCTGGCCGGCCGTTGCGACTTCCTGCCCCACGACGCCTCCTATCGCTTCTCGCCCAGCCGTGCCGCCAGGTCGTGCATCTCGCGCTCGACCTTGATGAGGCGGCGCCAGATCGTCCAGAGGTACACGAGCAACACCACCCAGACGAAGGCGTAGGCCGTCATCACCAGCGTGGCGGCCGGCAGTTGTTCCTGCACCGGCAGTGTCTTCACGGGGACGAACTGGTCGGTCGGTTCCTGTGCCTGGGCCGCCGGCGCCTGGGCCGTCCCCCCGGGCGCCGATTGCGCCGACAACGTGCCGGCACCCGCCAGCCACAACATCAGCGCGATTCCCGTCAGTGCTGCAAGTCTCTTGTGCATGCCATCTCCTGATGCCGACGCGGCCGCCATCTGCCGTCGATCACCGATTGTCATCCGCAAGCAGTACAGGTGCTCCACCTGCGCCCTGCGCTGTTCGAGGCGCGTGCGAAGCGCCAGCAGCAGGCCGAAGAGCAGCATGAACGACAAAGCGCAGAACCAGAATGCACCGCGCATCCCAGGGGCGAGCGTCGGCACGACCCTCGTCGTCGGGTGAATGGTTCGCCAGATGTTGACCGAGACGTAGACGAACGGGACGTTCGCCATGCCGAAGACCGCCATTGCCGCCGACAGCTTCTCGGAACCGGGGCCGCCGAAGCGCCGCACCAGCAGGTAGGCGACGAAGATCATCCACATCAGCAGCGTGGATGTGAGCCGGGCATCCCACTGCCACCACACGCCCCACGCCTTGCGCGCCCAGAGCGGGCCCGTGACGAGGACGATCAGGCCGAACACCACGACGAGTTCCGCCGCCGCGGCCGCGATCCGGTCGGCGCCCGGGCGCGCGCGGAACAGGTACACGGCGCTGGCGAGGCCGCAGATGAACGCGGCAAGGAACATCACCATCGCCGACGGGACGTGGTAGTAGAAGATCTTCTGCACCAGCCCCATCACCGATTCGTACGGCGCGTTCATCACCATCACGGGCGCCACCGCGAACAGCACCATGGCCACCAGCACGAGGATCGGGTATCCCTTGTTCATCGGCTCACTCCGTTCGCGGTCCGCCACCCTGCACGCCGCATCATTCCGTCATCAGCGGCTCGAAGGTCCACAGCGACAGCGTCACGAACACGATATCAAAGAACGCCAGCAGGGCCAGCCACATCTGCGCGAGGTCGTCCGCGGGAACGGTTTCGAACAGCGCTGCTGTGCCCCGGACGCCAGCGATGATCACGGGAATCGTGATCGGATACAGGAGGATCGGCAGCATCACGTCCCGGCTCCGCGCCCGGACGAGCATCGCCGCAAACAGCGTCCCGACCGACGCGAACCCGATGGTGCCGGCGACGAGGAGCGCCGCCAGCACGAGCGGCCGGTTGCCGATCGGCGCGTGGAACAGCAGGCCGACGAGGGGCACGAGCACCGCCTCGACGATCAGGAGCAGGAGCACGATCCCGAGCAGCTTTCCCACGTAGATCGCCGGCCGGCTCGCCGGCGCGAGCATCAGCGCGCGCAGGGTCTCCGAATGGCGCTCCCGTTCGAAGGTGCGCCCGAGCGCCAGGGTGCCCGAGAAGGCCACCGAATCCACATGATCCCGGCCGCCGCGTCCTCCAGCGGCCGCCCTTCCTTCACGAGCGCGAACGCGAAGACCAGCACGCAGGCCACGGCGAAGAAGACCGTCGTGTAGAGGATCTCCCGGCTCCTCACCTCGACGGTCATGTCCTTCCGCATCACGAGCCACGCGA
The DNA here is from genome assembly GCA_963844875.1 of uncultured Acidobacteriota bacterium. Taxonomy (GTDB): domain Bacteria; phylum Acidobacteriota; class Vicinamibacteria; order Vicinamibacterales; family Fen-181; genus FEN-299. The sequence goes on from CAWJPZ010000005.1 coordinate 599,670, forward strand.
TCTGCAGGAACATCGGTCCCCCACCGCCACGTGGGCCCGGTAGTGCTCCCGGATGCGGCCGTGCGCCTCGTCGAACGCGGCCAGGCGCCCGTCCTTCAGCACGGCGACCTTGTCGAGCAGCCGCTCGGCAACGTCGAGGTCGTGGGTGACCACCACGACGATCCGCTCCGCCGCGCGGAGTTCCTTGAGACGTGCCACCAGCGCGTCCACCGACGCGTCGTCCAGCCCCGTGAACGGCTCGTCGAGCAGCAGCAGCCGCGGGTCGTGCAGCAGCGCCCGCTCGAGGGCCAGGCGCTGCCGCATGCCGCGCGAGAACCCGGACACGAGATCGTCGCGACGGCCCGAGAGTCCCGCCCGGTCGAGCGCGCCGGCCACCCGGCCGTCGACGTCCTTCAGCCCGTAGAGCCGCGCGAAGAACTGGAGGTTCTCGGCGGCGGTCAGCTCGGGATACAGGTGGAGGTCGTGCGAGAGGAATCCAAGCCGCGAGCGGAGCGGAGGGCCGGCCTCGGCGGCCGTCCTGGCGCCGTAGCGCACTTCCCCGTTCGACGGCGCCAGCAGCGTCGCGAGGATGGACAGCAGCGTGGACTTGCCTGCGCCATTCGGGCCGAGCAGCCCCAGGATTTCGCCGGCGCGGCACTCGAGCGACACGCGGAACAGCGCGCGGCGGCGGCCGTAGTGACGCGACACGTCACGCACCGCCACCTCGGTGAAATCGAAGATCACGCCGCCATTCCCTGGTCGCCCCGCGGCCCCTGCGCCTCGGTGTCCAGTTCCCCGTAGATCCGTTCGAGTTCGCCGACCAGGTCGGCGCGCTTCTCGGCGAACTCTTCGTCGCCCGCCGTTCCGGCCTTCCGCTGCTGCTCGAGCCGGATGAGCTCCGCGAACACCTTCTCCCTGCGACGTTCGAGTTGCTGGCGCGCCGCGGCCGCCGCCGTGCGGCCTCCCGTCCGAACCGCGCCCCACACGCCGAAGCCCAGGGTCAGAACCGCCAGCGCCAGCGCGAGGTTCCTCGGCCAGGTCGGCTGATGCGGCAAGCCGCTGATATCCATCGCCAGCACGCCGCCTGCCTTCAGGCCGGGTCCCATCCCGAGCACGAACGTCCTGCCGCCCTCGTTGCCTTCGCGGATCGTCGTCATTTGCGGCGAGGCGACCACCATCGGGCCGACCTTCTCGGCCATCACCGCCACCTGCTCAATCGCGACGGGGAACGCCTGCCGGATCGCCACGCGCGCCGCCGGATCGAGGGAGTAGCGCGAGCTGGACGCTGGTCGTACCCGGCGCGAACGGTCCGGACACGACGAACGAGGCCCCCTTGGCGACGCCGTTGGGAGCCGACCCCTCGAGGACCGTGGCGTTCTTCGCGCCCTTCGGCAACGTGAACACCAGCGGCTCCGTCTTCACCGGTGTCGACTGCGCGTTCACGAAGTCGAACAGGTAGTAGACCTGGAGCGTCTCCTCCTCGAACTGCGTGACGATGCGGGTCTGCGCCCCGAGCGTGACGCTGCCGGGCACCGCCGCCTTGGCCATCTGGTCCGCGGCCGACTTGTCCGACACGACCAGCAGCATCAGGACGCCGGCCCCTTCCGGCATCGCGAAGTCCTGCGACTCCACGCGTTCGCCGTCGACGGTCGCAGCCGCCCGCACCAGCGTTCCCGGCGCCAGGTCCTTGACGACCGCGCGGCCGTTCTCGTCGGTGTTGACCGTCTGCTTCCTGTCGCCGGCGATGAACTCCACCGGGTGGCCCGCCAGGACGTTGGACAACTGCCCGCGAACGAGGCGGACGGAGAAGGTCCCGATCGGACCGAGGCCTCCGGCCGCGGGATCCCCGACATCCCCTTCGCGTCCGGCATGCCTGCCGCGCCCCCCATGCCGCCCATCTGGGCACGCACCGGCGTTCCCGCTGCCAGGCTGCCCAGCAGGACCACGGCAATCACCGCTTTGGCCGCCGCCCCCTGCCTGCCGCCAGCCGGCGCCTTCGCGGCCGACGCCTGCCGCGCGGCCAGTTCCTTCTCGATCAGCTCCCGGTACGCTGCGCTTCCGCTGTCCAGCTGCCGGATCAGCCGCACGGCGCGGGTCCGCAGGCGGGCCGTCATCTCCTGGAAGTCCGCCTCGGACACCTTGCCCATCGCCCGATCGAATTCCAGTTCCTTGATGGCGCGAAGCACCAGCGTCTTCTCCCGCTCCAGCGCGGCGCGCGTCCGCCCGCCCAGCATCTCGGGCGTGTCGACCGAGTCGGGCTCCACCAGCGGCCACAGGGTCCGATAGACGGCATACGCCGCGACGCCGGCCGCGACGACCGTCAGGCACACGAAGACCACGTTCGCAGGCCTGGTGCCTCGCACCGCGATCGCTGCTGCCGCCGACGCCATGAGCGTCCCGATGACGAACAGGTGCCAGGGCTGGAAGCCCGGCACGCGCTCGTCTACCGGCTCCGCTTCGGGCGCCGGCTTCTTCTTTCCCTTAGTCGAGATCTCTGAGCTCATCGTCGAGCCGCGCCTCCAGTTGCTTGTCCACGTCTTCCTTCGACGGCGCAGCGGGGGCGGGCGCAGCCGTGGTGTCGGTGCTCTTCGGGTGGCGCGACCAGCGAATGGCGGCCACGCCGACCACCAGCAGCCCGGTCGCACCGAAGACATAAGGCAGGAACCAGGCGAGGCGGTTGAAACCCTTGTCCACCGGCATTGCGAGCGGCTCCTGGCTCCCGTACTTCTTGATGTAGTACTGCAGCACCTGGTCGCGGGTGAGGCCCATCTTCACCAGGTTCCCGATCTCCGCGCGCATCTCGGCCGCGTAGCCGCAGGTGCACTCGCCCACCAGCTGGCGGCCGCAGGTGCCGCACATGCAGATGATGGACTTGTAGAGGTCCTTCTCCAGCGCGGACTTCGGTTCCACCGGCTTGTACTGCGGGCCCTCGACGTGCTGCGCGGAGAGCGGCGCTCCCATCAGCAGGACCGCCAGCAGGAGCATGGCGATCGGCGCCGAGGCGGCCGCGCGAGAGGCGGCGAACCCGAACACCTGCTCGGGCAGCAGCGCGAGCATCGTACCGAGCGCGAGGATTCCGAAGCCGACCCAGATCCAGTCGACCAGCGGGTTGATCACGACCTGCAGCGTGACCGACTGGTCCTGCAGCTCGAACCCCGGCATGACGATGTAGAGGTCCTCGGCCGACGCTGCGCCGGATCGCGACCTGGCTCATCGGCTCCTGCTCGTGGCCCCGATACAGCCACTTCCCCGGGTACGCCTTGTCGATTTCCTTGCCATCGCGGAAGACCGTCAGGTGCCCGGTGATCATCTGCTTCTGCCCGTCGTCGGTAATCCGGACGCCGTCGTTGCGAACGGCGTAGTGACCGACCTTGGCCTGCTGGCCGGGCTTGAGCAGCACCTGCTCGTCCACCTTGAACGCCTCGCCGGTGAACCCGAGGAACATCAGCACGATCCCCAGGTGGACGACGTAGCCGCCGTAGCGACGCTTGGAACGCGCCACGAGGCCGACCATCGCGGTGAGGAAGTCCGTGCCGGTGCCCTGCCTGCGCACCGCGGCGCCCCGCACGAACTCCTGGAGGATCGTGACGCCGACGAAGGCGCACAGGCCGAAGCACAGGCCCGGCGGCCAGAACGGGACGCCGGCAAACGCCAGCGCCACCGGGGTCACCACCGCCGCGAGCACCGCCCACAGGAACTGGTCGCGCAGGTTCTTCACGGTGGACTTGCGCCAGGCCAGCAGCGGGCCGACGCCGGTCAGGAACAGCAGCGCCAGGCCGATCGGCAGCATCCACTTGTTGAAGAACGGCGGGCCCACGGTGAGGCGTTCGCCGGTGAGCGCTTCGCTGATCGTCGGGAACATCGTGGCGAAGAGCACGAACATCGCCGCGAACAGCAGGATCCAGTTGTTGGCCAGGAACGCCGCTTCGCGCGACACCCAGGAGTCGAGTTCGTGCCGGGAGCGCAGCAGCGGCAGGCGATAGAACAGGTAGCCGAAACTGACCGTCAGGATCGCCACCATGAAGACCGTGAACATCCAGGCGAGCTGCCGGTCCTCGCCGAACGCGTGCACCGACTGCACGACGCCCGAGCGGGTCATGAACGTGCCGAAGATCGTGAGGAAGAACGTCACGATCACCAGCGTCATGTTCCACACGCGCAGCATCCCGCGCCGCTCCTGGACCATCACCGAGTGCAGGAAGGCGGTCGCCGTGAGCCAGGGGAGCAGGCCCGCGTTCTCAACCGGGTCCCAGCCCCAGTAGCCGCCCCAGCCGAGCACTTCGTAGGCCCAGATCATGCCGAGCGTGAGGCCGAAGGACAGGAACAGCCAGCTCACCATCGTCCAGCGGCGGACGGCGCGCAGCCAGGAGTCGTCCAGGTGGCCGGTGATAAGCGCGGCGAGCCCGAACGCGAAGGGGATGGTCATGCCGACGAACCCGATGTAGAGGGCCGGCGGGTGGATCACCATGTACGCGTTCTGCAGCAGCGGGTTCAGCCCGCGGCCGTTGGCCGGCGCCGCGGTCAGGAACGTCGAGAACGGGTTGTTGTGGACGACCATCAGGAACAGGAAGAACATCTGCACCACCGAGATGATCGCCACCACGTAGGGCATCAACTCGCGGTGCCGCTCCCGGTTCACGTAGACCGCCGTCGACCCGAACACCGCCAGCAGGAACGCCCAGAACATGATCGAGCCGTCGAGGCCGCCCCAGTACGAGGTCAGCTTGTAGACAAACGGCTGCACCAGGTCCGAGTAGTGCTGGACGTATTTGATGCTGTAGTTGTCGGTGACGAAGGCGTGGATGATCACCGCCGAGCCGACCGTCAGCAGGGCCGCGACGAGGTAGAAGGCGCCGACGGCGCTGTCCACCAGGCTCCGCGATGCCCGTCGGGCGCCCACGATCGCCGCAGCGGCGGCATAGGCCGAAATGACGAACGAGGCGAGAAGCGTGAAAGTGCCAAGGGAGGCCATGGTCTACTCGCTCACCGTGCGCACCCGGGCCGCACCAGCGCGGCGGTTCGCGCTTGGGCAGACGGGGCCGCAGGATCCGGGTTCTGATTTGGGCTGAACGCGTTGACGGGAGAGAACAAGGCCGGTACCCGGCTAATTGCCGGACGTGCCAGCGTCCTTCTTCTTCGCTTCGTACTTCGAGGGGCACTTCGCCATGACGCCGTTCGGCACGACGTGGAAGCCGTCGGCCTCCAGTTTCCCCTTCAGCACGACCTCCGCGTCATCCGAGAACGTGTCCGGCACGATGCCGGTGTAGTGCGCCGACACGACGTGGGCGTCTTGCCCCACCTTCGACGTCACCTTGAACCGATACTCGAGCGAATCGCGCTTGCGGAGAATCGAATCGCGAACGACATACCCGTGCAACTGCAGGTTCTTTCCCTGCCAGTCGACCGGGCGCGCCGTGACTTCGTGCACTTCCTTGTAGTACTCGGTGCCTTCACGGAGGGTCGCTTTCAGCAGGCCGGCAAGGGCAACGGCCAGCACGATTACAGTCAATCCGATCTTGATGGCCTTGTTCGACATAGCCCCTTTCGCAGAATTCCCAGGCCCCAGAATACCGCGGACACCCGGATGGGTCAATGAGCCTGCCGGAAGTCCGGCATCGATGTTTCGCGTTCACGGTCGTTGAGCGAACTCAGCACTTAGCAATTTGTAGACCAGGGCGACCGGCAGGCCCACGACGTTGGCGTAGGATCCGTGGATTTCCTCCACGAATCTCGAGGCCAGCCCCTGTACGGCGTAAGCGCCCGCCTTGTCGAGCGGCTCGCCGGATGCCACGTACCATGTAATCTCTTCAGTCGTCAACGGAAGGAATTTCACACGGCTCGATGCGACCGCGGTCGCTTCACGCCCCCCCTGCAGGAGCGCGACCCCGGTCAGCACCTCGTGGTCGCGGCCCGACAGCAGCCGGAGCATGCGCGCGGCGTCCTGCTCATCCAGCGGCTTTCCGAGGATCAACCCGTCGACGATGACCGAGGTGTCCGCGGCAAGGACCACCGCCGTCGGTTCCATGGCGACCGCCGCCGCCGCGGCGGCCTTTTCGCGCGCCAGCCGCAGCACGTAGTCGACGGGCACCTCCCCGTCACGGGGCTGCTCGTCAATGTCCACCGGGCGCACGGCAAATTCGAAGCCGGCAGCGGTCAGCAGGTCGGCGCGACGGGGAGAAGCAGAGGCGAGGATGAGCACACGGCGATTCTAGCGTAGTCGGACCTGACGATCAGAGGTCGAGGCCTGACGATGAGGGGTCGAAATCTCACGATGAGAGGTCGAAACCTCACGATGAGGGGTCGAAACCTGACGATGAGAGGTCGAAACCTGACGATGAGAGGTCGAAATCCCGATGTGAAGTCGAGGCCTGACGACGAGCAGTCGGGTCCTCGGCGTAATTTCGACTACTCCGCGTCAATTCTGACTCCTGAGCGTGAGCCGACTCCTGAGCGTGAGTCCGACTGCCGGGCGTGAGTTCCGACTTCCCGTGTCTGTGAGAGAATCGGGTGCTGTGGAACCGTTGAACAAGGCCATGCCCGGGGTCGTGCGGACGCTGCTGGCCCAGGCGCCGATGTCCGAAGGGAAATTTGGGTTCGCCTGGCGGGTCGCCGTCGGGGCGTCGCTCGGGCGGGTCAGCCACCCCACGCTCGCAGAGGACGGCACGGTCGAGGTGCGCGTGGACGATGCCGCGTGGCGGAAGGAACTGAAGCGCTCGCAGGCGCTGATCCTGGCCAAGTTGCAGGAACTGCTCGGACCCTCCGTCGTGAGGAAAGTGAAGATCGTCGGCGGGGGCCGCTAGTGCCGAGCCCGCTCGGCCACGCCCTGGCGGGCTTCGCCCTCGGGTGGGCGGCGGCTCCGGACGCGTGCCGTGCGCCGGCGGACGGTTTCCCGGACGCCTCGGACGGATCCAGACGGCACCTGCCCCTGCTGTTGTCCCGGTGGCGATGGCCGATCGCGTTCGCCGCCGCGGGCATGGCGGCGGACATCGACCTCCTGGTGGGCCTCCACAGCCGCTACACTCACAGCATCGGCGCCGTCCTGCTGGTGTTCCTCGGCGCCTGGGCGGTCTTGCGTCCGCACCGCGTCCCGGCCGCCGTGCGGCGTTGGCGCTGGCCCTCAGCTACGCGTCACACGTCCTGATCGATTGGCTTGGCTCGGACACGACTCCCCCGCTTGGCGTCATGGCGCTCTGGCCCTTCAGCAGGGAGTTCCACCTCTCGCCCGTCAGCGTCTTCATGGGAATCTCGCGGAAGTACTGGCTCCCAGCGGCGTGGGTCCAGAACGCAACGTCGGTCCTCCGGGAACTCGCCATCCTCGTCCCGCTGGCCGGGCTCGTCGCCTGGTGGCGAGGGTTGCCGCTGCAGCAGTCGCCACGCTGGCAGAAACTGCGCGGCCCGGCTGGCCCAACACCGGCAGGGCGAAAGTCAACATATCGATAAGTCCATTCTTTATTTATCTTTACTGAATGCACAGCTCACCCTTTCGCTTGACTTTGCCCACGGCACGTCTCTAGAATGCAAGGGCTTGTGTGATTCACTTGAGAGGAGCGCAGATGCCCGCCGACGACCGCACTGAACGCAGCAAAGCCCTGGATGTCGCCGTCAGCCAGATCGAGAAGCAGTTTGGAAAAGGCTCGATCATGCGGCTCGGCGTGAAGGGCGCGATCGCCCCTGTGGACGCCATCCCGACCGGCTCGATCAGCATGGACTTCGCGCTCGGCATCGGCGGGGTGCCGCGCGGCCGGGTGGTCGAGATCTTCGGGCCCGAGTCGTCGGGCAAGACGACGCTGGCCCTGCAGATCATCGCCCAGGCGCAGAAGCTCGGGGGGATGGCGGCGTTCGTCGACGCCGAGCACGCCCTCGACGCGACCTACGCGAAGAAGCTCGGCGTCGATCTCGACAACCTCCTGGTGTCGCAGCCCGACAACGGCGAGCAGGCGCTCGAAATCGTCGAGGTCCTGGTGCGCTCCGGCGGCGTGGACGTCGTCGTCGTCGACTCGGTGGCCGCCCTCGTGCCTCGCGCGGAAATCGAAGGCGAGATGGGCGAGGCGCAGATGGGCCTGCAGGCGCGCCTCATGTCGCAGGCGCTCCGCAAGCTGACGGGCGTCGTGTCGAAGTCGAAGACCTGCCTCGTGTTCATCAACCAGCTGCGCGAGAAGATCGGCGTCATGTTCGGCAACCCCGAAACGACGACCGGCGGCCGCGCGCTCAAGTTCTACGCCTCGGTGCGGGTGGACATCCGGCGCATCGCGAGCATCAAGGACGGCGACACCATCATCGGCGGGCGGACGCGCGTGAAGATCGTGAAGAACAAGGTGGCGCCGCCGTTCCGCGAGGCCGAGTTCGACATCCTCTACGGCGAAGGCATCTCGCGCGAGGGCGACCTGCTCGACCTCGCAGTCGAACGGAAGATCGTGGACAAGAGCGGCACCTGGTTCGCCTACAACGGCGACCGCCTCGGCCAGGGCCGCGAGAACGCCAAGCAGTTCCTGCGCGACAACCCCGAAATCACCCAGGCGATCGAGGACCGGCTGCGCAAGGAACTGGGACTCGGAAAAGACGAGGCGGCTGAAGTCTAGCGGCTTTCGGTCTGCAGTGGTCAGCGGATGGTGGCCAGGGGCTCATGCCCTGGCGTGACGCGTGACATACTAGCCACCAGCCGCTTGCCACCGGCCACTACGGTCATGGATACTGCGCTCCTCTCCTGGTTCTCCACCCACCGCACGGTGGCGCTCGATGCGTTGGCGGTGTTCCTCACGGTCGCCGGGCGGGCGGGGTTGATGTTCGCCCTCGCGGCAATCGTCCGCGGCTTTTCCAACCGGAAACTGGCGATGGCGGCGTGGCAGGTGGTGCTGGCCGCCGTGCTCGCGACGCTCGTCTCGGACGCCGTCCTGAAACCCATCGTGCACCGGCCCCGCCCCTTCACCGCCAACCCGGCGCTCGCGGTGGTGGGCACGAGGCCGGAGAGCGCGTCGTTCCCGTCGGGGCATGCCGCAAGCAGCGTGGCCGGCGCGCTCGCACTCGCGTCGACCTGGCCCCAGGCGCGGGTCGCCATTTGGGCCGCCGCCGCGCTGGTGGCCCTATCTCGCGTCTACCTCGGCGTCCACTACCCGACCGACGTTCTCGGCGGAGCGCTCGTCGGCTTGTTGGTCGGCTGGTTCGTGCTCGGGTCCACGGTCTGGCGCTGGCGCGAGGCGACGGCGGCCCGGGGAACGCGTTCGTGACGTCGGTCTGTGTCTTCTGTGGGTCGAGCGACGGCGCCCGCGTCGAATATGCCGACGCCGCCGAGGCCCTCGGCCGCACGATTGCCCAACGCGGCCTGACGCTCGTCTACGGCGGAAGCAACATCGGCCTCATGCGCCGCATGGCCGACGCCGCCCTCTCGGCCGGGGGACGGGTCGTCGGCGTCATACCCGAGCAGCTGGTCGGCTGGGAGCGCGCCCACCGAGGCCTGTCCGAGCTGCACGTGGTGTCGTCGATGCACGAACGGAAGGCGCTGATGGTCTCCCTCTCGGATGCCTTCATCGCGATGCCTGGAGGGTTCGGCACGCTCGACGAGTTCTTCGAAGTCCTGACCTGGTCGCAGCTCGGCATCCACCAGAAGCCGGTCGCGCTGCTGAACGTGGCGGGATACTTCGACAGCCTGCTGGCGATGTTCGAGCGCGCCCGGGAGGACGGCTTCCTCTACGGCGCGGAGGCCGAGCCGCTGGTCGACACGGACGCCGCAAGGCTCGTCAATCGGCTGACGGTCCGCGCTGCCCTCTCGACAAGCGGGGCCGGTTCGCTGTAATATTTCATTTCTTGTGCGTGGCCAGGTAGCTCAGCTGGTAGAGCACTCGGCTGAAAACCGGGGTGTCCCCAGTTCAATTCTGGGCCTGGCCACCACCTACTCCCCGACGGTCACTTCCCGCCCCCCCAACCGCGCGCATCCCGCTCGCCACCACGCTGGATGATTTCGCACCGCGCGTGCCGAGGCGTGTCCGTTGCCTCCCCACGAGCCGCTCACACCCGGTAGTATCCCTCCCACCCCGCACGCGGCGGCGGCCCCAGCAGCAGCGCGTTGGCCTCGGCGTTGCCGACGAACTGACGCTTCACGGTGTCGAACTTCAGCTTGCCCCCAAGTCGCTGCGCGATGATCCCGAGGATGAACAACTGCGTCAGCGGCCCGCCCACGCTGAAGGGCGAACGCGTCTGTTCGGTGCCCTGGCAGCCTCGAACGAAGTTCACGGCGTGGTCCGAGAACCCGCCGGTGATCTTCGGCAGCGACGCCGCCATGTCCTTCATCCGCGATTCCGGGATGATGCGCAGGGTGTCGCCGTGCGTCCCGCCCTTGAAGACCAGCGTCTTGCTGTAGATGAACTTGCCGGCGGTCTCGGCCAGCGTCGCGTCCTTCCCGAGTTCCTTCGGCAGCGGCGGCCGGTTCTGCTGGCCGTCGTACCAGAACACGTCCACCGGCGGCATCGCGCCGCGCGCGGCGAACGTGAAGCGGATGGTCGATGCCTGCGGGAAGATGAAGGCGCTCGGGCCGTCGCGGCGGACCGCCTCGATGGTGTGCGGCAGGCCAAGGTCGAGGAACCGGTGGGCGGTGTCGAGGATGTGCGGCGCCCAGTCGCCGAACGCGCCGCTGCCGTAGTGGAACCAGCTGCGCCAGGTCTTTGGGTGCAGCTTCTCGCTGAACGGGTGCTCGGGTCTCGCGGCATTCCACAGGTCCCAGTCCATGCCGGGAGGGAGCGGCTCGCCCTGCGGGAACCCACTCACGTTCCACCCGTGCCACTGCCGCCACCCGTTCATGAACGCCACGATCTTCGTCACGTCCTTGATGACGCCCGCCTCGGTCCACGCCTTGAACTGGAAGTAGTTGTTGCCCGAGTGCCCCTGGTTCCCCATCTGCGTGACCACGCCGCTCCTGGCGGCCATCGCGATCAGCAGGTCGACCTCCTGGAAGGTGTGCGCGAGCGGCTTCTCCAGGTAGATGTGCGTGCCGCGCCGCATCACTTCCATCGCGATCGGAAAGTGCGAGTGGTCGGGCGTCGCGACGCAGACGGCGTCGATCGTCCCGTCCATGGCGTCGAGCATCGCGCGGAAGTCCCGGAATCGCGGCACGTCAGGGTGCAGGTCCCGCGATTCCTGCGTGTGCTTCCCGTCGAGATCGACGTCGCAGAAGGCGGCCACCTTCACGAGTCCGGTCCCGGTGAACGTCTTCAGCATCTCGTTGCCGCGGTTGCCGATGCCGATGAACGCGAGCGACAGCGGACGATCCGCCGGCGCAAAGCGCGGGACAGCCTGCGAGCCCAGGGCAAGGGCGTTTGCCGGAGCGAGCGCGACCCCGGCGCCGGCGGCGAGCGACAGCGACAGGAACCGGCGCCGGTCGACCGCGCCGTCAGGATCGTCGTCAGGGTGCGCGCGCATGATGGGCATCCTCGCTATTTCACCGAGTCGATGAAGCGGTCCCACAGGGACCGTTCGATGAAGACGGACATCAGGACGTCCGGCCGAAGGCCGTAGACTTCCACTTGATACCGGTCGCCGATGGCCGCCTGCACGGCAGCCGTCTGCTCCGCGGACGCGATGACCAGCGGCGCCTGCTTCAAGGCATCGTCGGCGCTTGCCGCGGTCGTCCAGTACCCGACGCGGGACTGGCGGCGGAGGTACCAAGGCAGCGGCCACTGCTCCTGCGGTGCAGCGACCACGGCGACCAGCATCTGCTCGCGGTCACGATGGAGCGCCGAAAGCGCCCGCACGCGCCCGGCCAACCGAACGACGTCGGGGCTCGTATGCGCGTAAGCATAGGGGTTGCGCGGGTCCGCCGGGTAGCGAAAGTTAGCGCGCCAGGACTGGGCGCCGAGCGTGCCGCAGACGACCGCGATTGCCACCGCCAGGAGCCACCGGTTCCACCGGGACTGGCTCCGGTCCAGCGGTTCGGCCGCGCCGATTGCCGCCAGCACCACCCATGCGCCGTAGAACGGCAACACGTTCCACGGCGTCTTGTACGGCAGGGCCGAGAACACGGCGGTGGTCGTCGCGGCGTATACGAGCAGGGCGCGCGACCAGAATCGCGTGGCGGGCGCCGTCCGGGCGCGGAAGGCCATCCCCACGGCGCCGATGACGAGCACCACGACGCCCGTGTCGGCGACGCCGCTCGTCCCGCTGGGCACCCAAGTCATCAAGCCCAGGTAGTAATACCAGGGCTCTCGGTGTGCATCCGGGTTGAGGCCGCGGCCGAGATAGATCGCCGCGGCCCGAATCGGCTCCAGGAAGCCGGACGGGTTCGTGAAGAACGAGGAGTAGAAGAGCCCGGCAATCGCGGCGCCGACGGCGGCTGCCAGCCACAAGTGCCCGGCAGCCCGATGCGCATCGGTGCCGACGGCGACAGGGGCATTCGGGGCGGATGGGCCATCCTCTCCGCCTGCCGGCGCGAACCGGCGAGCGACCAGGCAGGCGCCCAGCGCTGCGGGCAGCAGGATGACCGCGGTTTCCTTCGTGGCGAGCGCCAGCCCCGCGAAAGCCCCGGCCCAGAGGGCATCCGGGCGACGCGCAGCCCTGGCGTAGCGGCCGGCCATGAACAGGAAACCGAGCGAGAAGAACAGGAGGAGCGATTCCTGGATGTAGAACCGCGAGTAGTAGGTCAGCGGCGGCGCGACGGCCATCATGAGGGCGGCGATCGCCACCGCAGTCCGTCCGATGCCTGCAACCAGGGCCAGCAGCAGGACGATCAGCCCGACGCCGAAGGCCGCCGGCACCAGGCGCAGGGTCCACTCGTCGAGCGACGCGGTGTCGTGTTGGCCGCGCAGCCAGGCAGACGGCAGCGTCAGGTAATAGAGGGTCGGACCGTGGTGCTCGGCGGCGTCGTACCGATAGCTGCCCGTCTCCAGCAGCTGGCCGAATCGGATGGCCTGGTTGGCCTCGTCGTGGTGCATCGGCCGAAGGTCGAGTGCGGCCACCCGGAACACCACCGCGAGCCCGATCGCGGCGGCCAGCAGACCCCAGAAGACGCCGGAGCGGAAGACTGAGACACTTCGACGCCCGCCCGGGGTGGCCCCCCCGACGCTCGCATCAGCAGAAGCGCCGGCCGGATCGGCGGTCATTGCCCCGGCGTGCCGTAGACCTCCACCTCGACGTAGTGGTTCAGGTCGTTGGTGGTATTGCCGTTCGAGTAGAGGCGGACGTAACGCCCCTTCACGCCCTTCGGGTCGAAGAGCTTCCCCTCGGCAACCTCGATGTATTCCTTGTCCTTCCCCGCGCCCAGCTTCGAAGTGTTGTCGTGGTCGTTGTTGAAGACCGTCGTCACGCCCTTGACGAACTCCTTGTCGTCCGAGACCTGGACGATGACGTCGCGGTAGACGCGCGCCTGGCTGTGGAAGTGCCACGCGAGAATCGCGTGCAGCGCGTACGAAGCGCCCAGGTCAATCTGGACCCACTGTTTGCCAGGGCCCAGTTCCACGAAATACCCGTCTCCGCCTTCCTTCTCGCCGTCGGTGATCATGGTCAACTCACCGATCACCGGCTCCGGGTCGCTGGACTTCACCGGCCGCTTCATCGACAGCAGCTTGGTGCCGGCAGGGACCATGAACGGCCCGCGCGGCTTGCCCGTGATCACCTCGAGGTTCGGACTCTTGATGTTCGTGGGCGTCCCCATGAACATCGGCTTCGGCAACTTCAGCTTCAGCTCTTCCTTCGCTCCCGCCTGCTTCGCCCCGAGCGGCGCCAGCGCGAGCCCGGCCACCGCCACCGCCGCCAACCCGATCCGCACGTACCTGTTCGCCATGATCCTGTCCCTTTCACAGCGCGCCGGCGCGCGTCGAGCGCATCGCGAAAGCCACCGCACGGCCCCCGCTTTCGGCCTATAATGCCGCGAATTCTACCAGACCCCTGCGCACGGAGCCTAACATGCCCGGCCCGACCGACAGCCGTTTCGCGCTCACGCGTCGTTCTTTCATCGGACTGGCCGCGCCCCTCGCGTTCGGCTGGCCGCTCGCCTCTCGCATGGCGGCGGCGGCGCGGAAGATCCCGATCGCGGTTCAGCTGTACTCCGTCCGCGGCGACTGCAAGGCCGACTTCGACGCGGCGCTCGAGAAGGTCGCCTCCATGGGCTTCGCCGGCGTCGAGTTCGCCGGCTACTACGGCTATGCGGACCGGGGCGCCGACCTGCGCCAGCGGCTCGACGCCCTCGGCCTGAAGGCTGCCGGCACGCACATCCAGCTGGCCACGCTCCAGGGCGATGCGCTGAAGAAGACCATCGATTTCCACCAGCAGATTGGCTGCCGGTTCCTGATCGTGCCCGGCAATCCCGACTTCACCGACCCCGAGAAGTGCAAGGCGCTCGCCGACACGTTCAACGGGCTGGCGGCCACGCTGAAGCCGCTGAAGATGGCGTGCGGGTACCACAACCACACCAACGAGTTCAAGAAGGACGGCGGCGAGACGTTCTGGGACCTGTTCGCCCGGCGCACCACCAGCGACGTGATCCTCCAGCAGGACTGCGGCTGGACCCTCGCGGCGGGCTTCGACCCGGTCGAGTACGTGAAGAAGTACCCGGGCCGCACGAGGACCGCGCACTTCAAGCCGACCGTCAAGAAGGACGATGCGACCCGCAAGGCGATCCTCGGCCAGGACTCGGTCGACTGGAAGGCGGTCTACGCCGCGTGCGCCTCGGTCGGCGGCACGGAGTGGATCGTCGTCGAACAGGAAACCTATCCGGACGGCAAGCCCGCGATGGAGTGCACGAAGGAATCGTTCCAGGGCCTGAAGGCCCTGATCGGATAGGGGGACGCATGGCACCGACCCATACCCGCAACACCTCCATCGTCGCGCTCATGGCCGTGTTCGGCCTGGCCATCTGCTTCATCATCGTCGGCGCGATCTCGGTGGAGTACCAGGCGGCGCTCGACATCCCGAACATCGGCGACCTCACGCTGGCGCTGTTCCTGACGAGCGCCATCGTCCAACTGGTCATCGGACCGCTGCTGGACAAGTTCGGCTACAAGCCGTTGGCCATCGTCGGCTTCCTCGTCGCCGGCGGCAGCATGGTGGGCCTCGAGACGGCCCGGAACGTCCAGATGGCGCTCGTCTCGTGCGTCCTGCTGGGGGTCGGCGCCATGTGCCTGAACACGGTCGGCAACACCCTGATCCCGGTCGTGCTGTTCGGCGGCAAGGACCCGGCGCGCGCCAGCAACTTCGGCAACGCGTTCTTCGGCCTCGGCCTCGTCATCACGCCGCTGCTGTTCTCGCTGGTCGACTGGCGCACCGCGCTGTTCCTGCTCGCGGGCCTGTTCGCGCTCGGCCTGGTGGCGGCGTTGACCACGACGTTCCCAGGCGTTTCCTCCGGCTACCAGTTCTCGATGGCGTTCAAGGTGCTCGGGAAGCGGGCCGTGCTGGTGGGCGCGGCGGCGCTGTTCTGCTACATCTCGCTCGAGTCGAGCATGAACACCTGGAGCAAGCCGTACATGACGGAACTCCTGGGCGGGAAGGACAACCCGGCGGCGGTGGCGAACGCGGGGTTCGTCCTCAGCCTGTTCGGCGTGGCGATGATGGTGGGCCGGTTCGCCACGTCGACGATCAGGAACCTGACGGCGATCGGCGTGAAGCTCGTGAGCGGGGCGGCTCTCGTGTCGGCGTTCGCGATCCTCCTGATGATCAAGACGTCGTCGCCCTCGGTCGCCATCGCCGCGGTCATGCTGACCGGCCTGGTGTTCGCGCCGATCTTCCCCACCATCATCGGCGTCACGTTCGCGAAGTTCGACCCGAGCCTCTACGGCAGCATCTTCGGCATCATGTTCTCGGTCGGCCTGCTCGGGGCGACGTTCGTCCCGAAGATCGTCGGCAACCTCAGCGCGGGCGCCACCGTCCAGCAGAGCCTGATGATCGTCTTCGGGATGGCGGCCGCGCTGTTCCTGATTTCCCTGTTCCTCGGGTCGCGGTCGGGTGAAACTGCCGCCCCGGCGAAGTCCTTGTGACGCGGAGCACCAGCATGGCACCAGCATCGTTCAAGTACGGGTTCGTCGGCGCCGGGTTCGTGGCCAAGTTCCACCTGGCGGCTCTCCGGCAGGTTCGCGGGATCGAGGTGGCCGGCGTCCATGCCGTCGGGGGCGCCGCCGAGTTCGCCGCCCTGGCGAAAGGCTGGCAGCTGGGCGAGACCGTCGCCTACCCGAGCATCGCCGAGATGGCGAGGCACGTGGACTGCATCGCGGTGTGCGCGCCGAACTTCGCGCGCCTCGAAGTGATCGAGGCGATCGTGGCCGCCGTGAAAGCGGGCGCGCCGCTGAAGGGCGTCATCTGCGAGAAACCGCTCGGGCGCAACGTCGCCGAGGCGCGCAGGGTCGTCGATCTCGCGCAGTCGGTGAGCCTGCGCACCGCGTATTTCGAGAACCAGATCTTCATGAAGCCGATCCGCAGCCAGCTGACTCAGCTCGAGCCGGTGCAGAAGCAGATGGGCCCGCTCTCGCTCGCCCGCTCCGCCGAAGAGCACGGCGGGCCGCACGAAGGGTGGTTCTGGGACCCGACGCGCCAGGGCGGCGGCGTGCTCTGCGATATGGGCTGCCACAGCATCGCGGTCGGGTGGCACGTGCTGACGCCCGCCGGGAAGCCGCTCACCTTCCTGCAGCCGCAGGCGGTGAACGCCGACCTGGCGCTCCTGAAGTGGGGCCGGCCCGGATGGCGCGAGAAGCTGCTCAAGGACCGGGGGGTCGACTACGCGGTCACGCCGGCCGAGGACTTCGCCACGGGCATGGTCACTTACCGGAATCCCGAGACCGGCCAGATGGTGAAGGCACAGTTCACCAATTCCTGGATGTTCGAGAAGCAGGGACTTCGGCTCTTCATGGACGGCATGGGGCCGGGCTACGCGTTCGAGATCAACACGCTGGTGTCGCCGCTCAATATCTTCATCGGCGACACGGCGGCCGAGGCCATCAGGGACGCCGAGCTGGCACTCGAGAAATCGACCGCGTCCCGCGGCCTGCTCGCGGTGCAGTACAACGAGCCGGATCTGTACGGCTACACCGACGAGAACATCGACGCCCTGGAGGCATTCACGGCAGGGCGCGACGGGATGCTGCCCTGGTCCTACGGATTGGAGATCACGAAGCTGGTGATGGCCGCCTACATGTCGGCCGAGCAAGGCCGCGTCATCGACCTCACCGACGGAAAGACGCTGGCGGACCTCGAAACCTACGTGCCGCTGATTCAGCAGGGCCGGGGCGCCGAGCAACTGTACGGGACGCGGGTCTAGGGAGCGCGGCGCTCCGAGATGCCCGAGCCAGGCCACCCGCCCCGCAGCAATCCCGACCGCGGCGCGCCGTGCGAGGCGGCGCTGGGGATTGCCGTGCCCGGCGGGCCCTCCGGCTTGCACCGCTTCTCCCATGGGGCGATGGCCACGCTCTTCGAGGTCTTCACACCGCACGCCGACCGGCGCTACGCGGCGCAGGCCGCGCAGGCGGCGTTCGATCTCCTGGATCGGCTCGAGCGGGAGCTGAGCCGGTTCGTCCCGAACAGCGACATCGCCCGCATCAACACGCTGCGAGCCGGCCAGGGAACGAAGGTCGGTCCGGCGACGATGGAATGCCTGGCCATCGCCCGCCACGTCTTCGAGCTGACCGGCGGCGCGTTCGACATTTCATTGGGCACGGGGCTGCCGGCGCTGGAAGTCCACGACGTCGACTGGGTCCGTGCAGCCAAGGACGGCGTGCAACTGGACCTCGGTGCCATCGGGAAGGGTTACGCGGTCGATTGCATGGGGGAGTTGCTCGAGGAGTGGGAACTCGGTCCGGCGCTCGTCCACGGGGGATTCAGCTCGGTGCTCGCGCTCGACCCGCCGGATGAGGGTGGCGGCTGGCCGCTGTCCATGAGCGATCCGGATGAGCCGTCTCGGCTGCTGAATCGCGTGTCCGCCACTCAGAAGGCGCTCGGGGCCTCCGGCCTCCACAAGGGCGGCCACATCCGCGACCCACGCACCGGTCGCCCGGCGCACGGCCGAATCGCCGCGTGGGCGGCGGTGCCGAGGCCGGTCCGGAGGGACGGCGCCGTCGCCGGCGTCACACCCTCCGTCGCCGCGGCCGCGGTCGCCGACGCCCTCTCGACGGCGTCCATGTTGATGACCTTCGAGGCCATCCAGGCGCTTTGCGACGTCAGCCCCGGACTGGAGGTGTGGATCCTGCCGGCCGCTGACGGGAATGCGCGCGAGTTGCGTCACTTTGCGGCGCCGGACCCGGGTATACTTCCCTCCTTTCCTACGCCCCCCACAGCGGCAGGAGACGAGCCATGAGCGACGAGGACGCGAAGGGCAAGGGCGCGCCACCGGCTGGAATCGAGCCGGCGAAGCTGGATCGCCGAGACGTGCTCAAGGGGCTGTCGACCGTCCCGGCGCTCGGGTTGTTCGGCTACGCCTGGCAGAAGCAGCGCCGGTACCAGCATGCGAGAACCGAAGCGGCGGCGGCGCCCGCGTCTGCAGCGGGCGTTCAGGACATCAACGTGGCCCTCATCGGGGCCGGCGCCCAGGGGCAGGTGCTCACCGACGCCATGCTCCGCATCCCGGGGCTGCGTTTCCGCGCGGTGTGCGACATCTGGACCGAGTACAACCAGAAGCGCGTCGTCGGCAGCCTGAGGCGGTTCAAGCACGAGGTGAACGGCTACGAAGACTACCGCGAGATGCTCGACAAGGAGAAGGAACTCGACGCGGTCGTCATCGCGACGCCTGACTTCTGGCACGCCCGGCATGCGGTCGACTGCCTGAAAGCCGGCAAGCACGTGTACTGCGAGAAAGAGATGTCGAACACGCTCGAGGGCGCGCGCAGCATGGCCGTTGCCGCCCGCGAGACCGGCCGGCTGCTCCAGATCGGCCACCAGCGCCGGTCGAACCCCCGCTACCTGCACTGCTACGAGAAACTCCTGGGCGAAGCCAAGCTGCTCGGCCGCATCGTCACGATCAACGGGCAGTGGAACCGCGCCGTGGCCCCCGACATCGGGGCGCCCGAGCGCTATGCGATCCCCGAGGCCAGACTGAAGCAATACGGCTTCACGACGATGCACCAGTTCCGCAACTGGCGGTGGTACCGGGGCCTGGGAGGTGGGCCGATCGTCGATCTGGGCTCGCATCAGATCGACATCTACAGCTGGTTTCTCGGGGCGAACCCCACCCACGTGTCGGCCAGCGGCGGGCTGCTCTACTTCGACCCGAAGAACCACGAGTGGTACGACACCGTCATGGTGGTCTACGACTACCAGACGGCGGCGGGCCCCGTGAAAGCGTATTACCAGACGCAGACCACCAACGGCAGCCAGGGCTATTTCGAGAACTTCATGGGCGACCAGGGGACGCTGCTCATCTCCGAGTCCGAGGTGAACTACGCCGGGAAGTTGTACCGCGACCCAAATGCGCCGGCGTGGGACCCCTGGATCCAGAAAGGCTACATCTCGCTGCCGAAGGTCCAGGAGGCCCGGTCGAAGGAAGATACCGGCGCGGTGACCGACGTCCGCGAATCGGTGGCGCCCGATGAACACCAGGTGCCGGTCGTGCTGCGCGACCCGTATCATCAGCCGCACCTGCAGAACTTCTTCGACGCCGTCCGCGGCAAGGGCCGGCTCAACTGCCCCCCTGACGTGGCGTACGAGACTGCCGTCGCCGTCCTGAGAGTCAACGACGCCGTCGAGGCGAACGCCCGGTTGCCGTTCACGCCCGAGGAGTTCAAGGTCTAGCGGGCCCGGACCCTGAAGAACTGCGGCCTGGGCGCGAGGGGGACGCGGCGTTTGAAGAGTGGGGAGACTGACAATGGAAGACGGGAAACTCTCCCGCGGACCGATGGTCGCGATTGCGGTGCTGCGGGTCCTCGTCGGCTGGCACTTCCTCTATGAAGGCATCGCCAAGCTGACCTCGCCGTCGTGGTCGGCCGCCGGCTACCTGAGGCAGGCGCGCGGTCCGTTTGCGGGCCTGTTCAAGGAACTGGCCGCGCAACCCACGCTGCTGGCGAACGCCGACCTCATCACGATGTGGGGGCTGACGGTCGTCGGCGCCCTGCTGATCCTGGGACTGTTCACCCGCCTGGCCAGCCTCGGGGCGATCGGGTTCATCGTGCTCTTCTATCTCTGCAACCCGCCCTTCGTCGGCTACTTCTACTCGATTCCGTCGGAAGGCAGCTACCTGATCGTGAACAAGAACCTCGTGGAACTCGGTGCGCTCGTGGTGGTGCTGGTCTCGGGCAGCGGGCGCTTCGCGGGCCTCGACCGGATCGTGCACGGGCTGCTGGCTCGCTGGTGGAGGAAGGAACCCGTGGTGGCGCCCGCCAAATAGGGCAAGTGACTGGTGATGCCACTGACCACCAGCCACTAACCACTAGCCACTACAATCGTCTACAGACTCCATCCCTGGCGGTAGTGGTGCTGAACGAACTCGTCGGCCTCGGCGACGTTCGTCACCTTCATGTTCTTGGCGTCCCACAGCAGGCGCTGGCCGGGGAACATCAGCGCGACGTTGCCCAGCAGTACGGTCTCGCTGAACGGCCCCGCGTAGTCGAAGGGCGACGTCGGCTTGGCCTTGCCGGTGATGGCCTCCACCCAGTTCTGCTCGTGGCTGCCATTGATGCGCGCGATCGACTTCTTCGGCCGCTTGTAGGCCTGCATCCGGGTCTCGGGGATCAGGCGCGGACTCTCCGAGTACGTCTCGGACATCAGCTTGCCCTTGGTCCCGACGAAGATCGTGCCGCTCTCGGGCAGCCGTCGCTCGGGTTCGAGCTCCAGGGGACGCTCCGGCAGGATCCCGCCGTCATACCAGTGGAAGTCGAGCGCGGGCAGCTTCTTCCCGCGGGCCGGGAACTTGTAGTGCACGACGCTCGCCGGCGGGAAGCTGTCGTTGTACTTCACCCGCTGGTTGGAGCGGTGCCGTCCCCTTGGGCACCGCCTGCACGATGTAGGCCAGCGAAGCCGTGACGCTGGTCGGCGACCCGAGCTTGAGCACTGAGTACGACGCGTCCATGACGTGGCAGGCCATGTCGGCGAGCGCCCCGCCGCCGAAATCCATCCACGACCGCCAGCTGAACGGGTGGTAGGCCGTGTGGAAGGGGCGCATCGGCGCCGGGCCGATCCAGAGGTCCCAATCGAGCCCCTCGGGCAGCAGCGGCACGTCGGTCGGCCGGGGCATGCCCTGCGGCCAGATCGGGCGGTTGGTCCAGCAGTGCACCTCCACGACCTCGCCGATCGCCCCGTCGTTGATCCATTCCTCGATCAGCCGGACGCCCTCCCCCGATCGCCCCTGGTTGCCCATCTGCGAGATGACCTTGTAGCGCCGGGCGGCCTCGGTCAGGGCCCTGGCCTCGGTCACGGTTCTCGTCAGCGGCTTCTGCACGTAGACGTGCTTGCCCAGCTGCATCGACGCCATCGCAATCACGGCGTGCGTGTGGTCGGGCGTGGCGATGAGGACCGCGTCGATGTCCTTCTGCTTGTCGAGCATCACCCGGTAGTCCTTGTAGCGGGCCGCGTTCGGAAGGCGGTCGAGAAGCGGCGTCTTCTGCGCCTTCATCTTCTTCATCGCGGCATCGCTCTCGTCGACGTCGCACAGCGCAACGATGTTGCAGTTGTCGGCCTTGAGCAGGGCGTTGGCGTTCGACGTGCCCATCCCGTGCACGTAGCCGACGACGGCGATGTTCGGACGGGCGCTCGGAGCCTGGCCCTGGAAGCGCGGGCCGCCCAGCACGCGCCGGGGCACGACCATCACGCCGGCAGCGGCGGCCACGCCGCCGACGAACGCGCGGCGCGAAAGGAAGTTGGGTCTCGTCTGGTCGTCCATGCCGTCTCTCTCCATGGTCTGGGACGCGGATCTCGCGCGCCCCGTTGGGCAATGCCTCTGTCTCGCGTCTCGCACCGGACCGGTGCCGGGCGCAGTATGCCTCGATCTTCCCCGGCCGCCTACTGCTTGATCGGGCGGACCACCAGCTTGCGGATCCAGATTCGCGTGTGGTCACCCTGGATCATGATCGGCCCAGCGGCCGCCTCGTCGCTGTCCAGCGCGCCGCCGGTGATGCCCTCGAGCGCCACGTTGTCCTGGATCTTCTGGCCGTTCAGCACGACCGATACCCGGTTGCCGACGAGCGTCACGTCCACGGTCTGCCACTCCCCTGCCGTCCTGCTCGCGTTGGCCGAGGGCGTGACGCGTCCGTACACCGACATGTGGCCCGTCAGCGTTGGCGGCTTGCCGGCGTCGTCCAGGATCTGCAGTTCGTAGCGCCCGCGCAGGTACAGGCCGCTGTTGCTGTCCTTCTCCAGCTTGTATTCCATCGACAGCGAGAAGTCCTTGAACTTCCGCTCCGACACGATGTTGTTGCCCGCCTTGACGTTGGTCAGCACGCCGTCTTCAACCGCCCAGCCGGGATCCACCTTGGGGAACTGGAACGTCCAGCCGGTGAGATCCTTGCCGTTGAACAGCATGACGGACTCGCCGTACGGGTGTGTCGCGTTGGCATCGGCCGGCGCCCACTTCGGCGGCCGCACGCCCACCCACTTCACGACCTCCGGGCCGCGGGTGAGGGTCCCGACCAGTTTCCCGCCCTCGACCTTCGCCCGGAAGACCGGCTTCGGCGGCGCCGGCTTCCCCGGCGCGGGCTTGGGCGCCCCCGGAGAGAACACCAGTTCCTGGCCCTCGAGGGCAATCTCGGGAAGCCGGAAGACGGCACTCGTGCGGTTCTGGAACATTGCGGTCAGCTGCCCGCCTGCTTCCCTGACCTCCAGCCACATCGGGTACTGCTCGGTCGCCGTCGTCGCGGTGATGTCCCACTTCCCAAGGAACGGATCCGTCTGCGCGCTCGCGGCGCCGGCCACGCACGCCACCATGAGTGCAATCAGGACTGCGTTTCGCATCGGTTCAGGTCTCCTTCGAGCAGTGACACTCTAGCCCGGACCGCCGCCCGATGGCAACGAGCGAAGCGCAGAAAGCCGGTGATAGAATCGCCGCGAGATTGGAGGACTGATGTCATTTCTTGCCCGGATTGTGCGAGGCCGGTTCGCCCGGTTCTTCGTCGCCGCCTCGCTGCTCGTCGGCGTCGCCTCTGCCATCGGCGTGGCAGCACAGGCGCCCGCGTCCCAAGTCGTCACCAATACCGACCCGGCGCTGCGGATCAAGGGCTTCGCCCAACACCAGGCGATGGCGGCTGCCTCTCCCTTCAAGGACGTCAAGTGGCAGTGGATCGGCCCGAAGAACATCAGCGGGCGGAGCATCGATATCGCCGTGGTGGCGCCGCGCGGGAAGAACTACACGATCTACGTCGCCACCGCTTCCGGCGGTCTCTGGAAGACCGACAACGAGGCGACGACCTGGGAGGCGATCTTCGACCAGGGGCCCGCCACGACGATCGGCGACGTGACGATCGCCCCGTCCAACCCGAACATCGTGTGGGTCGGCACCGGCGAGGCCAACATCTTCCGCAGCTCCCAGGCCGGCATCGGCGTGTACAAGTCGGTGGACGCCGGCAAGACGTGGCAACACATGGGACTCGCGGACACCTACACGGTCCCGCGGATCGTGATCCACCCGGCGAACCCGGAGATCGTGTACGTTGCGGCCTCCGGCCACGAATGGACGACCAATGCCGAACGCGGCGTGTACAAGACAACGGACGGCGGCAGGACGTGGAACAAGATCCTCTACGTCGACGAGAAGACCGGTGCGATCGACCTGGCCATGGACCCCGCGGAACCCAACACCCTCTACGCCGCCACCTGGCAGCGCACGCGGCTCAAGTGGAACGATCCCAGGAACACGGCCGAGAGTGCCGGCTCGGGCATCCAGAAATCCACCGACGGCGGCCGGACCTGGAAGCCAATCAACCAGGGGCTTCCAATCGCCAAGTTCCGGGGCCGGATCGGTCTCGACGTCTGCCTCTCGGCCCCGAACACGCTGTATGCCCTCGTGGACAATTACGAGATCGCCCGTGAGCCCACGGAAGAGGAGAAGAACGACCCGTACGGGATCCCGTCGAGCGGCTACATCAAGGGCGCGACCGTCTACCGGTCCGACGACAAGGGTGAGCATTGGACCCAGGTCAGCGGTCTGACTCCCGACCAGAAGAAGTTCATGGAGGGCTCGTCGAACACCTACGGCTGGGTGTTCGGGCAAATCCGGGTGGATCCGACCGACCCGAACACCGTCTACACCATGGGGCTGGCGCTGAACGTCTCTTACGACGGCGGCAAGACGTTCAAGAGCCTCGATACCCCGGGCGGAGACCACCACGGGCTCTGGATCGACCCGCAGAACGGCAATTACCTCATCAACGTCTTCGACCAGGGCTTCGCGATTTCGTACAATCGCGGGAAGACCTGGAAGGACTCGAGCCGTACCCTTCCCGTCTGCCAGTTCTTCAACGTCTCCTACGACATGGACACCCCGTTCCACGTCTTCGGCTCCATGCAGGACCACGGCAGTTTCAGGGCGGCAGTGGACCTGTCCGCCGGGCGCGACAAGCTGAGCGCGGTCGACTTCGAAGGCGCGCCCGGGGGCGAAGGGTCTACGCACGCCGTCGACCCGACGAATCCGAACATCGTCTTCTCGTCGGGGTTCTACGGCACGCTCACCCGCTCCAATCTCTCGAGGCCCCGCGGTGACCGCAGCAAGGACCTGCTGCCCGCCCGCTACCCTGACGAGGCCGCCCTGCGCGGCGAGTGGCTGGCGCCGACGGTCATCTCGCCTCACAGCCACCGGGTCGTGTATCACGGCATGCAGTACGTGATGATGTCGCGCGACGCGGGCGACACGTGGGAGGTCATCAGTCCCGACCTCACCTACGGCAACGCGACCGAGAAAGGCGACATCCCCTACCACACCGTCTTCGCCATCTCGGAGTCGCCCATGCGCTTCGGGCTGATCTACGCGGGAACCGACGATGGGCGGGCGCACGTGACGAGGGATGGGGGCAGGACGTGGACGGACATCAGCGCGGGTGCCGCCCCGCGAAAGTGGGTCTCGCGGCTGGCTGCCTCGGCCTTCCAGCTCGGCACGGTCTACATGACCCAGAACGGCAAGCGCGAGGACGACTTCACTCCCTACGTGTGGAAATCCGCCGACTTCGGCAAGACGTGGACGAGTATCGCGGCCGGCATCCCGATCGGCCCGGTGAACGTGATTCGCGAAGACCCAGTCGACCCGAAGGTGCTGTACGTGGGGACCGATACCGGTGTCTACGTCACGCTGGACGGCGGAAAGACCTGGTCGGTGCTCGGAAGCGGACTGCCGTCCGCCTACGTGCACGACCTCGTCGTCCACCCTCGCGACAACGTGGTCGTCATCGCCACGCACGGCCGCGGCATGTGGGCACTCGACGCGGACGCGGTGAACAAGAAGCCCGAGAAGATGCGGAGGAGATTCGAGGAGTAGCCGCCAGAGCGGGTGTCGCGTGTAGCACGGGGCTTCAGCCCCGTGCCCAGGCCGAGGGGCTCAAGCCCCTCGGCTACATCAGCTGAAGACGGTCGGGGCTTCTACCCAGCCAGCGCTTCGTGGACCTTGCCGACCATCTTCGCGCCGGGGTCCTTCAGCGTCTTGTCGCCTTCGTCCTTCCACTTGGAAGGACAGACCTCGTTGGTCTTCTTGCCCATGTAGACGTTGGCCTTGAACTTCCGCATGAGCTCGTCGATGTTGCGGCCCATGTTGTAGAAGTTCACCTCGTTATTGAGGAGAACGCCGTCGGGATTGATGATGAACGTGCCGCGCAGGGCCAGCCCCGAGCTCTCGTCGTAGACCCCGAACTGCCTGGATACCGCCCCCGTCGGGTCGGCCGCCATCTGGTACTTGACGTTGGCCAGTTCCTTCTCGCTCTGCTTCCAGGCGAGGTGGACGAACTGGGTGTCCGTGCTCACCGTGACAATGTCGCAGCCCATCTTCGCGAACCGGTCCTGCTGCTCTGCCAGAGCAGCGAATTCGGTGGCTCAAACGAAGGTGAAGTCGGCCGGGTAGAAGAACAGGATCGTCCAGCGCTTCTTCTCCATCTGCTCGGCCAGCGAGAAACTCGCGAAATCGTTGACGACGGGGTCGTAGGTCGTCATCTTGAAGTCGGGCACTTTCTGCCCGAGCTTCAGGCACTGTGTATGGTTCTCTGCCATGATTCCTCCTGAGCGACATTATAGCGAATCCACCCCATCCGCCTGCTCGAGTCGCGTAGAATACCGACCACAGGAGACTTCCCCGATGAACCTCGGTATCGGCCCGGTGGCATCCAAGCTGCCGGACGTAGGTGTGACCATCTTCTCGGTGATGACCAGGCTGGCCGGGGAACACGGCGCCTTGAACCTGGCCCAGGGTTTTCCGGACTTCGACTGCGACCCGGAGCTCGTCG
Organism: uncultured Acidobacteriota bacterium; assembly: GCA_963844875.1. GTDB lineage: Bacteria > Acidobacteriota > Vicinamibacteria > Vicinamibacterales > Fen-181 > FEN-299. The sequence continues at coordinate 625,955 of CAWJPZ010000005.1, forward strand.
CCGCGGTGACCAGCCACATGAAGCGGGGCAACAACCAGTACGCCCCGATGCAGGGGGTGCTGGCGCTCCGCGAGGCGCTGTCGCTCAAGATCCAGCGACTGTACGGCGCCAGCTACGACCCGGCCACGGAAATCACCGTGACCTCGGGGGCCACCGAGGCGCTCTTCTGTGCAATCACGGCCTTCGTGAAGCCCGGCGACGAGGTCGTCCTGGTGGAGCCCTGCTACGATTCCTACGTGCCCGCCGTCCGGCTCAGCGGCGGCCGTCCCGTGTTCGTCACGCTCCGCTACCCGGGATACCAGCTGGACTGGGACGACATGAAACGCGCGGTGTCGCCGCGCACCAGGCTCGTCATCCTGAATTCGCCGCACAACCCGACCGGCCAGGCATTCTCGGCCGAGGACCTCCGCCGGCTCGCCGAGGTCCTGGACGGGACGAACGCGATCGTGCTCAGCGACGAGGTGTACGAGCACGTCGTCTTCGATGGCGCCGAGCACAGTCGGTCGCCCGGCTGCCGGACCTGGCCTCACGGAGTTGCGTCGTCAGCTCGTTCGGCAAGACCTACCACACGACGGGCTGGAAGGTCGGCTACGTGGCGGCGCCGGCGGCACTGACGGCCGAGATCCAGCGGGTGCACCAGTTCGTGACGTTCGCGTCGCACACGCCGACGCAACTCGCCTACGCCGAGGTCATCCGCGCCCGCACGGACTACCTGGACGTGTCGCCGCGTTCTACGAGCGCAAGCGCGACACCTTCCTCTCGCTGCTGGCCGGGTCGCGGTTCACGCCGGTGCCCTGCCGCGGCACCTACTTCCAGCTTCTCGACTACTCGGCGATCACGCGCGACGCCGACCGCGAGTTCGCGATGCGCCTGCTTCGGGACCACCTGGTCGCGGCCATCCCGACCTCCGCGTTCCTGTACGCGAGCGAGCCGCCGCCCGTCCTGCGGTTCTGCTTTGCGAAGAAGGACGAGACGCTGCAGCGGGCCGCGGAACGCCTCCGCGAGGTGTGAGGCGGCGCACAATTCCCTTGCCCTCGCTCGACGAAAACTGAGAGCATAAGCGGCTATGACTCTTTCCACGTCTCGTCAGTCTCTCGTTGTCCTCATCGTCTTCTCTGCGGTCGCGCTTGGTATCCCCCATGCCACGCTGGCGCAGGCGCCTGCGCCTTCGGCCTTTGCCGCGCAGGTCGAGAATCCTCCTGCGGATGCTCAGAAGACCGCCTCTGGCCTCGCGTACAAGATCATCGACGCCCGGCAGCGGCACCGTTCACCCGACCGACAACGATCTCGTGAAGGTCGCCACCACGTTCTGGACGAAGGAAATCGGCCCAGGAAAAGCCCGGCACGTTCGGCGCGCCCACCGCGCCGATGCTGATGTCCCGCATCATGGTCCCCGGCCTCAAGGAAGGCATCTGCCCTGATGACCACCGGCCAGAAGATGCGGATGTGGCTGCCGGAGAACCTGGCGTTCGCGGGCGCGGCCGGCAAGCCCAAGGGCCCGCTGATGATCGAGGTCGTGCTGCTCGACATCATCGCCGCTCCCACGGCGCCGACCGACGTGTGGCGCCGCCGGCCGACGCGCTGAAGTCCAAGTCGGGGCTCGCCTCGAAGGTGCTCAAGCCGGGCACCGGCACGGTGCACCCGAAATGGAGCAGCAACGTGACCGTGCACTACTCCGGCTGGACGACGGATGGCAAGATGTTCGACAGCTCGGTCCTCAAGCGGGCAGCCGGCCAGCTTCCCGCTCGACCAAGTCATCAAGGGCTGGACGGAGGGCGTTCAGCTGATGGTCGCCGGCGAGCGCGCCGGTTCTGGATCCCGGGAAAGCTGGCCTATGACGGCAGTCGAGAAAGGCCGCAGGGCATGCTGGTGTTCGACATCGAGCTGGTTGCGGTCGACGGCAAGCGTAGGCCGACGCATCGAGGTTCCACCCAAGGCGCGGGCGACTCTGTCGCTCGCGCCTTCTTCTTGCTTCCAGGGCGGTTGCCGACCCGTGAGATTCATCCCGCTGGACGCGCCGCCGGACCGCCGGCGCTCCAACTCGTCGTCACCCTCGGGCCGGCATCCATGCGGCTGTCGGTGAACTGTCCGCGTCGGTGCCACCGCGTTCCGGTTGAACGCATCGCACCTCGATACCGCCGAACTGCGACCGTGCGCTCGCGGACCTGAAACGGGCGGCCCGGAAGCGCCCGTGGTCGTGGATCTCCAGGGCGCGAAGATGCGTGATCGAGGCGGCGGAGCCGCGCGGAGATCGAGGCCGGCCAGGGGTCCGTGTTCACCGGCGATCGCGGGCGGGGACGTGCGGGTTCCGCACATCGAGTTCTTCCGGCAGGCTCGCCCGGGCGACACGGTGAGCGTCGACGACGGGCGGTTGCGGTTCGCCGTGGAGTCGGTGCGAGGTACCTGGCGGCACGTCGTGCCTGAACGGCGGCCTCTGCTGCTCGCAAGGGAATCAACGTCGAGCAGCACCCGGTCCGAGCGCGCGGGGTTGACCGAACGGGACCGGCAGGCCTGCGTCGTCGCCGCCGCGCACGGCGTTCAGGGTTCGCCTTCTCGTTCATGAGCCGACGGCCGGGAGTCCGGCTGGGTCAGGGAGGCAGGCGGCCGGCTGCCTCGTGATCGGCAAGGTCGAACGGCGCGAGGCCGCCGAGCATCTCGACGAAATCGCCTAGCGCGTGGACGCGGTCTGGATCTGCCGCGGCGACCTCGGCGCGCAGCTCGGCATGGCCGACGCTCGCCCGGTTCGTCGGCGCGGTCGACCCGGCGCGCTGCCCCGCCCCGATGCTGATGGCCGGCCAGGTGCTCGAGCACCTCACCGGCCACCCCGACCCGACCCGCTCGGAGGTGTGCCATCTCTACGATCTCGTCGCGCGAGGGTTCGCCGGCATCGTGCTGTCGGACGAAACCGCGATCGGCCGTGACCCGTTCACGCCACGTCGATCGCCTCCGGACTGCTCGCCCGCTTCCGCAGCTGACGCGAGCTTCCAGAGCTTGAAGACGGCCGGGTAGACGAGGAGTTCGAGCAGGAACGACGTGACCAGCCCGCCGATCATGGGGGCCGCAATGCGCTTCATGACGTCGGCCCCCGCCGAGGTGGACCACATGATCGGCAGCAGGCCCATGAAGGCGGCGGCCACGGTCATCATCTTCGGGCCGCGACCCGTTTCACCGCGCCGTGGATGGATCGCCTCGTCGAGGCCGCCCGGCTCGCTCAGCCGTCCCGTCCTTCCGGAACTGCTCGTACGACAGGTCCAGGAACAGCAGCATGAAGACGCCGGTCTCGGCGTCGAGTCCGAGCAGCGCGATCATCCCGACCCAGGCCGCGATCGAGACGTTGTAGTCGAGCAGGTAGAACAGCCAGACGGCGCCAATGGCCGAGAACGGCACCGCGGCCATCACCAGCAGCGCCTTGAAGGTCGGACTGCGTGTTCGACGTACAGCAGCAGGAAGATGAGGCCCAGCGTGATCGGCACGATCACCTTGAGCCGCTCGCTTCACGCGGATCATGTTCTCGTACTGGCCGCTCCACTGCAGGACGTAGCCCGGCGGGAAGCTGCAGGTGGTCGCGCACGACCTGCTTGGCCTCCTCGACGTAGCCGCCGACGTCACGCCCCGCGATGTCGACGTAAACGTAGCCGGCCATGAACCCGTTCTCGTCGCGGATCATCGACGGGCCGTCCACCAGCTGGATGTCGGCGAGCTGCCCGAGCGGGATCTGGACGCCGCCGGCGACGGGCACGAGCACGCGCTGCAGGCGGCCGATGTCGTCGCGCAGTTCGCGCGGGTAGCGCAGGTTGACCGGGTAGCGTTCGCGGCCTTCGACGGTCGTGGTGATGTTCTCGCCGCCGATCGGCGGTCACGATCACGATCTGCACCTGCTCGATCGTCAGGCCGTACCGGGCCAGCTGGTCGCGCCGCGGCGTGAAGTCGACGAAGTGGCCGCCGGTCACCCGCTCCGCGAAGATGCTCCGCGTGCCCGGCAGCGGGCGGAGCAGCGCCTCGATCTCCTCGCCGATCCGCTGGATCTCGCCCAGGTCGGCGCCGAACACCTTGATCGCCGACCGGCGTCCGCACTCCGGTCGACAGCATGTCGATCCGGGCCTTGATCGGCATCGTCCAGGCGTTGGTCTGGCCGGGGATCCGAAGGGCGCGGTCCATCTCGTCGACCAGCTGCGTCCCAGGTGATCCGGTCCCGCCAGACGCTTCGCGCCCAGGCCTTGAACCACTCCGGCAGCGGCTTGTCGGAATACCACCGCTGCACTGGCCGCCATTCCGACTCGGGCTTCAGGACGACGGTCGTTTCCATCATCGAGAACGGCGCCGGGTCGGTGGACGTCTCCGCCCGGCCCGCCTTGCCCATGACCCGCTCGACCTCCGGGAACGACTTCAGCACGCGGTCCTGCGTCTGCAGCAGTTCCTCGGCCTGTGCCACGGAGATGCCCGGGCAGCGTGGTCGGCATGTAGAGGATCGAACCCTCGTTCAGGGCCGGCATGAACTCCGAGCCCAGGTGCCGGTAGACGGGCATCGTCGAACGCCACCGCCGCGACGGCAAGCAGGATCGACCGTCTTCGGGAAGCGAAGCACGAGGCGGCAGGCCGGGTCGTAGACCTTGTAGATCGCCCGGCTGATCGGGTGGCGCTCCTCCGCCTGGTACGTGCCGACCAGCGACCTTCGTCAGTCAGCCAGGCGAGCCACCGCGGGCGGAACGTGAACGGGTCCATCCGCGTGAAGAGCATGCGCATCGCGGGGTCGAGCGTGATCGCCAGCACCGCCGCGATTGCCATCGCGAGGTTCTTCGAGTAGGCCAGCGGCTTGAAGAGGCGGCCTTCCTGGTCCACCAGGACGAACACCGGCAGGAACGCGACGGCGATGACGAGCAGCGAGAAGAACACCGACGGGCCCGACTTCCTTCAGCGCTTCGAGGCGCACTTCGTGGAAGTCGCCCTTGCGGCCGCCCGCCTGCCACAGGTGGAGCTTGTTGTAGGCGTTCTCGACCTCGACGATCGCGCCGTCCACCAGGACGCCAATCGAGATGGCGATCCCGGCGAGCGACATGATGTTGACCGTCACCCCCAGGAAGTACATCGGGATGAACGCGAGCAGCACGGACACGGGGATGGTGACGATGGGCACGATCGGCCGAGGGGATGTGCCAGAGGAACACGAGGATGACCAGCGAGACGATGATCATCTCGACCGTCAGCTCGTGCCGGAGGGTCTGCGATGGCGCGCTCGATCAGGCCGGACCGGTCGTAGGTCGTGACGATCTCCACGCCCTTCGGCAGCGACGCCTTCAACTCGTCGAGCCGCGCCTTCACCCGGTTGATGACATTCAGCGCGTTCTCGCCGTGGCGCATGACACGATGCCGCCGACCGTGTCGCCCAGGCCGTCCAGATCCGAGACGCCGCGGCGGATCTCGGGCCCGATCTCCACGCGCGCGACGTCGCGCAGCAGCACCGGCGTCCCGCCCGGCCCGGCCTTCACGACGATCTGCTCGAAGTCCGCCATGCTCCGCGAGTATCCGCGGCCGCGGACCATGTACTCGCTGCCCCGCGAACTCCATCAGCCGCCCGCCGACTTCGTTGTTGCTCTGGCGGATCGGCCGCGACACACCTGGTCGAGCGGCAGGTTGTAGGCGGCCAGCTTGTTGGGATCCACCGTGATCTGGTACTGCTTGACGAATCCGCCGATCGACGCCACTTCGGCCACGCCGGGCACCGCCTGCAGCGCGTACCGGAGCGTCCAGTCCTGGTACGACCGCAGTTCGTCGGGAATTGTGAGACGCCGGACCGGTCCACGAGCGCGTACTGGAAGACCCAGCCGACGCCGGTCGCGTCGGGGCCGAGCTCGGTCTGCACGCCCTCGGGCAGCCGCGCCTGGATCTTCGAGAGGTACTCGATCACGCGCGATCGCGCCCAATAGAGGTCGGTGCCGTCCTCGAAGATCACGTAGACGTACGAGAACCCGAAGTCGGAGTAGCCGCGCACCGCCTTGACCCGCGGGGCGCCCGAGGAGCGCGCAGGTGATCGGGTAGGTCACCTGGTCCTCGATGATGTCCGGCGACCGGTCCCATTTCGAGTAGATGATGACCTGCGTGTCGGACAGGTCGGGGAGCGCGTCGAGCCGGATCTCGCGGAGCACGTAAACGGCCGCGACGACCGCGGCGGCCGTGGCCAGCAGCACCAGCAGGCGATTGCGCGCCGAGAACTCGATGATGCGGGCAATCATGTCAGCGCTCCTGGTGCTTCTGCCGCCGCGCCCCGCGTGGCGGTCCGAAGCCGGGACTCCGAATCGAGCAGGAAGTTCGCGGAGGACGCCACCCGCTCGCCGGCCGTAGAGACCCGAGCGGATCACCGCCCGCCCGTCGGCCCGGAGTGCGACGCTCACCTCGCGCGCGGTGAAGCGCCCGGGGCCCGACTCGACATACACCAGTTGCCGCGTGCCGCTGTCGAGCACGGCCGAGTCGGGCACGACGACCCCGTCCGCCGAGGCCGCCCCGAGTTCGACGCTCACGAACATGCCGGGCCTCAGCGCCCCGTTCAGGTTGGGCAGTTCCAGCCGCACCTTCATCGTCCGCGTCTCGGTGTCGAGCGTCGGGTAGACGAAATCCACGCGCGCCGCGCAGCGGACTTCTGCGAGTCGTAGGGCAGGGTGACCGGGCCGGGCGCCCGGGTCGCGCCGCGCCGGCCTCTGCCTCGAACACCTGGGCGATGACCCAGACCCGTGAAAGGTCCGTCACGGTAAGCAGTTCCATGCCCGGCTCGATCCGCTGGCCCGCGACGACGTTCTTGCCGGTGACGAAGCCGGCGAACGGCGCGTTGAACGTGATCGTCCGCTGAGGGGTCCCGGTCTCTTCCAGCCGCGCGAATGAACTCCGGCGGCACATCCAGGAGTTCCAGCCGCCTGCGCGCCGCGGCCGCCAGTTCCTCGCCCCCGCGCTGTACTTCAGGCAGCGACGGATTTCGCGAACTGCCCGGCGCTGCGACGCGCCCGGATGTACTCCTCCTGGCTGGCGAGCAGCTCCGGCGAATACAACTCGAACAGCGGCGCCCCGGCGTGCACTATCTGCCCCGTCGCATTCACATACAACTTCTCGACGAACCCGGCGACCTTCGTGGTCACCTGGCGGACCCGTGTTTCGTCCACGGCCACGGTGCCCGTCGCCCGGATGATCTGGCTGACGCGGCCCTTCTCCGCTTCGGTCGTCCGCACGCCCGCGAGGCGCGCCCCTTCGGCTCCGATGTTCATCTCGTCGGGGACGCTTCCACCGCCATGCGCCGACCCCGGTGACGCCTCCCCCGAGTTCGACGGACCCGGAGGCGGAGGCACGGCCGGCGCGGACGCCGGCCCCGGCGCCGACTTGATCGGAACCAACCGCATCCCGCAGATCGGGCAGTCCCCCGGCTTGTCCGAGACGATCTCCGGGTGCATGGGACATTGATACAGCGGCTTGCTGACCGCAGCGCCGCTATTCCCGGCGCCCGCCTGGGGTGCCGGCGCGCAAGCCGCCACGGCCATGATGAGGAGGAATCCCAGCCACAGCCAGGGCAACCGGGCGCGGCGCCACGACGCGGACGTGGCTGACTTCACCGTTGAGAGTGTCATGAGCGGGGCTCCTTCACGGAACCGGCGTCCTTTGCCGGGGCGTGTTCCCACGGGCCGTGTTCTTTTGGATTCGCCAGAATGTCCAGCTGGCCGATGGCGGTGAAGCGGTTCGCTTCGCGCCGCGCCAGCTCCACGCGGATCTCGGTCCAGCGGCGGAACTCGTCGAGGACCGACGCGAAATCACCCCGCCCGACCAGGTAGCTCGCGCGGGCTGCGTCGAGCGCCGCCGACGACTGCGGCAGGAGGCCGGACCGGTAGCGGACGATCTGTTCGTCGGCCCTGTTGATGTCGGCGACCAGCCGCGCCGCCTCCGCGCGCGTCCCGGCAGCGCTGTCCTGCAGTTCGAATCTGCGCGGCTTCGAGTTCGCTCTCGGACGCCGCGATCATCGGCCGCTGCTTGCGGTCCTTGCGGATCGGGAGTTCGACGCCGACCGTGAACGCGACCACCCGGTCCGTGTTTCCCTGCCAGAAGATCGAGCCGCCGAGCGACCATACCGGCGTCAACTCCGCCCGCGCCGCTTCCAGGCGCCGCGCGGCAGCTGCGACGTTCGCCTCTCCCACCTTCACCTCCGGTGCCTGCGCCCCGGCTTGCGAGGCGAGCGCGGCCAGCGGCGCCCCGAGGGGCGGGGGTGCGGGGAGTTCGTGCACTTCACCAATCGGTGCCTCGGGCGGCAGGTTCATCAACCGGTTCAGTGTGGCCACCGACATCCTCCGGTCGGCGTCGAGGTCCGCCGCGCGCTCCGACAGCCGCGTGAGTTCGAGCTGCGCCCGAAGGACCGCGGCCTGGTCCGATGCCCCGGAGGCATAGCGGGAGGTCGCCGTCTCCGCGAGCAGCCGGGCCATTTCCTCGGCGTCACGCAGGATCGCCCGCTCCCGGTCGATGGCGTACAGGCGGCCGTACTCGACGCGCACCGCCATGATCAGGTCGCAGGCGACCGCGTCGGTTTCGGCGAGGCGCAGGTCCACTTCGGCAGCTGCCGACGCGCGGCGCGCGTTCTTCCGCCCCTTCGACACGAGTTCCTGCCGGACCGTCCCGCCGATCATCGACATCGGGTCGGATCCGAGCGTCCACTTCGGGAACCCGCCGTCCCGCCACTCGAACTCGACCATCGGGTCGGGCAGGGCGTCCGCCGCGGGCAGAACGGCCTTCGCCGCGGCCAGTCGGGAGCGCCGAGCCGCCACCGATGGCGAATTCGCCAGCGCCCGCGTCACCAGCTCATCGAGGGGTGGTGCGGCCGGCGCCTCCTGCCCCCACGAGGCGCGCGCGAGGAACAGGCAGATCAGGGCAACCAGAGAGAATCTTCGGGTGAACACGAGGCCTCCTCACGACGGGAATCGGGAGGAGCGCTGCCCCTCCTGACACACTTCCAGCGTCAGTTGATTACCGGGAGGAGTCGTTCAGCAGCGGAAGCCGGTGCCGGACAGTCGAGGAGGGCTCGAACAGACAGGGACGGGATCGGTGTCGGACCGCAGGGGGATTGGCGCGGCCGTGTCGGAAACCGCCGGACACGCGACGGCGACCACCGAAGCGTCGGTGCGGTCGGGCGGTGCCGGCGCGAGCGACACCGCGACGGCCGGGTCGCCGCCCGCAGTTCCCTCGCACCCGCAGTACCCGATGACATCGCCTCCAGACTCGGTCTGGTGCCTGATGCAGCAGTCGTTCTGGGTGTCGGCCGTCGTCGCGCAGGGCGATGCCACCGCGGCGGGAACGCCGCTGAGGTGGAACACGAGCGCGACGGCAAGCAGAACTTTCACCGGATCCATGATGCGGGATGGCGCCGGGAAAAACAAGTCAGGCGGAGAGGCCCAGGAAGGCCGGCAGTTCCAACAGGCTCGGCAGGCGTGCCGCCGCCCCCGCGAAATCCTGCCGCGACGTCGACGCGCACGGCACGGCGGCGCACGGGATCCCCGCCGCGATGGCGGCGCGAAGTCCGTTGCAGGAATCCTCGACGACCACGCAGGCAGCAGGCGGCAGCCGGAGCCGCCTCGCCGCCTCGATGAAGATGTCAGGGGAAGGTTTGCCCCTGGCGACGTCGTGGCCCGAGACGGTGAACTCGAATGTGCCGGAAAGCCCGAGGCCGCCAAGCGTGGCTGCGATGATGGCGGGCGCCGACGAGGAAGCCAGTGCGACGCGGACACCCGACCTCCGCAAGGTGTGCAGCACCTCGGGGATCCCCTTCAGCGGTACGAGCGGACCCGCGAGCAGGGCCACCACCTTGACGATCCACGCCGACGCGAGTTCCTTCTCGTCGGCCTCGAGACGGTACCGGGCTTTCAGCGCCCTGAACACCTCCCGGTCGGTGCAGCCGTAGAAGTTCTCTTCGAGGTCCGGCTCGAAGACGATGCCATGCTCGCCGAGGAGCGAACGCGTAGCCTCGAAGTGGATGGGCTCGGAGTCGAGGAGCACGCCGTCCATGTCGAAGATCACGGCGGCGGGAGGACGAACGATGGACGTCTGGTTCATTCCGGTCTGTGCACCTGCGTCTTGGGCTGCGCCCGCTTCAGCACCGGCACCCACGGTGTCTCGAACCTGGTGCCGGCCACCAGTTGAAGGGCGGCCCCGTAACTTCGCACGCCTTGCTCCACGCGATTCGCCCGAAGGTATCGGTCGTACAGCCACCAGGCTGGCCGCTGGAGCCACGGCCAGCTGCGTTCCGCCCGGCGCGTGATGGCCACCAGGTCTTGCCGGGGTCCGGGCCCGAGCGACTTGACGATCTCGGCCCGCTCCGCGGCCGGCACGTCGCCGAGCACGTACATCAGGAGGACCAGCCCGCCGCTGTACTGGGCGACGGCAGGTCCCTGGAAGCACACCAGCCAGCCGATGAAGTTCGCCTCGGATTCGTCTGCGTAGCCCGCCAGGTGGGCCCACTCGTGGGCGGCCACGAACGGACGCTCGAACGGAAGTTGCGACCGGTCCACGACGACCTCGAGCGCAAACGGGTCCGTCATGCCGGAAACGCCCGCACGTTCGAAGTAATACGTCAGGACCGACCATTTCGGCACCCCCGGCACGGCCGGCCTCGCGCTGGCCAGCTGGCGCTGGACCAGTGAGAAGGATGGTCCGAGGACTCCTGGCAGCGCCTCCCACGCGGGCCACCCCGCTGCGTGCACCCCCGGGTGCAAGTGGTTCACCCGCGCAGCGAGTTCGCGGCCCAGTGCGGCGACTGATTCCGGTGTCACCCGACCCCGGTTGAAGTCGAGCCGAGAGGCGAGCGTCACGCGCCGGTAGTTGAGCCCCCACATTCCCAGGAACACGAGGTAGACGACGGCGCCCGTCACCACGGCCGTTCCGACCGCGGCGCGGAACGCACGCCATGCGCCGACCCGCCGTCGGAGCGTCCACGAGGATCGAATCCAAGCGGCCACCGTGAACAGGGCGGCGACGATCAGCAGGTCGGTGACCGCAAGCGGCCACGCGTTGGTCGCGGGCGTGATGATCCGTTGGAGTGCCAGGTAGGCGCCCTGGGAGTAGCCGGACTCGATCCAGGAAGGAGGCACCGGGACGAAGGCCGCGGTGAGGGCCACCACGATCACGCCGAGGCGGAGGACGCGCATCATCGGGCGGCCGCGCGCACGCTAGGTCCGCTTGAGCAGTCGCGAGAAGGCGGCGCCCATGGCGGTTTCGGCGGACGGCGTCCTGGGGGCCGCCGCGGGAGCCTGCGCCGGGACTGGCTTCGCCCGACGGCCGCCCTGGTTCCTGCCCGCCCCCGCCTCGCGCGGCTGGCGCGGAGCCTGGGGTCGCGCCGGCGCAGCCGGCTTCTTCTCGAACCGCATGGTCAGCGCGATCCGCTTGCGCTCGACGTCCACCTCGAGCACCTTTACGCGGACGATGTCGCCGGCCTTCACCACCTCGTGGGGGTCCTTGACGAACCGGTCGGCGAGGCGGGAGACGTGCACGAGGCCATCCTGGTGGACGCCGATGTCGACGAAGGCCCCAAACGTCGCCACGTTCGTGACGACGCCTTCGAGCACCATCCCGGACTTCAGGTCAACGAGGTCGTCCAGCCCTTCTTTGAACGTCGCGACGCGGAACGGCGGCCTCGGGTCCTGTCCGGGCGCCCGCAGTTCGGACAGGATGTCGGTCAGCGTCGGCATCCCGACCCAGTCGGTCACGAACGACTCCGGGACGATGGCCTGCAGCGCCTCTTCGTTGCCAATCAACTCGGCCACCGGGCGGCCGACCGATTCGGCCATCTGCTCGACGATGGCATATGCCTCGGGGTGGATGCGGGTGCCGTCGAGCCGCTGGTCCCCCCCGAGATTCGGACGAAACCGGCCGCCTGCTCGTAGGCGCGCTCGCTGATGCCCGGCACCTTCCTCAGGTCCTCGCGCGTGCGGAAGGCTCCCACCGTCGACCGCACCGCCACGATGTTGTCGGCGATGCGATGGTTCAGCCCGGCAACCCGGCCGAGCATCGCGGAACTCGCGGTGTTCACGTCGACGCCGACCTCGCAGACGCAGTCCTCGATGGTCGCGACGAGCGCGCGCGACAGGTGCGCCTGGTTGACGTCGTGCTGGAACTGCCCGACGCCGATCGTCCGCGGTTCGATCTTCACCAATTCCCCGAGCGGGTCCTGGAGCCGGTGCGCCACGCTCACGGACGCGCGGAGCGGGACGTCGAGCGTCGACAGCTCGCGGGCGGCAAGGCGCGAAGAGGCGAACGCCGAGGCGCCCGCTTCCGAGACGATGACCTTGTTGAACTTCAACTCGGGATGCCGCTTCGCCACGTCCGACAACAGCCGGTCGGTTTCGCGCGACCCGGTCCCGTTGCCGATGCCGACGAGGTCGACCTGGTGCCGCCCGATCAGATCCGCAATCGCCTCGAGCGACGCGTCCCACTCGTTCTTGGGCTGGTGCGGGAAGAGCGTGACGGTCTCCATGACGCTGCCGGAGGGATCGACGACCGTGGCCTTGACGCCCGTGCGCAGCCCCGGGTCGATGCCCATCACCGTGCGGGGACCGGCTGGCGCCGCCATCAGCAGGTCGCGGAGACTGCGCGCGTAGCTCACAATCGCCTCGCGCTCGGCGTGCTCGCGCAGCAGGCCTTCGATTTCCACCTGCACGTACGGCAGCACCTTCATCTTCCACGCGCGCCGCACCACGTCGATCAGCCAGGCATCCGCAGGCCGGCCGTCGCTCTTGATGCCGAAGTAATCGGCAATCATCTGCTCCGGAACGCTCGGGGGCTCGCGCACCGCCTGGACCGCCGGCACCTCTGCCTGCTCGGCCGGCTGCGCTTCGCCATCGGCGCCGCCAGCCGGCACCGGCGGGGCGGGGGCCGGGAGCGCCACTTGCGCGCCCGGAGACGGGGGCAGGACCAGCGCCAGGCGGAGCACCCCTTCCTTGCGCCCCCGGAACAGCGCGAGGACACGGTGCGAGGGGATGTTCCTCGCCAGCTCGCTGAACGCGAAGTACTCGGCGAACTTGGCGCCCTTCTCCTGCCGGCCTTCAACCACCTTCGCCTGCAGCAGGGCGTGCGCGAAGACGTACTGGCGCAGCGTTTCGAGCAACCGCGGGTCGTCCGAGAACCGTTCGAGCAGGATCCAGCGTGCGCCGTCGAGCGCGGCGACGCGGTCCGCCACTCCCCTCTCGGCGCTCACGAAGCGCTCGGCTTCTTCGTCGGGCGACAACTGCGGGTTCGAGAGCAGCAGGTCGGCGAGCGGTTCGAGGCCCAGGTCGCGCGCCTGGTTCGCGCGGCTCCGGCGCTTCTGCTTGAACGGGAGGTAGAGATCCTCGAGGCGGGCGCGTGAATCGGCGACGGCCACCGCCGTCTGAAGTTCCGGGGTCAGTCGGCCCTGCTCGCTCACGGCCTTCAGAATGAACCCGCGGCGTTCGTCGAGTTCGCGGACCTGCTGAAGCCGATCTTCGACCGCGCGAAGACGAGCGAGGTCGAGGCCGCCGGTCGCTTCCTTCCGGTACCGCGCCAGGAACGGCACGGTGGCTCCCTCGCCCAGAAGGCGAAGGACGATCTCGATTTGGTCCTCGCCGACCCCAAGTTCCCCGGCTATCCGACGGACGGTCGTCTCCATAGAACTGCTGCCCCTGACACGCGACCTAACATCCTAGCAAACTTCACGGCTCAATTCGCGAAATTCACCCGAGCCGGCCCCGGACGAGCAGGAAGTACGCCACCAGCAGCACGGCGATCACGTACGAGAGCCAGTGCACCTCGCGGCCCCTCCCGCCGAACAACTTCACGACGGGGTAGCTGACGAACCCCAGTGCCAGCCCGTCGGCGATCGAGGCCGACAGCGGGATGCCGGCGACGATCAGGAACACCGGCAGCGCCTCGGACGCATCGTCCCACGCCACCTTCCGCGCGTTCTGCATCATCATCGTCCCGACGAGGACCAGCGCGGGCGCGGTGATGGGCGGATAGCTGGCGATCATCCGGACGAGCGGGCCGGCGAAGAGGGCGCCGAGGAACAGCAGGCCCGTCACCACCGCCGTCAGCCCCGTCCGGCCGCCGGCCGCCACTCCGGCCGCGCTCTCGATGTAGCAGGTGATGGTGCTCGTCCCGAGGCACGCGCCCGCGGTGATCCCGGTGGCGTCCACGATCAGCGCGCGGTTGGCCCGCGGCAGCCGGTCGTTCTCCATCAGGCCGGCCTGCTCCGCGACGCCCACCAGGGTGCCGACGGTGTCGAACAGCCCCATGAACAGGAAGACGATCACGAACGGCAGCAAGACCGGATCGAGCGCCCGGGCGACATTCATCGCCAGGAAGGCCCGGCCGTGGACGGCCGGCAGGCCGAACACTCCCCCGTAGGCGATCCGGCCGAACGCGAGCGCGGCGAGGGCCGCTACGAAGATGCCCCACAGCAACGCCCCACGGACGCCGCGGACGAGCAGGACGGCCGCGGTGAACAACCCGGCCGCGAAGACGGCGATGTCCGCCGACCACAGGTGACCGGTGAGGCCGACGAGCGTTCCCGGCTTGCCGACGATCAGGCCGGCGTGCTGAAGCCCGATGGAGGCGATGAACAGCCCGATCCCGACCGCGATGCCGTTGCGCATGCCCGGGCTGATTGCGTCGATCACCGCTTCGCGGACCTTCAGCAGCGTCAGCAGGATGAACGCCACCCCCGAGAGGAACACCATGCCCAGGGCCGTCTGCCAGGCGTCGGGCACACCGAGCTTGACCAGGGCCATCACGACGGTCACGAAGAAGAAATTCTCGCCCATGCCGGGGGCCAGCGCGATCGGATAGTCCGCGACGATCCCCATCAGGATCGATGCGAGAGCCGAGCCCACGCAGGTGGCGACGAGGACCGCCCCGAGGTCGAGGCCCGTGGGCTGCCCGGCCAGGTCGGTGGACAGCACCGCGGGCTGGACGAAGACGATGTACGCCATCGTGAGGAACGTGGTGACACCGGCCATCACCTCCGTTCGCACGTCGGTGCCGCGGGCGGTCAGGCGGAAGAATCGTTCGAGCACGCCGGGACGGTATCGGACGGCCCGGACCGTGTCAAGTTTCCCTTTGCGCGGCGACCCGGGTCTGCTAGGCTAGCGGAGAGTGCACAATCCTCCTGCCAGTTTCCTGAGTGCCACGAGCCGATCGAACCCGCCTGTTCATTCGCTCCCTCACAGCCTGAGCAGCCAGAGTTGAGCCTCCTTCACGATGGTTCGTTTCACTAGCCCGATCGGCGCCGCACTGCGACGGCCGGTCCCTCCAGCACGCGAGACAAGGAGCGAGAAACATGGGTCGGAAGCTGTACGTCGGGAACCTGCCCTACCAGATCGGTGAGGCGGAACTGCAGGAACTGTTCAGCCAGGCGGGGGCCGTGGAGTCCGTGCGCGTCATGCGCGACATGGCGACTGGCCGCGCCCGCGGCTTCGCCTTCGTCGAGATGGCCACCGACGAAGAGGCCCAGAAGGCGGCGACGCAGTTCAACCAGTACCTCCTCGGCGGCCGCGCCCTGACGGTGAACGAAGCCCGGCCCAAGCCCGAGCGGTCCGGCGGGTTCGGCGGGGGCCCCGGGTTCGGCGGCGGCGGTGGTGGCGGCCGCGGCGGCCGACGCGAACCCCGCTGGTAGCCCGACGCACAGTTCGAAAACCAGAGGGCCAGGACCCGGTGGAAATCCCCGCTTCTGGCCCCCGATTCCTGCGGAACTCCGCTCCACCCCGTCACCACAGCCTAGAGGAAATTCTCGTGAAGACTCGCATTGCCATCGCCCTGATCGCGGTCGCCCTCGTGGCCGCTTGCAAGAAGTCCCCGGCGGATGCCGCCAAGGCCGGCGGCACGCCCGCGACCGGTGCGGCGGCCGGCCAGGCAGCGACCCCGGCCGCACCGAAGCCGGTGCCCGCGCAGCTGCCCGACGTCCTCGCGCGCGTGAACGGCAACGCGATTGACCGCGGCGAGTTCGAGCGCGCCCTGAAGAGCCTCGAAGCCCAGGCGGGCGGCCCCGTCCCGCCCGCACAGCGCGACGCGATCTACCGCCAGATGCTCGACCAGATCGTCGCGATGAAGCTCCTCTCCCAGGAGGCGATCGCGAAGAAGGTCCCGCTTCCCGACACCGAGGTGGACGGGCGGGTGAACCAGGTGAAGAGCCAGTTCCCGGACGAGGCAGCGTTCACCGCCGCGCTGGCGCAGCGCCAGATGACCCCGGACAAGCTCCGTTCCGAGATCAAGCAGCAGATGCAGGCGATGAAGCTCGTCGAAATGGAGATCGTCCCGACCGTGACGGTTACGGAGGCGGACTGCAACGACTTCTACGCCAAGAACCCCGACAAGTTCCAGGAACCGGAAGCGGTCCACGTGTCGCACATCCTGATCCGGGTGCCGGAGAACGCCGACGAAGCCGCCAAGAAGAAAGCGCGCACCGAGGCGCAGACGGTTCTGGCGCAGTTGAAGAAGGGCGGCGATTTTGCGGCGCTGGCCAAGCAGCACTCGCAGGACCCGGGCAGCGCCGCGAACGGCGGCGACCTCGGCTTCGTCGCCAAGGGTCAGACGACACCGGCATTCGACGAGGCGGCCTTCAAGCTGAAGGCCGGGCAGTTGAGCGGCCTCGTGGAATCGCCGTTCGGCTTCCACATCATCAAGATGGTCGCCCACCGCGACGCGCGCGTCGTCCCGCTCCAGGAAGTGAAGCCCCAGGTCGAACAGTTCCTGAAGAACCAGAAGACGCAGGAGAAGACCGCGGCGTACGTCGAGAAGCTGAAGTCCAAGGCGAAGGTCCAGATCCTGATCTAGCCCACGAGCCGGCCCAGCTGCGCCAGCCAGCTTTCGTGGGTCGTGTGAATCGCACGGCCCACGAACGACTCCCTCACCCTCGCCAGTTCAGGCAGCTTCCTCAACGCAATCGCGTAATGGCGGTAGCGTTGCTCGCCTTCCAGCCGTTGGGCCTCCAGGTAGACCGGCTCCCGGCGGAAGTTGAGTGAGGCCAGGCCGCGATTGAGCGCCGCCACGCTCTCCGCGAGCGGTTCGTCGCCCGAAAGCTTGAACACGTAGGTCGCCCGCCCGCCGCGGGACGTCGCTTCCCAGGCGAGGTGGGTCGGAGCGCCGCGGGCGGGGCCGAGCGGGAAGAAGAACCAGAACAGCAGTTCGAGCCCGTCCCCGGCGTCCAGCACTTCCCTGCCGGCCTCCGCCGACACCTCGGCGTCCACCCCGTCTTCCTCCGCCGGTCCCTCGCGCCGGATCACTTTGAAGCCTGCGAACCACGGACACGACGATCGCGCGGCCAGCGTCGCGACGTACGGCCGCAGGCCGTCGTCTACGACCGTCGAGAGGAGCACCCGTTCGACGAGCGGGTGCACCCCGCCGATATCGGCGATCGACGCGCTGGTGCCCTCGGGCATCGCGGCCGCCACCCGGGCAAACTGTTCCGGCCCCAGGAATGGCATGACGCCGTGCAGCGCCCGGGCAGAGCGTTCCCTCAACGTCGCGATCTTCGAACGCAGGACCCCGGCGAACTCGGCTGTCCGCTTGGCGAGACGGCCGACCGACAGGCACTCGGGACCGCGCGCCACGGTCACCGCGTATTGGGCGTCGTCGAACGCGACGCCGTCGACGTCGGCAAGGCGCCACTGGAACCCGACGCCCGCGTCGGGCAGGACGGCCAGGTTGCTCTCGTAGACCCGCAACTCCGCCAGGCCGCTGAACGGCCGGGCGGGAGAGTCGAGTTGCACGCGGCCGGTGAACCTCGCGACCTCGTCGAGGTCGCCCACGAGAAGGCACTGCACGAGACGATCGCGGAACGCGTCGCGCAGTTGGCGCTCCAGGTCGGTGAACGCCTTCGCGAACCGCGTGAGCAGGACGTCGTGGCCGTCGAAGAGGGAAAGGCGAAGGTGGTACTCACCCGCTTCGTAGGTGTCGATGTCCCCCAGGTCGAACGCGAGGGACGGCCCGTCGCCGACCAGCGTGGCGGTGCACCGGTCGAACGTCAGGTCGCAGTCACCGGACCGGACCACACGCCGGCCGGGGGCGATGTATTCGAAGCGGCCACGAAACGTCGGCACGGGATCAGCCCGCCCGCTGCCCGCACTCCGGGCAGAATTTCGCCTTGGCCTCCATCTTCGTGCCGCAGCGCGGGCACTCGTTCTTCGGGCGCAGCGGCTTGCCGCACTCCGGGCAGAACTTGGCGCCCTCGGTCCGCGCGCCGCACGCCGGGCAGAGGGCCGAGGCGTCGCTGGTCAGGTCCAGGTGCCGCGTGAGGTCCTGCTGCGCGATCTTCTCGTGGATCTGCTGCGCGGTGGACTGGGCCTGCGCCACCGCGATCTCGGTCTCCACGTCGGGCGCGCACTCGTAGCACAGGCTGCGCGCCTGGTTCCAGCAGCTGGTAAGGCACACCCACTTGGCGCACTTCGGGCACTGGCGGAAATGCGGCTTGGACTCTTCCACGCAATCGCGGAAGGCCTTGTCGTGAGCGGGCCCCTGGATGGCGCGCTGTATCTCGTACGTCCCCCGCGCTGGCGGACCCGAACACGCCGCCGAAGACGTCGCCTGCCGCCCGCAGGAAGCTGGTGGCGTACCCGGCCACGGAAGCCTTGAACTCCGACTTGAAGCCATTCCCGCAACGGTCGCAGAAGAACTCGAACTGGTAGCCCTTGTCGGTCGAGTGGTCGTGGTGGTTCCGCGTGAACTGGATCAAGGCCATCTGTGTCTCCCGTCCATCCGCCCCCGATAGGGAGCGGGCGGAGGGATCTTATGCCCCGGTTGCCCGGTTCGCAAGCGCCGCGCAGGCCGATGCTAGCCCGCGGTCCTGGCCCAGCATCGCAGCACCTCCGCGACGCTCCAGGCCTGCGCGATGCACCCGCGCGGCGTCGAAGGGCGCCTCGGCATCGAAGATCTCCGTGATCGACCCGACGCACGCCTCGTCCAGCACGCCGACGAACCCGTCCAGGAACCGGCGCGCCTCCGTCGTCTCGACCCGGGTGGACCCGGAGCCAGGCGTCGATGAAGGGGCCGATCAACCACGCCCACACGGTCCCCTGGTGGTAGGCGGCATCGCGCGCGCGCAGGTCGCCGTAGTACTGCGGCTTGTAGTCCGGCTCGCCCGGTGCAAGGCTTCGCAGGCCCACCGGCGTCAGCAGCCGCCGTTGCGGCGACGTCGACCACCGCGGCCCACCGGGCCTCGTCGAGCACCGGGTGCGCGAGCGACATGGCGAGCAACTGGTTCGGCCGGCAGCAGCGTTCGTCGCCCGTCGGCCCGTCGACGACATCGTAGAGGTAGCCACCTTCCTCGTACCAGAAGCGGGCATTGAACGACCGGCGGGCGAGTTCCGCCCGGCCGTCCAGATCGTCCGCCTCCGCCGCTTCGCCTTCCTCGCGCAACCAGTCGCGAGCAGCCGCAGCGCGTTGTACCACAGCGCGTTGATCTCGACGGCCTTCCCCCGGCGCGGGGTGACGACCCAGTCGTCCACCTTGGCATCCATCCAGGTGAGTTGATACCCGTCCGCCGCCCTGCGTGAGCAGGCCGTCTGCCGGGTCCACGCGGATGCCGAACCGGGTGCCGCGCAGGTGATGCCCCACGAGTCGCGCAGCGCCGGCAACAGCACGCACAGCGTCTGCCGGTCTCCGGTCGCCTCGACGTACCGCGCCACGGCATGGAAGAACCACAGCGTGGCGTCGGCGGTGTGATAGAGGCCCTCGCGACTGCCTTCCGGGAAGAGGTTGGGGATGAGGCCGTCGCGCATGTAGCGGCCGAAGGTCCGCAGGATGTTGCCGGCCGCCGACTCGCGTCCCGTCACCAGCGTGAGCCCCTCGAGACTGATCATCGTGTCGCGGCCCCAGTCCGTGAACCAGTGATAGCCCGCGATGACGGTCGCGACCGTGTCGCCGGCCGCATGCGCCCGCGCGGACTCCTCGGCGCGGCCTGCCGGCTTGATCACGAACTGGTCCGCCGCCAGCACGAGTTCTGCCGCTGTGCGGTCGCGCAGCGGCTCGGAGGCCTGCCTGACGAGGCGGCGGCGGCGCTGGCGTTCGGCGTCCTCCCCTTCCGCCGGCGTCAGCGCCAGCATCGTCTCCCACGGCTCCGACGACGCGATCAGCGTCACCGCTGTGCCGGCCTCGAGCGTCAGCGAGAAGACCCCGGGACTCCACAGGTCAGCAGACGCCGGATAGCCTCGATTGGCCTCCATCCTGTACAAAACGCTGGTCGTGGTTCGCGGCTCGATCGTGAAGACCGTCGCCGGGCCGTGCGTCACGAGGCGCAGAGCAGGCAGCGAGCCGGACGACACCTCGTAGCGGTTCTCGACCACCGTGAGCGTATACGGCGCAGAGGTCCCCTGGTCGACCGGCGCGTCGTGCGGGCGGAAACGCACCGACGGACGGAGTTCGAGCCGCACGCCGGGCGATCCGCCCATCAGGCGGTAGGTGACGTGGGTGGTGTTCTGACGGTGAAGCATCAGCAAACGCTTTTCCAGCGCGACGTCACCGAACCGGTATCGCCAGACGGGCAGGCCGTCTTCGAGACGGAACTCCTCGAGCGCGGCCGCGGCGTGAAACTCGGTCAAGCCGCCGGCGTGCTCGGTGGCGGTGAGCGACTGGCGCCGGCCGTCGGGCAGCACGAGGAGTTCACCGAGGTAGCTCAGGAGGAGAACCCGGCCGAACGGCGCGGGGTGCGCGGCCACCAGCAGGCCGTGATAGCGCCGCGTCAGAACGCCGGCGACCGAACCGCTCGCGTAGCCGCCGAGGCCGTTGGTCACCAACCACTCGCGGTCGACCAGGCGGTCGATGTCGCGCTGGTCGCCGGGGTGGGCAATCGTTCGGACGAGCGTCATCGCGCTATCCTTTCGCATTCGCCGCCAGGACCAGTGCCGCCTCGCCCGGGCAGCGAAGGCCCTCCTCGAAGACCACGGGGGGCGTGCCCTGCCCGCCGTAGCGTGGGTCCTCGCTCGACCAGAGGACTTGCCACGCGGTGCCGTCGGCGGTGGCGAGCAGCGGGTCGATCGCGCACTGCAGCGACAGGTCACGGCCGAAGTTGACCATCAGAACCAGGTCCTGCCCGTGCCCTTGTTCGCTGAAGAACCGGAGGACGAACGCCTCGTCGCCGATGACCGCCCCATCGACCATGCGCGCGCCCTGGCAGCGGAAGGCCGGTTCGCTCCTGCGCAACGCCAGCAGGTCCGCGTGCATCCGGTAGGCCGGGGCGTGCGACTCGCGCTCCGAGAACCTCAGCTTGCAGCGCTCGAAGGTCGCGGGATCGGAGGGGTCCGCCAGCCGCCTCTGCATCTCGTCGCCCGCGAGACTGGGAAATTGTGCGAGGAACTGTCCCCTGCCGCGGCGAACCGCTTGTCCCAGTTCGTCCTGGTGATCGGCGAAGAACAGGAATGGGCTGCTTGCCCAGAACTCCTGGCCCTGGAAGAGCATGGGCGTTGAGGGACCCAGGAGCAGGTACGCCGTGGCGGCACGCAGGCGCCCCGGGCTCGTCAGCGCGGCCAGCCGGCGCCCGAACCCGGAGTTCGCGACCTGGTCGTGGTTCTCGATGTAGGCGACAAACGCTTCGGGGGGAAGGCCCCAGGCGGGCTTCCCTCGCGCCTTCTTCTGCCAGGCGTAGTACTGCCCCTGATACAGGTAGCCGTATTTGGCGGCTGAAATCAGTTCCTGGGGACGGCCCAGGTAGTCCGAGTAATACGCCTCGTTGTGCCCGGTCAGGGCGACGACCAGGGTGTGATGGAGGTCGTCGTTCCAGAGACCGTCGAGACCGTAACCTCCCTCGCCCAGCGGGCGCGCGAGCCGCGTGTCCTGGGTCTCGTTCTCGGCAATCAGCACGATCGCCCGGCCACCGGCCGCCGCGCGCGCTCGCCGGCCGATGTCGGCAATCACGTGCTCCGCTGAGGCGTCGTGGATCGACTGCGTCGCATCCAGTCGAAGGCCGTCGAAGTGGAACTCGTCAATCCAGTAGCCGGCGTTGGAGACGAAGAACTCACGAACCGGCGCTGCGTCGGCCCCGTCGAAATTCAACGCCTCGCCCCACTCGTTCTCGTACCGGTCGGTGAAGAAGGACCGCGCAAACGCCCGGAAATAGGCGCCGTCCGGGCCCACGTGGTTGTAGACGACGTCCAGGATGACCGCCATCCCGAGACGGTGCGCGTCGTCGACGAACTGCCGCACGTCATCTGGTGCGCCATACAGACGGGTCGGAGCGAACAGGTCCACACCGTCGTAGCCCCACCCGAATCGCCCGGGAAACTCGGCGACGGGCATCACTTCGACGATGGTGACCCCGATCCGCTTCAGCTCGGCCAGCTCGCGGGCCGCGGCCGCGAAGGTCCCTTCGGGCGTGAACGTACCCAGGTGCATTTCGTAAACCACCTGGCCGTGGAGCGACACGCCGCGCCACTCCGCGTCGGTCCACGCGAAGCGGGTGGGATCGACGACTTCCGACGGGCCGTGAGGCCCGTCCGGCTGAAACCGGGACGCGAGGTCCGGATACAGTGTCGTGTCTTCATCCAGCCGAAAACGGTAGCGCGTGCCGTGCGCCGCGGCCGGGGCGAAGACGGAGAAGTACCCGCCCGCCTCCGGCTGCAGCGCGAGCTCCGCGGGGCCGGACACCGTGCCTTCGTCGAAGGCCAGCGTCACGCGCGCGTGATCCGGCGCCCACACTCTGAAGTGCACTCCCCCGCCGGGCTGAGCCTCGGCACCGACCGGCAACCGACGACTGACGCTTCGTTTCTCGGACACCGCAGCTCCCTTGCTGAGGTGTGAATCACTGCACGTTCGGTGCCCGCCCGCGCAATCGCCGCGCAAACGCGCCGGAACCGCGGGGGCACCCGGATTGCAGTTGCGTTCGCCCTGCCCAGTTCATAGGAGGACACCAGGATGGACTCAGTGAGACACACGCGGCTGCGCTACATGGACGCCGGTGACATCGACGATTCGCGCGTAGACTTCGACGGGCTCGATGTCTACAACGCGGCCGGCACCAAGCTCGGCGACGTCGATGGCTTCATCGTCGACCGCGACTCCAACCGCCCGTACTACGTGGTGGTGGACTCGGGAGGCTGGTTCAGCAGCCAGCGCTACCTCGTTCCCATCGGCCACGCACGGCTGGATACCGACAACGACCGGCTCCGGATCGACATCGAGCGCGAAGCGATTGAACGGTTCCCGCCCTTCGACGCGAACCGGTTCGAAGAGATGCCGGAGGAGGAAGCGCGGCGCTTCAACGAAGACATGCTGACCGCGTGCTGCCCCGCCGAGTTGAAGGGACGCCATGCCGAGGGACGCTGGGACTACGACGCGTGGAGCCACTACCGGGTACCGGACTGGTGGCAGTCGAGGCCGATCGGCGGCACCACGCCGTCGACTGGCACGACCGACCGCATCACTTCGCGCCCGACGTCCGTGCCGCAGGCCGTCGTCGAGCGGGACACATCGGTCATGCCGCGCGAGGAGGTCGTCGCCCGGCGCCGGGACTCGCTCGACCGTGACCCCGCCCTGAACGACCTCCCGCTCGACCCGGTAACCGATCGCGCTCAGCCAGGCGACGTGCTTGGGATCGAGCACGATGGGGAGACGACGGAGTTGGGGGACACGGCGCGCAACGAGGACGAGCGCCTGCGCGACACCCTGGACGATGTCAGGAAGGATCGGAAGGAATAGACGGGCCAGCGATATAGTCGAAGCGCGGCGCGGGCGGAGGGGTTGTGAAGCCCCTCCGCTGCATCGATTCGGCGCTGCGCTACAGCCGCTCGAACTGTGCCGTGAAGTGCCGAAGCACGGTCGGCGCGGACGTGATGCGGTAGCCGCGCAGTTCTTGCCTGAGGCGCGCCACCTCGATGACGCCTTCGGCGACGTAATCGATGTGCGACTGGGTGTAGACGCGACGCGGGATCGCCAGCCGCACCAGGTCCATCGCACCCGGAGCCTCGGTGCCGTCCGGGTGGAGGCCGAACATCACCGTGCCGATCTCCACGCCGCGAATGCCGGCTTCCACGTACAGCGCGTTCGCCAGGGCGATGCCCGGGTACTGCAGCGGCGGGATGTGCGGCAGCAGCGCCCGGGCGTCGAGATAGATCGCGTGTCCGCCCGACGGCCGGATCGCGGGAACGCCGGCCGCGGTCAGCTTGTCACCCAGGTACTCGGTCGACCGGATCCGATAGCGCAGGTACGGCTCTTCCACCACCTCCTCGAGGCCGCGCGCGATCGCCTCGAGGTCGTAGCCGGCCAGCCCGCCATAGGTCGGAAACCCTTCCGTGAGGATCAGCAGGTTCCGGGCGGCCTCGGCCCACCGGTCGTCGTTCATCGCGAGGAACCCGCCGATGTTCGCCAGCCCGTCCTTCTTGGCCGACATCGTGCAGCCGTCCGCAAGCGAGAATACCTCCTGCGCGATCGCCTTCGGCGTCCGGTTCTGCTGGCCCGGCTCCCGCAGCTTGATGAAGTAGGCGTTCTCGGCGAACCGGCAGGCGTCGAGGAACAGCGGCTTGCGGTACTTGTCGCACAGCGCGCGCACGCCGCGGAGGTTCTCGATGGACACCGGCTGGCCACCGCCGGAGTTGTTCGTGACCGTCACCATCACCAGCGGAACCTTCTCGCCGTCTTCGCGCAGCGTCCGTTCGAGCGCCACGAGATCGACGTTCCCCTTGAACGGGTGGATCAGCGACGGCACCCGCCCTTCCGCGATCACCAGGTCCCGCGCCTCGCAAGCCTCGACCTCGATGTTGGCCCGCGTCGTATCGAAGTGGTTGTTGTTGGGAACCACCTGGCCGGGCTTGAGCACCGTGTGGAACAGGATCCGCTCGGCGGCCCGCCCCTGGTGGGTCGGAATGACGTGCTTGAACCCCGTCAGGTCGCGGACGACCGACTCGAACCGATAGAACGACCGGCTCCCGGCATAGGACTCGTCGCCCTGCATCAGCGCGCCCCACTGCGCGGCCGACATGGCCCCGGTTCCCGAGTCGGTCAGGAGGTCGATCAGCACGTCTTCGGCCCGCAGCCGGAAGACGTTGTAGCCCGCCTCGGCCAGCGCCGCCTCGCGATCCTCGCGGCGGGTGAACTTGACGGATTCGACGGACTTGATGCGGAAGGGTTCGATGATGGTGCGGAAATTCATGAAGGCCTCGGGAGTAGTGGTTGGTGACTAGTGGCTGGTGGCTAGTGTGTCACGTGTGACACCGCTAGCCACTGGCCACTAACCACCAGCCACTGACATCCTGTCCGATCTAGGCTTCCCAGGGCAATCCCGACTTCCCGAAGTGCCCGTAGTTGGTCGTCGACCGATAGATCGGCCGGAGCAGGTCGAGCTGCTCGATGATCGCCGCGGGGCGGAAATCGATGGTGTCGAGGAACTTCCGAGCCTCGCGCTCGTCGCCCGTCCCGTAGGTTTCGACCTTCGTCGAGACCGGCTGCGCCTTGCCGATGGCGTACGCCACCTGGACCTCGGCCCGCTTGGCGATCCCCTCTTTCACGATCTGCCGGGCGACGAAGCGGCCGAAGTAGGCGCCGCTGCGGTCGACCTTCGACGGGTCCTTCCCGCTGAACGCGCCGCCGCCGTGGTGGGCAGCGCCGCCGTAGGTGTCGACGATGATCTTGCGGCCGGTAACCCCGCAATCAGCCGACGGGCCGCCGATCGCGAAGCAGCCGGTCGGGTTGACGAGCACCTGCACCTTCGGGGTGAACCAGTCGCCCAGCACGCGCGGCGCCAGGCAGGTGGCGACGTAGTCGTAGATCTCCGGGTGAAGCGTCTTGGCCGCATGCTGCGTCGAGACGAGCACGCACGTCACGGCCACCGGCGTCCCGTTCTCGTACTCCACCGACACCTGCGACTTGGCGTCCGGACGCAGCCACGGATACTGCCCGGAACGGCGATCGTCGGCGAGGCCGCGCGTCAGGCGGTGCGACAGCAGAATCGGCAGCGGCATGAGTTCCGGGGTTTCGGCGGTCGCGTACCCGAACATCATGCCCTGGTCGCCGGCGCCCTGTTCCTTGTCGAGGCCGCGGCCTTCGTCCACGCCCTGTGCGATGTGCTCGGACTGCTTCGAGATGTAGTTGAACACCTTCACCTTGTCGGCGTGGAACGCCTCGCCGTCGTGCAGGTAGCCGATTTCGCGGATGGCCTGGCGGGCGACCGCTTCGTGGTCCACGCTGGCCTTCGAGGTGATTTCGCCGGCGATGACGACCTTGTCGTCCTTGCACAGGACCTCGCACGCCACGCGGCTGCGGGCGTCACCAGCCAGGTAGGCGTCCAGTATCGAGTCGGCGATGTAATCGCAGACCTTGTCGGGGTGCCCTTCGGAAACGGACTCGGACGTCAGCGTGTGCCTCAGATTCTGCATCGTCGTTCCTCGAGAGATGAACAGGGGCGGTCCGCGCATGGCTCGCGCAGGCCCGCCAGGATATTCGAAACCAGACACAGGAATCGAAGACTCGTATGCCCTTTCGAGATCGCGGTCCGTCTCGCTCGCGCATGGCTCCAGATTCGTGGGAACCTGGCCGGCTGGGCCACCGTGCGCTCCAGGAGCTGGAGCAGGACGACGGTGTGGCGTACGGGTCTTCGAGCCGGGACTCTCGCCGTACTCTTCATGCTGGCAGCCCGAGACAGGAGCTGCCTGGCGGCAAAACAAAAGGGCTTCGCGACCGTGCCGCGAGCCCTGGCCGCGACTTAGATGGTCATTGCTCGTCTCCAGCCGTGGCTGGCGCGCGGCCCATCAAGTCGACAAAATCGCCGCGCTTTTCCACTATGCCGCTGAGCCAGTGCGAAAGTCAAGGGGAGGCGCGGCACCCGGCTTGCGTCTTCGCGGGCATGCCCATCACTCCCCGCTCCGAACGGTTGCTGCTCGCCGGCCAAGGCGTCTTCTACCTCGCGGCCGGACTGTGGCCGGTCTTCCACCGATCGAGTTTCGAACGCGTCACCGGGCCCAAGGTCGACTTCTGGCTCGTCCGGACGGTCGGGTCGCTCCTCGCGGTCATGGGGTCCACGATGGTGCTCGGCGCGGTCCGTGACGAAGCGGGACCAGAGACGCGTTCGCTCGCCATCGGGACCGCGGGCGCCATCACTGCCATCGACGCCGTCTACGTGAAGCGCGGGCGCATCTCACGCATCTATCTCCTCGACGCGGCGACACAGGTCGGGTTGATCGCAGCCTGGGTGACGACCCTGCTCGGCCGGCGCCATCGCAAGCCGGAAACGCCGTTCCGCTTGATCGCGTAGGCGACGAGACAGGCGCCTCCGGCACGTTCGGGCCTGACTGACGGCCAGGGTGCCCGCGACGTTACAGATCTGAAAGGAATCGACGCGAACCGTGCACAGCAAAGTGAATTGATTCCATACATTCTGCCGGGCAGCGGCCCCCGATTTCCCAGTGGTTTCCTGGCTTGAGCTGGAAGAACCTGCGCCCCGCGGTGCCGGGTTACCGTCAAAGCCGCCCGGCGGAAGAACCGCGAAGTCCTGCCTCGATTAAGCAAAACACACGTCGTTGGGCGAACTCAACCGTATCAGCCTGTCATGTTCCGAAACAGCCTCGCCCAGCGGGGTACGGGTATTACTGCCGGGATCCCGTCATAACAGATATCCGACCTGAAATATCTCATTTCGCCGTGTTTGCACGGAAAATTTCAGGCACGCATATTGTTGACTGTCCCGGTAAGGTTAGTAGGGCTCACCCGTTCAACATGGTCGATTCCGGGAAGCGCATGGCCGATTTGCGACTCCTCGTCGTGGTGTGTTCACTGGCGGCGTCCGCCGTCGCGGCCGCTCAGCAGGCAACAGGTCCGCGCCACGCCAACGTGAAGTTCGGCGACGGCGAGGCCTGCCTGGAGTGCCACAAGAAGGTCGCCAACCACCAGGTCGTCCACGTCCCCGTCGCCATGGCGGCGTGCGGGGAGTGCCACGCGGCACCGGTCGGCAAGGGTGCAACGATTGGCTTGAAAGCGGGGGCGACGCGAGAGAACACCGCCCCGCTGTGCGTGACGTGCCACGACGCGGTTGGGGCTGCCGTGAAACTGGCGGGGGCTCATCCTCCGGCAGCATCGGGCGACTGCACCGCGTGCCACGACCCTCACGGGGCGGCCTCTGCGGCCCTGTTGTCCTCTTCGCCCGCGAACGTGTGCCTGTCGTGCCACGACACCGTCGCAACGGCGATCAAGCGGGCCTCGCCGCACGCACCCGCGGTGGCGAACTGCACCGTCTGTCACGACGCGCATGGGACCTCGCACGCGCTGCAGCTTCGGGCTGCCGTCAATCCCTTGTGCCAGTCGTGCCACACCGGCCAGCCGCCGGCCGAAGGCGCCAGGACGGCGACGGTGTTCGGCCGGGACTTGCCGGAGACGGAAATCGGGTTACTGCGCAGGGCCGGGAGGATTTCGCTGGATCCTCTCGGTCGTCGGGGGCATCCCACGGCCAGCCACCCGGTCGCCGGCGACAGCGTGCCGGAAGTCGCCGGACGAGAACCGTTGACGTGCGTGAGCTGTCACCAGCCGCACGGCGCCGTCACGCGCCAGCTGTTCCAGTACGGCGCGCGGGGCGCGAGCGACCTCTGCATCCACTGTCACAAGTAAGTTCGCGGCCCCCATCGTCGTCACTGTCGTCCCCGGAACGCCGGGGCACTGATCGCCGAGGCAGAGTCCCGGCGAAGGAGGGTAGCTGGATGAGTAGACGAGGGTCACCGTTGCTAATCGCGCTCGCGATTGTCCTGGCGGCCGGGACCGCCTACGCGCAGAAGTCGGCGATGGCCGGCAAGGACCACGACATCCGTGTCACGGGCGACACGGGCGACTTGTGCTCGGCATGCCATACACCTCATAACGCCAATGCCACGTTCCAGGCGCTGCTCTGGAACCGGTCGCTGCCGGTCGCGACGAGTTTCCAGGTATACGACTCGACGGTGAATCCGGACTTCAAGGGCGGAGCGGTGAGCCTGGCGGCGGGGACACAGGTGTCACTGCTCTGCTTGAGCTGTCACGACGGGACGACGGCGCTGAACACGGTGCTCAACCCGGCGCCGGGCACGGCGCTGAAGACGACGAGGATCACCGGCTCGGCGCTGCTGGGCACCGACCTTCGCAACGACCACCCGGTGGCGTTCAGCTACGACGCTGCCGCGACGGCTGCGGGCGCCAAGCTGGTTGCCAACCCGGACATCACGAAGGTGAAGCTGTTCGGAGCCGCCGGGAGCCGGCGGGTGGAGTGCGGGAGCTGTCACGATCCGCACTCGTCTGCGGCGGCGTTCCTCCGGGTTCCGAACACCAACAGCCAGCTCTGCCTGGCCTGCCACACATAAGTCGACCAAGAGGCGCGGGCGGCGCTCCAGGGCGAAACGGCCTGGGTGCGCCGCCGCGTTCTCGGTGGAGATCAAGCATGCCCCTGCGACCGAAGGTGCCGCGCATCATCGCCGGTCTTCTCCTCGTCGTGTCGGTGTTTGGCGCGGGATACGCGCTGCAGGCCCGCCGGCAGCGCCCCGCCGAGGCGGTGGCGGTGGTGGACGGAGTGGTCGTCGCCGCCGACGAGGTGGACGTCAGGCTCTCCGACCTGTTGCCGTTCGCGTCCTATCACGGACGCATCGAAGGCGATCGCCTGACTGGACTCCGGCGGGCCGCCCTCGACGAAGTGGTGCTCGACTTGCTGATCTACCAGGAAGCGGTCCGGCAGGGATTCAAGCCCGACAAGGCCGGGGTGGACGCCGCGACCGCCGAGGTCGAATCGAGGTTCGCGTCGCGCGGCGAGTTCGAACGCGCCCTCGCGGAAGCCGGCATCACCGAGCAGGATATCCGGGTTCGGCAGGAACGGGCGGTGGTCGTCCAGGCCGCACGCCGCGCACACGAACCCGCCCCGGTGACAGACGAAGACATCTCACGCTACTACGGCGCGAACGCGGCCAAGTTCGAGCGGCCCGAGCAGCGCCACCTCGTGGAACTCCTCGTTCGCATCGACCCGGCAGACCCGGCATCCGTGGAACCGGCGCGCCGCAAGGCCGAGGGGCTGGCGGCCCGGGCGAGAAGGGGCGAGGATCTGCGCAAGCTCGCACGCCAGTTCTCCGAGGACGAGTATCGGGTGAAGGACGGTGACATGGGCTTCGTCCACCGCGGGCGGCTCGACGAAGCATTGGACGCCGCGGTCTTCGCCGCGCCCGCCCGACGGGTCCTGGTTGCCCGGGAGTTCCGCGGCTTCACGGTCTTCGAGGTGCTGGCGAGCGAACCCGCCCGACTGTTGACCCTCGACGAGGCCCGCCCGATCATCCGGGAACGACTCACGCGTCAGCGCAGCGAGGCGGCGGCCGCCGCCTGGCGGAGAGCGCTGCTGTCCTCCGCGCGCGTGGAGATCCTGGACCCGGTTCTGCGCCGCGCGAAGCCCGCCGAACTGCCGCAAGCCGCGCTTGGCCGGGCGGTGCCGCAGGCGGTCCGCGACGGGAGCGGCGAGTGAGACGGCGTGTCGCGCAGGCATGCGCGGCAGTGTTCGTGTGCGCATCGGCGGGCATCGTGATCGCCGGCGGGCCGAACCGCGTCGTCTCGACGCCGGTTCCCGTGCTCGAACGGCCGGGGCGCGGGGCGGAAGTCCTCGCCATCCTCCCGCGCGGCGCGGCGGTCGAGATGGTTGGCCGCGAGAACGAATGGTGCTGGGTCCTGCTTCCGGCGGACCAGTACGGGACAACACGGGCCGGCTGGCTGCGCTGCTCGGTCCTCCAGGACGCCCCGGTGCAGCCTGCAACCGCTTCCACGCGGCCAGTTCCGCCCGCCAGTCCGACACCCACACCGATTGACGGGGCTGATGGCGGGGTCACTGCTCGCGGCGGGCCGTCGGCCAGCGCCAACATCGGGACCGCGGAGAAGGCGGTAGGGGCGGGCCCGGGGAGCCTGGCCCGCGTGGCGGCCTCCGGGACCGGCGCTGCCGCCAACCCCGGCGCCCCGCCGGTGCCGGTAGGCATGCAGGACGTCCGGGCGCGTAGCGCGTTCGCCACCTGGTTCCAGCCGCGCATGCTCCGGGCGGCGGTGAACGCCGGCTACGAGGCCGCAATCAATGGCTCGGCCGGGTCCGAAGCCAGCGACCGGATGCTCATGGGCGGTGTGACGGTGGCGACGTCGTTCGCCATTCTCGACCCGCGCATCGCGACGTTCGACTTCACCGGCGATTTCCAGACAGGGAGAAACGACCGCGACGTCTCGGCGGCGGCATACCACAACGGCAACACGCTCAGGAGCTACCGCTTCGATGCGGCCTTCCTCTCTGGGAGGAGCGCGCCCCTCCGCGTGTTCTCGGACCGCGTCTCGACCGACACCTCGATGGTTCCGTTGACGTCGACGCTCGACCCTGCCCAGTTCACCCGCGGCGTGCGGACGTCGACCGGCTTCACGTGGGACGTGGCCGTCCCGCACAAGCCGCGGTTCCAGCTGTCTGCGTCCACCGGGCGGCAGTCGGATGCACGCGACTACCTGTTCGGCTACAACTCCTACAACGACGAACAGCGGGCCGAGTTCCGCGTCACGCAGGACGTCAAAGCGCTTCGCTACGATGTCGGCTACACCCACGGGCGGTTCCTGTACGACGTGCCGGAAGCCGGGGTGCGGACCGACACGGGCAACGATCTCCTGAACGGCACCGCCCGTTTCCGGGCCAGCCAGTCGCTGACCGTGGACGTCTCGGGACGGCTGTCGCGCTACCGCTTCGGGTTCACGAACCGGCAGAGCCGCGTGACCGGCCTCGGCGGAGACGTCGCCGGCCGTTACCGCTTCTCGGAGAAGCTGAATGCGTTCGGGCGGTATTCGTTCTCGTCCAACGCGTTCGAGGCAATCCTCTCCGGCGCCGCCGGCACCAACGACGCCCGCGCCGTGAGCGGTGCGAGCCCAACGCCTCTTGCGACGAACTCGACGTTCCAGGACGGCGAGGGCCGGGTGGAATACGGCACCCCGCATGCTTCCGTCGCGGCGTTCTCGAGGGCGACCGCGTACGGTGTGCCGGTCTGGCAGCCGCTCACGCTGGGAGGCCTGCGCGTGTTTGGGGCCCTCGCCCGGGCAGAGCGCCGCATGAAGGGATTCACGCTCACGGGGTCGCTCGACGGGTCCGCCGGGATCGCCGCCTCGAACCGCTCCCAGACCGAGCCTTACCGTGAAGCCGGCGTCCAGGCGGGCATCACCAGGGAATGGGCGCAGCGGTTCCGCCTCTCGGCTGACGGCGCCCTGCGGGGCGTGGGGCGCCTGTCGTTCTACCCCGTGAACCTCGACGCCCGGGCGTTCACCGGAGCCGCCGAGACCACCGTGCCGTCGTGGGCGCGCACCAGGCTGGCCGTGACGTGGTCGAACAACCTCCGCGACATTCTCTACAACGACAACAAGGACCAGCACCTCGGCTACACCGTCACCGTTGCCGGCCGCTGGTACGACGTGGCCCTGGATATCAACCGGCTGTCCACGCGGTCGATCCTGTTGGGTGCAGACGTGATCGCCGGACGGCCGGACGTCGCGCTGCTGCTGTCGTCGGGCGGCGAAATCTACCGCAACATCTTTGGGTCGTCGGATCGCAGCCGTGCGTTGAGCGTCAACCTGCGACCGTGGTCCGGTGTGCAGGTGAGCGGCAGGGTCGTGAGGCAGTCGCAGCAGTTCCCCTCTGTCTTCGATCTGTTCCAGGAGGGCGAGCAGGTGTGGGCCGTGTGGCAGCTCCGCCAGCTGCAGCTCGAGTTCGGCTGGGAGCGCCTGGAGTCGACCTCCTCGTTCAGCGTCATCAACGGCCGCAGGTTCTACGTCAGGGTCCGGCGCGACCTGACCTTCTTCTAAGGAGCGTCT
This sequence comes from uncultured Acidobacteriota bacterium, assembly GCA_963844875.1. Taxonomy (GTDB): domain Bacteria; phylum Acidobacteriota; class Vicinamibacteria; order Vicinamibacterales; family Fen-181; genus FEN-299. The sequence goes on from CAWJPZ010000005.1 coordinate 658,712, forward strand.
GCATGACACCGTCCGCACGACGCCTCGTCCGGCTGGCACCCGCTGTCGGGATTGTCGCGCTGTCGCTCGCGGCGGTCGCGGCAGGCTGGCCGGCGTGGCCCTCGCCCCCGCAGGACGGCCCGGCGTGGCCCCCTGCACCGTCGCCGGCGCGCGTGCGATACGTGACCACGATCGCCCGCCCCGAAGACGTCGGCGCCGGGCCGGGGTGGCTGAGCCGCATCGCGTCGGCCGTGATCGGCCGGAAACGCGAGCCGCACATTCTGAGGCCGCGCGCGGTCGCCACCGACCATACCGGCCGGCTCCTGGTGGCCGATCCCGATCAGCAGATGGTCCACGTGCTGGACATCGGCCGGAAGAAGTACGGCCACCTCGACCCCGCGCCGTTCGGCTCGCCTGTCGGTGTGGCGGTCGGCCCTGACGACACCATCTACGTCAGCGATTCCACCCGCCGGCGCATCTTCGCCTACTCGTCCGGTGGGACGCTCCGCACCACGCTCGGCGTGGTCAACGGCGAGCCGATCTTCGGCCGGCCCACGGGCATCGCGGTGGGGCCGGACGGGTCTCTGTACGTGGTCGACACCCTGGCCGGCTGCGTCCGCATCCTGTCACCGCGCGGAACGGTCCTGAGGACGGTCGGGCGGAGGGGGATGGACGAGGCCGAGTTCAACTTCCCGACCGACATCGCGGTGCGGCCGGATGGCGGGTTCTACGTGGTGGACGCGCTGAACGCCCGCCTGCAGGAATTCGACGCCGCCGGCCTGTTCGTGCGGTCGATCGGGCACCGGGGCAACGGCAGCGGGGACCTCGACAAACCGAAGGGGGTGGCGGTCGATTCGGAAGGGCACATCTACATCGCCGAGTCGCTGCACGATGTGGTGCAGATCTTCGACCCGCAGGGCCGGCTGTTGCTCGTGTTCGGGGCGAGCGGCGCGCGGGCCGGGGAGTTCTCGCTGCCGGGCGGCATGCACATCGACGCAGCGAATCGCCTCTACGTCGCCGACGCCCTCAACGGGCGCATCCAGGTGTTCCAGTATGTCAGCCTGCCGAACGCGAACTAGGAGCCCCCGCAGCGCGATGGGCCTCGGTGTCGTCGCGTGGCTGGTGGCGGCGGCCCTGCCGGCGTCCGCCCAGACAGGGCGCCCGAGCGACATCCTCGGGTCGAAGCACGACTTGTCGATCACCGGCGGCTCCTCGGTCCGCGCGACAACCGAAACGCAGCCCTGCGTCTTCTGCCACACGCCGCACAACTCGGCTCCCGCCATCCAGCTGTGGAACCGGCCGGCGAGCACCGTGACCTACACGACGTACGGGAGCAGCACGTTCCAGTCGGGCCAGTCCTCGGGCACCTTCAACACGATGCCCGGCCGATTGGCGGGCCAGCCGACCGGCTCCTCGAAGCTCTGTCTCAGCTGCCACGACGGCACGATCGCGCTCGGCGCCACGTTGAACGACGGCACGATCGCGATGAGCAACGGGACCTTCGTCCCGGCCACGGCCAGCGTCGGCGCCGACCTCTCCAACGATCACCCGGTGTCGTTCGCGCGGGCGGGCACGAACATCGAGGTCGTCGACCCGCCGCCGTCGGACCCGGTCACGCTGGAGGCGGGCACCGCTTTCGTGCAGTGCGTGTCGTGCCACGATCCGCACAGCCAGCGCGGGGGCGACGCGGTGTCCGGCAAGTTCCTGGTGAAGTCGAACGCGCGGTCGGGTATCTGCGTGACCTGCCACTCGCGGGGCGGCACCGGGTGGTCCTGGGCCTCGTCGGCACACGCGACGTCTCCCAAGAGCTACACCGCCGCGAATACGGGGGGTGTCGCCGGGCTGGGTGCCCACACCGGCTACACCAACGTCGCCGACAATGGCTGCGAGTCGTGCCACCGTTCGCACTCGGCACCGCAGGCCCAGCGCCTGCTCAAGGCCGTGAACCAGCGGGACCTGTGCTTCCAGTGCCACGGCAATGCGCCGGTTGCGGCCAAGAACCTCTCGTCGGTGTTCTCCAAGACCTATCGTCATCCGCTCGAGTCCTCGACGTCCGCCATCCTCCACGACGCCGCCGAGGTCCGGACATCGCCGACGAACTTCTCCGGGGCCCGGCGTCACGTGGTGTGCAGCGACTGCCACAACGCCCACGCGGCCGGAGGCGCCCTCCACGCCCCCGGGAGCAACCTCGTCGGCGCCAGCAGCATCCTGTCGGGCGTGGCCGGCGTCGAACCCGCGTCCTACCCGGCCGCCGCCACGGCATTCCCGATGCCATCGGCGTCGCAAGGCGGCTACGTCGTTGCCGCGCCGGCGGCGCGCGAGTACCCGAATCTGCTTCAAGTGCCACTCGTCCTACGCGTTCGGGCTCGCCCCGCCGACGTCCCCATCGGGGGGACCGGAGACGGACGTGGCCGCCGAGTTCAATCCGGGAAACCGCAGCTACCACCCGGTGGTCGGCGCCCCCCACCTGCGGGTGGCCTCCGGGACGAACCTGCTCGCGCCGTGGAACACCACGACCGCGGCGACACGGATGTTCTGCTCGGACTGCCACGGCAACGACGCGGCGGCGTCCGCGACCACGGCGGCGGGTCCCCACGGTTCGAACGCGCGGTACCTGCTCCGGTTCCCGAACGCGACGTGGAGCACGACCGCGCCGTCACTCCTGTCGCCAACCGGTTTCTGCGTCAACTGTCACAACGCGGCCAACATCCGCAGCTCGAACGAGGTCCACGCCGTCGACAACCACGAGAGCGGCCCGTGCCAGATGTGTCACGCGGCCGTTCCGCACGGCACGGTCCGCGCCGGCCTCATCGCGCTGACCAGCGACCCGGCGCCCTACAACCGGGGTGCGTCCCGCGTCGTCTCGTTCACCGCGGCTTCCGGGGCGTTCAACTACAGCAAGAGCAACTGCACGACAACCTCGGGCTGCCACTGAGCACGATCATGTCCAACTCCCTGTCAGGCACTCGCAAGGTCGGCCTCTCACGCGGCTTCCCGCTCATCGCGCTCCTCGTGGTCGCCGGGGTCGCGGCCCCGCTGGCGCAGAAGGCGCCGCCGGGCCCGACCGATGCGTCGATGGTCCCCGCGCAGACGGTCTGGCCGCTGCCGCCGGAAGAGCCGCGCATCCGGTACGTCGCGGTGCTGCGCGGGCGCGAGGACGTCGGCGCGGCGAAAGCCACCACGGCGACGTCGCTGAAGAACGTGCTGCTCGGAAAGGACCGGATGGATGCCGAGCGGCCGGCGCCGGGCAGGTTCGGCAAGCCGTTCGGCGTCGCAACCGACGGCTACGGCCGCGTCATCGTGGCAGACCCGGCGACCGCCAGCGTGGCGGTGATGGACGTCGAGCGCCGCATGTTCACGACGATCGGCGAAGGGTCGAAACAGGCAATGTTCCGGACCCCGTTTGCCGTCGCCGTCGACGAAGCGAACAACATCTACGTGGGCGATACGGGTCTGGCCCGCGTGCTGGTGTTTGGCCCGAACCTGGCCTACAAAACGACGCTCGGCGCCCAGGGAGAGCTCGAATCGCCGACCGGCCTTGCAATCGACGATTCCCGGCACCGGCTGTACGTTGTCGACGCGCGGCGCCATACGGTGGCGGTGTTCGACCTCGCCAGCGGCCGCCTCGCCGAGAAGATCGGGGGACGGGGCATGGGCCCCCGGCAGTTCAACTTCCCCACCGCGGTGGCCGTGGGGCCCGACGGCCGGGTCTACATCACCGACACGATGAACTACCGGGTGCAGGTGCTCGACACCCAGTTGCGGTTCGTCAGGGCCTTCGGCACCCTCGGCGTCAAGCCCGGCCAGTTCCGGCGTCCGAAGGGCGTGGCGGTGGACGGGGACGGCGTCGTGTACGTCAGCGACGCCGACTTCAACAACGTCCAGTTGTTCACGGCCGACGGTCAGCCGCTGATGTGGGTGGGAGAGTTCGGCGACCGCCCCGGGCAGATGATCCTGCCGGCGGGCGTCGCGGTGGACCGCGCCCGGCACAAGGTGTACGTTGCCGAGCAGATGAACAAGCGGGTGCAGGTGTTCCAGCGGGTGGCGGCGGCGCAGCCGCACTGACCGCGCGTCACGTCCGCCGGTGCGGTTCGCCTACGCGCCTTCCTCGGGGCGGCCGATTCCGTCCCGGGCCCGCCCGCCGCGCCGGCGCTCGTCGATGCGCGCCCAGATCAAGGCACCGGCGAAGATTACGACAATCAGTCCGTAGCCGAGCCACTCCGGCACCTCCCAGTGGATCACCCCGACCTGGTGGAGGTACTGGAGCAGGAGGCGCGCCCCGACCCAGGCAATGATGACGAAGGCCCCGTCGACCAGGATCGGGTAGCGCTCGACCACCGCCAGCAGTTGCCCGATGACCAGGCGCATCGCGATGATTCCGAGCACCCCGCCGGTCAGCACCACCCACGTCTTCTGAGACATCGCCACCGCGACCACAATCGAGTCCACCGCGAAGACGATGTCCGTCAGCTCGACCTTCACGACCGTCGCCCAGAACGCGGTCATCCCGAGCCAGGGTTTCGCCTGCGGAATCGTGCGGCCGCCGCCGGCTTCCGGTTCGCCGGCGAAGTGCCTGAACGGCAGGTAGAGCAGGTAGATCGCGCCCGCCAGCTTCACCAGGCTCACGTTGATCATGTAGAGCCCGAACAGCAGGGCCAGCGACCGGAAGGCGAACGCGCCGACGATGCCGTACCGGAGGGCGCGCTTGCGCTGCGACTTCGGGAGGCCGAGCGCGAGCACGGCCAGCACCATCGCGTTGTCGGCGCTGAGGAGCCCCTCGAGGAGCACGAGCAGGAGGATGACGAGGATGTCGTAGCCTTCGATGGTCACACAGGCCGTCCGCCGCGGCGCCAGCATGCCGCGGTCTCCCATTGTACTCGCGCGGGGCAGACCTTGACACGATTCATATCAATACCTATATTCGTTCTATAGCAGGGTGCGGGCGGGAGACCATGAGGATCACCAGGGAGTTCTACTTCATCAGCAGCGCGGCGCGCCTGCTCGGCATGCACCCGCAGACCCTCCGCAAGTACGAGCGGCTCGGGCTCGTCCAGCCCACGCGCACCGTCGGCAGCATGCGCGTGTACACCGGCGAGGAACTCGAGCGGCTGAGGCTGATCAAGCACCTGGTCGACGAGCTCGGCATCAACCTGGCCGGCGTTCAGCGCCTGCTGTCGGTGGCCGAGTCGGTGGAGCGCATGCGCAAGCTGAGCGAGCCGGGCCGTGCGTCGAGAGCCGACTCGCACCGTCGCCTCGAGCGCGAGATCCGGCGGCTGTGCGACATCATCGGGCTCGACCGGGACGAAGAGGACTAGCGCATGGAATTCAAGGACTATTACCAGACGCTCGGCCTCGGCAAGACGTCCTCCGGGAAGGAGATCAAGCAGGCGTACCGGAAGCTGGCCCGGAAGTTCCACCCCGACGTGAACCCGGGCGACAAGGCCGCAGAAGGGCGCTTCAAGGAGATCAACGAGGCCTACGAGGTGCTCGGCGACCCGGAGAAGCGCAAGAAGTACGACGAGCTCGGCGCCAACTGGCGCCAGTACGAACAGGCGCAGCAGGCCGGCCACTCCCCCTTCGGCGACGTGAACTGGGGCCAGCGGCAGGCCGGGAGCTACCGGACAATCAACGAGGAGGAGCTCCGCGACATGTTCGGCGGCGAGAACCCCTTCTCCGATTTCTTCCAGGCGTTCTTCGGCGGCGGCGGCGGACAGCCGGAGGGACGGAGGGCGCGCGGCTCACGCACGGCGCGCGCACGGGCGGGGCGCGACATCGAAGAGGAGATCGAGCTGTCGCTCGAGGAGGCGATGCAGGGGGCGATGCGGCGCCTGTCCGTGAAGCAGGAGGGGCACACGCGGACGGTGGACGTCCGCATCCCCGCCGGCGTCAACGACGGGTCTCGTGTGCGGGTGCCGGGCGAGGGCGAGCACGGAGCGTCAGGCGGAAGGTCCGGCGACCTCTATCTGCGGATACGTCTCCGCTCCGACCCGCGGTTCGAACGCCGCGGCCGGGATCTCCACACACAGGTCGCCGTGCCGGTGACGACGGCCGTCCTCGGCGGGGAGGCCGACGTGCCGGTGGTCGCCGAGCGGCCGGTGCGGCTGAAGATTCCCCCCACGACGCAGAACGGCCAGGTCTTTCGCCTGAAGGGGCACGGCATGCCGGCCGTCGGCAACGCCGCTGACCGCGGGGACCTCTACGCCACGGTCAACGTCACGCTGCCCCGTCACCTGACGCCCGAGCAGCGGCGCCATTACGAGGAACTCGCGAAACTGGAATCCTGAGAGTGAGGACGATCAGCCGGACACCGGCCATCGGACGTCGGTCATGAACCTGAACAAGTTTACGGAGAAGTCACAGGAAGCGCTGGTCGGCGCGCAGCAGCTCGCGGCCGAGATGAACCACGCGCAGGTCGACCCGGAGCACCTGCTGGTGACGCTGGCCGAGCAGCCCGACGGCGTCGTGCCTGGCGTCCTCGGCAAGATGGGCGTCGACGCACGGCGCCTGGCCGAGGGCGCACGCGCCCTGCTCGCGCGCCGGCCGCAGGTCCACGGGGCCGGCACGCCGGGCATCTCGGCGCGCCTGAGCGCGATCGTCGAGATGGCGCAGGCCGAGGCCGGGCGGATGAAGGACGAGTTCGTCAGCACGGAGCACCTCCTGCTCGCGCTGGCGTCCGACGGCGCGCGCGACGAGGCGGCGAGGCTGCTCCAGCAGGGCGGCGTGACCGCCGCGAAGGTCCTCGAGGCCCTCGCGTCGGTTCGGGGCTCGCAGCGGGTGACGGACCAGAACCCCGAAGGCAAGTACCAGGCGCTCGAGCGCTACGGCCGCGACCTGACGGAACTGGCGCGCAAGGGGAAGCTGGACCCGGTCATCGGCCGCGACGAGGAGATCCGGCGGGTCATCCAGGTGCTCTCCCGCCGCACGAAGAACAACCCCGTCCTGATCGGCGAGCCGGGCGTCGGCAAGACGGCCGTCGTCGAGGGGCTCGCGCGGCGCATCGTCAAGCAGGACGTTCCGGAAGGACTCAAGGAGAAGCGCATCGTGGCGCTGGACCTCGGGGCGCTCGTGGCCGGCGCGAAGTACCGCGGCGAGTTCGAGGAGCGGCTGAAGGCGGTCCTCAAGGAAATCACGGACGCCGCCGGCCAGGTCATCCTCTTCATCGACGAACTGCACACGGTGGTGGGCGCCGGCGCCGCCGAGGGGTCGATCGACGCCTCGAACATGCTGAAGCCGATGCTCGCCCGCGGGGAACTGCACACCATCGGCGCCACCACGCTCGACGAGTACCGCAAGTACATCGAGAAGGACGCCGCGCTCGAACGACGGTTCCAGCCGGTGCTGGTCGGCGAGCCGACGGTGGAAGACACCATCAGCATCCTGCGCGGGCTCCGCGAGCGCTACGAGATCCACCATGGCGTGAAGCTCAAGGACTCGGCCCTCGTGTCCGCCGCGGTCCTGTCGCATCGGTACATCGCCGACCGCTTCCTGCCCGACAAGGCGATCGACCTCGTGGACGAGGCCGCGTCGAAGCTCCGAATGGAGATCGACTCGATGCCGGTCGAGCTCGACGAAGTGGAGCGGCGAATCACGCAGCTCGAGATCGAGGCGGAAGCCCTGCGGAAGGAGCAGGACAAGGCCTCGGCCGAGCGTCTCGGGCGGCTCCAGAAAGAACTCGCGGACCTCAAGGAAGAGCGCACCCGGCTGACGGGCCACTGGCAGCAGGAGAAAGGCGCGATCCAGGAGGCGAGGAAGCTCAAGGAGGAACAGGAGCAGCTTCGCGCGCAGTTCGACCAGGCACAGCGGAGCGGCGATTTCGGCAAGGCGTCGGAGCTGCAGTACGGCCGGATCCCCGAGACCGAGCGCCGGATCCAGGCAGCCGAGGCGCGTCTGGCGGACCTGCAGCGGAACCAGCGCATGTTGAAGGAGGAAGTCGACGAGGAAGACATCGCCGACGTCGTCAGCAAGTGGACGGGCATCCCCGTCACGCGGCTGATGGAGGGCGAGGTCCAGAAGCTGCTTCAGATGGAGGAGCGGATCCACCAGCGGGTGGTGGGCCAGGCGGCGGCCGTCACCGCGGTGGCGAACGCGATCCGCCGGGCGCGAGCAGGTCTCCAGGACCCGAACCGCCCGCTCGGCAGTTTCGTCTTCCTCGGGCCGACGGGCGTCGGCAAGACCGAGCTGGCGCGCGCGCTCGCCGAGTTCCTCTTCGACTCGGACCAGGCGATGGTCCGCATCGACATGTCCGAGTACCAGGAGAAACACACCGTGTCGCGCATGATCGGCGCGCCGCCGGGATATGTCGGCTACGAGGAGGCCGGGCAGCTGACCGAGGCGGTCCGGCGAAGGCCGTACACGGTCGTCCTGTTCGACGAGATCGAGAAGGCGCACCCGGAGGTTCTCAACGTCCTCCTCCAACTGCTCGACGACGGGCGTCTCACGGACGGCAAGGGCCGGACGGTGGACTTCACGAACACCGTGGTCATCATGACCTCGAATCTCGGCAGCCAGTACATCGCCGAGCGGGCCACGCGCGACGCCGCCGATTTGGACGAGGGCACCCGGCGGCTGGTGATGGACGCGCTGCGCGCCCATTTCCCGCCGGAGTTCCTGAACCGGATCGACGACGTGATCGTGTTCCACCCGCTGGGCCGCGAGCACCTGGCGCAAATCGTCGACATCCAGCTGCGCGGCCTGATGCGGCGGCTGGAAGAGCGGAAGATCCACGTCGAGCTCACCGACGCCGCCAAGCGGCAGCTCGTCGATGAGGGATACGATCCCGACGTACGGCGCGCGGCCGCTCAAGCGGACGCTGCAGCGCCGCTTGCTCGACCCGCTGGCGATCGAGGTCCTCCAGGGCCGGTTCCGCGAGGGCGACCGCGTGGTCGCGGACGCCGGCCCCGGCCGGTTGACGTTCAGCACAGCGAATGCATAGGAATCCCTGTGGCACCAATCAAAAAGCCCCGCCTGCCGCAGCCCCGTGGAGGACGTCCCGGCGAACGTCGTCCGCTCGGGCCCCGGCCCGTCTCGTCCATGTGGTACCTGCTCGGCTTCTTCCTCCTGCTGGCGGTCGTGCAGGCGTATCTCTTCATGCCGACCGGCCGCAGCGTCTCCTATAGCGAGTTCAAGTCGCTGCTCGCGCAGGACAAGGTGGCCGAGGTCACGATCAGCGATCAGGTGATCCGCGGCCAGCTCAGGCCAGGTGCGGCGGCCGACGAGAAGTCGCGCGCGTTCATCGCGACCCGGGTGGAGGATCCCAAGCTGATCGAGGAACTCGAGCAGAAGAAGGTGAAGTACTCCGGCGAAGTGGTCAGCCGGTGGCTGCCCGATCTCCTGGGCTGGGTCATCCCGCTGCTCTTCATCATCGGCCTCTCGAGCTTCTTCTTCCGGCGGATGGGCGGCCAGGAAGGCGGCGTGATGTCCTTCGCGCGGAGCCGGGGAAAGATCTACGCCGAGGACGACGTCAAGGTCACGTTCGCGGACGTCGCGGGGGTGGACGAAGCCGAGGACGAGCTGAAGGAGATCGTCGAGTTCCTGAGGACGCCCAAGAAGTACACGCAACTCGGCGGACGGATCCCGAAAGGCGTGCTGCTGGTGGGGCCGCCGGGAACGGGCAAGACGCTGCTGGCTCGGGCCGTTGCCGGCGAGGCGCACGTTCCCTTCTTCAGCCTCAGCGGCTCGGAGTTCGTGGAGATGTTCGTCGGCGTCGGCGCGGCGCGCGTCCGCGACCTCTTCCAGCAGGCGGAGGCCAAGGCGCCGTGCATCGTCTTCATCGACGAACTCGACGCGCTCGGGAAGGTGCGCGTCCAGAGCCCGATGGGAAGCCACGAGGAGCGCGAACAGACGCTCAACCAGCTGCTCGCCGAGATGGACGGGTTCGACTCGCGCAAGGGCGTCATCATCATGGGCGCCACGAACCGGCCGGAAGTCCTCGACCCGGCGCTCATGCGCCCGGGCCGGTTCGACCGGCAGGTGCTGGTGGACAAGCCCGACGTGCGCGGCCGGGAGGCCATCCTCCGGATCCACGCCCGCGGCGTCAAGACCGCCCCCGAGGTGGACTTCAAGGTCGTGGCCGCCCGCACGGCGGCGTTCGCCGGCGCGGACCTCGCCAACCTCGTGAACGAAGCGGCGCTCCTGGCCGCCCGCAAGAACAAGCCCCACGTCGAGATGCGCGACTTCGACGAGGCGATCGACCGCGTCATCGCGGGCCTCGAAAAGAAGCGCGTCATGAGCGACCGCGAGCGCGAGATCATCGCCTACCACGAGGCCGGCCACGCCATCATCGCCACCGTGGTGCCGGGCCTCGACCCGGTGCACAAGATTTCGATCGTCCAGAGGGGGTTCGGGGCCCTCGGCTACACGATGCAGCTGCCGCTCGAGGACCGTTACCTCATGACGCGGACCGACCTCCACAATCAGCTGGCGGTGCTGCTCGGGGGAAGGACGGCTGAGGAAATCGCGCTGGGCGAGATTTCCACCGGCGCCCAGAACGACCTCCAGCGCGCGAGCGACATCGCGCGCGCGATGGTGACCGAATTCGGGATGAGCGAGAAGATGGGCGCGGTGAGCTTCGACACGCACAGCCGCAGCCGCTTCCTCGACATGCCGCTCGGCGGGGAACGCGGGAATTACGCGGAGGAAACGGCCCGTGAGATCGACGCCGAAGTGAAGCGGATCGTCCACGCGGCCCACGATCGGGCGCGCACGCTGCTGGCCGGGCAGCGCCCGACCCTGGACAGAGTGGCCCGCCGCCTCCTCGAGAAGGAAGTGATCGAGGGAGAGGAGCTTCGGGCCATGGTTGCCGGTCCGGCGGAACCCTTGCCGGACGCCTCGCGTCCGGTCGGGAATGAAGAATGAAGAATGGTAAATGAAATGAAGGAAGGCGAGGGACCGCCTCCTCTTCATTTCTCATCCTTCATTTCGTCGCAGCCGCCTTGTCCTCGCTGGCGGCGACCGCCGCCTCGGCGGCCTGGAAGCCAATCTTCGAGTGGGTGCCGTCGCAGAACGGCTTGTTCGTCGACGCGCCGCAGCGGCACAACGCGAACGGGCGCCGGTTGATCGTGTACTCCTGCCCGTTCCAGTCGACGAGCTTCACGTCCTCGGGCACGTCAACCAGGTAGGGGCCATTCTGCCGGACTTTTATCGTCGCCATCGGTGCCTCTTTCTCGGCGCCTATCCCATCTTCTGCATCGCGTTGAGGAACTCCGCGTTCGACTTGGTCTTCCCCATCTTGTCGAGCAGCAGTTCCATCGCCTCGACCGGCGACAGCGGGTTCAGCACCTTGCGGAGCACCCAGACGCGGTTGAGGTCCTCGCGGGCGAGCAGGAGTTCTTCCTTCCGGGTCCCGCTCTTCTGGATGTCGATGGCCGGGAACACCCGCTTGTCCACCAGTTTCCGGTCCAGGTGGATTTCCATGTTGCCCGTGCCCTTGAACTCCTCGAAGATCACGTCGTCCATCCTCGACCCGGTGTCCACGAGCGCCGTCGCGATGATCGTCAGCGAGCCGCCTTCCTCGATGTTGCGCGCCGCGCCGAAGAAACGCTTCGGCTTCTGCAGCGCGTTCGAATCGAGACCGCCCGAGAGCACCTTGCCCGACGGCGGGATGACGGTGTTGTAGGCGCGCGCGAGGCGCGTGATCGAGTCGAGCAGGATCAGCACGTCCTTCTTGTGCTCGACCAGCCGCTTGGCCTTCTCGATGACCATCTCGGCGACCTGCACGTGGCGCTGCGCCGGCTCGTCGAACGTCGAGGAAATCACCTCGCCGTCCACCGACCGCTGCATGTCCGTGACTTCTTCCGGCCGTTCGTCGATCAGCAGGACGATCAGGTACACCTCAGGGTGATTCGACGGCGACCGACTGCGCGATGCTCTGGAGGAGCATCGTCTTGCCGGTGCGCGGCGGGGCAACGATCAGCCCGCGCTGCCCTTTGCCGATCGGCGTCATGAGGTCCATGACGCGGCCCGAGAGGTTGTCCGGCTGCGTCTCGAGCTTGCACTGCTGCTGCGGATACAGCGGCGTGAGGTTCTCGAAGAACAGCTTGTCGCGGGCCTGCTCCGGCGGCTCGAAGTTGACGGCTTCGACCTTGATCAGCGCGAAGTACCGCTCCCCTTCCTTCGGCGGCCGAATCTGGCCCGACACCGTGTCGCCGGTCTGCAGGTCGAACTTGCGGATCTGCGAGGGCGACACGTAGATGTCGTCGGGGCCCGGCAGGTAGTTGTAGTCCGGGGCGCGGAGGAACCCGAACCCGTCGGGAAGCACCTCGAGGACGCCCTCCGAGAAGATGTACCCGCTCTGCTCGGTCTGCGCCTTGAGGATCTGGAAGATCAGCTCCTGCTTCCGCATCCCGGTGGCGCCGGCGACGTTGAGGTCCTTGGCGATCTGGGTGAGCTTCTGGATGCTCATGTCCTTCAGTTCGCCGATGTTGAGGCCTTCGCCAGGACGCCGTGGCTGGGTCTTGGCAGGGTCCTGAGGTTCGGCCGTTGCCGGGGCCTCAGCCGGCGCTGTCGTCTGGCCGTTGGACCCGCGCGCCGGCATGGACTGGCGCTTGTTGTTGCTTGGCATAGTGTGTGGTCTACAGGTGACTCTGGCAGGTTGAAAGAACTGGAAATGCGGGTAGAAGGCCCCCGCGGGCCGCGTGACTGGAGGAGGCTATTGGTCGATTCAGTATAGAAGGACGCTTCCCCGGTGTCAAGAAACCGGCAGCCGGCCGGCGACGGCCGCCGACCGCCGGTCAATACGCCGAAGGACTGGCCCCGACACCCAGGATCGAGCACGCCACGACGGTCTTCAGTCCAAGGGCCTTCGCGCGCTCGACCACCTCGGGAGCGTCCGCCCCCGGGTTGAACCACACCTCCGGAATGCCCTTCTTCGCCACGTCCTCCAGGATCTTCAGGCCGACGGCGGGCGACACGTAGAAGGTCGCCATGTCCACGCTGCCCGGGATGTCGAGCACCGACGCGTAGCTCTTCTCGCCCTCGACTTCCGCTTCCCTCGGGTTGATCGGCACGACGGTGTATCCGCGGTCGCGGAACGCGCGCAGCGCCTTGTTGCCGAACTTCTGACGGTCGGAGGATGCGCCGATGACGGCCACGGTGGTGGGCATGACGCCAGTATACGGACCAACGGGCCGTGGATGAAGAGCGAAAGTGATGCACGAACGAGTCAGCCGGCCCGAACTCGTCCTTCCGCGCCCGGGCAGCTCGTCATTCAGCAGGCGGCACGAAGATCTTCCCGGGGTTCAGGATGCCGTGGGGGTCGAACGCCTGCTTGACCCGACGGGACAGCGCGATGACCTCGGGCGACAACTCGATGGACAGGAACGGCGCCTTCGTGTACCCGATGCCGTGCTCGCCGCTGATCGTGCCTTCGAGCGCGACGACGCCCTGGAACAGCCGCAACTGGGCCTGCTGCGCGCGGCCGACCGCCGCCGCGTCGGCCGCGTCCACCATGATGTTCACGTGGATGTTGCCGTCACCCGCGTGGCCGAAGCACGGGATCGAGCACGTCGAACTCGCGACGAAGGCCGGCGACGAGCCTGAACAGGTCGGGCACGCGGCCGCGGGGCACCGCCACGTCCTGGTTGATCTTCTTCGTGGCAATCGTCTTGAGCGCCGGCGAGAGTTCCCGGCGCACCCGCCAGAGGTGCTGGCGCTCCTCTTCGCTCGCTGCCCTGAATCACCTCGGTGGCCCCGGCCGACCGGCAGGCCGTTTCGACCAGGCGCGCCTCCTCCACGACCGACTGGGCCATTCCGTCCACCTCGAGGATCAGCAGTCCTCCCGTCCCCGCCGGCGCGAGCCGCTCGCCGCCGAGGTACCGGGTGACGGCGGACAGGCACTCCCCGTCCACCAGTTCGAGCGTGGCCGGCACCACCCGGGCGCGGACCAGCGCGTTGACCGCCTCGACCGCCGCATCGATGCTGTCGAACGTGGCGCGCAGCGTCGCGTGTGCGGGCGGCTTCGGCACCAGCCGCAGCACGGCCCGAGTGATGATCGCAAGCGTCCCCTCGGAACCGACGAGCAGCTGCGTCAGGTCGTAGCCGACGACGCTCTTCACCGCCTTCGAGCCGGTGCGGATGATCTCGCCGGTGGGCAGGACGGCCTCGAGGCCGAGGACGTACCGCCTCGTCGTGCCGTACTTGAAGGCGCGCGGCCCGCCGGCGCACTCGGCGATGTTGCCGCCGATGACCGACTCCTCGAGGCTTGCCGGGTCGGGCGGATAGAACAGGCCGCGCTTCTCGACCTCGGCCTGCAGGTGTCCCGTGACGACGTTGGGCTCGGTGACCACCAGCAGGTTCTCTTCGTCGATCTCCAGGATCCGGTTGAAGCGCTCCATGGACATCAGGACGCCGCCGTGGAGCGGAACCGCGCCGCCGCTGTACCCGGTGCCGCCGCCGCGAACGTAGAGGGGCACGCGCTGCGCGTCGCAGGCCCGCGCGATCGACGCCACCTCGTGGGCGCTGCCCGGCAACACCACGAGGTCCGGCAGGCTCGGCACCTTCAGCCCGTCCTGCCCGTAACGCGCGAGGGACAGCTCGTCGCGGAGGACGAAGGCCGCACCGACGGTGTCTTCGATGCGGCGGGTGAACGACGTGGGGAGCATCACGGGTGAACTCCGTCAATGCACAATGCAAGATGCACAATGCAAAATGAAAAATGCAGAATGCAGGAACCTCCCCGCATTCTGCATTCGACTCCGGACCGGGCGCCGGGCGGTTACAGCCAGTCGCGGACGACGGTCTTCTCGCCAATCTTGATTTCCTTCGGTGCCGACGGGTCGAGCGCCCAGCGGATCCGCGCGCGTGCCTTCCAGCACCTCCGCCGCGCTCCCTGCGTAGCTCAGGCGCAGGTAACCTTCGAGGCCGAAGTCCTTCCCGGGCACCGTCACCACGCGTGCCTTCGAGAGCAGGAACATCGACAGCTCGAACGAGTCGCTGGCAATCCCCTCCCTGAGGCAGCCCCGGAAGTCGGGCAGCGCGTAGAACGTGCCGGACGGCTTCTGCAGGGTGACGCCCGGGATCTTGGCGAGTTCCGAGACGATGACGTCGCGGTTGTGCTCCATGCACCGCCGCAGCGTCTCGACGTCGTCCTGCGGCCCGAGCATCGCGCCTTCCGCGGCGGACTGGCAGAGGCTCGAGGTGCACGACGTGGTCTGCGACTGCAGCCGCCCCATCGCGGCCACGATGTCGGCGCTCGCGATGGCCCAGCCGATCCGGAACCCGGTCATGCCGTAGGTCTTCGCGATCCCGTTGATGACGATCACGCTGCTCGCGTCGGTGTCCTTCACCGCGAAGTCGTAGCACGAGGGTGCCGTGACGCCGTCGAACACGAGCTTGTGGTAGATGTCGTCCATGATGGCGTGGATGCCGCGTTCCTCGCAGAGCCCGATGAGGGCGGCGACGAAGTCACGCGAATACACCATGCCGGACGGGTTGTTCGGGCTGTTGACGATGATCGCCCGCGTGCGGGACGTGACGGCGCGCGCAATCTGCTCGAACGACGGCGCCAGCGACCCGTCCGCCGGCCGGACGACGACCGGGACGGCGCGGCACATCTTGACCATCTCGGGGTAGCTGACCCAGTACGGCGCGATCAGGATGACCTCGTCGCCCGGGTCGAGGATCGCCCAGAGGGCGTTGAAGATCGCCTGCTTCGCGCCCGAGCACACGATGACGTTCCTCGGGCTGACCGTCCGCCCGTAGTTCTCTTCGGTATACCGGATGATGGCTTTCTTGAACGACGGGACCCCGGTGGCCGGGGTGTACTTGATCTTGCCGCCGGCCAGCGCGGCCCCGGCCGTCTCGATGGCGGCCTGGGGCGCCTTGTTCTGCGGCTCGCCAATCCCGAGGTGCACGATCGACTCGCCCTGCTCGCGCAGCAGCCGCGCCTGCTCGTTGAGGGCCATCGTCGGCGACTCGACAATGCTCCGGGCGAACTGACTCACTCCCATGACGTTCCTCCATGCGCCGGCGCCTCCCGCGTCACGAACGCGGGTCGCCAGGCGGGCGCGTACCGCGCATCCGCGCTTCCACGACTTCGGGGACGAGACCGGCGATCGGCCCGCCCAGCGCAAACACTTCACGAATCAGGCGGGAGCTGATGTAGGTGTACGATTCGGCCGGCATCATGAACACCGTCTCGAGTTCCGGGACCAGCCGGCGGTTCATCAGCGCCATCTGGAACTCGTACTCGAAGTCGCGAGATCGCCCGCAGCCCGCGGACGATCACGTGGGCCCCTTTCAGCCGCGCGAAGTCCACGAGCAGCCCGCCGAACGTCTCCACCTCCACCTTCGGCTCGTGGGCGAACACCTGCCGCGCCATCTCGACCCGCTCGTCGACCGTGAAGAGCGGCGACTTCTCGCTGTTGTGCAGGATCGCGACGATGATGCGGTCGAAGATGGCCGCCCCGCGGGTGATGATGTCGACGTGGCCGTTGGTCAGGGGGTCGAACGACCCGGGGTAGATCGCCACGCGATCGGATTCCCGCGTCACTTTCGTCTCCGGCGTGTGGGTCATGATGAACTCGGCGCGATGCTGCCGGCCGTGGAGGCGTCCGCGCTGCCGCACCGGTAAAACGACAGCGCGCTGTCACCGGAGTGCACGACCCGGGCCCGCACCAGGCCGCCGGCGGCGGGGGGGACACCCGGCGGCGCGCGTGCTCGAGCACCAGCATGCCGTCTTCCCGCGAGCCAGCCCGCCGCGCGCGCGAGACACGCCTCGAGGTCCGGGTCTGCGTACGGCGGATCGAGCAGGACCAGGTCGAACGGACGTCCGCCACCCGGGTGGCTCAGCCGCGTGATGTCCGCGCGAATGATAGCATAGCCGTCCGCGACGCCGCAGTGCGCCAGGTTCTCCGCGATCAGCCGCAAGGCCCGCGCGTCCCGTTCAACGAACACGACCCGTTCGGCGCCGCGGCTGAGGGCTTCGATTCCCACCGCGCCGGTGCCGGCGTAGCCGTCGAGGACGTGGGCGCCGGCGAGACGCCCCGAGAGAATGTTGAACAGCGTCTCCCGCAGCCGGTCCGACGTTGGACGCAGCCCTTCCCACCCGGGCGTCTCCAGGCGCCGTCCCTTGAGGCTGCCGGCGATTATGCGCATGTCGCGTTCATCCAACGCTCATCAGGCCGAACTGCCGCTGCCAGCGGTCGCGAACGAACCCCACGATCCGCTCGGCGTCGGGACCGCCCGACTCGAGGCAGCGCCGCGCCTCTTCGGCGGCCTGCGCCATCACGTCGCGGTCACGCGCGAGGTTCCCCACACGCAGTGTCGGCATGCCGGCCTGCCGCGTGCCCGCAACGTCGCCCGGCCCCCCGCAGTTCGAGATCCTTCTCCGCGATCGTGAACCCGTCGTTCGACGCGGCGACGGCCTCGAGGCGCGACTCGGCTTCCGCCGACAGCGGCTGCTGGTACAGCAGGACGCAGTAGGACTGGTGCTCCCCGCGGCCCACTCTCCCCCGCAGCTGGTGAAGCTGCGACAGCCCGAAACGCTCGGCGTGCTCCACCACCATCACCGTGGCGTTCGGCACGTCGATACCCACCTCGACGACCGTCGTCGCCACCAGGACCTGGATCTCGCCCGCCGCGAACCGGCGCATCACGGCGTCCTTCGCATGCGGCGCCATCCGCCCATGGAGCAAACCCACGCGGAACGCCGGGAAGATGTCCTGGGCGAGGTGGTCGGCCATTTCCGTCGCCGCCTTCAGGTCGATCTTCTCCGACTCCTGGATGAGCGGGTAGACGATGCACGCCTGGCGCCCGGCCTCGACCTGCTCGCCGCACGAACTCGTGCACGTCGCCGCGCCGCGCCTCCGGGCGGACCGTCGTCTTCACCGGGATGCGCCCGGGCGGCAGGTCCCTGATCGCCGACACGTCCAGGCCGCCGTAGAGCGTCAGTTGCAGGGTGCGTGGAATCGGCGTGGCCGTCATCACGAGGATGTCCGGGCGCAGCCCCTTCTCGCGCAGCCGCGCCCGCTGGACGACGCCGAATCGGTGCTGCTCATCGACGACGACGAGCCCGAGCCGGGCGAACTCCACGTCCTCTTCGATCAGCGCGTGCGTGCCGACCAGCAGGTGCAGGCGCCCGGCGGACAGGTCGGCGAGGGTCGAGCGGCGCGCCGCCGCGGAGCTCGAGCCCGTGAGCAGGCCGGCGCGGAAGCGGGTGCCGTATCAGCCACCGCCGACCGTCTCGAAGTGCTGCTCGGCCAGGATCTCGGTCGGCGCCATCAGCGCCGCCTGCAGGCCGTTCTCCATGGCGACGAGCGCGCCGCGACACGCGACGGCCGTCTTGCCCGAGCCCACGTCGCCCTGCAGCAGCCGGTTCATCTGCCGGCGCTCCGCTCATGGATTCGACGATCTCCGCGAAGCGCCGATGCCTGCCCGGGCGTGAGCTGAACGGAGCATGGCCCGAGCCGACGCTCGGACCCGGTCGTCGACGACCGGGACGAACGGCTTGCGCTCTCGCGGTCGGCGGCCGCGCGATGCGCGGCGATCCCGGACTGGAACAGGAAGAACTCCTCGAAGATCAGGCGCGACTGCGCCGGGGATGCGGAACGCGGCGAGCAGCGCACGGTCGTCGTGCCGGCCGGGGGAAAGTGCGCCTCGCGCAGCGACGTCGCGCGGTCCGGGAGTCCCAGGCGTGCGCGCAGTCCGCGGGCAAGCAGGTCGTCGACCTGCGCCGGCATCTTCTCCAGCACCTCGTGGACGAGCGGCCGCTGCATCCGACCGGTGACCGGCCCGATCTTCTCGTACACGGGAACGATACGCCCGGAGTGGGCCGGCTCCGCCTCCTCGTCGTCGACCGGATCTCGACATCGGGACTGCTCAACTGCAGGACGCCGCGGAAACGCGGATGACCGGCCCGTGCAGGATGACGCGCTGGTGCGCGTGCAGCGTGTTCTGCCGGTAGGACTGGTTGGGCCACACGGCGAGCGAGGCTGCCGGACTCGTCGCGAACCACCGCTTCGAAGAGCTTGAACCCGCGCCGCCCGGTCCACCGAAGCCGGCAGTTGATCAGCTCGCCGCGACACGGTGACGGTTTCGCCTTCGCGGACCTCGGCGACGGCGTGGAACGCCGACCGGTCCTCGTACCGGAACGGCAGGCGCGAGAGCAGGTCGCCGACGCGACTCCAGCCCGGCGTGGCGAACGCCCGCTCGCGCTGCGGCCCGACACCGTTGACGGTGCGCAGCGGCGCCTCCAGGAAGGGCGTGCCGGCCACGGTCCTATTGCTTGACGAGTGCC
The DNA here is from genome assembly GCA_963844875.1 of uncultured Acidobacteriota bacterium. Taxonomy (GTDB): domain Bacteria; phylum Acidobacteriota; class Vicinamibacteria; order Vicinamibacterales; family Fen-181; genus FEN-299. The sequence goes on from CAWJPZ010000005.1 coordinate 677,922, forward strand.
TCGCCCGGGCGGACTTCGATTTGGCGGATCCGGGCGGGCAGCGGATAGGGGTCATCGAGGTTCAGGCCGCGCGGGATTCGACGGCGTCTTCGAATAGTGGGAGACGAGTTCCTGCACCACCATCTTCGGCACGGGAACGCCGCCGACCTTCGCGCTCTGCAGCGCGAACCGCGCCAGGCCGTCGGACGCCTCGAGCCGGCCGACGAGCGAGACCGGCAACTTCCCGCCGAGGTAGTTCAGCGGGTCGAGCCAACCGCGGGACTTGCGCTGCTGCTTGACCGCGTCCAGGTCGACGGTCGCCGTGCCCGACAAGCTGAGGTCCGGCAGAACCGTGATGCGCGGGTCGGTGAGGCCGGTCGGCAGGTGCTCTTGGCCGTCGTAGACAAGGTAGGCGTTCACTTCCTGTTCGCTGACGCGCGTCACCAGCGGCCCCGCGGCCGGCCGTCGCGCCGTTGCGGCGTGATCGCGTCGACTTTCGCCAGGAACCGACGGCAATCGTCGGGGCGACGGTGCCTGGCCGGCCCGTGGAGTACCGCGCCGGTCACTCCCGAAGGACCGCCACGGCCGATCACGAGCCGCGGAACATCAGGTGGGTCACTCGCATTCATCACGCACGTCCGACCCCGAGTGTAGCACGTACCAGCGGCCAGGCCCCGCCTCGCTTGCACGCTGCCGGGCCCTGATGAGCAGGTCGATTTTCTTCCGCTCCACGTACTCCTCGAACAGTCGGAAGCGCGCCTGCTGGACGACGTCGAGCACTTCGTCGAGCCATCGTAGCCTTCCGCATTTCGTCCGACGCCTTACGCCGGAGCTCGCGCAGCGCCTTCAGCGGCTCACGCAGGGCGGCTTCGTCGACCGGCTCGCCTTCAGATGGCGCCAAACCCGTTCAGAATCTGACGCCGCGTCTGACGTGCCGGCGTCGCGCCGCCTGCAGCGCCCTCAGCCGCGGCAGGAAGCGCGCGAACTGCGCGTCGGTCAGCTTGCAGCGTCTCCTGCGCCTGCAGCAGCACATAGGAGTCGAACCAGCGTTCGAGTTCGAGGGGGTCAGACCGGCGCGTTGCCTCCCCGCCCCCCGCCCGCCGCGCCCGCGCGTCGGCTCCTGCGTGCCGCACGACGACGCCGGCCAGACAGGCACGGTGAGCACGCCGCACGATACCCGCAATCGCGTCCGACTTCATGATGGCTCAGCTCCCCGAGATTCCCCCGGGCTTCATCTCGGCATGCAGCAACCGGGTCAGTTCGCCCGCCGCTCGTCCCGTTCAGCTGCCCCACCGCCGGCGTCCGTGCCTCGCGAGCCACGCGGCTGACGCAAGGCAGTCGCCGCATCGCCTCGACGGCGAAGTCCCCTGCGAGCCGCCCGAGACACGTCGCCACCCTCCGCCCGGCGGCCGCGCCGAGGCGCCGCGGGCAGCGAAGAATCCTCGGCCACGTCGACGCCCGAATCGCGACGGGCGCCGAACGGACCGCCAGCGCTCGACACCCACTCCCGTCGACCAGGAGCAGGGCGCCCGGCGGGCAAGCGGCACCAGGACGCGCCACACACGCCGCGTCCCGCCTCGGACCTCGCCCGACCCGACGCCGAACCGGGTCCGACACACGCCCCGAGAAGACATCCCAGAACAGCGGCGAGGGCTCCGGCACCGCCACGGCCTGCGCCGCGGCAAGCAGCGCGCGGGCGGCGGCAACCTCCTCGCGGCATCGCACACAGTCGGCCAGATGGGGGTGCGCCGGCCGCACCGCTCCTCGATCAACGCCGTCCGTTCGTCCGCGGAGAGGTGCGTCATTTCGACTCTTCCTGAAGCAGTCGCTTCAGGTTGTTCAGGCGCGTGGAAGAAGTTCGCCTTCACCGCCCCGACCGAGTTTCCGAGCAGCCGCGCGATTTCCTGGTGCGGCAGTTCCTGGTAGACCCGGAGGATCAACGTCGCCCGCTGCTTCGGGGGCAACTTCGCGACCGCCGCCCGCACGCGTGCCGCGCGCGCTCCGCGCTCAGCAGCTGGCTCATCGCGTCGGGCGCGGACGACCGGCGCCGCCGGCGTTCGTCGAACGGCTCGGCGCGCTTGGCTCTCGCGCCGACGGCTGTTCAGGCACACGTTCACCGCGATCCGGTAGAGCCAGGTGCCGACGGCCGAATCGCCCTTGAAACTGCCGAGCGCGCGGTAGGCGCGGAGAAACACGTCCTGCGCCAGGTCGGTCGCGTCCTCGTGATTCCCGACGAACCGGTAGCAGAGGCTGGTACACCGACCGGCGGTGCCGGACCACGAGCTCGTCGAAGGCCTCGCGCCGCCCGGCGACGCAGGCCCGACACGAGCGCCCGGTCGTCCAGCGCGTCGAACTCGCCCGTGGGGACGACAGGCACGGCTGCGCCGTCGTTGTGGGCCACGATGGTCGTCCACTCCGGCCGTGCGCACCCGCATCAGGCGGTGCCCGCCCCATTCATCGAAGTCCCCGACCCTGTGGCGGCCGGACGACGGCCGGCCTCACTGACCGTTAGACCCGTGCGGGGCCACAAGGTTAACCGGCGCCGGCCGGGTCGCGCAATCCGGCGCGTATTGGCGGCCGCCTGAACCGGCCGCCCATCAGCCACTTGACTTTCGCCTTTCCTTTGCGTATTGTCATCGCGGCGTGCCCCGCTCCAGCGCGCACACGTCCACAGAAGGAGGCGCGCGTGCTGCCGCTCACGAAGCGCCAGCGCGAAATTCTCGATTACCTGAACGAGTTCATCCAGCAGCACGGCTACGCGCCGAGCCTGGAGGAGATCGGCCGCCGGTTCGGCCTTTCTTCGCTCGCGACGGTGCACAAGCACCTGACGAACCTGCAGGAGAAGGGGTTCATCAAGCGCGCGTGGAACCGCAGCCGCTCGGTGGAAATGGTGCAGACGCGCACCGGGCGGCCGCGCCGTCGAACTGCCGCTGCTGGGCTACGTCGCCGCCGGCTCGCCCATCGAGGCGATCGCCATCGAACGAAACGATCGCGGTCCCCGAGGACCTGGTGGGCAAGCGCGACACCTACGTCCTCCGCGTGCGCGGCGACTCGATGATCGACGAGCAGATCCGCGACGGCGACTTCGTCATCGTCGAGGACCGCAAGACCGCCGAGAACGGCGAGATGGTCATCGCGCTGCTCGGCGGCACCGACGTCACGCTCAAGAAGTTCTACCGCGAGAACGGCCACGTCCGCCTGCAGCCGGCCAACCCCGCGATGCAGCCGATGATCTTCGCCGGCCGAGCAGGTGCAGGTGCAGGGGGTCGTCGTCGGCGTGATGCGGAAGTACTGAAGCCGACTCGCGGCGCTGCTATCGTGGTACGCCATGGCTGACACCAAGCAGATCAACTTCACCATCGTCCCGGCGACGACCCGCACGACCACCCGCGCACCTACGCCAACTTCTGCGCGATCGCGCACACGCCGTTCGACATCACGCTCACCTTCTGCGAGGTGCTGCCGCTCACCGAGAGGGACATCCAGGAGGCGGAGGCCGACCACGTCGTGCGCGCGCCCGTGCGCGCGAACATCGTGGTGCCGGTGCAGATCGTGCCGAATCTGATCGCCGCGCTCCAGGAACACCTGCGGGTATTCGCCGAGCAGGCGCCAACCGTGGGCTGGGGCAAGGCGCCCGATCCACTGACCCGCAGGCCGACATCGATGAAGACCGCGGCCGAGGCACGCGGCCATCCTCGGGGCGCTCGACGGCCAGCACCCGAACGCCGACACCGAGCTGCGCTTACACGCAACGCCGTTCGAACTGCTCGTCGCCACCATCCTGTCGGCGCAGACGACCGATGTGCGGCGTGAACAAGGTCACGCCGGCGCTGTTCGCGCGCTACCCCGACGCCAGCGGCGCTGGCCGCGGCGACGCCGGCCGGAGGTCGAAGCCGCTGATCCAGGACGACCGGGTTCTTCCGCGCAGAAGGCGAAGTCGCTCATCGGCATGGCGCAGGGCGCTCGTCGAGAGCCACGCCGGCCAGGTGCCCGGCGAGCATGGAGGCGCTCGTCGCGCTGCCCGGCGTCGGCCGAAAGACCGCCAACGTCGTGCTCGGCCACGCCCTCGGCGTCCCGGGCCTGCCGGTCGACCGCCACGTGCTGCGCGTCGCCAACCGCATCGGCCTCGCCGCACTCGCGAAGACCCGAGGTGGTCGAGCAGCAGCTCGGGGACGCTCCTGCCCGCCGAGCGATGGACGGTGCGCGTCCGACACGCTGCATCCTGCACGGCCGGCGCATCTGCAAGCCCGAAGCCGCTCTGCGACCGCTGCGCGGTGCGCGAGTCGTGCGACTACTTCCAGCGGGGCTCGGCGCTCGTGGAAGGCGCCCGGCCTCGCCGCCGCGCTCGCGCGCCAAGTCGGCCAGGGCCGCGAAGCCGTCCGCCAGCCGGACACCGGCGCGCCGCCGGCGCGGCAGACGTCGATGACGACGAGCCCGATTCCGGCAGCTCGTCGCCGAGGCGCTCGACACGATTCCCGGCGCGTTTCCGCACGCCATCTGCAGAACATCGCCGATCGTCGTCGAGGACGAGCCGTCGCGCGAACTGCTCGAGGAGATGGAGATCGAGCCGCCCGACACGCTCTTCGGCCTCTACCAGGGCACGCCGCTCACCGAACGCCACTGGGACCACGGCAACACGCTTCCCGACCGCATCATCATCTTCCAGGGCCCGATCGAGGACGTCGTCGGAGACCGAGGACGACGTGGTGACGGAGATCGGCGAGACACTGATCCACGAAGTCGGGCATTACTTCGGCCTGAGCGAGGAAGAGATCGAGGAGATCGAGGAACGCTACTGGAACCGGAGACAGCGGCTGGCGGACGGTGTCGAGCGACGGCGAGGCGGACGAGGCCGACGGAGGAGCCGATGAAGGCTCGCAAGCGCTTCGGCCAGCACTTCCTCGAGGCCGTCCTGGGTGGACCGGGTGGTCGAGGCGCATCCGGCCGGCGCCGGGCGACGATTCCTCGAGATCGGCCCCGGGCACGGCGCGCTGACGCTGGCGCTCGCCCGCCGCGGCGGCAGGCGTCGTCGCCGTCGAGATCGACCGGGACCTCGCGCCGGCGCTGCCGGCCCGCGTGCCCGCCGAACGTGCGGGTCGTGGAGGCGCGACTTCCTCCGGACGTGAACGCTCGACACGCTCTGTCGAGCGCGGACGGCGGCGTTCCGCGTCGCCGGCAACCTCCCCTACAACATCTCGACGCCGATCCTGTTCCGCCTGCTCGACGCTGGCCGACGGACGGCGCGCGGATCAGCGACGCGACGGTCATGCTGCAGCGCGAGGTGGCGGACCGGCTGGCGGCATGCCCGGGCACGCAGGATTGGGGCGTGCTGTCGGCCTGCCAGCAGCTTCGGGCGACGGGTCGACGTGGTGCTGGCCCTGCCGCCGGGCGCCTTCCGGCCGCCGCCCCGAAGTGCACTCGGCCGTCGTCGCGGATCGACTATCACCCGCCGGAGCCGGCCGTCGCGACCCCGAGACGTTCGACGCGCCTGGTGCGCGCGATCTTCATTCAACGGCGCAAGGTCGCTGACGAACGCCCTGGCGTCGTTCGCGGCCGCCCAGGGCATCGAGGCCGGGGCGGCGATCGAGCAGGCGGGCATCGACGGGCGCCGGCGGCCCGAGACGCTCGAACGTCGCCGAACTGGCACGGCTGGCGGACATTTTCGTTTCAGCTCTAACTTCCCTTGTGCTATAGTTTCGCCAGACTTTCCATCCTCCGCGGCCATCCCAGCGGCCACGGCGTGCGGGGTCGTCACCGGCGCCCGCCGGCGGTCCTGTCACGCGCGAGTCGAGGCCCCTCGCCAGAGCGTCGACGTGCCCGTCGGCGCGTTGCCCGTGATCGTGCGCAGCATCACTGGCTGGGTTCGTTCGCACCAACCTGCTCGCGGATCGGCGCATGATGACATTCGCTGGGCCAGGTGACACCAGCACGCCCGCGCTCGAGATCGTGCCGCTCGGCGGGCTCGGCGAATTCGGCATGAACATGATGGCCGTGTCGTGGGGCGACACGCTCGTCGTGATCGATGCCGGCGTCATGTTCCCGGACCCCGAGATGCTGGGCGTCGACCTGGTCATCCCGGACCTCACCTATCTCGAGCAGCCGGGCGTCAAGCGCGGCGGCGCTGGTGCTCACGCACGGGCACGAGGACCACATCGGGGGCGTGGCCCACGTGCTGCGCCACGTCGACGGGCCGATTTACGGCACGCCGCTGACGCTGGCGCTCGTCAAGCCGAAGCTCGAGCGCCACGGCATCGAGGCCGCAGCCGTCTGGTGCCGGTGCAGGCCGCGCGAGCCGCGTGGAGGTCGGGCCGCTTGACGATCGAGTTCCTCCGCGTGACGCACAGCATCCCGGACGCGTTGGCCGCTGGCGATCACGACGCCGGTCGGCACGGTCATCCACACGGGCGACTTCAAGATCGACCAGACGCCGCTCGACGGCGAACATGTTCGACTTCCACCGGTTCGCGGAACTCGGCGCGCAGGGGGTGCTGGCGCTGCTCGCCGACAGCACGAACATCGAGCGGCCCGGTTTCACCGGGTCGGAGTTCGACGTCGTCGAGGCGTTCGAGGAGTTGTTCGCCAGCACGCGCGGCAAGCTGATCGTCACGGCGTTCGCGTCGAGCATCTACCGGATGCAGATCGCTGGTGAACCTCGCCCGCGAATTCGGCCGGAAGGTGGCGTTCGTCGGCCGCGGGATGATCGAGTAGTCACAGGTGGCGAAGCAGCTCGGCCACCTGCAGATCCCGCGCGGGGCTGCTGATCCGCGAGACGGACGTGCGCAGCCACCCGGCGCGCCAGGTGCTCTGTATCACGACCGGCAGCCAGGGCGAGCCGCTGGCCGCGCTGTCGCGGATCGCGGTGGCGGACCACCGGCACGTGACGGTCGAGCCGGGCGACCGCGTCGTGTTTTCGGCGCGCGCCATCCCCGGCAACGAAAAGGCGATCGACCGGGTCATCAACCACCTCGCGCGCCGCGAGGCGCCGACGTCGTGACGGCGGCGAACCGCCACGTGCACGTTTCCGGGCACGGCAGCGAGGAAGAGCTCAAGCTGATGCTCTCGCTGGTGCGGCCGCGCTACTTCGTGCCGATCCACGGCGAGTTCCGGCAGCGGTCGCGCTACGCGCGCCTGGCGGAGCGGCTCGCGATCGGCGCGCCGGACCGGCTGACCGTGCTGATGGCGGAGAACGGCGACGTGCTGCGGTTCGACGGGGCGTCGGGATCGGTCGCCGGCCGCGTCCCCGCCGGCCGGGTGCTGATCGACGGACCCGGGATCGGCGAAGTGGCAGACGAAGTGCTCCGCGACCGGCGGCACCTCGCGGAGGACGGCCTGATCGTGCCCGTCCTGGTGATCGACAAGCAGACGGGCGCCATCGAAGGCGTGCCGGACATCATGACGCGGGGCCTCGTGCTCGAACCGGACGGCGAGGCGATGCTTCGCGAGGCGGGCCGGATCATCGTGGAGGTGCTCGGCGAGACCAGCGCCGAGGAGCGGACCGACCGTGGGCTGGTCACGGAGAAGATCCGGGTGGAATTGCGCCGCTTCTTCCGGAAGCGGGCGGGACGGCGGCCGCTGGTGCTGCCGGTCATCATGGAGATCTGAGGCCTTGGCGCTGGTTCGACCCTCTCACGCCGCCTCAGCGAGTTCCTGGGCGTCTCGCTCTTCGCCGCCGCCCTGATCTGGCTGATCGCCCTCGTCACCTACGAGCACGCCGATCCAGTCTGGTTCTTGAAGGCGGGCGCCGAAGGCCCGACGGCGAACTTCATCGGGCGGGTCGGCGCGTTCATCGCCGAGTCGTCGTTCGAGTCGATCGGCTACGCGGCCTTCCTGGTCCCGCTGGTTCTCGGCGTGGTCGCGTGGAACCTGTTCTGGTGCCGGGCGATCGACGCCGTCTACACGAAGATCGTCGGCGCGTGCTCCTGCTCTGCTCACTGACCTCGCTCCTGGCGCTTGCCGTGGGCAGGACCGCGAGCGAGTGGAATGCCGGCGGGATGCTGGGCGTCCAGCTCGCCAGCGGGCTGGCCCGCTACTTCAACCAGACCGGCTCGATCATCCTGATCCTGACGTTGCTCCTGCTGTCGCTGATCCTCTCGACGCAGTTCTCGTTCGGGCGGATGTCCTCCTCGGCCGTGCACGCGGCGGCGAGCCGGTGGCAGGCGGCGGCGGCGCGGATTCGCGAGCAGCGCGAGACCCGGCGCCGCGAGAAGCAGAGGCAGGAGATCGTCCGGAAGCACACCGCGCGCAATCCCGAAGAGGTGAAGGCGGCGCAGGCCAAGGCTGCCGAGCGCCCGCCGGCGGCGGCACCCGCCCGCAAGGCGGATGGCGAACCGGCGCCGCCGGTTGCGCCCCCGCCGCGCGCGGCCTCCGCACCCACCCCGCAGCCCGCCGAGCCGAGGACGGCGCCGGCGATCGCCCGGACGCCCCCGGCCAAGAAGAACGACAAGCCGATCGCCGGGCCGGCGGTCCAGGACTTCGAGTCGCGCACGCCGATCGAGAAGAAGCGCGACGGCTTCACGCTGCCGCCGCTGGCGCTGCTCGACGCGCCGAAGACCGAGTTCAAGATCGACGAGCGCGAGCTGATGGACTCGGCGCGGCTGCTCGAGGAGAAGTGTCACGAGTTCTCCGTCGCCGGGAGCGTCGCGCAGATCCACCCGGGCCCGGTCGTCACCACGTACGAGTTCAAGCCGGATGCCGGCGTGAAATACGCCAAGGTCACCGGGCTGGCCGACGATCTGTCGCTGGCGCTGAAGGCGGAGTCGGTGCTGATCGAGCGAATCCCGGGCAAGTCCACGGTCGGCATCCAGATCCCGAACACCAACCGGGAGCAGATCTCGCTGCGCGACATCCTCGAGTCGGACGTGTTCCGGCGCTCGGGGTCGAAGCTCACGCTCGCGCTCGGCAAGACGATTCACGGCGAACCCTACGTGGCGGACCTGGCGACGATGCCGCACCTGCTGGTGGCAGGGTCGACCGGCACGGGGAAGTCGGTCGCGATCAACAGCATGATCACCAGCATCCTGTACCGGGCCACGCCGGAGGAGGTGCGGATGATCATGATCGATCCCAAGCGCCTCGAGCTCGGGATGTACGAGGAGATCCCGCACCTGCTGACGCCGGTGGTCGTCGATCCCAAACAGGCGGCGAATGCCCTCGCCTGGGGCGTCCACGAGATGGAAGAGCGGTACAAGACGCTCGCCGCCGAAGGCGTGCGCAACATCGAGCAGTACAACCGCAACATGCGGCTGGCGATCGAGCAGAAGCGCGAACCCGAGGAGGGTGAAGAGTTCAAGACGCTCCCCTACATCGTCGTGATCATCGACGAGCTCGCCGACCTCATGATGGTGGCGAGCAACGAGGTCGAGGAGTCGATCGCGCGCCTCGCGCAGATGGCCCGCGCGGTCGGGCATCCACCTGATTCTCGCCACCCAGCGGCCCTCGGTGGACGTCGTCACCGGGCTGATCAAGGCAAACCTCCCGGCGCGCATCTCGTTCCGGCTGATGTCGAAGGTCGACTCGCGGACGATCCTCGACGGCAACGGCGCGGAGCAGCTGCTCGGCCGGGGCGACATGCTGTTCCTGCCGCCGGCGTCGTCGCGGCTGATCCGGCTCCACGGCCCTTACATCTCCGAGCAGGAGAGCGCGCGGCTGGCGGCGTTCCTCAAGAAGCAGGCGAAGCCGGTTTACGACGAGACAATCACGGCCGAAGCGAAGGGGCCCGAGGCCATGGCTTTCGAGAAGGACGACCTCTATGACGAAGCGGCCCGGCTCGTCGTCGAGTCCGGGCAGGCGTCGATCTCGTACCTGCAGCGCCGCCTGCGGGTCGGCTTCAGCCGCGCGGCGCGGCTGGTGGACATGATGGAGGCGGACGGCCTGGTCTCCCCCGCTGCCGGCAGCAAGCCGCGTGAAGTGCTGGTGGACAAGAGCTACTTCGACGAAGTGGACGCGCAACTGCGGTGACCCGGCAAATCCGGCCCATCGTCCGCCTGGCAATCGTCGCCGCCGTGCTGGCGGCGTCCGCGGTGGCGTCCGCGCAGACGTCGCGGGATCTCTACGCCTCCGCGCTCGCCCGGGAGCAGGCGCTGAAGTCGGGCAAGACGGCGACACTCTCGGAGTACCGCTCCGCCATCAACGCGTACGACACCGTCGTCCGGAAATATCCCGCGTCGGGATACGTGGACAACGCCCTGTGGCAGGGAGCGGTTCTCGCGCTGGAGGCGTTCGAGCGGTTCGGGGAGGAGCGCGAACAGGCGACCGCGCGGCGCATGTTCCAGCTGCTGGGCAGCGACTACCGTTTCAGCCCGCTCTCGTCGAAGGCCCGCGAAGCCTTGAAGCGAATGGACGCGCGGAGGGCGGCTGCGCCGCCGGCCGACGAACCGGCCTCACCGAGGTCCCCGGCACGCGGCCTGACGCAGTTGAAGGACGTCCGCCGCACCACGATGCCCGACCGGATACGCGTGACCATCGAACTCGACGGCCCGGCGCAGTCACCGGGCGGAGGGCGTGGAGAATCCGCGGCGGATGTTCGTGGACATCGCCGACACGCGGCTGGGCGGCTCCGTTCCCGAAGGCACCCTCTCGTACAACGAGGAAGTCGTCAGGCGCGTCAGGATTGGCCGGCACCCGAACGACACCACCCGCGTCGTGGTGGACCTCGACGGGATCAAGCGCTACACCGTCAGCACGCTCACGAGTCCGTTCCGGATCGTGATCGACTGCGAGCGGGCCGCTGCGGCGCCTCCTGCCGCGCCAGCCTCGACGGCTCCCGTGAACGATGCCAGCGGAACCGCCAGGTTCGCCGCGCCCGCTCCCCCACCGAAGACCGCCGCCACGCTGCCTGTTTCGAGAGCGCCGGTCGCTGCGCCGAAGCCGCCGATCGAGAGCCGCCCGGCCGCACAGGCGTTCGGCGACACGCCGGTCATCGATTCCGTCGACACCTGGGGCCTGATCAATCGCACGCCGCCAGCGCCAGCGGCTCGCCTGCGTGCCGCGACGGCCCCGGCCGTCGCGAAACCGCTCCCGCCCAGCCCTCCCCCCGGCGGCTACCGGCGCGCCGGCCACCGCCTCCAAGGGTGCGTCGGCCGTGCCCATCCCCCCGCGCGGGAACTACTCCCTCTCGAGGCAGCTTGGCCTCGGCGCCTCGAAGATCGTGATCGATCCCGGCCACGGCGGTCACGACCCGGGCGCGCTCGGCGCCGGCATTTCCGAGGCGGAAGTGGTGCTCGACGTCGCACTGCGCCTCGAGGCGCTCCTGCGGGAAGCGGGATGCGAGGTCGTGCTCACACGCCGGACCGACGAGTTCGTTCCGCTCGAGGAGCGGCCCGCCATCGCGACCCGTGAGCAGGCCGACCTGTTCCTGTCCATCCACGCGAACGCCAGCCGCAACCGGGCCGCGCGCGGCATCGAAACCTACTTCCTCAACTTCGCCATGGACCCCGACGCCGAAGCCGTCGCCGTGCGCGAGAATGCGGCCACCGAGCAGCGCATGAACAACCTGCCGGAAATTGTGAAGGCCATCACGCTGAACAACAAGCTGGACGAGTCGCGGAGCTTCGCGGGACTCATCCAGCGTGCCATGGCGCGGCAACTCCGGGAGGCGGGCGGAATCGTGGTCGACCACGGGGTCAAGCAGGCCCCGTTCGTCGTGCTGATCGGCGCGGCGATGCCGAGCATCCTGGTGGAGATCTCGTTCATCACCAACACCCAGGAAGGCCGGCTGCTCAAGACCGGGGCGCACCGCCAGCGAATCGCGCAGGCCCTGTTCGAAGGCATTCGCGGGTACCAGCGGTCCCTCAAGCTGGTGCCGCCCCAGCAGCAGCAGTGACTGCGGGCGGAAGTGGTACAATCCCCGGAGTGTTCTTCCTGCAGCCCGCTCAGCCCATGACGCCCGTCATCGTCAAGGTGATGGAACCGCCCACGAAGGAGATCAGCGTCGCTGACATCCTGCTGGGGTCGGTCGGCATCACAGGGCTGTTCCTGCTCGGTGCCGTGGTCCTCGGTTTCCTCCTCGGCGGCGCCTTCATCTTGTTCCGACGCTGGCAGGACCGCCACGATGACGGCGTCCCTGGCCAGGAGACATTCCACCTCACGCGGCCGCCCGAGACCCGGACGTAGCGAGCCGGCCATGCTCCCCGCGCCGCCTGTTCAGACGCTCCCGCGCGTGCCGGTCCTGGCCCTCCTCTGTTGCGCCATCGCGTGCCTGGCGGCTCCCGCGGCAGCGGACGCGCAAAGGCGGGCGGGGGCGATCGAATCCGCCAGCCGCGCGACGGTGTTCCTGCGCGTCGTCGGCGATCTCGATATCACCCGGCCGGAATCCCCCATCCCGCTTCCCGATGACCGCCTTCACCGGGCCAACGTCGAGATCGCAACCGGGTCCGGCTTCCTGATTTCCCCGCTCGGGGAGATTCTGACGTGCGACCACGTCGTCGCCGACGGCGAGCGAACCGGGCTGGTCGACGGGCGCAAGGCCAAGGTCACCGTCACGGTGCGTCGGATCGAAGCGTTCGTCAGCGGCGCGGATGGAGCAGCCCCGCAGCGCTACGAGGCGTCGATCCTGGCCAGGAACGAGGAACTGGACCTTGCCGTCCTGTCCATCGGGGGAGCGTACTTCCCGGTCGCCGACCTCGGGGACTCGGACGCGCTCGAACCCGGCGACGGGCTCGATGCGCTCGGCTTCCCCTTCGGCCGCGACGTGGAGATCGGACGGCCCGCCTCGGCCGAACTGGTGGCGCCGGACGTGAGCGTGAGTCACGGGGACTTCTCGGCCTTCCGCGCCGACACTCAGGGCACCCGCCGGTTTCTTCAGACGTCCGCGATCGTCAATCCGGGGAACAGCGGCGGCCCGATTCTCGACGGCGACGGCTTCGTGGTGGGAATCGTCAGCCGGCGGCTGTCGGCCGCGGGCACAGCGATTGGCTTCGCCGTGCCCATCAACCTGGCGAAGGACTTCCTCGAGTCGAAGGGCCTCGACGCGCAGCTTCCCGCCCGGCGCCTCACGCTGGGCCCGGCACAAACGCTCGAGGGGAAGGGGCTGCGGATGCGCCTGCCGTGGGGCATGGCGGACACGTCGCCCTTCCGCGCCCGCGTCGACTCGGGCGCCAATCCCTCGGCCCAGCCGGCGCTCAGGATAGACCGCATACTGTCACCGTGGGACGTCGTGCGCCTGGCCGACTCGGTCTCGTCCGGGTTGGCGTTCGAGGGGTTCGCAACATCGACATCGCCGGTGCAGCGAGTGAGATTCATCGGCGGCCGGCGCGTGGTGACCGGGCGCGTGACCGGTTCGACGCCGGAGGGCGGAGCCTTGCGGGTCGAGTATGCGGTCGCGGACCTCGGCCTGGAAAAGGTGATCGCTCGCTTCGCCGGCCCTCCCGCGCTCATCGCGTTCAACGCGTCGATATTCCGCGCGTCCCTCGAGTCGGTGGAGCCCGAGTTGCTCCGGCGCGTGACGCCTCCGATACCCCCGCCGGCTGCCTGGGTCGTTTCGCTCGGGGCAGGCGCCACGTCGCCGCTTCGGGAGGTTCCCTTCCCCGCCGGATGGGTCGTGGAGCCGCAGGGACCGTTGCCGTGCCGAGGGGCGTCGCCGGCGGCCGAGGGGCTCAGCGCGGCGCCGGTGAACGACTTCGCGCGCAGCCTGCGCGCGGGTGTGCTCAGGCGGCCAGGCGCATCGGTTGCCGACGTCGCGGCCGCGTGCGGCGCTGCGGCCCGGACCGGAGCCGGCGACTACCAGGCGACGGTCACGTCGTTCGGTTCGGCGCTCTTCGTGGCCGGTCGAATCGTCGCGGTGGGGAACGATCAGTTCCTGCAGTTCGAGGTCGTGGGACCGGCCGAGCAGAGGGCGTCCCTGCAGGAGTTGCTGGCGCTCTGGATGGTCAGGCTCGACACATCGACCGCGCCACCTCGATGAGCGTTCGCACGCCGAACCCCGTGGCGCCCTTCACGCCGTAGGGACGCCGCTCTGCCATCCACGCGGGGCCGGCGATGTCGATGTGCGCCCATGGGCTATCGCCCGCGAACTCTCCGAGAAACAGCGCGGCGGTGATCGCCCCGCCGTACTTGGTGCCGCTGTTCACGGTGTCCGCAATCTCGCTTTCGAGCTGGTCTCGTTCTTCGTCGACGAGCGGCATCGGCCACGACGGCTCGCCGCAGCGGCGGGCGGCGTCCAGCACCAGATCGCGCCAGCCGTCAGGCCGGCCGAAGATCCCGGCCGTCAGCCTGCCGAGCGCCACCGAGCAAGCGCCGGTGAGCGTGGCGACGTCCACCAGGTGCGTCGCGCCCCGCTGGCGGGCGTACCACAAGGCATCCCCCAGGATCAGCCGTCCCTCGGCGTCGGTGTTCACCACTTCGACGGTCCGGCCGCTGGCGCCTCGAACAACGTCGCCCGGCCGCAGTGCGCCGCCGCCCGGCATGTTCTCCGCCGACGGCACGACGCCGATGACGCGAATCGGCAGATCGAGCAACGAGATGGCCCGCATCGCCGCGATCACCGCGGCGCCCCCGGCCATGTCGTCCTTCATGCGCTCCATCCCCTCGGCCGACTTGATCGAGATTCCCCCGGAGTCGAACGTCACGCCCTTGCCCACCAGGCCCAGCACCGGGGAGCCGGCGTCGCGTGGCGAGCCTCCGTGCGTGATCACGATCAGCCTCGGCGGCTCCTTGCTCCCCTGCCCCACCGCGGCGAGCAATCCCATGCCGCGGAGGCGAATCGCGTCTTCGTCGAGGACCTCCAACCCGAGAGTCGTGCCTCGGACCAGTTCCTCCGCCCGCTCGGCGAGCACCCTTGGCGGCAGCTGGTTGCCCGGCTCGTTGACCAGTTCCCGCGCGAGGTTCACGCAGTGCGCGACCTGCCTCCCCCGCCAGGCCGCTGCACGGAACTCTTCCAGGCGCGGGCGGAGCCGGGGCTCCACCGCGATAGATTCCTTGACCGCGCCCCGTGACGCCCCGGCAGACTTGTAGAGGCTCGAGTCGAACCCGGCCAGCGTAAGGCCTTCGGCGATCGCCTCGATCCACGCGGTGTCGTCCGCCCACGCCCCGGCGCCCGGCGGAACGCGATGCAGGAACGCCAAGGTCTCGACCCGCCGGTCGCCCGCCTGGAGCGCGGCCGCCGATGCCACCCGCCGCGCCACCTCCGGCGAATATCCCGACATCGCTCCGGCGCCGACGACGGCCACCTTCCGTGCGGCGACCGGAATGCCCGACACGGGGAACGTGAGCAGGTCGAACCGCTTCCCCTTCCACTCACCAGACGACCTCGCCGCGAACAACAGTCCGCCGGTCGCGCGGTCGACGTGGGCCAGACCTTCGTCCGGCTCGCCGTCCGCCCACGGCACGACAAGCCAGTCGCTGTCGATGTCTTCGAAGGGGCCGCAGAGGATGTCGATGGACTCGGGGGTGAGGGGGGTGTGCATCACACCGCGATTATCGCACCACCCCTGCACCCTCCATCGGAGCTTGCATCCCGGGTCACGGCAGGGCTACGGCATCGGCGGAGGCGGAGTGTCATCGACGAGCGGGTCCGCTGACGCGGGCGGCACCGGCGGAACGACCACCGGCACGCTGCCGTAGCGCCCGAAGCGGGTCAACAGGGCGCCGCCGAGACCGACCGTCCACACGGCGTACTCGATGACGAAGCCGGTGAAGATCAGCATCGCCGCCAGCCATGCGAGCGGGCCGCCGCCGAGGGCCAGGACACGCCCGAGGACCGTGATGCCCCACACCATGGCGAGGCCGACAATCAGCATCGAGAAGGTGCTGGGCCGGGACCAGTCGAACCTGCGCTCGAGCAGCCGGCCCAGGCCCGAGGCCGAGCCCGTGAACCCGAGCAGCAGCGCCACGAAGAACGCCAACACCGCGAACGGCAGGAGGACCAGGAGCGGGATCCCGATGATCGAGACCGCCAGCACGACCCCTACGATCACCAGCAGCGGGATGAAGAAGAGCTGGGCGAGGAGGCCGACCAGCACCGATTTCCAGGGTTGCGTGGTCACGGCCATCTCCACCCGCTGGACGGCCCGGGGGGCCAGCAGCAGGACGAGCGTCGCGAGCAGCGTGAACAGCGCCATGCGGAGCAGGCTGCCGAGCAGGCGGACCGCGCGCCAGGGGCCGGCGTCGAACCAGGGCACCCAGCGAACGTCCCACCCCGGCCGGATGTGAACCGGCGGGAAGCTCACTTCGCTGATGTTGCCCGCGACGCTCGCGCCGGCGTCGCGGTCAACCGTGCCGCCGACCGCCACCACGTCGCCCCGCACTTCGGCAGAAGGACCGAGGTGGATGTTGCCGCCGACGGCCACGACATTGTCCCGGACCCGCCCGTTGACAGTCACCGATCCGAGAACGGCCACGACGGGCCCGTTCACCTCCTCGTCAGCCGCCACGTTCACGCTGCCGCCGATGCGAACGCGCGTCTCCACATTCTTTCGGAAGGTGCGGTCTGGCACCGCCGGCTCGACCGGCTCGGCACCGTGCGGCGGGCGCGGGCCAGACGGCTCGGCCGCCGGGGGTTGGGGGTTGGCGGGAGCAGCCGGTTCCGACGAAAGGAACATGCGGCGCTGGGCCTCCAACTCGACGTACGACAGTTCGAGGACGGGGCCGGCGTCGCGTCCGAGTGCCTGACGGACTTCCCCGCCGGTTGCCGGGTGGCCGTTGATGGCAATCGTCCCCTCGCGGAGCTCGATGTTGTCCACCCCCTGAATTCGGGACAGCGGGACGAGCACGATCCCGTTCTGGACGGGCAGCACGCGAAAGCGCGCGAGCACCGCATCACGGACGTTTCGCTCGGCAGCGGTCAGCGCCGACCCGGGGGCCGCCGGTGGCGCAGGTTCCTGCGCCACCGCGGCCGCGGCGAGAACCACCGACAGGATGGCGGCCAGCAGGCCGCGGCGAACGATGGGCCGTGGGAGATGCAGCATTCAGACACACTCCTCTCGGGGAGCCAGCAGGCGCCGGAGACCGGCGAACGCGACGGCCGCGATGGCCAGGTTGGCGGCAATCAGGAGCGGCATCGGGCCGGTCGTGAAAACGAGGCCCGCGGCCTGGCCGAGGGCCGCCATCAGGTCGAGGGACGCTCTCCATACGTGGAGTCCCGCCCCGACGGATGCTGCGGCGTCGCCGAGGGCGGTGGCCGCAACCGACCCCGACTCCACGAGCAGCGTGAACAGGTCCCGAGGGGACACGACGGCGACCCCGACCCCGAGGAGGAGCGTCGCTACGAGGATCGCGGCCTTCGTCCACAACGACGAGCCGGGGTCGATGACGGGCCACGCCAGGTTCGGCCAGAAGCCGGCCCGTGGGGAGGGCCGCGGCAACCTGGAAAGAATCCGGTCGGCGAGGCCGGCGTCCGGCTCGATGCGCCGGAGATGGGAGGCAGCGACGAAGGCGAACAGGCGGTCCGCCTCGTCCGGGGTGCCGGCCGCCTCGGCCTCGAGCCATCGTGCCAGGTTGACGTCGTCCCGCTCGGTCATCACAGGTTCCTGTCTTGTCCTACGCACCGGGTAGCTCCCGGGTTGCAGCCGGCCTAGCCGAGCCCCTGCCGCCTCAAAAACGCCGCCATTTCCGTCCTCGCCCGGTGCAGGTGGCTCTTCACGGTCCCGAGCGGGAGCCCGGTGATCTCGGCGATCTCCTCGTAGCCCCGCTCTTCCTGGTAACGCAGAACCACCATCCGGCGATACTCGGGCCGCAGCTGGGTCAGGGCCGCGTCGAGGGACCGCGCGAGGTCGCGGTGCTCGAGGCTGCGGACGGCGTCGTGGGGGTTGGGGTCGGGGACGGCCTCGGCGAGGGTCGAACCGTCCCGCTCGGCCGGTTCGTCGATGGAGACCTCCTGGGGGCCGCTCCGCCGCATCGCATCGATCGCCGCATTGTGAGCGATCCGGAGGATCCAGTTCGCGAACTTGAAGCGGGGGTCGAACGACCGGAGGTGCGTGAACGCCTTCAGGAACGTCTCCTGGGTCAGCTCTTCGGCGAGGCCGGGGTTTCGGAGCATCCGCGCCAGGAGGTTGTAGATGCTGCGCTGGTGGCGAACGACGAGCGTGCGGAAGGCGTCCTCGCCCCCGGCAAGCGCACGTTCGACGAGTTCGGCGTCTGTCACGCTGCAGGATCGGGACGAGGCCGGCGCGCAGGAAGTTCCCGTCTCACGCCCGCTATCGAACGGCTAGAACCGCGCCAGCTGCGCCTCCACGCGCAAGTCGGCCGCCGTCGCCGCGATCGACGGCCTCGACCGTCGTGTCGGCGCGAGATCTCCTTCAGGACGAGACCGTCCGCGGTCACCTCGATCACCGCCAGCTCGGTGACGATCGTGTCCACGACCCTGGTGCCGGTGAGCGGCAGCTGGCAGCGCTCCAGGATCTTGGGCGCGCCGTCGCGCGTGGTGTGCTCCATCGCGACGATGACGCGCTTGGCGCCGGCGACGAGGTCCATGGCGCCGCCCATCCCCTTGACCATCTTGCCGGGGATCATCCAGTTCGCCAGGTTGCCGTCCTGGTCCACCTCCAGCGCGCCCAGCACCGTGAGGTCGATGTGGCCGCCGCGGACCATCGCGAACGAGTCGGCACTGCTGAAGTAGCAGCAGCCGGGCGTCTCGGAGATCGTTTCCTTGCCGGCGTTGATCAGGTCGGGATCGACCTCGGCATCGAGCGGGTACGGCCCGACGCCCAGCATCCCGTTCTCGGAATGCAGAGTGATGTCGATGCCCGGCGGCACGTGGTTGGCGACGAGCGTCGGCATCCCGATGCCGAGGTTCACGTAGTCGCCGTCCCGCAGCTCCCTGGCCACCCGGTTCACGATGCGTTCGCGCTTGTCCACGGTCCGTGGCCTCCTCGACTGCCTTCCGGACCGTCCGCCGTTCGATGCGCTTCTCGTAGACGGCCCCTGGAGGATGTGCTGCACGAAGATGCCCGGGGTGACGACGGCTTCGGGGTCGAGCGCGCCGGGCTCGACGAGTTCCTCGACTTCCGCGATGGTCACGCGGGCCGCGGTCGCCATCATCGGGTTGAAGTTCCTGGCGGTCCGGGGTAGACGAGATTGCCCAGGCGGTCGCCCCGCGCCGCCTTCACGAACGCGAAGTCGGCCTTCAGCGGCGATTCGAGGACATAGGACCGCCCGTCGATCACCCGCGTCTCCTTGCCCTCGGCCACGACCGTGCCGTACCCGGTCGGCGTGAAGAACCCGCCGATTCCGGCGCCGCCCGCCCGGATGCGCTCGGCGAACGTGCCCTGCGGCACCAGCTCGACCTCGAGCTCGCCGCTCAGGCACTGGCGTTCGAACTCCTGGTTCTCGCCGACGTAGGTCGAGATCATCTTGCGGACCTGCCGCGACTTCAGCAGGATGCCGATGCCGAAGTCGTCGACGCCGGCGTTGTTGCTGATGACGGTGAGGTTGCGGGTCCCGCGGTCGTGCAGCGCCTTGATGAGGTTCTCCGGGATGCCGCACAGGCCGAAGCCGCCCATCATGATGACCGCGCCGTCGGGAACGAGCGCAACGGCCTCGGCAGCGGAGGCGAGCACTTTGTTCATGTCGAGGAAGCTCCCTCGACTATGAGGCAGGAAATGGCCGGGGCTTGTCAAGAACGCACGGCTTCGAGGCGTTCGCGCCAGTGGTTCGCCCGCGGCGAATGACGCGCTCGATCGCCTCATCCTCTTCCAGGCCGCGCACGGACGTCCTGGAGGCGGGCGATCACCTCGTCGAGCGCCGGCGCCGATCTCGTCCGCGTTTGTCCGGCACACGTCTCGCCAGACTGATGCGGGACTCGACGGCAACCGCGTCGTGTCCTGCAGTCCCCGTCCCGAGAGCGCGAGCCCCTCGTCACCGGCCGCGTCACCAACGACGGACATCAGGACGGACGCCGTCAACTGCGGAAGGTGACTGAGGAACGCGAGAAGGCGGTCGTGTTCGGCCGCCGACGGCAGCGTCACCGGGCGCGCGCCAAGGCCGTGCACGAACGCCGACAGCCGGGCGAGCGCCTCGTCACTGCCCCCGGGCGCGGGGACGAACAGCCACGGGCGGTCGGCGAACAGGTCGGGGCGTGCGACGTCGAAGCCCGAGCGCGCCGCGCCGGCCAGCGGGTGGCCTGCAACGAAGCGCAACCGTGCCGGCAGCATCCGGGCAGCCTCGACGATCGCACGCTTGGTGCTGCCGACGTCGGTGACCACCGCGTCGGTCCCCACGTGGTCCGCCAGCGTCGGCAGCAGCTCGAGGATCTGGCCGACCGGTGTCGCAAGGATCACCAGGTCCGCCTCCGACGCGATCATCAGGTCGGGCGACGCGACGTCGATCGCGTGCCGGACCATCGCCTTCTCGAGCACCTCGTTCCGGTCGACGCCGATCACCAGCGCCGAGGGCCACGCCTTGCGCGCCGCCAGCGCGATGGACCCGCCAATCAACCCGAGGCCGACGATGGCGATGTGCTGGAACACCGGCGGCGCCGGGGCTCGGCGGCCGCCATCGGGAGCATGCGCGGGGAACCGGGCGTGTCAGTCGTCATAATTCACCGCGCCTGCAATTCGCGTCGTGCGGTTCTGCGTGGCATCGGGCATTGTGCCTTGTGCATGGCCGGGTGCTCTGTGCACGGTGCCCAGGCCCCTACCGGGACCACCCGCGCCGGGAGACCGGTTCCACGCAGATGCTGCGCCCGATGGCGGGCGCGATGATTCGCAACTCCGCCATCAAGCGGTCGAACTGGGCCGGGAACAGCGACTGCGCACCGTCGCTCAGCGCGTGGTCGGGATCGCAGTGCACTTCGATGATCAGGCCGTCGGCGCCGGCGGCCACCGCGGCGCGGGCCATCGGCGCCACCTTGTCCCGGCGGCCGGTGCCGTGGCTGGGGTCGGCCAGGATCGGCAGATGGCTCAGCTTCTTCACCACCGGGATCGCCGAGATGTCGAGGGTGTTGCGCGTCGCGTTCTCGAAGGTGCGGATGCCGCGCTCGCACAGGATCACGTCGGGGTTGCCGCCCGCCAGCATGTACTCGGCCGACAGCAGCCACTCCTCGATCGTCGCCGCGATCCCCCGCTTCAGCAGGACCGGCTTGCGAACCCGGCCAAGCTCGCGCAGCAGCGTGAAGTTCTGCATGTTGCGGGCGCCGACCTGCAGCACGTCCACGTAGCGGGCCATCAGGTCGACCTGCGACACGTCCATCACCTCGGAGACGACCTTCATGTTCTGCTCGTCGGCCGCCCACCGCAGGAGCCGGAGGCCTTCTTCGCCCAGTCCCTGGAAGCTGTACGGAGAGCTCCGGGGCTTGAATGCGCCTCCACGAAGGATCTTCGCGCCGGCACGGCGGACGGCCGCGGCTGCCGCTCGGACCTGGGCCTCCGACTCGACCGAGCAGGGCCCGGCCATGACGATGACCTCGTCGCCGCCGATCCGCACGTCGCCCACCGTGACGACGGTCCCTTCGGGGCGGAAACTGCGGCTGGCCAGCTTGTACGGCTCCGTGATGCGAACGACCTCGCGCACGCCGTCGAGCATCTCGACGAGGGCCGGTTCCGCGCGCTCGCTGCCGCCCACCGCGCCGAGGATCACCCGCGCCGTGCCGGTGGAACGATGCACGTCGAAGCCCATGCCTACCAGCTGCGCGACCACCTGCTCGATCTGCGCATCGGTCGCACCTTCGGCCATCACCACAACCACGCTGCCCTCCCGCCTGGCCGCGAACCTGCCGCGACCCGCATGGCCACGTTCACCGCACCGCCTTCAATTCCAGGGAACGCGCCTCGTCGATGATACGCTCGAACAGCCGCGTGACCGCGTCGGCACCGAGCGGGCCTCCCCGGGCGGCGGAAGCGGCGCGGACCCGTTGCAGCACTTCCTTCTCCCGCTCGGGCTGGTACATCGGCATGCCGCGACCGCGCTTGATGCGGCCGATCGCGAGCGCGCACTCGGCCCGTGCGTTCAGCAGGCCTACCAGCTGCTCGTCGATGGCGTCGATCTGCTGCCGCAGCTCGTCGAGAGTCATGCGGCGCCCGTCGGAGCCGCCGGGCGCCCGGCCGCCTTCATGGATCGCGCGAACATTTCCACGCTCGCCACGAGGCCGGGGTCGTCGGCTCCCGCCTCGATCACGCTCACCAGCGCCGAACCCACCACCGCGGCGTCGGCCGACTCGCCAGCCTGGCGGACGTGTTCAGGACGCGACAGGCCGAATCCGAGCGCGACGGGCAGGCTGGTGTGCGCGCGGACCCGCCCCACGAGTTCCGCCGCGCCCTGGGCGACAGTCTCGCGCGCACCCGTCACGCCGAGCCTCGAGATCACGTACAGGAAGCCCCGCCCGAGCGTGGCCGCCGCCGCGATCCTTTCGTCGGTGGTCGTGGGGCTCAGCAGGAAGATCATGTCGAGCCCGACGGCAGACAGCGTAGCCTGGAATCCCGCCGCCTCCTCGATCGGAAGGTCGAGGACCAGGACGCCGTCCACGCCGGCCGCGGCCGCGCGCTCGGCGAACAGCTGCTCGCCCATCGCCAGCAGCGGGTTTACATAGCTGAAGAGCACGATCGGCGCCCGGACATCCGCTCGCACCCGCGCGATCAGTTCCAGCGTGGTCGACAGGCTTCCCCCGGCGGCGCGCGCCCTCGCGGCCGCCCGCTCGATCACGGGGCCGTCGGCGACGGGGTCCGAGAACGGCACACCCACTTCGAGGACGTCGGCACCGGCCCGGTCGAGCGCCCGCAGGACATCCGCCGACCGCGCGGCGTCGGGATCGCCGGCGGTCACGTAGGTGACGAGGCCGGTTTCGCCCCGCCGCCGGAGCGCCGCGAACGTGGCGTCAAGACGCGACATGGCCCTCTCCCTCCGTCATCGTTCCCAGGTCCTTGTCCCCGCGCCCCGACAGGTTCACCAGCACGATGCCACCGGGCCCGGCCTCGCGGGCGACCTGCCGGGCGGCAGCCACGGCGTGGGCGGACTCGAGTGCCGGAATGATCCCCTCGAGGCGGGCCAGCTCCTGGAAGGCCTCCTTCGCGTCGGCGTCGTTCGCGAGCCGGTACTCGGCGCGTCCCTGCTCCCGCAGCCACGCATGTTCGGGACCCACGGCGGCGTAGTCCATGCCCGCCGATATCGAGTGCGTGGCCTCGATGTTGCCATCGGCATCCTGGAGGATGAACGTCCTCGTTCCCTGGAGCACGCCCGCGCGCCCCCCGGCGAAGCGCGCGGCGTGACGGCCGGGAGACAGGTCGATGCCACCGGCCTCCACGCCGACCAGGCGCACGCCATGATCCTCGAGGAAGGCGTCGAAGAGGCCGATGGCGTTGCTCCCGCCGCCCACGCAGGCGACCACGGCGTTCGGCAGCCGGCCGGCTTGCGCCAGCACCTGCCGCCGCGCCTCGAATCCAATCACCGATTGAAACTCGCGGACCATCAGGGGGTACGGATGCGGACCGAGGGCGGAGCCCAGCAGGTAGTAGGTGTCGCCGACGTTCGCGACCCAGTCTCGCATCGCCTCGTTGATCGCGTCCTTGAGGGTGCGGGCGCCGCCATCGACGCGTCGCACGCGGGCGCCCAGCCACTGCATCCGCGTGACGTTCGGCGCCTGCCTCGCCATGTCCTCGGCGCCCATGTACACCTCGCAGCGGAGGCCGAGCAGCGCGCAGGCGGTCGCCGTGGCCACGCCGTGCTGTCCGGCCCCCGTTTCCGCAATGACGCGCGACTTCCCCATCCGCCGAGCGAGGAGCGCCTGCCCGATCGCGTTGTTGATCCTGTGAGCCCCCGTGTGGGTGAGGTCCTCGCGCTTGAGGAACACCCGCGCCCCCGACTCGCGGCCCAGCCGCGCCGCCTCGGTCAGGGGCGTCGGCCTCCCGACGTACGTGGCCAGCAGATTCTCGAGAGCAGAGGCAAACGAGGGGTCGGCACGGGCGTCGAGGTAGGCGCGTTCCAACGCCTCGACGGGCGCGACGAGCGTCTCCGGAACGAACCGGCCGCCGAACGGTCCGAAGTAGCCTCGCCCGTCCGGATCGCGGCGCCCAAAGGCCGGCAGCGCCCGGTCGGCCGCCCCGTTGACGGCCGCGAAGAACGCGCGCATCCGGGCGTCGTCCTTGACGCCCGGCGAGGACTCGACGCCGGACGACACGTCAACCGCCGCCGGCCTCACGGCCCGAAGGGCGGCGACGACGTTGTCCGCGCTCAGGCCTCCGGCCAACGCGAGCGGGCGCCTCGCCGCCATGCGGGCGGCGATCGCCCAGTCTGCGCACCTTCCGGTGCCGCCGTGGGCGGCCTCGTCGGTCGCGTCCACCAGCAGCATCACCGACTCGGGCCACCGGTCGATTTCCGCGAGCGTCGATTCGTCAGCCCGGACCGACTTGATCACGCGCACCCCGGCGAGCGACGCCTCGGCCGGGGTCTCGCGCCCGTGCAGTTGCACGGCGCTCAAGCCCACACTGTCGGCGACCGCCCGGATGTGTTCGAGCGGCTGATCGACGAAGACACCCACGGTGGAGACGAACGGCGGCAACCGCCGGACGATCTCTCGCGCGCGCGCTGGAGCGATGAACCTGGGGCTGCCGGGCCAGAAGACGAACCCGATCGCCGCAGCGCCAAGGTCGACTGCGAGCCTCGCGTCGTCGGCCCGCGTGATTCCGCAGATCTTCACGAACATCACAGCAACTCACCCAGGGCGCGGCCGGGTCGGGGTCCGACACCAGCCGCTCACCCACCAGGAATGCGTCGAACCCCGCGTCGCGCAGCCGGCGAAGATCGTCGCGATGCCGAAGGCCGCTCTCGGCCACTGCCACCACCTCCTCGGGAATCGCCCCGACGAGCTCCAGCGAAGCGGCCGGATCGACGGCCAGCGTGCGGAGGTCCCGGTTGTTCACGCCAATCACCCTCGGCGAGGCAGACAGCGCGATCGGCAGGTCGTCGCGACGATGGATCTCGACGAGCACGGCCAGCCCGAGCGCGCTGGCGCGCTTGTGGAGGCGCCGGTAGGCCTGGGGCTCCAGGGCCGCGACGATCAGCAGCACCGCGTCGGCGCCGGCGGCGCGAGCCTCGAGCAACTGCAGTTCGTCGACGATGAAATCCTTGCGGAGCAGCGGAACGCGCACCCGGTCGCGAACCGCCCGCAGGTCCCCGACGGATCCGTCGAAGAACGTCGGCTCCGTCAGCACGGAGATGGCGGCCGCGCCGTGGGCTTCGTAACTCGCCGCAATCGCCGCGGCGTCGTACTCGACCCGCAGCACGCCCCGGCTGGGCGACCGTCGCTTGCACTCCGCGATCACGTTCACGAACGCGGGGCGGGACAACTGCGCCACGAACGAGTCACCGGCCGGAACCCGGCGCTCAGCCTCCTCCCGAAAGGCCGCGTCGGCCCCCTCGGCGCGCTGCGCCTCGAGCCGGCGGCGGGTGGCCGCGACGATCGCGGCGAGCACGTCCGGTCCCTGAGCGGACGTCATGCCACACGCTCCCGTGAGAGTGTCACCATCTGGTTCAGCACGGTCGCGGCGCGCCCGCTGTCGATCGCCTCCGCTCCCATCGCAATGCCATCCGCCACCGTCGGCGCCACGCCCGCCACCAGCAGCGCCGCAGCGGCGTTCAGCAGCACCACGTCGCGTCTCGGTCCAGCCACGCCCGTCAGGATCTCCGCGGCAATTTCCGCGTTGGCCGCCGAATCGCCCCCTGCCAGCGCGTCGGCGTCAGCCCTCGGCAGGCCGTAGTCGGCCGGATGCACGTAGAACGTGCTGACGGTTCCGTCACGGCACTCGGAGACCTTGGTGTAGCCCACGGTCGAGATTTCGTCGAGGCCGTCGGCCCCGTGCACGACCCAGGCGCGTTCCGAGCCGAGCAGCAGCAGCGACCGGGCAATCAACTCGGTCAGTTCAGGCCTTGGGACGCCGACCAGCTGGCGCAGCGGCCCGGCGGGATTGGTCAGCGGCCCGAGCAGGTTGAACGCGGTGCGGAGGCCAAGCGCCCGGCGGACCGGGGCCGCGTGCCGCATGGACGGGTGAAACACGGGAGCGAACAGGAACGCCATCCCCGCGTTGTCCAGCATCCGCTCGACGAGCGGCGGCGGCGCAGCGGTGGCACTCCCAGCGCCTCGAACACGTCGGCGCTGCCGCACCGGCTCGAGACCGAGCGGTTGCCGTGTTTGGCTACGGGCGTCCCGCAGGCCGCGACGACCAGCGACGCCACCGAGGAGATGTTGAACGTGCCCGCGCGGTCACCGCCCGTCCCGCAGACATCGATCGCGTGCGTGAACGGCTTCGACAGCCTGACCGCCCGTTCGCGCATGGCCCGGGCCAGGCCGACAATCTCGGCGGGCCGCTCCCCTTTCATCGCCAGCCCCATCAGCAGACCCGCCATGGCCGCCTCGCCGACGCGGCCGTCCATGATTTCGCCCATCGCCGCAGACGCCTCCCCGGTGGTCAGGTCTTCGCGCCGCGCCAGCTTTTCGAGCAGTTCGTGGAACATCAGATCACCCGTGGAGGAAGTTGCTCAGGATCTGGCGGCCGGGACCGGTCAGGATCGACTCGGGGTGAAACTGCACGCCGAACACCGGCCACTCCCGGTGCCGGAGCCCCATCACCAGCCCGTCGCTCGTCCGCGCCGTGACCACGAGGGACGTCGGGCCAGCAGTCGGCAGCTACCACGAGCGAGTGATACCGCGCGGCGTCGAACGGCGAGGCGACGCCGGCGAAGATGCCCGAGCGGTCGTGCTGGACGGGCGACGTCTTGCCGTGAACGGGCACGGGCGCCCGCACCACCCGGCCGCCGAACGCAAGGCCGATCGCCTGGTGGCCGAGACAGACCCCGAGCATCGGCGTGGACGCGCCGAAACGGCGCACCGCCTCGACGACGATCCCGCGCCTCGGCCGGATGGCCGGGACCCGGCGAGATGACGATCCGATCGGCCCCAGAGGCCGATACGCCGTCGAGCGTCACCTGGTCGTTGCGGCGCACCACCAGTTCGGCGCCCAGTTCGCCGAGGTACTGCACCAGGTTGAAGGTGAACGAGTCGTAGTTGTCGATCACGAGGACGCGCATGGCCTAGAGCCCCTCCGACGCCAGTTCCAGCGCGCGCACGAGGGCCCTCGCCTTGTCGCACGTCTCGTCGAACTCCGCCGACGGGTCGGAATCCATCACGATCCCGGCGCCTGCCTGCACACGCGCCGTCGACCCCGCCATCGCGATCGTGCGGATGGCGATGCAGAAGTCCAGGTTGCCGGCAAAATCCAGGTAGCCGACGGCACCCGCATACACTCCGCGCGGGTCCGGCTCGAGCGAGGCGATGATCTCCATGGCCCGGATCTTCGGCGCCCCCGACACGGTGCCGGCCGGGAAGCAGGAAACGAGCGCGTCCAGCCGGTCGCAGTCCTTCGCCAGCCTGCCTTCGACGACAGACACGAGGTGCATGACGTGCGAGTAGCGATCGACGCCCATGAACTGCGGCACCCGGACTGACCCGTACTCGGAGACCCGTCCCAGGTCGTTCCGGCCGAGGTCGACGAGCATCACGTGCTCGGCGCGCTCCTTCTCGCTAGCCTTCAGCTCCTCGGCGAGCCTCTGGTCCTCGGCGTCGTCTTGCCCCCGCGGCCGCGTGCCGGCGATCGGATGCGTCTCCACGCGATCGCCCTCGACCCGTACGAGCATCTCGGGGGAGGCGCCGACCAGCGACCGTCCCCCCATGCGAACGAAGAACATGTAGGGCGACGGGTTGACGTGCCTGAGCGCGCGGTACACGGTGAACGGATCGACGTCGACGTCGGCCTCGAACCTTTGCGACAGCACGACCTGGTAGATGTCGCCCGCCGCGATGTGCTGCTGGCCCGCGCGCACCGCCGACTCGAACTGCTCGCGCGTGATGTTCGAGCGAACGCGCAGGGGACCGGCGGCCGGCGCCTTCGGCTGCGACAGGGTGGCCTGCAGCTCGCGCTCGACGAAGCCAATCTTGGCGCACGCGAACTGGTAGAGGGCCTGGAGGTCGGCCCCGGCGGTGACCCTCGCGTTGGAGATGATCAGGATCCGGTGGCGGACGTGGTCGAACGCCAGGACGGTATCGAACAGCATGAACCCCGCCGTGGGGTCCGCCGCCGCCCCCTCCCCGACGGGCTTCACCGGGACGCGCTCGAACCAGGCGGTGGCGTCGTAGCCGAGGAACCCGACCGCCCCACCGGTAAACCGCGGAAGGTCGGGCACCACCGGCGCCCTGAAGTCGGCCATCAGCCGCCGCAGCGTCGGGACGAACGGCTCATCGGACACGGTCGTCACGCCCGCACGATCGATCGTCGTCCGTCCGTCGAGGTCGGCCCTGAGAACGAGGAAGGGGTCCTTCCCGAGGAACGAGTACCGGCCGAGGTGCTCCCCGCCCTCGACGCTCTCCAGCAGGAACGCGTAGTCCGAGTGCTCGGCAATCTTGAGGAAGGCGGACACCGGCGTGAGCAGGTCCGCCATGATTTCCTTGAAGACGGGCACAAAGGTCCCCTGCGAGGCCAGCGTTTCGAATTCCCCAAACGACGTCATCTTCATCGGTCACCTGCCAAATCCGTGTCGGCCGCACGACTCTCGGCGGCCGCTCTCATCGCGGCCACCGGCGCCGGTCGTCCCGTCCACCATTCGAACTGGCGCGCCGCCTGCGCCACGAGCATCTCGAGCCCCGCGATCACCGCGCAGCCGGCAGACGCGGCCTCGGCCAGCAGCCTCGTGCGCGCGGGGTTGTAGACGAGGTCGTAGACGATTCCTCCGCCGCCCAGGACGCCTTCGTCCACCGGCGCCCGGTCGACCTCGGGCCACGTGCCGACGGGGGTGGCATTGACCAGGAGGTCCCATCCGCCGCGCGTTACCGGCGACGCGGTGGCAACCGCCCCTGGAGCCACCGCTGCCGCCCGTCCGGCAGCGTCGGCGCTGCGCCCATGCACCGTGACCCGTGCCCCCCGCCCGGCCAGCGCAAAGGCCACTGCCCGCGCGGCTCCCCCGGAACCGAGCACGGAGGCGCGCAGCCCGTCGAGTCTGACCCCGCGAGCGTCGAGCGGGGCGAGGAACCCCGCCGCATCCGAATTCCGTCCCTGCCATCCTCCGGGCGAGGCTTTGAGCGTATTCAGCACGCCGAGCCGACGCGCGGGACCGTCCGCGCTGCAGTCGACGCCCTCTGCCAGCGCCTCTTTGAACGGGGCGGTGACGCTGGCGCCGCAGACGCCGAACGCCGCCGCGAACCGGCTGAAGTCTTCGCGCGACGCGGCCTGGAACGGGAGGAACACCGCGTCCTCGCCGGTCTCGTCGAAGGCAGCGTTGTGGATGGCCGGCGAGAAAGTGTGGCCAATCGGATTGCCGACCACGCCGAACAGGCGGGTCCCGGCAGTGATCGCGGCGGAACCGGAACTCGTGGATCATCCGGCCGGCAGACAGCTGACCTGGCGCCACCGCGTCACCGGCGTACGCCCAGCACGACCCGAACCGCGCGGCCAGCACACGGCTCGGGATCCCGGGCAGCCCCATCGCGACGAGCGCGGTGGCGCCCGATTGCCGCCCGGCCGTCCCGATTTCGAGCAGCGGAACGTTGTCGCAGAGCCGGCCGGCCATCACCGCGAGCTTCACGACCTCCGCGCCGGTGGCGCGCATTGCCCGCCACCTCCCGGCCAGGTCGGCCGGGACGCCGTCAAAATCATGAGAGGAGATGACGATGCCCCGGCCTCGGACGGGCTCGAGGACGCGAGCGTGCTCGGCCGTCCACTCGACGTCGACATATTCGGCGCCCAGCCTGACCGCCTCGGCGAGAAACCCGAGCCGCTGGTCTTCGGGGCCGTCGAAGAGGCCGCCCTCCTGCCGCGACCGGCAGGTGACGACAACCGGAGCAAGGCGGTCCGCGAGCGCCCCGGCCACGTCGATGTCGCGGACGCCGTCGAGGCGGAGTTCAACGAGGTCGGCGTCGCGCGCGACGGCGTCCCGTCGTTCTCGAAGCTGCCGCATCGAATCGGCGGTGACCGTGATGCACAGGCGGGGTGTGGTCATAAAACAAAAAAGCCTCTTCAACCGTCGGGCTGAAGAGGCTTCTCTACGTCTCGAGCACTTATGGCTAGGACAGAGGCGCCCCTTCGGGGATGCACCACCACCAGTAGCCGTAGGCGACGCACACGCGGGCCGTTCCGGCAGCGCGAAGGCCGGCGGCGGGCACGAGTGATGCGTTCGCAAACTCTGTCATGGTCCTCGAGAGGGCTTGTCGGCGTGAGCGCATCACGTTACCAGAGCGGGCGGGAACCGTCAACCGCCACCGGTGGGCCGAGGCAGCCGCCGGGGGTCGCGGAATCCCCGTTTCTCCTTGACCCACAAGCAGTTCGTCCGGCTATAATGGGCGTGTACCCGACCGCGAATGACCACGGTTTTTCCTTGTCCATGAACCTTCGGACTCTCTGCTCAGCCATCCTCCTCGGTCTCCTCGTGGGCGCCTGGCCCTCGGCCGCGCCGCGTTACATGTCGGTGGACGAGGTCCGTCCCGGCATGGTCGGCATCGGCCGGACGGTGTTCGAGGGCGACCGGGTCGAGGAATTCAAGGTCCACATCCTCGGCGTCCTGCGCAACATCAACGGACCGCAGCGCAACATGATCCTCGCCCGCCTGGAGGGCGGCCCTCTCGCGAACACCGGCGTGATCGCGGGCATGAGCGGCAGCCCCGTGTACGTGGACGGCCGGCTGCTCGGCGCGATCGCGTACTCGCTGGGCCAGTTTCCCAAGGAGCCGATCGCCGGCATCACGCCCATCCAGGAAATGGTGGAATCGGCCGGGCCGCAGGCCCGCCGCGCCCCGCTCGACAAGAAGGCGCGGATTGACCTGCCCCTGACACCGGAGAAGGTGACCGGGGCCCTCAGGGCCGCCTTCGCATCGTTCCAGCGCCCCTTCGCCGACACCCCGGCCGACGTCCAGACACTCGGGCTCGGCGGCCTCGACACCCCGCGCGCCGCGCAACTCGGAGTGCTCTTGAAGCCGATTGCGACGCCCCTGGCTCTTGGAGGCTTCTCTGGCCAGGTTCGCGAAACGCTGGCCGACGCCTTCCGCCAATCCGGGTTCGTTCCCGCGCCGTCCGACGTCCCGCTGTCGCAGGCCCCGGCCGGGCCCGCGGGGCCGCCGGCACTGAAGCCCGGCGACCCGGTCGGCGTCAACCTCATCACCGGCGATTTCATGATGGGAGCCACCGGGACGGTGACCGAGGTGGACGGCAACCAGGTGTACGCCTTCGGCCACCCGTTCTACAACCTGGGCACCACGCAGTTCCCGATGACGAAGGCGTTTGTCTACTCGGTCCTGCCGAGCCTGATGTCGTCGATGAAGATCGCGATGACGGGCGAGACTATCGGCACCTTCCGCCAGGACCGGGCCACCGCCATCGCGGGGACGCTGGGCGCCGGCCCGGAACTCGTGCCGGTCCGCATTTCGCTGGAGACCGAGCGAGGCCTTCGCAAGGAGTTCTCGTTCCAGCTGGTCAACGATCAGCTCTTCACGCCGCTGCTGACCTACGTGTCGATCCTGAACACGCTCTCCTCGT
Organism: uncultured Acidobacteriota bacterium; assembly: GCA_963844875.1. GTDB lineage: Bacteria > Acidobacteriota > Vicinamibacteria > Vicinamibacterales > Fen-181 > FEN-299. The sequence goes on from CAWJPZ010000005.1 coordinate 709,336, forward strand.
ACGAGCGCGAATTCGGCACGGCCACCTTCACCGTGAAAGGCACGGCGAAGCTGCGCAAGCACGGTGAGGTGGCGTTCGAAGACATCTTCACGGGCGATTCCCCTCGATCGGCGCCGCCACCTACGTCGTCGCGCCCCTCACGTTCCTGCTCGGGAACGACGTCGAGCCGGTGGAACTCGAACGCGTCGACCTGCACATCACGACGAGCGAGCGCCCGCAGACGGCGACCCTCGAACGGGTGTGGCTGGATGCGGTCAAGATCCGGCCGGGCACCACCGTGCCGCTCAAGCTGTTGCTGCGCACCTACCGGGGCGAGGAGATCACCCGGACGGTCCCGATCGACATCCCGGCCAACGCGTCCGGCTCGATGTCCATCATGGTGTCCGACGGCGGCAGGATGGCGCAGTTCGAACAGAGCAGCCTGCGCGCGGCCCAGCCGAAGGCCCTCGACCAGATGGTGCGCCTGCTGAACAAGGCCAAGAAGAACAACCGGCTCTACATCCGGCTGCTCAGGCAGGACGCAGGGGTCCTGATCAACGGCGAGCGCCTTTCATCCCTGCCCCCCTCGGTGCTCGAGGTGATCGAGTCGGATCGCAACGGTGCCAGCTTCTCGCCGCTCCGAAACGCGTCGGCCGGCGAGTGGGAAGTGGTGACGGACAGCGCCGTGTCCGGCTCGCGCATCCTGACGATCACGATTGAGGGCACCTAGCACGCCTCCGGCGCACATGTCGAACTAACACGACCGTCCAACGAACATGTCCCATCGAAACGCCCGGCTCCTCCTCGCGGCGGTGATTGCCTCCGTGGCCGTCGCCGTCGTGTCGGCCTCGACGCCCGTTTTCTGGCAGGTCGCGACGCGCGCCGACCTCCTCAAGGGAGACGTCGAGAACCTCTCCATCGACAACGACGGCCGGCTGACGCTCGGGCCGCCGACGGCGCTCGTGTACGATTCGGCCGCGCCGTTCCTGTGGGCCGTGCTCCCCGCCGCCGATGGCTCGTTCATCGTGGGCAGCGGCAACGAGGGGAAGGTGTTCCGCGTCGACAAGGACGGCAAGGCGACGACCCTCTACGACGCCCCCGAACTGGGGATCTACGCGCTGGCGCCCGCCCCGAACGGCGGCGTGTACGTCGCGGCCTCGCCCGACGGCCAGATCTACCGCCTCGATACCACGGGCGCGGCCACGCCGTTCTTCAAGCCGGAGGAGAAGTACATCTGGTCCCTGGCCGTGGACCCGGCGGGCAACGTGTACGCGGGGACCGGCGAGAAGGGCACGATCTACAAGATCACACCCGACGGCAAAGGGACGGTGTTCTACAAGACCCGCTCCACCAACGTCGTCACCCTGGCGATCGACAAGGCCGGGAACCTGCTGGCGGGGACGGAGTCGCCGGGCCGCGTGTTCAGGATCGATCCCAAAGGACAGGCCTTCGTCCTGCTCGAGTCCGGGTTTCGAGAGGTCCACTCCCTGCGGATCGACGACAAGGGTGTGATCTACGCCACGGCGGTTGCCGCCAAGGCCGGCAGCGGCACCGACGACCGGCCGGTTGACGTCTCCCCGGTCGAGCCTTCCAAGGCGGTGTCGGTTCCCAGCGTTTCGACGGAAATCACCGGCGTGACGGTGATCGACGTCGGCGTCGGCGCGGCGGCCGACGCCAAGGCGGGAACGACGAAGGTCGGTCCGCGCGGCTCGAAAGGCGCCGTCTACCGGATTCTGCCGGACGGGCTGTGGGACACGATCTGGGAATCGAGCGACGATACGCCGTACGACGTGGCGTTCGAGCCTGGCGGCGGCGTCCTGATCGGGACCGGGGGCAAGGGCAAGGTCTTCCGCGTCGCCGGCGACCCGCCGCAGGTAACGCTCGTCGGCCGTGCGCCGGCGCAGCAGGTGACGCGGTTCCTCACCCTGCCGAAGGGGGACACGCTCTACCTCACGTCGAATCCCGGGAAGCTTTTCCGGTTGTCGCCGGGCCGCGCGGAGAAAGGCACCTACGAGTCGGACGTGCGCGACGCGCAGACCGTGTCGAGTTGGGGTGCGATCAGCTGGAAAGGCACCAGGCCGCCGGGCACGAGGATCGAGTTGCGAACGCGTTCCGGCAACAGCCAGACGCCCGACGAAACGTGGAGCGGCTGGTCCCGGCCGTACGAGAACGCCGACGGGCAGCAGGTCGAGAGCCCGAAGGCCCGCTACCTGCAGTGGCAGGCGACGTTGATTGGGAAGGACGCGTCGCCGGTCCTGACCTCGGTGACCGCCGTCTACCTTCAGCGGAACCTCCGGCCGTATGTGACTGGAATCACCGTCCATCCTGCCGGCACCGTCTTCCAGAAGCCGTACTCCACCGGTGAGGGCGAGATTGCAGGGTTCGACGATGGCTGGCCGGACACGCGCCCGTCGCCGAACAGCCTGGCCGCCGCGTCGACCGGTTCGACCGGCGCGAGTCTCGGCGCCGGCAGCTCACTGGGACGGCGTATCTTCCAGAAAGGCCTGCAGACGTTCACCTGGAAAGGCGAAGACGACAACGACGACAAGCTGGTTTACGACGTGCTCTACCGCCGCGAAGGCGAGACCACCTGGAAGACGCTGCGCAAGTCGCTGACCGAGCAGCTGTTCGTGTGGGACACCACCTCCGTCCCCAACGGCACCTACGTTCTCCGCATCGTCGCCAGCGATGCCCCGTCCAATCCGCCCGGCGCGGCGCTGTCGGGTGAAGCCGACAGCACGACCTTCGACGTCGACAACACTCCCCCGACCATCCGCGTGACAGCCGTTCGGCGCGAAGGCACCCGTTCGGTCATCTCGTTCGAAGTGGGCGACGACGACTCGGCCGTGCAGCGGGTGGACTATTCGCTCGACGCCACCAGGTGGCGGCCGATCTACCCCAAAGACGGCATCTGCGATTCCCGTCTCGAGCAATTCGAGCTGACGCTCGAGGGCGACACCGCCGGAGTCGTGCTTCGCGCGATGGACGCCATGGGGAACGTGGCGACCGCCCGGGCCGACGTGGTGCAGAAGAGCGACAAGAAGTAGCGGGACCGCAGGCTGGACGCTGGCGGAGCACCGGGGAGAAACACGAACGGCGAATCCACGCGGATTCGCCGTTGACGCGTACGGAGGTTGTCGAGGCTGCGACCGGCTAGGCGACGAGCGCGTTGCGGACCGACAGGTTCGAGATTGACGTGTTTCCGCGCGGCCGCGGCATCACCTGCACTTCGGGCATCTTCGCCTTCACGGTGAGGCTCGCGTAGAGCCACACCATGTTGACCGCCGCCGGCACGCGCCCCGACACCCGAGCCGGTTTGAACCGCGCCTTCGACATCGCGTCGAGCAGCGTCAGCACCGCCTGGCGCTCTTCCTTGGTTGGCTTCTGGACGCGCGCGCCCTGATCGATCACCTTGACCTTCGTGACCCACCCCTCGCGGCTGACGACCGCGTCGAGCAGCACCACGAAATCCTCCTCGTCGAGCGACGCCGCCGCCGTCACCGCCTCGTTCGACGAAGCGGTCGGCAAGCTCATTCCCTGCCAGGCGAGCGACGGGTTCCGGTTCGAACCGGCAGGGGACGAGATCGCGAAATAAAAGATTGCGGAGATGAGCACCAGGCAGGCGACCGTCGCCCCGGTGGCGCCGAGGGCTGCCCACACGAAATGCAAATCTTCGAACACGCGCCCGGTCCGGCCGCTGATCGACTCGGCGTCCTCGGCCTTCATCCGGCTGACGACGATCGAAGGAAGATCCTGCCACGCCTTGGGGAGACGGCCGCCGACAGCGCTCCGGTCCGCAGGCAGGAGCCCAGTTCGTCCAACTCCCTGGCCTCCGCCGCGCACGCCGGGCATTCCCGCAGGTGCGCCTGGACGGCAATCTGATCGCCGACCGGCAGCTCGCCATCGTGGAACGCGGACAATTGGCGCCGCACCGACCAACACACACGCGGCATCATGACCTGTCCGCCTCTCTCAGCTGGGTCCGCAGCGCCTCTCGCGCCCGGGTGAGCCGCGACTTCACGGTGCCCACCGCGACACCCAGCGAAAACGCGATTTCGTCGTAACTCAAACCGTCGATTTCCCTCAGAACGACCACCGTCTTCTGATCGAACGGCAACCGGCCGAGCGCCCCCCAGATGCGCGCGGCCAGCTCCTTCTGTCCAAACATCCGATCCGGCTCTGCCGTGTCACTGGCCGGGGGCAGGTAACCGTTGTTCTCGAGCCGTTCCTCGAGAGAGACCTGCTCCGAGCGGTGACGGCGCTTCCACCAGCGTTGGCGGTTGCGGGCCTGGTTGATGACGATGCGGTAAATCCACGTTCGGAGTGCGGACTGGCCGCGGAACCGGCCGATGGTCCGGAACACGTTGAGGAAGACTTCCTGGGACAGGTCGAGGGCTTCGTCGTGGTCACCGAGCAGGTGCAGGGCCAGGTGGAACACCATCCGCTGGTGCTCGGCGACGAGCTCCGTACAGGCCACTTCGTCGCCAACCGCGCAGCGGCTGATCAATGCCGCTTCGCGGCTCCCGACCTCCGACCAGCTGATCGCTGGTGCGCGCTTCACTGTGAGTTCCCCGGCCACCTGGGCTGCTCCCTTCACTATAGCAGTTTCACCCCCGGCTGTCAGGAAAGGCCTGCTGGAGGATTAGACCCCACCGGAGGTGGAAAGTTCCGTGTTTGCCCCGTTTGCGGGGCTGCTACCATAGGCGTGGATGAAACGGACGGCCGTCATCGCGCTGCTCGTCTCAGCCTGCCTCCTCGGGATGCTCGCCTGGCAGGCGATTGCCCGCCAGCGGGAGTACGCCCGGCTGGTCGCGGAAGGCGACCGGGCGCTGGCCAGGGACGAGAGCTTCCTGGCCGTCGAAGCTTACAGCGGCGCGATTGCCCTTCAGCCCCGGTCGATGCTCGCCTACCTGAAGCGCGGCGAAACCTACCGGCGCCGCGGAGAGACCGGCGAGGCGCTCCGCGACCTGCGCCGGGCGGCAGAGCTGGACCCTACCGCACCCAAGCCGTTGGAACTGCTGGGCGATATCGACGCCTCCCGGGAGCGGTATGCGCAAGCCCAGGGAAGCTACGAGGCCTGCATCCGGCTCGACGACCGCTCGCCGCGCGTGTTGTACAAGCTCGCCCTGACACGTTATCGGCTCGGCAACTTCCCCGCCGCGCTTCCTCCGCTGCGACAGGCGCTTGGGGTGGACGACCGGCTGGCGGCGGCACATTACCTGCTCGGCCTGTGCCTGAAGGCGCTCTCGCAGCCGGTCGAGGCCACGGCATCGCTCGAGCGGGCCGTTCAGCTGGATCCCGGACTTGGAGCAGCCCGCGAGATGCTCGCGGAACTCTACTCGGGCGCGCACAAGGAAAAGGAGGCGATCAACCAGCTCGAGGCCCTCGCCGCTCTCGAACCGGGCCGTCCCGAGCGGCAGCTGGCCCTCGGGCTGGCCTACGGCAAAGCGGGTCGGTCGGACCTCGCCGTCATCACGCTTCGGCGGGTGGCTGAAGAGCACCCCGAGGACCCGGAAGTGTACCTCGCGATTGGCCGGGTCTGGCTGGAGACTGCCGAGGCTCATCGGGAAGACCGGGTGGCGCTGAGCAAGGCACTGGAAGCGCTGGATGGAGCCGCCCGCCGGAGCCCGCCGGGCAGCGAGTCCCTGATGCTCCTCGGCCGGGCCCAACTCCTTTCGGGCGACCCGGCGACCGCGGAGCGGACGTTGACGCAGGCGACGGCACAGTTCCCGGTGGAGCCGGCGGCCTTCCTGCAACTCGCCGCGATCGCGGAGCGGGCCGGCCACCTGGGAAGCGCGCGAGACGCGCTGATTCGCTACACCGCCATCTCCGGCGACGGGATCCCGCCGCCGGAACGGGCGGCGCACCTTGGTGACCTCTCCGTCCGACTGAACGAACACGCGCAAGCAGTGAACTGGTACGCGAAGGCGGCCGAGAGCCCGGGGGCAGCGCCCGCCGTGTTCGCCCGGCTGGCCGAATCCCAGTACAGGACCGGCGACCAGGCTGGGGCGCTGGCAACCTTGGAGCGGGGCCTGCAGCGCGATCCTCGCAACCCGACGCTGCTGAGCCTCCAGCGCCGCCTCCTGGCGGCTACCGGCACCCGTCGCTGACGCCATCCAATGAGGGCCGCCAGCAGGGCCGTAGCGCTTGATGTTGCGGCAGTGAGGATTACTCGACCTGGCCTGTCCGGCGGGGATCGACGCGGTCGCGCAGTCCGTCGCCGAGGAAGTTGAACCCGAGAACCAGAATTGCGATCGACAGACCGGGGAACACGGTGAGGTGCGGCGCATCGATGAGATGGGCGCGCCCGCCGTTGAGCATCGTGCCCCAGCTCGGCGTCGGCGGCTGCACGCCCAGCCCGAGGAAACTCAGCGACGCTTCGGCGAGGATCGCGCCGGCCATTCCGAGCGTCGCCTGAACGGTGAGCGCCGGCAGCGCCGTCGGCAGGAGGTGGGTGACGAGCACCCGCCAGGTGCCCGCGCCGAGTGCGCGCGCCGCCTGCACGAATTCGAATTCCCGCGCCCTGAGCACCTGCCCCCGGACCAGTCGCGCGTAGCCCACCCACCCAATCGCCGAAAGCGCCAAGACGACGTTCACGAGGCTTGGCCCGAGCACTGCCACGAGGGCGATTGCGAGGAGGATGCCCGGGAAGGCCATCAGGATGTCGATCGTGCGGCTGATGAGGGTATCGAGGCGCCCGCCGAAGTAGCCGGCGGTGGCCCCGAGCAGGGCCCCTATCACCGAGGACACAGACACGACTGCCAGGCCGACCAGGAGGGAGATTCGGGCGCCAGCCAGGATCCGCGAGAGGATGTCGCGCCCCAGTTCGTCGAGGCCGAAGGGGTGCTGCCACTGCGGCCCTGTCAGCCGCAACGTCAGCGTCTGGGCGGACGGGTCGTACGGCGCCACCAACGGCGCGAGCAAGGCCATCGACGCGGCGAGCGCGACGATACCGGCGCCGAGCCGCATCATGCGCTGCTCAGTCATAGCGGATCCGGGGGTCGAGCACTCCGTAGACCAGGTCGGTCAGCAGGTTGACGAACACGTAGGTCACGGCGATGAGCAGGATGCAGCCCTGCACCGCCGGGTAATCCCTGAAACTGATCGACTGGATGAGCAGCCGTCCAACCCCGGGCCACGAGAAGATCGTTTCGGTGATGATCGCGCCGGTGAGCAGGGACCCAAACTGCAGGCCGGCGATGGTGACGACCGGGATCAGGCTGTTCCGAAACGCATGCCGGAGGATCGAGCGCCACCGGGACGCGCCCCGGGCCCGCGCGGCGAGCACGTAGAGCTCGCGGAGTTCCTCGTACACGCTGGCCCGCGTCATCCGTGCCAGGATCGCCGCGAGTGCGGCTCCGAGCGTGACCGCGGGAAGCACGAGGTGCGCCGCGGTGCCGCGCCCCGAGACCGGCAGCCAGCCCCACCGGACCGCGAACAGGATGGCGAGCAGCGGGCCGAGCCAGAAGTTCGGCACCGAGATGCCGACCAGCGACAGCGTCATCGCGGCGTGGTCGAGCCAGGTGCCTTTCCTGACTGCCGCGACGATGCCGAGCGGGATCGCGATCAGGAGGGCCACCAGCATCGCCGCAAATGCGAGTTCAGCCGTGGCCGGCATCCGCTCGGCGATCATCGCCGCCACCGGCGTGTTGGTGCGAAAGGAGGTGCCGAGGTCGCCGTGAACGAGGCCGCTGGCGAACGTCGCGTACTGAAGGTAGAGCGGCCGATCGAGGCCGAGTTTCGCCCGCAGGGCCACGACGTCGGCTGGCGCCGCCCCCTCTCCCAGCATCGCCTGAGCGGGATCACCAGGGACCAGGTGAATCAGCGAAAAGACCAGCGTCGCCACCCCGATTAGCACCGGGACGGTGAGCGCCAGCCGGCGAAGAATGTACGACCCCATCGTTACTCGATTCCCAGCCGGGTCATCAGCTTGGCCAGCCCCTGTCGCGTGAGTCCCAGGTCGACGGCCGCCTGCGCCCGGCGGCCGCCGGCCTTCGCCAGCGCGGCCCGCACGAACGCCGATTCGAAGAGGCGCCGCGCCTCGTCCAGGCTGCGTGCCGGAGGGTGCGCCGCTGCCTGGCGCGCGACGACCGCCGGCAGCCGTTCCGGGCCGACGCTGCCGCGCGGGCCCACGGAGACCGCCAGCGCCGACATCACGTTCTGCAACTCGCGCACGTTGCCTGGCCAATCATACCGCGCGAGCGCCGCGAGTGTCGCCGGGGCCAGCGTGCTGCGACTGCCGACGCGCGATGTCGCCTCGCGCCAGAAATGCCCGGCCAGCACCGGGATGTCTTCGACGCGAGCGCGGAGCGGCGGGACGTCGATGCGGATCACCTCGAGACGGTAGAGCAGGTCGCCCCGGAACACGCCGGCGGCAACCGCGGCCCGCAACGATCGGTTGGTGGCGGCCACGATTCGAACGTCGACGGCGCGCGGGAGGTTTTCGCCCACACGGCGCACCTCGCCTTCCTGGATGGCGCGAAGAAGCTTGGCCTGCGCCCGCGGGGTCAATTCGCCGACCTCGTCCAGGACCAACGTTCCGTGGTGCGCCTCCTCGAAGAGGCCCTTGCGCTCGCCCACCGCCCCGGTGAACGCACCCCGCGCGTGGCCGAACAATTCAGCTTCGACCAGCTCGTCGCTCAAGGCCGCGCAGTTCAGCGCGCACAGTGGCCGGCTCGCGCGGGGACCGAGCCGGTGAACGGCGCGGGCGACGAGTTCCTTGCCGCTGCCGCTCTCTCCTTCGATCACGACATTGAACGGCGCCCTCGCGGCGCGGACGGTCTCCTCGCGCAGCCTGCGAACGGCATCGCTGACACCGAGAATGTCGCCTTGCGCGGACTCGACGACGGCGACGGCCCGGCGGTCGACCATCGCGCGCACAGACGGGGCAACGGCAGCCGCGGCGGCGGCCAGCAGGGCGCCCGCCTGCGGCCAGTCCGGCGGCACGTCGGCCGCCCAGCGGCAGGCGAGCGCGCCGATCGCCACACCGGCGAAGCGGATGGGCGCAGCGGCCTCGAGGCCGCTGCGCGACGAGGTCGGAGGAACGGCCAGCCCGGAGTCGAGCGCGCGCAGGGCGACCACGTCGGCCGGGTGGCTGCCCCCGTCGTTCACGATCACCGCCGGCGCGTCACCCTCGCTCGCGACGCAGGCGACCGATACCGCGCGGAGGCGGCCACGCAGGGCGGCTGCCACCTTTCCAAGCGCCTCTCGTTCGTCGCCGGCGGACTGACAGATGTTCAGGATTTCGATCACCGCATCGGCAAGCGGCGGCCGCGACACAGGTGGCACGCCACGTTCGCGCCGGCTCGAGGCGATGCCGGGGAACGCGGCGACAGGCCGGCCGCGGCCGGCGGGAACGCCTGCGTCGCGCCGAAGCACGCGTTCCAGGGGGCGGGCGACCACCGCGGGCAGACGCCGGGCGTCGAGCCGCGCAAGGCGCGCCAGCAGCGGCCGCGCCTCGACGTCGCAACCCTCGCGCAGGAGCACCTCGGCCATCAGCAGCCGCAGACGGAGCGCCCGCAGCGGGTCGTGCGCCCGCCTGGCGGCCTCGAGGCCTTCCTGCACGTGCTGGCGCGTCGACGGCAGGTCTCCCAGCGCGGCAAAGAGCATGGCCTTCGCGCGGCAGGCCGACGCCACGTCCGCAGGACGGCCCGCCCGTTCCGCGTGGTCGCGTGCGTCGGCGGCCGCCCGGCCCGCCGCCACGAGGTCCTCGCAAGGGATCGACGCACGCGCCAGCAGACAGGCGTGGACTACGTTCTCGTTGACCGACCCGATCGGCCACTCTGCGGCGGGCGCGACGTCTGCGGTCGTGCTGCCCGGCGCCACCGTGCACAAGCTTTCGCGTGCGCAGCCCGCCGCTCCCAGTCGCCGCCATTCGGCGGTCACGTGGTCCTCACCGGGGCGGGCGTTCCCGGTGCACGGTGCCGGCCGGGCGCGCAGGCACTCGACCGCTTCCTCGTAACGTGACTGCCAGATCAGGCAGCGCGCGAGGCCCTGGGTCGCGAACAGCTGCGCGGCCTGGTCGCCGATCGTACCCGCGGCGAGTACCGCTCCCCGGAGCGCCGACTCGGCGTCGCAGAATCGTCCGGCATCGGTGAGCAGCAACCCGGTGAAGACTCCCGCCCGGATTGCGCGGGACCCGAGCCGCGCCGTTTCGAAATGACGATGGGCCGTGTCGAAGGCGCGCGCCGCTTCCCCGAGTTGACCGCGCCCGAGTAGCAGGCGCCCCAGGGCGAGCGCCGCCTCCCCCGCCCCCTCGCGGTCCTGCCGCCTGGCGCAGCGCCCCTCCGTTTCCCGCAGACAGCGTTCGGCCTGGGCGTGGCGCCCTTCGGCGGCGGCCTCGACGATCGTCCGTGCCCGGACGTCGACGCGGGGGCCGCCGGGAACGAGCGCCGGGGTCCACCGCGCGATGACGGCATCGCTGGAGTAGGGAGCCGACTCCTCTCTCAGCCGGCCGGGAAGCCGGTGACCCGTGCCGTCGGACGAGGCCGGAAGCGGGCGCCAGGAGGACATCGACCCGGCGCCGGCGAGCGTGAGCAGCACGTGCGGCCGATCGCTGCGAAGGCCGAGCGACAGGATGAAGAGCCCGGCCTCGACCGCGAGGCCGTCGTCCGTCACCTGGATCAAGACGACGTGTCGGCCATCGATCGCCGCGCGCCAGCCGGATTCCGATTTGGCGGCGCGCCCGGAGCCAGGCCCACGTGGGAGACTGCGCAGCATGCGGGGCGAGACCGGCACGTACCCTCGGAGCCTCGAGCACCGCGCGACCGCCGAGATCACTGCCCCCAGCGGCCGTCCCTTTCCGACAACCAGCCGAACGCCCCGCGGGCGCCCGCTCACCCCGGCATCCAGCACTTCGGTCACGCGTTCGAGAAGTTCCTGCGTCCCATCCACCCCTGGGCGTGCCGTGCGCGGCGATACAGCGGGCAGCGAAGCGCGCGGCCCGCTCCATGCTTCGAAGTAGCCGGTTGGCCCGACCGCTCCGAAGTCGATGAGCGCGGCCCGTCGTGATTGCGGCGACTCGAACGCGGCGCACGCTCGGGCGAGCCACGCGTCACGCGCCTCGTGCCCGGAGAACGAAACCGGCCGCACCCAGGCACGCCGCCCCGTGGCGAGATCGATTGCGTGCGCGGCCCCCAGGATGACGAACCGGTCGGCAAAGAGCGCCGGCGCCATGACGGCATCCTGAACTGCAAGAACGCGGCCCCTCGCGCGAATGCGGCCGAATTGCATCAATTTCGAGTGGATTCGCCAATCGGCACCGGGGAATCAGCCGGGAGGCGCGCAGAAACTTCGGCTAGAATGAAGCGGAGATGCTGCGCTTTCTGACTGCCGGCGAATCCCACGGCGAGGCGCTCGTCGCCATCGTCGACGGCCTCCCGGCCGGCCTCGTGCTGACACGGGACTCGATCGACCGGCAACTCCGGCGGCGACAGGGGGGCTACGGGCGCGGACGGCGAATGGCAATCGAATCCGACGCCGTCGAGATCCTGTCCGGCGTCCGGCATGGCGCAACCATCGGTTCGCCCGTCGCGCTCCTCATCCGCAACAGGGACTGGGTCAACTGGCAGTGGACGATGGCGGTCGAGCCCGAGCCGCCGGACTCGGCTGGCGGAGCTCGGCGCGCGGCGGTGACACGGCCCCGGCCAGGCCACGCCGATCTCGCCGGGGCGATCAAATACGGCCATACCGACCTGCGCAACGTGCTCGAACGTGCAAGCGCCAGAGAAACTGCCGCGCGCGTGGCCGCGGGGACCTGCGCCCGGGTGCTGCTGTCCCGATTCGGCATCGAAATCGCGTCCCACGTCACAGCGATTGGCAGGGTCTCGGCCGACCGGCCGACGCTCGCTCCGTTCGCGACGATTGCACGGATCCCGGACGACGACCCGGTGCGTTGCGTGGACGCCGAACTCGGCGACCTGATGGTCGCGGCCATCGATGCGGCGAAGGCGGCCGGGGACACGCTCGGGGGCACGTTCGAGATCGTCGCGACGGGCGTCCCGGCTGGGCTGGGAAGCTACGTCCAGTGGGACCGCCGCCTCGACGGCCGGCTTGCCCAGGCGCTCATGTCTGTCCCTGCCGTCAAGGCGGTTGCCGTCGGTGACGGCGTGACTGCGGCGGGACAGCCCGGGTCGCTCGTTCACGATCCGATCCTCCCGGCGGAGGACCTGGCGCGGCCAGATCGGCTCACGCGCCCTACCAACCGTGCGGGCGGCCTCGAGGGTGGTGTGACGAACGGCGAGGACGTGCGTGTGACGGCGTTTCTGAAGCCGATCGCCACCCTGATGTCGCCGCTGCCCTCGGTGGACCTCGTGACCGGGCGCGATGCGCCCGCGACCATCGAACGCAGTGACACCTGCGCGGTGCCCGCGGCCGCGGTCATCGGCGAAGCAGTCGTGGCCCTGGTCCTCGCCGACGCGTTTCTCGAATCGTTCGGCGGCGACACGATCGACGGCATCTCGCGCAACGTGGAAGCCTGGCGCAAGGCGCTCGTCGCGCGCTTCTCACCGTCCGCCGCCGGCGGCGACCCGGAGGATGCTTCCCCGCGATGATCCGCCCCATCGTGAAATACGGCGAACAGCCCTTGCATGAAGCGGCCGGCCGTGTGACCGACATCACCGGCGATCTGCGCCAACTGGCCCAGGACATGGCCGAGACGATGTACGCGGCGCCGGGAATCGGGCTCGCGGCACCTCAGGTCGGCTTCCCGCTGCGATTGTTCGTCATCGACGTGTCGGGCGGACACGATCCCAAGGGGCTGATCACGCTCGTCAACCCGGAGTTCGTCGAGCGGGAAGGCATGCAACTCGAAGAGGAGGGCTGCCTGAGCGTGCCCGGCTTCAATGCCACCGTCGCGCGGCCGGACCGCGTCACGGTGAAGGGCGTCGATCTCGACGGCAACGAACGGTTCTTCACGGGCGACGGCCTGCTGGCCCGCGCGTTTCAGCACGAGATGGATCACCTCGACGGCCGCGTGTTCGTCGATCGGCTGCGCGGGATCAAGCGCGACCTCATCGTCCGCCGGATCAGGAAGCAGATACGCGCCGGGAAGTGGTAAGCATGGCTGCCCTTCGCCTCATCTTCTTCGGCACTCCGGACTTCGCCGTCCCGACCCTGCGCGACCTGCACGCCGGCGGGCACGAGGTCGTCGCGGTGGTGACCCAGCCGGACAAGCCCAGCGGACGGGGCCAGAAGCCAGGTTCCGGGCCAGTCAAGACGTTCGCGGAAGCGCACGGCCTCCCGGTTCTCCAGCCCCAGCGCGTCAAGGATGAAGGGTTCCTCGCACAGGTCTCGTCTCTCGCGCCCGACCTCGGAGTGGTGGCGGCCTACGGCAAGATTCTCCCAGCCGGCCTCCTCGCGATCCCGCGCCTCGGCATGATCAACGTGCACGCGTCCCTGCTGCCACGGTGGCGCGGCGCCTCGCCCATCCACCGGGCGGTGATGGCGGGAGACGCGGAAACCGGGATTTCGATCATGCGGGTCGTGCAGGCCCTCGACGCGGGCGCCGTCCTCGCCACCGCACGCCGGCCGATCGGGCCGGACGAAACGAGCGACGAGGTCGAGCGCGACCTGGCCGAGATCGGCGGCCGGCTGATCCTGCCGGTGATCGAGCAGCTTGCCTCGGGCACGGCGCTCGAGGCACCGCAGGACGAGTCGCTGGTGACCTACGCCCCGAAGCTCGGGCGCGAGGAAGGTCTGGTCTCGTGGCACGCGCCCGCGGAGGCCATCCACAACCAGGTGCGCGGCTTGTGCCCCTGGCCCCACGCGTTCACGTCGCTGAACGGCGCAAGGGTGATCGTGCTGCGAACCTCACTTTCACCGGCAGCCGGGCCCGCGCCGCCGGGAACCGCTCCGGGCGAGATCGTACGCGTCGACCGCAACGCGATCGTCGTGGCGGCGGGCGCCGGCAGCGTGGTGAACGTGCTGCAACTGCAATCGGAAGGGCGCCGCCCGGTCAGCGCGCGCGAGTTCGCAGCCGGAGCGCGCCTGCGTCCCGGCGATCGGTTCGGGGGATGAGCGGCATCGCGCCCGGGCGCCGCGCGGCCTACGCTGCCCTGCGGGCCGTCACCTCCGGCCGGCTCGACCTCCCGGATGCCCTTGCCCGGTCGCGGGAGCGTCTGCCCGATCACCGCGACCAGGCGCTCGCGGCAAGCGCCACCGCCGGGACCCTCCGGTGGATGGGCGCGCTGGACGCCGTCATCGCCGCATTCGGCCGGCGTGCGGTCTCCAGGCTCGATCCGGAGGTGCTCGACATCCTGCGGCTCGGGGCGTTCCAGTTGCTGCACCTCGACCGCGTTCCTGCCCGGGCCGTCATCGACGACGCGGTGGAGCTCACCAGGGAGCAGCGCAAGAGCAGCGCCGCCGGGTTCGTCAACGCGTTGCTGCGACGCATCGACCGCGAGCGCGGCAACCTGCCCCTTCCCGGCCGTCCCGCGCCGTTCTCGACGGCCGCCGCAATCGACTACCTCGCGGTGACGCTCTCACACCCGCGCTGGCTGGCGGAACGGTGGCTGGAGACGCTCGGATTCGAAGCCGCAGAGGCCTGGGCGGAATTCAACAATGCACCCGCCCCGCTGACCTTGCGCGCCAACACCCTCAAGACGACGCGCGAGGCGCTGGTCGCGCGCCTCGCCGCTCACGGGGTGAGCGTCGAGCCGGCGAGGTTTGCGCCGGATGGCCTCGTCGTGACGACCGGGCAGCCGTTGACCACGGCGCTGTTCGACGAGGGCTGGTTCTTCGTGCAGGACGAGGCGTCGCAGCTCGTCGCGCTGGCGGCCGCCCCCCGCCCCGGCGAGCTCGTGCTCGACGCATGCGCGTCTCCCGGCGGCAAGACCGTCGCGATGGCCGCGGCGATGCAGGACCGCGGCCGCCTTGTCGCAGGAGACGTGCGCGGCCGCCGCGTCAATCTGCTCCGGCAGACGGTCGGCCGGAGCGAAGCGCGGTGCGTGCGAGTCGCGCGACTCGACGCGGCCTGGCTCCCGTTCGGCCAGGTGTTCGACCTGGTCCTTCTCGATGCGCCCTGTTCGGGTCTGGGAACGATCCGTCGCGACCCGGAGGTCCGGTGGAGGCGCACCGCCGCGGACCTGCCCGTCCTCGCGCAGACGCAGCGGCGATTGCTCACCGCGGCCGCCGAAACCGTGCGCCCCGCCGGGCGGCTGGTCTACGCGACCTGTTCCAGCGAACCCGAGGAGAACGACGCCGTCGTGGAGTGGTTCCTCGCGAGCCGCCGCGACTTCACGGCCGAGCCGGTGGAACTGCCCGGTCTGGCCGCCGCCGCCGCCGCGTCGCTGGTCACCCCCGGCGGCTTCCTCCAAACGCGGCCTGACCGCCATGGCCTCGAGGCGTTCTTCGCGGCCACCCTTCGCCGTCGGGGCTAGCGGGATTGCCGTCGGAAAAACCGCTCCGACCCCAAAATGGGCAGTTTTGTAGTACATTCGCTGTTCTGATGCCGCTCACGACCCGCGTGTGGAGCGCGGGCAAACTGCTCCTGCTCATCGGCGCGCTCCTGGCAACCTACGTCGTGTCCGCGGCCCTCGCCGCGCGCGTGGCGCTGCGCGTCCGCGAGGTCAAGGTGCCGGTGCTCGTCGGGCAGCCCCTCAGCAACGCCAGCGCGGCGGTCGGCGACATCGGACTGACGCTCAAGGTGGATGACGGCCCTCGGGGCGACCCGAAGATTGCCGCCGGGCGCATCGCGCAGCAGGATCCCCCGCCCGGTTCGATCGCGCGACGCGGCCGGACCATCAAGGTGTGGCTCAGCAGGGGCGGCGTGGTGGCTGCCGTCCCGAAACTGGTCGGCGAGACCGAGCGCACCGCGCAGTTGCGACTGCAGCAGGACGGCCTCGGGGTGATGGCGGTTTCCGAGATCCGGTCGAACGACTTCCCCGCCGATGTCGTGGTCGCGCAGGAGCCGCCTGCCGATTCGCGAAGCGCGGCCGTTTCACTCCTCGTGAACCGGGGCGACCGGGCGGCGGCGTTCGTGATGCCCGACCTGATCGGCCTCAGCGGGGCACGCTCCGCCGACGTGCTTCGGTCGGCGGGCTTCCGGGTTGCAGTGGTGGGACAGAATCCGTACCCGGGCGTGCCGCCCGGCGTCGTCATCAGGCAGTCGCCGCAGGCTGGCTTCCAGGTCACCGCCGGCGACACCGTATCCCTCGAGGTCAGCCGGTGAACGTCCGACTTGCGCCGTCGATTCTGGCCGCCGACTTCGCCGCGCTCGGGGAGGCCATCGCCGCCGCCGAGCGCGGGGGCGCCGACTTCATCCACGTGGACGTGATGGACGGGCATTTCGTCCCGAACCTGACGGTCGGTCCGCCGGTGGTGCGATCGCTCAAACGGGTGGCCAAGGTCCCGCTCGACGTACACCTCATGATCACGGACCCCGACCGCTACGCCGAGGCGTTCGTCCAGGCGGGGGCCGCGATGCTGTCGGTCCACGTGGAAGTGCTGCCCCACCTGAACCGCACGCTCTCCTACATCAAGAGCCTGGGTGCCAAGGCCGGCGTGGCCATCAACCCCTCGACCCCGCTCGTTGCCCTCGAGGAAGTCGCGGCCGATGTGGACCACGTGCTCGTGATGTCGGTGAACCCGGGGTTCGGAGGTCAGGCCTTCCTGCCCCGGAGCGCGTCTAAGATCAGGAGCCTTCGCGAGATGCTGGACCGCGCGGGCAACCCTGCGCCGATCGAAGTGGACGGGGGAATCGACCTGGAGACGGTCGGCAGCGTCGTGGCAGCGGGTGCCGAGATCCTCGTGGCCGGGTCGTCCATCTTCCACGCCGGGGACGTGGCGGCGGCGGCGCGCGCCTTGCGGGCGGCAGCCGTGCAGGCGGCCGCGGGGCACGGGGCGCGCCCGAGATGACCTTCCCGCTCATCAGCCCGCGCGAGTCCGCGGCACGAGTCCGGGTCCGCTACGCGGAGACGGACAAGATGGGCGTCGTGTACTACGCAAACTACCTGGTGTGGTTCGAGGTAGGCCGGTGCGAGTGGCTGCGGGCCACCGGGACTCAGCTACAGGGACATCGAGATCGAGGGAACGATCCTGCCGGTGCTCGGCGGCGCACTGCGACTACCGTCGGCCGCTGCGGTACGACGACGAGGTCGAGATCCGGACGCGGGCGACGCTGCTCTCACCCGCGAGGGTCCGCTTCGATTACGACATCGTGCCCGCCGGCGCGGCTGAACCGTCCGCGTGCGGCTTCACAGAACACTGTGGCAATCGATCCCGAGGGGCGCCCGCGCCGGCTGCCCCCGTCGCTCAGGAGACTGTTCGAATGAACGCGTTGGTTACCGGGGTCGCGGGGTTCATCGGGTCCACGCTGGCAGGCCGCCTGCTCGACGAGGGCGCGCGGGTGACGGGGATCGACTGCTTCACCGACTACTACCCGCGGGAGATGAAGGAAGCCAATCTCGCCACGCTGCGAGAGCGCCCGGGGTTCACAGTTCATCGAATCGACGATCCAGCGGCCACCTCGCCCGCCTGCTCGACGACGACGACCCACGTGTTCCACCTGGCCGCGCAGGCCGGTGTGCGGAAGAGCTGGGGACGCGACTTCCAGGTCTACACGGCGAACAACATCGAGGCGACGCAGGTCCTGCTCGAGGCGTGCGTCGGCGGCAGCATCGAGCAGCTGGTGTACGCGTCGAGCTCCTCGGTCTACGGCGAGAATGCGCCGCTGCCGATGACGGAGACGGCCCTGCCGGCGCCGCTGTCGCCTTACGGCGTCACCAAGCTTGCCGCCGAACACCTGTGCAACCTGTACCACGCCAACCACGGCGTCCCGTGCGTCTCGCTGCGATACTTCACGGTCTACGGACCCCGGCAGCGGCCCGACATGGCCTTTCACCGATTCCTCCGCGCGGCCGTGACGGGGCAGCCGATCACGCTTGTACGGCGACGGCGAACAGACGCGGGACTTCACCTTCGTGGCCGACGCCGCCGCCGCCACCGCGGCTGCCGGCACACGCGGCGTGCCCGGCCGCGTGTACAATATCGGCGGCGGCTCCCGCGTCTCGGTCAACCAGGTGCTCGACATCATCGCCGCGCCTGGCCGGCCGCCCGCTGGAGGTGCGGCGGGAGGGGACGCAGAAGGGCGACATGCGAGACACCTTCGCGGACACGACCCGCGCCCGCGCCGAGATTGGCTTCGCCCCGACCGTCACGATCGAACAGGGCCTGGCGGCCGAATACGCCTGGCTGTCCGCCGTGCTGAACCGCGCGTAACGAAATGACCATGCACTTGACCCGATCCGTGTCCGGCCGCGTGTGCCTCGCCGGCTTGCTCGCTGGCCCTGGCCGTGCTCTCGACGGCCTGCGGCTCCAAGAACAAGGCGCTCCTGGCCGGCGGCGCCGAGCCCGACAAGTACCTGTTCGACCAGGGCACCGAGGCGCTGAACAAGCAGAAGTGGCTGCAGGCCCGCGAGTACTTCCGCCAGATCGTCGACGAAGTACCCGCAGAGCCGTTTCCGTCCGGACGCGAAGCTCGGCCTCGGCGACACGTACCTCGGCGAAGGCTCGGTCGAGTCGCTGATGCTCGGCGGCCAACGAGTTCCGCGAGTTCCTGACGTTCTACCCGACGCACGAGCGCGCCGACTACGCGCAGTACAAGCTGGCGCATGTCGCACTTCGAGCAGATGCTCGCCCCGCAGCGCGACCAGACGCAGACGAAGGACGCGATCAAGGAGTTCCAGGCCTTCGTCGAGCGCTTCCCGAACAGCCCGCTGATCGAACGAAGGCGCAGGCGAAGCTGCAGCGAGTGCCGGGACCGCCTGAGCGACGCCGACTACCAGGTGGGCTTCTTCTACTACCGCTCGCGGTGGTATCCGGGCGCGATCAGTCGGTTCCGCGATGTCCTGAAGAACGAACCCGACCTACACCAGCCGCGACGCGCTGTACTACTACCTGGCCGAATGCTACATTCGCTGCGGCGGCGCGCCCGAGGCGCTCCCGCTGCTCGACCGCCTGCTGAAGGAGTTCGAGAAGAGCGAGTACCTGCTGAAGGCGAAGAAGACGCTGGAGGACATCCAGAACGGGACGAGCGGCTCCTTCGCGAACACGACCCCCAAGAAGGACGAGAAGAAGACGGAGGAGAAGAAGAAGGAGGAACCGAAGTAGCTACCGTCTTGATCCGCGTCGTCGGGCCCGGGTCCGCGCACTGAACTGCCGGTAGTAGTCGACCGCCGACACGACCGCGGTGATGACGGCCACCCAGAGCGCCAGCGAGTCCCACCACGCGACAGCGCGGCCGAGCCGGTCCGGCCCGAGGATCAGGGCCAGGATCGCCACCACCTCGGCGCCCATCTTCACCTTGCCCAGCGGCGAGGCGGGCATGTTGACGCCGCGGGAGTAGCCGATGCTGCGCAGCGCGGTGATGGCCAGCTCGCGGCCGATGATCACGGCCACCATCCATGCCGGCGCCAAGTCCATCTGCACGAGCGAAATGAAGCGCCGCCGAGGTCAGCAGCTTGTCGGCCAGCGGGTCCATCAACTGGCCGAGCGGCGTGATCTGCTTCCGCCGCCTGGCCAGGTAGCCGTCGAGCCAGTCGGTGATCGACGCGAGGCCGAAGATGGCGGCCGCCGACGAGGTCCTTGTCCGACGCCGAGGACCTGGCGCCCCTCGAACTTGGTCGAGCAGGACCACCACGAGCAGCGGCACCAGGAAGATGCGCGACGAGCGTCAGCGAGTTCGGAAGGTTCATCGGCGGAACCCGGCCGCCGCGGAGAGCCGGTGTCATTGTAACGCGCCGCCGCTGCCGGCCCAAAACAGCCAGCGGCCGGCCGCGGACTTGCGATATGATCGCGGGCTGTCATGAAAGCCATCCTGCTCGCCGGCGGCAAGGGCACGCGCCTGCGGCCGCTCACCATTCACACGCCGAAGCCGATCGTCCCGATCTTCGACCGGCCGTTCCTGCACTACCAGATCGACCTGCTCAAGACAGGTGCCCGAGATCGACGAGGTCATCCTGAGCCTCAACTACCAGCCGCGCCGCATCGAGGAGATCTTCGGCGACGGCGACGGCCTCGGGCTCAAGATCCGGTACGTCGTCGAACCGGCGCCGCTCGGCACCGGCGGCGCGGTGAACTACGCCGGCGGCACGCTCGACGAGTCCGTCGTCGTGTTCAACGGCGACGTGCTGACCCAGGTGGACCTCGGCCGCCGTGCATGCGCGCTCCACCGGGAGCGCAAGGCGAAGGCCACGATCGTGCTGACGCCGGTCGAGAACCCGACGGCCTACGGCCTGGTCGAGACCGACGCCGACGGCAACGTCCGCCGGTTCCTCGAGAAGCCGAAGCCCGAGGAGATCACCTGCGACACGATCAACGCGGGCATCTACGTCCTCGAGCCCGAGACGTTCGACCGGATCCCGAAGGACACCGCCTGGTCGATCGAGCGCAGCTACTTCCCGTCGCTGATCGAGCGCGGCGAGACGTTCGTCGCCTACGTCTATCGCGGCTACTGGATCGACATCGGGACGCCCGAGAAGTACGTCGCAGGTGCACCGCGACATCATGGACGGCCGCTTCTCGGCGCCGCCGTTCGCAGGGCGCCGCCGGCCTTCGCGATGGTCGTCGCCGGACGCGCGCGTCGAGGACGGCGCCGACGGTCGAGGGCCCGTGCTTCATCGACGAGGGCGCCGTCGTGAAGGCCGGCGCGCGCATCGGCCCCTACACCGTCATCGGCCGGCAGTGCCACGTCGAGGAGGACGCCCGCGTCGAGGGCTCGATCGTCTGGGCGAACACGCCGGATCGGCCGGGACGCGGTCGTGCGCCAGTCGATCCTCGGCCGGCACTGCCACGTCGGCCGCAACTCGGTCCTCGACGGCGGCATCGTCCTCGGCGACAAGTCGGTGGTCACCGATTACAGCAAGCTCTAGGGGCTGCAGCGCGGGCGCGCAGGCCCGCGAGGAGTCTCCATGCCGACACCGTGAACCCCGACATCTTCAAGGCCTACGACGTCCGCGGCACCTATCCCGGACCAGGTCAACGAGGAGGTCGCCCGCGACATCGGGCGCGGCTTCGTCGCCTACCTCGAGCGCGAAGCGGATCGCCGTCGTCCGCGACATGCGGCTCTCGTCGCCGTCGCTCGCCGCCGCGTTCATCGACGGCGCCACGCGCAGGGCGCCGACGTCGTGGACTACGGGATGGCCGGCACCGACATGCTGTACTTCGCGGTCGCGGCGACGGGTTCGACGGCGGCGCGCAGATCACCGCGTCGCACAACCCGAAGCAGTACAACGGCATGAAGCTCGTGCGCCAGGAGGCGTTCCCGCTGAGCGGCGACGCCGGGCATCTCGGACATCCGCGACATGATCCTGCACGGGCACGATGCCGGCGCCGGCGGCGCGCGCGGGGCACGGTGACGAAGGCCGAGATGCTGGACGCGTACGTCGAGCACGTGCATGGGGTTCATCGACCCGGCGGTCGATCAAGCCGTTCAACGTCGTGCTGGACGCCGGCAGCGGCATGGGCGGCCTCGTCGCGCCGAGGCTGTTCGAGCGGCTGCCCTGCCGGACCACGCGAGCTGTGCTTCACGATCGACGGCACCTTCCCGAACCACGAGGCCAATCCGCTCATCGAGGAGAACCGCCGCGACATCGTCGAGCGGGTGGTCGCGGAGAAGGCCGACATCGGCATCGCGTGGGACGGCGACGCCGACCGCTGCTTCTTCATCGACGGCACGGGCGAGTTCATGTCGGGCGACTTCATCACGGCGCTGCTCGCCGAGGCGTTCCTGATCAAGCACCCCGGCTCGACGGTCATCTACGACCTGCGCGCCAGCTACGCGGTGCAAGGACATCGTGGCGCGGTACGGCGGGACGGCCCTGATGAACCGCGTCGGCCACGCGTTCATCAAGCGCCGGATGCGCGAGGACAACGCCATCTTCGGCGGCGAGGTCACCGGCCACTACTACTTCCGCGACAACTTCTACGCCGACAACGGCTTCATCCCCGCGCTGCTGCTCCTCGAGCTGATGTCGAAGAAGGGACAGACGCTGGCGGAACTGCTCGAGCCGCTGCGCGCGAAGTACTTCATCTCGGGCGAGATCAACACCAAGGTCGGCAGCATGAGCGTCTGCGACGAGAAGATCGCCGGGCTCGCGCGAAAGTACCAGGACGCGACGGTGTATCACATGGACGGCGTGTCGGTTGAGTACCCCGACTGGCACTTCAACGTGCGGCCGTCGAACACCGAGCCGCTGCTGCGCCTGAACCTGGAGGGCCAGACGCCGGAGTTGATGGAGCGGAAGCGGGACGAGGTGCTGGCATACATCCGCGGCATGAAACCGCCGCGGCCGACGACGAAACCCACTTCGCACAACGGATGTGATCAGTTAGAATAGGGTTTCGTCGTCGCTGCCGGCGGCGCGGACCGCGAGAGCGGGCTTAGTCTCAAACGGGTGGTCCCGAGGGCTTCCCAAGCCTTAGACACGGGTTCGACACCCGTAGCCCGCTCCACTTCCCTTACTTCTTCCGGCCGGCCGCCACCGACGCCACGAGGCCGCTCAACCCCAGGAGCCCGACGATGTTCGGGAAGACCTGCAGGCCGTTCATCAGGTCGCCCCACGCCCACACCGTTTCCACCTTGGCCGCGGCCCCGAAGACGATGAGCCCGCAGTAGACCCATCGGTAGGGTTTCGTGACACCGACCCCCAGGATGTACTCGAAGAACTGCTCTCCGTAGTAGGCCCAGCCGATCAGCGTCGTGTAGCCGAAGAGAAACGCGCAGAACGCGACGATCCAGCCGCCGGCGACCGGGATGGCGGTGTTGAAGGCCTGGGCCACGGCCGCGGTGCTGTTCAGGCCGCTGGTCCACGCGCCGGTGACCAGCACCGTCAGCGCGCTGATTGACGAGGTGACGAACGAGACGATGAACACCTCGATGACCGCGTTGAGGCCCTGCTGCGCCGGGGTGTTGCTCTGCGCCGTCCCGTAGGCGACCGCCGCGGTGCCGTAGCCCGCCTCGTTGGCGTAGACGCCCCGTGCCAGCCCGTAGCGCATCCCCACCATCAGCGCCATCCCTGCGGCCGTGCCCGTGGCGGCGCGCAGCGAGAACGCCTCCCTGAAGACGGCTGCGAACACGGCCGGCAGTTGCGCCGCGTTCGCCAGGATGACGTACAAGCCGCCGGCGAGGTAGAGAACGACCTTCAACGGGGACAGCTTCTCGACCGCCCTGCCAATCGATTTCACGCCCCCGATGATGACCAGCCAGGTGAGAACCGCGATGACGACGCCCGACAGCCAGGGGTTCATCGAGAACTCGGCCTGGAACGCGACGGCGATCGAGTTGGGCTGGGTGAATGGCGTCGTGGTGAGCGCCGCGACGCCCGCCACGAGCGCGTACGTCCAGGCGAGTTTGGGCGAGCCGAGGCCGTCGCGCAGGTAGTACATCGGGCCGGACAACACCGGCCCCCGCGCGCTCACCGCGGAACGAGACGCCCGAGCACGGCCTCGGCGAACTTGATGGCGGTCGCGAAGAAGCCGTAACACCAAATCCAGAAGAGCGCGCCGGGCCCGCCCGCCACGATCGCGGTCGCCACGCCGGCGATGTTGCCCGTGCCTATCGACGCCGCGAGCGCCGTCATGAAGGCCTGGAACGGGGTGAGGACGCCGCGTCCCCCTTGGACGCCGGGGAATGATGGTGCGGACGGCCTCGGGGAACCGGCGCACCTGCACCAGCTTGAAACGAAGGGTGAGAAAGAGGCCGACCCCGAGCAGCAGCAGGACCAGCGGGCCGGGCACCTGGCCGAGGGCAGTATTCCACGGCCCCCAGACTCCATCGCTGAGCCAGGTGATCGCGCGGGTCAGCATGGGCTACGCCTGCTTTCTCGCCGCCCAGTACTTCTTCATGCGCTCCGACGCCGCCTTCTTCTCTTCCGCCGACATCTTCCGGCGCTTGCGCGCCGCGTGCTTCGGCGCCGCCGCAGCAGCGCCGTCGGCGTCGCCGGAAGCAGCCACAGGGCGGCTCGCCGGGGTCAGCAGCCCCGGAAAGGCGCGCAGGATCGCCCGCCGTTCGTCGTCGAGCTGCTGGAGCCTCGCGAGCGCGCCAAGCCTGGCCAGCCGCTTCAGTTCCTCGTTGCTCAGCTGATTCGCCATCGGTCCTCCTCTGCGGGTTGCACGGAGCCGGGCGCGGCGACGCCCACCGGGCGTCAGGACGCGTGGACGGCGTCGATGATGCCGACGATCACCGACCGGACAGGGGCGTCGGTCGACCCGACGACCTGGCGTGCGCCGTTGCCTTCGTCGAGCACCAGGACGCGGTCGCCGATGCCGGCGTCAACGGTGTCCAGGGCAATCAGGTAGGCGCCGGTCGGCCGGCCCGATGGCGTCCTCCCGATCGACGATCAGCAGCTTCTTCGCCTGGTAGAACGGGTGGGAGATGGTCGAGTGGATGTGCCCGGTGACGGTGCCGATGATCATCGCGCCTCCCGGTCGACAGTTCGTCCACGATGCCGATGATCGCGTGGTCGACGGGAACGAACCACGGGTCGAGCGCCATCGGCCGCCTCGCGCCCGCCCTCGTAGTAGACCAGTTCGCCCGGGCCGGCCATCCGCGTGGCGTCGGCGGCGACGAGCGGTTCGCCCTGCCGGCTGCCCGGTCTTGTCCAGCGGCTGGACGAGCAGCATCGGCACGCCCTCGAGGCCCTCGTAGACCACGCAGGCGACCACGACTGCCGACGACGCGTCCGAGCAGCATCAGCCAACCTCCCCGTCGAGGTCGAGCAGCGCGGCCGACCCGAACGACGTGCCGCTGCCGATCTGCCTCGCCAGCGCCTCGTGCGGCGACGAGATGATCGTGTGCCGCGACGTCGCCGCCCGCCTCGCGCAGGTAGCCGCGCGACGATGTCCACGGCCGCCTCGATGTCGGGCAGGTCGCCCTGGTAGATGCTGACGCCCTTCCCGGAGAGGCCCGAGTCGGCCAGCCGCATTTCGACGAGTTCGACGGGCGTTCCCTTCAGCGCCAGTTCGGCCGCCCGCACGTTGGACGCCACGGTGTCGGTCTCGATGATGGCGAGGGCGCCGCTGCCGGCCGCGCGTCGGCCGCCGAGGATGGCGTCGTAGACGCGCGGGTGCACGTCCGCGAGCAGGAGGTGGTCGATGACGCGCTCGCCCGCGCGGACGAGGCCCTCGCGCAGCGATTCCTCTACCGCCGCGGTGGTGCCGCCGATCAGCGTGAGGAACCGGCCGCGGCTGATCGTGCCGCGACTTGACGAAGGCGATCGGCGCCTTCTTCAGCATGGCGTCCGTGGCGTCGATCCCGATCGGGATGTCGCTGAACTCGATGACCGCGAGCGCGGGTGCTTTCTTCATTAGGTGATCCTGAAGTGGTCGACCATCACGCAGCGGCGCCAGCGCGAGAACGACCGCGGGCCCGGTGAGCCCTTCGCCGGTCGGGCTGGCGATGGTGAACGACGTGTAGCCTTCGCCGTCGAGCCCCAGCCCGGCCTGCGAGCGGCCGTTCTTGACGAAGATGCTGCAGTTGCACTCCCGCGCCATGCGGCTGAGGTTGTCGATGTTCGTCGAGTGCATCACCGCCGTGTGGCGGTGGCCGCCTTCCATCTGCATCGCCAGGTCGATCGCCGGCGTCCACGTTCGGCACGCGGCAGACCGGCAGGACCGGCATCATCTGCTCGGTCCAGAGCAGCGGGTGGTCTTCGTCGACCTCCACGATCGCGAGGCGGAGCGACGTCGGGCACGTTCATGCCCATCTGCGCGCAGGATGACGCCGGCGTTCTTGCCGATGAAGTCGCGGTTGACCTGCGCCGGGCGCGCGCGGGCCCGGCCGTGTCGGTGAAGATCAGCCTGCTCCAGCGCCGCAAGCTGGCTCCGGTCGACCAGCACCGCGCCGGCGCGCCATCATCGCGCGCACGAGCGCGTCGGCGACGCTCGACGACGACGAGGACTTCCTTCTCGTCGATGCAGATGATGTTGTTGTCGATCGAGGCGCCGAGGACGATGTCGCGGCCCGCCTTGTCGATGTGGGCCGTCTCGTCGACGACCACCGGCGGATTGCCCGGGCCGGCGCAGATGGCGCGCTTGCCGCTGGCCATCGCCGCCTTGACCACGGCCGGCCGCCGCCGGTGACGACCAGCAGGCGGATGCCGCGGGTGGTGCATCAGTTCCTGCGCGCGACTCGATGGTCGGGTCCGCCAGGCAGGTGACGACGTTCGGCCGGGCCGCCCGCGGCGCGGATCGCCTGGTTCAGCAAGCGCGACGGTCTGGATCGAGCACGCCTTCGCGGAGGGGTGCGCGTTGAACACCACGGCGTTGCCGGCCGCGAGCATGCCGATGGCGTTGCAGATGATGGTCGAGGTCGGGTTGGTGACCGGCGTGATGGCGCCGATGACGCCGAACGGCGCCGGCTCGATGAGCGTCAGGCCGTGGTCGCCGGTGACCGCCTGCGGCGCGAGGTCCTCGGGCCCCGGGGTCTTCTCGGTGACCAGCAGGTTCTTCAGGACCTTGTCCTCGACGCGGCCGAGGCCCGGTCTCCTCGTGCGCCGCCCGGGCCAGCGCGGCGGCGTGCTCGAGCATCGTCCGCGCGGATCGCGGCGATGATGCGGGCGCGCGTCTTGAGCGGCAGGCGCGACGAAACGCGGCTGCGCCGGCCGGCGCCGCCTGCGACGGCCTCGTCGACGGTCGCGAACACGCCCGCGCCTGCCGCCGGCCGGCGACGCCGCCGACGCCGGCTCGGGCCGGCCGCCGCCGCCCGCCGCCGGTGCCGAGGTCGGCGGCGATCCGCCGCGCGATGGCTTCGATATCGCGTTCGCTGAGAGGTCGGCCATGCCGTCTACTTCTTGTACTTGCTGCGCCGCCGATGCTCCAGCTGTCGACGATGGCCATGACGACCGCGTCGACCGGGCGCTTGTCGGTCGCCTGCGTCTGGCGCGCCGAGCTGCCCGCGGCGATCGAGCACCATCTCGTCGGCCCGGCGCCGACGGCGTCGGCCGCCACGACGTGCGCCCCGGTCTCCTGCCCTTCGTCGTTCACGGGCCGCACGAGGAGCAGCTTGAGCCCGTCGAGGCTCGGCTCCTTGCGCGTGGCGACGACCGTGCCGACCACTTTCGCCAGCAGCATAGGACCGTTCTCCGGGCCGGCCAGCGCCGGCCGCACTTCGCTACTTCTTGGCGGCCTTGGCCTCGGCAGCGCGGCCGAGCGGCATGACCGCGTCCACGTTGACGTGCGGGCGCGCGATGATGTGCACGGCCACCACTTCGCCGACGCGGGCCGCGGCCACCTGGCCGCGTCGCACGCGGCCTTCACCGCCGCGACGTCGCCGCGGATGATCGACGGACACGTAGCCGCCGCCGGTCTTCTCGTAGGTCACCAGCTCGACCTGCGCGGCCTTCACCGCCGCGTCGGCGGCCTCCACCACCGCCGGGAACGACCGCGTTTCGATCATGCCAAGTGCATCTGTCATGTTGCGACTCTCCAGTGCGCGGTGTGCGCCCCCTCGATGTCAGCGAGCTTGCGGCTTGCGACCGGCCTTGCGGCGGCACGGTGCTCCGGTCCGCTGCCAGCTCCCCGTTCGGCTAGCCCAGCCAGCACAGCCACTACGCCGTCTACACCTTGCCCGTGCGCCCCGTCACCTCGCGATCGCCTGCTCCGCGGCCCGGTGGCCGACCTCGATGTCGCGCTCCTCGCCGCCGAGGTACACGCGGCCGAAGCTGCCGAAGGCGCGGACCTCGAGGATGTTGATGTGCGCGGCCTTCTCTGCCTCGTTCGCGGCCAGCGCCGCGTAGCCGGCCGGCGCGCACTCCATGACGTACAGCGTCTGCCCGGGCAGGATCATGTCGCCGTGCCGCGACCGGTTGATGAGCTGGGTGTGGTAGTCGCGTGATGTTGCGGATGACCTGGCTCGATGCGATCTCCGGCTTGATGCGGTCCTCCTCCTTCAGGTCGAGCGCCTCCAGGATCGCGCGCCCGGCCTGCGCGGACGTCGGCCTGCGAGTCCGAGTGGATCTCGAGCATGCCGTAGAGCCGCTCGATGATCTGCATGCCCGGCTTCACGTCGGTCGCCTTGAGCGCCACGTCGGTGACGTGGATGATGTCCATGCCCGGCGCGATCTCGACGAACAGCGAGGCCTGGCCCGGCACCGGCAGGAAGCCCTGCGCGACCGACGCCGAGGAACGAGGCGTACTGCGGCTGCAGGCTGTCGAGGAAGACGTAGCAGCGAAGTTCGGCCATGTCGTCGCTCCTTCCGGCAGGCGGACGCCTGCCTCACTCTCCGGCAGGCGGAGACGCCTGCCCTACTTCGCGCCCGCCGCGCGCGCCTCTTCGAGAATCTTGACGCTGCTGCTGCTGCCGACCCGCGTGGCGCCGGCCTCGATCATCTTGCACCAGGTCGGCGTAGCTGCGGATGCCGCCCGCGGCCTTGACCCCGAGCTTCTTCGGCGCGACCGTCCGGCTCATGAGGGCGACGTCCGCCGCGGTCGCGCCGCCGGGGCCGAAGCCGGTGGAGGTCTTCACGTACTCGGCGCCCGCCTTCATGCTCAGCTCGCAGCCGCGGACCTTCTCCTCGTCGGTGAGCAGGGCGGTCTCGAGGATCACCTTGCAGATCGCCCGGCCGTCCTTGCACGCCTCGACCACGGCCCGGATGTCCTTGAGCACCATCGCGTCCTCGCGTGCCCTTGAGCGCGCCGATGTTGATGACCATGTCGATCTCGCGGGCGCCCTTCGCGGATCGCCCTGGCGCGCCTCGAGCGCCTTGGTCTCGGGCGGCTGGGCGCCGAGCGGGAACCCGACGACGCAGCAGACCTTCACGGGGGTGCCGCGCAGCAGCGAGCCGGCCTGTCGGACGTAGGTCGGGTTCACGCAGACCGAGAAGAAGCCGTGGCGGCGGGCCTCGTCGCACAGCTTCTGGATGTCGGCCTGGGTCGCTTCCGGCTTCAGCAGCGTGTGGTCGATCAACGCGGCGACCTGCGCGAGGGAGACGGCGGCGCGGCCGCGCCGGACGCCGCCGCCCTGCTCCTGCAGCAGCTGGCGCACGCGTTCGGCGATGCGGTTGATGTCCTCGGCCGACAGCGCCGGCCCGCCCTGCGGAAGAAGTGCTCATGCGTCCTCGCTCGAGATCCCGAATCAGCTCGCACCCGCGCCGGTGCCGGTCGGCGGTGCAGGCGGTGCCCAGGAAGACGTCCACGATGCCACGGCCGGCTCGGCGGTCGTCTGGCCGGCGCCGAGCGTCAGGACGTTGGCGTCGTTGTGCTCGCGGGCTGTTGCGGGCCAGCGCCTCGCTGTAGCAGGCCGCGGCCAGCACGCCCGGCACCTTGTTGGCGGCCATCGCCGAGCCGATGCCCGCGCCGTCGACCATCATGCCGAACTGGCACTCGCCGCGTCGCGACGAGCCGCGCCACCGCCGCGGCGAACGTCGGGTAGTCGACCGGCTCCTTGCCGTGGGTGCCGCAGTCGCGGACGCTGTGCCCCCGGGACAGACAGGTGATCCTTCAGCTGCTGCTTGAGTTCGAACCCGCCGTGGTCGGCACCGAGGGCAATCCTGAAGACCTGGCTCATCGCGGGAATTGGCTCGAAGAATGATGACGGCAGCCCCGACGGCCGCGCGAACTTGGAGCATATCACGCACCGCGCGGAATTGAATTCCGCTCCGACCCGAATTTCGCCCGACGCGGGAAATATGCTATAGCTTCTTCCCTATGCCCGAACTGTCTCCGCACGTCATGCTCAGCGCCGACGAGGTGCAGACCCGCATCAAGGCCCTCGCGCGGGAGATTTCGGACGCCTACCCGGCGGACGAAGACCTGCACCTGGTGGCGATCCTCAAGGGCGCATTCCTCTTCCTCGGCGACCTGATTCGCGCCATGGACCGCCACGTCACGATCGACTTCATGGCCGTGTCGAGCTACGCGAAGGGCACGACGTCGTCGGGCGAGGTCCGGATGATCAAGGACCTCGACTCGGGGCTCGAGGGCCGGAACGTCATCATCGTCGAGGACATCGTCGACACCGGCCTGACGCTCGCCTACCTGCAGGAAATCCTGCACGCCAGGAACCCGAAGACGCTGCGGACCGCCTGCCTGCTCGAGCAAGCCCTCGCGCCGCAAGGTCGACGTGAAGGTCGAGTACATCGGCTTCACGATCGAGGACCGCTTCGTCGTGGGCTACGGGCTCGACTACGCCGAGCAGTACCGGAACCTGCCCTTCATCGGCGTCCTCACCGAGTAGCGGCGACCGCCTCCCTGCACCTTCACGGCCAGCGCGCGCGCGTCGGCGAGCACCACCGCGCTCGTCGAGCGTGCGCACCTGCCGGTCGCGCATCAGCACCCGGCCGTTGACCATCGTCGTCGCGGACGTCGTCGCCCCGTGGCTGACGTAGACCAGGTGCGAGACCGGGTTGTAGAGCGGCGTCTGCCGCGCCTCGTTCATCGCCACCACGATCAGGTCGGCGCGCTTGCCCGGCTCGAGCGAGCCGATCTGCCTGTCCAGGCCCAGCGCCCGCGCGCCGCCGATCGTCGCCATCTCCAGCGCCGCCGTCGCCGGCACCGCCGTCGGGATCCCTGGTCGCCAGCTTGTGCAGAAACGCCGCCTGCCGCATCGCCTCGAACATGTCGAGGTCGTTGTTGCTGGCGGCGCCGTCGGTGCCGAGGCCGACCGTGCACGCCGGCCGCCAGGTACTTCGGCACCGGCGCCGCCCCGCTCGCCAGCTTCATGTTGCTTTCCGGGTTGTGCGAGACCGCCGCGCCCGTGCGCTCGGACGATCGCGATGTCGGCGTCCGTCAGCCAGACGCCGTGCGCCGCCAGCGACCCGTCGGGCCCGAGGAAGCCGATCGACTCGAGCTAGGCGGCGGGCGTCAACTTGTGCTGCTCGCCGCGACGATGTTCACCTCGTCCTCGGTCTCGGCGAGGTGGATGAGGATCGGGCACCTGGTAGCGGTCGGCCAGCGCCGCGGACCGCGCGCAGCGTCGGCCTCGTCCACCGTGTACAGCGAGTGCGGCGCCGGCGCCGGCGTGATCAGCGTCGTCGCCGCGCGAACTCCTCGATGAACGCCTCGGTGCGCGCCAGCGCGTCGGCGGGCGTCTTCGCGTCCGCCACCGGGAACTCGATGATCGTCTCCCCCAGCACGCCGCGCAGCCCGGCCGCCTTCGTCGCCCGCGCGATCTCCTCCTCGAAGTAGTACATGTCGGCGAACGTCGTCGTCCCCGACTGGATCATCTCGAGCGCGGCCAGCCGCGTGCCGACGCGGACGAACTCGGGCGACACGGTCTTCGCCTCGGCCGGGAAGATGTACTTCTGCAGCCAGTCCATCAGCGCCAGGTCGTCGGCCAGCCCGCGGTACATGACCATCGGCGCGTGCGTGTGGGTGTTGATCAGGCCCGGCAGGATGACCGTCCCGCGCCGCGTCGATCGTCTCGGCCGCCGCGAAGCCTGCGCCGCGATGCCTCGGGCGTGCCGACCGCGACGATGCGGGCGCCGTCCATCGCGACGGCGCCCGGGCGAGAGGACGCGTCGGCTGCCGTCCATCGTGACGACCGTCGCCGCCGGTGACCACGAGCGACACCTGGCGGCGGTCGCGCGGCCGCAGGCGCGGCCGCCACGGCCGGACCAGGAGCAGCGGCAACGGCAGGCGGACGGCGGGCGGCATGAGGCCATAGGCCGCGATCTTATCGCGAATCGCGCGGTTTCCACGCGGACGGCGCGTCCGCCGCGTTGTCCGCCTCAGGCTATCGTGTATAGTGTCCCCGTGCCGGTCCATCTCGTCGATCACCCGCTCGTCCAGGACACGCTGCTCGTCGCTGCGCGACCAGCAGACCCAGGCCGCCGGTGTTCCGCCGCATGGCGACGCGAATCAGCGTGCTGCTCGCCGCCGAGGCCCTGCGTGACCTGCCGACCGAGCGGTCGACGTCGACGACGCCGATGGGCCGGCGCAGGGACGCCGCATCGCGCGCGGACGTGGTCGTCGTGCCGGTGCTGCGCGCCGGGCCTCGGCATGCTCGACGCCGTGCTGGAACTGCTGCCGTCGGCGCGCGTCGGCCACATCGGCCTCCAGCGCGACGAGACTGACGGCGGTGGCCTCGCAGGTACTACTCGAAGCTGCCGCCCGGCCTCGACCACAGCTACGTGCTGATGATCGACCCGATGCTGGCCACCGGCGGCAGCGCGGTCGCCGCGCTCGACCTGCTGCAGCGGCGCCGGCGCGCGCGACATCCGCATGGTCTGCATCGTGGCCGCGCCGGAGGGCATCGCGCTCGTCGAGCAGCACTTCCCCGACGTCCGGATCTACACGCCGGTCGATCGACGAGGGCTCGAACGAGCGGAAGTTCATCGTCCCCGGCCTCGGCGACTTCGGCGACCGGCTCTACGGCACGCTCTAGGCACCGCCGGAACAACCGTGGTCACGCGGCTCGGTTGCGCAGCTGTCTCGAGAGGCGAACATGGCGAATCAGCGGAGCACATCGCAGCGGCGGGCGTCCGGAACGAGCGGCGCACCGCGGCCGCGCGCCGAGGATGGCGGCGTGGAGCACCGCCATCACCCGGATCGAGCCGAACGAAATCCTGATTCGCGGCTACGCGGTGGACGAGCTGATGGGCCGGCTCTCGTTCGCCGAGGCGGTCTACCTGATCCTGCGCGGCGAGCTGCCGACGCCGACGATCGGGCAAGCTTTTCGGGGCGGTGCTGGTCGCGTCGATCGACCACGGCGTCACGCCGCCCTCGACGCTGGCCGCCCGGAACGTGGCGACGACCGGGCGCCGCTGCGGGCGTCGGTTGCGGCCGGCGTCCTCGGGTTCGGGATGTACACGGCGGCGACATCGAGATCTGCATGCGGTTCCTCGAGGAGGGACTGGCCGCGGTCCGGGCGGAGCGCGCGATGCCGACGCGGCCGAGCGCGCTGGTGCGCCCGTGCCTGGCCGAGGGCCGCGATGCCGCCGGGCTTCGGGCATCGCATCCACACGCAGCGACCCCCGCGCGTCGCGCCTGCTCCAGATGGCGCATGAGCTGGAGCTCGACGGCGAGCACGTGCAGATGGTCCGGGCGCTCGATCGCGGGTGGCCTGGCGGCCCGGCCGCGGCGGCCGCCCGCTGCCGGTCAATGTCGACGGGGCGATCGCCGCGGTCTGCGGCGGACATGGGCTTCGAGCCCGAACTCGGCAACGCCTTGTTCATGATGGCCCGCATCCCGGGCCTGGTGGCGCACGCCAACGAGGAGCGGTCGCGCCAGCAGCCGATGCGGCAGATCGACCCGAAGGACGCGTCTACGACGGTCCCCCGCCGCGCCGGCTGCCTGAGACGCGGAAGTGAGCCGCGACGCGGTGAAAGGGGGAGGGGCAACGGGCGGGGTTGTCGCGAACGGCCGACTTGGATTAGACTGAGTGTTCTTGCCGGGCGGGCACTTAGATCAGCGGTTAGATCGCCTGCTTCACACGCAGGAGGCCACTGGTTCGAATCCAGTAGTGCCCACCATTTCCCGCCGGCGTCAAACCAGGCACCCCAGCTGCAGGACCAGACAACAAAAGAGGGGCGAGCGCCTGCCCGGCGCCCGCCCCTCACCCTCCAGACTCGAACCGCGAGACGTCCTACTGCGCCTTCTTCGCCTGCGCGATCAGCGCCGAGAGAATCTTCGCGTACTTCTCGTCGGCGTCGGTGAACGCCTTCGTGTAGTCTTCCTCGCTGTTCAGCTTCTGCTTCTTCCAGTCGCCGTCGAAGCTGTAGCTGCGCGGCCCGATGTCGCACTGGTCGAAGTGGTTCTCTTCCTTCCTCGGCTTGAGGCCGTCGGCCCCGATGTCGATGACGAGCAGCCGCGACCCCTCGATGCAGGCGCTGTTGAGGTCGGTGTAGATGTCGCGGAATTCCTTCTTGGTGATCTTCTCCGTCAGCAGCTGCGGCACGGCGTAGCGCGCCTGCACGACGAGCAGCTGACTGCCCTGGAAGTACAGGGCCGCCACGAAAACGTCCGGGGCAGAGGGGTCCTTCGCGGCGATCGAGTCGAGTTTCCCCTGTTCGAGCAGCGTGGTGAGTTCCTTGACGAGCGGGATCGACTTCGATTCCTGGGCGAAGGCGACGGAAGGAAGAACCGCGAGTAGGCCGAGCACCGCGAGGACGGACACAATCCGCACGACCGTCGTTCTCATATCAACTCCCCCATCCGAGAAGGCCGGCATTCGATACGACGCGAGTGTGTTCTATCACCAGCCGGGGCGCGCGTCAATCCTGTTCGGTAGTGAGGAACGAACGAGGGCGCGAAAGTAGGGCAGGCGGGACGCGCGCGGGCGGGCGCCGGGCCGGCGGCCCGCCCGGCGCGCTCACCCGATGAAGAGAGGATCGTCGTCGTCGATTGCCGCGGAGCGCGCACGCCGGCCGTCCCGGACCGCGCCGATGGCCGCGCCCAGGGCGGCAAGCAGGGCGCGCCCTTCCCTGGCGGGCGCCAGGAAGGTGCCCTGCACCAGCCGGGTCGTCTCGCTGACCCGCTCCGCCAGGTCGGCGAAGAGGCGGTCGGCCCGTTCAATCTGCCCGACGGCGACCTCGCTCACCCGGGCGGCGTTCGCCGCCACCGCTGTCGCATTGGCGATCAGCGGACCGAGGTCCTGCTGAATCGTGTCGACGGCGCTCTCGATCCGCCTGGCCACCCGTGCCATCACGATCGCGTTGAGCACCTGGCCCACCGCGGTGACGAGGGTGGCCGCGGCGATGACCCCCAGGAACACCACCGCCGTCGTGCTCACGCCGTCTCCTTCTCGCGCGCCTCCCTGTAGGCTTCGCGCCCGCGGTCGATCGCCGAGCTGATCGTCTCCCGCTGGCGGGCCAGCGCCTCGCGCGTCTGCCGGGCGGCCTCGGCGGCCTTCTCGCGGCCCTCGCGGGCCTTTTCGCCCAGGAACTCGCGAGTTTCCTTGCCGGACTGCGGCGCGAAGAGCAGCGCCACCGCCGCGCCTGCCGCGGCGCCGATGACAAAGGCGGTCAGGACCTTCCCGGCATTGCCGTGCTCGTCGCTCATGACATCCTCCCTGGAAGTTCTAGGCTAGAAGACCGACGGCCGGCTGGCCGTCCCGTTCATGTTCTCATATAGTTGCCCGACTTGCAGCAACTGTCCAGCCGTCCCCTCAGGCGGGGGGCGCGGCGAGCCCGAGTTCCCGCCGCTTCAGCCCCTTGACCCGGTCCCGAAGCTCTGCCGCACGCTCGAAATCGAGGTTGGCCGCGGCCTCGCGCATCTGGCGCTCGAGACCGGCGATGTGGGCGTCGAGTTCCGCCTGCGTCCGGAACCCGGGCGCCGGCTCCGGCGCCGGGACGGCCATGTAGTCCCTCTGGTACACGCTCGAGAGCACCGCGTCGATCTGCTTGACAATCGTCGCCGGCGTGATGCCGTGTGCCTCGTTGTAGGCCACCTGCGCCTGCCGGCGGCGATCCGTTTCGGCGATTGCGGCCCGCATCGAGTCGGTCTGCCGGTCGGCGTACATGATGACCCGCCCGTTGACGTTCCGGGCCGCGCGCCCCGAGGTCTGGATGAGCGAGCCGGCCGATCGCAGGAACCCTTCCTTGTCGGCGTCGAGGATCGCGACCAGGGAGACTTCGGGCAGGTCGAGCCCCTCGCGAAGCAGGTTGATCCCGACGAGAACGTCGAACTCGCCGCGCCGCAGGTCGCGGAGGATCTCCACGCGCTCCAGCGTGTCGATGTCGGAGTGCAGGTAGCGGACGCGGATGCCCAGTTCCTGGTAGTACTGCGTCAGATCCTCGGCCATCCGTTTCGTGAGCGTCGTCACCAGGACGCGTTCCTTGCGGGCCGCCCGCTCCCGGATCTCGGCCGAGCAGGTCGTCCACCTGGCCCTTGACCGGGCGGATCTCGATCGGGGGGTCGGTGAGGCCGGTCGGCCGGATGATCTGCTCCACCACCACCCCGCCGGCGGACCGCAGCTCGAACGCGCCCGGGGTGGCGGAGACGAACACGACCTGGTGGGTACGCGCCTGCCACTCGTCGAAGTCGAGGGGCCGGTTGTCGAGCGCCGACGGCAGGCGGAAGCCGTAGTTCACCAGGACTTCCTTGCGCGAACGGTCGCCGTGAAACATGCCCCGGATCTGCGGCACCGTCTGGTGGCTCTCGTCCACGAAGACCAGGGCGTCGGCCGGCAGGTAGTCGAGGAGCGTCGGCGGCGGCTCGCCCGGGGCCCGCCCGGTCAGGTGGCGGGCGTAGTTCTCGATGCCGTGGCAGTAGCCGATCTCCCGGATCATCTCCAGGTCGAACATCGTGCGCTGGTGGAGGCGCTGCGCCTCGAGCAGCTTACCCTCCGATTCCAGCTGCGACCGACGCTCGACCAGTTCGGCCTTGATCGAGTCGATCGCCTTCCGCGTGCGCTCGCGCGGGGTGACGAAGTGCGATTTCGGGTAGATGGCAATCCGGTCGTGCCGGCGGGAGGTCCGCCCGGTGAGCGGGTCGAACACCACCAGTTCGTCCACTTCGTCGCCAAACAGGCCGATGCGGACCGCCTGCTCCTCGTACGACGGGTACACCTCGATGATGTCGCCCCGCACCCGGAAGGTGCCGCGCCCGAACTCCACGTCGTTCCGCTCGTACTGGATGTCGACGAGCTTCCGCAGGATCTGCTCGCGCTCGATCCGCTGGCCCATCTCCAGCGGCAGCATCATCCCGTAGTAGGCCTCGGGCGAGCCGAGGCCGTAGATGCACGAGACGCTGGCCACGATGATGACGTCCCGGCGCTCGAAGAGCGACCGGGTGGCCGACAGCCGCATCCGGTCGATCTCGTCGTTGATCGTGGCTTCCTTCTCGATGTAGGTGTCGCTCGCGGGGACGTACGCCTCGGGCTGGTAGTAGTCGTAGTAGCTGACGAAGTACTCGACCGCGTTGTGGGGAAAGAAGCGGCGGAACTCCTGGAACAGCTGCGCCGCGAGCGTCTTGTTGTGGACCATCACGAGCGCCGGCCGGTTGACCCGGGCCATCACCTGCGCCATCGTGAACGTCTTCCCGGAACCGGTGACGCCGAGCAGCACCTGGTGCGAGTCGCCGCGCCGGAGGCCGTCGACCAGTTCGTCGAGGGCGCGGGGCTGGTCGCCGCGCAGCTCGAAATCCGTGACCAGCTCGAAGCGGTCCGTCACTTCCCGCCGTCCTTCTTGAGCGGCGCGAAGTACCCCTTCCGGCTGCGCACCTTCACGTCCTTCAGCCCCGGCCGGGTGACCTTGATCTCCACCTTCCGCCAGGTCCCGTCCGCCTTCGTGTTGCTCGAGAGGTAGCCCATCGAATATTGCGCGTCAATCTCGGCGGCGACCCTGCCGTAGGCGCCGTCGAGTTCCTTCATCGTCAGCGGAAAGAATGCCTGGCCGCCCGTCAGCTCGGCGATCTGCATGAGACGACCGCGGATGTCGAGCCGCACGCTCGACGGCAGGTGTTCGAGGAAGCCAATCGCGTGCACGGTCACGTCCGACGCTTTCAGCAGGTCGGTCAGGTCGCCGAAGCTGATGCTGCTCGCGTTGTCGCCGCCGTCGGTGTAGAGCACGAGGATCTTCCGGCCTTCCTCGCGCGACGCGCCGTCCAGGTAGACGCCGGTCGCGTCCCAGAGCGCGGTGTTGCCGTCGGCCTTCCGGCTGCGGATCCGCTCGACCAGCCGGCTGAACTCCGACTGGGTGTAGTGGGTGATCCGCACCTCGGTGTCGAAGTCGACCAGGGTGTAGTCGCGCGCCTCGGAGAGGCTGTTGAGGAACTTGATCGCGGCACTCCGGGCGAACGCCATGTCGGCGTTCATGCTGCCGCTGATGTCCAGCAGCGCGCCGAGGTGGAGTTCCGACGGAGGGATGGCGGAAGAACCGCCCGCCTGGGCGTCGCACGGGACGAAGAAGCGCAGCGACTGCTGCTGCCCGTCCTCGTAGACCTCGAAATCCTCCTTCCGGAGGTCCGTGAGGTAGTTTCCCTTCTTGTCCACCACCGTGACGCCGAAGCTGACCATCTCGACACCGCTGCGGAACGTCGGACGCTGCCCCGCCTGCGCCG
Source organism: uncultured Acidobacteriota bacterium (assembly GCA_963844875.1). Taxonomy (GTDB): domain Bacteria; phylum Acidobacteriota; class Vicinamibacteria; order Vicinamibacterales; family Fen-181; genus FEN-299. The sequence goes on from CAWJPZ010000005.1 coordinate 747,247, forward strand.
CCAGGCCCGCCGCCGCGATCACAGCCAGAAGGAGCGCGCCCGTCGCCGGCACCGTCCATTGCCTGGTCATGTAGGTTCTCCCCGTTCCGGTCCTTCGTTTGAGTATAATAGGAGGTTGGCGCCGATGGACCGTCATCTCTCCGTCATCCCGAGGTCACTGGCCGCACGATGAGGTGCTTGGCCGTCTGTCAGACCGAACTCGTCGTGCGAATGCTCGAGACCGCGCTGGCCTCCAGCTTCGAGACCGAGTTCCTCGTCGAAAGCCGGCCCCTCGCCCGGAAGCTCCACGAGGCGGGCATCCAGGCGTCGGCGGGCGACCTGTCCCGCACCGACACCTATCTCAAGGCCGACCTCACCCCGACCACCTGCGTGCTCGTCGAGGACAACGGGCGGCCCGGCCTGCGGAAGCGGCTCGCCGCCATCAACGACGCGGGCGCGACCCTGACTTACGTCCTCGGCATGGGGACCAAGGCCGGAACGCGCCGCGAGGACGAGATCCGGGCGGCGTTCCCCAACGTGCTCTACCTGACGCTGGCCGAACTCTTCGGCGGGCCGCTCGTCGGCCAGATCAGCCGGTCGCTGACGCGCGCGCGTGTCCAGCAGTACCAGCGCTATTTCTCCGACGCCGACCGCATCCTGATCCTCCTGCACAACGACCCCGATCCCGATGCGATGGCCAGCGGCCTGGCGCTGCGAAACATCCTCAGGCGCACGAAGGCGACGGCCATCCTCGGCACCCTGCAGGGGGTGACACGGCCCGAGAACCTCCGCATGGCGAACCTGCTCGACATCCAGGTCGAGTCGGTCACGCCCGCGTCGCTCGGCGAGTTCGAGCGCATCGCGATGGTGGACGTGCAGCCTCACTACTTCGGCGAACTGCTGCACACCGTCGACCTGGTCATCGACCACCACCCGCCCCAACCCGGGTACAGCGCGGTCTTCAAGGACATCCGCTCCGACTACGGCTCGACCTCCACCATCCTCACGGAGCACCTCCGCGCCGTGGACGTCAACATCTCCGAGCGGACCGCGACCGCGCTGCTCTACGCGATCAAGTCGGACACGTTGTTCTTCAACCGCCAGGCAAACCGCGTCGATCTCGAAGCGTTCTCGTTCCTCTACCCGCTCGCCGACGCCACGATGATCCGCAAGATGGAAGGGTCCGAGGTGACGCTCGAGCGCCTCGACTACGTCATGCGGGCGTTCGCGGCGGGCAAGCGGGAAGACCAGGTGTTCTGCGCGTTCATGGGCCAGACGCCGCGCGAGGACCTGATCGCCTACGTCGCCGACTTCTTCCTGCAGCTCGAAGACATCAAGTGGACCCTCGTCGCCGGCGTCGTCAACCAGATGCTGGTGCTGTCGGTCAGGAACCTCGGCTACTCCCGCAACGCGGGCGAGTACGTCCGGAAGCACTTCTCGTCGCTGGGCAGCGCGGGCGGCCACCGCTCGATGGCCAAGGCGGTCGTGCCGATGACGGCCTTCCGCGAGCGCATCGGGGCGATCGAGGGCGCGGAAGTCAGCCAGTGGTTCCTCGACACCGCGGTCGAGTTCCTCCACGAGCACCAGCCCAACGACAGGAAGAAGGAGACGGTGAAGGCCTAGCGGCCCGCGCGTCCCCGCCTAGCCCAGCGCCTGGTCCAGATCGTCGATCAGGTCGGCTTCGTCCTCCAGCCCGATCGAGATCCTCAGCATGCCCGCGGTCACGCCGGCCCGGCGGAGGTCCTCCTCGCTGTAGTTGTAGTGCGAGGTCAACACCGGAAGGCTCGCCAGGCTGTCCACGCCGCCGAGGCTCGTCGCCCGCCGAATCACCCGGAAGCGGTCGAAGACCCTCGACGCCCCCTCGAGACCGCCGTCCACCTCGAAGGTCACCATGCCCCCGAACCCCGACATCTGCGCGCGCGCGATCTCGTGATCGGGATGGGACGCCAGCCCCGGGTAGAACACCCGCGTGACGCGTGAATCCCCCTCCAGGAAGCGGGCCGCGGCGTCGGCCGTCGCGTTGTGGCGGGCCATGCGCACCGGGAGCGTCTTGAGGCCCCTGGCGAGGGCAAATGCCGCCTGCGGGTCCATCACCCCCCCCAGGAAGCGCCGCGTCAAGTCCACCTTCTGCAGCAGCGCCTTGGGGCCGGACACCGCCCCGCCCGTCACGTCCGAGTGCCCGTTCAGGTACTTGGTGGCGCTCTGCATCGAGAGGTCGACACCGAGCGCGAGCGGCTGCTGGTTGATCGGGCTCGCGAAGGTGTTGTCGAGGACGGAGAGCACCCCCCGCTCCCGGCACGCACGCGCGACCCGGGCGACGTCGAGACAGCGGAGCGTCGGGTTGATTGGTGATTCCACCCAGCACACCCGCGTCTCGCCGCCGATGAGCGCCGCCGGATCCGAGAACTCCTCGAGCGTGGCGAAGCGCACGCGGATACCGAGGCGCGTGAGGACGTCGTTGATCAGGTGAAACGTCCCCCCGTAAATCGCCGAACTGCACAGCAACTCGTCACCCGGCTTCAGGAACGCCAGGAGCAGCGTCGAGGCGGCCGCCATCCCGGACGCGAAGACCAGCGCGCTCTCCGCCCGGTCGAGCGCCGCGATCTTCTCCTCGGTCACGACGATCGTCGGGTTCGCGTAGCGCGAGTAGAGATACTTGTCCACCTTCCCTTCCTGGTAGCGCTTCACCTCGTCGGCGCTCTGGAACAGGAAGGTGGTTGTCTCGTAGATCGGCACGTTCACCGAGTCGGCGTGGACAGGCACGTCCTCGCCCCGGTGGATCAGCTCCGTGGACAGTCCCCGCTGCTTCACGCGACCTCCTGCAACTCACCCGGCGGCCGGCTCGGGCGGCTCCCCCGCCTGCGCCGCCCGGGGCCACCCCTCACCGGGAGCGCCCCCGGCCCACCCGCGCCTGCCCGTGGTCTCGAGCCGCTCCCCGCTCGCGCCAATCACCGGGTCGATGAACTGGCGGTAGGCGTCTTCGTACCCGCGGTCCATGAGTTCGGCGAGCGTCACCATCCGATCGGACCGCTGGTCGTAGCAGCCGGCCACGTCGAGAGGACCGACCGGGTTGTACGCGGGCCGCACGACGTGCAGGCTTCGAAACGGGCGCGGCGCCGCGACTGCCGAGCGGAGAGCCGCTGCTTCGGCGCCGGCCAGGCAGTCGCTCACGCGCCCCCGCCAGTCGCTGCGCGGCACCGTCAGCCTGTGCGGTCCCTCGATTTCCGGGAACGGCGCGACGACGATGACCTGCTCGATGCCCGCGAGGGGCAACTCGTCGAGGAGGCGGTCGACGGCGCCCGGCCGGCACGACGCCCGGTGCACTTCGCCGCACCAGTAACTCTCGGGTGGAAACCCAATCAGTTGGATCCCGGTCGCGACGGGGAGGCTCACGGCCGCGAATACAGCGTCTACGAGGTGGTCCCGGCTCACGCCCGCCAGGTCGAACCCCTCCGACAGCCGCCGGGCCCCGCTTGGGCCGTCGCTCGCGCGGAAGAAGTCGCGCCGGTGCCGGTCACCCAGCATGGCGAAGACGAAGTCGCGCCGCATGTCGAGGTCGTGCACCGTGAGCAGCAGCTCGCGAAACCCGGGCTGCCCCAGGTTCTCGCGCAGCAGTTCCGTGTACGCGCGGCTCAGGTCCACCGGACCCGGCCGCCTCGCACCGGCAGCGCCGCCCACCAGCTGCCACAGGGCCCGGGAAATCGCGTGCGCCGCGCCGTCGGCCGACAGCGGCGCGCCGATGATCCGCCACCAGACGGCGGCGTCGTCGCGCCGGCGGCTGCGCCCGCGCGACATCACCGCCAGCCCCAGGACGCCGATGGTCCCGACGAACAGCGCCAGCGACACCAGCAGGGCCCGCGGCAGCACCGACGGCAGGAACCCCGGGTCGAAGGCGGTCTGCACCAGGGAGGTGTAGGCGCGGGAGGCGATCCCGCCGAAGTGGCGCCGGTGACGTCCAGCAGGAACCCGAGGGGATAGACGACGAGGCCGGCGGCCAGGGCGAAGAGCGGAAGCAGGACGACGGAGAGTGATGCGGCGAGCGCCCAGCCCGCCGCGCGGAGCGCGGGGCGCACGCGATAAGCCTGGGCGGCGGCCGGGGAGCGCCAGATCCCGTCGGCGTCCCAGAGGCGGCTGCCCCCGTCGATCGCCGCGAAGACCGCCGTCGCGGCGCCCATCCCGGTGCCGGCGACGAGGTCGATCTTGACGCCCGCCTCCTGGAACGCCCGCAGGACGCCCGCGTGGTAGGCCCCGGCGGTCCCGCTCCCGGTGAACACCAACGCCGTCCGCGAGAGCGGCGAGTACCCGTCGCGCGACGGGATCGGCGAGTCGGTCACGCGAGGACTCCGGGGCGCCTCGTCATAGAGCGTCGTGGATTGTCACCAGCTTGACGATTTCCAGCTGCCGGACGCCATTCGGCGCCTTCACCGTGACCTCGTCTCCGGGCTCCTTGTTGAGGAGCGCGCGGCCAATCGGCGAACTCGGCGAAATCAAGCCTTTCGACGGGTCGGCTTCCTCCGGCATGACGAGGCGGTACACGATCGTCTCGCCCCCGCCGTCGGTGACGTGGACGATCGACCCAAGCCCCACCTTGTCGAGCGGCAGCTTGTCGAGGTTCAGCAGCGCCAGCTCGCCCACGCGCTTCTTCAGCATGGAGATCCGCGCTTCGACCAGGCGCTGCCGTTCTTTCGCCGCTTGGTACTCCGCATTCTCACTGAGGTCGCCCAGCTCGCGGGCCCGCTGGATCTCCTTGGGCAATTCGGTCCGCAGTTCACGCTCGAGGATCTGGATTTCTTCCTCGAACTTCTTCACCAACTGGTCCTTGATAGGCATCCGGGAGCGTTCCGTTCCTCGGGGCGCGCGGCTCGTACGCCGGTACGGTCCGGCCGGCAACCCGACCGCAGTAATCTCGCGTTTCCACGCGATCTTAGCATAGCGTCCGTCGCCGCGGGCCAGACGGGCTATGATGGCCGCATGAAGCAGCTGTCCAGCCGGCACCATCCGCTCGTCGCCGCCTGCCGGGCGCTCGCGCGGGGGCGGTCCGGGGACGACCGGCTGCTCCTCGACGGCGCGCACCTCGTGGGCGATGCGCACCGCGCCGGGATCCGACTCGATACGGTGGCGATGACTGGAACCGTGTTCGCATCGGAAGAAGGCCGCTCGCTCGCCGACGCGGTGTTGCGATCCGGCGGCGATCTCGTGCAGGTGTCGGACGCCATGATGAAAGCGATGAGCCCGGTCGCGACCCCGTCCGGGGTCGTGGCCCTCGCTGCCCGGCCCTCCTGGTCGGTCGAACAGGTCTTCGCCCGCGCGCCCCAACTGCTCGTAACCGCCGTGGCCGTGCAGGAGCCCGGGAACGCGGGAGCCATCGTCAGGGCCGCCGAAGCCTGCGGGGCGACGGGCGTGTTGTTCTGCGGGGCGAGCGCCGATCCCTTCGGGTGGAAGGCGCTGCGCGGGTCGATGGGGAGCGCGCTGCGGCTGCCGGTCGCGGCCGCGGACGTGGACGCGGTCCTGGCCGCCGCGCGGCGGCACGGGGTCCGACTTGCCGCGACACGGCCCAGGGGGGGGCGCGATCCGCGAACCGTGGACCTGCGGCAGCCGGTGGCGTTCCTGCTCGGTGGCGAAGGGCCGGGGCTCTCCCCCGCCGTCGTCGACGCCGCCGACCTTTGTCTCTCCCTGCCGATGAGCGAGCCGGTCGAATCGCTGAACGTCGCGGTCGCGGCAGCGCTGCTGGTCTACGAGGCGTTCAACCAGCGACGGGCTACTTGACCTTGGCGCTCATCGCACCCACCAGGTCGGTCCGGTAGTCGTACACGACCACCTTCACGCGCTTGGCATCCCCCTTCACCGGGATCTTCGCGGAGAACGGGATCCCGTCCTCCTTGTAGCGCTGGTAGCTGTCGTCCTTGAGGGCGAGGTTGATTTCCTGCCACAGCTCTCCCACGATCGCGTTCTTCGAATCGCCGCAGAAGATCGCGACCCCCAGGCGGCCGACGCGTCTCCCGTCGAGGGCGTTGAAGGACACGCTCATCGGGTCAATCGTCACCTGCACCAGCACTTCCCGCGCCGGCGAATTGGGCACCGTCGTCTCGGTGGCCTTCACCTTCATGTAGACGTCACCGGTCCCTTCGAGATCCCGGGCCGCCGTCAGGATGCGGTTGTAGGACAGCTGGCCAAGGCCGCCGTCGAACTCGCTGCCCATCCGGCCCACGATGCCTTCGGAATCTGCCCGGGCCGGTGCGGCCTGGAGCGGCTTCCCGATGACGTACTGGCGCCGCGACCTGATGTCGACGTTCGCGCGCTTCACTTTCACGTCGACGCGGTGGGGCCGGCCGTCGCGGTCGGCCGCTTCCACTTCGACCGCGAGCAGGTAGGAGGCGGAGATCTCGCGGGCGACGCGGTCGAACCACGGCTCGAAGTCGCCCGTCACCTCCATCAGCGTCCCTCCCGCCGAGGCGGTCATGTTCTCGACGCCCATCCGCTCCAGCGTGTTGTCCTGGATCGGCGTCGGGGAGTCTGGGACCAGGAACGTCTCGAACGTGCTGCCGGGCAGGAACAGCGTGTACAGGTTCACCTGGCCGGCTGAGAGCGCCGCCGCCACGTTCGAGAACTCGGTGTAGCTCACGGGAACGGGGAACCCGCCCGTCAGGAAGATGAGCGTTTTCGGGCGCGGGATCGACGACAGCAGTTCGGCCAGACGCCGCATCGCGTCGAGAGCCCGCTGGCCCCGGTCGTGGCCGATGTTCGCCAGCTGCTTGCTCTCGGTGATCACGTCGATACGGCACGATTCGAGTTCCCGCGCGTTCGTCAGGGTATTCGCGTCGCACTCGCGGTCGACCACGCTCGTCGTGGTCGTCGCATCCAGCTTCTCCATCTGGAACGCCTCGTACAGGCCGATGTTGTACTTGCCCCTGTTGGGGACGACGCCGGTACTGACGCGGTCGATCTTGGCGAACAACTCCACCCGGTTGCTGGTCAGGCCAACGCGCATCGGCAGCCGGGGAATCGTCACGATGGCCGCACGATCGGCGGGCGCCAGCTGGTCGATGAACCGCCCCATCGCGCGCCTGGCCACCTGGCCGTCGCCGATCTCCAGGCTGTCCTCGTCAACCGCGATGATGATGTCGCGCCCCGTGCCCACCCGCTGGGCGTCAATCGTGTCGGACGGCGGGAGGCCCTGCTCCACCCGCAGCACGTCGTCGACGCCGGGCAGGCGGTGGGCCAGCAGCTGGGCGGAGAGGATCGTGCGCGGGCGGCCGTTCACGGTGACGGTGAAGTCGCCGGGCACGAGGTCGCGCACCGGGAACGCGTTCTTGTCCACCACGGTGACGTCGATGAGAACGACCTCGACGCTGGCCTTGAACGAAGGCGGTTGCTGGGCGACGGAACCGGCGACGGCGGCAACGACCAGCGCGCCGGCACAACAGGCAGTCCGCAAGCAAACGGACGTGATAGCCACAAGGACCTCCGCGAGACCACGTCCTGTCGTTTCGGAGACTCCAGTATAGCTCGATACCAGCTGCGCCTCTGGTATGCTGCTCGCGAGGAGCGACGATGAACACCGGCGACCTGTTCGCACCGGCCGAGGACGAAGGCGCGCAGCCCACGCGCGCGCCGCTCGCCGACCGCATGCGCCCGCGGACGTTCGAGGAGATCGCGGGCCAGGAGAAGCTCCTCGCCCCGGGACGGCCGCTGCGCGTCGCGATCGAGCGTGACCTGCTGCAATCGATCATCCTCTGGGGCCCGCCCGGCACCGGCAAGACGACCCTGGCCCGGCTCATCGCGCTGGTCACCCGCGCGCACTTCATCTCGTTCAGCGCCGTCCTGTCGGGCATCAAGGAGATCAAGGCCGTGATGGCCGAAGCGGAACAGGCACGCCGCCAGCTGGGAAGGCGGACGATCCTGTTCGTCGACGAGATCCACCGGTTCAACAAGGCGCAGCAGGACGCGTTCCTCCCGAGCGTGGAGGCCGGCGACATCGTCCTGATCGGCGCGACCACCGAGAACCCCTCGTTCGAGGTGAACTCGGCCCTGCTGTCGCGCTCCCAGGTCTACGTGCTCGAGCCGCTCTCGCTCGACGCCACGATCGACATCCTGCAGCGGGCCCTGGCGGATACCGAGCGGGGCCTCGGCAACGAGCCGGTGGACGTCGAGCCGGACGCGGTCGCGTTCGTCGCGCGCCTGGCGAACGGCGACGCGAGGATGGCCTTGAACCTGATCGAAGCGTCGGTGCTCGTCGCCCCGGACGTCCCGGGCACCGGCCGGCGACACCTGGATGCGGCGTTCGTCGAACAGGTCGCCCAGCGGCGGATGCTGCTCTACGACAAGACGGGCGAGGAGCACTACAACCTCATCTCCGCGCTTCACAAGTCGATGCGAAACAGCGACCCCGACGCCGCGATGTACTGGCTCGCGCGGATGCTGGAGGCCGGCGAGGACCCGCTGTACGTCGCGCGGCGGCTGGTGCGGTTCGCGTCCGAGGACATCGGCATCGCCGACCCGCAGGCGCTGGTGATTGCGATGGCCGCCAAGGAGGCGGTCCACTTCGTCGGCATGCCGGAGGGCAACAACGCCCTCGCGCAGGCGGCGGTCTACCTTGCGACCGCGCCGAAGAGCAACGCGCTCTACACGGGCTACCAGCAGGCGGCGGGCGACGCGCTCAGGGACGTGGCCGAACCGGTGCCGCTCCACCTGCGCAACGCGCCGACCCGGCTGATGAAGGAGCTGGAGTACGGGAAGGGCTATCAGTACGCCCACGAAGAACGGGACGCGATCGCGGCGATGGACTGCCTGCCCGAGTCGCTCCGCGGGCGGAGGTCCTACCGCCCGACGGAGCGCGGGTTCGAGAAGGAGATCAAGCGGCGCCTCGACGCGTGGGAAGCGATCAAGGCGAGGAAGCGGGAAGGCGCGCAGGCAGTAGTGCCTACTGGGCCCGCTCGAGCGACGCTGGTGCAACGGCAGCGTTGACCGGCACCGCGAACTGCACGTGGCGCACCTTGCGCAGCATCTCGCGCCGCACGGGCAGGATGAACGAGAACCGGTAGTCCCCCTGCATCCGTCCAATCGGGATGCCGACCATCTCTCCCCGCTGGTCGAGCACTCCCCCGCCCGAGACCCCAGGGTGGCCGTCGGTGAGGCAGGTCACCAGGCCGTTCGGCGTCCGCTGGCCGATGTAGCCCGTGCCGAGGATGATCCCCTTGGAGTAGTCGTTGCCCAGCCGGTAAATCGGATCGGCGAAGTCGTAGGCGAACTCGAGATTCACCTTCAACGCCGGGAGGTCCACCGGCTCCTTCACCCGGAGGATGGCCCAGTCGCCCGGGTCCACCTCGGTCGCGGCATCACCCGCGTCCACCAGCGTCGCACCGATGGTCTTGCCGCCGAACACCAGCTTGATCTCCGTGATCTTGCGGCCGTCCTCCGCGTCGTTCTGCAGCGCCACGACGGCGTGCTTGACGGTGATGAAGTATCCGCCGCCGAGGTAGCCGGCCGTCCCGTAGTTGCTGTGCCCCTTGTTGTCGTAGGCGTACAGCTCGACGAAACTTCGCCGCCGGTCGCGAAGCAGGCGGATTGGGACAGATCCCGAGTTCGTCCTGGAGCTGCGTCTTGATCTCCTCGACGAGCCCGGCGCGGCTGTCGGTGGACAGGCCGGAGGTGCCGGTCGTCGGCAGCACACCGGTGGTCGACACGCGGGACGCCCGCTCGTCCCGGATGACCTTGACGATCGAATCCATCTCGGTGCGAAGTTCAGCGATGCGCCGGTCCCGGTCGGCGAGCTGCTCGTCGGCATGGTGACGGACGGTGAAGCCGCCGAGGGTGAAGAGGAGGGCGGCCGCAATCGCGGCGCCGAGAAGGTCGAGGACATTGCGTCGGACGGACATCCTGGTCTCCGGTCCGCCACCGTGGAATTGGACGCGGGCCGGTGGTCGGAACGGTGCCCGATCCGCCTGCTCCCCCAAGTTCGGCAGCCAAATCGCCCAGTGCAAGGGCTTACAGCTTTGCCGCATCCGGCAGCCGTGCAGGCAGCCGGAGCGACCGTTTCGCTTGGAATGGATGAGGTAAGTCTCAGCGAGAAAATGACTTACGCGGAGACCACTGTAGCCGCCCGGAAGGAGCGTGTCAAACTCAGCAGGGGTCAGATTCTCTGGAAGTTCTTTTCGATCTCCCGCCGCGTGAGCCGGAGCATCACCGGACGGCCGTGGGGACAGATCGTGGAGTACGCGGTGCGCCGCAGTTCCTCGAGGATGTGGGCCATCTTCTCGTGGGTCAACGGCATGTTCGCCTTCACGGCGGCGTGACAGGCCGTCAGCGCCGCAATCCGCTTCAGCGCCTCTCCCACGCTGCCCCCGCGGTCGAGACCGTCGAGGTCCTCGGCGAGTTCCCGCACCGCCGCCACGCTCTCGTCAGGCGTCAGGAGCGCAGGCACCGCCGCGAGACGCAGGCTGCCGCCCCCGAACTCGGCCACCTCGAACCCGAACCGCTCGAGTTCCGCGGTCCGCTGCAGCAGCACCTGGCAGGCGCCGGGCGGCAGTTCCACGATCAGCGGCTCGAGGAGCAGCTGGCTCTCCAGCCGCCCCTCGGTCAGTCGCTGCATGACCCGCTCGAACAGCACCCGCTCGTGGGCCACGTGCTGATCGATGATCGCAATTCCCTCATCGTCGATCGCGATGATGAACGTGTCGCGGAACTGGCCCAGCGGGATCATCGGCCGCACACCGAGCGTGCCGACCGGACCGTCGAGCGGCGCCGCGGTCGCCCCGCTCATTCCCTCGGGGGCACTCTCGAATCCTGCATCCGGCGGGCGTGCAGGAACCGAAATTCCTGCCGAAGGAATTCCAGAGCCCGGGGAGGTCTGGCCGCTCGGGATGGGCGCCCAGCGGTTCGGATAAATACCGCCGAGCAACCCCGGGAACGACATCGTCACCGGTTGCGCCACCGGGATCGCCTGCCCGCGCAACTGGAGTTCGGGGGCCGGCCCCTGCCCGAGCGCCGCCCCGAGCGCCCGGCGGACGACCTCGTGCACGGCCGACTGGTTCCGGAATCGGACCTCCGCCTTCGTGGGATGCACGTTGACGTCCACCTGGTCCGGATCCATCTCGATGAAGAGGTGCACCTCGGGGCTCCGCTCCTTCACCGAGGCGACGCTGTAGGCTTCGATGATCGCGTGGGCGATCGTCTTGTCCTTGACGATGCGGCGGTTGACGAAGATGTTCTGCGGCCCCCTCTTCGGCCCCTGCTCCGCGAGGGCGGCAATCAGGCCGAACACCTTGATTCCCGACGCGGACTTCCCCACCTCCACCAGGTCCTCGCGCTCCCCGTACAGCTGGTAGAACCGCTCGGGCAGGGTGCGAACGGGCGGGCACTCGATCACCTTTCGGCCCGCGCTGGTGAGCGTGAAGCCGACTTCCGGGTACGCGAGCGCGAGTTGCGTGACCATCCTCGAAATCTGCGCCGACTCCGCCCCGTCCGACTTGAGGAACTTGCGGCGCGCGGGCAGGTTGTAGAAGAGGTCGGCAACCTCGACGCAGGTCCCGGGAGGCGCACCCGACTTCCCGGACGGACGACAGGGTGCCGCCGTTCACGCGAATCTCCGTCCCGCTCGGCGCATCGTGGGGCCGGGTCCGCAGCACCAGGTGCGACACCGAGGCGATTGACGGCAGCGCCTCGCCGCGGAACCCGTGCGTCAGGATCGCGGCCAGGTCTTCGGAGCGCGCGAATCTTGCTCGTGGCATGTCGGTCGAGCGCGAGCTGGGCGTCCTCGGGCTCCATTCCCGACCCGTTGTCCTCGACCCGAACGAGCTGCTTGCCGCCCAGCTCGGACGTCACCGACACGCGGGTGGCGCCGGCGTCGATGGCGTTCTCCACGAGTTCCTTGACGACGGACGCCGGGCGTTCGACGACCTCGCCGGCGGCGATCTGGTTCGCTAACTCGGGAGAGAGACGGTGGATTCTGCCCACAACACCTCAAAGGCGGCCTTCGGCGTTCGACTTTCGGCTGTTCGGCCGCGTCACGCCGCCGTGCTGTCGAATGATGCCAGAAAAGACGATGGGCCAGAAAGCGATCGTCCGCTTTCTGGCCCACTGGTTCCGGCCGCGAGCCGAACGCCGGCGGCGGCCTCCGGCCGCCGCTACGCCTCGTGCTTGACGCTGAGCGCTGCGTGGGCCGCCGCCAGCCGCGCCACCGGGACGCGGAACGGCGAGCAGCTCACGTAGGCCAGCCCGACCTTCTGGAAGAAGTGAATCGACGACGGGTCGCCGCCGTGCTCGCCGCAGACGCCCAGCTTGATGTCCGGCCGGGCCGATCGCCCGAGCTTGCACGCCATCTCGACGAGCTTCCCAACGCCGACCGTGTCGATGCTGGCGAAGGGGTCGGCGTCGAGGATCCGCTTCTCCTGGTACGCCTTCAGGAACTTGCCGATGTCGTCGCGGGAGAACCCGCACGTCATCTGCGTCAGGTCGTTGGTGCCGAACGAGAAGAACTGCGCCTCGGCGGCAATCTGGTCGGCCGTCACGGCGCCGCGCGGGACCTCGATCATCGTGCCGATCAGGTACTTGATTCTTGATCTTCTGCTCCTTCATGACCTCCTGGCACACACGCTCGACGACCGCTTTCTGGTCCGTGAACTCCTTCACGAAGCCGACCAGGGGAATCATGATCTCGGGGACGACCTTCAGCCCTTCCTTGTTCAGCTGACAGGCGGCTTCCATGATCGCCCGGGTCTGCATCTCGGTGATCTCGGGGTACGTGATGCCGAGACGGCAGCCGCGGTGGCCGAGCATCGGGTTGAACTCGTGGAGCTGCTCGACGCGGGCGAGCAGCGTCTTCTTCTCCGCGAGCTCCTTCTTGTTGCCGTTGGTCGCCTCGAGCCTGGCGATGTCCACCATGAGGTCCTCGCGCTTCGGCAGGAACTCGTGGAGCGGCGGGTCGATGGTGCGGACGGTGACCGGGCAGCCGTGCATCGCCTTGAACACGCCGTAGAAGTCGGCGCGCTGCATCGGCTCGAGCTCCTTCACGGCCGCCTTCCGGTCGGCCTCGTTGTCGGCCAGGATCATGCGGCGGACGATCGGCAGCCGGTCGTCGGCGAAGAACATGTGCTCGGTGCGGCACAGGCCGATGCCGCGGGCGCCGAACGCGTACGCGATCTCGGCCTGGTCGGGCAGATCCGCGTTCGCGCGGATGCCCATCGTCCGGGTCTTGTCGGCCCAGGACAGCAGGGTGCAGAAGCGCCGGTAGATGTCCGACTCCTCGGGCTTCATCGAACCGTCGATGACCTGGAGGATCTCGCTCGGCTTGGTGGACACCTTCTCCACCTTCACCTCGCCGGAGAGGCCGTCGAACGCGATGTAGTCACCCTCGTGCAACTGCTTGCCGTCGATGTCGAGGACCTTGTTCTCCTCGTCGACCCGCAGGTCGGACGCCCCGACGATTGCCGGCTTGCCCATCTGGCGGCCGACCACCGCCGCGTGCGACGTCATGCCGCCGGTGGCCGTGAGGACGCCCTGCGCCACGAACATGCCGTGGATGTCGTCCGGCACCGTTTCCTTGCGGACGAGGACGACCTTCTTGCCCTGCTCGGTCCACGCGACGGCGTCGTCGGCCGTGAACACCACCTGGCCCGACGCCGCGCCCGGCGACGCCGGCAGCCCCTTGGTGGCCACGGGGATCGACTTCCATTCCTTGGGGTCGAAGACCGGCGCGAGCAGCTGCGACAGCGACGACGGGTCGACGAGCAGCAGGCCCTCGTTCGGCTTCAGCAGCTTCTCGGCGACGAGGTCCGTCGCGATCACGACGGCGGCATAGCCGGTCCGCTTGCCCGACCGGGTCTGCAGCATGAACAGCTTCTCGTTCTCGATCGTGAACTCGAAGTCCTGGATGTCCTTGTAGTGCTTCTCCAGCAGCGTGGTGTGGCGGCGCAGCTCCTTGTAGGCGGCCGGCATGACCTGCTCGAGCTGCGAGATGGGCATCGGCGTCCGCACGCCGGACACGACGTCCTCGCCCTGCGCGTTGATCAGGAACTCGCCGTAGAACTCCTTCTTGCCGTTCGCCGGGTTGCGGGTGAAGCCCACGCCCGTTGCCGACCGGTCACCGGAGTTGCCGAACACCATCAGCTGGACGTTGACCGCGGTGCCGATGTGGTCGGGGATGTCGTAGATGCGCCGGTATTCCTTCGCGCGAGCGTTGTTCCAGGAGCGGAACACCGCGTTGCGGGCGCCGCGGAGCTGCTCCATCGGCTCGCTCGGGAAGGCCTTGCCCGTCTTGTGCTTGACGACGCCCTTGTAGCGCTTCACCACCTCGCGGAGCGCGTCTTCGCCGAGCTCGGTGTCGAGCTTCACGCCGTTCTCGTGCTTGACGGCGTCGAACGCCTTCTCGAACTCCTCCTTCGGGATCTCGAGGACGACGTTGCCATACATCTGCATGAAGCGGCGGTAGCTGTCGTACGCGAAGCGACCGTTCCCGGTCCGGGCCTTCAGCCCCTCGACCGCCTGGTCGTTCAGGCCGAGGTTCAGGATGGTGTCCATCATGCCGGGCATCGAGAACTTCGCACCCGATCGGACGGAGACGAGCAGCGGGTTGGTGACCGAACCGAACTGCTGGCCGGCGACCTTCTCCAGCTTGCGGAGGTTCGCCTCCATTTCCGTCTCGACTTCGACCGGCACCTTGCGGCCGAGCTCGTAGTACAGGTTGCACGCGGCGGTGGTGATCGGTGAAGCCGGGGGGCACCGGCAGGCCCGCGTTCGTCATCTCGGCGAGGCCCGAGCCCTTGCCGCCGAGCAGGTCTTTCATCGTCCGGTCGCCGTCGGCCTTGCCGCCGCCGAAGAAATAGACGTACTTGCTCGCCTTGGCCTTCCGGGCCGGGGCGTTCTTCTTCACGGGCACCGCCTTCGCCGCGGTCTTCTTCACGGGGGCCTTGCCCTTGGGTTTCGCTACCGTCTTCTTGGCCATCGCGTCTGACTCCAGTTGAGTAAGTAAGAATGAAGGACGGAATCGAATCAGCGATTCAACTCCAATTGGGGCACGATTTCCGAGATGTCCGCCAGCTCCTGAATCAGGTCGTGAAGCCGCCAGATCAGCGTCAGCCGCTGATCGCGCAGCGCCACGTCGTCCACCATCACGAACACGTCCGTGAAGAAGCGGTCGACCGCGGGACGGAACCCCGAGGCCAGTCGAAACGCTTCGGAGTAATCGCGCCGCCCGGCGGCCGACCGGACCTGGCTGCCGCGCCGCCTGGAACTCGTCGCGCAGCGCGATCTCCGCAGGCTCCGTCAACCGGTCGAGGGTCTCTATCGGCGCGGTCTTCAACTCCCGCGACAGGTTCTTCACCCGCTTGAAGGCGACCGCGAGCGCCTCGAAATCGGGCGACGAGCGGACCCGGTGGAGCGCCTCGAGGCGCAGCCGCGCGTCGTAGGGCACGTCGACGAACCCGCGCTTCGAGCCGGCAATCGCGTTGATCTCGTCGTAGGTGAACCCGCGCTGCTGGAAGACGTAGCGCAGCCGCTCTCCCAGGAACGTGGTCAACTCGTCGGCCTCCGCCCGGCTTCGGGCACGTTCACGCCGGGCTCCGCCAGGTCGACGAGGGCCGCCCGGGCCTCGCGCCGCACGTCGGCCAGGTCGACTGCCGCGGCGATGCCGGTGAGTTCCGGCAGGTCGACGAGCACCTTTAGCAAGCCGTGCGCCTGCCGACGCAGCCCGAACGGGTCCCGCGTCCCGGTCGGCCGTTCACCGGCGGCGAAGAGCGAGACGAGCGTGTCGACCTTGTCGGCCGCGGAGAGGGCCGCCCAGGTGACTGCCGCGCCGCCGAGGTCCGCGCGCGAAGGCGGCGCGTCTACTTCTGCCGCCGCGGGCAGGTAGTGGTGGTAGATCGCCCGCCAGACCGCTTCGGGCTGTCCCTCTTCGCGGGCGTAGATCCCGCCCATCGTCCCCTGCAGTTCCGTCAACTCCCGGACCATGTCGGTGGTGAGGTCTGCCTTGGCCAGGCGCCCGGCCGTCGCCGCCGCGTCCGCCAGCGTCCGGCCGGCCGAGCACCTCGGTGGCGAGCCACCGCGCGAGACGCTCGAGCCGTGCCGCCTTGGCGCGGTAGCTGCCGAGCTTCTTGTGAAACAGGACGGTGCCGAGCGACGGCAGGAGGTCGGCCGAGCCGCGTGGCCGCGGTCGGCGTCGTAGAAGAACCGCGCGTCGCGCAGGCGCGCCGTGAGGACCCGTTCGCAGTTGCGCGCGATCGTCCGGGCGGAATCGGCCTCGCGTGTTGGTGACGGCGAGGAACGCCGGCATCAGCCGGCCCGCCGGGTTCACCACCGGGAAGTAGTGCTGGTGGTGAATCATGCGTCGTCGTCAGCACCTCCTCCGGGAAGCGTCGAGGAACTCGGCGGCGAAGGTGCCCGGCGACCACCGACGGGATACTCGACGAGGTCCGGCACCTCCTGCAGCAGGCCGGACTGCGAGGCGGCGCCGCCCACCCGGCCTCCGAGGCGCTGGGCGTTGGCGTCGAGCTCGCGGGCAATCTTGTCGTGGCGCTCGCCGCGCTCGAGCAGCGACGAAGTTCTCCACGAGCTTCGTGCGGTACTCGTCGAACGAGCGGACCTTGATCGCGCGGCCGGCGCGGCCGCTGGTCGTGAGGAACCGGTGCCCGTAGGTGACCGCGGCCGAACGGACTTCCTGGACGAGGCCGCACTGCGCGGCCTCGGTGCGGCGGATCGCGAACGGCACGACCCGGCCGCCGTAGAGGAAGAGGATCCACCGGATGGGACGGCCGAACAGCAGTTCGCCGCGGCCGTCATCGAGCCACGCGTCCCAGTGCATCTGCTTCGGGAAAGCCATGTCGCGCAGGACGCCGGCGAGCACATCCGGCAGCACGTCGACCGCCGCCTTGCCTCGCTGGTGCTTGCGGTAGGCGAGGTAGGCGCCCTTCGGCGTCTCGAGCGCGCTCGAGCGCCGACGACCTCGACACCGTGCTTGCGCGCGAAACCGATGGCCGCGGGCGTCGGCTCGCCGTCCGCCTTGAACGCGGCCGACACCGGCGGCCCGGTCATCACTTCCTCGAGATCCGTCTGGCGCTCCGGCATTCGCGCCACGCGCGCGGTCAGCCGCCGGGGCGTGCTGAATGTTTCCGCGGGCGCGTCGGGCGGCAGCCGAAACGCCGCCAGCCGCGCGGCAGATGGTCGCCGAACTGGTCGCGTCAGCGCCGGGCAGCCAGCTCGCCGGCAATTCCTCGCACCCGATTTCGATCAGCAGTTCACGATCCACAGTGGTCCTGTCGTTCGTCAATGCCGAATGTTGAGCCGCCGTCATTCGTCATTCTTCATGCTTGATGGCTCTGACCTCGACCGGCCTGGGTCCTTGATCGCCTCGACGTACGCCTTCGCGACGCCGATGGCCAGCTGGCGGACCCGCAGGATGTACGCGGTCCGCTCCGTCACACCGATGCCGCTGCTCGAATCGAGGATGTTGAACAGGTGCGAGCACTTCAGGCACTGCTCGAGCGCCGGCAGCACCAGGTTCGACGCCAGCAGCGCCTGCGGCGAACCCGTGGTGCTTGTCGAAGAGGTCGCGGTGGAAGGCCCCGAAAGCCTCGCGGCGGCATGTCGACCTGGCCGAAGGCGTACCTGGACTGCTCCACCTCGTCGCTGAGCCGCACGTCCCGGTACGTCACGCCGGGCGCCCACTCGAGGTCGTAGACGCTGTCGACCTTCTGCAGCACCATCGCGATGCGCTCGAGGCCGTAGGTGATCTCCGCCGAGATCGGCGACGAGGTCGATGCCGCCGACCTGCTGGAAGTAGGTGAACTGCGTGATCTCCTGGCCGTCGAACATCACCTGCCAGCCGATGCCCCACGCCCCGAGCGTCGGCGACTCCCAGTTGTCCTCTTCGAAGCGGATGTCGTGCTGGCGCGGGTCGATGCCGCACGCCTCGAGGCTCTCGCAGGTAGAGCTGCTGCACCTCGTCCGGGGCCGGCTTCAGGATGACCTGGAACTGGTGGTGCTTGAACAGGCGGTTCGGGTTCTCCCCGAAGCGGCCGTCGTCGGGGCGCCGCGACGGCTGGACGTAGGCGACGTTCCAGTGCTCCGGACCGAGCACGCGCAGGAACGTCTCGGGGTGCGACGTGCCGGCCCCGACCTCGAGGTCGAGCGGCTGCTGGAGGAGGCAGCCGCGGGAGGCCCAGAACTCCGAGAGCTTGAGGATCAGATCTTGAAACGTCATGCCATCCGTCGGATGTCGAAGCCGGAGCGGCCTCGCGGACCGCACCGCGCTCATGCCGCAGGTCGCGCAACACGCGCGTCGACCTCAGTTCCTTCTCGAGGTGCAGCCGCATCAGCGCCCGATGCACCGACTTCGAGTTCGCGCTCCACCCGCGCGGGCAGCGGCACCGTGCCCAGTTGCAGCGGGGGCATGCGCCGCGACGCCGCAGGAACGCCAGCGCGTCCGGCGACAGCGACACGCCGCGGCGTCTCCGCCGGTGCAGCCGCGGCAGGTGAACACGTGCCCGCCCGGCTCGAGCCACGCGCCGGTCCCCTCCGCGTCGAGCGCGGCGCCGCACCGATGGCAGGCGACGTGCGGCGGGTAGACCCCCTGGAGCCGCAGCAGCCAGGTACTCGAAGTAGCGCGCCAGCGGCGCGGTCGGCACGCCCGCCGCGAGCGCGTCGACGTCGAGGCGCCCAGGCGGTACAGCCGCTCGTTCGGGTCGCCCTCCTGCGCCCACTCGTCGATCAGCTCGGCGAAGTAGCCGACGTGGCCGAGCGCGTCCGGCGCTCGAGGCCAGCAGCGGCGAGCACTGCGGCTCGGCGTAACTCAAGCCGCACCAGGTCGCGCTGCTCGCGTTCGTAGTAGGTCGACGCCGACCCGCGTCAGCGGCTCGAGCGCCCCGGCAAACCGGCGACGGCGGCCGGCGGGCGCCGTTCGCCACGCCACGCTTCTTGCCGCGGTCCCGCGTCAGGAACACGACGATGCGGTCGGCCTCCCCGAGCTTGTAGGTCCGCAGAATCAGCGCGTCGGTCTTGTAGAGCGGCATGACGGCGCGCGCTGAACTCCTTACTCTACCATGCCGAGCCGCGCCTACCGGACGGCCTGGCGCAAGCCGAGCTCGTCGAGCAGCCGGTCGTCCTCGCGCCACTCCGCCTTCACCTTCACCCGCAGGTCCAGGAACACGCGCGCGTCGAAGAAGCGTCTCGAGCTCCTGCCGGGCCGCCGTGCCGATCCGCTTGATCATCTCGCCGCCGCGGCCGATGAGGATCGGCTTCTGCGACTCGCGCTCGACGAGGATCGAGCAGTAGAGCCGCATGCAGCCCCTTCTCGTCCGGCTCCTCGAACCGGTCGACGACCACCGCGCTCGAGAACGGGATCTCGGCGTGCGTGAACCGCAGCACCTTCTCGCGCACGATCTCCGCCACGAAGAACCGCTCGGGCTGGTCGGTGAGGTAGTCCGTCGGGATAGAGCGGGTCGCCCTCGGGCAGGCGCGCCAGCAGCACCTGCTCCAGCCGATCGACGTTCTCGCCGGTCAGCGCCGACACCGGGACGATGTCGGCGAAGGCGCGCCGCCGGCTCCAGCGCTCCATGAGCGGCAGCAGCGACGCCCTCGTGACCAGGTCGACCTTGTTGATCACGAGCCGACGGCGCGCGTCGCCTTCTCCACCTGGCGAGGACGAACCGCTCGCCGGCGCCCGCCGGGCGTCCGGTGGCGTCGGCCACCAGCGCCAGGATGTCGGCCTGCCGGATCCTCTCGACCGCCGCGTCCACCATGCGGACGTTCATGCGGTGCAGTCGGCCGGTGGATGCCGGGCGTGTCGAGGAAGATCGCCTGGCCGCCGTCGTAGTTGCGGACACCCGAGAATCCGGTTGCGCGTGGTCTGCGGCTTGTCGGAGACGATGGCGAGCTTCGTGCCGACCAGGCGGTTGAGCAGGGTCGACTTGCCGACGTTCGGCCGGCCGATGAGCGCGACGAAGCCGCAACGCATTCGTTATCCTTCGGTCTTGTCCGGCACGGCTTCCCGCTTGCGGATCCGCACCTTGTTGACGCGCCGCCGCTCGGCCTCGAGCACCTCGACGAGCAGGTCGTCCACGTCGAGCCGCTCACCCACGGCCGGCACGCGGCCGAGCCGGGACAGCAGGTAGCCGCCGACCGTCTCGAATCCCTCGCGCGCGATCTCGACGCCCAGGCGGTCGGCCAGTTCGTCGATGTCCACCTTGCCCGCTGAAGACGAACGCGCCGCCGCCTTCGTCGACGACCGCCTCGGACTCCTCGTCGTACTCGTCGCGGATCTCGCCGACGATTTCCTCGAGCAGGTCCTCGAGCGTCACCAGGCCGGCCGTGCCGCCGTACTCGTCCACGACGATCGCGATCTGCACCTGCTGCCGCTGGAACTCCTTCAGCAGGTCGGCGACCCGCTTGGTCTCCGGCACGAAGTGCGGCCGGCCGCATCAGGCTGCCGAGCGCGCGGTCGTCTGACGACCCGGCCAGCTGGATCAGGTCCTTGACGAACACGAATCCGACGATGTTGTCGAGGCTGTCCTTGAAGACCGGGATCCGGGAATACCCCTGCTCGCGCAACAGCGTGCGCAGGTCGCCGAGCGTCGCTTCCGCGCGGATCGCCACGATGTCGGGGCGGGGCGTCATCACCTCGCGCACCAGCGTGTCGCCGAAGTCCACGATCGACTGGATCAGCCGCCGCTCGTCGCCCTCGATGATGCCTTCCTGCTCGCCGGCTTCGATGTAGGCCTGCGCCGTCTCGCCCTGCTGCTCTTCCGACTCGCTCGCGGTCGACGGTCGGCCGATCCCGCCTCGCGCGCACCAGCCTGGCGACGATGCCGCGGTCAGCGGTTGCGCAACCCGCGCGACGGCGGCGAACGACGGCAGCAGCGCGTCGAGCACCCGCTCGGGATCGTCGCGGACGATCAGCAGCGGCACGAGGTGCTCGCAGACGAGCGAGCAGCCCCGCGGCGGCCACGACCACCGCGAGCGGCTTGATGAGGGGTCGTCGATGCCGATCAGCCGGACGAGCAGCACCACGCTGCAGACCACGGCGAGGCCGACGAACAGGCGGAGCGGCACGAAGAACAGGACGGGGTCGTCGAGGTAGCGACCCAGCGTCTCGTCGCGGTCGTTGCGCTCCGCGAGGAGGCGCAGCGACAGGCGCATGAGCGCGCCGAAGGCCGCCTCGACGGTGCCGAGATACACGAGCGCGCACGCGAGCAGGAACAGGACGAGCGGGGTCATGCGGTCCTCGCCCGCTCGATCACGCCGGGGCCGAGGCCGCCCTTCCGGCGCAGCCGCGCCTCGACCCGGGCCATCGTCCCGTTGTCGGTCTCGTGGTCGTAGCCGAGAAGGTGCAGCAGGCCGTGGAGCGCCAGCACGCGCAGTTCGTCGGCCGTAGGCGTGTCCCGCCTGGCGCGCCTGCCGGCGGGCCACCCCGGTGGCGATCACGATGTCGCCGAGGTGGATGGGGCCGGCGGGCTTGCCCGCCGCGGCCGCGACGCGCTTCTCACCCGGGGCGAAGGCGGGAAACGACAGCACGTCGGTCGCCCTGTCCTTGCCGGCGAACCGGCGGTTCAGCGCGCCGCATCGCCGCGTCGCCGACCAGCGCGATCGTGAGCGCGCCGCGCGCCCGGGCCGGCGCCACGCCGGCACAGCCACGCCGCGAGCGGGCCCGCCGCCACGTGGCGGCCCGAGGCGTCGGTCACGGCGACGCGGAGGCGGCAATGGTCGGATGCGTCGGACATGGTCGTGCGATCAGGAGACACGCCGCTGGGCGCCGCTCCCGTTGGAGAACTTCTCGTACGCCTTGACGATCTGCTGCACCAGCTTGTGGCGGACCACGTCGCGGTCGTCGAAGTGGATGAAGGCGATTCCCTCGATCTCCGAGACGACCTTCATGGCCTCGATGAGCCCCGAGGTGTGGCCCGACGGCAGGTCGATCTGCGTGATGTCGCCGGTGACCACCGCCTTGGACCCGAACCCCAGGCGGGTCAGGAACATCTTCATCTGCTCCGACGTGGTGTTCTGCGCCTCGTCGAGGATGACGAACGAGTCGTTCAGCGTCCGGCCGCGCATGAACGCGATCGGCGCGATCTCGATGGTCCCGCGCTCCAGCAGCCGCTCCACCCGCTCGGCGTCGAGCATGTCGTACAGCGCGTCGTAGAGCGGCCGCAGGTACGGATTCACCTTTTCCTGGAGGTCGCCCGGCAGGAACCCGAGTTTCTCGCCGGCCTCGACGGCCGGGCGGGCCAGGATGATCCGGGTCACCTTCTTCGCGAGGAGGAACGCGACGGCCTGCGCCATCGCGAGGTAGGTCTTGCCCGTCCCCGCCGGCCCGATCCCGAACACGATGTCGTTGTGGTCGATGGCGTCGAGGTAGCGGCGCTGGTTGACGCTCTTGGGCGCCACCTGCCGCTTGCCGGAGGCCCGCGGGACCGCGCCCTTGAGGAAGTAGTCCCGCAGTTCCACGTCGGCGTTGTCCGACACCAGTTGGGCCGCGGTCTTCACGTCGCCGTTGCCGATGCGGTAGCCCTCGCGCGCGAGCGAGGCCAAGCCGGCCACGATGCGCTCGACCTTCTCGGCATTCGACGGATCGCCCTCGACCAGGAGGTCCTGGCCCTGGGTGCGGATGCTGACATTCAGGAGGGACTCGAGGAAGCGCAGGTTCTCGTCGTAGGAGCCAAACAGCGTTTCAATCCCCTCTTCAGGGACTGCAATCTTTCTCATCGAGGACCGCTCTGGCGGTTCGTATCTCCTTCCGTGAGAGATACTTAAGCGCGTAATCGTACCATACGGGAGCCGCCCGCGCAACCACGCGGGCAGCGCTGCCTAGCCTCTTCCCCACGCCCAGCTGCAGTTCCCTCAGCTGCCGTTCGTCCACCGTCGTCGGCGCCCCGGTCATCTGATCCACGGCCGCGGCCGTCTTCGGGAACGCGATCACCTCCCGGATCGACGACTCCCCCGCCAGGATCGCGACGATCCGGTCGAGGCCGAGCGCGATCCCGCCGTGCGGCGGCGTGCCGTAGGTGAGCGCCTGCAGGAAGAAGCCGAACCGCTGCTTCGCTTCCTCGTCGGTCAGGCCGATCGCCTTGAAGATACGCGCCTGCACGTCGGCGTCGTGGATGCGGATGCTGCCGCCGCCGATCTCGCTCCCGTTCAACACCAGGTCGTAGGCCTGCGCGCGGACCAGGCCGGGCTCGCTCTCGAGACGGGCGATGTCCTCCGGAACGGGCGAGGTAAACGGGTGGTGCATGGCCGCGAATCGCTGCTCGTCCCCGTCCCACTCGAACATCGGGAATCCGGTCACCCAGGTGAACGCGAACGCGTCGGGTTTCGCCAGCGCTTCGTCCTTCGCCACGATCAGCCGCAGCTGCCCGAGGACCTTGGACGTGGCGTCCGGTGCGCCCGCAGCGAGCAGCAGCAAGTCCTGCGCCTGAGCGCCGGCACGATCGAGCGCGGCGCGAAGCACCGCTTCTCCAGCGCCCTTCAGCGCCGGGCTCTTCACGCCATCCTCCCCGGCACGCACCCAGACGAGTCCCGACGCGCCCGCCTGCCGGGCCTGCTCGGTCAAGGTGTCGAGCTGCTTGCGGCTGTACCTGGCGCCGCCCGGGACGACGAACCCGCGAACCGATCCGCCGGCGCCCATCGCGTCGCGGAAGGGCGTGAACGACGTCCCTTCGAAGACCGCGGACAACTCCTGGATTTCCAGGCCGAAGCGCAGGTCGGGCTTGTCCGATCCGTACCGCGCGATCGCGTCGCCGTAAGCCATCCGGGGAAACGGCGTCGGGATCTCGCGGCCGATGACCCGGAAGACCTCCTGCATCAACGGCTCGATCAAGCCGAACACCAGGTCCGGACGCGCGAACGACATCTCCACGTCGATCTGCGTGAACTCCGGCTGGCGGTCCGCGCGCAGGTCCTCGTCCCGGAAGCACTTGACGATCTGGAAGTAGCGGTCGGTCCCCGCAATCATCAGCAGCTGCTTGAAGAGCTGCGGCGACTGCGGCAGCGCGTAGAACTCGCCCGGGTGGACCCGGCTGGGCACCAGGTAGTCCCGCGCGCCTTCCGGGGTCGACTTTCCGAGGACCGGCGTCTCGATTTCCCAGAACCCCTGCGCATCCATGTACCGCCGCACGGCCATCGTCACGCGGTGCCGCAGCCCCAGGTTCGCCTGCAGCCTGGGGCGGCGCAGGTCGAGATACCGATAGCGCAGGCGGAGGTCATCGGAGGCGAGCGCCGCTTCGTCCGAGATCTGGAAGGGCGGCACCGCCGCCTCGTTCAGGACCTTCAGCTCCCCAGCCGCCACCTCCACTTCACCGGTCGGCATCCGGCTGTTGACCACCCCCGCCGCACGCGCGCGGACGGTTCCCTTCACACCGACCACGAACTCGGCCCGAAGGTGCTTGGCGCGGTCGAGGAACGGCTGGCCTTCCTGGACGACGACCTGCGTGAGGCCATGCCGGTCGCGCACGTCGAGGAACACGAGCGCGCCGAGATCGCGCACCCGGTGCACCCAGCCGAGCAGCGTCACTTCGCGCCCGATGTCGGACGCCCGCAGTCCGCCGCACGTATCCGTCCGCGTCCAGTCGCCGAGCTGATCAAACATGGTGGCCTACCTGTTGGCTTTTGCGAACGCTACGGCCCCGGCCATCGGGACCGATCTCCTGTGCGGATGCCGCCATCCTCCGGACCGTCAGCTCTCCCGCGGCGAGCTCGTCGTCACCGAGGATGAAGACCACCGGGGCCTTCAGGCGATCCGCTCGCTTCATCTGCGACTTGAGCGAGCGCCCTTCGTACTCCACCTGGGCGTTGAGGCCTGCCCGCCTGAGGTCCCGGAGCAGCGCGAGGGAGGCCTCGCGGGCCGCGTCGCCCATCGCGGCGATGAACACGTCGGGGTGCGGCGCGGGCAGCACCAGCGTGTCCGGCAGCGCCAGCACGAGGCGCTCGATGCCGGCCGCAAAGCCGATGCCTACGCGATCGGGTCCCCCGAGCTTCTTCACGAGACCGTCGTAGCGGCCGCCGCCGAGCACCGCCGACTGCGCGCCGATGTTGCCCGCCAGCACCTCGAACGTCGTGCGGGTGTAGTAATCGAGGCCGCGCACCAGGCGGTGCGACAGCGTGTAGGGGACGCCGAAGACGTCGAGGTACGTCCGCACCGCGTCGAAGTGGGCCCGGCACTCGTCGCACAGGAAGTCGACCGTGTGCGGCAACGCGTCGATGATTGGCTGGTCCCCGGGCACCTTGCAGTCGAAGATGCGGAGGGGGTTCGTGACGGCACGCCGCTGGCAATCACCGCACAGCTTGTTCACGTCGTCGCCGAGGGCAGCGACGAGCGCGGCCGCAAAGGCCGGCCGGCAGGCCGGGCAGCCGACCGAGTTGACGGCCAGCTCGACGCCCGTGATGCCCAGTTCGCGAATCAGCGTCCAGGCGAGGTCGATCACCTCCCCGTCCACGGCCGGGTCCTTCACGCCGAAGACCTCGACGTCGAGCTGGTGAAACTGCCGGTAGCGGCCCTTCTGTGGCCGCTCCCGACGGAACATCGGGCCGATGGTGTAGACCTTCGGGACGGCCATCGCCTGCTCGAGCGAGTGCTCCACGTAGGCGCGGACCAGGCTCGGCGTTGCCTCGGGACGAAGGGTGATCCGCTCCCCGTCCTTGTCGGTAAAGGCGTACATCTCCTTCTGGACGATGTCCGTCGTTTCGCCCGTGCCCTTGGCGAAGAGCTCCTCGCGCTCGATGATCGGCGTGCGCAGTTCGGCGTAGCCGTACTGCTCGAACACCCGACAGGCCGTCCGCTCGACGAACTGCCAGCGTTCCACGGCCCCCGGCAGGATGTCCTGTGTCCCACGAATCGCTGCAATCATGCTTCAGTCCGAACCGCAAGCACGCGGCTTGCGCACAACTACTTGTATTCCTTCGAGTACCCGACGTAGCGCTCCGCGTAGCCGGCAATCGAGGCCGCTTCCTCGTCTGTCAACTCGCGCCGGACCTTGCCCGGGTGGCCCACGACGAGGGAGCGTGGTGGCACGCGCATGCCCTCGGGAAGCAGGCTTCCCGCCGCGACGATCGAAGACTCGCCGACCTCGACCCCGTTCAACAGGATCGCCCCCATGCCGATCAAGCAGCGGTCGTGGACGCTGCACCCGTGCAGAATCACGCCGTGCCCCACCGTCACCTCGTCACCGAGCCGCGTCGGGTGGGTGCCGCGCATGACGTGGATGATCGAGCCGTCCTGGATGTTCGTCCGGCGGCCGATCCTGATCCAGTTCACGTCCCCCCGGATGACGACGTTCATCCACACGCTGGACTCGGCGCCAACCTCGACGTCCCCGATGACCTGGGCGCTCTCGTCGATGAACGCGGTGGAGTCGATGCGCGGCAGGGTCGAGCGGTAAGCGCGGATCATCAGCGGCGCAGCAGCGAGAAAAGCACGGTGAGGACGACGCTGACGAGCACGCAGGTGGTCAGCGGGAAATAGAACGAGAAGGCCCCCCGGCGCACGACAATGTCGCCCGGCAGCCGCCCGAGCGGCACCCCGAGCCACATGGCCGCCCCGATGGCCGCGACGGCGAGGCCCAGGACGATCAGGAACTTTGCCATGGGGGCCGGGCCGGCTAGATCAGCTCCATGCCGCGGAAGAAATACCCAATCTCGTACGCGGCCGTGTCCGGCGCGTCGGACCCGTGCGTCGCATTGCTGCCAATCGACGTGCCGTACAGCTTTCGGAGGCTGCCTTCCGGCGCCTTGCCCGGGTCGGTGGCGCCCATGAGGTCGCGCCACTTCCGGATGGCGTCCGGCGCCTCGAGCACCATCAGCACGACGGGCCCCGAGGACATGAAATCGGTGAGCCCGCCGAAAAACGGCTTGTCCCGGTGCACCGCGTAGAAGCCCTCGGCCTCCTTCTTCGTCAGGTGCGCCGTGCGCATGGCACGAATCTGGAATCCCGCTCTCTCGATGCGGTCGATGATCTGCCCGGCGACCTGCCGGCCGACGGCGTCCGGCTTGATGATGGCGAACGTTCGTTCCATAGTCTTTCGATTTTACACCACAGCAGGAGGGGCCATGCAGAAGCCTCACGCACCGGACGACTCGGGCGCCAGCGGCAGCCCGGACGGTCTCACGGGGGCGATCGAGGGCGACCGGCCGGCAGACGATCCCCAGCAGGGCAACCGCAACCTCCCCGCCCTCGACGCCGAGGGCCGGCCCGCCGACTGGACGAAGATCTGCGAGGACGTGATCGGGGCGAACGTGGACGAGTCGGAGGGATAATCGGTGTCGCTGGTCGCGGACCACGGATACCCCCGCCTCCAGCCGACCGCCGCCCGGGGGCCATCGGTTGCCGCGATTCCGATCCGCTACCCGCTGGGGCGCCCGTGATCGCTATCCGCTACCTGAGTTCCTCCATGATCCTCTCCAGCGCTTCGCGGGGCGGCCGTGTCTTTTCCTCTGCCAGGGATGCCAGCGGTTCGTCCACGACGTTGAGCAGCGTCAGGAAGTCGGGGCGGCCAGGCTCGACGTAGATCAGCCCCGTCGCGAACTCCCCGCGCGCGGCCGATTCGAAGATGACGCGCCGCGCCATCGACTTGTTGGTCGCGTCGTAGTCCCCCGCCAGCTTCTTCAGCAGGAGCGTCGAGCCGT
Organism: uncultured Acidobacteriota bacterium; assembly: GCA_963844875.1. Classification (GTDB taxonomy): domain Bacteria; phylum Acidobacteriota; class Vicinamibacteria; order Vicinamibacterales; family Fen-181; genus FEN-299. The sequence goes on from CAWJPZ010000005.1 coordinate 774,823, forward strand.
CGTGCAGGCTGACCGACTGCACGGTCCCGGGCGCATAGTCGACGGAGATGTCCTCGAAGAAGGGGACGAAGCTCGATCTCCTCCAGCGGCTCCTCGTGGTCCTTGACGTAGGAGTAGCTCTTCGTCGACCCCTCGTGGTCGTTGAAGGTCACGCACGGCGAGATGATGTCGAGCATCGCCGTGCCCCGGTGGGCGATCGCCGCTTTCAGCAGCGAGAGCATCTGCTTCTTGTCGCCCGAGAACGACCGCGCGACGAAGCTCGCCCCGAGGTCGATGGCAAGCGCGCACAGGTCGATGGCCGGCAGGTCGTTGACGACACCGTTCTTGAGCGTCGAGCCGAGGTCGGCCGTGGGCGACAGCTGTCCCTTCGTCAGCCCGTAGCAGCCGTTGTTCTCGACGATGTAGATCATCGGGACGTTGCGGCGCATCAGGTGAACGAACTGCCCGATGCCGATCGCGCCGGTGTCTCCGTCCCCGCTCACCCCGAGCGCGGTGAGTCCCCGATTTGCGAGCATGGCCCCCGTCGCGACCGACGGCATGCGTCCGTGGACGGAGTTGAAGCCGTGCGACTGGCCCAGGAAATACGCGGGGCTCTTGCTCGAACAGCCAATGCCCGACAGCTTGATCACCTGCCGGCCGTCGACGCCCATTTCGTAGAAGGCCTCGACGATCCGCTCGGAGATGGCGTTGTGGCCGCACCCGGCGCAGAGGGTGCTCTTTCCGCCCCGGTAGGCGGCGAGTTCGAGGCCGATCCGATTCACCTTTTTCGGAGGGCCGGGCACGGGGGTGGTGGGTGTCGCCATAATCAGTCGCGCTCCTGTCTCACGATCGCATCGGTCACGGTGCGGGCGTCCAGCGGCAGGCCGTCGTAGTGATTCACGCGCCGGATCCTCGGCGCGAGCGACGGGGCGAGGTCGAGCGTGATGAGCGCGGCCATCTGGCCGTCCCGGTTCTGCTCGACGACGTAGACGCGGTCGTGGGCTTCGATGAACGCCTGCAGGTCCGGGCTGAAGGGATAGGCGCGCAGCCGCAGATACGACGTCTCGATTCCCGCCTCCTGCCTCAGCTGGTCGCGGCTCTCGCTGATGCCCCAGTGGCTGGTGCCGTAGCCGATGATCCCGACCCGCGCGCCGTCGACGCGGTCCACGGTCGGCGCGGGCATCAGGCGGCGCGCCTGCTGGAACTTCCGGTCCACGCGGTCGATGTTCGCCACGTAGTCGGCGGGGCGCTCGCTGTACTGCCCCCGCTCGTTGTGGCCCGAGCCCCTGCAGAAATAGGACGGCAGCCCGTCGCCGGCGACCGTCCGGTAGGGGATGCCGTCGCCATCCACGTCCTTGTAGCGGCCCCAGTCTCCGAGCTCCCGCAACTTCGCCGCGCTCAGTCGCTTGCCGCGATCGAGCGGGGTCTCCGGGTACTGGAACGCGTCCGACATCCAGGTATTCATGCCGAGGTCGAGATCGGACATGACGAACACCGGCGTCTGCAGCCGCTCGGCGAGATTGAACGCCTCGATCCCCATCTCGTAGATCTCCTCCGGCGAGGCCGGGAGGTACATCGGGTGCCGGGTGTCGCCGTGCGACAGGAACGCCGTCGACAGGATGTCGCCCTGCGCGGTTCGTGTCGGCAGCCCGGTCGACGGCCCGACGCGCTGGATGTCGAAGATCACGGTCGGCACCTCGGCGTAGTAGCCGAGGCCGACGAACTCGGACATCAGCGAGATGCCCGGGCCGGCCGTCGCCGTCATCGAGCGCGCGCCGAGCCAGCCGGCCCCGAGGGCCATCCCGAGCGCGCTCAGCTCGTCCTCGGCCTGGACGATGGCGAAGGTGGCCTTCCCGGTCTCCTTGTCCATGCGGTACTTGCGCATGTAGGCAGCGAGCGTCTCGCAGACGCTGGACGAGGGGGTGATGGGATACCACGTGACGACGGTCACGCCGGCCATCATCGCGCCGATGGCGGCCGCCGCATTCCCTTCGATCAGGATCTTGCCCGCCGTCGCGTTCATCGGCTCGACGGCGAACCCGTCGCGCTTCTCGAGGTTGGCGCCGGCGAACTCGAAGCCGGCCTGCAGCGCCGCCTGGTTCAGCGCCAGGGCCTTGGCCTTCTTCGACAGCTGCCGGCCGATCGCCTTCTCCATCTGCGCGAGGTCGATGCCCAGCAACTGCGCCAGCACCCCGTCGTAGATCATGTTGCGCACGAGCTTGCGCAGCTTGGCGTCAGGGCACACCGCCGAGACCAGCTTGTCGAACGGGACCGGGTAGAAGACGAGATCGCCGCGGAGCGCGTTCAGCCTCAGGGGCTCGTCGTAGATCGCCACCGCTCCCGGCTCGAGCCCGAGGACGTCGTCCTGGGCAGTCTCCGGGTTCATCGCGACCAGGATGTCGATTTCCTTCTTCCGGCCGATGTACCCGCGACGGCTTGCGCGGATCGTGAACCACGTCGGCAGCCCGGCGATGTTCGACGGGAACAGGTTCTTGCCGGACACCGGGATGCCGGACTGGAAGAGCGACCGCAGGAGCACCAGGTTCGCCGTCTGGCTCCCGGACCCGTTGACCGTGGCGACCTGGATGCTGAAATCGTTGACGACGCGGGCGGCGGGCCGGCCTGCCGGTGCGTCCTGGACCGCGAGTTCTGGAGGCGTCATGGGCGTCCTCGACACGGAAGCCTGGACTTCACGCCGACGCGTGCGGCGGCGCAAGCACTCACTGGATGGATATTTCGGAGTATAGCACGCGGGGTTGGAGAGAACGGGGAGTGGCTAGTGGCTGGTGGCCAGTGGGCAGTGGATCACGTGCGACGAGGCTGATCACTAACCACTGACCACCAGCCGCTACAGGATTACAGCACAGCCTTGACTGCTGCGCCGATCTCCGCGGGGCTCTTCACGACGCGGACGCCGGCCGCGGTGAGCGCGGCCATCTTCTCGGCCGCCGTGCCCTTGCCCCCGGCGATGATCGCGCCGGCGTGTCCCATCCGGCGTCCGGGGGGCGCCGTCTGGCCGGCGATGAAGCTCACCACGGGCTTGGTGAACTCACGCTGGATGAAGTCGGCCGCTTCCTCTTCGGCGGTGCCGCCGATCTCGCCGATCATCACGACGGCCTCGGTCTCGGGGTCCGCGTTGAACAGCCTCAGCGCGTCGACGAACGTGGTGCCGATGATCGGGTCTCCCCCGATGCCGATGCACGTCGTCTGGCCGTAGCCGAGCTGGGTCGTCTGCTGGATCGCCTCGTAGGTCAGCGTCCCGCTGCGCGAGACGATGCCCACGCGGCCTTCCAGGCAGATGTGGCCGGGGATGATCCCGGCCTTGGCCTTGCCGGGGGAGATCACCCCGGGGCAGTTCGGGCCGATCAGCCTGGCCGGCTTCCCGCGCATGAAGGTGACCACCTTCATCATGTCGAGCGTCGGGATCCCCTCGGTGATGCAGACGACCAGCGCGACGCCGGCGTCCACCGCTTCCATGATCGTGTCGGCGCCGGCGGCAGGCGGGACGAAGATCAGCGACGCGTTGGCGCCGGTCTCGGCCACCGCGTCCTGCATCGTGTTGAAGATCGGCCAGCCTTCGTGCGTGGTCCCGCCCTTGCCCGGGGTCACGCCGCCGACGATCGTCGTCCCGTAGGCCGCCGCGGCCTTGGCGTGGAACGTGCCTTCGCGCCCGGTGAGGCCCTGCACGACCAGCCGCGTGGATGTATCAAGTAGGACTGCCATTAACGCCCTCCCGCCAGCTTCACCACGGCTGCCGCCGCCTGGTCCACGGCATCGGCCGTCGTGAAGTTCAGACCGCTGTCGCGGAGCATCTGCTTGCCGCGCTCGACGTTCGTCCCTTCCATGCGGATGACGATCGGCAGCGTGACGTTCAACTCCTTCACCGCCGCCACCAGCCCTTCGGCCAGGACGTCGCACCGCAGGATGCCGCCGAAGATGTTGACGAACACCGCGCGGACATTGTGGTCCGACGTCAGGATCCGGACCGCGTTCTTGATTTGCTCGGCGTTGGCGCCGCCACCCACGTCGAGGAAGTTGGCGGGTTCCCCGCCTGCGAGCTTGATCACGTCCATCGTCGCCATCGCGAGGCCGGCCCCGTTGACCATGCAGCCGATGTTCCCGTCGAGGCGGATGTAGTTGAGCGAGTACTTCGACGCGTCGATCTCGAGCGGGTCCTCTTCGTCGAAGTCGCGGAGTTCCTTGATGTCGGGGTGGCGGAACAGCGCGTTGTCGTCGAAGTTCATCTTCGCGTCGAGCGCGAGGAGGTCACCGGACGCCGTGACGATCAGGGGGTTGATCTCGACGAGCGACGCGTCGGTGGCCATGAAGGCGTCGTAGATCTGCGCCATCAGCCTCGCCGCCTTGCCGACCGACGCCCCTTCGAGGCCGAGTTTGAACGCCAGCGCCCTTGCCTGGAACGGCAGCAGCCCGGTGGACGGGTCGATGTGGGCCTTGTAGATCAGGTGCGGCGTTTCCTCGGCGACCTTCTCGATCTCCATCCCGCCGGCCGGGCTGACCATCAGCACCGGGCGCTCGGCGGCACGGTCGATCACGAGGCCGAGATACAACTCCCTCGCGATCTGCAGCCCTTCCTCGACCAGGATGCGCTTGACGATTCGCCCCTCGGCACCGGTCTGGTGCGTGACCAGCCGCATCCCGATCATCTGCTTGGCGACCTGCTCGGCATCGTCGGCGCTGCGTACGAGCTTCACGCCGCCGCCCTTGCCGCGGCCGCCCGCGTGAATCTGCGCCTTGACGACAACGGTGCCGCCGAGGCGCCTGGCGATCGCCGCCACCTCCGGCGGCGTGTGCGCCACCTCGCCGCGAGGCACGGGCACGCCGTGTCGCGCCAGGATGGCCTTGGCCTGGTACTCGTGAATCTTCACAGTCCTCGCCCCCCGAAAAGAGATCGGTGAAACTGCGTGTGCTGTCGAGTCATGCTAGCCCGGCTCCCTCGCGAACGCAACCGTCGAGGGCCGCGCGATGCGGCCGCGGGTTGCCACGTCGTGCGCTCGGGCACTACAATCGCCGGAACGAGCACTCTTGAACGACGATTCGCACGGTCCGCGTCCTGGGCGGGCGTGCTGGAGCAGGGCCTGGCGCGGGTGCGCCCGGCCGTGCGCGCTGGAGTTTTCCCATGAAGCCGCGCTGGAACGCGTACTCGTCATCGGTGGCAGAGAAGCTGCTCATCGCGCTGACCGGGCTCGCGCTGTTTCTCTACCTGGTCGTACACCTGATCGGCAACTCCCTGATGTTCCTGGGGCCGGCCACGTTCAACGGGTACGCGCATGCCCTGATCTCGAACCCGATCATCATCCCCGTGGAACTGGGCCTGGCGGCGATCTTCGTCCTGCACGTCTGGAAGACGGCGGTGATGTGGTGGCGCAACCGCGGGGCGCGCCCCGAGCCCTACGCCAAGAAACGCTGGGCGGGCGGACCGAGCCGGAAATCGATCGCGTCGACGACGATGATCTACACGGGCGCCATGACCGCGCTGTTCGTCGTCCTCCACGTGCGGGCCTTCAAATACGGGCCCGCTGCGGAGGTGGCCGGCCAGCGCGACCTCTATGGCCTGGTGTTCGGCTTCTTTCGAAGCCCGCTGAACGTCGCCTTCTACGAGACCTGCCTGGTGCTGCTCGGCTTCCACCTCTGGCACGGCTTCTCGAGCGCCTTCGAGTCGCTCGGCGCGGACGAACCCCGTTACACCCCGAAGCTCCTGGTGCTCGGCAAGGTGCTCGCGATCGTGCTCGCGGGCGGCTTCGTCTTCATCCCGCTCTGGGCGTTCTTCGTCGGAGGCAGAGCATGACCCCGTTGACCGTCGATTCAGCTGCCAGGTCCGCCAAGCTCGATGCCCGCATTCCCGGCGGTCCGCTGTCCGAGAAGTGGGACCGGCATCGCTTCGAGATGAAGCTGGTGAGCCCGGCCAACCGCCGCAAGTTCACCGTGATCGTGGTCGGCACGGGCCTCGCCGGCGGCGCGGCCGCCGCGTCGCTCGGCGAGTTGGGCTACAACGTCCTCGACTTCTGCATCCAGGACAGCCCCCGCCGGGCGCATTCGATCGCCGCGCAGGGCGGGATCAACGCCGCCAAGAACTACCAGAACGACGGCGACAGCATCCAGCGGCTCTTCTACGACACGATCAAGGGCGGTGACTACCGCGCGCGCGAGGCCAACGTGTTCCGGCTGGCGCAGCTGAGCGTCAGCATCATCGACCAGTGCGTCGCGCAGGGGGTGCCGTTCGCCCGGGAATACGGCGGGCTGCTCGACAACCGGTCGTTCGGCGGGGCGCAGGTGTCCCGCACGTTCTACGCCCGCGGGCAGACCGGCCAGCAGCTGCTGCTGGGCGCCTACCAGTCGCTGATGCGGCAGGTGCACTCGGGCACCGTGAAGCTGTTCCCCCGCCGCGAAGTGCTCGACATCGTGATCGTCGACGGCCGGGCGCGGGGCGTCATCGTCCGGAACCTGATCACGGGCGAGATGGAGCGTTACGAGGGCCACGCCGTCGTCCTGGCGACGGGCGGCTACGGGAACGCGTATTTTCTCTCCACCAACGCGGTGAACTCGAACGCCACGGCCATCTGGCGGGCCTACAAGCGCGGCGCGTTCTTCGCGAACCCCTGCTACACGCAGATCCACCCGACGTGCATCCCGGTCAGCGGCGACCACCAGTCGAAGCTGACGCTGATGAGCGAGAGCCTCCGGAACGACGGCCGGGTGTGGGTGCCCAGGCAGAAGGGCGACAAGCGCGCGCCGGACCAGATCCCGGAGGCCGAGCGCGACTACTACCTGGAACGCCGCTACCCGGCGTTCGGCAACCTGGTGCCCCGCGACGTGGCGTCCCGCGCCTCCAAGCTGGTGTGCGACGAAGGCTACGGTGTCGGCGAGACGGGCCTGTCCGTCTATCTCGACTTTTCGGACGCCATCGCGCGCCTGGGCAAGGACACCATCAAGGAACGGTACGGCAACCTGTTCCAGATGTACGAAAAGATCACCGACGAGGATCCCTACAAGGTGCCGATGCGCATCTACCCCGCCATCCACTACACGATGGGCGGGCTGTGGGTGGACTACGACCTGATGTCCACCATCCCGGGGCTGTTCGTCGGGGGGGAAGCGAACTTCTCGGACCACGGCGCCAACCGGCTGGGCGCGAGCGCGCTGATGCAGGGCCTGGCGGACGGGTACTTCGTCCTGCCGGCGACGCTCGCCGGGTACCTGGGCGGAACGCCGCTGCCGAAGGTCACGACGACGCACGCGGCGTTCGACGAGACGTCTCGCGACGTCGAGGCGCGAATCGGCCGCCTCCTCGCGGTGAAGGGAAAGCGCACGCCGCGCGAGATCCACCGGGAGCTCGGCAGGCTGCTCTGGGACAAGGTCGGCATGGGGCGCAACGAGGCGGGGCTGCGCGAGGCGCTGGCCCGCATCCCCGCGCTGCGGGAGGAGTTCTGGCAGAACGTGTCGGTGCCGGGCAGCGAGCGCGACATCAACCAGGCGCTGGAATACGCCGGCCGCGTCGCCGACTACCTGGAGTTCGCCGAGCTGCTGGCCCTCGACGCGCTCGAGCGGCGCGAATCGTGCGGCGGCCACTTCCGCGAGGAATACCAGACGCCCGAGAACGAGGCGCTGCGCGACGACGCGAACTTCGCGCACGTGGCGGCGTGGGAGTACGCCGGCGAGGGCCGCGCGCCCGCCCGCCACGTCGAGCCGCTGGAATTCGAGTACGCGCAGCCGGCGCAGCGCAGCTACAAATAGGGACGGACGGCAATCATGAACCTGAACCTGCTCATCTGGCGACAGGCGAACCGCGGGAGCGCGGGGCAGATGGTGCCCTACCGGGCGGACAACGTCTCCCCCGACATGTCGTTCCTCGAGATGCTCGACGTGATCAACGAGGAGCTGATCAAGAAGGGCGAGCCGCCCATCGCGTTCGACTCCGACTGCCGGGAAGGCATCTGCGGGATGTGCAGCCTCGTCATCAACGGCGTGCCCCACGGGCACGAACACGCGACGACGGTCTGCCAGCTCCACATGCGCCACTTCAACGACGGCGAGACGATCACCGTGGAGCCGTGGCGCGCGAAGGCCTTTCCCGCCCACAAGGACCTGATGGTCGACCGGTCGGCGTTCGACCGCATCATCGCGTCCGGCGGCTACGTGTCGATCAACGTGGGCGGCGCCCCCGAAGCGAACAGCATCCCGGTCCCCCGCGACATCGCGGAGGCGGCCATGGACTCGGCGGCCTGCATCGGGTGCGGGGCGTGCGTGGCGGCGTGCAAGAACGCGTCGGCCGTGCTCTTCGTCGGCGCAAAGGTGACGCAGCTGGCGCTGCTGCCGCAGGGACATCCCGAGCGCGTGGGCCGCGTCGCCGCGATGGTGGCGCAGATGGACGCCGAAGGATTCGGAAACTGCTCGAACGAGGGCGAGTGCGAAGCGGTGTGCCCGAAGGAGATCTCGATGGCGAACATCGCGCGACTCCGGCGGGAATACGTCCGTGCGATGTGGCGCGGCGGAAAATAGTCCGCACCTCCACAGAGAGACGATCGGAGTTAGGTCAGCTCCCCCCGCGGCGGTCCCCGGCTTTCAACAGATTCTGTGGAAAACTCTGTTGAAAAGCCGGGGAGAGTCGGCAGTTTTCGCAACCCAGCCGCACCTTTTTCCAGTTTGCACCATCCTGGGGCAACGCGCGCTCCCGCCGAGTGCCGGCGGCGCGGCGTGTTTCAAATTGAGCCACGGACCGTGCCCCGCCGTGCCTTCGCCGGGACCCCCGGCGTGTCGCACCGGGCGGCGCGTGCGCGGAACGGCACGGGCTCGGTCCCGGGACGCGGCGTGCCGCGCGTCCCCCCTCGGCGCACAAGTCAGCTCGCAACATCGGCTTGCAACAGGTTGCCGGTGGAGATAGAATCCGCGCGCCCCTCGTTTGCGTGCGCAATTCCCTGTCGCGCCACCGCCGCGACGTGCTCTCTCCGTCCCAGAAGTGGCGACGTGCAAGGAGGTTCGGATGGCTCAGAACCTGACCCACGACGTGATCATCCTCGGCGCCGGCCTGGCGGGGCTTCGCGCGGCCGTCGAGATCTGCTCGCGCCTCGACGGCCGAGTCGACGTCGGCATCGTGTCGAAGGTGCAGTTGATGCGCGCGCACTCGGTGTGCGCCGAGGGCGGCACGGCCGCCGTCCTGCGCACCGAGGAGGGCGACTCGATCGACCTGCACGCGTGGGACACGAACAAGGGCTCCGACTTCCTCGCCGACCAGGATGTCGTGCGACGGTTCGTGAACGCGATCCCGAACGAGATCCGGCTGCTCGATCACTGGGGGATCCCGTGGACCCGGGACGAGCACGGGCGGATCGCCCAGCGCCCGTTCGGCGGACACTCCTTCCCGCGCGCGACGCTGGCGGCTGACAAGACCGGCTTCTTCGAGATGCAGACGCTGTACGACCAGCTGCTGCGCTACAAGAGCTTCACCCGCTACGACGAGTTCTTCGTCACCGACATCCTCGTGGAGGACGGCCGCTTCGCGGGACTGCTCGGGATTCACGCGCCCAGCGGAGAGACCGTGGTGCTGCGGGGCAAGGCGCTGCTGATCGCGAGCGGCGGGGGCGGGACCCTCTACGGCTTCACGACGTACTCGGAGACCGTGACGGGCGACGGCATGGCGATGGCCTACCGCGCCGGCCTCCCGCTCGAAGACATGGAGTTCCTGCAGTTCCACCCCACCGGTCTCGTGCCGAACGGCATCCTGATGACGGAGGCGTGCCGGGGCGAGGGCGGGTACCTGAAGAACGGGAATGGCGAGCGCTTCATGGAGCGCTACGCGCCGAGCAAGATGGAACTGGCGCCGCGCGACATGGTGTCGCGCGCCGAGCAGATGGAACTCGAAGCGGGGCGCGGGATCCCGGGCCCCGACGGGCTCCCCTGCATCCATCTCGACCTGACGCACCTGGGGGCCGACCGGATCAACTCGCGCCTCCCGCTGATCCGCGAGGTCTGCATCAAGTTCATCGGCCTCGACCCGATCGAGCGGCCGATCCCGATTCGGCCGGTCGCCCACTACTCGATGGGAGGCATCGAGACGAACATCGACGGCCTCACGCGCCTCCCCGGCGTCTGGGCCGCCGGCGAGGCGGCGGCCGTCTCGCTGCACGGCGCGAACCGCCTCGGCTCGAACTCCACGGGGGAATGCCTGGTCTGGGGCGGCATCACGGGCGCGGAAATCGTCAAGGCGCTGCCGTCGCTCGCCAAGCCGGCGCCGGTGCCGGAACACCAGGTCGCCGCCCGGCAGTCGCGCATCCAGGACATCTTCTCGCGCCAGGGCACCGAGAACCTCTACGGGCTGCGGCGCGAGCTCCGCACCATGATGGACCGCGACGTCGGGGTCTTCCGGACGCAGCAGGAACTCTCCCGCGGCCTCGCGGTCGTGCGCGAGATACGGGAGCGCGCCAACCGGGCGCCGGTGGCCGACAAGGGCGCGCTCTACAACTCGAACCTGTTCCACGCGCTGGAACTCGAGAACCTGCTCGACCTCGCCGAGGTCACGATCGTCGGGGCCATCGCCCGCCAGGAATCGCGCGGCGCGCACGCCCGGCGCGACTTCGAGACGCGCGACGACGAGAGATGGCTGAAACACACGCTCGCCTGGCACACGGGCGGCGCGCCCCGGCTCGACTACAAGCCGGTCGTCATCGATCAGTGGAAGCCGGTGGAGCGCAAGACTGGATCCGATCCGGCTCCGATCGCTGAGAGGCACCCATGATTGAAAACAAAGGACGTCCGAACCGCCTCGGGCTGACCGGCTGGCTGGCTGGCGGCCGCTGGGGTTTCGAGCGCTACCTCTACACGCTCCACCGCCTGACCGGCCTCGGCCTGCTGGCCTACTTCGTATTGCACATCGGCGTGACCTCGTCGCGGGCCTTCGGCGAGCAGGCCTGGACCAAGGCCATGGGGAGCGTGTCCGGCCCGTTCTTCCGGACGGGCGAGTTCCTGGTCTTCGCCGCCTTCGCCTTTCACGCGCTGAACGGCGTGCGGCTGGCGCTGGTCGAACTCGGGTTCGCGATCGGCAAGCCGATCGAACCCGTCTATCCCTATCGCACGTCGGTCGACGAGCAGCGGCCGCTCGCGATCGGCGTCATGGTGCTGGCGGCGGTCCTCGTGATCGTTGGCGGCTTCGGCTTCCTGGAGTAGGAGGGCGCATGCGCGATCAACGACTGTGGACGTGGCATATCGGCGCGGGAGCCGTCATCCTGGTGCTCCTCGGCCTCCACATGACGATCATGCACCTCGAGGAGATCGTCCGGGTGTTCAGTCCGGTGCCGGGCGAGCCGATCGAGTGGGCAAACGTCGTCGCGCGCGGCAAGAGCGCGTTCTTCCTGGTGACCTACGTGCTCCTGCTGGGATCGGCGCTGTTCCACGGCTTCTACGGCCTGCGGAACATCCTCTTCGAGCTGAACCCGGGGGCGGCGGCGAAGAAGGCGCTGAACGGCCTGCTGGTGACCGCCGGCGTGGTGCTCTTCGCGATCGGCACCTGGGCGGCGTGGGCGGGATACACGGTGGCGCGCGGCGCCTGACCGAGGGAGTGAACCATGGCTGACCAGACGGTCCCGTCCGACATCGTCTTTCGCATCCGTCGATTCGACCCGACTACCGACGCCGAGCCGCACTGGGAGGACTACCGGTTCAAGTGCCCGGCCGGCATGACGGTGCTCGAGGGGCTGCGGCACGTCAAGGAAGCCCACTCCCCCACGCTGGCGTGGCGGTCGTCGTGCCGCATGGGCGTGTGCGGGTCGTGCGGCATGTTCATCAACGGCCGCCCGCGCCTCGCGTGCAACACGCAGGTCTCCGAGCTCGGCACGGATCTCGTCACAATCGCGCCGCTCCCCAATTTCAACATCATTCGCGACCTGGTGCCCGACCTCGTGCCGATGTTCGAGGCGCACGCGGCGGTCAAGCCGTTCATCATCCGCGACGACGCGGCCGAGCAGCAGCAGCCGACGGGCGAGTTCTGGCAGTCGGCCCACCAGCTCGAGGCCTACCTGCAGTTCTCCTACTGCATCAAGTGCGGGTGCTGCATGGCGGCCTGCCCGACCTACGCGACCGACCCGCACTACGCGGGGCCGATGCCGCTGGGCCAGGCGCATCGCTACAACTCGGATACGCGGGACGGCGGGTTCGCGGCCCGCAAGGACGCACTCGCGGGAGAGCGCGGACCGTGGCGCTGCCATTTTGCCGGCGAGTGTTCGCGGGTGTGCCCGAAGGGCGTGGACCCCGCCCGGGCGATTCAGCTCATGAAGCGGCAGATGGTGTTCGACTACCTGAAGCTGTGGAAGCAGCCATGCCCGGCGGCGCTCGCCAAGACGCCGGCCGGCACGAAGCGGCGTGAAGGGATCCCCGAGGCCCCGCCTCGGACTATTTGAACGCGAGCGTGAAGACGTCTCCCCGCTCGGTGTCCCTGACCTGGACCGCGTCGGCCGCGATTCGCACGACAACGAACCGCGACAGGATGCGGTCCCCTTCCTTCGCAAAGACGAGCTGACCCGCCGCGGCGATGACCGCCGTGCGGACCGGCCCCTCGATGCCGGCATCCTCGGCGATTCCCGACAGCACGAGTTCGGGCCGGCTCGCGGGCGCGGCACGCTCCGGCACCGCCGCGTGGTTCTCCACGGTGACCGCCGAGGCGGTCCGCCGCGCGCTCGCGAAGCTGAAGAGGTTGCGCCGACCCGGGCTGGCGGGAGGCGGCGAGGCGAGGAAGGCGCGCAGCCGGGTGGCCCGCTCGCTGAGCCCCTCCCCGACCGGGTCGCGCTCCAGGACGATCGACGCACGCGGAGCGCCGCCCGCGGATGCGGGCGCGCGCAGGCCGTAACCGGAGGCCATCCAGGCCGCGGCGATGAGGGCGGCGAGCAGCAACAGTTCCGCCGTTGTCCGCGTCATCCCGATCATTCTACATGGGACCGGCCCGAATGGCTCCCGCCTCCGTGCCGCACCTCCATCGGTGTGCTATGATTCGCCGTGCACCCTGACAGGGACCACAGGCACACGAGTTCGCTGGCTGGCGCCCGTCGCGTCGCCATCATTCCCGCGCGATATCACTCCTCGCGTCTCCCGGGTAAACCTCTCGCCGAAATCGGCGGCCGCCCGATGATCGAGCACGTCTATCGCCGCGCGGCGGCATCGCCCGTGATAGACGCGGTCGTGGTCGCCACCGATGACGAGCGGGTGCGCGACGCGGTCGAGGCGTTCGGCGGGCTGGCCTGGATGACGCGCGGGGATCACCGGAGCGGCAGCGATCGGCTCGCCGAGGTCGCGGCGGGGCTCGACGTGCGAACTGGTGGTCAACGTCCAGGGGGACGAGCCGCTGCTCGCCACCGAGATGATCGCCGAGGCGGTCGGGCCGCTGGAAGCCGACCACTCGATTCCGATGGGCACGCTGTGCCGGCGGATCGACGACCCGGCGGAGTTCGCCAACCCGAACGTCGTGAAGGTCGTCGTCGACCGGGAGGGGTTCGCGCTCTATTTCTCCCGGGCGACCATCCCGTTCGCGCGCGACGCGGCGCCCGGGGCGGCGCCTGTGCACGCGTTCAAGCACGTCGGCCTGTACGTCTATCAGCGGCCGTTCCTGCTGGCGTTTGCCGGCCTCCAGCCGACGCCGGCGGAGCAGGCCGAGTCGCTCGAACAACTGCGGGCCCTGGAACACGGGTACCGCATCCGGGTCGTGGAAACGACGCACGACTCGGTCGGGGTGGACACCCCGGCCGATCTCGAGCGGGTCCGGCGCCTCGCGGCGCCCGCGACCCGCGGTTGAACACCCATGCAGAACAAGGACGGCCGACCGGTCAAGTTCATCTTCGTCACGGGCGGCGTGGTCTCCTCCCTGGGAAAAGGCCTGGCCGCCGCCTCCATCGGCGCCCTGCTCGAAGCCCACGGCTACCGGGTCACGCTCCAGAAGTTCGACCCGTACATCAACGTCGACCCCGGGACGATGAGCCCCTATCAGCACGGCGAGGTGTACGTCACCGACGACGGGACGGAGACCGACCTCGACCTGGGGCATTACGAACGGTTCACCGACACCGTCACCACACGCGCCCACAATTGGACGACCGGCAAGATCTACCTCTCCGTCATACAGAAGGAGCGCCGCGGCGACTATCTCGGCCGGACGGTGCAGGTCATCCCGCACATCACCAACGAGATCAAGGAGTGCCTGCGCGCGGCGGCGGCCGACGTGGACGTGGTCCTCGTCGAGATCGGCGGCACGGTCGGCGACATCGAGAGCCAGCCGTTCCTCGAGGCGATCCGCCAGTTCCGGCAGGACATCGGCCGCGAGCACACGCTCTACATCCACCTCACGCTCGTGCCGTTCATCGGGACGGCCGGCGAACTGAAGACGAAGCCGACGCAGCACAGCGTCCGCGACCTGCGATCGATCGGCATCCAGCCCGACATCCTGCTCTGCCGCACCGACCGGTTCCTGCCGCAGGACATCAAGCGCAAGATCGCGCTGTTCTGCGACGTGAACGAAGAGGCGGTCATCACCGCGAAGGACGTCTCGTCGATCTACGAGGTCCCGTTGATGCTCGCGGCCGAGAACGTCGACACGATCATCCTGAAGTACCTGCACCTGCCCGCGACCGTCGCCCAGCTCGACACGTGGCAACGCCTGGTGGACCGGATTCGACACCCCTCCGACGAGATCACCATCCACGTGGTCGGGAAGTACGTCGAGTACGAGGATTCGTACAAGAGCCTGAACGAGGCGATGACGCACGGCGGGTTCCCGCACGGGCTCAAGGTGAATTTCCGGTGGGTGGAGGCCGAGGCGCTCGAGGAGCCCGACGGGGCGCAGTTGCTCGAAGGCGCGGACGGCATCCTGGTGCCGGGCGGTTTCGGCAACCGCGGCACCCGCGGCATGATGCGGGCGGCCGAAGTGGCCCGGGCGAACGCCATCCCGTTCTTCGGTATCTGTTATGGCTTCCAGTGGGCGATGGTCGAATTCGCGCGCGATGTCGCCGGGCTGTCGGACGCCGACTCGACCGAGTGCAACGAAGAGACCCCGCACAAGGTGATCTACAAGCTCCGCGACCTGCTGGGCGTGGACGACCTGGGTGGGACGATGCGGCTCGGGCAGTACGAGTGCCAGCTCGCCCCCGGCTCGCTCGTCGAGCGCGTGTACGGCACGTCGACGATCTTCGAGCGGCACCGGCACCGCTACGAGTTCAACCCGGCCTACGAACCGATCCTCACCGGCCACGGCCTGCGGATCTCCGGCAAGTCCCCCGACGGCAAGTTCGTGGAGATCGCAGAGCTGCCGGGACACCCGTGGTTCGTGGCGGTGCAGTTCCACCCGGAGTTCAAGTCGAAGCCGCTCCGGCCGCACCCGCTGTTCGCCGGCTTCGTCGACGCCAGCTACCGCCACAAGCTGGCGCGGGTCAACGCCAGGTCCGAAGCGGGGACGGCAGTCCTGTAACCGGCTTCCGGGCCGCCGCGCGGCCGGGAGCCGGCCCCCGGCGGTCGCATGCCGTCGGCTCTCCGCCCTCGGTCGGCGTCAGACTGTATAATGACCACCGTGAACACAGTCGAGATCGGCTCGTTCTCGGTCGGCGGGGACCGCCCGCTGTTCCTCGTGGCGGGCCCCTGCGTGATCGAAAGCGCGGCGCATGCCAGCGAGATGGCCGTGGCGATCCGCGAAATTGCCGCCCGCCACGGCGTGCCCTTCGTCTTCAAGGCCTCCTACGACAAGGCGAACCGGACGTCGATCGCGTCGTATCGCGGACCGGGACTGCGGGAGGGCCTCCGGATTCTCGGCCGGATCAAGGCCGACGTCGGCGTGCCGATCCTCACCGACATCCACGAGGCGTCGCACGCCGACCCGGCGGCCGACGTCGCCGACGTCCTGCAGATCCCGGCGTTCCTCTGCCGCCAGACCGACCTGCTCCTCGCCGCCGCGGCCACCGGCCGGGCGGTCAACATCAAGAAGGGCCAGTTCCTCGCCCCGCGCGACATCCGCCACGCGATCGCGAAAGTCACCGGCGCCGGGAACGAGCGCGTGCTCGTCACCGAGCGCGGCACGTCGTTCGGCTACAACAACCTGGTCGTCGACATGCGGGCCTTCCCGATGATGCGGGAGCTCGGCTACCCGGTGATCTTCGACATCACCCACAGCCTCCAGCTGCCGGGCGGCGGCGACGGGGTCACCGCCGGACTGGCGCAGTACATCGACCCCCTCGGATCGGCCGGGGTGGCCGCCGGTGTCGACGGGATCTTCCTCGAGGTCCATGACGAGCCCGCGCGGGCCAGGAGCGACGCGCAGAACGCCCTCCGCCTCGACGCCCTCGACGGGCTGCTGCGCAAGCTCGCCCGCATCGATGCCCTCGTGAAGGAACGGTGATGGTGACCACCGAGCCGATGACCGACCTCGAACTCGCCCGCCAGGTGCTGCGGATCGAAGCGGACGCCATCCTTCAGCTCGTGGACCGTCTCGACGGCAGCTTCGCGCGCGCCGTCGAGCTCGTGCAGAACTGCAGGGGCCGCGTCCTGCTGACCGGAATGGGAAAGTCGGGGATCATCAGCCGCAAGATCGCGGCGACGCTGTCGAGCACCGGCACGCCGGCGTTCTTCCTCCATCCGGCGGACGCCATCCACGGCGACCTGGGCGCCCTCCAGGCCGACGACGTGATCATCGCGCTGTCGTACGGCGGGGAGACGGGTGAGATCCTCCGGCTGCTCGAGACGATCCGGCGCGTCGGCGCCCGGATGATCGCGATGACCGGCTTCACGGCGTCGACGCTCGGGCAAGCGGCCGACGTCACCCTCGACTGCCGGGTGAACGAGGAGGCGTGCCCCCTGAACCTGGCGCCGACGGCGAGCACGACCGCCGCCCTCGCGCTGGGCGACGCGCTGGCGATGACCGTGCTCGTCCGCAAGGGCTTTCGGCAGGAGGATTTCGCGAACCTCCACCCCGGCGGCAAGCTCGGGAAGCGGTTGATGCGGCTCGAGCAGTTGATGCACGCGGGCGACCAACTGCCGTCGGTCCGCCCCGACACCGCGATGCGAGACGTGATTTACGAAATGTCGCGCAAGGGGCTCGGCATGACCTGCGTCGTGGACGACTCCGGCCGGCTCCAGGGCATCATCACCGACGGCGACCTCCGGCGTCACATGAGCACGACCAACGTGCTGGATCGGAATGCGGGCATGGTGATGACGCGCGGCCCGGTGACGGTCAGCCGGTCGATGCTCGCCGCGGAGGCCCTCAACCTCATGGAACAGCGCAAGATCACGTCGGTGGTCGTGGTGGCTCCCGGCGGCGTCGTGGAAGGCGTGGTCCACATCCACGACCTGTGGCGGACCGAGTTGTTCTGATGCCCTGCGAACCCTCGGACATCCTCCGGAAGGCCGCCGGAATCCGGCTGGTGCTCTTCGACGTCGACGGGGTCCTGACGGACGGGCGGATCCTGTTGAACGGCGACGGGTCCGAGTCGAAGCATTTCAGCATCCGCGACGGCACGGGCATCGTGTGGGCGCAGCGCGCCGGGATCGGCGTCGGCATCCTCTCGGGGCGCAGGTCCGCCGCCACCACGGCCCGCGCCGCCCAACTCGGCATCCGCATCGTGCGTCAGCAGGCGGCAGAGAAGCTCGAGATGTACAGGGAACTGCTCGCCCAGGAACAGCTGGACGAGACGGTGGTGGCGTTCATGGGCGACGACCTCCTCGACCTCCCGGTGCTCGGCCGCGTGGGCCTGTCGGCGTCGCCGGCCGACGCCGCGCCGGAGGTGCGGTCTCGAGTAGACTGGGTGAGCAGCCGCGCCGGCGGCGACGGCGCGGCCCGGGAATTCCTCGAGGTCATCCTCCGGGCCCAGGGGCGGTGGGACGCTCTCCTCAGCGAGTACCTCGCGGAAGGAACGCGGTGATGGGCGACTACGCCACCCTGCTGGCTGCTCTCCTGGCGCTGCTCGCCGGCCTGACGATCGGCAAGGCCTGGGAACGCTACAAGCTGCGGGACGGGCGCTGGTTCGACAGGCGCAAGGCCCGTGAAACACCGCACTACATGCTGGGCCTCAACTTCCTGGTGTCGAACCAGCCGGACCTGGCAATCGAGGAGTTGAGCAAGGCGGCGACCGTCGACTCGGACGCGCTCGAGATCGACCTGATCCTCGGCAACCTGTATCGCGAGAAGGGGCAGGTGGGCCGCGCCATCCAGGTGCACCAGGGCCTCCTGCAGCGCCCCAAGCTGAAGCGCCTCGAGCACGCCTACGCGCTGCTCTGCCTCGGCCTCGACTACAAGAGCGGGGGGTTCGTCGACCGCGCCGTCGAGGCGTTCAACGAGGTGCTGCGGCTCGACGCCGAGAACGAGTACGCCCTCGTGAACCTCGAGAAGCTCCACGAGGAGCAGCACCAGTGGCAGGAGGCCTACGAGATTCGGAAGCGGCTGGCGAGGATCGGCGGGCGCGCGTCGGAGGCACGCCACCACGAGACGCTCGCCTTCCTGGAGAACGAGCTGGGGCTCGAGGCGCTCAAGCGGAAGGACCTGAAGAGCGCCGCAGCCCGCTTCACCGCGGCGGTCGAACTCGACGCCCGCACGATCCCCGCGTACCTCCACCTCGGCGACGTGCATCGGGAGCAGGGCCGGCCACAGGATGCCGCGGCCACGTGGGAGCGCGGTCTCAAGGTCAATCCCGAGCGCGCGTACCTGGCGTTCGGCCGGTTGGAATCGCTCTACGCGGATCTCCAGGAACCGGAACGCTTCCCCGCCCTCTGTCGTTCGCTGATCTCGGCGGCGCCACAGGAATGGCGGGCCCGGGTGGCCCTCGCGCGGCACCTGACGTCGAGGGGCCAGCCGGCCGAAGCGCTCGATCTCCTGTTCGACGCGCTCGTCCACAACCCGCACGGCCTGGCGATTCACGAGGCGATCTGGGGAACGCTGCGTCAGCTCGGCCTGGACCCCGCCCTCGTCGACCGCTACGTGGACCTCGCCGGTCACGCCGTCTTCTACCTCGACCCGCACGTGTGCCTGCACTGCCGGTACCGGAGCACGGAGCTGCTCTGGCACTGCCCGCATTGCCACGAGTGGAATTCGTTTGTGGAGGAACGGATGGCCGCGGCGAAGGACCCCGACGAAGCGTAGGAACAGGATACGGTAGACAGAAGCCAGAATCGTGTTCTGGCTTCCGTCTCCTGCCTTCCGTCTCCCGCCCTCGTTCTTCTATCTGCTGTCTTCTCATCTTCACTGCCCGTGGTAACCAAACGTCCGGTATGCGATGTAGAGCGTCGGGAGGATCGCGACGATCGCCGCGATCGTGATCGGCTTGTGGAAGGTCGCCCGCGCCGGGGTCTCGGCCGGGTTGGCCAGCCGGCTGTGGCGCCAGCCGAAGCCGCCGTAGATCAGCAGCCCGATTTCCAGCCAGATAATCAGCCGCAGCCACGTGTCGGTGGGCAGCCCCCACATCACGTAGATGCACGACGCCGCTCCGGCAAGCCCGACAATCCAGGCGCCGGCCATTCCGCCGGGCACCTTGAACGGCCGCTCGATGGTGGGGTTCGCCACGCGCAGCAGCGGCACGCCGACGCAGACGAGCACGAACGCGAGCAGCGTGCCGATCGACACCAGTTCGCCCACCAGGCTCATCGGCATGACGCCGCCGCAGAACGCGACGAACAGCCCGGTCAGCATCGTGGCGATGTAGGGTGTCCCGTGCTCCTTGTGAACGGCGCCGAACCAGGGCAGCAGGCCGTCCTTGCTCATCGCGTAGAAGATGCGGGTCTGCCCCATCATCATGACGAGGATGACCGAGGTGAGCCCGGCGAGGGCGCCCAGCTTGATGAGGAAGGTGAACCCGGTCTGCGCGAACGGCGACCAGCCGCGCAGCGCGACGATCCGGTCGATGCCGACCGCGATCGGGTCGGGCACGCCCAGTTCCTTGAAGTTCACCACGCCGGTGAGCGTGAGGGCCACCAGGATGTAGAGGATGGTGCAGATGACCAGCGAACCGAGGATCCCGATGGGCAGGTCGCGTTTCGGGTTCTTTGCCTCCTGCGCCGTCGTGGAAACGGCGTCGAAGCCGATATAGGCGAAGAAGACAACCCCCGCCCCCGTCAGGACACCGTTGAGGCCCCACCCGTAAGCGTTCACCTGGTTGCCGTTCAGCTCGATGATCTCCTTGGCGGGGACCAACGCGAACAGGCCCGAGGCGGTCGGGTTCACGAACAGGTTCGCCGGGGAGATGAGGCTGATGCCCAGCCCGATGAACACGAGCACGATCGTCACCTTGATCACGACGATCGCGTTGTTCACCGACGCGCTCTCCTTCATCCCGCGATAGAGGATCGCCGCGACGGTCAGCCCGATGAACGAGGCCGGGATATTCCACATCCCGTGCGCCATCGACCCGTCATTCAGCATGACCTGCTCCCACGGCCCCTTCGTGAACCGGAGCAGCGTGTCGGAAACCGGCAGCCCGAGCGTCTTGTGCAGCAGGCTCAGGAAGTAGCCCGACCAGGACGTGCTGACGGTCACCGCCCCGAACGCGTACTCGAGGATCAGGTCCCAGCCGATGATCCACGCGATGAACTCGCCCATCGTCGCGTAGCTGTACGCGTAGGCAGAGCCGGCGACGGGGATCATCGACGCCATCTCGGCGTAACAGACCCCGGCGAGCGCGCACAGCACGCCGCCGATCATGAAGCTGTAGACGATGCCGGGGCCGGCGTAGTGGGCCGACGCGGTGCCGGTGAGCGAGAAGATGCCGGCGCCGATGATCGCGCCGATTCCGAGCATCGTCAGGTTGAACGCCGACAGCGTCCGCTTCAACTGCCCGCCTGCGTGCGCGCCGTGGACGGCCTCGCCGGCGAGCGGGTCGTTCGCGTCCGCAATCAGCCTCCTCAGGTCTTTCTTGATCAGCAATCCAGCCATGTGATGCGCCTCCGGACCAGTGCGACAGGGACGAGGGTGTATCGGGAGGGCTCGCCGGGCAGGGGCCCGGCACCGACTCGCAATCGAGCGGCCATTATAGGTCGAAAGTCACGGCTGGTGTGGGTTTCGGTTTCCCGCGGCCTCGTCGAGGGCGGCGCACAGGGCGTCGACCTGGCGGTCGGTTTCCTGGAACGTGCCCCCCGTCTCGACGATGTCGGTCGCCAGCCTCGCCTTCTCAGCGGTTGGCCACTGCGCGGCCATCCGCGCCAGCGCCTCGGTCTCCGCCAGCCCGTCGCGGCGCACGATCCGCCGCACCTGGTCCTCGCGCGAGCAGGTGGCCACGACGACCCGGTCGAAGTCGCCCTGGCGGCTGGTTTCGAACAGGAGAGGAATGTCGGCGACGGCCCAGCGGGCGCCCGCGGCCGCCTGCTCGGCCATCCATTCGACGAGGCGGGAGTAGACGCGCGGGTGGACGATCGCTTCCAGGTCGCGCCGCGCGTCCGGGTCGCCGAACACGAGCGCGCCCAGGGCCTTCCGGTCGACGCGGCCGTCGCGACCGACGACGCCCGGCCCGTAGCGCCGCGCGACCGCGGCGGTCGTGTCGGAGCCGGGCCCGAGCAGGGCGTGAACGACGGCGTCGGCGTCGATGGTCGGCACGCCGTGCGCGGCGATCCTCGCACGCACGTAGCTCTTGCCGGTCGCGATCCCGCCCGTCAGCGCAACCTTGAGCATCTCGCCTCGGCCGCGTTCAGCGTGTTCGAGAGCAGCAGGGCGATCGTCAGCGGGCCGATGCCGCCGGGCACCGGGGTCATCGCGCCCGCGACTTCCCAGACGGCCGGGTGCACGTCGCCGACCACGAGCGCGCCGCGCCGGTCGAACTCCGCACGCCTCGGGCTGTCCGGCCCGTACAGCCGCTCCACGGTGGCGGCGTCCGTGACACGGTTGATCCCCACGTCCACCACCACCGCTCCAGGCTTCACGAACTCCGGCGTGACGAAGGCGGTTCGGCCGACGGCCGCGACCAGGATGTCGGCGGTGGCCGCCAACTCCGCGAGCCCCCGGGTGCGCGAGTGGCACACCGTCACCGTCGCGTTTCGGTGCATCAGCAGGAGCGCCACGGGCTTTCCGACGATGTCGCTCCGGCCGATGACCACCGCGTGCGCCCCGTCCACCTCGATGCCCGAGCGTTCGAGGAGCGCCATCACCCCGAGCGGCGTGCACGCGACGAGTCGCTGCCGCTTCTGGACCAGGCGGCCCACGTTCTCGGGATGGAAGCCGTCGACGTCCTTGGCCGGGTCCACCGCGTCGAACACCACCTGCTCGGCCCTCTTGCCCAGCGCCGGCGGCAGGGGCGACTGCACGAGGATCCCGTCGTGGTCCGGGCTGGCGTTGAGGTCGGCGACGATCGCCAGCACGTCCTGCAGCGACGCGGTGGCCGGCAGCCGGTGGAGGTCGGCGCGCAGGCCCGACTCCGCCGCCGACTTCAGCTTGTTGCGAACGTAGATCTCCGAGGAGGGATCGTCCCCGACGAGCACGATGCCGAGGCCGGGCGGGCGGCCCTGCGCGGCGGTGAAGGCGGCCACGCGGTCGCGCAGTTCGAGCTTGATCTGCCTGGCCAGGGCGGCGCCGTCGAGAATGCGGGCACTCATGTGCTCCATTCTACTGCGCCGCCGACTCCAGATCTTTCAACTGCTCGGGGCGGCCGAGCACGACCAACTGGTCCGCCGCGCGCATCACCGCGTCGGGCGCCGGGTTGAACTCCATCTTTCCCGCGTCGCGCTGAATCCCGACGACGATGACGCCGAAACGCTGACGGAGGTTCGCCTCGAGAATCGTCCGGCCCGCCAGCGCCGAGTCGGCGCCGATGCTCACCTGCTCCATGGCCAGTTCGAGGTTCTCCGAGCTGGTTGCCAGTTCGACGAAGTCGACAACAGCCGGCCGCAGGGCGGTCTGCGCCATCTGCGTGGCGCCGATCTGGTACGGCGAAATGACACGGTTCGCCCCGGCACGCAGCATCTTCCGGCCGGCGTCGTCGGAGTCGGCGCGGGCGATGACGAAGAGGTCGGGCCGAAGCCCTCGCGCGGTCAGGATCGCGTAGACGTTCTCGGCGTCGCTCCCCAGGGCCGCGATGAGCCCGCGCGCGGTGTCGATCCGGAGCCGGCGGAGGATGTCCTCCCGGCTGGCGTCGGCCTCCACCGCCAGGTCCCCGCGCTCGAGCACCGCCTGCACCGCGGCCGGGTCGTGGTCGATCACCACGAACGGCACGTGCTGCCGCCGGAACTCTTCCGCGATGATCAGGCCAATCCGGCCGGCACCGCACAGGATGAAATGGTCGGTGAGTTGGTCGATCATACGCGCCCGTCGCTTTTCCTGGATGCGGGGGTGCAAGCGCGAATCGATGACGCCGGCCGCCACGAGGGTGAAGGCGTAGAAGGCGGTGCCGACGCCGACGATCAGGAGGGCGGCCGTGAAGGCCTGGCCGGCCCGCGAGAGGTCGTGAACCTCGCGGTACCCGGCGGTGGTGATGCTGATGACCGTCATGTAGAACGCGTCCCACGCGCCCCACCCCTCGATCACCATGTAGCCGATCGTGCCGGCCAGGATGACGATGGCGACCAGGCCGGCCGCCAGCTGCAACTGTCGCGCGCGCCGTTCGTCGTCGCTCCTGATATTCATCGTGGACCGGCCTGCCCTCGGGCCGCGCCGCGTGATTCACCGCCCCCGCGGGCGGTATCAGGCTCGGCCGCGCGGCGTCAGCCCGCCTGCGCGAGCGGTCGCCCGGCCGGCGGCACGGCCATGAAGCGGTTCATGAACCCCGTGCTCAGGCGCCCCGCCGCGAAGTCCTGCTCGGCGAGGATCCGCAGGTGCAGCGGCACGTTCGTCTTGATCCCCTCGATGACGGTCATCTCCAGCATCCGGCGCATCCGCGCGATCGCCTCCTGGCGGTCGCGCCCGTACGCCATCACCTTGGCGATCATCGAGTCGTAGTAGGGCGAGATCGTGCACTCCGAGTGCGCGGCGGTGTCCACGCGGACGCCAGGCCCGCCCGGGAGCGCGAAGACGTGGATCGTGCCCGGCGACGGCGCGAACGTGTCGGGGTCCTCGGCGTTGATGCGGCACTCGATCGCGTGGCCGGTGAACGTCACCTCGCTCTGGCGGAACGAGAGCCGCTCCCCGGCGGCCAGCCGGATCTGCTCCTTGACGATGTCGATCCCCGTCACCAGTTCCGTGACGCCGTGTTCGACCTGGAGACGCGTGTTCGCCTCCATGAAGTAGAAGTGGCCCTGCGGGTCGAGCAGGAACTCGAAGGTGCCGGCGTTCGCGTACTGCACGGCGCGCGCCGCATCCACGACGATGCCGCCCATCTTGCGCCGCAGCTTGTCGCTGAGGGCGGGCGACGGCGACTCCTCGATCAGCTTCTGGTGCCTGCGCTGGATCGAGCACTCGCGCTCGCCGAGGTGCACGACGTTGCCGTGATGGTCCCCGAGGATCTGGAACTCGATGTGCCGGGGCGATTCCAGGTACTTCTCGATGTAGACGTCCTTCACGCCGAAGCCCGCCTCCGCTTCGCGCTGCGCGGTGCGGAACGCCTGGCCGAGTTCCGTCGGGCCGGCGGCCACCCGCATCCCGCGCCCGCCGCCGCCGGCGGTCGCCTTGATCAGCACCGGGTAGCCGATCTCCTTGGCGATCTTCAGCGCCTTCTCTTCGCTCTCGACGATCCCCTCGCTGCCCGGCAGCACCGGCACGCCCGCCTTCCGCATCACGCGGCGCGCGCGCGCCTTGTCGCCCATCAGCCTGATCACCCGCGGGTCGGGGCCGATGAACTTGATGTGGCAGGCCTCGCAGACCTCGGCGAGGTAGGCGCTCTCGGAGAGGAACCCGTAGCCCGGGTGGATGGCGTCCGCCCCGGTCACCTCGGCAGCGCTGATGACGGCCGGCACGCTCAGGTAGCTCTGGGCGGCCCGCGGCGGGCCGATGCAGACGTCTTCGTCGGCAAACCTGACGTGGAGCGAGTTCTCGTCGGCCTCGGAATAGACCGCGACGGTCTTGATCCCCATCTCGCGGCACGCGTGGATCACACGAAGCGCGACTTCCCCCCGGTTGGCGATCAGGATCTTCTTGAACATGTCAGCCTTGCCGCTTGATCGCGAAGAGCCGTTCGCCGGTACTGCACCGGCTGCCCGTTCTCGACGAACACCTTGACCAGGGTGCCCTCGTACTCCGAGTCGATGTTGTTCATCATCTTCATCGCCTCGATGATGCACAGCGTCTGGCCCTTCTTGACGCCGTCGCCCGGCTGGACGAACGCGGGCGCGCTCGGCTCGGGCGCCCGGTAGAACGTGCCGACAATCGGCGCCTTCACGATCGCCAGTTCCATGTCGACGTCGACGTCCACCGCCGGCGCCGGCGCGGCCGGGGCCGCCGCGGCCGGGGACGCCTGGGCCGGCGCGAAGGCGGCCGGCGGCGGCGCCGGCTGCACGACCACCTGCCCGCCCTTCCGGAGCCGCATCTTGAACCCTTCGCTTTCGAGCTCCAGTTCGCTCAGCTCGTGATCGCGCGCGAGTTCCAGGATTCGCTTCAATTCTTCGACGTTGATCATCGGCTTCCCCGTATCAGTCCTGCGCCGGCGTCCGGGCGGGCGCACCATCGCGCACCTTCACCCGGCCGCACACGTCCGCTATCTAACCTGAACCTGTAATCCTACCAAAGCGGGGGGGATAAATCGAATGGCCGGGCCGGACTACGACCGATGCTGGCGGTCCGCGAGGATGGCGTCGAGCCAGCGCTCGAGGGCTTCAACCTGCATCACGGCGCGCGGCCGCTCCTCGGAATCGCCTGGCGCGTGGGTGTCGGCCGGGGCGGGGGCAGGCCCGGGTGGCGTCGGGGCGGGGGTGACGGAGGCGGCCGGTTGCTCCGGGACCACGGGCACCGGTTCGGCCGCGAGCGGCGTGCCTGCTGCCTGTTCGTCGAGGGCGAGGAACTCCCCCATCGCTTCGGCGAACGACAGGCCGCCCGGCACCTCGCTGGGATGGCCGGCCGGTTCCAGTTCCCTGGAAATCTGGGCGACGAGGTGCTCGAGGTCGGGGTCGTGCGGCGCCAGTTCCAGGGCCCGTCGGTACAGCGCGAGCGCTTCCTGGGGCTCGCCCCGGCGGTAGCGGATCTCCGCCAGCCCTTTCAGCGCGGCCAGGTTCTCGGGGGCCGCCGCCAGCACGCGCTGCAGTTCCTCCTGCGCCTGCGGCAACTGCCCCACTTCGATGAGCGCCCGGCCGAGGGTGACGTGTGCCGAGAGGTAGCCCGGGTGGTGGGCAAGGCCGGTCCGGCACGTCTCGATCGCTTCGTCGAAGCGACCGGCGCGCCGGTCCTCCTCGGCCAGTTGCGCGAAGGCAATCGACGCTTTGTCCTTCTGGACGCGGCGTCGAAGCTCTTCAATCCGCGGGTGTTCAGCCACGGTGCATCCTGCTAGCTGACGGAGACGGTCTGCGTGACGGTCGCGGTCCGGCCGGCGGTGTCGGTGATCGTCAACCGGACGACGTAGGCGCCCGCCGCGCTGAACACGTGCGAAGCAGACGGGCCGTAGCCCGTGTGGCCGTCGCCGAAGTCCCACCTGTACTGCTCGATCGCGGCGCCACTGCTCGAGTCGTTGCCGTTGAAGTTCACGGTCGTCACGCCGTGCACCGGCGAGGTGGGCGAGTAGGTGAACTTGGCGACGGGCGCGCCGGCGCCGGACGCGGCGACGGTCACCGACGACGACGTCGCGCCGGTCCGCCCGGCGTCGTCCACGACCGTGAGCGTGACGGTGTAGGAGCCGACGACCGCGTAGGCGTGCGAGGCGCTGACGCCGCGGCCGGTCCCGCCGTCCCCGAAGTTCCACTGGTAGTCGACGATGGTGCGCGTGCTCTCGGCCGTCGACGCGGCCGCGCTGAAGAACACCGCCTGGCCCGGCAGCGGCGCGCTCGGCGACGACACGAACGCCGCCGTAGGCGCCGCGCCCGCCTTCACCGTGACGGCGCGCGTCGTCGACACGGCGCGGCTCGCGGCGTCCTTGACCGTGAGGGTCACCGGGTAGGTGCCTGCCGGGAACTGGTGCGTCACGACCTGGCCGGTCGCCGTGCCACCGTCGCCGAAGGTCCAGGACCAGGACGACACCGACCCGCTCGTGCAGTTGGACGTCACCGTCCCGCTGCACCAGCCGGCCGAGAAGACCACCGTCGAGCCCTCCTGGGGGGTCTCGGGGGTGAAGCTGAAGCCGGCGGCCAGGTCGGACGGCGGCACGATCACACCGGTCGGCACCAGCCGGATGTCAACCGATCGCGCAGTCGAATTGGCGTAGTTGCCGCCGATCGGCGTCGCGAGCAGGGTGACGATCGTCCCCGTGTCGGACGTCACGGCCGGCGCCCTCGGGGCGGTGTAGGCGGCCGTCGCGCGGCCGTCACCGCCGGTGGTGACGGTCTTGGACGACAGCGTCCCGAAGTCGACAATCTGGCCGCTCTGGCTCACTTCGAGGCGGAGCGTGACGTTGGCGAGCGCCTTGCCGTTCGCGTCCCGGGCAATCACGATCACCTGGGATTGCGAGGCGCCGTCATACGCCAGGATGTCGGGTGACGCGGCCATCGTCAGCGACAGCGCGAGCTCGGAGGGGCCCGACAGCGGCGGCGCCGTCGTGTTCTCGACCGAGCAGCCGGCTGCGGCCGCGACCGTCAACAGGAGTGCCAGCGTGCGGAATGCTCTCACCATATGCTCTGCCCCGTGTGCCCGAGACCACTCGATCATGTTCGAACGACGACCGGCCGCGCCGTCAGGCCGGGTCGCCCCAGTCCGCGAAGTTGATGCTGATGTTGGCGGTCACCGACACGGCGTTGCCCGCCTGGTCGTTGCCGTAGAACGTCACCTGCGCGATCGTCGAAATCGCCATCGACCCGCCGGCGCTGCGCAGCGCCAGCAGCGGCGCCTCCATCTTGGCCTGGGCCCGCACGAGGACGAAGACCAGCTTGCTGTCGGTGACGCCGACCGTCCCCGTCACCGCGCCGTCGAAGGAGAACGGCACATCGACCCCCTGGGTGTTGCGGCCGTCGCTCCTGACGTAGTCCACGTGGTAGCGGTTGACGGTGATGAAATTCGTCGTCGACGGCCCGGTGAGCGTCGTGTCCTTCATCGCCATCCGCAGGGACACCTGGCCCGCGTCCTCGAAGATCGTCGGCACCAGGACGGTGGCGCCGTCCGCCGTCTGCTGCTTGACGTTGGTCACCACGTCAGACTGCAGGACGGTCGAGAACTCCTGGGGCTTCGCGCCCGGCGCGGCCTGGAGCATCGAGACGACCAGGTAGGAGGGGGCCCGCCCCTGCAGCACCTGGTCGCCGCAGCCCGCGGTGAACAGGAGCGCTGCCAGCGCCGCGACCGCCGTCAGCCTTCGCCCGGTGAGAATGGAATGCCACTTCGTCACGGTCCGCCTCCCGTTACTTGAACCTGATCACGCGGGGCGTGATGAAAATCAACAACTCTTCGTTCGTGTCCTTGACCGACTCGCTCCGGAACAGCCACCCGAGCAGCGGGATCTTGCCGAGCCCGGGCGTGCGGCTGTCGACGCGGGTCTCCTGCGACGAGTAGATGCCCCCGATGACCGTCGTCGCGCCGTTCTGCACGAGAACCTTGGTCTGGGCGCGCTGGGTGTTGATGGCGACGTTGCCGTTCGGCTGCGCTTCGCCCGGCGACCCGTTGTCCACGTCCACGTCGAGGAGGATCGTGTCGGCGGGCGTGATCCGGGGCGTCACCTCGAGCGTCAGCGCCGCCGTCTTGAACTGGACCGTCGGCATCGGCTGGATGACCGTCTGCCCCGTCCCGCCGCCGGCAACCGGCGCCACCGTCGTGGTGTAGGGGATCTCCTGGCCGCGCGTGATCCGGGCCTTGACGTTGTTCTGGGTCACGACCCTCGGCTGCAGCAGCACCTTCACCCGCCCGTCCTTCTCCAGGGCCGTCAGTTCGGCATCGAGGTTGAACGAGCCGTTGATGCTGCCCAGCGCGAGACCGAGCCGGTTCGGCGCGGGGGTCGTGGTGATCGCCTGGTTCACGACGCCTGCCGCGGTGACGCGATTCGGGAACGCCACGCCGGTGGTGTTGCCGAGTTCGGGCGTGGCCTGCCCCAGGAATCCCCACTTGATACCGAGTTCGCGCGCGAACGTCTTCGAGGTCGACACGATCCGCGCCTCGATCTCCACCTGGCCCTCCGCCTGGTCGAGCGAGTTCAGCAGCGCCTCCGCCTTGGCGAGGTACGGCGGCAGGTCGTTGATCACGATCGTGTTCGTGCGGCGGTCGACCGCCGTCGTGCCGCGGTTCGACAGCGCGTTGCCCTTCAGCAGGGCCTCGAGGTCGAGCGCCTGCGCGTAGCTGAGGGTCTTGGTCATGACCTTCAGTTCGCCCGAGAGGGCCTGCGCCTCGCCCAGCTTCCTGAGCGCCTCCTCCTCCGACGCGAGCACCGACAGCGGGGCCACCCGCACGATGGTCCCGTCGACCATGTAGCCGAGCTTGTTGGAGCGGAGGATGTTGTCGAGCGCCTGGTCCCACGGCACGTCGCGCAGCGCCACGTCGACGGTGCCTTGCACGGCCGGGTCAATCACCAGGTTCAACCCGCTGATCTCCGAGAACGTCCGGAGCACCGACCGGAGGTCGGCGCCCTGGAAGTCGAGGCTGACCGGATGCCCGGAATACGCGCGCGGGACGCCACCGATCTGCCCGGGCACCTGCAACTGCCTCGCCGACGGAACGGGCGGTACCGGCGGCGCCTGTGCGGCCTGCGGCGCGTCCTCCGGCGCGGACGCCGGGTCGGCGCGTTTGTCGGCGGCCGGCTTGCTTTCGCGCGCGGCGGGCGGCTGGACCGGGGGCTTCAACACCTCGGCTGCCGCGACGGTGGCCGGCGCGGGCGCGGACGCCGCGGCGCCCTCGCCGAATGCGACCTTCAGCTCGTGGCCCGACGGCTGAATGGTGTAGGGCACGGGGCGGGCGAGATCGATCACGACCCGCGTCACCTGCGGCTTCTGGCTGTAGCTGGCGATGCGCACGCGCTCCACCGCTCCCTTGGCCACCGGCACCACCGGAGGAACCGCCGGGGAGACGCCGGCGAAGTCGAGCACCAGGCGGTGCGGCGCGACCTTGGTGAACTCCTGGGACGTGGCGGCGAGCGTGCCGTTGCCGGCCAGGGTGACCTCGACGCCTCGCGGCCCGGCGTTCGTGCGAACCGCCTCGAGCCTCGTGGCGGCGGCGGCGGCCGGCTTCGCGGTGGCGGCCCCCATCTTGATCGTCGGCGACGCGGCCGGCGGCGCCCCGGCCAGTTTGACGGTCGCCGGCGCGTCCTCGTCGGGCAGCACGTCTACCTGGATCAGGTTGCGCTCGCTGTGCACCTCGTGCTGCGCCGGCGCGGCCAGCAGCACCCGCACGCGGGCGACGGCGGCGCCGTCAGCCGCGCGGGCGTCCTCGAACGTGACCGCGGCAATCGGGCCGACGGGCGAGGTCGCGATCCGGTTGGCGGCGCCCACCGTGGTGACGTTGCGCAGGTCCACGAGGACCGTCAACGGGTCGGGGCGCGTTGTCACGTAGGCGACCGGCTCCGAGGCCTCGATGAGGACGGACGCCCCGCGCACGCTCGCCTTCGCCGACACGGCGCTCAAGCGCGCGCGCGGCGGTGGCGGCGACGGTTCGACCGCCGCGTACGCAGCGATGACCGTGCTGGCCGCCAGGGCCAATGCCAGCCCCGCCCAGGCGCCGGGACTGCGCCCGGTCGTCGGGTCTGCGCCTTCCCGTGCCGTCCTTCGCCGGAATGTCCAGTTGTGCCGCATCTACTTGACCTCTTCGACCGCCCGCAACGTCTTGCGGATCTCCCGTTGTTTGGTGAGCGACAGCGGGTCGTTCACCTCCTGGAGGATGAGCATGCTGTCCGCCGTGATCGCCTTGACCACGCCGTCCGCAAACCAATCGTTGGGACGCACGATAAGCTGCCGCTTCTCGTTGGGCCCCTGCACGATAGCCAGGTACATCCCCTTGCTCTGCAGGATCCCCTTGAGCACCGCGTCTCCTGCCAGGATGCCGGCCAGGCCCTCCGCCTTGCGGGCGGCGCGCGGGTCGGTTCCCCTGTTGAGGAGGCTGACGAACGGGTCGCGCCGCCCTTCGGCGCGGTAACTGTAGGCGTCCTGCGCCGGCGCCTGGGGCTTGGCGGCCGACCGGGGAGGCTGCGCGGCCGGGGCTTTCTGGGCGGGCGCGGCCGCAGGCTTCGCCGCCGGCGCCTGGGCGGCCGGCGCCGGCTTCCCGGCCGCTGCCGCCTTGGCCGGCTGCGCGGCCCCGGGGGGCGTCGGCTTCTGGGCCGCCGCCGCCGCGGGCAGCGCCAGCGCGACAATCAGCGCCAGCATCCTCGTCGACACATCCCGTTTCATGGCCGCACTCCTCCCCGGGTCGCCGCCGCCCCTGGCCTGACACGTCCTGTCGGCGCTTCTGGCTTCTTGTTGTCGAGGAGCACGAACGTCGTGGCCACGCAGTCGGCGGTGATCGTCGAGTTCGGGTCGGGCTTGTCCTTCGCCTTGATGACGATGCCGCTGATGTGGATGATCCGCGGGAACTTGCTGACGCGGTCGAAGAACATCGCCAGGTTGTGGTAGTCGCCCTCGAGCTGCAGGTTGATCGGCACCTCCGCGTGCAGTTGCTTCGCGACGGGCGCCGGCGAGGGCTTGAACGTCCGGATGGTCAGGTTCGACTGGACGGCGAGCGTCTGGAGGCGCCGCAGGAGGTCGCCCATGTCCTTCTCTTCCGGCAGCACGTTCTTCAGCGTCTCGAGCCGCATCTCGAGGTCGGCGACTTCGGCGCGGAACTGCGGCAGCCGCTGCGCGATCGCCTGGCTCTTGCGGATGTCGACCTGGAGCGCGTCCAGCTTGCGCTGCCGCTGCGCCATCTCCTCCTGCATGGGCGTGACGTACAGGTAGAAGAAGGCGCCGACTCCGGCCGCCGCCAGCCCAAGGAACGCCCCTACCTGTCCGTACCATGGCAGCTTGGTCAGTGTTCCAGCCACGTCTCGCCTCTCTCAATCGGCTTCCGGCTCCCGGCTTCCGGCTTCCGGCCGCCAGCCTTCCGCGTTCGTCCCTCGGCGTGTGCCTTCGGTCGTCTGTCCTCGGCTTGCTAGCTGCCCGGCGTCGCGATCGTCGCCTTCACCGAGAAACGCGTGAGCGCGCCGCCCGCCACGGGCTGCGGCGACGGCTCCACCTGGCTCTCGAGAATCTCCGGGGCCTTGAAGTAGCCGCCCAGCTTCAGGTTCTCCACGAAATCGGACAGCGCGGTGAGCGACGTGCACCGGCCGATGATCGTGAAGTCGTTCCCCTGCTGCTTGATCTCGGTCAACCAGAGCATGTCCGGCAGGCTCCGGCTGATCTCGTCGAGCACGTGCACCGGCAGGTCGCGCCCCTTGCGGAGCTCTTCAATCAGCCCCACCCGCTCCTGCAGCTGCGCGCGCCGCGAGTCGTTCGCCTGTACCTGCTGGATGAGGGTGCGGAGACGGGCGGTCTCCTTCTGGCTGGTGACGATCGCCGCTTCGATCTGATCGGACTGGAGCCTGAGCGACCAGTACCACCAGCCGATGCCGAGGCCGGTGAGGACCAGGATCAAGCTGCACGCGAGCGTGATCTTCTGCTGCGTGGCCTGCAGCCCGAGGCCGGCTCCCCCGCCGCCCGACGAGCGCCGCTTGGCGCGGTCGCGGTCGACGGCCAGGAGGTTGATGCGAATCATCGGTCGCCCCCTCGTCTGAGCGCGAGCCCCACGGCGACGGCCAAGGTCGGCGCCACGTCCTCGAGGCGCTCGATCCCGAGCTTGCTGGGGTCGAGTTGGATCTTGCGGAACGGATCGAAGAGTTCCACAGGGGCGCCGAACCGCTCGCCGAGCCGCTGCAGGAACCCGTCCACCC
The DNA here is from genome assembly GCA_963844875.1 of uncultured Acidobacteriota bacterium. GTDB lineage: Bacteria > Acidobacteriota > Vicinamibacteria > Vicinamibacterales > Fen-181 > FEN-299. Next base: position 807,633 of record CAWJPZ010000005.1, read on the forward strand.
GCGACGTGCCGCCGCTCACCAGGACGCGGTCGATGCGGTCGGAGGCAGCCGTGGCCTTGAAGAAATCGAACGTCTTCTGGATTTCCAGGAGCAGGTTCTCGGAGACGGTGCGCAGGATCGGCGCCACGTCGGCCGGCTCGATGCCGTCCACCGGCTCACCTTTCTTGACGCGCTCGGCGCTCTCGAAGGGGAGCCCGAGCTCCTTCTGGATCGCCTCGGTGAACGCGTTGCCGCCCATGGAGATGTCGCGGGTGAACAGCGACTGCTCGCCGCTCACGATGTTGATGTTCACCCCGCTCGCGCCCGCGTTGAGGAGCGCCACCACGGCGCCCGGCTCGACGTCGTAGTTCGCCTCGTAGGCGTTCTGCACGGCAAACGCGTCGACGTCCACGACGACCGGTGTGCAGCCGGTCTTCTTGATGACGTCGGTATAGTCGGTGATCTTGTCCTTCTTGGCGGCGACGAGCAGCACTTCCATGCTGCCCTTCCCGTCGCCGGGGCGAGTGGAGAGGATCTGGTAGTCGAGGTTGACGTCCTGGATGTCGAACGGGATGTACTGCTCGGCCTCCCAGTGAATCGACTCGGAGAGCTCGGCCTCGGTCATCACCGGCAGGTTGATCTTCTTGACGATGACCGCGTTCCCGGAGAGGGACGCGGCGACGTCGCGCGTCTTGATCCGGCCGCCGTCCAGGAGGCGGCGGATGGCGTCGGCCACCGCGGCGGCGTCGATGATCGCGCCGTCCACGATCGTGTCCCCCGGCACCGGCTCGGTGCCGAAGCCCACGACCTTGAAGGACCGGCCCGACGGCCGGAGTTCCACCGCCTTGATGGCGCTGGACCCGATGTCGAGCCCTACGACAGGCTTGGTTCTGCGAAACACGCCATGTCCTCTTCTGCGTTGTCAAGAGACCCGCCGGCCCACGACCACCCCGACTGTAGCGCAAGGTCGGTGCCAACCCGACTTTGGGCCTGAAACCGCGCGAGCGCGCTGAAATCGTTGCCAAAACCGCGATGCGTCGACCGGTGACCGGCGGCGCGTACTGCGCGTCCGCCGGGGCTCGATCACCATTTCGTCAGCCGCCGGTCGGTTTCGCATCTGGGTTATCGGCCGCTGCTCGAAAACAGGACAGGGGTATTTATGAGGTGGGTGGACCGGCCAACTCCTTGGCCGGCGGGCAAGCCGTTGGCCGGTCGCGTGGCGCTGCCCGGCGCGGCGGCGGGGCAGGCCGTGATACGCTGGCAGCCGGATCCGCTGCCAGCGACACCGCTGCCACTGTCTCCGCGATCGGCCGACGCGACCCGCCTGCGTCAAGAACTGTTCCGTTTTGCTTGACAGGAATGGCCAAGGTGGCTATGATTTGGGTTTGCCGTCGTTTCAAGAACACCCACAGGGAACGGTGCGATGCGTACGTTTACGCCGAGTGCGGACAAGATTGAAAGACAGTGGCACGTGATCGACGCCGGGAACATGGTTCTCGGGCGGGTCGCGACGGTTGCAGCGAAATTGCTCCAGGGGAAGCACAAGGCGTCCTACACGCCGTTCCTGGATACGGGCGACCACGTGATCGTGATCAACGCCGCCCAGGTGAAGCTGACCGGCCGGAAGGAAGAGCAAAAGCTCTATCGCTACCATAGCGGCTACGAGGGCGGGGTCCGCGAAGAGCGGGCGAAGGACGTCCGGCAGAAGAACCCGGTCCGGCTGGTGGAAGAAGCGATCAAGGGCATGCTGCCGAAATCGAAGCTGGGCGATGCCATGTATCGCAAGCTGAAGGTCTACCGCGGTGCGGACCACCCGCACGCCGCTCAGAAACCAACCCAGTTCAAGGTAGCTTAACGTGGCTGTGATTCAGTATTACGGTACCGGCCGCCGCAAGACCTCGGCCGCGCGCGTGTTCCTGCGGCCCGGCAAGGGCGGCATCAGCATCAACCGCCGGCAGTTCGAGGACTACTTCCCCACCGAGATGCTCCGGGTTCAGGTCCGGCAGCCCCTGCTCCTCACCGAGACGGCCGACAAGTTCGACGTCCTCGCGACGGTCGCGGGCGGCGGCGTGGCGGGCCAGGCCGGCGCGATTCGTCACGGTATTGCCCGGGCGCTCTGCGAGTACAACGCCGAGCTGCGGGGCCGGTTGAAGAAGGAAGGCCTCCTGACGCGGGATTCGCGCGCCAAGGAGCGCAAGAAGTACGGCATGGCTGGCGCCCGGAAGCGGTTCCAGTTCAGCAAACGTTAACTGTTTCTATTTCGAATTACGCGTGGAGGGAGCTTGGCCGGGATCGCGATGAAAGAGCTGCTGGAGGCGGGGGTTCACTTCGGCCACCAGACCAAACGCTGGAATCCGAAGATGAAGGAATTCATCTTCGGCGAACGGAACGGCATCTATATCATCGACCTCGGGAAGACGGCGAAGCTGTTCCGGGAGGCCGAAGAGTTCGTGACCCGTCTCGCGTCTGACGGCGGCACGGTCCTGTTCGTCGGCACCAAGCGGCAGGCACAGGACGCCATTGCAGAGGAAGCGCTGCGCAGCGGGATGTACTTCGTCAACCAGCGCTGGCTCGGCGGCCTGTTGACCAACTTCTCCACCATCCAGAAGAGTCTCGGGCGCCTGCGCGAGCTCGAGGCGATGGCCACCGACGGCCGGTACGAGGCGCTGTCGAAGAAGGAGATTGCGCGGATCGAAAAGGAGAAGCGCAAGCTCCAGAAGAACCTCGACGGCATCCGCGCCATGGCCAAGCTGCCCGATGCGATCTTCGTCGTGGACACCCACAAGGAGAAGATTGCCGTCGACGAAGCCAGGAAGCTGAAGATCCCCGTCATCGGCGTCGTTGACACCAACAGCGACCCCGACGAGGTGGACTACTGCATCCCCGGCAACGACGACGCCCTGCGGGCCATCCGCCTGTTCGCGTCCCGCCTCGCCGACGCCATCGTCAGCGGCCGCGGGTTCCGCGAATCGGCGCACGCCGAGGCGCAGTCCGACGCCGACGCGTCAGCGGACGCCCAGCGCGGCGCGCGCAATACGCGGCGCCCGCGCCCCGAACCCCCGGCGGCTCACGCCACCGCGTAGCCCGCCTTCGCCCCAGGGGCTTCGGCGAGGCGGCGCCGCTCACCGCGGCGCCGGGACGGCAAATCATCGCGCTATCTCGTAGGGGTGGGTTCCACAACCTGCCCCTACTGTTTTTTTGTACGGAGAAGACATCATGGAAATCACGGCAGGACAGGTCAAGGCGCTGCGCGACAAGACCGGCGCGGGGATGATGGATTGCAAGGCGGCCCTCGCCGAGACGAACGGCGACATGGAAGAGGCCATCACCCTCCTCCGCAAGAAGGGCGCGGCGAAGGCCGAGAAGCGCGCCGGGCGCGCCACGAAGCAGGGCGCCGTGGGCACCTACGTGCACATGCCGGTGGCCGAGGGCTCGGGCCCGTTCGGGTTCGCCAAGCTGGGCGTTCTCGTCGAGGTGAACTGCGAGTCCGACTTCGTCGCGAAGACCCCGGACTTCACGGGCCTCGTCAGGGAACTCGCGATGCAGGTGGCCGCGGCCGACCCCAAGTACGTGAGCCGCGACCAGGTGCCGGCCGCCGAGATCGAGAAGGAGAAGGAAATCTTCCGCGCCCAGCTCGCCGAGCAGAAGAAGCCGGCGAACGTCATCGAGAAGATCATCGAGGGAAAGTTGGACAGCTTCTTCGAGCGCATCTGCCTGCTCGACCAGGTCTCCGTCCGCGACCAGGGCAAGAAGGTCTCGCAGATGATCGCGGAGGCCGTGGCCAAGACCGGCGAGAACATCACGGTCGGCCGCTTCGCCCGCTTCAAGCTCGGCGAAGGCGCGGAGTAGGTCAGCGGACTGCGGTTCCGATTCAGCCTGGGGCTCCAGCCCCGTGCCGGCCGAGGGGCTGAAGCCCCTCGGCTACACACCTCCTGCTCTCGCGCTCTGTTTCTCTCTCTGCCTCCTGCTTCTCCTCTGTCTTCGGTCTCCTCTGTCCTGGTCTCTGGCCGTCTTCTGTCCTTCTTTCTCCTGTCTTCTATCTTCTGTCTCCTGCCTTCTGTTCTATAATCCCTGACTATATGTCCTCCTCGCCCGCCAAGCCGGCCTACAAGCGCATCCTCCTGAAACTCTCCGGCGAAGCGCTGATGGGCGAGCAGTCGTACGGCATCGACCCTGCCGTCGCGGCGCGCATCGCGAACGACGTCGGCGGCGTCCAGGCGCATGGGCGTCGAGGTGGCGATCGTCATCGGCGGCGGCAACATCTTCCGCGGCGTCGCGGCAGCGGCGCGCGGCATGGACCGCGCGACCGCCGACTACATGGGCATGCTCGCGACCGTCATCAACGCGCTGGCGCTGCAGGACGCCCTCGAGCACGAAGGCGTCGCCACCCGGCGGTCACCGCCATCGAAATGCGCGCGATCGCCGAGCCGTTCATCCGCCGCCGCGCGATGCGCCACCTCGAAAAGGGCCGCGTCGTCATCTTCGCCGCGGGCACCGGCAACCCCTACTTCACCACCGACACGGCCGCCGCGCTCCGCGCCATGGAGATCGGCGCCGACGTCATCCTGAAGGCGACGAAGGTGGACGGCATCTACACCGCCGACCCGGTGAAGGTCCCCGACGCGGTCCGCTTCGACACGATCTCGTACCTCGACGTGGTTGTCGCGCGGCCTCAAGGTGATGGATGCGACCGCGATTTCGCTCTGCATGGACAACCGCATGCCGATCATCGTCTTCAACCTGCGCACGCCGGGGCAACCTCGAACGCGCGGTGCTCGGCGAGCGCGTCGGTTCGCTCGTGACGGCCGACTGACCCTGGCCACATACCTCTGTCGGAGCTGACACATGGATGTGAACGATCTCAAGAGCCTGCACGTGGAAGTGAAGAAGCGCATGAACGGGGCCATCGAGCACCTGCGCCACGAACTGGCCGGGGTGCGTACCGGGCGCGCGAGCACGGGCATCCTCGACCCGGTTCACGTGGATGCCTATGGGGCCCGCATGCCGCTCAACCAGGTGGCCTCGCTCTCCATGCCCGAGCCGACGATGATCGTGGCGCAGCCGTTCGACCCGTCCCTCATGGGAGCCATCGAGAAGGCGATCCGCGGGTCGGACCTTGGTCTCAACCCGAACAACGACGGCAAGGTGATCCGCATCCCGGTCCCCGCGCTGACCGACGAGCGGCGGAAGGAACTCTCGCGGCACGTCCACAAGATGGCCGAGGAGGCCCGCAACGCCGTGCGGACCGTGCGGCGCGACGCGAACGACCGGCTGAAGAAGCTCGCGAAGGACAAGAAGGTGTCGGAGGACGACGAGAAACGAGGGCTCGACGAGGTCCAGAAGATCACCGACCAGGAGATCAAGCAGATCGACGAACTGCAGAAGAAGAAGGACGCGGAACTGCTCACCCGCTAGCAGCACCCGGCCGCCGGGAGTCAGGTCTCGCGCCCGACTCCCGCCTGCCCGCATTCGTGCCTCAGGACTACAGCGTCCCACCAGGCGCACGCGCAAACCTCCCAATGGTGAATCGAGGCGTTCAAGGCCGCTTCTCGCTGCATCACGCGGGCCAGCCCTGATGTATCCTGAGGTCCTGCCCGCTGACTCGAGGTGCCGCATGAGAACGCGTCGGCCGCGCTCGAACGCTGCGAGTGCTCGTCTGCTGCTCCTGCTGTTCGCCGGCGGCGCCTTCGGTGTCGTCGCATCCCAGGCGCCCGACCGCGGCGCGCCCGGGCCGCAGCGCCCGACCTTCCGTGCAGGCGCGAATTTCGTCCAGGTCGACGCCTACCCCACCGCGAACGGCAAGCCGATCGCGGACCTGTCGAAGGACGAGTTCGAGGTGCTCGAGGACGGAGTTCCGCAGACGGTGGCGACGTTCGAGCACGTCTCCGTCACGCCGGCCCCGCCTGGGACGCCCCGTGTCGAACCACGCTCGCAGGCCGAGTCGAACGACATGGTGGCCGATCCGCACAATCGGCTCTTCGTCCTGTTCCTCGACAGCTATCACGTCACCGATCCCACCGCGTGGCACAACGGCCAACTTCGAATGCCCGGCAGCGCGACCGCCGGACGTCCGTACGAGAAGAAACCGCTCGGCCCTCGCGGCATCGACAAAGCGATCGTCAACTTCCTCGAGCGCGCCATCGGACCGGGGGATCTCGTCGCCGCGATGTCGCCCGAGATGGATGCCAGCCGGATGGTCTTCGCCCGCAGGCCCGAGCGGTTCGCCGACTGGGTCGGCACGGCGTGGGCGCGGCGTTTTTCATGGGACGACCTCGAGCCCGAAGAGGAGCGCTGGGCCCTCTGCTACCCGCCACGACGACCTTTCGGGTGCTACCCCGGCATCTTCGAGGAGATGGTCCTGCGCAGGCGCGAGCGGCAGACGCTGCGCGCGATCGAAGACACGGTCGCCAGGCTCGGAGCGTTGCGCGAGGGACGCAAGGCCGTGCTTCTCGTGTCGGAAGGCTGGCCGATGTACCGCCAGGACCAGGCGCTGGCACGTGCGCTCCCCCACGTCTCGATGATAGGATGCCCACCCGAACCGCCGGCGACACCCGGCATCTACGTCGGTCCCGGCGGGAAGCTCCAGGGCGGAGCCGACCCGCGGTCGGCGACGGCCGTCGATCGCCACGAGTGCGACGCCTCACGCCTGGCGCTCGCGCTGCTGGACAACCAGAGCGACTACCGGCGGCTGCTCGACAGGGCCAACCGCGAGACGGTGAGCTTCTACCCGATCGACCCGCGAGGGCTGGCGGTGTTCGACACGCCAATCGACGCCAAGGCGCCCGGGCCCATCGGGGCGTCCAAGCCATTCTCCGCAACCGGCGACATCGCGCAGCTGACCGGCCGCCTGGAGACGCTCCGCAACCTGGCAACGGCCACCGACGGCTTCATGTCGGACACCAGCAACGACCTCAATGCCAGCATGAAGAAGATGGCGGACGATCTCTCCGACTACTACCTGCTTGGCTACAACTCCACGAACGCGAAGCTCGATGGGAAGTTCCGCAAGATCGAGGTCCGCGTCAAACGCGCGGGCGCGAGGTACGGGCTCGCCGCGGATATCTCGCGGCGACGGAGAAGGAAATGGCCGCCCGAACGGCACCGGAGGCGCCGGTCGACCTGGCCGAGCGGGCGAGGGATTCCGCGCTCGCGTCACTCGGCACTGCCCCGCTCGATCTGTCACTGAGAGTGGCCGCCGGCTTCGACTGGGTCCCGGGCCCGGCCGCTTCGCTCTGGGCCGTCGGCGAGCTCGGCGACTCGACGGCCAGGCAGCCTGAATGGCGGGAGGGCGGCCAGGCGCAGATTACCGTGACCGCCGCCGACGGCTCGGTCGTCGCCTCCGGGAGCGCGCCGCTCTCTTCCGCCGCGCGATCGTTCGCCTGGAGTCCCGGACGATGTGCGGCTGCAGCCGGGCGAGTACCTCGTGCGCGTCACGGCACGGCCCTCGTCTGGGTCCGGCACCGGGGCCAGCGGCCAGCTTCGCGTGACCCTCCCGGCGGCATCGGCGCTGGCCGCCGGGCAGCCGGCGACGCCGCGGCTCCTCAAGCGCGGCCCCTCGACGGGGCTGGCGTTCCTCCCGACGGCGGACACCCGGTTCAGGCGCACGGAGCGCATTCGAGGTGACGATCTCCGATCGGGCCAGGGATTGCGACCGCCTCGGCGCGACTGCTCGACCGGCGCGGCCAGGCGCTGGCCGTGCCGATGCCGGCGAGCATCAACGGAGGCGGACGGGGTCCGCACGGTCGTTGCCGAGGCGGTTCTCGCCTCGCTCGCCCCCGGCGACTACCTCGATCGAGCTCAGCCTCGGCGACGATGCATCGCCGCCAGACGGTGCTGACGGCCATCCGCATCGTCCCTTAGGTCGAGGCTGAAAGCCATTCACTCTCGAGCTGCCACTGTTCAATTTCTGACGGTGTGCGACCGCGCCCTAAGTGGCGATCCCCAGATCGCGACCCGGTTTTTCCGCCGGTGCCCGCGGATGAGCTTTTTCCCGGCAAGCGGAACCATTTGTGCTTGGACCTCGACTGGCAAGCACAACGGCAAGCCCCCTTCAGCTGCCTTCGCGCCGCGGTTGGCCTTGTTCTGAGTCCTTCATAGAGGAGCGCCTCATGACATGCTCTCGGCGGGAACTGCTTCGACTGGCCGGCGGCGGCGCGACGGCGCTCGGCGGGCTCGTCGCCTCAGGGGTGGCGCTGGCGCCGGTGGCGGCCCGCGCTCAAGAGCTCCGGATGCAAAGGCGCAAGATCACGCCCAGCGTGTGTCCCTACTGCTCGGTGGGCTGCGGCACGCTCATTCACACGGTGGATGGGCAGATCGTCAACATCGAAGGCGACCCGCGCAGCCCGCACAACGAAGGCACGCTCTGCCCCAAGGGCGCGGCGATTTTCCAGCTCCACGTCAATCCCAATCGTCCGACTCAAGGTGTTGCACCGCAATCCCGGCGCGGGCGACTGGGAGGTCTGGGAATCGACCGCGCGATGACCCGGATCGCCGAGCTGGTGAAGAAGACCCGCGACGAGACGTTTATCGAAAAGCTCGCCAACGGCAAGACCGTCAACATGACGCCGGCGATCTTCTCGCTCGGCGGCGCCACCCTCGAGGTCGAGTGCAACCATGTGCATCAAAAGCTCATGCGCGGCCTCGGCATCGTCGCGATCGAGAACCAGGCGCGCATATGACACAGCTCTAGCGTCCCCGGTCTGGGGACCCGCTCGGCCGCGGCGCGGCCACCCTTTACCCCCGGAGCATGGACGACTCCGACTGCGTCGTCGTCATGGGCTCCAACATGGCGGAGAATCATCCCGTGGCGTTCCGCTGGCCGATGAAGGCCAAGGTCGAGCATGGCGCGAAGATCATCCACATCGACCCGCGTTTCACCCGCACCAGCGCGGTCGCCGACATCTACGCGCCGGTGCGCGCCGGCTCGGACATCGCCTTCCTGGGCGGCGTCATCAATTACGTGATCAACAGCGAGAAGTGGAACAAGGATCCGTTTTTCAAAAACTTCGTCGCCAACTACACCAACGCCGCGACGCATCATCAGCGAAGACTTCAAAGACACCGAAGATCTCGAAGGCGTGTTCTCCGGCCTGACTCCGGCCAAGGGCGGCGTGCCCGAGTGGCCGTTCAACGGCTTAACCAACCAGTACGACGGCGCGCACCTGGCAATATGCCGCCGGGAGAAGGGCCGGCGGCGGCCGCGGCCAAGTCTCGAACTCAAACCGGGCGAGGGTTCGCGCCGCTGGTCAAGTCGATCGTCCGGCCGCCGGTGCAGTCACTGCCAAGGCGCCGACCGTGACGAGACACTGCAGCATCCGCGCTGCGTGTTGCAGATCGTCAAGCGCCACTTCGCGCGCTACACACCGGAGATGGTCGAGCAGGTCACCGGCTGCCCAAAGAGACCTTTCTCAAGGTCGCCGAAACGATTCTGGCCAATTCCGGCGCGGACCGCACGACTTCGTTCGCCTACGCCGTCGCCTGGACGCAGCACACCTACGGCGTCCAGATCATCGGCGCCTGCGCGCTGCTGCAGCTCTTGCTCGGCAACATCGGCCGGCCCGGCGCGGGCATCATGGCGCTGCGCGGCCATGCCTCGATTCAGGGCTCGACGGATATCCCGACGCTGTACCACTCGATTCAGGGCTACATGAACGCGCCCATCGGCGCTGCAAGCAAACACGACACGCTGCAGGACTTCATCGCGACGGAACTGATACCGACGGGCTACTGGGCGAACATGCCGAAATTCATGGTCTCTTACCTAAAGTCCATGTACGGCGCGGCGGCGACCACGAGACAACGACTTCGGCTACGACTGGCATCCGAAGATTCTCGGCGACCACTCGCATATGGCGATGTTCGCGGCGATGAACGCGGGCAAGGTAAGGGGCATGCTCTGCATCGGCCAGAACCCGGCCACCTCGATCAATGCCAGGCTCGAGCGCACGGGCGCTGCGCAAACTCGACTGGCTGGTGGTGAAGGACAACTGGATCACTGAAACCGCAACCTTCTGGAAGAACTCCCCCGAGGTCAAGAACGGCGAAGTGAAGACCGCCGACATCAAGACCGAAGTGTTTTATCTGCCGGCGACACAAGTCGCCGAGATCGAGGGCACCTTCACCAACACCCAACGGCTGTTGCAGTTTCATCACAAAGCGGCCGAAGCGCCGGGCGACTGCCGCTCCGACACCTGGTTCAGCTACGAGCTGGGCAAGCGGCTAAAGAAGCTGTACGCGGGCAGTCCACCGCGCCACGGGACGAGGGCTGGCAAAAACCTGGTTTGGGATTTCGAGCATGAGGACGCCCAGCGAGCGCAAGAAGGGCGAGCCGTCGGCGCTGAAGATTTTGAAAGAGTTCAACGGCTATTTCACCGACGATCCGCGACGCCACTGTCGTCGGCTTCGCCGAGCTCAAAGACGACGGCTCGACGACCTGCGCGTCGTGGATTTATTCCGGCGTTTATCCCGGCGCCCGGCAAGCTGCTCGCCGATCGCCGCACCCCCGACCCGCCGGGCAAACCCGGCTCGCAGTTGGAGTGGGGTTGGGCATGGCCCGCCAACCGCCGCGTCATGTACAACCGCGCTTCGGCCGATCCCGAGGGCAAGCCGTGGAGCGAAAAAAAGAAATGGGTCTGGTGGGACGCGGCGGCAAAGAAGTGGGTCGGCTACGACGTGCCGGACTTCATCGCCGTGAAGCCGCCCGACGACAAAGCCAAGCCGGGGACTCCGGGCATGGACGCGCTCCCCGGCACCGCGCCGTTCATCATGCGGCCGGATGGTCTCGGCTGGCTGTTTGTTCCCGCGGGACTTGTCGACGGACCGCTGCCGACACATTACGAACCGGTGGAATCGCCGGTCGCCAATACGCTTTACAAACAACAGACAGCCGGTCTTCAAGCACTGGAAGGCACGCCGGGCAACGAGCTGGCGAAGCTCGGCGATCCGCAAGTTCCCCTACGTCCTGACCACCTACCGGCTCACCGAGCACTATCTGTCCGGCGCCATGAGCCGTTGGCTGCCGTGGTTGAACGAGCTTCAGCCCGAGCTTTTCGTCGAGATCAGCCCGGAGTTGGCCAATGAAAAAGGCATCACGAATCTCGACTGGTGCGTGATCTCCAGCCCGCGGCACGAGATCCGCGCCAAGGCGCTGGTCACGCGCCGCATGCGCCGTTCAAGATCGACGGCAGAGTGATCCACCAGGTCGGCATGCCGTGGCACTGGGGTTATGAAGGGCTGTCGACGGGGGACGTGGTCAACGAGCTGACCTCGCTCGATCGCCGATCCCAACGTGTCGATCCACGAGGGCAAAGCGTTCGTCTGCAACGTCGAAAAAGCTGGCGATGGCGCATCGGCGAATTTGAATGTCGAAATTACAGATTCGTTGCCCGGAGAACTTAAATCTGCAACTGATTTGGATCGAAGTAATCTGTATTGGGCTAGCAGGAGGCGTATGCCAGAGCCCATGGGATTCTACACCGACACCACGGTGTGTATCGGCTGCAAGGCCTGCGAGGTGGCATGCAAGCAGTGGAACCAGCTGCCGAGCACCAACGGCGGCCGGTAACACGCTGAGCGGCGACAGCTACGACAACACGCGCCGGCTCGACGGCATGCACTGGCGCCACGTCAAGTTCATCGAGCAGTTCACCGAAGACCGCAACGGACGGCCGCTGGCTGCTGATGAGCGACGTGTGCAAGCACTGCGTCAGGCGCGCTGCCTGGAGGTCTGCCCCACCGGTGCCATCGTCCGCACCGAGTTCGACACCGTGGTCATCCAATCCGACGCCTGCAACGGCTGCCGCGATTGTATTTCGCGCTTGCCCGTTCGGCGTGATCGAAGTCAATCCGGCGTCGGACACGGCGCAGAAATGCACGCTCTGCTACGACCGCCTCCAGGGCGGGCTTGGAGCCGGCCTGCTCGAAGGCCTGCCCGACCGCAGTCGATCCAGTTTGGCACCATCCGCGATCTGAAAGAGCGCGCGCAAAAGCGGGTCGAGCAGCTGCACACAGGCCGGCGAGCCCCGCGCCTACCTGTACGGCGCCGACGAGAAAGTGCTGGGCGGTCTGAACTCGTTTTACTTGCTCGTGGACAAACCGGAGGTGTACGGTCTGCCGCCGATCCCAAGATGCCGTCGCGCAACTCTGGCATCGGCCTCGCTGTTCTCCGTCATTCGGCGCGGTGCTTGTCGGCTTGATCGCGGTGATCCATCTCCGCGACCGTGGCGCCGGCGGCGGAGGGCAAGGAGCGGCCATGAATCCCGCTCCTGAGCACCTGGTTCACCGCGCCGCCGGATTGGCGCTGGCTCATCGTCCTTTATTTCTTCTCGGCGGCCTGGCCGGCGGCTGCTATTTTCTCGCCGCCTCGATCGACTGTTCGGCCGACCGGAGGACCGGCCGCTCGCCCGGCTCGGCTACACGATCGCTTTCCCTGCGTGCTCGTGAGCGGCTTGCTGTTGACAGTCGACCTCGACCGTCCACTGCGCTTTTGGCATATGCTGGTCCAATCGGAATACCTTTCGGCCGATGTTCAAGTTCTGGTCGCCGATGTCGGTGGGATCCTGGGCGCTGCTGGTTTTTGGCGTGTTCTCTTTCATCTCTTTCGTCGCCGCCCTCGCGGAAGACGAGCCAGTGCCCTGGCGCGGGCTGCGGCGGCTGCAGCCGGCCGCCCGGAGGCTGCGCCCGTTCGCGAACCGCTCGGGGCCGCCATCCGTCCTGGGCCGCGTCGTCTCGATGGTCGGGGGCATTCGGCGTGTTCATCGCCGGCTACACGGGTGTGCTGCTGTCGGTGACGAACCGGCCGATCTGGTCCGACACGCCGCTCCTGGGGATGCTGTTCATCATGTCGGCCGCGTCCACGTCGGTCGCCCTCGTCCTGCTGCTGGCGCAATCGGCCGGGTGGAGGCTGCCGGCGATGGCCGACCTGCACCGGCTCGACTCGCGCGTCATCGTGCTGGAGCTCCTGGTCCTGGTGGCCGTCATCGTGTCGCTCGGGCCGGTCTCCCGCGTTTGGCTCTCGAGGTGGGGCGTGCTGCTGGCCTCTGCGGTGGTCGTCGGCATGGCAATGCCGCTCGCCATGTGGTGGCGGCCGGGTTGGCTGCGAGACCGGAGCATCACCACCCCGGCGGCCCTCGTGCTGCTCGGCGGCTTCCTCCTGCGTGTCGTCATCGTCCTTTCTTCCGAATCGGTGTGACATGAAAGCGAAACTGGCACTGCTGCTGCTCGTCTGCCTGGCCTGCGCGGCTTGCGCGAGTCCCGAGGCCGTGCGCCGGCGGAGCGGCGGCCCCGGCGGGGCGACCCGGGCAACCGCCCGGCGAACGTCAAGATGCACGAGGGTTCGGACCAGTACCTGGAAGACGCCGAGGCGGATCGGCGTGCAGCACCCGTCCCTCGACCCGGCCCAGCAGGCCCGGCAGGTGGAACTCCGATGACCACGCTGGACCGCGCCCACTCGCCGGTCAACGGCATCGGGCAGGCATGCGGACCCTGGTTCGCGCTCGTCGAGGAAGCGCTTCGCGAGGCGGCGCTTCCAGCCTGGGACTCGGCCGGCGTCGTCCTCGGGCAGTTCCCGCGGCCGGGCGCACCCCTTCTCGCGGGCGCCGCGGTGTCGCTCGACCGGCAGCTCGTTCTCGGGATGAGGGCCCGGCTGCTCGCGGCATTGCACCCCGGAACGACGTATCTCGCCAGCGTCGGGCGCGTTCTCGACGACGAAGAAGCGGCGTTCAGGTTGTTCACTGCCGCTCTCGCGGACGACCGCACGACGATTGATTCCTTGGCGGTGGGCGGGGCAGCCGATGCCGACGCCCTTCAGGCGGTCGCGTCCCTCCTGCCGGTACCGCTCCTGCAGGCGTGCCACCGTCGCCTTTCGGCGGGGATTGACGAGACCTGGAGCCACGGCTACTGCCCGGTCTGCGGCTCGTGGCCGGCGTTCGCCGAGGTCCTCGGCATCGATTGCCGCCGCCGCTCACGCTGCGCGCGCTGCGGTGCGGCCTGGCCGGCGCCCCTCCTGACGTGCGCTTTCTGCCGAACCAAGGACCATCTGCACTTCGCCCACCTCGTTCCCGCGGCACCGAGCCTCCCGGACGAACCGGGCCGGCGCCCGCCGGGGACTGTGGAGGCGTGCACACGATGTGGCGGTTACTTGAAGGCGTTCACCGTGCTCGAGGCGTGTCCGGCGCTGGACGTGATGCTTCGCGACCTGGAGACCGTCGATTCCGACCTCGCGGCCATCGACCACGGCCATGCGCGCCCGGCGCGGCCCGGGTACCCCCTCGACCTCCGATTGACCGTGAGCTGAGCCCCGATGCCTCATGCAACCCGCGAGGAGAACGCAACCGCCATCGTCCTGGCCGGCGGAAAGAGCGCCCGGATCGGACGACCGAAGGCGCTGCTGCCGATCGGCGGCGAACCGCTCGTCACACGCGTCGTGCGGACCTTGCGGACGCTGTTCGATGACGTCGTTGTCGTCACCGCGCCGGGCCAACCCATGCCCTGCCTGCCTGCGCGCGTGGTTCGCGACGAGGTGGCGCATCTTGGTCCGTTGAGCGGGATTCGCCACGGTCTTTCCGCCGCGCGACGCGACCTCTGCTTCGTCGCGCCGTGCGACGGCCCCTTCCTCGATCCTGCGCTCGTGTCCGGCCTCCTCGCCCGCGCCCCCGGGTGCGACATCGTCGTGCCCCGCTGGCAGCAGCGCCTGCAGCCGCTCCACGCCGTCTACCGGCGAGACCTCGAGCCGGTGCTTGCAGAGGCGATCGTGGGAGGCGAGCGGCGGCCGGCGGCGATATTCGACGGCGTCCGCACCTGCGCGGTGGACGAGGCGGAAATCCGGGCGCTCGATCCCCAGGGTTGGAGCTTCTTCAACATCAACACGCCGGACGACTACCGGCGCGCGGTCGAGCGCGACGCGGGATGCGGATGCCCGGACCCCGGCAACGCCGACTGCACGGTGGAGTTGTTCGGCATGGCGCGGCTGCTCACCCGGACGCCCAGCGTGCCGGTGACCGTGCCTGCGGGAGGGACGCTGGGCGACGTCCTGACGGTGCTCGTCGCCCGGTTCCCCAATCTCCGCGGGCCGGTCGTCCGCGCTGACGGCTGTGGTCTCGCCAGCGGATGCGCGTGCAACCTGAACGGTCTGGACTTCATTCACCGGTCGACTACGCCTGTCGCCAGCGGTGACGCCATCCTTCTGCTCTCGGCAGACTCGGGGGGATAGCATGCACGGCTCTTCCGGCCGGGTGCTGCAGGTGAACCTCGGCACCGGAACAGGCGTGCACTGCGACATACCGGGCTCCTGGCCCCGACAATATCTCGGCGGCGCGGGCCTTGCCGCTCGCCTGCTCTACGACTGCGCCCCCCCAGGCGTCAATCCCTCTCGCCGGACAATCCGCTCGTCATCACGACCGCTCCGCTCGTCGGGAACTTCGCTGACAACGACCGCGAAGTTCGCGGTCGCCGCCAAGTCGCCCCTGACGGGGTTCATTGCCGACTCCCTGGCGTCTGGCCGCTTCGCGCTTGCCCTGAAGCGCCTCGGCGTCGACGCCCTGGTCGTCACCGGCCGGGCGCCGACGCTCGCCTGCCTGTTCGTCGACGGAGACCGGGTCGAGATGCGTGACGCGTCCAGGTGGGCCGGGCTGTCGGCGGCCGAGACCGAAGCGGCGGTCCGGGCCGGTCTGTCTCCGGCGACCCAGGTGGCCGCCATCGGGCCCGCCGGCGAGCGGCAGGTGCGCTTCGCGACGATCAGCTGCGAGGGGCGGCACGCCGGGCGAGGCGGACTCGGCGCGGTGATGGGCGCCAAGAACCTGAAGGCCATCGCTGTCCGCGGCACCTTGCCAGGTCGCGTGGCGTGCCCGGAACGGCTCGACGTCCTGGCCAACGTGCTGAGAGACCGGGTCGGCGCGTCGGCTACCGCCACCCACCGGCACGTCGGAAGCGTCGCCAACATCAGCGCGTTCAACCGGCTGGGGATCCTCCCGACGCGCAACTTCCGGGAGGACACATTCGAGGATGCTGCTCACCTGGACGAGGAAGCCCTGGCGAAGGCCTCGGACGGCGAGCGGCACGGCTGCACGGCATGCGCGATCGGGTGTGAACACCGATTCCGCTCTCGAGAAGGCGGCGCGCAGCGCCTGGAGGTACCAGACGCTGTTCGCGCTCGGGCCGTTGTGCGGGAATCGGCGACCTGGATTGCGTCATCGACGCCGTTGCGCTCTGCGATGGGTACGGCCTCGACGCGATCAGCACGGGCGGGACGATCGCGTGGGCGATGGAAGCATCGGAGCGGGGCGTCCTGCCGGAGGCCGACGCGGCGGGCCTGCGCTTCGGGCGGGGGGACCGCTTGCTTGCCGCCATACACGCGATCGGCGGGCGCGCCGGAATTGGCGACTTCCTGGCCGAGGGTTCCCGTCGTGCGGCGGCGGCCATTGGCCGGGGCAGCGACGCCTGGGCCATGCACGTGAAAGGCCTGGAGCTGCCGGGGTACGAGCCACGCGGATTGAAGGCCACTGCGCTCGGGCTGGCGGTAAACCCTAGCGGCGCGTCCCACAACCGGTCGGGCGCCCAGGACGCGGACTTCCCCGGAGAAGCGGGCCGGCCCGCCCGGGCCTCACTGGTCCAACTCGTCGTCGAGGCCGAGAACAGGGCGGCGGTCCTCGATTCCCTGATCGTCTGCAGGTTCGCGAGAAGGTGTTTCAGCAACTTCTACGGCGAAGCCGCCGATATCCTGTCGGCCGTCACCGGGTGCGACTGGCTGCCACCGGAAGTGGAGGCCGTCGGTGACCGGGTCCTGGCACTCAAGCGGCTGTTCAACATCCGCGAAGGGTGGATCCCGGCAGACGACTGGCTGCCGCAGCGGCTGCTCGCGCAACCGCTCTGCGACGGTCCGCGCGGGGGCACCGGGATCTCCGCCGACGAGCTCGGCGCGATGACCCGGGGCTACTACCAGGCTCGCGGCTACGACGCGCGGGGATTCGTGCCGGCCTGGATGGTCAACCGGATGGAACTCGGCTGCCAGAGCGGCTCGGTGCAGTTCGCAGACGTCCGTGGTGCTGCGCCACTGTCGCGTGGTGAAGCGCGGCGGTGGAACCGCAGGTGGTGTCGTATGCTGGTCGCATGACCGACGCGGCCGTCCGAGTCCGACCGGCGACCACGGCTGACGTTCCCGCACTGGGCCGGTTCGGCACACAACTGTTCCTCAATCACTTCGAGTACGACCCGCAGCGCTTCCTGCCGCCGCGTCCCGGCCTCGAAGACGGCTATGGCAGCTTCCTGCGCACCCAGCTGCACCGCCGCGACGTCGTGGTGCTCGTCGCCGAACGTGAGGGCGTCGTGGTGGGCTACGCCTACGCGGGCGTCGAGCCGCTGGACTGGATGCAGCTTCGGGACGAGGCCGGCTTCATCCACGACGTCTTCGTCGACCCGGCCGCCCGCGGCGCGGGGGTTGGCGTCGCGCTGGTAGAGGCGGCCGCGCGGTGGCTGGCGGACCGCGGCATGCCCCGCGTGATGCTCTGGACCGCCGCCCGCAACGAACCGGCACGCCGGCTGTTCGAACGGCTCGGTTTTCGGCATACGATGTCCGAGATGACAAGAGAGATCGGCCGCGAGGACCGGTAGCCCGATGCCCTATCCACCTGGTTCGGACGTGGTCGTCATTGCCCTCGGCAAGAAGGGGCGAGTTGTCGGCATCGATGGCAGGGGCCGCTGCCACGTTGCCGTGGGGAGCATGACGTTGTGGTGCGGAGAGGCCGAGCTGACATCGGTGTCCCGCGCGAAGAAACACGCCCGGCGCGAGCGCGAGAGCGGCGGCGCGCCGCAAAGCCATCCCGCTGTCGCGCCGGCGCCTGCGGGGCTCGACGTCCGCGCCTTGAGGTCGCTCGACCTCCATGGCATGACGGTTCCCGAGGCGCTGCACGCCCTGGAAGTGCGGCTGGATCACGCCATTCGGGCCGGCCTCGACCGCGTCGAGATCATCCACGGCATCAGCGGCGGACGCCTGCGGGCGGCAGTTCGCGGCTACCTGGCCGGAGCGACCGGCATCGCCGGGTTCAAGGCCGACGAGCGGAACCCCGGTGTCACCTGGGTGTACCTCTGACCGGACGCCGCCGAACGCGAGGGGAGCGCGGCCGGCGCGATTGCCCTCGCGCCGAGGCTACCGCACGTCGTTGGCGAACCTCGCCTCCCCGGGATAGAGCACCACGAGGACCGACAGCGGCGTGCTGCCGGTGTTCTCCAGGCTGAAGGTCTCGTGCCCTTCACAGTGCAGGAGCGCGCCGGCCGCCAGCGCGGCCTTCTTGCCGTCGACCGTGGCCTCACCGGACCCGCTCAACACGGTCGCGAGCAGCTCGGACTGGCCGTGCGTGTGTTCCGGCAGCGCTTGCCCCGGCATGAACGTCAGCGTGAACACGAGCCCCCGGGGCGAGTTCTGAAACACGCGTTTCGTGAAGCCATCGTTCGAGGTCGGCTGGTAAGCGGCGAGGTCGAACAACTGCATTGGGAACCTCCTCGGTTGTCTGCTGCAATTCCGTGCCCGCCGGCCAACGCCGACTCACCCAGGTCAACAGGCCCCGTCTTGTCGCAGACGTTGGAGAACTCATCAGCCACCGTCGCCGCCGTCCGGCTGCCTGCGCTCCAGTTGGCGCCCCGGGGAAGAAATCGAGCGTGTGCCACTGTGAACAGCCACGCAGGGCGCGTCAGCGGCAAGATCAGGGGCGTGGACAGCTTGGGTCTGTCGCACCGCGTGACCAGGTGGGGCCACGTCCTCCGGCGAACCGGCCGCGCCGTGTACGCGGACGACTGTCTCGGCTGGGCCGCGGAACTCGCCTTCTTCTGGTTTCTCGCACTCTTCCCGGGCCTGCTCTTCATGGTCGCCCTGGCCAGTTCGTTCCCGGTACAGCACCTTGTGGAGGACGCCGTAGGGTCCCTGGCGCGCGTCGTGCCTCGCGACGTGCTGGTCCTCGTGAGGGAACAGCTCGACCAGATTGCGCATGGGCCGCCCCCCGGCCTCCTGTCCCTCAGCCTGATTGGTGCGCTGTGGAGCAGTTCTTCTGCGATGACGGCGATCATCGATACGCTCAACCTGGCCTACCACGTCAGTGAGCGGCGGTCGTGGTGGCGTGTCCGGCTGCTCGCCACCGCCCTGACCGTGGTGGGGACAGCGCTCGCGCTGATCGCCGTTACGCTCGTGATGACCGGATCGGCGCTGGCGGCGTACCTCCTGAGCGGCTTGGGGCTGCCGCCGCGCCTGGCCTGGCTGTGGGAGATCGTGGAGTGGCCGATCGTCTTCGGACTGATGGTGACAGCGCTCGGCTGGGTCTATCGCTTCGCTCCCGACCTGCGGCGGCGAGGCTCGTGGATCACGCCCGGCTCGGTCGTGGCCACGCTGTTGTGGGTCGTCGCGTCGCTGGGATTCAAGTGGTACGCCGGCCATTTCGGCGAATACCAGAAGACGTATGGGGCCATCGGCGGCGTCATCGCGGCACTGCTCTGGCTCTACGCCTCGGGTCTCGCGATTCTCATCGGAGCAGAGTTCAACGCCGCGATCGAGCACGAACGCGCCGCGGCCGGCGTCGACACTGCTGCCCCGCCCCCTGCTGGTTCGAGTCGCCTTGACGCATAATGAGCATGGGTACGAGCCGATGACGACGAGAATCGTTGGAGCGATCTTGGCGCTCGCGGTGAGCGTCGGTGCGGCCGGTGATAGCGGGGCCCAGACCGAGACGGTCACGCTACCCGAGTTCGGTCGCGTGATGATGTATGCGCCGACGCGCGCGCCCGACCAGGTCGTGCTGTTCATCTCGGGCGACGGCGGATGGAACCTCGGCGTGGTATCGATGGCCGAGCGCCTCCGCGACCTCGGCGCCCTGGTTGTCGGGGTCGACATCCGCGCCTTCCTGAAGAATCTCGAGAGGGCGTCGGGCTGCGCGTATCCCGCCGGGTCGCTGGAGGAGCTGTCGCGGGCCGTTCAGCTCCATCGGAAGCTGCCAACGTACAAACGTCCGATCCTCGTCGGATACTCCTCGGGCGCCACCCTGGTGTACGCCGCGCTCGTGTCCGCTCCCCCGGAGACCTTTGCCGGCGCGATCAGCCTCGGATTCTGCCCCGACCTAGAGACGCACGCCTCGATGTGCCAAATGCGCGGGCTGAAGGCCGCCAGGAAGGCCAAAGGCGTCGGCTTCGACCTCGCCCCGTTCCCTGGACTCACGGTGCCGTGGATGGTATTGCAGGGCGAGGCCGACCAGGTGTGCTCGCCGGAGACCACGCGAGCCTTCGTGAGGGCGTCCGGGTCATCCCGTCTCTTTTCCCTGCCGAAGGTGGGGCACGGGTTCGGCGTGCCGCGCAACTGGGAGGCGCAGTTCGTCGAAGCGTACCGGGCGGTCACCGACGTACGTGCGGTCGACGCGGGTCGGTCGGCGTCCGTTCCCGAGGTGGCGGATTTGCCTCTCGTCGAAGTCGCTGCCGCAGTCAGGCAGGGCACTGACCTGATGGCGATCCTCCTGACCGGCGACGGCGGCTGGGCCGAAATCGACAAGGACGTGTCGGCGGGGCTGGCTGGCGCCGGCGTGCCGGTCGTGGGCTGGAGCAGCCTCGACTACTATTGGACCCCTCGAACGCCGGAGGCAGCGGCCGCGGCCCTCGCGCGGGTTGTCCGTCACTACTCGAGGTTCTGGGGCAAGCAGCGCGTGCTCTTGATCGGCTACTCGTTCGGCGCCAATGTCTTGCCGTTCCTGGTGAACCGGCTGACGGCAGAGAGCAGGGCGCAAGTCGCAGGGGTCTCGCTTCTCGGCCTGTCGGACACCGCCGCGTTCGAATTCCACCTCGCGAGCTGGCTGGGAGGCGGAGGCAACCCGCAATACCCGACGATCCCCGAGGTCGAGCGGCTCAACGTGCCGGTCACCTGCGTCTTCGGCGCTGACGAGAGCGACTCGGCGTGCCGATCACTCAAAGGGCCGCATGTGCAGGCGGTCGCCGTCGGGAAGGGACACCACTTCAGCAACGACTACCGTCGAGTGGTCGAGTTGATTCTGAGACAGGGGGAAGGCGGGCGGCTACCTTCTCCTGAGCCAGCGGTTCCCAAATGATGAGGCCAACGACGACCTCAGGTCGCCACCCGGTTCGAGGGTTAGCCGTTACCCATGACGTCGCTCCAGGCCCAAGCCGGTCCTCATAGCGAGAACTGACACCCAGGGCGGCTGATGATCCCGTGTGCGACCAGCCGAATCAGAGGATTGGAGGCGCGTGCCGCCAGCCTCAACTCGGCGAGGGACCGGTCTGTGGACGACGCGGCCGACGTGTGCTCGCCGTCCTGCAACTGCGCCGCGCAGGAGTAACGGTGGCCGATGAGCAGATGCACGTAGTCCGCAAGTGGGCTCGACGGGTGACGTTTCAAATACGCCTCGAGGGCCCGTGCTTCGCATAACGGTGCCTCGCTCATGCCCTCCCATTCATAGTAGAAGACGCCTTCCCGCACGAAATCTTGGACGACGCCAGAGGCATCTGGGCCGCCGAGCAAACACCACGACGCGCGCTCGATGCCACGCCGGTGGGCGGAGAACATCACCTCTTGCTCCGTGGCCGGCCGCGCCAACGCGCTACGGAAGGCCGACTGACGGGCCAGATACTCCTTCACGGCGTCTCGGGGAAGACCGGGAAACCCGGCGTCGGGCATGCGCCATCCGAAGAGCAGCACCACCGGCAGATTCTCACCCGGCGGGTCGGGAATCTCCGGCGCGACCCCACGGGGTTGCGTCGCGCTCTGCACTGCGATCCAGCCGATCAAGAAGGCGAGGAGCACGTTCAACCTCCCTGCATTTTGCCGACCGCCTCGGAGGACGCGGCGGATCTTATCTCAGACAGCAGGCCGAGGGTCGTTGATTCCATGGCGACCTCACGCCGGCGCGATCCTCGTGTGCGTGGCACGCTGCGCGAGTGAGTCGGAGTGCTACCGCCGCGAGCGTGTCACCGCGGTTCTCCACTAGCCGGACGGTTCGCGCTGCACCACTGGCGCACCACTGGAGCGGCGCTCCGAGTCAGACCTTCGGCAGCGCCGAGGTCTAAGTGTTTGAATTCATTGCTTTATTTGGTGGACGGCACAGGGCTCGAACCTGCGACCTCCGCGTTGCGAACGCGGCGCTCTCCCAGCTGAGCTAGCCGCCCACTCTGTGGGTTCTCGTCGGCAGCGCCGACAAGACTTTAAATACTAGCATGGCACCTCAGCATCCCGCAACGGCCGGGCGCGCGTCTCCGGCGCGTCTCCCGGCTCACACCGCTCACTCATCGCGCGCGCCTGTCACCTCGGCCGGCAGCCGGCCGATATACCTTGCCGCCTGCCGCCTCGCGTGATATTGTCCGGCTGGGTCTCCACAACATAGCACGCACCGCGCCTCCCGTTCCCGTTGCACGTGCGTCTTGCGTTCTCGGCCGGAGGAATACCTGCAGATGGTCCCTGCGACGGCGGTGATCCCGGCGCTCGACGAGGGCGGAAGCCTCGGCCGGGTGCTGGCGGCGATTCCCATGGCTCTCGTTGGCGAGGTGATTGTCGTGGACGGAGGTTCGCGCGATGACACGGTCGCGGTGGCGACCCGCTGTGGCGCCACCGTGGTCCGCGAGCCGTGCCGGGGCTATGGCCGCGCGTGCGAGGCCGGGCTCCGCGCCGCCCGCGGCGATGTCGTCGTCTTCCTCGACGGTGACGGATCCGCAGACCCTGCCGACATCCCCGCCCTCGTGCGTCCGATTGCGCTCGGGACAGCGGACCTCGTGCTTGGATTGCGGCTCCTCACACCCGCCTCCGCCGCCGCGATGCCCTGGCACCAGCGCACGGGCAACCGCCTGGGCGCCGCCCTGATCCGGGCGCTCTACGGCTTGACGCTCACCGACCTCGGCCCGTTTCGCGCCGTGCGGAGAGAGGCGCTCCTCTCGGTCACCCTGTCCGAACAGACCTACGGCTGGCCGACCGAGATGATCGTGCGCGCGGCGCGCGCCGGCTGGCGGATTGCGGAGGTTCCCGTGGCATGGCGCACCCGCACCGCCGGCCGATTGAAAGTCAGCGGGACCATCCGCGGCTCCGCCCTCGCGACCGCCCACATCCTCCGGACAATCGCCGTGCACGCGCGAGGATGACGATCCGCCAGCCGACCGCCTCGGCGATTGTGATCATGGCCAAGGAGCCGGTGGCCGGGCGCGTCAAGACGCGGCTGGTGCCGCCGCTGTCATTCGAGCGGGCAGCGCTGCTCGCACGAGCCTTCCTGGACGATACGATGGCGCTCGTCGCGCGGATGCCAGGCGTCCAGCTCGCCATTGCCATCACTCCCCCGTCCGCCGTCGAAACGTGGGGCCGGTGCCTGCCCGGCAGCCCGCTCCTCCTCGGCGTGGACGGTGCCGACATCGGCGACTGCCTCGCCGAGGCAACCCGGTCGCTGTTCGACGCTGGCTTCGCGCGCGTCGTCGCGGTGAACGCCGACAGCCCCACCATGCCACGCGAGCGCCTGGATCAGGCCCTCGCGCGCCTCGAAGACACCGACGTCGTTATCGGCCCGAGCGACGACGGCGGCTATTACCTGGTCGGACTCGAGCGTCCGCGCGCGGAACTGTTCCGGTCGGTCACGTGGAGCAGCGCCAATGTCGCGATCCAGACGCTCGCATGTGCCCGGAACGCCGGCTGTTCGATTCTCGGTCCTCGAGCCGTGTACGACGTCGACACACCGGCCGACCTCGAACGCCTGATGCGCGACCTTGCCGGCCTTCCCGGCGGCGCACCGGCCGCGACACGGCGCGTGCTCGCGGCCGCCATCGAACCAGACCGTCAAGGCGCCTGCCCGGTCTGCTCTCACACGCACCGCGCCGGCACACACAACAGGGAGACCTTGCGATGAGCGGATGCCTGGCGAAATACGGCGGCTTGGCGGCGGGACGGGAAGACGAGCAGCGTCGGTATTTCTCCGAGCAGCGACTCTACACGCTCCAGGTCGAATCGACCGACGCCTGCCCCCAGGGCTGCGCCTACTGCTACGCGCAATCGGGCGCCGTCGAAACGCGTGCGCTGACGGTGGCCGAGATTGTTGGCCTGCTCGACTCCGCGGCCCGCCTGGAAGTGCGGGCGATCGACTGGCTGGGCGGCGACCCGCTGGCCCGCGGCGACTGGCATGAATTGATGGACTACGCCCGCGGCCTTGGCCTCACCAACAACGTGTGGACCAGCGGCGTTCCCTTGCGCGACCCCGAAACCGCTCGCATGGTCGCTGAAGTCACCGACGGCGGGTTCGTCTCCGTCCATGCCGACTCGGTGTCTCCGACCGTGGTACGCACGCCTCCACCCGCACAGCGACCCACGCAACATCGCGGCAATCATCGACGGCGTCGACCACCTGCAGCGGGCGGGGAAATCCCCCGACCAGATGATCAACTGCATCACGTTCACCGCGGCGCAGCCGCCCGACGACGTCGTCGAGACGATGCGCTGGTGGTGGCGCGAAAAGGGCATGCGGACCTGCCTGACGATGTTCAATCCTGCCGGGATGGGCCCGGAATGGATGCGGTTCGTGCCCTCGGCCGACGCAACCCGCCTCGTCTTCCGCGAGCGCGACCTTCTCAACTACGGGTCCGGCGACGGCTCGATTGCCGCCATGGACACCGACAAGTTCTACTGCGGGACGATGGCCGACGGTGACGTTCACCGGAGAAGTCACGCCCTGCTCGGTGATCCGCGAGGGGGTGGCCAACATCCGGCACACGCCCTTCGAGCGCATCGTCCGGGAGCACCTGGGCTCTCTGGTCCATGCGTCGCTGCACGACACCCGGAGCGCCCCCTCCCCGTGCAACGAGTGCGCCGAGAACGAACACTGCTGGGGATGCCGAGCCAGCGCGTATCACTACGCCGGCAACGCGGAGGGCGTCGATCCGAAGTGCTGGAGGGTCGCAGCGACACCCGCAGCCGGCACGCGGATCCCGCTGCGCATCGTCGGCCATGGAGGTCCGTCATGACGCCGGAACGTCGACTCGATGTCGGGCTCAGCGAGGTGAGGGAGGTCTACAGCGGCCCTGGCGGTGCCCTCTGGGAACTGCTGATGGGAGAGCAGATCGACGTCGGCGGCGCCGTCGAAACGGAGGCCCTCGCTCGACACGCCGGGGTTCTGCCGTCGAGCGTCGTGCTGGACGTCTGCAGCGCGCTCGGGGGGCCCGCGCGGCAACTCGCGCAGTCGTTCGGCTGCAACGTGGTCGGCCTCGACGGCACGGCGCACATGCACCGGGAGGCCGAGCGGCGCACCAGGCTGGCCGGGCTCGAGTCGAAGGTCAGCTTCCAGTTCGGCGACGCCCTCCGCATGCCGTTCGGCACCGAAACCTTCGACGTGGTCTGGGGCCAGGACGCCTGGTGCTACGTGACGGACAAGCGTGCGCTGCTCGAGGAGTGCGAGCGCGTGGTGAAGCCCGGAGGGCGTGGCGGCGTTCACCGACTGGGTCAGACGGGGCCGATGAGCGACGAACTGTGGACGCAGCTCAACACGTTCATGGTCTTCCCCTACCTGGAAACCCTCGATGGCTACGCGGCACTGGCGGAAGAGGCCGGACTCGTCGTGGAACAGCGCGAAGACCTGAGTGAGGATTTCGCGCTCCATATCCAGTCCTACCTCGACGCGGTCAGGGACGTCCACCGGCCCGCCATCGTCGCCGGCTATGGGCGCGAGATGTACGACCAGGTCGAACGCGGCATCGGGATGTGGCGGGACGCGTCCGCAGCGGGCAAGGTGGGCCGCGGCCGCCTGGTGGCGCGGAAACCGGCAGCGTGATGAGCGAGGCGCGCACCGACTGGCTGGAACGGGCCGGGAGCGCGGCCTCGGACGTCGAATCCTGGGTCGCCCGGGTCGGGGGTCGGTGGGGGGATTGGAGCGGCACGTCCTGGACCAACCAGGAACTGCTCGGGCACCTCACGGACTGGTCGGACTTCCTGATGGACCAGGTCGAGATGCTTTCGGCAGGACGGGCGGACGCGATCCGCAGGATCGACATCGACCGATGGAACGCCGACCGTGTCGCGCAGCGGAGAGGGCAAAGTCCTGCCGGGACCGTCGATGACTGGCGCCGGGCCCTCGGACGGGCGCTCGCCGTCGCGGCGGCGCTACCCGCCGCCGCGGCGCAACGAGGATGGCCCGTGGCCTGGTCGCCGTCCCCGGTGACCATCCGGGACCTGTTCGAACTCTGGCTGCGGCACATCGACCAGCACCGCACCCGGTTGACCGCGCCGTAGGCGCTCGCCTCGCCACCACCGACGATCATCGCTCAGCGTTTGCCTGCTGCCTGCGCGCTCAGCACCACCACGACCGTCTTGCCGGCAGGAATCGACAGCCGGGTGTGCGTATCCGCCCCTTCCCCTACTCGCAACCGCTCCACTTCGTCACCGGTCGCCGCGTCGAGGATCGCCCCGTGCATCGCGCCGGGAAGGACCATCGTCAGCATGGCGCCCGGCCTCGGTTGTCTCACGTAGACGAGAAGCTCCCGGTCCCCCTGCAGGCTGTAGGTCCACGACACCTGGTCCGCGTCCCGCAACATCGCCCCGGCAGCGCTGCGCGGCGCCAACCGCAACTCCCGCCAGCGGACCCGACGGAGGATCCGGTCGATCCCGGGCCCTCCCGAGGCGTCCCACACCCAGGTCCGACGTCGTTCGAAGGTGTACCCGGCGGGGCGGGTCACACGCTTGAACTCGTAGCGGTCGTTGACCAGGTTGGCGTAACACAGTCCGTGGGTCAGCATGCAGGCCGGCGGCAGTCCCACGGGCCGGCATGGGACCGGCCACTGCCCATCGATCAGCAGCACCTTGGTGCAGCCGGGAGTTGCGATCGGCGCCAGGCCGGGCTCGGCAAACGACGCCCGCTCGGCAAAGACCTCGGGCAGCGGATTGTCGAGCCAGGGCCACCGGTCCCAGACGACGGTCGCCACCCGGGACGCCTGGCAGTAGCGCTCCGGTGCGGCCGGCGGAAAGCCGGCCACGCACCACGCGCCGGAGGCGACCGCCAGCACCGCGAGCCCCCGGCGGCAGCGGGACGAGGCGGTCTCCCGCGCCCGTTGCAGTACGGGAATCGCGAGAGGCACGAGCCAGGTTCCATAGCGGCTCAAGCCGGGCGTCCCGCCGTTGTTCATGTTGGTCGACTGCGCGAACGCCAGGAGGAAGGCGCCTCCCGCCAGGAGGCTCAGCCCGATGGCGGGCTCGGCCAGCCGTCGGGGAGCCGCCGCGACCGTCACCGCCAGGGCGCAGGCGACGAGGAGCGCCAGCAGCGGGGCGTGGACGGCGAGGCCGAGGTTCGGGTCCCAAAGGACCGCTCCCCACTCGGCGGCCGAGGGCCACCGCAGTGATGTCCCTTCGAGCAGCTGGGGCGTGAACAGCCGCCATCGCGCGAAGTAATAGACGGGGTGCGCCAGTGCCGTGACGAGGCCGGCCGCGGCCCCCAGCCAGACGCGCCGGTCCCGGCGCCCCGACTCCGTCGCCAGGACGGATACCGCGACCGCGGCAAAGACGACTCCGACCGGCGGGTTCTGCGCCGACGCCGCGCCGAGCGCCACCATCGACCACCAGGGCGCATCGCCGAGAAACGCGAACGCCGCCGCCAGCAGCGAGAAGGTGAAGGTCTCCGTGTGGCTCTTGTCGACCCACCAGAGCACCGGGCTGCAGAAGACAGCGGCCGTGCCCCACCAGCCGAGTTTCCTGCAGACCGCCCAGGCAGCGCCAAGGAACAGGAGCGCATTCAACAGCACGAAGCCGTAGTTCGGATGCGCGCCGACCAGGCGCACCGCCCAGAGACCAGGCACCGCGAGCGCCGAATAGAGCCAGAAGTGGAAGAAATCCTGCCGACCGGCAGCGTCTCGAAGTTCGGCGTGCCGGTTCAAGGGGAGGCCCGTGAAGTTCCAGCGCGCCAGGTCCGCTTCCACTCCCCCGACCTCGGCAGCTCCGATGGCAGGCGCGCGGAGCGCCGCCATGTTCATCGCCATCGCCATGTACTCGTGGCCGTCCCCCACGCGTCGCGGCGAGGAGGCCGCAACGAGCGCGAGCAGCAGCAGACCAAGTGCCGCCAGGGTCGCCTTGCTGTGCATGGATGCCGGCACGGTAACACAAACCGCAAGAACCTCCCATTGAATAGGCTCGACGGCCGCGCCGCGAACGGCTGAGCGTCGGCGATTCGGCAGCCCATCAACGGCGTTCGAAAGCACAGCCGCAGTTGGACTCGGATTTTGGCGGGTCCGCCAGACGGTTTTCGTTTGGCACCGCATTTGCCCCTGAGAGCGAGCGAACGCGACGACGGCACGATTCACTGGAAGATCCCCGATTGACGATCACCAAAACGTGAATCGAGTTTCAGCTTTGAATGGACTTGCGTCATGTGGGACTGGATCAACTGTCACCTGCTCGGACGGCATGAACACGCGGTGGCGTGCGATCAAGGCTCGATTCACCTGCGGTGCCTGCGCTGCGGCCAGCGCTCGAACGGCTGGCAGGTGGACGCGCGTGAACTCGGGCTGCAGCCCGTGCCGCTTCGCGCCCGGCGCCAACTCCTGCGGCTGGTAGCCCGTCGCCAGGAGTAGGCGGTCTGGCGGCTTGACTGTTCCCGCGTGCCGCGGGGACAATACGGCATGCCTGTTCCTCGCATCACCAAAGAAGATCTGAAGCTGCGCCTCGAGAATCCGGACGCCGCGGGGCATCCGACGATCGTCGACGCACGCCTGAAGTACCCGTACGAGCACAGCACGGTGAAACTGCCCGGCGCCATCCGCATGGCGCCCGACGCCGTCAGCACGGCGCAGATTCCCCGGGAGCGCGACGTCGTCGTCTACGATTCCGACCCGGACGAAGTGACAGGCTCTGCCGTGGCCGGCGAGCTCATCCGGCAAGGCTTCAAGGCCTCGGTGCTGAAGGGCGGGATTGCCGAGTGGGCCGGTGCCAACCTCCCGGTGGACACCAAGCCCGCGCCGAAACCGGCGCCCGCACCCGCCAAGGCCTGACCGGACCGGCCCGTGGGGACGCTGCGCCTGCGCCTCGTGGCCGCTGGGTTCCTGGCGGCCTTCGCCTTCTTTCTCTATTTCTCCACGCTGCTCCCGGGACAGGACCTCGGCGACACCGCATCGTTCCAGGCGGTCGCCGGCCGCCAGGATCTCACGCCGCGCCAGGGCTACCCGCTCTACTTCGCCGTTGTGAACGCCTTCGTCCGGGGGCTCCCGGTTGAACCGGCGAAGGCGGCGAACCTCGCATCGGCGGTCGCCGGGGCGCTCGCGGTCGGCCTGATGGTGATCGCGGGGGCCCGGCTGTCGGGCTCCCTCGTCGGCGGCGTGGTCGCGGCCCTGCTGTTTGCCGGTTCCTACACGTTCTGGTCGCAAGCGATCGTCGCAGAGGTTTACGCGCTCCACGTGTTGTGCGCCACGGCCTCGCTCGTAGCACTCCTCCACTGGTACGCCAGGCCCTCGTTGGGCCGGCTCGCCGTCTTCTTCGCGTGCTTCGCGCTTGGCTTCGGCAACCATCTCTCGATGGTGCTGCTACTGCCAGGCTTCGCCCTCTTCCTGCTCGTGTCGGCCCCGGGCGGTCCCCGCGAGATGCTGCGGCCGAGAGTGGTCGGCCTGGCTCTGGGCATCGCCGTCCTGTTCGCACTGCAGTACGCCTGGAACGTGCGGTCCATGCTGGCCGAACCGCAGCACCCGGGCGGCCTCGACCTGCTCCGCAATTTCTGGTTCGACGTCACCAAGGCGGACTGGCGGGCGACGATGGTCGAGGGGATTTCGCAGTCGTCGATGCCCGAGCGGTTCCGCTTGTACTGGTTCGACCTCCATCAGCAGTTCGGCGTCCCGGGCATCGCCGCCGCAACCGTCGGCCTGGCCTGGCTGTTTCGCCGCAATTGGCGCCTCGGCACGCTGCTGGCGACGCTGTGGGCGGTCAACTGGTGGTTCGCCTTCACCTACAACGTCGGTGATGTCCACGTCTTCTTCATCCCCTCGCACTGGGTCGTGGCGTTGGCGGCCGGGTGCGGGGCGGCGGGTGCCTGGGCCTTGACGGGAATGAAGACCCGGACTGCAAGGTCCACCGGCCCTGTGAGAATCGTGCTGGGAGGGGTGGCGACGGCAATCATGCTCGTCTACCCTGCCTGGCGCGTCCACGATACATACCCGGCGGTGGACCGCAGCGACGACCGGGAACCCACCCGCGTTCTACGATCGCCTGACGGCCGGCATGGACGGGAACCGGGAGATACTCGGGACCGACCTGAACTGGCAGTTGCACAACGGCTTCGAGTACTACGCGCGCTACACCCGGCCCGACCTCGTCGTCTTCGACCTGCCGCAGGCCCTGCTCTACCTCCCGATGCTCGTCTCGAACAATGCCGCGCTCGGGCGCTCGGTCGTTCTTACGGCCGGGTCCGCGGAGATGGCACGCGAACTCTACGGCGCGTTCTTCTCCATCGAGCCCGATGGCAGGCTGCCGGTACCCAGCCTTGCCGAGCAGGTGGCGCGGCTCCCGAAGGGCACGCCCTACGTCGTCAGCGTGATGGAATCGGACTCCGATGCCCGGTTCGACAAAGCGGATTTCGCTGCGGCGTGCGCCCTGCCTCGGCCTCTCCCCGACGCAGGTGCCGGGCGGCCGCTACGCGCTGGCGGCCGGCCTGGTGGGCGAGGAACCGTGGGCTGGGCTCTCCCGGTCCTACCCGTTCCGGTGGAGGCGCTGGCTCGGCGGCATCGACGTCGAGCTGCGGTTCGAATCATTCCTCCCGTACGACACGATCCGCCGCGCGGGTTTCGGCCAGGTGCTTGCGAACCGCCGGCGCGTCCTGGCGCTCGACCGCGGCGTGTCGTTCGTCGCACTCGGGCCGGACGGCCGGCCGCTGCTGCGCGCCTGGCTCGGCGGCCTGTTCGCCCCCCAGCCGCGCTACCTGGTGAAGCCGGGAACCTGAGAATGGAGTAAGGTTGACTCATGGGCCGCTTTCCTTCCTGCAGCGCCGCCGCCGTGCTCATCGTCGTGGTCTCCGGCACCGGGCACGCGCAGCCCCCGGCCGCGGCCGCCGAACTCGCCCGCAGCCTTCAGAAGAAATACGAACAGGTTCGCGACTTCTCGGCCGACTTCGAGCACATCTACGAGGGCGGCGTGCTGAGGAAGAAGGTCACCGAGAAGGGCGCCGTCCTGGTCAAGAAACCGGGAAAGATGCGCTGGACTTACACGAGTCCCGAGAAGAAGGAGTTCGTGTCGGACGGCCGCACGCTGTACTCCTACGTCCCGGAAGACAAGCAGGTGGTCGTGAGCCGGGTCCCCCCCGCCGACGAAGCCAGCAGCCCTGCGCTGTTTCTCGCCGGAAAAGGCGACATCCTCCGCGATTTCACGCCATCCATCGCCACGGTGCCGGGACTGGCGGGAGCCGAGGTGGCCTTGAAACTCGTGCCGGCGCAGGCACAGCGCGAATACGACTGGATTGTCCTGGTCCTCGACCGGCAGTCCCTCCAGATCCGCCGATTGATCACCATGGACGGCCAGGGCGGGACGTCCACCTTCGTCTTTTCGGGCCTCCGCGAGAACGTTGGGTTGCCAGACAAGGCATTCGCCTTTACAATCCCTCGCGGGGTCGATGTGATCAACGATGGAAGCCTCAAGCGCTGACCAGCAGGCCGTTCCCGGTCGCCAGGCCGCAGCCGCACGCGCGGGCTGCCGCCGGCGGCAGCGATCGTTCCTGGCGGCGCTCCTCCTCCTCTCGGCGCTCGCCGGCGGCGGCTGCGCCACCTCCTCCACGTTCAGCAAGGCCCGCGAGGCCGAACTGGCGCAGGATTACGACCGCGCGGTGGCTCGAGTACACGCAGGCGCTCCGGGAGAACCCGGACAGCAGCGACGCTCGCCTGGCCCTCAATCGCGCCAAGCTGCGCGCCTCGGAAACTCACTTCAACCGCGGCAGGCGTTTTGCGGCGACGGGCAAGCTCGAAGAGGCCGTTGTCGAACTGCAGATCGCCGCCGAACTGAATCCGTCCAACGGTGACGTGGACCGCGAGCTGCAGGCCGCGCGCAACCAGGTGAAGGCCAAGGTGGCCGTCGTCCGGGGAGACAAGAGCGCGCTCGAAACCCTGGTTGCCCGCGCGCGTGAGGTGCCTCCCCCGGGCTCGACCTGCCCGAAGGGGATCAAGCTGCCGGCGTCCCTGGTGTTCCGCGAGGCCAACAGCCGCGACGTCTACTCCGCGCTCGCCCGGTTCGCCGACGTCAACCTGCTCTTCGACCCGGCGTTCCGCGACGTCCCGCTGACGATCGACCTGCGGAACAGCACCTTCGACGACGCGCTGAACGCGGTGTCCGGCACGACGCACAACTTCTACCGGGTGACCGCCCCGCGGGCGATCACGATCATCCCCGACACGCCGGCCAAGCGCCGCGAATACGAGGAAGAGATCGTCCGGACGTTCTACCTCAGCAACGCCGACGTCAAGGAGACGATCGACATGCTGCGGATGGTGGTGGATCTCCGGCGCCTGGCGCCCATCACCGCCACCAACGCCATCTCCATTCGCGATACGCCGGAACGCATCCAGGCCGCCGGGCGCTTGATCGCCGCGATCGACAAGGCCCGCCCCGAGGTCGTGGTCGACGTCGAACTGCTCGAAGTGAACCGCTCGAAGATGCTCGAGTACGGCTTGCAGATCGCGTCGCCTGGCCAGCCCGGCATCAGCGGCGTGGTGGACATCAACCAGGACGGGCATGACGCTGCTCGACCTGCGCAACCTCACCGCGTCGGGCGTGTTCCTCTCGGGCTTGCCCGCGCTGTACTACCGGTTGATGAAGAGCGACATGAACACGCGGATCCTCGCCAACCCGCAGTTGCGCACGGCCGACGGCATCGCGTCACAGGCGCGCTTCGGCGACCGCGTGCCGGTGCCGCAGACGACCTTCGTGCCGGTCGCCACCGGGGGCGTCCCGAACCAGCCCGTCACGTCGTACAACTACGAGAACATCGGCGTGAACATCGACCTGACGCCCCGCACCCACCACGACGATGAC
The DNA here is from genome assembly GCA_963844875.1 of uncultured Acidobacteriota bacterium. Taxonomy (GTDB): domain Bacteria; phylum Acidobacteriota; class Vicinamibacteria; order Vicinamibacterales; family Fen-181; genus FEN-299. The sequence continues at coordinate 840,595 of CAWJPZ010000005.1, forward strand.
GTCTCGCTTGCAGCTGAAGGTGGAGTTGAGCAGCATTTCCGGAACCGGGTTTCGGCGGCCTGCCGACCTTCGGCAATCGCTCGGTGGCCACCGTCATCCGGCTCAAGGACGGCGAGACGAGCATGCTGGGAGGGCTGATCCGCGACGAGGAACGGACGGTCCTCGAAGGCATCCCCGGGCTGTCGGACCTGCCGGTCGTGGGGCGGCTGTTCGCCAGGAACAAGAAGGAGCGGCAGGAGACCGACATCATCCTGACGCTGACGCCGCACATCGTGCGGATCCTCGACCTCACGGACGAGGACCTTCGCGCGTTCCGCATCGGCCGCGACGTCGGCGGCCCGTTCGATCGAGCTGCCCGCCGGTCGAGACGCCGCCCGCGAGCCATCAGCCGCCCGCGAAGCCGGTCAGCCTGTCAGCTTCCGGGCCGTAGCCGGCGGCCACCGCCGGCTTCGGCGTCGTGCCGCCACGCAGCTCACGCCACCTTCTCCACCTGCGCCCCCAGCCGCTTCAGGTGCTCCGTGAGGTTGGCGTAGCCCCGCTCGACGGTCTCGAGCGGCCCGAGGCGGCTCTGCCCTTCGGCGGCCAGCGCGGCGGCAGCCAGCGCCATGCCCGAACGCAGGTCGCGCGTATCCAGCGTCCGTCCGCGCAGCTTGCGCGGCCCGGTGACGATGATGCGGTGCGGGTCGCAGAGGAACAGGTCTGCGCCCATCCCGCTCAACTGCTCGAGCGCGAACAGCCGCAGCTCGTACATCCAGTCGTGGAGCAGCGTCCGCCCGGTCGGCCTGCGTGGCGAGGACGGTGATCAGGCTGATCAGGTCGCTCGGGAACCCGGGCCACAGCCCGGTGACGATGCGCGAGCCGCCGACCGGCGTCGAGGGTTCGACACGGAAGCGCGACTCTTCGACCACGCAGCGTACCTGCATCCGCTGGAGCACCGAGGCCACGACCTCCATGTCGTCCGCGCGCACGCCCCGTCGACGTCGATCGAGCCGCCGGTCACGGCGGCGACGACCGCCCAGCTGCCCGCCTCGATGTAGTCGCCGTTCAGCTCGTGCGCGGCCCCCTTCAGGCGCGGCGCCCCTTCAACGCGGATGGTGTGCGTGCCCTCACCACTGACGCCCGCGCCCATCTTGCGCGAGGAACTGGCACAGCTCGACCACGTGCGGCTCGCACGCGGCGTGGCGGATCTCCGTGACGCCGCGCGCGGCCGCGGCCGCCAGCAGCGCCGTTTCCGTGCCCGTGACCGAGGCTTCCTCCAGGTACATCGAGGCGCCGGAGAGGCCGCCGGGCGCTTCGAGCACGTGGCCCTCGCCTTCCAGTTCCTGGGCGCCCATCGCCTTCAGCGCGTTCAGGTGCATCGCGATGGTGCGGCGCGCCGGAAAGTCTCCACCCGGGGGCGCCAGGCGGGCGCGTCCCGCGCCGCGCGAGCAGCGGGCCGAGCAGCAGCACGGAGCCCGCGCAGCCGCCCCACGAGCGCGGCTCTGCGGCTCGTCGCGCTCGACCTTGGCGCAGCGGATGCGCAGCGTGCTCGTGCCGACCCCGTCGACCTCCGCGCCGAGGTCGGTGAGCAGGCGCACCATCACGTCGACGTCGCTGATGCGCGGCACGTTCGTGAGCACGCACTCCTCGTCGGTGAGGAGGCAGGCGGCGATGAGCGGCAGCGCCGCGTTCTTGTTGCCGCCGACGCGGATCGTCCCCGACAGCGCCCGGCCGCCTTCAATCAGGAGGGTTGACATGGCTGCCTCTCACTCAATGAAAAACGAAAAAGTGAAAATGAAAACCAGCTCACTGCGCGTCGTTTCTCTTTCATTCTGCATGCTTCATTCTTCATTGATCCCAAAGTCTCCGAGGTAGCGGATCTCCTCGCGCAGCGTGACGCCGAACCGCGCGCGCACGCTGTCCTTGCACAAGTCGATGAGCTGCCGGATTTCCGCCGCCGTGGCGCCGCCCCGGTTCACGATGAAGTTCGCGTGCACGGTGGAGACGCTCGCGCCGCCGATGACGTGTCCCTTGAGCCCGGCACGGTCGATCAGCGCACCGGCCGACGCCGGGATCCCGTCCGGCACCCGGTCGGTCGCCGGGTCCGGGTTCTGGAAGATGCAGCCCGCGCTCGGTGTGTCGAGCGGCTGAGTCCTCTTGCGGTGCGCCAGCGACCGCGCGTGCCGTCTCGCGCAGCGCGGCGGGGTCGGCGCCTGGCACGACCGCGAACGCGCCGACACGAGCAATTCGCCGGTGCGCTGCAGCCGGCTGCGATCGTAGGCAAACTCCATCTCGGCCGCCGGCACATCGACCACCGCGCCGCCCACGGCGATCAGGCGAACCGACTCGATCAACTCGCCGATCGACTCGGCCGCCGAAGTGCGCGTTGCCGAAGACCGCGCCCCCGACGGTGCCCGGCGTGCCGGCCCAGGCTTCCAGCCCGGCGAGGCCGCGTCCAATGCTCCACCGCACCAGGCTGTTCATGCTGACACCGGCGTCGGCGCGCACGTGACGGTCGTCGTCGAGCGCGGTCGCCCCGCCCCGCACGAGCAGGACGATTCCGCGCACTCCGTCATCGCTGACGAGGAGATTCGATCCGCCACCCACGACCGTCACGGGGAAGCCGCCAGCTCGCGCCAGGGAGACCGCCCTGACGAACTCCTCGGAGTTCCGTGTCTCGGCCAGGCAGTCGGCCGGCCCGCCCACCTTGAACGTCGTCAGCGGCGCCAGCGGCGCCCCGAGACGCACCCGATCGGGGCCGAAGGCGGCCACGAATGCAGTGAACGGCGAGATCATGCCCTTCATCACCAACCACTAGCCACCAGAGGCCCGCAGTGCGTCCAGCAGTTTCCCGTGAATTCCCCCGAACCCGCCGTTCGACATCAGCACCACGTGATCGCCCTCCTGCCGCTCACTGACCAGGGTGTCGACGATCGCCTCGACGTCGGGGATGTAGCGCGCGCGCGTGCCCGCGGCCTGGATGTCCGCCGCCAGTTGCTCCGCCGACAGCCGCTGGTCCTCGGGAAGGCTGGAGCGGAACACGGCCGCGATGATGACGTCGTCGGCCGCCCTGAACGAGTCGGCAAAGGCCTGTTGGAAGATCTTGCGGCAGGACGAGGCGGAGCGGGGCTCGAACACCGCCCGGATCCGGCCGTCCGGGTGCGCGGCGCGCATGGCGGCGAGGGTCTCGGCAATGGCGGTCGGGTGATGAGCGAAGTCGTCGTACACGGTGACCCCGGCCACCGTGCCCAGCGCCTCCAGGCGCCGCTTGACCCCTCTGAACCGCGCCAGCCCCTCAATCATCGTCTGGGGATCCAGGCCGACGGCGCGGCCGACGGCGATGGCCGCCAGCGCGTTCCGGACGTTGTGCGCCCCGACCAGAGGCACCTCGAAGCGCCCCATGGAGGTTCCCTCCGCCCGGACGCTGAACGACGTCCCCGCTCCGCTCACGCGCAGGTCGTAACCGTACCAGTCGGCTTCGGCGATGAGGCCGAACGTCTGGACCGGTGAACGCGCGAAGGCCCGCATCGACGCGGCTTCCGGGCTGTCGATCCCGAGCAGCAGCAGGCCGCGGGCGGGGACGAGGTTGACCAGGCGCCGGAAGGCCAGCCGGATCTCGTCGAGGTTGGCATAGATGTCGGCATGATCGAACTCGATGTTGCCGATGACCGCGATGTCCGGCAGGTACTTGAGGAACTTCGCCGTCTTGTCGAAGAAGGCGCTGTCGTATTCGTCTCCCTCGATGACGAACTCGCGGCCCTGCCCGAGCCGGTAGCTCGAGCCGTCCTCGCCGAAGTTCGCCGCGATGCCGCCCACCAGCATGCTCGGGTCGCGGCCTGCCGCAGTCAGCAGCCAGGCGGCCATCGAGGTCGTGGTCGTCTTCCCATGCGTGCCCGCGATGACGATCGACCGGGCGCCCCAGAGGAAGTGCTCCCGGACCGCCTCGGGGAGCGAACAGTGGCGGATCTTCCGGTCCAGCACCTCCTCGACCTCGGGGTTGCCGCGCGACACGGCGTTCCCCACGACGACGAGGTCGAGGTCCGGCGTGATGTGCTCGGCGTGATAGCCCGACAACGTCTCGATCCGCTCCTCCGCCAGAAACGTGCTCATCGGCGGATAGACGTTGAGGTCGGAGCCGCGCACCTCGTGCCCCTTGCGCTTCAACAGCGCCGCCAGCGTGGCCATCGCGGTCCCGCCAATGCCAATCAAGTGAATCTTCTTCATAGCCCCCGGGTCCGGCTTGCGCCGGGACGAAATGACGCGGTCTCAGTCCCCCACCGCGCTCTCCTCGATCACCAATGCCGGCCTGTTCGACGCGACCACGCGCGCCCGGACACCGAGCGGGAGCGTCAGGGCGGCGCCGCGCGTATGGCCGGACGGGAATCCGAACAGCACCGGCCCGGGGAAGTCGCGCACGAGAGCCGCCAGGGTGTCCTTGCCGCGCACCTGTCCGTCCGGTTCGTCGCAGCCCGGGAAATTCGCCGAAGACGATCGCGCCCGCACGCGCCACGACCCCCGCGAGGCGCAACTGGGTCCACAACCGGTCGATGCGATACGGGCGCTCGTTCACGTCCTCGAGGAACAGCACGCACCCGCCTGGAGGGCCGAAGGCAAACGGCGTCCCGAGCGACGCGGCCAGCTGGGTGAGGTTGCCGCCGTAGACCGGCCCGAACGCCTCGCCCGGCTTCAGGACCTCGACCCCTGGCGCCCTGAGTTCTCCGAGCGGTTCGTCCCTGGCAATCGCCCCAAGCAGCGAATGCCGGTCGTAGGCGGCCGGGCCCCGCTCCAGCCGGCCGGCGACGGTGGGGCCGTGGAAGGCGGCCAGGCCGCAGGCGCACGTCACGAACGTGAGCAGCGAGGTCAGGTCGCTGTAGCCGACGATCGGTTTGCGCGCCTCCCGGATGGCGGAAGGGTCGAGCAGCGGCAGGACGTGGACGCTGCCATACCCGCCACGCGCCGCCATCACTGCGCCGATCGAACGGTCCGCGAGCGCGGCGCGGATGGCGGCCGCGCGCGTTTCCGCGGCGCCGGCGACGTAGGCCTCGCGGTCGAACACCGACGGCTCGAAGACCGGCTCGAAGCCGAGCCGGCGGAGTTCGGCCAACCCCGCCTCCAGTTCTTCCGGACGGAACGGGCTGGCTGGCGCGACGACGGCGATTCGGTCGCCCGAGCGGAGTGCGCGTGGTTTCAGCACCGCGTCCCTACACGAACCGCCTGATCTCTTCCGCCACCGACTGGTGGGCGGGGCAGCCCACCAGGGCCCGGAGCGCCGGGGACGGCATCGGGCGCCAGTTGCGGCTCAACGTCGTGCCCTCCATGGCGGCGAAACGCTCCTTGGCCCGGCGCTGGTGGCCGAGCGCCGCCTCCACCCGCTTCCAGGGAATCTCATCACGCTCCACCGCGCGCACGAGTGCCTCCAGGGCGGCCGCGTGCGCCTGCACGTCGGTGCCGCACAGCAGCGCGACGTCGCAGCCCGCCGCAATCGCCGACACGACCGCACGGTCCTGGGGCGTCCGGCCCGCGATTGCCTTCATCTCCATGTCGTCGGTGAAGACGAGGCCGTCGAACCGCAGGTCGCCCCGCAGCACATCGGTGACGATCCGCCGGGACAAGGTTGCCGGCTTTTCCGCATCGAGCGACGGCACCAGCAGGTGCCCGGTCATGATGGACGCCACGTCGGCAGCGATGGCGGCGCGAAAGGGCACGAAGTCCACGGCATCGAGGCGGTCGGGCGGACTTTCGACGAGCGGCAGGTCCAGGTGCGAGTCGACGCCCGTATCGCCGTGTCCCGGGAAGTGCTTTCCGCAGGCGGCCACGCCGGCCTCCTGGAGGCCCCTGATGATTGCCACCCCAATCCGGGCGACGACGTCCGCCCGCTCTCCCAGCGCCCGGTCGCCGATGGCAGGGTTCTTCGCGTTCGTGAGGACGTCGAGGACCGGCGCGAAGTCGATGGAGAACCCGACCGCGCGCAGTTCTGCCGCCAGCGCGGACGCGAAGCGCCCGGCCAGCTTCTCGTCGCCGGCGCGCCCCAGCGCCAGCATGGGCGGCCACTCGGTCAGCGGGCTGCGAAGCCTCGCCACCCGTCCGCCCTCCTGGTCCACGCCCACCCACAGCGGCAGCTCGCGGGCCAGCTGCTGCGCCTCGACAGCGACCTCGGCCACCTGCTCGGGCGATTCCACGTTGCGTTTGAAGAGGATGACGCCACCGAGGTCGAACTCCCGGGCGAGGGCGGTGATCTCCGGGCCCAGGCTGTCACCGGCGAAGCCGACGACGACCAACTGCCCGATCTGGCGGTGTGAGGCGGCAGGCATCCAGCCATTATAATGAGTCGTGCGCATTCAATCCTCCGCTCCGACCCGCATCGACCTCGCCGGCGGCACCATCGACATCTGGCCGCTCTACCTGTTCCACGACGGCGCGCTGACCCTCAACGCGGCGATCAGCCTGCGCGCGCGCGCGCGATCGAGTCGCGCGACGACGACCGGATCGTGATCTGCTCGGAAGATACCGGCCACACCATCGAGGCCGAGAGATGGCAGGCGCTGGCGGGCGGAGGCGAATTGAGCCTGCTGCGCTGGCTGCTCTACTTCTTCAAGGCGCGCGGCCTGACGTTGACCACGCACGCGGAGTCGCCGGCCGGCGCCGGCATCGCGGGCTCCTCGGCGCTGAACATCGCCGTGTGCGGCGCAATGTCGAAGTGGACCGGCGCGAACTACGACGCCGCGCAACTGCTGGAGATCGCGCAGAACGTGGAGGCCCAGGCAATCGCGGTGCCGACCGGGTCGCAGGACTACCGCCCGGCGCTCTACGGCGGCATCTCGGCGGTGGAACTTCGGGTCGACGGCGTGCGGCGGGTTGCCCTGGACGTCGATCCGCGCGAGCTCGAGCGGCGCATCGTCCTCGCCTACACCGGCGTCCCGCGCAACTCCGGCACCAACAACTGGGAGATGACCAAGCGGCACCTCGACGGCAACCAGGAGGTCTTCGACTGCTTCGAGCGGATCCGGGACACCGCGGTCGCCATGCGCGAGGCGCTCGCGCGCGAGGACTGGGACGAGGTCGGCCGGCAGGTCGCGGCCGAGTGGGAGAACCGCAAGCGGCTGGCGCCTGGCGTGACGACGGATGTGATCGAGGACCTGATCGCGCGGGCGAAGGGCGCCGGCGCGACGGCCGCCAAGGTGTGCGGCGCGGGTGGAGGCGGCTGCATCTTCTTCTACGCGAAGCCCTCGGATACGGACGCCGTGAGGCAGGCGGTGGCCGCGGGCGGCGCGCGGCTGCTCGACTTCCGCATCGAGACCGAGGGGCTGCAGGTTGGATAACCAGTCGGTCGCGCGCTTCCTCGTCGAAATCGCGGATCTCCTGGAAATCAAGGGAGAGAACCCGTTCAAGATCCGCGCCTACCGGAACGGCGCCGACACCGTCGCGACCACGGCCGACCCGGTGGGCCCGATGTCGGCGGCCGAACTGCAGGCGCTCCCGGGAATCGGCCGCGACCTCGCCGCCCGCATCCGGGAACTGCTCGACACCGGCGCGATAGCGTTTCACCAGGAACTGCTCGCCGAGTTCCCCGTGACCCTGCTGGATCTCATGCACCTGCAGGGCGTGGGGCCGAAGACGGTCGCCCTGCTCTACCGGACACTCAACATCTCCACGCTCGACGAGCTCGAGGCCGCCGCGCGCACCGGGCGGCTGCGCGAGTTGCGCGGCATGGGCGCGAAGAAGCAGGAGCTGATCCTGAAGGCGCTCGACGAGCGCAAGCGCCACGCGGGCCGCCACCTGCTGGCCGACACGCACGACGTCGCCGCGGCGGTGCTCGCCAACCTGCGCCACGCGTCCCCGCAGACGGAATTCGTGCCGGTCGGGAGCCTGCGGCGCGGGGCAGAGACGTGCGGTGACCTGGACATCCTGGCCATCGGCGGGGAGCCCTCGCTCATCGACGCGTTCGTCCGCAATCCCGTCGCCGAGCGGGTGCTGGGACGGGGCGATACCAAGGGGAGCGTCCTGCTTCGCGGCGGATACCAGGCCGACCTGCGGCTCGTGCCTCGCGAGAGCCGGGGCGCGGCTCTCCAGTACTTCACGGGATCCAAGGCGCACAACATCGTGCTGCGCGACATCGCCCTGTCGCGTGGATGGAAGCTCAACGAGTACGGCCTGTTCGACAACGCGACGGGCCGGGCGGTCGCGGGCGAAACCGAGGAGGGCATCTACGAGGCGCTCGGACTGACGTTCATCCCGCCGGAACTGCGCGAGAACCGCGGCGAGATCGAGGCGGCCGCCGAACGGCGTCTTCCGCGGCTGATCGAACAAACCGACCTCGCGGGCGACATCCACTGCCACACCACGGCCAGCGACGGCCGCGACAGCGTGGAGGCGATGGCGGGCGCCGCCAAGGCGGCCGGGCTCTCGTACCTGGCCATCACGGATCACAGCCAGGCGCTGGCCATGGCCGGCGGCCTCGACGAGGCGGCGGCGCTGCGCCACGCTCGGAACATCCGTGAGTGGTCGTCCCGGATGGACGGCTTCCGGCTGCTGGCCGGCATCGAGTGCGACATCCGCGCCGACGGGACGCTCGACCTCGCGGAAGACTGCCTCGCCCAACTCGACGTCGTCGTCGCCTCCGTCCACTCCGCGTTCAACATGGACGCCGCGCAGATGACCAATCGGATCCTCCGCGCCCTGGAATGCCCCTACGTGGACATCCTCGGCCACCCGACCGGCCGCCTGCTGCTTCGGCGCGAGGCGTACGCCGTCGACATCCCTCGCGTGATCGAAGCCGCCGCGAGACACGGCGTGGCGCTCGAGATCAACTCGCAGGTCGACCGGATGGACCTCAATGACCTCCATGCACGGCTGGCCAAGGAGCGCGGCGTGAAGCTGGTCATCGATTCGGATTCCCATTCGACTGGCGGGTTCGGGATGCTGCGGTGGGGCGTGATCGTGGCGCGCCGCGCATGGTTGACGCGGGAGGACGTGCTCAACAGCAGTGACGTCGAGCGGTTCCTCGCGGGACTGAGAAGGAACCGCGGGCAGTAGCTGCCAGCCACTGGCCACTAGCCACTAATCACTGATCACCGCTTTCGTCCATTCCTTCTTCATCTGCGCCAGCCCCTCCATGTAGACCGCCGCCCTCTCGCGCTCGGCCTCGGTGGGCAGCGACTTGAGGAGATCGATCGCACGGTCGAAATCGCGGGCGATCGTCTTGCGGTTGGCGTTCTTGTACAGCTTCCGGATCTCGTCGATCGCGTCCATCAGTGCCTCCGGGCGGTCCCCCGCGTGTAGATCTTCCTCGCCGACAACCGAATCGGCTCCGGCACGTTCCGGTCGGTGGACAGCGCCTTCACGTCGCGCTCGACCAGCCGCGGCAGCAGCGTCAGCGCGACGCCCACCGGGGTTTTCGGATTGCGCGCCAGCGCCGCCACGACCGGGTAGTTCTTCGTCCAGTTCCGGTTCGTGCCTATCAGCCGCAGCACGTCGTCCGAGACGTTGGTCATCCGCGCGATGGCCTCGACCTCGCTCTCGGTCAGCTTGGGGCTGCTGAGGACCGCGGACGACACGAGGCGGTTCGGGTCGCGAACCAGGATCGAACGCTCCTCGCGCGTGCCCTGCATTGCCACCTTCATCCGCTCCGCGACCGAAAGCATCGACAGGCGCTGCGCGGTTCCTCGGCGCTCCGGGTCGGCCTCGATTTCCGCGGCGAGGTCAGCCGGCGGAGCCTCTTCGCCCGGCGGAGGCTCGCTCGCCTCGCCGCCCGCGGGCGCCCCGCCAGCGAGCGTCGCGTGCGAGAGCGCCGCGTCGCGGTCCAGGTAGAACTCGCGAATCTCGGTCGGCACGTCGGGCCTCTCGAGGAATGCCGCCAGGCTCGCGGCAGGGAGCCGGGCAATGGTCGCCCGTGCCTGTTCTGCCACGTCGGCGTGGGGATCGCCGACGAGCAGCATCAGCAAGTGCAGCTGGTCGTGCACGTCCGGCGTCAGGCAGCCCTTCGCGGCCAGCATGCGCACGTCCACCGGCACGCCACCCTGCCGGAAGCAATCGACGAGGGGCGAGCGATACGCCAGGTCCACGGTGCCTCTAGCGGGTTTGGAGGAAGTCCTTGAGGTTCTGGGCGTTCAGCAGGATCGTCCTGACCTGGCCCTCGCCGCCCAGCGGCCGGGCGGGCGTTCCGTCGATCTCGACGGCCATCGCAGCGGCGTTGCCGACGGTCAGGCTGACGTTGCCCCCGAGCACGAGTTTCTGACGGTCGCCCGGCTGCATGGTCCCCGAGAAGATCACCTTGCCATTGCTGCGCACGGTCACCCAGCACCGGGCGCTCGGCGTCAGCGTCATGCTGAACCGGCCCTCGGTGGCTGGCGCCGTGATGGTCTCGGATGGACGGGACTCGGGCGCTGCCCCGGCAGGCGCGCTGGCGGCGCGAACGGGATCCGGCCCGGCCCCCGCCGTCGTCTCCAGAGCCGAGGACACCGCAGCGGCGTCTCCGCCAGCTGGCGGGGGCACCGCGCCGGTGGCGGCTGCCGTCGCCGCGCCGCCGGGCTCCGGCGGCAGGACCGCCGGCGTGGTCATCACCGGCGTCTCCGACGCGGGAGGAGCCTGCTCGGCCTGCTGGTCGGCGCGGGGTGGCGTCGCGCGCAACTGGTCGCGGAACCACGACAGGCGGCCCCCGAACCCGAAGTAGACGATGACGAGCACCAGCGGGAGGCTCCAACCGACGACCCGCCACACGCGGCTGCCCGCCTGCTCGTCGCCGAGCGCGGTCCGCTCCTGCACCGGCTCGTGAACCGACAGTTCCTCCACGGCCGCGGCATCCGGGAACCGGGCGACGAAGCGCCTCACCGTGTCTTCCGCGTCGAGCCCCACTTCCCGTGCATAGGCCCGAACGAAGGCGCGGAGAAAGATGCCGCCAGGCAGGCGCGCCACGTCGTTCCGCTCGAGCGCCTCGAGCGACGGCATCGAAATCTTGGTGTTGGTGGCAATGGTCCGGAGCGATAATGCCCGAACGCTCGCGCGCGTCGCGCAGGTAGGCGCCGAAGTCTCGGGTCGCGTCGTCAGGCATGCAGCGTCAGCGTGTGGGGGCGAAAACTGGTTGGCAGGCTGAACAGTGGTTCATCTTATCTCATCGCCGACGCGACGAGAACAGCGAAAACAACTCCGCGACACCCGCCACGACGTTGACAACCCCCAGTCCGGACACGGCTCCGCGCACGAAGAGGTTGCCCAGGACCGGGGCCAGACCCGGCACCAGGTGCGCGAAGTAGTTGCGCTCCCAGAAGGCGGACCACGGCACGAAGACGAGGAGCACGCCCACTTCGATGAAGTAAGCGACAAGGAGGATTCGCGTCAGCAGCAGCGGCGTCAACTCTTCTGCGACAGCCTTCCGACCTGGAGGGCGACGTCGCGGTAGTCCGGCGAATCGGCCTGCAATTCGAGGAAGACCGCCAGGGCCCTCTCGGTCTCGCCGGCGCCGGCCAGCAGGACCCCCAGAATCGTACAGCAAATCGCGGCTTTCGTCAGTGGCTGCCGGGGCGAACTCGGCCGCGCGCTCGAACCACTCGATTGCCTCGGGGATCTCGTCGCGGTCGCGGTGGATGCGGGCCAGCTCCACCGCGGCCTTGAAACGGTAGCGGGGGGCGCGGGCGACCTGCTCGAGCGTCCGGATGGCGCCGGCCGCGTCTCCCGCGTCCCGCATGCTGATCGCGGCCCGGTATTGATGCGCGGCCCCCTCGGCTCCGGTGCGCACGGCCTCCTCGCGGAACCCCTCGAACACCCGCTCGAGTCCCGCAAGCGCCGCGGGCACCGCCTCGGGCGACTCCACCTCCGGCTGGCCGTCGGCAAACGCTCCGAACGTCTCGCTGAGGTCGATCTCGATGGTGTCGGTTCCGTCGCCGTCCGCGGGCCTGGTCTCCGCCCCGATGATGTTCTCGAGGTCGATCGATGGCCCCGACGGTCTTTGCGCCGGTGCCGGCTCGGCCAGTTCCTTGAAACTGAAATCGAGCGTGATGTCCGTGCTCGTGAACGGCGAGTCGCCGCTCAGGCGGTCGGCGATGACGGAGTCGGGGTCCGGTTCGCCGAGCAGGACGAGGGCGCTGCGGAACCGTTCGATGTTGGCGGGTTCCCAGGGCTCGCGCGCCACCAGGTCCTCCGCGATGACGCGAGCCTCGTTGGCCCGGCCCGCCTTGAGGTAGGCGTCCGCCAGCTGGGCCTGGGCGCTGTACATCGTCGCTTCGAGTCCGCCGTCGACGCAGACCTCGACGAGCTTCATAAGGGCGGGGATGTGCCCGGACACGCGCGTCACGTACTCGTGGAGCGCGGAAGCGGCTGCGGGCCAGTCGTTGTCCCCCACCGCCGCGTCCGTCGCGACGTCGATGCACTGGAAGCCCGCCTCGCCGTCGCCCTCGCAGAGCCGGCAGCCGAGGAGCACGAGCTCGTCGCGCCGCGCGGGATCCCGCTGGAGTGCCTGGGACGCGACGTCCCTCCCCTCGGCCAGGTGGCCGAGCCGCAGCTCGATCTCGGCAAGGCTCAGCAGCAGTTCAGGATCGGACAGGTCGGGGGTGAGCAGCGCGCGCGCGCGCTCGAGGTCGGAACGCCCGATGTAGCTCCGCACCAGCTGGCGACGGGTCTCGATGTCGTCCCGGTCCTGCTCGAGCGCCCACTCGAGGACCTGCAGCGCCTCTTCTCCGCGCCCCCGGGCGTGGTACTCAGCCGCGATGTCCTTGAAGTCCTGCGGCGCAGACGCGCAGCCGGTCGCCCGTTCCAGGTCGCCCGACTCCATGAACCGGGCGAACAGTGCCGACCGGACCTCGCGGTTCTCCGGGTCGATCTTCGCCGCCTCGTCAAGCGTCTGCAGGCTCTCGGCGGGTTTGTTCCGCTTCTGGCACTCGGCGGCGAGCCGCAGCAGGCGCTGAACGGCGCCCTCGACGTCTCCGAGCTCGGCAGCCGCCTTCGCGGCCGCGACGCCGGACGGCACGTCTGCCGGGTCCAGCGACCCGAGCTTCAGGTGGATCTCGGCCGCGCCGCGCCGGTCCCCCCGCCGGACCCGGCGTTCGGCGACGAGCGCGAGGGTGGCCTTTGCGTCCGCCAGCAGCCCCTGCTTCTCGGAAATCTCGGCTGCCCGCAGCGCTGCGTGCTCTTCGTCCGGCTTGAGCTTGAGGATCTTCTTGTAGACGGCCGCGGCCCGGGGCAGGAACCCTTCTTCGAAGAAGTGGTCTGCAATCCGCGTGAAGTGGCCGATCCCGCTCTCGAGCTGCCCGGAACGCACGAGCAGGTCGCCCACGGCGTTGATGGTGCTCCAGTCGCGCGGTTGTTCTTCTATGACCTTCAGGTACTCGCCGATCGCCTGGTCCAGGCGCCCCTGTCGCAGGAATTTCTCGGCTTTCTTGAGCGCGGTGTCGCGGTCGATGGCCACCCGTGCCTCTCAGGGTTGGGGGAAACGGATTCCGGGCGAACAGACTCTGGACGGTTTATCGGACGATGCCGCCTTCTTCCGCAGTTCCCCCGGCCGGGTCGAGGGCGTCGAACAGCGAGGGGGGACGGAACGACCTGCGGTGGACCAGGGAGTAGCCGAACCTGGCCACGGCCTGCAGGTGGTCGGCGGTCGCGTAACCCTTGTGCCGGTCGAACCCGTACCGCGGGTCGGCGGCGTGCAGGAGGCGCATGTGGCGGTCGCGGACGACCTTGGCGACGATCGAACCGGCCGCGATCGCCGAACAGCGCACGTCCCCGTGGACGATCCCCCGCTGGGCCATGAGCAGGTCCGGAATCCGGAAGGCGTCCACCAGGACGAGGTCGGGCAGGGGAACGAGCGCCATCACGGCGCGGCGCATCGCCTGGAGCGATGCCTTGTGGATGTTGATCCGGTCGATTTCCTCGGGCTCCACGGCCGCCACCGACCACCCGAGCGCATGCCGGGTGATGACGTCATAGAGTTCCTCGCGCTCCTCGGGGGTGAGGAGCTTCGAGTCCCGGAGGCCCGGGATGTGGCGGTCCGGGTCGAGAACGACGGCGCCCGCCATGACGGGACCGGCGAGGCAGCCGCGGCCGACCTCGTCCACGCCGGCGATCCGGACGAACCCGAACCGCCGGAGGCCGTTCTCGATCGTGCGCGCCGCCCGCGGACGAGACATGGGCACTCCGTGCCGGCTTTCGGCGCTCGGCGTGCGGCGTGCGGCACGATTGCGCGTGACGCGGCCGAAGGCCGAAGGCCGAACGCCGATGGCCGGCGCGAGCTACGCCGTCCGCTTCGTTTCCTTCATGCGCGCGGCCTTCCCCTTCAGTTCACGGAGGAAGTACAGCTTGGCGCGGCGCACGCGGGCCGACCGGATGACGTCGACCTTGTCGATGATCGGCGAGTGCAGCGGGAAGATGCGCTCCACGCCCTGGCCGAACGACACCTTCCGGACGGTGAAGGTCGCCCGCGCCCCGCCGCGGTGCATGCCGATCACGATCCCCTCGAACACCTGGATCCGTTCCTTGTCGCCTTCACGGACCTTCACGTGCACGCGAACCGTGTCGCCCGACTTCATCTGGGGCCGTTCCTTCACCTGCCCCGCTTCAATCGCATCAATCGCCCGCATCGTCGATCTCCTCCTGTCGTCCCTGCAACAGCTCGCGCACGATGGCGCGCTCCTCGTCGTCCAACTCGGCTGCGGCCAGCAACTCGGGCCGCCGCGCCACCGTTCGTTCCACCGCCTGCCGCATCCGCCAGCGCCGCACCTGCTCGTGGTGCCCCGAGAGCAGCACGTCGGGGACCTTGTGGCCCCGGAATTCGGCCGGCCGCGTGTAGTGCGGGTAGTCGAGCAACCCGCGCGTGAACGAATCGCACTCGACCGACTGCTCGTCGCCGACCGCCCCCGGCTGCAGCCGGGCGACGGCGTCGAGCATGACCAGCGCCGGCAGTTCCCCGCCGGTCAGCACGTAGTCGCCGATCGAAATCTCCTCGGTCGCCACGTGGTCGCGCACGCGCTCGTCCACCCCCTCGTAGCGCCCGCACAGCACCACCACGTGGTCCAGGCGGCTCAGGCGAACCGCGTCTGCCTGGCAGAACGGCTTGCCTTGCGGCGAGGTGAGGATCACCGCCGCGGGCTCGCCCCGC
Source organism: uncultured Acidobacteriota bacterium (assembly GCA_963844875.1). Lineage (GTDB taxonomy): Bacteria > Acidobacteriota > Vicinamibacteria > Vicinamibacterales > Fen-181 > FEN-299. The sequence continues at coordinate 855,656 of CAWJPZ010000005.1, forward strand.
GTCGCGCGCAGGTGGTCCACCGCGCGGAACAGCGGTGCCGGCTTCAGCACCATCCCGGGTCCCCCGCCGTAGGCGACGTCGTCCACGGTCCGGTGGCGGTCGTCGGTGAAGTCCCGCAGGTCCACGACCTCCAGGTCCACCAGCCCCCGCTCGATCGCCCGCCCGAGAATCCCTTCCCGGGTCGGCCCCTCGAACATGCGGGGAAAGATGGTGACGATGTCGATCTTCACTTCCGGCGATTCACTTCGAGCAGCCCCTCTGGCGGATCGATGACGATTCGCCGGGCCGCGGTGTCGATGACCACGCAGATGGCCTGCGCCAGCGGGACGAGCACCTCGCCCTCCGGCGTGCCGACCACCAGCCGGCTGGCCGCCAGGTCCCCTTCGACCTTCTCCACCGCGCCCACCGGCTGGCCGCCCGCCGTCTCGACGCGGCAGCCGACCAGGTCGTGCCGGTAGAACATGCCATCCGGCAGCGGTTCGAGTTCGGCGACGGGCACGCGCAGTTCCACCCCGGCCATCGCCTCGGCGTCGTTCATCGTGACCACGCCGTCGAGCCCGATGATCGGGCGGCCCTGGTGAACCCGCATCGCCGTGACGCGAACCCGCGTCACCCCCCCGGCCCGCTTGACGAGGAGTTCGGCGCCCACCGCGAACCGGTCTTCGATGAAGTCGGTGTCGGGGTTGACGATCACCTCGCCGCGGTTCCCGTGAGCGCGGGCCACGCGGCCCACGACCGCGCAGTCCTCCCACTCGGCGTCGGTCAAGCGGGCTCCCGGATTTCCAGCGTCGCGTCGAAGTCGTGCCACTCGCCGGTCAGGCCGACCAGGGTTCGCAGCGCGGACGCCGTTCTCCCCTGCCGCCCGATCACGCGCCCCAGGTCGTCCGCGGCGACGAACAGCTCCACCACCGCGACTCCCCGTTGCTCCGTCTCGGTGACCTTCACGGCGTCCGGGTCGTCCACGAGCGCCCGGGCGATCACGCCGACGACGTCGCTCACTTCGCTCACTGCGCGGGCGTCTGCGCCGCCTCGGCGGCTGCAGCCTCCGGCTTGTTGGTCACGTGGCTCGCAAGCAGGGTCTTCACCGTCTGCGAGGGGCGCGCGCCGGCCTTGATCCAGTGCGCGATGCGCTCGTGGTTCACGGTGACCGTCGCCGGCACCGTGCGCGGGTTGTAGTGGCCCACGATCTCCACGAAGCTCCCCTCGGTGGCCTGCTTGGTCTCGCACACCACGAGGCGGAAATGCGCCTGCTTCTTCGAACCGGTCCTGCTCAAACGAATCGCCAGCATCGAACTCCCTTTCGCTTTCGCACGTAGGGGCGGACCCTGGTGGCCGCCCGTGATCCGCTCAGTGCACCTTCCCCATCCGCCGCAGGCGCTTCAGCGCGCCCTTGCCGCCGCCCGCCATCCCACCCAGGCTCTTGAGCATCTTCCGCATCTGCTGGAACTGCTTGAGCAGGCGGTTGATCTCCTCGACCGACGTCCCGCTGCCGCGGGCGATCCGCTTGCGGCGGCTGCCGTTCACCAGCCGGTAGTCGGCGCGCTCGGCCGGCGTCATCGAGTTGATGATCGCTTCGATGCGGACCAACTGCTTCTCGTCCGGCTTGTTCTCGGCCAGCTGCTTCAGGTTCCCCATCCCGGGGATCATCCCGATGATGCTCTCGAGCGGACCCATCTTGCGGATGGTCCGCAGCTGGTCGCGAAAATCCTCGAGCGTGAAGTCGTCGAGCCTGATCTTCTCTTCGAGGCGCTCCGCCTCTTCCTGGTCGATCGCCTGTTCGGCCTTCTCGATGAGCGACAGCACGTCGCCCATGCCGAGCAGCCGGGACACGAGGCGATCGGCGTGGAACGGCTCGATGTCTTCCATCCGCTCGCCGCTGCCCACGAAGGCGATCGGCACGCCGACGACTGCAACCACCGACAACGCCGCGCCGCCGCGCGCGTCGCCGTCCAGCTTGCTCAGCATGACCCCGGTGACGCCGATCCGGCGGTTGAACTCGCCGGCGCTCTTGATCGCGTCCTGCCCCGTCATCGCGTCGGCGACGTAGATCAGGTCGGTCGGGTCCACCGCCGCCTTGATCGCCTGCAGCTCGTTCATCAAGTCGTCGTCGATGTGCAGGCGGCCCGCCGTGTCGACGATGATGACGTCGAACCCCAGGTTCCTGGCCTCGGTCATCGCCCCCGCCGCGCGCGCGACCGGGTCCATCACACCCGCCGGGTCGTACACGCGCAGGGAGGCCTTCTGGCCGAGCACGTTCAGCTGCTGGATTGCCGCGGGGCGCCGCACGTCGGTGGACACCAGCATCGGGTGCCGCCCCTGCTTCGCCAGCCACGTCCCCAGCTTTCCCGCCGTCGTCGTCTTGCCCGAACCCTGGAGGCCGAGGAGCAGGACCACGCGGGGCGACTTCGACGAGGGCTGCAGGCCGCCGCCGGCATCGCCGAACAGCGCGATCATCTCGTCGCGAACGATCCGGACGACCTGCTGCGCGGGGGTGAGACTCCGCAGGACGTCCTGGCCCATCGCGCGGTCGCGGACCCGGTCCACGAACGCCTTGACGACCTTGAAATTGACGTCGGCCTCGAGCAGCGCCAGGCGGATTTCGCGGAGCGCCGCCTCGATGGTGGCTTCCGTGAGACGAGCCTCTCCCCGGAGAGACTTGAACACGTCCTGCAGGCGATTACCGAGGGTATCGAACATCACGCCGACCGCGGAGACACACGTGCCCTAACCCCATGTCGGGCAAACCCTTATCGTAGACTGCCTCGGCTGTCCCTGTCAATCGGGCGCGGTCTGGCCCGCCCGGCGCCCGATTCCCGCCCTTCACCGGCCCGGACGCCGGCCGGCCCCGGGGCGGGTGCCTGGCAGGAGGCCCGACCGCACTCCGGAAACAAAATGTTCGCTTTGCAGCCCTGACCCCGGTTAGGATTCGCCCTGATGGCGCGATGGAACGATGCGGTCGTCGCCCTGATCGAGGAGCAGGGCATCACACAGGTGGAACTCGCCCGCCTGGCGGGCATCCATCCCGACACCGTCAGCCACGTCGTCCACGGTGGCCACTGCTCCACCGAGACCCTCGAGAAGATGGCTGCCGCCCTCGGCGTGGACATCGGCGAACTGTTCGGCGCCCCGCTCGACGACCGCTCGGTCGCGCTCAAGCGGGACCGGGTGGTGGCCGCCGTGCTCAGGGAGCTCTCCTCCACCGTGTCGGACGCGGTGGCCGAGGAACTCAGCGAGCGCCTGAAGCGCAGGGGGCCACGCAAGCGCGCGCTCGAGGTCAGGCTGCCGTTCGCAGACACCGTGTAGTGGCTCCATTTCACCACTTCTCCTCGAACAATCCATCCACGTATTCCTCGGCCGAGAACGGCACCAGGTCGTCGATCGCCTCCCCGACACCGACGTAGCGAATCGGCAGCTTGAGGTCGTGCGCGATGGCAACGGCGACGCCGCCCTTGGCGGTGCCGTCGAGCTTCGCCAGCACGATGCCGTTCACGCCGGCCACGCTGGTGAACTCCCGCGCCTGCGACAGGCCGTTCTGTCCCACGGTCGCGTCCAGCACCAGGAGGACGTCGTGCGGAGCGCCGGGCACCTCGCGCGAGGCCACCCGCCGGATCTTCTCGAGCTCGTTCATCAGGTTGACGCGGGTGTGGATCCGCCCCGCGGTGTCGATCAGGATCGGGTTGCGGCCGCGGGCCTTGCCCGAGGTGATCGCATCGAAGACCACGGCCGCCGGGTCGGCGCCTTCCCGTGCGCGGACGATGTCGACGTTCGCCCGCTTCGCCCAGATCTCCAACTGCTCGACTGCAGCGGCCCGGAACGTATCGGCCGCGCAGACCAGCGGGTCTGCGCCCGACGCCTTCAGCAGGTTGGCGAGCTTGCCGACGGTGGTCGTCTTGCCGGTTCCGTTCACACCGACGATGAGCACGACGCGCGGGTTGGGTTCGGGAGCGCCCGCACCGTTTGAACCGGATACGGTGTCGAAGACCGCACGGATTTCTTCCTTCACGAGGTCGCGCAGGCTTTCCCCGTGGCGCGCGCGCGACTTCACCGCCGACACGATCCGTTCGGTGGCCGGGAGCCCGACGTCGGCCGAGATCAGCAACTCCTCGAGCGCCTCCAGCGTCTCCACGTCCACCGCGCGGCTCCGCCGCTCGGGCGAGTCGGCGCGCGTGACGATCTCCTCGAAGCGTTCGACGAGCTGCTGCTTTGTGCGGGTGAGACTTTCACGAATCCGGCCGAAGAAGCCCATCCCGTGATTCTATCATCGGGCATCGGCCTCGACCCGCTGCGGCCTGAGGAACAGCGCCTCGGTGGCCGCGCGGGGATCGGTCCGGCCGGCGAGAACGGCCGCCATCTGCTCCGCGATCGGCAGCTCGACCCCGAGGCGGGCGCCGAGCGCCAGGGCCGCGCCCGTGGTCTTCACCCCCTCCGCGACCATCGTCATCGAGGCGAGGATCTCGCGGGCGCTGCGGCCGCGCCCGAGTTCGACGCCGAACTGCCGGTTGCGGCTCAGGCTGCCAGTGCAGGTGAGAACGAGATCGCCGAGCCCAGAGAGCCCCGCGAGCGTTTCGCGCCGCCCTCCCAGCGCCTCCGCCAGCCTGGAGATCTCCACCAGGCCGCGCGTGATGAGGCCGGCCATCGCGTTGTGGCCGAGCCCAAGCCCTTCCACCACCCCGGCGGCAATGGCGATGACGTTCTTCAGCGCCGCTCCGGTCTCCACGCCTACCACGTCATCGGTGGTATAGATGCGGAACAGCCGGCCGCGAAACTCCGCCTGCACGAGCTCGGCCGCCTCGCGGCTGGTCGATGCGGCACTGACCGCGGTCGGCAGCTCGAGAGCGACTTCCCGGGCGAACGTCGGGCCGGAGAGCACGACCACGGCATGCGCGGGTCCTGCTTCTTCGGCGATGATCTCCGACGGACGGCGAAGCGTCTCGACCTCGATGCCCTTGGTGGCGCTCACGATCGTCGCCGTCGCGTCCAGATGCGGCGCCATCTGCCTGACCACGGCGCGGGTGCCGTGGGAGGGGATCACGACGAGCACGAGGTGCATCCCGTCCACCGCCTCGGCCAGCCGATCGCAGACTGTCACTCCGCCGGGCAGGGCGATCCCCGGCAGAAAGGCGCCGTTCACGCGGGCGCTGCGCATCTGTTCGACGACGTGCGGTTCGCGCGCCCACAGACGCACGGTGTGACCGATCCGCGCCAGGTGCACCGACAGGGCGGTGCCCCAGCTGCCGGCACCGACGACCGCAATTTCCTTCATGGAATCCGATGATACCCGAGGGGCGATGCCGCGACCACCGAGTAGATCGAGCCGCGCGGCGAGAGCCGGCTCTCGAACAGCGCGACGCGTGCGATCGTGCAGCGGCCCACGGCCACCTCCCGCAACGCAGCCAGGGCCTCTCGGAGGCGGAGCCCGACCGGACCTTTTACGCGGCCGATGGTGAGGTGCGCGCGGAACGGGCGGTCTTCACGCGGCAGGCCGATAGCATCCAGACGCTGGTTCACGGCGCGGGCGAGCGCCCCGAGTTGCGGGCCTCCCTCGCTCACACCCAGCCAGATGACGCGCGGCGGGCCAGAGGGGGGGAACGTGCCCACCCCCGCGATCGCCACCTGGAACGGGGACACGTCCAGAGGCTGGGTCAGGTGCCGCACGATCCGCTCGGCTGTCGCGGCATCGGCATCTCCGATGAACTGCAAGGTGAAATGGAGGTTCTGCGGCGCCACCCAGCTCACCGTGCGGCGGCCGTCGGCGTCCGCCGCTTCGCGCAGTGTGGCCTCGACCGGGGCCACGCCCCGCTTCACGGTGTCATCGAGTTCGGCGGCGACGAAGAGACGCATAAGAAGAGCTTCAGGCTCCCGGCTCCCGGCTCCCGGCTTGGGGCTGAGGCGCGAAGAGGGCCGACCGGCGTCACGACAGCAGCTGTCTCACCATGTTGAGCGCCGCCTGCGACGCCTGGAACTTGACCTGCTCGCGGCCGCCGGGGAACAGGAACCGCCGGACGGTCGTGCCCGTGGGGGCCGCCACCGCAACCACGACCGTTCCCACAGGCTTCTGTTCCGTGCCGCCGGCCGGTCCGGCGATGCCCGTGATCCCGATCGCGACGTCCACGCGGGCACCGTGACCGAGCGCGCGCTCACGCATCCCTTCGGCCATGGCGGTCCCCACCGGCTCGCTGACTGCGCCGTGCTCTTCGATCAATTCCGGCTGCACGCCGAGCAGGATCGTCTTGGACTGGTTGCTGTAGCACACGACTCCGGCTTCCACGTAGTCCGAGCTGCCGGCCACGTCAGTCAGCCGCGAGGCGACGAGGCCCCCGGTGCACGATTCGGCCGTCGCAATCCGCCAGCCTTTCTCGCGCAGCCCGTCGCCCACGACGTGCTCCAGGGACCGTCCGTCGGTGCTGTAGACGTCAGCCCCGACCACCGCCAGCATCTCGCGGGTGGCGCGCGCAAGGATCTCTTCCCCCCGCTCTGCCGTGTCCGCGCGCACCGAGAAGTGCAGTTCGATCTGGCCGGGGGCGGCGAGAATGCTCGTGGAGACCGGCGGCTCCCAGCTGGTGAAGCCCGAGTAGACCGGCTGCGCCAGCGTCTCCACCTGCGACTCTGTGCGGCCGGCGATCTTGAGCACGCGCCGGTACAGGCGCGCGCCTGCGGCGGCCGGGGCCAGTCGCTCGGCAAAGGCCGCGTCGGCCATCGGCCGCATTTCACGCGGCGGGCCCGGCAGCAGCACGACGGCCTTCCCCTGGTGCTCGACCCACTGGCCAGGCGCGGTGCCGTTCGGGTTCGGGAGCACGGCAGCCCCGCGAAGGACCTGCCCCTGCACACGATTCACCGCGGGCATGTCCATGTTCCGCCGGGCGAACCGCCGGCGGATCTGTTCGACGATTTCCGGGTGTTCGTCGAGAGGCAGGCCGAGCGCGTCGGACACGGCCAGCCGCGTCACATCGTCCTCGGTCGGACCGAGGCCGCCCGTGAGCAGGAGGATGTCCGCCCGGGCGAGGGCCTCGGTGATCGCGCCCGCCAGGTCGGCCCGGCGGTCGCCGACGATCGACTTCCCCACCAGCTCGATGCCGAGATCGTTCAGCTTCGAGGTGAGGTGGAGCGAATTGGTGTCGGTCTTGAACGGGGTGAGAAGTTCGCTGCCAATCGCGATGATGAAGGCGCGGCGTGGAAGAGACGATGAAGCGCTCATGCTCCCATTGTCGCCCAGGGGCGAGGCCTGCCAGGCGGCCAATTTTCCCGACTCGCCAGCCTCCGTCCTCAGCGAAGGAAGGGCGCCACCCAGAGAATCAGCCGCAGCGCGATGTTCCCGTAAATCCCTGCCACCGCATCGTCGGCCATGATGCCGAACCCGCCGTGGAGGCGTTCGAACTGGCGCGCGGGGAACGGCTTGACGATGTCGAACAGGCGAAACAGGAGGAAGCCGACGACGACCCCCGCCCAGGTGACGGGCACGAACAGCAGGGTGAGCAGCATCCCGACGACTTCGTCGAGGACGACGTAACCCGGATCGGTGCGGCCATAGTGCGCCTCGGCCACGGAACCGGCCCAGCAGCCTGCAGCGAACAGCGCGACGATGACGGCGACGTCCAGCGCCGGGGAGCCAATCCATCGGAGCAGCGCATACAAGACGAGAGCGGCCGCCGACCCGGCGGTGCCCGGGGCGATCGGGAAGTGGCCCACGTAGCCGAACGTCGCGAGAATCACCGCGAGACGCTTCATGCCCGCACCACCCGCGTGTCTGCCAGCCGGTCGTGCAGCGCGCGTCTCGCGCCATCGAACGCCGCCGGCAGCAGCCCGAGCCCGGCGAGCCGCGCTGCCGATCAGGAACGCCACCACGCGCACCAGCGAGCGCCCGACGGTGAGCGGCTGACCGTTGCCGGAGACGACCTTGAGCCCGAGCGCCATCTTGCCGATCGTCTGGCCGCTCGCGGCGGTGAACAGCGCCAGGTAGCCGCCATTCAGCAGGAGCAGGAACGCGGCGAGCGGCGCCAGCGGCAGGAGCAGCAATTCGCCGGTCGAGAGGCGGCTCACGCGGAGAGTGAAGTAGCACGACCGCGAGATCCAGGCCGATCAGCATGGCCCAGTCGATGGCTGCCGCACCCGCCCGAAGCCCCAGCCCGGCCACGTCGCCGGCCTCGGGCCGCGGCAGGTCACTCGGCCCCACTTCGCGCTCCGCCCCGGCGGCCGTCACCGTATCGAGCGGCAGGTCCGCCTCGACCTGGCGTTCCGAGGGTCGCGGATTGATGGGCGCGCGGGATCGCGTCGGCGCGGGCGTCGACCGACGCACGCTCAGCGGCGCGGAGGCGGCAGACGGGCGGACGAGCGGCACGTCCTCGGACGGCAATCCGCCGAACAACGGCAGGTCAGACGGACCTGCGGGGGCGAGGGGGCCGGCATCGGGCGGCGCATCCTGGCGGCGGCGCAGCGCGCGCGACGGCGTCACCTTCGGCGGCCGCCCCTCCTCGCCGAGATCGAGGTCGGCCAACGGCCCCATCGGCTCGGACTGCCGAATGGGCAGGTCAGGGTCCGGCTGCCCGGCCCCGGCGGAGAGCGAGAAGTCGAAGCCGCAATTGCGGCACCGGTCGGTCGGCTCGAAGCCGATGTAGCTGCACTTCGGACACTTCATTGGTCTCGGCCCGTCGGGAAGCCTGGCGCGTCGGCGGCGCGCGGCGGTTGGCGCCGCCGCCGCCCTCGTACTTCGACAGCAGGGTCCGCTGAATCTCCTGTCGCAGCTGCGCCGCCTCGGCACGCAGCGGATCGCCGGGGCCGATGCGTTCGAGCAGCCGCAGGGCGTCGCGCGGGTGTCCCTTCTCGAGCAGGACGCGCGCCCGATCGACGTCGAGTTCTGCCGACCTGGGAACGGGCAGCGGCTCCTCGGCGATGCGCGCGCCCGACACATTGTCTGCCCCGCCCCACTCCAGCAGGAAGAGGAAGGGCGCGGTCCGCTCCCGCGACCCCTGGATGTAGAACAGCACGACGACGAGCACGGCGAGGATTGCCACGGGCAGCGCCCAGTTGCGCCGGCGTTCACGCCGGCGCTCGCATCGAGCTGCAGGCGCGGAGGGCTCGCCGACGCGTGCAGTCTGGTCACCCTGCGCGCTGCCGGAAGTTCGAGGCGCGAGAGCCGTTCCAGCAGCGACAACGCCACGTCGTGCGGACCGCCCCGCTCCACCACCGCGGTCAGCAGCCGACGGGCGGTCTCGGTCTCGCCCCGGTTGAACGCGTCGACGCCGCGGTGCAGCAGTTCATCCGACTCGCGCTGGCGCTCGCCAATCGCGCCCGCGCGCCCGGTCGATGTAGGCCTTGGCCCGCGCGTGGCCGCGATCGAGAAACAGCACGCGGGTCCACGCGCTGATCGCGCCCTCGTATTCGCCGGCGAAATACTGGTCCAGGCCCGTGAGCAGGAGCTGCTCGATGCGGGTGTCGCGATCGGCGGCCGACAGGCCTTCCGGCTCGGGCGCGGCGTCGGTGTGCAGGCGATCGGACATATCGGTTCGGCGTTCGACCGTCGACGTGCGGCCCCTGGGCCTGGCTCTGGGTCGCCGCAGGCCGTGAGCCGCGGGCCGGCGTCCGGATTATACCGCTTCTTCCTCGCGTTCGGCCGCGCGGCCGGCGATGCCGAGCGCGCGCATCTTCCGGTAGAGGTTGCTGCGCTCCACGCCGAGGAGATCGGCGGTGCGCGAGATGTTGCCGTTCTGCGCAGCGAGGGTCTTGCAGGATGAACTCGCGCTCGAAGCGGCTCGCGCGCCGCCTGCAGCGTCAGGCCGTCGCGCCTCCTCGTCGGCTGGCGCCGCGGGATCGTCACCGCCGCGAACGAGCCGTTCAGGAACGCGAGGTCGCCGCGCCGCCGATCGTGTCGCCCGGCACCATGATGATCAGCCGCTCGATGACGTTCCGCAGCTCGCGCACGTTGCCCGGCCACGGGTACGCCTGCAGGGCGGCGACGGCGCTCGCGTCGAGCGTCTTCGGCCGGCGCCCGTACTCGCCGCGCGAAGCCGGCCATGAAGTGCTCGGCGAGCAGCGGGATGTCGTCGCGCGCGTCGCGCAGCGGCGGGACGAAGATCGGGATGACGTTCAGCCGGAAGTACAGGTCCTCGCGGAAGCGGCCCGCCGCGGATCTCGGCCGGCAGTTCCTTGTTGGTCGCGGCGAGCACCCGCACGTCCACCCGGACGCCGGACGTGCCGCCGACCGGCTCGACGACCTGCTCCTGCAGCACGCGCAGCACCTTCGCCTGCGTCTTCAGGCTCATGTCGCCGATCTCGTCGAGGAAGATCGTGCCCGCCGTCGGCCACCTCGAACTTCCCGCGCCGGTCGCCGACGGCGCCGGTGAACGCGCCCTTGCACGTGGCCGAACAGCTCGCTCTCGATCAGCTCCTCGGGGATGGCCGCGCAGTTCACCTCGACGAACGGGCCCGCGCGCCGCCGGCTCAGCGCGTGGATCGGTCCGCGCGACCAGCTCCTTGCCCGTCCCGTTCTCGCCGTAGATCAGCACGCGGCCGTTGGTCGGCGCCGCCATGGCCACCTGCTCGCGCAGCTGCCGCATGGCGTAGCTCTCGCCCACCATCTGCAGGCGGCGGTCCACGCGGGCGCGCAGCGCCCGGTTCTCGGCCTCGAGCCGCCGCTGCCGCAGGGCGTTGCGCACGACGAGCATCGTCTTGTCGAGCGACAGCGGCTTCTCGATGAAGTCGAACGCGCCCAGCTTGATGGCGCGCACCGCCGACTCGATGTTGCCGTGGCCGGAGATCATCGACGACCGGCGACGTCCACCTGGCGCTCGCGCATCCGCGCGAGCGTGGCGAGCCCGTCGGTGCCGGGCAGCCACACGTCGAGCAGGATGACGTCGTAGGCGCCGCGGGTCAGCGCGGTCGAGGCACGCCTCGCCGCTCTCGACGGCCTCGACCTGGTAGCCTTCGTCGCGCAGCACGCCCGACAGCGCGCTCCGAACGCCCGGCTCGTCGTCGACGACGAGGATCGCGCGGCTTCACCGCTCAGCGGCTCAGGACTCAGGCCGCCGGCTGCAGGGGCAGCCGGTGACGTCGATCGTCGATCGGCATATCTTCTATCCTCTCGCCGGATTCATGGCTTCTGGCCTCTCTCACACCGGCAGCTCGATGATGAACCGCGTGCCGCTCGGCACGTTGTCGGCCACGTCGATGCGTGCCGCCGTGCTCGGCGATGATCCGGCGGACGATGGCCAGGCCGAGGCCGCTGCCGCGGCGCTTGGTCGAATAATACGGCATGAACAGCTTCTCGCGCTCGCCGGCCGGGATGCCGGGCCCGTTGTCGGCGACGACGATCCGGGCGACGCGGTCGGCGGCGGCGTGCTGCACCTCGATCGACGACACGGCCCTTGCGCTCCATCGCCTCGATGGCATTGTCGACGAGGTTGATGACGCACCCGGCGGATCTGCTCGGGGTCGACGCGCACGAGCGGCATCGTCGGGCGGCGACGGCGTCTCGATGCTGCACCTCGCGGAACAGGCCCACGTAGAGCGCCAGCGTGTCGGCGAGCAGGCGCGGGCAGGTTCGTCGGGATCCGCTTGCGGCGCCGGCATGCGGGCGAACTGCGAGAACTCGTCCACCAGTCCCTTGAGCGACTCGACCTCGCCGACGATCGTCCGGGTGCACTCCTCCACCAGCGCCCGCGTCGCCGGCGGGCGCCGCTGGAAGTGCCGGCGCAGCCGCTCGGCGCACAGCTGGATGGGCGTCAGCGGGTTCTTGATCTCGTGCGCCAGGCGCCGCGCGACCTCGCGCCACGCCGCGACCTTCTGGGCGCGGATGAGCGGCGTGATGTCGTCGAAGACCAGGACCGCCCTTCGGTCGCGCCGCCTTCGCCGTGCAGGCGCGTCGCGGCCGCGCCGCCAGGTGGAGCTCGCGGCCCTCGCGCGCGAGCGCGAATCTCCTGGGCGGGCGGGTCCTCGGCCCGCGCTCCGCGCGCCCTCGATCGAGCGCGCAGCAGCGGCGCGAGGTCCGGGCGGCCGAGCAGCTCGGCGACCGGCTGGCCCGCGACCGCGTCGTCCAGCCCCAGCAGCCGCGCGGCCGCGCGTGTTGATGGTGCGTCGACGCGCCCCTCGGCGTCGACCGACACGACGCCCGTCGTGATGCGCTCGAGCACCGTCTCGATGTAGCGCCGCCGCACGTCGACCTCCTGGTGCTGCCGCTGCGAGGTCGCAGCGTCGACCGCTCGAGGTCCTGCCGGCTGTCCGACAGCTCGCCGGCCATCGCGTTGAAGGCCTCGACGAGCGACCCGAACTCGTCGGACGTCTCGGGCTCGAGGCGGTGGTCGAGGTGCCCGGCGCCGATGTCGCGCGCCGCGGCCGCCAGCATCTGGATCGGGCCGCGTGATGCGCTTGGCCAGGTAGAGGCCCATCCAGGTGGCGCCCACCAGGATCATCAGCGTCACCATCAGGAAGAACGAGAGGTAGACGCCGAACATCGGGTCGCTTGAGCACGCTTGAGCTGGCTGTAGTCCTCGAAGGCGTCGGTCATCCGCCGCGAACGCTCGGCCAGCTCGCCGGTCAGGTAGTCGGACGCGACCACGACGCCGGCCAGCCGCCCGTCGCGGCCCGCGGATCGGCGCCGCCGCGCGGAGCAGCTCGCCGCCGCTGCCGAGCGGCTCGAGGCACGTGCGTCGTCGGCGCGCCCGGACGCGACGCGCTCGGCCAGCCGGTCCGCCGAGGCCCGGTTGTAGCCGGCCGGGAAGCGTCGGGCACGCGCACGTCGACGACGGCCGTCACCTCGGGCGTGGCGCCCGGCCGAGGCCGCACGCGGTAGACCTCCACCATGCTGCATGCCGCTGCGGCGCGACCTCGGGCTTGATGACGTCGAACACCTTCGTGACGTCGGCGTCGGGGAAGTTGCAGCGGCGCGAGCGCGTCGCGCCAGGCGCTGCGACGTGTCGCTCACCAGCTTCTGGCGCTCGCGGTAGTAGTCGCCCGCGGTGCGGTTGGCCGACGCCACGATCTCCTCCATCGGCGCGTTGAACCAGCGATCGAGGTTCGTGCGGATCAGCTCGCTGCCGACGATGAGCACCAGCACCGACGGGATCAGCGTCATGCCCGAGCAGGACGCCGACCAGCTTCGACCGGAACCGCGCGAACGGCAGCCCGCGCCGCCGCTCGACCATCAGCTTGAGGATGTTCCGCGCCAGCACGAAGACCAGCGCGAGGATCATCGCCAGGTCGGCCGCCGACAGCGCGTAGAGGACGAACTCGGTGAGGAAGTCGGGCGAGTAGCGCGACGACCGGCGACCCGAAGGCCAGCGTGGCCGCCAGCGCGGCGACGAGCAGCGCGATGCCGGCGAGGATGAGCAGCGGGTTGTCGCGGAACGGGCGGCGGCCGCGGCGGCCGGCGCGGCCGGCGCCGGCCGCGGAGCGGGGACGTCAGACGCCGGCGAGGAGTCCCGCAGCGTCGAGCATCGACGTACTGGATCAGGGTGAATGCGCGCTTCCCCGGTGGGCGCGCCCGGCTCCCACGGCCAGAACAGCGAACCAGTTGACCCGCGGGCGGGTCCGGGCCCGCACCCGGACGTAGTACTCGGCGTTGGCCTCGAGCGCCTGCGTGCTGAACAGCGGCAGCCGCTTGAACACCGTCAGCCAGCTCGCGACCTCGTCCTCGTCCTCGGTGAGGCGCGGCTCCTCGCCGCGGCCGTCCACGCGTGCGCGAGAGCTGGTGTTGCCGGGTGAGGTTGTCGTAGCGCGCGCTGGCGGTGACGGTCGACGTGGCGATGGTGCGGTCGAACCAGAGCGTGCCGCCCCGCCGCAACTCGATCTCGTAGGCGATCGTCGCCGCCAGGCCGCTGCGGATCGCGGCCTGCAGTTCGGCGGTGAACCCGTCGGTCCAGGGTGAACGACACGAGGACCCGGCCGTCCTTCGCGAGCGACTTGACCTGCCAGCGTCCGGCGCGTCGGCCGCGCGCGCGGAGTCCGCGCGGCGCGACCAGCCACGACGAGGCCGGCGACGAGCGGCGAGCAGCACGCCTGCGATGATCGCGTCTTCATTCGCTCGCGTTCAGCAGCTCCTCGAGCTGCTTCCTGAACTCGCCGACGTCGCGGAAGTTCCGGTAGACCGAGGCGAACCGCACGTAGGCCACTTCGTCGAGCTCCTTGAGCGCCTGCATGACGAACAGGCCGACCTCCGCCGTCGCAATCTCCTTCTCGGGACGCTCCTGGAGCGTCGCCTCGACGCGGTCGGCCACCTTCTCGAGCGCCGACACGCTGACCGGCCGCTTCTCGCACGCCTTCAGCATGCCGGCGATCAGCTTCTGCCGCTCGAACCGCTCGCGGCTGCCGTCCTTCTTCACCACCATGTACGGGATCTCGTCGATCCGCTCGTAGCTGGTGAAGCGGCGGCCGCAGTCGAGGCACTCCCGCCGCCGGCGGATGACCTCGCCTTCCTTGCTTTCGCGCGAGTCGACGACCTTGTCGCCCAGGTGACCGCAATACGGACACTTCACGCCGGCTTCCTCCTCCGCGCGCCGCGCTCGCTCGCCAGCGCGCCGCATCCGGCCGAGCGTCAGCCCCTCCCGGACCATGAAGACGATGCCCGAGCAGCGTCACCGGCACGAACGAAATGGCGTGCAGCACGATGCGCCGCGCTGACGGCCCGGTCCGTCGGGCGCGTGGTAGAAGGACGTCACGCCGATCTGGTAGAACATGTGGAACCCGCCGATCGCGCCGGGCGTCGGCACCGCCACCCCGACCACGAGCAGCGTCATGACGCAGGAACGACCCGATGAACGGCAGGTCGACCGTGGAATGCGCGCGACACCAGCCAGATACCCGCCGCGATCGACAGCCAGAGCGGGAACGACCAGCGCGAACACCAGCAGCCAGCTGCTGCGGGCTGCCGCACCGCGCGCGAGCCCCTCCGCGAAGGTCTGCGCGAGCCGCGTCGACCGCCTGCGCGAACCGCTCGGGAAGCCGGCGCTCGACCTGCGCCGACCACGCGGCCGATCGCCGCGGGGTGCCCCGCGAGCAAGAAGAAGACGACCAGGATGACGACCGGTCGCCGCCGCCGCGGTCAGCCCGCCGACCTGCAGGCGCCGGAACACCGCCGGGTCGCGACTGCGCGAGCGCCGGGTCCGCCGTCAGCAGGAAGATGCGCGAACAGCACGAGCACCGTCGCCATGTCGAGCACGCGCTCGAGGACGACCGTCGCGAACGCCGCCGTGGCACTCAGCCCCTCGTGCTTGCGCCAGCAGGTAGGGCCGCAGCACCTCGCCGGCGCCGCGCGGGCAGCAGGAAGCTCGCGGCAAAGCCGATGACCGTGGCGCGGAAGGCGACGGCGAAGCGCGTCGGCCCGAGGCCGGCCGAGCAGGTACTGCCAGCGCAGCGCCCGGAGCGCGTAGGTCGAGCATCGGTGGTCACCAGCGCGCGACCAGCAGCAGGTCCAGCCGGCCGCGCGTCGAATCTCGGCCCACACCTCGCGCAAGATCGGCGTCCGCGCAGGAACCAGCGCGAGCAGGGCGACGGCCAGGCCGATCGACGACGACGGTCCGGAGGTGGGCGCGCATGCCAGGGCAAGGCACTCTACTATAAGATCGCTCGCAAGTCTATGACGTGCGGGCACTTACTGGCGGCCGCGGCCCATCGGCCGCGACTTGCGGCGCGGAGCGCCTGCAGGCACTGGTGCGAAGCGATTCGACAGCCTGCGTGCCGGCAGCTGATTCGCCAGGCACCGCCTGGCCTTCGGAGAGGTTCCCCATGGCACTGCCCGCGCCCGTTGCTCAGCACCTCGTTTCCCGGCCTGTCCCCCGCTCCGGAGCGGCAAGGTCCGCGACCTCTACGACGCCGGCGAGCGACCTCCTGATCGTCGCGACCGACCGCATCTCGGCGTTCGACTACGTGCTCGGGTCCGGCATCCCCGACAAGGGCAAGGTGCTGAACGCAGCTGTCGGCCTTCTGGTTCGGTCTGCACCGAGGTCCGTCGTGCCGAACCACGTGGTGTCGATCGACCCGGCCGATTTCCCGCCCGAGCTGCGGCGCGCACGCCGACGTGCTTCGCGGGCCGCTCGATGCTCGTCCGCCGCACCGAGCGTCGTGCCGATCGAGTGCGTGGTGCGCGGGCTACCTCTCGGGATCGGGATGGGAGGAGTACCGGAAGAACGGCACCGTGTGCGGCATCGCGCTGCCCGCCGGGCCTGCGCGAGGCCGACCGCCTGCCGGAGCCGATCTTCACGCCCTCGACGAAGGCGGAGACCGGCCACGACGTCAACATCTCCGAAGGAGGAAGCGGGCCGCCTGGTGGGCCGCGAGCTGATCGACCGCGCTCGAGCGCGCTGTCGCTGCAGGTCTACCGGTGGGCGCAGCGCACGCCGAGACGCGCGGCATCATCGTCGCCGACACCAAGTTCGAGTTCGGCGTCCGCGAGCGAGGGCGGCCGGGCGAGCAGGTCATCCTCATCGACGAGGTGCTGACGCCCGACTCGTCGCGGTTCTGGCCGGCCGACGGCTACAGCGCCGGGCGGGAGCCAGCCGAGCTTCGACAAGCAGTACGTCCGCGACTACCTCGAGCAGATCAGGTGGAACAAGCAGCCGCCGGTGCCGTCGCTGCCCGACGAGGTGATCGTGCGGACGCGCGAGAAGTACGTCGAGGCGCTGCGACGGCTGGCCGGCCACGGCGTGGACGAACGGGGCTGATGTGCGCGAGCGACTCGAACGACTGGTCGAGCGAGATGGTGGAGCGCGGAATCCTCTTCGAGGACGCGGTGGGCGCGTTCGAGCGCACCTTCATCGAAAAGGTGCTCGAGCGCGCCGACGGCAACATCACCGCCGCGGCGCGGGAGCTCCGGATTCACCGGAACACCCTGAGCCGGAAGATGGCGGAGCTGAAGATACGGAAGTAGCTGGGCAGTGGCAGCTGGCACACGCCACTGACCCGCAGTCCGTTCCTCCACCTGACCGTTCCGTCTTTCCGGTCTTCCAGCATGATGCCCATCGCCTTGAGCTCGGTCCCGCAGCCGGTCGGCCTCCGGCCAGTTTCGCGCGGCCTTGGCGGCCTCCGCGCGGCGATCAGCGCCTCCACCTCGGCGTCGAGCGCCGCGCTCGGTGCGCGGCCAGGCGGCGAAGATCGCGGTCGGTCTCGTCGAGAAACGCCAGGACCGCGTCTCGCGTGTCGCGCGCCAGCGGCCGGTGGTCGTCTGGCGAGTTGACGTCGGTGACCAGCGTGAGCATCGCGGCGAGCGCCTCGGGCGTGTTAGGTCGTCGGCCAGCGCCTGCCAGAACTCGTCGCGCGCCCGTGCGACGCGCTCCGCGGGGTCGATGGCCGCCGGCCGGCGCCCCCTCGCGCGCCGGGCGCCGGCGCGTCCTCCATCCGCTGCCGGAACGTCGCGGATCCGGTCGAGCGTCGCCTTGGCCGCGCGCAGCCCCTCGAAGCTGAAGTTGTACAGCTTGCGGTAGTGGTTGCTCTGGATCGCGAAGCGAAACGTCATCGGCTCGACGCCCCGCGCCACCAGGTCGCGCAGCGTGAAGAAGTTGCCCAGGCTCTTGGACATCTTCTCGCCCTCCACCATCAGGAACTCGCCGTGCACCCAGTGGCGCACCCACGGGTGGCCGATCGCGCCCTCGCTCTGCGCGATCTCGTTCTCGTGGTGCGGGAAGATCAGGTCCACGCCGCCGGTGTGGATGTCGAGACGCTCGCCGAGCAGCTTCAGCGCCATCGCCGAGCACTCGATGTGCCAGCCCGGCCGGCCCTTGCCCCACGGGCTCTCCCACCAGGGCTCGCCCGGCTTCGTCCCCTTCCAGAGGACGAAGTCGCTCGATCGAGTCGCGGTCGTACTCGTCCGAATCGACGCTGGCGCCCGACTTCATGCCCTCGCGGTCGATGTGGGACAGGCACCCGTACTGCGGCAGCCCGCTGACCCGGTAGTACACGCTGCCGTCGCGCTCGTAGGCCAGCCCCCGCTCCTCCAGCTCCGCGACCAGGCCGATCATGTCGCCGATGTAACGCCGTGGCCCGCGGCATGATCGTCGGCCGCTGGATCCTCAGGGCGTCGATGTCGTCGAGGAACGCCCGCTCGTACTGGTCGGTGAACGCCCGCATCGCCTCGAGCCGCGACGCGTTGTCGGCCCCGTCGGCCGGACGTCCTTCTGGCTGTCGCGGATGATCTTGTCGTCCACGTCCGTGAGGTTCATGCAGAACGTGACACGGTAGCCGGCGGCCTCGAACACCGTGCGACGCAGCAGATCCTGGAACAGGAACGTCCGCAGGTTCCCGATGTGGACGAAGTTGTAGATGGTCGGCCCGCAGTTGTAGACCGGAGTTCGCCAGGAACGACGGGGGTGACCGGTTCCACCTGGCGCGTCAGCGTGTTGAAGAGGGAGATCGTCCGCACGTCGGTCATGGACTCAGGATACACCGGCGCCCTGACCGGGTCATCCGGCGCATGACGCATGCCCGCGTGCAGAAGGCCGGATGCCGCCTGGTTGCCGCGACTCCGACTCCGGTCGGCCGCAGATTCCCGCGCCCGCCGGCTTGACACGTGGTACCGACGGACTATAATTAGCAGTCAAGCACGCTGAGTGCTAACAGTTGTGCCGGCTCGGCTGCTAATGGCCGGGACGGCCGAGTGCCAAACCAGCGCCCGGGCCCCTCGGCGCGGGCACGTTCAACCGCACTGCCACAGTGGGAGCGACATCGATGAAAGCCAGACCGTTGCACGACCGCATCCTCGTCAAGCGCATCGAAGAAGGCGAACAGAAAGTCGGCGGCATCATCATTCCCGACTCCGCCAAGGAAAAGCCCCAGCAGGGCAAGGTCGTCGCCGTCGGCGGCGGCAAGGTGAAGGACGACGGGAAGCGGCATCGCGCTGGACGTCAAGGAAGGCGACACGATCCTGTTCGGCAAGTACTCCGGTCAGGAGATCAAGCTCGATGGCGAGGAGTTCCTGATCATGCGCGAAGAGGAAGTCCTGGCGATCCTCGACTAGTCGCGGGTCGGCAGACCTGCCGGCAGGATGCAGGCTGGACGCCTGCCCACAAGGATCCTTCACGAAGTTCTGAACGGAGCAGATAACGATGGCAAAGCAGATTATCTACGGCGAGCAGTCGCGCCAGGCAATTCTGAAGGGCGTGAACGCCCTCGCCGACGCGGTCAAGGTGACCCTCGGCCCGAAGGGCCGCAACGTGGTCCTCGACAAGAAATTCGGATCGCCCGCTCATCACCAAGGACGGCGTGACGGTCGCGAAGGAAATCGACCTCAAGGACCCGCTCGAGAACATGGGCGCGCAGATGGTCCGCGAAGTGGCGAGCAAGACGTCGGACATCGCCGGTGACGGCACCACGACCGCCACGGTGCTGGCGCAGGCGATCTACCGCGAGGGCTCGAAGAACGTGGCCGCCGGCGCGAACCCGATGGAGCTGAAGCGCGGGATCGAGAAGGCCGTCGAGGTCGTCATCGAGTCGATCAAGAAGCTGTCGAAGCCGGTCAAGGGCAACATGATCGCGCAGGTCGGCACGATCTCGGCGAACAACGACAAGACGATCGGCACGATCATCGCCGAGGCGATGGAGAAGGTCGGCAAGGACGGCGTCATCACCGTCGAAGAGGCGAAGACGCTCGAGACCTCGCTCGACGTCGTCGAGGGCATGCAGTTCGACCGCGGCTACCTGTCGCCCTACTTCGTCACCGACCCCGAGCGCATGGAAGTGGTGCTCGAGAACCCGGTCATCCTGATCCACGAGAAGAAGATCAGCTCGATGAAGGACCTGCTCCCGGTCCTCGAGCAGGTCGCCCGCATGGGCCGGCCGCTGCTCATCATCGCGGAGGACGTGGACGGCGAGGCGCTGGCCACCCTCGTGGTGAACAAGCTGCGCGGCACGCTGTAGGCCGCCGCCGTGAAGGCGCCGGGCTTCGGTGACCGCCGCAAGGCCATGCTCGAGGACATCGCGATCCTCACCGGCGGCCGCGCGATCACCGAAGACCTCGGCATCAAGCTCGAGAACATCCGCATCGAGGACCTCGGCCAGGCCAAGAAGGTCACGATCGACAAGGACAACACGACGATCGTCGAGGGCGCCGGCACCACGACCGCGATCGAGGGCCGCGTGAAGCAGATCCGCGCGCAGATCGAGGACACGACCTCGGACTACGACCGCGAGAAGCTGCAGGAGCGGCTGGCGAAGATCGTCGGCGGCGTGGCGGTGATCAAGGTCGGCGCCGCCACCGAGACCGAGATGAAGGAGAAGAAGGCCCGCGTCGAGGACGCGATGCACGCGACCAAGGCGGCCGTCGAAGAGGGCATCGTCCCCGGCGGCGGCGTGGCGCTGCTGCGCGGCGTGAAGGCGCTCGACAAGCTGAAGCTCGAAGGCGACCAGCAGATCGGCGTCAACATCGTGAAGCGCGCCATCGAGGACCCGATGCGCTGGATCGCGAACAACGCCGGCGTCGAGGGCTCGATCGTCGTCCAGAAGGTGCTCGAGAGCAAGGACGAGGAGTGGGGCTTCAACGCGCAGGACGAGACGCTACGAGAACCTGGTGCAGGCGGGCGTCATCGACCCGGCCAAGGTCGTCCGCACGGCGCTCCAGAACGCCTCGTCGATCGCGTCGCTGCTGCTGACGACCGAAGCGATGGTCTGCGACATCCCCGAGGAGAAGAAGGAGTCGCCGATGCCGGCCGGCGGCCCGGGCGGCGGCATGGGCGGGATGTCCTAGGAAGTCGAGGATACGAGTCAGTCGAATGAGCGTGTCAATCGATGATCCGTGTCAGTCGATGACACCTGTCAGTCGATGACAATGGTGGGTGGATGACGATGGAGGGTCGTGGGATGGTTAGTGATCAGGCTGGTCAGTCGATGAACGTCGAGACGAAAGGCCCGGCGGGTGGAGACACTCGCCGGGCTTTTTCTTTACTGCCTACTCCTTAGTGCCTGCAGCTTCCGGCCCTCCCTACCCCTACTAGCGGTAGTTCGCGTGGAACTGCGCCAACCGTTCCACGACCTTCACGATCTGGTGGGTCGGCGGGAGGATCGTCGTCCGGAAATGCGCGGTGCCGGGGATTTGGCCGAAGCCCGTGCCGGGCACCACGCAGACCCCGGTCTGTTCGAGCAGCGCCATGCAATACTCCACGTCGGTCCGGCCGGCGGGCAGCGTCACCCGCGGGAACGCGTACATCGCCCCGGCCACCACGTTGCACTGAATCCCCGGGATCCGGTTGAGCCCCTCGGCCAGCATCACCGCCCGCCGCTTCAACTCGCCGAGGATGCAGTCGCGTTCGTGGGCGTACTGGGGGTAGGACGGCTCGCCCGCCTTCGGCGGCCGCACCATGCAGTAAGTCGCCACCTGCCCCGTGAGATTCGCGCACAGCGACACCGACTGCAGCTTCGTGATCTCGGCGACGACCTCCGGCGGCATGTTCCGCACTTCCATGTAGCCCCCGCGCTGGCCGCACTCCCCGAGGAACCCCTTCGAGCACGAGTGGAAGCTGAAGAGGCTCACATCGGTCTCGCCCTGCTCCACCATCACCCGCGCGAAGGACACGAACGTGTCGCCACGCAGGTAGATGTTCTCCTGGTAGACCTCGTCCGCGAGGATGGCGAGGCCGTGCGTCTTCGCGAACCGGATCAGCATCGCGATGTTGTCGCGATCGAGCACCGAGCCGGTCGGATTCCCGGGGTTGAGCACGCAGATGGCCTTCACCTTCACGCCGTAGCGGCGCGCCTCCTGGAGGCTCTCCTCGAGCATCGCCTCGCTCAGCTTCCAGTCGTGCCCTTCGTCCAGGTAGTAGCCGACCTGCTTCCCTTCGTAGAGCGTGATGGTGGCGCTGTAGAGCGGGTACTGCGGGATGGGAATCATCATGCCGTCCTGCGGCCCGCTGATCAGCATTCGGAGCGCGGTCTGCACGCCCTTGGAGGCGCCGTCGGTCAGGTAAATCGCCTCCGGGTCCGCGGGAATGCCGTCGCGCTCGTGGATGAACGCCGCGACCCCCTCGCGAACGAAGCGCACGCCCTTGCTGTCCGAGTACGCCCCGAGCCCGTAGCGGGTGCCCTTCAGGAACTTCCCGCGGTCTCGATGACGTCGGGCGGGAACAGTTCCGCGGCGTGGCTGAGCAGGTCGGGATATTGGCAAAGGGCGAGCACCTGCCGCAGGAAGGTCAGCGGCTTCTGCTCGAGGGCCTGGGGGTTTCCGATGTTGCAGTAGATGATCTCGCGCCCCTCGCGCTCGAGTTCCTGTGCGCGCGCGACGACGGGCCCGCGCACGGCGTACTGGGTCTCGAGCACCGCCTTGCCGATGTCCTTCAACTGGATCGTCATGGGTCGTTCTCCGGAGGGCGTCCAAATTCTATCAGGTCACTCCAGCCGCAACGGCCCGATGAAGACGTGGACCGGCGACGCGAGGCGGTACCCGAAAATCAGTATGCCGCGGATGCGCGACATGTCCATCTCGCGGCGATTGGGCGCCACGCTGATCTCACCGAGCGGGATGTCAATCAGGTTCACGCCGGGCACGATCGTCAGCCTGCGGTTGAAGCGGTCCGCGAAGCGCTGGTCGTGAAGGGCATCGTGAATCCGGATGGCCAGTTCGAGCGGCTCATCCAGGTCCGAGACGACGGTGAACGTGAGGCGCCGATAGGCGCGCCAGTCGGGGTAGGGCTCGTTCACGGTGATGCCCGGGTAAGTCGCGGGATTCAGCTCCAGGCGGGCGAAGGTGCCGGAATCCCCAGCCGGAAGTCGGGGCGGATTCGCCCCCGGCGTCAGCGTGGCGTTGACGACGCGGACCAGCGAGCGCTCCCACCAGGAACCGTCCAGGCGGACGAGTACCGGCATCGCCGCGTCACGCGCGGCGAGCACCGCCAACGTGTATCCCAGGTGCGCCCCCGCAATCAGCACCAGCGCGGTGGCTCCCGTCCACGCCGCCCGGCGCCCGCCCCGGCTCGAAATCCACGCGCCTCCGCCGCCCCCGAACCATCGCAGGGTGGCAGCCGCCAGCAGGAAGGCGCCCGCCCCCGCGACGTCCCGCAGAAGGTCCTCCAGGGACGGCTCGCGATTTGGCTGAACGAACTGCAGCACCTCCGTGAGGGCGCCCGCTGCCAGCGTGCTTCCGAATGCCGCCGGCCAGGCCGCGCGGGGCCCCATCGCCGGGAATCGCGGCCGCGGATCACGCCGAGCGCCGCGATCGCCAGCATCCCGAACAGCGGAACGTGGCCGGCGTCGAACAAGGCGTCCCAGAACAGCGTCCGCTCGGGCCCGTCGCCGAAGAACAGAACGCTCAGGAGCCCCGCGGCAAGGAGTGCCCAGGCGAGAGGGGTCGCTCCCGCTCCGCGCAAGCGGGCGGGATGGGCCGCCGGGATGGGCTGTGGAGGGTCGGCCACCTAGCGAAGCGTGAAGGTCAATTCGATCGAGACGAGCACGGGAACCGGCTGGCCCTGCTTCTTGCCCGGGACGAAGCGCCACTGCTTGGCGGCCTTGATCGCTTCCTGGTCGAGGCCGAACACCGGATCGAGCGACTTGAGAATCGTCACCTGCCCGACCGTGCCGTCCGGCAGCACGACGCACTCGAGCACCACCGTGCCCTGGATCTTCGCCCGCATCGCATCGGCGGTGTAGGCCGGCTTCACCTCGCGCAGGACGACGGGGATGTCGATGCCGCTGCCGGGTCGGTAGGCGCCTCCGCCGGTGCCGCCGCCCCAACCCGGGCCGAGGCCGGAGCCCGTCCCGGGGCCCATCCCCGTGCCCGTGCCCGTGCCCGACCCTCCACCGCTCCCAGGGCCCTGCGACAAAGAACCCGAAACTCCCTGCAGCGAACCCATCACCTGGAGCGTCGAGTCAGCCATCGTCATCGCCGGGATGTCGAGCGCGGGCGGAGGCGGGGGGTGTCCGCCGGCTTCGGCAGCGGCGTGACCTGGACCGGCTCCGGCTTGGCCGTGGGGACCGTGATCTTGTCCTTGCCAACCGCCTCGGCCTTGCGAATCGGTGCCGTCATCCGATTGCCGCCACCGCCGCCGCCGCCCCCCGGCCCCGGCTGGTTGAGCCAGACGATGTCGTGGAACGGGATTGACTCCATCGGGTCGGAGAGCATGCTCCCCTTCGGCGCGTACTTCACGAAGAGGACCAGCAGGACCACGACGACGACGTGGACGAGCACCGAGAACCCGGTCCGCTGCGCCAGCGCCTGCCTGGCGTCCGGACCGGTGACGCTATACGTCGCGGAGAACAACGCCAGTTCGTAGGGGCGCACCTCCACCGAATCCGGGGCGGGCTTCTGCCCGGCTGGAGCGTGCTGCTTCGCGATGGCGGTGTCAGGCATGGATGGACGTCCTAACCGCGTTCTTCAATCATCCCGCAACCGACCGCGACCGGCAACTGCAAAGACGGTACCTTGCTGAGGCATTGCAGCAGCAGCCGTTCGCGGCCCTACCTGCCTGATTGGACGCCGGAAACAGCCGGGCGGTTTCCCTGGTGTCCCCTGCGGTGTTCAGAGCCGACCTGTCCAGGCTCCAATCGCGGCATTCCCGCCGCCGTAGCAGTGCAGCGTCGACAGAGCGTCCGCGGCTCGCGGTTCGCTCTTGACGGCCACCAGCACCCCGCCGCGCCCCGTCAATGTCTCGAAAATCCGCCCGTCGTGCGGTTGAAATCCGACCCGCTTCAACGAAGACGCCAAGCCGTTCTTGGCAAGTTCGCCCGCCGGGCCGTCCAAGGCGGCCAGCAGGTTCCCCGCTGCGACGGCAGAGCCAACGCCCTGGAGGTCCATCTTGTCGGGCGTCCTGCCGAAGACTTTCTGGACCAGACCCAATGCCTCGGGACTTTCCTTGGCCAGGACGGTCAACGCTTCCGCCGGAAACCCCTGGCGCTTCAGCGCATCGATTCCGCGTTCCGCCGCCGAAACATCCTTGAAGACCCCGATGGTGAATCGACCCGTTTCGACCTCAGCCACTCAGCACCTCGCAAAAAAAGACCACGTCCGAACGGACCCGGACAGCCGCCCGACAGGACGGCATGACCTTACTCTAAGCTCGATGGCGGCGGGCTTCAAGCCCGCCGACGCGATTGTACGACACCTGGAGAAGGTCACGCCGCGGAGGGATGTAGAATAGCGGCATGTCACGGATTGGCATTCCAGAACTGCTGCTCATCCTCGTCATCCTGGCGCTCGTCTTCGGCGCCAACCGGCTGCCCGACCTTGGCCGCGGCCTCGGCAAAGCCATCCGGGGCTTCAAGGACGCGAGCACGAGCAAGGACGAGGACGACCACCACCCCGCCCCGCGCGGCTAGCCGGCCCACGCCGCCCGCTCGACCCCGGTTCAGATCAGCAGGCGCGCATCCCCGACACGGCGGGTCACCCGCTCCCGGTCCAGGAACTCGAGCAGTGGGATGGCGTATTTTCGGGACACGCCGTAGCGGTCCTTGAACGTAGCCACGTCGATCCGGGCGTCGGGGCTCGCCGCCTTCAGAGCCGCCATTTCCCCCTTCAACTGCTCCAGCGCGCGCTGGTGGAAGTACAGGGTCTCCAGCTTCACGAGAACCTTCTGGCGGACGAGGAGCTTGACGATGCGGTCGAGCACCTCCGGTCCGACCCCAGCGCCCTGCCCGACCTCCTTGACGTCCGCAGGCTTGAGCCCCGCGGCCAGGAACGCCCGTTCGATCGCCGCCCGCGCATGCTCTTCCTCCCCGGTCAGCGCGATACGGTGCGACGCAAGGGCAAGGCGGTCGCGGCCGCCGATCTTCCGGGCCTCCTGCAGGTCGGACAGGACCCGCTCGAACACGCCGTCACCGGCGCGCGCAAACACCCGCTCGCGCACCTCTTCGCGCGGCATGCCCTCGGACAGCGGTTCGGCCCGGTGATGGTCGCCGAGCCGCGAGAGCACCTCCCGCGCAAGGCGGTCGAGGACGGCGGGCGCCACCAGGACGTCTCCCGCGCGCGTCACGCGGCGGGCGCGCTGCAGGCGGTCGATCACGCCCGCGGCCTCCCCGGGTTCGACACCGGCGCGGCTGACGAGTGACGCCACGGGCAGTCCGAGCGCGGCTCGCTCGGCGACCATGGCCACGACCGCCCGGTCGACGGCCGCCTCGCGGGGATCGCCTCCCGGGTCGAGTTGGGAGAAGCGCTCCCGCGCACCCGCCGTCCGAATGGGGCCGCGGGCCGGGTGCGGGTCGAGCACCACGCCGCCGGCGATGGTCGTCGGGGGGGAATAGGCGCGCAGGATGAAACGGTCGCCGCGGGATACCACCGCGGGAGCCTCAAGGCGGAGCCGCAGGTAGGCGTCGCCGCCGCCGGGCACTTCCGCGCCCGGCGCGAGGGCCGACCCCGGATTCGTGACGTCTTCCCGCGCCAGGATGGCCCCAATCGCCGCGCGACCGAGGATTTCGCTGGTTCCCTGGTGGAAGCGCACACGGGCGCCATGCCTGAGCCCACGGGTTCCGGGCACTACCTGGAGGCGCACGTCGATGATGCGGCTCGGCGCCAGGGTCCCCGGCGTGAGCAGCGAATCGCCCCGGTGGATGTCGTCCAGTTCGATGCCCCCCAGGTTGGCGGCCACGCGCTGGCCGGCCGGCGCGTCTGACGCCGGGGCGCCGTGAACCTGCAGGCCGCGGACCTTCGCCCGCCGCTCGCCGGGCAGCACCGCCAGTTCGTCGTCCAGCCGCATCCGGCCCGACAAGAGGGTGCCGGTGACGACCGTGCCGAAGCCCTTCACCGAGAAGACGCGGTCAATCGGCATGCGCACGGCGCCCGTGGCAGGCCGAAGCGGCGTCTCCCGCGCCAGCGTGACGAGCGCATCCCGAAACGCGTCCATCCCGTCGCCGGTCCTGGCGGACACCGGCAGAATGGGCGCGTCTTCGAGAAAGGAACCGGCAACCAGTTCCCGTGTCTCCATTCGGACGAGCTCGATGGTGTCGGCGTCCGCAAGGTCGGACTTCGTGACGGCGATGAGCCCGTGCCGCACGCCGAGAAGCCGGCAGATCTCGAAGTGCTCGCGCGTCTGCGGCATCACGGACTCGTCGGCCGCGACGACGAGCACCACCGCGTCGAAGCCGCCGACGCCGGCGAGCATGTTCTTGACGAAACGTTCGTGCCCGGGGACGTCGACGAAGGAGAAGGCGAAGGCCTGCGTGGTCCAGTGAGCGAACCCGAGTTCGATCGTGATCCCGCGGGCCTTCTCTTCCTTCAAGCGATCGGGATCGGTGCCCGTCAGCGCCAGCACCAGCGCGCTCTTCCCGTGATCGATGTGCCCGGCCGTGCCGATGACGATGTGCCGCGGCGCCACGTCAGCCCCGCCGCCGGCGCCGCTCGTTCCTGCCGGGGCGCTGCCGTTTCGTCACGGGCCGGGACCGCGTCGGAGACGTCTTCTTGGCGCGCGCGGGACGGCCGCGGTCCTCCTGCCGGACGGCCCGGAGGATGTCCACGACGCCGAGCTCGATCTGCCGCTTGTCCATGTCCACGCGCAGCACGCGCACGCGAACCCGGTCGCCCAGCCGGTAGACCTTGCGCGTGTTCTCGCCGCGCAGCGTGTGGGTCGCGTCCAGGAACCGATAGTAGTCGTCGGCCATGGTCGAGATGTGCACCAGGCCCTCGACGAAGTGCTCGACGAGCTCGATGAACAGGCCGAAGGACGCGACCCCGGTCACGTAGCCGTCGAACTCCTCGCCGACCTTGTCCCGCATGAAGCGGACCTTCTTCCACTGCACCAGCTCGCGCTCGGCCTCGTCGGCGCGACGCTCCCGGTCGGACGTGTGGCGCGCAATCTCCGGAAGGGCCTCGTCCAGCTGCTCCCGCTCGACCTGCGCCATCTTCCCGCCGCGGGCCGCCCGCAGCAGCCGATGAACGACGAGGTCGGGATACCGCCGGATCGGCGAGGTGAAGTGCGTGTAGCTCGAGAAGGCGAGGCCGAAATGCCCCAGGTTCTGCGGCGCGTAGCGCGCCTTCTGCATCGTGCGCAGCATGAGGACGGCAATCGGCCGCTCCTCGGGCGTCCCGTGAATCTTCTTGAGCAGCGCCTGGAAGTGGCGCGGGCGAACCAGGTGCGGCGGCACCGCCAGGCTGTGGCCGAGGCTGGTGACGAATTCCTCGAACTTCTCCACCTTCAGCGGGTCGGGCTGTTCGTGGACCCGGAAAAGGCCGGGGACCGGGCTGGTGTCGAGGTACTCGGCGACCGTCTCGTTCGCCAGCAGCATGAACTCCTCGATCAGGCGGTGCGCCACGTTCCGCTCGGACGCGACGATCGCCTCCACCATCCCCTCTTCGTCCAGCACGACCTCGGCCTCGTCGAAATCGAAATCGATCGAACCGAGGCGGCGGCGCCGGCCGTTGAGGATCTCGAAGAGCTCGCGCATCCGCTCGAAAAGCGGCACCAGGGTTTCGTACCCGAGCACGGATCTCGTCGTCGCCGGTGAGGACCGCGTTCACGTCCGTGTAGGTCATCCGCTCCCTGGTGCGGATCACGCCGTCGTGGAATTCGTAGCGCAGGACGGTGCCCCGCCGATCCACTTCCATGAGGCACGACTGGACGAGCCGGTCCACCTGGGGATTCAGGCTGCACAGGCCGGTGGCGAGTTCCTCGGGGAACATGTGGATGGCGCGGTCGGGGAAGTACACCGACGTGCCGCGCTCGTAGGCCTCGACGTCCAGGGCGCTCCCCTCCCGGACGTAGTGCGAGACGTCGGCGATGTGCACGCCGAGCCAGAAGTGGCCGTTGTCGAGCCGCTCAATCGAGATCGCATCGTCGAAATCGCGGGCGTGCTCGCCGTCAATCGTGACCACGTCCAGTCCCCGGAAGTCGGTGCGCCCGGCGACGTCCTGCTTGCGCGCGTGCATCGCGCGCGGCGTGTCGCGGCCGGCCAGCATCCGGCGCGCCTCCGTCACCGCCTCGTGGCCGTGCGCGTCCGGCAGCCCGTATTTCCGGACGATGATCGTGGTGTCCACGCCCGGGTCATTGATGTCCCCCAGGACCTCCGTCACCCGGCCCACGGGCCCTCGCGTCTCCGTCGGCCACCGGGTGATCTCCACGGTGACCATCTGACCCGGCTGTGCGCCGAGCGATTCCGATGGCGGGATCGCGACTTCGCGCTGCACGCGAAGGTCGAACGGAGCGACGAACCCCAGGCCCGCTTCGTCGAGGTCGAAGCGGCCGACGAGGGTCGCGTTCGCCCGCTCGAGGATCTTGACAATCCGACCCTCCGGACGGTCCGCGTCGCGGAAGCGCTCGACGCGGGCGACCACGCGGTCGCCGTGCATCGCCTCCTTGAGGTTCGGCGCGGCGATGAACACGTCCCGCTCGCGCTCGAAGCCTTCGCCAGCCGGACGGGATCGTTCGGGCACGACGAAGCCGAATCCCCCGGCGTTGGCCTGGAGGCGGCCGACCACCAGGTCCATCTGGTCGGCCAGGCCGTAGCGGCGCCCGCGCACCTCGACGAGCGCGCCGTCGGCCACCAGCGATTTCAGCTGGCGTCGGAAGCCGGCGCGCTCTTCGCGCGGCACTTGCAGCAACTGGATGAGTTCCCGCGAGGACGACGGGTGATGGGCCCGCTCGCGGATCAGGCGGAGGACGTCTTCTCGTGTCAGCACAATCTGTGGCTCACTGCTGGGCTGGCGCGTCAACGCGGGCAAGCGATTTCAAGACCTCGGCGACGCGTCCCGAGGTCGCCTGGTCCATGCTGGCCGCCGACTGCTGGGCCTGGCCGGCGATGGCGACCGCCTCGCGCACGGCACGGGCGGCGTCGGCCCGGTCGGTCTCGTCGAGCTTCCCGGCGAGCGCCTCCATCGTCTTGCGCGCGCGGTCGATGTTGCCGCCCGCCCGTCCAAAGTTCAACTCGGCCACGTCGACCCGAGCGGCGTAAAGCGCCGCCCGCGCCTCGGCGAGCCCGGCAATCACCTCGGTGTTGCGCAGCCGACGCTCCACGTCCCACCGCCCCCAGGCCCCCCACAGGTATCCGCCCGCGACAGCCACTATCAGCACGACCAGCGCCACCAAGGCCATTCTCATCTTGTTCATCGCGCCCTCCGGCCGGTCCATTCCACCCGTCTCATCCTCATTCTCTCAGCCTTTGCCGTTCTTCTCCCGGCATTCTTCTTCGTAGCCCGTCGCCGTGCGCTCCCTGTCCTCAGGGTCCGGCGTCGACCAGCGCAATCTGAACGTCGCCCACGTTGGTGTCGGTGGGACCGGTGATGACGAGGTCGCCGAGCGCCTCGAAGTACCGGTAGGCGTCGTTCTCGGTGAGATATCGGCGCACCGGCCCCGTCTCCGCCACGACGCTCCGGGTCAACGAGGTCGAATCGGCGACCGCGCCGGCCGCATCGGTTGGACCGTCGATGCCGTCGGTGCCTCCGCTGAGGAGCGCGCAGGTCGGGCGCAGGGCATGGAGCGCCTCCACCGACGCGAGCACCAGTTCCTGGTTCCGTCCACCGCGCCCCGCCCCGACGACGCGGACCGTCGTTTCGCCCGTGGCAATCACGCATGCGGGCCCCCGGGCGGAGCGTGCAAGCTGGACGGCGTCGGAGAGGAACCGGGGGCCGGCGACCTTCGCTTCGCCGACGAGGGCTTCCTCGCGGACGATGACATCGTAGCCGAGGGCCTCGGCGGCGCGGGCCGCGCCCGTCGCGGCGGACGCCCGCGACCCGATGACCCGCGTCGCAGCCTGCCGCAGCCCCGCGTCGCCCGGCTTCGGCGTCTCGGGCCGTTCACCGCGCGCGCCTTCTTCGAGCAGGCGCACCACCGAGCCGGGAAACGCGCGCACGCCGCCGAACCGCTCCAACACACCGAGCGCGTCGGCGAACGTGCTGGAGTCGGCGACCGTCGGCCCGGAGCCGATGACGCTCAAGTCGTCCCCCACCACGTCGGACACCACGAGCGTCCACGCGGGGGCGGGACACGCGGCGGCCAACCGGCCGCCCTTGAACGCCGAGAGGTGCTTCCGCACCGTGTTGAGCTCGTGGATGTTGGCGCCGCCGAGCAGCAACTGCCGCGTGGCCGCCTGCTTGTCGGCGAGCGTGAGCCCCGGGGCCGGCACGGCTGCCAGCGCCGACGCGCCGCCCGACAGCAGGACGAGCAGCGCGTGGTCAGGCGGCGTGCGGCGCGCGATATCGAGCGCGCGCGTCCCGGCGACGACGCTCTGCTCCGTGGGCACCGGGTGGCCCGCCTGGATCCAGGTCGACGGCGGCGGCACGGCAGCGTCGCTGTGCGTGCCCGCGACAATCCCCTCGACCACCGTGATGCGGTGCGAGCGCCCGAGCGCCGCTGCCATGTGCGCGGAAGCCTTGCCGATGCTGACGAGGTGAACGGGCCGGTCCAGCAAGAGCTGGACCTCCGGGGACCGGAGCGCGTAATCGAGCAGGCGCGGCGCGCCCGCCGCCTCGATGGCCGCCCGGAAGATCGCGGGAAGGTCTCGGCGAAAACGGAGGAGGACGGGGTTCAGTTCACTTTCTTCGGGTCGGACCAGGCCGACAGATTGGTGACCACATCGAACTGCCGGAGCAGTTGTCCCATCACCCGATCGGCGTCCTGGCAGCGGCAGAGCTGATCGAGCCTCCCGAGCAACCGGGCCAGCGCCTGCTCGGCCGACGCATAAGCGCGCTCGGAATGGTACTCGCGCTGACGCCGAAGGCAATGCTGGTGCTTGATCAGTTCCTCACGGTAGAAATCGGTCCGAAGACCGTGCGGGAGCGCGCTCGATGGCCGCTGGTCGGTCACGAAGCGATGCATGCGACTCCTTAGACAACAGGAAAAGCGGTAGGCAATTTCCAGTCTAGTGACGCTCCACGAACCTGTCAACGGCGACCAAATCAATCCGAGAGACGCCGGCGGGATCAATGAAGGCGACGCGCGGCCACCAGGCCGCCCAGGCAACCGACGAACATCCCCCCGAGGACGAGGATCACCACCGTGCTCCACGAAAGGAATTCGACCGGCGGCACATCGGCGATGCCCGACGCGAGCGCGGCAAGGCGCGGCCGCGCCAGGTCGAGGCCGAGCCTCAGCACGACCAGCGCCAGCAGCGCTCCGATGCCTCCCTGGATGATGCCCTCGAAGACGAACGGCCCGTGGATGAAGGCGATCGGCGCGCCGACGAGCTCCATGATCTCGACCTCGTCGCGCCGCGCGTAGAGCGCCAGCCGGACGACGTTCGTGACCGTCAGCGCTGCTGCGAGGATCAGAATCGCTGCCAGGGTCAGCCCCACCCAGCGGACGAACCGCGCGATCGACGCCAGGCGGTCCAGCCAGCGGCGATCGTAACGAACGTCGGCGACGCCGGGCATCGAGGCGACCCGCCTGGCCAGGCGGTCGAGCGCCGCGCCGTCAGCAGCCGGCGCGATCCTCGCCTCCAACGACGCCGGGAACGGATTGTCCGCCGTGGCCTCGGTGGCGGGCGCGAGTTCGGGAAAGTCGCGGCGGAAGCGCGCGAGCGCGGCCTCCTTCGACACCGCGTCCACGCCCGCCACGGCAGGGTCCCGGCGCAGGGCGGCCGCGACGGCCTCGCGCTCGACCGCCGGCGCAGCATCGGCCAGGTAGACGGAGAACTCGGCGGACCGGCCCCACTGGGCCACCACGCGGTCGAGGTTCTCGCCGACGAGGAGGAACAGCCCGAGCATGAACAGCGCGATCGTGATGGTGAGGACGGACAGGATGCTCGAGTGGCGGCCGCGCCACAGGCTGGTAAAGGCCTCGCCCGCAAAGTACTTCAGCCCGGCGATCACGCGCGCCTCCGGCGGCTCATGACGGCTCCACGACGCGGCCACGGTCCAGCGTGATCGCCCGACGACCGACGTGCCTGATGAGTTCGCGGTCGTGCGTGGCGACGAACACCGTCGTGCCGGTCGCGTTGATCTCCCGGAAGAGGTTCATGATGTCGATGGCCAGGTCCGGGTCGAGGTTTCCCGTGGGCTCATCCGCGATCACGAGCACTGGCTCGTTCACGAGGGCCCGGGCAATCGCCACGCGCTGCTGTTCGCCTCCGGAGAGTTCGATCGGGTAGGCGTTCGCGCGGTGCTGCAGCCCCACCCACTTCAAGACCTGGAACGTGCGGCGGCGCTGCTGCACGTCGGGCACGCCGAGGATGCGCAGCGCGAACATCACGTTCTCGAAAACGGTCTTTCGCTGGATGAGCTTGAAGTCCTGGAAGACGAAGCCGATGGCGCGGCGGTAGGTCTGCACCTCGGACGCGCTCAGCGTGGCGAGGTCGCGCCCGTCGACCACCGCCCGACCGCCGGTGGGCAGTTCCTGGCGCAGCAGGATCCGCAGGAGCGTCGTCTTCCCCGCGCCGCTCGCGCCCGTGAGGAACACGAATTCGCCGCGGTCGACATGCATGGTGACGTCGTCGAGCGCAAAGACGTCCCGGGCGTACAGCTTGGACAGCCCTTCGATGTCGATCACAGTTGGCTCGTTCGATCGGGTGGCCGGGGAACGCCGGCGACTGCATGCCAGCGTCGCGAGTATAGCACGCGGGTCAGCGGGACGATTCCCGCGCGAGCTCGACCCTGAATGCGCCGAACGCCGTCACGATCTCGATCCGCAGAGGGACCCGGCGGGCGTCGGGGCGGATCCAAATCGTCGCCTGCACGCTGCCCTCACGCCCGCCGGTCGAGACGATGCGGGGCGTCGCCCGCAGTGCATCCACCTGCCGGCCCCCCACGGTAATGCGCTCGAGGCGATCGACGGTCAGTTCGACCGCGTAGCGCCGCCCACCCTCCATCACCGGGAAAACCGTCGAGTACCCGGGGGCGAGCGGAAGGGTCCGCACGTAGAAGAAGGCGCTGATGCCGTCGCGCGCGTCCCGGGGCCAGGCCAGCGGCGGGCCATCCCCCACCGTCAAGGTCCGCGACGCCGGGTCGAACCGGGTCGCCCGGTCCACCACCCGCCGGCCCTCGCGGAGGTGCTGCTCCTGGCGGATCGGGATGATGCGGCTGTCGGTCCACGTCTCGATCCGATCGCGCGCCTCGAAGAACCGCGCAACCCACGGCGCGGTTCGCAGTTCGACGGCAAGATGACGAGCGGGGGTGCCGCCCCCGGCGCCGCCGGGCACCGACGAACTGCCGGCCGTGAAGGTGGCCGTCC
Organism: uncultured Acidobacteriota bacterium; assembly: GCA_963844875.1. Lineage (GTDB taxonomy): Bacteria > Acidobacteriota > Vicinamibacteria > Vicinamibacterales > Fen-181 > FEN-299. The sequence continues at coordinate 889,642 of CAWJPZ010000005.1, forward strand.
CGGCGGCCATCCCCATCGCGGCGGCGTTGCGCCACGACACGTCGTAGACCAGCGTCTCCTCCTGGGCGAAGGGAAGCGCCCCGGGTTCCGGCGGGGCGGGCGCTTCCGGACGCGGCAGCACCGCCTCGGCCTCGGGCGTCCACCGCAGTTCGTAGATTGTGCCGTCCGCCAGCGCCGCCCGCTCGACGAGCGGACCACCGGGAGGTTCGACGAGCGGCCTTGGCGACACGATGAAGCGCACGTTGAGGTCGCGCAGCGCCCACAGCGCTTCGGCCGAGGGCACCTGGTTCAGCGTGTCCACGAGGCCCATGAAGAACGCCGGCCGCTGCCCGCTGTAGCCGTTCACGATCGGCCGCCGATGCTCCAGCGACTGCACCATCGCGGGCGTGTTCCCCAGGTCGCCGTCGAGCGGCAGGTGGAGCACCGCACCCGGGCCCGGTTCCCGCGAGAGCCACCCGCCCACCGCGCTGGTGATGGCCGGGGCCGCGACCGTCGGCAGGGGCACGTTCAGGTCCTCGATCCCTGCGAGCGCCACGCACGCGACCTGCAGCACCAGTGCCGCCCGCGCGTTTCCGGCGCGACGAAGACGCGCGCCCGCCTCGCGAACAGCGAGTGCCGCGAGGACGGCGAGCCCGAACACGACGAGCACGCCGAATCTCGCGGGCGCACGAATAGCCTGGAAGCCGAAGATGAAACGGTGCAGGAACGCGTAGAGCGGCCGCACGCCGTCCGGCCCGAGCGACAACACCAGTCCTGCGAGGGCCACGGCGGTCATCGCCGCGACCGCGGGCCGGCCGTCACGCCGCCACCCTGCCCACGCCCCGAACGCGGCCAGCGCGGTCAGCACCAGGCCTGGAAACAGTTCCTGCTCGGGCCCCTCGTGCTTCGTCGTCGAGGCGGGCGTCGGCGCGCCGGGACGCAGCAGGCCGGTCCGGCCGTAAAGCACGTTGCCGGGGGGAACCCGCAGGTAGCTGCCAGGCACCGCCGCGTGCTGCGCCGCCTCGTACAGGTTGCGCGCGAAGCCCTCGCGTTGCTGCACTTGCCAGTACGGCCAGGCGAACGGCGCCACCAGGACCCCGCCGACGAGGGCGGCGAGGAGCAGGCGCCTCGCGATCACCGGGCTTCTCCACCGGCCGATCGCGACCGCGAGCGCGACAGCTCCGATCGCCAGGGCGACCGCACCGATGACGCCCCAGTAGACCGACGAGATCGCCTGCAGGGCGGCGAACACTCCCAGCAGGACCGCGTCCCGGCGGCGGCGGCCCGCCATGAGCCGGTGCAGGAACAGGAAGGCCAGCGGGAGGAAGTAGAGCGACTGGAGTTGCAGGTGGAGCAGGTGCGCGAAGTGGAACGGCATCACGCTCCACGCCAGCGCCGAGAGGGCCGCACCGCCGCGCGAACCGGTGACGACCCGCGCGAACGCGTACATCGACATCGCGCTGGCCGCCACCGACAGGAACAGCAGCGCGTTGTAGCAGAGCGTCAGGTTGCCGGTCAGGATGTACAGCGGCGTCAGCGCCAACGCCTGCAGGATCAGGTGGTCGGAGTAGGCCAGGGTGCCGGCGGCCGGAAAGAAGATGTTCGCGTCGAAGATGCGCCCGGTGACCAGCGCAGCCGGGTCCCGGGTGATCGTGCCCAGGTCCCAGCCGAGGATCCAGTAGTTCAGGAACGGGTCGCCGGGCCCGATCGGGGCGGCCAGCCGCGAGAACGGGTGCCAGGCGAGCGGCCACGTGAAGACCAGTGCCGCCAGGACGGAAAGAGTTGCCGCGGTGGCCGTCTCGCGGCGTGTCATGCCCGTTCCAGCTCGCGGAGGACCAACTCGTTCACGATCGCCGGGTTCGCCTGACCGCGCGTCGCCTTCATCACCGCCCCGACGAGGAACCCGAGTGCGCGGGTCTTCCCCGCCCTGTACTGGGCGACCGACGGGGCGTTGCCCGCCACCACCTCTCGCACGATGGCCTCCAGGGCGGCGCGGTCGTCGATACGCGACAGCCCTTCGTGGGCGACGACGTCAGGGGCCGACCGGCCGGTGCCCCACATCTTCTCGAGCACACTCTTCCCCACTCCCGGACTGATCGTGCCGGCATCGACCACTGCAATCAGCCCGGCCAACGCATCGGGCGACACGCCGGCGCCGGCGATGCCGGTCCCCAGTTCCTTCAGCTTGCGGGCGACCTCGCCGGTGATCCAGTTGGCCGCGGCTTTCGGATTGCCGGAAGCCGCCGCAACGGTTTCGAAATAGCGCGTCGTCTCGGCGTCCGCGGACAACTGCGTCGCGTCGTACTCGGACAGCCCGTAGCGGCGCATCAGCCGCTCGCGGCGGGCGTCGGGCAGTTCGGGCAGCCGCCGGCGCATCGCCTCCACCCGCGACGCCGAAACGACCAGCGGCGGCAGGTCGGGTTCCGGGAAATACCGGTAGTCGTGCGCCGATTCCTTGCTGCGCATCGCAACCGTCCGGTGCCCCGCGACGTCCCACAGCCGCGTCTCGTGTTCGACCCGCCCCCCCGCATCGAGCACGGCCGCCTGGCGGCCGACCTCGTATTCCAGCGCGCGCTCGAGATAGCGAAACGAGTTCAGGTTCTTCACCTCGACCGGCGTCCCGAGCGTGTCGCTGCCCGAGGGCCGCAACGAGACGTTGGCGTCGCACCGCAGGTGTCCCTCTTCGAGGTTGCCGCCGTTGACGCCGATCTCCACGAGCACCGCCCGCAGGCGCTGGAAGAAGGCGGACGCCTCCGACGGGCTCCGCAGGTCGGGATGCGTGACGATTTCGACCAGCGGCACGCCGCTCCGGTTGAAGTCCACGTAGCTGCGCCGGCTGGAATCCGGAAACCCTTCGTGCAGCAACTTCCCGGCGTCCTCCTCCAGGTGCACGCGGAGGATGCGCGCCCGTGTCGCGCTGCCGCGCACGGCCCACTCGAGAACGCCCTCGACCGCGAGCGGCCGGTCGTACTGGGAGATCTGGTAGCCCTTGGGCAGGTCCGGGTAGAAGTAGTTCTTGCGGGCGAAGAGCGAGGTTTCCTGCACGGCACAGCCGAGCGACAGCGCCGCCAGGATCGCGAAGTCCACCGCCCTGCCGTTCAGCACGGGCAGCGCGCCGGGCAGCCCCAGGCAGACCGGGCAGACGAGCGTGTTCGGCGGCTCGCCGGTGCGCACGGGGCACGCGCAGAAGATCTTGGTCTCGGTCGCGAGCTGGGCGTGGATCTCCAGCCCGATGACCGGCTCCCACTTCATTCGGGTATGGTATCAGACGGATCAGCCGGCAGACTCAACTCGCCTGGCGTTGACGTCCGGCATCCGCGGGTACACCATGGCAAGGTCAGCCGGCTGGCGCCGCGGTTGCGCGAGCGCCTGTCGGCCGTTCGCGCGCACGTCACGGGTGCCTCCGGACACCTCTCACTGGACAGGAAATCGGCCAGCAGGATGGGATCGTGAAGCAATCACGCCTGGCGACGGCTCTGGTATGGGCGGCGGTGATCGCGGCGGGGGCCTGCGGGAGCCGCACCCCCCCCGCCACCGCCCCCGCGCCGCCGCGCACCGCGTTCCGCGTCCGGGTGGATGGTCGCGTGGTGACCGTCCCCGTCGAGGCGTACGTTGCCGGGTGCGTCGCCGCGGAACTCGGCTCGGTAAACCTCGCCCCGCCGGCTGCCGCGCGCGCCCGTGACGTCCAGGCGATCGTCTGCCGCAGCTACGCCGTCGGCAGCGCGGGCCGCCACGCGGCCGAAGGCTTCGATTCTCTGCAGCAGCACCCACTGCCAGGTCTATCGGCCCGTCCCGAACACCGCGATCGGCCGGCTGTCGCAGGAAGCCGCCGACCGAACGTCGGGCCGGGTCCTGCTGTTCGGGGGTCGACCGGTCGTCCCCGTGTACCACGCCGACTGCGGCGGCCGAACCAGCGCCGCGGCCGACGTCTGGGGCGGTCCGCCGGCCGCCTACCTCGTCTCGGTGAAAGACGACGTTTGCGCGACCCGGGCAGCCTGGCGGTTCGAGGTCACAATCGATCGCCTCGCCTCGGCCCTCAAGAAGGCTGGCGCCATCCAGGCCGACGGGTTGCGCGACGTGCAGGTGGAGCGTCGGGATTCGGCCGGGCGCGCGGCGTCAGTGCGACTCGTCGGCACACAGGCCGGGAGCTTGCGCGGCAACGACTTCCGAAGCGCGGTCATCTCGGCGTTCGGCGCGATGACACTCCGCAGCACGCTCTTCGACGTCGCCCGCCACGGCCGGACGCTCGTGTTCGAAGGTCGGGGCAATGGTCACGGAGTCGGCTTGTGCCAGTCTGGCATGGTCGAGCGCGCGCGACGGGGCGATTCGGCCACCGCGATTCTCTCCTACTACTTCCCCGGCACGGTCGTCGCGCCCCGTTAGCCGGCACGAAGATTTCGCTCTATTTTCGCTTTCCGGCACGGCCTTGCCGTCTTCCGGCGTACAATAGGTAAACGATTCCCCTGAACAGGCGTAATTCAATGACAGGAAGCGATTCTGACGCCAGGGACCCGCGGATGATGAACGCGCGAGCGAGCGCCGTGCTGCCGGATGTGCCGGTCGAGACGCTACCGGTGTCGCTTCCCGACCTGCCTCGGCCCGACGAGGATTCGCGCCTGGCGGCCGAGGTCAAGGCCCTTGTCCGCAGCGGGGATGCGCGCGGGGCGCACGAACGCTTTGCGGCCCTGGTCGGCCGGCAGCAGCGGCGGGCCTCGAGAATTGCGTATCACTTCCTCCGGGACGCCGCCGATGCGGACGAGGCGGTGCAGGACGCATTCGTGAAGGTGTTCTCGCACATCGAGTCGTTCCGGGAGGACCTGCCGTTCGAGGTATGGTTCACGCGGATCCTGATCAACGGGTGCCTCGACCGCCAGAAGGCGAGAAAGCGGCGGGCCCGATGGACGGGCCCATCGCTCGACGGCGAGGCGGGGGAACGCTCGAGGGCCGAGTCGATGCCCGGCCCCGGCTCGTCGCCCGAGGAGCTGGTGCTGTTGCGGGAGCGGCGCGGGCAGATTGCGGTGGCGGTCGGCAAACTGCCGGAGCGCCAGCGCACGATCTTCCTCCTCTGCCATTACGAGGGGTGTTCGTCGAAGGAAGTGAGCACGATCACGGGGTTGAACGAGTCCACGGTGCGCGTGCACCTGTTCCGCGCGGTGCGGAAACTGCGTTCGTTGCTCGGAGGTAAGCTGTGAAGATGGAACGCTTCCATCCCGCCGACGACCGGCTGATCGCCCTCTACTTCGGGGACGAGGGCGCCAGCACGGACGACCGGCGGGCGGTGCGCCAGCACCTGCACGGGTGTGAGGCTTGCACGTGGCGGTACACGGAATTGACCGCCCCGCTCGAGCGCCTGCGCCAGGATGCGGCCAGCGAAGCCGATGAAGTCTTTACGCCGGCCCGGCTCGACCGGCAGCGCGCCGCGATCCTCGAACGGATCGACGGCGCCGCTACAGAGTCCCGGGTGATTCCCTTCCCCTCGGCCGCGCTGCGCCTCGACCGCTCGGTGATGAGGCGGCCGATGGCGCGCTGGATTGCGGCGGCCGCGGCGGCAGGGCTGCTGCTCGGCATCGCCGGCGGCCGGATGCTCGATTTCGCGGGGATGCGCACGGCGTCGCCGGCCCCGGTGACGCGCACCGCGCGCACCGTGATTTCCGCCCCGCCGGGCGCGGTATCCGACAGCCCGTTGACCTCCCCGGTGGTGTTCGAGGACGAGACCGCGCTGATCGAACTCGACCAGGCGGTCCACACGCAGCGCATCGACGCGCTCTCGGCGCTCGACGAGTTGACGCCCCACATGCGGCCCGAGGCGATGATCGCCCGGGCGCGTGCCATCCGCTGACGCGGTCGTGCCCCCAAGATGGCTGAGTTGATCTTCCGGAAGGGTTTTGCGCTGAAGCAGGAGGTGGCTGGCGAGCTCGAGGCCGACTACCACAGCAGCTTCGTCCAGGACATCAAGGCGGCCGGCTTCGTGTACCGGGAAGGCCGGCTGACGGTTCACCTCGCGCAGGAGTTCGGCTTCTGCTACGGCGTGGACCGCGCCGTCGATTACGCCTACCAGGCGCGCCGCAAGTTCCCCGATCGAACCGTCTACCTGACGGGGGAGATCATCCACAACCCGCACGTCAACGACAAGCTGCGCGGGCTTGGCGTGCGCTTCCTGTCCGACCCTGGCTGCTCGCTCGAGCAGCTGGGCCAGGGCGACGTGGTGATCCTGCCGGCGTTCGGCGTCACCGTCAGCCTGCTCGCGCAGCTGCAGGCGCAGGGGTGCACGCTGGTGGACACCACCTGCGGGTCGGTGCTCAACGTGTGGAAGAACGTGCGGCAGTACGCGCGCGACGGCTACACGGCAATCATCCACGGCAAGATCCACCACGAGGAAACGCAGGCAACGGCGTCGCAGGCGACCCAGCACCCGGGCGGCAGGTACCTGGTCGTCCTCAACCGGGCCGAGGCCCAGGCCGTGTGCGACTACATCCGCGACGGAGGAGACCGAGACGCGTTCCTCGCGCGCTTCGGCGCCGCCGCATCGGAGGGCTTCGACCCGGACCGCGACCTGCAGCGGGTCGGGCTGGCCAACCAGACGACCATGCTGGCGTCCGAATCGCTGCAAATCGCGGGAATGTTCCGCGAAGCGCTCGCCGATCGACACGGCGAGGCGGGACTGGCCGACCGCTACCGGGCGTTCGACACGATTTGCAGCGCCACCCAGGACCGCCAGGATGCCGTCATCGCGCTGCTCGACTCGTTTCCGCTCGACCTGATGCTGGTGATCGGCGGCTACAACAGCAGCAACACGACGAACCTCGCGAAGATCTGCGCCGCGCGGCTGCCGACCTACCACGTCGCGGACGTGCCCGCGCTCCTGTCGGCGCAGCAGATCCGGCACCGACCCGTCACCGGCGGCGAAGCGACGCAGGACGGCTGGCTCCCCCCCGGCGGCCCGATTGCCGTGGGGATGACGGCGGGCGCGTCCACCCCCGACACGATCGTGGGACGGGCGGTGCGGCGCCTGTCCGAACTCGCCAACGGGTAAACGCCCCTCCCCCCCCTGTCGTAATGCCGTGTGAGGTGGAGGAGTGTGTCGAAAGTGATCATGAGGCGACTCGTTTTGAGCGTGCTGACCAGCCTGGTCGCGGCCACGCTGGCCTCGGCGGACCAGCAGGGGGCCGGTCAGCGTGCCGCTGCCCAGCCGGCCCACGACGGGCAGCGCGGCGGCCCGCCGGGAGCTGCCGGGGGCATGCAGCGCATGAAGTGGTGGCAGGACGAGAAAGTCATCGCGGAACTCCGCCTGGCGCCCGAACAGTCGGCACGAATCGAGGAGATCTGGCAGACGGCGGCGACCCGGATGAACCCCGTGGTGGAAGATCTCCGCAAGCGCGAGGAACTCCTCGAACTTAATCTACGGCAACGACGTAACTGAAGCCGAGGTCCTCAAGCAGGCGGAGCAGGTGGAGACGCTGCGCGGCACCATCGGCAAGTCGCGCATCCTGATGCTCTTCCGCATGCGCCGGGTCCTGTCGGCCGAGCAGCGGACCAAGCTGGCAGATATCATCCAGAAAGCCCAGGACCGAGATCGACGGCAGGGCCGGACGCCGGACCGGGCCCCGGGCGAGCGCTAGCGCGCGCCACGCCCTCATTCAATTCCCGAAGGTGGGAGGCTGATCCGTGAAGAAGTTCTCCAGTGCGATTTGGTACGATGTGCGTCGCCGCGTGCGGCCTGGCGATGTTCGCGGGGACCGCGCGCGCGCAGGCGGTGTCGCAGTCCAAGGTGATCGACCTCATGGCGCAGGCCCAGGCGCAACTCCAGGGGCAGGCGGCCACGCCGGCCGTACCGCAGCAGGGCGGCGCCCTGGCGCCCACCGGCAAGGCCGTGGACCTGACGATGGACGAGGCCGTGGCGAAGGCGCTCCAGCTGAACATCGACCTGAGCGTCGAGCGCCTCAACCCGCAGCTTCAGGATTTGTCGCTGGCGGCGTCGAGGGGCGCCTACGTGCCGACGGTCAACGGCACGTTCACCACGCAACAACGCGACGACCGTCCCGGCCAACATCTTCCAGGGCGGCGACAAGGTCACCAACCGGACGCTCAACTGGAACTTCGGCGGCACGCAGGCGGTCAGGCAGACCGGCGGCACGCTCACGCTGACCTGGAACAACTCGTACCTCGACTCGACGAACAGCGGCGAACACGATCAACCCGAAGTACGACACGACGGTGCGGGCGCGTTCGCGCAACCCCTGTGGCGGAATCGCCGGATCGACAACAACCGCCAGACGCTGCTGACGGCGGAGATCAACCGGCGGATCTCGGACATCTCCCTGCGGGCGGCGACGGTCAACACCATCGCCAACACGCGGAACGCCTACTGGGACTACGTCTACACCATCCAGGCGGTGGAGGCGGCCAAGACGTCGCTGGCCCTGGCCGCAGAAGCTGGTCGAGGACAACAAGGTGAAGGTGGAGATCGGCACCCTCGCGCCGCTCGACATCGTGTCCGCGCAGGCCGAGGCCGCGACGCGGCAGTCGTCGCTGGTGACGGCGGAAGCGAACCGGCGGACGGCCGAACTCGTGCTCAAGCGGCTGATCGTGAACGGCACGGGCGACCCGATCTGGAGCGTCTCGATCAACCCGACCGACCGGCCGCCGGCGGACGTGGCCGAGAACATCGACCTCGAGTCGGCCATCCGGACGGCGCTCGAGAACCGCACCGACCTCGTGACGGCGCGCCGGAACCTCGAGATCAGCGACGTCGGCCTGAAGTACCAGCGGAACCAGACGCATGCCGGGCGTCGACATGACGGCGCTCCTACCAGGGCGCGGGCACCGGCGGCACGCTACCTCAGGACCGGCACCGCCCGACCCAGGGCGGCTACAGCGACGCGCTCTCGCAGCTGGGCAACGGCGAAGCAGCCGACGTGGAACGTCGCCGTCACCGTCTCGTACCCGATCGGCACGAGCGCGACCGATGCGAACTACGCGCGCGCGCAAGGTGCAGTATCAGCAGTCGCTCGCGCAGCTCAGGGCGCTGGAACTGACCGTCGCCACCGACCTCACCAACCAGGCGATGACCGTGCAGAGCACGTTCCAGCAGGTGCAGACCGCCAAGGCCTCGCGCGAGCTCTCGGCGAAGCGCCTCGAGGCCGAGCAGAGCAAGTTCGAAGTTGGGATGTCCACCAACTACAACGTGGTGCTCGCGCAGCGCGACTTCACCGACGCGCAGAACAGCGAACTCCGGGCGATCCTCAACTACCGGAAAGCGCTGGTGGACTTCCAGCGCAAGCAGGAGACGGCAGCCCGATAAGAAGATCCGGAACGGCCGGTCGAGATTCCTATGAAAAAGACGATTCTCACCCTTGTGGTCATCGCGGCGATTGCCGCCAGCGTCGGGGGCTACTACTACACGCGGCCCGGCCCCGAGCCGAAGGTCTCCACCACGCAGGTGACCCGCGGCGACATCACCGAATCGGTCAGCGCCACCGGTACGCTCGACGCCGTCACGGCCGTCACGGTCGGGTCCCAGGTCGGGGGCATCATCCAGGAGATCCCCGTCGACTTCAACTCGATCGTCAAGAAGGGTGACGTCCTCCTCCGGATCAATCCCGACGCGATCAACACGCAGATCGAACAGGCCAAGGCGACGCTGGTGCAGCGGCAGGCCGACCTCGAGCGCAACAAGGTGAGCCTCGAGGATTCCCGGGTGAAGCTGCGCCGCACGAGGGAACTCTTCGAAAAGAAACTCTCGACGCAGGCCGACCTCGATTCGGCCGAGGTGGCGGTGAAGTCGGCGGAGGCGTCGTTGAAGTCCTCCGAGGCCTCGCTCGGGCAAGCCCAGGCGAACCTCAACCAGCAGGAAGTCAACCTGGCGCACACGATCATCAACTCGCCGATCGACGGCATCATCATCCAGCGGGCGGTGGACGTCGGCCAGACGGTGCAGGCGAACTACCAGTCGCCGACGCTGTTCATCGTGGCCGCGGACCTGACCAAGATGAAGTGCACGGCCAACATCGACGAGTCGGAGGTCGGCAAGATCCGGCCTGGGCAGGTGGCGCGCCTGCGCTTCGATGCCTACCCGAGCGAGAACTTCCTTGGAAAAGTCGTCCAGGTCCGCCTGCAGCCCATCACCGTCCAGAACGTGGTCAGCTACGGCACCGTGATCGAAGTGCCGAACATGGACCTCAAGCTGAAGCCGGGCATGACGGCCAATGTCGCCATCGAGATCAACAAGAAGACCGACGTGATCCGCGTCCCGGCGACCGCGGTGCGATTCCGCCCGACCGAGGAGATTTTCGCGGCCTTCAACCAGCCCGTGCCCCCCGAGATGCAACAGCAGCGCGCCGGCCAGCGCGGCGCGGGAGGCGGCACCCGGATGGCGGGCGGCACGCCCGGCTCCGGCGCTGCCCCGGCAGGAGCGGCCCAGGCGGCCGCCACACCGGCGGCGCCCGTCGCACAGAACGCGCCGGCGGCGCAGAGCCAGCCGCGCGGTGAAAACGCGCGGCCGTCCGAGCGCGGCGGCGGCGACTCGCAGGGTGGCCAGCCCGGCTTCGGCAGCCAGGGCCGGCAGGGCGGACAGGGCACGCCCGGAAGCGAAGGCGGCCGGCAGTTCGCGGGTGGCCAGGGCGGGTTCGGCGGCGGGCAGCGAGGAGAGGGCGGCATGGGACAGGGCGGCGGCCGGCGAGGGTTCGACCCGAACGACCCCGACGCTCGCGCGCGGATGATCGAGCGCTACCAGCAGCTCCCGGCCGACCAGAAGGCCCAGTTTGCCAGCCGGATGAAGGAACGCGGGGTCGATATCGAGGCGCTGACGAACAGCGCAAAGCCGGGCGCCAGACCCGGTGCCGCGGCCGCGGGGCCGACGAGCCGCACCTTCCAGGGCGCGACGACGATTGATGCGCTGTTCGGGCCGCTCCCGGTCCGCATCAGTCAGGGGCGGGCCTGGATGTGGCTGGCCGGCCAGAAGCAGCTGAAGTCGATCAGCCTGCGCCTGGGCATCAGCGACGGCCAGTGGTTCGAACTCGTCGAGGGTGACCTGAAACCGGGCACCGAGTTGGTGACCGCGGTCACGCTCGGCACCGAGAGCGTGAACCGGCCGGGCGCCCCCCAGAGCGGGAACCCGCTGATGCAGCGCCAGGGCATGCCCGGCGGCGGCTTCGGAGGCCGCGGCCCCGGCGGTCACTAAGACGTCGTCAGCCGGGCCGGTCTCTTCGGTCTGCGGGGTGGAGCGTATCCGGGCCCGCCCCGCCCGCCGGCCCGGAGCCTACTTGAACGACAGCCTGCATATGCCTGTTATCTCCGTTCGTGATCTCAAGAAGACCTACGTGGTCGGCGACATCGAGGTGCGCGCCCTGCGGCACGTGGACCTGGACGTGGAACACGGCGAGTTCCTGGCCGTGACCGGGCCGTCGGGCTCCGGCAAATCGACGTTCATGCATATCCTCGGCTGCCTCGACCGGCCGACGTCGGGCCAGTACTACCTCGAAGGCAAGGACGTGTCGCGCCTGTCGAAGAACGAACTGGCGCGGATTCGGAACCACCAGATCGGCTTCGTGTTCCAGGGGTTCAACCTGCTGTCGCGCACCTCGGCGCTCGAGAACGTCGAACTGCCCCTGCTCTACAACGGCACGCCGTCGAAGGCGTCCGAGCGCAAGCGCCGGGCGATGGAGTCGCTGCGCCTGGTCGGCCTCGAGCAGCGGTTCCATCACTTCCCCAACCAGCTGTCGGGCGGCCAGCAGCAGCGCGTCGCGATTGCCCGCGCGCTCATCAACAACCCGTCGATCCTCCTCGCGGACGAACCGACGGGCAACCTGGACACGAAGACCTCCATCGAGGTGATGGACGTGTTCCAGACGCTGAACCGCGAGCGCGGGATCACCGTCCTGTTGATCACCCACGAACGCGACATCGCCGAGTACGGCACGCGGATCGTGGCGTTCCGGGACGGCGTCATCCGGACCGACGAGAAGATCACCAAGCGCCGGATCGCCAGCGAGGAACTCGCTGCGCTGCCGCCGACGCCAGCGGACTAGGAAGGCCATGTCCATTCTCATGACGTTCCGGATCGCCATCAGGGCGCTGAACCGGAACAAGATGCGGACGGCGTTGACGATGCTGGGCATGATCATCGGGGTCGGTGCGGTGATCACCATGGTGGCGCTCGGCAACGGCGCGCAGGTCTCGATCGAGCAGGCGGTCCAATCGGCCGGCACCAACGTGATCATGGTCTCGGCCGGCAACTTCAGCACCGGCGGCGTGCGCGGGGGGATGGGCGCGGCCAACAGCCTGACACCCGACGACGCCCAGGCGGTGCGGGAAGTGCCCGGCGTCCAGTACCTGGTGGAGACGATCAACAACCGGGGCGGCCAGATCGTCGCCGGCAACCAGAACTGGAATACCCGCGTCGAAGGGACGAACGTCGAGCTCCCCCTGATCAAGAGCTGGCCGATGGAGTCGGGGTCGTTCTTCACGACGGTGGACGTCACCAGCGCGTCGAAAGTCTGTGTCATCGGCACCACGGTGAAGACGATGCTCTTCCCCGACGGCAACGACCCCGTGGACCAGGTGATCCGCATCGGGAAGCACCCGTTCAAGATCATCGGCGTCCTGGCGAGCAAGGGGCAGTCGTCCGTGGGCCAGGACCAGGACGACGTGATCTACGCGCCCTACACCACCGTGCAGAAGAAGATGCGCGGCGTGACGTTCATCGAGAACATGACCGTGTCGGCGTCGTCGGCCGACAACATCAAGCAGACGGCGGATGCGATCTCGGCGGTCCTGCGCGTGCGTCACAAGATCCAGCCGGGGGACAACGACGACTTCATGGTCCGCACGCTCGAAGACATCGCGGCCATGCGCACCGAGACCACCAAGACGATGACCGCGCTGCTGGCCGGGATCGCCGGCGTGTCGCTGCTCGTCGGCGGCATCGGCATCATGAACATCATGCTGGTGTCGGTCACCGAGCGAACCCGCGAAATCGGCCTCCGCCTGGCGATCGGCGCACGGGGCGGCGACGTCCTCCTGCAGTTCCTCGTCGAGGCGGTCGTCCTGAGCCTCCTTGGCGGCTCGATCGGAATCGGCCTCGGGTACGGGCTGTCGCAGGGGCTGACGCAGTTCCTCGCGTGGCCCACCTACGTCTCGCCGCAGGCCGTGCTGGTCTCGTTCGGCTTTGCGGCAGGCATCGGGATATTCTTTGGGTTCTATCCGGCGCGGAAGGCCTCGGGCCTCGATCCGATCGAGGCGCTGAGATACGAGTAGATGGTGTCCGTTCACCCGTTCAGTGGAGGAAAGATGAAGAAGATTGCATTGCTGGTGCTGGCGTTGGCGGTGGTGGTGGCTGGGATGTCGTTCGCCCAGGCAAAGCCGGACTTCTCCGGCAAGTGGGCGCCGAAGGTTGACGCGAACGCAGCCCCGCCCGCGGGCGGCGGCGGACGCGGCGGCGGCATGGGCGGCGGCCCGATGACGGTCAAGCAGACCGCCACCGAGCTGACGCAGGAAGTGGTGCGCGGCGAGAACACGATGACGACCGTCTACAAGCTGGACGGCACCGAGAGCATCAACAAGAGCCAGCGCGGCGAGTCGAAGAGCACCGCGAAGTTCGACGGCGCCAAGCTCGTCATCAAGACCGTGTCGGAAGGCCCGAACGGCGCGATGGAGACCACCGCGGCGTGGAGCCTGAGCGCCGACGGCAAGGAACTCACGATTGTCCGCACGACCCAGCGCGGCGACATGACCACGGTGTATACCAAGCAGTAGGCGGTCGACTCGACAGTCAACAGTCGAGAGTCGACAGTCGACACACAAGTCGAAGAGGGTCGAAGGCCTCGGGCCAACGGCCCTCTTCGCATGTCGGCTCGACCGACGCTGTCGACTCTCGACTTCGACTCTGCCAGGGCAGGCGCGCCAGCAGTTGCGCGACCGTCAGCCCGGTCACGGGGTCGCGCCACTCCCCCGCGACCTCGGCCAGCGGCTCGAGGACGAAGCGGCGCTCGCGGAAGCGCGGGTGCGGCACGACGAGGCCCGGTTCGTCCGTCAACAGGTCGCCGAAGAGGATCAAATCGAGGTCCAGCGTTCGGGCGGCGCCGGGGTGCGGCCGCTCGCGCCCCCTCTCCTGCTCGATGCGCAGCAGCGCTTGGAGCAGCACGTGTGGGGCGCAGGCGCACAGGCCGGCCGCCGCCGCGTTGAGAAAGGACGGCTGGTCGCCGACCACCCCCACCGGTGCCGTTTCGAAATAGGAGGAAACCCGGATGTCGGTCAGGAAGTCGCGGAGACGGGAGACAGCGTAATCCAGGTGGGCCGCCCGGTCGCCCAGGTTGCTGCCCAGGGCGACCGCCGCGCGGGCCGCCACTACTCCACCCAGCGGGCCGGGAGCACGGAGCCGGGAGTGCGCGGGCCGCCCGTGCGCCGGCCGAGCAGGTCCAACTGCCCGGCTGCGGCCTGTTCGAACAGCCGCGCCTGCTCCTGCATCTCGCCGAGCATCAGGTTCAGCATCAGCCGGTGACGGGCGTTCGAAATATCAGCGAAGCGGGGGCGCCACTCGGCGATGAACGCCAGGATGGCGCGCGCATCTTCTCCGGCCAGGCCACGCACCGCCTCCTCGCTCTTGGCCGGCCCGAGTACCTCAGCCGGCGGAATCGGGGGGACGGCCCCGCCCATGTCGAGGATGGCGTCGCCAATCCACGCCAGGTGCTGGTCCTCGCGCGCGATGACGTACTGGTAGGTATTGTTGACGCTGTACTGCCCCGCCAGGCAGGCCACGGCGACGTGGCGGCGGCGGAGCGCCGACTTGGCGGCGTAGACGTCAACGAGGCGCTGAAGGATCTCGGCGGGCTTCACGCGCTCTGCTTTTCCTTGCAGGTCTTGCAGACCCGGGTCCAGGGAATCGCTTCCAGCCTGGCGTGCGCAATCGGCTCCCCGCAGTCACGGCAAACCCCGTAGGTGCCCTTGTCAATCCGCAGAAGGGCCTCTTCGATCGCCTGCAGGATCTTGGCGTCGGTCTGCTTCAGCTTGAGCTGAATGTGGACCTCGTTGTTGCCGCTTGCCTGGTCGGCCAGGTCGCCTTGCCGGCTGTTGGTCTCGTTCTGGAGCGGCTTGATGCCCCCCGTGGCCAGGATCTCGGATCGCTTCTTGACCAACGCATCCTTGTAGTGCTGCAGGTCCATACCGTCTCCTCACACGAGTCACCTACAAACGCCAATCATAGCACGACTGGACGCGGCGACCGGGGGTGGAGCGCGAAGTCGCTCGCGACGCCGGCAAGGGGCCTGGGGCGGACGCGGAGCGTCAGGCCGAAGAGAGTCCGCCGGCCGCCGGGAGGTAGCTGTGGGCCACGTAGTCGGTGACCATCCGGTCCGCGTTGTAACGCCAGGCGAGGCTGGCGATGGACCGCTTCATCAACTGAATCCACGCGAACGGGAGCCCGGCCCCGTCCCTGTCGTAGAAGAGCGGGATGACCTGGTTCTCCAGGACCTCGTACAGGGCCTTGGCCTCGCGCGCCCATTGGACCTCGGGATCGGCGTGCACCGTGCCGTCCCCGATCGCAAAGCCGTTGTGCCCGTCGTACGCCTCGGCCCACCAGCCGTCCAGCACCGACAGGTTGACGCCGCCGTTGAAGACCACCTTCTGCCCGCTCGTGCCACAAGCCTCGAGCGGCCGAAGCGGCGTGTTGAGCCAGACATCGACGCCCTGCACCAGGTGGCGGGCCACGTTGATGTCGTAGTCTTCGACGAACGCCAGACGGCAGGCAAACCGAGAATCGCGGGCCGCCTCGACGATCTGCCGGATCAGCCGCTTGCCGGGTTCATCGGCCGGATGCGCCTTCCCCGCGAACACGACCTGCACCGGACGGGCGGCATCGGACAGAAGGCGCGCCAGACGATCCGGGTCGGTGAGCAGCAGCGTCCCCCGCTTGTAGGTGGCGAACCGCCGCGCGAAGCCGATTGTCAGCGCCCGGGCGTCCAGGGCGTCGGGCAGGCCGAGCCGGCGCCGCACGAAGTCCACCAGGTAGCGGCGCAGGACCGTGTGGGTTTCCCACAGTTCGGCGTCGATGATCGCCTGCACCGGCAGCCAGGTGGCGCACTCGCTCTGGTGGGCCGGCCACGCGGCCCCGAGGTAGCGGTCGTAGAGCCGGTTCATCGAGAGGGCGAGCCACGACCGTACGTGGATCCCGTTGGTGATGTGCCCGATCGGCACCTCCTCCTCGTCGCGTCCCGGCCACACGTTCATCCACATGCGGCGCGCCACGTGCCCGTGCAGGCTCGACACGCCGTTCCGGTACCGTGATCCGCGCAGCGAGAGCACCGTCATGCAGAACGGCTCTCCCTGGTCGCGGGGATCCACGCGGCCAACCTGCATCAGGCGGTCGCGGTCGACGCCGAGCGCCGCGCGCAGCCACCCGAGTTCGCGCTCCATCAGGTCGCCCGGAAACCGATCGTGGCCGGCCGCCACCGGCGTATGAGTCGTGAAGACGGTCTGGAGCGCCGTTTCCCGCAGCGCATCGTCGAAGCCCAGCCCGTCCTCCTCCACCCGCTCCCGGGCGCGCTCCAGCACGGCGAAGGCGCTGTGGCCCTCGTTCAGGTGGAGGACAGCGGGCCTGACGCCGAGCGCGCGGAGCGCCCGCAGCCCGCCCACGCCGAGCAGGATCTCCTGGCGGATGCGGGTGACCACGTCCCCGCCGTACAACCGCCCCGTCAGCTCGCGAAGATGCGGCGGATTCTCCGGATGGTCCGAATCGAGCAGCACCAGGAGCGCTCGCCCGACGCGCGCGATCCAGATCCCGGCGGAGAGCGTCTCGCCGCCGCAAGGGATGCGGAGCACGATCGGTGCCCCGTCGGCGCCCATCGGGCGCCGCATCGGCAGTGTCGTGAGGTCCGTGACGCCGTACTCCTCGCGCTGCCAACCAGACTCGTCGAGCCGCTGCCGGAAGTAGCCGTTGGCGTAGAACAAGCCGACGCCGACCATCGGCAGCCCGAGATCGGATGCGCTCTTCAAATAGTCGCCGGCCAGCACCCCAAGACCACCCGAGTACAGCGGAAGCGACTCGTGGAGCCCGAACTCGGCGGAAAAGTAGGCGATCGGCGTCACGCGCAGCGCGCCGGCCTGCGAGGCGCACCAGTGCGCATCCGAGGCGAGGTACTCCTGCAGGCGGCGGTAATGGAAACTGACCCGGTTCTCGAGCGACAGGTCGGCGGCCCGTTTCGCCAGTTCTCCCGGCACGAACCGCTGCAGGAGGGCGATCGGGTTGTGGTTGGTCTCCTGCCATCCCTTGTGGTCCAGCTCGCGGAACATCTCCAGCACCTGTGGGTGCCAGTTCCACCAGAGGTTGAACGACAACTCGCGCAGCCGGCCTTCGATGCTGAGCGCATCCTGTTGGTCGCGATGTCCGGCGTCCCCGAGTGTCCGTGAAGCCAGCACCAGCAGCTGCTTGTTCATCGAGTTGCTCCGTTCCGCACCCTCGAGCTCAGCCGATTTTGCCTTCCCGCACGGCGGCCTTCCAGACTGCCGTGCTATTCGGAGCGAAGGGTGCCCAGCGGGCGGCGGCGGAGGATATCGGCGCTCGAGAGCAGGCCGACCGCGCACACGAGCAGGGAGGTAATCACCAGGCCGGCGAGGCTGATCCCGACGTGCGGCGACCACCGGATGTCGAGGGCGTGACGGCTCACGTAGTACGACAAGCCGATAGCCGCCATCGAGCCAATCGCGCCGGCGAGCAGCCCCAGCACCCCGTACTCCAGCGCCGTCATGACCGTGAGCAGCCGCGTGCCCGCGCCGAGCGTCCGGAAGATCGCGACCTCGTAGACCCGCTGGAAGCGGGTCATCGACACGGACCCGATCAGGATCAGCGTCCCGACCAGGAGGACGAGCGCGCCGACCGCCGTGATGCCGAGCGTCACCTTGGCCAGGACGCGCTCCACGTTCTGGAGGATCTCGCGCAGGTCGATCACCGAGACGTTCGGGAAGCGGTCGACGATCTCGCGCTGGAGCCGGGCGCGCGACGAAGGATCGGCCGGCCCCCGCACGGGTGCGACGAACGTCGCGGGCGCCTGGTCGAAGGGGCCCGGGCGGAAGACGAACATGAAGCCGCCCTGCCGCGCGTCGCGCCAGTCCACTTCCCGGACGCTCGTCACTCGCGCCTCGATGACCCGGCCCAAGACGTCGAACCGCATCAGGTCCCCCACGTTCAGGCGAACGTGTTCGCGGAGCCCGGCCTCGATCGACACCTCCGGAGAAGCGCCGCGTCCCGGCCCCCAGAACTTCCCTTCCACGACTCGTTCGTTCGGCTGCACGCGGTCGCGCCAGGTCACGGTGAACTCGCGCCCCATCCCGCCGCGGCGGCGAACCTCCTCGGGGCCGTTCAGCGTCACGTCCTTGCCGGTCACGCCCACCACCCGGGCGCGCAGGACCGGGATCGCCGGCGGCGGACGATGGCCCGTGCGCTCGGCCAGCAGCGCCTCCACGCCGGGAGCCTGGCCCGCCTGGACGTCGATCAGGAACATGTCCGCGGCGGTCGCGTCGAGCGTGACCGAGAACTGCTCGAGCAGTGTCGCCTGCAGCGACCGCACCCCGACGATGAAGAACGCGCCGAGGCCGACGGCGAGCAGGACCGCCCGCGTCTGGTTGCCCGGCCGGCTGAGTCGAAGCACCGCGTGCCTCAGCGCGACCCATCGCGAGAGCGACAGCGGGTGGATCGCGCGAATGAGGCCCGCGCCGACCAGCGACAGGACCAGGGCGACCACCGCGAGCCCGACGGACACCGCCAGGCCGATTCGCAGTGAACCCGCCTGCCAGCTGGCGATCAGGACGAGGCAGGCGAGGAGCACGGCCATCGCAAGCCATCGCAGCCAGTCCCGCTCTCCCGCGCGCGGGGACTCGCGGAGGAGCAGCGACGGCTTGACCCGGCGCACGTCGAGCAGCGGGACCGCCGAAAAGAGGACGGCGACCAGCAGGCCGATCGCCACCCCCTGGAGGACCGCCGACGGGGTCATGGTGTTGGGCACAGGCGGCAGACCCGGCTGGCCCGCGAGGAACCAGGGCACCGCGGCAAGTCCCGCCGCGGCCAGGCCGATGCCGAGCACGCACCCGACGACCCCCAGCAGGATGGCCTGCGCCAGGTACGCGGCGAACACCTGGCGGCTCGTGGCACCCAGGCATTTCAGCACGGCGATGCTCCGCACCTTCTGCCGGACGAACACGCGGGTGACGCTCGAGACGCCGATGCCGCCGAGGATGACGATGACCAGGCCGACGAGGCTCAGGTAGTTCTCCGCCCGCGACAGGTCCTCCCCCACCCGGTCCTCGGTGCCGCGGAACGAGCGGACGTTCACGAACTGTCCCCGCAGTTCGCCTCGCAGCTGCGTGGTGAGCGATTCGACCGCCGCCGGCGGCACCTTCAGCTGGAGATCCCGGCTGACGCGGCTGCCAAACCCGAGGAGCCCGGTGCCCTCGAGGTCCGCGGCGTCCACGAGGATGCGCGGGCCGAAACTGAAACCCGCCACCCGTCGTCCCGGCTCACCGATCAGCACGCCGCGGATCGTGAATCGGGACGATCCGATGAGGACCTCGTCGCCGACCCGGCAATCGAGTTGCGCCAGCAACTCCGGCCGGAGGAGGGCGCCGTGGCCCTTCAGCAGCGCATGGGAGTATTGCCCCCCGCCTTCCAGTTCCACGGTGCCGTACAGCGGGAACGCGGCCTGCACTCCGCGCACTTCCGCCATCTTCGCGACCGCCCGGCCGGCGTCCGCCGGTCTCACCATGGTCGAGGTCTCGATCCCTTCGGTTCGCGCTGTCACGCCCGCCGCCGCCAGGCGCCGGTCGATCGCCGCGCGCACCTTGCCGTCCCACGGCCGGTTCGTGGACAGCGTGACGTCGGCGGCCATGAGGTTTCGGGCATCACCCAGGATGGCGGCGCGGACGTCCTGGACGATCGAGCGCAGCAGCACGATTCCCCCGACGCCGATGGCGATGCAGACGAAGAACAGCAGCAGGCGCCGCCAGGACGACCGGATCTCGCGCGACGCCATGCGGATCACGAACCTCATGACGCGTCGTCCCGGCGCCCGTCTCGCAACGCCAGCCGTTCGTGGGCCACCGAGGCGAGCGCGAGGTCGTGCGTGGCGAGCACGAGCGTGGTCTTCCGGCGCTCGTTGACGTCACGCAGCAGTTCGAGGATGTGCCGCCCGTTGGCGGTGTCGAGGTTTCCCGTCGGCTCGTCTGCGAGCAGGATCAGCGGGTCGTTGGCCAGCGCGCGGGCGATGGCGATCCGCTGCTGCTCGCCGCCGGAGAGCTGCGAGGGATAGTGGTGGCCGCGGCCCGTGAGCCCGACCTCCGCCAGCAGGCCGCCGGCCCGCGCGCGCGCGTCCGGCCGGCCGGCGATCTCCATCGGCACCATCACGTTCTCGAACGCCGTGAGCGACGGAACGAGATGGAAGAACTGGAACACGAAGCCGATCTTCTTGCCCCGCAGCTTCGCCAGCCGATCCTCGTCCAGCGAGGTGATGTCCGTGCCGTCGATGACCACCCGGCCGGCCGATGGCGCATCGAGGCCGGCGATCAGGCCGAGCAGCGTGGACTTCCCGCTGCCCGACGGTCCGGTCACCGCGAGGAACCGGCCGGCGGCCACGCTCAGGTCGAGCGCGTGCAGGATCGTGAGCGGCGACGATCCGCTCATCACCGTCTTCGAGACGCCGTGGAGTTCGATCATCTGGATGATGCCCGCAACATCGGTTCGAGAACCGGCCAGAGGTGGTCGGCGATGACGCGCGCCCCTTCGGCCGTCGGGTGGATGCCGTCACGCTGATTGAGATCCGGCCGCCCGGCCACCCCCTCGAGCAGGAACGGAACGAACGCCACCTGCTGCTCGCGGGCGACCGCCGGAAAGACGTCGTGGAAGCTGCGCTGGTAGTCGGGGCCCATGTTCGTGGGAGTCTCCATGCCCGCCAGCAGCACGGCAAGCCCCCGGGCCTTCGCCCGTTTCACGATGGTCTCGATGTTCTTCTTCATCTCGGCGGGCGGGAGGCCCCGCAGCCCGTCGTTTCCGCCGAGGGCCACGATCAAGACGCGCACGTCGCCGTCGAGGGACCACTCGAGCCGATTCAAGCCGCCCGCGCTGGTGTCACCCGACACCCCCGCGTTCACGACCTCGAAGCCAAGGCCCGCCGCGTCGATCCGCCGCTGCAGCACCGCCGGATAGCTGTCCGATTTCTCGAGGCCGAGGCCGGCCGTCAGGCTGTCACCGAGAACGACGAGACGAGGGCGGGGAGAGGGCGCCCGGGCCGCCTCGGGCTGCGTCGCGCGGCGGTCGGGTGGGGCGGAAGGGCCAGGCTGACGGCACGCGCCGAGCAGCACCACGCCAGCCAGGACGGAAAGCGCGAGAGAGACCGCAAGTCGTCGGCGCACGTCCATCCATTATACTGACCCGACCCTCCTGTGCGGTGAGTCCTGAACCGTGAGCCTTCTGCTGCTGTGCCTGATCGTGCTGCTGGTGCTCGGGGGCGCCGAGCGTCTTGCCCGCGACCGGGCGTGGCGCGACGTCCCGATCCGGATTCACGTGAACGGAACGAGAGCGAAATCGAGCGTCACGCGCCTGATCTGGGCCGCGCTGCTCGAGGCCGGCGTCCCGACGGCCGCCAAGACCACCGGAACGGCGCCGCGCGTCTTGTGGCCCGACGGCCGCGAGGAACCGCTGACGCGGCGGAGCCCGGCGAACGTCAGGGAACAACTCGAGTTCCTGCGCGCCGCCCGTCGTCGCGGCGCCCGGGCAGTCGTCGTCGAGTGCATGGCGCTCGACCCGTCCCTGCAGCGTGTGACCGAGCGGGACATGGTGAGCGCGACGATCGGTGTCATCACCAACGTGCGGTTCGACCACGCGGAGGTGATGGGCGCCGACCTCGACACGATCGCAGGCACCCTGGCCAACACCATTCCCGTCGGGGGCGTCCTCGTGATCGGCGCCCGGGCCCAGGCGCCGATCTTCATCCGGGGGGCGGACGCGCTCGGAACGAGAGTCGTGGTGGCTGCCGAGGCCCCGGAGGATCCGGTTGCCGAGAACGAGGCGGTCGCGATTGCGGTGACGCGGGAACTGGGCATCGACGACGCGGTCGCGCGCCGGGGGTTTGCCCGCGCCCCGCACGACCCCGGCACCGTGAAGCGGGGCACCGTGGGCCTGCCTGGCGGGACCGCGGCCTGGATCGACGCCACCGCGGCGAACGATCCGGAATCGCTCTCCCTGCTGCTTCGCGGCGACGCGGGCTGGGCGGGACACGCGAAGCGGGTCCTGGTCTACAACCACCGCGACGACCGGGTTCCGCGGCTGGCCGGCTTCGCCGAGCAGTGCGAGGCGTTCGTCGCGGCCGACCGCCTGCTGATCACGGGCACGCTCCCGCCGTGGACGGTCCGCCGGCGCCTCGGGCGTCTCCCCCGGCGCCATCCCGTCGCGTTCGTGCCCCCCGCCGCCATGGCGGAGTGGATTCGGTCCAACGCGGCGGGCGCCGCCCTCGCCTTCGCAGGAAACACGCGCGGCATCGAGGTGCTGCGGCTGATCGAGGAGGCAGCGGCCGATGATTGAGCTGGCAATCGGACTTGGTCTCACGCTCAGCCTCATTGTCTCGGAGGTCTTCGGCCTCGCCTCGGCAGGCCTGGTGGTGCCCGGCTACCTGGCGCTCTACCTCGACCAGCCCCTCAGGGTCGCCGCGACCCTGGCGGTGGCGGCCGCCACGTGGGCACTCGTCCGGTTCGGGTTCGGACGGATGGTCGTTCTCTACGGCCGGCGCCGCTTCGGCGTGACGGTGCTCACCGGTTTCCTGCTGAACGCGGCGCTGGAGCACGCGGTCTTCCTGCTCCCCCCCGAGACCGCAGGCCTTCGAGCCATCGGCTACATCGTTCCCGGCCTGATCGCCAACACGGCGTTGGCGCAGGGCGTCTGGATGACGACCGGGCTCACGCTGCTGGTGGCGGCGGCGGTGCGCCTGATCCTCATGGGGCTCGCCCGTGCCTGAGACGCTCCCCCGCGTGCCCCGCTTCGGCTGGCTCCGGGCGAAGGCGCCTGCGGCCGCCGGGATCGGCATCGCCGTCGCGTGCGCACTCGCCGTTTCGGGCGCGCCGATCGTGCCTCCCGGCGCGGGCGAGACGACCTCGAAGTGGAACGCCCTGACGGGCCGAACGGCATCGGCGCCACAGGCCGCGGACGCCGAAGCGCGGATGCGCGAAGCGATGCGGGTCGTCCGGCAGGCGAAGGCGTTGGCGGGCGTGACCACCGCGAGCGAGGCCGGCAGCGATCCGTCGGGGATGATCGGCGCCGAACTCACGCCGCTCGTGACGACGCTCGGGAGCCTGGACGCCAAGCGCACCGCCGTGAATCCGATCTGGGCGTCCGTCCTCGCGCGGCAGTTGGCGGCGCACGGCATCGGCCCTGGCGACGTGCTGGCAGCGAGCTTCTCGGGCTCGTTCCCGGGCCTCAACCTCGCGGTGATCGCCGCAGCGAATGCGCTCGGAGCTCGAACGGCGGCCGTCTCGTCGGTGACGGCGTCGACCTGGGGAGCCAACGAGCGGGGATTCACCTGGCCGGAGATGGAAGTGCTCGTGGTTCGGGCCGGCGTGCTGCCACGCGCCTCGGCGGCGGTCAGCGCCGGCGGGGACGGCGACGCCGCGCGGGACCTCGAGCCCGAGGCGCGCCTGACCGCGTACGCGATTCGCGACAGGTGTGCGCGCGAACTGGGCGTGCCCGCGCTCGTCCCGCGGGATTTCCGCGACGCGGTCGCGACGCGGATGGCGGTCTACCGTCGTGCGGCCAATGGCCGGCGCATTGCTCTCTACGTCAACGTGGGCGGCTCGGGGGCGAGCCTTGGTGCTTCCGAGGCCGTCCTGCGCCTGCGCAGCGGCTTCCTGCCCCCGCTGCCGTTCGATCGATCGGAAGACCGCGGCGTGATGGCGCGCTTCGCCGAGCAGGGCGTCCCGGTGCTCACCCTCCTCAACGTCCGCGACCTCGCCCTCCGCTGGGGCATCCCGCTCGGGTAGCCGCCAGGAACCGGCCGGGAACTCCGCTACCGGCGTGAGGCGGAGGCAGATCCTGCGGCGGCGATCAGATGGTCGAGGTCTTCGAGCGTGCGCTGCAGCATCTCGCGGTGCGCCCCGGTCGTCGCCCGCCCAAGGTCGGCCGCCACTTTCGCGCGCGCGAGTTCGAGCGTGCGGCGCGCCGATGCCGCCTCACGTTCCTCGACGGTCGGTATCCGGCCGCCGCGGCCCTTCGCCCGGGCCGCCTCCTCCTGTTGGGTCTCGATCGACTTGCTTTCCCAGCCTCGCGCCATACCGGTGTACACAAAGAAGAAGGAAGAAGACCCGAGCCTCCTTCCTCCCTGGTCATCGCGCTGATTATACGCGACCGTCGCCCGCGCTACTTGTCGAAGCCGCTGCCGGCCGCCGCCTTGTAGAACTCCTCGACGTGGCGGCGGAATTCCTTCAGGTCGGACATCACCGACGGATCGATCGACGAACTCGACATGCTGGTCGACCCGCTGCCCGTGCCGCTCGTGCCCGAGGTCGAGGTGCCGGTGGAACTGCCGCTCGTCCCCGTGCCGCTCGTCCCGTAACCGCCGCTCGTCATCGGCATCCAGGCAGACGACTTCGGCACGTTGAGTTGGTCGAGCGACTGCTGGATTTGCTGAAGGACTGTCGCCAATCACCGGCCGCGGTGCTGCCGTACATCCCGCTGCCCGAGGTTCCGGATGTGCTCGTGCCGCTCGTGCCGGACGTGCCCGTGCCGCTCGTGCCGGACGTGCCCGTCCCGCTCGTGCCCGACGTCGACCCGCTGGCCGCGCTGCTGCTCGACCCGCTGTTGTAGGCGGCGCGAAGCTGCTCGAAGTTCTGCTTCAACTCGCGAACCGTTGACGCCGTCGCGCCCGTCAGCGAAGACTCCTCGATCCGGTCGAGCACCTTCTGGGCCTGCTCGAGGTGGTACGACGGCGACTTCGCCTGCTGCTGTTCGTACTGCCCGGCCTGCTGCCCGCTGGAGGTGCTCGTGGAGCTCTGCGCGGCGGCGCTCATCGGCAGCGCCACGAGCGCAGCGGCTGCCATCGTGGCCGTCCACAGACGTGTATGTTGAATCATCGGCGTGACCCTCTCCTTCTTCGTCATCTGGGTTCCGCCGGCGAACTCGAGGGCTCGGTTGGCCCAAGGGCGCCGGCACTTTTCGTGATGTGACCCGCCGATCGTTTGAGCAAGGCGGGTGCCACCAGGCGCGCGCCCGTGCGGGCCGCGAGTGCATGAAGGCGTTGCAGGCCGATTGCCCTGATTCACTCAGCCGCTCCCATCGCGGGCTGCTATACTCTCGCCGTGGCCGCCCAGCCATTCCACGCCTCGATGGCCCGCGCCGCTGCTGCGCTCCAGCGCGGACGAGGCGCCGACGCGCTCGACGCTCTCTCGGAGGCGCTCGCCACGCCCGGGATCCGCCGCGACGACGAACTGGCGGCGCGCTGCGCCATGGCCGAGGCGTGGCTGCTGCGCGACGACGTGAACCAGGCTGCCGCTGTGCTCGGGCGTCCCCCGGACGTGCTCCGCGAGCGCATCCCGCCCGCCCGGCTCTCCGCGCTGTGGCGGCTGCACGGCCGCCTGGCCGCGCTGCGCGGCGACCAGTCGCGCGCGATCGCGCTGCTTGGCCGCGCCCTCAAGCAGGCCGAGCTCGCCGTAGACTCCCGCGCCATCGGCCTCGCCCACTACGAACTCGGCGTGTGCTATCGCCAGGTCGGCGACCCGTCGATCGTGCGGGAGCAGATCGGGAAGGCGATCTCCGCGCTGAACGCGGCCGGCGACCGTCGTTACCTGGCCCACTGCCACTCGCTGCTCGCGATCGTGGCGGCGCAGTCGGGACGTCCGGACGAAGCGGTCGCCGCGTTGCGACAGGCGGAGCACCTTGCCGCGATGTCGGGTGCCGACGACGTCCTCGCACTGGTGTGCGGCAACCAGGCCAACGTCGCGCTGATCCGCCACCGTCACGACCAGGCGCTCGCGCTCGCAGACCGCGCGGTGGCGCTGCACGAGCAGGCGGGTTCGGTCCACGGCCTGGCCGTGGCGCTCGCCTCCCTCGGCCAGATCTGCGTCAGGACGGGCGACCTGCCCCGTGCCGAGCGCGTGCTCCGCCGCGCGCTGGAGGTCCGCAGCCCTGTCCAGTTCCGCGAAACGACCGGCGCCGTATTCGACACGCTCGCGCAGATTCACCTGGTGCGCGGGGAATTCGACGAGGCGGAGTCGTGCTTGCAGAAGGCCGGCGAGGCGTACGGGACATACGGCCTGCAGGCCAGCCGCTGGTACGAATGGTCGTTGCGCCTGCTCGCCGCCAGGCTCGCGCTGCGGCGCGGACGGCCGGCGGAGGCATTGCGGCTCGCCACCGAAATGGCGTCCGCGCAAGCCGTGCTGCCAGCCGACGCCGTCCAGGCCGAACTGCTCGCGGTCGAAACGCTGCTGGCGAGTTCGCGGATGGAGGAGGCGGAGCAGCACCTCATCCAGGTGTCCGCGCGGCTCGATCCCCGCACCACCCCCGGGTCCTGGGGCGAATACCTCCGGCTGCGAGCGCGCAGCCACGAGCACCGGGGACGGACGGCCGACGCCTACCACGACCTGGCGCAAAGCGTCAGCATGTTCGACCTGCTCGGCGAACGCTACCAGGCGGCCGTCAGCCGGCTGGCGCTGGGAAGGCTCGCCGGCCACGCGGGAGCACGCTCCGTGTCCGAACGGCACGTGCGCGACGCGCTGGCGGTCTTCGAATCGATGGAGGCTCGCCCCGACATCGCCGAGGCGCGGTCGAGCGGCTCGGTGCCGCCGTCGCAGGCCACCGGGGCCTACCTGGCCGCGCCGGGCGAAGCCGACGACGTGATCGTCCGGCGGTTGGTGGACGCCGCCGTGATGCCCGACCTCCTCGCCCTGGAAACGGCTTCGGCCTTTTCGGAAGCCGCGGGCGGCGACGGCGCGGCGGTGTTCCTCCGCGGCGCGACCGGCGAGCTTCGCGTGGTGTCGTCGAGCGGGTGCGACGCCGATGCCGCGGCGGTGCTCGCGCGCTCGGCCCTCAGCGGTTCGACCTACGGCAGCGGCGAGTTCCTCGTGGAGGCGCTCGGACACGAGGGAGACGAAGAGCGGCTCGCCATGGTCGCCTCGCCGCGACGGCTCGGCCAGCCGACGACCCGGCGCCTGCGGATGATGGCCGCGGTCGCCCGCCAGGGGTTCGCGCTCTGCGGCAGCCGCGAGCGGGCGGCGCAGCCGCCGAGACAGCCGCGCGCTGCGCACGCTCGACGCCATCCTGCCAGGTTTCGTCTCGGCGAGCGCGGCGATGACGCGCGTCGTCGAGCAAATCCAGCGGCTGCAGGGCAACGACCTCACGGTCCTCGTCACCGGAGAGAGCGGCACCGGCAAGGAACTCGTGGCCCGGGCGATCCATCTCGGCTCTCCGCGGAGCCGGGGGATGTTCCTCCCCTACAACTGCACCACCACCACGCGCGACCTCGCCGACTCGCAGCTGTTCGGACACCGCCGGGGGTCGTTCACCGGCGCCGTGAACGACCAGGTCGGGCTGATTCGGTCCGCCGTGGGCGGAAGCCTGTTCCTCGACGAGATCGGCGACCTGCCGCTCGAAGTGCAGCCGAAGCTGCTGCGCTTCCTCGAACAGGGCGAAATCATGCCGATCGGCGACACCCGCCCCCAACGGGTGGACGTACGGGTCATCGCGGCCACCAACGCCGACCTGGAGCAGCGCGTGGCGGAGGGAACCTTTCGCGAGGACCTCTACTACCGCCTCACGGTCATCCGCATCCACGTGCCGCCGCTTCGCGAACGCCGCGAGGAGATCCCGCACCTGTGCGCGCTGTTCCTCAGGGACGCCTGCGAACGGCTCGGCAAGCCCGGGGTCGAGCTCAGCGAAGAGACCCTCGACGCCTTCTCCCAGCACTGGTGGCCGGGCAACGTCAGGCAGCTGCGCAATGAAATCCAGCGCGCGGTGGCCCTCAGCGGGCCTGACGGCCTCGTCCGGGCGGAGCACCTGTCACCCGGCTTCGCGGCACTCGAACGGCGCCCCGGCATGGAACCGGCGCCCGGGACGTTCCGGGCGGCAGACGTGCCCCTGGACGCGGCGGTGGCTCAACTGGAACGGGAGATGATCCGCAGCGCCCTGGAACGGAGCACCGGGAACGTATCGGAGACGGCCCGCCTGCTGGGCCTGACGCGGCGCGGCCTGTACCTGAAAATGCAGCGCCTCGGCCTCGATTCACGGCCCTGAGTGGATACTGAGTATTCAGTCGAACGGCTGACTGTTACGGAAGTATCCAGATCCTCCCCAAGTCCGGGACCGGCAGAAGAAAGATAAGGCTTTATTTAACAGCTACTTGAGAGCATTCATGGCGGACTGGCCAATCCATTGGCCTGCTGGACCATGAATTGATAGTAGCAGCCTGCATGAGCCGACCACTTGGACAGCACGCGACCCCGGAAATCACCAGCGAACAGCGGCAGTCGGAACGCCAGGCCGGTAGCCGTTGCCGGACGGGTCGTGTGGAAGGACTCGCGAGGGACCACGCGCTTCAACAGCGTGGTCATCCGGGACATCAGCGAGACGGGCGCCTACATCGAGAACATGAGCGGGTCGGCCATTCCGATCTTCCGATTGGTGTCTCTCCAGGCCGAGAGGACGGACCAGGCCGACGCCCTCCCCGCTCCGTTCCGCCACGGGAAGGTCCTGTCGGCGGTATACCGGGTCGGCAAGATGCGGCCGGCGACCGGGACCCCGGAGGGCTACGGGCTTCGGCTGCTGGTGGAACCCCGCCGCCGCCCGTTGTCGGCCCCGGCGCCTGCTCCCCGCCGTCTGATGGCGCTCGCCACCGCCTAGCTCCGAACGGCCGGCATCGGTCAGATCATCGCCGCGAGCGTCTCCAGCGCCTTCACCACATCCCGGCCAAGGTTGATCCGGAGCAGCCGTCGGCCTCGCTGCTCGAGGGCCATGGCGTCGCCAGCGGCCTGGGCGCGAATCAGCTGGCCAAACGAGTAGTTCGTCTCGGGAACCGCCGAAGTCGGCCGTCGGTTCATCGACGAGTTGCAGGAACAGGCCGGTGTTCGGTCCCCCCTTGTGCAACTGCCCGGTGGAGTGGAGGAACCGGGGCCGAGGCCCAGGGTGGTCGCGACGCCTGCTCGCCGGCCGAGCCGGCCGCGCAGCTGCTTCAGCGCCTCGACGACGCCGGCTGAAGGGGCGAGGTAAGCCTGGATGCCGACGTAGTCACCCGCCCGAACCGAGGACAGCCAGGAGGACAGCGCCTCTCGCCACGCGGCCTGGCTCGCTGACGGCGGGCGGTGCCGCTGCCGGGCTGTCGCCGGCCGCCTCCATTGCCCGGCGGGAAAGGTCCTTCGCCAGCTGCACATCGGGCTGGTCGAACGGCTGGATGCCGAGCACCGCTCCCGCGGCAGCAGTCGCCAACTCCCAGCGGAAGAACTCCTGCGCCGAGGTCGAGGCTTCTTGCCCAGCACGCAGCGAGACCACGGGATGTCCGTTCGCCGCGAGCGCCTTGGCCTGCGCGGCGAGTTCCGACTCCTGCTCGCCCTCGATGGCGATCGTGACGAACAGCCGGTCGGTGCCGTAGTCCTCGGCAGGCAGCGCGGCTCGTCGGCGACCGGCACGATGCCCTTGCCGTTCTTGCCGGTGCTCTCCGCGACGAGCTGCTCAATCCAGCCCGGCAGGGCAGCCACCGACGGGCTCGACGAGGAACGTCAGCTTGTCACGGCCGGCGAGCGCCATGTCGCCGAGAGCCACGCCGAGCGCGACGGACGGATTCTGCTCCCCTTCGACTGCCGGCCCGGACGCGCCGGACATCGCCCGCACGTGTTCGAGCAGGTGCGGCACCTTCACCCCGACGAGCGCGGCGGGAACGAGGCCGAAGGCGGTGAGAGCCGAGTAGCGGCCGCCGACGTCGGGCTGGGCCGTTGAAGACCTTCCGGAAGCCCCGGTCGCGCGCCAGCGTCTCGAGGGACGTCCCCGGGTCGGTGATGGCGATGAAGTGGCGGCCGGCCTCGCCCTTGGGCATACCTGGCCCAAAAATACTTGAAGAAGGATGTTGTCTCGCTCGTCGCCGCCCGATTTGCTGGAGACGACGAACAACGTGCGCCCGAGTTCGATCCCCGCCTCGACCGACCTGACGGCGTCGGGGTGCGTGCTGTCCAGCACCGTCAGCCCGGGATACCCCTCGCGGCGGCCGAACGTGGCCTGGAAGACTTCGGGGGCCAGGCTCGATCCGCCCATCCCGAGCAGAACGACGTGCCGGGTTCCTTCTGCCCGCACCTCGTCGGCAAATGCGAGGAACTCCCGGGCCGGCTCCTCCATCGTCTCGGGCAGGGTCAGCCAGCCGAGCCGGTCCACGAGTTCCGGGACGATGGTGGGCGACCATACGGTATGGTCGCCGGACCAGACCCGCGAGGAGAGGCGCACATCGCGGCTCCACGCCAGCCGCGGTCGACCGACGCCTGCAGGCGCCGAGGGCGAGCGACTGCGGATCGAGGCGGGCGCACAGCAGCGCCTGGCGCTTCTGGTCGAGCGCCGCCATCAAGTCGTCGTACGAGCTTGCGCGAACGACGCGACGCCGTCGCCTGCAGCCTGCGCGGTGATCGCGCCGAGGTCGATGCCCGAGCGCGCGCAGCGGCGAAGCGCTTCCCTCGCCGCTCCTGCGGGTTCTCGTCGGCGGTCGCGCCGCGGACCCGGCCGTGGTCCCTGAACGCGTCGATCGTCGTCGGGCGGCATCGTGTTCACCGTATCCGGGCCGATCAGCTCTTCGACGTAGAGGACGTCGCGGTACGCCGGGTTCTTCGTGCTGGTGCTCGCCCACAGCGGGCGCTGCACCCGGCACCCGCGCGCCCGCAGGGCGGCGAACGGCGCGCCGTAGAAGATCTCGCGGAAGCGCTGGTAGACGAGGCGGCTGTTCGCGATCGCGATCCGTCCCCGGAGCGCCAGCGCCTCGGGGGTGCCGTTCTGCTCGAGCGCCTTGTCCACGACCGTATCCACACGCGAGACGAAGAACGAAGCGACCGACGCGACGCGGGCGGGCGCGCACACCGCTCCAGCCCGTGGATGTAGGCCTGCGCCACCTGCTCGTAGTGCTCGAGCGAGAACATCAGCGTGACGTTCACGTTGATGCCCGACGGCGATCAGCTCTTCGATGGCCGGGATGCCCTCGGGTGTCGCGGGCACCTTGATCATCACGTTCGGCAGCCCGAGCGTCGTCCAGATGCCGCTTGGCCGCCGCGACGCTGCCCGCGGTGTCGTGGGCGAGCGAGGGCGGGACCTCGAAGCTGACGAAGCCGTCGGCGCCGTCCGTGCGGTCGAACACGGGCCGCAGGACGCGCAGCCGCCGCGCGGATGTCGTCGAGCGCGGCCGCCTCGAAGAGGTCGCCCGTCGATGTCCGGGGCTGGCCGCCAGCGAGCCCGCGGAGCCGGTCGTCGTAGTCGGTGCCCGCCGCCATCGCCTTCTGAAGATGGTCGGGTTGCTCGTCACGCCCGACACGCCGTCGTCCTCGACGAGGCGCCGGAGACCGCCGCTGTCGAGCAGCGAGCCGGCGGATGTAATCGATCCAGACCGACTGGCCGAGAGGACCGAGTTCGCGCAGCGGATTCACGGTGTCTCCTTCGTGGACGCCGGGTTCTGCCCGGCGTGCTGTTTTCTGCTCGCATCGAAGCACCAGAGGCCTTAGTATTATAAGGTTGCGCAGCGCAGGGCCAGGGCCAACTGTCGCGCGCATCCCATCATGCGGCGGGATAGCCCCGACCGCACTTTCACCCATCTGGCCAGTCGACCGCCTCGAGCGGTCCGTGTTCGACCCTCTCGCGGCCTGAATCAGGACCGGGGTCTGGGCTGCCGGATTTCCGGCGATTCATACGGCGGAGATCATCCGCAGCGTCGGAAATCCACGGATTTTAGAGGCCGCCAGGCGCAGCACGAACGTTGCTCTCTGCACGATGGGGTGCTGGTCCTCTCACCCCAACTGTCCAGTTCAACCCGGTCGCCACTCGGAGATAGCCATCATATGACACGTCCTCGCATCACAATCGACGGGAATGAGGCCGTCGCCTCGGTCGCCCACCGGACGAACGAGGTCATCGCCATCTACCCCATCACGCCCTCGTCCAACATGGGCGAGTGGGCGGACGAGTGGTCGGCGAAGGGCAAGAAGAACATCTGGGGCACCATTCCTACGGTGACCGAGATGCAGTCGGAAGGCGGGCGCCGCCGGCGCCGTCCACGGCGCCCTGCAGGCCGGCGCCCTGACGACGACCTTCACGGCGTCGCAGGGCCTCCTGCTGATGATCCCCAACATGTACAAGATCGCAGGCGAGCTGACCTCGTTCTGCATGCACGTGTCGGCGCGCACGGTCGCGTCCCACGCGCTGTCGATCTTCGGCGATCACTCCGACGTGATGGCGTGCCGCCAGACCGGCTTCGCGATGCTGGCCTCCGGCTCGGTGCAGGAAGCCCACGACTTCGCGGCTCATCGGCCAGCGCGCCACCCTCCGGTCGCGCGTGCCGTTCCTCCACTTCTTCGACGGCTTCCGCACCTCGCACGAGGTGTCGAAGATCGAGGAGCTGACCGACGACGACCTGCGGGCGCTGATCACCGAGGACCTCGTGGCCGGCGCACCGCTCGCGGGCGCTGACGCCCGACGAAGCCGGTGCTCCGCGGCACGGCGCAGAACCCCGACGCCTTCTTCCAGGCGCGCGAGGCGTGCAACCCGTTCTACATGCGACGCCCGGGGCATCGTGCAGGAGGCGATGGACGAGTTCGCCACGGCTCGTCGGCCGGCCAGTACCACCTCTTCGACTACGTCGGCCACCCCGAGGCCGAGCGCGTCATCGTGATGATGGGCTCCGGCGCCGAGGTGACGCACGAGCTGGTCGAGTGGATGGTGGCCCGCGGCGAGAAGGTCGGCCTGATCAAGGTCCGCGTCTACCGGCCGTTCTCGGTCGAGCACCTGCTGGCGGCGCTGCCCGCGACCACTCACGGCGGATCGCGGTGCTCGACCGCACGAAGGAGCCGGGCGCGGTCGGCGAACCGCTGTACCTCGACGTCGTCACCGCGCTGCGCTGAGGCCGGCGCGCGACGATCCGCTGACGCGTCGGCGGCCGCTACGGCCTGTCGTCCAAGGAGTACACGCCGGCGCACGCGAAGGCCGTCTACGACAATCTCTGCGCGACGACCCCGCGGAACGCACTTCACGGTCGGCATCGTGGACGACGTGACGCACCTGTCGCTGCCCGTGGACCACGAGTTCGACATCGAGCCCGACGACGTCGTGCGCGGCGTGTTCTTCGGCCTCGGCGCGGACGGCACGGTCGGCGCGAACAAGAACTCGATCAAGATCATCGGCGAGGAGACCGAGAACTACGGCAACGGGTACTTCGTGTACGACTCGAAGAAGTCGGGGGCGATCACCATCTCGCACCTGCGCTTCGGCCCGCGGCCGATCCGCTCGTCGTACCTGGTGAAGCGCGCGAACTTCGTCGCCTGCCACCAGTACACCTTCCTCGAGAAGTACGACGTGCTCGCCTACGCCGGGCCGGGCGCCGTGTTCCTCCTGAACACCCCGTTCCCCGCCGACCAGGCGTGGGACGACCTGCCCCGGGAGGTGCAGGAGCAGATCATCGAGAAGAAGCTGAAGTTCTACGTGATCGACGCCTACGAGGTGGCCAAGGCCACCGGGATGGGCACGCGCATCAACACGATCATGCAGACCTGCTTCTTCGCGATCTCGGGCGTGCTGCCGCGCGAGGAGGCGATCGCGCAGATCAAGAAGGCGATCCAGAAGACCTACGGCAAGCGCGGCGAGGACGTCGTCCAGAAGAACTACGCCGCCGTGGACGGGACGCTCGCCAACCTGCACCAGGTGAAGGTGCCGGCCACGGTCACGCGCGACGAAGCTGCCGCCCGCCGATCGTCTCGGCGAAGGCGCCCGACTTCGTGCAGCACGTGACCGCGATGATGCTGGCCAACAAGGGCGACCTGCTGCCCGGTGAGCGCCTTCCCGGTGGACGGCACCTGGCCGACCGACACCGCGCGCTGGGAGAAGCGCAACATCGCGCTCGACATCCCGGTGTGGGACCCGAAGATCTGCATCCAGTGCAACAAGTGCGCGATGGTCTGCCCGCACGCCGCCATCCGCGCCAAGGTCTACGATTCGGACGCCGCTGAAGGGCGCGCCCGACGACGTTCAAGGCCGATCGACTTCAAGGGCAACGAGTTCAAGGGCATGAAGTACACCATCCAGGTGGCGCCCGAGGACTGCACCGGCTGCTCGCTCTGCGTCGAGGTCTGCCCGGCCAAGGACAAGTCGAACCCGAAGCACAAGTCGATCGACATGGCGCCGCAGCGCCCGCTGCGCGAGGCCGAGGCGGCCAACTACGAGTTCTTCCTGAACCTGCCCGAAGTCGACCGCAGCCAGGTCAAGCTCGACGTGAAGGGGACCCAGTTCTTCCAGCCGCTGTTCGAGTACTCGGGCGCGTGCGCGGCGTGCGGCGAGACGCCCTACGTCAAGCTGCTCACCCAGCTCTTCGGCGACCGGCTGCTGATCGCCAACGCGACGGGCTGCTCGTCGATCTACGGCGGCAACCTGCCCACGACGCCCTACGCGCAGGACAAGAACGGCCGCGGCCCGGCGTGGTCGAACTCGCTGTTCGAGGACAACGCCGAGTTCGGCTTCGGCTACCGCCTGGCGATCGACAAGAACCAGGAACAGGGGCACGAACTCCTGCAAGAAGCTGGCGGCGCAGATCGGTGAGGGCCTCGTCGAGGCGATCATCGGCGCCGACCAGTCGACCGAGGCCGGCATCGCCGCCCAGCGCGAGCGCGTGCCTCGACAATGCGCCGGAAGCTGCGCGGGCCTCCACGTCGTTCGAGGCACGGTGGCTCGAGAAGATCGCCGACTACCTGGTGCGCAAGAGCGTCTGGATCGTCGGCGGCGACGGCTGGGCCTACGACATCGGCTACGGCGGCCTCGACCACGTCATCGCCCAGAACCGCAACGTCAACATCCTGGTGCTCGACACCGAGGTCTACTCGAACACCGGCGGCCAGGCGTCGAAGGCCACGCCGATCGGCGCGTCCGCCAAGTTCGCGATGGCCGGCAACGCCCGCGCCAAGAAGGACCTCGGGATGATCGCCATGGCCTACGGCAACGTCTACGTGGCGCACGTGGCGTTCGGCGCGAAAGACGCCCAGACGGTCAAGGCGTTCCTCGAGGCCGACTCGTACGACGGCCCGTCGATGATCATCGCGTTCAGCCACTGCATCGCGCACGGCTACGACCTCGAGAAGGGCCTCGACCAGCAGAAACTGGCGGTGGACACCGGCTACTGGCCGCTCTACCGGTTCGATCCGCGGCGGCTCGCCAACGGCGAGAACCCGTTGCAGGTCGACTCGGCGCCGCCGAAGGGCGGGGTTGCCAGCTTCATGGCGAACGAGTCGCGCTTCCGCGTGGTCCAGCAGCAGAACCCGGAGAACTACAAGAACCTGGTTGCCGCTGCGCAGCGCGAAGTGACCATGCGGTACGGCCTGTACGAGCAGATGGCCAAGCTGCACTATGGGAATGGCAAGAAGACCGGCTCGGCCGAGTAACGGAGGACACGATGGACCTGACTACCAATTACCTTGGCCTTCGTCTTCCGCACCCGCTGATGCCGGGCGCTTCACCGCTGGCGGACTCGCTCGACACCGTGAAGCGGCTGGAAGATGCGGGGGCGGCGGCGATCGTCCTGCGGTCGCTTTTCGAAGAACAGATCACCCGCGAGCAGAACGGGCTCGTCTATCACATGGAAGTGACCTCGGCGTCGTCGGCCGAGGCGCTCTCCTACTTCCCGAACCCGGACGACTTCGCGTTCGGGCCGGTCGACTACCTCGAGCAGATCCGCAAGATCAAGGCGGCGGTGCACGTCCCGGTGATCGCGTCGCTCAACGGCACCACCAGCGAGGGCTGGCTGTCGTACGCCAGGACGATGCAGGAAGCGGGGGCCGACGCGCTCGAGCTGAACGTCTACTTCATCGCGACCGACCCGAAGGAGACCGGCGCCCACGTCGAACAGCGCACGGTCGAGATCCTGAAGTCGGTCAAGAAGGCGGTGTCGATCCCGGTGGCCGTCAAGCTGTCACCGTACTTCTCGTCGGTGGCGCACCTCGCGCAGCAGCTGGACCAGGCGGGCGTCGACGGCCTGGTGCTCTTCAACCGCTTCTACCAGCCCGACATCGACGTCGAGGCCCTCGAGGCGGTCCCGAGCCTCCACCTCTCCGACTCGTCCGAGCTCCTGCTCCGGCTGCACTGGCTGGCCATCCTGCACGGGCAGGTCAAGGCTTCGCTGGCCGCCACGGGCGGGGTGCACACGGGCGTCGATGCCGTGAAGGCGGTGATGGCCGGCGCTTCCGCCGTGCAGGTCGTGTCGCGGCTCCTTCACGACGGCCCGGAGCGGCTGCTCACCATCTTCCAGGGCATGAAGCACTGGATGGAGGAGCACGACTACGAGTCGCTCGAACAGATGCGCGGCAGCATGAGCCTGAAGAAGAGTCCCGACCCGGCGGCCTTCGAGCGCGGCAATTACATGAAGGTGCTGCGGTCCTGGAAGGTCCAGGCCTAGCTCAAGAATGCGGAATGTCGTTACACTGTAGAATGTAAGTGCTTCGAGGGCGGGCTGGCCGGTGCCATCCCGCCCCTCGTGTATTGGGACCGGAATTCACGACTGACGAGATTTGCTCCATGCCCCAACAGCAGACCTCTTCCACGACCTGGGCCCTCATCGCCATCTCCTGCCTCGTGCTGGGCCTCGCGGTGGGCTACGTCATCTTCGGCCATCGGCCCGGCGTGCCGGTGGTGACCACGACGGGGGCAGGCCCCGGTCGGCGGTGCACCGCAGGCCGGGATGGTCGATGAACAGCAGGTGCAGGCCCTCCGCAACATCCTCGCCCGAGACCCCGGAAACGTTCAGGCGAACACGCAGCTCGGCAACATGCTGTACGACGCCGGCCGCTACGCGGAAGCGGTAGGCCCCTACCAGGCGGCGTTCGCCGGCGACTCGCGCAACGTCAACCTGAGCACCGACCTGGGCACCGCGCTGTGGTACTCGGGAAAGCCGGATGAGGCGATCGCGCAGTTCGACAAGTCGCTGGCGCTCAACCCGACCCACCCGCAGACGCTGTTCAACCTGGGCATCGTCAAGCGGGACGGCAAGCAGGACCCGGCCGGGGCTGTGCAGGCGTGGGAGAAACTGCTGGCGGCCAACCCGACCTACGTGGAACGGGACAAGGTGCAGCAGCTGCTGGACCAGCTGAAACAGCAGGCCACGCAGTCGCCACTCGCGCCGGTCCGGTCAACCAAGTAGGCCTGGGGCCGTCGCCCTATCGTCGCTTCCGGCTGCCCGGCCGGGCGGCCGGGCCGACGGGAGCGGTCGCGACGGACGGGGTGGCGGTCACCAGAAGCGCCGCCCCCGCGACCGCCAGTCCCACGGAGAACAGCTGGGCGGTCGTCATCCCGAGGAAGACGACGACGTTCACCCGCACGATTTCGATCAGGAAGCGAATGATGCCGGCGCCGACCAGGTACATTCCGAACACCTTCCGATCGCCTGCTCCCCTCTTCCGCACCGCCACCAGCGCAACGGTCATCGCGACAAGCGCCACCGCCTCGTACAGCTGCGTCGGGTGCACCCGGTCCGTCGTCGGCGGCAGGCCCTCGGGAAATGCGACGCCCCACGGCAGCGAGGTCGGCCGCCCGTAGTCGTCGCCAACCAGGAAGCAGCCAATCCGCCCGATCGCCTGGCCGAGCGTCATCGCCGGCGCCGCGGCAGACAGCACCCCCATCAACGGCAGGCGCTGCCAGGCAACCATCGCCAGCCCGGCCAGCACTCCCCCGGTGAAGCCGCCGAACCAGCTCATCCCGCCACGGCTGAACAACGTCTGCGACAGCGGCTCCGCCCAGTGCTCGACGACGTAGAGGAGCTTCGCGCCGGCGAGGCCGCCGAGGACCCCGACGAGTGCGGCGTCCATGCCCTTGGCGGCATCGAGGCCGGACCGCATCATCTCCCGTCGAAGGAGGAGGATGCCGAGCGCCGCGCCGAGGGCAACCATGGCGCCGAAGCTCGTGACCTCGAACGTGCCGATTCTGAAGAGGACGGGGAACATCAGCGGACCTTGCCGCGCCTGGCGGGCGCGCGCTGCAGCAGTTCGACCACCCGCGCCCGGGCGCGCTCACGCACGGCGGGGGGGAGTTCGGGCCGGCCTTCCTCGTGACAAACTGCGACCGTGTGCCTGAGACTTTCGAGCACGTCCTCGCAGCACGGACAATCGTGCAGGTGGCGCTCGATTGTCGTCCTGTCCGGAGCCGGCAGTTCGTTGTCCAGGTAGCGCGAGAGCCGCTCCAGGAACTCTTGGCAACGGTGGTCGTGGCCGCCGTGTGGTTCGCTCATGACGCTTCCAGGTGTTCGCGCAGCAGCACGCGCGCGCGGTGCAGCCGTGTCTTGACGTTGGCTTCCGAGATCCCGAGGACATCGGCCACTTCCCGGGTGGACAGGCCCTCGATTTCCCGAAGGACCACGACCACCCGGTAGGACCGCGGGACGGCCGACAACGCCTCGCGCAACCGCCCGCGGAGGCTCAGGTTGATCGCCTGGCGCTCGGGGTCCCGCGAGGGATCGACCGCCTCCACCTGCCGGTTTTGCCCGTCGCTGTCCCCGCCGGTGTCGTCCAGCGAGACAAAATGCTCCGGCTCATGCGCGCGCCGGCGCCGGCCGATCAGGCAGGCGTTCCGGACGGTGCGATACAGCCAGGCGCGAAAGGCCTCCGGCTCGCGGATTCGGGCCGCGTACCGGTAGGTCTTCAACAACGCCTCCTGCATCGCGTCGTCGGCGTCGTCCGGCCGGCCGCACACGAGGAGGCTGAAGCGGTACGCCACTTCCTGCGCGCGCATCAGCAGCGTCTCCATCGCCTGCATGTCGCCGGCCTGGACGGCCCTGACCAGCGACGCGTAGGAGTCGGCGTCGGGCGGTTGCGCGCCCTCCCTCTCCTCTAGATTCTCGTCGGGCGATTTGGTCACAGCCATCGGTCGGCCCTGCCAGCTGTGACGTTTCCGGGAAGTCGTGAATCCATAGAGCTAGACCGCACTGGCAACCATCCTCCCGTCAGGGTCAGGGTCGGGCGCTCGGAGACCCGGCCGCGAACCCCGGCGAGAGCTCTGCGAATGGCATCTATGGTATCCCGACTCGCGACTGTCGTGACGATTCTCCTGGCGATCCTGGCCGGCGCCGCCGGCGCGCAGGAACCGCTGACCCTCGACCAGGCGGTCACCGCCGCGCTCGCCAGCAACGCGGGCCTCCGGGCGGCCGCCGCCGGGGTACGCGAAAGTGCCGCCCGGAAGGACGAAGCCCGGGCCGCCTACCTGCCCCGCCTCGACTACATCGAGGACTGGCAGCAGGGCAACAACCCCGTCTACGTGTTCGGGTCGCTGCTGTCCCAGCGCCGGTTCACCGCGGCCAATTTCGACGTCAACGCCCTCAACCACCCCGATGCCCTGACGAACTACCACGGGGCGTTCGCCCTGCAGCAACCGGTCTACGACAGCCAGCGAATCGCAGGAATCAAGTCGGCGTCGCTCGGCAACCAGGTCGCGCAGGAGATGTCCGCCGAGGCCCGGGCCGACATGGCGCTCGGGGTCACGAGGGTGTACGGCGGCGTTCTCCAGGCCGTCGCCGCCCGGAAGGCGGCCGATGCCGCGGTCGAAAGCGCCAAGGACGACCTGACCCGCACGGAACAGAGGCGCGATGCCGGGATGGCCACCGAAGCCGACGTGTTGTCGCTGAGGGTCTTCCTCGCCCAGATGCAGGAGCGGCAGATTCGCGCCGCCAGCGGCGAGGCGATTGCGCGCGCCCAGCTGAACCAGATGATGGGCGCCCCGCTCGATCGGGCCTATACCCTGGCGGAACCCGTCCCGCCCTCGGACGCCGCCCGAAAGGCCGCCGTCGTCGGCCTCGAGGACGACGAGGCGAATGCCCTGAAGAGCCGCCCGGCCGTCAGGCGCGCCGACGCGCAGCTGGCGCTCGCCAACGTGGGCCGGTCTGCCGCGAAATCCGCGTTCCTGCCCCAGGCCTACTTCCAGGCGATGTACGACATGAACGGCAATACCTTTGGGGACAGGGCGTCCTCCTGGCTGGTGGCCGGCCAGATCCGGTTCAACCTGTTCGCGGGCCTCGGAGATTCTGCCCGCTTGAGGGCGGCGACCGAGGCGCAGGTGCGTGCCCAGGCCGAGCGGGAGAACCTGTTGAACTCGGTCCGGCTCGAAGTCCGGACGGCGCGCGCCGAACTCGACGCCGCCCTGGCCCGCGAAGCGGTTGGGCGGGCTGTCGTTCTCCAGGCCAGGGAAAGCCAGCGAATCATCCGCGACCGCTACGAATCGGGCCTTGCCGGGGTCAGCGACGTCCTCCGGGCCGCCAATGCGCTGCTCGATGCCGAGACCCTCCGGATTGCCTCCATCGTTGACGTGATGGTGGGTCAGGCCGCCCTCGACCGGGCCGTCGGCCGGCCGCGCTAACCGACAGCCGAACAGCACTCAAGGAAGAACGATGACTTACGTGACCTCACTGCTCACTTCACGGAACCTCGCCACGGCCGCCCTGCTGGCGGGCGCGTTGGCTCTCTCCGCCTGCTCTGGATCGCGCGAAGCCGCAGACCGCGACACCCGCACCCCCGTGGACGTCTCCGTGCAACCGGTCACCCTCGACTCGGGCGCGCAGCTGTTCGACGTGGGCGGCCAGGTGCGCGCCAAGACGACGGCGACGCTGGTCAGCAAGCTCTTCGCCGAGGTGCAGGAGATCCTGGTCCAGCCCGGCGACAAGGTCCGCGCCGGACAGGCGCTCGTCCGCCTCGACAGCCGCGACCTGCAGGCGCAGCGCGCGCAGGCCGAGGCCGGCGTGGCGGCTGCCGAACAAGGCGTGGCGGCCGCCACCACCAACCGCGATGCCGCCGACGCCGGACTCGCGCTGGCGAGCGCGACGCACAAGCGGATCGCGGAACTCAGGGCGAAGAACTCCGCGACGCCGAACGAACTCGACCAGGCCGTGAGCGCGCTGAAGGCGGCCGAATCGCACGCCTCCGGCGCGCGGGCCGCCATCCAGCAGGCCCAGGCCGCTGCCGACGCCGCCCGCGCCGGCCTCCGCGCCGCGACGGTCGGCGCCTCGTACGGGGTCATCACGGCGCCGTTCGACGGCATCGTGACGGAGAAGCGGGTCGAGGTCGGCAACATGGCGACTCCGGGCACCCCGCTGCTGACCGTGGAAGACGACCGCAGTTTCCGGCTCGAGGTGAGGGTCGACGAGTCGCGCGTCGGCGAGATCGACCGCGCCAAGCCGGTCGAGGTGGTCGTCGACTCCATTGGCCCGGACGGCGCCCCGGCGGCGCAGGAGGGCAGCATCACGGAAGTGTCGCGCGCGGTCGACGGTGCGCACGCTTTCCTCGTCAAGATCGACCTGCCGCCCAACCCTGCGCTCCGCTCGGGCATGTTCGGGCGGGCGCGCTTCGGCGGCGGCACGCGGCAGATCCTGACGGTGCCTGCCACCGCCGTCGTGCGCCGGGGCCAGCTGACGTCGGTGTTCGTCGTCGACAAGGACAACCGCGCGCGGCTGCGCCTGGTGCAGGTGGCGAACACCGTGGGCTCGCGCGCGGAGATCGCCGCCGGGCTCGATGCCGGGGAGCGGGTCGTCGTAGAGCCGGGCGCCACGCTGGCGGACGGCGCGCCGGTGCGGGCGGTCAACCGGTCGACCGCGGTGATGGCAGCGTCGGCCGGGCAGGAGGTCCGCTAATGAGCCGCTCTTACGGGATCGCCGGCCGCCTGGCGGCCGCGTTCATCCACTCGAAGCTGACGCCGCTCGTCGTCCTCGGTTCGATGGCCCTCGGCATCCTCGCGGTCGTGGCGCTGCCGCGCGAGGAGGAGCCGCAGATCATCGTCCCGATGATCGACGTATTCGTCCAGATGCCGGGCGCCTCTCCGACCGAGGTCGAGCAGCGCGTCACGCGGCC
Source organism: uncultured Acidobacteriota bacterium (assembly GCA_963844875.1). Lineage (GTDB taxonomy): Bacteria > Acidobacteriota > Vicinamibacteria > Vicinamibacterales > Fen-181 > FEN-299. Next base: position 931,669 of record CAWJPZ010000005.1, read on the forward strand.
GATGGAGAAGCTGATCTGGGAAGTCCCCGGCGTGGAGTACGTCTACTCCACCTCGAACCCGGGAATGTCGATGGTGATCGTGCGCTTCCGTGTCGGAGAACAGGAAGAGGCGGCGATCGTCAGGCTGAACCAGAAACTCGCCTCCAACTTCGACGTCATCCCGCCGGGCGCCTCGATGCCGCTCGTCAAGCCGCGCTCGATCGACGACGTGCCCATCATGGGGCTCACGCTCTGGAGCGCCCGCTACGACGACTTCCAGCTGCGGCAGATCGCCGGGCAGCTGCACGACGCGCTCAAGGAAGTGGACGACGTCTCGCAAGTCGAGATCATCGGTGGCCGGAGCCGGCAGGTGAGTGTCGAAATCGATCCGGCGCGCCTGGCCTCGTACGGCCTCGACCCGTCGTTCGTCTCTCGCGCCCTCCAGGGCGCCAACATGCGGCCGCCGGCGACGGACGTCGTGAGCGGCAACCAGAGCCGGCTGCTCCAGTCCGGCTCCTGGCTCTCGAGCGTGGACGCCGTCAAGAACGTTGTCGTCGGGTCGCGCCAGACCTCGCCCGTGTTCGTCTCGGACGTTGCGACGGTGCGGGACGCCGACGCCGAGCCGTCGACCTACGTCACGTTCGTCGGCAAGGACGGGCGCGCCTACCCGGCCGTCACCCTGGCGGTGTCGAAGCGAAAGGGCACCAACGCCATCGAGATCACGCGGCGCGTGGACGCCACCGTCGAGCGGATGCGCGGCACCGTCCTGCCCGCCGACGTGCACCTCACCGTCACCCGCAACTACGGCGAGACGTCCGAGCACAAGTCGAACGAACTGCTCTGGCACATGTTCATCGCCGTCTTCTCGGTCTCGATCCTGATCTGGCTGACCCTCGGGCGGCGGGAAGCGGCGGTCGTGCTCGTGGCGGTTCCGGTCACGCTCGCGCTCACGCTCTTCGTCTTCTACATCTACGGCTATACCCTCAACCGAATCACGCTCTTCGCGCTGATCTTCTCGATCGGCATCCTCGTCGACGATGCGATCGTCGTCGTGGAGAACATCGTGCGGCACTCCCGCCTGGCGGGACCCGGGAAGAGCCTGAGCGAGATCACCGTGCAGGCCGTGGACGAGGTCGGCAATCCCGACCATTCTCGCGACGCTGACCGTCGTCGCGGCGATCCTGCCGATGGCCTTCGTTGGCGGCCTGATGGGCCCGTACATGCGGCCCATTCCGGTCGGCGCCACGGCCGCGATGATGTTCTCACTGGTGATTGCGTTCGTCGTCACGCCGTGGACGGCGGCCTGGCTGATGAAGGGCACCTCGGGCCACGGGCACGAAGGCGAAGATCGCTTCACCGCCATCTACCGCAAGGTGATGGCCCGGCTGGTGGCGCGGCCCGGCCTGCGGCTGGCGTTCCTCGGCAGCGTCGGCGTGGCGCTGCTGCTCTCCGTGGCCCTCGTCCCGCTCGGGCTCGTCGGCGTCAAGATGCTGCCGTTCGACAACAAGAGCGAGTTCCAGGTCATCATCAACATGCCCGAGGGCACGCCGCTCGAGCAGACGGCCCGCGTGGCCTCGGCGCTGGCGCAGGAGACGCTCCGGCAGCCGTCCGTGACGAACGTCCAGACCTACGTGGGCACGTCGTCCCCCTACAACTTCAACGGCCTGGTGCGCCACTACTTCATGCGGCGGCTGCCGCACCAGGCGGACCTTCAGGTGAACCTGGTGCCGAAGGGAGAGCGGTCCGACCAGAGCCACGCCATCGCCAAGCAGGTCCGCGAGATGCTGCTGCCGGTCGCGAAGAAGTACGGCGCGCGGATCCAGGTGGCGGAGGTCCCGCCCGGCCCGCCGGTGCTCCAGACGCTCGTCGCGGAAGTGTACGGACCTGACCCCGCCCGGCGCGTCGCCCTGGCCGCGGAGGTGAAGAAGACGTTCGAGAGCACCCACGGCGTGGTGGACACCGAGTGGTACGTCGAACGCGAGCGGCCGAAGGACGTGCTGGAAGTGGACCAGGAGAAAGCCGCGGCCGCCGGCGTATCGCCCGCGATGGTGGGCGGCCTCGTCAGGATGGCGGGCGGCGGCGAGACGGCGGGCCTCCTGCACGACGAGCAGGCGCGCGAGGACGTGCCGATCGTGGTGCGCCTGCCGCGCAACGTCCGCACGGATCTCGAGTCGGTGCGGTCGATCCGCCTCGGCGGGGCGGTCGCGGTCGGCGAACTGACCCGCGTGGTCCGGACGGTGGAGCCGTACAGCATCTACCACAAGAACCTGCGCCCCGTGACCTACGTCACGGCGGACGTGGCCGGGGCGATCGAGAGCCCCGTGTATGCCATCCTCGCGATGAACAAGGTGCTCTCCAAGGTGAAGCTGCCCGAAGGCTACGCGTTCGAACTGTTCAACACCCGGCAGCCCGACGACAGCGGCCGCTACGCCATGAAGTGGGATGGCGAGTGGCACATCACCTACGAGGTCTTCCGTGACCTGGGCATCGCGTTCGCGGCCGTGCTGCTCCTCATCTACATCCTCGTCGTCGGCTGGTTCCAGTCGTTCCTGACGCCGGTGACGATCATGACCGTCATCCCCTTCTCCCTGATCGGGATCCTGCCCGCGCACGCGGCACTCGGTGCCTTCTTCACGGCCACGTCGACGATCGGCTTCATCGCCGGCGCCGGCATCGTCGTGCGCAACTCGATCATCCTCGTCGACTTCATCGAGTTGCGGCTCGCCGAGGGTGTCCCGCTCGCCCAGGCCGTCGTGGACGCCGGCACGGTGCGCTTCCGGCCGATTGCCCTGACCGCCGCCGCCGTCATCGTCGGTTCGGCCGTGATCCTCTTCGACCCGATCTTCCAGGGCCTGGCGATCTCGCTGATGGCCGGCGGCGTCGCCTCGCTGCTGCTGTCGCCGCTGACCGTCCCGGTGCTCTATTACATGATGAACGCGCGGGCCGCCGCGCGCGGGACACTTGCCGCTGGCGCCCCCATGTCGGTCGCCGGCTCGGGAGAGTGAGCCATGTGGACGTTTCCTCCGTCTCGCGTCCTCGTCCCGGTGGATTTCAGCGAAGCCTCGGGCCGCGCGGTTGAGGTGGCCGCCGCCCTGGCCGCGAAAGTCGGAGCGGGCCTGCACCTGCTCCACGTCGAGGCCCTCGAAGTCCCGGCGTATTTCACGCACGACCAGATGAAAGCGCTCGAGCGCGAGCAGGCCGTCGCCCGCGCAAGGGCAAACGAGTTCCTGGGCGACTTCGCCCGGCGGCACGGGGCGGGCACGTTCACGACCTCCGTCGTCGAGGGGCTGCCGACGCCCACGATACTGGAGAACACCGCCGACGCGGACCTCGTCGTCATGGGCACCCACGGACGCCGTGGACCGGCGCTCTGGTGGCTCGGCTCGGTCGCCGAGCGCGTGGTGCACGACTCGAAAGCGCCGGTCCTTGTCGTCCGTTCGGGAGCGGCCACGCCGCCGCTCGAGGTGTTCCAGCGGCCGGTGGTCTTCGCCGGTCAGTCGGGATCCCGATCGGTCAGCGGCGAGCGCGGCTGCCGCGCTCGCCGGCGCCGTCGGTGGAGAGATCTTGTCCAAGCCGGCCCGCTGCGCGGCAGACCTCGCCGCCGAGGCGCACGCGTCGCTGGTCGTCGTGCCGGCGACCGGCCGGCACGGAACCCCGCTCAGCCACCCTGCCGAACAATGGCTGAGGAGCTGCACCCTTCCGATGCTGTTCGTGCCGGAGCCAGCGTCGGCCGAAACCTCTTCCTCGAAACCTGAATCCTTGTAGCAGGGCGCGGCGTGCAGCCCTGACAGACAAAAGGAGCAGCAATGACGATCGACCGATACCTGAGGCTGATTGCCGGCCTCTTCGTCCTCTTGAGCGTTGGCCTGGGGATGTTCGTCAACCCGAACTTCTACTGGTTCACCGCGTTCGTCGGCCTGAACCTCTTCCAGTCGGCGTTCACCAACTGGTGCCCGATGGTGGCGATATTGAAGGCAGCGGGAGTGAAGAGCTAGGACGGCCAGACCCTCCCGTCTTCGGCTTCTATCTTCTGTCTCCCGTCTTCTGTATTCTGTCCAGGAGGAGTTCCCGTGGAAGACACCAAGTACGGCATGCGCGTGGAGTTGCCTGTCAGCTACGAAGAGGCCATCGAGAAGGCCACGGCGGCTCTCAAGACCGAGGGCTTTGGCGTGCTGACGACGATCGACGTGAAGCAGACGATCAAGACCAAGCTCGACAAGGACTTCCGGAAGTACACGATCCTCGGAGCGTGCAACCCCCCGATCGCGTACCAGGCGTTGAGCGCCGAGACCGAGATCGGCCTGCTGCTGCCGTGCAACGTGATCGTCTACGAGACCGGGCCCGGCCGCAGCGTGGTCGCGGCAGTCGCCCCGCTGGTGACGATGAGCCGCGTGGGGAACGAGGCTCTCGCCCCGCTCGGCGCCGAGGTCGACGTGAAGCTGCGCCGGGTGATGACGTCGCTCGAGACCGCCAAGGCAGGCGCGTGATGGACTACGCTCTGGCCGATAGTGTTCCTGGTGGTGTGGGTGCTGCTGCAGACGTGGCTGCTCCCCAAGCTCGGTGTGCCGACTTGAGCGAGCGCGGCATGTGACCTCGAGTCTCGAGGTCGTCAGCGACCGAAGCCTCCTGCCGGGGAGAAACAAGCATAGGGCGGGCCCACGGGCCCGCCGCTCTTACGGCCGCAATTCAGTTGCCCGCCGCCTGCCGGGCGGCGCTGGCGAGAAATGTCAGCATGCCCGCGCGCGGGAGAAACCCGTCGTGGCGCGTCAGCACCCGACCCTCCCCATCCAGCACCAGGACTGCCGGAATGCCTTCGACCTGGTAGCGGGCCGAGAGGCCCTTGTCGTTGTCGGCATCGACGACGAGTGGAATGAAGCCGGCCCCCACCGCGCGCGCCACCTCGGCATCGGGCCACACCTCGTGCTTCATCGCGACGCAGGGCGGGCACCAGGAGGCGGAAAAGTCCACGAGCACCCGCTTGTGCGCAGCACGCGCCTCGGCGAGGGCCCCGTCGAGATCCGTCCGCCACGCTACGGCCGAGGCAGGCGCTTCAGCCCCGGTGGCCCGGTGGTCACCAACCCTCGAAGAACGGCCATCGGACGGTCGCGACCAGCACCAAAACGAGCGCCCAGAGCACGGGCTCGCGGTATTTCCAGGCGCGCTGCCAGGCGCCGCGCGCAGGCGCCTGTCCCGCTTCCGCTTTCGGCCGGTCCTTTCGAACAGACATCGCGCATCTCCTTCGAGGGGAATACCCCCTCCCCAAAGGGATGCTCGAGCGCCTTCGAAGGTGACACGGTCCGGCCCGGCGGCGTCCTATTCCTGTCCTTCCATCGTCTGGAAGGCCGCGGCGTTGTCGAGGATCGGCTCGTAGGTGCAGAACGGCTCTTCGGCGAGGTAGTCGCCGTGGTCGGAGAACGCGCGTGCGCGGCACCCGCCGCAGATCCCCTCGTATTGCAGACGCCGCACTTCCCCGTCAGCGTCGACGGGTCGCGCAGCTGCTCGAAGACGTGCGACTTGGCCCAGATGTCGCGCGAAGCGCTCCTGGCGCACGTTGCCCGCGCTGACGGGCAGGTACCCGCACGGGTAGATGTCGCCGGCGTTCGAGACGAAGCAGACGGCCGTGCCCGGCCAGGCAGCCGCGCGTCATGGACGAGAGCGGCCGGCCGCCCGGCGGGATCGGGCGCCGCCTTGCAGCCGCGTGCCGTGGGCGACGAACGGCGTGCTGCGGTCGCCCTGTTTCCGCTCCTCCACGATCCGCTGCGCCCGGACCCGGAAGTAGTGCGGCGCGCAGGTGGCCTTGAGGTCGATCGACACGTCCTTCGACCGGTCGTAGAACCAGTGCAGCACCCGCTCGTACTCGTCGGCCGGCAGCATCTCGCGGTCCGCGATGCTCACGCCGCAGCCGACCGGCACCAGCATGAAGATGTGCAGCGCGTCGGCGCCGAGCGACAGCGCGAGGTCGAGCATGGCCGGCAGTTCGGCCACGTTGTGCCTGGCGATGGTCGAGTTGATCTGGATCGAGACGCCCGCCTCGCGCAGCAGGCGGAGGCCGTGGATCGCCTTCGCGTGCGAGCCCGGGAATGCCGCGGAACGCGATCGTGGGTCGCGGCCTCCGCGCCGTCCAGGCTGATGGCCACGCGCGAGAAGCCCGGTGTCGCGGATCCGTTGCGGCCAGCCCGCCGGTCGATCATCGTCCCGTTGGTGGCCAGCGCCATCCGGAAGCCCTTGCTGACGCCGTACGCGCCGATGTCGAAGATGTCGGGCCGATAGAGCGGCTCGCCGCCGGACAGGATCAGGACGGGCCGCGAAACCTCGGCAATCTGGTCGATCAGCGCGAACGACTCCTGGGTATCCAGCTCCACCAGCGACCGCTCGGCCTCCGGGACGGCGCGGCAATGCTGGCACCGCAGGTTGCAGGCCTTGGTCGTCTCCCAGAACATCAAGCGAAGCGGGGGCGCGGCTGGTGGCATCGGCAGCAATCGACTCCTGTCCGCAGACAGCAGGCAGCAGGCGGCAGGCGGACGATGACGGCGGTCCCCGCCGCCGCCTCCCGCCCGCCGCTCGCTGCCTGCTCCCGTGTTCAGTTCGCGCTGGCCGTCGACGACACGCGCTTGAGAATGGACGGCCAGTCCGCAGACGTCCCGCCCGTCTTCTTCTCGAACGCCACCGCCGACTTCACGTCGCGGAACGCGTAGTAGTCCAGCGCCCTGGTGTTCGGGTCGATCTCGCTCCTCACGAAGATCGCCGAACCCGCCTTGATGAGCTTCCGTTCTCGTAGTCGGTCACGAACAGTTCGCCGTCGCTGTTGCCGTGCTCGTGAACGTACCGCGCCATGCAGGACACCGTCCGGAACTTCAGGGGCAGGCGGCCGGCCGGCGGGACGATCTCCGCGGCGATCTTCACGTTGTCGATGGTGCGACGGCAGCTTTCACAGATGTCGCCGGCGCGGATGGCCACCGGCGCGACCGACGAGCATGAGAGCGACGCGAGCAGGACGAGACCCACGACGAGCGGAACGGCTGTTCTCATTGGACCCTCCCTGGAATGAACATCCGAGAGACCGGCCACCCTTCGAACACACGTCACGCCCGTGCACCCTGGTCCGCTACCCGTCTGCCTCCACCAGGATGGCGCGGGCAACCGAAGGCTCCACCGCCAACTCCGTCTGGTCGCATTCGAACACGAACCCCGGGAAGCGCTGCAGCAACCGCACGCGCGCCCCCGGCGTCACCCCGAGCGCCTTCAACCGTTCGGCCCTCGCCGGGTTGTCCCGGAGCACACGAACCACGACGCCCCGCTCCCCGACCTCCATGGACGCCAGGCGGCGCCCCTGTTCAAAATCGGACACCGAGGACCCGGAATGCATAGTGGAGCCCCGCTCCCGTAGACAAGGCCACCACGGTGACGAACACCAGGATGGCCAGCCCGCCTTCATCCCCTGCTCCTTGACGATCATCAGGAAGTTCGCGACGCAGGGGACGAACAGCGTCATCACCGTCAGCGCGACGACCGCCTGGGCGGCGCTCAACTGGCCGGCATGGGCCAGCTGGAAGAGCCCGGCCGCCCCGTAGTCGCGTCGCAGGAAGCCCATCACGAAGACCTGCGCCGACTCCGCCGGCAAGCCCAGCAGGCCCGAGACGACCGGCCGGCCGCCGCGGCGACCACGTAGCTCAGCAGCCCCGTCTTGTCCAATATGAATAATAGCGCCGTTCCGACCAGAAAGAGCGGCACGGCTTCGCGACAGGTACCAACGGATGCGCAGCAGGGTCTTCGAGATCAGGTTCCGCATGACCGGCAGGCGGATCGGCGGGAGTTCCATGATGAAGTCGGAACGCTCGCCCGGCAGCACCCGCGCTGCCAGGAACCCCACCAGGAATATCTGCACGACGACCACGCCGAACAGAGTCAGCAGCGCCGCGAACGAGATGCCGCCGAGGATGCCGAGAATCGTCGCCAGTTGAGCCGAGCACGGGATGCCAAGCGCGAGCAGCAGGACGGCGATCAACCGCTCCTTCGGCGTGCCGAGAATCCGCGTGGTCATCGTCGCCATCGTGTCGCAGCCGAGGCCGAGCACCATCGGCAGCACCGCCTTCCCGTTGAGGCCCATGACGCGGAAGATCCGGTCCGAGAAGATGGCGAGCCGCGGGATGTAGCCGCTGTCTTCGAGCCAGCCGAAAATCAGGAAGAACGTGGCGACGACGGGCAGGACGATCGCGATCGCGTAGGTCACGCCCATGGTGATGAGGCCGTACTCGCCCACCAGGAAGTCGCGGGCGGGCGCCCACGGCACGAACGCGGTTGGCCAGCAGCGTGGCCGCCGGGTTGATGTACCGGTCGAACAGCCCGTGCTCGATGAGGCCGACCAGCGTTTGCGCCCCGAAGACGCCGACGAACAGGTAGACGACGTACAGGACAACGGCGAGGATCGGCAGGCCCGTCGCCGGGCGGCGAACGGCGCGGCGAGAGCCACTCCTGGAACCGGCCGATCGACGGCGGGCCGCGTGCGGCGAAGCCGCTGGGCGGCAGCGTGCGCCCACGCGGTGTGGTCGCCGCCGGGCGCGAACGGGATGCGGGCCGGGGTTGCGAGGGGCAAGCGCCTCCTTCAGGTCGTCGAGCCCCTGCCCTTCGATCGCCACGGTCTCCACGACCGGGCACGCCGAGTTCCTGCGCGAGCCGGGCGGCGTCGACCTCGATCCCGTGCCGGCGCGCCTCGTCCACCATGTTCAGCACGAGCACCGTCGGGAGGCCGAATCCCGCCACCTGGGCCGTCAGGGTGAGCGCCCTGCGGAGGTTGCGGGCGTCGGCGACCTGGATCACGAGGTCGGCCTCGCGATTGGCGAGCAGCCGCCGGGTGACCTGCTCGTCCTCGCTGAGGACGCCTTCGAGGGCGTTGACGCCCGGGCTGTCGACGACGTCGCAGACCTCGGCGCCGACCATGGCGCGGCCGGAGGTGATGCCGACGGTTGTGCCGGGGTAGTTCGACACCGTGGCGTAGCGGCCGGTGAGGCGGCCGAAGATGACGCTCTTGCCGACGTTGGGGTTGCCGACCAGGACGACCTTGAGGGGCCTGGCGCGGAGCCTGAGGACAGGGGGAGCCGTGCTGCGCTCCGCCGCGACGTGACAGGACATGGATGTAGGACGGTGTCTACCGGGGTTGACGGCGAAATATGAGAATGCGTCTCATTTTAACACTGACGGTGGACGGACGGGCAAAAAGAAAGGGGCCGGCGTCGAACCCCGCGGGATTCGACGCCGGCCCCTGGAAGCCGAACGAGCGCCGCTCTAGAAGAAGTAGAACACGCGAACCACGCCCGTCGTCCCGGTGTACGGCCGGTTGCCGTAGCCGGTCAGCAGGCTGCCCCACCAGTCGATCCGCGCCTTGTCGGACTGCGCGCCGACGCGCGCGTCCGGCAGGGTCTGCGAGCCGCCGGTGTTGATCGTCGCGTAGTCCGACACGTCGAAGTCCTCGCGAAGCAGCGAGAACCCGACCGCCATCTTCTTCGAGAGGGCGTAGGTCAGGTCGAGCGTCAGCTGCGACCAGCTGTTCGTCACGTTCGGCAGCGCCACGAACTGCCCCGGCGCCGTCGCCGCCAGGGACGAAATCCGCGGCCCGCCGTGCACGAACGCCTGGTCGGAGTTGCTGTAGTCGTAGCCGAAACGGATGTCCGTCTTCTCGATCAGCTTCGCGAGGTTGACGTACGCCGTCACGGTGTTCACGTGCTCGTCGTTGGTCATCGTCCAGTTCCGGTTCGGGTCGTTCCACGTCGGATCCGGAAGCGGGTTCGCGTTGCGCGACTGCTGCAGCGCGTTGTAGGTCTCGTAGCCGTAGTTCAGGCCGACGTTGACCCTCGCCTCGGGCGCGTAATCCACGCCCACGGTGAACGCGTTGTTCTTGTTGTTGAGCAGGCCGAACTGCTGCGCCGCGTCGGCGCCCTGGTAGTCGTCCTTGCCGGTCGCGACCGTCAGGTTGACGCCGACCGACGCGATCGGGTTGAACTCGGCCATCAGCGAGAAGCGGTCCCGGTCGCGCGACGCTTCGTCGTAGAACCGGAGCGCCGGCTGGCCTCCGCCGGCCTCGATCTCGGCGATGTCGAGGTCCACGGCCTTGCGCGCGGTGTTCTCGTACTGCGCGCGCAGCGTCATGACCTTGAGGCTCACCGTGTCGAACGACACGCGGAACGTGTCGTCCTTGTAGCCCTCGGTCGCGCGGATACCGTGCTCGTAGCGGTCCATCCCGTAGCCGAACCGGATCGTGCCGTACTTGAGCGGCGTCAGCGCGGCGTTGACGTCGAAGGTGTTGCGGTTGATGTTGAACGCCTCGGCCTCGCCGCCGGTCTCCTCGGGGACGGCGTCCATCCGCACGTACTCTTCAGCCGCGAACGGCCGCGTGAAGTCGTTGCGGCTGTTGTAGCGGTAGCGCGCGCTCAGCGTGAGGTACCTGTGCGGCCGCGAGTTCACGTTCATCACGCTGGTGATGTAGTTCACGTACATGTCGGCCGATTCGCGCGGCAGCGACGCGAGGTTCGGGAACGACGCGTAGGTCGTCGGGTTCATCACCACCGAGTTGGTCGCCCAGGGGATCAGCGCCTCGTTCTGGCGGTTCGCCCCCATGATGAAGCTCGCGTTCGCCGTCGTGCGCCCGGGCAGCTTCACCATGCCCAGCCAGTTCACCGTGTCCAGGCTGTTGCTCGGCGCCATCGCCATCCTGCTCATCGCCGCGCCGTGCGCGTTGGTGTAGCCGCTCGGGTCATAGCCGGTCCCCGGCGTGCTGCTCCAGTTGGTCGCGTGCAACGGGTTGTCCACGCTGAGCGTCGGCACGTTCTGGTTGAACTTCGAGTGCTCGTAGGTCACCCGGAACATGCCCTGGTGGCTCGCCCACTCGACGCCCGTCCCGATCTCGGTTTCCCGGTTGTCGATCACCATCGGGATCTCGACCAGGTTGTTGAAGGCGAACCCGATGCCGTACGGCTGGTTGCCGGTCCGGCTGTAGCTCTTGATGCCGAGCAGCAGGTCCAGGTTGTCGGTCGCCGAGAACCGCACGTCGGCAGCGATGGTGTCGCGGCGCGACTGCATGTCGAACGTCTTGGCGATCGAGTTGTACAGCGTTCCCGTCTGCACCTGGGCCAGCGTCTGCGGGACGCCGGAGAGCCCCGGCAGATTGATCGGGGTGGCGCCCGTGCCGCGCGACGTCTGGATCTGCGCCCGCAGGGCGGGGTCGAGCGTGCAGTTCCCGCTCACGCAGTTGTACGGCGTCCTCGCGTCGTAGCTGTAGTTCAGCGGCGTCTGGTCGAACAGGAACGAGAACTTTACGCGCTTGCTGTTGAACCCCACCGTGAACCGCTGGTCGCGGTACCCGATGTTGGTGCCCTTCACGTCGAAGGCCCAGTTCTCGGTCTCCTTGTTGAAGATGACGTTGGCGTTCACGCCACTGCGCAAGTCGCGGTACCGTTCGTACCGCGCCTCGTCGCCCGAGGTGGACGTGACGCGCCCGCCGATGTCGACGGACCCGCTCGAGGGCGGGGTCGTGGTCTGCTCCTGCGGCTTGCCCTGCTGCGCCAACGCGACGGTCGCGGAGGCGAGCAAGAGCGCCGCAGTCCCAATCATCAGTCTGTTGCGCATTGCAATCATCCTCCTCACCTACCGCAATAAAGCCTTGCCCGACGGAGCATTGGAGCCGTGAACCTGCTGGTGGCACGCTGCGCACGACCGCCCGTAGATCTTGTTGGCGTTCGTGGAGTTGTTCAGCAGGTAGCCCTCGTACACCGTTGGGGGGTGGCGGGAGGTCACGTGGCAGCGCTGGCAGAGGAACGGCTGCTTGGCCACGAGCATCCGGTCGTTGCTCGACCCGTGCGGATCGTGGCAGGTGGCGCAGTTCTCCGTCACCGGCGCGTGCTCCCACAGCGTCGGCCCGCGCTTCTCGGCGTGGCAGGTGTAGCACGATTCGTTGAGCGTGCCGCCGGCCCGCAGCAGCTTGACGTTCGTCGCCCCGTGCACGTTGTGGCAGGACGCGCAGGTCAGCTTGCCTTCGCGCACCGGCATGTGGTTGAACTTGAGCTGCTTGTTGACGATCGCCCGGTGGCAGGTCGCGCACAGCTGCGTTTCGCTCGACGCCTTCAGCAGCGGCTCGCCCTTCGGTTCGTGGACACTGTGGCACGACGTGCAGCCCACGTTCCGCTGGTCGTGCTGGCTGCCGCCCCACAGCGCGTGGGACGCCTTCGAGTGGCAGCTCGTGCAGACCGCGCTCGCGTCCCGGGGCGCCATCCCCGTGAAGCGGCGGATCTTGGTCTTGTCCCCGCCTGCGTCCGCGTGGTCCTTGCCCGGCCCGTGGCACCCTTCGCAGCCCATCGCCGCCTTGGTGTCGCCGTGGCACGTCTGGCACCCGGTGGGCGACATCGGGCTGCCGGCCCGATACGCGCGCGAGTGCGGGCCCTGCTTGGTCGCAGCGCCCCTATCCTCGTGGCAGCTCAAGCACGTGGCCGTGCCCGCATACGCGCCGTGTGGCGCCTGCACGACCGCCGCCTTGCCCGCAGCCTGGCCCGGCCCGCCGGGCCTCCCGGCCTGCCCCGCCAGCGCCAGCCCGCCGAGGGCGAGCCAGGCGACCGCGAGGGCGGTAAGCACCGCCCGGCCGCGGATCTGGACGAATGAATCCATGGCTTGCTCCTTCAAGTGTGACTTCCAGCCTAATTGGGGAATGAATGCCCCCGGGGGCCCAGCGCCTTGCGGCGCCTGGCCTCGACCAACGAGCAACCGGTCGAATGCCCGGCGCTACTCGTGCAACGGGGATGCCGAGTTGACACCCTGGCTGGTGCTGCAAACAGCAACAGTTCCCGACGATTTTGTGCGGTCGTGGGGACGGAATGCGTCGGGGAATTTCTAGACGACCTTCCGAAGCGTCGGCAACCCGTCCTGCCGGCTGCCGGGAGTCCGGCGGCCAGAGCGGAGGGTTCTCCGGGTATTCCGAAGGGACTGCGAATCCCAAAAACCGGATTATGTGAAGAACGGCACAAGTTCGCTCACGTGCTTGTGAAGGACCGTGCGCGCGTCCCTACTCCATCTTGTGGCAGAGCTCGCAGTCTTGCTGGATCACCTGCCCGTCGGCCGACTTCTTGGCGTCGTCGTGGCAGCGGAAGCAGCCTGGAAAATCGACGTGGCCGATGTTATTGGGGTAGGTTCCCCAGGCCACCTTCATTTCAGGGAAGACGTTCCGCCCGTAGAGCGACTGGGTGGTTGCGATGCACCTTGGCGACGTCCCCCTTGCGCGCCGCCGCCTGGTCGCCGAGCTGCCGGGCATAGAATCGGTGAGGCGCTCGGCGATCCCTGCCGGCGCGGCCTCCCGGACGGGTAGGTCGCCTTGAGCGCCGCGACCGCCTCGCGGCGAACGAACGGCAGCGACGCGGCGAGCCTCGCGCGTGCGCGATCGCCTCGTCGACGGCCCGCTCGGGCGTCGAGTCGAACCGGTGGCTCGGGCCGGTTGTGGCAGTCCATGCAGTCCATCGTCCGCCGCTCCCCCTGGGCCAGCTGCGCGTCGGTCACGCCCTCGTCCGGAACTCGCGGACGCCGTTCCCGTCCTCCACCTTGACGTAGAGGATCGTCTGCCGCTTCTCGTCGGTCGTGACGTAGCTGACGCTTCGTCGACGGCGCCATGTGCCAGTGGATGCCGGTGGCGCCCCGCTTCTCGCTGCCGCTGCCGACGTGCAGCCGCAGCGTCGTCGCCGACTCGGTGCTCGCCTCGTCGTCGCCGAACTCGCTGCACCGTCCGCACGCGGTCGCCCGTGAACTTCTCCGGCCAGTGGCACTGCTCGCACGTGTCGCGCGCGGGCCGCAGGTTCTGCACGGGCGACGGGATTGGCGTCGGGTAGGTCTTCAGCGCCACGGCGAACAGCTGCCGCGTGCCGGAGAGCTTCGACTTGACGAACCAGGGCGCGCCGGGGCCGATGTGGCACTCCACGCACGCGACCCGCGCGTGCGGCCCGCCTGGTAGGCGGTGAACTCGGGCTGCATCACCGTGTGGCACACCTGGCCGCAGAACTGCGGCGAGTCCATGTACTCGATGCCGCGGTACGCCGCCAGCGAGATCACCACGATGTTGACGATCGTGCAGCGAAGATCGAAGAGCGCCGACGATCCGCCGCTGTAGGGGCGCGTTCAGGTCGATGACCGGCCACGTGCAGCACCGCGCCGGCTTGCCCAGCTGCTCCCGCCGGCGCGACAGGTAGACGCCCAGGGGATCAGCACCAGGCCGAACACGAAGAGGCCCGGCAGCACCAGGAAGAACACGATGCCGATGTACGGGTTGGTGTGAAGCCCGAACACGTCCGCGAAGAACACGACCAGGAACAGCACGGCGCTGACCGTCGTCAGCCAGACGCCGAACAGCGTGAGCGGGTTGCGCGCGTGCCGAAATCGGATTCGGCATCGTCTCTGTTCCGGGCATCGCTCGTCCGGTCGGTTCGTCGCGGGGGGCGGCCTTCAGTGCCGCGCAGAACAGGACCGCGTAGAGAATCAGCGCGACCATGACGAGGCCGAGCGTCACGGCGACGACGGCAACGGCCTTGGCCAGCGCTGCGCACCCAGGACGGCGCCGGGCCGACCTCGTGCTCCTCGAGCGTCCGCGCGCGCGCTCGAGGCGCTCGTACTCGGCCGGCCGCTCCTCCATGCAGCTCGTGCTCGGCTGATGCGGCCCGTGAAGATCACCGGGTCCATCGGGAACTTCTCGGGCCGCAGGTGGCTGTTGAAGAAGTGGATGGTGAAGATGAAGCCGACGGCGAGCAGGCCTTCCTCGCCGTGGACCAGCAGCGCGATGTTGAACCACGACCCGGGCAGGAACCTCGAGAAGAACTCCGGGAACCAGAGCACGAGGCCGGAGCCGCCGATGACGCCCATGCCCCAGAACACGGCCCAGTAGTCGAACTTCTCCCAGTAGGTGAAGTGGTCGAAGCGCGGCCGCGGGCCGAGGCGGAGGAACCAGCGGATGTGCGCGATCATCTCCACGACGTCGCGCGGCTGCGGCGTCATCGACGCGGGCCCCCACAGGATCTCCAGGTCTTGCTGCACGAAGAGGCGGTGCAGCAGCCGCGAACACGTGCAGCGACGAAGCAGGCGATCAGCAGCATCGCGAACACGCGGTGGAGACGGCCGGCCGAGTGCGCGCCGCCGAAGACGCGCCGCCAGGGCCGGCGCCCACGGGGCGTCGCTGAAGAGCAGCGGCATGCCGGTGAACGCCAGCCCCAGGAAGCTGAACATCAGGAGGCCGTGGAGCACCCGGTTGAACGTGTCGAAGCGGAGGTAGCGACGGGGTGGTCCGCCGGCCGTGGGTCTGTGCCATGGCCTACTCCTCCGAACGCCGGCCGGCGTCCGGGCCGCTTGCACGGTCGCGCATCCGTGCGTCACGGAGCGCGAGAACCAGAGGGCCGTGTGGATGCCGAAGAACGCGAACACGCCGATGAGCAGCGCCTCCATGAACTTCGCCGCGTAGAAGAGCAGCGGGTTGCGCGCCGCGGTCGTGGCGGTCCGCGTGCGGGTCGTACTGCGCGAAGCTGTCGTTCGCCCCCGCGTGGCATTTGCTGCAGGTGGCCACGCGCCTGCGGGCGCGACATGGCGGACCGGGCGTCGGCCTTGCGGGAAGATGTCGTGGGCGCCGTGGCAGTCGGCGCACGTCGCGACGCGCATGAACCCGAGCTGCGTTACCTGGCCGTGGAACGTGTCGCGGTAGGTCCGGATCGACTCCGCGTGGCACGTGCCGCACTCGCGCAGCACCTGCAGCTGCCAGTACGCCGCCCTCGGTCCGCTGCGATCCCGTGCGCGGAGTGGCAGGTCGACGCACACCGGCGCGTCGGGCCTGCCCTTGGCGGGCGCGTCGCCGTGCACGCCGACCTTGTATTGCCGCTCCATGCCCTCGTGGCACTTCCCGCAGGTGTCCGGCACCGTCGTCCGGAAGACGCGGCTCGCCGGGATCGGTCTTGCGCTTGATGTCGTGCGCGTGTGGCAGTCGGCGCAGTTGGGCGCGACCACCAGGCCGCTCTTGCTGAGCGCCTGGCCGTGGATGCTGTCCTGGAACTGCGCGACCACGTCTCCGTCGGCGATCCGGCCCTTGCGGATGATCTCGGCGTTCCCGTGGCAGCGCCCGCACGTCGCGGCAAGGTTCAGGTGGTACGTGCGCGACTCGGGGTCCTTCGAGCCCGGATGTCGTGCATGCCGTGGCAGTCGCGGCACGCCGCGGCAACGCTCTGCGCCGTCGCCCTCGCGGGCTTCCGCGTGCACGCTGCTGTCGTACTTGGCCGCCGCGGCGTCGTGGCACGCCGCGCAGTCTGACGGGCAGCGAGCTTCTCTGCGTGCGGGAACTCGGTCGTCGCGGCCAGGTCTGCGTGGCAGTCGACGCAGGCGAGGCCGGACTGACCGTGGATCGACGCGCCGAACTTCTCGGGCAGCACCGCCACCGAGCGCCCGTTCGCGCCCTGGGCCGACGCGTCGCCGTGGCAGGCCAGGCAGTCGTCATTGGTTGGAGGCTTGGGCGCGGCCGCCTTCTGCGCCAGCGCAGGGGCGGCAGTGAGGCACGCGGCAAGCAGGAATGCTGGAGCGGAGCGCATGAGCATCATGGGCGCAAGGTCGCTGCTATCGTTGAATGAGCCGCTGCATTGTATCGGCCGCGGTGGCGCAACGCAACGCCGGCGTGACCGTCTTCGCAGTTGGAGCACGGAAAAAGACGACCGACGTGCGGCGGAGGAGCGGCCCGTACTGGCCGCTTCCCGCCTGCCCTGCCCGCTCAATCTGTTGCCCGGCTCGGTCGCCCTGTGGAAAAAGGGTCTGGAGGGATGAAGTAATGCGGCTCGACACGACCGGCCGTTTCATGGGCTGACCGGCCGCGGCAGGTCTATAGTGGATACAAACGCGCGACCTTACCGGGCACAGATCCTCGCTTTCGCGAGCAAGCTCTGACAGGCCATTGCCTGTCACAACCTCTTCTATCGCAAAGTGGATGCCATCTCCGCTTGTCGCGATCTTCAACGAATTCGCACTCGCGCCTGGGGCGATTTGCGGGAGAACGGCAACCATCCGTCGTCGCTGCCGGGAAGCCGGCATGGTTCGCTGTCCTTCGGAGTCGGGAGGATTATACGAAAAAGAGCCGCTGACCGGTAGGTTTTTTCAGTTGCCTGCGGCCCGGCGCCGAAAAACGCGAAACTGCCCGCCCAACTGCTGCTGTTCCGCCAGGTAGCAGATTTCGCCGCACTGCACCGAGAAGTGGTAGCCGAATTCGGGCTCGTGCCCGGTGACGTCTTCCCACTCGTCCTCGAGTCCCACGATGGCGTTCGCGGCGGCGGCCAGTTGTTCGGCCGCGGCTCCCGGGAACCGCTTGTGTAGAACGGCGAGCACTTTCTCTCGGTCGATCATAAGAGGAGGATAGAAGCCGCAGGCGGGCCCGCGCCCTGGCGCGCGACGCTCGGGCGAGGCGGGACAGAAGTCGGTGCCACCGACCGTCCCAGACGCATGCGGGCCCCCATCCGCATACACCCGGAAGCAACCGGCGGCACCGACGAACGTGCTTCAGGATCGCAAGGGCGATGCCACCCCAGGGACCAGGGGAAAACCGCAGGAAATCAGGCGTTTGCCGCACTCCCCCCCTTCGAGGACGCGGTGGGAGCTGGCGGGATCTCGCCGTTGCCGCCGGGATCTCGTCGACGCGCCTGCCGGCGCATCCGGCGCGAGAACAGCGGGCGCGCCAGCGTCCGTACGCTCCGCCGATACGCCTCGAAGGCGTAGAACGCCGGTGTCCGCGGCGCGAGGAGCGAGGCGTCATCCGGATTCACGACGATGCTGACCTCGATGTTCGGGGCGGCGCCGATCGGGATCCAGTTGCGCCGGCACGCGTCGTACACGTGCGCCATCACTTCGCGCATCTCCTCGTAACCCGGCGAGGGGTAGTCTTCCATGTCCGACCCGACGGTCGGCCTGAAGATGCAGACGGTCGGGAACGCCCCGTGATCGGCAATCCAGTCGATGCCGCGGTGCGTGGCGGCGAGGGGCTCGACCCCGGCGATGATCTCGCCCGACACGGCCCCCTTGGGCATCCGCTTCGCGCAGTAGCCGATGGAATCGAAGAAGATCTGCTGGCCGAGCACCTTCTCTTTCCCGGGGCACAGCTTGGCGAACCATTCCGGGTCGACGAATTCCGGGCAGAAGGACAGGTGGTCCACGCCCATGGCGATCAACCGGTCGTAGTGGCTGAAGTCCTTCTGCGGCGCCAGCTGCGCGCCGACCAGCACCCCGACGCGCTCCTTCAGCGCGGCGATGTAGGGCTCGGCGAACTGGACGCCGCGATTGCCCTGGAAGCCGGCGTTGAGGTGGACGAACGTCACGCCCGACTGCTCCTTGGCGGCGCGCGCCGTCTCCACGACGTCGTCGATCGCCTTGTCCACCACTTCGTGCTCGCCGACGTTGTTCCCGGTGGTGCAAAAGCGGCAATTGAGCGAGGGGCTGTAGTTCCAGAACGTGCAGACCATGTTCACGTAGATCCCGAGGTACGTCCCCTGCAGCACGCCGATCCGGTTCATCGGGATGCCGCGAGTCGTCTGTCGGCCGTACCACGCCGGCTCGGGAGGAATCCGGATCGGATACTGCGCCAGGCTCCTCTCGTCACGGACCCGATACCCCTCGGCTGGCGACCCTTCCAGCACGTAGGGCGAGTCGCGCGCGAAGCGCTCTTCTACAGGGACGTTGACCCAGATCTCTTTCTTCAGCCATGAACCGCCGGGGATTACGACTTCGAGCCCGGACCCCAGCCCGGCTCGCGTCCTCGAGATGCCGCGGGCCCCCTCCAGCGACACCTGGTCCGGCACCCGTATCCCTCGGCAGAAAAGGTCGATTTCCAGCTCGCACGCATTCAAGGCCATGGATGACTCCCGCAACAGTCTACAACGGCTCGCAGCCCCTGGCGTTCGGCCCGCCCGTTGTCACGAGGACGGCTGACGGTCGAGCACCGACCGCACCGTGCGAGCGAGAACGCCCGAGGTGAACGGCTTCTGCAGGAGCGGCGCGCCGGCAGCCGGGTCCTCGTTCAGCCGCCAGGCGGCCGCGTCGTCGGCATAGCCGGAGAGGTAGATGACCGGCGTGCCCGGAGCCTGCCGCGCGGATCGCTTCCACGAGCCCCGGGCCGTCGAGTCGCGGCATCGCGACGTCGGTAATCACGAGGTCGAACCGCTCGCGGCTGCTGCTTCCAGAGTTCGAGTGCCTCGCGGCCGTCCCGCGCCTCGACGACCGTGTAGCCGATCCGATCGAGGATCGCCGCGATCAGGCCGCGCACCGCCTCCTCGTCCTCGACGACGAGCACCGTCTCCGTCCCGCCGCCGTGTCGAAGCCGTTCGCCTCGGCGCCGCCTCGGCCGGTCCTCGTCGGCGTGCGGCAGGCAGACCTGGAACGTCGAGCCGACGCCGACCCTCGCTGTCGACGAGGATGAACCCGCCGCTCTGCTGCACGATGCCGTAGACGGTGGCAGCCCGAGGCCGGTGCCCTTCCCCGGCGCCTTCGTCGTGAAGAACGGTTCGAAGAGGTGCGACCGCGTTCCTCGTCCATGCCGGTGCCCGTGTCGAGGACGCAGAAGGCGGCGTAGCGGCCCGGCTCCACGCCGCGGTCGGACGCCGCGCGCTCGTCGACGTCGCGTGTCCCGGTCTCGATCATCAGACGTCCCGCCGCCGGGCATCGCGTCCCGCGCGTTGACCACCAGGTTCATCAGCACCTGCTCCATCTGCGCCGGGTCGGCCTTGACGTTGCCGAGCTCGGCCGGTGACCGGCCGCAGGCCGATGTCGTCGCCGATAGGCGGCGCAGGAACGCCGCGCCATCTCCTCAGCACCGCGTCGATCGAGACACGCGCGGCGCAAGCACCTGCTTGCGGCCGAAGGCCAGCAGTTGCCGGGTCAGATCGGCCGCCCGCTCGCCGGCCCGGCGGATCTCCTCGACCCGGCCGGCGAGCGGGTTGTCGGGCGGCAGCCGGTTGAGGACCAGGTCGGAGTAGCCGAGGATCGCGGTCAGCAGGTTGTTGAAGTCGTGCGCGATCCCGCCGGCCAGCCGCCCCATCGGCTTCCATCTTCTGCGACTGCGCGCAGCTGCTCCGCGCCGCGCTGCAGGTCCTCGTCGGCGCGCTTCCTGTCGGTGATGTCGGAGATGAACCCTTCCAGGGTCACCGGGCTGTCGGCGGACTGCGGCGAACTCCCGGTCGCGAGGCGGCCCTGTTCCCAAACCCAGCGGATGCCGCCGTCGGCGTGGCGAATGCGGTAGGTCAGGCGGAACGGCCGGCCGGCCGCGATTGCGTCGCGAACCGTGGCCCAGACCGCGTCGCGGTCCTCCTCGAGGATCAGGCTCCCGTACAGACCAACCGGTTGCCGACCAGGTCGGCCGGCTGGTAGCCGGTGAGTTCGCGGCACCCCTCGCTGACGAACAGCATGGTCCACTCGGAGTCGGTGCAGCACTGGTAGGCCATGCCCGGCAGGTTGCTCATCAGGGTCGCGAGCATCCGCTGGCTTTCGCGGCTGGCTTCCTCGGCGCGGCGCCGTGCCGTGGTGTCGACAACCTGGACGAGCAGGCAGTCCTCGCCCCCGAACGTCAGCCGCACCGCCGAGAACGACCCCTCGAGGATCGCGCCCGAACGGCGGCGAAGCCGGATGTCCTGGTTGTAGAACGCGCCGTGCTCGCGCAGCAGCGCCAGCATTTCCTCGCGCCCGGACTCCGTCGTCCACAGCCCCAGGTCGGCGGCGCTCCGGCCGATCACCTCTTCGCGGTGGAAGCCAAACTCGCGGAGGAAGACATCGTTCACGTCGACGTAGACGCCGTCCGAGAGCCGGCTCAGGCCCATGATGGACGGCGACGAACGGAACGCCCGTTCGAACCGTGCCTCCGACTCCCGGAGCGCCTTGTCGACGCGCGCCCGCTCAGTGATGTCGGTGGCCGACACCAGCACCCGCGACCACGTGCCCTCCGCGCCGGGGGCGACCGACCACTGGAGGGCCAGGCGGATCGGATTGCCGTTGAGCGTGTAGTTGGTGCCCTCGCTCGTCCACGAGCGTTCGCCGCGAGCGAGGGCGACGATTGAATGACGAAACACCTCGCGGCCGTCGTCGCCGATGACCCTGTCCAGCCCGGCAAGGAGTTGCGACCGGCTCTCCGCGCCGTAGAGCGCGAGCGTGGCGCGGTTCACGTCGATCACGCGCACGGATTCCACGCAGTCGGCCAGTTCGTCGGGATTCGACCGGAAGTGTTCGTCGTAGTCGGTGACGCCCAGCTCGCGCAGCCGATCGAGGTGGCGCCTGATGCCGGAGAAGTCCTCCTCCCACAGCGAGACCGGGCTGTCGGCGAACAGCGTGCGGTAGCGTTCCTCGCTCTCACGCATCCGGGCATCGGCCTTCCGGGCGGCCGTCACGTCGCGGAGCGCGCAGTGAATGCGGAGTTCGCCGTGTTCGTCGCGCCCGCGCCGGCCATCGAGCAGCACGGTCACCGGCGGCTGCCCGTGCCTCACGACGGTCAACTCGACGTCGTGCACGTCGGCCGTCCCAATCGTCCGCCAGAACTTCGCTTCGTACGCCTCGGCGCTCGACGGCGCGAGGAACTCGGAGAATCGCCGCCCGATGACCTGGCCTCGCCGGTAGCCCGTCAGGGCGAGCCAGGCGTCGTTGACCATCGTCAGCGTGCCGTGTTCGGAAAGGGACTGGTAGGCGAGCGGCAGATACTGATACAGGAGCCGGAACCGCTCCTCGCTTTCGCGCAGCGCCTGCTCCGCCTGGTGGCGCTTCGTCACGTCACGCACGATCGCCTGCACACCGCCGCCCTCGGACAGCCGGGCGCTCACCTCCGCGACCAGGAACCCGCCGTCCTTCCGGCGGATTCGCCGCTCGGTGACGACGTCGCGTCCCGCCCGGACATCGTCGAGGCGCAGCGGCATGAGGGCCAGGTCGGCAGGGTCGAGCAGGTCGGTCACGCGGAGCTGCAGCAGCTCGTCGCGCGCGTAGCCGGTCTGGCGGCAGGCCGCCGAGTTGACGGCGAGGAGCCGGAGCGACGCATCCGTGATCGCGATCCCGTCCGACGCCTGCTCGACGAGTTCCGAGTACCGCCGCTCGGCCCGCGCGAGCGCCTGCTGCGCCTCGCGCCATTCCGTGAGGTCGAACGCCATCGTGGCGGCGAGGCGCCGTCCGTCCGCGTTGTCCACGGGAAACGTGATCGAGAGCCAGTGGCGGACGCGGCCGTCGGCCAGCACGACCGGATCGACGAACTGCCGGGGCTCGCCGGTTTCGAGCACGCGGGCGTCTTCCTCGCGGAACCGGCTGGCACTCTCGGCAGCCCAGAAGCGCTCGACCGGTTGTCCCTCCCACGCTCCCGGCTGCAGCCCGAAGCAGCGTTCGAACGCGGCGTTGGCGTAGACGGACATGCCGTCCGCGGTTCTGATCGCCGCCATCGCCGGGCTGTTGTCCATGAAGGCGCGGAACCGGCCTTCGCTGTGGCGCAGTTCCTGCTCTGCCTCGGCTCGCTCGGCTTCGCGCGCCTGGACGGCCGTCGCCATCTCGTCGAAGGCCCGGGCGAGGTCGCTCAACTCGCCGTGGCCGTACGGAAGCCGCGTCCGGGCAGCCGGGTCGCCGGCCGCCAACCGGCGGGTGGCATCGAGGAGCGACTCGACGCGGCGAAGCACGAATCGCTCGGCCGCGAACCACGAGGCACCGAGCGTCAGCGCCATCGCCAGCACCAGCGCGAGCAGGTGGCGCAGTTGCAGCCGCTCGACGGCGCCGTAGGCCCGGCCGCGCGGGATGCCCACCGCGAGCCGGAGCCCGGTCTCCACCCGGCCCCGTATCGGCGTAAACGCGTAGACGCGCGAGGGGCCGTCGTCGGCGGCCAGCTCGATCGTTCCCTCGGTCGTCCGCTGCATCTCCGCGGTCAGCGCCCGCTCCCCGAGGCCTCGGCCCGGCACGCCTGCGCCCTCGGGGTACCGCGCGAGCACGACGCCGCCGCGGTCGACGAGGAACAGCACGGCGCCGGGAGGCAACTGCGCCGTCGCGGCGACCTGGTTCAGCCACGTGACGTCCACGCCCGCAGCGAGGACCGATACGACCTTCCCGCCGTCGAGCACCGGCCACGCGGCGACCACGACGTGCTTGCCGCTCAGTTGTCCGAGCTGGTACTCCCCCACCACGAAATCGCGGGTCTCGAGCGCGCGCTGGAACCAGGGTCGATCGGAGAAGTTCACGGGGCGGTCGGGAGCGGGCAGGACGACTTCGGGGTTCCCGGACGAATCGAGCAGCGAGAAGCTGGAGTACCCGGGGCTCAGCTTCTTCAGGACCGCGAAGATCGTCCGAAGGCGCTGGGCGTCGCCCCCGCGAACCTCCGGCAGCTGCGCGAGCTCGGACAGGATCTGGCGCGTGCCGTCGATGACCCGTTCCTGGTCGTTCGCGAGGATGCGGGCGAGCGCGACGGTGTCGGACGCCACCTCCTCACGCTGCCGCCGCCGGTCACCCGCCCCGCTGAACCAGGTGATCGCGAAGGCGGGGAGGACGGCCAGGAAGACGAGCAGCAGCAGCCGTCCCCGGAGTCCCGACAGGAATGGACGTGGCACGTGTGCTCCTGAAAACAACCCGAAGGCGCAAATCCCGCCGCTGGCCCCGAACTTGCGACATACTGGTGGAAGCAGACGGAATCCCGCCGTTCCTCCTGTCCGTCCGCGTCGTCAACCGATTCTCGACGCCAATTCCGGCGAACCGGTAACGAAAACCCGGCGCGTTCGGGGTGCAGCCATGCTACCGCTCCAGGAAGGCCTCGTCTACGGTCCGGTGCGTTCACGTCGGCTCGGCGTCTCGCTGGGCGTCAATATCCTGCCCCGGAATCAGAAGACGTGCTCGCTGAATTGCAGCTACTGTCAGTACGGATGGACGAAAGCGCCGGTTCGTGACGGTGCCCAGGTGCCCGCCCCGTGGCCGTCGCCGGCCGCCGTGGCCAAGGCGGTTGCCGCCGTCCTGCCGCGCCTGCTCACCGGGCGTGAGCGCCTGGACCACCTGACACTGGCCGGGAACGGCGAGCCGACGCTCCATCCGCAGTTTCCGGAGGTGGTCGCCGCGCTCAAGGCGCTGCGCGATGCCCAGGCTCCCCACCTCCCGATCGCGATCCTCTCGAACTCGACGACGCTCGAACTGCCGGGCGTGGCGGCTGCGCTGAACGCCCTCGACGAACGTTACATGAAACTCGATGCGGGTGAAACCGCAGTGCTGCGACGCGTGAATGCCGGCACCCTGACGGTCGAGCAGATCGTGGCGGGCCTGAAACGGCTGAAGAACGTCGTCGTGCAGACAATGTTCGTCCGGGATCGCCTCGGCCGAATCGACAACGCGACGGACCTCGCTGTCGCCAACTGGATCGCGGCCCTCGTCGGCATTCGTCCGGCCGCGGTGCACATCTACTCGATCGACCGGGCCCCCGCGCTGCCATTCCTGCAGGCGGTCCCCCTCGAACGGCTGCAGGAGATCGCGAGGCGCGCGCAGGCCGCAGGCCTCGAAGCGACGGCGTTCGGCGCGGGAGACGGCGCCCGGCCCGGGGCCAGGTGACGCCGGCAGCGGGTTGGGGCTACGCGAGGAAGAGCTTCTCGAACCAGCTGCCTGCGCAGCCTTCCGCGATGTGAACGAACCCGCGAGAGCTGAGCAGGTGCTCCGCCAGGACCGCCCGCGGCAGCAGGACGAGCCGTCGTCCGCCACCGGCCAGGCAGGCGATCTCGAGGGCGTCGAGCAGCGCCGCGGCGACCTGGTCGATGGGACAGGCTGTGCCCTCATCCACCGCGAACTCGTGGACGCGCAGTTCGCCGGCTTCCCGTTCGTAAGCGGCCAACCCGACCACCCGGCTGCCGCAGGCCGCCACCACCCGCCCGCTGTTCCGGAGGCGTTCACGGCGCGCCGGTGTCAAGCGACGGCCTTTGAACAGGCGCCGGAGCTCGGTCTGGCTCAGGCACGCGGCCTCTGGTCCGACCACGCGGACCTGTACAAGGCTCGGCGAGGCGGAGGTCTGGGCCAGCATCTGCACGGTCCAGGTCTGGAGCAACCGCGGTGCCAAGCAGAAATGGGCCGAAAACGGGCGAAATCAAGGAAATTCGAGGGGTTTCCTGGAGATGACGCCGAAAATCCGGCAAAATCGGCCGGATTTCGCCGATCTCTCGTCAGTCGGGCGGGGACTGGCAGGGTGGCGACAAGGGGCCCCTTCTCCCTCCTGCGTTCGGCATCTTGATTCAGGCCGGTGTCGTTCAGTGGCCTGCTAGCTGTCTCCGCCGGCTTCGAGGTGGGTCAATTCGAGCTTCTTGATCCGGTCGCCAAGCGTCGAGCGCTTGATGTTGAGCAGCTCGGCCGCCTTCGATTTGTTCCCGCCGCTGACTTTCAGCGCCCAGCTGATCAAGTTGGACTCGACTTCCTTGAGGCGGTCGTCGAGCGACACCGCCGACGGGTGGGCGTGCGTCTCGAGGATCGGCTGCTGGTCCTCCGCGTATTTGTGGAACAGCACGCTGACCGGGACGCAGCCGATCCGGACCGTGTCGCAGGTGCAGGTCTGCGCAATCCGCTCGCACGCGTTCTCCAGTTCACGGACGTTGCCCGGCCACGGGTAGCGCATGAACGCCTGGAGCACGGCTGGCGAGATGCCCCGCGGCTCTTCGCCGCGCTGGCGGAAGTAGCGCTTCACGAAATGGTCCACGAGGATCGGGATGTCCTCGCGGCGCTCGCGCAGCGGCGGCAGCGTGACCGGGATGACGTTGAGCCGGTAGAAGAGGTCGTCGCGGAACTTGCCCTCGATCGTCATGGTGCGAAGGTCGCGCTTGCTTCCGGTGATGACGCGCACGTCCACCGGAATCTGCCGCGTGCCGCCCAGCCGCTCGACCATCCGGTTCTGCAGCACCCGGAGCAGCTTGACCTGCATGGTCAGCGGCACGTCGTCGATGTCGTCGAGGAAGATCGTGCCGCCCTGCGCGAGCTCGAACCGGCCCGGCCGGTCCTTGATCGCGCCGGTGAAGGCCCCGCGCTCGTGGCCGAAGAGCTCGGACTCGATCAAGCGTCTCCGAGAGGATCGCGCAGCTGACCGGGACGAACGGCTTGTGCCGGCGGGAGCTCGACTGGTGAATCAGGTTGGCGACGAGCTCCTTGCCCGTCCCGGTCTCGCCCGTGACGAGCACGCTGCTGTCGCTGTCCGCGATCACCCGGACGAAGTCGAACACGGCGCGCATGCGCGCACTGCGGCCGACGACGACTGAATCTATGGTAAACGGGGCGTTGGACATGGAATGGGGTCTGGGACGATTCTACCAGATGTCGCGGGCGCCCGCGGTATACTGGAAGGCGCCGGTGGCGCACACACCCGAGAATCGGGCATCGAAGGGTCGACGGCCCGTCGAGCGGGGGCTCGACCGTAACGGGAGCAGTCATGATTCTCGCGCGAACGCGTGCAGGCGGTCATCGAGCGGATCCGTCCGCTGATCCAGGGGGACGGCGGCGACATCGAACTGGTGGAGGTGGTGGAGAACAAGGCGAAGGTGCGGCTCACGGGCAACTGCGTCGGCTGCCCTTCCGCCCAGATGACGCTCTTCATGGGCGTCGAGATGGCAATCAAGGAAGAGATTCCCGAGTTCGAGGAACTGCAGGTCGTCTAGACGCTCGTTGCGCAGGCGTCCAGCTCGAACGCTAGTTCCCGCCGACCCGCGACACCGACGACGACAACACCTGCCCTGCGGCGGCCGGCGCGGCGCCGACCGCCGTCACCGAACTGCCCGACACGGTGACCGTGCTGCCCGAGCCGTCGAGCGACGCTTCCTGGAGCGCCTCGAAATCGGTGAGCGAGCGCACGTAGTCGAGAACCGCCGACAACTCGTTGTTGCGGGCCTGGGCCAGGTCCCGTTGCGCCTGGAGCACGAGGAAGCTCGTGGAGATCCCCACCTCGAACCGCTTCTGCTCGGACTCGGCCGCGGCGCTCTGCGAGGCTCCGGGCGGCGCGGCTCGTCTCGATGCGGCTGCGCGTTCATCTCGAGCTGCCAGGCCGCCTGGCGGATCTGCCGGATGATCCGCACCTCGAGGTTCTGGAGACGCGCCTGCGCCTGGGACTCCTGCAGGCGCGCCGCGGCCAGGCCGGCGTCGTCGTAGCTGTGGCCGAGCGGATAGCTGAGGCTGATCCCGAGCGTCCACGCCGGGTAATCCCGGCGGAACACCTGCTCGAGGGCCGTGCGGAAGGCGATCTCCTCCTGCCCGGTGATCGTCCCGGGGAAGCCGCCCGTCCGCATCACGCGGGTGCCCGGCGAACCCGATCCCCTGGAAGTTCCCCTGGAGGCGGAGGTCGGGGAGCCGCTGGCTCGAGTAGTAGCGAACCGACGTCCTGGCGTTCTCGAGCTCCTGCCTGGCGCGCCGCAGGTCCTGCCGCCCGTCGAGCGCGCCGCGCACGGCACGTCCAGTCGGGGGCGGGCGCCGGCACGGGACGGTCGGTCGGGTCCAGGGCCACCTGTCCAGAATCCCGCGTCGCCCGGGTCGAGGATCAACGTGCGGAGCCGGTCCTCCGCCTGGCGGGCGGCAACCTCGGCCACCGTCAGCGCCTCCTGGCGCTGCGCGACATCGGCCTGAGCGGCCAGCAGGTCGAGTTCCGGCATCTGGCCGACCGCCACCCGGGCCTTGTCCATGCGCACCAGCTCCTCGGAAAGGCCCAGCGATTGCCGCTGCACCTCCACGAGCGCCCGCGCGGCGACCAGGTCCCAGTACGCCCGCTTCACCGTGTCGAGCGTGCGCACGACCGTCTCGCGGAAGCGGGTGTCGGAGATGTCCTTGTTGCGCCGCGCGACGATCAGCTGCTGCCGGGTGTTGTCGATCGAAAGGTCCTTGAGCAGGGGCTGCGAGACGGAGACCTGCGCCCGGGCGGTTGAGACTCGGGTTGAAGTTGGTGAACGTGGACGTGGAGGTCGTCTGGACCCGTCCACGCCCAGCGCGAAGCTGGTGCCGAGCCACGGCAGCCGCTGGCTGAGCGTCAGGCTGCCGGTGAGCTGTCGTTCTGCACGCCGCCCAGGCCCACGAGGAAGCTGGTGGGCGGCTGCAGCTGGCTGTAGCGGGTGAAGGCGGAGGACAGCGTCGGAAGGAACGCGCTTTTCGCCTGCGACCGCGCGCCTGCGCTGACGGCGGGTTCCAGCCGGTCGACCACGATGTCGGGGTTGTGCTCCAGCGCGAGCGCGGCCGCCTCGTCGAGCGTCAGCGAGAGGAGCGGCCGGCCGCCGGCGGCCTCGTCTGCGCCGGCCTGCGCCGGGCAGCAGGGCGGCGGCGACGACCGCCACCAGCAGGACGGCGTGGCCACCGCCGCGGCCGCGGCCGCGCGGCGCCCCCCGCACGCGTCGCCCGAGCGCAGTCGCGCACGTCGTCGAAAAGGGAGTAGGCGACCGGCGTGACGACCAGCGTGAGGACCAGGACCAGCGTCTGGCCGCCGATGATGATGAAGCCGATGGCACGGTTGGTGCCGGCGCCGACGCCGCCGGACACGACCAGCGGGATCATCCCGGCGACGAACGCCAAGGTGGTCATGAGGATCGGGCCGGAGCCGGTCGCGGCTGGCCTGGACGACGGCGTCGTGCCGCTCCATCCCCGCCTCGCGGAGCTGGTTCGCGTGGTCGATCTGCAGGATCGAGTTCTTCTTCACCACGCCGAAGAGCACCAGCAGTCCCAACGCGGACATGACGTTCAGCGACTGCCCGGTGATGAGCACCGACAGCAGGGCGAACGGCAGGGTCAGCGGCAGGGACAGCAGGATCGTGACGGGGTGCAGCCACGACTCGAACTGCGCCGCGAGGATCAGGTACATGAAGACCAGCGAGAGCACGAACGCCAGGCGCGAAGTTCTTGGCCGCGCGGCCCAGCTCTCGCGACCGGCCCGCGAACCGCGAGCGGTACGCGGGCCCGAGATTCAGCGCGGCGCCCGCCTCCTCCATGGCGGCCATGACCGGTGTCTGCGAGACCCCCGGCAACAGGCTCGCGTAGACGGTGACCTGCCGCTGCCGGCCCAGGCGCATGATCTCCGACGCCGCCTCGCTGCGCTCGAAGGTCGCCAGCTGGTCGAGGCTCACGCTGCCCAGCCGGGACGACGGCACCGCCAGCAGCGCGAGGGCCTCCTCCGTGGTGCGGTCTGCGGCCTGGGCCCTGACCCGCACCTCGGTACTGCTCCCCGCCCTCGTTGTAGGTCGTCACCTGGTCGCCGCCGACGAGCAGGCGCAGCGCCTCCGCCGCGTCGCTGAGCTGGACGCCCATGTCGGAAGCCTTGCCGCGGTCGATCCTGACGCCCAGTTCCGGCTTGCCGACGTTCAGCGACGTGTCCACGTCCACCACGCCCGGCAGGGTGCTGGCAGCCTTTGCAACCGCCGCGCTCCCGAGCCGGAGCGTGTTGAGATCGGGGCCGTTGAGGACGAACTGGATTTCCGAGCTCTGCGCGCCGCCGCCGCCCATGCCGCCCGACTGGCGGACCATGGTGCGCAGCCGGCTGGCTTGGAAGCCGGGCAGCACGTTGGTCCGGACGTCCGCCATGATGGCGAACTGGTCGCGCGCCCGCTCCTCGATCGGCTTCAGCCGCACGTAGACCGTGGCGAGGTTCGACGTGTTCGCGTTGTCGTCGGCCACGGTCACGAGCGTGTACTCGGCCTCCGGCACGCGCGCGCGGATCCGCGCCGCGACGCGGTTCGCCACCAGCTCGGTCGCCTGCAGGCTGGTGCCCTCCGGCGCCCGGATGCCGATCTCGAACTCCGACTGGTCGTCGATCGGCATGAAGTTCTTGGGCGCCACCATGGCGAGCGGCGCGCTCGAGAGGAGGACCAGGACGGCGACGGCCGCGACGACGCCCCGGTGCGTCAGCGCCCAGCGGAGCGCCGCGGTGTAGCCGTGATCGATGGGCTTGAACAGCCGCGAGTCGCGCGAGGAGTGGTGCCGCCCCTGCTTCCCGTTCCCGGCCCGGCGCAGCCAGCGCGCGCCCAGCATCGGCGTCAGCGAGAAGCTGACCAGCAGCGACACCAGCACGGCGAAGGCCATCGTCAGGCCGAAGCTCTTCATGAACTTCCCGACCATCCCGCCCATGAACCCGACCGGCAGGAAGATCGCCACGAGCGAGAGCGTGGTCGCGAGCACGGCGAGGCCGATTTCCCGCGTCGCCTCCACCGCCGCCTGCATCGGCGGGCGCCCCTTCTCCTCGATGAACCGGTAGATGTTCTCCAGCACCACGATCGCGTCGTCGATGACGATGCCGACCGAGAGCGTCAGGGCGAGCATCGTCATCATGTTGAGGGTGAAGCCCTCGTACCAGATCAGCCCGAAGGTCGCGATGATCGACGTGGGAATCGCGACGGCGGCGATCGCCGTGGACCGGAGGTTCCACAGGAAGATGAGCACCACCAGGGCGGCCAGCAGCGAACCGAGGACCAGGTGCTCTTCGACGCTCTTGATCGACGCCTTGATGAAATCCGACTGGTCCCTCACGATGCGGATCTGGTAGCCCGGCGGCAGGGCCGAGCCCGCGCGGAGCTCGTCCAGCCGTGCCTTGATGCGGTCCACCACCTCCACGGCGTTGGTGCCCGACTGCCGCCGGATGGGCATCACGACGGCGGGGACGCCGTCGAGGTTGGCCACCGAGCGTCTCGTCGGCCATCCCGTCCTCGACCGACGCGACGTCGCGCGACGCGCACCGGGTGGCCCGAGCGATCGCGGACCACGATCTGCCCGAAGCTGCTCGACGGTGCGAACGCGCCCCTGGGTCCGCAGCGTCAGCGTCTCCGGGCCGAGCTCCACGCGCCCGCCGGGCACGTCGACGTTCTGCGCCTGGAGGGCGCGCGAGAGGTCGGTGACGGTGAGGTTGTACGCCCTCAGGCGCGCGGCGTCCGCCCTGACGTTCACCTGCCGCGGCCGGCCGCCCACGATCATCACCTGCCCGACGCCGTCCACGCTCTCGAGCTGGCGGCGCAGCACCTTGTCCGCGTACTCGCGTGATGTCGCCGAATCGGGCGCGGGGCCGACAGCACGAGCGTGATGATCGGCGAAGCGTCCGGGTCCATCTTCTCGACCGTCGGCTGGCGGATCGTCCGCGGCAGGCTCGGGCAGGACGCGGTTCACGCGGTCGCGCACCTCCTGCGCGGCCACCTCGACGTCCTTCTCCAGAAGGAAGGTGACGGCGACGATCGACACGCCTTCGGCCGACGTGGACCGCAACTCGTCGATGCCGCTCATCGTGTTCACCGCCTCTTCGATCTTGTCGGTGACCTCGGTTTCGATCTCCTCGGGCGCCGCGCCCGGGTTGCGCGTCGTGACCACGATCGGTCGGGAAGTCGACCTTCGGGAAGCGGTCCACGCCGAGCTGCGTGAACGAGAAGGCCCCGACGACCGTCAGCATCAGGATCAGCACGCTCGCGAAGACGGGCCTTCGCACGCAGAGGGCGGCCAGCCACTGCATGGTCTACGCTCCTTCGGTTCCCCGAGGCGCGCGGCCGCGCTCCGACACGCGAACCTTCACCCCGTCGCTCAGCTGCGCGACGTTGCTGATCGCCACCTGGTCGCCGTCGCCGACACCCGACGAAATCTCCACGAGCGTCCCGCTGGCCTGCCCGAGCTTCACGACCCGCTCGTCGACCGGTCGTCGCGGACGACGAAGAGCGCGGCTGATGCCGCCGTCGGTGCGCAGGCCGACGCCGGCACGAACCGCGCCGTTCTCGCGGACCGCGCTCTCGACCAGTGCCGACGGCGAAGAGGCCCGGCCGCAGCAGGCCGTCGGGTTCGGGCACGACCGCCTCGACCGTCAGCGCGCGCTGGTCGGCGCGGACGGCGGGGGAGACGAACCGGACCTGGCCGGGAAAGGCACGCCCTGGGTATGCGTCGACATTCAGCGTCAACGCGCTGCCCCGCCTTGATGGCCGACAGCAGACTGCTCGGGCACCGTGAGCTCGACGCGAAGCGGGGTGATGCTTCACGATGGTCGACCACCTTCGTCCCCGCGTGACGAAGTCCCCGACGCTCACCTTCCGCTCGACGACCAGGCCCGCGAAGGGGCGCTCACCGACGGTGTCGGCGAGCCCTTTTCGCGCGAGCGTCAGCCGGGCGCTGGCGGCGGCGTACTGCCGGTACAGCTGCGCGGCGTTGTTGCGGGCCGACCTCGTACTGGTTGCGCGTCGCCTCGACCTGCGCGCGCCGCTGGTCGAACTCCGCCTGGGACACCACCTGTCGCTCGAGCAGGGTGCGGATCCGGTCGAAGTCGGTCTGGGCCAGCTCGCTCGTCGCCCTGGCGGCCGCGACTTCCGGCACGCGCTCGGCGTCGAACGGCTCGCCCGGCTTGAGCGCCAGGCGCGCTTCGAGCTGCGCGACATTCGCCTCGGCCTCGCGGGCAGAGGCGTCGGCCTCGCATGGGGGCGATCCGGACGAGCGCGTCTCCCTCCTGCACCGCGGTGCCCCGCTCGACCGGCGTCGTGCACCACGCGCCCGCCGTCTCCGCCGCCACCTCGGCCTCTTCCTCGGCGATGAGGCTCCCGGTCAGCCGGAGCGTGCGCGTCACCTGCTGCTGGACGACGGGGGAAACGGACACGGTCACCGCGGCCGCATCGACCGGCTGGGCCGACGACTTGGGCGCGTGGCACCCGGCGCCGGCGATGGCCAGCAGCACCAGGGCGACCACAGCGGGAACCGCAAGGGGAAGACGCACCTTCATCGGATACTCCGTGATAGCTGGGTTCTCGGGCAGGTCAACGCGGGGGCCGGCGCGCGTGCACCGGGGCCGGGAACGGCGGCAATCTCGCCTCAGGATGCTAACACTTTCGCGCGCGGCTGCCCACTTGGGAGCCCTGTGCCCCGGCCGGCAGGTCGAGGCTTGACGTGACGGGGAGCATGAGCTACATTCTCAAAACATATCGAGCGTTCGGTTTGTTTGCTCGGCCTCGTTAGCGGGCCCCAGGCCCGGGAGGAACTCATGAAGCAGTTGATCACCCTCGCCCTGCTGGCGCTGGCCGCCGTCATGCCCGCGGCCGCCCAGGTCAACAGCGGCACGATCGAAGCCGTCGTCGTGGACGGCACCAGCCTGGCCCTGCCCGGTGTCACGGTCACCGTGACGAGCCCGGACAACGGGTTCACCACCACGTCGGTGACCGGCGCGAACGGCCTCGCCCGCGTTCAGGCCCTCCCCCCCGGCCGCTACGATGTGTCCTTCGCGCTGGACGGGTTCAGCCCGCTGATCGAAAAGGGCCTCGTGGTGCGGGTCGGCCAGACGCTCGTCGTCAACGCCACGATGCAGGCCAAGCTGACCGAGACGGTCACCGTGACGGCCTCCGCGCCGATCGTGGACGTCCACAAGACCGATGCGTCCGCGAATATCCTGCCCGAGCAGATTGAAACCCTGCCGGTGGCAGACCGCGACTTCCAGAAACTGTCGTTCATCGCGCCCACGGTCCAGCGCGAGCGCGGCGCGTTCCGCTTCGTGACCGGCGGCCCGGTCGTCGGCGGCGGCGGCAACGCAAGCCAGGGAGCCATCATCGTCGACGGCGTCGACTTCACCGACCCGGCGCTCGGTCTCGCCACCACGCGTTTCAGCCAGGATGCGATTCGCGAGTTCCGCGTGATCTCGAACGGTTCGGACGCCGAGATCGCCGGCGTGTCGGGCGGCGCGCTGTCGATCGTCACCCGCTCAGGAACGAACAACGTGTCCGGCAAGGTGTTCGGGTTCTTCCGCGACAAGGCGCTCCGCGCGCGCGGCGCCCTCGAAGACATGACCCAGCCGGAGCCCGACTTCTCGCGCCAGCAGTTCGGCGGGACGATCGGCGGGCCCGTCGTCAAGGACAAGGTGCACTACTTCGTGTCGTTCGAGCAGGTCAACGAGAACAACGTGACGCTCGTTCGCCCCCAGGGCGCCTACGTCAACAACAAGGTGGACGCGCCGCTGCCGTTCGACCAGACGCTGCTGTTCGGGCGCGTGGACGCCGGGTTGACGGGCAGCCAGCGGTTGGCCGCCAAGTTCGTCTACGAACGCTATCGCCAGGAGAACTTCCGCGTCGGCGGGGTCGCGGATGTCGCGCAAGGCCTGTTCCTGAACCGCGACAACTACAGCGCGAATGCCGAGCACACGTGGCTTGGCAAGGGCAACCGGCTGAACCAGATCTTCCTGTCAGTCGGCTACCGGAAGTACGCCGAGCCGGCCACCACGCCCGGCGGGATGCCGGAGTGGTTCAGCGCGGGCACGACGCTGCAGACGGGCGGCTCGATCTACGAAGGAATGCTCGGTGACGGCACCTACGTCGAACTCCGCGACAACTACACGATCCACGCGGACACCGGGAAGTTCGGCAGCCACGACGTGAAGATCGGCGGCAGCTGGCAGTACGTCAGCGACCGCTACCTGTTCGACATCTACCCGAACGGCTTGATGCTGTACGGCACCGACACGAGGGCGCTCCCGCTCTACTACTTCTTCGGCCAGGGTTCGGCAGACTCCACGATCAAGACGCACCGGTTCGGCCTCTACGTCCAGGACGACTGGGCCGTCCGGTCGAACGTCCGCGTAAACCTCGGCCTCCGGTACGACATCGATACGAACGGGAACCTGCCCGACTTCGTCAACCCGCTCGACAACAAGGCACCGAGCGTGGACAGGAACAACGTCCAGCCCCGCGCAGCTCTCAGCTGGGACATCGACGGGACGGGCCGCAACGTCGTCCGGGCGAGCGGCGGCCTCTTCACCGGCCGCTACCTGCTCATTCCGACCCACACCGAGCAGCAGACCTGGAACCCGCTGAATCCCAACGGCCGCAAGACCGTCCGCCGGCTGAACGGGCTGGCTCTCGGCCTCCCGCCTGCCTACTGGCTCGACCCGAAGAACCCGACGACGACCGGCGTCGAGCTGCCGCCGAGCACGACGCTGCTGAGTTCCGACTACCCGTCCCCCGACTCGGCGCAGGCCAACGTCGGCTGGACAAGCCGGCTCGGGAAGACCGGGTTCTACTTCGACACCCAGTTCGTCTACGCCCACGGCTGGAACGAGGTGGCGCTCACCAACGCGAACTGGCCGGGCAACGCGACCTACGCGCAGACCCGGAAGACCCTCTACCCGCAGTACAATGTGATCAACGTCTACACGACCAGGGGCAGGTCCGACTACAAGGCCCTCGTCCTGAGCCTGAACGGGACCCTCAAGGGCGGGCACATCGTCACCTTCTCCTACACCCTCGGCAGCAAGAAGAACATCACCGACGACTTCTCGCCGGAGCTCTCGACGGGTACCCGAGCGACCCGGCGGACCTCGAGGCGGAGTACGGCCGCGGCCGGTCCGACGAGCGGCACCGCATCGTCGCCACCGCGGTGTTCCGCGTCCCATACGGCTTCTCGATCGCGCCAATCATCGAGTACGGCTCGGGCCAGCCCTGGACCAGCCGCTACGGCTACGACTACAACGGCGACTCCTGGTTCGGTGACCGGCCGGCCGGCTCCCCGCGCTTCGGGGAAACCGGCGACGCCTACAACAACATCAGTCTCCGCCTGACGAAGGCGTTCACGTTCGGCAGCCGACAGAGCGTGGAAGTGATCGCCGAGGCGTTCAACCTGTTCAACTCCGTGAACTACAACGTCGCCTTCATCGACGGCGGGATGTACAAGAGCGGGCCGACGCTCGTGAATCCGACGGCCGCCTACGTGGCGAACCCGAACTACGGGAAGTATTCGGCGACGCTCCCGAGCCGTGAAATCCAGCTCGGCTTGCGCTTCACCTTCTAGCGCCCGGGTCTGACTTCATGAACCGACTGCCTCGTCACGCACGCATCGCCTCGACCGGCCGCTTCGTGCCGCCGATCGAGGTGAGCAACGACGAACTGCGCAAGCGCTTCGCGCACCTGCCCGAGTTCGTCGACAAGATGGAAGCCAGCAGCGGCATCCTGACGCGCTGGCACGCGCCGGAAGAGTGGGCAACGTCGGACGTCGCCCTGCCCGCGGCCCGCCAGGCCCTGGAACGGGCGGGGCTCTCGCCACTCGACGTCGACATGGTCCTCGTCGGAACGGACTCGCCCGACTACATCACCCCGGCGACATCCGTGGTCCTGCAGCACAAGCTCGGGGCGAAGAACGCCGGGACGTTCGACATCGGCTGCGCCTGCGCGTCGTTCCCGACGGGGCTCGCGACGGCGGCGGGTCTGATCGCCACGAACGCGGCGATCAAGAACGTGCTGGTGGTCGGCGCGTACTTGATGCACAAGCTGACGACGCCGGCGGACCCGATGGGGTTCTTCTACGGCGACGGCGCGGGCGCAGCCGTGATGCAGGCGTGCGACGAACCCGGCTTCCTCAACTCGGCGTTCATCGCGGACGGCGCCTACGCGAAGCACTGGGCGATCTTCTCGGGCGGCACGGCCGAGCCCGCCACGGAAGAATCGGTTCGCGCCGGACGAACGAAGGTGCTCATGGTCGAGCGCTACCCCCCGAGATCAACCACGAGGGGTGGCCCCGCCTGGTGCGCAAGGTCGCGCACGAGGGCGGATTCGAGGTGACGGACATCGACTTCGTCATCTTCACGCAGGTCCGAAAGGGCTCGATCGAACTCGTGATGGGAGACCTCGGCCTGCCGATGGAGCGCACCCACACCATCATGGAGAAGTGGGGCTACACCGGGTCGGCCTGCATCCCCATGGCGCTGGACGATGCCCTGGCGTGCGGCCGGATCAAGCCTGGCGACCTGGTCGTATTCGTCGGGTCGGGCGTGGGTTACAACCAGGCCGCCGCGGCATTCCGCTGGCAGTAGATGCCTCGAGGGGCGGGGCCGAGCGGAATTCGGCCCGGCCCTTCTGAATGGAGATCACCGTGAGCATCGACACTGGATTGAAGGGCAAGGTCGTCGTCGTGACGGGGGCCGCGGCGGGCATCGGCCGCGCCACCGCGCTCGGGTTCGCGCAGGAAGGGGCATCGGTGGCGGCGTGGGACGTGGCGGACGCACAAGGCGATGCGCTCGTCGCCGAATTGCAGGCGGCCGGCGGCGTCGCGATGTTCCGGAAGGTCAACGTCAGCGACTCGGCCGAGGTCGACCGCGCCGTGGAGGAAGTCGTCGCGGCCTGGGGCCGCGTGGACGTGCTGGTGAACAACGCCGGGATCCTGCGCGACGGCCTGCTGGTGAAGTGGAAGGACGGGGCGCTCACCGGCCAGATGGGCGACGAACAATTCACGTCGGTGATCGACGTCAACCTCAAGGGTCCCTTCCTGTGTGCGCGGGCGGCGGTCCCGCACATGATCAAGCAGGGCGGCGGCGTCATCCTCAACGCGTCGTCCGTCGTGGGGCTGTACGGCAACTTCGGCCAGACCAACTACGTGGCGACGAAGGCCGGCGTGATTGGCATGACGCAAGTCTGGGCGCGGGAGCTGGGGCGTCATCGGATCCGGGTGAATGCCGTCGCGCCCGGCTTCGTGGCGACGGAGATGGTCAAGCAGATGCCCGAGAAGGTGTTGGCGGCGATGGTCGCGAAGACCCCGCTCGGCCGGATCGGAGACCCGATGGACATCGCGAACGCCTACGTCTGGCTGGCCTCGTCTGGCGGCGAGCTGGATTACCGGGGCCGTCTTCTCGGTGGACGGCGGTTTCGTCGCGGGAACATAGAGTCGCCGATGAAGATCCTGATTGTCGCCGTCGGCGCGCTGTTCGCGCTGGGCGTGGGGGCGGTGCTGGTTGGCTTCTGGCGGCGGCCCCTGGCGACTGGACGGATCAGCCGGAGAGCGCTCCGGCGGGCCGGGCTCAGGCAGATCTTCGTCGACACGTCGGTCGGACGCCAGTCCGCCTGGGTCGGTGGAAGCGGTCAGACGGTCGTGCTGCTGCACGGCGCCGGCGACCAGGCGGGCACCTGGGCGCGCACGGTCCCGGCGCTGCTGCCCCGCTTCCGCGTCGTCGTCCCGGACCTCCCGGGCCACGGCGACAGCCAGCCCTCTTCCGGGCCGTTGTCCGTGGGAACCGTCGTGGACGACCTGGCAGAAACGCTGGCCCGGGTATGGGAAACGGTCCCGGCCGCCATGGTTGGGAATTCTCGGCGCGTGGGTGGCGATGCTCTCGCGGTCCGACCGGCCGCGCCGGCCGCGCGGCTGGTCCTGGTGAACGGCGGCGCGCTGAAGGGCGACCGGACCGACGTGACGTTCACGCCGTCCACGCGCGAAGAGGCGCGCGGCACGATTGAGGCGCTCATGGGAACGACTGCCTCGCGGACGCCGGGTTTCGTCCTCGACGACGTGATCCGTGTCAGCCGGCTGGGACCGCTCGGCCGCCTGACGCAGACCGCGGGCGAAATGGACCGTTACGTGCTCGAGAACCGGCTCCACGAGGTCCGGCTGCCCGTGGACCTGCTGTGGGGCGAAGAAGACCACGTCTTTCCCGTGTCCTACGCGTTGCGGATGAAGGCCGGGCTTCGGGCCGCGCGTCTGACCACGCTGCCCCGCTGCGGGCACGTGCCGCACCGGAGCCATCCCCGTCAGTTCAACCAGGCGCTCATTCAGGTGCTCGACCAGCCAGCCCCGGAGGCCGATCGTGCTGCACGCTGACGTCCTCGGCGAACGGGCCCGGCTCACGCCCGATCGGCTCGCGCTCGTGGAGGTCGCGTCGGGGAGGCGCCTCACTTACCGCGATTTGAACACGCGCGCCGAAGCCTGCGCCCGCACCTGGCTGGAACTCGGGCTGGCACCGGGCGACCGCGTGGCGGTGCTGTCGGGCAACCGCGTGGAGTTCCTCGACGCGTTCTTCGCCGCCGCCAAGACGGGCATCATCCTCGGTACCGCTGGGCACACGCCTCACCGCGTCCGAGATGTCCTACATCCTCGGCGACTGCCGCCCCCGCGCGATGCTGTACGACGGAGAGCACGCCGCCGTCGTCGCCGAGCTCGGGTCGGCGAACGACCCCATCGCGCACTGGGTGGCGTTCGACGAGCCGCACGAGGAGCGCCATCGCGGGTACGGCGCCGCTCCTCGGGGCGCTGCCATCCGGCGCGTTCGTCCGTCCCGCGCTGCGACCCGGAAGCGCCCTGCTGCCTGCTCTACACCAGTGGCACGACCGGCAAGCCCAAGGGCGTCATCGTCCCGCACCGGATGATTGCCTGGAACGGCTACAACACCGCAATCTGCGTGGCAGCTGCGCGACGACGACGTGACGCCCATCTTCACGCCGCTCTACCACGCGGGCGGCCTCGGCGCGTTTCTCCTCCCGATCCTGACCGTCGGCGGCACGGTCGTGCTCCACCGGGCTTCGACGCCGGCGAGATCTGGCGAACCATCGGCGGGAGCGCTGCACGGTGGTGCTCGGCGTGCCGACCATCTTGAAGCTGCTGCCGAAGCGCCGGAGTTCGCCGCGGCCGATCTCTCGCACGTGCGCTGCTTCATCAGCGGCGGCGCGCCGCTGCCGCTGCACATCGTCCAGGCGTACCAGGCGCGCGGCGTGGTGTTCAAGCAGGGCTACGGCCTCACCGAGGTCGGGGTGAATTGCTTCGCGATGACGGTGGAGGACTCGGTCCGCAAGGCGGGCTCGGTCGGCAGGCCGCTGATGTTCACCGAGGCCCGGCTGGTCGGCGAGGACGGCCGCGAGGCCGGCGTCGGGGAAGTCGGCGAACTGTGCTTCCGCGGCTCGCACGTCTGCTCCGGCTACTGGAACCAGCCCGAGGCGACCGCCGAGGGCTCGAAGCCGAGGGCTGGTTCCACACCGGCGACCTGGCGCGGCGCGATGCCGAGGGCTTCTTCTACATCGCCGGGCCGCAGAAGGAGATGTTCATCTCGCGGCGGCGTCAACGTCTACCCGGCCGAGATCGAGAACGAGCTGCTGCAGCACCCGGCGGTGCGCGACGCGGCGGTGGTCGGGCGGCCCGACGACACTGGGGCGAGGTCGGCGTCGCGTTCTCGTGGTCCGGCCGGGGCGGCCGGTGCTCGAGCCGAGGCTGTCGCGGATTCCTCGCGGCGCGGCTTGCCCGCTACAAGCTGCCGAGCGCTTCTCGCGGTCGAGGCGCTGCCCCGCACGGCGTACGGCAAGGTCGTCAAAGGGCAACTTGCGCGACACGCTATCTGGCTGCGGCCCGGCCTGCGCCGCGCGGTCGGCAGAACGCGTAACGCTCGTCACTCGACGGAGCGCGTCATGGCCAAGCCGGTCTACATCGCCGCCTACCACCAGTCGAAGTTCGGCAAGCTGATGGGCATGACGGTGCCCGACATCATCGCAACGCGGTCGCGCGAGCGTGTGCCGTGAGATCGACGCCGAGCCGGCGGCGGTCGACGTCGGCTCGGTCGGCGCCGTCTGCAACATCTCGCTCAACGAGCAGGGGCTGCTCGCCGGCCTCGTGGCCAGGTGCCCGGGCTCGGCGGGCAAGCCGATCGAGGCGGTCGAGAACGCCTGCGCCTCGGGCGGCCAGGCGGTCCTCTCGGTGGTCCACAAGCTGCTGGCTCGGCGACGGCGAGGTCGGCATCGCGGTCGGCTACGAGAAGATGCGCGACGCCGAGGGCAAGATGGACGGCAAGCTGATCGGCAAGGTGCTCGGCTACTTCTCGCACCCCGACGAGCGCGCCGGCAAGGTGTTCGTCTTCCCGCACCTCTTCGCCGAGGTGATGGACGCCTACATGAAGACGCACGGCGTGACCGAGGAGGAGCTGGCCGCGATCGCCGTCATCGAGTACGCGCAACGCCAAGCACAACCCGTACGCGCAGATGCAGAAGGTCCAGGTCACCCTCGAGCAGGCGATGAAGATCGAGGGCATCAACCGCTACATCGTCGAGGGGCTGCCGCTGAAGACCTACGACTGCTCGCAGATCACCGACGGCTACGCCGCGCTGATCCTGGCCACCGAAGAGGGCCTCGCGAGGCTCGGCGTCGCGAAGGCCGACTGCGTCGAGATCGCCGGCTACGGCCAGGCGACCGACCCGCTGAAGAAGGAGGGCCGCGACGTGCTGCGCCCGGCCGGCGCGTATCGCGCGCCATGAGCGAGGCCTACGCGATGGCCGGCGTCGACGCCCGCCGACGTCAACGTCGCCGAGGTGCACGACTGCTTCACGGTGATGGGCGCGATCGGCGCCGAGGTGCATCGGCAAGGCGCGCGTACGGCCAGGGGGCGCGGTACTGGGGCGACGGCAAGGCCAGCGTCGGCGGCGAGTGCGCGATCAACACCTCGGGCGGGCTGATCGCCAAGGGCCACCCGATCGGCGCCACCGGCGTCGCGATGATCGGCTGGTGCGCCTGGCAGCTGCTCGGCAAGGTCCCGGCCGAGCTGCAGGTGAAGGACGCCACGCGTGGCCGCCACCTTCAACATCGGCGGCCCGATCTGCGCGTCGGTGTGCACCGTGCTGAAGCGGCGAGCGGCGTCGCTGAGCGGGACGTGACCGGACGTGGTCCGAAGGACCGGGGCCGATCGCGGCCCGACCGGCCACGGACCCGTCTCAGGCCGGGGCAGCCATGGCAGACCAGCCCGTTCCCACCCGTCCGGGTTCGTCCACCCCGACGGCCACGACATCTGGTACGAGTACTTCGGCGACGGCAGCGCGAGGCGGTGTGCCTGCTCAACGGCCTCGCCATGCACACCAAGGCCTGGTACGGCTTCCTGCCGCTGCTGCTCGCCGAGTACGACGTGCTGCTCTACGACTACCTCGGCCAGGGCGAGTCGTCCAAGCCCGACGAGCCGTACTCGATCACGCGCATCGCCGCGGTACCTGGCGGCGATCGTGGACGAGCTCGGCATCGAGAGGATCCACTCGATGGGGATCTCGTACGGCGGCTTCGTCGCGATCGAGCTCGCGCGCCAGTTCCAGGAGCGGCTGCACACGCTGACGCTGTCCGGATCATCCTGCTCCCACGAGGAGCTGTTCGAGAAGTACGAGGCGATCTCGCTGCGCTTCTACCGCGGGGGCCCGGAGCGGTTCGACCTCTACACCGACTACATGTACGAGAAGATCTTCGGCGAGGCGTTCGTGCGGCGGTCACGGCGCCGGCGCTCGAGCCGATGCGGCAGCGCTTCAACGAGCGCTACCGCGACGACATCCACTGCCTGGTCCGGCTCACCGAGGCGCAGGAAGAGTACTTCGGCGAGCTCGACGGCCGACTGCCGGAGTACCGCGCGGTGACGACGCCGACGCTGATCATGCCGGGGGCGCAGGACCGCGCGATCCCGCCTGGGTGCAGCGGAAGATCTGCGGCATCCTGCCGCGCGCGCGCTTCGAGGAGCGTGCGGACTGCGGCCACTGCGTCTACCTCGAGCGGCCCGACATCTTCTTCGGACAGATCAAGGCACTCGCACGAGATCGGTCGCTCGCCTGCCAGGGGGCTCGAGGGCGAATGAACCAGGCCGAAAAGTCCCAGCGCTCCCGCGAGCAGATCCTCGAAGCCGCCCTCGAGCTGTTCTCCACCGGGGTACCGCGCCACCAGCGTGCGCGACATCGCCGCCCGGGCCGAGGTGTCGACCGGCAACGTCTACCACCACTTCCCGGACAAGGAGACGATCTTCCGGACGCTGCTCGGACCAGTACTGGCGGCCATCGACAACCCCGAGTTCCCCTTCAACCAGGCCCTCGCCACCGGCACCTTCCCGGAGAACCTCGAGGAGGTCGGGCACGCGGCGCGGGAGTCGGTCCGCGGCTACCGCCGCTACGTCGCGCTGATCTACGTCGACGTCGTCGAGTTCGAGGGCAGCCACATCCGCAAGTTCTACTCCGACATGGCCAGCCGCTTCGCCGACTTCATGGCGGAGCGACCGGAGCCCGCCGTGTTCTCCTCGCACCTGCGCCCCGGCATCTCGCCGCTGTCCG
Source organism: uncultured Acidobacteriota bacterium (assembly GCA_963844875.1). Lineage (GTDB taxonomy): Bacteria > Acidobacteriota > Vicinamibacteria > Vicinamibacterales > Fen-181 > FEN-299. Next base: position 974,409 of record CAWJPZ010000005.1, read on the forward strand.
CGGTCATGCTCGCGAGCCGCTTCTACCTCAACTACTTCGCGGTGGAGATCCTGTTCGGCGTCCCCAACCACTTCGGCAAGGACACCGACTCGGTCATCCACGAGATCGCCGACATCCTCCGCCACGGCATGCTGAGACAGAACCCGCAGAGTGAGGAACGCAGAAGGCCGAATGCAGAATGAAGAATGCCGACTGCTGCGCCGTGCATTCGACATTCGACCTTCCGCATTCGACATTCAGCATTCACCATTCAACATTCGCTACCGGGTCCACCGTCCGTTCGGCGTGCGGACCGGGCCAG
>CAWJPZ010000006.1:0-296580 GCA_963844875.1 uncultured Acidobacteriota bacterium
ATCGCAGGGGTTGACCTTCCGCGGACCAAGCGCATCGAGATCGGGCTGACCTACATCTTCGGGATCGGCCGGACACGGTCGAACCTGATCTTGAAGGAAGCGGCCGTGAGTCCCGACGTCCGCGTCAAGGATCTGTCCGAGGACGATGTCCGCCGGATCACCCGGGTCATCGAGGACCAGGGCGGGGTCGAGGGCGACCTGCGCAAGGAAGTCTCGATGAACATCAAGCGGTTGATGGACATCGGGTGCTATCGTGGCCTCCGCCATCGCCGGGGGCTGCCGGTCCGCGGTCAGCGGACGAAGACGAACGCCCGCACGCGGAAGGGTCCGCGGCGCGGCGCGGTTGCCAAGAAGAAGACGGTGTAGTCCATGGCCAAGACTGATCCGACCGAGGGAGCGGGAGCCAAGCCGGAGTCCTCCGGGAAGAAGCCCGCGAAGAAGACGTTCAAGAAGCGTGGCGAGAAGCGCATCGTCCACCACGGGATCGCCCACATCCACGCGTCGTTCAACAACACGACGATTACCCTGACGGACACCGAGGGGAACGTGGTGTCGTGGTCGTCCGCCGGCGGGATCGGGTTCAAGGGATCCCGCAAGGGCACGCCGTTCGCGGCGACGCAGGCGGCCATCAACGCCGCCAACGCCGCCAAGACGTTCGGCATGCGCTCCGTCGAGGTGCGGGTCAAGGGGCCGGGCGCCGGCCGCGAGTCGGCCATCCGCGCGCTCCAGACCGTGGGTATCGAGGTCAAGTCGATCCGCGACGTCACCCCGATTCCGCACAACGGCTGCCGTCCGCCCAAGCGGCGGCGGGTGTAACGAAGAGGAATACCGAGAATGGCCAGATACAGCGGACCAGTCTGTCGCCTGTGCCGGCGTGAAGGCATGAAGCTCTTTCTCAAGGGCGAGCGGTGCTACTCCGAGAAGTGCGCGATCGAGAAGCGCAACTTCCCGCCGGGACAGCACGGCAAGCGCCGCGCGGCCAAGCTGGCCGGCTACGGCCTGCAGCTCCGGGAGAAGCAGCGCGTCAAGCGGATCTACGGGGTGCTCGAGGAGCAGTTCCGCCTCTACTTCGAATCGGCCGAGCGGCAGCGCGGGATCACCGGCGAGGTGCTCCTCCAGCTGCTCGAACGCCGGCTCGACAACGTGGTCTACCGGCTGGGCCTCGCGACGTCGCGCCCGCAGGCGCGCGAGCTCGTCCGCCACGGCCACTTCGCCGTCAACGGCAAGAAGGTGGACATCCCCTCGTTCCTGGTCAAGACCGGCGACACCGTGACGGTGCGCGGCCGCAGCCAGAAGAACGTGACGATCCAGCACGCGATGGAAGAGGTCAAGGGACGCGGCGTGCCCGAGTGGCTGCAGCTGGCGCCGGAGAAGTTCGAGGGGCGGATCGTGTCGCTGCCGACGCGCGCGATGATCAACCTCCCGATCCAGGAACAGCTGATCGTCGAGCTCTACTCGAAGTAACGGGGCGCACGCCGGAGGCGGTAGACTGTAGGCAGGCGCGGCACGGGGTTTGCGCCTTGAGCATGCTCGCCTGCCTGGTCCGGTCACGTGGCCGATCGTGCAAGAAAGGACTGATCGATGCTGTGGAAAGGTTTCCAGCGGCCCAAGCGGCTGGAGTTCGATCGCGAGACGTTGACTGATCGGTTCGGCCGGTTCCACGCCCAGCCGTTCGAGCGGGGCTTCGGCACGACCATCGGAAACGCGATGCGACGCGTGCTGCTGTCCTCGATCGAAGGCGCGGCCATCACTGCCGTGAAGATCGAGGGGGTGCTCCACGAGTTCTCGCCCATTCCCGGCGTGGTCGAGGATGCGACCGACATCATCCTGAACCTGAAGCAGATCCCGCTGAAGCTCCACGCCGACACCACCAAGACGCTCCACGTCAAGGTGACCAAGCCCGGCGAGGTGAAGGCGAAGGACATCGTCGCCGACGGCGACGTCGAGATCCTCGAGCCCGAGGCGCACATCGCCACCGTCTCCGAGGGCGGGTCCCTCGAGATGGAGATGCGCCTGAAGCGCGGCCGCGGCTACGTCGCCGCCGACCGCAACTTCGACGACGACCTGGGCATCGGCTGGATCCCAATCGACTCGGTGCATTCGCCCGTCAAGAAGGTGAATTACCTCGTCGAGGCCGCCCGCCTGGGGCAGACGACGGACTACGAGAAGCTCACGGTGGACGTCTGGACCAACGGCGCCATTACGCCGCGCGACGCGGTGTCGAACGCCGCCAAGCTGGTCCGCGAGCACCTGAACATCTTCATCAATCTCGAGGACGCGGCCGACGCCCTCCCCGAGACGCCGGCAGAGCAGGCGCACGGCACGGTGTCGAACGAGAACCTCGACAAGAGCGTCGAGGAGCTCGAACTGTCCGTCCGCTCCTACAACTGCCTGAAGAACGCGAACATCCGGACGATCCGCGAGCTCGTGCAGAAGACCGAAGCCGAGATGCTGAAGACCAAGAACTTCGGCCGCAAGTCGCTGAACGAGATCAAGGACATCCTTCAGACCATGGGTCTGAGCCTGGGCATGCGCCTCGACCAGCCGGCGCCGCAGGGACAGACGGAGTAGCAGGACCCGGCGACACACGACCGAGTCGAGGATCGAGGATCATCAATGCGTCACCGAGTAGCCAACCGTAAGCTCGGACGAGTGACCGAGCACCGCATCGCCATGCTGCGCAACCAGGCCGAGGCGCTCCTGCAGCACGGGCACATCCAGACGACCGTGCCGAAGGCGAAGGAACTGCGCCCGTTCGTCGAGCGCATCATCACCATCGCCAAGCGCGGGATCGCCGACGGCACGCCGCTGCGGGCGCTGAACGCCCGCCGCGAAGTGCTGCGCGACATCCCCAACAAGGACGTCGTCGCGAAGCTGTTCACCGACATCGCCCCGCGCTACTCGTCGCGCCCGGGAGGCTACACCCGGCTGCTCCGCGTCGGCTACCGCCAGGGGGACGCCGCCGAGCTGGCCCAGGTGGAACTGCTCGGCTTCGAGTTCGATCCCAAGGCGAAGGCGGCCAAGGACGAGAAGAAGGCCGAGGCCAAGCCGAAGAGCGTCAGCGGCCGGCTCAAGGCGGCCGCCGACCGCCTGCGCGGCAAGCGGCAGGCCGAGGAAGCCGAAGGCCACGCGGCCGCCGGCGCCGAGACCAAGAGCCAGGCGCGCGCCGCGGCCCGCAAGGGCTCGGGCAGCCGCCGCGGGCCCTCCGGCTCGTAGCAATAGGGATTCGGGGATCCCGAATCGGGGAGACCAGGTAGGTAAGGGCGGGCCTTCGGCCCGCCCTTTTCTATTTCCCGAACAGGTTCTTCATCACGTACGCGCCCATCATCGGGTTCGCCGCCAGGCGCCGCTTGCAGTACGCGATGGCGTAGCGCCACTCCTCGGCGAACGGCACGTACAGCCGCATGATGATCCCGGCGTCGACGATCTGCGTCTGGATCGCCTGCCTGGGCACCCCGAGCAGCATCTGGAACTCGTAGGCGTCCTTGGGGACGCCCCGCTTGTCCAGGTACTCCAGGCACCGGTGAATCAACGGTTCGTCGTGCGTGGCGATCTCCGGGTAGTGGCCCTTGTCCAGCAGGACCTGCACGTACTCGAACAGCTTGTCCTTCATCGCCGGCTTGTCCTGGTAGGCGATGCTCTTGGGCTCCTTGTAGATGCCGATGCAGATGCGCACCTTGCACCGCTTGGCGTGCAGGGCCTGGATGTCGTCCCGGGTGCGGAACAGCCGGGACTGGAGCACGGTCCCGACGTTGTCGAACCGGTTGCGCAATTCCTTGAAGAGCCGCAAGGTCACGTCGGTGAAGTCGTGGTCCTCCATGTCCACCGTGATGTGGATCCCCTGCTTCCCGGCATGCTCCACGACCTTGGACATGTTCTCCAGGCAATACGACTCGCTGTCGTGGATCCCGAGCTGCGTCGGTTTGCAGGAGATGCTCGCGTACTGGCGGCCCTTGAGCGCATCCACCATCCGGAAGTAGGTCGCCACCGTCGCTTCGACGTCCTCCCGCTTGAACACTTCCTCGCCGAGCAGGTCCACCGTCGAGTACAGCTTCCCGCTCTGCCAGATCTCGTCCGCCTTCCTGACCCCGCTCTCGATGCCCTTCCCCGCCACGTAAGGCGCCGCGAACACTTTCACGATCGGCGCCGGCGCCAAGTCAACGATTGCCCGCTTGATGTCCACTGACCCTCCCTCTCGTCTCCGTACACGAAGGATTCAGGAGTAGGATTCGGGATTCGGTGCGTCATGCAACGCTGACTGAATCCTGATTCCCGGCGCCTGAATCCTGGTTGAGCGCCATGACCACGCGGGCCGGCGTCATCGGTGAATCGGTCATGCGCACGCCGGTGGCGTGGAAGACGGCGTTCGCGATCGCCGCCGCCGTCGGGATCGTCGCCGGCTCGCCGAGCCCCTTTGCGCCGACCGTGTTGCACTCGGTGTCGTGGGGGTCGATCGGCACGCACGTCATGTCGGCCGGGACGTCCATGGCCGTGGGCAGCTTGTAATCGTGCAGGTTGGCGGTCAACACCCGGCCCTGCTGGCCGTCCATCACCCGCTGCTCCGTCATCCCGAACCCCACCCCCATCGTCATTCCGCCGAACACCTGGTTCTGGTAGGTCAGCAGGTTGATCGGGCGGCCGCTGTCGTGGGCGCCAAGCAGGCGGAGCACCCGGATTTCGCCCGTTCCCCGGTTGACGGCGACCTCGGCAAATTGTACCGCGAATGGCAGCGCAATCTTGCCCGCAGGATGGGGATGACGCGTGCCGACGCCAACGACCGCCTGCTGGCGCCGCAACGCCTTCAGGTCGCCAAGCGCCACCTTCGCGCCGGGCTGCCCGGAGTGGACGACGGCGCCGTCGGCCAGCGACAGCTCCGCTTCCGGCACCTTCAGCTCCTCCGCGGCCATCGTCAGCAGCTGGCGCTTCACTTCGACGGCCGCCTGCCTGACGGCCGGCGCGTTCACCAGCAGCGTCTGGCTGCCCCCGGAGCCCACGGCGTAGGGACAGGCCCCGGTGTCTGCGTGGACGATGCGGATGCGGTCGAGGGCGATGCCGAGTTCCTCGGCCGCAACCATCGCCATCGCCGTCTTCGTCCCGGTCCCGATGTCCGCCGCCCCGAGGGTCAGCGTCAGGCTGCCATCGGCCACGAGGCGCGCGATGACCGTGGACACCGGCTCCCCGGGGTATCCCCACAGGCAGGCCGCCACGCCCACGCCGCGGACGATCGCCCCCTGCTCCCGGGGCCGCTGGCGGGCGGCGTCCCACCCGAACGCCTTGGCGCCTTCCGTCAGGCACTGCGCCAGGCCGGTCGAGGTGTAGGGCGTGTCCTTCTCCGGCTGGAAGACCGTCGAGATGTTCTTCAGCCGCAGCGCGACCGGGTCGATTCCGAGCTTCACCGAGAGGGCGTCCATCGCCTGCTCGACCGCCCAGGCCGACTGGGGGAAACCCGGCGCGCGGAACGCGCGCTCGAGGCCCGCGTTGACGTAGACGCTGAGGTCCTCGGTCTCGACGTTGGCGCACTTGTAGAGCGACTGCGCCAGGCTGCTCCCGTCCGCCCAGCTCGCATAGGCGCCGACGACGCCGCGCGAAACCATGTGAATCGCGGTCAGGGTGCCGTCCCTGCGCGCGCCGATCTTCACGGTCATCGTGTTCGCGGGCCGGTTGCCGGTGCAGCTGAACGTATCCTCCCTGGGCACGACCAGCTTTACCGGGCGTCCCGTCTTCCGCGCGAGGAGCGCGGCAATCACGGTGTACTTCCCGAGGTAGAGCTTCGACCCGAAGCCGCCCCCCATGTAATGGCTGATGACCCGGACCTGGCCGAGGGAAACGTTCAGCGCCGCCGCGAGCGCCCGCTGCGTGTCGAAAGGGCCTTGAGTGGAGTCCCACACCGTCAGCTGGTCGCCCTCCCAGTTCGCCACCGACCCGAACGACTCCATCGGCGAGTGGATCTCGACGCTGGTCCGGTAGGTTTCCTCGACGACCGCCTCGGCCTCGGCAAACCCCTTCGCCGTGTCGCCCCGCGAGTACTTCGCCGGCGGGCGAACCTGGTTGCCGCCCTCGTGGACGGCGGGGGCCCCCGGTTCCAGTGCCCGGTCCATCTCGACGACGAAGGGGCGTTCCTCGTAGACCACGCGCACCGCGCGCGCGGCGTCGAAGGCCGCGTACGGAGTCTCGGCGGCAACTGCCGCGACCTCTTCGCCGGCGTAGCGGCAGTGCGGGTCGAACAGCCGGCTCTGCGCGCCCTTGTCGCTCTCGCCGTACCAGGGGATCGACGCCCCCGCATCGTCGCCCGTGAGCGCGGCGACCGCCCCCGGCACTTGGAGCGCCCGCGACACGTCCACGCTCTTGACCAGCGCCTGCCCGTGCGGGCACCTGACGACGGCGGCGTGCAGCATGTTGGGCAGCGAGACATCGAGCGTGTAGGTGGCGGAACCGCTCACCCGCGCGTAGGCGTCGATGCGCGGCTGGCGCCTCCCGACGACACGGGTCGACGTCCAGGGCGGCAGCGGAAGCGGCGGCGACCCGGCGGGCGCCTGCGCCTCGGTGTCGTGGTCGATCCTGGCGGCGTCGCGGCAGGGATTGGGGTTCGCGTCAGCCATCGGGCAGCCTCCTGGGAAGGCACTTCGGCGGTCGCCATTCTACATCGGGGCAAGAAAAAGGCCGCGAGTTCGGATGAACCCGCGGCCTTCCTGATCGCCATCGCCAACCAGTGGCCGCTGACTGCCAGCCACCAGCCACTAGCCACCAGCTCCCTATTCCTCGTCCTCGGCCGCCTCGCCCTTCTCGGCCTTGTAGGCGGCGATGATCTTCGACTGGATGTGGCTCGGCACCTCCTCGTAGTGCGAGTACTCCATGTGGTACGAGCCGCGGCCGCCCGTGGCGGACGTGAGCTGCTGCTCGTAGGTCAACATCTCGGACATGGGCACCTGCGCCTTGATGACGGTCATGCCGCCGCGCGTGTCCATCCCGGCGATGCGACCGCGCCGGCCGTTCAGGTCACCCATCAAGTCGCCGGCGAAGTCGGACGGCGCGTAGACCTCGACGTTCATGATCGGCTCGAGGATCGTCGGCCTGCAGCGCGTCATCGCGTCCTTGAACGCGAGCCGCCCGGCCATCTTGAACGACAGTTCGTTCGAGTCGACGTCGTGGTACTTGCCGTCGGTCAGCGTCACCTTGAAGTCGACGACCGGGTAGCCGGCCAGGTATCCCCGCATGCGGGTGTCCTGGATGCCCTTTTCGACGGCCGGCCGGAACGTCTGCGGGATCGCGCCGCCGAAGATGTCGTCCACGAACTGGAAGTCGGATCCGCGGGGCAGCGGTTCCATGCGGATCGAGCAGTCGCCGAACTGCCCGTGGCCGCCGGTCTGCTTCTTGTGCCGGCCGTGGGCGTCCGTCGCCGCGGTGATCGTCTCGCGATACGGGATCTTCGGTGGCTTGAGGTTGACCTCGACGCCGAATCGGCGCTTGAGCTTGGCGACGGTCACCTCGATGTGCAGCTGGCCCTGGCCCGACAGCAGCAGTTCCTTCGTCTGCGGGTCGCGGCTCGACCGGATCGTCGGGTCTTCTTCCTGCAGGCGCTGCAGGGACGAGCTGATCTTGTCTTCGTCCCCGCGGCTCTTCGGCTCGATGGCGTAGGAGAGGACCGGTTCCGGGAACTTCATCGGCGCGAAGGCGACGCCGCCCTTTTCGGTGAGGGTGTCGTTGGTCACCGTCTCCTTGAGCTTGGCGACGGCGCCCATGTCGCCTGCCTTGATTTCGGGGACGTCCGTCTGCGTCTTGCCCTGCATCAACGCCAGGTGCCCGAGGCGCTCGGGTGTTTCCTTCGTGAGGTTGTAGACGGTCGTGTCGGCCTTCAGCGAGCCGCTCATCACGCGGAACATGCTGATGCGCCCGGCGAACGGGTCGGCCACGGTCTTCCAGACGAACGCGGCGTACGGGCCGCCGTCGGCCGCCATGACCTCGACTTCCTGGCCTCCCTTGGTGCCCTTCGCGGCGCGCTCGCTCGGCGCGGGCACGTAGGCGATGAACGCGTCGAGCAGCGGGTGCACCCCGATGTTCAGGATGGCGGAGGTGCAGAACAGCGGGAAGATCTTGCGCGCGAGGACCGCGGTGCGGAGGCCGGAGACGAGTTCTTCCTGGGTGAGCGTGCCCTCCTCGAAGAACTTCTCCATCAGCTTGTCGTCGGCCTCGGCCACCATCTCAATCAGCGCTTCGCGGGCCGCCTGGGCCTCGTCGGCCATGTCGGCCGGCACGCCCTCTTCCTTGAACTTGCCGCTGCCGTCGGTCTCGTAGACGAAGGCCTTCATCGCGACGAGGTCCACGACGCCCTTGAACGACTTCTCCTCGCCAATCGGCATCTGGACGGGGATCACCGTGCGGCCGAACGCGGTGGTGAGACTGTCGAGCGTCCGGGCCAGGCTGGCGCGCTCGCGGTCGAGCCGGTTCACGACGACGAGGCGCGGCAGGTCGTATCCCTCGGCCGCCTGCCAGACCTTCTCGGTCTGCACCTCGACGCCCGACACGGCATCGACGACCACGGCGGCCGCGTCGCACACCCGCATCGCGGCGAGCGTGTCGCTCAGGAAGTTGCCGAACCCCGGGGTGTCGATCAGGTTGATCTTGTGCTTGTTCCACTCGGCGTAGGCAAGGCTCGCGGCCAGCGTGTGCTTCCGCGCGACTTCCTCTTCGTCGAAGTCGGTGACGGTCGTCCCGTCGTCCACCTTGCCGAAGCGGTTCACCATCCCGGCGTCGAACAGGATGGCTGCGGCAAGCTGGGTCTTGCCTGCGCCGGAGTGGCCGGCGATGGTGACATTCCTGATGCTGGCGGCGTCGTAGACCTTCATAGGCGGCAATCCTCCTGCCCGGCGCGCGTCACGCGCTCAACCGGGGGCCGAACACAGCTCCGTGCCTGACGCGACACCGGGATGGGACGGCCGCCAGGGCCCGTCGGGCCCTGGACTGCCTGGGTCTCCCGGCACCGAAGAAATGACGGGCGAGATGTGTGCAACGGCTGCTGGAACACTCCAGGCCGAGGGGCGTAAACGCCAATCATATCATTGGAATGGACGGAACCGGGCTCGAAGCCAGAGGCCGCCGGAAGCCGGCAGCCCGACCGGCCCTACTCGTAGCGCAGCGCTTCGATGGGGTCCAGCCGCGAGGCTCGGAACGCCGGGAAGAGTCCGAAGAAGATGCCGACGCCGGCGGAGAACGCGAAGCCAATCGCAAACGACCACCACGGCATCGACACGGGCAGGGGCGTGAACGTCCGCACGCTCACGCCGACCGTGGCGCCCAGCAGGATCCCCAGGATGCCGCCGACCGAGGTCAGCACGACCGCCTCGAGCAGGAACTGGTAGAGGATTTCGCGGCGCCTGGCGCCGAGCGCCTTGCGGACGCCGATCTCCCGCGTCCGTTCGGTCACCGAGATCATCATGATGGCCATGACGCCGATGCCGCCGACCATCAGCGCGATGGACGAGATGACGACCAGCGCGAGGTAGATCGCTCCCGTCGCCTGGTCGAAGAACTTCATCGCCATGTCCTGCGTGGCGACGTCGAAGTCGCTCGGCTGGTGCAGTTTCAGGCGGTGGCGGATGCGCATCACGGTCTCGATCTCGCGCATCGCGGTCTCGCGATTCACGCCGTCGCGGGGCACCGCGAAGATCTGGACGGAGCGGCCCACGCGGCGCTGGTCGCCGCGGGAAACGGCGCCGAACGTCTTCGCGAAACTCGAGTGGGGGATGATCGCGATGGCGTCGTTGTCCTGGGCGAGGCCGCCGAGGGTGGGCCTGGGCTGCCGCGATCCCGATCACCGTGTACTCGGTCGATCCGATGCGGATGACCTTGCCAAGCGGGTCGCTGTTCTCGAAGAACGCCTTGTACGGGGTCTGGCCGAGGACGACGACGTTGCGCCGGTGCAGCACCTCGTTCTCGGTGAAGAAGCGCCCCTGGGCGATCTTCACGAAATCGACCTCGACCAGGTCGGCGGTCGAGCCGATGATGCCGATCGACTGGGTCCGCTGCCCGCGGTAGAACATCCGCTGCTGGCCCGACACGAAGGCGGCCGCCGCCTTCAGGGAGGGGATCTCGTCCTTCAGCAGGCGGGCGTCCTCGATCGTCAGGTTCGGCCGCTTCATCAACTGCTGGCGGTCCATTCCCGAACCGGCGCTCGCGAAGCTCACGCGGGCCACGATAATCGTGTTGGGCCCCAGCTCGCGGATCATGTCCCGGAACGAATCGTCGAACCCGCGGATGATCGAACTCATGCCGACGATCGCGGTGATGCCGATCACCACGCCCAGCACGGTGAGCGCCGACCGCATCTTGTTCGCGCGGATGGTCCCCAGGGCCATCCCGATCGTGTCGGCGAAGAGTGCAACGCGTACCATTTATTCCCGCCTCAGCGCTTCGATCGGATCCAGCCGCGCCGCCTTGATCGACGGGTAGAGGCCGAAGAACAGCCCCACGACGGCGGTCATCCCGATGCCCATCAGCACCGAGTAGATGTGCACCGAGGCGGGCATCGGCGTGAACTTGGTGACCAGCCAGGCCGCCCCGAACCCGAGGCTGGTGCCGACGAAGCCGCCCATCGTCGACAGCACGACCGACTCGATCAGGAACTGCCAGATGATGTGCCGGCGCTTCGCGCCGAGCGCCTTTCGCAGGCCGATCTCGGCCGTCCTCTCGCTGACCACCATCAGCATGATGTTCATGATCACGATGCCGCCGACGACGAGGGAGAGCGCGACCACGCCGATGAGGACGCCGAAGATCCCCGCGGTGATCTGCCGGAACATGCCCAGGAACGTGTCGGAGGTGACGATGCCGAAATTGTTCGGCCGGCTCGGCTTCAGGCGCCGCTCGATGCGGAGGGCCACGGTCGCCTCGTCCATCGCCTTGTCCGTGTCGAGGGTGTTCAGCCGGCTTGGCGGTCACCTCTATCCGCTGCCGCGCGCCGAACAGCTTGGCGCCGAGCCCAATCGGGATGACGGCGAACTGGTCCTGCGAACTGCCGAAGAGCGAGCCCTTCTTCTCGTTCACCCCGACCACGCGGACGTGGCTGCCCGCCACCGAAATCACCTTGTCGAGGGGATCCTCGTCGGGAAAGAGCTTGTCGGCGACGTCCCAGCCGATGACCGCCACCGGCCGCTTCCGGTCAATCTCCATCGGTGTGACCAGCCGGCCCCGTTCGACCTTGTACCCGCCGAACTCCGCGTAGTCGCGGCTGACGGAATAGACGGAATCGATTCAATCGACCGGTCCTTGTACCGCACTTCCGCGTTGGAGCTGGCCTGGGTCATCACCGCCTTGACGAGGTCCGCCTTCCGGACGGCGGTCGCGTCCTTCTCGGTGATCAAGGGATTGCCGGCGACCTTCTCGAACTCCTCCTCGCTCCGGATCATCCCGAAGCGCTGGATCGAGAAGGTCCCGACGCCGAGGTCGCTCTCGATCGCGTTCGACACGTAGTCGTCGATGCCCTGGACGAGCGACACCACCGCGATGATCGAGGTCACCGCCACGATGTTCCCCAGGACCGTCAGGAACGACCGCAGCTTGCTGGCCCAGATCGCCGCCAGCGCGATCTTGAGGGATTCAAACACCTGGTACATGAACGGCTCTCGGCGCTCCGCCTCCCGGCACTCCGAATGGCGGCTACTTCTTCGCGCCGGCCCCGGCGCCCTCAATCTTCACCTGCGACCCGTCGGCCAGGTTGCGGACGGACGCGAACGGCCCGGTGATCACGCGGTCGCCGGCCTTGATCCCCTCGAGCACCTCGAAGTACTTGTCGCCGGCAATCCCCGTCTTCACCTGGACGAACTCCGCCCGGTTCTCCTTGTCGACGAGGAACACGCCCTCGACTTCCTTCTTGGTGAAGCCGGGTTTCAGTTCGGCCGCGTCGACGACCGGCAGCGGCCCCGGCCGGGGCTTGCCCTTCTCGGGCTTGGGCGCCTTCACCACCTTCCCCTGGGGGTCGAAGGTCAGTTCGCGGACCGTCAGCGCCTGGATCGGCACGGACACCGCGTTCTCGCGCTCCGCGGTGGTGATGTCGGCCGTGCACGTGAAGCCGGGTCGCACTTCGGGAATCTCGCCGTCGAGCGTGACGACGACCTTGAAGTTGGTCGCCTGCCGGACCCCGCCCGCCGTGGACGCGGTGATCGGGCTGTTGCCAATCTCCGTCACCTTCGCGCCGAACTCGCGGTCGGGCAGCGCGTCAATCGTGACCTTGGTCTTCTGTCCCAGCTTGACGTTCGGGATGTCGGTCTCGTCCACCTCAATCTCGGCCTCGATCACCGACATGTCGGCGACGATCAGCAGGACGACGCTCGGGTTGTTCGTGAACCCGACGACCGCCATCTCGCCTTCTTCGACGTTGCGCTTGGTCACGATGCCGTCGATGGGCGATTCAATCGTCACGCGGCTCAGGTCGTGTTCGACGGAAGCCAGGTCGGCCATCTGGCTCTTGATGCGCTGCTGCGCCGTCGCCACCGCCTGCTCGGCGTTGCTCACGTCGCCGGTCCGCAGGGCCACGTTGTCCTGCGCCTGCTCCAGCGCCTGCTTGGTGGCCAGCTTGTCGCGGTCGAGGCGCTGCTGCCGCGCCAGGTCGTCGTGCGCGAGCTTCAGGTTGACCTTGGCGTTCTCCAGGTTCTGGCGCGCCTGCTGGAGGGAGATCCGCTGCTGCTCGAGCGTGGCCTCGCTGACCTGCAGCCGGCTCCGCACGTTGCGCGGGTCCACCTGGAGCAGGAACTGACCCTGCTTCACCCGGTCGCCCTCTTCCACCGCCAGTTTCACCACCTTGCCCGACACCTCGGAAGTGATGTTGACCGTCCGACGGGCGCGGATCTTCCCGGACGCGGACACGACCGATTCCAGCTTGCGGCCCTTGATGGCCTCGACGGTGACCGTCGGCCCTTCCTGCTTCTTGAAGGCGAAGTTCGCCCAGATCATGGCCCCGACGAGAACGACGATCCCGAGACCGATGAAGACCTTCTTGCGCGTCATGAAACTAGCTCCGGGCGGCCATGAAGGCCGCAAACCCAATCGCGAACACCGCGTAGATGCCGAAGATGAGCGCGGCCATCGTGCCGGTCTTCTTCTTGAAGACCACCCCGAGGCCGATGGCGAGCACCGCCAGCCACCAGAGGCGGAAGATGTCCATCATGCCGAAGAACCGCGCCAGGAAGCTGCCGTCCGGCAGGAACGGGAGCAGCACGCCGATGTTCGTCGCGCTCGTCATCGACTCGCGGGCGTAGTTGAGCGGCGTCACCACCAGCACGCCGATGACGCCGATGACGTTCGAGTGGACGACCGCGGAGAACGCCTTCTTGAACGTGCCCGCGCCCCCCATCAGCACGCCCACGATGCCCATCGCGAGCCCCGCGATAATCGCCCAGATGACCAGCGGCATCACCGCCATGGCCAGGAGCGACCCGGCCATCCGGATCGTCGATGGTTCCATGATGCTCTTGCGAAGCGCCTCGTACGCCTGGTCGCTGACCGTCATCCCGAACGACTGCATGTAGCGCACGGACTCGTCGAGCGCGGCCTGCCGGCCGATGTCGGTCGACTGGAACCACATGGTCGGCGCCGCGGTCAGGACGACCACCGCCAGCGCCATCAGCAGCCACGATGGGTGGGCGGCCACGACTTCGAACGTTTCGCGCGGCGAGAGGATGACGCCGAGAAATCGGGCGGCGAGGTTCTTGTCGGGTACGGCGCTCGGCGTGACGGCAGTGTCACTCATGGTGAGGCATTTCTCCAGGGGGCAAACGGGGAATTGTACCCCTTCTGTGCATATACGTTCCCAGGCGCCGGGATGTTTCCCCCGAGTGCGCGATTTCGGACACTCTGCCGCGGCTTGCCGTGCCGTTGAGCCAGGGGCGGCGGCGGTCTGTCGCATCTCCCACCCCGAGAGGGGTGGCGCCCCCGCCTCCGCGTCCCCGGACGACCGGCGCCTTCCCCTTTCGCCAGAGGCACTTGCGGGGAATCGGCGCGGCCGGCGAAATCGGGCTACAGCCGGGGTCGCCCCTGACCGACAAGATCTGAGACCGCGGGGAGTCGGTTTGCCCTCGTGCGCGGATGCGTTAACCGTAGTCGTCAGCTGCAGCAAACATGGCCGTCCGGATAGGCGAACTCCTCCTCAAGGAGAAGCGGATCACGCCCGAGCAGCTCCAGGAGGCCTTGAACTACCAGAAGGCCAACGGCGGCAAGCTCGGCCTGAACCTCGTCAAGCTCGGCTTCGTGAAGGACGAGGAGATCACGGCCCTCCTGAGCCGCCAGTACGGCGTGCCGTCAATCAGCCTGTCGGAGTTCGAGATCGACCAGTCGGTCATCAAGCTCGTCCCCGCCGAGACCGCCCAGAAATACCAGATTCTCCCCCTGAACCGGTCCGGCGCCACCCTCACGATCGCGATGACGGACCCCACGAACGTCTTCGCCATGGACGACATCAAGTTCATGACGGGCTACAACGTGGAGCCGGTCGTGGCGTCCGAGTCGGCGGTGATGGAGGCGATCGCCCGCTACTACAATCTCGCGGCGCGGGCGGCCGCCGGCGGGAACGGCCAGCAGAGCGCCCTCGACTTCGCCACGCAGGCGCTCCAGGAACTCCCGCAGGTCGACGCGTCGGAGGTGGAAGTCCTCGAGGAACTCGAGGAAATCAGCGTCGAGGCGCTCGCGAAGCAGGGCGAGGAAGCGCCGGTCATCCGGCTCGTCAACGTGATGCTGATGTCGGCCATCTCGAAGGGCGCGAGCGACATCCACATCGAGCCGTACCAGAAGGAGATGCGGATCCGCTACCGCATCGACGGCGTGCTCTACAACATCATGGCGCCGCCGCTGAAGTTCCGCGACCCGATCGCGTCCCGCGTCAAGATCATGGCGAAGCTCGACATCGCCGAGAAGCGGCTCCCGCAGGACGGTCGCATCAAGATCCGCTTCAACGACGCCGGCAAGGCCAAGGAGATCGACTTCCGCGTCTCCTGCCTGCCCACGCTGTTCGGCGAGAAGATCGTCCTCCGGCTCCTCGACCGCGAGAAGCTGATGCTCGACATGACCAAGCTCGGGTTCGAGCAGGAATCGCTGACCCGGTTCGAGGATGCGATCAGCCGCCCCTGGGGCATGGTCCTGGTGACCGGGCCGACGGGCAGCGGCAAGACCAACACCCTCTATTCGTCGATCGCGAAGCTGAATACCCCCGACACGAACATCATGACGGCCGAGGACCCGGTGGAGTTCAACCTGCCGGGGATCAACCAGGTGCAGATCCGCGAAGGGATCGGCCTGAACTTCGCCGCCGCCCTGCGCGCCTTCCTCCGGCAGGACCCGAACATCATCCTGGTCGGCGAGATCCGCGACTTCGAGACGGCCGAGATCGGCATCAAGGCCGCGCTCACCGGCCACCTGGTGCTGTCGACCCTGCACACCAACGACGCGCCGAGCACGATCAGCCGGCTGATGAACATGGGCATCGAGCCGTTCCTGGTCGCCAGCTCGGTCAACCTGATCTGCGCGCAGCGCCTCGTGCGCCGGGTGTGCAAGCAGTGCGCCGAGCCGCAGGCGGTGCCCGCGCCCACGCTCTCGAAGATCGGGTTCAGCCCGGAAGACGCCGCCTCGGTGACCCCGCTCAAGGGGCGCGGCTGCGACAAGTGCAACCACACCGGCTTCAAGGGACGCGTCGGCCTCTACGAGGTGATGGAGGTCGACGACGAGATCAAGGAACTCGTGCTCGTCGGCGCGAGCGGCCTCGAGTTGCGGAAGAAGGCGGTCGAGCGCGGCATGATCACGCTGCGCCAGAGCGGCCTCCGGAAGGTGAAGCAAGGCCTCACGACAATCGAAGAGGTCCTCAGGGAAACGGTGAACTAGCGATGGCGACGCTGCCCGACCTGCTCAAGACCACGGTGGAGATGGACGGCTCGGACCTCCACATCACGACGAACACGCCGCCGCAGGTCCGCGTGCACGGCAAGCTCCAGCGGCTGCCGATGTCCGACCTCTCCGCGGCCGACACCAAGCAGCTGATCTACAGCGTGCTCACCGACGCGCAGAAGAAGCGCTTCGAAGAGACGATGGAGCTCGACTTCTCGTTCGGGATCCGCGGGATCGCGCGCTTCCGCTGCAACGTGTTCAACCAGCGCGGCGCGGTGGCCGGCGTGTACCGGCTGATTCCCGAGCGGATCCGGTCGCTCCAGGAGCTCGGGCTGCCCGCCGTGATCACGAAGCTCGCGGAGCGCCCCCGGGGCCTCGTCCTCGTCACCGGCCCCACCGGCAGCGGCAAGTCGACCACGCTGGCGGCGATGCTCGACAAGATCAACACCGAGCGCCACGACCACATCCTGACGATCGAGGACCCGATCGAGTACATCCACCCGCACAAGGGCTGCCTGGTGAACCAGCGGGAGGTGCACAGCGACACGGCCAGCTTCGGACCGGCCTTGCGCGCCGCGCTGCGCGAGGACCCGGACATCGTGCTGGTCGGCGAGATGCGCGACCTCGAGACGGTCGAATCCGCGCTGCGCATCGCGGAGACCGGCCACCTGACCTTCGCCACCCTGCACACGAACTCGGCCGCCCAGACGATCAACCGCATCATCGACATCTTCCCGGCGCACCAGCAGGGGCAGATCCGCACGCAGCTGTCGCTGGTGCTCGAGGGCATCGTCTGCCAGACGCTGCTGCCGAAGGCCGGGGGGCACGGGCGCGTGGTCGCCTGCGAGATCCTCGTGCCCACCTCCGCGATCCGGAACCTGATTCGCGAGGACAAGATCCACCAGATCTACTCGTCGATGCAGACCGGGCAGGAAAAGGTGGGGATGCAGACGCTGAACCAGTCGGTGGCGACGCTGTTCTTCAACCGCCAGATCACGATGGACACGGCGCTCGCCGCCTCTTCGCACAAGGACGAACTGATGGACATGATCAACCGGGGCGTGGGAGTCGTGGCGGGCGCCGGCCTCAACCGGGGCGCGGGCACGGCGGGCGCCCCGGGCGCCCCGGGGGTGGGCGCGCGTCCGCCGGTCAGGCGGTGACGGCCGGCCGGCCTGCTGGCCGATGAAGAGCGAGAGGCTCTTCGTCGGCGGGAGACAAAGCGGGCGCCGGCGTGAGCCGGTGCAGCAACACGGGAGCAATCAATGGGCACCTTCGCTTACACAGGGCGGACACGCGGCGGCGAAACGGTGAGCGGCGAGCGGGTCGCCGACTCGATGGAAGCGGCCACGGCCGCGTTGCGCCGCGACCAGAATCCTCGTCACGAAGATCGTGCCGGCCAAGGGCAAGGCCGAGGCGAAGGCCGCGGGGAAGTCCAGGAGCCGGGGCGTCGACTCCAAGAACCTCGCGGTGTTCACCCGGCAGTTCTCGGTCATGATCGACGCCGGCCTCCCGCTGGTCCAGTGCCTCGACATCCTCGGGAACCAGGAGGAGGACAAGAACTTCTCGAAGGTCATTCTCGAGACCCGGTCCGACGTCGAGGGCGGGTCGTCGCTCGCCGACGCGATGAAGAAGCACCCGAAGGTCTTCGACCCGCTGTACACGAACATGATCGCCGCCGGCGAGGCGGGCGGGATCCTCGATACCATCCTCAAGCGGCTCGCCGTCTACATCGAGAAGAACGTCAAGCTGAAGTCGCAGGTCAAGTCGGCGATGACGTACCCGATCGCCATCATCGTGATCGCGGCCGCCGTGGTCGCGGTCATCCTGTGGAAGGTCATCCCGACGTTCGCGAGCATGTTCGCCGGCCTCGGCGCCGAACTCCCCCTGCCGACCCGCGTCGTGATCTGGATGAGCAACTCGCTCGTGCGGTTCATGCCGTTCATCATCGTCGCGCTGGTCGCGGCCGCCTTCGCCATCCGGCAGTACTACGCCACCGACAACGGCCGGCACGTGATCGACCGCCTGGTCCTGCGCACGCCGGTGCTCGGCAT
This sequence comes from uncultured Acidobacteriota bacterium, assembly GCA_963844875.1. Taxonomy (GTDB): domain Bacteria; phylum Acidobacteriota; class Vicinamibacteria; order Vicinamibacterales; family Fen-181; genus FEN-299. Next base: position 17,916 of record CAWJPZ010000006.1, read on the forward strand.
GATCATGCGGAAGATCGCGGTCGCGCGGTTCTGCCGCACGCTCTCGACCCTCATCAGCTCGGGCGTCCCGATCCTCGACGGCCTGGACATCACGGCCAAGACCGCCGGCAACGCAATCGTCGAGGACGGGATCATGACGACGCGCAAGAGCATCGAGCGCGGCGAGACGGTGTCGGCGCCCCTGAAGGAGACGGGCGTCTTCCCGCCGATGGTCACCCAGATGATCGGCGTGGGGGAGGCGACGGGCGCCCTCGACACGATGCTGGCGAAAATCGCGGATTTCTACGAGGAAGAGGTGGACACGGCGGTTGCGGGGCTGCTGACGCTGCTCGAACCGATCATCATCGCGTTCCTCGGCGTCGTCGTCGGCGGCATCGTCATCGCGATGTACATGCCGATCTTCTCGATGATCAGCAAGCTGACCTAAGCCCGCGAGAAACGGCGCGCCCGATGATTGCCTCTGACCGACGGGAGCGGCTGGTGTGGCTGATGGCGGGCCGCACCGCCATCACCACGCTGCTGCTCGGGTCGGGCGTCCTGATCCAGATCAACCTGCCCGGCACCCTGCCGATCTACGCGTTCTACTTCCTGATCGGATTCACCTTCCTGCTGACCGGCATCTACGCGGTCGCCCTGCCCAGGGCCGAGAACTGGCGCTGGCTGGGCGAGGCGCAGCTGGTCGGCGACGTGCTCGTCGTGTCGGGTATCATCGCGGTCACCGGCGGCGTCACGAGCTATTTCTCGCTGCTCTACGTCCTGCCGATCATCGCGGCAGGCTCGCTGCTGAACCGCCGCGCCGCGCTCACAATCGCGGGGCTGTCGGCCCTCTTCTACGCGGGTCTCGTCGGCGTGCAGCACCTCGGCTACCTGGACCGCGAAGGGCCCTGGCTGGTCGTCCCGGCCGTCCTGCCGCCCGCACGGGTCACGCTCTACCTGGTGGGCATCAACATCTTCGCGTTCCTGGCGGTGGGCGCGCTGTCCGGCTCGCTCGCCGAGCGCCTCCGTTCGGCCGGCGCGAAGCTGGAGAGCGCCTCCACGGAGATCGCCAACCTCCAGGCCTTCAACCAGGACGTCATCGACAGCCTCACGAGCGGCCTCGTGACGACCGACATCAACGGCCGCATCCTGTCGTTCAACCACGCGGCCGAGACCATCACCGGGCAGACGGCGCCGTCGGTGATCGGCCGCGACGTCGGGGACGTGCTCCACCTGCCCGACGACGTGCGACGCCTGCTCGCGCGGGACCTCGACGGCGCCAGGAGCCGGCGCGAGGACTTCTCGTATCCCTCCCCTTCCGGCCGCGTGCTGGATATCGGCATGGCGGCAGCCCACCTGCTGACGCCCGGCGGCAAGCTCGGCTTCCTGATCACGTTCCAGGACATCACCGAGATGAAGCGTCTCGAGCGGGACGCCCGCGTCAAGCAGCGGCTGGCGGCCGTGGGCGAGATGGCCGCGGGCATCGCCCACGAGATCCGCAACCCGCTCGCGTCGATGGCCGGCTCCATCCAGGTGCTGCGCGAGGAGCTCACCCTCTCCGACGACCAGGCGAAGCTGATGGACATCGTGCTTCGCGAGTCGAAGCGGTTGAACGGCACCATCCGCGACTTCCTGACCTACGCGAGGCCGCAGCGGACGGCCGTCGAGCGGCTGGACCTGGCCAAGGTGGTGGCCGACACCGCGATGCTGCTGCGCAACAGCGGCGACGTGCACCCCAACCACGCGATCGAGGCCGACGTCCCGGCCGGCCCGGTGTGGCTGGAGGCCGACGAAGGGCAGGTCCGGCAGATCCTGTGGAACCTGGCGGTGAACGGCGTCCGGGCGATGCCGTCCGGGGGGCGCCTGCGGCTCGCCGTCCGGTCGATCCCCGACCCGCCGGCTGCCGTTCTCGACGTGGAGGACGAAGGGGTCGGCATCCCGGCGGAGGAACTCGACGGGATCTTCCAGCCGTTCCACGGCAGCTTCGCCCACGGCAGCGGCCTCGGCCTCGCCATCGTCCACCGCATCGTGTCCGACTACGGCGGGGAAGTGCAGGTGACGTCGGCCGTCGGAAAGGGCACCACGGTGACGGTGAGGCTGGGACAAGCGCAAGGACAAGCGCAGGGCGCAGTGGCTGGTGGCTAGTGGCCGGGGGCTACTCGTTCTGGCCGACTGACCACTAGCCACTATGATTGCATCATGACTGAACCGACGAAGCCGCGCATCCTCCTGGTGGACGATGAACCGTCGATCCGCGAGCTGCTGTCCTATCGGCTGAAGCGGGAAGGCTACGACGTCGCCCTCGCCCAGAACGGGCGCGAGGCGGTGGCCCGGATCGGGGCGGGCGGGATCGATCTGCTCGTGTCCGACATCCGGATGCCGGACATGAGCGGCGTCGAGGTGCTGCGCGCGGCCAAGGACTACGACCCCGACATCCTGGGCATCATCATCACCGCCTACGCGTCGAAGGAAACCTCGGTCGAGGCGCTGCGCCTCGGCGCCTCGAACTACGTCGAGAAGGGCGGCCCCGAGTTCCCGGCCGCCGTGGTGGAGGTGGTCCGCAAGGCGCTCGAGCAGCGGCAGCTCCGCCAGGAGCGCCGGCAGTTGCAGCAGGAGAACCTGCTGCTCAAGCGGACCCTGGGCACCTCCCACCAGTTCTCCAACATCATCGGCCGAAGCGAGCCCATGGCCGCGGTCTTCCGGCTCATCGAGACCGTCGCCTCGACGACGAGCACGATCCTGGTGAGCGGCGAGTCGGGCACCGGGAAGGAACTGGTCGCGCGGGCGATCCACTTCAACTCGCCCAGGCGGGACCGCCCGTTCGTCGCGCTCAACTGCGGGGCGCTGCCCGAGACGCTGCTCGAATCCGAACTGTTCGGGCACATGCGCGGCGCGTTCACCGGCGCGGCGACCAACAAGAAGGGGCTGATCGAACTGGCCGAACGCGGCACCGTCTTCCTCGACGAGATCGCCGAGATGACGCCGATGGTGCAGGTCAAGCTGCTGCGCGTGCTGCAGGAGCGGCGTTTCCGGCGGCTGGGCGGCCTCGACGAGATCGAGGCGGACATCCGCATCATCGCCGCCACCAACCAGGACCTCTCCAAGATGGTGTCGGAGGGCCGGTTCCGCGAGGACCTCTTCTACCGGATCAACGTCATCCCGATCCACTTGCCGCCGCTGCGCGACCGCGCCGAAGACGTCCCGCTGCTCGCGGACCATTTCCTCGCCCGCTGCCGGCAGCAGATGGGGAAGCCGGTGACGGGGATCTCCGGCGAGGCGATGGCCCTCCTGAAGGCGTATCGCTGGCCCGGCAACATCCGCGAGCTCGAGAACGTCATCGAGCGCGCGGTGGCGCTCGAACAGACCCCGGTGATCCTGCCCGACAGCCTCTCGCCGGTGGTCACCGGCCAGGCGCCCAGGAACGTCGCGTCGGTCGACCTGCCGGACGCCGGGTTCCACCTCGAAGAGCACATCCAGCGCATCGAGCGCGACTACATCGTGGAAGCGCTCCGGCGCGCCGGGGGCGTGCAGTCCCGCGCCGCCGAGATCCTCGGGATGTCGTTCCGGTCCTTCCGCTATTACGCGAAGAAGTACAAAATCACGTAGCTCGCATAGCTGCTGGCGGACCACGAATACCCTGGCCCATAGCTGTTAGCGGCTGACAGCGGAGCCCGTCGTCCGTGATCCGCTATGAGCTACTGCCGTCCGTGATCCGCTACGAGCTACCGCATCCGTGATCCGCTCTGAGCTGACATTAATCGTCAGTCCAGCTTGACACTCTTTGTCACTCGCCCGGATGATCGAGGGGTGCCCCTACGGGGAACCCCTTCCAGATCGCTCAAATCGCGAACAAAACGGCCGTGGAAGTCATATGGCCGCGGTTGGCATCCGGGTTGCTCATGTGTTGGCCAGCACAGGTCGAAGGCGCTGGCCGGGACGCGGCAAAGGCCAATGCCATTACTCATCGCCGGCAGCGCCGGTAGCCGCCATCAAGCTAACGAGGAGAACATCATGAAGATCCGCAAGAACGAAGGCTTCACCCTGATCGAGCTGTTGATCGTCGTGGCGATCATCGGCATCATCGCGGCGATCGCGGTCCCCGGCCTGATGCGCGCGCGCATGTCCGGCAACGAGGCGTCGGCCATCGGTTCGCTCCGCGCCGTCAACAGCTCGCAGTCGACCTACGCGTCCAGCTGCGGCCAGGGCAACTACGCCAGCACGCTCGTCGAGCTCGCGACGCCGCCGGCCGGTTCGACCGAAGGGTTCATCAGCCAGGATCTGAATGCCGTCGCCCCGGTGAAGAGCGGTTACACGGTCGGCTTCACGGCCGGGGCCGCCACCCCCGCCGGCCCGCTTCCCTGCAACGGCGCGAACCTGGTCCTGACCTACTACGCGTCGGCGACGCCGCTCACGGTCGGCAGCACCGGCCAGCGCGCGTTTGGAACGAACCAGGGCGGGACGATTTGGCAGGATACGTCCGGCGTGCCGCCGGCCGAACCGTTCACCACGGGCGGCACCATCAGCGTCATCCAGTAAGCGCGAGTCGGGCCAACGTGCCCAGTGGGGGACGCCAGGCGGCGTCCCCCTTTTGTTAAGGGCTGCCGGAGCCGATAAGAGATTGCATAGCGCGGTCGGCTGTTCAGGCCGGGGAGCGGAGCGGTGGGGGGCTGCCATGAGTACGACAGGCAGGAACGGATTCACGCTGGTGGAACTGCTGTTCGTGGTGGGCATCATCGGGGTGCTCTCGGCCGTCGCCGCGCCGGCGCTCACCAGGACCCGCATGGCCGCGAACGAGTCGTCGGCGGCGGGGGCGCTGCGGACGATCAATAGCGGGCAGCAGGCGTTCTGGGCGACGTGCGGCGGGGGCTACTACTCGCCGTCGCTGCAGAATCTCGGCCTGCCCGTGGCCGGCACACCAGGCTACGTCGGCCCTGAACTCTCGGGGCCGTCCCCGGTGATCAAGAGCGGCTACGAGATCGACATGGACACCGACAACCCGATGCCCGGCACGAGCTGCAACGGGGGGGCGCTCGCCACGACCTACCACCTGACGGCCGACCCGCTCCCCGGCCGCGGCCGGCGTTACTTTGGAACCAACGGCGGCGGCGCGATCTTCCAGTCCACCGCGACGTTGTTCACCGACATGCCGGACAGCGGCGGACCGCCGGCGCCGGCCATCCCGTTCCAATAGCGGCGAAGACGGAACCCCCGCGGCCGGGAGACCGTTCGCCCGTATAATAGGCGACGGAGCGGAATAGCCATGTCGCCTCTTGCGCGTCGCCTCGTCTGGGTGCTGGCCCTCGTCGGCCTTGCGGCTTCGCTGACCTCCCTCTACGTGCACTACCAGCTGCTCGTGCAGCCCGGCTACTCCAGCTTCTGCGACATCAACCAGACCATCAACTGCCAGCAGGCGTACCTGAGCCGCTACGGCAGCGTGCGGGGCGTGCCCGTCGCGCTGTTCGGCGCGATCTGGTTCGGCTTCGTGTTGGTGCTCGCGTTCGTCGGAACCTCCGGCCCGGAGCCGGTCAGGGAGTCGTACCCGGCTTACCTGTTCGCCGCGTCGACGGTCGGCCTCGCGGTCGTCCTCTACATGGCTTACGCGGCCTTCGTCGTCTTGAAGGCGGTGTGCGTGATGTGCCTGACCACGTACGCCGCGGTGATCGGGTTGTTCATCGTGTCGGGCCTTTCGAAGTCCATGCCGCCCATGACCACACTGCCCCGGCGCTTCTTCGCCGACCTGCGGGCCATGCTCGCGCGTCCGGCGCTGCTCACCCTCGTCATCGTGTTCGTGGCGGGCGCCGCGTCCGCGGTCGCCTTCTTCCCGCGCGAGGCCGCGCTGCGGGTGCGCTCCGCGCAGCAACGCGCGCAGCAGCCGGTCACGGCCGACCAGCGGACCGAGTTCGAGCGGTGGTGGGAGACCCTGCCGCGGACGACCGTCCCGGTGTCCTCCGACGGGGCCGCCGTGGTGATCGTCAAGTTCTCGGACCTGCAGTGCCCGGCGTGCGGCGTGACGTACTTCGAAGTCAAGCCGGTGCTGGCGAAATGGCAGGCGCAGTACCCGGGGGCGGTCAAGTACATCGTCAAGGACTACCCGCTGCAGCCCGACTGCAACAAGAACGTGCTGAGGCCCATGCACCTGGCGGCCTGCGACGCGGCCGTGGCCGTGCGGCTGGCCAGGGTGAAGGGCCGGGGCGACGCCCTCGAGGACTACTTCTACGCGAACCAGGCGATGATGAGCCCGGCGTCCGTCCGCGAGATGGCGAGGACGATCGCCGGCGTGACCGACCTCGACCTGCAGTACCCGCGTGTGATCGAGGGCGTGAAGGCCGACGTCGGCCTCGGCACCCTCCTCGGCGTCCGCCAGACCCCGACCTTCTTCATCAACGGCGTCAAGCTCGAAGGAGCCACCGGGCAGACCATCGACCTGGCGATCGCGTATGAAATGAAGAAGGCCGGCAAGATCAAATAACGCGCCGTGCACGCCATCGAGACCGAGAACCTCACGAAAGACTACGCGCTCGGTTTCTGGCGCAAGCGGCCGTACCGCGCCCTCGACCGCCTCTCGATCCAGGTGGAGCCGGGCGAGGTGTTCGGCTTCCTCGGCCCGAACGGCGCGGGCAAGACGACCACGCTGAAGCTGTTGCTGCAGCTCGTGTTTCCGACCTCCGGGCGGGCCGAGATCCTCGGCCGCCCTGTTGGCGACGTCGAGACGCGGCGGCGGATCGGCTACCTGCCCGAGAACCCCTATTTCTACGACCACCTGACGGCGGTCGAACTGCTCCATTACTTCGGCCAGCTGCTCGGGCTGAGCTCGCAGGCCCGGGCCGAGCGCGTGCCGAGGCTGCTGGACCAGGTCGCCCTGGGGGCCGAACGGCGCCTGCCGCTGCGGCGCTACTCGAAGGGCATGCTGCAGCGGGTCGGCCTCGCGCAGGCGCTGCTCAACGAGCCGGAGGTCGTCTTCCTCGACGAGCCGATGTCCGGGCTCGACCCGATCGGCCGCCGCATGGTGCGCGAGTTGATCCTCGCCCTGCGCGACCGGGGCGCGACGGTGTTCTTCAGCTCGCACATCCTGTCGGATGCCGAGGCGGTGTGCGGCCGCGTGGCGATTCTGTCGGGCGGCCGGCTGGCCGCGGCGGGGCGGCTGACCGAGCTGCTCGCCTTCGGCGTGAAGGGGTGGGAGATCGTGGTCGACCGCGTGGGTGAAAGCGCGCTGCCGCGGGTGACGGGCATGGACGCGAAGGTCACGCGGATAGCGGATGCGCGCTTCGCGATCGAATTGCCGGCCGACGCCCGGCCCGAGCGGGTCCTCGCGGACCTGGTGCGCGACGGCGCCTCGATCGTCGCGGTCAACCCGCTGCGCGACACGCTCGAAGACTTCTTCATGCGACAGGTGGCCGAGCACGGCCACCGGCGTTCGACGCAGGTGGACCGATGACGGCCCTGTTCGCCGTGGCGTTGAACGTGTTCCGCGAGTCGGTTCGCGACCGCGTCTTCTACAACCTGCTGTTCTTCGCGGTGCTGCTGGTGGGCGCGTCGATGCTGGTCGGCCAGATGACCGCCGGCCAGGACGTGAAGATCATCAAGGACCTCGGCCTCTCGGCGACGTCCCTCTTCGGGCTCTTCATCGCGGTGTTCGTCGGGATCGGCCTCGTGTGGAAGGAGGTCGAGCGGCGAAGCGTCTACAGCCTCATCGCCAAGCCGATCCGCCGCCCGGCGCTGGTCGTCGGGAAATATCTCGGCCTGGCGATCACGCTGTTGGTGAACGTGGCGGTGATGGCGGCGGTGCTCTACGCGCTGCTCGCCTACATGGACGCCTCGACGACGCCCAGCGTGCGCGCCGCGTGGGAAGCGCCCGCCGCGGACCCGGCGCTGCTCGTGGTCTTCCTGCTGACCTACGTGCAGTTGCTGCTCGTGACCGCGATCGCCCTCTTCTTCTCGACGTTCTCGAGCCCCATGCTCTCGGCCGTGCTGACGTTCGGCCTGTACGTGATTGGGCACTTCAACGCCGACCTGAAGCACTTCGACGCCGTCGTCACCTCCACGCCGGTCGTGTGGCTCCTGCGCGGCCTCTACTACCTGCTGCCCAATCTCGCGCCGTTCGACGTCGCCGCGCAGGTCGTCCACGGCCAGCCGGTGGCGGCCGGGTTCATCCTGATGACGATCGGCTACGCCGCGGTCTACATCGCGTGCCTGCTGATCGCAGCGTCCCTGATCTTTGCCAGGCGGGACCTGAAGTGATGCCGGCGCGCGCCCGTCCCGCCGTGACGGCGCTCGTCCTCGTCACGCTGGCGGCGACGTTCGTCGGCCTCCAGGTCTGGCGCGACGCGGTCTACGGCGAACCGACCAGCGGCCGCGCGGTGCTCTACGTCCGCTCGGGGGAGGTGATGCGCAGGGTGGCACTGGGGTTCGCGCCGCTGCTGGCCGACGTCTACTGGGTCAGGGCCGTGCAGTACTACGGGGGCACGCGGCTGTCGAAGGAGGCCGAGAAGCGCTACGACCTGCTCTACCCGCTGCTCGACATCGCGACGTCGCTCGACCCGCGGTTCAACATCGCCTACCGGTTCGGCTCGATCTTCCTGGCCGAGGAGTACCCGGGCGGCGCCGGTCGTCCGGACCAGGCCATCGCGCTGCTGCAGAAAGGGTTTCAAGCCAACCCGCATCGGTGGGACTACCTCCAGGACGTCGGCTTCGTCTACTACTGGTGGCTGGGCGACTACACGCAGGCCGCCGAGTGGTTCGCGAAGGCGTCGAGGATCCCCGGGGCGCCCTGGTGGCTCAAGTCGCTCGCGGCCGTGACCCTCGCGCAGGGCGGCGACCGGAACAGCTCACGCCGGTTGTGGCAGGCGATCTACGAGACGGCCGACAACGACTGGCTGCGCAACAACGCGAGGCTCCGGCTGGCTCAGCTCGACGCGTTGGAGGCGATCGACCAGCTGACGGCGGCGGTCGGCGCGTTCAAGTCGCGCACTGGCGCCTTTCCGGCCTCCTGGGACGTCATGGTGAGGGCGAGGCTGATCCGCGGCGTGCCCCTCGACGCGGGCGGCGTCCCGTTCAGGCTGGACCCGCGGTCGGGCGACGTCACCTTGTCGCCCGAGTCGCCGCTGAACCCCCTGCCGGTCGGCTCGCAGGCCGCCCGGGCGACACGGTGAGAGGACCATGCCGTACGCGATTGCCGGACTTTTCGGGCTGGTCATCGGCAGCTTCCTGAACGTCTGCATCTACCGCCTGCCGCGGGACATGTCGATCGTCTGGCCGGCCTCGCGATGCACGTCGTGCGGGCGCGAGCTCAGCTGGTACGAGAACATCCCCGTCCTCAGTTGGGCCGTGCTGCAGGGCCGGTGCCGCACCTGCGGCGAGCGCATCAGCGCCATGTACCCGCTGATCGAGCTGCTGACGGCGGCGGTGTTCGTCGCGACGTACGCGGTGTTCGGCCTGTCATGGCTGCTGCCGATTCGCCTGCTGTTCGGCTGCGCGATGATCGTGCTCCTCGTGATCGACCTGCAGCACCAGATCCTGCCAAACGAGATCACGGTCCCCGGGATGGCGCTGGGCCTCGCCTTCAGCCTGGTCGCGCCTCCCGGGTGGCGCGACGCGCTGATCGGCGCCGTGGCGGGCGGCGGCGTCCTCTGGCTGATCGCCTGGGGATACGAGCGGCTGCGGGGCGTGGAGGGCATGGGGTTCGGCGACGTGAAGATGCTCGCGATGGTCGGTGCGTTCCTCGGCTGGAAGCTGATGCTGCTCACGCTGGTGGGCGCGTCGGTGCTCGGATCCCTGGCCGCCGGCGTGTTGCTGCTCGCGCGCCGGGCGGACTGGCAGTCGAAGCTGCCGCTCGGCACGTTCCTCGCCATTGCCGCGGTCCCCGTGAGCCTGTGGGGGGACGGCATGGTGAACTGGTACCTGTCGTTCTACCGCTGATGAGCCCCTCTGCCTACGCCCTGATCGGCCTCACCGCCCTCGTCGCGGGGCTCGTCGGCCTCCTCGTGTTCGCCCTGCTGCGCTTCGCCCAGGCGGTGCGCGACATGCCGCGGCAGCTGCACGAGGGGAACGCCCAGCGCGGGTTCGTGGCCGGCGCCCTCCAGGACGCGATCCACAAGCTGCGCGAGCAGGAACAGGCGATGCAGGCCCGCGCCGAGAGCTCGGAGCGCCTCAACACCGAGATCGTCTCGAGCCTCGCGTCGGGCCTCCTCCTGGTCGGGCTCCACGGCGACGTGCGGATGCTGAATCCGGCCGGGCGGCGCATGCTGCGGCGCCCGCACGTCGAGGTGGGTGGGCACTTCCGCGACCTGCTGCGGGAAGCGGCCCCCCTCGCCGCCCTCATCGACGACTGCTTGTCCACGGCGCGTCCGATCCTTCGACGTCACAGATCCCGCTGCCTCAGGCAGGCGGCCAGGAGCTGTACTTCGGCGTGACGGTGTCGCCGATGTGCGACGACGCGGGCAACCTGCACGGCGCCATCTGCCTCTTCACGGATCTCACGGCCGTCGTTGGTCTCGAGGAGCAGCTCCGGCTGAAGGAGAGCCTGGCCAGGCTCGGGGAGCTCACGGCGGGCCTCGCCCACGAGTTCCGCAACGGGCTGGCGACGATCCACGGCTACGCGAGACTGATCGACCCGTCCCAGGTGCCGCCCACCTACGCGGCCTACCTCCAGGGGCTCCGGGACGAGACCGGTGAGCTGGGCAAGGTCGTGAACAACTTTCTCAACTTCGCCCGGCCCGTCCAGCTGACCCTCGTGCCGCTCGATTTCGGGCGGCTCGCGGAACGGATCGCGGAAGAAACCCGCCCCGAAATCGAGAGCCGCGGGGGGACGCTCGCGCTCCGCGGCGAGTTCGGGGTCGTGGACGGCGACGAGGTCCTGCTCCGGCAGACCCTCTCCAACCTCGTGAGGAACGCCATCGAAGCGTGCGGACAGGTGCCCGTCGCGCCGCGCATCCTCCTGGAAGGGCACGCCGACCCGGTCCAGAAGGAGCTGCGGGTGCTGCTGATCGACAACGGCCCCGGTATCGACCCGGCGCTCCGGGAGAAGATCTTCCAGCCGTTCTTCACCACCAAGGGGCACGGCACGGGCCTCGGCCTCGCCTTGGTGCAGAAGATCATCGTCACGCACAACGGACGCATCTCGGTGTCCGCGTCGAACGACGGCGGCGCGGCCTTCCAGATCGTCCTCCCGCTCTCGCAGCCCGAGTGAAGTTCCTGCAACCCGGTTCGCCGGGCGCAGTGCCGGTCCTGCACGCCAGGCCGGACGCCCTGCCCGCCGGCGAACCGCGTTCGCGCTGATTTCCGCCTGTTTCGGTGTCCGGCCCGTCTCGGTCTTCGGTTTGCACCATGCCCTCGCATGGACCGCGGATTCACGTTGCTGGAAGTTCTGGTCGCCCTGTGCCTGCTCGCCGGCGGGCTGATCGTCGTGGCGCAGCTGACGGTGCTCGCGGCCCGGGCGTCCGACGCGTCCAGGGAGACGGCGCTGGCCACCGTCCTCGCCTCCCAGAAGATTGAGCAGCTGCGCGCGCTGTCCTGGGGGATGGCTGCCGACGGGGCGAACTCCGACGACTTCGACACCGACGTCGCCGCATGGCCCGACCGTCCCTCGGGCGGAAACGGCCTCTCGCCGTCGGCACCCGGCAGCCTCGACGACGATACGGCCGGCCAGGTGGACTACCTCGACGCCGCGGGACGATGGCTTGGCTCCGGCGGTCCGGCTCCCGGTGCCGCGGCCTTCGTGCGGCGCTGGGCGGTCGAGGCGTCCGACGCCTCGTCGCCCGAGACGCTGGTGCTCCGCGTGGCCGTGTGGCGGCGGGCTCCCCCGTGGGCCTGGCGGGGCAGGACATCGGTCTGGCTGCCGGCGGTCCAGTTCGACACGGCAAAAACGCGGAGGGGCCAGTGAATGATGATCACGGCTTCACCCTGGTCGAACTGCTGGTCGCGACGGCCATCGTGCTGATTGTCACGGCCGGCCTCTTCGCCCTCGTCTCGCCGGGCGCATCGGGCTCCAGGACGCGGGCCGCGGCTGTCGACATCCAGCAGCGAATGCGTGCCGCGTCGGAAGCGTTGGCCGCCGACCTGGCCGCGGCCGGTACGGGGCCCGTCAACGGCATCTCCGGCCACGCGATTGGGGCGGTCGCAGCGACCGTGCTGCCTTTCAGGGTTGGGTGGCGGGGCGACCCGGACGGCACCGCGCGTTCCGACGCGCTGACCGTTCTTGCCTCGCCGGGGCTCCTTCCGGCGACGCGCCTGGTCGACGCCTGGAACCCCGGCGCCGGCCCCGCGAACGTGGCGCTCGTGGCCGGATGCCCGGTGGGGGACCCGTCCTGCGGCTTTCGCGCGGGCGGCGCCGTGCTCCTCGTCGACGGCAGGGGGCAGTCCGACGCTTTCCGGATCGACGCGGTTGACGGAACCCTGCTGTCACTCGTTCCGCGAGGCCGCACCTCGGGCCGCGGCTTTCCCGCCGGCGCCGCCGTGGTGCCCGTGGTGGTCGGCGTCTACTACTTCAAGCCGGACGCGGCCGCCGACAGCGGCCAGCTGATGTCGGGCGACGGCGACCTTTCCGACCTGCCGCTCGTCGACCACGTCGTCCGGCTGTCGTTTCAACTGATGGGCGACCCTCGCCCCCCGGCCGTCATGCCGGGCCCCGGTCCGCCGCGCGCCAGCTATGGGCCCTCGCCGCCGCCCGTCGGGGAAGACGACGCGCGGGACGGCTGGCCGGCGGGGGAGAACTGCACGTTCACGGCGACTCCGGCCGGGCACGTGAGCCGCCTTGCGGCCCTTCGTCCGGGCACCGGCCTCGTGCCCCTTGCCGCCGCCGTGCTCACCGACGGCCCCTGGTGCCCCGATGCGGCCGCGCCCGGCCGCTACGACGCGGACCTGCTGCGCGTCCGCGCGGTCCGGGTCACGCTGCGCCTCGAGGCCACCGCCAGCGAACTGCGGGGGAGCGACCCGCGACTGTTCGCCCACCCCGGTTCGTCCCGGGATCGCTCGTCCCCGGCAGCCGACCAGGAGGTCACCTTCGATGTCGTCCCCAGAGCCCTCCAGCTGGGACGGTGAGCGCTGCGCGGGCAGCGCGCTCGTCATTGTCCTGCTCGCGCTGCTGCTGTTGTCCGCGGTCGGCTCGGCGATGGTCGTCCTGACGATGGCCGATACCCTGGCAGCGTCCAACCAGCGCGACGCGCGAGCCGCGCTCTACGCTGCCGAATGGGCCCTGGAGCAGGCGGCCGGCGAGGTCGTTCGGATGCCCGACTTGAACGTCGTCCTGGCCGGCCTTGCGCGGTCGGCCCGCGTCGATGGCCCGCCGTCCGGGGTCCGTCGCGTTCCCGGCGGTCGTCTGATCCTTCTCGAGGAACTGAGCAACGTGGCCAACTGCGGCCAGCCGGCCGCCTGCCCGCCGGCTTCTTTGGTCGCCGTGACAGCCGACCGTCCGTGGGGAGCCAACAACCCGCAGTGGCAGCTGTTCTCCCACGGTCCAACGGCCGGCGCCTCGCCCGCGTTTCCTGCCTACACGGCCGTCCTCGTGGCCGACGACCCGGCCGAAACAGACGGCGACCCGACCAGGGACGGAGCGCCAGGGACCGACGGGGCGGGCACCCTGCTGCTGCGCGCCTTCGCCTGGGGCCCCGCCGGCTCGCGCCGAATCGTGCAGGCAACGGTGGAGCGCAGAACGGCGCCGACGGGCGCAGTCGCCCCCGGATTCGTGTCCTGGTGGCCGGTACAGTGACGGACGGAAACGCGAACCGGCCGCGGCGGGCATACAGTCCTCGCCGGCAGCGGCCGATACTCCGACTGTGGTAGTGTGCCGACTGACCGGGGGCAGGCCATGAGGACCTCGACGATTGCGTGGGGATTGGTAGTGACGTTCACGACCGCCGGTGTGGCGTGGTCGCAGACGCTTGCCGATGCGGCCCGCAAGGCGGAGGAGCGCCGAAAGTCCGTTGCGGCGCCCAGCAAGCTGTACACGAACGGCGACCTCCGCCCCGTTCAGGTTACGCCCCCTGACCCGGCGACGCAGCCGGCGGAGGCGAAGCCGGCCGCGGGGGACAAGCCCGCGGGTGAAACGGTTGCCGATGCGAAGGGCGCCACCCCGTCGATCGACCAGGGCGAGGACTACTGGCGCAAACTCATGGGCGACGCCCGGGCGGCCCGCGCCCGGAGCGACACCTACCTGGATGCGCTTCAGAACCGCATCGAGCAGCTCACCAGCGACTTCAACGCCCAGCAGGACCCTGCGCTCAGGAACGCGCTGTGGACGCAGCGAGCCCGTGTCATCGACGACATGGAGCGCCTGAAACAGGAGATGGCGGACCAGGACGCGGCGATCGCGAAGATCGAGGAGGACGCCCGGAAGGCGAACATCCCTCCGGGCTGGATCCGCTGACCAGGCGAGTGGCGGCCATGTCTTCCCCCTCCCCGGCGTCCTTTTCCGCCAAGGCGCCGGTCCTCATCGTCGAGGACAAGGACTCGCTGCGGACGATGCTGCGGCACGCGCTCGAAGCGCAGAGGGCCACCGCGTGGTCGAGGCGCGCGACGAGCCGGAGGCGATGCGAGCAGCTTGCAGGCCGCAGTGCCGTCGGCTGGTGCTCTCCGACCTGCGCCTGCCGGACGGCGACGGCTTCGGCGTCCTGCGCGCCGCCAAGGAGCTCGACCCCGAGCTGCCCGTCATCGTGATGACGGCCTACGGCAGCATCCAGGATGCCGTCGCGGCCATGAAGGAGGGGGCGCTCGACTTCCTCGCCAAGCCGGTCGACCCCGACCACCTGCTGCTGCTCGTCGGCCGCGCGCTCGCCCAGCGGCGGCTGGTGACCGAGAACCTCCTGCTGAAGGAGGAGCTGGCCGTCGCGCCGCGGCTGCCCGGAGATCATCGGGAACGCGCCGGCGCTGCAGACAGGTGTCGATCGCGGTGCAGCGCGCGGCCGGCGGCGACGCCACGGTCCTGCTCGAGGGCGAGAGCGGCACCGGCAAGGAGCTGTTCGCGCGGGCGCTCCACGCGCTCAGCCCGCCGCGCCGACGGGCCGTTCGTCGCCATCAACTGCGCGGCGATTCCCGAGACGCTGCTCGAGAGCGAGCTGTTCGGCCACGAGAAGGGCGCCTTCACGGGCGCCGTCGGCGCCGCAAGCCGGGGAAGTTCGAGATGGCCCACCGCGGCACGCTGTTCCTCGACGAGATTGGCGAGCTGCCGCTGGCGCTGCAGGCCAAGATCCTGCGCGCGCTCGAGGCGCACAGCGCTTCGAGCGCGTGGGCGGAACGGCACCGCTCCAGGTCGACGTGCGCGTCGTCGCCGCGACCAACCGCAACCTGCAGGCGGCGGTCGCGGCCCGGCGCTTCCGCGAGGACCTGTACTTCCGCCTGTCGGTGTTCCCGATCACCATCCCGCCGCTGCGGGAGCGGCCGCGAGGACATCCCGCTGCTCGCGCGGCACTTCATCGAGCGGTTCTGCCGCGAGCTGAACAAGCCGGTGCTGACGCTGCGCCGGTCCGCGCTCGAGCGGCTGCGGGCGTACCGCGTGGCCGGGCAACGTCCGCGAACTGCAGAACTGCATCGAGCGCGCGGTGATCCTGGCCGACGGCGACACGCATCCATGCCGCGGCACCTCAACCTGCGGCAGCGACGACGCAGGCTGCCGCCGTCGTGCCCGACCCTTGGGAGCGCAGGTCGACCTGTCGGGGACGCTGTCGGAGGCCCGCCGGCGCGCGGTCGCGCGAGGTGGAGCGGCGGAAGATCGCGCAGGCGCTGGAGCAGGCGGGCGGCGACCGCGGGCCGCGCCGCCGAAACGCTGCGGCGTCGACGCTCGCGTTCGCTGGCCGACGCTGATCAAGCGAGCACGGCATGCCCGGCCTGGCTGACCCGCGAACCCCACCCGCCGCAGCGCATCGCGGACATTCCTTCTCCGTCACGTCGTCGACGATCGACGCTGGTCCGATCCCGGTCGGCAGCACGAAGTGCAGCGTGCCGGCGACCACCTTCTTGTCGCGCCGCATCGCGTCGAGCAGCTGCGCCGGCCGGGAGGTCGGCGATGGGCGGCAGCGGGCCCGAGCGTGCGATCACGAGCGACTCAGCGCCACGCGCGGCGTCCCGGCGAAGCACGCCGCGCTCGACCGCGAGCTCGCCGGCGACGAGCATGCCGTAGGCGACCGCCTCGCCGTGGCGGAAGCGGCGGTACGTCGGTGACGCCTCGAGCGCGTGGCCGGCCGTGTGGCCGAAGTTCAGGACGCGGCGCGGGCCCCGACTCGCGCTCGTCGGCCGAGACGACGCCCGCCTTGATGCGGCAGCATTCCGCGATGACCGGCGCCAGCGCTTTCGCGCCGGGATCGGCGAAGATTCCGGCGCGTCCGCGCTGCAGCCTGGTCGAACAGCGCGGCGCTGCAGGTCATCGCCGTACTTGACGACCTCGTAGAGGCCGGCGCGGAACTCCCGGCGCGGCAGCGTGGCGAGGACGAGCGGGTCGATGACGACAGCGCGCGGCTGGTAGAACGCGCCGATCAGGTTCTTGCCCGGCGCGAGGTTGACGCCGACCTTGCCCGCCGATCGAGCTGTCCACCTGCGCGAGCAGCGTCGTCGGCACCTGCACGAGCGGGATGCCGCGAAGGAAGGTCGCGGCGGCGAAGCCGGCCATGTCGCCGATGACGCCGCCGCCGACGGCGACGACGCGGAGCCGCGGTCGGCGCGGCCGCGGACCAGCGCCTCGTAGATGCGGGCGACCGTGGCCAGGTGCTTGTGGCGCTCGCCGTCGGGCACCAGGATCGACTCGGCGCCGGGCAGCGCTTCGGCAATCCGCTCGCCGTGAAACCGCCAGACCAGCGGGTTCGTGACGACGAAGCGGCGCCCGCCGAGCCGGTGCATCGTCGAGCAGACTGCTCGAGGCGCCCGCATGCAGCCGCGCGGACGCGAGCAGCACGGGGTACGATGCCGGTGGCGGTTTGACGTCGACGCGGACGGGTTGCATCACGAGTCGCCGCCGGGCGATCGCCCGACGAGGAATGGTAGGATAACGTAATTACTCCGCAGGGCCGCAGGTTCCACGGCGTGCGCAGACCAGCGAGCAGACTGCAATGGCGAAGAGCGGCGAAGGAGCGCAGGTCACCGAAATCACCCCGCAGTCGCAGGATTTCTCGCGCTGGTACACTGGACGTCGTCCGGCGCGCCGAGCTGGCCGACTACTCGCCGGTGAAGGGCTGCATGGTGATCCGGCCGTACGGCTACGCCATCTGGGAACTGATCCAGCAGGGTCTCGACACGCGGTTCAAGGCCACCGGGCACGTCAACGCGTACTTCCCGCTGTTCATCCCGAGAGCCTGCTGACGAAGGAAGCGGAGCACGTCGAGGGCTTCGCGCCGCAGGTGGCGTGGGTGACCCAGGGCGGCGCCGAGGAACTCGAGGAGCGGCTCGCCATCCGGCCGACGTCGGAAGCGATCATCGGCACGATGTACGCGAAGTGGGTGCAGTCGTGGCGCGACCTGCCGATCCTGATCAACCAGTGGGCGAACGTCGTCCGCTGGGAGAAGGTGACGCGGCCGTTCCTGCGCACGACGGAGTTCCTCTGGCAGGAAGGGCACACGGCGCACGAGACGGCGGAGGAAGCCGAGGACGAGACGCTGAAGATCCTGCGGCGTCTACAAGGAGTTCGTCGAGAACGAGCTGGCGATGCCGGTCATCGACGGGCCGGAAGAGCGAGAGCGAGAAGTTCGCCGGCGCGCGACCGGACCTACTCGATCGAGGCGCTGATGGGCGACGGCCGCGCGCTGCAGGCCGGCGACGTCGCACAACCTCGGGCAGAACTTCGCCAAGGCGTTCGACATCCAGTTCCAGGCGCGCGACAAGTCGCTGCAGCACGTCTGGGGCACGTCGTGGGGCGTGTCCGACGCGGCTGATCGGCGGCGTGATCATGACGCACGGCGACGACAGCGGGCTGGTGCTGCCGCCGCGCGTCGCGCCCTACCAGGTGGTGATCGTGCCGATCCCGCGCGGCAACTGGCAGGAGACGGTGCTGCCGAAGGCGCAGGCGATCTCGCGACGAGCTGACGGCGCAGGGCGTGCGCGTGATGCTCGACGACCGCGACGCGTACACGCCCGGCTGGAAGTTCGCCGAGTGGGAGCTGCGCGGCGTGCCGGTGCGGCTGGAGATCGGGCCGAAGGACATCGAGAAGGGCCAGGTGATGCTCGCGCGGCGCGACACCCGCGAGAAGCTGTCGGCGGTGCGCGAGGGGCTCGCGGCGCGCGTCGCGGACCTGCTCGACGAGATTCAGCAGAACCTGTTCGACCGCGCGGTGAAGTTCCGCGAGGAGCACACGTCCGAGGTCGCAGTCTACGACGAGTTCAAGCAGGTCATGGAAGGCCGCCCGGGCTTCGTCATCGCGCCCTGGTGCGGTTCGGCGGAGTGCGAGGCCGAGATCAAGGCGGACACGCAGGCGACGATCCGCAACCTGCCGCTCGAGGAGAGCGCGGGCGGCGCCTGCGTCCGGTGCGGCCAGCCGGGAACGGCGCGCGCGCATTTCGCCAAGGCGTACTGACCGCTGCAGCGTGGTTCCGCTGCCGGCTGCCACCGAGCCCGGGCGACGTTACCGGCCGGGGCCGAGAAGAGGTTGGCGGCCGCGGGCCATCGCGACCGGATTCGCTTCGTGATCGCCTGCCGCTCCGTGATCTTCTCGCGTCCTGCTATCGCCCTGAACGCTGCCGCCAGGTGTTCGCACCACCAGGCCGCGTCGCCTCCCGGCTGCGGTGAGCCGCCGCCGGCCGCGAGTAGCCGGCTGCAGGCCGACGCAATCGGTTCGAGGCAGGTCCGGTCGCCAATGGCCTGGAGGGCTGCGATCATCTCGACCGCCGCCGTTTCGCCGCTTTCGATCGTTTCGCGCAAATCGTACAGGGCGACAGTGCTGCCGCGTTCGGCGAGCACCTTGTGCGCGATCGCCCGGGCAGTCGTCCAGGCCCCGCGCCGGTTGGCATCCGCCGTCGCTCGTTCCCGTTCGCGAACCAGCTGCACGATGCGGTGAAGCGTCGGGAGGGGAGCCTGGGCGCCTGCCGCCGCGAGCCACTGGCGCAGCGCGTCGGGGTCGTCGGGCAGCGTTCCGTCCGCCGTGCGGTCGAGGGCCTCGAGCGGGGCAGAACGGCAGCGCCGGACGTGCCCAGCACCGACGCCCGCACCAGGGGGCTGGGATCGTCCTTCAGCCGCGCGGACAGCAGGTCCAGCACGGGCGCCGGAGACCTGCCGCAGTGCGTCGAGCGCGGCGAGCCGCGCTCAATCGGGACGTGCCGGGTCGACGGCGATCGCGGTGATCCTGTCAAGGATCTCGGCCCCTCGCGCGGCATCGAGCAGGCGGCGGCCGAGCGCCGCCGCGCCGGCCCGCACCCTCGTCCGGGTCGTCGAGGCCGGCCACCGCGGCGTCGGCGGACGCGCGGGTCGGCGATCGCCTCGAGGGCGGCAAACGCGGCGCTGCGAGTGGCCGGAGACGCGCCGGCCCGCGCCACCGAGAGGAGGCCCTCCACGGCGCGCGTGCCGATGACGGCGAGCCTGGCGACGGCCGCGTCCCGCGCGCCGTCCTGGCCGGACTCGAGGTCTTCCAGCAGCATGGACACTTCGCGCGCCGACGATCGCTTGATCACCACGGGCTATTCCTCGGAGGGTTCGAGGCGGCGCTTCTTTCCGAAGGCCCACGCGATCACGATGCTGATCAGGTAGAGGCCGATCATCGGCACCGCGAACAGCGTCTGCGTCAGCATGTCGCCGCTCGGGGTGATGACGGCCGCCGTGATGAAGATGATCAGGATCGCGTACTTGAGGCTGCTTGATCAGGAATCGCGCCGTGACCAGGCCGATGCGCGCGAGGGTGTAGACGACGGCGGGCATCTGGAAGACGAGGCCCATCGCGAGGACCATCTTCACGTACAGCGCGAACACCGGCTCGATCCGCGGCAGGAACGTCAGTTTCTCGTTGGCGAAACTGGCGAAGAAGACCCACATCCAGGGGAACAGCAGGTAGTGCGTGAAGGCGGCGCCGCCCACGAACCCCACCGTCGCCAGGACGATGAACGGGACCGCGAGGCGCTTCTCCTTCGCATACAGGCCCGGCGCGATGAAGAGCCAGGCCTGCAGCAGGATGACGGGCACCGCGATGATGACGCCGGCCAGCAGCGCCATCTTCAGGTACAGGACGAACGCTTCGGTCGGCTCGGTGAAGACGAACGTGCTCCCCTTCGGCAGCAGCCGGTTCAGGGGATCCATGATGAACTTGTAGATCTTGTCGACGAACGTGAACGCGACCAGGCAAGCCGACGAGGATCGCGGCCAGGCTGACGGTGAGGCGTTTCCGGAGCTCGTCCAGGTGCTCCAGGAACGTCATCTTGCCGCCGCCGTCGAGCCCGGTGTCCCCCCAGCTGTCTGCGTCGTCGGGCGTGGACTCGTCGGAAGTGCGGAGAGCCGGCAGGAGCGCCATCAGCCTTGCTTGACCGAGGTGTCGCCTGACTCGGTGGTCGAAGCGGTCGTGTTCGTGTGCCCGGAGACGGCGTCCGCCGGTTCGGCGGACGCCGTGGTTGCCGCCGGCTTCACCTGCTTCTGTTCTTCCACGCGGATCTCATCCTCGAGCGTATTGCGCAGCTCGTTCGACGCGCGCTTGAACTCGGCAATGCTCTTGCCGAGCGACTTGCCCAGGTCGGGCAGCTTGCGCGGGCCGAAGATGATCAGCGCGATCACGAAGATGATGATCAGTTCCGGCATGCCGATCGAGCCAAACATGTTCCTATTCCCCGATCTTCGGCGCGCGGCGCCGGTCCGGCGCCTGATTTCCGTATCCCGAGCGGCAGTCGCCTGCAACCGCCGCTGAATTGTCCGCAGGTGGTTCCGCGCCTTTCGCCGACACCCCTCCCCGGGTGCGCTTCGGGAGGCTCACCGAAGCGCTGCGAAAGCGGCCTTCGAAGTCTGATCGCATTATAGGAGCCGGTTGCAGCAAGGGTCAAGTTTGGCCGGGCTTCCACGGTGCCCCGGAAGTCGTTGCCGCACTGTAGTTTATCTGTTAGCATCGATTTCATGCGCAGGTACGGAGCCTTCACCGCCGCCGTCTTCGCGATCGTCGTGTGTGCCCTCGTGGGAGGCCTGTTCGGCCGAAACGTCGCCACCGCGCCTCGCGTTCCGGACTACCGCGCCTTCACGGCCGCCCTGGGAGCCGTCGAGGCCAACTACATCGACAAGGTCGATTCGGCCCGCCTCGTCTACGGCGCGATCGGGGGGATGCTCCAGACGCTCGACCCTCATTCGAGCTTCATGGACCCGAAGTACTACGCCCAGATGCGCGAGCGCCAGGAAGGGCACTACTACGGCCTTGGGATCACCATCCAGGTGGTGGACGGCGACATCAACGTCGTGGCGCTCTTCGAAGGGACGCCGGCCTACAAGAAGGGCATCAGGCGCGGCGACGTCATCGCCCGCATCAGCGGCGAAGACGTGAAGGCCTGGAAGGACGAGCAGGGGAAGCCCCTGACGGGCGCCGAACTCTCGGACGCGGCCGTCAAGCGGCTGCGGGGGCCGAAGGGCACCCTCGTCCAGGTGTCCTTGAAGCGACCGGGCTACGACCAGCTGATCGACGTCCAGGTGCCGCGCGACGAGATCAACATCCCGTCGATCACCGCGAGCTTCATGGTCGGACCCGCAGACCGGCTACGTCCGCGTGCAGGACTTCGCCGAGAACACCGACCGGGACCTCGGCAACGCCCTCAAGGACCTCAAGGCGAAGGGCATGAAGCGGCTGCTGCTCGACCTGCGCAACAACCCGGGCGGCCCGCTGGACCAGGCCATACGCGTGTCCAACCGTTTCCTGCCCCAGGGGTCCCTGATCGTCTACACCCGCGGCCGGGTGCCGAATTCCGACCAGGACTACCTGGCCACCGAGCGCAGCGAATACACCGACCTGCCGGTGATCGTCCTGGTGAACCGCTCGAGCGCCAGCGCGTCGGAAATCGTGAGCGGCGCGCTCCAGGACCACGACCGCGCGCTCATCGTCGGCGAGACGACGTTCGGCAAGGCCCTGGTGCAGTCCGTCTACCGCATCGCCGAGAACGCCGGCCTCGCGCTGACCACCGCCCGCTACTACACGCCCAGCAGGCGGCTGATCCAGCGTCCGTGGGACGGCACCTTCGACGAGTACCTGACCTACACGTCGCGGGACCAGACGCCGAAGGCAACACTCGGACGCCGACCTTCGCTATACCGACGGCGGACGGAAGGTGTACAGCGGCGGCGGCATCGAGCCGGACGAGCGGCTCGACGGCCCGATCGAGGGGTTCAACCCGACACGGTTCGGCCGCACCCTGTACGCCCGCCAGTCGTTCGGCTTGTTCGCCGAGCGGTTCGTGGCCGAGGGGGACAACCGGATCGCCCCGCGCCCCGACCAGAAGCGCGTCACCAGGGGCTTCGTCGTCGACGACGGAATGCTCGATGACTTCAAGGCGTTTCTCGCCAGCCAGAAGGTGAAGGTGGACGACGAGTCGTTCCAGAAGGATTCGGAGTTCATCAGGGCGATGATTCACTACGAGGTCGACATCGCGCTGTTCGGCCTCTCCGAGGCCCGCAAGAACCTGCTGGCCCGGGACCCGCAGGCCCAGTTCGCGGTGCAGCTGTTCCCCGAGGCCGAGCGCCTGGCGGAGCTGCGAAAAACCAAGGGCGTCAAGACCGGAAGTCAACTAGCCGTAGGGCCCTTTCGGGCGCTTGCCACAAGAGCTTGCAGTTGCTAGACTGGCGGGCGGTTCCGGATCGAAATCCGGGCCGCCGTCAGCCGCCGAGCGGGCCGGAGGTTCACCCGCCTCGCGCGGCTGTTGCTGTCTTGCTCAGGATTCGGGAGTCAGGAGCCGGGATTCAGGGAATTCCCCGAATCCTTGAATCCCGATCCCGCTGAGGGGTGCGGGATGCGTCTGCAGAAGCTCCAGATTTCGGGTTTCAAGTCGTTCTCCGATCGGTCCGAGCTCGCCTTCGACCGCGGCGTCACGGCCATCGTCGGCCCCAACGGCTGCGGCAAGAGCAACGTCGCCGACGCGATCGCTGGGTGCTCGGCGAGCAGAGCGCCAAGAGCCTGCGCGGCGACCAGATGATGGACGTCATCTTCAACGGCAGCGAGGCGCGCAAGGCGACCGCCGCCGCTGAAGTCCGCCTGATGCTCTCCGGCGTCACCTCCATGAGCGAGCAGCAGCAGGGCGAACCGGACGACGAGGAGCCGGTGCTCGCGCGCGACGTCGAGGTGACGCGGCGCCTCTACCGGTCGGGCGAGAGCGAGTACCTGATCAACGGCGAGCTGGTGCGGCTGAAGGACGTGCACGAACTGCTGATGGACACGGGCCTCGGCGCGAAGGCCTACGCCATCATCGAGCAGGGGAAGATCGGCCAGATCCTGAGCACGCGCCCGACCGACCGTCGGCAGTTGATCGAAGAAGCCGCCGGCGTCACGAAGTACAAGGCCCGCCGGCGCGCCGCCGAGTTGAAGCTCGAAGCCTCCCAGCAGAACCTCACCCGCATCGACGACATCATCTTCGAGGTCGAGAAGCAGCGCGCGGCGCTGAAGCGACAGGCCGCCAAGGCGCGCCGCTACAAGCGGCTGCGCGAGGAACTGCGGCGCTGGGAGAAGGTGCTCTTCGCCCGCCGCTATCGCGTGCTCGCCGACGCCATCGAATCGGCCCGCGCGCGGCTCGCCGAACGCCGGGAGGCGGAGGCGGCCGCGGCGGCGCGGCTGGCGGCCGCCGAGGACGGCCTGGCGCGGACCCGGATCACGCTCGCCGAGGCCGAGTCCCGCGCAAACGCCGTGCGTGAGGAGGCGCACGCGCGCGAACTGGACATCGATCGGCGTCAGAACCACATCGCGTTCAGCGAACAGCAGCTGCTCGGACTCGAAGGACGGAGCGGCGAGATCGCCGACGAGCTGGGTGCGATTGAGGCGCGGCGCGAGCCCGCGCGGCAGGCCGTTGCCGAGCGCCGCGAGAGCGCGCACCGTGCGGCAGGCGAACGCGACCAGGCGGCGGCAGTGCTGGCGGCCGAGAATGCGGCCTACGAGGCGGCCTATCGCAGCCTGCAGGCGCTCGAGGGCGACGTCGAACAGAAGCGCCAGGACGTCTACCTGGCGATGACGGCCATCAGTTCCCTGCAGCACGCGATCGACAATGCGTCGGCCGCGCGGCAGCGCGTCGAGGAGGAACTGTCGCGCCTCGACGCCGAGCGCTCGGACGTCGAGGTCGAAGACGCGCGGCTGCAGGCCGACCTGGAGGCGGGACGCGGCCAGTTGTCGGCCGCGCAGGCGGCGCTCGACCGCGTGCGCGCCGACGGCGAGGCGAGGCAGGCGGACCTTGCCGAGGCGCGCGAGGAACACGAGCAGCGCCGCCAGGAGACCCGCGCGCGGGAGCAGGAACTCGCGAGCGTCGAGGCCCGCCTGAAGTCGCTGGAGGAACTCGAGGCGGCGCGCGCCCAGTACGGCGATGCCGCCCGATTCCTGCTGGCGGACGATTCGGCTTCCCTCCGGCAGTTCGGGTCCCTGGCCGACCATCTCGAGGTGGACCGCGGCTACGAGCGCGCGGTCGAAGCCTACCTGGGCGACCTCCTGCAGCACGTGCTGGTGCCCGACCACGACGAGGCCGCGCGCGGCCTCGCGCTCGTGCGCGAGCACGGCGCCGGCCGCTGCGGCTTCCTGGTCGCCGGAGGCGACGTCACGGCTCCCACGGGTCCGGGGCAGGCGCCGCTCGAAGGCCTGGTCCCCCTCGCGTCGGTTCTGAGGGTCGCCGGTCAGCACGCTCCCTTCATCCAGGCGGCAATCGGGCACGCCTGGATCGCGTCGTCTTACACGCAGGCCGTGGCGGCCTCGCGGCTGACCGACGTCCCCGTGCTGACGCCGGAAGGCGACATCCTGCGCGGGGCTCACCTGGTCTACGGCGGCGTCCGCGAAGAGTCGCTGGGCATCCTCTCGACCAAGCGGGAGGTCAAGGAACTGCGCGACCGGACGGTCGACATCCGCGACTCGCTCGGCCGGCTCGCCGAGCAGACGGCCGTGGTGACAGGGACCATCGACCGGCTCACGCAGCAGATCACCAGCCTCATTGGCGAGGCCCACAACCAGGAGAAGGCGATCGTCGGGTTCGAGGCGCTGGTGGCCAAGGCGAACGAGAATCGCGAGCGCCTGATGCGCAAGGCCGACCTGCTGGCGACCGAGAGCGCGCGGGCCCAGGAAGAACGGCGGACGCTCGAGGCGCGCGAGGCCGAGGCACGCGCGTCGGTGGCCAGGCAGGAAGGGGTCCGGGCCGCGGCCGACGAGCGCCTCGCCCTGGCGCAGCGCCAGCTGGTGGAGGCCCGCGAGGCCGCGGAAATCATCAGCCGCCGGGCCGCGGATGCGCGGGCGGCCCACGCGGCCCTCGGCGAGCGCGCCACCGCGCTCCTCGTCGAGGTGGCCCGGCAGGAAGAGCTCATCGAGGAGCTCGAAGCGCGCTTTGCAGCGCGGCAGGAAGAGGCACGGCAGAACGAGCAGCGGCAGGCCGACCTGCGGCAGGCGATCGACGCCGGCAAGAGACAACTCGACCTCGACCTCGTGGACCTGGAACGCCTCCGCGTGCAAGTGCGCGACGCCGACGACCGGCTCTCCGAACTGCGCCTCGGCACCGACGCGCAGGAAGGCGAGATTCGCGAGGCCCGGAAGGGGCTCGAAGGGGTCCGGAGCGAGGTCGGCGAGCTCGACCTGGCCCGGGTGACTGCCGAATCGGACCTGGCCCACCTCGCGTCCACCTGCGTGGAAGCCGTCCAGGCGACTCTCGACCAGGTGTTGTCCGAGGTCGAGGCCGCCGAGCGCGAAGGGCTCGTGGCGCCAGGGCAGCCGATGGCCGAAGAGCCGGAGGAAGAGGCCGGCGAGGACGAGGGGGAACTGGTGCCCGCCCTGGCCGGCCAGGGCGCGGCCGCCGCGGTCGCCGAGGCGCCCATCCTCGCCGCGGCATCGGCCCCGCCGGCTACGCCCGACGAAGCGATCGCGGAGCTCAAGACCAAGATCGACCGTCTCGGGCCGGTGAACATGATGGCGATCGAGCAGTTCGACGAACTCGAGACCCGCCACACGTTCCTGACGGTGCAGCGCAAGGACCTGCGCGAGTCGATCGCCGCCACCGGCGAGGCGATCAAGCGGATCGACGAGACCAGCAAGGAGCGCTTCCGGGAGGCCTTCGGCGTCATCAACGAGAACTTCCAGGAGATGTTCACCATCCTGTTCGGCGGGGGCCGCGCGGGCCTCACGCTCCTCGACGAAACCGACGTGCTCGAGAGCGGGATCGAGATCGTCGCGCAGCCGCCGGGCAAGCGCCTGCAGAGTGTCCAGCTGCTCTCGGGCGGCGAGAAGGCCCTCACGGCCATCGCGCTGATGTTCGGGATCTTCAAGTACAAGCCGAGCCCGTTCTGCGTCCTCGACGAGATCGACGCTCCGCTCGACGATGCAAACATCGGCCGGTTCGTCGAGATCCTGAAGAAGATGCAGGAGCAGACCCAGTTCATCATCATCACGCACAGCCGCAAGACGATGGAGATTGCGGACCGCCTCTACGGCGTGACGATGGAAGAGCCGGGAGTGTCGAAGCTGATCTCGGTCAAGCTCAACTGAACGGCCTTCGACCTTCGACGTGGGACCTGGCAGCGGGACGCGGAAGCGGAACACGGCGTGACACGCGTGACCCTGCCGAAAGCCTGAAGCCGAAAGCCCAAAGCCGGTTCCGGGCCGCGCGAGAACCGTCCGCGCGCGGCCATCGTATATTCTGGCAGGAGGCACTTCTGCTATGCGCCCGACCCGCACCCTCGTCAATTTCATCCGCCTGATGGTCCTCGCCGCCGCCGTTGTCGGCGCGTCGGCTTGCGACGTCGTGGTCACGAGCCTCGAGTCGAAGGGCAAGGCCCAGGACCAGTGGACCCGGACCTATCAGCTCGCCTCCGGCGACCTCGAGATCGTCAACACCAACGGCACCATCGAGGTCGTGGGGGCCGAAGGTTCGCAGGTCGAGGTGGTCGCGGAGCGGACGGCGCGCGGCGCGACCGACGAGGATGCGAAGAAGATCCTGGCGGAACTGACGATTGCCGAAGAGGTTGGCGCGAACCGGATCCGGCTGGAGACCAAGCCCCCATCGGGGGAGGGGCGCCGCGTCGAGGTGAAGTACCACATCAAGGTGCCGGCCTCGGTCAACGTCCGGATGGACAGCCAGAACGGCACGCTCGATGCGGCCGCATTGAAGGGGACGCTCAAGGCGGAGACCGGCAACGGCACGGTCAAGGGCCGCGACCTGTCGGGTGCGGTCGAAGCGAACAGCACCAACGGCAGGGTCAGCCTCGAGATCACCAGCGTGGCCGCCGGCGGGATCCGGGCCGAAACCGTGAACGGGAGCGTCGAAGTCACGATGCCGGCGACGGCGAAAGCCGACGTGTCGGCGAGTTGCGTCAACGGCCGTATCTCGGTGGAGAACCTCAAGCTCGACGGGCCTGAAACGACGCGGCGGCGCGTCGAGGGCCGCCTGAACGGCGGCGGCCCCAAGGTCGTCCTCGAAACCACGAACGGCCGCATCCAGCTTATCGGCAAGTGAACGAAGACCGATCCGCCCGGTATCACACGTTGGGCCGCCGGGCGGCCGTCGCGTCCGCGGCCTGGAGCGCCGGGTTCCTGGTGCTCCTCGCCGCCACCCCGCTGTCGGTCCGGCTCCGCGAGTCACTCCACGGTTTGATCGCGCCCCTGCTGCCCGCCTCGCTCCATCCCGCTGCCATCGTCCTCGCCTACGTTGCCGTGGTCGGGGTTCTCCACGAGGTGGGGGAATGGCCGATCGCGTACTATCGGACCTTCCTGCTCGAACATCGTTACGGGCTGTCGACCGAGTCGTTCCGCCGGTGGCTGCTGGACCTGGCGAAAGGAGCCGCGCTGGGCGGAGGCCTGTCCCTGGCTGGATTCTCGGCGCTGTACCTCGCCATGCGGCACTGGCCCGAGGGGTGGTGGCTGGCCGCGGCGGCCGGGTTCGCGGCCCTCATTGTCGTCCTCACGCGCCTGGCGCCCGTGCTGCTGATGCCGATCTTCTTCACCTTCCGGCCGGTTGAGCGGAGCGAACTCCGCGAGCGGCTGCTGGCCCTGGCGCGACGCGGGGGAGTCCCGGTGACCGAGGTGGCGGAATGGCGGCTGAGCGACCGCACCAAGAAGGCCAACGCCGCCCTGACCGGTCTCGGGCGGACCCGCCGCATCCTGTTGTCGGACACGCTGCTCCGGAACTACTCGGACGATGAGATCGAGGTGATCATGGCGCACGAGATGGCGCACCAGGTTCACCACGACATCTGGCGCGGGATGGCCGTTCAGACGGGTGTCGTCACGGTCGGGTTCTACGCGGCGAGCCGGGTCATGAGGGCGCTCGCGCCGCGCCTCGGGTGGGAAGGGGTGGCCGACGTGGCAGGCCTGCCCGTGCTGCTCCTCACGGCCGGCCTGCTGTCGCTCGTGCTGCTCCCGGCGGTCAACGCCGTGTCGAGGGCCATGGAGCGGGCTGCGGACCGCTTCGCCCTGGACCTCACGCGAAACGCCGAGGCGTTCTCGACGGCGATGCGGCGGCTGGCCGATCAGAATCTCTCCGAGGAGCACCCCTCGCGCTTCGCGCGCTGGATGTTCTATACGCATCCACCCGTGAGCGAGCGGGTCGAAGCCGCGCACGCCTGGGCACAGCGCGGCACGAGCCCTGAGCCTTGAGCCCTGAGCCTTCCTACCGTGCCGTGACCACGAGTTGCCCCTTCATCGTCCGGCAGCCGTCGTCGATCTTCAGGCTGCAATAGAACTCGAAGCTGCCCACCTTGTCCGCGCGGAACTCAAAGACGATCGGGTGGCCGGGCGCCGCGCGCTTGGCGATGCGGTAGGGTTCGTCGATGGTGAAACTGTGCGGGATGTCTTCGGCTTCGAGGGTGATCTTCACCAGGTCGTTCTGGCGCACCTCGATGAGCGGTTGCGAGTACCAGAACTTGCGGGCGACGATCTGGAAGCTGCGGGCTTCGCCCGTTTCCTGTCGGGCGAACGCGGCCACGACCGCCAGGCTGGCGACGGCCACCAACAACACCAGGGCGGCGCCGGTCGAACGACCTCGTGGCATGGTCTCCCCTCTGCGGACAGTGCTCTGCACCCGGGCGACCGGCTCCCGGTGTGCCCCGCTTCCCGATGCGTCGGGGACGGGACACGGCCGGAAGCCTGAAGCCTGGAGCCGTTCTAGTGTCTCCGCCCCCGGTCGCCGCCGCGGCCGCGCGGCGGACCGTCGTGGCGGCCGTGCTCACGCGGTTCGTGGCTGCGCGCCGGCGCAGCGTCGCCGTCCCCTGCCGGGGCGGCCGCGTCGGCCCCCTCGAGCAGCGCCTTTCGGCTGAGCCGGACCTTGCCGCTCGGGTCGACGTTGATGACCTTCACCATCAACTGCTCGCCTTCCTTGAGCTCGTCCCGAACGTCCTTCACCCGGTGGTTGGCGATTTCCGACACGTGGAGCAGGCCGTCCACGCCCGGCATGATCTCGACGAACGCGCCGAAATCGGTGATGCGCTGCACCTTGCCGAGGTACGACTTGTTCAGCTCCGGCGTCGCCGTCAGTTCCTGGATGATCGCGATCGCGCGCTGGGCGGAATCCTCGTCCGCCGACGCCACGTTCACGCGGCCGTCGTCTTCGACGTCGATCTTCACGCCGGTCCGCTCGATGATTCCGCGGATCACCTTGCCGCCGGGCCCGATGACGTCGCGGATCTTGTCGACGGGGATCTGGATCGTCACGATTCGGGGCGCGTAGGTGGAAATGTTGGTACGCGGCGCGTTCAGCGTTTCCTGCATCTTCTCGAGGATGTGCAGGCGGCCCCGGCGGGCCTGCTCGAGAGCCTCTTGCATGATGGCCGAGGTGATCCCCGAGACCTTGATGTCCATCTGGAGGGCGGTGATGCCCTCCGCCGTGCCGGTGACCTTGAAGTCCATGTCACCGTAGTGATCCTCGGCGCCGGCGATGTCCGTGAGCACGGCGTACTTGCCGGTGGCTTCGTCCATGACCAGGCCCATCGCCACGCCGGCTACCGGCGAGACGAGCGGAACACCGGCGTCCATCAACGCCAGCGAGCCGCCGCAGACCGACGCCATCGACGAGGAGCCGTTCGATTCGAGGATGTCCGACACGATGCGGACGGTATAGGGGAACTTCTCCTCGGCCGGGATCATCGGCGCCAGTGCCCGCTCGGCGAGCGCGCCGTGGCCGACCTCGCGGCGCCCCGGGCCGCGCAGGAACGCCACCTCGCCGACCGAGAAGGGCGGGAAGTTGTAGTGGAGCATGAACCGCTTGTAGACCTCGCCGCCAATCATCTCGACTTTCTGCTGGTCTTCGGCGGTACCGAGCGTGGCGGTCACGAGGGCCTGCGTTTCACCGCGGGTGAAAACCGCCGAACCGTGCGTCCGAGGCAGCACGCCGACCTCGATCCAGAATCGGGCGGACCTGGTCGAACGCGCGGCCATCCAGGCGGGTGCGTCGATCGAGGACCGCGTCGCGGAGCACCTTCTCCTTGAGTTCCTTGAAGACGGCCTTCGCTTCGCTGCGCCGCTGGACTTCCTCCTCGGGCATGGAGGCCACGAGGTTCTCGAGGACCTGGTCCACCGCCGCGTAGCTTTCGAGCTTGTCGCGGAGCTGCATCGCCTCGCTGAGCGGCAGCAGGATCTTCTCCTCGACCTCGCGGTAGAAGTCGCGGCTGATTTCCTTCTTTGCCACCTCGAGCTTGGTCTTTCCGGCTTCCTGCGCCATCCGGTCGATGACCTCGACGATCTGCTTGATCGCCGCGTGGCCCGTCTCGAGCGCCTGGATCACCTGGGCCTCGGTGACGACCTTGGCGCCCGCCTCCACCATCACCAGGCCGTCCTTGCTGCCCGCGACGATGATGTCCAGCCGTGCTTCCTTGCGCTGGGCGTAGGTGGGATTGACCAGGTACTGATCGCCGACCAGCGCGACACGGACGGCGGCAATCGTCTTCTCGAGCGGCAGTTCGGACAGCGCGAGCGCGGCCGAGGCGCCGGTGATCGCCAGGACGTCGGAGTCGTTGTCCAAGTCGGCCGACAGCACCATCGCGATGACCTGCGTCTCGTGGTGCCAGCCTGAAGGGAAGAGCGGGCGGAGCGGCCGGTCGATGCAGCGGCTCGTCAGGACTTCCTTCTCGCTCGGCTTGCCTTCCCGCTTGAAGAAGCCGCCGGGAATCCTCCCGGACGCGTAGGTGTATTCCCTGTAGTCGACGGTGAGCGGCAGGAAGTCGATGCCCTGGCGCTCGTTGGCGGCATAGCAGGCCGTGACCAGGACCACCGTGTCGCCGTAGCGCACGATGACCGAGCCGTTGGCCTGCTTGGCCAGCTTGCCCGTCTCGATCGAGAGGACGTTCTGGCCGACGGTGAGTTCACGCTTGTACATAAGTCTTGCCTCGATGGCGGGACGCGATCGTCCCTACGGATGCTGACGTGGGGAGGACCCATGAGAACACACGACGGAGGCAGCGGCGGGATGTCGCTGTCGCCGCGTGGAGGGTCGACGGGCGATGTGTGGGCACGTGAGGGAACGCACCGGGACAGCAGGTCGGCAGGCTCCGGGCCTCCCGACCTGTTCTCCCAGGGTGCCGCGCTACTTGCGGATGCCGAGACGCCGGATCAACTCCGCGTAGCGCTCGGTATCCTTCCGCTTCAGGTAATCCAGCAGCCGGCGCCGCTGACCGACGAGCTGCAGCAGGCCGCGACGCGAATGATGGTCCTTCGCGTGCACCTTGAAGTGCTCGGTCAAATACGTGATCCGCTCGCTCAGGATGGCTACCTGCACCTCTGGCGAACCCGTATCCCCTTCATGCGTCTTGTAGTTCCCGATCAGTTCGGTCTTGCGTTCCTTGTTCAGTGCCACGGTCATCACCTCCACGAACGGCCCAGAGCGGCAGGATTGCCGTGACCGGACCGCCGTTCACCCACACGGTAAACAGTAGACAGTGGACGGCATGCCTGCCCGCGCCGCCACGAACAGGCCTGGCGACCACTGCCTGCTGTTTACTAGGATTCTTGTTACTCCAACAGATCCAATATCTTACTTCAGGACCACGGCCGGATGCAAAAAGCCGGGCCTTCCGCCGGGCCGCGCGATGGCCAGCAGGCGGCCGTCTGGTGTCAGCAGCCGGACGGGCCCGAGGGCCGCGACCGGCGCGGGGATCTCGTTGCCGTGAGCGGCCTTCTCGGCGCCGGCCTCGTCCAGTACCACCGCCGGCAGGTCGGGCAGCAGGTCCGCCATCGGCACGATTCGCGCGGCGGCGTCTGCCGGAGCCTGCTCGAGGACGTCGAGGGCGACGGCCTGGTCGAGACCGAATTGCCCGCTCGCGGTCCGGCGAAGGCCTTCCAGGCAGGCCCCGCAGCCCAGCGCCTGTCCCAGTTCCTGGACGAGCGACCGCACGTAGTATCCGGCCGAGGTGAGCAGGGCGAGGTCCACGAGCGGGAGGTCGAGGCGCGTCACCCGCGCCTCGTGCAGGTGGACCATCGCCGGCGCGACCGCCACCGCCCCGCCCCGTCGTGCGATCACGTGCGCCCGGATGCCGCCGACTTTCTTGGCGGAGTACGGCGGGGGCGCCTGCGGCAGAAGCCCGACGAACCCCGCCAGTGCCCGCTCGACGTCGGCCAGGGCCGGCAGCGGGCCCCCGGGGCCGGGCAGCCTGGCTCCGGTTCGGTCCCACGTGTCGGTGACGAGCCCGAGCCGGGCGACCGCCTCGTACGACTTCAGGTGAGCCGACAGGAACTGCGCGAGGCGGGTGGCGCGGCCGACGAGCAGGACGAGAACACCGGTTGCCAGCGGGTCCAGGGTGCCCGTGTGGCCGATCGACCGGATGCCGAGCGCCCGCCGGGCGCGGGCGACCACGTCGTGGGAGGTTGGTCCCTCCGGCTTGTCCACGACCAGCGCGCCGTCCACCTTACTCCTGCTTCGGCAGGGCGCGCTCGATGGCGGCCTGCACGAGCGGCATGATCTGCTGCCGGACCGAGGCCAGGTTTCCGGTCACGGTGCACCCGGACGCGTTCTTGTGGCCGCCTCCGCCGAATTGCTTCGCGACTCGCACACGTCGATGTCGCCCTTCGACCGCAGGCTGACCCGGTACTGGTTTCCGTCGGCTTCCTTGAAGAAGACGACCGCCTGGATCTCCTTCACGGTCAGCGGCAGGTTAATCAGGCCCTCGGTGTCGTCGTAGGTGCCCCCCGAGGCCCGCGCCATCGCCTTGTCCAGGTAGATCGCCGCCAGCCGCCCCGACTCGTCGAGTTCCACCGAGCCCAGGACGGCGCCGAACAGGCGGAGCCGGCCGATGTTGTTGCTGTCGAAGACGTTTCGCGCGATCGACACGGGGTCTGCGCCTGCCTCCAGCAGCTGCCGGCAGATGTCGAACGTGCGCGGCGAGATGCTGGAGTAGTGGAACGAGCCGGTGTCGGTCAGGATTGCCACGTAGATGTGCGTGGCCATCTCGCGCGTGAGCGGCACCCCGAGAGCCTGGACCACGTCGAACACCATCTCGGCGCAGGCCGCGGCGGTGCCGTCGAACCAGTTGACCGCGCCGTACATGGCGTTGCCCGGGTGGTGGTCGATGTTGATGATGCGGTAGCGGTCGAGACCTTCGACGCCGGTGCGGGCCAGGTCGCCGCACTCCATCACCAGCACCAGGTCGAAGTCGCCCTCGACGCGGTCGGCAATCTCAATCCCGGACACGCCCGGGAAGGTGAGCAGCGCCGGCTGCGCGGGGTCGCGGTTCACCACCCGCACGTCCTTTCCCAGGGCGCGCAGCGCGTAGGCCATGGCCATCTGCGACCCGATCGAGTCGCCGTCCGGCTTCACGTGAGAGCTGATCAGGAACCGCCGGGCCGCGAGGAGTTCCTCGCGGATCTGCTGCAGCACCTCGCGGTGCTCAGTCCTCGTTGCGCTCAGGGTCATGATGGGGTTCGTTCCGGGCGACTTCGGCCTCGGCCTTCGCATCGGCCTCGTGGATTTCGTGCAGCAGCCGCTCGACGCGCTCCTGGTTCTCCACCGATTTGTCGAAGAAGAACTCGAGGACGGGGACGCGGCGCAGCTTCAGGCGCTGACCGACCTGTCGCCGGAGAAACGGGGTCGCCCGGGCGAGGGCCTTCGCGGTGGCTGTTCCGGTCCTGCTCGGAGCCGATCGTCGTGTAGTAGACGCGGGCGAGCAGGAGGTCGGGCGACACGACCACGCGCGTGATTGTCAGGAAGCCGATGCCCGGGTCGTGGACCTCGCGCGCGAGCATGACGCTGATCTCCGCGCGGATCTGGTCGGCGACGCGGTCGGGGCGGTAGCCTTGGGCCATATCAGACTCAGGATTCCGGATTCGGGGGGCAGTCCTGAATCCTGTCACGTGTTCACGCGAGGAACTCGATCCCCGTCCGCGTGATCGCCCCGGGTTCCAGGCGCTCGATTTCGTCGGCGACCGCCGCCAGTTCCTGCTCGGCGTGGGCCTGGGTGGTGCTGATGGTGACGACGCCCAGCCCCGCGCGTTGCCAGAGGTCGTGGTGCTCGACCTCTGCAACCGCGACGTTGAACTTCGCCAGGCGGTCCTTCAGGCGGCGAAGGACCATGCGCTTGTCCTTGAGGGACTGCGCCCCCGGCAGGTGGAGTTCAACGGACAACAGGGCAACAATCATGGGCAACGGCGGCGGCGGCCGCTAGGCCGTCACGGGCACGATGACCCGCTCCACCACGAACACTTCAATCGCGTCACCGACCTTGACGTCGTTGAACCGCTCGAGGCTGATGCCGCACTCGAAGCCGGCCTTCACCTCGGACACGTCGTCCTTGAAACGGCGGAGCCCGCCGATCTTGCCTTCGTGCACCACCACGTGGTCGCGGAGCAGCCGTGCCTGCGCGTCGCCGCTGCGCTTGATCGTCCCCTCGACGACCATGCAGCCGGCGATCGACCCGATCTTCGGCACGCGGAACACCTCGCGCACCTCGGCCAGCCCCAGCCGCACTTCCTTGAACGTCGGCTCGAGCAGGCCCGTCATCGCCTTCTTCATCTCGTCGATGACGTTGTAGATGATCGAGTGCAAGCGCACGTCCACGTGTTCGCGTTCGGCCACCTCGACGGCGTTGCGGTCGGGCCGGACGCTGAACCCGATGATGATGGCGTTCGAGGCCGAGGCCAGCAGGACGTCCGACTCGTTGATGGCGCCGACGCCCGAGTGGATGATCCGGATCTTGACCTTCTCGTCCGAGAGCTTGGTGAGCGTGTCCGCCAGCACCTCGGCCGAGCCTTGCACGTCGGCCTTGATGATGATCGGCAGCTCCTTCGTCTCGCCCTCGGCAATCTGCTGCTGCAGCGACTCGAGCGTGAGGCGGGACGTCTTGCTGGACGCCGCCTTCTCCTTCACCTGCGACTGGCGGAACAGCGCCACCTGGCGGGCCTTCGCCGCGTCGTTGATCGCCTGGAACGAATCGCCCGGCTGCGGCAGCGCCGCGAGGCCAAGCACCTCGACCGGGATCGACGGCCCCGCCGTCTTCACGTGGCGGCCGCGGTCGTCGATCAGCGCGCGGACCTTGCCGAGGATCGGGCCGGCGATGACGGTGTCGCCGATGTGGAGCGTGCCGTCCTGCACGAGGATCGTGGCGACCGGGCCGCGGCCCTTGTCCAGCTGCGCTTCGAGCACCGTGCCGACGGCTGCGCGCTTCGGGTTTGCCTTGAGGTCCGCGATGTCGGAGACGAGCAGGAGCATTTCGAGCAGCAGCTCGAGGTTCTGCCGCTTCTTCGCCGACACCTCCACCATGACCGTCTGACCGCCCCACTCTTCGGGCATGAGGCCGAGGTCCGACAGTTCGCGCTTCACCCGCTCGGGGTTGGCGTCGGGCTTGTCCACCTTGTTGACGGCGACGACGATCGGGACGCCGGCCGCCTTGGCGTGGTCGATCGCTTCCCGCGTCTGCGGCATGACGCCGTCGTCCGCCGCCACCACCAGGACGACGATGTCGGTCACCCGGGCGCCGCGGGCGCGCATGAGGGTGAACGCCTCGTGGCCGGGGGTGTCGAGGAACACCACGCTGCGGTTGTTCACCGTCACGTGGTAGGCGCCGATGTGCTGGGTGATGCCGCCCGCTTCGCGTTCGGCGACGCGGGTCTCGCGGATGCCGTCGAGCAGCGTCGTCTTGCCGTGGTCGACGTGGCCCATGACGGTGACGACCGGTGCGCGCGTCACGCGGTCCTCGGGATGGGCGTCCACGGTCTCGACCTCGAGGAGCTCCTCTTCGAAGCTGCGGACCTGCACGTCTGCGCCGAACTCCCGCGCGATCATCGTCGCGGTTTCGACGTCCAGGGTCGTGTTGATCGTCATCATGATCCGCTTGTCGAGGAGTTTCTTGAGAACGTCCTTCGTGCGGAGTTCGAGCTTGTCGGCCAGGTCCTTGACGGTCATGCCTTCGGCGAGCGTAATCGTGCGCGTGATCGGCGGCGGCGCCGACGGAGTGGACATCGCCGGGAGGCGCGGCGCGTCACGCCGCGGCCCGGGCCGCTGGCCAGGAGACGGGCGCGCGCCCGCCTGGGGCCTCGAAGGCTGGCCGGGACGCGGCGGCATCCCCGGCCTCTGGGGCTGCGACGGGAGCGGGCGCGCACCGGGCGGACCTGCGGGCCGCGGCGGCAGCGCTCCGGGACGGGCGCCGAACGGCGGGCGCGCACCGGGCGCGCCGGTCCGCGAGGAGTCGGGGATCGACGGCCGCTGCATCGGCCGGCCCACCTGACCGGTGGGACCCGGGCGCGGCGGCGCGGCCGGGGGCGCAACCGTGCGCGGCTGCAGGCGCGGCGCGGGTGGCGGCGGCGTTTCTTCGACCCTCAGTCCCGACCGGGGAGGAACCACGCGGCCGGGCGGCGGCATCACCGGCCGCGGCGTCGGCGGCTGAACGGACGGCCGCGCGGCCATCCGTTCGGCCGCGGGCGGCACGGGCTTCGCCGGGGCGCCTGGCGCCGGCCTGGCGCCCGGGGCGGCGGCTGGCGGATGGTGCGATACGAGCCGCGGGGCAGTGGGCGCCGCCGACGGCGCCGGCGGATGTGCGGCCGGGGCCGGCGGCGCGGGCGCATGCGCAGCGGCCGCGTGTGCGGCCGCTGCCTGCGGTGCCGCGGGTGGCGCCGGCGCGTGCACCGCCGCTGGCGGCGGTGGGGCAGTGGGCACGGCCGGGGTCGGCGGCGCAACCGGCGCCGGCGCCTCGGCGGCTGGCGTCGGCGCCGCGGCGGTCGGCTGCGGTGCGGGCGGCTCCACCGCCGGCGTTGGTTCCGCTTGAGGTTCCGGGGTCGGGGCAGCCTTGGGAGGCGGCACCGGCTCCGGTTCGACCGCCACAGGCTGCGGCTTGGGGACTTCCTTGACCACGGGCGCCGCCGGCGTCTCGAGCCGGAGCCCGGACTTCGGCGGTCCGGATGGCGCTGGAGGCGCGACGCGCGGTTCGACCGGCGGTTCGGGCTTGGCGACGGCGTCGGGAGCCGGGGCGGCCGGCGCTTCGACGACCGGAGCCTCCGCGGCCGCGTGCACTGCAGTCGATGCGGCCTCTGCCGGCGCGGCGGCATGGGCAGCTTCCGCCTCGCCCTCGGCCTTCGGCCGCACGGTCTTCACGAGGCGCGGCGGCGGGAGCGCAGGCGCTGCCGGCTTGGGCGGTTCCGGTTTCTTGGCGGCGCCGGGCTTCTTGGGCTTGTGCACCGGCGTCTCGGCGAACATGTCGCCGCCGGGCAGCGAAATGCCTCGCTGCCGTGCCATCCGCTCGACGAACTGCCTGGCCACGACCTCTTCGATCGTGCTCGACGCGCTCTTCACTTCGATCCCGTGATCGCGCTTGAGTAGAGCGACGACTTCCTGGCTCGTCGTGTTCAGCAGTTCCGCGACTTTGTAAATCCGGACAGTGGCCAACGGATACCTCGACTCGTGTTACTCGCGCTGCGCGTCCTGGTCGTTGTCGGCCGGCGCTTCGCCGGCCTCGCTCGTCCCGCCCTCGGCCGCCGGTTGCGGCTCACCGGCCTGCTCCGCTTCGGCGGTCGCCTGCTCGGCCTCGGCGGTCGCCTGCTCCGCTTCCGCCTGCTCGGCTTCCGCCTTCGCTCTGCCTCCGCCTGGGCGCGCGCCGTCGCAGCCGCCTCGGCTTCCGCGCGCGCCGCCGCAAGCACGCTTTCGGCGGTCGCCTCGTCGATCCCCTCGACCTGGGTCAGTTCTTCGATGGTCGCCTCGGCCACCATCTCCGCGGAGGTGTAACCGGCCTCTCGCAGGGCGCCCACGATCTCGTCGTGAATGTCGGGCAGCACCAGCACGGGCGCCGGCGCTTCGCCCTCCTCGCCCTCGACGCCCGGCATCTCGAGGCCCTCGAGCTGCGCCTCGACCTCGCGCCGCTTCTCTTCCTCGCTCTTGATGTCGATCCGCCAGCCGGTCAGCTTCGCGGCCAGCCGGACGTTCTGGCCCTTCTTGCCGATCGCCAGCGACAGCTGCTTGTCCTCGACCACGACTTCCATCACCCGCTCGTGGTCGTCCACGATCGAGACCCGCTGCACCTTCGCGGGGCTGAGTGCGTTGGTGACGAAGCCGACGGAGTCCTCGGACCACTCGACGATGTCGATCTTCTCGCCGCGCAGCTCGCGGATGATCGACTGGACGCGCGTGCCCTTCATGCCGACGCACGCGCCCACGGGGTCGACGTCCCGTTCGCGCGAGTAGACCGCCACCTTCGCGCGGTCGCCCGCTTCGCGCACCGCACCCTTGATGACGACCGTGCCGTCGTAGATCTCCGGCACTTCCTGCTCGAACAGCTTGATCAGCAGGGCGGCATCGGTGCGCGAGAGGACGATCTGGGGCCCCTTGGCACTGCGGTTGACGGCGCGGATGACGGCCCGGATGCGATCGCCCGGCGCGTAGCTCTCGGCGCGCGACTGCTCCTTGCGGGGCAGGACCGCCTCGATG
Organism: uncultured Acidobacteriota bacterium; assembly: GCA_963844875.1. GTDB lineage: Bacteria > Acidobacteriota > Vicinamibacteria > Vicinamibacterales > Fen-181 > FEN-299. The sequence continues at coordinate 56,811 of CAWJPZ010000006.1, forward strand.
CGGCCGAGTTCCAGGATGATGTCGCCGTTCTCGAACCGCTTCACCGTCCCGTTGACCACCTCGCCGATCCGCTGATTGTACTCGCCGAACACGTTCTCGCGCTCGGCCTCGCGGACCTTCTGGAAGATCACCTGTTTCGCGGTCTGCGCGGCGATGCGGCCGAGGACCTCGGTGGACTTGGGGAACTCGATTTCCATCCCCACTTCCGCCTCTTCCCCGTACAACTGCTGCGCCTCGGCGAGCGCGACCTCGGTCGAGGGGTTCGTCACCTCGTTGACGATCTGCTTGACGGCGAACAGCTCGACCTGCCCCGTCTCCAGATTGAACCGCGCGTGGAGGTCCTCGTTCGTCTTGTAGTACTTCCGCGATGCGGTCTTGACCGCTTCTTCGATAGCCGAGACGATGACCTCGGGTTCGATCCCCTTTTCCTTGGCCAGCGCCTCAATCGTCTGCTGCAATGTAGGATTGCTCATAGCCTTCTGCACGCGTCTGACGGTCAGAACTCCACTTCGAGCTTCGCGCGGGACACCGCGGCGAGCGGCACCCGGACCTGCTTGCCGCTCTCGTAGCTCAGCACCACGTCACCGCCGTCGATCCCCTGGAGACGGCCTCGAAAATGCGTCTGGCCGGTCACCGGTTCGGCGGTGACCAACGACGCCAGCCGCCCGCGGAACCGCTCGTAATCTCCCACGCCGCGGAGCGGGCGGTCGAGCCCCGGGGAAGTGACTTCCAGCGTATACGCCCGCTCGATCACGTCCTCGACGTCGAGCAACGCGCTCAGGTCGCTGCTGACGTGGCGGCAGTCGTCCACGCCCACCGAATCGGCCGGCGAACCCGGCTTGGCTTCCGTATCGGCCGCGCCGCGCCGGTCGATGGTCACCCGAAGCACCCAGCCCACCGCTTCGCGGCGGAACTGGACGTCGAAGATCTCCAAGCCGTAGCTCTGCGCGACGCGCTCGGCGAGCGCCCGCACCTGATCGAGGCGTTCCACGGTGTCCCCAAAATACAAAAAGTGGGCACCGGCCCACTCCAGTTGCCTCCCAGCCTCGACACCCGAAGCAGTTCAGTATATCACGCCGTTTTCCGCACGGGCAATGGACCGCCTCCGCGCGACGCGCTTCGGCGAGTCTCGCTAACGCCCGCTCGAACCGGGCCCGGGCGACGACGGACCGCCTGCGCGCGACGCGCTTCGGCGAGTCTCGCTAAAGCCCGCTCGAGCCGGGCGCGGGCGACAGCGGACCGCCTTCGCGCGGCGCGCTTCGGCGGGGTCTCGCTAAAGCCCGCTGGAGCCGGGCCCGGGCGACAGCGGACGGACCACGAGGTCGTAGCCGCGCGCCGCCGTGACCTCGGCGTCGACCAGCATGCCGGGCCGGCACTCGTCCGGATCGGCCTCCGAGAAATAGACAACCGGGTCGATTTCCGGGGCCTGCCCCGCCAGCCGGCCCCGCAGCACCAGCGGGTGCTCCGGCGACGGCCCGTCCACCAGCACCCGCACCTGCTCGCCGACCCGGCAGCGGTTCGCCTGGGCAACCAGCCGCTTCTGCAAGGTCATCAGCACGCGCTGGCGTTGCCGCTTCACCCGCGCCGGCACGTCGTCCTCCAACCGTCCGGCCGTCGTGCCGGCCTCGTGCGAATAGGTGAACACGCCCACGTGATCGAACCGCACGTCCTCCACGAACCGCCGGAGCGCCTCGAAATCGCGGTCGGTTTCGCCGGGGAACCCGACGATGAACGTCGTGCGGAGCGTGACGCCTGGGATGGCCGCCCGGACCTTGTCGATGAGCCGGAGGTAGCTGGCGCGCGTCCCCGGGCGGCGCATCCGCTTTAGCACCGGGTCGGAGGCGTGTTGCAGCGGCAAATCCACGTACTTGCACACTTTATCGCATTCTGCGATTGCCGTCAGCGTCTCCGTGGTGATCGTCGTGGGGTAGAGGTACAGGAGCCGGATCCACTCCAGGCCGTCCACCCGGTTCAGTTGCCGCAGCAGCGATGGCAGGGCGCCGCGCTCCCCGCGATCGTTGCCGTAGTAGGTCGTGTCCTGCGAGACGAGCAGGAGTTCCTTGACGCCGCGGCCGGCGAGTTCGTGCGCCTCGCGCACGACGGACTCCGCGGGCCGGCTGCGATACGGTCCACGCAGTTTCGGGATGATGCAGAACGCGCACTTGTAATTGCAGCCCTCACCAATCTTCACGTATGCCAGGTGAGGCGGCGTGGTGAGGGTCCTCGGCGTGAGGTCGTCGTAGATGTAGGTCGGGCGGTCGTGGAATCCGTGGTGCGGCGTTGTCGAAGGTCTGCTGGCCACGGGCACGACCCGGCCGTCCTTGCGGAGCAGCGGGACAGAAACGGCCGCGTCACCGCCCGCGGGCCTCGACGGCCCGACCCGCGCGCCTTGCAGCGCGCCGACGATCTCCGGTACTTCTCCCGTACCGAGCATCGCGTCGATCTCGGGGATCTCCCGCTTCAGCTCGTCGCGGTAGCGCTCGGCCATGCAGCCGGTGACGACCAGGCGCTTGCAGCGCCCGCCGGTCTTGTGCCCGGCCATCTCGAGGATGGCGTTGATCGATTCCTGGCGCGCCGACTCGATGAAGGCGCACGTGTTGACCACGAGCACGTCGGCCTCGGCGGCCTCGGGTGTCAAGGTATGCCCTGCCTGCTCCGCCAGGCCGAGCATCACTTCCGAATCCACCAGGTTCTTCGGGCAGCCGAGAGACACGAATCCGATCTTCATCAGGCCAGGATCTCCTCGAACCGCCGGCGGACGCCGACCGTCTTCTGGAGGACCTCCCGCGGCGTGCTGGTGTTCGCCAGCTCGAACATGATCAGTCCTTCGTAACCCACCTTCTCGAGCGACATCAGCGCGGTCGGCCAGTCGATCTTCCCGTCGAACGGGAGCAGGTGGTCGTCGCTCTTGCCGCGGTTGTCGTGGACGTGGGTCGTCAGCAGATCGCCTGACACCATCTCGATCGCGTCGGCCAGGTCGCCCATGAGGAAGGCGTGCCCCATGTCGAGGCAGATGCCCACGCTGCGGTCGTCGAGCTCCAGGTCTTCCTCAACGAGGTGGACGAGCGCGTGGGCGGCGGACAGCTTGTTGGGGATGACCTCGACCGCCACCTGGACCCCCAGCGGGCCGGCGGCCTCGGCGATTTCCGTGAGGCTGCGGTAGGCCGACTGCCGGGCGTTGCTCTCCCCCGGCGGCTTCTGGTCGTCGGGGATCCCGAGGTGCACGACCAGGTAGCGGAACGGGATCGTCTTCGCGATCTCGAGGGTCGCCAGCGCTTCGGCCACCGCGCGCTTCCGTGCTTCTTCGGCCGCCGCGGCCGTCGAGAGGGGCGGACCCCATGCCCCGTTCAGCACCCGCTCGACGATCGGCGCGTGGACCGAGTGCAACTCGAGCGTCGCGTCGCGAAGCCAGCCGGCCAGCGACCGAACGGCCTCCGGGCTGCGATAGTCGAAGTGGCCGAGCGTCGCGAACAGCTCGATGGAGTGGAAGCCGTATTCCGCCACTTCCGCGAGGTGTTCGGGGCCCAGCGGCCTGTCGTGATAGAGATGCGTCGAGATTCCGAAGCGCACGCGCATCGCGCTCCTGTCAGTAAGAGGGTGAACAACCCATTGTACAGGAGAGTGGCCGATAACCCCTTCTGAGGCTACCTGACGTCCTCGATGAACGTGGCGAGCAGTTCCTGCAGGCGGCCGAACCGCGGGTAGCGCTGCAGGTTGCGCCGCACGTTCCGCAAGGTCCGCGGCATGTACTGGATGTAGACGGGGTTCTGCCGCGTGGTGGTCTGGAACCCGAAGGTGCCCAGCGCCTTCAGGTTGCGCTGCAGGGACATGAGGTCGAAGCGCCGACGGAAATCCGCCTGGTAGGACGCGAAGGCGGCCTCTGTCCGGGCCGCTCCCTGGCCGCGCAGCGCCAGGAAGAACGCGATCAGTTCGTCCACCGTCTCTTCGGTGAAGTCCACGTACGAATCGCGCAGCAGCGAAGCGAGGTCGTAGGTGTCGGGACCCAGCCGGGCATCCTGGAAGTCGATGATGTAGAGCACGCCCCGGTGCGGCATGAGGTTGCGGCTGTGATAGTCGCGGTGGCAGAGCACGCGCGGCTCGGACGCCAGTTCCTCGACGATCACCTTCCATTCTTCGCGGATCGCCTCGCGCGTCGGCACCGGCACCTGCACGCCTTTGTAGGCCTCCAGGAAGTGCTTCACGAAGAACTCGAGTTCCCAGGTCAGCTTCTCGACGTCGAACGCCAGCGAGTACGGCGTGTACCTCGGAGACGCCAGGTCGGCGCCGCGCCGCTGCATCGCGTCGATGAACCCGACCGCCTGCCGGAAGAGCGCCGCGTGCTCGCCCGGGGACGCCGCCCCGAGATGCGCTTGCATGGTCACGTCACCCAAATCCTGCAGGCGCAGCAGACCCAGGTCGTCGGCGTGGTCGAAGATGGCCGGGACCGGCAGGGGAACCTGCTGGAACAGGTCGGCGACATTGACGAACGACAGCGTGTCGTACATGAACGGCGCGGCATACAGCGCCAGCACCGAGGTCGAGCCGTCCGCTTCGATCAGCCGGTAATAGCGCCTGTCGGACGCATCCCCGGTCAGCGGGATCACGCGAGCCTCCTGGACGGCGGGGCCGCGGCGCTCGAGGTAAGCGCTGATCGGTTCGGGGACGGGAATGGCAGCAGGGTGTGCGTTGAGGGGCATGTCAGTGGTGGCGGTCGATTGATGTCAACAACAGGTTGCCGATGCGTTCGTCGCCGGGCGCGGGCGCGCAGGCGCCGGCCGGCACGACGACCTTCCGCGTCCAGCGCACCCCCGGGGGCACGCGCACGCCGTCGGCAACGACACACTCGGTCAGCCAGGCGTCCGCGCCCACTTCTACATCGTCCCACAGAATCGTCCTCGCGAGGCGGGCGGATGCGCCGATCGCCGCCCTGGCGCCGATCAGCGGCGAGGGCCGCGTTTCGGGCGGATCGGCGGCGGCGCCGGCAAGCGCGAGCGAGGTGTCCAGGTAGTCGGCCGGGGTCCCGATGTCGACGAACGACGCGTTGCAGCGATAGGCGCGGATGCTGCCGGGATGCTCGCGCATCAGCGCCGGGTAGAGCGCGCCGACCGATTCGGCAGGCCGGTCGGGCGGGAGCGCCGCGAACGCCCGCGCTTCCGCCACCTGCACGCCGATGAAGTGCCACGAGGGTGCCTGGCTTCCCCGGCGCGTGAACCCGGTCACGATCCCCGCCTCGTCGACCACCACGCCGCCGTATCGGTCGGGCGCGTGGTTCGGCACGACCGCCATTGTCGCCAGGGCCCCGCTGCCGGCGTGGCTCTCCGCCATCTCGCCGAGATTCACGTCGGTCATCGTGTCGCCGTTGACGATGAAGAAGCGGGGGGAGGCGAGGAGCGGCAGGGCGTGCCGGGGTCCGCCCGCGGAGCCGAGGATCGGGTTCTCGAGCGAGTAGCGGACCCGCAGGCCGAGATCACGGCCGTCGCCCACGACCGCGCAGACGGTCGCGGGCAGGTGATGCAGGTTGAGGACCGCATCCACGACGCCGCTCTGTGACAGCCAGCGCAGTATCCGCCTGACCAGCGCCTCGCCGGCCACCGGGACGGCGGGCTTCGCCCTGACGGCGGACAGCGGCCGCAGTCGCGTTCCCAGGCCGGCGGTGAGAAGGAGCGACGGGAGCATTATTCTTCGAACACCATGTCCCCGCACGTGATGCCGCGCGCTTCGCAGTGCTGCACGTACAGGCTGCGGTAGGAATCGACGATGAAGTCGGCGTCGGAGCGGCCGAGTGCCGCGGTCAGTTCGACGATGGCCGCCTCGCTGCCTTCGATCTCGACGAACGTGCCGATCGGCGTCTCGTCCAGCGCAACGACCGCGTCGCGCGCGCCGAACTCCTCGCGGTACTTCTGGTAGCGGAACCACACCGAGAACCCGAGGCGCTCGAGCACGTAGAGGATCGTCTCTCCGTCGGAGACAATCGTTTCGCGCTCCTCGCGGAGTTTCCACCTCGACGGCTGGACGGGCCCCTTGTAGGTCAGCAGGCTGCGCCCGGCCTCCACGCGGATCCGGAGGACGGAACGCTGCTGCCGGAGCCGTTCGTCAACCGTGTCCAGCAGGCAGTCCTCCTGCAGCCTGCGGCCTCGCAGCGGGGTGACGCCGATGGCGAGGATCGCGTCGCGGGCTTCGGCCGGAGACGAAAAGCGAAGCTTGACTTCCCGCTCGAGTGGAGTGGTGTTCATCTTCACGGCAGCATACCGGAAACCGGCGCCGTTCGCTTGAACATGAGCCGCCCGCCTGGCCGGCAGCGGGAGGCCGATTGGCCCATCTAGCTGATGCGGCCTCCGAGCGAGAGCCCGCGGAGCGAGGGCGCCTCGACCCCCTTGGCGAAGACCATCACCTTGTGGGTACTGCCGATGCCGCCCGGGAGGAGGAGCGTCTTCAGGGCGAGGCGCCGCTTGACCGCCCCGGCATCCTGGGCGGCGTCGTCCCCCATCCGGTCGGCGAGGCCGAGAGCGAGCAGGAAGTACGTCTCGATCGACGGTCCCCAGCCAGGTCATGCCCGCGTCACGGGCGGCGAGGACGACGCCCGTGAGGTCGACGTGGGAGGTGATGTCGCGCTCGCCTGGCTCCAAGAGCCAGCCCGGGCCATCCTCGCGGCTCTCGCTCGCGTGGCGCCGATAGCTGGCCAGGGTGCCGCCGGCGTGCGACGCCGAGTACAGTCTTGCCGCCTCGTGGCCGTAGTCGACCAGGACCAGGAACCCCCGCTCGAGACGGCCCGCGGCCTTGCACACCCAGTCCGCCGCCGCCAGGTTCACTTCCGCGAACCAGCCTGGCTCGAGGCGGGCGCCGACGCGTTCGAGGTAGGCGGCAATCCCCGGCGAAGAAGGCGGTCCCTCGACGGTTCGCAGCGGGGCCGCGGCGGCAGCAACGTCCTCTCCGCGCTGGTTCCCGGCTGCGCGATCCACGTAGAGCTCGCGAAGTCCTCCCTCCCGCATCACTACCAGGTGCGGGGGCAGCGCGTCGAGCAGTTCGTTGGCGTACACGACGCCGCGGATGCGATCGGGCAGCTCGCTCGACGAGCTCGCGAGCCTCGGGGCATGGACACCAAGCTGTTCCAGCTGCCGTGCCCGCGCGCGCGGGCTGCGGTCCACGAGGTGCAACTGCACGGCGTGGTAGAAGTCCTGGCGATGGACGGCCGCCCAGGCCAGGATGTCGCGTGCCAGACGGCCGTTGCCGGCGGCCGCTTCGACGAGGTCGAACGGCCGGCCCCGGCTCGACCTGCCGCCGTCGATCAGGTCCGACATCTCTGCGAACTGCGTCGCCAGCAGCTCGCCGAACACCGGCCCGAGATCGACGCTCGTGAAGAAATCTCCCTCGCGCCCGGAGCGCTGATGCTCGCTCGAGTAGTAGCCGAGCGGGTCGTTGTAGAGCGCCTGGTCGATGAACTCGGCGACGGTGATCGGGCCCTGGGTCCGGATGCGCTCGAGGATGAGGGAGAGGAGGGGGGAGGGCACGGCAGTGGCTAGTGGCTAGTGGCTGGTGATGGGTGGGTCACGCGTGATGACGACTAGCCACCAACCACCAACCACCAGCCACTACAGATGTAGCTATTCCTTCTTGATCGTCAGGAACAGTTCCTGGTTCTGGCGCGTCTTCCAGACGAGCAGCATCGCGCGGCCGCCCGAGGGGATCTTCTGGAGGAGCCGGCTGGCCTCCGCGGCGTTCGCGACGGTCGTGCCATTCACCTTGAGGATTACGTCGTACTGGGCCAGGCCGCCGCCCTCCGCAGGGCTGCCCTGGTCGACGTCCGTGATCAACGCCCCCGTCATCCCCGCCGGCAGGCGCAACTGCCGGGCGATGGCCGGGGTGATGTCCCTCAGCGAGACTCCGAAACCGGCGCTCGTGTCCTCTTCGGTGCCTTCGCCCGACGACTGCGATCCGGCCTCCGCCTCGAGGTCGAGCTCCTCGATCGTGATCGTGACCGTTCTCTCCTTCTTGTCCCGCATCAGCTTCAGCGGGACCGTCGTTCCGGGCTTCGTCCCGGTGACCATCCGGATCAGATCGTCGCGGTTGGCGACCGGCTTCCCGTTGAACTCGACGATGACGTCCCCGGGTTCGATGCCGGCCTTGGCTGCCGGCGCGTCCTTCGTGACGCTGGCCACCACCGCGCCGGAGCGCGACTTGAGGCCCAGGTCGGCAACCGATTCGCGGGGGACGTCACCCACGGTGACGCCGATTCGCCCCCGAATCACCTTGCCGGCGCGGAGCTGGGGCAGGAGGTCGCGGACGACGTTGATCGGAATCGCGAACCCGATGCCGATGTTCCCCTCGCTGCGGCTGTTCGCGAGGATCGCCGTATTGATGCCGACCACCTCGCCGCGGATGTTGAGCAGCGGCCCGCCGGAGTTCCCCGGGTTGATCGCGGCGTCGGTCTGAAGCACTTCCTGCGACCGCTGGTCCGCGACCGCGAAGGGCCGCTTGGTGGCGCTGATGACCCCGACCGTCACGGTGTGCGCCAGGCCGAACGGGTTGCCGATCGCCATCACCCAGTCGCCGGTCTGCATCTGGCTCGAATCGCCGAACTTCGCCTCCACGAGGGGCGTGCTCGGCTTCTCGTCCAACTGGATGAGCGCGCTGTCGGTCAGCTGGTCCCGTCCAACCAGGCGTGCCTTGTATTCCTCGGTATCGCTCTGGTTCTCGCCGAAGGCCACGAAGATGTCGGTCGCGCCTTCAACGACATGGTTGTTGGTGAGGATCAGGCCGTCCTTGCTGATCACGAACCCCGTGCCGGCCGCCTCGACGATCTGGTCGCGCTGCCGGCCGCGGGGCGAGGGCTGCCCGAAGAACCGCCCGAAGGGGTCCTCGCCTCCGAAGAACTCCGACATGTCCTGAGCCTTGCGCTTCGCCCGCGTCCGGATGTTGACGACGAAGGGCGACGAGGCCTTGGCGATGTTCCGGAAGGTGGTGGCGTCGATCGGGCCGCCGAGCGGCGCGCTGTTCATCGCGGGGACCGCCATGGACTGCGCGGACGACTGGGGCGTGAGGTCGAGACGCGACGCCAGCACCATGCCGACCGCTACCGAGGCCAGCGCAATCAGCACGGCGTAGAACAGGGTGATCTTACGGCTAGACATGCAGTTCCTCCGACTGGCTGACGAGCCACCATCGGCGCCCGGGCCCTCGAGTCCGTGCATCGGACTCACGCAAAGCCCGCGCCGGGCGGCCGTAAGGGTCAGGGTTGTGGCCTAATGAAGAGTATACCCCGCTGCGTGGCGACACACCTCGGGTTGTGTACTTGGACGGTCGGCCGCCCCGGCCGGCCGGGGCGGCGCGAGATCCCCGGCCCGGTCCCGTCCCGGAGGCACGCCGGGGTGGGGCGTATAATCGAATCGACGCCAGCCCTGCCACGTGGTGGTGGTCCCAACCTATGCACCCGATGCCCAGAACCTTTGTCCGGCTGCGAGCGCTCAGCCTGTCGGTCGCGCTCCTCGCTCTCACGCTTTCGACCAGCGCCCAGCAGGCGCCTCGGCCCGCCCCCGCGCCGCCGGACCGGCAGATGCCGCCCGTCACCTTCCGGGTCGAGGTGAACTACGTGGAGGTCGACGCGATCGTCGTCGACCGTCAGGGCCGGTTCGTCCCGGACCTCCAGGCGAGAGATTTCGAGGTGCTCGAGGACGGCAAGCCGCAGAAGGTCGCCAACTTCGGCCTCGTCGAAATCCCGGTCGAGCGCGCCGAGGCGCCGCTGTTCGTGCGTCAGCCGATCGAGCCCGACGTCCGGACCAACGAGAAGCCGTTCGACGGCCGCGTCTACCTGATCGTGCTGGACGAACTCCACACCGAAGCGATGCACACCCCGTGGGTGCGCGCCGCGGCGAAGAAATTCATCCAGAGTTCTCTCGGCGCGAACGACGTCGGGGCGGTCGTCAGCATCCAGGGGCTCGCATCGCAGGAGTTCACGAGCAACAAGCGGCTCCTCATGGCCGCGGTGGACCGCTTCATGGGCCGGGCGCTGCCGACCGCCACCGAGAACAGGATCGATTCCTACAACCGGACGCGGATGACGGGCCAGATGCCGACGGCCGTCGACATCGACACGACGCAGCGCGGCTACAACGCGACGGCGACGCTCCGAGCGCTCAGGGACCTGTCCACGTTCCTGGGAGGCGTCCGGGGGCGGCGGAAGGCGCTGGTCCTCTTCAGCGAGGGGATCGACTACGACATCGTTGACGTCATCAACAACCCGGATGCAGGCCAGGTGCTCGGGGAGACCCGCGAGGCGATCGGCGCGGCCACCCGGTCGAACGTGAGCTTCTACACGGTAGATCCCAGGGGACTGTCGGTGATGGCGGGGATGGACGCGTCGTTTGGCGGGCCGCCGATCGACGCCGACCCGGCGCTCAAGCTGGACAGCACCGGGATGATGGACGAGATGCGCGTGCAGCACGACAGCCTTCGCGTGCTGGCCGAGGAAACGGGCGGGTTCGCCGCCATCAACTCCAACGATTTCGCATCGGCGTTCGACCGGATCCAGAAGGACAACAGCACCTACTACGTGCTGGGCTACTATCCGACCAACGACCGTCGCGACGGCCGGTTTCGCAAGATCGAGGTGAAGGTGGCGCGGCCCGGGCTCCAGGTGCGCTTCCGCAAGGGCTACATGGCTCCCCGCGGGAAGGCCCCGGTCCCCAAGCCGGTCGATGCCAAGGAAGGCACCCCGCCCGAGTTGCGGGAACTGCTCGGCAGCCCCCTGGCCGTGTCCGGGCTCAGGCTCGCGGTGACTGCCGCGCCCTTCAAGGGGAAGGCGCCGAACGCCGCGGTCAGCCTGGTACTGGACATCGATGCCCGCGACCTGGCATTCACCCCGAAGGACGGCCGCTTCGAAGACACGTTGAACCTCGCCGTCGTCGCACTCGACTCGCGCTCCGGCGACTCGAAGGGCGGCCTTCACCACGCCCTGGTCATGCCGCTGCAGCCGGCCACGTATCAGAAGGTCATGCGGTCGGGTCTCCGGGTCACCACCAGCCTGGAGGTGCCGCCCGGGCGCTACCAGCTCCGCGTCGGCGCCACCGACACCAACGGCAAACGCACGGGCTCGGTCTACTACGACCTCGAGGTCCCCGACTTCACGGACGGGCCCCTCACGATGAGCGGCCTCCTGATCACGTCGTCGCTGGCCGGGCAGGCGCCGACGATTGCCGGGACCCCGGACGACGGGCTTCGAAAGGCGCTGCCAGGTCCTCCGACGGCCGGGCGCGAGTTCCAGGCGGCAGAAGAGATTGCGCTCATGGCCGAGGTCTACGACAACGAAGCGGCGACGCCGCACAGCGTGGACATCACCACCAGCCTCCGGACCGACGACGGCCGCGAGGTGTACCGGCACCAGGACCAGCGGTCGACGACCGAACTCGGCGGGAAGAACGGCGGCTACGGTTACACCGCCCGGGTGCCGCTCGAGGGACTGGCGCCGGGCCTCTACGTGCTGAAGGTGGAAGCGCGCTCGCGCCTGGGGAAGGGCGCCGCGGCCAGCCGGGAAGTGCAGTTCAGGGTGGCGCAGTAGGCCGCAGCTGGGGCAAAAGAAAGGGCAACCCGCCTCGACGCCCGTGGCGCCGGGACAGGTTGCCCTTTCGCATTTCTCCGGCCGTGCCGCCTCGAACCGCGAATGCGCTAGAACTTCTTGACCAGCTTCGGCTTCACGTCGCCGTTCTGGTGCGAGAACTTGAAGCTGTTGCGGTCCATCTTGGGATTGGTCGGCGTCGTCAGGATGATCGTGGCGGCTTCCCCCTGCATCAGCGGCTTCTTGAGGAACTGCTTGTCGCCGGTGACCGGGTTGCCGGCCTTGTCGTACCAAAACTCCTCGATCTGCAGCCGGGCGATCGGGCCAGTGGACACGTTCTTCACCTGGATCGTGGTGACGATCATGTCCTTCTCCCGCTTGGAGACCGGCGCGAGGTACTGGATGTCGGCGCTGCCCTTGACCGGATTGATCCAGGTGACCTTCGGAGCGGCCGACTGGGTGGCGGGGGCCTGCGCGAACGCGGCAGACACGCCGGCCAACAGGAACAGGGCGAGGGAGAGCGCCAAGAGAGCGCGATTAAGGCGGAACATGAAATCCTCCCGGGGGCTTGTGGCAAGCTCGGCGGCACACCGCCTCCGAGCCGGGAAGATTATAGAGCGTTACATCTCGCCGTTCCAGTCCTCGGGTTCGGCGGCCGCCGAACGGAAGATTTCGAGGTGCCATTTCCCGCCGCCCCACGGCTCGATGACCTCGGTGGCGACGACGTCCACCAGGATCTCGGCAAACGTCCTGCCCTCGGGATCGCCGTCGAGGTGGTAGGCCGGTTCGTCCCATCCGAAGTTCGGGTAGAGCGTGAGCGTGAGGAACAGGTCGTAGCCGTCGTCGATGACGATCAACTGCCCGCACGGGCGCTTGATGGTGGAGTGGTAGACGAGGTATTTCTCCGCGCTGTGGGCGCGGATGTAGCGCTTCAACGCGAACTCGCGCGCGACGATTTCCTCGACCGCGATCTTCTTTTCCCAGCAGTCGCGGCAGTAGCGCTCTTCGCCCCGGGGCTCGGACACCTCCTTGGCGCCGCAGAGCGCGCACCGCGACTTGACGACCGATTTGCGTGGCATCGCGACGATTCTATCACTCCCCGGAAAGCGCCGACCCGTACATCGACTCGACGTACTGCTTCACCATGCGGCGCGCGCTGAAGCGGGGCATGACGGTCCGAATCGACTCGCGCACGATGCGCAGCCACGCGCGCGGGGTGCCGGAGGCGTCGCGTTCGTAGAAGGTCGGGACGACGTGCGCTTCGAGCAGGCCATAGAGCGCGTCGGCGTCGGCGGCATCGACCTCGGCCTGGTCGTCGCTGTCGCACCGGCCGTCGATCAGCCAGCCGTTCTCGCCGTTGTAGCCCTCCGCCCACCAGCCGTCTCCGATGCTGAGGTTCGGGACGCCGTTCACCGCGGCCTTCATCCCGCTCGTGCCGCTCGCCTCGAGCGGCTTCCGCGGGGTGTTCAGCCAGATGTCGCAGCCCTGCACCATGAAGTGCGCGACGTGCAGGTCGTAGTCGTCGATGAACGCGATGCGGCCGCCGAAGTCCTGGTCCATCGCGCGCTTGTAGATGCGCTGCAGGTGGTGCTTGCCCGAGTCGTCGGCGGGATGGGCCTTTCCGGCGTACACGATCTGCACCGGGGCCCTCGCGGACGAGAGGATCTTCGCAAGGCGCTCAGGGTCGTGGAACAGCAGCTCCGGCCGCTTGTAGGCCGTGAAGCGGCGGGCGAAGCCGATGGTCAGCGCGTCCGGGTTGAGCAGCGTGCCGGCGGCGACGATCTGGCCCGGGCCGACGCGTTCGTCGGTCCACCGCTGCCGGGCGCGCTCGCGGATGAACGCGAAGAGGTAGTTGCGCAACGCCTGCCGCACGGCCCAGAGATCCTCGTCCGGGATCGCGTCGATCGCATCCCACATCTGCTCGTCGTCGTGGCGCTGGCGCCAGTCGGGCGCGATGTGCGCCTCGAAGAGCTTCGACAACTCCGACGCGATCCACGTGGGCACGTGCACGCCGTTCGTGATCGCGCGCACCGGCTCGGTCTCCGGGGCGCGTTCGGGCCAGATCGGCGTCCACATCTGCGTGGTCACGTCGCGATGCAGCTGGCTGACCGCGTTCACCGCGTCCGCCGAGCGGAGCGCCAGGGCGGTCATGTTGAACATCTGGCCGTTGCCGTTGCCGTTGTCGTAGGCGCCGAGCGCCAGGAACTGGTCGCGCAGATCCCCGAGGCTGCCCCACGCGCCCGCGAGGTACGTTTCGACCAGATGGAACGGGAACGCGTCGTGACCCGCCGGCACCGGGGTATGCGTGGTGAACACCGTGGTCCGTCGGACTTCCGCCACCGCTTCCGCGAACGGGCGACCCTGCTCGATGAACTCGCGCACGCGCTGCAGGACCACGAACGCGGCGTGCCCTTCGTTGAGGTGCCACACGGTCGGGGCGATGTCCAGCGCGTGGAGCGCGCGCACGCCGCCGAGACCGAGGACGATCTCCTGCTGGATTCGCGTCTCCTGGTTTCCGCCGTAGAGCCGCGCCGACAGTTCGCGGTCCCACGGGGCGTTCTCCGGCAGGTCGGTGTCGAGCAGCAGCAGCTTCACCCGGCCGGCGCGAACCTGCCCAGACGGCCGCGAGGACGGTGCGGTCACCGAGCGGGACCGCGACCACGCAAGCCGTCCCGTCGGCGCGGACGGCGGGCTCGATCGGCGCGTCGAGCCAGTCGAGCCGTTCGTACGTCTCCTGCTGCCAGCCGTCTGCCGACACGTGCTGGTGGAAGTAGCCCTGCGGGTACATGAACCCGATCCCCACCAGCGGGATGCCGAGGTCGCTCGCTTCCTTGCAGTGGTCCCCGGCCAGGACGCCGAGACCGCCCGCGTAGAGCGGCAGCGACTGGTGGAGCGCGAACTCGGCCGAGAAGTACGCCACCTTCGCGTTCTTGGCCTTGGCGCTCCACCGCTGCGACCACCACGTGTCCTGCGCCGCCCTCGCGACGTCGAGGTCGTGGACGACGCTGTCGTACATGGCGAGGAACCCGCGGTTCTCCGCCATGCGTCTTCAGCCGGTCGCGGTTGGTGAGCCGGAGCATCCGGACGGGGTTGTGCGCCGTCTCGCGCCACAGGGGGTAGTCGAGCCGTCGGAAGACGTCGCGAGCCCGGTAATGCCAACTCCACCAGAGGTCGCAGGCAAGTTCTTCGAGACGGCGAATGCGTTCGGGGAGGGCGGGGAGACCTGGATATCGTTCCATGCGTGATGTGTGTCGCTCAGAGATTCGTAAGCTGGACCCACCTCGCATCCTAGCTGTCCGCTGGCTGCAGCGTCAATGGCGGCGGCATCGCGGCCGCGCTCTCCGCGCTCGTGTGTTTCGCGCGCGCGGCGGCCGCCGATGGTATGCTGATCCGCCTTTGCCGCCCTGGCAGGCACGAGGATCGCCATGACCAGAATCAACCGCCGACAGTTCGTCCAGGCTGCCGCCGCCGCGGCGGCCGCCGCCCCGGCCACTGCACTCGGTCAGGCCCCCGCCGTCGTCGCGCCGCAAGGCCGCGAAGCCCCTCGTCATCGCGTCCGCCAACGGGAACAACTACCGCAACGGCGGCGCCCGCACGTGCGTCGAGACGGCGTTCGGCATGGTCACCTCGGGGGCCGACGTGCTCGACGCGGTGATCGCGGGCGTGAACATCAACGAACTCGACCCCCGCGACATGAACGTCGGCTACGGGTCGTTTCCGAACGCCGACGGCGTGCTGCAACTCGACGCCTGCTGCATGCACGGGCCGAGGAAGCGCGCGGGCGGCGTCGCCGCGCTCGAAGGCGTGAAGATGCCGTCGCTGGTTGCCCGCGCCGTCGCAGACCAGACCGACCACCACCTGCTCGTCGGCGCCGGCGCGCAGGAGTTCGCCCGGCGGCTCGGGTTCGAGGTCCTGCCCGACTTGAATACGGAGGCATCCCGCCAGGCGTGGTTCGAGTGGAAGCGGAAGACGGATCCGCTGCACTACCTGAAGCCGGAAGATCGGGCGATCGAGATCCGCAAGATCAGCCTCGAGATCATGCGGCAGTTCGGGAGCGGCCCCGAGCATTACTGGGGCACGATCAACTGCTGCGGCCTCGGCCCCAAGGGCGAGGTGTGCGGCGTGACGACGACGAGCGGGCTGTCGTGGAAGATGCCCGGCCGCACGGGCGATTCGCCGATCCTCGGCGCCGGCCTCTACGTCGACAACGAGGTGGGGGCGGCCGGGTCCACCGGGCGGGGCGAGGCGAACCTGTACAACCTGACCTCGTTCCTGATCGTCGAGAACATGCGCCGTGGCATGCACCCGAAGGACGCCGGCATGGACGCGCTGAAGCGCATCAAGGCGAACACGGTCGAGAAGCGGCTGCTGAACTCCCGCGGCCTCCCGAACTTCGGCATCGACTTCTACGTTCTCAACACCAGGGGCGAGTACGCCGGCATGGGCCTGTACCCTCGCGCTACGCCGTGTGCACCGAGAACGGCGCCGAGACGCTGCCGACCGAAGCGCTGCTCGAAGGGAGGGCGGAGGATTAGTCGCGCGGCGGGTCATTTCGGGCTGTATTTCCGCAGGATTTCCTTCACCCTGTCCACCGGGAGCGCTTCCACCGTCTGTCCCCGCGAGGTGACCGGCGTTGCCCGCAGCAGCGAGTTGTACACTGCTTCCTCGGTGGCCTCGAGCGCAGCCTGGAAGAGGGGCGACATGGCCTCGGCCGGCAGGACGGTGCGCGGGCGCGGCTGAGACTCCCCGAACGTGGTCCGCATGCCGGCCGCCGTGGTGAAGGCGATGGCGAAATCCCCGCTGCCGTTGCTGTACGACGACCCGGTGCGGGCGAGGCCGAAGATCGCGCGCGCGGCCAGCCGGCGCAGGTCGCGCGCGTCGATTGGGGCATCCGTCGCCACGACGATCATGCAGGAACCGTCCGGGGTGGCGGCATCGACACCCGCCCGGGCCGGCGCGAAGGAGTAGCGCCCCAGTTCGCGGCCCACCGGCGCGCCGCCCATCGTCAACACGCCGCCGAAGTTCGTCTGCACCAGCACGCCGAGCGTGTAGCCGCCGTGGCGGGTCGGCAGGACCCGCGACGCGGTGCCGATCCCGCCCTTCCACCCGTAGCACTGCGTGCCGGTGCCGGCGCCCACCGACCCCTCGGGAACGGCCCCCGCTGCCGCACCGGTGATGGCGGCGAGCACGTGCTCCCGCGTCACGTGCAGCCCGCGGATGTCGTTCAGTCCGCCGTCGTTCGTTTCGCCGACGAGCGCGTTGACCGACTGCACCCGTTCGTTGCCCGGCTGCGCCAGCGTGTAGCGCACCACCGCGTCCATCGCCGTGCCGACCGCGAGCGTGTTGGTGAGCACGATTGGCGTTTCGATCGTGCCCAGTTCCTCGACCTGCGTCGACCCGGCCAGCTTGCCGAACGCGTTGCCCACGAAGACCGCTCCAGCAACCTTGTCCTGGAACAGGTTTCCGCCGTGCGGCACGACCGCGGTGACGCCCGTTCTCACCGCGTCTCCTTCGACGACCGTGGCGTGGCCGACGCGGACTCCCGCGACGTCGGTGATCGCGTTCAGGGTGCCGGCCGGAAAGACACCGGGTGCGAGGCCGAGGTCCCGGGCCCGCGGCCGCTCCGCGGTCGAAGGGGTGGGTGACTGGCCCGCCGCGACCGCCAGCAGCAGGCACGCGCCGGCCCCGGCCAGGGCCGTCGCGTAGCACGATGTTCGACACGTTGCACCCTCCGATTCCCGTCATGATGACTGCTCCACGCGCGCGCGGATTGCCTTCACCTCGACCGCGAGGTCCTCGAGGCGCTTGATGACGTCCTGGTGCCTGGCTTCGGGCGCCCGGGGCTTCCGGGCGGTGAAGGTGATCCCGCCGTTCGCCTCGAGCAGCGCCCGGTCGACGTCCTGGAGCGACGCGAACCCCTGGCGCCTGGCCGCCGATTCGAGCTCGGTCAGCGTGATGCCCTCGGCGCGCAGGCGGTCCTCCAACAACCGCCCGTGCTGCATCAGGAACTCCGCGTTCCCCTCCAGCAGGCGCTCCACCTTCGGGTGGGTGAACACGAACCGCACGACCATGTAATTGAAGACGAGGAGTGTCGTCGCGCCAATCAGTCCGCCAATGAGCGAGTTGTCGGGCCCGATGATGGCGTTCTGCACGGTGTTGGAGATCGTCAGCAGGACGACCAGGTCGAACGCGTTCAACTGGGCCAGCTCGCGCCGGCCCGCCAGGCGCAGGCCGACGACGAGGAACACGTAGACGAGCAGGGGACGCGCCACTTTCTCGAGGATCGAGATCGTCGTCTGCGCGTCCGGGCCGATGTGGAACAGGTTCGAGAAGAGCGCGGGGTCCATGCGACTCCCTTCGTGCGAAACCCGGTGTGCCGGCAGTATACGGCGGAGCGCGCCGAACGGGGACGTTGGCCCGCGGATTGCTCAGCAGGCTGGCATGAACCTGCCATCTTCGTCAGACTGGAAGACTGCCGCGCTCGTCCTGGCCACCGTGGCCCTCATCTGGGCGGCGCCCTCCACCGCATCCGCCCAGATCGGCGCCGGCTTCGGGGTCCGGGCGGGTGTCAGCGCGGACCCCGACCAGTTCCACTTCGGCGCGCACTACGACACCGGGCCGTTGTTCGACCGTCTGAGCTTCAGGCCGAACCTCGAGCTGGGGCTGGGGGACGACGTGACCACCGTCGCCGCGAACTTCGAGTTCGTCTACTGGATCCCGGTCAAGAGCCGGGCTTGGGGCGTGTACGCCGGCGGCGGCCCAGCGCTCATCATCTACCGTTACGACAACAACCACGGAGACGAGACCGACACCCAGCCCGGCTTCAACCTGCTGATCGGCCTGGCTCACGCCAGGGGGCTCTTCGCCGAGGCCAAGCTCGGCTTGATCGACAGCCCGGAAGCGAAATTCACGGTGGGGTATACCTGGCGCTGACACGAGTCCCTTACCCCTCCTCTTCCCCCGGGCCCTGTATTCCCGGCGCGCCGGCCCGGCCTGACGTGGCGCTGGGGGGCAGAGGCTTGTCCGGCTGGCTTGGCTGCCCGGCGCCCCGTTCCATCCGGCTGGCGGTCGCGCTTCGGACGCTCCACCGGACGTTCCCTGTCGGGCATCATCGTTCCTCCTGATGCCCGTCTGGCCCGCAAAGGACGTACCGGCTACAATCGAAAGACATGGCACACCACAACTCGTTTTCGACCGCGACGGACATCCTCGTCGGCGGCAGCCCCGTCCGCATCCACAGTCTGCCCGCGCTCGAGAAGGCCGGCCATCCCCGCGTGGCCCGGCTCCCGTTCGCGCTGAAGATCCTGCTCGAGAACCTGTTGCGCCGCGAGGACGGCCGCTTCGTCCGTGCCGACGACGTCGCGGCGCTCGCGGACTGGGTCCCCTCGGCCCGCGTCCGCAAGGAGATCGCCTTCACGCCGGCCCGGGTGCTGCTCCAGGACTTCACCGGGGTGCCGGCCGTCGTCGACCTGGCGGCCATGCGCGACGCGGTCGCCCGGCTCGGCGGCGACGCGGCGCGAATCAACCCGCTGCAGCCGGTGGAGCTGGTGATCGACCACTCCGTGCAGGTCGACTACTTCGGCAGGGCCGACGCGTTCGACCTGAATGCGGAACTCGAGTTCACGCGCAACCGCGAGCGTTACACCTTCCTGCGCTGGGGGCAGAGCGCGTTCTCCAACTTCCGCGTCGTGCCGCCGGACACCGGCATCGTCCACCAGGTGAATCTCGAGCACCTCGCGCGCGTCGTCTTCGACGCGGTGGAGGATGGCCGCCGGGTCGCGTATCCCGATACGCTCGTCGGCACCGATTCCCACACCACGATGGTGAACGGGCTGGGCGTGGTGGGGTGGGGCGTCGGCGGGATCGAGGCGGAGGCGTGCATGCTCGGGCAGCCGATCTCGATGCTCGTCCCCGACGTGCTCGGCTTCAAGCTGACGGGACGGCTGCCGGAGGGCGCGACGGCCACCGACCTGGTCTTGATGGTCACCGAGCGGCTGCGCAAGCAGGGCGTGGTGGGGAAGTTCGTCGAGTTCCATGGCCCCGGGCTCGAGTTCCTGTCGATTGCCGACCGGGCGACGTTGAGCAACATGTGCCCCGAGTACGGGGCGACGATCGCCATTTTCCCGATCGATGAGATGACGCTCGACTACCTGCGATTGACGGGCCGCGACGAGGCGCGCGTGCAGCTGGTCGAAACGTACGCGAAGGCGCAGGGGCTGTTCCTCGAGCCTGGGGCCCCCGAGGCGGACTACGCCGAGCGGATGGAGCTGGACCTTGCGAGCGTGGAGCCGAGCCTGGCCGGGCCGCGGCGGCCGCAGGACCGCGTGACGCTGGGACAGGTGACGGGGTCGTTCGACCAGCTCCTGGCGAAGACCCTCGCCGAGCGGAAGCGGCCGGCGGCCGTGCCGGCTGCGAGAGCGTCGGCCCCGGCAGCGGGGGTCGCGACCGCGACGGGGATGGATGACGGGGCGGTCGTCATCGCGGCGATCACCAGCTGCACCAACACGTCGAATCCCAGCGTGATGATCGGCGCCGGCCTGCTGGCGAAGAAAGCGGCCGAACGCGGCCTCCAGGTGAAACCGTGGGTGAAGACGAGCCTCGCCCCCGGCTCGAAGGCCGTGACGGAGTACCTGAACCGCGCGGGGCTGACGGAGTGGCTGGACCGGCTCGGGTTCAACCTGGTCGGATACGGGTGCACGACGTGCATCGGCAACAGCGGCCCGCTTCCGGCTGACGTATCCGCGGAAGTGGACGCGCGCGACCTGGTCGTCGCGTCGGTCCTGAGCGGGAACCGCAATTTCGAAGGGCGCATCCAGTCGCAGGTTCGCGCCAACTACCTCGCGTCGCCGCCGCTGGTGGTCGCCTACGCGATTGCCGGCACCGTGCGGATCGACCTTGCGACCGAGCCTCTCGGCCACGACCCGTCCGGGACCCCGGTGTTCCTGCGCGAGATCTGGCCGTCGGAGCGCGAAATCCAGGCGGCCCTGCTTGGCGCGGTGACGGCGGAGAGTTTCAGGTCGGTCTACGCGGACGTCTTCCGCGGCGACGAGCGCTGGCAGGCGCTCGAGGTGCCGGAGGGGAACCGGTTCGCGTGGGACGAGAAGTCGACCTATATCCGAAACCCGCCGTTCTTCGAGGGCCTGGCGGCGTCGCCGAAGCCCCTTGCGGACATCACCGGCGCCCGGGTGCTGGCGCTGCTGGGGGATAGCGTCACCACGGACCACATCTCGCCGGCGGGATCGATTCGGCCGGACAGTCCGGCCGGGAGGTACCTGGTCGCGAACGGGGTGGCTCCAAAGGAGTTCAACTCCTACGGCGCGCGGCGCGGCAACCACGAGGTGATGGTGCGCGGCACGTTCGCCAACATCCGGTTGCGCAATCAGCTGGCGCCGGGCACCGAGGGCGGCTGGACGCGCCACCTGCCCGACGGGACGCAGATGTCCATCTACGACGCGTCGGTGCGCTACCGCGAGGAAGGCACGCCACTGCTCGTGATCGCCGGGAAGGAATACGGCTCCGGGTCGTCGCGGGACTGGGCGGCGAAGGGGACCCTGCTGCTGGGTGTCCGGGCGGTGATCGCGGAGAGCTTCGAGCGCATCCACCGGAGCAACCTGGTCAACATGGGCGTGCTGCCGCTGCAATTCAAGCCCGGTGAATCCGCGGCGCTGCTGGGGCTGACGGGCGAGGAGTCGTACGAACTGACGGGCATCGCCACCGGTCTCGCGCCGATGTCCGAAGTGCGCGTGCACGCCCGCACCACCGCAGGGCAGACGGTGCACTTCGCCGCCACCGCGCGGATCGACACGCCCGAGGAACTGGCGGCGTTTCGCGCCGGGGGGATTCTGCCCTACGTGCTCAGGCAACTGGTTGGGGGGTAGTCGTCTGGCCTGGTCCACGGCATGGTGAGCGCGGAGTCGGTGAAGCGGCGCGCCCGGGAACTGGGCTTCGACCTGTGCGGGGTGGCGCCGGCAGACGCGGTCCCCGAACCAGAACGCATCCGGGAGTGGGTTGCCCGGGGCTACGCCGGTGACATGGGCTACCTTCCGCGGACGGCGGCGCGGAGGGAGGACGTGCGGCGGGTCCTCCCGTCCGCCCGGTCGGTCATCGTGACCGGCACCCTCTACAACACCGACCGCCCGCACTCGGTCGACGTGACCGACCAGGGCGAAGCCATCATTTCCCGCTACGCCTGGGGCGACGACTACCACCAGGTGATCGGCCGGCGCCTCGAGGCGCTCGTCGAGGGGATGCGCGGCGAGCATCCCGAGCCGTTCGATGCGCGGGCGTTCGTGGATACCGGTCCGATCCAGGAGCGCGCCTACGCGCAGATGGGCGGCATCGGCTGGGTCGGAAAGAACGGGTGCCTCATCAACCCGGGCATCGGCTCCTGGGTGTTCCTCGGCGAAATCGTCTGCAGTCTCGCGCTGGAGCCGGACGCGCCGGCGCTGGACCAGTGCGGCACCTGCACTATGTGCCTCGAGGCGTGTCCAACCGGGGCGCTCGTCGAACCGCATGTGCTGGACGCGCGGCGCTGCCTGTCCTACCTGACCATCGAATTGCGCCGCGGCATTCCCGCCCGGTTACGGCCGCACGTCGGGACCCGCGTGTACGGCTGCGACATCTGCCAGGACGTGTGCCCGTGGAACCATGCGGCGCCGCGCAGTGCCGACCCGGCGTGGCAGCCGCGCGAAGCCCTCGACCGCCCCCGCCTGGTCGACCTCTGGCGGCGGAGCGACGACGGCCTCGAGCGGCTGGTCGACGGGACGGCCATGACGCGGGCGCGGACCACCGGGTTTCGACGAAACCTGGCCGTTGCGCTGGGTAACAGCACGGCGCACGACTCGGCGGCGGCCCTGTCGGAGACACCGGACGGCGTCGGTTCGCCCAGCATGGACGACCCGATGGTGAGGGAGCACGTGAGGTGGGGTTTGGCTCGAACACGGTTAAGATAGGCGCGGCGGCCGTTCGTCGCCTTAATACCGAGAGGGACTCATGAGATACCCGATCGCGATCATGTCGTGCTTCATCCTCGGGCTGACCGCCTGCTCCACCACCCAGGCGCCAGCGCCCGCACCGGCCAAGGAGGTCGTGGTGCCCGAACAGGCAAGGCTCGAGGCGGCGGCGGCCCAGTACGCGCCGACCGACATCGGGGCGGACATCTCCAGGCTGCCGGCCAACGAACAGCAGGCCCTGGCCAGGCTGGTCCAGGCCGGCTGGATCATGGATGCGCTGTTCCTGCGACAGGTCTGGGCGGGGAACGAAGGCCTGCTCCTCAACCTGTTGACCGACCGGTCGCCGCTCGGCCAGGCCCGCCTGCACTACTTTCTGCTGAACAAGGGTCCCTGGGACCGTCTGAACCACAACACGCCGTTCATCGCGGGCGTGCCGGCCAAGCCCGAGGCGGCCAACTTCTATCCCGCCGGGGCCACCAAGGCGGAGGTGGAGTCCTGGCTGAAGACGATTCCCGACGCGCAGCGTGCGCAGGCGACCGGGTTCTTCACGACCATCCGCGCGGGCAAGGGCGGGCCGGCGGGATTCCAGCCGGTACCTTACAGCGTCGAGTACCAAGGCGAGCTCGCGCGTGCCGCGGACCTGCTGCGCGAGGCGGCCGGCCTCACCGCGCAGCCGACGCTCAAAGCGTTCCTGAACGCCCGCGCGGACGCGTTCCTCAGCAACGACTACTACGCGAGCGACGTCGCGTGGATGGAACTGGACGCCAGCATCGAGCCGACGATCGGCCCGTACGAAGTGTACGAAGACGAGTGGTTCAACGCGAAGGCCGCCTTCGAGGCGTTCATCGCCGTCCGCGACGATGCCGAGACCGCGAAGCTGGCGAAGTTGAGTTCGGAGCTGCAGGGGATTGAGAACAACCTGCCGATCGACCCCGCGCTGCGCAACCCGAAGCTCGGCGGGATGGCTCCCATCCGCGTGGTGAACGTGATCCTTGCCGCGGGCGACGGGAACCGGGGGGTGCAGACGGCGGCGTTCAACCTGCCGAACGACGAGCGCGTGGTGCGCGAGAAGGGCGCGAAGCGGGTCATGCTGCGGAACCACCAGGAGGCCAAGTTCAACCTGGTGCTCAAGCCGATCGCCGCGAAGGTGCTCTCCCCGGCGCAGCAGAAGAACGTCACCTTCGACGCGTTCTTCACGCACATCGTCATGCACGAGCTGATGCACGGCCTGGGGCCGCATCAGATCAAGGTGGCGGGGAAGGACACGACCGTGCGCGCGCAGTTGAAGGAGACCTACAGCGCGATGGAGGAGGCGAAAGCCGACATTTCCGGCCTGTTCGCCCTCCAGTTCCTCCTCGACAAGGGGGTGCTCGACAAGTCGATGCAGGACGCGATCTACGACACGTTCCTGGGGTCGGCCTTCCGGTCCATCCGGTTCGGCGTCAACGAGGCGCACGGCCGCGGAGTGGCGCTGCAGCTGAACTACCTGCTCGACTTCGGCGCCGTGACCGTGGACAAGGACGGGGCGTTCGCGGTGAACCCGGCCAAGATCAAGGACGGGGTGGTGGCGCTCACCCGCGAGATCATGACGCTGCAGGCGGCCGGGGATTACGCGAAGGCGAAGGACATGCTGGCAAGACTGGCGGTGGTCCGGCCCGAGGTCCAGAAGGTGCTCGACCGGCTGCAGGGCGTGCCGGTCGACATCGAACCGAACTTCACGACGGCCGCCACGCTGCTGGCCGGGCAGAAATAGGCCGCGCCTGTAACCAATCGCGCCAAAGCGGAGTCTCTTAGAAGTCGGGTAACGTCGGAGGAACCCATGCCATTATTCGAATACGTCTGCAAGAAGTGCCGCCACGAGTTCGAGGCGCTCGTGATCGGGACGAAGTCGCCGTCCTGCCCCAAGTGCAAGAGCGAGGAACTCGAGAAGAAGGTGTCGTCCCTGGGATTCGCCGGGGTCGGCGGCGGCGCGTGGTCGAGCCGGTCGTCGGGCGGGTGCGGCAGCACCGGCGGCGGGGGTTGACGGTTCTAGCCGCGGGCCGGTCGGCCCGCCAACCGCTTTTCTTCCAGCCGCTGTTCGATCCACCGGAGCCAGGCCCCCAACCCCGGCTCCCCGACGCAACTCGTCTCCACCACCTCGATCGCCGGATTGACGCGCCGGGCGTCTTCGATGGCCGCCTCCCGGCTGAACCGCGTGTAGGGCAGCAGGTCCACCTTGTGGAGCAGCATCAGCCTGGCGCGCCTGAAGATCCCTGGGTACTTGAGCGGCTTGTCGTCGCCCTCCGTCACGCTCAGCACCACCACCTTGGCATCCTCGCCCAGGTCGTACGACGCAGGGCAGACGAGGTTGCCGACGTTCTCGATGAACAGGATGTCGAGGCCTTCGAGCGGGACGGCCGACATCGCCCGCTCCACCATGCTGGCGTCCAGGTGGCAGGTACCGCCGGTGGTGATCTGCAAGGCCGGGAACCCGTAGCGCTTCAGCCGGTCGGCGTCGCGTTCCGTCTGGATGTCTCCGGTCAGCACGGCGGCGTGCAGCGGAGTGTCGCGCAGCGCCGCGAGGGTGCTCTCGAGGATGCTCGTCTTGCCCGCACCCGGGGAGGAGATCAGGTTGAGGCAGAGCACCCGATGCGACGCGAGCGCCTCGCGCAAGCCGCCCGCGATCCGGTCGTTCTCCTTCAGGACGTTCTGCCGGACTTCCACACGCTCGGCCACGCGGCGCTCCTACTCCAGTTCCAGGAAAGACAGCCCGAGTTCATCGCCGGCCACCATCGAAGACCCGTCGCCGCCGCAGCCCGGGCAGCGCGGCAGGAATTCGACCGGATGGAACTCGTGCGCGCACTGCGGGCACCGGTAGCGGACGGGAATCGCCTCGGTCTCCAGCGCCGCCCCATCCAGGTCCGTGCCCTGGACCGTCATGCCAAAGCAGAACTGCAGGGCGTCGACCGCGACGCCCGACAGTTCACCCACGCGCACGCCGATTCGCAGCACCCGCCGCCCCCCGTGGGCGGCCGCCTGCTCGCGGGCCGAGTCGGCAATCGACTGCGCTATCGACAGCTCGTGCATCCGCCTCCGCCCTTCGGGCTCCGGCGAGACCGGTCCGACTCGCCCTTCGGGCTCCGGCGAGACCGGTCCGACTCGCCCTTCGGGCTCCGGCGAGACCGGTCCCCCTCCGCCCGTCAGTCCATGTTCTGGTCGTCTTCCACGGTCTTGCCGTACCCGGCGGCGTCCTTCCGGAACCACAGGGCGTCGGGCACGATGCCGCTCGTCACCTGTTCCAGTTTCGCCATCTCGGCGGCCGGCATCGGCGCGAAGTTCCTGGCGATCTCCACGTTCTCCTCGAGCTGCTTGACGGTCTTGCACCCGATGATGACGGTGCTCACCGGCAGCGACAGCACGTAGGTCATCGGCCCCTTGATCGAGGTGATCCCGTCCGGCTTGAAGAGGCGGTCGCGAGCCGGGATCTTCATCCCAATCACGCCCATGTTCCTCTTGTTCGCGGCCGCGAGCACGGAGGACGCGAACGGCAGATGGTGTTTGTCGGCCGGGTTCAGCGCCATCAGGATCGCGTCGAACGGGAAGCGCTCGATCCCCCGGGTCAGGACCGCCGGGTCGAAGTGCCCCGTGATCCCGAGGAACCGCACCATCTTCTCGTCCCGCGCCTTCTGCAACGCTTCGATTGCCCCGTCCTTGGCGAAGATCCGGTCGAGGTCCTCGTCGCGCTGCACGTTGTGCAGCTGCCACAGGTCGAGGTGGTCGGTGTTCAAGAGCCTGAGGCTCTGTTCGAGCAGCTTGAGCGACCCGTCCCTCGTGCGATCGTCGGTCTTGCTGGCCAGGAAGACCTCCTTGCGGCGGGTCTTCATCACCTCACCGATGTTCGTCTGGCTGACGCCGTTCGACTCCCAGCGCGGCTGGACGGCCCGGTCCCGGCCGTACGCCGCCGCCGTGTCGATGTAGTTGACGCCGAGGTCGATTGCCCGGTTGATGATCGCAATCGATTCGTCGTGCATGCCGGCCGTTTCGATCGCCGCCTGGCCGCCGAGGCTGAAGATGCGGACTTTGAACCCGGTCTTGCCGAGCGGCCGCTCGGGCATCGGCGCGGCGGCATCCGACCGTCCCACTCCGACGGCGAGCGCCGCAGCTCCGACCGCCCCTACCTTCACGAACTCACGGCGCGTGATGTCGGTCATCGAATCCTCCAGACTCGCAGCAGGTGACGAAGCTCAACTGTTGAGGCCCACCCCGCGATTCTAGCGCGAACCCGCGGCGCCCAGCCATTCGTCCACGCTCATCACTTTTCCGTAGCTGCCCTGGATCGCCGCCAGCGCGGCCGCGTGCACCATCCCCGCCGGCACCGCCGTGTCGCCGAACTTCAACGGCCGGGTGGCGCACGCGTCGTGGAGCACCACCACCTCGAACCCCAGGTCGGCGGCGGCACGGCTGGCCGCTTCGACGCACATGTGCGTCTGCATGCCGGCGATCACCAGCCGCTTGATTCCGTTGGCCCGCAGATACTCGAGCAGGTCCGTCTCCCGGAAGCTGTTCGCGTACTGCTTGCTGATCACCTTCTCGCCCGGCGCCGGCGCGACTTCCGCCCGGATGCGGTACTGGGCGTCGGCCGGTTCGCCGTCCACGATCGCGACGCCCTTCGGGATGTGCCGCACGTGGATGACGGGCAGGCGCTTCAGGCGAGCGGCGTCCAGCGCGCGCCGCGCTTGCCTGGCTGCTTCGATGCTTCCGGTGAGCGGCAGCGAGCCGCCCTCGAAGTAGAAACCCTGGATGTCGATGATCACCAGCGCGGTGTCCTTGGCCGCCGGGGCCTGGCCCCCAGCAGACCCGACCGCGGCCACGAACACCATGGCCGAGAGCAGGAGCAGCTTCATGCGCTTCCCCTTTCTGTGGTTCACTACGCGGCCGATTATAGCCCGCGCGACGTCCGGCCTCCGTGCGGCTCCATTTGACACCCTCGGAGCCCGGTGGTACAAGCCACGACCGTGGTGTCGCGATCCTTTCCGGTCCGCTTCGTGCCCGACGACCGGTCGTCCGCGTTCGACGGACCGGTCGAGCTGTACCTCGCCGCCGCCGCCGCCGGCATCCTGCTCGAGCAGCCGTGCGGGTCGGTCGGAACCTGCGGCCGATGCGGGGTGAGGGTCGCCGAGGGCGCGCCCCCGCCAACCGAACGCGACCGGCTTCATTTCTCCGGGAGCGAGCTGGCCTCTGGATGGCGCCTGGGCTGTCAACTCGTCCTCGACCGGGCGGCGACGGTCGAAATCCCGCCCGTGAGCCGGTCGCTTGCCGGCAAATCGTTTGGCGAAGACCTGACCCCGGACCGCCTTGGCCGTCCCGTGCTGATCACGGGCGTCGTGCCACCCGGAGTGCTGTCGTCGGCGCCCGCCGCGGCGTCGATGCTGGATGCGGTCGCCGCTGCGGCCGGACTTGCCGCCAGGGGGCTGGCGGCCACGCCGGCCGCGCTGGCCGCACTTGCCGTCCCGGGGATCGACGAGCAACCAATCGCCGTCGCCATTCACGGGCGCGAACTCGTTTCGGCGCGCCCGGGCGGGGATGCCCGCGCCTTCGGGCTGGCGATCGATCTCGGCACCACCTCGCTGGCAGGCGCGCTCGTTTCCCTCGCCGACGGCGCTGTCGCTGCCTCTGCCTCCACGCTCAATCCGCAGGTCGCGTACGGCGCTGACGTCATCTCCCGGATCAAGCACGAGTCGGACCTGGCCACCGGAGGCCACCACCTGAAAGACGCTGTGCGGAGAGGTCTCTCCGCACTGGTCGCCGACCTGCTGGCGGCGGCCGGCTGCCCCGCCGGGGACGTCGTCATTGCGTCGGTCGCCGGCAATCCGACGATGATGCACTTGTGGCTCGGGGTGCCGGCGCGGAGCCTGGGGAGGGCGCCATACGTGGCGGCCTGGTCCGAGGCGCTGATGGTGAAGGCCGAGGGCGTCGATCTGCCGATTCATCCGAACGCGAACGTGATGGTCTTTCCTCTCGTCCGCAGTCACGTCGGCGGCGACGCGGTCGCGGCCGCCGTGGCCGCCGGGATCGACCGGGCGCCGGGGCCCCGGCTCCTGATCGACCTCGGGACGAATACCGAACTGCTGCTGGCGTACGAGGGCCGGACCTTCGCGACGTCGGCCGCCGCCGGGCCGGCCTTCGAAGGCGTCTCGGTTCGACACGGGATGCGCGGCGCGCCCGGCGCGATCGACGTCGTCTCGATTGCGGCCCACGGCCGGGTCTCGGTCAACACGATCGGCGGGCGGCCGGCGAAAGGCATCTGCGGGTCCGGGATCATCGACGCGGTTGCCGAACTGCTGCGGGCCGGCGTGGTGTCGCCCAGCGGGCGCCTGAGGAAGGCCGGCGAGCTCGGTCACTCGCCCGTGCTGGCCGCCCGCATTTCAGAGGTGGACGGTGTGCAGGCGTTCGAACTCGTTCCCCGCGGGCAGGCGGAGCCGGGCGTCGGCGCCGTCGTCTTGACGGCACGCGACATCCGGGAGGTGCAGCTGGCCAAGGGCTCCATCCTCGCGGCCATGACGCTGCTCTGCGGTCACGCGGGCGTCACCCCCGCGAACCTCGACGAAGTCCTCGTCGCCGGGGCCTTCGGAAACTATATTCGCAAGACGAGCGCGCTCCGCCTGGGCCTGTTTCCCTCGATTGACCCGGAGCGCGTCCGCTTCGTCGGGAATGCCGCCGGGATCGGGGCGCGCCTCGCCCTGGTCGACCGCGAGATCCTCGACAGGGCGCGCGAACTGGCCGCGAGCACCGAGTATGTCGATCTGGCGACCGACGCCGGTTACCAGGCGGTCTTCATGGCGTCTCTCGAGTTTCCACTATGACAAACTTCCTGACCCTGGCCGCGTCCCGCGTCGTCATCGGCGACGGCGCGATGGGCACCGAACTCCAGCGCGCCGGCCTGCCGATCGGCGAGTGTGGCGACCACTGGTCGCTCTCGCACCCGGACCGGCTGCGCGCCATCCACCGCGCGTACATCGAGGCGGGCAGCGACGTCATCCTGACCAACTCATTCGGCGCGAATCGCTGGGTGCTCGGCCGCTACGGGTTTGACGGGCAGGTCGCCGAGGTCAACCGCGCGGCGGCCGCGATCGCGCGGGCGTCGGCGGGACCGGGCGTGTGCGTGCTGGGCGACATCGGTCCGTGCGGCGGCTTCCTGCGCCCGCTGGGCGACGTCGACCCGGGTGCGCTGCTGGCCGAGTTCACGAAGCAGGCGGGCGCGCTCCTCGAAGGCGGAGCCGACGGCGTGCTGATCGAGACGATGAGCGCCCTCGAGGAGCTGCTGATCGCGATCCGCGCCGCGCGCGCCGCGGGCGCGCCAATCGTGGTCGCTTCGATGGCCTTCGACCGCGTGCCCAACGGGAACATCCGGACGATGATGGGGGTCGCACCCGAGCAGGCGGCCTTGGCGGCGGTTGACGCCGGCGCCGACGTGGTCGGCGCCAACTGCGGCACCCGCATGACGACCTCGGATTTTGCCAGGGTCGTCGGAGCCTTCCGCGGGGTGACCGGGGTCCCGGTGATGATCCAGGCCAATGCCGGCAGTCCGGAACTGGAAGACGGACGGGCGGTCTACCGGCTGACGCCCGACGCGTTCGCGGCGGGCATGGAAGACGTGGTCGCCGCCGGCGCCGCCATCGTGGGCGGGTGCTGCGGCACGACGCCGGCGCACATCGCGGCGCTGGCGCGGCGGATGAAAGTTGGACAGGCGTCCCGCCTGTCGTAGCGGGAGGATCGTCTGATGCGAATCGAAGACGTCCCGTTCGGCGTGACGGACTGGGCCTCCGTGCCGACCACGGAACACCCGGGCGAAACCGGCACCGCGTGGTGGCGCACGAAGGAAGTCGGCAACATCCGCGTGCGGATGGTCGAGTACTCGCCCGGCTACCTGGCTGACCACTGGTGCTCCCGCGGCCACGTGCTGCTCGTGCTGGACGGTGAACTCGTGACCGAACTGCACGACGGCTCGTCGCACGTGCTTCGTTCCGGGCAGAGCTACCAGGTGGCAGACGGCGCGATGCCGCACCGCTCGCGCACGAGCGGCGGGGCGCGCCTCTTCATCGTCGACTGAGGCGCCCCGCCGCCGGCTCTCGCCTACGGTTGTGCGGGCATCATCGCCTGCACCCCGTACCTGTGCACGAGCACCCCGCCCCTGTGTGCCGCGTTGGCGAGCACCAGGCAGCCCGCAAGGAGCAACCCGAGGAAGACCAGGTTGGTCGTCACGACCCACGAGCGGCTGGCGAACTTCTTCGCCGCCAGCGGCACCCCGAGGATGACGGCGTAGAGCACCGTCAGGCCCGCGAACAGCGTGCGAGCGGTCTCGGCCAGCGAGGAGTGGGCCGCGATCGCGGCGTTGATGGCCTCCGTCCGGGTCGCCAGTTCCGCCGCCGCCTCGCCGGTTTCCACCGCGACGAACGCGGCGGCTGTACCCAGCGCCAGGACAATCAGCGCCGAAATGCCAAAGCAGTTCCGCGTCGGCCGGAGGATCGCCAGCGCCACGAACACCGGCGCGGTCAGCAGGAGCCCGACGGGAAAGTGGATCACCAGGGGATGGAGGCCATCCCATCCCGGCCATGGCGGCAGCATGGGCATTCTCTCCCTAGCTCACCTTGGTGAACTTCTCTCCCGGCGTGAAGCAGACCGGGCACTTGTCCGCGATTGGCGCCGTGACGGTCTTTCCGCACTCCGGGCACACGTAGAAGCTCTTCCCGGCCTTCCACGCCTGCAGGTTCGCGCCGGCCTCGCTGTAGAACTTCGCGTGTTCGCCCTCTGCGGAGATCGCGAAGTTGAACGCCCGCAGTGCGTCCTTGTTGCCCTCCGCTCTCGCGTCCGCGATGAAGGCCGGGTACATCTTGTCGCGCTCGTAGCTCTCGCCCTCGAGGGCCGCCTTCAGATTGTCGGCCGTCGGCTTGATCTCGGGCAGCTTGATGTCGGCTTTCGGCGCCCCGCCCATCTTCTTGATCACGGCGGCGTGCGCCGCAGCGTGTACGCTTTCGGCCCTGGCGGCGGCGCGGAAGAGCGAAGCGGCGCCGGCGTAGCCCTCCTGGTCGGCCTTCTTGGCGAACTCCAGGTACTTGGCGTTGGCGTTCGACTCACCGTTGTAGGCGGCCATCAGGTTGTCGAGTGTTTTCGACGGGGCGGCGGCGGCGCTGCCGCCGGCGAAGGCGACGAGGACGAAAACCGCGAGCGCGATCGAACAGGACCGGATCATGGAGCCCTCCTTCGGAATGAAAGGGCGCTTGTCCGGCGCCCCGTTCGCATCATAGCGCACTCAGCGGGTGAGCGACGTCACGCGCGGCGGGGTGCGGTCCGGGATGAGGAGGAGAATGTGGCTAGATGAGGAGGAAAAGGTGCGCGGCGGGGAACCGCCACGAAGGCAAAAAAAAGTCACGATCACCGCTCAAGCCCAACGCCTGCGGGCCCCCATCCGCAGGTAGCCGGGTCACGAGCGGCGAATCGTGACGCCCTATTAAAACGCAAGCGCGGTGCCATTGCAAGCTCCTTGTATTCGCGCAAAATCACGTGTGTTTTCGCGCGGGACGGCTTGTCTTCAGCCGGAGGACCGGCAGGCAGCCGCGGTGGCTGACGGTTTCTCGGCGGACCCGCCCGGGCAGCTAATCTGCGGTGAACCATGGCCTGGTCAACGTCTCAGGTATCGAGTCCGACCATCTTCAGGAGCTTGAGCGCGTTCCGTGAGGTTGCGACGCCAGGCTTGAGGAGGTAATCGAACGTCAAGCGGATGCCCTCGCCGTGGTGTTCGACGCCCTCGGTGAAGTGGACCGACTGGCACGCGGAGGCGAGTTCGTCGCATGCGGCGAGTTCCAGGTCGTGCGTCGTCACCATCCCGATGACCGGCAGCGTAAGCAGGTGACGCACGATTCGTCTGACCGCCACCTGCCGCTCCGCGGTGTTCGTCCCCTGCAGTACCTCGTCGAGCAGGTACAGCAGCATCGGGCCGCCCGCGGGCACGCGGCGGGCCGCCTCGACGACGAGCGCAAGCCGCCGTACCGCGGCCATGAAATACGAGACGCCTTCCTCGAGTGAGTCCTGGACCCGCATGCTGGTCGCAAGCGACAGCGGCGGCAGCGTCATCGACGCCGCGCACACCGGGCCGCCGGCCTGCGCGAGGACTACGTTCATGCCGACCGCCCGCAACAGGGTGCTCTTGCCCGACATGTTCGAGCCCGTGACCATCAGGAAACTGCCGGGCGGACCCACCCGCACGTCGTTCGCCACCCGCCGGTCCTCCGCGATGAGGGGATGGCCAAGCTGCCGGGCGTCGAGAGCCAGGGTCGCCTGGTCGACCTGGGGAAACGGCCACGACGGATTGTCGTGCGCCAGCGCGGCGAGTGCCGCCAGCGCGTCGAACCTGCCGAGGACCGAGTACCAGTCGCGCAGTTTCGGCGCGGCGCGCCGCTGCCACGCCTCGAGGGCGACGAGGACGTGGAAGTCCCACAGCGTCAGCAACGTCACCAACGGGTGGAAGATCGAGACGTGACGAAGGTCGGCGAACTGGCCGAGCGTGGCCAGCCTCGCGATCTCCCTGGCCGCCGTCGTGCCGGACGCCCGCAGTTCTGACTGCAGCGCGAGGAGGTACGGTGATGTGAACCTCGCCTCGCTGATCCGGCGGAAGAGATCGGCGTGGCGCTGGAGCGCGCCCGCGCGCGTGAACACGCGCGTGAAGGTCCGCATCGTGCGCGCGCCGAACGCGACGAACAGCGCCAGCGTCGCCGCCATCGGGTAGATCCACAGCGGTTGCCGGATGCCGCCGGCCAGGTGGGCCGCGAGCAGCCCGAGTTGCAGCGTCGTGAGGACCAGGACTGCCGCGCGCCCAAACGGCCCGCGGGTGAACCACGGGCCCCGATCCGCCCATTCGAGCAGGCCCTCGATCGAGACCCGTTCCGACTCGACGAGGCGGCCCAGCGCGGCAAACTCCTCGCGCTCCCCCGGCCTCCCGGCAAGCTCCGACACCGCCGCCTGCCGTTCCCGAAGGTCTCCAGGGGGCGTGGTTGCCGTCAACCAGCGCGAGAGCGTTTCTCGTCCCGGCTCGGTCGCGATCGACCCGAGCAACTGGAAGAGCGACGCGTGGCCGAAGATGTCGAGGTCGTCGGCGAATGGATGATCGGCTCCGGGCCCGTGGGCGCCCGATGCCGGGAGGGCATCCCACCGCCGCGACACGCGCGCCGCCGCCTCATTGTTCACCTGGGCCAGCGCTCCCAGCCAGCGTTCCTGTTCGTCGACGCGGCTGTGCCAATACACCAGGATGCCGAAGGCGACGAACCCTGCCGCACCGGCGCCGAGCCGGAGCAGCCAGCCCGGCCCAAACCCGGGGAAGATTGAGAGGAGGCTGGCGGCCGACGCGAGGAACACTACGAGCCGGGCCCACGACAGCTGCCGCGAGCGGCGGGCCTGCTGGTCGCGTCCGACGGCGTAGTGCGCCGCCGCCTCGACATATCCACGCCGCTTTGCGGGGCTGAGTTGGGCCATCGGGCCTACGTTAACCCGCGATCACCGTTCCTGCAAACCGGTACCCGGCTTGCTCTGGACGGCCGAGGCCAACTGAGTCGCCAGAGCAGGGTAGAGGTAGGGCGGACCCGCTGCCCGCCCTCCGTTGCTCATGCCCCGCCCGTTTCCGGCGCCTTCTCCAGCGGCGTTTTCTCCGGGAACCGGCCCCGCCCCGCTTCGCGCCAGCGCCGCGAGCGGGCCCCGATGCGGAACGACCACTCGAAGAGCGTTCCGACCTGGACGCCGCCCGGCAACCTGTGCCGTCCGAGCGCCGTCAAGCCAGCTGACGCCATACACCCGCAGTTCGAGCAATCGGGCCGCCCGCCGAACTGGCACGGGGTGACGGTTCGTTCCAGGTCTGCCGACACGCAGCGCGTGACCTTCGCGAAGATGCAGCCATCCGGCGATGCCGGCGGGCTGGCGAGCGCCGCGAGCACCGCCGGGCCCATGCCCAGCTTGCGGTAGCTGGGTGCTAGCCGCCCGAGTTCCGCGACCACTCGATCGCGGTCCGCCTGCTCGAGACGCTCCACGGACAGCTCGCCCACCTGGGGCGTGTAAAGGCTCATCCAGATGCGCTTGACCGCCGGCACGTCCGACCAGAAACGGAGGAATGCCTCGAGGTCCCCTTCCTGCCGCGCCAGTTGCCGCGTAACGGTACAGTGAACGGTCACCTGGTGACCCTCGATGTGCTTGAGGATCCGGTCGTAGGTCGCCGGCTTGCGCCGGGCGTCGTGCTGCGGCTGCAGGCCATCGATGGACACCGAGATGTCCAGACGTGGAATGGCGGCCCACTCCCGCGGGATCGGACGCACGGCGCTGGTGACCACCTGGGTGTACACACCCAGGCCCGACAGTATCGGAAGCAGGCGGTCGAGCTCGCGAAAACGGACGAGCGGTTCGCCGCCGACGATCGAGACGTGCAGCGGCCGCTCGGCACGCACGAGCTGCAGGATGCGCTCGACGAGCGCGTCTCCCTTGAAATCGGTCACGTCTCGCAGCCCGACGCCGCCGCCCAGGTGGTTGTCGTTATAGGCGTAACACCCGGGGCACGAGAGCGGACACTCCCGGGTGATTTCGATCGACATCGCGGGCTGGCGACCCAAAAGGATCGCCTGCCACGAGCGTAGGATTCCCTGCATGGCTTGGGGGCCTCCACATTGGACTGTCGTTGGAGCGTCGAGGTTTGCAAGGCGAGTGCCGGGCAGGTCCTCGCTGCGGTTGCGCGTTCCTGGCCGGGGCGCTTATCCTTGCGCCCATGAACGCGCTGATCCTGATCCTGCTCAGTGTGACGGTCACCCAGGCGGCCGGGCAGAAGGCGCCTGTCGCTGCGCCGTCGTTCACGACGGCCTTGTCACTCGACGAGATGAAGGGGAAGCAGGCGGTCGTCGAGACCACAGCCGGGACGCTGGTGCTGGACCTGCTCCCGGAGGCGGCGCCGAACCACGTCGGCTACTTCATCAAGCTGGCGCAGGAAGGTGCCTACAGCGGCACCACGTTCCATCGTCTCATCAAATACGGGATTATCCAAGGCGGCGACCCGCTGTCGAAGGACCCGGGCCGGCGCGAGGCCTACGGCACCGGAGGGCTGGGCGTGCTCAAGGCCGAGGTGAGCGGCGAGAAGCACACGCGAGGCGCGGTCTCGTCGGTGATCCTGCCGGGAAAGCCTGACAGCGGCGGCTCGCAGTTCTTCGTCTGTGTCGTCGACCAGCCGGTCCTCGACGGTCAGTACACCGTCTTCGCCCGGGTCGTCGAAGGGATGCGGGTGGTCGAGAAGATCTCCGAGGCCCCGGTGGACGAGAAGGGGAAGGCGATCGACCGAATCGAGATCCGGTCCGTGACGATCCGGGACAAGCCGGCGCCCAGGCCTCCGGCCTTTTCGACCGAGACGCCCGAGGAACTGGCCGCCTACCGCGTCACCCTCGAAACGACGGCCGGCGCCATCGTTCTCGAGATGCGTCCCGACAAGGCTCCGGGCCACGTGCGCAACTTCCTTCGGCTCGCGTCGGCGGGGGCCTACGACGGCACCGCCTTCCATCGTGTCGTGCGCAACTTCGTCATCCAGGCCGGGTCGATGAACAGCCGGAAGGAGCCGCTCGACGAAGTGCAGCAGCGGCTGGTTGGCACGCTGCAGCCCGAGTTCAACGACATCGCCCACGTCAAGGGGACCCTGTCGATGGCGCGCGGCGACGAACCGGGCAGCGCCTCGACGTCGTTCTTCATCTGCACGGCGCCGTCGCCGGGGCTCGACCGCGTGTACACGGCGTTCGGCCGCGTCGTGGACGGGATGGCGGTCGTCGAGGCGATCGAGACGGCGCCGGTGGACGGAGAGACGCCCAAGCAGCGGATCGAAATCCTCCGCGTCAAGGTCACGAAGGCTCCGTCGACGTAGCCGAGAGGAGTTCAGTCCCTGGGCGCCCCGGGGCCCGTCGGCCCGTCGAACAACGGGAGCGGCTTGAACCGGCGGGGCGGGAGAGCCTCCCCGGGCACGTCGGTCAGGTTGTGGACCGACACGCCGAGCAGGCGGACCGGTCGCCGGCCGGCCTCGGTCCGTGACAGCAGGTCGACCGCCCGGCAGACCAGGACTTCGGCGTCGCGCGTGGCCGGCTGGGCCGAGTGGCTGCGCGTGAGGGTGGTGAAGTCGGAGTAGCGGACCTTGATCGTCACGGTTTTCGCGTAGAGCTGCTCCCGTTCGAGCCAGCCGGCCGCGTCGCGCGACATGCCCGCTATCTCCTTCCGGATGCGATCGACATCCACCAGGTCCTGCGGGTATGTGCTCTCGGACCCGGAGGACTTTGCCGGGCGGTCGGGCTCCACCCGCCGATCGTCGATCCCGTGCGCCAGCTGGACGAGCCACTCGGCCGCGCTCCCGACGGTCCGCTCGAGCAGCGCCCGGTCGACCTCCCGCAGCTGGACCGTCTTCGTGATTCCCGCCTCCCGCAGGCGCTTCGCGGTGACGGGGCCGACGCCGAACAGGGCGTTGACCGGAAGGCCCTGGAGAAAGGCTTCGACCCGTTCGGGCGCCACCACGGTGAGGCCGTCCGGCTTCTTCCACCCCGAGGCGATCTTCGCCAGGAACTTGTTCGGCGCGACGCCGGCCGACGCCGTCAGGCCGGTGTTCGACCTGATCTCGCTCTTGATCCGCCGCGCCACCGTCATGCCGAGCGTCTCGCCCCAGGCGTTTTCGGTGACGTCGAGGTACGCCTCGTCCAACGACAGCGGTTCGACCAGGGGCGTGACGCTGCGGAAGATCTCGAACACCTGCGCCGACGTGGAGCGGTATTTGTTGAAGTCCGGGCGAACGAGGACGAGCGACGGGCACAGCCGGAGCGCGACCGCGCTGGACATGGCCGAGTGCACGCCGAACTTCCGGGCCTCGTAGCTCGCGGCCGCGACCACGCCGCGATCGGCGGGCGGGCGCCCCACGGCCACCGGGCGGCCGCGCAGCGCGGGGTCGTCCCGCTGCTCGATCGACGCGTAGAACGCGTCCATGTCCACGTGCAGGATGCGACGGACGAGGGCCACGTGACGATTCTATAATGGTCGCTCCAATCGGCACCGGCCCGCGGCGGCCGGAGTGAGGTAGAGTGGTCGGTCGGCACCGGCTCGCGTGGTCCTATGATTCGCTTCATCGCGCTGGACATCGACGGTACGCTGCTCGACAGCCAGTGGAAGGTTCCGCCTGCCAACCGCGCCGCGATTCGTCGCGCCACCGATGCCGGCCTCGAGGTGGCGCTGGTCACCGGCCGGCGGTTCGACTTCGCCCGCGCCGTGATCGAGCAGATCGACGCGCCGCTGACGATGATCGTGAGCGGCGGGGCCCTCGTGAAGACGCGCGAGGGCCGCTCGCTCGTCCGACACCTGCTGCCGGCCGACGTCGCCCTCGCGGTCGTCGAAGGGACGCGCGATTTCAGGGACGCCACGGCGGTCGTCTTCGACCGCCCCCTCGCCGCGCAGGTGGTCCACGAGCGGTTGGACATCCGGGACGCCCACCGGCGGTCCTACTACCAGCGGAACCGCGACTACATCACGGAGGTGGTCCCGCTCGAGGCGGCGATCGTCGAAGACCCCATCCAGGTGATGTACTCCGGCGGCGTGCAGCGGATGCGGGAACTCGTCGACCTCGTGCGGTCGCTTCCGGTGGCGGACCGCGTCGCCGTCGCCGTGACCGAGTACCTGTCACGCGACTTCTCCCTCATCGACGTCAACCGCGCCGGCTGCACCAAGGGCGCGACCCTCGCCGAGTGGGTGGCTCGGCAGGGACTGACGCCGGACGAGGTGATGGCGATCGGCGACAACTTCAACGACCGCGAGATGCTGGAGTTCGCCGGGGTGCCGGTGGTCATGGGGAACGCGGTTGCCGAGCTCAAGGCGTTGGGGTGGCCGGTGACCCTGGACAACGACAGCGGGGGGGTGGCCGCGGCCATCGACCGCTACGTCTTCCCGGCTTGCTGACCGCTGTCACCAAAACCCGAAGTCGTGAATCCTTCGTCATGACGCTCTCTGCCGGCAAACCCCATGCCGGTGTTTGTGCTTCTATTCACAAGCGCGCCGGGCACCGGGGGGCGGCGCGGCCGGACTTGTCATCATGATTACCGTCTCGAGGCGACGATTCCTCCAGATCTCGGGCGCCACCGCCGGGCTTGCCGCCGCGGGGGCGGCTGCCGGCCGGTTGAGCCAGGGAGCGGCGGCGGCCTCCGCCGACACGGGGACCCGCCAGGTCCCGACCTACTGCGACATCTGCTTCTGGAAGTGCGGCGCGATCGCCCACGTCCGCGACGGGAAGCTCTGGAAGATCGAGGGCAATCCGGACGACCCGCTGAGCCGGGGCCGGCTCTGCCCGCGGGGGACGGGCGGCGTCGGCGCGCATTTCGACCCCGATCGCCTCAAGGCGCCCCTGCTCCGCCGGCAGAAGCGCGGCCAGGAGGAATGGACGGCGGTCACCTGGGACCAGGCCCTCGACGTCGTCGCCGAGAAGCTCCTGAAGATCAAGGCGGAGCACGGTCCCGAAGCCGTGGCGGTGTTCTCGCACGGCATCGGCGGCACCTTCCTGAAGCACACGCTGCGCGCGTACGGGACGCCGAACATGGCCGCCCCGTCGTTCGCCCAGTGCCGCGGACCGCGCGACGTCGGGTTCGCGCTGACCTTCGGGGAGGAAGTGGGCTCGCCCGAGCGCACCGACATCCGCAATGCGCGCTGCCTCGTGCTGATCGGCTCGCACCTCGGCGAGAACATGCACAACACTCAGGCGCAGGAGTTCGCGGAGGCCGTGGGCTCGGGGGCGTCGATCATCGTCGTCGACCCGCGCTTCTCCGTGGCCGCCGGCAAGGCGACGCACTACCTGCCCATCAAGCCGGGCGCCGATCTCGCGCTGGTGCTCGCCTGGATGAACGTCCTGGTGTCCGAGGGGCTGTACGACAAGGAGTATGTCGCCGCCCACGGCTTCGGCTTCGACGCGTTTGCGGCCGAGATCGCCGCCGCCACCCCCGAGTGGGCGTATCCAGAGACGGGCATCGAGCCCGCGGTCATTCGCGAGACGGCACGCGAGATGGCCAGGCACCGTCCCGCCACGCTCGTTCACCCGGGCCGCCACGCCACCTGGTACGGCGACGACGCGCAGCGGAGCCGCGCGATCGCGCTGTTGAACGCGCTGCTCGGCAGCTGGGGCCGCAAGGGCGGCTTCTGGAAGCCCGCCCAGATGACCGTGCCCGGCTACCCGTATCCGCCGTACCCGCCGTCGGCAAAAGGGAAGGTGGACAACCCCAACGGAAGATTCAAGTTCGCCAGCGAGTCGCTGACCACGGGGATTCGCGAGGCGACCATCACCGGCCAGCCGTATCCGATCAAGGGCTGGTTCGTCTACGCGACCAACCTGATCCACGCCATGCCCGATCAGCGCGAGACGATCCGCGCCATCCAGGCCCTCGATCTTCTCGTCGTGGTCGACGTGATCCCCGCGGAGATCGCCGGGTGGGCCGACGTGGTGCTGCCGGAAGCCACGTATCTCGAACGCCACGACGACCTGAACGTGGAGTGGTTCCGCGAGCCGTTCGTGGCGCTGCGCCAGCCTGTCGTCCACGCGCCCCACTCCCAGAAGCCGAACTGGTGGATCGCCCGCCAGCTGGCGCTCAAGCTCGGGCTCGGCGCCTACTATCCCTGGACGACGATCGAGGAATACCTGCAGCACCGGTTGAGCAAGGCGGGCCTCAGCTTCGAGACGCTGAAGACGAAGGGGATCATCCGCGGAGAGAAGCAGCCCGTGTTCTTCGAGGAAGGCGTGCAGCCGGAGTTCCCGACGGCGTCCGGGAAGATCGAGTTCTACTCGACGCCGCTGCGCGAAGCCGGCTTCGACCCCGTTCCGAAGTACCCGGCGGCCGGAGCCGCCGCCCGAGGGCTCGTTCCGGCTGCTGTTCGGCCGCGCGCCGATGCACTCGTTCAGCCGCACGCAGTCCAACCCGATCCTCCACGACGGGATGCCCGAGAACGAGGTCTGGCTGAACGCGGACGTCGCGAAGCGGCTGGGCATGGCGTCGGGGCAGTACGTGCGCCTCCGAAACCAGGACGGCGTGACCAGCGACCGGATTCGCCTGAAGGCGACCGAGCGGATCCGGCCCGATTGCGTCTACATGGTGCACGGCTTCGGGCACACCGCCAGGATGCTGACGCGGGCGCTGGGGAAGGGGGCGAGCGACGCGCAGCTCGTCACCCGCTACGTCACCGACCCGCTGATGGGGGGAACCGGCATGAACGTCAACTTCGTCACCATCGAGGCGGAGGCGTAGGGCGATGGCGCGTTACGGCATGGTCATCGACACCCGGAAGTGCGTCGGCTGCACCGACTGCGTCGTCGCCTGCAAGACCGAGAACGAGGTGCCGGAAGGGTTCAACCGCGACTGGGTTGCGTCCCAGACGACGGGGCGCTTCCCGGCGGTGCAACTCGAGATTCGGACGGAGCGGTGCAACCACTGCGACCGCCCGCCGTGTGTCTCGTGCTGCCCGACCGGCGCCAGCCACGTGGATCCCTTCGGCGCGGTGGTCCTCGTCACGCCCGAGATGTGCATCGGGTGCAAGGCGTGCCTCGCCTCGTGCCCCTACGACGCGCGTTTCGTGAATCCGGCGGGATACGCGGACAAGTGCACGTTCTGCATCCACCGCGTGAAGGACGGCCTCGACCCGGCCTGCGTCTCGGTGTGCCCGACGCACTGCATGACGTTCGGCGACCTCGACGATCCGAACAGCGAGGCGAATCGCCTGCTGGCCGGGCGCGCGCACCACGCGTTGCTTCCGGCGGCAGGGACGGAACCGAGGATTTTCTATTTGACGTAGTGGTTAGTGGCTGTGTGGCGAGCCACCGCGCACTGCCCACTGACCACGTCATGGTTCACCCTACATGGTTCACGATGACTGAACTCACGCTGACCCGTCACAACGACCTCATCGACCCGCTGATCCGCGTCTGGGGCTGGGAAATCCCGGTCTACCTCTTCCTGGGCGGGTGGGTCGCCGGGATGATGATCATCATCGGCTACTTCCTGCTGCGAGGGAGGCTCCGGGAGGACAACTGCGTGTGCGGGCTCCTGCCGGCCATCAGCCTCGTCCTGCTGAGCGCCGGCATGCTGGCGCTCTTCCTGGACCTCGAGCACAAGCTGTACGTCTGGCGGCTCTACACCACGTTCGAGATCACCTCGCCGATGTCGTGGGGCGCCTGGATCCTGATCCTCGTCTACCCGGTGCTCGCGGCCCTGTTCCTGCTCCGGCCGCCGAAGATCCTTCGTGGCATCTGGCCGGCGTTCGATCGGGCGACGGCGTTGCTCGGCCGGCCCGCCTGGACGCACGCGCTCGCGATGCTGGCGGTGGTCCTGGGCGTCGGGCTCGGGATCTACACGGGTGTGCTGCTGAGCGCTCTCGGCGCGCGCCCGTTCTGGAACAGCGCGCTGCTTGGGCCGTTGTTCCTGGTGTCGGGCCTCTCGTCGGCCGCCGCGTTCGCCCACCTGGTCGCGCGGGCGCGGGTCGAACGCGAGCAGCTGGCGACGACGGACAACGTCCTGCTCGTCGTGGAGTTGTTCCTTCTGGGGCTGTTTCTCGTCGGGCTGCTCAGTTCGTCCCAGGCGCACGCCGACGCGGCCCGCCTGGTGCTGGGCGGGCAGTTCACCGCCGTCTTCTGGGTGCTCGTGGTCGGCGCCGGCATCGCGGTCCCGCTGCTGATCCAGGTGCTTGCCGTCACCCACCGGATACAGCACACGCCGCTCGGTCCGATCCTCGTGATGGCCGGCGGCCTCGCGCTGCGCTTCGTCGTCGTCGCGGTCGGCCAGGCAAGTCACTGGAGGCCGATCTCAGCAGGACAGGCGTCCCGCCTGTCATTGGAGCATTCATGTCAGATACGCACTCATCACGTGGGCCGGCGCCTTACTCGAATCCGTACCTGGCCGGCATCGGGCTTGGGTTGGTCCTGCTGGCGGCATTCGTCCTGGTCGGACGCGGGCTGGGCGCCTCGGGCGCGGTCAGCGCCGTCGTCGCTGCCGGCCTGGACACGGTCGCGCCCGAGCATGCGCGCGGCCTCGAGTGGCTGGCGGGCCGGGTGGCTGGCAGCGAGAGCCCGCTCAAGGAGTGGCTGGTCTTCGAGGGGCTTGGGGTCTTCCTGGGCGCGCTGCTGTCCGGCCTGCTGGCGCGGCGCGCGATGATCGTGGTGGAGAAAGGGCCGCGCGTCTCGCGCCGCGGCCGCCTGCTCGGCGCGTTCGCCGGCGGCGCGCTGATGGCGATCGGGGCCGCGTTCGCGGGCGGGTGCACGAGCGGGCAGGCGTTGAGCGGCGGCGCGCTGCTCAACCTCGGCAGCTGGGCCTTCATGATGATGGTGTTCGCGGGCGCTTACGCGGTCGCGGCGTTCATGCGGTGGGAATGGCGATGATGGCTCCACTATTGAAATACGGCGCCTTTGGGACGGAGACGAGCTTCATCCTCGCGTTCGTACTCGGCATCGGGTTTGGTTTCGCGCTCGAGCGGGCCGGGTTCGGCAGCGCGCGCAAGCTGGTCTCGCAGTTCTACCTGGACGACCTCTCGGTCTTCAAGGTGATGTTCACCGCGATCGTCACGGCGATGCTCGGCGTCACCTACCTGTCGTGGCTGGGATTCCTCGACCTGTCGCTCGTCTACCTGGTGCCGACCTTCCTGCCGTCGCAGGTCGTCGGCGGGTTGATTCTCGGCGTCGGGTTCGTCGTGGGGGGCTACTGCCCCGGGACCGCGCTCGCCGCCACGGCCACCGGTCGGGTGGACGCCCTGGTGTACGGGGCGGGGCTGTATGCGGGGACGTGGGCCTTCGCCGAGATGTATCCGCTGGTCAAGCCGCTGCACACCGCCAGCCCGATGGGGCAGACGACGATCTGGCAGTACTTCAACCTGCCCTACGGCGTCGTCGTGTTCGCCGTGGTGTTGATCGCCGTCGCCGGCTTCGCCGGAGCGGGGTGGGTCGAGCGATGGATGGCGGGGAACGGAAACGACCAACCGCGAGCCACCAGTCACTAGCCACGACCACCAGCCACTACGGTGACAGCGAAGGAATCTGACATGCACTTCCTGAGTCGTCTGAGCCTGAACCAACGCCTCGCCCTGCTGGCCCTCGTGCTCGGGGTCGTGGCGATTGCGGCCACACCCACTCTCGGCCGGCGTGCCACGATCGACGCTCGCGAGATGTCGCTCGTGATGCAGAAGGGCGCGGACCGCGTCGACGCGCGCACGCTCGCCGGCTGGATCATCGCGTCTCGCGCCGACATCCGCGTGATCGACATCCGGGAACCGGCGGCGTTCGCCGCCGGGCCGCGAATCCCGACCGCGGAGAACATCCCCGTCGGTGCCCTCGCGGACGCGGGGCTCGGACGCGACGAGCGGATCGTGCTGGTTTCGGACGATGAGGCGCGGGCCGCCCAGGCGTGGTTCCTGCTGCGCGCGGACGGCTTCAGGGGCCCGGTCATCGTTCGAGGGGGATTGCGCGCGTGGCAGGAAGATGTGCTCTACCCGCGCGTGGACGCTCTCGGTGCGAGGGAGCGCGCGCAGGCCGAGGCCGTCAGCGCGCACTTCGGCGGAGCGCCGAGAACCGGGGCCGACGCCGGCGTCATCGCGGCGTCCGCCGCCGCCGCGGCGTCCCTGGCGGCTGCGCCTCCGTTGCCGGTCCCCGGCGCCAAGAAGCCCGCGCCCGCGAAGAAGAGAGA
Source organism: uncultured Acidobacteriota bacterium (assembly GCA_963844875.1). GTDB lineage: Bacteria > Acidobacteriota > Vicinamibacteria > Vicinamibacterales > Fen-181 > FEN-299. The sequence continues at coordinate 101,033 of CAWJPZ010000006.1, forward strand.
AGGATGCTAAACTCCCCGCCCAGGGGGAGCTATGCCATTTTCTCGGTCAGGCAGCGGAGTGGGAGGTCCTAGCCGGCGCGCCGCCCGCTTTGCCGTCTTGGCCATCGTCGTCGGGCTGCTGCTCGGCGCCCGCGGCATGTTGTCGTGGTACGTCGATGCGCTGTGGTTCGGATCGCTTGGCTTCACCGACGTCTTCTGGAAGACCGTCGAGTTGAAGTCGACCCTCTTTTGCGGGTTCACCCTCGTCACCTTCCTGGTCGTCTACGCGTCGTTGCGGCTGCTCCAGCCGGGCGATCTCGCCAGCCACCTTCTGTACATCAACGGTCAGCCGGTCTCGCTGTCGCTCCAGCCGATCGCCCGGGTCGCTGCCTGGGGCGTGGCGCTGGTCGTCGGCCTCGGCGCCGGCTCCGGCATGATGGCGGAATGGACGACCTTCGGGCAGTACCTGCACGCGCCGCCGGAGTCCGGGGCGGGGGCAGCCCTCGATCCGATCTTCGGGCGGTCCGTCGCGTTCTACCTGTTCACGCTGCCGGTCTGGCAGCTCCTTGCGACGTGGGCCACGACCATCAGCGTCGTGATCCTCGCGGCGTCCGTGATCGTGTTCCTCCTGTCCAGTGCCGGCAGCCCGCTCGCGATGGGCGGCGTGCGCGAGCGGCGCGCCGGGTACCGGGGCGTCTCGTTCGCGGTCGCGCTGGTCCTGCTGACGATGGCCGCACGGGTGGCGCTCTCCCGCTACGAGCGGCTCTTCGACGACCACACGATCTTCTCGGGGGTCGGGTACACCGAGGCGCACATCCTCATCCCCGGGCTGCTCGGTGTGGCGGCCACGCTCGTCCTGGGCGCCCTGGTTGCCCTTTACAACGGCATCGGTCCGCGGCGGCTGACGGTGCTGATTGCCGCGTTCGCGCCGGTCGTCGTCGTGTACCTCGGGTTGACGGTCGTCTCGTGGTACGTCGGTGGCTTCGTGGTGAAGCCGAACCAGTTGGTGCGCGAGCGGCCCTTTATCGTGCACAACATCGAGTTCACGCGGCGGGCGCTTGCCTTGACCGGGGTCGAAGAGCGGGCGTTTCCTGCCGAGGCCGGCATCGCGGCGGTGGACCTGGAGAACAACCAGGACACGGTGGACAACATCCGCTTGTGGGACTGGCGCGCCCTGCAGGACACGCTCAGGCAAATCCAGGGCATCAGGACCTACTACGATTTCCCCGACATCGACATCGACCGGTACGTCATCGGTGGGCGGGTCCGGCAGATGATGGTGGCCGCCCGCGAGCTGAACGTCGAGAAGCTGCCCGAGAGCAGCCGCAACTTCATCAACGAGCGGCTCATCTACACGCACGGCTACGGCGTCACGATGAACCCGGTCAACGGGTTCACGCCCGAGGGGCTGCCGCAGCTCCTGGTGGGCGACATGCCCATCCGCAGCACGCTCCCCGAGATCAGGGTCACGCGCCCGGAGATTTACTTCGGGCAGCTGACGAACACCGACGTCTACGTGCGGACGGGCCAGAAGGAGTTCAACTACCCGCAGGGGGAGAGCAACGCTTACAACGCGTACGAGGGCCGGGGCGGAATCCCGGTTGGGTCGCTGGCCCGGCGCGTCCTCCTTGCCGCGAGCCGGGGCGGCGGGGACCTGTCGAAGGTGCCGTTCAGCGACGACATCCGATCCGACAGCCTCCTGCTGATGCGCCGCAACATTCTCGAACGCGTGAGGACGCTGGCGCCGTTCCTGTCGTTCGATCCCGACCCCTACATCGTCGTCAGCGCCGACGGGCGGCTGTACTGGCTGATGGACGGCTTCACCCAGTCGGACATGTTCCCCTACGCGCGGCACTATCGCGTGGGCGACGACACGCTGAACTACCTGCGGAACAGCGTGAAGGTGATGATCGACGCGTACGACGGCACGGTTACCTTCTTCGTCGTGGACACCGAAGACCCGATTGTCGCGGCGTACCGCGGCCTCTTCCCCTCGCTGTTCGTGGACGGCGCTCGGATGCCGGCCGACGTCCGTGCCCACCTTCGCTACCCTGAACTCCTGCTCAAGGTGCAGGCGGCGGCGTACAGCCTCTACCACATGCGCGACCCCGACGTCCTCTACAACCGGGAGGACCTGTGGAGCGTGGCGAGCGAAGTGACGCTGAGCGAGGAGCGCGAGCAGGTGACGCGCCCGCTCGAGCCGAATTTCGTGTTGATGAAACTGCCCGGCGAGGAGAACCTGGAGTTCGTCGAGATCCTGCCCTTCACGCCGGCGAACCGGAACAACATGATCGGCTGGATCGCCGCGCGCAGCGACGGCGCCGAGTACGGGAAGGCGATCGTGTACGACTTTCCGAAGTCGCGGCTGGTGGATGGCCCCCTGCAAATCGAAGCGCGAATCGACCAGAATCCGCAACTCTCCGGGCAGCTCACGCTGTGGAACCAGCAGGGTTCCCGCGTCCGGCGCGGCAACCTGATCGTGATCCCGATCGGTCGCGCCCTGCTGTACGCCAAACCGATCTACCTGCAGTCCGAGCGGAGCCCGATGCCGCAGTTACGGCTGGTGGTGCTCGCGTTGCAGGAACAGCTGGGCTACGGGGCGACATTCGAGGAGGCCATGGCAAGCCTGTTCGGGAAGGCTGCCGGGGGCCTCGCCGCGGCCGGGACGCCGTTGGCCGGGGTGGCCGCCGGGACCGGCCCGCCGCTTCCAGGCCCGGGCGGGATACCGGCGACGCCCGGCGTTCAGGCGCTGATCGACCAGGCCGCCCGGGAGCTGGCCGAGTATCAGCGGCTGACCGCCGAAGGGAAGCTCGGCGAGGCCGGGCAGCGGCTCGAGTCGCTGAAGAAAATCCTGGATCAGCTCAGGCAACAGCGGTAACGGGAACGGAAGAGGCGTTTAAGCAATCCCTACAGCGAGGCTTGTGGCAGGCGGGCGGTTGTTGATAGACTCCCGGTGCCCCTCGAAGCCGCGGCCTGTAAATCCCCATCCCTACCGCCTGCGGACGGCGCCCTGGGAGGAGGGCCCCAGATGGACGAACGGCTACCGGTCTATCCGAACCAACCACTGCTGCTGCTCGAGGTGCACTGCCCGAGTTGCCGCGCGTCTCTCACGCGCGGCGAACAGGTGGTCCTCCTGGGCCGCACGGTTTCGACGCACCAGGACGGCGAGATCCGCCTGAGCGCCCTGTTCGGCCACGACGACGTGCAGACCGACCTCCCGATTGCCGAGGGCGATGTCGTCACGTTCGCCTGTCCGGCGTGCGAGCGGTCGTTGACGATCGAGACCCCTTGCAAGCTGTGTGGCGGACCACTGGCCTCGGTGAACCTGGCGAGCGGCGAGTCGATGGAGGTGTGCGGCCGGCGCGGGTGCCGCGGGCACGCCCTCGGCGGATACGGCGACGTGGACGAGATGACGGACCTCCTGAACCGGATGTTCAAGATTCCGCACGATTGATGACGACCTCGGGAGCCCTTATGCAGACCCACCGGCGGTACAACTTCAAGAACCAGCATTTCGTCGGCGAGGAGGGGCGGCTGATTCCGCTGCTCCAGGCGGCGCAGGCCGAGGATGGCTACCTGCGGCGCGAGCGGCTCGAGGAGATCCACCAGGTCTCCGGGATCCCGCTGGCGCACATTTACGGCGTCGCCACCTTCTACGCGCAGTTCCGGCTGAAGCCGGTCGGCAAGTTCCTGCTGCGGGTCTGCCACGGGACGGCGTGCCACGTCAGCGGCGCGGTCGAGCTGAGCCAGGCGGTCGAGAAGCATTTGGGAATTCCCAACGGCGAGACGACCGCGGACCGGCTCTTCAGCATCGAGACCGTCTCGTGCCTCGGCTGCTGCTCGCTGGCGCCGGCCATGATGATCAACCAGGCGACGTTCGGCAACCTCAGCCCGTCGGCCGCGGTGAAGGTCGTGAAGAAGTTCCAGAAGGGGGAGCGGTCATGACGCGCGTCACCGTGGGTTACTCCACGTGCGGGATTGCAGCGGGCGCCGAGGACACCTTCAAGGCGCTCGAGGCGAAGCTGGCGCGCGCTGCCCGAGGCGCCGGAACTGTCGCGCACGGGCTGCGTCGGCATGTGCTACCAGGAACCGCTGGTCGAAATCAGCAACGGCGACGGCGAGCGGTATCTGTACGGCCACATCAGCCCGGACAAGGTCGCGCGGCTGATCGACGAGCACGTCGGCCAGGGGGCGCCGGTCACCGACTGGCTCGTCTGGACCAGCGACGGCAAGGGCTCCGACATCTCGTATCTCTCGAGGCAGCACCGGATCGTCCTGCGCAACTGCGGGAACATCGACCCGGAGTCGATCGACGAATACATCAGGACCGGCGGCTACCTCGCCCTGCAGAAGGTGCTGGAGGCGAAGGACCCGGACGGCTTGATCAACGTGATGATCGACTCGGGGCTGCGCGGGCGCGGGGGCGCGGGGTTCCTGACGGGGATGAAGTGGCGCTTCACGCGCATGGCCCCGGGCACGTCGAAGTACATCATCTGCAACGCCGACGAGGGCGACCCGGGCGCGTTCATGGACCGCTCGGTGCTCGAGAGCGACCCGCACTCGGTCCTCGAGGGGATGGTCATCGCCGGGTTCGCCATCGGGGCGGACCACGGCTACATCTACGTGCGCGCCGAATACCCCAAGGCCATCGAGCGGCTGAACATCGCGATCGCGCAGGCGCAGGAGCGCGGGTTCCTCGGCGACGGGATCCTGGGCAGCGCCCACAGCTTCCACATCAAGCTCAAGGAAGGCGCGGGCGCCTTCGTGTGCGGCGAGGAGACGGCGCTGATCGTGTCCATCGAGGGCAAGCGCGGCATGCCGCGCGTCCGGCCGCCGTTCCCGGCCACCAAGGGGCTGTGGGAGAAGCCGACGTCGCATCAACAACGTCGAGACGTTCGCCAACGTGCCGTGGATCGTGCTCAACGGCGCCGAAGGCGTTCAACTCGCTCGGCACCGCGAACAGCAAGGGCACCAAGGTGTTCGCGATGGCGGGCAAGATCACGCGCGGCGGCCTGGTCGAGGTGCCGATGGGCATCACCATCCGCGAGATCGTCTTCGACATCTGCGGCGGCATCCAGGACGACCGGAAGTTCAAGGCCGTGCAGATGGGCGGGCCGTCGGGCGGCTGCATCCCCGCCGAGCTCCAGGACACGGTCATCGACTACGAGTCGATCAACAAGACCGGCGCGATCATGGGGTCGGGCGGCATCGTCGTGATGGACGAGACGACGTGCATGGTGGACGTGGCCCGGTTCTTCCTCGAGTTCACCCAGCGCGAGTCGTGCGGCAAGTGCACGTTCTGCCGGATCGGCACCAAGCGGATGCTCGAGATCCTGACGCGCATCACCGAGGGCCAGGGGCAGGACGGCGACATCGAGCTGCTCGAGGACCTGGCCGCGCAGGTGAAGAACTCCTCGCTGTGCGGCCTCGGCCAGACGGCGCCCAACCCGGTGCTGACGACGCTCAAGTACTTCCGCGTCGAGTACGAGGCGCACATCACGAACAAGAAGTGCCCGGCGCACCACTGCCAGAAGCTGCTGACCTACACGATCACCGACGAGTGCACCGGCTGCATGTTGTGCCTGAAGGCGTGCGCGGTCGGCGCGATCACCGGCGAGCGGAAGAAGCTCCACGTGATCGACCAGGCGAAGTGCATCCGAGTGCGGCGAGTGCTACAAGGTCTGCCGCTTCGACGCGATCGCACGAGGACTGAGCCGCGGCCAGAGACGCGAGCATCATGAGCGCTCGTCAAGCTCGAAATCGACGGCAAGCGGATGATCGCCGACAGCGGCCAGACGATCCTCGAGGTCGCCCGGCGAGCACGGCATCCACAGCATCCCGACGCTGTGCCACGACACGCAGCTCGAGCCGTTCGCCTCGTGCTTCGTCTGCGTGGTCAAGGTGAAGGGCGCCCGGACGCTCGTGCCCGCCTGCTCCACGAAGGTGCCGCGGGCATGGTGGTCGAGACCGACTCGCCCGAGGTGCGCCGCTCGCGCAAGGCGGCGCTCGAGCTGCTGCTGTCGAACCACTACGCCGACTGCATCGGGCCCCTGCCAGCTCGCCTGCCCGGCCGGGATCGACATCCAGGGCTACATCGCCCTGGCGGCGATCGGCAAGTACCAGGACGCGATCGAGCTCATCAAGGACGCCAACCCGCTGCCGTCGGTCTGCGGCCGCGTCTGCACCCGCCCCTGCGAGGTCAAGGGCTGCCGCCGGAGCATGCTCGACGAGGCGGTCGGCATCGACTACATCAAGCGCTACGTCGCCGACCTCGATCTGGGCGCGCCGACGCCTTCCGGCCGCAGACCGCGCCGCCCAACGGCAAGCAAGGTCGCGGTGGTCGGCGCCGGGCCGGCGGGCCTCTCGGCGGCCTACTACCTCGCGCATCCGCGGGCTACGAGGTGGAGATCTTCGAGGCCAGCCGGAGGCCGGGCGGCATGCTGCGCTACGGCATTCCCGAGTACCGGCTGCCGAAGGACGTGCTGGACCTCGAGATCGCGCAGATCCTCGACCTCGGGCCGCGCCTGCGCACGAACGTGACGCTGGGCAAGGACTTCACGGTCGCCAGCCTGAAGGAGCAGGGCTTCGACGCGGTCTTCCTCGGGCATCGGCGCGTGGCGACAGCTCGCTGATGCGCGTCCAGAACGAGAACGCGCCCGGCGTGCTGTCGGGCATCGAGTTCCTCAAGAACTTCGGCCTCCGCAAGAAGATCGACATCCACGGCACCGTCGCCGTGGTCGGCGGCGGCAACACCGCCATCGACTGCGCCCGCACGGCGCTGCGGCTCGGCGTCGAAGGAGGTGAGGCTGCTCTACCGCCGCACGCGCACCGAGATGCCCGCCAACGACTCGGAGATCAAGGACGCGATCGAGGAAGGCGTGAACATGCGAGTTCCTCGTCGCGCCGACCCGCGTGGTCACCGGCGAGGACGGGAAGCTCCAGGGGCTCGAGTGCCAGCGCATGCGAACTCGGCGAGCCGGACGCCTCGGGCCGCCGCAGCCCGAAGCCGATGCGCGGGTCCGAGTTCCTGGAGCGCTGCGACTACATCATCGCGGCCATCGGCCAGAGCACGAAGATCAGCGAGCTGGTGGACGGCAGGGTGCCGAACTTCCTGCCGCTGCGGCGAGGCGCTCGGCCTGACCCGCTGGCAGACGGTCCAGGTGAACGAGACGACGTTCGAGACGACGCGTGGACGGCGTGTTCTCGGGCGGCGACGTCGTGACCGGCGCCGCCACGGCGATCGAGGCGATCGCGGCCGGCCGCAAGGCGGCCCACGCCATCGACACGCTACATCCGCGACCGGCACGGCGCAGCCGGAGCCCGAGGAGTTCGTGAGCCGCAAGGACACGTTCGCGAAGGTCGGCGCTGCCAGGACCTGCGCTCGCTCGAGAAGACGGCGGCAGCGTCCATGCCCGCTGATCCCGGTGGACCAGCGGGTGAACAGTTTCGTCGAGGTGGAGCTCGGCTACTCGGCCGCGAGGACGTGAACGGGAGAGCGACCCGCTGTCTGGAGTGCGGCTGCGTGGCGCTCTTCGACTGCGACCTCCGGCGCTACGCGACCGAGTACGGCGTCGACGTGAAGCACTTCCTGGGCGAGGCGAGGCAGTACCGAACGGCGACACTCGCCACCCCCTCATCGAGCTCGACCCCAACAAGTGCATCCTCTGCGGCCGCTGCGTCCGCATCTGCAGCGACGTCGTCGGGGTGTCGGCCTACGGCTTCATCAACCGCGGCTTCAGCACCGTCGTGGGGCCGGCGCTCGGCGGCTCGCTGCTCGACACCGAGCTGCGTGTCCTGCGGCCTGTGCATCGGCACGTGCCCGACGGGCGCCATCTCGCCAGCGCCTGCCGCTCGCCAAGCCCGGCCCCTGGAAGACGGAGACGGCCGAGAGCGTCTGCCACTACTGCGGGGTCGGCTGCCGGCTCAACTACGACACGCTACGGCGACACGCTCGTCAAGGTGTCGCGAAACGCCGACAACGCCGGTGACCTTCGGCGACCACTGCCGGAAGGGGCGCTTCGGCTTCAAGTTCGTGCAGGCGCACGAGCGCCTGGCGACGGCGCGGGCGAGATGCGCGCCGGGCGCGAACTGCAGGACACGCCGATCGACGAGGCGATCGCCCACGCGGCATGCGCCTGAAGGAGCTGGTCGCGCCGGTACCGCGCCGAGCGAGATGGCGGTCTTCGTGTCGCCGCGCCTCACCAACGAGGAGATCTACCTGGCGCAGAAGCTCGCCCGGGTGGCGCTGCGCACCCACAACGTGACCTCGTTCACGCCACCTCGTGAACCGCGAGACGTTCGCTCCCGACGTGCTCTCGACCGCCACCTACCCCGACCTGGCCGAGGCGCAGGCGATCCTGGTCGTGAACTCCGGGCTCGACGAGGAGCACTTCGTCGTCGACCTGTCGGCAAGCGCGCCATCCGCAACGGCGCCAAGCTCGATCTACATCGGGCCGGCGGCGAACCGCACCGCGGAGTATTGCCGAGATCTTCCTGCAGTGCGTGCCCGATGCCGAGACGCTGGTCGTCCAGGCGATCGTGGCGGCGGCCGCCCGGCTCTCGGGCCAGGCGCCGGCGCCGGAGCTGGTGGCGGGTGTGGCCGGCATGTCCGACGAGCAGGTGGCCGGGCGGACGGGCGTTGCCGCGGCGGCAATCGCCGAGGCCGCGGCCGTCCTCGCCGGCGCCGAGCGCAAGGTGCTCGTGTTCAACCGCGACTACCGCGGCGTCCGGCGCGCCGGCGACGTGCGGTGGCTGGCGGCGGCGGGTGCCGCGCTCGGCTGCGGCGTCCTGCCGATGCACGAGAAGTCGAACGCCCAGGGATTGCTGGACATGGGGGCGAACCCGGCGTGGTACCCGGGCTACCGTCCGGTCACCGACGGGGGGGCGATCGACGACCTCGAGAAGGAATGGAGCGTCTCGCTGCGCGACCTGGATACGGCGCCGGTGGACATCGCGGCGCTGCTGGCCCGCAAGGCCCTCAAGGTCGCGATCGTCATCGGCGAGGATCCCCTGGGAACCGAGGCCCTGCCGGCGGAACTTCGGGACGGGCTGGCGGCGGTCGAGTTCCTCGTCGTGGTCGACGTGTTCGACACCAGGACCGCCGCGGCCGCGCACGTCGTCCTGCCGGCAGCCGGGACACCGGAGACTTCGGGCACGATGACGAACTCCGAGCGCCGGGTGCAGATGCTGATGCGGGCCATTCCGCCGCGCGCCGGCGCCGAGGTCTGGCGGATGCTGACCGACCTCGCCGCCGCCATGGGGCTTCGCTTCAAGATGAAGTACCAGGCGGCATGCGGAGATCTTCGCCGAGATCCGGCGCGTCGCCCCGATCTACCGCTACGTCGAGGTGGGTAGCCAGGGAGGCGAGGCGATTTGGGATGCGAGCCGGTCGGCGCTCGCGGCGCAGCCGGTGAACGGGGCGGCGACAGCCCCGGCATTCACGCCGGTCGCCACCGCGCCGCTCGACTGCCTCGACGCGCGCTTCGAGAAGTGGTTCGAGGGGTTGTTCCCCGCCAGGTAGCCGCAGCACTCGCCGGTCGGCCCTGACGCGAAGTGGCGCGCGCCACTTCGCGCCAGCGCCGATCCCCCGTCACCCTACCACACTGGTTCCCACAGCGGCGCCCCGGACCGAAGCCACGCTGACAAAGACTCCGAGAGCGCGACCTGCGGAGCCGGCTTCTCCGGCAGCAGCGTCACCCTCACGTAGTTTCCCTTGTTGAGATACGTCTTCGCGGCCTCCTGGATGAGCGAGGCCGAGACCCGCCGCTTGTACACCTCCGGGAAGTTGAAGAACTCATCGAGATCCTCGCCGTCCCGGTACCGCAGGTAGATTTGCGACAACAGGTAGGCGTTCTGCTTGACGCTGGTCTCGTAGTCCCGCAGGAACCCCTGCAGGACCTCGCCCACCTGCTTGTCGTTCGGCCCGCTCGCCTGCAACGCCTCGATCTCGGTGAAGATCGCCTTCACCAGTTCATCGACCCGCTGCGGGTTGCAGCCGAGGTTGATCTCGATGGAATAGCGGCCGACCGGGAACTTCGAGTACGTGGGCATCACGCTCACGCCGTAGGTGCCGCCAAGGTCCTCGCGCAGGGTTTCCCGGAGCCGTGTCTGCAGCATCGACACCAGCGACCGGATCCCGATGCGGTGTGTCTGGTCGTACTGGAACGGGCCGCTGAAGACTACCGACACCTGGCTCTGGGGCTCGATGCCCTTCTTGACGGTCTTCTCGACCACGCCCCTGACCGGCGCCATGCCGACGTCCTTCCAGGTCTCCTTTCGGCCGATCGACGGCAGCGACGCCAGGTACTGCTCGACGAAGGGCTTGAGGACGTCGGGAGTGAACGTGCCGACGAAGACGAAGGTGAAGTCGGAGGCGTCGGCGAAGCGGTCCTTGTAGAACGCCATGGATTTGTCGAGGTTCCACCGGTCGATGGTTTCGACGGTCATCGGCCGGGCACGGATGTGGTTCTGCCACAGCGTCGTCTGACGTGCCTCGTTGAAAGCGAATGCGGGTGTGGCCGCCTGGTTCACCAGCATCGCCTTCATCTGCGTGGCCATGTTCGTCACCACGGTCGGGTCGGCTCGCGGTGCCGTGAACCGCAGGTGGATCAGCTGGAACATCGTCTCGAGGTCCTTGGGCGACGCGCTGCCCGAGAGGCCTTCCTCCAGTTCCCCGATGACCGGCGAGACGCTGGCCGCCTTGCCCGACAGGAGGTTCCGGAGATCGACGGCGCTGAACTTCCCGATACCGCCCGCGCCCACGAGAGACGAAGCCGTCGAGGCGATGACGTAGTCGGCGTCGCTGGCCAGCGAGGTGCCTCCCGGGCTGAATGCCCGGAAGACGATTTCGTCGGCCTTGTTCGTCGTCGGCTTCAGCACCACCTTGACGCCGTTCGACAGCGTCCACTCGGTGATGCCGTACGCCGCGCGCTCCTCTGACTTGACGATCTTGCCGGCCGCTGGGGCCGACTCCATCAGGGTGGCGTTCGCCACCGCGTCCACCCACGGCTTGAGGTTCGCGGCGGCCGCGGCCGCCCGGCTGATTACCGCAGCCAGTTTCGCCTCGTCGGGCATCGTCAGCCCCGGCTTCTCGGGCGCGGACAGCATCACCACGCTGTTCGCCGGTCCCCCGAACTTCGCCGCCAGCGCGTTGACCTCATCGAGCCTGATGTCAGGCAGGAACCGCTGGCAGGCCGCGTATTCGTACTCGTTGCCCGGGATGATCTCGTCATCCGCGAAATTGCGGACGTACTCGTCGGCGAAGCTCGCCGATTCGCGCTTCTCGCGCTCGAGGTACCGCCGTTCGTAGGCGCGCAGGGTGTCGCGCTTCTGCCGGTCGAACTCTCCCGCGGTGAACCCGAACCGGCGGACGCGCTCCGCCTCGTCGAGCAGCGCCTCGAGCCCGCGCTCGGCGCCGCCCTCCTTGACGCTGGCCGACAGCTGGGCAATGTCGATCCTGGCGATGCCTCCGTATCCCACCATCCCGTTGGCCCCGAGGAACGGCGGGTCTGCCTTCTGGGCGATCTCGCTCATCCGGCGGCTGAACATGGCCGTGAACAGGCGTTCGACGAACGTCTGCCGGTACGCCCCGACCGTCGTCCGCTCGCGCCCGGGCAACTTCGTGACGACGCCGACCGAGGTGGCCGGGAATTCCTTGTCGGACGCCAGCGCAAAGAGCCGGCCGGGGTGTTCGGGCACCTTGTAGCTGGGCCGGAGCCGCGGAACCTGGGTCTTCGGCAGCGTGCCGAAGTGCTTCTTGACCAGGGCCTCGATCGCGGCCTTGTCGAAGTCGCCGACGACCACGACGGCCATCAGGTCGGGCCGGTACCAGTCGGTGTAGAACTTCTTCAGCCAATCGTGCTTGAAGGTCTCGATGACCTCCTTCTTGCCAATCGGGATCCGTTCCGCGTATCGGGACCCCTTGAGCATGATCGGCAGCTGCTTGTCCTGCAAGCGCGCGCCCGCCCCGCGGCCCAGCCGCCACTCCTCGACAATCACCCCGCGCTCCTTGTCGACCTCCGCGGGCTCGAACGACAGGTTGTGGGCCCAGTCCTCGAGCACCTGGAACGCCTTTTCGACAATCTCGGGCTTTTCGGACGGCACCTGCTGCATATAGACGGTCTGGTCGAAGCTGGTGAAGGCGTTGAGGCTCGGGCCGAACCGCATTCCAATCGACTCGAAGAACTTGGGGATCGCGTCCTTCGGGAAGTTCTTGGTGCCGTTGAAGGCCATGTGCTCCACGAAATGCGCCAGTCCTCGCTGGTCGTCATCCTCGAGGATCGACCCGGCGTTGACGGCCAGCCTCAGCTCGATGCGGTTGGCCGGCTGCCTGTTGACCCGGATGTAGTACCGCAGCCCGTTCTCGAACCGCCCGGTGGTAATCGCGGGGTCTGCCGGGACCGGTGCGGTGAGTGCCGCCCCCCGCACCTGATCGACGACGGCCCGCTCCTGAGCGGCGGCCACCCCCGCCGCCGCAATCGACAGGCTCAATGCAAGAGCACCACGCCGCCATCCTTCGAGCTTCATCGGGCTTCTCCTCTCTGCTCATTCGGTCCCGCCGCCCGGCGCCGCCCCCCGAAAGTCACGGGGTCCGTGGAATCGAACAGGTACCGCTGGGTAAGGTTACACCCGGACCGGGCACTTGACCCGGCGCCGACCCGCGGACGATGATGTGGGAGCCCTCGACGTCTTCATCCACGTGCCGTCGGCATCCCTTGCTGGAGCTTCCATGATCGATCCGCATCTCGCCCAGGTGGACCCCGAGATCGCCGCGCTCGTCGCTGCCGAGGAGCGGCGGCAGTTCGAGAAGATCCGCCTCATCCCGTCCGAGAACTACGTCTCGCGCGCCGTGCTCGAGGCGACCGGCAGCGTGTTCACCAACAAGTACTCGGAGGGCTACCCCGGCAAGCGCTACTACGAGGGGCAGCAGTACGTCGACCCGGTCGAGCAGCTGGCCATCGCGCGCGCCAAGGCGCTCTTCGGCGCCGACCACGCGAACGTCCAGCCCTACTCGGGCTCGCCGGCCAACCTGGCCGTCTACTTCGCCTTCTGCAAGCCGGGCGACACGATCATGGGCATGGCGCTGCCGCACGGCGGCCACCTCACCCACGGCTGGAACGTGTCGATCACCGGCGCGTTCTTCCGCAGCGTGCAGTACGGCGTCGCAAGGAGACGGGGCTCATCGACTACGAACGAGGTGCGCGAGCTGGCGCGCAAGGAGCGGCCCAAGCTCATCTTCGCCGGCGCCACCGCCTACCCGCGCATCATCGACTTCGCGGCGTTGCGGCCAGATCGCCGACGAGGTCGGCGCGCACCTTCGTCGCCGACATGGCGCACATCGCCGGCCTCGTCGCCGGCGGCGCGCACCCGACGCCGGTTCCGCACGCCGACGTCGTCTCGACCACGACGCACAAGACGCTGCGCGGGCCGCGCGGCGGCATGCTGCTCTGCAAGGAGGAGCATGGCCAAGGCGATCGACAAGGCCGTGTTCCCGGGGCTGCAGGGCGGGCCGCACAACCACACCACCGCCGGCATCGCCGTGGCGCTCAAGGAGGCCGCCACGCCGGAGTTCAAGGCCTACGCCCACCAGATCGTGAAGAACGCCAGGGCGCTGGCCGAGGCGCTGGCCGGCGCGGCTTCGAGCTCGTCTCGGGCGGCACCGACAACCACCTCATCCTGATCGACCTGACGCCGCAAGGGCATGACCGGGAAAGGCGCCGCGAAGGCGCTCGACCGCGCCGGCCTCGAACTGCAACTACAACACCGTGCCCTTCGACCCGCGCAAGCCGTTCGATCCGAGCGGCATCCGCCTCGGGACGCCGGCCTGCACGTCGCGCGGCATCCGGGAGCCGGAGATGGCGAAGATCGCCGCCTGGTTCAGCCGCGTCGCGGAGAACGTGGGCAACGAGGCGGAACTCGACAAGATCGCCGTGGAAGTCCGCGACCTCTGCGCCGGGTTCCCGTGCCCGGGGATCGCGCTGTAGACGGCAGCCCGTAGTGGGTCACGGACACCGTCCGGCGGATAGCCCGTAGCGGTTCACGGATGCCCCAGCTCATAGCGGACCTGCTATCAGCTTGGGTGTCCGTGATCCGCTATGAGCTACTGGCTGACCACTAGCCACTGACCACCACGCGCTTCTCCGCCCCCCGCCCCTCCACCATCCCATACAGCACCGGCAGCACCAGCAGCGTCAGCAGCGTTGACGTGAACAGCCCGCCGACGACCACGACGGCCAGCGGGCGCTGCACCTCGGCGCCGGGGCCGGTCGCAAACACCATCGGGATCAGGCTGAACATGGTGATCGACGCCGTCATCAGGATCGGTCGCAGCCGCGAGTCGCAGCCGGCGACGACCGCCTCGCGCGGCCGGCATGCCCTCGGCGCGCAGCTGCGCGATGCACGAGACCAGCACCAGCCCGTTCAGCACGGCCACGCCGAACAGGACGATAAATCCCACGGAAGCGGGCACCGACAGGTAAAGCCCCGACAGCCAGAGCGCGAAGACACCGCCCATCAGCGCAAAAGGCAGATTGAAGAGGATGACAGCCGAGCCGCCCGGAGGCTGCCGAAGGTCATGAACAGGAGGACGAAGATCAGCACCGCGACCGCGGGCGTGATGATCATGAGCCGGCGCATGGCGCGCTGCTGGTTCTCGAACTGGCCGCCCCACGTCAGGTAGTAACCGGGCGGCAGCGAAACCTCGCGCTTCAGCCGTGCCTGCGCCTCGGCGACGAAACTGCCGATATCCCGGCCGACGACGTTCAACTCGACACCCATCCTCCGCATGCCGTTGTCCCGGCTGATCTGCACCGGCCCTTCCTGGACGAGGACCTGCGGCGAGCTGGCTAGCGGGATGCCGGCGCCGCCCGGCGGTCCGACCAGCGAGGCTGGACGAGCTTCTCGACCGAATTGCGCTGGTCGTCGGGGACGCGGATGACGACGATCGAAGGCGCGGTTTCCTCGAGTAGACCTGGGTGGCGGCCTTGCCGCCCATCGCGATCTCGATGACGGTCGAGGACGTCGCTGGACATTCAAGCCGTAGCGGGCGATCCGTTCCGGTCCACCTGAGATGCTGATGTACGGCTGCCCGGCGACTCTCTCTACCACCAGGTCCTCGCATCCCGGATCTGCGACAGCACCCGCGCGATCTCGTCCGTCTTCCGCTTCAGCACCTCCAGGTCGTCGCCGAAGAGCTTCAGGATCACCTGGGCCCGGGTGCCTGCCACCAGTTCGTCAATGCGGCACTGGATCGGCTGGCTGAAGCTCGAAGTCATTCCCGGGATATCGGCAAGCGCGTCCCGCATCTTGTCGGCCAGTTCCTCGCGGGTTCCGGCCGTGCGCCATTCGCCTGCGGCCTCAGCATGCCGACGAAGCCGGTCTTGTCGACGCCTCTCGCTTCGAGCGGAACGCCGGTCTGTCCGGTGCGCGAAACCACGGTCTGCAGTTCCGGGAACTGCCATGAGCCGTTTCTGGACCATTCGAGGTGATTTCCATCGCCTTGTCCAGCGAGACGCCCGGAATCAGCTGGAAATCCATGTCGAAGGCGCCTTCGTCCATGACCGGGATGAACTCCGTTCCCAGGCGCGGCAGCATGGCAAGGCCGCCGATGACGAGCAAACCGCCGAGCGAGACCACCGAGAAGCGGTCGTGCCGCAGCGTCCAGCGCGAGCCGGGCAGATAGACCCTCCGGATCCATCCAGGCGGGGTTCTCGCTTCTCCGCCCCGGGCTTGAGGAAGCAGGCGCACAGCACAGGGGTAATGAAGATCGACAGGAACAGCGAGGCAAAAAGGGCGATGGCCACGGTGAAGGCGAGAGGGGAGAACATCTTCCCCTCCATCCCTTCGCAGCGTGATGATCGGCAGGAAGGTGAGGGCGATGATCAGCTCGCCGAAGATGCTCGGGCGGCGCACTTCCATCACGGCCCGCAGGACGGTCGCCATCCGGACGCGGTGCCGTTCATCTGCGCCAGGTGGCGCTGGACATTTTCCACCTGGATGATGGTGGCGTCGATGATCATCCCGATGGAAATCGCCAGGCCCCCCAGCGACATGAGGTTGGCGTCAATCCCGGCCTGCTTCATGACGATGAAGGTGAACAGCATTGCCAGCGGCAGGGCCATGATGACGACGAAGGCGCCGCGCGACGTTCCGCAGCAGCAGGTAAGAACCACCATCACCAGGATCGCGCCTTCCGCCAGGGTGCGCAGGATCGTGTGGATGCTCTGCGTGACAATTTCGGAGACGGTCGTAATAGGGGACCAGCTTGAGGCCGTGCGGGAAGCACGTTGCCGTCGTTGATCTCCGCGACCCGCTCCTCGACTCGGCCGCACGACGTCCAGGCTGTTCTCGCCCTTGAGCATCATCACGATGCCGCCGACGACCTCGCCCTGGCCGTCCTTCAGCGCCGCACCCTGCGCGGGGGGCGAAGCCCGTTCGGACCTCCGCCACGTCCGCCACGTAGATCGGAATCCGGCATGGCGATTCTTCATGACGATCTTGCCGATGTCGGGCACCGACCCGATCAGGCCGACGCCGCGGATGATGTACTGTTCCGACGCGCGTTCGATGAAGCTGCCGCCCACGTTTTCGTTGTTGTTGCCGGATCGCATCGAACACGTCGGCGATCGAGAGCTTGTACTTCAGCAGCTTGTCGGCGTCCACGACGGCCTGGAATCCTTCAGGTAGCCGCCGAAGGAGTTCACTTCGTTGACTCCCGGTTCGCTCTTCAGCAGCGGGGCCACCACCCAGTCCTGCAGGGTGCGCAGTTCGGTCAGGTAGCTGGACTTTCGCTTCCGGGTCTGAGGGGAGCTCGCCTTCGATCGTGTACTGGTAAATTTCTCCCATCGCCGTCGCGATCGGCCCCATCTCGGTTTTGACGCCCCCCGGCAGGCTGCGGCTGACGTCGGCCAGCCGCTCGTGGACGAGCTGGCGGGCGAAGTAGATGTCGATGTCGTCGCGGAACACCAGCGTGATGACCGCGAGCCCGTATTTGGTGACCGACCGCATGGTGACCAGGCCGGGCAATCCGCGCATGGCCGTTTCGACCGGGATAGGTGACGAACCGCTCGATCTCCAGCGGCGAGAGCCCCGGCGCGCCGCACAGACCTCCACCTGGACGTTGGTCACATCCGGGAACGCGTCGATCGGGATCGTCGTGATGGCCCACGCGCCGACGCCGACCACCAGGACCAGTCCCAGGCCGACCAGCAGCCGGTTCCGCAGCGAAAACGCCATCAATCGTTCGAGCATGACAACCCGCCAGGAGGCACCGGAAATGAAGAATGAAAAATGGACGACACCGGCGCGGCTACTCGCCGGCGAACGAACTCTTGAGCCACTCGGCCTTCAGGTTGAACGCGCCCGCGAGGACGATGGTCTCGCGGCCGTCCAGTCCCCCGGCGATGGCGCGGTTGGCGCCGACGCGCTCGCCGAGGGCCACCACCTTCACCGCGAACCCGCCGCCCGGCGTCACCACGAACACGGCGGATTCGCCTTCAATCGTCTGGACGGCATCGTCGGGAACGGCGAGCACCTCCCGGGTCCCGCCGCGGGCCTCGAGCGCGCCCTGCACGAACATGTTCGGTTTGAGGAGCAGGCCGGGGTTCGGCAGTTCGACGCGCAGCTTGATCGTCCGCAGCTTCTCGTCCACCACGTCGCCCACCCGGGTCAGGACGCCTTCGAAGCGCCGGCTGCCGTAGACCTCGCTCGTCACCTGGACGCGGCTGCCGGCCGAGAGCCCGGGGAGGTCTCGCTCGCGGGCGTCGAGCAGCGCCCACACGGTCGAGAGGTCCGAGATGGTGAACAGCAGCTTGTCGGGATGCACGTGCTCGCCCGCGACCACGTCCCGGGTGAGGATCCGGCCGTCCATCGGCGCCCGGATGGTCAGCGTGGGGTCGACCACGTCGGACAGGTCGGCGGCCGTCCTCCCGGCCTTCTGCAGCAGGGCGTCGAGCTGCGGGTGGTCCCACCCAATCGAGTGGAGTTGCGATTCGGCGAGCCCGTAGTCGGTCGTGGCGGCATCGAATTCCGCCTGGCGCCGCTGCACTTCCTTCTGCTGGATCGCGTCGTCCTTCATCAGCTCGTGCGCGCGGTCGAGTTCCCGCCGGGCGAGGCTTCGCCTCGCGGCCGCCTGCAGGAAGGTGGTCTGGGCCTGCGCCAGGGCAGGCGAGTGGACGACGAGCAGCGCCTGGCCGCGGCGCACCTGGTCGCCGAGATCGGCGCCGACCGTCGTCACGCGTCCTTCCAGCAGCGAGGTAATCTGGGCAGTCCGCTGCTGGTTGAGGGCGATCACGCCGGGCAGGACTGCGCCCCCGCTGACCGCGACGCGGGACACCGGCCCGGTAGCCAGCCCCCATTTCTTCTGCAACTCGGGCGTGACCTTCAGTTCGCGCGGGGCGGTGCGCGCTTCTGCAATCTCGGCGGGCGCGCCGGCCGGCGGGGCCGGCTGGCGCGTGCACGCAGTCACGGCGAACATCAGGATCGACAAGGCAGCGACGCGCGTCATGGCAACTCTCCGGGGCGGGCGCCGAGGGCGGCGTCCAGCTGGAACAGGCTCAATCGGTAGTCGAACATCGCGCGGTTGTAGGCGCGCTGCACGTCACGGTAGGCGCGCTGGGCGTCCAGGAAATCGAGCAGCCCGCTTTCTCCGGAGCGGTAGGCCGCGAGCACGCCATCGCGCGCCTCCCGTGCCTTCGCGAGGTAGTCGCGCTCGACCGCCTGCACCCGCTGGCGGTTGACGTCGGCGAGGTTCACGGCCTGCTGCACTTCGAGCGACACGGCGAGTTCGAGCGCACGCGCTCGGCTGTCGGCCGCCCGGCGCTCAGCATCCGCGCGCGCGATTCCCGGGGCATTGCGGTCCCAGAGCGGCAGCGGCAGCGCGACGCCCCAGACGAGCCCGTTCGTTCCAAAGTCGCGCCGCATCCCTCCCGTGACCGACAGGTTCGGCGTCCTGAGGGAGCGCTGGAGTTCGATCTCGGCCGCGGCGCGCACCTGTTCCTGCCGGGCGGCGGCCACATCGGGGCGCCCGGACAGGGCCCGCGCCGCCAGCACCGACGCGTCGGGCGTGCCCTCAGTGGAGGGTGGCTGCAGGGGCTCCGTGGGTTCGACCGACAGGTCGAGGCGCGGCTCGCCCATCAGCGCCAGCAGGAGGCTGCGCGAGTTCCTGGTCGCCAGGTCCGCCTGGAAGGCGTCCTCGCTGAACCGGAGGCGTTCGACCTCCAGGCGCCGGAGCTCGGTGCCCGAGACTTCGCCCTGCTGATAGCGTGCCCGGTTCACGGCAATCACCTTGTCGATCTCCTCCAGCGACGCGCGCGCGAGGTCGGCGTCCAGGCGCGCGAGCACCAACTGGAAGTACGCCCGCTGGACGTCGACCCGCAGCTGCCGGGCCTGGTCGTCCACCGAGAGCCGCGCGGCCGCCGCCGACGCGGTTGCCACCGCCGCGCGGTGGCCGCGCTTGCCGGCCGTGTCGAATTCCTGTTCGAGTTCGACCGTCAGCTCCTGCTGGTTGAAGAACCCTGCGCCGTCGGGGGCGCCGTTGTAGCCCGCCGACGCCACCCGCGCGACGGGGTTCTGCCACCGGCGCGCGAGGCCGATGTCGGCGCCTGCCGCCGCCGCCTGCTGACGGGCGGCTTCGAGCGACGGGCTGCGCTCGAGGGCCAGGCGAACGGCGTCGCCGAGCGAAAGGCGAAGGGGGACTCCGGCGGCCGGCTGGGCGGCCGCGCGGCCGCCGAACAGGCATGCCGCCAGGCAGATGACCGGCAGAACACGCAAGCGCATGGTGCACCCTCACTGACGCGGACGGACGGGTCGGAAGTCGGATGACCGGGGGCTGGGGCAGGCTACGCGAGCGGGGGGTGGTACAGCCGCGACGCCCTGAACTGCGGGCGCCGGGCAGGCTGAACGTCGACGGCCGCAAGGCACGTGTAGGCGGGCGTCACCTGGTAGCGAACCTGGGGATGCACGTAGTGGCAGCAGCAGAAACAGTCGTCCGGGGCCGACGCCACGTCATCCCGTCCACTGCCGGGCGCCGCCGACAGGGAGAGGGAGGATCGCCTGGCAGCCCGGCGGCGATGGGGTCGTGGTCGTGGACGCACACGCCCCCGCAGAGGTCGGCCGTCGTCCACAGGAGGAGCAGGACGGCAAACAGGCGTGCGACGGTACGGAAACAAGTGGACTTCAGGATGACCTCGGCGGCCGGAGTTGCCGCCCGCCCGGATGCTAGCTTACGGGCCGGCCGGATGCAAGTCCCGCTCGGGTATAATCGGCGTCCATGGGTTCCTCGACGGTCCGCGCTCCGCGCGCTGTCGTTTGGGTTCTCGCCGCCGGGGGCCTGGCCGGCCTGTTCTTCGCCCTTCCGACCGCGCAATCTGACCAGACTGCGCCGGCACTCTCCGCCCCCTCCCTGCAGGTCGCGGCACTGCTCCAGGGCAACATCCCCGTCGTCGCCGAACACCGCTACCGGATCGCCGGGAAGATTCGGCCGCTGCTGTTCTGGTTCGGCAGGGACAACGTGGGCGGCGCGCGCGTGCGATGGCGGCGCGGCACTGGCGACGAGCGCGGCTACGACCTTCTGATCGGTTCGGATCCGGCGCGGGCGCCCCGGCAAGCCAACCGGTGGGGCTTCATCATGGAGGAAGCGACCGGCGCCGGGGCGACGGTCCTCGGCGTGATGAAGAAGGGCACCGAGGACTCGCTGGAGGAGGCGAAGTCCAACGTCGCTGCCGAATCGGCCGCCGGCGCCGCCTTCCACATGATGCGGGCGACGCTCGATTCGTCCGAATCGGTGTCTCGAGTCACGTCGGTGGTGGTGGAACGGGACTATTCCTACCACGAGCTGGGCGGCCTGATGGAACGGCTCCTCCAGGAGCCCCCTCAACCCGAGCCCCGGAGGGTCCGCGTCCCGCCGAACGGCCGCTTCGGGCTGCTGCTGGCGATCGCCGACCTGCTGCACGACGGCGTCGAGACCGCGCGAAGCACGTCGAAGGCTCCCGCCCGGAAGAGCCTCCCCTACGCCTACTACAAGAACCAATACGACCTGACGCGGGTGTCGTCGGAGATAGAGAAACAGCCCGAATACGGCGGAGCGAAGTATCCCCGGCTGCTGCGGTCGTCGTTCGAGATCAAGGCACGCGGCGAGACGTGGACCGAGCACTTCACCATCGCCTGCGGCATCGACGGCCCGCTCGCCGAGGTGCCGGTGTTCATGACCTACCAGCCGCGGTGGTGGATGAAGCTGGAGATGGTGCTCGACGAGCGCCAGCAGTTCTGAGTTGGTACGGCTTCCGGCCTGCCTTCCCGGCGCTGCATGCTATGATTCGCGCGTCGCAGCGGGAGTAATCATGGCTGACAAGAAGATCCTGGGGTTCGACGGTGCTCGGCTGGTTCATCGTGCAGGACGACGTCGCCGCGGGCGCCGGGCCGTCCTGCTGCGGACGCGGATGCCGGCCGTGATTGCCGCCGCAGCTGGCGCGCGCCGGCGCCGGCGACGTTCTTCGGTGGGAACCGCCGCCGGCCGCGCCGAGCGGCCAGGTCGACTTCGCCGAGGTGTTCGACGCGGCGGGCATCGACGCCGACGAGCGCGAGCGCGTCGCCAAGGCGCGGCAGCTGCTCGCGAGCCTGCCCGTCGAGACGCCCGTCGCCGTGCAAGAAGCAGATCGTCGAGGCCTCGCTCAAGGCCTTCGGCGTGCCCATCGACAAGATCATCGAGACGGGCGTGGCCGAGATCCAGGCGCTCGAGGGCTACATCCGCGGCGGCGCCGCCGACACGCAGAAGGTGCTCGACGAGTCGGCGCGCCGCATCGCGCCAGTTCGAGGAGGAGATCGCGGCACTGCGCGGCGATGATGGAGCAGCGCGTCAGCAGCAGCAGGCGGTGGCGTCGGCCTGCAACGGCAAGAAGCTCGAGGTGCAGCAGGTGCTCGAGTTCTTCGGGCAGGAGGCGGTCGCGCGCGTGGTGCGCGAGTCGCCGAGGCTGCACGACCCGGCGGCGCCGGCGCGTCGAGGGGCGGGGCCGGCCCGCGCGGCGGAACCTGCGGAGGCGCTCCGGCGTACGCGGTGATCGGCTGCGATTCCCGAAGGGGGCAAACGTGGCATGGAGTCGGATTCTTCGGGCGACTGGGCAACCTGTGGCGCGGCTTCCTGTCGATCTGGATCTCGGACGTCGAGAAGGCAGCACCCCGAGATCGCCTACGAGAACGCCATCAACTCGATGGTCGAGAAGTACACGAAGCTCAAGACAGCGACGGCGGCCATCATCCGCCGGCGCGAGGACATCGACGAGCGCGTTCCAGCAGGCCGACCACGGAACTGCGCAGACCGAGGCCGAGCTCGGCGTCGCCGTCGAGACCAACCAGGACGACCTCGCGGTCGTGCTGATCCAGAAGAAGAACCAGCTCACCGCGGACCTCGCCGAGTTGAAGGCCGAGCTCGACTCGGCGCAGCGGGACGCCGACTCGCGCGAAGAAGTCGCTCATCGGCGTGCAGGCCGAGATCCGCAAGCTCAAGGCCGAGCGCGACTCGATGCTCGCCAAGATGCAGTCGGCGCAGGCGCGCATCAAGATCCAGGAGCAGCTCGACGGGCTCTCGGTCGACGCCGAGGTCAAGGCGCTCGACAACGTGCGCGAGCACATCAAGACGACGATCGCCGAGGCGAACCTCGGCCGGGAGATGTCGGATCGTCGCTCGACGCGCAGCTCGCGGCGCTGCGCAACCAGGTGGGCGACGTCCAGGCCAAGCAGCAACTGGCCGAGATGAAGGCCAAGCGCGCCGCGCAGCAGGCGTCGCAGGGACAGAAAACGATCGCGAGCCGGAGTCGAAGACCTGTCATGAAACTCACACCATTCGCGAAGCTCTTCATCACGGTCGTGATCTGGCGTGATCGGCTACGCCGTTCTGGCACTACAAGGGCGGCGACGTCAGCGCAATGGGCGGTCGGCGGCAAGGCCGGCGACACGAGCACAGCCGACAGCGGCGGTCGAACGACTTCGACGCGCTGCAAGACCGCCCCGCCCGATCCCGCGCGCGGCGCCGGGTCGACCGGCGTCGCGGCGACCAGCCTGGCGTCCGGCGGGCAAGCTCGGCGGCCGCTGGTGGTCGGCCATCAACACCTGGGCGGGCCACGCGCCGGGCATCGTCTTCAACGGCGGCCTCGACCCGGGACCCGCGTCGCTCTACAAGAAGAGGTTCGGCCTGGACGTGAAGTTCGTCCTGCTCGAGGACCCGGCGGCGAAGCTCGCGGCGTTCCGCAAGGGCGACGTCGACATCATGTGGAACACGGTCGACAACTGGGCGCGCGAGGCGTCGATCCTGGCCGAGCAGAACGCAGAAGGCCAAGTCGATCCTGATGCAGGACTGGTCGCGCGGCGGCGACGGCATCGTCTCGCTGGCGTCGATCAAGTCGATCGAGGACCTGAAGGGCCGCAAGATCGCGTGCACGCAGTTCACGCCGTCGCACTTCCTGCTGCTGTACCTGCTGGCGCAGTCGGGCCTGTCGCCCGAGGACCGGGCGGCGCGTCGAGAAGAACATCATCTTCACGCAGGACGCGCCGGCCGCCGCCGCGATGTTCAAGGCGAAGCAGGTGGACGCGGCCGTGACCTGGGAGCCGGACCTGTCGTCGGCCGTGACCGCCCGCGGGCGACGAGGCGCACGTGCTCGTGTCGACGACGGCGGCGACGCAACATCATCGCCGACACGCTCGTGGCGCGGCAGGACGTCATCGACCAGGCGCCCGAGAGCCGTGCGCGACTTCGTGCACGGCTGGTTCGACGGCATCGAGATGATCAAGAGCGACCCGGCCTCGGCGTACGCGGTGGTCGGCAAGGCGCTGAAGCTCGACACCGAGACCGTGTCGGGGATGCTCTCGGGCCTCAAGCTCACGCCCTACGCCGACAACGCGCAGTTCTACGGCCTGACCGGCGGCAAGGCGCACTACGAGACGCTGTTCGACACGGCGTTCGTGATCTGGCGCAAGAAGGGGCTGGTGACGCGGCCGGTGTCGGCGAAGCGACTGGGCCGACACGCGGTTCCTCGCGGCGCTGGCGTCGGCGTACCCCGGCCAGAAGGTCGAGGAGCCGAAGCTCGCGGCGCGGCCCGTCGAGCGCGCAGGACCGCGCGATCATCAACAAGCAGATCCAGATCCACTTCACGCCCGGCTCCGACGAGATCATGGCCGGGCTCGTACTTCGTGCTCGACGCGCTCGGCGAGACGATGACGTCGTTCGGCAACACGTACCTGCGCGTCGAGGGCAACACCGACTCGACCGGGTCGGCGACGGCGAACATGACGCTCTCGGAGCGGCGCGCGCTCGCGGTCAAGAACTACATCCTGCAAGAACTTCCCGAACATCCAGGCGGCGCGGTTCCAGACGATCGGGCGCGGCTCGGCGAACCCGGTGGCCGCCGAACGCGACCGAGGCCGGCCGGCAGCTGAATCGCCGCACCGACATCAAGGTCGTCCTCGCGTCGCAGTAGGTCGGATGCAACGCCTATGTCCGACTGGTTCTCTCTTCGCGCGCCACTGCCGCGCCCGGCGCGGTGGCGCTCGGGTTCGTGGCGCCGGCGCTCGTGCTCGGGGCGTGGTGCGTCGCCACCTACGGGCGGCTCGCGCCGGCCGACTTCCTGCCCTCGCCCACCGAGGTCGTGCGGGGAACGCTGCAGCTGTTCATCCAGTACGACCTCTGGCGAGCGCGATCTGGATCTCGACGCGGCGGATCCTGATCGCGTTCGTTCTCGCGTCGGCCATCGCGCTGCCGCTCGGCGTGCTGATGGGTGCGTTCGAGCCGGTCAACCGGATCTTCGAGCCGATCATGGCGCCGCTGCGCTACATGCCGATCTCGGCGTTCATCCCGCTGCTGATCCTCTGGTTCGGCATCTACGAATCGCAGAAGATCGCGTTCCTGTTCCTCGGCGTGTTCGTCTACCTGCTGCCCGGTGGTCGTGACGGCCATCCGCGCGGTGCCCGAGGAGCTCGTGCAGACGGCGCTGACGCTGGGCGCCTCGCGCGTGGCAGGTGGTGCGGACCGTGCTGCTGCCGGCGGCGCTGCCGGAGATCTTCGACTCGTTCCGCGTGATGAACGCCATCTCGTGGACCTACGTGATCCTCGCCGAGGCCGTCAACCCGGAGCACGGCCTCGGCTACATGGTGGAACTCGCCCGCACCCACCAGAAGGCGTCGTGGTCGTTCGCCGGCCTGCTGGTGATCGGCGGCATCGGCCTGCTCACCGACGTGCTGATCCGGGCCGGCTCGGCGGTGCTGTTCCGCTGGCGGGAGAAGGCGGCATGACCGGGGCGGTTCCCAAGCTCGAAATCAGGAAGCTCGACGTCACCTACGTGGGCCGCAACGGCCGGAAGACCGAGGCGGTGCGCGACGTGTCGTTCGACATCGCCGACAAGCCCGGCATCGGCGAGATCGTGGTGTTCCTCGGGCCGTCGGGCTGCGGGAAGTCGACCATCCTGAAGGCCGTCGCCGGCCTGCTCCCGCCGACGGCGGGCGAGATCCTCGTCGAGGGCCAGCCGGTGGACCGGGTGGGCCGCGACCGCGGCATGGTGTTCCAGGCGTACACCTCGTTCGGCTGGCTGACCGTCCGGCAGAACGTCGAATACGGGCTGCGGCTGCAGGGAGTGCCGAAAGCCGAGCGGCGCGAGCGGTCGTCGCGCTACCTGAAGGCCGTGGGACTCCAGGACTTCGCCGACCACTACCCGAAGGACCTGTCGGGCGGGATGAAACAGCGTGTCGCGATTGCGCGGACGCTCATCAACAAGCCGCAGGTCGTGCTGATGGACGAGCCATTCGGGGCGCTCGACCCCTAGACCCGCTGGGAGATGCAGGGGCTGCTGCTCGATGTCTCGCGCACCGAGGACAACACGATCCTCTTCGTGACGCACGACGTGTCCGAGGCGGTCTACCTGGCGGACACCGTCTACGTCCTCTCGTCGAGGCCGGCGCACGTCCTGCACCGCGTGGACGTGCCGTTCTTCGAGGTCCGCGACATCGCCCTCAAGTCGGCCTCGGAATTCCGGGCGGTCGAGAAGCGGCTGCTCGAGATGCTCTACGCGCCGGCGTCCCAACCCGCATAGAATTAGCCCATGGCGACGCCAGACCGGCCGAACGCATCCGCTGCCGGCAGTTCCCGCGGCGACACGCGGCCCCCCGCCCCGCTGCCGCCTGCGCCCCCTCCCCCGGCGCTGGCGCCGGCGATCGTCGGCGCGCTGAAGGCGTCCGCCAAGGCCGCCATCCTCGAGAAGCGCCCGTACCTGAAGTTCGCCTTCTCGAACCCCTACAACCTGTCGCTCTTTGGCGGCGTGCTCGCGGCCGCTGGCCTCACGTTCAACCCGTTCCTGGCGATCTTCGCCGTCGGCCTCGAGGCGTTGTGGCTGCTGTACGCACCCGACTCCAAGCGGCTCCGCCACCTGCTCTGGGACCCGAAGTTCGACCAGGTGCGGCAGGCGCTGCTGGCCGAGGAGCGCGGCCAGCGCCTGGCGCTGCTCCTGCCGCCCGAGCGGAAGCGGGTGGACCAGTTGATGGCGCGCCAGGCGCAGATCCACCGCCTCGCGGCGCAGAACCCGTCGTTCACGGGAGACCTCCTGCGCTCGGAGCTCACCAAGACCGAACGGCTGGTCGACGCCTTCATCGACATGGCCGTGACTTCCGTCCGCTACGACGCCTACCTGCGGTCGGTGGACCTCGACGCGCTCGACACGCACCGTGCGCGGCTCGAGCGCGACATCAAGGTCGGCAAGGAAGGCGATCCGCAGACGGACCTGGCGAAGAAGAACCTGGCCATCATCCTCAAGCGCCAGGAGAAGATGAAGGAGATCGGCCGCTACCTGGACGTCGCGCGCGGCCAGCTCGATCTCATCGAGAACTCCTTCCAGCTCATCGCCGACAACATCGTCACGATGCAGTCGCCGCAGGAACTGTCCGGCCAGCTGAACGAACTGCTGGACGGCGTCGAATCGATCCGCCAGACGGCTGTCGAAACCGAAGCGATGATCGGGACAATCGCCTAGGTCAGGCCTGGAGGCCGGACGCCGCACGTCGCGCGGCCGGAAACCCAATATGACTGAACCGCGACTCCTCCCTCCCTGGGCCGACGAACTCCGCCGCCGGTACCTCCGCGGCGAAGCGGCGATGTTCGTGCTCCACGGGAACGTCTTCGACTCGGTCGTGCACCAGCAGCGGATGCTGACGCTCACCGACTTCCTCACCGACGTCCTGCTGAAGGACTCGCGCCAGACGATCGCCGTCTACAACCTCGCCACCGGCGTCCGGTTCACGCGCCGCGAGGCGGGGATGCCGTCGGCGGAGGACGCGCTGCTCGCCACCGAGAAGCCGAAGGCGCTGGCGGCGCTCGAGCGGGTGCTCGTCGGCGGATCGAAGGCCGCCGTGATCCTCGAGTATGCCGAGGCGATCGCCCCGGCGGGCGAAGCCGCCTTCCAGGCGGACGCCGATCGCGCGGCGGTGATCACGCTCCAGCGCTGGTCGTTCCTGCCCGAGATCGACCGGGGCGACAACCTGGTGCTGCTGATCGTCGAGAACCTCAGCGAGCTGTCGCCGAAGGTCGTGTCGAACCCGAAAGTCGGCGTGGTCGACGTCCCGATGCCGGACCTCGACGCCAGGCGCGCGGCCGTGCGCCTGGCCGACCCGCGCCTGTCGGAGCGCGACGCCGAGCGCTACGCGGAGATCACGGCGGGGTTGAAGGCGGTGCAGATCGCCTCGATCCTCGCGCCCCCGCCGGCCGCGGAGGACGAGGCGCGCGAGCGGGAGGCGTTCATCGCGGGGATCCTCTCCGGCAGTCCGGACGCGATGGCCCGCGCCAGGAAGCTGGGCGGGCTGACGATCGGCCTCACCAAGGACGAGATCCGCCGGCTGCTGGCGCCCGGCGCCCCCGAGCCGGTCCCGTCGCCCGACGAGGCGGCGGAGCGCGGACGGCGGGAAGCCGACCGGCTGATCGCGCGCCGCAAGCGGGAGATCCTCGAGCGCGAATGCTTCGGCCTCGTCGAGTTCGTCGAGCCGGCGCACGGCTTCGAGGTCGTCGGCGGCATGGAGGAAGTGAAGAAGGACCTGTTGCTCATCGCCGAGAGCATCCGGGAGGGCCGCACCAGCCGGGTCCCGATGGGCATCCTGTTCACCGGGCCGATGGGAACCGGGAAGACCTTCGTGGCCGAGGCCTTCGCCCGCGAGTGCGGGCTGACCACCATCAAGCTGAAGAACTTCCGCTCGAAATGGGTCGGGGCGACCGAGGGCAACCTCGAGAAGATCCTCACGGTGATCAAGGCGATCGGCCAGGTGGTCGTGATCATCGACGAGGGCGACCGCGCGTTTGGCAATACCGACGGCGAGGGCGACGGCGGCACATCCTCCCGCGTCATCGCGCGAATCAAGGAGTTCATGTCGGATACGTCCAACCGCGGGCGCATCCTGTTCCTGGTCATGACGAACCGGCCCGACAAGCTCGACGTGGACCTGAAGCGCGCGGGGAGGCTCGACCGCAAGATCCCGTTCCTCTATTCGCAGACCGCCGAGGAGGTGGAGCAGGTGGCGGCCGCGCTGATTCGGAAGAACCGGATCCAGGCCGTGGCCGACCTCGCCGCCATCCGCGACCGGTTCTCGTCGAAGCTCGTCGGCTACAGCAACGCCGACGTCGAGGCCGTCCTGCTGATGGCCAACGACGATGCAGCCAGGGAGGCGGGCGGTGATGCGCCGGTCACCGCCGACCACCTCGCGCGCGCGGCGAGCGACTATTTCCCGAGCCGCGACGAGGAACTGCTGTCCTACATGGAACTGCTGGCGGTGTTCGAGTCGTCCAGCCGCCGCCTGCTGCCGGCGAAGTACGCGTCGATGACCCCCGAGGAACTCGACCTGCGCCTGAGGGCGCTCAGGGCGGTGGTGGGGAACAGGCGGTGATCTTCTGACGAGCCGTAGTGGCCAGTGAATAGTGCCTAGTGGTTAGTGGATCACACGGACCAACCAGCCACTAGCCACTACGTTCCTTCTTTCAACGCGTCCATGAACCTGTTCTTGATGTAGACGCAGTCGAGCGGGGGCTTCGCCGTCGGCACCGACTCGACCACCTTGGCCACGATCACCCAGGGCCCCGGCGCCTGCACGCTCTCCGACAGCACCTGCTCGAGCGCCGCCGCATCCCGGACCGTCGCCGTCCGGCGCACGCCGAGCGCCCGGGCGGCAGCCTCGAGATCCGCGCAACCCGCCGTCGCCGTGGGCTGCCCTCCCGTCGTCCCGTACACCTCGTTGTCGAGGATCAGCACGACCAGGTTCGGGGGGGCGCACGCCGCGATCGTGGCGAGGCCCCCGAGATTCATGAGCACGGAGCCGTCGCCGTCCAGGGAGACGACGCGCCGGTCGGGGCGGGCGAGTGCGAGGCCGAGCGCGATCGAACTGGTGAGGCCCATGCTGCCCCACGTGTAGAAGTTCAACGCCCGGTCGCCGTGCGCGAACAGTTCGTACGCCGGATGACCGAGGCTGGCGACCACGGGTTCGTCGCGGAGGCCGCGGCACACGAGGCCGATGGCATCGTCGCGGGTCATGGGCGGCCTCCTCCGACGGGCACCGTCAGCCGGCGGGGGAGCACGCACGCCGCCGGCACGTGGGTGCCGAACGCGAGGGCGGCGAGCGCATGCACGGCCTCCCGCGCATCCTCGCCACGGTCCACGCAGATGTGCTGAATGCCCAGGGCGTCGAGGACCGGCACCACGGCGCGGCCCATCGGCACCTGCGCCCAGTTCCATTCGCCGGGGTCGCCCCGCATGCTCACGACCAGGACCGCCGGGATCTGATACGCGAGCAGCAGTGACCCGAGCGCGTTGAGGGTGTTGCCGACGCCGCTCGATTGCATCAGCAGCGCGGGCCGGCGTCCGCCGAGGTGGAGGCCGGCGGCGATGCCGACGGCTTCTTCCTCGCGGGTGGCAAGGAGGGTCCGCACCTCGGGATGGCCCGCGTGCAGGGCGGCCAGGATGTGCGACAGCGGATTGTCGGGCACGTAGACGACGTCCCGGCAGCCGCCGTCCCACAACCCGTCGGACACCCCCGTCGCCCACCGTGGGATGGCGTCGGCGGGCTGCGCACCTTGCGCGTCTGCCAGGACGGGTGTCCCCGACGCCGGTGCCTCTTGGCTGTGCTGATTCGACCCCGCGTATGCGTGCATGGTGCTCGCTCTCCAGACCCGACCCGAAGGTGCGCCACAGGGTAACACGACGGCGTTCCAGCGGACCGCCGGCCGGCCGATTTCATGGGTATGACGCCGGGCTCACCCACTGAGGAACCCTCTCCGGCCCGGACCTGTCCGCGCGAGCTGCAGCCTCCGGCCACCGCTGGTGTAGCATCTGCGCATGCAGAGAACACATCTGGCCCGCACCCTTGGCGTGGCCCTCGCCGTGGTTGCGGCGGCCGGCGCCCTAGGCCTGCCCGCGGCCCAGCCCCCGGCGCAGTTCGACGTCATTCTCGCCGGTGGCCGCGTGGTGGATGGCACCGGCGCCCCGTGGTTCGTTGCCGACGTGGGAATTCGCGGCGACCGCATTGCCGCCATCGGCGACCTGAAGGACGCGCAGGCCACGCGCCGCATCGACGTGAAGGGCCTCGTCGTCGCGCCGGGCTTCATCGACCTCCTGGGGCAATCCGAGTTCAACGTCCTCGTGGACAGCCGTGCCGCCAGCAAGATCACCCAGGGGGTGACCACCGAGGTGACGGGCGAGGGCACGTCGATCGGCCCGATGAACGACCGGCTGTTCGCCGATCAGGCGGAAGGCTACCGGCACTTCGGCGTGACCAGGGACTGGAAGACGCTGGGCGATTATTTCCGGCGCCTGGAAGAACGGTCCCGGCCGGCCATCAACCTTGCCAGTTTCGTGGGCGCGGACGGCCTTCGCGGCTACGTCATCGGGATGGAGAACCGGCGGGCGACCCGCGCTGAACTGGATCAGATGAAGCAACTGGCGGCGGCGGCGATGGAAGACGGCGCGCTCGGCGTCAGCACCTCGCTCCAGTACATGCCCGCCCGGTTCGCGTCGCTCGACGAACTGGTGGAACTCGCGGGCGTCGCGGCCCGCTACGGCGGCGTGTACTTCACGCACCTCCGCTCCGAGAGCGACCGGATGAACGAGGCCCTCGACGAGACGTTCGCGATAGCCGAACGCGCCAATATCCCGGCCGAGATCTGGCACCTCAAGACTGCCTACAAGGCGAACTGGGGCAGGATGCCCGAGGTGCTCGCCCGCATCGAGGCCGCCCGCGCTCGCGGCCTCGACATCACGGCGAACCAGTACCCCTACACCCGCGCGTCCAACGGCCTCGATGCCTGTCTGCCCATGTGGGTGAGGGAGGGGGGCACCGACGCGATGATCGCCCGTCTCAAGGACCCGGTGCAGCGCGAGCGCGTCAAGAAGGAGATGGAGGACCCCGCCTCTGGCGACTGGGAGAACCAGTGGTACGGCTCGGGCGGCGGCGACGGGGTGATGCTGTCGTCGGTGCTCGCCCCGGAGCTTCGGCGCTACGAAGGAATGACGCTCACGGCCATCGGCGCGCAGATGGGAAAGGATCCACGCGACGCCGTGATGGACCTGGTGACAGCCGACCGCGCCAACAGCGCGGTGGTCATCTCCATCATGCGCGAGGATGACGTCGTCGCCGCGCTCAGGCACCCCCTGGTCAGCGTCGACACCGACTCTGGCGCCAAGGCCGAAGACGGGCCGATGGCCGAGTCGAAGTCGCACCCGCGTGCCTTCGGCACCTTCGCTCGCATCCTCGGCAAGTACGTCCGCGACGAGAAGGTGCTGCGGCTCGAGGAGGCCGTCCGGAAGATGACCTCGCAGCCGGCTGCGCGCGTGCACCTGCAGGACCGCGGCATCCTCCGCCCCGGCATGGCCGCCGACATCACCGTGTTCGACGCGGCCACGATCCGCGACGTCGCGACCTTCGAGGACCCGATGCACTACTCCGTCGGTGTCCGGTTCGTGCTGGTGAACGGGCGCACGGTCCTGGACCAGGGGCGGATCACTGCCGAGCGGCCGGGGAAGGCGCTTCGAGGCCCTGGGTACAGGGCGAAGCACTAAGTGGCGAAGCTCACCCCGCGGCGAGTCGGAGTCGCGGGCCGCGAGAAACCGTTTCGCCGGGCGAGGGTGGCTGTGCTAGCCTTTCATGGGCTAAAACGACGAGCTAGCCGCTCCCCGACAGTCAAGAGAGCTCCCCGCTAGTGGAGGAACTGCAGCGATGTATCGATTTCTTGGAATTTGTGTGCTCGGCGCACTGCTGAGCGTCGTGGGCGCCACGTCGGTGTACGCCCAGGGATTTGGCGTCTACGAACAGGGCGCGTGCATGACCGGCCGCGGCGGCGCCGGGGTTGCCGACCCCTGCCACGACGGCTCGGGGATCTTCTTCAACCCGGCCTCCCTGGTCAACGACGGCAAGGTCATGACGCTCGGGACCGTGCTGATCGCGCCGCGGGGCGACTTCACCGACACCTCGTCGACGTCGATGAAGGGCACGGTGAGCAGCTTGAACGAACACCTCTACCCGGTGCCCAACATCTACCTGTCGATGCCGTTCGCCAAGAGATACGCCTTCGGCGTGGGGGTCATGGCCCCTTACGGGCTCACGACCGACTGGCCGGTGACGTCGCAGGGCCGCTCGCTCGGCTACAAGAGCGTCGTGCAGGGCGTCTACATCCAGCCGACGATCGCCGCGAAGCTGAACGACCACGTGTCGGTGGGCTTCGGCATCGACGCGACCTACCTCAACGTCGAGCTGCGGCAGCGGGCCGACCTCTCCGTCCAGCCGCTGACCGGCAGCCTGACCTTCGCCCAGCTGAATCTCATCTGCCCGGCCTCGGTGTGCGGCACCGTGCCGGTCGGCACCGACTTCGCCGACATCCAGCTCAAGGGCAACACCTGGAGTGCCGGCTACCACCTGGGGATGATCATCAAGGCGAACGAGCAGTTCTCGTTCGGCTTGCGCTACTTGGGCGGCCAGACGGTGGACATCAACAGCGCCGCAGATCAACACCGAGCAGGTCTCCGTACCCGGGGTGAAGGTGCCCGTGGTCACGCCGGGCGGCACGGTGTTCGTCCCGGTCGACCAGGCGCTGGCGTCGAAGTTCGCGACGGGCGGCACGCTGAGCGACCAGAGCGGGACCTCGCAGATCCCGCTGCCGGCGCAGTTCGTCGCCGGCGTCATGATCAAGGCGGCGCCGAAGGTGAAGATCTTCGCGGACTACCAGTGGACGAACTGGGTGAAGTTCGACACGCTGCCGATCAACGGGCAGTATCTGCAGAGCACGATCGTGGAGAACTACCGCAACGTGAGCGGCTTCCGCGCGGGCACGGAAATCGGCCTCGGGGAGAAGAGCCAGTTGCGGGCCGGCTTCAACGTGCACGGCCCGGCCGCTCCCGACGAGTCGGTGACGCCGAACCTGCCCGAGGGCTCGCGCCGCGAGTTCATGCTCGGCTTCGGCTCGGAGCTCTCGAAGAAGTTCCGTGCCGATCTGTCGTACATGTACCTGGGCCAGCCCGATCGCGACGGCCGCAGCTACGCCAGCACGACGAACAACGGCGTCTACAGCTTCATGGCGCACCTGTTCGGCGCCTCGCTGTCGTTCCGGTTCTAGCTGCCCCGTCGCTCGATTCTGCGAGCCGGACCCAGGCATTCCTGGGCCCGGCTCTTTTTCTTGGCGGTCGCCGCCGTCTCATGGAGTGCGTCATGACCACGTCGCCTTCTCATCGCAGCGTCCAGGCCGAAGGCCTGCCGAAGCCGGTGGGTCCGTACTCGCCCGCCGTCGCGTTCGAGCGGTTGGTGTTCGTCTCCGGCCAGGGGGCCATCGACCCGGCCACCGGGGAACTGGCCGGCCTCGACGTCGCCACGCAGACCGAGCAGGTGTTCCGCAACCTCGAGGCGATCCTCGAGGCGGCCGGGACCGACCTGGCCCACGTGCTCCGCTGCGGCGTCTTCATCGTCGACATGCGCGACTTCGCCGCCATGAACGAGGTGTACGCCCGGGTGTTCGGGACCCACCGCCCCGCCCGGACGACCGTGGCGGTTTCGGCCTTGCCGCACGCGGGCCTGAGGGTCGAGATCGATGCCGTCGCCTACGTGCCGGAGGCCTGAAATTCGGGTGCCGCGCGGGTGCCGAGCCCCGCGGACGGTATAATTCCAGCAGTGCCCCACAAGCGTTCCGCTACACCCGGTTCGTTCGTCTGCTACCACCTGGCGACCGACAACCCGGGGGCCGCGTCGTTCTACCTCAGGCTGTTCGGCTGGACGAGGCGCGAGATTCGAGCCGCAGACAGCCTCGGGGAGACGACCTTCCGGTCGGGTGACGTCGATGTCGCCACCGCGGGCGCGTCTTCCGGCACCGGCCCTCTGTGGCTTCCTTGCCTGGCGGTCGCCGACCTCGGCGCGGCCGCCGCCGCCGCCGTGCGGCTCGGCGGCGCCGTCGAACGAGCGCCTGATGACTGCGCGTCCGGCCTGACGGTGATCGTCGACCCGGCGGGCGCGCGATTGGGTGTGACAGGCAACCAGCAGGGCTGGGGGCCGGCGCCGGAAGGCGCCGCGACGGGGCGCATCTGCTGGGCCGAGCTGGTGACCGGAG
This sequence comes from uncultured Acidobacteriota bacterium, assembly GCA_963844875.1. Classification (GTDB taxonomy): domain Bacteria; phylum Acidobacteriota; class Vicinamibacteria; order Vicinamibacterales; family Fen-181; genus FEN-299. The sequence continues at coordinate 135,603 of CAWJPZ010000006.1, forward strand.
ACCCGGTCGGGTCAGCGGCATTCTACGAAGCGCTGGCGGGCTGGACCACCGTCGAACGGCACGGCGGCCAGGAAGGTCCGTATTGGGTCTTCTGGCATGGGGGCCGCGAGGTGGCCGGCATGATGCAGCCTCGGGAAGCACCGGGCGCGTCACGTTGGGTTCCTTACGTGCAGGTCGACAGCGCCGAGGACACCGCCACGCTGGCCGAAGAGCTCGGCGGCAGGATCGTCACGCCCCCGGGGGACGTCCCGGGCCGGGACGCTACGCGGTGCTGCGCGACCCGGGCGGCGCACTGGTGGGGGTCTTCGCGTTCACGGATGCCGCATGAGGCACGAAGCAGTGGGCCGCGGGTGAGGTCGCCGGTGGGCACCCGTCACGTCATCGGCCTCATCTCCGACACCCACGGGCTGGTGAGGCCAGACGTCTTCCTGGCATTCGAAGGCGTGGACGCCATCTACCACGCGGGCGACGTGGGCGGCCGCGACGTGCTGCACGTCCTTTCGAAGATCGCCCCCACGCAGGCGGTATACGGCAACACCGACCTGTCCGGCGACCCGTCGCTGGCGGGGCAGTTCGCCGAGACCGTGGGCGGCGTCACCATCCACGTCAGCCACGGCCACGAGCTGGGCAGCCCGACGCCAGCGAGACTGCTCCAGCGGTACGACGCGCAGGTCATCGTCTACGGCCACACTCACCGCCAGCTGGTGCTGGAAGCGGGCGGCCGCCTCGTCGTGAACCCCGGGGCGGCCGGGCCGCGGCGCTTTCACCTGATGCCGAGCGTCGCGCGGTTGACGATCCGCGACGGCAAGGCCACCGTCGAAATCGTCGACCTGCCCGCCTGACGCACCGTGCTGCCGACCTCACTGCCCGCCCTGCGGCATCGCAACTTCCGGCTGTTGTGGACCGGCCAGCTGATCTCGGTGTCGGGAACGATGATGCAGACGGCGGCCATCCTGTGGCACGTCTCGCTGCTCGCGTCGCCGGGCCGCAAGGGTCTCGCGCTCGGTCTCGTGGGCCTCGTGAGGGTGCTGCCGATCGTCGTCTTCTCGCTCTTCAGCGGCGTGGTCGCCGACGTCCTGGACCGGCGACGCCTGATGATCCTGACGCAGTCCGCGATGGCCGTGCTCGCCGCCGGTCTTGCGTGGCTCACGTTCGCCGGGCTCACGTCCCTCTGGCCGATCTACGCCCTGGCGGCACTCACGTCCGCGGCCGGCGCGTTCGATGCGCCGGCCCGCCAGGCGCTCATTCCGAACCTGGTGCCGCGCGAGGACCTGCCGAACGCCCTCGCCCTCAATACGATCGTCTTCCAGGCGGCATCGGTGGCAGGCCCGTCGCTGGCCGGCCTCACGATCGGCCTCTCGAGCGTCGGATGGGCCTACGCGTTCAACGCCGTGTCCTTCCTGGCCGTGCTCGCCGGCCTGCTGATGATGCGCGACGTTCGGGCCTCATCCGGGGCGGCCACCAGCGACATCAGCCTCGAGGCGGCGCTCGACGGCCTCCGGTTCGTCTTCGCCTCCCCGATGATCCGTTCGACGATGCTGCTGGATTTCTTCGCCACGTTCTTCTCGTCGGCAACCGCGCTGCTGCCGATCTTCGCGCAGGACGTGTTGAACGTCGGCGCGCGCGGCTACGGCCTGCTCTACGCGGCGCCGTCGGTCGGAGCCTTGCTGGCGGGCCTCATCATGGTCAGGGCGGTCGATGCGATTCGGTACCGCGGGCGGACGCTGCTCTGGTCGGTCGCCGCCTACGGCGCGGCGACGGTGGTGTTCGGCGTCTCGCGGACGTTCTGGCTGACGTTCGCCACCTTGGCGATCGCCGGGGCTGCCGACACGGTCAGCATGGTGCTCCGGAACGTCGTCCGCCAGATGGAGACGCCCGACCACCTGCGAGGGCGGATGGTCGGGGTGAACATGGTGTTCTTCATGGGAGGCCCGCAGCTCGGGGAACTGGAAGCCGGCCTGGTCGCCAACTTCTGGGGGCCGGTCGTTTCAGTGGTGAGCGGGGGGCTGGCCTCGCTGGCCGCTACCGGCTGGGTGGCCGCGGCGACGCCTGCGCTGCGGCGCTACACGAGGCACCACACGACGGCGAATGAAGAATGAAGAATGGCGAATGGATCGCTCCCTCCGCATTCTCATTCCTCATTCCTCATTCTTCATTCTTTCCCCTTCTCCCGCCCCACCCCCACCGCCGCTCCGTCCGGGGCGCGTCGGTCGCATCCGCCCTGGAGCGTGCCGTCCCGCGGATCGACGACGATCACTTCGGCGACCCCCTGCCCCCCCACCGCGCGCATCGTGTGGCCCATCGCTTCGAGCAGCTTGACGGTGTCGGGTGACAGGCCCCAGCGCTCGTAGTCGGTCCGGTCGGGCAGCCACTGGTGATGGAGGCGCGGCGCGTCAACGGCCTCCTGCGCGTTCATGCCGTAGTCGACGACGTTCACCACCGTCTGCACGACGGTGTTGATGATCGTCCGGCCACCCGGGCTGCCGGTCACCATGAACAGCTTGCCGTCCTTGCTGAGGATCGCGGGCGTCATGCTCGACAGCATCCGCTTGCCGGGCGCCGCGAGATTCGGTTCCGTTCCGATCAACCCCTCGGCCGTCGTCAACCCGGGGCCGGCATTGAAGTCGCCCATCTCGTTGTTGAGGAGGAAGCCCGCGCCGGAGACGACGATCTTCGAGCCGTAGCCGGCCTCCAGGGTGTAGGTGAGCGACACCGCGTTGCGGTCGCGGTCGACGACCGAGATGTGCGTCGTCTCGTCGCTTTCCGCCGTCCACTCGAACGTTGTGGGGGAGGACTTCGAGGCCCGCGCGGGCGCGATCGTCTTGCGCAGTTCGGTCGCGTACGCCTTCGAGACCAGTTTCTCGACCGGCATGCTCTTCACAAAATCGGGGTCGCCGAGGTAGCGGGCCCGGTCCGCGAACGACCGGCGCATGGCCTCGATCATCACGTGCGTCGAGGCCGCCGAGCGGAATCCCAGCGTCTTCAGGTCGTAGCCCTCGAGGATGTTGAGCTGTTCGAGGAGGCCGACGCCGCCGGAACTGATCGGCGGCATGCTCACGATGTCGTAGCCACGGTAGCTGCCCGTCAGCGGCGTTCGCTTCTTCGGCTGATACGCCGCGAGGTCGGCGCGGGTAATCAGCCCGCCGTGGGCGGCCATGTCCTTCTCGATGAGTTCCGCCGTCTCGCCCGTATAGAAGCCCGCCGGCCCCTGGTCGGCGATCCGCTGCAGCGTTCGCGCGAGGTCGGGCAGCTTCAGCAGGTCGCCGGCCTCGTACGGCACGCCGGATTGCGAGTACTGCGCCACCGACGCAGGGTACGGTGCCATCGACTTGAGGACGGAGCGGAGCGACCGGGCCAGTCCCTCGGTGACGCGGAACCCGTCGCGCGCAAGCGTCACCGCGGGTTCCACCAGCCGTTTCCACGGGAGCTTGCCGTGCTCCTTCCACGCCAGGTGGAGGCCGGCGACCGTGCCCGGCACGCCGACCGACAGGTAGCTGTCGTGATGGAGTTCGCTGCTGTACTTCCCGTCCTTCAGGAACATCGTGGGCGTCGCCTTGGCGGGCGCCATCTCGCGGAAGTCGTACGCCTCGGGCGCGCCAGTCGCCGGCCGGAAGACGATGAAGCCGCCGCCGCCGATGTTGCCGGCGGTCGGGTGCGTCACGGCGAGGACGAACGCCGTTGCAATCGCGGCGTCCACGGCCGTCCCGCCCTCGCGAAGCACCAGCGCTCCCGCCCGGGAGGCCAGTTCGTTCTGGGAGACCACCATGCCGTCGCTGGCGCGGGCGGGCTGCTGTTGGGCCGCCGCGGGCACGGCAAGCGGAGATCGAAAGGGCGAGCAGGACAACCGCCGGACGCGTTCTCATGGGATCCTCCGCGGGGATTATAATCCGGCGGATGGACACCGCGGCTTTTCGTCGAAAGGTCGGAACCATGGCCGGCATCGTTGGAATGGTGTGCGGGGCTTCCGGCGCCGCCTCGTGCAGCGGCGACGGAAGCGCGGGAGTCGGCGCCGCGTCTCCCGGAGCGCCTGCGGGCGTTCGCCCCGCCGACCTGGTGGTCGTCAATGCCCGGGTCTGGACGGGCGACCGGTCGCGGCCGGCCGCGGAAGCGGTCGCGGTGGCCGGCGACCGCATCGCCGTCGTCGGCTCGCGCGCCGAGATCGACGCGGTCTGCGGCCCGAACACGCGCGTCGTGGACGCGGCGGGCCGATTCCTCATGCCCGGGTTCAGCGACGCCCACATCCACCTGATGACCGGCGGCGCGCAACTCGACAGCGTGGACCTGAAGGACGCCGCGTCGCCGGAAGAGTTCGCCCGCCGGATCGGCGAGCGGGCACGCGCGCTGGCGAAGGGCGAGTGGGTCCTCGGCGGCAATTGGGACGAGCAGGCGTGGCCGGGTGCACCCCTGCCGACCCGCGAGATGGTGGACGCGCTCACGCCAGACACCCCGGTGTTCGTCAACCGCTACGACGAGCACATGTCGCTCGCCAACTCCGCGGCCCTCCGGCTCGCGGGCGTCACGGCGAGGACTCCGGATCCGCCCGGCGGAATGATCGTCCGCGACGCGAATGGCAATCCCACCGGCATCCTCAAGGACGCCGCGCAGGGTTACGTCTACAAGGTCATCCCGGCGCCGTCGCGGGACCAGCGGGTGCGCACGCTGAAGCGCGCCCTTGCGCACATGGCGTCGCTCGGCGTGACCAGCGTGCAGGACATGGGGCCCGACCCGGACGATGTTGCGCTCTACCGGGAACTGGCGGCCGCCGGGGAACTCACGACCCGGATTCGCGCGGTGCCGGGTGAACTGGCGGTGGCCAGGAGGCTGGCGGGAGCGGCGAAGGCGCCCGACCTGCCCTTCCTGAGCATTGGCGGCGCCAAGGGCTTCGCCGACGGTTCGCTCGGTTCCACCACGGCCTATTTCTTCGCCCCGTATTCCGACGCGCCCGGCTCGACCGGCCTCCTCGCCGACGAGATGCAGCCCCTCGACCAAATGCGCGCCCGGCTCGTCTCAATAGACAAGGCCGGCGAGCAGTTGTGCATCCACGCGATCGGCGACCGTGCCATCTCGATGGTGCTCGACCTGTTCGCCGACGTGGTGAAGGCGAACGGCCCGCGGGATCGCCGGCCCCGCATCGAGCACTCGCAGCACGTCGCACCGGCCGATTTCGATCGCTACGCGACGCTGGGCGTGATCGCCTCCGTCCAGCCGTATCACGCCATCGACGACGGGAAGTGGGCCGAGAAACGGATTGGGCCCGAGCGGGCCAAGACGACCTATGCCTTCCGCTCCTTCGCGGACCACGGGGTGACGCTGGCGTTCGGCAGCGACTGGCCGGTCGCGCCGCTCGACCCGGTTCAGGGCATCTACGCGGCGGTGACCCGGGCAACGCTCGACGGGAAGCGGCCCGGCGGCTGGGTTCCCGAGCAGAAGGTGAGCGTCACCCAGGCGCTGGAGGCCTACACCACGGGCGCGGCGTACTCGGAGTTCATGGAGAAGGAGAAGGGCTCCGTGGCTCCCGGGAAGCTGGCGGACCTCGTGCTGCTGGCCGCCGACCCGTTCAAGGTCGCGCCAGAGTCCCTCCGCGACATACGGGTGGACCTGACGGTCGCGGGGGGGAAAGTCGTGTACGAGCGGCGCTAGGCGGCCCGACTGCCATGGGGCCCACTTGTGCGTTACACTGATGGGTGGTCTGCCCCGGGTGGGACCCACTGAAAGGCCGGAGCCAGGAATGATTCGACCGGTTTCTCGCGCGTGTTCGCCGCTCTTGATCCTCACGCTCGCCCTTCTCGCCGGCGCTTGCGGCGACTCTGTCACCTCGCCGACGAGCGACACCGGGACGACGACGCCGACGGTGTCGGTGACCGAGACGATCAAGGGCACCCTGGGGAGCGGCGGGACCAATTATCACGTGTTTCACACGATGCCCGGCGTGTTCACCGTGACGCTGGCCACGACCGATCAATCGACCAATCCCGCGCTCGGCATGTCGTTCGGCATGTGGGACGGGAAGACCTGCTCGGAAGTGCTGATGACGCTGTCGGCGGTCCCCACCACCGCGATGACCGGCACGGCCTCGGTGGAAACCGACGTCTGCATCAAGATGTGGGACCCGACCCCGTGGGACGTCAGCCTGAAGCTTTCCTACAGCATCACCGCCGTCCACTTCGCGAAGGCGTCCTGAGTCGGCACGGCGACCGCCGTGGTCCGGGTGGTCCTTGTGGGGCCGGCCGGCGTGCCGGCCGTCAGCTCCCCAGGACCTTCCTGAACGTGTCGTAGTCGAGGTCCGCCAGGTCCTCGGCGCGCAGCGGCCGCGACTCCCAGTCCCGCCACGCGTCGGGGATCGCCGGTTCGATTCCCAGCTCCTGCCGGATGACGTCGGCGAACTTCGCCGGGTGGGCCGTCGCCAGGCTGACGATCGGCCTTTGTTCCTGCTCGACATGCTGCAGGTGGAGCGCCGCGGCCACGCCGACCGCCGCGTGCGGGTCGAGCACGTAGCCCCGATCGCGGTAGACCTGCCGGATGGTCCGACGGGTTTCCTCCTCAGTGACCGACCACCCCGCCAGGTTGCCGCGCAGCCGCGCGAGCGCCTCCGCGTGCAACTGCGAGAGCCGCGGGAAGTTGCTCGGGTCGCCGACGTCCATCGCGTTGGAGATCGTCGCGACCGCCGCCTTCGCGGTGTAGGTGCCCGTCGCGAGGTAGTCGGGCAGCACGTCGTTGACGTTCGACGCCGCGACGAAGCGCCCCACGGGCAGGCCCAGCTGCTGCGCGATCACCCCCGCGGTCAGGTTGCCCAGGTTCCCGCTCGGCACTGCGAACACGACCTCCCCCGCCTCGGGGCCGCCGCCATCGAGCCAGCTGGCAACGTAATAGACGGCCTGCGGCAGCAACCGGCCGATGTTGATCGAGTTGGCGGACGAGAGGTTGAGCGGGGCCAGGCGGTCGTCGAGGAAGGCCTGCTTCACCAGCCGTTGGCAGTCGTCGAAGGTTCCCGGCACGCGGAGTGCCCGGACGTTCCCGCCGAGCGTGGCCATCTGCGCTTCCTGGAAGCGCGACACCTTGCCGGCGGGGTAGAGCACGACCACGTCCACCCGCGGCACACCGAAGAAGCCTTGAGCGACCGCGCTGCCGGTGTCGCCGGAGGTGGCGACGAGAATCGTCGCGTGGTCGCCGCGCTCGGCGAGCAGGTGGCCGAAGGTCCTCGCGAGGAAGCGCGCCCCGAAGTCCTTGAAGGCCATTGTCGGGCCGTGGAACAGTTCGAGCACCGAGAGCCTGGGACCGAGCGCAACGGTCGGCGCCGGGAAGTTGAATGCCTCACGCACGAGGGCGTCGAATGCCGCGCGGTCGAACTCGTCCCCGACGAGGTGCGACAGCACCCGAACCGCCACTTCGCCGAGCGGCAGCCCCCGCCACGACGCGAGGACGCCCGGCGGCACCGGAGGCAGCTGGATTGGAATGTAGAGGCCGCCGTCGGGGGCGAGGCCGCGCAGGAGCGCTTCGCGGAACGTGACCGTGGGTGCCGTGAGCCTGGTGCTGCGGAGAATCATGATTTACTCGAGACGGAGGGCGCCGGCAGTGTTGATCGGACCCGAGAAGCCCTCGCTGTCCAGGCCGGCCGATTCGCGGAAGGCCTCCCGCATCGCTGCGGACACGCGGGCGGAGGCCACGTCGCTGTCGGTGAACGCGAAGACCGAGGGGCCCGAGCCGGAGATGGAGCAGCCAAGCGCGCCCGCCCGGAGGGCCGCGGCCTTCACCGCGGCATAGCCGGGAATGAGCGGCATGCGGAGCGGTTCGACCAGCCGGTCGTCTATCGACCGGCCGATCAGTTCCAGGTCGCCGCGGTAGAGGCCGGCCACCAGCGCGCCGAGGTTCCCGAGGTTCGCGACCGCCTGTTCGATGGTGAAACCGTGGCCGCGCAGCAGCGCCCTCGCCTTGGCGGTCTCCACCCGGCAGTGCGGGTGAACGAGGGTGACACGCAGCGCGGGCGGGACGGGCAGTTCGACGACCTCGAGGGGGTCGTAGCCGCGGATCAGGACGAACCCGCCGAGCAGGCACGGCGCCGCGTTGTCGGCATGGGTCGAGCCCGACGCGGCCCGCTCGCCTGCGAGCGCGTGGGCGAGGAGTTCGAGTTTCGACAGGGGACGGCCGAACAACTCGTTGATGGCCATCGCCCCGGCGACGCTGCTCGCGGCCGAGCTGCCGAGTCCGCTCGCCAGCGGCATCTGCTTGTGGACGCGCAGCTGCACGCCGGGCAGGGCCGTGGCTGCCCGCCCGCTTCCGGCTCGTCCGCCGCCAGCCGCCGCAAGATAAGACAGGACCGATTGCGCCGCGACGCCGGCGACGTTCTGGGAAGGGTCACGGCTCAACTGCCCGCCGTCGCCGGTCACCTCGAGGATGCCCAGCCCCGGCTCGTCCGCGAACTCGGCCGTCACGATGTCGCCCGGCTTCTGAAGGGCAAGGCCGAGCACGTCGAACCCGGGACCGAGGTTGCTGGCGCTGGCAGGAGCGAAGACGCGGACGGGCGAAGGCATTGCTGGAATCGTGTGCTGAGGGGCGGGAACGTGTCAAGGCGCGGAGCGCCCTCTTGCCGGCTCGTCAGTGCGCCGGACGAGACAGGTTCCCGGCACGGGGACTACAATCGAAACAGGAGTCACGGAGATATCATGATGCGACCTCTTGTGCCGATCGTTCTCACGGCGCTCCTGTTCGCCGCGGCCGCCGGGGCGCAGCCTCCCCAGCCGCCCGCTCAGGCGACACCGCCGCCGTCCGCCATCACGCCGAAACCCCAGGCGCCGCCGCCGCGAGCTGCCGCGTCAACTGCCGCGCGAGCCTCGGCGGCAGTCGTCGTCACCGACCAGTCGGGCGCCGGCATCGCGGACGTGCGGGTCACGGTCACCGGTCCGGTCGCCCGCGAGGGGACGACCGCGCGCGACGGCACGCTGAGGCTGCAGGCTCTGCGCCCCGGCACGTACCGCCTGCGCTTCGAGTCTCCCGACTTCATCACGCTCGAGCGGGACGTGACGGTCAAGTCGGGACCGGCGACCGAGGTCGACGTGGCGCTCGACCGCGCGATCGCCAAGCCGAAGCCGGCAGAGCCCGAGACGCCGCCCGCCCCGGCCCCCACCGCCGGGCACGCCCCGGCCGCCGCCGACCCGAACGCGACCGTCGAATCGGTCGCGCTCCCCGACTGGATCGAGCGCAACTTGATCGGCCGCAGCGACCCCGTCAAGGAGACGACGGTCGGCAAGACGCCGGTCACCACCGCGACCGTGATCCAGGTGCGGGAGCCGATCAAGGACCGCGTGCGCGCGGACGCCGACGAGATGCTGTACGTGATCGCGGGTGAGGGGGTGCTGCGCGCGAAGGGGCGCGAGCTCACGCTCGACGCCGGCGCGCTGGTCGTCGTGCCGCGCGGCGTCGGCTATTCACTCGAACGGCGCGGGCGGAACCCGCTGATCGCCCTGTCGATTGTCGGGAAGTAGCTGTTGGCTCCAGCTACCGCCTGAACAGGTACGCCAGCTTCACGAAGAAGCCGTCGGTCTGTCGTTGCAGGTCCGCGAGGCTGAGGACGCGGTTCGTTTCGAGCGAGCTGCCGTAGCCGAAGAACGCCACCGTGCCGGGCGTCGGCTCGAACGACACCAGGCAGTCGATGCGCAGGCCGTCGAACGACTCGGGGCCGGCCGGGCGCCCGCCGATCAGGATCGGGAACCCGGTGAGAGGGTCGGCCAGCGCCGCCTGCCGCTGGGAGCGGTACTCGGAGACCACCCTGAAGAACAGCGCGCGCGTCGGCTGGTATTCGAGCTTGAGGCGCGGAATGACGGTCCGCGCGAACTCCGAGTCATCGTCGGCCCGCGTGATCCTCGAGTAGGTCATGCTGCCGTCCAGGCGGATGGAACCGGTCGGTCTCACCGCAACGGTGAGCACGCTGCGGGTCTCCCGCCCCTCGGATGCCTCGGGGAAGATCGCCACCGCGTCGTATCGCGTCTCGATCGAGGCGTTGATCGTCTGGTAGGTGGGGGTCGTGAGGGTAACGCTCTCGCCGTACAGGCCGGACAGCTGGCCAGGCACGACGAAGGGCGCCGCGCCGCCCGGGGTTGCCACGCTGTAGCGGTGTGTACTCGTCCGGGTCGAAGGTGACGAAATCGCGGGCCACCGTTCCGCGCACGTTCCAGCCGCCGCGCAGGTTGAACATCAGGTTCACGTTCTGCCCGCCTTCGAGCGGAGACGCCCGGCCGAAGTCCGCGTACCGCCAGATCAACGACGGACCGAAGAACGTGCTGAACTGTTCGACGAGCGCTCCCCGCTTGCCGTACCACGAGAAGCGGTTCGACCCGTGGAACTCCACGTTGTCGTTGCGCGGAACGTAGCCGGCGCCCGCCTGGAACCCGTCGCCGATGCCCGTCAGCTTGAAGTTGAACCCCCAGGCGCGTCCCGTGCGATCCGCTTCCGCCAGCCAGATCGGCGCGTCCTGGCGCAGGTTCCCGACCCCGGTCCAGGATCGGCCCACTTGCCCCTGCACGTAGTACAGCTTGGCGAACACCACCCTGGAGTCCACCGCCACGACGCGGTTGAAGTCGCCCCGGGCGCTCCGGTCGGTCACGGTGATCCCCGCGGTGGAGCTCCTGCCGAAATCGGTCCGTATGCGGGCCACGTTGAACAGCGCGCTCCCGGCGCTTTCTTTCTCTTTCGCCGACAGGTAGGCAACGTTCAGGCGCCCGAACTTGCCCGTCACCTTGCCGCCAGCCGCGGGCGCCACGATCCGCCGCGTGTAGACGAGCTGGTTCGGCGTCGAGAACAGCTCGATGCCTTCGAGGAAGAACGGCCGCTTCTCCGGGTAGAACAGCGCGAACCGTTCGTTCACCGTGACCTGCCCCGCGTCGGACTCGACCTGGCTGAAATCCGGGTTGACGGTGGCGTCGATCGAGAGGTTCGTGAACGCGAACCTCAGGTTCGCGCCCGGGTTGATGTCGGTCTTCTCGCGTGAGAAACCGCCATCGACCGTCGCCCCGTTGCTCGAGGCGACGACGACCGGCTGCAGTTCCGTGACCACGCCGCGCTTCATGTCGTGGAGACCGTCGATCGCCCCGGCCTGGGCGAGGTAGCTCGAGTTCGCGCGGCGGACGTCGGTCCACGTGTCCTGGTAGCCGGTGCGCTGCACCTTGCGCTGGATGTTCAGGCCCCATTTCTGGTTGCCGGTTCCCGGGTAGCGCAGGCTCTTGAACGGGATTCGGACCTCCACGACGTAGCCGTCGGCGGTGACGCGCCCCTTGGAGTCCCACAAGTAGTCGGGGTTCTTGTCGACGGTCCCGCCGAACATCGCACCGGGGCTGTATCCGCCCTCCGACTGGACGCCGTCCTGCTGGTTCCCGAGAGGGTTCACGGTGAAGAAGAAGGCGCGGCGGCGGTCGTAGAACGTGTCGAGGTAGATGGTGACCGTGTCGTCTCGGTCGAGGCTGTCGCGGTCGGCTACCGTCGCCCGGATGGTGCCGGGCTCCCGGTCGTACGCGAGGATCGCGAAGTGCAGCGCCGTCGGCGAATACCACACCAGGACCTCGGTCCGCTCCTCGGCGGGCCGCCCGTCCACGGGCTGATACTGCGAGAAGCCGCCCAGGCGGACCGCCTGCGCCCAGGCGTCTTCGTCGAGGCGGCCGTCGACGGCAATCGAGGCGTCGATCCGGGGAATGGTGACCGTCGGCGCCCCGCGTCCCTCCACGATCGGGGTGGCCGGCGCGACGGGAACAGCGGGCGCGGACGGGGGCTGCTGCAGACAGAGCGACAGGATGAGTGCAAACACGGCGCGCCATCTTACGACAGCGCGGTCGCGTTCACAACGCTGCCGCGACTGTCGGCCGGGCCGTCGCACGGCGAGGAACTCTCCGCCCGATGGTCCCGTATAGGATCTCTGGGTAATCCACCAGCAGCAGGAGTCAGGAGTCAGGATTCGGGAGTCAGCGCTGAATCCTTCCCTTCCGCGTCGAACGGGCGAAGTGGCGCGGCTCTTGAATCTGTCCGCCAGCTTACCCTCGATGTGTAGCGAAGCCATTCGTCCGATGAGGAGGAACGTGTCCCCCATGCACACCAAGAAGACATTCGCCGCCGCGCGTGCTGGTCCTTGCGTATTCCGTCTCGATTCCGCTCCTCGCGCGGCAGGCGCCTGGCGGCGGTTATCCTCCCCCGAAGCCGCAGCCGCTGGGGGCCACGCAGGTGGCGCGCGGCGCGCAGCTCGCGATGCTCGGCGGGTGTCACGACTGCCATACCCCCAAGGGCCCGAACTTCGCGCTCGACCTCACACGCCCGCTGTCGGGGCACCCGCAGAACGCCGCCCTTCCGCCCGACGTCGTCGGCGGCATTTCGACCAACATGATGCTGACCGCCTGGCGAGGGCCTTGGGGCGTCTCGATTGCCCGCAACCTCACGCCTGACAAGGAGACCGGCCTCGGTGACTGGACGCTGGCCGACTTCAAGAAGGCGCTGCGCACCGGCGTCAACAAGAAGGGCGAGGTCCTGCTGCCGCCGATGCCGATCATGAACCTGCAGAACCTGCCCGACCAGGACCTCGAGGCGATCTGGGCGTACCTGCGCTCGCTGAAGCCCGTGAAGAACCTGGTCGGGAAGACGGCACCCGCCAAACAGTAGGGGCACGGTCCAGCGGCTGTGGTTGGTGGTCGGGCCCCGGCCGCCGCCACCGCCGCGGACCGGCTGCCCGGCCTGCCTCATCCGCATCCCTCGCTCCCCACCGGTTGTGCACGCTGATGCTCTGCCCATCGAGGGCAACGGCGTTTGCCGCGCCGCCATGGTGACCCACGTCATAAACTGGTCTCGAGGACGGGCCTACACTGATGTCAACACCGATGATTCCCGACGCGCTCTGGCAACGATACGGCGCCCGCGTGGTGCACCTGGCAAAAGGAGAGACGCTGTTCGACCAGGGCACCACGGCGAACACGTTCTACCAGGTGAAGAGCGGCCGCGTGAAGATGGTGAGCTTCAACGAGCACGGCCGCGAATTCGTCCAGGGCATGTTCACCGAGGGACAGAGCTTTGGGGAGCCGCCGTTCTTCAACGATGTGCCGTACCCTGCCGCGGCGGTGGCGGTGGAGGAGAGCGAGGTGTGGCGGTGCGGGCGAGAGGGATTCCTCCGGCTGCTCGCCGAGCATCCCGCCATCCACCTCGAACTCACCAAGGTGCTCAGCGGGCGCCTCGTCTACAAGTCGATGATGCTCGCCGAGATTGCCGTCGAGGAAGCCGAACACCGGCTGGGGACGCTCATCGAGTACCTCCGCTCGACGGATCCCGCGGGGACGGACCGGTCGTACCGGGTGCCGTTCACCCGCCAGCAGCTGGCCGACATGACGGGCCTGCGCGTCGAAACGGTGGTGCGCTCCATCAAGGCGATGGAACAGCGGGGCGCGCTCGAAATCGCCGATGGCAAGATCATGTGGCACGGCCGGGAATCGCGAGCCTGATCCCCGGCAGACGAACAACGACAGGGAAAGGACCCCCAATGCTGGATAGCAACACCACCATCCGAAACATCGTTGCCGACGACTTCCGCGCGGCCTCCGTCTTCGAGCGCCACGGCATCGACTTCTGCTGCGGCGGCAACCGGCCGGTCGCCGACGCCTGCTTGGAACTCGGCGTGGACCCCGACGCGGTCAGGGCAGAACTCGAAGCGGCGATGGCGCCGGGCGAGCCCGGCGTTCCCCGCTACAACTCCTGGGAACTCGACCTCCTGATCGGCTACATCGTCAGCAACCACCACGCTTACGTGCGCCAGGCGATCCCGACCCTGCTGGCCCACACGCGCAAGGTGGCCGAGGTCCACGGCGAACGGCACCCGGAGGTCACGGCGATTGCCGGGCAGTTCGAGAACGTGGCGCACGAGCTGACGCAGCACATGCACAAGGAAGAGCACATGCTTTTCCCGTATATCGAAGCGCTGGTTGCTGCCGGCCGGGGAGGCCCGGAGCCCGTCGCCCCATTCGGCACCGTCGCCAACCCGATCCGGATGATGGAGATCGAGCACCAGGCCGCCGGCGACGAGATGGCGGGTATCAGGAAGCTGAGCGGCGGCTACGCGCCGCCGGCCGACGCCTGCACGACGTTCACGGTGACCTACCAGGAACTGCGGGCGTTCGAAGCCGACCTCCACCAGCACGTCCACCTCGAGAACAACATCCTGTTCCCCAAGGCGCTCGGGTTGGAGCGCCGCCTCAAGGGGGCGAATGCGCCTCGGTGAGCCTGACAGGCCGTTTGCATAAAGCCTGGGATCGTCCTGGTTCTTCTTTCGGGGGCGAGCGTTCTCGCCCCTCTTACCCGGAGGTGTGTCCTCATGCGCAGGCTGTGGTGGATCTTCACGGCTGTCGTCGTCTTGTCCTTCCTGGTGCTGGGTTGGATGGGTGTTCGCATCTATCAGCAGGCGCCGCCGATTCCCAGCCAGGTCGTCACGTCCGACGGTACCGTGATCATCCCGGCAGGTGACATCGAGGCCGGGCAGAACGTGTGGCAGTCGCTCGGAGGCATGGAGCTCGGCTCGATCTGGGGCCACGGCAGTTACGTCGCTCCCGACTGGACCGCAGACTGGCTCCACCGGGAAGCGATGTTCGTGCTGAACGACTGGGCCGCCGCCACCGGCTCGACCTACCTGGGCCTTTCGGCCGAGCAGCGCGCCCCCCTGCAGGCACGCCTGCAGCAGACGATGCGGACCAACACCTTCGACCCGTCGAGCGGAGTGCTGCGCATCGACGCCGCGCGCGGCAGGGCCTTCGCCTCGAACGTCGCGCACTACGCCGGCGTGTTTGCCGGCGGCCGACAGGAATACGCGATTCCCGTCGGCGCCTTGACCGACCCGGTGAAGCTGCGCCAGTTGTCGGCGTTCTTCTTCTGGACGGCGTGGGCCGCCTCCACGAATCGTCCCGGGGACGTCGTCACCTACACGAGCAACTGGCCGCACGAGCCGCTGGTCGGCAACGCCCCGACCGGGGAAGCGGTCGTGTGGACCGGCGTCAGCATCATCCTGCTGCTGGCCGGCATCGGCGCGATGGTCTGGTACCATGCCTCCCGGCGCGAGGAGCCCTCGCCCGGCGTCGTGCCCACCGGCGACCCGCTCCTCGGCTACCAGGCGACGCCGTCCCAGCTGGCGACCGTGAAGTACTTCTGGACCGTCGCCGGCCTGCTGGTCCTGCAGATCCTCCTCGGTGTCGTGGCGGCTCACTACGGGGTCGAAGGTTCCGGCTTCTACGGAATCCCGCTCGACCGCATCCTGCCGTACACCGTCGCGCGGACCTGGCACCTGCAGCTCGGCATCTTCTGGATTGCGACCGCGTGGCTGGCGACGGGCCTCTACATCGGCCCCGCCGTGGGCGGCGGTGAGCCGAAGTTCCAGCGTCTCGGGGTGAACGTCCTCTTCGGGGCGCTGCTGGTGGTGGTGCTCGGTTCCATGGCCGGCGAGTGGCTGAGCGTCAAGCAGTTCCTGTCGAGCGGCACCCTCTGGTTCTACTTCGGCCACAGCGGCTACGAGTACATCGACCTCGGGCGGTTCTTCCAGATCGCGCTGCTGATCGGCCTGTTCCTGTGGCTGTTCCTCGTCGGCCGGGCGATCCTCCCGGCGCTCCGGCGCAACGACGAGCAGCGCGGCATCCTGACGCTGTTCCTCATCTCGTCGCTCGCGATCGCGGGCTTCTACGGCGCCGCCCTGGGCTATGGCCGTCACACCAACCTCGCGGTGGCCGAGTACTGGCGCTGGTGGGTCGTCCACCTGTGGGTCGAGGGCTTCTTCGAAGTGTTCGCGACCGTGGTGATCGCCTTCCTGTTCGCGCGCCTCAAGCTCGTGTCGCTGAGGACGGCGGGCGAGGCGAGCCTGCTGTCTTCGACGATCTTCCTGTCGGGCGGGATCATCGGCACCGCGCACCACCTGTACTTCTCCGGCACGCCGACGCTCGTGCTGGCGCTCGGCTCGGTGTTCAGCGCCCTGGAGGTCGTGCCGCTGCTCTTCGTCGGCTACGAGGCGTGGCACAACATCCAGCTCTCGCGGCGGATGCCGTGGGTGCGCAAGTACCGCTGGCCGATCTACTTCTTCGTGTCGGTCGCGTTCTGGAACCTGGTGGGCGCGGGGTTGTTCGGGTTCATGATCAACCCGCCGATCGCCCTCTACTTCATGCAGGGGCTGAACACGACGCCGGTCCACGGTCACGCCGCGCTGTTCGGCGTCTACGGCATGCTCGGCATCGGGCTGATGCTGTTCTCGCTGCGGGCGCTCAGACCCGAGGCGACCTGGAAGGAGGGCCCGCTGGCCTTTTCGTTCTGGGCGATCAACATCGGGCTGTTCGCGATGGTGACCTTCAGCCTGCTTCCGGTGGGCCTGATGCAGACCTGGGCGTCGGTCACCGAGGGGTACTGGTTCGCGAGGAGCGCCGAGTTCATGCAGTCCGGCATCATGCAGACGCTCCGCTGGATGCGTGTGATCGGCGACACGATCTTCGCGGTCGGCGCCCTGGTGCTGGTGTATTTCGTCTTCGGCCTGTCGGCCGGCTACTCCGTCCTTCGCGGCGAGGTCTGGTCGAGGGATGCCCGCCAGATCCCGGTGAAGGAGTAACCGGGCTCGGGCCCGAATGCCGAATGTCGAATGCCGAATGGAGAACGAGGGTTCTCTTCTCCATTCTCCATTCTTCATTCTTCATTCTCAGTAGCGCCTCACTTTCACGAGGCGCTTCAGCAGGCTGTCGCTGTAGATCGGCGACGCGGTGTCGAAGCTGTTCAGCTTCACCAGGCCCGAGCAGTGGATGAACAGCTTCCCCCCGAGGTAGATGCCGGTGTGGGTGATGCGGGTCACCCCCGGCCGCGGACCGAAGAACAGGACGTCGCCCTTCCTCAGTTGCGCGAGGTCGTTGTCGGTGGCGACCGCCTCGCCCTCGTTCGACTGCTGGTCGGCGTCCCGCTGGGGCTCGAAGCCGTTGAGGCGGAACACCGTTTTCACGAACCCCGAACAGTCGAAGCCTTTCGCGGAGGTGCCGCCCCACAGGTACGGCACTCCCATGAACCGGCGGGCGGTCTGCTCGATGTTCTCGGCGTGATCGCGCGCGACGACTTCCACGCCGCGTAGTCGGCGGCGTCGGCCTTCGACACGAACCCCTTGCGTCCGTCCGGCAGTTGCACGGCGAACCACGATCCGCCGGCGGCCGTCGCCGTGACGGCCATGACGTCGCCCACCACCAGGTCCGACACCTGGGGCGCGTCGGTTGCGGGCTGTTCCCGCACGGCGGCGAACAGCGAGGTGACGATCACACGCGCCGCCTTCGAAAACGCCTCCGCCTGCTCCTTGGTGACGAAGGCCAGGTGGTCGGTCTCCATCCAGCCGAGGTAGCGGTCGTCGAGCGACTGCACGTAGTACCAGCCGCCCTCCTTCTTCAAGGTCCGCACCACCATCCCCATGATGAGCTGGTTGCCGAGCTCCGACGAGTGCGAAGGCTTGGTCTTCATCACCGCGACGCTGACCGTCACGATCCCCATCGGCTTGTCCGCAAGCGCGGGGTCGGGCAGCATGGCGATCCGGTCGACCACGTTCGCGTAGCCTGCCTCCCTGAAGGCCTTGAGCAGGGCCGCCTTGGCTTCGGGCTGTTCGAGGTCGCCCGTCAACTCAATCGCCTGCTCCTTCGCTTCTGCCTTGACGTCGAACACGGCCACGCGCGGGTCGGGGACGAAGGCGGTCCGCACGCGCGCAACGAGGTCGGCCGGCGGAGGCGCCTGGCCGACGAGGCCGGCGGGGCCGACGGCGAGGAGCGACAACAGCACGAACGCGATAGCCGGGCGGCGGATGCGGGCGTTGGGTGTCATGACGAGCGAAGAATAGCACAGCCCCGTTGCCCGCCGGTCGTCGCGGTACAATGCCGCGGTGACCCTGATTTCCGTCCGCGGCGCCGGCGAGCACAACCTGAAATCGGTCGACGTCGACCTCCCTCGCGGGTCGCTCACCGTCGTCTCCGGGGTGTCGGGATCGGGCAAGTCGTCGCTGGCGTTCGACACGATCTGCCGCGAGGCGCAGCGGCGCTACCTCGAGAGCTTCTCTTCGTACGCGCGGCAGTTCCTCGGCCGCGCGGGCCGCCCGTCGGTGCGATCCGATCACCGGCCTCTCGCCCGCCATCGCCGTCGATCAGAAGACGACGCTCCGCAGCCCGCGCTCCACCGTGGGCACTCTCACCGGCCTGCACGACGACCTCCGCCTGCTCTTCGCGCGCCTCGGCGAGGCGCCGCCCGGCCTTCGGGTCGAGCGCAGGCTGTTTTCGTTCAACTCGCCCGCCGGCGCCTGTCCGGTCTGCAACGGTCTTGGCGTCGAGGACCGCCTCGACCCGGACCTGCTCGTCGCCGATGCCTCGAAGACGATTCGCCAGGGCGCGCTCGTCATCACGACGCCGACCGGCTACGTGATCTACTCCCAGGTGACGATCGACGTGCTCGACCAGGTGTGCCGGGCGCACGGCTTCGACGTGGACACCCCGTGGCGCGACCTGACGGACGAACAGCGCGCGATCGTGCTCAACGGGTCGGACATCATCCGCATCCCTTACGGCAAGCACCCGCTCGAATCGCGCATGCGCTGGAGCGGCATCACGGCGAAGCCGCGCGAGGAGGGGGTCTACAAGGGGATCCTCCCGGTGATGGAGCAGATCCTCCGGCGCAGCCGCAACCGCAACATCCTCCGCTTCGTGAGGAGCCTCCCGTGCCAGGCATGCGGCGGGTCGCGGCTGCGGCCCGAGGCGCTCTCCGTCCGGCTCCGGGGGCTGAACATCGGGGAGGTGTCGGCGTTCACCGTGGACGGGCTCCTGCCCTGGCTGGATCGCCTCGACTTCTCGCCGCGCGAAGCGCCGGTCGGGGACCCCGTTCGGGCGGAGATGCGCGGCCGCATCACGCTGCTGCAGCAGCTCGGCCTCGGACACCTGGCGCTCGACCGCGTGTCCACGTCCCTTTCCGGCGGCGAGGCCCAGCGGGTCCGCCTGGCGTCGCAGGTGGGGGCGGACCTCGGCGGCGTCCTCTACGTCTTCGACGAGCCGTCGGTCGGGCTCCACGCATCCGAGCAGGCGCGGCTGATGGGCGTGCTGGAACGGCTTCGCGACCGCGGCAACACGGTCCTCGTCGTCGAACATGACGAGGAGACAATCGGCGGGGCCGACTGGGTCATCGACATCGGGCCGGGAGCGGGGGAGCACGGCGGCGAGCTCCTCTACAGCGGCCCGCCGGCCCTTCTGCCGCAGGCCGCGGACCCGCGAAGCCGGACGCGCGCATTCATCGCGGGCGACGAGCGCCTGGCGTCGCCGGCGAGCCGGCGCACTGGGGAGGGCGTGCTCCGTCTCGAGGATGCCGCCCGGCGCAACCTGCGGCACCTCGATGTCGAATTCCTGCTGGGCGCGCTCAACGTCGTCACCGGCGTGTCAGGCGCAGGGAAATCGAGCCTCGTGGAGGAACTTGTCGAGCGGGTTTCGCAGGGCCGACTCGCGTCAGGGGTGGTCGGCAAGGTGATTCACATCGACCAGTCGCCCATCGGCCGCACACCCCGGTCGAACCCTGCGACCTACACCGGCCTGTCCGACGTCGTCCGCGATCTCTTCGCGGCAGAACCCGAGGCCGTCGCGCGCGGCTACGGCAAGGGCCGGTTCTCGTTCAACGTGCCCGGCGGGCGCTGCGACGGCTGCCAGGGCGCGGGCGTCCAGCAGATTGGCATGCACTTCCTCGGGCAGGTCGACATCGTCTGCGACGCCTGCGGCGGCAGGCGCTTCAACGACGAGACGCTCGCGGTGAAGTACCGGGGCGTGTCGATTCACGATCTGCTCGAGAGGACGATCGAAGAGGCGTCGGGGCTGCTGTCAGCGGACCCGCGGGCCGCGCGCGTCCTCGGCGTCCTGTCCGAACTCGGCCTGGGCTACCTGCGCCTTGGTCAGCCGTCGACGACGCTGTCGGGCGGCGAGGCGCAACGGGTGAAACTCGCGGCGGAGTTGAGCCGTCCCGGCCGGGGGCACACGCTCTACGTGCTCGACGAGCCGACCACCGGCCTGCACCGGGCCGACGTCGGCGTGCTGCTCGGCGCGGTGTCGCGCCTCGTGGACCAGGGACACACCGTCGTCGTCATCGAGCACCATCTCGACATGGTCCGTGCCGCAGATCGGGTCATCGACCTCGGGCCGGGCAGCGGAAAGAACGGTGGAGGGCTCGTCGCGGTCGGGACGCCCGAGCAGGTGGTGGCGTGCGAGGAGTCGCCAACCGGGGCGGCGCTGCGGAGGGACGCGCGGCGCGAGGCCGGGAGCGCCGACCCCGCCGGAAGCCGGCAGCCGGGAGCCGGCAGCCCGCGGAACTGCATCTTCACCGGCGTCTCCACCCACAACCTGAAGGGCATCGACGTTTCATTCCCGGCGGGCTGTCTCACCGTCGTCACCGGTGTGTCGGGGAGCGGCAAGTCGTCGCTGGCGTTCGACACGCTCTACGCCGAGGGGCGCAACCGTTTCACCGAGAGCTTCTCCGCCTACGCGCGGCGATTTCTCGAGAAGAGCGGTGACGCCGAGTTCGAACGCGTGTCGGGACTTACGCCCGCCGTCGCGATTCGCCAGCGTGCGGCTTCCCGCAACCCGCGATCGACGGTCGGCACGATGACGGAGATCGCGGACTACTACCGGCTGATGTTCGCGAGGATCGGGGAGCGCGCAAGCGGGGAGGCTTGCGCCACAGGGATCGGCCAGCCGGGCCGGCCGTCGTGGACGTCGTCGTTCTTCTCGCCGAACTCGGAGCAGGGCGCGTGCCCGGTATGCAAGGGGCTCGGCGCCGTCACCGAGTGCGATCCGGCCAAGCTGATCACGCACCCCGCCCGCCCGTTGCTCGACGGCGCCATGGATGGTCACAAGACCGGCCGTTTCTACGGGGACCGGGACGGCCAGTACGTCGCCACCTTGCGGGCGGCCGGCGCAGCGAGCGGCGTCGATTTCTCGCGGCCGTGGGCGCAACTCGACGACCGCGCGCGATCGATCGCGCTTCGCGGAACCGGCGACCTCGAGTTGGACGTCGAATGGCACTACAAGCGCGGCGCGCGAACGGGCGTCCAGCGCTTTCGCACGAAGTGGGCCGGCCTGATCGGCTGCGTGGCCTTGGAGTACCGAGCGGAAGCATGCCGACCGGCGCGGCGCGGCGCTCGAGCCCCTCATGCACGATATCACCTGCCCGGCGTGCGCCGGCGCCCGCCTGAGGCCAGAGGTGCTGGCGGTGCGAGTGGCGGGGAGGAACATCGCGGAGTTGTCGAACCTCACCGTCCGCGGCAGCCTGGCGTTCTTCGAGGAGCTCGACACGCGGCTCTCGGACGGCTGGAGGCGCGAAGCCGTCGCGGACCTGCGGCGGGACGTGGTGAACCGGCTTCGCGCGCTCGCCGACGCCGGCCTCGACTACCTGTCGCTCGACCGCCCTGCCGGCACGCTCTCGGCGGGCGAAGCGCAGCGCGCGACCCTCGCCACGGGCATTGCCACCGGCCTCACCGGGATCACGTACGTCCTCGACGAGCCGACCGCCGGCCTGCACTCCCGCGACACGGCCCGCCTCATGGGCCTGCTCCGCGGCTTGCGCGACGCCGGCAATACCGTGGTCGTCGTCGAACACGACGAAGACGTCATCCGCGCGGCCGACCACGTCATCGACCTCGGACCGGGTGCGGGCAGCGAAGGCGGGCGCGTGGTGGCCGCAGGGCCGCCGGCATCTCTGGCGTCCGTGACCGAGTCCGTCACCGGGCGTTGCCTCGCGGAGCGGAGCCGCGGCGGTGGCCGTGCAGCCCGTGCACCGCGCGCACTGCGGCCCGGGCTCAGCGTGAGGAACGCCTGGTGCCACAACTTGCGGGGGCTGGACGTGGAGGTTCCGGCCGGCGGCCTCGTCGCGCTCACCGGTGTTTCCGGGAGCGGCAAGTCCACGCTCGTGTTCGACGTGCTGGCCCCGGCGCTTGCGCGTCGCCCGGGCACGCCGACAGGTGATCCGGTCGTCACGCTGCACACCAGGTTCTCTCGCGTCGTCTCGGCCGACCGCGAGCCGCTGGCCGCCTCGGCCTCGAGTTCGCCCGCCACGATCCTCGGGGTGTTCGACGCGATCCGCGATCGCTTCGCCGCGACGCCCCAGGCGCGGGCCGCCGGGTTCTCCAGGCGCCACTTCTCGACGAACGTGAGAGGTGGGCGGTGCGAAGCCTGCGAGGGCGCCGGGCGTGTGCGCGTCAGCATGGACTTCCTGCCCGACGTCTGGGTGCCGTGCGACGAGTGCCTCGGCCAGCGCTTCCAGTCCGGCGTTCTTGCCTGTCGCGTGGACGGCCGATCAATCGCGGACGTGCTGGAGATGACGATTCGGGAGGCGTCCGGCCTCTTCCAGGCGACGGCCGCGGTCGCCGGCCCGCTCGACGTGCCGCTCGAACTTGGCCTGGGCTACCTCCGCCTGGGGCAGGGGGCCGACACGCTGTCGGGAGGGGAGCGGCAGCGGCTGCTGCTGGCCACCGAACTGCTCCGGCCCGGGGGCGACGGAGGCCTCTTCCTGTTCGACGAACCCACGACAGGTCTTCACTTTGCGGACGTCGACCGCCTGCTCGACCTGTTCGGCCGGCTGACGGACGCCGGCCACACGCTCCTGGTGGTCGAGCACAACCTCGACGTCATCCGGGCGGCCGACTGGATCATCGACCTGGGTCCCGAGGGCGGCGACGCGGGGGGGCGCCTGGTTGCCTCGGGGGTCCCCGAGGACGTCGCCCGCGCCGGCACCTGGACGGGCCGGGCGCTGGCCGCAGGGAGCCGATCTTCCTGAAATGCTTGAACTTGATGGCCTAGTTCTGAGAAGATGACTGCCAAATCCGTCTGCTTGGCATAAGGGTCCCGCGTCCTCATGGACGTGTTCTGCGCCGCGCGTGCGGCGCCGGTTCGTTACAGCTGCTTCAACGCGAGAGGAACTTTTGGCAGTCCGTCTGTTCATTGGCAACCTTCCCTACGACACGACCGACGCGGAGCTTCGTGCCCACCTGGGCGTGATCTCACCACCCTCGGAGGTCGTGCTGCCGATCGACCGGGAAACGGGAAGGCCCCGGGGGTTTGCGTTCGTCGAGTTCACTGAGCGCGCAGTCGCCGAGGAAGTGATTCGCCGCTTCAACGCGCAGCCCTTCAAGGGTCGAAATCTGGCCGTCAGCGAGGCCAGGGCGAGAGAGGATCGCCCCGCCGGGTTCAGACCCCCGGCGCCGTACCGCCCCGCTGGGCCGATGATGGACGGTCCCTCACCGTCGGGTGGTGAGCGGCCGGCCCGGAACTTCGGACCTCCCGCGCCGCGCCGGCACGGACCGGCGCGCCGGCCGACCAAGGCGGAGACGCGCCCGCGCGGGCCGATCCGCGAACGGAACACCGGCCGCGTGTTCGACGTCGACGACGGTGAGGCCGACGCGGTCGAGGAAGTCGACGACCTGGCCACCAGCGCCGGCGCCACCGAGGAGGACGAGCAGGAATAGTGGCCTGCCTCGCCTTCGTTCGCGCAGGACCGCGCGGAACGCGCGGTCCCCAACCCTTGCCCCTTTCCCCTGCCTCAGCGCGGAAGGAGCACGAGACACGCCGGCACGCCGTGCGGCGGATCTGATCCGCCTCCCGCCTGCGCAGCCCGGCAAGGAAAGTTCAGAGATGGAAGAACGTTTGAAGATTGCCGTGTTCGTGGACTTCGACAACATCGAGATCGGTGTCAAGACGACGCTGAACGTCGCCTTCGATGTGGGGACCATCCTCGAAGCCATCAAGGAGCGCGGCGAGGTGGTCACGAAGATCGCCTACGGCGACTGGACCCGGGCCGGCGATTACAGCCGCCTGCTCACCCAGCACGCCATCAAGATGGTGCAGCGCAACCTGACGCCGGGCGGCGACAAGAATGGCGCCGACATCAACCTGGCACTCGATGCGCTGGAAATGGCGCTCACCCACGATCACATCAACGCGTACGTGATCGTCGGCGGCGACAGCGACTTCTTGAGTCTCGTCGAGAAACTCAAGCAGTACGACAAGACGGTCATCGTCGTCGGCGGGCGCGCGTTCACCAGCGTGATCCTGCAGCGCAACTGCCACGAGTTCATCGCGTACGAGAACCTGATCAACGTCGGCGGCGGGCGGCGTCAGCCGGAGCGCGGGCGCCATGCGGCTGGGACGCAGTCGGTGAGCGGGGCGTTCCCGCTGATTCGGCGCGCGCTCAAGGTGTTGTCCGAGCGCGAAGTGACGCCGCAGCTGGGCCTGCTCAAGAGCACGCTGCTGCAGCTCGACTCCACCTTCTCGGAGAAGAACTACGGCGCCGGTTCGTTCCGTGACTTCGCCGAGAAGCTGGCCCAGGCGGGCCTGATCCGCTTGAACCAGTCGGGGCGCAACCTGCTGGTCGAGATCAAGGACGTGGAGGGCGCCGAGGGCGAGGAGCCGGTCGAACAGGCACCGCCGCAGGGCGACCGTCACCACGACCGTCAGCACCATGACCGGGGACGTCGCGGGCCCCAGATGGTGCAGCCGCCGCCGATGGAACGCGAGCCCGTCGAGGAGAGGCCCGCGGCGATTGCGGAAGCGCCGCCCGCCCCGGCGCCGCCGGCCCACGTGCCCGGGCCGGGCGAGGCCCTTGCCGTGCAGCAGGGCGAGGCGCTGACGCTGTTGCGGCGGGTCATCGAGCAGGCCCCCGGGCCGCTCCGCTGGCCGATGTACGTCCGCAACGTGAAGCAGTTGTTGCGGGCGGCCGACTCGGCGTTCGACGAGCGGCGCTACGGGTTCGGCGGGATTCTCGACCTGCTCCGGGCGTCGCAGCGGGATGCCCTGCTGCGCCTCGAGCGCGACCGCCAGGGCGTGCTGCGGGTGTTCCCGGGCGCCGCACTGCAGCGGCCCGCCACGACGCCGCCCGTGCAGGAGGCGACGATCGAGGAGCCGGTGGCGACGCTGCCGGGCGGGTTGGCGGGCGACGAGCCGGCGGCGGACACGGCGGACGCAACCAGCGCCGGGGCGCTCGACGCGGGCGCGGAGCCCGAGTTGCCGGCCGTGATCGACGCGGAAACGATCGAGACGCCGGTGGCCGAGGCGGTTCCCGAGGAACCGGCGGCCGACACGACGGAACCGAAGCCGAAGCGCCGTCGCGCGGCGGCAAGCGGGGCGCGCAAGACCGCTGCCCCGCGCAGGCCGAGGGCGGCGGCTCCGGCCAAGGCCAAGGGAAAGAAGAGGGAGTGAAGGCCGGCACCGGGGCGTTTGTCATCTCGGCAGGCACGGCAGACGATCGCGAGTGGGCGGCCGTCCTGATGGCCGGCTCCGATCCGTGGCTCACGCTCGGACGCGGCCTGGCGGCGTGCCGCGCCGCGTGCCAGCGCCCCGAGTGCCAGATCTTCGTGGCCCGCGATGCTCACGACCGCGGCGGGTTCGCACTGCTGAACCCGCGCGGCGTGGCCGGCGCCCCTTACCTGGCGGCGATCGCCGTCGCGCCCGAGTGGCGCAGCCGGGGAATCGGCGCCGCGCTGGTTGCCCACTGCGAACGGGAGGCCGCCCTGACCTCCCGGCACTTCTTTCTGTGCGTCTCCTCGTTCAATACCCGCGCCCAGGCCTTCTACGAGCGGCACGGCTTTCGCCGTGTCGGCGAGTTTCCCGACTACGTCATCGACGGCCCGTCGGAACTGCTGATGTACAAGCGGGTGCGGTAGGCCGTCCCGGATCCGCCCTGCGGCCCGATCGCAGCTCGAGTCGCCAGCCGCCAGTCGAATCGTGTAATCTCTGCTGATCTTTCCTTCAGTTCGAATTGCGTGATGACGATGCTGCAACGCTTTCTGCGTGCCGTGCTCGCCTGGGCGTGCCGGCGCATTCTGTCCCTGCGATACCGGGTGGAGGTGCGCGGCCTCGACGAGGTCCGGCAGCGGGGGACCAGTCGCGTCCTCTTCCTGCCGAGCCACTCGGCCCTGATCGACCCCGTGCTCCTCATGGTCGAACTGGACCCGGGATTCGCCCCGCGGGCCCTGGCCGACGAGTACCGAATCTCGCGCCCGGTCGTTGGCCCGATCGCGCGCCTCTTCGGCGCCCGCGCGCTGCCCAACATGGAGCGTGAGGGGCTGTCGGTGATGGACGCCACCCGCCACGCGCTCGATGCGACAATCGCGGGCGTCCACTCGGGGGAGAACCTGTTGTTCTACCCGTCGGGGCGGCTCCGCCAGCAGCACCTCGAGGAAATCCGCGCGGCCAGCGGCACCGAGATTCTCGTCAAGGCCGTGGCCGAAGCCCGAGTGGTCCTGGTGAGGGTGACCGGGCTGTGGGGGAGCAGTTATAGCCTCGCCTTCGACGGCCGGATGCCAGGAGTCGTGGCCACGACCTGGCGAGGCCTGAAGTACCTGCTGTTGAACGGCCTGTTCTTCATGCCCCGGCGGCACGTGCTGGTCGAGTTCGAGGAGCCCTCGGACTTTCCGCGAGGCGCCTCGCGGATGGTCATCAATCGGTACCTCGAGGATTTCTACAACGCCCGTGCGCCGCGCAATACGTACGTCCCGTACACATTCTGGGAGCGCGGCGGCGTCCAGGAGCGGCCCGACCCCGAAATGCACCGGATCTCCGGTGACCCCTCGCAGGTGCCGGAGGCGACCCGGCGAATCGTCGTGGAAGAACTGACGCGTCTCACCGGCCGCACGGAGATGGCCCTCACCGACCGCCTGGCCCACGACCTCGGCCTCGACAGCCTTGCGGCGGCGGAACTCGTGCTCTGGATCGAGAAGGAGTTCGGCTTCCACGCCGGCACGCCCGAGAGTCTCGTGACCGTTGGCGACGTCGTGCTTGCCGCCTCGGGCAAGGGCATTTCCGCGATCGAGACGAGCCTGAAAGGCCCGAGCCCGAACTGGACGGCCAGTGCCGGGGCCCGCCTGATTGCCGTTCCACCGGGCGAGACGATCACCGAGGTATTCCTGGCCCAGGCCTCCCGGCGCCCCGGGCGGATCATCCTTGCCGACCAGGTGAGCGGCGAGGTGACGTTCCGGCGGCTCGTGCTGGGCCTCCTGTTGATGGTGCCCCAGATCCGGGCGCTTCCCGGGCGCTACGTCGGCATCATGCTGCCGGCTTCTGTTGGCGCGGGCCTGTTCTACCTCGCCACGCTGTTCGCCGGCAAAACGCCGGTGATGGTCAACTGGACCACCGGCTCGCGGAACCTCGTGCACGCGCTCGACCTGCTCGGCGTCGAACGCGTCGTCACCGCGAAGGCCCTGCTGTCCAAGCTCGAGACGATGGGCGTGGACCTGTCCGCGCTCTCCGGCCGGTTCGTGCTCGCCGAGGACATCCGCGCCCGCTTTTCGCCCGCCCAGAAGATCGCCGCGCTGGTGCGAAGCTACGTGTCATGGGCGTCCCTCCGCCGTGCGGTGCCGAACCGCGAGGCGGTCGTGCTGTTCACGAGCGGTTCCGAGAACCTGCCGAAGGCCGTGCCGCTCACGCACGAGAACCTGCTCACGAACGTGCGCGACGTCCTCGGGGTGGTGGACTTCTGCGACCGCGACGTGCTGATAGGGATGCTGCCGCCGTTCCACTCGTTTGGGATCTCCGTGACGACGATCCTTCCGCTGTGCTCGGGGCTGAGGACGGTGTTCCACCCCAATCCCACGGAGGCGGCGGTGCTCGCCCGCGTGATCTCCGCGTTCAGGGTGACGGTTCTCGTCGGCACGCCGACGTTTCTCAACGGGATCGTCCGGGCGGCGCAGCCGGGTCAGCTCGACTCGCTGCGGTACGCCGTCACCGGGGCCGAGAAGTGCCCGCCGGCGGTGTACGAGGCGCTCAGGCGGGCGTGCCCCGGCGCGGCGATCCTCGAGGGCTACGGGATCACGGAGTGCTCGCCCGTCGTGTCGGCCAACAGGCCCGAAAAGTCGATCGTGGGCAGCATCGGGAAACCGCTCGATTCGGTCGAATACGCGGTCGTCGGCCTCGAGAGCGGAGAGGCAGTGGCGCGCGGGGAAACGGGAATGCTGCTGGTCCGCGGCCCGAGCATCTTCGGCGGCTACCTCAACTTCAACGGCGAGTCGCCCTTCGTCGAATGGAATGGGAAGTCGTGGTATCGAACCGGCGACCTCGTCCGGGAGGACGAGTCCGGGTGGCTGTACTTCGAGGGGCGCCTCAAGCGTTTCGTGAAGCTCGGCGGCGAGATGATCTCGCTGCCGGCCATCGAGTCGGTGCTGCTGCCGCACTTCGCCAGCCCGGCCGACGAAGGTCCGCCGCTTGCCGTGGAAACGATCGGTTCGGCCGAGAACCCGGAAATTGTCGTGTTCAGCGTCCGGCCGACGGACCGCGAACAGGTCAACCGCTTGATACGCGAAGCCGGGCTGAGCCCGTTGCACAACGTGCGTGAGGTCATCCAGGTTTCCACCATCCCGGTCCTCGGCACGGGAAAGACGGACTACAGGGGGCTGAAGGAAGCGTACCTCACTGGGCAGCGCCAGGGATGAAGATGAGGCGGCGGGTTCCCACCTGCCAGGCAGCCGGACAGCCGTTCTGGTATTTGAGCGTTGGACCCGTGAGTACGCTGAAGGTCTGAAGGCCGGAAGCCCGAAGCCTGAAGCCGGGAGCCGGCTGATGGACTGGACTCGGCGAGCGGTTGTGCGCCCGCCGAGCGCTAGTGTGCGGCTTGGGGGATAGGCGACTGCGATCGCGAACTGAGAGCTGGCCTCCCAGTCCCGGGTTTCCCCGCGACGTCGATCGCCGACGCCTCCTTCAGTAGCACTATGCGTGCCAGCCACGACGGCGATGCTGGGCTCGGGACGAAGCCGGTGGCTACCAGATGTAGCCGAGGGGCTTTGAGCCCCTCGGCCGCACGGGCACGGGGTAAAGCCCCGTGCTACAGAACACCGCCAAAGAGTACTCGTGCGGCCAGCCGAATGTGGCTGAGCGGCGAGCGTCGGTCGTCCGGACCAATGTAGCCGAGGGGCTTGAGCCCCTCGGCGGTCCGGCACGGGGCCAGGCCCCGTGCCACACGATACTGCTTACACCCCGGCCGCGACGAGGCGCTTCTCGAGCTCGTTCAGTTCCTTGGTGAGCCCCGCGGGCAGCCGGTCGCCGAACGATTCGTAGTGTTTCCGGATCAGCGGGAGCTCGGCCAGCCAGCCTTCGGTGTCCACCTTCAGCAGGCCTTCGAGCGTGCCCGGCGCGATGTCGAGGCCGTCGGTGTCCAGCGCGCCCGGCGTCGGCAGGTTGCCGATCGGAGTCTCGACCGCGCCGCCGCCGCCGTTGACGCGTTCGAAGACCCACTTCAGCACGCGGCTGTTCTCGCCGTAACCGGGCCAGAGGAACTCGCCCTTGTCGTTCTGGCGGAACCAGTTCACGTAGTAGAGGCGGGGCAGCTTCGCCGGGTCGCCCGCCGCGCCGATCCGCAGCCAGTGCGCGAAGTAGTCGCCCATGTGGTAACCGCAGAACGGGAGCATCGCGAACGGATCGCGGCGCAGCTGACCCACCTTGCCCGCGGCTGCCGCGGTGGTCTCGCTGCCCATGATCGAGCCGAGGAACGTCCCGTGCTGCCAGTTGAACGCCTCGGTGACCAGCGGCACGACGCTGGCGCGGCGACCGCCGAACAGGATGGCCGAGATCGGCACGCCCTTCGGGTCCTCCCACTCGGGCGCGATGACCGGGCACTGGCGCGCCGGCGCCGTGAAACGTGCGTTCGGGTGCGCCGCCTTCCGCCCGCAGCCCGGCTGCCAGGGCCGCCGCAGCCAGTCCATCAGCGCGGGAGGCTGCGCGTCGGTCATGTACTCCCACCACACGTCGCCGTCGGGCGTCATCGCGCAGTTGGTGAAGATCGAATTCTCCTTCAGCGTGAGGAGCGCATTCGGGTTCGACTTCATGCTGGTGCCCGGCGCCACGCCGAAGAAGCCCGCCTCGGGGTTGATCGCGTAGAGGCGGCCATCGGGGCCGAACTTCATCCAGGCGATGTCGTCGCCGATCGTCTCGACCTTCCAGCCCGGCACCGTGGGCACCAGCATGGCGAGGTTGGTCTTGCCGCAGGCCGACGGGAACGCGCCGGTCACGTAGCGCACGTCGCCGGACGGGCTCGTGAGCTTGAGGATCAGCATGTGCTCGGCCAGCCAGCCCTCGTCGCGCGCCTGCACCGAGGCGATGCGCAGCGCGTGGCACTTCTTGCCGAGCAGCGCGTTGCCGCCGTAGCCCGACCCGAAGGACCAGATCTCGCGCGTCTCGGGGAAGTGGCAGATGAACTTGTTCGCCCCGTTGCACGGCCAGGGCACGTCGGGGGCGCTGCCCTCGAGCGGCGCGCCGACCGAGTGCAGGCCCTTGACGAACTCGCCGTCGGTGCCGAGCACGTCCATGACCTTCTTGCCGACGCGCGTCATGATGTGCATGTTGGCGACGACATACGGCGAGTCGGTGAGTTCGACGCCGACCTTGGCGATGGGAGAACCGACGGGCCCCATGCTGTAGGGGATGACGTAGAGCGTCCGACCCTTCATCGAACCGGTGAACAGGCCGGTCAGGGTCGCCTTCATCTCGGCCGCGTCCGCCCAGTTGTTGGTGGGGCCGGCATCTTCCTTCCGCTTCGAGCAGATGAAGGTGCGATCTTCCACGCGGGCCACGTCCGCCGGGTCGGACCGGACGAAGATGCTGTTCGGGCGGACGGGGTCCATCCGCATCGCGGTTCCCGCCTGCACCATGAGGCGCAGCATGAGCTGGTATTCTTCCGGCGAGCCGTCGCACCAGTGGATCGAGTCCGGCTGGCAGAGGGCCGCGACTTGTTCGACCCACTCGGCGAGGTGTGCGTGCCTGGTCATCGATTCTCCTTTGAGGGCTGTCCTCGTATCTTACTGGAACCCGGCCGCATTTTGAACCGCCCATCCAGCTTTTCGCTTGTCCCCGGGGGGGCGCCCGACTAGCATGGCGGCCATGAACTCTTCGGTAGTTCTTCGCCGTGTTCCGCTCGGAATTCTCTCGATGACGTTCGCAGCCGCGATGCTCGCGGGCTGTGCGGCACGAACCGCTCCGCCGCCCGCTGCGTCCAAGCCGGCTGCCCCGGCCGCCGTGCCGCCGGCCTCCGCAGCGCCCGTTCCCGGTGCTGCCCCGGCCGCCAGGCCGCCCGCCCCCGCGCCGCTGGTGGGCCACGTGACGCGCGCGGCACTGGAGGACTACGAGACCTGGAAGACGCTGCGCGCGCAGGACTACACGCCCGACGCGGCCGCGGTGAAGACGGTCGCGGCTCGCGGTGGCGATGTCGAGGTCCTCGCGATCGTCGCGACGTGGTGCCCCGACAGCAAGCGCGAGGTGCCCCGCTTCTTCAAGCTCTTCGACCAGGCGGGCCTTGGCCTCGGCAAGGTGACGATGGTGGGGGTGGACCGGACGAAGAAGGACGCGGAAGGACTCACCGAGAAGCACCAGGTGACGCGCGTCCCGACGTTCATCTTCTTCCGCGCCGGGAAGGAAATCGGACGATTCGTCGAGAGGGTCACGCCGCCGGGGACGTTGGAGGGCGACATCGCGAGCATCCTCGCCAAGTAACGCCAATGCTCGCGTTGAAGTGGTCAGTGGCGAGTGGTCAGTGGTTAGCCGTCACGGGCGAGCGCCAAGCACTCAGAACCAGCCAACCAGGCACAACTGGTCACTCGCCACCAGCCCCCGGTCACGAGCGACTAGCGACTAGCGACTAGCCACTACAGTTCTCTATTTCCCCGTGATCTCTTTCACAATCCTCTCCGCCCCATAGATCTTCGCCAGGGCTTCCAGGATGCCCGCGCTGTGCACGCCGACGGCGCGCGCGCCCTCCGCCTCGTCGATGTACATGTAGCGGTTGGCGAGCTTCTGGCGGTTGCTGTCGAAGTTCAGCCCCACCAGTTCGCCATTCCGGTTGATCACCGGGCTTCCCGAGTTGCCGCCGATCGTGTCGGC
Source organism: uncultured Acidobacteriota bacterium (assembly GCA_963844875.1). Lineage (GTDB taxonomy): Bacteria > Acidobacteriota > Vicinamibacteria > Vicinamibacterales > Fen-181 > FEN-299. The sequence continues at coordinate 167,483 of CAWJPZ010000006.1, forward strand.
CGTGTAAGCGAAGTTGAGCGGCACGGACAGGTCGATCTCGGCCCGCTTGTCGAACCACCGCTGCGGCAGGAAGAACGGCGGCTTGTTGCCGAACGCGACGGCGCGGTCGTAGAGGCCGTAGAACGTGGTCCTGTAAGGCACCAGCGTCGTCCCCTCTTCGTAGCCGAGCACCGTGCCGTAGCTGATGCGCACGGTGGAATTCGCGTCGGGATAGACGGTCTTGCCGTAGACCGCGAACCGGGCCTTGGCGATGCGCTCGCCGTTCGTCGTCTCGACGTTGGTGATGTTCTGCTCGATCCAGGCACGCAGTTCGCGCATCACCGGGTCGACGCGGCGGGCGAACGCGATCATCGGGTCGTCCGACTTGGCGATCGCCGCCGGCCCCGCCTCGAACAGCGCCCGGCGGAACGCGGCGTCCGACAGCTTCGTGCCGCCGACCGCCGCCTTCGCGGCCGCCGCGGGCGTCTGCCCAGCCAGCGCGGCCTTGACGAACGGATCCTGATCGCCGAGCGCCTTGCGGCCGTCTTCGAGCCAGGATGCCAGGAGCGCTTCCTCCATGTCCGGGTAGGCCGGCGCGGACGAGAAGAGCGTCGTCTTCAACGACTCAATCCGGGTGTCGCGGAACTCCTCGAGGCGTTCGTTGTTCGGCTTGCCGGACTCCTCGGCGTAGCGGACCAGCGAAAGGGCGAAGCCGGCCATCCGCGAAGGCGTCAGGACCGAGTACGCGTTGCGCTTCGCGTACGGAGGGTACTTCTTGAAGGCCGCCGCCACCTGGTCCCACGCGTCGCCGTACGCCTTCTGCCACCCGGGGTTGCCAGCCACGGCCTTCCGCAGCGCCGCTTCCTCCCGCACCTTCTGGAGCATGAGACGATCGTTCTCGAGGCCGTTCTGCTGACCGACCAGCCGCTTCATCGAGTTCTCGATGCTGCGCGAGGAGGCGGAGGCGCGGCGAGCGGCTTCCGCGCCCGTGCGGGCGTAGCTCGCCAGTGCATCCCGGCGCGCCAGGTAAACGTCCATCTGCGTCGGGTTCGCCACCTCCCGGTGGAAGTCCAGCTGCGCCATCGTCAGCAGGCGCGAGGTGGTGCCGGGGCTGCCGATTGCCAGCACGAACTCGTTCTCCTCCGCGCCCTTCGCCGACCAGGCCAGGTACTCGGTCCTGGCCGGCTGGCCGTTCTCGTAGGCGCGGAAGAGCGCCACGTCGAGGTCGTACCTCGGGTACGTGAAGTTGTCGTAGTCCCCGCCGAAGAACCCCGTGGCCTCTTCGACCGCGAAGACGAGGCGCACGTCCGTGTACTTCTTGTAGCGATACAGCCAGTATTCGCCGCCGCTGTACAGCTTCACGACCTCGCTCCGAAGGCCCGTCTTCTCCGCCGATTCCTTCTCGATTGCCGCGGTCACGGTGCGACGCGCCTCTGCTGCGTCGCGGTCGTTCATCCCCGGCTTCACCGCCCCCTGCACCCGCGCCGTGACGTCTTCGTACGACACGAACACGTTGACGTCCATGTCGGGGCACTTCAGTTCCTGCTCGGGCGTCGCCGCGTAGAACCCGTCCCGCACGTAGTTGTGCTCGGCTGTCGACAGCTTCTGCAGCTGCCCGTTCGCGACGTGCTGGTTCGTGAGGATGAGGCCATTGGGCGATACGAACGCGCCCGAGGCGCCTTCCACGCGCGGCGACGCGAGGCGAACGTGCTCAATCCACTTCGCCGTCGGCTCGAACTTGTATTTCTCCTTCCACACCTTGAGCGGCGGGTTGTCGAACGTCCACAGGCCGTCGTCGGCGGCTGGGAACTGGACGAGCAGCAGGCACAGCAGGGCAGTGAGAAGCAGGAACACTCTCTTCATGCTTGATCCTTCAACGGGAGGGAACGCCGGGTTCGTGCCCGTCAGCTCGGCACGCGCGACCTCGACAGGTGCGCGATGGCCTTGGCCGCCCAGTCGGGGTCGTTCAGCATTGCGCGGCCCACGCCGACGAGATCCGCCCAGCCGTCGCGCACGGCGCGGTCGGCAAGGTTCGGTTCGCCGATGCCGCCGGTCACCATGACCGGCACGTCCACCGCGGCCTTGATCGCCTGCGCGTAGGGCACGAAGTAGGCCGCGCCCTTGCCGGCCCCGCGCGATCCCTGCAGACCGCCCGAGACGTCGATGAGAGCGGCGCCCGCGCCCGCCAGGGCCTTGGCCGCCAGGCACGCATCATCAATCTCGACGCCGCCGGGTGTCTCGTCGTGGGCACCGAGGCGCACGAATACCGGGCAGTCCACGCGGGCGCGCACCTCGGCGAGCACCTCGAGGTGGAACCGATACCGGTTCTCCACCCGCCCCCCGTATTCGTCGGTCCGCCGGTTGGTGAGCGGCGAGAGGAACTGCCCCAGCAGGAAACCGTGCGCCGCGTGCACTTCGACCGCCTGGAACCCGGCGGAGCGCGCCCGCTGGGCCGCATCGCCGAACGCGCGGGCCACCTCGCCGAACATCTCCGCGGTCATGGCCTCGGGAACATCCCCTTCCGGTTCATAGGGGTGCCGGACGGCGGACGGCGCGATCGGGCGGCTGCCGGTCACCCCGAATCTGGATCGCGAGCCGGCGTGCGCAAGCTGGAGGCAGGCAACCGCGCCCGCGCCCTTGATCGCCTGGGCGAGCCGGCTGAGACCCGCGACGGTGAAGTCGTCGTGCGCGCCGATTTGCGTGCCCGAGTGGCGGCCCCGCGGATGCACGAAGGCGTGCTCGACGATGATCAACCCGCAGCCGGCGGCCGCTCGCCGCCGGTGGTAGTCCACGATGCTCGGTGTGACGCGGCCGTCCGGTGTGGCCTGCCCGGACCACATGGGCGGCATCACGATCCTGTTCCGAAGGGTAAGCCCCTGGAGCGACAGCGGCGTCAGGAGATCAGGCATGACGGGAACCGGAATTGTGAGCCCGGGGTTTGGGGGCTCCGTCGATTACTTGGACTTCTTCTTCGGGGTCGCGGCCTTCTTCGCCGAGCCGCAGCGGCTTCCGCACTTCGCCATGGCGTCCTCCTTGGGCCGAGAGAGGGGCGCCGGAATGCTACCACAGGACAGGAGGCAGGGACAGGACCACGGCGGCGGATCGGCAGTGGACCAGCCGCCAGCCGCTACTCGTACCGGAGAGCCGACATGGGGTGAACCCGCGATGCCCGGAGCGCCGGGACGAAGGCGGCGCCGAACGCGATCAGGACCAGCAGCACCGCGGACCCCGCGAAGACCAACGGGTCGTAGCCCTTGAGCTCGAAGAGCAGCGATTCCGCCGCGTGGCCGGCCAGGGCGGGCAGCGCCAGCCCGGCCACGCCCCCGAACAAGGTCATCGTGCCCATCTGCGAGAGGATCAGCCGGCGCACCCGGCCGGGCTCCGCGCCGAGCGCCATCCGGAGGCCGATTTCCCGCGTTCGCTGTGCCACCGTGTAGGCGAGGACGCCGTAGAGGCCAACGGCGGCGAGCAGCGTGGCAAGCGCGGCAAACGCCGCGGACAGCACGGTCAGCAGGCGATCCAGGAACACGTTCTCCCGCACCTGCTGCTCCATCGTCCTGAGATCCTCGACCGGCAGATTCGGGTCGACCCGCGCCCCGATTCCCAAGGCCAGCGAGACGATGGCGATGCCGGTGACGAGCGGCGTGCGAACGAGGGCCCGGACGGCGGACGGCAGGCGGCGGAGGGACATGCCGGGGTTAGACGAGTGTCGCCGGCGATTCGTTTGCACCGAAACGCAGCGCCATCATGGTCGCATCGTCGGACAACTCCGCCGCGCCGCGGAAGGCGCGGACCGTCTCCTCGACGTGGACCAGCACCGTGTCCACTTCGGCCCGTGGGCTGGAGGCGAGAGCCGCCTCCAGGCGTTCAGGCCCGAGGAACTCTCCGCGTTCGTTCTCGGCCTCCACCATGCCGTCGGTGTAGAAGAAGAGGATGTCGCCCTCGGACAGAGGCAGCTGGATTTCCTCGTAGCCCGCGCCGGCGAGCAGTCCAAGCGGCCGGCCGGTCGAGTCCATCCGCTCGAAGCCCCCGTCGGCGCGGAGGACGAACTGCGGGTTGTGCCCGGCATTCACGTAGCGCAGCTCGCGCCGGGCCGTGTCCACGATCCCCACGAAGAGCGTCAGGTAGACTTCGGGCGGCGTGTTCAGTTCGAGGTCGCGGTCGAGGGCGTCCGCCAGCTGTGCGAGGTCCTGCTCGAGCGGCAGGCGCGCGCGGAGCGTCGCCTGGACGTTCGCCATCAGGAGGGCCGCCCCCACTCCTTTGCCCGAAACGTCGCCAACCAGCAGCGCCAGCTCGCCGCCCGGCAGCGCGAAGTAGTTGAAGAAGTCGCCGCCGACTTCGCGGGCCGGGATGGACACGCCCTTCACCTCGGCCAGCCCCAGCCGCAGCGGCTGCCGCGGCAGCATCTCGTTCTGGATGAGCCGGCACAACTCGAGCTCGCGGCGGATCCGTTCCTGCTGGACCATCAGCTGCTGGTGCGCCGCGACGTTCTCGGCCATCTGGTTGAAGGCCGCGCCCAGGCGTCCGAACTCGTCGTGCGATTTCACGTCGACGCGCGCCGCGAGGTCGCCGGCCGAGAGGCGCGTCACGCCGTCCATCAGCGTTCGCAAGTTCCGCGTCATCCCGCCCGCGAGCGGGATGCTGGCCACGAACACGAGGGCAATCAGGCCGAAGCCGAGGCCGAAGTTGCCGATCGACACGCGCCGCAGGTCGCGGAGTTCGTCACCCAGGGGGCGCGCGATGCCGAACGTCGCACCCGTCGGATCCTTGCGGGTGGCGACCACCCAGTCGTTCATCGAGCGGACGGCCGTCCCGCTGGCTGGAAGATTGGAGGTCAGCTTCAGCGATTCGACGACCTGGCGATCCGACGAGCGCGGCGCGTGCAGCTTGCCCTCCGCGTCCACCGCGAAGGGGATTTCCTTCCGATCGCGCCGGGTCATCGTCAGCACTGCCCGGAAGAGGCGTTCGGGGTTGATGCGGGCGTTGATCTCGCCCAGCGGCCGGCCGTCCTGGTGCACCTCGGTGTGAAGCGCGTTGCCGCGCAGCACGGTGACCGACCGGGTCCGCGGGGCTTCGCCCGGCGACCTCGCGGCGGCTCCGGCGTTCGCTTCCTGCGCGCCGGCCGCCTGCGGACGCGAGGTACTGCGAGAGGCCCTGGCGAATCTGCTCCTGGAGCCTGAGCGTCCACTCGTTCAGCGCCGCCTGGCCTTCGGCCGTCTGCGCCGACTGGTACTTGCGGACCGCGGTGGTGATCGCCTCCGACACCTCGGAAGCAGTGCGCGGCGTGATGACGGCGGGCCCGGCTTCCGTTGGGCCGCCCGGGCCGCCGCCACGGGCACCCGGCGGGAGGGGGCAGCCGGAGGCGTGGGCAGCCCCGCTGTGCCGGGCGCCGGCGGCGCCAGGACCTCGATCTTGTCGAGCATGGGTGCAATCTCGCCAAGCACCCCGGCAACGTGGCCCGCGACCTGCTCGGCAGACACCGCCTGCGGCGGCGTGGGGACCGGCGCGGGGGCGGCCTGCCGGCCCCCGCGGGCGGCGGCGGCGCGCCGCTCGGCGCTTCCGGGCGCCGCGGCGGACGGGGGAGAGGGCCACGCCCGGTCCATCCGGCGTTCGAGGTCGGCGGTGACGAACTCCATGCGGTGTCCGAGCTCGTCCGCGAGCTGGTTCGCCTGCTGTTCGGCCGCCCGCCGAAGCGCGCGTTCCGACGATGCGTAGGAGAACAGGGTCACCGCGGTCAACGGGACGACGGAGATCGCGAAGAACGCCAGCGTGAGCCGGGAACGGAGCGACATCAGGAGCACCTCGGGTGTTGGGCGTGCCTCACCACGAAAGACGACGCCGCGCGACTGATCGTTTCACCCCGATTTGGATAGAATACCCTCACTTCCCCAACATGACCGGCACGCGGTTGGATTCGCACGTGACCGACGACACGCAACCCGGGCGCCCGGCGCCGGAATCGGTGTTCGCCGCCTTCGTCGTGACCACGGTTCCCGCCGTGGTCCTGGTCCAGTTGCTCGCCCGGATCCTGCCGCCGCCGCCGGGAGCGAGCCCGCCGGCGGCCGCGCTCACCGTCGTGGTGTCCTGTGTGTCGCTTGCGTTCGCGATCGCGCAGGCGCTCCTGCCGGGGCCGCAATCCTCGGGGTGCGTCGGTCTGGCCATCCCGATGGCGGGCGCCGTCACCCTCGCGTTCCAGGGCCAGGAACCTGCGGTCGTTGTCTCGGCGCTATTTGCGGGCGTGTTCCTCACGCCGACGGCCTATTACCTCGCGATCCGCTTCTCGTTCGCGCTGCGAAGCTTCGTTCGACGCCGGCCGATCACGGCGCTGCTCGCCGCGGCGTTCGGCAGCGTGCTGCTTCTGCAGGCCCTGCTGCTCGTCACCCACCTCGCCGACCGTTCGATCGACTGGCGACTGTTCCGGTGACCGAAACGGGGTCAGGCCCCGTTTCGGGGTGACCGCGAGAGTGGAAAACGGGGTCAGGCCCCGTTTCGGGGGGGCCGCGGGAGTGGAAACGGGGTCAGGCCCCGTTTTCGGGGGGCGCGGGAGTGGGAAACGGGGTCAGGCCCCGTTTCGGGGGGCCGCGGGAGTGGGAAACGGGGTCAGGCCCCGTTTCGGTTGCTGGTGGCGCAGGCGTCCCGCCTGCGTTGTATCATCTCCCCCCAGTGATCCTCCTCCTGTCGATCTTCGCCAACGACGTGCTGCCGATCTTCATCGTGGCCGCCGTCGGTTTCGCGGTCGCCCGCGTGTTCGAGGCGGACGTCCGCACGGTGTCGCGCATCACGTTCAACGCGCTGTCGCCGTGCCTCGTGTTCCACCTGATTGCGACCTCGTCGCTCGACGCCGGCGACCTCGGGCGGATGACCGCGCTCACGTTCCTGGTGATCGGGGGGATCGGCGTGGTGGCCTGGCTGGTGACGCTGCCGTTCCGCCTCGATCGCCCGGCGCTGAGCGCGTTCCTGCTCGTCGTGATGTTCTCCAACAGCGGCAACTACGGTCTGCCCGTCGTGCTGTTCGCGTTCGGCCAGGAGGCGCTCGCGCACGCGGCGATCTATTTCGTCGCGAATGCCGTGGCTACCTACTCGCTGGGAGTCTTCATCGCGTCGGCGGGGCGCAAGAGCCTCGCGCAGGCGGCGGTGGGCGTCCTGCGCGTCCCCGCCGTGTGGGGGGCGGTCGCGGCGCTGGCCGTCCTGGCACTCGGCGTGACCATCCCACCGCCGCTGATGCGGCCGATCGAACTGCTCTCCGCCGCCGCGCTGCCGGTGATGATCCTGGTGCTGGGGATGCAGTTGGAACGGAGCGCGCGCCCCGACCGTCCGGGGCTCGTTGCGCTCGCGGGCGGGCTGACATTGATCGCTACCCCGTTCGTTGCCATTGCCGCCTCGGACCTGCTCGGGTTGACGGGGGCCGCCAGGCAGGCGGCGATCCTTCAATCGGGCATGCCGAGCGCCGTGCTCACCACCATCCTCGCGCTGGAGTTCGACGTCGCCCCCTCCTTCGTCACCGCGTGCGTCACCCTCTCGACGCTCGCGAGCCCGCTGACGGTCACGCTGTTGATTGCCGCCTTGAAGTAGAACGGGCTGCTCGAGATCCTCACGTTTGGATCGTTACGTCTCGATGGATCCAAAGTTCTGCAGTCCGGCAGAACGCCTCCTCAGTGGCCTGATTCTGTCCAAAATTCCAAGTTTTTGTCGGTCAGAGTTTACGAAGATCTGCACATAGACCTTGCGCTTTCACGACTGGCACCTCCTCAATGGCCTGTGAATTGCGTCTGGCTCAGTTCGGCTCAAGGGACTCTCCGGACTCCAGTTATTCGGTTGAGGGCTCGCGAGGCTCTCCAAGGAGGCTCCAATGGCTCACGGAGGTCTGCCGGCGTCACGGCGTGGGAACCCTAAGCTGGCGTGGCGGTTGTTGTTGGTCGGTCTGCTGGTGCTGGCGGTGCCGTCGCTGGCCGCAGCCCAGACCCAGACCGGCAGTGTGACCGGCTTGGTCACCGATTCGACCGGCGGGGTGCTTCCAGGAACGACGGTCACCGTCAAGTCCGATACCACCGGCGCGAGTCAGACGACCGTGACCGACTCGTCGGGCCGCTACACGATTTCCAACCTGGCGCCGGGGCCATACACGGTCACCATGGAGCTGGCGGGGTTCTCCACGCTGAAGAGCCCGGTGGTTGTGCTCGCCGGGCAGCCTGTCAACCTCGAGTTGAAGCTCCAGGTCGCGAGCCAGACAGAACAGGTTCAGGTGACCGGCACGCTGATTCCACGCCCGAGGCTGGAAGCGATGAGCCCCGTCACCACCATGGACGTGCAGGAGATCACCTATCGGGGGATGACCCGCGTCGAAGATCTCCTGCAGACCCTGCCGCAGGTGTTCGCCGCGCAGAACTCCTCGGTCTCCAACGGAGCGTCGGGCACAGCGACGGTGGACTTGCGCTACCTCGGCCCGCAGCGCACGCTGGTTTTGATCGACGGTCGCCGGATGTCGGCCGGCGACGCCTTCTCCACGGCCCCTGACCTGAACTTCATCCCCTCCGCCCTCGTGAAGCGGGTGGACGTCCTCACCGGCGGGGCCTCGTCGGTGTACGGCGCCGACGCCGTCGCCGGCGTCGTCAACTTCGTCCTCGACAAGCAGTTCGAGGGCATCCGGGGCGGGGTACAGTTCGGCGGCTACCAGCACAACAACGACAACCAACTCGCCCAGAAGATCAACGCGGACAAGGGCTTCGCCTACCCATCTGGCAACGTGTGGAATTGGGCTCCGGCCGACTTCAACGTGGCGCTCGGCGGCAAGTTCGCCGACGGAAAGGGCCACGCGTCCGTCTATCTCGACTACCGCCATACCGTCGCGATTACAAAGGGTGAGCGCGACTACACCAACTGCTCAGTTGAGGGAGGAATGACCGAGAACGGCACGGTCTGCGCCGGCTCTTCCACGTGGCAGCAGGGCCGCTTTCAGGTCTTTCCTGCGGAAGGTTCCGGCCTGACTGGCAACAGAACCTACGTGCTCGACTGGAACTCCCCGAATGGCGATCAGTTCAGGCCGCGGACCAGCGCCGACGTCTATAACTACGCGCCGTCCAACTTCATGCAGCGCCCCGACGAGAGGTGGACCGGTGGCGGGTTCCTGAACTACCAGTTCAGCAAGAAGCTCCAAGCCTACCTGGACGTCATGATGATGGAGGACGTGTCGGACGCGCAGATCGCGCCCTCGGGAAACTTCAACAACTCGGCCTATGTCAATTGCGACAACCCGATGCTGAGCGCCCAGCAGCGGAAGCTCCTCTGCACGAACGAAGGTTACGGGCCGAACGACCTGGCGAATGTCTACATCGGCCGGCGCAACATCGAGGGGGGCGGCCGAACCGCCCATATCGAGCACAACGATATGCGTTACTCGTTCGGCGGCAAGGGCGATCTCAACAACGTCTGGGCATATGACGTCTACGCCCTGCAGGCCACGGTGCACGCTCCGACATCCTATAGAAACGACCTGAACACGCTCAACATCCAGGACTCCTTGATCGTTGACGGCGATCCGAACGATCCGAGTACCTGGCACTGCCGGTCTGGCAACGCCGGCTGTGTGCCGTGGAACATCTTCAAGAAAGGCGCGGTGACCCAGGAAGCCCTGGACTATCTCTCGCTGCGCGAAGTACTGAATTCCGGCACGAGGACACGGATGGTGAACGGGAAGGTGACGGCCGACCTCAAGGACTACAACGTGGCCTTCCCCTGGGCGACCGAGGCCGTCAAGTTCGCTGTCGGCGGTGAGTACCGGCAGGAATTTCTGTTCGTCGATCCCGATTATCCGTACCAGTATGCCCTTGGTGCGGGCTCGGGTGGTCCCACGCTTCCCGTCTCGGGGAGTTACAACGTGAAGGAGTTCTTCGCCGAGGGGCTGATCCCCCTCGTCCAGGACGCCCGCGGAGCCAAGGACCTGAGCATGGAAGTGGGCTACCGCTTGTCCGACTACACCACCACCGGGAAGTGGCCCACCTACAAGGTGCAGGGGAATTGGGCGCCCGCCCCCGACTTGAAGGTCCGCGCCGGCTTCAACCGTGCGACGCGCTCACCGAACGTGAGCGAACTGTTCACGCCGCAAGGTCTGGGACTCAATGGCAGCCAGGACATCTGCGCGGGAGAAACCCCGTCGGCAACCCGGGCCCAATGTGCGCTCCAGGGCGTGACGGCTGCCCAGTATGGGACCATCTCCGAGAACCCGGCCGGGCAATACAACACCTTCGGCGGAGGCAATCCGGACCTGCAACCCGAGGTCGCCGATACCTATACCCTCGGGGTCGTCGTCACTCCGAGGAAGGCCGCGGGCTTCAATGCCACGCTCGACTACTACAAGATCAACATCACCGACACCATCGGCAGCCTGGGGGCGGATGACATCCAGAACCAGTGTGCCGCCACCGGCAACACCTTCCTGTGCGGCCTGATTCACCGTGACAGGGCTGGCACGCTGTGGCTGACGACGGACGCCTATACGGTCACGACCAATCAGAACGTCGGCAAACTCGGTGCGGAAGGCCTCGACATCACCGGCGGCTACAGCAAGAGCATCGGCAGCGCCGGATTGTTGTCGTTCAACCTCATCGGCTCCTACCTGGTGCACGAGAGTGTCGACACCGGGCTGTACGCCTACGACTGCAAGGGCTACTTCGGCAACCAGTGCGGCGTGCCGACCCCCTCGTGGCGGCATTTCTTCCGCGCCTCTTGGGAGACCTCGTTCAAGACCACCTTCTCCGTCGGGTGGCGCCTGATCGGTGGCGTCACCAACGACGACGGGAGCCCCAACCCGGCTCTGGCAGACGCTGAGACGTTTGCCTTGGAGAAGATCAACAAGATCGACAAGATCCCGACGTTCAACTACATCGACCTCGCGGTCGTCTACAAGTTGGCCAAGAACTACACGCTGTCGTTCGGCATCGACAACCTCTTCGACAAGGAACCCCCCTTCGCGCCGGGCAGTTCGGTCAACGACTACGGGGCGGGTTTCTACAACACGTATGATTCCCTGGGGCGCTACATCTTCGGTGGCATCCAGTTCACGTTCTAGTCTGGTGCCGTTCAGGGAAGACGAGTACATGCCAAGGGCCCTTGGAGTCCCCGTGGATTCCAAGGGCCCTTGCCCTTCCACTAGCCACTAGCCACTACTTGAGCTGCTTGAGAATCTCGCGGGCGTTCGCCGCCTCGGCGGCGTTCGGCGTCAGCGCGATGAACTTCTCGAGGTGGCTCTTCGCCTCGGCGGTATTGCCTTCGTTCACGAAGACCAAGGCAACGTAGTAGTGGGCCAGCGGCTGGTTCGGGTCCAGTTGGAGGACCTTGAGGAACCTTGCCTTCTGCCTCGGCTTGTCGTCCGCATCGTAGGCGTCGAAGGCCAGCTTGAGGAGCCCGTTCTTGGCGACCGTCGGTTCGACTGCCGCCAGGCCAACGAGCGCGTCGGCGAGGCGGTCGGCGTCGCCGAGGGCGAGGCACGCGTTGTAGCGAAGTCGCAGCGCCGGTTCGTTCCTCGGATCGGTTTTCAGGATCGTTTCCGCGGCCGTCGCCGCCTCCGCATTCTTGCCCAATTTCAAGCCGGCCGTCGCGAGGCCCACCAGTGAGGCCTGCAGGGTCGGGTCGAGGTTCAGCGCTTCCTGGAACTTGCCGAAAGCGCCAGCCGCGTCCCCGGCCTTGGCGAGCGCCACGCCCTCGTTGTGGAACTTCTTCGCCTCCTCGGTGCGTCGGCCCATCGCTTCCATGTCCTTCAGCGCGGCGGCCGCCTTCGCGTCGTCTTTCAGGTTCTTGTACGCCTGCCACCGCGCCGTGAGCATCGCCTCGTCCCTGGAGCCGAGGCCGATGGCCTTCTCGGCGCTCTCGGCCGCTTCCTTGTTGTGCCCCGTCTGCACCTGGACCGTCGCCAGCGCCACCCAGGCCGGCACGAGGGTCGGGTCGTGGCCGACCGCCTCCCCGAATTTCGCCTCGGCCGTCGGCAGGTCTTTGGCCTTCAGTGCGCCGACGCCCGCGTTGTAGGCGAGGATCGCGGGCTCGGACGTCGAGGCCGGCGGCGGCGCATCAGCCGCCGGCGAAGCCCCCGGCTGCATCGTCCAATCGAACTTCTGGCTGCCCTCGAGGCTCCACCGCTGCCGGGCGTCGAGCGTGACGAACCCGCTCTTCACGAAGTGGTACTCGTACGTGACTTCGTTCTGCGGAAGGTCGATCGTGAAGCTGCCTTTCTTGTCCGTGGTCCGCACCTCGCGGAACGTGGGGACCTCCTTCGAGGTGGCCGTCACTTCGACCCCGGCAATCGGCTTGCCCTCAGGATCCATCACCTTGCCCGTGAGCCGAAGGCGTTGCGCGGACGCGAGCGCCGGGAACAGGGCGAACAGGACCAGGAGCGACGTCACCGTTCGCAAGGGGGACCGCATAGCCACCACCTCTCTTGGAGAATGTATGCCCCGGAGAACAGGAAGGAAACGACGCGGGAACATGAGCCAAATGTACTCCGCTGGCGGGCACTGTCAAGGTGGAGCGTGCCCCGCGGCCGAGCCTCCCGCGTCCGCCAACGCCGTTCCTGGCTGGCGAACTTCGCCGTGACGCGCGGAAGGAAGATGAGTATAGTAGAGCGGCTCGGTCGACATTAGAGAGAGCTGGTCAAGCCTCTGTCCGGGAACGTGAAATTATTCACATGCTCCACGTCTGCTGATCGACGGCGTGTTCCAGTGAGCCGCCGACCGCACCGACACAGGATGGGAATCCGATGAGCGACACCGTCCGCTACGACGATCGAACCCCGCGGCTCTTCTTCCTTGCTGCCGTGGTGTGGGCCGTGGTCGGCATGCTCGTGGGCGTCCTGATCGCGGCGATGCTCTTCCTGCCGCGGCTGAACCTCGCGCCGTTCCTGACGTTCGGTCGGCTGCGTCCGCTGCACACGAACGCGGTGATCTTCGCCTTCTGCGGGAACATCATCTTCGCCGGCACGTACCACTCGATGCAGCGGCTCCTGAAGACCAGGCTCTTCAGCGACACCCTCTCGGCCATCCACTTCTGGGGGTGGCAGCTGCTCATCGTCGGGGCAGCGCTCGCCCTGGTCACCGGCAACACGCAGGGCAAGGAGTACGCCGAGCTGCCCTGGCTGCTCGACATCGTGATCGCCGTCCTGTGGGTCACCTTCGCCATCAACTTCTTCGGGACGATCGCGATCCGGCGCGAGCGCCATCTCTACGTCGCCATCTGGTTCTACATCGCGACGATCGTCGCGGTCGCCATCCTTCACATCGGCAACAGCATGGCGATGCCGTACTCGTGGCTCGGGAGCTACTCGGCCTACTCGGGCGTGAAGGACGCGCTGATGCAGTGGTGGTACGGCCACAACGCCGTCGCCTTCTTCCTGACGACGCCGTTCCTGGGGCTGATGTACTACTACCTGCCGAAGGCGGCGGAGCGGCCGGTGTTCAGCTACCGGCTCTCGATCATGCACTTCTGGTCGCTCGTCTTCGTCTACATCTGGGCCGGCCCGCACCACCTCCACTACTCGGCGGTCCCCGAGTGGGCGTCGACGCTCGGGATGCTGTTCTCCCTGATCCTCTGGATGCCCTCGTGGGGCGGCATGGTGAACGGCCTCTTCACGCTCCGGGGGGCGTGGCACCGGCTGCGCGACGAGCCGATCCTGAAGTTCATGGTCGTGGCGGTCACCTACTACGGCATGGCGACCTTCGAAGGGCCGATGATGTCGATCAAGTCGGTGAACGCCGTTTCCCACTTCACCGACTGGACCATCGGGCACGTGCACGCCGGCGCGCTGGGGTGGAACGCGTTCCTGTCGTTCGGCATCCTGTACTGGGCCGTCCCGAAGCTCTGGAAGACCGAGCTCTATTCGAAGAAGCTGGCGACCACCCACTTCTGGGTCGCCACCGTCGGCCTCATCCTCTACCAGGTGTCGATGTGGGTCGCCGGCATCACGCAGTGGGGCATGTGGCGCGCCTTCGAGTCGGACGGCCGCCTCGTCTACCCCGACTTCATCGAGACGGTCATCGCGATCGTTCCGCTGTACTGGGTGCGCCTGGTCGGCGGCGGTCCTGTTCTTCGGCGGGATGCTCCTCCTCGTCTGGAACGTCATCAAGACGATCCAGGAGGCGCCGGCGGACTACGCGGTGGAGCCCGAAGTGGTCGCCCCGCCGCTCGTCAGGGACCTGTCGGCGCCCGGCGCGGTGACCCCCGCCAACACGTACGACCACGCGTTCTTCCGGCTGCAGCACTCGCTCAGGCACGGCGTCCATCGGCTGCTCGAGGGGATTCCCGCGCCGTTCACGGTGCTCGTCGTGCTGGCCCTGGCGGTCGGCTCGCTGGTCGAGGCGATCCCGATGTTCTTCGACAAGGAGAACGTCAAGGAGATCGCCAGCGTGAAGCCGTACACGCCGCTCGAGGTCGTCGGCCGGGACATCTACCTCCGTGAGGGGTGTTACAACTGCCACTCGCAGATGGTGCGGCCGTTCCGGTTCGAGACCGAGCGCTACGGCGAGTACTCGAAGGCCGGCGAGTACGTCTACGACCACCCGTTCCAGTGGGGGTCGAAGCGAACCGGGCCCGACCTGCACCGGGTCGGCGGGAAGTACCCGTCGCTCTGGCACGTTCGGCACATGCGGCAGCCCGACTCGACGACGCCGGGTTCGGTGATGCCCCGGTACCCGCACCTCCTCACGTCCCGCTACGACACGAGCCTCATCGCCTCGAAGATGCGCGCGCTGCGCATCGTCGGCGTGCCCTACACCGACGGGGAGATTGAAACGGCGGTGGCGGCGATGGCGACCCAGGCGAAGGCGATCAACGCCGAGGTGATGGCGCAGAAGGGGCCGTCGGGCCTCGAGGACAAGGAAATCATGGCGCTCACCGCCTACCTGCAGCGCCTGGGCACAGACATCCGGTGGAAGCGGCCCGAGGTGCAGGCACCGGCTGTGCTTCCGGCGGGCTTGGTGAAGTAACCGTGCTGCAGGAACTCGCCGCCCGGACGGGAGCCGCGGCCTGGGCGATCGGCTCGATGTTCTTCTTCCTGGCGGCCTGGGTGGCGGTGGTCATCTGGGTGATACGCAAGCGGCCCGAAGACCTGGAGGCGCAGGCGCGGCTGCCGCTCGAGGGTGACGAAGGGACCGGGACGGCACAAGGATCCACGGGGCAGGGGCCCGAATCCTGAAGACAGAGGACGATATGGCACAGTTCGAAGACAAGGTCCTCCACGAACTCGACGGGATCAGGGAGTACGACAACCCCATGCCCGGCTGGCTGATGGCCATCTGGTGGGGGTCGCTCGTCTTTGCGGCGGCCTATTTGATCTTCTTCGCCCTCAGCTTCGGCGAGGGCTCGATGGAAGCCGAGTACCGCGGCGAGACCCAGGCTGCGCTGGCGACCGTGCAGGCGCACTTCGACGCGAACCCGCTCGTCGCCCCGTCGGCCGCGGAACTGCTCGCCGGCGCGAACAACCCGGCCGTCCTGCAGGTGGCGTCGGCGCGCTTCGCGAAATCGTGCGCGGCATGCCACGGCGAGAAGGCGCAAGGCCTCATCGGGCCCAACCTCACCGACGACCGGTGGATCCACGGCGGCAACGTCGAACAGATCTTCCAGACGATCGCCAAGGGATGGCCGGCCAAGGGAATGCCGCCCTGGGGCCGCGCCCTGAAGCCCGAGGAACTGTCCGCGCTGGTGTCGTACGTACGGAGCCTCCAGGGGTCCAACCCGCCGAACGCGCGCCCGCCCGAGGGCGAGCCGGTCGTGCCCCAGCCGATTCCGCCGAGGAGCTGACGTGGAACAGGCCGGGATGGAGACCGCCGTCACGCCGGAGCACGGGCACGTCTTCGAGGTCGCGCCCGAAGAGGATCTGCTGTACAGCCTCTCGGCCGACGGCAAGCGGAAGTTCATGCACCCGATCGTCCACAAGGGACGGTACTGGAAGATCCGCCGGGCGATCGCCTACTCGCTCTTCGCCGTCTTCGTCGCGCTCCCGGTGATCCCCGTGGGCGGCTACCCCGCGGTCTGGCTCGACATCTTCTCGCGCCGCTCCCACATCTTCGGGGCGACGTTCTACCCGACCGACAGCCGCATCCTCGTCGCGTTCGGCTTCGGCGTGATCGTCAGCGTGTTCTTCGCGGCGTCGTCGTTCGGGCGCTTGTGGTGCGGCTACGCCTGCCCGCAGACCGTCTACCTGGAGTTCTTCTTCCGTCCGATCGAGGCGTTCCTCGAGGGCGGGCCGACGAACCAGCGGAAGCTGAACCTCGCCCCGTGGACCGGGCGGAAGATCGCGATCAAGGCGGCCAAGTGGGCGGTGTGGACGGTCCTGGCCGTGCTGCTGTCGGCGACGTTCGTCGCCTACTTCGTCAGCTGGCCCCGCCTGGCAGCCATGCTGACGATGGACCCGCTCGCGTCCTGGGGCGCGCTGTTCGTGATCGCGTCCGTCGCCGGTGCGATCCTCTTCGACTTCTCGTGGTTCCGCGATCAGATGTGCACGATCGCGTGCCCCTACGGCCGCCTGCAGAACGTGCTGTCCGACCAGGACACCATCGTCGTGGCCTACGACGAGAAGCGCGGCGACCCGAAGGTGAAGCTGAAGGACCGGAAGGAAGCCGTTCGCGCCGGCGACTGCATCGAGTGTCGCGCCTGCGTCAACGCCTGCCCGACGGGCACCGACATCCGGCGCGGCCTGCAGTCGGAGTGCATCGGCACCGCGCAGTGCATCGACGCCTGCGCGGAGGTGATGATCGCGCAGAAGAAGCCGATCGGCCTGATCCGCTACACCTCCGAACGCGAGCAGAAGGGCGGCGTCCGCCACGTCTGGCGGCCGCGGACGATCCTGTACCTGGTGCTGATCGCCGTCGGCTTCGGCACCATGGCGACGCTCATGCTGACGCGGAGCGACGCGCTGGTGGAGATCGTCCGGGGCGGCCGCGAGGCTTACCGGCTGCTGCCCACGGGCGAAGTGGCGAACCAGCAGCGCGTGCGGTTCACCAACCAGCACGGCGAGACGCAGCGCTTCACCATCGAGGTCCTCAGTCCCGCGGGCGCCACGCTCGTCGTCAGCGAGTCGCCCATCGTCGTCGGCCCCGAGCAGGTCGTCACCGTGAACGTGGTGACGACCGTCAAGCAGTCCGACTTCAGGGACGGGCAGGTGCAGGCCCGCTACCTGGTGAAGTCGGAAGCCGGCTTCCGGAAGGAGATCGACTTCCTGCTGCTCGGCCCCTTCGGAAACGGGGGGCAGCCATGAAGCTGCTCCGCACGATTTCGGAGTACCGCTGGCCCATCTACCTGGGCGGCCTCCTCGCCATGTCGATCGTCGCGTGCGGCGCCCTCGTCTGGGTCGCGACGCGCCCCGACAGCCCCCGCCCGATCAAGGGCTACTACGAGGCGGCCCGCGCGTGGGACGCCGACGAGGCCGTGGAAGACGCGAGCCGGCAGCTCGGCTGGACGGTCCGTTACGACCTGCCTTCGGACGTCCCGCACTACCCGGGCATGCCCCGCCCGGTGGACGTGCAGATCGCCGACCGGGAGGGCAAGCCGGTGTCGGGACTGACCGGCAGGCTGCTCGCGATCCGCCCGTCGAACACCCGCATGAACCAGGCGGGTGACCTCACGGAACTGCCGCAGGAGGCGGGCCGCTACCGCACGCTCGTGCTCATGGACGAACCCGGCACCTGGGAACTGCGGCTCGACACGAGACAGCAGGCCATGCGCTTCGTGCACGCCGCGCGTCTCACCGTGCGCGCCGACGCGGAACTCCCGGCGGGGAGGACGCGCTGATGGGGGCGACCGTGGACGACCGGGCGAACCGCGTGGCCGGCCCACGGGCCGCGCCGGCCCGCGCTTGCGCGCACTGCGGGCTTGCCGTGCCGGCCGGGATGGTTCGGGACGACGACGAGCGGCAGTTCTGCTGTTCCGGGTGCCGACAAGTCTACACGCTGGTTCACGAGTGGGGGTTCGACCAGTACTACCGGCTCGTCGGACAGCAGCGTGGCGCGCTGGAACCGGCGCGCGTCACCGGGCGGACGTTCACGGATTTCGACGATGAGCGCGTGCAGGCGGAGGGGACCGAGGCGGTCGGCGCCGAGCGCCGGCGCACCCGGCTGTACCTCGAAGGGGTCCACTGCGCCGCGTGCGTCTGGCTGGTCGAGAAGCTGCCGGCGGTCCTGCGCGGCGTCGACGAGGTCCGCCTGAACGTGGGCAGCGGCGTTGCGGAGATCACCTGGCGGCCCGCCCACACGCGCCTGTCCGCGATCGGCCGCGCGCTCGACCGCCTCGGCTACACGCCGCACATCCACGGCGCCTCGCGCGATGCAGGAGGGGCGCCGGGCCGAGGACCGCGCCGGCCTCGCGCGGCTGGGCGTCGCCTTCGCGTGCGCGATGAACCTGATGTTCATCCACGGCGCGCTCTACGCCGGGGAGTCCTCGGGGATGGCGGCTCCCTTCGAACACTTCTTCCGTTGGTTCTCGCTGGTCGTGGCGGTGCCGGTGCTCGTCTACTCGGCGCGGCCGTTCTTCCACACCGCCGTCGCCGGCCTGAGGGCGGGGATCGTCCACATCGACCTGCCCATCGCCATCGCGCTCGCCTCGGCCTTCCTGGCCAGTTCCTGGAACACCGTGCGCGGCAGCGGCCCGCTCTGGTTCGATTCGTTGGCGATGCTCGTCGCGGCCCTCCTCGGTGCCCGGCAACTGCAGCGCGGTGCCCAGCGTGCGGCCCTGGAGCGGGCCGACAGCCTGCGGGGCGCCGCCTTCATCGAGTTCGCGCGGCGCCTGGACGGCGACGGTCCCGACGCCCCGCTCGTCGAGGTGCCGCTCGCGGCGCTGGTACCCGGGGACCGGGTCGAGGTTCGCTCAGGCGAGGTGGTGCCGGTCGACGGTCTCGTGATCGCCGGGCGCTCTTCGCTCGACAACGCGGTGCTCACCGGCGAGGCGGCCCCGGTCCCGGTGGGCGAGGGCGATACCGTGAACGCCGGCTCGACCAACCTCGGCGCCAGGCTCGTTGTCCGCGTCGACGCGGCGGGGGAGCAGACACGCGTCGGGGCGCTCCTCGCCATCGTGCAGGAGGCGCTGTCCCGCAAGCCGGCGATGCTGCGGACGACCGACCGCCTTGCCCGCGCCTTCGTCCAGGGGCTCCTGGGGCTTGCCGTCATCACAGCGGCGGCCTGGTGGCACCTCGGCCCGGCCGTTGCGCTCGAGCGCGTTGTCGCGCTCCTCGTCGTTGCCTGCCCGTGCGCGCTCGGGCTGTCGATCCCGCTCGCGCTGTCGGTGACGCTGATGCGCGCGGCGCGGGCGGGCATCTTCGTGAAGAACCCGGATGCGCTGGAGCGATTGCGCAACGTGGGCACGATGCTGCTGGACAAGACCGGCACGCTGACCGAGGGCATCGCATCCGTCGTGCGCTGGGAGGGTGACGAGGCCGCCCTGCAACTCGCGATGGCGCTCGAGGGACAGTCGTCCCACGCCGTGGCGCGCGCGTTCCAGCGGGCTGCCGCGCGCCCCATGCGCCTCGTGCGGACCGTGGACGGAGTGCTGGAGATCTCCGGCCAGGGCATTGCCGGGCGCCTGGACGGCCACGAGGTCCGCGTGGGCAATGCGGCGCACATCGAGGCGGGCGGCGCGAACGTGCCTGCGGACTTCGCCGCCGCCGCCGCCGCGCTCGTCGCGGACGGCCTCAGCCCGGTCTTCGTCTCGCTCGACGGGCAGGTGCGAGGGGTGGCGGGCATCGGGGACCGGCTTCGCGCCGATGCCCGTGAGACGGTGGCGGCACTCCGCGCGCGGGGCGTCCGGGTGAGGATCCTGTCCGGCGACCACCCCGGGATCGTGGCCCGGGCGGCCCGGGAACTCGGCCTGCCCGACGAGGACGCGCTCGGCGGTCTCTCGCCCGAAGCGAAGAGGAACATCGTTGCCGAGGCCTGGTCGGCGGCACGCGTCCCGCCTGCCAGGCGCGGTGGTCATGGTCGGCGACGGCGTCAACGATGCGGCGGCGCTTGCGCTGGCCGACGTCGGCATCGCCGTCCACGGCGGCACCGGCGCCACGATTGCGGCGTCCGACGTGGTCCTCACGCGGAGGGGGTGGCCCCCTGGTGGAACTGCTCGACGGCGCGCGCCGGCTGCGCCGCGTGATCCGCCGCAACCTGGCCTTCTCCCTCGTCTACAACGCGGTCGCCGCCGCCTGCGCCATCGCGGGGCTCGTCGGGCCGCTCCTCGCCGCGATCCTGATGCCGTGCTCGTCGCTGACCGTGGTGGCGTCGTCCGTGACGACGCGCACGTTTGCCGCGGCCGGGGGCAGCACGGAGGCGCCGCCGCGCCGGGAGCCGGGAGCCGGCCGAGCGGAGCGGAGGCCTGACGTGGAGACGATTTTCGTCCTGCTCCCGCTCGCGCTCCTGATTGCCGCCATCGCCGTCGGCTTCTTCGTCTGGGCCGCGCGGATCGGGACAGTTCGACGACCTGGAGACGCCGGCGGTGCGAATTCTTTTCGACGACGAGGCAGCCAGGTCCGACGGAGCACCGACCTGAGTCCTGAATCCCGACTCCCGAATCCTGATGCGTCAGATCCCGTAAGGAGGGTTCCCGAATGAACGGAAGCAAGAAGCCCGTCTATCTCCTTGCCGCCCTCGGGGTGGCGATCGTGACGGGCTCCCTCGGCTACGCGTTCAGCAACGTCCGCAAGGGGTACGAGCCGCGTCAGCCCATCCTTTTCAGGCACACGCGCATGGCCGGCGCCCCGGTCTGGCAGGCGAACGCGAAGGGCGAGAAGGTGAACGTCGGGGGCTTCGGAATCCCCTGCGTCTACTGCCACACGATGCCCTACAAGGGCCGCCACTCGACGGTGCCGTCCACGGCCGTCTGCATGAACTGCCACACGAGCGTGGGACTGAACCGGGAGTGGGTGCTGAAGATGAAGGACTACTGGGATCGCGGCGAGCCGATCCCCTGGGTGAAGGTGCACGACCTGCCCGACTTCGTCTACTACGACCACGCGGCGCACGTGAACGCGAAGGACGCCCAGGGCAAGCCGATGCTCCCGCTCACCGACGAGCAGGGAAAGCCGATGGTGGTCTGCCAGAACTGCCACGGGAAGGTCGAGGAGATGGAGATCGTGTCGGTGCAGAACGCCTTCAACATGCAGTGGTGCCTCGACTGCCACCGGAAGCCGGAGATGAAGGCCTCCACGGACTGCGTCACGTGCCATCGGTAGGGCGTGCCCTGAGCGAGCGAACGACTCGTCCTTACGACCCCAGCGGGGACGGCCTGGGGCGGGAGGAGCGAGTCGAAGGGAGAAGACGATGAATCCGAACGAGACCAGCGCACGACCGGACGATTCGGGTCTGGACCGGCGCGAGTTCCTGCGACTCAGCGGCGTCCTCGCGGCCGCCGGAGCCCTCGGCAGCGCCGGCTGCAGCCCGCCGCAGGAGGCGACGATCCCGTTCCACGACATGCCGGAGAGCCTCGTGGACGGCATGGGGCGCGCCCGTTTCTTCCACACGGTCATCGACGGGTCGCCCGTGCTGGTGAAGACCCGCGAGGGACGCCCCATCCTCGTGGCGCCGAGCCCGACCGACCAAAGCGGCCGCGGCCTCTCGCGGCCGCCACCACGCCGCGCTCATGGATCTCTACGATCCCGATCGCGCGCGCGGCCCGCTGTCGGTGCGGCGTGGCAAGGGCGCGACCGTGTCGTCGAACTGGGCGGCGATTGGCGCCGACGTCGTCGTCGCGACTGAAGGCCGCGGGTTCGAAGGCCGTGCTGCTCACCGGCCCGATCGACAGCCCCGCGGTGACCGCGGCCATTGCCGGCATCACCGCGCGCACCGGCCTCCGCCACGTGGCCTGGTCGCCGGTCGCGAACGACGCGGCCGGCGCGGCGTGGAAACTGGCGTTCGGCGACGCGACGATTGCCAGGCCGCGGCTCGACACGGCGGACCTGGTCGTCGGCCTCGGCGCAGAATTCCTGGACACGCCCGAAGAGGGCTTCGAGCGCGAGTTCGCCCTGCGCCGCTCGCCGGACCAGCCGGCCGATGGCCGGCCGATGAGCCGCTTCGTGCAGCTCGAGGGGCGCCTCACCCTGACCGGCGCCAATGCCGACCGCCGCATACGCGTTCGCGACTCGCACCTCGCGGCCGTCGCGGCCGCGCTCGCCAACGAACTGGTGGTGGTGACGCAAGATCGGACCGCTCGCATCGGTTCCCGAAGTCGGGGCGGCGCTCGCGCCCTACACGATTGACACCGTCGCGAAGCAGGCGGGCCTCGATGCGCGGGTGCTGAAGTCGCTCGCCGACGAACTCGCGGCGGCTTCCGGCAAGGCCATCGTCCTCGCCGGCGGATCGCGCGGGAACCTCGGTGTCCGGGCCGGCCCTCGAGCTCGCCGCCATCGTCCTCAACATGACCGTCGGGGCGTTCGACGCGGGCCTCTTCGACGAGGCCGCGGCCGCGCAGAGGTCATCCGGCGGCGCGGCCGGCGCTGGCGGCGCTCGCGGCCGAGATGCTGGCGGGCGGCGTGGACGTCCTCATCGTGGCCGGTGTGAACCCGGTGTACGACGCCCCCGTCTTCGCGAGAACGGGGGGCCAAGCTCCGCGACGTTCGCGGACGCCCTCAAGAGGGTGCCGTACGTCGTCTCGCTCAACGACCGGCTCGACGAAACCAGCCTGCTGGCCGACGTCCTCGCGCCGGCGAGCCACCCGTTCGAGTGCTGGAGCGACGCCGCCCTGCCGAAGGGGCTGTTCGCCATCCAGCAGCCGGTCATCCAGCCGCTGTTCGACACCCGCGGGCTCCTCGACGTGCTCGTCGAGTGGGGCGCGGCGGCAGGGGACCCGGCTGCGCTCGCGGCCGTCACCGCCGCCGCGGAGGCGGCGAAGACCACGCCGCTGCCCGCCACGGCCGTGCCGGCTCCGAGCCCCAGCGCGGCATTCCACTACCTTCGCGCAGCCTGGGCCGGCCGGATGGCCGCAGACCCCGCCGCGCCTGCGTTCGACGCGGCGTGGAACGAGGTGCTGCGCAAGGGTTCCGACTCCGCCGCGTCGGTCGAAAGCCCGCCAAGGGTGGACACGGCTGCCACGAGACTCGCGCCTGCGCCCGGCGCTCAGAAGACGTCACCGGCGCAGGCGCTCGGCAGCCCCGCTCCTGGCACAACCCCGCGGTCCGCTCGCGCGATCGCTCCCGCTGCGTTCGCCCTTCTCGCGGAGGCCGCCGTGCCGCCCGCGGAGATCGAACTCCAGCTGTATCCGCACCTCGCGCTGGGCGACGGGCGCTCGGGCAACAACGGGTGGCTCCACGAGGTGCCCGACCCGATCACCCGCTCACCTGGGGCGGCGCGCTCTCGATTGCGCCGCGGCGGTTCGACGAGATGAAGCTGGCCAATGGCGACCTCGTCGAGGTCGATGCCGGGCACGCCAAGGTCGTCGCGCCGGCCTACCGGCACGCCGGCATGCACCACGACCAGGTGGCGCTGCCGCTCGGTCTCGGGCGCACGGCTTGCGGCGCCATCGGCAACGGGGTCGGCCCGAACGCGTTCCCGCTCCAGCGTTCTCGCGAACGGCCGGCTGCTCGGCGTCCGGTCTGCCGGTGACGATCCGCAAGGTCGACGGCCACGAAGCAGCTGGCGTTCGCGCAGGGCTCCGACGTCATCGACCGCGACCGGCGCCCGCTGGTCCCGGCCACCACGCTCACGGCCTTCGAGAAGGATCGGGCGTCGGGCACCGAGCAGCAGGAGGGCGGGCGGTCGGCGTGGCCGGGGCACGAGTACCCGAAGGCGCGCTGGGCGATGGCGATCGACCTCAGCAAGTGCAACGGCTGCGGCAAGTGCGTCATCGGCTGCCAGGCCGAGAACAACATCCCGGTGGTCGGGCGGCAGGGCATGCTCGACGGCCGCGAGATGTCGTGGATCCGGATCGACCGCTACTACGACGCGCCGAAGAAGGACGGCGGGTGGGACGCGGACGTCTGGGACGGCCCGCTCGCGGTGGTCGAGGAACCGCAGACGATCTTCCAGCCGATGCTCTGCCAGCACTGCGAGAACGCGCCGTGCGAGACCGTCTGCCCGTTCGTCGCGACGATGCACAGCGAGGACGGGCTGAACCAGCAGGTGTACAACCGCTGCGTCGGCACCCGGTACTGCGCGAACAACTGCCCGTTCAAGGTGCGGCGGTTCAACTACTGGGAGTACAGCAAGGCGCAGGAGAGCATCGTTCTTCCGCTGGCTCGAGCCGCGCATCGCGAAGAACGCCGCGCTCAACACGCGCAGCCCGATGCAGATGAAGAACAACCCCGAGGTCACCGTCCGGAGCCGCGGCGTGATGGAGAAGTGCTCCTTCTGCATCCAGCGGATCCGCGCGGCGCGGTCCGAGGCGACCCGCGAAGGGAAGCCCAAGGACCACTTCGCCGGACGGCGCGGTCGTGCCGGCCTGCATGGAGGCCTGCCCGACCGGCGCGATCACCTTCGGCGACGTGAACGCTCCCGGCTCCCGCGTCGCGGCGCTGGCCGCCGACCCGCGGGCGATGAGGCTCCTCGACGCCGTCGGCGTCAAGCCGTCCATTTCCTACCTGGCGAAGGTGCGTAATGACAAGGCATGACAAGAGTCCCTACGCGACCGTGATGGACGACAGCCAGCTCACCGGCCTGCCGATCGTCGTCGCCGGGGGCCGGCCCCTACGGCGGCGACCTCGAGATCGCGGAGCCGCTGGTGACGGGCGGCAAGAAGTGGGCGGAGGTGGACCGCGACATCTGCATGCACGCCGAGCAGTTCCCCACCAAGCGGTGGTGGATCGCGTTCAGCGTCGCGCTGTCGTTCCTGGGCCTGCTGGTCTTCGCGCTGATCACGCTCTTCTACGCGGGGATGGGCATCGCGGGCGTCAACCAGCCGGTCGGCTGGGGCTCGTTCATCATCAACTTCGTCTTCTGGATCGGCATCGGCCACGCCGGCACCCTGATCTCGGCGGTCCTCTACCTGTTCCGGCAGCAGTGGCGGACGGGCATCAACCGCGCGGCCGAGGCGATGACGCTCTTCGCGGTGGCGTGCGCCGGCATCTTCCCGATCATCCACCTCGGGCGTCCCTGGTTCGCCTACTGGCTGGTGCCCTACCCGAACGCGCGCGGCCCGCTCTGGGTGAACTTCAACTCGCCGCTCGCGTGGGACATCTTCGCGATCTCCACCTACGGCCTGGTGTCGCTGACCTTCTGGTACATGGGGCTGCTGCCGGATCTCGCGACCGTCAGGGACCGGGCGACCCACCCGTGGCGCAAGAAGCTCTACAACGCGATGAGCTTCGGCTGGACGGGGTCGCACCGGGCGTGGCGGCACTACGAGTCGGCCTACATGATCCTCGCCGCGCTGGCCACGCCGCTGGTCTTCTCGGTCCACACGATCGTCTCGTTCGACTTCGCGACGTCCGTGATGCCCGGCTGGCACACGACCATCTTCCCGCCCTACTTCGTCATCGGCGCCATCTTCTCGGGGTTCGCGATGGTCATCACGCTGATGACCTTCATGCGCGGCTACTTCGGGATGAAGCACTACATCACCCTGAACCACATGGAGGCGATGGCGAAGATCCTCATGCTGACCGGCATGCTGGTCGGCTTCGCCTACTCCACCGAGTTCTTCATGGCCTGGTACTCGGGCAGCGAGTGGGAAGGCTTCATCTTCAAGAACCGCGCGTTCGGTCCCTACTGGTGGGCGTACGCGATCATGTTCACCTGCAACGCGATCGTCCCGCAGCTGTTCTGGTTCAAGTCGATGCGCCGTCACACGTGGGTCCTGTTCGCCGTCTCGATTCTCGTGAACGTCGGCATGTGGTTCGAGCGCTACGTCATCGTCGTCACGTCGCTTCACCGCGACTTCCTCCCCTCGTCGTGGGGCATGTATGCCCTCACGCGATGGGACTACGCCATTCTCCTCGGCTCCTTCGGCCTGTTCTTCACGCTCTTCCTGCTCTTCGTGCGCGTCCTCCCGGTGGTCGCGATCTCGGAGGTGAAGGGCGTGATGGATCCGAAGGTGGCCCGAAGCCACCCCGCGGCTGCCGCCGCATCGGTGCAGGAGGTCTGAGCCATGGTGCCGATCTCGACCAAGGGCGTTCTCGGCCACTTCTACGTACCGGCCGACGCGCTGGCTGCCGCGGAGAAGGTCCGCGATGCCGGCTGGAAGCACTTCGACTTCCTGACCCCGTTCCCGATCCACGGGATGGAAGAAGCGATGGGCCAGAAGCGGTCGTGGATTCCCTACGCCACCGGCGTCCTGGCGGTCTGCGGAATCCTCTTCGCCCAGGGCCTCCAGAACTACGTGATGGTCTGGGACTGGCCGATGAACTTCGGCGGCAAGCCCTTCGCGGCGTGGCCGGCGTTCATCCCGATCACCTTCGAGGCGATGGTCTTCTGGGCCGCGCTCGGCAGCGCAGTCATCGCAATCATCGCCGGCAAGAGGGACACCGTCCCGCAGCCGCCGCCGCTGCTCGTGAAGACGGGCGCGACCTTCGACCGCTTCGTCCTCTGGATCTCCGCCACCGACCCGAAGTGGAACGCCGCCGAGGCGGAGCGGTTCGTCCGGTCGCTGGGCGCCGACGGCGTCAGGCTGGTGGACGTCGGAAGGGGGCTCACGATGAAGGAACTTCTCGCGTCACCGCCCGGCGGTCCGCCGCCGCCCTCGCAATGGTGACGCTGCTGGCCGGGTGCGATGTCGGGTTGCCGGCCGGGCGGACGCCGCACCGCGAGGGCAATCGCCTCGACATGATCGACCAGCCGAAGCTGAAGCCGCAGCGGAAGGACCTGTTCCTCGCGCGGCCGACGGGATTGATGGACCCCCAGGCCGGGGCCGTCGCCATCGGCGAGACGCCCTACCCGTACGCCCAGAACGAGGCGGACCGCGCGGGCGCCGAGCTGGTGAACCCGCTCCAGCCGACCCCCGACGTGCTCGCCCACGGCAAGTTCGTCTACGAGAACGTGTGCATCACGTGTCACGGCCCGAAAGGCGCCGGCGACGGCCACGTCACCGCACTCTTTCCCAAGCCGCCCAGCCTGATGACGCAGAAGGTGCGCGACTGGCCGGACGGCCAGCTGTTCCACCGCCCGATGCGCGGACAGAACTCGATGCCGAGCCACGCGCGCCAGGTGGACGCCAACGACGCCTGGTCGGTCATCCACTACATCCGACAGATGCAGAAGACGGAGCCCGTGGCGCCCGCCGTCGCTCCGACTTCCGCCTCCGCTCCCGCCTCCGGCGCAGCGGTGGCTCCGGCGGGAGCTACGGCGGACAAGCCCGCTGCCGCCACGGCAACCGACGTGAAGAAGGGAGGGAAGTGACACCATGAGCACTCACACTCAGGCGCTTCCCGCGGCGCCCGGGCGCATCTCGCTTCCCGGCATCGTCCAGGGCCTGTCGGCGGTCGCGGTCCTCGTTGGAGGCGGCGCGCTCGGGTGGGCATTCAGCCAGGGGGATGCTGCCGCTCGCCTGGAGCTGCGTACCTGATCGGGATGTTCTTCGCGCTGGGCCTCGGCGTGTTCGGCGTCGCGTGGCTGTCGATCCTGTACCTCGCGGGCGCCGACTGGTCGGTCACGATGCGCCGGATCCCGGAGGCGATGACTGCGTGGCTGCTTCCCGGTGGCGTTCTCGCGATGGCCGTGGGCCTTGGCGCGCACTCGCTCTATCACTGGTCGCACGCCGATGCGGTCGCCCAGGACGCGCTCCTGCTGCACAAGGCGCCGTTCCTGAACATGACGATGTTCACCGCGCTCCTGGCAGGCTGTTTCATCCTGTGGGCGGTGTTTGGCGCGCTGATGGTCGGCGCATCGCGCCGGCAGGATCGCGAGGGCGGGCACGGGCCGACCCGGACCAGCCGGACGCTCTCGGCGCTGTTCCTCGTCATCTTCGCCATCACCCTCAGCATCGTCAGCTTCTACCTGCTGCTGTCGCTCGAGGCGCACTGGTTCTCGACGATGTTCGCGGTGCTGGTGTTCACCGACATCGTGCAGACCGGCACGGCGTTCGTCGCGGTCGCCGCGGGGCTGCTGATGATGGCGGGCAGGTTGAAGGGGTTCCTGAACGAGCACCACATGCACAGCCTGGGCAAGATGGTGTTCGCGTCCACCGGGTTCTGGGCGTACATCTACTTCTGCCAGTACATGCTGATCTGGTACGCGAACATCCCCGAGGAGACGATCTACTTCCTCCGCCGGGTGGACAACGGCTGGCTGCCGTACCTGCTGCTGCTGCCCACGTTGAAATTCGTCGTGCCGTTCCTCATCCTCATCCCGAGGGAGGCAAAGAGGAACCCCCGGGTGCTCGTTCCGGTGGCCGTGCTGCTGCTCGTGGCGCAGTTCCTGGAACTCTTCGTGATGGTGGGACCGGCAATCGGGCACGGGGCGGAGGCGGCGCACGCGCACCTGCCGGTCGTCGAGTTCGCGGCGACCGTCGGGTTCCTGGGGCTGTTCACGCTGGTGTTCGGCTGGGCCCTCGCCCGGCACGACGCCGTGCCGCTGAAGGACCCGGCGCTGCACGAGTGCCTCGAATACCACTCTTGACGGGCGCGGGCTTTGGGCTCTGGGCTCCAGGCTTCGGGCGGCCTGGGGCCCGGAGCCTCGAGCCCGAAGCCGCCGGCCTGAAGCCCGAAGCCCGAAGCCTGAGGCCTTCGTAATGTCCTCCCATCCCGTTCAGCCCGTCATCGACCTCCTCGGCTTCCTGACCCTCGGCTTGCTCGGCAGCGTCGGGCACTGCGTCGGGATGTGCTCGCCGTTCGTGCTGTTCGTCGCGCGCCGCTACGGCGACGCCGGCGTCGGCATTGCGGGCGCGCCCCGGGGGCGCGGGGCGGCACCGTTCGTCGCCCAGCTTTGGTACACCGCGGGGCGAATCGTGACGTACGCGGTGCTCGGCGGCCTGGCGGGCGCGTTCGGCGGCGTGGTGCAGAAGGCCGGCACGTTTCTCGGGCTGCAGCGCGCGGCGATGATCCTGGCGGGCGCCGTGCTCGTCGTGTGGGCGCTCGCCGCGCTCTCGGACCTCGCGAGGATCGACACCGGCGGCCGGCTGTTCGGCAGGGTCGCCGGCGCCGTGAAGGGTCGCGTGCCCGGACACCCCTTCGCCCTTGGGCTCTTCCTCGGACTTCTCCCCTGCGGCTTCCTCTACTCGGCCGTCGTCGCGGCCGTGGCGCGAGGAAGCGCCCTCCAGGGGGCGCTTGCGATGGCGGTTTTCGGGCTCGCCACCGCGCCGGCCCTCCTCGGCCTCTCGCTCGCCGACAACCTGCTCGGAGTCGGCCGTCGCGCGTTCCTCACCCGCCTGTCGCAGGCCTTCATCCTGGTCATGGGCGCAATGTTCCTGTGGCGAGGGCTTCGGTAAGCCTCCGGCTTCCGCCGTTGGGCGTCAGCCCCTCCGGCCTCGGGACACAAGTCTCCCCGCTCGCCGAGCAGCACGACAACGCACGGCCCGACGACATCCGCCCCGGCGGCGCGCCCCTGGTACAGCTATCATTGTCTGCTCGATGCCTCTCTGGGAACTCCTCGTCATCGCGGTCGGGCTCTCCATGGACGCGGTCGCAGTGTCGCTCGCGGCGAGCGCCAGCAACAGGGCGCCAGGCGCGCGCGCCACTTTCCGGCTCTCGTTCCACTTCGGCCTCTTCCAGGCGGTCATGCCGCTGGTCGGCTGGTCGCTGGGCATCACGGTGGCGCCCGCGATCGAGTCGATCGACCACTGGGTGGCGTTCGGGCTGTTGTCGTTCGTCGGCGGCCGGATGATCTACACGGCGCTCAAGGGGGCCGAGGAGGCCGACCTGCCGCGCGACCCGAGCAGGGGAACGACGCTCGTGATGCTGTCGTTGGCGACCAGCATCGACGCGCTGGCGATCGGGTTGACGCTCGCGATGCTGGGACACGGCATCTGGTACGCCGCGCTCGTCATCGGGCTGGTGACCGGGAGCCTGTCGTTCCTCGCCATCCTCGTCGGCCGGCGGGTCGGAACGGCCATCGGCGGGAAGATGGAGGTCGTGGGCGGCGTGGCGCTGCTCGCAATCGGCGGCAGGATCCTGGCCCAGCATCTTCGGTAGTAAGCTAGGAAGGTCCCCGAGGCTGCCATGTATCGCGGAGAACGATTCAACTCCATCACCCACCTCGTCGGTGCCGTCCTCGCGCTCGTCGGCCTCATCGTCCTGGTCGTCCAGGCGGCAGTGCACGGCGGCGGGGTCAGGGTTGTCAGCGCCAGCGTGTATGGGGCGTCGCTGTTGGTGCTCTACGCTTCGTCCACGCTCTACCACAGTTTCAAGGGCGGCGCGAAGCGGGTGTTCCAGCGGCTCGATCACCTTGCGATCTATCTGCTCATCGCCGGCACCTACACACCCTTCACCCTCGTGGTCCTCGGCGGCGCCCTCGGCTGGTCGCTGTTCGCGGCGGTCTGGTCGCTGGCAGTGATTGGGGCGCTCCAGGAGTTCCGTCGGTCGAAAGGTCAACGGACGCTGTCGGTCGTCATCTACGTGACGATGGGCTGGCTCGGGATCCTGGCGTTCCGGCCGCTCGCGGGCGCGCTGGGACCGGCCGGCCTGTCCGGGTTGCTGGCCGGGGGGGTCTTCTACACGACGGGCGTCGCCTTCTACGCGCTCGACAAGCGGATCCCGGCATTTCACGGCGTCTGGCACCTGTTCGTGCTGGCCGGCAGTCTCGCGCATTTCTTCGTGATCTTCAGCCAGATCGCCTGACGGCAGGCGGTCGCCCGCAGCGGTTGCGGCCTTCAATAATTTCTGGTGCGAGAATATCCAGTTTTGTATACCATTCAGGCGTTCTCTACCCTGGATTGCCCATGCAACTGACCCGCGCCGCCGACTACGCCGTCCGTGTGATGATTCATCTCGCGACGCCCGCCTCGAGCGGCCGCAGCAGCCTCCACGAACTGGCCGACGCTGCGGACGTCTCACCCGCGTTCCTTTCGAAGGTCCTGCAGCGGCTCGTTCACTCCGGCCTCGTGGCGTCGCATCGCGGCAAGAAGGGCGGCTTCGAGTTGCTCGACCGTGGACGCGCCGCGTCGCTGCTCGACATCCTCCGGGCGCTCGACGGCGTCCCCGCCTTGAACATGTGCCTGCTTCCGGGCGGCTGCGAGCGCACCGAACAGTGCGGGGCGCACCCGGTCTGGGAGGAGGCGCAAGCCAGGATGCGGGAAGTCCTTGCCGCCTCGACGCTCGAGCAGTTGGTGGCGGCCACGATGGCGAAGCAGGCGGAAAAGCGCAGCTAGCGGGTCAGAACGCGCACCGCGAGTAGGGGCCAGGCAGGGCCACCCGCACGTCCTGCGCGACCAGCACCGACGGCGTCACCGGCCCAGCCGGGTCGGGGCGCGACAGCAACCGCGACAACCAATCGTCAGGCAGCAGGACCGGCCTCTGCAAGGCAGGGTCGTCCAGCATGCGGGTCAGTTCCTCGTCCCCAATCGCCGTCGCGCCCTGCTTCCAACCGAAGTGCCGGTAGTAGAAGAAGAACGAATGCCGGAACCCGCTTGGCGGCACGTCGAAGGACATGTCGCGCACGGGCCGGCCCGCAACCTCCTCCGAGCGCCGCACGTCGGCGATGCAATCGCGCGTGGATCGCATCGGGTGGGCCTGCACCTGCGTGCGCTCGACCGCATACCGGTACTCGGCTACCGGCAGGAAGGCCAGCAGGCAGACCGGGACCGCGAGCCGGGCCATCCACGCACCGCGCCCGGCGAGCAGGCCGAGCAGCAGCGCGGAGAGGGCAGCGCGGAGCAGCTGCGGTGCGCGAACCGAGACGCCGAGCACGTGCCATCGCCCAGGAAAGAACTGTCCGATCGCGGCGTGGACCACGAGACCCGCCCCGACGATGAGCATGGCGCCCTGCAGCCACGGCATGGCGGGACGCAGCCTCGTCGCCACCGTCCCGACCGCGGGCGGCAGTCGGAACGCGCGCCTCCGCGACGGGGCCGTGATCGCCGCAATCACCCGGCCGGCCATGGATGAAGCCGACCCGACGAAATAGCCCGCCGCGAGTCCGACGGGCGCGAGGAACGGGTAGGCATAGTGCGGCAGCTTGCTGCTGCCGACCGACATCAGGATGAACGGCAGCCAGAACCAGTGCAGGACGAGGCTGCCGGCAAGCCAGCGCGCCCGGACCGCCCGCAGGTGGATCAAGATTGCGCCGGGCAGGACGGCCCACCAGGTGTGGTTGCGCACGAGGTTTGAGAACAGGCTCTCGAAGTAGTAGGGCCACGGCTTGATGTGCTCGGCGTCGAGCGACGTCCGGAAGCGCGTCACGACGTGCTCGCCGAACATGATCGACCAGACGGCGGACCCCGCGTGAACCGTCTGGTAGGCGAACCACGGTGCGATGAGGAGGACGGCCAGCGCGACGACCGCGAGCCACGTTCGCCGCTCCTTCCAGGCCTTCGCGCGCACGGCAGGCAGTTCCAGGCTTGCGGCCGCGATCACCGCGGGCAGAAACAGGGCAGCGACGAACTTCGTCATGAACGCCAGGAAGAAGTAGCCGCCGACCGCAAACGCGTGCGCGCGTGCCTGAGCCGGACGGTCGGCTTCCGTCCAGCGCGTGTAGTGGTAGATCCCCCCGGCGTACGCCAGCACGAGCGACGCCTCCATGTTGTTGCCCCTCAGCCCGTGCGTGAAGAGCAGGTCGTCGAACGTGTAGAGGACGAGGACCGCCACGGCGCCGCAGGGCCACCCAGCCATCCCTCGACCGATTGAGAAGATGTAGAGGAACGCGAGGCTCCCGAAGAGCGCGTCCCAGAATCGCAGGCCGAAGTCGTTGTCGGGCAGGAGGCCCACGCGAATCGGCAGGGCGACGATCCAGAACTTGAGCGGCGGCTTCTCGAGGAATGTGACGTCGGGCGTCGGCGAACTGCGGGGATTCAGCCAGTCGCCCGTCTCGAGAATGCTCTCCGCAGCGTAGCTGTAGATTGCTTCGTCGTTTTCCTGGTCGACCGCCTGCAGGCCCCTGAACAGCGGGACGCAGAACAGCGCGGCCACCAGCGCGAGCATCACGAGACTTCGTATCCTGTTCGGCACGTTCTCGCTCACACCGCCGTCCGTGGACGACATCTGCGTATCAGAACCGGCAACCCTCGTAGGCCCCGGGAAGCGTCACGACGACGTCGTCGCTCAAGGCCACGGCCGGCAAATCGGTCCGCGGCGGTACGCTGAACTGGCGGAACGCCTCGAACCGCTGCACGGGCAGGATGACGGGCCGTTGTTGCGCCGGGTCGTCAAACGTCGCGCGAAGCTCCGCGTCCGTCAGTTCTTCGCGTTCATTCCACCCGAACGTTCCGGAAGTAATAGAAGTACGAGTGATTGAATGTGTGGGCGGGCAGGTGCTCCCACATCTGGTGGACCGGCCGGCCCGCCACCTGCTCGTTTCGCGCGACGAGCGAGAGGCAGTCGCGCGACGATCGCATCGGGTGAACTTCGACGGTCGTTCGCGCGAGCGCCGCGCGGTAGTCCGAGAATGGCATCAGCGCCAGCAGGGCAACCGGGACGGCAATCCTGGCCATCCAGGTCGGGCGGCCCGTGCCCGCGCCAAAGAGCAGCGCGGCAAGCGCGGCAGCGAGCAGGTACGGCTGGTGAGCGAATGGCCCGAGGACACCGAGCCATTCCGGGTGAAGCAGGCCGACCGCGACGAAGCCCAGTGCCCCCAGCCCGAGGACCAGGGTCAGCCGCGACAACCAGGGGGAGGGCGCCCGAATCGCGGCGACCGGCCGGGCCAGGAAACGGGTCAGTGCGAAGCGGCCCGACAGGCCGGCGTCCGCCGACGCCTCGAACGCGCCGGTTATGAAGGCTGCCGCCCGGTCCAGGCAGTAGCCCGCTGCAAGCGCCACGGGTGGCAGGAACGGGTAGGCGTAGTGCCAGAGCTTGCTGCTGCCGAACGAGATGATGGCGAATGGCAGCCAGAACCAGTACAGGACGATCGTTCCCGGCAGCCACCGTTCACGCAGCAGCTTCAGGTGGATCAGCACGGCGCCTCCGACGACGAGCACAATGGTGCCCTGGCGCACGAGTCCGCCGAGCAGGAACACGAAATAGTAGTTCCACGGTTTGAGGTGGGCGGGATCGAGCGACGACGTGAGACGGGTTACCACGTGCTCGGCGAACATCACCGACCACACGCCGTGTCCCGGTCGAAGGGACTGGTACACGAACCACGGGGCGACGAGCGCCAGGACGCCCGCGCCGACGGCCAACCAGGTCCGCCACTGCCGAATGACACGTGACCTGACGGCCGGCAGCTCGAGGCTGGCGGCCGCCAGCACGGCCGGAAGGAAGAGCGCGGCAACGAACTTCGTCATGAAACCGAGGAAGAAGTAGGCCCCCACCGCGGTCGCGTGTCCCCACCCCCGGTCCTCGCGCTCGGCCCAGCGGAGAAAGTGGTAGATGCCCCCGGCATACGACAGCACCACCGCCGCGTCCATGGTGTTGCTGCGCAGTCCGTGACTGAAGATGAGATGGTCGAACGTATACAGCAGCACCAGCGCCGCGGCCCCGCACAACCAGCCCGCCATGCGCCGCCCGATCGAAAAGACGTACAGGAAGGCGAGGCTGCCGAACACCGCGTCCCAGAACCGGAGGCCGAACTCGTTGCGCGGCAGCCATCCCAGCCGAATGGGCAGCGCCACGATCCAGAACTTGAGGGGAGGTTTCTCCAGGAAAACGGCGCTCGTCGTCGGCGAACTGCGCGGGTTCATCCAGTCGCCGGTGTCGAGGATGCTCTCGGCCGCGTAGCTGTAGATGGCCTCGTCGTTCTCCAGGTCGAGGTTCGGAAGGCCGCGGAACAACGGAGCGCAGAACACGAGCGCCACGACACAGATCGGCAGCACCGTCCGAAGAAGCTTGTTCACCTTGGCCACGCCCGCGCCTCGCTGGAGGGGACCGGGCGCCCGCGCCTCCGCCCGATCGCAATCAGTTCGATCAGCGCCCGTGCGAAGTCGGTCGGACGCAGTTTCGACCCCGGAATGTCGTGCCACGTGCGCACCGCCAGTTCGTAGATCCGCGACGCGCGCGGCAAGCCGCCCTCGACCGGCAGGTCCAGGTAGCGCGCCAGCAGTTCGACGTCGAAGATCCACGGGCTGTGGAACGGTTGCGCGAAGAGCGACGCGACGGCCTCGGTGCCCCGGAACACCTTGGCGCCGCACTGCGTGTCGTAGACGGGGATGCCGAGCGTCAAGGACGCGGCCGTCGCGAAGATGCGTCCGAGGTAATGGCGTGACGCCTTGCGACGGATGTCGCGGCCCATCAGCAGCACGCGCGAGCCGAGGATGACCTCGATCTCCGGGCGTGCGGCGGCGACGGCCAGGAAGTCGTCCACCTCGTCCAACGGCGTGGCCAGGTCCGCATCCCAGAACCCGACGAGGCGCGGCGACGCCTGGCACGCCTCGATCATTCCTCGCCGCACCGCTTCGGCCTTGCCCTGGTTGCGCTCGAGACGCAACGCCGTGATCGCTCCAGGGGCCGCGCTCGCGAGTTTCGCGTGCACGTCCGCCGTCCCGTCCACGCTGCCATCGTCGACGAACAGCACGCGGACGCCGGCGCGGCGGCGGACGAACTCGAGGAACAGGTCGCCGCGCAGCCGACGGGCCTCGTTGTAGCACGGCACGACCAGCACCAGGTCGAGGGCATCGTTGGGCATAGTCAGCGGCCGCAGCCGTCCATCGGTCCGGGCAGGAGCAGGATTGCGGCCGACAGGTTACGGTAGGCGACCATCGTCTGCGTCCGGCCCGTCCGCTGGAGGAATTTCTCGTAGTCGCGGTACGGCATCAGCACCGCCATCTGGCTGTCACCGTCGCCGAGCGCCGCCGCCAGCCCCTCGTCGCTCCACTCGTCGTGCATGCTCCAATCGAGCGTCCTGAAGTAGAAGTAGAAGGGATGCTGGTACGATCCCGTGGGCAGCCACACGAACAGCGGCGCCTGCCTCTCTCCGTGCCTGGCCTGGTAGGTGCGCAGGTTCTGGAGGCAGTTCCTGACGGTGCGCATCTCGTGCGGTTCGCGCCCCAGCTTGGCGGTCGCCTCCCGATAGGCCCACAAGGGGCCGGCCGACAAGATCAGGATCGCGACGGCCGCTCCGGCGGCCCACGACCACTTCGCACCGGTCACGCGACTGGCCGCGAGCCGGCCGGCCCAGGACACCGCATACCCGGCGCACAGTGCCAGCGGCGGCACGAACGGGTAGAGGTAGTGCGGCAGCTTGCTGGAGCCCATCGAGATCAGCGCCACCGGCAGCCAGAACCAGAACAGCAGCAGCCCGCCCTCGAACCACTCCTCCCGCACCGTGCGCCACAGCACGAGCAACACCCCCGCGGCCACGAGCCACAGCGTGTGGGCGCGCGAGAACTCCCGGTAGACGAACCAGAAGTAGTACCCCCACGGCTTGAGGTGCGTAGGGTCCAGCCCCGTGCTGAACCGCTTGAAGACGTGTTCGCCGAGGATGATGTACCAGAACTCGGAGCCGGACCGGACTGTCTGGTAGATGAACCACGGTGCGGCGACCACCACGACCCCTGCGGCCACCGCCAGCCAGACCCGCCACCCCGCCAGCAGCCGCGCGCGTGACGCGGGAAACATCAGCAGCACGACGCCGGCAACCGCGGGCAGGAACGCGACCGCGACGAACTTCGTCATCAACCCGAGGTAGCAGAACGCGCCCGCGGCAGACGCATGCCGCCACGCCTGCTGGCTCGAGTCCGCCCGAAGCCAACCGAGCAGGTGATACATCCCGCCGCAGTAGGCGAGGACCACGGCGGCGTCCATGTTGTTCGTGCGCACGCCATGGTAGAAGAGCAGTGGCTCGAAGCCGAACAGGACGAGGGCGGCCGACAGGCCGCACCACGGGCCGGCCAGCCGGCGGCCGATGGCGAAAACGTAGAGGAACGCCGCGGCGCCGAACACCGCGTCCCAGAATCGGAACCCGAACTCGTTGCGCGGCAGCAGCCCGGCGCGGATGGGAGCCGCCACCAGCCAGAACTTCAAGGGCGGCTTCTCGACGAAGTCGGGCGAGAGGTAGGGGACGAAGGTGTGCGGCGTCATCCAGTCGCCGGTGTCGACGATGCTCTCGGCCACCATGCTGTGGAGGGCCTCGTCGTTCTCCATGTCGGGGTTGCCCAGTCCCCGGAACAGCGGCCTGCCGAACACGACGGTCACCAGCAGTGCCCACGCCAGCGTCGTCAGCCGTTTCCTCAGCATGCGGGCCCGCCCCTGCGTTCGTTTCGCAGCTCGCGCCAGAGCCGCAGGCGGAAGCGCGCGAGGTCCCTGAACGCGCGGACGATCACCCCGAGGTTCGCGCCCGTCGGGTGACCGGCCATGCGGGGCAGGTGCGTCACGGCCACGTCCGCGATCGCGAAGCCTCGCGCCTTGGCGCCGGCCAGCAGCTCCGTGTCGATCATCGCGCCGCGGGAGGTGACGGTGACGCGGTCGAGCACCGACCGTCGGAACAGCTTGAACCCGCAGTCGATGTCCCGGCAGAGCCTGCCGAACAGCAGCCGCACCACGAGGTTCCACCCGAACGCGTTGAGCTTCCTGACGAACGCGTCCTGCCGGTCCGCGCGAAAGCCGCTGACGATGTCGGCGCGGTCCGCCTCGGCAGCCAGCCGGCCGAGCTCCGACGGATCGAACTGGTTGTCGCCGGGCAGGAAGGCAATCCATTCGAAGCGAGCCGCCGCGAAGCCGGCCCGCAGCGCGCCTCCGTACCCGCGGTTGGGGAAGTGCTCCACGAGCCGCAGCTCGGGGATGCGCGGCTCCAGCCTGCGCACCACCTCGCCGGTCCGGTCGCGGCTGCCGTCGTTCACCGGGAGGATTTCGTGGGGGATGCCGCTCGCGCGCACGGCGGCAGAGACGCGCTCGATCGTCGCGGCGATCGAGCCTTCCTCGTTGTAGGCGGGGATGACGATCGACACCCCCGAGACCGCGCCGCCGAGGAACGGCGCCGATGCCGGCGCGGGAGACGTGCGCTGCGATCCCGGGTGGTTCACTGCTTTCCCGGGAACTCGTTGGCGAGCATCACGACCAGGTTGACGAGCGCGTCCAGGTCGCGGCTGTCGATCACTTCGACGGGTGAATGCGAGTAGCGGCCGGGCCACGAGATTGGCACGACGATGCTGCCGAACCTGCTGAACTGCGACCCGTCGTTGCCCCCGCTCGTCACGCCCACCGTCGTCGGGATCTGGCGCGCGGCTGCCATGGCGCGGATCTTCGCCACCACCGCGGGCGGCGTGATGCTGCTGTTGTCCACCGCGCGCAGGACGGCCCCGGTGCCGAGCGGGATGTGCGCCATTCGCTGCGGATCGACGGGCGAGTCCGACGAGACGAAGGTGTCGACGGCGAAGACGTAATCGGGGTGCAGCCGCTCGGCCAGCGCGCCGGAGCCGGCAAGGCCCGTCTCCTCCTCGACCACCCAGGCGAAGGTGACACGGTTGGCGACCTTCGCGGGATCGATCTTCGCGAGCGCGGCCAGCAGGGCCGCGCAGCCGGCGCGATCGTCGATGGCGCGCGCCGAGCCGCGCGTGCCGGCGAGCGTGATGAAGCGCTTCGGCACGGTCGCCGAATCTCCTTTTGCCACGCCGAGCGACTCGGTCTCCTGCCGGCCCGCCGTCCCGAAATCGATGACGACGTCTTCCGCTTTCGGCTGTGTCTCGGTCGCCCGCTGGTAACCCGCGCGCGGCGGCACGATCGCCGCCACCGGTCCCTTTGCCGTGTGGACGAGCAGCGGGTGGCCTTCGTGCAGGCTGTCGTAGAAGCCTCCCCGCTTGCGCACCGTCGCGGTGCCGTCGTCCCGGATGCCGGTGATCTCGTAGCCCAGTTCGTCGGTGTGCGCGACGAACACCAGTTCGCGCCCGCCCTGGCCGAACGTCACCGTGAGGTTCCCCTTGGCGTCCACCTGTGGCTTGGCCCAGCCCGGCAATCGCTTCGCCACTTCCTCCCGGACGGCGGCTTCGTGACCGGAGACGCCGTAGGACTGGACGAGCGGCTCCAGGAGCCCGAAGACACCCTGCGCTGGAGCCGGGGCGATCGTCCTCGTGCCCTTCTCGTTCAGCGCGGGCTGCCGCATGCCGGCGACGGCGGCGAGGAGCGTTCTCACCGCGGCGATGTCGCTTGCCTTCACCGTCTCCACCGGTGTCTGTGCGAACAGCATCGGGATGGCGACGGTATGGATCTCCGCGGCGCCGAAAGCCGTCGTCCCGCGCAGGGCGGGCACCGTCTGGAACGCGACGCCCGCCTTCTTCGCAGTATCCGCCATCACGCCGTCGCTTTCGACGAGGATGGGTCCGCCGCCGAGACTGCCCAGCGCGCCCCTCGGATCGGCTTCCCGGGCGCCTGTGCCGCGGGAGAGAAGGATGACGCGGTCCGGCTTGACGGTACTGCGCCAGCCTCGCCATCCCCCGGTCGCCGAACAAACCCTGCGCGACCCAGGCGATGGTCAGCGTCCCTGGCAGCGCGGGCTGCGGCGTCCCGGCGTTTGCCAACAGGTCCGCGAGTGCGAGCCCGCCGGCCCTGGCCTGTGCCGCGACGCCCGCGGTCCGGCCGCCGGCCAGTTCCTGGACGCGGTCGCGGAGGCTGACGGTGTCGAGCAGGCGGATGCCGAGCTTCTCCACCTCCGCCTTCGAGGCGGCGCCGACGTCCACCCAGATGTCGTCGAGACCCTTGACTGTCGTGGACGCGTCGCGGCCGCGCTGCAGGTGGCTGGAGTTCGTGACCGAGACGCCGGCGACGATGCGGCTGCCCGCCGCCGCACCACCTTCGACACCGGCCGTCCGGATGACCACCGGCTGGCCGTAGAGGAACTGGTCGAAGAGCCGGAAGTTGGCGCCGGTCGAGACGCGGGTGAGCCGAAGAAAACCGTCCTCGGTGATCCCGGAAACCAGGTAACCGTCCTCGTCGATGCTGACGGCGATCAGCGTGTGCGGCTGCCCCTGCCCCAGCGTGACCACCAGGTTGCCGGCCGCGTCCACCTTCGGCTTCGCCCACGCCGGCAGCAGCCCGGTGATCGACCGGCGCACGTCGTCCTCGAAGCCCGACACGCCTTGCGCGCGAACGAGCGCGGGCAGGCTGTCGTCCTTCTGCGCCGCGGCCGCGGCCGGGAACGACAGGACCAGGAGCATGGCGGCAGCGAGGCAGCGAAGATAGGGCATTCGAGGCTTCTCCAGGAGGTCAGCGGAGGATGATATCAGGTCCGACTTGCGGCTGGCGACCTGCGGCTGGATTGGGCGGCCGGCCCCGGTCTCCTGGGGCCTGTCAGGGGTGGCAGCCGATGCACGTTCGCGGGACATGCAGGCGGATGGCCGTGCCCCGCCCGGCCGGGAAGTTTCCGGCTTCGCGCTTGTGGCACTTGGCGCACGCCAGCCAATCGTGCCCGCCGACGCTGAACACGTATTCGAGCCCCGAGTGTTTGAAGGCGGTCACCGCGAAGGTGTCGGGCGTGTGGCAGCGTGCGCACCCATCATCGGCCTCACCGAGGTGGGGGTTCCTGTGGCAGGCGGCGCAGTCGTACCGGACCGGCTGAAGCCGCACGGCGGTTCCCGGTCCCGCCGGGAAGACCCCGGTTTCGCGGGGGTGGCACTTGGCGCACGGCGTGGCGACGTGCTTGCCGAGCAGCTTGAAGGGCGCTGCGGAGTGATCGAAACGGGAGGGGCCGAAGCGCGCGGTCTCGACCGAGTGGCAGCGTTCGCACGAGGTTCCGACCTGCCCGAGGTGCACGTCGGCGTGGCAGGTGGCGCACGTCGTGGATGGAGGCGGTGTCCCTCCCCGGGGAGCCGGCAGAGCGGCCGGCTGGGCCTGGCCGGCCCCGGCGGGGGATGCCGACCGTGGTTCCGGACGCACGTGGCACTTGACGCAGGTCAGGCCCTGGTGGCGTCCGGCGAAGAACTCCGGGGCGCGCGGGTGCACGAAGCCCGCCGCCTTGAAAGTTGCCGGCCGGTGGCAGGCGTCGCAGGCGCGACCAAACTCCCCCTTGTGGGGGTCCTTGTGGCACGAGACGCACGCCCCGTTCAGCCCGCCGAAGTCGACGACGGTCGTGCTCGTGCGGGGAACGGCCTCCGGCGGAAGGCCGGTGTGGCACTGCCGGCACGCGAGGGGCGCGTGCTTCGCGTCGAGCGGGAACCGCGTCTTCGCGCCGTGGTCGAAGCGTCCATGGCGGAACGTCTCCTCGGTATGGCAGCCGCGGCAATCGTCCTTGATGCTGTCACGGTGAACGTTGGCGTGGCACGACGCGCACCGGTCGGACTTCAGCGGCGTCTTGACACCTGCCACGTGACACTTCGCGCACCCGACCGCGCGGTGGGCGCCTGCGAGGGCGAAACTGGTCTTGCCGTGATCGAAGCCGGCCACCACCCAGCGTTCTGTCGCATGGCAGGTCTTGCACGACGGACCCAGCGGACGGCGGTGCGGCGACTCGTGGCAGCTGGAGCACTCGTCGAACCGCAGCCCGCGGAACACGTTTTCCTTGTGGCATTTCTCGCACGCCACGCGCTGGTGGGCGCCGGTCAGGGCAAATCGCGCCCGCGCGTGATCGAACCGCTCGCGCGTGCGCTTGAACGCCAGCTGGGTCGAATGGCAGGCGGTGCAGTCCTTCCCGAGCGACGCCTTGTGCGGATCCTGGTGGCAGGACTGGCAGGCCGTCGCCGCCTTCAGGAAGCTGCGGGTCTTGTGGCACGACGAACAGGTGGCGGCCACCCGCGCGTGGAGCCCGTCGAGCGCGAAGCCGGTTTCGGCGGCGTGATCGAACGTGCGGCGATCGAATTGCCGGAGATCGGCGTCGGGGCCCTGGTGTTCGCGGTGGCACGACCCACAGGCCGTCTTCGCGGCGCGGTGGACGCCGACCCGCCGGGCCATCCGGTCGGCAATCGGCTTGTGGCAGGCGAGGCAGCGCTCGGCAGTAATGGCGTGGGCCGGGTCGTGGCACTTGCTGCAGTTCGCGAGCCCCTCGATGGACGCGTGGGCGCGGCTCAGTGGTCCGGGCGACACCTGGATCTGCGGCGCCGGGGCCGCGAGGCCTGGCGCCGCCGCGATCACCGCCAGAACGACGACCACCCACCGCAGCGGCGTCATCGCGAACCGGGTCTCAGGAGGCGAACGACGGGTTGGCCGACGGCGGCGCGGGCAGCCCGGACCTGGACGCGGCCGGCGCTTCGGCCGCGGGCATGGCAAGGACCTCCTCGCGGGGCTCGGCAAGCTGGCCCACCACGTTGACGGCTGTCGTCGCCGGGAAGTGTTCGTCGTACCAGAGCCGGTAGTGGTGGTGCGCCCAGTGCCGATCGACGAAGCCGGTGATCATGCCCGACAGGCCGACGCGCGTGTCGGGATTCGCGGTGGCCATGAAGATGTGACCGAACACCAGCGGCGTCGCCATCGTGGCCATGCTGAAGTGGATCAGCCACGACACGAATGCCGGCGAGAGGAACCAGATCGTGAGGCCGGTAACGAGGTACATCGGGTACGTGACGGTGAGCGCCATGAAGTTGATCTTCTCGGCGGCGTTGAACTTGCCCTGGTGCGGCAGGCGGACCCGCGGGTTGACCATCGCCAGGCCCATGAGGCCGAGCCACTTGAAGTCGTCGAGGCTCCAGGTCCAGGCGCGGCGGACGTTGTCGAGATGCAGGGAGAAGTCTCGCCGGTGCCAGAGGATGGTGGCGACGGGCAGCACCGCCAGGCAGATGCCCGAGGCCCGGTGGATCCACGAGAAGACCATGCGCAGCGGCCGCGTGGGGTCGGGGTTGTAGACGAGGACGAGGATGACGGCGGTGAGGTAGCACACCTTGAACGGGATCGCCAGCGCCCAGTGCAGATGCCGTTCACAAGTTCGGAACCGAAGCACGGTGTTCGGGTCGCTCGACACTCGGCACTCCTCGGAGTTGGGCCACGGCCACAGAACGACCGTCTCGGCTCGTGATTGAACGGAGAGTTGCCGCTGCAAGCAGCACGGAGCGTGCCAGCAGAGCTTCCCCAGAAGCGGCCGGAATTCCCGCCGCGGAAATCCGTGCCGGGCCCCGCGCCGGGAAGGAATTACAGGACTGCAATCGTTCGCACGAACTGGGCAGCCACTGTCCGAATTCGCGTCACGCCCCCTTCACGGTGCGCCGGATTCCCGTGGGCCCTGAGGCCTGGCGCGCGAGACGTCGCTTCGACCCCGATTTTTGATTTCCGTTGTACACTGTCGGGCCAGCCTGCCCTCGCGTGTCCCGGTTGTCGAATCCACCTCCAGCGCTGCAGGAGCGTCGTCTCATGAAACGAACTGTGTCCGTGCTCTTCGTCTTGCTGTCGTGCGCCGCACCGCAACTCGCGCACGCCCGGCCCCAGGACCCCA
Source organism: uncultured Acidobacteriota bacterium (assembly GCA_963844875.1). Taxonomy (GTDB): domain Bacteria; phylum Acidobacteriota; class Vicinamibacteria; order Vicinamibacterales; family Fen-181; genus FEN-299. The sequence goes on from CAWJPZ010000006.1 coordinate 210,712, forward strand.
AGGCCGCCGTCGCTCCGGCGCCTGCGCCCGCGCCGCAGCGCCAGCAGTCGCCCGCGGCGAAGGCGCTGAACGAGGCCAGCGCCGTCAAGGACCTCGACGAGAAGATCGCGGCCATTCGAAAAGTCATCGTCGACTTCCCGAAGACGCCGCAAGTCGACCAGGCGAACACGCTGCTGCTCGACGCCCTGGTGAAGAAGGGCGACCATGCCGCCATCGTCGCGCAAGCGAAGGCGATCGTGGCGGGCGCCGAAGAGGCGTCGAAGTCGCGCGTGCAGCGGGATGTCGCGAGCGCGCTGCTGCGCGGGGACGTGCTGCTCGAGGACGCCGAGGCCTACGCGAAGGGGGCCGTGGAGTCACTGCCCGACGAGAAGACGTACGTGGAGGCGCGCAGGAAGGAAGCGGCCGCGCGGGCAGCGAGCAGGGCCGCCGACGGCGGCGCCGACGGGGCGGCCGCGCCGAACGCGGCGCCCCTCTCCGGCGCCCCGACGGGCGACGAGATGATCGTCAGCCGCTACAAGAGCGAGAAGCAGGGCGCCCTGTCCACCCTTGGCCAGGTCTACGCGAAGCGAGGGAAGGCGGTCGAGGCGGAGAAGGCGCTGCGCGAAGCGTACCTGGTCGACCCGAAGTCGGCGGCGGCAACGACCGCTTCCCTGAAACTGGCCGATTACGCGAAGGCGGCGGGGCGCGACGCCGAGCAGTTCGATTACCTGGCCGGCGCCGCCATGGCGGGCCGGCTGACCCCCGAGGCATACGCCGACTTCCAGGCGGTCTACCGGAAGCTGCACAACGGGTCGCTCGACGGCCTGGAAGAGGCGCTCGACGCGCGCTACGTGAAGGACGGCCCGAAAGCCCCCGAGGTGGCGAAATACGAGCGCGCGGCCGACCGCAGCGAACGCGTGGTGCTGGCCGAGGTCTTCACCGGCGCAGGCTGCCCACCGTGCGTCGCCGCCGATCTCGCGTTCGAGAGCGCGATGCACCGCTATTCGTCGAAGGACCTGGCGGTGCTGATGTATCACCTGCACGTGCCGCGCCCCGATCCGATGGCCAACCCCTACACGCAGTCGCGGGCCAAGTTCTACGCGGTGCCGGGCGTGCCGACGTACGCCATCGACGGAGACGCGAAGACCGGCGGCGGGCGCGGCGGACAACGCCCTGCCGTTCTACAAGAAGAGCATCGAGCCGGTCATCGACAAGCGGTTGACCGTGAAGGCCGACGCGGCGCTGACGCTCAAGGCGAGCGGGACGGACAAGGCGGTGACGGCGACGGTCACGGTCGCGCCGGTCGAGACGACGGCCGCGAAACTCCGCCTGCACCTCGTCCTCGCCGAGGAGCAGATCCGTTACAGTGGAGAGAACGGGATCCGCTTCCACCCGGTGGTGGTCCGCAGCATGGCCTCGACCGGTTCGGAGCCGCCGAAGCCGCCGGCCGAGGGAGCGAAGCCCGAGGTCACGCCGACCATGCCCATCCCGATCCTGGGCTTCCCGGTCGAGCCGGGCAAGGCGACGACGATCGAGTACACGTTCGACCTCGCGAAGGTGGTGGCGGACGGGCTGGCGAACCTCGAGGACCTGGAGAAGAACAGCGCCCGCTACCCGAACCACAAGTTCATGCAGAAGAAGCACCAGGTGAACCCGAAGAAGCTCCTGCTGGTCGCCTTCGTCCAGGACGAGGAGACCAAGCAGGTGCTGCAGGCGATCCAGGTGGAGCTCAAGTAACGTGTGGTGGCTAGTGGTATGGTGGCCGGGCTGTGAGCGGCTTGGCGCAGTTTCATATGAACATGCCCAGATTCAGACTTTCACTCCTCCTGCTCGCGCTGACGGCCGCCGCGACGATTGCATCGGCCCAGGAGGACCCGGTCAAGTGGACGGCCGCCACCAAGGCGACCAGCGTCAGGCCCGGGGCGAGCTTCGACGTCCAGGTGACGGCCACGATGGGCGAAGGCTGGCACCTGTATTCGCTGACCCAGCCGCCGCCGCCCATAGCGACGCGCATCACCGTCGCGAAGGGACAGCCGTTTGCGGCCGGCGGGCCGATCGACGGTCCGCTGCCACGGACAGCCTTCGATCAGAGCTTCGGGATCGACACCGAGTTCTACGCCGACAGCGCCGTGTTCACCCTCCCGGTGAAGGCGGAAGCCAATGCGCCGGGCGGCAAGACCAAGGTGAAGGTGCAGGCCTACTTCCAGAGCTGCAACGACACCATGTGCCTCCCGCCGAAGACGGCGACGATGGAGGTGCCGATCGAGGTCGCCGGCCAGGTCGTGCCTGGCGCCACGGCAGAGCCCGCGCCTGCTGTCCCGGCCGCCGCTGCGCCAAGCGCGGCGCCGCCGGCCCCGACGACGTCCGCCCCCGGAACCGCAGCCCCGGCCGGCGGTCCTGCCGCAAGTGCGACGCCCTCCGCGGGCGCGCCGCCGCCCTCCACCGTGCCGGCGCCGCCCGCAGCCGGCGCTGGGGCGCCCCCGGCCTCGTCGGCCGCGGCCACGCAGCCGGGCGGGATCGATCGGCAGGGCTCGCTCTGGGGGTTCCTCTGGCTGGCCATGACCATGGGCGCGCTGTCTCTGCTCACGCCGTGCGTGTTCCCGATGGTGCCCATCACCGTGTCGTTCTTCACCAGGCAGTCGGCAGGGAGCCGCGGCCAGCGCGGTCGCGCAGGCGGCCACCTACGTCCTCGGCATCGTCGTCACGTTCACCGTGCTCGGGATGGCGATGGCGCTTCTGGTGGGTGCCACCAGCCTCAACCGCTTCGGCGTCCAGCCCCTGGGTGAACCTCCTCATCACCGGCATCTTCATCGCGTTCGCGCTCAGCCTGTTCGGCGTGTTCGACTTCGGCCTGCCGCCGTCGCTGGTCAACAAGCTCGACTCGCTCACCCGGAAGCAGGGCGGCAACCAGACGCTGGCCACGCTGCTGATGGGGCTGACGTTCACGCTCACCACGTTCTCGTGCACGGCGCCGTTCATCGGCACGCTGCTCGTGATGGCGGCCGGCGGCGACTGGATGTGGCCGCTCGTCGGGATGGTCGCCTACTCCACCGTGTTCGCGGCGCCGTTCTTCGTGCTCGCGCTGATGCCGCAGCTGGTCGCGTCGCTGCCCAAGTCGGGGGGGTGGATGAGCGCGGTGAAGGTGCTGATGGGGTTCCTCGTGATCGCGGCGGCGATGAAGTTCGTCGCGAACGTCGACAAGGTCTGGGGCTGGGGGATCTTCACCCACGACGTCGTGCTCGCCGCCGTGGGTCGTGATCTTCGTCCTGATGGCGATCTACGTGCTGGGCCTGTTCCGCTTCGCGCACGAGGCGCCCGTCAAGCACGTCGGCATCGCCCGGCTCACGACGTCGATCGTCTGCGGCACCATCGGCCTCTGGCTGATGACGGGCCTCCACGGCAAGCCGCTCGGCGAGATCGAGGCGTTTCTGCCGCCGCCGTCCGAGTCGAGGGCCGGAGCCGCGACGGCGGCCGGGTCGAACGAGCTGTCGTGGATCACGAACGACTACGACCAGGCACTGGCCGTCGCCAAGCGGGAAGGCAAGCGGGTCTTCGTCGACTTCACCGGCTACACCTGTACCAACTGCCGGTGGATGGAAGTGAACATGTTCCCGCGCGAGGAAGTCCGCCGGGAGATGTCGAAGTTCGTGCTGGTGCGGCTCTATACCGACGGCGAGGGCGAGCTGTTCCAGAAGCAGCAGCGACTGCAGCAGGAGAAATACAAGACCGTCGCGCTGCCGTACTACGCTATCGAGAACCCTGACGGGAGTCCCGTCGCGAGTTTCGCCGGCCTGACCCGCGACCCCGCCAAGTTCGCGGGGTTCCTGCAGAAGGCCTCGATGTAGCCGAGGGGGCTGCAGCCCCTCGGCCGTGGCACGGGGCTGAAGCCCCGTGCTACATGGAATCGTCGTCCTAACCACCAGCCACTACTACTTTTCCTTGATCAACTCCTCCACCGCTCCCGCCAGTTTCGCCTCGTTCGCCTCGTCGTAGCCGATCATGATCAGGCGGATGCGGCCACGCCGGTCCAGCAGCTGGATCTGCGGGATCCCCGAGACCTTGTAGGCGGCGTCGTTCGGGTTCCTCGCCGGAACGTACACCGTCCTGCCGTTCTCCGTCCGGATGTCCACCTGGTCGCCGATCGCGATCGGGACGTCGAGTCCGTGCCCGGCGAAGTACGCCTCGTCGCGTTCGACCTCGGCTTCCGCGGTGAGCGGCCGCTCCGCCTGGAAGAAGCCGTAGAGCTGCGTGGCCAGCACGACCTGGAATCCGTCCTTCCCGTACTTGGCGCGCAGCCGGTTGATGCCGGGGTAGCTCTCGCGGCACGGGCCGCACCAGTGAGCGGTGAAGGAAAGCAGCGTGACCTTGCCCTTCAGGTCGAGGGCGGGATGTCCGGCGGCGCGGTTCAGCCAACGCGGCGCGGTGATGGGCGCTCCCGCGGTGCCGACCAGCGAATACCGCTCGATCTCCGGCTGCACCATCGAGCGCGCGCTGGGCACGTCGCTCCATTCGGCCAGCGCACGCCTCAGCAGCGTCAGCGCCTCCTCGTTCTGGCCCTGCCCGGCTCTCGCCTGCGCGAGGTTCACGAAAGCCGAGACGACCACCGAGCCGTGCTCTTGCGCTGCGTCGCGTCGAAACGTGCCGCCTGGTCGATGATCCAGGTGGAGTGCTTGATGATGCCCGCGTCGATGTCGTCCGCTCGGTAGTAGCTGTTCATGCGGTAGTGGGCGGTCAACTTCTGGAAGAAGCTCGCTTCCGCCATCCGGTCGAGTTCGTCCACGTAGCCGTTCGAGCCGAGCGTTGCGCTCGTCGCCCTTCGGTTCCCGGAGGCCGGTGACCACCGCCTGCACCAGCGCCTCGGCCCGGTCGGCGGGCGCCAGGTCCTTTGCGGCGAGCGCGCGCTCGACCGCCGCCTTGGCCTGCTCCGGCTGGTTGGCCTCCGCGTACAGCGCCGCCAGGCCCGGCAGGTCCTTGGCCGGCATCGTCCCCGCGTCGAACTGCGCGACGCACGCCTTCAGCAATGCCTGGCGCTCCTGCTCGATCTTCCTCGAGACTTCAGGGGTCATGCCGCCCGGCCCCAGTTCCTTCGCCCGCGTCACCCGGAGCTCGCGTGCCGCGGCCACACATGCAGCGGGCGTGGACGGCGTCGGAGAAGGGGGAGCACCAGCTTGCGGCGATGCCGCGACCAGGAAGGCAGCGAACGTCAATGTGAACATGGGGCCAGTATAGCGAATAGCTCATAGTCGTAGCGGTTAGCGGATCGGCTGTCAGCCCGGGCACGGGGCTGAAGCCCCGTGCTACATGGAATCGCCGTCCGCAGCGAACGTCCGTGATCCGCCACCGCCACCAGCCACCAGCCACCAGTCACTAGCCACCAGCCGCTAGCCACTAGCCACTATAATTGCGGGATGGCTCAGCTCCTTCTCGGCCTCGACATCGGCAGCTCGTTCGTGAAGGCGGCCATCGTGGACGCCGACACCGGCCTTCTCGTCGCGCAGGGTTCCTCCCCGGCGGTCGAGATGACGATCTCGGCGCCGATGCCCGGCTGGGCGGAGCAGGACCCCGCCGACTGGTGGACCAACGCCATCGCCGCGACGCGGACGGCGATCGGGCGATCCGGGATGGCCGGGTCCGCCATCCGGGCCGTCGGCATCTCGTACCAGATGCACGGCCTCGTGGTCGTGGACCATCAGCAGCGCGTCCTGCGGCCCGCCATCATCTGGTGCGACGGCAGGGCGGTGGCGATCGGGCAGCGCGCGTTCGACGAACTCGGACGCCTGTCGTGTTTCGCGCGGCTGCTCAACTCGCCGGGCAACTTCACCGCCTCGAAGCTGAGGTGGGTGAAGGAGGCCGAGCCGGCGATCTTCGCCTCGGTCGACAAGATGATGCTGCCCGGCGACTACATCGCGATGCGCCTCACCGGGCGGGTGTCCACCACCGCGTCGGGCCTGTCCGAGGGAATCCTCTGGGACTACCTGGACGGGCGCGTGTCCCAGGACGTGCTCGACGTCTACGCCCTGCCCGCGTCGGTGATCCCCGAGCTGGTGCCGACCTTCGGCGAGCAAGGACTGGTGTCGGCGTCCGCGGCCGCCGACCTCGGCCTCGCACCCGGCACGCCGGTCGCGTATCGCGCCGGCGACCAGCCGAACAACGCGTTCTCGCTGAACGTCCTCGAGCCCGGCGAGGTCGCGGCCACGGCGGGCACGTCGGGCGTGGTGTACGGCGTCGGCGACCAGGCGCAGTGGGACAACGAGTCGCGCGTCAACACCTTCCTGCACGTCAACCACGCTCCGGCCGCGCCGCGTTACGGGGTGCTCCTGTGCGTCAACGGCACCGGCTCGCTCTACAGCTGGGCGAGGCGCACGATGGGGCAGGGGCTGAGCTACGAGGCGATGAACGAACTGGCGGGCCAGGCGCCGATCGGAGCGGACGGCGTGGTGGTGATCCCCTTCGGCAACGGCGCCGAGCGCACGCTCTCGAACCGCGACCCGGGGGCCGCGATCCTCAACCTGTCGTTCAACCGGCACTCCCAGGCACACGTGTTCCGCGCGGCGCAGGAGGCGGTGGCGTTCGCGCTGAACTACGGGATGGACATCATGCGGGAGATGGGCATGCAGGTGCGGCGGGTGCGAGCCGGCCGCGCGAACATGTTCCTGAGCCCCCTGTTCGCGCGCGCCTTTGCCGACACGTCCGGTGCCGTCGTGGAACTCTTCGAGACCGATGGCGCGCAGGGGGCCGCCCGCGCGGCCGGCGTCGGCGCCGGTCTCTTCCCAACGTTCGCGGACGCGTTCCACGGGCTCCGGCCGTGTGCCCGATATGAGCCGGATGCGGCGACCGCCCCGGGCTACGACGCGGCCTACAAGCGGTGGCTGCGCGCGCTCGGCGGCCTCAGGACCAAGGCGCCGCACATCCTCGCGCGAGCCTAAACCGGGGTTTCGTCCAGCAGCTTCCGCTCGCCGGTCAGGGCGCGGATCGGCGCCGCGTCCTGCACCACTTCCAGCGTGCCGAGGTACTCGCCCTGGGGGCTGCGGACCGGGAAGTACCGGATGTGCACGAAGCGGCCGCCCATCTCGATCCAGAACTCTGCCACCTTGCGCCGGCCGGCTTTGAAGTCGGCGAGGATCTGGTTCACCAGGTGGACGCTCTTTTGCGGGTGGCAGTTCTGCACCGCGGTGCCGATCGCGCCCCGCGTCCGCGGGAAGATCTTCTCGCCGTTCTCGTGAGAGAAGTAGCGGACCGTATCGTCCTTGTCGACGAACGACAGCTCCACCGGCAGCGTGTTGAGGATGGCCGCCATCACGTCGCGCTCGACGCCAAACGACAGGTCCTCGATCCCGCCCGCGGTCGTGATGCGCGCGGCCAGCGCGTAGTACTTCGCCCGCGTGGAGGGTCCGACCGACTCCTCGACCGCCTCGATCCCGGCCACGACGCCCTGGGCGTCCGCGGCGCTCATCACCCGGCGCGCCATCGGGTAGAGGATGTCGTTCTCTTTCCAGAAGTGGTTCTTCATCAGCGACGCGTACGCCGCGAACGTCTCACGGAGGCTGGCGAGGACGCTGTCGTCGCCGGCGATGTAGCTGTCGATCAGGTCGACGAGGCGGGGCAGGATCTGCCGGTTCTGCTCGTGCTCCATGAGCATCACCGCCAGCGGCCCGCCCTGCCGGGGGATGCCGCGCTGTTCGACGAGCGGGAAGAGGTGTTCTTCCTCCTTGCGGTTGTGGCACCCGTCCACGTACTCGGTGAAGTAACGGGCGGCATCCCGCAACAGCGCAGGCGGAGGATTGCCCGGCCCCGCCAGCGCGCGCTCCACCGCCTCGAACACCTGCTCCGTCGTCTGATGATCGTTCATCAGCAGTTCCGACCACTGCTCGGACATGATTCCTCCCGAAAAAGACGATGACTATGCTCCACCAGCATGACGGGCGGCTCGGCGGTCCGCTTATGACGCACATCATAAACGGCCTGCGGTCTGCGGCGCTTCGGTGTAGCACGGGGCTTCAGCCCCGTGCCGGGCCGAGGGGCTGAAGCGCGTGCCGGGCCGAGGGGTGAAGCCCCTCGGCTACCTCTCGGCTCCATTCAGGCCGCCAGCCGGCCGGCACCCGCGGTCGTGCGTGCCACCTCATGCCGGCAAGCCGCAAGCGGCAGGCCGCCCACCGGCCGTTTGGTTCCCGGCCCCAGCCGTGGTCAAATAGGCGGCACGTTTGGCCATACCTTTCCCGGAGGAGTCCTGTGAAGCGCATGAGTCTGTTTGTTGGGTTCTGCGCCGTAACGACGGCATGCGTTCTGACGCTCCACGCGCAGTCCGAAGCCCCCGCTCCCGCCAAGCCGGCCGTTCCCGCCACCGTTGCACAGAAGGCGGAGACCAGGCCGCCGGCGGCCCGGAAGGACCTCCTGACCGGCGCGACCTTTTCGGGCCTCCGCTGGCGCAACATCGGCCCCGCGGTGACGTCCGGCCGGGTGATCGACATCGCGGTGCGCCCGGACGATCGCGCGACCTGGTACGTCGCGACGGTCGGCGGCGTCTGGAAGACCGAGAACACCGGGATCTCGTGGACGCCGGTCTTCGACTCGGAAGGCTCGTTCTCGATCGGGTGCGTCACGCTCGACCCCAACAACCCGCACGTCATCTGGGTCGGCACGGGGGAGAACAACAGCCAGCGCAGCGTTTCCTACGGGGACGGCGTCTACCGCTCCACCGACGGCGGCAAGACGTGGGAGAACCTCGGCCTCAAGGACTCGATGCACATCGGCCGCATCGTCGTGGACCCCCGCGACTCGAAGGTGGTCTACGTGGCCGCGATGGGCCCTCTCTGGTCGCCGGGCGGCGACCGCGGCCTCTACAAGACGACCGACGCCGGGAAGACGTGGAAGGCCGTGCTGGCCGTCAGCGAGAACACCGGCGTCAACGACGTCGCGATGGACCCGCGCAACCCCGACGTGCTCTACGCCGCGGCCTACCAGCGGCGGCGCCACGTGTGGACGCTGATTGACGGCGGTCCCGAATCGGCGCTGTACAAGTCGGCCGACGCCGGGGCCACGTGGAAGAAGGTCGAGAACGGCCTGCCCAAGGAGGACATGGGGCGCATCGGCCTCGCGGTCTCGCCGGCCAACCCCGACGTGGTGTACGCCGTCGTCGAGGCCGCGAACAAGGCGGGCGGCTTCTTTCGCTCCACCGACCGGGGCGCGAGCTTCGAGAAGATGAGCGCCTACGTGCCGGGCGGCCCGATGTACTACAACGAGATCGTCGCGGATCCCAAGAACGTCAGACCGCGTGTACTCCATGGACGTCTACATGCAGGTGACCGAGGACGGCGGCCGCACCTTCAAGAACGCGGGCGAACGCTGGAAGCACGTCGACAACCACGCGTTGTGGATCGACCCGGCCGACACCAGGCACCTGGTCAACGGCAACGACGGCGGCGTGTACGAATCGTACGACCGCGGCTATACCTGGGAGTTCAAGGCCAACCTCCCGATCGCGCAGTTCTACCGGGTCGAAGTCGACAACTCGCAGCCGTTCTACTACGTCTACGGGGGCACGCAGGACAACTGCTCGCTCGGCGGGCCGTCCCGCACCGCGACGACCCACGGCATCACCAACGACCTCTGGTTCGTGACGACGACCGGCGACGGGTTCGTGAGCCGCGTCGACCCGGACGACCCGAACATCGTCTACGCCGAGTCCCAGCATGCGGGCGTGGTCCGTTTCGACCGTCGCACCGGGGAGCAGGTGGACATCCAGCCGCAGGCCGGCGCGGGCGAGGCGCCCTTGCGGTGGAACTGGGACTCGCCGCTCATCATCAGCCCGCATCGGCACACCCGGCTCTACATCGCCGCGCAGCGCGTGTTCCGCTCGGATGACCGGGGCGATTCCTGGACGCCGGTCAGCGGCGACCTGACGCGCCAGGCCGACCGGAACGCGTTGAAGGTGATGGGACGGGTCTGGAGCGTCGACGCGGTCGCCAAGAACGCTCCACGTCGTTCTACGGCAACATCGTGTCGCTCGCCGAATCGCCGGCCAAGGAAGGGCTGCTGTACGTCGGCACCGACGATGGCCTGGTGCAGATAACCGAGGACGGCGGCAAGACCTGGCGGAAGGTCGACAAGTTCCCCGGCGTCCCCGACAACGCCTACGTCTCCCGCCTGGAGCCGTCGCCGCGCGACGCCGACACGGTCTACGCGGCGTTCGACAATCACAAGATGGGCGACCTGAAGCCCTACCTGCTGAAGAGCGCGGACCGCGGCCGCACCTGGACCTCCATCGCCGGCAACCTGCCCGAGCGCGGGTCGGTGTACGTGGTGGTCGAGGATCCCGAGAAGTCGACGGTGCTGTTTGCCGGCACCGAGTTCGGCGTGTTCTTCACCATCGACGGCGGGCAGGCCTGGATGAAGCTCGAGGGCGGGCTCCCGACGATTGCCGTTCGCGACATCGCGATCCAGAAACGGGAGCACGACCTGGTCATCGCCACCTTCGGCCGCGGCTTCTACATCCTGGACGACTACCGGCCCCTTCGGCTGGCCACGCCGGAGTTGCTGTCGAAGAACGTCACGTTCCCGGTGCGCCAGGCCTGGATGTTCGTGCCGTCGTCGCCCTATGGCTGGCGGGGCAAGGGCTTCCAGGGCGAGTCGTTCTACTCGGCCGAGAATCCGCCGTTCGGCGCGGTCTTCACCTACTATCTGAAGGACGCGCTGCAGACGAAGCGGAAGGCCCGCCAGGACCAGGAGAAGAAGACCGTGAAGGAGGGCGGCGCCATCAGCTATCCGCCGTGGGACGCACTCCGCGCGGAAGACCGTGAAGAGGCGCCCGCCGTCGTGCTCACGGTGACTGATGAAGCGGGCAACGTCGTCCGCCGCCTGACCGGCCCGGCGAGCGCCGGGTTCCACAGGGTCGCCTGGGATCTCCGGTATCCGCCGGCCGATCCGTCCACGAACCAGCCGTTCTCGTACAGCGACGACGATGTGTTCTCGTCGCCGCCGTTTGGCCCGATGGTGTCGCCGGGGACCTACAAGGTATCCGTCGCGACGCGAGTCGACGGCCAGTTGACGCCCGTCGGCGAACCGCAGGCCTTCCAGGCGGCGGCCCTCCGGACCGCCGGGTTGCCCCCGGCCGATCGCGCCGCGGCCGTGCAATTCGAGCAGAGGACGGCGCGCCTGCAGCGCGCAGTCCTCGGCGCGTCGGAGGCTGCGAAGGAGCTGCGCAGGCAGTTGGGCCTGATCGCGCGCGCCGTCGAGGATTCCCCGAAGGCCGACGCCTCGCTCCCGGGCGACGTGCGGCGGATCGACCATCGGGTCCGCGACCTCCAGGTGGCGCTCGACGGGGACACGGTCGTCCGGCGCTACAACGAACCGACGCCCGCCTCGATCGTGGAGCGCGTCCAGGGAATCGTGGCAGGACAGTGGACGTCGACGTCCGGCCCGACCGGGACGCACCGGCGCTCCTACCAGATTGCCAGCGAGATGTTCGCGCCGGTCCTCGAGCAGCTCAGGGCGATCGTGGAGGTGGACATGAAGGCGCTGAACGAGCGGCTCGAGGCGGCGGGCGCGCCGTGGACGCCGTGCCGTGTCCCCAAGTGGGCGCCTGAGAAGTAGCGGGGACGCTGGAACCGAGACCGGAGAGAACCGTGGGTGACAGGGCGGCAGGGGGCGGTTGGCGGCGGTGGACGAAAGGGCCCCGGGGATGGGCCCTGGCAGCCGCCGCCCTCGCAGGCGTGGTGTTCGGCGTCGGCTGGTGGCAACTGGGGCAGTGGCGCGACGGACTTCGCCTGCAGGGGCTGCGGGGCGAGGTGCACCTCACCTTGTCCGCCCGCAGCCAGGCACTCGCCGCGGCGGTGGCGCGGCGCCTGACGCTGCTCGACGGCGTCCACGCGTTCGTCGAGCTCGAGCTCGGCTCGGGCGAAATCGCGCGCGCCTTCCCCGAGTTCGCCTCCCGCCTGCAACGGGTGGTCCCGGGTGTCCGCAACCTGGGCGTGGCCCGCGGCTCGACCTACGTCCTCGTGTCCCCGGTCGAGGGGAACGAACGGATCCTCGGCTACGACCCGCTCACCGACTCCCGGCCGGAGGTCCGCGCTGACGTGAAGCGCGTTCTCGAGGGCGAGGCCTCGGTGGTCAGCGGCCCGCTCGACCTCGTCCAGGGTGGCAGCGGCCTGATCGCCAGGCGGGCCGTCCGCAAGGACGGACGCGTATGGGGGTTCGTCGCGGTCGTCGTCGACCTCCAACCGATCGTCCAAGAAGCCCTGCTGAACGGCCCGGTCGGAGGGTTGAGCGTGGCCGTGCGGCAGCGGGGGCAGCCTGCCTTCCTGGGCGACGACGAGACCTTTGGCAACGACCCCGTGATGCTCGACGTCAACCTGCCGACGGTACCCGATCTCCGGTGGCAGATTGCGGGGCGGCCGGTGGAAGGGTGGAACCGGCGCCTCGTGGAGGGACGCGGGCTCTGGACGGCGTCGGGGGTCGTTCTCGGCCTCATCCCCATGGCGCTCGTCTTCGGTCTCACGTGGCGGCTCCGGGTGCGCACCGAGTATCACCAGGACACCGAGCGGCTGGTGAACGAGCGGACCGCGGCCCTCGCCCGCACGTCCGTCATCGTGGAGAACAGCCCGGTGGTGCTGGTGAGGTGGCTGCCGGGCGATGGCTGGCCGGTGGAGTTCGTGTCGGACAACATTGCGCAGTTCGGCTACTCGGCCGACGATTTCCACGCCGGCCGGCTGCGTTGGGCGGACATCCTCGCGCCCGAGGATCGCGTGCGGATGCGGGAGGAGACGGCGCGCGACCGCGAGGCCGGCGTCCGCCGCACGCGCCAGGAGTACCGCATCGTCACCACCGACGGCCGCGTCCGGTGGATGGAGGACCGCACGACGATCGTGGACCTCGGCGACGGCCGGCGGCGGCACCAGGGCATCATCATCGACATCACCGAGCGAAAGCAGCGGGAGGAGGCCCAGCGCGAAGCCGAGCACCGGCTGCGCGGCATTCTCGACCGCGTGCAGCTGGTCGCCGTCATGATGGACGGGAGCGGCCGCCTCACGTTCTGCAACAGCTACCTGCTCGGCATGACCGGGTGGACGCGGGACGAGGTCGTCGGGCGCGACTGGTTCGAACTGTTCGTGCCGGAGCCCGAGCGGCGCGACGTCCGGCGCCGGTTCGACGCGGCCCTCGAGGCCGGGGTCTTCGACGTCAGCTTCGAAAGCCCGCTGGTGGCGCGCGCCGGGACGCTGCGCCAGATTGTCTGGGACGGCGCCGTCATCCGCGACACGGCGGGGGCGGTGATCGGCGCCGCGATCTTCGGCCGCGACATGACCGATCAGCGGGAGCTGGAGACCCAGTACCGCCAGTCGCAGAAGATGGAGGCGGTCGGGCAGCTGGCCGGGGGGATCGCCCACGACTTCAACAACCTGCTGCAGGTGATTGCGGGCTACGCGGACCTCGTGCTCGAGGACCTTCCGCCCGGCGCCGCCCTCTACAGCGAGATCTCGGAAATCAAGCGCGCGTCCGAGCGCGCCACGAGCCTCGTCCGGCAGCTGCTCGCCTTCAGCCGCCGGCAGACCATGGAGCGGCGCCAGGTCGAGCCGAACTTCGCGATCGGCCACCTGCTCAAGATGCTGCACCGCGTGATCGGCGAGCACATCGAGCTGGATTTCCGCCCCGGTGACGACCTGCCGCGCGTGCTCGCGGACCCGGTACAGATCGAGCAGGTGCTCGTGAACCTGTGCGTGAACGCCCGCGACGCGATGCCCGGCGGCGGCCGCCTCACCATCTCGACGCGGCGGGAAGTGGTCGGGCGGGAGTTCTGCGAGAGGCACCCGTGGGCGCGCGCCGGCGAATTCGTCGTCGTCGAAGTCGCCGACACGGGCCCCGGCATCCCGCCGGACATCCTCGACCGCATCTTCGAACCGTTCTTCACGACGAAGGAGGTGGGCAAGGGCACCGGCCTCGGCCTCGCCACCGTCTACGGCATCGTGAAGCAGCACGAAGGGATGATCGACGTCTCGGTGCCGCCCGGGGGAGGGACGGTGTTCCGGATCTTCCTGCCCGCCACCTCCGAGGAGCCCAAGGTGGAGGACGCCGCGGACCCCGGGGCGCTCGCGCGCACGGGGCACGAGACGATCCTGCTGGCCGAGGACGAGGAACTGGTGAGGGCCCTTGCCCTCCGGGTCCTCGAACAGGGCGGCTACAGGGTGCTGGTGGCCAGGGACGGAGCCGAGGCGATTGCCCTGGTGGAATCGAGGGGCGCCGAGATCGACCTCGCGCTGCTCGACGTCGTCATGCCGAAGGCGAACGGGCCGCAGGTCCGCGCGCGGATTCGCGACATCCAGCCGGGCATGGCGGTGCTGTTCTGCAGCGGCTACAGCCGGCAGGTGCTGCCGGAGAACGTGGTCCCGGAGGACGAGAGCATCGAACTGCTCGTCAAGCCCTACGCCCCGCGGGTCCTGCTCGATCGCGTGCGCGCCGCGCTGGCGCGGCGCGCGGAGGGGCGGCGCCACCTGCGATCGGCCTCGTCGGCGGAGGAGTGACGCTCGCGCCGGCCGCGGCGCGCGCCGGCGTCAATCCCTCCCGCCCACCTGCTTCCTCACCTTGTCCACGTTCCTGTGGAACACGAACAGCGGGTCGGCGTTCGGGGCTTTCGTCGTGAAGTTGTACTGCTTGCCGCCGCGCTTCTTGATGCGCAGGTTCTTGTTCAGGTAGTCCACCTCGAACGTCTCGAGGTCCGCGAACTTCAGCGTGAAGGCGTCGTTCTTGTTCGGCGACTCGTACCGCAGGCCTTGCGGGTCCGCCACGAGGCGCCCCTCGCACGACCCCATCGCGTGCTTGTGGACCACGTCCACCGACTCGTTGAGCCGGATCTCCTTGAACTTCACCATCACGTCGGCCGGGCCGGCCGCCACGTCGATCGAGTCCGAGTAGCCGTCGTAGCCCTCCGCCGTCAGGTTCAACTGGTGCCGCCCGGGCGCGATCTCCTTCGCGGTGACGGGGGTGTTGCCGACGAACTTCCGATCGATGAAGACCATCGCCCCCGGCACGTCGCTCTCGATGCGCAGTTCGCCGGTCGTCGGCGCCGCCGGCTCCGCGGCCGGGGCCGGGGCGGATTCCGCCGGCTTCTTCTTCGGCCGCGGCCTCGCCTCCGGCGTCGTCTCGGTCGTGACGGCCGGTTCCGGTGCGGGGGCCGGGCGCGCGGCCAGCGGGGGGACGGGCACCGTTCTCGCGACGGGCGCGGTGTCGGCGGGCTTGCCTCCGCCCAGGAGCGGCAGGAGCCAGACACCGGTGAGCACGGCGATCGACAGGATTGCGAGGGCGCCGACCAGGACGGCCACGCGCGACCAGCCCGGCCGGGGGGCAGATGACGGATCGTGTTCGGACAGCATCGCGGCAATCTTAACAAAACTGCTCGGCTGCTTGACAGGGACCGGATGGGCCGCGAACAATGGCCCGACCATGAGCGAAATGCGCATCGACGACCGGGTGATCGTGCTGGCGATGCACGGCGCACCGCCAAGAGACTTCCCGCCCGCCGAGATGGGGGAATTCCACGCGCTGCATGCCCGGCTGGAGCACGGCCATGGCAGCCTGCCCGATGCGCTCGAGCACCGCGCGGCGGCGCTCGAGCGGAAGATGCGCGCATGGCCGCGCGACGCTTACAACGACCCGTTCTGGGCCGCGTCACAGGACATGGCGGGCTGCCTGGCGGAGATGACCGGGAGCCGGGTGGTGGTGGGGTTCAACGAGTTCTGCGGGCCCGACCTGGACGAGGCGCTTGCCGAGGCCGCGGCCGGGAAACCGGGCGTCGTCGTCGTGATCACGCCGATGCTGACGCGCGGCGGCGGGCACGCCGAGGCGGACATCCCGGCGGCCATTGCCCGCGCGCAGGCCGCCTTTCCCGACGTGCCGTTCGTCTACGCCTGGCCGCACGACATGCGGGACGTCGCGCGGTTCCTCGCCGACCGGCTGCAGAAGCTGTCCCTTACTCCCACTCGATAGTGCCTGGCGGCTTCGACGTGATGTCGAGCGCGAGGCCGCTCACGCCGGGCAGCGACAGGATTCGCTCCCGCAGGTCCGCGACGAGCGCGGCCGGCAGAGGCGCCGGCGTCGCCGTCATCCCGCGCTCGGAATGGATCGGCCGGACGATGACGAGTTCACGGCCGCGGCCGTCCAATTCCAGCGGCACGAGCACCGTCGGGCACTGCCAGATCCGATCGTAGAGGCCGTGGCGGCGCAGGCCGTCCATCACGATCGCGTCGGCTTCCCGCAGCAGGTCCAGCCGCTCGCGCGTCATGCCGGCCGCCAGCGGCCGCGCCGACGCCGGCATCGCCGGTCCGAGGTTCCAGATGCAGCGGTTCAGCCCCTGCACCTGCTTCCACATCATCCCGGCGGCTTCGAGCAGCCGGTCCCAGGCGACGTCGCCGCCGACGAGCACCGGGTGTTCGTACGACCGGAGATCGGCCTTCACGCCGACCGACCGGATCGGCAGCACGAGCGTCGAGAGGCCGTAGCCGGCGGCGAGCTTCGCGACGAGCGGTTCAATCTCGCCGAACCCGTCGCGGTCCTCGATCCCCCGGGAGCACAGCAGGCGCACGCCGAGGCCCGGGCCGGGGAACGGGTGGCGCCGAGATCATCTCGCGCGGGATCCCGAGCTGCTCGCCCAGTTCGCGCACCTCGACCTTGTAGAGTTCGGACAGCGGCTCGACGACCCGCCCGGCGGCGATCATCCGTTCGATGACCGGCACACGGTTGTGGTGGGTCTTGATGGTGTCGGACCGCTTCGTCCCGCCCGTCTCGATCGTGTCGGGGTAAATCGTCCCCTGCCCGAGCAGGTGGCCCTCGATGCCCAGCCGGCGTGCTTCCCGCTCGAAGACTTCGACGAACGTGTCGCCGATGATCTGCCGCTTCTGCTCGGGTTCCGTCGCGCCCTCGAGCGCGTTCAGGAACACGTCGCTGGCGTCCACGAAGTGCAGGTGCTCGCCAACGCCCAGTGCCCGGAGCGTCTCGAGCACCTTCTGGCTCTCGCCCTTGCGCATGAGGCCGTTGTCCACGTGAAGCAGGTGGAGCCGGTCCGGGCCGATCGCGAGACCGAACAGCTTTGCCGCGACCGTCGAATCCACTCCGCCCGACGCGAGCAGGAACACCGAGCGGTCGCCCACTTGCGCGCTCACCCGTTCCACCTGCTCCTCGAGGTACCGCTCCATCGTCCACGACGGCGTGCACCCGCAGATGCCGAGGACGAAGTTGGCGATCATCTCGTGGCCGTGGACCGTGTCGTCGACCTCGGGGTGGTATTGGAAGCCGTAGCGGCGGTGGGTGTCCGACCCAATCGCGGCGTAGCGGTGGCCGCCGCCCTCGCTCTCGCCAAGGATCGTGTAGCCGAGCTCTTCGAAGCCGGCGCCCACGCTCACGACGGAGTCGAAGTGGCTCATGAACACCTGCTCGACCGAACCGAGCCCCTGGAACAACGGGTGCTCGCGGACGATGTGCAGGCTGGCGCGGCCCCACTCGCGCCCCCCGTGCACCACCTCGCCGCCGTAGTGCTTGGCGATTTCCTGGTGGCCGAAGCAGAACCCGAGGATCGGGATGTCGAGGTCGTAGATCGCCTTGGTGTAACCCGAGTCCTCGCCGAACGACGAGAAGCTCGGGCTGCCCGACAGGATGATCCCCTTGTAGTCCCGGAACATCTCGATCGGATCTTCGGGCTGGCGGATCTCGGCCAGCACGCGGAGGCGCCTGACCTTGGTGGCGATCAGATGAGCGTACTGCCCCCCGAAATCGACGACGGCAATCGTATCGTGCCGGTTCATCGGGTCAACCCCACGACTTCCTCCATCTTCACTGTCGATGCACATTGCAAAATGAAGAATGCAGCCCCCGCATTTCTCATTCTACATTCACCATTCTCCGTTCCTTCATTCCGCCGTCAGACGCCCATGACCTGCAGCGGGCGGCGGGTCTTCCAGCCGCCGCGGGTGAAGTCGGGGAACTCGACCGGCTTGCCCCCGCCGGCAATCGAGAGCTCGGTCAGGGCGGTGACCGACGCTCCACGCCGCCGCGTCGTAGACGTCCAGGTCGAGCGCGCGGCCGTTTCGCAGCGCATCGATCAGCCGGTAGTCCTCGATGTAGTCCATGCCGCCGTGGCCGGCGCCCCGCGCCTTTTCGGCCTGTGTGGTCCACAGCGGGATGGTCGAACTCCGGGTACCTGTCGAGCGGCTCCCACGCGTCGTTCTTGCTGCGGCCCTCGATGTAGACCCGGTCGGGGTACTTCTCGAAGATGCCCTTCGTCCCCTGCACGATGTGGATGCGGCTGTACGGCCGCGGCAGGTTCGTGTCGTGGTAGAGCGTGATCACCTTCGCCGAGCGCGGTCTGGATCAGGGTCACGTTCACGTCGCCCAGCGCGTACTTCCTGGTGGCCCGCGGGTCGTCCGGGCCGAACGTCTTCGCCGCGTAGAGCTTCAGCCCGCGGGAGGTGCTGCTCATCGAGACCAGGTAGTCGAACCGGTCGCCCCGGTTGATGTCCATGCACTGGGCCACCGGCCCGAGGCCGTGGGTCGGGTAGAGGTTGGCGTTGCGCTTCATCGCGTGGGCGAGCCGCCACAGCCCCTCGCCCTCGTTCGTGAACTTGACGCCGCGCAGGTCGTGCAGGTAGCCGCACTCGGCGTGGAGGATCTCGCCGAGCAGCCCCTGCTTCACCATGTTCAGGCACTGCATCTCGGGCCGGTCGTAGCAGCAGTTCTCCATCATCACGCAGTGCCGCTTCGTCTGCTCGGAGGTCTCGACCAGCTGCCAGCATTCCTCGATCGTCATGGCCGCCGGGACCTCGGTGGCGGCGTGCTTGCCGGCCTCCATCGCCGCGACGCAAACCGGCACGTGCCATTCCCAGGGCGTGGCGGTGTAGACGAGGTCGAGGTCGTTCCGCGTCGCACAGGCGCTTGAAGTCCTCAGGCCCGCTCGAGTAGCCCTCGGGCTTCGGCTGGCCCGGCCTCCTCGACCCACTTCTGGACGCGCGCGACCTTCTCGGGGACGATGTCGCAGACCGCGCGGATCTGCGCGCCTTCGATCTTCAGCAGGTTGCGGACGTGCGCCGAGCCCATGCCGCCGACGCCGACGTAGCCGATGCGGACCATGTCGATCGGCGCCACCTTGAAGTCGAGCAGCGGCGACGTCTTGACCGCCCGCTGCTGTCGGGCGGCCGTCGCGTCGAGGCCCGTCCCGGCGAGTGCCATCCCGACGCCCGCCGCCGCCCCGGTCTGCAGAAAACTGCGCCGTCCCAGTGCACGCATCTCTCGCTTCGCCATCGATCTCCCTCCGGGTCTGCTTCTGCCGTTCGCTTCCTGCCGCCTGCCGCTTACGCGCCTGCTTCCTGCCCGCCTACTTCTTCCTTGCCGTCCGTTCGGCCCTCGCGGTCGCCACCATCTCTTTCATCTGCTTCATCAGCGTCGGGACGTGGTACGGGACGCCGTCCTTGATCGTCCACTCGATGCCGCCGCCGCGCTCGACCGGACGTCTTGTCGCCCGGCATGACGGCCGAGTAGTTCGAGACCGGCTGTGCCGTTGACCGTCAGCACGTCGGCGCCGTACGGGTTGAGGACGTGCAGGTTGTCGAGCGGGTTGCCGTTCACGACGAGAAGGTCGGCCACGTAGCCCGTCGGACCCGTCCAGCTTGTCCCGAGGCCGAGGAGGGTCGCGCCGTTGACCGTCGCATGCTTCAGGACCTCGAGCGGCTGGAACCCGGCTTCTTCCATCAGCGCCAGTTCCTCGATGCACGCCGAATCCGTACAGCGAGAAGATGAACCCGGCATCGTCTCCCGTGGCGATCAGCCCGCCCTTCAGGCCGAATCCCGCAGGGCGTCCATCCACACCTGGTAGCTCCGCTTCCAGCGGGCTTCCTGCGTGTTCGTCCACCCGAGGAAATAGGAGCCATGCCGGTCAGGTCCGGCTTCCAGTACTCCTCCATGGTCGGGATGGAGGTAGTCCTTGTACCAAGGCAGGTTCTGCGCGCGCATGACGTCGCGGCTGGCCACGTAGATGGAGAGCGTCGGGACCCAGGCCACGTGCTTGGCGACCATCAGGTCGAGCACGTCGTCGAGCTTCTTGGGATTGAGGTTTCCCTGGATGTACAGTTCGCCGGCACGCCCGAAGCGGTGCACCTCGTTGCTCGCGTTGTGCTCCGGCGGGAAGTCCTGGATGCCGTCGAGCGCGGCGTCGGCGATGCCGTAGAAGTGCTCGATCGAGGTCACGCCCAGCTCGGCGAAATCCTTCGCGGTCGTCTCCTCGACGGCGATGTGGGTGGCGGTGCGCATGCCGAGCCGCTTTGAGCTCGTCGAGGACGGCCTCGAGCAGGTCGCGGTCGATCCCGAAGATCTTGATGCCGTCCGCGCCGTTCTCCTTCGCCCAGCGCACGCCGGCGCGGACCCGGCCTCGGGCTCTGCCGGCCGTCGGCGGCGGCTCGCGGCCGCGCCAGGAGGGCGTGTAGATGAGGATGCGGGGGGCGACGAGCCGGTGGGCCGCGCTGTCCTCCGCCACTTCTTCGCCTTCTCGAGGTCCGAGCCCACGTCGCGGACCGTCGTGACGCCGCACGCGAGCAGGAGGTTCGCCTCGTACTGGAACGGCTGCGCGACTCGCCGCGCTCGTCCTGCAGGTGCATGTGCGCGTTGACGATGCCGGGCATGACGTACTTGCCCGTCGCGTCGATGACCGCGTCGGGCGGCGGGTCGTTCGGTGACGGCGAGCCGACGCGGGCGATGAGGCCGTCCTGCAGCAGGATGTCCATGGGGCCGAAGGCCGGCTTGGCGTTCCCGTAGATGACCATCGCGTTCCTGATCAGCAGCCGCACGGCGGGCTTCGCCGTGGACGGCGGCCGCAGCCGGCGGCGCACCTGGCCGCGGGCGAATGGGCCCTGGCCGGAAGCCAGGACGACCGACGGCCGCGAACGCGAGGCCGGCCAGCGTGAGGCGGGAACGGGCAGTGCGCATCTCGGGAATCCTCCGCGCGTATGCTGACGCCCGGGCGGCCCGCGGTCAAGCGGGAATAAGCCGTCATAATCCCCGCCATGGACGTCCAGCCAGAAGGTGCTGTTCGTCGACGCCCGGAGCGGGCTTCTACCGCGATGGCCAAGTACCCGGTGGGCGATTTCTTCGGTCCGGTGGACCTCGGGCTGCACCTGGCCGGCCGGTTCAACAGCCTGAACATCGGCGTCGGCCTGCTGGCCGGGTCGATCCTGCCGGGCTCGAACCGGCTGGTCGTCACCGGGTTCTCGCCCTGCTGGGGCGGGTTCTACGTCTCCTCGATGGGCGGCGCCGGGCTGGTGTTCGACAACCTCGGCGATCAACATGCTGTCGCTCGTCGGGCGGCGCCGACGCCCTCGGTGCTGGTCCTGAACCGGCGGCACGGCGAGGAGATCGACGTGGCGCTGGAGCCGGTCGACCTGCCGCGGGTCTGGGCGTCAGGACGCGCCGGGCGTTCTACGGGCTGCTCGACCACGTGCACGAGCGCTGCGCCTCGCGCTACGACGAGCCCCCCCGGATCCTGGCCGTCGGCCCGGCGGCGCAGTCCACCGACTTCGGCGCCATCGGTCTCGGTGCCGATCGACGGCAACGGGCGCGCTGACGCACGTGGACACCTGGGCCGGGCCGCGGCGGCTTCGGCACGCGGCTGCTGCGCGAGCACAACATCGCGGCCGTCGTCTACGGCGGCACCGTCGTGGACGAGGACTTCCGCGACCGGAAGGTCGCCGACGAGTGGTTCCAGGTCCGCTACCAGAAGCGCCTCGCCGCGAAGGACTTCGAGGCCACGACCAAGTACCGCTTCGACCCGAAGCTCGCCACCGGCGGCACGCTGGGCGTGAACTTCGCGACGCTGGGCGGCGCGATGCTCTCCTTCAACTACCGCAGCATCTACATGGAGCGAGGCCGAGCGCGTCGCCCTCCACCAGACGCTCGTCGCCGACCACTACCTCAGGCAGTTCAACGAGGAGACGATCGCGGCCAAGCAGCAGCACACCTGCGGCGAGCCCTGCGCCGCCGTCTGCAAGAAGATGCGCGGCGAGTACAAGAAGGACTACGAGCCGTACCAGACGATGGGGCCGCAGTGCGGCATCTTCGACCAGCGGGCCGCCGAGCGGCTGGACCACCACGCCGACGCGCATGGGCTTCGACGCCATCTCGGTCGGCGGCGTGCTGTCGTGGCTGATGGAGTGCCTGCACGAGCAGGTCCTGGCGCCGGCGGACCTCGGCGTCGAGGCCCTGCCGGTCTTCTCGCCGGACGGCTTCCGCGCCGTCGAGGACTCCGCCCACAACGCGGACCTGGGCGTGGCGCATGCTCGACTCGATCGTGGCGAAGCGCCTCGACCTCGCGCAGGGGCCGCGGCGGCGCGCCCGCCGGCTGGCCCGCGTCAAGGGCCGGGCAGGTGCTCGACCTCTTCGTGCACACCGCGTTCGCCCGCAAGGGCTGGATGGTGCCGAACCAGTACTGGACGCCGGGCGTGCTGGCGCCCGATGCCGATCATGGGCAAGTACTACATGTACTACGGCCCCGATTTCCTCGCCGCCGCGCCAGCTGGGCCGGCTGAACGCGGAGCGGATGGTGCGAGGAACTGGTGCTCGACAACCTCGGGCATCTGCCGCTTCCACCGCGGCTGGGCCGAGGACATGGGCGCCGAGATCGTCGAGGCGCTGTACGGCATGGGCAAGGCGTTCGTCGACAAGGTGCACGATGACGGCGAGCCGCATCAACAGCCGCAACTCGTCGGTGTTCTGGGAGGCGGGGCGGAACGCGGACATGGTGCTCGCGTTCCTGAAGCGCCGCCGCGACGTGGGCGGCGTCGACCGGCCCGAACTGCGACGAGTGGATCGCGCGGTTCGAGAAGGACCGGCGGGAGGCCGCGCTCGACTTCTGGTACGAGATGCACAAGGGCACGCACGAGTCGCTGCTGGAGTTCTGACCCCGAAACGGGGCCTGACCCCGTTTCGGGGGTCGCAGAAGCTGAAGGCGCGAGAAGGGCCGAATAGCCCTTGTAGAATGTCCGGCGATGAAGCTGCCGGCGTTCATCTCCGAGCACATCGGCGCGATCGACCGCGAGCTGGACCGGGTGACGCCGCCCGAGAGCGCGCGGCCCGCGGCGCTTCACCGGGCGATGCGCTACACCCTGTTCGCCCCCTCCAAGCGCGTGCGCGCGGTGCTCGACGCTGCTGTCGGCCGAGGTCTGCGGCACGTCCGAGCGGTCCCTGCCGGCGGCGGCCGCCATCGAACTCGTCCACGCCTCGTCGCTCATCCTGGACGACCTGCCGGCGTTCGACAACGCGGCTCTTCGCCGGGGCCGGCCCTCGAACCACGTCGCCAACGGCGAGGCGATGGCCTTGATGGCGGCCTTCAACCTGTTCAACCTCGCGTTCGACACGATCGCGCGCTCCTACGACCCGCCGCTCGCCCGCCAGTTGACCGCGCTCCTCGCCGGTTCGGTCGGATCAGAGGGCCTGATAGGCGGGGAGG
The DNA here is from genome assembly GCA_963844875.1 of uncultured Acidobacteriota bacterium. Lineage (GTDB taxonomy): Bacteria > Acidobacteriota > Vicinamibacteria > Vicinamibacterales > Fen-181 > FEN-299. The sequence goes on from CAWJPZ010000006.1 coordinate 234,158, forward strand.
TCGAAGATCTGCTGGCCACCGACACCCAGTTGTCGTTCGAGGCGCTCGAACTGATTCACCGCTGGAAGACGGGGGCGCTGTTCGTGGCGGCGTCGATCGCAGGGGCGATCACGGCCGGCGCGCGGCAGGACCAGGTGGCAGCGCTCGTCCGCCTACGCGAAGAACCTCGGCCTGGCGTTCCAGATCGTGGACGACCTGCTGGACGTCGAGGGCGACCCGGCGGAAACCGGGAAGCCGAAGCTTGCCGACGCGCGGAAGACGACGTTCGTGTCGTTCAGCGGCGTGGACGGGGCGCGGCAGCTCGCGCGTGAGTTGTGCAGACGGCGACGGGCGCGCTCGGGCCGTTCGGCTCGCGCGCGGACCGTCTTCGTCAGCTCGCGGATTTCGTGGCCGGCCGCACCACCTGAGTTGACCATGGACGAACCCCGACCCTCCGTTGACGACCTGCGGGCGCGGCTCCGCGAGCTCGGCTACCTGGATGCCGGAGTGGACCGCTTCGTCCTGGGGCCCGTGCGCGGGGGCCGCGGCCTGCCCGGCGCGGCCCTGCGTTCGAGCGGGCGCATCGGCATCCTGGCCGCGCTCCTGCTCGGGCCATCGGCGGCCATCGCCCTCGGCGTTGCGCATGCCGGGCCTCGTCACGGGCGTTCGCGACGGCATCGTGCTCGCCCTGTATCTCGGTGCGCTGTTCGGCCTGGGCGTCGCGGTCCTCGCGCTGGTCTCGACGCTCCTGCTCGGCCTGATGGCCTCCCGGGCGCGGGGCGACGCGGCGCTGGCGCGGAGGCTCCGCGGCTCGCGAAGGCCGCCGGCGCGATCGTCGCGATGGCGTCGCTGGCGTATCTCGTCCTCTGGTGGCGCACGGTCAGCCCGGCGTGGAACGGTCTGGCACTCGTCAGGCGTGGACCTGGCTGGTGCTGGCCTTCTCGACGGCGATCAGCATGCTGCTGGGCCACGCGGTGATGGTCGCCACGCTCGCGTTCGCTGCCCGCCGGGCCCACGACGCCTCGCCGTCGCTGAGGCTCCCTGCCCGAGCGTGGCTTCCGACGTTGGGCCTCGGCGCGCTGGCCTTCACGGCCGCAGCGACCATCCTGTTCCTGTCCACGCGAGGCGAGGGTGGGCCAGCGGAACATGGGGCCGGCAACGCGGGCACCCTTGCACCCACCGGCGTGCACCTGACGGTCATCGCCGTGGACGGCTTCGACCTGCGGTTCGTCGAACGGCTCGCCGCGTCCGGCCGGGTTCGGCACCTGGCGCTGCTGCTCGCCGGAGCCCGGCTGGAATTTCCCGCATCGGACGCACCCGACCCGGCGCGCACCTGGACGTCGATGGCCACGGGGCAGGGGGCGGAGGTGCACGGCGTGAGCGGGATTGAGGCCGCGCGGTCAGCGGGATGGACGGCACGGTCCCCACCGCTTCCAGCGGGCTCGCCGGCGCGCTGGCGGCCGCCACGGACCTCGTCCGCCTCACCCGGCCGACCCTGACGACGGGATTCAACGGCGCTCGAAGACCTTCTGGGAAGTGGCGCGCCGGCTTCGGCCTCGCGGACGGCCGTCGTCAACTGGTGGGCGACGTGGCCGGCGCCTCCGGACGCCGGCGTCGTGCTCACCGATCGCGCCACGCTGCGGCTCGAGCGGGGCGGCAAGCTCGATGCCGAACTCGCGCCGCCGTCGCTCTACGCCGCGCTCCGCCCCGCGTGGCCGGCGCTTCGCGACGAGGCGCGCCGGAAGGTGGTCGATGCGTTCGCCGGCATCGGCCCGGACGAGGCGGCCGTGATGCGTCGCGCGGCGGAACAGGACTCGGTGCCGGCGGCGCTCGCCGAGCGGGTCTTCACGCCAGACACCGTATCCATACGGTCTACCTGCCGGGCTTGGACATCGCCCAGTACAACTTGCTCGGTCCGAGCCGGGGATCGGGACTGCCCCCGTCGGCGCTCGCTTCGCGCCTCGAATCGCTGGAACGCTACTACGTCTTCCTGGACTCGCTCGTCGCCCCGCTCGTGGACGGGGGGCAGCCGGGCAGCGTGGTGGCGCTGCTGGCCGACCCGGGCCGCGCGGCGGCGCGGGGACCGGGGCTCCTGGCGCTCACCGGCGCCCCGGCAGCTTCCGGCATCCGAATCCCGGGGAATGCTGCCGACGTCGCCCCGACGCTCCTCCACCTGCTCGGCGTGCCAGTCAGCCGCGAACTGCCCGGAACCGTCGAGGTTCGGCTCCTCACGGGCGAATTCAGGTCGCAGCACCCCGTTCGCCGGGTCTCAGGTTACGGCCCCAGGATCGTCGCGCCCCGTCCTCCCGCGGCGAGCCCGCTGGATCGAGATATGCTCGAGCGTCTTCGGAGCCTGGGATACGTCCGGTAATTGGTAGTGCGGTGCACAAAATAGGCGGAAACGGATACAATCCGCGGCCGAGCTGAGGTATGATTATCTGGCTCACACGTGTGCCGCCTGTGACCGGCGCACCCGTGAAGGCATGATCTTCCATCTCTGATGAGTGGGGTGACAATGAGATCCAAGATGACGCGTGTCGTGGTTCGGTTCGCAGCGCTCGCTGCAATCACGGCTCTCGTAAACGTCGGTGTGGCCGCCGGGCAGGCGACCCCGAAGGCTGCAGCCTCGAAGGCCGCCCCGGCCGCCGCGGCGCAGACCACGCCTGATGGTTTCCACAATGCGACTCGCTTGGGTGGCGCCAGGGCCCTGATCGGCCCGATGAAGGACCTGAAGCAACTCAAGCGGGACATGGCGAAACCCAGGGTCCGCAAGAACGTGATGGAAGCCATGGACGCCGCCGGACTGAGCCCGGCGGTCAAGGACCAGGGTCCTCGCCATCCTGGTGGCGGCCGACCCCTCCCAGATGACCGACGGCACGTTCGCGGTCGGTCAGACGAAGGTGTGGATGGGCCTCGAAGAACAAGGGCAAGGGCGACGTCATCCGGAACGTCCGCTGGGCCGGCGAGAAGCCGTTCGCCGTGTGGACGTTCGAGGTCGATGACGGCGAGACGCTGTATCACTTCACCCTGCCGAAGCCGTGCGGCAACCTCGCGCTCGCGACGACCGAGCGGAGCCCGAAGGCCATCGCCGCCGAGAACGCACGCAAGGCCGAAGAAGCCCGCCTCGCCGAAGAGGCGCGCAAGGCCGAAGAGGCGCGCAAGGCCGCCGAAGCAGCCCGCGAAGGCCGAAGAGGCCCAGAGGCCGCAGAAGACTCCGCGACCTGGCCCCGTCGCTCGTGCGGCCTCACGGCCACGCGACCAAGGTCAAGGGCGGATGGACAAGTGGCGATCGACGGCGCCCAGTCGCCAGCAGGGCGGCGACCGCCGCCGCGTCGATGGCCGTGCAGATCGTCGGCCCGGCCGGCACGCCGGTCAGCGTCGATTACAACGGCAAGCCCGTCACCGAGATCACGCTCGCGTCGCCTTTCCAGGCCACGGTTCTCCTCAAGAAGGCCGTGCCCGGCACGTACACCGTGAAGGCGGCATCGACGGCCGCGAACCCGAAGGCCCCGAAGAGCAACTGCGACGCGACGTTTGCGATCGTGGCCGACGACAAGGTCGAACTTCTTCTTCGAAGGCGACTTCGGCAAGGAGCGCCGCATGCGCGAACCGGATCCCGCGGTGCCCGGCCTCGACGGAGTACGGCTACTGCGCGCCGCTGTTCGGCCTGAAGTTCGGCGCCGACATCAAGCTCAATGAGAACTGGCGCGTGGCGCCCGGCGCAGGCGTGGCGTTCAACATGAGCGACTTCGGCAACTCGGCCGCCTTCGCCGAGGCCGAGCTCAACTACTGGCCGAGCCGCAAGGGCTTCATCGGCACCGGCATCGGCGTGTGGGACTTCACCCACGGCGACACCGTCGCGCCCGTGTGGCTGTTCCAGGGCGGCGCCAAGGTGTGGGAGGGCGGCGCGAAGAACAACGAGCTGTACTTCGTGCTGAGCGGCCGCTTGTTCCTGGACAAGATGGACGACATCTCGAACAACTACCAGTTCTGGGGCGGCCTGCGGTACATCTTCAAGTAGACCGCACCGCCGGACATCGTGCTCTGAACGGGCGCGGGATTCCTCCCGCGCCCGTTTTCTTGTACGCGTTGCGTGGCCCCCGCACCTTCGGTCGCCCTGAACCGGGGCCTGGCCGCGTGCCGCCTGCGTCATACTGATCTCGTGCAGCGCCTGCCCGTCGACCCGTTCCTCCCCGACATCCTGTCGGCGGTCCGTGCCCGGCGCGCCGTGGTCGTGACCGCGGCGCCGGGCGCCGGCAAGACGACCCGCGTCGCCCCGGCCCTGGCGGCCGACGGGCCCGTCCTCCTGCTGCAACCTCGCCGCGTCGCCGCCCGCGCCATTGCCCGCCGCATCGCCGCCGAGCAGGGGTGGGAGGTCGGGGACCAGGTGGGCTGGCAGGTGCGCTTCGAGCACCGCTATACGCCGCGGACGCGCCTCCTGGTCGCGACCGAGGGCGTCTTGACCGGGCGCGCCCAGTCCGACCCGCTCCTGTCCGACTTCGCCACGATCGTCATCGACGAGTTCCACGAGCGCAGCCTTCACGCGGACCTTGCCATCGCCCTCGCGAGACAAGCGTGGCGCGCGCGCGGCGACCTGCGCCTGGTGGTCATGTCGGCGACTCTCGACAGCCGTCGCGTCGCCGACTATCTCGAAGGCTGCCCCATCGTCGAGGTGCCCGGTCGCGACCACCCGCTTGCGGTGACCCACGTTCCCGGCACCTCGGTAGCCGAGGCGGTCGCCCTCGCGCTTGGCGCCACCGACGGCCAGGTGCTGGCGTTCCTGCCTGGCGCGCCCGAGATTCCGCCGCGCGACGGCAGACCTCGGCGCCCGCCTGGCCGCCACCGGCGTGGAGGTCGTCCCCCTCCACGGGTCGCTGACGGCCGACGAGCAGGACGACGCGATTCGCGACGTGCAGCGGCGCCGCGTCATCCTGGCGACCAATCTCGCGGAGACGTCGCTTACGGTGCCGGGCGTCCGTGGCGTGGTCGATACCGGGTTGCACAAGGTCGTCCGGTTCGACACGGCCCGCGGGATTGACCGGCTCGAAACCGAACGGATCGCACTCGATTCTGCCATCCAGCGCGCCGGCCGGGCCGGCCGGCTGGCGCCCGGCGTCGTCTTCCGGCTGTGGGACGGGCGCGATCGGCTCCGCCCCTCTCGCGAGCCCGAGATCGAGCGCGTGGACCTCTCCGGGCTGCTGATGGACGTGCTTGCGTGGGGAGGCACACCAGAGCAGATCGAGTGGTTCGAGCGGCCGAGGGCGGAATCACTGGAAGCCGCCTGGGCGCTGCTGCGCCGGTTGGGCGCCGTACGGAACCGTGAACTGACCGACGTCGGCCGCCAGATTCGCCGCATCCCGCTGCCCCCACGACTGGCCCGCATTCTCCTGGAAAGCCGGGGTGCCCCTGCCGCCGCCGCCGCGTGCGCCCTCCTGTCGGAGCGCTTCGGCTGGCGAAATGGCCAGGCGGTTGCCGCGACGACCGAGAGCGACGTCTTGTCCGCGCTCGACCGCCGCTCCGAGTGGCCGCCATCCCTGGATCGCGCGGCACGCGAAATCCAGCGGATGGCCGCGCTCGCGCTCGCTCGGCCGGCGCGGGTGATCGGGGACCGGGAGTTGAGGCGAGCGTTGCTGTCCGGCTACCCGGACCGCGTCGCCCGCAGGCGGACGCCGGGTTCCGCCCGGGTGGTTCTGGCCTCGGGCCACGGCGCGGTGCTCGGCGCCGAAAGCGGCGTCCGGGAAAGCGAGTACCTCCTGGCCATCGACGTGGTGTCCGCCGAACCCCCGACGGGTTCGAGCGGGCGGGACGCAACGGGTCTCGAGGCGCGCATTCGGGTGGCCAGCGCGGTCGCGCGGGAGTGGCTCGAGCCGACGGACGTCCGCCTCGAGCACCGCTTCGACGCCGGGACCGGCGTCGCCAGGGCGTTCGAGCAGGAACTGTACGACCGGCTCGTCATAGGCGAACGCCAGGTCGAGCCGGACCCCGGGATTGCATCAGACTTGGTTGCCGCCGCATGGCTCGAACGCGGCGTCAGCGAAGCTGATCGGCAGCTTCTCAACCGCATGCGGTTTGCAGGCCACGCGTTCGACCTGCCGGACCTCGTGCGGCGTGCGTCGGCGGGATGCCGGTCGCTGAAGGAAGCAAGCCTCGCGGCGCGGCTCGAGCCGAGGGACCGGGCGGAGCTCGACCGTGTCGCTCCGGCATCGCTTCCCCTGCCCAGCGGACGCACGGCCCGGCTCGAGTACACCTCCGAAGGCGCCGTGAAAGCCGCGGTCAAGCTGCAGGAACTCTTCGGCTTGTCGGACAGCCCGCGCGTCGGGCCCGACCGCGTCCCGGTCCAGTTCGCGCTGCTCGCTCCGAACGGCAGGCCCGTGCAAGTGACGCAAGACCTGCGCAGCTTCTGGGACAACGTTTACCCTGAGGTGCGCAAGGAACTCCGCGGCCGCTACCCGCGGCATCCGTGGCCCCAGGACCCCTGGTCGGCCACTCCCACCGCCCGCACGACAGGGAAGCCGCGCACCTAGCCCGCATCGTTTGCCAACGCGGCCGCCACCCGGGGGCAGTCGCTTCGTGGCATCCAAGTTGCTCTTCCCCCTGCGTAACACGGCAAGGATGTGGGGAGGATGACGATGCACAGATTCCGTTCGACAGTGGTGGCGGGGGCGATCACGCTCGCGGCCGCCGGCGCCACGATACTGGCCCAATCAGGTACGACGACGACGGCAGGATCACAGAGCCAGGCGCAGACACAGCAGGGTCAGCCGCAGGCCCAACGCGACGAGGCCGCTGCCCGCGCGGAACTGCAGCAGGCGAAACAGGCGCTGACGGAACTAATCGCATTGCCTGAAACGTCGAAGCTGAACGCCGAGGCGCGTTCGGCGATCAATCAGGTGATTACGAGCTTCAATGCCCTGGTGACCGCGGAGAACAGCTGGTACGAGCGGTACCAGGACGTGCAGCGCACGCTGACACCGATCATCGGCGCGGATCCGTCCGACCCGACGACGAACGCGGGGACGTCGGCTGCGGGCACCTCGGGGACCACCGGCACTTCGGGGACCACGGGTACCGCGGGCACCACTGGAACTTCGGGCACCGCGACGTCCGGGACCAGCGCGGCGGCGGCGGGTGCGGCGGTGGACGTGCCTCCGCCGGTCAAAGACAAGCTGACCACGTTCCGCCAGCACATGCAGGCGTTCGCGCGTGCGGCTGGAGCGCCGGCAGCCGGTGCGTCGGTCACGGGGACCAGCGGCACGCCGGCGTCCGCCCAGGATCCCACCCCCGCCAGCGGGACCAGCACCAGCAGCGACCAGCCGGTCGAGACGATGCAGGCGCACTTCGATGCGATCGGTGACCTGCTCCAGCAGGCGTTGAGCGGTCAGTCGGCGGGTTCGACCGCTGCCGGCACCAGCGGCACCGCCACCGGCACCACGGGCACGAGCGGCTCGGGGACCAGCGGGAGCGGCACCACGGCAACGAGCAGCCCCTCGGCGGGCGGCACGGTGACCGTGGACCGCGCGACCCTGCTGCAGATGCAGGCGCACCTGCAGAAGCTTCGCGAGATCGCCCGCACCAAGGGCGTCCGGTAGCGACCGTCGTCGGCGCATCGTGGCCAGTCGTCCGGTGTCCAACGGCACCAGGCGCTGGCCACTTCGTCTGTACGCTCCCCACCCTTCCTTCAGACCAACTTGCTCCCGGCACCGTGCGAGCGGTAGCCTTCTGGTGCCCCCGCTCGCCGCCGTTCGAGTGGAGCGACACATGATGGAGGGCAGGACCATGCGCGTCACCCTGGCGTACGGCCAATCGGGCCTGGCTCTCGACGTCCCCGCCTCCCGGGCCGTCGTGCTCGAACCGCGGATGATCGAGGGACTGCCCGACGAGGCCGCCGCATTCCGCCAGGCGGTCAGGCAGCCAATCGCCTCCCGTCCACTCCGGCACATCGTCGGACCGGGAGAAACCGTCGCCGTCGCCATTCCCGATATCACCAGGCCGCTGCCGTCGGACCGGCTCCTCGGGTGGCTGCTGGAGGAGATGTCGCACCTGCGCGACCGGCAGTGGACGATCGTCAACGGCACCGGGTCGCACCGGGTGAACACCCCGGACGAGCTGCGCCGGATGGTCGGCCCCGAGGTGTTCGGTCGCGTGCGCGTCGTCAATCACTCGGCGCACGACCCGTCGGGCCTCGAGGTGGCGGGTCGTACGGCCGACGGGCGGCCGGTCTCGCTCAACCGCGAGTGGCTGCAGGCGGACCGGAGAATCGTGCTGGGGTTCATCGAGCCGCACTTCATGGCCGGCTTCTCCGGCGGTTACAAGGGGGTGTTCCCGGCGCTCGCGGACATCGACGCGATCATGCACTACCACCGGGCCGAAGTGATCGGCGACCCGCGCAGCACGTGGGGACGGCTCGAGGACAACCCGACGCAGGATCAGATCCGCGCCAACGGCTCGCTCGCACCCGTCGACTTCTGCATCAATGTGACCCTGAACCGCCGGCGCGAAATCACCGGCTTCTTCTGCGGTGACGTCCTCGAGGCGCACCGCGAAGGGTGCCGGGTTGCGAAGGACACGGCCATGGTGTCCTGCAGCCGTCCGTACCCGCTCGTCGTCACCACGAACAGCGGCTACCCGCTGGACCAGAACCTCTACCAGGCGGTCAAGGGCATGTCGGCCGCCGCGCAGATCGTCGAGCAGGGGGGGACGATCCTCGCTGCCGCCCGGTGCGACGACGGCTTCCCGGCCCACGGGAACTTCCGGACCTTGATGACGGAGCACGCGAGTCCCCGGGCGGTGCTGGACACCATCGTCGCGCCCGGCTTCTCGATGTACGACCAGTGGGAGGCGCAGTTGCTGGCGATCATCCTGCTGAAGGCGCGGGTCGGTCTGTTCAGCGAGATTCCGCCCGAGGACGTGCGGGCCGCGCACCTGGAGCCGCTGGACGACCTGCAGCGCCGGCTGGACGAGGAATTGAGACGCTGCGGAGACGCCCCCGTCGCCATCCTCCCGGAAGGGCCGATGACGATCCCCTACCTCGCCTGACCCTTCATCGTGCATTCTGCGTTATTTTCATTTTGCTCTCTGGATTCTGCATTTTGCATTTTTCGTTCTTGTATGATTTCCCCATGCTGATCCTTCAAGTGAACGTGCGCGTGAAGTCTGAACACGTGAACGCGTTTCGCGAGGCGACGCTCGCGAACGCAAAGGGCAGCCTCGCCGAGCCGGGCATCGCCCGGTTCGACGTCCTCCAGAACGAGGAGGACCCGACCCGCTTCATGCTGATCGAGGCCTACCGGCGCCGCGACGCCATTGCGGCGCACAAGGAGACTTCCCACTACCGGGAGTGGATCGAACGCGTCACCCACATGATGGCCGAGCCGCGCACCCGGTCGTGGTGGACGGATGGCGTTTCAGAATGAAGGACGAGGTTCCTTCGTTCCTGCATCGGCGTTGAGGTTCCTGGTGTTCCAGCCGAGATTCGAATTCGCCACGGCTGCCCGCATCGTTTTCGGCGCCGGCGTGCGGCGTGAACTGCCGTCGCTCGCCCGGCCGCTCGGGCGCCGCGCCCTGGTCGTTCGTGGCAGGTCGCCGGAGCGCGCCGAAGCGATCGCGGCCTCCCTGCGCGCCGCCGGGCTGTCCTGCATCACGTGGCCGGTGCACGGCGAACCGTCCGTCGAGACCGTCCTGGCCGGCCGCGCAATCGCGCGCGACGACGGCTGCGATCTCGTGCTGGCCGTCGGCGGGGGCAGCGTGATCGACGCGGGGAAGGCGGTCGCCGCGCTCGCGCTCAATCCCGGCGACCCGTTCGACTATCTCGAAGTGGTGGGAAGCGGCCGGCCGCTCGAGCGGGCCGGGCTGCCGTTCATCGCCGTTCCGACGACGGCCGGCAGCGGGGCGGAAGTGACGCGCAACGCCGTGTTGACTGCCTCAGCCCCGGCCGTCAAGGTCAGCCTTCGCAGCCCGCTCATGCTTCCCGCCGTGGCCGTCGTCGATCCGGAACTCACGTACGAACTGCCGCCGGCCGTCACTGCCGCCACCGGCCTCGACGCGCTGGCCCAGCTGATCGAGCCGTATCTTTCCGCCAGATCGTCTCCGCTGATCGACCCGTGGTGTGTCGACGGGATCGCGCGCGTCGGGCGCTCGCTCCCGGTGGCCGTTCGCGATGGTGCGAACGCCGCGGCCCGGGAGGACATGGCGCTCGCGAGCCTCTTCGGGGGACTCGCGCTGGCGAACGCCGCGCTCGGCGCGGTCCATGGGTTTGCGGGACCGATTGGCGGACGCTTTGCGGCCCCTCACGGGGCGGTGTGTGCGGCGCTCCTGCCGCACGTGCTGCGCGTGAACGTCGCGGCATTGGCCGGCCGCGCGCCCGGAAGCGATCGGCTGTCTCGTGCCGACCGCGTCGCGCAGCTGCTCACCGGCCGAGACGGTGCGCGGGCCCCGGACGGGGTGGCGACGCTCGAGTCGATGCGGGAGGAACTCGGCGTCCCGAGACTGCGCGCCTACGGAGTCGGGGCTGCGGATGTCGAGGACCTCGTGGCCCAATCGAAGCGCTCGAGCAGCATGCGCGGGAACCCGATCGACCTGACCGACGAGGAGCTCACCGAGATCCTCGTGTCAGCCATCTGACCACTGCGCGGCCCGGCAGTCTGCATTCCGCGTCTTGCATTGTGCATTGTGCGTTGACGCTCCCGGGGGTCACCTTCCCGGCACCATCCACGTCAGCACGTTCGCCTGCAGCCAGGTGAGCAGGGCAACCAGCGCCACCATCAGCAGCGAGTGGCGGACGGTGAACCGGAACAACCCCGACTCGTTGCCCACCAGGCCCGTGGCCGCGCAGGCGACGGCTATCGATTGCGGCGAGATCATCTTGCCGGTGACGCCGCCCGAGGCGTTGGCCGCAACGGCCAGCAAGGGGTCCATGCCAATCCGCTCGGCCGACACCGCCTGCAGGCGCCCGAAGACCGCGTTTGCCGAGGTATCGGACCCGGTCATGAACACGCCGAGCCACCCGAGCACCGGCGAGAACAGCGGGAACCACTGCCCGGTCGCCGCGAGCGCCATCCCCATCGTGGTCGTCATCCCCGACGCGTTGCCGATGTAGGCGAAGCCGAGAACCGCGGCCACCGTGACCAGCGGGGCGCGCAGCGACTTCAGCGTCTGCCCGAACAGGCGCCATGCGGTGGCAGGGCGCATCCGGGCGAGCGCCACCGAGACGAGGGCGGCGATCAGGATCGCCGTGCCGGTTGCCGAGAGCCAGTTGACCGTGAAGATCGCCGGGATCGGCTTGCCGGTCGCCTGGTTCACCACGGCCAGGTGAACGATCGGGAAGGGCACCGGCAGCGTGACCTGGTCGAGCAGCGCCTTCACCGGCTTGATCCCCCAGCTGCCGACCAGCAGCGTGAGGACGATGAACGGACTCCAGGCGCGCACGACGTCGCGCGCCGCCGGCGGCGGACCGAAGACCGACTCGCGTTCCCCCTCGAATCGGAAGATCCGGCGCGGCTTCCACATGCGCAGGAATGCGACGAGGCAGCCCATCGAGACCAGCGAGGAGATGATGTCGGGCAGGAGCGGACCCAGGTAGTTCGACGTCCACCACTGGGCGAGCGCGAACGACGCACCCGACACGAGGGCCGCGGGCCAGACCTCCGCGAAGCCCCGCCAGCCCGCCATCAGGGCCACCAGCCAGCAGGGCACCAGCACCGAGAGCAGCGGCAGCTGCCGGCCGACCATCTTGGCGATCAGTGCCGCGTCGATGCCGGTGACCTGTCCCGCCACCACGATGGGCGTGCCGATGGCCCCGAAGGCGACGGGCGCCGTATTGGCAATCAGGCAGATGCCGGCGGCGTAAAGCGGCTGGAACCCGAGGCCGACGAGCATTGCGGCCGATATCGCCACCGGCGTCCCGAAGCCGGCCGCGCCTTCGAGAAACGCGCCGAAGCTGAAGGCGATCAGCAGCGCCTGCAGGCGACGGTCGTCGGTCAGCGACGCGATCGACCGCTTGATGACCTCGAACTGCCCGCTCTCGACCGTGACGTGGTAGAGAAAGACGGCGGCGACGACAATCCAGCCGATCGGGAACAGGCCGTACAGGGCGCCCTGCGCGGTCGCTGCCAGGGCGAGGGATGGCGGCATCCGGTAGACGGCCACCGCGACGAGGACCGCGACGGCGGCCGTGCACAGGCCGGCGACCTGCCCCGGGAGCTTTCGCACCGCGAGCGCCCAGAAGAGGAAGACGATGGGGAGGGAGGCGGCCGCGGCGGAGAGGCCAATCTGGCCGAGGGGATCGACAGGCTGGGGCCACATAGCGCGGCAGCGTATCGCAAGGAGCCAGTACCGGCAAGAGCCGACGGGATCATGGGCGCGCGTAGTGACCACTAGCCACTGCTCGACCTTGACCTTGCTTATGACGGCTGCAACGGTATGACGGTTCGGGGATCGGCGCCGGCGCCGCCCCTGTCTTCGAACTCCCCATCGAGCTGGCGGCGCAGCCGCTTCTCGTATGCGGCCAGCCACTTTTCAATCCGCCCGGCGCGCCGGTCCTTGTCGAGCAGTTCCTCGCGGGCGCGTCTTCAGGGAGTAGTCGATCGTCTCCAGGCGGAGCTTGATCGAGCCCGCGGGCTTGTTCTCGTCGATGTCCTTGAAGCCGAAGTACGGCGTACCGGACTTCTCGATGATTCCTTCCATCGTCGCGTAGATCGGGGCGTCGTGGCCGCACTTGAAGTTCGACAGTTCCACCGCCACCAGGTTCGGGTGGCGGGCGGCGAACTTCGCCGCCCAGATCTTCAGGTTGCTGCTCGCGGCGAACGAGTTCTTCCAGACGTCCTGGATATCCATCGGGTGGCGGATCAGGCCGGCCCGCACTTCGTCGCCGAACAGGCGATCGAGCAAGTCGTCGTCGAGCGGAAGCGTGCTCTGCGAGAAGACCGCGTAGCCGAGCTTCTGCAGTTCCTCCGGAATGCCGTGGTTCAGGCCCGGATCGTGGTGATAGGGCCGCCCGAGGAGCAGGATGCCGAGCCGGTTCTCGCGCTCGAGCGCGTCGAGGGCCTCGCGCGCAGCGGCGCGGACGGTCTTCTCGTAGTCCGCGAGCGCCAGGCTGCCGGCCTCGAGCGCGCGCTCGTTTTCCTCCCACGAGAGGCCCAGCATCGGGTCCCACGTCTCGAACATCTGCCGCCGGAACAGCGGCTTGTCCTCCATGTTGAGGATCCCGTCGAGGTACTGCACCCCCGACTGCGCGAAGAGGTCTCCGTCCTTGGTGAACGCGGCGTGCACCGTCTGGGGTGTCAGCGACACCGTCGGGCAGGCGTTGCTGCCCTTCGACGCGACGAACCGGGTGGGCAGCACCTCGAGCATCGGGAAGAAGATGCGGTCGAGCGGCGCGCGCTTGTGCTTCACGAGCAGCAGGTTGTGGACGTGCGCCAGCGCCACCTTGGAAGGGAAGCACGGGTCGATGGCGCCGCGCGTGGCGCCCGCCCGGTACATGTCCTTGCTGGTGTAGTCGGAGAACACGATGTTCTTCGGGTCCACGCCCAGGCTCTCGAGGTACCCGGTGAAGTACGGCGCCATCGCGTAGAAATTGAAGACGCGGGGGATGCCGATCCGCACCTTGGCGCGGCCGGCGTGCAGCGCGTGCCGGCGGCGCGACGCCGCGGTCCACCCGCTGGCGGGCGCCGGGTCGGCGACGCTCGCCGGGTGCCGCATCTTGAACACCTCCCGCGAGGCGAACGTCACGAGGTTCGGGGTGCGCTGCTTCACCGCGTCCTCGGCCGCCTTGATGTGGCGCATGCCCGCGACGTCCTCGGCCGCGCCCTTCTCGCAGCCCGCGACGATGAAGCGGCGGTGCGCCGCCTCGTCGACGGCCGCAGCCACCTCCGCCTCGGCCGTCGCCTTGGGGCCGATCGACACGTCGATGAAGGTGCGCAGGCACTCGTTCTTGCAGAAGTGGCAGCGCGTCTCGTCGTCGCACCGGGTGTCGAAGGTGATCCGCTCCGCGGCCTCGAGGCCGACGAACGTGGTCGCGCCGGCCCTGCTTTGCGAGGCGCATCGCCTCGAGAGCCGGCGCCGATCGCGCCGGCCTCGCCGCAGTGCTCGTGCAGGACGATGTCCGGCTGGCGTTCCTGGCCCTTGAAGTTGTCACGGATGAAGTCGACCTGCGCCTTGACCGCCGCGAGGTTCCGCTGGGTGCCGCCCTGCAGCACGAAGCGCCACCCGAACCGCGACAGGTTCGGCGCCTTCGCCACGTAGAGGAAGACGTTCTTCGGCAGCACCGAGGCGAGGCCCGCGAGGATCTCCTGCGGCTTCCAGCCCTGCCGCTGGACGTTGGCGATCTCCGACTGCAGGAACAGCACGCAGCCGTAGCCGAACACCGGCATCTCGCGCGCCGAGAAGGCGGCCTCGGCGAACTCCTCCACCGGGTAGCCGAAGCTCCTGGCGATGGCCTGCAGGAAATAGCCGTTGCCCGCCGAGCACTGGGTGTTGAGCCGGAAGTCCTTCACCCGGCCGTCGTGCATCACGATGATCTTGATGTCCTGGCCGCCGACGTCGACGATCACGTGCGGGTCTTCGTAGAAATGCAGGGCGGACTTGGCGTGGGCCACCGTCTCGACCAGCGCGGCGTCGCCCGAGAAGACGTCCTTCAGGATGTCCTTGGCGTACCCCGTCGTCACGAGGCCGCCCACGTCGACGGTCGCGCCCTGGGACTCGATCTGCGGTCCGCAGCGCGGCGAACATCTCCTTGGCGTCCTCGATCGGGTTGCCGCGCGAGAGCTGGTAGGCCTTGGCGAGCACGCGGCCGTCCTCGTCGAGCAGGACCGCCTTGGTCGAGGTGGAGCCCGCGTCGAGGCCGATGAAGCCGCGGACGTGGGAGCCACGCTCGAGCACCGGCGGATGTCCATGCCGGCCGCTCGTACTGCTTGCGGAACTCCGCGAGGTCGGTGCCCGACACGCCCACCGCGGGGGCGCCCCGGCGATGTCCCTCGTAGCCGCGCGCGAGGGCCTCGGCCAGGCGGTTCGGCCCGAGGAAGTCGGTGGCCGCGTCGCCGTCGCGCCGTGCGAACTCCACGCCGCCCAGGGCGCCGAAGTACTCGGCCATCGGGGGCGCGACGATCGAGGCTTCGGGCGTCGCGCCGGCGGGGAGCTCGGTTCCCCGCTCCTTCCAGCGCTCGGGGATGCCGCGTCTGCCACGCCTCGCGCAGGCCCCGGATGAACGCGTGCGGGCCGCCGAGCAGCAGGACGCCGGGCGGCAGCGTGTGCCCGCGCGAGAGCACGGTCAGGTTCTGCAGGACGATGGCGTCGAACAGCGAGGCCATCAGTTCCTCGGCGGGCACGCCCCGCTTCTGGAGGCCGTTGATGTCGGTCTCGGCGAACACGCCGCACTTGCCGGCAATCGGGTAGACCTTGAGCCCGCGGTAGGGCATCTCGCCGAGCGACCGCCTCGGCGATCTGCAGCTTGCTGGCGATCTTGTCGATGACCGCGCCGGTGCCGCCGGCGCACTTGTCGTTCATCGACACCATCTTGCGCGTCCGCCCGTCGTCCTCTTCCTCGAAGATGATGATCTTCGCGTCCTGTCCGCCGAGCTCGATGACCGTCCGCGCGTCGGGGTGGCGGCGTTCGACGGCCAGCGCGACCGCCGCCACTTCCTGGACGTAATGCGCGCCGATGAGCTCCGCGTAGGCGGCGCCCGCCGGCGCCGGTGATGAACGCGCGCGCGGTGCCGCGGCCGATGCCGGCGTCCTTCTCGAGCCGGTTCAGCATCTCGAGCAGTTTCTCGGCGGGCCGGCTCTCGTGCCGCTGGTAGTCGCGCCACAGGATCTCGTCGGTCCGAGCGTCGACCGCGACGGCCTTGACGGTGGTGGAACCCGCGTCGAGGCCGAGGAGGAATCTGGGGTCGGTCGGTCATGGCACCTGCTGGTTGGCTGACGTGCGCAAGCCACGATTGGGACCCGCCGCGCCTGGAGCGCCAGGCGCCGTCGCGATCGATGAGTTGGCTGACGTGCAGCACGAAGTTGGCGGCCACTCCCGCCGACGCCGGGCTGGCGCGGCACGTGGTGGAACGGACTCCTGAGCTCGGGGTGCTCATCGACGTAGTGGCGAATCTCGTTCAGCTTCTTGCCGGTGGAGGCCAGCGCCGCGGTCGAACTCCTCCTGGGCGCGCTGCCGCGCCTCGACCAGCGCCATCTGCACGCGGCTGTGCGCGTTCAGCTCGCCCTCGGCCGCGGTCTCGATCGGCAGGAACAGGATGTTCTTCACCTCGCCGCCACCGTGGACTGCACGCCGTCGGACTGCGTGGACGGCATGCAGCCGAAGGGCTTGAGGCTGAGCACCATGTGCGCCGGGTCTGGTGGAGTAGTAGATGTTCTTGCCACCTCGAGGTGGCCTTCGCCGCCGCGCGCGAGGCTGTGGTAGAAGGGGTGCGCCGCCTGCGCCAGCTCTTCCTGGTCCACGAGGTGGTGCGGGACGTCGCCGAGCGCCCTGCGCAGCATTGTGATAGCGGTGCCGGTACATGGCATTCCCGGCGCTAACAGCAGGCGCTTGCCCAGCGTCTTCAGCTCGTCCTTCCGCCACGCCGAGAGCGCGCCATCACCGGGCCGCTGCGGGGGACGTCCACGCCGCGCCGGTTCAGGACCTGCGCCTGCTGCTGGTGGATCAGGTACATCAGCCAGGTACCCAGCGGATCCACGAGGACCTGGGCGCCTTCGCGCTCGAGGAACTCGAACATCCGGAAGTTGCCGTCGCCCTCGGTGGTCTGCGCCCAGAACTCGCCGGTGACCTTCACGACGGGCTTCACCCGCAGCCGGTCCACCTCGATGCCTCGAGATGCTCGCGGCAGCGGCCGCATCGCGTCGCTGGTCGGCGGGCCGTAGAGGTGCTCGCGGATGTTCCTGAGCGCTTCGGCGGTCGTCCGCGCCATCTTGCTGGCGGCAGGGGCTTCCACACCCCGCGTGGCAGCCTCGTCTCGGCGCTCGGAGCCCCCGCGCCCGGAAGTCCTCGCGCCAGGGCCGCATCGCCTCGCCCAGCTGGCGGTTGGTCGCCCCGGGGACGACCTCGAACGGGCCGGACCGAATAGGCGAAGTCGTTCAGCACGTCGGCCATCTGGAAGGCGTTCAGGGCGCCGAGGCCGAGCATCAGCGACAACTTAAGCCCGGCTCGCCCGTGCTTGGCCTTGACGCCGTGGTTCTGCTGGAAGGTGATCACCCGGAAACCGTCGAAGCCGGCGTTCCGCAGGGCGAGGCGGAACTCGCCTCGTAAATGCCGAAGCGGCACGGGCCGCAGCCGCTGGCGGTGAAGAAGACGTAGCGGTCGAGGAAGTCCTTGCGGGACATGCCCTCCGCTTCGAGCTGCTGCAGGTACATCACGAGGTTGCCGACGGTGAAGTACGCCGGGTTGCACAGGCCGTTGTTGCCGTACTGCTTGCCGACCAGGCAGGCGTTGAGGTCGGTCTGGGGAAGGGGCTGGCAGCGGTGCCGGCACGCCTCCAGGGTCGACTTGATCAGCTCCTCGTGCCGAGTCGTCAGACCGCCGATGAGGATGGTGACGCGAGTCCCGCTCCTCCGCGGTGAAGGGACGTTCCTGCTGCCGCCGGTGGTGCACGGTCGGCGGGCCCGCCAGCCTCGCGCGGCGGTCGAGCCTTTCGCGGGCTGCTGCGACCCGCGCGCGATTTCGGCCTCCGTCGACGAAGCGGGATCCTCGAGTCCGGCCGGCCGACATCGTGCGCCCTCGCTTCAAGGTTTCATTTGCTAATCCTCTGTCTTCTACTCTGCCGGGTCCCGGCGCACACCCGGGGGCGCCAACCCCTGTACCCCCACAGGGATCCTGGTCGGCATGGTCCGTCCCGCGCGGCAGTTGTGCACGACAAGGGCGCACGGCGGGCGCCATGGTCAGTGAAGCGGAAGCCCCGCCATGGTTACAGCCGTATATTCTTCACGATGGGGCCGTGTGGCGTCCTACCAGTACATCTTCACGATGAAAGGCCTGCTCGAAGGTCCATCCCCCCGACAAGAAGGTGCTCGACGACATCTGGCTGGCGTTCCTCCCCGGCGCGAAGATCGGCGTCCTCGGCGCGAACGGGGCGGGAAAGAGCACGTTGCTGCGCATCATGGCCGGCCTGGACCGCGACTTCTCGGGGGAGGCGTTTCCAGCCGAGGGAATCTCGGTCGGCTTTCTTCCGCAGGAGCCGGCACTGGACCCCGAAAAGTCGGTGCTCGGCAACATCGAGGAAGGGGTGCGCGGAAACACGCTCGCTGCTGTAGGAGTACGAGCGGTTGTCCGAGCGCCTCGGCGAGGACCTGTCGCCCGACGAGCTGGACAAGGTGCTCGAGGCGCAGGGCCGGCTCCAGGACCGGATCGACGCCGCGAAGGCCTGGGACCTCGATTCCCGGGTGGAGCTGGCGATGGACGCGCTGCGGGTGCCGCCCGGCGACGCGGACGTCCGCACGCTCTCCGGGGGCGAGCGCCGCCGGGTCGCCTTGTGCCGCCTGCTGCTTCGATCGCCCGACCTCCTGCTGCTCGACGAGCCGACCAACCACCTCGACGCCGAGTCGGTGGCGTGGCTCGAGCGCTTCCTGCACGACTACGCGGGCACCGTGGTCGCCGTCACGCACGACCGCTACTTCCTGGACAACGTGGCGGGGTGGATCCTCGAACTGGACCGCGGCCAGGGGATACCCTGGCAGGGGAACTACTCGTCCTGGCTGGAGCAGAAACAGCAGCGGCTGGAGCACGAGGAGAAGCAGGAGGCGAGGCGGCAGCGCACGCTGGCCCGCGAACTCGAGTGGATCCGCATGTCCCCACGGGCGCGGCAGGCGAAAGGGAAGGCTCGCCTGAACGCCTACGAAGAACTGCTGTAGCAGGATGCGGCC
This sequence comes from uncultured Acidobacteriota bacterium, assembly GCA_963844875.1. GTDB lineage: Bacteria > Acidobacteriota > Vicinamibacteria > Vicinamibacterales > Fen-181 > FEN-299. The sequence goes on from CAWJPZ010000006.1 coordinate 252,989, forward strand.
CAGCGCATCGAGCGCGGTGAGATTTACATCGCCCCAGGTCCCCGCCTCGGGGACGTCGTGGTCGAGGCCGACGGACCTGAGAAAAGGATACGGCGACACCCTGCTGTTCGACGGGCTGAGCTTCAAGCTGCCCCGCGGCGGGATCGTCGGCGTCATCGGTCCGAACGGCGCGGGCAAGACGACGTTGTTCCGGCTGATCACCGGGCTCAGGAGGCGCCCGATGACGGCACCCTCCGTATCGGCGAGACGGTGCAGATCGGGTACGTGGACCAGAGCCGCGATGCCCTCGACCCGGCCAGGACGGTCTTGGAAGAGGTATCGGGCGGCCAGGACGAGATCCAGATCGGCAAGCGCGCCGTGCCGTCGCGCGCCTACGCCTCGTGGTTCAATTTCAAGGGCCGCGACCAGCAGCGACAGGTGGGCACGCTTTCGGGCGGCGAGCGGAACCGCGTGCACCTGGCGCAGCTGCTCCGCGGGGGCAGCAACCTGCTGCTGCTCGACGAGCCGACCAACGACCTCGACGTCGACACGCTGCGGTCGCTCGAGGACGCCTTGGTGGATTTCGCCGGCTGCGCGCTCGTGGTCAGCCACGACCGCTGGTTCCTGGACCGGATCGCGACGCACATCCTCGCCTTCGAGGGCGACAGCCAGGTCGAGTGGTTCCAGGGGAACTACCAGGACTACGAGGCCGATCGGCACCGCCGCCTGGGAGCGGAGGCCGACCGCCCTCACCGGATCAAGTACCGGAAGCTCGTCAGGTAGGAGCCCTACATGAAAGCACCATGGATGAAGACGCCGGCGGAGACGCGGCTGGGCAGGCTGCTGATCGAAGCGGGGCTGATCGACGAGGGCCACCTCACGAAGGCCCTCGAGAAGCAGGCGGCGTCGAGGACGTACGTGCCGCTCGGGCGCCTGCTGGTCGACGACAAGCTGATCACGGCGCGCCAGCTCGCGCACGTCCTGGAGCAGGGCAACAAGCGCCCCAAGCTGGGCGAGGTGCTCCTCCGCAGCGGATCGATCACCGAGCTGCAGCTCGAGCAGGCCCTCCAGGAACAGCAGCGGTCAAAGCGGCCGCTCGGCGAGGTCCTGATCAGGCTGGGACACCTGACCGACGAGGCGATGCGGCAGGCACTCTGCCTGCAGCTCGACGTGCCGTTCGTCGATCTCGACCGGGTGAACCTCGATCGGACGCTGACACGCCTGATCAACCGCAGCTACGCGCGGCGCCACTGGCTCGTGCCGATCGCCCAGGTGGGGCACGTGCTGACGATCTCGATGAACGACCCGACCAAGACGGCGATCGTCGAGGAACTGTCGCAGCTCACGGGGTATGTGGTCAGCGTCGTCACCTCGTCGCAGGAAGCGATCAAGCGCGCCTTCAAGCGGCTTTACGAGCAGGCGGTCGACCAGCCGGTGCCCGGGACGGAGGCGCCGCAGCCGAGCATCGAGACGATCGCGATGAGCGACGAGCCCGACGGCGAGCCGGGCAGCCCGGTCAAGAGCCGCTACGTCGAGGAATACATCCAGGACAAGAAGGCGGACTCCGCCGTTCGACAGCTGCTCGCCCTGGCCCTCGAGCGGCGGTGCAGCGACATCCACCTGGAGATGCTCGCCGGGCGGCTGCACGCGCGGTTCCGGATCGACGGCATCCTGCAGGAGCTCCAGCTCGGGGCGTTCCAGCAGGTGATCGACCAGACGGCGAGGGAGATCGTCTCGCGCGTCAAGGTGCTGGCCAAGCTGGACATCGCCGAACGCCGGCGTCCGCAGGACGGCTCGTTCCGCGTGCGCTTCGAGCGGAAGAACGACAGTCAGAACATCGATTTCCGCGTGTCGATCGTCCCGAGCTACTACGGCGAGAGCTGCGTGCTCCGCATCCTGGACAAGACCAACGCGCCGACGAACATCGACCAGCTCGGATTCTCACCCGCGATCACCGCGAGGCTCAAGCAACTGCTGCAGCGGCCAGCCGGCCTCCTGCTCGTCACCGGCCCCACCGGCTCGGGCAAGAGCACCACGCTCTACGCGTCGCTGATGACGGCGTACCGGCCCGAGGTGCGGGTGCTGACGGCCGAGGATCCGATCGAGTACGTGTACGAGCAGTTCAGCCAGTCGGAGGTCAACGAGCGGATCGGCAACACGTTCTCGCGCTACCTGCGGGCCTTCCTCCGGCACGATCCCGAGATCATCCTGATCGGCGAGATCCGCGACGAGGAGACGGCCGAGATGTCGTTCCGCGCCGCCCAGACGGGCCACCTCCTGCTCAGCACGCTGCACACCAACGACGCCATTTCGGCGGTGACGCGGCTGCAGGACATGAAGGTCGATCCGAACCTGATCGCCTCGTCGATGCTGGGGGTGCTGGCGCAGCGGCTCGCGCGCGTCGTCTGCCCGATGTGCAAGCAGCCGTACAGGCCGTCGGCCGAGCTCTTGAAGGAATTCTTCGCGCGGGAGCCCGAGGGGCTGACGTTCTACAGGGGCACCGGCTGCGCCAACTGCAACTTCACCGGCTACCGGGGCCGCACCAGCATCGCCGAACTGTGGACGCCGAGCGAAGAGGACGTGATCCTGATCAGCAAGAGCGCGCCGTTCGACGACGTGCGGGTGAGCGCCCGGCGCAGCACGATCTCGATGGCCGAGGACGTCATCGAGCGGCTGTCGTCGGGGAAGACGAACCTCGAGGAGCTGATCCGCGTGATGCCGGTACAGCGCGGTCTACCAGTTCCGGGAGGTCACCGCCGCGGGTTTCCCCGGCCGTTGAAGCCCTCGTCGTCGCACCACGTAGAGCACGGTGGCGACGGCCAGCGCGATCGCCTCGACCTCGAACTCTTCGATCGTCGCGCTGGACAGGATCCACGCGACCGCGAGGCAGGCGGCGACGGGGACGAGGGCGCCGCCCGGCGCGACGAAGGGCTCGCCGCCGGTGCGGACGTCCCGACGCGTCAACTCCCACGCCGCCGCGCAACAGAGAAAGTACATCGAGAGCACGCAGACGTTCGCGAGCAGCAGCAGCTTGCCGAAGGTGCCGAGGAGCGTCAGGGCGCAGGCGATCGCCGCGTACACCACGATCGCGTTGGCCGGCGTCCGGTAGCGTTCGTGCACGCGGGCGAAGAACGGCGGCAAGAGGCCGTCCCGGCCGAACGCGAACAGGATGCGCGGCGACCCCAGGATGTCCCCGCCCAGGTACCCGGCCATCGAAATCATCGCGCCCGCGAGCATCACCGTGCGCCCGGCGTTCCCCAGGAACACCGCGCTGGCCGCCGCGAGCGGCGTGGTCGAACTCTGCGCGAGCGCCGGACCGAGCACGCCGCTTGCCACGAACTGGATCACCATGTAGAGAAACGTCACCACCGCGAGCGCCAGGAAGATCGCCCGCGGGACGGTTCGGGCCGGATCCTTGAACTCTCCGCTCGGCACCAGCGAGACTTCCGTGCCGACGAACGCGAAGATCAACGTCAGGACGGCGCTTCCCAGGGTCCCTGTCGACGCGGGCAGGGTCGGCCGGATGTTTTCCGGGTGGACGAAGAAGATTCCAACCCCGACGAAGAGGGCCAGCGGCAGCAGCTTGGTGACCGTCACGATCTCGACGGTTCGCGCGCCGACGTTCACGCCGCGGACGTTGAGCCAGCCGAAGGCGGAGAAGGCGGCGACGATGAACGCCGCGCGGCCCAGGGGCGTGGCCAGCACGGGGAGGGCTGCTCCGACGGAAGAGGCGAGCGCGCTCGCCACCGTCGCGACACCGAAGATCGCGGAAAGCCAGTACATCACGCCGGCCAGGAAGCCGACGTAGCCGCCGAACGCCGTTTCCACGTAGGCGTAGACGCCGCCGGTCAGCGAGACCCGGCTGCCCGCCATGGCGAAGCAGGTGACGATGAGCGCAATCGTTGCGGCGCAGGCCGCGTAGGCGAAGGGGGCGGCGGTGCCGATGCTCGCGGACACCACCGCCGGCAGCACGAAGATGCCCGCCCCGATCGTGCTGTTGACGATGCTCGCCGAGAGCGCGCGCACCCCGATGGCGCGCACGAGCGCCGTGTCACCCGCGGCCGGCACGTTGTTGGCCATGCGGCAGTGTGGCGCATGGCCGAGCCTGACGCAAGCGGCTTCGGGCCTCCGGCCCGGGATCTACTCCGTGGGTTCGAAGCGGAGCGACGTCCCGTTCGCACAGTAGCGGAGGCCCGTCGGCGCGGGGCCATCCTCGAAGACGTGGCCGAGGTGCCCGCCGCAGCGCCGGCAGTGCATCTCGGTGCGCACCATGCCGTGGCTGCGGTCGACGCCGGTCGCCACCGCGCCCTCGACCGCGTCGGAGTAGCTCGGCCACCCCGAGCCGCTCGCGTACTTCGCGTCCGACGTGAACAGCAGGGCGCCGCATCCCGCGCAGTAGAAGCGCCCGTCCCGGTGTTCGGTGTTGAGCGGGTGCGACCACGCCGGCTCGGTGCCGTGCTGCCGCAGCACGCGGTACTGCTCGGGAGTCAGCGTCTTGCGCCACTCCTCCTCGCCCTTCCTGACTGTATCGTCTGGCATGGCTGCTTCCGTGATCCGCTGACAGCTACGGCATCCGTGATCCGCTAACGGCTACCTCGCCCCACAGATGTAATGCTCCAGCTGCGCGATCACGAAACCCTGGTTCTCGATCATCGCCCGCCCGACGTCACCGATCGACACCATGCCGATCGGCCGGTCGTTCTCGGTGACCGGCAGGTGACGCACACGCCGGTGGGTCATCAGGCCCATGCAGTCGTCGATGGTCATGTCGGGGGGAATGCACAGCACTTCCTCGGTCATGATGGCGGAGACGGGCGTCTCCCGGGACGTGTGCCCGCGCAGCACGACCTTTCGCGCGTAGTCCCTTTCCGAGAGAATCCCGACGAGCCGTCCGCTCCGGTCGAGTACCAGCACCGCGCCGACGTTCCGGTCCGACATCAGTTTCAACGCATCGTATACGGACGCCTCCGGCGCAATCGAGTACACATCGTGTCCCTTGGCCTGCAGCAGGTCGCGAACGGTCCTCATTGGCCCTCCTCAGGCGGCTTCCGCCGAGCCCAGCTCGTCTTGCTTGTCGTGGGTGAAGGAAGAAGTGTACCCGCTTGCCTGCCGTCCAGCAACGAGAACCTGCCTCAGCCACGGTCCGGCGGATGCGGGGTGGCCACTCCCGGGGACGGGCGGGCTCCTGTCGGCACGCGGATGCTCCGCCATTTTCCCTGCCGGAACCGCGCCACGCTCAACGACGCGCGCGTGACGTGGCCCAGGACGATCGCCGTCCAGATGCCGGTCGGGGTGAGCCTTCCGGTGGCCTCGAGCACGCTGCACAAACCGAGCGGCACGACGATCTGCGAGATGATCGAGATGACGAAGGGGCTCCGCGTGTCCCCTCCGCCCTGCAAGGCCCCGGTGTAGGTGAGCGCGACGGTGACGAACAGCCCGGACACGCTGAGGAACCGGAGGAGGTCCCGGCCGAGGTCGAGCACCACGGGGTCGCTGAGGCCGAACAGCCGGAAGAGCGGGCCGGGGAGGAAGAAGTACGCCACGCCCATGAAGGCCGCGAGCGCCAGCCCCATTCGGGCGGCGATCGCCGGGGCGCGCTCACTCCGCTCGGGACGGTTCGCCCCGAGGTTCTGCCCCACGACCGCCGACGCGGCCCCCATGAGCCCGACCGACGTCCAGGTGACCAGCGAGAAGAGTTCGCCGTACGCGACGGCGTAGGCCGCCTGTGCTTCGGCGCTCGCCCCCAGCGAGCCGATGAACCGCAGGAGGAACAAGCCCGCCACGTTCATCGCGATTCCCTGGAAGCCGACCGGCAGCCCGAACCCGAAGAGCGCCCGGATCGTCGTCCAGTCGGGCCTCCACGGCATGGCGATCGACCAGCGGATGACCGAGCGGCCGGAAAAGAGGTAGAGCAGGCCCGCCCCGCCGACGATCGCGTTCGCCAGGACGGTGCCGATCGCCGCCCCGGTCGTGCCGAGCGCGGGTATCGGCCCGAGGCCGCGGATCAGCACGATGTTGAAGGCCGCGTTGAGGACGGTGACCGCCAGGCCGAGCCGCAGCGGCGTCTGCGCGTCGCCGGCTGCCCGAAACGCCCCGCCGAGCATGAAGAAGACGAGGAGGCCGAAACTGCAGGTCAACATGATCCGCAGGAACGGCAGCGCCTCGCGCTTGACCTCGGGGGCCGCGTGGACGACGTCGAGCAGGTACGGCGCGGCCAGGTAGCCGACCGGCGCGAGGACAAAGCCCGCGAGGAGCAGCGACGCGAGAAACGCCTGGTAGACGACGTGGTTCACGCGGTCGGCGTCGTCCGCTCCCGCGGCCCGCGCGACGAACACCGAGGTCCCGGCGTAGAGGGCGCTGATGAAGGTGATGACGACGAGGATGATCTGCCAGCTCACCCCTATCGCCGCGTTTGCGGTGTAGCCGACGAAGTGGCCCACGAGGGCGTGGTCCACGAAACCCTGGAATCCCGCCACCGCATTCTGGAGCATCGTCGGCCAGGCGAGCTTCCAGACCGCGCGGGGCAGCGACCCGTCGACAATCGTGCGGTCGAACCGGGAAGGGGTGCTCGCCATGGGTGCGGCCGTCCCCTAGCGCCGTCGGAACAGGCGCAGCAGGTCGTGCGCCGCGCGGAAGGGGCTGAGCCGTCCGGCGCGCACCTCGTCGCGCATCGCGGCCAGCCGGTCGTTGACCGCGTCGTCGCGCCGGATTTCCTGCTCGAGGCCGTAGAGGAGCGCCTCGCGCATCCATTCGAGCGCCTGGGCCTCGCGAAGCCGCGCCAGCCAGCCGTTCGAGCTGAGCAGCGCCCGGTGTTCCAGCACCGCGGCCCAGACCTCGGGCACCCCTTCGCGAGTCAGCGCGGAGCAGGTGACGACGCACGGGTCCCAGCCGTCGGCCGAGGCGGGGAAGAGGTGGAGCGCGCTGGCGTAGTCGTGGCGCGCGCGCTCGGCGCGCGCGCGGTTGTCGCCGTCCGCCTTGTTGATCGCGATCAGGTCGGTCATCTCGAGGATGCCGCGCTTCATCCCCTGGAGTTCGTCACCCGCGCCCGCGAGCATCAGCAGGAGGAAGAAGTCGGTCATCGAGCGCACGGTCGTCTCCGACTGGCCCACGCCGACCGTCTCGATGAAGACGTTCCGGTAGCCGGCGGCTTCGCACAGCAGCATCGCCTCGCGGGTCCGCCGGGCGACGCCGCCGAGGTGGCCGCGGGACGGAGACGGTCGGATGAAGGCGCGGTCGTCCGTGGCGAGCCGCTCCATCCGCGTCTTGTCGCCCAGGATGCTGCCGCCGGACAGCGGGCTGGAGGGGTCGATCGAGAGGACCGCGACCGTCTCGCCGAGTTCGCGGGTGAGGTGCGTGCCGAGCGATTCGATGAAGCTGCTCTTTCCGACGCCCGGCACGCCGGTGATGCCCACGCGGCGCGCGCCGCCGGTAAACGGCAGGCAGGCCTCGATCACCTCCGAGGCCAGGTCGATGTCCGAGGGCAGCTCGCTCTCGACCAGGGTGATGGCGCGGGCGAGCACCGCGCGGTCGCCGCCGCGAATGCCGTCGAGGTACTCGCCGGCGGTGAGGCGCCGGCGGCGTCGCGGGGACGGTGTGGACGCGGCCATTGCCTCGATCCTACGCCGCTTCGGTGAGCAATGCCTCCAGGATCTTCTGCGCGGCGAGCGGGATGACGGTCCCGGGGCCGAAGACGCCGGCCGCGCCGGCCTGCTCCAGGTACGCGTAGTCCTGCGGCGGGATGACGCCGCCCACCACCACGAGGATGTCCTCGCGCCCGAGCCCCCGCAGTTCCTGGACGACCTCGGGGATCAGCGTCTTGTGGCCGCCGGCGAGCGTCGACACGCCCAGCACGTGGACGTCGTTCTCGACGGCGTGGCGGGCCACCTCCTTCGGCGTCTGGAACAGCGGGCCGATGTCCACGTCGAACCCCAGGTCGGCGAAGGCGGTGGCGATGACCTTGGCTCCGCGGTCGTGGCCGTCCTGGCCCATCTTCGCGACGAGGATCCGGAGCGGGCGGCCTTCCTGCCGGGCGAACGCGGCCGCCATCTGCCTCGCCTTCTGGAACTCCGCGTCCGACTCGCTCTCGGAGGAGTAGACCCCGGCGATCGTGCGGTTCACCGCCTGGTAGCGGCCGAAGACTTTCGCGACCGCGTCCGAATCTCGCCGAGCGTGGCGCGGTTCCTGGCCGCCGCGACGGACAGGTCGAGCAGGTTGCCCTGCCCCGTCTCGGCGCAGCGCGTGAGCGCGTCCAGCGACGCCGCCACGAGCGAGGCGTCGCGCGTCCGCTTCAGTTCATCGAGGCGGAGCAGCTGCTTGCGACGCACCTCGACGTTGTCCACCTCGAGGACGTCGATCGGCTGATCCTCGGCGGGGCGGTACTTGTTGACCCCGACGATCGTCTCCCTGCCCGAGTCGATGCGCGCCTGCCGCCGGGCGGCCGCCTCCTCGATCCGCATCTTCGGCAGACCGCTCTCGATGGCCTTCGTCATGCCGCCGAGGTCCTCGACCTCTCCGATCAGCGCCCACGCCCGGGTCATCAGCTCGTGCGTGAGCGACTCGACGTAGTACGACCCGCCCCACGGGTCGACCACCCGGGTGATCCCCGTCTCCTCCTGCAGGTAGATCTGGGTATTGCGGGCGATGCGGGCCGAGAAGTCGCTCGGCAGTGCGATCGCCTCGTCGAGCGCGTTGGTGTGCAGCGACTGCGTGTGGCCCATGGCCGCCGCCAGCGCCTCCACGCAGGTGCGGGTGACGTTGTTGAACGGGTCCTGCGCGGCAAGGCTCCAGCCCGATGTCTGCGAATGCGTCCGCAGGGCCATCGACTTCGGGTTCTTCGGATCGAACCGCTTCACGAGGCTCGCCCAGAGCACGCGCGCCGCGCGCATCTTGGCGATCTCCATGAAGAAGTTCATCCCGACGCCCCAGAAGAACGAGAGCCGGGGCGCGAAGACGTCGACGTCCAGGCCCGCCGCGATGCCGGTCCGCAGGTACTCGAGGCCGTCCGCCAGCGTGTACGCCAGCTCCAGGTCGGCCGTCGCTCCCGCCTCCTGCATGTGGTACCCGCTGATCGAGATGCAGTTGAACCGGGGCATCCGATCGGAGCAATAGCGGAAGACGTCCCCGATGATCCGCATCGAAGGCGCCGGCGGGTAGATGTACGTGTTGCGGACCATGAACTCCTTGAGGATGTCGTTCTGGATGGTCCCGTTCAGCTGTTCCGGCCTGACGCCCTGCTCCTCCGCGGCGACGATGTAGAAGGCCATGATCGGGAGGACGGCGCCGTTCATGGTCATCGAGACCGACATCTGGTCGAGCGGGATTTGATCGAACAGGATCTTCATGTCGAGGATCGAGTCGATCGCCACGCCCGCCTTGCCCACGTCGCCCGCGACGCGTTCGTGGTCCGAATCGTAGCCGCGGTGCGTCGCGAGGTCGAAGGCGACCGAGAGGCCCTTCTGCCCGCCCGCGAGGTTGCGGCGGTAGAACGCGTTCGATTCCTCGGCCGTCGAGAAACCGGCATACTGCCGGATCGTCCACGGCTGCATCACGTACATCGTGGAGTACGGCCCGCGGAGGTACGGCGGGAGGCCGGCGACGTAATGCAAGTGCGTCATCCCGGCGAGATCGGCGGACGTGTAGGACGCCTTCACCGGTATGCGCTCGGCGGTCATCCACGGCTCGCCGGCCAACCCCGGCGAGGGAGCCGCGCCGCGGGGCCGCGGGGAGATCTTCGAGAAATCGGGCCGTGCCATTCGCGGCGTTTCTGCCCGAGTGCGTCAGGGCGTCTCATGGAAGCGTTGAGTAATCATTAAATTTCGCCATTCGATACTCGGCGGCACGCCGCTTCACCAGTCCGAGAACGATCCTGCCGCCGGCCTTGTTCCATCGTGCAAGCTCGCGCCAGCAGTCATAGTCCAAGCTGTTCAGCCGCTCCAGCATGGTCGAGTTGCGTAGCGCGTTCGTGCCGACGTTGTACGCGAGCGACTGACCACCGCCTCTAACTCGTGTTCCAGCGTCGGCACCGTCACCATGTTGCGCACCTCGTCCTCGACCATCTCCACATCCGCGCGCAGCATGTCCTCGGCCTGCTCGCGGGTGATCCGCATCGGATGGTCGGAGTGGTGGATGACGTGGCCGTATCCGATGTCGTAGACCCCCGGCACCAGCGGGTCTTCGCTACTGACCAGCTTCGGCCCGCCCTCCCACGCCGCGATGAACTCGATCAGTGCATCACTTGCCATGCGCGATCACCCGCAGACGGACAGGGGGGAACTCGATGGACTCCTCGCGCATCGGCGTCAGTTCATAGTGGAACGAGAGTTGATAGGCAAAGTCGCGCGTAGGGTTGGAGGTCGGGGGCTGCACGGCCACGCTGCGGTGATAGATCCCCGGCGGGCTGCGCAGGGTTGCCACCTGGGGCGAGTTCCAGATGAATGAGCCCGATTGCCACGATGCGCGGATCGCGCCGAGTCGCTGCGCATTCACCTTGATCTCGCGGTAGTGCCATACCTCGTCGTCGCCGCTCATGACGCTGTAGACCTGATACCGCTGCGCTTCCTCGCGCGTCTCGCACGGGCGGTCGCAGAAGTAGGGATGCGAGTACAGCACCTCGATCGTCGGCGGCAGCGGCCACCACGCCCAGTAGGCGCCGAGCAGGGCAGCGGCGTACACAGGACCGAGCAGGACGCCGACCACGACCCATTGGCGGCCGGTCATTTGACCACCGTCGAGACGAGCTGCGGCGACCACCGCAGAGAGCATCAGGCCGGCGAGTCCGAACACCAGCGCCTTGATCGGGGCGAATTCGATACGGGTGACAAAGTCGTCAATCATGCGTTCGATGTGGCGTAGACGTTCGTCAATGCGAGCCAGGAGCACATGCTCGTCGTTGTCGTCGTGCAATTTGATATGCTCCCGGGGCGGGCATGAAAAAGCCCGCACGGAGGCGGGCCTTATGGAATGGCAGTTACTGGCGTTCGTGGCTGGTGTGATCGTTATTGGTTGGCTGAAAGCAGCCCAGAGGAAAGAAGACCGAGATAGGGAGAAGTAGACCGCAGCAGTTCGGCGGCTTGCTCCGCACCCGGCGGGCGTTTCGTCGCCATTGCGCGGAACAGGGCGCTCGTTCCCGGAGCGTACATCGCGGTCAGCGGCAGCGTTGCCGCCCCAACCTCTAAAGACTTGACCGGATTGAGTAGGCCCAGCAACTGCGCTGCGCGGCCCGCCGTCCCCGAGTCGGGCACCTTCTGCGGCAGCACACGCTTCGCGTCCTTGGCGAGTTCCTGATTCCACGCCTCGCCGCGCGAGAATGCACGATCTCGCACTGACTTGTCGGACCGCTTCACCGCTTGCATAAACTGTGTCGGCGTGAACACCCCATCTGCCGCAGCGGTCGATGATCCAGCCGTTTCCATCTGTGCGATCGTGCGCCACCCCCGATCGGCCGCGCGGAGTTCTGGCGCCGTCACCGGGTTGTGCCGCGCCATCAGTTGCCGCAATTCCGACTGTGCCTGCCGCAGCGCAGCGGCAAAGTCACGCTGCATCCCGTCGCCCGATCCCATGTAGTTCGCGGCCTTGCGGCCAAGCTCGGAATCGGCTTTCTTCAGCACGCTCGGCGTAATCGTTCCAGCCGGCGTGACCTCGATATTGCTATTGATGACCGTGGCGAAGTCGTCTTTAAGCGATTTCGGCACCATAGAGTGCAGCTTGTTGATCGCGGCGCGGAACGGTTGGTCTACCGGCGAGGGTACCGAACGCGCCAGCGCGTCGTCGTACTTGTCGCTGAGAAAGTCGCCAATGGCCTGGATGCCCTCGTTCCCTACCTTGACCTTCGCCGCTACGTCAGCGCCTTCCTTGCCGAACGGCTCTAGCGCCTTTTTGTAGATCACCCGATTGAGTTTCGACGGACTGCCGGCGGGCCTTGTTGATGACCTCCCCGATGATGGGATAGCCCGCCGCGCGTTCCTCAAGACCTGCGACGATACCGCCGCGCGCCTGCCCCGGCGTCAGACGTACCCCACGGTCTAGCAGGTTTCTGTGCGCCCTTTTGCAACGCCGGTTTCACGATGTCAGCGGCAACCCGTCCCGCGCCCGCCAGCCCGCCGCCAGCTACCGCTCCCATCCCTGCCTGCTTCGCCTTCTCGGACAGGAACGAGCCACCCTCAGGAACGTCGTAAACGGGCGTTAGCGCCGCTGTCCCGGCGCCGATGCCTGCCCCTTGCCCAATCGCGCCAAGTGCCGTCTTAGCGGCTATACCGGGCACTAGCGGGGCGGTTGCGATAGCCTGCCCGACCCCGCGCCCAATGGCCGCGCCGGTCGTGTCGCCAGGGTTGAATTTCTCGGTGTAGTTTCGCAGCCCACGCCTGTTTTTTCCTCTACCCACTCGCGGAACGCCTTGGCCTTGTCTGCGCCGACCCCGGCGAAGTTAGCCACGCCTTCCGCGCCTCGGCCTGCCATCTGCAAGACCGCGCCGGGGATCTGGGACGCGCCGAACGCGATGTCAGTGAAGGAGGACTCGGCTGCCATGCGTTGCAGCAGCGATTCGTGCTTGTTTTTCGGTGCGGCAGCTTGCGGTTGCTTTGGCTGCGTCTGTGCCGTGAACTCGGCCAGCACGTCGGCTTCGCTCATGTTGTCGGGCGCCGTGACCTCGTACTTAGCGCCGTCCGCCCCGGTGATCTCGTAGCGAGCCATTACGGTAGCCTTCTGATCGTGATCCGCCCCGATCCGCCCGCCCCCGCGTTGCCCTGCAAGTCAGCAAAGAGGGGCTGCCTGTTGGACATCGTAGCCAGTTCCTCGTAAAAGCCCTCGTCAAACTTGCCGGTGCGGGCACGGTACGCGCGAGCCATCTGCGCTACCTGCTGCTCCCGCTTGGCAAGCCGGCGATGCACTTCTGTGACCAGCGCGCGTCCCTCGCGAGTCTGCGCCACGTTCGGCGTCATCGCCTTGAGGAACTCTCGGTCTGCGTCCGACATCGCCCCCGGCATCCCTGCCCCGGTCGATGTGTCGCGGGCGTCGAGCGCCATCTTGTTCGAGATGATCTCTGCCGCTTGCTTGCGCGGCAGGTTCGGGTCCAGGTCCACGCCGATCGCTTTGGCGTAGCCGGCAACCTTCATCCCGATGGGCGTGGCCGAGCTTGTCTCAACATCGCCAATCAGTGACGTAACAGCGTCAAGATTCGCTATCTTGCTGCCGGCAGCGCGGGCGCTATCCATGATCTGTGAGTACGTCTCGGCGTGCTTCTTCCCCAGCGTCTTGCTGAACTCGGTTTCTCCCGCGTTAATGACTGTCGTACTCGTCACCGGCCGCTTGTCAATCGGCTTTAGGACGCTGTAATCCTTGCCGCCCCCGGCGATGAACGCCTGCACGCTGGCCGGCGTGAAGTCTGACGGACCCACCTTACCGAGCGGATTGTCGGGAGCCTTCTGTTCCTCGCGCGCTACCAAATCAGCAGGGTCTCTAGTGCGCGAAAGATCCGCAGCGATTCCAGCGTGTAGTCCTTCGGGTTGATCTTCGCGTAAGGCGACTCCTGCGCCTTCGGTGCAAGCATCTGCGCCGCCGCCATCGGGTCCACGTTGCCGAGCCCCATAGCGAACTTCTGCGGATCGAAGTCGCAGGCGTCCCCGGTCGCAGTGCCCTCACCCCCGCCGAACTCGACGGGCGGCTGCCCCGGCGTCATAGCCCCCTGGAACGCAGATTGAATGCCCTGCTTAGCTGCTCCTGCTCCGCGATCTTCCGGCGGTACTCGTCCATCTGCATCTGCCGGAACTCGTCTTCGCGTTGCTGCCGCGCCGAGTCCGCACGCCCCGCCTTGGCGTTCTGCATCGCACCCAGGCCGAGCAGCCCGCCCTGCGCCAGCGCCGTCCCCGGACGCACCCCGCGCGCCGACATCGCCGCCAGCGCAGCCGTCAGCAGCCCCAGGCTCGCGTCCTCATCCAATCCGAACAGTCCGGCCATATCGCTACCTCATCCACGAAGGACCACGGATGCCCGCCATCTGGTTCAGCCGCATCATCTCCTGCTGCGACAGGGGCGCGGCGTTGCTCGACGTGGGCGTCGTGCGCGAGCCATTCCTGCATCTTGCCGTTGTCGCCGCCGAATAGGCCCTGCGCGACGTTGCCCTGGTTCTGCTGCCACCAGTTAATCGTGTCGCCGTTGCGCAGCCGGTACTCGTTCGCCAGTCGCGGGTCTTCGCCCATCAGCGTGCGCAGGTTCGCCATGTGGTCGATGCCGCCCGTGCCGTCCTTCGGCTGCGGCTTCGGACCGCCGCCCCCGCCCGTGCCGATCGGCTGCGGCTGCGCCACGTAGCCGCGCAGTTGGTCGATCCACGCATTGCGGCGGTTCATGTAGTCACCGTATCCGCCGGAGGGCGCACCGACCGGATTCGTGGTCGCGCCGCCGCCGTAGGGTTGCCCGATGCCGCCGCCCTGCTTGCCCATCGCACCGTACATATTGCCGCCGGTCTGCCCAAGGTCGTATCCAATCCTTCCAGGATCGCGCATGTTGCCGCCCGCCTGACCGCCCCACGGGGCTACCCATGCTGCCGCCCATGCGGCCGGCGTACGCTGCGGCATATCGGATCGCGCCCATGTTGCCGCCCGTGTGCGCGTCCCACGGGGAGCCGCCGCCATAGGCCGAATCAGGCGGCGGCGCCGTCGGGGCAGCAGCCCACGGATTGCCACCGCTGCCCGCTGCCGTGCCTGACGAGTCCAGCGGCGGTGCCGAACCGGGATACTGCCCCGTCAGCAACGCATCCTGACCGCCGCCCCAGCCCTCGGTCGCGCCCGTGCGCGTCGGAGCAAAGGCCGACTCCATCGGCGTCGGCTGCGGCATGTTGCCGCCCACCTGCCCCGCGTTCGGGTTGAGCGGCTGACCGATACCGCCGCCCTGCCTGTTCATCGCCCCGTACTGCGAGCCGTACATATTGCCGCCGGTCTGCCCGCCCCACTGCTGCTGTCCGTATCCGCCGCCGCTCATACCTGACCTCCATTCTTCTGAAGCCACCCCATGATGGCGGCGAATTGGTCTTCCATGCTCGCCTGCGGGTTGTACCCCGGAGGACGACTGCCCATAGCCGGCGCCTTCTGGTCGTTGTTCTGCATCATCTTCATCGCTTCCTGCGCAGCCTTGATCGGGAAGTCTCCGGATCTTGAGTGCTCGACCACTTGAGGAAGTCCAGCCCATTCGGATCACCGAACAGGCTCGCCGTGCCGCCCCCCATGCCGGATCGAGCCAAGTCGAAGCCCCTTCATGCCCGATCCAAGCAAACCCGCGTCTGCGGTGCCGAACGCCGACCCGCCGAGCAGGTCCATCGTCGTCGGCGGTCCCTGCCGCGAGCATTCCCTCTGCGGTCCCAAACGCCGCAGGGCCGAGCATTCCCGCCGCTGCGCCCGCCCCCGTGCCTGCCGCGCCTGCCGCCGCCGGGGCCGCCGTCGCAGCCGATCCCATCATCGCCATCAGTTCCGCCATGTCGCCCCCGTCAGCCGAACAGCCCGCCGCCGCCGATCGTGGTGCGCGACGTACCGCCGCCACCCGATGCGCGAGCCAGCGCGTCCATCAAGATATTGAGTGCGGCAATCGGCTGCTGCACGTTCTGCTGGTGTACGCCTTGATGCCCCTGTAGTTCCTGCTGATCCAGGCCGCGCGAGAGTTCGCCACCGGACAGGAGTGCGTTCAGCAAGTTGACATCGCCCGCTTGCAGCGACGGCATCATGCTGAGCGTCTGCAACTGCCGTCCGAATCCCGTCTCTGCGAGGCCAGCATTCCTTCCGACATCTTGCCCCCACAGTCCCGCCGCTCGGTTGTACTGGTCCGACCTCATGCCCGATTCCATGCCGGCCACTTGCTTCGCCAGTTCCGCGCCCTGCGTTGCCGCCAGTTCGTTGTGCGCGCTGCCACCGTAGGCACCGGACCGCGCAGCACTTGCGTTCGTGTTCGCCGCCGTACCACGCGCAAACGAGTCCTCCATGCCCTGCCGAGTGGACGCTAGCATCCGCTCGAACTCGGGATTGGTCGCACCGCCGTAGGGGTTGCTCTGGCCTTGATACGGGTTCGTCATGCCGCCCGTCAGCCCTTGCTGGATCGTGCCCTGCTTGGCCTTCGCCTGATCCTGCATCCACTGCGGGTTGCCGTACAGCGGCGCCGCCATGCCGGCCAATCCGCCGATCGCATCGACCTGCTCGGGGATCAACGGCGCAGAGAACGGTCCTTGCCACGCGAGAGATGGGCCTGATCCGTAAACGCCCGAGATTTCATAGGCGCGGTCAAGCCCTTCCTTCCACTTGTCCTCGGTCCATGTGGGCGGCTTCCATTCCTGCGTCGATTCGCTGTCGCTTCCGAACATTCCGCTCATATCAAAACCCTCTCGAAAACTGTGTCCTTCTCACGCCAGCCCTTGACCTTGTGCCACCCCTTGCGGGGAGACATCATCCTGATGCGCCTGCACCCCGCCGCCTTGGCGAACTTATCCAACTCGTCCATGATCTGCTCATACAACGTCGCTAACTCCCCCGGTCCCCAGATGGCCCACAGGAACAACGATGGCCCGTCATAGTCCTGCAACCGCTTGACGATGACGAAGCCGCGATCGTCCTCGATCGTCATCAACGCCGCCTGTCCCGCTTTCAGTTCCGTGTACACGTCCTCGGGAATCCACGTCGGGTTGGTGCGCTCGATGATCTCCCACAGCCCGTCGCTCACCCACGGCCACAGTTCACGCCACTCCGTTACCGTCTGGATCACGCGGGGATTTCCGTCTCGGTGCCGTAGAACTTGTCGCTCTGGATGTGGAAGTCCAGCTCGTATAAACGAGCCGTGTTCGCCTCGGCGTCCGTCGATCCGCGTCGATAGAGACGCCACGCGAGGACCGCCGATTCCTCCAGGTTCGCCATCGTCACATCGCCAAACGTGGACAGGATGTGATTGTTGGTCACCGTCTGATCGCCCGCGACAATGGTGGCGGTATACGCCGTAGACCATGCCCCTGCGACATCACCGGGATTGCCGATCACGCGCAGGTAGAGGTTCCACACCACGGCATTCGCGCTGCCCGTCGTCTTGCTCCAGTGGATGTGCGGGCGGATCAAACTTGCCCGCTTCCAGCGGTGCGGCATCTGCGCAATCCCCCCGATCATGTCATCGCGCGAGCCCGAGAACAGAAGCGTGCCGGGAAAGCCCGTTTCCGTCTGATCCTGCGTCGGGGCGTCGATCGTACCGATTGGGTTAATGCTCTGCGCCGGGAATCGCAGGTCATCCCAGCCGACCGTTTCCGCCCCCGTCCCCACGCGCATTTCCTTGAACGCGAGCGGGTCCGACGCCGTGCAGATCCAGCCGAACAGCACGTAGCTCGGACCCTCGTTCGACGTGACCTCGACCGGCGCACTGTTGCGCACCACGTCGCCTACCGCCCACGAGCCGCTCGTCGGGGCTGCGGTCAACGCCAGCGTGCTCGTCAGCCGCCCCTCGTTGACCTGCCGGATGGCCGTGGCGATGCGGTCATAGTCCCGCTGCGAGGCCGGATAGCGCGGACGGACGAGGCTCATCGGCTACCCGTCTGCGGATACTCAAGCCCCACGCCCGCGAGCAAGCACCACTTGTTGCGCGTGCCCACCAGATACGCCAGCTTGAACCGCGCCGACAGCCGACCATCGAACGACTCTAGCTCGCTGTTCAGCACGCAGGCTGCCGTCTGCGCGCCCAGGTTCCTCTGCTCGTTCGCGTACCCGTAGATGGTCGCCGTCGAGAACGGGGCCGCATCCGACCCCGACAGGCAGCGTGCATAGATCCGCATCGCGTCCGTGGACCGCTCCAGCGTGCCCTGCACCGCCGTCGATACCGAGCCGGTAATGTCGTTGCCCCACGCATCGGGATAGCGCAGGTCTCGCAGGTAGGAGGACGCGGCATTGTTGACGTACCAGACCCGCGCCTGCGTCGGCATGTTCTCGTCCAGAAACGTCCGCATGTCGGAGTGCGTCGTCGTCACCAGCACCTGCGGACTGATCGCAGCAATGGCCGTCGAGCCAAGCGATGCCCACTTGTTCGTGCGTGCGTTGTACCCGTAGAGGAAGGCGTTGTAGGTCGAATCCAGCACCGTCTGCGTGTAGCACGACAGCCACACCACGCCCTCTACATCGTCACCGACGAGGCGGATCATGCTGGCGTCGGTCGCCACGTAGCCCGTCCCAGGCGTCGGCATGTCGCCTGCGCCGCCCGCTGTCTGCGACGAGTTATGCCCGAACTGGTTGAGGATCGTCTGCCACACAGGCAGGCCCACGTTCGTCAGTTGCGCCCCGTCCCACTTGTACACGCCGCTGGTGTGTACGAAGAACAGCGCATCATCCAACTCCACCACGCCATTCGGCGCCGACAAGCCGATGCGCGACGACACCATGCGCCATTGGAAGATGAACGGCGGGCCGACATACTCGCCCACGAAGATGGCGTTTTCCTTGAATGCGATGAACATATCGCGGTAGGCCACGAGTTGCCGGATCGGTCCCGGCGCGTCGAGCAGCCGCACCTTGCCGCACTGCGTAGCGATGGCAGGCGTCCACTCGGTCGGGTCTTGCAACGCCGACCACCAGACTTGATCCGAGAACTGATCCACGCCGTCGTCGGTGTCCGCAAGCATGACGAAGTTCACGTTGGAACACACATAGCGGGCCTTGGGGCAATCGTCACCTACCGCCGCAAAGTTCGTCCCGGTGCTTACCTGCGTGGCGTCCAGGTAGTTACACGCATAGATGTTGTTGCCCCACGCTGCCGCACTCCATCCCGTCGTGCTCGCGCTGTACGCCGTGCCGTAGTTTGTCTTCGTGCCATCCTTGTCGAACTGGTCAATGTTCTGCTTGCGAAACGCGAGGAATCGCACCGAGTTGTTGACCTGCCGGAACGTCTCGGCGTGCAGGGTATCGCCCGCCGGCACCCCGAACACGTCTTGCGTGCTCACGCTGCCATACGGTCCGCGCTGGAGCGGCGCAAAGCCCGTCATGCCGATCAGCCCGCCCGCAATCCGCGCGGCGTCCAGGTCGGGGACGTAATTCGCGTCAGCTATCTGGATCGACATCGGTCCACACTCCCCCGCTCGGCGTCACATAGACCCATGATCCAGATCCCTCCGTCACGTCCGACCAGACCGGCCCCGTCAGCGTGACCGACTGCCCCGTCAGCAGATAGTCGGCATAGTCCGACGTGAGCCGATAGGTGCGCGTCATCGTCGTGGCGGTCAGCGATAGATTGTCCGAACGGCTGCTAGAGAAGCGCCCGACCTCGGCCGGCAGCATCCGCGAACCCGACGATTCCACCGCAAAACTCACATCCTGCCCTGCTAGCGAGTACGTGCCAAAGGCGCCTGTCAACGTGCGCGGGCCGATCAGGATCGACGCATCCTGCCCGAGCACTTGGAACAGGCGCGGATCTGCATTCATCTCCATGTCACGCTCGGCCGGCGCACCCTCGGCGCCGAACGCGCCCGCACTGGCGGTTAGCCGCCGCCCCTTGGCAAGCCCCGCCGCCTGCCCTGTTACAGCAAAGGATCCCGCATCGCTAAACATGACATAGGCACCGGCCGCTCCCATCTCGAACATGGACAACGACGGCAGCGGCGCCGCATAGACCGGCGTCTGCGCCTCACTTCCGTAAGCGTCGCATCCTGTCCTGTCAGTTCGATCTCGCCATACGCCGCTGGCACCTTGCGATTGACTAGCAGCCGCGTGGACGTAGTGGAGAGATGATCAGACCGCCCGTATTAGGAACTGCCCAGCGGGCAGCGTCTCCGGTTCGATCAGCAGACCGATCGACGGCAGCGGCGCGGAGGAAAAGGCCATTACTTGTAGAAGATATTAACGATCACATCATTGGCCGCAGGCGCTCCGGTATCGTTGTCCGCAACCGCCGTCGTCGCCGCCACCGAGATCGCCGTGGCAAACGCGATCCCCATGCCGCCGACGTTGAACGCACCCGATACGTCATCCGACGCATTGCCGGGGATAGGGATGGTGATCACCGGCGTCGTCGTGCCCACGGACACCGATGCCGCCGTGGCGTCATAGAACTTGATAAATCGCGTCGTCGTAGCAAGGTTGCTTACCCACATGCCGTACACCGTCCCGGCCGTCGCCTTCACTTCTTCTTCGCTCTCGTCCAGGTCGATGGACCGATGGATGGACAGGCCGTTCGTGGCGATCGGGACCGTTGTCGTCGGCAGCGGATTGGTCAGGGCTACGTCGCCCGCATTGGCGCCATCGGCGCCGTGGACGAGCTTAATGCGCGCGTAGTGGACGCTGGAGATGTCGTCCGATGCGAAGGTGTAACTTCCGCCTACATAGGTATCTGCCATCTCAGCCCACTCCCATCAATGTCAACTTCGTCGTCTTCGGAATGCCAGAGGGCGTTGCTGCCCCGACAGGCTTGATCGGCACCGCCGCAATTTCCCAATTGTCGCCGCCAAACGTCCACGTCATGGTCACGCTCGCCGCGCCCGCCTCTTCGCTGAACCCGAGCGCCGCAATGCCCGTCGTCGCATTGTCGCTTTCGTAGCGCGAGGTCTGGTCCGCGCCGACGAGCACATTGGCGCCCGCCGATTGCACGCTCACCATGTCCGTGACCAGTTCATTCGTCGCGCTGGCAACCACGAGGCTCGCCGTTGCCCCGTAGCCGGTCGCGTAGGACATGGACCCCAGCGGCGTCGTCTGATCCACCCCCGTGTATGAGAACGCGCGGATGATGATCTTCGCCGTCGGGCCGACGTTGCTATACGTCGCCGCGATGTTGTTCGCGCCCTCTGCCGGGGCTACCAGCCGCCACAGTTCGGCGTAGCGATAGCCATAAGCAAACGTCGTGACCTGCGTCATCGCCACGCCCGCATAGGTCAAGGACGATACGTTGTAGCTGCCATTGCCACGATCGAAGAACACCCAGACCAGCAGCAGGCGATCGGCGCCCGTGCAGGTATGCGCAAACGTATCGCTATACGTCCATCCCGTCGTCAGTCCGCTTGTCGCGTCGTAGGCAATCGCCATCAGAAGACCTCGTAGAACCAGATGTGCGACATCTGCGGGCCGAACACACCACCCGAGAACGCTACCCGTCCATCCGGCAGCGACGTGATCGCGTTGCAGAGCATGTTGCCGTAGCCTGGAACCTGCGTATCCACCGTCCACGTATCGGAGGCAATGTCATACAGGTAAATCCCTGAAATAACCGCATCTGGCCCGCTCGTCTTCGGCCAAACGATCGTGTCATGCGATACACCGATGCGCTGTTCCTTGAACGTCGCCGTACCGGAAACGGTCGGCATAGGCGGCAGCGCGCACCAGACGAACGCCCGCGAGTCAATGTTGTACTTGGCAAGCGCAAAGTAGGCAACGGCGCCGTTATACAGCGCGGTCGGCATGTACAACCACCGTCCGTTCTGCACCCACTTAGTCTCGCCCCAGTAAATCCCGGTATGCCCAGCAACGGGCGTCGTGGTAGAGCCGACAAATGACACCGTGGCAAGCTGCGTCCGCGTGGTCATGTCGTACCGCTTCATGCCCGCCGTATTGGTCGATGCGTAGATGATGTCCGTCTGCGCGTCGTAGACGCCGCCGTGCGTCATGCCGGTGGTATTGTTGTTATAGAAGTCGATCTGCGCCGTCGTCGTCCACTGCACGCCGGCAAACAGCGACAGGTCTTGCGTCCACACCTTGGCTACGGGCTCGTAGAACCACAGCCCGTCGCCGTACTCAAAGACGTTTCCGCCGTAGCCGAACGATCCGCCGTGGTAGATGAACTGCGCCAGTCGTGATGACCAGTGGAAGCCGCCGTTGTCCTGGATCGCGGATGGCGCTGGCAGCGACGGGTACACCGGCTTGCCGACATCCAACCGCCACGATCCGTCTTCCAGCGACATCGACCATGTGCCATCGACCGCCGACGATCCGCCCGTGTCGCCGCCCGTGACGTACAGTCGTCCATCGAGCGGGCAATAGCACATGTTCGTGTGCTTGCTATTGCTGTTCGCCAGATACGGGAACTTGTTGTAGTTGACCCCGTACACGGACCCGGAAAACGACGGCAGCGCGAAGCTTGTGATCTTGCCGGGATGCGTCGATCCGCCACGGAATGACCACATCTGCGTCGTGAACGTGCCGCGCGGCGAGTACGCGAGCAGCACCCGCTTGCCGATCGGATCGTAGTCCGCAGACATTTCGATGGATGATCCCGACCCCGGCACGGTATTGCCAGCTGTGGCGCTTGGCCCGGTGCGCCACGCAAGGGTCGCCATGTCGAGCACCCACGTCTGCCGATACGCGCTGCCGGGACTGGTCAGCACGTCGCCCGATCCACACCACGCAACGATGTTGTTGCTCGCCTCGTCAATCGCGTACACCACGCCGGCTGTATCGCCGCCCACCGTCCCGCCCGTCGGCACATACGGGCCGCTGCCCGTCGTGGTCAGCAGTTGCCACGTCCGCGTCGTCGCAGAGGGCACGATATCGTAGGTGTAGATCGCGCCATCGTCGGCGGCGAGATAGACCCGCTTGCTGCGACTATCGAGCCGCGCCCGATTGACGGTATAGCGCCCGTCGTCTTGCACCATCGGCGGCAGGCCGGAGCCGTAAGCCGTCAGCGTCGTGGTGACGTGCGTGGTCGGGTTGATCCTGCGGAATGACTGATTCGCTCCGACACTCCACCCGCCCAGCGTGTACAGGTAGCCGGCGTCATAGAACCACTTATGGTCGAAGCCGCGCAGCCCGAGCCCCTTGTTGGCTGTCAGGTAGTAGGCCGCATCCGTGGTCGCGGTGTAGGTTGAGTCCGATTCCGGGTAGTAGTTATAGAACGTGTCGGTATCGAAGTCGTACCGCATCGTCCCGTACACGGGCGATCCAGGCGCCCCCGTCCACCCGACCGGACCACCCGGCGCGATCCACATCGAATTGCGATCCGGGTCGAAAGCTACGTCATAGTTCTCGCGGAACGCTATGCCCTTCCACCAGTCCGTGCTATTCGTGTTCGTCCTGCGCCACGTTGACGTGTTCGGACTAAACAGCCACGGACCGCCCGTGGAAGACGCCACTTGTTGATGCGGAAAGAACCACTCGCCCGTAGTCTTAACGACGCATCCGGCGACCCAGGCATTCGCCATCGACGGGCTTTGCCCGATCGTGCTGCTCGTGAACAACGGCTGCCACTCGTCACTCGCCACCAGCGGCACATCGCGGTTGAGATTCGCCGCCCGCCCCGTCAACGCGAACGCCCCCCGCGCCGCCAGCAACGTGCGCGGCGCCTGGACCGATCCGCCGGGAAACTTGCAGCGCAGACCGTAGGGCATTAGGTGATCTGGAACACGCCGTTAGTGGCGTCGAAATCGACCGTGAATTCCTCGCCGACGTTCAGCGTAATAGCAGACCCGTAATCCCAGAACCCGATGAGCGGATCGGCAGGGCTCGACGGCGTGTCGTCATACAGCACGGCGTACCGGAACGGACCGATGCTGCCGCCCGTGGCGGTCCACTTGGTAGGGTCCGCGAGCACCAGTTTGGCCGTGCCCGAAGTCTGACCCCAGGACGAAACTGTCGCCGCATTGCCGCCGGCAGAATAGCCATTCGCCGCAGAAATCTCGGTCAGATCCGCCTTGACGCCGTTTGCTGCCACGGGTGCCGTATTGCACAGCATGACCTTGAACGTATCGCTGTTGAAGTTAAAAACCGATTCGCCGAGATACTCGACAAACGGATTGAACTTGGTAAACGTCGCCATGCCTTCTCCTTAACCTGCCCGCTGCGTCAATGACCCGCCGAGGTTGCTGCGATTCCCGGCCCTCTGGATTTCGGCCACGACGGCCGTCCAACTCGACTTGATGAACTCCGACCGCGCCTCGTCCGGGATGTACGCCCGCGCGTGCATCATGCTCCCGTACAGGTAGCTGTCCGGGTACTCGCCCAGCAGCCAATTGCTCGTCTGGGTGTCGTCCAGCGCCGGCACCGACTGCCAGTACGAGATCCGCACATCATCGGCGGTCGCAGGCGACGGCACGATGCGCAACTGGTTGCCGACGATCGTGTAGTAGCTCGGCACGCCTGTGGTCCCGTCCGCTGCCACGATGTCCGCATACTCCGGCGTGACGTACTGCAACTGCCGGCGCGGCACCGACTGCACTTGGACATCGCGCAAGCCCACATAGTCCGTCGGCAGCGGCAGGAACTCGGCAGCCGGCGTGTACGCCTCGTTCTCCATCTGCCGACCCGCAAGTTGCGATTCGCCCACGCCTCGAACAGATCAATAAACGTGTCGATTTGCGAGGTCAGGTCGCTTCGCGCCATCCACGAATGCGATTTCGGTCTTCAGGTTGGCGTAGCTATCCAGCGCCATTACAACTCCTTATGCCAGAAAGCCGCGTGTGCGGCGTTGTGCCATTCGTGCGCGTGCGGCTGCGCCTCGGTAGCCCGGAAGCAGGGCGTGCCCACCGTGTCAGTGCAGCAGCTTGTCGTCGGGCGTTACGTCCTGCTCCATCACCAGACGATTCCACGTCGCCGGCAACTCCCCGATGCGGTCGTCCTCCAGCCACTCGAAGCGGTGCAGGTACTGGCCCGTCTGCTTCTCGACGAACTTCGGCGTCAGCATCCGATTCGGGTAGCTATTGCAGTTCCACAGGATCACGCTCGACCAGTTCTTGCGCGGGTAGTCCGTGTTCGGCGCCCCAAGGTACTTCGCCGCGTGCTTCGTGCGGTAGTTGTGCTTGACCACCTGCACCGACTTGTACGGATCGCGCAACGCCCACAGTTCCGCCAAGTCCACCCCCTCGCGCACGATCATGTCGCCGTCGAGGTACAGGGCAAAGCCGCGCCACGCCTGCAGCCACGGGATCAGGAAGCGCGAATAGATGAACTGATTCGACCCGTCCGTATGCGTCTCGGTGTAGTCCTTGCCGAACGCCTTCAGCGACAGCGGCGTGATCCGCACCGGCAGACTGCAGTTGCGGATGATGCTGTCGCAGCAGACGTGATACGCGACCGGCTCGGCGGAGGGGTCGTAACCTATGTAGACCTGGATCGTGTCAAGCATAGGCCACGCACTCCTCGCACGGCGTCCCGGTCACGTCCTTGCGCAAGTGCGCCTGACGCAACGCGATGAAGGAAGGCGAATGCCACGCTCGCATGAACGAGGTATTGTTTAGATCCCCCATCTTCCATCTCGAATCGGCATCGAAGCAGCACGCCGACAGGTGGCCGTCGGCGGTAACATGCCCTTCCGTAAACGCGCTCCAGCAAGGTAGCGGCTCCCGTAGCGCCCCCAGGCGCCCTTGATTCCCTGCGGTCGGCTTGTACCCCAGCTCCGCCTCGCGCTGCGTTGCCAGCGATCCCATGCTGTACAGCGGCAGCCAGTAGTGCTCGTCCACGAAGGGCAGGACGCGCTCCTTCAGCAACGCTTCCATCTTCTCCTGCTGCTCGCCGTCGTACCGGATCGAACTGGCGTAGATGCCGCACTTGTACCGCTTCAGGTCCCGCATCCGCCGCGCGTGCTGGATCGCCGTGAAGGCCGCCTCGTACAACGCCGGCTTGACCCCCATGACCTCCTTGAACTGCGCATGGTCGGCCGCGTTGATGCTGAACTTGAGGCTGTCCAGACCCGGCCTCAAAGACCGCCATCAGCGCATTCGGCGTGCACAGGCTCCCGTTCGTCGTCAGGAAGACGTACGGAAACTCCAGGTCATGCTTGCACCAGTCGATCGCGTTCGCCAGTAGGTCCGGGGCCATGAACGACTCGCCCAGGTAGAACGCCCCGATTTCCTCGACCCCGGCCTCGCGCATCTCCGTCGTGATGCGCTTGAACAGGTCGAAATCCATGTCGCCCTTGGGCTGCTCCTTGCGGGTGCGCAGGGCACAGAACCCGCAGCGGTAGTTACACCGCCCCGTTAGCTCGATCTTTACGCTCTTTGGAGCTGGCGGTGCCGCAGTAAATCTATCGCTTCCGACAAGGGTGATGGCGTCGATTCTTTCAGTGATTCCCATGCGATGCGTTCGTGACTGTTCCCGATCATCACCGCGCGATCGTGAACGTAGTCAGCGTTCTCCGTTCCGTTGAATACGTCAAAGTTGTAGTGCGCGATCACCGGCTGGCGCAGGAAATTGCCTGTCACCACCGGACGGTGCTCGTACTTGCCGATCACCTTGTCGCGGTCGTCATCGAATACTGCGAAGCCGAACCACGACGATTCGCCCACTTCTCTTTGCGTCCTCAACGGGAACCTATCCGCATTGTCTCGACGCTGCCGGATGAACTCCGGCAATTTCCGCAGTTGCACCAGCCCGAGTGCACCCTGCATCTCGGTTGGCCGCACGTTGTATCCCGGCAGAATGAAGCGGAATGGCTTCCACCGGCTCATTGAACACGTTGTCCTCTGCCAGGTGCCGCGTCCACCCGTGGGAGCGCAGCGATAGCAGCATGTCGCGGTAGTGCTCGTCGTTCGTCGTCACCATGCCGCCTTCCATCGTGCACATGTGGTGACTGAAGAACGTCGAATGTGTGCCCATCTCCCCGAACGAGCCGGTGACGCGCCCGTTGTACCGCGCGCCCATCGACTCGCAGTTGTCTTCCAGGATCGGGATACCGTTCGGGAACTCGTCAAAGTCGTTCGGGTTGCCGAGCAAGTTGACCGCCAGGATGCACGCCGGCTGGTACTTCCGGCACGCCGCCCGTAGCTGCCGAACGTCGTAATTCAGCGTCTCGCGGTCGATGTCCACGAACACCAGACGCCACCCGTACTGCTGGAACGGGCTGTAGCTCGTGGCCCAGCCGACCGTCGGGACGATCACCGTCCCCGGCCCGCCCCGGCGCAGCGTAAACGCCGCCACCATGACGAGATTCGCGCTCGACCCGCTATTGACCGCCACGCAGTACTTCGTGCCGCAGAACGCCGCGTATTCGCGCTCGAACTCGGCCACCCGGCGGCCCATCGTCGTCTGCCCGCTCGCGGCCACATCCAGGACGGCTTCAAGTTCCTGCCCGTCCCACGTCGAGCTAGTGAGCGAGCGCATAGTTCTTGTCAAATACGTTATTCGCGGAACCGCGCTGCAGCCCTTCGTGCGTAGCTGGCAGAGGAATCCTGTACTGGCACGGCAGATCCTTGCGCACAAAGAACGCATTCACGACATTGCGCCCAAGGTAGGTATAGCCCTTTGCCTCACCCAGCCAGCGGCAAGCGTCCACCGACATGCCATACCCGTCGTGGTCTTTGGATTTCGCATCCATCGAGGCCGCGTAGAAGCCCTTGATCGGCACCGTTTCCATGACGACCAGCGCGGGTCGGTGCCGCAGATTCGCCCATACCCAAAAGTCCGTGCTGTCGATATCCAGCGAGAAAAACCAGCAATCGGGCTGCACAAGGCTATTCACGTCCCACGGCTCGACATGCTTGTGGATGACCTGACAATGCGGAAACGCCGTTGCCAGCTTCTGACAGGATTTCTCGTCCCTATCCACCAGCACGCCGGTAAAGCCGTGATTGCGGATCAGATTGGCGCTATTGCTACCGTCAAGCCTTGCGCCGATGTCGCAGAGCTTGCGTGTTCCCGTGCCGATCTCGGCCAGGATCGCGTCAATGTGTGTGTCCTCGTCAAACTGTGACATCACGGTCCCGCCATCGCATAGTCAACCATCTCCCGGATCATTTCCTCGAACGAGATCGCCGGATACCAGCCCAGCGCGTTAGCCTTGCTCGCATCTCCGCACAACTGCTCCACCTCCAGCGGTCGGCGGTACTCGTCCGATGTCTTGACGTGCTCGCGGTAGTCTAGCCCGACGTGCGAGAAGGCAACCTCGCACAGATCGCGCACCGTCCGCATCTTCCCCGTCGCCAGCACGTAGTCGTCGGGGGCGTGCTGCATCAGCATCCACATGCCGCGCACGTAGTCCCGCGCATGCCCCCAATCGCGCGCTGCGTCCAGGTTGCCGAGCACCAGATCGCGCTGCGTACCACGCTTGATCGCCGCGACCGCCCGCGCCACCTTCTGCGTCACGAATCCGCCACCACGACGTACCGACTCGTGGTTGAACAGGATGCCATTGGTGGCGTGCAGGCCGCGCTCCCGGTAGTTCCGGGTCAGCCAGTACGCCGCGAGCTTGGCGCAGGCGTAGGGGCTACGCGGGCGCATCGGGCTCAACTCGTCCTGCGGCGGCGGTGAGTCGCCAAAGAGTTCACTCGTGCTCGCCTGATAGAACTTCGCGCCGACACGAGCCGCAGCATCCAGGCAGTTAGCCGTTCCGACAGCGTTGACCTGGAAACTCGCAGCCATTGCGGAAAACGAATCGCCCACATGCGTAATCGCCGCCAGATTGTAGATTTCGTCCGGCCGATGCTGCTCCGCAAGTGAGCGCATGCACAGGGCATCGGACACGTCTCCGAACACCACTTGCACGCCCATAGGGGCATCGTCGGGTTCTTCGTTGCCCCGGCGCGTGCCCACCACTTCATAGTTCCGGCCTAGTAAGTATTCCGACAGATACCAGCCATCCTGCCCGCAGACGCCCGTAATCAGAGCCTTCATGCGGCCTTCTGATACCGTGACTTGTTCTCGGGCGATACGCCGACTGACTTACGCGGCCCCTTGCAGTGGTCAAAATACTTCCCGAACTCGGTCACTGCCTGCGGGTGCATCTGCTTGTGCGCCTCACCCGACAGGTTGTGGGTCTTGATATGCCCGTCACGCACGAACGCGCGAATGGTCGCATCTAGCGTCATGCAGTCGTGCCACTGCGGGAGCATCTTGAACTGCTCGGCGTGGTACACGTCCTTCCACGTCGCCATGAAGTTCTTATGCTGCTCGTGCGCGCAATCGATGATCCAGAAGCCCGTTTCGGTATACATCCCGGTACGCCCGTAGTGCGCAATGTAGGCATCCTTGACCTGCGCCTCGACTAGCCCCTCGGGAATGTCCGCGAACGTCACACAGTCCGCGTCGAGCCATACGCCGATGCCGTCATAGTCGGTGAGCGCGTCGATCGCGGCGAATACCTTGTGGCTGTACTTGACGACATCCCACTGCCAGCCCGGAGGAACATAGAACGAGTATTTCGCCTTCCACTTGGCGAACTCATCCATCGCCATCAGGTCTCGCACCACCATGCCGTCGGCGGGCAGATCGTAGCCTTCGGTGTAGAAGTAGAACTCGGTATCCTTCGGCCAGTGCTTGCGCCCTTCCAGCCACCGATGCCCGTACTCGTCAAAGCCTTCCTTGTGAACCGTGGTCACGACACGCATTGGTAGGCGTAGTCCTCTGAGTCCAGCTTGTAGATTTCGTCAATGTGCCATTGCGCGTAGGCCAGTGCGTGCAGCCACGGCAGGCGCTCGTGATACTCGGGCGTTTCGATGCGCTCCAGCGGACCCGCATTGATCGGCCACGTACAGCACTTGTCGGTCGCGAAGATCGGATAACCTAGCGTCGCCGCCTCGAATCCCGCCACGCTCGCATACGTCACCAGCGCGAACGCATCGTGCTTCGATAGATACTCGACCAGATTCCCGTCAATCTTGGCCTTCACCAGTATCGGACGATCTGTGATCGCCCGCAGCCGCGCCACCGTCTCCGCTTCCCACGTACTGCAGCCTAGCGCGGCGATCTGATACCGCGACGGAGGGATCACCACGACACTGCGCCCACCCTTGCGCCACGGCAGTAGCGGCCAGGAATGGTCGCGGAATAGCGCCTCATACCGATCCGCAGGCCGCTCCAGGCGCTCCGACAGGTGCACCCCGTTGCGGATCAGCCGAGCCCATTGCTGCTTCGTCTTGCAACGCCAGTAGCAGTTGTCCGCGTACAGGAACGGGCGCCCTTCCCGGTAATGCGCCGGGAAATCTCGGTCCATCAGCCCCTTGAACAACCGAATGGACTTCGACCACGAATTCCCGACGACCTGCGACCAGCTGGCTAGACCTCTACGCGCATTTAAGCTCGCCATCGCCTAGCACCCAGGTTTTGTAGTCCTTCGCCAGCCGACCGACCGCGTGCTCCCAGCCCTTCTCCCCCGGCTTCTGGCGGTACAGCGTCAGGCTATCCGGGTACCACATCAGATGATCTTTGCCGTGCGCATAACGCCACTGCGGAACCTGATTGACGAGCACATAGGCCCGCTTCCCGATCGCCCCGCAGACGTGCGCCGCCGTCGTCGTCACCGTCACGACGTGATCCAGTTCCGAGATCAGCGCCATCGTCCAGTCAAAGTCGCCCGTGTTGTCGATCACCGGGACGACGATTTGCTCAGGGTTGTCGATGTTCCATCGGGCGATTTCCTGCCGCACGTCCTGGTACGCGAGCGAGATCATCGTGCCGCCCGCCTTGATCACGGGCGCCAAGTCGGGCAATTCCATGCTGCGCGCCTTCGTGTTCGTCTCGGGTATCCCGCCACGCCACGCCAAGCCGATCCACGGGCGCGGATACTGCTCCAGCGCCTTGCGTACCACGGCCACCTTCTCCGGGTCGGGCGTCAGGTAGGCACGCTTCGGGAAATCCTCGTCTGCGCGACGGTAGTACGTGCCGATCCGCGACAGATGCATCGAGGCGTCAATCTTGTGATTCGACGGCCACGTAATGCCCTTGTGCTTCAGCGTGCCGTAGACCGTTGCGCCGGGGAAATTGCGACGGAACAAACCCTCCATGCGCTCGCTGGTCTCGATGATGAGTTCCTTACAGTCGCGCGCCATCTCCGTGAGGCACTGCGCGAACATGATCTGATCGCCGAGCCCCTGATCGGTCGTGACCACAACCGTCTTGCCCTTGCTGCCGTCCCACACCGGCTCCTTCTCCGGGGTGTAGACGCGCGTCACCATCTTTTCCTCGTACAGCGCGTCGATGTGCTCCCAGGCGGGCGCCCAGCGGCCCAGCGCGAGACACCCGAACGCCTTGGCAATCTTGGCGATGGTGTGATTCGGGTCGATCGCCAGCGCCTTGTCCGCCCACTCGACGGCCTCGCGCGCCTTGCCCTGCTGGATGTAGCCGGCCGCGATGTTCCCGTAGGGCATCGGATCGGTCGGCAGCCACTTCAGCACCGCCGTAAAGCACTCCCGCGCCTCGTCATACGCATGCGTATCGTGCAGCGCAGCCCCGTAGTGCATCCAGATGTTCGGGATGTCCTGACGCAGCGCCAGCGCACGACGGAACAACGTCAGCGACAGCCCGACGTGGCTTTGAGAACGCATCACGCAGCCGGCAAGGTAGAGCGCGGCGGCGTTGTCGGGTTCTTCGTTCAGTACGTCCGAGAGGATCGGCCACGCATCGGTGAAATCCTTGCGCGTGACGTGTTCCCATGCCGCGCGGACCTTGTTAGCGATCATGCTTGTATGTGGTCCGCTTGAGGTATTTGTAGTCCGGGTCTTCCAGGAGCTTCATCACCCGGCCCCAATGGTTCGGGTCGAGGAAGTCTACGCCATACTTCACCTTCCACTCCATCTGCACGATCTCGGGAATCTTGGCGTAGTGCGCCCAATCGTTCTGGGCCTGCTTGCGGTGCTTCTCGATGTCGAGTAGCGCCCACTTGTTGTCCTCAATCACTGGCGAAGCATCCTGCTTGTGGCCGATGATGAGTTGTTCGTTCGCATGATCGTATTGAAACGTCACGGTCATGCCGGTCAGAGGATTAATGTCGAGTATGCGTTCCATGAAAAGGGACCGGGAGTTTCCCCCCGGCCCCGTCAGTGACTACTTAGGAAACGCCGGTGAGCTTCGTATTGGCCGTCGGCGACTTGCAGACGACCGTGTACTCGCAGACCAGCATGTGCTTCTCGCTGTCGCCCGACTTCGGCATCGACATCGACTGGATCGGATCGAGCCACGCGATACCCCACGTAGACGAGTCCAGACACAGCACGACAGTGGCCCGCATGTAGCGCGACAGCACCACCTTGTGCGATCCGTAGCTCGACACGAACACGTCAGCCGCCGCCACGATGTCGGCCTGCTGACCCGCCGCCACGTTGCGATAGCGCGTTGCGATGCCGGTGAAGGAACCCAGCGTGTTCTTCAGCTTGGCGCCGACGAGGATGGTGTCGGTCTCGCCGCCGCACGACCACGCTTGCTGCAGGCAGTTCTGCAGATCGCCTTCGGTGAAGGCTACCACCGATCCGTCCACGCCGATCGTCACCTGGATACCGTTGACCGGCGCTTTCGTCGTCGCCGTCGTTTGCGTCGATGCAAGAACGTGGTTGGTCAGGAAGATCCAGCTTTCCACGCTTGCGGCTGCACGAGCAGACGCAGCACCGCCGGACGTTGCAGCCTTGTTCTGGATGCACGCCGTTTCGATGTCGCGCTTCAGCTCCTTGCCCTTCTTGACGATCTGGTAGGCCAGTTCTTCCTTGCGGCCGGCCGTCTGGACCTTGTTCTGCGTACGCGAAACCACGATCTCCTTGCGGGCGATCTCGGTGTAGTTACGGTACTTGGTCGTCGCGGTCACGGCCTGCGCCGAGAAGTCCTCGCCTTCAATGTACTGGTTGTCCTTCGACGGCGTCGCCAGTGCATCGGTCTGCCAGTCGTGCAGCGTGTTGGTCGCCTTCGACCTCGACGCATGCGTGAAGAACCACGTGTCCATCGGGCTGATGTCATAGATGACATCTTCCAAGTCCTCACGGATGCCGACGGCACCGTAGGTTTGAAACAGTGCGGTAGGGGTCCCCATTGGGATCTCCTTTGATTACTTCATGCGGTTGAGCAAAAGGCTCGCCGCGTCCTCTAGGCTGCCCGACTTCCGCAACCTTTGCTGTGCCTGCTTCTCCTTCTCCGCGCTCGCGGAAGTAGGGGGCTGGCTGGCACCGGGACGAACAACCGGCGGCGCCGATCTCAGTTGTTTGACCTTATCGCGCTTCGCGTTGTGCAGCTTCTCGTACTGCATCGACTGGTACAGCGTCTTGAGTGCGAATGCGTTGTCCAGATACTTACCCGCGACCATCTGCGGGTCTACGCCTTGCGAGCGTAGGTACTGAACCATCTCCGTCTTCGCGGCCTCGAACTTGGCCGGATCGGACCACGCCGGGACGAGCTTCGGCAAGATGGCTGCCTCCTGCGCGAGCATGTCCTGCTTGATCCGCCCCAACTGCGTCCCGACCGCCTCGGCCTTCGCGCCGTATGCCCGCGCCGCTACGTTGTACGACTGCACAAGGCTGTCGTACTGCGCACGATGCTTTGGGTATTCCAGCGGATCGTCCGTGGCGAGACGCACCCAATCAATGTTCTGATACTGCGCCAACTGCGATTCCAGCGCCTTCACGGTGGCATGTTCCGACAGGAGTAACTCTTGTACCTGTTGAACCTGCTCCAGACGTTGCAGACGTTCGTTGACGACCTTCGCCGTCTCCGCGACCTGCTGCGTCTTGACCGTGTAGTCAAACCCCTGCTGTGCGAGGCGAATCGTTTCTTCCCGGGTGAGCTTGCGCGCTTGCCCGTTGTGGACGATCTCGAACTCGTCACCGCTCTCTGAGGGCGCCTCGGCCTGTTCATCGGGCAAGTCATCTGCCGTCAGTTCATCCGTTTGCGCTTGCTCAACCGGAGCAGTCTCTTGCGGCGTTTCCGGTGCCGCTTCCGTTGGTGCGGGCTCTGCCTCGTCCGCGCTTGCCGTGTCCTGTTTTCCCAGGATGGCAGCGATGCGGTCTTCGGGACTGGCCTGCGGTGCGACTCCCGGTGCCGGGTTGGTCGTCAAGTTGTCCATCATTTTCCTCGTTTAGTCGCCTGTTTCTGTGCCTCGGCTATCGCATCCATCTTGCCCGTCAGCACCACTTGCTCCCAATACCGGCGCAAACGCTGGTGTGCGAGGTTGGCGTGATACAACTCGTGCAATTGCGATGCGTCTAAGCCCCGGCTGGGCAAACTTGGCGACGATGTTTGCCTGGATTGCTTCGAATCCGTCTTTGAACGCATCCGACTCCAGCAACTGCGCCGCTGCTGCGGCCTTGCGTTCATTGTTCATAGGGTGAGCAGGAACACGTCTTCTTCGTCCTCGTCCTCGCGCCTGCGTTGCTCTATCAGCATCAACTGGTAGACGTAGGCAAAGTTGGCGCGGATGTCGTCAATCCGCCGTCGCAGTTCCTCGACGTGCGGCGCATCCCCATGCACCACCCACTGCGGCAGTTCGGGGATCGGCTCGCGCGCCTTGATCGCACGTTCTGCAATCGCCTTCGCCTGCCGCTTGACTGCTTTGACGGCCTTCGGCACGTCGGCCAGCGTCTCGACCTCGATCTCCGGCCCGTCGTCTTCCGGCTCAATCCAGATGATTCGCTTCGGCCGCTTGCCGCCACGTCCACCACCGCCGCCGGCCCCCGTCGTCGGCTTCGCCGGTCCCGTAACCGTCGGCACGTAGCCGCGCAGGAACAGATGCCCCGTCTGCGGCTCCGCCGAACGCGGCCCGGTGCCCGTCACCGTCGGGGTGTAGCCGGTCAGGGTCAGATGCCCTGCCGTCGGCGTCAGCGACTGATTCGCTGTCTGCGCGACCGTCGGGATGTACCCGGTCAGGGTCAGCGCACCCTTCGTCGGCTCTAGCGTCCGCGCCTGCGTGAGCCCCGGCGTGTAGCCGGTCAGCGTCAGATGCCCTACAACGGGCGCTAGCGAGCGCGGTTGCGTCAGGCTAGGCGCATACCCTGTGAGCGTCAGCGACCCGCTAGAGGGCGCTACGAGCCTGCTCTGATCGACATCCGGCTGATACCCGGTCAGCGTCAGGCTGCCGGCGGTAGGCGTTAGCGATCGGGGCTGCGTCAGGGTCGGGATGCGACCCGTCAGGCTCAGATGCCCCTTGCTCGGCGTGATGTTCGCCGCGCTCGACCGCGTGACGGTCGGAATCTTCCCCGTCAGCGATAGATGGCCGGTCTGTGGCTCAAAGCCGAACCCGGCCGTCAGCATGATCTCTGCCGACGCTTCCTGCTCTACGCCACCGACTAACGCATAGACGATGACGTAGTACTTGACGCCGTACGTCAGCGACTGGATCTCGTACTGCAAGCGTGTCGGTCGATACATCCGCCGACCAGCTATAGGTGCCGGTAGAAAGCCCCCACTTGACGCGGTAGCCCTCGTCCGCGCCGGCGTCATCCCACTGAATCAACGCGGCCTGATTGCCGACCGTGGCAACCTTGCCGGTGAGGGTCAACGCCCCCTTCGTCGGCGTGACCGTCTTCGGGGCCGTCACCGTCGGGGCGTACCCCGTCAGGCTCAGATGCCCCTTCGCGGGCGATACCGTGCGACTGCCCGTGGCAGCGGCAAAGTACACGCCCAGCAACGGCACCGAGAAGAACCCCGGCACAGCGGGCGTCGTCTGCGCTAGCTGCGGGATGTAGCCCGTCAGCGTCAGATGGCCGATGTCGGGGCCAGCGACCTCGGCTGCGTCAACGTGGGCGCGTAGCCCGTCAACGTCAACGCACCCTTGACCGGCGACAACGTGCGCGCCTGCGTCAGTCCCGGCACGTAGCCAGCAAGGCTCAGACTGCCCGTGGTCGGAGATAGCGACCTCGGCTGACTCAGCGTTGCCTGCTTGCCCGTCAGCGACAGGGCGCCCTTCGTCGGCGGCCCGATCGACTGGTGTGCGGTCCGCGCCACGCTCGGCGCGTAGCCCGTGGCTGTCAGATGCCCGACGATCGCCGCGATGGTCTGATTCGCCGCCCGCGCGACCGTGGCTATCTTGCCGGTCAGCGTCAGCGTGCCCTTCGTGGGCGACAGCGAACGATTGTCGGTGCGTGCGACCCCAGGCACATAGCCCGCGAGCGACAGACTGCCCTTGGCCGGCTCGAGGAAGCGATTCGCCGTGCTGCGCGACCGTCGCGACCTTGCCCGTCAGGGTCAGCGCACCCTTGACTCGGCGTCAGGGACTGACTGCCGCCCGCAACCGGCGATCCGAACCGCCCCAGCCCGAGCAGCGGACCCGACAGGAAGTGACCGCCGACGGCCCCACCGCCCGCGTGACCGTGGGCACCTTGCCCGTCAACGTCAACGCGCCCTTGACCGGCGTCAGACTGATCGCCGCCACCTCGTTGATGAGGTAGCCCACCGACACATAGTTATCCGACGCGCCCGTCAGGTTGCCCGACGTGACCGTGGCCGATAGCGAGGTCTGATTCTCGCGGTACGCGAAGACGCCCGTAATGGCGCCCACGTCCACGTTCGCTAGCAGGGTCCAGGTCGTGCCCGCTTGCTGCGAGATGCCGCTGACCGTGTCGGCGTCGATGCCGGCCCAGAACACCGGCCGCTGCTTGTTGCGGCTCGGGACCAGCGTCGGGCAGACGATCGCTGCCGACGAGCCCGCGAGATAGTTGTTGCTGTACTGGACCGGCGTGGCCGAGTCGTACTGCAGGTACGGGATCCGTACGACCGTCGCCTGCCACTGTTCGGTAGCGGACGGAGTGACCGTCACCGTGCCCGAGCTTGCCGCCGCCGTCGCTATCCAGTACCAGACCGAGACGCGAACGCCACCCGCGCCGTCCGTCTGCGCGTTGATGATCGTGACCGCCGACTCGCCGTTCGGCCCACCGGGGAGCGTGCCATGCGTAACGTCCGCATCGCTGACCAGATGGCAGACGATCATGTCGCCGACTGCTTGCGCGGGGCGACTCAACGCCCATGACGTGCTAGCGGTATTGTTCCCGCTATTGGTACAACTGGCCGGGGTGAGGACGAGCGCGGTCATGCGCCGCCTGTTACGTCACGACGCCGATGCCGACGATCGCCTGGGCCGATGCGGAAACCTGCACAGAACGTGCGAACTGGTCCGTAGTGTTATCCGTCTTCTTGATCGTGAGCGTCGTGCCGCTGATGCCGAACACGGGCCGCAACGGGGTGACTTCCAGCCATTCCACGCCCGTCGCCAGCGACTCCCAGACGTTCGGCGGCAGGACTTGGAAGTCCTCGCACACCGGCATGGCAGACGCCGCCTGCTTGTTCACGATCACGCGCAAGCTGCCCGCCGTGCCCACGTCGGTCGCATCCATCGGCACGTAGTAGTAGCCCTGCGATGTCGTGCGTAGCCCCGGCCGCGCTGTTCTTGGTCGCAAACGCGCCATTGTTCTTGCGACAGCAGCACATCCCCTGCGCCACGTCAGGCCGGTCTTCGCGGTGAACCCGTCACCGATGTCCACAAAGGGGCCGATACGGATGTTGACGCTCGCGTCTTCCTTGATCCATCGCATTATCGGTTCCTCATCATTCGGTAATACGCTGCGGCGCGCGGCGTGATGGATGCCGGCAGCACCGCTCGCTTCCTTGACCGTGACGATGTGCGCGCCGCCCGCCGTCGATCCGTTCTCGGTGGACAACGCAAACGAGTACGTTGCCCGTGCTCGTTACACGTTGTGTCGCCGTCACCACCGGAAATCAGTGCGCAGACGTTTCTTCCGCCGTCGTCTGGATCGTCCAGCCGCTTGTCGGATTCGATGTCGCATCGACCGCGTGCGTTGCTGTGCCACTGGTGACG
The DNA here is from genome assembly GCA_963844875.1 of uncultured Acidobacteriota bacterium. GTDB lineage: Bacteria > Acidobacteriota > Vicinamibacteria > Vicinamibacterales > Fen-181 > FEN-299. The sequence goes on from CAWJPZ010000006.1 coordinate 290,378, forward strand.
TTGCCGGAACCAAAGCCGACCAGCATCTCGATGGCCTGCGCCGTGGTCGCCGTCGCCCCCGACGCCATCGGGCTCGTTCATCCCAGACGCGGACGTGCTTATCTGACCGCCGTCGAGGTTGCGCACCCCGTCAATTCGATGGCCGCAATACCGAGATATGCGTTGTTGCTCGTGTTATTGACGGTCGCAGAAAAGGTATGGCTCGCCCCGCCCGTGCCGCCCTCGCACGCATAGACGTAACGGAAGTCATTGCTGCCGCTCGCCAGCGTCGTGCCAAGTTCAACGTAAGTGTTACTTTTGCTGTCAGTAACAGGGTCCGTCAGCGTGTCGCCGTCGATGCTGTAATACGTGACGAACACGAGAAAGACCGAGCCCGCGCCGCCCGTCGTCGTGACGGCATTCGTGGTCGCGGTAAAGTCCAGTGTGCCGTCCGTTATAGCCTTTGCACCCGACGTTGAATGCAATAGCCATTAGGCGGGCCTCCAGCGCACGTTAGCGGGACCAGCAAGCAACGCCCCGCCCGTCAGGATCGTAAACGGCTGCCCATCGTCATACCGCTCCTTCGCCGGCAACGCCTTGATGCGGTCGGCATGCGTGGCGCCATTCGGGATCACCCACGGCCACGTCATATCGCCAAACCATGACGGCTTGCCAGTCAGGTACATCAGTTCGGCAGCGTCGTGTCACCGTTGGCCGGATTCTCGTAATGGTCGTTCGACTCGTAATCGAAGTCGAGATGCCGATAGAACAGGTCGGCCGCCTGCCCATTGTCCGAAATAATCCGCTCCAGGCTTGTTGTACGTCCCGATCTGCCATGCATTCGACCCGAGCAGATACACGATCTCCGGCGAGTTGTAGACCGGATTGACGCCATCGTCAGGCGTTAGGATCTGTAGTCACACGCAAGATTCGGTTGCCACAGCACGTTGCCGACCGAGGTCATCTCGCGGTTCCAACCATCCGAGAACACCGCGCGCCGGTAGCCTGTCGCATTGCCCGATCCATTCGAGCCCGTCGCCCAGTTACGGTACATCAGCAGCCAACCGTTGTTGCCGTGCGTTGCATCCGAACCCATGTTCGGCGTGTGATTACCCTCGAACAGATCGGAGTGACAGAACGAGGCGTGCGTCGAAACCGCCGCCTCCTGCCAGCTATTCGTCAGGTTCGTAATCACCGCCTCGTCAACGTAGTTGTACGCGATGACATTGCCACCGCCGCTGTTCTCGCCAACGATGGGCTTGTTCAGCTTCATAACGATGTTGTTTTCTATCAGGCATTCGCTGCCCTGATAGTCGATACCGTAAGAGCAGTTCCCGCCCTGCGTCGTAGTTCGATGACTCGTGAAAGTAGCACTCACGGATTTCGCAGCGGTAACTCTGCGCCGAATATCTCGCAATGCCGGCCCGACCATGTATTGCCCGTGGTTGTGGCCCCGTTGACCTCGACCCCGCGCACCCAACAGAACGCGGCCTGACCAAGACTGATGACCCGCTGCCCGTTCGTCCCGCTCGGGATAGATCAGCAGTCCTCCAGCCCTGGCATAGCGCGTGACATCGCCCGTCCCGCCGCTGCGGTAGACCTGCGGCGAGTTGTAGTACGTACATGCAGCGGCGAGCCGCAGATGGTCGCGTTCGGATCGTGAATCGTCAGCACGTTCGCCGTTCTTCGACAGCACCTCGAAACGTTGCGAGATCGGACGATAAGTGTTGTCCTCGCGTAGTCGGGGAACAGGAGTCTCGACCGCCTGCCCCTAGCGATAGTCCTGCCGTTGATACCACGTAGCGAACGACAGCAGCCACACCCAATTACCCGTGCTCGGCACGTTGTAGACCGCGATCCCATTTGACGGCCCGGTAATCGTCCCATCTTGGATCTGGTCAATGCACAGGATGTCGCCCACCGCGAAGTCGGTCGCGTTATCGACCGTGACCGTCGTCCCGCCCTTGCTGTGCGTGCCCGAGACGCTGCGCACCGTGCCCCACGTCGTGCCAGCTGCCCCCAGATGATCACCAGCGAGCCGGTAAACACTGGTCAAGGATCGTCGTCGGACTGGCACCGTTCGCGCCTTTGGTCCCGCGCAAGCGTAACGTAGCTCGGAATCGTCAAGTTCAACCCACGCTAAACGTTCCCGCATTCAACTTGACGAAGCGCCGCGATGCCTTCGTTGCTACCGCGCCGGCCGCATTCAGCGCCGTCTGGATGTTGTCGCCGGGACTCGAGCAGCATACCCGTATCTGCGTACACGGCCCGACCCCGTTCGGGAACGTGGAAGCGTTGCGCATCATCCGGCGGAATGCCGCCATAGATGCCCGGCTTCCACGTCGTGCGCCGATCGGTAGGGACGACGGCCATCTATCAGGCGTGCGTGATGTCGAACCAGCCGCCCGCCGGGCAGGTAATGGTCAGCGTGTTCGTGTTCGTCGTCTCCGGCACCGTGCCGCCCGACTCGCCCTCGAAGTAGCCGATCACCGGATTGACGCGCCCCGCGATCGTGCCGACCATGTGGAACACCGCGTACTTCCAGGTCGGCAGGTTGGACGATCCCGCCGTCCACACCAGCCCGCCCGTCGCATCCGACGAGAACTTGACGCCCGCCGTGATATCCGTGAGCACCGGGGCACTGATGGTCTTGCCGCCCGCCGTGTAGCCCGTATTCGACGTGCCCAGTTCCGACGCCGACACCTGCGACCAGAGGCTATGCGCCACCGATGGCGTATAGGTCGCGCCGACCAGCCCCACGCGGATCGGCGTGGTGGTCACATCGCCATCGTCAGCAATGACCGACGCTGCGGTGTCGTAAAACGTGAAGGTCCCTGCTGCCATGATGTCTCCTAATGCAAGCCGACGGCTTTACCGTCTTGGTCGCGTTCAATGGCACGCACGGTGCCGCCCACATCCACCCCTATCGCCTTGCCATCCGGCCCGCGCACGATCTTGCGCGGCGCGTTGGCTTGCGCCTCAAGGCGTTCTACCGCTTCCGCAGATGCGCTCGGTCAGACCCGTGACGTTCTTGATGCTGTTCTTTTCCTCGTCCTCGCGCTCGTCCTTCATCGCCATGCTGTCGCGCTCGGCCGCCGCCTTGATCTGCGCGATTTGCAGGTCGGCCTGCACCTTCAGTTCGGCCTTGAAGCGTTCCAACTCCATCTGCCGGTCGATCTTGTACTTCTCCAGCTCGATCTGCCGCTGATCGTTGCTGGCCTGCAGCGTCAACTCGTTCTGCATCCGCATCTGATCGATCTGCGCCTGCATCTGGAGTCTCCTGACCCTTGCCCTGCGCCTCGAACTGCGCCTTCTGCGCGTCCGACTGCGCCTTGATCTCGGCCACCTGCACCATCGGATCCTTCGGCGGCGGCGGCACCTTGGGCTTGCCCTGCTCGTCCTTCTGCACCTCTTGCGAGAAGCGGCGCGGATTGCGATAGCCCGCCGCCTTGCACAGGTCATCGAACCAGTTCAGGAACTCCTCCGGCCCGACCACGCCCAGTTGCTGCCCCTGCTGCATGACCTGCCCGAGCATCATCAGCTTCTGCATCTGCACCTCGGGCGAGCCCGTGCCCAGGCCGACGCTGATGCTGAAGTCGGTACGCTTCGCCCACGCACGCGGGTCGATCGCCTTCCACTGCCCCTTCAGCTTGATCTGCAGCGGCTTCGTGGAGTGCTTGCTCATCAACGTATGCACGATGATGAACAGGTCACGGAAGCCCGACGCCAGCGTGCGCGCAATCAATTCGATGCGCTGATTGGCCGCCGACTGGATCGCCTGCACCCCGGTCGCGGTCTTGTTCAGCGTGTTCGCGTCGAGGCCGGCAGAGTAGCGCGTTACCCCGGTGCGCCCCTCCTTGACGGCTTCCATGTACTCGAGCGCACCCAGGATCGACGGCCCGGTATCCGGCGTGACGATCGGGAACAGGGCAGCACTCGGATCGCCCTGCGTCCGAACCACGCCACCGGGACGATTGACGAGCAGGTCATCGATGTTCACCTGATCCACGTTCGCCGCGACGCGCCCACTGTTCTGCAGGTACACGCCGTCGAGGAACTGACGCATCAGCACCGACTTGATGACCATCAGGTCGGACACGAGATCCGCCATGCTGGTGCCGACGTGCGAGTGCGGGTAGATCACGGGCGAGAACGCCGCGATCGGGATGCACTCGGCTTCTTCCTTCGAGGATCGGCGCACGCATACCGTCGATGATGACGATGCGCCACAGCTGCGGGACCTTCTCGCCGCGCAGGTCCATGCGGACGTAGGTGTCCTTGCACATCACCACGCGCCGGGTCACGTCGCCCGTCTCGTCGTCGTCGCTGGCGTCGAAGAACCGCTCGCGTGCCTCGCTCTCGTCGTTGAGGTCGCTGTACTCCAGCACGTCGTCGGGCACATCGAAGCCCTCGGCCCGTAGCTGGCCGATGGTCACGCGCCTGCGCCACTGCACGAAGTCGGCCTTGTCCAGGCTCGTCCACCGATGCCGGCGCGATACCAGCACCTCGTCGGGCGGGATGGACTCAATGCCGACGTACTCGTCCTTGTACTGGCGCTCGACCTTGATGTCGTGCAGCATCGGCGGCGGCAGGGGCATCCCATCCGGCCCCGGCTGCGGCGGCATCATCGCGTACAGCGGGTCGGGATACTCGGAGTGCTCGACCACCTTGACCTCGGCGTCCTGCGCGAGCATCGCCGCTTCTTCGTCGGACAGTCCCGTGTACGTCTCCGCGCGCACGTCCTGATTGTTCGCCCAGTACGACATGACGTAGCCGGAGCGCAGCAGCAGGGCATCCGTCAGCGTGGAGATGACGTGCGAGAACACATCGTTCTTCTCGCGGATCATCCAGTTGCAGACCTCGGTTTCCAGCGCGGCGCGCGTCCTCGTCCTCGGGGCCGACCGGCTCGAACTTGCCGATCTCCTCGCCGCCGAGATAGATGCGCGCGAGGCTCGGCACGATCCACTGAATCGTGTCCATCAGGTCATGCGAGACGACCTGCGAACGCCCCTCCACGGGCGCGAGCACGCCCGTCGCCTCGCCCCGGTACAGTTCCAGCGCCTCGGCACGCTGCGTTGCCAGTTCGCCCGACTGGGCGTCGATGGCAACACGTTCCTCGGCCTCGATCGCAGCGACCAGTTCCTCGTCCGTCAATTTCATACGATTCCCTGTGGCTGATAGTCGATCGTGCCCCAGCGTTGCTCCGGCGGCACCTTGCGTAACCCGATGGACAGGTAGCGGAACGCATCCGCCGCGTGGCTCGTCCAGTCGTGCAGCGGACGTTCCTTGAACGCGCGCACCTTCTCGTCATACTCGCGCCGGTACTGGCGCAACGCTTCCATGCCGGCCGCGCACTTGCGCTCATCGAACACGGCACGCGGGATCAGCAGACGGGCCTGATTGATGCCCTCCTGGAGCGTCAGCTTCTGCACCACGCGCGTCCGTCTCACGCCCATCTCGGCCATGACCTCGCGCACGCTCTTGCCCGTGCCTAGCTCGCTCGCGTCCGCATCGTGCGGCAAGCAAGTGCTCGGCATAGTTGTAGTCCCGATCCTTGAGCACGCGCACATAGTGGTCGATGCCCACGCCGGAGTTCTCGTAGAAGTCGATGATCCTGACCTCGCGGCCGATCGTCTGCGCAAACCAGATCGCCGTGCTATCGCCGATGCCCAAGTCCCAGGCCGTGTACACCTCGGACGCCGGATCGTAGGGCACGCGGGTGATCCGCTTGTCTTCCTCGGCGCGGCGCATTTCCTTGCCGAAGTACGCGCCCTGTATCGCAGCCTCGAAGCTGCACTCGAACTCCTGCGCGTACTGATCCTCGGACATCTGCCGGCGGGCGGCTTCCAGTTCCTCGGGGGCGATCAGCGCCGTCTGGCTTGCCCGCAGGTTCATCGCGAGCCATGCCGCGTCGTTCTTGGCGTCGCTGTACACGCGCCAGAACTCGTTCTTGCCCCGCGGCGTACCGATGAACACGGCCCAGCCCTGCCGGTCGGTCAGCAGGGGGCGGATCACCTCACCCCAGACGGACGGGCGCATGTCCGCGTACTCGTCCAGGATCACCCCGTCGAGGTAGATCCCGCGCAGGCGGTCGGGATTGTCCGCACCGTAGAGCCGGATGCGACTGCCGTTGGGCAGGTCTACCCGTAGCTCGGTCTCGTTGAACGTGGCGCCCGGGACGACCCCGGCATAGCGTTGCACGTAGAGCCACGCCACGTCCTTGG
>CAWJPZ010000007.1:0-493764 GCA_963844875.1 uncultured Acidobacteriota bacterium
GCCGCCCCCGCGGCCGCCCAGTCCCGCTGGAACGTCCTCCTCGTCGTCAACGAGGCGTCGCCAGACTCCGCCCGGATCGCCGACCACTACGCCAGCGTGCGGGGCGTGCCGCAGTGGCAGAGGGTCCGGATCAAGGTGGACCCCGCCGCCCAGGAAATCGACCGCGCCGTGTTCGAGAGCGCGATCCAGCAGCCGATCGCGGAGTGGATCGGGCGAAACTCCGCCCACGACCGCATCCTCTACATCGTCCTCACCAAGGGCATCCCCGCGAGGGTGCGCGGCACCCCGGGCCGGGACGGAACGGTGGCCAGCGTCGACTCGGAGCTCGCGCTGCTCTACCGCCGGCTCGCGGGCACCGACACCCCAGTCCGCGGCCCCGCGGCGAACCCGTATTACCTCGGGGACACGCCCATCGCCAAGGCCCGCGCATTCACGCACGAGGAAGCCGACATCTACCTGGTCACGCGGCTCGACGGCACCACCGTGGACGAGGCGCTGGCCCTGGTGGACAAGGGCGGGGCCCTGTCCAGCGAGGGCAGGATCCTGCTGGACCAGAAGGCGGAACTCACCCCCTCGGGCGGCAACGCCTGGCTGAAGGCCGCCGCCGACTGGATGCAGGCGAACGGCCTCGGCGACCGGGTCGTCCTCGAGACGACCAGCCGCGTCCTCTCCGGGGAGAAGGGCGTGCTCGGCTACTACTCCTGGGGCGCCAACGACCCGTCCATCAAGACGCGCGCGTTCGGCTTCGAGTTCGTGCCGGGCGCCCTGGCCGCGATGTACGAGAGCGCCCTCCCGGCGGACCTGGTCCACGAGGGCGCGACCGGCGTGGCGGGCCAGGTCGCGGAGCCGTACCTCGACGCCGCGATCCGCCCGGACATCCTCTTCCCCGCTTACCTCTCGGGATTCAACCTGGCGGAGTCGTTCTACCTGGCGATGCCGTACGTCAGCTGGCAGACGGTGGTGGTCGGCGACCCGCTCTGCGCGCCGTTCCGCGCGAAGCTGGGCCAGTTTCCGAACCCGGACCCGGGCATCGACCCCGCCACGGAGCTCCCGGCCACCTTCTCCAGCCGCCGGCTGAAGACGCTCGCCGCACAGGGGATGAAGCCGGAGGTGGCCCGCCTGCTCCTCAAGGCCGAAGCCAGGCGCGCCAAGGACGACGAGGCCGGGACGATGAAGGCGCTCGAGGAGGCGACGGCGCTGGAACCCGCGCTGCCGTCCGCGCAAGGGGCGCTGGCGCGGTCGGTACGAGCGCGCGAAGGAGTACGACAAGGCGATCGAACACTACCGCCTGGTGCTCGCGGCCGCGCCGAACGACACGCTCGCGCTGAACAACCTCGCGTACGTGCTGGCGGTGCACAAGGGACTCCCCGCCGAGGCGCTCGCCCACGCGGAGCGGGCGTTCATGCTGGCGCCCGGCAACCCGGCCATCGCCGACACGCTGGGGTGGATCAAGCACCTGCTCGGCCGCGACCGCGAGGCCGCGGAATTGCTGGCGCGCGCGGTCAAGGCGATGCCCGGCGACGCCGAGACCCGGCTGCACGCCGCCGTCGTGTACGCGGCGGCCGGCATGAACGAGGCCGCCGCAAAGGAACTGGCCGAGGCGCGGCGCCTGGACGCCTCGCTCGCGGGCCGGGACGACGTGAAGGCGCTCGAGGCGAAGCTCGGAAAGAAGTGACGGCGCCTGCCGCGGCGCCTCACCGCGCGGCGCGCCAGGCCTTCCTGCCGTAGTAGGTCAGGACGAACTTGGCCTGGCCGCAGGAGGCGCACAGCTCGTGCGGCGGCATCGCGCCGTGGGCGATGTCGGCCAGGCTCGACTCGTAGAGGTTGCCGATCGGGTGGCTCAGCGCGAAGTCCACGCAGCAGTAGAAGACGCGCCCGTCGGGCACGACGACGAACTGGTTGCGCCGCTTCGCGTCGCACGTCCTCGGCAGCCAGAAGCGGCGGGGCGGGCGGCCCCGCGCGATGTCCTCGCGGCGGTTGGTGGTGAACGCGTCGTTCATGATGCTGAACGTGAGCCGGCGCTGCGTCGTCATCAGGCGGACGATCTGCGCGCCGTACGACTCGCCCATCTTGATGCGGGCGTGGCCGTAGCAGTCGGGCAGGTGCAGGCACAGATCGACGAACGGGATGCGCGCGATGCGCTCGATGTCGCCCGAGAAGCCGCTGAGCGTGGTCAGCAGCGCCAGCTCGTAGCCGGCGTCGTGCGCCATCTCGATCATGGTCAGGCAGTCCGGGTTGTCGAGCGGTTCGCAGAACCCGGCAAAGGCGATGACGTAGTCGCGGGGAGTCCCCGCGAGGATCTTACTGAACTCGGGAACCGACATCATGCGAGCGGGCGCGGAGAACTCCCTGCGATACACCTCCCAGGGGCAATACGTCGTGCAGTGCACCGAGCACTGGCCGGCCGTCGTGATCTCCAGGAAGTTCCTGTCCTCCAACGCACCCATGCGCCCCCCCGCGAATGCCCAGCCCCCGGCGCCGTGCCGGCGTGCGGACGAGCGTATCATGCCGCGGCCCGGCCGGTTTCCGATCGGATCATTCCAGTGAGATCGTGATGGCGCCCTCTCCCCGACCCAACGGCACGCCGCCAGGCAGACGACGACTGGCGCTGTTCCGCGCCGTCCTCGCCCTGCTCGTCGTCGCCTGCGGAGCCGTGATCCTCGGCGCCGCGGAATTGTACCTGCGGCACACCGGGCGCCTGAACGACTACTACGAGCGGATCGGCAAGGGCGGCCCCGAGGGACACGCGACCGAGCAGATGACGGAGCCGTGGGTGTGGACCCAGGCCAGGAACGCGCGTTGGACGATGACGCGGAACGAGTTCGTGCAGGCGGTCCGGACGAACTCGGAAGGCCTGGTCGGCCCCGAGATCCCGCTCCAGAAGGAAGCGGGCTCGGTCCGGGTGTTCGCCGTCGGCGATTCGTTCACGCAGGGGATCGGCGACACGTCCGGCGCGGGCTACCCGGAAGCCCTCGAACGCGAGATCAACCGGGAGTCGCCAATCCCGCGCTACCGCGTGCACAACGCCGGGGTCAGCGGCAGCGACCCGGTCTTCGGCCTCGAGCTGGTCCGACGACGGCTCCTCAAGGTCCAGACCGGACCTGGTGCTGCTCACCATCAACGTCTCCGACCTGGCCGACATCGAGCGGCGGGGAGGATTCGACCGGTTCTCCCCCTCCGGATACCTGAAGCCGCGCCAGGCGCCGTGGTGGAGCTCGTGGTTCGATCGCAGCCACCTGGTGCGCGCGCTGATGATCGACGTGCTGCACTACGACTGGGAGCTGCGCAGCCCGGCGGCGAGCGCCGCGGCCCGCGAGGCGGCGATCGGCACGCTGGTGGAGTGCGGCGTGCGGGGCGCGGAACTGGCAGCCGGGAACGGGTTCCGGCTCCTGGTGGTGATTCACCCGTGCCCCTGGGAAGTGCGCAACCGGCGGACGACGCCCGAGCTGACCCGCGTCGAAGCGGGGCTGCGCGCCAGGGGCGTGCCGTGCGCGAACGTGTTCGACGAGTTCCTCGCCGCGCTGCCGGCCGGCATCACCACCGAGCACTACTGGCCGAAGGACGCGCACTACACCCACGAGGGTTACGAAATACTGGGTCGAGCCATCGACAGCCAGCTCCGGAAGCAGCGGGTGCTGCCGTGACGGCCGCACCGGGCACCACGACGTTGCCGAGCGCAGCCGCCATGCGTGTCGCCCACGTCATCGACGTGCTCCACATCGGCGGCGCCGAGAAGCTGCTGGTGGACTTCGCGCGGGTCGCCCCGTCGCTCGGTGTGCAGACGACCATCGTGCCGCTGCGCATCTTCCCGGAGACGCCGTTCGTGGAGCCGCTGGCGACGCCTCGGCGTCCCGGTGGCGGCGTTCCCCGGGCGCAAGCTCGTGGACCCGGCACGCTTCCTTCGCCTCGCGCGGTTCCTCAGGCGGGAGCGCTTCGACGTGGTGCACCTGCACCTGACCTACGCGACGATCCTCGGCTCGCTGGCCGCCGCGATCGCGGGGACGCCCGCGGTGGCGTCGATTCACAACACGCGGGCGGGCCGCTGGGGCCGCCTGGAACTGTTCGCGTTGAGGCACCGGGTGCCGTGCGCGATCGCCGTCGGTCAACAGGTGGCCGACGTCTACGGTCCGCTCCTGCCGGGCACGCCGCTGAAGACGATCCCCAACGCCGTCGTGCCGCCGACGCCGCGGTGCCCCGCCGAACGCGCTGCAATTCGCGAGCGGCTCGGCATGGCCGAAGCGGACGTCCTCGCGCTCGCGGTCGGCCGCCTCGTCCCGCAGAAGGGCTACCCGGACCTGATCGCCGCGATGGACCTGGTCCGGCAGAAGGCCCCGGCAGTGCGCCTCGTCATCGCCGGGGACGGGGAGCTTCGCGGTGCGCTGGAAACCCAGGTCGCCCACCTCGGGCTCGGTCGCCACGTGCGGCTGCTGGGCACACGGCGCGACGTCGCCGAACTGATGGCAGCCGCGGACGTGTTCGTCAACTCGTCGCACTGGGAGGGGCTGCCGGTGGCCATCCTCGAAGCGATGGCGGCGGGGCTGCCGGTGGTGGCCACCGCGGTTGGAGACGCGGCCCGCATGATCGACGAGTCAACCGGCATCATCGTCCCCGCAGCCGATCCCGCAGGGCTCGCCGCGGCGCTGTGCCGGCTGGCGGAGGACCGCGATCGTCGAACGGATCTCGGGCGACACGCCCGCGAATACGTGGCGGCGCACCACGACCCGAAGGCCTGGGTCGAGCAGTTGCGCTCGGTGTACAGGCAGGTGGCCCGTGCCTGAACGAGCTGGAGTCCCGATGGACCGATATCTTCACCAGGCTCCTCAGAAGCGACTGGCTGCTGTTGTGCCTGCTCTTCCTGGGCTACAGCCACCTGCCGCCCGCCCTGCGGCCGTTCAACGCCGACCCGCTCGTCGCGGTGATCCTGGTGACGATGGCAGCGAGGCGGATGTGGCTGGGGGATCGGTATCCCGCGCTCTGGGGCGCCGCCGCGCTCGCCGGGCTGTACGGCCTGGCGTGCGCCGCGTCGCTCGTCGGGGCGGCCGACCTCCAACGGGGGCAGGCGGCGCTGGTGCGGTACGCCAAGGACGCGGCGCTGTTCGTGCTGGTCGCGGCCAGCCTCTCCACGCTGGCCGCCCTTCGCCGCGCGACGTGGACGCTGGTGGCCGCGGGCATCCTGGTGACGGCGTTCTCGATCTACCAACACCTCGCCGGGACGTTCGACGTCACGTACGCCGGGCTTGCCACGGTGTGGAAGACGCATCTCTACGGCACCGTCGAAGGCTTCCGGACGGCCGGCCCGCTCGGTGACCCCAACTACTACGCGCAGATCCTGGTGCCGCTGCTCGCCCTCGCCTTCGGCCTTTCCTGGTACGAGCGGAAGCCGTGGCTGCGCGCGTCCGCGGCGGCCGCGATGCTGGCCGTAACGCTGACGGTCGTCTTCACCTATTCGCGGGGCGGCCTGCTGGCACTGGGCTTCGTCATGCTCCTGCTGGTCGCCGCGTTCACCCCGCGGACCCGCAGCGCGCTGGTCGTGGCGGCGCTGCTCGCCTGCTCGGTGCCGTTCCTGGACGCCGCCTACGTCACCCGCGCGAGGAGCATGCTGATGCTCGGCTCGGCGACGGCCGCGCTCAGCCAGCCCGAGGCCGCGCCTGCGCTGCCCGCCAGGCGCGGAAGGCCCGCATCGGGCGCGCCGGCGGCGGCGCGTGCCGCGCAGCCGGCGCCGGTGGTGGCGGGCCCGGGAACGGAGGGGGCGCGCGAGTTCTACGCGCGAACCGAGCTTCCGCGGCCGCGCATCGGAGTTCATCGTGGGCGCGCGGCTGTTCGTGGACCACCCGCTGTTCGGCGCCGGCTTCGGCAACTACGAGGCGCGCGTACCAGGAGTACGCGCGGCCGCTCGGGCTCGATCCGCGGCTCGAACCACGCCAGGCCCACAACCTCGCGCTGGAGGTGCTGTCGGAGACCGGGCTCGTCGGCCTCGCCGCGTTCTGCGCCGTGGGCTGGGTCATCGCCCGCAGGCTGTGGACGGGCCGCGCCCGATTCATGGCAGCAGGGAGGCAGGACGGCGCGCTCGCGCTGACGGCAATCGGGATCGGGCTCGCGGGTTACCTGGTGGCGGCGCTGTTCCTCCAGGCGGACTTCATGATGCACTTCGCATTCCTCGCGGCCATGGCCTACGCGGCCCCGGACATCGCGGCCCATGAACTTGCCAGTCGCGCCTGACGCCACGGAGGCCGGCTCCGCGCTGGAGCCGCCGCAGCTCGCCCGCCACACCGCGTGGGCGCTGCTGTGGAACTACCTGTCGCTCGGGTTCGCGAAGGGCTCGGCGCTGGTGGCCACCGCGGTCCTCGCGCGCTTCCTGGCGCCCGGGCGACTTCGGCCTCGTCGCGCTGGCGACGGTGTCCGTCGATCTGCTGGGGATCGTGAAGGACGTCGGCCTCGGCACCGCGCTCATCCAGCGGCGCGACGGCGCCGGGCGCGCGGCCGACACGGCGTTCACGCTGAACCTGATCCTGGGATGCACGCTCGCGGCCGCGACGGCCTTGTGCGCCCCCTCGCTCGCGCGGTGGTTCGGCGAACCGCGGCTCGCGGCCGATCCTGAGCGGTGCTCGGCGCGTCGTTCGTCCTCGACGCGCTCAGCGCCATCCACGTCGTCCAGCTGCGGCGCAACCTGAACTTCCGCGGCAAGCTCGCGGTGGACGGCGGCCGGGCGATCGTCAAGGCGCTGGTCGGCATCGGGTGCGCGGTCGGCGGCCTCGGCGCGTGGTCGCTGGTGCTCGGCCAGATCGCCGGGTGCGCGGCGGCGCCGCTGATCGTCACGCGCCTGGTGGCGTGGCGGCCGCGGCTGCGCGTGGACGCCGCGATCGCGCGCGACCTGCTCCGGTTCGGCGGCGACGTGACGGTGGCGGACGTCGTCACGCAGGTGGTGAAGAACCTCGACCTGCTGGTGGTCGGCTCGTTCTGGGGGTCGATCGCCCTGGGCAACTACTCGCTGGCCGCCAAGCTGCCCGAGCTGCTCATCTTCAACCTGCTGTGGTCCACCGCCTCGGTCCTGTTGCCGACGTACGCGCTCGTGCAGGGCCAGCCGGCCATCCTGCGCGACGCGGTCCTCAGCACGTACCGCTTCTCCTCCATCGTGTGCGTGCCGCTCGGCCTCGGCCTCGTGCTGGCGGCGGACCCGGTGGTGAGGGTGTTCCTCGGGTCGCGGTGGATCGAGGTGGTGCCCATCCTCCGCGTCCTCGCGATCTCCGCGGTGGTGGTGTCGGTCGGGCTCCCGAGCGCCGATCTCCTCCGAGCCACCGGGCGCACGCGGGCGCTGCCGCTGATCGCGGTCTCGAAGCTCGTCGCGCTGCTGCTGACGGCGTTCGCGGCCAGGCCGCTCGGCCCGGTCGGGATCGCCCTGGCCAACCTCGCCGCGACCGGCACGGAGGCGGCGCTGCTGACCGCGCGCGCGTGGGGCACGGTACCCGTGTCGGCGGCGGCGTTCCTCACCGCGGTACGCCCCGCCCTGCTGTCGGGCGCCGCGCTGGCCGCGGCGGCCCTGCCGGTGCTTGGCGCGACGGCCGGCTGGGCGCCCTGGCTGCGCCTCGCGTCGGTCGCGGGCGCGGGCGCCGCGGCCTACCTGGCGACGCTGTGGACGATCGACCGCCAGGCGTTCCACGTCGCGCTCTCCACGCTGAGGCCCGCCCGGAATCCGGTTGCGGCCGGAGGCGGATCATGAGCGGCGGCTTCGGCGTCGCCGGCTTCGTCTTCTGGACTTCGGTGGCCTTCGTCTTCTACGTCCACGTCGGCTACCCGCTGCTCGTCGCGTTGGTCGCGCGGCTCCGCCCGCGGCCGCCCGCCGCCGCGCCGTGCACGCCTGCCGTGTCGCTGATCATCGCGGCCTTCAACGAAGCCCGCGTCATCCGCGAGAAGATCGAGAACGTCCTGGCGCTCGACTACCCGCGAGACGCGCTCGAAGTCATCGTCGTCTGCGACGGCAGCACCGACGAGACGGCGGAGATCGCGCGTCGATGCGGAAGCGGGAACGTCACGGTGCTCCACGAAGCCGGAGCGCCGGGGGAAGGGTGCCGCGATGAACCGCGGGGCCGCGCGCGCCAGGTCCGGGATCCTCGTGTTCTCGGACGCCAACGCGTTCTACAACCCGGGGGCGCTGCGCGCGCTGGTCTCGAACTTCAACGACCCGGACGTCGGCCTGGTCAGCGGCCGCAAGACGGTCTGGAAGGGGCGGGGCGCGGTGCCGGACTCGGAGGCCGTCTACTGGAGCTTCGACTCGTGGATCCGCCTGAACGAAAGCCGCGCCTGGTCGTCGGCCGCCGCGGTGGGCGAGATTCTCGCCATCCGGCGATCGGCATTCGAGCCGGTCCCCGGCTGGGTGGTGAACGACGACGCGTTCCTGGCGCTCCAGGCGACGACGAAGGGGTGGCGGGTCGTTTACGAACCGGCCGCGGTGGCGTTCGAAACGGGAGCCGAGACGCTGGAGGAGGAACTGGACCGCCGGGCGCGCATGACGGGCGGGCGGTGGGGCCTGATGTGCGCCGTCCGGTGGTGGCCGTGGCGAAACCCGTGGCTGATCGCGGTCTGGGTCTCGCACAAGTTCCTGCGCGTGCTGTTGCCGTTCTTCCTCGCCGGGATGTTCGCCGCGAACACGGCGCTGGCCTGGACGCCGTCGGCCTCCCCGATCGTCCGGGCGGCGTGGGTGGCGCAGGCGGGATTCTACCTGCTGGGAATGCTGGGCCTCGCGACCCGGTCGCGCGCCAGGCTGATGAAGCCGGCCGCGCTCGCGGGCTACTTCCTGCTCGGCCAGGCAGCCACGGTGATCGGCGCCCTGACCTTCCTGTCGGGACGGGTGAAACCGGTGTGGAAACCGGCAAGGCGGACCACGAAAGCGGGGACGCCGTGAAACGCCACCGCCCCGCGCTCGCCTACGTCGTGTCGCGGTTCCCGCACCTCACCGAGACGTTCATCCTGCGCGAACTGGTCGAGCTGTCGCGGCGGGGATGGCGCGTGTCGCTCTACCCGATCCTGATCCAGCGGCAGCCGCTGGTGCAGGAGCAGGCCGACGCGTGGCTGGCGGCCGCCCGCGATCTCTCGCTGCTCTCCCCCGCCCTCCTCGCCGCGAACGTGCGGACGCTGTTCACGCAGCCGGCCACGCTGGCCGGCACGTGGCTGCGGGCGGTGCGCGAGAACGCCGCAAGCCCCGGGTTCCTCGCCAGGACGCTGGTCCTGCTGCCGAAGGCCACCTACGCCGCGCGGCTGATGAAGGCCGAGGGCATCGAGCACGTGCACGCCCATTACGCCACGCACCCCGCGCTGATGGCCTGGGTGATTCACCGGCTGACGGGCATCCCGTACAGCGTCACCGCCCACGCCCACGACATCTTCGTGAACAGGAGCATGCTCGCCACCAAGCTGCGCGATGCCCGGTTCGTGGTGGCGATCTCCGACTTCAACCGCGCGTACCTCGAGAAGGCGCTCGGGCCGTGGGTAACTGAGAAGACGCACGTGGTCAGGTGCGGGGTGATCGCGGGGACCGGGCGCGCCCGGCGCGAAGGCGTGGTCGCCGGGGGACCGGTTCGAGATCTGCAGCGTGGGCAGCCTGCAGGAATACAAGGGCTACGTGCACCTGGCGGCGGCGTGCGCGCTCCTGCGCGACCGGCACCTGCCGTTCCGCTGCCGAATCATCGGGCGGGGTGAAGAGCGGCAGTCGATCGAACGCGAGATCGCGCGGCTCGACCTCCAGGATCGCGTGGAGCTGCTGGGCGGCGGCACCGCGGCCGACGTCAAGCGGCTGCTCGGGTCGAGCCACTGCTACGTCCAGCCGAGCGTCGTCACCGGCACGGGCAAGATGGAAGGGATCCCGGTGGCGTTGATGGAGGCGCTGCTCGAAGGCCTCCCCGCGATTGCGAGCGCGATCTCGGGGATCCCCGAACTGGTGCGGGAGGGCGACACGGGCTACCTCGTCGAGCCGGCCGACGCGCGCGCGCTGGCCGACGCCATCGAGCGCTGCTACGCCAACCCGACCGAGGCGGCCGCGCGTGGAAGGCGCGGGCGCGACCTCGTTCTCCGCGAGTACAACTCCGACCTCAACCTCGAACGCCTGGCCGCGCTGTTCGAGGGGGGCTCAGTAAGCGCCCTTCCCCGAGCAGACGACACCGAGCGTGCGGGCGAGGATCAGCAGGTCGAGAGCCGTTGAACAGGAGCGGACGTACTCGCAATCGAGGCGCGCCATCTCGTCCACCGACAGGTCGGCCCGGCCCGACACCTGCCACAGCCCGGTGATGCCCGGCCGCGCCTGGATCCGCTCCTCGTGCCACGGGAACGGCGCCGTCGGCCAGGACGTCGGGCGCGGCCCCACCAGGCTCATGTCGCCCTTGACGACGTTCAGCAGGTTCGGCAGTTCGTCGATGCTCCAGCGCCGCAACACCCAGCCAAGGCGGGTGACCCGCGGGTCGGGCAGGCGCTTCACGCCGGGGAGCCGGGTCTCGCTGAGGGCGTTGTCGCCGGGCTGGTGGCGGACGGCCATGGTCCTGAACTTGTACATCGTGAACGTCCGGCCCGCGGTAGCCGAACCGCCGCTGGCGGAACAGCGCCGGCCCCGGGGAATCGATGCGGATGGCCAGCGCCACGCCGAGGAGCAGCGGCGACAGCACGGCAAGCGCGGCAACCGCCAGCGTGAGGTCAATCGCGCGCTTCGCGACCGAGTAGCCGATCCGGTGGCGGAGCGGACGGGCGGGAGGACGAGGGCCTCACCGGCCGCGCGCCATCCAAGGGTCAATTGCCTGGCCTGCAGCATCGTCGCCTCGATTCAGTCGGTCCCCGCCGGCTTGCGCAGCGGCGAGAAGTCGAGGGTCATCGACGTCCCTCGATAGTCGGATTTCCAGCTCCGGACGACCAGGCGGTTGCGTGGCTCCGGCGAGGGGTTCGTGAAGCGGTAGACCTCCAGGGCGCCCCTCGTCACCCCGCTCAATTCCACGCGGCGCAGCAGCCGCATCGACGCGGACGCCTTGACCAGCAGCGGGTCCCAGATCCGCCCGCCATCGCGCCGCTCCAACACCACGTGGCTGATCCCGTACTCGTTGGCGAACGCCTCGAACCTCGCCGGGCCGAAGGTGGCAGGCGCGAGCTTCTCGCCCCTGATGACCACCGGCTCGCCGGCAGGAGCCTGGCTCCGGAGCGCGAAGACGAACTGGCCGTCGTTGTCGCCGCAGTAGATCACCCGCGTCACGCCGTCGGCGGCCACGAGACGGGCGGCTTCGGCCGGGCCGTTGAGGGCGCGGGGCGCGGCGCCGAGGTGGAACGCGAAGTAGACGGCCGCCAGCGCGACCGGCGGCAGCCACGCCCACGCGGGCCGCGCGGCCCACTCCGCCGCGCGGTGCAGGACGAGCATCGCGATCGCGAGCAGCGGGGGCAGCAGGAAGAACAGGTAGCGGTCGGCCGCGTAGTTGCCGGCGAGAATGGTGACGACCACCGACGCGGCCCACGCCCACCAGATGGAGCCCGTGCCCCCGACCTTGTTCCCGCGCGCCGACAGGAACCAGCCGACGCCGGCCGCGGCGAACATCGCGACCCACGGCGACACCCAGCACACGGACCGCCGCCGCCGCGTAGTAGCTGCCGTTCTCGGCGACCGCCGCGCCAAGGCGCGCAAGGGAGGCGATGCGGTTCAGCGAGGTGGGCCCGAACGGCAGCGAGGCCGCTTCCAACGCCAGCACCATCGCGCCGAACACCAGCGAGGCCGCCCAGATCCCCGGTTGCTTCAACCAGGCCCAGCGCCCGTTGAGGCAGCATGTAGAGGAACGGGACGAGGCCGAGGAAGGCGGCCTGCTGCTTGGTCCACACGGCGGCGCCTGCCAGCAGCCCGAAACCCAGGGCGGAGCGAAGCGGGAACGGACCTTCTACCGGGGGAAGACAGGCCATCGCGAGCGCCGCGAAGGCCAGCGCCGGGAACTCCAGCATCACGTCCTGGGACAGCTGTTGGGAGAGCGGCATCGCGAAAAAGACGACGACCGTGCCGAACGCCACGGACGGCAGCCGGTGGGTGCGCACGACCAGCCGATACAGCGCCGCGGCGCACGCGGCCACGCACAGGGCGACGGCCAGCCGCGCCGCAAACACGCTCACGCCGAACGCGGAGAACGCCAGGCTCTCGAAGACGGGGAACAGCGGCGGGTGATACGGGAGGGAGATCGCGGGCCAGTGGCTGTAGTAGACCCGGGCGTAGCCAACCGGGTCCAGCCACGGCCCATCGCGCAGCCAGTCGTGGATCAGCGC
Organism: uncultured Acidobacteriota bacterium; assembly: GCA_963844875.1. Lineage (GTDB taxonomy): Bacteria > Acidobacteriota > Vicinamibacteria > Vicinamibacterales > Fen-181 > FEN-299. The sequence continues at coordinate 12,271 of CAWJPZ010000007.1, forward strand.
GCCGTTCATGGCGTGCCGCGCGGCGTCGGTCCACACCAGGCCGCTCTCGGTCGCGCCGCGCAGCGCCAGCAGCCCGAACAGCAGGCCGAGCCCCGCCGGGATCGCCACCTGGAACACGACCGGGGAGAACCGGCGAACGGTGCGGTCAGGCCGCGGCCTGCCGACCGGGCCGGCTGGATAGTCCATAAAGACGTCAGAAACGTCGGAACCGAACGTCGGCGCGATGGGCGCCGACGTCGCTAGCCCGGCAGGAGAGCAAGGAGCAGGCCGCGCGGCCGCAGGCAGCGGAAATGCCTTGTTTTCAAGGGAATCTGCGGATGTTGCGGGCGGGATCAGCCGGGCGCCTGGCAGGAAGTCGCCCCCGCGCGCGACCAAAGACCAACAATCCAGGAAGTCTTCGGGGTGGCTTCAGCGCGAGGAGACGGCGCGATAGAGGTCCATGTGCCGCCGCGCCATTTCCTGGAGCGAGCAGTGACGAACGACGTAGTCGGCCGCGCGGTCCGCGCGGGCCTCGGTCCCGGGCCAGTCGTTCAGCGCCTCCACGACGGCCCGGCCGAGCGCGGGCGGATCGGACGGCGGCACCAGGCGGCCCCTGTCGGCGCCGGCCAGTTCCCTGTGCGGGCCGATGTCCGACAGCAGGACGGGAACCCGCCACGACATCGCCTCGATCGCGGCGAGCGGGTGTCCCTCGAGGACCGAGGCCGACACGAACAGGTCGGCCTGCGCGAACCACTGGCCGGTGTCGAGGCTCGGGCCGGCGAAGTGCACCACCCCCGTGAGCCCCTGGGCCTCGACCTGGCTGCGAAGCCGCGGTTCCTCCGCGCCCTCGCCGACCACCACCACGCGCAGCCCCGGGAACGCGGCCAGGATGGCCGGGGCGGCCGACACAATCGTCTCGACGCGCTTCTGCCAGGCGAGGCGGCCGAGGACCAGCAGCGTCGGTCCCCCGCCGCGGGGGCGGCACGAGGCGCGGGCGCGCCGCGCCTCGCTCGCCGCCTGCACGCAGGCGTCGGACGGGAGGCGCACGCCGTTCGGGAATCACGACCACCCGGTCCGGGGCCACGCGGGCGTCCGACAGCAGCTCGCCGCCGATGGCGGCCGACACCGCGACGTTCGCGTCCGCCCGGCGCGCGGACAGCTTCAGCAGCCACCGGCGGAGCGCCCGCTCCACCGGCCGGTCTTGCGCCATCAGGTCCACGAGGCCGGTGTTGTGGTGGCTGACGATGTAGCGGCAGCCGGAGAGGGCGCGCAGCGCGAGCGCCCAGACGGCGGAATCCGACATGTGCGCGTGCACGAGGTCGATCCCCGCGCGCCGCACGGCCGGCGCAGGGCCGTCAGCGCCTCGAGGCGCCGCCACCCTGCGCGTTCCCGCGGGGGAACGTCGAGGAGCACGCCCGCGTCCCGCAACCCGCCTTCGAGGGCGCCGCCCCTCCGCCACGCGAACACCAGCGGTTCCCAGCCGGCCGACTTCAAGGCCACCGCGAGGTCGCAGACGACCCGCTGGGCGCCGCCGATGTCGAGGTTGTGAATCAGCAGCAGGACGCGGGGCGCCGGCGCGTCCCGGGCCCGGGGGCCGGGAGGCTGGCGGCGCAATCGGGAGGATTCGGGTCGGACGTCAAGGTGGAAGGCTCGGCGGAGGGACTATAGCAGAACTGCTGGCCGGGGGTTCGGGCTCGCGGCGCCAACGTGGCAGGCACCGCTTCGCCCCGGGGCTACAGCGCCGCCAAGGATCGTTCCCGACCGGCGCGGCTGCCAGAGACGACTGGCAGCGACTGCGCCGGGTGCTACAATTTCCCCGTGGCCTCCCAACCTGGCGACCGATCGGCGCCCGGGTCGCGACCGTCCGCGGAGTCGCGCCCGCCTGGCCAACGTCCGCGCCCGCTGGCGGACGTCGCGCGTCAGTACGGCGTCGATATCGTCTACGCGTTCGGGAGCCGAGCACGCGAGGCGCTGGCCCACGTGGAGCGTGACGGCGGGTTCGCGCCAGGCGGCCAGTCGGACCTGGACCTCGCCGTGCTGCCCGAGGCGGGCCAATCGTGGAGCCTCGACGACAAGGTGCTCATGACCGCGGCGTTCGAAGACGTGTTCCCCGCGCCGCGCGTGGACCTGGTCGTGCTGCCCGACGCGCCGCCGTTCCTGGCCCTCGCGGCCGTGTCCGGGGAGCTGCTCTTCGCCCGCGACAGCGTGCGCGAGGCGAACTACCAGCTGTTCGTGCTCCGGCGCGCGGGCGACCTGGCGCCGTTCGAGCGCGAGCGACGCGCGCGGCTGCTGGCGGTGGAGCGATGACACCCTCGCAAATCAGCGCCACGGTCGTCGCCGAACGCGTGGCTGGATCGAGGCCATGCTTGCAGGCGTCCGCCAGCTCCCGCTGGTCCTACGCCGCCTTCGACGCGGACCCGCGGAATGCCGCCGCCGCCGAGTCGTACGTCCGCCGCGCGCTGGAGGCACTCCTCGACCTCGGCCGGCACGTGCTCGCGAAGGGCTTCGCGCGGTCGGCGGCCGAGTATCGCGAGATCCTCGGGCGCTCGCAGAGTGCGGGGTCATCGACGCGGCCGACGCGGAACGCTGGCTCAAGATGGCGGGCTATCGCAACCGCATGGTGCACTTCTACGCGGAGGTCTCCCGCCCCGAGTTGTTCGAGATCTGCACGACCAGGCTGAGCGACGTCGAATCGGCCGTCCAGGCCGTCCGCACCTGGATGAGGGCTCACCCCGAGCTGGTGGATTCCAGCGTGTAGCGCACGCTCGGCGCGAGCGCTTGCGGCAGGCCAAGGACGCCTGCCCCACCAGACCGCCGGGTCCTGCTGGCCGCGCCCCCTTCGGCCGATAATTCCCAGTGCAGAGTTTGCCGTGATAGTCGAGAACTCCCAGAACGCGCTGCCGCCGGAAGCCGCCGCCCGGTTGATGGCATTTGCGCGCGCCTGCAAGGGCGCGGCGCGGGCGGTCGCGCTCTACCCGCCCGAGCACCGCGCGATCGGCGAGGCGCTCGACCGGCTCTCGAAGAGCGCCGCCGACGCGACGCGGGGCGGCGCGTTCTCGGTCCTCGTCCTCCCCGACAACCTGCTGGTCGGCGGCCGCGGCACCGCGAAACCCGACGCCGCCGTCTCGGAGCTGGCCTCGCTGCTGCACGCCCACATGGTGGGCGAGATCACCATCCAGCCGAACGTCGAACCGCTCGCCTGGCGCGCGCTGCTGGCGCTGCTCGGGCGCGACCCGGTGCAGCTGCGCGAGCGCGGCGGCCTGGCGCGCGCGCTCACCACCGCCGGCGGCTTCGGCATCGAGATCCAGGAACTCGACTACTCGGGGCTGATCAAGGACCGCGACACCGGCTACAAGGCCAACTGGGACCGCGTCATCGCGCACTGCCTGCAGAAAGAGGCGCTCGAGCTGGACGAGGAGACGATCCGGATCCTCGGCGAGATTGCCGCGGACGCGACGCGCCTCGGCGAGTTCTTCGAGCGCGCCGACGAACCGCGCGCCACCCACTCGGTCTCCGAACGCGCCGGCGCGCTGCTGCGCGCCCTGCGCGGCATGATCGCCTACTACAGGCGCGAGGAGCCCGCGCGCCTCGAGTCGATCTTCGACAACATGGCCGCCGCCCTCTCGCACCTCACGCCCGAGACGGTCATGGACCTGCTGGCCCGCGGCCGCGAGCAGGGCGCCGAGGACGACGCGGCGATCGTCGAGCAGGTCAGGCAGCGCGTGAGCGACAAGACCATCGGCGAGTTCGTCGCGCGCTCCGTCTCGCGCGACCGCGCCTGCACCGCCCGCCTCGCCGACGCGTTCCGCGCCCTGGCGCCCGACCCGGGCCGCCGCGAGGCCGCCGTCAGCCTGGCGCGCGAGGAGCTGTCGCGGCAGCCGATCGCCGGCGAAGCCGGCTTCGACCAGATGTGGTCGCAGGTCGAAGGCATCCTGCTCGCCCACTCCGACAAGGCGTTCGTCTCCGACTCCTACAACCAGGAACTCTCCAACGCCAAGGCCCACGCCGGCGAGATGGAGCACATGCTGGACGACCCGCCCGAGCGGATCATGGGGTGGCTGACCACCGTCACCGACAGCGCGATCCGCGCGCTGGACGTCCAGCTGCTCGCCGACCTGCTGCTCGTCGAGCCGAATGCCGCCGCCCGCCACGACCTCCTGCAGATCGTCGTCGGCCAGGTGGACGAATCGATGGTGCTCGGCGACGTCGATGGCGCCAGGCAACTGGTCGAGGCGATGGTCACCGTCGCCAACGGGGCCGACGCCGCCGTCGCGCGGCCGCAGGTGACGCAGGCGCTCGAACAGCTGCTCAGCCCCGAGTTCATGGGGCACCTGGCGGCGCACCTCAACACGCTCCGGGAAGACGAGCTCGAGCCCGCCCGCGCGTTCTGCATCGCGGTCGGGCCCGGCATCGTGCCGCGCGTGGCCGAGGCGCTGGCCAGCGAGACGCGGCCGCGCGCGCGCCAGCGGCTCACCGACCTGCTGGTGGGATTCGGCAAGTACGGGCGGAAGTCGGTGGACCAGCTGCTGCAGTCGCCGAACCCGAGCGTGCGCCGGACGGCGGCGCAGCTGCTGCGGACGTTCGGGGGGCCGGAGGCGCTGCCCGACCTCGAGAGGCTGGTGAACGACCCCGAGCCGGGGGTGCAGCGCGAGGCCGCGCGCGCGCTGATCGGCCTCGGCTTCGACGAGTCGTTCACGCTGCTCAAGCGGATCGTGCGCACGAAGGCGCACAAGGGCCGCGACGCGGTGATCGAGGAACTGGCCGCCACGCGCGACCAGAAGGCGAAGCCGCTGTTCTGCTACCTGGTGAAGAACGTCGAGAGCCGCGGCCAGATGCCGGACGTGTACCTGCGCGCGCTGGCCCGCCTCGGGCTGCTCGGCGGGCCGGACGCGGTGGAGGCGCTCGCGGCGGTGCTCGGCGCCGGCGAGTGGTGGGCGCCGTTCCGCACGCGCGAGGTGTGGAAGCACGCGGCGCAGGCGCTCGCGCAAATCAAGCTGCCCGAGGCGCAGGACGCGCTGAAGCAGGTGGCGGAGAGCGGAGCGTTCGGCGCCCGGGGCATCGCGAGGGCGCACGTGAAGTAGTCGCTCATAGCGGATCACGGAGTTTGCGAAGCTGGTAGCGGATCAAGCCGAAAGCCGAAGGCCGAGAGCCGAAAGCCGGACCAGGCCGAAAGCCGGAAGCCGGGAGCCGAAAGCCGTTTTATGACCGAACGTCCGCATCGTCGCCAGGCGTTGATGGAGGAGCTGCTGCGGCGCTTTGGCGCTGCGCTCCGCGGGGCGCAGCTCTACGCGCCCGGCCACCCGCTCGTCATCCGCAACGTCACCGCCTTCAACGACGTGGTCGTCCGGCTGCTCGACGACGTGCCGACGCTGTCGATCGCGCTGGTGGCCGACGAGGTGGTGGTGGGCGACCTGCCGGTGTCCCGCAACGCGAGCGGCCTCGGCGACCTGTTCGGCAAGCTGAAGTCGCGCGGCGTGGAGCGCGTGTCGATCGACAAGGGCGTGAGCATCGAGGAGCTGTCGGCCGCCGTCGAGGCGCTCTGCCGGCGCCTGCAGTCGGCCGGCGACCCGGACGAGAACCCCTTCCCCGACCTGCCGCACGTGCGCGTGGGCCTGGTCAGGATCGAGGAGCGCGCGCAGGCCAGCCTGGCCGACATGGCCACCATCCGCAAGCTGTACACGACGGCGTCCTCGACGATGAGGACGGTGTGGGAGAACGCGGCGAAGGACGGCGTGGCGAAGGCGGCGGACGTGCGGTCGGTCGTGGACGAACTCGCGCTCGCGGTCACGCAGAACCGCAACGCGCTCGTCGCGCTCACCACGATGCGCAACGTGGACGTCTACACGTTCACGCACATGGTCAACGTCTCGATCCTCACGATGGTGCAGGCGCGCGGCCTCGGGATCGACGGAACGCTGCTGCGCGAGTTCGGCGTCGCGGGGCTGATGCACGACATCGGCAAGGTGCGCACGCCGGTGGGGATCCTCAACAAGCCGGCGCGGCTCGACGAGTCGGAGATGACGGTGATGCGCCGCCACCCGGTGGACGGCGCGGAGATCCTGCGGAAGACGCGCGACCTCACGCCGCTGGCCGCGGTCGTGGCGTTCGAGCACCACCTGCGCATGGACGGGTCGGGCTACCCGGTGGGCGTCTCGCGCGCGTCGCTCAACCTGGCGACGATGCTCTGCACGATCGCGGACGTGTACGACGCGATGCGGTCGAAGCGGCAGTACCAGGAGGCGTTCCCGGCCGACCGGATCATCGCGGTGCTGAAGCGCGGCGACGGCCAGGAGTTCGAGCAGAACCTGGTGCGGCGGTTCGTGCAGCTGATGGGGCTCTACCCGGTCGGCTCGCTGGTGCGGCTGAACACGAACGCGCTCGCAATCGTGCTGCGGCCCCACGCCGCCGACCCGCACCGCCCGAAGGTGCGCGTCGTCTACGCGGCCGACGGCCGCCGCCTCGACGTGCCCTACAATCTGAACCTGTGGGAAGTGGAGCCCGCGCCGCACCGGTCGTCCACGGTGACCGGCCCCGCGCACGCGCCGGACGGCGCGTTCAATCCGCTCGAATCTCATGTAGTCGGAACTGACGCTCAGTAGTCGGAACTGACGCCGACTGGTCGGAGCTCACGCCCAGTAGTCGGAACTGACGCCCAGTAGTCGGAGCTGACGCCCAGTGAGTCGGAGCTGACGCTCAGTAGTCGGAGCTCACGCTGAGGAGCCGGCGGCCGCCCGACTCGACACGCCAGAAACGGGCGGCAATCCGAGCTGTTTCTTCGGCGCGGGCGATGAGGGGTCGGCTGTGGGACCGAAAGAAATAGTTGCGATGGCCCTTGACAGTTTTGGAAGGGGCTTCGACGACGGGTGCCGGTTCGCCGCTACACCTGCCCGCAGAGAGGCCACGTCGTCGCGGGCGGGGCGATCGAGGCGGGCTCCGGCATCGGCCGTCGGCGCGTCGGCAATCGGCCGGCCTGGGGCAGCGTCGAGGGCCGAGAATGGCGGGCCTATATTGAGTGCATGGCCCCTACCACTCTCGCTCAACTGTCGGACAGCGACCTCCTCGCGGAAGTCGGGCGCGTGGCCGCCTGCGAACGGACGGCGACCGCCGCGCTCGTTGCGCTTCTCGCCGAAATGGATGCGCGCAAGCTGCACCTCGCCGCAGGCTGCAGCTCGCTCTTCGCCTACTGCATCGAGCGCCTGCACCTGTCGGAACACGCCGCCTACCATCGGATCCAGGCGGCGCGCGCCGCGGCGGCCTTCCCAGTCATCCTCGAACACCTGGGGTCCGGCGCGCTCACGCTCACGACGGTCAAGCTGCTGGCGCCGCATCTGACCGAGGACAACCACCGCAGCCTCCTGGACGTCGCACGGCATCGCAGCACACGAGAAGTGGAATTGATGGTGCGCGAACTCACACCCCTCCCAGAGGTGCGGTCATCCGTGCGGAAGCTCGCGGAAGCACCAGGCCGGCAGCAGCTCCGCGCCGCCGCCACGCACGCGTCCGCTGACGGCACCGAGGGTGTGTCACCGAGTGCAGCCGACGCGACGGCGCGGGAGGAGTCCCGTCACGACGCCGGGCAGTCGGCAACGAAGGCAATGTGCGGCGGTGATCTGCAGGCGCGGACCGTAGAAGGCCAGCAGGCTTTGGGCGTCGTCGATCCTGGTCCCTCGGTTGCTGCCGCTGCGCGCCCAGCCGAGATCCGTGTGCTGTCGCCCGAACGTTACAGTCTGCGCGTCACGCTGTCGGCCGGCGCGCATGCGAAGCTGCGGCGGGCGCAGGACCTGATGCGCCATACGATCCCCGACGGTGACCCGGCGGCAATCATCGACCGCGCGCTCACCCTGCTCGTCGAACAGCTCGAGCGGACGAAGTTCGCCGCGAAGAAGCAGCCTCGGGAGAAGCCCCTGAAGAAGGCTGGCGACCAACGCGCGGCTGCCGTCGTCTCGCCGAAGCGAATCGAGGTTCGAAAGAGCCGAGGCGAGCGAAGACCAACCACAACCCGAGTGGCTGCAGAGGGCCGCAGCGCCAACTCCGAGCGCCGAGAACAACGAGTTCCGTTCCTCCGACCGATGCTCGCGGCGAACGCCGGTCCCGGCACATCCCAGCGGCCACCAAGCGCGAGGTCTGGGCGCGCGACGAGGGCCGGTGCGCGTTCGCTGGCTCCGGGGGGCGATGCCGGGAGACGGGGCGGCTCGAGTTCCACCATCGGCTCCCGGTGGCCGACGGCGGTGCGAGCACCGCATCGAACGTCGAGTTGCGCTGTACGGCTCATCATCAGCATGAGTCGGAGCGCTGGTTCGGATATGGGGGCGTGCCACCGGAAGCAGTGAACGGTCCAACTCGGCGCGCGACGAGCGCTCAGTGGTCGGAGCTGACGCCCAGTGGTCGGAGCTGACGCCGACCAAATAGAGGGCCACGATTCGGGATCGTCCGCGTGTCGCGGGCCTGTCGGCGGAGGAATCGCTTCGGAGCAGGCCGCACGCGGAGGGAGGGAAACCGACGACCGCCTTCGCGAAGCTTCCGCGGTCCGCCGTAGCCTTGGCGGAGGCGGAGCGGGTGGGCCGGTTTCCCCCGCCGCCGCGCGGCCGCTCGAGCCATGGCTTCACGTTTGCGGATCGTCGCCCCGAGCGCCGGGCGACTGCGGTAGGCCCACGCCGCCTCCACGATGATGTGACGGAGATGAGCGTTTCCGGTCTTCGTGATAGCCCCGCGCCGGGTTCGTGGTTCGCTGGAATCCTCCCGCGGGACGGCCCCGCTATAGCCCATCAACTGCCGCGCCGTCGCAAATCGGCTGAGTGGACCGACTTCCGCCACAATACTCACCGCCGAGATCTCCGCGACCCCGCGCAACGCTTGAAGCGCCGCGATGACTGCCCGCATCGTCGGTGGCGCCGCCTGCACCGCCTCGTGGATGGCCCGCTCCAGCCGCAGGACCCGCTCGCTCATGTGGTCCACCTCGTGGAGGTAGTCCATCAACGTCGTCTCCTGGGCGGCGTGCGTGAAGTGCACGTCCTGCCCGACCCAAATCAGATAACGCGTGGTCCACGGACGAACCCGGTCGGCGGGCGGTAGCCGTGGCGGAGCAGAAATTTCGACAGACGGTGCCGTGCCGCAATTGGTCCTTCTTGGCCGCCTCTCGGGCGCGGACGAGATCGCGGAGTGCTTCATGGTCGGCATCGGGCACCCACACCGCGGTAGATCCCGGCCCGATAGCTCCGGGCCAGCTTTGCGGCGTCTCGGCGATCCGTCTTGACACGATCGCCGGACTGGACCGGGACCAGCGTCGGCGCAACAACCGCGCACGCCACGCCGAGGGCGGTCAACTGCCAGTAGGTCACGTAGACGGTGGGGCCAGCTTCATAGCACGCACGCAGCTGCTCAGGCGGCGAGTTCTTGACCAGCCGCCGCAGGGCATCGCCTGATTGGGGATCACCCCGAGCGTCCTGACCTCGCCATCGGTTTCGGCAACCGCACGCATGTCTCGGCGTGGACATCCAACCGATCCTCGTACCGTGCTCATGACCGGCTCCCTTCGCATGTGGCTCTGCGGTGTGGACTGCAAGCTCACAGCGTAATCCACGTCCTGCGACGTGGGTAGCGCCAGGCGGGCGTCGAGATCCGGAAACCGGTCCAGAGCGAGGATGGTTTCCCGGCCTGCGGAGGCGATGAGGAAGCCGATGGGCCCGCGGCGCGCAGACGTTCAGAGTCGTGGCCTCTCATTTCCAGAGACCGGAAGGGGTCGCGGCCCGAGCCCGCGTTCGCTCCTCGTGGTCGAGCGGGGGCGCGTCCACGTCGATGCCGTCGAGTGCAAGTGGAGCGCCGTGCACTTCGACGCGAAGGCGCTGATGGCGTTCCGCGCCGCCTATCCGCACGGGTGCAACTACCTGGTCACCCCGCCCGGCAGCATGACCTACGTGACCGGGATGGACGGCCTCGAAGTGCGCGTCGGACCGCCGGAAATGCTGGTGCCGCCGCAGGGTCCGCCGGGTGATTGAAGCGAGATGGGGAATCGTGGCTGGCAGACCGAGCAGTCGAAAGTCGAACGTCGAAAGTTGGCGAGGGCGCAAAGCCTGGGAGCCGCGAAGCCCGGCCAGGCCGTCACGGATACGTCGTCCCCTCCACGGCCGTGGAGATCGCGTCGAGCAGCATCAGGCGCGTGACGGGTTTCACCAGGAACTGCGCGCCCGCGCGGAGGGCCTCGTCCCTGAGCGTCGGGTCCTCGTAGCCGGTGAGCACGATTACCGGCAGGCCGGGGTGCTGCTGCCGCGCGAAGATGCCGAGTTGCAGGCCGTTGTAGGCGCCCAGCCGGATGTCGGTGAGCAGCAGGTCGGGGCGCGACGCGGCCAGCAGCCCCTTCGCGTCCTGGTACCGCTCGCACGCCACGGTGTCGTAGCCCGCCTCCTGCAGCATCTCCGTCAGGAACTTCAGCACCTGGCGGTCGTCGTCCACCACGAATATGCGTTTCAGCTGGGTCATAACTCGGCCCTGCGCGGGTCGCCGTCCACGGGAACCTCGGCCGCCTGCCCGGCCTCGCCGCGGGTCGTGAGGTTCCGGAACTTCTGAAACGGCATCTGGCAATCGTGCTTGCGGAGGAAGTTGAGGAAGCGCTTGTAGTCGGCCTCCGGCATGTTGAACATCTGCACGAGGATCCGGTAGCTGCCGCGGGTCTGCTCGAGGCCGCGGCTGACCAGCGCGCGCAGGTCGTCGCGCGTCATGTCGCGCGACATGAACAGCTCGTAGACGACGGTCCAGAACGACTCGCGGCCGTTGACCATCCGGTCGTACATCCGGTCGACGGCGGCGCCGTGCACCGGCTCGCGCACGGCGGCCTGCGGCGGCGGGATGATCTCCATCGGCAGGTCGGCCGGCGTGATCATGCCGCTGCGCGCGCGCAGCACGAGGCGCTCGACGAAGTTGCGCAGCTCGCGGACGTTGCCCGGCCAGCCGTAGGCGACCAGCTGCTGGAGCGCCTCGGGCGCGAGCGTCGGGACGGGCATGCCGTGGCGGTGGCAGTAGTAGGCGACGAAGTGCGCGAGCAGCTCGGGCACGTCCTCGCGGCGGTCGCGCAGCGCCGGCACGGTGAGGTGGATGACGTTCAGCCGGTAGTAGAGGTCTTCGCGGAAGTCCTTCGTGGCGATGCGGTCGGTGAGGTTGCGGTTGGTGGCCGCGATCACGCGCACGTTGACGCGCGCCTGCGCGCGCTCCGCGCCGACGCGCTGGATCTCGCCGCTCTCGAGGAACCGGAGGAGCAGCGCCTGCATGCGCAGGCTCATCTCCCCCACTTCGTCCATGAAGATGGTGCCGTTGTGCGCGGTCTCGAGCAGCCCGGGCTTGTCGCGGTACGCGCCGGTGAACGAGCCGCGGACGTGGCCGAACAGCTCCGACTCGAGGAGCGAGTCGGGCAGGCCCGCGCAGTTGATCGTGACGAGCTGCGCGCGCGCCCGGTTGCTCTGGCGGTGGATCAGGCGGGCGAGGATCTCCTTGCCCACGCCGCTTTCGCCGGTGATGAGGATCTTCGCGTCCGACCGCGCGGCGTAATCGAGCTCGTCGCGAAGGTCTCGAATCGACTGGCTCCGCCCGATTAGTTGATCGCCCTCTTCGTACATCGTGTCGTCGTAAGCCACCGAATCCGCGAGCGCCGAAGCCCAACTCGCGACCTTTTCAACCTATCGGCGGAAAAGAGTCCACGGGACAGGGGAAAAGTAGGGTAACTCCACGGGAGGTCGGCGTCAATGCGCTTTCTCAACACGCGCTTTCTCCACGCGCCTTCTCCACGTGTGTCAACGCTCGTTCAAACCGGAGAGCCGCTGCGGGCGACGGGCGCCCGTCGGCGGCAGGACGATCCGGAAGCTCTCGATACGACCGCTGCCAAGTCGCACGGTCCTGGTCTGCGAGTACCGAAGATGCGCACGTCGAGGTCTGGTACCCGTCCTGCGGGTGTCGGCGGCGGCTCCCTCCCCCTCGCGCCGGGTCGCCGGCAATCCGGTAGCCGCGGACGACTCGCAGCCAAGTCTATGCGACCATTCGACTTACGGCAGAGCTGTTGCTGCATGGCTATTGCAATCCTGTAATCCGGCTGCCGAAATTGTAAGCCCGCGACCCGAGCTCTTCCGGATTTTCCGATGGGAAACGCCTCAATCCCGCGGGGCCCGGATCCTGCAGAGCCCACTGCGGTCGAACTGTACGCGGAGGCCGCGGAGCCTTCGCGCGCGTGCCTGGACGCTCCCTGATTTCCAACACAAACGGCCGGTGAAGGGCTCACGCCGCGGTTTCGACGCCGCTGTCGACCAGCGTCTGCCCTGCCCCGGGCGAACAACGGATAATCCATGGCTCTCGTGTCATCTCGCTACCGCCGCGTCTCCTCGCTGGTCGCGCTCCTCGCAGTCCTCGCGCTCGGCGCGACCGCGACCGCGGCCTTCGCGCAGACGACCATCGTCACCAACCCGACCACGGTGTCGTTCGCGCCGTCGGCCGACGACGCGGCGCTGCTCGCCGACGGCCGCCCGGCCGTGGACCACTACACCTTCGACATCTACTCGGTCGGCGCTGCGCTGCCGTTCCAATCGACGAACATGGGCAAGCCCTCGCCGGCCGCCGACGGCCTGGTCTACTACGACTTCGCCGCCGGCGTGGCCGGGTGGCCGCTGCCCGGGGGGACGTACGAGGCGCGCGTCACGGCGGTCGGACCGACGGGCACGACCGCGAGCACGGCGTCGAACCCCTTCACGTTCACGACGTGCGCCTACGCGCTGTCCGGGACGTCCGCGTCCCCCCCGGCCGCGGGGGGCGGCACCCAGGTGACCATAAGCACCGCCAGTGGCTGCACCTGGACGGCCGCGTCGAACGTGTCGTGGGTGACGGTCGGGCCAACGAGCGGGTCGGGGCCCGGAACGGTGATCGCCTCGGTCGCCGCCAACACGTCCACCTCGCCGCGCACGGGGACCCTGACCGTGGCCGGGCAGCCGTTCACGATCAACCAGGCTGCCGGCGCGGTCGCGGTGCCCGCCACGCCGTCGACGCCGTCGCCCACATCGGGCGCGACGTCGGTGGGCACGGCGCCCACGCTCACCTGGTCCGCGGCAGGAGCCACGAGCTACAGCGTCGCCTTCGGAACGACGAACCCGCCGCCGCAGGCGGCCGCCGGCCTGGCCAGCGCCTCCTATGCCCCGGGCAGCCTGGCGGCGGGCGTCACCTACTACTGGCGCGTGGTCGCCACCAACAGCTCGGGATCGACGACGGGTGCGGTGTGGTCGTTCACGACCGCCGCCAACCCGACGTCCACCCTGCCCTCCCCCTGGAAGAGCCAGGACGTGGGCACCGTGGGGCTCGCCGGTTCCGCGTCGGTGTCCGGCACCATCTTCACCGTCAGCGGGAGCGGCGCCGATATCGGCGGCACGGCGGACGGGTTCCAATTCGTTTCGCGGACTACGTCGGGCAACCTGGAGGTGGTCGTCCGCGTGAGGGGCGAGCAGAACACGAGCCCGTACGCCAAGGCCGGCGTGATGCTGCGCGAATCGCTCGCCGCCAACTCCGCCCACGTGATCCTGGACCTGCTTCCCAGCGGGGGCATCGAGTTCATGACGCGGACGACGACCGGGGCGACCACGACGAGGGTGGCCACCGCGACGCAAGCCGCGCCCGCGTGGCTCAAACTCCGGCGGATGGGCAACACGGTGAGCGGGGCGGTGTCGGCCGACGGCGTGACGTGGCGAAACGTGGGCTCCGCGTCGGTGACGATGGGCTCGGCCGGGTATGTCGGCCTGGCAGTGACCAGCCAGAACCAGGCGGTGCGCAACACCGCGACGTTCGACAACGTGACGGTCACCGGGCTCGGAAGGAACGGGCTTCCGGCAGGCTGGATGCGGCAAGATGTGGGGAGCGTCGGCCTGTCCGGGTCGACGACCTACAGCGCGGGACGGTACACGGTGACCGGCGCCGGCGTGCGCATCGGCGGCGCCGCCGACGCCTTCCAATTCGCCTGGAGGGCCCTGGCGGGAGACGGGCAGATCGTCGCCAGGCTGACGAGCGAAACGAACACGGACACCTTCGCCAAGGCGGGGGTGATGCTCCGGGCCGGCGTGGGAGCCGCGGACGCGATGGTCGTCCTGGACGTGCGGCCGGGCGGGGTCGTGGAGTTCGGGAAGCGCGCCAGCGCCGGGGCTGCGATGAGCTACCTGGCTGGCGCGGTGCAGGCGATGCCGTGCTGGCTCCGGCTGGCGCGGGTGGGGTCGAAGGTCACGGCGTCCATTTCCACGGACGGCAAGACGTGGCGGACGGTGGGGAGCACGACGGTGGGCTTCACGAACGCCTACGTGGGGCTGGCGGTGACGAGCGGCAACACCACGCTTCGCAACACGGCTGCCTTCGACTCGGTGACGGTTCGATAGGCGGCGCTGTCCTGGCAGGCCGGCCCACGGGGCGGGCCTGTCGGGCCGGCGCGCTTGAACAGCAGACTAAACGCTTCCCCAGCGCAGACTTCTCTCCCTCCTTTCGCGCCGCACGAGTGGCCCCCTCAGCGACCGTGCACCACCAGTTTTGCTTGGACTTTCTCGTGACCGTGCTGGCTCGGGCGGCGGTCCCGTCAAAACGGCCGGGCTGTGGCAGAGCGATTGCTAAACCAGGTGGCTGTCGTTCACCCTTTCCGTGGAGACCAGAATGAAGACCATCGCTTCGTGCCTCGTCGCGCTGCTCCTCCTCGCCGGCACGGCATCGGCCGGCACGATCGCCTGGACCGATTGGACCGTGGCGACCCCGGGACACCCGGGCAGTGCCTCCGGCACGCTGACCCTGGCCAACGGCACCCTTGTCGCCCTCAGGTACACGGGAGAGTTGAGTTTCGGGCAGACGGACAGCGGCACCAACTACTGGGACCCCGCGACCCCGTACATCAGCGCGACGGTCCCCAACGCGCCCGGGACGACGGACATCCTGGCCCTGAATTACCCGTCGACGGCCAACCGGATCGTCTTCTCGGCCCCGGTTCTCGACCCGGTGATGGCGATCGTCAGCCTCGGGCGGACGAACGTGCCGGTCTACTACGACTTCGGGCAGGCGTTCGACATCCTGAGTTTCGGCACCGGCTACTGGGGCGCGGGCACGTTGGCGAAGCTGCCCAATGACGTCCTGCAGGGCAACGAGGGCCACGGCGTCATCCAGTTCACCGGCATGATCTCCGAGATTTCCTGGAGCAGCACGGAGGAGAACTGGCACGGCTTCACGGTAGGCGCGCCGGAACCGGCACCGGTTCCCGAACCGGCCAGCATGCTGCTGCTCGGCACCGGGTTGCTCGGCGCCGTCCGCGCCGCGCGCCGGCGGAAGCAGTAGGCACCGCGCGGGGTTCGGCCCCGAACCTGAGCCCGTCGAAAGGCCGCCCTCGTGGCGGCCTTTCGTGCGTACGCGGGCTGGCCGTCAGGCGACGCGGCCTGAGGGACCGCCGGCATGAGACGGCAGCGCAGCCGACTTGGTGAGCGGGCGGGTCCTGTCCGGCCAGGCGTCAGGTAGGGCGTGGTGAGCCTATCGAACCACGTGAGCGGCGGCGGGTGCCCCTGGCGACCGGCGGCGCGGTCTTCGAGTTCGGGACGGAGCGGGTCCTGTCCAGCCAGGCGTCACGTTGGCGCCCGGCGGGCCCCTGCGACGAGCGGGCGAAGCTCGCGACCGCTTCGCGCCTGGTCTCGCCGACGACTCCCGCTCGCGCCCTTCGGCTGACTCGGGCGGCTCGCACATCGCGCTGGGCGCCGACGCCCATCGCTCGACCGGGCGCCGAGACTGCCCGCGCGGTCGCCAAGTGCCACCTGGCCGGCCACCCGCGCGAGGGCGCAACTCGAGTAGCTGCCGCCGGCGGTCGAGAGACAGGCGGGACGCCTGCCCCACCGACTCGCAGCCACGTCGGCGTCGACGGGCGTCGCGGGATGACCGCCTGAGCGAACATGCGAGCAGTGCCGACGGTCGATCGCACAACTCGACACCGCAGGTTCCGACTTGCCGATTGAGGCGCACACACCACGCCGAATGGCGCAGTGAAATCCACCGACCGAGGATGTCGAGTTCGGCACTGTCGAGCGTGAGCGAGGGCGGGCGCCCGCGGCGACCGGCGGCGCGGACAGGCGGGACGCCTGTCCTTGCGCGCAAGCACGAGGCTTGCGCCACAACGCGTGGCAGGCGGGACGGCTGGCCCACCGACTCGCAGCCACGTCGGCGTCGACGGGCGTCGCGGGATGACCGCCTGAGCGAACATGCGAGCAGTGCCGACGGTCGATCGCACAACTCGACACCGCAGGTTCCGACTTGCCGATTGAGGCGCACACACCACGCCGAATGGCGCAGTGAAATCCACCGACCGAGGATGTCGAGTTCGGCACTGTCGAGCGTGAGCGAGGGCGGGCGCCCGCGGCGACCGGCGGCGCGGACAGGCGGGACGCCCGTCCTTGCGCGCAAGCACGGAGGCTTGCGCCACAGGGCATGGCAGGTCAGGATTCGATGATGGCGAGGCGGACGCAGTTCTTGCCCGCCGCCTTGGCCGCGTAGAGGGCGCGGTCGGCGCGGGCAATCAGGTCGTGCGCGGAACTCTCGCCGGTCAGCACGGCAACGCCGATGCTGATCGTCGGGTGCATCTCGGCGGGGATCAGGAGCGGGTCGAAGCGGTATTGCTCGATGCGCTGGCGGATGCGCTCGGCGCTCTGGAGCGCGCTGGCCGCCGTGCTGCCCGGCATCAGGATCGCGAACTCCTCGCCGCCGAAGCGCGTGCACACGTCGAACGCGCGGACCGAGCGGCGCAGCATGTCGGACATCGCGCGCAGGACGCGGTCGCCCACCAGGTGGCCGAGCAGGTCGTTCAGCGCCTTGAAGTTGTCGGCGTCGATCACGAGCAGCGCGAGGTCGAGACCGTAGCGGCGGGCGCGCTGGATTTCCTCGTCGATGCGGGTTTCGAAGTAGCGCCGGTTGAAGAGCGACGTGAGCGGGTCCACCGCCGCCGCGTGGGCCAGGTCCTTCGCCCGGTTCGCCAGGCGCGCCGCAGCGAGGCCGAGCACCGCGGGCGCCGCCATCGCGCGCGCCAGCGTGAGGTCGCCGCGGTCGAAGGGCTGCAGGTCTGCGCGATCGGAGAACGTCATCACCCCCAGGCCCTCGCTGTTGGTGTGGAGCGGCAGCGCCATGAACGACCCGGTGCGGTAGCGCCACCGGCGCGGCTGGCCGCGGCGCTCCCGCCCGGCGTCGGTGACGAGCAGCGCCTGGCGCGACTCGAAGACCTCGCCGATCACGCCGGTGCCGGGCGCGATCCGCAGGTCCTCCACCAGCACCGAGGGATAGCCGTGTGTCGCCACGATCGACAGGCTCCCCAGGGCATCGTCATAGAGCGCCAGGGCGCCCAGCTGCGCACCCAGGCGCCCGGCGATGGTGTCGAGGATCAACTGCGAGAGGGGGGCGATTTCGTCCACCTGGCCGATGCGCCGCGAGAAGGCATAGACGTCCGCGACGAGGCGCTCGCAGCGGCGTCGGCCCGCCAGCCAGCCGGAGGCGCGCGCGACGACGAGTTCGGCCGCGGCCCGCCGGTCGGAAAGGCCCAGGATGGACGGCCAGAGGTCGCCAAGGCGCCGGAGATCGGATTCGGTCAGTTCGACCTGCACGAGGATGATTGCCGCGCTATCCGCCTGACATTTCGAAGGTACCGGTCGGCACCAACTTCGCATGTTCCGTACCAGCCCGGCAGCAGGACGACATTCGACTCCCCGACGCGGGCGGCCGTCGCCGCGGGCCTGGAATCCACAGGCGTCAGCAAGCCTCACAAACACAGCGGGTTACGACGTGGAGCAGCCCGCGAGGCCAAGGTGGGTGGCCGCATGAGACCGGTGCCACCGGCGGGAACCCGCGGGGAAGCAATGTCGAAGCAGGTGCCGACATAATCGCCACGGGCGGCGACTTTAGGTTACTTATC
Organism: uncultured Acidobacteriota bacterium; assembly: GCA_963844875.1. Taxonomy (GTDB): domain Bacteria; phylum Acidobacteriota; class Vicinamibacteria; order Vicinamibacterales; family Fen-181; genus FEN-299. The sequence goes on from CAWJPZ010000007.1 coordinate 30,179, forward strand.
GCAGAGCTACCACCGGGGCGGATTTCCACAGAATGCGGAGTTTTTTCAGCCCAGGCATAGAATTAGGCGCGCCAGGAGAAGATGCCGGGTTGAAAAACTCTTGCGTTTCGGGGTTCGCCCCACGGAATGCGCTTTGCAGAACTCGCCTGTCGAAGAGAAGAGAGGCCCTCGCCCCCGAGGACGTATATGGAAATCCACCTGGTCTCGTCCCTCACCCCGGATGATGAGAGCCGATTGGCGCCAAGGGTCCTGGCAGCCATCGGGGAGGTCCTGGAACGGCTCCCGGTCTCGTATTCGGTGCGCATCGAAACCGCTATTGGAAACGCGATCCATCACAACCACACCGCCACGGCCACGCCCGACGATGGGGCCGATTCGCGCGAGGTCCACGGAGCGATCCCCTAGGCCGCTCGAGCGGGCACCCCCCGCCCCTGCCTCCCACCGTGCCGCCCTCCGCCTTCCGGTTCCTGGCCCCGATCCCCGGTCGCCGCCCCTTGCCCACTGACCGCTAGCCACGGATCACTAGCCACTGATCACTAGCCAAGCCACTGCCCCCCGATCCCCCAGGTTGAATTCGCCCTGCGCGCGGGACGAAAGTCTTCCCTGCGGATCACTTCCGGCCGCGACCTCCCGAAATTCGGCCTGATTCCGAGCTCGACAATGGTATCGCTCTTGCCACACTCCGTTTCCGCGTTCCAGGGCGGCCGCTGGGCTCGTCGCGGTCTGCATCAACAACGGAGGTCCATCATGCGCGTTGCCGGATTCGTCGTCGGCTTGCTGCTCGTCGCGGCCCAGGCGTTCGCCGTTCCGATCACCTACACCCACACCGGCTACGGGTCGGGAACCCTGGCAGGCCAGTCCTTCGGGTTGGCCGCGCCGCTGGCCTTCACGATCACGGCGACGGGCGACACGGACAACCGCCTGGCCGTCGGCACCGACGTCTGGTATATCGACAACGACTCGGCGTCGATCACCCTGCAGGGGATCGGGACGTTTGCGTTCATCACGCCGACCCGCTACTTCTCGAACATTTTCCACCAGGTAATTGGCTTCTCGCGGGCCGGCGGGGGCGGCGCCGACCTGTTCGACGGTCCTGCCGTGCCCGCCTGGGACATGCTGTCGTCGGTCGGCCCGATCACCGGCAGCGGGACCCTCATGCAGTGGGGCAGCGGCCTGGCGACTTCCGGCGGGACGCTGAACTTCGAGGACGGCTCGTCCGACTCCACGTTCGAGGCGATCGTCGGCGATACGCCTCCGCCGGCCGTTCCCGAGCCCGCCTCGCTGCTCCTGCTCGGCACGGGCCTCGTCGGGGCCGTGCGTGCGGCCCGGCGCCGCCGCGGATAACCGGCCAGCGCAAGGGCCACCGCCGCCAGGTGGCCCTTGCTACGGCTTCCGGCTCCCGGCGCCGCCTCCTGCCCACTGATCACCAGCCACTGACCGCTACCCGCTGATCACTGGCCACTGGTCCGGGATCCCATCCTTCCCCAGGCCTGACGCTCCCCCGCCTCTCGGCCGACAAACAGGGAGATGAGACGCACTCTGATCGTCATGGCGTGTGCCCTGCTGGCGGTCGCCGCCCCGTCCTCTGGGCAGTCCGGCGACAACGTCCTGCTCGTGGTCAACGAGAACTCGCCCGACTCGGCGCGCGTCGGCGAGCACTACGCAAGGGTCCGCGGCGTCCCGCAGGGCCAGGTGCTCCGCGTGAAAATGGACGCGTCGGCCGACGAAGTCGAACGGTCGGCCTTCGACGCGCAGCTCCACCAGCCGATCGCCGTCTGGCTCCGCAAGAACTCCGCCCAGGACCGAATCCTGTACATCGTCCTCACCAAGGGGATCCCCCTGCGAATCCGCGGCACCTCGGGGCGCGGCGGAACGGTGGCCAGCGTGGACTCGGAGCTGACGCTGCTCTACCGGCGGATGGCGGGGGTCGAGACCCCGATCTCGGGCTCGGTCGCGAACCCCTACTACCTGGGGGAGGCGCCACCCGCCAAGGCGCAGCGTTTCACCCACGAGGCCGCCGACGTCTTCCTCGTCACGCGCCTCGACGGCTTCACGGTGGAAGACGCCCTGAAGCTGGTGGACCGGGGCGCGGCGCCGGTGCGCGAGGGCAAGGTGCTGCTGGACCAGAAGGCCGCGCTGAGCGAAGCCGGCGGCAACGCGTGGCTGCGCGCCGCGGCGGAGTGGATGCAGGCGAACGGCTTCGGCGACCGGGTGGTGCTCGAGACGACCAGCCGGGTCCTGACGGGCGAGAAGGGCGTGCTCGGCTACTACTCGTGGGGGTCGAACGACCCGGCCGTCAGCACGCGGACGTTCGACCTGCAGTTCGTGCCGGGGGCGATCGCGGGGATGTACGTCAGCTCGGACGGACGCACCTTCAAGCAGCCGCCAGCCGGCTGGGCGATCGGCCCGTGGACCGACCGGTCGAAGTTCTTCGGGGGCTCGCCGCAGTCGCTCGCCGGAGACCTCGTCCACGAGGGCGTGACGGGGGTGGCGGGGCACGTCGCCGAGCCGTACCTCGACGCCACGATCCGGCCGAACATCCTCTTCCCCGCCTATCTTTCCGGCTTCAACCTTGCCGAGTCGTACTACCTGGCCATGCCCTACCTGGGCTGGCAGACGGTCATCGTCGGCGACCCGCTCTGCGCGCCGTTCCCCCGAAAGACGCTGCTGCCGTCCGACATCGACAAGGGGATCGACCAGGCCACCGAACTGCCGGCAATCTTCTCGAGCCGGCGGCTGAAGGCACTGGCAGCCCTGGGCGTCAAGCCCGAGGCGGCGGCGCTGATGGCGCGCGCGGAAGCGCGGGACGGCAAGGGCGACAGGGCGGGGGCGACGAAGGCGCTCGAGGAAGCGGCAGCGGTCGACCCGAGGCTGCCCGGGGCGCAGATGCTGCTGGCGCAGTGGCACGAGGAGGCCAAGGATTTCGACAAGGCCATCGACCGCTACCGCAAGATCCTCGCAACCAATCCGAACGACGTGGCCGCACTGAACAACCTGGCCTACGGGCTGGCGGTGCACAAGGCGCAGCCGGCCGACGCCCTCGGCTTCGCGCAGCGGGCCTACACGCTGTCCAGAGGCACCGCGACGGTCACCGACACGCTGGCCTGGGTGCAGCACCTGCTCGGGCGCGACGCCGAGGCGGCCAGGCTGCTCCCCGCCGCCGTGAAGGGGCTGCCAGACAACGCGGAAGTCCGGATGCACGCCGCGGTGGTCTACGGGGCGGTGGGGATGCTGGATGCGGCGGCGAAGGAGCTGGCCGAGGCGCTGCGGCTCGACGCCAAGCTGGCCGACCACGCCGAGGTGAAGCGGCTGCAGGCGAAGCTGGGGAAGAAATAGGCCGCGCGCTACTTACCCGGAAGAACTCGCGGACAAAAGTCTCCCTCGAAGGCAACTTGCGCGGGAGACCGGGATGGAGCGGCGGCGGCGCAATCCCCTCGACTGCGGGCGATTGCCTGTCATTTCGGCGGAATTCCACATTCTCACGTCTTACGGCTGTGCCTGGCACATCCGTTGCTACCCTCTGGACCATCCGGGTAGAACGCACCGCGCCGCTTCACTGGGCACGGTGGCGGGCCCCGGCGCTCTCGGGGCCAGAAAGACCGCTTTTCTACTAAGCGGCGAGAGCGAGGAAATAAGTCACCTTCACAGGTGGTTTCCGGGGGGTTCGCAGGGTTTTTCGGAGGCGGGACATGGGCCGTATGTGCTTGAATGGCTTGCACATACAAAGGTCGAGGTCGGGATCGGCCGTGTTTGGTACTTGTCTTGCTCAACCGAGCGTTACGCAATATCGTGTCGCCGAATCGTCTGCCCCTTGACGGCGCACGGATTCCCGATGGCTCGACGCAAGGGGGAGGAGGAATGATGAAGAAACTCTTGTTCGTGGCGGTCCTCATGGCCGCGCTCGCGGTGGCGCCGTCCACCCAGGCGGCATCGTTGATCGACTTCAACATGGATGCGATCCACCCGGCCGGGGCGACCATCTCCTGGGCGGGCGGGAACGCGCCCCTGGTGGGGGTCTTCGTCGGCGTGGACTTCGTCGCCGGCGCGGGCGGCGGCGTCAACAGCGGGGTCAACCTCGCCATCCAGAACGGCATCCTGACGTTCACCACCGGTGAATACCTCGGCGACGGGGTGTGGGCCGGCGGCGGTGAGATCACGATCACCGGCGGCGTCGCAGACCTGGGCATTGAAGACGGGTCCATGCTGCTGAGCGGCCAGTTCACCGAGATGTCGGTGTTCGGCCCAGCCGCGTTCAAGGTGGCGTACGCCAGGTTCCTCGACACGAAGCACCAGGCGTTGCTGGACTTCTTCGGCTACCCGGCCATGCCGTACTACACCGGCAACATGAACCTGAGCTTCATGGCCCAGGCCACCGCGGACGGCGGGTTCATCGCGGGTGGCGGGCGCGGATTGGTCCTGAGCGGTGACATCGTGAACAGCGTGCCCGAACCGGGTTCGATGTTCCTGCTCGGCACGGGCCTCATCGGCCTGGCCGGCGCCGTTCGCCGTCGCCTGAAGAAGTAGCCGACCGCGTCGGTTGTTCCTCCTTCCCGAACCTCTCGACCCCCCGGCGTCCGCTGGACGCCGGGGGTTTTTCGTTTTCGGCCCGCCCCGCTCCCCTCCATCCGGGTATCCTATTACCAGCCCGGGAATGCAGAACAGCCGCGCTCGGGCCGAGAATAGAAGAGTATGGCGCGTTACGCGAAGCACCTCCTGGCGCTCGCCCTGGTCGGGGCCGGCTTCGGCCTGCTCTACCGGCACGTCGTCGCCAAACTGGTCCACGACTGGGGCACCGACGACAACTACTCCCACGGCTTCCTGATCGTCCCCATCGCGCTCTACTTCGCGTGGGAACGCCGGGACAAGCTGGCGAGCGCCGTCCACCGGACCTCGCTGGCCGGCCTCGTCCTGGTGGTCGCGAGCGTCGCGGTCCTTGGCGCGGGCGTCCTCGGCGCCGAGCTGTTCCTGACCCGCATCTCGATGCTCGGCGTCATTGCCGGCGCCATCCTGTTCATCTACGGGTGGCAGCACCTGCGAATCCTCGCGTTCCCGCTCGCCTTCCTGCTGCTGATGATCCCGATCCCGGCGATCATCTTCAACCAGATCGCGTTCCCGCTGCAGCTGCTGGCGTCGAGGTTCGGCGAGGTGGTGCTCACCATCGCGGGCGTGCCGGTGCTGCGCGAAGGGAACGTCATCACGTTGAGCAACACGAGCCTCGAGGTGGCCGAAGCCTGCAGCGGCATCCGCTCGCTCGATCTCGCTGCTGACGCTGGCCATCGTCTACGGCTACCTGCATCGACCGGCGGAGCTGGGCGCGCGTCGCCCTCGCGCTCGCGTCGATCCCGGTGGCCATCATCGCGAACGGCGATCCGGGTGGCGGGAACGGGGCTCGCCGCGCACTTCGTCGGCCCGGAGGCGGCCCAGGGGTTCTTCCACGAGTTCTCGGGCTGGCTGGTCTTCGTCGTCGCGTTCGTCCTGCTCTTCGCCGTGCAGCGGGCCATCGCGTGGCTCGCGCCCGACAGGGCCCGCGAGCCGGCGGCGGCCGCCGGCGCCAGGCCGCCCCGAAGGAGCAGCCATGCATCGCGCGCGCGCTGATCGTCACGCTCGTCCTGTGCTCCGGCGCCGCGGGCCTCGGACGGGCGTCGAAGAGCGAAGCGGTGCCCGCCCGCGAGTCGCTGGCCACGTTCCCCATGGACATCGGCGAGTGGCGCGGGCAGTCGGCCAACCGGTTCGACCAGCAGATCCTGACCGTCCTCGGCGTGGACGAGTACGTCAACCGCATCTACATCGCGCCCGACGAGCGTGCAGGTCGGCCTCTACGTCGGCTACTACCAGAGCCAGCGCGAGGGCGACACGATGCACTCGCCCCTCAACTGCCTCCCGGGCGCCGGCTGGCAGCCCGTGAAGCGGAGCGAGGGCCAGGATCCCGGTGGCGACGGGCATCGACCCGATCACCGGCAGCCCCACCGGGCAGCCGCGAGATCGTGGTCAACCGGTTCGTGATCCAGCGGGGCCTGGACAAGCAGGTGGTGATCTACTGGTACCAGAGCCACGGCCGGGTGGTGGCCAGCGAATACTGGGGGAAGATCTACACGGTGGTGGACGCGATTCGGCTCAACAGGACCGATGCCGCGATGATCCGCGTCATCTGCCCGGTGACCGGCCCCGAAGCTGCCGACCAGGCGCGGGCCGAGCAGCGCGGCCATCGCGTTCACGAAGGCGATGTTCCCGCTGCTGGGACGCTACCTTCCCGAGTAAACTGACAGAAGCGAATCCGTGCATGTCCACTGAGGCTCTCATGTTCCCGCGCCGATTCGCCGTTGCAGTCTGCTCCTGGCCGTCCTGGCCTGGTCGCCGGCTGCTCGAAGAGCGCCGCAGCAGTACCTCGACAGCGGGAACAGGTACTTCGCCGAGCAGAAGTACAAGGAGGCGGAGGTCGAATACCGGAACGCCATCCAGAAGGACCCGAAGCTCGGCGAGGCCCACCTCAAGCTGGCCGAGACCTACGTGAAGTTGAACAACCTGGCGGGGCGCGCTTCCGCGAGTACATCTACGCGGCCGACCTCCTGCCGCAGAACAAGGAGGCCCAGCTCAAGGCCGGGACCTTCCTGCTTCTGGCGCAACGGTTCGACGACGCGGAGGCGCGCGCGAAGGCGGCGCTGAAGGTCGACCCGAAGAACCTCGAGGCGCAGCTGCTCCATGGGCAACCATCGCCTCGGCGAGAAGGACCTGGACGGGGCGATCGCGCAGGTCGAGGAGGCCATCCAGCTCGACCCCTCGTCGGCCCGGTCGTACACGATGCTCGGCGCGTTCGAGAACCGCGAAGGGCGACCCCGAGGCGGCCGAGAAGGCGTTCAGGCAGGCCATCGACCTCGACCCGAAGTCGGTCCATCGGCTCACCTGATGCTCGGCCAGTTCCTGGCCGGCCAGGAGCGGCGGCAGGCCGAAGCGGAGAGCTACGTTCAAGAAGGCCTGCGAAATCGACCCCAAGTCATCGCTGGCCAGCCAGGCCCTCGCCGTCTTCTACATGGCGTCCAACCGCGCCGCCGAGGCGGAGCCGTACCTGAAGACCGATCGCCGAGAACTCCAAGGAGCCAAGGCGCCGCCGCTGGCGCTCGCCGACTACTACGTGATGATGCAGCGGCTGGACGACGCGGCGGCGCTGCTGACCAAGGTGGCGGCGAACAAGGACAGCGTTCGTCGACGGCGAAGATCCGCCTGGCCGGCGATCGCGTACGGCCAGAAGAAGACGGCGGAGGCGCACAAGACATCGACGAGGTGCTGGCGAAGGAGCCGAAGAACACGCGCGCGCTGCTCGTGAAGGCGCGGTTCCTGGTCGAGGAGAAGAAGATCGACGAGGCGATCGCGCAGGCCAAGGCTGCCGTGGCGGCCGAACCCGCGGTCGGTGCCCGGCTCACTACCTCCTCGGCACGCCTGTACTCGGCGAAGAACAACAGCGACGAGGCGATCAAGGCGTTCTACGGAAGTGCTGAAGCTGAATCCGCGCGCCGTGCCGGCGCAGCTGCAGCTGGCGCGGCTGCAGATGGCGAGGCAACGACGGTCGCGCGACGCCGCGCTGCAGCTGGCCGAGCAGGCGGTCTCCAGCGCAGCCCGACAACCCGCTCGCGCGGCTGGTGCTGGTGCGGACGCTGATGGCCAAGGGCGACCTCGCGCGGGCGGAGACCGAGTTGAAGGCGCTCGAGGCCAAGTATCCGAAGGCCGCGTCCGTCCAGGCCAGCCTCGGGTCGCTCGCGCTGCTGAAGAACGACCCGGCCGGCGCGCGCAAGGCGTTCGAGAAGAGCCCTGCCGCTCGACCCGAACTCGAACGAGGCGCTGGCCGGCCTGGTGGCGCTGGACGCGCGCGCGAAGAAGCTGCCCGAGGCGAGGGCGCGCGTCGAGGCGCGGCTCGCGAAGACGCCCGAACGACCCGGCGGTGCTCGATTCTCGCCGCGCGGATCTACTGCTACCGGCGGGCGACCTGGCGAAGGCCGAGCAGACGCTGCGCAAGGTCGCTCGACGTGGCGCCCGACAACCTGCAGGCCTACGGCATGCTCGGCCAGCTCTACATGTCGCAGAAGAAGCTGGCCGCAGGCGCGCCAGAAGTTCGCCGAGCTGGCCGCGCGCCAGTCGAAGCCGGTGGCCGCCGAGACGATGATCGGGATGATCCTGCAGATGGAGGGCAAGAACGCCGAGGCGCAGAAGCAGTACGAGAAGGTGATGACGCTCGACCCGCGCGCGCCGGTGGCGGCGAACAACCTGGCGTGGATCTACGCGGAGTCCGGCGCGAACCTCGACGTCGCGCTGCAGCTCGCGCAGACGGCCAAGGCGGGCCTGCCCGATTCGCCGGAAGTGGACGACACGCTCGGGTGGGTCTACTACAAGAAGGACCTGGACGTCGCAGGCCCTGCCGTCGCTGCGAGCCGGCGATCGCGAAGAACGCGCAGAACCCCGAGTACCACTACCACCTGGGGATGGCGCAGGTGAAGTCGGGCGACATCATCGGCGGGCGGCAGTCGCTCGAGAAGGCGCTGCAGATGAACCCGAACTTCAGCGCCGCCGCCGAGGCGCGGAAGACGCTCGCGTCGCTGCGGTAGCCCGGTTACAAGAGGTCCTCATGTCACGATTCGTCTTTCCCCCTCGATCCTCGTGCTGGCGGGCCTCGTGGCCTCGTCGGCCTGCGAGCGAGACCCCAAGTCGTACGTCGCCCGGGGCGACCGCTACTTCGCCCAGAAGAAATACCGTGAAGCGAAGATCGAATACCTGAGGGCGCTGAGACAGGCGCCGCGGATGGGCGACGTGCGGCTGAAGCTGACGGACACGTACATCGCGCTCGAGGACGGCACCAACGCGGTCCGCGAGGCCCAGCGGGCCGCGGACCTGCTCCCCAACGACCCGGCCGCCCAGCTGAAAGCGGGGCAACCTGCTCCTGGTCGGCGGAGGACTGGGACGGGGCACGAGTCGCGGGCAGGAGGGTCATCGCGAAGGACCCCAGGAACGTCGAGGCCCTGGTGCTGCTCGCCAACGCCCTGGCCGGCACCAAGCAGCTGGACGACGCGATCAAGGAGATCGAGCAAGGCGATCGCACTCGACCCGAAGCGCAGCCTCTCCTACGCCAACTCGGCGGCGGTGCTCTGCACGCCGGGGAACCGGCGCGAAGAGGCCGAGAAGGCGTTCAGGAGCGCCGTGGAGATGGACCCGAAGTCGGTGGTCGCGCGCCTCGCGCTGGCGAACTTCCTCTGGGCGACCGACCGGACGGCCGACGCGGAGGCGCAGCTGAAGGAGGCGCTGGCCATCGAACCGGGGAACGAGCTCGCCCACAGGGCGCTCGCGACGCTGTATCTCGTTGACGACCGGGGCGCCGAGGCCGAGCCGCACCTGAAGGCGATCGCGGACGAGCGAGAAGGAGCCGGGCGGCCGGATCGTCCTCGCCGACTACTACCTGTCGCAGGGCCGAACCGCGGATGCCGTGAACCTCCTCGAGCGGGTGGCCAAGGAACCGGGCGGGTTCGCGGACGCGCGGACGCGCCTGGCGGCAATCGCGTTCGAAGGCGGGCGGAAGGCCGAAGCCTACAAGACGATCGACGAGGTCATAGCGAAGACAAAGAACTACGCGCCCGCGTTGATGACCAAGGGACGCTTCCTCCTCGCCGACGGGAAGCGCGACGAGGCGCTCGCCAAGGTGAATGCCGCGATCGCCGCCGACCCCCGCTACGCCCCGGCGCAGTACCTGCTGGGGCTGCTGTTGCTGCCCGGCGATCCGGCCGGCGCGATCAAGGCGTTCAACGAGGTGGTCAAGTACTCGCCGCGCGCGGTTCCCGCCTACATGCAGCTGGCCCGGCTGCACCTGCTGCAGGGCAATACGGCCATGGCGGTGTCACGCGCGAGCGAGGCGGTCCGCTACGCCCGAGGAACTACGAGGCGCACGAACTGTTTGCGCGGACGCTGCTCGCGAACAAGGAATACGACCGGGCCGCCCAGGAGGCGCAGGCGCTCAGTCCGCGGCGCCGGGCCGCGCCGAGGGGCGCATCATCGCCGGGCTTGCCGCGGCGTCGCGCAACGACCTCCCCGGCGCGACGAAGCTGTTCGAGCAGGCGCTCGCCAACGACCCCGAGTCGTTCGAGGCGCTGCGGAACCTGGTTCGGATCGACCTGGCGACCGGCAAGGCCGGCCGCGCCAAGGACCGCGTGCAGGCGGCGCTGGCGCGCGCGCCGAAGAACGCCGACCCTGCACATGCTTGCCGCCTGCCGTGGCGTCGGTCGCAAGGCGACACCGCGGCCGATCGAGCGGTCGCTGCGGCAGGCGATCGAGAGCGACCCCACCGCGCTCGAGGCCTACGCCGGCCTCGGCCGGCTCTACGCTTCCCAGAACAAGCTGGCAGAGGCGCAGAAGGAGTACGAGGTCGATCGCCGCCAAGCAGCCGAAGTCGGTGCCGGCGAACACGATGGTGGCGATGGCGCTGCACGCGCAGGGCCGGATAGCCGAGGCCGAGAAGCGCTACGAGCAGATCCTCGCCATCGACCCGCGCGCGGTGGTGGCCGCGAACAACCTGGCCAACATCTACCTGGAGCGGGGGACGAACCTCGACACCGCGCTCCAACTCGCGCAGACCGCCAAGAGCGCGACGCTGGAACGCCCCGACCTGGACCTGCCGCAGATCGACGACACGCTGGGTTGGGCCTACTACAAGAAAGGCCATGTCGCCATGGCGGTCGCGCCGCTCCGCAAGGCCGCCGATCGGGACCCGAAGAACGCGGTCTATCAGTTCCACGCGGGGATGGCGCTGTATGGGTTCAACGACAAGAAGCAGGCACGTGAGAAGCTGGAACTCGCGCTGAAACTCGACCCCAGGTTCGCCGGCGCCGACGAGGCCCGCCAGACGCTCGAGAAGCTGAAGCAGGAACTCAAATGACGTCCCGCGCTGCCCTGCTGCTGACCCTCGCTCTCCTGCTCGTGGCCGCGGGTTGCGGCCGCGACCCGGAAACCGCGAAGCGGGAGGCGATGGAGCGGGGCAACGCGTACCTACGCCCAGAGGAAGTTCGCCGAGGCCGCCATCCAGTACCCGGAAGGCAATCCAGCAGGACATGAGCTTCGGCGACGCGCACTTCCGGCTCGCCCTCACCTACGAGCAGCAGGGCGACCGGCCGAACGCGCTCCGCGAGTTCGGCAACGCCGCGAACGTCCTGCCCGACCGGCGCGACGTCCAGTTGAAGTCCGGCCAGTACCTGCTGTATGCCGGCAAGTTCGACGAGGCCCGGAAGGTGGCCGAGCGGCTGCTCGACAAGGACAGGCGCGACGCCGAGGCGCAGTTGATGCTGGCGAGCGCGCTGGCCGGCCTCAACCAGCTGGACGAAGCGACGCGGCAGGTCGAAGCCGCCATACAGGTGGAACCGTCGAACCCCGCCGGGTACTCGAACCTGGCCGCCATCCAGCTGGCGCGCGGGAATCCCGCCAAGGCGGAGGAGGCGTTCAGGAACGCGCTGGCGATCGCGCCGCAGTCGATCGACGCCCGGATTGGCCTGGCCAGCCTCTACTGGTCCCTGGGCCGCCTCGAGGAGGCGGAACGCGTCCTCGTCGAGGCGGTGACCGTCTCCCCTTCGCACCTGCTCGCCAACCGGACGCTGGCCGCCTTGTACCTCTCCACCGGGCGGGCGGCGCAGGCCGAGGCGCCGCTCAAGGCGGTTGTCGCCGCGAACCCCGAGTTCGCCGCGCCGCGCCTCGCGCTGGCCGACTACTACCTGGCGATGAAGCGCCCGGACGAGGGGCTCGCCCTGCTGCAGTCGCTGTCGTCGTCGAAGGAGGGTGCGACGCCGGCCGCGCTGCGAATCGCCCAGTACGACTTCACGCAGGGCCGCCGGGGCGAGGCCTACTCGCGGGTCGAGAAGACCATCGCCTCGGACCCGGGGAACCCGCAGCCGTACCTGGTCAAGGCGGCGTTCCTGCTGACGGAGAACCGGGCGGACGAGGCGCTGGCCGCCGCGAAATCCGCGGCCGTCGCGTCTCCGCGCCTCGCGCGGGCCCACTTCGCCGTCGGCACGATCCAACTCGCCCGGCGCAAGATGGACGACGCCCGCGCGGCGTTCCAGGAAGCCCTCCGGGTGAGCCCGCGGTTCGGGCCGGCGGCGCTGGAGCTGGCGAAGATCGACCTCTCCCGCGGCCAGGTCGCAGAACGCCGTGCAGTTCGCCGACACGGCCGTCGCCAACCTTCCCCAGAGCGCCGACGCCCGCTACGTGCTGGTGAAAGCGTTGATGGCGCGCGGCGACGTCGAGCGCGCGGCCGGCCAGCTGGGGCCGCTGCAGGCGCAGTTCGCCGGGAACGCCAGGGTCCAGGCGCTGGCGGGCCAGTTCGCGCTGGAGCAGCGCGACCGCGCGTCGGCCCGGAAGTCGTTCGAGCGCGCGCTCGCGCTCGACCCGGCCAACGACGCGGCGCTGGCAGGGCTCGTGGACATCGACCTCGCCGAGGCCCGGCCGGCCGAGGCGGTCCGACGCGTCGAGAGCCGCCTCGAGGCGGCTCCCAAGGACCCGGCCGTCCTCGAACTGGCCGGACGGGTGTACCTGGCGGCCGGCCAGCCGGCGAAAGCGGAGGCCGCCTGGCGAACGCTCGTGGACGTGGAGCCGGGCAACCTGGACGCGTACCTCGCGCTCGGGCGCCTCTATTACCAGCAGAAGCGGCTCGACCGGGCGACCGCCGACGCCCGGCGGCTGGTGCAGCAGCAGCCGAACTCGCCCGGGGCGCAGACGCTGCTCGCGTTCCTGCTCGACGCCCAGGGCCAGGCCGAGGAGGCGCAGCAGCATTACCAGAAGGCGCTGGAAATCGACCCGCGGTCCGGGGCGGCCGCGAACAACCTCGCGTGGATCCACGCGACGCGCGGGGAGAACCTCGACGTGGCACTCCAGCTGGCCCAGACCGCAAAGGCGTCGCTCCCCGACTCGCCCGAGGTGAGCGACACGCTCGGGTGGGTCTACTTCCGCAAGGGGATGCGCGAGGCGGCGGTCGGAGCGCTCGAGCAGGCGGTGCGCGCCGCGCCCCGGAAAGCCACCTACCACTACCACCTCGGCATGGCCTACCTGTCGCTGAACGACTGGAGCCGGGCGCGCACGTCGCTGGAGCAGGCGCTGGCGATCGACCCCCAGTTTGCCGACGCGGCGGAGGCAAGGAAGGCCCTGGCCTCGATTCGCTGACGCCGGAAGCTTGTTGCACGTCTTCAGCTTAGGTCTCAGACCAACACGGAAGCGCGAATTAGATGTTTTTTGTCTCTTCCAAAGAAGACTTTTGTAGCCGACTTGATAAGGCCATGTCGGAAATACTTCCACCCAACGCATTCCAAACAGGCGACTTGCGGCCCCGTCGCCCCGCAATCGCCCGGCCGTGCCCCGACGGCACAGCTTTGGCTAGTGGATGGGGTAACAAGGGGGAAGTCCCGTGAAGTACCGTCCGATGCTCCTGGCACTCGTCCTGTCGCTCCTGTCGCACCTCGCCTGGGCCGACTCGGTGGAGGTGTTGAAGGGCGACCCGGGCTGGAAACCGTTTCCGAAGCCGCAGGCGGATATCGCCGTCGCCCAGCACTGGAACAACTGGAGCATCGACGACAACCACGAGTGCAACATCGGCTACTGGCTCAGCCAGACCGGCGGCTGCCAGGCCAACGACGGCCGCTTCTTCGACGGCAGCCCGGGCATCACGCCCGACTCCCTCGGCGACACGACCACCCAGTGGAACTTCAAGAAAAGCCCGCAGACGTCGTCGGTCACGGTGACGACGTCCACGCTGCAGGTCGACGGCGTACGACAAGACCGACGAACTCGGCTGGTTCAACGTCAGCGACCGCAACTCCCTCTTCCCGCTGTTCCGCGGGCTTGGCATCCCGGGCCAGAAAGAGACGTTCTTCCCGTCGGGCAACTACGGCTTCTACGTCAAGTCGCCCGAGGGCACGTACCTGAGCACGGGCGAGGGTGACGGCCGGTCGCACTTCGCGGTCTTCCAGCTCGCCGGCAACGGCCACTATCTCCTCGCCGTCGAGGACATGTGGACCAACGCCGACTGGGACTTCAACGACGCCGCGTGGGACGTGCAGGTGAACGCGGTCCCCGAGCCGGGGTCGATGGTGCTGCTCGGAACGGGCCTGGCCGGCCTCGCCGCCGCCATCCGCCGCCGCCGTCGCGGGTAGGCACCCCTCTCAAGCCCAGCTTGCCTCCGACCGATACATCTGGTCGACGCCCCCGTCGGGGCGCCGTCCAGTCGTACGTCCAGGAGGCGACCGTCATCATGGAAACCGCGGAAATCAGGGCCGTCGTCCTCGACGCGCTCAGGAACGCCAACCTGTCCCGGCCGAGCGACGAACAGCTCGAGGTGTCCGACGACGCCGCGATCTTCGGGCCCGGGTCGCCCCTCGACTCGATGGGGCTCGTCGCTCTCCTCCTCGACATCGAGGAAGCCCTGTCGAGCGCAGGCGTCTCCGTGAGCCTGAGCGACGACCGCGCCATGTCACAGTCGCGCAGTCCGTTCCGGAGCGTGCCTTCACTCGTCGCGTTCATCGCCGGCGCGTTGTAGCTGGAGCGGCGCCGCCCCCTTCGGGATGCTTCACCGATGCCACACATCTCCATCCGGAGGCTCGAATCGCACGCGACGGCAACCGGTTCCGAGCGAGCCGTGCTGGGGTATCCCCGCGACGGGATGTCCGTCGAATGGGAGTTCGACGGCCGCGACCTGACCCTCCGGAACGACCGGTACGGCATCTACCCGGCCTTCTACGTGAACAAGGGCCGGCATTTCGCCGTGTCGTCGTCGCTGTCCACGCTGTTCGACGAGGGCGCTTCGCCCGCGCTCGACGACCGCGCGATGGCGTTCTTCGTGAGGCTGGGCTACTTCCTCGGCGAGGACACCCCGTTCCAGGACATCCGGGCGCTGCCGCCCGGCGCGCGCATCGCGTGGGACGGCCAATCGACCACGGTCACCGGCCAGCGCCCGCAGGTCAAACAGGAGTCGATCGACAGGGACAGCGCCATAGACGGCTACATCGAACTGTTCCGGCGCGCGATGGCACGCAGGCCTCCGGGCGTGGCGGAGTTCGGCCTTCCCCTCAGCGGCGGCCGCGACTCACGCCACATCTTCCTGGAGTTGTGCCGGACGAAGCACGTCCCGCGCTTCTGCGTGTCGGGCCGGAAGGTAGGCGGGCGCGAGGAAGACGTCACGGTGGCGAAGCTGGTGGCGGCCGCCACCAATGTCCCGCACCGGGAGGTCGCGCCATCTGCGGATCCATTCGGCGACGACCTCCGCAAGAACCGCCTGACGGGATTCTGCGCGGACGAGCACGGCTGGTTCGTGCCCGTGGCCGACTACCTCACCGCGAACACCCGCGTCGTGTACGACGGCCTGGCTGGCGACGTGCTCTCCGCGGGCAATTTCCTGACGTCGAAACTGTTCAAGCTGTACGCCGCCGGCAACTACGGGGAGTTCGCCGAGACGCTCATGAGCCCGGAACGCGAGTTGTTCATCGAGCGGGCCCTGGCGCCCGAGTTCCGCCGCCGCTGGAACCGGGAACTCGCGCGCGACCGCCTGCTGGAGGAACTCCCGAAGCACGCCGAGGCGGCCAACCCGTTCGGCTCGTATCGATTCTGGAACCGGACGAGGCGGGAGACGGCGCTGTCGCCCTACGTGCTGTTGGGCGGCATCGAGACGGTGTACCTTCCCTATCTCGACCCGGAACTGTTCGACTTCCTGACCTCGCTGCCCGTGTCCGTCATGATCGACGGGAACTTCCACACGGACACGATTGCCCGCGCGTACCCGGAGTACGCGCACCTTCGCTACGAGGACAAGACGCTGCCCGAGCAGTTCGGCACCGTACTTCAGGCGTTTCGGGATCGGCTTCGCGCGCTATGTGGCGGCTTCCGGGTGGGCGTCGTCGCTTCGCCTGTCCTACCTGGCCCCGCGCGCCGCGAGGGCCGCGCTGGATGGCCGGCACCCGCTGCCCTATAGTTCGGTGGTGTCGTACCCTGATCCAACTCGAGCACTACGTGCGAGGACTCCATCGAAGGGCCGCGGCAGGCAGTGCGACGGGAGACGGCGCGGCGGGCACGGCAGCCCGCGAGACCGCCGCGCGTGTGCAGGCATGAAGGACTCCCCCTACTCCCCCAAAGCCCTGTTCAAGGCAGTGGCAAACGCCTGTGCCATCGTCCTGGTGCTCCCGTGTGCCGCAACGTGCTGGATCGAGGCGCGCCTGGCGCCGAAGGCGGAGTCGGTTTTCAACTTCTGGACCAACGTCGTCGCGCTGTTCCCGGGCCAGCCTGGCATGTACATGCGCAGGGCCTTCTACCACCTGGTGCTGGACTCGTGCTCGCTGGACTGCTACCTCGGGTTCGGCATGCTCTTCACCCATCGCCACGTCTCGGTGGAGCCCCGCGCCTACGTCGGCCCGTACTCGCTCGTCGGTTCCGCCAGGCTCCGCCGCGGCTGCCTGGTCGGCAGCCGGGTGAGCATCTTGAGCGGGCCCTCGCTGCACGTCCTGGACGACGACGGGCGCTGGCTGCCCGCGGACTTGTCCAGGGTGCACCAGGTCGAGATCGGCGAGAACGCCTGGCTCGGCGAGGGGGCGATTGTCATGGTGAACGTCGGAGCCGGGTCGCTGGTCGGCTCGGGAGCCGTCGTCTCGACTCGAGTTCGCCCCGGCGTCGTCGTCGCGGGCAATCCCGCCCGCTTCGTTCGCCGCCTCAGGCCGGATGCCGAAGAGGCGCGGCCGGTCACCCCCGAGGCCTGAGTCCATGGACGCACCGAAGCGCGAGTACCTGCCGTTCGTGGACTGGATGAAGGCGCTGGGCATCGCCCTGATCGTCGTGGGGCACGTGGCGGCACGCCCGATCAACGGGCTGACGCCGCCGATCCTACCCCAAGCAGCTGGGCGTGGCGTTCTTCATCTTCGTCCTGGGCTTCTCGCTGGCGCGCGAGCGCAGGCCGGCCGCCGAAGTGCTCTTCAACCGCGTGTTCGAAGTGTACTTGTGCGGGGTCCCCATCGCCATCATCCTGAGCGTCGCGGCGTATTTCGCGCAGGGCAGCTTCGCGCTCAGCAACTACCTGCCGTTCCTGCTGGGCGCGAACGTCCTCTTCGACAACTTCCCGTCGAACCCGACGACGTGGTACATCGGGACGTACGTTCACGTGCTGCTGCTGTGGACGGTGTTCATGAGAGGCCGGCCTGTCCGGCCCTGGATGCTCGCCGTCTCGATACCGGTCGAGATTGTCGTGAGGATGCTGCTCGTCGAGACCGCCGGCAACTACATCGCGTACATGCTCGCCTCGAACTGGGTCAGCGTGTTCATCCTGGGGAGCCTCTACGGTCAGCGGCGCGAGCCGCACGAGCAACGGGGCCGGGCGCTTCCGGTCGTCGCGCTGGCCGCGCTGGCCGTCGGCTGGGCCGTCGTGATGCCGCGGATGCTCATCGAGACGGGATTCCCCTTCAGCAGGCTCACCCTCGGCGCCCCGGGCCTCGACCCGCTGTTCACGTCCGCGTGCGTGTCGGCCTTGTACGTCGGCTTCGCGTGGCTGGTGTTCCTGGTGTGCAGGGACTGGCAGCCCTTCGCGTGGGTCCGCTTCGTGGCGCGGAACACGCTCATCGTCTTCATCGCGCACATGCCGGTGTTCTACTGGCTGACCGGCGTGCTGGCGGGCACGGGCGCGTCCTACGCCGTTCGCAGCCTGGTGCAGGTCACGGTGTGCCTCTTCGGGATCGCGTTGCTGTCGGAAGGGTTCTGGCGGCTCGTCCAACCGAAACGACTGCGCGGCTGGGTGGCGGCGAGACTCTTCGGGCCCCGCGCTACCGGCCCATTTCAGGCCGCCTAGGCGCCGGAAGACTGGTGACAGTGACGAAGAACGGTTCGACGCTTCCGCCGGCCTGGATGGAGTGGTGTCACGCGCAGCTGAGGCCAAGTACGCGCCGGCCGGCCGAATCGTCGCCGTCGAGCAAAGTGCCGTCGAGGATCGCCACGGTCTACCGCCTGGAGGTGTCGACGCGCGAAGGCGCGGCGACGCTGTTTCTGAAGGCGTGCGAGCCGTCACCGTCCGACACGACGATCGAGCGAGCGCTTCGCGTTCCTCGGGCACGGTCGAGCGAAGCCTTCGAGCGGTCCGGCACACTGGCGCCCTGCCAGCGTCGTCGCGTGCGAGCCACGCACGGGTCTCCTGCTACCGCTGCAGACGCCGGGAGAGTCGCTCGGCGTCATCCACCGGCGGATGACGCTGCGGCCCTGCGCCGGGAGTCTTTCGGCGGGCGCTGCGCGGCTGGCAGGGCGTGGGCGGCTGGCTGGCGACGCTGCACTGGCGGACGCTGCCGCCGCGACCGTCGGACACGCGGGTGCGGGAGTTGAGCGACTACACGGCCGAACGGTTCGAGGGATGGGCGCGAGAGGACTCGGTCGGGGCCCGCTCCGCCCCGCAGGCGCTCGCGGCGCTGGCGGCGGCGTCGAGGGCGCTGCTGGGGCGCCCGGTCACGCTGACGCTGTGCCATGGCGACGTGAGCGCGGGCAACGTGATCGTGGGGGAACGTGTCGGCCTGATCGATCGCCGACGACATGCGGTTCGACATGCCGGGCCTCGACATCTCGCAGGCGCTGCTCGAACTCCGGGAATTCGGGCACGTGTTCTCGGTCATTCCGCTGCCGTTGTTCCGGCGGTCGGCCGAGCGGGCGCTCATGGCGGGATACGGGCGGCCGGTGGCAGGCGGCCCGGAATTCTGGCTGCCGCACCTGAGGAACCTCTCGGTGTGTCTTCTGACGCTGGCGCGGAAGTGCCACAATGCGAGCCTCGACGGCCTGTCCGACAAGGTGCGCTACCACCGCACCGTTGAAGAACTGCGGCGTTGCGTCCGGGCCGTCGCCGTTTGACGCAGGAGTGTTGTCATGACAAAGAACCCGAAGGCGGACGACGCGCTGACGAAGGTCAAGTCTGTACTCGACTCTCGCCGCCGACTACGACGACCGCCGCTACATCTCGGAAGTCGATCGCCTGACCGAAGGGTGGCGCCGCGCGGCAATCGACGACCTGCTTCCCGCCCGGTGCGACCGGGCGCTCGACGTGGCCTGCGGCACCGGCCGCGGCGTGCTGATGTTGTCGGAGCGCTCGCGCTTCGTCGTCGGCCTCGACGGGACTCTCGAGATGCTGCGCGTCGCCAGCGGAAAAGCAATGGCCGTGCGGCTTGCTTCTGCAACGGCAACGCGGCGAAGCTGCCATTCCAGGATGGGACGTTCGACGCCGTCACGTGCCTCAACTTCCTGCACCTCTTTCCCGAGAAGGATGCGAAGGTGACTTTCCTCGAGGAGATGGCGCGGGTGCTGAAGCCCGGCGGGACGGCGGTGGTCGAGTTCGACAACGCGATCCACGGAGCTGGTGTTGGGCCCGTTCCGGAAGTACTTCGGGACCGATATCGGGTACGATTGGCCCTGGACGGCGGTGTCCTGCTTCCCGCGCACGGTCTTCGGGCGCGCCGCGGTGGTGGGCACGAACATCCCATTCATCTGGCGGGTCCCTGCCCTGCACCGGCTCGAGAGAGGGCGCGAGGCTGTTCCCGCTCAAGTTCCTGAGCAACAGGCTGCTGGTCCGTGCGGTCCGCGTGTGAACCACGCGGCCCGCGCCGCCATGCGCCTGGCCCGATGATCGTGCCGTATGAGTGACAGGCCCGTCGCAGCCGAGCCAACCGCTCCTCGATCGAGGAAGCTGCGGCCGTCGCTCGTCCGGAACGTGCTGTCGAACTGGGTGTCGATGGCCGTCACGATCGCGTACTCCCTGGTCATCACGCCGATCGTCGTCAACGCGCTCAATGCCGAGCTGTACGGCATCTGGACGTTTCTGAACGGACTGCTGGCCTACGCCAACCTCTTCTACCTGGGCCTCGGCTCCGCGTTGATCCGCTACGCCTCCGAGTACCACGCCACGAAGAACCGCGAGGCGCTGAACCGGCTGGCGTCTGTCGTCCTCTCGATCTATCTCCCGATCGGGCTCACCTGCCTGGCCGTGGCGACGCTCGCGTCGCCGCTGGTCGTTCACCTGTTCAACGGCCCGCTGGACCCGGTGACGACGGACGCCGCCAAGCTCACGGCGATCCTCCTCGGGGTGAGGCTGCTGCTGGTGTTCATCGGCGCCGTGTTCACGGGGATCCTGGTCGCGGAGGGCCGGTACGAGCTGTACAGCCTGGTGGCCATTGTCCGGAACGGTGGTGCGGTTCCTCGCCGTCCCGTTCGTCGTCAGGGGAGGCAACCCGCTGCTCGCCCTGGCGCTGGTCATCGTGATCACCGGGGCGCTCGAGACAGCCGCGCTGGTGGTCATGGCGTACCGGCTCGACCCGGGCTTGCGGCTGCGCCCGGCGGTGCCCCGCCGGCGGGAACTGCGCATGCTCTACGGGTTCGGCATCTTCGCCTTCCTGATACAGCTGGCGAGCCGGATCATCAGCTACACCGACACGACCGTGATTGGCGTGATGCTCGGCGCCGCGAGCGTCACCTTCTACACCCTGCCGCTGCAGTTGGCCGAATACGCCCGCCTGGCGGTCCACGCGGTCGTCTCGGTCCTGTTGCCGCACCTCTCGGGGCTGCGCGCGGTCGGGCGGACGGCAGACTTGCGCCAGATGTACCTGCGATCGGTTCGGACGGCCGCCTTCGTGTCCGCGTTCCTGAACGTGAACATCATCTTTCTCGGCGTGCCCTTCATCAGGCTGTGGGTCGGGCCTTCGTACGCCGACGCCGCCCCGATCATCCTGACCGCGCTGGCGGCAACCGGGTTCCTGCAGTCCATCGCGACGCAGAGCCAGACCCCGTTCTGCATGGCGATGGACTCGCTGGGCGTACCGGTGGCGGTCCTGCTGGTCGAAGCGGTCGTGAACCTCGCGCTCAGCGTCGCGCTGGTGCGGCCGCTGGGCCTCACGGGGGTCGCGCTGGGGACGGTGCTGCCCGCGCTGTTCTGCTCCGGGGTCTTCATCCCGCGCTACGTCGCCCGCAAGGTCGGGGTCCCGCTGGCCAGCGTCGTCCGCGAGGGGCTGGTCCCGGCGTTCGGCCTCATCGCGGTTCTTGCCGGCGTCCACGTGGTCATGACGATGCTGGTGCGGCCGAATTCCTACTCGGCGCTCGCGGCGGGGGTGGCCGTCACCCTGCCCTTCACGGCCCTGACGGCGCTGGTCACCTTCCCTCGAGAGGAGCGCCTGGCCTTCGCGGCCTACGTCCGGGCGACGGGCACGAGGCTCCTCGGCGTGCCCGCGAGCGAGCCGAGGGCAGGCCTATGAAGCCGCTGCACATCCTCCTCGAAGTCCCGGGAGGGGACCTCCGGACCGGCGCGGCAAAGAACGTGCTGGACCTCGCCGCGCTGGGGAGGGACTTCGACCTGCGGTTCACCGTCTGCGGCTGGATGCCGCCCGAGTTCACGGCCGAAGCCGTTCGCCGCGGCGCGCAGGTGCTGGATGCCCGGAGCCGGATGCTGTCGAAGATCGGCGCGGTCCCTATCTCGCGAGCACGCTGGCGTGGCTGGCCCGCCTGCGCGCGCTGCGGCCGGACGTCGTCCACTTCAACTACATCGGGTGGGCGCCTTCGCTGGCGCGCGCCGCCCACCTGCGCGGAACGCCGATTGTGGCCAGGGCCGGGCAGGCGTACAACGCCCGGAATCCGATCTTCCGGTGGATCGATGCCTACGTGGCGAACTGCGAGGCTCACGCCGCGCTGCTCCTGGCGTCTCCGGCTGCGGGCAAGGTGGTCGTGACCGGGTCGGTCCTGCAAGTCGAGGAGCTGGCGCCGCCATTCCGGAGCGTACGGCCCATCCCGCCGAAACGCGCCGGGAGGATCCGTTTCCTGTTCCTCGGGCAGCTGGTCGAGCGGAAGGGCCTCGGCGTGCTGATCGAGGCGTTCGCGCGGGTGACGGCGGACGCCGAGCTGCTGATCGTCGGCGGCAACTGGTCGGAGGAGGGTTACCCGCAGCAGTTGAAGCGGCGAGTCGCGGAACTGGGGCTCTCGGACCGCGTCCACTTCGAGGACTTCCGGACCGATGCCGGCGCGCTCCTCGACGACTGCGACGTCTTCGTGCTCCCCTCGCTGAGCGACGCGCGGCCGCGGACCATCATCGAAGCGATGTACGTCGGCCGGCCCGTCGTCTCCACCTCGGTCGGCGGGATTCCCACGCTGATCCACGACCGGGAGACGGGCCTGCTGGTGCCCCCGTCCGACCCCGCGGCGCTGGCGGCGGCACTCGACGAACTGGCCGCAAGCCCCGACACGCGCGCCCGCCTGGCGAACGCGGCGAGGGCGTGGGCCGTCCGCGAAGCGCGGCCCGAGCAGGCGGTGGCGCGTCAGGCGGAGCTATACCGCCGGCTGGTCGCGCGTTCCCGCTAGGTCAAACCACGATTCGGGATCGTCATCGGTGCCGGCGGGGCCTGTCGGCGGACGAGTCGCTTCGGAGCAGGCCGCGCATGGAGGGAGGGAAACCGACAAGCGCGTGCTTCGGTTTCCCGGGCGCAGCGCGAAGCGGTCGATCCAGCGCGATTAGCGCCAGCCCGAGGGAGAGATCCGGAAACCGATGCACCGCGCGGAGGTTTCCCGGCCTGCGGAGGCGAGTCGGAAGCCGACAGGCCCCCGGCACACGGACGACTTGAACCGTGACCTCTGTCTAGCCCGCCGGCCGCCGCGGGTCGCGGAAGCGCTCGAAGCCCGCAGTCGGCGAAGACGGGGCCGACGGCAGCTTCCGTGAACTTGATGTCGGTGTGCCCGCTGTTCCACTCCATCACCGAGGGCGCTCCGGATTCCTCGATACCGATGTCCCAGCCGAGGATTTGATCGTGCGGAATCCTGGCGTGAAGTTCCACGCAGGTGCGCACGGCCGCCTCGAAGAACGGGATCCGCGAGTTCCGGAAGTCGTAGCCGGTGTCCGGGTGCTTGGCGAGCGGGCGCCACTGTTCGTCCAGCGCCTCGCTGGCCAGCGCCCCCGCCGGATCGGTGATCGCCCAACGCAGCGACTGCTCGGCTTCGATGTAGCGCCTGCCGCCGTATCCGAGGCGCAAGTACGCCGCCCTGAACCGCGGGCCGGGGCCGTCGAGGTACGACGTCGTGATTCTGACCGTGGCCACGGCGTCCGGATTCACCTCGTTGAACCACGAGTGCTGGACGACGGGCCTCTGCACGACCGCGTCGTCGTCGAACGTCCCGGCGACGCTCCAGAAGTCGGATCGGCCGACCCGCTTGACGCCGCGGCCGCGGCTCGAACTCTCCGCCTTGAGATACACCTCGCCGTAACCCGCAAACACGTGGTCGAGCAAGGCGTCGGGAGCGAGGGCGCGGTAGTCCGCCGTGAACCACAGCCCGTTGATTCGGTAGGCCAGGTCGGGAACGACCTCCGGGCCGAACAACCGCCTGGAGAGCGTCCTCCTGTGCTGCAGGGGACGGCGATTCCTGAACAGGGCCGGCAGGACGTTCAGCTTGAAGTAGTCGTCGGGGATCCAGCCCTCGGCGAAGCGGCCCTGGTAGATCGCGTAGACCCGCATCCACGGCTCGAATTTCGCCGACCCGAGGACGTCGGCGCAGTACCTCGCGAATCTTGCGGGAGGTCGCTGCGTCGAGGTCCTTTCTGCCCGGGTGCTGCCTGAGTTGCGCATACGCCGCATCCGCCTGGCGCTTGTGCTTCGCGCGAATCTCGCTCTCGGTGCTTCTCGCTTCCAGGCGTCGGGCAACCGCGAACCCGCGGGATGCCAGCCAGCCAACCGCGCTTCCCATGGACATCAGGCTCCTCCGATCGGCGGGCGGCCCGGGACCGCCAAGGTAGCGCACAGGCTACTTGGAGCGGTGCGCGTGCGTCAAGATTGCGTGCCGCCTGTAGAAAGAGGGCCCGTCGGCCGAAAACAGGAGTGCAGGCGATTCTGCGCACAGGAGGCGTTCCGGACATGCACCGCCCACCCCCCGTCGGCGTCGTCCCGCGTCCCGCTGTCGGAGAGCGCTCACTGGACCCCGAGGACTGGCCGCGTGTCCGGGCGCTGGCGCACCAGGCCCTCGACGAGGCGTTCGACTCGCTGCAGTTCATCCGCGACCGCCCGGTCTGGCGGCAGATCCCGGACGACGTTCGGGCCGCACTGAACGAGGACTTGCCCGTGGAGCCCCAGGGCCTCGAGAAGGTCTACGAGGACTTCCGCACGCTGATCTTCCCCTACCCGACGGGCAACATCCATCCGCGCTTCTTCGGCTGGGTGCACGGGACGGGCATGGCCTCGGGGGTCCTCGCGGAGATGATGTCGGCGGCGATGAACTCCAACTGCGGCGGGCGCGAGCACGCAGCCATCCACGTCGAACGGTGCGTGCTGGACTGGTGCAAGCGCATCGTCGGCTTCCCGAAGACGGCCACCGGCCTGATCGTGAGCGGCACGTCGATGGCGACGATGATCGGCCTCGCAACAGCCCGCAACGCGCGGGTCGGGTACGACATGCGCGCGCACGGCGTGCGCGACTATCCCCGACAACTGGTCGCCTACACGTCGTCGGAAGCCCACGAGTCGGTGGTCAAGGCCTTCGAGATCCTCGGCCTGGGCCGGTCGTGCGTCCGGGCCGTCCCGGTGGATCCGAACTTCCAGGCGGACCTGGCGGGGATCGAGTCGGCGGTCGAAGAGGATCTGCGGGCGGGGCTCGAGCCGTTCTGCGTCATCGGGACGGCGGGGACGGTCAACACCGGGGCCCTGGACGACCTGGCCGGCCTCGCGGCGATTTGCCGGCGCCACAATCTCTGGTTCCACGTGGACGGCGCGTTCGGCGCCTTGTGCGCGCTCTCGGAGGAGCTGCGTCCGCTGCTGAGCGGCATCGAGCTGGCCGACTCGCTGTCGTTCGATTTCCACAAGTGGATGTACGTGCAGTACGACGCGGGCTGCGTCCTGGTCCGCCACGAGAGCCTCCAGCGCCAGACCTTCTCGAGCCGCCCGGCCTACCTGGGGAGCATCGAGCGCGGCCTCGCGGGCGGCGGGGCCTGGCCCTGCGAGTTCGGCCCTGAGCTGTCGCGCGGGTTCCGCGCGCTGAAAGTCTGGTTCGCGCTCAAGGAGCACGGCAGCCGGCGGCTGGGGGAAGTCGTCCTGCAGAACTGCCGGCAGGCCGCAGTACCTGGCGGGACTCGTGGAAGCCAGCCCGGAGTTGGAGCTCCTCGCACCGGTGTCCCTGAACATCGTCTGCTTCCGCTTCCGCCCGCCCGACGCGGACGATTCGAGCCTGGATGCGCTCAACCGCGACATCGTGGCCGACCTCCAGGAACTGGGGATTGCGGCGCCATCGACCACGAAGATTCGGGGCAAGCTGGCCATCCGCGCCGCGATCACCAACCATCGGAGCCGCCGCGAGGACTTCGACGCGCTGGTCGAAGCGGTGCTGGCAATCGGCCGCGAGCGGTTCGGCGCAGCGGTGTAGTTTCGCCGCCGAGCCGTCGAAGTAGAATAGACAGCAGCACGGACCTCATGGAATCACCAGGACGGTTGGAGACAGCCGGCGCGCCGCTGCGGGACTGCTTCGTGCCTGCCGGACGCCGGCGCGGGCTTCCGCACCGCGGTGTTCACCATCCCGTCCAGCAAGGTCTCGAGGTTGCTCGCGTTGCTCCTCTTGCCGTCGAGGCTCGGGGCCGCCGAGCGCCGCCTTTCCCGGGCGGGTACCAAGGTGGTCGGCCGTTACGCCTGCTACCCCGGCATCGACTGCCCGTCGCTCGTGTTCGAACTTCGTTCGCCGGCAGCCCGCTACACGCAGCGGTACCTGCTGCCCACGCCGTCGAACGGGCTGGTCCGCCGGGCGCTCTCGGCGTGGGCCGGCTGCGACCCTTCGGTGGGCGCGGTGGTGATCGTAGGGTTCCAGTCGTGATCCTGAAGGTCCCGGAGGTCCTCGCACGGCTGCTGCCGGATAGCTTCGCCGGGCGGGCCGTGAGCGTGGTCCGGATTCACACGACCCGGCCGGTCTACCTGGCGTTCCTGGCGGACGCGCCGTGGCCGGCATGCGCCGTCCAGTTCGGGAGCGGTGACGCGCTGCCGGCGATGCACGATGTCCTCTCGAGCCTGCACAGGCTGCTTCCGGACAACGTGCCGGATTCGCTCGCCTGCGCCCCGACGGGCCCTGACGGCTGGGTGCTCGTGCAAGCCGGTGTCCGGGGGACGCCGTGGTTTCGCCTGCGGCGGTCGCTCGGCCCGGTGGCCGAGTGGCTGGCGCTCCGCGAACTGGCGCGGACCACGCTGGAGAGACTTCACCAGGCGGTGCAGCAGCGGGACGACTGGCACTCGACGATCGATCCAGGAGAAGAGTTGCGGCGGCAGGTCCGGCAGTTCGGACAGGACGCCTGGTCCCCCGCGTTGTTCGCGCGTCTGGACGCCGCCATCGAGAAATTGCCCGCGCTGCCTCGGGCACGGTACTCTTGGCAGCACGGCGACTACTGTCTGAACAACCTCGTGGTGCTCGGGCAGACGACCGGTGTCATCGACTTCGAGGAGTTCGGGCAGACGGCCGTCCCGCTCCACGACGAGTTCAGCCTGGCGCTCTCGTTTGCCGATTTCATGGAGGGCGTGCCGGCGCGCCGTCGTTGGCCGAGCAGGTGCGCGACGGCCGTGGAGCCCGCGCTCCGCGCGAACCCCCACTGGGCGCCTTGCTGCGCGGGGTTGTTCCTCCACCACCTGCTGTGGAGAATGAACCAGTGCCGCGACCGGCCCACCCGCGCGGGGATCCGCGACCGGCTCGCAGGCCTGCTCGCGCGAACGCTCGAACCGGGCGAACTCGGCCGGCTGGGGCTCACGGCGTGACCCTCACCCGGCCGCGAACGCGTGTCGGGCGCGGCGCGTGTCTTGCTCCGGATCGCGGGGGAAACGGCAAACGGTTTTGTCGCCGGAAATACAACCAGGAGGCCGGGATGGGTTCGACTCGTCGGGATTTCTTAAGCAATCTGGGTAGAATCGGCGTCGGCTACGCCGGCCTCAGCTGCTTCGCCAATACACTCGAGGCCCAGATCGCGGCCCCCAAGAATGTAAGACTCGGTACAGATTTGACGAAACCGCTCATTGGCATGAACGACCTGACGTGGCAAGGCATGGCGAGCATGCCCACGACCGGCTGGTCGTACGGGGACGGGGCGATTGCCGTCCGTTATGTCAAGGGGCAGCGGCGGTTCCTGTCGGTCAAGGCGACTTCGAACCACGGGCCGGCCTCGTCCTCGTGGAAGGCGAGCACGATCGTGTCGGT
Source organism: uncultured Acidobacteriota bacterium (assembly GCA_963844875.1). Lineage (GTDB taxonomy): Bacteria > Acidobacteriota > Vicinamibacteria > Vicinamibacterales > Fen-181 > FEN-299. The sequence continues at coordinate 57,377 of CAWJPZ010000007.1, forward strand.
CGGCACGGTCGGTGTCCAACCGCGGCTTGCTGTACTACTGCACCGTCGCCGGCAGGACGGGCACCAGCGGCGGGCCGACGGGCACCGGGAAGGACATCGTGGACGGCTCCGCGCGTTGGGCGTATTGCGGCCCGTGCTGCTACCAGCGGCACACGGCGCTGTGCGAGTTCACCCTGCCGTCAACCTTGGCCACGTCGGTCACGACGATGCCCCGCCGCCACCGAGGTGAGGCAGTGGTTCGACTGGACCTGGTACCCGACGGGGGACCTCCTGGCGAAGCTGGCGAACAGCTGGTTCATCGGCGGCATCTGGTGGGACGAGGCGCAGCAGGTCGTCTGGTACACGATGTACCCGTACTACGGTCCCAGCGCGTACATGCCCTTCCTCGGTGCGACGGCGCTGCACGATGACGGCACCGTCACGAAGTACGGCCCCTGGTATTACATCTCCGACAAGACGTTGGCGTTCCGCAAGGTCGCGTATTACTTCGTCCCGATCCCGGTATCGGCGCAGGCCGACCTGGGAGGGCGGACGATGGCGATCGGAGCCGACGCATGGGCGCGGCGGGCTGCAGCCCCACGAACTGGGGCCCGGGGCTGACGGCCATTCGCCTGCCCGGGCTGAGGAGCACCGAACCGGTCGAGGCCGGCGTTCCGCTGATGGACTACAGCCCGGGCGCAGGGGGGCTCGAGGGGGCGTTCTATCACTGCTGGCGCGAACCGGACTACGACCGCGTCAACCAGCCGATCGCGCGTTGCCGACGGCAGCGCCAGCGCCGCCCCCGCTCCGTACAAGGGGACCGGGTTCTGGCAGGCGTCGGCGGACGCGGTCGGCGCGATCGGCTGGGTCGAGACGAGCACGAAGCACGGACTGATCATCATCGGGCGGCGGACGTCTCACGCGGTGTGGTACGGCCTGGAAAACGCGATGGACCACTACTGGCCAGACGGCCACACGACCATCGACGACTACCTGCCCGGCACGTACAACGGCCTCCAGGTCAACGTGGATACCATGGTGCGGTCGCAAGGGAGCACGGGCTACCACTCCGACGGCTGGCAGAGCGCGTTCTGGCGATTCGACCCAGCCCACATTCGCGAAGCGGCGACGGGAAGGCGCAAGGCGAGCGCGGACGGGATGCGCCCGACGCTGCTCGGCCAGTGGACCGACCTCTGGCCGAACATTCCGAAGCCGACCTACTCCGCCTTCGTCGTCAGCCAGCACGGGGCCGGCGTGGTGGACACGACGGCTGGCGAGTTCATTTGGATGTTGGCCCGCAGCAAGGTGATCGGCAATTCGGTCCTGCCGACGGTCCAGGTGTTCAGCCTGCCTGCCTGATCCCGGATCGCCACCAGTGCCTCTCGATGCGCGGGTTGGTGAGGCGTCACCAACCCGCGTTGGCGAGCGGGCCCACCGGCTCGGGTCGGACCGCCGTGCCGTGACAGAGCGCCAGCGAGATCCGGTCCAGCGCCGCCGCCAATCCGAACAGCAACCACAGCAGGTCGATGTAGGCTGCCGACGAAAAGAAGCCACCCACCGCGAATGCCGTGAACGCTGCGAGCAGCGCGGTTCCGCCGGTGGTCAGGAACCGCGCGTCTTCCGGCGAAAGACCCGGCGAACTCCCCCGATTCCTGACCCGATTCGACAGGAAGGCAGCGTAGGCCATCATGGCGGCGAACAAGGTGCCGCCCAACCACCCGGCTTCGACCAGCGCCTGGAGGAAACTGTTGTGCAGGGCCCGCCCGCGCCCGTAGAGTCCATTCAGGGTGTCGTACGAGTCATAGAGCGACTGAAAGTTCCAGAGCCCAATCCCCAGCGGATGGTCTGCGCTCATGCTCAGGGCGACCCTCCAAAAGTGAAGGCGGCTGATCGCTGACGTCTCGCCAATTTCATCGTAGGTCTGGATCGTCTCCAGCCGTTCGAAGTACCCCTTTGGAATGGGTGCCACCAGGAGCACCAGCGCAACGGCGGCGGCGGCGAGGGACAGCATGAGCCAGCGCCGCCGGTTGCACATGATGAATACGAGCGACGACGCGGCAAGACAGAGGAAGCCCAGCCCTCGAAAAAGTACTGACGACCATCATGGCGGTAAGGGGAACAGCCAACCAGTACGCCCTCGAGAGCCATCTCGGCCGAGAGACGTTCTGTGCCGTTGCCACCATCATCCACAGCGTCAGCACGCCTCCGATCGCGAACGCGTTGTTGTCGGTGAACGCCCCGCCGGGGCCCTCCCTGAACCGTGCCCCTCCCGCCAGGATGGAATAGAAGCCGGCCTTCGCCGTGAAGAACCCGAATGAACCAGCGATCACGGCCATGAGGACCAGCGCTCGCGCGCGCGTGTTGGTCAACGAAACGGCGAACAGCATCACGAGGACGAGCTTCCAGAGGAAATCGAACCAGTACCAGCCGACAGCCTGGTTCACTGCCCCGGCCTGCGCAATCAGCGCACACGTCAAGAAGAGCACCGACCCAATGCTGAGAGGATGGGTGAGGTTCGGGAGAACCCCGGAGATCGCGGACCGGACCACCAACGTGAGGCCGATGATCAGCGACGGCCGGTAGCCGGTGATGTCGATCCAGAGCCACTCCTGCGGGCGGAACAGCGCGAACCAGATGTAGAACAGCAACGCACCGAACGCACTGTGAACGGAAGCAACCCCGCCCACCACGAAGGCGCAGAGCACGAAGATGGACCGCAACATATCGGAGTCCCGTCGAGATGTCGTCTGAAGAAGTTCCGCTGCATTCTACCCGATCCCGCCCGGGCCGATCGGTCGGGCGGGCAGGCCTGAACTCAAGCCAGGTACCTCGTGAAGGGCAACCGGGCCAGGAGTTTCACGCCCATCGCGCTGACAACGACGACAATCGGGAAGGCGAGCACGTAGAAGGCGACGCCATCCCAGGCCAGCCCGCCATACTTGGTCAGCACGAGGCTGACGAACAGCAGGACGGCGGGATGCACGTAGTACATGCCGAACGCGTAGAGCCCGCACGTTCCGACAAAGCGGTCGAACCGGCCCCGAACGTGCGGACCGAGAATCCACGCGAGCAGCAACAGCAGCGCTGAAGCGGTCATGGGAACCGCCAGCAGGTGGGTTGCGAGCCTGGGATACGGGATCGCCGCCCAGTTTCCAGCCGCGAGCAACGGGACAGCCGACCAGGCTGCGAGGATCGCGGCGGCGGTCAGCCAGCCGGTTGCGGCCAACGCCCGAACGCCGCGGCGAGCGACGAGGGCGGAGACCGCAGGCACCCGGTCGAGCAGAAGATAGCCGGCCACGAAATACCCGACATACGGCAGGAACGAAACGGCGACGGCCGCAACCTGCAGCCAGGTGCCCCGTGCGGCCGCCAGCGCACCGGTCTCCAGCGCGACTGCGGCGGCGACCTGGATGACGAATGCGAATCCAATGAAGCGCCCCGGCGCCTTCGATGCGCGGTACATGCGCCTGAGCAACGGATGCAGCAGGTAGAACTCGACGATCACCGGGATGAACCACAGCGTGCCGTTCGCCGTTCCCGTCGAGAGCGCCCAGAGCCAGGTCCGCCACGAAGGATCGCTCGTGCGGGACGACGCCACCACGTAAACGGTCGAGTAGACGACATACGAGACGAGGAGCGGGCGCATCGCACGGCGATAGAAGCGTCGGGGCCGCTCGTTTCGCGGGTTCAGGCTCAGGTAGAAACCCGACACGACGATGAACGCGGGGACCGCGAAACGTCCGAGAGCGACGGCGAAGAGCAGGACGGCCGTGAGCCAATCGACGCGCCCGCTCAGCCTCGCGATTCCCGCCACGTGAATGAGCACGACGCCGAGCACGCAGACGCCCCGGATCCAGGGCAGGCGGAAGACGATCGCCTCACGCGTATCGGCGAGGGATGACGGGATGGGCCGCCCGGCGGCGTGGCACGACGACGTCACCGCGATTCTCAGGCTGCATGCGTGCGCGAGCCAGCCACTGACCGGGACCACCTGGCGAAGACCCAGGCCGCCCAGAGCGGATACCAGTGGTCGCGGGCACCGGTCCGGTGTTCGTCGAAGAGCATGCGCAGTCGCCGCATGTCCACCACATCCTCGAGGGGAGATCGCGGCGCGAGGACCTCGGCGGCGAACATCGCCGAATAGGGGCCGGCGAGCCACGACCCGACAGGGGCGGTGAATCCCTTCTTCGGCAGGCGGGACAGCTTCTCCGGCAACCGCTTCGCGGCGAGGGAACGCAGGAGGTGCTTGGCCTGCAGGCGGGGCATCTTCAGTTCCGTCGGTAGCCTGAACGCAAACTCCACGATCCGCCGATCGAGGAGCGGGCAGCGGATCTCGAGGCTGTGCTGCATGCTCATCCGGTCGACCTTCACGAGGGGATCGTTCGGCATGTATACCTTGAGGTCGGCATACTGGGCGCGCTGCACGAGGCTGCGGGACGGACAGCGGCGGAATGGGTCCGTCACCGCTTCATAGACCGGGCTGTTTCGGGGGTCCGTGTTCGGGTCGAGCCCGAGGAGCAGCCTGGTCGGCGCGGGCTTCAGGAAGCAGAGGTCGCCATAGTAGGCGTCGGCAGGGTCGCGTCCGAGGTTGTCGAAGATCGTCGCGAGGCGCAGATACCTGGGCAGGCGCGGTGATCGCGGCCACATCTCGCCGATCCGCCGCGCCACCGCGCGGCCGGCCGCCCCCGGGACGAATCGGCGTGCGGTCTGCTCCATCGCCAGCGGCACGTATCGGAAGTCGTATCCCGTGAACACTTCGTCGCCGCCGTCGCCGCTGAGCGCGACCGTGACGTGGCGCCGTGCAGCTCTGACACGTACCATGTGGGAATCGCAGAGGCATCCGCGAACGGCTCGTCGAACGCCTTCACGATTGGGTCGAACACCTCGTCCAGGTTCGGCTCGATGACCTCCGGGTAGTGGCGGCTCCCCACGTGGGCGGCGGTCAGGCCCGCAGCATCGAGTTCATTGTGCTCGGAGTCGCCGAATCCAACAGATGCCGTAACAGGCCGCTCGCCCCGACTTCCGCCATGAACGACACCACGAGGCCAGAATCGATCCCGCCCGACAGGAACGCCCCGAGTGGAACCTCGCTCATCAGCCGCTCGCGGACGGCATCACGGATCAGCCGCTCGAGGTCCGCCAGGACCTCCGGTTCCGGGCGACGATCCGAATCGAACTCCTCGACGTCCCAGTAGCGCCGGGTGGAGAGCCGACCGTTGCGGACGCGCAGGCAGTGCCCGGGCTCCAGTTTCCGGACGTCGCGGTAGACCGTCGCAGGCGCAAGGAAATAGCCGAGCGACAGGTAGCCTTCGAGCCCGGTCACATCGAGCTCGCCGCTCCACAGCGGGCTCCGGTAGAACGACTTCATCTCGCTGCCGAAGTGAAGGACGCCCCCGAGAACCGCGTAGAACAAGGGCTTCTTGCCGAGGCGGTCACCCCCGCGAAGAAACACTTCACGGCGCGCCCGGTCGTAGATCGCGAAGGAGAACATCCCCTCGAGGCGATCCAGGCACGCGCGTCCGTACTCTTCGTACGCGTGGAGGATCGTCTCCGTATCCGAGTGGGTGCGAAAGGTGGCCCACCGGCTGGAGAAGTACCTGGCGAAGCCCCTCGTAGTTGTAGATCTCGCCGTTGAAGACGATCCAGAAGGGAGCCGTCTTCGTTCGCGATGGGCTGATCCCGCCGTGGCCAGGTCGATGATGGCCAGCCGGCGGTGCCCGATGGACCCGCTCACGTCATCCGAGAAGTAGCCGTCGCCGTCAGGGCCGCGGTGGCTGATCGCCGTGGTCATCGAGCGGATCGGCGCGGGCGACTTCGGGGTCGAGCGGTCCTTCGAGCGACATGACTCCACAATAACCGCACATCTCAGGCCCTCCCCGGCAGACCGTAGGCGCGGAAGTAATCGTCCACCATGCGCTCGAGACCGAACTGCCCGACCAGTCGCTCCCGACCCGCGGCGCCCATCGACTGCCGCTCTGCCGGCGACTCCCGCAAACGCCCCAGCGCCTGGGCCATCCCGTCGGCCGACCGTACCGGTACCAGAATCCCGGTGATGCCGTCCAGAACCAGTTCGGGATTCCCGCCCGCGCGGGTGGCCACCACCGGGAGCGCGGCCGCCATCGCCTCCAGGATCGTGACCGACATCCCCTCGGTTACCGACGCATTGACATAGACGTCCAGCGCCGGAAGCAGCCCCCGGCATCGTCGCGATGGCCGGTGAACGTGACCGCGTCCGCGCACGCCAGTTCCGCGGCCCTTTGCTCGAGTCCGTGGCGCTCTGGACCGTCCCCGACGATCACGAGGTGTGCCTCGGGCGCTCGTTTGCGCAGAAGGGCAAAGGCGCCGAGGACCACGCCGAGGTCCTTGACTGGGTTCAGGCGCGCCACGGTGCCTATGACGAACGCCGACGCGCAGAGCCCCAGGGTCCGGCGGGCGTTCTCCCGGGCCGACGCGTCGGCCGGCATCCTCGGCTCTATGCCGTTGAACAAGACCTCGACCCTGCGAGTCCGGGAAGCCGGACGCGACAAGGTATGCCCGAAGGTCCTCCGACACCGCGAACACCGGGCCCGGCAGGAGGGACAGGACCGGGTTCACCAACCGTCGCTTCGTCGAAGGCGGCGCGTCCGACAAGCGCCCGTGCTCCGTGTAGACCACCCGCAGGCGGGGATGGCACGCGGCGGCGATACGCCCGTAGACGAACGACGAGTATTGGTGGCAGTGAAGGACCCTCAAGCCGCGGTCCCTCGCGAGCCGCGCAACCTCGAGCCCCAGGACGGGTGGAATCCCGCCCTCCGGCGCAGGGCCACGACTTCAATGCCCGCTGCCTGCAGTTCCGGCGCCCAGGCACCCGGATCGTCCAGGCAGCAGACGACACTGATAGCTACGGTGGACACCCGCCGCGCAATTTCGATCACGAGGTGTTCTGTCCCTCCTGGCTGAAAGGCTCAACACCAACTGCATCACGCCCGACGCCGAAGAACGGGCCTGAGGATTGGCTGGGCTCATGCGGCGACGCCAAGGGTCCACGGGAACATGTTGGGGCGGCCTCAGGTCCATGCGGAAGGAAGAGTTGGTGCATTCTACACTATGTCGACGACCGAACCTCGCGGGCGGGGCTTGGCGTCGTCTCGGAGAGAATGCTAAGTCTGTCCCGTCGTTTCCGCAGACCACGCCGAATGCCCACGTCACCCTTCCTGTCATTCGTCATTCCTGTGAGGAACGACGCCCTCCGCCTGCGACGGTGTCTCGAGTCCATCACGGCGGACGCCTACCGTCCAGAGCGGCGGGAGATCATCGTCCTGGACAACGGGTCCTCTGATGGTTCTCCCGAGGTGGCCAGAGAGGACGGCGCCCGTGTATTGGACCTGCCGAGGCTGGGGGTCGCAGAACTGCGGAACCGCGGCGCTGCGGTGGCTCGCGGGGACATCCTGGCGTTCGTCGACGCGGACCACGAACTTGCTCCCGGATGGAGTCGAACGGCGGCCGAAACGCTCGCGGCCGGCGAGGCGGCAGCGGTCGGTGACCTCTGTCACTCCCCCAGTCACGGCACTTGGGTCCAGGCCGCTTACGACGCGTTCAGGCCGCACCCGCACCGGGTCCAGGAGGTGGCCTGGCTCGGCAGCGGAAACCTGGCGGTGGTCGCCAGCACGTTCCGCGACGCCGGAGGTTTCGACACGACGCTCGTCACCTGCGAAGACGTGGACCTGTGCCAGCGCCTGCGGGGCCGCGGGCAGCGGATCCTGGCCGACCCGCGGATGTACTCGATTCACCATGGCGACCCCTCCACCTTGCGCCGCTTGTTTTCCGGCGAAATGTGGCGGGGAGGCGACAACCTCCGGGTCAGTCTCCGCGGGCCGATGACGTGGCGGGATCTCCCCAGCATCGTGATTCCGGTCGTCCAGCTGGCGTGTCTCCTGTCCGTCATCGTGGGTGCGAGCTACTCGGTTGCAGATGCGCGGGGCTGGCTCGCGGCCGGAGTGGCGGCCGCACTCTTCCTCTCGCTGTCGGGTGTCCGCGCGCTGCGGATGGCAATGAACTCCAGGCCGCGTCCGTGGTGGCGGTTTGCCCAGTTCTACTGCGTCGCGCTGGTATACGATCTGGCACGCGCCGTGGCACTCCTTGTCCGCCGCGGCCACCACCGGCGATAGCCGGACAGTCCCAATGCCGAAACTGCACCCGGTCCGCGTGCTCGAACTTCGGTCCGTGTGGGGCACGGGCGGCGGTCCAGAGAAGACGATCCTGCTCGGCGCCGCGAAGTCGGACGCCAGCCAGTTCGCCGTCACCGTCTGCTACCTGAGGGACGACCGGGACTCGGTATTCGGGATTGACCGGAAAGCGGAGGACCTCGACATCGACTACGTCGAGATCCGCGAGCGGCATTCGTTCGACCCGTCGATCTGGTCGGGGCTGCGCAAGCTGGTGCGCGACCGCCGGATCGACATCGTCCACGCCCACGACTACAAGACCGACCTGCTCGCGCTCCTTCTCGGGCGCTTCGAACCTGTCATTCCCCTGTCCACCGCGCACGGGTGGGCCGGCCACGGCTGGAAGGAACGCCGGATCTACTACCCTGCCGACCGGCGCCTGCTGGGACGATTCCCGCGAGTCGTGGTCGTGTCGAGCGACATGCGGGAGATGCTCGTGCGGTGCGGCGCGAAAGCCGACCGGACCACGGTCGTCCCCAACGGCATCGACGCGGAGCGCTTTCGGCGCGACGATGCAGCGGTGCGCGCCGTCCGGCAGCGGCTGGGAATCCCGGGGGACGCTGTCGTGGTCGGGGCCGTCGGGCGTCTCGAATCGGAGAAGAACTACCCGCTCCTGATACAGGCGTTCCGTGACGCAGCCGGGGCGGTGCCCGGGATGCTGTTGCTGATCGCGGGTGACGGCAGTCTCCGGAACGAGTTGCAGGGGCAGATCCAGGCCTGCCACCTGTCCGGCCAGTGCCGGCTGCTCGGCCAGGTAGCCGACGTGATCGATCTCCATCACGCCCTCGACCTGTTCGTCATGTGCTCCGACAACGAGGGCTCGCCGAACGCCGTCCTCGAGGCCATGGCCATGCGGACGCCGGTCATCGCCACGAAGGTCGGCGGAATCCCGGACCTGGTCGATTCCGGGACCACTGGACTGTTGGTGCCGCGGCGAAGCCAGGACGCCCTCGCACGGGCGATCGTCAGCCTGGCGGCGGACCCGGCGCTGCGCGAGGCCATGGCGTGCGCGGCCCGATCGAAGGTGGAGCGCGAGCTGTCGTTCGAACGGCGCATGAAGCGCGTGGAAGGCGTCTACGACGAGCTGATGGCGATGTACCCGGGAGTGCGGCAGGGAATCAAGTGGCGGCAGGCGAAGGCAGGCGGCGCGCGATGAGAATCACCTTCCTCACGCAGCGACTCCCGTACGCGCCGAACCGCGGGGATCGCGTCCGCGCGTATCACGAGTTGCGCGAGCTGGCCGCCGCCGGGCACGAAGTCCACCTGGTGTCGCTCGTCCACGATCGCGAGGAGGCGGCGCACGCCGGCGACCTGTCGGGAGTGGCCGCGAGCGTGCGGGTGGCTGCCGTCCCGCGCCGCGCGAACCTGTTGCGCGCGGTGCCCAGGCTCCCCGGGAGCACGCCCCTGACCCACCTGCTCCTCGACAGTCCCGGCGTCGGGCCGGCCGTGCGAGAGGTGATGGCCGTCGCCAGGCCCGGCGTCGTCATCGCCTTCTGCTCGAGCATGGCGAGGTTTGCGCTGGAAGCGCCGCTGGCCGGGATCCCTCTCGTGCTCGACATGGTGGACGTCGATTCGGCCAAGTGGTCGTCGATGGCAGGCACCGCGACGTTGCCGCTGCGCTGGGTGTATGCCCGCGAGGCCCGCGTCCTGGGCGCGTTCGAACGGGAGGCGACGCGCCGAGCCCGGCTGACCTACGTCGTGAACGCGCGCGAGCGCGAGACGCTGGCGGCAATCGCGGGCCCAGGAAGCCGGGTGGAAGTGCTCGAGAACGGCGTGGACCTCGCTCGCCTGGCGCCCCGCGAAGCCCCCCCGGAAAGCCAGGACGTCGTCTTCTGCGGCGTGATGAACTACGCCCCCAACGAAGAGGGAGCGCGCTGGCTTGCGACGAGCGTCTGGCCGGCCGTGAGAGCTGCGCGTCCGCGCGCGCGCCTGGTGATCGTCGGAAGCCAGCCGACCGCCGGCCTGCTCGCGTTGCCGCGCCGCGACCCTTCGGTGGTCGTCACCGGCGAAGTTCCCGATGTGCGGCCCTACCTGTGGAACGGCGCGGTCTCGGCAGCTCCCCTCAAGATCGCCCGCGGAGTTCAGAACAAGGTGCTCGAGGCGGTGGCGTGCGGCCTGCCTTCCGTGATCACCCCGGTGGTGGCGGCGGGCCTTCCGGCGGAGGTGCTGCCGGCCTGCGCGGTGGCCGAGACGCCGGAGGCCTTCTCCACTGCCCTGCTGGAACACCTGGCGCTCGATCCGTCCGCACGGCGCGCCCGCGCGGGCAGGGCCTGCCTGGATCAACTGGGCTGGAGCCGGCGCCTCTCGCCGATGATGGCAGCGATCCGCGTCATCGAAGCAGGAGGATGAGAGCCGCGGCGGCCGCAAGCAGCGTCGCAATTCCTGACGCCGCCGCCAGCCACTTCGCCCTGCGCAGTGCCCGGGCCTTCTGCGGCACGAACGACGCCGGCGGCCCCGGGTCCTCCTCGGCCGCGACGGCGTCCGGGAGCGTGACGCCAGGCTGACGCCGCACGAACGCGTGCAGCCACCCATAGGACAGCATCAGCACCGTCGGGCGGGTCAAGGTATGGCTGGGCATCCCCAGCAACGTGCGGACAGAGTAGTCGAAGAAGAAACGCCCGCGCTCGAGGAAAGTGTCCCTCTCCTCGCCCGTCGCGTGGAACGCCGCCACGTCGAACACCTCGCTCTTGCGCATGTCCTGCGCCGCCCAGGTCTCGTTCGGGTACTCGAGGATCGCGGGCTTGTCGAGATACGGGCATTCGTGCTTCGCCATCCAACGGGCGAAGTGCAGCAGCGACGCGCGGGCATAACCGTACGCGTCGTCCAGCTGTCCTCTCTCGGCCTTGTAGTGCAGGTACTTGCCGATCGCCTGCAGGAACACCGTGTAGGACCACTTCCGCTCGGCGTCCAGCAGGTCCAGCGCTGCGATGTCGGCGCGCGGGTGGATGCAGCGGCGGATCAACTGCTCGGCTTTCGCCAGGAACCGCGGCTCGGCGGTGAGCGGTGCGCGTTGAGCAGCGTGAGGATCGAGTTCGCGCGCCCCGCCCCGGCCCGTGATACAGCTCCGAGCCGGTCGAACTCGCCAGGCCGGTGTCCCCGCGCGCCAGCCAGCGGAAGACGGTCTGGCGCCCGTCGTCCATGTCGAGGACCCACCCGGCCAGTTCCAGGACTGCCGCGCGCGAGTGGTCGGAACCCGTCAGGAAGTGGTGAGCGAGCAGGCCGGTCGAGTAGTCGTGTTCGTTGGACGGCCCTCCGCCGAAGACGCCGGGCGCTTTCGGATACGAGCGATGGGTGGACCGTCCGCCGTCCACGTAGTGGGACGTGTGCCAGAAGAGCCCGCCGTTGTAGGCCGGCTTGTCCTGGTCGGTGTGGTAGATGTCGATGTCCACCACGTGGCGCGCCAGTTCGTCCATCGCGTTCCACCAACGAACGTCGACGCTCCGGAGGAACTGGCTGGCGAAGCCGTTCACGGCGTCGTACTGGTTGTTGTAGTGCGACAGGAAGTCGGCGCGGTCCGCCGGCGGCGCAGCCTCGTGATCGGCGTGGATGTCGCCGAAGTGGCGCCAGCCGAATTCGTCGATCCTTTCTCGCTTCGCGGAGAATGCTTCCGGGCCTTCGATCGCGCAGTTCACCAGCGCCGAGGTAGCCGGCGTGCTTGTCGTCCGCCGCGGGAGTCAGATACGGAACGGCGCCGGAGTTCGCGTACCACGCCGGGGCCGCATGCACGCGGAGCGGCGACCGGCACCACTCGAGCGGATCGGCGGTCACGGTATCCGGGCCGAACAGCAGCCAGCAGTCGTGCGTCTTCTGCTCGCCCCCCTGGAGTTCGTGCGGGGCCGACGACGACGACGGAAAGAAGCTCACTTTCACGCCGGTGCGGCTGGCCTCCAGCGACTTCGGGAAGTTCTCCCAGAAGTGCTTCACCGACGCCCCGAGAGAGACGCCCCCGCCGGCAGTGACCAGGGCGGGGGTCGCCCGCGCACCGCTCGAGGCGCAGCCGTCGGCCGTCAGCCGATACCCGCGGAAGCGCAGCGGTACCTCGCCGCTTCTGTCAACGTGGTTGCGGCTCTGCCAATGTTCTCCGCCGCTGGACTCCTGGTAGATCTCGACCCGCTCGCCTGACTCCGCCCAGGCCGTTCCGCGCTCGGCCGACCACCGGACGCGTTCGGCCGGCGCCCCAGTGACCCTGGCCATTTCAATCGACACTTCCTGGAGCAGCGTGGATCCGGGGTCGCCCAGCTCCCAGATGCCCCCGGGATGCTCGGCCCGCCCGGGGTTTCTCAGCGTGAGCTCGAACCGCACGACCGGCAGGCCCGCGAAGAAGTGCACTCGCGCCAGCACGTCAATCCGCCGGTCGCGCATGTCGACGCGACCGTCCGCTCGGACGCACACACGCACCGGACCGGCCAGTTCGATCGTCGGGTCCTGCCACTGCACCTCGCACGTCCGGCCGTCGGCGGCCCTCACGCGAAGACGGGAGCGCGAGGCGTCGAGGACCTCGGCGCCGCCGCAACGCACGGCGGCGAACAACGCGAGAGAACGAGCCGACAGCGAGAAGACCGCCGCCCCTGTGTCCACGCGCACGCCGTTCGCGTCGGCGGTCGTCGCGATCGCACCCTGCACGGCGGGGCCGCCGCCCCCGGCGAAGCGGATGGTCCCCACTGCCGCGCTGTCGTGGTCCACCGTCGCCTGGAAGTCGAGGAGCACCCACCGGATCGACCCGTCGGACCAGCGGTCGAGCACCGCGGCCTGGAACGGTGCGGCAGACCCGTCCCACCGCTCGATGCCCCAGCTGTCGCAGTCGCGGCACATCCCCCTGGGCAGCGGGAGGCCGACGCTGACCGGCTCGAGACGCCTCGGGCGGCCGGCGATGGTGGCCTGCGCGACGAGCAGGTCGGCGGCGAGCGGGAATGGAACGTCGGACGAGTGCGGCATGAGATCTCGATGACAGCGAGGGACGTCTACGGTACCTGTTCCCTGGCGATCTTCATGTTCTTCGGCGCGGCGGGCGGCGATCCGGGCAGCCACTCCGACGCCCCGAGGTCGCTCGCCGGGCCGGCTGGCCGGCCGCGGCCGTCCCAGTCGTTCGGCACCAGGGGATCGGGCCGGGCCTTGTCCATGACCCTGGTCGCCGACGCCAGGAGTCTCAGGTCGGCGCCGGACGGGTTCAGGAACAACTCCGGCCGGGCGGACGTGTCGTTGCCCCGAACCTCCGCGACGCCCCGGTCGCGCCCGGCAATCGCGCGGTCGGTGAGGTTGTTGGCGATGACCGCCCCCGTCGTTCCCTCGAACCGGTACTCGATCGCGTTCGGGTACGCCCCCGAAACGAGAATCGTATTGTGGAGGACCTGGCTGCCCGGCGAATCGAACACGCCAATCGCGACGTCCCCGCCCGCGAGACCGGGTTCCCTGTAGATGAAGTTGTTGCGGACGACGCCGCGCAGGTTGTCGTGGCCGTCGGGCCTGGTCACCAGTCCGAGGGCAATCTCCCTCTGGCAGTTGACGAAGGTGTTCCCCTCGACGACCATGTCGGCGCTGTGGTTCCAGAGCAGGACGGCCGGCCCCGCGAGCCGGCCCCCCGGCGCGCGGACGTTGCGGATCACGTTGTTGCGGATCGTCCAGCGGGCGCCCCCGTGGACGTCGATGGCGTTGGCGTAGGTGTCGCGGCTGGTGGGCTCGTCCTCGAGCAGCGGGTACTCCACCACGGTGTCGTTGGCGCCGGACCCGTCGGCGTTGGGGTTCGACTTCAGCAGCTGCTGACCGCCGTTCGCCAGGCGGACGTTGTAGAAGCGCAGTGCCTGGGGACCGGGGTTCACGCAGATCGGATGATAGTAGACGTCCCGAATGGTGAGGTTCGCCACCAGCAGCCGCTTCACGTTCCCGCTCACCCAGATTCCGTGCGGGACGTTCCCGTACGACGCATTGTCCCGACCCGCGCCCACCAGGACCACCTCGTCGCGGCTTTCGGCCGCGCCCCGGATGGCCACGTCTTCCAGCGCCCCCGCCACCGCAAGCGTTCGGGTGAGCCGGTAGGTGCCTGGGGCGACGAGGATGGTGGTGCCCGACGCCAGGTTCGCCACGGCCGCCTGCAACTCGGGCTCCGTCCGCACGGACACCACCTTCCCTTGCGGCTGCGCCAGCGCCGGAGGGATGGCGGGCCAGGAAGCGTCCGCGCGACCGGGCGCCGAGGCCAGGGCGAAGCACAGGAGGAGGAAGGCTGGAATGATCGGTCCTTTCGTGTCGCGTGGCGCGGCCGAGATCGAACGCCACTCGACACTGCCGGCCACGTGTCGCCCATTATTGTGGGTTCGAGAAACTCCGGACAGCGATTTCTTGGGCCAGGTCATCATCATCGATGCGTCGCTCGTCCCGACCGGCACTCCGCCCAGTTCTCCGACAATTGCCGACCCCGGCTGGGCTCTAGGTGAGATACCTGCCCACCGGCAATCGCGAAAGGACCCGGACGACATGGAGCGTCGAAAACGATGTCAAGGCAAACAACAAGGGATAAAGCAACGGGTTCTCGAGCCGAAGCCCGATCTCCATGGTGAGGACGTGTCGGATGACATACAGGACAACCGGGTGGAGGTAGTAGATTCCGTACCAGTGTACAGTCCGAACGCATGCAGGTAATTGCGGCAAGCGGGAGGATAGGTCGAGAGTCCTTGGAGGAACGACAGGATGCAGGGAATCGCTGCCAGCGTCAAGCTCACCGATAGCAGAGCGACGCCCTGTCCCGCGTACCTCAGCCCGGTCCCGGAGAGGAGCGCCGCGATTCCTGTGGCCGACAAGAGCCATACCAGAAGCGACGGCAGGACGACGGCGCGACCGTACAGCAATCGAATCCCATCCGTATGGTCGCGCACATAGTAGCCTAAAATGACAAACCCCAAATACGTGGGAAACGCTGTCACCCAACCACCGGAACGTAGCAAGAAGGCCAACGGAGCCGACGTTTGCGGAAACGAATGTCGAATCAAAGAGGCAAACGCGGGCCAGAAGATCGGAAGGACCAGGCCGGCGATTACCAGCCAACCAGGCCGCTTCAAGGTTCGGTACCAACGGATCAGAAACGGGTGGAGGATGTACACGCGAAGCATCGTCGGAATGAACCACAAATGGTAACAGGCCGTTCCAAACCAGAGGTGGTTCGCGATCGAATGCACCCTATCGCCTGCCCGCCAGATCCCTGCAAGTGAATACAAGAGCGAGTAGATGACATACGGAACGAACAGGAACTTCAGCGTGCGGCGGTAGAAGCGAAGGGGTCCCTCTTTCCTGGCATTGAGGCTGAGAGAGAACCCGGAAAACACGAAGAAGAGCGGAACGGCGAATCGCGGCAGGCTGTTCGCGAGGTAGACGACACTCGTAAGCCAATTATCCGGATTCATTCTCCAAGGATCAGCGACGTGGATCAGCACGACGCTCAACATGCAGATCCCTTTGAGCGTCGGCAATTGGAAGACAATGGGCTCGAGCGACTCTGAAGAGCCCCGGTCGATTGTCGAAAGCTGAGGCGCTCCTGAATGGCGGCTCATTAGATGTTGACTTCCCTATGGGATGTTGCGCGACGATCGCACGGCCCGAACGCGTTGGCAATCCCAAGAGGGAGCTTCTGCCAGGCCGACACGGCCAGCCTGAACTTCGAACTCTTCGGGCTGTGGTCGGGCAGTCCGACGCCGGCCTTCAGCGACGTACTCCCAGAAGAACGGGCTCTCGATGCGCCCCCCACTGCTTCTTGAACTGATAGGTGCCTTCGTTCGGCGTCGATCGGCCGAAGTCGAACACCCGGTAGCCCCGGGCGATCGCGTCCTTCAGCACGCGTCCAGTACAGCAGCATGTTCGGATTCAGCGAGCGGTGCTCGCGCAGCGAAGACGCCCACGGCGTCTCGATCGACGACCGGTAGCCGATCGTGATGCCGGCCGCAACCGGGGCCCCGGCCAGCCGCACGCACGCACGCGCGCGATCCGGGAATCGTTGCCGAGGACCTCCTCGAACAGCCGGCGCGAGTACACCGGCGTGCCCAGGTCGCGCATGTTCCGCGCGAAGACCTCGTAGAAGTCGCCGGCCAGCTCCGCCCCGCCGATCGCGGTGTCGAAGCCGCTCTTCTCCGCCTTCCTGACCTGGTTGCGGACCTTGTTGTCGAAGCCCTTCCAGGCCGCCTCGGCGTCGCCGGGCAGCGACAGCGTCATCGCGACCTTGTGCTGCCTGACCGGCAGGTCGTCGAACCTCCTCCGGGTGTGGCGCAGCTCCACGGACGACGCGCCGCGGCGGTCGGCTTCGACGCGCGCCGCATCGAGCAAGGCCCGGGCCGCCCGATCGTCGTCGGCCAGCACGCCGCCGTAGTTCACGAACGGCAGGGAGACGAGGAACTTGCCGAAGAGGAGGCTCCTGAAGCTGACGAGGGGGAGCACGCCGACGATTGCCGCCGGCACGGAGGCCGGCGCCACGGGCAGGCTGGAGGCCGGCGCCACGGGCAGGCCGGCGCGCCGGCGCCACAGGCAGGCCAGAGGCCTGCCCCACCACTTCAAAGGCCGGCGCCACGGTCCGGCGAGCGGTCAAGTAGATTGTCTCGTGGCCGAAGACGCGCTCGAACAGGCCCGCGCCAGCACCACTGGTGGTAGCCGGAGGCGTCCGGATGGGTCGAGACGTACGAGTCCCACTCCCCGGCGGTGACCGAGGATGGAACCACGGGCGCTGATTCGGATGCAATGGTTGGCATGCGTCGGCCGAGCAGGCAGTCGGCCGAGGGGCCGGCCCGGGCCAGGGGCTGAAGCCCCTGGGCTACATCGCACCAATAGCTGACGTCGGGTTCCGCTACGCCTTGACCAGCGTTGCCGTCGAGCCTGCCGGCAGCGTCACCGCGTTGCGCGTGTCGATCACCAGGCCCACGTTCACGTAGAGCGCCGGGTCCTTGAACTGCTTGTGGCCGGTCGACAGCACCACCGCGTCGTAGCCGGCAAAGGCGTCGGCCGTGCAGGGGATCGAGCGTCATCTCGAGCTTGTGCTTCCGCCCGTGACGCGCCTTCGGGAAGTACGGGTCGCAGTACTCGACCTTCGCGCCGGCTTCCTGCAGCAGCTCGATGATCTCGTACGACGGCGACTCGCGGTCGTCGTCGATGTCTTCCTTGTAGGACAGGCCGAGCACCAGCACCTTCGCGCCGTTGATGCTCTTCCCCGCCTCGTTCAGCGCCTTCACCGTCTTCTCGATCACGTAGTGCGGCATGTGGGTGTTGATCTCGCCCGCGAGCTCGATGAAGCGGGTCCAGATGCCGTACTCGGCGGCCTTCCACGACAGGTAGAACGGGTCGAGCGGGATGCAGTGCCCGCCGAGGCCCGGGCCCGGGTAGAACGGCTTGAAGCCGAACGGCTTGGTCTTGGCCGCCTCGATCACCTCCCAGATGTCGATCCCCATCCGGTCGAACGTCATCTTCAGCTCGTTGACCAGCGCGATGTTGATCGAGCGGAAGATGTTCTCGAGCAGCTTCGACGACTCGGCGACGCGCGAGGACGAGACCGCCACCACCGTGTCGATGGCCGCCTGGTAGAGCGCCACCGACGCCTCGGTGGACTCCTTGTTCACGCCGCCCACGACCTTGGGGATGGTCTTCGTGTGGAAATCCGGGTTGCCCGGGTCCTCGCGCTCGGGCGAGAACGCCAGCAGGAAGTCGTCCGGCGTCTTCAGGCCGGTCGCCTCGAGGATCGGCAGGCACTCCTCGTCGGTCGTGCCCGGATAGGTGGTGGACTCGAGGACGACGAGCTGCCCCTTCTGCAGCCGCTGCGCCACCGCCTTCGTGCTGTCGAGCACGAACGAGAGGTCCGGCTCGCGGTGCTGCCCGAGCGGCGTCGGGCACGCAGATGAGCACCGCGTCGCAGCCCTTCAGTTCGTCGAAGTCGGTGCTCGCGCGGAAGCTGCCCCGTCTTCGACCGCGTTCGCCACCCGCTCGGCGCCGATGTGCTTGATGTAGGACTCGCCGCGGTTCAGCGCGTCGACCTTCTTCGGGTCGAGGTCGAGGCCGACGACCGGGAAGCCGGCTTCGTTGAAGACCAGCGCCAGCGGCAGGCCGACGTAGCCCTGGCCGACGATGCCGACGACGGCCTTGCGGGAGTGGATGCGATCGAGAAGGGCGGTGGACACGGTGACGAGCTCCTTTGAGATGGCTCAGGGCTCACGGCTCAGGGCTCAGGCCGGGTCACGCTGTCACTGCTGTCAGAGGCGGCACGATGGTCTCCGCGATCGGGCCAAAACGAAAATCCGCGCAGCAGGCGACGAAGACGGTCTTCGGTCTTCGCCAGGTTTCGGTAGTGCCGGAAGCGGCTGAGCCGGGAGCCGTTCAGCCGCGGCTGGTCCGGGTCGACCTCCCAAGGGTGCAGGTAGAAGATCGCCGGCCGGCCTCTCCACGTCGTTCAGGCGCCGGATGCCCTGGCGCGTCCACCAGTACGGCAGGAGGCGGAAGTAGCCGCCGCCGCCGATGGGGAAGTTGTTGCCCAGAAGCGGATGGTGGAGCCGGGGATTTCGAGGAGCCTCGCGGGCTGAAGCCGCGCCAGCGCCTGCCACGCGCAACGGCGGCCGCCTGAAGGCCGGCGCCACGATCGAGTCGCACGCGCCGTGCTCGACCCAGAACGGTGCACGGGGCGCAGCGGGGATGCCGTAGCGGTCGTGACGGATCGGGAAGATGCTGGCGTCGTAGGCGAAGCCTTCCTCGATCAGCACGTCGAGGGCCCAGAGCGAGCGCTCGGTGATCGAGAAGCTCGGGGCGCGGTAGCCGAGGACGGGCTGGCCGCAGGCCTGCTTCGATCGCCGCCTTCGACCGGCGCACGTCGTCCCGGAACTCGTCGGGCGTCTGGTCGTAGACGAGGCGATGGCCGTAGCCGTGCGAGGCGATCTCGTGGCCCGCGGCGGCGATGCGGCGCACGATCGACGGGTCGCGTTCGGCCACCCAGCCGAGCACGAAGAACGTGGCCCGGACGTCCGCGTCGGCGAACATCGCGCAGCAGGCGGTCGGTGTTCGCCGCCACCCGGCTCTCGTAGTCGTGCCACCGGTCGCGCGCCACGACCTGCTCGAACGCGGAGACCTGGAAGTAGTCCTCGACGTCGACGGTCATGGCGTTGACGATGGTGACACGGGCATATCGGGCTGCGCTGCAAGGAACTCGCCGGCACGGAGGCCGGCGCCACGATCGGCGTCACGACCCTCTCCGCATCAGCACGGTCTTGATCGTCTCGAGGACGATGTACACGTCGAGGGCCATCGAGAGGTTCTTGATGTAGAAGAGGTCGTACTGCAGCTTCTCCATCGCGTCCTCGACGCTGGCGCCGTACGTGTAGCGCACCTGCGCCCAGCCGGTCAGCCCCGGCTTCACGACGTGCCGCTGTCCGTAGAACGGGATCTGCTGCGTCAGGTCCTTCACGAATTCGGGGCGCTCGGGCCGCGGGCCGACCATGCTCATGTCGCCGACGAGCACGTTCCAGAGCTGCGGCAGTTCGTCGAGGCGCGATGCGGCGGAGGAGGCGGCCGATCGGCGTCACCCGCGGGTCGTTGCCGGCCTTCGCCCAGACCGCGCCCGTGGCCGCCTCGGCGTCGGGCCGCATCGACCGGAACTTGTGGACGCGGAAGTTCAGGCCGTGCTGGCCGACGCGCACCTGGTGATAGAGGACGGGGCCCGGCGACGTGAGCTTGATGAGGGCGGCGGCCAGGAGCATCAGCGGCGACGCGAGGACCAGGCCCAGCGGCCGCCGACACGATGTCCGCCGCGCGCTTCAGCGCCACGAGCAGCGCGGGTCTTGCGGAAGCCCTCCGAGAAGATCAGCCAGCTCGGGCCGCAGGTTCTCGACGGCGATCTTGCCCGTGTACTCCTCGTAGACGGTCGCCAGGTGATCGAACTGGACGCCGGACAGCTTCATGTCCAGCAGCTTCTCCATGGGCAGCTTGCCGCGCGCGTCGGCCAGGCTCACCACGACGCGGTCCACGTCGTCGGTCTCGACGATGGCCGGGATGTCGTCGATGGTGCCGATGACGCCGGGGTTCACCAGCGACTTCCCCACCTGCGATCTCGTCGGGGTCCACGAACCCGACGATCTCGACGCCCAGTTCCTGGCGCCGCTCGTGCAGTTCCATCGCCAGGCCCACCGCCGCGACGCCCGTGCCGACCAGCAGCAGCCGCTCGGCCGGGCCGCGCGTGCTTGGCCAGCCACTCGAACGCCGACCCGCCAGCCGACCATGATCAGGACGACGAACGCGGCGGCGATGAAGAAGATGCCGCGGCCGAGCATGCAGGCCGTGGAAGACGGTAGTAGAGGGCCGCCAGGATGAGCGACGCGGCGCCGAGCGACTGGAGCGCGCGCACGAACAGCTCGCGGCGGTCGGCGACCACCCGGAGGTCGTAGAGGTCCGCAGTAGTAGAGACAGACCTGGCAGACGGCGGCGATCAGGAGTGCCTTCCACGAGGCCGTAGTCTCGCTGGCCATCAGGTCCCACGCCGCCGGACCCGAGCCGAAGCCACGCGGCGAGCACCACCGCCTCGACGACGAGCGCGCTCTCGCAGGCGATCAGCAGGATCAGCCGCCAGGAGACGCGGTGTTTGAGGATCTTGGCCATTGGACCGGCTGTCACGCTGTCGTACTCTCTTCGCGTACCGAGTCGTAGTAGCTGTAGTAGTCGTAGCCGCCGGCCGATGCCGTCCTCGGCCCGGTTCAGCACGACGCCGAAGATCCGCTCGCGGCCGATCGTCTCGGTCGCGCGCCTGGACCAGCTGGTAGGGCGTGGTCCTCGCCCGGATGACCAGCAGCGGTGCCGTCCGCCATGTCGGCCAGCAGCTTGGCGTCGGGAAGCAGGCCGACCGGCGGGGTGTCGATGATCACCCAGTCGAAGCGCGGCGGCCGCCTCCTCGATGACCCGCTTCATCCGCTCGGAGGTCAGGCCGCTCATCGGATCGGGATCGGGCCGGCCGGCCGTCAGCAGCGTCAGCCGCGGCGAGACCTGCGTCAGCGACAGCTTCTGCTCCTTCTCGGCGCGCAGGCCGTCGCCGAGGCCCGAGACGTTCGGGACCTGGAACACCTCGTGAAGGGTCGGCCGCCGGAGGTCGGCGTCGATCAGCAGCACCGAGCGCCTGTACGACTCGCTGAAGGTGAGCGCGAGGTTCGTGCAGGTCAGCGTCTTGCCCTCGCCGGCCATCGCGCTCGTCACCATCACGACCTTCATGTTCTTCTGCAGCTGGGCGTGGTGGAGCACGCCGGCCAGCTTCCGGTACTGCTCGGCGAACGCCGGCCGGATGTCGGGGGTGGCGACGATCTTCTCGGCCAGCTTCGGGTCGAAGCCCTGGAAGAGCGCGATGGCCGTTCCGGGGCCCGTTCGCCGCGGCCGTTGGAACCGGCCGCGCCGAACCGGGCCGACTCGGCCGGAGCCGCCACTGCGCCGGCGTCCTTGGGGGGCGCGGCAACGGTCGGCTGCGCGAGCACGACAGGCGCCGCCGGGGCGCTTTCCGCGCCCGGCGCCGCGGGCGTCTCGTCGGCCACGGCCCAGGGGTCCTGGAACACTTCGACGGGCGGAACGGCGGCGGCCCCCGCCGGCGGCGGCGTCCCGGGCACGCTTGAGAGCTTCCTCGATACGGCTCATTGGTCACTCACATCCAGAGCATTCGAACCAGTCACCTAGCCGAAGAACGAGAACCGTTTCTTCTCGTGAAGTGGCTGAACAACCCGACGTCCGTCGCGGCGACGGCTCGCTCCGGGCGCAGGCGCTTCGCCCGGCTTCTGCGCCGGCCGGGCGGGACCGCCCGGCCTCGCGGCGCCGTTCCCGTTGCCAGGCCGCGGCGCCCCCGGCCATCGCCTGGATCGACGCGGAGAGCCGGCTCGCGCATCGGCTTCATCTCGTTCGCCTTGAACTGCGGCAGGCGGAAGTCGCGGCACACCTCGAGCACGAGGTTCGACCCCACCGGCTTCGACGCCGGCGGCAAACCCGGTCAGCAGGCTGTTGTCGCAGATCACGCTGATGGTCCGCGGGATGCCGCGAGGACCGCTCGTAGATCGTCTGCACCGCCTCGCGCGTGAAGATGCGGGCGCTGTCGCCGCCGGCGATCGCCACGCGACCCGCGATGTAGGCGGCGGTCTCGCGGATGTCGAGCGCCGCGAGGTCGCAGCGCAGCGCCACGCGCTGCTTCAACTGGCGCAGCTCCTCGTGCTCGAGCCGGACGGCCAGTTCGGGCTGGCCCGCCAGGACCACCGGCAGCAGCTTCTCGGTCGCCGTCTCGAAGTTCGCGAGCAGCCGCACCTCCTCGAGCAGGTCGTGCGGCAGGCTCTGCGCCTCGTCGATGACCAGCGCGGTCACGCCGCCGGCGCTCGTGCCGCTCCGAGGAGGTGTCCTCGAGCTCGGTGAGGAAGCGCGCCTTCGACCGCGCGGCCCGCTCGCTCAGCCCGAACTTGGGCGCCAGGAACTCGTAGAACTCCTCGCGCGTGAGCACCGGGTTGCTCAGGTACACGCAGTGGACCGACGGCCCCGCCACGGCCTCGAGCGCCGCGCTGCACGAGCGTCGTCTTGCCGGTGCCGGCCTCGCCGATGAGCAGCGTCATGCCCTTGCGGCCGGTGATGCCGTACTGCAGGTTGCTCAGCGCCTCGCGGTGGCTGCCGGTGAGATAGAGGTACCGCGGGTTCGGCGTCAGGTCGAACGGGCGTTCACGAAGGCCGTAGAAGTTCTCGTACAACTCCCTTAGCACTCCGTACCGCAGGAAGAACAACACCGCGCCGCGCGACCGCAGAGCCACGGTGACGAGCGGCACGTCGCGGCGCGCCGATCAGCGACCGAGATCGGCGGCGCTGCAGCGCGGCGCTCCGCCTTGCTCAGCATCAGCGGGAATCACCGCCACCACCGGCAGCGCCAGCACGCTCACCACCTCGTCGTCGGTCCGGAAGCTGTTGTCGCGGTACTCGAGCAGCGCGACGAGGCCGACGCCCAGCGCCAGGCCGGCGAACGCGCCGATCAGGTTGATCAGCGGCCGGTTCGGGCTGATCGGCCGCTCCGGCAGCCGGGCGGGGTCGAGCGTGCGGAACTGCTCGCCGATCTGGCCGCTGCTCCATGTTCGTCGCGACACCTTCGAGTTCTGCTGCTTGGCCAGCAGGCTCCTGGTAGTTCCTGTTGGTCGTCTCGTAGTCGCGCGTCAGGCTCTGTCAGCTCCGACTCGCGGGTGGCCGTGGCCTCGACGCGCGCCTGGTAGGCGGCAATCACGCCGCGCAGGCGCTTCTCTTCGGCCTGCTTCGCGGCCGATCTGCCGGTCGAGCATCTCCAGCTCGGTCCGCGCGGCCTTGAGGCGCGCGAGCCGCTGCGCCTCCCCGGGTGTCGCCGGCACCTCGTCGGCGCCCGCCGACAGCGGCCGCTGCAGCGCCTCCGCCTGCAGCTTCGCCTCGAGGTCGCGAATCCTCTTCTCCAGGCGGACGACGTCCGGGTGGTCGGGCTTGTAGCGGAGCTGGAGCAGCCTGCAGCTGCGCCTTCGCCGCCTCGAGCTGCTGCCGCCGTCGTCCCGCCGGCCACGCTCGCGGGTCGTCGCCGGAGAGCGACGACGTTCGCCGCGCCGGGCTGCGGCGACGACAGCTCGTCGATCGTCTTCTCGAGCAGGTACCGGCGCTCGCCGTCCTGGTTCATCTGCTGCGCCAGCGTCTGCAGCTGCATCTGCGTGTGCGCAGCACCTGGAGGTTCGCGTCGCGCTCGGTCGGCAGTTCGCCGGCGTGCGCCATCTTGTACTCGGCCAGCTTCTTCTCCTGGTCCTCCAAGCGGCGCTTCGGCGTCCTCGAGCTGCGTCGCAGGAAGTCCGTGGTCGTCTGCGCCTGCGACGCGCGGTCCGTCATGCATCTCGTCCATGATCGAGCCGCGACAGCTTGTCGGCCACCTTCATCGCCGGTCCGCGGGTCCTGGTTGACGTAGCTGACGCGGAACGCGTCGCCCTTGATGTTCTCGATGGTGATGTCCCTCCGCATCCGCTCGACGACGTCCTCCATGATCCCGATGCGGCGCTCGCGCTGGTAGAGGTTGTACTCCTGGATGAGCCGCTCGAGGTTCGTGCGGCTCCGGACCTTCTGCGTACAGCGCCGCGAGCCGGTCCTCGGTCCGGGTCGTGACGGTGGCCCTGACGTAGCTCTCGGGGACCTTCTGCGGCACGACCGCGATCAGCGCCTCCGACCGGTAGACGTTGGGCAGGAAGTGCGACACGATGGCCGTCACCGTGCCGACCGCCAGGAACGGGATGACGATGAACCACTTCCGGCGCCAGGCGATCCGGAGGATGTCTTCGGGGAGGTACTTCTTGCCGGGTAACACAGGCCACCTCACTGACGACTTCGGCTCCGAGCCATCGGCTCCGGGCCTAGTCTGGCCTACGACTGTTCGGCTTTCGGCACTCGGCCTGTCACGCCTCCATCGCACGGTCTAGCGCAGCAACGGCAGCCCAGAGGTTCACCCCGACGTGAATGCTCTGGCGGTCCTGGCCGCGGTACATGCCGGGGGGCAGCGGGACCGTGTCGTCGAACAGGTAGTGGTAGTAGCCGTAGTCGGCGAAGAGGGCCACCCACTTCGGACAGCGCGAACTGGTAGCTCGCCATCGCGATGTAGGTGTCGTAGCTCCGGCCCGCTACCCGACCCCGACGTCTCCCCGTGTTGTACGACGCGTGCGGCGGTGAACCGCGGCGCGCCGTCGATGAACCCGCCGAGCGTCGCCGTCACGGTGTCGGACAAGAACGGGTCGGCAAACCCCTGGATGTAGTCGACGCCGCGGTGGTAGCTCAGACGCGCGTTCCAGCTCCGGCCGATCTGGCGGTTCAGGAACGCGCTCGCGCTGCCCGACGTAGTGCGTCTGGTATCTGCCAGGTCCGTCGGGGAACCGTCGCCGCTGGTCGGGAACTCCGGTAGATCGACGGCCCGAAGCTGAAGCCCGAACGTCGTCTTCCGGGAGACCGACAGCGCGCTTGGTGTAGTTGATGCCCACGTCGATGTCGTGCGCCGTCCACCGGCCGGTCGCCGTAGTACGGGCCCGACACGCCGCGGCGGTAATGGTAGCCGAGGCCGGAACGCTGGCCGCGCTGCTCAGCCGGTAGCTGTAGCCGCCGCCGGCACCCCAGTTCCGGTACGCCTGCGGCTGGTCTGCTGTAGTTCGTACCCGATGTAGAAGTAGTCGGCCGACGAGCGACGAACGCGGCGTCAGGCGGTGATCGATACGCCGCCGACGAGTAGAATAGCGTCGCCGGCCTGCTCCAGCAGCGGGTAGTCCGGGTTGTCGGCACGATCGTCGCCGGGGTCCGGCGGCCGCAGGCCGGGAAACGGCGCGAACGAGTAGAACGGCGTGTAGCTGACGCTCTCGCTGGCCCGGAAGTCGGTGCGCGCCGCCAGCTTCGCGCAGAAGCCGACGCTCCCGCACGAGTTGAAGCCGGTCATCTCGCTCGACCGACGGTAGTAGCGGTACGCGGTGCCGCCGGAGAAGTCGAAGTCGCCCGCCCGGTCCTCTTCGTGTAGTCGAGCGACACGCTGCCGCCGCCGTAGCCGCCGCTCTGCTGGAACCGGGGGTCGATGTACTGCCCCTGCGTCGCGCCAGGACGTTGTCGTCGTAGCCGCCGAAGAGCGAGACGCTGATGTCGAGCGGCTGCGTGCTGTTCGGGTTGGCGCCGTTGCCGCCGAACAGGCCCCGGTAGGGACGATCGGGGCGGGGGCGCTGCGCGAACGCGGGCGGCGCGCACAGGCACACGACCACCGCGAGGGCTGCCAGGCGCGGCCACTGCAGTCGAGAGTCGATCGTCGCGAGTCGAAAGTCAGTCACGAGTCGTAAGTCCAAGTATCCGCAGTCAGAGTCGGCGACGCAGTCGAAGACAGCCGCAGAGCCGCGAGTCGCTACGCCACCAGGCCGAGTCGCTACGGCACGATGACCGTGTCGCCGGGCTTCAGCTCGATGTTCTGCTTCAGGTTCTTGCCCTTGGCGACGTCCTTGTAGTTGAACGGGAAGCGCAGCTGCTTGCCGTTCTCGGTGCGCATCACCGCGATGTCCTTCTGCTTCGCGAACTCGGTGAGGCCGCCGGCCATCGAGATCAACTGCAGCACGGTGGTCGGCGCGGTCAGCGGGTACGGCCCCGGCTTCGCCACGCTGCCGGTGATGAACACCTTGCGGCTGTTGATCGTCTTGATGTTGATGGTGACGTTCGGGTCCTCGAAGAACTTCTTCGCCGCCTCGTTCACCGCGTCGCGCAGCTGCTCGGGCGTCAGGCCGGCCGCCTTCACGTCGTTCAGGAGCGGCAGCGAGATCATCCCGTCGGGCCGCACCGTCACCTCGGCCGACACGTCCTTCTCCCGCCAGTACAGCACCTGCAGCACGTCGTCCGGCCCGATGACGTAGCCGGGCGGCGGCGGGACGGCCGGGCGACGACGGGCGGGGCCGGCTGGGCGGCCGCCCGCCTTGGCCGGTGCCGGAGGCTTGGCTGCCGGCTTCTGGTCCGTCTTCGCGGGCGCGGACGTCTTGGGCGGCGTTTGCGCGCGCCGGCTTGCCGGTGGTTTGGGCCGGGGCGACCGCCGCCGACACGAGCGAACGCCGCGAGCGCCGCCAGGATACGGTCGAAGTTCGCTTGTTCATTGCGCTTGAACCCATTCAGCAGGCCGCTGATGGCACACCGTCGCACGACGCGCCTCTGCCACAAGGCCGCTACTTCTTGTATCGGCACATCCGCTGTGCGGCTTTGACACTTTCGCGACTCAGGGATCGCGGATCACGGAGGCCGGTGACCGTTCCGCCAGTTCGCCTACCGGTACTCCTTGAACGGCAGCTGGCAGTCGTGCTTGCGGAGGAAGTTGAGGAACTTCTTGTAGTCGCGCGTGTCCATGTTGAACAGGCGCGTCACGATCTTGTAGTTGCCGCGCGCCTCCTCGAGCCCCTTGCGCACGAGGTCGCGCACGTTCGAGCGCGTGATCTCCCGCTGCATGTAGAGCGGGTAGACGGCCGTCCAGAACGACTCGCGGCCGTCCACCAGCCGCTTGTAGAGGTCGTCGGCCACGGTCCGCCGCCGCTCGCGCTTCGGCCGGATCATCACGCTCTGCTGCGTGCGGATCTCGATCGGCAGGTCCTCGGGCGCTGATGATCTCGTTCTGCCCCGTCACCACCAGCCGCTCGATGACGTTCTCGAGCTCGCGCACGTTGCCCGGCCAGGCGTACTCGATCAGCGCCGACACGGCCTCGGGCGACAGCGTCTTCGCCGGGTACATCCCGTTGCGCGTGAAGTGCTGGAGGAAGTGCTCCGCCAGCATCGGGATGTCGTCCTTGCGCTCGCGCAGCGGCGGCACGTGCAGGTGGATGACGTTCAGGCGGTAGTACAGGTCCTCGCGGAACGTGCCCTGCGCGATCATGTCGGGCAGGTTGCGGTTGGTGGCCGCAATCACGCGCACGTTGACGACGCCGACCGGCGCGGTCGGCGCCGACCTTCTGCAGTTCGCCGGTCTCGAGGAAGCGCAGCAGCAGGCCCTGCATGCGCGGCGTCATCTCGCCGATCTCGTCCAGGAACACGGTGCCCTGGTCGGCCGATCTCGAGCTTGCCCTGCTTGTCGCGGTAGGCGCCGGTGAAGCTGCCCTTCACGTGGCCGAACAGCTCCGATTCGAGGAGGGTCTCGGGAAGGCCGGCGCAGTTGACGGGCACGAACGGCTTGTCGGCGCGCGGGCTGCTCGACGTGGATGGCCAGGGCGACGAGTTCCTTGCCCGTGCCGCTCTCGCCGGTGACCAGCACCTTCGCGTCGGAGCGGGCGATGCGCTCGATCTCCGCCTTCAGGTCGAGGACCGGAAGGCTGGTGCCGATCAGCTGCGCGTGCCCATTTCGTCTCATGCCTCGCACCTCGCCTCTCTGCCCGGCTCCGCGCCTCGGCGAGACTTTTGAATCCACTACCCGCTGTCCGCCCGGCTCGACCGGCCCGCCTACGGCGAACACCGCCGCCTTGGAATACGCACGAGCTTATGACACTTGGAAGCAAACGTCGCCAGCCTCGGCGACTTCGTCGCGCCGGCCTGACCGGCCGCGGCAGGGAGCGGCCGGACCGGTTACTGCACGTCTCCGCTGAGGAAATGGTTCACGCTGCGCTTGGAGGCGTCGTCGAGCACCGTGAAAACGGCCCCGATCCGGTAGCGTCCGCGGCCGTTGCCTTCCATGCCGCCTTCCGCCACGCGCCGCACTTCGACTTCCACGTTGAAGGGATCGGTGCCGAGCGTGGTGTGCAGCCGGGCGCGCTGGCCGATGCTCATCTTCTGCGACGAGGAGAGGAGCACTCCGCCGGCGCTGATGTCCACGAGGCGAACGGTGAGCGCCATCGGCAGGCCAACCTGCTGGTTGTCAGCCATCGGCACCCGGGGTTCGCGACGCCGCTCCAGCATGGCGTGGGACATGAACTACGCCTCCGCAATCGGCTTGGTCTCGGCCAGGCGCGCCGCGACGATCCGGTCGATCTGGGCGAGCGCCGACGCGCTCGGTTCGACGAACTCCAACCCGACGAGATACCTGTCGGCGCCATCCACCTTCTCGGCCGTCACGTGGCGCACGCGCACCTGGATGTCGTTCACCTGGTCGCCCAGCGCCAGCCGGACCGACCGCACCATCTCGGGGTTGATCGGCAGGCGCGACTCGACGAGCGCCCCGCCCCGCGCGAGGTTCAGCAACGGGAGGTTGCTCGACGGTCTCGAGCGACCCCCACAACTGGCCGATGATCTCGAAGCGCAGGTCGCCTCGACGATCCCCAAGACGGTCTTTGTAAGGCATCGGGTCCTCGCTCGTTGAGAACTGACGCAACTACGCACTGAGCGTTTAACGCCAGCAACTTCCGGAGCGCCGCCCCCACACGGATAACCGCTGAGGTTATCGGCGCGATTCTAGCCAAACATCAGACGCCGTGCTCCAAAAAGCACAGGCGTAAGAAACATGTCAGTGACTGTGGCGGTCAGGCCGTCAGGCGCTGTCAGCGGACGTATCCGCTGGTACTCGCTGACTACCGCTAACTGAACACGAGCCCCGCTTCTTTCCTCGCCCTCGCCACCAGCGCCGCCGGCGACTCGCCGGTGCCGGCCGGGCAGAGCGCGTGGCCCACGACGACCGGCGGGAGCTGCCGCAAACGGGCCAGTTCGTCCAGCCGCTCGCGGACCCGCTCGGCCGCCTTGGCCACGCCGTCGGCGCTGGTTCGCACCAGGACCGCCGTGATGTCCCGCCCGGACAACTGGCCGAGGAGGTCCGCCGACCTCAGCTCCGACCGCACGGTGCGAATCACGACCGAGAGGACGCGCGGGTCGGGGACGGCAGCCCCGGGCACGCTGGCCACCAGCACTCCCCCGCTCAGGGCGAGGCGCTTGGCCCTGCTCAACTCCTCGCGCATCGCGTCTTCGAACGGCGGCGGCGCCTTCTCGCCCGACACCCGCTGGCCGGCAGCCGGATCGCGCAAGGCGCCCAGCGAGATGCCCGACAGCCAGATGCCCAGCACCTCGGCGCCGACGCGCGCGGCCTGGGCACGCTCGATGGTGAACGGACGCGCGGGCGACGCCACCAGCTCGATCACGCCGGTGGCGCCGTTGCCGAGCGCGAAGCCGAGGGCGATCCGCCCGGTGCTCACTTCCACGGCGCCGGGCACCAGCGCGGGCACCGGCTGCGCGCTCCACAGCTCGCCGCCCGTCGAGTAGAGGCGTGACGGTGGCGTAGCCGGGGCGCGTCACGGCCACCCTCGCGGCGGCGGCCTCCACCGCGGCCAGGTACTCGAGGATCACCGAGCGGACGCACTCCTGGAACGACCCGCGCGGCCAGCGCCATGCAGCGCAGCAGCCGATCGCGCACCACGTTGCCGCGCTTGACGGCCAGGTGGTCGAGCACCGAGCCGGCCGAGCGGCAGACGAGCATCAGCGTCGCCTCGACCTCGCGATCGACCGGGCCGGTCAGCACCAGGATGCGGCTGACCATGTCGGCCGCGGCAATCGGCAGCAGCAGCACCTCGCCCTGGACCGACTCCCAGCCGTACTGCTCCAGCTCGTTGATCGACGAGATGTGCGTGGCCCCGTCAGGCGTCAGGATCTGGTCCACGTCGAGTTCGTTGCGGGTCCGCCGACACGTCGGCGCCCGGCAGCCACGCCTCGAGGACGAAGCGGCCGCTCAACTCGCGCCGGTAGGCGCGGGCGTCGAGGTCGTACCAGACCGCCGCCGGCCTGGATCAGCGACAGGAGCAGCTCGCGCTCGTCGCGAGCTCTCCCGCATGTGGCCGAGAAAGCGCATGACGGCGGACAGCCGGCGAAGTCGATCTCCTTCGTCCTGTTCGAGCACCTGGGTCATTCCCCCGGAAACGCACACCTGGCCCCACACCGGATGCACGACACCCTACCCGAGCAGGGTCCGGTTCGAGTCATGTGTGCAAAGCCACGGCCACGGTTCAGGTAATCGGACGGATCCCGCCGATTTCTCTTAACCGCTGATTCTTTGACGGTTAACGAGATCCAGTGGCGGCCGGCACGCGCCCCATGGTGGCCAAAGTACGGTCGAGAGCAGACAAAAGTCTACACCCGACTCGGCAACTGGAAAAGCCTCGTGTGCTGATCGACCTCCGCACTTGACCTAACCGATTGAGGCAGAGGATCATCGACCGGCGTGCGGCCTGCAGTTTTTCGGCCTGCGGGCACGACACCCGACCGACCGACGACTGGCGACCTTCCCGGAGTCCCGATGCACCGAATCACCCTCGCTCTGTTCCTCGCGCTCGCGATGGCCCTGCCTGCTGCCCCGTTCCCAAAAACGGGGCCTGGCCCCGTTTCCGCCAGGCCGGATACCCAAGAAACGGGGCCTGGCCCCGTTTCTGCCAAGCCGGACAGTCGAAAAACGGGGCCTGGCCCCGTTTCGAGGCCCAAGCTCGTCGTCCTGCTCGTCGTGGACCAGTTCCGCGCCGACTACGTGACGCGGTTCTCGGGCGACTGGACGGGCGGCCTGAGGCGGCTGATGGACGAGGGGGCGGCGTTCACGCAGGCGGCGTTCCCGTACATGGCCACGCTGACCTGCGTCGGCCACGCGAGCATTGCGACCGGCAGCCTGCCGCGCACGCACGGCATCGCCGCCAACGACTTCTGGGATCGCGCGGCGGGCAAGCCGGACAACTGCATGGCGGACGCCGGCACCACGGTCGTCAGCTACGGCGCGCCCGTGGCCGGGATTGCGACGAGCACGCGCAAGATGCTGGTCCCGGCATTCCCGGACGAACTGCGCGCGCAGATCCCCGCGCCGGCGCGCGTGGTCACGTTGTCGATGAAGGACTACACGGCCACAGCGATGGCGGGACGACGCGCGGACGTGGCGGTCTGGGGCCTGCAGGCCTCGAGGTCGCTGGTCACATCCTCCGGGTTTGCGCAGGCGCCGGTGCGGTGGGTCGCGGAGTTCGCGAAGGCGAATCCGATCGACGCGGATTTCGGGAAGACCTGGACGAAGCTGCTTCCCGAGGCCGCCTACCAGTTCGCGGATGATGCGGACGGGGAGCGGTCGCCGGGCAAGTGGGGGCGCACATTTCCGCACGTGCTCAGGGGCGCGGGGGCGCCGGGCGACGACTTCTACCTGGAGTGGGAAGCGAGCCCGTACTCGGATCGATACCTGGGAAAGTTCGCCGAGACCGCGATCGACACGCTCTCGCTCGGGCGGGCGGCCGGCGTCGACTATCTCGCGATCAGTTTCTCCGCGCTCGACCTGGTGGGGCACGAATACGGCCCGCGCAGCCACGAGGTGCAGGACGTGCTGGCCCACCTCGATCGCACGCTCGGGTCGCTGCTCGCGCACCTCGACGCGACGGTCGGCCGCGCAAACTACGTCCTCGCCCTCGCCGGCGACCACGGCGTTTCG
Organism: uncultured Acidobacteriota bacterium; assembly: GCA_963844875.1. Lineage (GTDB taxonomy): Bacteria > Acidobacteriota > Vicinamibacteria > Vicinamibacterales > Fen-181 > FEN-299. Next base: position 89,417 of record CAWJPZ010000007.1, read on the forward strand.
CCGGTGCCAGAGCAGATGGCCTCGCTGGGTCTCGGCGGCGGCCGCATCCTCACGCCGGACCTGTTCGCACGAATCGACAAGGCCCTCGAGCCATTCCTCGGAGAGGGCCGGAAGGTCGTGAAGAACTTCTACGGTGACTTCTACTTCGCGCCGGGCGTGGACGACAGGCTGCGCGCCAATCCCGATGCGATGCGCGCCGCGGTGGACGCCGCACGCTCGATGCCCGGCGTCGCCCGCGTCTTCACATCCGGGCAGCTCGCGAGCATGCAGGGCACGCCGGCCGACGACCTCACGCGCGCCGTCCTCGCGGGCTTCCATCCAGGCCGCAGCGGCGACCTCATCATCGTCCCGCTGCCGTACTACCAGTTCGCGAGCAGCGCCTCGCGCACCAGCGGCACCACGCATGGCTCGCCTTACCAGTACGATCGCCGCGTGCCGTTGTTCATGCTGGGGAAGGGGATCAAGAAGGGCAGCTACACCGGCGCAGCCTCGCCCATCGACATCGCGCCAACACTGGCGTACCTGTGCGGCATCACGCTGCCAGCGGCGGACGGACGGGTACTGCTCGAGGCGCTCTCAGCGCGCTGAATCGTCGCGCGCGGTCAAGACACGACCCCAACGGCTTTGCGCATGCGCTTGAAGCGGGCCGAGTAGACGGGGCCGGTGGCGATCACCACCTTTGCCGGCACCTTGAACGACGGCAGCCTGTCCCTCAGCGCCTGGCGCATGCGCACCTTGAACGACGCCACCGGCTCGTCGCGGTCGAGGACCACGGTGGCGGCCACGATCTGCCCGGTAATCGGATGCGGCTCGCCGTGCACCGCCGCATCGGTCACCCCCTCGATCTCCAGCAGCGCGTCCTCGACCTCCGCCGGGTAGACCTTGCTGCCGCCGACGTTGATGATCTCGCTCTCGCGGCCGAGGATCCGCAGCCACTCGCCGTCCTGCTCCACCTTGTCGCCGGTGTCGAAGTACCCCTCCTCGTCGAACGGGCTTGGCGCGTTCAGGTAACCGAGCATCGCCGACTCGGCCTTGACCCACAGGCGGCCGTCGATGACCTTCGTGTCGAACCCCTCGCCGCCCACGCGCACCCACAGCGAGTCGGAGCCGCGCGACTGCGAGCGCAGGATGCCGAGTTCCGTGAGGCCGTACGTCTGTTGCAGCTTCGCCTTCGGAAAGGCGGTGCCGACCTTGCGCAGGGTGCTCTCGGGCATCGCCTCCGTCCCGTAGGTGATCAACTGCAACGAGGAGAGGTCGCGACGTTCGTGTTCACCCGACAGCAGGAGCAAGTTGAGGAACGTCGGCGAGGTCGGCAGCAACTGGACGCCGTGCCGCTCGATTGCCGCGGCCACCGCGGACGGCGACCGGTCCGGGGGCGCGATCACCGCGCCGCCGTTCGAGAGCGTGTACAGCAGCGTGTTGACGCCGCCGATGTGGTCGAGCTGCAGGAAGACGAGCGTGCGCCGCGGTGCCGACGCGCGGTGAACTTCCGCAGCAGCCGCGCGAGATCGTGCACGGCCGCCTTGTGCCGCCCGGTCGATCCCGAGGTGAACAGCACGAGCCCGGGGGCCCGGCGTTCGCGCAGCGTCCCGAAGAACGCGTGGGTGGCCCGACGGCCCGTGGGCACCGGCGCGACATCGGTGTCCGGGTGCAGCCGGTACTCGGCCTCGCCGAGCTCCACGAACTGCTCGAGGTGCGCCGCCGAATCGGGCGAGAGCGGCACGACAACGGCGTTGCAGTCGGCGAGGGCGAGAAACGCGGCAATCGGGCCGACACCGTAGTCGCCTTCGACGGTCACGACAGCCCCTGGAGGCAGCTGCGCCTGCGCGAGCCGTTCCCGCCACAGGAAGAAGGCCTCCAGCAACTCGCCGTACGTGGCCGTGCGGTCCCCCGCCGCCACGGCGAGCTCGTCCCTGCGCTCCTCCATCCGCTCGATCAGAAAATCCACCGCGCTCATCCCACGCCTCCCAGGTAGACGATCTGGCCGGTCACCAGCCCGCTCTCGGGCTTGAGGAAGAAATCGACCACGTTGGCGACGTCGCCCGGCTCGCCCCAGCGGTGGATCGCCTGGCGGTCGAGCAGTTTCTTGATCTTCGCCTCGGGGACGCCCGCGGTGAGCTTCGTCTTCACCGGGCAAGGGCCGACGGCGTTGCACGTGATGTTGAACGGCGCCACTTCCTTCGCGAGGATGCGCGTGAAGGTCTCGACGGCGCTCTTCACCGACGCGTAGATCGCCTCTCCCTCGAGGCGGAGAGGCACCGCCACGGTGGTGAGGTTGACGATGCGCCCGGCCGGAGACCCGCGGAGCAGGCGGATGGCGGCGCGCGAACACAGGAAGGTGCCCACCAGGTTCACGTCGATGATCCGGCGCGCCGCCTCGAGCGTCGTCAGCGCCACCGCGTTCATGCCGGCCACGCCGGCGTTGTTGATCAAGGCGTCGAGCCGGCCGCCGCGGGCGCGCAGCTCGCCGAAGAGCGCGTCGACGTCCGCTTCCTGGCTCACGTCGAACCGGAAGTGCGCGTAGCGTTCGTGCTCGACCGCGGCTTCGGCGCGGGCGCAGCCGTACACCGTGTCGCCCTGCGGCGAGGTAGTGATTCACCAGGGCGAGCCCCAGACCGCGACTGGCGCCGGTGACGAGAACATGCCGTCGTTCGGGCACGAGTTCCTCCACAGGGAGTCTCGGCCAAAGTGGGCGGAAAGTTGAGGGGAAACTTCAGGCAGGCCGCGAACGGTCAGCTAGCCGGGCTGGCGCGTGCGCCGGCGGCGGGCGATGGCACCGAGCCCGAGGCCCGCTCCGAGGAGCAGCAGCGTGGCGGGTTCGGGAGTCTCGGTGAACCGGACGTCGTAGACTAGATCGTTGTAGTCCCAGTCACCGTCCACCCACATGTCCTCGGCGCCGATGATGTAGTGCTCGTTGGCGGCCAGCTGGAAGACCGCGAAGTGCGACGGCCCGCCCGGAGACCCGCCGCTGAAGAACGTGCCTTCGCGCGAACGGATGTAGAAGCCGTAATCGCCGGTCGGGATGAAGGTCTTGTGGTTGTTCGCGATCGCCGCCCCGTAGAACAGCCTGTGCAGCGTCGAAGGGTCCGAGAGCAGGTACCACCCGAACTCGTCGTCTTCCACCCACGCCGTCGCCTGGACGGAGGTCGACACCGTGACGGCGGTCGGGGTCGCGTCCGTGTCCTTGCGAACGCCGAAGCGGGTGGTTTCGTCGCCGACAAACGGAGGCTGGACGCGTGGTGAATGTTCGTAGAACTGGTTGTTGAGGTGGCTACAGCCGCCAAGGCCGCTGAGCCAGTAGCCGATGTTGCAGTCGCCCGCGACGCCGCCGTCGTAGCTGCGGTTGTTCCAGAAGGCGCGGCCGGTATTGTCGTTGCGAGGGATCTCGAACGGGTGGAGCTGGTTGTTGCCGGAGAGGACGTCGAGGCTATCCGCGGAAGCGACCAGCGGAACGGCTAACAGTACGAACGCGACGAACAGGCCGTGCTTCAAAATGCCCTCTGACCGATGCCGGACGCCTCCGTCGACACATCAGCCCAGATTTTACTGGCGAGAATCGTGCCACGGCAGAGTTTGAGCCGGCCAGGTGCGCCTTATCCAGTAAAGGCTTTACAATGTGTCGATTAGACAGGCTCGATCGAACCGGGACAGGTTTCGCAAGGGCGCCAGAAGTCAGCCCGTGGGGTAACTAAATGTCGCTTTACCGCACCTCTGCCACCGCTCGCTGGGGGTTCGCCGCCCGGGTCCTGGCGGCCGTCCGGCGCATCCCGGCGGGACGTGTCACGACCTACGGCGACGTCGCGGCGATGGCCGGAAGACCTCTCGCCGCGCGCGCCGTCGGCAACGTCATGCGGGAATGCCGGGCGCCCGACGTTCCCTGCCACCGCGTCGTCGGCGCGGGTGGCGCACTCGGCGGGTACGGCGGCAACACCGAGATGAAGCGCGCCCTGCTGCGGGCGGAAGGGGTCGTCGTCGTCGGTCGGCGCATCCGCGGCTTCGCGACCGTTCGATTCACTTCCCGGCGCACGCGGTAGCGCGCAGGCTCCCCTGCGAAGCCCCGACTCCTCTCCGAAGCCCCCGACCCCTCTGCGACGCCCCCGACTCCCCTAGACGTGCCTGAGCGCCTTCTTCCCAATCGGGTACACGTTGAACCCGATTTCGAACAGGCGCGCGTGGTCGAGGATGTTGCGCCCGTCGAAGAGGAACGCGGGACGCTGCATCGACTGCAGGATGCCGCGGGTAGTCCAGCGACCGGTACTCGTCCCACTCGGTCAGCACCGCGATCGCGTGCGCGCCGGCGGCCGCCTGTAGGGGTCGGGCTCGAACTCGATCGCCCCGTCGAGGCCCGCCGTGTCGATGCGCGCGTTGTCCAGCGCCTGCGGGTCGGTGATGACCACGTGCGCGTGCTCGGCGACCAGGTGCTTGGTCACCTCGAGTGCCGGCGACTCGCGCGTGTCGCCGGTGTTCGCCTTGAACGCGAACCCGAAGAGCGCGATCCGCTTCCCCGCCACCGTGTTGAACATCGAGGCCAGCATGCGGCGCACGAACCGCGCCTCCTGCCACTCGTTCATCCGCACGACCGCCTCCCAGTAGCGCGCCACTTCTTCGAGGCCGTAGGTCTGGGAGATGTAGACGAGGTTCAGGATGTCCTTCTTGAAGCACGACCCGCCGAAGCCGACGCTCGACTTGAGGAAGCGCGGCCCGATGCGCGAGTCGGTGCCGACGGCGTAGGCCACCTCGTCCACGTCGGCCTCGGTGCACCTCGCACAGCGCCGAGATGGCGTTGATCGAGGAGATGCGCTGCGCGAGGAACGCGTTCGCGGTCAGCTTCGACAGCTCGGCGCTCCAGACGTTCGACTCGATGACGCGCTCGCGCGGAATCCACGTGGCGTAGAGGTCGGCCACGGCCTTGCGCGCCTTGATGCCGCTCGGCGTCTCGCGCGACCCGACCAGGACGCGGTCCGGCTCCTCGAGGTCCTTCACCGCCGTGCCTTCCGCGAGGAACTCGGGGTTCGACAGCACTTCGAACCGCAGGCCGCGGTCGTTGCTGTTGAGGATCCGGTCCATCGCCTCGGCGGTGCGCACCGGCAGCGTGGACTTCTCCACCACGATCTTGTCGGAGGTTCGATTCGGCCAGGATCTGGCGCGCCGTCTGCTCCCAGTACTGCAGGTTCGCCGCGCGGCCGGCGCCCTCGCCGAACGTCTTCGTCGGCGTGTTCACCGAGACGAAGATGATGTCGGCCTCGCGGATGCCCTTGGCGATGTCGGTCGAGAAGAACAGGTTCCGCCCGCGCGCCCGCTTGACGACCTCCAGCAGGCCGGGCTCGAAGATCGGCAGGTTGTCGGACTGCCAGGCCTGCGATGCGGGCCTCGTTGATGTCGACGACGGTCACCTTCGCGTGGCGGGCACTTGTCGGCAATCACGGCCATCGTGGGGCCGCCGACGTAACCGGCGCCGATGCAGAGGACGTTCACGGGTGTGTGCATGATTCGACTCGGAGAAAGAAACGTGGAAACCGGACGGAACCCGGGGCGCGAAACTGTCGCAGTCTTGTTATCGGACCGTGCCCGTCTTCGCGAGAGGCCAGGCGGCCCCCGGCCGTTGGAGAAAGAGAACTCCGGGCTGCTCGTGCCGGGGCGAGCTGAGGGGCTGGCGGGGAGGCGAAAGACGAGGGGAGGAAATTGGAGGGCGTCCCGAATTATCCGGGCAGGGCGCCCCCACACGAATCCTTAAGACTAATGAAGAAGCTAGCAATAGTCGAGCCAGGGCGCCGCAGCTGGAAACGCGGTCAAAACAGGCCCTGGCCGCGCATCGTCAGCGCCCCAGTCGGCTGGCAGGAAGACTTTCCTCTCTCAGGTCACCAAAGACCCCGGCTCGCGTCGACGCGGGCCGGCTGAGAGGCCGCCCGTCGCCGGGGCGGCCGGCGACGCGAACATGCGAGCAGTGCCGACGGTCGAAGGCACAATCACGCGCCGCAGGTTCAGACTCGCCCCTGAGGCGCACGAGCCAAGCCGAATGGCTCATCGAAGCCCCCGACCGAGGACGCGTGATTCGGCACTGTCGAGCGTGAGCGGAGGCGGCCGGCCCCGGCGACGGGCGGGCCGGCGAGAGCCGGCGGCCGGAACGACGAACGGGCCGCCCGGGCAGATGGACCCGGTGCAGCCCCTCGTCCATTCGCGACGCCTCCGAGGTTCCGCCCGAGGCGGCTAGTCCTTGTCGAACGTGTCCTTCGCCCGGTCCACCGCGTCGGCGGCCCCGCGGACGACCTTCCCGGTCTTGTCGCGGATCGTGCCCTCGACCTGGTCCGCCTCGCCCTCGGCGGCCAGGTCCTCGTCGCCGGTGAGGTTGCCCGCAGCTTCCTTGACCTTGCCCTTCGCCGACTCGAACTTGCCCTTGATCTGCTCGTCCATGGCTTTTCGCCGGGTTTCGTCCATTGAGAACCTCCTGATCGGCCTGCGGCTTTCGGCTTGCGGCCCACCGACGCCGCTCGGGCGCCCGAGTGTCGTCGGGGTGCCGCCTGCGACCCCGTGTGAGTGCGAGTCGGAGGTCGCGGCCGAAACCGGCGTGTCTACGCAGCCGGAACAATCCAGAATCCGTTCCCGTCTATGCCGTCAGGCGCCGGCGGGCACGCGTCCGCCGCCTCGACGGTCATTTGTCGAGCGCCGGGCCTTGAAAAAAGAGTCAGCAATGGGGCAACGGACCGCGGCAGCGATACCGTCTAACGCTATGACCGAGATTGCGAACAGCGCCGCCGGATCGCCCAATGCCGGGTCGAGCGGCGACTCTTCGACAACCTCAGGACCGCCGCGCGCAATGTCGAGCGGCGACCCGTCGGCAAGCTCAGGATCGCCGCGAGCAGTGTCGAGCGGCGACAGGGATGTGGCAGCGCGGGTGCTCGCGGGCGACCGGGACGCCTTCGAGGGGCTCTACCGGCAGCACGCCCACCGGCTCTACAATCTGGCGTACCGGATGGCCGGCGGCGCCGACGCGGACGACCTGCTGCAGGACGTCTTCCTCCAGGCCTTCCGCAAGTTGGAGAGTTACAAGGGCGACTCGTCGCTGGGCACCTGGCTCTACCGGTTGACCGTGAACCTCTGCCTCGATCACCTGCGCAGCAAGCAGGGGAAGATGGGGCAGGTGACAGATTCGCTGGACGAGGAGGGCGCCGCGCCCGCGGTCGGACCGACCAGGCCGGCGGAGGCGAACATCGCGCGGATGGACCTCGAGCAGGCGATCGAGATGCTGCCGCCCAGTTACCGGGCGGCGTTCGTGCTGCACGACGTCGAGGGATACCAGCACGACGAGATCGCGGGGATCCTCGGGATCGCCGAGGGCAGTTCGAAGTCGCTGTTGCACAAAGCCCGCCTTCGCCTCAGGGATCGCTCGCTGAGTTGAGGCTACGGCGTGGCAAGCTCCGCTTCGCCTCAGGTCGATCGCTGAGTTGAGGCTACGGCGCAGGTTGTGGGGCCGGCAGCCGCCCGAAGCCGGGAGCCGGTAGCCGGATGCGCTTCCTATGAACTGCACCGAATACCAATCAGCGCTGTCGGAGTTGCTGGACGGCACGCTGCCGCGGGAGCAGGCGGGCGCAGGTTGACGCGCACGTCGGGTCGTGCGCCGACTGCCGCGCCATGCTGGCCGACATCCGCAGGATCCGCGAGACGGCGCGCGCGCTGCCGAAGGTGGTGCCGGCCGAGGTCGCTGTGGCAGAAGGTGCGGGCGGATTTCGAACGCGAGGCCCCCTCGCAAGCCAGCCAGGACGGCAAGCACAGGGGCTTGCCCCACAAGGATCACAAGCACGGAGGCTTGCCCCACGAGGAGGGCAAGCACGGCAGGCTCGCCCGACGAGGCCGGAACGTCCTCGGCTTCATCCCCCGCAGGCGGAACGTGCTCGCGGGACTCGCGGCCGCCGCGATGCTCGTGCTCGCCACGTCCGCCGGCATCTACTTCGTGACGCGCCCGGCCGCGACGGCGCCGCAGCGCCAGGGGCCGGCGCAAACCGGCACCGCCCCGGCGCACGCGGAGCCCGCCGACTCCGTCCAATCGATTGAGTCCAAACTGCAGCTGGCGGACCAGCACTACGAGAGCGCGATTGCGGAGCTGGAGAAGATGGCGAGCGAGGGCGAGGCGGTGCTCAGCCCCGACCACCGCGGCGGTGCTGGCGAAGAACAACGCCATCCTGGACCAGGCCATCAGCGAGAGCCAGCGCGGCGCTCCGGACGCAGCCGACCAGCGAGGTGGCCCGGGCCAGCCTGTTCGAGGCGCTGCAGCGCAAGGTGGCGCTGCTCCGCGACACGGTCAGCCCTCATCAACGAGATGCGGAAGGGCGACGCGGCAGGGACGGCGCGGGTGGTCGGGAAGCTGGGGAAGAGCTAGGGGGCCATGATCACGAGCCACTGCCCACTAGACACCATGGCAGAAGAGGTATCGATATGTTCCGCTTCCTGATTCGAGTCATCGCGGTCGTGGTGGTTGCCTCGCTGCCCATCCCCCTGCACGCGCAGGCGCCGGTGCCCCCGGCGCCTCCCGCCCCGCCGATGCCCCCGAATCGAGAAGATCGTGGCGCACGCGATGGCGGCCGCGTCGCACGCCGCCGCGTGGAGCGGCAAGAGCTGGAGCGGAGAGCTCGGAGTCCAGGCAGGGCCCCGAGGTCACCGAGCGGATCACCAAGAGCTTCAAGGTCGGCCCAACGGCAGCCTCGACATCAGCAACGTCTCCGGCGACATCATCGTCAACGAGGGCGGCGGCGACACGATCACCGTCGACGCGGTGAAGAAGTTCCGCGGCCGGCGACGCCGACGCCAAGGCCCAGTTCGCCAAGGTCGAGGTGACGATGGTGGAGCGCGGCGGGCGCGTGGAGGTGAGGACGGTCTACGACCGCGAACACCAGGAACACGCCTGGGTGGATTACACGGTGACCGCGCCGGCCGGCTCGAGCGTCTACGCGCACGCGGTGTCGGGCGACATCAAGGTGACCGAACATCAAGGGCGAGGTGCGGAGCGGACACGATGAGCGGCGACGTGACGGCCGTCGCCACGCCGGGCGCGACCCTGGTGAAGACGGTGTCGGGCAACGCGAACGTCAGCGGCGTGTCGAACGCCAACGAGCTGCGCGTCACGAGCGTCAGCGGCGACGTGACGGTGAACGGCGCGAAGGTGCGCGCCCTGGATGCCGATTCGATCAGCGGCAACGGTGCGCCTGAGCTCGACGTGACGTGCGACCGCGCGACCGCGAAGTCGATCAGCGGCGACATCACCTTCGGCGGCGGCGCTCGCGAAGGACGGCCGCTACGAGTTCAAGTCGCAGTCGGGCAACATCCAGCTGACACGTGGCCGGGACCCCCGGCTTCGAACTCGACGCCAGCAGCTTCAGCGGCAACGTCCGCTCCGACCTGCCGGTGACGCTGCCGCGCGGGCAGCCGGTCGGCGGCGGCCACGGCCCGGGCAAGAAAATCCGCGGCACCCACGGCGACGGCAGCGCCCAGCTGGTGCTCGCCAGCTTCTCGGGCGACATCGTGATTGGGGCGGCGAAGAAGTAGTGGACAAGTGACAGTGGCAGTGCAGGGATCGCGGACGCGTGCAGCCATCCTGACGGTGCCATCGCACTGACGCGAGCTCGCGATCGCCTGCCTCATCGTCACAGCGCCATGACATCGAACTGCTCGTGGTGCAGCAGGCTGTCGGGCTTCAGCTGGATGTCCTTCCGCAGCGCCGCCTTCAGCTCCTTGATCACCCCGGCTTCCTCTTCCCTCAGCGCGCGGGCGATCTCGGGATTCACGCGCAGCACGATGCCGCGGCCGTCGATCTCCTGCCCCCAGCTTCCGCACCTGGTCCAGGATCTCGTAGCAGATCGTCGAGCTCGACTTGATCACGCCGCTGCCCGAGCAGTACGGGACACGGCTCGGTGAGCACCCGCTCGAGGCTCTGCTTCACGCGCTTGCGCGTGATGATGACCAGGCCGAAGTCCGACACCTGGATCGCCTTCGACGGCGACCGGTCCTTCCGCAGCTCCTGCTCCACCGCCTGGTACACCTTCTGGCGGTTCTTCTTCTCCTCCATGTCGATGAAGTCGAGGACGATGATCCCGCCCAGGTCGCGCAGCCGCACCTGCCGCACGATCTCCTTCACCGCCTCGAGGTTCGTCTTGACGATGGTGTCCTCGAGCCGCCCGCCCTGCTTCTTGCCGACGTAGCGGCCGGTGTTGACGTCGATCGCCACCAGCGCCTCGGTCTGGTTGACGACGATGTAGCCGCCCGACTTGAGCCAGACCTTGCTCTTCAGCGCCTTCTCGATCTCGGTCTGGACGCCGTACTCCTCGAAGATCGGGAACGGCTTCTCGTAGAGCTTCACCCGCGGCGCGCAGCGACGGCATCACGCGGTCCACCATCTCCATGACGCGCTGGTACTCGTGCTTGTCGTCGATGCGGATGGCGGTGTAGTCGTCGGTGAGCAGGTCGCGGAGGAGCTTGGTGACCAGCCCCTGCTCGCGGTAGATCACCGCGGGCGGGCGGACCGACTCGGCGCGCTGCCGCACGCTCGTCCCAGATCCGCTGGAAGTAGGTGAGGTCGTCGACCAGGTCCTGCTCGGGGCGCCCGGCGGTGGCGGTGCGGATGATGACGCCGCCGATGAAGCCGTGCTTCTCGCGGAAGTCGCGGACGATGCCGCGCAGCCGGGCGCGCTCTTCGCGCGACTCGATCTTGCGGGAGACGCCGATGTGGTCCACGGTCGGCATGAAGACCAGGAACCGGCCGGCCATGGTCACGTGCAGGTGAGGCGGGCGCCCTTCGTCCCCAGCGGCTCCTTCGCCACCTGGACGATGACTTCCTGCCCTTCCTTCAGCAGCTCTTCGATCTTGGGCTGGTTGGCGTCGGGCTTCCCGCTCTTCTCGTCGCCCTCGTCCTCGTCATCTCGCCCGACTCGAGGCGGTCGAACTCCTCGATGGTGTTGACGACGTCGGAGACGTAGAGGAAGCCGTCGCGTTCGAGGCCGATGTCAACGAACGCCGACTGCATCCCCGGGAGGACCTTCGACACGCGTCCCTTGTAGACGTTGCCGACGACACCCCGCTGACGCTCGCGCTCGACGAAGACCTCGGTGACCAGGTCGTCCTCGAGAATGGCCACCATCGTCTGGTGGCCATTCGAGGTGACGATCATCTCTTTGTTCATGCAAGTCTCTTCCGCCTCCGCACTTCGTGCTACGGCGGACAAGTCCGCCATCGCCTTCCGTGCTTCGGCGGCCAAACCCGCCGTCGCCCCGACGCTGCCCGGTCGGTGGCTCCGGCGTGGCCAACCCGTTGACACCGGGACTCCAGCGTGCGCGGAACCCGGCGTGGTAGACCCGTCGACGCCCAGGGGCCAGCGCGTGCGGAACCCCGGCGTGGCAATGCTGCGGCCGGCGCCGCGCCAAACAGGGCGAGCAAAGCCATGCGCAGCCGCCGAACAGCCAGGCGGCGCGGGCTTCCAACTCGGTCATCCCTGCGTGATGCAACTCCAGCCTCCCGGAATCTCTTGGCGAGGACAGCGCCCCTCGCCACTTACTCGATTCGGTAATCGGCCGGAGCTTCGAGGCTCGGGGCCCGCGAGATTACTGGGCTTCCGGCCCCCGGCTCCCGACGGCGCCTCGCTGCCGGCCGGACGCCGCCCGAAGCCGGCAAGTCGGCAGCCCGAAGCCCGTTCAGCGTCAGTTCGTAAACCGGCGCATCCTGACGTTCAGGATCAGCCCGAACCCGGCCAGCGTCGCAATCATCGACGATCCCCCGGAGCTCATCAGGGGGAGCGTCAGGCCCTTCACCGGGCACCAGGCCGGCGGCCATGCTGATGTTGTAGATCACCTGGAACATGAACGCCGACAGGATCCCAGCACCAGGTAGGCGCCCAGGCGGTCCTTGGCCAGGCGCGCGGTCTCCAGGGCGCGGACGATGACGAACAGGTAGAGGCCGAGGGCCACCATGACGCCCACGAACCCCTGCTCCTCCGCCAGGACCGAGAAGACGAAATCGTTCTGGGCCTCGGGCAGGAACCGCAGCTGGCCCTGCGTGCCCTTCATGAACCCCTTGCCCCACGGCCCGCCCGACCCCACGCTGATCCGCGCCTGGATCTGCTGGTAGCCCGCGCCGCGCGCGTCGAGCTCGGGGTCGAGGAACGTGGAGATGCGGCTCTTCTGATAGTCCTTCAGCACGTAGCGCCACGCGACCGGCGACGCGGCGATGGCCACGATGAGCAGGATGCCCGAGCAGGCGCAGGCGCAGGCCCGCCAGGAAGGCAATCCCCAGGGGGATGGTGAGCAGCGTCACCGCGGTGCCCAGGTCGGGTTCCTTGAGATCAGCACGAACGGGAGGAGGGTGATGCCGGCGCCGATGGCCAGGTCGGCCATCGACGGGCTGCCGCGCCGGCTCTCGTCGAAGAACTTGGCGAGCGTCAGCGCCACGGCGATCTTGGCGAACTCGGACGGCTGCAGGTTGAAGAACGGGAGCGCAGCCAGCGTTTCGCGCCGCCGCCGCTCGATCCGAACAGCAGCACGGCGACCAGCAGGGCGACGATGCCGCCGTAGAAGACGAGGGAGTTGTCGGCCAGCGCGCGGTAGTCGATGGCGAGGCAGACCGCGAAGACGACAGGCCGATGAGCGATCGCGTAGATCTGCCGGACGTGGAGCGACGGCGTTGCGGCCCGGCGTGGGTGGCGCTGTAGATCAGCCCGACGCCCACCGCGCACAGCGCGGCCAGCGCGGCAATCATCAGCCAGTCGATGTGGTAGAACAGTCGGCGTTCAAACATCGGAGCTTGCGTCGGCTGTAGCGCTAGGCGTTCGCCGCTGTCCGGCGTGCTTTGCGGCTCTACTGGCTACTGCCGAGGGCCATCACTGCCTACGTCACTGCCCCGCCCCCGGCGTCGTGATCGCGACCGCCGGCTTCGGGGACGATCTTCACCGGCGGCTTGAACACCGGCATGCGGGCGGCCTTCCTTCTTGGCGAAAAACGTCTCCAGGATGTGGCGCGTGATCAGCGCGGCGGTCGTCCCGTGCTCGCCGTGCTCGGTGAACACCGACGCCGGCAATCTGCGGGTTGTCGCGCGGCGCGAAGAACACGAACCAGCCGTGGTCGCGCAGGTCGAGGTCGGTCCGGCCCTTCAGCGCCTTGAGCGCCCTCGAGCGAGATCACCTGCGCGGTGCCGGTCTTGCCCGACACGTCGTAGCCGGGCATGCGCGCGTTGCCGCCGGTGCCCCCCGGCGTTCACCACCATCCACATCCCGTCGTGGATCGCGTTGATCGTCTCGGGCTTCATGCCGGACGTCGCCCTGCCCCTCGGGCGTCGCACTGCCGACTTCCACCCGCTCCCATCGTCCACGGCCCTCATCAGGTGCGGCGTCACGCGGCGGCCGCCGTTCGCGAGCGCGGCCATGTAGACGGCCATCGACACCGGCGTCACCGTCACCTGGCCCTGGCCGATCGCGACCGAGATCGTCTCGCCCGGGTACCACGGCTCCTTGAACCGCAGCCGCTTCCACTCGCTCGACGGGACGAGGCCGGTGACCTCGTTCGGCAGGTCGATCCCGCTCTTCACGCCGAGGCCGAGGCGCGTCGCCCACTTGTTGATCTTGTCCACGCCGACCATCTTGCCGAGCGTGTAGAAGTAGGTGTCGCACGACCGCTCGATCGCGCGCCGCAGGTCCACCGTGCCGTGGCCTTCCTTCTTCCAGCACTTGAAGCAGCGGCCGTAGAAGTCGGCGCCGCCCGTGGCAGGTGACGCGAGAAGTCGGGCGTGATGATGCCCTCCTCGAGCGCCGCGGCCGCTACCGCCATCTTGAACGTGGACCCGGGCGAATAGCGGCCCTGGATGGCGCGGTCCTGCAGCGGCTTGAGCGGCGTCGGAGTTGAGCGCGGTCCAGGTGGCGCGGTCGATGCCGCCGGCGAACGTGTTCGGGTCGTAGGCGGGCAGGCTCACGTAGGCCAGCACCTCGCCGGTGTTCGGCTCCAGCACCACCGCGGCGCCCGCGAAGCCGAGCGCCTTGAAGGCCTCCTCGGCGGCGCGCTGCACGTCGTAGTCGATCGTCAGCTGGACGCGCCGCCCCTCGGACGGCGGCACTTCCTCGAGCGTCCGGATCTCGCGGCCCAGGCTGTTGACGACGACGCGCCGGGCGCCGTCCTGGCCCATCAGCACCTTGTTGTAGACGTGCTCGAAGCCGGCCTGCCCCACCAGGTCGCCGCGACTGGTAGCCCGTCGCGGGCCAGCTGCGCCTCGGTGGCCTGGGCGACGTAGCCGAACAGGTGCGCCGCCATCGACTCGGGGTAGCGCCGCGTGGGCACGCGCTCCACGATGACGTCGGGCAGCTCGGTGTCGAGCCGGTGCGCGGTGACGGCCGCCACCTGCGCGAGCGTCGCGTCCTGCACGATCGGGATCGGCCGGTAGCTCGGCTCGGCTGCGGTGCTTGTGGACGGCGTCGCGCACGACCGCCTCGTCGATGCCGAGCACCTGCGACAGCAGCCGGCTCGTGCTGGTTGATGTCGCGGGTGTGCTCGCGGACGATGGAGATGACGTAACGAGTCGCGGTTCTCGACCAGCACGCGGCCGCTGCGGTCGAAGAGCACGCCGCGCGGCGCGCGAAGGCCGAGGTTGCGCTGGTGGTTGTTCTCGGCCATCTCGCTGAACTTCTGGTGCTGCACGATCTGGAAGTACCAGAACGCCAGCGCCAGCGCCACGAAGGCGACGATCACCAGGTACTGGACGACGATCAGCCGGGTGACGAGCTTCCGCCGGTCGTCGGGAAGCGACACGCCGGGTTCGGACGCTGGAAGTCCTAACATGATCTGTTCATTAGGACTAGTGGCTTGTGGTTCGGGTCAGTCTGCAGTCCGATCACTGGCGTCAGCTGCCACGACTCAGCTCAGCTCCGACCACTAGCCACTAACCACTACCTATCTTCGCGCCCTGCGGCGTCTCGGCCGCCCGCGGCAGGCCGTCGGAGAGCTGGAACAGCACGATCCCGACCAGCGAGTTGCCGAACGCCTGCGCGATGATCGCGCCGAACGGGAAGACCGGCGGGCCGGGGTCGATGCGCGGCGTGGAACCCGGTGATGACCGCCATCTCGAGCAGCGTCGCGGCGAAGAACACGAGGAACCGCGGGATCGTCTGCGTGACGATGAACGCCGTGCCGGCGATCCCCGCGAGGTAGCCGACGATGGTCTTGCCCAGGCCGCCGATGCCGACGATGCCGGTCGTCAGCGCGTCCTGCGCCAGCCCGGCGATGGTCCCCGAGAAGATCCCGACCGACCGGGCCGCCGCGAAGGCTGAGGTAGATGACCGCGACCAGCACGAGGTCGACGCCGATCGCACCGCGCACCAGGAACCGCGCCAGCGTCGTCTGCAGCACCAGCGCGACGCCGATGATCGCCAGCATGCGAAGCGCGTTCATGGGCGCCTCGCAGCCGGCGGCGGCTCGGCCGGGCCGTCGGGCCGGCCAGGCGGCTGAGGGCCGACGAACGTGGGGCTGCCGAGCACGACGAGCACCTGCTCGAGCGCCGAGAAGTCGACGGCCGGCTTCACGCGGATCCGCCGAAAGGTCCCGCCCGACTTCTCCAGCTCGACGATGGTGCCGACCACGAAGCCCTGCGGGTAGATGCCGTCGATGCCCGACGTGATGAGACTCGTCGCCCTTTTCGATCTTCGCCGTGGTGCTCGACGTATTCCAAGCTCAGCAGGCTCTCGCCGGTCCCCATCACGATGCCCTGGTCGCGCGACGACTTGCCATCACACGCCGCCGCCGCGTTGCGGTCGACCAGCAGCTGCACCTTGGCCGCGCGGCCGAGGCGGCGTCACGACGCGGCCGACGGCGCCGGCCGGCGAGATGACGGCCATGTCGTCGCCGCACGCCGTCGTCTGGTCCCGCGGTCGATCGTGACGGTGCGGAAGTCGGCGGTGGCGCTGGTGCCGATCACCTCGGCCGCGCGGCGTCGGCATCTCGGCTGCGGTTGCGCAGGTCGAGCAGCCTGCGCAGCCCCTCGCTCTCGGCCGCCAGCGCGCGCTCGCGCTGCAGCTTCACCTCGAGGTCGCGCAGCCGCTGCTGGAGCGCCTCGTTGTCCGCGTGGACGTTCTGCAGCCCGACGTAGCCGTCCCACGCCGAGCGCACGCCCGCGCACGATGCCGGCCGTGCCCGCGCTGCACTTCGGCGAACGCGCCGAACACCAGGGCCTGCAGCAGCGGCACGCCCGAGCGCGAGTTCACCTGCGCGAAATCAGGATGATGTGCCCGACGGCGACGGCCAGGAACAGGTAGCCGGCGCGCTGGCGGATGTCGGGGAATGCCATGGACGTGGAACGGCCCTAGCGGGCCGCCGAACAGAAGCCGGCCGAATGCACGGTGCACAATGCACCATGCAAGACGGGACCGATCCTGTGCCTAGTCAATCGAGATCTTCCGCAGCAGGTTGAAGTCGGAGAGCATCTTGCCCGCGCCGAGCACCACCGACGACAGCGGGTCCTCGGCCATCGCCACGGGCAGGCCGGTCTCCTCGCGCAGCCGCTTGTCGAGGTTCTTCAGCATCGAGCCGCCGCCGGTCATGCACGATGCCGCGGTCCACGATGTCGGCCGACAGCTCGGGCGGCGTCCGCTCGAGCGCCACGCGCACCGCGTCCACGATCACGTTGACGGTCTCGGTGAGCGCCTCGCGGATCTCCTCGTCGGTGATCGTGATCGTCTTCGGCACCCCTTCGATCAGGTGCCGCCCCTTGATCTCCATCGTCAGCTTCTCTTCGAGGGGGAAGGCGGAGCCGATCTCGCACTTGATCGCCTCGGCCGTCCGCTCGCCGATGAGCAGGTTGTACGTCTTCTTGATGTACTGGATGATCGCCTCGTCCATCTCGTTGCCGGCGACGCGCACCGCCTTGCTGTAGACGATGCCCGCGAGCGAGATGACGGCGATGTCGGTGGTGCCGCCGCCGATGTCCACGATCATGTTGCCCGACGGCTCGGTGATCGGCATGCCGGCGCCGATGGCGGCGGCCATCGCCTCCTCGACCAGGTGCACTTCGCTGGCCTTGGCGCGGTAGGCGCTGTCCTTCACCGCGCGCTTCTCGACCTGCGTGATCTCGGACGGCACGCCGATGACGATGCGCGGGCGGACCCACATGTTGCGGTTGTGGGCCTTCTTGATGAAGTAGGTCAGCATCTTCTCGGTGACTTCGAAGTCCGCGATGACGCCGTCCTTCATCGGCTTGATGGCCACGATGTTGCCGGGCGTGCGGCCCAGCATGTCCTTGGCTTCCTTGCCGACCGCCTCCACGCGCCCGTTGATCTTGTTGATGGCGACGATGGAGGGCTCGTTGACGACGATCCCCTTGCCGCGCGCGTAGACGCAGGTGTTGGCGGTGCCCAGGTCGATCGCCAGATCGCTGGAGAACAGGGAGAAGACTGAACGCAGGCTCAACGAACTCTCCTATGACTTCTTCTTCTTCTTCGACGGCGCGACGAGGTCGGCCATCTCGATACCGTCCTTGCCGCGGCCCTTGACGCGGTACATGGCCGTGTCCGCGGCGGCAAGCAACAACTCGGGCGTCCCGGCGGCGTCGCAGAGGGTGGCCGCGCCGACCGACGCGGTCAGGCGGTAGCCGATGCCCTCGGGGGCCAGGAACGGGTGGCTCGCCACGCGCTCGCGCACGCGGCGCGCCACCAGCATGGCGCCGTCGCGGCCCGGTGTCGGGCAGGACCAGCGCGAATTCGTCGCCGCCGAAGCGGGCCACGAAGTCGGTCTCGCGCGCGCCCGACCGGATCCGCTCGCGCGGCCTCGACCAGCGCGCGGCTGCCGCACAGGTGGCCGTAGCGGTCGTTGATCCCCTTGAAGCCGTCGAGGTCCACGAACAGCAGCGAGAGCGGGCGGCCGGTCCGGATCGCGCGCTTCACCTCGCGGTGCAGCGCGCCGTCGAGAAAGCGCGAGTTGAACAGGCCGGTCAGGTCGTCGATCGACGTCAGCGCGTTGGCGCGCTTGAGGCGCAGCGCGGTGTCGAGCGGGCCGCCGAGCGCGTCGGCCACGACGAACAGCCCCGCGAAGCGCGCGGCGTCCGGGGCTTCGCGCCGCGGCCGCGCCCTGCGCGTCGAGGCCGACGAGCGCCGCCACGGGGCGGCCGTGGCTGCGCAGCGGAATCGCCACCGACAAGCCGCCCGGGGCCCGCCGGCGCCCACGTCACCTTGCCGTCGAACACGGCGCGCTCCGCCGATCTCCCCCATCGCCACGCGGTGGCTCCGCGTCACGCCGCGGTCGGCCAGCCAGCTGCGATCCGCGCGTCTCGCTCACCTCGACGACGCCCCACGCGTCGCCGCCAAACCACTCGAACGCGAGGTCCACCACGTTGGCCGCCATCCGCTCGGGCACGCGCGTCGTGGCTGGTCGCGTCGATGACGGCGCGGAGCACGGCGGCGTGCCGGCGTGGCTGGCCAAGCCCCGCGTGAAGGCGCGGAAGCGTGACGCGAGCGTGAGGCGCGACGCGTGGCGCCTTGGTCCCGGCATGGAAGTGCAGGCGGACAGAGAACCGGCGTGAATCACGCTAAGTTCTTCTATTCCACGCAAATATACCACACAGCCGGCGCCGCCCGCACTCATCCGGACGGGATTTTTGCAATTTCCGGCAGCCGGGTATCATAAGAGGTTCTGCCATCGCCGGTAGCGGACCACGGCAGTCCGAGTCACAGAGCTCATCGCTATGAGCGCATACTCGACGAGACGAGAGCATCATGACCATGCTGGACCGGATGCGGCGTCACAAGGCCTGGCTCAAGTGGAGCCTGGCGCTCGTGGTGCTGGCGTTCATCATCTTCTACATCCCCGCGTTCCTGGGCCAAGGCGACGACGGCCAGGGCGGCGCCGCCTCGATGTCCGACACGGTCGCCACGGTGGAAGGCCGCGAGATCACCGTCTCCGAGTTCCAGCGGGCCTACCAGACCCAGATCCAGATGTACCGCGGCGCCTACGGCGGGAACATCAGCGAGCAGATGCTGAAGCAGCTCGGCATCGACCAGCAGATCCTCCAGCAGATGGTGGACGAGCAGGCGTCGCTGGCCGAGGCGAAGCGCCAGGGGATCGACGTGTCGGACGCCGAGCTCGCGCAGCGGATCATGCAGCTACCCCGCGTTCCAGGAGAACGGGCAGTTCATCGGCCACGACCGCTACGCGGCGCTGCTGCGGATGCAGCGGCCGCCGATGTCCACCGACGAGTTCGAGCGCAGCCTGCGCAACAGCATCATGGTGGAGAAGCTGCGCGCGGCGCTCACGCAGTGGGTCACGGTGGCCGACAAGGACGTCGAGCAGGAGTTCCAGCGGCGCAACGAGAAGGTGAAGCTCGAGGTGGTCGGTCTTCGGCGCCGACAAGTTCCGCCCGCAGGTCACGGTGGCCGACTCGGAACTGGCGCCCTACTTCGAGGCGAACAAGGACAAGTACCGCGTGGGCGAGAAGCGGAAGATCCGCTACGTCCTGGTGGACGTGGACGCGCTGCGCGGCGTCCGTGAAGCCGACCGAGCGCGAGGTGCAGCGCTCCTACAACGACAACATCGAGCTCTACTCGACGCCCGAGCAGGTGCGCGCCAGCCACATCCTCCTGAAGACCGAAGGCAAGAAGGAGGACGAGGTCAAGGCGAAGGCCGAGGCGCTGCTGAAGACGGTGAAGGCGGGCGGCGACTTCGCGGAACTGGCGAAGAAGAACTCCGAGGACGAGGGGTCGGCCAAGAACGGCGGCGACGTGGACTTCTTCGCGCGCGGCCGGATGGCGCCCGAGTTCGAAGAGGCGGCGTTCAAGCTGCAGCCGGGCGAGATCAGCGACCTGGTGAAGACGCAGTACGGCTTCCACATCATCAAGGTCACCGACAAGAAGGCCGCGACGGTGCGGACGCTCGACGAGGTGCGCCCGCAGATCGTCGACCAGCTGACGTGGGAGAAGGCGCAGACCAAGGCCGCCGACACGGCGGCGGCGATGGAGAGCGAGATCAAGAAGCCGGCCGACCTCGACAAGGCCGGGGCGTCGCGCGGGCTTCAAGGTGCAGGAGTCGGGCTTCTTCCTCCGCGAGGAGCCGATCCTCGGCCTCGGGCCGTCGCCGCAGGCCGCCGCCGAGGCGTTCACCTGAAGGCGGGCGAGGTCAGCGGGCGCGGTGCGCACGTCGCGCGGCTACGCGTTCATCACCCTCGTCGGCACGCAGGCGCCGCGCCCGTCCACGCTGGACGAGGTGAAGGACCGCGTGAAGGAAGACCTGACGAAGCAGAAGGCGAAGGAGCTGGCGCTGCAGAAGGCGACCGCGTTCGCCGCCGCGCGTGAAGGGGTCGGGCGACCTGGCCAAGGCCGCGAAGGCGGCGGGCGTCGAGGTGAAGACGACCGAGCTCATCGCCCGCGATTCGCCGCTGCCCGAGATCGGCGTGAGTCCGGCGGTGGACGCCGTGGCGTTCTCGCTGCCGGCCGGCGCCGTCGAGCGACCCGATCGTCGCCGAGAACGCCGTGGTGGTGGTCAAGGTGGTCGAGCACAAGCAGCCGACGGCCGGCGGCGTTCGCCGCCGAGCGCGACCGCCTGCGCGAGGAGATGCTGAACGACCGCCGCGGCCGCTTCTTCGCCGCCTACATGCAGAAGGCGAAGCGAAGATGAAGATCGAGGTCAACCGGGAGAATCTGCAGAGAGTCATTGGATAGGGCTTCGGGCCTGGGGCGCGTTTCATGTAGCCGAGGGCCTTCAGGCCCTCGGCGGCGGCCGACGGGCTGAAGCCCGTCGGCTACACCCGTCCCAATCCTCCGCCTCCCGTTCCTATCTGACGAGCCCGAACGGCATCAGCGCGAGGGCTTCGCCGTTCTTGAACAGCGTCCACGGCGCCGTGGCGATGCCAATCGCCCGGCGCTCGGCGATGCCCGAGCAGCGCCGTCAGCTTCAGCCGCTCGTCCGACCCGCTCCACTGCGACGACAGGATCTCGTAGATCGACTTGCGCGTCGGGTAGACGACCACCTCCACTTCGCGGCCGGCGATCTTGGCCTTGTGCTTCACCAGCTCGATCGCGCGGTCGAGGCCGCCGATCTCGTCCACCAGGCCGTTCTCCTTGGCCTGGCGGCCGGTCCACACGCGGCCCTGCGCGATCGCGTCCACGCGCTCGGGCGTCATGTGGCGCGACGCCGCGACGCGCTCCACGAACTGGTCGTAGAACGCCTGCAGCTGCTCGCCCACCTTCGCGCGCTCGGCCGGCGAGTAGGGCCGCGTCGGCGAGTTCATGTCGGCGAATTCGCGCCGCGGCTGACGCCCTCGATGTTCGCGCCCGAGCTTGTTGAACACGCCGCCGGTGACGACCTTGCCGCCGAAGATGCCGATGGAGCCGGTCAGCGTCCCCGGCTCGGCGACGATCTGCGGGGCGGCCATCGCGATGTAGTAGCCGCCCGACGCCGCGAGGTCCGACATCGAGACGACGAACGGCTTCTCGGGCTTCGAGTCGCGCATCAGGACCAGCTCGCGCCACAGGACGTCGGACGCGACGGCCGAACCGCCGGGGCTGTCGATGCGCAGGACGACCCCGCGGATGTCCCTGGCCTCGCGGACGCGGCGGATGTAGTCCACGAGCGTGTCCGACCCGAGCACCGGCCCGTTCAACGGGTCGTAGCCGCTGCGCCCCGACACGATCGTGCCCGACGCGTAGATGACGGCGATGCGCGGCCCGACGCCGATGCCCAGCGACTCGGCGGGCCACGCGGTCGTAGGTCGTCGACGTCCATCCGCGGCCCTTGCCGAGCGGGATCTTCGCCTTGTCCCCCAGCTGGTCCTCGTAGGCCACGTCGTCGATCAGGCCGGCGCGCAGCGCCGCGTCGGTGAGGAACGGGCCCTGGTCGAGCAGCGCGCGCACCTCGTCCTCGCTGCGCTTGCGGGCGTCGGCAATCGCCTTCACCAGCTGCTCGTAGCTGTCGGTGTTGAGCGACTCGGCCATCTCGCGGTGCGCGGGGGTGAAGGTCTTCTCGGTGAGCTGGTTCGGCGCGGTCTTGTACGCGCCGATGTGCAGCATGTCGGGCACGGCGCCGATCATGTCGAGGGTGCCGCGCAGGAAGATGTCGTAGGTGGCCATGCCGGTGAGCTGCAGCGGGCTCGACGGCGCGAGGAAGATGCGGTCGCACGCGGTGGCAAGGTAGTACTCGGTCTGGCCGCCGTCCTCGAGGTAGGCGACGGCCGGCTTGCCCGAACGGCGGAAGTCGAGGATCGCCTCGCGCAGTTCCTGGACCTTGGCGAGGTACGGGAGAGTCAGGCCGGTGGGCCGGATGACGAGCGCGGCGACGCGGCGGTCGACCTTGGCCTTGCGGATGTTGATCACCAGCATCCGCACGCTGCGCGCCCGCTGCACGGGCAGCAGCGGGAGAACGCGTCGTCCGGGTCCGCCTTCGACCGGGTCGCCGTCGATGCGGAGGACCAGCGTGGACTTCGCGGGGACGGCCGGCTCGGCGCCCACCATCAGCCAGACCGCCATCATCCCGCCAACCGAGACGAAGCAGGCGAAGACGAGCAGGACGATGACGACTTTCGCTCCGCGGGACAAGAGCCACGGGACCTCCAAGTGCGGCTTCCGGCTTCTGCCTTCTGGCTTCCGGCGGCTTCAGGCTTCCGGCGGGTTCAGGCTTCCGGCCGGGTTCCGGCCGTGTCAGGCCGCAAGCCGTTAAGAGTATACCAATGTTAAGAGTGCAAAACCTTGAGATGCGCCGGTTGCGGGCGGTTGGCGGCGCAAGGCCGCGTGCTACGATCGGGGCGTGGTTCGCCGCCTGGCCCTGCCGGTCGCCGCCGTGACGCTGGGCGTCCTCCTGGCGCTGCTGGCCTTCCTGCAGTACCGCTGGCTGGGGCAGGTGAGCGAGGGCGAGCGCCAGCGGATGCGCACGACGCTCGAGGCGCGGGCGCGCGACTTCGCCGCCGAATTCGACCGCGAACTGTCAAAGGCCGCCATCGCCTTCGCCCCTCCCCCGGGCCCGGGACTCCAGACCGCGCCAACAGCAGCGCCGTCGACGCCGGGCCGGGAACCCGCGCGCAATGCCCCGCCCGAGGTGACAGGTCCCAGTCGGCAAGATGCGCCGTTTGCCGACCTGGCAGAGGGCGTCGCGCAGGGATGGGACAGGTGGCAGGCGGCCGCGTCGAACCCCGCTCTCGTCCGCGCGGTGTTCGTCGTCGATCGTGTCCGCAGCCGGACCTGCCGCTGCGGCGGTTCGACCCGGCGACGCGGCAGTTCGTGCCGGCCGAATGGCCCGACGCGCTCCGCGCCGCCCGCGAACGATGGGCGGCGGAATTCGCGAGGCACCCTCTGCCCAGCCGCCGCCGGCCGCGCACGGCAGCCGCCGGCCCGTCTGGAGAGAGCGCACACGCCGTCGTCCAGCTCGCCGCACTTGCCCGCCCGGGTCTTCATCGACGACCTGTCGGACGTGCCGGCGCTCGTCGTGCCGGGCCAGCCGGACGTCTGGCCCTGACGGGCCGGCATGGTCACATCGCGCGGGCGCCGCCGCGCCGCCTGCTGCCGCGGCCCGGACGGCGGAACGCGCTGCGTGCTGCCGTCCAGCAGCAGCCCACCGCCACATCGGTGCTGTGGCTGGACCTCGACGAGATCCGGCGCACACTGCTGCCGTCGCTCGCGAGGAAGTACTTCGCCACCGACGAGGTGTTCGACTACCAGGTCACGGTGCCGCTCCGGCGCGACCCGGCAGAGGGTGTTCTTCGAGACCGCGGACGGGCGCGGGCGGCGGCCGTCACGACCCGGAATGCCGACCGGGCGACGCGACGGTCCCGATGTTCCGGCTGCGCATCGCCGAGATCTTCGCGCAACGGCCGGCGACGCCGGCCACTGCAGTTGCGGCGCGCCTGAAGCGCCCCGCCAGCCGCGGCACCGGCGCAGCCAGGCAGGCCACCGCCGTCCGGGAACAGATGGCCGGTGCGCAGATCTCGGTGATGCGCGTCGAAGGCGACGACCGCACGGCGCCGGGACACGCGGTCGGCCGTCATCGCCCTCTCCGACGCCTCGGGCGGATGGCTGCTGCGCCTCTCTCACCGGGCGGGTTCGCTCGACGCGGCGGTCGAACGGCTGCGCCGGCGCAACCTCGCCGATCAGCTCGACGATCCTCGGCCTGCTCGCGGTGAGCCTCGGGTTCGTGCTCGTCTCGACGCGGCGCGCGCAGCGGACGGCCGCGCAGCAGGTGGAGTTCGTCGCCAGCGTCTCGCACGAACTGCGGACGCCGCTCGCGGTCATCCGCTCGGCCGGCGAGAACCTCGCCGACGGCGTGGTCGATTCGCCCGAACAGGTGCGCCGCTACGGCGCGCTCGTCGCCGAGGAAGAGCCGCAAGCTCGGCGACGATGGTCGAGCAGGTGATGGAATACGCGGGGATGCAGTCGAACGAGCCGCGCTGGCAGAAAGCCCCGGTGGACGTGCGCGCCGTCGTCGAAGAAGCGGTGGCGGGCGCGCGCCGCCTGCCCGAGGCGCGGCGAGGCGTGCATCGAGGTGACGTCCGGGGACGACTGCCGCCCATCGACGCCGACCGCGCCGCGCTCGTGCGCGCCGTCCAGAACCTGGTCGAGAACGCGGTCAAGTACGGCAAGCCGGCAGGCGGAGCGATCGGCAGGGCGGCAAGGAGACGAGACCCGTGGCCGACGTGCGGGTTCGCGTGACGGCGGAGGGCGAACCGTCGCCTGCCGGTGCCGACGCAGGCCGAACGCCGGCCGCCAGCCCACGCCTGGGGAGGCGGCGGCCCGCAGGCCGGGTCCTGATCGAGGTGAGCGACCGCGGCCCCGGCATCGACGCCGCCGAACAGCGGCGGATCTTCGAACCGTTCGTCCGCGGCCGCGCCGCCGCCGCCGCCCGCGTCCCCGGCAACGGCCTGGGCCTCAGCATCGTGAAACGGGTGTCGTGGAGGCGCATGGGGGAACGGTGGGGGCGCTGAACCCGCTGAGGGTGGCGCCTGTTTCACGATTCGGCTCCCGCTCGGTTCGCGGCCGACGTAGCAGGCCGTCGGCAGACGGCAGCGTACCGAACCACTGCCTTCGCTTCACACGGTTCCCGATGAAAACGCATCCTCCTCGTCGAAGATGAAGTCGGGCCTGGTGCTGACGCTGACGGACCGTTTTCGCCGCGAGGGGTATGCTGGTCGAGCACGCCGGCGACGGGCGGACGGGCTCGAGCGGGCGAGCGCCGACGGCATTCGACCTGGTGATCCTCGACGTGATGCTGCCGGAGATGGACGGGTTCGAGGTGTGCCGCCAGCTGCGGCACCGGGGCATCGACACGCCGGTCATCATGCTGACCGCGCGCGGTCACGTGGCCGACAAGGTGTCGGGCCTGAAGCTCGGGGCCGACGACTACGTCACCAAGCCGTTCGAGATGGTGGAACTGCTGGCGCGCGTCGAGGCGCGGCTGCGCCGCGCGCCCGGGCCGGCATCGGGCGGCCTGCAGGGGTTCCGGTTCGGCGACGTCGCGGTGGACTTCCGCAGCGCCGAGGTGACGCGGGGCGGGTCAGGCGGTGGACCTGTCGGCGCGCGAGTATCGGCTGCTGCAGTACCTGATCGAGCACCGCGGCGCGACGGTCTCGCGGGAGGAACTGCTGAAGGAAGTCTGGGGCTACGACTCGATGCCGCTCACGCGGACGGTGGACGTCCACGTCGCCTGGCTGCGCCAGAAGCTCGAGCCGAACGCCCGGCGGCCCGACCTACATCCAGACGGTCCACGGGCTGGGGTACAAGTTCGTCCGGGAATGAACCACGGAGCCCGAACCACAAGGCACACGAAAATCACGAGGGGCCGATTGAACCACAAGGCACACCAAGGTCACGAGGGGCCGATCGAACCACAAGGCACACCAAGATCACAAGGGGCCGATCAAACCACAAGGCACACAAAGGTCACAAGGGGCCGAATCGAACCACAAGGCACACAAAGGTCACAAGGGGCCGATCGAACCACGAGGCACACAAAGATCACGAGGGGCCGATCGAACCACGAGGCGCGCAAAGGTCACAAGGGGACTGCTCGCGTGAGGTCCCCGGCGGGTCGGCTTCGACACGGCCGGCCACCGGCCGGCCGGCGCCGAGCGTGCATGCCGCGGAGACGAACCCCGGCAGCTCGCTGGGGCTCGCCTCCGTGGCATCACGCTCGGCTCGCCGCCGCCGCCTTGCGGCGGCGCCTGTCGAAGCCGCAGCGCAACAACCTTGTGGGCCTTGTGGGCCTTGTGGTTCCGACCGTCGGCGGGGTTCTAGTAATGCGAGACGGTCAGTTCGTACGTGATGGGTGTGCCGTCGGCCGGCGCGGTTCCCGCGTCGTAGACCCGGACGCACAGCGTGGTGAGGGTGGTGGTTAGGCCGACAAGCTGGTTGCCGATGGTCGCCGCGGGGTTGTCGAGCACGGCGCTGCAGCTCAGGGTCGAATAGACGCCAATCTGCATCCCGAGCGTCGTCGACGGGTCGGAGAGCCCCTTCATCGTCATCACGACTTCGCCGGCCCTCGCGCTCACCAGGTGATACACGGACCCGCCGGTCGTGACGTTCCCGCCGAACGTATCGGTGGTCAGCACCGCATCGGGGATGGACGTCGGGGTGGTCGGCGCAGGGTCGCCGCAGCTCGAAATTGCCAGCACCGCTGCCGCGATGGCCAGCGCGCCGAAGAACCGCCTCATCTGTATCTACCTCGACTCTAATAATAGCCTAATTTCAGGGCTTCCGGCTCCCGGCTTCGGGCTTCGGGCCCGTCTTCTTCTTCCAGAACACCATTGAGACGCCGGCCAGGGCCAATTGGACGGCCACCACCAGCAGGACGCAGGCCGGCCAGCCCCAGACGTCCCAGAAGATGGCGGGGATCGACGCCCCGGCGCTGCCGCCGACGTAGTAGAACGTGGCGTAGATCCCCACCGCCAGCCCCCGGTCGCGAACCGCTGCCGCCCCGACGTAACTGCTCGCCGCGGCCTGGGCGATGAAGACCCCCGTGGAGCAGATCGCCAGGCCGATGAGGATCAGGACCAGGCTGGACGCCAGCGTGACGAGCGCGCCGGTGATGCCGAAGGCGACAGCCATGACGATGCCATGGCGGTGGCCGTAGTGGTCGATCACCGGCCCGACGATCGGCGTAACGGCGGCACCGAACAGGTAGACGAAGAACACGGACCCGAGCGCCACGGTATTGAGATGGTAGGGCGGCGCCGCCAGCAGGAACGTCACGTAGGTGAAGATCGCGACGAGCGAAAAGAGTACGCCGAAGCCGACGACGAACGCGCTCACCAGCTGCGGGTTCCGGAACAGCGCCCGGACGGAGGCCAGGCGCGATTCGCCGCGCGACCGCCCGGCAGGCGGTGCGTCGGCCGGCAACTTCGACGAGAGGATCCAGGCGGAACCGGCGATGAGCGCGCCGAGCACGATGAACGAGGTGCGCCAGGACACGTCCGCTGCGAAGACGCCGGCGATGAAGCGCCCCCCGAAGCCGCCGACCACCGTACCGCCCACGTAGGCCGCGGTCGCGGCGCCCGCGCGGGAGGGCGGCCATTGCTCGTGGATGTAGGCGATCGTCACGGCGAAGACGCCGGGCGTGAACACTCCCTGCACGAAGCGCCACGCGATCAGCTGCCAGAGCGAGGCAGACGTGGCCGCGAGGAAAGAGGCCGCGGCAAGGGCGAAGGCCGCGCCGACGATCACGCGCTTGCGGCCGACGCGGTCCGCGACCCGCCCGGCCACCGGAGCGGCCAGGGCGACGCCGAGGGTGCTCGCGGTCAGCGTCAGGCTCACCTCGAGCTTGCTCGCGTCGAAGGTGCGCGCGAGGAACGGCAGCAGCGGCTGCGTCGCGTAGAGATCCAGGAACGCGGTAGCGCCGGCGAGGACGACAGGAGTGAGGCGAGGGGTGACCCGGGCCACTCACCGTAGCTTACCTGAATTCCTCATCCGGACCGGGCCGGTGGAGACTGGCCCGCACTCCGCCGAAGGACAAGGTGCGGCTCAAGCGGCGAAGATCGCCTTGAAGGCGACCAGGAACCGCTGCATCTCCTCCGGCGTTCCGACCGACACGCGCAGCCACTGGTTCATCGGCGGGAACTTCCGGCCCACGATGACGCCCCGCTTCCTGAACTCCGCGCCGACCTGGTCGACGTCCCTCCGCACGTTCACCATGAAGAAGTTCGTCTCGGACGGGATCAGCTCGCAGCCCATCGCGCGCAAGTCGCCCATGACCTGTTCGCGGAGCTGGCGCGTGACCGTGCGAACCCGTTCCTGGTTCGCCGTGTCCCCGAGCGCGGCGACCGCGCCGTGCTTCGCGAGCGCGTTGATGCTCCCGCCCGACAGGACGAGCCGCAGCGAGGCGATGATCTCGCGAGGTGCGATGCCGTAGCCGAGACGGATGCCCGCCAGGCCGGCGATCTTCGAGAACGTGCGGGTGACGATCACCTTGCGGCCCTGCGTAACGTACTTCAGCGACGGCTCGTAGTCCGGGTGCTCGACGTAGTGATGGTAGGCCTCGTCGATCAGGACCGGGATCTCCTCCGGGATGCTGTCGAGGAGGAGCCGGATCTCGTCCTTGGGGATGATGTTCCCGGTGGGGTTGTTCGGGTTGCAGAGGTAGACGAACCCGACGTCGCGCGCGTTCAGCCGCGTGACCCGGATGATCTCCTTCATGTCGACCGAGTGGTCGGCGCGAAGCGGCAAGGCGATCGCCTGCGCCTTGCTGTTGGTCGCGTAGCGATACACCGTCTCGAAGGTCGGCTCGACGCCCACCACCTTTCGGTGGTCCGGCAGGAACGCGTCGTCGGCGGCCTTCAGGATGTCCGCCGAGCCGGCCCCGACGAGCACGTTCTCGGGCTGCACGCCGTGGTGCGCGGCGATGGCCTCCACGAGGCCCCCGTCCGGGTACTGGTAGCGGTTGGCGTACTTCCACGCCGCGTTCATCGCCCTCATGACCGCCTCGGACGGCCCGTACGGGTTCTCGTTGGAAGCGAGCTTGGCCATCGTTTCGTAATCGGCGATCGCGGCGGCCGGTGTCGGCCTGGCGGCGGCGGGGGCGGCGGGGCGGGCCTGTCCGGCAAATCCCAACGAGGGCGATGCGGCGCAGCCGACGGTCGCCGCAATGCCCCCGATGAAGCGCCTGCGCGTGGTCGTGACCGAGGCACTCATGCACGTCTCCTTTACTTCCGCATCCCCTTGACGGCGTCGGTCAGCGAGCGCTGGAGCAGCGCGTAGTCCCAGCCGACACTCAGCATCCGGTATCCGGCCGCGATCTTCGCCTGCACGTCGGCGGGCGACGCGTCCACCGCGGCCACCACGTTGCGGTCGAGGCACATCTTCAGGATGCGCGCCGCGTCCGCCTCGGGGATGTGCACGCACTCGATCGCGCTCACCCCCGGCGTCTCGACGATCTCCTTCGCGTTGCGGACCCCGGCCTCGGTCTCGATCATCGCGACGACGAGCAGTTCGCCGTTCGGATTGAGCGGCCAGACGTCGCGGCGTTCGCGCGGGATGTTCAGCCCGCCCAGGGCCGACGTCTCGGCGTTGCGAACGGCGGAAATGGCGCGCTCGAGATCCGCGCGGCTCTCGACGAACGGGATCCACACGCCCATCGCCGGCCCGACCTTCAGGGACTCGGCGATCTCGTAGCGCGGATCCCAGCCGGCACGATTGGCGAGTTTCACGAGGACGACCGGCGCGCTGCGCGGCTCGGTCCGGAAGCGCAGGCTGAAGTCCTGCACACCGAGCAGGAAGGAGCGCAGCGTGGAAAAGTCGAGGACCTCGTGCTCTACGTCCGCGACAATGTAGTCGGCGTCGGAGGTGGCGAGGACCTTCGTGATGCGGGGGGCGGCGGTGGCGGCCGTCCAGACGCCGATGGCCGGCTTGCCTGCCGCGAGCAGCGAGATCAGCCGGTTGGCCCGCTCCTGGGCGCCGGCAACGGGGGAGAAGGAAGGACAACGCGGCGGCCAACGGGACCAGGGTCCGGCACATCATGGCGACGCTCCATTCCGGCGCGGGGCGGCCCATTGTCGCACGAACCGGCCGTCGGAGCGCCAGGCGCTCGACGACCGCGCCGAGCTTCCCTGGATTCCTCATCCGGACCGGGCCGGTGTAGACTGGCCCGCACCGCGTCCGCCCCTGTACGGAGGAGAGAATGGTCCGCCTGCCGCACGACTTGAACCGCCGCGAATTCGTGTCCGTGATGTCAGCCGGCCTGGCGCTGCTGCCCGCCCTCGGCGCGAGCGGCCTCGCACAAGCCGTCGGGGCCCGCCGCAGCCGGGTGGCGATTGTCAGGACCACCGACCGGAAGCGCGGCGTGGCCCAGGCGATGAAACTGCTCGGGGTGAACGGCGTGAAGGGGCGAAAGGTGGTCCTCAAGCCGAACTTCAACTCGGCCGACGACACGCCCGGTTCGACCCACGTGGACACGCTGTCGCAGATCGTCGCGGAGATGCAGGAGCGCGGGGCGCGCGAGGTCACGCTCGGCGAGTCGAGCGGGCCGCCGCAGACGCGCGGCGTCATGGAGAAGAAGGGCGTGTTCGACCTCGCCCGCGATCAGAAGTTCGCGGTCGTGGACTTCGAACAGATTGCCGAGTCCGACTGGGTGTCCTTCCCCGCCGGCACCTCGCACTGGACGTCCGGGTTTGCGATCCCCCGCCTCGTCGTGGACGCCGACTACCTCGTCTCGACGTGCTGCCTGAAGACGCACGGGTTCGGCGGCGTCTTCACGATGTCGCTGAAACTGGCGGTCGGCCTGACGCCGAAACCGATCCGCCGCTCGCTGCACGCGTCTCCGGACATGCGCCGGATGATCGCCGAGTTGAACACCGCGTACCGGCCGAACCTGATCGTGCTCGACGGCGTGGCGGCGTTCACGGACGGTGGGCCGTCGAAGGGCGAACTGAAGGCGGCGAACGTCATGATCGCGGGCGACGACCGCGTGGCGGTGGACGCGGTTGGCGTGGCGATGCTCAAGTCGCTCGGCGCCAACCAGGCCATCATGGGGAAGAAGATCTTCGAGCAGGAACAGATCGCGCGGGCCGTGGAACTCGAGCTCGGCGTGGCCTCGGCGGACGCCATCGACCTGGTGACGGCGGACGCGGAGAGCAAGGCGCTGGCGGACGCCCTTCGGCCGATCCTGGCGCAGGGGTAGCGCGGCCTTGGCGAAGGGATTTGCCGGCGGAAGGCTCGGCGAGCGGGCGCGCCTCGCGGCGGTCGCAGCGGGCTACGGGGTGGCGCTCGTCCTGTATTTGCGGGCGGTGCCCGGCGGTCTCACCTCGCCATGGTTCGTGTTCGTCGCGATGATCTGCGTCCTCGGGCTCGCGTTCGTCGCGAGCCCCGTGGTTCCCCTCCGGGTCCCGGCGGCGATGCGGAAGGTCCGCCGTTGGGAAGTCGAAGGCCGGCTCTACCGGGTGATGCGCGTGCGGGCGTTCGGCACGCTGCTGCGGCGGACGCCGCTGCGACTGCTGAACACGCAGGTGTACCTGGGCGGCCGGGGCGAACGCCGGCCGCTCGTCCTCATCGCGCTGCTCGAGGCGGCCGAGGCCTCGCACCTGTGGGCAGGGCTGCTGGCGCTGCCTTACATGGTGTACGCGTTCGCCCACGGCGCGTGGGCCACGGTGTTCTGGTTCGTCGTGGCCCAGGCGCTCGTGAACGCCTACCCGATCGCGCACCTCCGGCTCGCGCGGCAACGGGTGGAACGGATCGTCGAACGTCCATGCAAGATGCACAATGCACAATGCAGACTGAAATGACGAGCCGTAACGGCATCCTTCAAACCACTCCCGATCGGGCGTCGCTCAGATCCGCAGCGTCGAGGTTCCGCCAGTGCTGGAAGCCGCTGGTCGTGACCGACATCGTGTGGAAGGTCGCGGCCGTCGTCGCGCTGACGCCGCTGGTGGCCGTCTTCTTCCGCACGTGGATGGCCGTCTCGGGTCGGACGGTCGCAGCAGACCAGGACGTGCTCCTGATCTTCGCGCCGCCCGGCGGGGTGTTCATCGGCCTGCTGATTGGCGGCACGCTGCTGGCGATCGTGGCGCTGGAGCAGGCGGCGCTGATGGCCGTCCTGCAGGCGCATCGCTTCGGCCGGCCGGTCGCCCCGCGCACGGCGCTCCGCTTCGCTCTCGGCCACGCGTGGCCCGTTCTTCGCCTGACCTTCCGGATGGTGAGCGGCACGCTGCTCGCCGCCGCGCCGTTCATCGCGGCGGCGGGGCCTGACCTACGTCGCCCTGCTCCGCGATCACGACATCAATTTCTACTTGAAGGATCGCCCCCCCGCGTTCCTCATCGCGGCTGGCATCGGCGCCGTCGTCGCCACGGCGCTGGCGGCGGTGCTGCTGCGACTCTTCACCGGCTGGGTCTACGCGCTGCCGCTGGTGCTGTTCGAGGCGGTGGCGCCCTCCCGCGCGCTTCGCGCGAGTCGCGACCGCGCCCACGGCCACCGGGCCGCGCTTCTCCGCTGGATTGCCGGCTGGGCGCTGGCGGTTGCGGGCGTTTCCGTGGCCGTCGGTTCGGGCGTCGTCTGGCTCGCCCGCATCTTCGTGCCGATGACCGCCGACTCCGTCGCGGTGCTGACGCTGGCAATCGGCGTGACGCTGCTCACCTGGGCCTTGGCGAACCTGGCCGCGAACCTGCTCGGAAACACCACCGCGGCGGTCGCCCTGTACACGCTCTATTGCGACCGCGGAGGAGCGCGTTCGGAAGACCCGGGAGCCTTGTCGCGGGTGACACGCTTCGAACGCCATCCGCCTCGCTGGGTCGCCACGCTGACGCCGCGGAGGCTGACGCGCTGGGTCGTCGGCGGCGGTGTGGCGGCGCTCGCCATCGGCGCCATTGCCGTTCACACCGCGCGGCTCGATGACCAGGTCCTGGTTGCCGCCCACCGCGGGTCGTCGAAGGCCGCCCCCGAGAACAGCCTGTCCGCGGTGAGGCAGGCAATCGCAGACGGCTCCGACTGGGTCGAGATCGACGTCCAGGAAACGGCCGACGGCGACGTGGTCGTTTTCCACGACAGCGACTTCATGAAGGTGGCCGGTGTCGCAACGAAGATCTGGAACGCCACGGCCGCCGACCTCGGGGCGGTGGACATCGGCAGCCGGTTCTCGCCCGCGTTCAAGAACGAGCGTGTTCCGACGCTCGCCGACGTCCTCGATGCGTGCAAGGGCAGGATCGGCGTGCTCATCGAGCTGAAGGACTACGGGCGCGGCAAGCAGCTCGAGGAGAAGGTGGCGCGCCTGGTCGACGAGCGCCGGATGGCGGCAGAGGTGGCCATCATGTCGCTGGAGATCGACCAGGTCCGCAGGATGAAGGCGCTGCGACCCGCCTGGAACGTCGGCCTGCTCCTCTCCGTCTCGGCGGGGGATCTGCGCGCGAGCGGCGCCGACTTCCTGGCCGTCAACGCGGCGTTCGCGAGCCGCCGCTTCGTCAAGCTGGCCCACCGCGACGGGATGAAGGTCTACGTGTGGACCGTCGACGACCCCTCGACGATGTCGGTGATGATGGGGCGCGGGGTGGACGGGGTGATTACCAACAAACCGGCCGCGGCGAAGACCGTCCTCGCGCGGCGTGCGGAGCTGAGCCCGGCCCTGCGCCTGCTGCTGGAAGTGGCCGACGTGCTCGGCGTGAAGCCGCAGATTGCGGAGATCTGAGCGGGCACAGGACATTCTCGCCGACGCGTTCCGCTCTCGCTCTCGACGGACGGGACGGTTTTGGCTATACTGTCTGTTCGCTGCCGGCGCAAATGCTCTCCCACTGTGCGGAAGTGGCGGAACTGGCAGACGCGCTAGCCTCAGGAGCTAGTGGGCGCAAGCCCATCGGGGTTCAAATCCCCGCTTCCGCACCAACACCCAAATCTCAGGAAACCAACTGGTTCTGGCTGGCGGGCTGATCTGGCTCACTGGCGGGTTCTGCCTGCGGTGCGGACTGATCTTGCAACGAACTTGCAACGCGGCGGGATTCGTCAAACTGCCGCATCGCCATGTGGAGGCCACGCCGGCGGATGTTGAGGTCCCGGCTGGTGGTACTCAGGTTTGAGTGACCCAGTATGTTCACTGACGTAGATGATGGGCATTCCCGCTTCCTCGAATCGCGACGCCGCCTCGTGTCGAAGGTCGCGGAGTTGAAGCCCCTTGAGCTCGGCCTTCTCGCTGGCATTCTCCCATGCCGTTCGGATCGGCTTGACCCGCTCGCCGACGGCGTTGCCGAAGAGGTAGGCGGAGGGCTGCCAAGGCTGCCCTGCTGGGTCCAGCTTTCGCATTTCTAGCAGGGCCATCAGCCGCTGCGAGATCGGAACGATGCGCTCCCGCCGGGTCTTTTCCTTCGCTGCCCGGATCGTGATCTCACGGCGTGCGAGCGACACGTCAGCCCACTGAAGCGAGAGGATCTCTCCGGGGCGGCAGGCTGTGTCGAGGATTGCGGTGATGATGGCCCGGAGGTGGCCGTTGGCCGCAGCCAATGACCGCGCCTCGTCGTCATCTCCCTCGAACCGCCGGTTCCGGGGAACCTCACGCTCAAGGCTGATGGCTGGCTCAGTCCCGATCTTGAAGGGCGTCCGCTCGACGTAGCCTTTGCGGATCCCCCAGTTGAACATCTTCCGCAGCAGGATCGACGTGCGTATGGAGTGGGACGGGCGGGAAAGCATCGGCAGGGTTGTCCAGACCCACGACGAGGGACTCGCGGGTGCGGAGGGGGTGCAGCAGGATCACCTGGCGACGGGGTGGCTCCCAGTTGCCGCTGCTGCGAGCGATCTGAGGCGGCAGTGACCGCAAGACTGAGGGAACGGTGGTGGACCCACTCGGGAAGTCAGCCCAATCCGACTTCCGTCCAGATTAGTCTGCCGGGCAGCGACCTTTGGGTCCCGCACAGACAAGCGACCGCTGCCGCAGTAGTGCGTAACCGTCTGGGCTGCAACCAGTTCTTGCCAAGCACACTCGTGTCTCCCCTCTGGACTAGCGGGGCTTGCGCCTTGCAGACACTATTATTTGCCTTCCTGTGGCGAGGGCGCAGGTAGGTCGCGGTCGTCCGGCCTCGTCAGGCTGAACGTGAGGTCAGTTCTACGCTTCCGTCGTAATCTTCCGTTTCGGCAGCTCGGCGCTCAGTGAGGTTTCCATGACGCGCCGCTCGGGTTGCCCGCCCGCCATCGCCTGTGGTCCGAACGCTTCACACCAGGACACTAGAGCCATAGACGTCGGCGGCCACCGGGTTGCCAGCAGACCGCGGGCAGCCGTCCCGAGGCGGCACCAGCGGCGTGTTGGCCGAGCCGATGGAAAAGAGCCGCTCGGCTCGGTGCCCTCAGCCCATGGCGGGGAGGTCACGGAATGCCTCATCGGACACCGCCGGCAGCTAGCTACCACCGAGTTACGTGGGTATCGCGCTCCTGTGATTGGTCACACGAAGAGTGCAATCGCTTTGTCATCCTTATCAGAGACCTGGAGGACACTCACATGCTCAGAAGACTGCTGCACTTCGCGGTTGTGATGGGCTGCGTTCTCCTGATCAGCCCAATCCCCCTGGCTGCCCAGGACACAACTCCGCCCGAGCTGACGGCGCTCGATTTCACCCCGAAGACAATCGACACCACTCTGACTCCGGCGACGGTGACCGTGACGGCGACGGCCACGGATGATATCTCGGGCGTGAGCGTCATCATGGTCCGTTTCAGGAGCCCTTCCGAGATGCAGCAACGCGCTGGGGCGATCAACTGCTCGCCGGACACCCCCTGCCCGCCCTTTGTCGACATCACGTTCCTCCGGTTCGGGGAACCTGGAATCTGGACCGTCTCCTCTGTAGAAATTTGGGATGTAGTTGGGAACTATCGGATCTACGACACCACTGCGCTGTCGGCGCGGGGGCTCCCTACACAACTGACGGTGCTGAGCATCCAGGACGTCAATCCATCCGAGCTGACGGCGCTCGATTTCACCCCGAAGACAATCGACACCACTCTGACTCCGGCGACGGTGACCGTGACGGCGACGGCCACGGATGATATCTCGGGCGTGAGCGGCATCATGGTCCGTTTCAGGAGCCCTTCCGGGATACAGCAACGCGCTGGGGCGATCAACTGCTCGCCGGACACCCCCTGCCCGCCCTCTGTTGAGATCACCTTCCTCCGGGTACGGGGAACCCGGAATCTGGACCGTCTCCTCTGTAGAGATTTGGGATGTAGTTGGGAACTATCGGATTCTACGACACCATTGCGCTGTCGACGCGGGGGCTCCCTACACAACTGACGGTGACCGAGCATCCAGGACGTCAATCCATCCGAGCTGACGGCGCTCGATTTCACCCCGAAGACAATCGACACCACTCTGACTCCGGCGACGGTGACCGTGACGGCGACGGCCACGGATGATCATCTCGGGCGTGAGCGGCATCATGGTCCGTTTCACGAGCCCTTCCGGGACACAGCACCACGCTGGGGCGATCAACTGCTCGCCGGACACCCCCTGCCCGCCCTCTGTCGACATCACCTTCCTCCGGTACGGGGAACCCGGAATCTGGACCGTCTCCTCTGTAGAGATTTGGGATGTAGTTGGGAACTATCGGATCTACGACACCACTGCGCTGGTCGCGATGGGGTTGCCAACGCGCCTGCTCGATCACGCCTCTCGTCGACCCCGAACTGGTAGTCATCAACGCCGGAGCGCTTTCGCGGGTCGAAAGGCAAGTCGAGCACGGTCGAGCTGCAAGCGCTGGTGCAAAACGTCGGGAACTTGCCGGCGTCCAGGGTGCAAGTTGGCTTCCAGTACAGCGCTGACGGTGGTCTGACATTCTCAAACATCGGCGTGGCCAAGGCCGGAACTCTCGCGCCCGGCGCCGTCGGAACCGCAGGATACATATGGAGACCGCAGCCTGGTGAGTACCTAGTCCGAGTCACGATAGACCCAGGCAACCAGATTGCGGAATGCGACGAAACGAACAACTCGGTGAACTTCCTCTTGACCGTGAGATAGCCAGGCGGTGGATTGTTGACGATTCAGCGCAGCGAGTTGGGGATCTACGTGGCGGTCGTGACGGCGTTTGAGAAACGGAACAACTGGAGATTGGGCAAGTAGAGCCCGTCTCTAGAGAATCTACTACCCTTCGGGACCAGAACCCGTTTCCCATTAGTCTCGTCCGCATCGCCGATTGTCCGGGGTCGGCTGCGGTCTACCGTGATTCCCGCCTCCCTCAGGAGCTAGTGGGCGCAAGCCCATCGGGGTTCAAATCCCCGCTTCCGCACCCTGAATCACAAAGGCCCGGTTTTCCGGGCCTTTGTGTTGTACGCCGAGTGGAAAGCCAACGGCCGACTCACTTTCAACCTGTGATGCTAGAATCCGGGCGTTATGCGACGTCAGCCTCCGTCAACACCGTGGACGTCCGCGCCGGCCACCGTCGTTCGCACCGTCTTCTTCGTCCTTCTCGGGGTAGCTGGCCTCCTACTCAAGCGGCACTACTCCGGGCCTCACCCGGACGTTGTTCACAGCTATGGCGGCAACGTCGCGGCCTCCTTCGCGGTGTACTTCATCATGTCGAACGTGCGCCTGCCCCTCCACTTCGCGGTGTCGGGCCTGCGCCTGCCTCTCCATCCGAGCAACGGGCGCTTGTTGACGGCGGCAGCGGCGCTGCTCGTCGTGGAATTGTTCGAGGTCACGAACGGCTTCGGCGTGATGACCAACGTGTACGATCCGATGGACCTCGTGGCGAATGTGGGTGGTGTTGCGCTCGCCTTGGCGGTCGATGCTCTCATGCCGAACGGCATGCCGGGAGTTCTCCCTCCCGAGGGTCGTTAGGGCGACG
Source organism: uncultured Acidobacteriota bacterium (assembly GCA_963844875.1). GTDB lineage: Bacteria > Acidobacteriota > Vicinamibacteria > Vicinamibacterales > Fen-181 > FEN-299. Next base: position 127,131 of record CAWJPZ010000007.1, read on the forward strand.
CGTGAGCGGCTGCCGCCTGCTCGCGGACGTACTCGACGAAGGTTTCACGCGGATAGATTCAGGTAGACCGTTCCGCCGGAGGAGGAAGCCACAGAGGCTCGAGTTCGCCCGCAGGTACGTGCGCTGGACGTCCGCGTCCGCGGCCGCCGCCGGGTCGTTGACGATTGGATTGCCGTCCAGGTCGAAGCCCACGATCACCGCCAGGTGGCCGTTGCTCGACGGGACCGGTGCGCCCGTCAGCTCTCCTTTCTTCCACCCGTAGCTGATGACGACCGGCACGCCGGCCTTCACCCACGTCTCGACATCGTCGAAGGTGGTCAGGCGCCTGACGTGCGCCTCCAGTCCGCGAGAGGCGGCATATGCGGTGTTGAACGGCCAGTTGCCGTGGCCCTCCTACAGCCAGTCGTAAACGCCTGCAACCGTGCCACGAACGCGCGGCCCGCAGTCGCCCGGATCAACTAGCTCGCGGAATCCCCGCTTCCGCACCATTCGACTCGGTCGCTCGACTTCCCTGAACACCTCGCTCCCTCGCTCATGGTGAGCCTGCGGCTCACCCAGGCGCTGCAGTGTCGCTGCACGCGACCGAGTCGAATGGTGTGCCGCATGGCCAGGCAGTCAGCGGCCCTTCAGCTTGCCGCGGGTGGCGACGTTCACATCCAGGAAAGGCACCCAGGGGGCGGGGAGATTGCGCCTGGACGAGGCGAAGTACAGCTCCGTCCCGTCGAATGAGAGCCACGGCCCCATGTCTGTTCCGGTCCCCGTTCACCGGGGACGGAACCGCCACCGGCGCCGACCAGGGGTCGCTCTGGCTTTCGCGCGTGGAGGTCATGATCCACCCGGTCGCATCAGCCGACGGAGTCCGGTCGAAGAACATCTCGAGGCCGTCCCTGCGGACCGTCGCTCCCCACTCGAAGGACTGGTCGGTGTTCAACTCCGGCACCAACGCAGGCGTCGAGAAGATCCCGTCGTCCTGAAGGCGCGTGACGTACAGGTTCGAGTCGTACACCAGGTCGTCGGGGCTGGTCGGCCGGGCCGACCCGAAGTATGCCACCAGGTCGCCGCTCGCCTCCTCTTCGAAAAACGCGAGGCCCACGTCGTGGTAGGGAGTGTTCAACTCGGCCACCGGCACCGGCGGTTCCCAGCCCACATCGTCCTTCTTGTCGCGGCGGTGCGAGACGTAGATGTCGAAGTTCCCGTTCCGGACGATTGCGAAGTAAAGCCGGTGACCATCCGGCGACAGCCTGGGCGAGCGCACCCGGTCCGGGCTGTTCACGACGGGGCCGAGGTTCTGCGGCAGGCCCCAGTCCGCCGTCCGGCTCTCCCTGGTCGAGACATAGAGGTCGGTGTCCCCGTATCCCCCGGGACGGTTGGAGATGAAGTAAAGGGACAGGCCGTCGCGCGAGACGAACGGCGTGCTGTCCTCGCCCGCCGGGTAGGGACCCGGGGAGTTGAAGACCGGACCCAGATTCGTGACCCCCAACCACTCGGAGTACTCGCTGACCTCCGCCGGAAGCGAGATGCCGAGACAAAGAACGATGGCTCCAGCCCAGAACGAGAGCGTCATGACGCGCTTCATATTCCCGTCCTCCGTTCATTCTCCAGGGGCGCGGCAACCAGAGTGACCAGGCTGGGATGCAGAGGAGGACGGCGGGGCGCGACCCGGTCCGCGACGACAACGGGAGTTACGCACGGGAGCCACCTCTCTGGACTGGAGCGCCGGGGTGCCGAACGGAGAGTTCGGACACGGCTTCCACTGGTACCGGTAAATGCGGGAACCGGCGGGAAACCGGGCAATGCGCGGACGAAGAAGATCCCGTATTGTCCGGGCACCGGAAGGGCGCTCCACGATGCCGTTGCTGAGCTTTGCGCGGTGCGGGGAGACTGCCGAGCTTGGCGTGCAGCCTGGCCTGAATCTGTTTGACAGTCCGCCCGCCCGGTCATAGTGTGGGCGGCACGCGCGGCGCCATCACGGAGCCACGCGCACGAAACCCGAGCCGTTCGAAAAGGGGGAGACTATGCTGAAGCGTCTGTCGTTCGTCCTCCTTGTCGGCGCCGTGTTCACGCTGCCGCTCGTCGCCCAGCAGCCGGCCGATCAGCCGCGGAGCGAGGTGCAGCTCGTCGAGGCAACCGTCTACGAGCTGCAGCACGCGCTCCGCACCGGACTGCTGACGTCGGAGCACCTGGTGCAGATGTACCTCGCCCGGATCGAGGCGTACGAGCCGCTGGTGAACGCGTTCATCTACATCAACCCGAACGCGCTCGAGGAGGCGCGAGCCATCGATGCCCGCCGGAAGCGCGGCGTGCCAATGGGCCCGCTGTACGGCATTCCCGTCCTCCTCAAGGACAACATCGACACGCGCGACATGCCGACGACGGCGGGGTCGGTCGCGCTCGAAGGCTCGATCCCGCCGCACGGACGCATTCATCACCGCGAAGCTCCGCGCAGCGGGCGCGATCATCCTCGGCAAGGCGACGCTGACGGAGTTCGCGAACTTCATCGCGGACCGGATGCCGACCGGCTACAGTTCGCTCGGGAGATTCGGGTTCAACCCGTACTACCCGGTCGTCGACCCTCGCACGACGCCGCCGTTCAACGACGGCCGGCCCGCGCTGCAGACGGGCGGCTCCAGCTCGGGGTCGGCCATCGGCGTCAATGCCAAGCCTCGTCACCGTGGCCATCGGGACCGAGACCTCCGGCTCGATTCTCAGTCCTGCCTCCGCAAACGGCGTGGTCGGGATCAAGACGACGGTGGGCCTGGTCAGTCGAACGGGGATCCTGCCGATCACCGGTGACCAGGATACTGCGGGCCCGATCGCTCGCACGGTCGCGGACGCCGCGGCGCTGCTCGGCGTCATCGCCGGGTACGACGCCGATGATCCCGCGACGGCCGCGTGCCTGACGCCCGGCAGGTGCTTCAGCGACTACACGAGATTCCTCAACAAGAACGCGCTGAAGAAGGCGCGGATTGCCGTGCCGCACGTGCCGTACTGGAGCGGCTTCACCGCGGCCCAGACGCAACTCATGAACGATGCCATCGCGGCGCTTCGCGCCGCCGGGGCGTACGTCGCCGACCCGTACGAGATTCCGAACCAGGCCGCCATCAGCGCGTTCGGAATCTGCACCAGCTATCCGCGCCATCCAACTGCTCGACGGTGCTGATGTACGGCCAGAAGCACGACCTGAACGCGTACCTGCTGCGGCGCCCCGACGCGCCGGTGCACACGCTCGACCGACATCATCAACTTCAACGAGGCCTACCCGGACCACGCGATTTCGCTGAAGTACGGCCAGTCGATCTTCCTCGCGGCCGATCAACTCGACGTGAGCCCCGGGAGCGCGGACACGGCGCGGTACCAGGCGGATCGCGCGTTGGATCTCCGAACTGACGCGCACCGGCCTCGACGCCGTGTTCGACGGCCCGGACGGGATCGCCGGAACGGCAGATGACTTCGACGCGATTCTCTTCCCGCAGAATCGCGGCGCCGCCGCGCCAGGAAAGGCGGGCTACCCCAGCATCGTCGTCCCGGCGGCTTCCTCCCGCCGACCAGCCACCATCCTCGAGCCGTTCCCGGCCGGGGTGACGTTCACGGGGCGTGCGTTCAGCGAACCGCGCCTGATCGGGCTGGCCTACGCCTACGAGCAGGCCACGCGGCTGCGCCGGCCGCCCGCCAGCACGCCCGCGCTCGCGAGCGACTACGTGCACAGGTAGCGGCGGCAGTTTCCCTGGGTGAGAGTAGAGAGCCGGCGCAAGGCACTGCTGCCTTGCGCCGGCTCTCGCCACGATGAAGGCTGCCCCTGCGAATGTCCACCTTCAGGCGGCCTCGCGGTCGAGCGGCATCGTCATGCACCGCGCGCCGCCTCGCCCACGCACCAATTCGCCGCCCTTGAAGGGGACCACCTCGACGCCCGCGCGCTCGAGCGCGCGGGTCGTCCGGTCGTTGCAGGTGTATGCCATCACCTGGCCGGGCTTGAGGGCGAAGGCGTTCGCCCCGTCGTTCCATTGCTCGCGCAACGCGGCGATGACGTGCTCGATCGGCGAGGGGTGCTCGCTGGTCTCTCCCCCCACGAGCACCGTGCGTGAGGGGTCGATGATGCCGCACTCGGCCAGGCCGCACAGCGCGTTGTCGAAAGTCGACGCAACGCCGTCCGCCGTCACCACCTCCAAACGGGACGGCTGTGCCAGCATCTCGGGTGACGGCCCGCGGTATTCGAAGCGGAGTTCGCCGCACTGCCTCGCGGCCAGCCGCGCCACGTCGGCGTAGAGCTGCGGCCTCTCCCACAAGTACGGCATCGTCAGCACCTGCTGCCGGTCCACGAAGGTGAGGATCGTGTCGAGGTGCATGAACACCCGGTTGGCGGGGATGTGCAGCTTCAGCAGGCGACGGACCGGGGTGTGCTCGAAGAGAAAGGCGGCGAGGTGATTGGCGCCCGCGTCGTTGGTCCGCTCTCCAACGCCCACCAGCACCGTCTCGCGGTCGACCACCAGGACGTCGCCGCCCTCGACACGGGCGGTCGGGTCGTGAAGGATACCGTCGTAGACGGTCGTGCCCGCGAACCTCGGATGGCGCCGGAAGATGCTCCTGACGAGGCGCGCCTCCCGCTGCCGCGCGGGCCAGTACGGGTGGGAGATTACGATGGCCCCGGGGACGCCGAACGCGGCGTCTCGCGAGAAGTACAGGTTGGGGAGGGGCTCCACCCGGAACGTCTCTGCCGACTCGGTGTTCTCCGGCAGCCCCGAGATGAGCTGGTAGGGATGAATCTGCTTCGGGTCGAAGCGCGCGAGCACTTCCGGCCCGAGCACTTCGAGGTACACGGACTCGCGCTCTTCCCGATCCCGGCACACCTCCTTCAGGAGGTCCGCGAGGAACAGGACCTCGGCGCCGTGGCTCGCCAGCAGCATCGAGAACTGCTTGTGCTCGGGCCTCGCCTCCTCGATGTCGAGCACGTCGTCGAACAGGAGGGCGTCCTTGTTCCAGGGAAGGGTCCTCCGGTGCTCGAGACCGGGCTGGTGGACCATCACGACCTTCAGCCGGCCCACCTCGGAGTCCACGCTCCAACGCGGCATCGCCCACCTCCTTCATGGGACACAAGTACGGATTCTCATAGTGGCACCTCAACCGTTGGCGGCGGTGAGAGCAACATCGGTACCCTGCCCGTCCCAGGTCTGTCCCGCGCGCACGCGTCGAGCCAAGACCTTGTCAACGAGTCAGTTGGCGCAGACCAGTTTTCGGCACCAGCACAGTGGGCTGGCCCGATTGTCGCCCTAAGAGCAGACTATGTGCATGGACCCAGCGACAGGTGGACATTCCCACGGTGCGCGTGCTCGGCGCCGCAACAGCGCGCGATTGAGAAAGACGAGCACGGCCGGGAGGCGCGTCTCGGGGCGGACGCGGAGGGAATGCGGCTTGAAGGAGACCACCTCCACGCACGCACACTGAGTTCGCCTGCCCGTCCCGCGCCTATGTGCAGCTGTGTCCCTCGAGGAAGGGGCGGACTCTGCTCACTCCTGCCTGACTATGTCGACCGAGATCTCCACCGCCGGAATCGTTCCCCTGTTCTCGAGCCAGTGCCTGGTGTTCCTGTCCTCGGGCCAGCCGACTCCCGGCCCGTAGTCCGTCGCGACTCCATCCCGATGGTCGGTAATCGTGCCTTGCAGGATGTAGACGGTGCCTGGCCTGTCTTTGTGGTCGTGAACCGGGCCGAAGACGCCTCCGGGATCGATGGTCACCATGCGCATTCGGAGCTGGCGACCCGCCATCCCCTCGATCTCGGGACCAAAATCAACGGTTGCGAGTAACCTCACCGCAACCCCTCTCGTCTCGGGTGCCGCCTGCTCGCTGCTCATCGCGCCTCCTCTCCGTACTCTCCCAAGGTTACGTCATCCCGCGCGAGCCGTCGCGCATGGCAGCCGACTCGACAATGAGCGCACGGCCGGTCCAAGCCCTCACCGCTCCACCCCCGGCGCGTGCACCCGCAGGTGTTCCACGATCGCCTCAGCCACCCGCCCCGCGGTCGTCTCCAGCGCAACCGCCTGGCGGTAGTTCAGCCCGAACTCGAGTTGGACGGCGCCGATCCCGCCAGACCCGGCCAGGCCGTAGGTGGCGACGATGTGGCCGCCGTCGAAGGACGGGTTCTCCGAGCCGTTCGCGGTGGCGGGGCTCACGTCCACCCAGAGCGCCATGAGGCGGGTGAGGAACCCGCCCGTGGGCGCGTAGAGCATTGGCAGCGAGGCGGTCAGGCCGGCGCGCGTGCCGCGGAACACCACCGCCGCATCGGTGCCCTGACCGTGGATGTCTACGAGCAGCGCCCCCGTCGGCGCCTGGGCCCGCGCCGTGCTCACCGCCGCCCGGACCGCCGCGTGATACGCCTCGTACAACGGCGCGACGGCGGCGGTTTCGTAGGCCTCGGACGCGGAGCGATTGAAGTCCACGTAGGACCGGCTGGCCAGCGACGCGACGAGGTGCGCCCGTCGGCCTGTCCTGGAGACCAGGGCGGTCTGAATGGCGGCCGCGAGTTGGTAGGTGTTCGTGTCGAGCACCGTCGTGCCGGACTGCCGCGCGGGCACGCCGGCCACGGCGGTCGTTCCCCCGTGCGGTGCCGAGAGGACGACAGGGAGCGTGCCGGTCTCGATCGTGAGATACGGCGCCGGGTCGAGGGCCGGGGCCGTCGGCTGCGTCGGCAAGGCCGCACTCGGCGAGGAAGGCGCGGACGGTGCCCCGCCGCAACCCGCGAGGAGCGCCGCCACCAAGACCGCGATCAGCGCCGGAGCGACCCGGTCGCGGGAAGCGAGGGTGCGACGCCCGTGGCGCCTGCCGGCAACGGTTCTTGGCAGTGCTCGCGACGCTCGACGTGATGTCTCGTGCGGCATGGGAGCGAGGCGGCCGCTCGACGGAGCGGCGACACGGGGCATCCTACACGCGCCCGGGTCGCGGCGCTCGTCTCAATTTGTCGCGGTTGGGGTCGAGGGCTGCCGGTCGGGGCCGACCGGTCGTGCTGGATATCGCAGCGGGCGCTACCGCCCGAAGATTTCACGCAGGATGGCCGTGACTCGTGATCGGCGGGGCGCTCGTCGGCCCACACGTACCAGTCCCGGCGGGGCGAGCGTCCGACGGGCGAGGCGTAGAACGGCTGCAGCCAGATGCACGTCACGCCGATGCCGGCGAGGAACCGCGCGCGTTGGGATCTGCTGGTCCATGCCGGCGGCACCTGCAACGCACAGTCCAGTGCCGGCGACCCGTGCATGGAGGCGAAGCCGCTCCCGAAAAGGGGTCAGGCCCCGTTTCGCGGGGTACGCAGAAACTGAAAAAGGGGTCAGGCCCCATTTCGGGCGGTACGCAGAAACTGAAAAAGGGGTCAGGCCCCGTTTCGCGGTCGCGCCGCATTTGCGGCTCGCACCAGCTCGGCCGGATGGCCCATAATGGCGCCTCGCGCCCGGCCCCCTGGCTCACGTCATCCCGGAGGGGATCCCGCAAATGAAGAAACTGCTCATCCTCGTCGCGGTCGCCGTCCTTCTCGTCACGCAACCGTTCTCGTCGATCCACGCGTCGCCGCAGGCCCAGAACGACCCGGTCCTGGCCAAGGTGATCGAGATCGGGAAGAACGACAATCAGACCACCAGGTGGCTCGACATCCTGAGCAACCGGTTCGGGCCCAGGATCTCCGGCACCGACGCCTACAACAACGCCGCGCAGTGGGCCGTGCAGCAGTTCAAGAGCTGGGGCCTGCAGGCGGAACTGCAGGAGGCGGGCGAGGTGCCCCTCGGCTTCTCGCGGGGCGAGTCGTACGGGAAGATCGTCGGCACCCCGGACAAGTTCCTGTTCTTTGCGACGCCTGCGTTCTCCGCGGGCACCAAGGGGCGGATGCGGGCGACGGTCGTCGTCCTGCCCGCCGAGACGGCCGGCGTGGAGGCGATGAAGGCGAAGCTCAAGGGCGCGTGGGTCCTGGCCAGCGCGCCCGCCGACCTCAATCGCAGCCCGGCGCGCGGCGAGCGGGCGCCGATCTTCAAGATGCTCGAAGAAGCCGGCGCGCTCGGCGCGATCTTCAAGGGCGGCAAGATGCCGTGGCGGTTGTCGAGCCTCCGCGTCGCCTCCTGGGATCAACTGCCCACCATGCCGGAAATCACGCTGCTCGACACCCAGTACGACGAGATTGTCGCGGACGCGACCGCAGGGAAAGCGGTCGAACTGGAGTTCGAGATCCGCAACTACTTCAAGATGGGACCGGTGAAGTACTACAACGTCATCGCGTGGCTGCCCGGCACCGAGAGCCAGGATCCTGCGGTGATCGTCAGCGGGCACCTCGACAGCGTGGCTGGCAGCGCGGGAGCGACCGACGACCTCTCCGGTTCGACGCCGGCGATGGAGGCCCTGCGCATCCTGGCCAAGGCAGGCGCCAAGCCGAAGCGCACGATCATGGCGCACCTGTTCGCGGCAGAGGAACTCGGGATCCTCGGCTCGCAGGCGTGGCTGAAGCAGAACGCGGGCAAGGTGCCGACAATCGGGGTGAACCTCAACCGCGACTACAACCCGGGAGCGGTCACCGGCGTCAGCGTGCCGCCCGCGTGGCAGGCCGACTTCGAAAGGATCACGGCGCCGCTGGCGAACCTCAACCCGCAGTGGCCGTTCACGCTGACCGTCTCGCCCTACCCCGCCACGAAGGCGCTGCGGCCCGGCGGAACCGACGCCACGGCGTTCTCGATGCTCGGCGTGCCCACGCTGCGCCTGGCCGAGAAGACCGAGCACGTCTACAACTCGACGTATCACACCGTGTGGGACACCTACGACGATGCCCTGCCGTATGCGAAGCACCAGGAGCACACGGCGCTGGTGCTGGCGGTGATGGCCTACGGCATTGGCAACCTGGATCACCCGCTGACCCGGGAAGGCTTCTACCTGCCCGACGGCATGTACGCGGATATCTACACGCCCAAGGGGCGGGTCCTCGCGACGCTCGATTACGTGAACGCGCCGGAAACGGTGAAGGCGTTCGTCGACATGTTCGAGACGCCGGCCGCCACGCAGGGTGGCGCCCGGGGCGGCCCTGGTGGACCCGGCGCGCCCGGTGGACCTGCGGGAGCCGGAGCGCCAGGAACGGCTGCCGGACAGGCGCCTGCACCGCCGCCGCCCGTCGGGACCGTGGACCTGATCGACAAGAAGCTCTCGGCGCGCGCGGTGGTGACCGGCAAGGAACCGGTGGCCAAGGCGGTCAAGCTGCTGCCGAAGGAGAAGAACGCGGCGCTGAAGCACGACAAGCCAGGCGTGTTCGGGATGATGAGCCCGACGCAGTTCTACGTCACGACCGCCAAGGCGCCAGCCTACGACAAGAAGTACACGGCGCTCGGCACGGTCGTCGCCGACATGAAGGTCGTCGGCGCGCTCGCGAAGGGTGATGGCATCACCAGGGTGGCCATCATCCGCGTGGGGCAGAAGGCGACCGACTTCGGGAAGAAGCAATAGGGCCCGGGCAGCCTCGCCACCCGGTGGCTATACTGGTGGCGAGGCTGCCATGGCCGATTCCCGTCGCACATATGCGAAAGCGGCAGGCGGCCGAAGCCGCCTGCCGCTCTCAACCTGTACGGGACAGCCCGTTCAGGCCGCCGCTATTGGATCGTCACCACGCGCGTCTTGATGTTGTTGGTCTCGTACGTTTCCGGGACAGTTTCCGCCGTAGTCGGCCACCGCGATCAGATAGTAGGTGCCGGGTGGCACCACCGGCGGGATCGTCGCGGCGGTCGAATACCCATACGAGACCCGGCTGCCAACGCCGGGACCCCGTGCGTCAGCAGGGGGATGTCCGCTCCATCGAGCACGCTGTTCGTCGAAATGAAGTACCGCACCAGGGACGTCGAGCAACGCGTTGCCGCCGCCCTGGTTCTTGACCGTGTCACCCACCGTGTAGGTGCCACCCCGGTACACGGTCGTGGGCGCGGTCAGGCTGTAGACGATGAGGTCCGGCCCGATCTTCACCTGCACGGACTTGGTATTGTTCGTCTCGAGCGCCTCCGCCGTGACCCCGGTGTAGTCGGCCTTGGCGATCAGGTAGTAGAGGCCGGTGGGGAAGGCGACCGGGACCGTGAAGGTGCTGGTGAAACTGCTGGATACGTTGTAACCCAGGGGTGGAACCGCCCGGGCGCCGAGCAGGTAGTCGCCGGCGTCCCAGGTGGTATTGGTCGAGAGGTAGAACCCCGTCCAGGTGGGCGGCGTCGTGACCCCTCCGATGTTCTTGGTCACATCGGTCACGGTCAACGTGCGCCCGGCGCCCGTCGGCGCCGGCGTGCTGAGCGAGTAGACGATGAGGTCGGGCTTCGCCTTCGTCGCCCGGTAGGCCGTGTTGTTCGTTTCGCTGCCCTCGACGACCAGGCTGACGGGCGCGTCGGCCTTGGCGATCAAGTAGTAACTGCCCGCCCCGACGGCCGGCATCGTGAGGTACGTGGTGGCCGCGTTGGTGCCCCAGGCCGGCAGGCCGGCGACCGCCCGCGCGCCGACGAAGGTATCCGCCGCGTCCAGGACCGTGTTCACGGAGAGGTAGAACGCGACGTTGAACGTCGTTGACGTGCCCCACGCGGCGTTGTTCTTCACGGTATTGGGGACCGCGAGCGTGGCGCCGGGGGTGAAGTTGGCCGGGACCGTCATCGCCGAGATGATGAGGTCTGGGCCAAGGGTGGTCGTGGCGTACCGGGTGTTGTTGGTTTCCAGATACTCCGGGATGGTCAGAAGCGCGTCAGCCTTGGCAATCACGTAGTACCTGGCCGCCGGAACTGTCGGCGTCACGGGGACCGTCGCGGTCCAGGTCCCACCGATGGGGAGCACCGGTACCGACACGGACCCGATCACGGTGTCCAGGGTGTCCCACGTGGAATTGGTCGACAAGTAGAGGCGCGTGAGGGAGGCCGGCGCCGCCACCGTCCCCTGGTTCTTCGTCGTCACCGTGACGTTGAACGTCGGGGTCGTCGGCACCGCGGGAACGGTCATCGAGTAGATCACGAGGTCGGGGTACGCCTTCGTGGTCCTGTAGAGCGTGTTGTTGGTTTCGGAGGTCTCCAGGATCAGGTTGGCGCTGTCAGCCTTGACAATCACGTAGTACATGCCCGGCGCGACGACGGGCACGGTGAGGGTCACGCTCGTCGGGTACGACCCGCCGGCCGCGATCGCCGGGGTCGCCTGCGCCCCAAACTGCAGGTCGCCGGCGTCCAGCACGCTGTTCAGCGACAAGTAGAAGCCGGCGGTCGAAGCGCCCGCTCCGCCCAGTCCGCTGTTCACCACGGTGTAGCTGATCGTCATCGTTCCGCCCGGCGTGAACGTGGCGGGCACGCGTCATCGTCGACACCCGGAGGTCGGGCCTCGACGAGGAGTTCAGCACGCCCTGCAAGTAGGCGCGCGAGGCGGAGTGTCCCAGGCCGTCGTTGACCGAGACGCTGATCGTGCAATTCTGCGTGGCGCCGGTGTTGTTCGCCGGCGCCGTCCACGTCGGCGTCCGGAGCGCGCTGCTGTTGAACGTCCCGTTCGAGGCCGCCCAGGCGCAGCTCGCGGCCCAGGCGTAGTTGAGGCTGTGTCCGAGCGAATCGGTGGCCGTCACCGTGAGGCTCGCGGTCCCCGCCGACACCACCGGGTTGGGGGTGCCGCTCGGGCCGGCCGTGATGGTGACCGCATCGGCCGCCTGCTGCTGCGAGTGCTCGACGTTCGACCACGGGCTCACCTCGGTGCCCGCGCGCGCCTTGACGCGGTAGTAGTAGGTCGCGCCCGGCGTCAGGCCGCTGAACGTCGTGCTGGTGCCGCTGATCCAGCCGGAATTCACGGGCGTCGTGAAGCCGGCGTTGTCGTCGGACTCCGCGTAGTACTGCACCGTGGGCGTCGCCGTGCCGACGGTGATCGTCCGCTCGTAGTAGTTGTTGGCTTCGTTGGACTCGGCGATGGTGCCGCCGTAATCCACCCAGACCTTGAAGGTGTGGCTTCCGGCCGCGAGCGGGCCGACCGCCTGGTCGTAGGTCGCCCGACACCATCCGCCGCCGCCGCTAATCCCGCTCGGGCACGTCCAGGTCCAGGCGCCGCCCCCGGTCCCGGTAACCTCAGCGCGCACGGTGAAGGTGGAAGCGGTCGCGGCGTTCCCCTGGTTCAGGGCCTCCCAGTTGAAGTAAAGGGTCTGGTTGTCGTAAAACGCGCCCGCGTAGTTATGGACGTCGTTGTAGTCCAACTGCGCGATGCCGATCGGGATCCGGTTGTTCCACTCGGCCGGCTGGCCGGGCGTCAGGTCGGGCTTCGGGGTCACGTCCTTCTGGATCACGATGTCGTCCACGTAGGCCCCGGGCAGCCCGGCGATCGAGGAGTCGCTGACGAAGCGGAACGCGATCCAGACCTGCGGCTGCCCAATGCGGTTGCTCAGGTCGAGGGTCATCTGCCGCCAGGAGTTCTGGTCGCCGCTGTCCTGGAAGCCGTTGAAGTTGACGCCGTCGACCGACGAGAACCACTGGAAGTAGTCGTAGCCGGCCTCCGACAGGTTCTTGAACCAGAACGTCATGTTGGCGCTGCTGGCGTCGGCCAGGCTGAACGGCCCGTAGATCATCCAGGCGTTCATGTTGTTCGGATAGCCGCTCGCCGGACTGACCGAACTGTCCGCGCACCACCCGCTCCAGTAGCCGCCGTGATAGGCGTAGCTGGTGTCGTCCCAGGTCGGGGTGCCGAGGACCTGCCAGGGAGCCGCCGGCCAAATCCCCTCGAACGTCTCGTTCTTGATGGTCGTCCATGCCAGCTGCGGCGGCTCGATGAACGGCTTTGCCTCGTCGTTGGGGTCGAACATCGACACCTGGAGGTCCGGATCGAGCACCACCTGGACCGGGACCGGTTCGGCCTCGCCCAGGTTCCCGACGGTACCCTTGGCCGGCCTCCGCTCATTCTGGGTGGCGCCCTCCGTAGTCTGGTCCACGGAGACCGGGGCGGGCACCACGTCCCGGAAGCCGGTCTCCACCGTCTCGCTGCTGATCACCGTGCCAGGCAGCGGGGCCTGCGCCGGCGGGGTCGCGAAGGCTTCCGGCGCCGGGGTGACCGCGCTCCAGTAGATCGTGTTCGTCGTCCCCGGCGTGACCGCGGGCTCCGCGGCGAGCACCGGCGCGTCCAGGCCGGCGCCCCCGGCCCCGATCGTGAAGGTCATCGTCGCCGCCGGCAGGCTGAACGCGCTCAGGCGCATCCCCGAGAGCGTCCCGTCCCACCAGTGCGCGTGCGGCCCGCTCCAGTCGTCGATTCGGTTGATGTAACCCGCCGCGGCGTTGCCCTGGTAGTACAGGTCGCGCGCGTCGCCGGAGTTCACGTCGTTCTGGAAGTGCCACAGGTTGTCGGCCTGCACGAGCGTCAGCTCGTAGTTCTGGTGCAGCGTGTTCGGCACCATCCGCTGGTCGTCCTTGTTTCCCAGCTCGTCGACGTGCCACACGGCGATGCCGGCCGCCGGGAGGTTCACGTCACGATGCACCTTCTGCCGGTTCTCGACCAGGTAGTACTCGGTGGCCACCCCGGGCTTCCTGAACCGATAGAAGGTGTCGTAGCCGGCGGTCGGGGCGGCCTTGAGGGACCCCGCGCCGTTCGTGGCGCTCGTGATGTCGATGGCGGTGCCCCACCCCGCCGCGAGCTTCAGGTACGCGCTGACCTGGGACGGGTTCGTGCCGTGCCCGCCCGAGTTCATCAGGCAGAAGACCCCGGCGCCGCCAATCGAGTCGTAGCCGTAGTCGTAGACGTCGGGGAAGTCGCAGAGCATGTGGCCGTTCTCATGGGAGAACGTCCCGATCTGCAGCGAGGTCCCGATGTTGGTGATCTGATACCAATACAGGTACTTGCCGTTCCCGAGCGCGATGTTGCTCGCGAGGTTCCAGCTGTGCGGCCAGAGCCCCTTCGCCCACACGCCGCCGTCGGTCCCGGCGTAGAGCACGTTCAGGGCGAGCACCCTGCTGGAGCCGTCCGTCGAAAGGCCGGACAGCGTGGGCAGGATGACGGAGTTGTAGTCGCTCCTCGCCTTGAGGATGTTCATCGCGTCGGTGATCAGCAGCCGGCCCTGCTGGCCGCAGTCGAGCGACGTGTTGGCGTAGTAGCTCTTGGGCTGCGCCATCCGGATGTAGAAGTTCGGATAGACGTTGGTGTAGGTGAGGCGGCCGGCCGAGTTGTCGGCGAAGTACTCCTTCACCGACCCGTTGTTGCCGCCCCCCGTGTAGGCCGTCCCGTTGAGGAACCCGTTGACCTCCGAGATCGGCACGCTGTTGGGCACGTCGGGGAAGTCGATCAACAGGGTCAGCCCCTGCTTCGCACCGACCGTCGTGCCCGGCGGCGGCGCGAGCGCCAGGTCCGAGGGCAGCGGGGTGCCCAGGGTGGCCGCCTTCCGCAGCGCCCACCGGCTGGCCAGGTTCATGTCCGCTTCCCACTGCCGCCGGCGCTCCATCGCGCGGGCCGCCATCGCGTCTCGGTCCATGCGAACGTGCAGCGCCAGCCCGCGCGGCGGCGCCTCGTGGGCCAGCACCCCCGTCGACACCAGGTCCTGGCCGTCGACGGCTCGCTCGGCGAAGTAGTACGCCTGGGCCGCCACGTCGAAGACGACCGTGTACCCGGTCGTCGTCTCGAACACGGCCTGGAACTCGTCGCCTTCGCCCCACAGCGTCAGCTCGACGCCGTCCGGCTGCGTGAACTTGTAGTAGCCCCGGAAGGGAGCCGCCGACGCCGCGAGAGAAAAGGCCAGGACGCCCAGTACGCACGCCGCCAGGATGATCCTGAGGCGTCCGCACCGTTCCGGTCGCCAGACAGTCCGGTTCAGGCGGGCCGTCGATGATGGTCGGGACATTTAGCTTCGCTCCTCTCAGTAGGCCGACAACGGTGAGCCGCGAAAGGGAAGATGAGAATCGGGGAAAGACGCACACTTGCACGCCGACGCGCCACGTGCCGCGTAAAGCTCTTTCGGCGGTCCTCGAAAGTTGGTGAGACGGGAGATCGCCATCGGGCGCTCCACGAAGAGGGAATTGCAGAAACTTAGCAATAGCAGCGCCAATATCCGTGGGCGGATTCGCGTGGTTTTTCTCGAGAGAGGCCCGCGTAGTCGACGTCCGTGCCGACTTTTTACTGCTTTGTCGCGCATCCGCATCGTGGTCCCGCGCGCGAGAGCGCGCACACCCAGCAGACGCATCGTCATTACGCGCAATAGTCGGCTGCGAATGGATGTCTTTTGTCTGCATTGAACACAAGACAATCTCATTCGGTAACGCCGAAGCCCGCCTCACTGCTGGCGCTGACACGTGAATCTCACACGACGGCTGAACGGCGACACGGCGCTCCGATTGGGTCCGTCACCGGTGCGGGGACACGTCCCGATCCTTCTCGAGCGGCACGCCTCGTGGCCTGGCGTGCCATAATCGCTTCTTCACCCACACGATGATCGCGGACCGCTCGAGGCGCCGCCGGCACGTCCCGGCAGGCCTCCGACGGTTCTTCCAAGGAGGAGTCTCGATGGAAGGCGCGCCTACCGCGTACGACGAGGTCTATCGGCGCTGGCGATCCGACCCGGAGGGCTTCTGGCGCGAGGCAGCCGCCGTGGTGGACTGGGACGAACCGTTCACCGAGGTGCTCGACACGTCCACCGAGCCGTTCGTTCGCTGGTTCCCCGGCGGGATGGTGAACACCTGCTACAACGCGCTCGACCGCCACGTCGATCGCGGGCGTGCCGACCAGGTGGCGGTCATCTACGACAGCCCGGTCACGTCCACGTTGAAGAGCTTCACCTACCGCGAGCTGCGCGACCTGGTCGCGCGCTTTGCCGGCGTGCTCGCCGCGCTCGGGATCGAGAAGGGCGACCGCGTCCTGATCTACATGCCGATGGTCCCCGAGACGATCGTCGCGATGCTGGCCTGCGCCCGCCTCGGCGCGATCCACTCGGTCGTGTTCGGCGGCTTCGCCGCCAACGAACTCGCGACGCGGATCACCGACGCCCGCCCGCGCGTGATCGTCTCGGCCTCCTGCGGCGTCGAGCCCGGCCGCACCGTGCCGTACAAACCGCTGCTCGACCGCGCCATCGAGATCGCGAAGGCCAAGCCCGAACACTGCATCATCCTGCAGCGGCCGCAGGAACGCGCGACGATGGTGGACGGCCGCGACCTCGATTGGGACGAGCGGATGGCAGACGCCGTCCCGGCCGGCTGCGTTCCTGTGGAAGCCCCGGACCCGCTCTACATCCTCTACACCTCGGGCACCACCGGCGTTCCCAAGGGCGTCGTGCGCGACAACGGCGGACACATGGTGGCGCTGACGTGGAGCATGAAGAACATCTACGGCGTGGAGCCGGGCGAGGTGTTCTGGGCCGCGTCGGATCTCGGCTGGGTCGTCGGCCACTCGTACATCGTCTACGGGCCGCTGCTGAACGGGAACACGACGGTCCTGTACGAGGGGAAGCCGGTCGGCACGCCGGATGCGGGCGCCTTCTGGCGCGTGGCCTCGCAGCACGGAGTCCGCGCGATGTTCACGGCGCCGACCGCGTTCCGCGCCATCAAGCGCGACGACCCGCAGGGCGAGTGGATCAGGAAGTACGACCTGTCGCGGCTGCGCACCCTCTTCCTCGCCGGCGAGCGGTGTGATCCCGAAACACTCCAGTGGGCGTCGCGCCAACTCGGGATTCCGGCGATTGACCACTGGTGGCAGACGGAGACCGGCTGGCCGGTCGGCGCGAACTTCGCCGGCCTCGGCCTGCTCCCGGTGAAGCCGGGGTCCTGCGGCAAGCCGGTGCCGGGCTTCGACATCCACGTCCTCGGAGACGACGGGCGCGACGTCCCCGCGGGGCAGATTGGCAACATCGTGATCAAGCTGCCGCTGCCGCCCGGCTGCCTGCCGTCGCTGTGGCACAACAACTCGGGCTTCATGCGCTCCTACCTGAGCGCGTATCCCGGGTACTACCTCACGGCCGACGCGGGTTTCAAGGACGAGGACGGCTATTTGTGGATCATGAGCCGCACCGACGACATCATCAACGTCGCGGGACACCGGCTGTCGACGGGCGGCATGGAGGAGGTCCTGGCCTCGCACCCGGACGTGGCCGAGTGCGCGGTGGTCGGCGTGGCCGACCCGCTCAAGGGGGAGATCCCGGTCGGCCTCGTGGTGCTGATGTCAGGCGTGGACAGGCCGGAGCAGGAGATCGTCGCCGAACTGGTGCGGCTCGTCCGCGACCGAATCGGGCCGGTGGCCTCGTTCAAGGTCGCGGCGGTCGTCGGCCGTCTTCCCAAGACCCGGTCGGGCAAGGTGCTCCGCGGAACGATCAAGAAGATCGCGGAGGGCGCCGATTACAGCGTGCCGGCAACGATCGACGACGCGTCGACGCTGGACGACATCAGGAGCACGCTGGCCGCGCTCGGCCTGACTCGTCGTTAGAGTCTGGCCGCCAGGCAACGTCGCGGCTTTGTGCGCCTTCACGGCCCGGTTGGCCCGGCAGTTGCAGCACAAGCGTGGGGAGGTGGACCGATGCGCTGGAGCCGGGGCGACCGCGGCAACATCAATGACCTTCGGGGGTCGTCGGGCATGGGCCTGCGCGGCGGGGTTCCGCTTGGAATTGGCGGCCTGCTGGTCGTCCTGCTCCTCAGCTGGCTGACCGGCACCGACATCCTGTCGCTGATCGGCGGGGGCGGGTCGGCTCCGCCTTCCGCGTCGGTCGGCACCTCGGGCCGGGTGGCGGCGTCACCGGAAGAGGAAAAGCTGGTGGACTTCGTCGACGCGGTGATGGGCGACGCCCAGCAGACCTGGGACCGGCTCCTCGAGGGACGGTACCAGCCGACCAAGGTGGTGCTCTTCCGCGATCAAATCAACTCGGCCTGCGGGATGGCGGAATCGGCGACCGGGCCCTTCTACTGCCCCGCCGACCAACTGGTCTACCTCGACCTGGGCTTCTTCGACGAACTGCGGCGCAGGTTCGGCGCGCCGGGCGATTTCGCGCAGGCTTACGTCATCGCACACGAGCTCGGCCACCACGTGCAGAAACTGCTCGGCGTGGAAGAGCGCGTGCGCTCGGCGCAGCGCGCGGATCCTTCGAAGGCCAACGCGTTGTCGGTCCGCCTGGAGTTGCAGGCGGACTGCCTCGCCGGCGTCTGGGGGCATGCCGCCTCGGCCGCCGGGCGCGCCGGGCGCGGCTTGGTAGAGCTCGAGCCCGGAGACGCGGAGGAAGGCCTGCGCGCGGCCGCGGCGATCGGCGACGATCGCCTGCAGAAGATGACCCGCGGCCGCGTCGTTCCCGACGCCTTCACGCACGGCACCTCCGAGCAGCGCATGACGTGGTTCAACCGCGGGCTCCAGTCGGGACGCGCCGATGCGTGCAATACTTTTGGTACGCAGATGTAGCCACGAGCCTGGAGAGAGGTAATACCTGATGTGCCATCGGAGCGTCTGTCGGCAGTGCGGAAAGCCTACGTGGGTGGGGTGCGGGCGGCACGTGGAGGAAGTGCTGAGCGACGTGCCGCCGGCCAGGCGCTGCCAATGCCCGCGACCGAAATCCTGGCTGGCACGCCTCCTCGGATGGTAGGTGCGGCCCCGCGTCATCCCGGCCTGGAGGGCCGTCCCCTGAGCGAGAGCGCCCGCCACCAGTCGAGCAGCACGCCGAGGCGCGTCGTCGTCCGCGGTTCGTCGGTGCGCATCATCACGAAGCGTCGGCCGTCAGGTGACACGTCGAAATCGCGGCCGGTCAATCGATAGCGGCCCGAGAACATCGGCTGCGGCTTGCCGGCCGCAAACGCGGGCGAGGTCTCCACGGTCACCGCCATGACCTGGTTGCCATGGCGGTAGAAGATCTCCCGCCCGTCGCGCGACCAGATCGCGTTATAGCCGCCGTCCTGCGACACGATCCATTTCCCTCCTGGCCCCGGAAACGGCTGGACGTACACTTCGTCGCGCCCCGACTCGTCGGAGTTGTACGCGATCCAGCGCCCGTCGGGTGACAGCCTGCCGGCCCACTCCGTGGCCGGCGTCTGCAGCCACGGCCTGGCTTCGCGCTTGTCCGCGAGAGACAGCAGCCAGATGTCGTCGCCGGTCGCCTTGCCCTTGGTCGAGAACACCAGCGTCTGGCCGTCGGGCGTCCAGGACTGCGGGTCGGGCCAGATGGGGATCGGGCTTGCCCACAGCAACTCCACCGGCGTGCGGCCGTCGAGGCTGTGGCGATAGATGCCGAACGTGTTCTCCCCTCGCTTCGATCCGACAACGAACGACTTGCCGTCCGGCGCCCACACCGGGTCGCGGCTGAATCCCTCGAACGTCGCCCGGGTGAGCGTGCCGCGCGTCGTGTCCGCCAGCCAGACGTGCGCCTCCGACTCGGGTCCTGCCTCCTCGACCGTCAGCGCCACGAGCCGGCCGTCCGGTGACAGGTGCAGGTCTTCGTAGCCGCGGACGAGGTCGTTGATAGGGACTGCCTTTCCCATGCGGTCCGTCCAGACCAGCGAGTAGTCCGGGTTCTTGCCGACACCCGGGGCATAAGCGAGGACGCCGTTCGACGACACGTCGAACTGCGCGTCTCGGACGCCGTCCACGACCGCGACGGGTGAATCGGCCGCCACGGTACCGGCAGGATCGAACCGCGCCGCCACGAGGGCGCCGCCGCGCACGAAGACCAGGTGCCCGGCAGCCGCGCCCGGATCATCCGGCACGTAGCGCGCGAAATCGACGCCCGCCTGCACCGTCCTGCGCGCCCCGGTCGCAAGGTCCACGACGACGACATCGGACGTTTCACGACTCCACGCGATCACCGTGAAGAGCAGCCGGCCGCCCGGCAGCAGTTGCGGCCAGCGGTGCGCGTCGTCGCCTGCCGCGAAGTCGAGCGTCGTGACGCCCCGCGGGACTCCGCCCGTGTCGGCCACCATGACGAGGTTGCCGGTGTTGCTGGGCGCGAAGACGATCTCGCCAGCCGTCCCCCAACTTCCGCCCTGTCCGTTCGGGGCATCGGCGAGAGTCGCCGGTGTCCCCCCGTCCAGCCGCGTCTTCTTCAGCTTCCCGCCCGCGAAGAACGCAATCCACTGCCCGTCGGGAGAGAAGAAAGGCGCGGTGGCTCCGGCGGTGCCGGGGAGCGTCCGCGGTGTGACGTCGGCCATCGTTCGGACGTACAACTGGCTGCCCGTCGCGCCGGCAGCGCCGACGTACACGAGTTGCCGCCCGTCGGGCGAGACGGCAAGCGGCGCTTCGCTGACGCCGGGAATCTCGAGCGTCACGAGCGGCGCGTCGGCTGGCAGTTCGACGATGAAGTGGCCGTCGGAGGCCAGGCGGGGTGCAGCGGGGCCGCGCGTGAGCATGTGCGCAGCGGTCGCGGCCACCAGCGCCGTGCCGGCCAGCGCCACGAGCCACGGCCACGTCCGCCGCGGGGCGGCCACCGGGACGGGGGCGGGGTCAGCCGGCTCGGGCGACTCCAGGGCGATTCGCGCCTCGCCGATGTCGCGCAGCCGCAGCCTGGGATCGCGCTCGAGGCAGCGGGCAACGAGCCGCCGCACGCCCGCCGGCGTCCCGAGCGGCAGCGCGGACAGCTCGATGTCCTTTCGCAGCACGGCCGCCACCGTGTCGGATATCGACTCGCCCGCGAACAACGCCCGGCCGGTGAGCATCTCGTACAGCACGACGCCGAACGCCCAGATGTCGGCGCGGCGGTCGACGGTCTTCCCACGCGCCTGCTCGGGCGCCATGTAGGCAGCGGTCCCGAGGACGACGCCCAGCCCCGTCATGGCGAGCGGCATCGCCGTCGGTGAATTGGTGACTGCCGAATCCCACGCCGCCTGGCTGCCCCGCGCGGAGCCGTACGACGATGCCACCGCCTTCGCCAGGCCGAAGTCGAGCACCTTCACGGTGCCGTCCGCGCGCACCTTGATGTTGGCCGGCTTCAGGTCGCGGTGGATGATCCCCTGCTCGTGCGCCGCTTCCAGCGCTTCCGCGATCTGCTTCGCGATCGCAATCGCGTCACCGGGGGGCACGGGGCCGCGGGCGATCACGGCGGACAGGTCGTCGCCGTCCACCAGCTCCATCGCGAGCGCGTGCACGTGCGGGTCCGGGCCGGCTGCGCCGGCGGCGGCCGGGGCCTCGACGATCCCGTAGATCGTGGCGATGTGCGGGTGGTTCAGCGCGGCGAGCGTCTGCGCCTCGCGCGTGAAACGGGCGACCCGCTCGGCGTCGTGGGCGAACGCGTCGGGGAGGAACTTGAGCGCCACGTCGCGGTTCAACCTGGTGTCGCGCGCGCGGTAGACCTCGCCCATCCCGCCGGCGCCCAGGGAGGTGAGGATCTCGTACGGGCCGCACGTCGTTCCGGGCCTCAGCATGTTCGTTGCAGCATCACGTTCTACTTCTTCCGGCCCCGCGCCAGCAATCGGTAGTATTCCTCGATTTGCTTCTTGTACGCCTCCGGAGCCGCGTCGGCGCCCGACAGCAGCAGCTGCTCGGCGTCGGCGCCGCCGAGGTCGCGGCGCAGGCTGAACTGGAAGCGCTGCAGCGTCTCTGCGAGCTTCTGCTGGAGCCGGGTGATCTCGTCCGCGTCGGCATAGACGCGCGTGCTGTCGAGCGCCGCGAGCGCGCCGATGATGGCGTCGAGGTCCTTCACGTCCACGCCGAGCGCCTGCAAGTCACGTCGAAGCGCCTGCGCCTCGGCCCGCCGGTCCCGCGCCTCGCGCTGGAGCTGGCGGGGCTCGAAACCGGGAGCGTCGTTGCCAGGCAAGCCGGAGGCCTGCCCCACCCGACCATCAGGCAGGCGGGAAGCTTGGCCCGCACAATCACCGGGCAGGCCAGAGGCCTGCCCCACCTCGGAGGAGGAGGCCTGCCCCGCCCGATCGGAGGAGGCCTGCCCCGCCCGATCGCGGTCGCGGAGCCGCTGTTCCATCGACGCGACGCCGCGCGCGAGCCCACGGGCGCGTGCCATCGCGTCGGCCCGGCTGGCAGGTGCCGGGGTATTCACGGACCCGGCCGCCTTCCGCAAGCGGGACTCGAGCGACGCGATGTCCGCGCCAATCTGCTGCTCGAACCCGGCGGCCGTGTCCACGGGCGCGCCCTGCACCAGCCCGCGCGAGTATCGAATCTTCTCCTTCAACCGGTCGTCGCGGATGCCGTCGGCGGCCTCCTGCACCTGGCGCGCGGCGTCGGGCCGCTCGCGCCGGAAGTCGGCGGCCGTGCAATCGAGCTGCTTCTCCAGGTCGGCCACGTCGGCGGCCTCGGCCTCCTTGCGCTGTTGCAGCTGCTGCACCTGCTCGCCGCGATTGGCGCCCGCCTTGTCGAGCGAACGGACGCCGGCCTCAATCGACTTCTGCTCGTTGGCGAGGCGACGAGTGCGCGAGAGCGCGGAGTCGATATTGCGCGCCAGCCAATCGCTGCGCTGCTGCTCGAGCCCATCGCGGGCCCGCGACAGCCGCTCGGCTGCCGCCCGCGCCTCGCTGAACGCCGCCGAATCGCCGCTGGCTGCCGCGCGGCGCATCGCGTCGGCCGCCGACCGCAGGTCGCGCGCCATCTGACCGAGGTCCTGGCGGTCGTCTTCTCGCGACAGCCGCTCCAGCTGTCGCGCCGCTTCCTCGGTCTCGTCGGCCAACTGCCGCTGCCGTGCGCTCGCGGCGCTGGCTCCCGCCTGTCGGCCGCCCGCCAGCTGTCGCTGCCGCTCGGCCTCCTGCTCCTGCCGCCGGGCCAGTTCCTTGAGCCGCTCGAGCATCTCGTCGACCTTCGCGTCGGCAGTCTGCTGCTGGCTGCGCTGCACCGTTTCGTACTGGCTGCGCAGCTTGTCCATCTCGAGCTGGAACAGGTTCGCCAGTTCCTCGGCCGCCGCGGACTGCCGCCCCCCGCCACCGCCTCCCCCGCCGCCCCGCTCCTGGCTCATGTGCACGCGCACATCACGATAGGCCTCTTCGGCCCGCTGGAGGTTCGCGAGCGCCTGCTGTTCGCCGGGGAGAGCGCCCTTCGCGTCGCGCGCCTGCAGCCGCTGCTCCGCGCCCTGCATCGCCTTCGCCGCGTCCTCGAGCGCCCCCGCGATCTTGATCATCGTCGGGTCGGCCTGGGCGACGCGCGCTTTGATCTGCGCCGCCAGCGCCTCGGCGCGCTCCCGCAGCTGCCCCTGTGTCAGCGCGAGAAAGACGATGTCCTGGCGGAACTTCTCCTCGCCCACCCTGGAGCGGTCCCGGACACTGTTGAAGGTGCCCGACACGATGCGACGCTGCTGCTCGGAGAGCGCCGACGGGTCGTTCCCTTCAGCACCCGCCCCACCGGCCGCCTGCCCGCCGGCCTGGCTCTCGGCCGCGCGATAATCCTTTCGGAAGGGCTGGATCTGCAGGAAGAAGATGTCGCTCGTGACGCTCTTCGCTCCGCTGACCTCGTCGTTGTCCGTGGCGCGAGCGTAGTACGACACCACGTCGCCGGGCTGGAGTCCGAGCTCCTCCAGGAAGAAGGTGTGGCCGGCCGCCACCTCGGCGCGCGCCGCGGGAGTCGGGCCGATGAGCCGCGCCGAACGTTCCGGGCCGCCGTTGACGGCGTAGACCAGGTCGAGTTGCTTCACGCCGTAGTCGTCGGCCGCGCCGGCCTCGACGTAGATCTCGTCGACGCTCGTCGCGCGCAGATCGCGGCCGGGTTTTGCGAACGCCACCGACGGCGCCTCGTCGGTAAGCACGTCGATGGTGTACTGGGGGGACGCGGCAACGAGCGCACCCGCGGGATCGGCCAGGTCGACCCGGTAGAGGCCGTCGCCCATCACCTGGAAGCTGCCGGAGAGGGTGCCGTCCGCGTTGACCGTCAAAGGCACCATCTCCTTCCCGTCGCGCGCGATCCGCCCGGCCCCGGTCTTCATCGTCGAGTGCACCCGCAGCCGCACGGTGGTGCCGCGCAGCACGGCGATGTCCCCGCCCTGGTCGATCACCCGCGGCGCGAGCCCCGTATACGCCGGGTAGACGAACTCCATCTCCATGCGCTCGACGAATGGCAGCGCGGCGGCCTCGATCCTGAAGATCGCCGATCGCACCCCCGCGGCCTGCACGAAATACTCGAACGACTCCTTCACCCGGAAGAGCGTGCTCTCGAACCGGCCCTCATCGGGCGGCGCCACCATCGGCACGCGCTCGAACGGCGCGCTGCTCCTGGCGCGCGTGAAGAGATCCACTTCGGTCGCGGTGAAGCCGTGCAGCCGAGCCGCAATCGAGACGTCCGAACCCCGGGCCACCGTGGCGCTGCCTGGAGTCACCTCGATTCGATACGGGCTGGCGGCCTCGGCACCCATGACGGGCACGAGCACGGCGAATGCGCCCTGCCGAAGGTACGCGGGGCCGAGGCCGAACGCGGCCCCCGCGACGGCGGCAATGACGGCGAGAGCGACGAGGGATTGCCGGAGGCTCTGTCGTTCGAGACCGCGGCCGAGATCGGCTGAGTGGCAGCGCTCGACGGCCGACTTCACCAGCTGCCGCAGCAGGTCGGCGGACTCGCCGGTCCGCTCGACGGCCCGGCCCGGCGCCCCGACATCGACCGCACTCAGCAACATCTCCTGGAGCGACGGCTCGTGTTCCTCGAGATAGAGGGCCACCTGCTGGTCGCTCACGCGGCGGCCGAGCGGCCGCACCAAGAAGAACCAGCCGAGCCCAACCAGCAGCAGGTAGACCGCCGCCCGGAACGCAATGATGGACGTGGGGCTGAAGCGGAACCGCTCGAGCCCGTACGCAGCGGCCAGCACGGCCACGATGGCCGCACCGACCAGCACGGTGGCGCTGCGCAGCACGACCTTCCAGCGCCAGCGCGACCGGACCTCGCGGATGATCCGAAGCAGTTCCTCGTGGTGCGACATCATGCTACGCGCGGCAGCCGGCTGGCCAACACGCCCTCGATACCCAGTAACAGGAGCCCTGTCGCCAGAAGATACCACCAGAGCGACTGACGACGTTCGCGTTCCTCGGCCGTGAGTTCGGGCCCGGCCCCAGCGACGGGGCCGGCCGCCGTCGTGCTGACGCTCGCCGCCAGCTCGGCCGGGTCGATCGGAGACAGGTCGGATTCGCCGGCGGTGCCGTTGACGGCGACGACGATCGGGTCGGCAGTGGAGGCAGCGGTGGGCCGGATCTCGAAAAAGCCGGTCTCGCCGAGGAGAATCGTGCGCGTGGCCGTACCCGCTGCCGGCTCCACGCGCCGGCCGGACGGTGACAGGATCGTGAACCCCGGCCCTGCCGCGACACGCCGGCCTCCGCTCGCCGGGGGCAGGTCGGCCGGGTCGAACGCGTCGCCCACAAAGTACCAGGTTCGCGGCTCGACGTAGCGGCCCAGGTGCTGCATCACCTGGTGGACGAAGGGCACGAACACCGGCTTCAGCGGGAGATCATTCCAGTAACTGTCGAACGTGGACGTCCACGCGATGACCGTGCCGCGCTCCACCCTCCGTTCCGCCACGGCCACCGCACCATCGTCGAACCGCGCGAGGACCTTGGACGGCGCCGACAGCGTCCGGTACCGAAAGACCCGCGCGGCCGTCAGGTCGCCGCTGCGGGGCGTGCTGAAGATCTCGAACGCCGGGTGGTTGAAGTCGATGTAGCCCAGCGTGCCGCCGCTGGTGCCCGAACAATCGACCATCGCGCCGAGCCGACCGGGCAGGAGGTCGAAGCTCGCATCGCTCCAGGCGCTGCGATCCCCGAGCAGCACCAGCAGGCCCGCGCCGCCGTGCACGGCCGCCGCCAGCGCGCGGCCCGCCGCCCCGGGCGGCGGTGCCACGTCGTTGAGGACGATCACCGCGGCGCTCGCGATCTCCTCGGGGGTCACTCGGTCGGCCCGCGTGAGGCGCGTCGCGAAGCCCGGCGCGGCGGCCACGTCGAGCGCCCGCGTGAGATAGAGACTTGCGTCGGGCGCCGGGTTCGCGCTCTCGAGGACGAGCACGGGCACCTGGCCGCCGACGGTCACGACGGCGTGGAACGTGTCGTCCGCGGGAAGCGCGTCGGGGGCCATTCTTGCGGTCACCCGGGCACTGCGAGCGCTCACCGCGAACGGCGCGAAGCCGACGGAAGCCGTGGTACCGGGTTCCACCGAGACCTGCACGGCGTCGACGCGGTGCCCGTCCACCTCGAGTGCGATCTCGCGGTCGGTGACCGGCTGCGCCGAGTGGTTCGCAACGCGGGCCGCGGCGCGAACGAGCACGCCCTTCGGCGCGGCCTCCTGTTCGAATGCCAGGCCCACGAGCGCGGCATTGGCGGTTGACGGTTCAGCGACCGACACCGGCGTCAGCGTCACGCCCGCCGGCAGCTTGACGTCCTGCGTGGGCTCCCACCCGGACTTCTGGAAATCGGAGATGAGCACGATCTCGCGGCGCGAGGCGGCGGCGGACTCGAGCAGCCCCGCGGCGGCACGGAGGGCCGGGCCGAACCGCGTCATCCCGGGACCGGGGCGAGCCCGGTCAATCGCGGGAATCAGCGCACCAGGGCCGGCCTCGGATCGGGCGCCGACTTCGACGTCGGCTCCGAAGAAGACCAGCGAGCCCCCATCGCCGGGGCCGAGGCCGCGAACGACCCGGCGCGCGGCCTCCTGGGCCCGCGCCCAGTGCTCGCCGTAGCCCATGCTCGCGGACCGGTCGAGCAGCACCACCAGCTGGCGCGCCCCGGTCGCGGCGAGAGTGGCTCCGCCGCCCGCCAGGAACGGGCGTGCGAATGCGGTCGCGATCAGCACCAGCGCCAGCACGCGCAGCGCGAGCAGCGGCCAGTGCCGGATGGCGCGCCGCCTCACCGACTGGTTGGGGATTTGCCGCAGGAACATCAGCGAGGGAAACGGTTGGGTGGTGCGACGCTCGCGCTGCACGAGGTGCACCACGATGGGAATCGCGATGCCGAGCAGGCCGGCGAGCAGCGCGGGGGCCAGGAACGACATCACCTGGCCCGGCTCAGGCGCTCGCGCGCCGACAAGTAGTGGAACAGCGCGTGGTCGAGCGGCACCGAGGTGTTGAACAACGCGTAGTCGATCCGGCTGTCGGTGAACAGGCGGCCGAGCGACTCGGTGTGCTGCCTGACCAGCGCCCGGTACTGGTCGCGCACCGAGGCGGGCACGACCGGGATCCGGTCGCCGGTCTCCAGGTCTTCGAAGCTCACGGCCTCACTGAACCGGAAATCGATCTCGGCAGGATCCAGCACGTGAAACACGATGACGTCGTGGCCGCGGTAACGAAGCGGACGCACCGCATTCGCGACCACCTCGGGCTCGTCGTACAGGTCCGAGATGACGACGACGATGCCGCGGCGGACCAGGCGCTCGGTGAGCCTGCGCAGCGGCGGCGCCAGCGTCCCCGGGCGGCCGTCGGCGACCCGGTCGAGCGCATACAGCCCGAACTCGAGGTGCCGCGCGGATGGGGGCACGTACTCCCGAATCTCCGAGTCGAACGTCACCAGGCCAACCCGGTCGCGCTGCTGGTGCGAGAAGTACAGGAGCGACGCGGCGAGGAAGCGGCCGTAATCGAGCTTCGTCACCCCGCCGCTCGCGTAGCGCATGGACGACGAGACGTCGAGCGAGACCACCACGTTCGCGTTCGAGTCGGCCTCGAACTGCTTCACGTAGTAGCGGTCGGTGCGCGCGAAGACGCGCCAGTCGACGCGCCGCAGGTCGTCACCCGGCTCGTAGCCGCGGTGCTCGGCGAAATCCAGCGAGAAGCCGAGGTGGGGCGCGCGGTGCAGGCCGTTGATGAAGCCGTCGACGACGGTGCGGGCCAGCAGCTCCAGGTTCCGGATCCGCGCCAGGGCGGACGGATCCACGAACTGGGCGCCGCGCATCGATGCCCGCGTGTCCCGGCGTTCCATGGCTACATCCCCGACTTCGGCAGGGGCACCGCCGCCAGCAACTGGTCGATGATCTGGTCGGTCGTCACGCCCTCGGACTCGGCGTGGAAGTTGGTGAGCACGCGGTGCCGCATCACCGGGTGCGCAAGCGCCCTCACGTCCTCGAACGCCACGTGATAGCGGCCGTGCGTCAGCGCGCGCGCCTTGGCGCCAAGTACCAGGTACTGGGCGGCACGAACGCTCGCGCCATAGGCCACCCACTTGCCGACGAAGTCGAGGGTGCCGCCGCCGGGCTGCTTCCGGCTGGCGCGCACCAGGCTCAGCGCGTAGCGCATGACGGGCTCGGAAACGGGCACGCGCCGGACGAGGCGCTGGAACGCGAGCAACTCGGCGCCGCTGACGGCCCGTTCCACCCGCGCATCCTGCACCGCCGTCGTCGAACGCAGCACCTCGAGTTCCTCGGCCTCGGGCGGGTGGTCGATGACGATGTGGAACATGAAGCGGTCGAGTTGCGCTTCGGGGAGGGGATAGGTCCCCTCGAGCTCGATCGGGTTCTGAGTGGCGAAGACGTGGAACGGTTCGTCCAGGGTGTAGGTGCGGCCCTGGATGGTGACGCGGTGTTCCTGCATCGCCTCGAGCAGCGCCGACTGCGTCTTGGGCGGCGTGCGGTTGATCTCGTCGGCCAGCAGCACGTTGGTGAACACGGGCCCGGGTGAGAACACCATGTGCCGCTTCCCGGATTGCGGGTCGTCCTGGATGATGTCCGTGCCCGTGATGTCGGACGGCATCAAGTCGGGCGTGAACTGGATCCGCGAGAACTTCAGGTCGAGCACGTCCGCCATCGTGCGGATCAGCAGCGTCTTGGCGAGCCCGGGCACCCCGACGATGAGGCTGTTGCCGCCGACGAGCAGCGTCAGCAGCACCTGCTCGATGACGGCCGACTGGCCGACGATGATCTTGCCGAGCTCGGCGAGCATCCGCTCGCGGCTGGCCTTCATCCAATCGGCCAGGCCGACATCGTCTTCGGATTCGAGTTGGGCCGCCGTGTTGAAGCCGTCGGTCAGTGTCACGTTGGTCTCCATGGGTGCCGCGACTCAATGCACAATGCACAATGCAAATGCAAATGCAGAGGCACAACGCTTTCGGCGGTCTGCCCTGCTAGTGCGTCATCGCATACACGATGTAGTTCACGCCGAGCTTGTATGCCTCGTTGGACAGGTCGATGGGCGTCCACCCCGTGTCCGAGAACTCCCAGGTACTCCCCGACGTCGTTGTTGTAGTTCGCGACGAACAGCAGCCGCTTGGCTGGATCGTTGTCGAGATAGGCGCCGATGAAGTGCGGCAGATCGCGGTCGTAGTACCTGCTTGAACTCGAGCGTCGCGATGTCGAAGAACGAGTGAAAGATCGGGTGAGAGAGCTCGAGCTCGACGAAACGGAGATCCGGCAGCACGCGGTGCATCTGCGTCTCGAAGTTGGTCCAGTCGCTGCCGCGGAAGTCGTCGAAGATGATGAAGCCGCCCTTGAGCAGGTAGGCACGCAGGTTAGCGGCCTCCTTGTCGGTCTGCGTCCAGGCCCCGGCCTCCGCCATGTAGCTCACCGGGTAGTTGAAGAGGTCGGGCGAACCGATGTCGACGATGGCCCCGCCGGCGGGACCGGTGTACGGGTCGAGGGTCGTGATCTCACGCAGGATCTTCATGAAGTTCCGCTCGGCACGCGGGTAATCGTGCGACCACGGCGGGCCCTGGCCGCGGCCTCCGCGGCGCCCGAACATCCGGCCTCCGCCGAGCTCGTCGGGAGAGACGCCTTCGGTGTAGCGGAGGCGCGCGAACACGAAGCGGCCGTCGTAGGCCACTTGCCCGGGTTCCAGGTCCACGGTCTCTGGCCGCTCGAGCTGCCCGAAGCGTGGGAATCCCCGCCCCTGGAACGGACCGGGCTGGAATGAATCGCCTTGCCGCGGCGGCGGGGGCGGTGGTGGCGGCTGGCTGGTGCCGAACGTGATCGAGGGCAGGCGCACCGGGGGATCCTGCCCCACCTGCGCCACGAGGAGAGCGGTGGTGGCCGCGATCGCGGTCAGCGCGGCGAGGCGCCCGAGAGTCGTCCTCATGTCTGCTTCTCCCGGATGGCGCGATTCACGCGGGCCAGGTCGATCAGCATCGACTCGAGCTCCCGGTCGTACTTCTCCGGATCGAGCGTGTCCTTTGCCGCCTTGAGCGCGGCAATCTTGGCTTCGATGGCGTCGCGCTGCGCCACCAGGGCGCGCAGCTCCGGATCCGCCTGGTCGGCGGAAGGCCGCGCCACCGACGCCGCCGACAGGAAGAGCGTTCGGGCCAGCGCGCCGTCGGCGCCCGGCTGCCCGGGCGCCTCAGACGGCTTGCCGTCGCCGTTGTCGTCGAGCACGGCGTGCTCGGTCAGCAGCTGGCCGTCGCGGTTGTAGGAATCGACCACCCGCGCGCGGGCCCAGAGGAACGCTTCGAGTACCGAGACACGGCCGTCCTTGTCGGTGTCCGCGCCGGCATCGGTTGCCGCGAACGCCGAAGCGAAGAACTCGCCGAACCGCGTCTGGTTCCTCTCGCCGTCGGTCTTCGTGGCCGCGATGATCGCCCGGTCCTTGCCGGACAGTGCGGTGACGAACCCGCCGCTCGCGCTGGCCGTGTTCACGAAGACGACTGTCTGCGCCGCCAGCCGGTCCAGCAGCTTCGCAAACTCGGGAGCGGTCAGGTCGGGACCGGGCAGATTGAAGCGCGCCCCCGCCGTGGCGGATGCGCCGTGCCCGATGAGGACGACCAGGACCCGGTCGCCCGGCCGCGCACGGGCGGCCAGCCGGGCGATCGCCGCGGCGACGGCTTCCCGTGTGGACCGGCCGCTGATGTGCGTCGGATCGCGAGACGGGTCTTCGCCCAGGTAGATCACGCTCTCGGAGGGAAGGCCGTACCGACCGCGTGCCGCATCGACGAGGGTCACGGCCCACTGGTGGAACCGGTCCGCATTCTCCAGGTCGCCGCCGAGGCCGACGATGACGAGCAGGTGGCTGGCCTGCGGGCTCGCTTGCCGGGCAGGCGTTCCGCCTGCGTGAGCCGTCGCTGCCCAGAGGGCGACCGCGGCCGCGATGCGGAGTCGCTTCATGCGAGCCCCCATCGACGGCGCAGCAACCACTCCCCGCCCGCGAGGCCGACGAGCAGGACCAGCACGGCCGGCATGTCCCAAAGGTCCTTTTCCTGGACCACCGTCACCCCGCGACCGAGGTAGGTGATGTCCTCGGGGAGCGCCGCGGCCGTCGCCGGCGTGTAGAAGCGCCCTCCCGTGTCCTCTGCCACGCGTCGCAGGAAAGCGGGCCGCATCCCCGCGTCGAAGTACTCGCGGTCGTCCGGCGCTGCCCTCACGAACGCCCGCGCCCGCAAAACGGGGCCAGGCCCCGTTTTCGCGGCGGGAGCGAGGCCAGAAACGGGGCCTGGCCCCGTTTTCGCGGCGGGGGCGAGCCAGAAACGGGGCCTGGCCCCGTTTTGGGGAGGGCGTCGACGGCGACCTCGTAGAGGCCGTCCAGGGGGGCGTCAAAAGTGGCGCGGTACTCCCCGTCCCGGTCCACGACGAACGCGAGCGGCATTTCGGTGGCGCGCCCGTCCGGACCCGTCACCGTCGCCCGTACACTCGCACCGTTGACGCCGATGAACCGGTCGTCTCGCAGAGTCGCGGTCACCTGCACGGTGTCGCCGCGCTCCACCCGCTCGTGATCGACCGCGACCGCCAGCCGCTCGGGCACCCCATCCACCACCCACCGCAGCAAGCGCCGCCAGAACGCCTCGTGCGTCTGGTCCTCGGCCGGGATGTCGGCGTGCATCTGCCACTGCCACGAGTCCTGCACCGGAAACGCGATTGCCTTCCCGGCGCCGTACCGCTGGAACGCCAGGACGACCTGCTCTTCGCGCCGCGCTTCGGGGGCCGTCAACAGCACCGCCGCCCCCGGCTTGACGCGACGGATCGGGTTGACGGAGGTCAGCGCCGGCAGCGCCGCCCAACGTTCGGCCGACGCCTGCTCGGTGGCGCCGACCTGCGTGGCCACGTGCGTCAGGCCGAGCCGCGTGGGCCGCACCCTCAGCGTCTCGAGGAATCCGTCGGCGGCCTTGGTCGCCCCGATCTCGATGGGCAGTGCCTCGGCCACCGGGGTTCCGCCGTACCCACCCTCGGCGAACGCCAGTCGGCCGCCCAGCGCGAGCAATCCGCCGCCGCGGAGGCTGACGAAATCGGCCATCATCCGGAGTTGATCGGGCGTGAACGCGCCCGCCTCGATGCTGCCGAGCACGATGCCGCGGTAGGCGTAGAGTTCCTCGCGCGTCTTCGGGAACCCGCCCGCCAGGTCGTCGGCCGCGTCGATGTCGAGGCGCAGGAACTTGCGCTCGGCCGTGCGCTGCAGCGTCACCACCTGGAGATTCTTGTCGTCGGCGACGGCCTGCCGGAGGAACTTCATCTCGGGCCGGGCCTGTCCTTCGATGTAGAGGATCTTCTCCCGGCGATCCGTCACGGTCACCAGCGCGTCGCGTTCGTTGTTCTGCGTCACCTGCTCTCCGTCGAGCACCGGGACACGGAAGTGCAGGACCCGCGGCCCGACCTCGCTCAGCGTGAAGCGCACGCGCACCGTCGCCGGCTCTCCATCCGGAGGCAGCCTCACGTCTTGCGACGCGAGCTGCTGCCCCTCGTCTTCCACCACGAGCGGCACGGTGCGGCCGGCATAGCCGGACTGGCTGAGGACGACGTCGACGACCAGCGTGGTGCCCTTGAGTACCGGACACCGGCGGATCGACCCGCCCCACCTGCACATCGCGCCCGAACGATTCGCGCCCGAGGCCCACCGCAAACACCGGAAGACCGGCGGTTCGAAGCGACCGGAGCGTCTCGGCCAGGCTCTCCCGAGAGGTGTCGGCGCCGTCGCTCAGATAGCACGATCCCCGACACCGGCAGGCCGGCGAGTTCCTCGGCGGTCTGCGCCAGCGCCTGCCCGATGTTCGACCGGGTCCCGGCAAAGGCACCCGCGGTGGCACCCGTCGCCCGCTCGGCCGTTGCCGAGAAATGGAAGTATCGCAACGCGAACCGTCGTGCGAGCGCGGCGCGCACGCCCCCCGATTCGCCGAATGCGTCCCGAACGAACGTGTTCCGCGGCGACGCCTTGTCGTCCGCGATGGTCATGCTGCGCGAGTCGTCCACGAGCACCGCGAGGAAATTGCGCTGCGGCTCGACCGCGCGAACGACGAGCACGGGACGGAGGAGGCACAGGAGGAACACCGCGACCGTCGAGAGACGCAGGCCGAGCAGCACGAGCCGGGCCCGCGTCGCGATGCCCGGCGCGGCTTGCCGCCTGTACGACCAGACAGCGACGCCCGCCGCCAAGAGGGCAGCCAGCACGGCCAGCGCCGCCGGCCAGGGAGGACCGAACGCGAGTTCGCCCCGGGCGAAGATCACGGGCCGATACTTGAATGCGAGTCCGAACAGCCGCTCCAGCAAAGACACCTCGAGCTGAGACCGCTGCAAAAGCTCGTCTGCCAAATCCTATCGGGGAACCCTTTCGCAGGATAGCACGGCCGGCGGCTCGTCCTGTGACCGGGTTACAATCGATTCACACCCCATGCCTGACTGTCGTCTTGACGTCGCTTCGCCGGGACCGTCATCGCGGCGCGCTCGCGCCGGCCGGGGCTTTGCCGCGGTCCTCGCCTGCAGCTGCGCGCTCCTGGCCGCGGGGACGGGCCTGGAGGCCCGACCTCCGAGACAAGCCGCACAGGACGCCCAGGCGCGCGCGGCAGTCCTGAAGGTCGAGCAGGCGCGGGTCGCCGCCGAGGCCGCGTGGTTCCGTTCCGCCCGGGCGGCAATCGCTCATGGCAAGCGTCCAGACGCCGAGTCGATGGCGCGGGCCCGCGGTGCCGGCGACCCGGCGGCCGCCGCCGTCCTTGGCCGTCTCGCGGCCGATCGCGGCCGGTATGAAGACGCCCTGGCCCTCCTCGAGCCCGCGTCCAAAGCCAACCCGCTCGGTGAGGCCGCCCTCGAACTCGGCCTGCTCCAGCGGTTCCTGGGACGATCCGCCGACTCCGCCCGTACGCTGGCGCCCATCGTGAACGCCGCTCGCGGCGGCGTCACGGCCGACGGCCTGCTGCGCGCGGCACGTGCCGCCCACGCGCTCGACCAGGCACGCACGGCCAACTCGCTCTACCGCGAGGCGACCGCCGCGCTCAAGAACGACCCCGCCGCCAACACCGCCTGGGGCGCGCTGTTCCACGACAAGCACGCGCCGGCTGAAGCCGTGAAGTCGTTCCGCCTCGCGCTCCAGGCCGATGCCGACTGGGCGCCCGCGCACGCCGGGCTGGCGCGCGCGCTCGCGGACGAGGACCCCGCAGCGGCGGCCACCTCCGCCGCCCGCGCCCTGGCGATCGACCCGGCGCTCGTCGACGCGCACCTGTTCGCGGCCGAGGCGGCACTCGACAATGAGCAGCCGGCCGCCGCGAAGGCGGCCGTCGACCGCGTCACCGCGATCGACCCGCGCAGCCCCGCCGCCCACACGCTGCTTGCCGCCATGGCGTGGGTTGGCGGACGCGTGGCCGACTACGAAGCGGAGCTCGCCCGCGCCCTGGCGGTCAATCCCTCGCGCGGCGACACCTACCGCGTCATCGCCGCCCACGCCGCGCGCAACTACCGCTTCGACGAGGCGGTGATGTTCGGCCGGAAGGCGGTTGCCCTCGAACCGGCCAACTTCCCCGCGCATGCCGAACTCGGGATGCACCTCCTGCGCGCGGGCGACGAGCGCGACGCGCGACGCGTGCTGGACATCGCGTTCCGTGGCGACCCGTTCGACGTCGTCACCCTCAACCTGCTCCGCGTGCTCGACACGCTCGACGAGTTCGAGTCGCAGAAGACCGACGTGGCGACCATCCGCATGCATCCCGACGAAGCGCCGGTGCTCCGGCTCTACGCGGGGCCGCTCGTGGCGAAGGCGCTGGCCGACATGCGGGTCCGCTACGGGCTCGAGCTGAACGGTCCCGTTTCGATCCAGGTCTTCCCGAAGCACGACGATTTCGCCGTCCGAACGACGGGCCTGATGGGCATGGTCGGCGCCCTCGGCGCCAGTTTCGGCTCGGTCGTGACACAGGACTCTCCGCGCGCGCGCCCGCCGGGAACATTCAACTGGCAGGCGACGATGTGGCACGAGCTCGCGCACGTCTTCACGCTGCAGCTGTCGAAGCAGCGGGTACCGCGGTGGGTGACCGAGGGCATCTCGGTCCACGAAGAAGGGCTCGCGGATCCGGCCTGGGCGCGCGACTCGGAACTGGCATTCGCCCAGGCGTACAGCCAGGGCCGCGTGCTGCCTCTGGCCCAGCTGAACTCGGGCTTCGCCCGGCCAGACACGGTCTCGCTGGCCTACTTCCAGTCGTCCATCGTTGTCGGCCTGATCGTGGAGCGGCATGGGCCAGACGCGCTGCGCGCCATGCTGCGCGCCTTCGCCGAAGGCGCCGACGTCGATGCGGCGCTGCAGAGGGGAACGAAGCAGGGCCTCGCGGACCTGCAGAAGGCCTTCGATGCCCGTCTCGAGGAGCGATACGGCGCGGTCGCCAGGTCGCTGCGCCTTCCCGAGGGCCTCGCGGTGCCGGAGGGCGGGACGGTCGAGTCCTGGACGGCGCTGGCGGCGAAGCACCCGGGCAGCTACCCGGTGCAGCTGGCGGCGGGCCGCGCGCTGGCGTCGGCAAACGCGAGAGACGCCGCCATCACGGCCTACGAACGCGCTGCGGCGCTGGTGCCGTTCGCGACCGGTGCCGACAGCCCGCGCGGGCGCATTGCCGATCTCGCGGAACGCGGCGGTGATCTCCGGCGGGCCTTGCGCGAGCTGACGTCGCTGGTGGCGGACGATCACCTGAACCTCGACGCCGCGCGCAAGCTCGTTCAACTGGCCCGGCGCCTGGGGGACGCGTCGGCGACCGCGCTCGCCTGGAACCGCATCGTGGTGGTCGATCCGTTCGACGCCGCCGCGCACAGCGCGCTTGGGCGGATCGGGATCGAGCGAAGAGATCCGGTGCTTGCGGTGCGCGAGTTTCGTGCGGCCCTCGCTGCCGGCCCGGCCGACCCGGCGCCGGCGCATTGCGACCTGGCCGAGGCGTTGCTGATGAACAGCCAGCGCGCGGAGGCGAAGAAAGAAGTGTTGGCGGCGCTCGAAATCGCTCCGACCTACGAGCGCGCGCAGGAACTGCTGCTCAGGATCGTCGACGGGAAGTAACCACCCTACCCCCTCTCCAGCGCCGGGCGGTCCCAGTGCGCCAGCGTTGCCGCGGCGTCGTAGGTGCTGTCGATGAAATCGAACAGCGCACGATCGGGTGAGGGGGCCGTCCGGACGGCTTCGTAGGGCAGGATGAATTCGCCGAGCTCCGCGTGGAAGAATGCGGCGGCCGGCTGGATGCTCGCGGCACCGAGACCCGCAGGCGGCGGGACCGCGTAGGCGTAGAACGCCGGCTCGAGCACCGGACCGCTGCCGGGCCAGAATCCGTGGCTGATGACCTCGTGCGAGTACGCGTCCCGTTCGAAGGCGGGTCCCTGCCGCGGCGGCGCGGGCCGCCCCGAGAAGCGGGTGATGGCCAGGTCGAAGCTGCCCCAGAAGAAGTTCACGGGGCTGCACTTCCCGACGAAGCCGCACCGCGAGGCCGTGAAGACCCGCTCGACCTGCACCAGCACCTGCCAGAACCGGTGCGCCTGCGCCGCGTCGTACGTCCCATGCTGCACGTCGTCTTCGAAGCGAATCGGTGACGGCACCTCGACGGGCATCGGCCAGATCTTCACCGCCAGCCCCAGGCCGCGCAGGCACTCCCGGAATTCCCCATAGAAATCGGCGACCGTGCGCGGCGCCAGGCGCAGCGTGCGGACCTCTCCCGAGGAGGTGACGATGCGCAGAAGGTGGTCGAAGAAATCGAACTCGAGGGAGAACGTTCGCTCCCCATACGGCAACGGCGGGGTGGACAACCCTCGAGATGTCAGGCGCAGGGCGATACCCCAGCAGTGGTTGAGCGGGGGCGATACCGCGAGCGCCACTTTCCCGACGATCTGCGTCCACATGTGCAGCGTCGCGTAGGTGTCTTGCCACCCGGCGTAAGGCAACGCCGGCCACGGTGCTTGTCGGTCAGGCATGGTCCAGGACTCGCATATGCCGGGCTTCATGACGAACGCCTGCGAGCACATCAACGCCATTCATGACGTCACGCCCGCCCGCGGGC
The DNA here is from genome assembly GCA_963844875.1 of uncultured Acidobacteriota bacterium. Classification (GTDB taxonomy): domain Bacteria; phylum Acidobacteriota; class Vicinamibacteria; order Vicinamibacterales; family Fen-181; genus FEN-299. The sequence goes on from CAWJPZ010000007.1 coordinate 164,081, forward strand.
ACGTGTGCGAGGAGTGCGCCAAGACCGGCGACCGGTGGGTGCACCTCCGCACGTGCCAGACGTGCGGCGTCACCCTTTGCTGCGATTCCTCGCCGAATCGACACGCGAGCAGGCATGCCCGCTCGACGTCGCACCCGGTGATTGCGTCGGCCGAGCCGGGCGAGCGCTGGCTCTACTGCTACCCGGACGAGCGGTTCGCGGAGGACCGATGCCCGACGCGATCGGGGCGCGCGGTGTCGCGCTTTGATGCAGTCCAGACGCGTGGCCCGACGTGGCGACGGATGAGCCGGCGCTGATCAGGTCGTCTACCGCTGCTCTCGCGGTCTGACGGGGCGGGAAGTACCGAACCGGCGCTGTCAGCGCAGGACGGCCCGGTCGATCACCTCGAGCGTTTCCGGGTTCACCACCTCCAGCCGCACCTGCCGGCCGGCGACGTGGAGCAGGCACAGGGCGTTCTGGGTCGAGAAACCGGATACGTGCGGCGACCACGGCAGGGTCTCCTGCGCGTAGTACGGCGCCCCTGCCGCGCCGTTGTTGATCTGGAAGAACGGGCGGACGAGCGCCACTCTTGGCTGGCTCCAGCCCGGTGGATAGATCTCGACGCCGGGGCCCAGGCGCAGGCGGTTGTAGTTGTGCTCGTCGCCGGTGAGCACCGCCAGCACCTTCGGATGCTTCTGGATCAGCGAGAGGATCTCGTCACGCCGATCGATGATCCCCTTCGCCACCGGCTTGCCGGCGACGGTCGGCCGCGGGGCGTTGCGCCCCGAGTACCACATGTCGTCGCCCGAGTGCCCGCCGTTGGGGAAGATGGGCGTGTGGATCGTCAGGAAGACGTGGTCGATCGCCGCCTGCCGCTCGAAACGCTGCAGCGTCTTCTCGAGCCAGGCCAGCTGGTTGTCCATCACGTAACCGTGCAGGTTGCCGCCCGACTGCGGCGTCGTGCCAATCGAGGGCGCGTACCAGTAATTCGAGTTGAGCACCACCATCGCGACGTTGGCGTAGGTGTACGCGAAGACGTTCTCGCGGTAGCTCGGGAAGTCGGCGCTCGCGGCCGAGGGATTGGTACGCGGCCCCGTCCTCGCTGTCCGGGCCGTTCGCCGGGTTGACGAAGTTGCGCGCGAACGTGGCTTCCATCGACTCGGTGTCGAACGGGAACCGGTCGACGCGCACGGTGCGGTTCTCCGCGTCGGCGAACTCGCGCAGCACGCCCTCGTGGTTGCCGACCCCGGCATAGAACGGCATCCAGTGCGCCCACGGCTCCACCGCGTGCCGCCAGTTCGAGAACTGCACGTCGATCGCGTCGGGGCTGGTCACCGGCCCGCTCACGAGGTCGCCGGTGAACTGGACGAATGCCGCTTTCCGGTCCCGCGCGATCGCCATGAGCGGCCGCATGATGTGGGCGTTCGGCCCGTTGAAACTGCGGTCGCCCCCGCCCTGGCCGCCCCGCGAGTCGCTCGCATACGCGAAGGTGAACGGCGCCCGTGACCCGACGGCCGGTGCGGTCCGAAACCCGTAACGTTCTTCCCTGCCGCCGTACCGCACGGTGTAGGCGTGCTCGGCCCCGGGGGCCAGGCCCTCGACCGCCACTTCCTGTCTCGTCTGGCCCGGGGCGCAGGCAAAGCTGCGCGCGCCAACGGTCACCGAGCACGGGGCGGCGCGGTCGAGCTCGAACCACACCGTCGCGCCCGTCGGCGTCACGTTCGCGACGAACGGGCCCTCGACGAGCGTCACGTCCGCCTCGAACGGCCCGGTCCCCTTGAACGCCACGCGCCCGTCGTAGAGCATCGCGCCCTCGGCGGAGATCACCCGGTAGCCGATCACCCCGCGGCCGCTCCCCTGCCAGCCGACCATATCGTACCGGCCGCCCAGGGTGCCCTTGATGTCGATGGCCGCCGTCCCGCTCTTGACTGCCACCGACGTCCGAAAGACGACCTGCGGGTATCGCGTGTCGTGATAGGGCACGAGGCCGTAGACCAGCGTCCCGTTGAACGCCGGGTTCTTGAAGTCGAGCGCCAGGCCGGTCGCCGTGCCGGCGGGATTGCCGCGGAGTTGGGCAAGCGTCCAGGCCGGCGGACGCTCGCGGAGCGCGAAGGGCTTGCCGCCCTCCGCCTGGAAGACCAGCTGGCCGTCGGCGGTTGCGCTCATCCCGGCGTAGACCTGCGGAACCGTCACCGAGGCGCGTTCCGCCACACCCGCCCCGACGGCCCCCGCGGCCAGGCAGAGGGTGAGCACGGCCAGGAAAGAACTCCAGGATTCTTGACGACATCCGCTGATTGTAAACGCCGGCCAACGTCTCCCGTAAGTCCTTTCGCCCGCGAACGCCGGGGGGGCCGCGTCCGGCCCGCCCCGGTTCCGCCGGCGTGGAACGTCTCTATCCCGAAGAACCGCGTCGAACTCCGGTCGGGCAGGCGATGAGGGTATACTGTCGCGCGGCTGCGTCCTCCGCCTACTGCCATGGAGCTTCCTGTGCCGGCTGCTACCGATCTCGTCGATCGAAGACCGCTCGAGGACGCGCTGACCTTCCTGGTGCATTGCGGCGCCCCGGGGTCGGGTCAGGACTTCTTCGAAGCCCTGGCCCAGGACCTCGCCAGGCACCTCGGGATGGACTACGTCTGCATCGACCGGCTCGAGGACGATCACCTGTCCGCACGAACCCTGGCCGTCTACTTCGATGGCCGGTTCGAGGACAACATCTCGTACACGCTCCGCGACACGCCGTGCGGCAACGTGGTCGGCGAACACGTGTGCGTCTTCCCGCACCGGGTGCGCGATCTCTTTCCCAACGACGCCGTCCTCCAGCAGATGGTCGCCGAGAGCTACCTCGGCACGACCTTGTGGGATTCCGAGGGACAACCGATCGGGCTCATCGCGCTGATCGCGCGAAAGCCGCTGGAGGATCCGGCGCTTGCCGTGGCGGTGTTGCGGCTGGTCTCCGTGCGCGCGGGCGGCGAACTCGAGCGGCGCCAGACCGAAGAGGCGCTGCGGAGAAGCGAGGCCGCGCTGCAGACTGCCAACGCGGAACTCCGCGCGGTCAACGAGTCGCTCGAAGCGCGGGTGCGCGAGCGGACGGCGGCGCTGGAGCGGCGAACCCAACAACTCCGCGCGCTCGCCGTGCAGTTGACGCACGCCGAGGAGCAGGAGCGCCGCCGCCTCGCGGAACTGATCCACGACCAGCTCCAGCAGCTGCTGGCCGCGGGGCGCATCGAGGTGGACCTGCTCGCCCGCCAGTGCCACTGTCCGGAAACTCCCGAGTCCATCCGGAAGCTGGACGGCCTGCTCGCCGAGTCACTCTCGGTAGCCAGGTCGTTGACGGCGGATCTCAGCCCGGCCGCGCTGTACCGGGATGGTCTCGCGGAGGCCCTCCACTCGCTGGCCCGGTGGTACGAGGAGCGGCACGGCCTCATGGTCCGCGTGGCCATCGACGAGGATTCCGAGGTGCCGGCCGAGGAAACGCGGATCACGCTGTTCCGCTCTGTCCGCGAGCTGCTCTTCAACGTCGTCAAGCACGCGAAGGTCCCGTCGGCGTTCGTCTGCGGGGGCCGCGACGGGACCGACGTCTGGGTCGAGGTGCGCGACGCCGGCGAAGGGTTCAACCCGGCCGACATCCGCAGACAGGAAGGGATCTCGGGGAAATTCGGCCTGTTCAGCGTTCGCGAACGCCTGGACGCGCTCGGCGGCGCGCTCGAGATCGTCAGCGCTCCCGGTCACGGCACGCGTGCCAAGGTTCGAGCCCCGCTGCCCGGCTGATACCCGCCTTGCGGCTCGCGGCCGGCGGCCCGCGGCCAGCGACTTGCGCCAGCGGCTCGCGGCCCGCATGTCGCGAACCCCTGTTCATCCGCCCGCCATGGCGCCAACGACCATGAAGGGCTCTCTCCCGGCAGTGACGGCCTCGGGGAGGACCGTGTCGGGAGGATTGAGCGACAGGTCCCGTTCGCACGCGAAGAACCGCAGGAAGGGCCGCCGGCGGCGTGTCCGACGATTGCGGATGGTGCCGAGCAGCACCGGATGACGCCCCTCCAGCGAGTCGAGGACCGACTGCACGGTGACCGGAGGCGGCACGTCCACGGCCACCTCCCCGTCCACCCGCGCGAGCATCCGCAAGTGATACGGCAGCACCACGCGAACCGTCACAGCGTCTGGACCTCCACCGACAGCACGGGCGGCAGGTCCCTGACCACCGCCGACCACGTGTCCCCGGCGTCGGCGGACGCGTAGACCTGGCCGCCGGTCGTGCCGAAATAGACGCCGCACGAATCAAGCGAATCGACGGCCATCGCGTCGCGCAGGACGTTGACGTAACAGTTGCGCTGGGGCAATCCGTTGGTCAGCGGTTCCCACTCGTGGCCGCCGGAGCGCGAGCGGTACACGGTCAACCGGCCATCAGGCGGGAAGTGTTCCGAGTCGCTCTTGATCGGCACGACGTACACCGTCTCCGGCTCGTGGGCGTGAACGTCGAGCGCAAAGCCGAAATCGCTCGGCAGGTTCCCGCTCACCTCGTGCCACGAGCGGCCGCCGTCATCGCTGCGCATCACGTCCCAGTGCTTCTGCATGAAGAGCACGTCGGGGTGCGACGGGTGCATGGCGATGCGGTGCACGCAGTGGCCGACCTCGGCGTCCGGGTCTGGAAGACCCTCCGATTTGAGGCCGCGGTTGATCGGTTGCCACGACTGCCCGCCGTCGTCGCTGCGGAACGCCCCCGCCGCGGAGATGGCGACGAACATCCGCCCGGTATTGGTGCGGTCCAGGAGGATCGTGTGAAGGCACATGCCGCCGGCGCCGGGCTGCCAGCCCGAGGACGAAGGGTGGCACCTGAGCGCGGGGAGTTCCTCCCAGGTGCGGGCGCCGTCCGTGGAACGGTAGAGCGCGGCGTCCTGCACGCCCGCATAGACCGTGTCGGGGTCGGAGAGCGACGGCTCGAGGTGCCACACGCGCGTGAATTCCCAGGGGCGGGATGTGCCGTCGTACCAGAGGTGGGTGCCCGGCGATCCCGTGTAGGCGAAGTCGTTGCCCACCGCCTCCCACTGCGTGCCTCCGTCGTTCGAACGCTGGATGACCTGGCCGAACCAGCTGCTGCTCTGCGAAGCGTAGAGGCGGTCGGGGTCTGCCGGCGATCCCTTGACGTGGTAGACCTCCCACCCGGCAAAGTGCGGGCCGCTGACATTCCAGCGCCGGCGCGTGCCGGTAGAGGTCAGGATGAAGGCGCCCTTGCGTGTGCCAACCAGGACGCGGACTCCGCTCATGTGCTCCTCCTGCGCGCGGGTCGGCCTGAAGAGCGGCCGCCCCGCCATGTGTGTCGATAAGCCGCGCACAGCAGCAAGAAGCGGGCCTTATCCACCCGTCGGGCTGGAGGGCCGGACCGGGGTCACTGCGCCCCGACCGGGAGGAAGTAGAACAGGATCGCGATCATCGCGTAGACCAGCATCAGCTGGACCCCCTTGTACCAGTTGGAGCGCCCGTCCCCGGCGACGATGGTCCCGATCAAGGCCGCCAGGAACAGCGCGCCAATCTCGGCGCGGGAGAAGGACAGCTCGAGGGGTTGAGGCGCGACGAACCAGCTGGCGAGCGCCAGCGCGGGGGCCACGAAGAGCGCAATCTGGATGCTGCTGCCCATCGCGATGCCAACCGTCAGGTCCGGCTTGTTCTTGCGGGCCATCGCTATGGCCGAGCCGCTCTCCGCCGCCCCGCCGATCAGCGCAAGGAAGACCACGCCGATGAACACCTCGGACATCCCGAGCGCCTTGCCGGTGCCCTCTGCCGCTCCAACGAGGATCTCGCTCATCCAGGCGGCGAGCAGCGACGCCCCGATGAGGCTGCCCATCGCGCGCCCGAGTCCCCACTGGGCGCCTTCGTGGCCGTGGTCGTCGCTTCCCGGCGAGACGCTGGCGAAGAACTCGGGGTGGGTCTTGAGGAGAAAGACCAGGTACAGCGCGTACGCCGTCAGCAGCACGAACACGGTACCGGTGTTCACCAGCTGCTCTTCGCGCACGCTGCCGTCCGGCGAGAAGAAGCGGTTGAAGGCGCTCGGCACCGCCAGGCTGATTGCCGCGATCAGCATCATCGAGCTGTAGAGGCGCGCCACCCCGGCGTTGTACTCCTGCGTGTGGTAGCGCAGCCCGCCGACGAAGAACGCGACCCCGGTCGCGAGGAGCAGGTTGGACAGGATCGCGCCGATGATCGACGCGCGCACCATGTCGTAGTAGCCGGCCTGAAGGGCCACCAACCCGATGATCAGCTCGGGCGCATTGCCGAACGTCGCGTTCAGGAGGCCGCCGACGGCGTCCCCCGTCCGGGTGGACAGCTGCTCGGTGGCGAGCACGATCAGTCGCGCGATCGGCACGATCGCCAGCGCCGCGGCAAAGAACAGGACCGGGGCCGGCACCTCCACCCGCTCCAGCGCGAGAGACACCGGGATGAACACCAGCAGCCAGTTCATCGAGGGGCGGAGCGAGAACGACCTCGCCGGCCTCGGAGCCTGTGCGGTCTCGACCATCGATACCTCCCTGAATCTTTCGCCTTGGCGGCGAGTCAGCGCACTGCAGCTGGCCAGGGACACCGGCCATCGGACTGGCGACAGGATTTCACCGGCCGGCTGGCGCCCTGGCGGCGAGCCGGTCCGCCAGCACACTATACGCCGGCGCTCCCCACGATTCGGCCGCCTGCCGGAGCAGCGGGACGAGTTCGTCGTTGGTCGGCGGCGCAATCTGCTGGTGCGGCCACTGCGCGTCGCCGGCCGCAAACGGCACGAGGTAGTCGAGCGCGGCTCGAATCGACCGGCCGTCGCTGGTCTTGAAGTTCCAGAGGTCCACGCCCGCCTCGCGCGCGAGCCCCGCGACGGCGAACCAGCCGTCGAGATTCATCACGCTGTAGCCCCACGATTTCGTGCGGGCGAGTTCCTCGGGCTGCCGCCCGTCCGGCTGGATCTGGGTGGCCAGTCGCTTCCTGGTCTGCGTTTCGAGGACGCGCACCGCTTCCGCCTTCTGCCCGGTGTGCAGCAGCAGCGCCACGAGTTGCGCGTCGTACCACGTGCCGTGATTGTTTCGCGCGGCGGCTTCCTCGCGTCCGTTGGGGCTCGTCTGGAGCCAGGCGGCGTAGGCGGCGCACCAGGACACGAGCCCGGAGTGGTCGGCGGCGGTCCACGATGGCGACGCGGCAATGACCCGCTCGGCCTCCACGATGCGCACGAGGCGGCGCGTGGCGATGATGCCCGCCCCTCGACCGTCGTTGCGTCCCGGGACTGCCTGGCCGTAGGTCAGGTTGGGGTTCATCCGCGTCGCCGGGTCGAGGAACCAGGCTCGCAGGAGCAGCCCGGCGCGCGCCGCGTAGCGCTCGTCCTTCGTCTCGCGGTAGGCCTGCGCCAGCACGAACACGGCCGTGTTCATCCTCCCGAACGCCTCGTCGTCGGTCCCCCGCTTCGACTCCGGGTTCACCTCGCCGTCGCGGCGGATGTACGGGAGGCCTCCCGGCTTGTTGGGGTCGGGCCACCAGTAAGGCGCGAGCGTGAGGAAGTCGTGCTTGTCGCCACTGGGCGGCACGCGCGTCTTCTGCATCACGCTGAAGGGCCCGGCACTGAGCGCCTGGTCGGCGGCCTTCACCGTGGCCGAGGCGCCAGGCGGGGCGGGCTGCGCGGCCGGGGCCTGGGCGGCGACCGCGAAAAGGAGGAAGAAGGTCACGAGCATTCCGGTAATCTTACCCGGCCCCGCCCGATAATGCCTCCGGCGCTTAGAACCCGGGCCTCTAAACGAGTATGATGCGCGCGAACGGTGGTCGCGAACGCCAGTCGCCCCCATGGAGCACCCGATGAAGACACTTCTCCTGCGCCGTCTCCTCCCGCTCGCGCTGCTCGCGTTGCTGCTCTCCGGCGGACACCCCGCCAGCCTGGCCGCCCAGGGCCAGGTCACCTCGCCTGAGACGTTCTTCGGCTTCCGCCTGGGCGCCGACCGCAAGATTGCCCGGTGGGACAAGCTGGTCGAGTACTACCGCCTGCTCGAGAAGCAGGGCGGCGGGCAAGGTGAAGGTCGTCGAAATGGGTCCCACCGAGATGGGCAACCCGTTCCTGCTCGTCATCGTCACGTCGCCTGCCAATCAGAAGAACCTCGAGACGCTCCGCCTCAACAACGCTCAAGCTGAGCGACCCCCGCGGCATCCCCGAGGCGGAAGCGAAGAAGATCGCCGCCGCCAGCAAGCCGGTCGTGTGCATGACGATGAGCATGCACGCGACGGAGATCGGCGGGGCGCAGATGTCGCCGGAACTGGTGTACGACCTGGTCACCCGCGCCGACAGCGAGACCCAGCGCATCCTCGACAACGTCGTCTTCCTGCTGGTGCCCTCGTTCAACCCCGACGGCCAGATCATGGTGACCGACTTCTACAACAAGTACCTCGGGCACCGAGTACGAGGGATCGGCGCCGCCGTGGCTCTACAACAAGTACGTCGGCCACGACAACAACCGCGACGCCCTGACTCATGAGCATGAAGGAGTCGCAGTACGCGGGCCGCATCCTGTTCACGGAGTGGAAGCCGCAGGCCTACTTCGACTTCCACCACATGGGCAGCTACGGCGCGCGCATCTTCTACCCGCCTTACGCCGAGCCGATCCGCCCGCTCGCCGACCCGCTCGTGTGGCGCGAATCGGAATGGTACGGCGCGGAGATGGCGAACAAGTCGGAGGAGGCCGGCCTGTCCGGGGTGATGAACGACGGCCAGTACTCGGGATGGGGACACTTCGGCTTCCACTGGATCACGCCGTTCCACAACATCGCCGGGCATGCTGACCGAATCGGCGAGCGCCAAGCTCGCGACGCCCCTCTACATCGACCCGAGCCAACTCACCGGCGCCGCGCGCAATCTCGCAGCGGCCGCGCGAGGAACAGATGAACTTCCCCAACCCGTGGCCCGGCGGCTGGTGGACGCTGCGCGGACATCGTCGATCGGCAGAAGGTGGCCGCCTGGGCGCTGCTCGACTGCATGGCGCGCAACCCGGAAACGATCGTCTGGGACACCTACCTGAAGGCCACCCGCCAGACCGAGCGCGGCGCCAACGGCAAGCCGGCGGCGTACGCGATCTCCGCAAATCAGCACGACCCGCTCATGCGCGACAAGCTGGTCAACGCCCTGCTGAACGCAGGGAATCGAGGTCCAGCAGTCGGCGAAGGGATTCGCGGCAGGCAGACGGCGTCGACGTATCCGCCGGGCTCGTTCTACGTCACGCTGGCGCAGCCCAAGATGGGGCTGATCCGCTACCTGCTCGGCGAGACGCACTACCCGGACAACGAGTGGACGCGCCAGCAGGACGGCACGCCGATCCGCCCGTACGACATGGGCCAGGACGTGCTGGCCGAGTATATGGGCATCACCGCGGATCCGCTCGACGAGGCGGTCAAAGGCGACTTCACGAAGGTCGCCGCGCCAGATCGCGCCGGCCGGCAAGATCGTCGAAGGGTCCGGCGGGCTACGTGATCGACGGCCGGCTGAACGACGCGTTCAAGGCGATGAACCTGCTGTTCGACAAGAACGTCGCGCTGCGGCGCGTCGATGCGACCGGCGACGGGCTGCGGCGCAGGCGACTTCCTCGTCCCGGCCGACCGCGCCCGGAGGCGGTGCTCGCCGAAGTCGCGAAGGCCACGGGGGTGGACTTCAACCCGCTCAAGGCGGAGCCGAAGGCCGCGCACGAACTGAAGCGGATGCGGATCGGCATGTACCAGCGCTACCGCGGCGGCAACATGGACGAGGGCTGGACGCGGTGGATCTTCGAGCAGTTCGCCTTCCAGTTCAAGAGCGTCTACGACGCCGAGATCAAGAAGGGCGACCTGAACGCGAACTACGACGTGTTCATCTTCGCGGACGATTCGACCGGCACCATCACCGGCGACCCGGCGGCGCGGCGCGGCGGCGGCGAAGGCGGCGGCGGGCGGTTCGACGGCGTGCCCGACACGACGCCGCCGGAGTACCGCAGCGGCATCGGCACCGACGGGGTGGACGCGATCAAGGACTTCGTGCAGAAGGGCGGCACGCTGGTCACGCTCGGCGGCGCCACCGACTTCGCCATCACCCGGCTGGGCCTGCCGGTCCGCAACGTCGTCGAAGGCCTGAGCCCGAAGGAGTTCTTCTGCCCGGGCTCGACGCTGCGCGTGGCGATCGACAACACGAACCCGCTGGCCTACGGGATGCCGGCGCAGGGACTCGTGCTGTTCCACTACAGCCCGGCGTTCGACGTGGTCGCCACCGAGTTCAACGACCGCAACGACATCGTCGTGCGCTACGCGGACCGGAACGTCGAGCGCAGCGGGTGGCTGAACGGCGAGAAGTACATCGCGGGCAAGACGGCGATGGCGTCGATCGGCTACGGGCAGGGGACGCGTGGTGCTGATCGGGTTCCGGACGCAGAACCGCGCCCAGACGCTCGGCACCTACAAGTTCCTGTTCAACGCGCTCGTGACGCCACCGGCGCGGGGAGGCAAGTAGGGCCCCAGGAGTTGGGGACCTTACGCCGGTTGTCACGTGGGTTGACGATGCAGCACGCGGGCTTCAGCCCGCGTGCCGGGCGGCGGGAAGCTCGAGCGAAGCGAGCCGGGATTAGAATGCCGGGATGGCCATTGCGCGCGACGCCTGGTCGGTGAAGCGGACGGGCTCACTGGACGACCTTCAGCTTTACAGGGAGGCTCTGCCGGAACCCGGCCCAGGTCAACTTCGGATTGGCGTCCGCGCAGTCGGTCTCAATCTCGCCGACGTCTTCTCTTGCCTGGGACTCTACTCCGCGACGCCCCCGGCGCCTTTCACACCGGGGTTGGAAGTGGCGGGAGTGGTCGAGGCCGTCGGAGAATCGCCGGCACGGAGGCCGGCGCCACAGGAGGGCAAGAATCGCCCGCACAGAGGCCGACGCCACAAGTGGGCGACCGCGTGATCGCGCTCACCCGCTTCGGCGGATATGCGACCGCCATCAACGCCGACGCGCGCTATGTCAGGCCGCTTCCTCGCGAGTGGTCGTTCGCTGAAGGCGCGGCGTTTCCGGTGCAGGCGCTCACCGCCTGGTACGCGCTCTACACGCTGGCGCACGTCGGCCCGGGCGACGTGGTCCTGGTGCACTCGGGCGCGGGCGGCGTCGGGCTGAACGCGCTGGCGCTGATCCGCGCCAGCGGCGCCAGGGCCGTTGCGACAGTCGGCAGCGAATCGAAGCGCGCGCTGCTGGTGGAACGCGCCGGCCTTCCGCCGAACCAGGTCATCGTCCGCGACCGGCGGCGGTTTCCGGAACAGCTGGACGGCGCGCTGCGCGCCCTCGGCGCTCCTGGATTCGACATCGTCCTCGACGGCATCGCGGGCGAGTACTTCATGCCCGCGTTCCGCCGGCTCCAGCCGGAGGGGCGCATGGTGATCTTCGGCGCCTCCGACATGATGCCGCCCGGGCCACGGGTCAACCGCCTGCGCCTGCTCCCCCGCTACCTGCGCAGGCCTCGCCTCGACCCGATGCGGATGATCTCATCCAACCGCTCGGTGATGGCGTTCAACCTGATATGGCTCTGGGACCGCGTGGATCGCCTGAACGAGCTGTACGAGCCGATGGCGTCCGTGCTCCGCGAGCCTCCTCTGGTCGGACGACGGTTCCCGTTCGCTGATGCTCCCGGTGCCCTGCGGTGGATGAAGAGCGGCGACAGCGTCGGGAAAGTCGTGCTCGACGCGGCGCCGCACTCGGCGTAGCGCCGCACCGACTGGACGATCGCGTAGCCGAGGGGCTTCAGCCCCTCGGCCTTGGCACGGGGCTGAAGCCCCGTGCTACATCGACAGGCAGGCCGAGAAAGTCAAAGGCCCTACGGCGCTTGAAGCCCCGTGCTACATCGACAGTTGGCCCGAGAAAGCCCCCCACGGCGCTCGAAGCCGCGGGCTCCATCGACAGGCAGGTGGCACAAAGACGAAGGGCCGGGGCGGCACGCCAGCCGCTCCGGCCCTTCGTCTGCTTCCGTGATGAACTGCCTGCTGCCTAGGATCCGCTGGCTGCCAGGGCATCCGTGGTCCGCAACGAGCTGTCGGCTATTGTGCCGGCTTGAACACGTCGAGGATGGCCTCGCGCGACGGCGTGGGGCCCATCGCGGCCTGCCGTTCGGCGACGTAGGCGCCGTACGGCGGCGGCGGCTCGGGGTCCCGGTAGAACACGCCGGTGTAGATGTCCTTGCCGTAGTGCTGGGCGCGGTCCATCGCCTTGATCCGGTCGGACGGATCGTGGCCGAGCGACGCCAGCGTCTGCATCTTCGCCTTCAGCGCCTTCAGCTGCGTCTCTTCCTCGCCGTAGGTCACGCAGGGCGACTGCACGTTGATGAACGCGAAGCCGGGGAAGCGAATCCCCTCCTCGATCAGCGTCGCGAGCTGCGCCATGTCGGCAGGGGTGCCCTGTGCGACGAAGCGGCAGCCGTAGCCGAGCACGTAGAGCAGCGGGTTGACGGGGTCTTCCATCGAGCCGTAGGTGCTCGACGCGGTCTTCAGACCTCGCGGCGACGTCGGGGAGAGCTGCCCCTTCGTCAGGCCGTAGATCTGGTTGTCCATGATGATGTACGTCAGGTCGATGTTGCGGCGGATGGCGTGCGCCACGTGGCCGCCGCCGATCGAGAAGCCGTCGCCGTCGCCGCCCGCGGCCAGCACGAGCAGTTCGGGGCTGGCGAGCTTGATGCCCTGCGCAATCGGCAGCGCCCGCCCGTGCACGGTGTTGAACCCGTAGGCGGTCGTGTAGCCAGGGATGCGGCTCGAGCAGCCGATCCCCGAGATGAACGCGATCTCGTGCGGCGGCCGGCCGACCGCCGCGAGCGCGCGGTAAATGGCCTGCACCACGCCGAAGTCGCCGCACCCGGGGCACCAGATCGGCTTCAGGTCGCTGCGATAGTCCTTCGCCTGGTAGACGCTGGGGTCGGGCGAGAGGGTCGTCGTTGCCATCGGTTATCCTCGTTCGTACGGCGCAGGCACGGAGGCCTGCGCCACAAAGAAATTTCCTGCCACGGCCGGAAGCCGGTAGCCGGGTGTCACCCGACCTGGTTCACTTCGAGCGGCTTCTCGAGGATCGCGCGCGACTGCGCCCGCAGCCGTTCCACGATCTCCCCCGGGCTGAACGGGTTCGACCCGCTCCGCGCGAACGATTCGAGGCCGTCCGGCACGTTCACGTACATCCGGATCAGCCGGTAGAGCTGTCCCTGGTGCGACTGCTCCACGACGAGGCCGCGCTTCACCGAGCGGAAGAACCCGGCGTAGACCTCTTCGGCGACGGGATACATCAGGCGCGGGATCAGCAGTTTCACCTGCAACCCGGCGCCGTTCGCCAGCTCGAACGCCTCGAGCGCGATGCCCGCCGTGGAGCCCCACGAGATCAGGCAGAAGGGTGCGTTGGCCGCCCCTTTCGTGACGAACAGGTCCTTGCGCGACTTCAGCGGCGTCAGCTTGCGCAGCCGCTTCTCGTTCATCGTCGCGTGAACGGAGCCGCTTGCCGTCGGGGCGCCGCTCTCGGTGTGCTCGATGCCCGACGCCAGGTAGTTGCCGCCTTTCATCCCCGGGTGGCTGATCGGGCTGACACCCGACTCGGTGACCTTGTAGCGAGTGTAGTGCCCGAGCTCCGCATCGGTCGGCTTGCGGCGCTCCTCGATCACCAGGCCCTCGGTCACCGGCCGGTCGATCGCTTCCTTGCGCTGCCCGATCTCCTGGTCCGAGAGGATGATGACGGGCGTCTGGTACCGCTCTGCGATGTTGAAGGCTTCCACGGTCACCGGGAACGTGTCCGCCACGTTGATCGGCGCGAGCACCGGGCGCGGGGCGTCGCCGTGCGCCGAGAAGGCGGCCTGGTAGAGGTCCGACTGCTCGCTCTTGGTCGGGATGCCGGTGGACGGCCCGCCGCGCTGAACGTTGACGACGACGAGCGGCAGCTCGCTGATCGTCGCCAGGCCGATCATCTCGGTCTTGAGCGACATCCCCGGGCCGCTGGTCGCGGTGAGTACTTTCTTGCCGGCGAAGCTCGCGCCGACGCAGGCGCCGACGCCCGCAATCTCGTCCTCGCACTGCAGCATCGTCCCGCCGTACTTCCAGACGTGGCGGTTGAAGAAGTGCATGATCTCCGACGACGGGGTGATCGGGTAGCCGCCGAAGAACTGGCAGCCCGCGAAGATCGCCGCCGCCGCGCACAGGTCGTTCCCGTCGGCGACCATCTTGGCCGAGGCCCCTTCGGGCACCGGCGCCAGGCGGCGCTCCGACTTCAGCGGGTTCTCCTGCGCGTAGGCCAGGCCGGCTTCGAACGCCCGCTCGTTGCGGGCCATGATCTCCTCGCCCTTCTTCGCGAAGCGCTTCCGCAAGCCGGCGCGGATGTGCTCGGGCGCGAGGCCGAACCACCCGGCCATCAGGCCGAGCACCACGGTGTTCTTTGCCTTCTCCGACCCGCCCGCCTCCTTCGCCATCGCCTCGATCGCCACCGGCACCACCTCGGCCGGCTTCACGCCGGCCACCGGGATTCTGGTCGGGCGCCACGCGCGTGTTCGAGTCGTAGATGACGACGGAGCCGCCGTCGAGCGCGAGTTCGGAGCCGAACCTCAGGAAGTCGTCCCAGTTGAGCGCCACCGCGACGTCGAGCGCGCCACCCGGGCCGAGCACGGGCGACGTCGACACGCGCATGCGGAACGACGATTCGCCGCCGCGAATCTGCGGACCGAAGCTCTTCGTCAGCATTGCGTGATAGCCGGCCAGAGCCAGCGCGGTCATCAGCGAGTCGCCGGCGGAGACGATGCCATCGCCGCCAGACCCGGCCATGCCAATTACGAGATTCGTGTTCATCCGAGTCCTCGATATCATCCGGACGCGACTTGGGGGCCTGAAATGCCGGGCTGAACCGGCTGGAGCGGGAAGACGACCTAGGAAGATATCATAATCGACGATGCTGCTTCCCGTTCGAGACATCTCGGTCCAATTCCCCGCTCGAGCAGCGATGTGCGCTGCCGCGGCCCTGCTTTCCCTCGCGCCCCTCGCCGCAGCCGAGCCGACAGGCCGCGCGTGGACCATCGGCCCCGCGGCAGCCTGGGTCAAGCCGCATGCTCTGCCCTCCAGCGAGACACCGCTGCGATCCGGGGCCGATTCCGGGCGGCTCTACCTGCTGGTGGATCACCAGGTCAGGGCGGGCTCGACGGTCACCGACTACCGCCGCTACGCCTGGACGGCGCTCTCGACGTCCGGGGTCCAGAATGCGTCGGAGATCCAAATCGACTTCGACCCGTCCTACGAACGGCTGGTCATCCACCACGTGCGGCTGCTGCGCGAGGGCCGGGACGTCTTCTCGTTCCGTCCGACCGATGTCCGCGTGATCCAGCAGGAGCGAAGCCTCGACGAACAGATTTACAGCGGTGAACTCACCGCGGTCATCTTCCTCCGCGACCTCCGCCCGGGCGACACGCTGGACTACGCGTACTCGATCGACGGCCGGAACCCGATCCTCGGGGGCGGCTTCGACGACGAGCTGGCGCTGGCGTTCGACTCGCCGGTCCGGCTGATTCGCCACATCGTCCAGGTGCCGGCAGGGGCGACGCTCCACATGACCCCGCACAACACGACGCTCGCGCCTGCCATCGAGACAGCCGGGCGACTGGCGCAGCTACACGTGGTCGGTGACCGACGTCGCGGCCTCGGTGGCGGAGGACGACGAGCCCGGATGGTTCGACCCGGACCCGCGCGTGGAGGTCGGCACCTTCGGCTCCTGGGCGGAGGTGGCGGACTGGGCCCGCGCGCTCTTCGAACGGCAGATGCAGCCCTCGCCCGAACTGCGCGGCCTTGTCGAGCGGTTCCGGGCGGCGCCGGGCGGACTGCGGGCGGCTGCCGCGGAAGCGACGCGCTTCGTGCAGGACGAGGTCCGCTACCTGGGGATTGAGATGGGGCCAAGCTCGCACCAGCCGCACACACCCGGCGAGGTGCTCCGGCAGCGTTTCGGCGACTGCAAGGACAAGGCGCTGCTGCTCGTCGCGCTGCTGCGCGGCCTCGGCGCCGACGCGGCTCCCGCCGCTCGTGGACACGACTCGCCGCCGGGGCCTCGACAAACTCCAACCGTCGCCTTTCGCCTTCGACCATGCCATCGTCCACGCCGTGATCGAGGGGCGGGAAGTGTGGATTGATGCGACCGAGTCGGACATGGGCGGCCCCCTCGAGGAGCGCGATCCCCCGGGGTTCGAGCGGGCGCTCGTGCTCGCGCCCGGGCGAGAAGGGGCTGAGCGTCATCCCGGCCGCGGACGCCCGCGAACCGTCCGTCGTGCTGAGGGAGACGTTCACTGTCGGGCCGTCACGGCGTCGCCGACGCGGCTCGACGTCGTCACCACCCTGCGGGGCGGCGAGGCCGACCTCATGAGGCGTCACGTGGCCGCGACGCCGGCGCAGGAACTGGCCAAGAGCTACCTGGACGACTACGCCCGCGACGATGCGGAGATCAAGGCGCTGGGCGCCGCCGCGCGTGGAGGACGACCGCGCGCGAAACGTGCTCGTCGTGTCCGAGTCCTACGAGGTTCCGGCGTTCTGGAAGCACGGGCGGCGGGAACTCCAGGGCTGGGCGGTGGACGACCACCTGCCGCGGCGCGTGGCGGCGACGCGCCCGGTGCCGCTCGCGGTTCCTCACCCGGCGCACGTGCGCCACGAGGTGGTGGTCAGGGCCGATGCGCCGTTTCACGTCGGACCTTACGGCGAAACGGTGTCGGGCAAGGCATTCGCCTTCACGTCGACGCTCGCCCGCAAGCGCAACGAGGTCACCCTGACGTTCGATTACCGGTCACTGGCCGACGCGGTCGGTCCCGAGGACATGAAGTCGCACACGCAGGAGATGGCGCGGCTGGAGGACCAGCTGTCGTTCCTGCTGCTGTCGGATCTCACCAGCCCCGACGCGCCTGAGGACGGCTGGACGGAGACGACACTCGCCGGAGGAGCCGTCTCGCTCGCCCTGGCAGCGGTGCTCTCGGTCGTGGCGGTGGTCCGCGTGCGCCGGCGGCGGGCAGGTCGGAATACGCCCGTCACCAGGCCATAGGCCGTGTCGTCAGCGCGCCCCTCCTGGCATCCTGTGTTGTGGATTCTGCCCTGAAACGTCAGCCCCGTTGAGACGGCGCCGAAAGTGCCTATAATGGTCCCGTCTGGGGGGGCCACCCGCCGGGTAAGGAGGCTGTCCGATAGCGTATCGTCCGTCGCCGGCCGCAGTGGATCGCGCCAATGCATCCCAATCGTCAGAGAGGGAGGTGTGTGATGAGAGTCCGCTTCGGAATCCTCACGGTCGCGGCGTTCGCCCTGTGCCTGGGTCTCGCGTCCACGGTACCGGCGCAGGACATCGAACAGAAGGAAGTCGTCCAGGAAGAGCAGGTCATGGCGCCCACACCATGGGGGGCGCCCGTACTGATCTCGCCCGCGAGCGGCGTGAAGCTCTGGCACTATCCGAGGGCGACCACGCTGGCCTGGAACGCGGTGATTGGCGCTGTCGGCTACAAGATTGAGCGGCAGTACCAGTCGGGCACGGTGTGGGTCCCTTATCCGGTTGTCAGCGTCACTGGCCAGTACAATACGTTGTACACCTTCGACTTCGTCGGCGACCAGCCGGGCCGCTGGCGCGTGGCCGCCTTCAACGGGGTGACCTACTCCGTCTTCAGCGCCTGGCGCACGTTCTTGTACGTCACCAAGGCGCAGCTGTACACACCGCTCCTGACCTCCCCCGCGTCCAGCGTCATCCTCCACCATTTCCCCAGGACGACGACGCTCGCATGGAAGATGGTGCCCGGGGCCGTGGGCTACAAGGTGGAGATTATGTACTGCTCGGCCGACAAGGTGACGTGCTGGGCGTACGCGCCCGTCATCGTCAATGGCTACCTCCATTCGTGGGACACCTTCACCTTCGTCGGCGCACAGCCGGGGAAGTGGCGGGTGACGGCGCTGGGAGGCACCACCTACTCCGACTCGGTGCCGACCTCGTGGCGCTGGTTCATCTTCGATATCTAGCAGGCTGCTGAAGAGCCAGCCCGCGATTGTCCGGCCGGTGCCCATCGTGGCGCGCCGGCCGGACCTGTCGGCGCCGACCGCCATCATCCAGCCGAAGACCCCTTCAATGAGCGTGCGCCCCGTTGGCTGGCGGCTTTGCCCCGGGTGTCGCGTCGTGCGACGATTGATCGCGCCCGCACTCGTGGCCGGAGGTCATCAGCCGTTTCTGCTCGTTGACGTCGCGATGGACGATCAAGGACAGGAAGCGTGGCGGGTGGCAGTTTTCGGGAAGGGTCGAAGGGCTGGGCAACATGAAGAGCAAGGACCTCATCCGCCTCGGGATCCCGTCCAGTGCGTCGATGCCGCGCACGCGGCCATGAAGGCCGGCCGGGCGGCCGGGCGGGACGATCGCGACATGCAGCGCGACCTGCGCCGGCTCGCCGACTCGCCCGCCGAATTCACCGAGCACCCGCTGTGGGGCGCGCTCGCCAGCCGGGTGGCGGCGTCGCAGGGCGAGCGGCCTGCCTTCCGCGGACGCGAGCGCCGGCGCCCTGCCAGATCTTCGGCCAGGGGATCGAGGACGGCGCGCTGCAGCAGATGAAGAACGCCTGCGCGCTGCCGGTGGCGGTCGCGGGCGCGCTGATGCCCGACGCGCACCAGGGCTACGGCCTGCCGATCGGCGGCGTGCTGGCGACCGACAACGCCGTGATCCCCTACGCGGTCGGCGTGGACATCGCCTGCCGGATGAAGCTGACGGTGCTGGATCTGGCCGGTCGACCGACCTCGCGACGAAGCAGCAGGCGCTGATCGCGCGCGCTCGAGGGCGAGACCCGCTTCGGCGTCGGCGCCGCGTTCCGCGGCCGGCGCCAGCACGCGGTGATGGACGAGGACTGGAGCGTGTCGCGCGTCACGGCCGGCCTGAAGGACAGGGCCTGGGCGCAGCTCGGCACGAGCGGCAGCGGCAACCACTTCGTCGAGTTCGGCGTGCTGACCGTGCTCGACGGCGACGGTCGGCCTGGCGCCGGGCGAGTACCTCGCGCTGCTCAGCCACTCCGGCAGCCGCGGCACGGGCAACGCGGTGGCGACGCACTACAGCCGCTGGCGCGCGCGCAGCACCCGGAGCTGCCGAACGAGCTGGCGCACCTGGCGTGGCTCGACCTCGACAGCCAGGACGGCCAGGAGTACTGGGCGGCGATGGAGCTGATGGGCCGCTACGCGGCGGCGAACCACGCGCTGATCCACCGGCACGTCGCGCGGCGCGCTCGGCTCGACGGTGCTGCTCGACATCGAGAACCACCACAACTTCGCCTGGCGGGAGCGGCACGTGCTGCCCGGACGGCCGGAGCGCGACGTGATCGTCCACCGCAAGGGCGCGACGCCGGCCGGCGCGGGCGTGCTCGGGATCATCCCCGGCTCGATGGCGGCGCCCGGCTACGTCGTGCGCGGGACGGGGCTCCGAGGCGTCGCTGCTCTCGGCCTCGCACGGCGCGGGCCGCGCGGATGAGCCGCACCAAGGCCAAGGCAGCAGTTCACGTGGGACGAACGCGCAGCGCGTCCTGCGCGAGCGCCAGCGTCAAGCTGCTGTCGGCCGGGCTCGACGAGGTGCCGATGGCCTACAAGGACATCGACGAGGTGATGGCGGCGCAGCGCGACCTGGTGGAGACGCTCGCCCGCTTCGACCCGCGGCTGGTCAAGATGGCGCCGGCGGGGGAGCGCCGGAGGACTGAGCGCCGCATGCGGCGTGCCTTGGGCCAGGGGCTGAAGCCCCCGGCTACTACGCAGCTGCCCGCCCGCCGTGGCGGTCGACGGCTGGCGTCTTGATCTCAGGGCCTCGTGGCAGCACCATGCTCAGGCATGTTGAATCGACAGGTTGCTGCTCTCGTCCTGTCCCTGGCGTTCATGCTGGCCTCGGCGGCGCTCCCCGTGGCATCCGCGCCCAGGTCCCCGAACCCCGCGCGCGGATCTCCAGGGCATCGACGCGAAGCGGCAGGACTACGAGGACATCGCCGACGCAGATCTGGAAGTTCGCCGAGGTCGGGCTACCAGGAGAGCGCAGCAGCGCGCTGCTGCAGAGAGAAGCTGACCGCTGCGGGCTTCTCGGTGAAGGCGGGCGTCGCCGGCATGCCCGACCGCGTTCGTGGCGACCTACGGCAGCGGGAAGCCGGTCATCGCCTTCGTCGGCGAGTTCGACGCGCTGCCCGGCCTGTCGCAGGACGCCGTGCCGGAGAAGAAGGCGCTGTCGCGACGGCGGGCCCGGCCACGGCTGCGGGCACAACCTGCTCGGCACTGCCTCGATGGCGGCGGCGATCGCGGTGAAGGAGTGGCTGGCGTCGAGCAGGCCGCGCCGGGCACCGTCCGCTTCTACGGGACGCCGGCCGAGGAAGGGGGCGGGGCGAAGGGCTACATGGTGCGCGACGGCCTGTTCGACGACGTGGACGTCGCCGTGTCGTGGCACCCGGGCGACGCGCAACGACGCGAGTTCGACGATCGAACCTCGCGATCATCGCCGGCGCGTTTCCGGTTCCACGGCATCGCCGCGCACGCCGCCGCGGCGCCCGACAAGGGGCGGTCGGCGCTCGACGCCGTGGAAGCCATGAACCACATGGTGGACATGATGCGCGAGCACGTGCCGACCGACTCGCGCATCCACTACGTCATCAGCAAGGGCGGATCGGCGCCGTGAACATCGTGCCCGGCGGAGACCGAGGTCGTGTACGCGGCACGGAACCCGGACATGCGGGTGCTCGACGGCATCTGGCAGCGCATCGTGGATGCGGCAAAGGGCGCTGCCCTCGGCACCGGCACCACCATGGACCTCGAGCTCGAGAGTGCGAGCTACAACGTCCTGCCGAACACGTACCTGGCCGACATCCAGCGCAAGAACATGCTGGCGGTCGGCGGGGTGAAGTACTCGGCGGAGGAGCGCGCCTTCGCCGAGACGCTGCAGAAGACGCTCGAGGGCCGCCTGCCCTCGCTCGGGTCGGAGGAGCAGGTGCAGCCGATCACCGAGACGTTCACGCCGGCCTCGACCGACCTCGGCGACGTGAGCTGGAAGGTGCCGACCACGGAAATCAGCGCGGCCACGTGGGTGCCCGGCACCCCGGCCCACAGCTGGCAGGCGGTCGCGTGCGACGGGATGTCGATCGGCCTGAAGGGGATGATGGTCGCGGCCAAGACGATGGCGCTGACGGGAGTGGACCTGTTCGGCAACCCCGAGCACATCGCGAAGGCGCGGGAGGAGTTCGACCGGAGGCGCGGCGGTGCGAGTTACAGCTTCAAGCTGGGCACTCGCAAGCCGCCGCTCGACTATCGGAAGTAGCGGGCAGCGCCAGCCGCCCGCTACATCCCCCCGAATCCGCGCGGGGTGCCGACGCCGGTGACGAGGTCGTAACCACAAGTCGGCGTACGAGTTCTCTGCACGCGCCGACGGGACTTTCGTCCTGTCGAGCTACTTGGCGGCCCCCTTCTGCGACCACTCGCGGATCCGCCGGATCTCGTCGGCCGGGATGTGCAGGAACTCGAGGAACTCCTGGTGTTCGTCGGGCGCCGACCGCTCGAACTCCACGTGCCACGCCTGCATCTGGTGCTCGGTGAATCCGCAGCCCTTCATGATCGCCACCCACTTGTCCTTCGTGACCATCTGATTCCTCCTGAAGCTCTTGTGGCCGAGCAGCCTGAGGATCGAGCGCTGGTGATCGCGCAACGTCTCGATCTCGCGGTCCAGGTCGAGCAGCCGTCGCTCGAGAACGGCGGCCGCGTCGCTGGACGCCGCGCCGAGAACCGACTTGATGTCGGCCAGGCTCAGGCCCGCGTGCCGGTAGGCGCAGATCTGACGGAGCCGCTCGACCTCCTTCTCGCTGTACTCGCGGTAGTTCCCGGGCGATCGCGCGCTCGCCCGGAGCAACCCGATCGATTCGTAGGTACAGCACCGTGCTGCGGCTGAGGCCGCAGCGTTGGGCGAGTCGAGTGACAGTCAACATGCGCTGAACCCAGCATCAACCCTGCAGTTGTAGACAGGTCAAGCGGCCGGGCTTCCGGCTCCCGGCTTCGGGCCGTGTCCGGCTTGCGGCCTTACGGCCTGCCGACTACTCTGTGCCCCCGATTCGGAAGACCTCACTTCGTCTGCGAAGCCCCCGACCCCTCTGCGAAGTCCCCGACGACTCCCTGACCTGCTACACTGCCCTATGCTGCCCTGGAGCCCGCTGGCCACCGTCGCCGCCTTCACGCTCGCCCTCAACCTGCCCTTCGGCTTCTGGCGGGCTGGAGTGAGGAAATTCTCCCTCCGCTGGTTCCTCGCTGTCCACGCCCCGGTCCCGCTGATCGTCGTCATGAGGATATCGGCCGGCCTCGGCTGGCGGCTGAGCACGTTCCCGGTGCTGGTGGGCGCGTTCTTCGGGGGGCAGATGCTGGGCGGGCGCATTCGGACGGCCAGGATGCACAATGCAAAATGCACAGTGCAAAATGCAGAACTGAAGAAGTGAGAGAGTGCTACCAGCCGCCGCCGAGCGCCTTGATCAGGAGGACGCTCGCGGTCATGCGGCGGCCGAGGATGCTCGCGGCCACCCGACGGTTCGTCAGCGTCGCGTTCTGCGTGACGACCACCTCCAGGTAGGTGGCAATCCCCCCCCTGTAGCGGTTGATCGACATCGCCAGCGCCCGCTCGGCGGCGGCCAGCGCCGCCTTTTGAACGGTCGCTTCCTCCTCGAGCACCCGCAGCGTCGCCAACTGGTCCTCGACCTCGCGAAATGCATTGAGGGTCGTCTCGCGGTAGAGCGCCAGCGCGCGCTCGTAGCCGGCCTTCGCCTGGTCCGACGCCGCCCGCCGCCGGCCGCCGTCGAACAGCGCCATCGCCGCCGCCGGCGCGAGCGTCCAGAATCCGCTCGCAGCCTTGCAGCAGGCTCGACAGCGCGGCGGTCTCGAGGCCGGCCGTGCCGGACAAGGTAATCGTCGGGAAGAACGCCGCCGCGGCCACGCCGACCTGCGCGTTCGCCGCCGCGACGCGCCGCTCGGCCGCGGCGATGTCGGGCCGTCGCTCGAGCAGCGCCGACGGAAGCCCCGCCGGAACCGCGGGTGGTTCGCCCGCGAGCGGCGTGGGCGGGATGCTGAGAACGCCGAGGCGGGCACGCCGACGAGCACGGCAATCGCATGCTCGACCTGCGCCCGCCTCGCCTGGACGTCGATCGCCTGCGCGCGGGTCGCTTCGAGCTGCGCTTCCGCCTGGGCGACGTCCAGGCCGGTCGCGATGCCGCCCTTGTAGCGGTTGCGCGTCAACTCGAGCGCCTTCTCGTACGCCGCCACGCTCTCCAGCAGGATGGCGCGGTCTGCGTCCAGGGCCCGCACCGTGAGGTAGTTCGCGGCGAGCTCCGCGTGCAGGCTCAGCCTGACCGCTTCGAGGTCGGCGGCGCTCGCCTGGGCCGACGCCCGGCTGGCCGCCACCGAGGACCGGACCCGGCCCCACACGTCGAACTCGTAGGACGCGTCCAGGCGCACCAGGTAGTCGGTGTAGCTGGGGGCGGCCGTCAGGCTGCGATTCGGGCGGTTCTCGGACGTGCTGTAGCGGACCGCGGTGGCGGCGCCGCCGACGGCCGGATACTGGGAAGCCTGCGCGCCGCGGACCAGCGCACGCGCCTGGTCGAACTGCGACTGCGCGGCTCTGAGGGTGTTGTTCGAGACCTCGATCCGTGACTCGAGCTCGTTCAGCCCCGGGTCCTGCAGCACCTCCCACCACGCGCCGCGCGCCACCTCGTCGCCGGGCTGCGCCGGCTTCCAGCTGCCCGCCTCCTTGAAAGCCGGCGGCGCCGGCGTCCCGGGGCGGACGTACCTTCGGACCCGTCGCGCAGGCAGACGCGAGGATCGCGAGAACGAGCGCGGCCGGGCGCATCGCGTTCACTTCGCCGGTCCTTTTCGCGACTCGCCGTCGGCCGCCGTGAAGACCCGCACCTGCTGCCGGTCCACGAGCGAGTCGGGCGGACCGACGACGACGCGGGCGTCCGGCGCAAGCCGGCGAGAACCTCGATCTCGGTGCCGAAGTCGCGGCCGAGCGTCACCGGCATCATCGCGATCGTGCCGTTGCCCGAGACCACCGCCACCCGCACGCCCTCGCCGCGGAAGATCAGCGCGTTCACCGGGAGCACCAGGGTGGACGCCGCCTTGGGCAGCCTGATGTGCACCTCGCACGAACGCGCCTGGAAGCAGCTCCCCGCCCGCGTTGTCCACCTCGAACTCCACGAGCAGGTGCGGGAGGCGACGTCGATGGCCTCGGACGACCGGACGAGGGTCGCCGTGAACCGCCGGCCCGGGAACTCGCCGAGCGTGAGGTCGGCCGTCAGCCCCGGCCGGGCCACTCGGGAAAAGCGCTCGGGGATGTTCAGCGACACGCGGAGGCGCTCCGTCGAGGCGATGTGGAACAGCTCGCGCGCCGCGCCGCCCGACGCGCCCGGATCGATGAGCGCACCGACGTCGGTGTTGCGGACGGTCACGACGCCGTCGAACGGCGACGTGATCTGCGTGAACGCGCGGAGCTGTTCGAGCCGCCGCACGTTGTGGCGCGCCGAGTCCGCCGCCGTCTTCCTCGCTTCCAGCGTCCCCGCCACGTTGTCGGCATCCTGCTGCGTGACCGAGTCTGTCTTCACCAGCTCCCGGTATCGATCCGCGGTGAGCTGCGCGAGCCGGAGGTTGGCTTCGGCGGTCGCCAGGTCGGACCGCGCCTGCTGCAGCTGCATCTCGAGTTCCGGCGCGTCGATTTCGGCCAGCAGCTGCCCGGTCTTCACCCGGCTGCCGATGTCCACCAGCCTCCGCTTGAGATACCCGTTGGTGCGCGCGTAGATCGGCGCGTCCGCCATACGCCTGCAGGCTGCCGGGCAACATCAGCTCCTCGTCGGGCGCCCCCGGCTTCGGGGCGGTGACGGCCACCGTCGGCGTGTTCAATTCCTTCGTCTCGGCCACCAGCGCCGTCATCGCACGGGCGCGGTTGCTGATTCCCCACCAGGCGGTGCCGACGGCTGCCGAGACCACGACGAGCATCACCACCACTCCGCGCATCACCGGACCTCCTCCAACATCCCGCCCCCCGGCCCGCTCGCGTGGTGCCCACCGGGCTTCCGGTGCAGCAGCGCGAACACCGCGGGCACGAAGAACAGCGTCGCGACGGTCGCGAGCTGAGGCCGCCGATCACGGCGCGGCCGAGCGGCGCGTTCTGCTCGCCGCCCTCGCCGAACCCGAGCGCCATCGGGAGCATCCCGACGATCATCGCCAGCGCCGTCATGAGCACAGGCCGGAACCGGGTCGATCCCCGCGGCGAGCGCGGCCGCGACCGGGTCGCCGGCCCGCCGCCACCTCGTCCTTGGCGAAGCTGACCACCAGGATGCTGTTCGCCGTCGCGACGCCGACGCACATGATCGCGCCGGTCAGCGCCGGCACGCTGATCGTGGTGCCCCAGGCGAACAGCATCCACACGATGCCGGCGAGGGCGGCGGGCAGCGCCGAGATGATGATGAACGGGTCGAGCCACGACTGGAAGTTCACGACGATCAGCAGGTAGACGAGCACGATCGCGAAGGCCAGCCCGGCCAGCAGCCCCCTGAACGACGAGTTCATCGTCTCGATCTGGCCGCGCGACGATGATCTGGGAGCCGCGGGGCAGTTCCTTGCGCGCCTTCTCGAGGATCGGCGCGATCTCGCGGGCGACCCCGCCGAGGTCGCGGCCCTGGACGGTGCCGTAGATGTCCACCACGGGCTGCACGTTGTAGTGGGACACGACCGCCGTCCCGGCGCCGCGCTGCAGCGACGCGAGCGCCTGCAGCACTGGGGCCGGGCGCCGCTGGCGCCCGCGATCGGGATGTTGCCCAGCGCCTGCAGCGAGTTGACCTGGTACTGCGGGGTCGAGCGTCGCCACCGAGTAGCTGACACCCGTCCCCGGGTTCAGCCAGAAGGTCGGCGTCGTCTGGCCGCTGCCGCTCAGCGAGATCAGCAGGTTCGTCGCGACCTCGCGCTGGGTGAAGCCGGTCTGCGCCGCGAGCGTGCGGTCGACGTCAGGTGCAGCTGCGGCTGGTTGAAGGCCTGGTGCACCCGCAGGTCGACGAGGCCCGGCACGTGCGACAGCCGGTCGCGGAGCATGGCGGCGAAGCGGCGGTTTGCATCCAGGTCCCGCCCGACGACCTGCACGTCGATCGGCGCCGGCAGGCCGAAGTTCAGGATCTGGCTGACGATGTCGGCCGGGATGAAGGTGAACTGCACGCCCGGGAACTGCCTGGGGAGCGCGAGCCGAAGCGCCCGGACGTAATCGGCGGTCGGCCGGTGCCCCTCGGCGAGGGACACCAGGATGTCGGCATCCGACGGCCCGATCGGCGACGAGTTGGTGTAGGCGAGGTTCAACCCGCTGTACGGCAGGCCGATGTTGTCGATGACGCTCTGGATCTCGCCGCCCGGAATCGTCTGCCGGACGGCCTGCTGCACGCGGTCGCACAGCACGGCGGTTTCCTCGATGCGCGTCCCCGTCGGGGCCCGCAGGTGGAGCTTGAACTGCCCGCTGTCCACCGCGGGGAAGAAGTCCTGCCCCACCCACCCGAGCAGCGCGAACGAGGCGAGGCAGCCGGCCAGGAAGACGGCCGCGAACGACGCGCGCCTGGCCACGCAGCGCTCGAGGACGCGCCGGTACGAATCGCGCAGCCGGCCGAACTGCGCGTCCACCCGCCGCTGCGCGCGGGCGAACAGTCCCGCCGGACGACCGCCCGCGTGAAGCTCGGCGTGTCCCTGCAGCATGTACTTCGCCATCGTCGGCACGAGCGTCCGCGAGAGCCCGTACGAGGCGAGCATCGCGAACACCACGGCCTCGGCCATGGGGACGAACAGGAACCTGCCCACGCCGGCGAGGAAGAACATCGGCACGAAGACGATGCAGATGCAGATGGTGGAGACGAACGTGGGGATCGTGATCTGCTCGGCGCCGTCGAGGATGGCGGCCTCGAGCGGCTTGCCGCGCTCCAGGTTCCAGTTGATGTTCTCGATCGCGACGATCCCGTTGTCCACCAGGATGCCGACGGCGAGCGCCAGGCCGCCCAGCGTCATGACGTTGATCGTCTCGCCCGCCGCGCTGAGCACGATGATCGACGCCAGGATCGACAGCGGGATGGAGACCGCGATGATCACCGTGCTCCGCCAGCTGCCGAGCAGCACCAGCACCAACAGCGCCGTGAGGCCGGCGGCCATCACCGCCTCGCGGACGACCCCTTCGATCGACGCGCGCACGAAGAGGGACTGGTCTGCCAGCTGGTGAACCTCGAGATCCGCCGGCAGGCCGGCCGTGATCCGCGGCAGCGCCTCTTTCACCCGCGCGATGATGTCGAGCGTCGACGCGGTGCCGGTCTTCATGACCGACAGCAGCGAGGCGCGCTGGCCGTCCACGTGCACGATGTTGGTCTGCGGCGGGAAGCCGTTGCGGACGTTCGCCACGTCGCGGATGTAGATCGGCGTGCGCCCGACGACCTTGATCGGCAGGTCGTTCAGTTCGGCCACGGTCTTGGGGCTGGCGTTGAGATCCACGTCGTATTCGAACCCGCCGATCTTCGACGTCCCGGCCGGCAGGATCAGGTTCTGCGCGGCGATCGCATTCACGACGTCGAGGGGGGCCAGCCCCTTCGACTGCAGCGCCGCGAGGTTCAGGTCCACCTGGATTTGCGCCTGCTTGCCGCCGTACGGCTGCGGGATGGACGCGCCCTGCACCGTTGCCAGCTGCGTGCGGATGAAGTTGGCGCCGAGGTCGTAGAGCTGCTGTTCGGACAGCTTCCGGCCCGACAGCGCCAGCTGCAGCACCGGCACGGTGGACGCGTTGTAGCTCAGGATGAAGGGCGGGTTGGTCCCCGGCGGAAGCTGCCGCAACACGGACTGGGAGATGGCCGACACCTGGGCGATGGCCATCTCGATCTTCACGTCCGGCTGGAAGAAGATCTTGACGATCGAGATCCCGCGCAGCGTCTGCGATTCGATGTGCTCGATGTCGTTGACGGTCGTGGTCGCGGTGCGCTCGAAGTTCGAGACGATCCGGTTGGCCAGTTCCTCGGAAGAGAGGCCGCCGTAGCTCCAGACGACGGCGACGACCGGGATGTTGATGTTCGGGAAGATGTCGTTGGGCGTCCGCAGGATGGCCAGGGGGCCAACCAGCAGGATGATCAGCGCGAGGACGACGAACGTGTACGGCCGGCTGAGCGCGACGCGGACGATCCACATGTCAGTATGAGAACTCGAAGGGCTTCAGCAGTCTAACCCAAGTCAGACGCACCGGTTCCCGAGGTCTTTCGGTCGGCGACACAGATATGCCCCGACCGGGTGCCGGACCGCAAGCGGTTTGTTACGAATCGCGGCCCGGTGTCGCAGGGCGGACGATATTTCCCTTCTGGAACACGCGCCGGATGGTGTAGAACCAACGGCAGATGGCCATACCTCAGTGTCTTCTCTCCCCCGTGCGAGGGCGCGTCCTGCCCGCGGTGCTCGTCTCGGTCGTGTGTGCGCTCGCTGGCGGGCTGGCCGCGCAGCAGGGACGACCACCCGTGGCGCCGCCGGTCATCACGGTTCCGCCCGGCGCCGCAGCGGTCGAACAGACCTGGCCCGGCCTCCGGCCCGCCGCCGAGATTGCGGAGAGCTTCGACGGCCTGGGCGTCGGCTTCGACGGCCCGCAGGGGATGGCCGCCGTCCGAAACCCGTCGGACAATACCATCGCGGTCGGCCCCGATCACGTGGTGCAGATCGTCAACACGAGGCTGGCGATCTTCACGAAGAAGGGGCGCCGGTTCGACCGCACGGGGCGGGCGCTCTACGGCGCGGTCCCCACGAACCTCGTGTTCAGGGGCTTCGGCGGCACCTGCGAGGCGACGAACAACGGCGACGCCGTCGTGCGGTACGACCAGGTCGCGAAGCGCTGGCTGATCGTGATGCCAATCTTCCGGCGCGCCGCGGCGCGCCCCGATCAGCCTGCCGAGTGGACCGCGCGCGAGGCCGCGTATCTCAGCCCGCCCGGCCGCCCCAACCAGCCCGGCCCCGCCGTCGCGCTGCCCGATCCGCCCCCTGCGCCGGAGGCGAGCCCCGCTCCGCCCGCGCCCCCGGCCGGCAGGTCGAAACCGACCGGCCCTTACGCGATGTGCTACGCCGTCAGCACCGGGCCCGACCCGATGGGGCCCTACTACCGCTACGAGTTCCTGCGGCCGCTGTTCCCCGATTACCCGCGGCCGGCGATCTGGCCGGACGGCTACTACGTGCCGACCAGCACCGGCGACGATCCGATTTCCGAGACGATCGTCACCCAGAAGCACGCGTGCGTGGCGGACAGGGCGGCCATGTTGCGCGGCAAGCCTGCCACGGAACAGTGCATCGTCGTCAACAACGTCGGGTTCCTCAACAACGCGGACGTCGATGGCACCGCGCTTCCGCCGGACGGCGCGCCCAACATCGTGATGGCGGCCGGAGGTACCCAGCTGCTGAAACGGTTCGAGGGTCAGACGGTAGACACCTGGTTGTTCCACGTGGACTGGAAGAAGCCGGCGAACACGGTGCTGATTGGACCCGAGCCGGTGGCCGTGGCGCCGTTCCACTACCTGTGCGACGGCCAGCTGACGCACTGCGTCCCGCAGCCGGGGTCGGACGTGCGGCTCGATGCGCAAGGCGACAAAATCATGTCGCGGCTGGTCTACCGCCGGATTGGCCGGCAGGAGTCGCTGGTGGCCGTCCACTCCGTCAACACGTCGGCGGGGGCAGGCGGCGTGCGCTGGTACGAGTTCAGGGTCGACCGCGACCGCCGCGTGACGCTTCACCAGCAGGGGACCTATGCGCCCGACCCGTCGTTCCGGTGGATGGCGAGCCCGGCGATGGACCGCGCAGGCAACATCGCGGTCGGCTACTCGTTTGGCGGCCCGCGGGATTTTGCCGGGCAGCGCTTCGCGGCGCGGCTGGCTGGGGACGCGTTGGGGTCGATGTCGCTGCACGAGGCGGTGCTGGTGGAAGGCGAGGCGGCGCAGCCGGTGATGCGCTGGGAGGACTACACGCAGACGGCGATGGACCCAAACGACGACTGCACGATCTGGTATGTCGGGGACTACATGAAGAAAGGCGCCGCCACTTACTCGACGCGGATCGGCGCCTTCAAACTGCCCGGCTGCCGCACGGGGTCGGAGCGCTGACGTTTTTTCGCCACGTACCGATTGCGAATCGGTAAGTGCGTGCAGCCTCGAGGCAGGCGGCCACGGATCTGTAACGGGGATCGGGCAGCGAACCCCATGCGCTCCCACCTCGTCGTCCCGACACGAAGTCATTTCACGCTGACGCCCTTCGTTGCGGAGCCTCCCTTGCTCGATGTCACCGTCACCGACGCGGGAGCTGACGCCAGCTTCACGGAGTAAGTGTAAGCCTTCGTCTTCGCACTGTAGGTCATCACCCCACCGTCGGTGAAAACGGGCGTCGTTATCGTCAGGGTGGTCCCGGTTCCTCCCATGGAACTGGTCGCCTTCACCGCGAGCATGCTCGTCTTTCGCGTGTAGACGGCCGAATTGATCGTCACGGTGTCCGTCGCGGGCGGAGGCGAGGTCAACGTGATCGTCACGCTGGCCGTCGAGGCCAGTGTGCCGTCACTTACCTCGTAGGTGAACGTGTCCGTCCCCGTTGGTGCCCCGGACGGCGTGTAGGTGAATGCGCCGTTGCCGTCGAGGACCACGGAGCCCTTCGCACCCTGGCTCAACAACCGGGCGGTGATCGGATTGCCGTCCGGGTCGTGGTCGTTCGACATCACACCCGGCGCTGCGACCCTAAGCACCGTGTTGTTCGGCGTGGTGTAACTGTCGTCGAGCGCCACCGGCGCCTGGTTCTCTCCCGCCACCGCGACGCTGATCGTATGCGACCTTGTCCCGGCCGTGACCGTGATGGTGTGCGTGGTCCCGGGCAACAGACCGCTCGCGTCCCAGGTTCCTGCCCACTGCGGGCTGGACGCGACGCGCGTCATCGAGACGCCCGGACCGCCGTCAACGCTGAACGTGACCGACGTAGGAGGAGTCGCGGCGAACACCAGCGCGCGGATCGGATTCGTCGCGAGGGGTGGCACCGTGTAGGCGAACGGGTTCGCCACGCCGCCCGCGTAGCGGTCCACCGGGGCGGTAATCAGCACCGCCGGCCAGGTGTTGTACGGCTGGAACACCGAGTTCACGCCGTCGCAGTCAACCGACACGATCCGGTAGCCGTTCGGGCTGTCCTTGCCGAGTGACGGTACCCGCGTGTAGCGGAAGCCGGGAGTCACGTAGCCCGTATAAGAGTTCCCGGTGAAGAAGGTGTCCACGTTGTCGTGCACGTGACCGTAGCCGTAGCCCACGACCCCGTTGCCGTTCAGCGCGCTGACGAACTGGGTCGCCCCGTAATACAAGTAGGTATCTGACGAGTCGCCAGTGGACGACACCGGGTGATGGCCAAAGGCAAAGGTCAGGTTTGCCGTCCCGCCCCCCAGAAAACCGTTCAGCGCCGTCAGCTCGCCGCTGTCGAGGCCGGCGTGGTCACCGTAGGGAGAAAGAATCGAAAACGAGTCGCCTGTATTGTCCGCGGTGTTCACACCCACGAATCGGTACTCCCCGAACCCTGGCGACACCGACCACGTCACCTGTCCACCAGGCTGGTACTCACCGCCCCGGATGGCATTCGCCCTGTAGAAGGCAAAGTACTGGTCGTTGTAGGCGTCGTGATTGCCTGGCAGGTCGTAATAGTTCTGGGGATTGTCCCTCTTGATCCCGGCGGCCGACAGGACCGCCTTGTACCGATCCCATTCCGCCTGGTACGGGCCGTTCGGATAGCCAAAGATGTTGCCGTTGGTGGAATCGGTCAAGTCACCGGTCACGACGATGAAAGACGGATTGATGACCGTCCGCGCCGTCGTCACGAGCCAACTCAGGTTGCTGGAATCGGTCGAGCCCGACGTCCCGATGTGCAGATCGGAGGCGTGCACGAACCAGAAGACCTCGTTGGCCTGTGAGCAGTAGGTCGCGCCGTACGGGCCGCGCGCCTGCAGAGGTATCTCCCCCGGCAGGACGACGCACACGGCCACGACGACGCAGAAGGTGGCGATGCCAAGCCGTTTCGCGATGGCGAGCATACGTGTCTCCTGTGCGTGAGTGCCGCGTTACCGCTTCAGCGCGTCGATCTTTGCGATGTACTCGTCGAGGCGAGCGAGGACCGTTGCGTCGCCGGTCCGCTGCTTTGCTTCGAGCAACCGCAGCCTGGCTTCCGGCACGTCGTTGGCGTCCACGTACGCCAGCGCGGCCAGCACGCACGCGTCCACGTTGAACGGCTCGATCGCCATCACCTGGTCGTAGTGCGACGCCGCCTGCTTGAAGTTCTTCCTGACCGTGTGAATCCGGGCGAGGTAGGTGTGCGCCTCGACCGAGCGGGGCGTGTCGGCCAACACTCGCTCGAACGCCGCGACCGCCAAGCCGAACTCGGCGGCCGCTTCGGCCTCCTGCTTCTTGGGCGTGTGCTCGTAGAACGCCTTGTCGAAGTGGGCGATGGCGGCGGCCAGGTTGTCGGGCGGTGGCTGGCTCGGGGAACGGTTGGGCGGGCTGGGCTGCGCGGCGGCCAGCGACGCGATGGACAGCGCGAGGAACAACGCGCAGACGCTCCTGACCATGGTGCACCTCCGTCTCAGCAGAGGTTACCACCGCCACTGGAAACCGGCGCGATTTTGTGAATTCTGGCACGAGCAGGCAAGGCGTGGCCGAGGGGCTGACCGCCTTCGCTGAAGCTACGGCGGTCCGCCGCAGCCTTGGCGAAGGCGGAAGCCCCTCGGCTACACCGGTCGGTCCCCGGATACACCGCCCCAACATGCCGACAGGCGGGCCGCCTTCGCCCGCGTCGGGGCTTCGGCGCCCAAGGACGCCTGTCCTACTGCTTCACGATCACGCCGCAGGCGATCCGGTCGCCGGCGTTTCCGGCCGGGTCGGTCTTCATGTCGTCCGGCTTCGCGTGAATGACGAGCGAGGTGCCGCCGTTCGCAAACAGCGAGTTCGCGCCGGCCCCGAGCGACACCTGCTTGTTCACGATGGTCGCCTTCGCGGTGCCGTCGGCGCCCACGGTGATGTTGTTCATGTCGCCCGCGTGGGCCCCCTCGGCGCTCTGGAGGCCGTGCTTCTTCGCCTCGGGGTTGAAGTGGGGACCGGCCGTCGCAAACGGCGGCTCGCACTTGGCCACCTGGTGGACGTGGAAGGCATGCTCGCCGGGCGCCAGGTTCTTCAGGTCCAGCGCGAACGACACGCCGCCGCCCGGCGCCGCCTTCACCGTGGCGGTTCCGACCGCCGAGCCCTGCAAGTCCTTCAGTTCGACCTTGAACGAGTCCTGCGCCGCAGCCGGCAGGACGCCGAACACGCACGCCGCCGCGAACGCCGTGAACAGCCGCCTCATGCATGCCTCCTTGGAGTGGGGACCACCCGCATCGTCATTGTGCATCGTCAACCTTTTCATTGTGCATCGTGAATCGCCCGGAAGGCGAGCCCCGCCCTGGTCGCGCGCTCAACCTGCCGCTGGAACCCGGCCGACCCACCGTGCGTATCCATCTTCAAGGTTACGCGTGCCATTCCCGAGGAGCCGCCCATGGTTGCCGAAGACACTGCCCGCGACGTCCGGATCGGCCTGCGTGTCCTGGTCAAAGAGAAGAGCTTCTGCGCCCTCGCGATCTTCGTGCTCGCGATAGGGATTTCCGCCGTCGCCACGCAGTTCGCGCTGGTCAACGGCATCATGCTCCGCGGGTTCTCGTTCCCGACGGCCGACCGGCTCGCCGCCGTCCGCTTCGTCGACCCCGCCAGCCGGACGGCGAACGGCGTCAACCAGCAGCTGTTCACGATGGACTACGAGGAGTTCCTGCCCTCGCAGAAGTCCTTCGAGCTGATGACGGCTTACCTCAGCGGTTCGACCGTCAACGTCACCGTGGACCAGCAGGCCCGGCGCTATACCGGGGCGTACGTCACCGACGGCTTCCTGAAGGTCCTTGGGATGAAACCGGCGATGGGCCGCGATTTCTCGGCTTCCGACAACACGCCGGGCGCCGAGAAGGTGGCCATCCTCGGCTACGGGATCTGGCAGCGCGACTTCGGGGCCGCCAAGGACATCCTGGGCCGCTCGATCCGGGTGAACGGAAAGCCGGCGACCATCATCGGCGTCATGCCCCAGGGGTTCGAGTTCCCCGCCAACGACCAGATCTGGATCCCGCTCTACAGCGAGTACCCGGCCCGGCCGCGCAATGACCCGCAAGGGAACAGCCCTGGTGTCATGGGGGTGCTGAAGAAGGGCGTCTCGATGGAGCAGGCCGAGGTGGAGTTCACCGGCTTCGCCAAGCGCTTCGCCACCGCCTACCCCGAGACCAACAAGGCCTTCAACACGGCCGAGGTGCGGCCGCTCATCGACCAGTTCACCGGGCCCAGCTGACCGGCATGATGTGGACGATGCTGGCGTTCTGCATCGGCGTGCTGCTCATCGCCTGCGTCAACGTGATGAACATGCAGTTCGCCCGCGCGACCCTCCGCGCGCGCGAGCTGGCGGTGCGCTCGTCGCTCGGCGCGACGCGCGGACGGCTGATCCGCCAGATGCTCACCGAAAGCTCGCTGCTGGCCGGGGCGGGCGCGATTCTCGGCATCGGCCTCGCTTACCTCTCGATCGACTGGCTGGCGGCGACGCTGCGGAATCTCGACAACCCGCCGCCCTCCTGGATGGTGTTCACGCTCGACGTCCCGGTGCTCCTCTGCATCGTCGCGGCGGCGGCCGGCGCGGCACTGGTGTCCGGGATCCTGCCCGCCTGGATGGCGTCGAGGGCGCGCGTCGTGGACGTGCTCCGCGAGGGGGGCCGCGGCAACACGAGCCGCGGCGTCGGGCTGGTCTCGCGCGGCCTGGTGGTGGTCCAGCTCGTCGTGACGTGCGTGCTGCTGATCGGGTCGTTGCTGCAGCTGCGGTCGATCCTGAACCAGCAGGCGATCGATTACGGCTACGACACGACCGCCCTGATGTCGGCCCGCATGGGGTTGATGGAGGGCGATTACCCGACCGACGAGTCGCGCAAGATTTTCTACGACCGGCTGCTGCGCGAGCTGACGAACTCGGGGCAGTTCGAAGCGGTCGCGCTCACCAGCCGGATGCGGATGGTCTTCTCAGGGAACGGGCCGATCGAGATCGACGGCAAGGCCTACAAGGCGCGCCGCGATCGGCCGAACGCCAACTTCGAGCAGGTGACCGGATCCTACTTCGGCGTCACCGGCCAGAAGCTCCTCGAGGGCCGGACGTTCACCGAGGACGACAGCGACGTGAAGCAGCCCGTGGCGATCGTGAACGCCGCGTTCGCCAAGAGGCACTACGGGAAGGACAGCGCGATCGGCCGTCGCTTCCGGACGGGGGACGGCGAGAGCGGCCCCTACGGCCCCTGGCGGACCATCGTCGGCGTCGTCTCCACGGTGCGGATGCAGGGCCCGTTCAACAATGCCAACGTGGACGACTCGGGGTTCTACGTGCCGTTCTACGCGACCGCCTTCGGGGCGGCACCGCCGACGATCGCGGCGGGCAAGTTCACCACGGTGGTGGTGCGGCCGCACGCCGGGCAGCAGGCGGAGAGCGTGCTGCCGACGCTTCGTCGCGAGGTCGCCAAGGTGGATTCGAACCTGCCGCTCTACTTCCCGGGCACGCCGAAATTCCACATGGACGGCGCGATGGCGGCGTTCCGCATCATCGCCTCGATGTTCACGATGTTCGGCGCGATCGCGATCGTGCTCGCGGCGGTGGGCATCTACGGCGTCATGTCGTTCGCGGTCAACCAGCGGCGCCAGGAGTTCGGCGTGCGGATGGCGCTCGGCGCCGACAACGGCCGGATCCTCGGCATGGTGCTGAAGCAGGGCACACGCCAGGTCGTCCTCGGCATGACGATGGGGATCGGTCTTGCGCTGGCAATCGCGTTCCTTGGACGAGCCGGCATCGACACCATCCTGATCGGCGTGAATGCGCTCGACCCGGTCACCTACGTGGCTGTGGCGCTGCTCGTGGCCTTCGTCTCGCTGTTTGCCGTCCTGGTGCCGGCCCGCCGCGCGACGCGCGTGGACCCGATGCTGGCGCTGCGCGCGGAGTGAGGTGGCCAGCGGCCGCATCGCCGGCCGGGCACGGGGCTGAAGCCCCGTGCTGCATGCCCCCGGGCCGTGGTGTAGCCGAGGGGCTTCAGCCTCCCCGGCGCCGGGCGCAGCCGGGGCTGAAGCCCCGTGCTACATGTGGCCCTGTCGGTAGTGCATCTCCGGTAGCCCGCGCAGCGTGGCGGCGGCCTGTTCGGCGGTCATGTCGCGCTGCGGCTCGGCCAGCATCTCGTAGCCGACCATGAACTTGCGCACGGTGGCCGAGCGCAGCAGCGGCGGGTAGAAGTGCGCGTGCAGCTGCCACCCGGCGTGCGCGCGCCGTCGGCCGGCGCGCGTGGAAGCCCATCGAGTAGGGGAACGACGTCTGGAACAGGTTGTCGTAGCGCGCGGTGAGCCGCCTGCAGGATGTCGGCCAGCGCGTCGCGCTCGCTCGCCGTCGAGAGCCGGCAGGTCCGCGCACGCGCCGCGCCGGCGATCACCATCGTCTCGAACGGCCAGACCGCCCAGAACGGCACCAGCGCCACCCAGTGCTCGTTGCGCGCAGACCAGCGCGCTCTCCGCGCTCCGCTTCCTGCGCCAGGTAGTCGCCCAGCAGGTCGCGCCCGTGGGCCGCGAGGTACGCGCTGCTGCGCGTCCAGCTCCTGGCCGGCATCGTCGGGCAGCGTGGCGGTGGCCCAGATCTGGCCGTGCGGGTGCGGGTTGCTGCAGCCCATCATCGCGCCCCTGTTCTCGAAGACCTGCACGTAGCGGATGCCCGTCCGTGGCGCCGAGCGACTCGACTTCGCTCGCCCAGGTGTCGACGACGGCGCGGATCTCGTCCACCGTCATCTCGGCCAGGGTGAGGTCGTGGCGCGGCGAGAAGCAGACCACGCGGCAGCGGCCCGCGCTGGCTGGCGGCGCGACAGCAGGCCATCCTGGACTCCCCGCCGACCGGCGCGTCGGGCAGCGAGCGCGGGAAGTCGTTGTCGAACACGAACGTCGACGCGTAGGGCGGGTTGTGCGTCGCCGTCCGGCCCGCACGTTCCCCGGGCACAGGTAGCAGGCCGGGTCGTAGGGCGGCCGCCGGTCGCCTGCGACCGCCTCGACCTGGCCCTGCCACGGCCGCGCCAGTGCGCTGCGGCGAGACCAGCACCCACTCGTCGAGGAGCGGGTTGTAGCGCCGGTGGGGACCCGACAGCAAGGTCTGCATCTCTACATCACCTTCTTGCCCCGAAGCGTGCCGCTGGCGGTTTCGAGTTGAAGCACGCCGCCCTCGTCGAACGTAAACCGCACGAGCGCCGGGGCGCGGTAGCTGTAATAGACCCAACGATCGGGCGATTCGGCCACGAGGCGCACCGGGGCGGGCGGGATGGCCCGGAACCCGGCAAGGCGCCGCGGCCCCCACATCAACTGCAGGACCGGCCCGCCGCGTTCGAAGTGCAGCCGGACGGTGACGGCCGGGTCGCCCTGCACGCTGCCCGTGCCAAGGAGTTCCAGCCGCTTGAACTCGCCGTACGTGCTGCGCCACTGCCCCCAGAACTTCTTCTGGTTTCCCTGCACCACCTCGAACGGACGTTCGTCGTTGAACGCCTGGAAGATCGGGCGGAAGTCCTCCTTGGCGGCCGCCTCGAGAATCGCCATCGACCGCGACTCGATCTCCGCAAACCGGCCGCCGGGCTGGGCCAGGCTGCCAAGCGCCCCGAACAGCGTCGGGTCGTCCGCCTCGGCTTCGAGGCCGTCGGCCGTCGCCCGGATGGCCACGCTGCCACCGCCGTCCAGCGAGTATCGGCCGGCCCGCGCGTCGCGCTGCTCTCGCGGCACCGCCAGCGGCTCGGGCGGCACGATCACGGGAACGTCGCCGAACACCAGCGACTCGAGCTGCCGCGGCGCGAGCTGCGTGGCAGGGATCACCGGCTCGTTGCTCATCGCGATGATCACGACCTTCTCGTCCACGTAGCGGCGGAAATCGGTGAAGAAGAAACCGTTGCCGCCGTTGTGCGCAATGACCCTCGTCCCGCGGCGGGTGGTCTGGACGCCCCAGCCGTACGCATATCGTTCCTCGCCGGCCGAGGGCACGTGTCCGGTCTGGAACTTCGCGATGGCGTCGGCCGACAGGACCTTGGTCGTCTCGAGCGCCAGGTGCCACCGGTAGAGATCGTCGACGCTCGAGTGGAGACCGCCGTTCCCCCGCAGGTACCAGCCGGGGCCGTCTGGCAGCCAGCCGTTCTTGTAGACGCGCCCCCACGGGTTGCCCTCGGGGCCGTAGCCCATCGGCAAACGCTCCATCGGCCACGCGGGCGCCAGGTAGCCCGTGTCCTTCAGCCCGGCGGGAAGCAGCACCCGTTCACGCAGGTACGTCTCGTATCCTTTGCCCGACACCCGCTCGACAATCGCCGCTGCAAGACTGAAGCCCTCGTTCGAATACTCGAAGCGCTCGCCCGGCCTGGAGGCCAGCGGCGCCGCGAGGACCTTGGCGACGAGCGCATCGCGGGTGATCGATTCCTCGTCACTTCCGCCCAGGTCCCTCGCGAAGCCCGCGGTGTGCGTGAGCAGGTGATGGATGGTGATGCCGGCCTTGTCGGGCGGCACGCCCGGGAGGTACTTCGAAATCGGGTCGCTCGTGGCCAACTTGCCGTCCATCTCGAGCGCCAGCACGGCCGCCGCCGTGAACTGCTTGGTGACCGACCCGATGCACGAGACCAGGTCGGTCGTGTAGGGCTGCTTCGTCTCTCGATTCGCGAGCCCATAGCCCTTCTTCAGCACGACCTCCCCATCCTTCGCGATGAGGACCGCTCCTGAGAAGCCGTAGGGCACGAGCCGCGCGAGGTACCGGTCAACGCGCGCGGCCATCTCCCCTCGCACGACCGGGGCCGGCGCCTGCGCCAGCGCGGTCCGGCCGAACATGGAGATGCAGAGCAGCGGGAGGATCTGGCGGAACGCTGTCTTGGTCATAGTGTTCTTGGGCTCGGGGCTCTCGTCCCGGCGGCTCGGAGACCGCCTCCTTCGTACTTCGTGACGACGATACGGTGGTTGTAAAGGTCGGCGATCCAGAGGTATCCGCCGTGCACCAGGACTGCGGCCGGCTTGTTCAACTGGTCCGGTGCCGTGCCCACCACTCCGGTTCCGAAGAGGACGGCCGGTTCACGTCCGCCCGGTGTCACCGCCACGACGCGCTGCGCGTTCATCTCGGCAACGACGATGCGGCCGTCCGGGGCGGTGGCCACGCCGTGCGGCATCGCGAACGTCACGCCCGCCCATGGCGTGCTCAGCCCCTTGCCCGGTTCGAGCAGGCGGACCAGGCTCGTGGCCGCGTCGATGATCCAGACGCGGCCCTTCCCGTCGAGCGCGAAATCCATCGGGTAGTTCAACGTGCCGACGTTCAGCGGACCGTCGGCGCTGCCCGACGTGCCGGTGCCGGCGACTGTCGTCACCTGCCCGTCGCGCAGCATCCGCACGCGCGCGTTCCCGATATCCGCGATGAAGAGCTCGCCCTTCTCTCCCCAGCCTACCGCGTGCGGGGAGTTGAACAGCGCCTGCGCCGCCGGTCCATCCTGGAATCCCGACTTCCCGGGAACGCCCGCGATCGTGCTGACGACGTAGTCGGTCGCACCGCCGGTCTTGACGGGCGTCAGCAGGCGGATGGTGTGATTGGATGCCTCCGCCACGGCAATCGCGCCGTCACTTCGCCGGAACGCGACGCCGTGCGGCGAGTTGAACTTCGCCGTCGCCGCGGGTCCGTCCTGGTGCCCCTGCTTCCCCGGTCCACCGGCGAGCGTGGTGGTCTGCCCGCCGCGGTGAACGACGCGGATGGCGTGATTGTTGATGTCGGACACGACCACCGAGTCGGCGCCGAACGGCGACAGGCGAATCGGCTTGTTGAACTGCGGCTTCGCCCCGTCCACGAACCCGGGGGTTCCGCTCTCACCGATGACGGTCACCGTGGCCGGCGGCGCGGGCGCCTGTGCCGAGCCGGGCCCGGCCGCCAGGAGCACCACGCCCAGGAGTGTCCACACCACGAGGCACCTTTTCACAATCGGCTCCTTAGCGTTTGAGAGGAAACAGTTCGGATTCCGTGCGCCCGGTCCGGAAGATCTCCTCGACCTTCCCGACGACGTCCCGGTGGGCGGCTGCCACGTCGTTGCGTTCTGCCGGATCGACCGCGAGGTCGTACAGCTCGGTGGCGGGCGCGTTCTGCAACCGCACGCCCTTCCACCGGGGCCCCGCACCCTGCCCCACCAACTGTACCGCCTGGTGTCCGGAGAACTCCCAGTAAAGATACGGACGGTCGGGGGCCGCGCCCCGCCGGCCCGTCAGCAACGGCACCAGCGAGACGCCGTCGAGTCCCCCGGGTGTGCGGGCGCCGCCCAGTTCGGCGAACGTCGGCAGCATGTCCCAGAAGGCGCAGGGCACGTCCGACACGGCTCCAGCCTGGATTCGGCCGGGCCAGCGCGCGATCAGCGGCACGCGGAGACCCCCTTCGTACACGTCGCGCTTCATCCCGCGCAGGCCGCCCGCGCTCTCGAAGAACACGGTGTCCGCGCCGCCGGTCGGAAACGTCGGGCCGTTGTCGCTCGCGAAGATGACAACCGTCCGGTCCTCCAGCTTCAGCTCGTTCAGCAGCGCGAGCACGCGACCGATGTAGCTGTCGAGGCGCGTGATCATGGCGGCGTAGGCGGCTCGCGGCGTGCGATGCGGGAGGTAGCCGTTCTTCCCGGTGTAGGGCGTCTCGGGGAACGCGCCGAGATACTCGGCGAGCGAGTCTTCGGGCACCTGCAGTGCCACGTGGGGATTCGTCAGCGTGAGGTTCAGGAAGAACGGGCGGTTGCGGTTGGCGCGGATGAACGACAGGGCGTCCTCGGCGAGGAGGTCGGGCGCGTATTGACGCCCCGAGTAGGCCGCGTACGACTTCGGGTCGTTCGGGTCGGCGTTCTCCGGCAGCCGCTGGTGCGCCGGGATCAGCGGGTTGTCGAGCGGCACCTTCTCACGGTTCCGCCAGAGGTGCGGGGGATAGTAGTTGTGCGCGAGGCGCTGGCACAGGTAGCCGTAGAAGTAATCGAACCCGACGCGGTTCGGTTCACCCGTGCTGCCCGGCCCGCCGAGCCCCCACTTGCCGATCATCGCCGTGGTGTAGCCCGCCCGCTTCAAGACGGTCGCCGACGTGACGGTGCCCGGCTGGAGCGGCCGCTGGCCCTCGAGGCCCAGGTCTTTCCAGACGTCGCCTCGCGCGTTCATCTCGTCGTTGTCGCGGATGTAGGCGTGGCCCGAGTGGAGTCCGGTCAGGAGGCTGCACCTCGACGGTGCACAGACGGGGCTGCCCGAGTAGTGGTGGGTGAAACGGATACCCTCGGCGGCGAGACGGTCGATGGCGGGGGTGCGGATCTTCTTCTGACCGTAGCAGGCCGCCTCGCCGTAGCCGAAGTCGTCGCCCAGGATGTAGATGATGTTGGGCCGGGACTCGGCGGAGGCACGCGCAGCGGCCGCCGCGGCCCCGGCACCCACGCACTGCACGAACTCGCGCCGGTTGAGCCGTCTCGACATCCGAGCAGTATAAGACGGCTTGCGCCCGGCCGCCCGCGACCGGGCCGCGTCCCGCTACACCGTCTCGACGGGCCGCTGCCCCTCGCCCTCCTCGACGTCGTCCGGCTCCGCGATCCGGTGGACGCGGGGATGGCGGGTGAGGTGCATGTCCATCTCCTCGGGTTCCGGCGGCGCCGCCAGCCGGGTCGAGTACCACAACGCGAACAGCAGCACCGCGATGGCCGTGATGCCCAGGACCGCCATCAGGCCTGCGAGTTGCGCCCGCACCGGCGCGAACGCCTCATCCTCGGCTTGCGACACCGCCACGAACCACTTCATCTGCGGGAAACTCGCCTTCAACTGGCTCGTCGCCACGCCGACGATTCGCGGCGTCCCGTCGGCGGTGCTGGCGTCGAAGTGTCAGCGCGGTCTGCGGCTCCCCTTTCTTCACGGCGGCCAGCCGCTCGCGCAGGAGGTCGGTCGCGAAGAACCGGCGTTCGGGTCCACGTTGTTCAGCGCGAAGACGAACGACCCGTCCTCCCGCACGAGCGCCGCGTCTCCGGTGGTCCCCATGCGAACGCCTCCCAGCACCGCCCCAATCTCGCGCGCATCCACGACGGTCTGCAGCACGCCGGCGAGCTGCCCGTTCTCGGGGTCATCCACGGGAGAGCTGATGGCGATGGTCCAGGTCGCCGTCCGCGGCTCGTACCTGGCGTCGCTCACCACGAGGCGCCCGCGCGCACCGTCGCCAAACGCTTCCTTCCACCAGGCCGCGTCGCGCGTACAGATACCCGGCGACGGGGCCCGATGCCGCGACCAGCCTCCCCTGGCGATCGGTCAGGAGGAGTTCCTTGTAGATCGGGTTCCTCTGCGCAACCTCGGCAAAGAAGGTCGAGGTGCGGTTGGTGGTCACCTCCTTGACCACGTCGGACGGCGCCGCCCGCTGCCACTCGCGGTCGAGCGCGACCGCCCCCGCCCGGTCGAACGGCCGGCGGCTCCCGGCCGCCGCCGCATCTCGGACCGAGGGCCCGTGCGCGAGGACCGACGCGTCAATCACCAGCCGGAAGACGTACGTATCCACCGCGGCGGCTGTCTGGTCCGCGACCTGGCGCAGGTGGTCGCCCCAGGCGTTGCGCAGCCGGGCCTGGCCGATGCCAATGACGAAGTAGCTGGCCCCCGCCAGCATCACGAGGCCGACGACGAGAAACACGGAGAAGACGCGGACATTCAACCGGATCGAGGCAGGGCGCATCGTCGTCCCTCCTTGCTGAGCTTGAGCGGACAGGGAACGACCGATCGGAGATCTTCAATGTGGGTCCCGCGAGTCAGCCTGTCAAGGTTAGGGATAGACAGCCCGTGCTCGGGGGCGGGATCATCGCTTGCAACGCCGGCCTCCGGAACCGGCCAAGCAGGCCGATTGGCGACAATCGTTCCAGAAATGGCGCAGGGGTTTACCACCTTGCGCCCGGAGGTGGTGCATGCTCGGACGCGCACTGCAGTTAACCTTCGTCGGCTGCCTGCTCTGTGTGGGCGCCGCCGAAGCAGGCCCGATTGGGATCATGGACAGCTTCGCGTCCAACTCTCTCGGAAAGGTCACCTACGGCACGACGATCGTATCCTACGACCCGCTGACCTCGACCGGAAGCCCGGCCGGCGACTGGGCGAACGCCGACAACGCGCTCGGCAGCCCCGATTACGCCGACAGGAAGCACTTCGTCTCCCTTGGCCTCGGCGGCTCGATTGTGATCGGGTTCGAACCGGGCGCCCTGACGGGGAGCGGCACGGCTGCGCCGGACCTGCTCGTCTCGGAAGTCGGGCCCGATCGCGAAGACACGTTTGGATGGGTCAGCGGCGACGGCACGAACTGGCTGTCGATTGGCCGCGTCGGCGGTGGAGCGACGGCGATCGATCTCGACGCGCTGGGCTTCGGCGTGAACGACTCGTTCTCGTTCCTGCGGTTGATGGACGACCCGAACCAGGGACTGCGCGACGGGTTGACCGTCGGGGCCGACATCGATTCGGTTGCCGCGGTCAACTCGAACCCGGTGCCCGAGCCGGGCGCGCTCATCCTGTTGTCGTCCGGGCTGGTTGGGCTGGTCGCCCGGCGGAAACTGCGGGCTAAGTGAGCCAGGCCGACCAGGCGGCGACCCCCACGACAAGGGCCCAGGCCAGCATGGCGAGCACCGCGGTCCGCAGCGCGGTGCCCGCCTTCCATCCCCAGGCGGCCGCGCGGGCAGCCAGCAGCGCGGCCGCCGGCATCGTCGCGTGCAGGACTCGTCCGATGAACTCGAACGAGTCCTGCTGGTAGGCCTTGTTGCCGGTCGAGAGCACGCTCACCGAAACGAAGACGAGCCAGACGGCCCCCCACGCGAGGATGACGAGGTCGAGCCGCCCGCGGCCGCCGTCCGCAAACAGGCGCCAGGCGCCAACCAGCGCTAGCAGCGCGATGGGCCAGCCGAGGCCGTCGGCCGTCTGCCGGAGCGCCCCGGCCGCGCGTTCGGCAAGGGGAATGGTCACGCGCCCCAGCTTCGACGCCCCTTGCGCCGCGGCGCCGCTGCCGGGAGAAGCGTCGGCCGCGTCGGCCGCGGCCGACGAAGTCACGGCCGCTCGGAGGCGCTGGAACTGGACCAGGTAGACGTCGCCGAAGTGGCCCCAGTAGATGAGCGTCGAGGCAATGAGCGCCGTCAGCGTCAGGAGCAGCGTCGCCCGGCCGGCGCCGCGCAGCGCCTGACCGCCGAACCGCCGGAACAGCACCGCCGCCACCAGCAGCGCGCTCGTCAACAGGACCAGCGTGCTGATGTGGGAGATCAGGCCGAGCGTCGCCAGCACCGCGAGCCCCGCGAAGACGGTGCGGCGGCGAAGGCGCTCGGCCTGCATCGCGAGCGTTGTCATCGTGATCACCGACACCGCCTGGCCGAAGGCGTTCGTCAGGTTGGCGTTCCCGATGATCTCGTACAAAACGGGCACCAGCGTGAAGAGCGCCGCGGCGATGGCCCCTGTGAGCCGGTTGCCCCAGGTCTTGACGACCGCCGCGTACAGCAGCCCGCCGGCCACCACTTCGAGGGTGGATACGACAACCCGCAACAACGCCACGTGATT
This sequence comes from uncultured Acidobacteriota bacterium, assembly GCA_963844875.1. Lineage (GTDB taxonomy): Bacteria > Acidobacteriota > Vicinamibacteria > Vicinamibacterales > Fen-181 > FEN-299. The sequence goes on from CAWJPZ010000007.1 coordinate 208,739, forward strand.
CGCCGTGAGGAACGCCCACGGCACGGAGAAGAGGTAGAGCCCGATCGCGTAAGGGAACGGCGTGGCGCTGGTCGACAACTGCGTGAAGTAGAGGTGGCCGGCCAGCACGGCTTCGAAGCGATGGGCGTGAAACACCGCGTCGATCAACGGCTTGGCCGGATGCAGCAGCGCGAGCAGTTGCAGGTACAGGGCGCCCGCCGAGAACGTGATCACGAACCGGGCGGTGTTCCTCAGGCGCTCCCGGCTCCGAAAGTGGAGCGGCAGCGCCACCAGGACGGAACCGAGCGCGATGAAGAACGCCAGCCGGATGGCGGACTCGGGGTACGGGCCGTAGAGCCCTCCCCCGCTGATCAGGACGAACGCCTGGCCGATCGCCATCAGGGCGGCGCCGCCGACGGCGCTGCTCGCGACGATGCCCGTAAATGCGAACCCCGCCCCCATCAGTGCAGCCGACGCGGCGGCCGCGCCGAGCGCACGGCGGGGCGGCAGGCCGAGGCCCGAAGACGGGGCGCACCGGAGGTGTTCCACCTGGACGCCCAGGCGGCGAGGGTCGGACGGCCCCGGCTCGTAGACCCGGCTCGAGGTGAGGGACAGCGTCAGGCCTGGCTTGGCGGGCGAGGGAGGCGCCTCGACCCGGACATCCTGAAAGTCGTTGGTTGCGCGCCACGTGCCCACGTGCAAGCCATCGACGGCAAGCAGCAGCTCCGGCTGCTGATCCTCCGAGGGCCTCGCCCCCCGGAACCGCACCTCGCAGGTCCAGGGAACACGGCGGTCGAGTCCCGCCAGCACCACTTCGGCGCGCTCGCCGGTCCAGGAGAAGGCGTCGGGGCCGCTCCGTTCGACCGGGTAGAACCCGGTCGCGTACCGCGGCAGGTCCCTGTCCATCCCGAACGTCACGGCCGGGTGCCAGGCGGCGACGCCGACCAGGCAGGCGGCACCGGCCAGAGCGCCCAGCAGGGCGACCGCCACAACTCGAGGCAGCAAGTGCATGGGTGCACACAATCTTAAATGCAAAATGCCAAATGCAAAATGCACAATGCAAATGCGCAAGGCACACTGCCAACACCATGCCCAACGCCAAACGCGCCACGGGGAAACCGGCAGCGCGCGATCTGCAGTTCCCGACAAGCGCGCCATCTGCCGCGCGCATTGCACGGTGAACGGGCCAGGTGCCGAAGCGCAAGGCCCCCCGGGCACGCCAAGATGTTACGATGCGATCGATGCTTAGCCGCCGTTGCCGCTGTGCCCTCTCCGTCATCGCCGTCGCGTGTGCCGCGCTCGTCGTCATGCCCGCGCTCGGCTCACAATCCCGGACGGAGGAAACCATCGCCGCGGCATCGGTGCGGGCCGCCGGGGCGTTGGACCGTCTGCTCCCGAAGCGGGCCGAGACGATCTACCGGGCGCTGGCCTCCCGGTTCCGCGACGCCGGGGCGATGGAAATCGTCACCTACATGGATCGCTACTGGCGTGTCGCCGGCAACACCGGGCTTCAATGCCTCGCTCGACCGGCTGAAGACCGGCCTCGTCGAGGCTGGATTCCGGGACGGCCGCGTCAACAGCGCCAGTGCTCGCGTGGATGGACGAGTACCCGAACGGCGGCAACGGCTGGGAACCGGTGCGCTTCGGAGATGACGATTGTCGAGGCCGCCTCGGGCAAGGCGCCCGAGCCTGTCTTCCACCCGGTGATCGACTACATCGCGCTCTGCATCAACTCGTTCTCGACCCCGCCCGACGGCCTCACCGCGCGCCTCGTGTACGTGGGCAAGGGCACCGACGCCGCCAGCTACGAGGGCGTGGACGTGAAGGGCGCGGTGGTCCTGGGCGACGGCGGCATGCGCGCGCTCTGTGGCGCAGGCCGTGGAGCAGCGCGGCGCGGCGGGCGTCATCTCGGCGGCGCCGTCCGCGCCTACACGCGGCCGGACGAGACGCCCGAGGTCTTCCAATGGGGCGGCGTGCCCTACGACGAGACCGCTGAAAGCCTTCGGCTTCAAGGCCAGCCGCAAGGTTGCCGAGCGGTTGAAGGAACGGCTCGGCGCGGGCCCGGTGACGGTGAAGGCGGACGATCGAGACGCGTTTCGACCCTCGTCGCCCGGGCGCTACCTGGTTGCCGAGATTCCCGGCCGCGTGGCGCCCGACCAGCGCGTGGTGATGGTGGCGCACGTCCAGGAGCCGGGTGCGAACGACGATGCGAGCGGATGCGCGACGCTGCTGCGAACTTGCGCGCTCGCTGCAGGCCGCGATGGCGGCGGGGCGCTGCCGCCGCCCGCGCCGCACGCTGACGTTCCTCTGGGGGGACGAGATGCGTGTCAGCCGCGAATGGCTGCGGGCCAGAACCCGGCGCGCCGCGACCGGGCGCTACATGATGTCGCTCGACATGACCGGCGAGGATGTGAAGAAGACCGGCGGCACGTTCCTCATCGAGAAGGAGCCCGACCCGTCAGCCGTGTGGCCGCGGCCGTCGGACCCGCACACCGAGTGGTGGGCGGAGCGGCAACACCTACAAGGCGCGAGGCGCTGAAGGGCAGCCTGCTCAACGACCTGTGCTGGCCGTCTGCCTGCGGCGCGCGCGCGACACCGGCTGGGTCGTGCAGACCAACCCGTACGAAGGCGGCAGCGACCACAGCATCTTCCTGCAGGCGAGGCATCCCGGCGCTGCTGGCGACCCACTTCACCGATCGCTACTACCACACGAACCTCGACCGGGCCGACAAGACGAGTCCCGCCGAGATGGCCCACGTCGGCATCTCGGTGGGGACGGCGGCGATGCTGCTGGCGTCGGCGGGCGAGGAGGATGCGCTGGCGGTCGTGGACCTCGTCGCCGCGGCCGCCGAGACGCCGGCTGGCGCTGGAAGCGAAGCAGGGCGCGGACGCGCCGCTCCTCGATGCCTGGGGGAAGTGGTACGGGAAGGCGCTCGAGAGCGTCCTGAAGCTGCCGGCGGGCGGGCCTGGCACGAGACTCGAGCAGCGGGTCAAGGCAGCCGCGGAAAAGCTGGCAGCTGGTAGTAGCCGTTAGCTCACAGCGGACCACGGACGCCGAAGTTCGTCGCGGATTACACCGGGGCAGGCGGCACGCAGTAGGCACGGCCCTGAAGGGCCGTGCTACACGGACGTTCCATGTAGCCGAGGGGCTTCAGCGTTCCATGTAGCCGAGGGGCTTCAACGTTCCATGTAGCCGAGGGGCTTCAGCCCCTCGGCCACAAGAACACGGCCCTGAGGCACAGTGTCGCAGGCGCCGCTTATTTCTTCTTCGCGGGCGCGCCGACGATCTCGGTCACCAGCGCGTCGGCCTTGTAGACCTTGCGCAGCGCCTCGATGATCAGCCGCGAGTCCACCGCGATGGCCCGGTTGGACGCGTCGTAATACGTGTAGTAGCCGGCCAGCATCGGCGGGTTCCCGTCGAAGATCAGGCCCACGACCTCACCCTTCTTGTCCACCATCGCCGACCCGCTGTTGCCGCCGACGATGTCGTTGGTGGTGACCATGTCGAAGGGCGTCTTCGGATCGAGCGCAGCCTTGGCCGCCACCCAGCTGGGCGCCAGGTCGTACGGGGGCTCGTTCTTGTGCTGGGCGGAGCGCTCGTACAGCCCCGGGATGTACGTGTAGGGCGCCACCTTCTTCCCGTCCTCCATGTAGCCCTTCACCGTGCCGTACGACAGGCGGAGCGTGCCGGTCGCGTCCGACGACACCTTCCCGCCATCCACCGCCATCACCGCCGCCCCGACCTTCGGGTAGGTGGCGTTCTGGACCGCTGTCACCTGGTCGGCGTACTTCTTCTCCACCGCCTGCGCGCGCGGCTCGAGCGTCCGCGCGAGGACAATCATCGGGTCGGTCGCCACGTCCACGGTCGCCTTGCCGCCCGCACGCAGCAGCGCCGCGATCTCGGGGTCGGTGACGCGGGTCTTGTCGATGAGTTCGGTCGCGCGCGCCTCGGGGGTCTTGTCACCGAGGATGAGCTTCACGATCTCGTGATTCGGGCCGAGGAATTTCTGCATGAAGGCGAGCGACTCGGTGAGGTTGATCTTCTCCCTCGCCGTGTTCACCGGCGCCGCCGCCCCGCCGCCGCGCTGGCCGCCTGCCGCCGGCGCACCGGCTGCCGGGCCGCCGCGCTGCCCGCCGCGGGCGCCTTCGGCCGGCGGGTTGTAGGCCGCCCGCACGATCGTCCGCGCCGTGGTGAACAGCGTGGAGTTCAGGCCTGCCGCGTTGGCGATGAAGTTCCGCTCGGCGTCGAGCTGCCGGGCGGTCTCGAGCGACGACTCGATGGTGGCCAGCGCGTCCGCGAAGTCCTTCTGCTTCGCGGGGTCCTTCGCCAGCGCCGCCAGGATCCGCTTCTCGTCGGCTTCCTTCTTCGCGATCACGGCCGGGTCCTGCAGCCCCTTCAGCTGTCCGCGCTGGTTCTTCAGGCTGTTCTGGATGCCGAACAAGTCGCTCGTGGACTGCCGCGCGTTCTCGGCGCTGAGCGCCATCCACTTCTTCGTGGCGGCCTCGCGCGACTCGTTGCTGGCGATCGAGAACGCCAGCCCCGCGTCGCGCCGGTACTTGAAGTGCGCGGCGGTGTTCAGCCGGTAGGTCGTGCCCGGGTGGCCGGTGGTGAACACGAGGTCGCCTTCCTTGGTGCCCGCCGGCGACCACTTCAGGTAGTTCGGCGTGGAGGCCGGCTTGTCGTTCTCGTACAGCCGGAACATCGCGACGTCCATGCAGTAGCGGGGGTAGCCGAAGTTGTCCGGGTCGCCGCCGAAGAAGCCCGCCTGGTATTCCACGATGAAGACGAAGCGGACGTCGGAGTACACCTTGTAGGTGTAGAGGTTGTAGACCGCGCCGGCGAAGAGCGACACGACTTCCTTCGTGCCGGCCGGCCCTTCCTGCAGGGACTGGATGGCCTTCTGCCGCGCCGCCACCACCTCGGTGGGCGACATCGCGGGCGTGATTGCCGAGGTCACCTTCGGCGTCACGTCCTCGATGCTCTGGAGCACCCGGAGCGTCATGTTCGGCACTTTCAGTTCCTGCTCGCGCGTCGCGGCGTAGAACCCGTTCTTCACGAGGTCGCGCTCGGGCGTGCTCAGCCGCTGCGCGGTGCCGAGGCCGATGTGATGGTTGGTGAGCACCAGGCCGTCGGGCGAGATGATCGAGCCGGTCCCGCCGCCGAAGCGCACGGTGGCGAGCTGCAGGTGGTTCAGCCACGTGTCGGTGACGTCGAACTTGTAGGCCTTCTTGATCGCGGCCTTGGGAATGCTGTTGTACGGCCAGAACCCTTCGTCGGCGCGCAGGGCGATGCCGAACACCACCGCGGTGAGCAGCAGGGCCAGCACCGGTGTGACGAATCGTCGCAGTTTCATGCCTGTCCTCGGAAAAGTGATTGGTTGAGGCGAGAGGAGATCTCGGCCAGCGGGCCGAATAAGGCCAATCGACAATAGTTGGGCCTTCGGCCGCGTGTCAAGAGCGGGGGGCGGCCTGCCATCCCTTGATGGCATCGACGGGGTGCAGCAGCATGATGACGTTCAGCGTCAGGTTGTCGCGGATGGCGTAGCCGACGACCAACTCGAAGGCGAGGGCCATTGCGACGACGAACCGCGCCGGCAGCCGGCGGGCCAGTTCGAACCCGGCGATGCAGCAGGCGATGTCGCTCACCGAGTTCAGGATGCTGTCGCCGTAGTAGTCGAGGGCAATCGTGGCCGCCCGGTAGCGCTCGATGACGAACGGGCTGTTCTCGATCACTTCCCAGCAGGCTTCGACCGTGACGGCGAGCACCAGCCGGAGGCCGGCCGGCCAGCGGCGTCCGATGAGCCAGAACAGCCCGTACAGCAGGAACCCATGGATGACGTGCGACGGGCTGTACCAGTCCAGGACGTGCTGCGAGTTCTCCGCGCTGAGCACGACGCCGTGCCACAACTTCACCTGGCCGCACGTGCAGATCGGCGTCCGGCCCATCGCGAACAGCACGCACGCCTCGGCGGCGAGGATCGCGGCGGCGGCGATCAGGTAGCGCCGGCGGGCGTGCTGACCTGCGGCCGCGGCGTCGGTCGTCGGAGGTCTCATGTCGACGGAGTGTAGCCGAACTCGGCCGGTCCCCGGGAACACCCGCCGGAAATCACTCGTCTACCAGAAACAGGCCGGCGAGGCAGGCCGGCCGCCGACGTCTTCCATCTGGCATTGGGCATTGCGCATGGACGTCGAGCTTCGTGCCCTGCTGAGCCACCCCGCCGCGCGGCTCTAGACGAAAGGCGCCACCATGACGTCGCTCGCAAGCCACCTGGGCCGGATCTCACGAACGTTCGCCCGCGCCCCCCTCTTCACCGTCGTCGCCATCATCGCCCTGGCCGTCGGCATCGGTGCGAATGCCGCCCTCTTCACCGTGGTCCACGGCGTCCTGCTGAAGCCGCTGCCGTTCGACGAACCCGACCGGCTGGTCGGGGTGTGGCACTCGGCACCGGGCATGAACATCCCGCGCCTCGAGCAGGGGCCCGCCTTCTACCTGACCTACGTCCGGGAGAACCGGGTGTTCGAGCAGTTCGGGATCTGGGACCGCCGGGCGGTCTCCATCACCGGCGCGGGGGAGCCCGAGCGGGTCCAGGCGCTGCGGGTCACGGCGGGGGTGATCGACGCCTTCCGGGTGAGGGCGGTCCTGGGGCGCACCTTCGACCGCGAGGACGAGAAGCCGGCGGCACCGGACCGCGTCATCCTCACGCATGCCTACTGGCAGAGGAAGTTCAACGGCGACCGGACGATCGTCGGCCGCTCGTTGACGGTCGACGGGACGCCTCGGGAGGTGGTCGGGGTCATGCCGGAAGACTTCCGGTTCTTCGGCGCCGACGCGGCAATGCTCCTCCCGCTGCGCTTCAATCCCTCGGAAACCTTTCTCGGGAACTTCGCCTACCAGGGCGTGGCGCGGCTCAAGCCCGGCGTCACCGCCGCACGGGCGGCCGCGGACGTCGAGCGGATGATCCCGCTCGTGACCGAGCGCTTCCCGATGCCGCCCGGGTTCTCCATGGAAATGCTCAAGGAAATCCGGATGGGGGCGGATGTCCACCCGCTGGCCGAAGACGTCATCGGCGACGTCGGCCGCGTGTTGTGGCTGCTCATGGGCGCGGTCGGCGTCGTCTTCCTCATCGCGTGCGCGAACGTCGCCAATCTCTTCCTCGTGCGGGCCGAGCGTCGGCAACAGGAATTGGCGATCCGGTCGGCGCTCGGGGCCGGGTGGGGCAGACTCGCAACGGAACTGTTCACCGAGAGCATCGTCCTCGCGCTGCTCGGCGGGGCGGCAGGCCTTGGACTGGCCTGGGCGGGCATCCGGCTGCTGGTGAGCACCGCCCCCGTCAGCCTCCCTCGCCTCGACGAAATCTCCGTCGGGCCGGTGGTGGTGCTCTTCACGGTGGGGGCGTCGGTCCTTGCCGGCTTCCTCTTCGGCCTGGTGCCGGTCCTGAAATTCGCGCGGCCGAGTCTCGGTGCCCTGAAGGACGGCGGGCGTTCGGCCAGCGAGGGTCGCGAGCGGCACCGCGTCCGGGGCGCGCTCGTCGTCGCCGAGGTTGCCCTGGCGCTCGTGCTGCTGGTGGGGGCGGGACTGATGCTCCGCACGTTCCACAGCCTCCGCGAAGTGCAGGCCGGGTTCAGCCGCCCCGAGGAGGTCCTCACGCTGCGCATCGCGATCCCGGCAACGATGGTGAAGGAGGCGGAGGCGACGGCGCGGATGCACGAACGGATGGCGGCACGCATCGCGCAGGTGCCCGGCGTGACGAGCGTCGGCCTCAGCAACTCGATCACCATGGACGGGAACACCGACAACGACCCGCTGTTCTTCGAGGACTTCCCCGAGCCGGGCGGGCGGATGCCGAACCCGATCCGCTTCAAGTGGGTCGGCCCCGGCTACGTGGAATCGATGGGCAACCGCCTGGTCGCCGGGCGCGTCCTCACCTGGGCCGACATGTACGGCGGCGCACCGGCCGTCATGATCTCCGAGAACCTGGCACGGCAGCGGTTCAAGACGCCGGCGGCGGCAATCGGTCGCCGAGTCCGGCCGACACCGAAGGACGATTGGCGGGAAATCGTCGGGGTGGTGGGCGACGAACGCGACGACGGCGTCGCGCAGGCGGCGCCGATGATCGTCTTCTGGCCGTTCCTGATGAACCAGTTCTGGGGGAACAGCCCATTCGTCCAGCGAACCATGGGCTACGCGATCCGCACGACGCGCGCCGACTCGGCGGGACTGCTGAAGGAAGTTCAGCAGGCCGTGTGGTCGGTGAACGCCAACGTGCCGCTGGCCAACGTCAGGACGCTGGCCGAACTGCGCTCGCGCTCGATGGCGCAGACCTCGTTTGCGCTCACGATGGTCGGGGTCGCCGCGGGGATCGCTCTCCTGCTCGGGGTGGTGGGAATCTACGGGGTCGTCGCGTACATCGCCGCGCAGCGCACCCGTGAGGTGGGCATCCGCATGGCGCTCGGCGCGCAGCCCGCACAAGTGAGCGCGCTGTTCCTACGGCAGGGGCTCCTGCTGAGCGGCGCCGGGGTCCTGATCGGCATCGGGGCGGCCCTCGCCGTCACGCAGCTGATGGCATCGCTGCTGTTCGGGGTCGCGGCAACGGACCCTGCCACTTACGTCATCGTGTCGGCGGCCCTCGGGGCTGTCTCGCTGCTGGCGACCTGGCTGCCCGCCTACCGGGCGTCGCGGATGGACCCGGTGTCGGCGCTCAGGACGGACGCCTGAGACACCGCGGCGGCGTGTCGATGTAGCACGGGGCTTCAGCCCCGTGCCTGGCCGAGGGGCTGAAGCCCCTCGGCTACAGATGTCGCTGCCGCTCCGGTGCAGGGCTGTGGCACAACGGGGGTGTAGCACGGGGCTTCAGCCCCGTGCCTGGCCGAGGGGCTGAAGCCCCTCGGCTACAGCGGGTTCCTACTACAGCGGGTTCCAAGCCACGCAAATGCGTCAGCGAGGGCTGCGTCGAGGGAGGTGTGCGGCAGGCCGAGTTCGCGCCGGGCCTTCGACGAATCGTAGTAGTGGTCGGTGAACGCGAGCCGGGCCATCCCGGCGCTCAATGCCGGCTGGCGACGGGTCAGCCACGCGGAAAGTTCCAGCAGGCGTCCCGCGAGGACGGCGGCAGGCAGCGGCAGCGGCACGAGCAGCGGCCGTCGTCCGAGGATCGCCAGCGCGCGCCGGAAGAGCTCGCGGTAGGTCAGGTTCTCGCCGCCCAGGATGTAACGCTCTCCCCGCCGTCCCTTCTCCATTGCGGCCAGCGCTCCCGCCACGACGTGCCGGACGTGAACGAAGTTGTTTCCGCCCCGGGAAGGACAGAAGACGAGAGGGGAACGAAGCAGCGGCATGAGCAGCCGGCCGCTCGACGGCCGGGGGTCGAAGCCGCCCAGGATGAAGCCGGGGTTGACGACAACCGTGTCGACGGCGGCCGAGAGCGCCACGGCCTCGGCCTCGCGCTTGGTGACCGCGTACACCGTATCGATGGGCCCGCCGGCCCAGTCGGTGTCCTCGGTGGCGACGCAGCCCGGCGGCGGCAGCCCGATCGCGTCGACGGTGGAGACGTGAACGACGCGCTCCACACCCGCGCGCTGCGCGGCATCCAGGACGAACCGCGTGCCATCGACGTTCACGCGGCGCACCGCGTCGAGTTCACGCTTCGACCGGCACCAGAAGACGATCGACGCGGCCGCGTGATAGACCTGGCGGCAGCCGTCGGCGGCGCGCTGGACAGAGTCCCGGTCGGTCACGTCCCCATCAACGGCGTCGTATTCGAACGCCTCGAGGGCGACCGGGCGGCGGCCGTTCCTCGTCAACACGCGCACGCGGCTGCCCCGCCGGCACAGCTCACGCGCCAGGTTTCCACCCAGGAAGCCCGTCGCGCCGGTCACCAGCACGGGTGCGGCCGCCATGTCTCAGACCCAGAGAAGCGTGACGAGGCCCCAGGCGCCAACCGCCGCGAGGGCGCCGGTGACTGCGTCGCCCGCGTAGTGGTAGTCGCCGAGGACCGACCCGGCCATGATGCAGAGGGCCACGACCCCGAACACGACGCCCGCCCACGGTGAAAGCGCCCCGACGGCGAGCGCGGTGGCCACGGCCCCCGCGGCGTGCCCGCTGGGAAAGGTGTTCGCCTGGGTCGAGGCCTGACGCACGAGCAGGAGGTTCAACTTGCGCACGAGCACGGGCCGGTTCTCCAGGGCTGTGTTCGTCGTGAGCGCCCACGGCGGCCGCGTCCGGATCCAGGGCAGGACGCCGTAACAGGCGACCTCGGCGAGCACCACGACGGACCAGAACCAGTCGGCGGCGTCCGGACGGCCCGACAGCACCAGCACCAGCATGCCGGCCGGCAGCGTGACGTAGCAGGCGACGTAGGCCGCCTCGAGGCACTCCAGCAGCCACCTCGGCGCCCGGTGGGCGAAATCGTTCGCGCCAATCCATTCCCGCGCGCGGCGATCGAATGCCACGAACGCCGCTTCGAGCGCGGGCTGCGGGCGCACGAAATAGAACCCCGTCAGCCAGTAGGACAGCAGGATGAATGGCAGCGGCAGCCACGCGCGAACCACGACCATGACAGGCGACGCCGGCCACCACTGCGCGGAGACGACGACGGCGATCAGGAACGACGCCAGGAAGGCGAGCTTGGCGCGGCTCGCGCGCGGGATGGGACGCAACGGGAGGAGCGCCAGCAGGTAGCCGAAATAGGCAGCGAGGATCCACTCCGAGACGCGCAACGTTCACTCCCTTTGGACGATCGGACCGGGTGTGTAACGATACCATCGATGCTTGACGTTCGTCCCGTCACGACCCGGCAGGATCGCCGGTCGTTCATCGACCTTCCCTACCGCAAGTACGAACGGCATCCGCTCTGGGTCCCCCCCGCGCGGATGACCGAGGCCCCGCAGTTCGACCCGCGCCGGAACCCGTTCTTCGACAACGCGGACATGGACCTCTTCCTCGCCTGGGATGGCGGGCGGATCGCCGGCCGCATCGCGGCGATTGACGACCGTCGTCACAACGCGGTGTACCCGGAAGACAACGTCGCCGGCTTCGGGTTCTTCGAGGCCGACTCGCGCGAGGCGGCATCCGGGCTGCTTGCCGCGGTCGAGCGGTGGGCGGCGGCGCGCGGGCGGGCGGCGGTGCGCGGGCCGGTCAGCCCGTCGCTGAACCACGTGGCCGGCCTGCAAATCGATGCCTTCGACACCGAGCCGTTCGTGATGATGCCGTGGAACCCGCCCGAGTACGTGGAGTTCATCGAATCGGCCGGTTACGCGAAGGTCAAGGACCTGTGGTGCTGGCTGGTGGAGGTCGACCGCGTCCCGCTCGAACGCCTCGCCAGGCTGGCGCAGCGCGTCGGCGAGCGCAACGGCGTGGTGCTGCGGCGCTTCAACCGCTGGCGGCTGCGGGAGGAATCCGACCGGCTGTACGAGCTCTACACGCGAGCCTGGGAGCGCAACTGGGGGTTCGCGCCGCCGTCGCGCGAGGAGTTCTGGCACACCATGAAGGACATCCAGTGGCTGCGGCCCCTCGACGGCCTCGTCTTCGCGGAGGTGGCCGGACGGCCGGTGGGGGCCTCGACTCTCGTGCCCGACGTCAACCAGGTGCTGAAGGGCACGACCGGCCGGCTCTTCCCGGTGGCGTGGTGGCGCCTGCTCAGGATGCCCAGCCTGGTGACGCGCGCGCGCGTCGTGGTCACCGGGGTCCTGCCCGAGTACCGGGACAAGGGCGTGATCGGACTGCTCATGCACGCAGTCCTCGAGACAGCACGCCGTCACGGCATCAAGCAGCTGGAATACTCCTGGGTCCTCGAGGACAATGCGCCGGCCAACGAGTCGCTGCGGCGCGGGGGAGGGAGGATGTACAAGACGGTACCGGCTCTACGAGAAACCTGTGCCGAGGAAGAATGAAGGGTGAGAGGAATCCGCCGGTCAGCTTTCCGGGAGCTTGTCGGCTGCGCCGTCCAACGGCGGGGTCGGCCCGTCCGCCGGAGCTTCCGGGGCGGTCATCTGGCTCCAGGTCTGCCGTCCCCACTCCCGAATGATCGCCAGGTTCTCCACGCCGATGCCGACGGCATCCTGGTCGAGGCCGACGAGCACGTAGGTGACCGTGGCGGCGGCGACCGGCTCACCGGCGACGTGGGCGGCGGTCGACACGCGGGCGGCGGTGCCGCGGAGCGACAGGATCTCCGCCGTCATGTGCAGGCGGCACGGCGGGCGGACGGGCTTCCTGAACTCCGCCTGGTTCACCATCGCGAGCATCGGCAGCACGTCCCTGCCGGTCGCCTGCTGCACCGACTGCTGGACGAGCCGGCCGCCGAGCTGGGCCATCGACTCGAGGATCAGGACGCCGGGTTCGACCGGGTAGGCGGGCATGTGGTCGCGGTAGTGCTCAGCCTCGGGCGAGAGGTCGCGGTATCCCGCGGCCCGCTTGCCCGGCTCGAGGTCGGTCACCTTGTCCACGAGGACGAATCGCACGCACCCCCCCGCTGTCGGCTGGGAGCCGTGTCTTGAAATGTCAGTTTCTTCACGGCCTGACCCCGGGGGCAGGCTGTGAAGTTTCTGATGCTTCAGGACACGGCCCCAGGCCGGGATCGAACCGCGATCGTAGCACAGCGCGGGAATTGACTTGGCTCCCCGGCTCGGTCAGAATCAGTGTCCGTTTCCTTTGGGGCTGGCCGACTATGAGTGAACTGGATCCGCTCGAGCAGAAGGTTATCGAACTCATCGCGCAGAAGAAGCGCATCGCGCCCGAGAGCATCACCCTCGACTCCACTTTCCTCGAGCTGGGCATCGACTCGCTGGACGGGATGGATCTCCTGTTCAATTTCGAAGAGAGCTTCAAGCTGACGATCCCGGACGACGTCGCGCAGCAGATGAAGAGCGTCCGCCAGGTGACCCAGGCGCTGAAGACCGCTCTCGCCAACAGCAAGCAGCCGCTGACCAACTGACATGCGCCGTGTTGTGATCACGGGCCTCGGTGGGGTGTCCGCGCTGGGACTCGGTGTGCCGGCCCTCTGGGAGGGTCTGGCGGCCGGACGCTCTGGCATCCGCCGGGTGACGGTCTGCGACACGTCGATCCTCACCAACCCGATCGCCGCGGAGGTCCCGTCATTCGACCCGGCGGCCTTCCTGACGCCCGACCAACTGCTCCTCTTCGACCGTTACGCGGCGTTCGCCATGGCTGCAGCCGCCGAGGCGTGGGGCGAATCGGGCCTGGCGCTCGGCGACGACGAACGCGAGCGGGTCGGCGTCATCATCGGCACGGGCATGGGCGGGGTCACCAGGCAGGACGACGCCTTCCGCGAACTCTACGACAGGAAGAACCCGCGCTCCCACCCGTTCACGATCCCGCGGATCATGTACAACGCGGCGGCCTCCCACGTCTCGATGAAATACGGGCTCGGCGGACCGACGCTGTGCGTGTCCACCGCGTGCGCCTCGGCGGCTCACGCGATCGGCGAGGCGGCCGAGATGATCCGCAGCGGCCGCGCGGACGTCATGCTCGCGGGCGGCTCGGACGCGCCGATTGCGCCCGCCGTCGTGAAGGCGTGGGAAGGGATGCGGGTGCTGGCCCCCTGCGGCGACGACCCGTCGGCGGCCTGCCGCCCGTTCTCGGCGGACCGCCAGGGGCTCGTCCTCGGTGAAGGCGCCGGCATCGTGGTGCTCGAGGAGCGGGAACGGGCCATGCGCCGCGGGGCGGTCATACACGCGGAGCTGGCCGGCTACGGCGCGACGGCGGATGCCGGCCACATCACGGCACCGGGCGTCGACGCCCCCGCGCGGGCGATCCGGCAGGCGCTCTCACAGGGCGGGATCGCGCCGGAGCAGGTGGCCTACGTCAACGCGCACGGCACCGCGACCCGCCTCAACGACACGACCGAGACGACGATCATCAAGAAGGTCTTCGGCCAGCACGCGGCCCGCCTCGCCGTCAGCTCGACCAAGTCGATGCACGGCCACATGATGGGCGCGTCGGGCGCGATCGAACTGCTGGCGGCCATCATGGCCATCGAACGGTCCATCGTCCCGCCCACCGCCAACTACCGGCAGCCAGACCCGGACTGCGACCTCGACTACGTGCCCAACCAGGCGCGGGAGATGAAGGTCGACGTCGCCATTTCGAACTCGTTCGCCTTCGGCGGCCTGAACGCGGTCCTCGCCATCCGACGGGCGTAGCGCCGGCCTCACCGGCGTGCGGCCTGCGGCCCGACTGCCCACCTACTCTATTAGGCGCCCTCGCGTTCCGCGAGCATCCTGGTCGCGGCTTCCAGGATGTCGGTCTCGCGGGCAGGCGGGATCGTCGAAGGATCCTCCTTGGGCAGCGGGTGGCGCTCGTAGAGCGTCTCCAGCACCCGGAGCGCCCCTTCCAGGTGCTCGCGCGTGTGCGCCGGCGTCACGCTCGTCCGGATGAGCGCGTGGCCCTTCGGCACCGCCGGGTAGACGGCGACGGTCGTGAACAACCCGAGCTCGAACGCCTCGCGGCACACCTGGAACGCCAGCGCCTCCGAGCCGATCCACAGCGGGATGATCGGGGTCTTCGTTCCCAGGGTGTGATAGCCGATCGCCTCCACTCCCTGCTTGAAGAACGCCGCGTTCTCCCACATCCGCGAGAAGATCCCGCTGTCCCGGCGCATGACGTGCAGCGCGGCGAGCGCGGCCGCCACCGAGGCCGGCGGCAGGGCCGCCGAGAAGATGAGCGTGCGCACGTTGTGGCGCAGGTACTCGATGACGGTCTTGTCGCCCGCGACGAACCCGCCGATGCTCGCCAGCGACTTGCTGAAGGTCGCGAACAGGAGGTCGATCCCGCCGACGACTCCCTGCGCGTTCGCGGTCCCGCGCCCCTGTGCCCCCAGCACGCCGAAGCCATGCGCGTCGTCGAGGTACAGCCGGAAACCGAAGCGCTGCTTCAGCTCGACGACCCGCACCAGGTCGGCCACGCGGCCGGTCATCGAAAAGACCCCATCCGTCACGACGAGCGCGTTGGGCCAGGAGTCGCGGCGCGACAGCTTCTGTTCGAGGTCGTTGACGTCCTCGAACAGGGCGATCCGGGCGTGGGACAGGCGCGCGCCGTCGAACAGGCTCGCGTGGTTCTCGGCGGCCAGGAAGATGACCGCGCCCTCGGATCCGCCGAGCAAACCAAGCGTGCCGATGTTCGCGAGCACACCCGACGAGAAGACGAGCGCCTCCTCCTTGCCCGTGAACTCGGCGAGTTCGGCCTCGAGCTGCTCGTGCAGGTCCAGGTTCCCGTTGAGGAAGCGCGACCCGGTGCAGCCCACGCCGTACCGGTCGATCGCGTCGTGCGCCGCCTTGACCACCTCGGGGTGATGCGTGAGGCCCAGGTAGTTGTTCGACCCGAGCATCACGATTTCCTGGCCGTTCACCGTGACCACCGGGCCGTCCGACGACGAGATCACCCGGAAGTACGGGTAGTAGCCGGTGGCCTTTCCGATGGTGGAGTCGAGGTAGCTGTAGCAGGGCGAGAAGATGTCCATGGCCCCTTCACTGTTCCGGCGTGCTGGCGTCCTTGCCCGTCCGCGAGGCGCCCCACCCCTTGAGTAGCCCTTTCGCGCGGGCCCGCGCGTACACCAGCTGCGTCCTGAGGGCGTGGCCGGCGAGCCTGAGGCGGCTCGTCGCGCCGGGCGGTTCGAGCAGGACGCCAGCTTCGAAACGCTGGCGGAGGCGCACGCGCTGCAACTTCCCGCTCGTCGTCTTGGGTATCGTGCCGGGCGCCGCGACGACGACCTCGTCAACCAGCACGCCGGTCGCTTCCACGATCCGCCCGCGCACGCGGTCGCCCAGGTCGGCGGCCGGCTCGGCGTCGGTTGGCTCGAGCACGACGACAATCCGGTCGTGGCCGGTGCCCGCCTGGGTGCCGAAGGCGACCACCCGACCTTTCCGCACGTCACCGACGTCCGACGCCGCCTGCTCGAGGTCCTGGGGATAGTAGTTGCGGCCGTTGACGATGATCGTGTCCTTCACGCGCCCGCAGACGTAGAGTTCCCCGCCGGCGAAGTAGCCGAGGTCGCCGGAGTGCAGCCAGCCGCCCGCGAGGGTCTCGCGCGTCTGCGCCTCTCGCCCGAGGTAGCCGCGGAAGACCGACGGCCCCTTCAGCAGGATCTCGCCGACATGGCGGTCGGCAAGCGCGCGGCCTTTCGGGTCGGCGATGCGAATCTCGTGGCCCGGGAACGGCCGACCGCAGCTGACCAGTTCCGTGCGGGCCGCATCCCCGTCGCCCGCGGGCACCGCCCTGCGCCCGGTGCTCAGTTCCTCGGCCTTCACGACGTCCACCCGCGGCGGCCGGTCGAGCGGCGGGAAGGTGACCGCCAACGTGTGCTCCGCCATACCGTAGCACGGGAGGAAGGCCTCTTCGCGGAACCCGACCTGGGCGAACTTCCTCGCAAACGCCGCCAGGGTTTCGGCGCGCACCGGCTCGGCGCCGCACCCGGCCACGCGCAAGCTCGAGAGGTCCAGGCCGGCCAGGTCTCGCGGCTGGATGCGCCGGACGCACAGGTCGTACGCGAAGTTCGGCGCGAACGTGATGGTCGCGCGCGTGCTGCTGATCACCCTCAACCAGGTGACCGGGCGCTTGAGGAACGCCAGCGGCGACAGGAAGTCGGTCGTGCAGCCGGCGTAGAGCACCGTCAGCGCCATGCCGATCAATCCCATGTCGTGGAAGAGCGGCAGCCAGGACACACCGCGGTCGCCAGGCCCCAGCCGCAGCCCGTGGGGCCCGGCAATCGCCGCGATGTTTTCGGCGAGGTTCCGATGCGTGAGGACCACGCCCTTCGGATCCGAGGTGGACCCGGAAGTGAACTGGAGGAAGACGGGGTCATCGAGGCGCACGCGCGAGACCGCGGCCAGGCGGTTCCCCTGCAGGCGCTCGATGGCCAGCACCGACCGCACGCTGGGCGCATCCGACTGCAGCGTCCCGAGCACCCGCCGCAGCTGCGCCGTGGTGACGACGGCTGCCGCGCGGCTCGCCCGGACCGCGGGCATCGTCTGGCGCAGATAGGCCTCGAACTGGTCGAGCCGGGCCGGCGGGTAGAGAGGGGCGGGAACGATCCCGGCGCACGCCGCGCCCAGGAACGTCGTCAGGAAGTCGCGGGCTTCCGGCACGATCACCGCGACGGTCTCGCCCGGCGAGACACCCGCGTCCCGCAGGCCGGCCGCGATGACGAGCGCGGCGTCCAGCAGTTCGGCGAAGGACTGGCGCGACGCCCCCCGCCCGTCTTCGGCGACGTAGCCGTAACCGCCGCCGGTGCCTGCCGCAGCCACCAACGCCTCTGGAAGGGTATGCACAGGCATCAGGAACGGGCGTTCTCGGCGACCAGCGCGCGCACGCAGTTGACGGCCTCACCGACCGTCTGGATCCGGGGAACCTGGTCGATCGGCACGGTGATGCCGAACTCGTCCTCGAGTTCGGCGACGAACTCGAGCGTCTGAAGCGAGTCGAAGCCGAGATCGGCCGCCAGCGTGCTGGTCGCGGCCAGTTCGACCGGACGGCGACAGACGCGGCGGAGGATCGCGACGACGTCGCGGCCGATGGTGTCAGCGTCGAGAGGTGTCATTCGGGAATCGGGGTGCGGCGCCGGACGGCGTCCCAGAGGGTGCGCCCTCCCTGCAAGGCTACCACGAGCGAGCCGGTGGAGGTACTGAATCCGTAGGAGATCATCCGCTCGGCCGCCGTGATCGCCGCGGCCGTCGGCAAGTCCACGCCGAACGCCACGAACCCGGCAATCAGCCCGCCTTCGACCGGGCCAATCCCGCCGACGGTCGGCACCATGCCGCTCAGCATGGTGACCACGGACAGCATCGCCATCTGCGTGGGCGACAGGACGACGCCGAAGGCGAGGGCCGAGCAGGTCAGGCGCAACACGTCCTGGACCCACACGAGCGTCGAGAACCCGACGCCGGCCGCGAAGACGGAGAACCTGAGCCGGTCGAGTTCGAGTCGCTGGCGCCAGCCGCCAAGGAGGTTATCGGTCTGGCGCAGGGCGCGAAGGCCAACCCCGGCCGCCAGGAACAGGACGAACGCGGCGATCGCCATCGCCGCCGTCCGCCATCGCGAGGGGAGGTCGCGCGCAGCCACCACTGCCATGACGACGAGCACCGTGATGGGGGGGACTTCGGACAGCCGGTCCCACATCGAGGCCAGCGTCGCCTGGCGCCAGGTGGCGCCGCCCGAGCGGCGGACGAGGGCGATTCTTGTCGCCTCGCCGCCGATGCGGCTGGACGGGATCAGGTTTCCGATCGCGATGCCGGCCAGCCCGGCGAGCGTCGCCCGCCATACCGA
Source organism: uncultured Acidobacteriota bacterium (assembly GCA_963844875.1). Lineage (GTDB taxonomy): Bacteria > Acidobacteriota > Vicinamibacteria > Vicinamibacterales > Fen-181 > FEN-299. The sequence continues at coordinate 226,986 of CAWJPZ010000007.1, forward strand.
CACCGAGGCGCCGATCATCCGCAGGAACCCGCGCAGGCGCGACGCCACAACGAAATGGCTCGCCACGTACAGGCTGAACGCCGCCAGGATGTAGCCCGGCCGTGCGGAGGCGAAGCGCTGTGCGATGCTGGCGAGGGTCTCCCAGAACATGACTGCGTCGTATGGATCGTAGCACGAGAGCATCGACAGGGCGCGGGTGGGCCGGTGACCGGGATGCTATGATGAGTAAGATCGAGAAAGGCTGCACCAATTTGGCGATAACGCGCCGCACAACCGCTCCTCTCGAGGCTGCCGCCTGCCTGCTCCTCCTGCTGCTCTTCTCCGTTCAGCCGGCGCTGTCGAGTCCTGCGCCGGTGGTCGTCTCGGGAACCATCACGACGCTCGACGGCAAGGTCCGGCTCCCCGGGGTCGTCGTCCAGCTGCTCGGATCCGCGGGCGAGTCGGTTGGCGAGGCGGTTACCGACGAATCCGGCCAGTACAAACTCGAAGCGCCAAAGTCCGGGCTCTACCGCCTGAAGACGAGTATCGAGGGGTTCCACCCGGCCGAGCAGCCCGTGCAACTGACCGAGGGCACGCCGCGGACCGTGGACCTCGACCTGCGGCTGCTCGAGATCGAGCAATCGGTGGACGTCACCCCGACCACCGACACGCCGATGAACCTGGCGAAGCCGTTGTCACCGGCGGAGAGCATCGACGGGCAGGTGCTGAGCGCGTCGGCCATGAGTTCCGGGAGCGTTGCCGCCGAGCTGCGCTGGCTGCCCGGCGTCTCGGCGTACGGGCGCGAGTGGGCCATCAAGGGCGGCAGGCCGAACCAGATCGGGCTGCAGGTGGAAGGCGCGCAGGTCGTGGACCCCGCGGCGGGCACGAGCCCGGTGCAGCTCCCCGGAGATGCCGTCAACTCGATCCAGGTGCTGGCAAACCCCTACGCGGTGGAGTTCGGGCGGTTCGGGTCGGGCGTCATGGTCGTCTCGACGCGCAGCGGGCAGAACAAGTGGTCGGCGACGGTGAACAATTTCCTCCCGGGGTTCATCCTGAAGCGCGGGTCCAACCCGTTCCACATCATCGGCGTCGAGACGTTCGACCCGCGCGTCGCCATCGGCGGACCGATCATCAAGAACAAGCTGTTCCTCGCCGAGAGCGCGCAGTTCCGTTACAACTCCGGGGAGGTGTGGAGCCGGCCGCAGGACGAACGGATGGTGAGCACGAGCGTCAGCTCGTTCACCCGGCTCGACTACGTGGTGAACGAGCGGAACACCCTGACCGGGACATTGACGCTCGCGCCGGAGAATTCCGACTCGATCACCCTGAGCACCTTCACGCCGCCGGAGGCGACCGCCGATCTGAAGCAGCGCGTCTACCGTTTCGGCGTGAGCGACACCGCCCAGCTGCCGGGCGCGATGGTGCTCGAAACGCTCGCGCACTTCACCTACTACCAGACGGGTGTGGACGGTCACGGCGGGGCGACGGAGATGGTCCTCGCGCCGGAGCAGAACGGCGGGATCTACTACAGCCGCCAGAACCGGCGGTCGAACGCCTGGCAGGTCAACGCGGCGCTGTCGAAGTTCGTCGGCGGATGGTCGGGTGAGCACCTGCTGAAAGCGGGCATCGACCTGATGCAGTCGCGGCTGACCGGCGACCTGGTCGTGCGGCCGATCAACATCCTGCGCCAGGACGGAACGCTGACCCAGCGACAGGAATCGGCCCCCGCGCTCGGCAAGATGACGGGGACCGATTTCGCGGCGTTCGTCCAGGACCGCTGGCACGTCAGCGACCACCTGCTGCTCGAAGGGGGCCTCCGGGTGGAGCGCGACGGGGTCTTCGGCCGCGTCAACACCACGCCGCGCCTGGGGGCCGCCGTCGCCCTCGACAAGAACCGGAGCGCCACGCTTCGCGGCGGCTGGGGCTACTTCTACGAGCGCACCCCCCTGATGGCCGGCGCGTTCGGTCAGCTGTCGGGCCAGACCGAGACATCCTACGCCGCGGACGGCCAGACGCCGGTCGGCGCGCCGGTCGTGTTCACGCACCAGTTGGGCCCCGATCTCCACACGTCGCGGAGTTCCACCTGGAACGTCGGCTACGAGCACCGGATCGCGCCGTGGATCTCGGTTCGCGCAAATGTCCTGCAGCGCCACGGAGAGCACGAGTTGATCGTCGACAGGACGCAGGAGGGCACCCGCGGGGTCATCAGCCTGACGTCCACCGGCCGGTCGACGTATCGCGACGCCGAGTTCGGAGGGCACTTCAAACGGGGCACGTCGCTCGACGTGGACCTGTCCTACACGCGCTCGCGGTCGATGGCCGATTTGAACGACGCCTACGGCTACTTCCTGAGCCTCACCGCGAACCCCATCGTCCGCCAGAACGGGTACGGACCGACCGACAAGGACTCGCCGCACCGCTTCGTGGGGCGCGGCCGGGCGACCGTCGGACGGGACTGGATCTTCGAGTTGGCCGGGGAAATCCGGACCGGTTTCCCCTACTCGGCGGTGAACGAGCAGCTGGACTTCGTCGGCGAGCGAAACAGCCTGAGATTCCCCACGGTGGGCACCGTGGACGCCTCGGTGGAACACCGGTTCCGGTTCGGCCGATTCCAGCCGTGGATCGGCTTCGTCGTCATCAACGCCCTCAACTCCTTCAATCCCGAGGACGTCCAGCGGAACATCGCCTCGCCCGCGTTCGGCTATTTCTACAGTTCACCCATCCGCCAGGTCCGGATCACGGTTCATTTCCACCCCTGAGGCCGTTCCCGGCCGCACCGGCCTCCGGTGTAGAATAGGCGGAACTCATCTGCCCCCCTCAGGATGGCATCATCATGAACGTATTCGTCCTCAACTGCGGCAGTTCTTCTCTCAAGTTCCAAATCATCGAAACCGACGCGGACCTCATCGAGAAGGACGCCGACAAGCAGCTGGCCAAGGGGCTGATCGAACGGATCGGCAGCGAGGCCATCGTCTCCTTCCAGGCGGGCGACAAGCCCGCGGTGAAGGGCGCGGCGCCGCTGCGCGACCACAAGGCCGCGCTGGCGCACGTCATCAAGTGGGTGACGTCGTCTGACATTCCCGGCATCAAGGGGCTGTCCGACATCCACGCGATCGGCCACCGCGTCGTGCACGGCGCGGAGCGCTTCAAGGGCTCGCACCTGATCGACAAGGACGTGATTGCCGGCGTGCAGGAGTGCATCGACCTGGCGCCGCTCCACAACCCGGCGAACCTGAAGGGCATCTACGCGGCGACCGAGCTGTTCGGACCGTCCATGCCCCAGGTCGCGGTGTTCGACACCGCTTTCCACTCGACGATGCCCGAGGCCGCCTATCTCTACGCGATCCCGTACCAGCTCTACCGCCGGTTCAAGATCCGCAAGTACGGCTTCCACGGGACATCGCACCGCTACATCGCCTTCCGCTACCGCAGGCTGACGGGCAAGCAGCGGAAGGAGACCAACATCATCACCGTGCACCTGGGCAACGGCTGCTCGGCGTGCGCGATCAAGGGCGGCAAGTCGGTGGACACCTCGATGGGCATGACGCCGCTCGAGGGGCTCATGATGGGCACCCGCAGCGGCGACATCGACCCGGCCGTGATCGAGTTCCTGATCCACAAGGAAGGCACGAGCATCGACGAGGTCTTCTCCACGTTGAACAAGCGCTCGGGCCTGCTCGGGATCTCGGGGCTCACCAACGACATGCGCGACCTGGAGAGCGAGGCGGAGGAACACCAGGACCGCCGCGCCATCCTGGCCATCGACATGTTCTGCTACAAGGTGAAGAAGTACATCGGCGCCTACATGGCGGCCCTGAACGGCACCGACGCCATCTGCTTCGCGGGCGGCATCGGGGAAAACGCCCCCGCGCTGCGGAAGAAGATGCTGGCCGACATGGACTGGTTCGGGATCGAGATCGACGACGCGCGGAACGCGAAGGCGGTGCGGGGCAAGGAAATGCTGATCAGCACCGACACGAGCCGCGTCCCGGTGTACGTCATCCCGACCAACGAGGAACTGATCCTCGCGCGCGACACCGTGCGCGCCGTGAAGTCGCTGCCGTTCCCGTGCTAGCGCGCTTCGCGCGCCGGCGTTCGGGCTGCCGGCGCCATGTGCGACGGCCGAGGGGCTGAAGCCCCTCGGCTACACCGAGTCATTCTGTCATTCTGTCTTCTGTCTTCTGAATTCCTTATGTCCCAGAACGCATTCATCCAAGGCATCCGGGCCAACGCGGCCAAGCGGTGTTTCAAGGTCGCCCTGCCCGACGCGGAAGACGTCCGCGTGCTCAAGGCCGCGCTCGTCTTGCGCGACATGACGATCGCGCAGCCGGTGCTGGTCGGCCCGGCGGCCTCGATCACCAGGCTCGCCGCCGACAACGGGATCGACCTGGCCGGCGTCGAGGTCGTGGACCCGTGCGCGAGCGCGTGGCACGACGAGTTCACGGGGCTCCTGTTCGAGAAGCGCAAGGCGAAGGGGATGACCCGCGAGCAGGCCGCCGACCTGGTGAAGAACCCGCTCTACTTCGCGGGGCTGATGCTCGAGACCGACCGCGTCAAGGTGATCGTGGGGGGCAACGTGTCGTCCACCGGCGACGTGATCCGGGCGGCCATCTACACGGTGGGCGTGGCGCCGGGCATCTCGATCGTCAGCAGCTACTTCATCATGGTGCTGACCGACGGCCGGATGCTCTGTTTCGCCGATTGCGCCGTGAACCCCGACCCGAACGAAGCGCAGCTGGCCGACATCGCCATCAGCTCGGCGAAGAACTTCCAGGCGGTGACGGGCCTCGAGCCGCGCGTCGCCATGCTCTCGTTCTCGACGAAGGGCAGCGCGACCCACCCGCTGGTGGACAAGGTCCAGAAGGCCACCGCCATCGTCCGCGAGAAGGCGCCCGAGCTGAACGTGGACGGCGAGATGCAGGCGGACGCCGCGCTCGTCGCGTCGATCGGCGAGCGCAAGTGCAAGGGGTCGCCGGTGGCGGGCAAGGCGAACGTGCTGGTCTTCCCCGACCTGAACGCCGGCAACATCGGCTACAAGCTGACCGAACGGATCGGCGGCGCGGAAGCCGTCGGCCCGATCGTGCAGGGGCTGAAGAAGCCGTATTGCGACCTGTCGCGCGGGTGCAGCGTGGACGACATCGTGAACGTCGCCGCCATCTGCAGCCTGATGGCGTAGCGCCAGGGAGGATTCGCGAGTCGGGGGCCGGAAGCGAATAGCCGGCAGCCGGAAGCCTCAGTAGGGCAGGCGTCCCGCCTGTCTGAGCGCCGGCAGCCGGCCGCCGCGCGCCGGCCGAGGAGGCCGCAATGATTGATCGCCGTGAGTGCGTCAAGTCGTTGCTCGCCGCGCCGGCGCTCGCCGCCGCCCACGGCGTGCTGTCGAACCCGGCGGTCGCCGCAAGCCTCCAGGACCTCCCGTCCGACGGCGAGTCCTACTGGAACCACCTCCGCTGGCAGTTCCTCATTCCCGAGGGCACCGCGTTCTTCAATACCGGCACGCTGGGCGCGTCGCCCCGCGTGGTGGTGGACGCGGTGGCCGAGCACCTGCGCTACGTCGAGGAGAGCCTGGTGCTGTGGGACTACAGCGCGGACCAGCCCGAGAAGCTCGCCGGGTACCGGCCCGAGAAGGGGCTGCGGCAGAAGATCGGCGACTACATCCACTGCGACCTCGACGAAGTCGGCCTGACGGTCAACGCGACGATGGCGATGAACCTGGTCGCCAACGGCATCGACCTGCAGGCGGGCGACGAAATCCTCATCACCGACAAGGAGCATCCCGGCGGCCGGTCGGGGTGGGACGTCCGGCAGAAGCGGCACGGCGCAGTGGTCAAGGAAGTGCCGGTGCCGGTCACGGTGAAGGAGCCCGAGGAAATCGTCCGCGCCTTCACCGCCGCCGTGACGCCCAGGACCAAGGTGCTGGCGGTGCCGCACATCACGTCCGGACAGGGGATCATCCTGCCGGTGAAGCGGCTCTGCGCCATGGCGCGCGAGCGCAGCATCCTCTCGGTCGTCGACGGCGCGCAGGCGGTCGGGCAGCTGCACGTCAACGTCCGGGATCTCGGCTGCGACTGCTACTTCTCGTCGCCTCACAAGTGGCTGCTTGCGCCGAAGGGAAACGGCATCCTCTACGTCCGGCGAGACGTCCAGCCGCGCATCTGGGCGACGCTCGCCAGCTCGCAGTGGAACAATTACAAGGAAGGGATGTTCCGCCTCCAGCAGTACGGCACGCTCAACCAGAGCCTGCTGCGAGGGCTCGAGACGGCGGTGGACTTCATGGATTGGCTCGGCCGCGACCGGGTGGAGGAGCGCGTGCGCGCCCTCGGCGCGTACCTGCGCAAGGGCCTGGGACAGATCCCGGGCGCCACCATCGTCACCCCGCTGCACCCCGAGTTGTCGGCCGGCATCACGGCCTGGGGCATCACGGGGATGACGGGGCGCCGGCTGCAGGACGAGTTGTGGGAGCGGAAGCGGATTCGCGTCCGCGCGAGCGGCGACACCGCGGTGCGGCAGTCATGCCATATCTACAACACGATGGCGGAGCTCGACGCGACGCTGGAGGTGGCCAAGGCTCTGGCGAGAGGTTAGCGGGCGCCGGGCGGGTGGACCGGTGCGGCAATGGAGGCGGAGGCCATGAAATCGAACCAGCGAGTCGTTGCCTGCGTGGTCCTGTTGCTGGTGCTCACCCTCGCCGGCTGCGGGGGTGATTCCTCGTCATCGTCCACGCCCGTCACGCCGACCCCCACGACTCCGCTCCCCCCGATGTCGACGATGCTTTCGGAGAAGACGGTGGGCAGCGCGTCCGCGCCGGTGACGATGATCGAGTATTCCTCGCTGACGTGCGTGCACTGCGCCGACTTCCACGCCGTCACGTACCCGCAGATCAAGAGCGCCTACATCGACACCGGGCGTGTGAAGTTCGTCTATCGCGACTTCCCGCTGAACGAGGCGGCCATGGTCGGGTCGATGGTGGCGCGCTGCTCGGGCGACAAATTCTTCTCGACGCTCGAAGCGCTCTTTTCGACCCAGAACTCGTGGGCCTACTCGGCCGACTACAAGAGCGCGCTCAAGGCGGTCGTGGCCCCGCTCGGCATCACCGCGAACGACGTCGAGGCGTGCCTGGCCTCGACCGAACTGCGCAACGGCATCTCGTCGATCAAGTCGGGCGGCACGCAGTCGTTCGGCATCAGCGGCACGCCCACCTTCGTCATCAACGGCCAGGTCGTCCTCGGCGCGCTTCCCTTCGCGCAGTTCGCCGCAATCATCAATTCGTTCTGACACCTCCGGCCGTCGAGGCCGGCACCGGCGGGGCGCCGGGCTCTCGCCGGTCCGCGGGCGCCTCGCCTCACTCGCCGGCTCCGCAGGGAAAACTCCGCGCCCGTGCGCGGGTTTCCGGTTCTCGTATGCCGGCTTGCGCTATCCGCCTGGGATCAACCGCTACGCGCGGCGCCGGGGAAACCCGCGCACGCGCTTGTCGTTTTCCGTGCATCGCGACGGCCTGCTCCGAACGGCTCGCTCGCCGAGTCGCCCGCGGGCCGGCTCCCAGTCGTTGGCGCGCCGCACGGGCCGACGGGCGTCGGGTGCGGCCGCCGACGCGAACATGCGAGCAGTGCCGACGGTCGACTGCAGGATCACGCGCCGCAGGTTCGGACTTGCCCTGAGGCCCATAAGCTAGGCCGAATGGCTCACCCAAGCCCACCGACCGAGGACGCGTGATTCGGCACTGTCGAGCGTGAGCGGCGGCGGGCGCGCCCGACGACCGGCAGCCACAACCGACGGGCGGCCGGCGGCCGACTCAGCTCGCGGGCCGGCGAATACACCTCCTACTTGCGCGGGCGGTTCAGTTCTTCCACCAACTGCGGCTGGTTGTACACCTTCAGCAGGGCTTCCTGGACCACCGCCGCCGAGACGGCCACCGTGCGATTCAGCTTGGCGTCGTACCCGTAGGCGCCGCCGTTCGAATGCAGGTTCCCGTCGAATACTGCCCCGATGACACGCCCCTCCGCATCGATGAGCGGCGAGCCCGAGTTGCCGCCGATGATGTCGTTCGTCGTCGACACGGTGAAGATGGTGCCGGGGTCGAGTCGGTCTTTCGCCGCGGCGAGCCTCGGTGACACGACATAGGGATCGGCGCCCGTCGCCCGTTCCCACAGGCCTGCCACCGTCGTCATCGGCGCGATCGTCCGGCCGCCTTCCGACCATCCTGCGATCCGGCCGTACGACAGGCGGAGCGTGAAAGTCGCATCCGGGTAGACCGTGCTGCCGTACGCCTTGAAGCGCGCCAGCGCGATCTTCTCGGCCGCACGGTCCGTTGGTGCCGTCACCTTCTCCTCCCAGGTCGCGCGGATCGCGCGGGCCTGAGGGTCGGTGGCGAGCACGAAACGGATGAGCGGGTCCTCCGACGCTCTCACCGCCTCGAGTCCCCCGTCCCACAACGCCTTGCGCACGGCCGCGTCGCCGAGCTTCGTGCCCGACACCAGCCGTTCGGCCAGGCCTTCGGGCGACTCCCGGCCCAGCAGCACCTTCGTCTCGGGCGCGTCGGTGCCCATGGCCTCCCGGGCCTTCGAGAGCCAGAACCCGAGGTAGAGCGTCTCCAGTTCCGGCTCGATCTTGCGCGAGTCGAGCAGCGACTTCGCCGCGATCGCAAGCCGCGCGTCCGAGTAGTCAGGCAGCCGCTCCGCGCTCGGCTTCCCCCGGTCCACGGCGGCGCGGACGATCGTGCGTGCGTAGCCGTACAGGGTCGACGAGCCGCCGGCCAGCCTCTCGAGCTGCTCGTAACGGGCGGTCAGGGCCGCCAACTGGCGCTGCGCTGCCGCGATTTCGACGAGCGCCGGCGCGACCCCCGGACCGCCCTTCTGGACCAGCTCACGCTCTGCCGCCCGCTTGGCCTCCATGAACGCCGGATCGGCCAGCGTCTGGTGCCTGCCCCAGGTGCTCTTCAGGCTGTTCTCGGTTCCCCGGATCAGGTCGCGCGTGATGCGCCGGTGTTCCGGGCTCTCGTCCGCGAACCGCAGCAGGCGGCCCCGCAGTTCGGACAGCCGCTTGATGGCCGCCGGCAGCGTGACGTCGCGCTCGGCCTCGAGTTGCGCGACCGTCGCGAGCCGCGAGGTGCTGCCCGGGTTGCCGGCGATGAAGACCGGCTCGTTCGCCACCGGAGCGCGCGGCGACCACTGGAGGTACGACGGCGTGGAGGCCGGCCTGCCGTTCTCGTAGACGCGCAGGAACGCGGCGTCGAGGGCGAAGCGGGGGAAGTTGAAGTTGTCCGGGTCCCCGCCGAACACCACCGCCTGGTGCTCCGGCGCGTACACCAACCGGACGTCGGCGTATCGGCGGTACTTGTAGAGTTCGTACTCGCCGCCGCGGTGCAGCGTCACGACCTGGCACCGGAGCGAGGAGTCGGCGCCGCAGCCGGCCTTCTCGATCGTGCCGACCTCGGCGTCGCGCGCCCTCACGAACTCACGCGCGTCGCGGCCCGCCGTCGCCGCGTTCACGCGGGCGGTGACGTCCTCGATGCCGAGCAGGATCTCCGCCGACTGCCCGGCGCACGTCCGTTCTTCCTCGCGCGACTTCGTGAAGAAACCGTCCGAGAGGTAGTCGTGCTCGGCGGTCGAGAACGTTTGGACACAGGCGCGGACGCAGTGCTGGTTGGTGAGCACCAGGCCATCGGCCGACACGAGCGACGCCGAGCAGCCGCTGAGGCGGACGGCCCCGGCACGAACGGTGTCGAGCCAGGCCGGGTCGATGCGGGTCCCGAGCGCGGCATTGATCCGCGCCAGCGGCGCCGCGTCGAACGTCCACATCCCCTCCTCGGTCGCCACCGGAACGACGACAGCCAGCGCGATCGCGCCAGCCAGGGCACAGAGCATGGCAGAGCGGTGAGTCATGGACTGGAAGTCTACCGTCTTCGACCGGCCTTGTGCCACCGCGTGTGGGCGCTGGCGTGAACACCGCTCGGCTGGACGGAGAAGGAGCGCGCGGTCAGGGGCCGATCCAGCCAATAGCAAATGGCGCGCCGGGTACTGGTATGCTGTCGGGGTTGCGGCCCCACCCAGAACGAAACCCACGAGGAGCGGAGGAGCGATGGCCGGGCATGCGGTGGTGATTGGCGTTGCGGGCGGGTCCGGATCGGGCAAGACGACGGTCGTGAGACGCATCGTCGAGAGCATGGGAGACGACCATGTCGTCGTCCTCGAGCACGACCGCTACTACCATGACCATCCCGAGCTCAGGCTCGAGGAGCGCGCGGCGCTCAACTACGACCACCCTGACTCGCTGGAGACGGACCTGATGGTCCGCCACGTCAACGAGTTGCGCTCGGGCCGGGCCGTCGAACTGCCGGCCTACGACTTCGCGCGGCACGCCCGGCGCCACACGACCGACCCGGTCACCCCGCGGCAGCTGATCATCGTGGAGGGGATCCTGATTTTCGCGGACGCGGCGCTCCGGGAGTTGATGGACGTGAAGGTGTTCGTGGACACCGACGACGATACGCGATTCATCAGGCGGCTGAAGCGAGACGTGGCGGAACGCGGCAGGACGATGGACTCGGTGATCGATCAGTATCTGAACACCGTGAAGCCGATGCACCTGGAGTTCGTCGAGCCGACGAAGCGATACGCGGACATCATCATCCCGCGCGGCGGCCACAACGCCGTCGCGATCGACATGCTGCTGACGCTCGTGAGGAGCATGAGCAGCCGGTAGCGGTCCACGTCGCCCTACTTGAGGCAGCTGCGCACTTCGTCCACATCTTCCTTCGGCATGCGGCTGACCCTGTAGGTCTCCGCGGCGGCGATCGGTTTCTCGAACGACAATTCCTGGTACAAGAACGCGGCCCTGAAGATGTAATCGTTCAGCTCCTTTTCGAGCTGCTCGACATCCGGGAAGGCCCCGTTGAAGGCAGGTACGCCTGGCTCTCCCGACGCCACGCGCTTCATGAACGCCTTCGCCTGTGCCGCCCGCGCCGGGCTCCCGAGCTGCAGGTAGTGGACGAGCGCCCACGACTGCGCCCAGAACCGCCCGGCCATCTGGTTTCCCGGCGACTGGCGTGTACTGGCATCGGCGGCGATCAGTTCCGCCAGCGGGATCGGGCGCCCCGAGCGGAGATAGTTCATCGCCTGCTGGCCGAGAGGCAGGCCCACCCGCGCCGCACGGCCTCCGCGGGTCACCGAGAACGTGCTGTAGTAACCGAGGAGTCCGGTTTGAAGCCATCGTGGCAGCTTCGGTGTGATCCTCGAGAGCACCAGGTTGACGTAAACGGCATAGACCGAGTCGTACACCTCGTTAGCGGAGCTCTCGAGCGCGAGCGACATGACGGGGCCACGGGGGCTGCCTTGCGCCGCGCGCGACTCGAACACGGCCTGATCGAACCGGGCCTGATCGCGCATGTACGCGAAGGCGACGACCGTAACCGGCGCGGGTACGGCGGTCATCGACTCCGCCCACTGGCCGCCCAGCACCTCGCGGAACTGCTCGCATCGCCGCGCGACCTCCTTGAGGCGCTTCTCACCAACGTCGCCTTCGACGATGAAGTTCGAGGTCCGAACCCGCATCCAGTCTCCCGCCAGCGGAGGCAGCGGCTCCGGAAGCCACGTCGGGGGCTGGGCGCGTGCACCCGTGGGTGTCAAGAAGAGGGCGGATGCCGCGAGGAGGATGGTGGCCAGGAACGCGGGAAGTGCGCGCATACGTTCTTTCTCCGGTTGAATGCCGACCGGTTCAGCGCGGCGCCATCTTAGCATGTTGGCGGGGACCGACCGACCCTGGTGAATCTGGCAGGTGTGCGAAGATGTTCCGATGCGGCCCCGCCGATCGGGGGGCCGGCGGAGGAGCCATGCCCGTCTTTCGTCGCCAGCTCACCATTCGATTCGAAGAGGCGGACGCCCGCGGCGTTCTGTTCTACGGGCGCTTGCAGGCGCTCGCCCATCACGCATGGGAGGACTTCGTCGTCTCCGAGCTGGTGGAGCACTGGGAGGACTGGTTCGAGAGCCGCGAGTTCATCGCACCCATCAGGCACGCCGAGGCCACCTACCATCGGCCGCTGAAGCCCGGGCACCAGTACGTGACGGAGTTGACCATCGGCAAGGTCGGCGAGTCGTCGATCGAGGTGGTGACGAAGTTCCTGGACGAATCGGGGATCGAGCCAATCCTCTGCGCAGAGGCGCGCGTCGTGAAGGTGCTGGCCGACCCGAACACCTGGAAGAAGATCGCGATCCCCGCGGGGATTCGAGAACGGCTGTCGGCCTACCTCGCGAACGAACAGAATCCCATGTAAAGATGGCCTTCAGGCGCGGCAGGCCGAGGGGCTGAAGCCCCTCGGCTACATTTCGGCTCGGCTCTCGTTCTGGCGGGGCCTCGGCTCTCGTTCTGGCGGGGCCACAGCTCTCGTTCTGGCGGGGCCACAGCTCTCGCGTTCTGGCGGGGCCTCGGCTCTCGTTCTGGCGGGGCCACAGCTCTCGTTCTGGCGGGGCCACAGCCCTCGACGTTCTGGCGGGGCCGGTCTTGTAGCACGGGGCTTCAGCCCCGTGCCGGGCCGAGGCGTTGTGCCAGCAGCGCCCGCTGCACTTTCCCGAGCGGGGTGCGCGGAATCGACTCGACCCACGTCGCCCGCTGGATCCGCTCGAACGGCATGAACCCGTCGCGGCAGAACCCGTCGAGCGACGACTCGACTTCCGCCCGCCGTTCCGCTGGCAGCGCCGGTCCCGCCATCGCGAGCACCAGCTCGTGACCGAGCCGAGGGTGCGGCAGCGCCACGATCGCGAGGTCGAACCACGGCAGCGCCCGCATGCCCTCCCGGGCAGCCCAGCGCCACGCCTCCTCTTCGATCCGCGGCAGCGACACCATTTCGCCGAGCACCTTCACCGACTCGGAGAGACGCCCCAGCACCTCCACGATGCCCGCCTCCACGCGTCCGCGGTCCTCGGTGTCGAACCAGCCGTCCCGCTTCGGGTCCCACGCCCGAGCACCGGCGTCGCTCAGTTCCGCGTAGCAGGTCAGCAACGAGGTTGAACGAATCGAGAGGCGCTCTTCGTCGCCGGCGCGAATCTCCGCATGACCGAGAACGGGCACGGCAGCCGGGTAGTCGCTGGTCGTCAGGGAGTCGAGCCGAGCGGTCGCCACCTGCGAGCACGTTTCGGTGAGGCCGTAGCTCGGCAGGCACGGCCAGCCCCGCTCGCGGGCGGCACGATAGAGCGACGGTTCCAGCCGCGCGCCGCCAACGACGATGGCGCGAAGCGAGGGCGGCGAGTCGAGACCCGACTGGACGAGGTCGTGGATCTGCGAGGGGACGAGCGCCGACAGGGTGGCGCCGGATTCGGCCACCGCGTCGCGAAACGCGGCGGCGTCCCAGCGGTCTTCGACGGCGGCGGCCACGCGCGCGCCGGACAAGTGGGCTCGCGCGAGGATCCCCATCCCGCCGACGTGGAACACCGGCAGTGCATGCGCCCACACGTCCGACTTGCCGGCGCCAAGGTGCTCGTTGACCGCGCTGGCGGATGCGAGAAAAGCCTCCTTCGAAAGCGCCACCCATCGCACCCGGCCCGGCACCTCGCTGCTCGTCCCCGACGTCGCGACCCAGAGGTGGCCGGCGAGCCGCGGCAGTTGTCGCTCGAGCTCCGCGATGACAATCCCTTCGCGCCGAATCCACTCGGGGTTGGCCGAGACGACCGTCTCGCGGCTCTCCCAGTCCACGGGAGTGTCGGCGGGCCTGAAGTAGAAGCCGGTCGTCATCCGATGACCAGGCCGGCGGCGGCCAGCGCGCAGAAGACGAGTTGCAGCAGCGAGGTCTGCGCCAGGAAGACGTTGAAGCGCGCGCTTGGCGGCTCGTTCCACACCCCGCGGACGAGCGCGACGGCGAGGGGAAGCGTCAGGAGAGGCAGCACCGCGGCCCACGGCCGTTGGCCCGCGAGCCAGGCCAGGCCGATCAGGTACGGCAGCGCGACGAGCGCCGTGATTTCAGTCCGCGCGAACCGTTCGCCGAAGCGCGCAGCGAGGGTCCGCTTGCCCGCCTTGCGATCGCCGACAATGTCGCGGCAGTTGTTCACGGCGAGCAGGGCGGAACTTTGCAGGCCGACCTGCAGCGCCCCGATCTCGGCCCAGGGCCAGAGCCCCGTGCCCGTCAGCACGTACGCCATGCCCTTGACGGCCGCAAGGCCGAAGAACAAGAGCACGAAGACCTCGCCCAGCCCGAGATAGGCCAGCGGGAACGGGCCGGCCGTGTAGGCGTAACCCGCCATCAGTGAGAGGACGCCGATGACGAGGATCGGGACGCCGCCGGCGAGGACCAGGGGAGTGCCGAGAAGTGCGGCAGCCAGGAAGAAGGCGGCGGCGCCGACCATCACGTGGCTGCCCCGCAGCAGCCCGCTTTGCGTCACGCGCCTCGGGCCGAGGCAATCGGCGGTGTCGGCCCCCTTCTCGAAGTCGGCCGCGTCGTTCACCAGGTTCGTGCCGATCTGGATGCACAAGGCCGAGAGGAGCGCGACGCCCGCGAGCGACAGGGGCACCGGCGTCGCCGAGAAACTGGATGCCACCCCGACACCGAGCATGATCGGGGCGAGGCTCGCGGTGAGCGTCTTCGGCCGCGCCGCGAGCAGCCACGGCGAGATCGGCGTCGGAGCGCCTTCCCTGAACGACGGTTTTTTCATACAAATGTGTCAGTCGGAGGAACGCGCGCCGACCCCGATTGCCTCCCAGGTTGCCTTCTTACGGCAGGCGCGGGAATTTCTTGAAGTTCGGCTTCCGCTTCTCGAGGTAGGCCTTCCTTCCTTCCTGCGCCTCCTCGCTCATGTAGTAGAGCAGCGTCGCGTTGCCCGCCAGGTCGAGCAGCCCGATCTGGCCGTCGCAGTCGGCGTTCATGGCCGACTTGAGGCACCGGAGCGCCAGCGGTGAATGCGCCAGCATCTCGCGCGCCCATTCCAGCGTCGTCTTCTCGAGATCGGCGAGCGGCACGACGGTGTTTACCAGTCCCATCTCGAGCGCCTGCTGCGCGTTGTACTGACGGCAGAGGAACCAGATCTCGCGCGCCTTCTTCTGGCCGACGATGCGCGCGAGGTAGCTCGAGCCGAGGCCGCCGTCGAACGAGCCGACCTTCGGCCCGGTCTGACCGAAGACCGCATTGTCGGCGGCGATCGTCAGGTCGCAGACGAGGTGCAGCACGTGGCCGCCGCCGATCGCGTAGCCGGCAACCATCGCAATCACCGGCTTGGGCAGCTGCCGGATCTGCTTCTGCAGGTCGAGCACGTTGAGGCGGGGAACTCCCCCTTCGTCCACGTAGCCCTGGTCGCCGCGGATCTTCTGGTCGCCCCCCGAACAGAATGCCTTCTCGCCTGCGCCAGTGAGGACCACGACGCCAATCGATGGATCTTCGCGGCACACCGTGAAGGCGTCAATCAATTCGGTGACCGTCTTCGGCCGGAAGGCGTTGCGGCGGGCGGGTCGGTTGATGGTCACCTTCGCCACGCCGTCCTCGGTCTTCTCGAAGAGGATGTCTTCGAAGGTCTTGACCGTCTGCCACGTTTGGGAAGGTGTCATCGCGTCATCCACTCCTGAAGCACCGCGGCGAACGCGGGCGGGTTGTCCCAGGGCACGCGGTGCCCTGCGTCTGTGATTGTGACGAATTCGCCGCCCGTGCCGGCCTGCTGGAGGTCGCTTGCGAGAGCTGCGAACTTCGGGTCGCGCGCGCCGGTCACCCAGAGCGCCGTCCCCGGCCAGTCGCGAAGCCGCCGCCGGAGGTCGGGCTGCCCGGCCAAAGAGCAGGCGGTCAGGCCGCGGGACAGCACTTTGCGCGGCGCGGGGAACGCCGCGCGTCCGGCTGGCGCGGCAGAACCCGCAAACACCGGCTGGGTATCCCACGCCCGCCAGACCGCCTCCTTCGGGTCCCTCAGGATCCGACGGGCCCACGCCGCGTCCGACTCGCGGCGTGCGGCACGCCCCGCCTCGTCGTCGTCGGCAAGCCCCGGGTTGCACGACACGAAGCAGCAGCCGCGTAGCCCCGACCCGGGCGAGGACAGCAGCCGGCTCCCGAGCGCCAGCCTTGCCCCCATCGAATACCCCACCACGAAAACGGGGCCAGGCCCCGTTTCCAGCCCCGAAACGGGGCCTGGCCCCGTTTCTTCCGATGGCACCGGTCCAGACGCCACTTCTTCGGCAGCCTCGTTTTCTCCCTGTAAAACGGGCCCTGGGAGCGACATTGACCCCGGCCCCGTTCCCAACCCGATCGCCCGGCGAACGGGGCCTGGCCCCGTTTCGGGGGCGAGAACGGGGCCTGGCCCCGTTTGCGGGGCGAGGAGGCTGGTAGCAGTTTCTGCGATCGCGCGGTCGACGGCGGCGGTTGCCGAGGCCCAGTCGTGCGCGCCGGCCAGCACCTTCCACAGGTCGAGGGCGTGGACGGTGACGCCGGGGAGAAGGTGCGCCACCGTGTCCCAGTCGGCCGGGGTGCCGAGGAAGCCGTGCAGCGCGATGACGTGAACGCTCACCGCCGGGTCTCGTCGGCGAGCGCCGCCCAGAGGGCATCGGTCTGCGCTTCGTCGGGTCGCAACTCGATGACGGCCGCCGGGCCCAGCGGCCGGCCCGGGATCCCCGGGTGATACTCGGCGCCCCACATGGACGCCCACGCCTCGAAGCCAGTCGCATGCCTGTTCTGAAAGCGCTCGTTCCTGAACATCCGCTTGAAGATGCGCCCGCCGCCGTTGTTGATGACCACGACCCGCAGGCGAAGGCCGTCGAGGTGACGGAGGGCCCACAGCGACGACAGGTCGTACAGGGCGGTGAGATCACCGACGATCGCCCAGTTCTCCACGTCCCTCCGTGCCCAGCCGAGGAAGCTCGTCACCTGGCCGTCGATCCCGTTCGCCCCCCGGTTCTCGCCGATCGAGAAGCCGCGGTCCTCGAACGTCGCGAACTGGTTCCACTCGCGGATCGGCAGGCTGTTGCCGAGGTAGACGAACGACCCCGCAGGTATGGTCTCCGACAGCCGGCGGAACAACGCGGGCTCGCTCTGCGGCTGCGCGGCCAGCACCCGATCGGTCGCTTCCGCGAGGCGGCGATCCCAGTTGAAGAGCGATTGCGACCCCTTCCGCTCCGCTGCCTCGAACAACCCGGGCCCGACCAGCCGCTCGCCGGCAGGGACCTGCACGTGCAGTCCCCTCGTCAGGCCGCGCCACGGCTTGCGGGAGATCGACAGGACGGGCTGGGTCAGCGACAAGTCCAGGTCGCGCCATACCCGAAAAGAAGGAACGTCGCCAATGCGGACCACCGAGTCGAACGCCTGCGTTTCGAAGCCGCGATGCACCGACGCGTCGCACGCGCGCAAGAGCAGCGACCCGAGCGCGGAGCGAATCCCCGAACTGGCCTCGGCTGCCACCGGCGCGCCCAGCGCCTGGCACATCTCGAGGGCAGCGCGGCTGTCGTCCTCGTGCTGCAACCCGCCGACGATCACCAACGGTCTGCCGACCCCTGCCGCGAACTTCGCTGCCTCGGCCCACGCGTCGTCTGCAGGCGGCGCGACTACGCCCCGCACCGCCGGCCGCGGCGTCGGCCGCCGTTCCTCCCCGCCGGTCCATCGTCGGCCTGCCAGCCAGCGAGCAACGGCTCCGCGAAGCAGACATTCACGTGCGCGGGCCCGGCAAGTGTCGAAAGATCGCACCGCTCGCAAGGGTCCGCGAGGTCCACCGACGACGCGGCGTAGAGGCCAAACAACCCGACCTGCTCGATCGCCTGCGGCGATCCCGACCGCCGGTATGCGCGCGGCCGGTCGGCGGTCACGGCAACGAGCGGCACCGCGGAGTAGGTACGCCTCGACCATCGGGGGAAGCAGCTCCGCGGCCGCGGTTCCCGATGTCGTAACCACCGCGACGGGGAGCCCATCCCGGCGCGCGCGGCCGAGGGCAAAGAAGCCGGCGCTGCGTTCGTCGAAGAAGCCCAGCACCTCGACCGAGCCGGCCGGCAGCGTGTCGAGGACCTCTACGAAGGGCGCGTTCCGGCCCCCCGGGCAGACGCAGAACGTGCGGACACCGGCGGCGAGCAGCCGCTCGATCACCGCCGAGGCGAGCGCCTGGTTCGCGCTCACACCCCCCACAGCGCCCTCACGGCGTGAATCTTGTCCAGCACTTCCTGCCATTCCTCTTCGTAGCGGCTCTGCGACACGACCCCGCACCCCGCCCAGATCTCCACCTGGCCGTCACGGTACTGCAGATTGCGAATCGCGACGACCGCCCGCCCCGACCCCGTGGGCCAGCGGAGCCCGAACGGCGCGCCGAAGCGCTTGCGCTCCCCGTGCGGATCGATCTCCGACAGCCAGGCGCTGCCCTCCGCTCCTCGCGGGTAGATGCCGAGCGCTGGCGTCGGATGAAGTCGGCGTGCCACGGCCTCGAAGTCGAGCCACTCGTTGGCCTGCAGCCGGATGTCGACCGCCAGGTGTTCGAGTTGGCCGAAGGAGCGCGCCTCGACGCCGGAGGCGACCGGCGTCCCCCATACCGCCAACTGCTCGAGGAGGTCTTCCACGACGCTCTGGTGTTCCGCCCGGTTCTTCTCGCTCCCTTCGAGGACACCACGCTCGGCCCCCTCGCCAAGCCTGCGCGTCCCTGCCACGGCCATCGTGGACAGGTGACGGCCGTCCTTGAGATTCGAACAGCAGCTCGGGCGTCGCACCGATCATGAACTCGGGGGCGTCGCTCCCGCCCTCCGACCGGGGCCTGAACAGCCCGTAGGCATGCAGGCCCGGGGGGAGCAACGGAATCCGGGCGACCGCGTGCGCGAACAGCGGCCAGGCTTCGCCCGGCGGCAGCGGAGCCCGCATCACCGTCACCGGCACCCCCTTCTTCAGCAGGCCGGCCGCCATCCGCTCGGACAGCGATCTGAAGCCGGCGGCGAAGCGGCCCTCGTCTGGGCTGCCCCAATCGAGCGACAACCGGCCGCCCGCACCTGCGCCGTATTGGCGGGAGAACGCGCCGCACGGGACCGCCCGGACAGCGTCGGTCGGCACGTGGTACCACGCCGGTGCCCGGGCCGTCAGGGCGAAGTCGGGCGCGAAGAACGCGGGACAGCCGGGGCGCGGGGACACGACAGGCTCGAGCGGCGCGACGACCGACGTCAGGACGTCGGCACCTGTCTGGATGAAGGCGAGCGCGGTTTGCATCGATGCCCTTCGATTATATCGTTCCTGCTACTGCTCAACCGTCGCCATTTGATAGCATTAAGGGTTGGAGATGCGCGTACCAGTCCCGATCGGCCGGTCCGAAATCGGCGGCGCGAAGTTCGTCGTCGTGGCCGGGCCCTGCGTGATCGAGTCGCGCGCACAGCTGCTGGCGATCGCCCGGCATGTCCGCTGCCACGGCGCCTCCGCGCTCCGCGGCGGGATCTTCAAGATGCGGACGGACCCGCGCAGCTTCCAGGGGCTGGGCCCGGAGGCGCTCACCTTCGTCGACGAGGTGAGGGCCGAAACCGGGCTCCCTTTCATCGCCGAGATCACCGACGCCGCCCAGGTCGAACTGCTGACCGGGCGAGTGGACGTCTTCCAGGTCGGCTCCCGCAACATGCACAATACGGCCTTGCTCCGGGAGCTGGGCCGCACCCGCACGCCCGTGCTCCTGAAGCGGGGCCTTGCCGCCCAGCTGAAGGAGTGGTTGCTCGCCGCCGAGTACCTCGTCGAGGGCGGGAACGAGGCGGTCGTGCTGTGTGAGCGTGGCATCCGAACGTTCGAAACCGAGACGCGCAACACCTTCGACCTTGCCGGTGCCGTCTGGGCCCGGCAGCAGTCGCCCTTTCCCGTTCTCGCGGACCCGTCACACGCCACTGGAAGGCCCGAACTGATTGTGCCCATGTGCCTTGCGGCCGCCGCTGCCGGCCTGGACGGGGTCATGGTCGAAGTCCACCACGACCCGGCGGTTGCCCTCAGCGACGGCTCCCAGGCCCTCACCCTCGACCAGTTCGAGCGAATGACCTCCGCCCTCAAGCCCATCCTCTCCGCCATCGGCCGGCAAATCTAGCGTTTGCAGCCGAGCTGGACGGCACGGCAGGAAGAGGCCCGGTCCTTGCAGTCCTCTTCGTCGGGCTCTACAAGGAGTAATCGATGAGAACCAGCTGTTGCCGGCGTCGCGTCGCTTCATTGGCGGCCGCGCTCTCCATCGCCATTACGTCCGCCACGGCCGGTGCGCAGACGCGCATTCAGGCTCCGAAGAACAAGTACACGCCGGAGCAGGACGTTCAACTGGGCGCCAAGGCGGCAGCCGAAGTGCGTAACCAGATGCCGCTCGTCCGCGACGCCGAGGCACAGAACTTCCTGGAGCGCGTGGGCCGGCGGCTGACGGCGGCCATTCCCCAGCAGTTCCAGCACCCGCAGTTCCGTTACACCTTCCAGGTCGTCAACGCCAGCGACATCAATGCGTTTGCGCTGCCGGGCGGCCCGATGTTCGTCAACCGCGGGATGATCGTCGCGGCGCGCAACGAAGGCGAGGTCGCGAGCGTCATGGCCCACGAGTTGAGCCATGTCGTCCTGCGGCACGGGACGGCGCAGGCGACAAAGGCCACGCCCTACGAGATCGGGTCGGTGGCGGGGGCGATCCTCGGGGCCATCGTGGGCGGCACCGCGGGGAGCGTCATTTCCCAGGGAACGCAGTTCGGCCTCGGCGCGGCTTTCCTCCGCTACAGCCGTGAATACGAGCGGCAAGCCGACATCCTGGGCGCGCAAATCATGGCCGCCGCCGGCTACGACCCGCGCGCGATGGCAACGATGTTCCAGACGATCCAGAAGCAGGGAGGGTCGGGCGGCCCCGAGTGGTTGAGCAGCCACCCGGACCCGGGCGGCCGCTCGCAAGCCATCCTCAACGAGGCGAAGGCTCTTCGTGTCAACAACCCGGTTCGCGACACGGGCGTACTCGAATCGGTGCAGGCGGATCTCCGCAGGATGCCCCCGGCCCCGACGACCGAGCAGATCCTGAAGAACGCGGAGCGGAACGCGAATGCCGCTCAGGGCGGCGGGACCGCGGGAGCGACGGGCACCAGCGGCAGCCTCTCGCGCGACGTGCCGCCCCCTTCGGGCCGCTACCGCAGCTACGGCGACGAGAGCGGCGGGTTTCGGGTCAGCGTCCCGGACAACTGGCGGCAGATGTCCGGGCAGAACGGGGTGATCAGGTTCGTGCCCGACGGCGCCTACATGAGCTCGGGTGGGCAGGAGGTCTTCACCCACGGGATCGAGTTGGGGATCGCCCAGGCACGGAGCAACGACTTGCGCGACGCCACCGACCAGCTGGTCCAGTCGCTCTCGCAGGGCAATCCGCAGCTCCGGCCCGAAGGCGAACCGGTTCCCGTGGTGTTCGCGGGCCGCGACGGCCTCGAGCTTCGGTTGTCGAACGTTTCGGATGCGACGGGCGGGACCGAGGTGGTGCTGCTCACCACGGCCCTGCTGGACGACGGGTCGCTGGCCTACTCGATCGGGGTGTCACCGGCGAACGAAATCGGCACCTACCGGCAGGCGTTTCAGCGTGTGAACCGATCGGTCACCATCGGCCGCTAGCCCCCTGGGGCCGCGGCGCCCTGGGCGCGCCGTTGGGGCCGTGTCTTGAGATATCGCGATGATTCAAGACACGGCCCCGCCGGAGCCCTTAGAATTGGGCGATGGGACAAGCCCGGCGCATCGGGGACATCCAGCCGCCCATCATCCCCATCATCGGCCAGTTGATTCGGCAGAACCCGGGAACGATTTCTCTGGGGCAGGGACTCGTGTCGTACGGTCCCCCGCCGGAGGCCCTCGCCGTCCTGGCGTCCTTCCCGCGCACCCCTGACGACCACCGGTACGGCCCCGTCGAAGGCCAGCCGGGGCTGGTGGACGCCATCCGCCGCAAGCTCGCGGCCGAGAACGGCATGGCCGTGGGCCCCGAGCGCCGCATCGTCGTCACCGCCGGCGGCAACATGGCGTTCATGAACGCCGTGCTGGCGGTCACCGACCCGGGCGACGAAGTCATCCTCATCTCGCCGTTCTACTTCAACCACGACATGGCGGTCGTCATGGCCGGCTGCCGCACGGTCGCGGTGCCGACCGACGACCGGTACCACCTGCGCCTGGGTCCCATCCGGGCCGCGATCACACCGCGCACCCGGGCGGTCGTCACGATCTCCCCCAACAACCCCAGCGGCGCGGTCTACCCAGAAGCGGCGCTCCGCGAGGTCAACGCCTTGTGCGCCGAGCGTGGGCTCTACCACGTTCACGACGAGGCCTACGAGTACTTCACGTACGAAGGCACGCGGCACTTCTCGCCAGGTTCGATCGCCGGCGCCACGGCACACACGATCTCGCTCTTCTCCCTCTCGAAGACGTACGGGATGGCCGGTTGGCGGATCGGCTACATGGTGATTCCGGCCGACCTGTTCGAAGCGGTCAACAAGATCCAGGACACCAACCTGATCTGCCCTCCGATCGTGTCACAGGCCGTCGCCCAGGCCGCGCTCGAAGCCGGCTCGGGCTACTGCCGCGCGCGCGTGGCCGAACTCGCCGCGGTGCGGACGCTCGTGCTCGACGCGTTCGACACCGTTCGCGACATCTGCACCGTGCCGATGGCCGACGGCGCTTTCTACTGCCTGGTGCGCGTTCACACGACAATGGACCCGCTCGGGCTCGTGGAACGGCTCGTCGAGGACTACCGCGTGGCCGCCGTGCCGGGCACCGCGTTCGGCTTGTCGGACGGCTGCTACCTGCGCGTGTCGTACGGCGCGCTGGCGAGGGATACGGTCGTGGAAGGCATGGCCCGCCTGGTGACAGGGCTGCGGGGGACAGTAGAGAACCGGGTCTTCATTCCTTAGGGATCACATGCCGATGACGAGGCCAGCGCCTGCAGCGAACGTCTTCGCGCCCACGCCGTCGAAGCTGAAACCGCCGTTCCTGATGTAATAGCGGGCGTCGAAGCGCAGCCCGTACGCCTTCACGAAACCCGACCGACGGGTCGCGAAGAAATACCGTGCGCCGCCGCCGAGGTGATAGACCTGCCCTGTTTCCTTCGTGACGTAGCCGGACGTCGCGCCCGCCTGGCCGTGAAGTTCGCGAAGGTACCCGGCCCCGAATTCGAGAAACGGACGCACCGCCCCTCGCGGCACCGGGTAGATCACGAACGACGCGTCCAGGAAGAACTGCGACACGGTCTCGCCGCTCATCGAGACGCCGGACGGCGCTTCGACGTCGTTGGCAATCGTGACCGCCAAGACAGGCCGGCTGTACGTCACCCCTCCCTCGATCGCGAACATCCGCGTCAGGTGGTAGCCCGCCCGCCCCTCGAACCCGACCGTGGCGTCGAAATCCCCGCTTGCCGAGAACAGGCGGTAATCGGATCCGCGCGTGTCGTTCGAAATCAGGTTGGCATTGCTCGAACCGAGCGAGGACTCGGCCAGCCACAGGGCGGAGACCGACACTTCGAACGCACCGGGACGGCCGGGGTCCCGCGATACCGGCCGTGGCGGCGCGGGACCCTGTTGGGCCCAGGCCAGCCCGGCCGCTCCGAACCATGCCGCCGCCGCGACGACGATCGCAGACTTGATCCTCACCACGCCTCCTGTCACTTCGCCGCCACCTTCACCTCGATCGGCGTCGCGCCGCCACCGCGCGGCACCACGACCAACCCCTGGAAGAAGCTGACCCGGAAGTCGAGATCCACGCGGGGGATCGTGCTGTCGTCGAAGAAGCTGTCGAGTTCCGCGTCGTCCAGCGGTTCGACGCGGATGATGTAGGGGCCGGGCGCAAGGCTCGCGATCGTGAACGCGCCGCGCGAGTCGAGCGAGAAGTTGCCGACGAGCGAACCAGTGGACGGGTTGAACGCCACGACGTGCGCGCCGACCACGCCCTGGCCGTTCTTCGTCACGCGCCCGCTGATCGAGCCGCTTTCCGACGAAAAGCCGGCCCGCGGGTACAGCTCGGACAGGCCTGCAATGTCGTCGGGGGTTGGCGTCCGGTCCGAGACGTTGCCCGGCGAGAAGGCTATGGGGAACATCACCGCGCCGGCGGCGATGACACGCCGCCCGCCGCCCGCCTGCAGTTCGGTCTCCCCGAGCGCCGAGTGGCCGAGGCCGAAGAGATGCCCGGTCTCGTGAAGGATGATCGACTCGAGGTCGAACTTCCCGGTCTCCCCCCCGCTCGCCACGGACCACGGAAACGCCGAGTTGAAGAAGATGTCCGCCTCGACAATCTCCCCGGTCACGTCGTCGAACAGGAAGTTCGTCGTGCCCAGCACCCGCTCGAGGTCGGCGCGCGTCTCGAACCCCAGCGTGTTCTGCGAGTCTTCTTCGTCCGGGTTCGCCGAAGTAAAACCCGCGAACTGAGACGAGACCGACGCGGTGGCGACGTTCTGCCAGGTGGAGAACGCGCGGGCGGCCGCGTCCCGGAACTGGGTCGACGTCACGCCGGTGGTGCCGCGGTCCGTGACGTAGTAGCGAACGGGCAGCTTCGTCCACCTCACGGTGACCAGGTTGCTGCCCACACTGATGCCGTACGTCTGGTAGCCCACCGCCGTCCACGGCTGGCCGAGGACGAGGAACAGGCAGAGGATGGGGACGCCGTGTGGATGTCGCATGGTGGCCCTCGCCCTTCTAGTGCCGTGGAGCGCCCTTGATCTCGCGGGCCGGCGGCCGGCGAGGTGTCTTCTCGACAGACAAGGCCGAACGAATCGCGGTCGCAAACTGGTCGAGGCTCAACTGCCTGCGCGCCGGGTCGCCGCGCCGGACGGTCACCGCCGATTCGCTGTCGGCCAGGAGGACCGGGCTCGCGACGAACCGCTGCCCGGTCGCCGCATCCCGGCGAACCCGGAAGACGCCCTGGCTGAGCCCGAGGACGTAGGGCAGCGCCGGCGGCTGCGCGCCCAGGCAGACGACGACCTCTTCGCCGGGCGAGAACGTCGGCGCGCCAATGGTCACGCTCCGATACCGTCCGACGACGCCGCCGGGCACCTGGAAACTGACGCGCCCTGCCATGCCCCCTTTGAAGGTCTCCGCGACGTCGAGTGTGACGACCGTCGCGACGCGGCGGCGCCCGTCCACCCAGCCCGCCTGCACGCCGACGACCGTGCCGCGGACGATGACGGCTGCGCCGCGCGCGATGTCAGTGAGATCGCCGGGGAGGAGGACCGTCGCCCCGGCCGGCCGCGTCAGCGCCAGCATCAGCGCCACGGCGGGAAGCAGCAGGTTGTGTCGCATGATTTCCTTATACCACGCCGTCATGGACGGTCTTGCGGCAATGGCAGACTCCAAGGTGTCGACGACGACGGATGCAGCGGGCAGCCGGGGGACGCGGCGGTGCTACGCGCCGGACTTCGCGCCGGGCTTCGCCCCGGCCCGCGCGGCGGCAAGGACCGCTTCGGCCGCGCGCCGGCTGGCACCGAGTCCCCCCAGGCGGCTCTTCACCTCCCGCAATCCTGCCACCATCCGCGTGCGAGCCCCCTCGTCGGTCAACAGGCGAATCGTCTCGGCAGCAACCGCCTCGGCGGTGAAGCCGTCCTGGATCAACTCGGGTGCCACGCGCGCCCCGGCGACCAGGTTCACCATGCCGAAGACGTCCACGTGCACGAACCGCCTGCCGATCGCGTACGACAGCGGCGCGACCCGGTAGACGATCACCATCGGACACTCGTGGATCGCCGCCTGCACCGTCGCGGTCCCCGACGCGGTAATCACCGCATCCGCGGACGAGAGGACATCGTCGCTGCGCCCTTCGACCACCGTGATGGGGACCGAGGACGCGGCCAGCGGCGCCAGCAGGGAATCGCCGAGGCCCGGCGCGCGCGCCAACAGGAACTGCACCCCCGGGACCATCGCGGCGATCCGCGGCAGCGCTTCCACGACCGTCGGCAGGATCTCGCGCACCTCGTTCACGCGGCTGCCAGGCAGCAACGCCACCACTGGCCTGCCGGGATCCAGGCCGGCTTCCGCCAGGAACGCCGCACGCGGCACGGTCGCTGCGGCCAGTTCGACGAGCGGGTGGCCGACGAAGGTGGCGGGCGTCCCGGCCCTGCGGTAGATGTCGGGCTCGAACGGGAAGATCACGAGGATCCGGTCCGCGAGGCTCTTGAGCGTCTTCATGCGCCCGGTGCGCCACGCCCAGATCTGCGGCGGGATGTAGTAGACGATCGGCACGCCGAGGCGCCGTATTGCCGCCGCCACCCGGAAGTTGAAGTCGGGGAAATCGATCGCGACGAAGACGTCGGGGCGGCTCTCGCGGGCGGCGCGCACCAACCGGCGGTACATCGCCAGCGACTGCGGCAGCACGCGAAGCGCCTCCACCAGACCGGTGACCGCCAGGCCGTGATAGTCGCCAATCAGGTCGGCGCCCGCTGCCGCCAGCCGCTCGCCCCCGAAACCGGTGACCCGCACGGTGGGATCGAGGGCACGCAACTGCCGCGTGAGTTCCCCGGCGTACAGGTCACCCGACGGTTCACCGCACGACACGAACACCGTCGGCATCTATGGAGCCTTTTCGGGCCTGGTGAACATCGTCGGCTCAATCGGGACGTTCACCTTGACGTCCGTCACGGTGCGGGTCAGGACGAGAAGGCCTCCGCGGCGGAGGGACGCCCTGTAGGCGATTTTCACGCCGTTCACGTCGCGGTAGTCCGAGAACGCCTCCTCGGCGACATCGCTGCCGCCCGGAAGCGGGTACGACTCCTTCAGGACCATGCCCGACGCCGTGTCGATGAACAGCGTCACACTCTCCAGCTCCGGCCCCGACAACTCCACGGCCCGCACCGTGCTCACCGCGTCGGGTCCCTGGTCGGGCGCCTTCAGGCGCATCGTGAGCCCCCCGGCTTGCGCGCGAAGCAGCAGCGAGAGCACGTCCCGCTGCACGCTGTCGCGAAAATCCTTGCGCGCGGCCGGCGGTGGGACCACTACGCCCTTGTTCGGATCTTTGACCCACGCGTCGTCCGGGCCTGCGAACACCTGCACCACCTCTCCGATTGGCAGGTGCGCCTCCACGCGGAACCGGTCCGGGTAGGCAATGTAAGTGACCGTCTCGGTGGTGACGGGCCCCTGGGGCGAATTGAACGTGGACTGGGCGACCGCCCGAAGGGTCTTGACCCCCGTCAGCTTCTCGAGGCCGCCCTTCGCGGCGATTGCCTGGTCGATGAGCGCCCGGGCAGTGAGCGGTTGCGCGGCGGGGGCTTGCGCGCTGGGCAACTGCACCGGCGGCCCCTGTGGAATTCCTTGCGACATTCCTTCAGCGGGGCCGTAGCTCGCTGGCGGCGCCTGCATCCGGAACATCTGCGCCGGGCCCGCTTTCCGTCTCAGGTCGGGTTGCGCCACGTCCAACTCCGACAGCTTGAGCACCTCCACCTTGCTGAAGCCCACCCGCTTCAACTGGTCGAGAATGACCGGCGCGTTGCCCACCAGCACCACTGAGAGGTGATCCGGGTCCACGTACCGGTTCGCCACCCACTCGATGTCGTCGACGCTCACCGCGTTCACACGCTGCCGGAAGTTCTGCAGTTCCTCGATCGGAAGGTCGTAGAACAGCACGTTCAGCACCTGCGTCGCGATCTCGCCGGGCGTCTCGATGGTCAGCGGGAAGTTGCCGGTCAGGTAGGCCTTCGCCTCGCTCAGTTCGTTGTCGCCGACGCGCTCCCGCCGGAGCCGCGCGAACTCGTCGACCATCAGGCGCACCACCTCGCCGGTCGCGTCCGACCGCGTGTTGGTCTGGGCCGCGAATCTGGCCGGTCCGCTTCAACGCCTCGAGGTCGGCCTGCGCGCCGTAGGTCAGGCCGCGCTCCGCGCGCAGCACGCGGTGCAGCCGGTTCGCCCCCGACCCGCCCAGCACTTTCACGGCGAGGTTGATGGCCATGTAGTCGCTGTTCTTGCGGGCGATCGAGACGTGCCCCATGCGGATCTCCGTCTGCACGGCGCCCGGCCGGTCGAGCACGACGAACGCTTGACGGGCTTCGGAGGCTGCGCCGAGGGGTCCGGCGGCACCTCGCCCCTCTGCCAGTCGCCGAGCACCCTGGACACCGCGGCCATCGCCTCCTCGGATGTGATGTCGCCCACCACGGCCATCAGGCAGTTGTTCGGAACGTAGTAGCGGCGGTGGAAGGCCACCAGGTCGTCCCGCGTCAGCGCCTCGACTGACGACGGGGTGCCGTTCCCTGGGGCCCCGTAGGGATGCGGCCCGTAGACGAGGCGGTCGAACACCACGTCGGCCACGTAGGCGGGATCCTCGTAGGAGACGCGCAGCGCTCCCTCGAGCTGCTGTCGCTGCCGCGTCAGTTCCTCCGCCGCGAAGGCGGGCCTCCGCAGGACATCGGCCAGCAGCGCCATACCGAGGTCCAGGTCGTCCTTCATCACCGTCAGGTTGATGAAGGAGAGGTCCCGGCCGATGCCCGTCTCGAGGCTGCCCCCCGCCGAGTCGATCGTGTCGGCCAGCTGCTGCGCGGAGCGTGTCGATGTCCCCTGGTCGAGGAGCGTCGCCACCATGGACGCGACACCAGGCCTGTCCGCGGGATCCTGGGCCGGCCCCGCGCGCACGATGACCTTGACGCTCACCGCCGGCTGTTCGTTGTGCACCACGATGACAACGGGGAGCCCGTTCGGCAGCGTCCGGATCTCGTAGGGCGGGAACTTCGGCTCGCGCGCGGGAAGCGGTCGGGGCGGGCCGCTCGACGGCCACTTGGCCGGCTGGGCGGCCGCCCGCCCCGCCTGCCCGAGCGCGGCCAGCAGGACGATGGCGGCGAAAACGAGATGGGTGTTTCGCGTCTGCATGGTCGTTCCCGGTCGTTGGCACGTCCGGCAGGGCAGGCTGGAAGACCCGCCCCGCGCTCACTGCTGCGCGGCGCGCGGCAGGATCGTCAGCACGGTGCGGTTCTGCGGACGGAAGTACGTCCGCGCGACGCGCTGCACGTCGGCGGCGCTGGTGTTCATGAAGATGTCGAATTCCCCGTCGGCCGTCGCCGCGTCACCCTTGTGAATCACCACGGCGTGCGCCAACTGCCGGGCCTTCTGCTGGTTCGATTCGCGGCCGACGATGTAGTCGCGCGCGAACTGGTTCTTCACCCGCTCGATCTCGTGGGCGCTCACCGGCTCCTCGCGAAGCCGCTCCATTTCGGCGGTCAGCGCCTGCTCCACCTCGGCCGGTGTGTGCCCCGGCTGCACGATCGCCACGGCGTAGAACAGGTTCGGATCCTCCACGATGTTGCCGCCGCCAAAAGCCGCGAGCGCCAGCCCTTTCTCGTAGACGAGGGCGCGGTAGATGCGCGAACTCTGCCCATCCGACAACACCTTGGAAGCGATGTGGAGCGGGTACGAGTCGGGGTGGCCGTCGAACGTCACATGGTAGGCGACGACGACGACGGGCAGCGGCCAGTTCTCGGTGAGCGAACCCGGCGCTCCTCCTTTTGCTCGGGCTCCTTCGGGAGGTCGCGGGAGATGGCGCGGTCCGACCGGGGCACGGGGCCGAAATACTGCGTGGCGAGCGCGATCGCCTGTCTGGTGTCGAAATCGCCGACGAGCGCGAGCGTCGCGTTGCCGGGCACGTAGTAGGTCTGGTAGAACTCGCGGACGTCTTGCACCGACGCGGCATCGAGATCCTGCATGCTGCCGATCGTCGTGTGACGGTACGGATGCACCGTGAACGCGTTCCGGTAGATCAGGTCGGCGAGGTTGCCGTACGGCTGGTTCTCGACGCGCATCCGCCGCTCTTCCTTCACCACGTCGCGTTCGCGTTCGAACGTCTCCTTGTCCACCCGGAGCGACGCCATCCGATCGGCCTCCAGCCACAGCACGAGCGGCAGGTACTGCGCCGGCACGGTCTCCCAGAACACGGTCACGTCTTCCGTCGTGTAGGCATTCGCCAGCCCCCCCACGGACGAAATCTGTGACGCGTGGCTCTCGGGCGCGACGTTCTTCGAGCCCTTGAACATGAGGTGCTCGAACAGGTGCGCGAAGCCGGTGCGACCCGGGCGTTCGTCCTTGGAGCCGACGTGGTACCAGACCTGCGCGTGAACGATCGGCGTGGAGTGATCTTCGAGCAGCACGACCGTGAGGCCGTTGGGCAGCTTCACGACCTCGTAGTTCAGCTTGGGCGGGCGAACGGCGGCAGGAGCGGCCGCCGCCACCCCGAGCACGGCAAGCGCCGCCAGGAACCTGCGCGACCTGCAGAATGACGGCCGGGGACGCACCATACGAGGATTATGGCACACGTCCGGCGGCCGGGCGGGACGCTCAGAAGACGCTCAGAAGACGTAGTCGGCCGCCGACTGGCCCATCGAGAGATTCGCCCGCCCGAGTGCACACAACTGTTCGACGACCGCCGCGCGGTGGCCGGGCTTGATGTGCACGGCGAATACCGCGACCCCCGAGTCGATCTTCGCCAGTTCGCCGTCCACCTGGCTCGGCGTGAGGTGCCCGGCGACGCGCGCCAGCTCGGCCTCCTCCTCTGGACACGACGCCCCGATGAACACCGCCGCGAGGTGGGGATCCGCGCCGCCTCGCGCCACAAGGCGACCGTCGGCGCCGAGTCGGTCGAGATCACCACCGCCGACGTGCCATCGTCGACAATGTGCGCGACGGTGGGGACCGGGTGGGGGACGGGTATCGTGGTGATGCGGACGCCGTTCACCTCGGTGACCGCGGCGCCGGACGTTTCGGCGAGGTCCAGCAGCGGCGCACGGCCGGCGCGCGAGCGGAGGAAGTCCGGCCAGAGGCGGCCGTTGAACACGTCGCGCGACAGGCTGTCGAGGACCGGGCCCTCGGCGTGCACCACGACGTTTCGCGAGCGGCCGTCCAGCGTATTGGCGACGAACATCGGCAGCGAGCCGAGATGGTCCGCGTGAGAGTGGGACAGGAACACGTGATCGACCCGGCGCTGCGCGTCCAGGTCGCCCCAGAACCCGAGTGCGCCCGCGTCGATCGCCACCGTGCCGTTCACCACGAACGTCGTGAGGAACTCGAGGTCCTGGCCGCCACCCAACGCGGAAGGAACGATCCGGATTCTCATGGCGCCTCCGGAAGAGGCTGGCTGAGTTCCTTCTTCTCCCCGACGAGCGCGAAGACACGGTCGGGACGATCGAAAACCCTTCGCCTGGCGTTCGCCGAGGCTGCGGAACGTGAAGTGGCCGGCAGCCATCTGGCACGTGGTCTCGCAGGCGACGATTGGCCCTGTCTCCAGCGTCGCGAACTTCTCCAGCCTGAACGCCCGCACGACCGCTTCCCCGATTATCGACAGGCCTGCCCTCTGCGACGCGCCGCCGATGGCGTCGATGACGACCGGACCGGTGGCCAGCGCCCAGTCCAAGCCCAGGCTGAAGCCGGGCACGTCCCAGACAGCGCGGTCGGCGGCCAGCCGCTCCGCCAACTCGTTGAAGGCGAGCGCCGCACGGCAGGCGCCCACGGCCTGCCGCCCGTCCGCCGACCCCTCCCAGAACGCGAAGATCGCGTCGCCCTGGTATTCCTTCACGGTCCCGCCGTATTGCAGCACCTGCTGCGTCAGCCGCTCGAAGACACGGCCGACCGACTGCTGCAGCTCGAGCGGCGGCGCCTGCCGCACCATTGTCGTGTAATCGCGGATATCGCCCACGAGCACCGTGGCGATCGTGAAGCCGGTCGCCGCCACGGTATGCCCGCCGATGTCGTCCTCGAGGTCGGGCCTCGTCGCGGGCCCCGAGAGGAACAGCGACACTCCTGCCGCGACCTCGATCGCCTGGCCGGGGGCAACCTCCGTTTCCACGTTCGGCACCAGCCGCCGCCCGGCGATCCTCGTGCCGTTGCGGCTCAGATCGCGAACAGTGCACCGCCCCCCGGCGTGCTGCGTGACGACGCAGTGGCGGCCGGAGACCGTCGACTCGGCCACGAGCAGGAGCCCCGGACCTCGGGCCGGCCGGGGTCGAGCCGCCCGATTTCCAGGGAATCGTAGAAAACGAACCGTTCTTCCAAGGGCGTGCCCGGCTCGAACACGAGGTACGCTGCCGGCCGATTCCCGGACAAGGGGGGCGTGTAGCGGAACCGGGATGCGACTGCCACGTGGGTCTGCCCCTTCAGGAACGCCGGGATTCCGGGGACGGCCGGACGGCCGGGAGGTGCCCTATGTTTCCCGCCGCCGCCGCCGCTGTCAAGCCGTTCGTGAAACTTCTCACAAGTTCTTCCAACGCCCGGCCGTTGACCGTATTCTCTCCAAAGAGGAGCAGGTGTATGCTGTCCCCACCTGCCGTCGCTCCGTCCTGTCGGACTCCCGGCGCTGCCCGAGGCGGCAGCCCCGCCTGGCCACCACCAGGCGAGCGAGTCGCCGCCTCTTGGTCGATAGGGTCCTGATCCCTGGCCGTCCGGTGGCCCTTCGTTTCGGCCGTCGCCAACGCCGCGGTTGAGTGCCCGTTCGCCTTCACCGACCGAGGAGTCCGTCATGAAGAGCCCCTGGCCCGTTCCCGCGGTCATGCGGAAAGCGCTTGCGGCCGCCATCCTGCTTGCCGGCCTGCTGCACGCGGTCACGCCCGCTCA
The DNA here is from genome assembly GCA_963844875.1 of uncultured Acidobacteriota bacterium. Lineage (GTDB taxonomy): Bacteria > Acidobacteriota > Vicinamibacteria > Vicinamibacterales > Fen-181 > FEN-299. The sequence continues at coordinate 259,395 of CAWJPZ010000007.1, forward strand.
GGCCCCGCCGCCCGATGCCCTGACGTTCTTCAAGAACTACTTCATCACGGGAAGCCACGTCGTGGGAGGCGTCGGCCTCTATGGAAAGGGCGTCGGCGGGTTCGCCACGGGAACGATTGAGATGAAGGGCGTGCCGGAAGGCGCGGACCTCGTGGCGGCCTTTCTCTATTGGCAGGGCGTGACGAAGGACACCACCGGGGATGCGGGTGGCGCAGGAGCCACGTTCGGCCCGTGGACCGCACCGGGTGTGCCAGTCGTCCCAGGCAAGGGCATTCCCCTCAGCTCGGAGGACGGTCCGCTCGGCAAGCCACTCGGGGCCGGAACTCCCCCGTGCTGGAGCGGCGGAGGCGCGACGGGGTCATCGGGCGGCGCCCACAAGACGTTCACATACCGCACCGACGTCCTGAGATTCCTCCACGTCGATGAGACGACTGGCAAGTTCAGGGTGAACGGCTTCTACCAGGTCCAACTGCCGGACGGCGACGGGGTGTCTGCCCTGGGTGCCAGCCTGGTGGTGATTACCCGGACCCCACCCAGCCGCTGAAGGCGATCGTCCTGTACGATGGCACCTACACGATGGACCAGAGCACCCAGGGGATGTTCCAGACCATCAAGGGGTTCTACGGCGGGACGGCGGCCTGGGAAGCTCACCCACATCGTCGGCAGCGGGCAGGCGAACAAGTCGGAGATTCTGCGGTTCAACGGCAGCCAGGTCGAGACGAATCCATTCGCCGCCACGCTCGGGCCGAATTGGGACAGTCCGACCTTCACATCGGCCGACCGAGAAGGGCGTCCCGGCGGCCAGCCGACCGAGGTGACAACGTCGGCCGACCACGAGGGGTTCAGTTCGTTCGATTGCCTGACCTGGGCGGCGCTCATCTACGAGACACCGGTCGTGGACACGGACGGCGACGGCCTGCTCGACGCCTGGGAAGAGGCCATGGCCGACAACCCGCTCGCGGATCCGAACGGACAGCACCTGCCGTACCTCAAAGACATGGGCGCGAACCCGAATCACAAGGACGTGTTCGTGCAGATCGGCTGGATGAAGACCGCCGACACGGCGTACGGGGGGATTCCCAAGCCCGGCGCACTCGCACATGCCCACGCCCGCGGCCATCAGGATGGTGGGCGACGCCTTCAAGAATGCACCGGTCAGCAACCCCGATGGAGGTGCCGGGATCAGCCTGCACGTGGACGCGGGGGATTCGTACCCCACGGGAAGCGAGGCGGAAGCCTACCTGATCCGTGGAGCCGGTAACCAGTTGCTCCATAGGTACGAGCTCGACGAGGCAATCACCACGCCAGCCGGCTGCCAGCGCGACCCGCTTGTCGATCCAGTCTGGAAATGCCAGTTCGACCTGCATCCTGGGACGGTGGGCTGGAAGACCGGCTTCCGGTATATCAAGGACGAGATCCTGAGCGGGCCTCCGGTCCCGACCGATCCGAACGCCGAAGACCCGTGCGACCTGCCTGGAAATACGTGTGTCAGACGGTTCGACGCGAACCGCATCGACATGTTCCACTACGCGTTCTTCGCGCACGCGGTCGGCATGCCGAAGTCGCTCAACGCGTGCCTGGACGTGACGGACCCCTCGAACCCGGTCGAAGCGCCCGACGACAACGGAAGGTGCGTGAAGCCGCTCGAAGAGAATCCGCTCTTCTTCACCCCGCGGACGAACTCTGGAATCGGCGATTTCCCTGGCCGTGACGTCCTCATCACGCTCGGCGCATTCAGCAACCGCTTCGGGAAGCCAGGGGGCACGGACTTCATGGTGGCCTCGACCTTCTTCCACGAACTCGGTCACAACTTCGAGTTGCGACACGGCGCGCGAGAAGGCATACAGGGTCGGGTGCTCAGCGCCCCGAACTGCATCCCCACCTACCTCAGCTCGATGAACTACCTGTACCAACTGCGCGGGCTGCTGGACGACGCCGGGACGCCGCACCTCGACTTTTCCAGGGCGGCAGGCGTCACGGAGCGCGACGGTCGTCCGGGATCGACGCGGCTCTCTGGTTTCACACCCCGGGACCGAATCGGCTGGTACGCCCCCCTGGAGGGCAGTTATCTGGTGGACGCGAACGGGCTGCCGCGGACCACGGTCGCGGGACGACACTGTGACGGCTCCCCGCTCGGGCGCGAGGACCAGGCGATGGTCCGCGTGGATGCCTGGACGGCAGCCGGCGTCATCGACTGGAATGCGAATGGCGTGGAGGATGGCTACTCCAACCAGGACCTCAACTTCGACGGCTGGACGGAGAAGCTGCCGCCAGCCTACAACGACTGGGCGAACATCCGCCTGAACCAGATTCGGCGCCGGGCCGGAACGTCGGCGCGCCGTTCCTCGACGCGGACTTGCGCAAGTCCTTTGGTCCGCTGTCGGCCGATCTGGCGCGCGCCGATTGGGCCCGCGCCGACTGGGCGCGCGCCGACTGGGCGCGCGCCGATTGGGCACGCGCCGATTGGGCACGCGCCGACTGGGGGGATTGAGCCAAGGCGACCTGGGCCGCTACGGCTTTGCCCGGGCGGATTGGGCACGTGCCGACTGGGCGCGCGCCGACTGGGCGCGTGCGGACTGGGCCCGCGCCGACTGGGGCCGGGGCGACGAGGGCCGCGGCGAGTTCGGCGGCGGCGACCTGTTCATCAACGACCCGCACAACGCGGCCGGCGAGCTGGACTTCGAAACCGCGATGCTGCTGGCGAACACGCCGCCGTACGAGTTCACGGCGTGCCGGATTGGGGTTGACGCCGGGTGCGACGCGGCAGGACGAGGCGTCCGAGCGGCGTGGACCGCCACCAACGAGGGCAACGAGCAGAAGTACGTCGTCTATCGCGTGGCCGGAGGGGACTCTCACGCCTGGCCAGCCGTGGGAACTGGTCGGAGAGGTGACGGCCAACCACCAGGACCGCTACTCTCTGGTGGACGATGTCATGCTCGTGAAGGGCGCGGAGTACCCTCTACTTCGCTGTCGCCGTCTATCAGAGGGAATTCGAAGGAACCAATTACCTGGTTCAGAGCGAACCCTCGAACATCGTCTCGGTGATTGGCCCGAACAATCCGCCGGTCGCCGCGGGGGACGCCTACCAGGTCGACGAAGACACACTCCTGGCCCGGGGCGCGCCGGGCGTCCTGCTCAACGACACGGACATCGACGGGGACACGCTGACCGCCGTTCAGGTGTCCGGGCCGTCCAAAGGCACGTTGACGCTGAACGCGGATGGCTCCTTCACCTACCAGCCGAACGCCAATACGAACGGTTCCGACTCGTTCACCTACAGGGCCAGCGACGGGTCTTCCGCGGGCAACGTGGCGACGGTCAGCATCACGGTCAATGCCGTGAACGACCCGCCGCAGGCGAACGACCAGGCCGTAACCGCGGACGAAGACACGGCCCTGCGAATCACCCTGTCGGCCACCGATGTCGATTCCGGCTCGCTGACCTACAGCGTCGTGGCCGGCCCCGCGCACGGGACGCTGACCGGAGCCCCGCCGAACGTCGTCTATACACCGACGGCAAACTTCAACGGCACCGATAGTTTCACGTTCGCGGCCACCGACCGCTCGCTCGAGTCCAACACGGCCACGGTCACGATTGACGTCCGCGCGGTGAACGACGCACCGGTGGCGGTCAATGACAGCTACCAGCTGCCCGTCCCGGGGAGCCCGCTGACCGTCACCGCGCCGGGCGTGCTGGGCAACGACACGGACGTCGATGGCGACCGGCTGACGGCGGTGGTCGTCGCGGGTCCCTCCAGCGGCACGGTGACCGTCAACGCCGACGGCTCATTCACCTACACGCCAGGCCAGTCCGTCTCTGCGCCGGACAGCTTCACCTACCGGGCGACAGACGGGAAAGGTGGAGTGTCGAACGTTGCGGCGGTACGCCTCACCGGCTACGTCCTGGTCGGAATCCAGAACGTGCCGCCGGCTGCCATCGTGAAAGCGAAGGCCGGAAGCGCCGTGCCGATGAAGTGGCAGTTCAGGGACGGCTCGCTCGTGGTCGACAGTGCCGGGGTGCACCACCGGGTGACGGTACAGAGCACGGCAACCCCGCCGCCTCCCCCTTACACCGTCAGCGATACGGATCCCGGCAGCAGCTCGTTCCGGTACGATTCGGCCACCCGCACGTGGAGCTTCAATCTGCAGTTGAAGGATTCGGGCGGGGTTCCTTACCCGACCGGCGAGTACTGGGTCACCATTACACCCACGACGCCGGGATACCTGTCGAGCGGTCCGTTCAAACTGACGGTGACCAAGTAGGCGTGGCGCCGCGGTCTCGATGGGCCGGCGCGCATCCGCTGATCACGGATGCGCGTCAATGCCCCTGGCCGCCGGCCCGCCGGCGAACCTCGGGTACGAGCGGGTCCTCTGTGGATCTTCCCGCGGATGTCGAGATAGGTCTTGTACGGATTCGCCGGCTCGCGTGCTGTTCAGGCCCTCACGGACGCGCCCCTGGTAGTAGTAGACGGGCGGGAAGTAGCCGTAGGTGGGCTCATCGTCCAGGAACAGCGACAGCGCCTCGCCGCGCCGCTTGAGGCAGCGCTCGAACGCGGAATCGGCCTGGAGAAAAGCGCTCCGGCCTCGAGATACGCCCGTCCCAGATCGTAGTGGCCGAACCAGGTATCGAGGAGGCGGTTGGCCTCGCTCAAGTCTCCTGAATGGCCCGAGGCGCCTCATGGCTGTTTCAGGGCCGAGAGGCCGCCGAGGTTCTTGGACATATGCTTGGGAAGCGGCCTGGAGGTCGGAGGCGAGTTCCCTGGGAGATCTTGAGTGACTTTGTCCGTCGCGCCAGCTTGGACGAAACACCCGGGCGGCGAGGAAACTGGATCTTGACGGCCTGACTGTTGGCCAGCGCCTTCTCGGCAGCCGCCATGGCATCGGCCTTCTTCCCGCGAAGCGATTCCACGTAAGCCAGCGCGACGAATTTGTCGGCCGCCCTGTCGGCGTCCTTGCGACTCGATATCGGCGGCTGCGCCCTGCTGTCGAGCAGGCGGACGCGCATCCGCAAACCGGCCTTCGTACGTCGCCACATCGGCCAGTCCCGACGCCGTGTACGGACGCCCCCTGATCGTCGAGGCTGGCCCAGCGCGCGATAGGTCGTCTTGCGCCTCCGAGACACGGCCTTGGCCGATCTGCGCAAAGGCCAGCGGCGAGCAACCCGAACATGCCCGGGTGGCTTGATCGAGCGTGCACCTGGCTGCTCGGCTGCAGGGAAGTCGCTTGCTATACGCCAGTGTACTGCGCGAGATTCTGCTGATAGAGCGTGCGGTTCGGCAGGATCTTCACGACCTGCCGCGTTTCTTCCAGCGCGGCTGGGAATGTTCCGAAGGTAGGAGAAACACAACGAGCGATTGTTGCGCGCCGAGGCATCGACGGAATACTTGTGTGATCAGATTGCCGTACTCCTTGACGCAGGCCTGGTAGTCGTCGGTGATCAGGTAGTAAAAGCCGCGCGTGCGGTATCGTTCACGCTCCGTCATGCTGTCGAGATGCTCCAGGGCTGCCTTCAGTGTATTTCACGGCGTCCTGCCGCCGGTCCAGGTTGAATGACGCAATCGCCATGGCCCCGTAGGCGCCGCCGAACTTCGGATCCCGCTTGATGGCCCCGGCGAAGTCTCTGGAGCGCGTCGTCGAACCTGCTCGCAGACAAGCGCTTCCAGGCCTCGCGCGTACTCGTGGACGGCATCGAGCGACGTGGCCGAGAGCGTCTCGAGCGCGAAGCGCTGAGCGGCGTCCGAGGTCGTCGTATCACCGAGCGCCTTGCGAACCGGTTTCACCAGGTTCGCCGCCAGCTTCAGCACGTCGGCCTTGTTGGACGGTCCGGTCGGTAGACAGTGGTAATGACTTTGCCTGTAACGGCCTGGGTGGCTTTGAGGGAGACCGTGTACCGATTACCGTGCCGATCCAGGGAACCGGAGAGGACCACGTTCACGCCTTGCCTGACGGCGAGTCTCCTGCGGCCGGCCCGCTTCGTCCATCTTCTCCGGGGGGCGCACACCGAGGCTGCGGCGGATCCGCGCTACGGTGGTACGCGCTGATGAAGCCCGCGCCTTCCAGCGCGAGCTTCAGCATCGGCTCCAGCGTCCGTTCGAAGGACGGGTTCGCCCGTAGCGGTTCTGGAAGTCCGCGATCAAGACGGAGACGGGAGCATGCTGCGTCGAGCGGCTGCACCAGCAGTTGCGCCACGAAGTACCACGTGCCGGCGAGCAGCACGATGGCACGCGAGCGTCCCCACAGCCGCCATCAGGCGCTCCTGGTCACGCGGCCGCAGCACCGCGGCAGCAACATGCCGTCGGCGTCGAGCCGCGCCAGACTCGGCGGCCAGCTCGGTGCTGGTGAGGTAACGCGCGTCGCGGGATCTGGCTGGAGGCACTTGTTGACGATCCGATCGAGCGCCTCGGGAACCGCCGGGTTCAGCGACCGCGTCGCGGCCGGCGCCTGCTTCATGCGCGACATCAAGTCGGCCAGCGCGTCCGTGCCCGAGGCCGCGGCCGGGCGCCCGGCCAGCATGTCGTAACAGATGAGGCCGAACGAGTAGATGTCGGCCCGCTGATCGACGCTCGCTCCCTTCGGCTTGCTCCGGCGCCATGTACTCCAGCGTGCCCACGACCTTGCCGACCTGTGTGCCGCCGCGCCATCACGGGCGACAGCGAGGGTCCTGAGGCATCGCCGCCGGCCGAGGGCCATCGGCCTCCGGGACGGCCACGCCAGACCGCGCGATCCCGAAGTCCATGATCAATGCCTCGTCGTCGGCCCGCATCATGATGTTGGCCGGCTTCAGGTCGCGATGGACCACGCCGGCCTGATGAGCCGCCACGAGCCCCGGAAAGCGCCGTGCGCATGATGCGAAGAGCGCGAGCGACGGGCAGGCGGCCCTCGCGCAGCAGAATCGTCGCGAGAGTCCTCGCCCTCGATAAACGACATCGTGATGTACTTGATGCCGTCGATTTCCCCGAGGTCGTGGATGCGCACGACGTTCTTGTGGGTGACCTGCCGCGCCAGCAGCAGTTCCCGCTTGAACCGCTGCTCCATCTGCCTCGCCGCGTCGGGATCGGCGGCCACCTCGGGTCGAACCACTTTGAGCGCGACGGTGATGGCCGAGCTCCGAATCCCACGCCTCGTAGACGGCCCCCATGCCGCCGACGCCAAGCAACTGCGAGGATGCGGTAGCGAGGGCCGAACTGGCTGCCGATCTCCAACGGGCCGCCGCCTGCTGCGGACGCAGGTGACTTGGGCAGCCTGGTGCCGGCCTCGTCGGCGGGGAACTGTGGAGATGACGGTTTCCGGGAGCGTGAACGCGCCGTCGGGCGGCGCGTGGGGCTGGACGATCACCGTGCCCCCGGCGAGGCCCTCCGCGGGCAACGCGGAAGCAGGATACCCGGCGCAATCGGTGAGCACCGAATCACAGCGGCTGCAACGGTCCGCCGTCCCTGGATTCTCGGCTCCGCAAGCGGGACACAGCATAGGGCGCGCCGCGCGCGACCCGATTATAACAGCAGCGCTACTCGCCGGAAGGATCGTTCGTGGAGGGAGCTTGCCGTTCGAGGGCCGCCAGGCGTTCGGCGAGTGCGGCTATCGTCTTCCTGAGCTCGGGCAGCCGGCGAAAGACGACCGACGACTTCCGCCAGTCGCGGTTCGGGATGGCCGGGCAGCCCGACACGTGGGTCCCCGCGTCCACCGAGTTGGTGATGCCGCTCTGCCCCGACGCGGCCACGTCGTCGCCCACCTCGATGTGGCCGGCCACACCCACCTGCCCGCCCAGCATCACGTTGTCGCCAATCGTCGCGCTCCCGGCGATGCCGACTTGCGCACACAGCAGCGTGTGCCGGCCCACGCGGACCCCGTGGGCCACCTGGACCAGGTTGTCGATCTTCACGCCGGCCGCGATCCGGGTCTCCCCCACCGCCGGCCGGTCGATGGTCGAGTTCGCGCCGATCTCCACGTCGTCTTCGATGACGACGATGCCCGGCTGCGGGATCTTCTCCCACGAGCCGTCGTCGCGGCGGGCGAAGCCGAAGCCGTCGCTGCCGATCACGGCGCCGTCCTGCGCCACCACCCGCCGCCCGAGCACGCAGCCTTCCCGGATCGAGACCCGCGCGTGCAGCCGGCACTCGTCGCCAATCACCGCGCCCCGGCCGACCGCGACGTGGGGACCGATTGTCACGCCGCGCCCGATGACGGCGCCGTCGTCCACCGAGACGAACGCGGCGATGGACGCACCGTCCCCGATGCTGGCAGTCGGCGCGATCGACGCCGTCGCGTGGATGCCGGCCGGGGGGGCGACCATCGGCATCAGCAGGCCGACGGCGCGGCCGAACGCCAGGTAGGGATTCCCGGAACGCAGCATCGCGCACGGCGCCGCGGGCACGTCCTCGGACACGATGACGGCGGAGGCGCGGGTCGCGGACAGGGCCGGCGCGTAGCGGGGATTCGTCAGGAACGTGAGGTCGCCGGGGCCCGCCTGCTCGATGCCCGCGACGCGGTGCACCTCGCACTCGCCATCGCCCTCGAGGCGGCAGCCCAGACAATCGGAGAGCTCTCGGAGTTTCAAAGCGCGCAGGAGTATATCACGCGGGTTTCGCGACGATTCGCTCGAAGAACCGCCCGAGGCGCGTCAAGCCCAGTTCGCGCTCGATCGCCCGCACTTCGTCCAGCCGCTCGGCCGGGGGAACGGCGCCGAGGTCGCACAGCCGCCCGAGGGCGGGACTGGCCTGCAGCGTCCATTCGACCCGGCGAAGCCCCTGCCTTGCGCCGCGCATCGCCAGCAGGTGGCCGACGACGCGGAAGGTGAAGTAGTAGCCAGGGAGGTTCGGGCCTGGAAACGGCATGAGAAGGCCCGACAGCAGCAGGCCGACCCCGTCGAGCACGAGAAAGCGCGAGTGGCGATCCAGGTCGTGCTGGAGATTCCCGCGGATCACCGCCAGCGCGCGTGCATCGTCCAGCGGCGTCGGGTACCACGCGCGAACGGCCACCTGTTTCCGCAACCGCCACAGCAGGCGCTGCTCGGCCACGCGCTCCGCCACCCAGCGGACGACGCGCGAGCGAAGCCGCCGATAGATTCCATCGTGGTGGGTTCGCTGCGCCCGGCGAACGCGTTCGCGTTCGTACTCGCGCTCGACGGCAGCCAGCATCAGCGTGAACCGCTCGACCAGGCGACGGAACACGCCGCTGGCCGATTCGTCGTGCTCCACGGGCGGGTCGTCGGCCGACTCGCAGTAGAGTTCGTAGCGCTCTGGCCCGACGGGGACCAGGTAGACATCCATTACCGTTACGATAACACGCGGTATGATCGCAGGGGAGCCAACCAGCCGCGCGTGGACAACATCACTCATTCGCTGTTCGCCCTGACGCTGGCCAACGCCGGCCTGCGCCGCGCCGGCCGCGGGACCACGGCCGCGCTGGTCGTGGCCTCCAACATCCCGGACATCGAGATCCTCACGACCCTGACGGGCGGCCGCGTCGGCTACCTGGCGGCTCATCGCGGGCCGACGCACGGGGCCCTCGGCTTCGCGCTCGCGCTGGCGACGGGAACGCTCGTCTGGCTCGCGGTTCGAATCTCGAGCCGGCGCGGCGAGTCGGCAAGCCTCGGCGCCCTGGTCGCCCTGTCTTCTCTCGGCGTCGCCGGGCACATCGCGATGGACCTCGCGACGTCCTATGGCACACGGGTGCTGAGCCCGTTCAGCCACGCCTGGTACGGCGTCGACTGGATGCCAATCGTGGACCTGCTCCTCTGGGCGGTGCTGACCGCCGGCGTCGTCGGCGCCGCGCTGCGGCCGGAGTGGCGGGCGCGGCTCGCGGTGACGGCACTGCTGCTGACCGGTGCCGACTACGCGGTCCGCGCGGCGGCGCACGAGGTGGCCATTGCGGAGGCGGTGGCGATCCAGGCGGACGCCCAGCCCGGTCCGGCGTCGCATCCCGGGCCGGCGTTTCACTACCTGCATCCCGAGCACCCCTCCGAGCTGCCGGCGGCACTCCCCACGTGGTCGTCGCCGTTTCGCTGGCGACTGATCATCAGGGTCCCGGGTGGGTTCCGCGTCCAGACGCTCGACCTGTTCGGTCGCTCGCTGGAACCCGATGCCGTCTCGTTTCCGAACGACTCGGGCCCGCTCGTCGAGCGCGCCGCCACCGCAACCATCGCGCGGGTCTTCCTGGACTTCTCGCGATTCCCCGCGGTGGACCAAATCAAGCACCGCGACGGCCGGACGACCGTGCACTGGTACAACATGCGGTTCGCCGCCCCGCCCGTGGGTCCCGGAGACGGCCGCCGCTACACCAGCCCGTTTGCCGTGTGGATTCTCCTGTCACCGGGCGGCGAGATCATCGGACAGGGGTTGGGACCGGGGTAGCCAGGACGGGTGACGGGGCTGGCCAATCAGCAATGCAAAATGCAGGATGAAGAATGCAAAATGAAGACGCAACGCCCAACCGGTCGGATGTGGTGCGATAGCCAATGGGCCGGCTAGGCTCGCACATGTCCATCGCCGGCGGGCTCCCGCTCGCCGTCGACCGCGCCGTGGTCCACGGCTGCGAGGCGCTGCAAATCTTCAGCAAGTCCTCGAACCAATGGCGGGCGCGGGCATTGCCGCCCGACGAGGTGTGCAGTTTCCGGAGCAAGGTGGAGCGCGCCGGGATCGAACCGGTGGTCGCCCACGCCAGCTACCTGATCAATCTCGGCACGGCCGAACCGGTGCTGCGAGAGCGGTCGATTGCGGCGTTCGGCGAGGAACTCGACCGCGCGGAGTCGCTCGGGCTGGCCGGCGTCGTCATCCACCCGGGCTGCTACACGACCGGGACGGAGGCAGACGGGCTGAGGCTGGTGGCGAGCGCGGTGCAGGGGCTGCTGCGGGCGCGGCGGCGCGCAAGGGCCCGCGTGATCCTCGAACACACCGCCGGCCAGGGGACGTCACTCGGCTGGCGCTTCGAACAGCTTGCCGCGATATTCGAACACCTGGAGGGGCACCCGCGGGTGTCGGTCTGCCTCGACACCTGCCACCTGTTCGCGGCCGGCTACGACATTGCCACCGCGGCCGGCTATCGCGCGACGTTCGACGCGTTCGACCGACTGGTCGGCCTCGGCCGGCTCCGCGTCTTCCACGTCAACGATTCGAAGAAGCCGCTGGCGAGCCGGCGCGACCGTCACGACCACATCGGCAACGGGCTGATCGGGCTCGAGGCGTTCCGCCGGCTGGTGAACGACCGCAGGTTCGCGCAGCTGCCGATGCTGCTCGAAACACCGAAGACCGAGGGACGCCGCGCGACGAGCGTGGAAGAAGACCCGCTGGACGTCGAGAACTTGCGGGTGCTGCGGGGGCTCAGGGCTCCTCGCCGAAGACCTCGGCCTGGAACCTGAAGATCTTCGCGCCGGTACGCCACGCATCGGGGCGCAACCCGGCCTTCAGGCAGGTATGGGCCAGGAAGGTGTCGCGGTCCCAGCGCTGCTCGGTCGCCACCTGCGGCAGCAGCAGTCCCTTGCGGAAGCCGTCCTGCACGACGAGCCCGTCGCGTCCCACCTCAATCTCCGAGGTGTCGTTCACCTTGCGGATCGGCGTGAGCACCGAGATCTCCACGTCGAGCTCCGCCAGTTCCCCCGCCGACATCGGCGGGAATCGCGGGTCCTCGGTCGCCGCCGCCACCGCGCAATGTCCGACCACCTCGTCGAGCCGCTTCTCGGAACCCGGGTAGCCGATGCAGCCGCGCAGCTCGCCGTTGACGTGCAGCGTGACGAACGCGCCGGCGTGGTCCTGCGGGTCCGCCAGGTCCACCCGCCCAGGGGGCGGCGCGCCGGTGAGACGGGCGACAATCGTGTCGCGCGCGAACTGGAGGAGCGCTTCCCGCTCACGGGTCGTCAGCATCGCCACCCTCCTCTATCCCATGAACACCGCGGCCATGTACCCGACGACCGCCCGCTTGTTGCCGGACACGTCGCCGGAATCCGCGTAGCGCAGCACCCGGCCGGTGCGGGCGCCGAGCGCCCGCGCGGCGCGCATCACGGCGACAATCGGCCCGCCGCCGCACGCGTGCTCGGGCCGCACGCGCAGCGCCTCGAGCAGGCGGTCGGCGTCGAAGCGGTCCACGCACTCCGTCACCTCGCGGTCCACGATCGACGCGGTCCTGGCGTCGAGGTAGTGCGACAGGTCGCTGCTGGCGATGATCAGGGCGCTGTGCCCGGCCAGCGCGGCCGACGAGACCCGCCGCGAGCGACTCAATCGTCTCCACCGATTGCTCGCCCATGAGAAGCGGGACGATGGGGACGGCGGGCAGCACGCGCCGCAGGAACGGCAGCTGCATCTCCAGCGAGTGCTCGGGGGCGTGCGCGCTCACATCGTCGTGGACCACGGAGGCGGCCGCGCGGATGGCGTCGGCCACGTCGGCGTCAATCGGGATCGGACCGAGGGGGGTGCTGAACCCGCCTCTCGGGTACAACGCCACCCCTTCGAAAGCAACCCGGTGCGACGGCCCGACGAGCACCGCCACGTCGAAGTTCACGCCCTGCACGCTCCGGTAGGCCCAGGCGGCCACCGGACCCGAGTACATCAGGCCCGCGTGCGGGACGACGAGGCCGAACACGCGCTCGGGCACCGGTTCGTCCCGCACCGCGGACAGGTAAAGGTCGACTTCCTTCGACAGGACCTCCGGGCGCGCCGGGTACCAGGACCCGGCCACCGCCTCGGGCCGCAGCGGGTGAAGTGAAGCCATGGTACGGAGCATCGTAGCACCGAAGCCGCCGCGTGATAGCCTTGTGTGACTGCTATGGCCGACGACCTGACTTTGGCTGAGGTGGAGCGAATTGCCGCCCTCGCGCGGCTGGCCCTGACGGCCGACGAGAAGACGCTGTTCGCCGGGCAACTGGCCCGAATCCTCGAGTACGCCCGCCAGGTCGCGGAACTCGATACCCGCGACGTCCCGCCGACCGCGGCGGTCTCCGATCGGCTGCCCGACGAGCGGCCCGATACCCCGCACGTCCCCCTCGGGTCGGCGCGCGCGCTCGGGAACGCGCCGGACGCGGCAGCCGGCCTGTTCCGGGTTCCCAAGGTGCTCGGCGATGCCTGACCCGCACGGACTGATGACCGCGCGGGAGATCCGCGACGCCGTCACCTCCCGCGAGCTGTCGGCGGTCGACGTGTGCCGGTCGTGCCTCTCGCGAATCGACGAACAGGACGCCACGCTGCACGCGTTCATCTCCGTCGATCGGGAAGGGGCGCTCGCCCGCGCCGTCGAGTTCAATCGGCGCCTCGGGACGGATGACACGCCGTTCCCCCTGGCCGGCGTCCCGGTCGCCATCAAGGACAACCTGTGCACGGCCGGCATCGCGACGACGGCCGGCTCGCGCATCCTCGACGGCTTCGCTCCGCCCTACGATGCGACCGCCGTGGCTCGCCTCTCGGCCGCCGGCGCAATCGTGATCGGCAAGACCAACTGCGACGAGTTCGCGATGGGATCGTCGACGGAACACTCCGCGTTCGGGCCCTCGCGCAACCCCTGGGACGTCGAGCGCGCGCCGGGCGGGTCGAGCGGAGGGTCAGCGGTCGCCGTCGCCGCCGGTTACGTCCCGGTGGCGCTCGGCTCGGATACCGGCGGGTCGGTGCGGCAGCCGGCCGCGTTCTGCGGTGTCGTGGGCATCAAGCCGACCTACGGGCGGGTCTCGCGCTACGGACTCATTGCCTTCGCGTCGTCGCTCGACCAGGTTGGCCCGTTCGCCCGAACGGCGGCGGACGCGTCGCTGGTGCTCCGCGTCATCGCCGGCGCCGACCCCGCCGACGCGACCTGCTCGCCACGCCCTGTTCCCGACTACGAGAAGGCCCTGACCGGGGACATCCGCGGTCTGCGCATCGGGGTCCCGAGAGCCATGCTGGAGCACGGGGTGGACGCCGACGTGGCGGCAAGCTTCGAGCGCGCCCTCGAGGTGCTGCAACACCGCGGCGCGGTCGTCGCCGGCGTCGAGCTGCCCCACGCCAGCTATGGCATCCCGGTGTATTACCTGGTGGCCACCGCCGAGGCGAGCGCGAACCTCGCGCGGTACGATGGCGTGCGATTCGGCTTCAGGGCCGAGTCGGAGACGCTGGGCGCGATGTACGAACAGACGCGCGGCCGGGGATTCGGCGCCGAGGTGAAGCGGCGAATCATGCTCGGCACCTACGCGTTGAGCGCCGGCTACTACGACGCCTTCTACTTGAGGGCGCAACAGGGCCGGACGCTGATCCGCCGTGATTTCGACCGGGCGTTCCAGGAGGCGGACGTGATCGCGCTGCCGACGACGCCAACCGCGGCGTTCAGGCTCGGCGAGCGGCTCGAGGACCCTCTCTCGATGTACCTCGCGGACGCGTTCACCGTCGGCGCACCGCTGGCCGGGCTGCCGGCCCTCTCGGTGCCGTGCGGCTTCACCGGGAGCCGGCTGCCCGTCGGATTGCAGCTGATTGGCAGGAGCTTCGACGAGGAAACGTTGCTCAGGACGGCGGACGCGTTCGAGCGCGAACTGGCCCGGGACTATGCCGCGGCCGGGTGAGTCTTCGCTTTCGAGATGAACCACACGAGGCCGGCAATCACGGCCAGCGGCAGGAGCGGCACCGCCAGCACGAACAACCCGCCGACGATCACCGCGAAGATGCCCAGGATCCCGACCACCGGGACCACGAGCAGGGCGATGAGGCCGCCGAGCAGCTTGAACGGCAGCAGGATGATCCCGGCCGCGAGGCGAAGCGGGAGCAGGACGAGCATCAGCACGGCCTTGACGATCAAGACCACGACGCCGATCACGGCCGCCGCCATCAGCGCGGTGAGAATCAGGCCGCCGAACGCGAGCACCTCGAACATCTCAGCCTCCCGGTGACGGGCGCTGCGGCCCGTTACCGTATCCTACGTTCGGCCGAGACGGAAGGTTTCAGGACGACACGTGGCCGGAACCGGCCAGCTGGTCGCTGGGCCCGCGCGGGGCGTTGGCGGGGAGGTAGACAATCGGGCTGCCAACCGTCTCGTCGAGGCTCTTCACGGTCTTCGACTTGTAGGTCGGCCGGAACTTGGTCCAATCGAGGGCCAGGCAGAGGCCAATCATGAGGACCAGGAGGTACACGACAATCGAGCCGAGCCCGGCAACGGCTCCGAACACCAGGGTCCACACCTCGGTGAGCGTCACTCTGATTCTCCCGGGGGCTCGGGTTCCGGCGTCGGAATGTCGTAGGCCACGAAACCCTGTCGCACCTCTTCCATCGCCACCCGCTCGGGCTTGCGCGGCATCTCGGCCGGGCTGTCCCCTCCCGGGACGATGCGGGGGCGCGCGCCGCGGCGCAACTGCTTGGCGCGCAGCGCCGCCACGTCGACGAACAGGAATCGGCTTTCAGGCGGAGGAACCTTGACAATCGGCTCGGCCGGCGTCTCGGTCGCTTCGGGCTGGTTGTTGGCTGTGAGGTTCTCTTCTACCACAATCGTTCAGGGTAGCTGGAAGAGCCGGGGCGGCGCAAGACAAATCCGAAGGACAAATCCGAAGGCCAGGCGGGAGCGACGAGCAGGAACGGCGGGACGCCCGTCGTTCCCGGCGGAGGGGCTGATGCCCCTCCGCTGCATGGCTCCTCGAACCCGACATCAGGTTCTGGACCACATCGACCGCAACGTCAGTCCGTGACGTTGACCTGGATCTGCTTCGGCTTCGCTTCCTCGCGCAGCGGGAGCCTGATCGTCAGCACACCCGCCTTGTAATCGGCGCTGACCTTGCCCGTGTCCACCGTGGGCGGCAGCGAGAACGACCGCGTGAACGCGCCGTAGGACCGCTCGACCCGGTGGCAGTTCTCGTCGCGCATCTCGGCGTCCATCTTCTTCTCGCCGCTAATCGTCAGCGTGTTGTTGTCGACGGTGAGCTGGATGTCCTCGCGCTTCATGTCGGGCAGTTCGGCTTTGATCACCAGCTCGTGCTTGCCCGAATCGAAGATGTCGACCGGCGGAATCCACGCGCCGCGCCGCATCACGTCGTCGGCGCCGCGTCGGCCGTAGAACTCGCCGAGCAGGTGGCCCATCCGGTCCTGCATCTCCGACATCTCGCGAAACGGGTCCCAACGAACGATCGCCATGACTTTCCTCCTTGAATGGCGGCCCCCACCACGGGAGGCCTGGTGGTGTTGTTCGCCTTCTCGTAAGCAGTGGCGCCGGCTCCGTGCCCCGCCGCCCGCTTACGAACCCAATATAAGCGATAAATGAGTCCGTGTCAAGCATGTTATATGAGTGTATTCTACTCAATACCAGAAACCCCTTCCGCCGCCGGGGGCGCCCCCGGCTGACAGGCTGACAGCGGCTGAATAAAAAACGGAGATGGAACCTAAATCACGATTTCCATCCGGATCCGACCGGGATAGAATGCCGGGATATTCGGCCCAGACGTCAGTCGACGCTGCGCCGGACTTGGGATATCCTGAGGCGCGGTCAGTAACCATGACCTGCGGGTCATTACGGTGAAGGGAGAGCACGCGATGGGCATGACGCTCGTCCAGAAGATCCTGGCCAGGGCAACCGGGCAGCGCGCGGTGGCGGTCGGAGACGTCGTCGAACCGACGGTCGATCTCGCGATGTCGCACGAAAACGCCGCGCTCGTGATGAACCAGTTCTTCGAGGTCTACCAGGGCACCGGCCTCGAACCGAACGTGTGGGACCCGTCGAAGATCGCGATCGTGCTCGATCACCGCGTCCCGGCCGAGAGCAACAAGACCGCGACCAACCAGAAGAAGATCCGCGAGTTCGTCGCGGCGCAGGGCATCACGAAGTTCCACGACATCCGCGGTGACGAAGGCGGCATCTGCCACCAGATCCTGCCCGAGCACGGCTACACGCTGCCCGGGCAGGTGATCGTCGGCACCGACAGCCACACGACGAGCCACGGCGCGGTCGGCGCGTTCGCGTTCGGCATCGGCGCCACCGAGATGGCTGGCGTGTGGGCGCTCGGCAGCATCTTCAACGTGGAAGTACCGGCCACCATCAAGGTCGTCGTGAAGGGAAACCTGCCCCCGCGCGTCCTGCCGAAGGACCTGATTCTCCACTTGATCGGCGCGCTGTCGGCCGAAGGTGCGAACTTCAAGGTCATCGAGTTCCACGGGTCGGGGGTGGAGGCGATGTCGATGTCCGGTCGTCTCACGCTCTGCAACATGAGCGTCGAGGCCGGCGCGACGTCGGGGATGGTGCCGGCCGACGGCGAAACCCGGCGCTACCTGCGGGAAGAGGCGGGGATGACCGAACCGCTCGACATGGTGGCCCCCGATGCCGACGCCGAATACGCCCGGGTGGTCGAGATCGACGCCGCGACGCTGATCCCGCAGATTGCCTGCCCGCACACCGTCGACAACGTCAAGGGCGTGGACGCCGTGGGTGCGGTCAAGGTGAACCAGATCGTCATCGGTTCGTGCACCAACGGGCGGCTCGACGACCTGCAGGTGGCCGCCGAGATCCTGCGCGGCAAGCGCGTCGCGAAGGGCGTGCGGATGCTCGTCTTCCCCGCGTCGTGGCGGATTTACCGCCAGGCGCTGAGGCAGGGCTATCTCGCCGACCTCGTCGACGCAGGCGCCGTCATCATGAACCCCGGCTGCGGCTGCTGCCTCGGGGTGCACCAGGGCGCGCTCGGCGACAACGAGGTGGCGCTGTCCACGACCAACAGGAACTTCAAGGGGCGCATGGGCAACCCGAAGAGCGAGGTCTACCTCTGCTCGCCCGCCGTGGCGGCGGCCAGCGCGCTCGCCGGCGTCATCACGGACCCGCGGTAACCGGCTCGCGCGATGCGCGGGCCGAGTGAATCACTCGCCCGAGACACGGGTAAGACGGGCGGACCGCTCCGCCCTGGGAGGACCAGATATGCCGCAAGTGGTATTCACGCTCGGCGACGACGTGTCGACCGACGCGATCTATCCGGGCCGCTTCATGGCCACCGTGCTGCCGACCGAGACCCCGCAGTTCGCCTTCGCGGACTACACCGAGTTCAACGCGAAGCTGAAGGCGAAGCAGGTGCCGCCCGGCAGCGTGATCGTCGCGGCGAACAACTTCGGCTGCGGCTCGTCGCGCGAGCAGGCGGCCTCCACGCTCAAGGGATACGAGCTGGTCATCGTCGCCCGCGGCTTCGCGCGGATCTTCCTGCAGAACTCCGCGAACCTCGGGCTGCGGACGATCATCTGCCCGGACATCCAGGCGGACGAGGGTGACGAACTCGAGTTCACGCCGACTGCCGTCGTCAACACGACCAAGGGGACGACCCATGCGATCGTGCCCCTGCCGAAGGCGCGGCAGGACATCATCGACGCGGGCGGCCTGATCGCCTACACGCGCAAGCGCCTGATGCAGCTGCACGGGAAGTCGGCGTCGTAGGCGGACGGGACGTAGTGGCTGGTGGTTAGTGGCTGGTGGTCGGCGCCGAAAGCCCAGAGCCGGAAGCCCGGCACGCGAGGCGTGATTATGTCCGAGATCATCATTCACGAGGTGGGGCCCCGGGACGGCCTGCAAATCGAGAAGGCGACCGTCCCCACCGAACAGAAGATCAAGTGGATCGAGGCGTTGATCGCCTCGGGCATCGACGTCGTGCAGGTCGGGTCGTTCGTGCACAAGGAGAAGGTCCCGCAGATGGCGGACACCGACGACCTGTTCCGCCATTTCGCCGAGCCCGGACGGGTTCCGCCGGGCGTTCGCCTGTCCGGTCTCGTGCTGAACGAGAAGGGCATGGAGCGCGGCTTTGCGTGCGGCGTCTCCTACTTCTGCATGGGCGTCTCGGCGTCTGACACGCACAGCCGGAAGAACACCGGCATGAGCACCGCTGAGGCGGCCGACCGCATCATCGCGATGGCCACGAAGGCGGTGGGCGCGGGCGCGACCGTGCAGGTCTCCGTGCAGTCCGCTTTCGGCTGCGGCTTCGAGGGGGTGATCTCCGAGGCGCGCGTGCTGGAGCTGGTGAAGCGCTTCCTCGACGCCGGCCTGCGGACGATCAGCCTGGCGGACACGGCGGGGCACGCGGTCCCGGGCCAGGTCGAAGGGCTGTTCGGACAGGTGCTCGCGCTCGATCCGGCGATCGAGTGCGCGTGCCACCTGCACGACACGTACGGTTTCGGCCTGGCGAATGGCTACGCGGCGCTGCGGGCGGGCGTGAAGTACTTCGAATCGGCGTTTGCCGGGCTCGGCGGCTGCCCGTTCACGGCGGTCACGGGCGGCAACGTCTGCACCGAGGATTTCGTCCACATGCTGCAGCGGATGGGCCGGCGGCACGACATCAGGCTGGACGTCCTCATCGAACTCGCCCGCGACGCGTCGCGCTACTTCGGGCGCGACATGCCCGGGCGCCTCTGGAAGACCGGCCCGGTCCCCACGGTCGTGCCGCAAGCGTGACGCGGCCCCGCGGGGCCGACGGCGATTGAAGAGAGGTACCCATGAAACTCCTCGAAGGCATCCGGGTCCTGGACATGACCAACGTCCTCGCGGGCCCGTTCGCGACCCTCCACCTCGCGCTGGCCGGCGCGGAGGTCATCAAGATCGAGAACCCCGAGGGCGGGGACCTGGCGCGCAAGCTTGGCAACGTCCCCGACCTGAACGCCCAGCTGATGGGCACCTCGTTCCTCGCCCAGAACACGAACAAGAAGTCGCTGACGCTGAACCTGAAGGAAGACGACGCGAAGGACATCTTCCGCAAGCTGGTGGTGACGGCCGACGTCCTGGTGGAGAACTTCCGGCCGGGCGTGCTTGCCCGCCTGGGCTTCCCGTGGGAGACGCTGCACGAGATGAACCCGCGGCTGGTCTACTGCGCCATCTCCGGGTTCGGCCAGACCGGGCCCGATGCCGACAAGCCGGCCTACGACCAGATCATCCAGGGCCTGAGCGGCGTGATGGCGATCAACGGCGACGAGCGGCTCAATCCGCTGCGCGCCGGCTTCCCGGTGTGCGACACGGTCGGCGGCCTCAACGCGGCGTTTGCGATCATGGGGGCGTTGTACCTACCGCGAGCACACGGGCCGCGGGCAGGCGATCGACGTGGCGATGATCGACTCGATCATGCCGCTGCTCGGCTGGGTCGCCGCAAACTGGCTGATCGGCGGCAAGCCGCCGCAACTGCTGGGCAACGACAACATGACCGCCGCGCCGTCGGGCAGTTTCAAGACCTGCGACGGCTACATCAATATCGCCGCGAACGAGCAGAAGCAGTGGGAAAACCTCTGCGACGTGCTCGAACTGCCCGAGCTGAAGACCGACGAACGGTTCCAGAAGCGCGATACGCGCAAGGCGAACCGGAAGGCGTTGACGCCGATCATCGAGGAGAAGCTCACGCAGAAGCCGACGGGCTACTGGGTGGAGCGGTTGAACGCCAAGGGCATTCCTTCCGGGGACATCCTCTCGCTCCAGGATGCCCTCGCGCAGCCGCAGGTGCAGCACCGCGGGACGATCCAGACGATCGACGAGCCGGGCATCGGGCCGCTGAAGCTCTTCAACCTGTCGGCCAAGTTCTCGGAGACGCCGGCCAGCCTCGACACCCCGCCACCTCGGCTGTCGGCGCACACGGCGCCGATCCTGGCGGAGCTCGGTTACACCGAGGAGCAGATCGCGCAGTTCCGGGAGCGGAAGGTGATCTAGCCGCCAGATCGATGTAGCACGGGGCTTCAGCCCCGTGCCGACGCCGAGGGGCTGGCCACCGCGCCGGAGGCCGGTCGATGTAGCACGGGGCTTCAGCCCCGTGCCGACGCCGAGGGGCTGAAGCCCCTCGGCTACATCTCGTTCCCGGGCACGGCGAGCCGCGCGATGTCGGCGTCGCCGGAACGCGCGGAGGCGGCCCGGCACGCCTCGGCAATCATGCCGGCTGCCAGCACGCCGGCATCGGTGATGATTCCGGTCAGGAGGTCGATCGGCACCCGCTCGAAGTAGCGGTTCCGGACGGCGACGCCACCGGGCGCGCCGTCCCACACCTCCCTGCCATCCTGCTCCACGATCGCCAGCCGCGACGCGACGCGGGCATCGACGAACTTGTCGCGGGTGGCCGCGACGAACACCGGCACGCTGGCGCGCGCGGCGGCGGCCGCCAGCATTCCCGTGCCCACCTTGTTGATCACCCACGCCGGCGAGACGGCATCGGCCCCCACCAGCACCACCCGGTCTTCCAACCCGTCGGCGCCGAGCGCCCCGGCGATGGCGCCGTCCGTGTAGAAGTCGACGGGCACGACCTCGCGCGACAGCGCGTCGGCCATCCGCCGCCCCTCCAGTGCCGGCCTGCCTTCGGCACAAGAGACGCGCAGCGGCGCCGTTCCGCGCCGATCGCCCCGGGCGCCCTGGGACGCGGCGGGCGCCGCGCACGTGGCGCGGGCGAGCGCGCGCACGCAGGCCAGCACCGAACCGCTGAACGAACAAGTGATGATGTGCAGGCGCCGGCCCGCGGCCGGCTGAAGCGCCTCGACCGCCACGCGCGTCATCGCCGCTCCTGCCCTCCGGCTGCGCTGCTCGAACCGGTCGAGCGCGGCCCCCGTCGGGTCCTCCAGCGCGGCGAGCGCCGCGTTCCAGGGAGGCGCCATCGAGGGCTGCGCCGCCACGGTCTCACACGCCACCTCCGCCGCCCTCCCGCCCCGAATCCCCTGCCGCAGGATCGCGATCACCTGCGGCAGCAGTTCGGAGGCGCCGGAGCGGATATCGGCCTTCAGCCGCCCGATTGCCGCGAGGTCCGTCTCTTCCATGGACACAAATATGACACTCCCGGTCTCTGTTAAGATGGGATCTTCGGAGTTGCCATGCACGACTTTCACCGCCTGCTGCTCTCGTCCGAAGTGCGCGACCTCACCGACGAGGTCGGTCGCCTGTTCGAGGAACTCGACCGCGCGACGGGGGGACCGCGGCGCACGCCGTCCGGCCACTGCACCCCGGCAATCGACGTCCAGGAGAGGTCCGACGCGCTGGAAGTCGTGGTGGACGTTCCGGGCGTCTCCGCGGCCCACGTCCGCATCATGCTGAAGAACGGCGTCCTGGTCATCGCCGGCGAGAAGCCGTCTCCCTACCCGGGGGAACGCGGCGAGACGTCGTTTCACCTGGTCGAGCGCGGGTTTGGGCGCTTCGCCCGCGCCGTCCGACTGTCGGGGGCGTTCGACGGGGGGCGCGCGCGGGCCATTCTGAAGGGCGGCGAGCTGCGTGTCATCCTGCCGCGCCTCGAAGAGCGCCGGGGCCGGGAAATCCACGTCCCGATCGCCACCGCATGAACATCCTCTTCATCGGCGACATCTTCGGACGCCCCGGGCGGGACATGGTCCGGCGCGGCATGCGCCCGCTCCTGCGCCACTACGCGATCGACTTCGTGGTGGGCAACGTCGAGAACGCCGCCGGCGGCTTCGGGATCACCCGGGAGATCGGCGACAGCCTCGCATCGGACGGCCTCGACGTCATGACGTCGGGCAATCACATCTGGGACAAGAAGGAAGCGCTCGACTACGTCGCTGCAGAACCGCGGCTGCTCCGCCCGGCCAACTACCCGGCCGGCGCGCCGGGCCGCGGCTCGATCCTGGCCCGCACCGACGATGGGCGGGGCGTCGGCGTGATCAACGTGATGGGCCGGGTGTTCATGAACCCCCTCGACGATCCCTTCAGCGCGGTGCTGCGGGAGATCGAGTCGTTCGCCGGGCGCACTCGGATCATCCTCGTGGACTTCCACGCCGAGGCGACGTCCGAGAAGATCGCGATGGGGTGGCACCTCGACGGCCGGGCGACCGCCGTCATCGGCACCCACACCCACGTGCAGACGGCCGACGAGCGCGTCCTCCCCAACGGGACCGCCTACATCACCGACGCGGGCATGACCGGGCCGCACGACTCGATCATCGGGACGGAGCGCGAACCGGCGCTCGCCCGGTTCCTGACCGGCATGCCGAGCCGTTTCGAACCCGCCACCGGCAACCCGCGGCTGCACGGCGTGGTGATCGAGGTGGACGACGCAACTGGCAAGGCGAGGTCAATCACGCGGCTCGACTGCACGATGGACGACCTGGAGCGGATGGACGCCGAAACGACGCTAGAATAGTCGCCAGCACAGTCGCGCGTTCATGAAGGACCTCTTCGACCTGCCCTTCGAGGCCCCCGAACCGGAACCGGCGCCGGAACCCGAGCCGGCACCGGTTGCGCCGAAGGCCCAGCCGGCCCGGCGGATCTGGACGGTCACGGATCTGACGGCGGCCATCCGCGATCTGCTCGAGACGCGGTTCGCCGAGGTCTGGGTGGAGGGCGAACTCTCGAACTGCCGGGTCTGGAACACCGGCCACCTGTATTTCACGATCAAGGACGCGGGCGCACAGATCAAGGCGGTCATGTGGCGTTCCGCGATGCGGACGCTGCGCTTCAAGCCGGAGGACGGCCTCCACGTCGTCGCCCGCGGCCGCGTGAGCGTGTACGACCCGAAGGGCGAGTACCAACTCGTCTGCGAGCACATCGAGCCGAAGGGCGCCGGCGCGCTTCAGCTCGCCTTCGAGCAGTTGAAGAAGCGGTTGTCCGGCGAAGGGCTCTTCGAGCCCGCGAGGAAGCGGGCCCTGCCCGCGCTCCCCCGCAAGATCGGCATTGTCACGTCGCTCGACGGCGCTGCCATCCGCGACATCATCAAGGTCATCTCGCGGCGCCACCCCAACGTGCACCTCGTGATCCGCCCCGCGCGCGTCCAGGGCGAGGGCGCGGCCGCGGACATCGCGCGCGGCCTGGCGGCCGTCGCCAGGGTTCCGGGGGTCGACGTGGTGATCGTGGGTCGCGGCGGCGGCTCGATCGAAGACCTCTGGGCCTTCAACGAGGAAGTGGTCGCGCGGGCCATCGTGAAGTCGCCGGTTCCCGTGATCTCCGCCGTCGGCCACGAAACGGATTTCACGATCGCCGACTTCGTCGCCGACCTTCGTGCGCCGACGCCCTCGGCCGCCGCGGAGGTGGTGGTCGCCGGCAAGGACGAATTCTGCACGCGCATCGACCGCCTCTCGCATCGCGCCGCCTCGGCGACGCAGCGACGTCTGGAGCGTCTGCGCGCCCTGACCCACAGGCTCGCCGGCCGGCCGGGATTGGCGGGGTTCCCCGGCCGCCTCGCCCTCCGCGGCCGCCACGTGGCCGAACTGACACACCAGATGGGGCGCACCGGCCGCGCGGTGGTGGCGAGGCGCGAGCGCCGCTATCATGAACTCCGACTGGCGCTCGAGACATTCGACCTGCGCCGGCGCTTCGGGGCCGTGCGGACGCGGCTCGCCCGGGTTGACGGGGCCCTCAGGGCCGCGGCCGTCCGCGCGCACCACCGGGCTGACGCCCGCTTCCGCGGACAGGCGGCGAGGCTCGAGAGCCTGAGCCCGCTCGGCGTGCTCGCCCGCGGTTACGCGGTGTGCTGGGATGCGGCACGCACCCGGATCATCCGCGACGCGGACACCGTGGTCGAGGGCGACGGCGTCCGCGTGACGCTGCACCGGGGCGAACTCGATTGCACCGTGAAGAGGAGAGACGGGTAGATGGACACCACCATCAAGGACTTCGAGGCGGCGATCGCCGAACTCGAGGACATCGTCAAGAAACTCGAGGAGGGCGACCTCGCGCTCGAAGCGTCGCTGGCGCTGTACGAGCGCGGCGTGCAACTCTCGCGCTTCTGCCACGCGAGGCTCGAGGAAGCGGAGCGCCGCATCGAGGTGCTCGACGAGCGCGGCGAGTTGAAGCCGGCGCCCCCGGCGCTGTCGGCCATCCGTCCCGACGAGGACGTCCGCGCAGAGCGGGAGCGGCCGCGGTGACCGGGCACCACGGTCCCGCGCTGAAGCCATACCTGAAAGACCAGTGCGCGCGCGTGGACGCCGCGCTCGAGCGGTTCCTCCCGGGCCCGCCTGCCTGCCCCGCGCCGATCGCGTCGGCGATGCGGTACAGCCTGTTCGCCGGCGGCAAGCGCTTCCGCCCGGTGCTCGCGCTGGCAGCCGCGGAGGCGATCGCCGACCACCCGGGCCTCCAGGTCGATCCCGCGCGGCCTATCGACCGCGACGCCGCTCAGCGGCTCGCGATGCCGGCGGCGTGCGCCCTCGAGATGATCCACACCTACTCCTTGATCCACGACGACCTCCCGGCGATGGACGACGACACGCTGCGGAGAGGGCGCCCGACATCCCACGTGGTTCACGGCGAGGGAATGGCAATCCTCGCGGGCGACGGCTTGCTGACCGAGGCATTCGCCCTGCTCGCGCGGGAACCCTCGGATGCCGGGCCCGGCATGCCGGAGCGCCGGCTGAGGACGATCGGCGAGATCGCGGCGGCCGCCGGCGCGCTCGGCATGGTGGGCGGCCAGGCCGTCGACCTGCAGGCCGCGGAAGCGGCCGTGCGATTGGGACGGAACCCCGACTTCGGTGTCGAAGCGCTGCGGCAGATGCACGCGATGAAGACCGGCGCGCTGATCCGGGCGTCCGCCGTGGCGGGCGCCATCATGGCCGGCGCCGGAGACGCCGCGGTGTCGGCGATCTCGACGTACGCCGTCCGCCTGGGGCTCGCCTTCCAGATCGTGGACGACATCCTCGACGTCGAAGGCGCCACCGAGGATCTCGGGAAGACCGCCGGGAAGGACGCGGCTGCCGGCAAGCCGACCTACCCTGCGCTGCTGGGGCTCGAACGGTCCCGCGAACTCGCGCGACAGGCGTTCGACGAGGCCCTGGCGGCGCTCGATGGCGCGGGCATCGCGCCCGGGCGCCTGCAGCAGATCGCGGAGTGGGTGGTGGACCGGAAGCACTGACGGGTCACGCAACACGATGAAGACCCCGAAAGCGCGCCTCGACGTCCTGTTGACCGAACGAGGGCTTGCGCCGACCCGCGAGCGGGCGCGGGCGATCATCCTGGCGGGCCAGGTCACGGTGGACGGCCAGGTGGTGTCGAAGGCCGGGACGTCGGTGGCGGCGGCGGCCCACGTCGAACTGCTGCAGCCGGACCACCCCTACGTCGGCCGCGGCGGACTCAAGCTCGCGCACGCGTTGGACGTGTTCGGCGTGGCGGTGGAGGGGCGCGAGGCGCTGGACATCGGGGCGTCGACCGGCGGCTTCACCGACGTGCTGCTGCGCCGCGGGGCCGTGCGGGTCGTGGCTCTCGACGTCGGCCACGGCCAGCTCGATTGGCGGATCAGGAACGACCCGCGGGTGCTGGTGATCGAGGGGAAGAACGCGCGCTACCTGGCGCCGGGGGACATCCCCTCGCCGGTGGACCTCGTCGTCGTCGACGTGTCGTTCATCTCGCTGGCGCACATCCTGCCGCAGGTCCCGCCGCTGTTGAGGCCCGGGGCCGACGTCGTGGCCCTCGTGAAGCCGCAGTTCGAGGCCGGGCGGGACGAGGTCGGCAAGAAGGGCATCGTCCGGGACCCGGACGTGCACGAACGGGTCATCGCGGGGGTGACAGAGGCGGCCGGGCGCGCGGGCCTGGCCCGGGTCGGCTTGACACCGTCTCCCGTGCGGGGGGCCGAAGGCAACCAGGAGTTCCTGCTGCACCTCCGGGCAGCGCCGTAAACACCGGAGTGGACGAGGCCGGACCATGGTCGAACGTGTCGGGATCGTGGCGAAGATTCGGCTGGCATCGGTGGCGCCGCACCTCACCCAGGTGGCGGCGTGGCTGGAGGCGCGCGGCGTCGAGGCGGTGCTCGAAACCGACACGGCACAACTCGCGCCGTCCCTCGCCGGCCTTCGCGTCGCGACGCGGGACGACCTGCCGCGCCTGGTCGACCTCCTCCTCGTGCTCGGCGGCGATGGCACCTTGCTGTCGATGGCCACCCGCGTCAGCCAGGCGGGGCGCGACCTGCCGATCCTCGGCGTGAACTTCGGCCACCTGGGGTTTCTCACCGAGATCAACTTCCCGGAGCTGTTCCCGCTTCTGGAGAGTGCGATCGCGGGCAGGGCCGAGATCGAGCGCCGCGCGATCCTCGGCGCGAGTGTCCTGCGGGGCGGGCGTTGCGTGACCGACTACCGCGCGCTGAACGACGTGGTCATCACCCGGGGGAGCCTGTCCCGCGTCATCGAACTCGCGGTCACGGTGGACGGGGTCTTCGTCGCACGCTTCACCGGCGACGGCCTCATCATCGCCAGCCCCACCGGCTCCACGGCATACAACCTCTCGGCCGGCGGCCCGATCCTCCACCCGGCGGTGGACGGGCTCGTGCTCACCCCGATCGCGCCGCACACGCTGAGCAACCGCCCGGTGGTCGTGCCGGGCTCGTCCCGGGTGCAGGTCACCGCGGCCACGCAGGATCCCGACCAGGAAGTGATTCTCACGCTCGACGGACAAATCGGGCTCGCGCTCGAACCCGGCGACACGGTCGAGACGATCCAGCACGAACCGCCGGTCCGCCTGGTCAAGGCGCCGGCGCATTCATACTTCGACGTGCTCAGGCAGAAGTTGAAGTGGGTCGAGCGGTAAACGAACTCACCTGACGGCCTCGTCGCTGCGGAGGACCCGCGCGGTCGCGACCAGCCACTCCCCTCCCACCCGTCGGAAGGTGACCGACACCATCCGTCCATCGACCGTGGCGGGCTCGCCCGACGGATCGAGCGAGACGATGCGGGCCGTGAAGCGGGCATCCGCGGAGGCGCGGTCCTCGCCGATGGCAATCGTGAGGTCCTGCAGTTCCACCTTCAGCCCGCCGGCCGCCTGGCTCCACGGGCGCGCGACCAGCGCGGCGATGGCGTCACGGCCCACCACCGGCGGCCACTCCGCCTGCTCGAACTCCACGCGGGCGTCGTCGAGCAGCCAGCCGCGGAACCGCTGCGCGCGGGCGAGCCGCGCGAGGTCGGCCTCCTTCGGCGGCACGCTCACCGCGTCCGCAAGCGCCTCGACCCGCGTGCGCACCCGCCGCTCCTCGGACGGCCACCAGAGGTAGGCGACCACCCCGGCCACCACCGCGAGAGCGACCGCGATCCCGCGTCGGAACGTCATGCACGTACTCAACCACAAGGCACACGAGGAACACAAACGGACAGCACGCGCGCGGTGAGAGACGTGACGGACCCGCGACTTGGTTACAGCGGGCAGGTGGCGCCGGACGTCATGCGCCATGGCCGGCTTCGGCAAGGGCCGGCAGTGCCGGGCCCGGTCAGACGCGGAGGCCCGGAGGCGAACCCGTCCGCAATCCAGCGGGCTCGCCTCCGGGCCTCCGCGCCTGACCCGCGCCGCCGCAAGGCGGCGGCGCTCGCCGAAGCGCCTCAGCGGGAGTTTGGGCCCTTGTGCCCCTGGTGACTCGTGGTTCGAACCGTCGGGGTCCCGGCCGACCTCTAGTGGCGCTGCTGTCCCTGCGCGCGCTTCTGGCGGAAGTACTCCACCTGGAACTTGCGCACGTTGCGGTTGTGCTCGTCGAGCGTCGAGGCGAAGACGTGCGACCCGTCGTTGCGGCTGACGAAGTAGAGGTAGTCCACGTCGGCGGCGTTTGCCACCGCCTCGAGGGACGACCGGCCGGGTGCGGCGATCGGGCCCGGCGGGAGGCCGGGGTATCGATACGTGTTGTAGGGCGAATCGACGAGGAGATTCTCGTGCGTCAGGTTGCCGCGGTAGGCGTTCCGCTGCTCGAGCGCGTAGATCACCGTCGGATCGCACTGGAGCGCCATGCCGATTCGCAGCCGGTGCAAGTAGACGCCGGCCACCGTCGGCCGCTCCTCGGGCCGCGCCGTCTCCTTCTCCACGAGCGACGCCAGCGTCACTGCCTGCCGCACCGACAGGCCCCGCCTCGCGATGGCGTCGCGGAGGGCGGGAGTGAGCACTTCCTGGAAGCGCGCCGCCATCATCCGCACCAACTCGCTGGCCCCGGCGTGCCGCGACAGCGAGTACGTCTCGGGGAACAGGTAGCCCTCGAGGTTCCGCGCCGCCGGGTCGACGTCGTGCACGAGCGCCGCCTGTTCCCGCGCCGCCTTCACGAACGCGTCGGCGCTGCCCAGCTCCCGCGCCGCGAAGATGCGCGCCATCTCGCGGATCGTCAGCCCTTCGGGAAAGGTGATGGGCCGCAGGAAGACGTCGCCGCGCGCCAACTTCTCGACCACTTCGACGGCGCTCATCGGTCGGTCGAACCGGTATTCGCCCGCCTTGAGGCGGCGGGCCGAACCGGTCCGCCACAATGCGAGGCGGAAGGTCCATCGGTCGCGAACGAATCCCGGCCTCGACCAGTTTGCGCGTGATCACCGGCGTGCCCTCCCCCGGGCGGAGGTCGACGAACTGTTCGTTGCCGGGGTAGCCCTTGAAGGGCTGCGACAGGCGCTGGACGGAGATGGCGGCGGCCCCGGCCCCGGCGACGGCCGCGAGCACGAGGATGACGAGGAGCGGTCGGAGGAGGCGCATCAGGGTCTGCCGTCCAGGTAATCTTGCAGGATGACTGCCGCCGCGGCCGCGTCGAGCTTCTTCTTCCGGCTGCGCCAGTCGCGGTCTCGCAGGGCCAGGCGGCTCTCGGCTTCGATACTCGACAACCGCTCGTCCTGGAGCGCAACAGGCTGCGCAATCCGTCCCTTCAGTGCCTCCACGAACGCGAGCACGACCGGCGTCTGCGCGTTAGGGGTGCCGTCGAGGCGGCTCGGGAGTCCGACCACCACCTGCGCGAGGCCGTCGTCCTCGTCCGCAAGCCGGGCGATGACGGCGGCGACGCGTTCCAGTTGCCCCGGCCCGGACACCTCGATCACCTCGAGCGGTCTGGCCAGCGTCCCGCTGGCGTCGCTGATCGCGAGTCCGATTCGCCGGAGGCCGAGGTCGAGAGCGAGCACGCGCACGCCCGAATGGTACCCGCCGCGCGGACGGCTCGGCAAGCGCAACCTCCTCGCATGCTATACTTTTCCTACACCTCGACCATCCAGGAATACGATGCTGAAGAGAACTCCCTTCACTGTTGGTCTGCTGCTGATCTCGCTGTTCGCCGTTGCCTGCGGTCCCGGAAATCCCCCGGAGAAGTACAAGCAGAAGATGGTCATCCTCGGGTTCGACGGGATGGATCCGCGTCTCGTCGAGAAGTGGATGAACGAAGGCAAGCTGCCGAACTTCCAGAAGCTCGCCGGCCAGGGTGGCTTCTACCGCCTGCAGACGTCCACCTCGCCCGAGTCGCCCACGTCGTGGGCCTCGTTCGCGACCGGCGGAAACGCGGGCAAGCACAACATCTTCGACTTCCTCGTCCGCGACGTGAAGACGTACGTGCCGGATCTCGGCATGGTGCGGCGCGAGATGCCCGACTTCTTCCTCGACTACGTGCCGCTCGGCAAGCCGAAGATCACCACGCTGCGCGGCGGCACGTCGTTCTGGGTCACCGCCGGCCAGGCGGGTGTCCGCTCGGCGATCCTCACGGTGCCGGTGACGTTCCCGCCCGAGGACGTGCCCGCGGGCGAACTGCTCTCCGGGCTGCCGCTGCCCGACATCCGCGGCACGGTCGGCACCTTCTACTACTTCGCCACCGATCTCAGCCGCTACGAGGAAGGCAACACCGAGATGGGCGGCATCCTCAAGCGCCTGACGTTCGAGGGTGACGTGGCACAGAGCGAGCTGACCGGGCCGCCCAACCCAATCGTCCAGGCCCAGATGGGGGAGCTGCGCAAGAAGGGCGCGGCGCTGAACGAGGCCGACCAGGCGACGATGGCGGGGCTCGAGGCGAAGCGCGACGTTCGCGTGCCTTTCACGGTGCGGTGGAACCGCCAGGCCCGGACGGCGACGATCGAGGTGCAGGGTACGACCGTGCACCTGGGCGAGGGACAGTGGAGCAAGTGGGTGCCGCTGGAGTTCCGGGTCAACTTCCTCGTCCGGCTCTACGGCATGTCGCAGTTCTACCTGGTCCGCGCCGGCGGCGAGCTGCAGCTCTATATGTCCCCCGTCAACTGGCGGCCCGAGTCGCCGGTGATGCCGATTTCCTCGCCCGCGGGGTTATCCAAAGACCTGTACGAGCGGCTCGGCACGTTCCGCACGCTCGGGTGGGCGGAGGCGACCTGGCCCCTCAACGAGGACCGGATCGACGAGAAGACGTTCATGGACGATCTCTTCCACGCCTTCGACGACCGGTCACAGGTGATCCTCCACGAGATCGACTCGAAGAAGTTCGACCTGGTCGTCGGCGTGCTCGAGTCGACCGATCGCGTCCAGCACATGTTCTGGCGCTTCCTCGACCCCACGCACCCGATGTACGACGCCGCGGGCGCCGCGAAATACGGCGATTCGATCGAGCGCGTCTACAAGCGCTGCGACCAGCTGGTCGGCGAAGTGCTCCAGCGGATCGAGCCCGGCACCCTCGTGTTCGTCCTCTCGGATCACGGATTTCACTCGTTCAAGTACGGCGTCAACCTGAATACCTGGCTGGTCGAGAACGGTTTCATCGCCCGCCAGGGCAAGCCGCTCGGTGACAAGAACCTCAACGACATGTTCGGCGGCGGCGGGCAGTTCTGGGAGGGCGTGGACTGGACGCGCACGCGCGCGTACTCGCTGGGCCTCGGCCAGATCTACTTCAACATCCGCGGCCGCGAGGGCCAGGGCATCGTCAACGAGGGCGACGACTACAAGCGGCTCTCCGAGGAGCTGTCCGCCAAGCTGCTGACGATGACCGACCCGAATACCGGCCAGCGGATCGTGCGCAACGTCTACAAGCGCGACGACGTGTACTGGGGCCGTACATGGCGAACGCGCCCGACCTGCAGGTCGGGTTCGAGGACGGCTACCGCGTGTCGTGGCAGACCTCGCTGGGCGGGTCGCCGCCCGGGCTGCTCTACGCGAACATGAAGAAGTGGAGCGGCGACCACTGCTCCTTCGACTACGCCACGATTCCCGGGACGCTGATCTCCAACCGCAAGCTCTCGGAGGATCAGGCGAGGATTATCGACATCGCGCCGACCGTCCTGAAGTATTTTGGCGTCGGCATCCCGAAGGATATCGACGGGAAGCCGCTCTTCTAGCGCGTGTCGTGGCTCGTGACCAGTGGTTGGTGGCCGGTGGGTCGCGTGACGCACTAACCACTAACCGCCAGCCACTGGCCGCTAGTAGAATCGAACCCGTGAAGCCGAACCTACCGGCGGCGCTCCTCGTCCTCGTCGCCCTCGCCGGGCTGAGCGGGCCTGACCTGCTCCTCCTCGCGCAGTCCCCGCCGCGTCCGACACCGCAGCCTGCCGTGCAGTCGCCACAGTTCACCCAGGCCGCTGCCGACCGGGCGCAGAAGCGCATCGAGGCGCTCCATCGCGAGGCGGAACTGCTCGCCAGCCAGGAGCGAAGCCTGCTGGGCGACGTGCGGACGCTCGAGGTGCAGCGCGACCTGCGGCTCGAGGAAGTGCGGAAGCTCGACCTCCAGATGCTCTCGATCTCGGCGCAGATCGAAGAGACCGGGCGCCAGATCGAGACCCTGAACGCCTCGATCGAGCAGGCGCGACCGGCTCTTCAGGCCCGACTCGTCGACGTCTACAAGCTGGGCCGACCCGGCTACGCCCGCCTGCTGCTCGGCGTCGGCGACCTGCGGGAAATCGGCCGCGCGACGCGGATGGTCTCGGCCCTGGCACAGATGGACCAGCGCCGGGTTCAGGCGTTCACGGCAGCCGTCGCCAAGGTGGCCGAATCCCGGCGAGCGCTGGACGCGCAGACCGTCTCGCTCAAGGCGCTCCAGGACGATGCGCGGCGGGCCGCCGACCTCGCGGCGAAGGCCGCCGCGGCGCGGGAAGCGCTGGTGCGCCGCATCGACGACCAGCGGGACCTGAATGCTCAGATGGTTGGCGAACTGGAGGCCGCCGCGGCCCGGCTGCAGCGGATGCTCCAGGGCCTGCCCGCCGCCTCCGCCCCGGGCGAAGTCGTGGTGCTCCCGATCAAGCCGTTCCGCGGCGCCCTCGGCCGGCCGGCTCCGGGGCGGGTGATGTCTCGGTTTGGCCGCGGGGGCGCGTCGGGCCCCTCTCCCACGCAGAACGGCATCGAGATCGAAGCGCCAGAAGGGCAGCCGGTCGTGGCGGTGCACGACGGCCGCGTCGTCTACGCGGACGTTTTTGCCGGGCTTGGGCAGCTGGTCATCATCGACCACGGCGGGCTGGCGTTCTCGCTCTACGGGCACCTGGGCACGCTGACCGTCTCGAAAGGCGTGACCGTCGCGCACGGCCAGCCGGTCGGCAGCGCGGGTCCCGGGCCGGCCGGTAACTCGTCGGTGTACTTCGAGTTGCGAATCGACGGCAAACCGGTGGATCCCCTACAATGGTTGAAACCAGGCGCGTGAACGGAGCGAGCCTGGACGAATGCGAAAAGTGGAATGCGGAATGCCGAATGCGGTCCGTTGTTCATGCTCCATTCGACATTCTTCATTGACAGGTAGTCAGCAGTTATGACCTCCCGAACCCGACTCATCGTCCTGTTCGTCACCGCGCCGGTGCTCGCGTTCGCCATCATCGGCGGCCTGCTGGGCAAAACGTGGGCGCAGGAGGAGACGTACCCGCACCTCCGGGTGTTCGGGGACGTCGTGTCGCTGATCTCGAGCAACTACGTCGAGGAAGCCGACATGTCGCGGGTGATGCGCGGCGCGATGCGCGGGCTCGCGGAAGGCCTCGATGCCGATAGCGCCTACCTCGCTCCCGAGGACGCCAAGGCGTACGAGAGCGGCTCGAAGCCCGGCCCCGCCGAAACCGGCATCGAGCTCACGCGGACCTACTACCTCCGCGTCATCGCGGCGCGCGACGGGTCTCCCGCTGCGAAGGCCGGCCTCAGGCCGGGCGATTTCCTGCGGGCGATCGACGGCAAGCCGACGCGCGAGATGTCGGTGTACGAAGGCATGCGGCTGCTGAGGGGCGCGCCGGGAACCAAGGTGAGCCTGCTGGTCATTCGCGGCAACGTCGCGGACCCGCACACCGTGGACGTCACGCGCGAGGTGCTCTCCGGTCCCGCGGTGACGAGCCGCGTCGACGAGGGCGGGGTCGGTTACCTTCGCATCGCGGCGTTCGCCCCCGAGGCTGCCAGGTCCGTGGCCGCCGAGGCCGCCAGCCTCGCGAAGGCGGGCGCATCTTCGCTGCTCGTCGACGTGCGCGGCACGGCGACCGGCGCCTATGATTCGGGCATCGCCGTGGCGAAGCTCTTCGTGCCGAGCGGGACGCTCGCGCTGAAGGAAATGCGGGGAGCGGCCCGCCAGACGATCAGCGCGGCTGCCGGAGACGGCGCGATCAAGCTGCCCCTCGTCGTGCTCGTCAACGACGGCACGTCCGGCGCCGCGGAAGTGTTCGCGGCGGCGATCGCCGGCAACAAGCGCGGGAAGCTGGTTGGCGAGCGCACGCAGGGCCGCGCCGCCGTGCAGAAGTTCGTGCGGCTCCCCG
The DNA here is from genome assembly GCA_963844875.1 of uncultured Acidobacteriota bacterium. Lineage (GTDB taxonomy): Bacteria > Acidobacteriota > Vicinamibacteria > Vicinamibacterales > Fen-181 > FEN-299. Next base: position 293,611 of record CAWJPZ010000007.1, read on the forward strand.
ACGGCGCCGGGATGGTCATCTCGAACGGCTGGTACCTCACGCCCGCCGCGGAGCCGATCCACGAGAAGGGCCTGGTGCCCGCGGTCGCCGTCGACGCGCCCGAAGTGGACTTCGGCACCGTCCCCCCTTCCACCGACGTGATCCTCCAGAAGGGGATCGAGGTTCTGAAGACCAAGTAGTGGCTGGTGGCGCTTCCCCTCTTCTGCCTTGACACTGCGCGATCGGTCGCGTATAACCGCTGAGGCGTCCACTGATTCGACGTGCACTGCGACGCGCACAACCCCGTCGGCCGCCCAGGAGGAAACATGAACAAGCAGGAACTGATCGCCAAGATCGCCAAGGACACCGGCGCGACGAAGGTCGGCGCGGCGGCCGCGCTCGATTCGGTGCTGGACGGCATCACCAAGTCGCTGAAGAAGAAGGAACCGATCACGTTCGTGGGTTTCGGCACCTTCAAGACGTCCGAGCGGAAGGCGCGGATCGCGCGCAACCCGCAGACCGGCGCCGAGGTGAAGATCCCGAAGCGCCGCGTCGTCCGCTTCACCGCGGGCAAGGCGCTGAAGGCGGCGATCAAGTAGCGCGAGTTCTTGCCGGCACCGGCGGCGGCCTTCCGGGTCCGCTGCCGGTGTTGCAGCGGCGTTCCCGGCGCCCGCCTGAGATGCGCGTTGACCGCGCTTCAGCCCGTTGCTATACTGATTCCTTCTGTAAGTCCCGGCTTTTCTTGACTTAGGCGCGTAGCTCAGTTGGTTAGAGCGCCTGCTTGACACGCAGGAGGTCGGCGGTTCGAGTCCGCCCGTGCCTACCACCTCGATTCCGTTCTGCGCCGGAGCAATCGGCTGCCAGCTGGACGCGAGTGGCACATTCGGGGAAAGAGCCGGGGTAACGCCCGGATTCCCGTGTCCTGATGGCTGAAGAGACCTTCCTCGCCGTTTGATCACCTGGATGACCCACGTCACTGTCACGTTGCCGGACGGATCCCGCCGCGACGTCCCTGCCGGGACCACGGTGCGCGCGCTGATGGCCGACCTGCCGCCGCGGGTGGCGAAGTCTGCCCTGGCGGCCGTGGTGAATGAACGGGTCGTGGACCTCTCGTTCGCGCTCGACGCCGACGCCTCGCTCCGGCTCGTGACGCCGAACGACCCCGAGGCCCTCGAACTCTACCGGCACAGCGCGGCGCACCTGATGGCCGCCGCCGTCACCGCCCTCTTCCCGGGCGCGCAGTGCGGCATCGGCCCGGCCATCGACGAAGGCTTCTTCTACGACTTCGTCGTCTCGCGGCCGTTCGTGCCCGAGGACCTGGCGGCGATCGAAGCGAAGATGAAGGAGTTCGCCAAGCGCGACCTCCCCTACGACCGCCGCATGCTCGCCAAGGGCGAGGCGAAGCAGTTCTTCGACGAGCGCGGCGAGCCGCTGAAGGTCCAGCTGATCGAGGAAAAGGGCGGCGACGTCGTGTCGTGCTACGCGATCGACGACGTCTTCCTCGATTTCTGCACCGGCCCGCACGTCCCGTCGACGGGCAAGCTCAAGGCGTTCAAGCTGCTCTCGACGTCGAACGCGTACTGGAAGGGCGACGCGAAGAACCAGCCGATGCAGCGGATCTACGGCACGGCCTTCTTCAGCGAGTCCGAGCTCAAGGCGTACCTCGATCGGATCGAAGAGGCGAAGAAGCGCGATCACCGGAAGCTCGGTCGCGAGCTCCGGCTCTACATGTCGCACCAGTGGGCGCCGGGGGCCGCGTTCTGGCTGGCCAAGGGGACGACGCTCTACAACACGCTCGCCAACTACATGCGCGGCGTGCTGTTCCCGAGCGGCTACGTGGAGCTCAAGACGCCGCTCGTGTTCAACAAGGCGCTCTGGGAGACCTCCGGCCACTGGCAGCACTACCGCCAGAACATGTTCATCGTCGAGGCCGAGTCGGAGACGATGGGCATGAAGGCGATGAACTGCCCGGGCCACATGCTGGTCTTCGGGAGCGAGGTGCGGAGCTACCGCGATCTGCCGCTCCGGTTCCACGAGCAGACGCCCCTCCACCGGAACGAGGCATCGGGCGTGCTGTCGGGCCTGACCCGCGTCCGGCAGTTCTCGCAGGACGATGCGCACTGCTTCGTCACCGAGGACCAGATCGGCGAGGAAGTGGAGCGGCTGATCCGGCTCGTCCAGCGGGTCTACGGCGACTTCGGCCTCGAGTTCTCCGCCAAGCTGTCGACCATGCCCGAGGAGCACCTCGGCGAGGTGGCGACGTGGGAGCGGGCGGAAGCGCAACTGAAGCAGGCGCTCGCCAGCGCCGGGCAGCCGTACGCGCTCAACGCCGGCGACGGCGCGTTCTACGGGCCGAAGGTCGATTTCGACATCACGGACGCGATCGGGCGGAAGTGGCAGTGCGCCACGATTCAGCTCGACTACCAGATGCCGGAGCGCTTCGACCTGAAGTACATCGGCGCCGACAACGCGGAGCACCGCCCCGTGGTGATCCACCGGGCGATCATGGGCAGCTTCGAGCGCTTCATCGCGCTCCTGATCGAACACTACGCCGGGGCGTTCCCGCTCTGGCTGGCGCCTCTGCAGGCGATCGTGCTGCCGATCGCGGACCGGCACCTCGAGTTCGCAACGAGCGTACGCGATCGGCTCGCGGCGGCCGGGCTGCTGGTCGAACTCGACGGGCGGCAGGAGAAGATCGGTACAAGATCCGCGAGGCGCAACTGCAGAAGGTCCCCTACATGCTCGTCGTCGGGGACCGCGAGGTCGAGCAGAACGCCGTCTCGGTGCGCAGCCGCGCGGGCGGCGACCAGGGCAGCCGGTCGGTGGATGAGTTCATCGCGGCCGCGCGCGACGAGATCGCGCGCAAGGGCCGGTAGTCGCTCGGCAAGCCGGAGTCACCTTTAGAGGAGGTCCATATCGCTTTCGATCGCTCCGCTCCACGACGTGACGATCGCACGCGGATCAACGAACGGATCCGGGTGCGCGAAGTTCGGGTCATCGATGGCGAACAGCAGCTGGGCATCATGTCTCCGCAGCAGGCGCTCGTCATCGCCCGACAGAAGGGTCTGGACCTGGTCGAGGTCGCGCCCATGGCGCAGCCGCCGGTCTGCCGGATCATGGACTTCGGCAAGTACCAATACCAGGAGCAGAAGCGCGCCCGCGAAGCACGGAAGCACCAGAAGGTGATCGAGGTCAAGGAGATCAAGTTCCGGCCCAAGGTGGACGAACACGACTACCAGTTCAAGAAGACGCACATCGAGCGTTTCCTGTCCGAGGGCGACAAGGTGAAGGCGACGGTCTTCTTCCGCGGGCGCGAGATCGCGCACCCGGAGATCGGCCGCCGGATCCTGGAGCGGCTGATCCAGGAACTCGCCGACGTCGCCGTGCCGGAATCGATGCCCAGGATGGAAGGCAACACGATGCACACCATCCTCAGTCACAAGCCTGGCAGCAAGCCGCAGGCGCCGAAGCCGGCGCCCCCCGCGGTACAGAGCGGAACATAGAGGACGAAGATGCCGAAACTGAAGACGCACAGGGGCGCCGCGAAGCGCTTCAAGAAGACCGGGACCGGGAAGTTCAAGCGCAGCATGGCGTTCAAGCGCCACCTGCTGTCGAGCAAGACGACCAAGGTGAAGCGCCAGCTGTCCGGGATGGTCGTCGTGGCCGACGCCGATGCGAAGAAGATCGCGCGGATGCTGCCGTACAAATAGGGCTCAGGGCCTAGGGATTAGGGCCTAGGGGACCAGGCCCCCCGGGGCCTTCGATTGCAGGAACGCAAGGAGACTTGAAATGCCTCGAGTGAAACGCGGAACCGTGCGGCGCGCGAAGCGCAAGAAGCTGCTCGGCCTCGCCAAGGGTTACTACGCCAGGAAGAGCAAGCTGTACCGCTCCGCGAAAGAAGCGGTCGACACGGCCCTCAAGTACGCGTTCGTCGGCCGGCGCGACAAGAAGCGCGAGTTCCGCCGCCTCTGGATCATCCGCATCAACGCCGCGGCGCGCGAGCAGGGGCTCAGCTACGGCCAGTTGATCCGCGGGCTGAAGGTGGCCGGCGTCGGCCTCGACCGGAAGACGCTCGCCGACCTCGCGGTCAAGGAACCGGCCGCGTTCGCGCGGATCGCGAGCCAGGCGAAAGACGCCCTGGCCGCTCCGGCGCAGTAGCTCCGCCGACCAGCGGCCGGCTCGCGGCTGACCGGCCGCCTCGGCACCGTCAATGCAAAATGTAGAATGCAGAATGCAGAAAGGGTCCCATCGCCCGCTGCCTCCCGCGTTCTCCATTTTGCATTTTTCATTTTGCATGTTGCAGTCCGCGCACCGCACCCTTGAGCGGTCCGCGAGGTCCTGATGCCAGACGCTGCCGAGATCGAACGCCTCCGGGCGGAGTTCCAGGCCGCGCTCGCCGCGGCGGCCGACGACCAGGCCCTCCGCGACGTGCGCGACCGCTTCCTCGCGCGCAAGGGCGGCGTCGTCGCCGCGCTGATGAAGGCCGTGACCGGCGCTCCGCCGGCCGACCGGCCTCTCCTCGGCAAGCTCGCCAACCAGTTCAAGAACGACATCGAGCGCGCGATCGACGCGCGCCGGGCGGCGCTCGAGGCCGGCCGCCCCGTGGCGGGCGCCGTGGACATCACGCTGCCCGGCCGGCAGGCGCCGCTCGGGCGCCTCCACCCGCTCACGCACGTGCGGAACCAGGTCGAGGCGATCTTCAGCCGCATGGGGTACGAGATCCTCGAAGGCCCGGAAATCGAGGACGACTACCACAACTTCGAGGCCCTGAACATGCCGCCCGAGCACCCGGCGCGCGACATGCAGGACACGTTCTTCCTCGGCCAGGCGGTCCCGCAGCACGGCCTCGGCACGCCGGGCACACGCGTGAGCACGCGGCCGGCGCCGGCGGAGCGGCCCGCGACACTGCTGCGCACGCACACCTCCGCGATGCAGATCCGCTACATGGAGGCACACGAGCCGCCGGTGCGGATCGTCGCCATCGGGAAGGTGTTCCGGCGCGACAACCCGGACCTGACACACACGCCGATGTTCCACCAGTTCGAAGGGCTGCTGGTGGACGAGCGCGTCACGTTCGCCGACCTCAAGGGCACCCTCACCGCGTTCGTGCGCGAGATGTTCGCCCCCGACATCAAGGTGATGTTCCGCCCGAGCTTCTTCCCGTACACGGAGCCGAGCGCCGAGATGTTCATCGGCTGCGTGTTCTGCGGCGGGGACGGCTGCCCGGTGTGCAAGCGCACCGGCTGGCTCGAGATCCTCGGATCGGGCATGGTGCACCCGGCCGTACTCGAGGCCGTGGGATACGACCCGGAGCGCTACAACGGGTTCGCGTTCGGCACGGGCATCGAACGCGTGGCGATGTTGAAGTACAACGTGGACGACATCAGGCTGTTCTACGAGAACGACCTGCGTTTCCTGGAGCAGTTTTCCTTTTGAAACTCCTGGTCTCCTGGCTCCGTGACCTGGCCGACGTCCCCCTGCCGGCTCCAGAACTGGCTGCCCTGCTGTCGATGAAGGGGTTCGAGGTCGCCTCGATCGACACGGTGCAAACCGCGTCCCGGTCGACCGGCGACGGCACCAGCGACACGGTGATCGACTTCGAGATCACCGCGAACCGGCCCGACTGCCTGAGCGTCGCCGGCCTGGCGCGCGAGGCGGCCACGGCGTGCGGGGTGCCCCTGCGCCTGCCGTGGGACCCGGCCGGCCGCCCCGTCAGCATGGCCCGCCCGCTGCCCGCGGCCTCGCCCGCGACGGTCGCCGCAGAGGGGCTCGAGGTGACGACCGAGGATGTGGACCTCTGCCCGAGGTACGCCGCGGCCGTCGCCGAGGTGAAGATCGGCCCCTCGCCCGCGTGGCTCGCCGACCGCCTGACCGCCGCCGGGGTCCGTCCGATCAACAATCTCGTGGACGTCACCAACTACGTCCTGCTCGAGACGGGGCACCCCATGCACGCCTTCGACCTCGAGCGGCTGGCCGGGCGCCAGCTGCGGGCGAGGCGCGCGCGCGCCGGCGAGACGATCCGCACGCTGGACGGCGAGGAGCGGAAGCTCGAAGCGGGAATGCTCGTCATCGCTGACGCCGTCAGCCCGCAGGCGGTGGCGGGCGTGATGGGAGGCGCGGAGTCCGAGGTCTGGTCCGGCACCCGGCTGGTGGCGTTCGAGAGCGCCTACTTCAAGCCCGCGTCGGTCCGCCGGTACGAGCAAGCGTCTCGGCCTCAAGTCCGAGGCGTCCTCCCGGTTCGAGCGCGGCACGGACATCAACGCGCCGCTCGCGGCGCTCGAACGGGCCTGCGCCCTGATCGAGGAGATCGGCGCCGGCCGACGCGTGAGCGCGCTCATCGACGTCTACCCAGCCCCGCGTGGCCCGGTCCAGGTGACGCTCCGCCGCGCCTCGATCGACCGGATCCTCGGCACCACCGTGGGCGATTCGGAGGTCGAGCGGATTTTCGGGGGGCTCGGCTTCGAGACCGCGCCGGCGTCAGACGGCTGGGACTGCCGCATCCCGACCAACCGCGTGGACATCGCGCGTGAGGCCGACCTGATCGAAGAAGTGGCCAGGCACTACGGCTACGACCGGGTGCCCTCGCACTTCCCCGCCCTCCAGGCGGCCGCGCCGCGGCCCGATCCGCGGATGGCGCGCAAGAACCTGGTGCGCCACGTCCTGACGGCGGCCGGCTTCTCCGAGGCGGTCTGCTACACCTTCGTCGCCGCGGCCGACACCGGGCCGTTTCTCGCAGCGGGCAGCGCTCCTGTGCCGCTCGCCCACCCGCTGTCGGAGAATTTCGCCGTCCTCCGGCCGTCGTTGCTGCCCGGGCTGATCGACGCGGTGGCTCGCAACCGCCGTCACGACCAGCGCGACGTGAAGCTGTTCGAGATTGGCGCCGCCTTCTCGCCGTCACTCGGCGAGCAGCACCGACTCGCCTTCGCCTGGACGGGGGCGGGCACGCCGGAGCATTGGAGCGGCGGGCACCGCATGGTGGACTTCTTCGACGCCAAGGGCGTCGCGGAGCGGGTCGGCGACGCGCTGCACCTGCCGCTGACATTCACGGCCGCGACCGTCCCGTTCCTGGCGCCGGGCCGGACGGCAGCGATCGCATCCGGCTCGACGCCGATCGGCGTGCTCGGGCAGTTCGCACCCGCGCTCGCCGCGTCGCGCGACATTCCCGCGGGCGACGAAATCTACGTGGCGGAGCTCGACCTCGACGCCGTGTCGACGCTGGTGCCGGAGGGCGACGCGCAGGTCACCGAACTGCCGCGCTTCCCCTCGATCGTGCGCGACATCTCGATCGTGGTGGACGACGCGCTCCCGGCCGAGCGGGTGCGCGCCACGATCCGGGCGGTGGCGCCGGACACCCTCGTCCAGGTGCGCGAATTCGACCGTTACAAGGGCAAGGGCATCCCCGAGGGCCGCTGCAGCCTGTCGCTGCGTCTCACGTTCCGCTCGCCCGACCGGACGCTGACCGATGCGGACGCGATGGAAGCGATGGGCAGGATCATGGACGCCCTCGTGCGCGAGCACGGGGCGGTTCAACGGTGAGGGCGCGGGCCGGGCGCGAGCGCCCGGTTTCAATGAAGAATGAAAAATGAAGAACGAAAAGCGGGAATGTAGAATGGACTGAGCGCCGTTACACGGCGGCTCGATTCTTCATTCTCCGTTCTTCATTTTCATTGACCGAAGTGAGTGAGGTGTTGGTGGCAAAGACAATGACCCCGGGCGATCTCGAGGCGCTCGACCGCCTCGAACAGAAGGTGCGGCTGCTCGTCGGCGAGATGGGCAAACTGCGCGCCGAGCACGCGAAGCAGGTCGAGGACAACCGGCGGCTGGCCGGCGAGCTCGACGCCGCCGTCGCGCGCCTCGCCGACGCGGAGGCCGGTGCGGCCGAGGTGGCCGTGCTGCGGCAGGAGCGCGACCAGGTCAGGAGCCGCGTGTCGGACATCCTCGATCAGCTCGAGGGACTCGACATCTGACGTTAGGGGGCGTGTGAACCAGAGTGCGCGGGTCGTCGCGGTCCAAATCCTCGGGCAGCAGTACCCGATCCGCAGCACCCTGCCCGAGTCCTACGTCGCCGATCTCGCGGCGTACGTCGACGAGAAGATCCGCTCGGCGGCCGACGTCACGCCCACCACCGACACCGTCCGCCTCGTCGTGCTCGCGGCGCTGAACATCGCGGACGAGTGCTTCCACGCCCTCGACGCCGACCGCGACGGCCGCGCCGCCTTGCTCGCCCGCCTGGAGGACATGGAACGCATGGTGGACGAGGCGCTGAGCGGCCTCTCGTCGACGGCCGATTGACACGCCGCGCGACCCGGCTCTTCGGCTGAGTTTTCGCCTTGACCCTCCCCGGACGACGGTCTAAGATCAACGCAGAATTTGAGTTCCCTGCTTTGCGCGTGATGGTCATGGAGGCTCGCTTGAGCCAACATTACCAACAAGCGAGCTGCAAGGTCGCGCCGTGTGCATGCCTCTGCTACGAGGAAGCCTGACGCGCGATCGATAAAGCGGTTCCACCTGCTTCACGCAGGTTCATGCGACCTCCCCACACGGCAAAGCGGGGCCTTTCTTCCGCTCTCACCTCATCTCCGGTAACCGCGGGGCCTTCGGCTCCGCTCCCCCGACCAGAGCCCCCCAGGTACCAAGGCGGAGGGGTTCCGAGAAGGATGCGGCATGACCTGGGACCAGGCCATATTCCCGATCGCGACATTCGCCGCCGCCCTCTTCGGAGGCGTCGGCGTTTTCCTCTATTGGGTTGCCACTCGCAAGCGCATCGCGGCCGAGACCGTCGGGCGGGCCGAGGAGCAGGCACGCGCCCTGCTCCGCGAGGCCGACCGCGAGGCGGAAAACCGCAAGAAGGAGGCGCTGCTCGAGGCCAAGGAGAAGGCCCACCAGATTGTGATGGAGGCCGACCGCCTGGCCGAGGAGCGGCGGCAGCAGGCCGCGCGGCTCGAGCAGATCCTGACGAAGAAGGACGAGAAGCTGAACGAGCGGCTCGCATCCGCCGAACAGCACGACAAGGACCTGCGGTCGCGCGAGCAGTCGATCCGCGACCGCGAAAAGGCCACGGCGGCGACCGCGGCCAAGTACGAGCAGCTGGTGGCCGACCAGCAGCACGAGTTGCAGCGGGTCGCCCGGCTCACGAGCGACGAGGCCCGCGAGATCCTGATCAAGCAGTTCGAAGCCGACGCCAGGCGCGACGCCGCCAACCTCGTCAAGCGGCTCGAGTCGGAGGCGCGTGAGACCGCCGCGCTCAAGGCCAAGCAGCTCGTCACCGAGGCGATCCAGCGCTGCGCGCCCGAGCACGCGATCGAAACCACCGTGTCGGTCGTCGACCTGCCGAGCGACGACCTCAAGGGGCGCATCATCGGCCGCGAGGGCCGGAACATCCGCGCGCTCGAGATCGCGACGGGCATCGACCTCATCGTCGACGACACGCCCGGGGCCATCATCCTCTCCGGTTTCGATCCGTACCGGCGCGAGATCGCGCGCCAGGCGATCGAGCGGCTGATCGCCGACGGCCGGATCCACCCCGCGAGGATCGAGGAGGTCGTCGAGAAGGTGAAGGCCGAGCTCGAAGAGACGGTGCGCCAGGAGGGCGAGGCGGCCGCCTTCGAAATGGGCATCCACGACCTCGAGCCCGAGGTGCAGCGCCTCATGGGCCGGCTGAAGTACCGCACCTCCTACGGCCAGAACGTCCTGAACCACTGCAAGGAAGTGGCGTACATCGCGGGGCTCATGGCCCGCGAGGTCGGCCTGGACGCGCACACGACCGTGCGCGCCGCGTTCCTGCACGACATCGGCAAGGCGATCGACCGCGAGATGCAGGGCACGCACCTGGAGATCGGCGTCGACTTCCTCCGGAAGCACGGCGAGAGCGAGGCCGTGACGCAGGCCATCGCCGCGCACCACATGGACATCGACTGGCCGTCGCTCGAAGCGATGCTGGTGCAGGCGGCGGACGCGGTGTCCGCGGCCCGGCCGGGGGCGCGGCGCGACATCCTGGAGTCGTACGTCAAGCGGCTCGAGAAGCTCGAGGGGATCGCCGACTCGTTCAAGGGCGTCTCCAAGTCGTTCGCGCTGCAGGCGGGCCGCGAGATCCGGATCCTCGTCGAGAGCGAGAAGATCACCGACGAAGAGGCGGTGTGGCTGTCGAAGGACATCGCGCGCCGGATCGAGAGCGAGCTGGAATACCCGGGCCAGATCAAGGTGACCGTGATCCGCGAGACGCGGGCCGTCGAGTACGCCAAGTAGGCCGGCCGCATGCCCATCACCGCGCAACCCACAGTGGCCGACCTGGGAGAGCCCGCGCTGATCGAGCGGGTCCGCGCGGCCTGCGCGCCATCCCCGGCGTGGGTGACGGTGGGCATGGGAGACGACGCGGCTGTCGTCGAGCCGGCGCGGAACCGGTCAGAGGTGATCACGACCGACGCGTTCGTGGAAGGCGTCCACTTCGACCGGGCGTACTGGCCTCCGGACGCGATCGGCCACAAGGCGCTGGCGGTCAACCTGAGCGACCTCGCCGCGATGGGGGCCGAGCCCCGCGCGGCGCTGCTGTCGCTGCTGCTGCCCCCCGCCATGGCGGCCGCCGATTTCGACGCGATGATCGGCGGGTGGGCGGCGCTCGCCGCCGCCCACGCAGTGACGCTGGTCGGCGGCAACATCTCGCGCTCCCCCGGGCCGCTCGTGCTCGACGTCACGGTGACGGGCAGCGTGAAGCCGCGGCGCGTCCTCACCCGCGGCGGGGCGCGGCCTGGCGACGCAGTCTACGTGAGCGGGTCGATTGGCGCCGGCTACGCCGGCTTGCTCGCGCTGCAGCACGGCGCCGCCGACGAGAGCCTGGCCGACTGCCGCGATCGTTTCCTCCGGCCCGACCCGCGGGTGCGCCTGGGACTGCTGCTCGGACGGAACCAGGTGGCGTCATCGTGCATGGATGCCAGCGACGGGCTGGCCGACGCGGTCCGCCAAATCGCAGCCGCGAGCCAGGTGGGAATCGAGATCGACGCCGACGCGGTGCCCGTCCCCGACGCCGTGCGCGCGTGGCTTTCCGGACGACAGGACGGTGACGCGGTCGATGCAGCCATCTCGGGCGGCGAAGACTACGAACTGGTCTTCACCGTGCCGGGGCGACGGCGCCGCGCGCTGGAAGCGGCCCTGCGCCACGCGGCCGGCCTGGCCTGCACGCGCATCGGCACGGTGACGGCCAGCCGGCAGCTGGCGGTCACCCGCCGCGGCGGGTCGTCGCCCTTGCCCCCGGGGTTCAGTCACTTCCGATGATTGACATCACGCGGGCTCTCGTCCGCAAGTGGATGGAGGCGCTGCTCCACATCCACGACACCCCGGAGCGAACGGCGGCGGCGTTTGCCGTCGGCGTGTTCTTCGGCTTCTCCCCGTTTCTCGGGCTGCACACCGTGCTCGCCCTCGGCGTCGCGTTCATCTTCAACCTGAATCGCGTCGCGGTCCTCGTGGGCGTGTATTCCAACCTGCCGTGGACCATCGCCGCCTGGTACGCGCTGACGACGGCGTTCGGCGCGTGGCTGATGGGCGCGAGCCTGCCGCCCGGGTTCGGCGAGATGGTGAGGCAGATGTTCAGCCTGACGCTCTTCAGCGGCGCCTTCTGGCGCCGGATGGCGAGCGACATGCGGCCGCTCTTCTGGCCCTACTTCTTCGGGTCGCTGATCGGCTGCACCCTGCTGGCGGTGCCCGCCTACTGGCTGACTCGCGGGTTCCTGGTCGCGAAGCGCAAACACCACTTCCACCTGCCCCACAGGAAACACCAATGAGGATCTCGCACTCTCTTTGGCGGAAGCTGGTGGTGACCTTCGTGGTGGTCTCGGGCTTCGTGCTGGTCTACCAGGCCACGATCCTCGATTCGAAATACGCGGCCCGGCAGGCGCTGCTGCGCGAAGAGAAGGCGGACCCGAGGCCCGGAACGCGGCTTCGGTTCGATGCGAGCGCCTACTGCAAGGGCGAGACGACGGCGTCGGGCCTCGCGCCCCGGTCGGGGATCGCGGCGGCCGACCCGGACGTGCTGCCCCCCGGGTCGATCGTGCAGGTGAGCAAGCTCGGGCCGCAGTGGGACGGCGTCTACACGATTCTGGACACCGGCCCGATCGTCAAGGGCCGGCGGCTCGATCTCTACACCTGGAGCTGCAACGACGCGCTGGGGTTTGGCCGGCGGACGGCGCACGTCTTCGTGCTCCGTCTTGGATGGAACCCGCGAGCCAGCGGGCCGAGCCTGCTCGACACGCTGCTGGGACGCGAGAAGCCCAAACCTCCGGCCCTGCCCGCGGCCCGGCCGAAACCCTCCACCGAGCTGCCGCAGTTCCCTGTCAATCGCTGACCCCGTTGCTCGCCGCCGCGAGGCCGTGACCCTTGACTCCTCTGGGGTTGCAGACGAGCCGGTCATTCGCGGCCGACCGCCGCGCGTTCCTGTTCCTTGTATTGCAGCTGGTAGAGGCGGTAGTAGATGCCGCGCTCCGCGAGGAGTTCCTGGTGGCCTCCAGCCTCGCGCAGTTCGCCCTTGTGGAAGACCAGGATGCAGTCCATGTCCTGGATGGTCGAGAGGCGGTGCGCGACCGCAATCGTCGTCCGCCCGCTCATCAGCACCTTGAGCGCGTCGCGGATGAGCAATTCGGTCTCGGTGTCGACGCTCGACGTCGCCTCGTCGAGGATCAGCACCCGCGGGTCGAACGCCAGCGCCCGCGCGAACGACAGCAGCTGCTTCTGGCCGACCGACAGGTTCGCGCCGCGCTCGCCGACCGCGCTTGCGAGGCCAGCCGGCAGGCGGTCGATGAAGCTGCCTGCGTGCACGGCGTCCGCCGCGCGCCTGACCGCCTCGTCGGGCACGGCCGAGCCCAGCCGGATGTTGCTGGCGATCGTCCCCGAGAAGAGCTGCACGTCCTGCAGGACCAGGCTGAACAGTGACCGCAGGTCGTGGAGGTCCAGCTCCCTGACGTCGACGCCGTCCACCAGGATGCGGCCCTTGCTGACGTCGTAGAAGCGCAGCAGCAGGTTGATGAGCGTGGACTTGCCGGCGCCGGTCGCGCCGACCACGCCCACGCGCTGGCCCGGCCGCACCTCGAACGACACGTCGCGCAGCACGTAGTCGTCGCCGTTGTAGGCGAACCAGACGTGGTCGAAGACGATGTGCCCCTTCGACTCGCGCGGCTCGCTCAGGGCAGGGCCGGCTGGCGGCCTGCGGCCTTCGGCTTGCGGCCGTGTCACGGCTGTCCCGCTGACGATCCTCGCCGGCGTGTCGAGCAGCTTGAAGATCCGCTCGGACGAGGCCATCGCCGACTGCAGCAGGTTGAACTTCTCGGAGATGTCGCTGATCGGGCGGAAGAACCGCTGCGAGTACTGGATGAAGGCCACCAGCGTCCCGATCGACAGCGCACCGCGGATCGCCTCGCCGCCGCCGTACCAGATGATCAACGCCGAGGCCAGGGCGCTCGTCACCTCGATCGCCGGGTAGAAGACCGCGTAGTAGAAGATCGACTGGATGTTCGCGTCGCGGTGGCCGCGGTCGATCTCGTCGAAGCGGCGGAAGTTCTCCGCTTCCCGGCAGAACAGCTGCGCGGTGGACATCCCGCTGATGTTCTCCTGCAGGAAGCTGTTGATCCGCGCGATCCAGAGCCGCACGTTGCGGTAGGACTCGCGCACGTTCCGCCGGAACCACTGCGTGATGAGCACGATGATCGGCAGGACGGAGAACGCGACCAGGGCCAGCCGCCAGTCCATGGTCAGCATCACCACCATGATGCCGGCCAGGGTGAAGACGTCCCCGAACACCGAGACCACGCCCGACGCGAACAGGTCGTTCAGGACGTCGACGTCCGTCGTCACGCGGGTCATCAGCCGGCCGACCGGGTTCCTGTCGTAGTACTCCACGTCCACGCGCTGCAGGTGCCCGTAGATCTGCATGCGCATGTCGTACATGATCCGCTGGCCGACGAACTGCAGGATGTAGGTCTGGAGGTACTCGAAGAGGAACGAGCCGACGAGCACCGCGAGGAAGCCGAGCGCGACGACGTTCAGGCCGGCCAGGTCGCGCTGCGCGATGTACCGGTCGATCGCGAGCTTCATCAGGTACGGCTGGGCGAGCTGCAGGGCCGACCCGCCAATCAGCGCGCCAAGCGCCGCGGCGACCATCGGGCGGTACGGGCGGAGGTATCCCAACAGGCGCCGCATGAGCCGCGCGTCGTACGCCTTGCCGAGAACTTCTTCGTCCTGTGCCATCAATACTCCGGCCTTCGGCTTCCGGCGTTCGGCTTGGCGCCACCGACCCGCGGCCGCTTCGTCGTTTCGTGATCCGCTGCCAGCTACCGGCTGGAGCGTCCGTGATCCGCCCGCCGCTACGACGCCGCCAACTCCTCTTCCAGCAGCTGCTTCCGATACAACTCGGCGTAGAACCCGTCGAGTTTCACCAGTTCGTCGTGCGTGCCCCGCTCCCGGATCCGCCCGTGCTCCAGCACGAGGATCAGGTCGGCGTCGCGCACCGTCGACACGCGGTGGGACACGATCAGCGAGGTCCGCTCGCGCATCACGCCGCGCAGCCGGCGGAGGATCTCCTCCTCGGTGTAGGTGTCCACGGCGGAGAGCGCGTCGTCCAGCACGAGGATGCGCGGGTCGGGCAGCAGCGCCCTGGCGATGGCGGTGCGCTGTTTCTGGCCGCCGGACAGCGTGATGCCGCGCTCCCCCACCACCGTGTCGTAGCCGTTCGGGAACCCGGCGACGTCCTTGTCGAGCCGGGCCACGCCGGCGGCCCAGCGGATCCGCTCCGGGTCGGCGTTCCTGGCGCCGCCCACGCCGAACGCGATGTTGTCCGCGATCGACTCGGAGAAGAGGAACGCCTCCTGCGGGACGAAGCCGATCGCCCGGCGCAGCTGGGCCAGCGACAGGTCGCGGACGTCCACGCCGTCGACGAACACGGTGCCGGCCGGCGGGTCGAACAGCCTCGGCAGCAGCGAGATCAGCGTGGACTTCCCCGACCCGGTGGGCCCGACGAGCGCGACCGTGCGGCCCGGCTCGATGCGCACCGACACGTGGTCCAGCACCACCTGCCCGCCGTACGAGAACGTCAGGTCGCGGAACTCGATGGCGCCGGTCACCGCCGGGAGGGTGACCAGCCGGTCGGAAGGCGGATCGGCCACCCCGGGCTCGGCGTCCAGCACCTCGAGCATGCGGGTCCAGGACGCCAGCCCGCGCTGCACCATGTTCGTCACCCAGCCGAACGCGATCATCGGCCAGGAGAGCATGACGAGATACGCGTTGAACGCGACGAAGCCGCCGAGCGTCAGGCGCCCGGCAATGACCTCGCGGCTTCCGAGCCACAGCACCAGCAGCGAGCCGAGGCCCAGGAACAACGACATCGTCGGGTAGAAGAACCCCTGGAGCCTGACCAGCCGACGGTTCCGCTCGAGGTACTCGGCGTTGGCGTTCCCGAAGCGCCTCATCTCGGCCGTCTCCTGGCGGTAGGCGCGGACCACCCGCACGCCGGCCAGCGCCTCCTGGGTGACGGCGCTCAGGTCGGAGAGCTGTGCCTGGATGCGCTCGAACCGGCGGTGAATGGCGCGGCCGAAGTAGCGGACGGCGATCGAGACGAACGGCAGCGGGATCAGGGCGACGAGCGTCAGCCGCAGGTTGATGGAGACCATCAGGCTGATGGCGGCGACGAACAGGATCATCGTGTTGGCCGAGTACATGATGGCCGGCCCGACGGTCATCCTGACCGCGTTCAGGTCGTTCGTGGCGCGCGACATCAGGTCGCCGGTCCTGCGCGACTGGAAGTACCAGAGCGGGAAGAGCTGCAGGCGGGCGAAGAAATCGTTGCGCAGGTCGTACTCGATGTTCCGGGAGACGCCGATGATGATGCGCCTCATCAGGAACCGGAACGTCGCGCCCGTCAGTGCGATCGCCAGCAGCGCCGCGGAGTAGACGACCAGCTTCTGGCGCGTGACGCCGCCGGCGAGGTCGTCGACGGCGAGCTGGAGCACCCGGGGCGACACGAGCGACACCCCTGTCGTCACCGCCACGCAGGAGAGGCCCACGAGGAACTGACGCCGGTAGCGCAGGAGATAAGGCAGGAGCCGACGCAGCGCCGGACGCATCTCTTCAAAGTATCACACGCGGCCCTGGCGAGACCGGCCGCCACCCCGTATGGCCGAGGGGCCAGAGCTGTGGCACGAGATGTTGCCGAGGGGCTTCAGCCCCTCGGCAAGTGTTCAGCCCCTCGGCAAGGCCGTTCCTCCTCGGCCCCGGTGTAGAATCCCCGGATGCACGCGCTCTACGTCCTGTTGCCCATCCTCTGCATCCTCGTCATCGCCTACCGCTACTACAGCGCGTTCATTGCCGCGCGGCTGCTGGTGCTCGACGACACGCGCCCGACGCCGGCGCACACCAATTACGACGGGCACAACTACTACCCGACCACCAGGTGGGTGCTCTTCGGGCACCATTTCGCCGCCATCACCGGCGCGGGGCCGCTCGTCGGCCCGGTGCTCGCCGCCCAGTTCGGCTACGCGCCGGGCCTGATCTGGCTCGTGACGGGCGTCGTGCTGGCAGGGACGGTCCACGACCTCATCATCCTGTGGGCCTCGACGCGCCGCGGCGGCCGCTCGCTGGCCGAGATCGCGCACGAGGAGATCGGCACCGTCGCCGGGATCACCACCGGCATCGCCATCCTGTTCATCGTCATCATCGCGCTGGCCGGCCTCGGCCTGGTCGTCGTGAACGCCCTGAGCGAGAGCGCCTGGGGCACCTTCACGATTGGCGCGACGATTCCGCTCGCCCTCTTCATGGGCTTCTACATGTACCGCTTCCGCAAGGGCCACATCAAGGAAGCGACGATCATCGGCGTGATCGGCCTGCTGATGGCGGTCGCGTTCGGCAAGCCGCTGGCGGCGTCGGGCATCGGGTGGTTCTTCACCCTCAGCCACAAGCAGCTGGTCGTCGCCATGGGGGCCTACGGGTTCCTCGCCTCGGTGCTGCCCGTCTGGATGCTGCTCGCGCCGCGCGACTACCTCAGCTCGTTCATGAAGATCGGCACCATCGCGCTGCTCGTCGCCGGCGTCATGATCGTCAACCCCGAGCTGCACATGCCGGCCGTCACGAAGTTCGCCGGCGGCGGCGGCCCGATCATCCCGGGCCCGCTGTTCCCGTTCGTGTTCATCACCATCGCGTGCGGGGCGATCTCGGGATTCCACGCGCTGATCGGGTCGGGCACCACGCCGAAGATGGTGGACAAGGAGTCGGACATCCGGCCGATCGGCTACGGCGCGATGCTCATCGAGGGACTGGTCGGCATCGTCGCGCTCCTGGCGGCGACGTCGCTCTACCCCGGCGACTACTTCGCCATCAACGTGTCGCCGAAGGTCTTCGAGACGCTCGGCATGCCGATTGTCAACCTCCCGATGCTCGAGCGGGAGGTGGGGGAAGTGGTGACCGGGCGCACCGGCGGCGCCGTGTCGCTCGCGGTCGGGATGGCGCAGATCTTCAGCGGGCTCCCGGGCATGCGGGGGCTGATGGACTACTGGTACCACTTCGCCATCATGTTCGAGGCGCTGTTCATCCTGACGACGATCGACGCGGGGACGAGGGTGGCGCGGTTCCTCGTGCAGGAGTTCTTCGGGCGCTTCTACCCGCCCTTCGCGCGCACCGACTGGATGCCCGGCACGGTCATCTCGACGGCGCTCGTGGTGTTCGGGTGGGGCTACTTCATCTGGACGGGCAGCATCGGGACGATCTGGCCGATGTTCGGCATCAGCAACCAGCTCCTCGCCGTCATCGCGCTGCTCATCGGGACGACGATCATCATCAATCTCGGCCGCGCGAAACTGGCCTGGATCACCGTCGTGCCGATGTTGTTCCTGGCCACCACGACCCTCAGCGCCGGGTTCCTGAGCGTGCGGGACAACTTCTGGCCGCTGGCCATCGGGCCGGACCCCGCGAAGCACTTCCAGGGCTACCTCGACTCGATCCTCACCGTCATCATGATGGCGTGCGTGATTGTCATCCTCGCGGCCGCCGTCCGCCGCTGGGTGAGCGGGTCGCGAACCCCGGCCGCGGCAAAACATTGAGACCACCCGGCGCCTGCCGGCCACTACAGGACTTCCCTCGACGAGCCGATACCGTGAACAGGGAGATCTCTACGCATGCGCCAGACCACGACGCGAACCGTTCCCGCCCTTTGCCTCGCGCTGCTGCTCGCCGCCGCCGTGCCGTCCTCGGCGCAGTATCAGAAGTACAACGCCAACACGCGCGCCACCGGCGAGACGTATCACGTCGAGCTCTCGTTCGGGTTCGGGGAACCGCCACCCGACATCGTCGTGTCGAGCAAGGCGCTGGGCATCATCGGCAGCGAGATCAGCGCGCAGGACGACCTCGGGATGGAGAAGCAGTGGCAGTGGGGATTCAACCTGGTCCTCAGGCCGGCCAAGAAGCACAAGTTCCGCTTCTCCTACGGCCCGATCAACTACTCGGCCGAGACGATCATGCAGCGGACGGTGATCTTCAACGGCCAGGCGTTCCAGGTCGGCCTGCCGGTGAACTCGGAGATCAAGTGGTCGGCGTACCGCTTCGGCTACGAGTACGACTTCGTCTACCGTGACCGCGGCTTCGTCGGGCTGGTCCTCGACGTGAAGTACTCGGACGTCGAGGTGACGCTCAAGAACCCGTTCACCGTCGAGTGGGTCAAGGTGAAAGCCCCGATCCCGACCATCGGCGGCATCGCGCGAGTCTACCCCGTCGCCAACATCTCGATCACCGGCGAGTTCACCGCCTTCAAGCTGCCGACGAGCGAAGGCGTGCTGAAGGGCTACGACGGCAAGTGGTACGACCTGGACATCTACGGCACCGTCAACTTCACCGACCACGTCGGCGTGCAGGGCGGATATCACTCGGTCCAGGTGTCGTTCAGGAAGGACCAGGACTACGGCGACTTGAAGCTGAACGGCCCGTACTTCCGAGGTGTGGTGAGGTTCTGAAGCCCGCTTGCAGGCTTTCGGCTTTCGGCCGGCAGCGTGCGTCGCTGTCGATGTAGCACGGGGCTTCAGCCCCGTGGCAGGCCGAGGGGCTAAAGCCCCTCGGCTACATTTCTATCTCCTGCCTTCTATCTTCTGTCTTCTGTCTATTTCGGCACGTTCTGAATCCACACGCCGAGGTACCGTCGATCCTGCGTGGTCTTGTCCACGTCGGCTGGCCGGTATCCGCGCGCCGACGTCACCTCGACCATCGCGCCGCCGTTGTAGCGATCCACCGGCAGTTCCACCACCCTGATTTCGCCAGGCTTCATGGTGAAGACGTCCGTCCGAACCGGGCCGCGCAGTGTCACCTCGTTGTCCACGGGGCTGTTCCGGAGAAGGAAGCGGACGACCGGCGCGCCAGCGGGCCCGGCGAACGCGATCGATTCGGAAACCCCGCCCGCCACCCAGATGCCGTTGTCTTCGACGTAGATGCCGGGGTCTTCCACGGTGAAGGCCACCACATCGTCGTAGCGCGCGGCGCGGGCGGCGTGACGCGCCGTGAACCTCCAGACCTCCGGAACCACCGACACGGGCTCCAGCGCAATCCGCGGCATCGAGCGACGGGCGAGCGCGTCGCCCGAGATCACGACCGCGTTGGCGGCCACCGGCAGCGTGAATTGGACGTCGCCACCCCGCGCCGACGGGTCGAACGTCCAGCGGGCGATCGCCTGCCGGCTTCGGCCAATCGTCACGACCACGCTGCCCTGCGCCGCCTGGACCGTCGCCGACGAGAGCCGGTAGACACCCGGCGGAACGTCGAACAGCACCAGGAGCGGACCTTCGGCGTCCGCGGGGCGCCGATTGGAGACCGGCAGGGACAGTTGCGCGGGAACGTCGGCAATGGGCACCCGTCCGAACGGCATGAAGCGCACGCCAACCGGGCGCGCCGCGGGATGGTACGCGCGAAGCAGGGCGAGCGTCGAACTGCTGGGCGTCGCGCCGCCGACCCGGTTGCTCCTCCACGTGGCCGTCCCCGCGACCATCACGACCGCGCCGAACACCAGGAGCGTGCGGACGGCAAGGCCGCCGGCCTGGTCTTCCCGCGGTGCAGCAGGGCGGCGAGTGACCGCGCGCCGGATGACCAGGGCACCGATGGCGGCGCAAAAGACCCAGATGATGGTCTGCGACAGCGCCTTCCCCGTCGCGTCGCGCAGGAAGCTGGGCAGGGCGCGTGGCAGATCCACCACCGGGTTCAGCCACTCGAGCCACAGCGCCACTCCGTCCCTGTTGTTGAAAATCAACTGGCCGGACGTGGCGAATACCATCGACGTCGTGATGAGCGCGGAAACGCCGAGCGCGGTGAGCGCCATCGCTTTCCCGGCGGCGCGCTGGCGGGACCAGAAGACCGCCGCGGGCACCCCCAGCATCAGCAGCACGGGGACGAGGAACCGGGCGGGCGCGCTCCATCCGCCCCACCACATGAAATAAGCGGACACGAGCAGCAGGTAGGACACCAGCAGCAAGCCGATCTCGATCGCGAGCCGGCGGCTGAGGCGGAACAACGAGCCGAGACCGAGCAAGGCGGTCGCGTAGGCCGGGGCATTCGGCAGCACGCCGAACTGCTGGTCGAAGAGCAGCGCGGGCAGCCCGCGCGGAATGTTGGCGGGACTCGACTGCGTGTAGTGCCCGTAAGGCGCCGCCGGGCTGAACTCGCCGTAGACCGCGTAGAAGTAGCCAAACCAGCCCGCCGCGCTGAGGAGGGGAAGCGCAATGAACGCGGCCGCCTTGCCGTACTCGCGCCGTGCGAGGAGCCGCAGCGTCAGCAGTCCGCCGAGCAGCGCCGCGGCCCCTGCGTACCGCGTGTGCAGCCACGGGAGAAGCGCCAGCGCGCCGCCGAGCAGCGCCCAGCGCCTGGTCCCCCACTCCGCCAGGAACCCTCCCGCGACGGGCGATTCAACGCACTCGAACGCGACGAGCGCCGAGACGGCCGCCATGACGATCGTCGCGCCGGCGGCGTCCGGGTAAACGGTGAAGGCGTGCACCAGGAACGGCACGGACAGCGCGACGCACGACCAGCCGAACCACGCGGCGCCCGCGCTGCGCGTCAGGCGGTAGCCGGCGCGCCACACCAGCCAGGTCCCGAACGCGGACAGCAGCGCCAGGAACCCGACGACGCCGCGATAGCCGCCGACCGCGAACGCCGGGAGCACCAGCGCGGACAAGCCGGGCGCATGGATGGAATAGATCTCGCCGTTCTTGCCGCGCCTCAGGAAGTCCGGCCGAAGATCCGCCGGGAAGTACGGGCGATAGTCTCCCTGCTTGTGGTTGTTCTCGATCTGCAGGTCCCCGTCGGCGAGAAGGCTCTGCGTGATGACCAGGTAGTGCGGTTCGTCGCCGCCGGGAACGACGTCGGCGACCGACCACGCGGCGGTGCAGTAGAGCACGAAGGCCAGCGCGAGCGCGGTGAACGAACCCGTTCGAGGCTCGAGCAGGGCCCGGACGATGCGGGTCCCGTACCAGCGCGGCCAGGCGACGGCGATGGCCGCAAGGGCGGTGACGATCCAGACCCACTGCATCGCATGCCCCGTCCAGGCCAGCGCCGCGGCGGGAACCGGGATTGGCAGCCAGGGCAGCAGCAGGATGGCCGGGATCAGCAGGACGAGAAGCGTGGAACGGCGGGCCCGCCAGAGCGCGACCAGGAAGACCAGCGCCAATACCGGGGGAACCCACCGGGAAGGCAGGATGGCAATCCGCCGCGGCCAGGACGCGGCGTCGGTTACGGCCAGCGCGCCGCGCGACACCCAGGCGGCGAGCGCCAGGACGAAGGAGGTGGCGACGAGAAGAACCCGCCTCGGCTGCATGAAGGCGGCATGGTACCACAGCCTACTTCTTCTTCGGTTTCCTGGCGGGAGCCTTCGCCGGGGTTGCCGGCTGCTTCGCGGACTTCGAGGCTGACACCACCGGCGCAGTGCCCTCGCCGTACAGCCTGCGGTAGTCCTCGGCCGACCCGAGGATGCGCCGCACGTAGGTCTGGGTCTCGGGGAACGGGATGTCGTCGATGTACTCGTCGAGTTCCAGGCCCGGCTTCTCGGCGTTCCAGGAATTCACCCGGCTCTCGCCGGCGTTGTAGCAGGCGAGGGCGAACGGGATTCCGCCGACGCGCCGCACGAGGTCGCCGAAGTACCGCGTGCCCAGCTGGATGTTCACCTCGGGTCTCGTCAGCGAGGCGGTCGAATACCGCCGCACGCCCGCCTTGCGCGCGTAGGACCTCCCCACCGACGGCAGCAGCTGCATCAGCCCGATCGCGTTGGCCGACGATCGGATGGCGGGATCGAAGGCCGACTCCTGGTTGATGAGCGCAGCCACGAGATACGGGTCGAGACCTTGCGCCGCCGCGTGCTTCTTGATGAGCGGCCAGTAGTCGAGCGGATAGACGATCCGCAGCATCTCCACCGGCATCCGCGAGCCCTCGTCGGACATGTACTGCGGATACGCGCGCTTCATGTAGATGATCCCGCGGCGCATGTCGCCCTGCCGGTTGAACAGCCAGCCGAGCGTCGCGTTCACCACGGGGTTCTCGCCCCACGTGCGCAGCGCGTAGAGCAGCTCGTCACGCGCCTGGTCGTACAGCCCCAGCGACAGCAGCGCCCGGATCACGTCGCTGTTCGGCGGCGCCGTGACGTCGGGTCCCGGTGCCGTGGAGGGCGCCGTCGCGGCCGACACGAGGCGGACGCCGGCTGCCTGCAGTTTCTTCTCGGCGAGCCTGCCGTAGTAAGTATTCAGGTAATCGGTGGTGACGATGCGGAAGAGAGCGGCGGCGCCCTGGGCGTCGGCGAGCTGCAGGCGGGCGCGCCCGGCCCAATACAGGTACGACGGCCGGTAGTCCGAACGCGGGAAGGTGCCGGCCGCGCTCTCGAAGAACGAGACGGCGTCCTTGAAGTTGCCCTTCCGGTAGGCCCACCATCCCGCCTTCCACGCGGCGCGCTCGGCGCGAGGGCCCTGCGGGAACTTCGCGTAGAGCTCCCGGAAGGCCGTGTCCGCCTGGTCGTCCTCGTCTTCGATGATGAAGTGGCTGGCCAGGTTGTTCAGCGTCTCTTCCGCCCACGAGCTGTCGGGGAACTCCGCGACGAGTTCCCGGCTCAGGCGGACGTATTCGTCGTGGTCTCCCAGTTCGCGGGTTGCCGTGAGGTAGAAGAACTTCGCTTCGGCCTTGCGCGACGCCCGTCCGACGAACGGGCCGAGGCCCGTGCGCGCCTGGAAGTAGCGCCGGAGGTAGTGATCGCATTCCGCGATCCTCATCGCCGCCAACTCCGCGTCGTCGCCGCTGGCGAACGGAAGCAGGTCCTGGAAGCCGTCGCGCGCCGCCTGGTAGCGCTTCGAGCCGAAGAGGCGCTCGGCGCGCCCGAGATCGAGCTTGAAGCGCGCCGGGGAGTCGCGCGGAGAGCGGAGGTCGTTGAGGCCGTCGAGTTCGTCCGCCGCCACTGCGGCCAAGTCGCTCAGCGGGAATTCGTAGTAGAGCTGCGCGAGCGATTCGGCGGCCTTCTCGCGGTCCCCGGCGGCCTGGCGCGCTCTTCCCAGGGCCAGCAAGACCGCGTCGGGCGCCGCGGTCTTCCGGCCGGCCAGTTCCTGGTACAGCTTGGCGGCCGCGGCGGGATCGCCCTGGAGGCTGGCCGTCTCGGCCTCGTGCAGGATGGCCGCTTCGGAGAGGAATCCCGGGGGCTGGGCGGCGTGGAGCTTCGCGAAGATCGCGCGCGCGTCGGCGGCCCTGGCGAGGTTGAGGTGGCAGAGCCCGGCGTAGAGCGATGCGTACGAGGCGAGTGGGGTTGAGGCGAGGGCCGGGGTCGTGAAGTGGGACAGGGCGGCGGCGTACTTCGCCTCCGCGAACAACTTCATCCCGGATGCGAACGCGGCAAGCTGGCGCGAAGGCGACGCGGACGGCGAGGGCACCAGCCAGGCTTGCGAGAGGTCGGCGGGCAGGCGCGGCCTTGCGGCGGCCGTGAGCGCCGCCGGCACCGGCTGCGCCCCGGCAGCCCCGCTGTGGAACAAGACCGCCGCCCCGAGACCCACCATCGACACGACGCCGGCAACCCGGCGCATCACACTCTTGTACTCGATTCCCGTCACGTCTGCCCCAGCAGACCCGCGTCGCCGCCGGCCAGCGTGCGAACGACCTCCTGGTCGAAGCAGTGCACGCGCTGCCGGACGGCCACCGGGATCTTCTCTTCGTAGAGCCGGCGGGCCCGCTCGATGTCTTCCCCGAGACGCGACAGCAGGTCGCGGTGCTGCCGCCCCTGCTCGACCGCCGCTTCGTTGTACAACTTGATTTCAGAGATCAGCAGCCGCGCGTAGCGGCGCGCCGATTCTTCCTCGCGCCTCTCGTCGTCCTGCGGCGAGTCGTCCACGGACCGGCTCGCCGGCCACCCGGACGTCCGGCCCCCCTGCTGCACACGGCCTGCCAGCGCCGCGGAGTGGGAAACCGTCAGCACTTCGAGACGGTGGCCCGCGTGGCGCGCCAGGATCTCGGCAATCTCGGGCCAGCTGCTCGGCACCACCGGCACCTTGTTCCCACCGTCATCAGCATACAGGATCGCGACCGTCCGGCCGCCAACGGTGAGCGGCACGGCCAGGCCGGCGCGGCCGGCCGGCAGGGCGACCACCCGGCCCATGAGGTCAGTGCCCGACCCGAGGGGGGCGTCGGCTGTCGAGGAGGGCAGGCCGGTGTTGATGGCAAGGTCGAAGATACTGCCGGGTTCGACGGACGTATCGATTGCCGCCGCGTCGATCTCGGGAACGCCGTGCGCGGCCCAGCCGTGCAGCCGGTCTCCGTCGAGGATCAGGTACGGCGGCACGGCCCGCTTCGACGGCGGCTTGCTCGACGAGGACGCCGAGGACCTCGGTCAGCGAGCGCGCGGCGTCGAGCCGGCGGAAGGCGGCGAGCGTGCGGTCGCTGCAGGCGAGGTCCAGTTGACGGTCGGCCACGTGGACGAGGGCCGCGTCCTGGGCCTTCTGCTCGACGTCGTGCAGCTTCTCCCCGGCATCCACTGCAGCCTGGCGCGCCTGCCCGGCGTCCGTGCGCGCCTGGTCCCGCTCGCGCTCGAGTTCCACCAGCCGGGATTCTGCGTCCTGCCTTCCCTGCTCGGCCGCGGCAAGCGCGGCGGTGAGGGCCGCTCCGGCCGCGGCTTCGGCCGCGGTTCGGGCCTCGGCGACGGCCCATTCCTGCTGGCGCGCACATTCATCGCGAACGGCCTGGACGGCTGCGTCCCGTTCGGCGGCAGCGCGGGCTTCGAGGGCGTCGATCTCCGAGCGGCGCGCGCGGTCGGCTTCTTCCCCGGCCGTCTCGAGGACGACCTTCAGCGCCGCCTCGTGATTCCGCGTCAGCTCGTCGCGGAGGGCGTCGAGCGCGGAACTGCGCTCGCGCTCGATGTCGGCGGCGGCGGCCGCAAGCGCGGCCTCGCGCTCGAGCTCCAGCTGCTCTCGCACGGCGGCGAGCGCCTCCTCGTGCTCGGCGGCCAGAGATTCCCTGAGCGCGGCGGTCGCTGCCTCGTGGTCGGCGGCGAGCGACGCGGTGAGCGCGGTGGCGGCGGCCTGGTGCTCCATGCTCGCCCGCTCGCGCAGGGCAGCCTCGTCGGATTCGTGCTCGCTTTCGAGCTGCTGGCGCAGTGCCGCGAGCGCGGCGTCCAGCTCCCGGCCGAACTGCGCTCGCAAGGCCTCGAGGTCCGCGCGTTCGCGGTCGTGCTCGGCCCGCAGGTCGGCGATGGCGGACTCGTGGGCGGCGGCCGCCTCGGCGAGGGCCGCCTGGACGGCCTCCTCGCGGTCGGCCGCGGCGAGGGTGGTGACATCGGCGAGCAGCCGGTGCAGCGCCGCCTCGATGGGCGCCCGCACCTCGTCGATGATGACCTCGGACAACTGGTGGACGCGTTCGTCGAGCGACATAATGAGCCGTTCGTGTTGTGGAGACACCAAGGGACGTCTTCAACCGTATCGGCTCGGGAGGTCCCGGGGGTTAGGCGAAACCTTTTCCGCGAAACGTGATTCTATGAAGGGTGAGAGGTCGGGCTCCAGCCACGATTCTGTAATCGCGAGCGCGGCGTGGATGCCCGACACATGGAGACATCGCACATGGAAATGATTGTGACCTTCCCCGGCGGCGCCCGCGTGGATGCCCAGTTCGGCAACCATACGATCAGGACCGACCAGCCGGTGCGCAGCGGCGGCGACGATTCGGCGCCCGCTCCGTTCACCTTGTTCCTGGCATCGATCGCCACCTGCGCAGGCATTTACGTGCTGGGCTTCTGCAAGCAGCGAGATCTGCCGACCGACGGGATCAAGCTCGTCCAGCGAATCGAAGTGGATCCCCGCACCGGGATGGTCGGCAAGGTCGGCATCGACATCGAGGTCCCGCCCGGCTTCCCGGAGAAGTATCACGAGGCGCTCATCCGCGCGGCCAGCCAGTGCGCGGTGAAGAAGCACCTCGAGAACCCGCCGTCGTTCGAGGTGAAGACGGTGGTGGGGGTGGGGGCGTAGCGCGGCCGGCCTGGCCCTTGGCCGTAAATTGCTGTCCTTCAATGGTTTGACTGGCGAGCGCTCGCCCTGTAGAATGAAGGGACGGCCGGTTCCCGAACCGGGCCAGCGGGGATCCCTTCGGGTCCTCGTCACGCAGGCGTCGGGCCTGCGGCGTGCGCCAACCAGAGTGGGGGCGACTTGGCTTCGACGGGGGTATAGGGCCGTGGGATGCATGCCGAGCCCCATCGACTCGTTAATCCGGTGGAAACAACCATAACTGCGGATTCGCAGCTCGCTCTCGCTGCTTAACTAACAGCGACGTCCACCTCCAAGTTGCCTGCGCACGGGGGACCGGATGTCAAACAGGCAGGCTGGCTGCTCGAGGCCGTTCCGGGCCTTGGGTGGCGAGACGATCACCGGAACTAGCGGCTGGCGGTTTTCGCCTCTTCCCCAGGCCGGCCGTGAATCAACAGAAGAGGACACGCATGTAGAGTCCTGCGGTGACGTGCTCTCGGACGCGGGTTCAACTCCCGCCGCCTCCACCACTTAACTCGTTGATCTGCTGAGCAGTTAGCGCTTCGGTTCCCCCCGTCTCCACAATGTCTCCAACGGCCGGGACCGGATCCGGACGTCATCCAGCAGCCGGATGGCGCTCTCCATCGCCGCCGGGCTGAGGTGCATGTACCGCTGCGTCGTCGTCGAGATCCTGGTGTCCGGCCAGTTCCTGAATCGCCCGCGCCGGCGCGCCCCGCATCGCCAGATGCGAACAGAACGTGTGGCGCAGGATGTGCACGCCCGCGCTGTCGACGCCCGCCCGCCGAGCCGCCCGCCGAACATCGTCCTGCACGATCTTCTGCGTCAGCGGTGCCCGTCGCCTGTCGCAGAGCACGCGCTCGCCCCGCAGATGCCGATGCGCCCGCAGCGCCGTCGCGAGGCGAGCCGTCATCGGCACGTAGCGCAGCCGCCCGCCTTTCGGCCGCGTCACGTGGCCCTTCCAGTCGGACCGCTGGCCACGCAGAGCTGACGCTTGTGCAGGTCCACGTCGCTCCACGCGCAGCGCCATGATCTCGCCGCACCGCAGCCCGGCCTCCCCGCCGAGCAAGCACGACCAGGTAGGTGGCCGTCGCCGTCCGTCGCGCGGCCTCCACCAGCCGCTCGTACGTCGTCGAAGTCGTGGAACGCCGCCGTCGGACTTCGGCGATCTTCAGCAGCCGGATGGTGCACGGCATCCGGTCGATGACGTCCCACTCCACGGCCTTCTTGAGCAGCACGTTCAGCACCGTCAGGACGTTGTTGACGGTCTTCGGCTGACCTTGGCTCGAAGGCGCGCTCTTCAGCCGCTGGACGTCCTCGTTGGTGATCGCGTCCAGCCTTCTTCGTCGCCGAGCAGCGGAACCAGGTGCACGCTTCAGGATCGTCTCCTTCGCCGCGATGCCGCTCGGCTTCTGCCGGTTGGCCCGCGCGTAGCCCATCGATGAACCGCGGCGCGAACTCCTTCAGCGTCGGCACCTCCTTCTGCGCTGACTGCTCGCGCGCCGGAGGCCCCTCGAGGAGGACGAATCGCTCCCGATCCTGCCCCCAACGCTGGGCGGCGGCCCTCCCCGCCACCGGGGACTTCTTGCGTTCCCGGTATTCCTCCCCGTTCGGGAGGAGAACGATGATGTCCACCTCCCACGCGGGTCCGCCTCTATACGGATGAACTTTCACGCTCATCGTCTGAACTCCCCAACGGCTGGTTTTTTGGTCGCGACGAATGGGCGTGCTGGTCGGCCTCGGCTCTCGCCGTCCTGGTAGACACGGTCGCACCCGTGTGCGAAGGGCTTGACCGCTATCGGCCCGACCTGCCTGTCGGGGGGGCCGATGCGCCAACCTTCCTCCGGTGGTTACCACCGCGCGAGAAAAGTCGCCGCCATATCGAACTTCTTCGCTGGCGGCGCTATAACGGTTTCCGCGTATCCGCAACGCAAGTAAAGGGTTGCGGCTTGCCTTATAGGCGGCTCCGCATCTCCACTCTGGGTATAGCGATTGCTATGTGGTCGAGCTTGGTCCGATCTGCTCCGTGCCGGCATTCCAGTGAGCGGAAGCGCCGCCTCGCAAACCCGCGACGGCGCACACCCGCGAGTTCGTTTGACCGTCTGGAGGCGACCGTGAAGAAATCGACCCTTCTCGTCCTGCTCGTGCTGCTGCCCGTGACCCAGGCGACCGCAGAAACTCGCCTGGAACTGCTTGCTCCTGCCACCTGCCTTCGGGACTCAGGAAGCCCTAATACCTGCAGTTTCTCGTTCCCTGGGATTCCTGGAGTGGCGCAATTGTCGGTGAAGAACGGTGCGCCAGACGGAGCGAACCGCACCAGTTCAGCAACCCTGACCGTCAATGGACAGCCAGTGCTCGGGCCGGCGGTGTTCAATCAGCAGGTTGGCCAATTGGAATTGCCGATAGCGGTGACGAAAACCAACTTGGTGGTCATCAACGTTGCCGGAGCTCCTGGAAGCTACCTGCAGGTCTGCGTAACGGAAGTCACTGATGCCAATGCGGGCGCGGTGATCGGCGGAACGGGTGGATCGGTACAAGTGCCAACGGGCCCACTGGCCGGGTTGACCATCTCGATTCCCGCAGGAGCGTTCACCGAGCGGTCGATCGTGACCGTCACCGAGAAAGCCATCGACAAGCTCTTCGCGGACGAGAGGCTGGAATCGGTACAGCTACCAGGCTTCTCCGTGCGATCGACGGGTCCATTGGCGATTCCCGCCGTAATCTCCTATCCCGTCGGCGCTCACAACAACGCCGGCCGAATTGACGAGACGACCATTCCCATTAACGGCATCCACTTCTATCGCAGCGAAGATGCGACAGAGTGGGAACGCGTAACGACCGAGTACAACCCCGCCTCACAGGCTATTCGGGCGGAAGCCAGCCACTTCTCCGACTGGGTGCCCGGCGCACATCGCTGGAAGTCCGGATCGACCGTCTACTACCGCGTCACGGACGTTGACAGCATGCAGGCAGATGGCAGTTTGATGCGGCGCGAGATTGCCAGAGCATTCGACCTGTGGTGGGTCGCGCTCGACAGTACATCACCTTCGAGGAGGTTGAGCCGGATGACGCCACATGGGACATTACGGTCACGGCGACGAACTTCTGCTCAGGCACGGGTCTTCTTTCCCGCAAATGCGCCAAATACGGCGAGTCAACGGTCACGTGGATGGGATGGTCCAAAGCCAGCAGATGGACTGTGTCCCTGAACAGCGGCCAGGGACCGGACGCCGAGTCTCCGTATACCTGGTACGCCAGGTATGACGACTGGCCGACGGGGGCCGGGTCGGGGGAGGAACCCATCCCCGCCCTCCGGATTGTCGCCCATGAACTTTCTCATGCCTTGGGACTGGACTTCGACAGCTCCCCCTGCGACAGAGCCAGCGACTCCGTCCACCACATCACTTCGGGAGCAGGCTGTGTGCCGCCGATGTTTCCCGCGACGTCCCTGTCTGACCTTGACCGGGAGCGCATCCGTGACCTCTACGATCTGAACCCCAAACCCGAGATCGCCGCCGGACGCGGGACCGCCACAATCGACGGCGCCTTGGCAGGTGGCGAGTGGGCTGGCGCGGGACGATTCCAATTCACCTTCACCCTTCCAGAACCAGGCTGTTGGTGGCCGTGTACCCCCACGCAGACGACCACTGCCACCTTGTTCGTCATGAATGACTCGGTGAATCTCTACCTGGCGCTCAAGATTGACGGGACAGGGCCGATAGACACCGTTTCGGGCCCTTTGGCGTCCGGGTACTGGTCCCTGGTTCTTGATGAAGACACCGACGGACTCAGCGCGGGCGACGATTACCTTGCGTTCTACACCCCCAACTACTTTCACGACTGGGTTTGCACAGAGCCCTACTACTACGTCGCCGACACCTCTCGCGGCGGGTCGGTAGATGGCGCAGCGAAGTCGGGGTTCGACGGTACCAACACGGTCTTCGAGTTGCGACATCCGCTCGCGAGCGGGGACGGGAACGACATCTCGGTGCTGCCTGGCCAAACAGTTCGTCTGATTCACCTCGGAACCTCGGTGAGTCTGCCGGACGGCGCTTACGCTGGCGCCAATCCCGTGAATCCCAATGATCCCCAGCACCGGCCGGCGTTGGTGATTGTGCTCGCGCGGTAGTGAGCTCAGGGAAACGGCCCGACCCGGGCCCGTCCGCTTCTGCTGAGGGCAACATGTTCGTTTGGGTCAATTCGTCCGACGCTGGTTGGGTGGTACATGGACGGGCGCGTTTATCTGAAGCCCGTGCCTGGTGGGTCGCGGAGCGTCTCCACAAGGAGCTCGGGTGGGAGACCTTTGCAGGTGGAGCGCGTCCAAGACCCAAGACGCCGAAGCCCTTCGCGCCGACGATGAAGGTGGCGATGCGGTCGCCGGCTACTTTGCCGCCCAAGCCGTAGTGCCCTCCATGGCCGTCTGGCGATGGTCAGGGTGCGATGCTCCTGTGTGCTAGACTCCCCTGCCCAGCTGCCAGTTCGGTGAGGGCCAGACCGGAGACATTCCGACCGTTAGGAGCCAACGCCATGGCCGTCGCAGCCGACCGCAACTGCTCCCACCTTGCAGGCGAGTACTTCGTAGCGGCTGAGCTGTATCGACGCGGCTACTCGGTTGCGATGACCCTGGGGAACGCGAAGGCCATTGACCTCTTCGCGGAGCATCGCGGGCGAACTGTCAATGTCCAGGTGAAGGCCATTGCCAGCCGCAAGAGTATTGGCTGGCCGGTCACCAAGGACGCGGTAGTTGACGGTGTGATGTACGTATTCGTTTGTCTGAACGCTCCGCCCGATCCTCCCGCGTACTTCATTGCCACGGCGGAAGAGGCCCGAGCCAC
This sequence comes from uncultured Acidobacteriota bacterium, assembly GCA_963844875.1. Taxonomy (GTDB): domain Bacteria; phylum Acidobacteriota; class Vicinamibacteria; order Vicinamibacterales; family Fen-181; genus FEN-299. Next base: position 324,914 of record CAWJPZ010000007.1, read on the forward strand.
GGTCAAACAGTAGCGGTCCGAGGCATCATCGACTTCACGACTGTGCGTAATGACCAGTTCCTCGGAAGGTGGGACAAGATCGACGCGGCACTTGGCGCTAATTGAACTGGAATGACGCGCCACCGTTCTGACGAATACTGCCTGCCAACCCGCACATCAACATGGAGGGTCCTAGATGACGCGGTTGTCCGCCGCCCGGAGTTCTCCAAGCCTCACCTGAGAGACGTTGCCCACCGACGCCAGACACGATCTCGATTGCTGAGGTCCTTGAGAACTACAAACACTGGGGCGTGCCTCACTTCCAGCGCGGATCGGTGTGGAGTGCCCAAAACGTCGCGGCCCTCCTTGAGTCGCTCTACCATGACACGCCCTGTGGAAGCCTGATCCTGTGGGAGCAGAGCGGCCCGACGCACGGCGTGCCACTACTCGCCGGTCAGGACTTCACCCACCTGCTGATCGACGGTCAGCAACGCGCACGCAGTGTCTACGCCGCCTTTGAGGGCTTGTTCGATGCCACTGAGGTGGCCGAGTCCCCCGACGACGATCAGGCTCTGGAAATGAGCGCCGTTGACTCTAATAGTGACGGCGGTACGAAGAAGGACCTGGGCCATCAACCTCGCCTCCGTGAAGGGCTTCGAGACGGTTCTCCTTGCGCCGAAGAAACGGCAATGGCCCTTGTTTGTTCTGGCTCCGGACCCCGGAGAGGCCGAACGTCGCCGCATTACCCGCGTCCAGCAGGCCAAACGAGACGGCAAGCCCCACGCTGCGATTCCCGAGTCGCCGTACAGGTACAACTTCATCCCTCTCCACCATTTTGGGCGGTCAGACTTTTCGGTGCTGTTGGACCGACAACGAGATCTTCCTGAAGGGCACCGACGGAAAACCAATCACACTCGCTGACGATGTCATCGTAGCGGTTGTAGAACGACTTCGGGAACTGGCGCTCCGGATCGAGGAGATGAAGAGCCGCCGCCTGTTCCTTCGCGTGCTGGGTTCCGACGTTGCCCTAGAGGAAGCGCTGAGCGTCTTCATCAGGATCAACAGTGGTGGACGGCCGGTCCAGGAAGAAGAGAAGGCGTTTTCGGCCCTTGTCGGCAAGTGCGAAACGACGAATGAATGGGTCGAGAAGATCTTCGGCGAGGTCCAGAAGGCGAGCCCATCAGCAGGCGCTGCTCCGGAGGGCCTGCCCCGGGACGACGCGATGACCCGGATGAACGAGCGCGCCTTTGGCTTCAAGCTGTTCGTCCGCGTCTTCGTACTGGCTGCGAACTACCACACCTGTCGTTCCGTCGGTTCGAGTTCCCTGTCCTTCAGCGTTCTCGCAGACCGACGGTTCCTCGATGGCCTCGGAGAGAACGGTCGAGGCAAGAGGGGCGGCAGCCATGACCGGCTTTGGGAGGTCACGGCCCGGACGGTGGTGGCGATGCGGCGGCTACTGGAGGAGAGACTTCACCTCGACGCCCTGCAGTTCCTACCAGAAACGCGGTCGCTAACGCCGCTGTTCTTGTCGCTCATCAAGTATCCGTCGTTGATTGTCGGCACCGATCTCGACGGGGTCAACGTCCGGTCTGATTTCGCGAGTGGACTCGCTGAACTTGCTCTGCTCCTCCTTCTCAATCGTCCGAGCAATCACAAGCTGATGGCTTGGACTGCACAACTGCAACAGGATCATTCTGATGCCGCGACCGCTCTGGGCAGCCTGCGGCGCCAACTGCGCCTCCGGAAGAACGACCTTGCCGAGGCGCTCGCAGACGCGAATTCCCTCACGAATCGGTACACCCTGCTCGCCTATGGGCTGGAGCGATCGAAAGCGGCACGGGATTTCAGCTACTCCAAGAACGGTCTCGTCGGGCCGCAATTCAGTCAAGACGAGCGCCTGCTCGATGAGAGCGCCAAGCCGGAGAAGCAGCACCTCGTCCCGTATTCCTACCTGGAGTCCGCATTCAATCTACAGTCGAAATCGCGGGTCGGCGAAACCGAGGCCAACAACATCGGCAATATCAGCTACATCTCGCACGCCCAGAACTCGTGGGGAGGGCTGTCGGATGAACTGCTGGAACTCTCGAAAGAACCGCGTCAGGACAATCTGGACGCGCACTTCATCAGCCCGAGCTGCCTTCGCGCCTACAACCGCGTCAAGGAGCTCCTTGAAGGTGAGGGAGAGCCTTCTTCTAGGCAGGTGAAGACACACTATCGAAAGTGGACTGCGCGCCGACGGCGAGAGCTCGCTGCGGGATTCGACGCGTGGGCCACCGCGCTCGCCGAGGAGTGGCAGCGCCAGGAAGCAACACGCCGGTCCCGGGGACGTATCGAAGCCGCCACCCCGATCGCCAACGGCGCCACCCGTGGCCGCGCCCTCGCCCATCAACTGCGAACACTCGCGCTGCCGGACGATGTCGAAGACGTCCTAATCGATATGTTCGCCAAGAACGGCTGGGAAATCGTGTCCACGGGTGAGGAACAGAACGGCGATATTTCGCTGCGCTTTCAGCGCGGCCGCACTGCCATCAGGCATGTCGAACTCTCCTCACGCCGCCTCGAATTGCCTCAACTCGGCGATCTGGCACCGACTGCGATTGATCTCACTGCGCCGGGTGCAGCCACCGAGCTCAACGGCGCCGCGCGCGCGCTCGCACGGGCCGAAAAGCAGGCCGGCCAGGAGCGCAAACGGCGCAAGCCGCGCAAGTGACCGTCGTGCGACCGGCCTGGTCGCCTCAAGAGCCGCAGGAGTAGGGCCATCCGTGATGTCGTCGCCGACGCGTGCGCTGTTCGCCATAGAGGGTCGGGACAACCACGTGGCTTACCCCAATCTACTACCGCCTCCGTGGAGGGCCAATTGACCCGGTCAACGGCGTCGAGTCGCGCTGTCCGCTTACCGGGCGAGCGCGTCGATTTGGTTCTCTCTGGGGGCGGCTGGCGCATCATGCGGGCTCGCGGTGGCCAGCTGGAAACGGACGGAACTGCCTTCAGCAGCCCGGAAGCGGCGTTCGCTGCGTTGGTCGATGAATACGAGGACCTCGTCTAGCGGAGCCGGAACAGTTCGCCGACCTGCGACGCAGAAGAGCGGCAAGCCGCAGAGCCAGATCGAGGGACGCCTCGCGCCTGCCTCGCAAGACCATCGAGAACTCACCAATGGCACAGTCTAGCCTCGCCGCCAGTTCACGCTGCGGCAGTCCACTGTCGTAGATGAGGTTGCGTCCGAGCGTCGTCAGGACGGCCGTCGGACGGCGGTTCGACCGTCCCTGTGGCCTCCGACATTTCTCCAGGACCGCGCCGCTTGGAGGCGGAGGCGGAAACGGTGTTTCTGCTGTCCCTGCGCCTGCAGTATTTCTCCAAGAATCAGGACGGTTCGCGGGCGTTTGTCCCGGCCGCTTTGCCTCCGGTTCCTGCACTATCAATCGACGCTCACCTCCGGTCTCGGCTGGACCGCTCCCTTCTCGAATTAGGTCGGTTGGACAGTATCTCGGCCCTCCTCCCAAATCCGGACCTGTTCTTGTACAGCTACGTCCGGAAGGAGGCCGTCGTGTCCTCGCAAATCGAGGGAACGCAGTCCTCGCTCTCTGACCTCCTGCTGTTTGAAGTGTCTGCCGCACCGGGCGTGCCTTTCGATGACGTGGTAGAGGTCTCGAACTACGTCGCGGCGCTTGAGCACGGACTCGCTCGCTTGAAGGAGGGGTTTCCCCTGTCGAACCGTCTGATCCGCGAATTGCAGGAGGTCCCGATGCGGCGCGGTCGTGGCGCGGAGAAGCGGCCCGGGGAATTCCGCACCAGCCAGAACTGGCTTCGCGGCGTCACACCGGCTCAGGCCGCGTTCGTGCCGCCGCCCGCCAATCGCATCCCCGACTGCATGGCCGCGCTCGAACGCTTTCTGCACGACGTCCCACCGTCGACGCCCGCCATCATCAAGGCCGCCCTCGCGCACGTCCAGTTCGAGACGATTCACCCGCTCCTCGACGGGAACGGCCGACTGGGACGTCTCCTCGTGCCGCTGGTCCTGCACGTGGATGGCGTGCTCAATCGCCCGCTGCTCTATCTGAGCCTCTACTTCAAGCAACGGCGCGAGGAGTACTACGCGCGGCTCGGACGGGTACGAACGGACGGCGACTGGGAGGGATGGCTCGCGTTCTTCGTAGAAGGCGTCATTGAAGTGGCCGAGAACGCGGTCACCACGGCCCGCCGGCTGGCCGACATGGTGCAATCCGATCGCGAACAGGTGCGCACCATCGGGCGGGGCGCGCCAACGGCCCTTCAGGTGCATGAGGCGCTGCAACGAGAACCGGTCACGACGATTCCTCGGCTGGTGACATCCACGAAACTGTCGGTGCCCGGCGCGACCGCCGCGCTGGAGCGTCTCGTCGAGCTCGGTCTGGTGCGCGAGGTCACCGGACGTCAGCGCGGGCGTGTCTATAGTTACGCGCCCTACGTGAGTCTCCTCAGCGAAGGCACGGAACCGCTCGCAAAACAACGGAGCACTCCGCTCGCACTCCCCTTTGAGGTCGTGAGGGCGCTGAAGCCACAACGCCCCCAAGTCGGGACCGAAACTGCCCGTGCACCTCCTCACTCGAGCCGATGACAAGTTCGTTCTTCAGCGTGCAAATCTGTAATGGCGAAAATCGAGAACAGCTCTCGCACACCTGGCAGCATGCCGTTTTCCGGCCCCTTTCCCACCGGGACGAACGGCATGCTTCTGGCAATATTACCTCACCGCGTTCAGGTCCAGCGTGCGGTGCGGCCGGTGACTGCGCGCCGTTGGCCCCGGCCGGCTTGCGTCCTGCGCCAGGCCGCCGCCGGCAACCCGTCAGGTAGTTCCCTCCGAGTGGTCTGCGCCGACCGCAGCGCGGCTGGCGGCGCGACCAACGCCTTCTCCAAGTCCGAGATTCAGTCCTGCGCCGTCGTTCAATTGCCCGTTCTCTTTGCGACAAGCCACGCTAGCTGGAGATCTTTGGGGGGTAACCAGTGGCTGGTAGTCCCGTGACCGAAGGCGACGCGCCGCAGGCTGGTCCCGCCTGCAGGCTCCGCGAGGAGCATCCCGCATCGCCCACCTGCCGTCTGCGCTCACGGTCACCCCCGCACTCGATCCCCGAAATGCCGCACACAACTGGGTGATCGCCTCGCTCCGGTCGAAGCCGCGAACGGTTAGGGCAGCGATGTGTCGCGCCTTCAATCGCCCCCGGCAAACAACGCTTCGCACCGACAAGAAGGGATGGTGCACTCATGCCAAGGGTCAAGAAACCTGCCAAGAGGGCCTCGCGGGTTGTGATGCCCAAGCGGATCTTCGCGCAGGCGTCTCCGCGATCGATCGGCGGCGTCTCGATGTTCGACGCGATGACCAGTATCAATGCCACCACGGTGTCCGGCTTCCAGTCGGAACGTGGGGTGATCGATGCCGCGGCAAACCGCCTTCTCGAAGCGGGGTTCGATGTTCTGCAGACGTCGTCCATGACGATCAACATCGTTGGCAGCCAGGAGGTCTACGAAAAGGCGTTCAAGACCAAGCTCGTCGTCGAGCAGCGCCCTGTGATCAAGCCGGGGGCGGTGGACGCCGTGGCCGAGTTCGTCGAGTGCCCGGAGACACCCCTTCCCGGGTTGATTTCCACGGCCGGAACGCCGTTCGAGGACGTCATCGAGGGCGTGGCGGTCGAGGAGCCGCGGTACTTCATGGCCGCGTCGATGTTCCCGCCTCTGAAGGCCTACTGGCACCTCGACGTGCCCGCCGGCGTGTCGCTGGCGCTCAACGCGGACAGGGCGCATCGCGGCGGAGTGACCGGCCGGAACATCCGGGTCGCGATGGTGGACACCGGCCACTACGCCCACCCGTTCTTCGAGGGACGCGGATACCGGGTGGCTCCGGTCGTGCTCGGTCCCGCGGCGGTCAACCCTCTCAAGGACGAGGTCGGTCACGGCACGGGCGAATGCGCGAACATCTTCGCCGTGGCTCCCGACGTGGAACTGCTCCCGGTCAAGATGAACTTCGTCAACTCAATCGGTGCCTTCAACGCCGCTGTCAGTCTCAGTCCGGACATCATCACGTGCTCGTGGGGCAGCAGCCTCGCGACCGGACCGCTCAGCGCGGCGGACCAGGCGCTTGCCGCAGCGATCGCGGCGGCGTGGGCCGCCGGCATCGTCGTCATCTTCTCGGCTGGCAACGGCCACTACGGCTTCCCGTCACAACACCCGGATTGCATCGCGGCCGGCGGCGTGTTCATGGCCGCCGACGGGTCGCTCCGCGCGTCGAACTACGCGAGCGGCTTCGTGAGCCAGATCTACACCGGACGGCAGGTGCCCGACGTATGCGGGCTGGTCGGCATGCAACCCAAGGCCGCGTACCTCATGCTCCCGCTGGAACCAGCGGACCAGATTGATCAGAGCTATGCCGGCGGGACACATCCGAACGGTGACGAGACCGCGACCAACGACGGTTGGGGCGCCTTCAGCGGCACGTCGGCTGCAGCACCGCAACTCGCCGGACTGGCGGCGCTGATCAAGGAAGCCTGCTCCCATCTGGCCCCGGCCGACGTCCGCGACATCATGAGAAAGACGGCGCGCGACGTGACCCAGGGGACGTGCAGCCCAAGCACCGGCGGTTCGGCGGCGACCGTGGGTCCCGACGTCGCCACGGGCGACGGGCTCGCCGACGCCCAGAAGGCGGTCCTGCTGGCAAAGATCCGATGCCTGCCGATCGCGCGCGGCCCCATCCGGGGGATCGAACCGCGGCAGCCGGAGCCCAGGGTGTCCCGCGACCCGGGCCCCATCCAGCCGCGGACCATCCCGCCGCAGCCGCGTCCGGAGCCAGCACCGGTCAGGCCGGGACCGACTTCTTCGCTGGAGGCTGCCTCGCTCGAGGGCCAGGTGGCGTCTTCCCGACCGTCTTCCCCCCTGACCCGGGAGGACATGCAGGCGCTCGAGGACATGGTGATCAATTCGGGTCTCAAGCTGTAGCGGGCAACCATCCGATTCCTTCGCCGCTGGCCGCGTCTCCGGCCAGCGGCGAGGGCGCAACGATGCGCGTCCGCGGCGCCCCGGGGAGGTGCTATGGCCAAAACCAGCGTCCTTCTGGCAAGCATGCCGTTTGGCGCGCTCGAGCGGCAGGCCCTCGGCGTCAGCCTGCTGAAGGCCAGACTGGCTGAAGAGAAAATCGCGTGCGACATCCGCTATCTCACGTTCTGCTACGCGGACCTGCTCGGCGTCGAAGAGGTACTGCTGGCTGGGCACCGAGCTCCCGCACACCGCCTTCGTGGGCGACTGGATCTTCACCGCCTCCCTCTATGGTGCGAACCCGGGAGCCGACGCGGCGTACGTTCGGGAGGTGCTCCAGGGTATCTGGCACCTCGACGGCCGCTCGATAGGCCGAATCCTCCGAGCGCGCAGCCTGGTTGAGCCGTTCCTCGACTACGTCCTCCGCACGGTGCCCTGGAGGCAGGTACTCCCTGGTCGGTTTCACATCCACGTTCGAGCAGAACATCGCTTCCTTGGCGCTGGCGCGCCGACTGAAGGCCGAGCGCCCTCAACTCCAGGTGGTCTTCGGAGGCGCCAACTGGGAAGACGAGATGGGCGTCGCGCTCCACCGTCTGTTTCCCTTCGTGGACTACGTCTGTGGCGGGGAAGCCGACGACTCGTTCCCGACCTTCGTCAGGTTGCTGCTGGCGGGCCGCCTGAAGGGCCCGGCGCGAGCCTCCGTCTCGGGACTGGTCTACCGCGACAAGGGCAGATCGAAGCGGACCCGGCCGGCCGTACCAGTCGAGGACCTGGACCGGCTGCCGGTCCCGGACTACAGCGACTACTTCCGTGCTCTCGACCGTTCGTCGGCCCGAGCGGTCGTCGTTCCGACGGTCCTCTTCGAGGGTTCCCGGGGATGCTGGTGGGGGGCAAAGAACCACTGCATGTTCTGCGGTCTCAACGGCTGCACGCTGAGATTCCGGGCCAAGAGCGGGCCGCGGGCCCTCCGGGAAATCAATCACCTGGTGACCACCTGGAAGGTCGACATGGTGCAAGCCACGGACAACGTCGTGAACATGTCGTACTTCCGGGACCTGTTTCCGGCGCTTGCCAGTCGGGAGCAGTCTCTCAGGTTCTTCTGGGAGATTCGGGCGAATCTCAGTCGCGAGCAGGTTGCGCTCTTGCGCGATGCGCGCGTCCTCCATGTCCAGCCGGGGATTGAGAGCCTGAACGACCACGTCCTGGAGCTGATGCGGAAGGGCACCTCGTCTCTCCAGAACGTCCAGCTCTTGAAATGGTGCATGGAGTACGGGGTTCACGCCGACTGGAACCTGTTGTACGGCTTTCCCGGCGAGACCGATGCGGACTATCAGCAGCTGTTCACGCTGCTTCGCCAAGTGCGATTCCTCAACGCACCGACTGCCTGTGGCCCGATCCGACTCGACCGCTTCAGTCCCTACTTCAGGCAGGCCTCGGCCTACGGCTTGGTCAACGTCCGCCCGCTGCCGCCATACAAGTACCTGTATCCGTTCGGCGCGGATGACCTCCGGCAGATCGCCTACTACTTCGACTACGACTATGCCGGCGCTCGCCAGAGCGACTGGTCGGATTCTCTTGTCGCGTTCGTCGATGACTGGCGGGCCACACCTGAACCGGGCGCCCTGCAGGCTTTCGAGCGACCCGACAGTACGCTTGCCCTCCACGACACGCGCGCCGGGGCGATTCGTGACAGCGCCGTGCTGAAGGGCATCGACAAGGACGTCTACGAGTTCTGCGACTCCGCGCACTCGGTCGTCGCCATCCGGGAACATCTGGGCCGTTCGGGTCGCGGGGGCGCTCTCACGGAGGCACAGACCCGCGCGTTTCTCGACGCGCTCGTTGACGTCGGGTATATGGTTACAGACGGGACGCGCTATCTGAGTCTTGCGCTGCGGGTTCCCGGAGTCGGGGGCAACAGATGACGCTCAGGAAGGACGAGAGGGTGTCGGCGCAAGTCGTGCTGCGCCCAGCGGCAGACACCACGCACCGCGCGCGGCCGCCTCTGACCGCCGAGAATCTGGGGAAGTTCGCGCCGGCGCGCGGTGCTGTCGCTGCCGTGGCCGAGTCGTTCCGCTCGAGCGGCCTCGAGGTTGGTCCGTTCGTGGGAATCAGCTTTTCAGTCACGGGTTCGGTGGACGCGTTCGAGAAGCTGCTCGGCGTGCCCCTTCGCCGCGTGGCGGGCGGCGGCATCAAGTTCGTCGTCGCGGGCGGGGACGCGACGGCCGAACTTCCAGCGGAGCATCTCCCGATGGATCTTCGCCCGCTGATACAGGCGATCGTCTTCCCGCCGCCTCCGGACTTCGGCCCCACGGGATTTTGAAGGGGCCTGCGCCACTCTGCTCCGCGAAGCCGCACGGTGGGATCTCCGGTAGCCTCCAGCTGCGCGAGCGCTCGTTGAGCCAATTCAGCGGCGCAAGGACGAGTGACCTCCGAGGCGGGAACCTCCGGCGGAGAGACAGGAGACAGTCATGATGCTTGCCGGTCTTGCACGCGTCACGGGTGCGCCGCCCGACTATCACGAGATTCGGCTGCGCGTGGGAGCGCCGCCCGGCCGTCCGCCGGCGGATGGCCGCTGGTCGTGCCCGGTCGAACTCGACGCGCCGGGCCGGCCCCTGTTCGCGTCGGCGATCGCCGTGATCAATACCAGGGTGCTCGATCATAAGGCCGATCCCGAGGAGTACGGAAGAGAACTCGGCCGGATGGTGTTCGGGGCGGGAAACGTGATGAACGACTACCAATCCTGCACCACGGCGCTACGGAGCCGAGGAGATCAGTTGCGGGTCCGTCTACAGATCGACGTCCTGGACCTGCAGACCCTCGCGTGGGAACGGATCTTCCATCCGTTGGACGGCAAGTGGTTCCCGCTCGGCGCCGCCGCGGCCTCGCCCTTCTCCCGCTACGCGCCCGCGGGCACGTGGCTGTCGGCGCCTGCGCCAACCGAGCGCCCACTGCGTCTGCTCTGCGTCATCGCCTCGCCCCCGCCTGGGAACCGGTACGAATTGGACACCATCGCGACGTCCGAGCGCGCAGCGCTTCACCAGACTCTCGACGCCGCGCGCGCGTTGAAGGTCGAAACAACGTGGCTCGAGAGCGGCAGCGCGTCGCCGCCGACGCTCCTCGCGCTGCGCAAAGCGTTGACGCGAGGCGCCCACCTCGTGCACTTCCTCTGTCACGGCGCGCGCACGGCGAACGGTACCGTGCTGTACCTCGAAGGGGACGCCGGCGAGATCATGCCTGTCACCGCGGATGAGGTGGTTGCCAGCATCCAGAGTGCAGCCACGCCCCCGCGGTTCGTCTTCTTCGCGGCCTGCGAGACCGCGGCCAGGCGTCGAACGGACGGGTTCCTGCCGCTCGGCCCGCTGCTCGCCCGCGACACAGGCGTGCCGGCGGTCCTGGCCATGTCGTCGGCCGTGGGCCTCGAAACCGCGCGCCTCTTCACGACGGAATTCTACGCGCGCCTGCTCACGCACGGGATGGTGGACCTTGCCGTCAACGAGGCGCGCGCCGTCATCCAGGGAGAGTGGGACTTCGGCGCGCCGGTGCTCTACAGCCGGCTGGCGGACAACCAGCTGATCGACTTCGAGGTCGGACAGGTCGAGCGGTACCTGTCGATCAACGCCACAGCGACGCGCCGTGCTGGTAGCGCCATCCGGGCCGCGGCGAGCCGCGACGACCACCCGCTGGTGAGCGACCTTATGGCCCTGGTCGAGGAGTTGACCAAGAGCCACCGCCAGGTCGTGGACATCGCAACGCGGTTCCGAGAGACCGAAGCGGTCCTGCCGGATTTCGAGGCGCAATTCCGAGCTTTTGCCGCCTACATGAAGGGCTACTACTACGGCCAGACCTGGACGGCGGTGACGACACGCTGCCACCAGGTGTTCGCGATCGCCGGCCACGTGAAGCCGGGGTTGCAGGAACTCCTGCCGCCGGACGACTACGCGGCGCTTTCCAGGGACCTCGACTGGCTCGCGCAGGGCGACTCGGACCTGCTCTTCAACTTCGAGCAGGTGCTTGGCACCATGGACGCCGCATGCGACGACGTGATCGCCTGCCTCGATCGGCACGACACAGACGGCGCTCTGGCGCGCAAGCGTCGTTTCGACGCCGAGATCAGCCCGACTTTCCGGCGCAGCCGCGCGCTGCTTCAAGAAATGGACGCCGCTACCGGCCGAGTCTCGGCCGCGTGAATCAGGAAGGGGAAACGCCGTGCCCATCGAACACGTGCCGGGATCCGACCTGACCTACTACCTCGTCGCCTTCGACAAACACGGGACGGAACGCGCCGGCGATCCAGACGGCGCGGATGGGAGCCTGAGCGCGAGGCTTCTCCGCGACATCGAGGCAGCGACCGGCAATCGGCCCTACACGGACGTTTTCGTGTTCAGCCACGGCTGGAAGGGCGACCTGCCGGCGGCCCGCGACCAGTACCGGGCGCTGGGTCGCGACCATGTCCGCGTGCACGGCCGACGTCGAGCAGATGAAGGCAGCGCGGCCAGGGTTCGAGCCGCTGCTCGTGGGAGTCCACTGGCCAAGCCTGCCCTGGGGCGACGAGGGCGTGGTGGCCACCGGCAGCTTCGCGATGACGCCGGGCGCGCCGGCGGGGGCGGGCGCCGGCCCCGAGGCGACGATCACCGCACTGGTCGACGTCTATGCCGATCGCATTGCCGATACGCCCGCCGCTCGCGAGGCGCTTCACGTGATCCTGACCTCGGCGATGCGCAACGCGGCGCCGCCCAGCCTGCCGGCGGACGTTCGCGAGGCGTACGCCGTGCTCGACCGCGAATCCGGGCTTGGAAGCGCCGGCGTCGTTGGGGATCCCGGTTCCGACAGGCAACCCTTCGACGCGGAGCACCGTTACCAAGCGGCAATGGAGGCGGACCTCGCGAGCTTCGGCACGTCCGGGCTCGGCGGCATCCTCTCCCCACTGCGCCAGTTGTCGTTCTGGATGATGAAGGATCGGGCCCGCGCCTTTGGGGAGGGCGGCGCGGCACGCCTGGTTGCGTCGATCCAACGAGCGGCGGGCCCCGAGGCCCGCCTGCACTTGATGGGCCACAGTTTCGGCTGCATCGTCATGTCCGGGGTGCTGAACGGCCCCGAGGGCGCAACGGTCCTCAGCGCGCCGGTCCATTCGCTCGCGCTCGTCCAAGGCGCTCTGTCGCTCTGGTCGTACTGCAGTGACATCCCGGTTGCGAAGGGCCACGCCGGGTACTTCCACAAGGTCGTCGAGCGCGACATGGTGGCCGGCCCGCTCATCACCACTCAATCGCGGTACGACACCGCGGTAGGCCGGTTCTACCCCATCGCCGCCGGCGTCGCCGGCCAGGTGACGTTCGGGATCGACTACCCGCGGTTCGGCGGCGTGGGAACCTTCGGCGTGCGCGGGCCCGGATGCGACGTCGTCGACCTGACGATGCTCCCCGCCGACGGGCGCTACGCCTTCGCGCCTGGCCGGATCTACAACCTCGATGCGAGCGCGTTCATCAACGGCGGCGACGGGCCGTCGGGCGCTCACAGCAACATCGATCGACCGCCGGTCGCTCACGCGCTGTGGGCTGCGGCAGGGGCCTAGGGTGAGCCCGCGCCGTCACGAGGCCCGCCGCCAATGGTTGGGTGCGTTGATTGTCAGCCGCCGGCCTGCCGTCGGTTCAACGGCGCCTGCAGGGCCAGGAACGTCATCGTCGTCACCACGCCGGCCAGCATCACGAACAGTTCGATGCCGGGGCCTTTCGCGCCGTGGCTCGAGAACACCACGGCCACGATGAACGGCGCGACGAACTGGTTCGCGAAGAGCCCGGCAAAGACCAGGCGATTGCTCCAGCCGGACGCGAGGAACGACCAGAGGAACAGCCTGGGGTTCGACACGACGGCGCCGATCGCGTAGAGCGCCATGAAGGCCATCTCGAGCAGCGAGATCCCGACCCGCGGGTCCCAGTGGACGCTCAGGTAGGTCGGGTTGCCCAGGAGGTAGCCGAGCAGGCTCAGGCCGCCGGGCGCAAGCGCGAGGTGGAGCAGCATGTCATCCAGGAGGAACCGCGACGGCGGCGTCTCCCGGAGCACGATCGTGAAGTCGTACAGGCAGAACAGCACCAGGCCGATCGATGTCATCGTCGAGGTCAGCACGATCCCCGAGAAACTCCGCCACAGCTCCGGCGGCATCATCGCCAGCGTGATGATGGACGACACGTTCCCGCCCAGCACCAGGCCGGTCATCGCGAAATTGAGGGACACCGGCCAGTCGTCGGCGTGGATCCGCGCCTGGCGGACCAGCGCCAGTACGAGCAGCGAGAAGGCGGTGAATGGCGACATCACCGGCGCGGAGGAGGTATATAAAATCGGATGCCCCAGGATCCACCCAAGGATGACGGCCCCGGCGCCGGTCACCAGCGCCGCGTCGATCGCCGTCGTAACTCGTCGCTCCAGCGGGCTGAGCGACACGATGTCTCTGGAAACGACGCTTGGAATCATCGGCAGAACTCCTCACGGAGAAGTTGTCCGAGAGCCGTTCGACACGGGCCCACCGCCGACGCTCGACGAGCTGACCGACAATCCATCGCGATGCGGAACTGCAGCCGTCGGGTGGTCGACATCCGTCGTCGAGCGACACGACGGCGCACGCACCGATTCGGCAGCCGGGAGCGATGTGTTTGGGAAACCCGACCTCTACTATAGCATCCAGCGGTTTGGGACCAGACGGGTGTCCGCGGGATTTTCGAGCGTGAGCCGCGATCGTCCTGTCCGTCGTGGCCAGAACGCGCGCGATCTGCGCGCCACGCTTCATCGCTTGGCCGACAACTCCGCTGCCACCCGCCGCCCCGTCGCCACTGCACCGTCCGTTTCGTAATCTTCAGCCTCACCGACTCGCCGGCCGATGCGAAGGTAGAGCACCTTCAGGTCCGCCGGGCCGCGCACCCATGGTGCCTGCGCGACCTCCAGCGCGTGCGCCAACTCGTGGCCGAGCAACCTTGATTTGGTCGTCCAGCGGGTTGCGAGCATCGAGCGCGATCCGGAAAATCCGAAAGCCACGACCGCACGCGATGGACGTGAACTGCGCCAGGGCGCCGCGCTGACGGCACCCGCTCGACGTAGACGATGAGATCCGTCCGTTCAACTGCGGCCACGAGCCTCACGATGGTGGTCGACCGACGCCCTGCTTCACGGAGCAGGCTCGCCGCCTCGCCCACGCCGTGCTGCACGGGCCTGACCTGGCGCAGGAACGACACCCCCGGCACAAGCGGCTCTTCCCTCCCGGCCTCGGCGACGGGCGCTGACACGCCTTCGGTCGTCTGGGGTTCGACGACGGCAAGGGTCTCGGCACCAGCCGCGGACCCGCAGCCAAGCCACAGGAACAGACCGCCCGCCGCAACGCAGGCCGTGCAGACAGCCATCTCTTCTCCCCCACACCTGCCCGGTGCTGGAAGTAAGATGGGTGCGCGCGCCGCTCGAAACATTGGGGGCTTGTGGAAGATCCGTGGGATTCCCGTGGTTCCGCCAGGAGGCTGCCGATGGTGATCGACTTCCCTCCCTTCACGCTGGACGAAGAACGGCACCAATTGCTCGAGCACGGGACCGAGGTGAAGCTGTCGCTCAAGGAGGAGCGCAACGCCGGCGACGATCGTGCCCGCGCCGCGACGCTCTACGCGGAAGCCGCGTCGAACTACGAGGCGATTGGCCTGGTGCCGTACGCCTCGCGGCTGGCGGAGAAACGCGTGCGACTGAATCTCGCGTAACCACCCGACGGACTGGACGCGGTCCGCTACCGACGCCGCAAGTCCCAGGTAATCGTCAGCGTCCCGTCCCCGCGTTTCGTCGTCGTGCTCCCCTTCAAGCGCGTCCGGTCCTTGGGATCGACGGCGATTTGCAGCAGCGGAGGCATGGCCACGCCGGACTGCGGCATGGACGAACTGCGGGTCACGCGCTCGAGACCGCGGCTCGAGCAGGAGTCCTTCCCCTCCATCTCGATGACCGTCGTCATCGACCAGTCTGCAGCGTTCGAACCGTAGACGAGGGTCACCTCCTCGGCCTCGAGCGCCTTGTCGAGTCCCTTCTGGTCGACCCACGCCTTCACCGTCCCGACGTGATGGCCGTCGGAATGGCTCCGCTCGTCGCTCACGACCTCGCACCGTCTGCCATTGTCTCGGTACGACGACGTCTTGTGCTCGGTCGCCTCGATGCGCCGTGTCTGCTCGATCACGGCCGTGGTCGGGTCACCGACGTCAATCGTGACAGTCGTGTGGCTGCTCGACGCCCCCTTCTCGGTTCGCGAGCCGCCGTCGCCCGACGGCGTCGTCCGATCCCAGGTCTCCGAGACCGTGAAATCCTCGATGATGGTGCCTTGCCAGCCCGGCTTGCACGATTCGGCGAAGCCCGAAACGGCCAGGCCTCCCTTCACGGTTGAATCGGCGGCGGTGGCGTGATTGGAGACGACGAGGATGATCTCTTCGATTCGTTCCTCCGCCTTGTTCCGGCACCACCGTTCCTTGCCGACACCGATCGAGCGACGGCCCCACTTGCCGGCAATCCTCTCGAGCAGGTCGGCGTCGGCCAGCGCTTCGGGGTCGAGCGTCGAGAGGTCGAGACGGACCTCACCCGTCGCCCCGGGCACCGTCCAGCGGAAATACTGCGCCTGCAGGTGAGGCACCGCGATCGGGTGGCGGTCCGGCTCCTGTCCCCGTGCGATGGTCGGCAGCACGCCGTTGACCTCGTACGTCGGCCTGGTGCCGTCGGGAAAGGACCGCTCGACGTCGCGGTAGCGGCGACGCAGCGGCTCGCCGAGCGCCTCGTTCAGGTTGCGGACGGCGAAGTCGCGGAAGCGAGCGTCGAACGGCACCGCGCTGTCGACCGCCTTGCCCAGGCATTCCTGGTCGGCGCAGCCCGCCATCGCCTTCCACGCCGCGCCGACGCTGGCGGCACCGCCCTCCTGCTCCATGAAGAGCGCCCAGATCCAGGCCAGGTAGCAATGCGCCGCGTCCGCAGAATCGAGCGGGCTCTTGTCTTTCTGAAAGTCGACGAACATCGCGTGCGGTTCGGTCAGTGCCGCCGCGTCCCCGCGATTCCCGAGATACGACGCCCAGACGGCGGACGCCTCGGCGAACCAGAAGGGGGGCACCGGATTCGACCCCGGCCCGTGGCACCGCGCCGCCTGCCACGGCCGGTAGCGCCCCGCTCACCACCTTGCGGTTGTGGGCGTACTGGAAGACATGGAAGAGTTCGTGCGCTGAATCCAGCCGTAGCTCCGGCGTGCCGAGAGCCGTTCGGTCCAAGAGCACGAAACCGCTGGACCGTGAACTCCCACCCAGGCCTTCGGGACGCAGGGCCGCCGTGAACGCCATCGCGGCCGCGTCTCCGCTCAGCACGTAGCATCCCCAGTCGTGCTTCACGATGTCGCCACTCGAACGGCAGTCGTCTCCCGCCGGGGACGCCGCCGTAGGGCGCACGACCAGGTAGACATCGATGGAAGGGTCGCCGCCCCCGTGCGCACCGCCCTGGTCTGGCAGTGGAGGTCCCATGAACGGCTCGAACTTCTGCCAGTACCCGTCCAGAAGAGCAAGGGTGCGGCCGATGTCTGCGCTGTAAGACCCCGTGCACTTCGCCCAGACTTTCAGGGCATGGCTGGAGCTGCCGGCACTCGCCCAGTCGTCAACGCAGGTGGCCGTGACGGCCGGTGCCGGAGCAGCACCGGGGCCCCGGGCGGGCACGGGCCGCGGCGCCGGGGCCTGAACCGGGCGCCCCCCCTGCGCCGCCGCGAGTGTCGGGGCGAACAGGCAGGCCGCTGTCACGAGGACCAGGGCAGCACGAGCGATTCGCATAAGTCACCTTCCTCACGACTTGCGCCTTCCGTCACGCTTCAGCCTGTCTGTCGCCGCGGCGTGGCCAGGGGCGATCACCAGCGCCCGCTTGTAGCACTCCCTCGCCTTCTCCACGTTTCCAGCCTGCCGATAGGCGTCGCCGAGACCGACCTGGGCGTCGGCAGACTGCGGATAGCTGGCCGCCCGATACTCGAGGACCTCGATCGCCCTGGCGAACTTCTTCTCGCCGAGCAGGCTGTTGCCCAGGCTGCTGAGCGCGTCTTCGTCGATCTTGCCGGACACGCCGAACCTCTCGAGACGGCCGTCCACCTGGGCCCGGATCTCCGCGAAGCCGCTCTCGGTGAGCCGGCGGGTGATCTTCCAGCCCTGGAACAATACGCGCAGCCCCTCGACGAGCGCATCGGGCGGGACGTGTTCGCCGTTCTCGATCACCCGAAGCCGACAGGTCAGTCCGGCGGGCGCCTTGGTGTCGATCGTCTCCTTCAGCATGCCGTTGTGGCTGACCACGGTCGGCAAGTCGTACTCCCCCATCACCAGGACCAGGTCGCGCCGGCCGCCCTTGAAGGCGCCGACCAGGTCGTCCCGCCCTGCGCGGAACGACGGCACGCTCAGCGTCGCGCTTGCCGCGATGTAGGCATTGGCGAGGTCGGGGGTTCGAAAGAGCGCGTGCACGGCGGTGAACCCGGTGTTCGACGTCCCGTAGAGGACCCGGTAGTCCGTGGTGCGATAGGTCTTCGCGACCCGCGGTATCAGCTCGTCGCGGACGAAGTCCAGGTACTGATTGGCCCGCCCACCGTCCTTGCTGCCGTCCGGATAGGTGACCTCCTCCGGGAAAATGTCCTTCGACCGGTTGGTGTTCTTGATCCCGACGATGATGAACTCGGGGATCTCGCCGAGCCAGGCCGCCTGCCGGACGCCGCCGATGATGCCGGAGTTGAAATTCATGTCCCCGTCCATCATGTAGAGCACGGGGTACTTCTCCGTGGTTTCGTCGTATCGGTCGGGCAGGGAAACCCAGTACTCGCGCGGTTCGCCGATTGCCGCGGACACGAACGTGTCGACGCGAACGGGAAGAGGCAGAGACGGGGTCTGCGCCCCGGTGGACGACCGACCGAGCGCCAGGGCGGCGGCGACGATGAGTGCGGTTCGACTGGCCACAGGTATGACCCCTTTCGTGCGAGCAGCGCCCCAACGGGACGCTTCTCTTCGGACACCGCCGGATCCACGTCGGACTACCGCAGGATCTTCGACAGCACGTGGTGGTACTGCTGGCCCACCGGGACCTTGAGGCCGCGGCGCGTCAGGAGAATCCAGCCGCCCTTGGTCCAGGGCTGGGCTTCCCGCACCTGCTCGAGGTTGACGATCCAGGAGCGGTGGACGCGCAGGAACCGATCGGGGTCGAGCTTGGCTTCGACGGCCGACAGCGTGCTGCGCAGGAGGTGGCTTCGCGCGTTCGCAGTGGAGGCGGACGTAGTTGCCGGTCGCCTCGAGGCAGTGAATCTCGGAGGTCGGCACCAGGAGGTAGCGCTCCTGCGTCCCGCACCACGAGGTGCGGCCGCACCGACTGCCGGCGCTCGTGCATCTCGATCATCGCCTGGATGCGGCGATCGAGCTCGTCGCGGTTCGGCCGCTCGCAGGAGCTCGCGCGCCCGGCCCAGCGATTCGGAGAACCGCTCGGGATCGATCGGCTTGGTGAGGTAGTCGAGCGCGTGCAGGCGGAACGCCTCGAGCGCGAACTGATCGTAGCGCCGTGACGAAGATGATGATCGGCAGGGCGCCTTCCCGGCGCCACGCCTCCGCCACCTCCAGCCCGGTCAGGCCCGGCATCTGGATGTCGAGGAAGACCACCTGCGGGGCCGTCGCCGCGAACGCCTCGAGGGCGGACGGGCCCGTCGCCCACCTCCCCCACGACCTGCACGTCCGCGTGGCTGCGCCAGCAAGGTGCGCAGGCGCTCCCTCACCAGCGGCTCGTCGTCGACGATCAGGCATCGGATCATGAACGGCCCTCGCGAAGCGGGATCTCGATCCGCGCGCGGAAGCCGGCGCCCGGCGCGTGTCGATGCTCAGCGCGGCCCGCCCGCCGTAGAGGGCGCCGAGGCGCTCGCGGGTATTGCCGACCCCCAGGCCCGGACCGAGCGGAAGCGTCGCGCCCAGCCCGTCGTCCTCCACCGTCAGCACGAGCGACGCCCTTCCGATTCGGCACGCGATCGTCAACCGGCCCGGGCCCACCTTCGGGGAGAGCCCATGGCGGATGGCGTTCTCCACGAGCGGGAGCACGATGAGGCTCGGCACCTGGACATCGAGCAGCGACTCGTCCACGCGCCACTCGACGTGAAGGCGGTCCCCGAACCTGGCCTGCTCGATCTCCAGGTACTTGCGGGTCAGCTCCAGCTCCGTCCCGAGGCTCAACGTCTGCCCGGAGGCATCGTCGAGCATCGCCCGCAGGAGGCCGGACAATCGAACCAGGAGTCGGTCGGCGGTCGCGGGATCGCGGTGGAGCAGCGTCGAGATCGCCTGGAGGGCGTTGAAGAGGAAGTGGGGATGGAGCTGCCGCTGCAGCAGCGCGAGGCGGGCTTCGCTGAGATGACGCGCGAGCCGCCCGGCTTGGATTTCCTCCTGCTGGCGGGCCTGCGCGTGCTTCATGGCCGCGGCCCCGAGGAGGATCAGGAAATAGACGAACGGGCACGCTGAGGAAGGCGCCGAACAGGTTCATCGTCGTCGGCACGAACGCCTCGAGCTGGGACGCGTTCCACCCCGACTCGCAGCACTTCCAGATCAGGCTGATGGTGCGCAGCGTGAGCCAGTACGGGACGAAGACCAGCGACCATGCCGAGCATGTGCGCGCCCAGGAAGCCCCACACGCCGAGCCGTGTGCTCTGGATGCGCCTGTCGAGGGCGAGGACCATCGGGGCGAGGAAGGCCCAGGGCATCAGGCCTCCCACCTCGGTCAGCACCAGCTTCTGCCAGGGCAGGCCCGCCAGCAGTCCCTGGAGGATCCAGGCCAGGGCCAGGCCCCCGAAGACCAGGAGCCGGAAGCCCAGGCGATCCCAGGACAGCAGGAAGTCCGGCATGCGCCGGGTGCTCGCAGCGTTGTCGGCCATCATCGTCGAATCCTGCCGAGTCCACTCTGCGACATTCTCCACGGTTTGCCGCGTCGGGCGGCAGGCTATTTCGCGGCGAGCGGCAGCGTGACCTCGAAGACGCAGCGCTTGCTGCCGCCGAGCTTCGACTCCTTGAGCGACGCCTGGACCGGCCGTCCGAAGACGGCGCTCGAACGACTCCTTCTGGTACCCGACGGAGCAGTTGCACCAGAACGCCGGCGTTCGCTTGTTGTCCACCAGCGGGCAGCCGCACTCGCCTTCAGCCACGGCGACGGTGACGATGCCCTTCTCCTTGTCCCACTGGAAGTCGGTGCCCCAGGCCTTCCTGGCCGCGGCGAAGTACCCGTCGGGGTCGCCCTTGAACCTGGCGCGCGAGCTGGCCCAGCTTGGCGCACTCGCGGCCGGTCTTCTCGAGGATCTCCGCGCAGGCCGGCGCCGCCGTTCCGGCCGCCATGAAGCCGACCATCTTGGCCACCTGGTAGCGGGCGAACGCCAGCCGCTGGTCCGGCGCCTGCTCGGGCGTGGCCGCCAACGCCTCGGGCGGGTCGACCAGGCTCGCGACGCACCCGCACACGCCGAGCCCGCACACCGTCTTCAGAAACGCTTTTCGATCCACGAGTCCCCCTTCGTGTCGGACGGTCCCGCCATCAATCCGATCGTCAGGATTGTCGAGGACCCGCCGTCGCGCTGCAGCGGAAATGTGACCGACAAGGGAAGAGGCGGGACGAACGGGAGAAGACCGATGGCGGCCGTGGTGTCCGGTTCTGTACAGAAGCACACCAGCCTTCCGGCGCATAGTCGGGACCGGGTCGATCGTTCCGCGAAGCCACGGTTGGCCGCTCAGCGCCGACGCGTGGGAAAGCCAGATGGTCTACCTCGCATCCAGGGGCTATGGCTGCATCGCCCATGATCGTCGGGGCCATGAAGATTTACCCGGAGGCTCGCACGATCTCGCCGACACGAGCAAGGATTGACTCAAGCACCGACCTCCTGGCCTTCCTCGAGACCTGAGGTCGGCGTCGGAACGAGCGGCTCGTTCCCCGACTGTCAAAGCGTTTGCCGCACAACGGCCCAGCGAACGCGGCGCCATCGGTGAGAGTAGAATGGCGGCGAATCTGCGTACCGCCTCCGGGACGTCGATCGCGTGGAGGGGTCAGTGCTTTTCCCATCGAGTCCGCTCCGTGTCGCGGCCGTGGTCTCTACCCTCTGCATTTCGGCGGTCGGCGTACGGGCCGAGCCCGCGGCCTTCGCCGCGACCTACGCGGCCACCCAGGACGTTCTCACCGCGGCCCGGTTGACGACTCCGGCGCCGGGGGAGACGCTGGCCGGGTCGGGCGTGACTTTCGGCTGGACTGCCGGCAGTGGCGCATCGCAGGTCGTCCTCTATGTCGGCACGGAGGGGCCGGGAAGTTACGACATCTACTTCGCGCCGCAGGGTTCGAGACTCTCCGCACCCGTTTCCCTCTTGCCCATCGACGGCAGCACGGTCTACGTCCGCCTGTGGTCCTGCCTTGCGGGGGAATGGCAGTTCGAGGACTACACCTACCGCGCGGCCACGGGCACGGCCCGGCTGCTGGCTCCCGAGCCGGGGACGGCGCTCACCTCGTCGACGGTCACCTTCGGTTGGACCGACGGCGGCGAACTGTCGCAGATCGCGCTGTACGTCGGGACCGGGGGGCGGGCAGCTCCGATCTCTACGCCGCCTTTCAGGGCACCGGCATGTCTGCCACGGTGTCGGGATTGCCAACCAACGGCGCCACGATTCACGTGCGGCTCTGGTCGTGCCTTGGAGGCAAGTGGTCTTACGACGACTACACCTACGAGGCGAGCAGCGGCGTGAACGATGGAGCCCGGCTCACGAGCCCCCCGCCCGGGACGACGCTCGCCTCGCCGAGTGCGACATTCGAGTGGACCGCGGACGGAGTCTCGCAGACGGCCCTGTACGTGGGGACCACCGGTGTCGGAAGCTACGACCTCTACGCCGCCGACCAGGGCACGGCCCTGTCTGCCACCGTGTCGGACTTGCCGGGCGACGGCAGCGTCATCTACGTGCGCCTGTGGTCGCGCCTAGGCGCCGCTTGGCAATACGCGGACTACATCTACAGGGCGACGACCGGCGGGGTCCGCCTGACGACCCCTGCGCCCCGGTCGACGTTGACATCCTCGACCGTGACGTTGGCCTGGAGCGTGCCGCGTAACGCGCTCGGCATCAGGTTGTACGTAGGCGTCGGCGGTCCCGGGAGCTACGACATCTGCTCCTCCACGCAAGATCTGAGTGGGCTCATGACCGTCGGCGGATTGCCGACCAACGGTGAGACGGTCTACGTCCGGCTCTGGGCCTACTTCCCTTGGGGGTGGCGGTACAACGACTACACGTACGCGACCGGCGGCCTGCCCAACTCAGCTCAACTGACAGCGCCGGTGCCGGGGTCGACGTTGACCGGGTCCGGCGCAACGCTCCGGTGGACCGCGGGCAGCGGCGTCTCCCAGATCTTCCTCTATGTCGGGACGGAGGGGCCGGGGAGCTACGACATCTACTGCGCGCCTCAGGGCACGAGCTTCCTGGGCACCTCGGTGTCCGGGCTCCCAACGGACGGCCGCACGGTCTACGTGCGCCTGTGGTCATACGTTGGCGGGAGATGGCGATACGAGGACTACACGTACCAAGCGGTCACCGGCAGGGCCCGACTGCAGGCTCCCGCTCCGGGGTCCGCGTTGACCTCGTCGAGCGTGACGTTCGGGTGGACGGAGGCAGGAGAGGTCAGAGAGATCGCCCTTTCCGTGGGGACCACCGGCGCCGGGAGCTACGACATCTACTCCGCGTATCAGGGCGTGAACCTCTCTGCCGCCGTCTCCGGGCTGCCGACCGACGGCCGGACGGTCTACGTGCGGCTCTGGTCCTCCCTCCGTGGAGGGTGGCAGGACCAGGACCATACGTACCGGTCCAGCCTCGGTGAGGCGCACGGGGCTCGCCTGACGAGCCCGTCGCCCGGCGCCACATTCGAATCGTCGACGGTGACATTTGGATGGAGCGCAGACGGCGAGGTCGCGCAGACAGCTCTGTACGTGGGAACCGGCGGTGTCGGAAGCTACGACCTCTACGCCGCCTACCAAGGCACGGCCTTGTCTGCCACCGTCCCGGATTGCCGAGCAACGGCAGCGCCGTCTACGTTCGCCTGTGGTCCTGCGTCGGCGGGGTGTGGCAATACCAGGATTACGTCTACCGGGCGACGATGGGAAGGGCCAGGCTGATCAGTCCCGGTGCCGCGCTCGACGCTGACTTCGTCACCCGTGACCTTCGAGTGGAGCGGGGAACGGGGCGTGTGGGAGTTCGGGCTGTGCATGGGGACCGGAGGGCCTGGGAGCGCAGACATCTACTGCATGTCCGGCCTGAGGAGCCTGTTTGCCGCGGTCTACGGATTGCCGACCAACGGCGAGACGGTCTTCGTCAGGCTGTCGTCCAATTCCGGCCAGGGGTGGGAGTACGGCGATTACACGTTCACCGCCATGAAGTGAAGCAGGCCAACTCCCCTCGCGACGCTGTCTTTCGAGAGAGCCCTTCACGGGCACTCGAGCAGCGCGCCCGGTCCAGCCCGGCCCCGTGACCAGGTAGATGCTCGCCGACTGCCCATGCCCTCGCCCCCGTGCCAGGGCGAATTGCCGCCGGATGCCTACTTGTCGGCCACCGGGCTCGTGCAGAACGCGCACCGCCGCGCCGCGATCGGAATCTCGCTCATGCACTCCGGGCACTTCTTGGTGGTCGGGTCCGGCGGCGCTTCGCCCCGGCGCGTGCGGGCCACGAACGCGTTGACCGGCACGACCACGAAGAAGTAGACGGCGGCCCCGATCAGCAGGAACGAGATCAGCGCGTTGACGAAGTCGCCGATCAGGAACTTGCTGCCGTTGACCTCGAAGAAGATGGCCGAGAAGTCGGGTTTGCCGACCAGGGCCGCGATGAGCGGCGTGAGCAGGTCCTTGACGAGCGCACTGACGACCGCCCCGAACGCGGCGCCGATGACCACCGCGACTGCGAGATCGATGACATTCCCGGAGAGGAACTGGCGGA
The DNA here is from genome assembly GCA_963844875.1 of uncultured Acidobacteriota bacterium. Classification (GTDB taxonomy): domain Bacteria; phylum Acidobacteriota; class Vicinamibacteria; order Vicinamibacterales; family Fen-181; genus FEN-299. The sequence continues at coordinate 348,862 of CAWJPZ010000007.1, forward strand.
AGCCCTTCAGCATGTCGTTTCCCTCCGATGGCGCCGGGATTGTCGGGACCGGCGCGAACCAACCTTGCAGATTCCCCTCCCTCAAGGATAAGCGCGAGTATCAGCGTGCGCCGCTCCGTCGGCGCTCCGGTCGGCCGCCCGGTAACAAAGAAAGAAGGTCCTTGGAAGGGTAGACGCCACCTCGGGAGGCCACGCGGAGCCGCCGGGTTCCGTCTCATTCACAGGAGAGGGAATGCCATGCTGTCACGTGTCCTGTCCGACGCCAGGGCCGCCGTTCGGTCCCTTCGCCGCCAGCGGCTCTTCACGGCGGTGGTCGTCGCAACACTTGCGATCGGCATAGGCGCGAACACCGCCATGTTCGGCCTCGTCCACGCCGCCCTCGTGAAGCCGCTGCCCTACCGGGAACCGGACCGTCTCGTCCTTGCCCGGCGCACGGCCCCCGGGCGCGTGTTCCTGTGGAACTCGCCGCCCGATTACTACGACTACCGGGAGCAGACACCGGGCTTTCGAGACGCTGGCCGCGTGCAACTCGGCGTCTGTCGACGTCACCCTCTTCGGCGGCGAACGCCCGGAACTCGTGCCGACACTCGAGGTCAGCTACGACCTGTTCTCCATGCTCGGCGTCCAGCCCGTCGCGGGCCGCCTCTTCAACGCCGGGGACGGGACCGTCGACTCGCCGGACGTCGTTCTCGTCAACGAAACCCTGGCCAGGCGCCGCTACGGCAGCCCAGGCGCCGCCGTGGGGAAGACGCTGGTCATTTTCCGCAGGAAGGTCCCGGCGACGGTCGTCGGCGTGCTCCCCGCGGCGTTCCGGTTCTTCGACGCCGCCGACATGTGGATCCCGATTCCGCCGTGGGGAGGGGGACGGCCCGACGATGCGGATGGCCCACAACTGGGTGCTGGTCGGACGGCTCGCGCCGGGCGTGTCCATGCAGGCCGTGCAGCGCCAGCTCGACGTCGTGTCCCGCCGACTTCAGCAGGCGTATCCTGCCACGAACGGCACGAAGGGCCTCCGCATCGACCCGCTCCAGGGAACACTGCTGGCCGAACAGACGCCGAGGCTCGTGATTCTCTTGGCGGCCGTTGGGCTCGTCCTGCTGATCGCCTGCGCCAACGTCGCCGGGATGCTGCTGACCCGGGGCGTGGCCCGGACGCCGGAGCTGGCGGTGCGGGCGGCGCTCGGGGCCTCGCGAGGCCGGATCGCCGCGCAGCTCGTGACCGAGAGCATGATCCTGAGCGTCGCGGCCGGCGGCGCGGGGATCGTGCTGGCGACGTGGCTGGGTCCGCTCCTGGCCGTCGCCACCGGGCTCTCCGCGGCCGGTGTCGAGGTGCGCTTCGAGTGGAGCACGCTGCTCTTCGCGCTTGCCGCGGGGGTGGCGACGGGCGTGGTGTGCGGGGTCACGCCGGCGTGGCGCGTGTCGTCGCTGGGCCTGGCCGCCCACCTTGCACCCGGCGCGCGCGCGACGGGTGCCCGCGGAGGAGCGCGGGCACGAAGCGTGCTCGTCGCCGCCCAGGTGGCGCTCTCGTTCGTGCTGCTGGTCGGCGCGGGCCTGGTGGCGAGGAGCCTCGTCGCGCTCACGACGACCGATCTCAAGTTCAGGACGGAGCACCTGCTGGCGGCCGCGTTGGACATGCCGGCGGGGACCGAGCAGCAGCGGTTGCTGTTCCAGTCGGTCCTGAAAGAGGACCTTGCCGCGATCCCGGGCGTGAGCGAGGTCACGTTCACGAGCCACATGCCCGTGCTCGAGCCGTGGGAAGACCCGCCCGTCTGGCCGGCCGACGGGCCTCCGCCCGATCCGTCACGGCGCCGGAGCGCGTTCAAGCGAACCGTCATGCCAGGCTTCTTCGACACGCTCGGCATCCGCCTGCTCGCCGGGCGCGACTTCTCCACCGAGGATCGCCCCGGCACGCCGCGCGTCATGGTGGTGAACGACACCTTCGCGCGCACGTTCTTCCACGGCGAAGACGCCGTCGGCCAGCGTGTCATGATGGGACACCCGGAACATCCCCTGGACTACCTGATTGTCGGCGTCGTCGAGAGCGTGCGGACCGACGGGGCGCTGGCACAGCCGAGTTCGACGGCATACCTGCCGGCCACGCAGGCGCCGCTCCAGCGGGCGAGAGCGCTGCTGCGAACCACGCTCGCGCCCGAGGACATCACCCGCGCTGTGCGGAAGGCGGTGGCGGCACGGAACCCCGACCTGGTGGTGCGCCCGGCGGTCCGCGTCGAGACGCTCATCTCCGACTCGCTGCTCTCGCAGCGCACCACGACGGCCGTGCTCACCGCGTTCTCGGTCCTCGCCCTGCTGCTCGCCGCGCTGGGCCTGTACGGCGTTCTCGCCCACCATGTCGCCCAGCGAAGCCAGGAGATTGGGGTGCGCATGGCGCTCGGGGCGTCCGTGGGCCGGATCGTGGCCGGCGTGCTTCGGCGAAGCATGCTCATGGTGCTCCCGGGACTCGTCGTCGGCGTCCTCGCCGCGCTGGCGGGAACGAAGCTGATTGGGGGATTGCTGCACGGCGTCAGCCCGGCCGACCCGCTGACGTTCGCGGGCGTCACCGGGATGATTGCGATGGTTGCGCTCGCGGCCAGCGCCTGGCCGGCCTGGCGTGCCGCGGGTGTGGACCCGGTCAGGGCGCTCAGGGGGGAGTAGCGCGCACGTCCACGCGCCCGACGAAGGCGCTATAATGCCGGCCCGTGGAACAGGCCGGCCACACACCACCCTCGTCACCCTTCCGTCTCGGCGACTGGCTCGTGGAGCCGATGCTCAACACCGTCTCCCGCGGCGACCGGTCGGTCCATGTCAGGCGCCAGCTCATCGACCTGCTGGTGTTCCTCGCCAGCAGGCCCGGGCAGGTCGTCTCGAAGGAGGAGATCTTCCAGGGGGTCTGGCCCGGGCAGCATGTCGCCGAGTCAGGGCTGGCCCGCTGCATGTCGCAGTTGCGTGACGTCTTCAAGGACGACCCGCGCGACCCCCAGGTCATCGAGACGATCCCGACCAGGGGCTACCGGCTGCTGCTCCCCGTGCTCCCGGTGATCGCCGCCGCGCCCGCTGCCACTGCGGCAGGCCAGTCCCCCGCCACAGTGGGAGAGGCCTCCGGCGCAGAAGGACCGGCCTCCGGACTGCCAGATGGGCACGCCCTCGACACCGCAGGACAGGCCTCTGGCCTGTCCCTCCCTCACCCCTCCCCCTGTCATCCGGCCTCCTGCGCGACCGGCGCTTCCTCGGCGCGGTCGCCGGTGTCATCGCCGTCACCGCCATCATTGTCGCCGTCGCCTGGTGGAGAGCCAGCCACCGGCCTGCGTTCGGCGAGCAGGACACGCTGCTCGTCTCGTTCGAGAACCGCACCGGCGATCGGGTCTTCGACGACACGCTTCGCCTCGCACTGACGGTCCAGCTGGAGCAGTCGCCCTACCTGCGCGTCGTCCCCGATCAGCGGGTCCGCGAGGCGCTCGCCTTCATGAAACGTTCGCCCGACGAGCCGGTGACGCGCGGGCTCGCCATGGACCTCTGCGCCCGCGTGGGTGCGCGGGCCGTTCTCACCGGCACCCTCACCCATGTTGGCGGCTACATCACGGGGCTGGAGGCCGTCGAATGCCCGTCGGGACGTACGCTGGTCCGGCGCCAGGTCGGGGTCGCGCGGCGCGAAGAGGTGATCGCGAGCCTCGGTCGCCTCGCCTCGGAGCTCCGGACGACGCTGGGAGAATCGGTGGCGTCGGTGCAGCGCAACGACGTGCCGCTCACCCAGGCGACCACGCCGTCGCTCGAGGCGCTCCAGGCGTTGAGCGCGGGCGACCAGGCGAGAAACCGGGGGCGCGACTCCGAAGCGCTCGACGCCTACCGTCGCGCCATCGATATCGATCCGCAGTTTGCGCTGGCCCACGGCCGTCTCGGCGTGCTGCTCCTCTCGCTGACCCGGATGGGTGAGGCGACGAGCGCCCTCCGGCGCGCCTTCGAACTGCGCGACCGGACCAGCGCGGGCGAGCGTCAGTTCATCACCTCCTACTACTACACGCGCGTCGTCCGCGATCCGTTCAAGGCGGTGTCGGCGCTCGAGGCGTGGCGCAACGCCTATCCGCGGAACGCCTCGGCCCGCGTGAGCCTTGCCGAGCAGTATTCCTCCGTCGGCCGGTTCGACGATGCGCTGAACGAGGGCCGCGAGGCGCTGCGGCTCGAGCCGGGTTCGGCGACGGCGACCGCGGTCGTCGTCGACGCCTTGATCGGCCTCGAGCGGCTGGACGAAGCCAGGCGGCTGGCGCAGGACGAAGTGTCAGCGGGCCGGGGCGGTGTCGCGATGCGGTTGTCGCTGATGCAAATCGCCTTCGCGCAGGAGGACGCCGACGGGATGCGGCGCCAGGTGGAATGGGCGGCGGCCAACCCCGCGGCCGAGTCGGTGTTCGCCACGCAGCGGTCGTCGATGGCGATGTGCGGCGGCCGGCTGAGAGAAGGTGGCGAGCTGTGGCAACGGCGCGTGGCCAGGGCGGAGGAACGGGGCGACCGGGCGCTCGCCGCGCTGACCACCGCTGGCGCGGCGATCCACGAGGCATTGGTGGGAGACGTGCCGGAGGTGAAGAGGCTCACCGCGATCGCACTCGAACGGCCCGAGACACCTGACACCGTGCTGCGCGCAGCCTTCGCCCTGGCCGTGGTCGGTGAAACCGATGCCGCCGACACCCGCTTCAAGCAGTACCTCGCGATGGCGGACGTCGAGGCGGGCAGCGACCCGCAGTACCGCGCCGCCACCCAGGCACTGATCGAGATCGCGAGGAAGCGGCCGGACACCGCGATCGAACTGCTCGCTCCCCTCCAACCGTACGAGGTCGGCCTCGCGTGCGTGCCGACCTACGTTCGCGGCCTGGCCCACCTGGCCGCCGGACGGCCGGGCAACGCCGTCGCGCAGTTCTCGTTCATCACCGCGCGCCGCGGCGCGCTGGGCAACGCGCTGACCTACCCGCTGTCATGGCTGCAGCTGGCTCGCGCCAAGGCGGCCGCGCACGACACCGCGGGGGCTCGCCTCGCTTACGAGCGCTTCCTGGGCCTCTGGAAGAACGCCGACCCCGACGTGCCCGCGCTCCTCCAGGCCCGGACCGAGCTCCAAGCGCTCGGCAAGTGAACCGCTGTCGCGTACCCCGTCAATAACCACCAAGCGCCGGCCATCATCCGCGCTCACGAAGTTCACAAGGGACAGAATGACCGGCGAGGGCTTCGGCGGGGCCGGCCTTTGGCCGGCCGAGCCGCGCGCGAGTGCCACGGAGGCGAACCCCTGTCTACTTGGGTTCGTCTCCGCGGCATCGCGCCCGGCTTGTCCGCCGCCGCTTGGCGGCGGCGCCGCCGAAGCCCGAGTCGCTCACGCCCGTGGCGCCGTGACCTCGCCTACGGAGTCTTGAAGTCAGGCCGACCCTTTGACCCGGCCCTGGCTTCTTCATCTTGACGACGGGACGCAGGACCTCTCCTCTTGTGGTCCTGGTGTTCCTGGTGGTTCAGCCGTGTCTTCGCGGACTCAGTGGTTCCGGCCCTCGCGCCTACCGCACCTGGTAGACGACGAAGAACTGTTCGGGGAGGAAGTCGAACGACGCGACCGGCAGGAAGCCGGCAGCCGACATCTCCTTGTCGAGTTGCTCTTTCGGGAACTGCTGCTCGGGCGGCGGCCCCCACGGCCGCTCGGACATCGGCTTGGGCTTGTAGTCGATCACCACCAGCCGCCCGCCAGGAGCGAGGCCTGCCGCCAGCTTCTTCGCGTACGCGCTCCGGTCCTTCACGTAGTGGATCGCATCCACCATCAGGATCGTGTCCACGCTGCCAGGCGGCAGCTGCGGGTCGTCGCTCACCACCCGCCGCGTGGAGACGTTCTCGGCCTTTCGCGCCTTGATGCGCATGTCGAGGTATTCGAGCATCTCCGGGGCGATGTCGAGGGCCACGACGCGTCCGTTCGGGCCCACTGCATCGGCCACCTGGAACGTGAAGTAGCCCGTGCCCGCCCCGATGTCGGCCACGCGCTCGCCGGGCTTGAAGGCAAGCGCCTTCATGATCGCTGGAGATTTCTGCACCTGTTCCCGGTTCGCCCGCTCGAGCAGGTTGGCGTAGCCGCGCGCCCACGCCCTTCGCGCCATCGCCCGGAACAGGTCCTCGTTCCGGAAGGCGGTGAACGCGTCGTCCTCGAGCAACCGCTCGCGGTTGTCGAAACCGGCTCCCACGGCGCGGGCGAGCAGCAGGTACGCCTGTTCGCGGTGGCCGAGCCGGGCGTGCAGGCGTGCCGACTGGTACAGCGCCTCCACGTGCTCGCGTTCCGCCACATCCACCAGCCGCTCGGCCGCGACAACGGCCTTGGCCGGATCGCCAGACCGGCCGGCCTCCTCGAACTGCGCCTTCAAGACGGCGGTCGAAGGCGCCTGCTGCTGCGCCTGGCTTGCGACACCAAGGAGCAGTGCCGACGCGACGACCGTCATGATCACGCAGACTCCCCCGACCTTCCATCCCGCAATCGATTCCATCTGCCCCTCCTCACTCCCGATGGTGCGCACCGCCCCAACCCTGACACTGGACCCGGTTGCTACGTCGCCGACATTCGCGGCTCACGCGGTCCTCCGCAGCGTCGATGCCGGATTCACCCTGGCTGCCCGGGCGGCGGGAAGCGACACGCCCGCCGCCGCGACGCCGAACAACAGCAGGCACACGCCGCCGAATGCGACCGGGTCGAGCGGGCGAACGTTGAACAGAAGACGCGACACGAAACGCGAGAGCGCCGCTGCGCCACCCAGGCCGGCACAGAGGCCGACGGCGACCGGGCCGAGCCCTTCGCGGGCCAGCAGGCCAAAAACGGAACGGCCGCTCGCCCCGAGCGCGATGCGCAGCCCCACTTCGAAGCACCTGCGCGCGACGGCGTAGGCGCTGTTGGCGTAGATGCCGACACCGGCCAGCAGCAGTGTGAGAAGCGCCAGGCAGCCGGTGAGGATCGCGCGCGCTTCGGGCTGGGCCACCGACGCGTGACGCAGCTGGTTGAGCGTCACCGGCCTTGCGAGCGCCACCTGCGGGTCGACCGCCTGGACCACTTTCCTGAGCCTGGCCGCGGTCTCGGGGACCGATGCGGTGGTGCGCGCGACCAGGTAGAACCCCGGGTTCACGGCCTGCGGAAACGGCAGGTAGATGGCGCCGCCGGTCGGCCAATCGAGGCCGCTGTACCTGACATCGTCCACGACCCCGACGATCGTCGCCGGGCGCGGCGGTATCGGCAGTGTTTCTCCAACGACGTCGTCGCGGCCGAATTGCCGCCGCGCCAGGTCGCGGCTCAGGACCACGACCGGCCTCGAATCCCGCGACATCGCCCGCCTCGAATCCACGCCCGCGCACGACCTTGATTCCGAGCGCGCGGAAGAAGGCGCCGTCCACGATCACGATGTTGTAGAGATACTGCTCGGGACGGCCCGTTCCCGGGTTCTTCGCGACACCGGTGAACGACATCAGTGCCTGGTGGGGCGGGAGGGACGTGGACAGCCCCGCCGAGACGACTCCCGGAATGGCTCGCATGCGCCCCTGCACCTCGCTCGCGAACCGCACCGCCCGTTGTTCGCAGTCCGGGCTCCCCGGGCAGTTGGCGTAGGCGGGAGGCGCCAGCTGCACGCCGAGCGTAATGACCTGCCGGTCGGCGCGCGCCGATTCCACTGAGAGCAGTTGCCCAAGCGAGCGGCCGAACAACAGGGCCGCGGCGACCACGACGACCGAGAGGGCGGTTTGCGCGACGAGCAGTGCCGAGCGGGTCCGGCCGCCCTGTTGGCGGGCGGGCGTGGACAGCCGGCCGCCCGGCCTCGAGGGGTTGAACCTGCGCGTGGCCTGCCACGCCGGCGCCACCAGCACGACGAGGACGGTAAGGGCCGACGCGCAGAGCGCGGAGAGGAGGACGGCCGGGCTGACGCTCGCCTCCGCGAGTCGAGGGGTCTCCGGGGGAAGAATGTCGATGATCCCCGACAGCAGGATCGCGGCGAGCGCGATGCCGAGGACGGACGCCGCTCCGACGAGGAGCAAGGTTTCGGCGAGGAGGTAGCGGACCAGGTGCCACCCGGTTGCGCCGAGGGCATGCCGGACGGCGAGCTCCGCCCGCCGGGTCTCCACTCTCGACAGGCACAAGCTGCCTGCGTTGATCCCGGCGATCAGCAGCAGAAGACCCGCGATCGACAGGAGAACCAGCAGGCCAAGCCTGACGTTGCCGACGATTTCCTCTTCGAGCGGTCGTATCTCGGTGCGCCCGCGGTCGGGTTGTCCGGCGGCGACGGCGGCGGTGAAACGACGGATCGTCGCCGCCTCGGCACGCGCATCGCTCAACCCGACTCCAGGTCGAAGCCGGCCAATCATCTGATACCGGCCGTACTTGTACGCGGCCGCCTCGTTGGGCAGGCTGAGACGCGGGATCCAGAGCGCGATCTCGTTGGATGGATACGAGAACGCGTCCGGCATCACCCCGATGACGGTGTACGGCCGGCCGTCCAGCATCAGCGTGCGTCCGGTCGCCTGACCCTCCGGGAACCTCCGGCGCATGAACGGATGGGAAATTACCGCGACCGGTTGGCTGGCCTCGTCCGGCCGGAAGCATCGGCCGACCCCCGGCAACGTACCCAGCGCCTCGAAGAACCGCTCGGAGACCGCCAGCACTTTTGCGAGTTCGGGCTCTCCGTGCCCGGTCACCGTGAACTCCGTTTCACGGTAAATCGCGAGCGACACCAACCGCGTGGACCGGCGCCGCCATTCGTCGTAGTTCGCTTCCGACCGCCCGGTCGGGACCGGCACGTCTCCCCTGATGTCCACCACCGAGACCAGCCGTTCCGGTTCCGCGAACGGCAGCGGCTTCAACAGCACCGCGTCGACGACGCTGAAGAAGGCTGTGCTGGCACCGATGCCAAGCGCAAGCGTCAGGAGGGCCGCCAGGCCGAAGGACGGCGTTCGGAGAAGCGCCCTCGCTGCGAAGCGGATGTCGGTCAGCATTCCCGGGTTCCTCCAGGTCACGTGCACCGCGAGCCGCGCTCAGTCGAGCCGCAGCGCCTCCGACGGATCCAGGCGGCTCGCCCGTCGCGCGGGCAGGTAGGTCGCCGTGAACGCCACCCCACCGGCCACCGAGAGCGCCGCGACGAATACGCCAGGGTCGAAGGGCGCCACGCCGACCAGGAGGTGCCGAGCCAGGCGAGCGACCCCGAGGGCCGCCGCGAGCCCTGCACAGAGCCCCACCGCGACGGGAAGCGCGTTCTCCGACACGACGCCGCGGACGATCTGGCTCCTCTCCGCCCCCACGGCCAACCTGATCCCGAACTCGCGCCGGCGCCGAACGACAGAGTGCGCCATCACGCCGTAGAGCCCGACGGCGGCGATCACGAGCGCGATGATGGCCGCCGGCACCGCCAGCGCCGACAGGGCCTGCGGCAGGAAGCGCACCTTCGCCATCTGCTGGTCCATCGTCTTGACGTCGAGCAGCGGCATGCCCGGGTCGATGGACCGAATGACATCCCTGATCGCCGCCACGGCCTCCCGGTGGGAGCTTCGCCTCCTGACGATGAGCGTGAGCGAGTCGGTGGGCCGCTGGGCCAGCGGGCGAAGGACGTACGGCTGCGGTGCCTCGGTGAGCTGGCGGTACTTCCCGTCCGCCACGACTCCCACCACGGTCAGCCACGCATCGTGCGCGCCGCTCGCCCGGAACTGGCGGCCGAGCGGGTCCCGCCCAGGCCACGCCCGCCTGGCAAACGTCTCGTTCACGATCGCGACCCCGGCGGTCCCGGCGCCGTCCTGGTCGGTGAAGGCCCTTCCCCGGAGGATGGGAACGCCGGCCGCCTCGAAGAACCGGGGCGTGACGACGTTCAGCAGCGCCGTCTGCTCGATCGCCCTCTCGCCGTTCGCCGTGCCGGCCGCCGTCGCGCCTTCGCCGCGGACGGTGAATCCTGCCTCCTCGAAGCTGAAACCCAGCGGCACCCAGGCCGCGAGCGCCGCGTCGCCGAGGGCCGGCGAGGCGTTCACCCAATCGAGCAGTGTGCGATAGAACCAGGCGGCCCGGTCCGGCTCGTAGTGCAGCATCGACGGAGCGAACGTCGCCAGCGAACGCCCCGCCAGCTGCATCCCGGGATCGATGCGGTCCGCTCCGGCAATGCTGCGCCAGAACAATCCCGCCGCGACCAGCAGCACCAGCGAGAAGGCCACCTGGCACAGCACGAGACAGTTGGCGAGGCCAAAACGCCGCGCCACGCCGCTCGCCGCACCGTTCCTGTTCAGGTCCGGCGCAACTGGGCGGGCGGACGCCCGGAGCGCCGGGATCACGCTGAAGGCCAGGCCGGCGACCAGCGAGACGGCCAGCGTGAAGAGCGCCACCCGCGCGTCCACGCGCACGTCGAACACGATCGGGAGATCGGTCGGCAGCCGCACCGACGAGATGGCGCGTCCGGCGGCGGCGGACACCGCCAGCGCCACGACGCCGGACGCCAGCGAGAGCATGACGCCCTCGGTCAGCAGCTGTCCCGCCACGTGGGCCCGGGTCGCGCCGAGCGCAAGACGCAGCGCCAGTTCCTTGCGGCGCCCGGCGGCCCGGGCAAGCACGACGTTGGCGAGGTTCGCGCACGCGACGACGAGCACGAGCGCGGCGAGGCCCAGGAAGAGCAGGGCCACGAGGTTCAGCGCGCGCGACGAGTACACCTCGGGATGCGTGTCTATCTCCTTGAAGACCCGGACGGTCACCCCGGCGTTCGACTCGGGATACGCCACGGCAAGCCGTGCGGCAATGGTGTCGAAGGCGGTCCGCGCCTCCGGGATCGAAGCACCCTGCCTGACGCGGCCGAGCAGGGACAGGGAACGCTCCGCCCGGTCTTCGAACATCGTCCGGCTCCCGTGCTCGAGCAACGGGAGCGTGCCGAGCGGCACCCACACGTCGGGCGCGAACAGCGGCATCGCGTATGTGCCGTTGAACCCCTCCGGGGCGACACCGACGACGGTGAATGCCACGCCGGACAGCCAGAGCGTCGAACCGAGGACGGACGGGCTGCCGTCGAAGCGGCGATGCCAGAGCCGGTGGCTCAACACGATCTCGGCGGGGGCCCCGGGGCCGTCGGCCCCCTGGCCGGAAGCCAGGAAGCGCCCGAGCCCCGGCCGCAGGCCGAGCACCTGGAAATAGCCGGCGGTGACCGCCTCGCCGAAGATTCGCACCACGTCGTCACCCGACGCGCGCAGGACGGCCTGGACGCCGGCGGTGGCCACGAGGCCCGACAGCGCCCGGTTCTCGCGCCGGTAGTCGAGATACTCGGGGTAGGAGAAATTCCGGTACACACGCGCGCGCAGCGGCCCCTGGGCGAAGACCCGAACGAGTGCCCCGGGGTCGGCCACCGGGAGCGGCTTCCACAGCAGGGTATTGAAGATGGTGAACAGGGAGGAGGTGACGCCGATTCCCAGCCCGAGGCAGAGAATGGCGGACAGCGTGAAGGCAGGGCTTCTCGCCAGCAGGCGCGCGGTGTACCGGAGATCGGGTAGCTGCATGTCAACGGCCTTTCGCGTGCTCCGTCGTCAGGGTTGGACGCCTTGCGGATGGGGTTCGTTCCCCGGACGGCCTTCCAAGTTCCTTCCCATTCCAATCTCTCCCGCCGACGGTCGAGATAGGTTCGCCCATCCCCTCTCCTATAATCAGAGTGAATGCTGGCGCTTCGCACTCGCTCCCGTGCCGAGGCTGCTCACGACTCGCGAGTCGCCCCGCGTCGCCTACCGTCTGGCCGCATCCTCGTGCTTGCGGCCGCGCTGCTCGCCGTCGCCGCATGTCGGGGCGGCGCGCGGGCCGCTCCCGCAGGACCGGCGGCCTCTGCCGCGGTCGTGAAGCTCGCGCCCGTTGCTGTCAACACGATCGAAGACGCGTCGGAATACGTCGCCTCGATCCAGTCGCTGTCGTCGACCGAGCTCAAGCCCGAGGTGAGCGGCGAGGTCACCAGGATCCTCGTGCAATCCGGCGACCGTGTCAGGGCGGGACACCGCTGTTCGAGATCGACCCCAGCCGGCAGCAGGCGAGCGTCACGAGCCAGGATGCGGCGCTGCGCCGCCCAGGAGGCGGCCGCCACCTTCGCGGACCAGCAGCTGGAGCGCGCGAAGATGCTGTTTGCGGCGGGCGCCGTCAGCCAGCAGGAACTGGACCAGGCGCAGGCGAACTACGATTCCAGGCACAGTCGCAGCTCGCCGCGCAACAGGCCCGGCTGCAGCAGGAGCGCGTCACGCTGCAGTACTACCAGGTGCGCGCCCCCGCCGCCGGCATGGTCGGCGACGTCCCGATCCGCGTGGGCATGCACGTCACGTCGGACACGGTGCTCACCTCGATCGACCGCAACCAGGACGCTCGAGGTCTACGTCCCGTCCCGCTCGAACGCGCAGCCGCGACCTCGGCTGGGCCTGCCCGTCGCAGATCCTCGACGGCAGCGGGGCACGCTGCTCGCCCGCACCGCAGGTGGACTTCATCTCGTCCGCGCGTCGACGAGCAGACGCAGTCCGTCCTCGTCAAGGGCCGGATCGCCGGCGAAGGCCGGCTGCAGGTCCTCGCAGTACGTCCGGGCGCGCATCGTCTGGCGAACAGGCCGAGGGCTCGCCATCCCGGTCCTTGTCGGTCGTGCGGATCAACGGCCAGCCGTTCGTGTTCGTGGCCCGCGAGAAGGACGGGCGGCCTGTCGCCCAGCCAGCGGCCGGGTCCGCGTGGGCCCAGATCCTCGGCAACAACATCGTCGTCCACGAGCGGGCTGACGTCCGGCGAGCGCATCGTCGTGTCGGGCGTGCAGAAGCTCGCAACGGCGTGCCCGATCCGGCCGTCGTGACACGCCGCGGAATCGAGCCGGTCGTCCACCGAGGCCCCCAACCATGTTCGTCGACCTGTTCATCCAGCGGCCGATCCTGGCGAGCGTCATGGCCGCCGTGATCGTGCTCGCCGGCGCCATCAGCATCCCGCACGCTGCCCATCGCGCAGTTCCCGCAGCTTGCCGCCCCGCAGGTCATCGTCATCGACGTTCTACACCGGCGCCAGCGCCGCCGACGGTCGAGACGGCGGTGACCCAGCCGCTCGAGCAGGCGATCAACGGCGTGCCGGGCATGACCTACATGTCGTCGACGAGCGGCAACGACGGCGTCGTGCGCCATCACGGTGACCTTCGACGTGACGCGCGATCCCGACCTGGCCGCGGTGGACGTGCAGAACCGCGTGAACCAGGCCTCCGGCCGCCTGCCCAACGAGGTGAAGGCGGTCGGCATCACGGTGAGCAAGGCGTCGAGCGGCTTCGTCTTCGCCGCGGCCGTCTACGCCGACCACGGGCGAGTACGACACGCTCTTCATGAGCAACTACCTCGACGTCTACGTCCGGGACGCCCTGAAGCGGATCGACGGCGTGGCCGACGTGATCATCTTCGGCGAGCGGAAGTACTCGATGCGGCTGTGGCTGGATCCCGATCGGCTCGCCGGCGCGCGACGCTCACGGCCGACGACGTCGTCACCGCGCTCCGCGACCAGAACGTGCAGGTGGCGGCCGGCCAGGTGGGCCAGCCGCCGGCGCTGCCCGGGCAGAGCTACCAGATTCAGCGTGCGCGCCGTCGGCGGCATGACGGAGCCCGCCGAGTTCGACAACATCATCCTCAAGCGCGGCGACGGCCGGGGACCTGGTCCGGCTGAAGGACGTCGGCCGCGCCGAGCTGGGCGCCGAGAGCGTACAGCTCCGAACTGCGCTTCAACGGCCGAGGAGGCCGTCGGCATCGGCGTCACGCAGCTGCCGACGGCCAACGCGCTCGCCGTCTACCAGGCCGACGACCGCCGAGCTGCGAGCGGCTGTCGGAGCGATTCCCGCCGGGCATGCAGCACCAACTGGCGTTCGACAACACCGTCGTCGTGTCCGAGTCGATTCAAGGAAGTGCTGGTCACGCTGCTCGAGGCGATCGGCCTCGTCGTGCTCGTGATGTTCGTGTTCCTGCAGGACTGGCGGAGCACGGTCATCCCGGCGCTGACCATCCCGGTCTCGCTCGTCGGCACGTTCGCGTTCGTGCGCGCTGTTCGGCTTCTCGATCAACACGCTCACCCTGTTCGGCATCACGCTCGCCACGGGCCTCGTCGTCGACGATGCGATCGTCGTGGTGGAGAACGTCCAGCGGCACCTGCACGAGTACGGGAAGACCGCGCGCGAGGCCGCCTCGGAGGCCATGGCCGAGGTCGTCGGGCCGGTCATCGCAACCGCCCTCGTGCTGGCGGCGGTCTTCGTGCCGGTCGGCGCTGTTCCCGGGCACGACCGGCCGCCTGTACCAGCAGTTCGCGCTGACCATCGCCTGTTCGGTGCTGATCTCGGCGTTCAACGCGCTCACCTTGACGCCGGCGCTGTCGGCGCTGCTGCTGCGCGGCGAGCGGCCGCCCGGCCGCTTCTGGCGTGCCGATCAACTGGGTCATCGACAGCGGCACGCGCGACGTTCGTTGCCGTGCTGTCGACGTCCTGGTCCGGCGCAAGGCGCCGGTGGTCGTCGTGTTCCTGGCCGGCCTGGTCGCTGACCTGGTTCGCCTGGACGCAGGATTCCCACCGGGTTCGTCCCCGACGAGGATCCCGGGAGCTTCATCGTCACGGTGCAGGGGCCGAGCGGCGCGTCGCTCGGCTACACGAGCGACCATCACGGAGCAGGCCGAGGCGATCCTGCTCGACAGAAGCCCGAGGTCAACGGCGTCTTCATGCGTCAACGGGTTCAGCTTCCTGGGCAGCGGCTCCAACCAGGCCATGATGTTCGTCCGGCTGCGGCCGTTCGACGAGCGCCCGGGCGAGGAGCACTCCGCGATGGCGGTCATCCAGCGCGCTGTACCGGCCGTTCAGCGCCATCACGCGGCGCGGTGGTCGCTGCCGTTTCTGCCGCCGCCCATCCAGGGCATCGGCCGGTTCGGCGGGTTCCAGTTCGAGGTGCTCGACGACAGCGGCGGCCGGATCGAGAGACCTCGCCACGCGCGACGCAGCGCGATCGTGGCCAGGGCAACCGCACGCCCGGCCTGACGGGGCTGTTCTCGAGCTTCACCGCCAACGACCCGCAGCTGCTCGTCACCGTCGATCGCGAGGCCGCTGCAGGCGCTGGGCCTGCAGTTCGGCGACGTGGCCGGCACGCTGCAGACGCTGATGGGCTCGAACTACGTCAACGACTTCGACTTCAACAACCGCTCGTACCGCGTCTACGTGCAGGCCGAGCCACGACTTCCGCAGCCGGCCGCAGGACATCGGCCGCTACTACCTCCGCACGCCAGACGGGCAGATGGTGCGGATGGACTCGGTCGTGACGGTGACCGAGCACGACGGCGCCGCAGGTCATCACCCACTACAACCTGTTCCGATCGACGGAGATCAACGGCCGCGCGGCGCCGGGCTTCGAGCTCGGGCCAGGCGATGCAGGCTGATGGAGGCCTGGCCGCGCGGCAGACGCTGCCGCAGGGCATGAGCTACGAGTGGTCGGGGCTGTCGCGCGAGGAGATCCAGTCGGGCGGCCAGGCGGTCGATCATCTTCGGCCTCGGCCTCCTGCTGGTCTACCTCACGCTGGCCGGCCAGTACGAGAGCCTCGTGCTGCCGTTCATCATCCTGCTCTCGGTGCCGCTCGCGGTGCTCGGGCGCGCTGGGCGCGCAGTGGCTGCGCGGGCTGATCAACGACGTCTACTGCCAGATCGGGCTCGTGATGCTGATCGGCCTGTCGGCGAAGAACGGCATCCTGATCGTCGAGTTCGCCGAGCAGCTGCGGCGCGCGCGGGCTCGGCATCGCCGAGGCGGCGGTCGAGGCCGCGCGGATCCGGCTGCGGCCGATCCTGATGACGTCGTTCGCGTTCATCCTCGGCGTCATGCCGCTGGTGTTCGCGCACGGGCGCCGGCCGCGCGTCGCGCCACTCGGTCGGCACGTCGGTCGCGGGCGGCATGCTGCTTCTCGACGCTGCTGAACGTCGTCATCATTCCCGTGCTGTACGTCGCCGTGCGCAGCATCGGCGCCGGCGGACCGGCGCGGTGACGCCGGGCCGGCCGACAACACGCCGGGGCCACGCCATGCGTAGACGAATTCCGATTAGTGCCGCGCTGCTGCTCGCCGCGACCGCGGTCTCCGTTCGGGCGCAGCCGCCAGGCGCCGCTGCCGCTCGCGACCGATGACGTTTCACAGGTCGTCGATGCCCGCGCTGGCGCGGAACGTCTCGGTCAAGCAGGCCGCGGCCGAGATTCTGCGGGCGCAGGCGCTGCTGCGCCAGGTCGACGGCGAACATCCTGCCGTCCGCGTCGGGCGCCATCGTCACGACGACGCTGAACGAGGGCCGGGCGTTCAACGGGAATGTCGCCACGCCCAGGAACCAGGCGGCCGCCAGCGTCACGCTCCAGGGCCTCATCTACGCGCCGGTGCAGTGGGCCCTTCGCGTGCAAGCGGCCGACAACGAGAAGGTCGCGGAACTGGCGGCTGCGGACATGCGGCGCCAGGTGGCGTTCGCGGCGGCGCAGGCGTACCTGTCCATCATCGCCCGCCGGCGCGTGGTGGAGGCCACCAGCGACGGCGCGTGATATCGGCCCGGGCGCACTACGAGTTGGCCCGGGAGCTGCGGGAGCGGGGCGCGGGCAGCCGGCTCAACGAGCTGCGGGCGCAGCAGGCGTTGGCGAGCGACGAGGCCCTGATCGAGGAAGTCCGCAGCTGGCGCTCTACCAGGCCGAGGAGGCGCTCGGCGTGCTCGTGCGCCGAGAACGGCGCCGGTGGCTGCGGCCGACGAACCCGCTGCTCGAAGTGCCGGCCGACCTCGGGGCGGCGATCGCGGCGATGCCGGCCACGCGAACCGACCTCCGACTCGCGGCGGGCCGGGAACGGGCTGCGACCCGCGTGGTGGGCGACAGCTGGAAGGACTGGCTGCCGTCGGTCTCGGGCCTGTTCCAGCCGGTCTACCTCGACCCGCAGACGCTCTTCCAGCCGTCGTTCACGTGGCGCGCGCAAATCCAGGCGAATGTGCCGCTCTTCGACGGGGGCTACCGCGGCGCCAGGCGTGCAGAGCGGCAGTCACTTCTCCAGGAATCGACCCAGGCCAGGACGCAGCTGGAGATCCAGGCGGAGTCTGACGTGCGCTCGGCCCGGGAGTCGGTCCGCCGTTCCGAGCTCGCCCTCGAGCAGGCGCGGAACGCCGCCGATCTCGCCCGCGAGGTGGTGGACATCGTCAACATCTCGTTCAAGGCGGGAGCGTCCACGAACATCGAGGTCCTCGACGCGCAGCGGGCGGCGCGCGACGCGGACCTCGCCGCGGCGATTGTCGAGAACCAGTCGCGCCAGGCCCGCCTCGCCCTCCTCGTCGCGCTCGGGCTGTTCCCGTAGGGGGCCCGCGCGCACCTCGCGCGACGCGCCGACGCGGACCCTCACCGGTGATGGGGCGGTTCAGGGCCACCTGCCGACACGCGACGCGGCCGGCCGGCGGTCATCGCCGTGACCGGCGTGGCCGGCCCGTGGTGCCGGACCAGGGCTCAGGATGTGGCGCATTCGTTCGATCTCTCGAGTCAACGCGCCCGCGCATTCCCGCTCGGACGCATGGCCGCATGCCGAACCTGTGTCGAGGCCGCAGAAGCGACATTGCATAAGGGTACCTGCGGGTAGAGAACCTGGCGCGCGCCAAGGCGCGCGGACGGTTCGAAGAGGAGACGGACGTCTGCTGTACCGCAACAGCCGTGCCGGACCGTGGCCGCGCTTTTGCTAGAGATCGATGTTCTGGGCGCCGGCGTCTGTCGCGGCTGAGGACAGAGGCGGGTTCAAACTGTCGCAGGACGTTGCATCGCGGAAATCACCGCGCGAAGCCTCCATCCGGAAACACCGCACCCGAACGTGCCGCTGGTCACGCTGGCCCAGGCCATTGCCGCGGGCCGCGTCGGCCTTCACTGCTGTTTCCAGGCCGGTCCCCCGACGACGCGTTTGAACGTCTCGCCCGCCGGCATCGTCGCGCTGCCCTGGAGGTTGTTGATCAGCCCGATCAGCTGCGCAGGGACCGTTGACGGGTAATCCCGGTTCAGCGCGTCGAGCGTGGCAGCGCGCGGCACCGGGACGAGCTGGAGACGCCGCGGCTGCACGTTCAAGACCTTCGGGTCCGTTTCGCGCTCGAAGCTCCCGATGGCCTGCGCAAACGCCCCCTCGTAGGCCGACCACCGCTGGCTGGGCGTGTAGCCGAGGACCTGGAACACCTGCTCCCGGTACTCCACCCAGGCCACGAGGCCGCGCAGCACGGCCGTCTCACCCTGCGCCTCGAAAGTGTAGGCTGTTGCGGGGAATCCGCCGATCTGCCTCCGCCACTCGTTGCCCGCCTGGATCCCTTCCTGGGAGAAGAACTTCTGCGCTGCCTCGCGTGCGCTCGACCCGGCCGCGAGTTGGAGCACCACCAGCGCGTCCTCGTTGGGGCTCACCGCGCCGACCGCCTGCTTCTGGTTGCTCGCCTTCCAGCCGCTTGGAAACTGGAGGCGGAACGCCATTTCGGGATGCCGGAACAAATTGGCCTCGAAGAAGCCCTCCCGCGGATTCTCGCCGAACACGATGCCGTCCACGCGTTTCAGGGTACTGGGCCCGATTCACGGTGAGCCGCGAGGGGTCCCGGTCGAGCGAGGCGACGGACCGCGCCGCCCAGGCCTCGCGGTTCTCGGGGTCCGGGTGGCTCGACAGCCACTGCGGCATCCGTCCCTCGCTTCCGGCCTGCCGGCCGACGCCCTCCAGCATCCGGAAGACATCCACCATCTTCCGGGGATCGTAGCCGTCGTTCAGCATGTAACGGAAGCCGAGACTGTCCGCCTCCGCCTCGTCGGCCCTGCTGAATTTCAGGAACAGCAGGCCGAGACCGGCCTGCGCGAGATTGCCGAACTGCGCAACCTTGGGGGAGATGACCATCCCGGCGACCAGCCCGATCTGCGCGAGTTGCTGCTGGCTCATCTGGCTGACGGAGTGACGCGCGGTGACGTGCCCAATCTCGTGACCGAGGATGGCGGCCAGTTCCGCCTCGGAATTGAGGTGCGCGAGGATGCCGCGCGTGACGTAGACGAACCCGCCCGGAATCGCGAACGCATTGACCGCCGCATCGTCCACCACGCGGAACGTCCAGGGCAGGCTCGGTCGTTCCGTGCGCGAGGCAATCGCGGCGCCAAGCCCCTGGACGTACTGCTGCAGCGGCTCGTCGGGGTAAATCCCGTAGCTCGCCGCGACGGCTTTGTCCGCCTCCCGTCCCATGGCGATTTCCCGCGATTCGCCAATCAGGTCGAGTTGCTTCTTGCCGGTCACCGGGTTGGTGGCACAGGAGAGGGCCAGCCCGGCCACGGCCGCGGCCGTCACGCTGCGTCGGATTCCGAGTCCCATTCGGGTCATGATCAAGCCTCCGAAAGTTCATCGTTCCTGGAAGCGCCCTTCCCATCTCGCGAACCCGAGGCGCGGGTTCAGCCGGGAGAAAGCCTGTCCCCGAGAGTCGGTGCGGTCCCGCGCTGATCACCCGCAAACTTCGTGCGCAGTGGGGATGTCACGCCGGGATGGCCTTGGACGCCGGCTGCGACCCCGGGCCTGCGGACCAATAGTCTGCCCCGGGCCTGACTCTTGACGCGATTCGCGCGGAATCTCCAAGAGTATCGCTGGCGTTGAACCTGCTCTTCTGCTAAAACCGCTTCCTGGGATTTTTCCGCGAGTGTCGCGGGCTTCGTCCGCGAGCAACGTCGGTCCTGCCCATCTCTCGGAGTCGCTATGAAAACACCTGCCCTTCGCATCGTCGTCGGCCTGTTCGTCGCCTGCGCTGCGGTGCAGATTCTCTCCACGCTGCACCTGCGAGCCGTCAGCGCCACCATCGTGATCAGCCAGGTCTACGGTGGCGGCGGCAACTCCGGAGCGACTTACAAGAACGACTTCATCGAGCTGTACAACCGCGGGACGACGGCGGTAGACGTGACCGGCTGGACCGTCCAGTACGCGTCATCCTCGGGAAGCAGTTGGCAGCAGACCGCGCTGTCCGGAATGATCGCGCCGGGGACGTATTATCTCGTCCAGGAAGCACAGGGGGCCGGCGGTACCGTTGATTTGCCGACACCCAACGCGACTGGCACGATTGCCATGTCGTCATCGACCGGCAAGGTCGCGCTCGTCAGCAGCTCCGCGGCACTGTCGGGCACCTGTCCAACGGGCGTCGTGGACTTCGTGGGCTTTGGCGCGGCGAACTGTTCGGAGACGGCCCCGACGCCTGCCCTGTCGAACACCACGGCGGCCTTGCGCAAATCGAATGGCGCCCAGGACACCGACAACAATTCGCTGGACTTCCTGGTTGGCGCGCCTAACCCGCGGAATTCGCCCCCGCTCGATGCCCCTCCGAAGGTGACGAGCATTGCCCCGGCGAACGGCACGACGGACGTCGTCAGCGACGCGAACATCGTCGTCACGTTCTCCGAGCCGGTGAACGTCACCGGCAGCTGGTTCAGCCTCACCTGCACCGTTTCCGGCTCGGTTGCGGCTGCCGTATCCGGCGGCCCGACCACCTTCACCATCGATCCGGCCAACGTGTTGGCGTTCGGCGAGAACTGCACGTTCACCGTGTATGCCGCGCAGGTCAGCGACCAGGACAGTAACGACCCGCCCGACACCATGACGAGCAACGTCACCTCGGGGTTTTCAGTCGGCGACCCCTGCTCCAAGCCGTTCACGCCGATTTACGAGATCCAGGGGAGCGGCGCGACCGTCGCAATCACGGGGTCGGTCACGACCAAGGGCGTCGTCGTCGGCGACTTCGAGGGGCCATCGCCGGCGCTGCGCGGGTTCTTCATCCAGGACCCGCTCGGCGACGGCAACCCGGCGACGTCGGACGGGATCTTCGTCTTCGAGGGCAGCAACGCGAATAGCGTGAGCCTGGGCGACGTCGTGGTGATCAAGGGAACCGCCGGGGAGAACCAGGGGCAGTCGCAGGTGTCGGTCGGGACGATCACCGCGTGCGGCGCGGGATCCGTGGAGCCGACCGACGTCACGCTCCCGTTCGCGACCGCTGACTACCCTGAACGATACGAGGGCATGCTCGTCCGACTCTCCCAGACGCTGGTGGTCAGCGACACTTACAGCCTCGGCCGGTTCGGACAGGTCTTGTTGAGCAGCGGCGCCCGGTTGCGGCAGCCGACCGACATTGCCGATCCGGGCGCGGCGGCGTTGGCAGTGCAGGTGGTGAACGACCTCAACCAGATCATCCTCGACGACGCGTCGCAGGCCCAGAACCCGGACCCCGTTGTCTTCGCGCGGGGCGGCCAGCCGCTCAGCGCGAGCAACACGCTCCGCGCGGGCGACACCGCGACGGGCGTCGTCGGTGTGCTGAACTACACGTGGGGCGGCAACTCCTCCAGCCCCAACGCGTACCGTGTGCGCCCGGTCAACGCCCTCGGAGGTTCTTTCAACTTCGAGCCGGTGAACGGGCGGCCCGCGGCCCCCGCGCCTGCGGGCACGCTGCGCGTGCTCAGCGCGAACCTGCTGAACTACTTCAACTCGTTCAACCCTTCCACCACGGTACCCGGGTGCTTCGGCGGTGTGGGCGGAGACCAGATGGACTGCCGAGGTGCCGACAACCAGACGGAATTCGACAGGCAGTGGCCGAAGACCGTGGCGGCTCTGCTCGCCAGCAACCCCGATGTGCTGGCCCTGACCGAACTGGAGAATGACGGCTATGGCGCCGACAGCGCCATCCAGCACTTGGTCGACCAGCTCGATGCCGCCACGGCCCCCGGCACGTGGGCCTTCATCGACATCGACGCCGGGACCGGAGAACCGAACGCGGCCGGGACGGACGCCATCAAGAGCGCGATCTTCTACAAGCCCGCGAAGCTCACGCCCGTTGGGACGACCGCGGCGCTGAACTCGGTGGAGTTCGTCAACGGCGGCAATTCGACACCCGGAGGGCGTCCGTCGCTGGCGCAGGCCTTCGAGCAGGTCAGCAACGGCGCCAGGTTCGTGCTGGTGGTCAACCACTTCCGGTCCAAGGCCGACTCCTGCGACATCAAGGACATCGGGGACGGGCAGGGCGGCTGCAGCCTGGTGCGGAAGAACCAGGCCACTGTGCTGGCGCAGTGGCTGGCGACGAACCCCACGGACGGCCACACCTCGAACGTCCTCCTCGTCGGGGATTTCAACGCCTACACCAAGGAAGACCCGATGGTGGTGCTGGGCGATGCCGGCTACGCGAACCTGGTGGACCCGAACGAATACTCCTACGTCTTCGACGGGCAGTGGGGCTCGCTCGACCACGCCCTGGCCTCCGCCGGTTTCAAGGGCCAGGTGCACCTCGCGACGTCGTTCCACATCAACGCCGACGAGCCGTCGGTGCTCGACTACAACACGAACTTCAAGACCGCCGGGCAAATCGCCGGCTTCTACGCCCCGGACATGTACCGCGCTGCCGACCACGACCAGCTAATCGTCGACGCGAGCCTGGAGAACGGTGCGCCGACCGTCGGGATCGACGGCAAACCGATCACCATGAAGCAGAGCGAGACGATCACGCTGCACGCGACAGGGGTGGATCCGGAAGGCGGGCCGGTCAGCTACGCGTGGGACCTGGACAACAACGGAACTTTCGAGACATCGGGGCAGGAGGTCCCATTCTCGGGCGCGGGCAAGTTCGGGCCGGTGACCGTCGCCGTGCAAGCGACCGACGCCTGGGGCCTGACGGCCACCGACACCGCCACGATCACGGTCTACTTCGACTGGGACGGCTTCTTCCCGCCGGTCGAGAACGATCCGGCGTGGAACGTCGCGAAGGCCGGGAGCGCCGTGCCGCTGAAGTTCACGCTGGGCGGCGATCAAGGACTGGCGATCTTCGCCACCGGCTTCCCGGTCTCGCAGCTCCTTGATTGCACGAGCGGCGAGCTTGGGGGGACGGAGTCGGCGACGGTGAACCCCGGGCACAGCGGCCTCACCTATGACGCCGGCCAGTATACCTACGCCTGGAAGACCGAGAAGTCGTGGGCGGGCACCTGCAGGGTCGTCACGGTGACGCTGGTGGACGGCTCCACGCGCCAGGTGTTCTTCACCTTCAAGAAGTAGCTCTCCGGGGCTGGCGGTCCGCTCGCCAGCCCCTTCTTTCCTCTCCGCCGAGAATCGACACCCACGAGTCGAGGGACCTCTGCCAAGGCAGGGGCCCTCTGCCCGTCGGTCACCTGAACTGACGCAGCACCTCGGCCGGAATCACGCACGAGATGGTCTTCGTCTTTCCCACCATGTCGAGCGTGACGCTGGCGGTCGGGGCCCACGGCGCGTAATCGAACGTGAACCGCCCTCCGCCGTCCGACACGTCGCGGACGGCGGGCGCGATCGGCTTCCCGCCGCGCTTCAGCACCAGGCCGGTGAACACGTTCTTCGAGCCCGGCACCGGCGCGACGCCGATGGTCACCCGGGTCTGCCGTGCCGACTGGTAGTTGGGCTGCGGCGCGGGCTGCTTCTTCCGGACCGCGGTCCACACGGTGTACGCGACCTGCTTGTACCCGGAGTAGAACGTCAGCGTGAAGTCGGGGTTCTTGCAGAGGCCCGTGTCCCAGAAGACGCACGGCGGATCTTCACCGCCCTGCTTGCCGCACTCGATCGCGTGGTAGTAGCTCTCGGCGTCCACCGGGCGCATGCCCTTCTCCCACGCCGGCGTGGCACCGGGTCTGGCGGTCGCGGTGATCTGCGCGAGCGACTGGCCAGGCCAGAGCCACAGGCAGGCGAGGAGCAGGAGCGCCACGCGCACCGAAACCGCGTGCGGACGAGCCGGGCGGACGGAATCAATGGAATTCGGATAGGCGATCATGGTGGTTAGGATACCCCTCTAGCGCTCCGCCAGGAACGACCGCACGTCGGCGAGCAGCCGCTGCCGGGACGGCTCGTGCACGTACATCATGTGCCCCGCTTCGTAGTAGGACATCTTCACCCGGTCGCGCACGATCCCGTAGCGCCCGAACGTCAGTTCGGCATCGAAGAACGGCGTTGCGAAGTCGTAGTACCCGCTCGCCACCAGGACCCGCAACGAGGGGTTGCGACGCATCGCGAGGCCGAGCCGGGGGCCGACATTCACGTAGGACGGCTCGTAGGGTCTTCCGTCCGGGACGGTCCTCCACTTCCACTTGTCGCCGGCTTCACGGCTCGACGTCTGGTAGGCGGCGGGCATCGAGACCCCGAGGTCCGCGCCGACGTACTGCAGCAGCGCTGCCGTGAAGGCGCCGCCGATCGCCGCGCTCGCCGCGTCGATCTGCGCCCGGTCCGCCGTGTCGTCAATATCGTCCACGGCATAGCGCGCATCGGCGCGGCCCAGCGCCAGCCCCTTGTCCCGCAGCAACTCTTTCAGGAACCGGCCGCCGAGCACGCGCAGGTCGGCGCGCTCCACGTAACCCTCGTCGAGGCCGGTGAAATAGGCGAGGCGCTTCCGGACGTTCGCGCGCGCCGACGGGTCCAGCGCGCTGCCGCGCAGCAGCGCGGGCGCGTATTCGTCGAGTGCGAAGCGGCGCGCGTCCGCCAGGAAGTCCTCGAGGCGCGCGGGCGGGTTCGCCACCCGCTTGTGGTACCACGCGGTCGCCGCCATCGTCGGCAGATAGGTCACGTAGGACGCAAAGATCTCCGGCTCGGGCGTCGAGCCCTCGTAGTCCAGCGCCTGGGAGACGAGGACGAGGCCGTTCACGTCCACCCCGTCCTGCTGGAGCTTGTCAGCCACCGCGGCCGCGCGCGTCGTGCCGAAACTCTCGCCGAGCAGGAACCGGGGAGAGTTCCAGCGACGGTGCTCGTTGAGCCACTCGCGGATGAACGCGGCGATGGAGGCCGCATCTTCGTCGAGGCCCCAGGACTCCTCGTCCTTGTGGTCTCCCAGCGCGCGGCTGAAGCCGGTCCCGACCGGATCGACGAAGACCAGGTCGGTCACGTCGAGCACGGTCTCCGCGTTTGGCTCGGTCCGGTAGGGCGGCGACCCGGCACTGCGCGCATCGCTCGGCACGACGACCCGGAGGGGGCCGAAGCCCCCCATGTGCAGCCAGATCGACGACGACCCGGGGCCGCCGTTCCAGACGAACGTCACGGGCCGGCGCGCCGGGTCGGTCACCGCGTCCTCGGTGTAGGCGAACGAGAAGATGCTCGCCAGCGGCGTGCCCTTCCCGTCGCGGAGAAACGTCTCGCCGGCGGTCGCGGTGTAGCGGACCTCGCGCCCGTTGAAGCGCCCGACGTGCCTGGTCGTGAAACGGCGCGGTTCGCCGGGGACGGGCGACGCGGGCGGCGCGGATGGGACCGAGACCTGGACGGTCATCTTCTGCGGCGTCGGGGAGCCCGCCTGCTGGTTCGTCGCCGGCGGCTGCCGTGCACCGGCGCCCGACGCGAAGAGCACCACACAGGCCAGGGCGGGCGTCAAGATCCTGGGGCCGGTCGAAAGCCGCGCCAATCGTTCTCTGTGCATCGTCGCCTCGATTCTCGGGGAGCGGTTGGGGTCGGCGCCTTCACACTACATCAGACGGGGCGGTTTCGCGGAATGCGAGCCGGCGGACGCTGGCGGGCCGGACGGCTTGTCAAATATTAAATATTATATATAATGTCCGGCCGTGAGCCCTGCAGCGACCTCTCCCCCCCTCCCGGCGTCGTCCAAGCAGCGTCGCGAATGGCTCGTCGAGCACATCCGCGAGCTGATCCTCGCGGGCGGCGTCACACCCGGCGAGTGGCTCCGGCAGGAGAAGCTGGCCGAGCAGTTCGCCGTCAGCCAGACCCCGGTCCGGGAGGCGCTCAAACAGCTCTCGGCAGAGGGGCTCCTCGAGCACGTTCCCTACCGCGGCATCCGCGTCGTCGAGTTCACGCTCACGGACGCGAGCGACTTGTACGAGTGCCGCACCTTCATCGAGGGAATGGCCGCCCGCCACGCCGCGGCGAACATCACGGACGCCCAGCTGGCCGAACTGCGACAGGTGTTCGAGCGGATGAAGGTGCGTCTTGGCCCGCGCCACATCACCGAGTACCGGGCGCTGAACCGGACGTTCCACACGATCATCTTCGACGCGAGCGGTCGGTCGCTGCTCGTTCGGACGCTGGCGCAGATGTGGGCCGCGTTCCCGTCGATGCTGTGGAGCAACTTCGCCCGGACCGCGCCCGCGCCCCTGCCCGGCCGGGACAAGATCGGACGTCGAGGAGCACGGCGCGATCCTCGCCGCGCTCGAGGCCCGCGACCCGGAGGCCGCCGAACGGGCCACGCGCCACCACATCCAGCACGCCAAGGACCTGCTCCTCGGCGCGATCGCCAGCAATCCCTGAACTCGCGTCCCCCGGGGACGCGGGCGCCGGCACCCCCGTCATATTCGGAGTCGCGAAGGAGACCGCAGCCATGAAACGCATCGCTCTTCCGACGTTGGCGCTGTTCGTGGTCCTGGCGGCCGCCGCCTGCCGGCGCGCAGGTGCAGACGGGCGAGATCTTCGGCCGCGTGATGGACTCCTCCGGCGCGGTGCTGCCGGGAGTGACGGTCACGATCGATGGCCCGGCCCTGCTCCAGCCGCGCGTGATCGTGACCTCGACGACCGGCGCCTACCGCTCGCCGGGGATCCCGATCGGCGAGTACACGGGTGAAGTTCGAGATGGCGGGGTTCAAGACGGTCGTTCGCACCGACATCCGCATCGAGACCGGCTTCAGCGCGGAGATCAACGCCGCGCTCGAAGTCTCGGGCGTGGAAGAGACGGTGACCGTGTCGGGCGAGGCGCCGGTCGTGGACACGAAGACCACGGCCGCCGGCGCCACCTTCACCAAGGAGCTGCTCGAGAACATCCCAACCGTCGCGCGACCCGTGGGTGATGATCGAGCAGACGCCGGGCGTGGTGATGAGCCGGCAGAACGTCGGCGGCACCGCCTCCGGGCAGCAGTACAGCTGGGTCGCGCGCGGCGGCGGCACCGCCAACGCCATGTGGAATCTCGACGGGGCGACCATCACCGACATGGCCGACAGCACGAGCCCGATGTACTACGACTTCGACTCCTTCCAGGAGATCCAGATCCAGACGGGCGGCAACGACGCGTCGCTCGAGACGGGCGGCGTGAACATCAACTTCATCACGAAGAGCGGCAGCAACGTCTTCCGCGGCAGCGGGCGCTTCATGATCGTGGACGAGGCCCTGCAGTCGTCGAACGTCGACGCCGGAACTGCAGGCGATGGGCGCGGGCGCCGGCAACCCGGTGAAGAACATCCTGGACTACGGCTTCGAACTCGGAGGGCCCGATCCTCAAGAACCGGCTGTGGTTCTGGGGCGGCGTCGGCTTCCAGGACATCGAGGTCGGGGTGCATCGGCTTCCTACAAGCCCGGGGCCACCGACCCCAACGATCCCGGACAGCCTCGAGAGCGACATCACCAACCTGCGCAACGTGAACCTGAAGGTGCAGGGGCAGCTGACGAGCCGCAGCAGAAGCTGACGTTCCAGTGGACCTACAGCGACAAGATCCGCAACGCGCGCGACGCCGGGCCTACACGGCCCGCTCGAGACGACGCTGCGGCAGACGGGGCCGACCGGGGTCTACCGGTTCTCGCACCAGTGGGTGCGCGAACGACCGGCTGATGGTCGAAACGCAGGGGTCCTACGTGAGCGGCGGCTACATGACCGACTTCCACTCGCCGGAACTGTACGACGTGCAGCGGGCCTACGACATCTCCACGGGCAAGTACTCGCGCTCGTACCAGGGCAGCTACTTCGACCGGCCCGGCTACGAGATCAAGAGCGACGCCAACTACTTCCTGTCGGGGTTCCTGGGCGGCGACCACTCGACGAAGTTCGGGATCCGCTACAAGAGCAATCCCTACCGCACCAGCCGTCACATGGGCGGCGGCGCGACGGCGCGGTTCACCAACGGCGTGCCGGCCGAAGCCGAGATCACCCGCGACCAGAACACCCGCCGCGCGCTGTGGGCGTGGGCCGGCTACTTCAACGACTCCTACAACCGCAAGCCGCTGGCACATCAACGTGCGGCGTGCGCGTTCGACTACCAGAAGGACAAGGCCGAGGCCGCGACGGTGCCGGCGAGCGCGATCCTGCCCGGACAAGCTGCCGGCCATCGATTTCGCGGGCGCCGACTCGAGGCGCCAGCTTCTTCGACCTCTCGCCGCGGTTCGGCGTCACCTACGACCTGCGCGGCAACGGCAAGACGGTCCTCAAGGCCAACCTCGCGCGCTACTACGGGCAGGGCATCTACACCGCCGACACGCTGAGCCCGACCACGGCCACCACCCTGCGCTACCCGTGGAGGGACCTGAACGGCGACCGGCTCGTCCAGCGCAACGAACTCGACCTGACCAAGCTGCTGTCGTACAGCTCGAACTACGACCCGGCGAACCCCAACGCCCGGTCTGACGCCGAACAAGGTGGACGACGAACCTCAAATCCGACCGCACCGACGAGGCGGTCGTCGGCATCGAGCACGAACTGATGAGGGACTTCGCTGTCGGGCTTCAGCTACGTGTGGCGGCAGGTACGACCGCTTCACCTGGACGCCGCACTCGGGCATGTCGAGCGCGGACTACGTGCCGGTCAACTACGCCGCGGCCTGCGGCAACACGACCTGCGACGAGGCGACCGCTACTCGGTGGTCTACTACCAGCTTCCGTTCCAGATCCCGGCGGCGACCATCCTGACCAACCAGGACTTCTACCGC
Organism: uncultured Acidobacteriota bacterium; assembly: GCA_963844875.1. Lineage (GTDB taxonomy): Bacteria > Acidobacteriota > Vicinamibacteria > Vicinamibacterales > Fen-181 > FEN-299. The sequence continues at coordinate 377,479 of CAWJPZ010000007.1, forward strand.
GACTTCAACGGGATCGAGATCACCGCGCGGAAGCGCCTCAGCAACCGCTGGCTGATGAACGGCAGCCTCACCCTCAACTCGTCGGTCGAGCCACTACCCCGGGCCCGCAGAGCTACGAGGACCCGACGACGATCCCGTTCGCCGACAACGCGCAGACGCCGTCGCTGAACGCGCGGTGGGTCGGCAAGCTGTCGGGGATGTACCAGCTGCCCTGGGGCATCAACGCCTCGGGGTTCCTGAACACGCGCCAGGGCTACATCCTGATCAAGACGATCCAGTCGCCGACCCGCACCGGGTCGATCGGCCGCGTCAACGTGCCGATCAAGAAGTACGGCGAGGAGCGGTACCCGACGATGGTGCTGGTGGACGTGCGGTCGAGAAGTGGTTCACGATCCGGAAGCTGCAGGCCGCCATCAGCTTCGACATGTTCAACCTGGGCAACGCGAACACGGTGCTGGACCAGGAGACGCGCCAGAACGTCTCGACCGCGAACAACGTGTTCAGCATCCTGGCCCCGCGCGTCGCGCGGTTCGGCATCCGCTTCAAGTTCTGAAGCGGGTCCGACTCGCCTAGAGGTCGTACACGAGGAACGCGCCGGGGAGTTCGGCGTTCGTGGCGGGCTTGGTCATCTTCGGGTGGTGGCCGAAGGCCTCGACGAAGCCGCGGTTGGCGACGAAGCAGGCGGCGCGCCAGCCCTTGAACCTGCCGAGCGTGCGCCCCATCGCCGCGTAGAGTTCGAGCAGCCGCCGCTCCCCCGCTTCGCCCCCGATGCGCACGCCGTAGGGCGGGTTGAAGCAGAAGACGCCGGGCTTCATGCCGGCCGACCTCGGCAGCATGCTCGCGACGTACTCGGGCGTCAGCGCGCGGATGTCCTTCTGGCCGATGACGATCGACTCCTTGTAGGCGTCCCCGGTGAGGCGCGCCGCACGGAGGTTCCCAACCATCGTCCCGATGCGCTCCTGGTCCACGTCGAGCGACAGGATCTGCGGAACGGTGCCGGGAAACAAATCCGGCGTCTGCGACGGCAGCCCCTTGAAGACGGGGAAGTAGCGGAACGGAAGGTCGGCCGGGCGGCGGATTGCGGCGCCCACCGCGAGACCGGCGGCCTCGATCGCGATCGTCGCGCTCCCGGCCATCGGGTCCACCAGCGGCTCGGTCCTCGCGTCCCACCGCGACAACATGATCAGCTGCGCCGCCAGGGTCTCCCGCAGGGGCGCGGGGCCGGTGGTCACCCGCGCGCCGCGGCGATGACGCGCGCCGAGGCCGATGTCGATCCCCACCACCGTTCGGCGGGTCTCGGGCGTCCCCGCGCGCCGCGCGACGAAGACCACCTCGGGCGTCTCGGCGTCCACCTCCGCGCGCACGCCGCGTTCCTCGAGCGCTTCGACAAGGGCGTTCTTCACCACGCCCCGCAGCTGAAGCGGCCCCGCCTCGAAATCCTGAGTGGCCCCGAGGTCGACCGACAGCCGGAGCGTCCTCACGACCGGCAGGCGCTCGTCCGCGCGAAGTGCCGGCAGCAACTCGGCGAAGAGAGGCTCGAGTCGCACGGCCGGGCTCGAGAAGAGGTCCCAGGAGATGCGCGAGGACGTCCGGTGATGGCACGCTGCCACCCACGCAATTCGCGGGTCGAACGGGTAGAGGAGCGTCCCGTCCCCTTCGCGCCTCGGGTCGGGGAGGCGAATCTCGAACGGCGACCGCATCATGAGGCGCTTCATCTCCGCCTCCATGACGCGGTTGGCTCCGCCCGACCCGGTCAGCCGCAATTCATCGCACCGCATCCCTGGAAGTATACCGGCTTGCGCGCGGGTCACCGTGCAGGCGGCTTCCCGCGGCAGCCGGCGCCCGGCGGCACGCTATACTGGTTTTCGATGGTCCGACGCACGCTCCCTGCAGTCGCGCTCGGCGTTCCACTCGCGTTCGTCGCGCTGAAACTCCTGCTCCACGCGCTGGCTGTCACGAACTACGGGTACTTCCGCGACGAGCTGTACTACATCGCCTGCAGCAAGCACCTCGCGTGGGGGTACGTCGACCATCCCCCGTTTTCGATCGCGGTGCTGGCCGTCGTGCGTGCCCTGTTCGGCGACTCGCTGATCGCCCTGCGCCTGCTGCCCGCCTTGTCCGGGGCTGCGACGGTCTTCCTGACGGGCCTCCTCGCACGCGACCTCGGCGGCGGCCGTTTCGCGCAGGCGCTTGCCTGCCTGTGCGCGCTGCTGGCGCCCGTCTACCTCGCCGTCGATCACTTCTACAGCATGAACGCGTTCGACACGTTCTTCTGGTCGCTGTCCGCGTGGCTGTTGTTGCGCGCGCTGGACGAGGACCGGCTGTCGAGGTGGGTCGCGCTGGGCGTTGTCGTCGGCCTGGGTCTCCTCAACAAGACGAGCATGCTGTGGTTCGGCGGCGGACTGGCAGTCGGCCTCATCGTCACTGCGCACCGCGCCAGGCTCAGGACTCCGGGCCCGTGGGTTGCCGGGGCGATTGCGGCGCTGATCTTTGCGCCGCACGTCGCGTGGCAGGTGCAGAACGGCTGGCCGACGCTCGAGTTCATGCGGAACGCGGCCGGCGAGAAGATGGTGCGGACCGGCCTCGCGTCGTTCTGGTGGCAGCAACTGCTCGTCATGAACCCGGTGACCGCCCCGGTCTGGCTCGCGGGCCTGGCCGCGCTGCTCGCCGCCCGGCGGACCCGGGTGCTCGGCGTGATCTTCGTGTCGGTCGCGGCGTTGCTGATCGCGAGCGGGTCCAGCCGCCCGAACTACCTGGCCGTCGCCTACGCGCCGCTCCTGGCCGCCGGGGGTATGGCCATCGAGCGCTTCTCGTCGGTTCGCGGCCGCAGGTGGCTGCGCCCGGCCGCCCTCGCCGCCATCGCCGTCCTTGGCGCTCCCCCGGTGCCCATGGGCCTGCCGGTCCTCCCGGTCGAACAGACCGTCGCTTACATGCAGGCGATTGGTCTGCGCCCGAAAGCGCAGGAGCGCTCCGGCGAAGGGGACCTGCCCCAGGTCTTCGCGGACATGTTCGGGTGGGAGGAGATGGTGCAGCGCGTGGCGCGCGTGTACGACGCCCTGCCGGCCGACCAGCGGCGCGCGTGCGCCATCTTCGCCGGCAACTACGGGGAAGCGGGCGCCATCGACTTCTTCGGCCCGCGCTACGGGCTGCCGCCGGCGATCTCGTCCCACAACACCTACTGGCTCTGGGGCCCACGCGGCGCGACCGGCGAGTGCGTGATCATCGTGGGCGGGCGGCCCACCGACCGCCACGCTGATTTCCGGAGCGCAGTGCTCGCCGACACGACGAAATGCGATCACTGCATGCCGTACGAGAACGGCGCCGCGATCTTCGTGTGCCTCGGCTTGAACAAGCCGATGTCGGAACGCTGGCGGGAAATCCGGCACTACGAATGAGGCAAGCAGCGGTAGCGCGCCGGTCACCGCGGGCGCCCCCCTCCGCTCACAAGACTACGAGCCGGGCCGCGGGCGACTCGGCGAACGAGCCGTTCGGAGCGAGGGACGACCGGCGAGTGAGGCGAGGCGCCTGCGAGCCGGCAAGAGGCCGCCCGTCGCCGGGGCCGGCCGCCTCCGCTCACGCTCGACAGTGCCGAATCACGCGTCCTCGGTCGGTGGGCTTCAATGAGCCATTCGGCGTGGCTCGTCAGCCTCAAGGGCCAGTCTGCACCTGCGGCGCGTGATTCTGCATTCGACCGTCGGCACTGCTCGCATGTTCGCGTCGCCGGCCGCCCCCGACGCCCGTCGGCCGTCGGCCGGTCAGCCCGGATTCGCCGTCTGCGAGCCGGGCCGCCGGCGACTCGGCGAACGAGCCGTTCGGAGCGAGGGACGACCGGCGAGTGAGGCGAGGCACCTGCGAGCCGGCAAGAGGCCGCCCGTCGCCGGGGCCGGCCGCCTCCGCTCACGCTCGACAGTGCCGAATCACGCGTCCTCGGTCGGCGGGCTTCGGTGAGCCATTCGGCCTCGCTCGTGCGCCTCAGGGGCCCGTCTGCACCTGCGGCGCGTGATTGTGCCTTCGACCGTCGGCACTGCTCGCATGTTCGCGTCGCCGGCCGCCCCCGACGCCCGGCGGCCGTCGGCCGGTCAACCCGGATTCGCCGTCTGCGAGCCGGGCCGCGGGCGACTCGGCGAACGAGCCGTTCGGAGCGAGGGACGACCGGCGAGTGAGGCGAGGCGCCTGCGAGCCGGCAAGAGGCCGCCCGTCGCCGGGGCCGGCCGCCTCCGCTCACGCTCGACAGTGCCGAATCACGCGTCCTCGGTCGGCGGGCTTCGGTGAGCCATTCGGCCTCGCTCGTGCGCCTCAGGGGCCCGTCTGCACCTGCGGCGCGTGATTGTGCCTTCGACCGTCGGCACTGCTCGCATGTTCGCGTCGCCGGCCGCCCCCGACGCCCGGCGGCCGTCGGCCGGTCAACCCGGATTCGCCGTCTGCGAGCCGGGCCGCGGGCGACTCGGCGAACGAGCCGTTCGGAGCAGGCCGTCGCGAGTGCGCGGAAAGCGACGAGCGCGGGCGACGGGTTTCCCCGGCGCCGCGCGTAGCGGTCGATCGCGCGCGGATAGCGCCAGCCGGCGTCCGAGAGCCGGAAACCGGCGCACCGCGCGGAGTTTTCGCCTGCGGAGCCGGCGAGTGAGGCGAGGCGCTCGCGGGCCGGCGAGAGGCCGCCCGTCGCCGGGGCCGTCTAACCAATGTGCGCCGACTACGAGCCGGGTCGCGGAAGGGCGGCTACGTCTTGTTCAGGTTGTACTTCATGATCGTGGCGTGGCGGCCGCCCTTGATTCGTTCGAGGTCGTAGGTGTCGCCGAGCGGCCCGCGGCTGCGAGCCTGTATCGTGGCGATGGCTGCGCGGTCGTCGGCATCGAGCTGCAGCCCCGAGGCGGCGCAGGTATCGGCCAGGTGGCGCTGGTGGCGGGCGCCGACGATCGCGCCCGCGACGCCGGCCTGATCGAGCACCCACCTCAGCGCCACGGTCCCCACGCCCACGCCGTGCTTGCGCGCGACGGCGTCCAGCACGCCGAGCAGTTCCTGGTACAGTTCCCAGCCTCCGAACTCCTCGATGATCAGGCGGTACTTGGTCAGCGAGCGGTTCTCCAGCGGTTCGGCCGGCGGCTCGGCACCGAGGTACCGTGCTGAAAGGAAGCCGCCAGCCAGCGCCCCGTAGCACAGCATCTGTATGCCGTGCTCACGGCAGAACGTGGCCATGCCGTTGAGCGGGCGCCGGTCGAGAACCGAGTACCTGCAACTGGATCGAGGCGATCGGGATCCCTGCGGCGAGGATCTCGCGGAGCCGGGGCACGTCGAAGTTCGTGACGCCGACGTGTCGAATCTTGCCGGCCAGCCGAAGCTCGTTCAGCCACGAGCCGACCTCGACGTAGCGCGGCACGTCGTAGTCCCACCAGTGGAACTGCACGAGGTCCAGGCGATCGACGCCGAGGCGCCTGAGCGAGCGGTCGATGCCGGCGACCGCATCGGCTCGCGAGAACGTGGCCAGTGCGCCAAGGTCGGGCACGAACTTCGTGTGCACCTGCAGGGCGTCCGCCGCCAGCCGCCCCATGGCGCGCCCGGTAGCGCCGCCGGAACTCGCCAATCAATTCCTCGACGCCCGTGTAGATGTCCGCGCAGTCGAACGTGGTGATGCCGGCCTCGACGAAGCGGAACATGTCGTCGATCGCCGCGTCGCGGTCGATCGCCCCGTGCCCGCCGGCCAGCTGCCACCCGCCCTTGACGAGACGCGAAATCGAGTAGCCGGGCGCGAGCTCCGTGCGCGGAACCGGCGTGTGCGAGGTCATCGGGCCTTCCTCCCCTTCGCCTGCCTGGTTCCCGCCCGCGCCCTCGCGGGTCGGCAGCGGGACGATGGTGGTCTCCGAGTGGCGGAATGTCCTGGTGCGAACGCGGCTGATCCGGAATCGGGCGCCGCAGTTCGGGTCCGGGCAGGCAATCTCCGTGTCGGTCGTCATCCAGTCGTTCGGGTGGGTCGGCCTCTGCTTGGCCGGAAGCAGCGGCAGGAGGGCTGCCAGCGCGTAGATCGAGAAGCCCTGCCCGGGCGGCAGCGACAGCCGCTCGCCGGACAACTCGAAACAGTCGCCGGGCTTGTGACCGCAGACCATCGGGCGGTCCCCGCCAACCACTTCCACCCGCAGGTCGTGGAGCGTGAACGTGTCGTCGCGGCGCGTTCTCATGATCGGTTAATATACCCGCCCGAACGGTTCGGGCATTCGACAATCCACCATGAGCACCGCCGCGGCCACACCACCTCCCGCGCCACTCCTCACGTTCCGCGGAGGACTGGCCGGCGCGCTCGTCCCGTTCGCCGTGTTTCTGACAGGCGTCGGATGGCTCGGCCTGTCCGGCGCCCCCGACGAACGCGGCTTCTGGCCGGTGCTCGTGGCCGCCCTGGTGGTTGGCCTCCTGCTCACGCACGATCGGCGGCGGTTCATCGACACGATGCTGGCGGGGATGGCCAGGCCGATCGTGATGCTCATGGTGATGGCGTGGGCGATGGCCGGCATCCTGAGCGCGCTGCTCGGCGCCAGCGGCTTCATCCAGGCGCTCGTCTGGGTGGCGCGGTGGGCCGGGCTGACGGGCGGAGGCTACGTGGCCGGCGCATTCCTCGTCTGCGCGGTCGTGGCCACCTCCACCGGCACCAGCCTCGGGACGATTCTCATCTGCGGGCCGCTGCTGTATCCCGCAGGCGCCGCCGTCAGCGCATCGCCCGCCATGCTCATCGGCGCCATCCTGGCGGGCGCGACGTTCGGCGACAGCATCTCGCCGATCTCCGACACCACGATCGCCTCCGCGGGCACGCAGGGCGCCGACATCGGCGGCGTCGTCCGGGCCCGGGCGAAGTACGTCCTGCCGGCAGGACTGGTCATGCTCGTCGCAGCGATCGCATTCGGCGGCAGCGGGCAGGCGGCGGTGACGACGATGGCGTTGGCGGCGACGGGGGACCCGCGCGGCCTTCCGATGCTGATCGTGCCGTTGGTGGTGATCGCCCTGCTGCTGGCGCGCCGGCACCTGCTGGAAGGGCTGCTGGCCGGCTCGCTCGTCGCGATCGGGATTGGCCTGCCTTTGGGCCTGATTCGGCCGGACCAGCTGCTCCGGATCGACGCCGGCAGTTTCGCCGCCAGAAGCCTCGTCATCGACGGCATCGAGCGGAGCGTGGGCGTGGCGATGTTCACGCTGCTGCTCGTCGGCCTGGTGTCCACCGTCGAGGCCACGGGCGCCCTCACGCGCTTCGTCGAATTCGTGCGCGGGCGCGCCGCAAGCCGCCGGTCCGCCGAACTCTGGATCGTGGGCGCCGTCACCGGTGCCGTGCTGCTCACCACGCACAGCGTCGTGGCGATCCTCACCGTCGGCGAGTTCGCCCGCGAGACGGGCATGCGCGTGGGGATCGGCCCTTACCGGCGCGCGAACCTGCTCGACGTGACCGTCTGCACCTGGCCGTTCACGCTGCCGTATTTCCTGCCGGCCATCCTCGCGGCGAGCGCGACGGGCGCAGGCGTCCCGTTCGGCATGCCCCGCATCTCGCCGCTCGACACCGGCCTGCACAACATCTACTCGTGGGCGCTGCTCGGCATGGTGGTGATCGCGGTGGCTGCCGGCTACGGCCGTCGCGAGGGGCCGGCCGCCGAGGGCCAGGAGTCGCCGACGCCATGACCAACGAATCGATCCGCGCGCACTGCCTGGCGCTCCCACACACCACCGAGATCGTCCAGTGGGAAGACCACCTGCTGTTCAAGGTGGGCGGAAAGATGTTCGCGATGATCGCCCTCGACGGCCGCAGCTGCAGCCTGCGCTGCGACCCCGAGACCTACGCCGAACTGCTGGAGCTGCCCGACATCGTTCCCACGTCGCACAACATGTGGAAGTACCAGTGGGTGACGATGGAGTCGCTGGGAGCCGTTCCCGACCGCCGGTTCCGGGAACTTCTCACCGCGTCCTACGAGATCGTCCGGGCGACGCTGCCCAAGGGCGTGCAGGCGGCGCTCGCCGGCACCGCGAAGCCGTCCGCCAGGCGCAGGACACCGGCGAAGCCCAAGCCGCGCGGCGCGAAGCGGTCGCGATAGTCACATCAGCGCCGCCGGTCGCCGGGGGCGCCCGCCTCCGCTCACGCTCGACAGTGCCGAATCACGCGTCCTCGGTCGGTGGGCTTCGATGAGCCATTCGGCCTGGCTCGTGCGCCTCAGGGGCCAGTCTGCACCTGCGGCGCGTGATTCTGCATTCGACCGTCGGCACTGCTCGCATGTTCGCGTCGCCGGCCGCCCCCGACGCCCGTCGGCCGTCGGCCGGTCAACCCGGAGTCGCCGTCTGCGAGCCGGGCCGCGGGCGACTCGGCGAACGAGCCGTTCGGAGCAGGCCGTCGCAGTGCGCGGAAAACGACAAGCGCGTGCGCGGGTTTCCCCGGCGCCGCGCGTAGCGGTCGATCCCGCGCGGATAGCGCAAGCCGGCGTCCGAGGGCCGGAAACCCGCGCACCGCGCGGAGTTTTCCCGGCCTGCGGAGCCGGCGAGTGAGGCGAGGCGCCTGCGGGCCGGCGAGAGCATTGGCGTGAGCGGCGGCGGCTGGCGACGACCAGCCGCTAGTCGTCCACGGCGACCGGTGTCACCTTCCACACCTGCTCGCAGTACTCGCGGATTCGAGCGGTCCGACGAGAACTTGCCCATGCGCGCGACGTTGAGGATCGCGGCCCGGGTCCAGTCGCGCGGGTTGCACCACAGCCTGCTCACCCGCTCCTGGCAGTCGACGTAGGCCTGGTAGTCGGCCAGGACCAGGAACGGGTCGTGCCGCAACAGGTTTTCGACCAGCGGGCGGAAGAGGTTGGTGTCGCCGTCGGCGAGCGCGCCCGACGCGATCAGGTCGATCACCTCCTTGAGCCCGGCGTTCTGCTCGTACCACTCCTGCGGGCAATACCCGCGCGACCTCAACTCGCCCACCTGTTCGGCGGTCAGGCCGAAGAGGAAGAAGTTCTCGGCACCGACCTCCTCCCGGATCTCGACGTTCGCGCCGTCCAGCGTGCCGATCGTCAAGGCGCCGTTCAGCGCGAACTTCATGTTGCCTGTCCCGCTCGCCTCCTTCCCGGCGGTCGAAATCTGCTCCGAGAGGTCGGCCGCCGGGTAGATGTGCTGCGCGTTCTTCACGTTGAAGTCCGGGAAGTAGACCACCTTGAGGCGGCCCCGCACGTCCGGGTCCTCGTTGATCAGCGCGCCGGCGGAGTTGATCAACTTGATGATCAGCTTTGCCATGAAATAGCCCGGCGCCGCCTTCGCACCGAAGATGAACGTCCGGGCGGGCAACGTCGCCATCGGGTCGCGTTTCAGCCGGAGGTAGAGCGCCAGGATGTGCAGGACGTTCAGGTGCTGCCGCTTGTACTCGTGGAGCCGCTTGGCCTGCACGTCGAACAGCGACCCCGGGTCGACCGCGATGCCCGTCCGCTCGGCGATGAGCGCCGCGAGGTCGCTCTTCGCGGCCAGCTTCACCGCCTGCCATTCGTGCTGGAATGCCTCGTCATCGGCGAGCGGTTCGAGCCCGCGGAGGTCGTCGAGGCGGCGCAGCCACCGCGAGCCAATCCGGCTCTCGATGAGGCCGGCCAGGCGCGGGTTGCTCAGCGCCAGGAACCGGCGGGGGGTGACGCCGTTGGTCACGTTGCAGAACTTCTCGGGCCACAACTCGGCGAAATCCCGCATCACGGTCTGCTTGAGCAGGTCCGAGTGCAGCCGGGCGACACCGTTCACGTGGTGGCTCCCGATGGCCGCCAGGTGCGCCATGCGCACGTACCGTTCGCCGCCTTCGTCGATGATCGACAGCCTCGCCAGCCTGCCGTCGTCGCCGGGGAACGCTTCGCGGACCTCGGCGAGGAATCGCGCGTTGATCTCGTAGATGATCTCCAGGTGGCGCGGCAGGAGCTGCCCCAGCAGCCCGACCGGCCATTTCTCGAGCGCCTCGGGCAGCAGCGTGTGGTTGGTGTAGGCAAAGGTCCGGCGCGTCACCTCCCAGGCGGCGTCCCACTCCATGCCGTGCTCGTCCACCAACAGGCGCATCAGCTCGGCGATCGCGATCGCCGGGTGGGTGTCGTTGAGCTGCACGGCCCACTTCTCGTGGAACCGGTCCAGCGGGCGCTTCCGCAGCAGGTGCAGCCGAACCATGTCCTGCAGCGAGCAGCTCACGAAGAAATACTGCTGCTGAAGGCGCAGCGTCTTGCCCTGGGTCACCTCGTCGTTCGGGTAGAGGACCTTCGTGATGTTCTCGGACTGCATCTTGTCCTCGACCGCCCGGTAGTAGTCGCCGTGGTTGAACGCGGCGAAGTCGAACGACTCCACGGCCTGCGCGCTCCAGAGGCGCAGCTGGTTGCAGGTCTCCACGCGGTAGCCGAGTATGGGCGTGTCGTACGCAACCCCCTTCACCTCGGTGGCCGGGACCCAGCGCCGGTGGCGCCGCCCCTTCCCGTCGGCCCAGTCCTCGGTCCGCCCGCCGAACTTCACCGAGTACGTGATCTCGGGATGCACGATCTCCCACGGGTTGCCGAAGCGCAACCACTTGTCGGTGATCTCGACCTGCCAGCCGTCCTTGATCGTCTGGTCGAAGATCCCGAACTCGTAGCGGATGCCGTAGCCGACCGCCGGGACCTCCAGCGAGGCGAGCGAATCGAGGTAGCAGGAGGCGAGGCGCCCGAGGCCCCCGTTCCCCAGTCCCGGTTCCTCCTCCTGCTCGACGAGGTCATCGAGCGACAACCCGAGGTCGGCCATCGCCTCGCGGGCGCGATCGGTGAGGCCGAGGTTGAGCAGGTTGTTCGCCAGGTGCGGCCCGGGCAGGAACTCGGCCGACAAGTAGGCGACGACGCGGGCGTCCTGCCGGGCGTAGGCCGACAACGTCCTGACACCCCGCGCGAGCACCCGGTCGCGGACGGACATGGCCAGCGCGGTGTACTGGTCGTTTCGCGTCGCCAACTCGCGCACGCGGGACAGGCCGCAGAACAGGTTGTCCAGGAAGGACTGTTTCAGCGCGGCCACCGTGGTGCCGACGCGGGCGCTGCTGGCAATAGGAGCGGGACGCCGGGACATGCCACCCTCCTTTGACGCAATCACTTCTGGAGCACCGGCTCCATCGCCTCCAGCGCTTGCTGGGCCCCTTCTCTCCTGCAGGCCGGGTACCCCGATGAGAATCGGGAGAATGATAGAATCCGATTGGCGCTAGGACAGCGCGAGGTATTCGTGCACCAGGCGGACGACCGTGGACCCCTCGCCGACGGCCGCCGCAACGCGGTTCAGGGCGCCCGCCCGGACGTCTCCGGCCGCGAACACGCCGGGGATGCTGGTCTCGAGCACGAGCGGGTCCCGCGACTCCTTCCAGGTGCGCGCGAAAGCGGGGTCCGTGCCCAGGTCTCGACCGGTCAGCACGAAGCCTTTTGCATCGCGCAGGACGGCCGCCGGCAGCCAGTCGGCGTGCGGACGAGTGCCGATGAAGATGAACACCGCGTCCATCGGCTCCACGACGCATCCGCCCGTGTCGAGCGAGTGGAGCACCACGCGTTCGAGGTGGCCGTCGCCCTCGACGCCGGAGAGCCGTGTCCGCGGGCACACCCGGATGTTCGGCGTCTGCCCGATCTGGGCGATCAGGTAGTGCGACATCGTCTCGCGCAGGCCGTCGCGTCGGACGATGATCAGGACCTCCCGCGCGTAGCGGGCCAGGTGCATCGCGCTCTGGCCGGCGGAGTTCCCGCCCCCGACGACGAGCACCCGCGCGCCACGGACCGCCTGCGCCTCCGTCGTCGCGGCGCCGTAATAGACCCCGGCGCCGGTGTAGTCGGAGATGCCCAGCGCTTCGTGCTCGCGGTACGTCATGCCGGTCGCGATCACCATGGCGGGGGTCACGACATCGCGCTGGTCGGCGAGACGGATGCGCTTGTAGCCGGCCTCGATCGAGACGGCGGTGACCTCGAGCGGAGCGAGGAACTCCGCACCGAGGCGCCTCGCCTGCGCGACCGCCCGGCGCGTCAGCTCGCTGCCGCTGACACCCGCGGGAAAGCCAAGATAGTTCTCGATCCTGCGAACTGGTGCCCGCCTGTCCGCCGGGCGCGAGACGGTCGAACAGCAGGGTGCGCAGGCCCTCGGATGCCCCGTACACGGCGGCTGCCAGCCCCGCCGGTCCCGCTCCCACGATCACCAGGTCGTACAGTTCGTGGGCGACCGACAGCGAGAGGCCGAGTGTCTCGGCCACCTGCCGGACATCGGGCGTCCGCAGCGCCGAGCCGTCCTCGAGGAGCAGCGCCGGGAGGTCGTCGCCCGTCAGCTTCGCCGCCTCGAGCAGCACCGGCGCCGACGCGTCGCGGTCGGCGTCGATCCAGCGGTAGGGAATCAGGTTGCCGGCGAGGAAGTCCTTGATGGCGTGGGAGCGCGGCGACCACTGGTGGCCGACGAGCCGGAGACCGGCGGTTTCCGGCATGTAATCGGCCTGCCACCCGTCGAGCAGGTCGTCGATGGGCGGAAACAGCCGCTCCTCGGGCGGGTCCCACGGCTTCGACAGGTAGTAGTCGAGGTGCGCGTCGTTGATGCCGTTCACTGCCGCGTCGATGTCGGAATAGGCCGTCAGGAGCAGGCGCCTGGCGACGGGATAGAACTCGCGCGAGCGCGCCAGCAGTTCGACCCCCGCCATCGACGGCATTCGCTGGTCGCTGATGATCATGGCGAGCGGTTCGCCGCGCGACTTCAGTTCGCGCACGGCCGCGAGCGCCTCGTCGCCGGACGCCGCCCCCAGGATGCTGTAGTTCTCGCGGTAGCGGCTGCGAAGGTCGCGACGGAAGGCCGCGAGCACCTGCGGGTCGTCGTCGACGGCGAGGATCACAGGCTTGCTCATGCCGCGCTCCTCGGGGCAGTGTCGGCCGCGGCGGGCAGCGACACGATGAACTCCGTGCGGCCCGGCCGCGACTGCACCTCGATATCGCCGTCGTGGCGCACCACCAGCCGACGGACGATGTCGAGGCCGAGGCCGGTGCCCTTCCCGACGTCCTTGGTCGTGAAGAACGGGTCGAAGATGCGGTCGCGGACCTCTGGCGGAATGCCCGGCCCGTCATCGATCACGCGAACCACCACCGCACCCTTCTCGAGGCGGGCCGTCACCGTGACGCTGCCCGACGGAGGGGCGGCATCGATCGCGTTGTCGATCAGGTTGGCCCACACCTGGTTCAACTCGGCCGCAACCCCGCGCACGGGGGGCGTGCCCGGAACCACGTCGATCGTCAGCCGGACGCCCTTGCCGCGCGCCTTGCCGCGAAGCACGGCCAGCGTCTGCGCGAGGCCTTCCGCGAGATCCACCGGTTCCGGCGCGCTTGCCTCGTGGTCCACCCGGGCGAAGCCACGTACCGCCGTGACCAGGTCCGATATGCGGGTGCCCGCCAGATCGATTTCCTTGGCGAGGCTGCGCACCGACGCGTCGGCGGCCACCGTGCGCAGCACGGACCCGAGCACCGCCGGCCGGACCACGCCGGCAAGCCGGTCCAGCGCCTCCAGGTCCAACGGGCGACTGCGCGATGGACTCGGCCAGATCGGCGTTCGACACCGTGATCCTCCAGCCAGCCGGCGACCGCCTCCTCGTGTTGGGCTTCCTGGAGCGGCGAGCGCACCTGCTGCACGGTCGGGGCCTGGCAGACCTCGCTCGCCTCCGCGGCCGCCCCCGCCTCGGCGTCCGTCAGTCCGGCGGCCCCGGCGGAGCGGGCGGCCGATTCGGCCGCCGACAGTGCGCCGGGCAGCATCTTGGCGAACCGGGTGATGGCCGCGGCCGGATTGTTCAGCTCGTGCGCCAGGCCGGCCGCCAGCTTGCCGAGCGAGCGCAGTTTCTCGTCGTGGAGCTGCGCCGAGTTGAAGAAACGCGCCCGATCGAGCATGACGTGGACGAGGATGGAGGTCACCTGCTGGCAGTCGCGGATCATGGCAGGCAGATGTTCCGCGGGCACCGCGAGCACGTCCGTCGGTTCGTCCACGATCAAATCCCCGGGCGGAGACGTCAATCGCGAGTACGGCAACAGGCCCGTCACGTCCCCTGCGCGCCACTCGACGAGCTTGTGGTGCGTGCCTCCGCGAACCAGGTGGAGTGACGCCCGGCCGGACAGCAGGATGTGCATCTCCGCGACCGGGGAGGCGGACGTCACGACGGCCGCGCCGACGTCGAACCGACGCAGTTCGCCGTGCGCCGCAATCCAGGCAAGTTCTTCGCGTGGGGCTTTGCCCAGCGTACGGTGCCCGGCCAGTCGTTCGACGAGTGTATCGAGACCTGGAGCCGGCATGAACTGTCTCCGTTTCATGCGTGGTTGGTGCGGTGTCCGGTGGATGCAGCAGTCGTGCCGTTTTCACGGGCGACCGTGGTCCACGCGACTGGAAGACGGCCCCAGGCAGGCTACCCGCGCAGCTCGAACTCCGCCACGAGCGGCAGGTGATCGCTCGCAACCAGCGACAGCTTCGTCCGGTGGAGCTTGAACGATCGCAGCCGAAGGGCGGCGTCGTCGAAGTAGAAATGGTCGAGGTGGAGAACGGGGAACAGCCCCGGGTAGGTCTTGCGCCGTCCGAGCAGGCGCACGTCCACCGACTCGAAGTGCTCGCCCATGAGCCGGCTGGCCACACCGCGGGTCCACTCGTTGAAGTCTCCCACCACGATGCGCGGCCCACGGACGGCCGGGTGGTTGACCACCTCGTCGCTGAGGATCTGCCGGGCCTGCCGGGGCCGGGCGAAGTAGCGGGTACTGAGGTGGACGTTGTAGACGTGGAGGCGGAGTCCGTGCGGGGCGCGGATGTCGCTGCGCAGGCAGCCGCGGCGCTCCTGCCCCCGAACCGTCAGGTCGTAGTTCTCGTGAAACACCACGGGGAACCGCGAGAGCGTGGCGTTCCCGTAGGGCGCCCCGCGCATCAGCCGGTTTTCACCGAACGCGAGGTGGAACCCGAGCTGGTCGGCGATGAAGGCCGCCTGGTCGGCTTCCGGGTCGGTCCGGCTCTCGCCGCGCCGAATCTCCTGCAGCGCCACGATATCCGCGTCGAGGCGGTGGACCACCTCCGCGATGCGGGCGGCGCTGACGCGCCGGTCCATGCCGCGGCAGCGGTGCACGTTGTAGGTGGCGACGCGTATCACTGCTGGCGTTCGAGTATCCATCCGAGCAGCTCAGGTCCGCGCTCCAGCGCGCTCCGGCCTTTCCACTCCTCGAAGGTGATCTCGCGGGCATCCGCGAGGTCCGCGGCGAAATCGTTCTCCAGCCGCGCGGCAAACCCCGGGTCGTCGACGGCCACGTTCCCGTCGTCGTTGATCAACAGAATCTTCGCATGCAGCATCCCCGGCTCGTACTCGAAAATGCGGACGCCGTATGGCGGCAGCCGGCCGTAGGCCATTCGGCTGGAGCTCTCCGGGTGAGCATGTGGTCCGCGTGCCTGCCCGGCACGAGGACCCGCACGTCTACCCCGCGGGCGACCGCTCGCGTCAACGCCCGGGCTGGGTGCAAGGAGCGGACCGGCCCCATGCGCCCGACCCCACGGTGGAGCGCCCTTTGCAAAGGTCAGCCCATCCACCAACACGCCCGCGCCGACGCGGGTTCGCGCGCCGACCGCGCGAACAGGCGACTGTCCGAGGGTGCGGGCCGTAACCGCAGAGGACCCCCAATGAGAGCGACGGCACGTGAAGGCCACGAGATTGAGATTGGCCAGGCAGGAATTGCGGCATTGAAAGCGCGCGTGAAGGGGCCCGTGCTCCTCCCCGGCGATGCCGGGTACGACGAGGCGCGCACGGTGTGGAACGGGATGTTCGACCGGAACCCGGCGCTCGTCGTCCGGTGCCTCGGGGTGGCGGATGTGGTGGCCGCGATGCAGTTCCGGCGAGAACACGACCTGCTGGTGTGCATCAAGGCCGGAGGTCACAACATCGGCGGGCTGGCAACGGCCGATGGGGCGGTGATGCTCGACCTCTCGCTGATGAGAGGCGTCTGGGTGGATGCGCAGCGCAGGATCGCGCACGCCCAGGGCGGCTGCCTGCTGGGAGACGTGGACCGCGAGACGCAGTTGCACGGCCTCGCCACGGTGCTCGGTTTCGTGTCGGCCACCGGCGCGGCCGGACTCACCCTCGGGGGCGGCTTCGGCTACCTGACCCGGCGCTGGGGCTGGACGTCCGACAACGTTGCGGGGTTGGAGGTGGTGACCGAGGATGCCCGGCTCGTGCGCGCGAGCAACGACGAGAACAGCGATCTCTACTGGGGATTGCGGGGCGGCGGCGGGAACTTCGGGGTGGTGACCGGCATCGACTACCGGTTGCACCCAGTCGGCCCGGAGGTCGTCGGTGGCCTCGTGGCGTGGCACGCGAGCGCCGCGCCGGAGGTGTTGGAGCTGTATCGGCAGTTCGCCGCGGAAGCGCCGCCCGAACTGACCCTGGTGGCGCTCATGCGCCCGGCGCCCCCGGCGCCGTGGCTGCCCAAGGACGTCCACGGCAAGTTGATTGTCGCGCTGCTCGCCTGCTACACCGGCGACCCCGCGCGGGGGGAGTCGCTGCTTGCGCCGCTCAAGTCGTTCGGCAGCCCGGTCGGTGACGTGCTCGTCCGCCGGCCGTATGTCCAGCTGCAGGCGCTGCTGGACGCCACCCAGCCCAAGGGCCGCCGCTACTACTGGAAGAGCGAGTATCTCCCCGGGATCGAGCCGGACCTCTGCCGCAAGGTGATCGAGCACGCGGGCCGGATCTCCTCGCCGCACGGCGCGGTGATCCTCTTCCAGCTCGACGGGGCATTGAACCGTCTTGATGCCGGACACTCGCCCGTCGGCAATCGCGACGCACGCTACGTGTTCAACGTCAGCGCGGCCTGGGACGCGCCGGGCGACGACGCCGCGCAGATCGCCTGGGCCCGCGCGGCGTGGGATGACATGAAGGCCTTCTCGACCGGCGGGACCTACCTCAACTTCCTGAACGAGGAGGAGGGACCGGAACGCACCCAGGCGGCGCTCGGAGCCGGTCTGCAGAGGCTGGCCGAGGTGAAGCGGAAGTGGGATCCGCGAAACGTCTTCCGGACGAACCGGAACATCGCGCCGGCTGCCGCCGCGGCCGGCCCGGATCCATTGGCACAGCCGTAATGGCCCGGGCCTGTTACCATATCGGCATGGCTTTGGACGAACGCACGCTCTTCAGCGAACGACAGGAGACACGGCCGGGCCGGTTCCAGTGCCCGAAGTGCCGCCGCACGAACGACTACAGCGTCCGGTGGGTGCGGCGCACGAAGAAGGACCGGCTGCCGCCGGGCAGCGACGACAGCGATCGCGCGAAGTTCGCGAAACTCCGCGATTACCTGCTGCGCCTCGACGATGAGGTCACGTGCAAGTCCTGCGGGAGGAAGTTCGAGATCCCGTCACAGCACTCGCTGATGTTCGCGGACCAGCTGGCTGGGCTGCCGAACGACGAGGACCTCGAGCGGGAGATCGCGATGGCGTCTGGCGAAGAGACGCCGGCGGCGCCGGCGAAGCCTGCACTGCCGGCGCGCTTCACGCGCAAGTCGAGTTGGAAGTAACCCGCGGCGCCGGCGTTTCTTACTTCTCGGTCCAGAGCGCGCGCCACAACGGCAGGAGGCCAAGGAAGACGCGGTCGAGCGTGCGGACCAGCTCCACGGGGTCCGCAAGCACTGCCGCATCGTCCGCCTGATCCACCGAGAGCCACTTCCCGAAGAACACCCAGCCGGTGCGGTCCGGGTCGCACCCGGCCAGCGCCTCCGCGGCCTGCGACGGCTGACGGAGATCGTCGCGCGGCCCGTTCCCGCCGAGTTCGACGAGGCCGTTCTCCTTGATCATCCAGCCGGTGAAGAGGCTTCGGGAGGGCGAGCCGAGGAGCTCCTGAAAGCGCCGGAACTGGCGACGCAGTTCGTCCACGCCCCCGGTGCCGTCGGAATCCGCGCCGTCGTTGGCCAGGTGGAAGGCGATGCCGGCGCGCAACCAGTCGCCGGTCTTGCCGCGGTCCGCGTGCATCCCCATGTAGAACTGCGGCTCCCAGCGGCCGCCCATGTTGTGGACCGACCACTGGGCCGTGTCGACGTGCACGTCGCTGCGGCTCGCGCGAAAGAGCTGCCGGCGCCCGGCCTCGCGCACCGCGGCGATCTCTTCGCTCGACTTCAGCGCATTCACGCGCTTGACCAGGTCGACGACGCGCGGCGCGAACCGCGCGCGCACTTCTCGCGCGTCGCAGAAGCGGAGTTCGGCGAAGTCGCGCGGCTGCAAGCCGGTGAACACGAGGGGCGCGGGCGACTCGTCCGTGGACCCGACCGCTGCCGCGCGGCGGACCGGGGTGGTCCTCGGCGCGCGCGGCGCGCGGCTCTTCACCACTTCTTCCGGGGGCGCGAGCGCACGCAGCCGGTCCTGCTCGATCGACATCAGCCCGCCCGCCGCGATGCGGTTCTTGGGGTCGAGGCGAAGCACCTCCCGGGTACTGTGCCTCCCCGTCCTCGGCGCGTCCAGCCTCGCGGTAGCAGCGCGCCAGCCGCGTGCGTGATGCGGAGATCGCCGGGATTAGCGGCGACAAGTTCCTCGTTGATGCGAAGCGCCTCGGGCCCAAAATCCTGGGCGAGCGCGAGGGCGCGTGCTCGGTCATTTGCAGAAGACATGCGTGCCCAGCATAACAGCTTTCGCCCGCTTCTCCCGCTCTCGCGTGGATCTCGTTGCCAGAACGACACTCACCGAGAACCGGGGTGGGTGGACGAGCTGGCTGCTGCAGCGCTCCTCGCTCACGCGGCGAGTTCCTGAAGTGCCCTCACCAGCGCGTCGAGGTCCGCGGTCGTCGTGTACAGGTGCGGCGTGACGCGCGTCCCCTTCACCGCGGGCATGTCGATGGCGACCGTGTAGACCTTGTACTTGTCGAAGAGCGCCTGGGCGAGGGCCCCGGGGGTCATCCCGGTGATGCCGACGTTCGCGATGCCGCAGGCCCGGGCGCCTTCGGGCGTATTCAGCCGGACCTTCGGAATGCCTCGAACCCGATCGGTCCAGTACCTGCTGGAGGTAGCGGAGGCGCGCCTCCTTGCGCTCGCCCCCGATCGCGTTGTGGAAGCGGATGGCGTCCGCAATCGCGAGGACGGTCCACGACGGCTGCGTGCCGATCCGCTCGAACTTCCGGATGTCGTCATCCGGGACGCTCGTCTCGCCGAAGAGGGGCCAGACACCGCGGATCTTCTCTTTCTTGATGTGCAGGATGCCGGCGCCGAGCGGCGTGCACAGCCACTTGTGCAGGCTCGCCCCGAAGTAGTCGCCGTCGAGGTCGGGCACCTTGAATACCACGTGCGCGAACGAGTGGGCGGCGTCCACCATGACGCTGACGCCGCGCGCGTGGGCCATGTCCGCGATCTTGCGCACCGGCAGGATCTGCCCGGTGATGTTGACCATGTGCGAGAGGAGGAGGATCTTGGTGCGCGGGGTGAGTGCCCGCGCGTAGGTCTCCACCATCTCCTCGTCGCTCGTCGGGTGGAGCGGGATCGCGATCTCGACGCACTTCAGGCCGCGGCGGCGGGACTGCTGCCGGAACTGCTCCAGCATCGACCCGTAGTCCTGGTTGCACATCACCGCCTCGTCGCCGGGCGCGAGGTCGAGGCCGTGCGTCACCGTTCCGAGCGACTCGGTCGTGTTGCGGGTGATGACGATTTCGTCCGCCGGGCAGCCGGCCAGTTCGGCGAGCTGCTTCTTCACCGCGACCTGGTCGTCGGCCTTCTTCCGCCGCATGTAGTACGACAGCCCGCTGTTGATGGCCACCTCGTGGCGTTGAAAGGCCTCGAAGGTCGCAGCCGGCTGCGGGCTGGAGAAGCCGTTCTCGAGGTTGATGTAGTCGGCCGGCACCGGGAAGACGCGCCGGATCTCGCGCCAGTAGTCCTCCTCGACGGCGGCGGCAGACGGCGAGAGGTTCCCGAACGCCTCGAGCCGCCGCTCGAGGACGTCGAGCACGCGGGGGCCGATGACGGGCACGACCGCGCCGGCGGCGGCGGCGTGCAGGAAGCGCCGGCGCGAAGTGTACATACGCCTCTCCTGGGCGATCCCTCACGGCCCCCAACGGGCTGAATGATAGCGCGGATCGGGTAGAATCCCCCGGACATGCGCGTCCTCTTCCCGCACTCCTGGCCTCGTTCATCACCGCCGCCCCGTGGTTCGCTTCGTCGTGCTCCTGGCAGCAGCCCCCAGGCGCCAGCCCGTTTCCAAGCCGTCGGCGAAAGCCCTGAAGATCGACGCCGGCATCAAGGTGGACGGCATCCTCGACGACCCGGCCTGGGCGCAGGCGGTCCCCATCGGTCCGCTGGCGCAGCGCGAACCGGACGAAGGGGCGGCCGCCACCGAAGCGACCGAGGTGAGGGTGCCTGTACACCGCGTCGACGCTCTACGTGGGCGTCCTCTGCCGGGATCGGAACCCGAAAGACATCGTTTCGACGCAGTTGACCCGCGACGCCGACCTCGAAAGCGACGACTCGATCACCATCGTCATCGACCCCTTCTTCGACCATCGCAACGGCTTCCTTTTCCAGGTGAACCCGGCCGGCGCTCGCGCCGACGGCCAGATCGCAAACAACGCCGAGCACATGACGCTCGACTGGGACGGCATCTGGGACGCCTCCGCCCGGATCACGGCCGACGGATGGGTGGCGGAATTCGCCATCCCCTTCAAGACGCTCCGGTTCAAGCCGGGCCAGACGGTGTGGGGCCTGAACGTCGACCGGATGATCAAGCGCCGGAACGAGTCGGACCGGTGGGCGACGCCGCTGCGCGACAGCTGGATCTCGAACCTGGACCAGGCGGGACACGCTCGAAGGGATCGAGGGGATCAACCAGGGGCGCGGGCTCGACATCCGTCCCTACGTCTCGGGCGGCCGCGAGAACAGCGACGGCAAGCTGCAGGCGGGCCTCGACGTCTTCAAGAACCTGACGCCGAACCTCAATGCCTCGGTGACCGTGAACACCGACTTCGCCGAGACGGAGGCCGACGCCCGCCAGATCAACCTGACCCGCTTCCCGCTGTTCTTCCCCGAGAAGCGCGCCTTCTTCCTCGAAGGGGCGGGCGTGTTCGACGTGGCGGCAACCAACAGCGAGGTGGTGCTGCCCTTCCACTCCCGGCGCATCGGGCTGCTCGGCGGACGCGAAGTGCCGATCATCGGTGGGGACGAAGATCGTCGGGCGGCAGTCCGACTACAACATCGGCGTGCTCGACGTGCAGACGCGCGGCGTGGACGACTTCTGGCCGGACGGCCGGCGCCTCGACAGCCAGAACCTGCTCGTCGCGAGGGTCAGCCGGAACATCCTCCGCCAGTCCTGGATCGGCGGCATCGTCACGAACGGCAATCCCTCGGGTGCCGGGGGCAACACGCTGGTCGGCGCCGACGCGCGCTTCGCGACGTCCACCTTCCGCGGCGACAAGAACCTGAGCAGCAGCGTCTTCTTCCTCCGGACCGACGACGAGGAGACGGCGACGACCGACTACTCGTTCGGCGGCAACATCGACTACCCCAACGACCTGTGGGATTGTTCCCTTGGCTGGCGCCAGGTGGGCGAGGACTTCAGGCCGGCGCTCGGGTTCGTGCCGCGCCGCGGGGTCCGCACGCTCTCGCCCGGCATCTCGTTCATGCCGCGGCCCGAGAAGTTCGGCATCCGGCAGCTCTTCTTCGAGGCGCACCCGACGGTGGTGACCGACCTCCACAACGTCGTCCAGACGTGGGAAGTGTTCACGCGCGCCGTTCAACGCGGAGTTCGAGTCGGGCGACAAGTTCGAGTTCAACTACAACCCGCAGTTCGAGCGCCTCACGGAACCGTTCGAAATCGAAGACGGCATCGTCATCCCGGTCGGCAGCTACACGATGAACCGGTACGGGTTCCAGTTCGAGACCGCGGACAAGCGCCCGCTGGCGCTCCAGGCCGACATCTCGTGGGGCGGGTTCTACACCGGGACACGCAACGACGTCGAACTCGGCCTCATCTTCAAGCCGAGCACGCACGTGTTCCTGTCGGCCGAGTACGAGCGCAACGACGTGACCCTGGATGAAGGGTCGTTCACCGCACAGGTGTGGACGGCGCGCGCCGACTACAACTTCTCGCCCAACGTCTCGTGGGCGAACCTCCTGCAGTACGACACGGAGTCGCGCATCTTCGGCGTGCAGAGCCGCTTCCGCTGGATCCTCAAGCCCGGCAGCGACCTGTTCGTGGTGCTCAATCGCGGGTGGTATCGGCAGGAGTGGGACAACCGCTACGTGCGGGCGTTCGACAAGGGTTCGGTGAAGCTCCAGTACACGTTCAGGCTGTAGCGCTGTGATACGCTAAACGGTCCTATGAGCGGCATCTTCCAGCACCTCCTCGTGCTCGGCCGGCCGGCCTGCGGCAAGTCCGAGTTCATCGATTTCCTGAAGCACCTCCCGCCCGCCACGCGACGCGACCGGCTGCACGTCGGCCGCTTCGAAGAGGTGGACGACTTCCCGTGGCTCTGGCAGAAGTTCCAGGAGGACGCCCTCTGGGAGAAGGCCGGCTACGAGCGGCTCTACACCCAGGAGTACATGCCGGGCAACCCTGGCATGGCGCCCAGGGGCGCGAAGCTCTTCGACTGGTGCATGCACAAGTTCAACGAAGTAATCGCCGAGCAGTACCTCGCCGAACGAGAGCTTCTACCGCGACCACACGCTGTTGATCGAATTCTCGCGCGGCGGCGCGCACGGGTTCGGCCGGGCGCTCGGCATCCTCGACCCCGCGGTTCTCGCCCCGGCGGCGATCCTGTACATCAACGTGTCGCGCGAGGAGTCGTGGCGGCGCAACGTCGCGCGCTACCAGGAGAAGCTGAAGCACTCGATCCTGGCGCACATGGTGCCGCGCGAGACCTACGACTACTTCTACGACGTCAACGACTGGGACGAGCTGACGCGGCGGCCAGCCGTCCGGGTGGCTCGACGTCAAGGGCGTGCGCGTCCCGTTCGTCTCCATGAACAACGAGCCCGAGTCCACCGATCCCCAGGTGCTCGAAGCGCGGTACGGCGAAGGCACTGGACGAGCTGTGGGCGCTCCGGTGCTCCACGCGATGACGTCCGCCCCGGCGTCTCCCGCCATCTTCGAGAACCTCTTCGTGCTCGGCCGGCCGGCCGGCGGGAAGAGCGAGTTCATCGACTTCATGAAGAAGTGCCCGCCCGGCGAACGCGCGGCGGCGTTCGGGATCGGCCGGTTCGAAGAGGTGGACGACTTCCCCTGGCTGTGGGAGGCGTGCCTCGAAGACGACGCGCGCGAGGAGCGGGGGGAGGCGCGCCTGGTCTCGGAGAAGACGCCCGAGGGCTACAACATCACCCGGCCGAAGTTCCGCGGGTCGCTCGTCGACCGGTTCAACGCGGCGATCGCCGCGCGCAACCTCGCCAACCCGCGCTTCCACGACGACGGCACGCTGCTGATCGAGTTCGCCCGCGGCGCGCGACGACGGGTTCCGCGAGAGCCTGGAGCGGTTCGCCCCGGCAGTCCTCGCCCGGGCCGCCATTCTCTACATCGACGTGTCGTTCGACGAGTCGTTCCGGCGCAACAACGCCCGCTACAAGAAGGGACAGGAGGAGAGCATCCTGTTCCACAAGGTGCCGGACCGCGACATGCTCGGCTTCTTCCGCGAGAACGACTGGGCCGCGATCACTGGCGGCGCGCCGGACGGCCGGCTCGAACTCGCCGGCATCCGCGTCCCGTTCGTCTCGATGCCGAACGAGCCGGAATCGACCGACCCGAGCGTCCTCCACGACCGTTACGCGCGTGCCCTCGGCCGGCTGCTCGAGTTGTATCCGCACGAGGTGAACATGGCCAATCCGATGAACCACTCGCCGGAGTACCGGCGCCGGCGCTTCATGAACTGGTTCCCGCTCGGGCTGACGTACGCGACCTACTACATGGGGCGCTACAACCTGAACACGGCGTCGACGACGATGATGGAGCAGTTCCACCTGTCGAAGGCCGACTTCGGGATGATCGGGACCGCCGGGTTCTGGACCTACGCGCTGGCGGTGGCGTTCAACGGGCCGCTGGCGGACCGGATCGGCGGGAAGAAGGCGATCCTCATCGGCGCGGCCGGGGCCTGCGTCCTCAACCTGGTCATCGGGCTGCTGTTCCTCAACGGCTGGCAGACGAAGATCATCGTCGGGATGTCGCTGCTCTACGCTGTCAACCAGTACTTCCAGTCGTTCGGGGCGCTGTCGGTCGTCAAGGTGAATGCGCCCTGGTTCCACGTGAAGGAGCGCGGGCGTGTTCGGCGGGATCTTCGGGATCATGATCTCGTCGGGCTACTTCCTGGCGCTGACGGTCGGCGGCTGGATCCTGTCGCTGATGCCGTGGTACTGGGTGTTCATCATCCCGTCGATGCTGCTGGCGGTGATGTTCGTCGTCGACCTCGTGATGGTGAAGGACAAGCCGTCCCAGGCGGGATTCGTGGACCTGGACACCGGCGACGCCACGTCGAAGGACGCGGACAAGGACACGCCGGTGGACTTCGGGTACCTCGTGCAAGCGGGTCTTCACGCAACCCTGTCATCCTGACGATCATCGCCGCCGAGTTCTGCACCGGGTTCGTGCGCCAGGGGGTCGTGTTCTGGTTCATGCCGTTCCTGAAGGAGGTGCACCACATCGAGCACGGCAGCACGCTGTTCTCGGTCGCGTCGGCAGGCATCACGGTGGGCGGGATCCTCGGCGGCCTGCTCTGCGGGTACCTGTCGGACACGTGGTTCGGGTCGCGGCGGCCGCCGGTGGCGTTCATCTTCTACATCGGGCAGATCATCGCGCTGCTGCTGCTCGGCTGGTCCACGTCGCCCGCGATGGCGGCGTTCATGATCCCGTTCACGTGCATGTGGATCTTCGGCGTCCACGGGATGCTGTCGGCCACCTCCGCGATGGACTTCGGCGGCACGAAGGCCGCGGCCACGGTGACCGGCATCTGCGACGGCGTACAGTACATCGCGTCGGGCCTGACCGGCTTCGCGCTCGGCGGCGTCCTCGACACGTACGGCTGGGGCGTGTGGACCTGGATGATCATCCCCTTCTCGGTCATGGGCGCGATCCTGATGACCCGGCTGTGGAACGAGACGCCGCTGAAGAAGGCCGCTGCCGTGTAGCACGGGAGAAATGGGGTCGGAGCGCTGACAAGTTCTGTCAGTTCTCGGCGCACAATCCTGTAACCGGGATCAGGCCACAGTTTTGTAACCTGCGCCATGCCGAACTTGTCAGCGCTCGACCCCGTCATGTGCACGCGTGCCACCCGAATGATGACGTCGACCGTCGAACTCCACCGCCACTTCGAGGCCGGCCTGGCGCCGGAGACCATCGCCCGCCTCGCCGCGCGGCACGGCGTCACCGAGGTGCGCACCCGAAGCGGGGCGGCCGTCGAGGGCGTCGATCCCCAGGATCCCGAGTCGATCCGCCGCTATTACGATTCGATCGCCGCGGGCTTCGTCGCACCAGGCGGCTTCGCGCGCTTCTACGAGTCGTTCGGCCTGCCCCTGTCCGTGCTCCGCACGCTCGAAGACCTCGAGCAGGCGGTCTTCGAGCAGCTCGTCGAGTGCGCCAGGCGCGGCAGCCTGCACACCGAGCTGCGCGGCTCCCCGTTCAGCTACCAGGAACACGTCAGCGCGCCGATCGAGGCGATCGCGGAATCGCTGCTCGCTGGAGTCGATCGGGCCTGGCGCGAGCGTCGGGCGAGCGGCACGTTCGTTCTCGCGTTCAGCCGCCAGAAGGGGCTCGCCGGGCCGGAGGCCCCTTCGACGCTGCGGCAGGCGGAGCCGATCGCGCGCCTCGCGGCCGCCTTGCACCGCGCCGATCGTCCCGTCGGCCTCGACATCGCCGGCTTTCCGGAAGCCCCTTGGCCGCCGCGCCTGTTCGAAGCGGCCCTGGAGCCCGCTCGCGAGGCGGGCGTCCCGCTGACGGTGCACGCGGGCGAGCAGGGGGTGCCTCCGCACTTCGCCGAGGCGCCGGCGGGTTCGATTCTCGAGGCCATCGAACGGCTGGGCGCGCGCCGCATCGGTCACGGGACCTCGCTGGCTGCGTCCGCCGACGTCCGCGCCGCCGTACGGGACCGCCGCATCGGCATCGAATGCTGCCCGGTTTCCAACGAGAAGATGGGATTCATGCCCGTCGCGTCGCACCCCCTGCCGGAATTTCTCGCCGAGGGCCTGCTCGTCTCGCTGAACACCGACGACCCGCTGATGTTCGGCCCGTTCGGCGTGGAAGAGACGTTCGACGCGATCGCGGCGCCGCTCGGCCTGGACGATGCCGCCCTCGCCGCGCTCACCCTCAACGCGATCGAATCCGCGTTCGTCAGCGAGGATCGGCGGGCGTGGCTGACTCGGGAATTCGCCCGATCCCTGTAGCCGAGGGGCTTGAGCCCCTCGGCCCAAGCACGGGGGCTCACGCCCCGTGCTACATCCTCGGCCCCGGCGCACCCGCTCCTCCGGCGTACCCGCTCGCCTCCGCGTACCCGCTGCTGTAGCCGAGGGGCTTCAGCCCCTCGGCCCCAGGCACGGGGCTCAAGCCCCGTGCTACATCTTTGACGCCGGGACCGTCCGTCGCGGGCGGCTGCGATAGTGCGCGAGTTCTCCGGGGCCTGTCTGTAGAATACGGGCGGCGGCCACGCGCCCGCCGCTCTCCAAGGAGTCTCGATGAAGATCGCACGCGTTCTGCTCGTGGCCGCGTTGATGGTCGTTGCCGCCGTTTCGTGGGGCCTGCTGCGCGCCGCGTCCCGCGCCTCGCACCAACAGCCCGCGCAAGCGCCTCCCCAGGCAGCGGCGCAGGCTGCCTCGCAAGGCAGCGCGCCACGTCCGGCGACACCGCGCGGCGGACGGAGCGTCACCCTCGGCGACGTGACGAACTTCGAGGTGAAGGACAACGTCTTCACCGTCACCGCGGGCCAGGATCAGATCCGCGTCATGTTCTACCGCGACGACATCTTCCGCATCTGGCTGGGGCCCGACGGCACCTTCACCGAGGCCCAGCCCGCCGCCGCCGACGCCCAGATGGTGGTGTTCAAGGGTCGGCCAATCGCCGTGGCCTGGAAGGACGCCGGGGATTACTACAAGATTGCCAGCAAGGAATGCGTGCTCCGCGTCTACAAGAGGCCGCCGACCGGCAGCGGCGTCCGCTTCGCGCTCTTCGACCGCGACAACGTCGTCCCGATCTGGCGCGAGAGCCGGTCGCTCACCTACGGCCCGGCCAGCGTGCAGACGCTCGCGCGCGGCGAGGCCGAGAATTTCTACGGCGGCGGCATGCAGAACGGCTACTTCTCGCACCGCGACACCTCGGTGAACATCCGGCTGGTCACCCGTGGGTGGGGTGACGGCACGTCTCCCAACCCGGCACCCTTCTACATGAGCACGGCCGGCTACGGCGTCTTCCGCAACACCATGGCGCCGGGGAAGTACGACTTCCTGTCGCCGCTGACCCTCTCCCACGACGAATCGCGATTCGACGCCTATTACTTCTACGGGCCGTCGCTGAAGAAGATCCTCGACGGCTACACGCTCGTCACCGGCCGCCCGTTCTTCCCCCCGCGCTGGGGCCTCGAGTGGGGCGACGCCGACTGCTACAACAAGACCGGCAAGACGCCCGACGTCATCACCAAGGTGGCCGACGTCTACCGCAAGAACGACATGCCGGGCGGGTGGATCCTGCCCAACGACGGCTACGGCTGCGGCTACCAGGAACTCGATTCGACGATCCAGGAACTCCACAAGCGCGGGTTCTACACCGGGCTCTGGACCGAGAAGGGGCTGGACCGGATCGCGCAGGAGGTCAGCGTGTCGGGCACTCGCGTGATGAAGCTCGACGTCGCGTGGGTCGGCCCCGGCTACCAGTTCGCGCTCAACGGCATGCGCGACGCGTACGAAGGGATCGAGAAGAACAGCAACGCGCGGGGCTTCGTCTGGACGACGTGCGCGTGGGCAGGCGGACAGCGCTATTCGACCATCTGGTCGGGGGACCAGGCAGGCAACTGGGAGTTCATCCGCTTCCACATCCCGTCGATGATCGGCGCGGGCCTGTCGGGCTACAACGCGGCGACGGGAGACGTCGACGGCATCTTCGGCGGCGGCGCGCAGACCCAGGTGCGCGACCTGCAGTGGAAGGCCTTCACGCCGGTCTGGATGATCATCAGCGGCTGGTCCAAGCAGACCAACCTGATGAAGCAGCCGTGGATCTTCGGCGAGCCCTACACGACGATCAATCGGAAGTACATGAAGCTGAAGATGCGGCTCACGCCGTATCTCTACACCTACTCGCGGGAAGCGTACGACACGGGCGTGCCGACGCTGCGGGCGATGGTGCTCGAGTACCCGGAAGACCCGGTCACCTGGTCGAAGCGGACCCAGTACCAGTTCATGAGCGGCGAGTGGTTCCTCGTCGCCCCCGTCTACGAGGACACGATCGTCCGGAACGACATCTACCTGCCGGCCGGCAAGTGGATCGACTACTGGGACGGCCGCGAATACAACGGCCCGGCCACGGTCAACGGCTACGACGCCCCCCTCGACAAGCTGCCGCTCTTCGTCAGGGCCGGCGCCATTGTCCCGATGTATCCCGAAATGCTGTTCGACCGGGAGAAACCGAAGGACCCGGTGACGATCGACGTCTACCCGTTCGGCAAGACGAGCTTCACGCTCTACGAGGACGACGGGGTGACGCAGGAGTACCGGACCGGGGCGTTTGCGAAGACGCTGATCGAGGTGACGGCGCCCAAGGCGCTGGACGAAGCGGGCAGCCAGGTGGTGGTGCAGGTCGGGCCGGCGAAGGGCACCTACAAGGACATGCCGGCGAGCCGCTCGTACGTGCTGGATGTGCACGTCCCGGCGAAGCCGGCCAGCGTGGCGCTCGGGGACAAGGCGCTGCCGGCCTTCGAACTGCCGCCGGCCGGGCGCGGTGGCGACCGGGCGGCCCGCGAGAAAGCGCGCGCGGCCTTCGACGCGGCGCCCGAGGGCTGGCTGTTCGACCCGTCGGACCGCCGCGGAGTCCTGCACGTGCGCGTCAAGCCGCAGGCGCTGACGAGCGGGTTCACCGTGACCGTCGGCATGTAGACCGGCTTCCGGCTGTCGACCTGCGGCGTTCGGCCGGTCACGCCACAGGAGCTCACGACGACCTCGACGTAACGCCCCGCAATCGACGGAGGGCCCATGACCGAAGTACCACCGGCGGATTCGGCACGCACCCCTGCGACCCGAACGCGCGGCCTCACGCCCAGGGGCTGCCTTCTCATCGTGCTGACCGCGTGGGCGGTCTGGATCCTCATCGACCTCTGGCGCCTCGGGGTGTTCGACGGCTCCATGGCGCCGGGCGACGCCGTCTTCGAAATGCCGTCGATCGGGCTGCCGCTCGTGGTGGCGATCGGCGTGACGTCGCTGATCGTCAGCGTCCGGAGACAAAGCCGGCGGAGGAAGGAGTTCCCCGACCAGCCCTGGATGTGGGAGAAGCGCTGGAACCGGAACGGCGCGCGGCCGATCGCGTACGAGAAACTCGCGGGACCGGTGATGTTCGCGGCGACGGCCGCGATCGGGTGCGTGGTGGTGGCCGTCGTCTCGCTGGCCGTTGTCGGCGACCCGATCCTGAAGATCGCCGTGACGCCGTTCTACCTGGTGGGGCTGGTCGCGTGCCTGCTTGCCGGCAACAAGGCCGCGCGGGTGATCAAGTTCCGCCACACCTGGTTCGAGTACGACTCGTTCCCGTTCTTCCTGGGATCGAAGGTGTCGGGCACGCTGGTCGGCGTGGAGCCGGCCATGGCCTCGGACACGATCACGGCCACGCTCCGCCTGGTGCAGGAGCGTTGGACGGGGTCCGGCGGCTCCAAGGGAGGAAGGACGCGCGTTCGTTCGGTCGTCCGGGAAGAGGCGCGGCAGTATCGGCGCGAAGAGATTGTGGAGCGGGCCGTCCTGTGGGGGGCCGGGCCGAGAAAACCGTCCTACGGCCTTCGGCCCGCCCTCTCGGTGGCGTTCGACCTCCCCGCAGACGCGAAAGCGACGGCCCTGTCGGCGGACCCGGCGTTCCGATGGGAACTCGAGATCACGGCGAAGCGCCCCGGCCTCGACTTCGAGGTGACGTTCCTGCTGCCCGTCTACGCGGAGAGGGCGGTCAGCGCCAGGGCGGGGTGAGGCCCAGCGCCGACAACTTCTCTTCGAATTCGGCGCGCTCGAGGTTGCCCTTGAGCGCGCCGTCGCTCGGTACGGGGCAGCCAGCCTTCCGCCTCGGCACGTGCGATCGCCTTGGCGGCCGCGCCGGCGGCAATCGCCGCCACGACCGCCGACTCGGCTTTCGAGAAGCGGGTGCCACCCCGCCGGTAGTCCTGGAACGCTTCCCAGGCGACGGGCACCCAGCGGGCGACGATTTGCTCGCCGATCGTCGTCGCGTACTCGCGGATCTCCAGCTGGGCGTGCGCCTCCATCCTCAGTTCGAGGAAGTGCAGCAGGTTGTGCAGGTCGATCTTCCAGTAGGCCTCGGTGAAGGTCGCGAGGGGCAGGTCCTTCCGCGCCTGCTCGCGAGCCACTCCAGCCGCGAGCCGCGCCTCGTAGATGGCCCGCGACCGATCCTGCAGCTCGGCTTCTTCTGCCGTGAGGCGGGCGCCGACGTCATCGGCCAGCATGCCCGCGCTGCCCTGCCGGTTCGCCGATGACTGCGTGCGCCACGCACCCGGGGCGGTGCGCTGCGCCGCGTCGATCGCCTCGGAGTACCGCGTCGAGTACTCGTTGACGTTGGCCGTGCGGTGACGGATCCATTGCCGCCAGATGTCCATCGGCACGCGCACGTGCAGCTTGATCTCGCACATCTCGAACGGCGTCGTGTGGTCGTGGCGAATCAGGTAGCGGATCAGCGCGCGGTCCTCGTGGAGGCGCTTGGTCCCCTTGCCGTACGAGACGCGCGCCGCCTGCACGATCGCCGAGTCGTCGCCCATGTAGTCGACGACCCGCACGAATCCCTCGTCCAGCACGCGAATCGGCTGGCCGAGAATCTCGTCGAGCGCCGGCACCGCCGCGCGCGCGATTGGCTCGAACGTCCGCGCCTCCGCCATGACCTCACCTCCGGGGCAGGTCATTGTACGACACCTCAGCCCGGCGGTAGGCGTCCACCGCCCCCGGCGCGACTCTTGCCTCTCCCTTTCACGGACGAGGCAGTCACACCGCTCTTCCCGGCCGAGGAAGACGGAGAAGACGGCGTGCGCGCGGTCACCGGCTGTTCGCCATACCGTCCACCCACGCCTCGAACGAGCGACAGGCTCCCTCGAAGCCGCCATCCTCGGTCGTCGCGATCCGGTCGGCACCGTGGACGACGCGGATCGTCGCGCCGAGGTCTACCTCTGCCTCGAACGGCGGCACCGTCTTCATGCGCTCGACGGCGTCGCGCTCCGCGGCGAATGCCTCGTCCGGCGTCTGGTTGCAGGTGTCAACCAGCGCGTCAGCGGAGAGCGGCGCGCCGGTGAGTGCCATCAGCGTCTCGTCGAACGTCCGCGAGTTGCCCGGCTTCCAGTACGCTGCGGCGAGATCGGGCCCGATGCGCGGGTTGTCGACCAGGTGGCCGTCTCGGCCTCCGAAGAAGCGCCGCGTCGCGTGGACCGCCATTTCCGCCAGCACGTAGCCGTGGTAGTAGGCGCTCGACTCCCCCGAGAGCAGGTGAGGGACGGACAGGACCGGGCGCACGCCCGCGGTCAGGCCCTGGAGGTCACGCTCCACGGCGCGGCACACCTCGAGGACGCGGTCCGGCGTCATCTCGGCGTCCGACAGCTCGTAGATCGCCCGCTCGGCGAACGGGACGGTCATCATGGCACGCATGGCCCAGCCTCTGAACGGCTGCTCCTCGTCGATCGACTCGCGAACGAGGTCGAGCGGGACGGGCTCGTTCGCCCCGTTCTTCGCGTAACGGGTCATCCACGCCGCGTCGCCGATCAGCGAGTCCATGAACATCGACTGCGTCTCGGCGTAGGCCACGCTGGTCGGCGCGTACTCCTGCGCGAAACACGGCGCGTCGGTGAGGATGTTCGCGAAGTGCGCCGCGTGCCCGCCCTCGTGGAAGAGCGTCTCCAGGGCGCGGTGCCCGGCACCGGACTGGCCCACGACGGCGTTGGCGGTGAAGTTGATGCGGGCGGGCCGCCAGCGGCCCCGATCGAAGAATGCCGGCTCCGGACCGTGCATGAAGCCGTTCTCGTACTTGCCGGGGCGGTCGACGAGGTCCAGCGTGAGCGTGGCGCCCCGGTACGTCACGCCGAGGGCCGCGAACGACCGGCCCCAGCGCCGCAGCGACTCGGCGAATCCGAAGTACGGATCGAGCTTCGCCGTCAGGCGTCCCGACTTGTGGAAGACGAAGTTCCACGGGTCGAGCGCATCCTCGCCGTGCTTCTGCGCGAACGCCGCGAGCGCCGTCTCGGTAGCCGCCCTGGTCCGCCGCGCCAGGTCGTCGAGCATGGCGAACAGGCGCCGTTTCTCCATCCTCTCCACCACGTGCACGCGCCAGGCGTAGTAGTCCAGGAAGCCGAGCGAGCGCGCCAGGCGGTTGCGCAGCTTCACGATGTCCAGGAAGCCGTGGCCCAGGACGAAGCTCTCGATGGACCGCAGCCCCTCGAACGCCGCGAGGCGAAAGCGCGGGTCGGGGTGCGTCTTCAGCATCAACCCGAGGCGTACGCTCGACGCCGGGACCGTCTCGCCGGTCTCCGGGTCCCGGTACCCGAGCGCCATCCTCCCACGCTGCTGTTCGAGGTCCCCCTCGCGCTCGACGATCTCCGCCGACAGCCTCCTGCCCTCGGCACTCTCGACAGCGTGCGCGCCGAGCATGGCGACCCAGCCGCGCGCGATCCGCCGCTCGTCGTCGGTGGCCGCCCGCGCCTCGAGTTCGCGCAGCGCCGCCAGCCTGCCGGGGTCCTGAAGGAATGCCTTCCACGCATTCTCGGCCTCGGACGCCTCGCGCTGCGGGTCGGGGCCCCCGGCGGTTCCCATCCTGGTGGACCAGAAGAGCTCCTCTCTCCTGGTATGCAGGCTCATGTAGCTGTCGGAGAGTTCGTTGAGCGCGCGCGTCACGTCGGTCATCGGAAGGGCTTCTCCAGGTCATCGGCCGGGCGATGGGCGGCGGGCCTCATCAGGCGTCTGCATGATGCGATCCCGGGCTTCTGGCTCCCGGCTTCCGGCTTCTATCTCCTGTCTTCCATTCCCCGCATCGTCCTCAGCACGGGGTAGTACTGCGGCTTGTCGCCGAGCAAGCCGTCGAGGATGTTCCAGGTCAGGAAGCCGTCGTCCGAGCGCGGGTCGAACAGGATGAACGCGAGGCGCGCGAGCGGCTGGTCCATGGGGACGATCAGGGAGCCAGGGGGGATCGCCTGGTCGACCGGCTCCCACTTGCCGGTCAGCGTGCGCAGCTTGTGCGGCGCCGCGCCGCGGAACTCGTTCTGGTCCTGCGTCGACTGCTCGACGACGAACCGCTCGCCGGCGAACGCCATCTCCTTGTCGGTCCTGGTGAACTTCACCCCGTGGGCGGTCAGACGATCGACCACCGCGTTGAACGAGCGCTGCGCCGGGCTCACGCCCCCGCGGCCGAAGCCCCCACCCATGCCAGGGGGCGGACCGCCCTGGCCGCGCTGACCGCCCTGCGGCGGAGCACCGGCAGCCGGCGGCTGGCCGGCGGCTGGCGGCGCCTGGGGCGGCGGGGCGTTCGGTGCCGGGGCCGGCGCTGCGGGCACGGCGGGCAACACGTAATAGCGGGGGGCCACGCTCGTCTCGGTGCCCTCGACGGTCGCGAAGTGCGCCATCGGGACGATCTTCTCCGTGCCGTTCGCGCGGCGGAGCATGTTGACGTCGGGCACGTAGGGATTCCGCTCCTCGACCGTGTCGGCCATCACCACCTGCACCGGCTCCGACTCCTTGACGAGCTTCCCGCGAACCGCCTGGGGCTTGCCGACGATCGACTCGACGTCCGCGGCGGCCACCGCCTTGCGCACCGCGTCGGCGTTCTTGACGGCGTAGTCGATCACTTCCTCGAGGAACCAGTAATTCGACTTGATGCGGTCTTCGAACGTCGCGTAGGAGTAGGTCTCGACCAGGATGCCGAGCCGGTTCCGAATCCCGAAATAGGTCTGCGTGTAGCGCGGCTTGTAGAGGTCGAGATCGTTGTACCAGGCCTGCTCGCCGCCCTGGCGGGAGATGTTCCCGTAGTAGAAGAAGTCCCACCCGTGCTTCGCCTTGACCGTCTTCGTGACCGCCGGGAACAACTGGTTCCGGGCCAGCGCGACCAGGCCGGCCGAGGTGTTGGGACTCACCGACGTCTGGTATGTCAGGTAGAACCCGTGCGCGCTCCCGTCAGTCGTGTGGAGGTCGATGGCGATGTGCGGGTCGTACTCGGTCATCAGCCGCGCGAGCGACCGCGCCTCCGACGTCTCGAGCTTGGTGCAGTCGCGGTTGAGGTCGAAGTCCTGCGCGTTGTGGCGCTGGCCCATCCCGCCGACGGGCCCGTTCTGGCGGCCGCGGTTCCGGAGGTTCACGCGCTCGTTGCCGTCCGCGTTGTAGATCGGGTTGATCAGCAGCACGACCGAGTTCAGCCAGGCCGCGCGCTCCCCCTTCGCCACCGACCGCAGGACCCACAGCAGGGCTTCCTTGCCCTCGACTTCGCCGGCGTGGATGTTCCCCTGGATGTAGATGCGGATCTTCTTCGTCGCCCGGACCGTCTCAGGCCTCGCGTCGGCGGCCCCGACGACGGCCAGCGGCATCGGCCGGCCCTCGTAGGTGTAGCCGTAGGTCGTCAGGTGGATGTTCGGGGAGGCGACGTCCATGGCCTTCATGAACGCCACGACATCCTCGTAGCGGCTCGTCTCGGCGAACCCGCTCGCCTCGGGGCGCGTCAGCGGCCACGGCTTCGCGCTGGCGGGAGCGGCCGGCTTGGCGGCGACCTGGGCGAATACTGCGGCGGGCGCCCACACCAGCAACGCCAGCAACACGGTGGGCACGCTGAGTCGTCTATTCACGCATTCTCTCCTGAAATGGGGGAGATTGATTGTGCGGGTGAGTCTACCAGAAGTCGGAGCTTGCGCTGAGGAGTCGGAGTTACGCAGAGGAGTCGGAACTTACACAGAGGAGTCGGCACGCGACAGCCGACTACTCGCGGTCAGTGTCGACCCCGTCAGTTCCGACTACCTCAGCATCAGTCCCGGCTGCGGTGCGGTCAGTGCCGACTGCTGGTGCAGAGGTGGTAGAATGGATGTCGGGTTTCTACATCTCAAACGCCATGGCAGCGACTCAGCCGCGGTTCGACGTCGAGGCCTTCCTGTCGTCTTCCGGGGTGGCGAGAGCAGCGCGCACGTACCGGCCGGGCGAGGTGCTGTTCGCGCAAGGCGACGGGGCAGACAGCGTCTACTACGTCCAGAGCGGCGGCGTGAAGTTGAGCGTGATTTCACGAACCGGCCGCGAGGCCGTGGTGGGAATGCTCGGTGCAGGCGACTTCGTGGGCGAAGGCGCGCTGGCCGGCCAACCGCTTCGCATCGCGACGGCCACCGCCGTCCTCGACACCGACGCGCTGGCCATCGAGAGGGACGAGATGACGCGCGTGCTGCACATGGAGCACGCCCTCTCGGACCGCTTCATCGCCTACATGCTGACCCGCAACATCCGGGTCGAAGCGGACCTCGTCGACCAGCTGTTCAACCGGAGCGAGAAGCGCCTGGCCCGAACGCTCCTGCTGCTCGCACGCTACGGCCGGCCCGAAGAACCCAACCGCGTCCTGCCGAAGATCTCCCAGGAAGTGCTCGCGGAGATGGTCGGGACGACCCGGTCGCGCGTGAACTTCTTCATGAACAAGTTCCGGAAGCTCGGGTTCATCGAGTACA
This sequence comes from uncultured Acidobacteriota bacterium, assembly GCA_963844875.1. GTDB lineage: Bacteria > Acidobacteriota > Vicinamibacteria > Vicinamibacterales > Fen-181 > FEN-299. Next base: position 413,258 of record CAWJPZ010000007.1, read on the forward strand.
CCGACCGCATCAAGGTCAATCAGTCGTTGATCAGCGTGATCCTGCACGATTGACCCGCGACGCGACCTCGAGGCGCTCGATCATCGACGCCGCGTCGCGGAGCAGCGTCTTCGCCTGGGAAAACGCCACCATCTGGTCGGCGGCCTCGCGCAAGCGAAGGACCAGCGCGCCCACCGAGGGATCGATGGTGTCGCCGCCGGACGACGAGGGGTCCGCGCCTGCCCCCCTCGCTGCCAGCACCGTCACCGGCGCCTCCCGGCGGCAGCCTCCGCCGAGTCCGCGGCGACTCTTGCCTGGGACGCGGACACGGCGGGCTGGTGAGCGCCCCACAGGACCGAAGCGGCCACGACGACCGCGCTGCCGGCCACCGCGAGCATCACGAAGTTGACGGCCGAGAGCCGGTCGGGGATGAGGAGCAGGCCGACGACGCCCATCAGGACCACCCACGCAGCCTGAGCCGTCCACCGATTCACATAGCTGGTCATAGCACCTCCGCCTGTTGCGGCGCGGCAGGCGTCGATCCTGGTGTTGGAAGGCTCGCTCGCCGGTCGGTCCGGCGGGACCGAGTGCTTCGATGGTAGATGAGGCGGCCGTTCGACGCTGTCCAATTGTGTACAGCCAGAAAACCCGGGGCCTGTCACCATGTTCGCCGGGGCTGGTTCCCCTCTCCCGCGCAAGGTGTGCAGCGACGGGCGACGAGTTGGAGTTCGAGATGCAGGAAGAGACGGCCCCGATGATCGCATCGGCTGACGCCGGGGGATCGGCGCGGAGCGCTCCCGGCCGGCCCGACTGGTACCCGGCAGTCGCAGCGTTCGCGCGGGCGGACGCCCGCCGCGCCGCCTGGCAGCTGATCGAGACCCTGGTCCCCTACGCGGCGATCTGGGCGGCCATGGCGTGGCTCGTCCGCGGGCACCCGCTCATCGCCGTCGCGTTGACCGTCCCGGCGGCTGGCCTGCTGGTGCGCATCTTCATCCTCTTTCACGACTGCTGTCACGGCTCGCTGTTCGCGTCCCACCGTGCGAACCGGGTGGTGGGATACCTGACGGGCCTGCTGACGCTCACACCGTTCGAGTTGTGGCAGCGCGCACACGTGCAGCACCACGCAACGGTCGGGGACCTGGACCGGCGGGGCGTCGGCGACGTCTGGACGCTGACGGTGGAAGAATACCGGGCGGCATCCCGGGCCCGGCGGTTCCTCTACTCGGCCTTTCGGAACCCGCTGGTGATGTTCGGTATCGGCCCGGTGTTCGTCTTCGTCTTCCAGCACCGGTTCTGCCCGCGGGGCGCATCCGGCCGCGAGCGGTTCAGCGTGCACTTCACCAACATCGCGGGAGCAGCCCTCGCGGCGGGGGCCATGCTGGTGCTCGGCTTCTGGAACGTGGTGTTCCTGCTGGTGCCGGTGGTGCTGCTCGGCGGGGCCGCCGGGATCTGGCTGTTCTACGTGCAGCACCAGTTCGAAGACGTCTACTGGAGCCGGCACGACACCTGGGACCCGTGGCAAGCCGCCTTGGCCGGCAGTTCGTATTACCGGCTCCCGAAGGTGCTCCAGTGGTTCACGGGGAGCATCGGCCTCCACCACATCCACCACGTCCAGCCGCGGGTCCCGAGCTACGCCCTGCAGGAGTGCCAGGACCGCATCCCGGTGTTCCAGACGGTGCCGCCGCTCACGATCCGCGCCAGCCTCCGCCTGCTCCGGCTTCGGCTGTGGGACGAGCAGCGCCAGCGGATGGTGAGATGGGGAGAATGCGCCGAGTTCGCGCCGCGGAAGACGGAAGGGGGGCCGGCGTGAGCCAGCCCCCGGTCTCGCGGGCTACTTCTTCCTCGGAGCCGCCAGCAGCTTGTTGAAGGCCTCGTCGTCGGTCTTGAAGTCGCGGGCAGCCTGGCCCACCCGGATGATACGGATGCTGCGAATCGCGTCGCCCTTCTGAATCTCCGGCACTTGGCCGAGCCCGGCCACGATCCTGCCGAGCGCCGTGAACTTCTTGTCCAGCCCGGTGTTCTTCTTCGTGGTGATGTAGAACTGGTTCGGGCCCGACACGCCGAGCACGCCGGCGACGTCGTGCTTGACCGCCGGGTTCGAGATCAAGGGGAGCTTGGCCACTGCAACGGTCTTCTGCACATCGGACGCGACGAGCCCGTTGATCAACCCGCCCTTCACGTCGATCGTGCCGATCGGCGCCATGTTCACGGTGCCGCCGCGTCCGCCCGCCCCGCCGCCGGGTCCGCCCGGGCCTCCACGTCCGCCGGCCGCCGGCGGGTTCTTGCCTTCGACGATCCGGATGAAGTTGGCGGCCTGGAGCGGCGCGTTGGCGAAGTCGATGCTGAACATCAACTGCTTCGGCGCTTCGGCCGTGCCGACGTTGATGGCGGCGTAGATCCCGTCGGGCAGGTAGACGCCCGCGCGCGTGAGCGGCTTGTCGAGGTTCGCCACCCCGTAGGCCACCACCGCGGTCACCGTCGCTGACTGCTTCTGCTGCTCGGTATAGGGCACCAGTTCGCTGTAGAGGTCGTTCGTGGTGTGCCACGCGTACGGGTAGACGTAGTCGGTTTGCGTGCGGAAGCTGAGAGTCGGAACCGAGAGCATCTCGAACGACGAGTGGTCGCTCCCGGACGGTGCAGCCGCGTGCGCGCGCGGCAGCGCCTTCTCCAGCTTGAACGGCCACTTCGGGTACGCGGTCGCGAGAGGCGCGGTGATCGCCTGGAAATCCTCGTACCAGGTTTCAGGCACCGCGGCGCCGGTGATGGCCATCGGCGTGCTGTCGCGGTTGACCATCATCACCACCTTGTCCGCGATCCCCGGGTGCTTCTTCAGCCAACCCTGGGAACCGAGCAGGCCCTGCTCCTCGGCGGCGAACAGGATGACGACGACCGAACGCTTCGGCTTGCCGCCGGCCGCCTTGATCAGCCGGAGCGCCTCCATCCCCGGCGCAAATCCCGAGCCGTCGTCGATGCCCCCCGTCGCGCCGCTGAAGCAGTCGAAGTGGCCGCCCATGACGATGTACTCATCCGGGTATTGCGACCCGCGGATGGTGGCCACCACGTTGTGGTACTTGACCGGCCCCATCTTGAACCAGTTGCGGATGTCGAACTCGAGTTCGACCGGCTGGTTCTTCTCGGCCATCGCCTTGATCTCGTCGTACTGGGTATTGAGCAACTTGATGTCGGGCAGCACCGGCAGCTTGTCCCACGAGGCGACGTAGCCATCGAGGATGCTGATGGGCGGCTTGCTCTGGCCGGCCATCGTGGCCGACGGTGCCGTGGTCGTCGGCGCCGCGCTCTGGATCGTGCCGAGCGCCCCCGCGTCGACCAGGGCCTTGGTCAAGGCGGGAATCACCTGCGAGTCCAGGTATTCCGACGTGCCGCGGCGGCCGTCCCGGGCAAAGCCGCGGTTGTCGCTGCCGGGGCCGCCGATCAAGACCCACTTTCCCTTGAACGCCGCCTTGTTGGCGTCGATCTCGGCAATGCCGGCCTGGACGGCCGCCTTCTTCTTCTCCAGGTTCTCCGGCGTCGCCGCCGCGCCGCGGCTGGGGACCGAGAACGGGTCGGCTTTCAAAACGACGACGCCGCCCTTCTGAATCCCCTTGGTGCCGGCGGTGAACGACGGTGTGCCGAAGTGCAGCGCCTTCTCTGCCGGCTTCAGCATCTTGCCGGACCACGGCCCGCGGTTGAAGCCGACCGGCACCTCGCCCACTTCCTCGAGCGTGGCGTCGATGCCGAACTGCTTGAACTGCCACACCGCCCACTCGGTCGCGTCGTTGTAGGCGTTCGTGCCTGTTTCCCGGCCGCCAAAGCGGTTGCTGGCGTAATCGTTCCAGGTCATGACCTGGTTGTCGGCGGTCCCGAGCTGGATGATCTTCCCGATGACAGGGTCGCCCTGCGCCTGGACGAAGACCTGGGAGCCGGCGAGGAGCGCGGCGAGCGCGATCGCGGCGTAGACGACGAACGAGGAGGCCGAACGAGTCCTGACCATCTGTCCTCCGATGCAGCTGTGGGGGTCACTTCAACGAGAAATGCACGATGCAAAATGAAAGAATGGAAAATGAGCCAAAGAACGCCCGGCGGCCGGGGGGCCGACCTGCGCATTCTACATGCTTCGTTCCCTGATCCGCATTCCCGATTTCGACGCTGGTGCGCCTGGTCTCCCGCCCCCCTCCCGCCTTGCATTCGACGCCGGTCTCGTCGGAAAGTAGCCGCATGCCGATCGCCTTCTTCCACGTCGACGCCTTCACGGATGGCCCGTTCTCCGGCAACCCGGCCGCCGTGTGCCTCCTCGAGGCTCCGGCGGACGCCGCCTGGATGCGCCGGGTGGCCGCGGAAGTGAACCTGTCGGAGGCGGCGTTCGTGGTCCCGATCGACGGCGGATTCGGCCTGCGCTGGTTCACGCCGGAGGTGGAGGTCGACCTCTGCGGTCACGCCACGCTCGCGTCCGCGCACGTCTTGTGGGAGCGCGGAACCCTGTCGCGCGCCCAGCCCGCGCGGTTCAGCACCCGGAGCGGCTGGCTGACGGCCGCGTGCGACGGCGGATGGATCACGCTCGACTTCCCCGCCCTCCCGCTGACGCCCGGACCGATTCCCCCCGAGGCCGTGGCGGCGCTCGGCGTCGAGCCCCTGATGACCGGCACGTGCGGAGCGCGCTGGATGGCCGAGGTGGCCAGCGAGGAGACCGTCCGCGGCCTGAAGCCGGACTTCGCCCGCTTGCGCGCCCTGACCGGGCGCGCGCTCATGGTGACCGCCCGGGCCAGACCCGGCGCCGGCTACGACTTCGTGTCGCGTTACTTCGCGCCGTGGGTGGGTGTGGACGAGGATCCGGTGACCGGGGTCGCGCACTGCGCGCTCGGGCCCTTCTGGGCCGCCCGGCTCGGAAAGCCCCGGCTGACCGCCTTCCAGGCCTCGTCCCGCGGCGGGTGGCTGAGAGTGGAAGCGGCCGGCGACCGCGTGAAGCTGGGCGGCCAGGCGGTGACGGTGATTGCAGGCGAATGGCTGGGACGCGTGTAACAATCTGCCCGTCCGCACGTACCGTCCTTGAACGCCGATTCGGCGGCCGCAAGCCAGTCGCGGAGACACGTGACCAACTTCTCCGAGCTCTACCAGGCCTACTCGAGTGACGTCCGCCGCTTCGCCCTGTTCCTGTCGGGCAATCCGGCCGTCGCCGACGATCTCGTCTCGGAGACGTTCATTCGACTGTGGCACGCCCGCGAGCGGCTCGACCTGGCGACGGTCAAGGCCTACCTGCTGGCGATCGCCCGCAACCTGTTCCTGGAGGACCGCCGGCGACGGTCGCGCCGTGCCGAGCTCGACGAGCGTCAGCCGGACCGGCGCCCGGGGCCAGAGGCCATCGCGGCCGGGCGAATCGAGCTTCAGGTGGTGCTCGCGGCGCTGCAGGCGCTGCCGGAAGCCGACCGCGCCGCGGTGCTCCTGCGGGCCGACGGGAAGTTGTCGTACGAGGACATTGGCGCCGTGCTCGGCATCACACCGGCCGCGGCGCGCGTGAAGGTCCACCGTGCACGGGTGAAGTTGAACCGCGCCCGTGGCGCCCAAACGGCACGCCCGGGCGCCGGAGGCTACGAACGATGAACGTCACACGAGATGTGGTGCGAGACCTGCTGACGCTCTGCGCGGCGGGCGACGCGAGCGCCGACTCACGGGCGCTGGTCGAGGAGTACCTGCGGCGCGACCCCGCGCTGAGGGCCGAAGCCGACGCGCTGGAGGCCGAATCCCGCCTTCCGGCCGTTCCTCCCGTCGCGGCGGCGACAGCGGAGAAGCTGGCCCTCGAGAAGACCCGGCAACTGATGAAGACGCGCACGTCCACCCTGGCCGTGGCGGTGCTGTTCACCGTCCTGCCATTCTCGTTCACGCTTCAGCGGCACGGGGATCACCTTCTTGCTGTTCCGCGACGCGCCGGCCATCGCTGCCGCGTGGTGGTCGACGGCGGCCGTGATGTGGGCCTGGCACGCCTGGGTGCGACGGCGCCTCTCGGTCGCCGGCGTGTGACAGGAGATAGCTACCACAAGGCACACGAGGCTCACGAGGATTAGGACACGCCCGAATCTCCTGCCCACAGACGGGCCACGGCGAGGGCTCCGTTGCGGCACGCTGAGTCCGGCTTCGACGGGCCGGCCTGGGGGCCGGCCGGGAGCGTGCGTCGGCTCGCGGAAACGAGCCGTGCGGCTTGGTCGCGGTTCGTTCCGCGAGCCGTCGAAGCCGCTCCCTGGTGAGCCTTGTGCCCCTCGTGGTTGAACCCCGTGGATGGGCCGGGCACCCAACGTGCCCCAAGTTTGATATGCTTTCGCACGTACCGGCGTCTCGCAGGCTCCGACCGTGCGAGACGGTCTTCCCTTGGTCGCCGGCCCGCACCATGATCCCCGTCGCCTCGCCTCTCCTCACCGCCGCAGAACGACTCGATGCCCGGCGCCTCATCGAATCGCAAGGACTCACTTTCGAGGAGGGGTGCGACGAGTTGGTCGGCGTGTACGAGGGGGCGCGGCTGGTGGCCACGGCCGGGCGGGCGGGCTGCGTGCTGAAGATGTTCGCGGTGGAAGAGGCCTGCCAGGGCGGCGACGTCCTCGGCGCGCTGTCGTCGGCGTTGATCGTCCTCGGCCGCTGGGCGGGCCACGACGCGTTCCTCGTGTTCACGCGGCCCGAGCACGTTCCCAGCTTTCAATACTGCCAGTTCCGCCTGCTGGTCGCGACCGGCGGCGTGGCGCTGCTCGAGTGCGGCGGCGGGCTGGAACGCTACCTGGACGCGCACCGGCACCTGCGCCGCGAGGGGGCCAACGGCGCCGTGGTGATCAACGGCAACCCCTTCACCCGGGGCCACCAGTACCTCGTCGAAACGGCAGCCGCCGCGGTGGACACGCTCTACGTCTTCATCGTGCGGGAGGACCGCTCGGTCTTCCCCTTCGCGGTGCGATACCGCCTTGCCGCCGAGTCGGTCGCGCACGTGGGGAACGCCGTCCTGCTCGACACCTCGCGCTACGCGGTGAGCGCGGCGACCTTCCCCTCGTATTTCCTGCGCCGCAACGACGAGAAGGCGCGCCTGCAGATGGAAGTGGATGTCCGGCTGTTTGGCGCGCACCTCGCGCCGGCCTTCGGCATCAAGACGCGCTTCGTCGGCCACGAACCGTACTGCGAGACCACGGCGGCCTACAACCGGGCGATGGCGGAGTTCCTGCCCGAGTACGGCGTCGACCTGGTCGAGGTGCGCCGCGCCTCGGCCGGCGGCCGTTTCATCAGCGCGACCACCGTGCGCGACGCGCTCGCGCGCGGCGACCGCGAGGAACTCGCGCGTCTCGTCCCGCCCGCGACGCTGGCGTTTCTGCTGTCGGAGGCGGGACAGGCGATCGCGCAGCGTCTTAGCGGGGTGCCGCCGAAAGCCGAACGCCCAAAGCCGCCGCCGGAAGCCTGAAGCTGGCGGCCTGAAGCCCTTTTCTTATGACGATCACAAGACCCGCAACCGCAGGCACCATGCAGTCCAGCGACGTCGTGGTGCGCGTCGAACCGGCCGACCGGCTCGACATCCAGATCGAATCGACCGTCAAGAAGCAGTTCGAACACCTGATCCGCGCAGCGCGTCGAGGCGGTGCTCTCGAGGCACGCCGTGACACGCGCGCGAATCTCGAGATCAGCGACCGGGGCGCCCTCGACTACGCGATCGAGGCGCGGGTGGAAACGGCCCTTCGCCGGGCCGCGGAGGTATAGGTGGACACGCTCTCATACCGTGAAGTGCGCCAGGGGCGCCGATTCATGATCCGGGTCCTGCCCGGGACGAAGCTCGTGGACGAACTGCTGCAGTTCGCGCGGATGGTGGACCTCCACCACGCCGCCATCGTCTCGGCGGTCGGGTCGGTGCGCAACGTCGAGTTCAGCGACATCCAGGCGGGCGCCCGGCTGCCGATCACCGAGCCGCGCATGCCGGTGCACCGCGTCGAGGGGCCGCTCGACCTGCTCGGCCTCGAGGGCAACCTGGTGCCGAACGACACCGGCAAGATCGACGCGCACCTGCACATCTTCGCCGCCAAGTCGTCGGGCGAGGCGATCGGCGGCCACCTGCGCGAGGCCGAGGTGTTCGCCACCTGCGAGATCATCCTGGGCGAGTACATCGTCGAAGGCGTGGAGCGCCAGCACTCGACCCGCGGCGGGGTGGACACGCTCTTCTTCGAGGACAAGTGACCATGGACAAGCGACAGCGGCTCCGGCGCTCGTTGCTCTACGTGCCGGGCAACATGCCGGGGATGCTCCAGAACATCCCGGTGTTCAACGCCGACGGCGTGATGATCGATCTCGAGGACGCGGTGCCGCTCGCGGAGAAGGACGCGGCACGGATCCTCGCGCGGAACTTCCTGCTCGCGTTCCCCGACCGCAGCAAGGAGGTGTTCGTCCGCATCAACGGCCTCGACACCAAGTACGCCCTCGACGACCTGAAGGCGGTCCTGCCGGCGAAGCCCGACGGCATCCGCCTGCCGAAGGCCGACGAGCCCGAGGTGGTGGAGCGGCTGGACACGCTGCTGACCGAGTACGAGGAGAAGCTCGGCCTCGAGATCGGCTACTTCTCGATCCTGCCGTCGATCGAGAGCGCCGTCGGCGTCCTCAACTGCGTCAAGACGGCGCAGGCCTCGCGCCGGATCGTCGCCCTCGCGTTCGGCGCCGAGGACTACACCGCCTCGCTCGAGATCCAGCGAACGAGAACGGGGGAGGAACTGCTGGGCGCCCGCATGCAGATCGTCTGGGCAGCCAAGGCCGCCGGCCTGCAGGCGATCGACAGCGTGTTCGCCGACGCCAACGACGTGGACGGCCTCCGCGCCGACACCGAGCTGGTCAAGCGGCTCGGGTTCACGGGCAAGTCGCTCGTCAACCCGCGCCAGATCGAGATCGTGCACGACGTCTTCAAACCGAAGGCGGACGAGATCGAGCACGCGCTCGAGGTGATGGAAGCGATCAAGCAGGCGCGGGCGATGGGCACCGGCGTCATCTCGCTGCGCGGCAAGATGGTGGACGCCCCCGTCGTCAAGCGGGCAGCGCGCACCATCCGGACCGCCGTGGCCTTCGGCCTGATCGACTACGAACTCTCGGACGAGGTGATCCATGGCCAGGAATAGCCTTGGGCGCGAGGTCCCCGAGACCTGGCACGGCAAGCGGTACGACCCCTACTGCGACCCGTTCTCCCGGATGCCGACGATGGACCGGGCGACGAGGCCGCTGGTGCGCAGGAACCCGGGCGAGAGCAAGATCCTGCCGTCGCTCCGCGCGGCCATCGAGAAGTCGGGGCTGCGCGACGGCATGACGATCGCCACCCACCACCACCTGCGCAACGGCGACGTGCTGCTGAACCTCATCGTGAAGGAACTGGATGCGATGGGGTTCCAGGACGTCTGCATCGCGTCGAGCTCGGTGCACCCCGTGCACGCCGAGATCATCCCGTCGATCCGCAAGGGCGTCGTGACCCGCTGCGAGACCGGCGTCAACGGCCTGATAGGCGAACTCGCCACCAAGGGGGAACTCGACTTCCCCATCGTCGTCCGCTCGCCACGGCGGCCGCGCGCGCATGCTGGTCACCGACGAGGTGCCGGTGGACGTCGCCTTCATCGCCGCGCCGTGCTGCGACGAGACCGGGAACCTGAACGGCGTGAGCGGGCCGTCGGCCTGCGGCAGCCTCGGCTACGCCTTCACCGACGCCCGCTACGCCCGGAAGGTGGTGGCCGTCACCGACAACCTGGTGCCCTACCCCGCGTCGCCGGTCAGCATCTCGCAGAGCGACGTGGACTACGTGGTCGTGATCGACTCGCTCGGCGACCCGAAGAAGATCGTGTCGACCACGACGCGCGTGACGCGTGACCCGGCGGGGCTGCTGATTGCCCACTACGCGGCCGAGGTGATCGAGGCGGCCGGCCTGCTCAAGGATGGGTTCTCGTTCCAGACCGGCGCCGGCGGCACGTCGCTGGCGGTGGCGGACGCGATCAAGCGGAAGATGCTGGCGCAGAAGATCAAGGGCAGCTTCGGCTGCGGCGGGATTACCGGCTACTTCGTCGACATGCTCGAGGAAGGCTACTTCCGGACGCTGTTCGACGTGCAGTGCTTCGACCTGCGCGCCGTGGAGTCGATCGGGAAGAACCTCATGCACCGCGAGATCAGCGCCGATCTCTACGCGAACCCCTTCAACCGCGGGCTCCGTCGTCAACATGCTCGACGCCGTGATCCTGGGCGCCACGGAAGTCGACGTGCGCTTCAACGTGAACGTGAACACCGAGTCGAACGGCTTCCTGCTGCACAACACGGGCGGCCACTGCGACACGGCGGCCGGCGCGAAGCTGGCGGTCGTCGTCGCGCCGTCGATCCGCGGGCGGCTTCCGATCATCCGCGACGAGGTGACGACCGTCACCACGCCGGGCGAGACGATCGACGTCGTCGTGACCGAACGCGGCATCGCGGTGTCGGACAAGCACGAGGACCTGAAGAAGGCGCTGGCGAAACGGCGCCTGCCCGTGAAGGACATCCACCAGCTGCACGCCGAGATCACCGCGCTGACCGGCAAGCCGCGCCCGCTCGAGTTCGGGGACAAGGTCATCGCCCTCATCGAGTACCGCGACGGGTCAATCATCGACGTGGTCAGGCAGGTCAAGGAGTAGTCTGCAGGAACAGTTGCTGCGGGCCCGCGACGCTCGCCAGGAGAAGATCGACCGGGCGTGCGCTCGAGGGGAGACGGTGGTGTTCGTCTCGACATCCATCCCCGGCCCCGAGAAGGGTCCCGACGGGATCGACCGGGTCTTCGCCGAGGCGTGCGACCTGGTTGGTTCACGGCTGGACGCGGTCCTCCTCGGTCGGGGCGTCGACGCCGCCGGCCCGTGGGCGCTCTTCCTCACCGCTGCCCCGCCGGATCGGGCCAAGCTCACGGGCGTCGGCGTCGAAGCCGACACCCGCGCCGGACGCCTGCTGGACATCGACGTCTACCACGAAGGCCGGCAGGTGGATCGTGCGTCTCTCGGGCTGCCGCCCCGGCCCTGCCTCGTCTGCGACCGCCCGGCCGTCGAATGCATCCGGCTGAAGAGACATGCGGCGGGCACACTCGACGAGGCCGTCGAGTCTCTTCTCGTGGGGCCACGGAGAGTGTCCGTCCGCCTTCGCGGCGCTTCCGGCGGGCCGGAACCTCGCGCTGCTTCGGCGAGACAGGCCGACGGCCGAGCGGTCGAGCGGCTGGCGGCCTGCCTGGTGACCGGGGCGCGGATCGAACTGGCCCTGACGCCCAAGCCCGGGCTCGTCAATCGGCGCGACAACGGCTCTCACCCGGACCTGTCGTACGAGTTGATGACGCGTTCGATCGAACTGCTCCCCCGGTATTTCGATGAGTTGATGGCCGTTCCAGCGGACACAGCGCCGGGCACGGGGCTGCCACCCGGCGCTGGATGGATCCGCGACTGCATCGAGGCCGGCCGGAGGGCCGAACGGCGGATGGTGGCCGTGGTCGGGTCGAACGCGCACCGCGGGTACATCTTCCTCAGCGGGCTGGCGCTGCTCGGCTCCCTCCGAGGGGAAGATCATCTGCGCGTGTCGCTCCGGGAGATCGCCCGCGGCGTGATGGATGCCCGACGCGATGCGGGGAGCGGCCCTCGGTCTCATGGCGCCGAGGTCCGTGAACGCCACGCGCTGGGCGGCATCCTCCGCGAGGCGCTGGAAGGCCTGCCGGCGGTGTTCGACCACGGCCTGCCCGCCTTGCGCCGCCGCCGGGCGTCGCACGATGACCGGCGCGGCGCCGACACGGACGAAACGCTGCACTACGCGATGGCGGTGCTGATGCAGGTGGTGGAGGACACGACGGCCGTCCACCGCTGCGGCCCGGAAGGGCTCCAGCGCCTCCGCCAGGACGGACGCCATCTGCAGCAGATGATCGAGCAAGCCCGTCCTTACCTCCGGTGGCTCGACGAGCTCAACACCTCCTACCGCCGACTGAACCTCACGATGGGAGGTGTCGCCGACTGCCTGGCGCTTGCCGTCGCCCTGGACCGGTGGATGGAAGGCGGTTCGCCCCGGCGGTACGCGTTTGGCAGTGCCACTCCCCCAGGAGGTTAGAACATGCTGTACTGGGCAGTGGTCTTCCTGATCGTCGGCCTGGTGGCCGCCGCGCTCGGGTTCACGTCGATCGCCGGTGCCACGTTCGCCATCGCCAAGTTCCTGGCGGGGTTGTTCCTGGTGCTGTTCCTGATCTTCCTCGTCCTCGGCCTCACCGCGGCACGACGGATCATCGACTGAGGCGTTATGATGGGTACGCCTTGGTTCACCATCGCCGCCCCTGGCTGCCCATCACGCTCGCGGTCGTCGTCCTCGCTGTCGTCCTAGCGTCAGCCCGGCAGGGCGTGTCGCAAGCGGCGCTGCCGTTCACCGTCATCTCGCCGGAGGGCCGACGGCCGTTGGCCGCCACCCTCTCCGGCGACCAGGTGATGGTGGGCCTCGACGACGTGGCGGCGCTGTTCCAATTGACGGTGCGGGAGGATTCCCTGGCCGGCGGCGTGACGGTCACCTACAAGGGCAAGACCGTCATCCTCACACAGGGCCAGGCGCTGGCCTCGGCGGCGGGCCGGCTCGTCTCGCTGCCCGCGGCGCCGGCGCGTGACGGCCGCCGCTGGCTGGTCCCTGTCGAGTTCATCAGCCGCGCGCTCGGCCCTGTCTACGACAGCAAGCTCGACGTCCGGAAGAACGCGCGCCTGGTTCTCGTCGGTGACGTGCGCGTGCCCCACGTCACCGTGCGGCCGGAAGTGCTCGGACCGCAGACACGCGTCACCCTCGGCGTCTCGCCCCGCACTCCCTACACCGTGACCCAGGAAGCGGGCCGGGTGCTCGTCCGGTTCGACGCAGACGCACTTGACCTCTCGCTGCCACCGGCCTCGCCGGTCGGGCTGCTCCAGTCGGTCCGAGCCGACGGCAGCACGACGATTGCCTTCGACGTGACGCCGCGCTTCGGCTCGTTCCGCACGTCGATGGTGCCGCAGGACGACGGCGCCCAGGTTCTCGTGGACCTCATGCCGGCCGCCGGCGAGCCGGCTCCCGCGCCGCCGCCCCGCGGCGGCGTGCCGCTGCTGCCGATCCCCCCGTCCCGGAAACGCCGTTCGCCCCCGCCGCCGGCGAGCTTCGCACGATCGTGATCGACCCGGGCCACGGCGGTGAGGAGACCGGCTCGAGGGGGGCAACGGGAGCGCTCGAAAAGGACGTCAGCCTGGCGCTGGCGCGGAAACTCAAGGCGACGCTCGAGTCGAGGCTCGGTGTCCGGGTGCTCCTCACCCGTGACGCAGACCAGGCGGTCGCGCTGGACGATCGCGCGGCGCTCGCCAACAACAACAAGGCCGACCTCTTCATCAGCATTCACGCCAATGCCTCGGTCCGCAAGGAAACGAGCGGCGCGCAGGTCTACTACCTCATGGCCGACCCGGCCGGCGAAGACGCCCGCAAGGCGGGTGGCGGCGGGCAGCGTCTCCCTGCGCTCGGCGGCGGATTCCGCGAGATCGACATGGTGCCCTGGGAGTTGGCACAGCTGGCGCACATCGGCGAATCCGCCCTGCTGGCCGGCGCTGTCGAGGAGCAGATGCGCGGCCGCGTCCGCCTGAATTCACGAGCGGTGCAGCAGGCGCCGTTCCGGGTGCTCGCCGGCGCGAACATGCCGGCCATACTCGTCGAGGTCGGCTTCCTCAGCAACCCTGACGAGGAGCAGCAGCTCATCGCGGATGCCTACCAGGCGACGGTCGCGCAGGCGCTGTTCGACGGCATGCTGCGGTTCCGTGAAGCGGTGGACCAGGCGCGGGGCGCCTTGCAGCCGCCGGCCACGCAGCCGGACCCGCGGAGGCAGCCGTGACGAGCGGACGCCTTGCCGCCTGGACCATCGGCCTGGCAGCGGTCGCCGGTGCCGTCGTGGCGGCATTCATCTTCCTGCCGCGGTGGTACGCGGAGTCGAGCCAGCCCGCCGCGGCCACTGAGACCGCGCCCCCGCCGGCGACCCCGAAGATCAAGGCGCGGCTGTATTACGTCTCGGAGGATGGCGTTCGGCTGGTTGCCGTCGAGCGTGAGGTACCGGTCGGGGAGGGCACGCTGCAGCAGGCGCGCCGGCTGGTCGAGGCCCAGCTCGAGCCTGCGCCGAAGCCGCAGGTCTCGGCAATCCCCGTGGGGACGAAGCTGCGCGCGCTCTATCTCGACGCGCGCGGCGAGGCCTTCGTGGACTTGAGCCGCGAGGCGGCGGCCGCCCACCCTGGCGGCGCCCTCGACGAAATCCTCACGGTATACTCGATAGTCAACGCGGTGACCGTCAATCTGCCTGCGGTGCGCGCGGTGCAGATCCTGGTGGACGGCCACGAAGTGGACACCCTCGCAGGCCACGTGGATCTCCGCCGCCCCCTCGCGGCCGGCGCCGCCTGGGTGCAGGAACCGGCGACCGTCTCGCCGGTGTCGCGGGATCCCGACCACACCGGAGAAACAGTAATGCCTCGCATCGACAGTCGCGCCCCCAACGCCCTCCGCCCGACGAAGATCACCCCGCACTACGTCAAGCACGCGGAAGGCTCGGTCCTGATCGAGGCCGGCGACACGAAGGTGATCTGCACCGCCAGCGTCGAGGACCGCGTCCCTCCCTTCCGCCGCAACTCCGGCAAGGGCTGGGTGACCGCGGAATACGGCATGCTCCCGCGTTCGACGACGACGAGGAACCAGCGGGAGGCGTCGGCGGGCAAGGTGGGCGGCCGCACCCAGGAGATCCAGCGCCTGATCGGGCGCTCGCTCCGCGCGGTGACGCGGCTCGAAGACATGGGTGAGCGGACGGTCTGGGTCGATTGCGACGTCATCCAGGCGGACGGCGGCACGCGGACCGCGTCGATCACCGGCGGTTTCGTCGCGCTCGTGCTGGCGCTCCAGAAACTGCGCGAGCAGAACGTGCTCCCGACGATGCCGATCAACGATCTCGTCGCCGCGATCAGCGTCGGCATCGTGGGCGGCGAGCCGCTGCTGGATCTCGCCTACGAAGAGGACTCGCGCGCGGACGTCGACATGAACATCGTGCAGACCGGCGCGGGGAAGTTCATCGAGGTCCAGGGCACCGCGGAAGCCGACCCGTTCGGCCGCGACGCGCTGATCGTGCTGCTCGATCTCGCGCAGGAAGGCATCACGCGGATCAACGCGCTGCAACGCGAGATCATCGGCGCGTTCCTTGATCTCCCTCCTGCTCGCCACGACGAACGCAGGGAAACTCCGCGAGATTCGCGACGTGCTGGCCGGGCTCCCGGTCGACGTCCGCGCGCTCTCCGACCACCCGCCGATCGACGAACCCGAGGAACACGGGGAGACGTTCGAGGAGAACGCGCGCGCCAAGGCGCTCTACTACGCGCAGGCGACCGGCACGCTCGTCGTCGCCGAAGACTCGGGCCTCGAGATTGACGCGCTCGACCGCGCGCCCGGCGTGTACTCGGCGCGGTTTGCCGCCGACGTCGCGCCGACCTACCCGGAAAAGTTCGCGGTCATCTACCGGATGCTCGCCGAGAAGCAGGCGCCGGAGAGCACCGCGCGATTCGCCTGCGCGCTGGCGCTGGCGCGCCCGGGGGAGATCCTGTTCGAGGCGCGCGGGGCGATCGAGGGGCGCATCACGTCGCCGCCGCGGGGCAGCGGCGGGTTCGGCTACGACCCGATCTTCTTCTACCCGCCGTTCGGCTGCACCCTGGCCGAAGTCCCCCGGGAGAAGAAGTCGTCGGTGAGCCATCGCGGGAAAGCGTTCAGACAACTGCGGGAGTTCCTGGCCAGGGAGGGGTGAGGCTAGGGCAGGCCCGGCGGCCCGAAGCCAGCAGCCCGAAGCCGTTTGTTGGCCGCAGGCGGACACCTCGAAAGGCATCCGCCCGGGAGCTTCAGGCAGGTGCTTGGGCTGTCCCTTGTGCGCGCCGGCGAGCGGCGGCCGGACCAGCCCGGAAGGCAAACCAACGAACCGGATTAGTGCCGCGTCTTCGACGGGCGCTCGCGCTTGACGAACGTCCCATCGGGTGCCCTCTGCAGGAACCGGACATCGACGAGCGCCTCCAGCAGCGCATCGCACGTGGTCCAATCGAGGTCCCACAACCGCCTGGCCTGAGACTCGGTCAGGCGAAGGCCGGGCAGTTCCAGGAACTCGCCCTGGATCCTGTCCAGCAACTCACCGATCCTTGCTCCAGCCGGCATCAGCCTCTCTCCTGCACCAACCTCGCGGGGCAACCCGGCTTGGAGCAACCTCCAGGCCAACCGCCGCCGGCTGGCGCGCCGGGGCCGCCCGACGGCGCAAGTCCCCGCCAGACCGCGGCTTTTCCGCTAGAATTCGATCCTGGGCGCCGGGCCTCAGCCCGGCCCTGCCGCCACGGTGTGTCCGCAGGACCTACGCGCTTGTCCTGAATCGCTGCACCAGGTAGTGCAGAAATGGCGACGTGAAGGGAAGGCGATGGTGCAGGGAGTGAACGGATGAGCAATCAGCCGGCCGCCGGGGTTCGGCTCGACGTGTGGCTGGACGTGGCCTGTCTGTTCAAGACGCGCTCGGAGGCCCAGAAGGCGTGCAACGGCGGCAAGGTCGAGGTGAACGGCCAGCCGGGCAAGGCGCACCGTGCGCTCAGGGTCGGAGACGAGCTTCGAATCACCCGCATGCACAACCGCCGGCAGCTGGTGGTCGTCGTGTCGTTGGGCGACAAGCACGTGCGGAAGGCGGAGGCGCGGACGCTCTACGAGGACCGGACGCCGCCCCCGACCCCCGAGGAACTCGAGCAGCGCGAGCTCGAGCGCGCGTTTCGCCGGTCGTTCGGCGCCCCCCGCCCTGCGCGCGCGCCGGACAAGCGCGAGCGGCGGGCGCTGCGCAAGCTGAAGGGCTTCTGACTCTCCGAGACCCTGCCCGATGACAGGCCGAGTTCGTGCAGGAGGCGTGTCACGTGCGGCGGGTTGGTCAGGGTGAGTTGTCCCCCGTCCGTGGTCGTCGCCTCGCGGCCGGGAACCCGGCAGCTGCCGCGTGGAGGTGACTGTGCCCACGTTCGAGGTGGGGCGGGCGTCTCGCCTGCCGTATTTGGCGGGTCTCCATCCTGACCGGCGCCAAAGCCGGGCCCTCCGCTTCCTGCTGGCGCTCGCGGTCGTCGGTGCCGCCAGCCTGCTGCGCCTGGCGGTCGACCCGTTCGTCCACGAGCAGATGCCGGTCGGCGTGCGATGACCGCGTCAATCCGGCGGGCTTCTACCAGCGCGAGCAGGCGGTCCATGCCCGGTCGCTGGAGGCTCTTCCGGACTCGCCTGCAAACCTCGTGATGGGGTCCACGCGCAGAAGGCGCTCCCCCCAGTCGCGCACTCCTCGCGCGAGGGATAACCGCGTCATGCAAAGGAGAGGAATCGAAGGGCGCCCGACTCGGGCTGCACGCCGCCTCAACTTGCGGGTCGAAATGAACGACGAGCCAGGAGCCCGGCGAGAACACCGAGGCAGCACGACGTAATCGCCCAGTTCAGCAGGAGGCTGACGCCGAAGATGGACACGAGCGCCGTGCTCGGACCAACGAAAGGAGCCGCAAGCGCCGCGGCCACGATGAGCGCCCAGGTGCCGACCGTGACCGGCAGCTTCACCCTTCCCGCCAAGAAGACCCCGAGCCCGCCGAACAGGCCGAGCGTCAGGACCTTCCCGAGAACCGCGGCGTCCATACGTCCTCCCGTTGGAAGCGCTTCGGGCGCATTATGCGCTGTGTAACCACACGATGTCGAACGCCGCGAACACCGGGTCGCCCCGGCGGAACAACAGACGGCGCGAACTGTGCGCGGCCCTGGGCGTCGAGGCAAACCACTTCCCCGTCGAGGATGGCGTCATGCGCGGGGAGATGGGCAAGGCTGGCGCAGAGCCGCGGGAAGGACTTGAAGGTGTTGTTGCAGCGAGAGAGCAAGCGACACTGCCCGCGTTCGATGTAGGCCACGGCGCGGAAGCCGTCGTATTTGAGCTCCCACAGCCAGCCGGGGTCGGCAGGTGGGGCGGCCACCCGGACGAGCGGCATCGGGTGGACGAGGGGCAGGGGCATCCCGTCCAGGATACCGGACACGCGGCGTGTGGTCCGCCCCGTCCGGTTTCCGTGGTAATCTGCTGAAGTTGCCTGGGTATCAGCCGCGTGAGTCGTTTTGGGGCTGCTACCATTTCTGATACCACTTCGGTGGTATCAGGAGGGGAAACCGTGGGGCAAGGAGGGGAAAGCCCCACGGACAGTCAGTCGCAGAAAGTTCAATGCTTACAGCGACTTACCCTCTTTTCCTGCCGAATGTCGGGGCGTAGCGCAGCCTGGTAGCGCGCCTGCCTTGGGCGCAGGAGGTCCCGGGTCCGAATCCCGGCGCCCCGACCAATTACTGAATCATATCCGGCTCTCGGCTTCCGGGCTTTCGGCCTCGGGGCTTGGTCACGGTGAGTCACACGTGCTGCGCCGTGGCAGCAGGCGCGCTACCGTAGGCCGCTCGCCCTTGGGCGCAGGATCCGCGAGGGGTTCACCGCTTCGCACTCCGGCCCGAGCCGCAGGCGACGCCGAAGTGCGCATGCCGGCGCGACCCGAACGCAGCGCGGCGGGAATCCATCTGCGGGTTCACGTAACGCTCCAGCATCCGGGTCTCGGAGTGGCCCGTGATTTCCTTCACCGTGGCCAGCGGCACACTCAGCCCCGCCACGAGGATGGTCGCCACATCATGCCGGAAGTCGTGCCACACGAGGTTCGCGACCCGGGCAATCCCGGCCAGCTTGAACATCGTCGCCACCGTCTTGCGGATGTCTGCCTGGTAGCTGCCGTTCTTGAACCGCTCGTTCCCCGCACCGTGGCCGAACGTGTAAGCCTCGGGGCCGAGGATGCGGCGTTCTCTCAGAAACGAACGGAGGCGTTCACTCTCCACCGGGATTTCCAGTGGCTCGGCATCCTTTTGAATTGCCGCGGGAATCCGCAGGACCCAGTTCTCGAAGTCGATGTGCTTGTTCTGGAGGTGCCGCATCGCGCCGGCCCGTAGTCCGGTGTCGAGGGCGCAGACAAGGCGCCCCTTGGCCATCGTGCCCGTGAATCGGAACTGCCGTGTGTTCATCCGGTCACACGCGGCCAGCAGTGCGGCTTCCTCGC
This sequence comes from uncultured Acidobacteriota bacterium, assembly GCA_963844875.1. Classification (GTDB taxonomy): domain Bacteria; phylum Acidobacteriota; class Vicinamibacteria; order Vicinamibacterales; family Fen-181; genus FEN-299. Next base: position 432,343 of record CAWJPZ010000007.1, read on the forward strand.
CCTGCAGCAAGACGCGGTTGCGGCTGGCATCCTTGGTGAACTGAATTGCCCGAGTCGAAGCCGCTTTCCGAAATCAGCTTCCGTGACCTCGCCCAGTTCAGCGCGGTGTGAAGGCGCGTGGCGTATACCTTTTGTGAGCGGGGCGACAGCTTCGCCGCCTTCATCGTGGCAATCCAATCCTCGATGGGACCGGAGGAGGCGAGGGCCATGAGCGGCATGGTGCCGAAGTAGGCCTTGATACGGCGCAGCGCCGTCGGCAGCGACTTGTCCGCAAGCTCCTGGGCTTGTGCGTGGTGCTTATCGTAGAGGTCAACGAACTGGGTCACCGACATTGCCGAACTGGACGCCATGCCTTCGCATTGGCCGGTGGTGCCGTCGCGGTCGATTTCCGCTTTGAAGCGGTTGAGGATGGCCTTCGCGCCCTCCTTGCTCGTGATGCGGGTGCGGGCCCACTTGGCCAGGCTGCGCCGGATGCCTTTGTATTTTCCCCACCACGGACAGGCGCACCGCGTCCAGTCTTCATGTTTCGCACACTGCTTTCCCAGGCCGTTGTCCCACACGTTCCCCTTCTTGGGGTTCATGCCGACGCCCCTCTCCCCCGACCGCCCGCTGCCGCCCCGGAGTGCATCCAGTCATCAAGCCATTTCGCTTGTGTGCGAATGCTCCGACGCCCCGCGAGGCGCTTGTAGCGCAGGCCTCCCGTGGCGCAAGCGTCGTAGATGAAGTCCTGGTTCACGCTGAGGTATGCCGCAGCCTCGGCCACGGTCAGCCAAGGGGTGGCGGGCACGGTGAGCTTGGCCTGGATGGCCGCAACGTCCTGCGGCAGCAGTGCGGCACCGGGTTTGTCGTAATCGCCCCTCTCTTCACGAGTCGTTGGTTCGCTCTTCATCGGTTCCTCCCTTTATTAATACTGTTGGTTATCAACCCTCAGCCTGCCACCTGCCACCCCTACGGGGTGGTGGCAGTGGCTCACCTGGGAGGGTTGGAGGCCTCAGTTAGGGCTGAAGCCCAAATCGTGGGTGTCGGTGGGTCGCCTTCCTTTCGCGCTGGCGACCCCTCGGGGTGTCAAGTTCGTCCCCACCCGGCACCAGTCCCCGCAGCGGACATCAAGAAATCGCGCAAATCGGAAACCCTCCGCGGCCCCGGTCTTGCTCCTTGTTCTTCTAGAACATCCAGAGTGGCCTTCATCCTCCCGCCGACGCGGACAGGTGACGGGCCCGGCAACCTGGCGGGCGACGCAAGGTGCCATCGCGCAGCCAACGCGGATGTGGCCGCACCCGGGGCAACGAAGCTGTCCAGCCGGGCGTCCCCGGTCCTCTGGCGTGTCCTCCTCGATGAGGGCATCCCAATGTGTGATTACGCAGCCGGTCACGAAGCCAGCCAGCACGTTCTCGCCACACCTGCCACCCCCACCATCGACCCTGGCCTCCAGGTAGTCGCCCAGGTCCGCGAGGACCTGAAACTCTTCGGCCAGGTAGTCGTCCCAGCGATAGTTGTTACAGAGAGCGTGTGCGGGTAAGTAGTTGTCTTCGACATGGTGCCCGCCGCCGCTGTGGGCCAAGACGTGGTCGGCCTGCCATCCAGCCTGGATGAGCCCTCCGCAGATGTGGCATCGCCCGCCGGTCTTCGCCAGGACCCTTGTGCGTTGCTTGCGACCCATCGCGGAACGCCTTCGCGCACCGGCTGCGGTCTTCTGTCGTTGCCGCTTGCGCCTCAGTTGGCGCAGCAGCGTCCGCAGTTCTTCCGGCGAGTTGGGTTCGATGCAGATTTCGGCATCAAGTTTCGTCATGTCGCTGTAGGCACCAATGCAGCCAAATCCCTACGACGCCCGCCTGAACATCTCGTAGCGTTCCTCCAGGAACTCGGCCTTCGGTCGCTGCAAGAGCGAGTTCGGCGTCCAGATGCGCCGGTCTTGAAACGCCTGGAGCCCGTGAAGCAGCATCGGCCCGTCGTGTTCTTCGAGGATGTCCAACCGGAGTTCCACGACATGGTCCGGGCGGATGCCCAGGATGTTGGCGTCGAAAGCCGCGTGGTGGAGCTTACACAGTGACAGGCCGTTCGGAACTATCGGCTCTCCTCGCGGTTCGAGGGGCGGCACGGTGGAGCCGGCGCCCTTCTGGGAGGGGAGGTGTATCGTGACTTTGCGTCAACGTCGCATTTTGCGACGTTCTCGCAACGGTTTGATGACCCTGCTCCGCCCTCGGTTCTGAGATGTAGTCTCATTTAGTCCGCAAATCGCATCCCCCCTGCTCAACTCCTAAATCTCGCCGCCGGGGCACGGGCTTTGCTCAGGACCGCCACGAACGTAAACAGTCCAGTCGTGCGCTTCGTGCGCGTAGCGCCTGCTGCGCTCCGACTTGATTAGTTTGCGGGGAGCCCACCCAACACTGTCCGAACGACGTTAGCCCATTCACGAAGGAGACAGCGATGCGTAAGACTCTCAGCCGACTTCCGCGCAAAATGGTTTTGGCCGGTCTGGTCGCCGTGATGATGGTCGTCATCGCGTTCGCGGCAAGGCCCACTGCGGCCCCACTGAGGAGCGCCGTTCTGTATACGCCGCTCCTCTTTGCGGGTGCGGGCAATGGTCTGGGTTGCGAGGTCGTTAACGTATCGACGACGACGCACCTGATTTCCATGGAGCTATTCCGTAACGATGGAGTTTCGCTTGGCCAGATGCCTGCCACAGGAGGCCCATATTATTCCCTGGGCCCCGGCGCGGCGTTCGGCGGTGGCATTGCGGGTCAACCTGACATTTCCATCGGTTACTGCAAGATAACCGTGTCTGATGGAACCAGCTCGGATGTGCGGGGCGAGGTTTACGTCAATGACCAAACCACCGGCCAGACCCTCGCAGTCGCCCCGGCTTATTGATGGAGAATCCAGCCGCGCACTGCGACTGCGAGATATAGCGGCCAGTTTCCGACCCGGCCCGCCGCCGATTCCCGATAAGATGGCGGGCCGGGGGGACCGCAACAGATAGTTGGCCGCTTCACTTCAGCACGAGTGTCGAGGGCCGGTGTCGCGGACGCCGACCCTTCCCCTCGAACAACTCCCCTCGCCCCTCGGCCTGCGAGTAGCTCCCGTTCTTGACCTTCACCCAGCTGGTAGTTCGTCCATCCTGCGTGTAAACGCCCGCCGCCCACTCGCCCACAATGCCCTCCAGGTCCTGGGCGCAGACAGATGAAACGGCAACCCGCGAGGCGGCGGTTGTTCACAAGTTCTGGGGAACTCCCCTCGTCAAATCGCCTCGGAGGCGGCGTTACCCGGCCTCCCCGGACGCCTCCCGATGCGCGGCCAGAAGTTCGCCAGGGTCACTGGCGTAGAGTTCGGTGAATCCGCACTGAGCGCAGACCGTGGCCTTCAGGGGTGTCCTCGTTGCGCCCTTGAAGAGGAAAGCGCCAGGATGGCGATTGACCTGGACTTCCACGACAACATGGGCACCATCGGCGGGCACCGTCAAGAGCGCATCTGGAATCCACTCACTCGACGCGCACTTGGGACATCGGGCCTGTTCGTTCACAAGCGGTTCCTCCAGTCGGGGTCGGAGTCTACACTCAAGTCCGACCGGAAGCCATCCAACTTCAGCGCAAAGAGCCACCCAGGGTCGGCAGGCGGGACGGCCACCCGGACGAGCGGCATGGGGTGGACGAGGGGGAGGCGCATCTGACCAGTGTAGCCGCCGAGGACCACCCCGGTGAGAGACCGGGGCGGCCCAAGCGGTCATAAACTGGTCATAGCTCAGGCCGGAATCGGCCAAATCCCTAACAGAACAGCGTGAGCCGCGTTGCCTTGGGCGCAGGAGGTCCCGGGTCCGAATCCCGGCGCCCCGACCAATTACCCAGCCAGTTACTCAGTAATTCGTGCCCCCTCGGCCACGAAGGCCGCAGCTGTCGATTCCCTTACGACTCCCTCGCACCCCATGAGCGAGTCGAACCCCATGGCCGGCAGACACCCGATGGAAGGTCACAAAGTGGCCCCGGCCCGGTGGCACGCAGAGGGGCCGAGAGGGGACCCAGTTGGCACGGTGAGGGCGGGGAACTGCCTCCGATGGCACGACGGGGGGCTGGGGCCGTCGTCCGGTGGCGTGCGAGGGGGCGAGGCCCCCGGTCGGTTGGCACGGCCCGGCGCCGCGAGGCCGGCGGGTTGGCACGCCAAGGGGGCCGGGAACCGTGCGGGTAGTCGCTTCCCGGTTGTTTACAAGTGCCAAGGTCGAGGGCATGACTTCAAGAGATTTCTTGGAGTAGAGTTGTTGCCTGAAGGCCGTCATTAAGTCGGCATTCGATTTCTGCCCTGGGCCGACGATTGCTACCGTGGTGGCGGTTCTCGATCACATAGCCGGCTAACAAGCGCTTGCACCCGACGGCGCTCGGCGCGAAACGTGAAGCGCCGAGTGAAGCGCGATCGTTGGGCTGACGGAAGACGCCGCGGATGATTCTCGAAGGCGGAGATCTGGAATGCGAGAGTTTCTGGTCCGAACCGCGATCCTGGTCGGTGGCGGTGTCGTGTGGTTCGCCGGCCTTCGGCTCTTCTTGCAGGCGGATTTTTCGCGTACAAAAAGGGTGGGGTGGACCGCCTTTCTGCTTCTCGTCGGGATCGGCATAGGTGTCGTGCTTCCTCTTAGCCAGGTATGGAGCAAGTTCGTCTTGTTGATCCTGATCCTGCCGGCGCTCGCTCTCGCGGACGTACTGCTGCTCCGGTCTGGGCGCGGCCTGTCGTTCTGGATTCGCGCGTGTGGGTTCGAGGTCTGTACCGTGTTCGGTGTGGCAGCCACCGCGCGCTTCCTACTCGACTTGGCGGGCGCAGCGGCTTACCTCCAGGCTATCAAGTGAGGCCTGGGAGCTTCCCTACCGCCCGGCTCGCGCCGGTATGTGACTTCCGTTCTCCCCGTCGCCTCTCGAGCCAGCTTGAAGACGAAGGGGCCAAAAGGGCCACCGCGATGGTGGCCCCGACAACAGACACGTAAGGGCGAGGCAACCTACTTCAGGGCGTTGCAGAGGGCTTCAAATGCCGCCGGGTCCCAGTCGCGGACCCCGCGGCCGTCCAGGGCGTCCGGGTGGCATGCGGTGTTGTGCCTGCTCGGCGTTGCGCCGTTTGAGGTCGCCCGTCCCGACCGGCCGCGTTACTCCCACAGGAACCAATGCACGTAGCCGCACTCACTACAAATCACACAGGTGCAAGTGCTCCCGGCCCATTCCAGCCCGAAGAACGTCGCCACACCGCTGTGCAGTTGCGCCCGCTGGCGGTAGAACGTGTCGTGCCCGCAGGCCTGACAGCGGAACGGCTTCTCCCGCAATGTCATGCTCTCAGGCTCGTCTTTCCCGAAGAGTCCCATTCCGTGCCTCCAGTGCCCCCTGCAGCAAATCAGCCCAATCCCGTTCAGGCTTCCGGTGACAGAGAACCCGAATCCAGCGAAGGATAGAACGAACTGCGTCCTGGGGCTACTCGCTTGCGTCGAACTTCGGCCCGTCACCCGCCCGATTGCTTCGACGCAATCGCCTGGTGTTCCCGGACGAACTCATCCTCGCTGCGGCCCAACAGGTTCTGAAACGTCTGCCCCATCGGGTGGATTCTGTCGTGGACAATGCGGAAGGTGGTCAGCGGGTCGTAATGGTGCCGATAAGCCCCGACCTCGGGCCACCATTTGAGGAACACCACGAACTGCTCCCCGATGCCGGGGCGTGGGAAATCTGCGGGTTCCGAAAATTCTGATCACGCCTTTTCCGGAAATTCTGATCACTTTTCCTTAGCCCAGCCGGGCTCGACAATCGTCGGAGACTCCATCTCCGGCGAGGGAAAGGATGATCGACATGCTCAAGCGACACGAAGTGCAAGTGCTCCGGCGAGCCGGCCACACCTTGATGGAGGTGGCGGCGCTCAGCGGAGTGTCGGTGGGGACGGTACGGCGCATCGAGGCGGAGGCCGCGGTCGAGACCGTCGATAACGAAGCGGCGCGGGCCACGCGCCAGATTGGACGACCGTCGAAGGCCGAGGCGTTCCGGGAGGTCCTGCGCCAGGCCCTGACCGAGGACCCGGGCCTGCGGTCGGTGGAGCTGCTGCACCGGGCGCGCCTCGCGGGCTATGCCGGTGGGAAGAGCGCGATCTACGCGCTGGCGCAGACGCTGCGGACGCGCGAGGTGCGGCCACTGGTCCGCTTCGAAGGCCTGGCGGGCGAGTTTTCGCAGCATGACTTTGGCGAAGTGGTTGTCCAGTACCAGGACGGCACCGAGGAGAAGATCCACTTCTTCGCGTCGCGGCTGAAATACTCGCGGTGGGTCGAGGTCACGATCGTGCGCGACCAGCGCGTGGAATCGCTGGTCCGCACGCTGGTCAATCACCTCGCCGCCTTCGGCGGCATCCCCTTGGTCGCCGTCTTCGATCGCCCGAAGACGGTGGCGCTGAAGTGGGGCCGTGACGGCGTCGTGACGGAGTGGAATCCCACCTTTGCCGCGGTCGCCCTCGACCTGGGGCTCGGCGTCGAGGTCTGCTGGCCGTACCGGCCGCAGGAGAAGGGTGCGGTCGAAAACCTGGTCGGGTGGGTGAAGGGCTCCTTCTTCAAGCAGCGGCGCTTTCTCGATCGCGAGGACCGGGACCGGCAACTGCGCGAGTGGCTCGTCGAGGTCAATACCCTGCGGCCGTCGCGGGCCACGGGCGTGCCGCCCGCCACGCGAGTGGTCGAGGAGCGGGAGCGGCTGCGCCCGCTGAAAGTACGACGCCGAGGAGCTGGCGCTGCGCATCCCCGTGAGCGCCGGGCCGACCGGCGTGCGTCGTGCACGACGGGACACCCGTACTCGATGCCGCCCGAGGCAATCGGCGTGCCCGGCACGCTCTTCCTGTATCGCGATCGCGTCCGGATCATCGCTGGCCGCTTCACCGTCGAGCATCCCCGCCAGTGGGTGGCCGGTGCCGGCTCGGTCCTGCCCGAGCATCGCGCGCAGCACGTCGCCGCCGTGTCCGGCGAACGGGCGCGCCGCTATCTGCAACGCCAGCAACTGCTCGCGCTCGGCGCAGACGCCCTGGCGTACTTCACCGAACTGACACATCGGCGCACGCGGACGTGGATTCACGATGTGGAGCAGCTGCACCAGCTGCTCCAGACCTATGGCGACGCGGCCCTGCGCGCGGCCTTCACCCGCGGGCTCGCGGAGCGCGCGATTGGCGCAGAGTACATTGCGCACTACCTCGACACCACCATCCCCGCCTTGCCCTTTGATCTCGCCGACCGGCCGCCGACGATACCCACCGCGGCACGCCCGCGCGGAGGGTGGGTCCAGGTCGCCGACGGCGCCCGGAGGGGCGGCGCGGAGCGCCGCACCTGGACGCGCCCGAGCACGGGCGTATCCCCGCGCCGCGTCGGAGGCCGGTCATGATACCGACCGACGATCTCGACGTGCTCTTCAAGCGCCTGCATCTCGCCAATGCCCGACGTGTGTGGCGCGACCTGGTGCAACGCGCGGAGCGCGAGGCCTGGGCCTACGGCGACTTCTTGCGGTGCTCGCAGCGGAGGAGATCGCGCACCGGCAGCAGACCCGACTGGCGCGCCTCTCGCGACGGGCGCACTTTCCGTTTCTCAAGACCATTGACGATTTCAATTTCACGTATCAGAGCTCGTTGCGGATGGCCGTCTTGGGCTCGGCGCTGTCGCCGGACTTCGTGACCGACGGGCGGTCGCTCATCTTCACCGGCAAGCCCGGACGCGGCAAAACCCACCTGGCGATCGCCGTGGCATATCGCGCCATCCAGAACGGCTTCGATGCCTTCTTCACCACCGCGGCCGCCCTGATCGACGACCTCTCGGCCGCCTTTCGCGCCGCGCAGCTGGCCAACGCCCTGCCGACCTACACGCATCCCGACGTCCTGGTCGTCGACGAAGTCGGCTATCTCACCTACGGCACGGACGCGGCGAACATGCTCTACCACGTGGTCAACGAGCGGCACCGCCACCGCCGCTCGATGATCTTCACCACCAACAAGTCCTTGAAGGCGTGGGGCCGGGTCCTGCATGACGACAATCTGGCCCAAGCCATCATCGACCGCGTCCTCGAGCGAGGGCGGCTGATTCGGCTCGACGGGCCGTCCATACGGACCCTCCACGTGAACCTTGACGAGGCGATGAAAGAGGGGTCAGATACCGAGGACGACGTGATCAGAATTTCCGGAAATCAGTGCGCAGAATTTCCGGAACCCACAAAATCGTCCTCAAACGTCTGCCGTCCTCCTTCCCTCGCCACCCGCAGGGTGTCGCCCGGCTGCATCGCGCCCTCGATGACTCGTCGGACCTTGAACGAGTAGATGGTGCGATAGTCCGCAAGGCGTGGGACATCCACAACGGGCCCGACCCCGGCCGTGCGCTCCATCGGGGTCCGAGGCTGAACCACGCAAGTCCCTCAGCTCTGTAATGTGACGTTCGGTGGCATCCGTGAAAAGCCGGACCACGAGAACGGCGTCTGCCTCTCGCAGCATGTCCCCAAGCGTGGCTGACGGCGGCGGAGCCATGGGATAGGGATGGAAGATGCCGGGGGCGTCCGGGTCGAATGGCTCGTCACCGACCGTACCTGTTGAACGGCGCCCCAATTCGTCCTCGAACACCCCGCCGTGTCGGGTCGAGCGGTCACGGGTCAACGAACACGCACTCAAGGATAAGCCGCTGGGATCGGGAGGTGGGTCGCGGCCCACCCCTCGGTCGCGCATCATCCGCCGAGCTGGAGGGTTCGCCTACCGCGCCGGCGTTCTCGTCCCCGGACCGTCGTTGCCTTCCCACAGCGCGACAACGTCCCGCGAGTTCGCGTTCGGCATCGTGTCGAAACGCCGAACACGGCGCCACCCCTGGACCTCGCGTTCGTCGAGGCGGTGGTCCACCTGCCCGTCGCGGCGCAGTTGCTCGTGGTAAGCCTTCAACAAATCGTCCGCCCCCGCATCGAGCACGGACAAGTGCGTGTCGCACGCGAAGTAGACCTGGCCCTTCGCCGGGTAGTTGTGGCCGAGCGAGACCGCCAGTTCCAGCCTCTCCCAATCGTCGAGGCGAATCCACGAGACGGCCGCCGGATACGGGTCGAGCGCGAACGCGTCAACCGGGGGAAACAGCAGGTAGGCCGCTTCCCTGGCGCGCGGCGGATCGAACACGGTGGCCACGTCGGTCCGCGGCGCCTCGAGAGGCAGCCGCAGTTCGACCAGGGCCGGCGAACCGATGCCCGGGCCCGGGTTGTTCACGCCGCCGAGAATCGCTTCGAGACGGCCATCGCCGTCCGCATCGAGCACGACGCCGGAGAGCAGCGCGCCGAAATGCCAGTACTCGCCGACCAACCGGCCGGTGGCCGCATCGAGCAGGCTGACTTGGCACGGGAAGAAAGCGTTCGACGCGCTCACCAGGAGCCGGGGATGGCCGTCGACCGAGAACGGCCCGAGGACCCACCAGATCGAGTAGGCCGCGTTGAACTGGCGATCCTGCCAGCGCGTCTTCCGGCCGGGCACGTACCGCCAGCGTTCGACGCCGTCGCGGCCGTAGCAAATGAGTTGGTTGCCCACAACGTCGCCGTTCCCCATCGTCGTGCTCAGGACGAAGAGGACTTCGACCCTGCCGTCGGCGTCCAGATCGTGCACGAGCGTGGTGTTGGTCCGCCACGCCAGGCCGGCCTTCTCGGGCGGCAGCGGCACTGCGGGCAGACGCGCGCGGCCTTCTCGGAAACCCGCGCGCCAGAGCAGGCGACCACCGGCATCCAGCACTCGGAGCTCGCCGTTGACGAGGCCCGCGCTCGCAGGCGTCGCGTGCGTGGTGCGCAGCGTCCACCAGGCCAGCCAGGCTGCGGCTGACAGCAGCAGCGTGCCGACAAGTAGCGCAACCGCCCGCGTGCGCCGACTGGCGTCCAGTCGGAGTCCTGCCGCGCCGGCTTCTTTGGTTGCGACGGCAACCACCTGCAGGCCCGCCGGCGGCGCGCCTTCCTGTCGCGGCCCGGCGAGCAGGACTGGTGCGGTTCTCGTGCGCAGCCAGCGGTCGATTTCCGAACGCCGCGCCCGAATGCGGGCGCGCTGCCCGACGGTGAAACGCTCCACCGGCAGGCCGAGCTCGATCTCCCATTGCTGCGCCCGGCGAACCGACACGCCGACGTAGGAGGCTATCTCTTTCCAGGACGAGAATTGGTCTGGCGAGGAATGATCTGGCGCGGACGGTCCGGATTCCGGGGGAGGCACTTTGGCCATGGCAATCCTGCGGTCGACACCGGGTCGATGATACGGAGGGCGTTTCTGTTCAGCAAGCAGAAAAGACGCAAGCATGGAAGTCTGGCACGACAAGGACAACGTGGGGCATCCGGGTGACTGCGCCTGATTTCGTTCTGCGTTACGCTCGATTTCGCTTGCCTGGCGCTGTCGCATCCCTAGAATCTCGGGATCACGCCTCGTTTGGACCACCGTCAGAGGCGGGGTCGCCTGCTTGGAGTCCACGCGCGCTCAACCCACCTCCCTGCGGGGGCGGTGGTGCCTACCGATAGCAGTATTCGCCTCGCTGTTCGCCGTTCTCAGTGCACGGGCCGATGACCCGCAAAGGTCCACGAGACTGAAGGGCCGCACTGATCCGCCTGACGCCAGCGGGACGGGCTTTCCACCCAAAGCCCCCGTGGGAAATCGTCGTCGGAACCAATAGGCGCTGCCAGCCAAAAGGAGGTCTTTGTGACAACGGCGAACTCGGTCGCTTGGAAGTTGATGCTGCTTCTAGCACTCGCGTCCGCAATCGCACTCATCACACCGGTCGCATACGCCCAGGAGGGCGCAGGGGCTACATCGGTGTTCGTGGAAGGTTTCGAGTCGGGGTGGGGGAGCTGGTCGGCAGACAATGGCGTGTGGCAGATCGGCACACCCACGATCGGGCCCCTGGGCTGCCACACCGGCGCGCAGTGCGCCACGCCGGGACTGAACGCCAACTACACCGGCGGCACCAACAGTCGGCTGGTGAGTCCGTCCATCGACCTTCCGGTGGTCGTGGGGAGGGAGGAGATCCACGTTCGCTTCTGGCAGTGGTTCTCCTACGCGTGGCGGCACGCCGGTGGGGTACAGGTTTCGGTTCGCGAAACCTCCGGAACTTGGTCGGGCTGGGCGAACGTCGGTGCCGCCGTCAGTGGAAACAGTTGGGTCTGGACGCCAGATGACATCGACTTGACAGCCTACGCAGGAAGGACCATCAAGCTGGCCTTCCTCCACTACACATCGACCGTGGGCGGCACCGCCCCTGGCTGGTACGTCGACGATATCGAAGTTCTGAAGAAAGTCCCCGAATTCACTGGGGTCTTTTCCGGCGGCTGGGGCGACTGGTCTGCCGACAATGGCGGCTGGCAAATTGGTGCGCCGACGGTGGGACCGGGTGGCTGTTACCTCAGCACCCAGTGCGCGACGCCTGGGCTGAATTCGAACTACACGGGAGGAACCGACAGCAGGCTTGTCAGCGCGTCCATCGACCTTCCTGACGTTGTCGGGGACGAGGAGCTCCATCTTCGTTTCTGGCAGTGGTTCGCCTACGCCTGGCGTCACTCTGGGCAGGTGCAAGTCTCCGTTCGCGACACCTCCGGGTCGTGGTCGGGCTGGACGAGTGTCGGGTCTGCCGTTTGGGGCAACAGCTGGGTCTGGTCGCCGGATGACATCGACCTGACCGCGTACGCCGGACGGACCATCAAGCTCGCCTTCCTCCACTACACATCGTCCGTGGGCGGCACCGCACCTGGCTGGTACATCGACGCGATCGAGTTCGTGAAGAAGGTCCCCGCGTTCACCGGTACCTTCTCGGCGGGCTGGGGTGACTGGTCTACGGACAATGGCACGTGGCAGATCGGCACACCGACCGTCGGGCCCGGAGGGTGTTACACCAGTTCGCGGTGTGCGACAACGGGATTGAATGGCAACTACACGGGAGGGACGGATACCAGACTGGTCAGCCCTACCGTCGATCTCACCGACGTCGTGGGAAGCGGGGAGATTCACCTTCGCTTCTGGCAATGGTTCTCCTATGCCTGGCGCCACTCCGGCGGGGTCCAAGTCAGCGTTCTGGATGCAGCGAGCGGGGCGTGGTCGGGTTGGTCGAATGTCGGGTCACCAGTCACGAACAACAGCGCGGTGTGGACGGTGAATGACATCGATCTGACGGCCTATGCCGGCAAGAAGATACGGCTCGCCTTCCTTCATTACACCTCTTCCGTGGGCGGCACCGCCCTTGGCTGGTACATCGATGCAATCCAGATCATGCTGCCGGCCTACAACCTGTCCGTGATCAAGACCGGCACCGGCACCGGGACGGTCACCTCGACGCCGGCCGGAATCAACTGCGGCTCGACCTGCTCCGCGTCGTTTGCCACCGGCACCAACGTCCAACTCGCCGCCGCGCCCGCGGCCGGGTCCGTCTTTGCCGGATGGCAGGGCGCCTGCATCGGTACGCCCACCCCGTGCACCGTCTCTATCGACGGAGCCAAGACCGTGACGGCCGTGTTCACCGCGACGGTTCCCGTCTACAGCCTCACGGTGACGAAATCGGGAACGGGCGGAGGCACGGTGACCTCGTCGCCTCCGGGAATAGACTGCGGCGCGGCATGCTCGGCCTCGTATTCCGGCGGCACGAGCGTGACGCTCACGGCGGTGCCCCTCACGGGCTCCGTCTTCGCGGGCTGGAGCGGGGCGTGCAGTGGACTGAACACCACGTGCACGATCTCGATGACCGCCAACAAGGCCGCCACCGCCCTGTTCAATCTCGTGACGACCGCCCCCGACCTCGTGGTGTCCGCCTTCACGGTGCCGGTGAGCGGCGCTGAATGCTCGCAGGTCAGCGTGACCGCCACGACCAGGAACAGCGGCACGGGCGCCGCGCGGCCGTCGACGACGAAGTACTACTTCTCGGCCGACAGCAGCTTCAGCGCCGAAGACAAGCTCGTTGGCAGCAGGGCCGTTTCATCGCTGTCCCCCGGCGGCACCGACACGGGGACGGCAACCGTCACTCTTCCCTGCTCGGTTCCAGCAGCTGGCACGTTCTACATCCTGGCGATTGCGGATGCGGAGAACATGGTGTCGGAGGCCAGGGAAACGAACAACCTCCTAGCGAGGTCCTTCAAGATCGGCGCCGATCTCGTGGTGTCGGCCATTGCCGCCGCTACCAGCGCGCGGGTCTGCTCCAGCGTGGCGGTGACGGACACGACGAAGAACGCCGGGCTCGGGGCGGCTGTCGGCACGGTTACCAGGTGCTACCTGTCCATCGACTCGGCGCTCCACCCCTGGGACCCGGCGCTCGAAGCCGGCAGGACCGTCATGACGCTGGCACCGGGCGCTTCGGACACGGGGACCCGGAGTGTCCAGATCCCCTGTGACATCAGCCCCCGGACCTACTACATCATTTGCGCGGCGGACGCGGATGGCCAGGCAACCGAAACCAGCAACTCGAACAACATCAAGACGAAGTCGATAAAGATCGTGCAGTGACGCGCGCGCGTTGAAAGCCGAACGCCACGCCTACGCCTGGGCTACGGCACTGACCGAACGTACACGATGACGTATAGGATCCAGCACCCGGATGGGTACTCGGTGACGAAGATCGCAACGGTAGCCGTTCCTCACGACCAACGGTGAGTGTCGGTCTCAGGCCGGGAGTTGACGACGATCTGAAGGCGCGAGCTCTCTTGGCTCGCGCCTTCGTCGTCACGGGGCGAACAGTCGGCCTCGTAGCCGGACGCGGTCGCCGGTAGAGTCGAGGCGAAGCGCGGTGGCGTCCAGGTCCTGCGGCGCCGAGTGACGAGCGGCGACCTTTCGGACGCGCTCTCGCCGAGCGGACCATCGCTCCGTTTCTCCGCCCCGCTCATCGAACCGGACGTGACCATTTCGGTCATCCGGCTCTCGGACGGGTTTCACGTCACGGCATGCGCAGCGGCGGGCGCGAGAGGGTCAGCGGCGACAGGACGCCCAGTTCCCCAAAGACGACCGGCATGGGAAACCGCCGATAGCCAGACCCGGCCAGCTTGTGCCGGCGGCGCAGAAAGCGACGGACGGTGTGATAGAGGTGGAGCGCCACATCGTGCCGCGCCTTCGTGACCGTGCCATAGGAGAAGTAGCTGCACCAGCCCCGCACGGTGCGGTTCAGCGCGCGGAGCGACGTCCTCCCACGGCGCCTGGTTCCCGGGCCGCAGCCGGTGGCGAATGGCGTCCCGCATGGACGCGACGGCCTTCTGCGATGGCCGCACCCCGTTGTAGCGGCCGCCGGTCCGCGGTGAGTACATCGGGCCAAAGGTATAGCCGAGGAAATCGAAGGCGTCGCATCGGGCGTCCCGCAGCCGCGTCTTGTCCTCGTTCAGCGCGAGCCCAATGCGGGTCATCCATCGCCGAGTCGTCTCCAGCACCTCGGCCGCCCCGTGGCGACAGAGAATGACGAAGTCATCGGCATAGTTGACCAGCACCGCCTCGTACCGACGGTCCAAGCCGTGCTGACGAAACGCCTTGATGAACCGATGCATGTAGATGTTCGCCAGTAACGGCGATGCCACCCCGCCCTGCGGTGTTCCCCGCGTCGCCTTCTTCCCGCCACTCATCCGGCGATTCCCCGCCTCGTCGGTCTCGACGACCGGCGCCTTCAGCCACAGCTTGATCAGCCGCAGCATCTGGCCGTCGCTGACGCGGCGCGCCACGCTCGTCATCAGCGCGGAGTGCGGAATCGTGTCGAAGTACTTCGACAGATCGGCGTCCACGACCTCGGTGTGTCCCTCGTCAATGGCGCGGGAGACCTGGCGAACCGCGTCGAGCGCGCTCCGCTTCGGTCGGTACCCGTAGGCCGCCTCATCGAAGTCCGCTTCGAAGATCGGCTCGAGGACCAGGACCGCCGCCCGCTGCACCACCCGATCGCGGATGGTCGGAATGCCGAGCGGTCGCTGGCCCACGCCACTGGCCTTCGGGATCAGCACCCGTCGGACCGGCTGTGGTGTGTAGCGTCCGGTGCGTACCTCCTCGCGTAGTTCGCCAAGCCAGCGTTCCCGACCTGCCGCCTCGATGTCCGCAAACGTCTCCCCGTCCACGCCCGGTGCCCCGCCGTTCGCCCGGCTGAGCGCGTAGGCATGCGCGAGGATGTCGTCGCGCCACACCTTGTCGTACAGGCTGTGAAACCGTCTGGCTGGTGCCTGCTTGGCGGTGACGTACAGCGTCCGTTGGAGCCGCCGAATCGTCTCGGGAGTTGATAGGCTCACGCCAATCTCCCTATCCTCGGCTCGTCCGGCCGCACCCCGAACCAGGGCCCCTTCCCTCCACCGGCGTTACTCGGCTTCAGCGGTACTATGAGCCCCTCCGACGCCTGCCGCGCCCGACCCTCTGCAGGACCGTTGGCCGTCGACCCGGCCAGCGCGACAGGCCTCCCGTGTTGCCAGTCCCCGCGTGCGTACGTGCTGTGCCCACTACCCCGGCGAGCCGGTCGACCTTCATCTGTCGGTGCATCCGGTCGACCGCAGCGGCCTTCGTCCATGGAGAGGGGACTCGGCGCTCGCATCAGACCTTTCGAGGCTTGCTCAGGCTTCACTCGCGTTACGGCCCGTACGCTTGCTGACCCGCCAAAGCGGGCCGATGTCCCCGGGGCTTCGACGGCTCGGTCGCCCTTGCCGCCGCCCAGGTCGCTACCCAGGTGTACCGACACGTCCTGGGGCCGGACTTGCACCGGCTGCGTGAACTGACCTTTCACGGCACGCTCTCCACTATTCTCCACGACCGAGGTCGACCCGTGAGAGAGTCATGAGCATTTCGGGGACTCCCGAGGACTCGTAAACCTGGCCGAACCGGCGCTCTTCGCCAGAAGTGCCTCGCCAGCCATTTACGAGGTTCCTATGCCGGGTCCGAATCCCGGCGCCCCGACCAGAGTTCTCGCTTCGGACTTAGCCGAGCGCACTCCAGCGACGGCTAAGTCCGATGGCGACGTGCCACGAAGGCACGTCGCCCGCGAGACGCTCGAACTCCGGCTCTCGGCTTCCGACTTTCGGCCTTCGGCCGGGTCAGCATTCCCGCGGTGATGGTCACCCGGGGACAAACGATACCTTGTCGTCTGTCCCCGTCGTCGGCCGTGCAGCCTTCCAGGTCGGCCAATCACCGGTCCTTCAGCTTGCTGCGGGTGGCGACGTTCACGTCCAAGAAGGGCGTTGTGAAAAGATTCCGCCGCGAGGAGGCGAAGTACAGCTCCGTACCGTCGAATGAAAGCCTGGGTGCCAGGTTCGACCGGTCCCCATTGACCGGGGACGGGACAGCCACCGGCACTGACCAAGCGTCCGCTTGACGCTCGCGGGTCGCGGTGAAGATCAGCCCCACCTGGTCGGTGGGGAGTGCACGGCTGAAGAACATCTCCAGGCCATCCCTGCGGACAGTCGGCAGACGCTCGCTGTAGTCGTCGGTGTTCAGCCCCGGCACCAGCGTGGGTGGCGCGAATGTTCCGTCTTCCCGCAATCGCGTCACGTACAGGTTTCCGTCGTACAGCACGTCGTCGGGACTCGTTGGCCGGCTCGACCCGAAATACCCCATCAGGTCGCCGCTCTCGTCGTCCTCGAAGAAGACCAACGCGACATCGTCGAACGGAGAGTTCAACTCGGCCACCGGCAGCGGCGGCTCCCAGCCGAGATGTCCTTCTTGTCCCGGCGATGAGAGACATAGAGGTCGAACGCTCCGTAACCGCCCTGGGGAAGCACCGGGGTCACTGAGAAATACAGCCGGTGACCGTCTGGTGAGAGCGTGGGCCAATACTCCCTGTCGCTGCTGTTGATGTTGGGGCCGAGATTCTGTGGCGGCCCCCATTCCGCGTTTCGGCTCTCCCTCGTCGACACGTAGAGATCCGCGTCGCCGTATCCCCCAGTCCGCGTGGACATGAAGTACAGAGACAGGCCGTCGCGCGAGACAAACGGCGTGTTCTCCTCTCCCAACGGCGGCGGGCCCGGGGAGTTGATGACCGGACCGAGATTCCTGACCTCCAACCACGCGGAGTACTCCGCAACGTCGGCGGGAGTCGAGACCCCGAGACCGACGACGCCGACCAGCATCACCAGTGCGAGCGTCATGAGGTGTTTCATCGTGCACTCCTCCGCTTGACCTGTTGAGGACGACAGACAGGCAGACATCGGTCGAGCGCGCTTTCGACCGCGAGCCTCCGAACCTCCCAACTATCTTTATGCGGGAATCGAGTGGAAACGGGGCGATGCTCGGCAAACGGGCTCGTCGCGCGACTGACGCCGGGCGGTTCCCGGGTTCAAGCTGATTCGCGAAGGGTCGGCAGGGCGGCGAACGAGAGCGGCTTTCGCACGGGTTCTGACGGGCGTTTAGATGCTTGGGTGCGTTTGTCTAGACAGCCCGGCGCCGGGGCGACAGCCACCATCCGCCACACCGTGGTGTCAAACATTTCCAGGAGGACCTCGTGTGACGAAGGTGCTGGGGCTCATCGGCGTGGTCGGGTTGGTGCTGGCGGTCTGGGTCATGTCGGTTGGGGACACGCGGATGACGCCGGTGCCCCAGGTCGCAGCCCTCCCTCCCCAACCATCAACCAAGCCGACTCGCCCGGTGCCCTGCTCCCCGGCCGTGCCGTGTTGCCCGACCGCCGTGCAGCAGCTCTCTGGGCCACCGTGTCGGGTGGGATGCGCCCCGGCACCCCAGAAGCTCCTCGACGCGCTCCCCGACCTCACCACCGTCGCCAAGCCCCACCCCACCGGCATCGTCATTCTCGAACTGGTCATCAACGAGAAAGGAGTGCCGGTGTCCTCCTGCGTCCTGCGCGGCATCAGGGGGGATTTCGACCACGCGGCCCAACTAGCGACACTGCGCTGGAGATTCGAGCCGAAGCTGCTCGAAGGCAAGGCGGTGGGCATCGTGATGACGGTGACCGTGAAGGCGCCGAGAGGGCGATAAGCTATCAACATGGACCAGGGCCTGTCCCTCATCCTGCTCGTCGGGTTCATCTGGGCCCTGACCTACCCGCTCCCCGAAGGCAAGCCGCGACCGCGACGGGTTCGGTGTCGCGTGTTCCCTGCTGATGGCGGCGTTCCTCGGGTGGCTCCTGGTGGGCGCAAGAGTGCGGTCCCGACCGCGACAGTGAACACACCCGCGGCCCATCGTGGCCGTGTGCAATGTTGAACAGCGCCGACCGCATCGCGGCTGGCACTCTTTGCGTATGCGGGCCCCGCGAGGTCACCGCGTGATGTTCAATACGCGCCCCACCCTGGAGAACCCCGTGCCACTCAAGACGCTCAACCCGCCGAAGATGCGTCGTGTTGCCCGTGCCGCCGCGTTCGTGCGCTTGAAGGAAATCCAAGACATATCGGCTGAACTGCTGCGACTCAAACTGGCCGCGCAGAAGCTGGAGATTGCGAACGGCCCGCTCTTTGCCGCCTCCAAGCGAGTGACGAAGAAGGCGTGATGTCGATGGTGAGCGGGACGCGCAGGCCACCAGGCGGCGTCCGTGCGTCGGTGCATTCTCAAGTGGGAGGCCCATGACCACATCCCGTGGGAAGCCGCATCGCAAGCGGCCGCATGTCGCCATCGACCACCTCGAAGAACTGAGGCGGGAGCGGGAAGCGATTTGGGCCCTCTTGGCCAAGTCCCCCTCGCAGGCCGCACCGGCCACGGCGTCGGTGGCAACCGCGAACACCATCCAGGAGGAAACCCGGCGTCGGCCGACAGCGGTCGAGGGTCGCCCCGTCGCGTTAGCCCCACCCGTATCCGCTGCACGGCTGTTACATCATGCAAGAAGCACACAAATGAACCGCCAGATAGACGATTACTCGGTATTTGAAAAACCCGGTGGGACCATGTGGGGCCTCTGTGGGTTGAAGCTCAGCACGGACATCCTGACGTTCGCCAGCCGCGAAGAGGCCACCGTCAGGGGAAACGCATTGGCCCGCGCTGGGAGGGTGTCGCTGTGGTATGAACCGACCAGCCACCTCCGCGATGGCGTTCTCCTGGCCAGCTTTCGTGACGAGAAGGCCCGGTAAGACAACAGGGGATGCCCGCTGAACGACCTTGAGCTACTGACCCGTCGTGGCTGCGTCAATACCGACGCCATGCGGGAGCATCTGGACGCCGCGTTGCGTTCACTGCACCGCCCGCCGACCTATGGCGTCATCGACTTGGACGGTCTGCCGCCCTCGGACCCCAGGCGTGGCTACGGGTCGCCCACCATTCTCCACGGCGGCAAGGACCTGTTCGGGCTTCCCGAACCTGCTGTGCCCTACTCTTCTCTCACGTGACGTTTCTATCCGGGCGGGGTCCCGTCCATCGACGCGATTGCAATGGCACTACAACGAGCGTAAACCCGCTGGTGCCAGCATCTCCGCTCATGACGTAACGGTGGCGTCCGACGCCGTGCTGGCCAGGGAGGAGTAACCTCTCGCCTGCGGTCTGTCACTCCACGGTGGAGGTGCCTCATGCGGAGATTCGCCTGCGTCGTCGCCATCGCAGCCCTTGTGGCCAGTTCGGGTTGCTTGGTCGTATCGACTTCATCCCTCTCCACGGAAGAGGACGCCGTGTTCGAGCCAGCCCTCGTCGGCGTCTGGAACGAATCGCCCACCGAGCAGTATGTGGTCTCAAAACTGGGCGAGCGTGCCTACAAGGTCGTTGCAGACGATGGGAAGACCAGAACGACGTTCGTTGGCCACTTGGTGAGGCTTGACGGCGTCTTGTTCCTCGACATGGCGGTGAGCACCGCGTGGGCGGAACTCGGAGTGCCCAAGGACCTCGAAGAAACGCTAGGCGACTGGTTTCTGCCATTGCATTTCTTTGTGCGCATCAACCAAGTCACGCCGTCGTTTTCGGTGAGCGCAGTGGATGAGGCGTGGTTGAAGGCGTATCTCAAGGAGCACCCCACCGCGCTGGCTCACACGTTCCGTGACACCGACGTGGTGTTGACCGGCTCGACCGAAGACATCCGGAAGTTCTTCCAGGCGCACGTGAACACGCCCGGTGCCTTCGACAAGCCGACCGTGCTGACCCGGCAGAAGTAATGGCGCGATGTCGGCCTGGTAAAGGTCCACGAACGCGACGGAAAGGGCAACGTGCAGTCGTATGTGGGGCTCATGCCGGGGGGGGGATGGTGAACGACTACGGGAATCTGCGATGGACGTTCTCGACGGCCCCGCAGGCCTCGAACCTCCACGCCTGCCTTCACCAGCGCCACCGGGAGCAAGCCGCTCAGAAATCACGTCGTGGGTCAGTCTATCCGCGTCCCTTGCGCCTCTGTCCGTGAAGTGCGATATTGACGCGGGCAAACGGCTCCCGCCGCTGAACGGCGCTGCGATGAAAGATGAGTGGAGGACGGTGAGTCCCAGCGGTCTCGTCGTGAAATACACCTATCTGGACCTTTCAGACGGGCTGGCATTCCTGACGGCGCAGATTGCGGGGCACCCCGTGGTCTACTCCATTCTCCTGGAACATGCGGGATACCCTTCAGTCGCCAAAGCGTCGAGCACCAGTTCGACTATGAGTTTCCGGCGACCTCAGGCTGACCCGGAGCAGAAATCAGCGGCCGTTCGGGCTCCACCTGCTTCAACCGCCATCCCTGCTCCGTGTCCCCCGACGCCGCAGAACCTGTGGAAGAAATGCACGTAAGGGATCGCGCATGACCACGAGATTGTTGTCACCTCACACGAGACGCCACGGGCTGGAAGGGCTTTCGTCAGACGGGACGAGCGCGGTGACGGGAACGGTCCACGACGTCGGACACGCCCCGCAGCGCAAGTAGATGGTTGCGTCCAGGGCGTTGCCCGCGGTCGCAACTGAAGCGCGATGCCACTCACATTGTGGGCACACCGCCTCGACTTTCTCTCCGATTCGGGGCCATCGTTGAGATGGCGGCGAATCCGAATGGTGTTCGCTGGTGGCCAGGAACCGGGCGACCTTCGCTTGGACCAGCGGCTCGAGCGAGAGAAACTTCACGCCCATCCCAATCCCTGGCCAACAGTGCCTGACCTCGGCGGCGACCTCGACATCAACACCGAAGATCATGAAACGGAGTTGAACGACAGCGCCAGCAACGAACGCCGTTTTCGACTGGACGAAGGCGCCCTCGGGACTCAGGTCGAGGAGTCTCGCCCGGAGCAAGCCATCTAGTTCGACCTCGACCACGAACCGGGTGCGCTCGGATTTGCGCCGTTCGTCCTGCATCGTCATCCCGGTCCCTGCACAGTATTCGTTGGCAGCATCGTGTTGGGAGCGTTGCGACCGTCGAACCGTATCCAGCAAGCAGTCCTCCCAACACCATAAGGGAATCACGCTAGTGGTGTCGAGCGTGGACGGTGAATCACCGGGCCAATCACCGGTCCTTCAGCTTGCTGCGGGTGGCGACGTTCACGTCCAAGAAGGGCGTTGTGAAAAGATTCCGCCGCGAGGAGGCGAATTACAGCTCCGTGCCGTCGAATGAAAGCCTGGGTGCCAGGTTCGACCGATCCCCATTGACCGGGGACGGGACAGCCACCGGCACTGACCAAGCGTCCGCTTGACGCTCGCGGGTCGCGGTGAAGATCAGCCCCACCTGGTCGGTGGGGAGTGCACGGCTGAAGAACATCTCCAGGCCATCCCTGCGGGAATCGAGTGGAAACGGGGCGATGCTCGGCAAACGGGCTCGTCGTGCGACTGACGCCGGGCGGTTCCCGGGTTCAAGCTGATTCGCGAAGGGCCGGCAGGGCGGCGACCTCGGTGTGACGAGGGTGCTGGGTGTCGTCGGCGCAGCGGGGTTGGTACTGGCGGCCTGGGTCGTGTCGGTTGGGGAGAGGATCCTGCGCGGGATCAGGGCCGCCTTCGACCGCGCGGCACAGGTGGCGACACTCGGGTGGAGGTCGTGACCGCGACAGTGAACACATCCGCGGCTCCTGGGTGGCCCTGTCCAATTGTGAACAGCGGCGACCACGTCGCCGCTGGCACTCTTCGCGTATGCGAGGCGCAGCGCGAGGCGCGGCCCAGGTTCGGCGTCCTGACCCAGCTCAGGTCAAACCGCGAGTCCTTGTGGTGGACGATGACCGGGACACGCGGGACATGGTGGCCCTGTTCCTCAGGCTTGAGGGCTTCGACGTGATCACGGCCAGCAACGGTGCCGAGGGGCTGGCAGCAGCATCCGAGAGCGTCGATGCCGTCACCACCGACCTGGCGATGCCGGGCATGGACGGGTGGGAGTTCGTCCAGCGAATGCGGGCCCTGGCCATCAGGCCGGTGCCCATCATCGTCATGACGGCCCAGACGTTGGCCCCATCCCTCGCTGCGCGACTCGCCTCGTGCCGGGTGATGACCAAACCCTTCGACTTGGAAGACCTGTCCCGACTGCTGCGGTCGCTGCTCACAGCGGGCCCCCGCGAGGCTACCGCGTGATGTTCATCACGCGCGGCCCCATCCCAAGCCCTCCCGAGGCCCATGCCCCCAACCTGGAGAACCCCGTGCCACTCAAGACGCTCACCCCGCCGAAGTTGCGTCGTGTCGCCCGTGCCGCCGCGTTCGTGCGCTTGAAGGAAATCCAAGACATGTCGGCAGAACTGCTGCGAATCAAACTGGGCGCGCAGAAACTGGAGACAACGAAGCCCCCACGCATCGCGGCCCCGAAGCGAGTGACGAAGAAGGCGCGACAGGATTCGTTCGGGCTCCCCGAACCTGCTGTCCCCTCGCGTTCGGTGAGCGTCACCCGCCGGCCCGCCGTCCTTCCGGCGAAGTGCTAGTGCCGCACGGCCGCGAGCATCCTGTCGATCACGATGCGAGGGGTGACTCCCCCGCCCAGGATGTTCCAGCCGGCAAGCACCACGACCTTACCAAGCGCATCAGTCTTCGCCGTCGTCACGTTCTTCTCTGAATCGTCCCTCGCAAGAGCAGCCGCGAAGTTTCCCCACTTGGGAACGTCGGCCGGGCTCCGCGCTACGCCTCGACCGAGATAATACGCAAGCTGCAGTTGCATCGCGCCTAAGGGATGTCCCAGTTCCGCAGCCTTGCGAAACCATCTGACTGCCTGAACGAGCTCGGGCTGCATATCCCGATTGCCGGTTTGATAGCGGATTCCCAGAAGGAGCGCGGACTCGGCATCGCCCGACATGGCGTTCAGATACAGCGTAGAAAGGTCATCGTCAGGCCTGGGAGACACCTTCGAGCCACTTGGAATGGGATAGACCTGGGCGAAGGCAGAGGGGCGGCGAGAACGAACGCGAGAGCGAACACGAGAACCACATCACGCATACGCCTCTCCTGGCGAAGAAGCCTGCGGCGGCGGGACAGACGACACGATCATAGAGGGCGGCGGCTCAAGGGAAGGAGAATCGGCGACGCTGACCGGTCTGCGCACGGAACCTCTCGCTCCGGCTGAAATGCCTTCATCGATAGGAACAAAGTCGGGGTCCCACGGTACTCTTCCGGCGTCCGTCACGACCGCCACCCTCCTTGGGCCCTGGATAAGCGCAGTCGCATCAACCCGTTGCTGCTGATCGGGATGCACGGCCCCGGCGGACGGTCAATCGGCAACGCCTTTGCTGTGCAGATTTGTCGCCTCGTCGCGGCAGACCTTTTCTCGGACGTTTTGAGCGGGGTCCTCGTTGGGGCGATGAACGCGCGTCTGACCGCGCCTGTCACCGGGGACCCTCAGTCGGCAGTCCTTGGCCATCCTCGGTGGCCGAGGCTGTGTGAAGGGAGGTTTCAGGTGCTCAAGGTAGCCAAGACCGGCGGCGTCCTCCTCTGCGCGGTGCTCCTGTCCGCGACCGTCCACGCCGGCCCAATCCTCAGCGAACGGTTCGACAACATCGGCACGCTGGCCGGGTCGGGGTGGGTGATGGTCAACAACAGCGCCCCCGCCGGAACGACCGGCTGGTTCCAGGGCAACCCGGGTGTGTTCAGTGCACACTCCGGGGCGCCAGACTCCTATATCGCGGCGAACTTCCTCAATGCCGATACCGGGGGCGACATCAGCAACTGGCTGCTGACGCCCGAATTGACCTTTTTGAACGGCGTGACCGTTCTGGGGTTCTGGGCGCGGACGGAACTCGAAGGGTTTGGCGACAGGCTCGAAGTCAGGTTGAGCACCAGTGGCGCGAGCATTGACGTGGGCTCCACGCCCATCAGCGTCGGCGACTTCGGCGCCGGCATCTCCATCAGTCTCAAGGAGAGCTGGACGCACAACGCGGTCACGGTGACCAACGCAGGATTGCCGGTGAACGGCCGCTTGGCCTTCCGCTACGTCGTCACCGACACGTCCGTCAACGGTGATTACATCGGTATCGACGACGTGACCTTCGGGGTGCCCGAACCGGTGCCCGAGCCGGCCACGATGGTCCTGCTGGGAACGGGCCTGGTCGGCCTCGTCGCCCGCCGGCGCCGTTCGCGGTAGCGCTTCGCGAGGGTCGTCATCCCTCGGGCCGCCCGGTTCGACGGCGGCAGTCGCCGCCCTCGCCCGGACGGCCACTGGCCTGTCTGCCGCCGTCACCACAACCCAATCGCCAACAGGAGGTCTGCAGATGTCCCGATCCAGGCCGATTACAGCGGCACGAGTGCTGCTGGTGGCCGCGGGCGCCGTGCTCGCGGTCATCGGGTTCCTGGCCGTCACCGCGGCGCCCAGCCTCGCCCCCCAGGGCGAGCGCGCAAGACAGGCGGTCGCCATGCCGTCCGCGCCGCAAGAGCCCGCCGTCAAGCCGCCCGCCCGCCAAACGCCGCCCGCGGCTCCGGCCTCGCCGGCCGACGAACTCGGCCAGCGGGCGTTCATCGACCCCGCCACGGGTCAACTGCGCGAACCGACACCCCAGGAGGCGGCCGCGCTGGCGGCAGCCGCCAGAAGAACCCTGGGGACCCTCGCCGCGCCCGTGCAACTCAAGCAGGGACCCGGCGGCGCCGTCGGGATGGTGGTCCCCGACAATCTCCTCTCGTATTCGGTCGCCACCATCAACCCGGACGGCACGGTCTCGATGACGTGCGTGACCGGGAAGAACGCCGCCGACGCGGCCGTGCGCGCGCCAAAGCCGGACCAGGCCGGCGCGAGGAAGGAGCACGACCATGACCGGTAGACACCACTCCCTCGTCACGGCATTGTGTTGCGCGGCGCTGGCGTTTGCCGCGTGGCCATCGACCGCCTCCGCCCAGGCCACCATCGTCATCGTCAACGGCGACGGCGCGGGCGAGGGCTTCAACGACCCGACGCCTGCCGCTCCGGTCGGCGGCAATCCCGGCACCACGCTCGGGGAACAGCGGCTATTCGCCTTTCAGGCCGCCGCGGACATCTGGGGCGCGAACCTGACCAGCAGCGTGCCGATCAAAGTCCTCGCCGACTTCGATCCCCTGTCCTGCACGGCCACGTCCGCGGTGCTGGGCAGCGCCGGGCCGACGGAGGTCTGGAGATCCCCTCGGCGTGCTCCCCTGGTCGATCACTGGTATCACTTCGCCCTGGCGAACAAACTCGCGGGTGTCGACCTCGATCCCGCCACACCGCAGATTCGTGCCAGGTTCAACGTCAACCTCGGAAACACCGGCTGCCTGACCGGGGTCGGCTGGTACCTCGGGCTCGATGCCAACCACGGCAACCAGATCGACCTGGTCACGACCCTGTTGCACGAGCTCGCGCACGGCCTCGGGTTCTCGACAACGACCAGCGGTACCGACGGCGCGTACCTCGGAGGCTTCCCGTCGGCATTCGATCACTTCGCCAAGGACACGACGACTGGCTTGTGGTGGGACGACATGACGGATGCCCAGCGCGCAGCCTCGGCGATCAACCCGCGGCGGGTGGTGTGGACCGGCGGCAACGTCACCTCCGGTGCCCCGGTTGTTCTCCAACCCGGCACGCCGCTCCTGAAGGTGACCGCGCCGGTGTCTGTCGCCGACACCTATCCCGTTGGAACGGCGTCCTTCGGACCGGCGCTCAGCTCTCCCGGAACCACCGGGGAGGTCATGCCCGTCGTTTCCCAGTTGGGAGGCACGGGGCCGGGCTGTGACGCATTCAACTCGATCAACCAACTGGCGGTGAGCGGCAAGATCGCCTTGATCGATCGCGGCATCTGCGCGTTCACGGTCAAGGTGAAGAACGCCCAGAATGCGGGCGCCGTCGGTGTTCTCATCGCCAACAACGTGGCGGGGAGCCCACCTCCCGGGATGGGCGGCAGCGACCCGACGATTGCCATTCCCGCGGCGATGATCTCGCAGGCCGATGCAAACAGGCTGAAGACCGCGCTCAGGTACCGGTCTCGGCTGCACTCGGGGATGTTCGTGAACCTCGGCGTCAACCTGGGCCAGCTTGCGGGCGCCGACCCGAGCGGCTTCGTCCTGCTCTTCACGCCCAACCCGTTCCAGAGCGGTTCGTCGGTCTCGCACTGGGACACGATTGCGTTCCCGAACCTGCTGATGGAACCGAACATCAACGCCGACCTGACGCACCAGGTGACCATTCCCTTCGACCTGACGCTGCAGTTGCTGCTGGACATCGGCTGGTAGGCTGCTCGCCGCTGCGGAGAGAAGTGGGCCACGGCTCCACTTCTCTCCGGGCCCCTCGCACGCGGCCGGGTCACGGCAATCACGCGGCCTGCGCCTGGCAGGCGCTAGCGCAGGCGCGCCCGCCCTTGGGTTTTGGGCACGCCGATCTTCCACTCGCCGTTCTCTTTGACGAGCATCTCCTGTTGGTCCTTCGTGAACGCGAGCGCGAGCACGAGGACGATGGAACAACGGGACGATCGACGCTTGTCCACGGAAGGCTCCTTGTCCGAGGGCTCGCCGGTGCGGCCCTGGTTGACCAGCCCGGTGACGCTCGTGAAGAACTACTCCGCCCGCAGCGCGATGACCGGGTCGACCGAGGACGCGCGCCGGGCCGGCACCAGCGCGCTGACCAGGCCGACGAGCACGACCACTAGACACATGGCGCCGAGCACCAACGGGTCGTCCGGCGCGACGTTGACGAGAAGCGTCCGCGCGACGCCGCCGAGCGCGACGCCGCCCGCCACTCCGATGGCGGCTGCCGCGGCGACGTCGGTCGCCTGCTGACGCAGGACGCGGACGAGGACCTGCCCCGGCCGGGCGCCCAGTGCCATGTGCACGCCAAATTCCCTCGTCCGCAGGCCAACCAGGTACGACGTCACCCCGTAGATCCCGATGGCCGCAAGCGCCAGCGCGCACGAGGCGAAGAGCCCCATGACGAGCATCAGCGTCCGCCGCCGTGCGATCGCCGCGGCCGCCGTCCGTTCCATCGTCTGAACCCGGTACACGGGAATGGCGGGGTCAACGGCGTGGACCTGGTCCCGTATGGTTCCGGCGAGGCGCGTCGGGTCGCCCTGCGTGCGGACGGCGATCGACATGAAGGGCGTCGGCTCCTGTCCGAACGCCACGTAGACTTCCGGGGCCACGCCGGCCTCTGGACCGAGTGACCTGACGTCGCCGGCGACGCCGGCCACCTCCAGCAGCGGCTGCATGCGGTCGTCTCCGATCCACACACGCCTGCCCACGACGTCGGCGCGGCCCCACAGGCTCATCGCCAGGGCACGGCTGACGATGGCGACCGGCGGAGCCGCACCGGTGTCGCCCGCGGTGAACTCCCGTCCCGACAGGATCGGGATCTTCATCGCTTCGAAGTAGCCGGCTGTCGCGACGTGATACGGGCACACGACCCGTGCAGCCGGACCGGCGCCTGGTTCGGCGACGACCGGCAGCCGCATGGCCAGTCGCCCGCGCATCGGCAGGTCGTTGATCGCGCCGGCGCCGATCACGCCCGGCACCTCGCGAAGGCGCTCGAACAGCCGCTGGTAGAACGACAGTTGGCGGGCGGGGCCCTGCTTGCCCTGGCGGTACTCCTGGTTCCAGAGCGAGACGTCCAGCGTCAGGACGTTCCGCGCCTGGAAGCCCGGCTCGATCCGGGCCAGCTGGATGAAGCTCTTCGCCAGCAGGCCGGCGCCGGCCGACAGCACGAGCGCCAGCGCCAGTTCCACGACGACGAGCGCGCGCGGCAGGCGCCGGCGTCCGCTCTCGGCCGCCCCGCCGCCTCGCTTCAGCAACCCGTGCAGGTTGGCGCGAGCGAGTTCGCACGCCGGCACAAGGCCGACGAGAAGGGCGGCGACGAGTGAGAGTCCAATCCCGAAGGACGCGGCGCGGCCGTCGATCGCCACCCTCTCGACGTCCGGCACATCCGCAGCCATCACGACGGCGAGCCCACCCAAGGCCAGCCGGGCGACGAGGAGGCCCAGCAGCCCTCCGGCGAGCGACAGCGTGACGATCTCGACGGCGACCTCGCGGACGAGCGCGCCGCGGCCCGCACCGAGCGCCGCCCGCACCGCCATCTCGGACCGCCGCGCGGTCATGCGCGCGAGCACGAGGTTCGTGATATTGGCGCAGCCGACGAGGAGCACGACGACGACCGCCGCGAGGAACAGCAGCAGCGCGGGCCGCGACTTCCCCACGAGCGCCTCCTGGAGGGGCGTCACGTGGAACGACACGTTCCTGGGCCTGTTCGGCAAGTGGAGGCGGGCCGCAGCCTCGCCCTCGACCTCGGCCGCCTGCACCGACACGCCCGGACGCAGGCGCGCGACGGTCTGGAACCGCATCCCCCCGACGAACGGCGAATCGGCCAGGGACGCGGGCACCCAGATCTCGGTCTGGTCGGGGAAGTCGAATCCCGGCGGCATCACGCCGAGGACGACCGTCGGCCGGCCGTTGACCCTGACGGTCCGGCCCACCCAGGACGGGTCGCCCCCAAGGCAGCGCCGCCACACGCCGTCGCTGAGGACGGCGACCGGCGCCGCCCCCTTCACGTTGTCTTCTGCGCGGAAGACGCGGCCGACGGCAGGCTGGACTCCAATCGCCTCCAGCACGCCGGTGGACACCTCGGTGGCGCGCACGTGCTGCGGCGCATCGTCGCCCGACAGGTTCAGGGTCCCCGAGGTGAACAGGCCGACCCTGGAGAAGGCGCGCAGGTCCTTCACCCAGTCGGCGACATCCAGGCGGTAGCGGTCCGGCCCCCTGCCGGCGCCGTCCACCAGCATGAGACGGCCGGCGTCTGGAAACGGGAGCGGCCGCAGGAGAAGCGCGTCGACGACGCTGAAGACGGCGACGTTGGCCCCGATACCGAGCGACAGGGTCAGCAGCGTCGCCGCGCAGAAGCCCGGGTTGTGCCGCAACGTGCGCGCCATCAACCTCAGGTGTCGGAGGGCATCTCGCATGGCATGTTAGACAGACGGGCGCTGAACGGTGTTCCGCCCACCCGGCCCTCGGACGCTGATGGAAGGAGTTGGTAACCGAAAGAGAAGCCGGTCGGCCGCCGGACCTCGCACGACAGAGTGATCGGGCCGGGGGGCTGGTGTCGCGTGCAGGGTCGCCTATTTCCCGGCAGCCTGGGACCGGATCACTTCGAGCGACTCGCGGGCGAAGCGGCGAATCGCCTCTGCGGGATCGTGCTCACCAATCCACTCGAGCGCCGCCTCGGCCTCCGGAGGACGGGCGGCGTCGTTGCGCAACATCGAGATCGCGCGATTGCGCACGGAGTCTGCCGGGTCGTGCTTCGCAGCGGCCAGAACGGCCTCCCAGAGGGCCGGGGGCAGCGGCATCCTGAAGCCGATCGCAAACAACGCGGCGCCGCGAACGGCAGCGCTCGCGTCCTCCTCGATCGTCCTGGCGAGCAGGGCGTCGATCTCGGATCTCGCAATCAGGCGCAGGCCGCTCGCGAAATGCGCCGCTTCGCGCACCTGGGCATTGCGGTCATTCGCCAGGGCCACCGGGATGCGCATCGCTGCCACGCCTGGCTCCTTCAGGCCCGCGAGCGCCCCCAACGCGCTGACCCTGGTGGCAGGCGCGCAGCTACGCCTTCCGCTTCCTCGAAGCCCTTATCACGCCGACCAGGCCGCTACCGAGGAGGAGAAGCGTGGCGGGTTCGGGGACAGCGGGTGTCTCCCCGACCGTCCACGCGACCGTGTTGGTGGCAGTCCTGCTGTAAGACAGGCGTTGACCGAAGATGTCCCTCGGATCGTTCAGCACGTCGTAGAAATAGATCTCAGCGGAGTGAATCATCCCCGCGGTTGGCGGCAATCGCGGGTAGTCGGGCGGGTCCGAGGCTCTGAACAGCCACCATCCGAATTCGAACTCATAGCTGGTGGCGATGGGCAGTAATCCGTTCAAGGCGCTGTAGTGGGTCAGGAAGCCGCCCATCCCCTCCAACGGCGTCGTCCCGTCCGGCAACGTGCCCCGGAACCCCTCGCCCACCAGGTCAACGTCGGCAGTCGTCAACGCCCCAGCGCCCGTGTATACGATTGTTCCCGAGAACCGAATCCCATCTGCGGCGGGGTCCCAGACGAGATTGATGGTGTCGGCGGGCCCGGTCGCAGAGACCGGACTGCCAATCGCGTTCGACCCCTCGAGCAACTGGGCCGTCGACAGATACCAATACCAATCGAGGGGCCCAGCCGCTACACGACCGGCACTCACCACCAGCATCAGCGCGGTGGCGACCACGACCGCGACGCAAGACCGTTTCATCGTCACACCCTCCTTGGGCACAGGACGAGATGAGAAAGGCAGACGCGCGCGAGGAGACGGGCCAATGCCGAAGGCTGGGGCAGTAGCTCTGCAATTCGCTGGCCGAGGGTCGAGGGCGTTATTGGGCCAGATTCCGCGCGGACCGGGGCGGAAGTCCGCGTAGGGGGGATCTTTTCTCCCGAGAGTCATCGGCGGCTGGGCCTGTTCCGCTAGTCCCCCGCCGGCAATCCGTACAGCCCCAGGACGCCGGGGTCGACCACCACGTCCACGACGATCGGGAGGCGCTCCGTCCTGGCCTGTTCGAACGCAGCCGTGAGCGCCGGACGGAGAGCAGCGGGGTCCTCCACGCGGCACGCACGGCACCCCAGCGCTCTCGCGATTCCGCAGAAGTCCAGGCCGGGGAGGTCGAGTCCCGGGACGCCGGCGTGCCGCGCGGTCGCGGCGAACGACTTCAGGATCCCGTACTGCCCGTTGTCGAGCACGAGGTAGACCACGGCCGCGTGTTCCTGGGCGGCGGTCCACAGCGCCTGGATGCCGAACATCGCGGCGCCGTCGCCGAGCACGCACACGACCGGGCGGTCCGGGCGCGCGAGTTGCACGCCCACGGCGGCGGGCAGGCCGAACCCCAACCCTCCGCTGGCCGTCGCGTAGTAGCCTCCCTGCTCGCGCACGCGAACGTTCGCGATCATCGCCGGCCGGTTGCTCGGGCCCTCGTCCACCAGCAGCGCGGCGTCGGGCATCGCGGCGGCGAGCGCCTGCATCACGAACTCGTGGCTCATCGGGCGGGTCGCCGGCGCCGGCACAGGCGCGGGACGCGGCGCGGGCGCGGGGCGAGCGGAAACGGGCAGGAGGTCGACGAGTCGATCCAGGGCGAGGCCGACGTCGCCGACGATCGCGTCGCCGGCAGCGGCCCGAGCCGCCTCGTCGGGGTCGTCGGTGAGCAGCACGAGCGAGGTGCCCGGGGGCAGGATCTCGCCAGGGACGTACGGGTAGTAGCGGAACACGGGCGCGCCGATGACGACCACCAGGTCGCAGCCGCTCAGCTGGTCGGCGATCGGCTGGATGGCCAGCGGCAGGAAGCCCTGGAACAGCGGGTGGTCCTGCGGGAAGCCGGCGCGCTCGCCCGCCGGCGCGCCCCACACCGCCGCCCGGCAGCGCTCCGCGAGACGGATCGCCGCGTCCCACGCGCCGGCGCGGTCGATGCCGGGGCCCGCCACCAGCGCCGGCCGCTTCGCCGCGGCCAGCCGGGCCGCCAGGGACGCGATGGCGCCGGGATCGGGCGCGGTACGGCCCGCGACCGCTCGCGCGCGGCGCGGCGCGGCGTCGCGCGACCAGTCGTCCATCGGGATGGACACGAACACGGGCCCCTGCGGCGGCTGCATCGCGGTGTGCCACGCGCGCTCGATCGCGGCCGGCACGTCCTCGGCGCGCGCCGGCTCGCAGGCCCACTTCACGTACGGCTTCGGCAGGTCCACCGCGTCGCGATTGGTCAGCCACGGCTCGATGGCGAGCATCGGCCGCACCTGCTGGCCTGCGGTGATGACGAGCGGCGTGCGCGCCTGGAAGGCCGACACGAGGCTTCCCATGGCGTGGCCCACGCCCGGCGCTGTGTGCAGGTTCACGAAGGCGGCGCGGCGCGAGGCCTGCGCGAAGCCGTCGGCCATCGCGAGCACCACGCACTCGTGGAGGCCGAGCACGTAACGGAAGTCACCGGGGAACCGGTCGAGGAACGGCGACTCGCTCGAACCGGGGTTGCCAAACACCGTCGTCATCCCCAGCTGCCGGAGCAGCTCGTAGGTCACCTCGCGGACGGTCGCCATGACGCACCTCCCGAAGACTCGCGGGCCCGCCCCGGATTCGTCGTGGAACAGCGAAAGCGATTGTAGACCCGTGGCGGGATTCCCGCGTCCCTGACGTGCGCGGTTCGCGCTCGTTTCCGCGTCGGCCAACGTTTTCGGCCGGATCCCCGTCTAAGGGAGCGGGTCGTCTCTGTCCCTGGAAACACCCCTGCGCTCCGGCTTCACCTGGAGCAGGAGGGACCGATGCGTGATCTGCTCCAGGACGTCGCATACTTCTGGCGGGCGCTCCTCAAGGCGCCGGGGTTCTTCGCGGTCGCGGTGCTGACGCTCGCGCTCGGCATCGGGGCCAACACCGCCATCTTCTCCGTCATCAATTCCGTTCTTCTCCGCCCGCTGCCCTTCCACGAACCCGAGCGCCTGGTGCGTCTCTTCCAGACCGAGCTGGCGCCGGGGAACTACCCATTCACGGGACCCGACTACCTCGACTGGCGCGAGCAGAACAAGACGCTGGAGTCCACCGCCCTCTTCACCTACTTCCGCCCGATGAACGTCAGCGGCGGCGGCGGGGCGGAGTCGGCGATTGGGATACGGGCCGAGGCCACCTTCTTCGATGTCCTCGGCGTCCGGCCGTTGATCGGGCGGACGTTCGCGAAGGGCGAAGATGCCGCACCAGGCGCGCGGGTGGCGGTCATCAGCTACGGGTTCTGGCAGCGGCACTTCGGGGCGGACCGGGGTGTCGTCAACAAGTCCGTCGAACTCGACTCCGAGCGCTACACGATCGTCGGCGTCATGCCCTCGTGGTTCAACTACCCGAGGAACGTGGAACTCTGGACGCCGCTCGACATGTCGCCGCAGAATCTCGGGTCGCGCGGGTCGCACAGTCATTCCGCCCTCGCACGCCTGAAACCGGGCGTGACCGTGCCCCAGGCGCTGGCCGACCTCAAGGTGATTGCCGCCCGCCTCGAGGAGCAGTATCCGGACACGAACGAGAAGGTCGGCGCCGCCGTCGTCCCGATGAAGGAGCAGCTGACCGGCGCTTCGCGCGAGCCGCTGCTGATCCTGCTCGGCGCCGTGGCACTGGTGCTGCTCGTCGCGTGCGCGAACGTCGCCAACCTGCTGCTCATTCGGGCGGGCAGCCGCCGGCGCGAGGTGGCCATCCGCTCGGCCCTCGGGGCCGGCCGCGGGCGCATCGTCCGTCAGCTGCTGACCGAGAGCGTGCTGCTCGCCATCGTCGGCGGCGGCGCCGGGCTCGCGGCGGCATGGTGGGGCGTGCGGCTGCTCCGCTCGGTGAAGTCGCTGCCGGTCCCGCTCGTCAATCCGATCGCCATCGACCGCCAGGTGCTGTTGTTCACGCTCGGGGCCGCGGTCGTCACGGGGTTGCTGTTCGGGATCCTGCCTGCGCTCCACGCCTCCGCGATGCGGCCTGCCGACGAGCTGAAGTCGGGCGGGCGGGCCGTGCCCGGGGCCCGCCGGCGTTCGTTCGGCCTGCGTGACGGCATCGCGATCGCGGAGATCGCGCTGTCGCTGGCGCTCCTGGTCGGCGCCGGCCTGCTGCTGCGCAGCTTCGACAAGATGCGGTCCGCGGAAATCGGCGCCGACACGCAGAACGTCGTGACGATGGGGATCAACCTGCCGGCGGCGAAGTACCCGACCCTGGTCTCGCGGCGGGCTTTCTACGACCGCCTGCTGGAGCGCGTGCGTTCGACGCCGGGTGTCCGCGCGGCGGGCGTCTCGACGCTCATCCCGCTCGAGGGCGGGAGCAACGGCTACATCACCGTCCCCGGGCAGGACGACGACCGCTTGAAGAACCAGCTGTTCGAGTGGAACTACGTCTCGGGTGATTACTTCCGCACCTACGGGGTGGCGCTTCGCCGGGGCCGCGTCTTCACCGCGCAGGACGAGGACCAGGCCGCAGTCGTCACGCAGAAGATCACCGACGTGTTCTCCTCACCGAACCCCGACCGGGCCTTGCTGCGAGGCCTGGCGTGGCCGGCCATCATCAACGAGACGATGGCCCGCCTCATCTGGGGGAAGCAGGACGCCGTCGGCAGGAGCTTCGTCCTCGGGGGGTTCATCGACGCCCGGGTGATTGGCGTGGTGGCGGACGTCAAGGTGCGCGGCGTGCGCGACGGCGACTTGCCGCAGGGGTATTTCCCGTTCGTGGGGGCGCTCGACGATGCCGGCATGCGTCAGTTGACGCTGAAGACGACGGCGTCGCCGATGGCGCTGCTCGGGCAGGTTCGCGGGCACCTGTCGGCCCTCGACTCCAGCCTGGCGCTCGTCGACCCGAGGACGATGGAGGACGTGATCGCGGACGGGATGGCGGCCACGAGCCTGCAGACGTGGCTGCTGGGTGCGTTCGCGGTGCTCGCGGTCCTTCTCGCCGCGGTGGGGCTCTACAGCGTGATGGCGTTCCTGGTCGCGCAGCGGCGGCAGGAGATCGGGATCCGGATGGCACTCGGCGCGGGCAGGGGCGACCTGCTTCGCCTCGTCGTCGGGCACGCGACGAAACTGATCGCGGTTGGCGTCGCCGCGGGCCTGTGCGCGGCGCTCTGGTTGAGCCGGCTCCTCCGCGGCCTGCTGTTCGGCGTGCAGGCGAACGACGTGTGGACCATCGCCGTGGTCTCCGCGCTGCTGGTGCTGGTGGGGCTCGTCGCGTGCGCGCTCCCGGCCCGGCGCGCGATGCGCATCGATCCGATCGTCGCGCTCCGTTACGAGTGAAGGTCCGCGCGGCACGCACCGGGTCACCGGGGGAAGTGCATCTGGCGGAGAATCGCCTGAAAGCGGGGCTCCGCGCGCAGGTCGTCGAAGCGCGGGTCGCTCGCCAGCCACACGAGCCAGTGCGACCGCTCGGCCTGGGCCTTCTCCAGCCAGTCGAGCGCACCCGGCCGATCACCCAGGCCGGCATGGACGAGCGCGACGCCGTAGGGCGTGACGTACCGCGAAGCGCGGAGCTTCTGAAGCCGCGCCAGCGCCTCCCGCGCCTCCCTGCCGCGATTCGCGCGGCCGAGTGAATGACCGGTTGCAGCGATGGCGACCGGCCAGTCCTTCAGCAGCGCATCGGTCCGTTCGAACTCCGCGACGGCATCCGCAAACCTCGCTTGCGCTTCGAGACAGCGCCCCAGCCAGAGATGGGCGAGCGCGAAGCCGGGGTTTCCTGCCAGCACCTTCGTGAGCTGCGCGATCGCATCGTCGTACCGCCGGGCGTAGTAGAGTTCGAAGCCGATGTCGGTGGCGATCGGGATCGACAGCGGATCGAGGTCGCGGGCGCGGCGGATCTCCGCCGCCGCCTCGTCGTGCCGGCCGACCGCGGTCAGGAAGACGCTGTACCAGTGATGCGCCGTGGCGTAGTTGGGGTTCGAGCGGATCGCGCGCTTGAAGGCGCCCTCGGCCGCTGCCCAGTCCCAGTCGAAGTACAACGAGACGTAAGCCAGCGACGCCTCGGCCTCGCCCAGGCCCGGGTCGAGCGCCAGCGCCCTTGTTGCCGCCTGCCTGGCGAAGGGAAAGGTGTCGGCGGGCGCACGGAAGCTCGAGTAACCGAGCGCGGTGTAGGCGTCGGCAAGCCCCGCGAGCGCTTCGCCGTAATCCGGCTGGAAACCGAGCGCCTTCTGGAACTCTTCGATCGCGTGCGCGAGCCCTTCCTCGGTCCGCTGGTTCCAGTAGGAACGTCCCTTCAGGTAATGGTCGTAGGCGACGGGCTCAATGGCCGTGGCGGTCGGCCTGGCCTCGAGGATCGTCGTCCGCACCGCCCGGGCGATGTTGTCGGCAACCTCCGCCTGTACTGCGAGGATGTCGCGGACGTCCCGCTCGTACTCATCAGCCCACAGGTGGTGCTCGCGACGTGTATCGACGAGCTGCGCCGAGATGCGGACGCGCGTCCCTGACCGGGAGATGGTGCCCTCGACAACGGCGTCCACGTTCAGCTCACGCGCGATTTCCGGCAGCGTACGGCGAACGCCCAGGTAGTGCATCGAGGACGTCCGCGAAACGACGCGGATGTCGCGAAGTTTCGCGATCCGCGTGATCAGCGCGTCGGTGATGCCGTCGGCGAAGAACTGCTGGCTGGGATCGCCGAGGTTCTCGAGCGGGATGACGGCAATCGACCGGACCGGAGGAGCGGCCGTGATCCAGCTTCGAACCCGTGTCCCGGCCAGCAGGAGGGCAGCAGCGAGCAGCACCAGTACCGCCAGGCCCAGGCGACTCACCGGCTGGCGCAGGAACCGAGGGACCGGCTGTGACGCGCCTGCCTGCAGCGCCGCCTCTGGCGCAACGGCGGCCGGTTGCGCCGAGCGAACCGCCGTCACCGCCGCAACGAACCGGTAGCCCTTCCCGACCACCGTCCGCACCATCTTCGGCTGGTCGGGATCGTCACCGAGGGCTTGCCGCACCTTCCTCACCGCGGTGTTGATCCCCTGCTCGGCATCCACGTAGACGCCGCGCCCCCACAGGCGCTCGGCGATTTCGGCCCGGGTCACCAGCTGGCCGGATTCTTCGACGAGGAGGATCAGCAGCTCGAGCGGGATCTTCTCGAGCCGGACCGGCGCCCCCGCGAGGCGCAGTTCGAACGCTCCGACGTCGAGTTCGAAGTCGCCGAAGTGGAATCGTGGTCGAGGCAGCATTGGGCCGCGGGAGCCAGTCATGTCGTGGAAGAGTCGATTCTAACGCGATTCCCGCTTCTTCAGCGGAACTTGAGGACGTCTTCAGACGCCCTCCATGGCGTCGCGGGCATGGTCGGTCTACCTTCCAGTCACAAGGCAACATCGGCCAGCGTGGACATCCGGAGGAGGCAGAGATGAGCAGGTGGACGATCGCGATGGTGATGATGATCACGGCAGGGCTGCCAGCGGTCGCGGCAGTTCCCCGCGTGGAGGACGGCGCGGGAGCGGACCAGCTGATGATGGAGTACGTCGGCAACGTGGTGAACGGTTCTCCCACGCCGGCGGACTCGCGACAATTCGGCAATCTCGTGGCTGTCGCCGGCGCTGACAGCTTCACGGCGCTTACGTTCTACACCGAGGCGACCACGACGGCGACCGTGGCAAACGGACCGCTGCGGATCGTCGACCGCACGGGCACCACGACCATCTACCTCGCGTCCGCGCCCGGCAGGTTCGACGACCCCGAGACATTCAGGAGCGGCACCCCGGTTCAGGTTTCGACCCTGCGACAGCAGGTGATCGTCGACACGACGACCGGCCTGTTTACGGTGGTCAACATCAACACCATCACGTGGGTGCAGGAACGCCGCCCGACTTCTCCGGACCTCGGTGAGAAAGGGAAGAGCTTTCGCTCGAGCCTCACCGGCCGGCTGAATTCGCCGGGAGGCTCGCCAACGGGATGGTTCGCCGGATACGCGGTCAGATAAGCGGGATGAGATGTTCGTCGGGCCGTCGCGTCCGCCGCGTCACTCGTGGCGGACGCGTCGTCACTTCGCCTTCCTCAACAATGCGCCCTTCACGTCGACCCTGTACCTGGGGATGCTCGCGCGTGCCGGTGATGGTGATGGGCAGCACGGTGCCCGCGTCCTTGCGCGAGAAGAGCGCGTCCACCGCCTTGAGGAGCGTGGACTTGAGGCCGGTCGTCATCTCCGACACCTTGGCGTCGAGCCGCACGACTCCGGCGAACGCGATCCGCTCGCTCTCCAGGCCGTAGGTGCCGCGCAGGCGGACGCGTGCGCCGGGGATGGCGAACGCCAGGCCGTCCAGGCGGAGGGTGCCGCCTCCAAGCGCGAAGCGCCCCGACAGGTCGGACGCCACGTTCCGCACGCGCCCGTCCCCCGGGCGCCCACGGCCCCGCCGGCTGAACTCGTCGATCTTCCCCTGGACGCCGGGCCCCGGGAAACGGGCTCGCGCGAGGCCGAACTGCCCTTTCAGCTGCAGGCGCTCCACCACCGAACCCTCGCCGGGCGGGATGAGGATGGAGGTCCGCACGCGGACCTGCCCCGTCATCACTGGCGGTTCACCTTTCACGGCGAGTCGCAGGAAATCCTCGATGCGGCCGCCGTCCACGTCCGCGTCCAGCTCGATGGCGCGCCCGTGCACCCCAACCCTGCCCTCCACCCTGCCCCGCACGTCGATCGGCGAGGAGGCCAGCCGCGCCCGCACAGCGTCCAGGTAGGTGTCGCCGTCGGTGCCGTCCACGCACGCCTCGAAGTCGGTGCGGAGCGGGAGGGGCCGGTCGGCCGTGTCGAGCGAGAAGTCGGGCGTATCGGTCTTGCCCGACACGAGGATCTGCTGCAGCACGCCGGTGAAGCGTCCCGTGGACGTGAGCGATCCGCCGATGCCCTTGATGGTGCCGAGATCGACCTTCCCGAAGACGTAGGTGCCCTGCACCGCCGACAGGCCGGGGTCGCGCGTCACCCAAGGGCCGAAGCGTCCGCGCGCGTCGATGACGCCCTGCGGCACGGGGTTGGTGAGAACGGCCTCGAAGTCGAGCGGTTCGTCGAGCGTGATGTTCCGGACCTGCAGCGACTTGATCGAGAAACGCCGCGGCTGCTTGTTCGGGTCCCGGGGCAGCAGTTCGATCTCGGTGCCCGGCGCCGCCAGCCGCTCGATCAGCACCGGCGACGAGGCGGCCCGCCGGCCCGGCGCCGCGTCAAGCGTGCGCCGCTCGCCGCGGCACCCGCCGCGCTCCGCGTCCCGCACCCCGGCGTCCTCCGGCTTCGGCGAAATCGTCACCCGCAGGCCCTCGAGCCGCACGTCGGCTACGCGCCGCGGTTCGCGCAACAGGCCGCGCCACGAGGCGGTCGCCGTGAAGCGCGATACGACCACGAGCGGCGGCGCGCCGGGCCGGCCGCGACGCACCAGCGTCAGGCTCGCCCCCTCGATCCGCGGCCTGGGCAGCAGCGAGACGTGCAGTTCTCGCATGCCGACGTCGGCATCGAAC
The DNA here is from genome assembly GCA_963844875.1 of uncultured Acidobacteriota bacterium. GTDB lineage: Bacteria > Acidobacteriota > Vicinamibacteria > Vicinamibacterales > Fen-181 > FEN-299. Next base: position 471,447 of record CAWJPZ010000007.1, read on the forward strand.
CGGTCGGCCAGCGTTCGCTCGACGCGGCGCCGGATGTCGTCGTCACTCGGGAGGAAAACGACGACGGCAACGATCAGCAGGAAAAGGGCAACCGCTGTGCCGGCCGTCCAGCGCAAGACTGCCCGCCGGCGGGGCGTGAGTGTGGGGGACACCTTCTTCGACTGTAGCACGCGGAACGACGCGTCGCGCCGCCGCGCCAACCTCAGGCGCCGATGCAGTATTCCTTCGGCATTCCCTTTTTCTTCAACCTTGGTTCTTGGGACACCAGCATGCTCGTCCACTCGTCCAACCGGGTGACGCGGGCAACCTGTGAGGACGACATGCTTTCCGCACTCAGCTCAGACATTCGCGCCGCCGGACGTTCGATTCGCCGGCAACCGGCATTCTCGGCCACGGTCGTCGGAACGCTCGCGCTGGCCATCGCCGGAAACACGGCGATGTTCTCGCTCGTCCATGCCGCGCTCCTGAAGCCGCTGCCGTACGCGGACCCCAATCGGCTCGTGATGGCTCGCCGGACGGTTTCAGGCGTCGTCCAGACCCTCAACTCGACCCCCGACTTCCAGGACTACAAGGAACAGGCGTCGAGCTTCGAGTTGCTTGCGGCCACACAGGGGATCGCGCTGCGCGGCACGGTGCTGGCGCCGGCAGAGCGGGTCCGGGCGACGCGTGTCTCGGGCGACTTCTTTGCCGCGCTGGGAGTCGCGCCCATTGCCGGCAGGCGCTTCCTGGAATCGGACGGCGGAGCGGAAGCGCCGATGGCGGTCATGGTCGGCGAGGCCCTGGCGCGCCGGCGATTCGGCACGCCGGACGCCGCGATCGGGCGGTCGATCGCGCTGAGCGGGATCGCCCGGTCCGACGTTTCTCCCACCATCGTTGGCGTCCTGCCAGGGACCTTCCGCTTCATGGCCGAGTCCGACGTGTGGCTGCCGATGCGCAAGGGAGAGAACGACGCCCCCCAAACCCGCAATCAACACCGGTGGGTGTTGGTCGGCCGGCTCAGGCGGGGCGTCTCGATCCAATCGGCCCAACGCGAAGTGGATGGGATCGCGCAGCGACTGGAGGCGCAATACCCGGCGTCCAACGCCCACAAGGGGCTCCGGCTCGACCCGCTGCAGAGCGTGCTCGTCACATCCCGCCGACCGAGGTTGATCGTGCTGTCCGCGGCGGTGACGCTGACCCTCCTGATCGCGTGCGCGAACGTGGCCGGCCTCCTGCTCGCACGGGGCGCCGGGCGCCGGCAGGAGCTTGCCATCCGGGCCGCGCTCGGCGCCACCCGGCCCAGGCTCGCTGCGCAACTGCTCGCCGAGAGCCTGATCCTCGCCGGGATTGCCGGAGCCCTCGGCACCGCCCTGGGCCTCTGGCTGCAACGGTTCCTGGCGGTCGTGTCGGACATCGGTAACCAGCCGGGCGGCGCGCCGCCCGGCGTGTCGCTGGCGGTCCTCGCTTTCGCCCTGGGCCTCGCCGTTGCCACGGGCCTGCTCTTCGGTCTCGTGCCGGCCTTCCTCGGGTCGAAGGCCGGGCCGGGCTCGGCGCTGGGTCAGGGCGGGCGCTCGACCGTCTCCCGGGGCTCTCTTCGTCACGTGCTCGTAACCGCGCAGGTCGCCCTGTCGTTGACGCTCGTCGTGGCGGCAGGCCTGCTGGCCCGCAGCTTCGTCGGGCTCAGCGCGACCCCGCTCGGATTCGACCCGCAACACCTGTTGGCGGGCGTGGTGGACCTGCCCCGAATGTCACCAGGCGAGCGCGTTCGGTTCTTCGAGCGGTTGCGCGACGATGTGGCCGGCCTGCCGGGTGTTACGGCCGTGAGCGCGGTCAGCCACCTCCCCCTTCGCGACCCGTTCGACGACCTGGCGGCATGGGTCACAGGCACGCCGCCGGTGGACGCTTCCCGGGAACGGACGGCCCACATGCGGCTCTGTGCCCCGGGCTACTTCAAGACGATGGGCATCCCGCTCGTGGCCGGCCGCGACCTCGCCGACAGCGATCGCGCCCCCGGGCGCGTCCTCGTCATCAACCAGTCGATGGCCCGGCAGTTCTTCCCCGGCCAGTGACGCCGTGGGCCGCCACGTCACGGTCGCCGGCCGCCCCGCCCCTGTGGACTTCGAGGTCGTGGGAATCGTCGGCGACGCGCGCATCGACGCGGTGGCGATGCCGGCGCCCATGACGATGTACACGCCGATCGATCAGTTCTGGGAATCGCGGACCGAGATGTCGGTCGTCGTGCGCACGACCCTCGCGCCGGACGTCGTGTCGAAGGCCATCGGGCAGATGGTTGCCGTGCGAAATCCGAACGTGCCCGGCGGGGCGTTCGTGACGATGGACGCCGTGATCGGAGAGACGCTGCGGCTTCAGCGGGCCACCACCTTCCTGCTCGGCCTGCTGTCCGCGGCGGGCCTCCTGCTGGCGGCTCTCGGGCTCTACGGGGTGCTGGCGCAGTACATTGCCGAACGGACGAGGGAACTCGGGATTCGCATGGCGCTGGGCGCATCGCCGCGCGCCCTGGTGCGGCAGGTCGTCGTGCGCGGCTTCGCGATGGCGCTGCCGGGCGTCGCTCTCGGCCTCGCCGCCTCACGTGCAGCCAGCACCCTGCTCGCGCGGCTGCTGCCCGACGTGCCACCGGCCGACCCTGCGGCCTACGCGGTGGGCGGGATGGTTCTCGGTGCCACCGCCATCCTCGCGTCGGCCTGGCCGGCCCGCCGGGCAGCGTCGCTGGACCCGGTGCAGACGCTGCGCGGGGAGTGACCCGGACGTCCCGGCAGCGTTGCCTCGAGGTTCCGCCGGCGCGGGAACACGGCAGCGAGATCGATCGAGGCGGCGCGAATTGGCATCAGGGTCAGGGCTCTGACGCGTCACCGGGGGGACATCAGCGTTCGGGGCGGGGAGGGAGGCGGCGTCCGCCGCAGCACCTGGCCTGGCTTCGCGCCCGTCGTCACGCCGTTCCGGATGACCGGCACGCCGTTGACGATGACGTCGCCGAAGCCGGCCGCGTACTGGTGCGGCTTCTCGAACGTGGCCGCGTCGGCGACGGTCCGGGGGTCGAAGACCACCAGGTCGGCGGAAAATCCCGCGCGCAGTTCGCCGCGACGCGCGAAACCGAATTGCCTGGCCGGCAGCGATGTCATCTTCCGCACCGCGTCTTCCAGCGTGAGCGTGCCCGTGTCGCGCACGTAGTGCCCGAGGACGCGCGCGTTGTTGCCGTAGCCGCGCGGGTGCGGCGCGCCCTGCCCCGGCGTCAGCACCCCGCTGTCGGACGCGACCATCACGTCGGGGTCCCTCATGATCCGCTTCACGTCGTCCTCGGACATGAAGTGGTAGACCATCTGCGGATTCGACGTTGCCAGCATCCGGCGCGCCGTCTCCAGCTGCGCCTCCACGTCGTCCCGGCCGAGCAGGCGAGCGGCCGCCTGCTTGATGGCCAGGCCGTTCAACGTGGGGTCGTCCCGATACATCGCGATGAAGGCCCAGGAGAGGTCGGTGAAGCCTCGCTCGGCCAGCAGCGCCTTGACCTCGCCCTTGATGCGCTCCCACGTGGCCGCGTCGTTCAGCCGCTCGGCGATCTTTTCGCGCCCGCCCTCGAGCGCCCAGCCCGGAAAGCGGATCGAGAGGCTCGACGCGCCGGCAGTGTAGGCGTATTGATCCGCGCGGACATCGACACCCCGGCGGCGGGCGGCGGCGATCAGGTCGAGCAGCGCCGCGCTGGTCCCCCACCGGTTCGGGCTGTCGATCTTGAGGTGCGAGATCTGCACGGGGCAGCGTGCCGCCTCGCCGACGGCAATCGTCTCCGCGACCGCCTCGGCCACGCGCGTGCCCTCGTTCCGCATGTGGCTGGCGTAGATGCCGCCCGCGCGGGCGGCCACCGTCGCGAGCTCGACGATCTCGCCGCGCTCCGCGTACGAACCGGGCACGTACTGCAGCCCGGTGGAGAACCCGACGGCGCCCTCTGCCATGCCTTTCGCCACGAGCGCTTTCATCCGGGCCAGCTCGTCGGCGGTCGGCGCACGCTGCACCGTTCCGAGCACGGCCTCCCGGACGGTGTTGTGGCCCACGAGCGTGGCGAAGTTGACCGAGATCCCGCCGCGCCTGACGGCCTCGAGCTCCGACGCGATGCTGTCAGCGGACGAACCGCAGTTGCCCGCCACGACCGAGGTGACGCCCATCCGGATGAAGTTCTCGAGCAGCGGGGATTCGGCCGGGTCGTCGGCGTGCGTGTGCACGTCGATGAACCCGGGAGCGACGATACGGCCGGTCGCGTCGATCGTCTGCGCCGCGGATTCGCCGCGGAGCGTGCCGACGCGCGCGATCGCGCCGTCCGTGATCCCGACGTCGGTGCGCACGCCTCGGCCGCCCGTGCCGTCAACGACGGTGCCGCCCAGGATGAGCAGGTCGAACGTCGCGCGCGGCGACGCCGAGACGACCGTCATCGCGGCAAGCGCCGCGACCAACAGGACGACCGCCGCGACGGGACGACAGGAGAAGGTTGGACACATGACAATCACCTCACACCGGCCTGCAGGATCTCCAGGGTCTTGGCGCCGGCATCGATCCGCGCCATTGCGCCGTAGGGAAGTGTCACCTGGTCGGGGACGTGGCCCACCGCGACGTTGGCCAGGACTGGCAGCCTCAGCGGCAACAGGTGGTCGGCGAAGACTTCCTTCATCGCGAGGCTCTTCTTCGCCGGGCAGTTCCGCACGACCGCACCGGTGAAGATCCCGACCGCTACCCCGGCCGCGTCGGAGAGCTTCCCCGCCGCGATCAACTGGGTCAGCATGCGGTCCACCCGGTACGGCTCCTCGTCGACGTCCTCCATGAAGACGATCCGGCCGCGCGTCTCGAGTTCGTAGGCGGTTCCCAGACTCGATGCGAGCATGCTCAGCGTGCCGCCGGTCAGGCGCCCTTCGGCAACACCGGCGCGCAGCGCCTTCGGACGCCGGGACGGCGAGAAGGGCAGACGGCCCGCCGGCCCTGGCGACATCAGCGTCCGTTCGAGGCCGCGGACGGAGAACGCGCTCCACCCGAGCCCCGTGCACGGCATCGGCCCCCAGAACGAGACGACACCCGCTTTCTGAAGGACCAGGTGCAGCACCGTGATGTCCGAGAACCCGACGAGCGCCTTCGGCTGCCGGCGGGCGAGCGCGGGGTCGAACGCGCCGAGCAGGCGGGCAACGCCGTAGCCGCCCCGCGCGCAGAAGATCGCCTTGATGGCCGGGTCGCGAAACGCGGCCTCGAGATCGTGCAGGCGCTGCTCGTCCGAACCGGCAAGATAGCCGCGCTGGGCCAGGACGTGCCGGCCGGGCACGACCTCGAACCCGAGTTGTTCGAGACGCGTCGTTCCGACGCGCAGGAGGCGCCGGTCGCGTGGCGGCGAGGCCGGCGAAATCATCGCCACCTTGTCGCCGCGAGCCAGGCGGGGCGGGAAGATCAACGGAGGCGTCATGGTCAGAACAGCAGCCTGCAGATGATGTAGGCCGCGACGATGCCCGACAGGTCGGTGATCAGGCTCGCGGCGAGGGTGTAGCGCGTCTTGCGGACGGCGATCGCGCCGAAGTAGACGGCCATGATGTAGAACGTCGTCTCGGTGCTGCCCTGGATCACGCTCACCAGCCGGCCGATGAACGAGTCGGGGCCGTAGGTCTTGAAGATGTCCGACGCGAGAGCGAAGGCCGCGGATCCCGACAGCGACCGCATCAACGACGAGGGCAGGGCCTCCGCCGGAAAGCCAACCCAAGAGACAACGGGCTGAAGGATCCAGGCCAGCCAGTCCATCGCGCCGCTCGCCCGGAACATGCCAATCGCGACGAGGATGGCGACGAGGTACGGGATGATGCGGATGCCGATCTGGAACCCTTCCTTGGCCCCCTCGATGAAGCTCTCGTAGACGCGGACGCGTTTCGCCGCGAACGCATAGAGCGGGATGCCGAGGATCAGCAGCGGGACGATCCAACTGGAGGCCGCGTTCACCAGGTCCTTCATGCGCGGCCTCCCGCGATCGTCTTTCGCTGCCAGCGGGCGAACAGCTTCGACGTCGTCACCGCCACCACCATCGAGGCCAGGGTGGCGAAGATCGTGCCGACGATGATCTCCGACGGGTTCTTCGAGCCGGCCGCCGCGCGGAGGCTGATGACCATCACCGGGATCAGCTGCAGCGAGCTCGAGTGCAGCGTCACGAACATGCACATCGCATCCGAGGCGGTCTCCTTGTCCTCGTTGAGCGACTGCAGGTCCTCCATGGCCTTGATGCCGAACGGCGTTGCCGCGTCGCCGAGGCCCAGGATGTTCGCCCCGAAGTTCAACGCGATCGCGCCGAGCGCCGGGTGGTCCTTCGGCACGCCGGGAAACAGGTAGCGGAAGACCGGGCGCAGCGCCTTGGCCAGCAACTGCACCAGCCCGCTGTCCTGCGCCACGCGCATGAGCCCGAGGAACAGCGTCATGCCGCCGACGAGCCCGATGGCCAGTTCGACGGCGGTGCCGGCGGCGCTGAAGGTCGCGTTCGACACCGCCGGCATGGTCCCCTTGAAGACCGCGGTGATCACCGCGGCTCCAATCAGCAACAGCCAGACAACGTTCATGGCCGGTCCTCGTCGCGGGCGCGGATCCCGCCCGTTGCAGGTTCGTTGAGCGCCCGGCGGAGTGATTCTACATGAGGGGCCGGTGGGGCAGGCGTCTCGCCTGCCACGCGAGTATTATTCAGATCGCGAGGGAGGACAGACATGAGAACCGGGGGCTTGGCAATCTGGTTGGCGGCGGCGGCCGTCGCGATGGTAACGGTTGGCACCGCGGCGCGTGAGCCGCAGGCCGCGGTCGAGGCCGAGAAGGTGCTGGTGGAGCGCCTCGGTTTCTCACAGGAAGAGGTCGTCCAGGTCAGGGCCGGCCAGGCGATCACCCGGTTGCTGCCCAGCCGCGAACCGGTCGAAGTCGGCGTCGTCGGGGCAGTTCGCGTCAGCGGTTCACCCGACCGCCTGGTGTACTGGCTGAAGGAAATCGCGAACTTCCGCCAGGCGGCCGAGCTCGGTCCTTCCGGGAAGCTCGGCACCCCGCCGCGGCTCGAGGACTTCGGCGATCTCGCGCTCTCCCCCGAGGAACTGAAGGAGATCAAGGACTGCACTCCCGGGAAGTGCGGCATCCGCCTCGGCGACCAGGCGATTGCGCGCTTCCGGGAACTCGATTGGTCCGCACCCGACGCGGCGAGCCGGGCGAACCACGAGGTCAGACAAATGTTGCTGCGGCTCGCGGAGGCTTACCTCCGCGGGGGCGACGCCGCGCTCGGGGCCGCCCACGACGAGCGGCAACCGCGCGTGTCGGCCGACGAATTCCACGCGCTGCTCGGGCAGTCCGGGAATTTCTACGACCTGGCGCCCGCGCTCGCCTCGTTCCTCGAACGGTTCCCGTCGGCGCCCCTGGCCGGGGGCGAGCAGTTCGTCTACTGGGCCCACGGCGGCGCCGGACCGGAGGCGTCGACCTCGCTGCACCACATGGTGATCTCGCCGTCGCCTGGTGGCGGCGCCGTGATCGTGGACAAGCAACTGTATTCGAGCCGGTACACCGACGCCGCCCTCGCCGTGTTCTCGCTCTCGCCGACGGCCGACAAGGCCGGCTATTACGTGCTCCTGGGCGCGAGGGCGCGGGCGCGGATGCTGGGCGGGACCACCGCGCGGCTGCTGCGCGGGCGGGTGGAGAAGTTCACACTGGAGACCGCGGCGGACTATCTCACCTGGCTGCAGGGCTGCATGGCGCTCGCCCGGTAGCGGCGCCAGGACGGGCGGCATGCGCCATGACGGCAGGCGGGGACGCCTGCCCCACCGCGACGGCAGGCGGGACGCCTGCCCCATGCCCACCCGGTTTGCCTTGACCGGACGGCGCGCCAACCTCTATCGTTGGACGGTTGCTCGCTCCCACGAAGGATTACCGCATGAACATCCGCCCGCTCCGCGTGGCACTTCCATTCGTCGTCGGCTGCGTCGTCCTGGCCAATGCCTGCTCCGCGCAGCCGCCGGCCGCCGACACGCAGAAGCAGATCGACGCCCTGCGCGCGCAGGTGAACGCGATGCAGAAGGACCTCGACGAGATCAAGGCCCTGCTCGCCCCCTTGCGCGCCCGGCAGGCGCCGTCGCCCGGCAGCGTCTCCCTCGACCTGGGCAGCCGGCCCATCAAGGGCGAGCCGTCGGCGAAGCTGACGCTGGTCGAGCTCACCGACTACCAGTGAACGTTCTGCGTCAGATACGTCCGTGAGACGTACCCGCAGATTGAAAGCGCCTACATCCTGACCGGCAAGTTGAAGTACGCGGTCATCGACCTCCCGCTCGAGTCGATCCACAGCGCCGCTTTCCGCGGTGCCGAGATGGTCCGCTGCGCCGGCGAACAGGGCAAGTACTGGGAGATGCGGACGCGGCTGTTCTCGAACCCGCAGACGATCACCGACTCGGCATCCCACGGTGCCGCCGTCGGCCTGGACACGAAGAGGTTCGGCGCGTGCGTGGAGTCCGGAAAGTTCGCCGCCGACATCCGCGCCGACATGGCGCAGGCGCAGGCGCTCGGAATCGAGGGAACGCCAAGCTTCTTCCTGGCGGCCACGGACCCGTCGACCGGCAAGCTGAAGCCCGTCCGGATGCTGACCGGCGCGCAACCGTTCGCGAACTTCAAGGCGGCGATCGACGCGGCGCTGGCAGGCGCGGACAAGTAGTCGATAGTCGGGAGTCAGGAGTCGACGGTCAAATCACGTCCCGCGATACCGTCGATTGCGCGCGACGACCCGGTCGATGCTCCACGCGCCTGGACCCTCGAACGCAAGGTAGAGGAACAGGAAGCAGTAGAGCACGGCCGGGATCCCCTGGTTCACCGTCGGGAAGAACGACCGGGGGAAGTGGAACTGGAAGTACGCCACCGCCATCTCCCCGGCCAGCACGAACGCCACCGGCCTCGTGAGCAACCCGAGCGCGATCGCGAGGCCGCCAAACACCTCCAGCGCGGCCCCGATCCCGACCTGCGACGCGATGCTGAACGCCATCGGCTGGGGCCCCGGCGGGTAGTTGAACATCTTCATCGTCCCCGACGAGATGAAGACCGCTCCGGCGACGATGCGGAGCACCGCGAGCACGCAATCCGACCAGGGCGAACGCTCGAAGATCCACATGATGGTTCGTCACTTTCGCGGGAGTTCGATCAGCACGACGTCCGACTGCTCCTGCACCTGCTCGAGCACCACTTCGCGGCCGTCGGCGCTGAGGTCGAAGTTACCGATTTCGAAGTCGGGCATCCCCTCGCGCTTCTCCCACCGCTGGACCGTCGTCACGTCCCGCTCGAGGTACGCGGCGATTTCCTTCCACGATGCCAGCCGGTCCGCGGGCGCTGCCGCCCCGGCCGGATCGCGGTCGCTCGGGCTGCCCATCGCGTTCTCCTGTTGGTGTCCCTCTTGGATTGTACCGCCTACTTTCGCTCGGTCGGGGGGGCGATGACGGTCTCCTGCAGGAGTCCAGCGATCTCCCGCAGCAATTCCGGGTGCTGCACCGGCTTGGTCAGGTGCCGGTCGAACCCCGCCTCGATTGCCTGCTGGCGATCCCGGTCACTCGCGTACGCCGTCAGCGCGATCGCAGGCACGCGCCCCCCACGCTCGGCGGGCAGTGCGCGGACGCGGCGGATCAGCGAGTGACCGTCCTCGCCGGGCATCCCGATGTCGGCGATCAGCAACTGGGCGGCCTGAACGTGCCCGAGCGCGGACGCCGACGAGTCCGCGAGGGTGACGATCAGGCCCTGCCGCTCGAGCGCGGTCTTCAGCATCTCGCGCGCATCGGGGTCGTCATCCACGATGAGACACCTCGCCCCAGGGATCGGCACCGGCGTCGCGGCCGCCGCGCCCTCCGGCGGCGCGGCCAGCGCGGGAGCGCCCGGTGAAGGCGACGGCGCACCGAGGTATGCCGGCAGCCGCACTTCGACTGTCGTGCCCTTGCCTTCTCCGGCACTCTCCGCTCGCACGGATCCGCCGTGCAGTTCGACCAGGTGCCTGACGATCGCCAGCCCCAGCCCGAGGCCGCCGTACGCGCGAGCCGACGACGAGTCGGCCTGGCGGAACCGCTCGAAGACGTGAGGCAGGAACGACGGCGGGATGCCGATGCCGTCGTCGGCCACCGAGAGGACCACCGCGTCATCCCGCCGCCCGGCAGCGACCCGGACGTGCCCGCCGGCAGGGGTGAACTTGACGGCGTTGGATACCAGGTTGGAGACGACCTGCTGCAGTCGCTCGGCGTCGCCCTCCACCATGAGCGGCGCGTCGCCGACATCCAGCTGAAGTGTCAGCCCCTTCGCCGCGGCGGCCGGCACGCCCGTGTCGGCCGCGGCGCGGGCGGCATCCCGTGCGTCCACCGGCGCCAGCGTGAGACGAGCCTTGCCGGCGATGAACCGCGACACGTCGAGGATGTCGGTGATCAGGCCGAGTTGGGCCGTCCCGTTGCGTGCGATCGCGTCGAGCGCCTGGCGCGCAAGCTCCGGCTCCAGTCCTTCGCGCTTCAGGATGTGCGTCCAGCCGATGATCGCGTTGAGCGGCGTCCGCAGTTCGTGCGACAGGACGGCCAGGAACTCGTCCTTCAGGCGGTTGGCCGTCTGCAACTCCTCGGCGTGCCGGGCCAGCGCCTCCTCGGCCTGCTTGCGGGTTGTCACGTCGAAGACGACCTTGCTGTATCCCAGGATCTCGCCGTCCGGCCCCCGCATTGCCGTCAGGACCCCGCGGCCGAAGAAGCGCGACCCGCCCTTGCGCTGGAACCAGGCGTCGACCTCGGCGCGACCCTCCGCCTGTGCGCGCTGCCAATGCCGCTGCGCGCCGGGCGTCTCCTCGGGCGACAGGATGATGGAGTCCCGACCCAGCACCTCGTCGTCGCTGAAGCCGAAGAGCCGCTCGGCTCCGGCGTTCCACGTCGAGATGACGCCGTTCGCGTCGAGGGAGAGGATCGCGCAGTCGCTCACACTCTCGACGATCAGCCGGAGCTGCTCGTCGGCCCGTCGCAGCTTCTCCTCGGCGCGCTGCCGGAGCCGCTGCTCCGCACGCCGGAGCAGTTCCGCCTGCCAACGGTTCTCCTCCGTCCTCCGGAACAGCTCCACGAACACCGCGGCCTTGGCGCGAAGCACGTCGCCGTTGACCGGCGACGAGATGTAATCCACCGCGCCGAGCGCGTACGACCGGGTAACCAGGCCCTCATCGTGCTGCGCGGTGATGAAGATGATGGGGGTGAGCGCCGACGAGGGGCGCCGGCGGATCAGCTGGGCCGTCTCGAAGCCGTCCATTTCCGGCATGTTGACGTCGAGCAGGATGAGGGCGAACTGCTGCCGCAGCAACTCGCGAAGGGCTTCTCGACCCGATTCTGGCGAGCACCAGCGTGCGACCGGCGCCCTCGAGCAGGGCACTCAGCGCCAGGAGGTTCTCGGGCCGGTCGTCCACCACGAGGATCCGGACCTCTGTTGCGGGCACCCCTCCGGTCGGTTCCACCAGCTCCCCAACGCCACCGATCGTCATGCCATGTGCCTCGCTCTCCACGCACGCACGCGTGCCGGCTCTGAATCTCGCAGTCGCCTACCGGTGCAGCCACGAGCGGCAGATGGAGAGCATCTGCGCCGAATCCACCGGCTTCGACAGGTAGTCCCACGCCCCGGCCTCGATGCACTTCTCGCGGTCGCCCTTCATCGCCTTCGCGGTGACGGCGACGATGGGCAGGCTGCCGAGCGAGGGGATGTTCCTGATGCCTCGAATCGTGTCGTAGCCGTCCATCTCCGGCATCATGATGTCCATCAGGACGATGTCGATGCGGGCGCCGCCGCGCAGGAGTTCGATGGCGTCACGGCCGTTCTCCGCCGAGAGGACGCTCATGCGGTGCTGCTCCAGCACGCTCGTCATCGCAAAGATGTTGCGAACGTCGTCGTCCACGATGAGCGCGGTCTTACCTGCCAGCACGTCATCGGTCTGGTGCAGGCTCTCGAGCAGTTGGCGCTGGCCGGCCGGCAGCCGGTCCACCCGGAGGTGCAGGTGGCGCGCCACCTCGTCGAACAGCCGCTCGGGTGAGTACACCTGCTTGATCGTGTGCCGCCGCGCCAGCCGGCGCAGCGGCTCGTCCTGCCCGGCGGCCGCGGCGGCAGGCGCGGTCGAGAGGACGAGCGGGAGGTTCGGGTAGGCGTCGAGGGCGGGCTCGAGCCGGGCCACCGGCAACGGCCTGGACGAGGCCGCCACCGCCACGCAGTCGATTGGCGGGCCGATCTCGAACGCGCGCAGGGCCTCGTCCCAGGACGCCGCCGCGAGCAGGGCGATGTCGTCGTGATCCACGAGCCGGACGATGTCCTGGCGCTCCGACTCGTCCTCCGCGACGACGAGCAGGCGGTGCTCCGAACGCTCGACGTGAGCGCGGAGCACCGACAGCGTCCGGTCCAGCGACGCCTTGTCCCTGACCGGCTTGGCGAGCAGGTCGATCGCCCCGAGTTCGATGCACCGGTCGCGCTGCTCCTCGGTGCTGACCACGTAGACGGGAATGTGCCGGGTCGCCAGGTCGCTCTTGAGCCGCGCGAGCACGCGGAGGCCGTCGATGTCAGGCAGCCGGAGGTCGAGCGTAATGGCGTCGGGCACGAGAGCCGTGGCGTGCGCGAGCGCCACCGCCCCGAAGGACGTGACCACGCACTTGAAGCCGTGCTCCCGCGCGGTGTCCAGCAGGAACCCGGCGAACGCCTCGTCGTTCTCCACGATCAGCAGCGTCCGGTCGCCGGCCTGGATGTCCGCGCGGTCATCGGTCGCCACGCCGACGACGGCCGTGCTCTCGACGACCGCCTGGGGCACCTCCTCGCGGACCGCGGGCGGCGGCCCACCCGCCTCGGCCACGGCCGCGGGCTTCCGGCGGGCGGCGTAGTCCTGCGGCAAGTAGAGCGTGAACGTGCTGCCCCGGTGCATCGTGCTGCTGACCACGAGTTCGCCCCCGAGCAGGCGCGACAGCTCGCGGCTGATGGCGAGGCCGAGCCCCGTGCCCCCGAACTTCCTGCTGGTGCTCCCGTCCGCCTGCTGGAACGCCTCGAAGATGATCCGCTGCTTCTCCTCCGGGATCCCGATCCCGGTGTCGGTCACCGAGATCGCGACGACCCCCTTCGCGCGGCTGAGCGTCTCCACGTCGGCGCTCCAGCCCGCCGTTGCGGGCGCGATGTGCAGGTCGACGCGGCCCGCCTCGGTGAACTTGAACGCGTTGGAGAGCAGGTTCTTGAGCACTTGCTGGAGGCGCTTGGGGTCGGTGCGAACGCCGCGTGGCACCGCCGGGGCCAGGTCGATCGAGAACTCGAGCTTCTTCGCCTCGGCGACGTGCCGGAACGTCCGCTCGATGTAATCGCGGAGGTCCTGGAACAGGTACTCCTCGATGTCCACGACGACCGTGCCCGACTCGATCTTCGAAAGATCGAGGATGTCGTTGATCAGCGTCAGCAGGTCGTTGCCGGCGGCGTGGATCGTCCGGGCGAACTGCGTCTGCTTCGACGTCAGGTTCCCCTCGGGGTTTCGCGACAGCTGGTCGGAGAGGATCAACAGGCTGTTCAAGGGGGTCCGCAGCTCGTGGGACATGTTCGCCAGGAACTCGGACTTGAACTTGGACGTGAGCGCCAGCTGCTTCGCCTTCTCCTCCAGCGCCTGGCGCGCCTGCTCCACCTCGGTGTTCTTCCGCTCGACCTCGACGTTCTGCTCGGCGAGCAGCTTCGCCTTCACCTCCAGCTCCTGGTTGGTCTGCCACAGCTCCTCCTGCTGGGTCTGCAGCTCGCCGGCGAGCGACTGCGACTGCTTCAGCAGGTCCTCCGTGAGGGTGTTCGCTTCGATGGTGTTCAGGACGATCCCGATGCTCTCCATCAGCTGGTCGAGGAAGGCCAGGTGCGTGGCACTGAAGTGATCGAACGACGCCAGTTCGAGCACGCCCTTCACGACCCCTTCGAACAGCACCGGGAGGACGACGATCGTGGCGGGGGCGGCTTCGCCGAGGCCGGACGAGATCCTGAGGTAGTCGGGCGGGACACGCTGCAGCAGGATCCGCTGCTTCTCCACCGCGCACTGCCCGATCAGCCCCTCGCCGACGCGCACGCGGGCCGGGCCCGCCACCCCCTCGTGGTGCGCGTAGCTCGCGAGCAACTGCAGGGACGAGTCGTCGCGCTGCCCCTGCATCGTGAAGAAGAGCGCCTGCTGCGCCGAGACGACGGGCACCAGTTCGGAGAGAATCAGCTTGCCGACCGTGAGCAGGTCGCGCTGCCCCTGGAGCATCCGGCTGAACTTCGCGAGGTTGGTCTTCAGCCAGTCCTGTTCGCTGTTCTTCTGCGTGGTGTCCTTGAGGTTGCGGATCATCTCGTTGATGTTGTCCTTGAGCGCCGCCACCTCTCCCTGCGCCTCCACGGTGATCGATCGCGTCAGGTCCCCCTTGGTGACCGCGGTCGCCACTTCGGCGATTGCCCGCACCTGGGTGGTGAGGTTCGCCGCCAGCTGGTTCACGTTGTCGGTGAGGTCCTTCCAGGTGCCGGCGGCGCCCGGGACCTTCGCCTGGCCGCCCAGCTTGCCTTCCACGCCCACCTCGCGGGCCATGGTCGTCACCTGGTCGGCGAACGTCGCCAGGGTCTCGATCATCGCGTTGATGGTGTCGGCCAGTTCGGCGATCTCGCCCTTGGCATCGACCGCGAGCTTGCGCTTGAGGTCGCCATTGGCCACCGCGGTGACGACCTTGGCGATCCCGCGCACCTGGCTCGTGAGGTTCCGCGCCATCCAGTTGACGCTGTCGGTCAGGTCCTTCCAGGTGCCCGCGACGCCGCGCACCTCGGCCTGGCCGCCGAGCTTCCCCTCCGTGCCGACTTCGCGTGCGACGCGGGTGACTTCGGCCGCGAACGAGCTGAGCTGGTCCACCATCGTGTTGATGGTGTCCTTCAGCTCGAGGATCTCGCCCTTCACGTCGACCGTGATCTTCTGCGAGAGGTCGCCGTGCCGCGACCGCCTTGGTCACTTCCGCGATGTTGCGCACCTGGGCGGTCAGGTTGCCGGCCATCGAGTTGACGCTGTCGGTCAGGTCCTTCCACGTGCCGGCGACGCCCCTGACATCCGCCTGACCGCCGAGCTTTCCCTCGGTGCCCACCTCGCGCGCGACGCGGGTCACTTCCGCGGCGAACGAGCTGAGCTGGTCCACCATCGTGTTGACGGTGTTCTTCAGCTCGAGGATCTCGCCCTTGACGTCCACCGTGATCTTCTTCGAGAGGTCGCCGTTCGCGACCGCCGTGGTGACCTCGGCGATGTTGCGGACCTGCGACGTCAGGTTGCCGGCCATCGAGTTCACGCTGTCGGTCAGGTCCTTCCACGTGCCGGCCACCCCGCGCACGTCCGCCTGGCCGCCCAGTTTCCCTTCGGTCCCGACCTCCCTGGCCACGCGGGTGACTTCCGCGGCGAACGACCGCAGCTGGTCCACCATCGTGTTGATGGTGTCTTTCAGCTCGAGGATCTCGCCCTTCACGTCCACGGTGATCTTCTTGGAGAGGTCGCCGTTGGCGACGGCGGTCGTCACCTCCGCGATGTTGCGCACCTGGCCGGTCAGGTTGCCGGCCATCGAGTTCACGCTGTCGGTCAGGTCCTTCCACGTGCCGGCCACGCCGCGCACGTCGGCCTGGCCGCCCAGCTTGCCCTTCCGTGCCGACTTCGCGCGCGACGCGGGTGACTTCGGCCGCGAACGAGCTGAGCTGGTCCACCATCGTGTTGATGGTGTTCTTCAGCTCCAGGATCTCGCCCTTCACGTCGACCGTGATCTTCTTCGACAGGTCGCCCTTCGCGACGGCTGTCGTGACGTCCGCGATGTTGCGCACCTGGCCGGTGAGGTTGCCGGCCATCGAGTTCACGCTGTCGGTCAGGTCCTTCCACGTGCCCGCGACGCCCTTCCACCTTGGCCTGGCCGCCCAGTTTGCCTTCCGTGCCGACCTCGCGGGCCACGCGCGTCACTTCGGACGCGAACGACCGCAGCTGGTCCACCATCGTGTTGATGGTGTCCTTCAGCTCGAGGAATTCGCCCTTCACGTCGACGGTGATCTTCTTGGCGAGGTCGCCGTTGGCGACCGCGGTCGTCACTTCGGCGATGTTCCGCACCTGGCCGGTCAGGTTGCCCGCCATCAGGTTCACGCTGTCGGTCAGGTCCTTCCACGTGCCGGCCACCCCGCGCACGTCGGCCTGCCCGCCGAGTTTGCCTTCGGTGCCCACTTCGCGGGCGACGCGCGTCACTTCCGCCGCGAACGAGCTGAGCTGGTCCACCATCGTGTTGATGGTGTTCTTCAGCTCCAGGATCTCGCCCTTCACGTCGACGGTGATCTTCTGGGAGAGGTCGCCCTTCGCGACCGCGGTCGTCACCTCCGCGATGTTGCGCACCTGCGCGGTGAGGTTGCCGGCCATCGAGTTCACGCTGTCCGTCAGGTCCTTCCAGGTCCCGGCGACGCCCCGGACCTCGGCCTGGCCGCCAAGCTTGCCTTCCGTACCCACTTCGCGCGCCACGCGGGTGACTTCCGCCGCGAACGAGCTGAGCTGGTCCACCATCGTGTTGATGGTGTCCTTCAGCTCGAGAATCTCGCCCTTCACGTCGACGGTGATCTTCTTGGAGAGGTCGCCCTTCGCGACGGCCGTCGTCACGTCCGCGATGTTGCGGACCTGACCGGTGAGGTTGCCGGCCATCGAGTTGACGCTGTCGGTGAGGTCCTTCCACGTGCCGGCCACGCCGCGCACGTCGGCCTGGCCGCCGAGCTTGCCTTCGGTGCCCACCTCCCGGGCGACGCGGGTGACCTCGGCCGCGAACGACCGGAGCTGGTCCACCATCGTGTTGATGGTGTCCTTCAACTCGAGGATCTCGCCCTTCACGTCGACGGTGATCTTCTTGGAGAGGTCGCCGTTGGCGACCGCCGTGGTGACCTCCGCGATGTTGCGCACCTGCCCGGTGAGGTTCGAAGCCATCAGGTTGACGTTGTCGGTCAGGTCCTTCCAGGTGCCTGCCGCGCCTTCGACCCTCGCCTGCCCGCCGAGCTTGCCCTCGGTGCCCACCTCGCGCGCGACGCGCGTCACTTCCGACGCGAACGACCGAAGCTGGTCGACCATCGTGTTGATGGTGTTCTTCAGCTCGAGGAATTCCCCTTTGACGTCCGCGGTGATCTTCTTGGCGAGGTCGCCGTTCGCCACGGCCGTCGTGACGTCGGCGATGTTGCGCACCTGGCCGGTGAGGTTGCCGGCCATCAGGTTGACGCTGTCGGTCAGGTCCTTCCACGTGCCGGCCACGCCCTCGACTTTCGCCTGGCCACCGAGCTTGCCCTCGGTGCCCACCTCGCGTGCGACGCGCGTCACTTCCGAGGCGAAGGACCCGAGCCGCTCGACCATCGTGTTCACGGTCGTGGCCGTTCGAAGGAACTCGCCCTTCACCGGCCTCCCGTCCACCTCGAGGGCCATGGTCTGCGAGAGGTCGCCCTTGGCGACCGCGCCGATGACGCGAGCCGTTTCGCTGACCGGTTGGACCAGGTCGCCGATGAGCATGTTGACGAAGGAGACGGAGCGGCGCCAGGAGCCCCCGACGTCACCAAGCGAGGCGCGCTCCGACAGCAGTCCCTGCTCGCCAACCACCCGGCTGATGCGTTCGAGTTCGTCGGCCATCCGGCCGTTGACCTCGATCACCTCGTTGAGGGTGTCGGCCAGCTTGCCGTCGAGGCCGGTGAAATCGTGGGGAAGGCGGAACGTGAAGTCGCCCTTCTTCAGGGCGAGCAGACCCTCGAGAATCAGCCCGACCGTTGCGGGCTGCACGGCTTGTTGGCTGGGCATCAGGGCAGGGATAAGCAAGAGCACGGCCGCCCCGTGCCATGGGCTGGCCGGATCGCCGTTCGAGCGTCCGGCGTGTCCGAGGAAGGTGCGCGGACGCGACGTGGAAGATTCACGGACACCGCCGTAGCGCTTTTGGTCAGGCAGCGCGTCGTGGCCCGAGTGGTCGGGCTTCCCCTGGTGGCGGTCCCTGTGTATCGTAGGACCGGCGCGCAGGAGAGAGAGAGACGATGACATCCCTCACCGGCATTCGCACCCTGCATACCGTCCGCAGGCGGATCTCCTGGGCGGCGTTGCTGTTCGTCCTGGTCTCGATGACGAGCGCGGCGCAACCGCCGGTCCGCCTGGCGTTCACCGTCTCGGCGCCGGAGGCCGCCGCGCACCTGTTCCACGTGGCCATGCGGTGCGACAACTTGCCCGGCGAACGGGCCGAGTTCCGGATGCCAGCCTGGACGCCGGGCTATTACGGCCTCTTCGACTTCGCCGGGAACGTGCGCAATTTCTCCGCGGCCGACGGTAGCGGCCGCGCGCTGACGTGGAGGAAGACCGGCACCAACTCCTGGATGGTGGACACCGACGGCGCGGGCACGGTCGAGCTGCGGTATGACGTGCTGGCCACGCGGGCCTTCGTCGCGAACGCATTCGTCGACGAGACGCGCGGGTACGTCCTCCCGGGGGCGTTGTTTCTCTACCTGCCCGACCGCCTGCGCGGGCCGGTCACGGTGACGGTGGTCCCCCCGCCCGGGTGGGCGCACGTCGCCACCGGCCTCGACCGCGCACCCGGGGGCGGCCCGCACGTGTTCACGGCGCCGGACTTCGACGTGCTGTACGACAGCCCGATCCTGATGGGCAACCTGGAATCGCTGCCGCCGTTCGAGGTGCGGGGCGCCCGCCACGAGTTCGTCGGACACCAGCTTGGCGAGTTCGACCGGGCGGGGCTGATGAAGGACCTGCAGGCGGTAGTCGAGGCGGCCGCCGACATCATCGGCGAGGTGCCTTACTCGCGCTACGTCTTCCTCGGCATCGGGCCGGGACAGGGCGGCATCGAGCACCTCAACTCCGCCGCCGTCTCGTTCGCCGCGAAGCCCGGCGCCGACCGTGCCGCGTACCTCCGTCAGCTCGCGTTCCTCGCGCACGAGTACTTCCACAACTACAACGTCAAACGAATCCGGCCGGTCGCGCTCGGGCCGTTCGACTACGACCGGGCGAACGTGACCGACATGCTGTGGGTCAGCGAGGGGTTCACCGTTTACTACGAGTACCTGCTGCTCGCCCGGAGCGGGAAGATGAGCCTGGACGAGCTGCTGGCCGCGCTCGGCCGCGACATGGCGGCCTACGAGAACAATCCCGGCCGGCTCTTCCAGTCGGCCACCGAATCCAGCCGGGCGAGCTGGACGCAGGGCCCCTTCGGCCGGAAGGACGGTCGCGTCAGGAAGACAATCTCCTGCTACGAGAAAGGCGCGATTCTCGGCATGCTCCTCGATTTCCGCATTCGGCACGAGACGCGGAACCGGCGGTCGCTGGACACGGTGATGCGCGAGCTGTACCGGAAGTACTACAAGGAGCTGGGGCGCGGGTGGACCGACCAGGAATTTCGCGAGACCTGCGAGCGGGTCGCCGGCGTCCCGCTGGACGAGAACTTCGCCTACGCGTCCACGACGCGGGAGATCGACTACGCCAGGTACCTGGCCTACGCCGGGCTGGCGATCGAAGACCCGACCGATCGGCCGGAGGCCTGGACCGGCGCGATCGTCGAGAACCAGGACGGGCGTCTCGTGGTGGCGGCGGTCGAGCCGCGTTCGCCGGCCGCGGCGGTGCTTGCCCCGGGGGATGTTCTCGCCGCGGTGGGTGGCACGCGCGTGGATGCCGACGGCTTCGACGCCCTGGTGGCGGCGGCGCGTCCCGGCGACCGCTTGCCGCTGAAGGTGGAGCGCGGCGGGACGTCTCTTGACGCGGCGCTCACGCTCGCCCACCGCGTGGAGCGCTCGTTCCGGATCGTGCCAATGCCCCGGCGGTCGGCGCTCCAGTCCGCGATCCTCGCCAGCTGGACCGCACCCGCGCGCTGATCCCTAGGCCTTCACGCCAAAGGCCCGCGCGATCTCCTCGGCCGGGCGGCGCATGATCGTCTCGTTGATCTGAATGGTCGCCTCGGCCGCGCCCTTCGTTCCCCCGAGCACGATGCCCGCCTGCGCGAGGCGCTCGCGCAGGTCGTCGAGTGAGGCGCCGGACGCCAGCGCCAGGCCGAAGACGTTGCTGCCGCCCTTCACGCGCTCGATGCGGAACCGGCTGTCCGACTCGAGCAGCCGCAGCAGCGCCTCGCCGCGCCGTACCGCCGCCGCGTAGCGCTCGTCGAACTTCTCGACGTAGTGCAGCGCGATCGCCGCCGTCTCCCACCCCTGGTAAATCAGCGACCCGAACTCGTGCCGCAGCGTCGTCACGTGTTCCATCGGCTGCCGCGGGCCGGCGAGGATCGCGCCGAACGGCGCGTTGAAATACTTGTAGAGCGAAACGTAGACGGTGTCGAACAGCGTCGAGTACCTGGGCCGGCGTCACGCCCGTGTAGGCCGAGGCCAGGAACAGCCGCGCGCCGTCCAGGTGCGTGCCGATTCCCTGCTGGCGCGCGTAGGCGCACACCTTCTTCATCTCCTCGAAGTCGAACACCTGCCCTTTCACCCTGCGCACGGGCGATTCGATCGAGATCGCGCCCACCGGCGCGGGATAGGGCGGCCCCGCCGCCTGCGTCACGGCCCTGGTCACCTCCTCCAGGGAAATGGTGGCGCGGCCGGGCGCAAGTGGCACGAGGTTCAGGCCACTGAGCAGCTGTGCGCAGTCCCCCTCGTCGCGATACAGGTGGCTCTCCTCCTGCACCAGGACCTTGTGTCGCTCGCCGGCCAGGACGCGGACCGCCAGGTGATTGGCGAGCGTGCCGGTCGGCAGGAACAGCGCGGTCTCCTTTCCCAGCAGGGCAGCAAACCGCTGCTCGAGCGCCTCCACCGGACCGCCCTTCAGGTAGGTGTCACGCCGGAAGCCGTCCGCGCCGG
This sequence comes from uncultured Acidobacteriota bacterium, assembly GCA_963844875.1. Taxonomy (GTDB): domain Bacteria; phylum Acidobacteriota; class Vicinamibacteria; order Vicinamibacterales; family Fen-181; genus FEN-299. The sequence continues at coordinate 492,288 of CAWJPZ010000007.1, forward strand.
CAATCGTGGTCAGCGTCCGCGCGTACTCGAGCGGCGTCAGGCTGAGGCCGTCGCCGGAGAGGACCACGCGGTCGCCCTGCGGCGACGTGGCCGGCGCCGCCTGCCCCTGCAGGCGCGCCGTCAGCGCCAGGCCGATGGGCGGAATGGCCGCCGACTTCAGGAAGGAGCGTCGCTGGATGCTCGCCATGACAGGCAGTGTAGCGGTGTCGGACGAGCGGAGCAATTGGGAGGCGGAGAAAGGGCGGCTTCTGGTATCGTGTCGCCGTGTTCCGGGCCCGACTGGTCGCCTGCCTCGCCCTGCTCCTTGCGCCGGTCCCAGAAGCCGCGCGCGCGCAGACGTGCGAGATTTCGCCCTTCGGCGGCTACCGCTTCGGCGGCGACCTCTACGAGGTGTTCGTCGGGCGTCCGCTCGATATCGACGGCGCGCCGAGCGTGGGGATGTCCGTCGATCTGTTCGTGGACCGCGGCACCTCGGTGTCGTTTCTCTACTCGCGCCAGCAGGCGGACGTCGCCACGTGGCCCGCGCCGGCCGAGATGGCGGCGGGCACCGGACTGTTCGTGGAACACTGGCACGTCGGCGGCACCCACGAACTCGACCGGGGGCGCGTCCGGCCATTCCTGACCGGCACCGCAGGGCTCACGCGGTTCGGCAGCGCGCACGATTCGGCGGTGCGGTTCTCGGCCGCCGGAGGCGGGGGCGTCAAGCTGATGGCGTCGAAGCACGTCGGGGCCAGGCTGGATGCCCGCGCCTACGCGGTCTTCGTGGACGGCCACGTCCACGGCGGGGTCTGCGGCGGCGGCGCCTGCTTCATCGACGTCGATGTCTTCGTCCTCTGGCAGGTGGAGTTCACGGCGGGCCTCGTCGTGTCGTTCTAAATGAGGGGCCACGATTCTGAGTCATCCGCGTGCCGCGGGCCCATCGGCTTCCTCATCGCCTCCGCAGGCCGGGAAACCGTCCTCGCTCTGGGCCGGTTTCCGGCTCTCGACGCCCGCCTGGCGCAAAGCCAGGGCTCGAGCGGCCGCGCGGCGGCGGGGGAAACCGGCCCACCCGCTCGTCGGTTTCCCTGCCTCAGCGAGGTGCGGCCTGCTCCGAAGCGATTCGTCCGCCGACAGCCGCCAACGACACGCGAACAATCCCGAATCGTGGACTTCTATTTAGGCCGAGCTCTCTCGCGACCGTCCCAGCCTCTCACCCGTCCACCGCTCGTCCAGACAACTTGTCGATCCCGCGGCCCCAATTCGTCGTGTAATCAATGTGTGGGATTCAACACGCTGCAAGGTGAAGTCGATGGACGAGGCAATCGAGTGGGTGAAGCGCTGCTCCAACCCGATGGAGGGCGAGTCGGAGATCGAGGTCCGTCAACTGTTCGAAACGAACGATTTCGGTGCGGAGTTCACACCCGAGTTGCGCGCGCAGGAAGAGCGCCTGCGGGAGGAGATGAGGAAGAGGCCCTGACGAGCCGTCAGGCTCCGGGAC
>CAWJPZ010000008.1:0-150986 GCA_963844875.1 uncultured Acidobacteriota bacterium
CTCCTATTACGACTTGCCCGGCGCATCCGAACAGCGCACAGCCTCTACGAGCACTGCGTGCGCGCCATCACCAGGGGGCTTCGGTTCGGCGCCCACGGCCTGCCGCTCATCGGGTCGGGCGACTGGAACGACGGCATGAACCTGGTCGGAGCGGAGGGTCGCGGCGAGAGCGTCTGGCTGGGGTTCTTCCTTTACGCCGTGCTCCAGCCCTTCGCCGGAATCGCCAGGCGCCGCGGCGACGCCGCCTTCGCGGACCAGTGCCTCACGGAAGCGGCGGCGCTTCGCCTGCGCCTCGAGGACGCGGGGTGGGACGGCGGGTGGTACCGGCGCGCCTACTTCGACGATGGGACGCCGCTCGGATCGGCCGGCAACCCCGAATGCCAGATCGACTCGGTCTCGCAGAGCTGGTCCGTGCTGTCGGGCGCCGCGGGCCCGTGCGCGCGCGGCTCGCCATGGATGCGGTGGACGCTCGGCTGGTCCGCCGCGACGACGGGCTCGTCCGCCTGCTCGACCCGCCGTTCGACACCTCCCCCCTCGACCCGGGCTACATCAAGGGCTACGTGCCGGGCGTGCGCGAGAACGGCGGACAGTACACCCATGCGGCCATCTGGGCGGCGATGGCGTTCGCCGAGCTCGGCGACGGCCGGGCGTGGGACGTCTGGAACCTGATCAACCCGATCGCGCACGCGCGGTCACCGTCACGGACCGAAACCTACAAGGTGGAGCCCTACGTGGTCGCCGCTGACGTCTACGCGGTGGCCCCCCACGTCGGGCGAGGCGGATGGACCTGGTATACGGGGTCTGCGGCCTGGATGTACCGGCTGATCGTCGAGTCGCTGCTCGGCCTCAGCCGCCAGGGGGACCTCCTGAACGTCGCACCGTGCATCCCCGCGGACTGGAACGGCTTCACGGTGCACTACCGCTATTGCGAGACCGTCTATCACGTGACGGTGCACCAGACGCCCCACGCCGCGGGCGACCAGCGTGTCAACCTCGACGGTCGCGACGTGCCGGGCATGGCGGTGCCGCTCGTGGACGACCGGGCGGATCACCGCGTAGAGGTGTGGGTGCGGGCGGCCTTGGCGGTCAGACCGACGGCGGCGTGACGCTGACAGGCCGCCAGCTCAGAAGGTCCCGGTCAGCCATCCCAGCAGCCGGAGCAGCAGCGCCACGGGAATGCCGACGGCGAGGATGACGAGAGGCACGCAGAAGACGACGGCGAGGATGCCGCCGGCGTCGCCGAGCGCCGACAACAGCCGCAGAACGCGCTGACGCTGAGGCATGATGACGGGCTCCCCTCGGCGGCTACGGCCGCACGTTCGCCCGCGCCATGGCGTTGCGGTCGATCAGGCTGAGTGTCCGGCCGATCTGGTCGAGCTCCTTCTGCATCGCTCCCCACAGCCCGAGTTCCTCGTCCGACAGCCGGTGATGGACGTGGATGAGTGTTGACGACTCCGCCCACAGATCGGCCTGCCGATCGCGCAGCTGTCTCCGCCCCCGGCCCCGGGGCCACATCCGACACACCCCGCAACACACGACCGTCGATCTGTAGAAGCCGCCCCCGCTCAGTCTCATGATGTCGCCCCCTGTTCCCCGGCCACGTGCCGGCCTGAAACCAGTGTAGGGACGTTCGGCGGCCATGACTGTCACGAGTGCACACTCTCCGGATCCGGCTGTCCACAATGGCACAGACGCCGCGGTGACGAGGCGCGCAGAATGAGGCGGCTGGAGGAGTGAGATGAAAAAGACGATGCGACTGTTCGCGCTTCTGATCGCGGTCGGGTGTGCGGGCATGGCGACGGCCGGGCAGCAACGCCCGTACCGCTGAGCGATCAGCAGCTACAGAACCTCGTGACTCGCCTCGACAATCACAGGGACGCCTTCCACGTCAGCCTCGGAGCGGGCGATCGATCGCAGCCCGCTCAAGGGCCACGGCGGCGAAGACGACATCGAGCGGTCGTTGGGTCGTTCGACCAGGCACTGGACCCGTTCCGCGGCCGCCTGAACGACCGGCGCTCCAGCGCCGCGGACGTGGAAGACGTGCTGCAGCGCGCATCGTCGATCGACTTCTTCATGAGGCGCCACCAGCTCGATTCCACGGTCCAGAGGGACTGGCAGGCGGTTCGGCAGGACATGAACGACCTCGCGCGCGCCTACAACGTCCCGTGGAACTGGAGCGAATCCCGGTATCCGGCGGAGCCGGGCGCGGCTTTCCATCGCCTCACCGGAACGTACCAACTGGACGCGGCAGCGACGATCCGCGGCGGGCGGCGGAAGCGGCCGCGCGCGGCGTGCCCTCCAGCCAGCAGGCAGCGGACCTACAAGGCCTCCTGGCCCGGCTGGAGGCGCCGGAACTGATCGCGATCGAGCGCATCGAGAACAGCGTGACGCTGGCCTCGACGCGGGCACCGCGCGTGACGGTCGAGGCCGACGGCCGGGACCACGTGGAACGTGGTCTGCCGGCCGGACGATCGACCACCCGCGCCACCTTCGAGGGCGAACGGCTGGTGGTCGCCACCAGCGGCAGCCGCGGCATCGCGACTACACCGTGACCTTCGAGCCGACGCGAGAACGGCCGCAGGCCTGCAGATGACGCGCACGCATCGACCAGGATGGACCTCCGCCAGCCGGTGACGGTTCGAAGCGCCTATCGCCGGGTGTCGGACGAGGCCCGGTGGAACATGGACACCGGCGGCTGGGGCGTCCGAGGCGACGATCCCGGCTACCCGCCTCGTGCCGGACGGCACGCGGTTCGTGGCCGTGCTCGACAACGCCCTGAGCACGCGACGCGCGCGCGAGGGCGACCTCTACACGATGACCGCCCGGAGCCCGGCGGAATACGAGGGTGCGGTCATTCCAGGGCGTCGTGTCCGCCGTGAACGAGTCGGGCCGCCTGACCGGCCGGGCCGGCCTGTCCCTGAGCCTCCAGAGCATCCGCCTCCGCGATGGCACCGTGCACCCGTTCGACGGGACGATCGAGGACATCCGCATGCCGGACGGCGGGACGGTCAGGGTGGATCACGAAGGCACGGCGGCCAGCGACGGGAGCCAGACACAGAAGACCGTGGAGCGCGGCGCCATCGGTGCGGCGCTCGGGGCAATCATCGGCGCCATCGCCGGAGGCGGCAAGGGCGCGGCCATTGGTGCGGTGATCGGCGCGGGCGGCGGCGCGGGGACGGTCATGGTCGAGGGGCGCGACCGCCTCGACCTGCAGCGCGGCACGGCGGTGACGATCGTCTCCGGCGTCCTTGGGAATCCGCGGACATCCCCGGGCGAGCAACGCTGACGCGAGTGCCGGGCTGACAGACGAAGGAACCGCACATGCCGCAAGGACGACCACCGTCCGTCTCGGACCGCGCAACGGGGCCCCCGGGCCCGGTCGCCGGCAGCGGCGCATGTCCCGGCTGCGCGGGACTGGCGGCGACCTTCTGGCGGAAGGCCAGACGCCTGGCCGCGCGACTGACAGCCACGCGGCGGCGCCGGATCGGGCTCCTGGTGCCGCTGCTCCTGCTCCTGCCCGTGGCGCTGTGCCTGCCCCGGCGGCCTGGGTCGTCCACCACGTCTACTTCGACCGCACCGATGTGCCGGACCTCGCGGCGTTCCTGCGCTTCGAGCCCCCGACGACGGGCGTCGTCCGCGACGCGCGCGGCGCGGTGCTCGTCGAACTCGCGCGCGAGTATCGCCGGGTCGTCACCTACGACGAGGTGCCGGTGATCCTGCGCCAGGCCATCCTGGCCGCCGAGGACAAGCGCTTCTTCTCCCATTCCGGCGTGGACTACCGCGCGCTGCCGCGCGTGGTCCAGAAGACGGCAGTCGCGCTCCTTCAGTGAATGGTGGAAGGGCGGGGGGCTGCGACTGCTCCTGCCGCAGGGAGGCTCGACGCTCACGCAGCAACTCGTGCGCGGCTACTTCCTCGCGGACCTGACGCGCCGCTCGGACCGGAGATGCGATCTTCCACACCGGCCTCGCTCCGCCTCGACTCCTCTCCCTCGTCCTTGGACCGTCTGCCGCGAACAAGCTCCTGCGGAAGCTCGAGGAGGTGCGCCTGACGCTCTGGCTCGAGCGAGAGATGCGCAGGCGCTACGGCACGCAGGAGGAGGCCAAGCGCGAGATCTTCGGCCGCTACGCCAGCTTCATCTACCTGGGCAACGGCCGGTACGGTTTCGCGGCCGCCTCGGAGTCACTACTTCGCCCGGCCGCTGTCGAGCTACACGCAGGATGATGCGGGCATCGCGTCGCTGCTGTCGGCGATCAGCAAGGCGCCCCGGGATTACGCCCCGGCTCCGGGGAACCTGCGGCTGATCCGCCGCCGCAACCAGATCCTCGCGCTGATGGCGCGCTACGGATACATCTCAGAGACCCTCGCCACGCGTTGCCGGGGGGAACCGATTCGGGTCGCGCCCGTCGCGCCAGACAAGACCGACGCGCCCGCTGCGATCGACCACGTCCTCTCCGAGTTGAACCAACGGGCCGGGACCGGCTTCGTCGACGACCTGTTCGAGGGGCGCGTCGTGGTCCGATCGACGGTGGACGCCCGCGTACAGGCGATCGTGAACGACGCGCTCGAGCACGGGCTGGCGCTCTACGAGAAGCGCCATCCCGCCGGGAAGGGCGTGATTCAGGGTTCGGTGGTCGTGCTCGCGAACGCCGACGCGTCGATCCTCGCCGAGGCTGGCGGGCGCCGGGTCTTCCAGGGCCGCAACAGCCGCTACGCCGACTACAACCGCGTCACGGGCTCGCTGCGCCAACCGGGCTCCGCGATGAAACCGCTGGTCTACCTGGCCGCGTTCGAGTCGGGACTGGCCCTCGACACCACCGTGCCGGACGAGCCGATCGAAGTGCCGGCAGGGGACGGGTTCGGCTTCAAGCAGATCGCGAACTACGACAACCAGTTCAAGGGGCCGATCCCGGTGCGCCAGGCCCTCGCCGAGTCCCGCAACGCCGTGGCCGTGTGGATCACGCGCGAAATCGGCGTCGGCACGGTGATCCGGACGGCTCACAAGATGGGGATACGGTCCCCGCTGCAGCCCTACCTGTCCACGGCCCTCGGGGCGTCGGAGGTCAGGTTGCTGGAGCTGGCGGACGCCTATCGCGCCATCGCCTCCGGCGTGCTGGCGGAGCCGCATGTCATCGAATCGTGTGACCGACACGACCGACAACGCGCTGTACAAGGCGCGGCGCATCGCGCGGCCGATCGACTCCGCGGCGGTCCGCGCAATCCAGGAGGGGCTCCGGGGCGTGGTCCGCCTGCCGGACGGCACGGCCCACAGCCTCGACGCGCGCGACTTTCCAATCCCGGTGATGGGCAAGACCGGCACGACGAGCGACTTTCGCGATGCGCTCTTCGTCGGATCCACCTACGGCACGTCCGGGATCACCGTGGCCGTGCGAATCGGCTTCGACGACGACCGCCCGCTGGGGCGGAACGAGACCGGCGGACGCACGGCACTGCCGGTCTTCCGCGAGGTCATGCTCCGCGTGTACCGGGACCAGCTCGTCGGAAAGGCACCGCGCTTCCCGCGCGAGATCGAGGACGGGATCGATCGGTACCTCGCCGCCCTGGCCGCGCAGGCGTCGCAGCAGCCGGGCAGCGTCGCCACCCGCCAGGCACCGTCGGCCGACCCTCCGCCGCGCCGCAGGTAGCCGCCTCGGGAGCCGGTCGCCACGAAGCTGAAGTAGCAACGACTGGCGGCCCCCGTAGGAGACCCGCGCGCGACGATGTATCGCGTCAGGTACCGCTCGCCGCGAAGCGCGAGCAGGAAGACGACCGCCCCTCTCGCCCCACGGATGAGGTTTACGGCGGCGGCGGGGTGGTGCTCGAGCCGTTCCATCGAGAGCGGGTTGAAGCGCTGCAAGGTCCGGGCGAGCCAGGTCCCTCTGGCGACGGGCGGCAGGCCCGTGAGCCGGAGGTCGGCCAGGCTCGGCGCGTGCGGCAGCGACGCGCGCACACCGGCGGCCCGGCTTCCGAGCACCTCGCGGACCACGTCGACCCGCTCGGCCATCGTGGCGCTGAGCGCCTGCACACCACCGCCCACGCGGCCCTGGAGCACGGCAAGCTTCAGGGCCACCGCCGTGTGGACGCGCCCCCACGCCAGCTTGACCTCGCGCACCGACTGCGGGCCCAGCCGCCCGATGTCGCCGAGGAACCAGTAGTCGTCGCGCCGGATGCGGGTCAGCAGCCACAGGTGCTGCATCTCGAAGTAGAGCTTCGCGTACTCGCGCAGCACGTGTGCAATCTCCCCCGCGCGACGCCTGAAGAACGGCCAGCGGCGCTCGGTCGGAAACGTCGGACGCCGCGACGTCCTGTCCTTGAGGCGGAAGAGGCCGGTGACCATCGGGTGCGCGCCTTCAATCATGCCGGCCCGGTACCAGAGCTGGATCTTGAGCACCGGCCAGTAGGTGTGCGGGTTCTGGGCGAGCAGGATGCGCCGCATGTGTTCGAAGGAATAGAACTCCGTCCACGCGTCGCGGAAGGCGCGGGACCACTCGGCGGGGCTCATCCGGGGGTGCGGCACGGTCACGTGGAACCCGTCGTAGTTGTTGTAGTCCGGGTCGAGGGGGGCGCGTGCCAGGACCGCCGCCTGGTGGTCCTGCGACCCGGGCAACGGCATCAGCATGAAGAACGACACCTGGTCGACCAGTATCGTTTCGGCGAGCGCCCGGACGTCTTCCATCACGCGGTCGTAGGTGTCGTTGGGAAACCCGATGATCACGCCGGCGTGGCAGACGACGCCCACCTCGTGCCACCGGGCAATCATTTCGCGGTAGTCCGCGGCCTTGTTCTGCGGCTTGCCGCCGGCGGCGAGATTGTCGTCGCGGACCGACTCGATGCCGATGAACACCTGGACGCAGCCGGCCCGGGCGGCCTTCTCGACGAACCCCGGGATCCTCGCGGCCTGTGTGTCCACCTGCATCATGAAGTCGACGTCCATGCCCTCGGCGTCGCGGAGCCGGGCGAGCCCGTCGAAGATCCGCTCCCACTCGGGGTTGCGCGCGAAGTTGTCGTCGGTGAAGAAGTAGTGCCGGACGTTGCCCCGCCCCGTGAGCCGGTAGTTTCGCCGCACCTGCTCCAGGATCTGCGCGGCGCTGCGCGCGCGCATCTTCCGGCCCTGGACGTTGATGATGGTGCAGAAGGAGCAGGCGAACGGACAACCCCGGCCGGCGTCGATGGTCCCGTTGTGAGCCATGACGAACCGCCTCTGCGTGCTCGGCGAGGCCTGCGGGAGCGGCACGTCGGCGAGGTCGGGAGGCGCGTCGAGGAAGTCGTAGAGCGGCTGCAGCCGGTTCGCGACCGCGTCCTGGAGGATGCCGCTCCAGCGGCCCTCCACCTCGCCCAGCACCAGCGTGACTCCCGCGTCGAGCATGGCCTGGCACTCCGGCGGCGTCGTCGCCGCCATCGCCATCGCGCCGCTGACGTGGAAGCCGCCGATGACGACGTCGAAGCCCTCGCCCTGGAACTGGCTGGCGAGGTCCTGCGCCCGGGGCAATTGGTTCGTCTGGACGCCGACCAACCCCACGACGACGACCGTGCCGGCCCGCCTGAAGCGCCGGCCGAGTTGCGCCGGGTCCACCCGCGACACGATCTCGTCGATCGCCTCGATCTGAACCTCAATCCCGTCGAACGCGCCCGAACGCACCGCCTCCTCGGTCAGGCTGTACAGGCAGCTCAAGGTATTGCTGGGCAGCGTGCCGCGCCAGTGCCGGACGACGTAGCCGTCGTCGTCGTAACGCGAGGGCCGAATCAGCAGGACGACGAGGCGCCGCGTGGGACCGCTCACGACGGGACGGTACGCCGTTCAGCGGCGCGACGTCTGTGCAATTCCGCACACCGCAACGCCGGGGTTTCACGCCCCCGCACGTGGAACGGTCTTCGGAACCTCCGGGTCAGCCTCGGAGTAGCTGCCGCGTGACCGTCCGCCGCTGCTGCCTTGCGACCGCCCAAGGTCCCGAGCCCCACCGTGTCAACCACCAGGCTGCGCCGGCTGCGATCCGGAGTGGGACGCGTGTGCGATTGTGGACAGACACGGCAGGCCCTGCCTGAGACGATGGGTATGGCATCCACCAGTCCGCGCACCGTTCGGCGTGGGGCCGCCAGCACCACGGAGCAGAGGAGGAAGCGACATGAAGCCAAGTACCAAGAATGAAGTCGCCGGCACGATTCATGAAGTGAAGGGCGCAGTCAAGGAGAAGGCGGGCCACCTGGTGGGGAACACCAGGCTCGAGGCCGAAGGCGTCATCGAACGTGGCGCCGGGAAGCTCCAGAAGAAGGTCGGCGAACTGGAGAAAGTCATCGAGAAGCCCTGACCGCAGGCGATGCGCCCGGCTGTGGCGGACGGCCATCTCGTCGGATGCGCGAGGTCAGCCCGTCTCCGTCGGGCGGCAGCCCGGACCGCCAATGGAGGACGAGGTGCAACGCTGCCTCCGCCGTCTACGGATCGGTCGTGACGGTGATCGCCGCGTGCGGCGCCCTGTATGCCCTGAACCCGCGGGTCATCGCGGGCGCGGCGGTTCCCGGGGCCGAGGCCGAGCGGATCGTCGCCGGCCTGGCCGCCACGTCGGTCCGGGATTCCCGCCTCGTCGAGGCCTACGCCACCAACAAGACGTTCACCATCGTCCACGACGGGCGGACCTGCGTGCGGGTGGTGGCCGCGTTGACGTTCACCGCGCCAGACATGAAGGTGTTCACCGTCCTGGAGAGCCTGGGTTCCGACTTCATGCGCACCCGCGTCATCAACAGGATGATATCGGCGGAAATCGAGATGGCGCGCGGCGCGTCGCAGGGGCGGGCGGCGCTCACGTCTGACAACTACCGGTTCGGACCGGTTCGCGAGGATGGCGATGCGTACGTCATCCAACTGGACCCCCGCCGCAAGGACGAGTTGCTCTTCGAGGGACAGGCCTGGATTACGAAAGACGGTTTCCACCTCAAACGGATCGAGGGGCAGCCGGCCAAGAACCCGTCGTTCTGGACGAAGCGCATCCGGTTCGTCTCCGAGTTCATGCCCGTGAACGGCGTCTGGATGCAGGTCCGCACCGTGGCCACGGTCACGATGCGCGTGCTCGGGGAATACGCCCTGCAGGCGGAATGCGGTCCCTACGAGATGTCGATGACGCGCGCCGTGGCGGACAAGTGACGTGCCTGACCGTCTTGTGTTCCTCCTCGATGTCGACAACACGCTCCTCGACAACGATACCGTCGAGCGGGACCTGGCGCGGCACACCGAGGCAATCCTGGGGCCCGAGCGCCACCGGCGCTACTGGCAGATCTTCGAACAGCAGAGGGCGGAGTTGGGGTACGCCGACTATCTGGGCGCGCTGCAGCGCTACCGGGTCGAGCACCCGCGGGAACCCCGCCTCATCGAACTCTCATTGTTCCTGCTCGACTACGCGTTCGCGGACCGCCTCTACCCCGGCGCGCTCGCACTGGTTGGCCGGCTTTGCCGCCGGGCCACGACGGTGATCCTGTCCGACGGCGACGTGGTATTCCAGCCGAGAAAGGTCGCCAGGTCAGGCCTCCTCGATGCCGTCGCCGGGCGCGCCTTGATCTATGTCCACAAGGAGCAGATGTTGGATGACGTGGAGCGGCGCTTTCCGGCCGGGCACTACGTGATGGTCGACGACAAGCTGCGCATCCTGGCATCGATGAAGGCCACGTGGGGGGCGCGCGTCACGACCGTCTTCGTGCGGCAGGGACACTATGCACGCGATCCGGGCATCCTCGCCTCGTTCCCGGCGGCAGACGTCACCATCGACGCCATCGGTGACTGGGACCCGGTCGGCCTGGGTCGGCCGCCTGGCGAGGCGTGAGGACGCTCACTTTCGACGGCCGCTGTCCGTGGGGATGGACACGCCGCCCTCATCGGTGCCTGCGCCGGCAGTTCGCTCGAGGTGATCGCGGTCGACGGCGTGGGCGTGACAATCGCCGACCACGATGGCTCCCCGCCCATGACGGGCGGCCGCGTCGCCCTACCCGCCCCAGAGCCCCGGTTCGCCGTGGCGGTGATACAGCGGTTTCTCGTCGGCGCGTGCGACGGGACGGTCCGGGTCGTATGCGGGACTCTCTTCGATCTGGGCCCGCGTCACGGTCACGTGCATCTTCGAGTGGTCCCAGTCCACGCGTTCGATCCATGCGGGCGCGATCAGCACCTTCTCGCCGGCCCACCAGTTGGTGGTGTCCACGACCATGAATCGAATGGTCCACGAGCGGTCATCCAGAAGAAAGTCCTCGACGTGGCCGATGTCGCCGTCGGTCGCCTGGATATGGTAGCCCGTCACCGCCGCCGAGCTCCGGAGGTGCGGGTCGTTCTGCCCCATCTCCTCCCAGTTCCAGCGCGGCTCGTGCGCGAGTTCGATCGCGCCGGTGGACACGCCGAGCGCCGGGGACGGATACGGTGACGTCCCCCAGAGATAAGGTCCAGACCAGTACCGGCGAAACGCCGTAGTGGCCGAAGTAGATGGTCTCGTGCTGCCTCGACACCGGCTTTTGCGTGTCGATGTCCGGACTCGATTCCACCTGCGCCCTGTTCAGCCCGGTCGCAATCCGCCGGTGCTCCCAGTCGACCGCGCCGAACGCGGTCGGCGAGAGGAGCACCTTACGGTCTGCCAGCCATCCCCCCGTCTCGACCACCACGTAGCGGACCGTGAAAGTCGCGTCGTCGAAGTAGCAGTCCGTGACCGTGCCGATGTCGCCGTCGACGGCGCCAATCGCGAACCCGTGCAGACCCTTCAGGCTTCGAAGCATGGTGCCCTCGCTTTGTGAGGGATGGCGCCCGCGGCGCACTCACCGCGCCCGGCCTCTCCCTCCGTTGTCGGTCCATGTGATCATCGGCCCCGCGGCCACGGCCGCGCTGTCCCATATCGCACAGCGCGTGGTGCTCCGAGTTGTTCACAGGATGGGGAGCCCGGCGGGGGACACGAGTTCCAGCCGGGCTCCCGATGCAGGCGCGGGCCGCGCGCCCGCCGTGCCGTTACCGACGCGTGAAGTTCGTCGTGACCGACTGGCCGTCCGGGTTGACGATCCGGATGCCCGTCGGCGAAGGACCGCGACAGCACGGTGCCCCGGTAGTCCAGGCCGTGACAGACCTGGCACTGGGAGAGATTGCCCTGCACCGCATCGTGATGGTCGCTGACCCACGCCGCGCCGATCGGGTGCCATCCCGTGCGGACCGTCGTTGTTCGTCGTCGGCGACGTGCCGTGACAGGTGATGCACTCGGCGATCGTCCCCACGTGGCCCTGGAGCGCGATGCTCTGAACATTGTCGTTCTAGTGGGACGAGGGGTACTCGGCGTGGGTGGAGCCGTGACACGCCGAGCACTGGAGACCGACGTGGCCGGCCGGAACCGGTAGAGGGAGAACCCGGCGGCGGGCACTCGGGCTGCGTCGCAAACGTCTGGTCAATCGCCACGCGCGGTTGGCCGTTCGAGAGCAGCGCGGACGTGTAGCGGATCTGGCCATTGTTGGCCGTCGCAGTCCCGGTGTGGCAGTTCTGGCACGTCGGTTCGACCAGCCAACAGGTGCGGGTCGGCGAGCCGACGGCCGACATTGGGCCGTGGCAGTCCTGACACTGCATGGCCATCGTGCCGTCGGCCGCGACGGCGCTGCCCATCGCGCCGCGCGGCATTTCGTCTCGGACCCGGATGGCAACGGAACAGGCCGACCGGTTGTCGCTCGACTCGAGCGTCATCGCGTTGGTGGGATCGTAGATGTTTGCGTGCAGGCTGTGCCGCGACGCCGTCAGCGGCGGGACTCCCGCGTAGCCCGTGCCCGGCAGCGCCTCGGAAAGGTGGCAATTCGCGCAGAGGATCGCCTTGCCGCCGATGGCGGTCGGATAGAGGCCCTCGGCGCTGTAACCCCGTGCGGCGAGCGCCGACGCATAGGTCGCGACCGGGTCGCGGCTGTACAGAACTGCACATGCCCCCGTAGCCGGAGACGCCCGCGCTTCGATTGCCCACCGCACCTCGGGCGTTTGTCCGGTATTGAACTGCGCGGCCGTGCTCGGATCGCGCACACTCCTGCAAGGTACGGCGTGGGGTTCGCGGCGCTCCGGTGCGCGAACAGCAGCCCATGCGCACCCTCTCGATTCGCCGTTCTCGAACTGGCGCGGGTCACCCCGCGCCGCAGGAGTCGCAATGACGAAGACCCAGTTGACAGCCGTCGTATTCGGTGTCGTCGCGATGTGCGCCACGGGGCTGGCCGCCCAAACGCAGGAGTCCCAGACGACGACGAAGACCAAGACCGAAATCAAGGGGGGGAAGAACGTGACCGCGATCGGGTGCCTGGAACGCGGCCCGGACGGGGCCTACCTCCTGACGCAGGTGCGCCACGACAACCGCGGTGAGTATCTTCGGTATGCGCTCGTCACCAGCCAGGACCTGTCCAAGCACGTGGGCGAGCGCGTGGAGATCAAGGGCAAGTCCGTCAAGGACGGCGACGGCAAGGTCACGGTCGAGTCGAAGACGAAGACCGAGGTCGAGGGCGGCAAGGACACGGAATCGAAGACGAAGACCGAGGGCACCAGCGGCACGTTCGACCTCCCGTTCCTCGGCGTGCACTCGCTGAAGACGCTCTCATCGTCGTGCAGGTAGCCAGGCCGGACGGCAACGAGCGGCCGCTACCCGACGCCCGGCACATGCCGGGCGTTCTTCTCTTCCAGCCAGGGAGGAACGCAGGCGTTCCTCCCGGTCGTCTCAGCGCTGCCATAGCACGCAGGGGGTTTCGAGCGGCACCGCAACGCCGTCGTGGTGGGGCACGACGCGTACCGTGTAGTCCGAGGCCGGACGCGTCGCGGGGATGCGCGCGCGGTAGGCCCACGAGCCGCTCGCACCATCGGCGCGGCCGGCGCGTGTCATCGTCAGCCTGAACGGGCGGTCGCCGTTGAGCGCGTTCGCGTACAGTTCCACGCGCAGGGCGTCCGGGTCGAGATCGTGGACCGACAGCCGGATCTCGAACACCTGGTGCGTTCCGTCCGCTTCCACCTTGACGGAGTCGAAGCGGAGCGCGGGCCACTGCTGCTCCAGCAGGTGCCGCCACGTGACGATCCGCCTTCCCAGCGCGCAGGCGTCGGCGGCGCGGGCGCGGTAGGCGTCGGCGGCCGGGCGGTAGTGGGTCTCGGTGTATTCCCGCACCGCGCGCTCCGCGGAGAAGCGCGGGGTCAGCCTCGCCATGCTCTCCCGCATGCGGCCGACCCAGGCGACCGGGATGCCAGTCTCGTCGCGGGCATAGAACTCCGGGACCACGTCGCGCTCGAGCCGGTCGTAGAGCGCTTCGGCTTCGGCCGCGTCCCACGCGGGATCGTCCCCGTGGTCCTGCCCGTCCCCCAGCGCCCAGCCGACGTCAGGCTGGTACGCCTCCGCCCACCAGCCGTCCAGCTCCGACAGGTTGAGCCCCCCGTTGACGAGCACCTTCATGCCGCTCGTGCCGCAGGCTTCCCACGGGCGCCGCGGCGTGTTGATCCAGACATCGACGCCCTGCACCAGGTGCCGGCCAGTAGCATGTCGTAGTCGCCGAGAAAGACCACGTGCGGGCGCGCCTCGGGCCGGCGGATGAACTGGATCCACTGCTGGATCAGGGCCTGCCCTGATGGTCCGCCGGGTGGGCCTTGCCCGCAAGGATGAGCTGGACGGGCGCTCGGGATTGGTCAGGAGGCGGAGCAGACGTTCCGGGTCGTGCAGCAGCAGGTTCGGCCGCTTGTAGGCTCGCGAAGCGGCGGGCGAAACCCAGCGTCAGCGCGTCGGGATCCAACACCTGCTTCGCCTCGTCACCGCCTCCGGCGACGCGCCGCCGCGGCAGCTGCCGCGCCAGCCGCTCGCGCGCGTAGGTCGACCAGCGACCTGGTGGCCTTGGTGCGCAGGTCCCAGAGCGTCGCGCCGGAGATGCCGCGGATGGTCTGCGTCGAGCGACTGCACGGCTCCCCGCCACCGTTTCTTGCCGCACGCCTCCGTCCAGAATTCGTCGGCAGCCGCCGAGTCCCAGGTCGGCATGTGGACCCCGTTGGTCACGTGGCCGATGGGCACCTCGGCGTCCGGCCAGCCCGGGAAGAGCGGCGCGAAGAGTCGCCGGCTCACCTTCCCGTGCAGCCGGCTGACGCCGTTGACCCTGACCGCACCCGCGCATCGCCAGGTATGCCATGTTGAACGGCTCCGACGAGTCCGCGGGGTCCTGGCGACCGAGCGCGAGCAGCTCACGGAGCATGAGACCCAGTCTGCGCCTCGGCGTAGCGCACCGAGGTAGTGTTCGACGAGCGACGGAGCGAACGGTCGAACCCGGCCTCCACCGCGGTATGGGTCGTGAACAGGTTGCCGGCCCGTGTGACCGCCAACGCGACCTCGAAGGCTCGCCGGTGTCCTTCATGAAGCCCCGGGCCCGTTCGAGCACGGCAAAGGCCGCGTGTCCCTCGTTGAGATGGCAGACGTCCGGGCGGAGGCCGAGTTCGCCAAGCAGGCGCCAGCCGCCGATACCCAGGACGATTTCCTGGACCAGGCGCAGCTCCGGCCCTCCGCCGTAGAGTTCACTCGTGATGCCCCGGTGCGAGGGCGCGTTGGCGGCGTCGTTGCTGTCCAGCAGATAGAGCCTCGCCCGGCCCACCTGGACCTGCCAGGCGCGCAGCCAGACGGAGTACCCGGGCAGGGCGATCTCCAGCCGCAGCCACTCGCCGTTGGGGCGGCGCACGGCCGTGATGGGCAGCTGTCCCGGATCGTTGTACGGGATACAGCGCTTGCTGCGCCCCGTCCTTGTCGATCACCTGGCGGAAGTAGCCCTGCTGGTACAGCAGGCCGACGGCGATGACCGGCACACCCAGGTCGCTCGCGGCCTTGAGCTGATCGCCCGCCACGTTGCCAAGGCCGCCCGAGTAGATCGGCAGCGCCTCGCTCAACATGTATTCCATGCTGAAATACGCCACCGAGATCGAGCGGCGACGGCGGGTGGGTCTGCTGGAACCACGCGGGCTCGTCGCCGCATGCTGCATGGCGTGCACCAGTTCGTCGATCCTCGCGCGCAGGGCGGGGTTGCCGAGGACGCGCTCGACGCGGTCGCGGGACACCGTCTGGAGGACGCCCCAGGGGTTGTGAGTGAGTTCCCACAGGTCGGGGTCCAGCTGCCGCCACACGTCGTCGGCGGCGTGATTCCACGACCAGCGCAGGTCGAGGGCCAGCTCGGCCAGGGCAGCGAACCCCTCGACGTCCGTGGGCAGCAGGCTCCAGACCGGGTTGCTGACGCGCGGGGCGGCGCTCACGGCGTCCTCGGCCGCACGTGCGGTGGATCACGCCGGAATCGACGGCCACGCCCGTGCGGGACGTGGCCTGGAAGTACATGTTGTCGCCGGCGAACTCGAGCAGCAGGAACGAGCGGTCGGTGTCGAATCCCTTCGCCGTGATCGCCGAGGGGGAGAGGTTGCCGGCGCGCAGCGAGCCGGACGCCCCCTCCGTGAAGTAGTAGATGCCGTGCTGGGGGAGCACCCGTTCGTAGACGTGGTCATGGCCGGCGAAGACGACGTCCACGCCGTACTTGACGAACAGGGGTTCGAGCGTCTTCCGAAGGTCGGTGGCCGGCCCGTGGTATCTCGCTGAGGAGTACAGGGCGTGATGGAAGTAGCAGACCTTCCAGTCGCCGTTGCCGGCGTCCCGCAGCTGGGCCTCGATCCACGCCACCTGCTTCTGGTCCATGTAGTTGCTGTCCAGCGCGAAGAAGCGCACGTTGCCCTTCTTGTAGCTGTAGTAGTTCGCGCCGTTCATGTTGAACGGCTTGTAGAACCGTTCGTTCGTCTTGTCGTGGTTCCCCAGCGTGGCGTAGAACGGCACGCCGGCGTCGAGGAGCGGCTTGTAGGGCGCCGCGAAGTCCTTCTCGTAATCGGACGGCAGGCTTCCCGTGTAGAGGTTGTCGCCGACCGTGATGACGAAGTCGAACGGGAAGGCCACGCGCGACCTCACCATCTGCTGCGCCACGTCGAGCTGGGGCTGCTCGCCGGTCCCCATGTCGCCGATCACCGCCAGGCGGACCGAGTTCGCCTGGAGCGGAAACGCAAAGTCCGCCCGGCCTGCCGACAGGACGAATGCGGCAGCCACGGCCAGCGGAAACGCCAAGAGTACGCCGCGACGTCGCATGCGCAACTCCAGTTCCTACGAGGGTGGCGGGAGGATGAGACGGGCAACGTCGACGATCAGCCGCGACTTCACGTCCATGACGATCAGCGTGCGGCCCACGACCCGGTAGACGACCTCGGCCGGGAGGGCCGGGAACGACGCCAGCAATTCGGGCGAGAGGGCGGTGATCGGTTCGACGTCCGGGTAGACGCCGTTCACCTCGAGCCGGATTCCCGGCGTGGCCTCGCCCGGCTGCATGTAGGCGCGCGAGCTGGCCGAGAGAGTGCCCGCGAGCGCGTGCGGCTGGCGCGGCGAAACGCCTCGCACGCGTCGTGCGTGAACAGGTCGCCCGCCTTGGCGTGCGGACGCGCTTCGCGGAGCTTCCTCGCCAGCGCCTGTTGATGGGCGGCGATCATCTCCGGCAGGTCCGTGGGCGTCAGGCCGGGAAGACTCGACTCGACGGTCCTCTGCAGCGCCTGATAGGCCAGTACGCGCGCCGAGAAGTCCTTGAAGGCCGCCGCGTCCTCTGCCCGGACCTTGGCCGACGCGCCGCCCTGTCCGGCGCCGAGCCGGGCGGCAGCGAAGCACACGGCCAGCGCCACCAGGCCCGACATCACCCGCCTGCGGCTCCTCTGCATCATGGTCATACGCCACCCCCCGACGGAAGGGCTTCACGGGCGTCGTGAACGGCTTCCTTGACCGCCTCTTTCACGGCCTCCTTCACGACCAGCTTCATCGTGACCTTGACATCCTTGTCGTGGAGCACGTCATCGCCGGCCTTCGCGACCGCGTCCCGCACCGCCTGCTTCACCGTCATGGCGAGCGGCTGCAGTTCCCTGGGTGAAGACGTCGACCGCCTTCGCGATCTCCGCGGCGGACGCGGCGGCTCGGGCCGCGGTCGCCCACGTCCACGACGTCTTCGGCTCCGGGAGGGCCGCGGCGGCCGTCCGTGTCCAGTCGGACTCGAACGTGTCGATCAGCGTCTTCACGGCTTTCGGTTCCCGGACGACGAGGCCGACCTCGCGACGCAGATCCAGTTCGGCGGCCCGCAAGCTCTGGCTTCCGACGAACGCCTGCTTCCGTCGCGGATGATCGTGCGCGTGTGAAGCCGCGTCCCCGCGAGCTGCGGACGTCGAACGGCGGCCGGCCAGACACCTGCCCGATGACCCTGATCTCCACGCCTGCCTTCGCCCGGGCATGCAGGATCCCAGCATCTCCTTGTCCGAGATCTTCGGGTCGTAGATCAGGAGCTGCTTCGTCGCTCGTTTCAGGAACGTGGCCAGGACGCGGCGGGAGTTCGCCGGGCTCACGACGAACGCCTCGGACCGGGGCGTAGCGCGTGCGCGTGCAGTCGGCCTCGAAGAGCTTCGCGGCTTCCTGGAGGCAGTTCGTCCGGCTGGTGACGATGCCGAAGCCACGGCTGTGGTCGATGTCGAGGCGCGTGAAGTTGAACGAGAGGACGTACAGCACGCGCCGATCGATGAGGATGTACTTGCCGTGATACCGGGCGAGATCGTCGGCCGTGCGCGACACCGCAATGCCGGCCGCGAGGAACCGCATCTCGAGCTGGCGCAGCTTCCGTTCGCCCCCGCGGTTGGAGAACGCGATCAGCGCGGTGACCTTCACGCCCCTCGCGGCTGCCGCGGTCAGCGCCAGCTCGACGTCCCGGTAGTCGAGGCGGAAGATGGCAATCTCCACGCTCTTCTTCGCGCGCCCGATCGCGGAGAGCAACGGGGCCACGCCGTCTGCGGGCTCGACGATCAGCTTCACGACTGGACCTCCCCCTCCCGGCCGGACGATGGGGCGCCGCCTGGCGGCGATCACAGGGCCTCGAGTGCGGCAATCCGCCGCCGGATGGCCCGCGTCAGGGACTGGACGTCGGCGGGGCCATAGCCGGCGGCGCGGAAGGCGTCGCCAATCTGGGCCTCGGTCAGCTTCGACAGCCGCTGCCCCACCCACCTCGCATCGGCGCGCGGAATGTCCTTGGCGATCTTCTCCATCCGGACGCGTTCACGGTAGTAGGGGAGCGAATACCCAGAGGAGGAAGAACGGCCGGCTGTGAAGCGTGAGGTTCACCGAGTCCGGCGTGACCTTCGAGACGAACGGCGAATCACGTAGTCCTCGGGCACGCCCTTCGATTCATCCCCCCGGTGCCCGTCCTCCCGAACGAGGCGCCAGCGTCGCTCACGACGTACCGGCGCTCGCCGTTCACCGCGTAGATCGAGTTGTTGACCTGCTTCAGGTCCCAGTTGTTCACGAGCGACATCATGACCCGCAGGCCGTTCAGTTCCCGCCGCCCGAGGAACGGATTGTCGAACCAGTCCCAGTCTCCGAGCTTCTGACGGCCGCCGTCTTCCGTTCGAGGCGGGCGCCGCGGACGACGCCGCCGGGGGACGACGAACTCCCGGCCACGCTGCAACTCCGGCAGCCCTTTCACGGTGAGCGTGGGCACGTAGTAGTCCTCGTCCGAGAAGTAGCCGGCCGCCCACAGGAACCGCGTCGCCGCCGTCTCTGGCTGTGACTCCTGGCCCAGCTTGACCTTCCACTCGACCCCGTGCCCGTCGGTGACCTCGAACTTCGGGTTCGTGGCGGCCGCGTCCTCCTTGACGAAGGTGAACGTGCCTGCCGGGTCTGGCGCGTGCGCCCTGCCGCCCGCCCCGTACGTGAGATCCAGCGAGGCGATGTCGCCAGGGTCGCGCCAGATCCGCGCCGGCGTCCGGTCGGCGTCGGCCGATTCGCGTCGCCGGAGGCCTTCTTCTGCGCGGTCAGACCGACCGTCAGGCCGGCCACGGCCAGCACGAGGAGGGTGCACAACGTCGGGCGCGTCCGTCGCATAATCTACCTCCTCTCCGCCCGTTCGGCTATGGTCAGAGCCCCGCGACGAGGGGCGACCCGTCGATGGTGGCATCCGCCGGGGGCCTGGATTCTGTACAGTTCTGCATACACGCCGTTCGCCGCGATCAGCGACTCATGCGTGCCCTGCTCAGCCAGCTTGCAGTCGCTGATGACGAAGATGACGTCTGCGTGCCGGACCGTGCCGAGATGATGGGCGATGACGATCGACGTCCGGCCCGCATCAGCCGGCCGAGGGCCTCCATCACCGTCTGCTCGGACGCGGCGTCGAGGCCGGCGGTCGGCTCGTCGAGGATCAGGAGCGGGGTGTCGCGGATGACGGCCCGCGCGATCGCGATGCGCTGCCGTTGACCGCCCGACAGCGTGATGCCGCGCTCACCGACCATCGTGTCGAAGCCGTCCGGCATCGCCTCGATGAACTCGCGCGCGTTGGCGAGTTCGGCGGCGCGCCGGATCTCGGCGGGCGACGCGCCCGGCTTGCCGTAGGCGATGTTCTCCCAGATCGTCGTGCGGAAGAGCAGCGTGTCCTGGAGGACGAAACTCATCTGGTCGCGCAGCGACTTCAACTGGTAGCGCCGGATGTCCGATCCCTCGATGACCACGCGCCCGGACAGCGGGTCGTAGAACCTGGGGATCAGGCCCACGATGGTGGTCTTGCCCGCCCCTGACGGGCCGACGATCGCCGCCACCTGCCCGGCCTCGATCGTGAAGCTGACGTCTTCGATGATCGGCTTGTCGGGGCCGTAGCCGAAGCCGACCTTGTCGAATTCGACACGTCCGCTGAAGGTCGGCGCCCGGCGCGCGTGCGGCGCGTCACGGACGCGGCTCTCGATGTCGAGCACCTCCTGGATGCGCTCGTAGCCGACCGACGCCTTCGAGACGGTGTCGGCCATCTTCGAGAGATCGCGCATGGGCTTGTACATCTTGCCCAGGTACCAGATGAAGAGGATGAGCGTGCCGGCCGTGAGTTGGCCGGCGAGCGCCAGGCGTGCGCCGTACCACACCACCAGGCACGTGCCGACCGCGACAATCACCTCGACCACCGGGGCCAGCCTCGCCTTGATGGTGCGCGCGTGCAGGCCCGCCTCGACGTTGGCCAGGCTCTCGGAATCGAACCGGTCCTGCTCGTAGTCTTCCCGCGCGAAGGCCTTCACCACGCGGATCGACGTCAGCACCTCTTCGACGACCGACAGCAGGTCGCCTTCCTTCTTGCGCACCGCCCGCGAGGCCTTCTTGATCCGCCACGTGTAGCGGTACACGACCACGAACAGCACGGGCATCACCGACAGCGCGATGAGGGTGAAGCGCCAGTTGAGGTAGAACATGACCCCGATCATGCCGGCCAGCGTCGTCACACTGACCAGCATGCCGAGCATCGCGGAGTCGATGAAGCTCTGGATGGCCCCGATGTCGCTCGTGACCCGCGTGATCATGTCGCCCGTCCGCGCCTTGTCGTGATCGGCGAGCGACAGGCGCTGGATGTGGTGGTAGAGCGTCTTGCGCAGGTCGTGGCCCACCCACTGGGCCACGCTGGTGGTGAGGTACTTCTCGAAGTACGCGCTGGCCGCGCCGACCAGCGCAATGGCCGGCCACCGCGGCCACCGCGAAGTTCAGCACGGCGTACGGGCCCTGGCCGAAGATCGCGGCCACGACGCGCTCCATCGGCTCGGGCAGGGGCTTCGACTTCAGCACGTTGTCGACGATGATCTTGAGCGGCCACGGGTCGAGGATGTCCGTGGCCGTCTCGCCCAGGACGGCGACGAGGGCCAGCGCCAACCCCTTCCAGTGGGGCCGGAAGAGGCCGATGACCTTCAGCGCTCGTGGCGACGATCGAGGCTTCGGCTCGCGCACGGGCGTCTACCGAAGCGGCTGCAGGTTGATGATCACCGACAGCACGCCACCGAGGACGGAGAAGCCGCCGGTCGCATGCACGCCGTACCGATACCGCCCGTAGTACCCATCGTCGTAGCCGCGGCGGAAGCCCTCGCGGAAGTAGTAGCGGTAGTCGTAGCGCGGGACGTAGAAGCCACGATATCCGTAGATCCCATCCTGGTAGGCGTACGAATCCCTGTAGTTGTACGCCCAGCGATCCTCCGGTCGGCCCGTCCGGCCCCGAGACCCTGCGCGTAGCCGTTGTTCACGGCCTGGCGGAGCACGTCGGCGCCGTACTCGTTCGTCTCGTAGTAGCGGCCATCGCGGGCATACCGGTAGCTTGGCGGAGTGTAGAAGTACGGGTCCCCGCCGTAGTTGTACGAATCGCCGTCCTGGATGCTCGCGCGCTGTTGGTTCAGTCCGGCGACGTACTGCTGCTGATACGCGTACTGCGCGGTGCGGTGCTGCCGCTGCAACTCGACGCCCTGTTGCGGCGCCAGGCGCTGTTGCTGGTCCAGTTGGTCGCGATACTGCACCAGCTCCTGCTGGTGTTCGCCGATCCGCTGTTGCTGCTGCTGCGGGGCCAGCCGTGCCTGCGCCCGCTGCGGCTGGGTCGGTGACACTTGCTGCTGCGGTCTTGCCGGCAGCGGACGCGGCTGTGCTTGCGGTTGCGCCGGACGGGCCTGCTGATTCGGCTTCTGCTTCACCGGCTTCGCCTGCTGGCCTGGCTTCGGCTTCTGCTCGGGTTTCTGCTCCTTCGGTTTCTTCGGGTCGGGCTTCTGGCTGTCCGACAATGTCTTCTGTTCCTGCTGTGGCGGTTGCGGGGCGTTGGCAGTCACACTGGCTCCGGCCAACGACACCGCCCCGATGACGGTCGCCGCGACGAGTACCCGATTCAACATGGTGATTCGCATTCCCACACCCGATTCTCTGTCCCGAGGTTGTCTCGTAATCCACCCAGTCCGAGTCTAGGCTCGACAGGCCGGCGACGTCTGTTCACTTGCAGACACTTCGCCCTTCTGGTGCGAGCGGACGCGTCGCGCAGACGCCCGGGGGAGAATCCGTGGATGTGCAGTGTGGTACAGCGCGGGCAGCCCGAGTGACGGACACTCCTTGTGTTCACCCGAGTAGACGTAATGGCAGCGAATCCGCGCGCTCGGTTTCGCCGATCGCCGCGGGGACGCACAGGAGAACCAGCCATGAACCTGCAAACCGAAGATCGGGACTATCGATTCCTGACGGGACTCGCCCTGGGCGGCATCGTCGGCGCGGGCCTGGTCGTGTGGCTGGCTCCGCGCGCGGCCGCGGAGATCAAAGCGCGGGCGGCGGAGACGGCGAAGGGCATCGGCGACGCGGCCTCCGAGCGCTACCGGGACGCGCGGCTCAAGGTCACCGACGCGGTGGCGGGGCTCTCCCGCAAAGGGCAGGCCCTTCGCGACGACGCCTGCGACGCGGTCGTCCGCGCCGCCAAGGATGTCGAGGCGGGTGCACTCGACGTCCAGCACATCGCGACGGACGCCAAGTCGAACATCGGTTAACCAGGCAGGAGGCTCGAACCTCAGGAGGACGTGATGTTGATGACCATTCTCGTCGTGCTGGCCGTGCTGATGCTGTTGGGCGCGTTGCCCACCTGGCCGCACAGCCGCAGTTGGGGGTACTACCCGAGCGGTGGCCTGGGGATCCTCGTGTTGATCCTGCTGGTGCTGCTGGCGACGGGTCGGCTGTGATGGGTCGGCGCGGTGCCCTTGCCACGACGGGCGCGCGCACCTGCGCGGCCGTTGCGGTCCTGCTGGTGACGCTCCTCGGCGGGTGGCTGTGGGGCGCCTCCGGCAGGTCGGAGTTGGTTCGCGCGCTTCGCACTGCCGAGTCGAGACGGAACCTGCTCGAGGCCCGCGCCTCGGTGCTCGGCGCCCGGGTGAGCCTCTGTGACGCGGACTTTGGCGGAGTGAGCCGGCAACTCGAGGACGCCCGCGCGTTCGTCGGCGCCAGCCTGTCCGGCCCCCGCGCCGGCCGATCCCGGCACGCGCCAGGAACTCGAGGGCCTGTTGAGTGGAATCGCCGATGCCCAGCGTCTCGCCGACGCGGCGGCTGATTACGCCGACAGCCGTCTTCATCGAACCCGAGAAACCGATCGCCCGTCGCGGGCCGCCGCCCCATCGAACGACGGGCGCCCAGCGCTCCCTGCGCCGGTGAGGGCGGTTCCAAACGTGCCGTCTCGCGACCCCTCACGATGAAGCGGTCGGGGCGCACGATCCTCATCCTTCACGATCCGCTCATTCGACCGGCCCGCGCGACACAGAGGTTGGTGTCGACTGTCCCCGATTGGACAGACGCCCCCCACGTCGATCGGCGATAGTCGATCTGCTATGAACCATCACGCAGGAGTGTGGATCGACCACAAGAAGGCGGTCATCGTGTCCGCGTCGGCGGAGGCGGTGACATTCACGACGCTGGAGTCCGAGATCGGGCCGCACGCCCGGTACTCGGGGCGCTCGGCGTATCCGACGCCAAACGGCCCAAAGGACGGCGGCACCGAGAACCACTACGAGGAGCGCTACGACCAGCACCTCGACCGCTACTACGACGAGGTCATCAGCCGACTGGGACATCCAGACGCGCTGCTCATCTTCGGGCCGGGGGAGGCCAAGCTCCAGCTCAAGGAGCGGGTGACCCGCTCCGGGGCGCAGGCCGACTACGCTGTCGACATCGAGACGACCGACAAGCTGACCGACCCGCAGATCGTCGCGAAAGTGAAGGCGCACTACGGTCTCGACCGGCCGCGCGCCTGATTCACCGTCCCCCGTCAGTGGAGGCAACATGTCTGGCAAGAACACGGCGCTGTTCGGCATCTACCCGACTCACGCCAGCGCGGACGCTGCCGTGGATACCTTGCGATCCAAGGGGTTTCGAAACACCGACATCTCGGTGATGTTCCCGCAGAACGTCGGCTCGAAGGAATTCGGCCACGAGAAGGGCAGCAAGTCGGCCGAGGGCGCCGTCGCAGGCGGCGGCGCAGGGGCGGTCGTCGGCGGTGCGCTGGGCTGGCTGGCCAGCATCGGGCTGCTGGTGATTCCTGGCGTCGGCCCCTTCGTGGCAGCAGGTCCCATCGTCGCAGCCCTCGCAGGAATCGGTGCCGGTGGAGCGATTGGCGGCACCACGGGCGCGCTCATCGGGCTCGGGATTCCGGAATACCAGGCAAAGCGCTACGAGGGGCGGATGCGGAAAGGCGGAATCCTGCTGTCGGTGCACGCCGACGATCACGAGTGGATCAGCAAGGGCAGGCAGATTCTGGAGCAGACGGGCGCCGAGCACATCTCCCAATCTGGGGAGACGAAGGGCGACTTCGGCAACTCCGACCGTCCGACCATGCCAATCCAACACGTCGCGCCCCCGGTGCAACACGTCGCGCCCCCGGTCGAGCACGTCGCGCCCCCGATCGAACATGTCGTGCGCGAACCGTCCCCGGACATCGTCGTGCCGTGATTTGGAGGAAGCCATGCTCAGACGTGACAAACCCGAAGACGATGCGCGCGCGGACGCGCCCGGTGACCCGCTGGAGCAGGGCGGGCCGGGGAGCGGAGGGCAATCGGGCGACACCCAGGGGCTCTCGCAGGCATCCGACGCCGGAGAAGAGACGGTCGAGGAACTCGCAGCCGACGGCCAGGACTACGAAGCGGGGATCAAGCAGGGTGTCGACGCTGCAGCCGACCACCCGGAGAGGCCCGTTCCCAGCCACGAGCGCCAGCAGCGGCGGGCCGACGCCTCGCCCGGCCGCGAGCCGGAGTAAGGCGGGCGACAGACCAGGTGCAGCCGGGCGAGCCACGCCGGGCTCACGCCGAGCGGACGGTGGGCGCGGCGGCGAGTTTCTCGTCGCCGGCATGCCAGTCGAGCCAATGCCGGTAGGTGACCGACACGATGGCGACGGCCGGGATCGCGAGGAAGATGCCGGTGACGCCTCCAAGCTCGAGGCCGGCCAGCACGGCGACAATCACGGCCAGGGGATGCAGGTGGACGCCGCGGCGAATGAGGCGCGGGTAGACCGCGTAGTCTTCGACGATCCGGAGGACCAGGAGGAACGCGCAGACCCACAGGGCCAACAGCGGCCCGTGCAGGGCCGCCAGGAGCACCGCCACGACGGCAGTCACGAGCGGGCCGACCAGCGGCACGAACTCCAGGACGCCGGCGAAGACGCCGAGCAGGGCCGCGTAGGGTACGCCGAGGACGGCGAACCCGGCACCACAGACGGTTCCGACCAGCACGCATGCGAGCAACTGGGCACGGATGTACGCGGCGAGGGTCGCGTTCACCTCCTTGAACAGCTCGTACCCGCGCCGCCGGATGCGGTGCGGAAGCGCGGACACGGCCGAACGCCGGAAGTCGTCCGCATCCTTCAGGAAGAAGAACGCGAGAATCGGGACGAGGACCAGCCACGGCGCGTAGGCAGCAATGCCGACGACCGCGATCAATGTGTCGCGCGCAGACTCCACGACGGCGTCGCCGATCTGGACGACTGACCGGTTGATGCCCTCGCGCACTTCGACCGGCAGCCGCAGCCGTTGGTAGTAGCGTGACCACCCCAGCCCCCAGACGCGGAGCGACTCGCCGTAGACGGGCGCCCGGGACACCGCCTCGCCGAACTGTTCGGTCAGCGTCGGCACGAGCAGCGAGGCGCCGCCTCCCGCGCCCACCAGGATGACCAGGTAGACGAGGGCGATGGCCGGCCCCCGGGACAGTCGGCGGGGCTTTCCGGCAACGGCGAACAGGGCGCTCGGCGAACCGCACGAGCGGCGCGACGACGTAGGCGAAGAACGCCGCCACCAGCAGCACGAGAACGACCCGTTCCAGGCGGTAGAGAACCCAGGCGGCCGCGGCCACCGCGAGGACGATGACGATGACCTGCAGCGCGGCCCGGCTCCCGGTGGGCAGCGGCGTCTCGTGCGCGTTCTCAGATTCCATGAACCGGTACTCGAGCCGGAAGGCCGCCGTGCTGGCTTGCATGCGGGCCCTCAGGCCCCGGATATCTCCATGTTGCTCCCTGCGGGCGCGGCGAGTCTGTCCCGAACAGGACAGCGCTGCGTGTCGTCGCGTCGGGGCCGGGAATGTCGGGTCTGGGGCGGGGGTGCGTGTGCGTTCCGCCGGCAGGGATGGCTGAGGCGACCGGGCAGGCGGTCCAGGAAAGATCTCCGGCCCGCATCCGGTCAATCGTGCAGGACGACCGTCAGCAGCGAGTTGTTGACCTGCAGCCCTCCGTCGGTGGAGATGAACCCGAGCTTCTTGAACCGGTTCATGAAGAAGTTCACGCGCGACCGTGTCGTGCCCACCATCTCGGCCAGCGTCTCCTGGGAAATCTTCGGGATGACGCGCTGCGGGGCGTGCTCCTCGCCGTACCGGGCGAGCAGCAGCAGCGTGCGGGCGAGTCGCTTTTCGGCGGAGTTGAACAACTGGTCGATGAGGTCTTCTTCGATGCGCACGTTCCGGAGGAGCAGGTGGGCGATGAACCCGTCCGACATCTCGTGCTCCTCGTGCAGCAGCCGCCGCATGTCACCCTTGTTGACGGCGATGATGGTGCACGGGGTGTGAGCGGTGGCGTTCCCGATCCGGAGCGACTGGCCTGTCAGCGCGCCCTCGCCGAAGAAGTTCCCGGCGTCGAGGACCGCGACGATGGCTTCCTTGCCCGTTTTCGAGATCACCGACAGCTTGACCTCGCCCTCCTTGATGTACATCACCGTATCGCTCGCACCGCCCTGGGAGTAGATTGGCTGCGCCGCCGCGTAGACCCCGACCGTCTTGGAGACGCCGGTCGCGTTGAGGAAGGTTTCCGGATCGAACTGGACCGAAGGCTTGTACACCATGATCCAAATGGTCGGGTACGCGAACACCCGGCGTCTGTTCAAAACAGCACAACATCGAGCCGGCTGGCGCGCCCACGGTCGAGCTGCCTGACCACCCGGTCGGGCCGGGGGCGCCCGACTGTGCACAACCGTACAGACCCGGGCGCCGGGGAGGCGTAGCCTTCTTGCATCTTCTCCTGTTGCCGGGACTGCGCGTTCGGGCCAATCCGGCGTCCGCCGGTCGCCCTTCGGCAACGCGGGAGGTTGGGAGGTTCGTGATGTCCGAACGATCGCCGCGGTTGAGAGTCGCCCGATACATCGTCGTGTGCGTCGTCTTGTTCGGCGTGGCGCAGCTGGGCGCCGCCCAGAACAAGGAGCAGGGACGGCTGCAGGAGTGCGGCGTCGTGATGGAGGAGGTCCTGAACGTCCCGGACAACATCCCTCAGGAACTCCTCGAGAAGGCCGAGTGTGTCATCGTCATTCCCTCGATGCTGAAGGTGGCGGTGGGGGTCGGCGGCAGCTACGGCCGCGGCGCGATGGTGTGCCGGTCGGGGAAGGCGCTCGACGGCCCGTGGCGCGCGCCGGCGATGTACCTGATCGAAGGGGGCAGTTTCGGCTTCCAGCTCGGCGGAGAATCCACGGATCTCGTGCTTCTCGTCATGAACAGGCGGGGAGTCGAGGCCCTGCTCAGCAGCAAGGTCAAGCTCGGGGGGGACGCGTCGGCCACGGCGGGCCCGAAGGGACGCACGATTTCGGCGTCGACCGATGCCTCGATGCGGGCCGAGATCCTCAGTTACTCGAGAACGCGCGGCCTGTTCGCCGGCGTCTCGCTGCACGGCGCCTCGCTTCGTCCGGACAACGACGCCACCGAGGCGGTCTACGGCCGGAAGTTGACCGCGCGCCAGATCCTCCTGGACCCATCCGTCGCGGTGCCGGAGTCGGGCCGTCACCTTGTCTCGGTGCTGCAGTCGCACGCACCGAGGAATCTATCGAAGACGACAACCGAGCGGTGAGCGAGCGGCACCGACCGCTCGCAGGCACGGCGGCGGTCGCCGTGCCTGCGCGGACCGTCCCGGGTTGCGGGTGCCGGGCTACTGCCGCGCTGCCGCCCGAGCCATGACGTTCTGCTCGAGGAGGTGGAGGGTCCGGCCAATCTGGTCGAGTTCCTTCTGCATCGCTCCCCACAGCCCGAGTTCCTCGTCCGACAGCCGGTGATGGACGTGGATGAGCGTCGAGGACTCTGCCCACAGATCGGCTTGCCAATCCCGCCAGCAGTTCGCCGCGCCCGGCCCGGGGGCGACTGCCGACACGCCCCTCACGGCACGACCGTCGATCTCGTAGAAGCCGCCCGCGCTCAGTCTCATGATGTCACCCTTCTCGCCGGCCCCAGCCAGCCATCGACCTGACACCAGTGTAAGAACGTTCTCGGGCGGAGACTGTCCCGTTGTGCACAGTCGGCTGCCCGGGTGCTCTCGCGGCCCGTCAGTGTGTGCGAAACCGAACAGACGCGCGCCGCTCATCGGCCTACGCTGTACTTCAGGAGTGGCAGGCCCCTCGCGCCCGCGGGTCGGAGGCCAGGCGGCCTGCGCATCACCCGGGAGAATCCCATGCTGTACACCATTGCCGTCGTCCTGTTGATCGCGTGGCTGCTCGGCGTCGTTGGAACCTACACGATCGGCGCATTCGTCCACGTGCTGCTGGTCATCGCGGTCGTGTTGGTGCTCGTGCAGCTGCTCGGCGGGCGCCGGACGATCGTCTGAACGGCCGTGGGTGAGCGTTGAGACAGCGACCGCGAAGCCGCGACGTTTCGGCGGCCGAGTAAGCCTCATGTCAGGACACCTGCGCCGTGTACACTCGTCGTCGGGTGTTCACGAAAAGGAGGCTGCGTGAAGGTTGCAATCATCGGCGCCGGAAACGTGGGTTCGACCCTGGCGTACACGCTCCTGCTGCAGGACGTCGCCGCGCGCGTGAGCCTGATCGACGTCAATCGGGAAAAGGCGCTCGGCGAGGTCCTCGACCTGGCCCACGGCGCGTCGTACCTCGACAACGTGGACATTCGCGCGGAGGGGTACGAAGGGGTGGCGGACGCCGACGTCATCGTGCTGACGGCTGGGCGGGGCCGGAAGCCGGGGGAGTCGCGCCTCGACCTCGCGCGCGGCAACGCCGGCATCACCGAGGAAATCCTGGCCGGGATCGCGCCGCACTACAACGGCGCGGTCGTCGTCGTCGTGGCCAACCCGATGGACGTGCTGACCTACCTGGCGGTGAAGCGGCTTCCCGCTCCACCGACCCGCATCATCGGGTCCGGGACGTCTCTGGACTCGTCGCGTTTTCGGTACCTGCTCGGGCGGGAATTCGGGATCGACCCGAGGAACATCCACGCCTATGTCATCGGTGAGCACGGCGACTCGTCGGTGCCGCTGTGGAGCATGGCCAGCCTTGGGCAGATCCCCGTCACGCGCTACGCGCCTCCCGGCGGTGCGGAACTCGACGCCGCCGCGCGCGAGCGCATCGGACGGTCCATTGTGGAGGCTGGCCGGGAGGTCATCCAGCGCAAGGGCGCGACGTTCTACGCCGTGTCGCTGTCGGTGGCGCGCATCATCGAGGCGATCCTCGACGACGAGAAGAGCGTGCTGACCGTCTCGAGCTACATCGAACGCTTCGACGAGATTTCCGACGTGTGCCTGAGCCTCCCGGCCGTCGTCGGGCGCGAAGGCATCCGCGAGGTGCTGCCGATCGTGCTGAACGACGAGGAGCGCCGTCGGCTGTCGGCCAGCGCGGCCTCGCTCAAGGAGATCATCCGGACCCTCGGGTACTGAGCGCCGCTCAGCGAATCGGCGGCCCCTGGCGCGAGCCTGCCAGGGGGTTGCCGGTGGCCACGCCCTTCGTGGCCGGGGCCGACGAAGGCGAGGCGGCGATCGCCGTCACCACCTGCGTGCCGGCGACGAGGCCCGGCGCCAGCAGTTCCGTGAACGTCCCGTCGGTGATGCCGAGGCGGACCGACACCGGGGACAGCACGCCTCCGGCGAAGGTCCACACCTGCCCCTCCGTGGCGGAGCGCTTCGGGGTCGCGCCAGTGGCCGAGGACGGCTGGCCGAGCGCCGCGAGCACCGCGGGTGTCGGCCGGACGCGCAGCGCGGCGTTGGGAACCCGCAGGACGTCCGGGCGGCTCGCGACGATCACCTTGACGTTGGCCGTCATGCCCGGCCTCAGCATCGCGTTGGGGTTGGGCACGTCGATGATCGTCGGGTAGGTCGTGACGTTCGACACGATGGTCGCCTGGAGCCGCACCTGCAGCACGACGCCGGTGAAGGCCGTCTCGGGGTAGGCATCGACGCCGAACGTCACCGGCTGTCCCTGCCTGATCTGGCCGATGTCCGATTCGTCGATGCCCGCGTTGACCTGCATCTTGGTCAGGTCTGCGGCGATCACGAAGATGGTCGGGGACGACATGCTTGCGGCGACGGTCTGGCCGACATCGACGCTGCGCTGCGTCACGGTGCCGGCGATCGGCGCGGTGATCACCGTGTGGTCGAGGCTCACCTGGGACTGATTCAGCGAGGCCTGCGCCTGGACGACCTGCGCCTCGACCCCCTTCAGCGACGCGGCCGCGGAATCCACTGCCAGCGAGGCGACGTCCAGGTCGGCGCGGGAAACGAGTTCCCGGTCCGACAGCGCCTTCGCCCGGCCGTATTTCGACTGCGCGTCGGCCAGGGTGACGCGCGAGCGATCGAGGTCCGCGTTCGCCTTCACGACGCCGCTGCGCGCCTGCGCGACCTGTGCCTCGAGCAGCGCCGGATCGAGTCGGGCGATGATCTGCCCCTTCCTGACGATCGAGTTGTAGTCGGCGCCCAGCCAGGACACGGTGCCCGAGACCTGGCTGCCGACGCTGACGCTCGTGACCGGCTGCACCGTGCCGGTCGTGGCCACTGTCCGGGTCACGGATCCCCTCGAGATGGCCGTCGTGGTGACCTGCGGTGGGGCGGGGGTGCGGGTGAGATAGTACGCGCCGAGGCCGAAAGTGGCTGCAGCGAGTGCGCCCGTCACCAGGATGGCTTTGAGCCGCCGCGGGTGTCCCGCGGCCGTTGGACCCGCGTCCGGCAGCAGCCCAGCGAAACGATCGGGCTGGGAACTGCTGACGCCGCCGACTCCCGGCAACGGCAGCGGGGCAAGCGCACGAAGC
The DNA here is from genome assembly GCA_963844875.1 of uncultured Acidobacteriota bacterium. Classification (GTDB taxonomy): domain Bacteria; phylum Acidobacteriota; class Vicinamibacteria; order Vicinamibacterales; family Fen-181; genus FEN-299. The sequence goes on from CAWJPZ010000008.1 coordinate 30,820, forward strand.
CGGGCTGGTGCTGTGGTGACAGTCATGGTCAATCATCGGCCTTCACACCCCAACCGCGCTGTCCCATACCGCACAGGGCCCCGGGCGCCAACCCACCGCTCGTTGGGTGCGACTGGTGTGCCGAATTGGACAGACAGGCGCCGCGGCGTCGGTCATCCTGCGTCCAGAGGGGATCTGCGGTTCGACCCCGCGATATCCACTTCGCGGGCGAGCGACCGCTGCGCGTGGCCGCGGGATCCGACCGACGCTGACAGCATGCCCATGACCTTGTTCACTCCGATTGCCCTCGGCGGGTTGTTCCTCAAGAACCGCGTCGTCATGGCGCCGATGACGCGGTCGCGCGCCGACGCCGGCGGAGTGCCGAACAGCCTGATGGCGGAGTACTACCGGCTGCGCGCGGGCGCCGGGCTGATCATCACGGAGGGGACGGCGCCCTCCAGGGACGGCCTGGGTTACGCGCGCATCCCGGGATTGTTCACCGATGCGCAGGTCCAGGGCTGGCACCGCGTAACCACCGGGGTGCACGCGGCGGGCGGCCGGATCTTCGTGCAGCTGATGCACACGGGGAGGGTCGGACACCCGGCGAACATGGAGGCCGGCAGCCGCATCCTCGCACCGTCACCCATTGCCGCCCCCGGCGAGATGTGGACCGACACCCTCGGGCTCCAGAAACCCCAACCTCGTGCACGACCTGGAGAGCGGCCGGAGGCTCGCGGTGCCGGACGCCAGCACCTTCTACACGGCCGGTGAGAAGGGCTACACCGACTACTGAGCCTCGACCGGCCGGCGGGTCACCCGGAGTGCCCGCCCAGCGACGGCAACAACGAAAGGACTCTCCGTCATGACCATCACACTGCCGGGACTCGTGCTCCTCATCGTGATCGCGGCCGTTTGCGGTGCTGTTGGAAAGGCGATTGCCGGCGGCGCCCGGGGCGGACTGATCGTGTCCACCGCCCTCGGGTTCATCGGCGCCGCGATCGGCCCGTGGGTGGCCGGCAAACTCGGGCTGTCGGAGCCCCTCATGGTCCAGATCGGCGGGCACCCGTTCCCGGTACTGTGGTCGATCATCGGCGCCGCGATCTTCGTCGCGATCATCCACCTGGTGTCGAGAAGGTAGGTGGTCGGGCGCTCGCCGACCGGAATGCGACAATCGTGGTGAGGAGGCTCGTATGCGAATGATCGGTATCGTGGTCCTGGCCGTGGGAATCCTGGCGCTCGTGTACGGCGGGTTCAGCTATACGCGTGAGACACACGACGTCAAGATGGGGCCCGTGGAGTTCTCCGTCAAGGAGAAGGAACGGGTCAACGTGCCGCTGTGGGCGGGAGTGGCGCTCGCGGTGGTCGGCGCGGGAATCCTGGTGAGCGGCAAGAAGTAGCAGGTCGCTGGCTGTGCAGACGTGAACAATTCCAGGGAAAGGACATCTCTCGCGTGGCCCGCCCCACGACCACTCGCGATCCGCTCCTCGCGCTGCGCGATGCCATCAAGCGCCGCAATTTCTCCACCAGTTTCGCGGGAGAAGAGCCACCGCTGCGCGCGGAGCTGTTCAGCCGGGAGCAGATGGCCCAGCACGGGAGGGTCCTTGCGGGCCGTCACCGGCTGAGCGCCAAGCCGGCCTCCAACCGGCTGCTGACGCGGCTGGCCGAAAACGAAGCCCTCTTGGTGGCCGTCCGGGTCCTGTTGACCGAGGCGGTGAACACCGACCGCCGGATCACCCCGGCCGGGGAGTGGCTCCTCGACAACTTCTACCTGATCGAGGAACAGATCCGGACGGCGCGACGTCACCTGCCGGCAGGCTATAGCCGCGAACTGCCGCGCCTGGCTGACGGTCCGTCGGCCGGGTTCCCGCGCGTCTACGACATCGCCCTCGAGACAATCTCGCACGGGGACGGCCGCCTCGATACCGACGGCCTTGGCGGCTTCGTGTCGGCCTACCAGGAGGTGATGCCGCTCGGCCTCGGCGAGCTGTGGGCGATCCCGATCATGCTTCGGCTCGCCCTGCTCGAGAACCTCCGGCGGGTCGCCGCCCGGATCGGGGCCGACCGCGAGGACCGCAACCGCGCCGACTACTGGGCCGACCAGATGACGGCGATCGCCGAAAAGGACCCCAAGAGCCTCATCCTGGTCATCGCGGACATGGCGAGGTCCGGTCCGCCGATGGTCGGGTCGTTCGTCGCGGAGTTCGCCCGTCGCCTGCAGGGAAAGGGTCCTGCGCTCGCGCTGCCGCTCACCTGGGTCGAACAGCGACTGTCGGAGGACGGCCTCACGATCGAGCACCTGGTGCAGTCCGAGAACCAGCAGCAGGCCGCCGACCAGGTCTCGATCAGCAACAGCATCAGCAGCCTGCGGTTCCTCGGGGCTGCCAATTGGCGCGAGTTCGTCGAGGCAAGGAGCGTCGTCGAGCGGACGCTGGGCGAGGACCCGGCCGCCGTCTACCCGCTGATGGACTTCGCGACCCGCGACCACTATCGCCACGTCGTGGAAACGACGGCCAAGCACAGCCGCCGCACGGAAGGCGAGGTGGCCAGTCTTGCGATCGGGTTGGCGGCGCAGGCGGCTGCGACCGCCGGACCCGACGTGCGAGCGGCACACGTCGGGTTCTACCTGGTCGACGCCGGGCTCGCAGCGCTCGAGCACGCGGCGGGCGCGCGCCCCTCGATCGTGAAGTCCGTCCGTCGCGCCTGCGGCCGTCACGCGCTCGCCTCGTACCTGGGGGCCATTGCCGTCCTGGCGCTGCCGCCCACGGCGGCGCTGGTCGCGGTGGAGAGAAGCGAGGGCGCGGCAGACTGGTTCCTCGGGTTGTTTGCCGTCCTCCTGCTGCTGTGCGCCAGCCAGGTGGCGGTCGCCCTCGTGAACGCCGTGGTCCCGTGGCTGACGACGCCGCGGGCCTTGCCGAAGATCGACCTGGAAGGCGGCATCCCGGCGGCCTCGCGGACGCTGGTCGTCGTGCCGACGCTGATCGCCAGCGCGCAGAACGTGGAGCACCTCGTCGAGGCGCTCGAAGTCCGCTTTCTGGGCAACCGGGACGACCACGTGGCGTTCGGCCTCCTGACGGACCTGCCCGACGCGGACCAGGAAACGCTGCCCGAAGACGAGGCCCTCGTGCGCCTGGCCGAGCAGCGGATCCGGGAATTGAATGCGAAGTACTCGGTCGCAGCGTTCTTCCTCTTCCACCGCCCGCGGCGCTGGAACCCGGTCGAGCGCGTCTGGATGGGATACGAGCGCAAGCGGGGCAAGCTGGGCGACCTGAACGCGCTGCTTCGCGGGCGCTCCACCGGCCAGTTCTCGCGCATCGTCGGCGACGTCGGGATCCTCGCGCAGGTGAAGTACGTCGTCACGCTCGACGCGGACACGCAGTTGCCGCGAGACGCCGCCCGCCTCCTGGTCGGCGCGATGATGCACCCGCTCAACCGTGCGCGGTACGACGAGCGCGCGGGCCGCGTGATCGAAGGCTACGGGATCCTCCAGCCCCGCGTGGCCGTCAGTCTTCCCGGCGCGAACCGCTCGCGGTACGCGCGCCTGTGGGCCAGCGAGCCCGGGATCGACCCGTACACGCGGGTCGTCTCCGACGTCTACCAGGACCTGTTCCGCGAAGGTTCCTTCATCGGCAAGGGGATCTACGACGTGAACGCGTTCGACCTCGCGGTGGGCGGCCGTTTCCCCGAGAACCGAATCCTCAGTCACGACCTGCTGGAAGGCTGCTACGCGCGCGCCGGGCTGCTGACCGACGTGCAGGTGTACGAAGAGTATCCGTCCCGCTACGACGAGGACGTGCGCCGGCGCTACCGCTGGATCCGCGGCGATTGGCAATTGTGGCGCTGGCTGCTCCCCGGGGTGCCCGGGCACGACGGGCGACGCACGAGGAACCCGCTGTCGCCGCTCTGCCGGTGGAAGCTGTTCGACAACCTGCGCCGGAGCCTCGCCCCGGCGGGGCTGGTGGGCCTGCTGCTCGTCGCCTGGACGGCCCTGTCGCCCGCGTGGGCATGGACGCTCGCCGGCGTGGGCGTCGTGCTGCTGCCGGGGCTCGTCTCGTGGCTTCCCGGTCTCTTGCGAAAGCCGGACGAGGTGGGGATGATGCGCCATCTCGACGGCAGTCTGCGCGCGGCCGGGCGGCAAGTGGAGCAGGCGTTGCTGGCGCTGGCCTGCCTTCCGCACGAGGCGTTCTTCAGCCTGTCCGCCGTGCTGCGCACCCTCGCGCGCCTGTTCGTCACGCACCGGAAGCTCCTCGAGTGGACGCCGTCCGCCCACCACGCCCCGTCCACCCGGCAAGACCTCGTCGGCGAGTGGGCGCGGATGTGGATCGTTCCGGCGCTGGCGGTGTCGGTTGCGGTCGGCCTCGAAATGGTCCGCCCGGCCAGCCTCGCCGGCGCCGCGCCGCTCCTCCTGCTCTGGATGGCGGCTCCGACGATCACCTGGTACGTCAGCCGTCCGCTGACGCGCCGCGCCGTGCGCCTGACGGTCCGCCAGCGCCGCTTTCTCGGCGGCGTGGCCCGAAGGACGTGGACGTTCTTTGACAAGTATGTCGGCCCGGCCGACCACTGGCTGCCACCCGACAACTTCCAGGAGGCGCCGGCCGCCGGGATGGCGCACCGCACGTCGCCGACCAACATGGGCCTGGCGCTGCTCGCCAACCTGTCGGCCTGCGATTTCGGCTACATCTCGGCCGGCCGGTTTCTCGATCGAACATCGAGAGCGTTCCAGGCCATGCTGAGCATGGAGCGGCACCGCGGCCACTTCTTCAACTGGTACGACACGCAGTCGCTTGCGCCCCTCGAGCCGCGGTACATCTCGTCGGTGGACAGCGGCAACCTCGCGGGTCATCTCCTGACGCTGCGGTCGGGATTGCTGGCCCTCGCCGGCGACCCGATCCTGGCGGAACCGGTGTTCCACGGATTGCGCGACACGCTGGGGCTGGTGGTCGACGCCCTCCAGGGCGCGCCCACCCCGCCCATGGCGCGCATCGGCAACGTGCTGGATGCGGCGTGCGCCTCGCCTCCGCGAACCGTTGCCGAGGGGCGGCAGGTCCTCGACCGCGTCGCCGCCGAGAGCGCCGCCATGTCCGCCGCGCTGGCGACGACGTCCGACCAGGAGGCCGCGAGCTGGGCGACGGCGCTGACGAGCCAGTGCCGCGACATCCTCGACGACCTGACGTGGGTGGCTCCGTGGATGTCGCTGCCCGCCTCGGCACGGCCGCACGCGCACCTGCCCGGATTCACCTCGATCCCCACGCTGGGCGAACTCGCGGCGCTCGACGGCGAGTGGGCCGGGCCGGCGCGGAGCCGCCTCTCCCTTGCCAGCCGGCTTGTTGCCCAGTCCACCGACCTCGCGGAGATGGAGTGGAGTTTCCTGTTCGACGCCACCCGCCATCTCCTGTCGATTGGCTACAACGTCGCCGACCGCCGCCGCGACTCCAGCTACTACGACCTGCTCGCGTCGGAGGCGAGGCTCTGCACGTTCGTCGCGATTGCACAGGGCCACCTGCCGCAGGAGAGCTGGTTTGCGCTCGGGCGCCTGCTGACGACCGTGGCGGGCGAGCCGGTGCTGCTGTCGTGGAGCGGGTCGATGTTCGAGTACCTGATGCCGCTCGTCGTCATGCCGGGCTACGACGACACGCTGCTCGACCAGACGTGCAAGGCGGTGGTCAGGCGCCAGGTCGAGTACGGGAAGAACCGCGGCGTGCCATGGGGCATCTCGGAATCGGGCTACAACCTGCTCGACGCGCGCCTGGCCTACCAGTACCGCGCGTTCGGAGTGCCTGGGCTCGGCCTCAAGCGCGGCCTGGCCGACGACCTCGTCATCGCGCCTTACGCATCCGCGCTCGCGCTGCTGGTGTCGCCCGAGGAGGCGTGCGCGAACCTGCAGCGGCTGTCGGCCGAGGGCTTCGCGGGAGAACTCGGCTTCTACGAAGCGATTGACTACACCCCTTCGCGGCTGCCGCGCGGGCAGCCCCACGCGGTCGTGCGCTCCTACATGGCGCACCACCAGGGCATGACGCTGCTCTCGGTGGCGCACGTGCTCCTCGACGGGCGGATGCGGGCCCGCTTCGCATCCGACCCGGCGTGCCAGGCCACCGCGCTGCTTCTGCAGGAGCGCATCCCGCGCGCGACGGCGCTCTACCTGCCGCCTTCGCCCGCGGCCGACGCCGGCGCGGCCAGGATGGACGCGGGCACCCCGGCCCGATCGTTCACGGGGCCGGACACCCCGTTGCCGGAGGTCCAGTTGCTCTCGAACGGCCGGTATCACGTCGCGGTCAGCAACGCCGGCGGCGGCTACAGCCGATGGAAGGACCTCGCGGTCACACGCTGGCGGGAAGACCCGACGTCCGACAACTGGGGCACCTTCTGCTACCTCAAGGACGTCGCCACCGGCGCCTTCTGGTCGACGGCGCACCAGCCCACGCTGCGTCCGGCCGATTGGTTCGAGACCATCTTCTCGGAAGCTCGCGTCGAGTTCCGGAGCCGGACGAACCAGATTGAGAGCTACACCGAGATCGCGGTGTCGCCCGAGGACGACGTCGAACTGCGGCGCCTGCGCCTGACCAACTGCGGGCGGGCGCGCAGGGTGATCGAGATGACCAGCTACGCGGAGGTCGCCCTGGCGACGTCCGCGGCCGACGCGCTCCACCCGGCATTCAGCAACCTGTTCGTGCAGACGGAGATCGTCCCGGATCAACGAGCCATCCTGTGCACCAGGCGCCCCCGTTCCCGGGGAGAGCCGTCGCCCTGGATGTTCCACCTGATGGCTGCGCACGGCGGGGCGGCGGGCAGCGTCCTCTCGTTCGAGACCGATCGGCTGAGATTCGTCGGCCGGGGCCGGACGCCGGCAGACCCGCGCGCGATGCAGGAGGACGGGCCGCTCGCCGGGAACGCCGGGTCCGTGCTGGATCCCATCGTGGCGATTCGCGGGCGGTTCGTCCTGGAGCCGGACGAGACCATCACCATCGACGTGGTGTCGGGCGTGGCCGAGACCCGGGCGACGAGCCTGAGCCTGGTGGGGAAATACCAGGATTGGCGGCTCGCCAACCGCGTGTTCGCGCTCGCCTCGACGCACGCCCAGGTGGTCCTGCGGCAGCTGGACGCGTCCGAGGGGGAGGCCCAGCTCTACTGCCGCCTCGCCAGTTCCATCCTGTACGCGAACGCGTCCCTGCGCGGCGACCCGGCCGTCATCGCGCGAAACCAGCGCGGGCAATCGGGCCTGTGGGGCTACTCGGTGTCCGGCGACCTGCCCATCGTCCTTCTGCAGATCGGCGACGCGGCCAACATCGAGCTGGTCCGCCAGATGGTGCGGGCCCACGCCTACTGGCGCCTCAAGGGGCTGGCGGTGGACCTCGTGATCTGGAACGAAGACCGGGCGGGCTACCGCCAGGTCCTCCAGGAGCAGATCATCGGCCTGGTTGCCAGCGGCATCGAGGGCAATGCTCCCGACCGCCCGGGCGCCATCTTCGTCCGGCCGGGCGAACAGATCTCGACCGAAGACCGCATCCTGTTCCAGGCGGTCGCCAGGGTCATCATCGCCGACAGCCGCGGTTCGCTGGAACAGCAGCTCGGCACCCGCCCGCCGGACGCGCCCGGCGCGAGGTTCATCCCTTCCAGGGGGGCGCGGACGCCGGTTCGCGCACCCGTGTTGCCGCCACGCGACGACCTGGTGTTCTTCAACGGTCTTGGCGGCTTCACCCATGACGGCCGTGAGTACATCATCACGACCGGGCCGGGCGCTGCGACGCCGGCGCCGTGGGTGAACGTGATTGCGAACCCGGGCTTCGGTACCGTCATCTCGGAAAGCGGATCGGCGTATACGTGGGCCGAGAACGCCCACGAGTTCCGGCTGACGCCGTGGAACAACGACGCCGTGACCGACAGCGCCGGCGAAGCGTTCTACCTGCGCGACGAGGAGAGCGGCCGGTTCTGGTCGCCGACGCCCCTGCCGGCCGGTCGGGACCGCTCATACACGAGCCGCCACGGGTTCGGCTACAGCGTGTTCGAACACCTCGAGGACGGCATCTCGTCGGCGTTGTCGGTGCACGTGGACCTCGCCGCGCCCGTGAAGTGGTCGGTGCTCACGATTCGCAACGGTTCCGGCCGGCCGCGGCGGCTCTCCGTCACCGCGTACGCCGAGTGGGTGCTCGGCGACCTCAGGGGCAAGGCTGCCCCGCACGTGGTCACCAGCGTCGATCCCGAGACCGGGGCGTTGATCGCCCGCAACGCGTACAACGCCGAGTTCGGCAGCCGGCAGGCGTTCCTCCACGTGGACGATGCGAGCCGCAGCGTGTCCGGGGATCGCACCGAGTTCATCGGCCGCAATGGCAACCTGGGCCAGCCGGCCGCGATGTTCCGCCCGACTCTCTCGGGACGTGTAGGCGGGGCCCTCGACCCGTGCGCGGCGATCCAGGTGGCGTTCGAACTGGCCGACGGAGAGGAGCGCAGCGTCGTCTTCACGCTCGGGGCGGGGCGCGACGCCGACGAAACCGCCGGCTTGCTGAGACGGGTGCGCGAGCGAGGCGCGGTGCGCGCGTCGCTCGAGGCGGTCTGGCAATACTGGAGCCACACGCTGGGTGCGGTCAACGTCAACACCCCCGATGCGGCGCTCAACATGCTGGCGAACGGGTGGCTGCTGTACCAAGTGACGTCCTGCCGTCTCTGGGGCCGAAGCGGCGCCTACCAGTCGGGCGGCGCGTTCGGGTTCCGCGACCAACTGCAGGACGTGATGGCGCTCGTCCACGCCGAGGCGCCGCTCGTGCGGCAGCACCTGCTCCTGTGCGCGTCCCGACAATTCCCCGAGGGCGACGTCCAGCACTGGTGGCACCCGCCGGCCGGGCGGGGTGTCCGGACGCACTGCTCGGACGACTACCTCTGGCTGCCGATGGCGGTCTGCCGCTATGTCAGGGCCACCGGCGACACGGGGGTGCTCGATGAGATTGTCCCGTTCATCGAGGGCCGCGCCGTGAACCCGGAAGAGGACTCGTACTACGACCTGCCCGCGGCGTCGGATCAGCACGCCAGCCTCTACCAGCACTGCGTGCGAGCGGTCAACCGGGGGCTGCGGTTCGGCGCCCACGGGCTGCCGTTGATCGGGTCGGGCGACTGGAACGACGGCATGAACCTGGTGGGCGCGGAGGGCCGCGGCGAGAGCGTGTGGCTGGGCTTCTTCCTGTATGCGGTGCTCCAGCCGTTCGCGGAGCTCGCCAGGCGACGCGGCGACGAGGTCTTCGCCGACCGCTGCGTTTCCGAGGCGACGTCACTGCGCCTGCGCCTCGACGACGCGGGGTGGGACGGCGAGTGGTACAGGCGCGCGTACTTCGACGACGGCACCCCCCTCGGATCGGCGACCAATCCCGAGTGCCAGATCGACTCGATCTCGCAGAGCTGGGCAGTCCTGTCCGGCGCCGCCGGACCCGCGCGGGCGCGGACTGCCATGGACGCCGTGGATGCGCGGCTCGTGCGCCGCGACGACGGGCTCGTCCGCCTGCTCGACCCGCCGTTCGACAAGTCCGCCCTCGACCCGGGCTACATCAAGGGCTACGTTCCGGGCGTGCGCGAGAACGGCGGGCAGTACACCCACGCGGCCGTCTGGACCGCCATGGCGTTCGCGCAACTCGGTGACGTCGCCCGCGCGTGGGAAGTATGGGACCTGATCAACCCGATCGGCCACGCGCTGTCGGCCGCGAGGAGCGAGACATACAAGGTGGAACCGTACGTCGTGGCGGCCGACGTCTACGCGGTGGCCCCGCACGTTGGCCGCGGCGGGTGGACCTGGTACACCGGGTCGGCGGCCTGGATGTACCGGCTGATCGTCGAGTCGCTGCTCGGACTGAGCCGTGAAGGAGACTGCCTGAGGATCGAGCCCCGCGCCCCCGCGGACTGGGAAGCATTCACGGTCCACTACCGCTACCGCGAGACCGTCTATCACATCACGGTGCATCTCACGCGCCCCGACACCGGTGAAAGACGGGTGATCCTCGACGGTCGCGACCAGCCGGGCATGGCGGTGCCGCTCGTTGACGACCGCCGTGAACACCATGTCGAAGTGCGGGTGAGAGCGGTTCCGGCCGCCAACGCGACCGGCGCGTGACGACCGGGCGACGGTCGTCTACGTGGGCCGGCGGAGGCTTCAGTGACCGGCGGGCCGGCGCCGCATCGCGGCTCGCTCGAGCACCAGGAGCTCGCGGCCGATGTAATCGAGCTCCTTCTGCATCGCTTCCCACAGCCCGAGCTCCTCGGTGGTGAGCTTGTGATGGAGGTGGATGATCGACGACGATTCCGCCCAGAGGTCCGCCTGTCGATTGCGCCAGCTCTCCGCGGCTCCGGGCCCCGGCGACACCTCGGATACCCGCCGCAGCTCGATGCCGCTGATTCCGTAGCACCCGCCCGTACTCAATCTCATATGTCCATCTTCCGTCCGACTCGGACGCCCAAGCGTTGCCGACGGCCTCAGAGGATTCCGACCAGCCGTCCCAGCAGCCGAACCAGCAACGCCACCGGCATGCCGACGGCAAGGATGACCACGGGGACGAGGTAGACGATCAGGAGGATGCCGCCGGCGTCGCCAACCACCGACAGCATCCGCGGCAAGTGGCTTGGGCGAGCGGCCCGGGTGCCGGTGGTCGGCCCTGCCGCGCTCCGCCCGCGTGGCGCGGCGGGTGCCTGCTTCACCACCAGGGCAGCGGCCGACGGAGATGTTGCTACTGGCATGGCTGTCATCGAGTCTATCGACGGCCGTCCAGCGCGGCTGTCCCGGATTGAACACCGGCAGGGATCCCGACGTCTTTGGTCCGACATTCCTCTGCAATTTCCGCGCTCTTCCCGCTTGCGTTCCTGCCGGTTCTGCGATGAAATGCGCCGAGCATCCTCCCCACAACTGTCTCTCCATTGGAGCTTCGATGGACGATCGCCTTTCGTCGCTCGAGCAGCAGCTGTCTCAGTTGTCCATGTCGGTCTGCGCGATCGAGCGCCGGCTCGCCCTGCTCGAGTCGGGCGCGGTCGCATCGGCGGGGGCCGTGGCGGTGGCGGAGGCTCCGCCCGCGCGCGCCGCCGGCGGGACGCACGTTGACGCGCAATCCGATACGTCGCTGGTGACCGTGCTCTCGGTGATCGGGCGCACGTGCCTGATCCTCGGCGGCGCTTACGTATTGCGGGCCATGACCGACGCGGGCACGCTGCCCCGGGTCGGCGGGACGGTCCTCGGCATCGCCTACGCGATCGCCTGCCTGGTGCCGGTCTACCGGCTCGACACGTCACGCCAGTGGTTGGCCGCGGCTTCTTATGGCGTCGCGACGACGCTCATCGCGTTCCCGATCCTGTGGGAGGCGACGGTGCGCGAGCACGTGAAGCTGCTGTCACCCGCCGCTGCGGCCCTGTCGATGGGAGGGGTGACGGCGCTGGCGCTCGTCGTCGCCTGGCACCGCCGCATCCAGAGCCTCGCCTGGATCATCAGCATGGGAGGCCTGGCGGCGACGCTGCTGTTCCTCCTGGCGCTCGGCCCGTCCACGCCGTTCGGGTTCTACCTGGCGTTTCTCGGTGTCTTCACGCTGTGGATGGGCTACACGCTCGACTGGATCTGGCTCCGATGGCCCGTCGCGTTCGTCGCCGACATCTGCGTGCTGGCGATGGCTGAATACGTCACCGGGGCGTTTCACCGGGACGGCGCCGGCGCGGTGATGGTCTTGCAGTTGGTGATCTTCGCGGGCTACCTGGTCAGCATCGCGGCCCGGACGCTGTGGCTCTCCCGCGACGTCATCCCGTTCGAGGTCGTGCAGACGATGGCGCTGCTCGTGTCGGCATTCGGCGGGGCCGTCTACGTCATGCGGTCGACGGGAGCGGGAGCTGCCGGCCTGGGGGTGGCCAGCCTCGTCTTCGGCCTCGGCTGTTACGGCGTGGCGTTCGCCTTCGTCGATTGGAGCGAGGGACACTGGAAGAACTTCGTCTTCTACAGTTCGCTTGCCGTGGTGTTCATCCTGGCGGGCTTCAGCCTGACGGTCGCGGCCGGAACCCAGGCGATGGTATGGGCGGGCCTGGCCGTGGTGGCCGCCGCGCTCGGGTACCGATACTCGGCAATCGCGGTCGGGTCCCACGCTGCAATCTACCTGGTGGCCGGGGCCATGGTCTCGGGCCTGTTCGCGTTCATGGCCGACACGTTCACGGCCTCGGTGACGAGGGCGTGGGCGGGGATGTCGCTGTCGGCGTGGGTCGTGCTGGCGTCTGCCGCGATATGTGCCGCGGTTCCGGTCACCGCGGAGCCGAAGTACCGCGGCAGTCCGGCGCGCATTCCCCAGGTCGTCGTCGTCCTGCTGCTGCTCGCCGGGGTTGGCGCAGCCGTCATCGGCTACACGATTCCGCTCGTCTCGGGGGCGCCCGGGCAGTCCGCGGACGCGGCGCTGGCGGCGGCCATCCGGACCGTGGTCCTGGGCGCGGCCGCGTTGGTGCTCGCCTGGACTGGCGGGCGAGGCGTGTTCGGCGAGGGGCGATGGCTGATGTACGTCGTCCTGGTGCTGAGCGGCATCAAGCTGCTCGTCGAGGACTTCGTCGCCGGCCGCCCGGCGACGCTGGTCCTGTCGCTGGCGGTGTACGGCGCGGCGCTGATCGTGGCACCGCGCTGGGTTCGCCGGGTGGACAGCGTGCAGCCCGATTCAGCGCGAGTCTGAGCGGCCGGCGACGCCCGGCCGGTGCTTCTCGAACCAGGCCAGGATGTAGCCGGCCTTCGCGATCAACTGGCTCGGCCGCGTGACGAGTTCGTGCGACGCTCCCGGGAAGCGGACCAGCACCGTGTCGACGTCGCGCAACTTGAGCGCCGCGTAGAACTGCTCCGCCTCCGAGATGGGCGTGCGGAAGTCCTGCTCGCCGACGAGCAGCATCGTCGGCGTCTTCACCTTGCCGACGTAGGTGAGCGGCGAGCGGCGGAGGTACTCCTCCGGCTTCTCCCACGGCGGCGAGGCGAACCAGTAGCGCGTGAAGAAATTCGTCTGGTCCGCCGTCAGCACGAAACTCGTCCAGTTGATGACCGGCTTCGCCGACACCGCCGCGCGAAAACGGTCCGTCTTGGTCGACGATCCACGCCGTCAGGATGCCGCCGCCGCTGCCGCCCGTCACGAAGAGTTGCGCCGGGTCGACGTAGCCCTTGGCCAGCACGGCATCGACGGCGCTCATCAAGTCGTCGTAGTCGTGGCTGGGATAGTCGTGGTGGATCAGGTTTCCGAATTCCTCGCCGTAACTGGTGCTCCCTCTCGGGTTCACGTAGAGGACGACGTAGCCGGCCGCCGCGTACAACTGCATCTCCGCGCCGAACCGGTCGCCGTAGTCGTCGAACGGGCCGCCGTGGATCTCGAGGATCAACGGGTACCGCTTGCCGGCTGCGAAGCCTGGCGGTTTCATCACCCAGCCCTGCACCCTGCGACGGTCGTAGGACGACTCGAATTCGATCTCCTCGGCCGCCGCGAGGGACTTTCCCGCGAACAGGTCGTCGTTCAGGCGGGTCACCACCCGGCTGGCGGCGCCGCGGGTGGCGACAGCGACATCGGCAGGCACCTGGACTCGCGACAGCGAGTACGCGACCCGTCCTTCGTTCGACACCGAGAAACTGCCCCCGCCGTAGGGCCGGCCGAGGTCGCCGCCGCCGAGATCCCCGGCGAGGATCTCGACTCTCCCGGCCGATGGTCCCTCCACGGCCACCCAGGCGATCTTCCCGTTGCCGCGGTCGGTCGTGGCGAAGAACAGCCCCTTGCCATCGCTGCTCCACACCGGGCTGACCACGTCCCGGTCGAAAGCGCCAGTGAGGACGCGCGAGCCGCTTCCGTCGCGGTTCATCAGGTGGAGGCGCGTCACCTGGTATCCCTGGTAGCGATCGTCGAAGCCGAGGTAGGCGATGGTCCTGCCGTCCGGCGAGACGGCGGGAGCGAAGTCGGGACCGCGTCGGTCAGTGAGGGGGCGGATCGCCCCATCGGCCACACCCACTTCGTAGATCTCCGAATCGTTCGGCTCGTGTTCCCAGTTGGGATGGCGGTTGCCGGCAATCAGCAAGGTGCGCCCATCCGGCGTGAAGGCCGGGCGGCCGCTGACGTGATAGTCGCCGGTGGTCAGCTGGCGCGGCGTGCCGCCGTCGGCGGGGATGACGAACAGGTGCACGAAGCCGCTCTCGACGTAGCCCTCGCCGTCCGAACGGTAGACGAGGCGCTCGATGACCTTCGGCGGGTCGGCCCACTTCGCGCCTTCCGGCTTGTCGGGCATCTTCGCGAACGGGTCGGCCTTCTTCGGCACCAGCATCGTGAACGCGACCGTCTTCCCGTCCGGCGACCAGCACGCATCGTTGGGGGCACGAAGCACGTGGGTGAGGGGTGAAGACTGTCCCGTATCCATGTAGCGGACGTAGAGCTGAACGGATTCTCCCTCGCGAGCCGCGTACAGCAGGCGCCTGCCGTCCGGGGACCACCGCGGCATGAACTCGTCGCGATCGCTGCTGCCAACCGGGCGATGGTCGGTTCCGTCGGCGCTCACCATCCAGAGCCGCGACCGTCGCCGGTCGCTCATCACGTCCATCCCGTTCCGCTGATAGACGACGCGCTGGCCGTCTGGAGCGATCTCGGGGTTGGACGCCCACTCGAGTTCGAAGACGTCTTTCGGCTCGAAGACACGCAGTGGCCCGGCCTTCGGCGCGTCGTTCGGCGCGCTCTGCGCCCGGACCGCGGCGGGAACGACGGCGAGCAGCAGCGCGGCCACGACGAGCACCGCGCCCGGACGATCAATTCTCGTGGAGTGACCCATTGAACGAGGATAGCCGAGATTCCAGCGCCGTTGACAACGGCTTTGCGCTCCACCAGGTGGGGATATGATGGACGGGCGGCCGTGCTGGCCGCCCGTCCCTGGAGGATTCGATGCGCCGCCCTGTCACCTGCCTGTTCGTGTTGCTCGCGATTCTCGTTCGGGACGCGTGCCCTCGCTCAATCGCCAGACCTGTCGTCGGGCCGGAAGGCGGTCGTGGCGGAAGTGGACCGCCTGTCCCCGGAGATCTCCCGGATGGGCGACACGCTCTGGAACTACTCGGAGACGGCGCTGAAGGAAGAGCGGTCGGCGGCGTTCCTCGCGGACCTGCTCGAGCGCGAGGGCTTCACCGTGACGCGCGGCGTGGCAGGGATGCCGACGGCGTTCGTCGCGACATGGGGCGCCGGCAAGCCGGTGGTCGGCATTCTCGCCGAGTACGACGCGCTGCCGGGCATCGGGAATGCCGCGGTGCCGCGGAAGCAGCCGCGCGAGGACGGGCTCACCGCGGGCCAGGGATGCGGCCACAACGTCTTCGGCGCCGGTTCGGTGGGTGCGGCGATCGCGCTGAAGCGGGCGATGACGGCGCAGCGGCTGGCGGGGACGGTCAAGCTGTTCGGGACGCCGGCCGAGGAAACGGGAATCGGCAAGGTGTACATGGCGCGCGACGGCATCTTCGACGGCCTCGATGCCGCGCTGGAATGGCACCCGGGACAGGAAACCGGGGTCAACAACGCCGCCAACCAGGCGTTGAGCAGTTTCACGGTGGAATTCTTCGGCCAGGCGGCGCACGCGGCGGCCGACCCGTGGAACGGCAAGAGCGCGCTGCACGCGGCCGAGTTGTTCTCGCACGGCGTCAACCTCATGCGCGAGCAAATCAAGCCCTCGGCGAGGCTGCATTACGTGATGCAGTCGGGCGGCGAGGCGCCGAACGTCGTTCCGGCGTACACGCGGCTCTGGATGTACGCCCGCGACCTCGATCGCGCGTCGGTCGACGGGCACGTGCAGTGGATCTCGAAGATCGCGGAAGGCGCGGCGATGGCCACGCGCACGACGTACAAGGTGACCGTCATCACGGCCTTGTACCAGTACCAGTTCAACCGGCCCCTGCAGGAAGCGATGCAGAAGAACCTCGAACTGGTCGGGGCGCCGGCGTTCGACCAGGCGGACCAGCAGTTCGCAAGGGCGCTGCAGCGCGAATCGGGTGTGCCCGAGGACGGCTTCGACACGACGCTGATGCCGCTGGCGGCCGACGTGAAGGCCGTCGAGGGAGGATCGACCGACGTGTCGGACGTGAGCCACATCACGCCGACGGTGGGTCTCAGCGTGGCCACGGTCGGCAAGAACCTGCCCTGGCACGGCTGGGCCGCTGCCGCGTCCCACGCGACGCCTGGAGCCAGCCGGGGGGCCGTCGTCGCCGCGAAGGTGATCGCGTTGACCGGCCTGGACCTGCTGACGCAGCCGTCACTGCTCGCACAGGCTCGCGCCGACTTCGTCAAGCGCACGGCCGGCAAGCCCTACGTGTCCCCTATCCCCAAGGACCAGAAGCCGCCGATTCCGCAGAAATAGGCGCGGTTTCTGTGGGGGCGGACGCCGAAAGGACGTGGCTCGGCTTGCGCGCAGTCGCCCCCCAGCGCGGAAGCCAGCCCTTCGTCGTTTCGGCTATGCTCATTAGCGATGGGAGCGACAGGACCTCGGGTTCGGGAAACCTCGGCAGCAGGATCGTGCCAGGAGCAATTGCGTGCGGCCACCGACATCCTCGAACGGGTGGCCGCAGACTGGAGCCTGCTGAAGCAACTCACCCCCACGGACCGCGCCCGCCTGCACCGGGCGATCGCCGGCCTGTCGGTCGCCGACCCTCGGGCAGGGCGGAAGCGCGCGAGACAGGCGGAGCGCGAGCGTCGGGACGAGCGCATCAGGCAGGAGGAGGCGGTGCTTCACGAGACGGGCATCCGCTCGCTTCGACGCCGCCCGACGGTGACCACGCCGAACTACCTGCTGCCGGAGAACGACGCAGCGCCCCTCGATGAGGCCGATGGCGCAGCGGCCCCGACGGCGACGGCGGTCTCGGTCGGCCGACGCTGCTGCTACGTCTGCAAGGAGACATACTCCCAGGTCCACCACTTCTACGACCAGCTCTGTCCCGCGTGCGCCGAGTTCAATTTCTCGGCGCGCACGGAACTGGCCGACCTGCGCGGGCGCGTCGCGCTGCTCACCGGGGGGCGCGTCAAGATCGGCTACCAGGCGGGGCTGAAGCTCCTCCGCTCGGGCGCGCACCTGATTGTCACGACGCGCTTCCCGCGCAACGCGGCGGCGCGCTACGCCGCGGAGAGCGACTTCGCGGACTGGGGACATCGGCTGGAGATCGCGGGGCTCGACCTGCGGCACACGCCGAGCGTGGAGGCGTTCTGCCGCGACCTCCTCGGCTCGCGCGAACGCCTCGACTTCATCGTCAACAACGCCTGCCAGACGGTGCGCCGGCCGCCGGCGTTCTACGCCCACATGATGGAGGAGGAACGGGCGGCGCTCCGCGACCTGCCCGCACACGCCCGCAGGCTGCTTCACGACGGCGATGCCGCACGACCGGCGATGGCCCGCCGCGACGCGCCCGGGGCGCTGCGCTCCGCGGAACTCTCCCAGGTGCCGCTGCTCCCCGAGGAACTGCTGTCGCGTCCCGACCTGTTCCCGGCGGGCTGCCTCGACCAGGACTTCCAGCAGGTGGACCTGCGCGGCCGGAATTCCTGGCGGATGCTGCTCGCCGACGTGCCGACGGTGGAACTGCTCGAGGTGCAGCTGGTGAACGCGGTCGCGCCGTTCCTCTTCAACGCGCGCCTCAAGCCCCTGATGCTGCGCGCGCCCGGCCGGGACAAGCACATCGTCAACGTGTCGGCGGTCGAGGGACAGTTCTACCGGCCGTCGAAGACGACGCGCCACCCGCACACGAACATGGCGAAAGCGGCGCTCAACATGATGACGCGCACTTCCGCCACCGACTACCACGACGACGGGATCCACATGAACAGCGTGGACACCGGCTGGGTGACCGACGAAGACCCTGCCGCGATCGCGGCCAGGAAGGTGGCGGAGCAGCGGTTCCACCCGCCGCTCGACATCGTGGACGGGGGCGCCCGCATCGTCGCCCCGATCATCACGGGGTTCAACACGGGGAACCACGTGTGGGGCCAGTTCCTGAAGGACTACAGGCCGACGCCCTGGTGAGGGTGCGCAGGCTGCGGCGCTCGGTCTGACTGACAAAAAATCGGGCGGCCCTTTCTTCCGTCTTCGCGGGCCGTTCGTATACCTGCCGCAGCACGTCATCATCGACGGCATCGACCTCAGGAGGTTATCGCAGCGGGTGCTGCGCGCCCACATGGGCGTCGTGCTGCAGGAGCCGAGATTCACTGATCATCGAGTCGGCGCGCGCGAGGTGCGGGTTGCGGCCCTCGCTGCACGAACGGTGAAGACGACGTCGACCTGGTCCTTGACGCGGATCGTGCCGCCGGCGGCCGTCACCGGCTCGATGCCGAAGTCCGACTGCTTGACCGATACCCTGCCCTCTGCCGTCAGCGCACCATCGGTCAGCGTGACGCGCACGGGCACTCTGCACGACCGGGTGACACCGTGAAGCGAGAGGTCGCCTTCGACCAGGAACCCTCGGGCTTCGCCGGCCGCCGGCCCGGGCGTCACGCGCCGCGACTGGAAAGTGATTTTCGGATATCGGCGCGCGTCGAGGACGCGTTCGCTCAGCATCACCCGCTGCACCTCGGGGACGTCCCGCGCCGGCTCTCCTTCGCCCGTCACGCGCAGGGAAGCGCTGTCGAACTCGAGCATGACCCGGGTTCGTGCGGGGTCCGATGCGTCCAACGAAACGGTGCCCGACACCGGCGCCACCACCTCGTGGGCGTGGCCGGCGAAGCCGAAGGCCCCGGCCTTCCCCACCTGGATGACGACGCGGCTGGTGTTGGTGTCCAGGTGGAGAACCTCGGCCCGCTCCGCCACCTGGGCGAACAGACCAGCCGAGGCGACCAGCCACACGACCGACAGTGCGGGCTTGTTGTCGAACATCGGTGCTCCTCGATATCGAAGGAGACCGTCGCAAGAAACGCACCAGCCAGTCGCGCCCCAGGGCGCCCGCGCATCCGGCACGCTAACGTGACGGCGGCACCCAGTAGACGCGGACGTTCTTCGGCTGGGCCTTGATGAAGCGCCAGCCCGACGCCCGGTAGCTCAAGTTTTCGCTCAAGACCGGCAGGTTGCGCGCGGCCAGCCAGGCCCGCGTCTCGTTCTCACAGGCGGCGTTGCGGGTTCCTTCCCTCGCGTGGGTCCCGGCGGGATAGCAGAGGATGACGCCGTACTTCTCCTGCCAGGACGGGAAGGGAGCCACGAGCGCCCGGCCCTCGTCCGGGAAACCGGGGAGTGCGCGCGGGTGAGTGGACCCGAAGAACGCGAGCGCGCCCACCTCGGGCCAGGTTCCCCCCGCCCACGACAACCACCTCGCCGGAAAGCGCTCCCGGAAGCGCGCCTCGATCGCGCTCACCATCTCCGGCCGCCCCAGCGAGTACTTCGGGTCGCCGTTCATGGACAGGATCAGTGTGTAGGCGACGGCGCCAGCCACGAGCACTCCCCAGAGGACGGCGAGGCCGCGCAGGAATCGGGGCCACGGGAAGTCCTCGGGTAGCGTCGGCAGCAGCCAGACGCCGAGCAGCACCGGGACGGCGTACCAGATCGGAATCGCCCAGTGCGTGGTGAGGTGCACGCGCGCGAAGACGTTGATCGCCACCGTCAGAACCGCAGGGACCGCGGCGAGCAGGGCCAGGGCGCGCACCGGGACCGTCCAGGCAACCGGCTGTCTCTCGTCGGTCCCGAACCGCGCCCGCACGACCAGCCACGCCAGCCACGACAGCGCCAGGTAATAAAAGCCCGACAGCACGAACAGCACGATCCGGCTGACCTCGACCCCCGGATCGATCTTGCTCTCCAGGGTACTGCCCGATGGGGAAACGCATCCGGAGCTGCCACATCACGTGGGGCAGCAGCAGGACCGCGAACGCGGCGCCCGCAACGTAAGGGTGAGGCGTGCGATACCACCGGCGATAGTCGCGCTCGCTGAGCGACACGACGAACAGCGACGCGAGCAGCAGGCCCGAGTAGTACTTGGCCAGCATCGCCGCCGCAGCGAGCACCGCCAGCAACAGCGTGAACAGCCACTTCCTGCGGGTGTCCGTGGCGCGCAGCCCGGCGAGAAACGCGTATGCCGTCCACGGCCAGAGCGACAGCAGGACGGTGTCGGCGTTGAACTTGGCGGCCAGGTTGCTGTAGGGAAACGCGAGCACCGCGAACAGCCACACGGTCGCCAGGAACGCCTGCCGTCGCCCTGGTGCCACGCCGCCCGGCAGGCACAACCCCGCCAGGCAGACGATCCCGGCCACACCCGCGCCGGCATTCAGGTACGACAGGACGTAGTACGACCAGGCGGCGGTCGGAAAGACCGAGAACCACGCGCCGACCACCCACGCGAAGAACGGAGGGTGCCGGAAGGTCCCCCACGCCCACGCCTGCGACCAGGCGTAGTTCTCGACCATGTCGCCGTAGGAGTCGAGGGCCGGCACCGACAGCCATGAGATCGCGAGCCACGTGGCGACGTACGCCAGGCCCATGGCCCACAACCGCAGGTACTCGCGTCTCATATGTCGGGCGGCGCCTACTTGCCGGCTGCCAGGTGCTCGAGAACCAGGGCGGCCGCCGTGCGCTGCTTGAACCCCTTCCAGTAGGTGTAATCGGCCCTCGGCGTTCCGTCGCGTTCGACCGCGTAGACGCCGTCGCTGCCCTTCGGCACGAGGTCGAGATACGCCTGCATCTCGCGGTCGCCCTTCAGGTGAATCGACAGGAAGACGGTCGCGAAGTGCTGCAGGATGTTGTTGGAGCGGACCGTGTCCCAGACCGGGTCGGCGTAGTGCATGAAGGGGAAGAGCTTCAGCGCGTCCGAGTAGGCGTACGCCTCCGCCGGAGCGGGGATCGGCGCGGCCACGTTGTGCGACCCTCCCAGGAACGTCAGCAGGTACCGATCGGCCCCGGTGGTCTTCCAGGAAGAGTGCGCGCGTGCCTTTCTCGTAGCCCGACACGTCGTCCGCGCTTCCCGCGACGAACAGGATCGGCGTGGTGATCGCCTTCAGCGCCGTCGCGTCCCAGGCGCCGGCGCCCAGGCCCCACGGCGCGAGGGCGACGGCCGCCTTGATCCGCGGGTCGGCCTGCTTGGGGAACTTCGGGTTCGATGCCGCCCTCTCCGACAGGACCTTGCCTGGAGGCGCATTCGGCGCGGCCACGCTCGCGTCGGAGAAGCCCGCCCCCAGCACGTTCATCAGGCCGTACCCGCCCATCGAATACCCGACAACCGCGGTGCGCGACGCGTCGGCGAGGCCGGCCAGGAAACTCCCGCTGCCCGCGCGCGACAGCCGATCGATCTCGTCGAGCGCGAACAGTTGATCGTAGGGGCGGTTGTACAGCGTGCTCGCGAAGGCTTTCTGGTCATCGTACGTGCTGTCCGCGTGGTCGATCGACGCCACGACGAAACCCTTGGACGCGAGGTTCTCGCCGAGGTGGCTGAGCAGGTACCGGTTGCCCGGGTAGCCGTGGGACAGGATGACGAGCGGGTACCGGCCGGACGCGTCTGGCGCGGCGTCGCGAATCGCCTTGCCGCGAAGGACGATCGGCCGCGACGGATCGCGCGAAGTGGTGCGGTACTCGCCCCTGGCGGCAGGCCTGCGACACGGTCGGCCGGGTACCACACCTCGATCGTCAGCGTGCGGTCGTACCTCCCCATCTCGGCGCCAGGCTTGGCATTCACCACGTCTGCCCGGCCTCGATCGGTGGCGGTGATGGTGCGCACGCCAATCGGCATCGTGCCGTATGCGGCAAGTGCCGGGGCCATCGGCGTGACAACGTCGACGCGGTTCTGTTGCGCGAGCCCCTGCCCGGATGCGGCAAGGCACACGAAGAGCACGATCCACGACGGGCGACGACGCATGACTCGACCTCCACGAAGACGAGCGATTATATCCTTCCGGTTGCCGACGCGGTGGTTTGAGCGGTAGGCTTGGCTGAGAGGGAACGACATGACGATCGGGATGCTGAAGCGGGCGGCGGCACTCGTGATCCTTGCGGCCGCGTGGCTGGGCGCCGCCAGCGCCGAGGCGCAGACGGTGGCGCGGCTCGAAAACGCCGTGGCGGTCTTCGACGAGGTCTCCTCGATGGGCGACCGCGCCATTCCCGCGGACCTCCTGAAGAAGGCGCTGTGCGTTGCAATCGTGCCGGGGTTGAAGAAGGGCGCCTTCGTGGTCGGCGGCAAGTACGGGCGGGGGTTCGTGTCGTGCAGGACCGATTCGGGCTGGTCGGCGCCCGCGGGCATCCGGGTGGAAGGCGGCAGCGTCGGGTTCCAGGCGGGCGGAACCGAGATCGACGTAATCCTCGCCATCATGAACAAGCGGGGCGTCGAGCGGCTCCTGTCGAACAAGTTCACGCTGGGAGCCGACGCCTCGGTGGCCGCCGGCCCGGTCGGGCGGACCGCCTCGGCGCAGACCGACGCGGCCATGACTGCGGAAATCCTGTCGTGGTCGAGGTCGCGCGGCATCTTCGCCGGCGTCGCGCTCGAGGGGGCCACCCTGCGCGGCGACGCCGACGCCAACCTCAATCTCTATGGCACGCGGCTCGACATCCGTCCAATCGTGACGGGTCCCACGCCGGTGCCGCCGCAGGCGCGGCCGCTCATCGAGCGCCTCTCGAAGTACTAGCCGGTATCATCGGAGGAACGCGGCCTGGGGCGCCGGGCGCACCAGGCCCCTGCTCGTCGCCGCCGCTACTTGGTGTTCTTCGGGCTCACCGTCTGGCGCCGCTCCCCCGCGTCCACGTTGGCCACCTTCGTCCCCGCCTTCTCCGGCATCCACACTTCCGCCAGGTACATGGTGGACCCCGGCTTCCTCGAACACCAGTTCGAGCTTCGAGACCTTCTTCTTGCCGAGGTTCTTCACCTGCGCCAATTCGACCGGGCTGCCCTTCTCCGGCGTGAGGGTGACGTTGCCGTTCTCGGCCACGTCGACGGCATAAGTGCCCGGCTCCATCAGCTTGCCGCCGACGATGAACTTGAACTTGATGTTGACGCTGTTCGACTTGTTCGGTTCGGCCAGTGCCAGGGAAGTGACGGCGAGGATGAGTGCGATGACGGCGACGCCGGTGCGAACGAAACGGACGTTCATGACAGATTGCTCCATGATGCGGAGGAACCGTTCCACGTGCGGCCGCACCTCCGGGAGACGCACCCCGGCCGATCCACGGCACCACGTGGCACGATATCCTGTTGTTAGTGAAGGACTTTCGGGTATTCCCTAGGCCGCCGTGGTGGAAAGGCTCGACCGCTCCTTCATCTGTAGATACGAACCCGGGGGGCGTTGTGTTTACGCCCATCCGAGGCGAAGCGGCCGGAGCGCCATCGGAAGCGGGCCGCCGCCTTGCCGGGTGCCGCGGGAGCGGCACCCGGCAAGACGGAAGCACGGGCCAGGGTGGTCAGGCCGCCTTGGCTTCGTCGGCCTTCATCGTGCCGTCGTACTGCAAGTCGGGCATGGGCGCCGCGAGGAACAGGCGGCGGCACAGCCGCGCGAGCAGGCGGGCCGTCCGGGCCGAGCGAGCGGTCCGGCGCTGTCGGTCGTCGATGCCGGTGTTCGCGTACATCTGCCGGTACAGCTTCGAGATCAGCACGAACGCCAGCCGGGCGCTTCATGCGATCTTCACGCACGTGCGCCCGCTTCCAGATGCGCGGCAGCTGTAGAACCGTCCCAGGACGCCCTGCGTGCGCTCGCCGGATCTCCTCCGCCGACATCGATCGGATGCGGCGTGTAGAGCTTCGGCCGCCGATTCCTGCGGGATGCAGCCAGTAGCGGGTGAGCGGGACGCCGTCGACCAACCGGCTCGCGTCTTCGGCTCTCCTTCTCCCAGCTTCTCGAAGTCGACCGTGCCGGGGAACGGCGTCAGCATGACGAACTGCGCGAACGTCAGCCGGCCCGTTCTGCGCCAGCGCGGCCGTCGCCTCGAACGTGTCTCGGGCCGGTCGCTCGGCAGGCCGAAGATGAACGAGCCCAGCACGTGGACGCCGTGCTGCGGAACGCGCGCAGCCGCTCCACCAGCGTCGTCGCCGGTCAGGTTGAAGTCCTTGTAGACGTCCTTGAGCCCCTCCGGCGGTCACCGCCTCGACGCCCACCAGCGCGCCGCGGATGCGCGCCTTGCGCATCGCGTCGAGGAACGCCGGGTCCTCGGCGGCTTCCATCGTGATCTGCGTGAAGAAGACCATGTCCTGCGGCAGCTCGCGCCAGCCGCTCCATCAGCTCGAACCGCTCCGCGCGCAGCGCCTCGCAGCTCTGCCAGCGCGCGTCTGGTCGTTCCGGCGCTCGGCCGCCAGCGCGAGGTCCGTCCAGCGTGACCGGATAGAAGTTGTCGTCGGCCAGCGCGATGAAGCGGAAGCCGCGGCGCCGCAGTTCGACGATCTCCTGCGACGATGTCGTCCACCGGCCGGCTGCCGCGGCTCCTGGCCGTCGGTCCGCCACACCGAGCAGAACGAGCAGTGTTTCGGGCAGCCCGCGCACGGTCTGCACCGACGCCCACATGTAGCGATCTCGGCGGCAGCAGGTCCCAGCGCGCCGCGCGCGAAGCGTCGCCGCCCGGCACGCGCCCGCCGTCGTAGAGCGGCTTCGGCTCGCCCGCGGCGCAGTCGGCCAGCACCTCGCCGCCAGACCACGTCGCCGTCGCCCTTGACGACCGCGTGCGCGCCGCCGAGTTCGAGGGCCTCGTCCGGGTAGAGCGTGGCGTGGATGCCGCCGAACACCACCCACGCGCCGCGCTCGCGCGCCTGCCGCCCGACGTCGTAGCCCCGCAGCGCGTTGCCCGTGTGGATGCCGATGCCGACGACGTCGCCGGCTTCGATCTGCTCGGTGTCGAAGGCTTCCAGCGTCTCGTCGACGATGACGCGGGTCGCCGTACTCGCGGGGTGGCCGCGGCGAGCACATACAGCCAGCGCGGGGTGATGACGGCGGTGCCGAACGAACGTCGCTGGGGTTGACGAGAAATACGCGCATAACGAACCCTCCGAACTCGGGAGTGGCAGTCAGCCGGCCGACATTCAGACGCAGTTAGAAAACTCTTCCCAAGGCCTTGCCGGCACGCCCAAACGTGCCTGCCACTGACAGCCCCATCGTCTTGACTGCCATGGCTGAGTTCCGGCCGAACCACACCATGTCGCCCCTGCCGGACTTACCGGAGAGACCGGGCTGGCCGGAACTGGCGGCGGTCCTGCAACCTGGTGCCCCTGGGACACCTCGGTCACGGGTTCGCCAGACGCCCCGATCGCGTCGGGGAAATCGAGCAGGACGGCGTCGAGGTTCTCGGCGCCCGCGGATGCGGCGGCAAATGCCGCTTGCGAGTGGAACGACGAAACGGTTTCCTCGCCCGGCGCCGGCGCGCTGCCGTGAAGCGAACTGCCGGGCAGCGGGTGGGCAGGGCGACCAAGCGGTGGAGAACCCCGGCCGGTGTGTCGAGCCGTGGTGCCCGCGGCGCAGCGTAGGGAGCCGTGTGCGCCACCGCGGCGAAGACGGGCCGCGCCGCCAGCGACGGCACGGCCGCCTGCACGAAGACGACGAGCAACGGCACCTGCGGCGCAGACGCGACGACAATCGACAGCCATGCGGCGGCGGTCATCACCGCGGGCCTCGCGACACGCAGGCCGTGATCCGGCCGCGGGTCGAGAAGGCGCAGAATCCGGATGCGAAACGCACGGGCGGTGGCGCGCGTGCCGCCGAGCACCGCCGGCGCGGTCGCGGGCACCCGCGTCGCCGCGACGACGGCGGCTTCAGCGAGGGAGGCCGCGTAACGGCGGGCGGCCCCGGTGACCGATACGACGCGGTCGTCACACGCCGCTTCTCGTTCGAGGTCCACGCGGCGTCCAATCAGGTGGACGGCGGGGTGGACGACCGCGACTGCCGTCACCATCGACTGCGCAAGCCGAAGCCAGTCGTCGAACCGATCCAGGTGCGCCTGCTCGTGCATCACGACCTGTTCGAGCACCGCGTCGTCGAGCGTGTCGAGCAGCTCGCGTGACACGAGGATGACCGGGCGGACGAAACCGAGGGCGCAGGCCCCGACAGGAGGTCCGTGACGCGCAACTCGGTTGACCGGCCGCGTTCGCGCATCGCCAGCCACGTCACGAGCCGAGCCGGGCGGTCGCCGTCGAGCGGTCTCGCGCTCGTGCGAAGCCTCGCCACGTGCGTCAGCCCGCGCGCCACCCCGGCCAGACGAAGGAGTGCGAGGACGAGCCACGCGCCGATGGCCGCGGCGACCAGCCACCCGGGGGCCTCCGGAAGGCGCACCAGCGGCGCTCCCGAGACGACTTCCGGCGGCGCCGCGGTCGCGGCAATGGCGACGTTGCTTCCCGCCGCGTGGACCGCGGCGAGCAGGACGATTCCACCCAGCGCCCCACACCAGATTACGTGACGCGTGGCGGCATTGAGGCGCGGCATCGCGCGCAGGAGCCCGTCGATGACCGCGACGAGCAGCAGTCCCTGCCAGAGCCACGCAATGACGGCCGTCATGGATGGCCGCCCTTCAACGCGTCGTCCGCCGGCATCGCTTCCCGGTTGATCAACGTCCGCAGCCGCTTCAATTCGTCGGGCGTCGCCTCGTCGTGGCCGAGCAGGTCGAGCACGAGCAACTCGGGCGAGCCGTCGAAGAACCGGTGGAGGAGGTGCGACAGGGCGCTGCGGCGCGCCTCGCCCCGGTCGATCAGCGGCGCGTAGACGAAGGCACGCCCATCCTTCTCGTGCCGCACGTAGCCCTTGGTCTCGAGGATGCGCAGCATGGTCAGGACGGTGTTGTACGCGGGCTTGGGAGAGCCTTCGATTCGCTCGGCGATGTCCCCGACGGTCGCGCGGTCGCAGTCCCAGAGGACGCGCATGATGCGCAACTCTCCGTCGGTCAATGCTGGCGAGCGGCGTCGAGGCATGGCTTCCTGTCACTCTCCCGGGCCATTACTCTTAATTCTTTAAGAGTCTGACTTATCGTAGAACCGGCCCCGCCGCGACGTCAACTAATTTTTTAAGAGTTCGCGGGCGGCACACCTCGTGCTGGCGCTCGCCGGACGCGGCCCCCCCGCGCGAGCTACCAGGGACGCAGCTTTGCCCAGATCAGGTCGAGGAGGACCGAGGGTTCGAACGGCTTCAGCAGGAACGTCGCACCCATCCGCTCGGCTTCTGCGGTGAGCACGGGGTCTTCGTAGCCGCTGGTCACGATGATGGCGGGCTGCGGGTCGAGCCCCTGCGCCTGCACGGCGAGCTGGAGTCCGTTGTATTCGCCGAGGCGCACGTCGGCCACCACGACATCCGGCTTGGCGTACGGCAGGATGCGGCGCGCCTCCGCGAAGCTCGGAAGCGGGATGACGCTGAAACCCGCCTCGCGGAGATAACCCGCAAGGCCGGTGAGCGTAGCCGGATCGTCTTCGGCGATCAGCACGACGTGTGACACAGTGGATGCCCCTCCGTATTGTGCCATACGTCGGTCGCGGAACGGCGCAGAACTGCGCAAGTGGTCCCCTGGGACGTGCCGCGCACGTCGGGGGAGGGCGCGGTCTCTCGGGGCTCACTGTGACTGTCGCGTGATGCTGTCGTAGACGGCCTGGACAGGCGGCAGAGCCCCCGCCCCGCCGGAGGTCTTGAAGCGGTACGTCCGCTTGTCCGACTTGATCACCAACGCGCCATCGGACAGCGTGGCCAGGAACGACCGGTAGGGAAGGGCAAAGCCGTCCTTGCTCTTGTCGGCGACGAACGAGACGCCTGACGGCGTCACAATCAGCTGGCCGGTGCACTTGCCGATCGCGTGAAGGTGCACGACGGGGAAGGTCTCCACGGACGGTCCGGCCTCCAACGGCATCGCCTTGGCGGCTGTCCCGGCGGCCCGGCCGGGGCTCGCTCCGGCGGCCGGCATCGACGACCGCGGGACGCCGTCGGGCCGGGACGGCGCGGTCGGCGCCGCGCCGCGCGCGTCGGGGGCGCCTGCGCCAGTCGGGGGTGCCGCTGCCGGCGTGACGACAGGCGGCGCCGGTTCGGTGCGCGCCGGCAGCGCCGTGGTTGTCGCCACGTGCCCGGGTGCTGGCGCCGTGCGCGCCCCGGATGCCACGCGGACGACGAGACCGGCGGAGACGAGGAGCACCACGGCAGCGGCGGCAGCCGAGAGGGACCGCCAGCCCCAGGCGCCTCCCTTGGCGGCCGGGGTGGTGGTCGCAGCCTCCGTGCCCTGACCATCCGGGACCTGGAGCGTGTCGGGCATCTCGAGCCCGCCCGCCAGCAGTGCCGCGGCGCGTTCGTGATCCACGGGCCTCGCCAGGAGGAACCCCTGCACGTAGCCGCAGCGCAGCGTCCGGACCATCGTCAGCTGCTCGTCGCGTTCGATCCCCTCGGCAATGACCTCGAGGCCAAGCCGGTCGGCAAGGTCGTTCACCGTGCGGACGATTTCCGCCATGTCACGCCGTGAATCCAGCCCGCGGATGAACGACCGGTCGACTTTCAGGAAGTCGGCGGGGAACTGGTGCAGGTACGAAAGCGCCGAGTGTCCGGTGCCGAAGTCGTCCAGCCCGACGCGCACGCCCAGCACCCTCAGCTGCATGACGAGGCCGCGCGCCGCCGCGGGGTTCTCCATCACGGTGCCCTCGGTGAGTTCCACCATCAGGCATCGCGGGTCGAGCGCCGCGTCGCGCACGGCGAGGCTGATCTGCTCGAAGAGGGACGGGTCGCGGAACTGGACGCTCGAGAGGTTCACCGACACCCAGAGGTCCCGGGGGATCGGCAGGGTGCTGCGCCAGGCGGACAGCTGCCGGCACGCTTCGCGCACGACCCACGCGCCGATTCGCCCGATGGCTCCCGTCTTCTCGGCCAGGGGGATGAACTCCATCGGCGGCACGAGCCCGCGCGTGGGATGCTGCCACCGCACGAGCGCCTCGAGGCCGGCGATCCGGTTGGAGGAGAGCGACACGATCGGCTGGTAGAAGAGGACGAACTCGCGGCGCTCGATCGCCTTCTCCAGTTCGGCCTCCATCTCGAGCCGCGAGCGCGCCGAATCGAGCAGCGCCGTGTCGAACACTTCGCAGCGCCCCTTGCCGAGCGCCCGGGCGCGGTGCAGCGCGGTGTCGGCATCGCGCAGCACGTCCTCGCCCCGGCGGTAGCCGGTGACGCTGACCGCGACCCCGACGCTGGCCTTGACGAACACCTCCGCCCCGCCGAGCGAGAACGACGCGAGCATTCCCGACAAGACGCGCTGCGCGGCCACGCTCGCCTCGCCGACCTCGGCGAGCCCCTCGATGAGGATGCCGAACTGGTCGCCTCCGAGCCGGGAGACCAGGTACTCGTGGCCGAGGCTGGCCGGGGCGTCGCCGCTGCGCAGGCAGGTTTCCAGGCGTCGTGCGGCCGCCGCGAGGAGGGGATCCGGCGCGCCGGCGTCGCCCGCCTCAGGCACCGGATCGGGGCGATCGAGGTCCACGACGAGGCCGGCGAAGAGGAATTCGGGGGAGCGCCTGCGCCCGGTCGATGGCCCGCTCGAGTCGGTCGAGGAAGATCAGGCGGTTGGGGAGGCCGGTGAGGATATCCGAGCCCCGGTCGGCGGTGACGTCGGCGTGGAAGCCCATCATCCGGACGGGCCGCCCGTTGTCGTCGCGGACGATCACGGCCTGGCAGGCCATCCACCGGTAGCTGCCATCCCGGTGGCGCATCCGGTGCTGCAGGGTGAACCCGGCGCAATCCTGGGCGAGATGCGCGTCGATTTCCGCCTGCACCGCGGGCCGGTCCTCGGGGTGGACCCGGTCGAGCCACTCCTCGGGAGACTGGCCGACCTCGTGCTCGGTGCACCCGAGCATCGCGACCCACCTCGGGGCGAAATGCACCCGGTTGGTCGAGAGGTTCCAGTCCCAGAGACCGTCGCTGTCGCCGCGCGTGGCCAGGTGGTAGTGATCGATACGGACCGACGAACAGAATCCCCCCGGGCACTGTTTCGGTCGCGGAGGCCCTGAGGTTTAGCGCCGGCCGCCGCCCGACAGGGCGCCCTTGGCAAGATGCACGCGGAAACGGCCGAAAAACGGGGCCCCAGGTGTAAGATGACCGGGCTCCGCCAGCGTGGCGATTTCCGGTCCGCGGTCCTGACGGGCGCGCAGCACGAACCTGGAGCCCTGCATGTCCACCTCGTCACGCGATGTTCGCACTCTCCTGTCCGCGCTGCTGCTGGCGGTCGGCGTCCTGCTCACCACGCTCGGCGTGGTCTTGCTCGACCTCCGCCAGGGCCTGCTGACGCCGGCCGGCGTCTCGCGCAGGGCCGGCGTCGCGCTCGCCGACCCGCGAGTCTCGGCGTTCCTCGCCGACCGCGCGACGAACGCCGTGCTGGCCGCCCAGCCCGACCTCACTGCCTTCAAGCCCGTGATCGCGGCGGTCGCCTCCACGACGGTGTCGTCGCAGGCGTTCCAGCGGACGCTGCAGGTGAGCATCCGTTCGGCGATGGGCACGTTGACGAGCGAGGGCACGAGCAAGATTGCCTTGTCGATCCCGGACCTCGGTGTCCTCGTGCGCAGCGCCGTCGCGCAGGCCAACCCGGCGCTCGCCGAGAAGATCCCGGCGCGCGTGCGCGGCGTCATCGCCGAACTCGGCCGCGGCAAGGCGCCGGCCCTCATCGTCAGCGCGCTGCGGCTCTCGAGGCGCCTGGCCGCCTTCGTCGCGCTCGTCCTCGTCCTCGGGATCCTCTGCATCGCCGGGGGATTCGTCATGTCCCGCGACCGGCGCCGCGCGCTCCTCGACGTCTCGATCAACCTGGTGGCGGCAGGCGTCGTGCTGCTGGTGCTGAGGACGACGGGCGGCTGGTTCCTCCAGGCGATCGCCGACGATCCGCTGGCGCGCGGGGCGCTCGGTGGGGCCTGGGCGGCGTTCACCGCCGGCCTGCGCGCCTGGGCGCTGACGTTGTCGCTGGTGGGCATCGTCATGGCGGCCTCGGCGCACTCGCTCCTCGGGCGCATCTCGGTCTCCGCGTTGACGGCGCATGCGTGGCGGGTGGCGCAGGATCCCCCCGGCGGGACGTGGGGAAGGCTCGCAAGGAGCCTCGCGTTGATCGTGCTCGGGGTGGGGGCGGTGCTGCACCCCGGCGCGGTGATTCAGTGGATCATGCTGGCTGCCGGCGGCCTGTGCGCGTTCCTCGGCATCCGGGAGGCCCTCACGCTGTTGCAGGGGCGGTTGGCGTCCGCCGGCGCCGATGGCGCGACGCCCGGCGCGGGCTTCGGCCGCGTGGCGATCGTCGGGCTCGTCACCGCGCTGCTCGTCGCGGCGGCCTTCTTCGTCATGCGCCCGGTCCCGCCGCCGGTCGAGCGAAGCGTCGGCCTCTGCAATGGTTCCGCGGCGCTCTGCGACCGCCCGCTCGACCAGGTGACGTTCCCGGGCACCGCACAACTCGATGTCGGCCGCGGACGTCCAGGGCTGGATGCTCCCGCAGCAGGAGCGGGGGATCGCGGGACAGTTGACGGACGGGATCCGCGCGCTCCTGTTCGACGTCCACTACGGCCGGCCCGCCGGCACCAGCGTCGTGACCGATCTCGATTCGGAAACGACGTCCCGCGAGAAGATCCAGGGCGCGGTCGGACCGGAAGGCGTGGAAGCCGCGGTGCGGATCCGCAACCGGTTTGCCGGCGGCGACCTCGGCCCGCGCGGCCTCTACCTGTGCCATGGATTCTGCGAGCTTGGCGCGCAGCCTCTCGGTCCCTGGTTGTCCGCGCTGGCCGACTTCCTCGTGCAGCACCCGGACGAGGTGGTCTCCTCGTCGTCGAGGACTACGTCACACCCCAGGACCTGGCAGCGGAGTTCGAGAAGGCGGGCCTGGCCGACCTGGTCTACCGCGGGAGCGGGCGGGGGCCGTGGCCGACGCTGCGGACGCTGATCGCCACGAACCAGCGCGTCGTTGTGATGACGGAGTCGGGGCGGCCGGGCGTCGCGTGGATCCTCCCGGCCTTCGACGTCATGCAGGAGACGCCCTACAAGTTCAAGTCGCCTGCCGACATGACGTGTGCGCCCAACAGGGGCGGCACGGCCGGGTCGCTCTTCCTGATCAACAACTGGATTGACACGACGCCCAACCCGAAGCCGAGCAACGCGGCCATCGTGAACGGGTACGACGCCCTGCTGGCAGGGCGCGCCGCTGCCAGGAGGAGCGCGGCCTGCAGGCCGACAATCCTCGCCGTGGACTTCTACCGGACCGGCGACGTGGTGAAGGTCGCGCGCGAGTTGAACCGGTAGCGCGGGCCGCATCACCGCGACGCGTCTCGCGCTCCC
The DNA here is from genome assembly GCA_963844875.1 of uncultured Acidobacteriota bacterium. Lineage (GTDB taxonomy): Bacteria > Acidobacteriota > Vicinamibacteria > Vicinamibacterales > Fen-181 > FEN-299. The sequence goes on from CAWJPZ010000008.1 coordinate 62,943, forward strand.
GGTCCCTCTTTCGCCGGGCGTCCGGGCGCTACTGCCCGATCAGCTTGTCGGCCTCGGCCTTCAGCCGCGCGTAGTCCTTCTTCAGCACCGCGAGGCGCTCGAACGCGTCGCGGCCCACCTTCTGATCGGTGCGCGTGCCGAGGCCCGCGAGGTACGACGCGTGCGCCTGCAGCCCGGGCCGCGCGTAGCGCACGCCCTCGGGCCACGTCGACCAGCTGCGAGTAGATCTTCTCGATCGCCGCCAGCTTGTCCGCCGGGCCGCTCTTCGCCGCGTCGCGCGCCGTCGCGGACGCGCGTGGCCAGTTGCGTCACCTGCTGCGTGAACGCGCGCACGGCGAGCACGTGCTGGTACTGCTCCACGAGGTCCGCGACGGTGACGCCGGTCGCGGCCACGTTCGGATCGATCAGCACCTTGAACGGCTTCGTCTGCGCGGCGCCGTTCACGGTGAGCCGCACCTGGTACGACCCCGGCGGCATCGTCACGCCGTCGCGGCTCTGGACGTTCCACACCACGCGGTTGATGCCGGCGTCCTTCGTGACGCGCGTCTGCACGCCGGCGCCGCCGCGCCCGAACCGCCGGCGCGCTCGGGATCCGACCTGGTCGGCGCCGCCGGCACCGCCTGCGCCGCCGCGGCCGCCCCGTCCGCCGCGCCCGCCGGCCGCCGCCGCGTCGGCGCTGCTGTAGCTGTTCACCACCGCGCCCTGGGCGTCGAGCACCTCGATCTGCACCGCGCCCGGCCGGCGCCGACGGCAGGTAGTACTCGAACATCGGCCCGAGCGTCGCCGGGCTCACGCGCGTGCGGTAGCCGTCGCGCGGCGCGAACAGCGTGACCGCGTCCTTCGTGACCGCCGGCGTCAGCTGGTGCAGGACGCTCAGGTTGTCCATGATCCAGAACGCGCGGCCCTGCGTGGCCACGAGCAGGTCCTTCTTGTGGACCTTGATGTCGTTGATCGGGATCTGCGGCATGTTCTGGAAGAACGGCTGCCAGTGCCCGCCATCGTCGAACGAGATGTACATCCCGAACTCGGTGCCGGCGTAGAGCAGGCCCTCGCGGTTCGGGTCCTCGCGCACGACGCGCGTCGGCGTGTCGGCGGGGATGCCGTTCTTGCCGTCGGTCAGCCGCTTCCACGTCTTGCCGTAGTCGTCGGTCTTGTAGATGTACGGCGCGTAGTCGCCGAGCAGGTAGCGGTAGACGGCGTAGTACGCCGAGCCGCGCCGGTGCGGCGACGGGTCGATGAAGGCCACGCGGCCGCCTTCGGGCAGGTCCTTCGGCGTGACGCGCGCCCAGGTCAGCGCCGTTGTCGCGCGTGACGCTGAACGGGCCGTCGTTCGAGCCGGTCCAGATGACGCCCTTCTCGAGCGGCGACTCGCTGATGGCGTAGAGCGTCGAGTAGAACTCCTCGCCGGTGACGTCGCGCGTGATCGGCTCGCCGCTCGGGCCCTGGCAGCACGGCGGGAACGCGGTGAGGTCGGGCGAGATCTTCTCCCACGTCACGCCCTTGTCGCGCGTGCGGTGGAGGTACTGCGACCCGTAGTAGAGCACGTTCGGATCGAAGGGCGACGTGTTCATCGGCGACACGCGCTGGAAGCGCAGGATCGAGCTCGCTGCCCGCGTTGCCGTAGAGCGACTGCCCGCCGATCCAGTAGCTCTTGTTCTGGCTCGGTCCGCAGGTCCATCACTTCGTACTGGCCCTTGCACGAGCCGTAGATCGTGTTCGGGTCCGCCGGGTGGGGGATGATCGGGCCGGTCTCGCAGCCCGGGCCGCCGCGCCAGTCGGCCAGGTTGAACGGGTTCGCGACGCTCGACAGGATCACCGTGCTGTCGTCCTGCTGCGCGCCGTAGATCTTGTACGGGAAGGCGTTGTCGGGCCACACCGCGTAGAACTCGCCGGTCACCTGGTTCATCTGCGTCGACCACGTGCGGCCGCCGTCGGTCGAGACGTTGGCGCCGCCGTCGTTCGCCTGGATCATCACGTTGCCGTCTTTGGGGTTGACCCAGATGTCGTGGTTGTCGCCGTGCGGCGTCCGCAGCGGGGTCAGCGTCTTGCCGCCGTCGACCGACTTGTAGAACGCCTTCCGCGCCGGCGTAGACGACGTCCGCGTTCGCTGGGATCGGCGCCGAGCGTCGTGTAGTAGAACGGCCGCTGCACGAGGCCCGGCGTCGCGTTGACCTGCGCCCACGTCTGCCCGGCGTCATCCGAGCGGTAGAGGCCGCCGCCGGGCTTCGCTTCGACCAGCGCGTAGATGCGGTTCGGGTTCGCGGCGGTCGTCGCGAGGTTGCCCTTGCCGATCAGTTCGCCCGGCAGGCCGGTCGCGATCTTGGTGAACGTGTCGCCGCCGTTGGTGCTCTTGTAGAAGCCGGCGCCTTCGACCGGCCGCCGCTGATGATCGTCCAGGGCTTGCGCTCCAGGCGCGACATCCACGCGTAGACCACGGCCGGGTTGCCCGGCTGGAACTCCACGTCCATCGCGCCGACCTGCTCGGTCAGGTAGAGCGTCTTCTTCCACGTCTTCCCGCCGTCGACGGTCTTGAAGATGCCGCGCTCGGCGTTCGCCTTGAAGATGTCGCCGGTCATCGCCGCGATCACGATGTCGGGGTTGGACGGGTGGATGCGAATGGCGCCGGTCTGGCCGCCGTCGCGAAGGCCCGCGAACGCCCAGGTCTTGCCGCCGTCGATGCGACTTGTAGATTCCGCGGCCGGTCGAGACGTTGCTGCGCACGCCATCCGACCCGGTGCCCACGTAGATGATGTCGGGATTCGAGTCGGCCACCGCGATCGACCCGATCGAGCCGAGCGGGATCTGGCCGTCGGTGATCGGCGTCCAGGTGGCCCCCGCGTCGGTCGTTCGGAACACTCCGCCGCTGGCGACGCCCATGTAGAAGGTCTTCGGCTGCGACGGCACGCCGGTAACCGCAGTGACGCGGCCGCCCCTCGACGGCCCGACGAGCCGGTAGTTCGAGGCCGGACAGCAGCGCCGGGTCGACCGAGGCCATCAGCACGGGCTTCGCCTTCGCCGCTGCAGGCTTGGCGGCGGCGGGGGCGGCCGGGCGCTGCTGGGCCGTGATGGCGGTGGATGCTGCAAGCGCGACGGCACAGAGCGCCGCCATTACCGCTCGTCGGAACCAGGTCGTTCGAATCATTGAGGCATCTCCAGGACGTTTCGGGATGGACGCGCAGATATTACTACGCCCGTCCACGCAGCGGGCACATCCCTTGCTCGGTTTGCCGTCGAACGCAACACGGGGAGGACCGCATGGACGAGCGCGACCGCGGCGAAACCGGGGACGATGTGCGGGCGGAACGGGGAACGAGGACCGGTCGCACGTGGGGACGCGCGACGTGACCGAGGGGACGACGGGCGGCACGGGCCCCGACACCGGGGGCGCGGGTGCCCTGCGAAAGGGCAGTGGGGCGACCGGCACGGACCTGGGCGGTTAGACGCCGGCACGGCGGCCGGCGCCACGACGGGGGCCGACCTGCCCCCCCCGAGGCTTACTGGGCGACCGGTTCGTCGGCGTCGAATCCCGCCGCCGAACCGTCGTCCTCCGGCAGTCTTGCCATGACGGCCTTGACCAGTTCCTGGTGCTCCGTCTCCTCGTCGCGGAGTTCCTGGAAGAGGGTGCGGACCTCGGTGTCCTCGACGAACTCGAGCGCCGAGGCGAAGAAATCGTGCGCCTTGACCTCGCTCTCGAGCGCGACCTCCATCGCCTGGCGCGCCGTCATGAACATGCGCGGCTGGTCGTACCCTGGCGCCTCCACGTCCCAGAGCATGTCGCGGGAGACCCGCGCCGCCGCGGCGCCGAAGAGCGCCTGCCGCCGCTGCAGCAGGTCGGCTCCGTGCTTCGCCTCGTTGCCCGCCATCGTCACGAAGAAGTTGGCTGCGTCGGGCGTATGGTGGAGCGTCAGATTCGCCGCGAACTCTTCGTATCGTTCCTTCGCCTCTTCCTCGATCAGGATGGCGAGGTCGAGGGCGTCCTGCAGCGACAGCTTCGAAAAATCGAGAGTGGGCATGCAAGTACTGTGACGGAGAGGCTTGCGCAGTGTCAATGGGGGAACCTGCGGCGCGACGAGGCCGTAGGCCCGAAGCCGCCGGAAGCCGGGAGCCTGGGGCCGGCCTAGAGTTCGACCTGGATGCCGATTTCGACCACCCGCTCCGGGGGGATCTTGAAGAAGTCGGTGGCGCGCTGCGAGTTGCGGGACATGTAGGCGAACAGCTTCTCGCGCCACATGTACATCCCCGGCCTCTGGGTCGGCAGGAGGGTCTCCCGCCCCAGGAAGAAAGCCGTCTGGCTGACGTTGACCTCCACACCCGTCTCCGGCGGCAGGCTTCCGAGCGCCAGCGGCACGTCCGGATGGTCCATGAAGCCGTAATCGAGGGTGACGCGGAAGAACCGTTCGGCGAGCCGCTCCACCTTCGCGCGATCGGCGGACGGGACGTGCGGCCGTTCGGTCGTTCTCACCGTCAGCAGGATCACCTGGTGGTGCATCACCTTGTTGTGTTCCAGGTTGTGCAGCAGCGGCGGGGGAGCGCCGGCGGTGGTGCCCGTCATGAACACCGCCGTTCCGGGCACGCGGAGCGGGGGGTGCTTTCGCACATTCTCGAGCAGCCGCGCCAGCGGATACGCCCGCTCCTTCAGCCGCTCGGCGAGCAGTTGTCGCCCCGTCTTCCAGGTGGAGAGCAGGGTGAAGATCAGGAGCGCGATGCCGAGCGGCACCCAGCCGCCGTGCAGGACCTTCAGGAGGTTGCCTCCCAGGAACGCCAGGTCCACTGTCAGGAACACCGCGGCGACCGTCCCGGCCAGCGGCCGCGTCCATCCCCAGACATGACGTGCGATGACGTAGGCGAGGATCGTCGTGATCGTCATGTCCAGCGTCACGGCGACGCCGTAGGCCGAGGCGAGGCGGCTCGACGACCCGAAGCCGATGACGAGCGCCATCGTCGCCAGCATCAGCGCCCGGTTGATCGACCCGACGTACACCTGGCCCATCTGGCTGGCCGACGTGAACTCGATCTTCATGCGGGGGCAGTAGCCGAGCTGCACCGCGTTTCGTGTCAGCGAGAACACCGCGGAGATCAACGCCTGCGAGGCAATCGCGGCGGCGCACGTGGCCAAGCCGACCAGCGGAACGAGCGCCCAGGTCGGGGCGAGGCGGTAGAACGGATTCTCGGCGGCCGTCGGGTCGGCGTACAGCAGCGCCCCCTGGCCGAAATAGTTCAGCATGCAGGGCGGGCTGTGCGATGCAGAACCAGGCGAGGCGGATCGGGCGCTTGCCGAAGTGCCCCATGTCCGCGTACAGCGCCTCGCCGCCGGTGACGACCAGGAAGACCGAACCCAGGACGAGAACCCCGTTCACGCCGTGAGCGGCGAAGAACCGGATGCCGTGAACCGGGTTGATCGCCCGCAGGACGAACGGCTCCCGCCACAACGCCGCCAGCCCGAGCGCGGCGATGCTGACGAACCACACGAGCATGACCGGGCCGAACATCCGCCCGACGGCCGCGGTGCCGCGTGACTGCACCGTGAACAGGGCGAACAGCACGGCCAGCGCCAGCGGGACCACGTAGGGCGTCAAGACCGGCGTCGCCTCGCTCAACCCTTCGACCGCGCCGAGCACGGTGATGGCCGGCGTGATCATGCCGTCGCCGTAGAGCAACGACGCGCCGAACAGGCCCAGGCCGAGCAGCGCGTTCCGGGTGCGGCGGTTCTTGTAGTGCCCGGGGATGAGCGCCATCAGGGCGAGCGTTCCACCTTCACCCCTGTTGTCGGCGCGCATCACGAACGCGAGGTACTTCACCGAGATGATGATGACCAGGGCCCAGAAGACCAGGGAGAGAACGCCGAGGACGTTCGCGGCGGTCGGCCCGAGGCCATGCGCCTCGTTGAAACACTCGCGGAGGGCGTAGAGCGGGCTCGTGCCGATGTCGCCGAAGACCACGCCGAGCGCCGACAGGAGCAACGCGCGGCCTCCGACAGCCGGTCGGCGGGTGGTCTCGGGGCGCATCGCGCTCTGCGGTCGCAAAGGTACCTACAACTCCACCTGGATGCCGATCTCGACGACGTGCTCGGGGGGGATCTTGAAGAACGTCGTGGCGCGCTGCGCGTTGCGCGACATCAGGGCGAAGAGGCGCTCCCGCCACACGAACATCCCGGGGCGCCGCGTCGCCAGCAGCGTCTCCCGCCCGAGGAAGAACGCCGTCTCCGCCATGTTCACCTGCAGTCCCGTCTCCGGGGGCAGCATGGCCAGCGCCAGCGGGACGTCCGGCTGTTCCATGAACCCGTAGTCGAGCGACACGCGGTAGAAGTGGTCGGCCAGCCGCTCCACCGTTGCCCGCTCCTCGGGTGGAACGTGCGGACGCTCCGCCGTCGTCACCGTGAGCAGGATCACCTGCTCGTGGATGACCTTGTTGTACTGCAGGTTGTGAAGAAGGGGCGGCGGCGCGCCGGCGGATGACCCCGACATGAACACCGCGGTGCCTGGCACCCTGACCGGCGGGTGCTTCTGGATCCGCTCGAGCAGCCGCGACAGCGGGTAGGCCCGCTCCCGCAGGCGTTCGGCGAGCACCGCCCTCCCGGTCTTCCAGGTGGACAGCAGCGTGAACACGAGCAGGGCGATCCCGAGCGCCACCCACCCGCCGTGGAGGATCTTGAGCGCGTTGCCGGTCACGAACGCGAGGTCGACGGCCAGGAACATCAACGCCACGGGGCCGGCAAAGAGGCGCCGCCAGCCCCAGACGTGGCGGGCAATCACGTACAGCGAGGATCGTCGTGATCGTCATCGTTCAGCGTCACCGCGATGCCGTACGCGGCGGCCAGGCGGCTCGAGGACCCGAACCCGATGACCAGTGCCATCGTCGCGAACATCAGGGCGTAGTTGATGGAGCCGACGTAGACCTGGCCCATCTGGCTCGCCGACGTGAAATCGATCTTCATGCGCGGGCAGTAGCCAAGCTGCACGGCCGCGCGCGTCAGCGAGAACACGGCCGGAAATCAGCGCCTGGGAGGCGATGACGGCCGCGCAGGTCGCGAGGACGACGAGCGGGACCAGCGCCCAGGTCGGCGCCAGCCGGTAGAAGGGGTTCTCCGCCGTCGCCAGGGTCGGCGAGCAGCAGCGCTCCCTGGCCGAAGTAGTTGAGCATCAGCGCCGGCTGCGCGATGAAGAACCACGCGAGGCGGATCGGGCGCTTCCCGAAATGGCCCATGTCGGCGTACAGCGCCTCGCCCCCGGTCACCACCAGGAACACCGATCCGAGGACCAGGACCGAGTGGAAACCGTGCTCCGCGAAGAACGGGCGGCATGGACCGGGTTGACGGCCGCCAGGATCCGCGGTTCGCGCGAAGATGCCCGACACCCCGAGCAGCGAGATCGCCACGAACCAGATGACCATCACCGGTCCGAACATCTTGCCCACCGCCGCCGTGCCCCTCGACTGCACGGTGAAGAGGCCGAACAGCACGACGAGCGCGAGCGGAACCACGTAAGGCGTGAAGACCGGCGTCGCCTCGTTCAGTCCTTCCACGCGCACCAGCACCGTGATGGCCGGGCGTGATCATGCCGTCGCCGTACAGCATGCGATGTGCCGAAGAGTCCCAGGGCGATCAGGACGGCGCGCGGCTCATCGGGCCCGCGATAGTGGCCGGGGATCGAGCGCCATCAGCGCCAGGGTGCCGCCTTCGCCCCGGTTGTCGGCGCGCATGACGAACGACCAGGTACTTGATGGAAATGACGACGATCAGCGCCCAGAAGACCAGGGAGAGCACGCCACAGATGTTCGTCGCGTCGGCTGCACGCCGTGCGCGGCACAAAGCATTCATCGAGCGCGTAGAGGGGGCTGGTGCCGATGTCCCCGAACACGACGCCGAGCGCCGCGAGGACCAGCCCGCGATGCGCCATGGAGGAATGGTCGTTTCCGCCGCGTGACATCCCGGCTCCGATTCTACCCCGGAGCGGCTGTTCGTGCCGATTTCGGCACCCGAGAGGCAGGCAGTCACCCCGTCGACCGGGCCGTGTTCCATCGCCGGCGCGTAGTCGCCCGGCGGCCTCGGACGCCATCCCGCCGTTTGCGGCTGCAGGCGGGCTGCCACGGCGTGGCCGGGCTGGAGCGGCAGTATGATGAGCGCGCATGCGCCGGAACGATCGCGAAAGGAGACCTGTGCCGAAGATTCGACTCGCAGCCCCGGTCACGCTCCTGCTGCTGGCGGGCGCGTTGCCGCTCGCCGCGCCGCAGGCCCCCCAGACCATCCTGGTCAACCCCGGCCAGGTGAACGCCAGCACGACGGGAACCTCGTGGTGGTTGGGGAACCAGTCCCTGGTGGTCACCTGGGATGCGGCAGCAGGCCTCCGAGTCGCCTCGGTGTTCGACCGGCTCGGCGGCCGCATCGGCACGAAGCCGGGTGACGCCTTCGCCGTCGCGCGGCCTGACGGCCGGACCGTCAGGAGCCCGGAGTGCCGCCTGCGCGGCGCGCCTGCCGTGGAGGAGATGAAGGCGGCGTCCGGCGCGACAATCCAGCCGGGCGGCCTGCGGGTCGTCGCCGCGTTCGAGTGCCCGGACGAGTCGCTGGTGGTCGCCTGGCAGGCCGAACTGCTGCCGGGCGCCGACACGGTGCGGCAGTCGGCGATCCTCGCGCGCGGCGCCGGCACCGTCACCGTCGCGGACGCCGGCTTCCAGGCGGACGAGGCGAAGAGCGCACCGCCCGGGCGCGCGGCGACACTGCTCGCCGGCCCGTACCTGCAGAACCCTGGCCCTTCATCGATGACGGTGATGTGGATCACGGACGTGCCGGCGGCCGCGTGGCTCGAGGTACGGCGCGGACGCGGAGACGATGACCAGCGTGCTGCCGACCGAGGACGGCCTCGTCGTGGCCGGGGGGACGATTCACACCGTGACCGTGAGCGGCCTGCAACCGGACACGGTCTACACGTATCGAATCGTGACGCGGCCCATCGCCGCTTACGGTCCTTACAAGGTGGACTACGGAGATGCCCGGCGGGGCGATGTGCGGTCGTTCAGGACGCTGGCCGTCGAACCGCGCGAGTTCTCGTTCGTGGTCATGAACGATCTTCACGAGAACGTCGGGATGTTGAGGGGGCACGCCGCGCGCGCGCTGGCAGGGCCGCCGTTCGACCTCGTCTTCTTCAACGGCGATTCGCTCAGCCACCTGCAGAACGGGCAGCAGATCGTCGAGCGGCACCTGAAGCCGGCATCCGACACATTTGCGGGCGCCGTGCCCTTCCTGTTCGTTCGCGGCAACCACGAGGCACGCGGCGTCTACGCGCGAGCGCTGAAGTCGCACCTCGACTTGCCCGGCGGGCGGTTCTACTACGCGTTCTCGCACGCCGGCGTCCGCTTCATCGTGCTTGACACCGGCGAGGACAAGGAGGACGGCCACTGGGCCTACAGCGGCCTCGCGAGCTTCGAGGCCTACCGCAAGGCGCAGGCCGAGTGGTTGACGCGGGAGGTGCGGGCACCGGCGTTCAGGAACGCGCGCTTCCGGGTCCTCGTGGCCCACATGCCGTTCTTCGGAAACGACCGGACGCGCGTGGCGGGTGCCGGACCGGCCAGCTGCCGTGAAACCTTCGGCCCGATTCTCAACGCGGCCGGCATCGACCTTCACATCGCCGGCCATACCCACCGCGCCGACTGGGTGGAACCGGCCGAGGGCGCCAACCGCTTCCCGATTGTCGTGGGAGGCGGCTCGGCGGCCGGCACCAACACGCTGACGCGGGTGGACGTGTCGCCCGATGCCCTCGTCATCACGCAGACGACCGACGAGGGGAAGGTGGTTGGGACACACACGGTCAGAAGACAGAAGACAGAAGGCGGAAGATAGAAGACGCGGCTGAGGCCGCGAATGCGCGGAATCGGTGATCCAGATCATCGGGCAACGGTCGGGAAGGATGCCATCCTGCCTGTTGAAGCCGTCCGGGCGGGTGTGCGCGCCTTCGCGCAAGGACCGCCTGGACCTTACCGAAAGGACCACCGTGTTCCGCACTGCCCCTCGCCTGCTCGCCGTGGCCGTCGCCCTCCGCCTGCTCGCCGGCGCCGCGCCGGCTGCAGCGCATTGCGACACGCTGTCGGGCCCCGTGGTCGTTGCCGCCAGGGCGGCGCTCGAGACGAAGAACCTGCAGCCTTTGCTGAGGTGGGTGAAGCCCGCCGCCGAGGCCGAGTTGAGCGCGGCGTTTCGCGACACGCTGTCGGTTCGCTCGCAGGGCGGGCAGGCCCGCGAACTGGCGGATCGCTACTTCCTCGAGACCGTGGTTCGCCTCCACCGGGCCGGCGAGGGCGCGCCCTACACCGGCCTCAAGGCCGAGGCCGACGACCCGGGCGGCATGATTGCCGCATCGGACAAAGCCCTGGAGACCACGTCGGGCGACCCGCTGCTGAAGTTGGTCACCGAGAAGGTGACGGCCGGGCTGCGCGAGCGCTACGAGCGGGTGATGGAAGCGAGAGCGCACGCCGACCACAACGTCGAGGCAGGCCGCCGCTACGTCGAGGCATACATCGAGTACGTGCACTACGTCGAGGCGCTGCAGCAGCTGTCGGGGAAGGGCGGCGCGGCGGAGGCTCACCGGCACGACAAGTAGAGAGTGGCCCGATGAAACGCGACATCCGCCTGCACGGCCTCACGTCGGATCATCACCACGCGCTCGTGCTCGCCCTGCGGATCAAGGACGCGGCGGCGCGGGGGGAGATCGGCGCGTCGATGGCGGCGGAGGTGCGGCGCCGGTACGACTCGGAGCTGCGCCCGCACTTCACCATCGAGGAGGAGGAACTGCTGCCGGCGCTGGCGTCGTCCCGGCCCGACCTGGTGGAGCGAACCCTTCGCGAGCATGCCGAGCTGCGCGGTCACCTCGAGGCGGCGGAGGCCGGCGAGGTTCGCCGCCTCGAGGCGTTCGGATTGCTCCTCAACTCGCACGTGCGCTTCGAGGAGAACGAACTGTTCGCCGCGTGCGAGTCGATTGTCGGCGACGAGGTGCTGGCGCGCGTCGCGCAGCGCGCGCCCAAGCCGACGGGATGAGCAGGCGGGACGCCTGTCCTGCTGGGCGCAAGCACGGAGGCTTGCGCCACGAGGACGCGGGCCGGAACAGACAGGACGTGTCCGCGACCAGCGCGGACGTGGTCGGAGCGGCTCGCGAAGCGGCGCATGTCGGCAAGCCGCGCACGCGTCAGACGGCAAACGTCTCCGCCGGCGCCGGGAACCAGCGGGGTTGAGCCCGAGCGCCGTCATCCACTCGGGCGACCCCCGCGGCTGGCGGCCGCCCGGGCCGCCGGAGGCGTTTGCCGGCGCCGCCGACCTGCGCCGCCGGAGCGAGCGGGCCGACCGCGTCCGCGACCGCACGTGCATCGCGACAGGCGGGACGCCTTGTCCTCCTGCGATCCGCTATGAGTTACCAGCTTGGGCGTGCCGTGATCGCTATGAACTGTTAGCTTGGTCGTCCGTGAGCGTCTCGTGGAACGGGTTGCCGTAGCAGCCGAGATCGGACCTGCCGAGATCGTCCACGAGCAGGAAGACGAAGTTGGGGCGCCGGGCCGCCGCCCGGGGGCCTGCGGCTGCCCAGGCCGGCACGCCGGCGGCAGCAGCGGTCAGCGCCGACGTGCGGAGAAACCGGCGCCGGGTGACGAGAGAAGAAGGCATTCCGCCCCCAGTGCCGAGGTAGTATATCCCTGCGGCAGCCCGACATTCCTTCAAAGGAGCGCACATGGCGATGGCGATTCGCGCCGGAGTCTACCTGGGTGTCCTGGTCACCATCTGGCAGTACCTGATGGGCTTCACCGGCTGGTACAAGGACCCGGTCCTGTTGAACCTGTTCTTCCTCGTCATCGTCTTCGAGATCGCCCTGCTGTTGTGGGCCTTGAAGCGGACCGCCCCGTTCGAGAGCTACGGCGGACAGATGGTCAACGGCCTCGTGTTCTCGCTCGTGGCCGGTGCGATCGTCGTCTGCAGTTCGCTGGTGTTCACGACCAGCTCGTTCCCTCATTACTTCGAGGAAATGCAGGCGATGCAGGCCCGCGCGCTCGCCGCGCAAGGCCTCTCGAAGCCGGACATCGATTTGCAGCTGGCGGCAGCCGCCGCGATGCAGACGCCCGCGATGAACGCCTTGAGCGGGTTCATCGGTACGCTCGTGACCGGTTTGCTGGTGTCGGCCATCGCCGCCATCTTCTGGCGGAAGAAATAGCAGGAGGCATTCGTGATCCGATCCGCAGTCGTGCTCGCCGTCATGATCGCTTCACTCGCTGCCGGGCAGGAGCCTGCGAAGACCCCGGCCCCGTCCGACCCGTTCGCGCCCGTCCGCTTCATGGTCGGCACCTGGAAAGGGGCGAATTCGCGGCGATCCGGGTAACGGCACCAGCGACCGGACGTACACGTTCGATCTCGGAGGCGCTGTCCTGGCGACCCGCAATGTCGCGGTCTATCCGCCCCAACCGAAGAACGCGAAGGGCGAGACGCACCAGGATGCGGGGTTCATCACCTACGACAAGGTCCGCCGGACGCTCGTCTATCGCCAGTTCCACAGCGAGGGGTTCGTGAACCAATACCTGCGGGACGCCGCGGCCGGCGCCGCCGGCACGGTGGTCTTCGTGACCGAGACGATAGAGAACATCGGACCGGGGTGGCGGGCGAGGGAGACGTACCGCAGGACCGGGGCCGACACGATGACCGAGACGTTCGAGCTCGCCGAACCGAGGAAGGAATTCGAAGTCTACTCGGTCTGCAAGCTGACGCGGGTGAAGTAGCTCGCCGTCCTGATCGGGGAGGGGAAAGGAGGGTGTCACAGTGCTTCCAACCGCGCTCGTGCTCGCCGCGCTGATGGTCCAGGCGGCTCCTGCCGCCGGCACGGACAGGGCTGAAATCGTCGCCCTCGTCCAGACGTTCTTCGACGGGATCGCCGCCCGGGACGCGGCGCTGATGTCCCGGCTGTTCCTGCCGGGCGCGCAAGTGCAGTCCGTGCGCGAGGACGGGGGACAGTGGGTCGTTCGGACGCTGGCCGCGGACGAGGCCAGCCGTTCGATCGCGGCGAACAAGTCGCGGCTGCTCGAGCGGATGTGGAATCCCGAGGTGCGGGTCCACGGCCGGATCGCGACGCTGGCGGCGCCCTACGACTTCCACGCCGACGGCGTCTTCTCTCACTGCGGCACCGACGCCTTCCAGCTGGTGAAGACGCCGGACGGCTGGCGGTTCTCCGGGGTCCTCTATACCGTCGAACGCCAGGGATGTTCGCCGAGTCCGCTCGGGCCGCCCAGGTAGGGGGCGGCGGGCCGAGCCGTCAGGAGTACGTCCCTGGCGAACGGGGCGGGGGCGGTTGCACCCCCTCCTGGCCCTGGGCCGGCTCCGAAACCACCACGTGGTCCTGGCCGGCCAGGTCCACCAGGTGCACCACGGCCCTCGTGTGGTTCGCCCGGCCAAAAGGAATCCGGACCGTCTCGTGTTCGTTGGGCGCCAGCCATCGGGTGACGAAGCGCCGGATGTGTTCCGCGCCGGAATCAGTCTCCAGCCGCACACGGGACAGGCGGACCCGGTGTTGTCCCAGGTTCGTGACCGTCGTTTCCGAGACCATCTGTCCCGCCGGCGAGTCGGAGGCCGCGTCCCCGGTGCCCTCGTACGTAATCGTCCGGCAGTCGACCTGCGGCGCGAGCGAGAAGGGTGTACGACCGCGCCGCCGTCTCCACCATCTCCTTGGTCGCGGCCACCATTTCCTGCATCGTCGCCAGCAGCCCGCGGACCGTCCACGCGTAGTAGGCCGTCACGACCACCAACGCGCCGGTCAGAATGCCAAGCGCCGTATTCGGGTTCATAGCCTGCCTCCGTGGAACTGAGTATAGCGGGGGCGGCGCGACTCGCGCTGTTCCCCTCCGCTCCGGCGCCTTGCGGCGGCGCTGCCCCCGAGATTCTGCCGCAGGTCGAATGGCCGCACTGTAGTGGTAGACTACGCCATCCCCCCGCCCCCGGCTCGGTGGCATCTTTCGCAACCCGGAGGAGAAGTTCATGGCGCACGTGCGGCGAAGCCTGGCAATCCTGGCTGGTGTACTGGCCTTTGCGATCAGCGGAGCGGCGCCTTCTGCGCAGGCGCCCGCCCCGGCGCGCCCGGCGGCCCAAGCCGCCGCGGCACGCGTGACGAGCCCCATGCAGGAGTGGGGACACAACGTGGGCGACGACTACTTCCTCGCGACCTACGAACAGGTGACGAAGTACTGGCGGAAGCTGGAGAAGGAATCGCCCCGCATCAAGGTCGTGGACATCGGGAAGTCGTCCGAGGGCCGGCCGATGCTCATGGCGATCGTCACCGCGCCCGAGAACCACGCGAAGCTCGCGCGCTACAAGGACATCGTCGGCAAGCTCGCCAACGCGGAGGGGCTGACCGACGACCAGGCGCGGGCGCTGGCGAAGGAAGGCAAGTCGGTCGTCTGGATCGACGGCGGCCTGCACGCCACCGAGACGGTCGGTGCGCAGGAACTGATCGAGTACGTCTACCAGATGGTCAGCCGCACCGACGACGAGACGATGCGGTTCCTGCGGGACGTGATCCAGCTGTGCACGTTCGTGAACCCGGACGGCATGGACCTGGTGTCCGACTGGTACATGAAGCGCGGCAACATGAGCATCCCGGTGCTCTACAACAAGTACGCCGGCCACGACGACAACCGCGACTTCTACATGTCCGCGATCGCCGAGACGACGAACATCAACCGGGTCCTCTACCGCGAGTGGTACCCGCAGATCCTCTACAACCACCATCAGACCGGCCCGGCCGGCACCGTGTTGTTCGCGGCGCCCTTCCGCGACCCCTTCAATTACTTCCAGCACCCGAACGCGATCTCGGCGATCGATATCGCCGGCGCGATGATGCGGGAGCGGTTCTACAGCGAAGGGAAGCCCGGCGTGACCACGCGGGAGGGGATGTCCTACTCGACGTGGTTCAACGGCGGCCTGCGGACGACGGCCCACTTCCACAACATCATCGGGATCCTGACCGAGATCATCGGGAACCCGACGCCGATCAGCATCCCGTTCGTCCCGAACTACCAGGTGCCGAGCTCGAACATCTACTGGCCGATCCAGCCGCAGTCGGTGTGGCACTTCCGCCAGTCGATCGACTACTCGGTGACGGCCAACCGCGCCCTCGTGGATCTCGCGTCGCGCTACCGCGAGAAGCTGCTGTACGACGCGTATTTCATGGGTCGGGATGAGATCAAGTGGGGCAGCGAGGACCACTGGACCTTCACCCCGCACCGCATGGCCAAGGTGCAGGACGAGCTGATCGCCAAGGGCGTCATCACGACCCCGACGCCGATCCCGGGAGCTGCGGGCACGATGACGGCGGGCGGCGGCCAGCGGGGCGGCGGCCAGCGGGGCGGCGCGGGCGCCGGCAGCCCGCTCTACGACGCGCTGCGCGCGAAGGAACTGCGCGATGCGCGCGGCTACATCATCCCGTCCAGCCAGCCCGATTTCGCGACGGCGACGAAGTTCGTCAACGCGCTGATCAAGACGGGCATCACGATCCACAAGGCGACGGCGCCCTTCACCGTGAACGGGAAGCAGTACCCCGCCAACTCGTACGTCGTGAAGACGGCGCAGGCATTCCGCCCGCACGTCCTGGACATGTTCGAACCGCAGGATCACCCGGACGACATCCCGTACCGGGCGGCCCGCCCACCCGGCCGTACGACGCCACCGGGTACACGCTCGCGTTCACCATGGGCGTGCAGTTCGATCGGGTTCTCGACGGGTTCGAGGGGTCGTTCGAGAAGATCACCGGCTACGCGAAGGTTCCGGCAGGGGCGGTGAAGGCCGGGGCCGGGGCAACCGGTTACTACTTCTCCCACGAGATCAACGACAGCTTCATCGTCGTGAACCGGCTGCTCAAGGCCGGCGAATCGGTGTCCTGGCTGGCGGCCGGGCCGATGGGGCCGGGCACGTTCTACGTGGCGGCGAAGCCGACGACACTGCCGATCCTGCAGAAGGCCGCGACGGAACTCGGTGTGTCGTTCGAGCCGGCCACGGCGGCGCCGGCGGGCGCCGCGGCGAAGTTGAAGCTGCCGCGCATCGCGGTCTTCGACCGCTACGGCGGCAACATGCCGTCGGGCTGGACGCGGAAGATCCTGGAGGATTTCGAGTTCCCGGGCTTCGACGCGACCTCGGTGAACTTCGTCTTCGCGCCGGACCTCGACGAGGGCAACCTCCGCGCGAAGTGGGACGTCCTGATTCTCAACGGCGCCGGGCTTACGGGAAGCCAGGGCGGCGGTGAACGCGGTGGCGGGGGCGGCGGGCAGGCGGGCGCGCAGCAGCAGGGCCAGCGCGCCGGCTTCACGCCGCAGCCGATTCCGCCCGAGTTCGCGAAGCGGCAGGGCCAGGCGACGGCGAAGACCACCGCCAGCATCAAGCAGTTCGTCGAGGAGGGCGGCACGGTGATCGCGATCGGGAGCCAGGCAATGGCCGTGGCCCAGGAACTCGGCCTCCCCGTGACGAACCACCTGGTCGAGAACGGCAAACCGCTCCCGGGCGAGAAGTACTACGTGCCGGGTTCCGTGCTGCGAATCGCGATCGACAACACGAACCCGGTGGCGCACGGGCTCGGCAAGGAACTCGACGTGTTCTTCCAGGCCGACCCGGTGTTCGCGCTCGCGCCCGATGCGGCGGCGAAGAACACCAGGTCGGTCGGCTGGTTCGCCAGCGCCAGGCCGCTGCGGAGCGGGTGGGCGTGGGGCGAGCCGTACCTGGACAAGGGCGTGCAATTGGTGTCGAGCCAGGTCGGCAAGGGGCACGTGTACCTGTTCGCCCCGGAGGTTCTCTTCCGGGCGCAGCCGCACGGCGCCTTCAAGCTGTTCTTCAACAGCCTCTACCTGTCGGTCGCAGAAGGGCTGAACTAGGCAGACGCCGGCCTCGGGCTCCCGGCTCTCGGTCGTGTCACGCGTGACAGGGCCGGAAGCCGGGGGCCGGAAGCCCCTGATCGGTGTATCCTGCCGGCCATGAACATCCGATTCATGGCCGCGACCCTCTCTTGCCTCGCCGCGCTGGCCGTCTGCGTGTCCGCCCGGCAGCCGGCGGCGGTGACCCTCAAAGCCGGATTGCTCCTCGACGGGAAGGGCGGTGCCGTCCGCAACGCCACCGTGGTCGTGTCCGGCGATGCCATCAAAGAGGTGACGACGAAGGCGTCCGGCAAGGCGACACACGACCTGTCGGGGCTGACGCTGCTTCCCGGGCTGATCGACACGCACGTGCACCTCGCGTGGCACTTCGGGCCCGACGGCCGGTACCAGCCGCGCGCCGAGTCGCAGGCGGCGCTGATGGGGTACGTGCTCGAGAACGCGTACGCGACGCTGCTCGCCGGCTTCACCACGGTGCAGAGCGTGGGCGACCGCGTGGACAAGGACGCGCGGGAGGCGATCGCGCGCGGGGTCCTCCCAGGGCCGCGGATTCTCACCTCGCTCACGGCCATCACCGATTCACGGCTGACCGAGGACCAGATCCGCGAGGCGGTGCGCAAGCTGAAGGCCGACGGCGCAGACCTGGTGAAGATCTTCGCGTCCGGCAGCATCCGCGACGGCGGGAAGCAGACCCTCTCCGACGCCCAGATCCAGGCGGCGTGCGGCGAAGCGAAGGCGCAGGGCATGCGAACGCTGGTGCACGCCTACAGCCCCGACACCATCAAGGCTTCTGCCGCGGCCGGCTGCACGGCGATCGAGCACGGCACGTTTGCGGACGAGGGTGCGCTTGCCGCGCTCGCCGCGAGCGGCACCTACCTCGACCCGAACATCGGCCTGGTGAAGCAGAACTACCTCCAACACCGGGCGAACTACGAGGGGATCGGCAACTACAACCAGGCGGGCTTCGCGGCGATGGAGCAGGCGATTGCCACCGACCTGGTGATGTTCAGAAAGGCCCTGGCGACACCCGGGCTGAAGGTGGTCTTCGGGACCGACGCGGTGGCGGGGGCGCACGGCCGCAACATCGAGGAACTGATCTACCGCGTGAAGCAGGGTGGCCAGCCGGCATCCGACGCCGTCGTGTCGATCACGTCGCTGGCGGCCCAGTCGCTCGGCCTCGGGCAGAGCATCGGCGCCGTCGCGCCCGGGTTCCAGGCGGACCTGATCGCCGTGGACGGCAATCCGCTGGAGGACATCACCGCCCTTCGCCGGGTCGTCTTCGTGATGAAGGGCGGGAAGATCGTGCGCTGATCCACCGGCACCGGGCCCGCTCGGCCGGACTCGCCTCGGCTGACTGCCCGGGGGCACGCGGCCGGATCGGTGTCGCCCATGCCCTCATTCCGGCGCGGCCTGGCGAGAATACTGTCTGCACCCGATACCGCCGGGCCGCTTGCCGCTCTAGCATGGCTCTCGTCCATCCTGAGCCTGGGAAACGGACACCATCACGAGTTGCCCGGTGTCGCCTGCCCTTTGGGGCCGGCACCGGGCTCTTTTCTTGTCTCACTCACCCGGTCGGTCAGCTGATCAGTCCCCGCCGCACCGCGTAGAGCACCAGTTCGACGGCGCTGTGGACGTCCAGCTTCTCCATGATGTGGGAGCGGTGCGTCTCAATCGTGTTCGGGCTCACGAACAGCAAGTCGGCGATCTCCTTGTTGCTCCGCCCCTCGGCCACCAGCTGGAAAATCTCGCGCTCCCGTTCCGAGAGAGAGTCGTACCGGTCCACGACACCGCGCGCCGCGAGGTGGCGGACGTAGTCGTCGAGCATGACCTTCGTCACTGCCGGGCTGAAGAACGACTTGCCCTGGCTCACGAGCGTCAGCGCTCGAATCAGATCGCTGTCGGCGGAATCCTTCAGCAGGTAGCCCTTCGCGCCCGCCTGGAGGGCGCGTGTGATGTACGCCTCGTTGGGATGCATGCTGAGGATCACGACCTTGACCTCGGGCGCCCGCCTGGCAATCTGGCCGGTCGCCTCGATGCCGTTCAACAGTGGCATGCCGATGTCGAGGATGGCGACGTCGGGCCTCAGTTCGAGCGCCTGCCGGACCGCCTCTCGGCCGTCGCCCGCCTCTGCCACGACTTCCCAGTCGGGGCACTCCTCGAGGATCTTCCGGATGCCCTGGCGCACGATCGTGTGGTCGTCGGCGAGCAGGATGCGAAGGCGAGGCATCTAGGTGGTCTCCACCAGTCTGGGAAGTGCCGGCAGTTCCACGGTCAGCCGTGTGCCCTTGCCGGGCGCGGTCTCGATGTTCAGCGACCCGCGGAAGCCGGACACCCGCTCCTCGATCCCGAGCAGGCCCAGCCCGCGCTTTCCGGCCGCGGCCTCCGCGCCGGGCTCCGGAAATCCTCTGCCGTCGTCTTCGACGGTCAGGAGGACGGTCTGTGGAAGGCGCTGGAGGTAGACGCGGCACACTGCCGCCTTCGAGTGGCGCGCAACGTTGGTCAGCGCCTCCTGGACGATTCGGTACATGCAGGTTTCGATCTCCCCTGCCAGGCGTTCGTCGAGGCGGTCCTGGATGAGGTCCGTGCGGATGCCGGTTCTCTGGGAGAAGGCGTTCAGATACCACGCGACCGTCTCGGGAAGCCCGAGGTCGTCGAGCATCGCCGGGTGCAGCATCTGCGAGAGATCCCGCACCTGCTGGAGCGCGCGGTCGGTGAGCGCGCGGGCGTCCTGGAGCGCAGCCCCCTCCCGCTCGGTCAGCGCCGCATGCTTGCCCGCCACGGACAGCTCCACCTTGATCGCCGTCAGCGCCTGGCCGACCTCGTCGTGCAGTTCGCGCGCAATCGTCCGCCGCTCCTCCTCTTGCACGTTGACGAGGCGCGCCGACAGCCGCTGGAGATCACGCGTGTTCTCGGCGTCCTTGAGCATCTGCTGCCGAATCTGGCCCTCGAGGCCAGCAGCGTAGCGGGTCACCACGAGTGCCACGACGAAGCCGGCCAGGAGCGCCAGGCTGCTGCTGAGCGCGACTTGCCGCCGCATGCCGGCGTAGATCCGGGCCAGCTGTTCCTGCTCCTGTGCGTACGCCACGCGGTTCAACTCCTGGATGTGCTCCGATATCCGGGTGATGATCTCGCGTTTCGGGATGATCTCCTCGCGAAGCAGTCGCCGGACCTCGGCGGCCCGCCTGGTGTCGTCCCACTCGAGCACCGGGAGGACGGTGTCCCAGAAGGCGTCAATCTCGTGACGCAGCTCGGCGATGCTCTGGCGCTCGGCGGGCAGATCGGCGACGGGCACGTAGGTGGCCATCGCGCGGTTGATGCCGTCGCGGGCGTTCTGCAGCTGCGCCCGGTAGAAACCTTCGCCGCGCGGCGTGACGTCGAACAGCGCGTCCCGCAGGTAGACGGAGGCCACGAGCACGTGGACCCGGAGACTGGACAGCTGGGCATCGGCGGCCGCGGCGCGGACGCTGACGGCCCTCGCACGCTCCTCGATTCGCAACAGCCCACGCACCAGTTCGACACCCGAGCCGAGCCAGAGCACGAAGACCACGCCGAAGCCGACATACAGGGTGCCCCGGATCGTCAGCCGCTTCGGCCAGCCGCGGGCACGGGTCTCGGCGATGCGACCTCCGAGCATGCGGTCTCCATTCATGCGCCGATCTTACCGCCGGACCGCCGCGGTGTCCCGGAAACCGGTCACCTGGGTGACTCTAGCCGATCCTCGCCCAATGGCCCATCCGGTCGGCCCGGTATTGACCGAGAATACTGTCCGCGCTGGATGTTGCCGGCCGCCGATGGTCCGTAGACTGGGGCAAGGCGAATCGAGGCCTGGAGTCTGCCGGAGGCGAAGCGGTGAAGAAGCAGGCGAAACTCGTCCTGGTCAGCGACGCGGACGGGTGCATCGTGGACCGCGACACGCATTCCCACGCCGCTGCCGCCGCTGCCGCGCGCGCGCTGACGATCGCGGGCATTCCGCTGGTGCTGTGCTCCAGCAAGACCCGCGCGGAGCTGGAGCGCCTGCGGGAGGCGTTGGGAGTGTCGGACCCGTTCATCTGCGAGAACGGGGGGGCAATCTACTCGCCCGTCGGGGCCTTTCCCTTCTCTCCGCCCGGGGCGGTTCGCCGGGGCGCCTACGACGTCATCGAGCTCGGCAGGCCTCACCGCCAGGTCCTCCAGCTCCTGCTCTCGACCGCCGCGAAGGTCGGCGTGGACATCACGACCTTCAGCGACATGTCCGTGCAGCGGGTGGCGTCGGAATGCCGCCTGTCTCTGGCCGACGCACGGCTCGCCAAGCTGCGGGAGTACGACGAACCGTTTCGGCTGGTCGACCCGGACGACGTGGCGCGCGCCCGGCTGTGCCGGTCGCTGCGGTCCGCCGGCCTTCGCTGCACCAACGGCGGACGGTACAATCACGTCACGCTCGCCACCGACAAGGGCGTGGCGGTCGGCCTGCTCCGCCGCCTCCTCCTTCGCGCGTGGGGCGACGTGACGATCGTCGGCCTGGGAGACGGCGCGAACGACGCCGATTTCCTCCAGTCCGTGGACCTTCCAGTCATCGTCCGCTCGCCGGACGAGCCCGCGACCGCGGAACTCGTGGCGAAGGTGCGGCGCGCCCGCGTCACCGGCCTCCCGGGTCCGGAGGGGTGGAGCGAAGCCGTCAATGGGATTCTCGACGGCATCGACCGGCGGGAGCCGAGCGCTGCCGGGGCAGACGTCGCGGCGCGCGGTGCGCGCCTCGGGTGACGACCCGATTGCGCCGGTGGGGCGGTTCCGGTCAAAATCGATAGCTACGAACCAGACAACCCCGAGCTCATCTCGTGTCCTCTTCGTCGATCTCGCGCGCAGCGTGGCCGTGCTCTTCATGGTGCAGGGCCATACCCTGAACGCGCTGCTCGACCCTCGTTACGGCGGGGGCGTGATCGGCGATGCCTGGCTCTTCTTGCGCGGTCTGACGTCCTGCACGTTCCTGGCCTTGTCCGGTTTCTCGTTCGTCCTGGCCACCGACCGCTACTGGGACGAGTATCGGTCACCCGGGAGGCGGGTGGCGCGGCGGTTGGCGCGCTATGCCGTGCTCCTCGTCCTCGGCTACGGGATGCGGTTTCCGTCAAGGACGCTTTCGGGATTGTGGACGGCCCCCCCGGAGCAATGGAAGGTGTTCGCGGTCGTGGACATCCTGCAGCTGGTCGCGGTGACGTTGACGCTGCTGCAGGTCGCGACCTGGCTGGCCGGGACCCGCGAGCGGCTGATGTGGTGGGCGGGCGCCGCCTGCGTTGCCGTCGTCGCGGCGGCGCCGTTCACCTGGCAGCCGGGGTGGGCTGCCGGGCTGCCCCCCTTCGTTCGCGCCTACCTCACGGCGGAGGCCGGCTCGGTCTTCCCGGCGGTGCCGTGGGCCGGATACACGTTCTTCGGTGCGGCGATGGGGCTGTGGTACGTCCGTCAGGACAAGGGCGTGCGGAATGAACTTGGCGCGACCGCGCTGCTGCGGCTGGGTCCCGCGCTGATTCTCGCCGGCGTGCTGTTCCACCAGGTACCGTGGGCTCCGTGGGGCGACGTCTATTTCTGGACGATCAGCCCGAACCTGTTTCTCGTCAAGGCGGGCTCCGTCCTGGTGCTCTTGGCCGGGGCCATGCGCGTGACGCGCCGGATGACCCGCCTGCCGAGGGTGGTCACCGCGTTGTCACGGGAGTCGCTCCTGGCCTACCTCGGTCACGTGATGCTGCTCTACGGCTCGGTGTGGACGGTAGGCCTCGGGCAGAGCCTCGGTCCCCGTTTCGGGCCGGCCGCCACGTTCGGCTGGGTGGTTGCGCTGCTCCTCCTGGTGTCGCTCGCCTCGTGGACCTGGCATGAATGCAAGCGCCAGACGGCCGTTCTCGCCGCCTCCGTACGGGTGGCCCTCGTCGTTGCGGTCCTCTATGCGGTGGTGTGATCGCCCGGAGATCAGCAGCGGCGGACGGGAAGAAACGGGGCCTGACCCCGTTTTCGCCTACGAAGAAAGGCGAAGAAACGGGGCCTGACCCCGTTCTTCGGGCAGAAGAACGGGGCCTGACCCCGTTTCGCTTACGCGACGGTCAGGTCGAGGGAGACTTCCAGGTTCAGGACCTTCGAAATCGGGCAGCCGGCCTTCGCGGCGGCGGCGGCTTCCTCCACCTGTACCTTGTCGGCCCCGCCTGCTTTCACGGTCGTCTGCAGGTTGCTCTTGGTGAGGGTGCCGTTCTCGAAGGTGATCGTGCAGGTGGTGTCGATCGATTCCGGGGTGATCCCCCGGTTGCCCAGCTGAGCGCTGAAGGCCATGCTGAAGCAGCTGGCGTGGGCGGCCGCTATCAGCTCCTCCGGATTCGTCCCCGGGTCGTTTTCGAACCGGGTCTTGAACGTGACGTTCTGGTTGGTGATCGTGCCGCTGGCCACGCTGAAAGTGCCCTTGCCATCCTTCAACCCGCCCGTCCACGTGGCATTCGCGATGCGCTTCATCAGTGCTCCTCCTGGCGTTATGTGACGATTATCCCCTCGCCAGCGAGGCGAGGTCGATGACGAACCGGTACTTCACGTCGCTCTTCAGCCTCCGCTCGTACGCGGTGTTGAGCAGCGACGTGAGCGCGTCGAGGTCGAGGTCGTGGGCCGCGGCCACGGTATCGAGGATGAAGTCGAAGGTGCCGGGTAGTACGTCCCCTTCCATTCGTTGCGCGGTGTGCAGGTCCGAATGGCAGACGCCGCAGTAAAGAATCTCGATCTCGACGTCGCCTGGCCCCGGTTCTCCACCCTCCTCTTCTACGATACCATCCCGGCCGGGCTGACCGTGACGGAACGGAGGGCGGGGCTACCTGGCCGGCAGCGGCTCGATGATGCGGAACAGGCCCCCGCGGAGCTCGGCGATGAAGAACGGCCGGCGGGCGTCGTGGTCCTCGCCAAAGGTGAAGGGACCCGCCACGCCGTCGAACCGGCGGCGTTCCTCGACAGCGCGATCGAGGTAGGACTTGATGCCGGCGCGGGTGTATCCGCCGCCAGCCAGCGCGTCCCTCAACAGGTACATGGCATCGTACGCCAGCGCCTGCGACGCCTCGGCATCTTCCCCGGTTGCCGCGCGGATCGCGCCGGCGAAGCCGGCCACGCGCCGGTCGGCCGGATCGAGGTTGACGAACTGCGAGACGCGGACACCGTCCGCCGAGGCACCGGCGAGCCGCGGGAAGGAATTCTGCGCGAGGTCCTCGGCTCCAAGGATGTCGGCCTGCAGCCCGGCCTCCCGGATCGCCTCCACCGTCCAGCCCGCCGCCGCGACCCGCTGGAACAGCACGACCAGTTCCGTTCCGGCCTGCTTCATCTCGCGGATCGCGTCCCGGATCGCTTCGTGGTCGTCCTCGGTCAGCGTGTTGCGATGCATGGCGGCCACCACGATCTGCGCCCCCAGCGACAGCGCGCGCTCCTCGAACAGCCGGGCCAGCCCGCGCCCGTAATCGTCGTTCACATACACGATCGCCAGCTTCGTCTTCTTCCAGCGGCGAACGGCATACTCGGCGAGCGCCGGACCCTGGACGGCGTCAGACAGGCACACCCGGTAGGTCCAGGGACCGATGTTGGTGACGCCGGGGTTCGTTGCAATCGCGACGATGTGGGGGATGCCGTTGCGGTTGTAGACGGGCGCAGCCGTCAGCGTGGCGGCGCTGTCGCCGTGACCGATGACCGCGACCAGGTGCGGCACCGCGCTGAAGCGCATCGCCATCTCGACGACTGCTTCCGGACTGTAGGAACGGGTGCTCTCCTCCTGGCCCACCAATTCGAGCGGCACGCCGGCGATGCCACCCGCCGCGTTGATCTCCTGGGCGGCCAGCTTCACCGCCGCGTAGGTTCGGGTGTCCGTCCCCACGCCGACGACGAACTTGGGCGGCCGGGACTGGCACGCGCCGGCCATCGCGGCCAGGAGCAGCACAATCGCCTCCGCTCGCCTCATGCCATCTCCCTCCCGGACCGCAGGACCGCGTGGACGGCTTCCAGGTACGGCTCGCGGCGGAATGGCTTGCCGATGCGGGGCGCGCCGGTGACCGAGAAGAAATCGTTGTAGCTGGCGGTCGAGAGGTCTCCGGATGTGAACAGGAAGCGCGGAATCAGCGCCGGTTTGTGCTCGCGGACCCATCCGTAGAGCGCGACGCCGTCCATCCCCGGCATCCGCACGTCCGAGATGATCAAGTCGGCATCGTGTTCCCGGAGCCAGTCGACCGCCGCTTCGGCCGACGTCATCCCGTGGACCCGGCACCCGGTTCCGCGAAGGAACGCCGCCTGCAGCTTCACCAGCGGCCCTTCGTCATCCACCACGAGGACTTCGTGCCCGGCCGGTGGTGGTGCTGTTTCCGCCTCGGACGGCGGCTCGGCCTCCACCTCCGAGGCCGTCGCGGCCCGCGCCTGGACCACGTCCTCCCGACCCCCGGCCGGCAGCGTCACGATCACCTGCGCGCCGCGCTCCCGGTTGGCGACGGTGATCGTTCCCCCGTGCTCCTGCACGATGCCGTAGCAGACGCTCAAGCCGAGGCCCGTCCCCTTGCCGACCTCCTTTGTCGTGTAGAACGGATCGAAAGCGCGGGCGGCGTCGCGGAACCCGGGGCCATCATCGAGCACTTCGACCACCACGCGGTCGCCATCCCCCCGGGTGCGGACGGTAATGGTGCCGGCGCGGCCGGTGCTCGCGATGGCATCGACCGCGTTGTTGAGCAGGTTGAGGACCACCTGCTGGATCTTGTCCCTGTCGGCCAGGGCGACCGGCCCGGAGGGGATCGAACTGCCGATCGACCCGGATGGTGCCGGTTTCGAGTTCGTACGCGCGCAGTTGGAGCACCTGCTCGGTGGTGCTGTTCAGGTCGAAGGCCTCGAGGCGGGGCTCGCGCTTGCGCGCGAATTGCAGCAGGTTCTCGACGATCCGGCGGCACCGTTCCGCCTGCGCGTCCACCTGGTCGAGCATCGCCACCGCGTCCGGGTACTCGCCGGTGCCCGCCAGCCGCGTCCGAACGAGCTGATTGAAGCCGACCACGGCGGCCAGCGGATTGTTCAACTCGTGAGCGACGCCGCCGACGAGGAGGCCCATCGCCGACAGCTTTTCCGCCTGCAGCAGCTGTTCCTGCACCCGCTTCAATTCCGCGGTCCGTTCGTCGACCTTGCGTTCGAGGTCGGCGTAGTTGCCGGCGAGCGACGCCGCCATGTAGTTGAACTGGTGCACGAGGCGGCCGATCTCGTCGGGGTGTTCGCTCGGAACGCGCGCGGTGAGGTCACCGAGCCGCAGCCGTTCGGAAGCCTCGAGGATCGTCGCGACGGGTCGGAGCACCCGTCGCCGGAGGACCAGGGCGGTCGCGCCGGCCGCGAGGAAGAGCGAGACCAGGAGCGCGAACACGGCCGCCAGTCCCTGCCTGGCCGTCCGGTCGAGCTGAGCGAGCACCTCGTTCAGGCGCCCGAGTTGGGCGGCATTGAGCTTGTCGTACTCCCTGCGCAGTTCGCTCTCCAGGCGGCGTACATCGTTCAGTTCCGTCATCGCCCGGCGGTCGGCCCCGTTCCTCAGGTTGCGATAGATGCGCATGCCGAGCAGGCCGACTTCGGCCTGCAGCGTCTTGATGCGTTCCACCGCGAGCCGCTCCTCGCTGCCGATCTCGAGCAGCTGGTACTGCGTGAACAACTCGCCCACCTCGTAGCCGATTCGACGGAGCCGCTCCGGGAAGCCCGGCTCGATCCTTTCAATCTGCTTGTTGAGGAGTTCCGATTGCTCGGCGTTGCTGCGGGAGAGCCGCTGGGTGATCTCCTCGATCCGGCGCATGGTGGAGAGGAGCTTCGAGCCATCGGACGAATGGCGGGCTAGCTCGTAGGTCAGAGCGGCCCCGAACGCAATCGCAAGCAGGGGCGGCGCGCAGACGAGCAGGTAGAACTGCCGGGAGATCGTCATGGCGTGGAGCGACAGCAGCGAATTCTGTCACAGCCGTGCGCACCCCGGCCAACAAATCCACCCGACGCGACAATTCTCCAACGGCTGCCGTCAGCGCATGCCGATTCGGGCGAGGAGCTTTCCGGTGAACCTGTTCAGGGGATGGCTGCGGTCGAGCGACGCGGAACGGCGGCGGCTTCCGGATCCCGAGGCGCCGCAGTTCGTCCATGATCAGGTCGTGCTCACGGCGCTTGCCGTGCCGCGGCCAGTCGGCCAGGCCCGCACCCTCCGGGCCGGCGTTCCTGGAGATCCCCCGCCAGAACGCGGCAATCGCACTCGACTTCTTGCCGGCAATCAGCAGCACGCGGCCGAGGTTCAGGTAGTGGGCAGGGTTGCCCGGGTCTGCGGCGACCGCTGCCTGGCACAGCCCCATCGCTTCTCGCAGCTGACCGCGTTCCTTGGCCATGCAGTACGCGAGGTAGGACTTCGCCACCGTGGTGGTGAGGAACTGTGGAATGCCCTCGAGGACGATGAGCCCGTGGAGCGTGTCCCCGCGGTCGATGGCGTCGATGGCCATCGGGACGGCGTCCAGCCTTCCAGAGTCGATGGCATCGGCCACGTCGTACATCCGGTCGCCCGTTACTGCGGCCACATCGAACATCTCTCCCACCGCTTTCTGCGTTCCCGGAACGCCTTGCCGGCTGCCTCCCCGGGGCTCGATTCAGTCAATCCGATTACAATCCTGTCGGCCGCCAGTCCGCTCGAAGAATCACCGATTCCCGCAGGGAATCGCCACAGGTCGCAACTCCTCGCCGCCGGTCCGCTGACGAATCCGGCGGGGCCGGCCCAGCAATCTGCACGACCTGTGCCGTTGCCTTACTGGCTGCCGAGGGCGGAGGCCGGGTGTATGCGCGAGGCGCGCCAGGCCGGGGTGAGGG
This sequence comes from uncultured Acidobacteriota bacterium, assembly GCA_963844875.1. Classification (GTDB taxonomy): domain Bacteria; phylum Acidobacteriota; class Vicinamibacteria; order Vicinamibacterales; family Fen-181; genus FEN-299. Next base: position 90,636 of record CAWJPZ010000008.1, read on the forward strand.
CGGCCAGGCCGGCGACTCCCACGAGCAGGACAGCCACCGAACCGATCACCGCCGGGTCGAGCGGAGCCGATGCCGAACAACTGGGAGGCGATCAGCGGCTTCAGGGCGAGGATGCCCGCGCCGCCCGCCGCGAGGCCGACAGCAACGAGCGCCATTCCCTCCCCGAGGACCAGCCGGAGGACCGACGACGGGTCGCTGCCGAGGGCCATGCGAATGCCGATCTCCCTGGGCGGAGGCCGACCTGGTAGGCCAGGACGCCGTAGATCCCGATGGCCGCGAGCAGCAGGGCGGTCGCGCCGAACGCGAGCGACAGCAGCATCGGCGTGCGCCGGGGAGTGAGCGACCGCTCGAGCCGCTCGGGCATCGTGCGGACGTCGTGGAAGGGCAGCGCCGGGTCCAGCGTGGCCACCACCCGGCGAATCGCGGCCGTCGCGAGCTGCGGGTCCGAGGCGGTCCGGACCGCAACCGTGAGTCCGTTGCCCGGCCGTTGTGCCAACGGCAGGTAGTAGGCGCCGACCCGCTCGTCGGCCGATTCGCCCAGTCCCTGCATCTTGACGGTCCGCACCACGCCGACCACCCGCAGCCAGTTGGCATCGGGTCCCGGCTGGGTGAGCTCCTCGGGCCGGTCGGGCATCAGCATGCGCCGGCCAATCGGGTCGGCGCCCGGCCAGAATTTCCGGGCGAGCCGCTCGTCCACGATGATGACGCCGGGCGCGCCCGGGCCGTCGCCGTCGGTAAAGAACCGCCCGCGCACCAGCGGGATGCCCATCGCCTCGAAGTAGCCGGGCGTCGCCGCGATGCTGTTCGGCGAGATCACCGACTCGCCTGGCGCCGGGACGTAGCCTTCCGCCAGGATGACCGAGCTGCTGTTGTTCCCCCCGAACGGGAGCATCGTCGTCATGCCTGCCGCCTGGATGCCGGGCAGCTGCCGGATGCCCTCGAGCGCCCGGGCGGCGAAAGCGCGCACGGCGTTGTCATCCGGGTAGCGCACGTCGGGCGGGTTCACTTTGCCGGTCAGCAGGCGTTCCGGGCGGAAGCCCGGGTCCACCGCCATCAGTTGCCTGAAGCTGCTGAAGAGCAGGCCCGAGCCGGCCAGGAGGACGAACGCGAGGGCCACCTGGGCGACCACCATCGACCGGCGGAACAGGCGGGCGCCGCGGCCGGCTGTGCCAGACCGGCCCTCGTCCCGCAACGCGCGGAGGACGTCGAGCCCGGCCAGGTGCACGATGGGCACGGCCGCCGTGGCGATGCCGAGCAGCGTCGCCACGCCGAGGGTGAAGGCGACGACCACCGCGTCCATGCGGATCTCGTTGCCTCGCGGCAGGTCCGCCAGCCCGCCGGATGCCAGGTAGCGCAGGAGCGCGGCGCCGAACACCACGCCGAGCAGGGCGCCGGCCGCCGCGAGGACGGTCGTCTCGGTGAGCAGCTGCCGGGCGACGCGGCCGCGCGCCGCCCCGAGCGCGTGGCGCGTCGCGAGTTCCTTGGACCGGCCGCTCGCGCGGACCAGCACCAGGTTCGTGACGTTGACGGCGGCAATGAGCAGCACGAACAGCACGCCGCCCCACAGCAACTGCAGCGGCCGCCGCACGCTGTTGACGAGGTCGTCTGCAAACGGTACGAGCCGACTGCTGTAGCCGGCGGACACCAGCATCGGTTTCAGCTTTCCGGCCCGCTCGAGGTTCGCGGCGTTGAGGACATCGACCCGCTGCCGGGCCTGCTCAATCGTGGCCCCCGGCGCCAGGCGCGCGACCTCGTCGTGGTTCTGGCTGTAGCGCCTGTCTTCCGAGCGATCCTCGTTCGAGAACGCGAGCGGGATCCAGATTCGGACGTCGGGATCGACGAAGGCGAACCCGCGCGGCATGACGCCGATCACCTGGTAGGCCTCGCCGTTGATCCGAAGTTCGCGGCCGATCGCCGAGTCGGGCGCGCCGAAAGTCGTTTGGGCGAACCCGAAGTCCAGGATGGCCTTCCGGTGCTGGCCCGGAGTGCCATCGCTCGCCGTGAAGTCGCGGCCCCTGACGGGCGCGCTTCGCAGGAGGTGGAGGAACGACGGGCTGACTTCCATCGCCCGCACGCGTTCGGCTGAGCCGGCAAGCCCCACATCGAGGCCGCGCGACCGGTAGAGCGCCTGCGACTCGAACACCGACTCGAGCGCCAGCCGGTCGACGTAGTTGGGAACCGAGGTCCCGGCGCGTTCGACGCCGGCGCCCGGGAACGAATCGTAGAGGAGGACCAGCTGCTGCGGGTCCGCGTAGGGGAGCGGCCGGTACAGGACCGAGCGGACGACCGCGAAGATTGCCGCGTTCGCGCCTACGCAGACGGCCAGCGTCAGGATGGCCCCGAGCGTGAAGATCCGGTCACGGGCCATCAGCCGGAGCGCGAACCGCAGGTCACCCAGCACGTCACGCATCGACCCCTCCTCGTCCGGGCAGGCGAACGCCCATGACAGTAGAAACGGCCCGCGTCGTCCGCAGGTTCCACACCGGGAGGAACCTTCCGGCCGCTGCCGGTTTCTAACGCGCAGGGGGCACGATGCTCGAAGCGCGGGGCCTGGCGAAGTATTACCACGGGATCGCGGCCGTGAAGGACGTCAGCTTCGAGATTCGGCCCGGTGAGATCCTCGGTTATCTCGGGCCGAACGGGGCGGGCAAATCAACCACGGTCGGCATCCTCACGGGACTCGTGCCCCCTGGCGCCGGCAGCGTGTTCTACAACGGCGTGGACGTGTCACGAGACCTGGTCGAGTACCGCCGCCACATCGGTTACGTCCCCGAGGAGCCGAATCTCTATCCCTTCCTGTCCGGCCGCGAGTACCTCGAACTGGCCGGCCGCCTGCGCGAACTGCCCGAGAGGCGGATGCAGCGAACGATCGACGGCCTGCTCGAACTGCTCGGGCTCGGCGGCGCGCGCGACCTGGCGATCAGCGCCTACTCCAAGGGGATGCGCCAGAAGGTCTTGATCGCCGCCGCGCTGATGCACGACCCCCAGGTGCTGATCTTCGACGAGCCGCTGTCGGGCCTCGACGTGACCGCGGCGCTGGTCTTCCGCCGGTTGGTGACCGAACTCGGGAAAGCGGGCAAGATTGTCCTTTACAGCTCCCACGTCCTCGAGGCGGTGGAGAAGGTCTGCACCCGGGTGCTGGTGCTCTACCGAGGCCGCGTCGTCGCGCACGACACCGTGGGGCGGCTTCGCGACCTCATGGCGCTCGACTCGCTCGAGCAGGTCTTCACCGAGCTCGTCATCCGCCAGGACCCCAATCAGACCGCCCGCGACATGATTGGCGTCATGGCGGGAAGCTGAGGAGCGTGATGCCGTCCCGCCTCGCGCTGCTGACACGGCACTTCCTTCGTCGGTACCTCGACAACGACCTCGTCTCGCCCGGCGGGGATTCGCACGTGGGCGTGAGCCACGCCCTTGCCGCCTTCATCGTTCCGAGCCTCCTGATCTTCATGCTGGTCATGCTGAAGTACGCCGACTTCCGCCTCACGTGGGAGGAAGTGGCCGACCGCTCGTTCGATGACGCCGCGTTCTACGTGTCGATCGCCATGATCCTCTTCGGCTTGGCCGCGACGCTGACCTGGGATGCCTTCTACCTCGACTCGCGCGACCAGGTCGTTCTCGGCAGCCTGCCCGTTCCGGCACGGCTGTTGGCGCTTGCGAAACTGGCGGCGCTGGGGGCGTTGCTCGGCCTCTTTACCTTCGTGGCGAACCTCATCCCGGTGCTGCTGATTCCGCCCATGATGCTTCGCGCCGTGCGCGACGCCACGCTGGCGCAGTGCCTTCGGCTCGTCGCCGCGCAAGCCGCGGCGAGCATCGGGGCCGGCACGTGGGCGGCCCTCGCGGTGGTGGCGATCCGGGGACTCCTGGGATGGGTGCTGCCGGGGCGGGTTTTCCGGCGCGTCAGTCCGCTCGCACAGGGCGGGCTCGTCCTGCTCCTCCTCGGCTGGTTCATCTCGCTGCCGCAGTTCCTCTTTGCCGCGAGAAGCACGTGGCAGGAGGGCGGATGGGTGCGCGACGCCCTGCCGCCGTTCTGGTTCATCGGGCTGCACCAGTCGGTCGTCGGCCGGCCCGGCGCCGAGTTCGAATCGATGGGTCTCGCGGCGTGCCTGTGGCTGGGTGGTGCTGCGGCCGCCGTCGTCCTCCTGTTCCTCGCCCGCCCGGCGACGCGGCAGTTCTCGGGCGAGCCCTCGGCGTTCGTGACGCTCGCCGGGCGGTCGCCCGCGAGCCGAGCCATCGGCGCGCTGGCGGGCTGGCTGTTTCCGCGCCGGTCGCTCGAGCGGGCCACCTTCCAGTTCACGCTCGAGTGCCTCGGGCGAAGCAGCATGCACCGGCTCTATCTGGCGGCTGCCGCAGGCGCCGGCCTGGCATGGTCGGCCGGCGGCGTGCTGTGGTCCTCCAACGACTTGTTCTGGAAAGGGAGGATGTCGGTCGGGTCGTCCGGGTTCACGCCGGCGCTCACCACGCTGCAGGCGCAGTTCATCCTGACGCTGCTGCTCGTTGCGGCGGTCAGGTTTGCGGTCACGGTGCCAGTCTCGCTCGGCGCAAACTGGCTGTTCCGGGTGACCGAGCGCGAGCCGCCGTACCGGTATCACGTCGGCACGAGGCGGGCGGCCCTCGTGATCGGCATCCTCCCGGTCGCGATCCTGGCGCCGCTTCACGCCTGGTCGTGGGGGATGCCGGCCGCAGGCTATCACGCGCTCGTCGGCGCCTGCTACACGGTGGCGGTGGTGGAGGTGTTCTTCAACGCCTGTTCGAAGCTGCCGTTCGCGGCGCCGTACGTGTCGGGCAGCCTCCGGCTGAAGACGCGATGGCTGCTCTACTTGTTCGGCGCATCGGCCCTCACGGCCGGGCCCGCCTTCATCGAGCATGCGCTGCTCGACACCGGTGCCTGGTTCCTCCCGCTCGCGCTCCTGGCGGTGTCGCTCATGTTCGCGGTCGGACGGCGACAGCGGGAGCGGCATTATCCTTTCTTGATCTTCGAAGAAGCCCCGCTGGACAGCTTCCAGACGCTGACGATCTTCGAGTGAGCAGGACGCCGCTGTCCGAATCGCGTACAACCAGGTTCGGTCGTTGCGCACCCGAAGTGTGCGGAAACCCTGGGAGATTCGACGCCCGCCCGCAGCACTGCGTAAAACCGGGATAAGGCTGAGTCGTCTTCCGGTGCACATCGCTGTCCGCACCCGCGGGCGACTGTGCCGTACGCAGCTGAACCTTGGCGTTTCCTCTCACGCGGTCCTCCGGCACAGCTCTTGCCCCTTGCCGCGTAACGTCCCCGCCGACTGCCCCTGCTCGATTCACCCGAAACCCAGCGAGGGAGCGATGGCCGATTTCCACCAGGCTCACGAGGTCGCCACATTGCATCGCCTGGAGACCGGCAATCTCGAGCAGCTCGAACACGAACTGGAAGCGTTCGGCCGGCGCCGGCCAATCGGCCTGGTGCTGCCGTGCCTGTTCGACGAGTTCTCGCGCCCGGCGATTCGCCACATCATCGAGGAGCTCCGGCAGGCCCGCTACGTGGACACCATCGTCCTGAGCCTCGGCAAGGCCGACCGGGAGGAGATGCTGATCGCGCAGCGGGCGCTCTCGCGCCTCCCGCAGCGGGTCCGCCTGATTTGGAACGATGGCCCCGCGCTCCAGGCGCTCTACGCGCAGCTGTCCGACGCCGGCCTGGCCGTGGACCAGGACGGGAAGGGCCGCTCCTGCTGGATCGCCTACGGCTACCTGCTGGCCGACCGCCGGTGCGAGGTGATCGCGTCGCACGACTGCGACATCACGACCTATTCACGCGAGCTGGTCGCGCGGCTCTGCTACCCGATCGCGCACCCGCGGTTCGGGTTCGAATTCGCCAAGGGGTACTACGCCCGCGTGAGCGGGACGCTGAACGGCCGCGTCACGCGGCTGTTCGTGTCGCCGCTCGTGCGCGCGCTGCAGCGCGTGATCGGCGCGCAGCCGTTCCTGACGTTCCTGGACGGGTTCCGCTACCCCCTCTCGGGGGAGTTCGCGATGACGAGCGCCGTGGCCCGCGCCAACCGGCTGCCGGCCACCTGGGGTCTGGAAGTCGGGGTGCTGGCCGAGGTGTTCCGCTCGCGGGGCGCCCGCCGGGCCTGCCAGACGGAGCTGTGCGCGGTGTACGACCACAAGCACCAGCCGCTGTCCGCAGACGACGCGGAGCGTGGGCTGCTGAAGATGTGCGTCGACATCGGCCGCACGCTGCTGCGCGCGGTGGCGTCGGAGGGCGTGGTGTTCGACGCCGGCGCGTTCCGCACGCTGGGAATGCACTACGAGCGGCTCGCCGGGGACGCGGTCTCCGCCTTCGAGGCGGACGCGGCGATCAACAGCCTCGCCTTCGACAGGCACCAGGAAGAGACGATGGTCGGCGTGTTCGCCCGCGGCCTGGAGCTGGCGTGCGCGCGGTTCGGGGAGAACCTCGCGATGCCGCTCATCCCGAGCTGGGAGCGGGTGAACGCGGCGCTCCCCGGCTTCCTCGACCAGCTCCGCGACACGGTGGACGGGACGTGCGCGGCCACCGCGGCCGCGTGATGGTGGGGCAGGCGTCCCGCCTGCCAGCTCGTAGGGCAGGCCAGAAGCCTGCCGTCGCAACAGGACAACTGGTGAACCAACAGTTCTTTCCCGTGGTATTCAGCGACCTCGATGGGACGCTGCTCGACCACGACACGTATTCCTTCGAGCCGGCCGCGAACGCCCTCGAACTGCTCCGGGCTCGCGGCATTCCCGTCGTGATCTGCTCCTCCAAGACGCGGGCGGAAATCGAATCGATCCAGCAGGCGATGGGTCTCGGCCATCCCTTCATCTCGGAGAACGGCGGCGCGCTGTTCGTGCCCCGGGGCTACTTTCCGTTTCCGATCGATGGCGGACGCCGCGACGGGCGGCACGATGCCTTCGAATTCAGCCGCCGCTACGCGCAGATCGTGGCCATTCTCCGCGACCGCGCGCGGGCGTCGAGTGCCGGCGTCGTGAGCTTCGCGGACCTGTCGGCCGAGCAACTCGCCGAGGTGTGCGGCCTGACGCTCGCGCAAGCGAAGCTGGCCAAGCGGCGCGACTACGACGAGCCGTTCACGGTGGTGGCCGGGGGCGCGTCGGCGCGGGAAGCGTTGTTCGGTGCCCTCCGCGCTGCGGGCCTCAGGTGCACGAGCGGCAGCCGTTTCGACCACGTGACCGGCGCGCCCGGAAAGGGCACCGCGGTCCGGGTGGCGCGGGCGCTCTACGCCCGCGCCTTGGGACGCCGGGTTCTCGCCATCGGTCTCGGTGATGGGCTCAACGACGTTTCGATGTTCCGGGAGGTCGACGTGCCGGTCCTCGTGGGCTCGAGGTCCGTCCCGAACGTGGCGCGCCTGCTGCGCGGCATCTCCGTTGCCAGGTTGACCGAACGACGGGGCCCGGAGGGATGGGCGGACGCCATAGAGGACATCGTGGGCGAACTCGAGGGGGCGCGCCGCCGCGACGCCTGGAGGGGAGTCGAGGCATGACGGGGCCGGACGAAGTCCTGTCCCCGACCATGCTGCAGGCGATTCGCGAGTTCGGCCGGGCCGACGTGGTCGTCGGCATCCCGAGCTACAACAACGCCGGCACGATCGGCCACGTCGTCACTGCCGCGCTCGGAGGCCTGGCCAAGTACTTTCCCGACCTCCGCTGCGTGGTTCTCAACTCGGACGGCGGGTCGGCCGACGGGACGCCCGAGGCCGTCCGGACAGCGGCCCTCGGGGACGGGAACCTGCTGCTGCTCTCGCACCCCATGTTCCCGGTGCACCGGCTGAGCGTGCCGTACCGGGGGATCCCGGGGAAAGGCAGCGCCTTCCGCACGATCTTCCGGGCGGCCGAAGTGCTGGGCGCGCGAGGCTGCGCGGTGGTGGACTCCGACCTCCGCAGCATCACGCCGGAGTGGATCCAGTTGCTCGTCGAACCCGTCCTGCAGCACGGGTTCGACTACGTCGCCCCGTACTACCTTCGTCACAAGTTCGACGGGACGATTACGAACAGCATCGTCTACCCCCTCACGACGGCGCTCTACGGCGTGCGGATCCGGCAGCCCATCGGCGGAGACTTCGGCCTGTCGGGGCGCCTGGCGAGCCACTACCTGTCGAAGGACGTCTGGGAGACGGACGTCGCCCGCTACGGCATCGACGTGTGGATGACGACGACCGCCATCTGCGACGGGTTCCAGGTCTGCCAGTCGTTCCTGGGCGCGAAGATCCACGATGCGAAGGACCCGGGCGCCGACCTGTCGGACATGCTCGTGCAGGTCGTGGGGACGGTCTTCGCGCTGATGGAGACGCACGAGGCGTCGTGGCAGGCCGTGACCTCGTCGTGCGACACGCCGATGTTCGGCTTCCGGTTCGGCGTCGGCCTCGAGCCGGTGACCGTGGATCCCGAACGCATGATCGGCCGGTTGCGTGCGGGGCTGCGGGACCTGCAGGACGTCTGGCAGCCGGTTCTCGAGGAGGCCGACCTGGCCGCCCTGCGGCGCGAGGCGGAGAGAGAACCCGAGGCGTTCCGGTTCCCGGACGACCTCTGGGTGCGCGTCATCTACGCCTTTGCGCGCGCCTACCACCGGCGGGTGCTGGACCGGTCGCAACTGGTCCGCTCCATCCTGCCGCTCTACATGGGGCGAGTCGCGTCCTGGGTGATCGAAACGTGGAGCAGCGATGCCACCGAGGTCGACGCCCGGATCGAACGGTTGCGCGAGCGGTTCGAGGCGGGCAAGCCGGCGTTCTGCCAGGGGTGGAACGGCGTGGAGGAAGGAGATCAGCGTGGGACAAGGTTTTGGCGGCGTCGTTGACCAGGTGTGGCAGCAGTTGCAGGCGCAGACGCTGGTGCTGCTGCCGAAGGTGATGGGCAGCGCCCTGGTGTTGATGCTCGGCGCGCTGATCGCGGCGGTTCTCGGGCGGATGGCCCGCTGGGCGCTTCGGTCCGCGCACTTCGACCGTCGCGCGGCCCGGCTCGGGCTGTCAAGCCCTCTGGAAACGATCGGAGTGAGCAGCAGCGCCTCGGCGCTCGTGCGGCTGCTCCAGGCGGTCGTCCTGCTGTCGACGTCGATCCTCGCACTCTACGCGGTGGATCCGAGGCTGGCCTCGGACCTTGCCGAGCGGTTCCTGCTCTACGTGCCGCACCTGATCGCGGGCGGCGTCATCCTCGCCGCGGGCGTCGTGCTGGCCCGGCTGGCCGGGCGCAGCGTCCTGATTGCGGCCGTGAACGCCGACCTGCCGTCCGCGCGCCTGTTGTCGAGCCTCACGAGGGGCGCGGTGATGCTGACCGCGTCGGCGATCGCGCTCGAACAACTGGGGATCGGCCGGCTCACCGTGCTGATCGCCTTCACGATCCTGTTCGGCGGGGTGACGCTGGCCGGCGCGATCGCTTTCGGCCTGGCCACCCACGAGGTCGTTCGCACGTGGGTCGCAGGGCGCGCCGCGCCGCGTACGCGGCACGAGCCGGCGGAAACCATCCGGCACTGGTAGATCCGCCTTCGCCGGAATGCCAAATGCCAAATGCAATGCCGAAAGCCGAAGGTCGAAAGCTGAAAGCCGGGATGAAAGCGCCGTGCCGGTCTTGACGGTCGGTTGACGGCGTTGTTATGGTTCCTCCGCCCTCCGGAGATCCATTGCGATGCGTCACGCCGTGATCCGTCGAGCCCTGACCCTGCTGCTTCCCCTCGGCCTGGCGGCCGTTGCCCTGCACGGGCAAGCGCCGCAGCCCGCACCTTCCGCAGCCGACCAGCCGGCGCCGAGGGACCTGCGGTCGCTGCTGGCGCCGCGGGCGAGCGAGGTGCGGCTGGTCACCGCCCGCTACGCGCTCGACCGGGTCACGCTGGGCGCCAACTACCTGGGGGGCGGGAGGCCGGGGCGCGGGCCCGGTGTCCAGGCCACGCCGGCGCCTCCCCTGTCGCCGGCCCGCATCGCGCGGCTGAAGCGGTTCGACCTCGACTGGCAGGCCGCGCTCGGGTCCATCGAGCCCGCCGGGCTGTCGGCGCCCGGGCGCGCGGACCTCGAGGCGCTGCAGAAGACGATCACGGGAAACCTCGATCAGCTGGACGCAGACGCGGCGGCGCTCGCCCGCCTCTCACTGGTCGTGCCGTTCGCCCCGTCCATCGTGCGGATTGTCGAAGACCGCATCCGCCTGGTGGACGTCGATCCCCAGCGATCGGCGGCCACGCTGACGGCGATCACGAAGGACGTCGCCGCCGTGCGGGCGAAGCTCGAGGCCGGGCTTTCCGCGCCGACCGGCGCCGATGCCCTCCGCGTGCCGAACGACGTCGCCGAGCGCGGGGCGGCCGCCGTCGACGCGCTGCGGGCGGCCCTTGCCGAGTGGTTCGCGTTCTACAACGGCTACGACCCCCTGTTCACCTGGTGGAACGGCCTGCCGTTCAAGAAGGCGGACGCCGCCCTCCAGGCCTACGCCGCCTTCCTCAAAGAGAAGGTCGCCTCGTCCCCCTCCGGCGAAGGAGTAGGGCTGGTGTCCAGCCTGTCCCCGTCGATCCCGCCAGCGGCGGCGCCGAAGTTCCCGTCGGTTCCCGACCTGAAGGAGCTGCTGGCGCTGCCCCAGGACGAGATGACCGACATCGTCCAGCGCTTCCGCGGGCCGCTTGCCGGCGGCGGCCGCGGCGGTGGCGGCGCAGCAGGACAGGCCTCCGGCCTGTCGGGCGCGGGCGGTGGCGGCGCAGCAGGACAGGCCTCCGGCCTGTCGGTGGGGCAGGCGTCCCGCCTGCCCGTGATCCGCAACCGCGCCTTCTACGAGGCGTGGCTGAAGGCCCTCAAGACGCTCGACTTCGACAAGCTCTCGCGGAACGCGCAGGTCGATTACCTCTACATCCGCAAGATGGCGGAGTTGCAGATTGCGCGCGACGGCCAGGTGCTCCCCCAGAACCCGCCCCGCAAGGAGGACCAGAGCGGCATCCCGGGCAAGGCGCGCGGACGCCAGGGGTTGATCAACGACCTGCAGGACGAGTTGATCCCCTATACGCCCGAGGAACTGATCGCGATTGCCGAGAAGGAGTTCGCCTGGTGTGACGCCGAGGTGAAGAAGGCGTCGCGGGAGATGGGATTCGGCGACGACTGGAAGCGCGCGCAGGAGAAGGTGAAGACGATGCACCCGCCGCCCGGGGGGCAGGTGGCGGTGATTCGCGACCTGATGTTCGAGGCGGTGGACTACCTGCGGGCGCACGACCTGATGACCGTGCCCGCGGTCGCCGCCGAATCGCTCCACATGATCATGATGACGCCCGAGCGGCAGCTGGTGAACCCGTTCTTCACCGGGGGCAGCGAGATCAGCGTGTCGTACCCGACCGACACGATGGACTACGAGGCGCGGCTGCAGAGCATGCGCGGCAACAACACCCCGTTCTCGCACGCGACGGCCTTCCACGAGATGATCCCGGGGCACAACCTGGTCTTCTACGTTTCGGCCCGGTTCCGCGGCTACCGCCCGTCGCTCGGGGGGAACAGCCCGTTCTACAGCGAAGGCTGGCCGCTCTACTGGGAAATCACCATGTACGACAAGGGCTTCCACGACACGCCCGAGAAGAAGATCGGGGCGCTGTTCTGGCGGATGCACCGCTGCGCGCGGATCATCTTCTCGCTGAAGTTCCACATGGGCGAGTGGTCGCCGCAGGAGTGCGTCGACTTCCTGGTCGACCGGGTCGGCTTCGAACGGGACAACGCGATTGGCGAGGTGCGCCGCTCGTTCCAGGGCGGCTACGGCCCGCTCTACCAGGCCGCCTACCTGCTGGGCGGCATACAGCTGCGCGGGCTGCGGAAGGAAATCGTGGACGGCGGCCTGATGGGCGAGAAGGCGTTCCACGACGAGGTGCTGCGCCAGGGCGCGATGCCGATCACGCTGCTGCGCCTGGCGCTCAACCGTCAGAAGCTCACGCGCGAGATGAACGTCGACTGGCGGTTCTACCAATAAGCCGGTGGCTCACCGCGGACCACGGGTCCCGAAGTCACATCTTCTGCAGCAGCACCGTTCCCGCGGCCGCGCCCTCGATGCGGAAACGCAGTTCGATTGGTTGTCCCAGGCCCGGCACGGTGAGGATCAGCGTGTCGGGCTTCGTCTTGTCTGGAACCAGCAGGTGCGGCTGCGCGACGCCGCCGATGGCGACCTCGCAGGCGGCTATCGTGAAGCGTGTGCCGTCCTCCGCCACGAGCCGCAGCCGGGTACTGCGCCGCGGCGTCGATCTTCTTCGTGATGTCGATTGTCGCCGCGTTGTCCTTCCACCGGCCCACGGCGTCGGCGGACCACGCGCGGGCCTGGTCGTTCCACGCCGGTGGCGGAGCCGCGCCGGTTGCGAACACGGCCAACCGCCTGATCTGCGGCTCTGCCGCCGCCCGTCCGACCACCAGCCTGACGGCGTCGACCATGCGCGGCCCGACGGGTTGAATCCGCATCTGCCCGATCGCCGTACCGGAGCCCAGCGGCGTCCACACCCCGTCCGTGTGCCCCTCGATCGCGTATTGCCGCACGCGTTCACCTTTCGACGTGTCCTCCTGCAGGATGACGTGATCGATCCGGGCCAGCGCCTTCAGCGGCAGTTCGATGGACGTGCCGCTGCCGGCACGCTCTGCCAGCGGCCGGCCAAAGCGCCTCCTGACCTCGTTGCCGAACTCCTCCAGTCGCGCCACGTCGGCGTCGGGGATGAGGCCTCTGCGGTCGGGGGTGACGTTGAGGAGCAGGTTCGCGCCGCGGCCGACGGACCGGTAGTAAATCTCCATCAACTGGTCGAGCGACAGGATGCGCGCGTGGTTCGTCGTGCTCCAGAACCAGTTCGGGCGGCGCAGCGAGACGTCCACCTCGTTCGGCCGCCAGGCTTGTCCATCCGGGTCCCCGTGCATCGCCGTCGCGATTCCCGTCCGGGCGTCCACGTCGCGCAGTCCATTCCACGCCGGGTAGGGGGCGAAGCCGTCCTCGTTGCCCACCCAGCGGATGGTGGCGTGCGGGCCCTGGAAGACCATCGCTCCCGGCGCGTACCGCTCGAGAATGTCGCCGACGGGCACGACGATGCTTCCGTCGAACCACACTTCGACGAACTGGCCGTACCTGCTCAGGACCTCGGTGAGTTGCTGCCGATAGACTTTGTTGTAGGTCTCCTGGGCCGCGGGCGTCTTGCACCGGCCCCCGGTGCCCGCCCCCTGCCTGGCATCCTGCGGAGAGAGATAGACGCCGAGCGCGATGCCGCGCTTCCTGCACGATGCGGCGAGATCTCCAAGCACGTCTCCCTTGCCGCCGCGCCACGCGCGCTCGTTGATCGCGTAGTCCGTCGTCTCGGTCTGCCACATGCAGAACCCGCCGGCGTGCTTGGCGACGAAGACGATGTACTTCGCGCCCATCTTCACCGCCGCGTCCACCCACTGGTCGGTGTCGAGCTTCTCGGGATTGATCTCCGAGAGGGGCGTGGAGAGGTCGTCGTACTCGCGGTCCTGCCAGGTGTTCGGTGCGAAATGGATGAACATCCCGACCGCGAGGTCCTGCCAGGCCGCCTGCGCGGCCGTCGGAGCGGCGACGCGCGTCGGCGCCTGGAGCGAAAACCAGGAGGCGGCGAGCGCGATGACGACGATCAGCCTGCCGGGCATGCGTCCTCCGCCGCGGCAGAAGCGGAAGCCGGGTAGTTCGGGCCGTAGATGATGCCGTGCGCGCCCCGCGTCAAGGCCTCCGTGCCGCGCCGGCAGGCCGGCTGCCGTCAGCCCGGGAAGTGCCGCCGGTCGATCGACGAGGGTGGCACGGCGCGAATTATACCGGCTTGCGCCCTGCGGCTTGCGGCCAGCGACCGGCGGCAGGCGGAGAGCCCTCGCATCTATCCGGTATCCCGCCCGGTGGATCGGTGCTATCGTGCGCCCACACAGGAGGTCTCATGCAGCTACGCCGGTTTGGCTTTCACGCGGTGTGCGGGTGTGTGGTCGTGGCTCTCGCTGCGGGCGCTGGTGCGCAGGCGGGACGGGGAAGACGGCCGCAGGCGCCCGCGGCCTCGTGACGATCACCGCGGCGGACATGAAGCCCTACCTGCAGTTCCTGGGCGCCAGGGAGTTCCGCGGGCCGGAGCGCGCCCTCGTCCGAGCTCGACATCGCCTCGCGCTACCTGGCGCTCGAGGCGCAGCGCATCGGCTTGAAGCCGCTGATGCCGAACGGATCCTACTTCCAGGAACTGCCCGTCGAGGTCACGACGATTTCGCCGGCCCGGTCGTTTCTGCGGGTCTCGGGGCCGGCCGGGGAAATGCGGTTCTCGTTTCCGCAGATGTTCACCGCCAACGTCCGGGCGGGTGCCGAGTGGGCCGCGGCGGGCGCCGTGGTCTTTGCCGGGTCCCTGCTGAACGGCTCCGAGCCGAAGTGGGACGGCGCGCTTGACGTCCGCGGTCGCTTCGTCGTGTGGATCGAGGCCCCGGCACCGGCTGGCAGCGCGCCGGCGTCGGCGACTGCCGCGCGGACGAGGCTGCTGCGCGAGCGGGGCGCGGTCGGGCTGATCACGATCATCAGCCGCGAACGCGAGGCGGCCCTGGCGAAGCAGGGGCTGTCGTTCGACGTCGTCGAGCGCCTGCGCTTCCTCGATGTGGACACGGTCAACCCTGCCTCCGCCGCGGCCGCAGGCGCTGCCGCCTCGCCGGCGCGCGCAGGCGCCCTTCTACGCGGTCGAGGTGCGGCACGAGGCGGGGGGCGCGCTCTTGGGCATGACGGCGGACACGCTGCGCGCGACGGTGGATGCGGTCAACCGCGGACAGGCAGTGCCGCCGTCGGCGCTCTCCGATCTGCACGGTCGACGTGGCCGTCCTTTTCGAGACGAGGAAGAAGACGACTCCCAACGTGGTCGCCTACTTGCCCGGGAGCGACCCGGTCCTGAAAGACGAGTACCTGGTGATCGGGTCCCACCACGACCACAACCCCTCGAGGGAAGGGCGCGTGTTCCCCGGCGCCGACGACAACATCTCGGGATGCGTGGGGATGCTGGCGATCGCCAGGGCGATGATGATCGAGCGGCCCAGGCGGTCCGTGATCTTCGTGTGGCACACCGCGGAGGAGCGCGGCCTGGTCGGAGCCTACTACTTCGTGCAGCACTCGCCGGTGCCGGTCGAGAAGATCACGGCGAACATCAACCTCGACATGATCAGCCGGAACGACCCGAACAGCATCTACCTGATCGGGTCGAACAAGATCAGCTCGGAACTCGATCGCAGCTTCAAGGACGTGAACGCCGCGTCGGTGAAACTGACGCTCGACTACAAGTACGAGGACCCTGGCGAGCCGAATCGCTTCTTCTTCCGGAGCGACCACTACCCCTACATGCGCTACGGGATTCCCGGGCGTCTGGGTGTTCTGCGGGACCACGCCCGACTACCACCAGGAGACCGACCTGGAGGAGCGCGTGGACTACGAGAAGATGGTGAAGGTGACGCGGCTCGCCTACCTGGTGGCGATGGACGTCGGGAAC
Organism: uncultured Acidobacteriota bacterium; assembly: GCA_963844875.1. GTDB lineage: Bacteria > Acidobacteriota > Vicinamibacteria > Vicinamibacterales > Fen-181 > FEN-299. Next base: position 106,063 of record CAWJPZ010000008.1, read on the forward strand.
CGGCCGTCGCTGCTGCCGCTCGACCTGCACCCGGAGATCAAGACGCGCGGCGCGCACAACATGAAGGTGGTGTGGCAGCGGCCGGCGGCGGGACGGTAGAAGTGCGCAGGGGGTCGGCACTGACGGAACCGACGGAGGCGGCACAGACCACCCGTCCGTCGACTCCGACTCCTCAACCGTGATCCCCACCATCGCCGACTACACTCCCTCTTCGGAGAGCAGCCAGGCGAGCAGCGCCATGGCGTTGGCGCCGAGCTGCAGCTCGCGCGGGTGCACCTTGTCGAGCGTGTCGGTCCCCGAGTGGTGGACGTCGAAGTAACGCTGCGAGTCGGGCACCAGGCCCATCAGGATGGTGCCCGATTCGCCGAGCGGCGCGATGTCAACGCCGCCGCCGCCCGGGCGGATCCACTGAAGGCCGATGCGCCGGAACAAGGGCTCCCACGACTGGAGGCGCTCGAGCTGGGCGCCCTTCGCCCCGACGCCGATGCCGAGTGGCAGGAAGCCGCCGCGATCCGACTCGATCGCCGCGATGTGACGCTCGGCCTTCCGCGCCTCTGCCTTGGCGTAGTCGCGGCCGCCGGTGCCCCCGTTCTCCTCGTCCATGAAGAGCACGGCGCGGATCGTCCGCTTCGGCTTCAGTCCCAGCTCGCGAATCAGCCGCACCGCTTCAATCGACTGCGCGCAGCCCGCCCCGTCGTCATGGGCGCCGGGGCTGAGGTCCCAGCTGTCGATGTGGCCGCCGAGAACGATGACTTCGTTCGGGAGTTCGGTGCCGCGCACCTCGCCCATGACGTTGTGGGAGACAACCGGGGGCAGCATGCGGGAGTCGATCGTGAACGAGAAACGGGCGCCCGGGTCCTTCTTCAGCAAGGCGCTGAGACGCTCGGCCGCCTGCGTGGAAATCGTGACCGCCGGCACCTTGGGCGTGGCCGCGTCGTAGCTCATCGTCCCCGTGTGCGGGTCGTCGTCGAGTTCCAGCGTCAGAGACCGTACGACGGCGGCGATTGCGCCTGCCTTCGCGGCCGCGACCGCGCCACCCGAGCGCTGCGCGGCCGCGCCGCCGTAAGCCGGGAAGGTGTCGAGCAGGGTGGGGTCCATCGCGCCGTTGAAGAAGACGATCTTCCCGCGCGCGCGGTCGCCAAGTGTCGCGACTTCGGCCACCGACTTCACTTCGACCACTTCGGCCGTCAGGCCCTCGACCGGCGTGCCGATGCTGTTGCCGATGGCGCGGACCTTCACGGGCATGGCCGCTCCGCCGGTCGGAAGAATCCGGCCCTCCTGCACCGTGCCCCGCACCCAGTGACCGACCGTCGTCGGTTCGGTGCGCACGTTGTCGAAGCCGAGCGCCGTCATGTGGTCGGCCATCAGCTTCACCGCCGCATCCGCCTGCGCCGAGCCGGTGAGCCGCGGGCCGGCCGAGAGCAGCTTCGCCAGGGCGGCGTACGCGCCCAGCTGGCGCAGCCCCGCCTGCGAGAATCCGCGCCGCAGTCTCTTCGTGTCGCCCGAGGGGATATGCCGCCTTCTCCTGCCGGGCTGGGACGGGCTTCGGCCCTGCACCCCGCGCGGCGACGACGACGGAGACGACGAGCGTGGCGGCCGCGAGGGCCGCGAGCGAGCGGATGGTCATAGGGTCGGGCTACTTCTTCGCCGCCGTGGTTTCCGGGAACAGCGTGACCTTCACGACGTTGCTGGTGTCGAGGTAGCGTGCGGCCGCCTCTTTGACCCTTGCGGCCGTCAGCGCCTGGTACTCCGCGGGCAGGGTGAAGAACTCCATCACGTCCTGGCCCTGCTCGTAGCGGTGGATGATCTGTGACGCCAGCCGCTGGTTCTCGGCGAGGTCCGTCTGGTGTCCCACGGTGAGGGCCTCGCGCGCGTCGGACACCTCGGCGTCGGTCGGGCCTTCGGCGCGCAGGCGTTCGATCTCCTTGAAGGCCGTTGCGAGCAGCTCGGCCGTCCGGTCGGGATCGCAGCCGAACTCGACGGTGACGCTGTAGCGCGGCTCGGGGATGTTCGTCGCATCCGACCCCACGTCCACGCCGTAGGTTCCGCGGAGCGCCTCCCGCAGCGACCGCCGCAGCCGGCCCTCGAGCACGATCGAGAGCGCGTCGAGCGTCACCTCGTGCGGGGTGTCGAACTCGATGCTGCCGGTGAAGACGAGCGCCGCCTGGCTCTTCGGTTCGATCCCCTTCCGCACCACCTTCTCGACGACGCCTCTCGGCGGGACGATGCCCTCGTTCTTCCACGTCTCATGGCGTTTCAGCGACGGCAGCGAGGCGAGGTACCGTTCGATCAAGGGTCGGATGGTGTCGATGTTGAAGCTGCCGGTGAACACGAAGGTGAAATCGCTGGCGTCCGCGAAGCGCTCCTTGTAGAACGCGAACGACCGCTGCAGGTCCATCTCGTCCACGAGCTTCGGGGTCATCGGGCGCGCGCGGAAGTGATTCTGCGCGAGGGTCGTCGCCAGCGTCTGGTGGAATTCCCAGTCGGGGCTCGCCTGCTGGTTGGCGAGCATCGCCCGCATCTGGGAGGTCATCGCGGCGAACGCCTCGGGGTCAGCCCGGGGCTGGGTGAACGTCAGGTAGATCAGCTGGAACATCGTCTCGAGGTCCTTCGGAGACGCGCCCCCGCCCAACCCCTCCTCGTTGTCCCGGATGAACGGGGAGACCGAGACGGCCTTGCCCGCCAGCGAGTTGCGCAGCTGGATGATGTTGAACGGCCCGAGCCCGCCGGCGCTGACGACCTGCGCCGCCGGTGATCGCGGCCACGTAATCCTTGTCGCTGGCGAGCGACGTCCCGCCCGGGCTCGTGGCGCGGAAGATCACCTCGTCCTGCTTGAACGTGGTCGGCATGAGCACGACCTTCATGCCGTTGGAGAGCACCCACTCCTGCAGCCCGAAGCTTCCGCGGGTCGTGGTCCGGGCGACCGTGCCGGGCACCGGCGGCTTCTCCATCAGCGCCTGCGACGACGCGACGTCGACGTACGGCTTGAGGTTGCCGTCGGCCGCGGCCTTCATCGCCGCCGCCAGCTGCGTGGCGTCCGGCACCGCGAGGCCGGCCTTCTTCGGCGCGTTCACGAGGACGACGCGGCTGCCGCTCGTCCAGTCGCGCGCCACCTTGTTGATCTCCGCGACGGTAATCTCCGGGAGGAACCGCTGCACGAGGCCGTACTCGTAGGTCATGCCGGGTGTCGGCTCCCTGGTGGTGTAGGCGCGGATGAACTCGGCCGCCAGGAATCGGCCGATTCCTCCTTGTCGCGCTCGGCGAACGCGCTCTCGTAGCCGCGCAGGACGTCGAGCCGCTCGCGGTCCAGTTCGGCCTGCGAGAAGCCGAACCTGCGCGGCCCGGGTCGACTCGGTCACGAGGGCCGACAGGCCGCGGGCGATCTGGTCTTCCTTGACGAGCGCCATCAGTGACGCCGCTTCCTTGGTCCGCACGAAGATCCCGCGCTCGGTCCCGGCGCGGAGGAACGGGGGATCGGGCTTCAGGCTGATCTCCGACAGGCGCGAGTTCAGCATCCCCGCGTAGAGCCGTTCGACCTGCTGCTGCCGGTAGGCCCCGACGGTCGTCTGGTCGCGCAGCGGCAGCATGTTGTAGAGCCCGACCGTCGTCATCGTCGCCTCGGGATCCGTGGCGATGGCGAACAGCGTGTCCGGGTGGTCGGGCACCTCGAACGAGGGCCGCGGCCGGCGCTCGGGCGGCGTCGGGATCTTGCCGAACTGTTCGCGGATCATCCGTTCGACGTCGGTCTTGTTGAAGTCGCCGACCGCGATGACGGCCATCAGGTCGGGGCGGTACCAGTCGTGGTAGAAGCGCTTCAGCGCCTCCGGCTTGAATCGTTCGATGCTCTCCCGGCTGCCGATGGGCGTGCGCTCGGCGTAACGCGACCCCTGCAGCAGGACCGGAAACTGCACGTCCTGCATCCGCGCGGCGGCGCCGCGGCCCTGGCGCCATTCCTCGATGATGACGCCGCGTTCCTTGTCGATCGCGTCGGCGTCGAAGCTCAGGCCGTTCGCGATGTCGGCGAAGAACAACAGCGCCTTCCGCATCGTCTCGGGGTTGTCGGTCGGCACGTGCAGCATGTAGACCGTCTCGTCGAACGACGTGTTCGCGTTGACGCCGGGGCCGAGCCGCATGCCAATCGACTCCATGAACTGGATGAGGTCCTGCTTGGCGAAGTGCTCGCTGCCGTTGAACGCCATGTGCTCGACGAAGTGCGCCAGGCCCAGCTGGTCGGGGTCTTCGACGACCGAGCCGACGTTCACGACGAGCCGGAGTTCGGCGCGTTGGAACGGCCGGCCGTTCGACCGCACGTAATATCGCATCCCGTTCGGCAGGTAGCCGATGGTGATGCGCGGGTCGACGGGGACGGGCTGGTCGAGCGGGATCGTCGCGGCCGGCGCGGGCGCCGGCCTGTCCTGCGCCCCGGCCGCCCCGAGCGCGGCCAGCACGAAGGCTGCGCACAGCGCGGCCAGGGAGAACTTCGAAGGGGAGAGCGATTTCTTGGCGTTCACATTACGAGCTTACCCGGAAAACAGCGAAGGCGGAACAGTCCCGAGATTCCCGGTCCTCGCGCGCGGCCGGCTGGGCGCATCGCCGCCCCGGTGCTGTGCCGCCGCCGGCACGATGGGCTGCTAGACAAGGTGCATACGATGGGCAACACTGTTGTTGGGGACGGCAAGCACATCAGGGGTGGCAGCATGGCGCAAGAGCACGAGGTCGGGCTGGTCGATCGCGAAGCGGGGCCGGGGTCCGTCGGAACGGCCGGTGAACGGGTCCTGGAGGCGTACCGGCGGTGGGGCTACCTCGAGGCGATGCTCGATCCGCTCGGGCTCGTCCGGCCGCGGCCGGTCCCGGATCTGCCCGCGGAGGGACCGGGGGTGGACCAGGCGCGCGCCTGGTACTGCGGCGCGATCGGCGTCGAGTTCATGCACATCCCCGACCCGGGGCGGCGCCGCTGGATCGAGGAGCGCATGGAACGCCCGGCTCCCCCGATCGACCTGGACTCGGTGCTCGAGCGCCTCGTCCGCGCCGACTTGTTCGAGGAGGTTCTTCACGGGCGCTACCCCGGATCGAAGCGGTTCTCGCTCGAGGGCGTGACCGGCCTCATCCCGCTGCTCGACGAAGTGCTCGAGGCGGGTGCGGCCGAAGGGCTGGAAGAGGCGCTGATCGGGATGAGCCACCGGGGCCGGTTGAACGTGATGGTCCAGACGGTCGGACGCCCGGTCACCGACGTGTACGCCGGGTTCGAGGACCCGGACCCGAAGAGCGTCCTCGGCAGCGGCGACGTCAAGTACCACATGGGTGCGACCGGGACCCACCGCACGAAGGCCGGGCGCGATCTGCGCGTGAAACTCGTGTCCAACCCCAGTCACCTGGAGGCCGTCTACCCGGTCGCGCTCGGCCGGACGCGCGCGCGGCAGGAGCGCGAGGGCGAGGGTGCCCGCGGCCGGATCATGGCGATCGTGCTCCACGGCGACGCGGCGTTTGCGGGCCAGGGGGTGACCGCGGAGACGATGAACTTCTCGGAGTTGCCCGGTTACACGGTCGGCGGATCGATCCAGGTGGTGGTCAACAACCAGCTGGGATTCACGACCTCCGACCGCGAGCTGCACTCGTCCCCGTTCTCGACCGACATGGCCCGGCGCCTGCCGATCCCGATCTTCCACGTCAACGGCGAGGACCTGCCGGCCCTCGTTCGCGTGGCCAGGCTTGCCACGGAGTACCGCTACGCGTTCGGCAGCGACGTGGTGATCGACCTCGTCGGCTACCGCAGGCACGGCCACAGCGAGGTGGACGACCCGACCATCACCCAGCCGCGGATGTACAGGGCGATCAAGGAGCACCCGGCGTTGTGGCAGGTCTTCGCCACCCGGGCCGGCCTCGACGCCGGCGACCTGCCCGCCCGCATTCGGGCCGAGTACGGACAGGCCCAGGAAGAGGCGAAGAAGATCGGCGAACGTGTGGCACTGGCGCAGCTGCCAGCCTACTGGTCGCGGTTCCAGGGGGGCTGCCACAACGCCTCGTTCGAGGTCGACACCGGCGTGCCGCCCGAGGACCTCGCGGAGATAACCGGCCGGCTCACGTCGTGGCCCGAGGGCTTCCACATCCACCCGAAGGTCAAGAAGCTGCTGGAGCAGCGCGCGGAGATGGGGGCGGGCAAACGGAACCTCGACTACGGCATGACGGAGGCGCTGGCGTTCGGTTCGCTGCTCCGGCAGGGCGTCCCGGTCCGCCTCAGCGGCCAGGACAGCGAGCGGGGAACGTTCAACCAGCGGCACGCCGTGCTCGTGGACACCGAGACCGAGGAGAAGTTCATGCCGCTCAGCCGCGTGTCGGCGGGCCAGGCGCGGTGCGAGATCTACAACTCCACGCTCTCCGAGGCCGCCGTCCTCGCGTTCGAGTACGGATTCAGCCGCGACTACCCCGAGGCGCTGGTGCTCTGGGAAGCGCAGTTCGGCGACTTCGCCAACAACGCGCAGGTGATCATCGACCAGTTCCTCAGCGCCGGGGAGGACAAGTGGGGGCTGCTGTCGGGGCTCGCGCTGCTGCTGCCCCACGGCTTCGAGGGGCAGGGCCCCGAGCACTCGAGCGCGCGCATCGAGCGGTTCCTGCAGCTCGCCGGGGAAGACAACCTGCAGATCTGCCAGCCGTCCACCGCCGCCCAGTACTTCCACATGCTGCGCCGGCAGGCGCTCCGGCAATGGCGCAAGCCGCTGGTCGTGTTCACGCCGAAGAGCATGCTGCGGCACGCCGCCTCGTCGTCGCCTGTCGAAGAGCTGACGCACGGCCGGTTCCAGACGGTCCTGCCGGACGACGAGGACCGGCCGGGCGCGCAGCGGATCCTGATTGGCAGCGGCAAGATCGTTCACGAACTGCGGGCCGAGCGGACACGGCGCGGTGACACCAGGACTGCGATCCTCGGGCTCGAACAGCTCTACCCCTTCCCGACGACGCCCCTGACGAAGGCGATCGGTTCCTACGGGTCGGCGCGCGAGCTGGTCTGGGTGCAGGAAGAACCGAAGAACATGGGCGCCCACTTCTACGTGATCCAGCGCCTGCGCACGATCTTCGGCTCGGGGGTGACGTCGGTCAGGCGGCGCGCGTCGGCGAGCCCGGCGACCGGTTCAGGCAAGGCGCATCAGATGGAGCAGCAGGCGCTGCTCGCGCTCGCGTTCGCGAGCGCGCCGGACATACGAGAGGCCGGGTAGCAGGACGCCGGTCTGCATCCGGAAACCGGCGAATGCAGAATGTAGAAGGCGGAATGTCGAATGCGGAGAGTCCGGTTTCTACACTCTCCATTCGGTATTCTGCATTGGGACCGAGGGCCGTAGGGGCCCCGTCAGCCGCCCGACGGTCCCGTGAGCGCCGCCGCCACGAACCTTCCGTCGTGTGAGAGGCTCACGTCGAAGCCGGGGACCGGCTGACCCTCGCGCGAGATGACCGGCGCGCTCCAGCCGCGCGCCTTCCACATCCGGACGACCTCGGCGCCCTGGAGGTGCTGCTCCCAGCGGTCCATCAGCCGTCTCGCGAGCAGGCGGGCGCGCTCGGACGCCGTCGAGTGGACCGAGGCCCGCTCGGCGCGGCTGAGCGAGCCGCCGAGGACGTGCCCCTCGCTCACGATGCCTGCGAGCAGCCGCGGGACGTTCGTCGCCTTCTGTTCCCCCGGTCCCCCCGGCGCCGGCGCGTCGCCCGGCCGTGCCAGCTGGCCGATGCAGTGGATGTAATCGCGCGCCGTTTCCCAGCGGACCCTGACCTCGATGCCCTCGAAATGGACGCTCGCCCACTGCCCGATCGCCTCGCCGGCGACGCGTTCCGGCTCGTAGGCGTCGGCCGGCACCACCTCGAACTGCTGGTGCGCGAACACAAGCCCCTCGCGCAGCTTGCTGACGATCTTGAACGCCGCTTCCTTTGCCGACCAGGTCTTCCACAGGGCAATGGTCGGAGCGGCGGCGGCCAGGATGCGCTCGCGCTCTTCGGGCGTGAAGACCCGGTCCATGAACCGGCGGTCGTGTTCCTTGCCGGCCACGCCCGGTTCCGCCAGGTCGACGACGTCGTTACCGATCCAGGGCCGCGTGTGCAAAGTACTCCTGCTCCATCTGGCTCAATTCACGGATGATCTGCGTCGCCAGGTCGCGGTCCGCCCGCAGCCCCTGGAAGGTGGTCGAGGGCGAGACCACCTTGATCCTGACGAAGAACGACTCGCCGCGCCGGGGGTAGTTGGTGTAGACGCGCTGGCCCACGCCGCGGGCGAACACGCACAACACCCGGGCCGACGGCGTTTCCTGCAGCATCCGGCCGACACCGTACATGAAGTTCTCGGTGTCCACCCGTCCCACGCGGCTGCGTCCCCCCTCGGGGAACACCAGCACGGACTGGCGCCGCGACATCAGGAACCTGACCTTGTCGAGCGCCAGCCGCACTTCCTCGGGCGGCCCCTTCCTCCGGACCAGCACGCACTTGCCGAAGTACCCGAGGATTCGGATCCACGGGTTCACCGACATGTTGTACTTGTCGGGCAGGTTCCAGAAGAACCAGTCGGGCCGCACCAGGCAGCGCCACCCCGGCGTGAGCGCCCACTGGATGATCAGCGAGTCGATCAGCGTCAGGTGGTTGGCGCACACGAGCAACGGCCCGCGCCCGGCGGTGGCGGCGAACTCGGCGCGCAGGCGCCGCACGTCGCGGACCTTGTAGCCCCGAAACCGGAGCCACCCCTCGAGGCTGTGATACGTGAGCAGGACGCACAGGTGCGACACCAGCTCCTGCACCCGCAACCCGAGGCGCACTCTTGCGGGCAGCACGGCGCTCTAATGGGCCGGCGCGGTCTTCTGCAGGATCATCTGGACCGCGTCGCCCAGCGTCCGCACCTTGTCGGCCGATTCGTCGTCCACCTCGATCCCGAACTCGTCCTCGAAGGCGAGGATGATGTCCACCAGGCGCGCCGAGTTCACGCCCAGGTCCTCGATGATCCGCGTGCCGTCGCTTGCTTCGCTGAACGCGGTCGTGTTCTTGACGAAGGGCTTGATGATCCCGACGACCTTGCTGAATGCGGTAGCGCTGTCCATGTCTGCTCCTTGGGTTAAGAGTCCTCGTACTTGCCGAAAATGAGGCAGCCGTTCACGTCTCCGAAGCCGAAGCTCGCCTTCGCGACCACGCGCGGCGAGAACTCGATCGTCCGGTGAGGAATGCTGGCCGAGAAGGGGGCGATGTCGGGGTGCACGTCCTCGCAGTTGATCGACCCGTGCACGAAGCCCTTGCTGATCTGCAGGACCGAGGCGACCGCCTCGATCCCCCCGGCGGCGCCCAGGCCGTGCCCGACCAGGGACTTCGTCGAGTTGATCCACGGGAAGTTCCCGGGGTCGCGGCCGAGGGCGCGCTGCCAGGTGCCGACTTCCAGCGGGTCGGCCATCGTCGCGGTGAGGTGGCCGTTGATCGCGTCGACTCGTGCCGGGTCCACGCCGCCGATGCCGAGCGCCGCCAGCACGCACCGCCGGGCCCCCTCGGGGTTCGGGGCGGTCATGCTGCCGCCGCCGCGCTGGCCGCCGCAGTTCACGTGGCCGCCGAGGATTTCCGCGTAGATCCGCGCGCCGCGCGCCCGCGCGGAGGACAGGCTCTCCACCATCAGCAGGCCGGCGCCCGACGAGGGCACGAACCCGCCGGCCGTGGCGCTCATGGGACGCGACGCCGCCTCGGGGCAGTCGTTCGACTGGCGCGCGAGCACGCGCATCGCGTCGAACCCGGCCCAGATGTAGTGCGACGACCCTTCGGAGCCGCCCGCGATGATGCGGGCCGCGCGGCCCGCGCGCACCTTGTGGAACGCTTCGACGATCGCCTCGGTCCCCGTCGTGCACGCGCTGCTGTTGGTCGTGACCTGGCCGCCGAGCGCCAGCATCCCGCCCACGCACGCGCTCACCGAGCTGGCCATCGTCTGCTCGACCGCGGTGCTGCCGAGCCGGCGCACCTTGCCCTCGTTGACCTTCGGCACGACCCACTCGCCGACCGTGTCGACCCCGCCGATGCCGGTCCCGATGATCGCGCCGCTGTCCCAGTCCGGTTCGTCCGAGCCTGGCTCCGGCACGGCCAACCCCGCGTCGCGCCAGCAGTCGATCGCCGCGATGCTGGCGTAGACCATGCTGCTGTTCAGCCCGCGCAACGTGTCCTCGGAGAAGTAGTGCTGTTTCAGTTCCTCGCTGATCTGCGGCACGCCGCCCACCTGGCAGCCGAAGCCGAGGTCGCGCAGTTTCTGGTGGAACCGGATCCCCGAGCGCCCCTCGCGCAAGGCCTGTTCGAACGCCTCGAGGCCGTGCGCGTTGGCCGCGACGATCCCCATTCCCGTGACCACGACCCGTTCAGCCATTGCGAACCCCCAATCCCGACGCCGTCGTCTGCGCCACCAGCGTGCCGTCGGCCGCGAACATCTGGACCTTGCAGCGCAGCTTGTGGCGGCGCCAGAACACGCGCTCGCCACGAATCGTCACCGTCTCACCCGGCAGCACCGAGCGAAGGAACTCGGACTCCGCCTCGACGAACAGCGTCGTCCATTCCCGCGCCTCTTCCACGGTGTGGTCGAGCGCGAACAGGTAGATGCCGAGCGCGACGACACCGACCTGGCACATCGACTCGAGCAGGATGACGCCGGGCGTAATCGGCCGGCCGGGGAAGTGGCCCGCGTAGAACCACTCGTCCTCCCGGAAGGTGTACCGCCCGGCAATGTGCTGCTCGTCGATCTCGACAATCTCGTCCACGAAGCGGAACGGCCGCTGCTGCGGGAGGAGACCGAGTATCTCGCTGGGGGTCAGTTGCATGACGCCATGCCGTCCTTCGCAGGCCGCGGGCCCGCGCACATGGATTCCGCTGCCACGCCTGCTACCGGACCATGATCCCGCCCCTTGAATTCTCCGATGGAAGCGGGTAGTCCGGGTAGCGAATGCCCTTGAAGATCCCGACCTTGGCGTCCTTGATCACGTAAATCGGCTCGCCATCCACGATCACCGTCCCGGTGCCGATGGCGACGGCCGTGCCGCTGTCCGCGAGTTCGGCGTATCGGCGGATGTCGATCTCGTACCGCACCAGCGTGTTGTAGGGCCGGATCTGTCCGGAGAACTCGATTTCCTTCGCGCCGAGCGCCCGGCCGGCACCCCTGGCCCCGCGGGCCGCGCCGTAGAAGCCAATCAGCTGCCAGATTGCGTCCACGCCCAGGCACCCCGGCTGCACGGGGTCGTGACGGAAGTGGCACTGGAAGAACCACGCGTCCATCAGCACGTCGAACTCTGCGACGATGCGACCCTGCGCTCCGCGGTGGGAGATCTCGACGATCCGATCCACCATCAGCATGGGCGGGGCGGGGAGCGCCGCGAACCCTTCGGCCGGCGGGTCGTCGACCAGCGTACCGTGCGCCAGGCCGAGGACTTCGACCTTCGAGAACGATGTGCGCTGCAGGAAATCCGCGTACTTCACCTGGCCTCCCTCGCGATGTCACCGAGAAGCGTCCCGTTCCCCGGCTGCCTGGCCCGAAGGCCGGTGCCTATGCCCGTCCCACCTCAATCAGCAACCCGCCCCACGTGAGCCCCGAGCCGACGACGACGAGCGCGATCTCGGTTTCCTTCGGCAGCGTGTCCCAGTGCTGCGACAGCACGCCGGGGGCGCCCGCCGCCCCGCAATTGCCGAACGCGTCCACGTTGAACAGGTGGTGCGCCGCATCGATGCTCCCGCGCTCGCAGACGGACCGCAGCATCAGCAGGTTCGCCTGGTGGCCCACGAAGATCAGGTCCGAGCGGTCCCTGCGCAGGTGCGCGGCGAGCTCGTGGAGCGTCGCGACCGACTTCCTGATGGCGAACCCCTGCACCGCGGACCCTTCCTGCGTGAAGTGGCCGCCCGCCGGGATGAAGACCTTGTTCCACCCGGCCGGATCGCTGTGCACGACGCTCCGCGACACGCGGACGGGCGCCGGGACCCGTGCCGACACGACGGCGGCCGCACTCCCGTCGCCCCACAGCACGGCCGTGCGCCGGTCGCGGTAGTCCACCGTGCGCGTCGTGTTCTCGACGTTCACGACGAGCACGTAGTCGGGGAGCGCCTCGGGCCTCATCATGCGCAGGTGGTGCAGCTGCACCGCGAAGCTCGAACAGGCCGAGTTGAGGTCGTAGGCCGGCACGGCGAGGCCGAGCTCCGCGGCAATCTGGCACGCCTCCGCGGGAATCGAGTACTGCGGGGAACACCCGCCGGCGATGACCAGGCCGATTTGCGAGGGCTGGATGCCGGCGCGGTCGATCGCCATCCGCGCCGCCAGCGCGCCCGTCTGGGCGTTGGTGTGCAGCGACCAGTGGGCGGCTTCCGACGGGTGCTCGTTCTTCGTGCGGAAGATGTAATCGAGCGGCAGCACGGTGCGGCGCGTGCGGATGCCCACCCGCTCCATGATCCACGTGTCGTCGGTCCCGATGTTGAGCGAGGCCAGGAACGCGTTGTCGATGCAGTTCTCGGGGTGGAAATGCCCGAGGCCGTGCACGTACAGGTCCCCGGACAGCGCGTTGTGCCTATGCAACGTGCTCACCCCCGTCTGCGCGGATGAGGGCGCCGTTGATCCAGCCGGCTTCGTCGAGGCTCAGCAGGAACACGACGTTCGCCACGTCCTCGGGTGTCGTGAGCCGCCCGAAGGGGTTGCGCATGCGCGCGCCCGCTTTCATCCGGGCGCTGCCCGGGATGACGCGGAGGGCAGGCGTGTCGGTGACGCCGGGCTGGATGATGTTCGAGCGGATGCCATGCGGCGCGAACTCCACGGCGATCGCGCGCGAGACCGATTCGAGCGCCGACTTCGCGGCCGCGACGGCCGCGTACCCGCGCCACGCCACCTCGTTGCCTTCGCTGGTCAGCCCGATGACCCTGGCGTCTGCCGCGAACAGCCCGGCCGCGTGCACGCGCTGCGTCCACGTGAGCAGGCTCGTGCCCATCGAGTAGATGGTGCGCGCCATGTCCTCGTCGTCCATGATCGCCGCGCCGTAGTCGACCGGGCGAAGCGCCTGGAAGATGGTCTCGCCCGCGTCGGCGACGCGGGCGATGGCCGCGTCGAGGTCGCTCCCGGGGACACCGAGCGCGTCGGCCAGCCGGTCGAGCGGCGCAGGGGTGCCGGACCCGGCGTCAGGCGCGACGAGCTTGAGGTTGCCGAGCGCGATCGAGTGGAGCAGGACGCGGACGCGCCCGGAGGCGCCGACGGCATCGCGCAGGGCGCCGATGACGGCGGTGATGCCGTCGGGGCTCAGCGCGTCGAGGTTCAGCGAGAGGAACCCCCGGCCGTTGGCGCGTATCGCCTCGAATTCACGGTTGACCCGCTCCATGGCGCCCCGGCGATCGCGGTGCACCACGCAGACGTTCAGGCCTTCGGCGCTGAGCTTGCGCGCCGTGGCCAGGCCGAAACCGGAAGACCCGCCGAGAATCAGCGCCCACTCGTCGTGCGAGAATCGAGTCATCGTGTACGCACGTCCTTCGCCGGCGGCTGCCGGCGCGACAACATCCAGCCCTGCGGGCGCCGCCATCCGCCCGCGCCGCCGCAACGCCAACTCACGCCGCCGCCCTCACCGGCGCGCACGGGGGAACTCCACGACCCGCAGGTCGCCATGACTCAACGGCTGAGCCTGTTCCAATTGAGTGTTTTATTCTAGCTCAGATGCTCCCCGTTGCGGGCCTTTCAGTGCTTGCCCGGCGGGCCGCTTCTTGCGAGAATCGATGGTCGAGCCGCTCCCTCTTCTCGCCCAACAGGAGACGCATCATGCTCTGCAAGAAGATTTCTGCGCCGTTGCTCGCCCTGTTCGCCGTTGCCGCGTTGGCCCTTCCCCCCGCGCTCGCGGGCCAGGCCGACAAGGCGTCTGCCAAGGTCCAGATCGTCAAGCTGACATTCGACGACAAGGGGTACGTGGTGAGCCCGTCGACGGTCACCAAGGGTATCCCGGTGAAGATGGAAGTGGACCTCGGCACCGTCAAGGGCTGCATGCGGACGGTGGTCATCAACGCCTTCAACGTCAAGCAGACGGTGAAGGAGGGGGCGACGACGATCGAGTTCACGCCCAGCAAGTCGGGCAAGATCGACATCATCTGCGGGATGAACATGGGCAAGGGCTGGTTCACCGTCGTCGATCCGAAATAGTTCTCTCATCCAGGCTGCGAGGTTTGCATGGCCGCCCTGATCGAAGCGATCGAGATCAAGCGCAAGACGTTCTTCGAGCTCGACGACACCCCTTACGTCTGCCTCGACGTCGAGGTGTCCACGCCCACGGCGCGGGGCGGCCAGACGCTGGTCCGGGTGAAGATGCGCAACCTCAAGACCCGCGCGGTCTTCGACAAGACGTTCAAGGCAAGCGACAAGTTCAAGGAGCCCGACCTCGCGCAGGCGCCGGCGACTTACCTCTACAGCGACTCCGAAGGCTCGCATTTCATGGACCAGGAGAGCTTCGAGACGTTGACCGTGCGGGAGGAGATGCTCGGTGACGCGCTCGGCTTCCTGACCGACGGCCAGGTCGTGCAGATCCTCCTGTTCAACGGGAACGTGATCGGGCTGCAGATGCCGCAGCAGGTCGAGTTGACCGTCACCTACACCGAACCGGGCATCCGCGGGGATACGGCGAGCGGCAGCGTGAACAAGGCGGCGACGCTCGAGACGGGCATCGAGATCCGGGTGCCGCTGTTCGTCAAGACGGGCGAGAAGGTCCGGGTCAACACCGAGACGCGCGAGTTCATGGGGCGGGCGTAAGCCCCTTCCGTCCGGTCCGTCCGTGCGCCGGCCTTTCGCGTGCGATGCCGTCTGGTTGAGCGGTATCATTCGCCGACTGAAACGGGGCCTGGCCCCGTTTCCGGCCGGGGCGCCGCCCCACCACCCCGCCGTTGAAGGAGCAGCCGTGACACCGTTCATCCGAGCGCTCGGCGCGGTCGTCGTGACCGCAGCCATCTCGCTGGCGGCCGCGGGCACGGGCCTCGCGCAGAACCTGCTGCAGCCTGGCGCCGCGGCCCCGGCGGCAGCCGCGACCGGTCCTTCGGCGGACGCGCTGGGGCGCGACACGCCGGCCGGGGCGGTCATGGGGTTCCTGGCCGCCGGCGCGCGCGGCGATTGGGCGCGCGCATCGCGATACCTCGACACCAAGCTCCCGGCCGACCAGGCCGAGGAACTCGCGCAGCAACTGAAGGTGCTCCTCGACCGCGGGCTCACCGTCAACCTCGACCGCCTCAGTCGAAACCCGGAAGGGGAGCAGGACGAGCGGGCCGGGAAGGACCGCGAGTCGATCGGCCGGATCGAGAGCGCGTCCGGGGCACTCGATGTCGTCCTCGTCCGCGTCCACTTCGGCGACCAGCCGCGGATCTGGCTGTTCTCGCCAGAGACGCTCCGCGGCGTTCCCGCCCTCTACGAAGACTTCGAACCTTCGTTCGTCGAGAGTTACCTCCCACGCTCGTTCACCCGGGGCTACGGCCTGAGCTACATGTGGTGGTCGTGGTTCGTGGTGCTCGCAGGACTGCTGGCGGCGCTCGTGGTGGCGGTCGCGGTGACACGGCTGCTGCGGATGCTCCTCCCGTTCGCCCTCAGGCGCCAGGCGCCCGGCGACGTCTGGACGGGCTGGCTCACGGTGTGTCGCCCGGTCCGCTGGCTGGTGTTCGGCATCGTCTACGGCGGGCTGTCGACGTCGTTCCTGACGCTCCGCCAGCGGTACGTCGCCAGCCGGATCTCGACGCTGATCATCATCGCCGCCATCTCGTGGCTGGGCGTGAAGATCCTCGCCCAGGTGGTCCGCCGGTGGACCGCGAACCTCGAACGGCGAGGGACGACGGAACGCATCGCCCTCGTGCGGCTCGCCGGCCGGCTGCTGCAGGCGACCGCCGTGGTCATCGGCGTGCTCGCGTTTCTCCAGGCGCTCGGCATCAACATGACGCCGGTGCTCGCCGGCCTGGGCGTCGGCGGCATCGCGGTGGCGCTCGCCTCCCAGAAGACCCTGGAGAACCTGTTCGGCGGCATGATGGTGATCGGCGACAGCCCGGTGCGCATCGGGAATTTCTGCCGGGTGGGCACGCTGACCGGGACCATCGAGGACATCGGCCTCCGGTCCACGCGCCTTCGCACGCTCGCCCGAACGACGATTTCGATCCCCAACGCCGAGCTCGCCAGCCAGAGCATCGAGAACTTCGCGACCCGCGACAAGTTCCTGTTCCAGCACGCCTTCTCGCTGCGCTACGAAACGACCGCCGACCAGTTGCGGTACGTGCTGGCCGAGGCGCGGGCGCTGCTCTACCGGCACGAGAAGGTGGAGCCGAGCACGGCCAGGGTTCGCCTGCTTCGATTCGGGGCGTCGGGACTCGAGCTCGAGGCGTTCGCGTACCTGCTCGCCACCGATTACGATGCCTTCCTCCCGATCCAGGAGGACGTGCTGCTGCGGCTGATGGACATCATCGAATCGAGCGGCACCGCGCTCGCTTTCCCCTCGCAGACGATGTACTTCACCCGCGATGCGGGCGTCGATCCGCGGCGGACGGCCGAGGCCGAGGCGGCGGTGAGGGAGTGGCGGGAGCGGGGCGAGCTGCCCTTCCCGGACCTGCCGGCGGACCAGAAGCAGCAGCTGCGCGGCGGCGTCGAGTACCCGCCGCGCGAGTCGGTGCTTCGCGCCGACGTGATGCGGACCTGACTATGCCATTCATCGCCTGCAACGGGATTTGCCTCTACTACGAACTGCACGGCCCGGAAGGGGCGCCGGTCCTGGTCCTGAACAACGGCATCCTGATGAACGCGGCCGGCAGCTGGGCGCTGCAGACGGCGGCGTTCTCGGCCAACTACCGGGTGCTGCAGTACGACTGCCGGGGACAGGGACAGTCCGACCACCCGGACGACGCCTACTCGATGGACGTGCACGCGGACGACCTCGCGGCCCTGCTCGGCGTGCTCGGCATCGGGCGGGCCCACGTCCTCGGGATTTCGTACGGCGGCGAAGTCGCGCAGGCGTTCGCCCTGAAGTACCCGGCGCTCGTCGAGAGCCTCATTCTCGCGGATACGGTCAGCGAAGTCGGCCCGGAACTTCGGCTGATCGTCGAGGGGTGGAAGGCGGCGGCGGTCGCGAACGACCCGGATCTCTTCTTCCTCGTGACGGTCGCCTGGAACTTCTCGCCGGAGTTCATCGCGGCGCGCGCCGCCATCCTCCAGGCCTCGCGCGCCCTGTATCGCGAACTGGACCTCGCGGCGGTGGCCCGGCTGTGCGACGCCTTCCTCGAAGTCGATTTCACCGGCCGCCTTCACGAAGTCCGCGTCCCCACGTGCATCATCGTCGGCCAGCAGGACCATCTCAAGGGGACGGGTTACGCCGAGACCATCCACCGGGCGATCCCGGGCAGCCGGCTGAAGGTCCTGCCCGGGGCCGGTCACGCCGTCTGCATGGAGTCGCCCGTCGCGTTCAACGCCGCCGTGCTCGAGTTCCTGCATTCTGTAGGCACTGGTCGGAACTCAGGCCGAGGAGTCGGAACTCACGCCGAGTAGTCGAAACTGACGACGAGTGGTCGGAGGTGACGACGCGTGGTCGGACTCCTTGTCGTCCGCGCCGACCTCTCGGCGAAGCGCCGACTTCTCAGCGAAGTGCCCGACTTCTCGCGCGAAGCGCCGGCTTCTGAGGTCTTGACTGCAAAGCGCGCAGCCGCAACCATGGTTCCATGAGCAAGCTGGCACGGTTCAGCTGGGGCGTCATCCTGTACAACCTGGCGGTGATCGCGTGGGGCGCCTACGTGCGGGCGACGCGATCCGGAGCCGGGTGCGGCGCGCACTGGCCGCTGTGCAACGGCGAGGTGATCCCGCAGTCGCCGAGTGTCGAGATGCTCGTGGAATTTTCACACCGGGTGACCAGCGGCCTGGCGCTCATCTCGGTCGTGGCGCTCCTGGTGTGGACCTGGCGCGCTTGCGCGCCCGGCCACCCGGCGCGCAAGAGTTCGGCGTGGGCGATGTTCTTCATGCTGACGGAGGCGGGGGTTGGGGCCGCGCTCGTGCTGTTCCAGCTGGTGGCCGAGAACGCCAGCCTCGCGCGCGCGCTGTTCATGTCGGTCCACCTGGCGAACACGTTCCTGCTCCTGGCGTGCCTGGCGCTGACCGCCTGGTGGCTGTCACGGGCGGGCGGTACGGAGTCGGGTGGCGCCCGCACTCTCCCGCGAGGGCTCGCGGTGCGGTTCGGCAGCGGCGCAGCCGCAATCATGGTCACGGGCATCAGCGGCGCGGCCGCGGCGCTTGGCGACACGCTGTTCCCGTCCGGGACCCTTGCGCAGGCGCTGGGCGCGGACCTGTCGGCCACCTCGCACGTGCTCATCCGGCTGCGCCTGTTCCATCCCGCGATCGCGGTCGTCGTCGCCGCGGGCCTCGTCATCATGGGGATGCGGTTCGGCTACGAATCGCGCGGCACGACGCGGAGCCTGGGGTTCGCTCTCGCGGGAATCGCCGTGATGCAGGTCCTCCTCGGCTTCACCAACGTGCTGCTGCTGGCGCCCGTCTGGATGCAGATGGTGCACCTGCTGGCCGCCGACCTGCTGTGGATCACGTTCGTGCTCCTCGGCGCCTCGTCCACCGAGCCGAACCGGGCGCCCGCCCCGGCCGTGGGCTGACGGCCTGTCCATGGCACGCCGCCAGCCGGTCGCCGGCACGCTGCCGCCTTTGCGCGACCGGATCCGGCCCGGGGTGCGGGTGCTCTTCGTGGGCATCAACCCCGGCATCCGCTCGTCGCTGACCGGGCACCACTTCGCCGGCCACTCCAACCGGTTCTGGCGCCTCCTCTTCGACTCCGGTCTCGTGGCGGAACCCCTGACCTCGGAACGGGACGACGACCTGCCGAACTGGGGCTTCGGGATCACGAACCTGGTGCCGCGGCCGACGCCGGGCATCGGCGACCTCCGGCCGGGCGAATACGAGGCCGGGCGCGCCGCGCTGCTGCGCAAGGTCCGTCGATACAGGCCCGCGGTGGTGGCGTTCGTCGGCGTCACGCTCTTCCGGGCGCTGTTCGGGGCGAAGGCGGTGGTGAGGCTGGGGCTGCAGGAGGAAGACTGGGCGGGCGCGCGAGTGTTCGTCCTGCCGAACCCGAGCGGCCGCAACGCGAACTACTCGTACGCCGGGATGCTCGACGCGTTCGCCTCGTTGAAGCGGTTCCTTGCCGACGCTCTTGAACCACCAAGCGCACGACGCTCACCAAGACGCCGGTAAGCTGGTCACGTCGGCTTCGACGAGGCCGGCCGGCGGCCGGCCGGGGCGTCCGCGCTGCGCGCGGAGCCCAGTCGACGCCTGTCGATCGCCGCTGTCTTCGTGGTCCTCGTGGTTGGAAGAAGGGCCGGCGCCGCGCCGGCCCTCCTGGGGACCGCCGATCAGAAGGTCAGTCTGGAGCCGAGCTGGATGTCGCGCGGGTTGTTGCGGTCCGTGGTGACGAAGCCGAACGTCGAGTTGCGCGGGTTGACGTCCGGGTTCCAGAGCACCGTGTAGTTGAGCGCGTTGATCGCCTCCATGCGGAACTGGAGCCGCATCCCGTGCGGCAGCGAGAAGTTCTTGCGAGAGCCCGAGGTCGAGCAGGTGCAGGTCGTCGGTCCGCACGTCCGGCAAGCGTCGACGGGAAGTAGCGCACGTTGTTGCCCATCTGGATGCGCTGGTCGGCGCGCTGCTTCACCGGGTCGTCCACGCCGTTGGTCTGCACCGCGGCGTCGTGGAAGTAGAAGCACGAGAGTGTCCCACGCCGGGCGCGTCTAGGCCGGCGATGCCCGCGCCGTTGCCTTCCGCCGATGTTGGACCTCGAGGTTCGTCGGGTCGCCGCACGCCGGGTCGTAGTAGATGTTGCTGCCGAACACGAGCGGGAAGCCCGATCTGGTACTGATAGGTGCCGCTGAGCTGCCAGCCGCCGAGGAGCGCCATCGACGCAGCGCGTTCCAGTCGGCGCCCCACTTCTCGCCCTTGCCGAACGGCAGCCGCAGCGTGCCGCCGATCGAGAAGCCGGTGCGGCCGGTCGTTCGGCGAGATGCGGTCCTCGAGCTCGCCGTCGGCGGGGTTCAGGAAGTTCAGCTTGTCGCGCAGTGTGCGAGTAGGTGTACTGCGCGCGTCAAGGAGTTGCCGCCCTGGAACCGCTTCTCGATCTGCGCCGGTGCCGGCGTTGTAGCTGTCCGAGCCGGCGTACTCCTCGATGCCGAAGGTGCCCGAACTCCGGGAACGGCCGCAGCAGCTGCTGCCGCTGCACGGTCGCGCCGTTGATGGTGCTGCCCGGCAGGAGCCCGGCGAACGGGTTCGGCACGTTCTGGCTGACAGGTAGGCTTCGTTCGACGGTGTCGCGGCTAGCGCGAGCGTCGACAGGTACTGCATCGGGATGTTGTTGATGTCGTGCGACCACCGGGAGGTTCGTGCCCTGCGAGCCCGACGTAGGTGAACTCGACCACGCAGCCCGCCGCGAAGTCGTGCTGCAGTGCCGATCTGCCAGCGCGTGTAGTACGGGCGCCTCGCGGTCGGGCTGGCACGAGTCGTTGCCGCAGGTTCTGCCCGAGCCGGCGATGGACGTGAGGCTGGCCCGAGGCCGTCGCTGGCCGACGACCCGTGGGCTGGATGAGCTGGCCGCTCGGGATCGGGTTGGTCAGGTTGGCGCCGGTGAAGGTGATGCCGTTGTCGCTGCGTCGTCAGGACCGGCGTCGCCTGCGAGAAGCCGGTCTGGTTGATGTTGTCGAAGAAGTAGTCGTAGGAGAACAGGCCGATGCCGCCGCGGAGCACGGTCTGCTCGTTGAGCAGGTAGCGAGGCGGCGCCGCGCGGCAGCGCCTTCTCGAGCGTGTCGTATGATCGCGCCGTTGGCGAAGAGCAGGCCGCCGTTGACCTTGAAGTCGCTGACCGGGATCTCGCGGGATCGGGTTCTTCGCGTAGGCCGCCTGGCCGCCGGCCTCGATCGGGTTGGACGACACGGTGTCGAAGCCGGCGAGGTTGCGGTTGTCGCTTCCGGTCAGCCCGGGTTGATCTCGAGCCGCAGCGCCGAGGTTCACGCGTCAGCTTCCGGTTCACGCGCCAGTCGTCCTGCACGAACAGCCCGTGGTACCACTGCGTGTAGTCGCCGTGCGCCGCGATCTCGAACTGGCTCGACGCGGTCCCGGGCGTGGCCACCGCGCCGGTGTCCGCGGTCGGGCAGGCCCGAGCAGGAACTGCGCCCAGGACTGCGCGCGGTCGTTCGTGCGCCGCGGAGTTGGTGGCCCGCGTGTAGGCGCCGTTGAACTGGTAGCGCCCGGCCGGGATAGCCGTTGCTGGTGATGTGCCAGCTGCTGGTAGCGCAGGTCGTAGCCCGCCGCGCACGGTGTGGCCGCCCAGGATCTTGGTCAGGGTCGGCATCGCACGGAGTAGGTGTCCATCGGCCGGTTGAAGCCGTCGCCCCAGTCCGAGCGCTGGGCGCCCAGCGAGGCGATCGTCGAGTTCGAGTTGGTCGTGCTGAAGCTGCCGAAGGTGAACAGCGGCAGGTACTGGTAGCCGCCCATCAGCCGCCATGGCGGTGGACGAGAAGCCGAGCGTCGCAGGATCGAACGTCTGGGCCGGGTCGCGGTACTCGCCGAACGCGCGGCGCTCGACGCGGACGTCGAGCAGCAGCGACGACGAGAGCGCCGCGGTGTAGCCGACCGTGCAGCGCCGAGGTTGGCTGCGGTAGTCGTAGCCCTTGCGTGACCGGCGAAGCCGTTGATGACGCCGTCCGCCGGTCGGCGTTGGCCGCGCCCTTGCGCCCAGTTGTAGCGGTCCTCGCGGCGCTTGTTGCAGTAGCCGGTCACGAAGAGCTTGTTCGTCGAGTTGAAGTTGTGGTCGACCCGCCCGATCACCGCCGTTGTAGTCGTAGGGGCGGAGCTGGTTGGTGAAGTAGTTCGACTCGGTGCCGCCCCGGTTCGGCAGCGGGTAGTAGCTTCGCGTAGGCCGCGGCCACCGGGTTGATGCGGTCGGCGGGAATGATGTTGCCCGCGAACGGCGGTGCGCACGCCGCCCGAGGTCGCCGTGTAGGGGTCGTAGATCGCGGTCGCCGAACTCGCTGAGGTCGCCCGCGCGCATCTTCTCGGTGGGCACCGTGTAGCTCGCCGGCTCCGGCTGCACGTCGCGCAGGTGCTCGAACGATCCCATGAAGAACGTCTTGTCCCTGAATGATCGGGCCGCTGACCGTGCCGGTCGAAGCGGTTGTACTTGCGGGTCGGCTTGTCGCCGCCCGCGCGCTTCGTGAAGCAGCGGGGCGGCGGTGCGGCTGTCGTCGCGGTTGAAGTAGCCGCCCCGCCCGTGGAGGCTGTTGGTGCCCGCTCTTCAGCGCGAGGTTCACCACCGCCCCGGCGGTGTGGCCCGCCTGCGCGTCGAAGGCGTTGGTCTGGACCTTGAACTCCGAGATCGCGTCGGAGGGCGGCGAGAAGCCGACGCCGCGGGCGTTCGACATGTTCGGCGCGCCGTCGATGCGTGAACTCGTTGCCGCCCTGCGACGCCGTTGGCGACGATGCCGCCGAGGTTGCCGTTGTCCATCGGGCGGCGAGAAGTGCAGGTCCGAGGTGTCCATGATGCCGGGGGCCAGCCGCGTCAGCATGTAGGCGGTGCCGTCGCCGAGCGGCAGCTCCGCGATCTGCTTGCTGTCGACCGTGGTGCCGGTGATCGCCGTGGTGGTGTCGAGGAGCGGCGCCTCGGCGGTGACCGTCACGGTCTCCGACAGGCCGCCGGTCTCCATCTTCACGTCCACCCGCACGCGCCGCTCACGCCGCACCTGGTTGTCGGGAACGATGACTTTCTTGAAGCCGTCGAGTTCCGCCGTGACCGAGTAGCAGGCCGGGGTTCAGGTAGAGGACCCGGTAGGCGCCGCCGCCGTCGGTGACGACGGTCTGCTTGACCCCGGTCTCCGTGTTGGCCACCGACACGCTGACGCCGGGCAGCACGCCGCCGGTCGAATCGGTCACGGTGCCCAGGATCGATCCGCGAAATTCCTGCCCGCGCGCCAGCGTCACACCGATGCACAGCATGACGGCGCAGGCCCACGCAACCTGTCGGCCCCGCCCCACCTGCCTGACCATGATGCCTCCTTGGATCTGGCGAGATGAACGGAGCCCCCGGGACGACAGGGAAGGAATGCGGGCCCCCCGTTCGCGACAACGCTAGTGCCCGCATTGCGGCCAGTCAAGTTAATGATTCTTACGCAATAAGTAGGCGCAGCTTAACGGTTGTGAAGGCCCGGCGCGCGGAGCAGGCTGGCCAGGAGGGTGCCGGCCTGCAGGATGACGGGACGCGGCCGCTCCGTGCGCCTGACGGCGAGCGCAATGGTTCGAATCAGGGGCCGCGGCCCGATCCGCATGGTGTGAAACCTCCGTCCGCGCTCGCGGAGCGCACGCTCCGGCAGAATCGAGGCGCCGAAGCCCGCCTCCACGAGCCGCTTGAGCGCCTCGGTGTTGTCGTTCTCCATGATGACGGTCGGCCGGACGCCGTAGCCGGCCAGGAAGCGGTCGATCAGCTGGCGCATGTTCGACACGGGCGGGTAGAGCATCAGCGGGAGCCGGGCCACGTCGGCCGGCCGCATCGACCGCCCGCGCCCCTTCTTGCCGGGCGGCACGAGGAGCAAGAGTTCCTCCTCGAACAGCGGCGTGACGTCGATCTGCGGGTGGGTGACCGGGAGCGAAACGAGGGCGATGTCGTAGGTCCCCGCGGCGAGCCCGGCGATCATCTGCTCGGTCGTGCCCACGACGACCCGCACCTCGTTGTCCGCAAACTGCCGGCGCAGTGCCCGCACCGCGGGGCCGAGCTGATAGACCAGGGTGGTGAGCCCGGTTGCGAAGACGAGGGGGAGGGTGTCACCGAGCGGGCCGCCCTTGAACTCGTCCTCGAGCGACTGCGCGGCGTCGAGGACGCGGTGGACGTGCTGCAGCAGGCGCCGCGCCGCCGGCGTGGGAACGAGCCGCCGCCCGTCCCGGAGGAACAACTCCGCCTTCAACTCGTCGCCGAGTGCCTTCATCTGCAGGCTGACGGCGGCCGGCGAGAGGTACAGCGTGCGCGCCGCAGGAGAAATTCCGCCCTGTTCGACGACCGCCTTGAACATCCGGAGCTGGCGCAGGTCCATGGCTCGGGCCTCCCGAATCGTTCACAGAGGCTAATCGAACTGGGTGGCATGTCAAGCGGTGCACCAGCCGCGGTGCGCCCGCCGTCGCCGGGCCGATTGACACCGGTCCCGGGCGTCCCGGATGATACGCACGGCAGAGGAGGCCATCCGCGTGGAGTTTCTCAACCTCGTCGTCATCTTCGTCACCGCGTATCTCGTCCTGCGGAAACCACAGAAGGAGCGGCTCGCGTTCGGCCTGCTCGTCTTCAGCGTCCTGTTCATGGTGTTCCTGTTCAGCGTGGCCACGAGGACCGGCCTGCTTCCAGGCGTCAACTACTGAGGCCCGGGACAACTCGCCGCTGGAGGAGCTGCCATGAGAAGAGAACTGCTCTATTCGATCCTCGCCCTGGCCGTGCTGCTGCTGGCCGCCGTGCCCGTGGGCGTCGCGGTCTTCGTCCTCGGTTTCGTCTACGGCGATTCGCCCGTGCGTCATGTGCTGGGAGCAGCGCATCGGGATGGCGCTCGTCGCGCTGGTCGGCCTCTTCGTGCTCCGCTACGGGCCGAAGCCGCGGTACGTCGGCATGGCGGTGCTCGTCGCCGGCTGGGGCGTCTTCATGGGGATGCGTCATACCGCGATGCACGCCGCGCGCGACGTCGGCCAGGGCTTCAGCGCCGAGATCCTCGGCGCGCACACCTACACCTGGGCGCTGTTGATCTACTGGGTGTGCGTCATCACGATGGGCGTGCTGCTCCTCCTGATGAGGAAGGAGGACATCGAAGACCGCCCGCGTCAGCTGCGGCCGCTCGAGGCCTTCGCCGGCGTCGTCTTCCTCGTCGTCATCGCCGGCAACGTGGTCCAGGCGTTCGCCAGCACGGGCCCTCCGCCCTTCATGGGGCAGAGCGATCCCGTCCGCTTCTCTTTCAACCCGAGGCACTGGGTCTGGTCGCTCGAGGAATGGTCGCCGGCGCCGATCGCGCTGAGGGGCCGGTGGTCGATCGACAAGCCGGCGACGGCGGTGGCGGCCGATCCAGCCGCCGGGCCGCTCGGCACGCTCCCGGCCCTCGCGCCCACCCGCCAGCTGAAAATCGGGTTTCCGATGAAGGGTACGCCTACGGACCTGGCGTACGATGCCGCCTCGAACCAGTTCGTGGTCACGACCCAGCAGGGCATCTACGTCGCGGACGACACGCTCGCCGCGATGAAGCGCTACACGGTGATCGACGTCGGCTACTCGGTGGACCTCGGCCAGTTCGGAGCGGCGGCGTTCGTGGACAAGGGGCGGGTGCTGGCGGTCGGCGAGAACAAGAGCTACGTGGTGCTGGAGCCGAGCGACCAGGCTGACGCCGCGAAGAATTTCCGCTACTTCCTGGAGTCGTTCGACCGGTTCAACGAGGTGACGCGCGGCCGCTTCGGCACGGTGCGCGCGCGGATGATGTACGTCCTCTCGGCCGCCTACGACCCGGCCAGCAAGTCCGTCTACACCCTGACGGTGCCGAACAACAAGGTGAAGCGGCTGATCGTCTCGCGCTTCGGCCCCGACATGACACTCTCGGAGGAGTACGCCCCGGTCCTGGGGAGCGACTCGGGCCTGGCGCTGGCCGGCAAGCGGACTCTCGACGAGTACGTACGTCACCGGGGCCGTGGTCTCCGGCGGGCGGCTCTACGCGATGAGCGCCGCGTTCAACACGCTGCTGACGATCGACATCGAGAAGCGTGCCGTCGTGGCCGCACACGCGGTTCCCGCCGCGGCCGGGCCGGTCGGGATTGCGGTCAAGGGTGAGGAGCTGTACCGTGGACGGGAGGTGGGGGTCGAATGTTGCTGTGACGCGTCGGTGGGTGGTCGGCGCTGGCGCTGAGGAGCGTCACGAGTGGTCAGGGGGTCTTCTGCCGTGCTGGCCGAGAGCGAAAGCCGGAGCCGGAGGCCGTCCTTCTACAGCTCCCTCAGCGCGGTCACGATCGGCAGGCGCATCGCCCTGATGGCAGGGAAGAATCCCCCGAGCAGGCCCAGCACGAGCGCCCAGCCGACGCCCAGGACGAGCAGCGACGGGGTCACCCGGAATGCGAACCCGATGCTGCTCATGTTCTGCCAGTTCATCGTCGCCGCCTGGTAGCCGTTGAAGCCGAAGTACGCGACGGCCGCACCGATCGCGCCGCCGACCAGCGCCAGGATCATCGACTCGGCGAGCACCGAGACGACCACCGGGCCGCCCCGGAACCCGATGGCGCGCAGCGTGGCGATCTCGCGGGTGCGGCTGGCCACCGCGGAATGCATCGTGATGACGGCCACGAAGAGGGCGCCAAACCCCATCAGCACGCCGATGACGCTGCCGATCAGCACAATCGTCTTCGAGAGGATCTCGGACTGGCCCGCGTAGTACTCCCGCTCGCGCATCACCTTCAGCTTCACGCGCGGGTCGGTCGTCAGGCGATCCTTGAAGCGCGTGAACGCGTCAGGGGATGTCAGGCGCACGTAGACCGCCTGCCGGCTGCTGCCCCGGCGGTAGAGCGGCGCGAGGACGCCCGCGTCGCACCAGAGCTCGGAGTCGGGCACCGTGCCTCCCGCGTCGAAGATGCCGACGACCTGCCAGCTGTTCTGCCCCAGCTTGAGCGTGGCGCCGACGTTCAAGCCCTTGTACTGCGAGGCCGCCGCGCTGCCGACGATCACCTCGTTGCGGCCCGGCTCGAACGCCCGGCCCTTGACGATCTTCAGGCTCCGCACCTGGAACGCCGCCAGGTCGACGCCCCGCAATGGCGCGTTTCCGGTGGTGCCCGTGCTTGCCTTCACCAGGTCGACGGTCACGAAGAGTTCGGCGGAGGCCAGCGCCCCGACGTTCGTGGCTCGGGCAATCTCCGGAGCGTCGGTGATCGCCTGGACGTCCTCGCGCATGAGGATGCTGGTCATCTCGGCGTCCGAACCCGATCGCAGCACGATCGCCGAGTCCGGCGAGCCGGTGTTCGCCATCGTCGCCCTGATGCCTTCGGCAATCGAGAGCACCGAGACGAGGACGGCGACGACCCCGGCCATCCCGATGACCGCCACCGCCGACGAGGCGAACCGTCCCGGAATGGTGCGGAGGTTCAGAGCGGTGACGACCGCCGCCTGGAACAGGCCGGAGAAGATCCGCATGACGATCACACCCTCCGTAGCGCGTCGACGATGCGCAGGCGCATGGCGCCCAGCGCCGGGAAGAAGCCCGAGACGAGCCCGAGGCCGAGCACGAGCGCGATACCGACGCCGAGCGAGGCCCTCGGGACGTAGAGTCGCGGCAGGAGGCTCCCCGTGGGGATCTGCGGGACGACCGCCCCGGCGATGGCCAGGCCGAGGAACCCGCCCACGCCGGCGATCAGGCACGACTCGACCAGCACGAGCGCCAGCACGCGGCCGTCGGTGAAGCCGAGCGTCTTCAGCACCGCCAGCTCGCCGGTGCGCTCGCGCACCGATTCGGCCATGGTGTTCGCCGTGACGAGCAGGATGATGAAGATCGCCATCGCGATGATGCTGCGGACGATGAGCGCGATGTTCCCCACCTGGTTCGCGAACGCCTGCACGAACGCCTTCTCCGTGGTGGTCTTCGTCTCTGCCGGCGAGTTGGCGAACTGCGCGTCGAGCTGCGCGGCGATCTGGGGGGCCTTCGAGGCGTTGGCGATCCGGATGACGTACCATCCGACGTTCCCCTCACCGAACAGCCGCGATTCGTCGAAGTACTTGTAGTGGAAGAAGAACTGGGTCTTGTCGGTGCCCTGTTCCGCGCCGTCGTAGATCCCGTCGAGGTTGAACTCCCAGCCGGCCGAATTGTCCTTCTTGCGCCAGATGGTGGCCTGGATCGGGATCCGGTCGCCGACCTTCCACCCGAACTTCTCGGCCGTCTCACGCCCGACGATCGCGCCTTGACGGTCGGCGAACCACGCCTTCTGCTGCGCCTCGGGAAGCACGAACTCCGGGTACATCCGCAGGATGCACTCCGGCTCGACCGGCGTCTGCATGAAGAAGTTCTTCGGATCCTGGTAGACGCCGCCGAAGAACGTCTGGTGGCACGCGTCCACGACGCCCGGCGTCGCGCGAATCCGCTCGAGGTAGCTCTCGGGGAGCAGCTGGATGAGCGACACCTTGTGGATCATCACCAGCCGCTCGGCGCCGGCGAGCTCCACGCCCATGCCGAATGCCGCCTCGATCGCCGCGAGGAACCCGTAGAGGGTGAACACGACGAGGATCACGAGGAGCGTGAAGATCGTCCGCACCTTCCGGCGGAAGAGGCTGCGCCACAGCAGCGGGAGGTACTTCATGCCACCGGCTCCGTGGTCAGCACGCCCTTGTCCAGGTGGAGCACGCGCTTGGCGCGTGCGGCGGCGTGCGGGTCGTGCGTCACCATCACGATGGTTTTCCCGTTCTCCCGGTTGAGCGCCTGCAGCAGGTCGAGGATCTCGTCTCCGGCCTTGCGATCGAGATCTCCCGTCGGCTCGTCGCAGAGCAGCAGCGTGGGGTCGATGACGATCGCTCGCGCGATGCCGACGCGCTGCTCCTGCCCTCCCGACAGCTGCCTGGGGTAGTGCTTTGCCCGGTCGGAGAGGCCCACCACGCGAAGCGCCACCTCGACGTGCCGCTTCCGTTCCTTGCCCGACAGCTTCGTGAGGAGCAGCGGCAGTTCGACGTTCCGTTCGGCGGTCAGGACGGGCAGCAGGTTGTAGAGCTGGAATACGAAGCCGACGTTCGACGCCCGCCAGCGGGCCAGCTGTCCCGACGACATGTCGTCGATCCGCTGGCCGGCCACGGTAATCGTGCCGCGGGTGGGGGTGTCGAGCCCGCCGAGCAGGTTGAGGAGCGTGGTCTTGCCCGAACCGGACGGCCCCATCAGCGCCAGGAAATCGCCCGGAGGGATCTCGAGGTTGACGCCCTGGAGGACGTCGATCCGCTCGCCGCCGCGGCGGAACTCCTTGTGAAGGTTGGTGGCAGTGACCAAGGGGTCCATTCACGCTCCGTGGTGGCCGGTATCCGGCGCTGGCGGATCACGCGTGGGGCAGCGCCCCGCGCCGCCGGCCGCTACTTGATTACGATGGGCGACCCGTCCCGCAAGGTTCCGGGAGGATCGATCACGATCTTCTCGCCCGCCGCGAGTCCCGACAGGACCTCGAGCCGGTCGTCCTTCGCGTTGCCCAGCCGGATCGCACGACGCTCCGCGCGGCCGTCGCCCGCGACGAAGACCACCTGGCTGCCGCCGTCCGTTCGGACGCTGTTCTTGGGAATGGTGACGGGGGCGGCGACAGCTCCTGGCGCGGCCTGCTCGCTGCCGAGGAATGCAACCTTGATCCCCATGTCGGGCAGGATGCGCGGGTCGAGCTTGCCCGTCGACGCTGTCCGGGAAGCCGCCGGGGCCGCGGGAAAGTCGAACGCGATGCGCACGAGCACCGTCGCCTTGTTGCGGTCGGCGGTCGGCACCGTCGTGATCACCTTCCCGGGGATCCGCCACTCGGGATACGCATCCAGGGTTGCCTCGACCCGCTGGGCGGGACTGACGCGGTTGATGTAGCTCTCGTTGACGTCCACCTCGATCTCGAGCGAGGCCATGTCGACGATCGAGCAGATGCCGGTCCGCGTGAAGCCGCCGCCGGCAGACACCGGCGAGATCATCTCGCCCGGCTGCGCGTCCTTCGAGATCGCCACCCCGTCGAACGGCGCGAGGATCACCGTGTCCGCCACCTCGTTCTGGCGCAGGGCCACCTGGCGTTCCGACACCAGCACCTGTTCTTCCGACAGGGCGATGCGCGCTTCGATGGCGCGCACCTCGGTGTCCGCCGCATCGAGGTCGGCCTGGTTCGCGATGCCGTCGGCGCGGAGGGACTTGTAGCGCTGCTGGGTGATTCGCGCCTGCTCGAGCCGCACCCGGTACTCGGCCGCCGCCCGCCGTGTCGCGCGCAACTCGGCCTCCGCGAGCGCGAGCCCCTTCTCGTAGGTCGTCGGATCGAGGCGGGCGAGGACCTGGCCCTTCCGCACCGGCTTGCCCTCTTCGACGAGCACCTCGATCACGCGGCCGGTGATCTTGGACGAGACGGTGGCGCGCCGGCGCGCCACCACGTAGCCGGAGGCGTTCAGCACGGCGCCGCCGCCGCTGCCGAGGGCGGCGGGCTGCTCGATCGCGGCGACGGAGACCTCGATGGGACGCGGCCTGCGCGACCAGAACCAGCCGCCGGCAGCGCCCGCGGCGACCACGAGCAGGACGACCCAGAGAATGACCGGCGGCCCACCCGTCCCCCGGGCGGACTTGTCGATCTTCAGTTCATCGAGAGAAGGGATCTTGCTGGACATGACCATCCGCCGCCGATCTTCTCACGATTCGAGGTCCGACGGGCCAGCGTGCGGGACGCGGGCTCATCGCTGGACGCGCCCGCTCGCATCTCCCCTGGCGAGCGTGTCCACCTCGGCCACCGACACCCTGTTGAAGTCGCCGGGGATCGTCTGCTTCAGCGCGCTCGCCGCGACGGCGAACCGCAGGGCGTCCTCCGGTGCGCGGCCGGTCACCAGGCCGTAGATCAGGCCCGCGGCGAAGCTGTCGCCGCCGCCGATCCGGTCGACCAGGCGGACGGTGTAATGCTGGCTGTGATGGAAGGCGTCGGCCCGTGCGTCCCACAACGCGGCGCTCCAGCCATTGTCGCTCGCCGAGAGGCTCTCGCGCAGCGTGATGGCGACGATGGACGGCCCGAACTCACGGGTCAACTGCTCCGCCACCTGCCGGTAGCCGGCCAGGTTCAACTGGCCGCTGGTCACGTCGGTATCGGGCACGTGCAGGCCGAGGACCGACTGGATATCCTCCTCGTTGGCCACCACCACGTCCACCCACTTCATCAGCGGCCGCATGGTGGCCTGTGCCTGCGCCTCGCTCCAGAGCTTCTTGCGGTAGTTCAGGTCGACGCTCACGCGCGCCCCGGCCGCTTTCGCCGCTTCCACCGCCTCGCGGGTACACGCAGCGGCGCTCGGGCCGAGCGCGGGGGTGATCCCGGTGACGTGGAACCAGTCGGCCCCGTCGAAGACCTTCGCCCAATCGACACTTCCCGGCTGCATCTCGGCGATCGAGGAGTGGGCGCGGTCGTAGACGACCGTGGAGGCGCGCTGGCTCGCGCCGGCTTCGGCGAAGTAGATGCCCACCCGGCCGCCTCCCCGCTGGATGAACGCCGTGTGCACGCCTTCCGCGCGCACCGCCTTCAAGGCGGCGTCGCCGATGGCATGCTTCGGCAGGCGGGTCACGAAGGAGCTGTCGAGCCCGAAGTGCGCGAGGCTCACCGCGACGTTCGCCTCGCCGCCGCCGAACGTGGCGCCGAGAACCGGTGACTGGAAGAACCGCTCGAACCCGGGCGGGCTGAGGCGGAGCATGATTTCGCCGAAGGTGACAACTCTCGACATGGAACCTCTCCTGATTCCAACCAGCCACCAGCCACTGGCCATTACGATCTGCCAATCCTAGGCCCGTGCCGCCGTCACGTTCGCCACGATCTTCCTGGCATTCGCCGTGATGACCGAGTAGTCGCCCGCGGCAATCGCCTTGGCGTCCAGCAGCGCGGTGCCCACGCCCACCGCAACGGCGCCGGCCTTGATCCAGTCGCCGGCGTTGTCGAGCGACACGCCGCCGGTCGGCATCATCTTGACCTGCGGGAGCGGCCCCCGCACGTCCTTGAAGAACCCCGGGCCGAGCGCGGTCGCGGGGAACACCTTCACCACGTCCGCGCCCGCTTCCCACGCCGCCAGGATCTCGGTCGGCGTGAAACAGCCCGGCATGGCAGGGATGTCGTACCGGTGGCTGGTCGCAATCACGTCCGGCCGGAAGACCGGGCCGACGATGAACTGCGCCCCGGCGAGAATCGCCAGGCGCGCCGTCTCGCTGTCGAGAATCGTCCCCGCGCCGAGCAGGAACCCTTTCGGCAGCGTGGGCGCGAGCTGCTCGATCATCGGAATCGCGCGCGGGACGGTCATCGTCACTTCGAGCGCCCGCACACCGCCTTCCGCCAGGGCGTCCACGACCGCCCGCAGTTTCTCGGGCTCGCGCATCCGGATGACCGCCACCACCCCGCAGTCCTCGATCCCCTTCACGGTTTCAATGCGATTCATAGTTTGCGCATTCCGCACTTTGCATTCTGCATCCGCGCCCTACCGTCCCATCCAGCCGCCATCCACCACCATCACGTGTCCGTTCAGGTAATCGGAGGCCTTCGACGCCAGGAAGACCACGGGCCCGGCGAGGTCCGACGGCTTGCCCCAGCGGCCGGCGGGAATTCGCTCGGTGATCTGCCGGTAGCGCACCGGGTCCTCCACCAACGGCTTGGTATTGTCGGTGAGCATGTAGCCCGGTGCAATGGCGTTGACATTGACACCCTTCGAGGCCCACTCGTTGGCGAGCGACTTGGTGATCTGGGCTACGCCGCCCTTGGCGGCCGCGTAGGAGGGCACCGTCACGCCGCCCTGGAACGACAGCAGGGAGGCGACGTTGATGATCTTGCCGTGGCCGCGCTCGACCATCTTCGCCCCGGCGGCCCGGCAGAGCCGGAACACGGCGGTGAGGTTGACCTCGAGCACCTCGTCCCAGTCGAGGTCGTCGTGCTGCACCGCAGGCGCGCGGCGGATGATCCCGGCGTTGTTCACGAGGATGTCGACCTTCCCCATCGTCTCGATGGCTTCCTCGACCAGCCGCACGGTCGCCGCCCGGTCCATCAGGTCGGCCACGAGGCACGCCGTGCGGACGCCCGTCCTGTCGCGGATCGCCTGCTCCGTCTCGCCCGAGCAGCACCGGTCGTGCAGCACGACGTCGGCGCCGGCCTCGGCCAGGGCGGTCGCCATCGCCGCCCCGAGCCCGCGCGACGACCCGGTCACCAGCGCCACCTCTCCGTCGAGCCTGAAGATGTTGTCGGTCACGGCGTCACTTCGCTTTCCCCGCCTCGAGCCCCGACTTCATCGTCGCGAACTCGGGCTGGACGTTCACCACGCCGAACTGCCGGTCGACGCCCTCGCGCTCGGCCGCCATCATCCAGAGGAATCCGATCGAGCAGCCGGGCGCCGCGACGTTGGGATGATAGCCGCGCGGCATCAGGACGATGTCGCCTTCGTGCACGATGGTGACGAGTTCCGGCTCGCTCGGGTTGGTGTACACCAGCTGCACGCCGAATGCGGGCGCCGGCATCGCAACGTAGAGATACGCCTCCTCGAGCATCTCGGAGTGCTCGTGCGGGGGCCAGGAGGTCCAGTGTCCGGGCTCGCTGAACGTGACGCCGGCGACGATCCGGCCCGCCTGCACGTTCTTGGCGATCAGCAGGTTGATGGTGCGCCCGGAGTTCTCGCCTCCGGTCCTGAAATGGAGTCCCGGGTCTTTCATCACGTCGGCGAACGGGACGAACTGCAGCGGATACGGATTGTCGACGTGCGCCGACAGTTCCACGAGGTCACACCCCCCGTCGGCCGCCGCCACGTCGAAACCCGTTTCGCGCGGGATGTAGACCGAGTCGTAGGGCCTCATCTCGAACCGCTGCCCGCCGACGGTGAGGGCCGCGTGGCCCTTGACGCAGACCAGCCCGGTTTCGTGCGTGCCCGGGTCGACATGAACCGGCGCATCGCCGGCGTCCAGGATGATGCGGCCGTAATGGAGGTGCCGCGCGGCCGTGACTCCCGGCGCCACGCTGCGGGTGCGCCCCTTCCGGGCGGCGGTATTGCGGACGATGCACGTGCGGGGATCGATTGCTGGGATGTTCATAAGATGACCACCTTCTGGGGGGCCACGGCCGGCGCCGTGCGCCTCTTGGAGAGTTCCCTCGAGCGCAGATATGGATAGTCCACAGGCTGCCACAGACTACTATTGGAACGTCCACCAGGCAAGTCGACGAGCCGCGGGATCGCAACAGCCTGGGGCATGTTTCTTGACTTTCCACCGATGACGTTGTAATTAACGGGTGCCAAGACCGGCACCTGACACGCGCTTACCTCCGCCAGTGGTAATACCATCTCCGCGCTGAACGGGCTTCCTGATGACGACCACCTGGTCCCGTCGAGACTTCCTGGCGCTCACCGGCGTTGCCGGCGTCGCGCTGCTCTTCCCGTCGCTGGCAGATGCCGCGGACGGGTGGGCGCAGGTGCCGGGCATTCTCGCCCGCATCGTCCCGCCGGTCTTTCCGGTGCGCGACTTCCCGGTCACCAGGTTCGGCGCAGTCGGCGACGGCAAGACGGACTGCACGGGTGCCTTCCGCGACGCCATCGCCGCATGCCAGGCGGCGGGCGGCGGGCGCGTCATCGTGCCAGAGGGATCATTCCTCACCGGTGCCATCCGGCTCAAGAGCGGAGTGAACCTGCACCTGGCGACGCCCGCGAGCGTCATCACCTTCAGCCGCGACCCGCGGCACTACCTGCCCGTCGTCTTCACCCGCTGGGAAGGCGTCGAGTTGATGAACTACTCGGCGTTCATCTACGCCTTCGAGGAGCGCAACATCGCGGTCACGGGCTCCGGCACCCTGGACGGCCAGGCGTCGGCGGAGCACTGGTGGCCGTGGAAGGGGAACAAGGCCTGGCCGGGCGCGCAGAACCAGAACGCGGCGCGCGCACGGCTGATCGAGATGGGCGCCAAAGGCGTCCCGGTGGCCGAGCGCGTCTTTGGCGAGGGCAGCTGCCTGCGGCCGAACTTCATCCAGCCGTACCGCTGCCAGAACGTGCTGATCGAGGGGGTGAAGATCCGCAACTCGCCGATGTGGGAAATCCACCCGGTCCTCTGCCGCAACGTCACGGTGCGCGGCGTGGACATCCTCAGCCACGGCCCGAACAACGACGGCTGCGACCCGGAGTCGTGCTCGGACGTGCTGATCGACCGCTGCGCCTTCGACACCGGCGACGACT
Source organism: uncultured Acidobacteriota bacterium (assembly GCA_963844875.1). Lineage (GTDB taxonomy): Bacteria > Acidobacteriota > Vicinamibacteria > Vicinamibacterales > Fen-181 > FEN-299. The sequence continues at coordinate 140,961 of CAWJPZ010000008.1, forward strand.
GCATCGCCATCAAGTCGGGGCGCAACGAGGACGGCCGCCGCCTGAACATCCCGGCCGAGAACATCGTCGTCCGCGACTGCGAGATGAAGGACGGCCACGGCGGCGTGGTGATCGGCAGCGAGGTGTCGGGCGGCGCCCGCAACATCTTCGCCGAGCGGTGCCGCATGAACAGCCCGCAGCTCGACCGGGCGCTGCGCATCAAGTCCAACTCGGTCCGCGGCGGGACGATCGAGCACGTGTACATGCGCGACGTGACCGTCGGACAGGTGGCCGAGTCAATCGTCACCGTGGACTTCTTCTACGAAGAGGGTGACGCCGGCAAGTTTCCGCCCGTGGTCCGGGACGTCGAGGTGCGGAACGTGACCGGCAAGAAGAGCCAGTACGTGCTGCTGCTGCGGGGATACGGCCACGACCCGGTGAGCGACGTGCGCGTGGTCGATTGCACCTTCGCCGACGTCGCGAAGCCGGACGTCCTCGAATCGGTGAAGGACGTCGTGTTCAGCAACGTGAAGGTGAACGGCACTATCCGCAACGAGAGAATCACGCGGTGATCCCCATGACCTTCCTCCGACGGGCCCGGGTGACCGGGCTGGTACCGGTGCTGATCGCGGCAGGGGCCGCGCTGGCGTTCGCGCAGTTGCCGCCGGGCGGCCGCGCCGACCCCTCGTTCTCGCAGCCGTCGATTGCTCCGGGCGTCGATTACACGCTGCCGACGGAGGGGGAGGTGAAGGCGGTGCTCGACCGCATTCGCGACCACTTCGTCAGGTCCACGCCCTACGCCGTCATCGACACGGCGACGAACGCGCCGATTACCGACTTCACCAGGCCGATCAAGACCGCGGGCATCGACTCGCGGCGAGGCGAGTTCAACGACTGGACGTACTCGATGGGCGTGGTGCTCGCCGGCATGCTCCACGTCACGGAAGTCACCGGCGACAAGACGTACGCAGCTTACGCCATCAGGAACTTCGACTTCATCTTCGACCACATCGATTACTTCCGCCGCCAGGCGAAGGAGTTCGGCCCGCAGGCGCGCGGCTACCGCCGGCTGATCGAGATGCGCGAACTCGACGACTGCGGCGCGATCGGCGCGGCGCTGCTCAAGGCGTACGGGGTCAAGCCGGATCCCCGCTACCGCGAGGCGATCGCCCTCGTCGACGAGCACGTCGGCAAGAAGCAGATGCGACTCGCGGACGGCACCCTGGCGCGCCCCCGCCCGGTGCCGGTCGCCTTGTGGATCGACGACGCCTACATGAGCATCCCGTTCCTCGCCCAGATGGGGAGGTTCACCGGCGAGCGCCGATACTTCGACGACGCGGCAAGGCAGGTGACCGGGATGTCGCAGCGGATGTTCGACGCGCGCGTGGGCCTCTACGACCACTCCTGGTTCGAAAACGCGCCGGTGGACGGCCGGTTCTTCTGGGGGCGCGGTGCAGGCTGGATGCTGATGGCGATGGCCGAACTGCTGTCGGTGATGCCGGCGGATCACCCCGACAGGGCCAAGGTGCTCGACCAGTTCGCGCGGAGCGTCCAGGGCGTGGCCGCGATGCAAGGCGGCACCGGCATGTGGCACCAGCTGGTGGACAAGCCGGACAGCTACCTCGAGAGTTCGGCGACGGCGATGTACACCTTCGCCATCGCCCGCGGGGTCAACCGCGGCTGGATCTCCCCGGCTTACGCCCCGGTCGCGCAGACCGGCTGGCGCGCCCTCGAGCAGCGCGTGAGGCCGGACGGCCAGATCGAGGGCATCTGCGTGGGGACGACGGCCGCGTACGACATGGTCTACTACTACAACCGCCCGACCAGCCTCGAGGCGATGCAGGGCTACGGTCCCGCCCTCATGGCCGGCGCGGAGGTGATGACCATGCTGAGGAGTTTCGAGGTCCGCCGGGCGAACAACACCTATTACTATTTCCCGAAGCAGAAGTGAGACGGGGGAATCCATGCGCCGCACGCTGTCCGTCATCGCCCTGGTCGCCATCGCCGCCGCGGTGCCCGCGCCGAGCGCGGCCGCGGGTCCGACCGTCACCGTGAAGAACCCTCTCGCGATCGCGCGGACCAGCGAGACGATCGTGCTGTCTGCCGCCGACGTCGTGAAGGTGCTGCCGATCGACGACCTCCGCAAGGTCCACGTCCGCGACGCGGCCGGGAAGGAGGTCCTCGCGCAGGCGGTCGACGTCAACGACGACGGGAAGTTCGAGGAGCTGATCTTCCAGACGGACATCGGCGCGAAGGAAACGAAGCGGTTCGAACTGGCGGCGGGCGAGCGGCACGCGTACAAGCGGGACGACTTCAAGGCGTACGGGCGCTTCGTGCGCGAGCGGCGCGACGACTTCGCGTGGGAGAACGACCGGGTCGCGCACCGGATGTACGGCGCCGCGCTGGAGACGTGGGCGCAGGAACCGCTGACCAGCAGCGCAGTGGATGTGTGGACCAAGCGCGTGCCCAGGCTCATCATCAACGACTGGTACATGGTGGACGACTACCACAAGGACGGCGAGACGGGCGGCGACTTCTACTCGGCCGGCAAGACCCGCGGTTGCGGCGGCAACGGCATCTGGTCGGCCGGCAGGTTGTACCCGTCAGAGAATTTCCGCGACTCACACGTTTACGCCAACGGCCCGATCCGCGTGATGTTCGACCTGGTCTACCAGGCGTGGGATGCGGCGGGGGTGAAAGTATCGGAGGTCAAGCGCGTCACGCTCGACGCCGGCCACAACCTCAGCCGCTTCGAGAGCCGTTACACCTTCGAAGGCGGCCCCCGCGAGTTCACGTACGCGGCCGGGATCAAGAACAACGCCGGGTCGACGACGCTGAACAGCAGGGAGCGCGGAACGCTGCGGACGTGGGAGCCGATCAAGAACGCGCCGGGGAACCTGGGGTGTGCCGTGATCGTCGATCCCGCCCAGGTGGTCGAGTTCACCCAGGCCGACGGCAATTACCTGGTGACTGCCAAGGTTGCCGCCGGCGCGCCGGCCGTGTATCACGCGGGCTTCGCGTGGGAGACGACCGGGCAGGTCCCGGGCGGCGTCGAAGGCTGGGACCGGTTCATCGCCGACGCCGCCGCCAGGCTGCGCAACCCGCTCGAGGTGACGATCGCAAAGTAGGAGCGGCAGGGAATAAACCCGACCCTGGACCGGTCCAACCACGGGGGTGTCAGGGTCGGGGGCCGGCCGTGCCGAGCCGCCACGCAAGCAACAGCCAACCGGCAATGAACGCGACGCCTCCGACGGGGGTGACGGCGCCGAGCAGGCGCACGCCGGTGACGGCCAACAGGTAGAGGCTGCCGGAGAACAGCAGGATCCCGGACGCCAGGAACCCGCACACCCAGCCCGCCGGCGCAGGCTCGAGCACGCCGAGCCGGGGCAGCAGCGACACGATCAGCAGGCCAATCGCGTGGACGAAGTGGTAGAAGACTGCCTTCTCGTAGATGCCCATCGCATACGCATCGAGCCGCGCGCGGAGCCCGTGGGCGCCGAACGCCCCGAGCATCACCGCGGCAGCCAGGAGAACGGCGGCGAGCGTGGTCCAGTTGGTCATGGAACGTGCCATGGCGCGATTCTGACACACGTCTGTCACGGTTGTGACTTCGCCGTCGTAATAGGCTGATCATCCACGCGACGAAACGACCGACTATGGCAAAGACAGTTTCTTCCCCTCGGGCGTTCGCCAAGAGTCGGTCTGCGCCGCCGTGGACCACCCGGTTCCGCCCGCTCGCTCCGCTCGTGATGCTTCTCCTCGCGCCGCTCGCGCTTCCCGGGTTGACAGCCGAGTCGGTCCAGGGAACGGCGCAGCCGCCCCAGGCCGCGGTTGCAGGCTGCAGTGTCAGCGGCACGGTGAGCGCGGGCCAGGCGAAGTTGCCGGGAGTGGTCGTCAGCGTGTCTGTCCCGGGGGAGCCGCCGGCGGAACCGGTTTCATCTACCGCGACGGGGACCGACGGCAGGTTCGCAGCGCCCCTGCCAGGTCCCGGTCACTACACGATCAAGGCGGAGTTGGCGGCCTTCGCCACGGTGATGAAGGACGTTTCCGTCGAGACGCCCTGCCAGGCCCGCGTCGACATCACGATGACGCTCGCCTCCCGTGTGCCGCGTCCGGCGGCGGCCCCCGGTCAATCGGGGTCTCAGCCGGCAGCAGCCGAGGCGGCGGCGCGAGTCGCAGCCGGAGCGAGGGCCACGGGCGCGGTGGCGGGGACGGGCCCCGCCGGCCCGCAGCGTCCTGCCGGCCCGTTCCAGCGCGTCGCCGGGACCGGATCGGCCCAGCCACAGCCCCAGGCAGACCTCTCGGCGTCGGCCGACGATGCCAGGGCGCTGGCGGAACACCTCAGCCTCCCGCCAGGGTTTTCGCCCGACACGTTGTCGGAGACCGTGACCGCGTTTGGCAGGACGGGCCAGACGAACGAGATGCTGCTCTTTGGCCCAGGCGGCGACTTCGGGATGCGCGGCGGCATGCCCGGCATGCCGGGCCTGCCCGAAGGCATGCCCGGCAGCGAGACCGGCGGGTTCAGCGCGGCGCCCGGCGGCGGCCCCGGGGGCCCGGGGGGCGGCGAGGGCGGCGGACGTGGCGGCGGGGTTGCCGGCCCTGGCGGAGGTGGCGGGGGCCGTGGCGGGATGGGCGGGCCGGGCGGCGGGCCGGGTGGCATGCGGGGTGGCGCGCGCGGGGGACCGGGAGCGCTCGGCGACCGCCTCGCGCTCGCCAACCGCATGCAGCAGGACCGGCCGCACGGGAACGCGTCCTACACGTTGGGCGGCTCCCCGTTCGACGCCGCGCCGTACCCTTTGAACGGCCGGCAGTCGACGGAACCCAGCTACCTGCAGCAGCGCTTCGCCGGTTCGATTGGCGGCCAGTTCAAGATTCCGCACCTGTTCGACCTCGGCCCCCGGACGTCGTATTTCCTGAACTACTCGGGCAACCGTTCCAGCAATCTCTACAACGCGTATTCCACCGTTCCGAACGCGGCTTTGAGGACGGGCGACTTTTCCCAATCGCCGACGACGGTGATCGACCCCGTCACGAGGCAGCCGTTCCCGGGTAACGTGGTCCCTGCCAGCCGGCTCGATCCGTCGGCGCTGGCGCTCCTGCAGTACATCCCTCTTCCGAACCAGCCGGGGAACAGGCAGAACTACTACTACTCGACGACGAACACGACGTCTGCCGACGATGTCAGCTTCCGGTTCGTGCGGACGTTCGGCACGCAGCGACGCGGCGGGCGGGGAGGCGGAGGCGCAGGCGGTGGGATGGGGCCGGGCGGCGGCGGCCGCGGCGGGGGACCTGGCGGCGGGGGGACCAACCTGAACGTCTCCGTCCGCTGGCACAGCCAGGAGAGTACGCAGAGCACTGCTTTCCCAACGCTGTCGGGTCGGTCGAAACAGTCGGGGTGGGATGTCCCCGTGGGCTTCTCGTTCAGCAAGTGGGGCATCACGCAGTGCGCTGCGTGCCGGCTACAACATCAACAAGACGGCGACGACCAACGCCTACGCCTACGTCGAAGACGTCGCTGGCGACGCGGGCATCACCGGCGTGTCCACCGACCCATTCGACTGGGGCGTGCCCGGGCTCTCGTTCTCGACGTTCTCGGGGCTGCGCGACATCGCTCCCGTCGCTGCGCAAGACGCGGACGGTGACGTTCGCAGACTCGATGATGAGGATGTACAAGCGCCACAACTTCCGGTGGGGCGTCGACTACAAGAACGAGCACCTCGACAGCCGATCGAACAGCAACGCCGCGGGGGTCGTTCGTCTTCACCGGGCTCTACACCGGCGGCGGCACGGCCAACCTGGACGGCGCCGACTTTGCCGACTTCCTGCTCGGGTATCCGCAGCAGGCGGCGATCGCAGTACGGCCCGGGTCTCGAGCAATTCCGATCGTGGTCGTTCAATGCCTACTTCCAGGACGACTGGCGGGTGAGGAACAATCTCACGCTGAACCTCGGCGTCCGCTACGAGTTCCAGTCGCCGTATTCCGAGGCGCACGACCGGCTGGTGAACCTGGACGTGAACGCGGACTTCACGGCGGCCGTCCCGGTGCAGGCGGGCGAGATCGGGCCGTACACCGGCCTCTACCCGGCGTCGATCGTCCAGGCCGACACCAACAACGTCTCCCCCCGCTTCGGCTTCGCGTGGCGGGCCAACCCGAAGACCGTCGTCCGCGGCGGGTACGGGATCAATTACAGCTCGGTTCCCTACGTCTCGGTCGTGCAGAAACTCGCGGCGCAGCCCCCGTTCGCGGAAACCGACACCCGCATGGGAACCGGGGCCGTTCCCCTCGCGCTGTCCGACGCGTTCTCGGGCCCCACGAATGCCACGACCACCAACAACTACGGCGTGGACCGGAACTACCGCATCGGCTACGTCCACCTGTGGAACGCGGACGTTCAGCGCGAGTTGAGCCGGACGCTGTCCGCCGGCATCGCCTACACGGGGACGAAGGGGTTGAGCCTCGACCTGCTGCGCGCCCCCAACCGAAGTCCCAGCGGCACCACCATCTCCGGCGTCGCCCCGTTCATTTGGCAGTCGTCGGGCGCCAACTCGATCATGCACGCGTTGTCGGCACGGCTGCGGAAGCGCCTCGCGATGGGGGTCACATTCGGCGGCACCTACACGTGGGGCAAGTCGATGGACAACGCCTCGAGCCTGGGCGGCGGCGGCGGTGTGGTGGCGCAGAACGACAAGGACCTGCAGGCGGAGTGGAGCCTCTCGAGCTTCGACGTCAGCGCCACCGGTTCACGGGCGACTTCAGCCTCGAACTGCCCTTCGGCAAGGGGCGGCGGTGGCTCACCCACGAGGGGTGGACCGACTACGTCGTCGGCGGCTGGATGATGAACGGCACTATCTCCGTCGCCTCGGGGCAGCCGTTCACGCCGCTCGTCACCGGCGCGGTGACCGACGTCGCCAACGGCGTCAACGGAACGCTCCGCGCCAATTACAACGGCTCGGGGATCGCCCTCGACAACCCGACCCTCGCGCAGTTCTTCAACACGGCCGCGTTCAGCATTCCGGCCGCGGGGAGCTACGGGAACGCCGGTCGGAACATCATCATCGGCCCCGGGTCGTTCGCGTTCAACATGGGCATGACGAAGAACTTCCCGGTGAGGGGCACGCGCGGAGTCAGCCTCCGCATCCAGGCGAACAACGTGCTGAACACCCCGGTCTGGGGGGCGATCGGGACCACCGTCAACTCGCCGACGTTCGGCCAGGTCACGTCGATCCGGTCGATGCGCTCCGTGCAGTTCGTGCTGAGGATGAACTTCTAACATGGCCGCCGCTTCCCGCACATTCGCCCGCTTCGTGACCGGCGCCGCCGCCCTCGCCGGGATCCTTTCCGCGTCCACGTGGATCGCCGCGCAGCAACCGGCCGGACAGCGCCAGCGCCCGGCCGCCACGTTCGGATCGAGCGTCGATCTCGTGACCGTCAACGTCGTCGTCCGCGACAAGAGCGGGAACATCGTGCGCGGCTTGACGCGCGACGACTTCACCGTCACCGAGGACGGGCGGCCGCAGACGATCTCGACGTTCGACTTCGAGGAGATCACGCGCCAGCCGATCGACGTCGCGCCGGCCGCGATGCCCACGGTGCTCGGCGGGATCGGCCGCGCGGCGGCGGCAGACACGCCGCTGCCGGCCGCCCCGGCCGCTGCGATCGACATGCACGGCCGCCGGCTGATCGCGATGCTCTTCGACATCAGCTCGATGCAGCCCGAGGAAGCGTTTCGCGCGGCCACGGCGGCGCGGGAGTACGTCGAGAAGAAGCTGACGCCGGCGGACATGGTCGCCATCACCGTCCTGTCGACGACGCTTCGCGTGGTGCAGGACTTCACCGCCGACGCGAACTGCTGCTGCAGACGATCGACGCGATGAGCGGCGTCGAGGGCGCCGGGTTCGAGGAACTGGCCGCCGCCGACGCGGCCGACGAATCCTCCACCGCGTTCTCGCCCGACGACGCGGAGTTCACGCTGTTCAACACGGACCGCAGGCTGCAGGCGATCCAGGCGCTGATCGAGGCGATGGCGGCCATCGAGCAGAAGAAGTCGCTGATCTACTTCAGCAGCGGAATGTCGCAGACCGGGATGGACAATCGCGTCGCCTGCGCACCGTCGATCGACCGCGCCGTCCGCAGCAACGTGTCGATCTACGCGGCCGACACGCGCGGGCTGCAGGCGCTCGGCCCCGCCGGCGACGCGAGCCAGGCGAGCACCCGGGGGCAGTCGGCGTTCTCGGGCCGGGCCGTCTCGGGCCGGTTCGAATCGATGGCGGCCTCGCAAGACGCCCTCACGTCGCTCGCCGAGGACACCGGCGGGCGCGCCTTCTTCGACCAGAACGAGTTCGGGGCCGTCTTCGACCGCGTCGTCGCGGACACGTCGGCCTACTACCTGCTGGGGTTCACCAGCACCAACAGGGTGCAGGACGGGCGGTTCCGCCGCATCCGGGTGAGGGTCAAGCAGCCGGGCTGAAGCTCGAATACCGGGCGGGATATTACGCGCCGCGGGACTTCGCGCACTCGGGCAGGGACGATCGCGAGCAGCAGCTGATGGAACAGCTGTTCTCGGACCTCTCGGTGACCGACCTGCCGGTCTACGCGCGTCCGCGTACTTCCGGCTCAAGGGCGACCGCTACTTCGTGCCGTTGTGGATAGCCGTGCCCGGGTCGAAGGTGCCGTTCAACAAGGCCGCGCGACAAGGACAAAGCGACGCTGGACATCCTGGCGATGGTGCGCGACGCGAGGGACGGCCGGTCGCCCGCATCCGCGACACGGTGAACCTGACACTCGCGGTGTCCGAGGAGGTGCAGCGGAAGAGCGTGCAGTACCAGACCGACCTCGAACTGCCGCCTGGCCGCTTCACCATGAAGGTGGTCGTCCGCGAGAACCAGACGGGCACGCTGGGGTCGTTCGAAGCCGTGGTGCAGTGCCGGACCTCGGCCGGTCGCCGGTTCGGATCAGCTCGGTGATCGTGGGCTCGCGGCTGCAGGCGACGCCGAAGAAGGACCCGAGAAACCCGCTGCTGCAGAACGGCCAGGAGCTGATCGCCAGCATCGCGCACGTGGTGACCGCGGGCCAGCCCCTCTATCTCTACTACGAGATGTACGACGCGGCAGGCCAGGGGCCCGACAGCACCGGGACCCGATGCGGCAGGGCAGAGGCCCGCCCCGCGGGGATCGGCGCGCGAGCCCGTTCGCGTGCTCTCGAACGTGGTCGTTCTTCAAGGGAACGAAGAAGGTGTTCGAGACGGCGATTGTCGAGGCGTCCGCCGTGTCGGCGCCCGATCGCAAGGCCACGGTGTTCCAGCTCGACGTGCCGACCACCGACCTGGCGCCCGGGCTCTACACCTGCCAGGTGAACATGATCGATGACGTGGCGGGGACCTTCGCGTTCCCGCGCCTGGCGGTCTTCGTCCGCAAGTAACGCCGGCAGGCTGTGCCGTTCGAAAGGTGCGCCTCCGGCCCGTGTCCGGAACTTCCGCCGATTCCCCTTCGTCTCCTCAAGGGATGAGTAGCCGCAGGTCCATCTCTTCGTTGCGGGTGGCCGCCCTCGCCGCCTTGCTCGGAATCATCGCGCTCTCCCGGCCCGCCGAGGGCGCCCCCGCTGCCCGCGACAGGCAGCCCGCCCTTTGTTCGGAGCGCGCAGACCGGCACGAGTTACACACCCGAGCGACGCATTCAGTCGAGTCGCAGGCGAAACCCGCACCGAACGAGCTCGACGTCTTCATGGCTCGCGTGCTCCAGCGGCGCGACGAGACCTGGCGGAAGCTGCACGACTACATCCTCAGCGAGACCGAGTCGTTCTCGATCGACGGGCCGGGCAAGCTGCCGCTGAGCGGCTTCAAACGCGAGTACGCGTGGTACGTGCGCGACGGCTACCTGGTCCGCAGCCCGCTGCGCTACGACGGTGTGGCGATGTCGGAGCCCGAGCGCCGAAAGTACGAGGACGACTGGCTGAAGCGCGAGAAGGCCCGCGAGGAGCGTGCCCGCGCCCGGGCCAAGGCCAAGGACACGGACAAGGACAAGGCGGAGCCGGCCGCGGACCGCCCGTCC
>CAWJPZ010000009.1:0-196333 GCA_963844875.1 uncultured Acidobacteriota bacterium
CGCATCGGCCATCTGCTGCCCGTACCGCAGAACCTCGTCGACCGGCAGTGGCCCCGCCGCCACGTGCGCGCGTTGAGCGGCTGGCCCTCGACCAACTCCATCGCAATGTAGGTCTGGCCGTCGGCGTCGCCGACCTCGTGGACCGTGCAGATGTGAGGATGATTCAGTTTGGAGGCCAGCCGCGCTTCGCGCACCAGCCGCGCCCGCGCGGTCTCGTCGGCCAAGGCTTCGGCAGGCAGCACCTTCAGCGCGGCGACGTCGCGCTCCAGCCGCGTGTCCCGCGCCTGCCAGACCTCGCCCATCCCGCCCGCGCCGATGGGCGCCGTGATCTGGTACGGCCCGAGGCGCTGCCCGGCAGTGAGCGCCGCCCTCGGCTCGACGAGGGGGGCTCGAGAAGCGACTCAGCCCCGGACGCCGCGGCGAGCAGGGACTCGACCTCCGCCCGCAGGTCCGCGTCGCCCCGGCACGCGTCATCCAGGAACGCCTCGCGCGCAGCGGGCGGCTGGTCGAGGGCCGCGTGGCACACGCGCTCGACCTCTTCGAACCGCTCGGGCGTCATCGAGCGTCTCCCCGGGGCTCCTGAGCAGGCCGCCAAGTCACGCTGGAGCCACAGTTTCGCCATCCGCCAGTCGCGCATACCGTCTCCGCCGACACCCGAGCACTCCCGCAGTCTCCTCCACGTCAGCCCCGAGAAGTAGCGCAGCTCGACCACGCGCACTTTCCGCGGGGCAAGGGCGGCGAGCCGCTCCAGAGCGTCGTCCAAGGCCAGGAGATCGGCGGCGCGTTCGGGCGCCGGGACGAAGGCTTCGTCCAGCGCGACGTGCGGGCGTCGCCGCCCCGCTTGTCGGCATGGCGGCGGCGGGCAGCCTCGACCAGGATGCGGCGCATCATCTGCGCGGACCGGCGAAGAAGTGGTTCCGGCTCTGCCAGTCCACGCGGGTGACATCGATCACCCGCAGGTACGCCTCGTGGACGAGAGCGGTGGTCTGGAGGGGATGGTTCGGGCGCTCGTCGCGCATGTAGCGGTGCGCGACCCGTCGAAGCTCCGCGTAGACAAGGGGTAACAGCCGATCCAGCGCATCGGGGTCGCCGCCCCGCCAGTCGACCAGGAGTTTGGTTACGTCGGCCGGAGGAAGAACGGGCACACGGCCCTCCTCGGTCGCCGGATCGACCGCCGCTGCTGATTCTACACCCGCGTGACGGGTTTCCCTCGCCCAGTGCGCCCTACCCGGTGCGGTCGGCAAATCAGCAGGCCGCCAGCCGGGAGGCGGGGCGATGGAACGCAGGGCGCACCAATCGGAACGAGGTCCGTGGGGATCGCTGGCAGGGATCCTCCTGGCCGTCGTGGTCGCGGCTCACCCGGCCTACCCACAGGAACCCGGGGAAGTGAGCGGCAGTCACGTCCGCGCCTGCGACCGGAAAGCCGCAGCGCTCCTCAAGCTGGGCGTCACCGCGTCACCCACCTTCAGGCTGCTCCTCGGCACCTTGGAGCACAGCAATCTGATCGTCTACGTCGAGACGCGCCCGATGTCCCTCCCCGGCCAACTCCAACTCGCCGCCGTCGCCTCCGGTGCCCGCTACCTTCGAGTGTCGGTGCGGCTGCCCGGACGTGACGCCGACCTCGTTGCGTGGCTGGGACACGAACTCCAGCACGCCGTGGAACTGGCGGGTGCTCCCGAGGTGGTGGACCAGGACACCCTGACGCAGTACTACGAGCGAATCGGCAGCGCGCGGCGAGCCACCAACACGTTGGAGACCGGCAAGGCCCAGGAAACGTGGAGGAAGGTCCTCGACGAGGTCAAGTTCGGACGCTGAACGTCATGCCGCTCACCGAGAGAGGACGGGCGTGCCGTTCCTCTGAGAGCCGCATCGCTGCCAGGTCGCCTGCAACAACGTGCAAGGCGTTCCCGGACAGGCGTCCGCGAACGTCCGCGATCGTCAGTTCGGCGTGACAGCCGACCGCGATCTTCCGCGGTCGTCCGTCGTCGTCCCAGAGTGCCCGAGTCCTGTCACGCCGGAGGTCGCGGGTTCGAGTCCCGTCGACCCCGCCAGCCTTCGCCCAGAACGCTCGCTTCGCTCGCTGGCTCCGGCTGGCGGGCCAGCGGTCGGCGAGCATCGCGCGAAGGCTGTCCCCCGTAGCCCGTGAGCGCAGCGAACGCGCGGGGCGAAGGGGGACCACAGAGCTCTCGAACCCAAACATCCCCCCTCGGGATTGCTTCAGCTAGGCAGGCCGTCAGGCGAAGGCGGACCACCATCATCCCTTCGCTCACCAGTCACAGCGCTCGCTGACGCTCGCCTTGCTCCATCCCTCGTCGCGGCACCGCCCGTGTGCCAGTCCGGCATTGCCCGTTCCGCGACGACCGCAGCAGAAGCACTTCAAGGGCGACAATTATTATCATTTGGGATAAGATTGATTCGCCGCGATGAAGCTGACAATTCGCGAGTACGTCGACGCGAGGGGGACGTGTCCGTTTCGCAGTTGGTTGGACGGACTCGACACCAGAGTCCGTGCCCGGATCCAGGCACGGGTGATGCGATTCGAGACCGGGAACCTCGGTGACCAGAAGGCGGTTGGCGGCGGCGTCTACGAGGCACGGTGCGCGTTCGGGCCCGGCTACCGGATCTATTTCGCCAGATCGGGCACAGCCCTCGTTCTGCTCCTTCTCGGAGGCGATAAGGCATCGCAACGGCGTGACATCCGACAGGCGCGGCGGTCGTGGAACGACTACCAGGAGGCCATGCACCATGGCACGACGTAGCAGAGACTGGAACAAGGACCTGGCGCTCGACCTGCGGGACGCCGAGTTCGCGCGCGAGTTCCTTCTGGCGGCAATCGACGAGGGCGTGTCGGTCCAGCGCGCGCTGGGTAAGGTTGTTCGCGCGATCGGCGTGAAGGAGTTCGCCGCGAAGGTCCGGATGGCGAGCCCGAACGTCCTGCGAGCGATCCACCCTCGCCACAATCCGACGCAGGAGACCTTGAACCGGTTGCTGAAGCCATTCCGCCTGCGGCTCAGCCTGGCGACGATCGAATCGAAGCCGTGACGCGCGGCGTGAACGGTGTCGGTCCGGCCCGGCACACCGATGGCCAGGCGGGCGAGTGCCCACCACAGGCGACGGCTGTCCACGCCGAACCGCCCAAAGGCCCCTCCGGGCTGTGAACTCCCCGTCCCCCCCGTTCGTATACCCCACCAAGCGAGGTTTCGCCTCCTGCCCGGCTGGAGGCGCTGCCCCCGCGCTCGAAAAGGGGCCACATGTCGCCGCTCGTTGCCAGGATTCGCCGCATCACCCATGCGCTCGTGCGCACGCCGCTGTTCACCGCCGTCGCCATCGTGACGCTGGCCGTCGGCATCGGGGCCAATACGGCGATCTTCAGTGTCGTCTACGGGGTCCTGCTCAAACCCCTGCCGTTCGACGAGCCCGAGCGGCTGGTGGGGGTGTGGCATCAGGCGCCGGGCATGAACATCCCGCTGCTGAACCAGGGGCCGGCCACTTACCTCACCTACCGCGAGGAGAACCGCGTCTTCGAGCACATCGGCCTCTGGGACACCGCGTCGGTCTCCGTCACCGGCCGCGGCGAGCCCGAGAAGGTGGACGCGCTGGTGGTCAGCGACTCGGTGCTGCCGGGGCTGCGCGTGCAGCCGATGCTCGGCCGCCGCTTCGACGCCGCCGACGATTCGCCGAGCACGCCGGAACGCGTGATGCTGAGCCACGAGTACTGGGAGCGGAAGTTCGGCGGGCGGCGCGACGTCGTCGGCCAGTCCGTCGTCGTGGACGGCAAGCCGAGGGAAATCGTCGGCGTCCTGCCGTCGTCGTTCCACTTCCTGACCGAGCGCCCCGCGATCCTGATGCCTTTCCGCTTCAACCGGGCGGAGCTGTTCGTCGGGAACTTCAGCTACCAGTCGGTGGCGCGCCTGAAGCCCGGCGTCACCATCGCGCAGGCCAACGCGGACATCGCGCGCATGATCCCGATGGCCATGGACCGCTTTCCCATGCCGCCCGGGTTCACGCGGAAGATGCTCGAGGAGGCGCGGATTGGCCCGCGCGTGCGGCCCTTCGCCGACGACCTGGTGGGTGACGTCCGGCCGATGCTCTGGATCCTGCTGGGCACCGTCGGCATGGTGCTGTTGATCGCCTGCGCGAACGTCGCGAACCTGTTCCTCGTCCGCGCCGAGGGCCGACAGCAGGAGTTCGCCATCAGGTCGGCGATGGGCGCGTCGTGGCAGCGCCTGGCCGGCGAGATCGTCGGGGAGAGCGTCACGCTCGCCCTGCTGGGCGGCGCGCTCGGCCTGGGTCTCGCGGCGGCCGGCATCCGCCTGCTGGTCGCGCTCGGCCCCCGCGAGCTGCCGCGGCTCGACGAGATCGGCATCGACCCGGTGGTCCTGCTCTTCACGCTCGGCCTGTCGCTGCTCGCCGGCGTGGTGTTCGGCATCATCCCGGTCCTCCGGTTCGCGCGACCCCAGCTGGCTGCGGCCCTCAAGGAGGGCGGCCGAGGCTCGAGCGACGGCCGCGAACGTCACCGCGCGCGCAGCGTGCTGGTCGTCGTCGAGGTGGGCCTGGCCGTTGTGCTGCTGGTCGGCTCCGGCCTGATGACCCGCACCTCCGAAGCGATGCGGCGGGTGCAGCCGGGATTCTTCCACCCCGAGGAGGTGCTGACGCTCCGGGTCACGATTCCCGATGCGCTGGTGAAGGAGGACGACCAGAGCGTCCGGATGCATCAGCAAATCGCGGAGCGGATTGCCCAGGTGCCCGGCGTCACGTCCGTCGGCCTCTCGTCCTCCATCGCGATGGACGGGTCGGGCAGCATGGATCCGATCTTCGTCGAGGAGCGGCCGGGACCGCCGGGACGGATCCCGCCGCTCCGCCGGTTCAAGTTCGTCGGGTCGGGCTACACCGAGACGATGGGCAACCGCCTCGTGGCAGGCCGGACGCTGACGTGGGCAGACAGCTTCAACCTCGCCGACGTCGCGGTGGTGAGCGAGAACTTCGCGCGCGAGTACTTCGGAAGTCCCGCACTCGCCCTGGGCAAGCGCATCCGCCAGGGCCCGAACTCGCCGTGGCGCGCGATCGTGGGGGTCGTGGGCGACGAACGCGACGACGGGATGGGAAAGCCGGCATCGGTTGCGGTCTACTGGCCGATGCTGATGAAGGACTTCTGGCAGCCCGGCCTGACGACGCGGCGGACGATCGGCTATGCGATCCGGAGCGCGCGGATGGGCTCGCCGTCCTTCTTGAAGGAAGTCCAGCAGGCAGTGTGGGCGGTGAATCCCAGCCTGCCTGTGGCGCAGGTGCGCTCGTTGAAGGAGTTGCAGGCCGAGTCGATGGCGCAGACCTCGTTCGTGCTCGTGATGCTCGGCATCGCCGCCGGTGTCGCGCTCCTGCTGGGCGTCGTCGGGATCTACGGCGTGATCGCCTACATCGCGGCACAGCGCACTCGAGAGGTCGGGATCAGGATGGCGCTCGGCGCCCAGGTGTCGGACGTCAGCCGCCTGTTCGTCGGGCACGGCCTGACGCTCACCCTCGCGGGCCTGGCGCTGGGCTTGACGGCGTCGGTCGGGCTGACGCGGCTGATGTCGTCGCTCCTGTTCGGCGTCAACCCGTTCGACCCGCTCACCTACGGGTTGTCGGCTGCGGCGCTCGGCGGCATCGCGCTCGTGGCCAGCTACCTGCCCGCCAGGCGGGCGGCAAGCCAGGACCCGGTCATCGCGCTGCGGGGCGAGGTGTAGCGGCTGCGAACGAGTCGCCTAGGTGGCCCATGTCATGCCGTCATGGATCTACTCCTCGAGCGCGCGGGCCGGGAAGGCCGACTGCCGTCCAAGGACGTTGCGGAAACCCAGTGTGCGCGGTTCAGGTTGATGACCTGCTTTGGGTTGATGATCGGTGCGAGGTCCGGCGGGGCGGCGCGTTCGGCCTTGTCGAGCGGCCGGCGCGAATCTCCTGAGGTAGAATCGGCTCGACACCGTCCCCCAAGGCGAGGCTGTCCATGTCACACGTCGCGGAACCCGGTCGTCGCACGTTCATCCGTCGGGTCGTGGGTCTCCCGGCACTGATCCTGTTCGGCCGGCCCGGTAGCCGCCTGTCCGCTGACGATTCGGCGCTCCTCCGGGACTTCATCCAGACGCCCGACTGGCAGGTGGACATCACCTGGAACGCAGAGGAGACGTTCGAGAACGCCGACGTGTCGGCCAATCTCAGGCTGACCGCGACGGCGTCCTTCGTCGTGAAGCGGCGCGACCAGAAGGCGACGGTCGGCCGATGGGAGGCACAGAAGGCCACGTCTTCGAACATCGCCTACAAGAGCGCCTTCGTCCGTAAGCGCGCGGGCGAGCGCGTGGACTTCGAGGGCACCGGCGGCCCGCTGCTGCTGGCCGTCGCCGTCTTCCTGGTCGAGGCCCCTGGCCGCCACCGCATCAGCTGCCAGGCCGCCTACCCGGTGAAGACGACGGTCACGCCCGCCCAGGGATTCATGCCCCCGTCGCTCCTGACCGTCGCCACGTCGCAGGGGACGGGTGCGACCCCCGGAGTCGGCCTCGACGGCCCGCTGCCGGGGACGGGCAAGACGGTCCACGGGTCGGGTGTGATCCCGTTTCCGCTCGGACCGTTCGGGTCGCCGCCTGTCCCGGCCGCGAAGCTCGGGATCCAGTACGTCGTTCGCCCCTGGGTGGACCCGCTGGCGCCGCTGGTGAAACCAACGCGCAAGTAGCGCGGATGGCGGCAAGGATGCGAGGCGGCTTCGGCCACCTCCACATCCTCGGCCCGACGTGCCAGGTGAACCCGCACCGCCCTTTCGCGTACCATGGAGCATTCCGCAAAGGAGGCACCATGGTCCGCCCGCGCACCGTGCTCGCGATAGTCGTGCTCGCCGTCGCCACGACCGTCCTCGTGCTCGCACATCCGTCGCAGCCTTCCCGCAGCTCTTCGCAGCCCGATGCCCTGCCGTGGAACCCGGTCGCCACCTTCTCGATCCTCGGCTACGACCCCGCGACCGGCGAGGTCGGCGGTGTCGTGCAGTCCCGCGTCTTCTCGGTTGGTAACGGCGTGCTCTGGGCAGAAGCGGGCGTCGGCGCCGCCGCCACGCAGGCGATCGTGGACGTGAGCTACGGGGCGCAGGCGCTCGCGTTGCTCCGCAAGGGCCTCGCCCCCGACGCCATCGTCAAGCAGATCTGGGAAGGCGACCCGGACCCGCGGCCGACCGATTGGACCAAGCAGGGCCGGCAGTTCGCCGTGATGAACGCGAAAGGGGAATACGCGGCGTTCACCGGGCCGAAGGCCGACAGCTGGGCGGGCCACAGGGGCGGGAAGTTCTGCACCGCGCAGGGGAACATCCTGGCGGGAGAGGCGGTGGTCGCAGGCATGGTGAAGGCGTTCGAGTCCACGGAGGGGCACTTGTCCCTGCGTCTCCTCGCCGCGCTGGAGGCGGGCCAGGCGGCGGGCGGCGACACGCGCGGCATGCAGTCGGCGGCGATGCTGATCGTGAAGAAGGACGGTGGCGTCTGGCTGCACAACGACACCGTGGTGCGCCTGCAGGTAGACGATAACCCGGAGCCGATCAAGGAACTGAGGCGGCTGGTCGAGATCGCGGCGCGCCAGCGCAGCCGCGTTCGCCGGTAGCCGCTCGTCGAGGAGACGTCCCGGCCGGCGCGGCCGCCGCATGCTGTAACCGGCGGTCGCCGTCGAAGAGTTACGAACTGGCGGCGCACGGAGACATACGTCCTCGTCGCCAACACCTCGGCGTTCGCCGCCAGGGTGCGCGTGACCGTGCTCGGCGAGGACGGCTCGGCGCCGGTTGCGGAGCGGGAGTGCCGGCCAACAGCCGCTCGACGTTCTGGATGGGCGGCACGACGGTGGCCCCCCCGGAGCCCAGCGGCCCCTCTCTCTTTTCACCCCGAACCTCCGGCACCGCGGTAGAGTATCGCCGAGGACACGCTGCGGCCGGGGCCGCGACACCTGCCTTGCCGCTCGCAAACACTCAGACGAGTTAAACATGAAGCGCATGGTCTTTTCCGCTCTCGTCGTGCTCGGTTGCCTCACTGGTGCGGCCGCGCAGGATGCGGCTCCGCTGTGGCTCCGGTACCCGGCCATCTCGCCCGACGGGCAGACGGTCCTGTTCGAATACAAGGGCGACATCTGGTCGGTGCCGGCCGCCGGCGGAAACGCAATTCCCATGACGCTCGGCGAGGCTTACGAGTCGGCGCCCGTGTGGAGTCACGACGGCAAGTGGGTCGCGTTCGCATCCGACCGGTACGGGAGCTTCGACGTCTTCGTCATGCCGTCCACCGGCGGTGAGGCGAAGCGGCTCACGTACCACTCGACGCGCGAGGTGCCGAGTTCCTTCACGGCCGACGACAAGGCGGTTCTGTTCTCGGCCTCGCGTCAGGACCTCGCGACCAACGCGCAGTTCCCGGTCGGGGGCATGACGGAGCTGTATTCCGTCCCGGTCACCGGCGGGCGGGTCTCGCAGGTGCTGACGACGCCGGCGCTCGACGCGACGGTCAGCTCGACGGGCGACAAGATCATCTTCCACGACTACAAGGGCTACGAGAGCGACTGGCGGAAGCACCATACCTCCGCCGTCACCCGCGACATCTGCGTCTACGACACCCGATCGAAGACCTACACCCGGCTATCCGGCTTCGAAGGCGAGGATCGCAACCCGGTCTTCGACGCCAACGACGATGACTTCTACTACCTCAGCGAGCAGAACGGGTCGTTCAACGTCTTCAAGAGCAGCCTGCGCAGCCCGAAGCAGGCGACCCCGGTGACGCGCCTGTCGAAGCACCCGGTCCGGTTCCTGACGCGGGCGAAGAACGGCACGCTGGCCTTCTCCTACGACGGCGAGCTCTACACCCTGAAGCCCGGCGGAGACCCGCGCAAGATCGCCGTGCGGATCGCCGCCGACGGGCGGAACGCGATCGAGCGCTTCGTCCCGATCAACGGCGGCATCACCGGGGCAAAGCTGTCGCCCAACGGGAAGGAGTTCGTCTTCGGGTTCCGCGGGGAGATCTTCGTCAGCAGCATCGACGGGAAGTTCGTCAAGCGCATCACCAACACCCCCTGGCAGGAGCGGACGGCCAGCTTCGCTCCCGACGGCCGGATGCTGGTATATGCGGCCGAGCAGAACAACAACTGGAACGTCTACACGGTGTCGCTCACGCGCGCCAGCGAACCGTACTTCTTCGCCTCCACGGTGCTCAAGGAGGAGGCGGTCGTTGCGACGCCGGCCGAGGAGTTCCAGCCGGCGTTCTCGCCCGACGGCAAGGAGATCGCGTACCTCGAGAACCGGCAGACGCTGAGGGTCTACAACCTCGCGTCGAAGACGTCGCGCACGGTGCTCCCCGGCGACCTGAACTACTCGTACGCCGACGGGGATCAGTACTACGCGTGGTCGCCGGACTCGAAGTGGCTGCTCGTGCAGTTCGCCCAGAAGGAACGGATGTTCACCCCCGAGGTCGGGATCGTCGCCGCCGACGGCAAATCGGAGGTCCGAAACCTGACGGAGAGCGGCTACGACGATACCGCGCCGAAGTGGGCGGTGGACGGCAAGATGATGATCTGGGGGACCACGCGCGACGGCGCGCGGGCGCAGGGCGGCGACTCGGTCGCGGGCGACGTCTACGGCATGTACTTCACGAAGGCGTTCTTCGACCGCGCGAAGCTCTCGAAGGAGGAGTTCGCGCTGGTCAAGGAGCGCGAGGACAAGGAGAAGAAGGAGGCCGAGGAGAAGGCGAAGAAGGAGGCCGAGGACAAGGCGAAGACCACCGGGCAGGCCGCGAAGCCGGCGGCGGCCACCCCCGAGCCCGTCGCGATCGACTGGGACGGCCTGAAGGACCGCAAGCTGCGCCTGACCATCAACACCTCCGAGGCGTCCGACTGGGTGCTGTCGAAGGACGGGGAGAAGCTGTACTACCTCACGTCTTTCGAGAAGGGCAACGACCTCTGGGTCACCGAGGTCCGCTCCCGCGACACCAAGCTCCTCGCCAAGCTCGGCGCGACCAGCGCGTCGATGGAGCTGTCGTCCGACGGCAAGTTCCTGTTCGTCCTCGCCGACGGGCGGGCGGTGAAGGTGGAGGCGGAGAACGGCAAGTCTGAGCCGATCGCGATCACGACGGAGATGGTCCTCGACTACCCGGCCGAGAAGGCCTACATCTTCGACCACAGCTGGCGCCAGTTCAAGCAGAAGCAGATTTTCCCTGACCTGCAGAAGGTGGACTGGGACTTCTACTACGCGGCGTACAAGAAGTTCCTGCCCCACATCAACAACAACTGGGACTTCGCCGAGATGCTGAGCGAGATGCTGGGCGAGGCCAACGTCTCCCACACGGGCGCCTCCTACCGCCCGACGACGGCGAACATGGATGCGACGGCGTCGCTGGGCCTGCTCTACGACTACGGGTACGCCGGCGAGGGACTGCGCATCGCCGAGGTGATCCAGGGTGGACCGGTGGACCTCGCTGCCTCGACGACGAAGGCGGGACACGTGATCGAGGCAGATCGACGGCACCCGCATCGACGCGTCCGGCGACTTCTACAAGCTGCTCAACCGCAAGGCGGGGAAGTTCACGCTGCTGTCGGTCTACGACCCCTCGTCGGGCAAGCGGTGGGACGAGACGGTGAAGCCGATCAGCGGCGGCGACGAAGGGGAACTGCTGTACAAGCGCTGGGTCCGCCAGCGCCGCGCCGACACCGAGCGGCTGTCGGGGGGCAAGGTCGGCTACGTCCACGTCCGCTCGATGAACGACGCCAGCATGCGCGTGGTGTTCGAGGAGGCGCTCGGGCTGAACATCGGCAAGGACGCGATCGTCGTGGACACGCGCTTCAATGGCGGCGGCGGCATCCACGAGCAGCTCTCCGACTTCCTCAGCGGCAAGAAGTACTTCGACGTGGTGCCGCACGGGCAGTACGTCGGCGCCGAGCCGTTCGACAAGTGGATCAAGCCGTCGATCGTGCTGGTGGGCGAGAGCAACTACTCGGACGCGCACCTCTTCCCCCTCGCGTACACGGCGAAGCACCTGGGCCTCCTGGTGGGGATGCCGGTGCCCGGGACCGGCACGTTCGTCTGGTGGGAGAACCAGATTGACCCGACGATCCGTTTCGGCATCCCGATGGGATGCTGGCGGTCGCTGGACGGGCGGTGCGGCGAGAACAACCAGACCGAGCCCGACGTCCGCGTGGCCAACGACCCCGACGTCATGGCGGGCGGCCGCGACCAGCAGCTCGAGGCGGCGGTGAAAGAGGTGATGAAGAAGAAGTGACGATCCACATCACCGGCGGCGGAGGCGCCTAGATCGCCGCGGCACGGATGCTCCCGCCGCTCGCGTGCCGCGGCGATGGCAGCCTACTTGAAGATCGTGTCGGTTGTCTCTCGACCCTGACGAAGGCGTTCTCGCCCGACTGCTTGATGACGGTGATCGTGACGCCAGCCGCGGTATCGGTGAAAGTGCGGATCTTCCCCGGGCCGGTCCCAAAGCACACCGTGTCGAGATCGTGCACGCCCTTCGGCGCGTTCGGCGAGGCGTCGATCACCCGCACCGGACCCTTTCCGGTCGTGACGCTCGAATCGACCCTGTAAATCAGGATCCCGCTGTCCGCGCTGCTCCGATCGTTGACCAGGGGGAGGCGCAGTTCCACCGCGTAGGCCGTCGTCTGGCCGGTCCTCACCACGAGCAGTTGGTTCGAGCCGTTTCGCTCGATCGGCGTCAGGTGGTGCTCTGTCGTCCCTGCCTTCGTCACCACGTCGACCTGGTCGTCGGCAACCCACCCCAGCTTCCACTTGTGCCAGGCAAGGAGGTCGGGCGCCGGCCCGGAAATGAGGCCCATCAGGTCCCATCCCCCCACGAAGTAGTGGTAATCGAGGACCGGGGTGCCCTCCCACACCCAAACCCACTGCGCCTTCTGCCATACCCACTGCCCGTCGTACCACACCCACTGCCCTTCCCACACCCACTTGCCCGGCTGCCACACCCACCCCTCCTCCTGCCATACCCACTTGCCTTCCCCGACCAACTTCCCCTCGAACGCGTAGAGATCGGGCAGGCCGAAGATGTGACCGGTCTCGTGGTTGAGAACCTTCGAGCCCCACGAGTCCCAGGCGTCCTGGCCCGTCGTGACGCCCCAGCGGATGTTCACGCCGTCCAGCACGGCGCGGGTCGGCGACCCATAATACGGCCCATCGTCGATGTAGGTTGGGGAGTACAGTGATGCCGGACGCGCTCCGGACCGGCACGATGTAGAAGATCTGGAACTTCGAGAAGTCGACGTCCGCGTCGGCCAGTGCCAGCGCTTCGCTGACGTACCGCACGTGGTCCTCCCACGTGAGGCCGCGCGTGAAGCCGTAGAAATCGTCCGCCTGGCTCATGTGGTTCCACGCGCTTGTCGACGGCAGTCACCTGAAGGTCGACCGCGTTGTACAGCTGTTCTTGTACCGCTGCACAGCACCCGGGACGAGAAAGTCGTAGTACGGCCGGGTGTCGCGGTAGCCCGCGGGCGCTTGCTCGGCAAGATGGTTCGGGAAGTCCACGAAGATCATGACCGCCCTGATCTTCCCGCCGGTTTGAGGAAGATCTCGTAGTTGGTGTCCTGGCCCTCGTCGGTCCAGCCGGTCGTGCCCGAGAGCTTGCCGGCCGACGCCGGTTCGCCCGGTTGCGCGACCGCGAACCCGGCGCTTGCGAGGACGGCGATGAAGAGCACGACGACAACGAGACGTATCCGTGGCATTGATACCCCTTTGTGCGCAGCGGCGTTGCTCTGTGGGAGCC
This sequence comes from uncultured Acidobacteriota bacterium, assembly GCA_963844875.1. Classification (GTDB taxonomy): domain Bacteria; phylum Acidobacteriota; class Vicinamibacteria; order Vicinamibacterales; family Fen-181; genus FEN-299. Next base: position 12,753 of record CAWJPZ010000009.1, read on the forward strand.
TGAAGGCTCGTGGAGGACGCCGGTTCCGGCCCTCCTGCGAAGCAACCGCACTATACGCCTGCGCCCGAGAGAACTGAAGGGCGATTCAGAGCCGCACATACGGCGCCTCGGAGATCCCGCTGCAGCCCTCATTCCGAGCTCGTTACTGGCTCGGCGAGGCACGCTCGAAGATCACCGGGGCCGGCCTGGAAGGAGCGCTGTTAGGCGTATGGCACCTTGACACAATATCGCTCTTCGGCACCGTGATCAGGGTAGTCGCCGGTCGAACGCAGCTCGGTGTCACCTCAACGGCGGGCTGAACATCGATTGTAGCGGGCGACCATGATGACTCACCTTCAGAGGGCGGCGAAGCCTCTGCCCGCAGATTCGAGCCCGCGAAGCTCAACCGGCGTTGCCCGCGCGGCCTGCCCCGCCCGGGAATAGCCATGCCGGGTGACGGGTTCTAGATGCTGTCAGGACGGTGTCATGGACATGAGCGTGACATGACACCGTGGCCATCGGAACCAACCAGCCCGGCCCTGGCGGCCGGGTCCCTTTGCAGGAGAGCACCCATGTTGAAGTCGTTCGCACTCGCCGGTGTCGTCGCCGCCAGCCTCCTCGCCGGCGCCTGTTCGTCGTCCACGTCTCCCGTCGCCCCCTCGGCGGCCTCCGGACCGATCTCGACCGAGGGCGCGTCGGTCGGACGCGCGTCGCTGCCGACCATCGCGGGCCTCGCCGGCAGCAATGCCGACTTCTCGACACTCGTCTACGCCCTCCAGGAAGCGGGCCTCGTCGCCGAGTTCGACGGCCGTCCGAACTACACCGTGTTCGCCCCGACCAATGCGGCATTCGACGCGGCTGCTGCGGCCTTCAAACTGAGCGACGGACGCGCACTGATCGACTACCTCAAGAGCCAGGACCTGCTGACACCGGGTACTGCTCTACCACGTCTCGCGCGGGAGCCGGAATTCCACGAGCGTCGTTTCGGCGGGCCAGGTGCTGATGCTGGATGGGAACCGGGCGATGATTTCAGCGGGCGGGGGAGTCGTCAAGATCGACAACGCCAACATCATCTCCGCCGACCTGCTGGCGAGCAACGGATACGTCCACGTCATTGACGCCGTCCTTCTGCCCCCGTCGCTCCGATAACGGCGACACGCTGCCCCGACGGCCGGCGACGGCCGGCCGTTCGGGGTTTCGTCCTCCTCCAACGGTTGTCCAGCGTGGAACGACCGCCCGCGAGACGAGCCAGACACTGCCACCTCGTCAGCCCGTCCTCAGTCGGGATGATCTTCCCGCCGACCTCGCCAGCCTTCGCAACCCTTCGGCTGGCCCCTCCTGCTCCAGGCTCGCGGCACCGGACGATAATATGTTCCCGTTCATCGTGGTGATGCTGGCATTGATCTGTCATCTGCGACGGCAGGTGCGGCAGAATCGTACGAGCCACGAGCCATGACATCGACCGGCACAAGCGCACGGGAGAAATGACGATGCCCAGTCATCGAGTCTTCGGGATGAAGTTCGCGAACGTGTACCCGTTGTACGTGGCGAAAGCCGAACGCAAGAACCGCACGAGAGAGGAAGTTGACCAGATCATCTGCTGGCTGACGGGCTACGACCAAGCGGGATTGCGGCAGCAAATCGACCAGGAACACGACCTCGAGACCTTCTTCGCCCAGGCCCCGGCCATGCATCCGAACAGTTCGCTCATCACCGGCGTGGTGTGCGGGGTTCGTGTCGAGGACATCGAAGATCCGCTGATGCAGAAAATTCGTTACCTGGACAAGCTGATTGACGAGCTCGCCAAGGGCAAGGCGATGGAGAAGATTCTTCGGCGCTGAATCAATTGGAACGACGCCGAGGGCAAGCCGGTGGCAGCGCAACTGCCCGGTCAATCGATCCGCGAGAATGGCGCGGCGGTCAGAGGACTGGCTCCTGGCGAACGATCGCCGAGTCGATCCCCTGTACTGATCGCTCTCTAGTGATGGCTCTTGCCGATGATCCGGATCATTCGAAGGTTCAGGAGCACGAACCGCCACAACTGCCATGGGAGGAACGTGCGCATGAACACGGTGGCGCGCGTCGGCTTCGTCGCGTAGAACGACTCGCGCATGCGCTCGGGGTCGGGAAGACTGTTCGTGGTCATGGCGCTACTCGGGGATGAGGCTCCAGCCGGGACGCAGGCGGGCCTTGTGCAGGAACAGGTGGTGCAACAGGATCTTGATCCAGTGCCCGGCCAGACCGATCTCGCCGAACGTGAAGTTCATGTCCCGCCCGTACTCCGGGTACTTCTCGAAATCCGGGACGATGGGGAACACCGTCATCGAGGCGGCCGTGCCGGTGAGCGGGTTCGCCCCGGCCGAGGCGACGCACGCGGCGCCCATCTCGGCCATCGACGCCCGATGGGTCGGGCCGTTCGCCCCGCGCACCATGTCGACGATGTTCCGCGCGACCGCCTTGCCGATCATCGCCGACGGCATGCCCGTCCGCGGCGGGGCCGGTGCAATCGGCGCCCCGCTCGGCGTCTGGCGCGGCCGTGAGATGGCGTGCGGCGGAGCGAAAGCGATCCCCGCCGCGAAGATGTTCCGATGTGCCGGTGACTGGTAGGTGTGAGGCCAGTCCCGCGCGGACCACTGCTCGTACGGCTTCGGCGTGTAGTCCGCGTCCACTTTCATGAAGCCGTTCGGCATGAACAGGGCCGAGGTGATGTCCGCCCCGGCCCGGTCGAACGCTTTCAACCCCACGCCCGAGAACGGCGGCAGCAGCATCGCGAAGTCGAAGTCGATCTCGCGCTGCTGGCCGTCGAGGGTCTCGTACTCGGCCCGCCCGGCGGAGACCTTGCGCACGTGCGACCGGGTGATCCACCGGAGTCCCCGCTCGGCAAACAGCGATTCGGTGAAGATCTTGCTCGGCGTGATGTAGCCGCCACGGTTCAGATGCATCCCGCCCATGCCGAAATCGCCCAGCTCGAACTCGTTCGAGATCCAGGTGATGTCGGCCCGGTCGCGTACCTTGCGGGCCCGCAGTTCGAACTCGAGGTTCACGATGTACTCGAACGCGGCGCCCTGGCACGTGCACCCGCCGTGCCCCGTGCCGACCAGGAAACGCTGTCGCTCACCGCGGCGCATCCGCTCCACGCGCTCGTCCAGGGCCTTCGCGGTCTCGGCCGCGTGGCTGTCGGTGCACACGGAGAGGCTGTGACCGCCCGGTCCCAGCCCGTCGGTCGCGGCGAAGTTCAACCGGGGTCCCGTGGCGTTGACGAGGAAATCGTAGCGGACGTCCTCGCGTGACCCCCTCGCGGCCTGGCGCCGTCGATTCGACCGCCACATACGGCGTCGGGTCCCCCTCCCGGCCCTCCGGGTGGATCGCCACCGCGCGCGCCTGCTTGAAGTCGATGCCGGCGCGCTCGTAGACGGGGGCCAGCGGGAAAACGACGCTGGACCGCTTCATGAGCCCGACGCCGACCCAGATATTGGAAGGAATCCAGTTGTAGTGGGGTTGCGGCGCCACGACCACGACCTCGTCGCCGCGCGGCAGCCATTTTCGGATGAAGGCAGCGGCCGTGTGACCCGACACGCCCGCACCCAGCACGACGACTCGGCTCATGGGTTCGCGCCTCCCGACGCGGGACGCCGTGGATTGTTGAAGGCCGGGTCAACCGGGCGGACGCGGACCTCGTAGTCGCGCCCTTCCCAGCTGCCCTCTGTCGTCCAGAAGAACGTGAACCGCAGTGGCGCCTGCTGCGCACGGAGGACGGCGAGATCGACATACGCCACACCGAGGCGCGTGGCCGTCGCCACGCTGCGGTTCACCGTCCGCCAGAGGTCGGCGGACCACTGCAGCATGAACGGCCGTTCCGCCTGGACGCGCAACACCTGGCCCGGTGCGATCTCGCGGACCTGCCGCATCGGTTTCCAGATCTCCAGGTCGCTGCGGCCGCGCCGGGCCAGGTACCGGTCGCCGACGGCGGGGATCCAGTCGAACACCCGGCCGTCGGCAATCGTGCGCAGCAGCTTGACGTACTCGGCGTGGGCCCACATCAGGGGCATCGCAGACCCTGCGGTCCGGCCGCGGTACATGAGGGCCGACGGGACGTCTTCGTCGTCCCAGACCTGCTCGGGCAGCATGCCACCGTTGGACGCGAAGCGTTCGAAGGCGGCGACCAGGTGATCGACCTTTCGGCCCGCCGCCAACTCGTAGTGCGCGCGCTCGCCGACGAGCAACGGCCATGCCCGGCCCCTGCCCCATCCTTCGAACGGCCCACCGTCGTCGCGCGGGCCGTATCCGTCGTGATTGTAACGACGCCAGCACGGCCCGCGCGGCGTGTCGGTCCGGAGCACCTCGTCGACGACTCGCAGCGAGTCCTCCATCAGCGGATCCCCGGCGCGCCGGATGCCGTAGCGTACCAGCTCGAGGAACCCCGCGTCCACGATGTTCTTCGCGGGATGCTGCCAGGGGCGCCCGGGAGGCTGGTTGGCGAGTGCGAGCACGCCGGCGTTCGGATCCTCGTCGGGCTGCGGGTCGTCGATGTCCGCCGGTGTGATCCGGATGTAGTGACGGGCGATCCCCGGCACGAGGCCACCCTCGGTCGTGACCGTCCAGCGTTCGACATGCGATTCGAGGAAGTCGGCGTGGTCGAGCAGGAATCGGCAGGTGTCGTCGTGGCCGCGCGAGGCGGCCAGGTCCGCCGCGCACACCAGGCCCGCAATCGTGGCCGCGAGGGTCGAGGGCGAGTAGCCGGAGCACTCCTCCCAGCGTTCCTGCCCGGTGGCCGGCCCACGCCTGACGAGGCAGCCGGCCGCGGCCTCCACCATCGGGTACGGATCGAACTGACCGAGCCCGTCCGCCTTCCACAGCCGCCACGCCAGGATCACGGGAAAGGCGACTTCGTCGAGCTGCACACCACGCCAGTACGGCGTCCCGTCGATCCAGCAGTTCTGCGGAAAGCCCCCGTCCGCCTGCTGCGTGCAGGCCAGGTAGACCAGCGCGCGGAGGGCCGTCGCGGTGTCTCCCGCGGCCATGAGCGCGGTCACGCTCTGCACCATGTCCCGGGTCCAGACGAGGTGATAGCCGCCCAGGTCGTCGTCCCCTTTCGCGTTGCCCCATGGGATGCTGGCCGACGCGATGAGCGCCCCGGCGAAGACCTTGTCCTCGTGGGCGAGCAGGAGGTTGCGGCTGATGCGGTAGAGTCGGCCGCCGTCCTGCGAAGCGTGTCCGGGAGCCGGGGGCGGCGCACCGGCCCGCCTCCACTCGTTGACGAAGTGGGTGCGGTGATTGACGTACGGCACCGCCAGCGACTGCGCCAGGCGCGTCAAGGCGGCGTGCATGCTGTGGGCGAACGCGATGCCGATAGTGAAGCGCCGACCGGGCGGCACGCGCACCTGGCCTATCACCGCGACGTTCCCGTCCAGGGCCTCGTCGAACTCCCAGTCGAGCCTGCAGTTGTCGTGCAGGTCGCGCCACCCGTCGCTTGCTCCCACGTATCCGCACGACGTTCGGCTGAACCCGGTATCGGCGCCCATCGCCAGCCACGTCCCGTCCTTCCACGCGACGAGGACCTTGGTGTCACCCATCCGGACGCTGCGCGCCGAGTTGCCCCAGCCGCCAACCTCGAGATGCGGCGCCAGCAGGGCGTACACGTCCAGTCGGTCGAGGAACGCCGGATCGCCTTCGAGTACGGCGTGGAGAAGCACGCACGGCTCGTGCGGATCGGCGATCACCTCCTTGAGGATGCGATACCGGCCCGCGGGATCCGTGCTGACGATTCGGTAGCCGAGCGCATCGCCTTCGAGCGCGTCGACCTGGCTGACCAGGTCGCGGCGCTCCTCGTGAAAGAGGTGCTCGCCGTCGGTCAGCAGGAACTGCATGTCGCGCACCTGCGGCCGATCGATCGTCGGGTAGTAGATCTCGTTGAGGATGCCGTAGGACGTGGTGAACCAGACGCGGCTCGCGGTCGAGTAGGCGGTGCCGACGCCGTCCTTCGAGCTCGACGTCCACTTCGGAGGCATCCCTGGGCGGCCGAACGCAGCGTCGGGCATGGCGCTCACCACTGGATCACTGTCTCGATCTCGTCCGGGGGATGCTGGCGGCCCGTCGGCCACAAGGCCATTTTACTCGTATCGGAGCGCGTCGATCGGATCGAGCGACGCCGCCTTGCGCGCACGGTAGCCATCCGAAGGAGACGCTCACTCGTACGGCAAGTGTTATGCTGAGTCCGCCTCATGCCTGCATCCGATCTCTCCCCGCCGGGGGGATCCGGACGCGCTCGAGCGCGGGTTGGGCCGCTGTTTGCGGAAGGGGCGGCGCGTGAGCATCCTCGTCTTCACATTGCTCGTTGGGGCGGCGTCCACCGTGGCAGGCCTGCTCGGAGCGCTTACCGGCCTGGGTGGCGGGGTCGTCATTGTCCCGCTGCTGACCCTCGGGTTTGGCGTCGACATCCGCTACGCCATCGGCGCCTCGCTCGTGTCGGTCATTGCGACGTCTTCAGGGGCCGCGGCGGCGTACGTCAGAGAGGGTTACTCCAACGTACGGATCGGGATGGTTCTCGAAATCGCGACAACCCTTGGCGCACTGGGCGGCGCCGCACTCGCCACCCATCTCCCGACCAATGCCATCGCGATCGTATTTGGCATTGCGCTGCTCGTGTCGGCCTGGCTGTCGCTGCGGCCCCGCAAGGACCCCACCGCCAGCGGTGTCGCCGACCCCATGGCCGCGCGCCTCCGACTCGATTCCAGCTACCCGACCATCGCGGGCCCGAAGCCGTACCACGTGCGGTCCGTGGGGATGGGGTTCGGCTTGATGGGGCTTGCAGGAGCCCTCTCCGGGCTCCTCGGGATCGGGTCGGGCGCCGTCAAGGTCCTGGCCATGGACCAGGTGATGCGCATCCCGTTCAAGGTCTCGACGACAACCAGCAACTTCATGATCGGCGTGACGGCCGCGGCCAGCGCCGGCGTCTATTTGTCCCGTGGCTACATCGACCCTGGCTTGGCGATGCCTGTCATGCTGGGCGTGCTCGGCGGTTCGACGGTCGGTGCCCGGATCCTGACGTCGGCGCCAACCCGGGCGCTGCGGGGCCTGTTTGGCGCAGTCATCGCGGTCCTGGCGATCGAGATGCTTTATCAAGGTGCGAGAGGGAGCCTCTAGATGACATCTGCGGCCGAGCGGTGGAGCGACGAGCGGCTCGAAGGCCTGCTCGGGACCGTCCTCCGCTGGGGCGTGGTCGCCGCCGCGACCGTCGTCGCCGTCGGAGCGGTCGTGTTCCTCGTCCGCCACGGGTCCGAACTCCCGCAGTACCAGGTCTTTCGTGGTGAGCCGAGCGATCTGAAGACCGTCTCAGGCATCGTGGGCGACGCGCTCGCTGGCCGCGGTCGCGGCCTGATCCAGCTTGGCCTCCTCCTGCTGGTTGCGACACCCGTTACCCGCGTGGTGCTCTCCGTGGGAGTGTTCGCGTTGCAGGGTGACCGGCGCTATGTCCTCATCACGCTGATTGTCCTGGTCGTGCTTCTCTACAGCCTGTTCGGTCCGTACCTCTGAACGACTGCCGGAACAGCGTCCGTCCTCGGGTCGCCACCTGGATGAACGGGGTGGCGCTGGAAGTAGACCCGGGTCCGCCGGGGATGGCCTGAATGGTCTGGACTGTGCCGGCGGCACCGCCCGCCCTGGATCCTATGCACGAATACCCGTCGTCTGCCGGCGTCGATGTCGACCCCGAGCGCCACGAGATCGACCTGTTGCTGGAGTTGGTCCCGGCGCTTCCCGGTGCGCGCGTCCTGGAGGTCGGCTGCGGCGATGGCCGGCTGACCTGGCGCTACGCCGACCGTCCGTCCTGTGTCCTCGCCATCGACACGGCCCCCGAGCGTGTGGCCGCCGCCCGCAGCCGGCGGCCGATGCGCGAGGGCAGTCGCGTCACCTTCCGTGTCTGCCCCGTCGCCGATCTCGATCCTCGCTCGGGACCGTTCGACGTCGCGATCATGTCGTGGTCACTTTGATGAGTGGCGCATGAGGGCATGGTTCATGCCCTGCGGTCGGTGCACGGTCTGCTGGCCGACGACGGATGCCTCGTGGACATCCGCCCGGTCGACGAGAAGGCCGAGTTCATCGTGAGCGGACCGTCCGGGACGGCGCACGCCGGCTACCTGGCCGAGACCGACGGCGGGATCGAGTACCGCCGCGCCGAGGAGGCATTCCGCGCCGCGGTCGGCTCGGGGCTGTTCGAGGTCGCCGTCGAACGCATCTTCACCTTTTCGCATCACGCCCCGTCGCTGGCCGCGTTGCGGGCACACCTGGCATCCACGTGGACCGATGCGGTGATTCTGCCACCCGTCGCCGAGCGCGTGGCGAGGCTCATGTCGGCGGGAGGCCCAGGCGCCGAAGTCGTGCTGCGCGAGACCGCATGGATGCGGGTCTTGAGGAAGCCTTCAGGATGGCCGCAGAAGCTGAGAAGTGGGCGGGTCGAACCGCAGGGTGGTGCGACAACAAGCCGCAGTGCCGATGACGAGACGATGCTCTAGACTGGCTTCATGGCAGCCGAATGTCACGTGCGGCCCAAGCCGGACCGCAGAACCCTGCACGTACAGCCGGGCCCGGCGCTGTGGTTCGATATCGATTTGCCGCTCTACTTCCATTCGCCGTCCACTGGGGCATGGGGGAGCGGGTCCACGCGCTGCATTTGCCGAAACGCCGTCACGTTCGTGCCGTCCGGGCTGGGGTTGAGCGTTGGCGACGTGTTGCAGTACGCGTTGGTGTTCCCCGGAACCGCTGGAAGGCCGGGAGGCGTCGGATTGTGCCGCGGACGGGTCGTCCGGGCCGATGAGGTTGTGACCGTGACGATCGACCGGTACCGCCTCCAGACTGCCACCGCCGCGCGGGAGAGTCGCGACGCGCAAGCGCGCCGCCTGGCCGGGTTGTGCCAGGGCACGCGCCATGACCAACACTCCCTCATTCCACCCAGGGTGGACTAGTCGTACGCCAGGCGCGTGGCCTCGTCGTTGAGCGTCGCCTCGAGCAGCGGCTTCCACTCGGCGGCCCGCCAGGTGCCGCAGCGCTCATGCGTGAGGAAGTACTTTTGAGGGATCGGGTGCGTGCCCACGACGACCTGCATCCCGTACTTTTCCGGGATGAAGCGGCGGAAGGCTTCGATGTGCGGGCACGGGGGATAGCCGACGAGCATGCCGGTGGCCAGGTGGATGACGGTCGCGCCATTCTTCTTCATCTCCTCGGGCGCGTACTCGATGTTGCCGCCGGGGCACCCGCCGCAGGTCGTGTAGCCCACGAGGTCCACGTCACGGTCCTTGTAGGCCGCGAACGCGCCTTCCCGGTTGCGAACGGCCCGCAGGCACTTGCCGCCCGCGCAGGTGTGATACCGGTCGCAGATGATGATGCCGACACGCACAGGTTCATTCATCACGTTCTCCTCGATACCGGGCCATCAGGCCTCGGTGTCACCCAGGCAGGCAGGGGATCGGTGGCCCGGCCGCGTCAGTGCTGGTGCCCGTGGTGCCCCGCGCACGCTCCGTCGTGGGCGACGGGCTGCAGCCTGCCGTCCTTGTAGGCGGAGACGGCCTCGGCGACGGTCGGGTGTTCGGCCCGGAACACGGTGATGCCCGCGGCCTGCAGCTTCATCAGCGCCCCCATGCCGATGCCTCCCACGACGATGCCGTCCACGGCCTCGCCAGCCAGGGCAGCCAGTGGTTGACACATGCCGTGCGCGTGGTGCTGGTTGTTGTTGCCGATGGCGCGGCACGCGAGCGACTCGGTGTCGACGATCATGAACGCCGGTGCCGAGCCGAAGTGGCCGGAGACGCGGCTGTCGAGACCGCGGTCTTCGAGAACGGGAATGCAAATCTGCATGATGACGCTCCTGGGGTTAACGGGGATCAGGTCCGGGCTCGAGCGCCCTGCCGCTGTGGCAGGCGCACGAGGGGCCCGGGTGCGGACAGTCTTTCCGGCATCGTGTGCCCCTCGACGGGCAGTGGCAGGTTCGGCCGATGCGGCGCGGGCCCCCGTGGACCGGGCATGCCTCTCGGTGAGGCGCCTCTTCGATCACGGCGCCCGCCTCGACCACCAGCACCCTGCGTTCCACCAGGCAGGCGGCGATGGCGTGCCGAGCTCGCGCAAGGATGCGGGCGTAGGTCTGTCGAGACACGGCCATCCGCTCGGCGGCAGCGTCCTGGTAGAGACCTTCCAGGTCGGCGAGACGGACGGCCTCGAGTTCATCGCGGCCGATGGCGATCGCCGCGCCCCTGTTCGCGGGGGTCCCGATAGGCCGGAAGCCACGGGCTGTCAGCTGCTGACCGATGCGACGGGGGACGACCGGGCGGGGCATGGTGTAGAGAGCATATGCTCACAATCCGGCTGCGTCAATACTTCTCACCGCGGCCCGCGCCGTGACCGACACGATGTCCTCGCCACGCGGGTTGTCCTGGTCGTGCACCGGGATCGACGCGGGGTGCGACAACTTGCCGCATCCCGGGCGCAAACGCCACGGCCCGGACAGAGCGCCGCCTCACCCGGTCCATCGGTCCCCTCCAAGCAGGAGGACGTCCGCTGGACCAACGGAGGCGTCTCACTCGCCGGCACGCTGTCGCTGCCGCCGTCCTCGACGCCGGTGCCCGCGGTCGTGCTGATCTCCGGACGCGGCACGCAGAAGGACCGGACCGACCCAATATGATGACATCGCGTCCGAGGTCTCGCCCCGAGATGATCCATCCTCCTTTTCGCCTACTGCTGGGCGCCGCGTCGTGCACGCTGGCACTGACGATCGGGACAGGCGCGTCACCGGGCGCGGGCGTGACGCTGGCCGTGCTGCCGTGCACGAACATCGAGTCCACCTTTCAGAAGTTCCATCCGCTCTCCGAATACGTGAAGCGGTCGGTCGGGGTCACCGTGCGGCTCGTCGCTCCCGCCAACCTGACCGAGTTCGAGAGCCTGCTGAAGAACGGGCAGGTGGACCTCGCGCTGCAGGATCCCCACACTTACGCGGGGCTGGCTCGGTTCTTCGACGACGCCGCGGTGCTGGCCACCGTGGCGCCGGACGGCACCGGCAGGCAGTCCGGTGTCGTGGTGGTGCGGAAGGACAGCGGCGTGACCGCCCTTTCGCAGCTGCGTGGGCGCCGGGTGTTGTTCGGACCGCGAACCTCCACGCCGAAGTGGGTGGCCGCAACACTGCTGTTCGGTGCCGCTGGCATCGACGTGGAGCGCGATCTTCTGGCGTCGAACGGGGGGTGCTGCGAGGACATCGCGTTCGAGGTGGCGATTCGGTCGGTCGATGCGGGCGTGGTCTGCGACCACTTCGCAGGCCTGCACCGGGAGAAGCAGAAGACCCTGGGTGTCGATGTCGGGTCGCTCCGCGTCATTGCGCGCACGCCGACGTTCCCCACGCGCGTGCTGGCCGCCCGTGTGGGCGCGCCGCGCGAGGCGGTGAGCGCCGTGCTGGCCGCGCTCCTGAGGCTCGACCGCTCGGTCGCCGAGCACGCCCGCGTCCTGTCGTCCGCGGAGATCCAGGCGTTCACGCGGACATCCGAGGTCGAGTATCTTCGGTCGCTGCGACCGACGGTGCCCCAGCCGCCCCGGTGAGGGCCCCGGTGCCGGGCGGGCAACGATGAGACGATGGAACTGGTGGCCGAACCTCGGGATCCGCGCGAAACTCGCGATCCTCATCGAGGTGGCGATGCTCGGGATCGGTGTGGCGACGGGCCTCGTGGCGACGGTGCGCCACAGGGCGACGCTCGAGGACCAGCTGTGCCGCCGCGGGATCGCGATTGCGAGCGACCTGGCGACGTTCGCGATCAGGCCCGTGCTCGCCGGGGAGCTTGCCACCCTCCGGCGGTTCGTGAACCACACGACGAGCCAGGACCACGTCCGGTACGTCAGCGTGCTCGACCCCTGGGGACGCGTCGTCATGCACAGCGACCTGGCCCAGATTGGAACGAACCGGACCGACGCGTTGACCAGGACCGCACTCGCCTCGGCCGCCGCCGGGTTCCGTGCCTCCGGGCCGCCGGGCTCCGACGAACTGTCGTTCGACATCTACGCGCCCATCACAGCCGCCGGCGCCCGGCTGGGCACGGTCGTCCTCGGCTACTCCCGGAGATTCGGTCGAGACCGAGATTGCGAGAGTCCGCCGCCAGATTCTGGCTCGTCGGCCTGCTGGCCGCGCTCGTCGCCGGCGGCCTGGCCTACCTGCTGTCGTCGTACATCTCGGTTCCCATCGTGCGGATTGCGGCCGCCATGCGGACGGCATCGGACCGTGACGTCCGGGTGGTCCTCCCCGTGACGAGGGCCGACGAGATCGGCGTACTGGCCGGGGCGTTCAACGCGATGGCCGAGGACCTGTCGCGGCACCGGCGCCAGCTCGAGGCGTTGGTGGCGGCTCGCACCGCGGAACTCGTCGGCGCCAACGCCCGCCTCGAGCGTGAGATCGTCGAGCGCACGCGCGCCGAGGGGGAGTTGCTCGCGTCCAGAAAGAACCTGCGGGACCTCGCGTCCCACTTGCAGTCCGTGAGGGAACAGGAGCGCACGCAGATAGCCCGCGAGATCCACGACGAACTGGGCCAGGCCCTGACCGCGCTGAAGATGGACGTCCACTGGGTGGGGCAGCGGATGGACGCGGAGCCCGCGTTGCTCGGGAAGACGCAGTCGATGTTGCGGATGATCGATACGACCGTGCTCGCCGTTCGCCGGATTTCGTCGGAGCTGCGGCCCAAGCTCCTCGACGACCTCGGCCTGTCGGCCGCCATCGAGTGGCAGGCGCGCGAGTTCGAACAGCGGGCCGGGATCGACTGCGACGTCAGGTCCGAGCCGGACGACATCGTGCTCGATGCGCCGAGGTCCACGGCGCTGTTTCGGATCTTCCAGGAGACTCTCACCAATGTCGCCAGGCACGCAGGCGCGCGCCGGGTGGACGTGCTGCTCCGCAAGGAACTCGACGGCGTTGAACTGGTCGTCAGCGATGATGGCGTGGGCATCACGCCCGAACAATCGTCCAATCCCCGGTCGCTGGGCATCGTGGGGATGCGCGAGCGGGTCTACTCCCTGGGCGGGGTTCTCGAGATCACCGGTCAGGCCGGGTTGGGGACCACCGTGCGCGTCGCGCTTCCGGAGCGGGAGGGGACACGATCATGATCCGGGTGCTGATTGCCGACGACCACGCCATCGTGCGCGAGGGCCTCAAGCAGATTGTCGCGGACACCACCGACGTCGTGGTGGCGGGCGAGGCCGCCAACGGGCACGAGGTGTTCGACTACCTCCGGCGGGCGGCGTGCGACGTGGTCCTGCTGGACATCGCCATGCCGGGCAAGGACGGTCTGGACACGCTCAAGGAACTCAAGGCCGCACGGCCGCAGTTGCCCGTGCTCGTCCTGAGCATGTACCCGGAAGACCAGTATGCCGTGCGGCTGCTGAAAGCGGGCGCCTCGGGTTACCTGACCAAGGAGAGTGCGCCGGACGAACTGATCGCGGCGATTCGGAAGGTCTCGAAGAAGGGCAAGTACATCAGCGCGGCGCTCGGCGAGAAACTCGCATTCCTGCTCGATTCCGGGGGCGGGCAGCCGCCGCACGAGCGCCTTTCGGACCGGGAGTACCAGGTGATGCTGATGATCGCCGGCGGCAAGACGGCAACGGCCGTCGCGGAGATCATGTGCCTCAGCGTGAAGACGGTCAGCACGTATCGGGCGCGGGCCCTCAGGAAAATGGGGATGCGCAACAACGCGGAGTTCACCTTCTACGCGATGAAAGAGGGGCTGCTCGGCTGACACCGACAGCGTGGTGTAGGACTACATCGGACAGAAGAATGCGCTGTCCGCTGATTCCGCCGGACGGCCGGGTGCCGTAGCCTCGTTCCAGGGCAGTCGAGTCCGGCTGCCGGTCCCAGGAGGAGAGAGGCCATGAAATTCATGTATGCGTACTTGGTGTGCCCGCTCTGTGCCGCTGCGTGCGACCCGAAGCTGATGGAGTACTTCTACAACTGGCTCTGGCTCGGCAAGCACTAGCACACAGACTTCGTCTCGCCTCAATGGGCGCCCGGGACACCTGTCGTGGTCAACCGCACGGGTGTCCTGGCGCCCCCCTCCTCGGCCCGCCGCCGCGAATGCCCTGAAACCTGGCCTGTTGCGGCGGGATGGCGTCTGGTGGGGCAGTCGTGCGGGCGTCCTCGGTGCAACCCACCGGATCTCCGCGGCCGCGCGGCAATGCCCATTGGCAGCAGGATTGCAAAACCGATAAGTGGAGCCTCGGGCTGCGGATGTCCGTCCGAGGAGGAGACTTCAACCGCCTGCCCCGGTACTCTTCCGCAACACCGCTCCGAGGAGCACAACCCATGAAACGGATCACAATCGTGGCGTCCGCAGTGTTCGTGTCGGCCCTTGGCCTGGGCGCTCCGGCCAGGGCGGCAGATCGCGTTTCGGTGATACGCACCGCAGAGCACGGCGGGATGAACTGGGAGCACGGCGGCATGCACTGGGAGCGCGGGGGGCGACACGGATTCGGCGACGAGCACTTTCGCGGCTTCGCGTTCGGCTTCGGCGTGCCGACCTGGGCGCCCTACTACTGGGCTCCGTACGGCGGCTACTGGGGGCCCGCACACGACGGATACGGGCCCAACGCCTATCCGTACGAAGGCGGCGTGAAGCTCGACATCTCGGGGCCCGACCCCAAGCAAGCGAAGGTCTACGCCAATGGCGACTTCGTGGGCACCGACAACCAGTTCAGGGGGATCTTCCACCAACTGAGCCTGCGGCCGGGCCGATACACGATCGAAGTCCGCGCCAAGGGCTACGAGCCGCTCAAGCTCCGGCTGCTGGTTCAGCCGGACAAGACGATCACGTACAAGGGGCAGATGAAGAAGATCGCCTGACGAGGCGGACCTCGTAGTCGCGCCCTTCGCAGCGGCCCTCTGTCGTCCAGAAGAACACGCTGGCCCGGATGGCCGTCGAAAGACAGGAAGGGGGAGCGGAGATGAAGAGGAGCGGATCACAGAAGAGCGGGCCGAAGAGCGGGTCACCAAAGAGCGGCTTGCAGACGAGCCAGTCTCCGTCGCGACTGATAGACGCCAGGATCGAGGAACTGGACGACTGGCGCGGCGAGATGCTCAGCCGGCTCCGTTGCCTGGTCAAGGAAGCCGACCCCGAAGTGGTCGAGGAGTGGAAGTGGAGAGGGGTTCCGGTGTGGTCGCACGACGGATTGATCTGCACGGGAGAGACGTACAAGGGCGTCGTGAAGATGACCTTCGCCACAGGGGCCGCGCTGCAGGATCCGTCGGGACTCTTCAACTCCAGCCTCGACGGGAATACCCGGCGTGCGATCGACTTCCACGAGGGCGAAAAGATAGACGAGGCGGCGCTCAAAGCTCTCGTTCGGGCGGCCGTGACGCTGAACAAGTCCAAAGCCCGACGTTGACGCGGCTACCTGTACACCGGTAGCTCGCGGCCGCCAGCTCGAGTAGGCGGTTCCCGCCTACCTCGTGACCTGGAGCCGGTCGGTGACCGCCTTAACGCCCTCGGTCTCCCGCACAAGCTGTACCGCTCGATCGTGCTGGGCGGCGGTCGCCACCCGACCGGTGAGCGTCACCACCTTGCCGCTCGTCGACACGTGGACGTCGCTCGCCTTGACCGTGTCATCGAGCGCCATTTTCGAAGGGCTTGGACCGTCACCGGGACGGCTGTCGGAGGTCGTCGATTGCCCGGCGCCTCAATTCGTACATGCCCTCGAGGCCGAGCTTCTGCTGGATCCGCGCGTAGTACGACTCGACGGTCCGCGCGCTGATGTTCATCGCCACCGAGATTTCATGCGTGCCTTCGCCCTGGCCAATGAGGCGGTAAACTTCGCGCTCCTGCCCGCTGAGGCTGCCCCACGTGCCGTCCGCCTGCCGCTCCGCGAGCGCCTCGCTCAAGACCACCGCGGCCCTCGGGCTGACGAACCGCCGGCCGGCCGCGACGGCCCGGATCGCGTCGACGAGTACCCCTCGGAACTCGGCCTTCGACACGTAGCCCAGGGCCCCGGCGGCGAACGCGCCCTCGACGTGTCGCGGATCGGTGTGCATGGAGTAGACGAGGACCGGGACTCCCCGAGCCTTGAGATCCGCGACGAGCACCGAGCCATCCTCGCCGTCGAGCGACAGGTCGACGACCGCGAGGTCGGGCCTGTCCTGTTCGGCCCTGAGCAGGGCGTCGTCGCGCCGCGAGGCTTCGGCGCAGATGTCCATGCCCTGCGACGACACGAGCAGCCGCAGCCCCTCCCGGACGGCAGGGTGGTCGTCGACGACGAGCATGCGGATCGATGCGGAGACGCCTGGCACGTAAGGGGTCATGTCAGCTGCTCTCCGAAAACGGGATGGACGCCCGGGGCTTGCGGCGACAGTGCCGATCGCGGAACGCGGCACGTCACGCGCGTGCCGCCCCCCGGCGGCGTCGAGACGTCGAACGTGCCTCCGACGATCTGCGCGCGGAAGGCCATGGTTCTGAGCCCCATCCCGCCGGAAGGCGTCGCGGCAGGCAGCCCTGCGCCATCGTCCTCCACCTGCACCAGCAAGTCGTCCGCGCTCCCGCGAAGTGCGACCGAGATGCGGGTCGCGCTCGCGTGACGGACCGCGTTGCTCAGCGCCTCCTGCACGAGGCGATAGAGGTGTTGCGCGGCCGGCACGCTGGGGACGAGGATGTCGCCGGCGGAGACGAAGTCGCACGGCACGCCCGAGGTCTGCTGGCTCCGGATCGCGAGCGCCCGTACCGCGTGGCCGAGGGCGTCGGGCACGGGGTCGAGCGGACAGAGGCCCTGCGCAACCGCGTAGGCTTCGTGAATCGTCTCGCCGAGCAGGGTCGACAGCGCAGCAAGTTCGGACGCGGTCGGCGGGACGCCACCTTCGAGTCTCAGCTCCAGCGCCTGGCAGCGGAGCAGCGCGCCGGTCAACTGCTGGCAGACGCCGTCATGCACCTCCAGCCCGAGGGCGCGGCGCTCCTCGTCGCCGATCCGCTGCAATCTCCTGCTCGAGGCGATGCCGCTCCCTGGTCTCGCTGGCGAGCGTCTCGCTGGCCGCGAGCCGCTCCGACGTCGCCTGGCGCTCGGCACCCAGCGAGCCGACGAGGAAGCCGTAGAAGTGCTCGAGCAGGACCATCAGCATGACCATGTTGGCCGTCATCGCCAGGCCGGGCAGCCAGCGCGGCCCGGCAGGCGACGGCGCCGGGCCGGGGGCGACGCCGAGCGCGGAGACGAGGCCGGTCAGTTGATGGAGATACGGGGCGGTGAGCAGCACGACAGCGCTGAACGCGGCGGCCCACCGCGCGGACCGCACGCCGAGCAGGCCCATGGCGAGCAGCGGCGCCACCATCGGCAGCGCCCGGACGTACGGGCCGTAGGGTATCGCCAGGACTCCCACGATGGCGATGAGATACAGGGTGGCCTGGAGGGTCCAAACCCGCACGCGGTAATCGATCCGGCGGAGCACCGCTGCGGCGACGAGGACCAGGAATCCGCCGACGGCCGTGACCGTGACCGGCGCCGACACCGTGGGGCCGTAGCCGGCGAGGAAGAGCACGATGACCGGCAGGTACAGGAAGACAGCCGCGGCGATGACGAGATTGGCCGCCTTCCGGCGCCACTCGCGAAGGTCCGCGTCTCCAGGGTGCGTCACAACGCCGGAATTATAGTCCGCCTCTTCCGATCCAGCTCTGAGCTCTCCTACCCTCTCCTCGGGATCCAGTACCCGGTCCCCGAGAAGACCTGGGCCCGCTTCCTGATGTCGTCGGCCTCCGCCGCCGTCGCCTGGGAGAATCCCGATGCCGTCGCGTGCAGCCCGTTGAGCGTCGCCAGCGAATCCATCCCGGCGAGCACGGTCGTCACCGGCAGCGACATCGCGTACCGCAGGTACTCGGCCGGCGTCGGCACGGGGCGGGTGAACGCATCCGCGGGCGGCGCGAACCGGTGCAGTTCCGGGCTGCTTGTCGGCTTTCGAACCGCGAGTCGAACGCGCCGCCGATGGCGCCTTTCAGGAAGAACCCGTGGCCGACCGCCTTCATGACGACGACCGCGATGCCCCTCGCCTTCGTCAGCGGCAGCACGTCGGCCTCGAAGTCGGGGACCCGCGTGGCGTTGATCGGCAGCTGGATGCGCGTCCGGCTCGAGCCGCGCGATCGCCCTGAGGGTGAGGGCCGGGTCGTGGCAGGAGAAGCCGCGGAAGCGCACGACCTTCTGGTCCTGCAGCTTGCGGATTGCCTGCTCGGCGCCGTTCGGCCCCGCGACCTGGTCCAGTTCCTTCGCGTCCCCCAGGTTGTGATGGAGCATGAGGTCGATGCGGTCCGTGTGGAGCAGCTTCAGGCTGCGCTCCATCTCGCGCATGGCGCCGTCGTAGTCCGCTCGTCGGTCTTCGTCTCGAGGAACGCCTTCGCCCGGTGCGTCTTCATCGCGATCCCAATCCGCCGCTCGCTGCAGTTCCCGTCGTCGTCGGGCCCGTAGTTGGCGCACGTCTCGATGAAGGTGATGCCGCGGTCGATCGCCTGGCGGACCAGTTCGGCGCCCGCTTCGTCGGTGGCAACCGGTTCGTAGAAGCGCGCCCCGCCGCCGAGGCCCGCCAGGCTCACCTGGACGCCGGTCTTGCCGAACGGGCGGGTGGGCACCGCGCCCGGCGGCGATGAGCGGCAGGTCCAGCCGTGCGACGGCCGAGGCGAGCGAGGCCGGTTCCGGCGGCGGCAGCGGCGGCTTCCACGAACGCGCGACGAGTCATCTTGGTCATAGCGGCTCCTCGGGGATCGTTGGCGCAGGCTCGGGCCCGCGGGTCATCGCGGCAGCGTGGCCAGCACCTGGTCCGTCGAGCGCAGCGCCAGCGCGGCAAACGTCAGCGCTCCGTTGATGCAACCGGCCGTCGGCGTGGTCGGGGCGCCGACGACGAACAGGTTCTCGTGGTCGTGCGTGCGGCCGAAGCCGTCGCAGACCGACTGCGACGGGGCCTCGCCCATCCGGCAGCCGCCCCCCGGGTGGTCCAGGTACCGGCTGACGCTGGTGGTGAAGATCTTCCCGTTGGCCGCCGCGGCGATCCGCTCGAACGCGGTCCGGATGTGCTGCTGCACGCGCTCCTCGCGCGCGAGCGTCGCCTCGTCGAACCGGTGTTCGATCTTCGGCATCGGATCGCCGTAGCGGTTCTTCCTGGCCGGGTTCAAGCGTGATCCGGCTGTCGATCGACGGGTGCGTGTCGTAGTACGAGCGCAGGCGCATGGTGCCGCCCTTCACGCGGGCCCGCCAGTCGTCCATCAACTGGTCACCGAGCAGGTAGCTGCCCGTTGTCATCGCGCAGGCGCGGGTTCTTGCCGACGGTGCTCTCCCAGATCCGGAGGTCATGGCGGACGAACGGCTGGTCCGTGGGGCAGCGGAGGTACTCGCGCGACAGGAGGCTGTCGGCGCCGCACAAGCCCGCCGTAGAGCTGCGACGTCGATCGTGGCCTGCGCGCTGAAGAACTTGTGGCCGTTCATGTAGCGGCCGACGAGCCCCGAGCTGTTGGCGAGGCCGTCGGGGAAGCGGGAGCACGCCGAGAGCAGGAGCAGGTGCGGGCTCCAGGCGTAGCCGGCAGCAAGCACGAACACGCGGCGCGCGATACTCGGCGACCTCGTCGGGCCGGTCCTGGTGCACGCCCTGGGCGGCCACGATGGTGGTCCGCGAGTCGTGCAGCGTGAGCTTGCGAATCAAGGTGCGGTCGTGCAGCGCGATCTTCTTCTGCTCGAGCAGCCGCTTGAACGTCCAGTCGGGCGAGTACCGCGCGCCCGTCGGGCACACCGACGTGCACGTGTCGAACATCGCGGCAGACGCCCCGCCCGTCCGGGCGTCGGGGCCGTGTTGCGGCTGACGGGCAGGACGATCCACTTGAAGCCGCTCTTCTCGGCCAGCTTCCGCAGGATCTGCGTGTTATAGCTCATCGGGACGGGCGGGCGCGGGTAGGGCTCGGAGCGCTCGTCGCCGGGGTAGGGGCTTGGCTCGCCGGCGGTGAAGAGCCGCCGCTCGGCATCGCAGTACGCCTGCTCCAGCTCCTCCCACGGGAGCGGCCAGTCGGCCGCCAGGCCGTAGAGCGACTTCAGGCGCAGGTCCTCGCGCGAGAAGCGATTGCATGCGCCGCCCCATCGCAGCGCCTGCCCTCCCACCGCCATCGTCGGGACAGATGATCCCCTCGGCCTGCTGGTCCTCGATGATGTCGCCCGGGCCACGAGCTCTCGCCGTAGGCCAGGGCGCGCTCGCGGCTGCGGATGCGGCTCCCGACATCGAACAGGGCCGCCCCCGCCTCGACGACGGTGATCGAGAGCCCCGGACGTTTCTCCGCCAGTTTCTCGGTCAACACGGCAGCGCTGATGCCGCTGCCGATGACGCAGACGTCGCTTTCGAATACAGGCATGTGATCTTCCTGCTGACGCGCTTGCCGTTGCCCGAATGTGAGGCGGGTCCTCGGACCCGCCGGCGACTTCGACGCGCGCTACATCGCCAGCGGCGCCGGTTTCACCAGCACCGCGGAGAGCGGGCGCGGTCTCTCCCGCCCTATTTGCGCGCGGTAGCAGTAGTCGTTCGCCTCGCTGCTCTGGAAATAGAAGGCCATCAGGTCGCTGACGACGTGCTGACCGTTCGGCATGTCCGGCAGTTCCTCCACCTTCGCATCGCGCAGCGCCTGTTCGATCAGCGCCCGCTTGGCGCCAGCGGGCAGACGGCCGAACGCCTGCTGTTGCTGCGCCGCCGCTCTCTCGAGGGCGGCCAGCTGTTCCACGTAGCGCGGCGCCGGCGAGTCGGGCGTCTGGCTCAGCACCGACGCGCCCGTAGCCGTAGTCCATTGGCACGCCCGCCTTGTGTCCTTGCAGCCGCTGCAGGAACCGGTCGGTCAGCACGCCGAGCGCCCGGCGGCCGAGCGATGCCGGCAGCACTACCGGCGCCAGCGCGCGCAGCGTCTCGATGCTGGCGGCCGGCAATGGAGAGTCGGCGGCGGCCGACGCGAGCGGCTGCAGCGGGGGAGGACGACGGCGGCTGCGGCCAGTTGAACGAACGTTCGGCGGTCCATGGAGAACTCCCGGGAAACGAGGAGAAGGCAAGTGCTCGGTCGTTCGCTCACTGGCGGGCCCGCGTCGAATCCTCCCGCCCCTTCAGGTACGAGTCGATGGCGGCCGCGGCCTCGCGCAGGCGGTATTCGACCTGGTTGCGTCCGCGGACCATCCGCGTTTCGAGGAAGCCGAACGAGTCGCCGTCGGGGGGCAGCGACGCGAGGTCCTTCACGCGTGCGAGCAGGGGAAGCACCGGCAATTCGGCGGCGGGATCCTGGTCGAAGCGGCCCGCGCCGGTATAGAGGGTCGAGTTCAGGTCCTTCGTCAAGCGCGCGACGAGTGCGTTGAAGGCGGCGATCCCGTCGTCCGTCGTCGGCCGCGGCGCCTGGTCGAAACGCGCCGCCGCCTCCTGCAGCGCGGCGGCCAGCTTCCGCGCGGGCGCCAGGTCGAAGCGCGTCCCGGCTGCCGACGCGAGGTCCCCGAGTGCGCCCGAGTAAGCCGCGGCGATTGGCGCGAGCCGGTGCGGGAGGGTGCGCGCGGCGGCGAGGTCGTAAAGTTGTGCGAGGCGGTACTGCGTATCCAGCTCCAGCGCCTTCATGTCGAACTTGTCGAACGTGTCCTCGGGCGTGTGCCAGTAGGCGATTCGGCCCGTGGAGTCGACGTCCGCGTGACCGTCGCCGGGGCCCGGCACGCCGATCGAGAAGAACGGGACGCCGAGCCCCTGGAAGGCGGCGTCGCTGTCGCGGCCCGGGCGGAAGGCGCGCGACCCGCCGCGCGGCGCAGCTGGCGCCTTGCCGGTGAGGCGCGCGCGCCGAGTCGCGGACGTATTCCACCAGGCCAGGGCTAGCCGCCTGTCGAGACCGCATCCATCCGCGACCCGCGGCGCCCGGGGCCGTCGAGGTTCGTGTAGGCGACGCAGTGTCGATCGAGGTCCGACCAGAATCGATCGACGTACCAGCCCGAGCCGGCGTAACGGCCGAACGAATGCCCGGTCCACCACGCGAAGCGCACGCCGCGCTCGAGTTCGCCCTGGTGGCGCTGCAGCACGCGCGCCATGTCGAGGATCGACGCCACCGAGCCGGCGGTGTCGGTCATGCCGTGGTACCACGCGTCGACGTGAGTGGCGACCAGGACGAAGTCCGCGGTGCGGCCGGGAACGTCGGCGATGACGATCGGTTCCGTCCGCCATCCGCCTGTCACCTCGGCGGTGACCGTCGCGGTCACCTCGCCCGCCCTCGCGGCCTCTGCCAGGCGCGCGCCGTCCGACTTGGTGATGCAGACGTACGGGATGCGCGGCACGCGGGCGGCATCCTCCGGGGTCGGCGCACCCCAGATCGTGGTCACGATATCTTCGTGGAGGACGTCGGTCGCGTCGATCTGCACCACCGCGAGTGCTCCGGCCTGCTGCCCGGCAAGAACCAGCGCCTCGGTGTCGACGATGCCGCGGACGACGGGGATGAGGCCCTTGACCTCTGGACCGAACGCGAGCGTCTGGTCGGTTCGTCGGGTGACCTTCGCCTCGAGCAGCAGGCGGCCCTTCAGCCCTTCCGCGGGCGTGGACGCGGAGAACGCCGCCGTCTTCCCCTTCAGCGCTCCGACGCCAGGCACCGCGACCTCCGCACGGCCCGGCCAGCTGAGATAGAGGCGGCTGTCGTGACGTCCGGTACGCGATGCCGTATTCGCTCAACTTGCCCACGAGGTAGTCGGCGGCGGCACGTTCACCCTCGCTGCCGGCGGTGCGATCGACGTCGAGCGCCCGCAGCGTCCGCTCGATCTCGGCGATCGACACCTCCGCCTGGAGCGCCTTGAGGGCAGGCGTCACCTGCGCGCGAGCCGGCGCCGCTGGAAGGCACAGAACGGGAAACAGAATCAGTGCAGCGGCGGTCTTGGCCATGGTGGTCTCTTCCGCGACACAATCAGTCCTTCGGGAGGATCCGGACGAGTCTCTCGACGATTGCGCTACGATACGCCGTAGCCCACCGTGGATCAAGGACAGGAGGACGTCGTGCCGCAGAGTGTTGCTGCCAGTCGCACCATCGCGTTCGTTCTCGCGCTCGCCCTCGCGCCCGCGCTCGCGTCCGGCGCGCAGCCCCAGGCGCGGAGGCTGCAGGTCGACGACCTGGCGGCGATTCGCGAGGTGAGCGACCCGCAGATCTCACCGGACGGCGCCTGGGTGGCCTACGTGGTGCGGACGTCCGACCTCGAGAACGACCGGATGACCGGCGACGTGTGGATGGTGCGATGGGACGGCAGCGAGACCGTCCAGTTGACGCACACGCCGGCGGCGAGCGAGCGCCAGCCGCGCTGGAGCCCCGACGGCAAGTCTCTCGCCTTTCTCGCATCCCGCGGCGACGAGGCGAAGACCCAGGTCTGGATCCTGTCGCGCGCGGGCGGCGAGGCGCGCGCCCTGACGAACCTGCCCGGCGGCGTCTCCGACTACGCGTGGTCCCCCGACTCGGCGGCGCTCGCGATCATCGGCACCGACCCCGACCCGGCCGAACAGGCGGCCAAGGACGGAAAGAAGAAGACGCCGCCGCCGATCGTGATCGATCGCTACCAGTTCAAGCAGGACGTCGACGGGTACCTGGTGGACATCCACGACCACCTCTATCTCTTCGACATCGCGAGCGGCAAGGTCGAGCAGTTGTCGCGGGGCAGTTTCGACGACGCCATGCCATCCTGGTCGCCGGATGGAAAGACGATCGCAATCTCGAGCAAGCGCGAGGGGGACCCCGATCGGCACGAGAACTGGGACGTCTATCTCGTCGAGGCGCGCGGCGGCGGCGAGACGCGGAAGCTGACGACGTGGGATGGCGCCGACAACGAACCGGGCCAGCGGACGCGGGCCGCATGGAGCCCCGACGGGAAGACGATCGCTTACCTCCAGGGGGGGCCGCCGAAGTACTTCTTCTACGATGCGCCGGCGATCGCCACGCTGCCTGCTTCGGGAGGCGCCCCGCGCATGGTCGCGCCTTCGCTCGACCGTGCGGCCAGGCTCCTCGCTTGGTCCGGCGATGGGAAGTGGCTCTATTTCGTGGTCGAGGAAGACCGGACGACCCGGGTGTCGCGCGTCGCGGCGGCCGGGGGGACACCGGAACCGGTATCGACCGCCCCCGGCGTGATTCGGGACTTCATGCTCGGGCCCCAGGGACGGATGGTCGTGACCGCTTCCCGGCCCGACCAGCCGTACGAGGTGATGGCCCTCGAGGGAGGACAGCTGCGTCCGCTGTCCTTCCAGAACCGGGGCTTGATGCAGCAGGTGACGCTCGGGGCGGTGGACGGCATCAGCTTCAAGAGCAAGGACGGCACCGACGTGCACGCCGTCGTCATCAAGCCGCCGGACTACACGCCGGGCAAGCGGTATCCGACGATCGCTTACATTCACGGCGGCGCGCCGGTCCCCTTCAACCAGGACACCTTCGAGTTCAGGTTTCTCTGGCACTACTTCGCGTCGCGCGGCTACGTGGTCGTCGCGCCGAACTACCGCGGCAGCTCGGGGCGCGAACGACCCTTCATCCGGGCAATCTACGCCGACTGGGGGCACCTGGAGGTGCAGGACGTCCTCGCGGCAGTCGACCACCTCGTCGCGACCGGCGTGAGCGACCCGGACCGCCTCGGGATCGGCGGCTGGAGCTACGGCGGGCTGACCACCAACTACACCATCGCGTCGGACACCCGGTTCAAGGCGGCCGTCAGCGGCGCGAGCGAGTCGAACATGCTGGCGGTATGGGGCACCGACATGTACATCCGCCAGTACGATGTCGAACTCGGCGTGCCGTGGAAGAACCTCGACGGCTACATGAAGATCTCGTACCCGTTCTACCAGGTGGAGAAGATCAAGACCCCGACGCTGTTCATCTGCGGCGAGAAGGACTTCAACGTGCCGCTGTTGAACTCCGAGCAGATGTACCAGGCATTGAGAGCCGTCGGCGTTCCGACACGGCTCGTGATCTATCCGGGACAGTTCCACGGGTTGACCAAGCCGAGCTACCTGCGCGACCGGCTCGTGCGGCACGTCGAGTGGTACGACCGCTACCTGCAGGCTGGCCCGGCGCGGTAGACAGACCTGGAGAACCGGGCCGAGGGATCTCTCGTCCGCTCAACGCAGACCGGCGTAGCGGCGCACGGCCGCCTGCCGATCCATGAGGCAGATCTGCTCGTCCATCCCGGTCGTCGGCTGGCGGATGAGGGCCGCCAGGGTCTCCAGTTCTGCCTGGGACGCTGCCTTGTCATCCATCGTGTGGGAGTGGATGGCCTCGTGGACGAGGATACCGGCAAGCGTCTTCAAGGCGCAGCGGTCGCCGCCGACGGCCTGCTTGTAGGTGATGCTGAGCCTGTTGACGAAGATTTCCGGGCACACCCAGCGTCCGAGGTAAATCCGGAAGGCCGGCGTGTTGCGCGACGGCAGGGAGACCTTGAGGTCGGCCGGATCGGCCGCGTAGACCGGGGGCATGGAGGCCACACGACCGGCAATCAGGTCCATCGCGGCCCGGACGACCGGGTCAGCCGGATCGCCGAGGGACGGCTGGCCAAGCTTCTTCGCGGGAGGTTGGGCGGAGGCCGCGACAGGGGTTGTGCCGGCGCAGGCAAAGGCGAGCAGCACGACACCGAGGAAGGGACACGACGGCGACGGGCGATCGCGTTTCATCGCGAACCTCCCATGACGCGTCCACGGAGACCTGAGTGTTGCGGGAATGATACTACGCCCGCCCGGCCCCGCCAGGCTCGATTCTTCGTCAACGTTGCACGGCGTGAACGCCCCGAATCGTGAGCGCGACGGATGGCGGGCGGGTTCGAAGCGGCTCGCCGCTCAAGGCGTGGTGACGACGACGGCGGTGCAGGCGCGCGTGCCGACGCGACGGTAGGCGTGTGGCGGAGACGGGGTCGAAGTAGATTGAATCCCCGGCCTGCAGCGTGTGCTCCTCGTCGCCGACCGTGATGGCGAGCGTGCCCGAGATGACGTAGACAATCTCTGCGCCCTCGTGCTGGTGCGAGTGCACCTTGTCGCTCCCGGCCGCCTCGAACTCCACGAAATAGGCGTTGAGGCGGCGCTCGGTAACGGGGTAATCGAGGCACTCGAAACGGTAGGCCGGCTTTCGGGCGCCGGCCCTGTCGGGGAAGGACTGGCGGTCGGTGGCGCGGACCACGGCGAGCGCAGGGCGCCGCTGCCCGGCGCCGAAGAAATACTCGAGGCCTACCCCGAACACCAACGCGATGCGGAGCAGCGTCGGCAGGGTGGGGAAGAGCTTGGCGCGTTCCACCTTCGAGAGGAGCGCCGGCGACAGGCCGGTGTGCTCGCCGAGTTCCACCAGGCCCATTTTCTTGCGCAGCCGCAGCGCCCGCACCTTTTCGCCTATCCCATAGGATCGCAAGCCTTTATCGAGCGTGTCGGACAGCACGGGCTCTCCTCGTTTGAGTGCAGGGAAAAGAAACCCGTCCGCTTTTCTCCTGAATCAAACGACATTCAGGGTGGTCGAATTTTTCTCCCGAGTCAATTGTTATGTAACCAGAGGCAAGTCGTAGGGAATGGCCGCGCGGGGCACGGCGCCGCCGGCACACAAGGAAACCGGATGCCGCACGGCGGCAGGGAGATTGACCATGAAGAAGACGATGAAGTCGGTGGTGGCGGCGGGTGTCGTGCTTGGGCTGTTGATGACGGCTGGTGTCGCCCGCGCGGAAGGTCAGAAGGACATCGTCGACACCGCGGTCGCGGCGGGCTCGTTCACCACGCTCGCCAAGGCGCTGCAGGCGGCCGGGCTGGTGGAGACGCTGAAGGGCGCCGGCCCGTTCACGGTGTTTGCGCCGACCGACGAAGCGTTCGCGAAGCTGCCGGCGGGCACGCTCGAAGATCTGCTCAAGCCCGAGAACAAGGCGAAGCTCACCGCGATCCTGACCTACCACGTGGTTCCCGGCAAGGTGATGGCGAAGGACGTCGCGGGTCTCAAGTCGGCCAAGACGGTCAACGGGCAGTCGCTCAAGGTGACGGTCAAGGACGGCGGCGTCATGGTTGACAACGCCCACGTCGTGAAGACCGACGTCGCCACGACCAACGGCGTGATCCACGTGATCGACAGCGTCGTGCTGCCGGCGGCCAAGTAACCGGGAGTGGTCCCGGGCGACTGCCTGGACGAGCGGTCACTGCGGCCGGCGATGGCGGCGTCAACGTTGGCTTCTACCGGGTGCGCTCGATGGCGTCGCCGAGCTGGTTCGAGGAACTCGACCGGCAGGCGGCGCTGCGCTTCGGGGCTTCGTCCGCTGTCTCGCAACGGGCGTCGCAGATCGAAGCCGGCCTCGCAGACGCGCCGAGGGAAACGGGGGGGAAACGGGGCCAGGCCGCCGTTTCGTCGTTTCCGCCAACGAAAACGGGGCCTGGCCCCGTTTTGCGGCACGGGAAGGTCTGTACCTCTTTCCAGACAACTGGGCGTCCCTCCTGCACGGTTCTTCCCACCCTCGAGCCGGCGCGAACAGGGTAAAGCCAGATACCGATGAGCTAGATCCCGAAGTCGTGCTAACCCATAGTTCATCATTAAGTTGAACGCTCCGGGTCGGCCGCGATCTTCGTAATTTATTCGCCCTCTCTGCCACCTCTGGCGACTGGCTTGCAGACTACGCGGCATGCCCCCAAGCCAAAAAGTCGCGATAGGCCTGCTCAGTTGCGCCGCCGTTGCCGTTGTGGCCGGCGCTGGAAACTCTTCAAACGGCACGGTTCCCGACCGGATCGCCCACGTGCGCCCTCTCGTCGTTCCAGGACACGGACCGGCCCCGAACCCGGTTGGTTTCTCGACATCCGCGGCGCCCCGGGCCCTCGTCCACCGCAGCCCATCGGCGGCGCCAAAGGCGGCCGCCTCACCGGCCGCTGGCGCGGCGGCGCGTGTCTACTCCGACATGGTGCGCCGGATCGCGCGCCGCTACTCGGTAGAGTGGCGCCTCGTGATGGCGATCATGGCGTCGGAGTCGGGAGGTGACCCGAGCGCCGTTTCGCCAGCCGGCGCTGTCGGCCTCATGCAGTTGATGCCGGATACTGCCGAGCACCTGGGCGTGGACCCGTGGGATCCCGAACAGAACGTCGAAGGAGCGGTGCGCTACCTTTCGTCGCTGCTCGAAACGTTCGGCTCGGTCGACCTGTCGCTCGTCGCGTACAACGCCGGCCCCGGGTTCGCCAAGCGCTATCAAGACGGCGCCGTGGAACTGGGCGCGGAAACTCGCGAGTTCCTCATGCGTGTCGGTGCGCAGTTGCACTGACGCGCCGCCTGCCTTCGCGTCGGCCGAACCCTCCGCCGGCACCTGGTCAGCGTCCCCCCCACGGCGGAACATTCGCGGCGGCCTGGCGTCCAACGGGACAGCGTCGTGCTGACGTCCGCCCTCGAAAGGTCAGCATTCCCTTGGCCGACCTTCGTTACGCCCTTCGCCTGCTGCGCCGCGCGCCCATCTTCTCGACTTCGACCGTGCTCATGCTGGCCGGCGGGGTCGCCACAGCCACCGCGGTCTTCGGTCTCGTCAACGCCGTCTGGCTGCGGCCGTTGACCTACCCGCATCCCGAGCGGTTGGCATCTATTCGGTGGTCGCCTACTCGGTAGCGCGGCGCCGACGCGAGATCGGCATACGCACGGCGCTCGGGGCGACGCCCGGCCGGCTGTTGCGCGAGATCCTATCCAGGCCGCGGGGATGAGCCTGGCCGGGGTCGTCCCCGGGGTGCTGCTGTCGCTCCTCGGGACTGTGGCGGCGAGAGCGCGTACCCGCCTCGCGCTGGCTGACGGCGCTCGCGGCCAGCTACGTGCCTGCCCGCCGCGCCACCAGGGTCAATCCCGTCGTGACGATCAGGTGCGAGTAGCGCCGGCTACCTCCCCTTCGCGCGTCACTGCACACTGCACGGTGCGCAATGCACGTTGCAGAACGGCGGAGCCGCTTTGCATTCGGCATTCTGCGTCCGATATTCTGCATTCTGCAGGCGCCCGAGCGGCCTGCGAGGGAGGATTCATGCGTCGTGTGGTGATACTGGCCGGTCTGATGTTCGCGATGCTCGGTGGTTCCGCCTACTCGCAGGAGCGCGGCCAGGCAGGCATCGTGATGGGCTACCCCGCGTCGGTCGGCATGCTCTGGCGTGTCTCCGACCGGGTTGCCATCCGTCCCGAAGCGACGTTTACCCGGTCGTCTGGCGAGACCAAGTCGGGTGGCGGCGTGGCAGTGGCAAGCAACACGTCCTGGACCGCCGGCGTGAGCGTCAGCGGCCTGTTCTACCTTGGCGCCGTCGATGGGGGCCTGCGCACCTACGTCAGCCCGAGGTTCACGTACTCGCGGCTCAGCTCCGGCAACGAGACCAGATCGACGACGACCACGACGGGCGAGAGCACTGGAAACGCCTACGGCATCGCCGGCTCGTTCGGCGCCGAGTACATGCTGGGAAGACGGTTCGCCGTCTTTGGCGAGGTGGGACTCGGGTACTCACACACCAGTCAGGTCGGGAATCAGACCCTCACCGTGCCGACCGCGTACGACGCCCGGTCCGAAACCACGTCGAGCGGTGTCGCCGTGCGCTCGGCAGTCGGGGTGGTCGTCTTCTTCTGAGCGGAGACGACCCGGCTCCACGTCCGCGACGGGAGCCGGGAGTCAACGCCGCACGGAGGCCGGTCGGTCAGCGGGTTCGATCCCGCCCGCCTCCGCCGGCCATCCGTTCCACGCTGTCCGCGACGTCGCGGACCGCGTCCATGGTGCCCTTGGCGGCATCCTTGGCCCGGCGCACCACGTTGTCGCGCACGTTGCCCATCATGCTGTCTTCCGACGACGTGGACGGCATCGCCAGTCCCACCGCCATTCCGATCCCGAGCGTGGCCGCCCCGGCCAGCAGCGGGCGCTCACGGACGAACTCGCCCACGTACTCGCCGGCGTCGCGCACGTACCCGCCGGCGCCGCGGCCAGCGTCTGCGATCGTCGAAGCGGTGCGGCGCACCAGGCCGGGCCCCGACTCTTCTTCCCGCGGTTTCCGCCCGCGGCCTTCGGACTCGGACGAGCGCCCGCGGATGGCATCGACCGCCAGCCACGTCACGCCAGCGCCGATGAGGAGCGAAGGCCACGGGTTCTCTCGTACCTTGTCAGCCGCCTGCGACACCGTTCGCTGCGTCCGGCCGGCCGCGCTCGTTGCGGCGTTCTTCGCGGTGGAGGCGAACTGCCGCGCTGTCTCCGCGGTGGTCTCGCCGATGTTCAGCGCCACGTCGCGCGCGCCTGCCAGCAGGCCGCGATCCTCCTGCCGGCTCGAACGGCGGCCTCCTCCCGTGGCGCCGCGCATCCGCTCCGGTTCCGCGGAGGCGATCTGCCCCGCCCCGCCCGCCCGCTGACCGCGCCCGCCGCCCACGCGAGACCCGCGCCCGCCGCCGCGTTTCCCGCCCGCCGACATGCTTCCCGCACCGGTTCTCTTTGCCATGAAATATCCCTCCAACGACGTTCACCATCGCCCGGGGTCCGCGTGGTCAGGCCGAACGCCTGCTCCCCGTTCCCTTGCCCTGGCCCGCGGCTGGTTGCCGCGGGGCCTCATCTTCGCGCCGGCCGCGAACGCGGTCCGGCCTTGGCGTCTCTGAACGCTCTCCCGAACTCTTGAGGAAACGCGCGGCCACCAGGCCGGCCGCCAGCCCTGCACCGACGAAGAGCGCGGGACGATCCCGGGCAAAGCCCCGCAGGTCTTCCGTGAGCTCGTCGAGCTCGCGCTCGCGCAGGTCCGTCGCCACCCGCTCGATGGTTCGCGCCGCGCCATCCGCATACCCGCCGAGCTTCGAGAAGGGTTCGTCGTGGAGCGGTTCGCCCATTCGACGGACCGTCTCGGCCACCGTCTCGAGCCCTTCGCTCACCCGGCTCTTGCGCGCGTTGAGGACGCCTGTCACGCGTTCTTTCAACCACCCCTCCGCGGCTGCCCGGCCGGGTCGCTCGCTTCCACTTGTGGCCGTCCGCGGGCTGTCGTCAGGAGCAGCACGGTTCGTTGACGCCATATCCCTCCGTCTCCCCGGCCGTAAAGGAAAAGGCGTGCCAGAGTTCTGCCGTGCGCGCGCGAATGTCGGGGACCAGGGGCCGATCAGCTGGCCAATCGAGCCAGGCCGCTGATCCATTCCGTGACCGCCGCGCGGATGTTGGTGTGCACGAGGTCCTGTGGGACCGGGTGGCGACGCGGCACCTTGAACGAGTGGTCGCCGCCGTCAACGATGAGGATCGTGGCGGGAGCACCGAAGCGCGTCACCTCCACACGCAGCTCGTCGGGGCTCGAGAACGTGTCTCGTGATCCCTGGACGAAGAGCGCCGGGACGTGAACCGCCGGCCAGTGGGCCGACCGGCGCTGGCCGGGTCGGCCAGGCGGATGCAGCGGGTAACCGAGAAGGACGAGGCCGGCAAGTTCACTCGCGACGGCGGCGTCGGCCGCAACCTGCGACGCAATGCGGCCGCCCATCGATTTGCCGCCGGCAACGAGTGTCGCCGTCTTCCCAGCCCGGTCGCGGACGGCCGCGATCACAGCCCTCCAGCACGATTCCAGGGTGGCCGGGGGATCGGGGAGCCGGCGGCGGCGCTCGGTGTAGGGGAAATTGAACGTGACCGTCGCGACGCCGAGCGAGGCGAAGGCGCGTGCGTAATCCACGATGAAGGCGCTGTCGTGGCCCGCCCCCGCGCCGTGTGCGAGCACGAGCCAGGCCTGCAGTGACGACGGCGTGGGATAGAGCCGGGCCGACACGAGGGCGCTTTGATCGCCCGCACCGCAGCGCACGTGGAAATCGTCGCACGATCGGAGCATGGACATCGACCTCTCGGGCTCGAGCCCGCGCTACGAAGCATAGGGGCCGGCGCGCTGCCGGTAACCGACGCGGGTGCACCGCATCTTGCAACATCCGCAGCGTTCGCAAGGTCGCTCAAGCTTAATCCAACTCGAGAGGAGAACCCGTGGCACACGCCCCATCGAAGACGACCGCAACCGCAGGACAGGAGCAGGCGAAGCGGCACAGCCTCTCGGCAGAGAACTCGCCCGACAGCCCGATCGTGCAGGCGCTCAGGAGAGAAGTGGCAAACGGCTTCCTCCTGTATCTCAACTACAAGCACTACCACTGGCAGACGTACGGGCCGCTGTTCAGGGACCTGCACAAGCTCTTCGACGACTTCGCCGAGGAGACGCTCGAGAGCCTCGACCCGATTGCCGAACGGATTCGGATGATCGGCCAGAACCCGCCGGCGAACCCGAACGAGATGTCCGACCTCGCGACGGTCACCGTCGCAGCGCCGCACTCGACGATGCGCGAGATGGTGGAAGAGGCGGAGCAGAACCTCCTGACGGTCATCGAAGGGATGCGCGCCGCCGCCAAGGTCGCGGACAACCGCAACGACCCCGGCACCGTCGACCTGTTCTCCCGCTCGGTCCAGGCGTACGAGAAGCAGGAATGGTGGCTTCGCGACATCCTGCGCAAGGACGACGGGCTGACGAACGGTGGAGCGTGAGGGCGCAGAGAGAAAGCAGGTAAACTGGTCCGCGCTGTGCATATCGTCCAGGCAAGGCCGACATGGTGTCGGCCTTCCGTTGAGCAGGGAGTGCCGCATGCGTCGCCTCTTACTCGGCCTTGCCGTCGCCGTGGTCGTCACGGTGATCCCCTCGAGCGCGAGGGCACAGGGTTATCTGGTCCCGAACATCGGCTGGGACGTCGGGGGCTCGGCCGGTAATTGTCCATCGTTGTTGAACGACTGCCAGGTGAAGAGAACGAGCTACGGCGTGACGGCCGGCGGCCTGATGGGCGGCATCTTCGGGTTCGAGGGTGACTTCGCCTATGCGCCGGACTTCTTCGGAAAGAGCCCGACCTTCGGAAGCAATGCCGTGCTCACGGTGATGGGGAATCTGGTCGTGGCCGTCCCCGCGGGTCCCATTCGGCCGTTCGTTGCCGCTGGCATCGGCCTGGTTCGCACCCGGCTCGACCTGCTGGGCAGCACGTCCGGGGAGAGTGCAGGCGCGAACAACTTCGGCTACAACTTCGGCGGCGGGGTGATGGTCCTGCTGCCGGCGCACCTGGGCTTCCGCGGAGACATCCGGTACTACCGTACGGCTTCGGACGTGTCGCTCCTGGGGCTTTCGCTGGCGAACTCGAAGATCGACTTCACCCGAGTCACCGTCGGGCTGGTGATTCACTAGCGCCACGCTCCGGTGAGCGGCGGCAGCCCGTCGTGGACGCCGCAGCGCAGTGCTCGCAGACTTTCTGCGCCTCGAGCGCGGGGGCCGTCCCGAGGCCCTGTGGCACCCGCTCGTCGACCGGCTGCAGCATTTGTCTCCAGCCGGTCCGTGGGGCGTTTCGTGTTACACTATGTGGGTCAGGTTGGACAACCGCGTTTCCGCACTGCCGGGCGACAGAGCCGAGTTTGTCACTTCGTTCCCCGCAAACGGCAACTTCAGGAAGGGCCTTTCTCCATCCCGTTCGCGATCCGAGCCTGGATCCCGATCGACAGTAGACGATGAACGGGCGTTGACGGCCCGCCATCAAAGCCTCCCGCGGAACGCGGGGAGGAGATTGAGCCAAATGGGTAGAAAGCTTTACGTCGGCAACCTTCCGTACGACATCGGCGAATCGGATCTTCAGCAGCTGTTCGCCGAGGCGGGCACGGTCGACACGGTGAACGTCATGCGCGACATGGCCACCGGCCGCGCGCGCGGCTTCGCCTTCGTCGAAATGGGCACCGACGACGAGGCGCAGAAGGCAATCACGAAGTTCAACGAGTACTCGCTGGGCGGCCGCAACCTGACGGTGAACGAGGCGCGTCCCAGGCCCGAGCGCGGCGGCGGCGGCGGTTTTGGCGGCAACCGTCGGCGTTCCGAGCCCCGTTGGTAGGATTGGTGACCGGGCCGGGTGTTGCGACACCCGCCCCGGTCATTCACCGATAGGCAGACTTCCTTGGAGCCCTATGAAGCCGAGGCCGACATTCCTCAAGCGCGAACGCGAGAAGGCAAAGCGCGAGAAGCAGCAGCAGAAGCAGGCCCGGCGTGCCGAGGCCAGCGCCCGCAAGGCCAATGCGCCGACGGGCACCGACGGTGAAGACCCGGACATCGCCGGCATCCGTTTAGGACCTCAGCCTCCCCAGGAAGACTAGGCGCCGGCGCAAGGTCAGTCCCCACGCCGATCGCCGGCGGGATAGAATGGCCGGGCGATGCCGGACACCGCTTCCGTTCCCCTAGAATCCCGCGCCGTTCCACACCCCTTCGTGTGGATGGTGCTCTATTTCCCGCTCGGGCTTGCCACCGGCTTTCCGTCGGTCGCGCTCGGCTACCTCGGCAGCCGCGCCGGGCTCGACGTCTCGGCGGTCGCCGCGATCGTCGGCATGACGTTCGTCGGCGGGGGATGGAAGTTCCTCTGGGCACCGGTCGGCGACTACACCCTCACCCGCAAGACCTGGTATCTGATAGCGATCGCCGGCATCTCCCTCGGGCTGCTGGCCATGACGGCCATTCCGCTGTCTCGCGCGACCGCCCCGCTCCTCTCCGCCCTGACGCTCGCGACAACCGTCGCCGCAACGTTCAGCGCCTTCGCGACCGAAGGGCTGATGGCGCACAACACGACGCTGGCTACCCGCGGACGAGCGGCCGGCTGGTTCCAGGCCGGCAACCAGTTCGGCCAGACCGCCGGCGGGGGGATCGGCTTGTGGTTCGTCGTACACGCGCCGGCGCCGTGGCTGGGCGGGTTGGCCCTCGCCGCGATCCTGTGTGCCTGCGCGCTGCCACTGCTGCGGCTCGAAGAACCGCCGCGGACGATGGCCGACGCGACCGTGTTTGCCCGCATCGGCGACGCCTGGCGAGAGCTGTCGGGCGTCCTGCGCTCCCGGGCCGGCCGCATCGCTCTCATCCTGGCAGTCCTCCCGATCGGCACCGGCGCCGCGATGTTCCTGTTCAGCGCTCTCGCCCGGGAGTTCGACGCGTCCGCGGACGTGGTGTCGAGCGTGCTCGGCCTGGGCGGCGGCGTGGCAATCGTGGCCGGATGCTTCGTTGGCGGACGGCTCGCAGACCGTGTGCCGAAGCCGACGGCGTACGCCGTCTCCTGCGGCCTCGGGCTCGTCGCGTGCGTCGTGATGGCTGCCTCGCCCCGCACGTCCGCCAGCTACGCGGCGACGACGCTCTTCTACACGTTCACCCTGGGCATGGTCACCGCGTCGTTCACGGGGCTCGTCCTCGGGATCATCGGCGAGACGGCGGCCGCCACGAAGATCAACCTCTTCTTCGCCATCAACACGCTGTTCAGCCTGGGCATGCTTCGCGCCGCCGGGTGGGCGCACGATTTCTGGTCCACCAACGGCATGCTGCTGCTCGAGGCATCCACCGGCGTGGTGGCGCTCGTCGTCTTCGTATGGCTGTCGGGGAAGGTCAAGGGAGCAGCAGGAACGGCAACGACCGGGTGACGCCGTCGAGCACGATCGCCATCTCCACCGCGCTCCGCAGTGAACGCCTTCCGCGTGACGCCCCGTTTGCACGGGCCTCGGTGATGCGCCAGGCACTCGTGAGCCGCACCTTCAGCCCCCGCGCCTGGTACACCCACTGATCCGCCGCGCGAGTGAGGCGGGATTCATGCCCGCCTTCCCGCCGGAAGACCGTCTCTGCGTCGATGTGGAACGCGTTGCTTTGCTCGACGTCGAACGCCGCCCGGTCGAGGAACAGCCGGGGTTTGTCGGCGTACGGCTTGCCGTGGTGCACGCAGAAGGTCTGGCAGTCATCGCACTCGTTGCAGAAGTCGTCGACGTGCAGGATCTGCCGGGGCTGCCGGACCGCGAAGGTCTCCGTGCCGACGACGCGCACGCTGCCATCGTCCTGGCAGTCGAGCACGGGAAGTTCGAGCGACAGCGGCTCGATCGAGAACGTGTAGTTCGCCCGGTTCGGGCAGACCTCGACGCACTTGTCGCAGAAGGTCGTGCACTGCACGCAGCGCAGCGCCTCGCTCCTGGCCTCGGCGTCCGAGAACGTGGCTTCAATCAATGCGAAGCCGTCCCGGCGGTCCGCAGGGAGCATCGCGGGCTTCCGCTGCGGAAGACGGCGCGCGCGCACCATCTTGACGTCGAGGATCTCCCCGTCGGAGAGCACAGGCGCTTTCCAGGGGGGCGTCGCGAACGGCACGTCCAACTTGCGGCAGATTGCCTCGGCCGCCAGCCGGCCGTCGGCGCACGCCGAGATGATGCTGCCCGGCTCGACCACGACGTCGCCCCCGGCATAGACTCCCTCGGGTCCCGCGCAGCGGGTCGTGCCAATCCACGACGACGCCGCCGCCCTCGTGACGGCTCACGCGGCTGCCCTCGAGGAACGTCAGCTCGGGGAGCTGACCCACGGCGACGACGACCGTGTCGCACGGTACGAGGAACTCGCTGCCCGCTACCGGCACCGGCGACCTGCGGCCATCCGGGCCGGGCTCGCCGAGGATGTTGCGAACGCATCGCACCCCGGTCACCCGCCCGCCGCTCCCGGTGGGACCGGCGTCTCGCCGGTCGTTGTTTCTGATGACTTCGACGGGCGAGACGAGTTCCTCGAGGATGTTGCCCTCCTCGAGCGCGCCCTCCAGCTCTTCCTCCGCGGCCGGCATCTCGCGCCGCGTCCGGCGGTAGAGCAGCGTCACGGGATTCCCAGAGAACCGGCGCGACGTCCTGACCGCGTCCATCGCGGTATCGCCGCCTCCCACCACCACCACCTTCGCCCCGAGGTTCACCGTCTCGCCGCGCCGGGAGCGATCCAGGAGCCCGAGCGCGGGCATGACGCCAGGACCTTCGATGCCGGGGATTCGCAGCGGCGCATCGCGCTGGAATCCGCTCGCGACATAGACGGCGTCGAAGCCCTGCTCCAGCAGACCCTCGGGCGGGCCGGTGACCGGGGAGTCGAGCCGGAGTTCGACCCCCAACGCAAGGATCCGGTCGATGTCGCGCTGGATGACCTCGAGCGGGAGGCGGAATGGCGGCACGATGCGCATCATTCCCCCCGCCACGTCCCTCGCCTCGAAGATCGTCGTCTGCACCCCGTTCAGCGCCAGGAGCGCCGCCGCGGCAAGGCCCGACGGCCCGCTGCCGACGACGGCGACGCGCCGGCCGGTTGGCGGCCGTCGGCCGGCGAGGTAGCCGGCCTGGCCCCGCTCTTCCGCGATGCGCTTGAGTGCGCGAATGGCGACGCTCTCCTCGTAGTCGTTCCTCGTGCACCGCGTCTGGCAGAGGCGGGTGCAGACGCAGCCGGTCACGCCGGGCAGGGGATTGCGCGCGAGGATTACTTCGAGCGCGCGGTCGTACTCGCCGGCGGCGATGAGCCACGCGTACT
The DNA here is from genome assembly GCA_963844875.1 of uncultured Acidobacteriota bacterium. Lineage (GTDB taxonomy): Bacteria > Acidobacteriota > Vicinamibacteria > Vicinamibacterales > Fen-181 > FEN-299. The sequence goes on from CAWJPZ010000009.1 coordinate 50,008, forward strand.
CCGGCACGTCCTGCCCGACTGCACAGGCTTCCACGCACGGCGCCACCACGCAGTCCCACGGCCCGAGCGCGGACTTCACCTTTGGCAGACCGTGCGGGAACGCCCCATTCTTGTAGCGCGGGTGCCCCGCCGCGCGGTCCGCGGCCGCGCGGACGTTCACCAACCGGTCCCCGGCGATTCGCGGCGGTTGACGCTGCTCCCGCGCCCTCCATCGCCTCCTGCGCACGCTCCAGCCACTGAGTCATGCGTGCGACGCCACCAGGCTTCAGCAGGTCGGTGCACCCGGTTACCGGCAACGCCCCGCAGGACAGGATGTCCACGACATTGTCGGCATCTGCGCCAGCGGAGTACGAGACGTGCAAGTCGCCGTGGAACTCGTGCAGCAGCCGATCGTACAGCCGCATCGTGATTGGGTACAGTGCGCGGCCGGACATGTACATCTCGTTGCCGGGCAGCAGGCCCGCGTGGTTCGCCGCCGCAAGAGTGTTACTCAGCTTGACGCCGAAGGTCAGCCCGCGCGACGCGGCGACCGATTTCAACGACGTGATCAGTGCAACGGCGCGGTCGTACTGCAGGTCGTGTTCGAACGTCGCGTCCGGGACCTGCACCTCGTGGAAACCGAGTTGTTCGTGGAGGATGGAGAGGACGGTGTCTTTGCCGAGCAGCGTCGGGTTCAACTTCACGACCGTGTGCAGGCCCCGCTCCTCGAGGCAGTAGCGCGCAATCCGCTCGATTTCGTCCGGCGGGCAGCCGTGCATCGTCGAGAGCGTGACGCTGTTGACGATGCGGGCCGGGATGCCAAGGTCGGCGAACTCCGGGAACTCGCGGCCGATGACCGAACGGATTTGCCCCAGGGGCTCGGAGGCGTCGGCGAGCACGTCCATGAACCACGTCATCCGGGGTGTACGGATGCCGGCGAGGTCGTAACCGACGCTCATGTCGAAGATGGTGCCGGGGCCCGCGGCGGCCGACGTGGGGTCGCGCTCCCAGCCGAGCACGCGCGGCAGCAGGTGGATGAGTGCCCAGGCCACCACGTACTCGTGCGCGGACTCCTCGAGGCGGAGTTCCTGCGACCATTCGACGTTGTAGCCCTCGTCCGTCATGTCGATGCAAGGGCGGGGGATTGCGAGGTCGTCACGCACCTGGACCGTCTTGAGCTCGATGAACCGCCCGCCGCACAGCCAGGAGGCCACGATGTTCTGGCTGAGCTGAGTGTGGGGCCCCGCAGAGGGGCCAAACGGGGTGTCCAGCCGCTTGCCGAAAAGGGCGGGAAGACCGAACGAGAACCGCGGTGTGTAGAAGAGCGGGACCGGAATCCCGAAGATCTCCCGCTTCCGCTCGTACTCCATCAGCACGCGGCGGAGTTGCGTGGCGAACGGCTGCACGCGCATCACGTCGGACATCGCCGACAGTGTAACCGAGATGCCGTGGCCGGCGTCTCGCGGTGGCGCCGGCGTCCCGCCTGCGTCAGCTGCTGACCCGGTGCCCGTCGATCCACCATGCCCACACCGGGAAGATCCAGGCGGCGAGGGCGACGGCTGCAACCGCGGTGGAAGACGGCGGCGGCGAGCCGGCGAGGTTGCCGGCGTAGATGAGCACGAGCAGGGCGACGAGCGACCACCACGCCCACCGGCCCGTCCGGTCCGTCGCGCGGGTGCCTCTCGAGTAGAGCCAGACACCGAGCGCGAAGGCCGAGCCCTCGACCGCCACGGTCGCCGCCACGTTGTTCCACAGCCCGAGTCCCACGCGCTCGCTCCCGGGGAACAGCGGCAGGTCCGGCCGGTGGGAGACGGCGTCGAGGACCCAGTGGCTGACGACCCCGACGGCGATCATGGCGGCGCCGCGCCAGTACCGCGTCTTGCTGAAGTAGGCGCCGGCGAAGACGAGCGCCCAGAGCGAGACGAACAGGAGACTGTGCGAGTACGGGTACGACACGAAGTCCAGCGGGGTCACCACCGTGTTGCCGGGGTCGATACGGACGGTTTCGATCCCGGTCAGCACGAGGATCGGCCATACCAGGTCGAGAAGCGTGACGGCCGCAACCAGCATGCCCAGCGACGCGCGCGGAGCCACCCGCTTCGATGCGAACCCGACGGCGAAGTGCCCGATGAACATACGCTCAATCCCGGTTGGCCACGCCGGCGTCGAGGACGTCGCGGAACCTCTCTGCCGAGCGTGTGATGGGTGCAGGGCTTCGCGATGCAGTTCGAGGTGCCCGTCCACGAACCCGTGGTGAACGATGACCTTCTCAGTGTAGCCGACGCGAACAGCGGGTGTAAAAGCCGCCACCCGAGCCGGGCTGGCCACAATTCTTCACGTTTCTTTACAGGAAAACCCGCAACGGCGGGGCGGTGGCTGTCGTCTCCACAGGTAGAGGATGCGCCGGTTCGACTCGGCCCAGGCCGCCGGCACACCGGAGGACGCCATCATGTCCCGCAAGACCAGGCTCGGCTTGACGCTCACCATTCCCGCGGTTGTTCTTGCCGTGCTCGGAGCGGCGCTGTTCGCGTATCGATCGTCTGCCGCGGCCGCCCCGACGCCAACGACGGCGGTGGTTGCCCACGGGGACGTCGTGAAGGCCATCGCCTCGACCGGCACCCTCGAGGCGGTGACCACCGTCCAGGTGGGAACGCAGGTCTCCGGGACCCTGAAGGACCTCTTTGCCGATTTCAACGACATCGTCCGGAAGGGCCAGGTCCTGGCGCGGCTCGACCCGTCGCTGCTGCAGGCGGAGGTGGAGCAGGCGGAGGCGAGCCTGGTGAAGGCGGAGGCGGACGCCGAGCGCTCGTCGGTGGCGCTCGACGCGTCGCGCACGACGCTCGCCCGAAACGAGATGCTGGCTGCGAAGAGCCTGATCGCGGCAGCCGACCTGGACACGGCGCGCATTGCCGTGCGGACGGCGGAAGCGCAGCTGATGTCGGCGAAGGCCGCGGTCACGCAGGCGCGGGCCAGCGTGAACCAGGCGAAGGTCAACCTGGCGCACGCCGTTATTACCTCGCCGATAGACGGCATCGTCATCTCCCGCAGCGTGGACGCGGGCCAGACGGTCGCCGCTTCGATGTCCGCGCCGACGCTCTTCATCCTGGCCGCGGACCTGACCCGGATGCGGGTGATTGCGAAGCTCGACGAATCCGACATCGCGAACGTGAAGGAGGGCAACGACGTGACGTTCCGGGTGGACGCCTACCCGAACGAGACCTTCACCGGCCGCGTGTCCCAGGTGCGGCTGCAGGGTGAAACGGTGTCTAACGTAGTGAGCTACACGACGGTGATCGACGTCGCCAACCCCGAACTGAAACTGAAGCCGGGGATGACGGCGAACGTCAGCGTGCGGGTGGCGGAGAGGCTCGGCGTGGTGCGCGTGCCGAGCGCCGCGCTGCGGTTCAGGCCGACGGCGGAACAGGTGGCGGCGTTCGGGGTGAAGGCAGACGAGAAGCCGGCGTCAGGCGCTGCGGCGGCCGGCAAGGGCGCCAAGTCGGCTTCCGTCTGGCGGTTCGACGGACGGACACTGGAGAAGGTGGCGGTCGAGACCGGGCTGACGGACGGCGCGTGGACGGAGGTGACCGCCGGCGCGCTGAATGTCGGCGACCAGCTGGTGACGTCGCTGGCGGCTGCGACCGCCGCCAGCGCGAAGGCGGCGACCAGGACGACGAACTCCAACCCGCTGATGGGGACTGGGATGCCCGGGCCGCCGCCGGGAGGGTTCAGGTAAGCCGCCCCGGCGCCACGACGCCCAGCGGTTCTTCGCGGCGTCCACCGCGGGGTGCGCGCCAGGAGAACTCGGCCCGGGTTCCCCGGTGCAACAGTCCCAGGAGCGCCGCGGCAGCGGCCCGCAGGACCGAGACGAGTCGACCGCCAACCGCGCCCGCCGGCGCAGCCGCTGGCGGCGCAGCGGCTGGCCTCGGAGGTCCCCCGACGGCGCACGCCTGCTGCCACCGTCGCAGTTCGTCCGCCAGTGCGAACACCCCTCCCCGGCTTCCCTGGCGGAGACGGTGCACTGGCAGCGCGGCCGTCAGCTCCCACCGCTGCGCGGTACGCACGCTCACGCCGAGCGCATGCCCGATTTCCTTCCAGCCGTTGATGTAATGCGACTCCACCCGGCGAGTCTGGACGCCCGGCAGGACAGGGCGGGTCGCGGTTCTGTCGGGCTCGGGCCAAGACCCGGTCAGGACGTCCGAGACCGCGCTTCCGCCCAGCCACGTGCCCGCGGTAGCATGGCGTTTCACCAGGACGAGAAGGGGAGACGTATGCGAGCCGCATTGCGCAGCATCCTTGTCATGTTGCTGGCGTTCGTCGTCGCGAGCGCCATCATGATGGGCGTGGAGACAGTCAACGGGAAGTATCTCTACCCGGACCTCGCGAAGGCCGCCGCGGGGGTGACCGATCGCGAGGCTGTGAGGCAGTTGATGGCGACGGCGCCGGTGGGCGCGCTGCTGGTCGTGCTGGCGGGGTGGGCACTCGGGACGTTGGCGGGAGGGCTAGTCGCGGGGCGTATGGCGGGGCGGGCGCCGGAGCGGCACGCGCTCATCCTCGGCGTCGTCGTTGCGCTCGCCGGTATCGCCAACAACCTGATGCTGCTGCCGCCGGCGTGGTTCTGGGCAGCGGGGCTCGTCGTGCCCATCGCGGCGGGATTCGTGGCCGGGCGGCTGGTCGCAGGTCGCAGCAGAGGGCGGCCGGCCGCGGGGGCGTAACGGCTGCCTTCCCGCTGCCTTCTATTCTCGCACCCTGACCGTCCACGCGTGCCGGCAGGGCGGCGCGGCGCGGACGGCCTCGGGGATCGTCACCACGAACCCGTTGCCCTCCGCCCGCCACGAGAGCTTCGCCGTGCTTCCCAGCAGCGTCACCGCGGCGCCAGCCGCCGGCTTGTGCGACGTGACGCGGATCTCGCGCGGCATCGAGGTTTCGTCCTTCCCCGGCAAATAGATGAAATAGGTGGCGCCGTTCCTGTGGGTCGTCAGCCGCAGCTGTCCGTCGGCATACGGGGCCATCGCGCGCGAGCCGTAGATCGCCTCGCCGTTCACCTTCAGCCACGCGCCGACCTGCGCGAGGAGGTCGTACGCGCCCTGCTGCCACGTGCCGTCGGGACCGGGTGCGACGTTCAGCAGCAGGTTGCCGCCCTTTGCCACGATGTCGACGAGCAGCCTCACGGCCTCCCCGGGCGCCATGTACTTGGCGTCGGGCGTGAACGACCAGCCGCCGCCCGAGATGATGCACGACTCCCACGGATAGGGAAGCGGCTTCTCCGGCACGCGGTTCTCCGGTGTCAGGTAGTTCTGGTTCTTGCCGGGGACGTCCCGGTCCACGACGATGAGGCCGGGTTGCTTCTGCCGTGCCTTCGCGACGAGGCCGTCCATGTCGATGTCCTGGTCCACCGTGCGCGACTTCAGGAAGCCCGTCTTGCTGTCGCGCGCGCCCTGGGCGTAGTAGCGATCGATCTCGTCCTTCGACCGTTTGCGCACCCACCCGCCGTCCAGCCACAGGATGTCCACGCGGCCGTAGTCGCTCATCAACTCCATGACCTGGTTGTGCGTGAAGTCGGTGAACGCCTTCCAGCGGTCGGGATATTGCGCGGGGTCGTAGTTCACGTTGCGGTCGGCGGGCGGGAAGTTCGGCCACCAGTAGTCCGGGCTGTGCCAGTCGGGCTTCGAAAAGTAGGCGCCCACCAGGAACCCCTCCGCTCGAAACGCGTCGAAGACCTCGCGGACGATGTTCGCCCTCGGGTTGGCGCTGAACGGGCACTCGGGCGAAGTCACCTTGTAGTCGGTGTACTTCGTGTCGAACATCGAGAAGCCGTCGTGGTGCTTCGTGGTGAACACGACATATTTCATCCCGGCATCCCGGGCGGCGCGCGCCCACGGCGCAGGGTCGAACTTGACGGGGTTGAACGATTTCTTGAGGTCCTCGTATTTCCGCTTGTACTCGTTGTAGTCGGGAATGTCCCGTCTGCACCAGCCCTCGTCTTCGGGGCAGATCGACCACGACTCGACGACGCCCCACTGGCTGTACGGACCCCAGTGCATCAGCAGCCCGAACTTCAGATCCTGCCAATGCTCCAGGTTCTTCAGCACCAGCGGGTCGGTCTCCGGGACGTAGCGGTCGTCATGCTGCTGGGCACCGTCAGGAAGTGCGCACAGGAGCAGCAGCAGGAGCGGCAGCAGGAGTGGCAGCCACACCAATCGAAGACGGGTCATGATTCGCTCTTCCTGGTGTCGGGGCGTCGGGCACGGGGCTAAAGCCCCGTGCTACACCGATGCAGATGTAGCCGAGGGGCTTCAGCCCCTCGGCCTGGGCACGGGGGGAAGCCCCGTGCTACACCGATGCAGATGTAGCCGAGGGGCTTCAGCCCCTCGGCAGCGGCACGTGGCCGGCGTTACCTGGACCTCCGGTACGCCGGCACGTCCTTCTCCATCACGTCGCGGTACGCGGCCCGCGCGGCCTCGAGGTCCTTCTCGAGTTCCGCCAGCGTGGCGATGGAACTGTCGGTCGGGCGGAAGTCCTGGCCGCCGGCCACGTCGCCCGCGCCGGGGCCCACCTCGCCGTTCAGCCAGAGCAGCGCCATGTAGACGCGGTACTTCTGCTGGAAGTACTTGTCGTCGCTCAATCGCGCCGCCGGCTCCAGCAGCCGGTCCTCCACGGCGATCAGCTTGGCCGCCAGGTCCGCGGTGGCCTTCAGCGCCGCCTCCTGGCCCTTCCGCGCGCGCAGCCCCTTCTCGACCTCCTCGAGTTCCCGCCGCACGATCTCGATCTCGTTGATCATGTCGGCTGCCGCGCTGATGTCCTCGCGGATCTGCAGCTGCATCTTCAGCGACGCGGCCAGGTCCACGTCGGTGCCCGGGATCCGCGGGTCCTTCAGAATCTCGAGCGGCGCGGTCTGCGGACTTGCCGTCCACCGTCAGCCTCACCGGTGTACTTGCCCGGAATCGCCACCGGCCCCATGCCTGCCTCCTCGAGCCCCCAGTGGGTCACGGGGCGGGTTTCCTTCCCACGGAACCTGGGCTCGTCGAAGAGGTACCTGTTCTCGGGCGGCGTGGCACGCAGCGCGACCAGCCGCGGCCCCTCGTGGCGCAGGTCCCACGCCACGCGGTTCATGCCGGCCTGCGCCGGCGCCTGCCAGGTGCGGACGACTGCGCCGGACGCGTCGAGGATCTCGACCTTCACCTTGTCCTTCGGAGCGGACGCGATTGAAAAGTTCACGAACGCCTGCCCGCCGTCGCGCAGCACGTAGCGGTAGGTCGGCCTCGGCGCGAACAACTGGAACGCCGCGTCGGCCTTTCCGGCCGCCATCTGCTCGAGCGGCGACACGTCGTCGAGGACGTACAGGCCGCGCCCGTAGGTGGAGACCACGACGTCGTGATACGCCTTCTGCGTCGCGATCCAGGTGACCGGCGCGGGCGGCAGCCCCGTCTGCAGTTGCGTCCAACGCGCGCCGTCGTCCAGCGAGTAGTAGAAGCCGTGGCCGGTGCCTGCGAACAGCAGCCCCTTCTGGTTCGGCGATTCTGCGAAAGACCGGACGTAGGCGAGCGGGTGCTTGGCCGGGAGCCCGTCGCTGATCTTCTTCCAGGTCTTTCCGAAATCCGCCGTCTTGTAGATGAACGGGTCGCGGTTGTCCATCAGGTGGAAGTCCACCGCGATGTACGCGGTGCCCGCGTCGAAGTGCGACGGTTCGATGCGGGTTACCGTGCCCCAGGCGGGCAGGCCGGTGATGTTCTTCGTGACGTTCGTCCAGTTCGCGCCGCCGTCCTGGGTGATCCACACCAGCCCGTCGTTCGTACCCGCCCAGATCAGTCCCTTCTGCAACTCAGACGGCGCGATGGCAAACACCACCTCGCCGTAGAACTGGCCGAGGTTGTCGCCGACGATGCCGCCCGACGAGACGATGCGGCTCGGGTCGTTCGTCGAGAGGTCGGGGCTGATCGACGCTCCAGCTCTGGCCGCCGTTCGTCGTCTTGAAGATCACCTGGCAGCCGTAATACACGCTGTTGTGATCGAACGGGTCGATGGCGATGGGCGCCGTCCAGTGGCAGCGGTATTTCGCGTCGTTCGGCGGCGAGTCGAGGGTGATGCGGTACGGCTGCACCGAGCGGGCGACGGTGGTGCGCGCGTCGTAGCGCGTGACCTTGTTGCCGTAGCAGGTGGCCCACACGATGTTCGGGTCCGCGACGTCGGGAATCGTGAAGCCCGACTCGCAGCCGCCAAGGTAGTGGTGCCACATGTTGCCGGTGTCGTAGCCGCCCGGCAGGCGCTCGGGCTTGATGCGCGGCCCCCGCATCGTCCCGTTGTCCTGCATGTTCGCGTAGACGTAGTACGGGACCTGGTTGTCCACGGCGACGTGGTACATCTGGCCGATCGGCAGCAGTGGGCGCATGAAGCTGCTCCCGTGGTTCGTGGTGATGATCAGGCTGCCGTCGTCCGTGATGGAGAAGCGATCGGGGTTCTTCGGATCGATCCAGATGTCGTGCGTGTCACCCGTCCAATCGGTTTCCTTGAACGTCTCGCCGCCGTCGGTGGAGATCCCAGAACGAACTGTCGGCCACCATGACCTCGTTCGCGTTCGCCGGCGAGACCGCGAGGCGGATGTAGTAGCCGGCGCGGCCGATCAGCCCCCGCTGCCAGTTCACGACGCGCCACGACTCGCCCCCGTCATCGGACCGCCAGAGCGATCCCTGGTCCGCCGTCTGGATGAGGGCGTAGACGCGGCTGGAGTTGGTGGGCGCCACCGCCACGTCGATCTTGCCGACGGGCGACTTGGGCAGCCCGCGGCCCTCGATGCGCGTCCACTTCGTGCCGCCGTCGCGCGACACGAACACGCCGCTGCCCGGCCCGCCGCTGAACATCGCCCAGGTGTGCATCTCGACCTGCCACATGCCGGCGAACAGCGTCTTCGGGTCGTTCGGGTCCATCGCGAGGCCCGGAGCAGCCGGTGTTCTCGTCCACGAACAGCACCCGCTCCCAGCGCTGGCCGCCGTCGGTCGTGCGGAAGACGCCGCGTTCCTGCTGCGGGCCGGTCAGTCCGGCCGACGGCGCAGGCGAAGACGATGTCGGGGTTCGTTCGGGTGGACGACGACGCGGCCGATCCGGCCGGTCTCCGTCGAGGCCCATGTGGGCCCACGTCTTGCCGGCGTCCGACGGACTTGTAGATCCCGTCGCCGATCACGTCGATGTCGCGGATGGCCCAGGCCTCGCCGGTGCCCGCCCAGACGATCGACGGGTCGGACGGCGCGACGGCCAGGGCGCCGATGGCGGCGACCTGCTGGTCGTCGAAGATCGGCTTCCAGTCGACGCCGCCGTCCGTGGTCTTCCAGACGCCGCCGCGATGCCGCGCCGACATAGTAGATGTTCGAATCGCCCGGGACGCCCGCCACGGCCGCAGATGCGGTTGCCGACGGCCGGTCCCAGGAACCGGAACTTCATCCCTTCGGGCTTCGCCGGGGCATCGGGCCGCTGGGCGGAGAGGGTCGCCGTCAGCGGAAGGACAACGAGGAGGGAAACGAGAAGACGGAACGAAGTGCGCATGCTGTCACTCCTACCGGGAGCGTGTCCGGCGGCGATGCCGTCATGACCACCCCCCCGCCCTGTTCGTCCATGTAGCCGAGGGGCTCCAGCCCCTCGGCCGCGGCACGGGGCTGAAGCCCCGTGCTACATCGATCAGACCGTCCTACAACCTCGGCAATCGCCAGGATCCCGCCGTCGACCATGATCACCTGGCCGGTGGAGTAGGCGAGGTCGCCGCGCGCGAGCATGGCCACGGCCCGGCCGACGTCCTCCGGCGTGCCCCAGCGCGCTCTGCAGCGCCAGGCCCCTCGGCGAAGAGCTCGTCGTACTTCGCCGTCACGCCGCGCGGTCATGTCGGTCGTGATGATGCCCGGGCCGCACCTCGTAGACGGGGATGCCGCACTCGGCCAGGCGCGCCGCCCAGAGCTGCGTGGCCATGCTGAGCGCCGGCCTTGGAGATGCAGTACTCGCCCCGGTTGATCGAGGCCGACCGTGGCGGAGATCGAGGAGACGATTGACGATGCAGCCCCGCGACGGCCGGTCGGCCGCGCGCTGCTCGATCATCCAACCGGCGCCGCCGCCTGCGTCAGGAAGTACGGGCCCGCGCAGGTTGATCCGCAGCACCGCGTCGAAGCTCTCCTCGCGTGGCCTCGAGGATGTCCCGGCGCTCCTTCGGCGCCACGCCCGCGTTGTTCACCAGCACGTCGCAGCCGGCCGAAACGCGTCCCGCACCGCGTCGACGAGCCGCGTCGCGCGGCGTCGTCGTCGCCGATGTCGCGCCTGCACGTACGAGCACCTCGGCGCCGGCCGCGCGCAGGCTCGCCGAGCGGCTGCCGCGGCCTCGGCCTCGGGCCGCACGCCGACAGAGCGCGAGGTCGAATCCCTCGCGGCGCGAGCGCCTCGGGCGACACCCAGGCCGATGCCCCGCGTGCCGCCGGTGACCAGGGCGACGGCTGCCTGCGTCGCACTGCGATCCCGCCTGCTCACCACTGCACGCTCGGGGAGCTCGGGCACGTCACCCAGCGCGCGCTTCTGCCAGCGACTCGATGGCCCTTCTCGGCGAGCTGCACGCCCTTGGCGCCTTCCAGCAGCGTCCAGCGGAACGGCTCGTCCACACCACGTGCCGCAGGAACAGCTCCCACTGCACCTTGAAGGCGTTGTCGTACGTCCGCTGGTCGGGCATCTTCTGCCAGCCGTCGAAGAAGTCGATCGGCGTTCGATGTCGGGGTTCCAGACCGGCCGGGGCGTGGCGCCGTAGGGCTGGATCCAGCAGTCGCGCAGGCCGGCCACGGCGCGAGCCCTTGGTGCCGTCCACCTGGAGCGTCAGCAGGTCGTCGCGGCGGACGCGGACGCACCAGCGAGGAGTTGAAGTGCGCGATGATGCCGCCCTCCAGCTCGAAGGTGGCGTAGGCGGCATCGTCGGCCGTGCAGTCGTACGGCTTGCCGTTCTCGTCCCAGCGCTCGGCGATGTGCGTCGCGCCGAGGCAGGAGACGGCCTTGCACCGTCGCCGAAGAGGTTGTCGAGCACGTAGCGCCAGTGGCAGAGCATGTCGATGATGATGCCGCCGCCGTCCTCCTTGCGGTAGTTCCAGGAGGGGCGCTGCGCGGGCACCGTGTCGCCCTCGAAGACCCAGTAGCCGAACTCGCCGCGCACCGAGAGGATCCGGCCGAAGAAGCCCGTGTCGCATGCAGCGTCTTCGAGCTTCAGCAGGCCGGGCAGCCAGAGCTTGTCCTGCACCACGCCGTTCTTCACGCCCGCCTGTCTTGGCCAGCCGGTAGAGGTCGCAGGCGCCTCGGCGGTGGTGGCGGCCGTGGGCTTCTCGCAGTAGACGTGCTTGCCGGCGGCGATGGCCTGCTTCACCGCCGCGCACGCGGCGGTCGGTGGTCTGGGCGTCGAAGTAGATCGCGTTATGCCGGATCGGCCAGGGCCGCGTCGAGGTCGGTGGTCCAGCGGCACGACGCCCGCCTGCGGCGGCGAGCGTCTCGAGCTTGGCCGGCGTTGCGGCCGACGAGGATCGGCTCGGGCATGATGACCTCGTCCGTCGCCGACCTTCACGCCGCCCTGCTTGATGATGGCGACGATCGAGCGCATCAGGTGCTGGTTCGTGCCCATGCGTCCGGTGACGCCGTTCATGATGATGCCGATGCTGTGGATGTTCATGGTGCTCATCGGTGCTTCGTTCTACGTCCTTGGGTTTCTCCGTGCACTGCGGCCGGGCGCCCGCGGGCAGCGGCGGGGCTTCGACGCCCGCCGGGGCAGCGTGCCGTCGAGTTCCTGCCGCCAGTGGGCCACGTCGCCCGCCGGGCCGTAGCAGTAGATCATCCGCAGCGGCGTGTCGCCGATGTTGGTGAGCTGGTGGAACACGCCGGGCGGGATATACACGGCCTGGCCCGGCGGTGACGATCTGCCGCTCCGTCGCCCAGGCACATCTCGCCCGTGCCCTCGACGACGAAGTAGACCTCCTCCTGCTCCTGGTTGTGCCAGGCACCTGGCCGCCGTTCGGCTCGAGCGTGACGTTGCCCATGGCAGAAGTTCTTGGCCTGGATGGGCGAGGCGCCGCCCACGAGGTTCTGCGTGCGCCGCCGCGCCGGATAGCGGCGGCCTTCGATCTGCGTCGAGGTCGGCGATGATCATGCGTGCTCCTTCCCCGAAGAAGGTCAGATACGGGCTCTGTCGTCGACGACGCGCTGGACGTAGAGCGCGGCCTCGCGAGCGTGGTAGTCGCCCCACATGCTCGACTCGCCGCAGGGGACCTGCCGGCCCGGCGGGACGTAGTCCCAGCCGTTGGGCCGGTGGTAGACGGTGTGCAGCAGCAGCCCCTGGTGGTTCGGCGTCGGTCGCTGAGGTACGGCTCGTCGAGCAGCGTGTCGAGCACCGTCAGGCCGGCCTGCCAGTAGCGCTGCCGGCTCGTCCTCCGTGCAGGTAGTGCGCCCAAGCGCAGCAGGCCCTGCGCGGCGATGGCCGCGGCCGAGCTGTCGACCGGCTCGTGGGCGTTGAACGGATCGGCGGGCTCGGCTCGCCAGTCGCCCAGCTCGTGCAGGTCCGGGGCGCCGGTGTCCCAGTAGGGGATGCCGTCGGCGGCGGTGTTGCTCGATGTAGAAATCGCAGGTGGCCCGGGCGGCCTTGCGCATGAAGCCTCGACGCGGCCCGGCCGCCGACGGCTCGAGCTCCGCGTCGGCACGGTGTCGAGGAACTCCAGCTGCTCGGCGAAGCCGCACATCGCCCAGGCCAGGCCGCGGGTCCAGGTGTGAACGGCGAGTAGCCCTGCTGCGAGTTGGGGCAGCGGAAGTTGCCGTCGTTGACGTTGAAGATCGCCTCGTGGGCGACGCGGCCGCGCACGTCGTAGGCGTCGCGGCCCTCGCCGTAGTAGACCGAGTAGCTGCGCCGTGGCGCGCGGCGTGCTCCATCAGCCGGTCCGAGCAGCGAGATCTTCGCGGTCGTTCTCCTCCATCAGCACGTGGCCCAGCCGGTGGGCCACCGCCAGCGCGCGCAGCGAGCGGATCGTGTCGACGAACAGCGAGTGCGGGCCGTTGAAGGAGTAGATGAAGCCGCCGCCGTCGGCGATGCGCGTCCAGCGGCGCGGCCTGGACCGCGCCGCTGAGCCTTCAGCGCCAGCTCGTAGAACGCGCCGCTCCCAGTCGGTCTCGGCGATGCGGCCTTCGTTCATCAGCCGCAGCAGGTTGCCGTAGGTGCTGACGTTGTTGAAGCCGTGGTCGTGCACGCCGACGTGGCGTGACGTGCGGGGCCATCCGCTCGACCGTGCTGCCGCCGGCCCGAGCTCCAGGAACTCCGTCGTCGCCGGTGGCGTCGAACTGCAGGATGCGCCGAGCCGTACTGGAAGCCCTGCGTCCACTCGGTCCAGCCGCGCGCGGTGTAGCGGCCCCCGGCGGTGAAGACCAGGGTATCGGCCGCGGCCGCGTGGTTCCGCTCGATCGCGCGGATCTTCGCCGCCGACAGCTCCCACAAGCGACCGATCCGCGGGAGCAGCGAGGCAGGCGTCAGGGAGGCGTCGATGCGCATGGTCGTGCGGATTCTACCTCACGAACCACGAAGGACACTCAGGTAGCATGGGTAGCATGGGTTTCAGGTAGCATGGGTTTCAGCCGCCTGGCCGAGGGGCTGAAGCCCCTCGGCTACAGGGGAGAGGCGGATGTAGCACGGGGCTTCAGCCCCGTGCCGATGTTCCTCGGTACACCGCGTCGACGATGAACCCCAGGAGTTCCTTCATTTCATATCGGTCCGAACCGAGATAGGGCCATTCCATGGGATTCTCGACCCACCCTTTCCGGACGGGGTTGCCGATCAGGTACCGGGCGACACCCCGCGTATCCTCCTCCTGGGCGTAGCACGCGGTCGTAGTAGCCCGCCTGCCAAGAACTGGCCAGTCTCGCGCTTGTGGCAGAACCCGGACCGTTGCTTGAAATCGTTCACGAACAGGCGCATGTCGGCATCGGGAGACAACGCCTCTACGAGGATGTGCAGATGGTCGGGCATGAAACAGTACGCAATCACTGCGAAGCCGAAACGAGTTGCGGATTGACGCAACTGCGCGCGCAGTTTTGAACCGCGACGGGAGTACAGAGGAGTTCTTCACGTTTGAAGCAGACAATCGTCACGAAGTATTGGCGGACTCCGACGTAACAGTCCGCGGAGAGGCGGGGCGGGCGGCCGGACGTCATACGCCCAGAAACTGCAATTGACGAGCCAGCAGTCGGCATTCCGCAGGCAGATGAGGATCCCGTGGCCGGGTTCCAGGGACGCCCGCCGGTGTCGCTCGGGCTTCAGCCCGGCGCCGGCGGCCGAGGGGCTCAAGCCCCTCGGCTACAGGGATCCTCGCTGGCCGAGGGGCTGAAGCCCCTCGGCTACAGGGATCACGGCTACAGGGATCACGACTGCATGAATTGCCGCGGCACGCAGTCCTCGCGGCTTACCTGCCCTGGCGGACCTCGATGTGGCCGGCGCGCACGCGGGCCTCGAAGCACGGCTGCGGGTAGGTGGAAGGCCCGTTCAGCACCTGGCCGTTGTCGAGGGCGAACCGCGAGCCGTGCCAGGGGCAGACAATGCTGCCGTTCTCGAGTGCGCCTTCTGACAGCGGCCCGCCCTGGTGCGCACAGCGTTCGGCCATGGCGTAGATGCGGCCGGCGTGCCGGACGAGCAGGACCGGCGTCTCGCCGACCATCGCCCTGTGCGGTGCATCCTCCGCGAGGTCGCCTTCCGGCATGACGCGGGTGTAGTCCTCGGGCACCGAAGCGTCGGCGGAGTGGTCGACGCCTATCTGGCGGTGGTAGACGAGGTCGCCGCCGAGGTAGGCGCTGGCGGCCGCAAGGGCGTAGCCGGCGAACGTGTACCGCCGGCCCGCGGCCGGCTGCTTCCCGTGCCTGGCGACCGCCGAGGCAACGTACAACGCGGTGGCGGTGACGTTGAGCAGCGAGTGCACCAGGCCGACGCGCCGCGATTCCCCACTGGTGTCGCTCCAGTCGGTGATGCCCGTGACCGCCGCGCCCGCCGCGCCAGCCAGCCCGACCTTCACGCACAGGTCGGCCGCCTTTCGGTGGGCCTCGTTGGGCCGTTCCGCGTCGAGGGCGTCGAAGATCGCCGCCGCGGACCATGCGCCAATCGGGATGTCGGTCAACACCGGGTGCAGCGGGTGCCCCAGCCAGACGCCGTTCAACGCATCCTTCACTCGACGGCCAGGCTGGCCACCCGCCGCGAATGCCCTCCCCACCGCGCGCCCGAGTTGCTCGGCAATCGGCTCCAGCCAATTCTGCTCGGCAATTGCATGGCTCAGCTCGGTCATCGAATCCTCCCCGCAGGAAAGTTGCCGCAAGACGCTCGCCATCGTTACAATCCCCCCACCCCAGCCGTCCTTCAACTCGACGGGGCTGGTGTTCTCCTTCGCCGATATGGCAACTCCTGCGGGGTGATGAGCATGAAGAGGATTCTCCTGACAGCACTGATCATCGGCCTGGCCGTGACCGCCTTCGTGGCGGGCGTCCAGGGCCAGGGAGGCGCCGCGTTCACCGCGGACACGCTGAAGAACATCGAACTGCGCGGGATCGGCCCGACGCTGTCGACGGGCCGGGTGGCCGACATCGCGATCGACCCGAAGAACCCGAGCGTCTGGTACGTGGCCAGCGCGTTCGGCGGGTTGTGGAAGACCGTGAACCGCGGCATCACCTTCACGCCAATCTTCGACGACCAGGCCTCGTTCACGCTGTGCTGCGTGGTGATCGACCCGAAGGACTCGAACGTGGTCTGGCTGGGCACCGGCGAGAACGCCAGCCAGCGCAGTGCCCACTTCGGCGACGGCGTCTACAAGTCCACCGACGCCGGCAAGACCTGGAAGCGGGTGGGGCTCGCAGACCTCCGAACACATCGGCAAGATCGTCATCGACCCGCGGAACTCGAACATCGTGTACGTCGCGTCGCAGGGTCCGCTCTGGTCAGCGGGCGGCGACCGCGGCCTCTTCAAGACCACCGACGGCGGCGCCACCTGGCAGCAGGTGCTGAAGATCAGCGACGACACCGGCGTCAGCGACGTCGTGATGGACCCGAAGAACCCGCTCGTCCTCTACGCCTCGGCCTACCAGCGCCGGCGCGCCGTCGGCCAGATGATCGGCGGCGGCCCCGAGGGCGGGATCTACAAGACGACCGACGGCGGCAAGACCTGGAAGAAGCTGACCAACGGCCTGCCGAAGGGCGACATGGGCCGCGCGGGCCTCGCCATCGACGGCCGCAAGACGCCGGCGACGGTGTTCGCCATCATCGACGCGAAGCGCGACGAGTCCGGCTTTTACCGGTCGGATGATGCCGGCGCGACGTGGGCGCGCATCGGGAAGATGCCGCCCGCGGCCGGCGGCCAGCGCGGCGGCGCAGCGAGCGGACCCGCAGCAGGCGCCCCGGCGGCGGCAACACCGGCTGCGGCACGTGGCGGTGCGGCACCTGCCGGAGCCCAGGCCACCCCGGCCGCGGCGACCCCGGCTGGCGGCAGCGCGCGCAGGGTGCCGCGGCACCGGCGGCACCGGCGGCCGCTCCCCAGGCTGGACAGCGCGGCGGCCCGGCCGACGACTGGTACCGCGGCGGCGGCGCCGCGTACTACCACGAGATCTACGTCGATCCCTACAAGCCCGACACGATCTGGTCGATGAACGTCAACGTCGAGCGGAGCACCGACGGCGGCAAGACGTGGGGCCGGGTGAACTGGGAGAACACCGGCGTGCACGTCGACCATCACGCGATGGCGTGGGACCCGGCCGACAAGAACCACATCCTGCTCGGCAACGACGGCGGCCTCTACGAGTCCTACGACGACGGGGCGACGTGGCGGTTCTTCGCGACCCTGCCAATCACGCAGGTACTACCGCGTGTCCACCGACAACGCGAAGCCGTTCTACAACGTCTGCGGCGGCACGCAGGACAACTGGTCGCACTGCGGGCCGTCCCGATCGCTCAACCGCTGGGGCGTCCGCACCAGCGACTGGTTCATCGTCGCCGGCGGCGACGGCTTCCAGACGCGCAACGATCCGAACGACCCGACCATCGTCTACGCCCAGTCGCAGGACGGCAACGTGTCGCGCTACGACGTGAAGACCGGCGTCTCGCGTTCGATCCGTCCGCCCCTGGCGCGCCAGGCGCGCGGCGGCGGCGGCGACGATGCGATGGGCGGCGGACCGGCCGGCGCGGCGGGTGGCGCGGGGGCGCAGGGCGCGCCGTCCGGCGCAGCCGGGGGGCAGCGCGGCGGCGCGGGCGCGACGGCCGGCGGCGACCGATCGAACTGGGACACGCCCTACATCATCAGCCCGCACTCGGCGACGCGGCTCTACTGGGCGAGCAACAAGCTGTATCGCAGCGACGACCGTGGCGACACGTGGACCGCGATCAGCGGCGACCTGTCGCGCAACCTCAACCGGATGGAAATCCCGATCATGGGCAAGGTGTGGCCGGCCGATTCGGTGGCGCTGAACGCTTCGACGACCGCGCTGAGCAACATCGTGTCGCTCGACGAGTCGCCGCTGCTCGAGGGGCTGATCTGGGTCGGCACCGACGACGGGCTGGTGCAGGTGACGGAAGACGGCGGGAAGAACTGGCGGAAGATCGAGCAGTTCCCCAGCGTGCCGCAGTAGACCTACGTCAGCGACGTCTTCGCCTCGCCGCGCGACGCCAACACCGTGTTCGTCACGCTGAACAACTGGCAGCGCGGCGACTACAAGCCCTACATCGTCAAGAGCACCGACCGCGGCAGGACGTGGACGAACATCACGGGCAACCTGCCGGACAAGCACGACGTGTGGGCCATCATCCAGGACCACGTCAACGGCGACCTGCTGTTCGCGGGGACCGAGTTCGGCCTGTTCTTCACCGTGGACGGCGGGAAGGAACTGGGTGAGGCTGAAGGGCGGGATGCCGCCGGCACAGGTCCGCGACATGACGGTGCACCGGCGCGAGAACGACCTGGTGGTGGCCACGTTCGGCCGCGGCTTCTACATCCTCGACGACTACAGCGCGCTGCGTGAACTCACGCCGCAGGCGCTCGCCGAAGAGGCGCGGCTGTTCCCGTTGCGCGACGCCTACTCGTTCAGCCAGACCGGGATGTCGCCGGCCGGGTCGGCAGGCATCGGGCCGATGGCCGGCAACTGGACGGCGGCCAACCCGCCGTTCGGCGCGGTCTTCACCTACAACGTGAAGCAGGACGTGCCGGCAGACGCGAAGCTGGTGCTGACCATCACCGACGAGTCGAACCGGCAGGTCCGGCGGATCGAGCTGGAGAAGACCGCCGGCCTGAAGCGGTTCGCGTGGAACCTGCGCGGCGACGGCCCCGGCGCCGCCGGCCGCAGGCGCGGGGCCCGTGCCGCGGGTCGTTCGGCGGAGGCATGCGCGGCGGAGGCGCGCCGCTGGTGCCTGCCGGACGCTACACCGCGACGCTCGGGAAGATGGTTGGCGACAAGGTGACCGCCATCGGTCCGGCGCAGGTCTTCAGGGTGGTGACGGTGCAGCAGTAAGAGGAGTTAGTGGCTGGTGGTTAGTGGTCAGTGGCTAGCCTGTCAGGCGTGACAGGCTAGCCGTTAGCCACCAGGCACTAACCACTGCAGCGTCCGCGGCCTACCATTCCGATCCGCTGGCCTTGATGTCGAGCACGCGGCGGTTGGCATCGCCGGCCAGCCTGTACTTGGCCGGGCCGATCGTCGTGCTCCCGCCCGTTTCGATCGTCTTGTCCACCCACTCCCGCGCCTGCGGAAGATCGGCCGCTTCGAAGTGCAGTCCGGCCAGCACGCCGAACAGCCGCAGCGGGATGGTGTCCTTGGCCGCCCCGCTCTGGGACACGACCGCGTTGATGTATTCGATCTTTCCGGGCGCGCTCCCGTAGAAGCGCAACTGGTAGCTGACGAGCGGCGTGCCCGATTCACAGAGCCAGACGCTGGTGCGGTTCTCCTGGTTCGGCCCCTTGCAGGTGAGGCCGATTTTGCCGACCGCTTCCCGGATGTCGTTCGCCCACAACCCGCGAAGCCACCGGGTTTCGAAGGCCGGTGCCCCCGCCGCCTGCGCCGGTTCCTGCCCGGCCGGCCGGCCGGAACCCGACCCGCCGCAGCCAACAGCCAGCATGCCGACGAAGACCAGCACGCCGGGCACACGCACGCTGCTCGTCATGACCGCCTCCGGAATCCGCTCCCGCTGCGAAGCTACTTCTTCGCCGGGTACTTCTCGAACAGCGCCGCGACCATCCTGGCCACGAAGGCATCGCGCTCGGCGGCCGCGACGTCCTTGATGGCACCTTCGGCGGCAACGCGCCAGATCACCTCGCGGCTGGTCGGATTCCGGAGTTCGACCACGAGCGTCCCCATCTTGATGACTTGCGCCGCCCGCGTTCCGGCGGCCGCCGCCTTCGGATCGAACGTGCTCAGGTCGACGTCTTCCCGCTGCACGCCGTGGTACGCCACCAGGACGTCCGCCGGCTTCCCGGGCTTCAAACCCTTGGCCGCCAGTTCCTTCTCCACGGCCGCGACGATGGCCTTGTCCCACGCGGGGTCGAGGGCCTTGTGACCCGGCGTCCACTCGTAGGTCTTGAACGCGGCGACGTCCGCGGTCTTGTCCGACTTCAGGACCGTGACTTTCTGGGCGAGGGCTGCGGACGGAACAATCAGGGCCAACAGGCAGACGACAAGCACGAACTTCTTCATGACGCTCCTTTCAGCGAGAACCCTATCATACGCTGCAGAGGTGGATGGAACGAAGCAAACGGCCGGCGCGTCACCTCGCCTTGCGGAGGTACGACTCGGCCGCGGACTGGAGGAGCCGATCCGAGGAAGGGCCGGCCACCGCCTCGCACGCGGGATTGAAGCGGAACACATAGCCCTCCGGTGACGGGGGGAGGCTGGGGTGGTTGCGATACAGCCAGTGCTCGGTCGCCACCGACTCCTGCTCGGTGAACGAGCGGAGCGGGTCGGGCGTCGCGAAGTGCTGGGCGAGGTGGTCGTTGCGGCTCCAGTCCGGCTTTCCCAGCACCACGAAGGTGCGGCCGCAATCGTTCCATGCGGCCTTGCCCTCGAAACGGAACCGCTTCTCGGCCGAGACGACCCGCTGCTCGTACTCGCGCGCGGACCTCGTTGTCCGGGGTCGAGGGGTCCGGGTCGCGCGCCAGCCAGAAATCTTCGCGGAACCGTCGCCGCTGCGACGGCGCGGTCAACTTGATCTCGGCCTGGTCCGCCTTGAGCAGGAGCGGCCGCACTTCGTCGAGCCAGCGCTTCCAATCCTTGTCTGGAAGAGGCGGTGGCTGAGACGCGACCTGGCCAAGGGCGGACGTCGCGAGCAGGGCGACCCCCAGTGCCAGCGCCGGCAGCAATCGACGCATGACAACATGATAACCCCGCACGTTGTAGGCGGAAGAGGCGGGAGGATATAGAATCCGTCCGTGCCGAGCCCTCGAGCATCTGCCGCCGAACACGACGTTTTCGTTTGCTGTCCCGACCCGTCCCGCCGGGAGGCGTCCGAGACGCTCGTCGCGTACCTCACGCGGGCGGGCTTCCGGGTGTTCTTCGAGCCGGACGGCGAGACGGCGGCGGCGGCCCGGCTCGAGCTGGTGCAGGCGGCATCCGACTTCGTCCTGTTCTTGCCGTCCCGAGGGTTCCACGAGACGTCGCCGGCCGGGGGGCGGTGGCAGGCGGAGGTGTCGGCGGCGCTCGTGAGGGGCCACAACGTCGTCCGCGTGTCGATGGCTGGCGACCCGCCCACCGAGCCGGGCAGCCTGCCGCCGGACCTGGTCGGGCTCGGGGCGCAGCAGGCGCTGACCTACGATCCGGATCGACTCGCCGAGTCGTTGTCGCTCATCCAGCACTGCCTCTCGACCGACACCATCGTCAACGACCGGCACATGATGCGGCGGACGAAGCGCTGGTTCCTGTTCGCGGCGCTCGTGCTGTTCGTCGGGTTCTCGGCCCAGACGGTCCCCCTTCTGATCGAGGCGTGGAAGAAACCGAGGCCGCTGCCGCCCGTGCCGCCGTTCGTGCTCCACTGGGCCGCCTTCGCCGAGAGGGAAACCGCCGGAGTCGTGGAAGAGGTCCCCCTCGCCCCGGGGGCCTCCGTTCAGCCTGGCGACCGGCTGCGCGTTGCGTTCGGGACGAGCGCGGACGGCTTCGTCTACGTCGTCGGGAAGGACACGCGCGGCAGGGTGTGGGTGTTGTTTCCGACGGAGAGGTTGAAAGGCGCGAGCCGCGTGCGGGCGGGCCGCGATTACTACGCGCCGGTCGACACCGGATGGCTGACCGTCGATCCCGACGCCGGCCTCGACACGCTGTACGTGTTTGGCAGCTACGACCCGCTCCAGAACCTCGAAGAGCTGGTGGAGGAGCCCGAGACCGGCACCGACGTCGCCGCCCGCCGGAGCCTGGTGGACCAGACGGTGGACGGCCTGATCGACGGCCGCCACTACCCGACCGGCCAGCGGGTCTGGATTCGCAGCACCGCGATGATCGACCAGGACCTTCATCCGGCCGCGGGCCCGGCGTCGTTCTCCGCGCAACTCTCCAACGGAAAGGTCGTCACCCACCCTTCCACGGCCCAACCGGGCCTCGTCAACGCCCTGGCCGAGATCAAGGTGACGTTCTCGCGGCGCTGACGGCCGCAAAGAACCGCCTGCCGCTAGGAATGGACCCCCGGCGCTTCGTGGCCGGTCCGCTGGACGTACTCCACGTACGACCCCGGATAGAGGTGCGGCTGCGCGTCGCAGCCGCTTTCGCCGCCCAGTTCGAGCACCCGGTTGCTGAGGCCCCTGAGGAACGTGCGGTCGTGCGACACGAAGAGCATCGTTCCCTCGAATCCAGCCAGCGCCTCGACCAGCATCTCCTTCGTCGCCAGATCGAGATGGTTCGTCGGTTCGTCGAGCACGAGGAAGTTCGGCGGGTCGAGGAGCATCCGGGCCATGACCAGGCGCGTCTTCTCTCCGCCCGACAGCGCGCGGATCTTCTTGTCCACATCGTCGCCGGAGAACTGGAAGGCGCCGGCGAGGTTTCTCAGGACGCCCGTGGACTCGTGCGGGAAGTCCTGCTGCAGCTGCTCGTCGATCGTGAGATCGGGATCGAGCAGGTCGAGCGCCTGCTGCGCGAAGTAGCCCAGCTTCAGGCTCGCGCCGAGGGTGACCGTGCCCGAATCGGGCGCCAGCGCTCCCGCGACCATCTTGAGGAGGGTCGTCTTGCCCGCGCCGTTGCGCCCCATCACCGCCCACCGCTCGCCGCGGCGGATGGTGATGTTGAAGGTGTCGTAGATCGTCCGCCGGCCGTAGGCCTTCGACACGCCCTCGAGCGTGGCCACGAGGTCGCCCGAGCGTTGCGGCTGGCGGAAGTCGAACTTCACGATGCGGCGCTTCTTTGGCAGTTCGATCTTCTCGATCTTGTCGAGCGCCTTGACGCGGCTCTGCACCTGCGCCGCCTTCGCCGCGTGGGCCGCGAAACGCTCGATGAACCGGCGTTCCTTGGCAAGCATCGCCTGCTGCCTGGCGTAAGCCGCCTCGCGGTTGGTCTCGCGGATGGCGCGCTCGCGCTCGTAGAAGTCGTAGTTCCCGGAATAGACCGTGATCTCGCCGTCGTCAATCTCGGCGATCTTCGTGACCACCCGGTTCATGAACTCCCGGTCGTGGGAGGTCATCAGCAAGGCGCCCTGGAAGGACCGCAGGAACGTTTCGAGCCAGATGATCGACTCGATGTCGAGGTGGTTGGTCGGCTCGTCGAGCAGCAGCGACGTCGGGCTTCCCGAGCAGCGCCCGCGCCATCGCGACGCGCATCTTCCACCCGCCGGACAGCGCCCCGACGTCGCCGTCGATCCGCTCGTCGTCGAATCCCGAGGCCGTGGAGCACCTCGCGCGCCTGGGCCTCGAGGGCGTAGCCGCCGAGGTGGTCGTACTCCTCCTGCACTTCGCCGAACCGCGCCAGGACGACGTCGAAGTCGCGTCGTCGTCGGGGTCGGCCATCGCGTGCTGCAGCGCCTCGAGCTCGTGGTGCAGCAGCCCCACCCGGCCGCAGCCGGCAATCGTCTCGTCGAGCACCGACCGGCCCGGACATCTCCTCGACGTCCTGCCGGAAGTAGCCGATGGTCATCCGCTTCGGGACCGACACCTCGCCCTCGTCGGGCGACTCCTCGCGGACGATCATGCGGAAGAGCGTGGTCTTGCCGGAGCCGTTCGGGCCGACCAGGCCGACGCGTTCACCGGGGTTGAGCTGGAACGAGGCCTCGACGAAGAGCACCTGCCGGCCGTACTGCTTGCTGATGCGCGAGAAGGCAATCATGAGGAGCACTTAGCTTACCGTACCGGACCGGCGGCAGCCCGGGCGGCGCGACACCGCCGGCCGTGCCGCGAGCCGAACGGCGCACGCCGCTGCCGGTTACACTCCCGCCACTCTCAACAGTTCTCCGCGCTCCCGGGCTTGCTGACGGCGAGGTGATCATGAACGCAACGCGCGTACTGGCCGCGTCCGGCTGGTGCTTGTCCTCTCCCTGGCCGGCGGCGCCGCCCGGCCGCAGGCGCAGGCTCCTGCTGCCGGGCCCGCATCGGCCGTCGACGCATTGAAGCGCCTGACGTGGCGCAACATCGGCCCGACCGCGCAGGCGGGGCGCGTCCCGGTGTTCGTCGGGCTGCCAGGCGACCCGAACACGCTGTACATGGCCGGCGCGGTGGGCGGCATCTTCAAGTCGACGAACGGCGGCGTGACGCTGGACGCCGATCTTCGACGACAAGCCGGTCGACGTCGATCGGCGCCATCGCCATCGCGCCGTCCGACCCCAACGTCATCTACGCCGGCACGGGTGAAGGCAACCCGCGCAACGACGCGTCGATCGGGGACGGCATCTACAAGTCGATCGACGCCGGCGGGCACTGGACGAACGTCGGCCTGCCCGATTCCGAGAAGATCGCGCGGCTGGTCGTCGACCCGCGCAACGCCGACGTGGTCTACGCGTGCGCGCTCGGGCGGGAATGGGGCCCCAACGAAGAGCGTGGCCTGTTCAAGACGATGGACGGCGGCAGGAACTGGAAGAAGGTCCTCTACAAGAACGACCTCACCGGCTGTTCGGACGTCGACATCGATCCCGACCAACGCCAACATCGTCTACGCGGGCATGTTCACGTTCCGCCGCTGGGCGTGGTACACGGAATCGGGCGGCGGCGAGACGGCCGTCTACAAGTCGTCGGACGGCGGTGCGAACTGGGACCCGCCTGTCCGGCCCCGACGGCGAATCGCGGCCTGCCGAAGGGCCTGATGGACCGCATCGGCATCGCCGTCTCGCGCAGCGCCCCGAACGTCGTCTACGTCATCAGCGAGACGAAGGACGAGGGCGAACTGTGGCGGAGCGACGACGCCGGCGCAACGTGGCGGATGGTGAGCCGCGACCCGAACATCAACTTCCGGCCGTTCTACTACGCCGACATCCGGGTGGACCCGTCCAATCCCAACACGGTCTACGCGCTTGCCGGAGCCCTCTACAAATCGGAGGATGGCGGCCGCAACTTCGCGCGGATCGGGAACGCCACGCACGGCGACCACCAGGCGATGTGGATCGACCCGCAGAACCCGACCCGCATCCTGAGCGGTGATGACGGCGGCTTCCAGATCTCGCACGACGCGGGCCGCACGTTCGACATCATCAACAACATCCCGTTCACGCAGTTCTACAACGTCGCCTACGACCTGCAGACGCCCTACCACCTCTGCGGCGGCCTGCAGGACAACGGAACGTGGTGCGGGCCGAGCCAGACCCCCGGGGCGCCCGGCACGCCACGGAGCGAGTGGCAGAACGTGGGGGGCGGCGACGGTTTCTTCGCCGTGCCCGACCTCAAGGAACCCGCACCTCGTCTACAACAACCTCCAGGGCGGGCGTGATCAGCCTCACCGATCGGCGCAGCGGGGCGTCCTGGGGGATCAACCCGTACCCGGGGGGCATCGGATCGAGCGGCCAGTGGATGGCGCCGCAGAAGTACCGCTTCAACTGGAACGCGCCGATCGTGCTCGCGCCGCAGGATCCGAAGACGGTCTACTACGGCGGCAACGTCCTCTTCAAGACGACCAACATGGGCCACTCCTGGGAGGTGATCAGTCCCGATCTCACGACCAACGACAAGGCAAAGCAGCAGAGCTCGGGCGGGAAGATCGTCACCGACAACACGGCCGCCGAGTTCCACTGCACCATCCTCGCGATCGGCCCGTCGCCGGTGGACCCTGGAGTCATCTGGGTCGGGCACCGACGACGGCAACGTGCAGGTGACGAGGGACGGCGGAAAGAGCTGGACGAATACCGTGAAGGGGATGACCGGCCTCGCGCCGAATGCATGGGTGAACAAGGTCGAAGCGTCGCACTTCGACGCGGCGACCGCCTACGTCTCGGCCAGCCACTGGCAGGACGGCGACTACGCGCCCTACTTCTACAAGACGACCGACTACGGCAAGACGTGGACGAAGATCATCGCGCGGGCTGCCCGCGCGCGGGTGGTCTCACGTGATTCGCGAGGACCCGAAAGTCAGGGACCTGCTCTACGCGGGCACCGAGTTCGGTCTCTTCGCCTCGTGGAACGGCGGCGGCACGTGGGTGTCGATCCGCAACAACATTCCCGCGGTCGCGGTCCGCGACATTGCCATTCACCCGCGCGACAACGACATCATCGTCGCCACGCACGGACGCGGCATCTACATCCTGGACGACGCCGCGCCGCTGCAGCAGATCGCGGCAGCGATGAACAGCCGAGGCTCACCTCTTCCCGATCCGGCCGGCCATTCGCTGGGCGGGGAGCGCGGGGATGTTCCGTTCGAACGAGCGCGACTGGCTGGCGCCGAACCCGGCGCCGGGCGCGTGGATCAACGTGCTACCTCAGGACGGCGCCCTCCGGGCCCGTCACCATCGCGATCACCGACAAGGCGGGCAAGCCGGTGCGCACGATGCGGGCGCGCGGCGAGGCGGGCGTGAACCGCTTCGTGTGGAACCTCCGCTACGACATCCCGGGCGAGCGCGCCCCGGCCAGGTCCCGGCGACAGAGGCGCCGGCCGGGCGCTTCGGCGGCGGGCCACAGGGGCCGGCGGTGAACCCCGGCGACTACTCCGTCAAGGTGACGGTCGGCGAGACCAGGCTCGACGGCACCTGCACCGTCCGCCTCGATCCGAACGTCCAGGCGCAGCCCGCCGACCTCGAGGCGCAACAGCAGGCCGCCGTTCGCGGCGTTGTCGCTCCAGTCGCGACGTCAACAGGCGTGGTCGAGCGCGTGGACTCGCTCGATGTCGCAGCTGGCGGCGCTCGACGCCCAGGCCGCGCGGCAGCAGCCGGCCCCGGCGTATCGCACGCAGGTCACCCAGGTGCTCGCGAAGTTGAAGACGTTCAGAGACGACGAGTTGGTGCGGCCCGATTGCCGGGCTGGGATACCGGCAGTACCCGCGTCTGCGGGAGGACGTGCAGTCGCTGGTCGGCTATTTCAACCGGGGCTTCCGGGCGCCGAACGAGGGCGAGCGCACGCGGCTGAAGGACCTGACGGACGAAGTGGGCAAGGCGAAAGCCAAGCTCGCCTCGATCACGGACCGGGAGATCGCGGCGATCAACGACGCGATGAAAGGGGCGCCGAGGATCGTGGTCGAGCCGCTCGGCGCCTCAATAAAGGATCACGAGTGAAGAATGCAAAATGCAAAATGCACAATGCGAAATGACGAAGGGGGCGGCGGGCCGGCCGCGCGCGTTCAGCGGGCGGCCGGCACGTAGGTCCAGTTCATGATCGCGTTGAAGACCATGTTGAACTCGGCGTGGTTCTGCCAGCGGTAGATCGGGTTGCTGGCGAAGAGCAGCACGCGGCCCTTGCCGTTGTGGGCGTTCGGGATGTCGATCGCGAACGCCTTCTGCCTCAGTTGGTCCGCGCCGACCATCGCGCCGCTCAGGACCGATGAGTCGCCCCCCGTGTAGCGCGCCAGCACTTGCGGCTGGTCGGCCACGCCGGCCCGCAGCGTGAAGCCGCCAACGTATTTCACCGGCAGCGTGCTGGTCGTGTAGCCGTAGAACACCGGGTGTTCCGGCCTCACGATGTCGGCCTGCACGATCGGTCTCTGGGCGGTGACCCCGGTGATGCTCTCGACATCGACGGTATGGGCCCACCCAACTCGATCGGGAAGCGGGCGGCCCCGGCGGCGGCGATCAGCGTCCCTCCGCCCTCGAGGAACTTGGCGAACGCGTCCACCCCTTCCTGGCCGAACCCGCCCGACATGTCCGGTGTCTCGCCGTACATCCCGAGGAACTGGTATTTCTCACTCTTCTGATAGGCCTGCGGCCGCGTGGACGCTGCCTGGAAGACCGCCTGCCGCGTGAGGTTCTGCGCCGCCATCACGATGACGTCGTACTTCGCCCTCAGGCCGCCCTGCTTCACTTGTTCCTTGTAGATCAGGTCGTAGGGGATCCCGAAGTTGTCGAAGGTCAGGCGGTACCAGCCAAGGTCCTGGGTGCCGGTCCATTGCGAGTAGACCGCGATGCGCGGCGCGGGGGCGTCGTGCATCGGCACCGACGGCAGCGACGCGAGCGCGGCTGCGGTGAGGCCGAGTTCCTCGATGGCCGTCTTGGCCGCGGCAGCCGGCGCGCCCTCGATCACCAGCGAACCCGCCGGGAAGTCCACGCCCGCCGCGGAGAACTCCTTCTCCGCGACCTTCATGGGCGTGGTCCGGAGCCTGTAGCGGAGCGTCACCATGTTGTTGGAGCCGTAGTGCGCCACCGCGAGCCCGGCGCTGCCTGTGCCGGCCACCTTGCCCTGCAGCGTCACCTCTGCCACGGGCGTCGTCGCCACCTTCAGAACGGAGGCGTCGTCGATCTCCTTCACCTCGACGCCCATCAGCAGGCCCATCGTCCACCCGCTGTCGTCGTAGGTCGTAAGACGGGTGTCGGGATACTGCTGCTTCTCGAGCAGGTTCTTGGCCAGCCGCCCGTACGGCTGGTCCCGCTTGATGACGTACGAACCCGCGGGGAACGTTGCGTCTCCCGCCTTGAACTCTCCCGCCGCCCGGCCCACCTCGATCCCCTGCAAGCGGAGGATCTTCAGCAGTTCCGCCGCCCGGGTCATGTCGCGCTGCGGGGTGATCACGAACGCGTAAGGCGCCCTGGTGCGCCCGTCTTCGATCGCGTTGCGTGATTTCACGTAGAAGTTCTCGACGATGGTCGAGGGGAACTGCGAGACCAGCTGCAGCGACGAGAGGACACCGGTCTCCATGTAGTTGGCATTGGCGCGCCGGCTGAAGGAGGCGGCCGCATTGGTCGGCACCGGGATGCCGCGATACCACTCGCGGTCCTGCGCCCCGCCCCTGCCCGTCGGCACGGCCGGCGGTGCACCTGGCCCGCCGCGCGTCCCCTCGGGCGGCCCGCCGGCGCGTTGGCCCTGGGATGTGCCGCCGGGATCCGACAGGCCGGAGGCCTGTCCTGCTGCGGGCGGCGTCGCGGGCCGACCCGGCAGGCCGGAGGCCTGCCCCACCGCGGGGGCGGCCTGGCCGGCAGCCGCGGTGCCGGAGCCCTGCCCTGCTGCGGCGGGGTCGCGGCCCGACTGCGTCTCGTACATCTTCATCACGGTGTTGTGGTTGTAGGCGACCGACGCGTAGTAGCCTGGCGACCACCCGTCCATGAATGCGTGCGTGTAGACGCCGGGCATTCCCCACTTCGTCATCTGCGCGAGTTCCCAGTTCGAGAACCATGGCAGCTCCGCGAAAAGCAGGGGATCGAGGTTCGGATTCTGAGGCGGTCCGCCACTGTAGGTGTACATCAGCGGCATCGACTCGTGCAGGTCGTGCATCACCGGGGGGTGCGCGGAGAAGAACCAGCTGGTCAGCGCCCGGCTGATGGTGAGCGACAGGTTGATGTCGCGGTTGTTGTCGTGGAAGACGTACTTGCCCCAGTAAGGGACCGCCATGGTCGCGCCGGCGCCGCCACGCTGGCCCCCCTGGCCCCCCTGGCCGGCAGCTGGCGGCGTCTGTCCCGTCCCTCGTTCGCCGGACGACTGCGATTGCGGGTTGGCTTCGGCCCTGCCCGGTTCGGCGGCCGGGGGTCCTCGAGTCCCTTGTAGAACCAGTCGACGTAGCGGTCCCGCCCGTCCGGGTCGGCAACCGGCGTCACCGACACGTACACGTTTTCGCGGATCCTGGCAACGATCGGCGAGGCTTCGGTGGCCAGCCGGTAGACGAGTTCCATCAGCATCTCGGATGGCCCCGTTTCCCCGCTGTGGAGTCCCCCGATCACGTGGTAGTTCGGCTTGGTCGCGGCGATCAGCCGGCCGGCCTCTTCGTCGGACAAGCCCCGGGGGTCGGCCAGCCTGGCGAGCCGGTCGCGGTTCGCCTGCAGGTCCTTGATGTTCTGCTCGGAACTCACCCAGACGACGACCAGTTCCCGCCCCTCGTCGGAGCGGCCCACGATCTCCACCTGCACGCGGGGCGTGGCGGCCGCGAGCGCCCGGTAGTACTTGAGGATGTTCGCGTAGTAGGTGAGGGTGCGCGGAGCTCCCACGTGGTGGCCGAGCACGTCGTTCGGCGTCGGAACGCCCTTCACGAGCGGCAGGTGGTCGACCAGCGGGCTCCCGTATTTCGCGTCGCCGGTCCACTCCTTGTACAGCTTCGCGAACACCTGGTCCTGCGGCTGGTTCCAGTCGCGCGTGTCGGTGGGCGGCTGCTGCGCGACCGTCACGGCGACGGTGAGCGCAAACACGCAGATGGCGAAGAGCCGGGCGGACGCCCGGCGAAGCGTCGAACGGGAAGCGGCCATGGAATCCTCTGGGGGAGCAGTGGCACGGACCACGAAGCGTCGATCGGGACACATTAGCACAGCACCGCGGAAGAGATCAGAGAGGCGAGGGGGCGCGGGTGGGTCGCGGCAGGTCGGGTCGGATCAGGCGCGCGGCAGCGGGATCGGATTGTCGCCGCCAAAACGATACGCTTCGATCGTGGCCGCAATGTGCAGGTGGTCGGCAGTGCAACGCTCGCACCTGACGACCGACCCGGTGCAGTGCACCTGTGCCGTGCGCGTGGTGCCCGGCAGGTCGAGCTCCAGTTCGATGGTGGTGCCCTTGTCGAACTCCTCGCCCGCCGTCTGGAACAGGACCCCGCTACGGCTGGCGTTTACGGTCCGGCCGTCGCGCCAGCACGTTTCGCCGGGCCGACGGTATCGGAGCGGGACGTCCAACTCGTAGCGATGGGCCACCGGGCCATGCAGTTTCGCCATCCGCTCCTTCCAGCCGGACACACCCGGACCCATGTTCCTCAGGCCGCGCGAGGATGCTCTAGTTTCGGCTGAGTGTCGATCGGGCGCAATCGCCCGGGGTGCTCACGGGATAGTACTAAGGGCCTAGTCAAGGATTGACTATCGCCTGGCGCGTTTTAGCGCCCCGGCTCGTTCAGGCGCTCGAGCAGCTTGTGGTGCACCGCGTACAGCGCCAGTTCCAGCCGGTTCGACACGCCAAGCTTGTCGAAAACGTGGGACAGGTGGTTCTTGACCGTTTGCTGGCTGAGGCTGAACTGCTGGCCGATGTCCTTGTTGCTCGATCCTTCGACGATGGCGGCGACGATCTGCAGTTCCCGCTTCGTGAGCCGGCCGGCGGGCGTCGATTCGCGGTCGGAATCGGCCTCGCTCTTGCGGAGCTGCTCCACGATGTCCTGCACGCGTTCGTGACCGACCCAGTACTCGCCGTTCATCACGCTGTGCAGGCACTTGAACAGCAGTTGGGTCGCCGATTCCTTGAGAATCACACCGCGGGCGCCGAGCCTCAGCGCCTTGACCGTGTCGGCCGAATCGATGGCGGCCGTGAGCAGCACGGGCCTCACCGGCAAGCGGAGATCGAGCAGGTCCTGCAGGGCCTGCAGCCCGTTTCCGCGCGGCATCGCGAGGTCGAGGAGGAGGACGTCCGGGCGGAGCGCTGCTGCCTTCGCCACCGCTTCGTGACCGTCGCCCGCCTCTCCAATCACCTCGAAGCCCGGCTCCGCGGTCAGCAGCCGCTTCAGCCCGTCGCGGAAGATGGGATGGTCGTCGGCGATGACGACCCTGATCGGTCCTGGTTGGTCACCCATGATGCTTCCTGGGAATCCTGATCTCGAGCTTGGTTCCGTAGCCCGGGTGGCTGTGGATCCCGAGCCGCCCGTTGATCGACCGCGCCCGTTCCTTGATCAGCACGGGCCCCTTGCGCTGCGATTCTATCTCGTCCGGCCCCAGGTACCCCTCGAAGTCGAGGCCGCGCCCGTTGTCGTCGACCGTGATCCGCCACTCGCCGTCGTCCATGTCGAGCCGGACGAGGACGCTCGTCGCTTCTGCGTGCTTGCGGACGTTGGCGAGCGCTTCCTGGACGATGCTGGCAATCTCCCGGCAAACGCGGGGCGTCAGGTCGATCTCCTCGGCGCTGCACGCGAAGCTCGCCTTGATCCCGGTCCGCTGCCGGAACTGGTCCACGGTGCTCGCGAGGTATTCGACCAGGCGGGAGGCATCAACGTCCATCGGCTTGAGCATCTGCATGAGGTCGCGGACGTTCAACACCTCCTGCCCGATGATCTGCTGGATGTGCGTCAGCTCGCTGACGACCGACGCCGGGACGCGGCCGTCCGCCTGCCGGCGGGTGACTTCGAGCTGCATCTCGACGCCGATCAGCGTCTGGATGACGCCGTCGTGGAGTTCGCGCGAGATCCGGGCGCGCTCGACGACCGCGGACCGCGACTGCAGGCGCCGCTGGAGGTACAGGTTCACGACGGCAGGGCCGACCTCGCGCATGATGTCGTGGACGTCGCGCAATTCCGCACGCGAGGCCCGAACGCCGGCCGGGAGGAACAGGAATATTCGCGCGCTCATGCCCTGCGGGGCGAGGTAGGACAGGCCCAGCGCCCGGGCCCAGGGAAACGGCGTGGCGAGCAGCGGCTGGATGGAGAAGTCCTCCTGGCGCTCCTGGCCGTCGCGTCCGATCGCCACGCTCAACGAGCCCGAGCCGTCCTTCGCGGTGTTCCGTGTCGCGAGCCATCCGGCGACCTGCTTCGGCACCGGGAACAGATACATCGGGTAGTGCTTGCGCGATTCCTGCGACACGCGCACGCCGTGGCGCGGCGCCTGCGCGTGCGCCCGTTCGGCCTGCCAGACCGTGACGATGTCGCGCCCATCCTCCTCGACGACCAGGACGAGACGGTCGGCCGACACCAGTTCCAGCAGCTCGTTCATGAGCAGGTGCACGGCGGTGATGACGCTGGAGTGGGAGCCGACCAGGCTCAGGATCCGGTTCGCGGTGTCCGCCCGCAGGCGCTGGCGCAGCTGTACGCTGGCCATGTAGCCGACCAGCACGCCGCCGATCCCGAGGTAGGAGAGCCGCAGCGCCACGAATGCCGGTTCGGGTGCGCCGGGCCACCTGACGAAGTTGGCGACGGTGGCGTGTGCGGCCAGTGCCACGATGCTGGCCGCGCACGTGCCGGCGACTTCCAGGCCTCCCCACCGGTAGCCGGCTGCCAGCAGCACGTACAGGTAGATCGTCGAATACGGGCTCGCCGCGCCCCCCGTGTGAAGGGTCAGCAGGACGGCGCCGAGAAGGTCGGCGAGATGCAGCGCCATCACGTGGACCGGTTTCCGCACACGCCCCGCGCGCAGCGCCAGCAGCACCGCCACCGAGTAGACGTTGGTGACGGCCATCAGCGCCACGACGCCGACATCGAGGCCGAAATGCAGGGGGACTACCGTGGCGCCCGAAACCAGGGTCAGGACCAGCCGGACGCGGGCCAGCGTGTCCTCGACGGCCAGGGCATATCGCATGTCGGCCGAGAGGCGCGGGCGCCGTCGGGGCCGGAGCAGGGCGCTATCGTTCATCGCCAACCGCAAGCCAGGTTGTCGGTCACTGGCTGAAATCTGTCAGGGGGTGAAGCAGACTCCAGTATGCACCCAACCCGGCCGTTCGCGCCAACGCCGGGAGGCGCTGGCGCGGGCGCAGGCCGGGAGGGCGGACGTGGCCGGCCGCCGCCTCCCGGCTGCGGAACTACCGGGACGTGATCGTTCGCGCCACGAAGTCCATGTCCGAGAGCCGGCCCACCTGCTCGCGGAGAGCCTCCGAGAGGTCGCCGAGCGCGGCGAGCCGCGCGAACTCGGTGGGCTCGATGCTCCCTGCCGCAGTCATCACCTTCAAGATGCGCGAGGGCACGCTGAGCGCCACGTCGCTGGCCCACACCCGCGACTGGGCCAGCTGCAGGGGATCGTTCTTGCGGCTTGCGGCCCGCGCCAGCGCCGCCGCGGTCTCCACCTCGGTCATCGCCGTGGCGAACTCGAACACCGCGTGCTGCTGGTGCGTGAGCTTCGCCCTGAACGCGGCGATGGTTGCCGCCGAGAGGAACCGCGCGGCCTTGGCGACCGCCGGCCCCCCGGCCTCGGTCCACGCGTCAGCCTCTTCAGCCATCTCGTTGTAGAAGCGACCCTTGCTCCTGACGTTCTCGCGCATTCGGAAGACGCCGATGATGTTCTGCTGGATCTCCGACGTTCCCTCGTAGATGCGGAGGATGCGGGCGTCGCGCCGGATCTTTTCGACCTCGTAGTCGACGCAGTAGCCGTATCCCCCAGGGCCTGCACCGCATCGTCGGCCGCCAGGTTGCCGGCCTCGGTGGCAAACAGCTTGGCCACCGAGCCCTCGATCTGCCGGTCTTCGCTGCCCGAGTCGAGCAGGTCGGCCACGTATTCGATGTAGGCCTGCGCCGCGGCGAGGCGGACGCTGTTCGGCACGAGCAGCTTGTGCGTGAAGCCCTGCTTTTCGCAGAGGTAGCGAACCGAACTGCTTCCGTTCCTTCGAGAAGGCGATCGCTTTCTCGAGCGACGCGAGGCCCGCGCCGAGACCGAACGCGGCGACCATCAGGCGCGTGTAGCCGAACACCTCGTTCGCCTGCTTCAGGCCCTGCCCCTCCTTGTCGCCCACCAGGTTCTCGGCCGGGATCACGACGTCCTGGAGGAGCACCTGCGCGGTGTCAGACAGCCGGATGCCGTGCTTGACCTCGTGCTTGCCCGGCGTCAGGCCCGGCGTCTTGCGTTCGACGACGAAGAAGGTGGGGCCGTCGGGCGTCCGCGCAAGGATGGTGTAGAGGTCGGCGATCGAACCGTTGGAGATGAACTGCTTCACGCCGTTGAGCTTGTAGTGCGTCACGCGGCCGCTGGCATCGGTGATCCGTTCGGCCTCGGTCTTCAGGTTCTGCACGTTGGAGCCGGCCTCCGGTTCCGTGACGCCATATGCGACGATCAGCCCCTCGTTGGCGATGCGGGGGATCCACCGGCTCTTCTGCTCGTGCGTGCAGCCGACGCGAATCGGGTCGGTGCCGAGCGCGACGGCCAGCATCGCCGTCGCCAGGCCGAGATCGATGCGGGCAAATTCGGTGGAGAGCCGGTAGACGTCGTAGGCCCCGCCGCCCATGCCGTCGTATTCCGCGGGCAGGAACACCAGGTGCAAACCGACGTCGGGACCGAGCATCGCCCGGACGATGTCCTCCGGGCACACGTCCGTGTCGTCCCACTTCAAGCGTTTGTCGAGGGGCGCCTCGTGCCCTGCGAACTCCTTCAAGGTCTTCAAGATGAGATCGAGAATCACCTGCGTCGAGCCGATTGAACTGCGCCATGCCCGTCCTCTGTTGTGGGTGAACGATGAATCACAAAA
The DNA here is from genome assembly GCA_963844875.1 of uncultured Acidobacteriota bacterium. Classification (GTDB taxonomy): domain Bacteria; phylum Acidobacteriota; class Vicinamibacteria; order Vicinamibacterales; family Fen-181; genus FEN-299. The sequence continues at coordinate 84,624 of CAWJPZ010000009.1, forward strand.
TTTAGCACAGGTCGGCGGCCGCCGCCGAGGACCGCGCGGGCGCCAGCGCAAGCGTGCTGCCACACGCTCCGCGCCGGGCCGTCGAGCACGTAGAGTGAGCCGGGCGTTGCGATGACCTCGTGCCGGAGCCACCCGCGGCGCGCCGTCAGGCGGCACCTGCGCACTTCGCCGAATGTGAGGGCGGAGCCATTTCGCCTCCAGTTGCCCGGTCTCAGCTGGACTGAGGAACGCCGGTTCGTGGAGGAACCCGGCAGGAACCAGGCCTTCGGCGAACAGCGGCAGGCTCGAGGTCATGCGGAATTCCGATCAACCCCCGTCTCCTCATCGTCAGCACCGACTCCTCATCGTCAGAACCGACTCGTCATCGTCAGATCCGCCTCCTGAGCCCCGAGAGGGCACATCGCTTGCAGCCGTATGCGGGGTTCAACAACCGACAACAACCATGGAGGTGACCTGATGGCCGATACGAAGGGCAACTTGCGGCGATTCAGCGACATGAGCGGCGTGGATATCGCCGAGGGCGATCCGGACGTGCGCGGGTGGGAGGTCGTCACTCCGGACGGCCAGGAACTCGGCGAGGTGGAAGACCTCGTCGTCGACACGACCGCGATGAAGGTGAGGAGCCTCGAGGTGTCGCTCGACAGGGATGCGTTCGGCATCGACGGGGAGCGGCACGTGCTGCTGCCCATCGAAACCGCCCAACTCGATCGCGACGACGACAAGGTAATCGTGAGTGCGAGGCGTGAGGCAATCGCGTCGCTGCCGGCGTTCTCGGGAGAGGCGGTCGAGGCCGACTACTACCGTGGATTTGGCGACTACGGCCGCGATTGCAGCGACGACGCGACGGCCGGGCGCGCGGCCGCCGGGGGCGAGGCCGCACGCAGGCTCACCAGGGCCGAGGAAGAATTGCGGGTCCTCAAGCGGCCGGTCTCGGCAGGCGAGGTCCGGGCGAGCAAGCACGTCGAGACCGAGCACGTCCGCCAGCCGGTCCCGCGGCAGCGGGAGCAGGCCCGCGTCGAGCGCCGGCCGGTGAGCGGGTCCGACGTCCGCAGCGCCGGGATCGGGCACGGCGAGGACGAGATCCGCGTGCCGCTCGTGGAAGAAGAAGTCATCGTGGACAAGCGTCCGGTCGTGAAGGAGGAACTGGTCATCAGCAAGGACACGGTGACCGAGACGCAGGAGGTCGATGCGGAGGTCCGCAAGGAGCGGTTCGACCTCGAGCAGACCGGTGACGCGGCCACCCGCAATCGCACCCGGAAGGAAGGCCGGTAATGGCTGACATCGACATCGTCCGAAAAGAACGCTCGAACCTGTGGATTTGGATCGTCCTCGCCATCGTCGTGCTGCTCGCGCTGTACTTCTTGTTCGCCGCCGGGAGCAATCACACGCAGTCGCTCGCGCTGCCTGGCCCGGAGCCAGCCGCGATGGCCGTCGCGATGGTGACGGCGGCGTGATTGTTGTCGGCACGCTCGGCATGTAGCGCCGGCCTTCCGGCCCGGGTGCAGCCGGGTGGAAGCCTCTCGGCTGCATGTTGGGTGTCTCTTGTGGAATACTTCTGCCTCTAGCGGGGTTCTAGGACAGAAGCCATATGAGACGACGCACGTGGATGGTCCTCGGTGGCGTGGCGGTGGCGGCCGTGGCGATCGCGGCCGTCGCCGCGCGCCGGAACGGCACGGCGATCTCGGTCGACGTCGGCCGCGTGGTGAAGCGGGACGCGTTCCGCTCCTACGTCACCGCGTCGGGCGAGATCGTCGCCACCCGTTTCGCCGACATCGGGTCGAGCGTCATGGGACGGGTCGTGGCCCTCAACGTCGCCGAGGGGGACCGCGTCCGTGCCGGGCAGGTGCTGGCGCGCATCGACCCGGTCCAGGCGCGAAGCGACAGCCAGGCGGCATCCGAGCAGGTGAAGGTCTTCGAGGCCGAGGAACTCGCCGCCCGGCAGCAGGTGAACGCGGCCGTCGCGGCGGTCGAACAGGCCCAGGCCCGCGCCCGCGAGGCGCAGCAGTCGCTGGCCCGGGCGAAGCGGTTGCACGAGGAAGGGCTGACGCCGCAGGCGGACCTCGACGCCTCCCAGGCGTCGGCCGACGCCAGCGCGGCGCAAGTCGCGGCCGCCCGGGCGGAACTGGACCGCGCCCGCCAGGCCCTCGGGGCTGCCGGGAGACGCATCGCCCAGTCGCGTGCGGGAGTCACCCGCACCCTCGACATCCTCTCGAAGACCGAGATCGCCGCCCCCATCGACGGGGTCGTGAGCCGGCTGCAGGTGCGGCTTGGCGAGATGGTGGTCATCGGCATCCAGAACCAGCCGGGGACGACGCTGATGACGGTGTCGGACCTGAGCGCGATCGACGCCGAGATCAAGGTGGCGGAGGCCGACGTGCTGCGCCTGTCGGTGGGGCAGCCCTCGCGCGTGACGCTGGAGGCCGTGCCCGGCCGCGAGTTCTCGGGACGCGTCGTCGAGGTCGGGGCCAGCGCCCTGCCGGTCGTCGGCACCGCCGCGGCCGCCCGCGAATTCCGCGTCGTCGTTCGCCTCGACGCCCCTGACCCCGGCCTGCGCCCCGGGCTCACCTGCGACGCCGAGGTGCTCACCGCCGAACGCAACAACGTGCTGACCGTGCCGCTGCAGTCGGTCGTGCTCCGGCCCGGGCCCGACGGCAAGGAGCGCACGGGCGTGTTCGCCCTCAAGGACGGCAAGGCGGTCTTCGTCCCGGTCAAGACCGGCATCATCGGGGGGCTGGACATCGAGGTCGAGGGGGTGGCGGCCGGCACCGACGTCGTGGTCGGCCCGTTCCAGGTGCTTCGGGAGCTGAAAGACGGTGCGGCCGTCCGCACCGGGAGTGCCGGCTAGTGGCAAAGGGCCGGTCGACGGTCGTGGTGTCCATGGTGGGCGAGGCTGCGCGCGGCTGCCTCGCCAATCCGCTCCGCGCGGGGCTCGGCGCGCTGGCCATCGCCGTGGCGGTCGGGACGATGGCGGTGGTGGTGACGGGCCTCGACGGGTTCGCCCGCTACGCAAAGAGGGCGAGCGCGAGGGCTTTCGGCAGCGACACGTTCGTGCTGGCCCGGGTGAACGCCTCCGACGTCAGCCGCAAGGAACTCGCCGACCGGCTCGCCCGCAACCGGCCGGTCACGCGCAGCGACGTCCGGTTCCTCGAGCGCCACGCGGCCGGCCAGGCCGTGTACGCGCCGGTGGCGCAGCGGCGCGCCGACGTGTCGGCGAGCGGCCGGAAGTTCGAGAACGCGTCGGTCAACGGCACGGCCGCCGCGCTGTTCGACATCCGGGACCTCGGCATCGAGCGGGGGCGCTTCATCAACCGGGGAGAAGAGGAACGGGCCGCCCAGGTCGTGGTGATCGGGATGGACGTCGCCGATGCGCTCTTTCCGGGCGTCGATCCCCTCGGGAAGATCGTACGCATCGGCGGCCGCGGCTTCGAAGTGGTGGGGACGCAGGCGCGGCAGGGGTCGAGCGGCGGCGTGTCGCTCGACCGGTACGCCTGGGTCCCGCTGCAAGCCTTCGAGCGGACGTTTGGGGCTCCGGACAGCCTGCAGGTCTTCGGGAAGGGGCCCGTGTCCGAGACGATTCTCGCGGCCGAGGACCGGGCGCGCGTCACCATGCGGGCCCGGCGTCAGCTCGCCCCCGGGAAGCCGGACACGTTCGACATCCTCACGCCGGAGGCGGCGCGCGGTTTCGTGCTGCGCATCTCGGAGCGCATCAGCGCCGCGGCCGCGCCCATCTCGATCATGGCGCTCCTCGCGGCCATCGTCGTCGTCACGAACACGACGCTGGTGTCGGTGACGCAGCGCACGCGCGAGATCGGGGTGCGGCGCGCGCTTGGCGCGGCGCGGCGGGACATCACGATCGAGGTGCTGGCCGAATCCAGCCTCATCGCGCTGCTTGGCGGCGCGATCGGGCTGGCGGCGGCGAAGTTGCTGCTGCTGCTGGCGTCCGGCCCGCTCGCCCTGGACCTGCCGCTGCGCTGGACGACGGTGGCGTGGAGCCTGGGGGCGGCGGCCACCAGCGGGGTCGTCGCCGGCTGGTACCCGGCGCGGCGCGCCGCCCGAATCGACCCGATTGTCGCCATCCGCCAGGAATGAGCAGCCTGAAGACGCCCCGACGTGCGCCCCGGCACTGGGCGGCTGCGCTTCGCGAGTCCGCATCGCTCGCGGTCGATTCGGTGCGTACACAGCCCGCCAGGTCACTGCTCGCCATCATCGGCATCGTCATCGGCATCGTGACCGTGGTGCTCGTCGCATCGGTCCTGGCGAACCTGCGCAACCAGGTGGCGCTGCTCTTCCGCGAACTGGGCACCGAGAACATCTTTGCATTCCACCTGACCGGCGACCCTTACGCCACCGCGTCGGAGGCGGAGGCGCGGCGGCTCCCGCTCAGACCCTCGTTTGCGGTCGACATCGCGCGTGACGGCCAGGCCGTGCGCGACGTCGCGGTGCAGGTGATCGTGCCGACGATCGTCGGCGGACGTGCGCTGACCGCGCGGGCGGGCGACCGCGAATCGGACACGGTGCTGGTCGAGGGCGCGTCGCCGAACTTCTTCGAGGTCGTGGGCGCCGAGTTCTCGGCGGGCAGGCCCTTTACGGATCTCGAGGACCGGGCGGGGGCGCAGGTGGCGGTGATCGGCTCGAGCCTCGCCCGCGCGCTCTACGGCGCCCGAACGGCGGTGGGCCGGTCGCTGAGCCTCGCGGGCGACACGTATTTCGTGGTGGGCGAGATTGCCCCGCGGAAGGGAGGGTTCTTCGGGGAGAACAGGCAGGACAGCGTGCTGGCGATCCCGGCCGGCACCGTCAAGCGCCGCTATCCCGACATCGACCGCGTGGTCCTCTACATCCGGTCCAAGCCGGGCCTGCGGGAGGAGGCGCGGCGCGAAACGGAGGCGACCCTCCGGCGGCTGCGGCGGCTGGCCGCCGATGAGCCGAACGACTTCACGTTGTCGACCGCCGACCAGATCATCAGGTCGCTGGACAGCGTCAGCGCGCAGGTCGGGCTGGTGACGGTGCTGCTGGCCGCGGTGAGCCTGTTCATCGGCGGCATCGGGATCGCGAACGTGCAGATCATCAGCGCGAAGGAGCGGACGCGGGAGATCGGCGTTCGTCTGGCGATCGGCGCGCCTCGCCGGGACGTCCTCAACCAGTTCCTGCTGGAAGCGGCGCTGCTGTCGACCGCCGGCGGCCTTGCCGGCGTGCTGATTGCGCTCGCCGTGGGCCTGATTCTCGGCCTCTTCGTGTCCGGCTTCTCGGCCATCCCGCCATTCTGGGCCGTCGCTGCCGGCCTGCTCGCCTCGCTGACCGTGGGCATCGCGGCCGGCTACTGGCCCGCGCGCCGCGCGGCCGCGCTGGACCCGGTCGAAGCCCTCCGCTACGAATGACCCGGTGGGGCCAGGCCTGGCCCCCCGCAGGGTTTCGCGAAGGCCATCCATTCTGCTCTTAGTTCTTCAGAAATAGAGATTAAGTCTTCGTCTCTAGCAATTAAGCATTAAGTGCTTGCAATTACAAATTCAGATGGCATTATTAATGCTAAGTTTCCGCCCGTGAGCACTCCACTACACATTCAAAGCGAGGCCGCCATGGACCGAACGCCGCTCAGGACCTTCCTGGAGATTCCGTACGACAAGCTCGAAGAGATGAACCTGGAGGCGAAGAAGCAGCGGCTCGACCGGGTCCCCGCCGACGCCATTCGCGACGCCCGAGAGAAGTACCTGAGGGATGAGAAGCGCATCAAGGCGGTCACCGTCTGCTTCACCGACCTGGAAGGCCGCTTCCACATGTTGGACTACGACAAGAAGTTCCTGCTGACGTCGGCCGACAACCTGACGTTCGACGGGTCCTCGGTGCGGGGTTTCTCGCAGCAGGCCGAATCGGACCTCCGCCTGGCGGTCGACTGGACGTCCTTCTACTGGCTGCCGGCGGACGTCTTCGGGCCGGGCAAGGTGCTCGTGTTCGGGTTCGTCGAGGAGCGGGACGGCACCGCCTACCACGCCGACATGCGGACGCAGTTGAAGGCGTTCACCGATGGCCTGTACGCGGCCGACCACACGATTGCGCACGTGTCGAACGAGATCGAGGGGTTCCTCTTCAAGGGGCGCGACGCGGAGCGTCAGTATCACGTCAACCGGCAGTTCGAGTTCCTGTCGACCGGCGGCTACTACCACTCGCTGCCGGGCGACGCGCTGCGGCTCTTCATCGACACGTCGGCAGAAGTCCAGCGGGCCCTCGGGTTCGCGAACGAGAAGGACCATCCCGAGGTGGCGCCGTCGCAGTTCGAGATGAACTACTCCTACACGGAGGCGTGCGTCGCCGCGGACCAGGTGCAGCTGTACAAGCTGATCTGCCGGCAGGTGGCGCAGTCGATGGACATGACGGCGTCGTTCCTGCCGAAGCCGGTGACGGGCGTCAACGGCAGCGGGATGCACACCAACATCTCGCTGACGCGGGGCGGCTGCAACCTGTTCTGGGACCCGAACGGCGAAGACCACCTGTCGGCGAGCGGCTGGGCCTTCATCGACCGGCTCCTGACCAGCGCGAACGACATCTGCCTGATCCTCAACTCGAGCGTGAACGCCTACCGGCGGCTCGACCCGCACTTCGAAGCGCCGAACCAGATCAAGGCGTCGGCGATCAACCGGGGTGCGATGGTTCGCATCCCGCTGGCGAACGAGAAGTCGGCACGTGTCGAGGTGCGTTCGATCGGGCCGGACTCGAACCCCTACCTCGCGATCTACACGCTGCTCAAGACCGGGCTCGGCGGGCCGCTTCCGGACGGCGACAAGGACATCCGGCAGTCGCGCACCCGCTTCCTGCCCGACAACATCTACGACGCCATCCGCCTCTTCAAGTCGAGCCGGTTCATCGGCGAACTGCTCGGTGAGGCGGTGCAGGAGAAGTTCGCCGAGGTCAAGCAGGTGCAGGCCGACCGCTGCCCGAAGGCGCTCGGCTCGCGCATCAAGACCTCCGAGGTGCAGTTCCACCACGAGGTGACGAACCAGTACCTGTGGAGCAACTTCTGATAACAGGAGCCAGGAGCCAGGAGCCAGAAGTCAGGAGCCTGAAGGATAGAAGCGGTCAGGAGGCCGCGGGAAGGCCGAACGCGTAGGCCGAGAGCCGGACGCCGAACGCCACGTCGTTGAACACGAGGGGAGCTGCCAGACGGCTCGCGCGCCAATCCCGACGCGATCGCGGTGACGATCACGGCGCCCGCGCGTCACGCCGAGTTCGAACTGGTGCTCTCGGCCGGGGCCCAGCCTCCCAGCAGGGCAGGCTTGTCTCACGCTTCGAGCCGGTCTTGCGCCAACCGCGTATAATCGTCCCGTCATCAGACGAGGATTTCCATGAACAACCGAATCGGGGTGGTGACGGGCGGGGGCGACTGCCCGGGCCTGAACGCCGTCATCCGCGCGGTGGCGAAGGCCGCCGACAGGCGGGGATGGGAGACGCTCGGGATCCTGGGCGGCTACGACGGCCTGCTGGAGCCTCGCCGCACGCGGGCGCTGGACTACCGCGCGCTCGACGGCCTGCTCGTGCGCGGCGGCACGATCCTCGGCACGGCGAACCGCGGGCAGTTCTCCGCGAAGACGGGGCACGGGGAGGAGCGCCGCCTGCCGCCGCACCTGATCGCCGAGACCCGGCGCGGGCTCGATGAACTGGGGCTCGACGCCATCGTCTCGATTGGCGGCGACGGCTCGTTGTCGATCGCGCTGCAGTTGCACGAGGCGGGGATTCCGATCGTCGGCGTGCCCAAGACGATCGACAACGATGTGGGGGGCACGGTGTTCACCTTCGGCTTCGCCTCGGCGGTCGACTGCGTGACCCAGGCGATCGACCGCCTGCACACGACGGCCGAAAGTCATGGCCGCGTGATGGTCGTGGAGGTGATGGGGCGTTACGCGGGCTGGATCGCGCTGCTCGGGGGCATCGCGGGCGGCGCCGACGTGATCCTCATCCCCGAGATCCCGTTCTCGTTCGACAGCATCGTCGCGAAGATCAAGGCGCGCGAATCGCAGGACAAGCACTTCACGATGGTCGTCGTCGCGGAGGGCGCGCGCGAGAAGGGGCACGATTTCGTCACCTCCGCGGCGCAGCCCGAGAACCGCGAGGCCAGGCTCGGCGGCATCGGCGCGGTGGTCGCCGCGGAACTCGAGCGGCGGACCGGCAAGGAGTCGCGCACGTGCGTGCTCGGCCACCTGCAGCGTGGGGGCATCCCCTCGCCGTTCGACCGCGCACTGTGCTCGATGTTCGGCACCGAGGCAATCGACCTGGTCGCCACCGGCCAGTTCGGCAAGATGGTGGCCTATCTCGGCACGCACGTCGGGGCCGTGAGCCTGGCGACGGCGGTGGGCAAGCTGAAGACCGTGCCCCCGGAAGGGGGGATGCCGCAGACGGCCCGCGCCCTCGGGATCTGCCTCGGCGACTGATTGCCGGCGGCCTCGTTCAGCGGCGATCGACGATCGCCAGCAGCGTCGGCACGAAGACCAGCGTGATCACCGTGGACACCGAGAGGCCGCCGATCACCGCGATCGCCAGCGGTTTCTGCATCTCGGCGCCCGCGCCGAGCCCGAGCGCCAGCGGCAGCAGCCCGAACAGCGTGCAGAGCGTCGTCATCAGGATCGGCCGGAGCCTCGTCGCCCCCGCCTGCACCAGCGCCTCGACGCGATCGGGCTGGTCCTTCGACAGGATGTCCGCGTAGTCCACCAGGATGATCCCGTTCTTCACGATGAGGCCGACCAGCAGGATCAGCCCCATGAACGACGAGACGTTCAGCGGCGTCCCCGTAATCAGCAGCAGGCCGAACGCGCCCACGAGCGAGAGCGGCGCCGCCGACAGGATGACGACGGCGAACGTGAAGCGGCGGAACTGCGCCACCAGCAGCGCGAACACCAGCAGCATCGCGACGGCCAGCACCATCACCAGCGACCGGAACGACGTCTGTTGGCTTTCGTACAGCCCGCCGAGCTGCCAGGAATAGCCGAACGGCAGGGCGACCGCCGCCATCATCTGCCTGATGTCGGCCACCGCGCTCGACATGCCGCGGCCCTGGAGGCGGGCGGTAATCGGCACCATCTGCTTCAGGTCCTCGCGGTGCAGTTCCTCCTGCCCCTCGGCCGTGGAGACGTCGGCCGTCGCGGACAGCGGGACGACCGCACCGCTCGCGTTCGTCAGCGGGAACTCCCTCACCCACCCGAGGTCGAACCGGTACGTGTCGGGGAAGCGCACCCGGATATCCACGAGCCGGTCGCCCTGGCGGAACTCGGTGGACACCTTCCCGAGCAAGCCCGTCGACAGCTGGCTCGACACCTGTTCGACGGTGAACCCGGCCTTCGCGGCCCTGGTCGGATCGATCTGCACGTTCATCTCGGGGTTGCCGCGCTGCGGCGCCACGACGTCCACCACCCCGTCGATCCGTTTCATCCTGTCCGCCACGCGCCCCGCCAGCGACGAGAGCGTGCCGAGGTCGTCCCCGAAAATCTTCACCTCAATCGGCTCGGGGTTCCCTTCGAGGTCGCCCAGCATGTCCTGCAGCAGCTGCACGAACTCGACCGTCATCCCCGGCATGTCCTTCTCGAACGTCCCTCGCAGTTGCTCGATGACCTCCTCCGAACTGCGCGACCGCTCGGCGCGCGCCTTCAGCCGGACGACGATGTCCCCGGTGTTCTGGGCGGTCGCGAACAGGCCGAGTTCCGCGCCGGTGCGGCGCGCGAAGCCGAGGACCTCGGGCGTCTCGTGCAGCACCTTCTCGATCCGGCCGACCATCTTGTCGGTCTCGGGAAGGGAGGTGCCCGCCGGCGTCCAGTAGTCGAGGACGAAGCCGCCCTCGTCCATCTCGGGCAGGAACCCGGTCTCGAGCCGGCTGAAGAAGAAGACGCCGACGCCGCCGAACGCCAGGGTCACGAGCACCACCAGCGCCGGCCGCCTCAGCGCGCCCCGCAGCCACGACTGGTAGCGGGTCGCGAGCCAGTCGTTCCGTCCTGCGGCGGACGCCGCGTGCGTCCGGGTCCCATCCCTCAGCCAGCGCGCGGTGGCGTTGGGGATGAACAGGAGCGCGTACACCAGCGACAGCAGCACCGCCGCGACGAGCGTCAGCGACAGCGCGGAGAAGAACTGGCCGACGACACCCTCGAGCAGGCCCAGCGGAACGAACACCACCACCGTGGTCAGCGTGGAGCCGGTCACCGCGGCGATCAGCTCCTGGGTGCCCTTCTCGGCTGCGACCGCCGCCGTCTCGCCCGCTGCGCGGTGCCGGTGGATGTTCTCCACCACGACGATGGCGTCGTCGATCACCAGCCCGATGGCGATGGCCAGGCCGCCGAGGGACATCAGGTCGATGGTGCCGCCCGCGAGATGGAGGAACCAGAAGGTGCCGATCAGCGTCAGCGGCAGGGAGGTGGCCGCGATGAACGTGACGCGCCAGTCCCGCAGGAAGCCGATGAGGACGAAGATGGCGAGCAGCCCGCCGATGACGATCGCGTCGCGCACGCTCGCGACGGCGGCCTTCACGAACTCTGCGAGATCGTACACGACCTTCCACCGAACCGTCGGCGGCAGGGAGGACCGGAACCCGTCGATCGCGGCGCGGGCCCCGTCAACGACGTCGATGATGTTGCCGTGAATCTGGCGGGCGACGCTGACGAGCGCCGCCGGCTGTCCGTCGCCGCTGACCAGCGTGGTCTTGTCGAGGACACCCTCCCGGACGTCCGCCACGTCCCGCACGTACACCGGCGCCTGCCCGCGGAACGCCACCACCACGTTGCGGACGTCGTCGAGGTTGAGGAGTTCGGCCGTGGCGAGGACGAGATACTGGCGGTAGTCCTTCGCGAGCCGCCCGACCGAGTTCACCTGGTTGGTGGCATCGAGCGCCTCCGCGACCTGGTCCACCGACAGCTTCGCCGCACTCAGCCGCTCGGGATCGATCGAGGACCGAGATTTCGCGCTCCTCGCTCGCCAGGACCTCGACGTTGGCGACGCCGGGCACACGGCTGAGGAGCGGGCGCATGTCGTACACCGCCAGGTCACGCAGGTCCCTCGCCGGAATCTTCCCGGTGAGGTTGAACATGAAGATCGGGAACAGCGACGGCGTCATTCGCTCGACCTGGATCTGCGTGCCGGCGGGCAGTTCTGGCTTCACCTCGTCGGTCTTGCTCTGCATCAGCTGCAGGGCATACCGCATGTCGGCGTCCGGGTTGAACAGCACCGAGATCTCGGTGGCGCCGCGGATCGTCCGCGACCGCACGCGGCGGACGCCGAGCACCGACCGGGCGGCCTCCTCGAGCGGGCGCGTCAGGGCGAGCTGCACCAGCCGCGGCGAGAGGTCGCCCGCCTTCGCGACGATGACAATCCTCGGGAACTCGACTTCCGGGTAGATGCTGCTGGGCAGGCTGGACATCGAGTAGACGCCGGCGGCGGTGAGCAGCACCACGCCCAGCGCGATGGCGCGGGCGTTTCGCGAGGCGAAGCGCGCGACGTTCATGACGACTTCCCGAGCCTGGCCTTCTCGCCGAGGCCGTGAACGCCGGAAACCAGGACCGACTGACCCGCGGAGACGCCGGAGAGGATCTCGACCGCGTCGTTGGTCTCCAGGCCCACCTTGACCGGGACGCGCAGGGCCAGGTCGCCGGCGACCACGTAGACCGCGGCCTCGCCGTCTTCGTTCCGGGCGACGGCGGAGGGAGGCACGATGAGCGCCCCCTTTCGCTCGCCGACCGCCACTCGGGCCTGGGCGTACATGCCGACCTTCAAGAGGCGCGCGCTGTTCGCCACACGGATCCGGGCCAGCGCGGTATTCGTCGCCGGATCGACCGCCGGCGCAATCGCGACGACCGTGCCCGGGAACACCTGGTCCTTGTAGGCATCGGAGACGACCTCGGCGGCCTGTCCGGGCCGGACGGCGCCGAGCTGCTCCGAAGGCACGTTTGCCGCGAGTTCGACGACGTCGAGATTCGCGACCTCGAGCAGCGGCTGCGCCGCCGTGCCGTCCACCTGCTCGCCCACGCTGACCAGGCGCTTCACCACGATGCCCGCGATCGGCGAGGCGACCTTCGTCCGGGCAATCTGCCGGTCCGCGGTGTCGAGCGCCGCATTCGCCGACTCGAGGCCCGCCTCGGCGGCGGCCTGCGCGGTGCGGGCGTCCTCGACCTCCTTGCCTGCCGCGATGCCTCGCTTGAAAAGGCGATCGTTCCGCTCGAGATTGAGCCTCGCGTTCTCGAGGGTGGCCTTTGCTTGTGTCACCGCAGCGGCCGCCTGGCGCTTCTGGTCCTCGAGCGGCCGCGGGTCGATCTCCGCGACCACCTGGCCGGCCGTCACCGCGTCTCCCTCGGCAACCCTGAGCATCATCACGCGGCCCGGAACCAGGGCGCTGATGCGGACGTCCTCGTTGGGCAGGGCGGCAACTGTGCCGCGCACCACGCGAACGTCCACGAGGTCCTGCCGCGCGACCTTGCCGACGTCGGCGACAATCGTCGGCACCTCGGCGCCGCTGCCTTCTTCGGCGGCTTGCTTTCCGCATCCGGGGACGAGAACCAGGAGCAGCAGGCCGCAGGCCGCCGCGAGGATGCTGCGGCTTGCGCGGCCGTCAAGCAATGGGTGCACCGATGACCTCCTCCAGATCGGCGAGGGCCGCCTGAAAATCGAGCAGCGCCTGCAGGTATTCGCGCCGGACGTCGCGGAGCGCGCGCTGGGCTTCGAAGAGCGCCAGCACCGGGGTCCGCCCCATCTTGTAGCTCTCCTCGGCCAGTTGCGCCAGTTCCGCCGCGGCGGGGATGATGCGATTCCTGTAAGACTCCACCTGCTTGCGCTGCGCCTCGATCCGGGCGAGCGCCGCGAAGACCGCGCTTTCGACGACGCGTCGGGCCGCCTCACGCCTGGCGCGCAGTTGATCGAGCGTCGCCTGCGACTGCGCGATCTCGCCCTGGTTCCGGGTGAACAGCGGGATCGTCATCGCGATGCCGAGGCTCTGCCCCACGGTGAACTCGTCGGGCGCGTTCATCGGGAGGCCGTAGGTGATGGTCGGCGTGGGGATCCGTTCCGCCTTGAGGAGGTCCCGGCGGCGCCCCTCGATCGCCGCTTCACGGTCGGCCGCCGCGAGCTCGCCGTTCGACGTCGAGGCAAGCTGCATCGCCCGCGCGAAGTCCGGGACGGGCGGGGCGTCGGTGAGCGCGCCGGCCACGGCGACCGCCTGGCCCGGTGGCTGGTTCAGAACGACATTCAGGTCGGCCAGCGCCGAGGTCCGGGTCGAACGGGCGAGGTCCGCCTCGGCCTGCGCGCGCGCCAGCGCGAGGTCGGCCCCCAGCACTTCCAGTCTCGGCGCCGCGCCCTCCTCGAACCGCGCCTGGGTGGCCTGCCGGGTGCGCTCGACCAGGTCCACCACCTCGTCGGCGAGGCGCACCCGTTCGTCAGCGGCGAGCAGCCCGTAGAACGCCTGCCGCAGGTTCCGGCGGAGGGTGCGCATCCCGGTGGCGAGGTCGAGGTCCGCAAGGGCCAGTTCTTCCTTCGCCACCGCAATCCGCTTGCCGCGCTGGCCGCCGATCTCCACGGCGTATCCGAAGGCGAGGTTCTGGTGCGGAGAATCCTGTGTCGTCTCGAACGAGACCTCGGGATTCGCCCACTGCCCCGCGATCCGCACCTGCGCTTCACGGATCGCCCTCTGGCGGCGCGCCGCCTCGACATCCAGGTTCCGGGAGGCTGCGAGCGCCAGGGCCGCATCGAAGGTGAGCGGCGCCGGCGACGCCTGGACGGCGTGGGGCGTCTGCGACGCCCGGGACACCTCCGGCGCGGGGAGGGCGAACGAAGCACCCCCGAGAGGGTGGCGACCGCCGCGATGCACAAGGTTCTCTTTACCACCGGGATGCTCCGGGAGAAGGACGAGAACGCCAATCGACGCTGCTGTTGCCGCGCGCGGCCCGGGTCACTTCACGAGTTCGTACACCATAACCTTGAACGACCCCGGGACCGCCGTCGGCCGCCCGGGCTTGCCGTCGGCGCCCGCCGGGCCCGGCTTGAACTCCACCGCCGCGGCATACACCCGGTGCGTGGCCGGGTCGAGCGTCATCGTCCGGCTGCGGGCCGGCGTAGCCAGCTTCTGGACGAGCACCAGATTGCCGCCCGTCCACCTTGGCCACGGTCATCGTGGAGTCGCTGCTCGAGGCGAAGACGTACCCGGTTCCCGGATCGTACGCCGCCGCATCCACACCGGGACCGATCGGGAGCGTGCCGAGCACGTTGCCGGACACGCTGTCGAGCATGACCATGAGGCTGTTCGAGCAGACGGCGAACAGCCGGTGGTTTGCCAGGTCGATCGCGAGCCCCGACGCCTCCTGGCCAGGCGCGATGGGCCAGGTGTTCACCACCGCGTGGGTGGCCGTGTCGATGGCGACAATCGTGCTCGCGTCCTCGATGTTGTTGTAGATGCGGCCGGCGTTCACGTCGACGACCGCGAACTCCGGCTTGCCCGCCAGCGGGATCGTCGCCTTGACCGCCCCGGTGGCCGCGTCGAATACCGTCGCCGACTTGCCGGTGCCGTTGAAGGTGTAGACCTCCTTGTGTCCCGGCTCGTAGAGAATGGCATCCGGGTTGGCGCCGGTCTCCACGCTCGACGATCTTCAGCGTCTTCAAATCGAAGACCGCGGCCTTGTTCTCCCGGCCATTGCTGATGAAGCCCTTGCCGAGCTCCGGCGCGACGGCGATGCCGTGCACGCCGGCGTCGGGGCGACCGTGCCGACGACAGCGTTGCCTCGGTGTCGATGACGACCACGCTCGTCGCGTGCGACACGTAGAGGCGCTTGGCGCCGGAATCGACGAACGGGTAGTCCCAGCCGCCGTCCGTGCCGACGGGGATCTCCTTCAGCAGGCGATACGGGCCGTCGGCCGCGTGCACCGTTCCGAGCCTGGCGGACGCCGCCACGAGGCAGCCCGCGCAGGACAACGCGACGAGAATCCTCTTCATCCCCTGCCTCCGATGCAATCTGACGCAGTCCGTTCCCGCGCCGACTGCCCGCGGGACGCCAATACCAGGATGGACCCACGGCCGAGACGTGGTATCCCAAAGCGTCCGGCGGTCCCTACTGAGCTTCGCTGAACGTCGCGGTCGGAGGCGGCCGGATCCCGGCAAGTCCCGCGGTTCAGCCGGCAACCCCGGGCTGGCGCCTCGCTTGCTGCGTTCCGGGCATGACCCCTGAAGTTGTCGTCATCACCGGAGCCTCGGCAGGCGTTGGCCGCGCCACCGCTCGGCGGTTCGGACACCGGAAAGCAAGGGTCGCCCTGCTCGCCCGCGGCAGGGAAGGGCTCGAGCGCACCAAGGTGGCCGCGTCGTACCGCGGACCGCTACCTCGCCCGGAACGGCTACGAGGCCCAGCAGTACGACGGCCTCGTTTCGCCCGAGCGGCCGGACAACCTCTGGAATCCCCTGCCTGGCGACCACGTTGCGCCTGACGCCTACCTGCGGCCGACCGCTCGGGGCGTCGCCGGTGCAGGCGCTTCCAGCGTCGACCTGATCGCCGCGAAGAATGCGTCGGCGATCTTCATGTAGCCCGCTTCGGTCGGGTGCAGTCCGTCGGGCCCGATCAGGTCGGGCGATGGGGCTGCCGCCGAACGCGGCGTACACGTCCACGAGCGTCGCGCCGCGCAAGGCAGCCACCGACACGAGCCGCTCGTTGTAGGGGCGCACCGCCTCCGGGTGATAGGCCCTCGCGCCGCCCTCCCGCTGGGGCGGAAGGGTGGCCAGGAACGGAACCGCGCCCGCAGCCAGCGTGGCAACGACCATCTGGCCCATCGCCGACGCCGCCTGGGGGGCACCCGCGTCACCGTTGTCGTTCAGGTCGTTGGCGCCCTCGAGCAGCAGGACGACTTCCGGGCCGGCTCGTTCTCAGCAGGCCTTGGAGCCGCTCGAGCCCGTTGATCGCGCGTTCGCCACCCAGTCCTTCGTTGTCCATCGCGATCGCCTGGGAGGCGTACCGGTTCCGGAGCAGGACCTGCAACTGGCCGGGGTAGGACGTGGGAGACGGCGTCAGCGCGAACGTCGGTGCCTGAAGGGCGATGAAGCCCTCCGTCATGCTGTCGCCGAACGCCAGGAACGATGTCTTCTGCAGCCGGGGGGCGAGCGCGACGCGAACGTTGAAACCGCAGGTAGCCACGCGCGCGGCGGCATCCGTCGCGGTGCAGGTCACCGAAGTCGAGCCAACCGGGAAGAGGGTACCCGAGGGCGGAGCGCACCTCGTTGTCACGGGCGGAGTGCCGTTCAACGGGACCGGAGTTTGAAAGGTCACGGCAGTCGGCCCATCGGTCGAGGAAGTGACGCCGATGTCGGCCGGGCAGGTGACCTGGGGTGCGGGCGTTGGCGGGGGAGCCGGGGACGGCGCGGACGGAGATGAGCAGGACGCCACGGCCACGGCCATGGCCAATGGCGCGAAGGTGACGCTGAAGCGGCGTCGCGTGCAATGCATTCAGGCCCGCATCCCGATTCTACGCCGACGCGTAACCTTTACATACCTCCCTGTTCGGTTTGGGACCTCCGTCGGTTTGGGTCCTAGCCAATCGGCGAGCCGAGGCGCGGCTCCTCCGTCTGCGGCGAGTGCACCTCGAAGAGGTTTCCATCGCAATCGATCCCGTAGCTGGCAATGGCGGGGCTGATTTCGTCGCCCTGGAGATCCACCCGGGGGGCGACACCGGGCGGCAGGTCCTGGTCTGGCGCAGGTGGCGCACCGCCGAAGATGCCGGCGGGCAGTTGGCCGTCCGCAATCCCCGGCCTGGCCGGCCGCACGGGCGTTTCTTCGCTGCCGGGCAATTGCCCTGCCGCGCCGAGCAGCATCATCGCCACCAGCAGCAGCGCGCCCACCCC
This sequence comes from uncultured Acidobacteriota bacterium, assembly GCA_963844875.1. Taxonomy (GTDB): domain Bacteria; phylum Acidobacteriota; class Vicinamibacteria; order Vicinamibacterales; family Fen-181; genus FEN-299. The sequence goes on from CAWJPZ010000009.1 coordinate 101,452, forward strand.
AGCCGTCGTGACCCGAGCAATCGAGAAGCTCTTCACCACAAACTCCTTCGAAAACCCCCGGGGTGGGCCACCGTCGGCAGCGCCCCGTCGCCGTTGTCCTGCCGCGGCTCGCTGCAACGGGGGTGCCACAGGATCCCTTGAGCTTCGATGGCGCGCGAGTTGCTGTTTCTCACTGCGTCATGGTGTCACTCCCTATCGGCCACCACATCCGGGAAGGCTTCCTCCGACTCCGGACCCTTGCGCTCCGACTGCGGACCCTTGCGCTCCGCCACCGGGGAATCGCGGCCGTCGTGCTGGCGGTGGTGGTACTGTCGGGCCTCGCGGCAGCGGTTTCTGCGGCAAGGTTGGCGGCGGATGTTCTCACCGGCCTGCCCGGACGCGAGGAACTCAAGAAGATGGGGCAGCTCGCGCAGGCCACGACGATCTTCGACGCGGACGACCGGCCGGTGTTCACGATCAGCAAGGAAACCCGGATCGACGTTCCGCTGTCACGTGTCTCGCGCAATGTCGTCCGCGCGATCATCGCCGTCGAGGACCAGCGCTTCTACTCCCACCATGGCATCGATCCGGTTCGGTTGGTGGCCGCCGCGTGGGCCAACGTGAGGGAGCAGCGGGTGGCCCAGGGCGCCAGCACGCTGACCCAGCAGTTGGCCCGCCAGAGCTTCCTGACGCCCGACAAGACCATTCGCCGGAAGCTGCGGGAAATGGTCCTGGCGGAACGCATCGAGCGACTCTTCACCAAGGACGAGATACTCGAGCTCTACCTGAACAAGGTGTACTTCGGCGACGGTCTCTATGGCATCGAAGCGGCCTCGCGAGGGTATTTCGGCAAGCCGGCGTCCGACCTGTCGGTGGCCGAGGCGGCGCTTCTCGCCGGGCTGGTGCAGTCGCCGTCCACCTACGCGCCGACCATCAACCTCGCGCGCGCGACGGCCCGGCGCAACGTCGTGCTGCAGCGGATGCGTGACGAGGGCGACCTCACCGCTGACCAGTGGGCCCGGGCGCGCCGCGAACCGGTCGTCCTCCACGACGGGCTGCAGCGAGACGAAGCGTGGGGACAGCACTACAAGGAACAGGTGCGGTTGGAACTGGTGAGCCGCTTCGGGTGGCAGCTCGTCTACCAAGGGGGCCTGCACGTCTACACGGCGATCGACCCGTTGCTGCAGCAGGAGGCCGAGCAGCAGGTTGCGCGGTCGCTCGAATCGCTCGAAGCCCGTCGCGCTGCCGCCCGACCAGGGAAGAAGGCGAAGGCGGCCACGCCGCCCGAAGGCCCGCGTCTCGAGGCGGCGCTCGTCGCGATCGATCCGCAAACCGGATTCGTCAGGGCGATGGTTGGCGGCCGCAGCTTTGCCGACAGTCGGTTCAACCGCGCTGTCCAGGCGCACCGCCAGCCGGGGTCGGCGTTCAAGCCGTTCGTCTACGCGGCGGCGCTCGAGTCCGGCTTCACGCCGGCAACGTTGATCGACCACCTGGACGACCCGGTGAACACGCCGGAAGGGAACTGGGTGCCGGAAGACGAGCACTCGGACGGCGGGGCGATGACGCTTCGCACCGCCCTCCGGACGTCCAGCAACCGCGCGGCGGTGCGCCTGCTTCAGCAGGTGGGCATCGCCCGCACGATCGACACCGCGCACCGGCTTGGCATCGGCGAGATGCCCAGCGTGCCGTCGGTGGCCCTCGGCTCCGGTGAAGTCACGCTGATGTCGCTCGCGACGGCCTACGTGCCGTTCGCCGCCCGCGGCATCGCGCACGCGCCGGTGCTCATCCGTCGCGTCGAGGACCGCGAGGGCCACGTGCTCTACCGTCAGTCCGCCGAGGTGCGGCGGGTGCTCAGCGAGAGCACCGCGTTCATGATGACGCAGATGCTCGCGGACGTCGTCAACGCCGGCACCGCCTCGGGAGCGCGGGGCCTGGGGTTCACGCTTCCGGCGGCCGGGAAGACGGGCACCACCAACGACTTCAACGACGCCTGGTTCATCGGGTTCACGCCGAGCCTCCTCACCGGCGTCTGGGTCGGCTTCGACCAGCCGAAGACGATCCTGCGAAACGGTTACGCGGGCGAGGTCGCGGTCCCGCTCTGGACTCGTTTCATGCTCGCGGCGACCAAGGGGGACAAGCCCGCCTGGTACACGCCGCCTGCCGGCATGGTGGCCGCTGCCGTGTGCCGCCTCTCGGGGAAACTTGCGACGGACGGGTGCCGTCATGTCCTCACCGAGGGGAAGGATGGCCAGAATCACCGAGCGCTCGGCCGTCTACACGGAATACTTCGTCCGCGGAACGGAGCCGGTGGAGTCGTGCCCGATCCACGGCCGCTCGTTCCTCGACCGCCTCGCCGGCGTGTTCGTCGGCGACAACCCGCCGCCGGTGCCGACGGCGGCTGTCTCGCCCGACGGCTCGCCGGTTCCCCCCGCGGCCGGCAAGCAGCCGGCCGAGACCGACCGCGAGAAGAAGAAGGGATTCTGGGGAAAGCTCTTCGGGGTGTTCAGGGGAAAGGACAAGGAGAAGAAGATCGAAGACAGAAGATAGAACGAACCCGGGGATGGAAGTTTGATAGGATCCCCCCAGGTTCATGCCGTTTTCCGAGGTGCTCGGCCACGCGCGTCCACTGGGCCTGCTCTCGAGGTCCATCGCCCGCGGTTCGCTGCCCCCGAGCCTGCTCTTCACCGGTCCTGACGGTGTCGGAAAGCGGCTCGCGGCGCGTGCGGTCGCCGAGGCACTGAACTGCCTGTCGCCCGCGCGAGGCGATGCGTGCGGTGTCTGCACGGCGTGTCGCCGCATCGCGAAAGGCACACACCCGGACGTCATCGCGATCGAACCTCCCGATGCCGGGTCGATCAAGATCGAATTCGTCCGCCCTGCGATCGCGGCCACGGCCTACAAGCCGTTCGAGGGCCGGTGCCGGGTGGTGATCGTGGACGAAGCCGACCGCCTGACCGACGACGCCGAGAACGCGCTGTTGAAGAGCCTCGAAGAGCCGCCGCCGGCGTCGGTGTTCATCCTGGTCACGTCGCGACCCGAGATGCTGCTGGCGACGATCCGGTCGCGGTGTTCGCAGCTACGGTTCGGCCGCCTTGCTGCGGCCGACGTCGCGCGCGTCCTCGTCGAGCGGCACGGCGTGGCCGACGACGAGGCGCATGCCATTGCCACGGTCGCTGACGGCAGCCCCGGGCGGGCGCTCGCGGCGGGCTCGAAGGAGTACCGCGCCGCGCGGGCGGCTGCCCTCGCGGCACTGCAGACGGCGGCGCGTGCGACGTCGCCGAAGGCAAGGCTGGCGGCGGCGGCCGGCCTGATGGCAGCCAGGTCTTCGTCGGCAGGCGAGCGGGAGGAACTGGCCACGCGCATCACGATGATGGCGTCGCTGCTCCGCGACCTGGCCCTCGTGTCCCAGGGCGGCGCGCCGGGCGAGCTTGCGAACGGCGACCTGGCGGGCGAGCTGGGCCAGCTCGGCGATGCCTTTGGCAGCGCGCGCGCCCTGCAGGCGTTCGCGGCGGCCGACCGGGCCGTGGCGGCGTTGCGGCGGAACGCGAGCCCGAAGATCGTGGCGGCGTGGCTCTCGGTGCACATTTGATGATCGACACCGCGCGGGACGAAGCGATCGTGCTGGTGAAGCTGTGCTGCGCAGGGCGGCCCTGCCCGTGCCTGGTGCCCTCCTCTGCCCTGTCGAAGCCCCTGCGTCCCGGCACCCCGCTCGTCATCGAAACCGAGACCGGGTTGTCGTTCGGCCGCGTCTCGGGGTTCCCTCCGCGGACCGGCCCCGAGGCGCCGCGCCCCGAGGCAGGGGCCCGGGTGCTGCGCGTGGCGACCGAGGAGGACATCGGAATCCGGCGGCGCCAGCAGGCTCGCGAGCGCGAGGCGTTTCGCATCGCGCTCCTCAAGATTCGCGAGCGCGGGCTCGCCATGAAGCTGACGCGGGTCGAACAGCTCTACGACGGCTCCCGCCTGGTCTTCTACTTCACCGCCGACGGGCGCGTGGATTTCCGCGAGCTCGTCCGCGAACTGGCGGCGGAGTTCCGCAGCCGCATCGAGATGCGGCAGATCGGCGTGCGCGACGAAGCGCGCATGCTTGGCGGCTACGGGTCGTGCGGCCGGCCGCTGTGCTGCAGCACGTGGCTGCAGTCGTTCGAGCCGGTCTCGATCAAGATGGCAAAGCAGCAGGACCTGAGCCTCAACCCCTCGAAGCTCTCGGGCCTCTGCGGCCGCCTGAAGTGCTGCCTGCGATACGAACTGCCCGAGGGCAAGGCGCGAAAGGCCGCGCGCGACGCGGCCCTCCGCGACGACGACGTCCCGTTGCAGTAACCAGGCCATGTCCCGCCTTCCCCGCATCGCACTCACCGTGGGCGATCCCGCCGGCGTGGGTCCCGAACTCGTCGAGCTCGCGCGCCGGGATCCGGCCGTGCTCGCCGCCTGCGAGCCCGTCGTCTACGGGCCGCCCGGGTCCGCGCGATTCGCGCCCGGCGTGCTGTCGGCCGAGGCCGGGCTGGCGGGCTACGAGGCGCTGCTCAGGGCGGTCGAGGACGCGAAGCAGGGGCGTGTGGACGCCGTCGCGACGGCGCCAGTCAACAAGGAGGCCTGGGCGCTGGCCGGCCTTCCCTGGCGGGGGCACACCGACCTGCTGGCCCACCTGACCGGGTCGAAGCAGGTTGCGATGATGTTCTACTCGAAGCCGCTGCGCGTGGTGCTCGCCACGGTGCACGTCGCGCTGGCAGAAGTGCCGCGGCTGGTGACGCGCGAAAGCCTCTCGGCCCTCGTCCGGCTTGCCGCGTCGGAGCTGCCTCGTTTCGGGTTCCCTCGGCCAAGACTTGCGCTCGCGGGGCTGAACCCGCACGCGGGAGAGCACGGGGTGATCGGGCGCGAGGACGACGAGGTGCTGCGGCCGGCCGTGGAAGACTGCCGGGCGGAAGGGATACGGATCGACGGGCCGTTCCCGGCGGACACCCTGTTCGTTCGCGCGATCCGCGGCGAGTTCGACGCCGTCATCGCCTGCTATCACGATCAGGGGCTCGTCCCGATCAAGCTCGTGGCGTTCGGCCAGGCGGTGAACGTCACCCTGGGGCTCCCGATCATCAGGACCTCGGTGGACCACGGCACGGCGTTCGACATCGCGGGCAAGGGGCAGGCGGATCCCGGCAGCTTCCTCGAGGCCATCCTCCTGGCCGCGAGATTGGCGTCACACGTCCATGGCTGAAAAGACCGAGCGCCAGAAGGCCGAGAAGAACGTCGCCGAGAACCGGAAGGCGTTCCACGACTACCACATCCTCGAGACCTTCGAGGCGGGCGTCGCCCTGCTCGGGACGGAAGTGAAGGCAATCCGCGAAGGGCGCGTCAACCTGCGCGACAGCTTCGGCCGCGTGGAGGGTGGCGAGATCTTCGTGATGAACATCCACATCAGCCCTTACAGCCACCGCGGCTACGCGGACCACGAGCCGCTGCGCCGGCGGAAACTGCTGCTCCACAAGCACGAGATCCGGAAGCTGGTCGGCAAGACCACCGAGCGCGGGATGACCCTCGTTCCGCTGCGGATGTACTTCAAGGACGGCCGGGTGAAGCTGGCGCTGGGGCTGGCCAAGGGCAAGAAGGAATACGACCGGCGGGAGACGATCAAGCGGCGCGAAACCGACCGGGAGACCCGCGCCGCGATCAAGGAACGACAGCGGTAGGCGCGCCGCCTACTTCCAGGACGCGGGCAGCCTGTTGAAGATGGTCTCGGCGATCCGGTCGTAGCCCGACCGGCTCGGGTGCAGGCCGTCGGCCGACAACCAGTTCCTGTTCGGCGCATCCCCACCGAGGGCCGAGTAGAGATCCACGTCGATGAAGGCGTCCGCATTGGCAGGGTCGGCACCCAGTTCCGCGATCAACTGGCGGATGCCCTGGTTGACGAGTTGGATTTGCCACAACTCGGCGGCGTGATACTCCTCGAACGGCGGTGTCGACCCGTCCGTGACCTGGATGGGCACGCTGGGCGGCAACGTCGCGAGAACTGCCCTCCGTCCCTGCGAGCGCACGGTGTTCACCATCCCGCGCAGGTTCCCCACGATCGCCGCCACCCTGCCTTCGGGATCGCCAGGCCGAACGGTGCTTGCGTCATTTGTGCCCTCGAGCAGGAGCACGGTGCCGTGCTGCGTCGTCATCGCCGTCGGAAGGCGAGCGAGGCCCGCTGCGGTCTGCTCACCCGGAACCCCGGCGTTCGTCACCGTCCGGCCCAGCAGAACGGACAGAGTCCCCGGGTATGGAATGGGGTAGCTTGCCTCGCCCAGCCAGTAGAAGCCAGGAAACAGCGGGTTCATGGGGTCCGAGATGAAGACGAACCCGGCCTGGTCCACCACGACGCCCGCAGTGAGGCTGTCCCCGAACGCCAGGTAATCGGGTGCCTGGTAGGTGAAGGTGTTCACCTTCGTCGCGCTCTGGAGGTCCGGGTTCGTCACGACCACCTCGACCGTCCCCGCAGCGTGCGGCGGCGTGCTGGCCGTGATCCAACTCGCGCTCACGACCGTGACGTGGGTGGCCGCGACACCTCCGACCGTCACCGTCGCGCCCGCCTGGAAATACGACCCGCCAATCGTGATGTCGGTGCCGCCGGCTGGAGGACCCACCGACGGGGACACACTGTCGATGGACGGCGCCGGCGCCCGGTAGGTGAAGCCGTTGGCGAGCGTGGCCGTCGTTCCGTCAACGTTCCTCACGACGACGTCCACGGTGCCGGCGGCGTGCGGCGGCGCGACGGCCGTGATGAGCGTGCTGCCACCGAGCGGCGTCGCCACCGCCGTGGCTGGCTGACCGCCGATGGTCACGGACGGAGCCGTGAAGTTCCTGCCCTCGATCGTCACCGCGATGCCGCCTGTCACCGGGCCGAGGCTCGGCGAAATCCTCGTCACGGCCGGCACCAGGCTGACGGCCGTCTTCGGGGCGCCGATTGTCGCGCCGTCCGGCAGGGGCGTACCCGCGCTCGCGCGCCCCCCCAGCCAGCTGGAATAGCCCCAGTAGACGGCGCGCTCGGCAACGAACGGGACCGCCGGCCCGGTCGCCGAGACCGACTCGACGAACGTGGCGAACCGGCGGCCGGCCAGTTCCCGAGGGAAATCGGGGTCCGCGGTCGAGACGGTCAGCCGCGAGTTGGCCTTCAGGAGATGCGTTGCCGTCTTGCCCGTCCCGTCCTCGAGCATGTACGTGAACTTCACATCCGTGGCGGTCGAGGTCGAGTTGCGAAGCAGGAAGTAGGTGGTGAACCCGTTCTCGGCGGTCCCCTCCGCAAACCCCCATTTCGTCGATTCCTGCGGGACCCCTGGGCTCGCGTGCCCCTCCACCCAGTTGAGCGACGACCACTCGGCCGTCTGCGTCCCCCAGTACATCGCCCGCTCCGCGACGACGGGGACGTCCTTGCTCACCACGCGAATCCCGAATGACTGGCGGTTCAGTTCGGGGATTGAGTTGGCCCACCGGGTGAAACGCGTCTGCGGCTCGATCGTCACCGGATCGTCCACCGTCTTCCCGTCCAGGTAGTAGGTGATGACGACGGACGCCTTCTGGGTGTGGGACGGGTTCTCGATGAGGAGGTAGGTGTCGAACTGCTGCGCCGAGGGAGAGACCCCGGTGAAGCCTTCCGCGAAGTTCCACGAAAGAGCGGGGGCAGGAATCGCGCCGCTCTCGTGGCCGCCGCGCCACGTCGTGCCGGGGCCAGACGCCAGCGTCGGCCAGTACATCGCCCGTTCCACGAGGATCGGCTGAGTGGAATCGATCTCGACGGAGAACGAGCCGAATTGCAGTTCGGCCGGCAGATCGCCCAGGCCCCTGGGTTCCACGTTCAACCGCGTGCCGGCGGGCACCGACCGGTAGATGGTCTGCGTCGTGCGGCTCGCGCCCTGGCCCTGGAAGGTGAGCGCAACGTTGGCGGCGGCAGCCGTCGGGTTCGCCAGCAGGATGTACTCGTCGAAGATCGAGGTGGCGCCCTCCGCGAAGTACCACTTGGTCGCCGCCGCATTCAGGCCCATCGAGTTGTGCCCGGCCAGCCAGGTGGCGGCAGACCCGTCGCCAGAGCGCGGCCAGGTACATCGACCGTTCCACGACGATCCCGTCACCGGCGCAGGCGGTGGCCTTGCCCGGTTCCAGGCAGTCGACCACCACGGACACGTTGGTGTTGAGGGGCGCCAGTTCCGGGACCTCGCGCAGCCGAAGCGTTCGCCTGCTGGTCGCGCCCAGCGGATAGATGTGGACGATCTCGGCCTGCTTGTTCCCGTCCTTGTCGGGGGGGCGAAGGAACCTCACCCTGGCGTCGACGGGATCCTTGCCCGGGTTGGCGATGAGGATGAACTCCTCGAACGGCGCCCAGGTGGTTCCCTCCGCGAGGTACCAGGACTTCAGCGCCGCGGTCTGCGCGGAAGCGCCGGCGGCAGACAGCGCCAGCGCCAGCAGCAGCCCGGCGAAGCCGGAGGAACGAACACCGAGCATGGCGAACAACCGTGACATAGAGGCGAGGAACGGGCTTGTGCGGGGCAGGCGCGAAACATTGAGAATAGCCGGTCGTGCGAGGAGGGTCAACAGGTTGCGGGCGGTCGCCGGGCGGCGACGGCCCCCAAAAGAGATGGGGCCGGCCCGGTTCGCACGCGACCCGGCCGGCCCCGCTGTCGCCGTCTTTCCGGGCGGTCTGTCCCCCGGCGGACCGCCCAGGACCCCTGGGACGCGCTACTTGAGGAGAACCCCGGTCTCGTTGGTGCCCGCAACCCAGGTCTTGCCGGCGCCGTCCCAGTAGACCGACCGCTCGACGGCGATTGGCACGCCGTTGGTCGATTCCACCATGGCGCCGAAGTACTCGCCGGAGCCGAGCGGCAGGTCGTTCGAACTCACCGTCAGGCGGGAGTTGGCGGCGACCGTGCGGCGCACCAGGATGGGCACCAGGCCGTTGTCCCGCAGGAGCGTCAATGTGACCGAGGCGCTCTGGTTGGTCGGGTTCGCCAGCAGGATGTAGCTCACCGCGTTGTGCGCCCCCCCGTTCTCGCCCTCGGCCAGTGCCCACTTCGTCCCGGTGCTCGTCAGCCCGACGCTGTTGTGCCCTTCGTACCACTGCCCCCACGTGCCCGGCCAGTACATCGACCGCTCGGCGATGATGGGCAGCGTCGAGGTTATCGAGGCGGAGACATCCGTCGCCCCGAGCCCGGGGATGTCGTTGACCAGGATGGTCGTGCGGCTCGTCGCCTTCAACTGGTACGTCTTCGTGATGACGCTCCCGGTGGGCGTGAGGTAGCGGACCGTCGCCGTCGCCGCCGCGTAGTTCGGGTTCGACAGCAGGATGTATTCGGCGAACAGCGGACCCGTGTGCCCCTCGGCGATGAACCACGTCGTGGAGGGTTGCTCGACGCCCGGGCTGTCGTGGCCGCCCTTGTAGTAGGTGTCCGGGGTGCTGAAGTACATCGCGCGCTCGGCGAAGATCGGCGCGGAGGCCCTGACCGTCATCGAGAAGGAATTCGAGCCGAGGGCCGGGATCTCGTTCGCGTAGATCGTCCGGCGGCGGTTCGCCTGGACCAGGTAGCTCTCGGTCACCGTCTGGCCGCCGTCGATCAGGTAGTCCACGTCGACCGTCACGTCGTAGGACTGACTGTTGGCGAGCAGCAGGTAGGTCTCGAACGACCGCACGTCGCCCTCGGCGAAATACCACGTGGTGCTGGGCTTCGAAACGGCTTTGCCGGTGTGGGCCGACACCATCTTGTCGTCGCCGTTCCAGGTCATCGTCCGCTCGACCACGACGCCGCCGCGCTGCGTGGTGATCTCGGTGGACACCGAGGTCCAGCCGACACCCGGCACGTCGTTCATCACGACGGTCTTCCGGCTCAGGGCCGGGATTATGTACTGCTGCACCACCGGCGTGGTCCCTTCGCGGAGGAACTTGACCGTGATCTCGGCGATCTCCGTCCCGGGGTTGGTGATGGCGAGCCGCGCGTTGAAGAACCCCGTGGCACCTTCCGCGAGCGTCCAGGTGTTCGGGAGTGTCGGGTCGGTGCCGGCGTTGGTACTCGTCGCGGTTGCTGACCCCGTCGCCATCGGCGTCGCCCACCATGTCGGTCAGTCCGAACTTCGTCAGCCACTGGGTTTCTGTGAGCTTGGCGTCGCCGGGGATGGTCGCGCTGACTTCCTGCGAAAGCGGGCTCGTGAGCCCGTTCATGCTGACGGCCTGGACGGCAAAGTAGTACTTCTGGCCGCCCACGAGGTTGTCCACCGTGTAGGCGGTGACGTTGCCGACCGTCGCGCTGTATGGGTAGACGCCCGACTGCGTGCCGTAGAAAACCACGTAGCCCGTGACGTCGGGTTCGATGTTCGGATCCCAGGTCACCGTCACGGAGCCGGCCAGGAGCGGTGCCGCGAGAACGAGAAGAAATAAGAGGGCGAGGGCAAACGTCTTCTTCATCATGGTGCCTGCGACTCGGGGCCAGTTCATGACCGCGGAAAAGGCAAGGGGGATACCACGGCTGGGAGGGAGAAGAGGACGCCTGGACTCGGCCGTTTTGTTCAGGAAAAACGTGGTGAACCGGCGTGGGGCGGGCGGCGTTTCACCGGAGAGCGTTACGGATCCGTAATCCGAATGTCACAATCGTGCAGGTGGCGGCTGGCGCGCGCGCGGGGTGACTGGCGGATTCGGGGCCGCGGAGTGTACCATGGTGCGCCGCTCCGGGCCGGCGCCCCCGAGGGGCGGGCTGTGCCCGCGGCGCCTGGCCGGCGCAGACCGGCCGCATGCAGCCGCTGGCTGCGATCCATCTGACAGGAAGACGAGACTATGTTCCGGAACCGCTGGGTGCTGCTCGTGGGGGTGATTGTCGTGATCGGCCTTCTCGTGTGGGGGTGGCGTCGAGGAGGCGGCGCGGGCAACGGCGTCGACCTGCTGGCGATGCTGCCGCAGGCCGAGAAGCGGGCCGGGCCGCTGCCCGTCGGGGAGTCGATCCAGGCGGTGACGGTGACGGTCAACGGCGAGACGAAGAATGCGATCCTCGAACAGAACGACGGCCGGATTCAGTTCAAGGTCACGGTTCCGGCGGATGCGTGGTTCAGTGCGTCGATCGCGGTGGACCCGGTCGCCTGGGACAAGCCGGGCGACGGCGTCCTCTTCCGGATGGGCGTGAGCAGCGGCACCGCGTACGAGGAGTTGCTGAACCAGCACGTCGATCCGGCGACGAACCCCTCCGATCGCCGCTGGATTCCGGTGGCGCTCGACCTGTCGGCCTACGCCGGCCGCGAAGTGAAGATCGTCCTGAGCACGAACTCGAGCATGCCCGGCAAGCCGGTCGACCGCAACAACGACCGGGCGCTGTGGGGCGCCCCCACGCTGGTGGTCGGCCGCTGAGCCGATCCCACCCGAGACTTCTTTCCCGAGGTGTCCTGATCATGTCTTCCCCGGTGACGTCCGTTCCGCTCCTCGACCTCCAGGCGCAGTACCTCCCGATCCGCGACCAGGTGCTTGCTGCCATCACGCGCGTCTGCGACAGCCAGCGCTTCATCATGGGGCCCGAGGTCGAAGGGCTCGAACGCGAACTGGCGGCGATGCTCGAGGTCAAGGAGGCGATCGGGGTGTCGTCCGGGACGGACGCCCTCCTCGCGGCGATGATGGCCCTGAACATCGGGCCGGGCGACGAGGTGGTGACGAGCACCTACTCGTTCTTCGCGACGGCCGGGTGCGTGTCCCGCCTGGGGGCGACGCCCGTGCTGGTGGACATCGACCCGGTGACCTACAACCTCGATCCGGCGGCCATGGCCGCGGCCATCACCCCGCGCACCAAGGCGGTGATCCCGGTACACCTGTACGGGTGCAGCGCCGAAATGGCGCCGATCCTGGAAGCCGCCGGCCGGGCCGGCGTGGCGGTCATCGAGGACGCGGCGCAGGCGATCGGCACCAGGTACCACGGCCGGCCGGTGGGCGGACTCGGGACGTTCGGCTGCTTCTCGTTCTTCCCGAGCAAGAACCTCGGGGCGTTCGGCGACGGCGGGTTCGTGACCACCAACGACGAGGCGCTGGCACACCGCCTGAGGCTGGTCCGCAACCACGGCGCGGAGCCGAAGTACTTCCACAAGTTCGTCGGCGCCAACTTCCGGCTGGATGCGATCCAGGCCGCCGTGTTGCGCGTCAAGCTGCCGCACCTTGCCGCGTGGACCGAAGCGCGTCGCCGCAACGCGGCCCGCTACCGCGACCTCCTCGCGCCGCTCGCCGCCAGCGGGCAGGTGGTGCTGCCCGTCGAGCCGGAGGGCTTCTACCACATCTACAACCAGTTCGTGATCCGCCTGGCCGAGCGCGACAAGGTGAAGGCCGCGCTCGAGGCCGCGCGCATCGGCACGGAAGTCTATTACCCGGTGCCGTTCCACCTCCAGGAGTGCTTCGCGCACCTGGGGTACAGGAAGGGCCAGTTCCCCCGGGCGGAGCAGGCGGCGGACCACACGCTGGCGCTGCCCATCTACGGCGAGTTGACGGAGGCGCAGCAGCGCTACGTGGCGGACACGATCGCCAACGCGGTTTAACCCGGGGTACTCACGAATGGCACTACGAATCAGCGACGTTCCGAGCGGCGGCCCGCGCCCCCGCTCACGCGTTCCCGGCACGACCACGCAGATCTTCATCGGCCTCGTGGTGGGGATCGTCATCGGGATGCTGTGGCCATCGGGCACCGACCCGGCGACCGGCGCCCACGTGGCCGGGTTCGCCGAAGGGATCAAGCCGATTGCCGACACGTTCCTCCGGATGATCAAGATGATCATCGCCCCGCTGCTGTTCTCGACGCTCGTGATCGGGATCGCCGGCACCGGGGACCTGAAGGCGATGGGGCGGATCGGGCTGAAGGCGATCATCTACTTCGAGATCGCGACCACCATCGCCCTCTTCCTCGGGCTCGGCATCGTCAACATCTTCAAGCCGGGCGTCGGGGTGCAGGTGACCGTCACCCAGAGCATCGCGGACATCGCGAGCAAGAAGCCGCTGACCGGGTGGGAACTGCTGACGCACCTGTTCCCGACGTCGGTCGTCCAGGCGATGGCCGAGGGCGAGATCCTCCAGTTGGTCGTCTTCTCGATCTTCTTCGGCATCGCGGTGGCCGCGATCGGGAAGCGCGGGCAGCCGATCGTCGACGTCTTGGAAGCGACGGCCCAGGCGATGTTCAAGTTCACCGGCTACGTGATGCTGTTCGCTCCGCTGGGCGTGATGGCGGCGATCGCGGCGACGGTGGGGAAGATGGGGCTCGGCATCCTCGTGACGCTCGGCAAGCTGGTGCTGCTGATGTACGGCGGGCTGATCGTGTTCGCGGTGATCGTGCTGGGCGGTGTCTCGGTGATCATCCGGGTGCCGTTCCTCACCTTCCTGAAGGCGGTGAAGGAGCCGTTCCTGATCGCGTTCACCACCGCGAGCAGCGAGGCGGCGCTGCCGAAGGCGCTCGAGGTGATGGAGCAGTTCGGCTGCCCGAAGAACATCGTCGGCCTCGTCCTGCCGACCGGGTACAGCTTCAACCTGGACGGCACGACGCTCTACCTGTCGCTCGCCAGCGTCTTCGTGGCGCAGTTGTTCGGCGTGGAGATGACGGCCGGCCAGCAGATCTTCATGATGCTCACGCTGATGCTCACCAGCAAGGGGGTCGCCGGCGTCCCGCGCGCCGCGCTCGTCGTGCTGACGGCGACGCTCGGGCAGTTCAAGCTCCCGCTCGAAGGCGCCGCCATCCTGCTGGCCATCGACCAGATCATGGACATGGGACGGACCGCCGTGAACGTCATGGGCAACTGCATCGCGACGGCGGTCGTGGCGCGCTGGGAAGGCGTGTTCGACGACCGGCAGATGCGCCAGTTCGCCGACGGGAAAGCCGCTTGATGAAGGTCCTGGTCGTCGGAGCCGCCGGGCACCTGGGCCGGGCCGTTGCGGAGCACCTCGCCGGCAGCGCCGAGGTGGTGGCCACGACGCGGGCGACGCTCGACGTGTGCGACCACCGCGCCGTCGAGGCCACGGTGACGCGGCTCCGGCCGGACGCGGTGGTGAACTGCTCGGCGTACACCGACGTCGACCGCGCCGAGGACGAGCCGGTGCAGGCGCTGAACGTCAACGCGTTCGCGGTGCGCGTCCTCGCCGCCGCCGCCGCGTCCGTGGACGCCGGCTTCGTGCACTACAGCACCGACTTCGTCTTCGACGGCACCGCCGGCGAGCCCTACACCGAAGACGATCCTCCCAACCCCCGCAGCACCTACGCCTGCTCGAAGCTGGTCGGCGAATGGTTTGCGCGGGAAGGGGCGGCGCGCAGCTACGTGCTCAGGGTGGAGAGCGTGTTCGGCGCACCGCCCGCGGCCGCGGGCAGCAAGCGCACCAGCGTGGACCGGATCGTGGACGGCCTCTGGCGGGGGGACGAGGTCCCGGTGTTCGTCGACCGCACGGTGTCGCCGAGCTACCACCTCGACGTCGCCGGCGCGACCCGGGCGCTGATCGAACGCCGCGCGGCACCGGGGCTCTATCACTGCGTGAACACCGGGAGCTGCACCTGGGAGGAGCTGGCGCGCGAGGCGGCACGCCAGCTCGGGGTCGTTCCGCATCTCAAGCCGCTGCGGATGGATGAAGCCGGCCTGCGCGCGTCGCGACCGCGGTACTGCGCGCTCTCGAACCGGAAACTCGCCGCTGCGGGGATCGCGATGCCCCCATGGCAGAACGCGCTCGCGCGCTACATCTCGGCGCGGCGGGCGGTCTGTCCCCATCCTTGACCGCGTGGCGCTAAGACCATACAATTTCAGAACTTTAGCTGCACTGCAGGAGGCCCATGCCGAAGCGCGCCATCATCACCGGGATTACCGGCCAGGACGGGTCGTACCTGGCTGAACTGCTGCTCCAGGAGGGATACGAGGTCACGGGGGTGGTCCGCCGTTCCAGCGCTCCCAACCTCTGGCGAATCGAGCACATCGTGGACCGGATTTCGCTTCGGCCCGCTGACCTGCTCGACCAGTTGTCGCTCATGCGCGTGATCGACGACGTGCGGCCGACCGAGTTCTACAACCTGGCCGCGATGTCGTTCGTGCCGGCCAGCTGGGACCAGCCGATGCTGACCGGCGAGTTCAACTCGCAGGGCGTGACCCGGGTGCTCGAGGCAATCCGCCAGGTGGACCCCAAGGTCCGGCTCTACCAGGCGTCGTCGAGCGAGATGTTCGGCAAGGTGCGCGAGGTGCCGCAGACGGAACTGACGCCGTTCTACCCGCGCAGCCCGTACGGAGTCTCGAAGGTGTTCGGCCACTACATCACGGTGAACTACCGCGAGAGCTACGGGCTGTTTGCCTGCTCGGGCATCCTGTTCAACCACGAATCGCCCCGCCGCGGCCTCGAGTTCGTCACCCGGAAAGTCACCGATTACGTTGCCCGCATCAAGCTCGGCCTGGCCGACTCGCTGCCGCTCGGCAACCTCGACGCGTGCCGCGACTGGGGCTTCGCCGGCGACTACGTTCGCGCGATGTGGCTGATGCTGCAGCAGGACCAGCCGGACGACTACGTCGTCGCGACCGGCATCGCGCACTCCGTGCGCGACCTCGTCGAAGTGGCATTCAATCGCGTGGGCCTGGACTGGCAGAAGTACGTGCGCGTGGACCCGGCGTTCCTCCGGCCCGCCGAGGTGGACCACCTGATCGGCGATCCGACGAAGGCGCGGACGGTGCTGGGCTGGCACGCGGCGGTCGATTTCAAGGGTCTCGTCGAGATGATGGTTGACGCCGACCTGGCCCGGATCGCAGCCGAGCCGGCGCGCGCGTCCAGCCGGGCCTAGTTCGGTGAGTGTGCTCTACCTCGCGGCCGTCGGCTTCCTCGCGACGGCCGTGCTGACCCCCCTGGTCCGGATGGCGGCGCAGCGTTTCGGCCAGGTGGCGGCTCCGCGCACGGACCGCTGGCACCAGGCGCCCACGGTGGTGCTCGGCGGGGTGGCCGTCTTCGGTGGCGCCTGCGCCGCGCTGCTGCTCGTGCGGGACTGGTCGCCATTGTTCCTCGCGGTGGTCGGGGGCAGCGTCGGCGCCTTCACGGTCGGACTCCTCGACGACCTCCTCACCTTCAAGCCCGCGACGAAGCTGACGCTGCAGGTCGTGCTCGCGTCCGCCATGCTCGCGGCGGGCGTCCGCCTGACCTGGACCGGCTTTCTCACCGTGGACTCGGTCCTCACCGTCTTCTGGCTGATTGGCCTGACGAACGCCTTCAACCTGGTCGACAACATGGACGGGGCGTGCGCCGGCCTCGGCGCAATCGCGGCCGGCATGCTCGTGCTCATCGCCGGCGGCACCGGCCCCGCCGCGGGGATCGCAGCCGCCCTGGGCGGATCCCTGGTCGGGTTCCTGATCTACAACTTCCACCCCGCCACGATCTTCCTCGGCGATTCGGGCAGCTTGTTCATCGGCTTCCTGCTGGCGGGCCTCTCCGCGCTGACGGGGGAGAACCGGTCGCTCCCGATGGCCACGGCGGCCGTCCCGATCCTGGTGCTGCTGGTGCCGATCTTCGACACGACCCTCGTCACGGTCAGCCGCAAGCTGGCCGGGCGCCCGGCGTCACGCGGCGGCACCGACCACTCGGCGCACCGTCTCGTCGCGCTCGGGTTCACGGAGAAGAAGGCCGTGTTGTTCCTCTACGCGATGGCGCTCGCGTCCGGCGCCTCGGCCATCCTGCTCCGTCGCGTCGGGACGGGCAGCGAGGTCCTGGTCGTCCTGCTCGGCGTCGCGTTCCTGTTGCTCGGCGTCGCGCTGCTCCGGGTCCGGGTCTACGGCGGCGAGGATTTCTCGCTGCTGCTCGGCGGGCGATGGCGCGGGGCGATTGCCGCGCTGCTGGTCCGGCATCACGTGTTCGAGGTCGTCCTCGACGTCGCCCTGGTCAGCGCCTCGTACTACGCGGCGTACTGGGTGCGGTTCGACCAGGCCGAGTTCGATTTCTTCTTCCCGACGTTCCTGGCCTCCCTGCCGATCGTCATCGCCTGCAAGATCGTCAGCCTTCGGCTCGCGGGGGCCTACGGCGGGATGTGGCGCTACTTCGGCACGAGTGAGATCGTGCCCGTGTTGAACGGCGTCGGCCTCGGGTCCGTGATGGCGGTCTTGTCGCTCGCATACCTGTACCGGTTCGAGCGGGTGTCGCGGAGCGTGCTGCTCATCGACGGGCTGTTGATGGCGGCGCTGCTCATCGGGTCGCGCCTGGCGTTCCGCCTGCTGCCGGCGGCCGGCGACCGGGCGCGCGGGGCGGTGCGGAAAGCGGTGGCCTACGGTGCGGGCGACGCCGGCGAGATGCTCGCGAGGGAACTCCTGAACAACCCTCGCTATTCGTACTCGCTCGTCGCGTTCGTGGACGACGACCCCTACAAGCACGGCCGGCGGATCCGGGGCGTGCCCGTCGTGGGCGGACCGGGCAAGATCGAAAGCCTGCTGGATGGGGGCGCGCAGGCGGTGATCCTCACGTCGACCAAGTTGCCCGCGGCGGCAATCCAGGCCGCGCGCGCCGCGTGCGAGGCGGCCGACGTCCCGCTCCTCGAGTTCTCGTGCGTGCTCAGGGAAGTGGGCAGCGTCCGCGGGCGGAAACTGGCTCCGGCATCGAACCCGCCGCGCCCGGAGAGCCCCGACGTGGGCGGTCCATCCCCGATTGGAACTTGATCGATGGTCCCGTCCTCTCCGTCCGAGATCCCCGGTCCGCCGCCCGCCGCGAGGCCTTGGGGCGGGCGGCGAACGAGCGGCGCGAGTTACCGCCGGCTCGCCGGGAACACCGCCGCCATCCTGGCCGGGCGGGTTGCGGCAGTGGCCTTGGCGCTGGGGCTGTCCACCGTGCTCTTTCGGACCCTCGGCGCCGCACAGTTCGGGTTGTGGTCCCTGTTTGCGTATCTCGTCGGCTACTCGACGCTCGTGGACTTCGGCCTGTCTGCCGCCGTCGAGCGTCACGTGGCGTGGCTGAAGGTCGAAGGCAGGACGCTCGACATACGGGGAACGATCGGGCAGGCACTGCTGCTGGTGCTGGCGGCCATGGCCGCATTGGAGATCGTGATCCTCGGCTCGACGGCGGCGTTCGAGGCCTGGCGCGGCCAGCCGGTTGCCGTGGACGTGCAGCGCGGCCTCCGTGTGCTCGCAGCGTCGCTCGGCCTCGTGACCGGCTCGCTCGTGATCGGCGCAGGACTTTCGGGCCTGCAGCGCATGACGGCGGTCCAGGCGTGGCGCACCGGCGGGATGGCGCTGGGCACCGTGGCGGTATCGGCCCTGGCGCTGGCCGGCGTTCGACGGCTCGACCTCCTCCTCCTCGCCTACGCGGGCGGCGCGCCGTTCGCCGCCGCCGGCCAGTGGTGGGCGCTGTCGCGCGAACTGCCAGAGCCGCTTCCGGCCGGCCGTCGCACGTGGGGGTGGGATCGGCAGGCCATCCGGCAGTTGCTCGGGTTCGGCGGCGTGCTGCAGGTGGCGACCATCGGCCCGCTCCTCGCGGACTACGTCTTTCGACTCGTCATCAGCCGCCGATTCGGCGTCGAGTACGCCGGCATCTACGATCTTGCCGCGCGCGCCGCGCTCGGATTGAGGAGCCTGGCGTCCTCGTTGTTCGTGGCGATGGTGCCGTTCGGGGTCGGGGTCCTGTCGTCGCCGGACCGCGCGCACGCGGTGCGCCTGATCAAGCTGGCGGTCAGGTACACGGCCCTGTTCATGCTGCCGTGTTCGGCGCTGCTGGTCGTGGTTTCAGACCCCGTCGTGCGCTGGTGGCTCGGGACCGGCCCCGGCGCAGTTCACGTCGCCGAGGCCCTGCGTCCTCTTGTCGTCCTCCACGCGCTGGCGTCGGTGTCGGTGCCGATGGCGATGATGGGGCGAAGCGCCGGGCGGCCGGTGCCCGAAGCGGTCACCACGTGGGTGGGCGTGGCCGCCGGCGTCGCCGCGGGCATTCTGGCCGGCGGGTTCCTGCCTGCCGTCGTCGCGTTCGGCTGCGTGCCGGTCGTCACCGGCCTCGTGCTGTGGGCCTGGCTTTCCGCGCGGCTCGGCGTCCGCTTCGAAGGGTGGCGCGACCTCGCCGGGGCCGGGCTCGTCACCGGGACGTCCGTCGTTGCCGCGCTCGCGGCCCGTCATGCGGCATCGCTGGCGGGGGCGCCGCCGTGGGTCGAGGTGAGCGGAGTGGTGGTGGCGTGGGCGACCGTGGCCGCGACGGCTGCCGCGACGCTCGGGCTCATCGGTCGGCGGTGACGCGTACTTGCCAGGGCGGCGGGTGGACGGGTTTCCACAGGCGGGAGTCGGGATGGCTGCTGTGCGCACGTTGTTCGTGGTCCCCGATGGGAAACTCGCGCCCGGTCCGCGGTATCGCGTATTCCAGTACCTCGCCCGGCTCGAGGCTCTCGGGATCGAGCCCTCCGTCCGGGTCGTGCGTCCCGAGCGCTCGACCGTCAGGCTGCTGACCGGGGCCCGCCAGGGCCGTGCCCGCCGGGCAATCCACCTCGCCGCTGCCTGGCTGCAGAATCAGCGGGCGATGGGCGAAGTTGTTCGGCGCGTCAGGCACTTCGATCGGGTGTTCATCTACCGCTGCTCGGTCCCGGGCTGGGCCAGGTCCGCGCTGCTGCCGCATCGCGACCGGATTCTCTTCGATTTCGACGACGCGCTGGACCAGCCCGAACTCGAGGGGGGGGCGCTGGAGCATTGGCGGGTGCGGGTATTGCGCCGCGGCCTGGAAAACGCCATCGCGGTAAGCGGGCTTACCATTACCTCCAACCGCCGAAACGCCGAAGTGGTGCAGAATCTTGGGGGCCGGGTCGACGTCATCCCTACCGCGGTGGACGTCTCGAAGGCGCTGGTCCGCGACCGGGCGACGCTGTCGGCGCCCGCCCCGTTGCTCGGGTGGATCGGGACACCGACGACCGCTCGCTACTTGACCGACATCGAGGACGCGCTGCGGCGCGTCGCGGAGACGCGGGCCGTCCGGCTTCGCCTGATCGGCGCCGGCCGCAGTCCGTTCACGCGGGTCGAGGCGGACGTACGTCCGTGGTCGCTCGAGACCGAATTCGAAGACCTGGACGCCTTCGACATCGGCTTGATGCCGATGCCCGATACGCCGTGGACCCAGGGCAAAGCGGCACTGAAGGCGCTGCAGTACGGTGCCGCCGGGATGCCGACGGTCGCGTCGTGGACACGGACCAACGCCGAGATTCTCGGCGAGCGTGAAGGTGCGGTGCTGTGCCAATCGACCGAGGACTGGGTCGCGGCGCTCGGCCGGCTCATCACCGACGCCGACTTGCGGGTCACGCTCGGGTCGCGTGCCCGGCGGCGCGTGGAAACCCGCTACTCGCTCGACGTGACCGCTCCCCGGCTCTACCGTGCCATCGCCGACCCTGGAGGCACCGCGTGGAGCGACGGGCGGCCGCCCGCGGGCCCAGAGGAGAGATTCGCCGGATGACTCTCGTAACAATCCTCGTCGTGGCGGTTGCGGTCGCGGTGGTGGCCGCATCCCGGCGATCGGGTCAGGGCTGGCTTGCCCCGGCGAACCTCTACGCCGTCGTCTGGGCGGTGGCAGTCTCGCTGTACGAGCTGCGGCTGTTTCCGTTCTACGACCTCGAGCCGCAGACGTGGGCCTTGCTCGGCGCGGGCGGGACGGCGTTCCTGGCCGCCGCGATCTGGGGAGGCTGGAGACGCCCGCCGGCGCGGGGCGCATCCCCGGCCCCGGCGGCCCCGGCGACCGACCCGTTTCCGCTGATTCGGCTCTTCCTGATCGTCGGGCTGTGCGGCTTCGCGATATTCCTTTGGCGAATCGACAACTACTCGGGCCTGCTGACGTTCTTCCGCTCGCCGCAGCCCACCTACCACGCGCTCACGCTCCGCAAGATCAACACGGCACACCTGTTCCTGTACTACTTCGGAATCGTCGGGGCGATCCTGTTCGGCTACGCGGTCTTGGTGCTCGACAGGCGTCCCCGCGCGGTAGACGTTGCACTCCTGGCGTTGTTTGTCGCCGCCATGGCGATCTCGATGGAGCGCACCCACTTCCTGTGGGTGGTCGCGAGCTGGTCGTTCCTCCGGTTGGCGCCCGCGCGGGGGGACCGGACGCTGCTGCGGGTCGTGTTGACCGTCGTGGTGGCGATGGCGGTCGCCGCGCCGTTCTACCTCGCGGTCGGCCGATGGCTGGGAAAGACGCCCTCCACCTACTCGTACTTCATGCAGACCGTCGCCGACAAGGCCCGGACGGCGCCTTGGGAATCCCTGCGCCTGGAGGTGGAAGGGTGCGCGGGAAGATGGCGAGGGGGGCCATGCCCGCGTCGTCCAATCTCCGGCTGCTCCTGCCTGGGGGGCCGTTCCACCGGCTGTCGGTGTTCTACCTGTCGGTCGGCGCGCCGCTGCCGACGTTCAACGACGTCGTCTTGAATCCCGAGCCGCTTCGTTACGGCCGAATGACCCTTCACCCGCTCTTCCGGCTCGCCGAGCGGCTCCGTTTGATACCCGGCGCCGAGGCCCTCAGCATCTACCCGGACGTGCCGACCCCGTACCCGGCGAACGCCTACACCTACCTCTACGAGTTCTACCTGGACTTCGGCTGGCCAGGGGTGATCCTCCTTCCCGCGCTCCTCGGCTGGCTGTCGGCCGTGGCCTACCGGCGCACGAGGGAAGCGTCGGGGCTCAGCGCCTGGCCCCTGGTGCTCTGCCAGCTCCAGGGGATGATCCTGTGGACGCCGTTTGCCAACCGTTTCGTGACCACGGTCAACGTCTACACCGTCGTGCTCCTCGTCGTCGGGGTCATGATTGCGCCGCGGCTCGCGAGGCGCTCTTGAAAGCGGGCAACCGGATGGCGTACCGTGTTCTCTCGATGGCGCATGGCGCTCGAACATGCGGTATGAGGATCGGTTAGCACCTGACCCGCACAATGCCTCTGCCCGGCGCTCGACTCAAGGTCCTTCGCATCGTCGGCCGCCTCAACGTGGGGGGGCCGGCCCGCGAGGTGACCATCTTGTCGACGCACCTGGCGAGCGCCGGGTACGACACCCTGCTGGTGCACGGGTCGCTCGCCAAGGGGGAGGCGAGCCTCGAATGCCCGCAGGGCCCCCACCTGCGCATCGAGCAACTCGCCGAACTCGGGCGTGAAGTCCGCCCGTTTCACGATCTGGCTGCCCTGGTTCGACTGACGCGGCTGATTTACAGGGAACGCCCCGACATCGTCGACACCCACGCGTCGAAAGCCGGGACGCTGGGGCGCCTGGCCGCCTTTGCCTACAACGTCGCCCGCCCGCGGCAGCGCCGCTGCCTGGTCGTGCACACGTTTCACGGGCACGTGTTCCGTTCGTACTTCGGTCCGTTGGGCAGTTGGGCCGTTCGGGTTGCGGAACGCTGGCTCGCGAGGCTGACGGACGTGGTGGTGACGATCTCGCCGCGTCAGCGCGACGACATCGTGACCGAGTACCGGATCGCGCCCGCGGACCGCGTCGCCGTGATGCGACTCGGGCTCGACCTCGATCCGTTGCTCGCCCTCGACGGCCAGGCCGCCAACCTCCGCGGGGAACTGCACTACCGCGACTGCGATTTCGTTCTCGGCTTCGTCGGCCGCCTGGTTCCGATCAAGGACCCGGCGATGCTGGTTCACGCGTTTGCGATCGTCGTGCAGGACCTCCCGAACGCCCGGCTGATGATCGTCGGGGACGGGGAACTGCGGCCCGGCCTCGAGGCGCTCGTCGCCTCGCTCGGTCTTTCCGGGGTCGTCTCGTTCCTCGGGTGGCGCAGCGATCTCTGCCAGATCTACAGCACGCTCGACGTGCTGGTCCTGAGTTCGCTGAGCGAGGGGACGCCTGTCGCGCTGATCGAGGCGATGGCAGCCGGGAAGGCCGCCGTCGCAACGGCGGTCGGCGGCGTGCCTGACGTGACGTCGGACGGTGTGACCGGCTTGCTCGTTCCCCCCAGGCGGCCGGCCGACCTGGCAGCCGCCGTGCTCAAGCTCGCGGACGCGGCCGTGCGAGCCCGAATGGGGCAGGCCGGAAGAGCCCGCGCGTCCGACTACAAGGCCGAAAGGCTGGTGATGGAAGCCGACCGGCTCTATCGCAGTGGCCTCGGCCGCAAGCGCGGCGACGCCCAGGTGGCATGATGAGGTCGGTAGTCGCAGGCGTGCTGCTGGTTCTCGGCTTCGTCGCCGCGGCCCTTCCGAGGGTCCGGGACGGCGAGTTCCTCACCCCCGGGTCCGCATTCGCCGCTTCCTGGCTGATCTCCTGCGGGTTGTACCTGCTGCCCATCTTTCCGTACGGGCCGATGCCCGCCGCCGCCGCGGCGGCGCTGGTGCTTGGTGCGGCCTGCGTGCTCGTCGGAATCCAGGCCGGACGCCGCCTGGTCCAGTGGCGGCGGCCGCCGGTCGTCCCGTCGGCCTGGTCGCCGGTGTGGCTCACCGTCTACGGGTGTGCCGGCCTTGCCGGCATCGCATGGTACGCCTGGGAAGTCCACCGATACGTCGGACTGTCCACCTTCAGGAACGGCTTCGAACTGCGGTCCGCGCTGACGACGCACCGAATCCCCAGTGCCTTTCTGTTTCTCGAGTTCTTCTGCGTCACCACGCCAATCGTGGCGGCGGCATCCTCTCTCACCGGCCACAAGCTCCGCGCCCGGCACTGGTGGCTCGTTGCCGCCTGTGTGGCCGGGACGTGGGTCTCCACCGACCGCACTCAGTTCTTCACCGTCGTGCTGACGGTGGCGTCGATGGTCATCTATCGCCGGGGGAGCGCGCTTCGGCCGACGAGGTTGGCCGCGGTGGTGCTGACCTGCGCCGTGCTGCTCGTGTCGAACTTCGTGGTGATCGATGCGTGGAGGTGGTCCACTGGCGGAGGCGAACGCCCCTCGTCCGTTCAGGCCGCACCTCCGGCGAGCGGGGAAGCGCCGGGAAGCGCCGTCAGCGGGCTGACGCGGAGATGGCGGTCGATCTACCTGTACACCACGGGCTCATTCGCCGCCTTCGCCGTGTGGTACCCGCGGAGCGCCCGCTCACCTACGGCGCCCACGCGGGCTTCCCGGTGGCCAGGGCGCTCCAGCGCGCCGGGCTCTACCGCGGCGAACTGCCTGCCCACATCGCCCCATTCGTCAGGATCATCGAGAAGGACCCCGCACCCATCTCGTGGAACGGCTACACATTCCTGTACTACCCGCTGATGGACTTCGGCCTGCCGGGGATGGTGCTCTACTGCCTGATCGTCGGAGCCTTCTCGGGCGCGGCCCACGAGTTGGTGCGCAGGGCGCGCGATTGTCCCGCGCGGCTGCTGCTCGCCGCGCACGTGACCGTGGCGCTGGTCCTGTCGATATTCGTCAACAAGTTCAACAACACCGCCTGGTGGTACGTGCTGTTGTTTTCGATCGCACCGTTCACCGTGGCGCGTTGGATCGGGGGGATTCGGCGGCGGGCCCCGGCGGGGGGGTAGTTCGGCGGGCGATTCGACGGGCTACCTGTCCGACCAGTCGCGGCGGGTGACGAACTGGATTGCGAGCTTGACGGCCATCCTCGCGTACAGCAGCGTGCCGGCAACCGGCAGGGAGAGCGCCCGGTAGCGGCCGGCGCGGTGCTTCGCGAAGTAGAGGAACGCGCTCCGGTGGAACGCCCGCACGGACAGTGCCCGCGCGTGCCGGCGGCTTCGGCCGACGCCGTGGACGACGACCGCCGACGGCAAGTACGCCGTCTTCCAGCCGGCCTCCCGCAGCCGCTTGCACAGGTCGGCGTCTTCCCAGTACAGGAAGAACTGCTCGTCCATCCCCCCGACCTGCCTGAACGCTTCGGCCCGGACCGCCATGCACGAGCCCGCTACCCAGTCCACCTCCCGCGGCGTCAAGGTGGTGCCGTCCGCCAGGACGTCCCGGCGTGACAGCGGGTTCCCCGGCCATATCCGCGTGAACAGCGACAATCGCCCCGCGAGACCGGTCAGCATCGTCGGAAACCGCCTGGCCGACCGCTGCACCGTGCCCCCCGGATCCTCCACGCGCGCTCCCGCAACGGCGACCTCCGGGTTGGCGTCCAGGTAGTCCACCATCGCCTTGATGGCGCCCGGTTTCAACTGCGTGTCGGGATTCAGGATCAGGAGGTAGCGTCCGCACGCGAGGCGGGCCCCGGCATTGACGCCGGCCGAGAACCCGGGGTTGTGCGGTGTCGGCGCGCTCTTGAACGGCAGGTGCCGGGCCTGCACCCGCGCCAGTTCGTCGGCTACCGACTCGTGGTCGACGACGACGACCTCGGGGCAGCCGTCGGGATCCGAGCGCAGCGATTCCAGGCAGGCGTCGAGTTCGGCGTAGGACTTGTAATTGACGATGATGACCGAGGCTTCAGAAGTCCGGGCGGTGGGCGGCGCACTGGCCATGTTGTCATCCGCGCTTCGGCGCCACGACGTTCCGGAAGATGCCATACCTCTGGTCAGATTGTCGGCGCGAGGACAGGACGATTCGCAGTCGGCATCATACTGGACTCGCATGGTTGCCACAAGTTCGCCGACTCGGTTCGTGGGGCGCCCGGCCGGTCGCTCCCATATAATGACCGGCAGCGGCGTTTCGCCCCGCATCCCGGACCTTGGCAAGGATTCAGCCAGTGGAACAGCCTCTCGTCAGCGTCGTCCTGCCCGCGTACAACTGCGAGCGGACCGTCGGCCGGGCCATCGAGTCGGCACTCCGGCAGGCGTTCGACGCGCTCGAGGTCGTCGTCGTGGACGACGGCTCGACCGACGGGACGCGGAAGGTCGTGGAGGGGTTCGGCAACGCCGTCCGGTTCTTCACGCAGCCAAACAGGGGAGCGGCAGCCGCCAGAAATCGTGCGCTGCGCGAGGCGCGCGGGGCATTCGTGGCGTTTCTCGACGCCGACGACGAGTTTCTGCCCGGGCGGATCACCGGCGGCATCGGCCCCATGGTCGAGGACCCCGAGGTTGGGGCGACCTTCTGCCGTCTCTATCGCCAGTATCCGGATGGCACTCGCGACATCTACGGCGAAGCGTACCTGCGGAGCCGGGCGTTTCCCGAGTACCTGTGGCCATCCAGCCTCGTCCAGACCTCGGGCGCGACCTGCCGCCGCGCGGTGATCGATCGGGCCGGGCCGATCGACGAATCGCTCCGCTGCCATGACGAACTCGACCTGTGGATTCGCATCGGCGAGGTCAGCAAGACCGTGTTGATTCCCGATGCGCTCGCGGTGTTTCACGATACGCCCGGCAGTTATTCGAAGCGGTGGGCGGACGATCGTTCCGAGGCGGACTTCTACCGGGTGATCGAGAAGGCGCTGCAGCGGAGTCCCGAGCGATATGCCGCTCATCGCTCGGTCATCCTGGCCGACGCACACCTCCACTGGGGGATCCTGTACATCGTGCGCGGGAATCACCGGCGCGCACGTTCCTTCCTCCGCCGTTCGCTGCGGGCCCGACCGAGTGCTCACGCGGCCGCGCTGCTCGCGGCCTCCTGGCTGCCCCACGGCCCGGTCCGGGCGGTCGTGAAACGCGCGAAGCGGTTGCTCAGCCGACCGGGGCAGCCGCTCGGGGCCAGGCAATGAGGATCCTGGTCGCGCTCCACAACTTCCTCCCGGACCCCTGCTTCGGCGCCGAACAGGTCGCGATCCGTCAGATGCGCGAGATGTTGCGGGCCGGCCACGACGTGGGCGTCTTCTTCGCGGGCCGGCGCGACCCGTCCCCGGACGACCTCGCCGCCGAAGGACTGGGTGCGGCGTCCTGTTGGCGCGTGCCCTACCTCGCGCCGCGTGCGCAAGTGCTGCTGTCAATCGTGCGCCCGCGGGCGGAGGTGGCGTTCTCACGCGCGCTCCGCGAGTTTCAGCCGGACGTCGTCCTGTTTCACCACCTGGTCCGCCTGTCAATCAGGCTGCCCGGAATCGCGCGCCGGCGCGGTGTCCCCTCGGTGCTGGTCCTGCACGACAACTACCTCGTCTGCCCGTCGCACTCGCTCGTGGCGTACGACGGTCCCGTGTGCCCGGGTGGGTCGCCGGACCGTTGCGCGGAGTGCTTGTACCGGGTCCGGTTCGGCGCCCGGGTGCCGCCCGGGGTCCGGCACGCCGCCGCCTCCCTGCTCGCCTGGCGAAGCCGGTTGGTGGCGCGCCAGCTCGACGCGGTCCACCGGGTGATCGCCCCGGCGCGTTCGGTCATCGATCAAATCGAAGCTCGCGGCGTGGCGTTGGAACGGGCGGTGGTGATTCGCAACGGGAGCGACCCCCGGGCACCCGAGGTCCGCGGCCGGCCCGCGGCTGGCGCCGTCCGGTTCGGCTACCTCGGCGCGATGATTCCCAAGAAGGGGGTCGACGTCCTGGCCGAGGCGTGCGCGGGGCCTCTTTCGCGGAACGTCGTGATGCGGGGGTTCCGAAACCAGGCGGCCATCGAGGCGTTCCGCAGCCGCCACCCGGGCTGCGGCGCGGAACTCGAGCACTTCTCCCATGACGTGGCCGGTTTCTTCGCCCGCACGGACGTCGTCGTCGTTCCGTCGATCTGCCTCGACACCCAGCCGACGGCCATCATCGAGGCGTTTGCCCACGGCAGGCCCGTGCTTGCGAGCCGGATCGGGGGCATCCCGGAGATGTTCGCGGACGGTCGCGGCGGCTGGATGGTCCCGGCGGGGGACGTCGAGGCGCTGCGCGGGGCGATGGAGCGGTTGCTGCGAAATCCCGGCGAGATTCGGGATGCGGCGTCTTGCATTCCGCCGTGGCCGTCGTGGGCCGAGACGACGGGCGCGGTCCTGGACGTGTTGAGGGACGCGGCCTCGGCTCCGGCCGGGCGAGCGACCGGAGCCCGCAAGTGACCGCCCACGACACGCTGGCGTCGCCCCGGCGTCGGCGCGGCGTGTTCTTCAACTTCCTCGCCCTGTCGGCGTCGACCTGGACCCAGCAGATCCTGAACTTCCTGACGCTGTTGTACCTCGCGGCGGCGTTGGGCGCGGCCGCTTTCGGCCAGATCGCGGTTGCCCAGCAGGTGGTCCTCTACTTTCGCCTCGGCTCCGACATGGGGCTCGACCTGCTCGGGGGGCGCCGGATCGCGCGCGAACCGGCGCGGGCCGCGGCCACCGTCGGCGAGTTTACCGGCGCGCGGGTGATGAACGCGGCGATCGCCGCGTCGGTGCTGCTGCTCGCGGCTGCGGCGATTCAAGTGGTCCGGCCAATCGGCTGGCTCGTCGCCGCGTTCGGCTTGTTGCTGGCGCCGATCGCGCTGTCGCTCGAGTGGGCGTTCGCCGGGCTGGAGCGGATGGAACTGGTCGGCGCGTCCCGGGTCGTCGCGGCCGGCTTGTGGCTCGCGCTCGTCGTCTCGCTCGTGCAAT
Organism: uncultured Acidobacteriota bacterium; assembly: GCA_963844875.1. GTDB lineage: Bacteria > Acidobacteriota > Vicinamibacteria > Vicinamibacterales > Fen-181 > FEN-299. The sequence goes on from CAWJPZ010000009.1 coordinate 129,646, forward strand.
CGCCGGGCGCGGTGATCGTGGTGCCGCTTGCGAACGTCCTGGCGATGTCGGCGTCGGCGCTGCTCCTGTTCGGGCTGTTCCGCCGGCGCTACGGGCCGGTTTCGCCGGTGCTCCGGGTGGCGCAGTGGAGGACGCTCGTCCGACGGCCGCTCCATCGGGATCTCGCTGCTGGTCATCCAGGTCTACGTCGGGTTCGGCGTGATCGCGCTGGGGCTGCTGGAAGGCGACCGCGCGGCCGGGCTCTACGCCGCGCCGCAGCGGGTCGTCCTCTTCCTGACCGCGATTTCCTCGATGTTCGGCGCCGCCCTCTACCCGCGCCTGTCGGCTCTTCACGCCGAGGGTCGAGAAGGTTTCGAACGCGTGATGTCGCTCGGCTTCCGGACGATGATCCTGATCGGGGTGCCGATCGGGGTCGGCGGCGCGCTGGTCGCGCCGGCCCTCATCGGGGCCATCTACGCGCCCGAGTACCAGGCGGGCGCGACGGTGTTCCGCTGGCTCGTTCCGAGTGTCATCCCGATCTTCGCCAACGTGCCGTTCGGGTACGCGCTGCTCGCGGCCGGGCGGCAGCGCACGTACTTCCGTGCCTCCCTCGCCGGCGCAGTAACCAACGTCGTTGCCACGCTCGTGCTCATCCCGAGACTGCACCTGCTCGGCCCGGTTGTCGCCACGCTGATCACCGAGAGCCTCGTCCTCGGGGTCCTCATCGTCAAGTCGCGGGAGGTGGGACGGGTCACGGCAGGCCGCGAGATCGCCTCGGTCGGCATCTCGGCCGCGGCGATGACGCTGGCGCTGATCACCTTGCGTCCGGAATCCCTGGCGGCGCAGGTCCTCCTCGGCGCCTTCGTCTACGGCGCGACGCTGGTGGTTTCGGGCGGGCTCGATCGTTCGGATCTCGCCTTGCTTCGCGCGCTGGTCCGCTCAGCGCGATCCGCGTAGGGTCAGGACCACGCTTCCAACCGCGAGGTCCGCCTGCAGCTTGAGCGGCACCTGGGCCGCGTCGGCCGACAGCCACAGCGTCATCGGACGGCCAACGCCCCGACCCTTGGCATCGGTCACGGTTGGGGTGATGCGGTAGGTGAGGGTTCACCCGGCCGGGGACCGGGATCGCAGCGCCGGAGCAGCCGGCGCCGGCCGCTGCGCGGCACGGACGCGGCCCCGGCCTGGGAGACTGGCCATGGACGGTTGGCGAGCAGGGTGGCGACAGGAAGACAACAGGCGGTGAATGCGCGGGACATCGTGGTCAGAGCTTCTCGCCGATTGCGGTGTAATCGAGGTGAGTGAACAGGAGGCCGTTGAGCTTCGTCACGTTGGCGTTGAACGTCTCCGCCGCATCGCCAAGCGCCGCCGCCACGCCGGCCAGCGGCTGCATCGGCACGGGCTGGAGCTTGTCGTGCTCGGGATACGGCTGCCGGTAGCGGATTTCCACCCGTTGGAACCCGCTCGCGAGCAGCAGGTATCGCAGCGTGTCGGGGTGGATCGGGTGAACGTGCGTGATGTCGCGGATGTAGCTGGCGAAGAAGGCGTACCAACACGCGGGGTTGATCGTCTCGAGCGCGATCCGGGAGCCGGGCCGCAGCTTGTGATAGGCCAGTTCGAGCAGGCGGACGAGGCGGTCGGACTGCAGGTGTTCGACCACCTGCACCGCGAGGACCCCTCCCAACGACGCGTCGGGGAGCGACTCGAGGTAGCCCACCGCGTCGCCCTCCTCGACGTCGAGTCCCCGGGTCCGGCACATCTCGACCATTGCGTGGTTGATGTCGATGCCCCGGGCGCCGACACCGGATGCGCGAAGCAGTTCCAGGAACTCTCCGCGGCCGCAGCCGATGTCGAGGACGTCGGACGCCCCCTGGAACAAGGGCACGTACTCCGAGACGCGCGCGGTGATGTCTTCGGTGGAGCCGCGGAAGGTGTCCTCGAAGCCCACGTACCTCGCCGAGTCGAGTTGCGTGCCCAGCACCTCCGGGCGCGAGGGAGGCGCCGCCGCGGCAGCGCCGCCCGCGGCGGCCGGCGCGCCGACCGCGGTCTGCGCCGCACCCCGCTGGCTGCCGTCCGCGAAGCGTTCCAGCTCCTGCTTCAGCACGAGCGAGGTGCGCTGGTAGCCGGCCACCGTCACGCGCAGCTCTTCTTGTGCCGCCGCGATGAGATCGACCCGCGCGCCGAACCGCTGCTCGCGCGCCACCATCGACTCCCACCGGCGCAGCAGCTCGTCGCTGACGCCGTTCAGTCCCGCCGCGAGAGCGATGGCGCGCTCTTCCAGCTGGCGCCTGAGCAGGCCCGTTTCGTGGCGGTCCTTGGTGTCGACGTAGGGCGTGACCTGCTGGAGGAACTGGATCAGTTCCGACTGGAAGCGTGCGAGCGCGTCGAACTCGCGCCGGACGGCGTCGACGAGCGCGGCGGTGGCGCTCCGCGCCTGCAGCTCGTGTTCGACCTGCTGGTTGATGTGGCCGACCAGCGCCGCGTTGAAGGCCTGCTGGCGCTGGAACGCCGGCGCCACCAGCCGCCAGACGATGCTGGCCAGTCGACCCCGCCACCCGCTGTGCGGCGTCCAGCCGGCCGGGGCGATCTCCCAGAGGCTGTTCAACTCGGCATGGTGGCGGTAGGGGGGCGAGGGCGGCAGGTCGGGCAGCGGCTCAGGCTGGACGAGCGAACAATCGACCCTCGTGAGGCCGTCGTTGTACTGCCGGTCCGCGTCGCGCCGCTCCTCGTCCAAGCGTGCGATGTCCCTGTCCGTGACGGTCGGTTTGGCCACAAGTCTCTCTTTTCAGCGCTTATTCTACAGCGGGTCCCAGCGGGCCGCGGGCCGGCGCCGGGGGCAGGAAGTCGACCGCGACCCCCATGTCGTCCACGAGGCGCCGCGCCGATTCGGTGCCGTCCGCCAGGAGGTGCGGCGGGAGACCGAGCGGAGGCACGCCTGGTCGCGCCAGCGCCTGGCCAATCACCCGCTCGTAGTCCTCCGTCATCCGCTCCAGCGTGTGGAGCGTCTCCCAGTGCGCCCGGGCCGCAATCGCGAGGTCCCTCCGGAGCGCCGCGTCCGTTGCGAGCCGGCACAGGGCCAGGCCCAGGGAGTGCTGCTCGTCGAGAATATCGATCGCCACGCAGACGGCACGAGGGGCCGGGTCGGCTGCGCGCGCCCCGGAGGCGGCGGGCTGCGCGATCCACGTGCGGGGGTCGAGGAAGGCCATCTCGTCGGTGTGCGCAAGAATCGGTCACCACGGTCGGAAGGCCGCACGCCATGGCCCGCAGCCAGGACGCAGAGGTCTCGCCCCCGCTCGGCCACCGCAGGCACAGCGCGACGTCAGACGCGGCGAGGTGTGTCGAGACCTCCTCGTCCGGCACGTAGCCGGTGACGATGACACGGCCGTCGACACCGAGCGCGCGGGCTTCGGCCATCGCGTCGTAGTGCCCGGCTTCGCCCCCGACGAGCAACAGCCGGGTCTCGGGCGCGACGCCGAGGACCTGGGGCATCGCGCGCAGGATCGTGGAGATGCGTTTCTCGGGTGTCACGAGACCGAAGGCCGCGAACACGACCGCGTCCTGCGGGACGGCGTAGCGTTCGCGCATCGCCGTCCGCTGCGCCGCAGCCCAGCGGAGCGGGTCGGCGGCGGCCACCGGTCGGTCCGCATTCGCCGGCCGCGGGTCGCGCACGCCCATCCGGATGGCCGCCACTTCCGTGCCGTAGCGTTCCGTCAATGTCTGCGCCAGCCGCCCGGTGTGGACCGCCACGAGCCGCGACGACTGCACGACGAGCCGCAGCATCGGCCAGAAGTAGTAGGTGCTCTCGGCCAGGTCCTGAATCACCAGCTCGGCTGCGTCCTCGGGGGCGCCCGGATGGTTGGCCCGGAACTCGGCCCGGTACGCCTCGCCGCGCCCGTGTGCCAGGAGCTGCCAGGCCCGGGAGTGGTGGAGCTGCGCGTCGTGCAGCACGACGAGGCCGGGATGACGGAACAGGTAAGGCCACATGAAGGCGTGGCAGGCGGCGTTGCCGAGTTGGTAGACGACGAGGTCGTAGGGCGCGGTGAAGTGCTTCCAGGAGAAGTCATGCGCCTCGAAGACGGGCGGATGGCCTTCCGGCCGGGGCTGCCCCGGCGCGAGCGGCGACGTGAAGACGTCGACCTCGTGACGGCCTGCGAGCAGGGGCAGCAGCTCTTCGTTGTACGCGGCGATCCCCGAACGGCCGGGCGGGGTGGGCGTGAACCAGGCGAGGCGCGGCATCGCCCTATTGTAACGGCACACATCTTGAAGCCCTCTCGTTGACTTGACCCGGTGCGTCCGATACGATTGATGGCGTTTCCTGAACTGGATTCATCGCTCAACCCGGGTGCGGCGGATGTCGTGCCTCCTTGAGAAATCGTTCACATGCAGGGTTGGTTTTCGATCCTCCTGTTGATGATCCTCGGTGCAGCTTTTGGCGCCGGGGCCATCGTGCTCTCGACGCTGCTGGCTCCGAGCAAGCCGAGCCCGGAGAAGCGGGCGCCGTACGAGTGCGGGATGCCGGCGGTGTCCGACGCGCGCGAGCGTCATCCGATCAAGTTCTACCTGATCGCGATGATCTTCCTGCTCTTCGACATCGAGGTCGCGTTCCTCTACCCCTGGGCGATGGCGCTGCGCGATCTCGAGTGGACCGGCTTCGTGCAGATCCTCGTCTTCTTCGCGATCCTCCTGGCCGGCTACACCTACGTCTGGAAGAAGGGCGCGCTGACGTGGGACAAGCCGTAGGGGTCGCGGCAATTCAGGAGCCGGGATTCGGGATTCGGCATTGGGTGGATTGAGGCACTGATGGCATTTGACGTCGAGATTCCGGTGCTCACGACATCCGTCGAGAAGATGGTGAACTGGGCGCGGAAGTCCTCCATCTGGCCGGTGACCTTCGGCCTCGCGTGCTGCGCGATCGAGATGATGTCGATGAGTTCGTCCCGCTACGACATCTCGCGGTTCGGCGCCGAGGTGTTCCGCGGGTCGCCCCGGCAGTCGGACCTGATGATCGTGGCCGGCCGGCTCTCGCGCAAGATGGCCCCTGCCCTCCGCCGCATCTACGACCAGATGCCGGAGCCGAAGTGGGTCATCTCGATGGGGGCCTGCGCGTCGGTCGGCGGGGTGTTCGACAACTACGCGATCGTCCAGGGCGTCGACCAGATCGTGCCCGTGGACGTCTACGTCCCCGGCTGCCCGCCGCGCCCCGAGTCGCTGATATACGGCATCATCCAGCTCCAGAAGAAGATCAACGAGTCGAAGCTGGTCGTAAAGGCGGGGTAGACAACCGTGGACGTTGCATCAATCATCGCCGCGCTCGAGGCTGCCGTGCCCGCTGCCGACTACCGGGCGGCGGACGCCGTGGATCGCCCCACCGTGGTCGTGCCCCGCGAGCACCTCCTGGCCACCGCCCTGGCGGTCCGCGACTCGCTGCGGTTCGACGTGCTCACCGAGGTGACCGCCGTGGACCGGTGGCCGGCGGAGCCGCGTTTCGAGGTCGTCTACCACCTGGTCGCCACCTCGGTCCCCGCGTTCCTGCGGCTCACGGTGCTGCTCGGCGGCGAGAGCCCGAGCGTGCCCTCGGTCCACACGGTCTACCCGTCAGCCGACTGGCTGGAGCGGGAGGTCTGGGACCTGTTCGGCGTGGTGTTCGAAGATCACGGCGACCTGCGCCGGCTCATGATGCCCGAGGACTGGGAAGGGCATCCGCTGCGCAAGGACTACCCGGTGCAGATCAAGATGACCCCCAAGGTCTACACGCCGCTCCAGTTGACCGAGCAGGAGTTCGAGGCGAACATCGCCGCCGACCGCGATGCGCGCGGCGGGTCGGCCCGCCCGGGGCGCTGAGTCGATGACGACTGCCGATCGCGAACGCCTGCTCGCCGAGGCCTTCACCGCTACGATTGCCACGCACGCGCTCGTCCAGCGCGAACGTGTGCCGATGGTGCTGGCGGCGGCCGACGCGGTGGTCGCCGCGTTGCGGGCGGGGCGCAAGGTGCTGGTCTGCGGGAACGGCGGGAGCGCCGCGGATGCCCAGCACTTCGTCGCGGAACTGGTCGGGCGGTTCGAACGGCCGCGCCGCGCCTGGCCGGCGCTGGCGCTCACGACCGACACGAGCATCCTGACGGCGATCGGCAACGACTACGGGTTCGACCGCGTGTTCTCGCGCCAGGTGGAGGCCCACGGCCAGGCGGGCGACGTGTTGATCGCGATCTCGACCAGCGGCGGCTCCCCGAGCGTGCTGGCGGCCGCCGCAACGGCGCGCGCGGCCGGCCTGGTGACGATCGGGATGACCGGGCGCGACGGCGGCGCCCTCGGGCGCGCCGTGGACATTCACCTGAACGTGCCGTCGCCCTCGACCGCGCGGACCCAGGAAGTGCACGGCACGCTCCTGCACGTGCTGTGCGACCTGGTCGAACAGGAACTGGTGGAAATCGATGGCTGAGGCTCAGCTCCGCACCGAGACGATGACCGTCAACATGGGGCCGCAGCACCCCAGCACCCACGGGGTGCTGAGGCTCGTGCTCCGCCTCGACGGGGAGACGATTGTCAGCGTCGACCCGACGGTCGGCTACCTCCACACCGGCATCGAGAAGACCACCGAGCAGAAGAAGTACCAGCAGGTGATCCCGCTCGTCGAGCGGATGGACTACCTGAGCGCCCAGTCGAACAGCTTCAGCTTCGCGTTGTCCGTGGAGAAGCTCCTCGGCATCGAGGTGCCCGACCGCGTGAAGTGGATCCGCGTGCTGCTCGTGGAGCTCCAGCGGCTGAACAGCCACCTGGTGTTCCTGGGGAGCCACGCGATGGAAATCGGCGCCGTCACGATGATGCTCTACACGTTCAGGGAGCGCGAGCTGTTCCTGAACATCAACGAGCTGATCGCCGGCTTCCGCATGTTCCCGAGCTACATCCGCGTCGGCGGCCTGCGCGAGGACCTGCCGAAAGGCTTCCACGAGACGGTCGGCGCACTGCTCGACCGGATGCCGAAGAAGCTGGCCGAGTACGAGGACCTCCTCACGCACAACCAGATCTACATCAAGCGCACGCGGGGCGTCGGGGTCCTCTCCAAGGCGGACGCGCTCGCGCTCGGCCTGGTCGGGCCGATCGCCAGGGCGTCGGGCTCGACCTACGACGTGCGGAAGGCGTTCCCCTACTCGGGCTACGAGACGTTCGACTTCGACGTGCCGATCGGGACGGCCGGCGACGTGTACGACCGGTACCTCGTGCGGATGGAGGAGATGTACCAGTCGCTCCGCATCTGCCGCCAGGCGCTGGAGCGGATCGCGCCGGCCGGCGCCTGGGCCGTGGACGACCCGACGATCGTGCCGCCGCCGAAGGACAAGGTCTACACCGAGATGGAAGCGCTCATCCAGCACTTCCTCCTGCACTCGCAGGGGTTCGTCGTGCCGGCCGGCGCCGCTTACGTGCCGGTCGAGGGGCCGCGCGGCGAGCACGGGTGCTACGTGGTCTCGGACGGGACCAACCGGCCGTCGCGCGTGAAGATGCGGTCGCCGTCGCTGATGGCGTGCCAGGCGCTGCCGAAGATGGTCGTGGGCGGATTGATTGCCGACGTGATCTCGGTCATCGGATCGATCGACGTCGTCATGGGAGACGTGGACCGGTGAGCTTCCACCCGGAAATGCGCTACGAGTCGGGGCTGCACGTGTCGCAGCGCGAGTTGCGACGGGAGGGCGAGCCGTTCGCCTTCACCCCCGAGAACCGCGAACGCCTCGAGCGGATTGCCGCGCACTATCCGCCCGAGCACCGCCGGTCGGCGGTGATTCCCGCGCTCTACATCGTCCAGGAGCAGATCGGCTACGTGTCCGCGCCGGCCATCCGGCACGTCGCCGAAGTGATCGGGGTGACCCCGGCGGACGTGGACGACGTGGTCACCTACTATGCGATGTTCTTCCGCGAGCCGGTCGGGAAGTACGTCGTGCAGGTGTGCCGGACCCTCTCGTGCGCGCTCCGGGGCGCCGAGCGCCTGACGCAGGAGCTCTCGAAGAAGCTGGGCGTCCGGGTCGGCGAGACCGACGCGACCGGGACGTTCACGCTGGTGGAGATGGAGTGCCTCGGGGCATGCGACCGCGCGCCGGTCGTCATGGTGAACAACGAGCACTGGCAGGAGTGCCAGGCGCCGGGGGACGCGGGCCGGTTGATCGACCGCCTGAAGGCGGAAGGCGACGCGGCGCTCACGGGGTGTCACCTCGAGGTCGAGAAATAGAGAGTCGACAGTCGAAAGTCCGGAGTCGAGAGCCGAAACCGTGAACGCCGACAGCCGAGAGCCGAAAGCCCAAAGCCGAATGGAACCAGTTCTCACCTCACACGTGCGGGAGCCGAACGGCCACACGGTGGACGCCTACGTCCGGCGCGGCGGGTACGAGGGGCTGCGCAAGGCGCTCGGGATGGCGCCCGGGCAGGTCATCGACATGGTGAAGGCGTCCGGGCTCCGCGGGCGCGGCGGCGCCGGCTTCCCGACCGGCATGAAGTGGCAGTTCGTGCCCAAGGACTCGCCGAGGCCGAAGTACCTCTGCTGCAACGCGGACGAGAGCGAGCCGGGGACGTTCAAGGACCACGTGCTGATGGAGCGCAACCCGCACCTGCTGTTCGAAGGGTGCCTGATCGGGTGTCATGCCATCGGCGCGAAGGCCGCCTACATCTACATCCGCGGCGAGTTCTACCACGTGCAGCGCGTGCTCGAGGCCGAGATCGAGGCGGCTCGCGCGCACGGCTACATCGGCAAGAACATCTTCGGATCCGGGTTCGACTGCGAGATCTACGTCCACCGGGGCGCGGGCGCGTACCAGGCGGGGGAGGAGAGCGCGCTGCTCGAATCGCTCGAGGGAAAGCGGGCGCAGCCGCGGCTCCGGCCGCCGTTCCCCGCGGTGGTCGGCCTGTACGGCTGCCCGACGGCGATCAACAACGTCGAGACGCTGTGCAACGTGCCGCTGATCGTGACCAACGGCCCCGAGTGGTTCGCGTCGCTCGGCCCCGAGAAGAACGGCGGGCCGAAGCTCTACTGCATCAGCGGGCACGTCGAGAAGCCGGGCGTGTACGAGACGTCGATGAACGTCACGATGCGCGAGCTGATCTACAACTACGGCGGCGGGATCCTCGGCGGCCGCCAGTTGAAGGCGGTCATCCCGGGCGGGTCGTCCACCCCGGTCATCCTGCCGGACCAGATCGACGCGCAGGCCAGCTTCGACGGCCTCCTGAAGGCGGGATCGATGCTGGGGTCGGCGGCGATCATCGTGATGGACGACACGACGTGCATGGTGTGGCTCGCGGAGAACCTGCTGCACTTCTACCGCCACGAGTCGTGCGGGAAGTGCACGCCGTGCCGCGAGGGGACGGACTGGCTCGTGAAGATCCTCCACCGGATCGAGCACGGTGAAGGGTCGATGCGGGACATCGACCTCCTGACCGACGTGGCGAACAACATCGGCGGCAAGACGCTGTGCCCGTTCGGCGACGCGGCGGTGGCGCCGGTGCTGAGCACGGTGCAGCACTTCCGCGCCGAGTACGAAGCGCACGTGCGCGAGGGGCGCTGCACGTGCCCCGCGCCCTGGCGCGCAGCGTGAGCCGCCGAAAGCCGATAGCCGAAAGTCGATAGCCGGATTTGCCTGTGCCATCACTGACACTGATCGTCCAACTCGGCCTCGTCCTGGCGGTCTTCACCATGCTGCTGCTGTCGTCCGCAGCCATGGTCTACGCCGAGCGGAAGGTCGCCGCGTTCATCCAGCAGCGCGAGGGGCCCAACCGCACCGGGCCGGCGGGGCTCCTGCAACCGTTCGCGGACGTCATCAAGCTGATGTTCAAGGAGGAGCTGCGGCCCGGCGGGGCCGACACCGTGCTCTTCCTGCTCGCCCCCGTGATCTCCGCGACCGCGGCCTTCGCGGCGTTCGCGGTGGTGCCGTTCGGCGCCGCGACGACGTTCTTCGGCCTGCTGCCCGAGCCGATCAAGCTGCAGGTGGCGGACGTGAACGTTGCCGTCCTGGTGGTGTTCGCGATCACCTCGATGAGCGTCTACGGGATCGTGCTCGCCGGCTGGAGTTCGAACAGCAAGTACTCGCTGCTCGGCGGCCTGCGGTCGGCCTCGCAGATGATCAGCTACGAGCTGTCGTACGGGCTCGCCCTCGCCTCGGTCCTGATCCTCGCCAACTCGCTGTCGCTCACCGACATCGTGAATCGCCAGGCGGGGTACTGGTTCGGGTTCATCCCGAAGTGGTTCCTGTTCGTGCAGCCGGTGGGCTTCCTCATCTACATGATCGCCGGGGTGGCCGAGACCAACCGGGCGCCGTTCGACTTCCCGGAGGCCGAACAGGAGCTGGTGGCCGGGTACCACACCGAGTACTCGAGCATGGCGTTCGCCATGTTCTTCCTGGCCGAGTACATCAACATGGTCACCGTGTCGGCGGTGGCGGCGAACCTCTTCCTCGGCGGTTGGCACGGGCCCTTCCTGCCCGCGTCGTTCGGCTGGATCTGGTTCCTGATCAAGATCTCGGCCCTGTTGTTCTTCTACATCTGGATGCGGTGGACGCTGCCGCGGTATCGCTACGACCAGCTCATGCAGTTCGGATGGAAGTTCCTGCTGCCGCTGGCCGTCGTGAACCTGCTCGCAACGGCCGCGGGGGTGCTGCTCCTTGGGGCTTGAATCTCGCACTCTTCTACGTGCTGGCCGTCGTCGCGGTGGCGGCCTCGGCGCTGGTCATCGGGCAGCGGAGCCCGGTCTACAGCGTCATGCTGTTGATTGCGTCGTTCGGCGCCCTGGCGGGGCTGTACGTCCTGCTGAACGCGCCGTTCGTGGCGGTCATCCAGATCATCATCTACGCAGGCGCCATCCTGGTGTTGTTCCTGTTCGTGGTGATGCTGCTGAACGCCCCGACCGAAGCCCCCGTGCTGCAGCGTCTCGCTCCCGGGCCGCGACGCGCCGGTGCCGTGCTCGCCCTCTTCCTTGCCGGGGAGCTCGCGTGGGCGCTGTGGCGCGCCGCGATGACCCGCGAGGCGGTCGCCTCCGGCGGCTCGGCCGAGGCGGTCGAATCGGTGCGCGCGATCGGGCAGGTGCTCTACACCGACTACGCGTTCGCGTTCGAGGTGACGTCGCTCCTGATCATCGTCGCGATGGTGGGGGCGGTGGTCCTCGCGAAGAGGCACGTTTAGTGGCTAGTGGCTGGTGGGTCGTGGCCAGTGGCGCACGGACCGCTGACCACTAACCACTGACCACTACGGAGATTATGGTCACCCTGAATCACTATCTCGCGCTGTCCGCGATCCTGTTCGCCATCGGGACGGCCGGCGTGTTCCTCCGGCGCAACATGATCACGGTCCTGCTGTCGATCGAGGTCATGCTGAACGCCGCGAACCTCTCGCTGGTGGCATTCGGCCGCTACTGGGGCGAGGTGGACGGCCAGATCATCGTGTTCTTCGTCGTGACCGTGGCCGCCGCCGAGGCCGCCGTCGGCCTCGCGATCGTCATTGCGCTGTTCCGGTTGCGGGAATCGCTCGACCCGGATGCCTTTACGTCGCTGAAGTGGTGACGCGTCGCATGCTGATCCTGATACCTCTCCTCCCGTTCCTCGGCTTCCTCCTGAACGCGTCGCTCGGGCGGCGGCTGTCGAAGGCCGTGTCCGGCGGCGTCGCGGTGGCGGCCATGTTCGGGTCGTTCCTCGCGTCCGCGGTCTCGGCGTGGTCGCTGCTCGCCCTGCCGGAAGGGAGCCGCGTCATCGACCAGGCTGTCTTCACCTGGATCCCCTCGGGCGACCTGCAGGTGCCCTTCGCGCTCCGCCTCGACCCGCTCTCGATGGTGATGATCCTCGTCGTCTCGGGGGTCGGCGCGCTCATCCACCTGTACTCGACCGCCTACATGCACGAGGAGCGCGACGGCGAATACGCCCGCTACTTCTCGTACCTCAACCTGTTCGCGGCCTTCATGCTGGTCCTCGTCCTGGCGCCGAACTTCCTCGTGATGTTCGTCGGCTGGGAAGGCGTCGGGCTCTGCTCCTACCTGCTGATCGGCTTCTGGTACCACAAGAAGTCGGCTGCGGATGCGGGCAAGAAGGCCTTCATCGTCAACCGGATCGGGGACTTCGGGTTCCTGCTCGGCGTTCTGTTGCTGTTCTCGCACTACGGCACGCTCGACTTCCAGGGCCTGGCGAAGGTCGTGTCGGCTTACGCGCCCGAGACGGCCGGCTTCGGCACGCTGTCGATCGCCGCGCTCCTGCTGTTCGTCGGCGCCACCGGCAAGTCGGCGCAAATCCCGCTGTACGTCTGGCTGCCGGACGCCATGGAAGGGCCGACCCCCGTGTCGGCCCTCATCCACGCGGCGACGATGGTGACGGCCGGCGTCTACATGATTGGCCGCAACGCGGTGCTCTACACGCACGCGCCGGGCGTCCTCGAGATCGTCGCCGTCGTCGGCGTGGCGACCGCGGTGGTGGCGGCCACGATCGGCCTGGTGCAGAACGACATCAAGCGCGTGCTGGCGTATTCGACGGTGTCCCAGCTCGGCCTGATGTTCGTGGCCATGGGCGCCGGGGCGTATGCGGCCGGGATCTTCCACCTCTACACGCACGCCTTCTTCAAGGCCCTGCTGTTCCTCGGCTCGGGGGCCGTCATCCACGCCCTGTCCGGCGAGCAGGACCTGCGGAAGATGGGCGGGCTGCGCAAGGACCTGCCGGTCACCTACTGGACGTTCCTCGTGGGCACCCTCGCGATCGCGGGCGTTCCGTTGCTGTCCGGCTTCTTCAGCAAGGACGAACTGCTGTACAGGACCTACGCGAGCGGGCACACGGTCATCTGGTTCTTCGCCAGCGTCGCGTCCCTGTTGACCGCCTGCTACATGTTCCGGCTGGTCTTCCTGGCGTTCCACGGCGAGCGGGTGGAGGCGCCCCGCGGCGGCCACGACCCGCACGCCGGCCACGCCGGCCACGCTCATCTCCACGACGCTCCCCGCCCGATGGCCATCGCGCTGGTCGTCCTGGCCGTCGGCGCGGTGCTGGCCGGCTACGTGGGCGTGCCGGCCGTCCTCGGGGGCTCGAACCGGATCGAACGCTTCCTGGAGCCCAGCTTCACCGCCGGGCACGCGGAGGCGGCGGCTGCCGGTGAGCCGGCGGGGGGCGCAGCGGGCGAATCGACGCCGGAGACCGCCGCGCCGGACCGCGCGGAACCCGGGGCGCACGGCGGCGGCTCGGCGCACAGCGTGGCGCTCGAGGGGACGCTGATGGGCGTCTCGACGCTGGTCGCATTCGCCGGCATCGGCCTCGCGTGGTTGTTCTTCCTGAAGCGGCGCGACCTGGCAGACGCGGCGGCCGAGCGGTTGCCGGGCCTGCATCGGCTGCTGCTGCGGAAGTACTACGTGGACGAGGTGTACGACGCGGGCCTCGTGCAGCCGCTGCGGATCGTCTCCGAGCAGGTGTTGTGGAAGGGAATCGACGTCGGCGTGATCGACGGCGCGGTCAACGGCGCGGGCGTGACGGTGAAGGGCGCGAGCGCCTGGCTGCGGCTGCTGCAGACCGGGTCGATCCGGGCCTACGCCGCCTCGCTCATGGTCGGCGCGCTGTTGGTCATCGGGTACATGCTCTGGCCCAGGTAGGGCTGCTAAAAGATGCTGACAACAATCGTCTTCCTGCCGCTCGCGGGAGCGCTGCTGCTGCTGTTGATCGAGAACAGCGACGGCAGGCGCGACGCGCTCGTCCGCTGGACGGCGCTGGCCGCCTCGCTGCTCGTGTTCGCGGCCACGCTGCTGCTTTGGAGCCGTTTCGACCCGACGCGAGCCGACTTCCAGTTCGTCGAGCGCCGCGACTGGATTCCTTCGTTCGGCGTCCAGTATTTCGTCGGCGTGGACGGCATCAGCCTCTTCCTGCTGGTCCTCACCGGGTTCCTGACGCCGATCGCGCTGCTGGCGTCGTGGGAGTCGGTGCACAAGCGCGCGAAGGAGTTCGCGGCATTCGTGCTCGCGCTCGAAAGCGCCATGCTCGGCGTCTTCGTGTCCCTGGACCTGTTCCTGTTCTACATGTTCTGGGACGCGATGCTCATCCCGATGTACTTCCTGATCGGGATCTGGGGCTACGAGCGGCGGATCTACGCGGCCGTGAAGTTCATCCTCTACACTGCCGCCGGCAGCGTGCTGATGCTCCTGGCGATCATCGGCCTCGCGTGGATGCACAACTCGATCACCGGGGCCGGCTACACCTTCGACCTGCTCAAGCTCTACGACCTGCGCATTCCCCGGCAGGACGCAGTTCTGGTTCTTCCTCGCGTTCACCCTCGCGTTCGCCATCAAGGTGCCGCTCTTCCCGTTCCACACGTGGCTCCCCGACGCCCACGTCGAGGCGCCGACCGCCGGTTCGGTCATCCTCGCGGGCGTGCTCCTCAAGATGGGCACGTACGGGCTGCTGCGCTTCGCGTTCCCGCTGTTCCCGGCGGCGGCCGCGTACTTCGCGCCCTTTCTCGGGATCCTGGCCGTCATCGGGATCGTGTACGGCGCGCTGGTCGCCATGGTCCAGCCGGACATGAAGAAGCTGGTCGCCTACTCGAGCGTCAGCCACCTCGGCTTCGTCGTGCTCGGCATCTGCGCGCTGAACGTGCAGGGCGTCCAGGGGGCCGTCTACCAGATGTTGAACCACGGCGTCAGCACCGGCGGGCTCTTCCTGATCGTCGGCATGCTGTCCGACCGTCGCCATACCCGGCAGATCGCCGAGTTCGGCGGGCTCAAGGCGGTCATGCCGCGGCTCGTCGCTGCCTTCCTGCTGATCACGCTGTCGTCGATCGGCCTGCCCGGCTTGAACGGGTTCGTCGGCGAGTTCCTCATCCTGCTCGGCACGTTCCGCTGGGATTCCCCGCTACGCGGCCGTCGCCGCGTCGGGCGTGATCCTCTCGGCCGTCTACATGCTGTGGATGTTCCAGCGGGTCAACTACGGCCCCATCACCCACGACGAGAACCGGTCACTGCCCGACCTCTCGGTGCGCGAGCGCTGGGTCATCGTCCCGGTCGTGGCGATGGCCATCCTGATGGGCGTGCTCCCCGCGATGTTCCTCCGCCCGATGCAGCCTTCCGTCGAGCGCCTGCTGCAGCGGGTCGGCCGCGACACCGTCGCGCGCTCGGCTGCGCCGCCGGGGCCCGCCGCTGCCGCGCTCACCGACTCGCAGCCTTCCGGCGCCAGGGTGAAGAACTGACATGCCATCGTCTGCCATCACCGCCATCGTTCCCATCCTGTGCGTGACCGCCGCCGGCCTCGCGGCGATGCTCGCCGAGGCATTCCGCGAACCGGGCGAACGCATGCCGATCAGCGGCCTCGGCCTGGTCGGCCTGGCAGGCGCGGCCATCAGCGCCGCCCTGCTGTGGGGCCGCAACGCGACGGGATTCGGCGTCGTGGCTGCCGACACCTTCGCGCTGTTCTTCGTGATGGTCCTCGTGATCATCGGCGTCATGACGATGCTGCTGTCGCCGAGGCTGATTGAGCTGGACGACCTGCCGGGCGGCGAGTATTACGCGCTCACGCTGTTCGCGCTCGCCGGCATGATGCTGATGGCGATGGCCACCGACCTGCTGGTCATCTTCCTCGCGCTCGAGGTGATGTCGCTGGCCGTCTACGTGCTGACCGCGATCCGCCGCCAGTCGGAGGCGTCGGTCGAAGGCGCGTTCAAGTACTTCATCCTCGGCGGCTTCTCCAGCGCGTTCTTCCTCTACGGGATCGCGTTCGTGTACGGGCTCGCGCACAGCACCAAGCTCGATCGGGTTGGCAGCGCGCTGGCCGGCGAGGCGGCCTCGCACCCGACGCTCGCGCTCGTCGCCGTCGGCCTGCTCCTCGTCGGTTTCGCGTTCAAGGTGTCCGCGGTGCCGTTCCACATGTGGACGCCCGACGCTTACGAGGGCGCGCCCGCCATCGTGGCCGGCTTCATGTCGACGGGCGTGAAGGCCGCGGCCTTCGCAGCCTTCGTGCGCGTGATGGTGACGGCCTTCGAACCTCTGCGGGCGTCGTGGTTCCCGGTGATCTGGGGCATGGCCGCCGTGACGATGATCCTGGGGACGATCGTCGGCGTCGCCCAGACGAACCTGAAGCGGATGCTGGCCTACTCCAGCATCGCGCATGCGGGCTACATCCTGATCGGCCTCGCGGCCGCCAACGACATCGGCCGCGGCGCGATCCTCTTCTACCTGCTCGCGTACGGCGTGACGAACCTCGCCGCGTTCGCGGTCCTGGGCCTGCTCGCCACGCGGGAGCACGCCAACGACGACCTCGCCAGCATGGCCGGGCTCTCCCTTCGCCACCCCGCGCTCGCCGCCGTCTTCGCGGTCCTGCTGCTCTCGCTGGGCGGCCTCCCGCCGACCGCGGGATTCGTGGGCAAGTGGTACATCTTCAGCGCCGCGATGCGCGCCGGCCACCACGGGCTGGCCATCATCGGCGTGCTGACCAGCGTCGTCTCGATCTTCTTCTACCTGCGTGTCATCGTGATGATGTACATGGCCGAGCCGGGAGATGCGCCGATGTCGCCCCAGCCGTCCCGGGCCGCCGTCTTCACGCTCGCCGCGGCGGTCGTCGTCACGTTCTACCTCGGCATCATGCCCGCCCAGGCGCTCGACCTCGCGTTGCGTTCGGTCGGCAGCCTGTTCTAACTTCCCGCCCTCCCGGACGGTCTAACCGTTCGAGGCAGGGCCAGATGCGCATTCTCCGGGTTCTTCAGAGCCAGTCGCTGTCGTGCGGGTGCTTCGTGGGTGTCTACGAGACCTATGGAGGGCCCGCCGTGACCATCGTGGAAGAGACGGGGCGCGAATGCCGCGACCATCAACAGGGGGACGAAATCCCATCCGGACCGTGGACCCGGCCGAGTGAGCTAGGCCGGGACGCGGGCGAGCAGCGCAGCTAGCGGCTCGTCTTCGCCCGGGAGGACGGTTCTCAAGTCGAGCAACAACCGGTCGCGTTCGATGCGGCCGACCACCGGGATGTCTGCGTCGCGCAGCCAGGCGTCCAGCCAGTCGGGGCCCTCCCGCCGGTGGCGAAGCGCGATGACGCGCGAGGGGAGCACCAGGCCCGGCGTGGTTCCGCCGCCCACCGTGGACTCGCCGTCCACCACCTGCGCCAGCAACCCCGCGTGGCCGTCGAGCGCGCGGACGACTCTTCCGCATCTTGCTTCGAGCGAGGCCGGGCCGGCGAGGACCATCCCCAGTATCGGGATCGTCCGGCTGGCTCGACCCGCCGCGTACTCCCCGAGCGTGGCCTCGAGGGCCGCGTAGGTGAGCTTGTCGACCCGAAGGGCGCGCATCAGCGGATGCCGCCGGACCTTCGCCAGCAGGTCGTGCCGTCCCGCGATGATGCCCGCCTGCGGTCCCCCCATCAGCTTGTCGCCGCTGAAGCAGACGAGGTCGATGCCCGCCTCGAGGCTGGCCTGCACCCGTGGCTCGCCGTCGAGCAGGACGTCCAGCCTGGTACCCTCGTCCTCTCCGGGCAGCCCGAGGTAGCCGCTGCCCACGTCCTCCGCGACCGGAACCCCCGCCTCGCGTCCGAGGCCTGCCAGTTCGGCAAGGGACGGCTGCTCGGTGAATCCTTCAATCCTGAAGTTGGACCGGTGGACCCGGAGCAGCAGCGCGGTGTCCTTGTTGATCGCCGTCCTGTAGTCGTCCAGCCGGGTTCGGTTGGTCGTGCCCACTTCGCGCAGCCGGGCGCCCGACTGTGCCATCACGTCGGGAATCCTGAACCCGCCGCCGATCTCGACCAGTTCGCCCCTCGACACGACGACTTCCCGGCCTGCGGCCAGCGCCGCGAGCACCAGCAGCATCGCCGCGGCGTTGTTGTTGACCACGACCGCCGCCTCGACGCCGAGCAGCCGTTGCAGCAGTGCCTCCGCGTGGGCGTCCCGGTGGCCGCGGGCGCCCTCCTTCACGTTGTATTCGAGGTTCGAATACGCCGTGGCCAGCCCGGCGATGCGTTCGACGGCGATACCGGCGAGGGGCGAACGCCCGAGGTTCGTGTGGACGATGACCCCGGTTGCGTTGATGACGCGGCGCAGCGACGGCTGGCCCGACCGGCCGAGGATCCGGCGCGCCTCCCGCTCGAGGTGTTCCGCTGCAGCCTCGGGGTCGGGCGGGGAGGGCCGGCCGTCCCCCAGCGCCGAGCGCAGCTGCGCCGCCGCCTCGCGCAGCGCGGCCAGGATGGCCGCTCGCCCGAAGTCGCGCTCGAGCGCGCGCACGCCTTCCCGGAGCCGCAGGTGTTCGATCGACGGGATGATGCGGTAGTCGGTCATCGCAGTTGCCGCTCGCGGCGGTCTCAGGATACCATCACCGGTGGCCATGTCCTCTCCCTCGTCCGAACCTTCCCGCGATCCCGCTCACACAGGCGGCCAGGCGCCCAAGTACCGCCCGATCCAGCGCTTCTGGCCGTACCTGGATGTGCCCGAGGAACCGACCGACGAAGAGGTTGCGGCGATAGACCCGGCGCTCCGCGCGGAGCTGTTCGGATCCGAGGCGAGGCCCTTCTCGATCACGATCGTGTTCCCGCGCTTCGAAGGAGAGGACTACGCCAGGGCCGTCGCGCTGGCGAAGCAGTCCTCGGAGTACCGGGAGTTGGGGCAGGGCGACGCGTTCCGGCACCGTGCGTCCTTCTACGCCAGCCACATCGCCGGCCTGCGCGACCTGTGGGCAGTGGTCGGGAGCAGGCACGAGGTGGACGTGCTGATCGACGACCGGCCCGTTCCCTACGCCAGGACGCTGTGGTTGCCCTTGGCCTGGTTCCTGTTGTTCCGCTAACTCGCTTTCCAGAGGGCAACGTGCCCGAACAGACCGAGTTCGAACGAGACCTGCAGCAGTTGGAGGCCGCGCTTCGACGGCTCGAAACCGAGTACAACCAGTTCTTTGCCGGGCAGCTGCCCAGGCCGCCGTGGGAGACGCGCCAGCG
Organism: uncultured Acidobacteriota bacterium; assembly: GCA_963844875.1. GTDB lineage: Bacteria > Acidobacteriota > Vicinamibacteria > Vicinamibacterales > Fen-181 > FEN-299. The sequence goes on from CAWJPZ010000009.1 coordinate 148,506, forward strand.
GCTCGAGGCCATGCTCCGCCGATTCGACCGGGCGTACATCCAGAGCGCCATCGACCGCTTCCGCCTGGGCACGCTGCAATCCCGGTTCTCGACGTTCGCGGAGCTCTGGGATCGCGGCTTGCGCGCCCGCGAGGAAGGCCGGCCAGGCCCCTTCCAGAAGGCGCCACGCCCGGCACCGGAGGCGCCGCCGCCCGCCCCGCCGCCACGCGACCCGGTGGAGCGGTCGGTGACCGTGTCGGATCTGAGCCGGGACGCCGAGAAGGTCCAGGCGCTTTACGAATCGCTCATCGAAGCGCGGCTCGCCGTCGGCACGGAGGAACCGCTCCCGTTCCACCGGTTCTCGCAGATCGTCAAGGGGCAGGTGGCGAAGCTGCAGCAGGCCGGCAGCCGCGAAGTGGCCTTCAAGGTCGCGGTCAAGGATGGGCGCGTCGCCTTTACGGCGCGGGGCGTCAAAGGCCCGGAGCCGGAATCCGACGGGTGATGTGGGCGGGTGGCGGTGGCGGAAGGAATGAAAAAGGCGCCCGGGGTGCCGGGCGCCTCCGGGTGCGTGCGGCGCTACACCTTGACGACGTTGCCGGCCTGTGGCCCCTTGGGTCCGTCGACGATCTCGAACTCAACGGCCTGGCCTTCCTCGAGCGACCGGAATCCGCCATTGCTCTGGATCGCAGAGTAATGCACGAAGACGTCGCTACCGCCGTCCCGTTCGATGAATCCGTAACCCTTTGCGTTGTTGAACCACTTGACCTTGCCTGTAATGCGCATTCTTTCCCTGCCTTGCAGTGGTGCGGCGCCGTGCGCCGCTCGACGTACCTACCCCCGCGCCACGCTGTGACAAGGGGGCACAAAAAAAGCCGCACGGTCGCGGCTGGACGCCCGGCCCGAGCGACGCCGGCGCCAGAAGGCATGATAGCGGGGCCTTCGGATGAGTGTCAAGCAGACGAGCTGAGTCCATAAATCCAGAAGAGGGGACTGCGATGGCCCGAGCACTGCTGAGCGTGTCGGACAAGACGGGCGTGGCGGAGTTTGCGGCGGCGCTCGCCGCCAGGGGATTCGAGCTGGTGTCCACCGGCGGCACCGCCTCCGCGCTTTCCGCCGCAGGCTTGCAAGTCACTGGCGTCTCAGACGTTACCGGCTTTCCTGAAATGCTGGACGGCCGTGTCAAGACGCTCCACCCCGCGGTGCACGGCGGCATCCTGGCACGCCGCGGACGCCCGGACGATCTCGAGGCGATTGCCCGTCACGGCATCCGGCCGATCGACGTCATCGTCGTGAACCTGTATCCGTTCGTGAGGGCCGCTGCAAATCCCCACACCACCTTCGACGCGCTCGTTGAAGAAATCGACATCGGGGGGCCGAGCCTGGTACGTGCCGCTGCCAAGAATTTCCGCGATGTCCTCGTCGTGGTCTCGCCCGCGGATTACGACGCCGTCTTGCAGCAGCTCGACGGACGGCGGGCCGTCGCCGGAGTTCCGGTTCGACCTTGCGCGGAAGGCGTTTGCCCACACCGCCGACGTACGACGCGGCCATCGCCGCAGAACTCGAGCGCGTCCGGGTGGCAGGCGGCGCGTTCGAGCGGGTGACGGACGGCGAGGGCATGCCCGGACGGTTGGTCGTCGCGGTGGCGAAGGTGCGCGACCTTCGCTACGGCGAGAACCCTCACCAGCCGGCGGCGTGGTACCGCCCGGCGGGTGCCGGCCGGCGTGGCCACGGTGTTGCAGGGGAAGGAGCTGTCGTTCACGAACCTCCTCGACGTGGACGCGGCCGCGCGCATCGCGCGGGAGTTCGACGAGCCGGCGGCCGCGGTGATCAAGCACACCAACCCTTGCGGCGCCGCGACGGGGTCTCGATCGGCCGAGGCGTACGTGCGCGCACGCGATGCCGATCCGCTCTCGGCGTTCGGGGGCATCGTCGGGCTGAACCGCGAGATCGACCTCGAGACGGCCCGCGCGATCGCCTCCACCTTCATCGAGGCGGTGGTTGCGCCAGGCGTCGACGCGGACGCGCGGCCGTGCTCGCGGCGAAGAAGAACATGCGCGTCGTGGTGGCGGACTTCGCCCGGGCCTTCGCCCCCGGGCGCCGGCACCTGGAATCCGGTCGATCCTCGGCGGCGCTGCTGGTGCAGGCCCGGGATGTGGTCGCGGAGGGGCGCGCACCGTGGCCGTCCGCCGAAGGCAGCGGGGTGAAGGTGGTGTGCCGAAGCGCCAGCCGACGGCGGAGGAGTGGCAGGCGCTCCGGTTCGCCTGGCGCATCTGCGCGCACGTGAAGTCGAACGCCGTCATCTTCACCGGTGCGGACCGGACGCTGGCGGTCGGCGCGGGTCAGATGAGCCGGGTGGACGCGGTGAACGTGGCGGTCATGAAGGCGGGATCACGAGGCGAAGGCGTCGACGCGGCGCGCGCTGCCGGGTCCGTTGCGGCGTCTGACGCGTTCTTCCCGTTCCGGGATGGACTCGACGCGGTGGCGGCTGCCGGGCGCGACGGCGGTGATTCAGCCGGGAGGCTCGGTGCGGGACGGAGAGGTCATCGCGGCCGCCGACGAACACGGCCTGGCGATGGTGTTCACCGGCCTGAGGCACTTCAGGCACTGAAACGGAAGCCAGAAGCCAGAAGCCAGAAGAGAACGACTGCTCACCGGCAGGTCTACAACTCGGCCCGTTCGAGTGCCGTGAGCAGTTCGCCCTGGGAGAGCGTGGCGGGGCCGAACTTGGCCACCACCACCCCCGCCGCCTGGTTGGCGAGGCCGCAGGCGTCCTTCATCGATGCCCGGGCGCCGAGCGCGAGAGCCGCGGTGGCGATCACCGTATCCCCCGCACCGGTGACGTCTGCGACTTCTCGCGCGGTCGCGGCGTAGTGCACCGCGTCCTGCCCGTGGAGGAGGCACATGCCGTGCTCGCCGCGGGTGATGAGCACGTCCAGGCACCCGGCGACCTCGCGGAACGCGCCGGCCGCGCCGACGGCATCATCCGCGCTCCTGATGCGCCGGTGCGTGGCGACCTCGGCCTCGTGGTGGTTCGGTGTGACGAGCGTCGCGCCGCGATAGTAGTGGACGTGCGGGATCTTCGGGTCGACCAGCACCGGGACCCCGCGTTCCCGCCCGGCCGCGACCACCCGGGTCATCAGCGCCTGCGTCACGCTGCCCTTCAGGTAATCCGAAACCAGGATGGCGTCCGCGCGCTCGGCCAGCCGGCCCACCTGATCGGCGAGCGCCTGCTCGGCTTCCCCCGACGCCTCGTGATCGCTCTCGTAGTCGATCCGCGCCACCTGGAGGTTCCGCGTCGTCACGATTCGCAGCTTGGTCGTGGTCCGCCGCGTCGGGTCGACGACGAGTCCGGAGGTGCCGATCCCGCACTCACCCAGCAGGTGCCGAAGCCGCTGGCCGGCGCTGTCCGCCCCGGTGAGGCCCACCAGTTCGACCCGCCCGCCCAGCGCCCGCACGTTGTGGGCGACGTTGGCCGCTCCGCCGACCCGGTAGTCGTCGTGCTCGTATTCGACCACCGGCACCGGGGCCTCGGGCGAGATCCGGCTCACGTTGCCGATGACGAACTGGTCGAGCATCACGTCGCCGACGATCAAGACCGAGGCCGAGGAGAAGTTGTCGATCGAACGGCGAAGGCGGTCGAATGTCGAAGTGATCAGGCGGTAGTCCGGGTGGCGGCCGCAGGGCAGCGTGAGCAGGATCAGCAGCGTGACCAGGAATTCGGAATCGCCGAAATTGTACTCGAACAAGCCGGCGGCGAGCATGGCCGCGAGCGCCCCGAGGCCGGCCGCGGCGAGATACCGCGGGTGGTCGGAGCGGAACCGCGCCCAGAGCCCCGCTGCCGCCGAGATCACGAACCAGACCCAGATTGCGAGCGCCGGCAGCCCGCGTTCCGCGGCGATCTGCAGCGGCACGTTGTGGAGGTGGGGCGGGGTCTGGTCCACGGCGGTCGATTGACGGTAGTTCGGGTACACCTCGTGGACGACGTTCGGGCCGACGCCGGTGAGCGGGTAGCGCTTCACGATTGCCGTGCCCGCTTGAATCATCGCCAGGCGGTCCCTGTTGGTCGGGTCCTTCAGGTTGAACATCGAGTACGCGCGGTCGGTGACGGCGGCCGGCGCGATCGCGATGAAGAGCGCGGCAGCGACCGGGAGGATGCCGAGCAGGCGCCGGTCCCGCAGCAGCAGCAGCAGGCCCACGCCGGCGCACGCCCCCACCCACGCGCTGCGCGTGAACGTCAGCGCCAGCGCGACGAGCAGCGCCGGCATGACGAGCGCCGGCCAGATCCAGTCCTTCCGTTCGTAGAGCAACCGGGCCGCCACCGAGCAGATGACGAGCATCAGCAGCCCCGAGTAGGTCATGTAATGCCCGAGCGTGCCGCGCGGACGCTGCCCGAGCGAGTCGTAGTTGAGGATGCCGTACTCGATGACGCCGATGATCGCGCTGATCGCCCCGACCGTGATGATCACCTGCCAGACCGAATGCGCCCGCCGCCCGGCGGCGATGGAGCAGGTGGCCGGCACCACCAGGAAGAGAAGCATCTGCTTGGCGGCGCGCAGGCTCTGCGGCCGGTCGATTGAGAAGACCGTGGCGATGAGGGAGATGCCGGCGTAGGCGAGCAGCGGCCAGAACCAGGGAGGCGCCTCCGGCCGCTCGCGCTTCACGACCAGCGAGGCCGCCCATGCGGCGAGAGTCAGCCACAGCGCCGTCTGGCCGAGGGCGATGGAGAACTGCGTCGCCCCGGCCGCCACGAGGAGCCCGAGCAGCATCGCCCGGTCGAGCCACGCTGCGGCCGGTCGGCCGGTAACCTCAGTCGCCATAATGACCTGCCTGCTGGCGCATCCTGCCTGGTGGCCTGTTATCCGCCATCTGTAAGGCGCCTTCCAGGCGCGGCATCCCGCCTGGCGGCGTTGCTCCCCGTTCGAATATTCCCGACATGCTCGCTCGTCGCGCCTGGCCGGCCGGGCGCCGCGCGCCGGAATCCGCTTCGCACATGACCGACACAGGCCACTAGTGACCTGCCCGCCTCAACGCGCGTTCGGCTGCCTCCGCGACACGGGCGGGCGAGATCGACCCCAGGCAGCGATAGTCTCCCGGTTCGCACCGCCGCTGGTCGCAGGGCCGGCATGCAATCTCCGGCAGTTCGATCGATTCGGTGACGAAGCGGGACGGACGCCACGGCGCGGAACGCGCCGCAAGGGTCGGTCCGTACAGCCCGACCACCGGGACGCCCGTCGTGCCGGCCACGTGCAGCGGCCCGCTGTCGCCGCCGATGAAGAGCGCTGCCGAATCCATGAGTGCCCGCAGTTCCGCGAGGTCGAACTCGACGTCGTCGATCACGCCGGAGCCGCCGGCTCCAAGGGCCGCCCGCGCGCGGGCGCCGATCTCGCGCGCCGCCGTGTGCTCCGACGGCCCGGAGACCACCACGATGCGCCGGGCGGGGTCGGCACGCAGCAGCGCCGTGAGCAGTTCGACGAACGACGCCGCGGGCCATCGGCGGAAGGGATTGCCCGCGCTCACGTGAACGAGCACCAGCCGGTGTGCGCGGCCATCGACCCCGGCGGATGCCAGCTTGCGCGCGACGGACACCGCCGCCTCGGGGGACGCGGTCATCTCCGTCGGGTCCCGCTCCGGGTCCGGCGGACCGAACCCGAGCGCCGACAACAGGTCCCACTGATTGACGACGGAGTGGCGCGGCCGGAGGACGCGATCCCTTGGAACCTGCTCAGTGTACATCCACCCGCGGCCGGCAGCCGTATACCCGATCCGCCGCGGGGCGCCGGTGGCCCAGGCGAACAGCGCGCTCCGCGGACCGCCGTGGAGGTCGATCACCAGGTCGTACTTCGCGGCACGCAGGCGCCGGGCGAGCTTCAGGTCGGCCGCCAGGCGGCCCCGGGCGTCGGGCCGCGTCGCGACGATCACCTCGTCCAGGTTCGGGTTGCCCTTGACGACGGGCGCCGCGTGGGGCTCGACCAGGTACGCCAGGCGGGCATCGGGGAATTGGCGGCGGAGCGCGCGGAAGATCGGCGTCGTGAACACTACGTCGCCGATCAACCGCAGGCGGATGAGGAGGATCTTCACGGAGCTGCCTGGACCGCCCGACGCGTCAGTCTTCGACCTTCGCCTCGTCGAGGAGCATGACCGGGATGTTGTCGTCTCCGACGGGGAACACGCGGCGGCACTTGGGGCACTTCAGGCCCGCGCCGTCGTGCACGGGCGCAACCGACACGTGGCATTCCGGGCACACCAGGATCTGGAGCAATTCGGGGTCGACGGGCATCGGGCCTCCTTCGTTCTCACCGAACTATATCAAAAGCCGCCGCCCCTATCCGCGCCGTGCCATTTGTGGAACAATCGACTCGATGATCCTGCAGACGCTCGTCGGTGCCTGCGTGCTGACCGCCGTGTCGGCGCCCGGTGCGGCCGCGCTTCCCGAACTCGCGCAACAGGCGCAGCCGGTGCAGGCCGAGCGGGCCGCTCCACCGCAGGCGCTTCCGCCCGGGGTGTCCCGCGAGGCCGAGGCCTACTGCCAGTTCATGACCGGTCGCTTCTTCGAGTCGGAAGGCGACGTCGACGGCGCCATCCGCGCCTACGTGGAGGCCGCGCGGCTTGACCCCCGGTCGGCCGAGATCCCGGCGGAACTCGCCTCCCTCTACGCCCGGGAGAACAAGTTCGAGGCGGCGCTCACCAACGCCCGGCGCTCCCTCGCGAACGACCGCAACAACGTGACCGCGAACCGGGTGCTCGGCATCCTGTACGCGAGCCTCGCCGGGGTCGACGATGGCACCGGTCCGCTGAGTGCGGAGCAGGCCCGCGATGCGGCGACCGCGGCCGGGTACCTGGAGACCGCGCGCCAGCACACCCCCATCACCGACTTCGGCCTCGACATGATGCTCGCGCAGATCTACTCGCGCACGGGCGCGTTCGAGAAGGCAATCGCGGTCCTCACGCACCTGGCCAACGACGAGCCGGGACGACCGGAGCCGGTCAACTTCCTCCTGCAGGCGTACGATCGATCCGGGAAGCCTGACGAGGCCATCAAGCTGTTGGAGTCGATCGTCAACGAGCAGCCGGAATTCTACGCGCTCCTCGGCGAGCGGCTCGAGCGGCGGCAGCGGTGGGCGGACGCGGTGAGGGCGTACGAGCGGGCGAGCGCCCAGAACCCCAAGAGCGCCGACCTGCGGACGCACTTGGCGGTTGCGCTCGTCTCGACCGGGGGAGAGGCCGAGGCGGGCCGCGCGGCTGACTTGCTGCAGCAAATCCGCCAGGAGAACCCGGGGGACGGGCGCGTCTTGTACTGGCTGGCCCAGGCCCAACGGGCGCTCGGCCGCCTGGACGACGCCGAGACGACGGCCCGGGACCTCATGAAGGTCGCGCCGGGCGCGCTGACCGGGCCCTATGCGCTTGCGCTGGCGCTCGAGGCCAAGCAGCAGTACCGCCAGGTGGTGGAGACGCTGACTGCCGCCACCGCAGCGTCCCCGACCCCGGGCGCGGGCCTCGAGGTCACGCCCCTCCTGGTCCACCTCGGCTTCGCGCACTTCGAACTCGGCGAGTACGACCAGGCGCTGGCCGCGTTCGAACGCGCGCGGGCGGCATCACCGAACAACCCCGCCATCGACCTCTACGTGCTGCAGGTGAAGGTGTCGGCACGGCGCTTCACGGAGGCGATCGAGTTGGCGCGGAAGATGCGAAGCGCCCGTCCCGGGGATCAGCGCGTGATTCGCCTGGAGGCAGACGCGTTGCGCGAGACCGGAAAGGTCGATGAAGGCGCGGCGCTGCTCTCCGGCGTCGTCGACAGCCGGCCCGGGGACGTCACCGCGTACCTGGCGCTCGCCGAGTACCGGTCGCGGGCAGGCCAGCACGACGCCGCGCTCGCGCTGCTCGAACGGGCGGCCGGGAAGTTCCCGTCCGACTCGAGCGTGACCTTCGAGGCCGGCGCGGTGCTGGAGCGGCAGAAGCGGTTCGCGGACGCGGAGCGCAAGTTCCGCGAGGTCCTCGCGAAGGACCCGCTTCACGCGCAAGCGCTGAACTACCTGGGCTACATGCTGGCCGACCGCGGCGACCGGCTGGACGAGGCTGTCGGCTACATCAAGCGGGCGCTCGAGATCGAGCCTCACAACGCGGCGTACCTCGACAGCCTTGGCTGGGCGTACTTCAAACAGAACAAGCTCGAGCTCGCGGAAGCGAGCCTCAAGCGCGCCTCAGAACAGCGCGTGCGCGATTCGGCCGTGCAGGACCACTACGGGGACCTGCTCTTCAAGCTTGGCCGCTATGACGATGCGGTGACGGCGTGGCAGCGTGCGCTGGCCGGCGACGGCGACGAGGTGGACCGCGCGGCGATCGATCGCAAGATCCAATCGGCCCGCGGAAAGGTGCAAAAACGGTGAAGCCGAAGGGGCCCGCGCTGGGCGGCCTGCTCCTCGGGGCGGCCGTGCTCGCTGGCTGCGGACCGGCGCGGCTTGCGCTGCCATCCGGCGCCGGCGAACCGTTCCCGGAGTACCCTGCGGCGCTCCAGGAATCGACCGCATCCTGCCGCGACGTCCGCAGCCTGTCGGCCGAACTCGGGATCTCGGGGCGGGCGGGCGGCGTCAAGATGCGTGGGCGGGTGACTGCCGGGATTGACGCCCCAGCGCGAATCCGCCTGGAGGCCGCGGCGCCGTTCGGGCCCCCGGTCTTCATCCTTGCCGCCGACGCTGCCGGTGCGACGCTCCTCCTGCCCCGCGACAACCGGTTCGTGACCGGCGGGCCTCCCGCCGCCATCCTCGAAGCGCTCGTGGGCCTCGACCTTGGTCCGGCCGACCTGCTCGCAACCCTCGCCGGCTGCCTCGTTCCCGATCCGCAGGCGACCGACGGCCGGCTGTTTCCCGGCGGATGGGCTCGCCTCGACCTGGCCGGCGGTTCCTCCCTCTTCGTGCAGCAGGACGCGCGGCAGCGGTGGCGAATCCGCGCCGGGTTCCGGCCCTCGTTCCGCGTCGAGTACCAGAGGGACGCCTCGGGCCTTCCGGCGGCAGTGCGGGTGGCGGTCGGCGACGCCGCGCCCGGCGCGACGGACCTCCGCATCTCGCTGTCACAGGTCGAGGTCAACGTCGAACTCGGGCCGGAAGTGTTCAAGGTCAAGGTCCCGGCCGACGCCCAGCCGATGACCCTCGCGGAACTGCGGCGCGCGGGGCCGATGGGTGAGAAGCAGTGAGACTGCGGGCCTGCGCGAAGATCAACCGCCGCCTTGCCGTCCTCGGCGTTCGTCCCGACGGCTACCACGAGTTGAAGACCGTCTTCCAGTCGCTGGCGCTCCACGACACGCTGGAATTCGCTCCGTCGCCCGAAGGCCTTGCCATCGCGTGCTCGACGCCCGGCGTGCCCCTCGACGAACGCAACCTGGCCTGGAAGGCGGCCCGGCTGGTCTGGGACGCCGCCGGCCGAACCGGCAATCCCACCGGGCGCCTGCGCATCACCAAGCGAATCCCGATGCAAGGCGGCCTGGGAGGCGGAAGCGCCGACGGCGCCGCGGCCCTCGTGGGGTGGAACCGCTTGTGGGGAGCGGGCTTGACCGGGCCTCGCCTCGAGCGGCTGGCGGTGCGCCTTGGCGCGGACGTCCCGTTCTTTCTCCTCGGGGGGACGGCCCTCGGCCTCAACCGCGGGGACGAACTGCAACCGCTCGACGACCTGCCGGCCCGCTGGACGGTGCTGGTGTTTCCGCCCTTCGGCGTCTCCACGCCCGAGGCGTTCCGCTGGTGGGACGAGGACCGGCGCCGGCCCGCAGCCGAGGCCCCGGGGACTGCGGCCGCCCCCCTCGCAACGGGCATCGCGCCGGAAGCCGATGGCGCCAAGACGGAGGAGTTTCCTGGAGTCAACGACCTCGAGCCGCCGGTCAGCCGCCGCCACCCCGAGGTCCGCGACATCCGCTGCCGTCTCGAGCAGGCCGGGGCCGAGCAGGCGGCGATGACCGGCAGCGGCTCCACGGTGTTCGGCCTGTTCACCGGGGAGACGACGGCCCGTGCGGCCGCCGCGGCGCTCGGGGCGGCTGGCTGGCGCACGCTGGTCACCCGCACCGCCACCCGGGACGAAGCGCGGATCGCGCCGCCTCCCGGCCCTGGCTCGCCGTAGCCGCCTGGCTACCTGGCTGCCTGGCGTCACTGGCCGCGGCGGCGAAGGCGGCTTGTCTGATCCTCCACCTCTCGTATACACTAACTGTTTGCGCCGCGGTTGTCGGGCCACGCAGTCTCCCCCCTGGCCGCCTTCGCCCGGGCGTCGGCTGTCCGCCGGACGCCTGGCGAGCGCGGGGCGGGTGAGAACCGGTCCGGTCGTGACGTGCGCGCGGCCCGGCGGCTGCCGTGTCGTGCGTGTGCGCCCGCGAGTCCCGGTGTGTCGGCCGGCCTGGGATGGGGCGTGGCCAAGTGGTAAGGCTCGGGACTTTGGATCCCGCATCGAAGGTTCGAATCCTTCCGCCCCAGCCATTCGCGCGCAAGAGACCCCCGGGAGGAATACCGCATGCGACGCTCGAGGGTGCAGGCATGAGGGTGGGTTTTGCCGAATTGAAGGTGTTTTCCGGGAGCGCGCACCCGGCGCTGGCGTCCGAGATCGCCGGCCACCTGGGCATTCCCCTGGGCCAGGCGCGCCTCAGCCGGTTCGCGGACACCGAGGTCTCGTTCCAGATTGACGAGAACATCCGCGGCACGGACGTCTTCGTTGTGCAGCCGACGTGCACGCCCGTGGATGAGCACCTGGTCGAACTGCTGATCATGGTGGATGCGTTCCGCCGGTCGTCGGCGGCGCGTATCACCGCCGTGATCCCGTATTACGGCTACGCGCGGCAGGACCGCAAGGACAAGCCGCGGGTGCCGATCTCGGCCAAGCTGGTGGCCAACGTGTTGAGCGCGGCGGGCGCGAACCGCGTGCTGACGATGGACCTGCACAAGGCGCAGATCCAGGGGTTCTTCGACATCCCCGTGGACCACCTGTTCGCCGCGCCGGTCATCATCGACTACCTGGCGCGCCAGCGCTTTCCCGAGGCGATCACGATCGTCGCCCCGGACGCCGGCGGCGCCGAACGCGCGCGCGCCTACGCGAAGCGGCTGGGCGCGGGCCTCGCCGTGATAGACAAGCGGCGCTCGCAGGAAACGGGCGCGGCCGAAGTGATGAACGTCATCGGCGACGTCGAGGGCCGCACCTGCATCCTGCAGGACGACATCGTCGACACCGCCGGGACGATGCAGAAGGCGGCGCTGGCGTTGAAGGCCAACGGCGCCACCCGGGTGCTGGCGTGCGCGGTCCACGGCGTGCTGTCCGGCCCGGCGCTGGACCGGATCGAGCAGTCGCCGATCGAGAAGATGATCGTGACCAACACGATTCGTCTCGACGAGAAGCGCGACCGGTGCCAGAAGATCGTCGTGCTCTCCGTGGCGCGGCTGCTGGCGCAGGCCATCCGCAGCATCCACGAGGAGAGCTCGGTTTCGTCGTTGTTCGTGTAACGCGCCTGGGCGGTCCGCGCGGCCGTCCGTGACGCGGGCAGGCGTGAAACCTGCTCCACCGTCAAAATCAGAGATCCCCGTGCGTCGCAGATCGCTCGCCGGGCACCTGGAAGGACACGATAGTCATGGAAGCAGTACTCGAAGCCACCCCGCGAACCCGGTTCGGCAAGAACGAGGCGGGCCGCCTGCGCCGCGAAGGCACGTTGCCCTCGGTCCTCTACGGCGGGCCGACCAGCGAGGGCGGCAAGCCCGAAGCGAAGTCGATCCTGGTCGATCCGAAGGCCCTGCTGAAGATCCTCCACTCGCAGTCGGGCGCGAACACCCTCATCACGCTGAAGTTCGAGGGCGAGTCGCCCAAGGTGATGCTGAAGGAGTTCCAGCTGGACCCGGTGTCGCACAGCCTGCTGCACGCGGATTTCTACCGCGTGGCGATGGACAAGATGATCACCGTCACCGTGCCGATCGTCCTCAAGGGCGAGGCGCCGGGCGTCAAGCAGCAGGGCGGGCTCCTCGACTTCGTGCACCGCGAGGTGGACATCGAGTGCCTGCCGGCCGACATCCCCGAGTCGATCGAGGTCGACGTGTCGAACCTGATGCTCAACCAGGCCATCCGCCTGCGGGACATCACCGAGAGCATGAAGTGGACGCCGGTGAGCGAGCCCGACATCATGCTCGTGCACGTGGTGCCGCCGAAGGCCGAGGCCGAGCCGGTCGCCGCCGAGGGCGAGGCCGCTGCGACGGCGGCGGAGCCCGAGGTCATCAAGAAGGGCAAGGCCGACAAGGAAGACGAGGCCGAGGCCGAGACGAAGGGCAAGAAGTAGCGGGCGGCATGAAGCTGATCGTCGGGCTGGGGAACCCGGGGCGGAGGTACCGCGATACCCGGCACAACGTTGGGTTCGCGGTGGTCGAGGCACTCGCCAGCCGGCACGCGGCGACGTTCGAATCGGCCCCCGCCGAGGCGCTGCTCGCCCGGGCCCGCACGCTGGGCGACGGCGGCACGCTGCTGCTGAAGCCGCTGACGATGATGAATGCCAGCGGCTTCGCGGTGTCCGAGATCGCGCGCTACTTCCGCGTGGCGTTCGAGGACATCCTGGTCGTCGCCGACGACGTGAACCTGCCGCTCGGGCGGCTTCGGGCGCGGCCGGGCGGTTCGGCCGGTGGTCACAACGGTTTCCGGTCGATCATCGAGCAGTTGGGCACCCAGGGGTTCGGACGCCTGCGGCTGGGCGTGGGCCGCGGCGACCCGCGGCGCGACCTGGCCGACTACGTGCTCGGCGGCTTCGACGCCGACGAGCGGCCGCTCGTCACCGAGGTCATCGGGCGGGCGGCGGACGCGAGCGAGTTGTACGTGGCCGAGGGCATCGAGGCGGTGATGAACCGCTTCAATGGCGCGGAGACGGCGGCGGAGAAAGAGATGTAGTGGCTGGTGGCCACACACCACTACAGGACAACCGTAAGAAGGGTACAAGCCGACAGTCATCCTGACAATTCGGCTCCTTGCCACCTACGCCCCTCGGCTGTGCCCGGGGAGCGCCCAGCCCGTCGACGGGCGGGGTGGCCGTTGAACAACGACGTCCAGAAGGAGAGTCATGAGCACGTCCCGACAGTACCGAACTCGTCTACATCGTGTCGCCGGACGCGACCGAGCAGGAGGTCACCGACCTGCACGCGCAGGTCGAGGCCCAGATCGCCCGCATCGGCGGCGAACTCGTGAAGACCGAGAATTGGGGCCGCCGCAAGATGGCCTACGAGATCGGCCCTCACAAGGAAGGCGTCTACGTCCTCGAAGTGATCAACGGCGGCGGCGAGCTCATGAAGGAGCTCGAACGCCGGCTGCGGGTCAGCGAGAAGATCCTCCGCTACCTCGTCGTCCGGGTGGACGAGGAACTGCGGGCCGCCGAGCGCACGCGCTCGCGTCGGAAGGTGCGCACGGGTCCGCCCGCCGGTGAAGGCGAGTCGGGTGGCATGGACAGCGACGGCGGCGACGACCGCTTTGAGGCGGAGGTTTAGCCATGGCAGACGAACAGAGACGAGGCGGGGGCGGGCGCGGGGGCGGACGCGGCGGCGCGCGCGGCGCGAAGGACGAGAAGGGGCCGAACCAGCGGGGGCGGTCGCTCTTCCGGCGACGCAAGGTCTGCAAGTTCTGCGCGGAGAAGATCGACTACATCGACTACAAGGACGTGCGGATGCTGATGCCGTTCGTGCCGGATCGCGGGAAGATCCTGCCACGCCGGATCTCGGGCGTGTGCGCGCCGCACCAGCGCGCCCTGCAGACCGCCATCAAGCGGGCCCGCCAGCTGGCGCTCGTGCCCTACGTGGCGGACTGAGGGGGGACGCACCATGGAAGTCATTCTGCGTGAACACATCGACAATCTCGGCCGCCGCGGCGACGTGGTGAAGGTGGCCGACGGATATGCCCGGAACTTCCTCCTCCCGCGCAAGCTGGCGCTGCCGGTCAACGAGCAGAACCGGCGGCAGATCGAGCGCGAGCGGAAGGTCGCCGAGGCGCGCGAGCTGGCGGAGCGGCAGGACGCCGAGGCGGTGGCCCAGAAGCTGGCGGCCGTCGAAATCGTGCTCGCCCGCCGCGTCGGGGAGCACGACACGCTCTACGGGTCGGTGACCTCGGCCGACATCGCGGACGCGCTCGCCGAGAAGCAGTTCGACATCGAGAAGCGGAAGATCGTCCTCCCCGAGCCGCTCAAGCAGGTCGGCGAGTTCGAGGTGGCGGTGAGGATCCACCGCGACGTGCCGGCGCACGTGAAGGTGAAGGTCGTCGCGCTCGGCGCGACGGAATCCCCTGCCGCCGCGGCCGAGAAGCCGGGGGAATAACTCCGGGGAAGTGGTCAGTGGTTAGTGGCTAGTGGCTAGTGTCACTAGCCACTACGTTTGTACGCCCCACCTGCTGTACCATTCCCCCACTCCATGTCCGTCCTCGCCGTCCTCGCTCTCTACGTCGTCTTTCTGGGCATCGGCATCGCCGGCGCGCGGAAGGTCTCGCAGGGGGAGTGGAAGGATCTCCTCGTGGCCGGCCGCGCGATGCCGCTCTGGCTCGCCGTCCTCACGATGACCGCGACCTGGGTGGACGGCGGCTACCTCCTGGGCACGGTCGAGGGGACGTTCAAGGCGGGCCTTCCGCTCGGCGCCCAGGGCGGCGTCTGCTTCGGCGTGAGCCTGATCCTCGGGGGCGTGTTCTTCGCCCGCCGCATGCGCCGGTTCGAGTTCACCACGCTGATCGACCCGTTCGAAGCCCGCTTCGGCCGTCAGTGGGCCGTGGTGCTGGCGGTGCCGGCGCTGCTCGGCGAAGTGTTCTGGAGCGCCGAACTGCTGGTGGCGATCGGCTCCACCTTCGGGGTGATGCTCGGCGTCCCGCTCGCCTGGGCCATCTCCATCTCCGCGCTCGTCGTCATTGTCTACACCGTCCTCGGCGGCATGTGGTCCGTCGCGTATACCGACGCCTTCCAGTTGGGCCTGGTCGCCCTGGGGCTGTTCGTCGCGCTCCCGGTCGTGTTCGCCGCGGCTGGCGGCCTGTCGTCGGTCTGGGGCACCTACCAGGCGGCGCGGCCCTCGGGAATCTCCATCTTTCCCCCGGCGACGCCGGGTACCTGGGGATGGACCGCTCCCTCGATCGTGAACTGGTGGGACGTGACCGCTATGCTGGTGTTTGGCGGCATCCCCTGGAACTGCTACTTTCAGCGGGTGCTCTCGTGCCGCACGCCGGCCAAGGCGCAGTGGCATTCGATCCTCGCCGGCCTGCTCACGATCGGCTTCACCGTGCCGCCGCTTCTCCTTGGCGTTGCGGCGTTCGCGTACAAGTGGCCCGCTGCGCAGCTCGCGCAGTTGACGGCGCAGCCCGCGGAGACGCTGCCGATGGTCTTCCAGTACCTCGTGCCCGGCTGGGTGGCGCTGCTGGGGCTCGGCGCGATCATCGGCGCGGTCACCTCGAGCTTCTCGGCGTCGATTCTTTCCGCCGGTTCGATGTTCGCGTGGAACGGCGTCTACCGGCTCTGGCGGCCCGACCTTTCGGCCGAACGGCTCACGCGGGTGATTCGCGTGGTGATCGTCGCCCTCGGGGCGGGTGCCACGGTTCTCGCGCTGGAAGTGCAGAGCGTCCAGGCGCTGTGGTTCTTCACCAGCGACCTCGGTGTTCGTGCTGTTGTTTCCCCAGCTGGTGTTCGCGCTGTTCGACCCCCGCGCGAACCGCGCCGGCTCGGTCGCGGCGTTCGCGGTGTCCCTGGTGCTGCGGCTCGGCGGGGGGGAGCCGCTGTTCGGGATCCCGCCCTCGATTCCGTATCCGCACCTGTTCGCGGGGCTGCTTCCCGGCACGCCGGAGAGCTGGTACGACGCGGGTGGAGCGCTGTTGTTTCCCTACAAGTCGCTCGCCGCTGCCGCCGGGTTCGTGACGCTGCCGATCGTTTCGCGGCTGACCGCGCGTCGCGACCCACCGCGCGCGCTGCGGAACGTCCACGCCGCATCTCTTCGCGAGGCGGCGGGGCCTCAGGCCTGGGGCCTCAGGCCCTAGGCGGGGAAGCGTCACCGATGTCCCAACTTCTTGCCTGGATCGCGCACGTCTATACGGCGCTCGGCCTCGTCTGCGCGGCGGCGATCTTCGCGCTGATCGTTCGCGGCGGCGACGACGCCTTCCGCCTGGCGTTCGCGCTGATGGTGGTCGCCACCGCGATCGACGCCACCGACGGGTGGCTCGCACGCCGGGCGCGGGTCGGCGAGGTCCTGCCGGGGTTCAGCGGCAGCAAACTCGATGACCTGGTGGACTTCCTCACCTATACCTGCCTGCCGCTCGCGCTGGTCTGGCGGGCCGGGCTGCTGTCGCCCGCGCTGCAGCCGTGGCTGCTGGTGCCGCTCGTCGCGAGCGCCTACGGGTTCTGCCAGGTGAACGCGAAGACCGAGGACCACTACTTCCTCGGCTTCCCGTCTTACTGGAACATCGTCGCGTTCTACGTCTACCTGCTCGGGATGCCCGAACGCTGGACGCTCGCGCTGGTCCTGACCCTCGCGTTCCTGACGTTCGTCCCGTCCCGGTACCTCTATCCAAGCCGGGCCGGGCGTTGGAGCCTGCTCACCAACGTCCTCGGCTGCCTGTGGCTGTTCGCGCTGCTGGGGATCTTGTGGGCGTGGACTGCGACGCCGCGCTGGCTGGTGATCGCGTCGCTGGCGTTCCCGGCCTATTACATGGTCCTGTCGTGGGCGATTTCGGTGCGGCGCTGGCGCAGCGGCAACCAGCCGCCGTCGCGGTAGCCGCGCCCGCGAGCCGCGGGCCGGTGACAGTGGTAGACTAATCGTCCTCCCATGGCCGAGACCACCACGATCGCCGAACGCACGCTGCCCCACAACCTCGAAGCCGAACGCTCGGTGCTCGGGGCGATCCTCATCCAGAACGACGCCTACAACCTGGCCGTCGAAGTGCTGCACCCCGAGGACTTCTACCGGGACGCGCACCGCCGGATCTTCGACAAGATCATCTCGCTCGCCGAGCGCGGCAGCGCGGTGGACTTCGTGACGCTGAAGGAAGAACTGGCGCGCGGCGGCGACCTCGACGCGGTCGGCGGGCCCGCCTACGTCGCGTCGCTGGTCGACGGCGTCCCGCGCGCGACGAACGTCGAGTACTACGCGAAGATCGTCAAGGAGAAGTCGGTCCTCCGCAAGCTGATCGCCGCCGCCAACACGATCCTCGGCGACGCGTACGAGGCGGACCAGGACGCCGCGGAGATTCTCGACCGCGCCGAGCACTCGATCTTCCAGATCGCCGAGGGGCGCATCCGCACGGGCTTCATGTCGATGTACGACATCGCCCAGCAGAGCGTCGAGGCGATCCAGAAGGCGCACGAAGAGAAGAAGCTGATCACCGGCGTGCCCACCGGGTTCGACGACCTCGATTCGCTCACGTCGGGCTTCCAGCGGGGCGACCTGGTCATCATCGCGGCCCGGCCTTCGATGGGCAAGACCTCGCTCGCGCTGAACATGGCGCAGCATGCCGGCACGCACGGCGGCCTGACGGTCGGGGTGTTCAGCCTCGAAATGTCGCGCGAACAGCTGTTCCTCCGCATGCTCTCGTCGCAGGCGCAGATCGACGGCCACGCCCTCCGCACGGGGTACCTGAGGAGCGACGACTGGGGCCGGCTGACGGAGGCGCTGGGGGTCCTCGGGCAGGCGAAAGTCTACATCGACGATTCGCCGGGCATGGGCGTGCTGGAGATGCGGGCCAAGTCGAGGCGCCTTGCCTCCGAGCATGGCCTCCACTTGCTGATCATCGACTACATCCAGCTGATGCAGGGGCGCGGCCGATTCGACAACCGGACGCAGGAACTCGGCGCGATTTCGCGCGCGCTGAAGGGGCTCGCGAAGGAGCTCAACATCCCGGTCGTGGTGCTGTCCCAGCTGAGCCGCGCGCCCGAGGCGCGTTCCGACCACCGGCCGCAACTCTCCGACCTGCGGGAGTCGGGCGCCCTCGAACAGGACGCCGACGTCGTCCTCCTGATCTACCGCGAGGACCGCTACACGCAGGACGCCGAGTCCGAAGGCACGGCCGAGATCATCGTCGCCAAGCAGCGCAACGGGCCCACCGACACGGTCAAGCTCGCTTTCATCAAGGAGCGCACGCGCTTCGAGAACCTCGACACGCGGGCGGGGTGACGGCCACGTTCTTCATTGATGCGGTTTTTCCAAGCGTTTGATGGTCCGCTCCACCGTTGCCCACGTCGACCTCTCCGCCCTGCAGGCGAACTTCCGCGCCATCGACGCGTACGTCGCGGCGCGGACGCCGCCGGCCCACCGCGCCCCGGAGGTCATCGCCGTCGTCAAGGCGAACGCCTACGGGCACGGCGCCCGGCACGTCGCACTCGCGCTCGAGCGGGCCGGCGCCGCGACGCTGGCGTGCGCCGACATCGAGGAAGGCATCGTGCTGCGCCGGGCAGGCGTGCGCGGGCGGGTCCTGGTTTTCGGCGCCTTGAGCGTGAGCGACCTCGACGGGCTCTTCGAGTACCGACCTCACCCCGACGTGCTCCACACCCGGCGCGGGACGCGCGCTGCAGGCCGCGGCGGCGTCGAGGCGGCGCCGGCTCCGCTACCACCTGAAGGTCGACACAGGCTTGAACCGGCTGGGGTTCCGGCACGACAACCTCGAGCGGACGCTGCCGGGGTTGTTCGCCAGCCCGAACCTCGACCTCGCCGCCGTGTACACGCACTTCGCCACGGCGGACGAGCCGGATCACCCGCTCTTCGACCTGCAGCGGTCGCGGTTCCACGACGCCTGCGCGCGCATCGCCCGCATGGGTGTCGCCCTGCCCGCCCGCCACGCCGCGAACAGCGCCGGCCTCCTGCGCGACCCGCGGGTGTGGTTCGACGCCGTCCGGCCGGGAATCCTGCTCTACGGGGTGGCGCCGGCGGCCTTCCGGGCGTCGCTGCCGCTCCGTCCCGTCCTGTCGCTGCGCAGCCGCATTGTCTCGGTGAAGAACGTGCGGCCCGGCGAAGGGGTGGGTTACGGCGCCCGGTTCGTGCCGGACACGCCGCGGGTGATCGCGACGATCCCGGCTGGCTACGCGGACGGCCTCGACACCCGGCTCGCGGGGCGCGGGCACGTCCTCGTCGGCGGCCGCCGGGCGCCCATCGTCGGGGCGGTGTCGATGGACATGCTCGCGGTGGACGTCACCGGGATGGCCGTCGAGCCGGGGAGCGAAGCCGTGTTCCTCGGCGGCCAGGGAACGGAGTCGATCTCGGTCGTCGAGATGGCCGAGGCGCTGGGGACGATCCCTTACGAGATCCTGTGCCGGATCGGCTCGCGCATCGAGAGGATTTATGATCAGGCAGGAGGCTGTTAGCCCGTTGCGGTTCACGGACGCCCAGGCTGGTCGCGGATCCGCTACCCGCTGCGGCATCCGTGGTCCGCTATCAGCTGACCGCAAGCGCTGAGATGAAGCCACCCAAGACGTTCTTCGTCTGCCAGGAGTGCGGGGCGCAGGCGCCCAAGTGGATGGGCCGCTGCGCCGACTGCGGCGCCTGGAACTCGCTCGTCGAAGAGCGGGAGCCCGCCGCCGCGCCTGCCGGTGCGGCCGCCGCGCCGCGCTACGCGCTGGGCGGCGGAGAGGGCGCCCGGCTGTACGCCGACATCCAGATGGCCGACCAGCCGCGGTTCGCGACCGGCATCGAGGAGTTCGACCGTGTCCTTGGCGGCGGAATCGTCCCGGGCTCGCTCATCCTCCTCGGCGGCGAGCCGGGCATCGGCAAGTCGACGCTGCTGCTGCAGGCAGCGGCCGCGTTCGCGCGGAAGGTGGGGCCGGTCCTCTACAGTTCCGGTGAGGAGTCGGAGCACCAGGTGAAGTCCCGCGGCGAGCGGCTCGCGGTCGGCGACGCACCGATCTACCTCCTGGCCGAGACCTGCCTCGAGCGGATCCTCGAGGAGGCATCGCGCCTGCGGCCTGCGCTGCTCGTCGTCGATTCGATCCAGACGGTCTACTCGCTCAAGCTGCAGTCGGCGCCGGGCAGCATCGGGCAGGTGCGCGAGGCGGCGACGCAGCTGCTCTTCGCCGCGAAGGGGCAGAACCGTCCGACGTTCCTCGTCGGCCACGTGACGAAGGAGGGCAGCCTGGCGGGCCCGAAGTCGCTCGAGCACATCGTGGACACGGTGCTCTACTTCGAAGGCGAGCAGCACCACGTGCACCGGATCATCCGCGCGGTGAAGAACCGGTTCGGCGAGGTGTCCGAACTCGGCGTCTTCGAAATGACCGGGAGCGGCCTGCGCCCGGTGCCGAACCCGTCGGCGCTCTTTCTCGCCGAGCGCCCGGTGGCGCTGCCCGGGTCGGCCGTAGTCTGCTGCATCGAAGGATCGCGGCCGATCCTGGTCGAAGTGCAGGCGCTGGTCAGCACGTCTGCCTTCGGCAACCCTCGCCGCATGTCCATCGGCATCGACCAGAACCGGCTGTCGCTGCTGGTCGCGGTGCTCGAGAAGCGCGTGGGGATCACCAGCCTGGCCGGCGACGACGTGTACCTGAACGTGGCGGGAGGCATGTCGATCGACGAACCCGCCGTCGACCTCGCGGTCGCGGCCGCCGTGGCGTCGAGCTTCCGCAACCGGCCCGTGCGTCAGAAGACGGCAGTTTTCGGGGAAATAGGCCTCGCCGGGGAGGTCCGCGCAGTCACCCAGGCGGCACGGCGCGTCAGAGAAGCTGCACAGATGGGGTTCACTCGCTGTATCCTTCCTAAAGGTAACATCGACCCACGCGACCTGCCGGCCGCCGATTCCTGCGAATTGGTGGGCGTGTCGTCAGTGGGAAACGCGCTCGACGAGCTCTTTGCGTAACCGCCCCCGGCCGGGGCCCGACGCGCGGCCGGGACGTCCTATTCCTGTAAACGCACGACGGGGAGACCCCCGATGACCTGGTTCATCGTCGCTCGCACGCTGTTCGTCGCCGCGATTACGTTCACCGCCTGGCTGCTGGAGCCGCTGTCCGGCTCCCTGGCCGCCTACGGCGTGCAAGGCCCGGCTTCCCTGGCTTTGAACGTCGCCTTCGGCGCGGTCCTGGCGGTGCTCATCATCCTCTTCGAACTTCGCCTGAAGGACGTGGCGGTCACCAACACGCTCGGCGCGCTCATCGGCGGCGTCGTGGGGCTGGCGATCGCGAAGACGATCGAAGCCGCGCTCGCCTGGACCGACACCAGCGACGGCCGTGTCGCGTTCCTGCGCAGCGTCGTGCTCCTGGTGCTCCCGTACATCGGGACCGTCATGGGAGCGCGGAAGGGCGAGTGGCTCGAGCCGGCGCGCCTCATCGGCTTGTTCCGAGCGGCCGGGCCGCAGCGGCGCTACAAGGTGCTCGACACCAGCGTGATCATCGACGGGCGGATCGCCGACATCTGCGAGACGGGCTTCATCGACGGCGCGCTGGTGATTCCCCAGTTCGTCCTCAAGGAACTCCAGCTCGTCGCCGATTCGGCCGACGCCCTCAAGCGCAACCGCGGCCGCCGCGGGCTGGACATCCTCCAGAAGATCCAGAAGATGTCGGGCGTCGAGGTCGTCATCTCCGACGTGGACTTCCCCGAAGTACCGCGAAGTCGACCTGAAGCTGATCGAACTCGCCCGGACGCTGCAGGGCAAGATCGTGACGAACGACTTCAACCTGAACAAGGTGGCGCAGCTGCGCGGCGTGGACGTGCTGAACATCAACCAGCTCGCCAACTCGCTCAAGCCGGTCGTCCTGCCGGGCGAGATCATGAAGGTCTTCATCCTCAAGGAAGGCAAGGAATACAACCAGGGCGTCGCGTATCTCGACGACGGGACGATGGTGGTCGTGGACAACGCGAGGAAGATGATCTCGAAGACGATCGACGTCGTCGTCACGAGCGTGCTGCAGACCACCGCCGGCAAGATGATCTTCGGGCGGTACATCGAGTCGGGCACCCCGGCCGCGCCTCCGCCTGCCGCGCCGGCGCCCGCCGCCCCGGCCCCGCCGCCGCAGGCGCGTCAGAATGGCGCTGCGCTCGCTTCGGCGCCGGTCGCCGCGGTCGGCGACAAGGACGACGCCGCGCGACGGACGCGGTGACGATGCCGGCGTTCCATTGGTGGCGGACGGTCTTCTTCCTGATCCCGGCGATCGCCGTCTACTCGATCGTCCTGGGGACGCTGTCGATTGCCTCCAGCCTGTTCCAGCGCTCGGGGCACTTCGCGCACGCCTGCGCGCGCCTCTGGTCGTGGCTCATCCTGGCCACGACCGGCGTGGACGTGGAGATGCACGGCCTGGAGCGGCTGACGCCGGGCAAGACCTACATCTTCATCTCGAACCACCAGAGCATCTACGACATCCCGATCATCTTCTGGCACCTGCCCTGGCAGCTGCGGATCATCGCCAAGGCGTCGCTCGGCAGCTTCCCGTTCCTGGGCTGGCACCTGAGCCGCACCGGGCACATCCTGGTGGACCGCAAGCGCCCCGATCCCCTCGGCATCCTCAAGCGGTGGAAGGGGCTCGTGACCCAGGGACTCTCGCTGATCGTGTTTCCCGAAGGTACCCGGAGCGTCGACGGCCAGGTCGGGCGATTCAAGGGGGGCAGCTTCCTCCTCGCCATCCAGGCCGGGCTGCCGCTGGTGCCGATCTCGATCAGCGGCAGCCGCCACGTGATGTTGAAGAACCGGCTGATGACCTGCCCGGGGCACGTGAAGCTCGTCGTCCACGACCCCGTGCCGACCGAGGGCCTCGAACAGACCGCCGACGCCGCGCGGCGGCTGGCGCAGCGGGTGCGCGACATCGTGCGGGCGGACGTGGACGGGCAGGCGGAAACAGCAGACAGCAGACACAAGACGAAGACAGAAGATAGAACGCAGAAGGAAGCTGGGAGCGAGGGATAGGAGACGGCAGACCCACTTAGCCGAGGGGCTTCAGCCCTTCGGCCATTGGACGGGCCGTAGGTCCCGCGTGCTCCATCGACACCGGGCTTGATGTGCGCTTCTCGATTTCCCCGTCCCTGCACGACGTCGTCCGGCCCGGCGCCCTCGTCCTCGGGGGGCTCGCGGTCGTCGAACGCGAGCCCCGGCTCGATGCTCCGCTGCTGGAGGCCGAGCGGCGCGTGAGGGCGGCGCCGCCGGCCGAGCGCGCGGCGGTCAGGGCGATGTATCGGAAGGTCGGGCTCGATCCGACGAAGCGGCGGCCGTCTTCGGAAGCCCTCCTCCGCCGCGTGCGTCGCGGCGATCACCTCCCCCGGGTGAACGTCCTGGTCGACGTCTGCAACTGGTGTTCGCTCGAACTGCAGTTGCCTTACGGGGTGTACGACATGGCGCAGGTGGCGGGGGATGTCGAACTCCGGCTGGGGACTCCGGGTGAGGAGTACCCCGGCATCCGCAAGGACGCGGTTCGCGTCGACGGGCGCCTCGCGCTCGCCGACAGCCTGGGGCCCTTCGGCAACCCATCCTCGGATTCCGCCCGCACCATGGTCTCCGCGGCCACAACTGCCGCGCTCGTCGTGATCTACGCCCCGGCTGAACTGCCTGCCGACGCCCTCCACGCCGCGCTCGAGTTGACGGCCGGCCGAATCGTCGAATTTGCCGGCGGCCGCCAAATCTCCCGCTTCGTCGTATAATCAAAGGTTGCGCCCTGCGTGGCGTCCTTTTATGTATGTATCCGCCATCATCGCGGCCGGTGGACGGGGCCGGCGCCTCGGCGCGGCCGTCCCGAAACAGGCCCTCGAATTGGGGGGGCGGCCGATGCTCCAGTGGAGTGTCGACGCGTTCCTGTCGTCGGCGCGGGTGAGCGAGGTGGTGGTCGTCGTTCCCCCCGACTGGCTGGAATCGCCGCCCGGGTACCTGCGGCGCGAGGGCGTCAGGCTCGTGGCGGGCGGCGAGCGGCGGCAGGATTCGGTCGCCAACGGCTTCGACGCGGTTTCGCCCGACAGCCAGGTGATCCTCGTTCACGACGCGGCCAGGCCCTTCGTGGACGACGCGATGATCGCCCGTGCGATCGAGGCGGCGGCCGAGACCGGGGCGGCGATCGTGGCGGCGCCGGCGCGCGACACCGTCAAGTGGGCGCCGCGCGGAGCGGGCGATGCGGCGCCGCGTCTGGTCGGGAAGACGCTGGCCCGCGAATCGATCTACCTGGCGCAGACCCCCCAGGCGTTTCGGCGCGACGTGCTGCGCGACGCCGTGGCCCTCGGTCGCAGCGGGGTCGAAGCGACCGACGAGGCGGCGCTCGCGGAGCAGGCCGGCCACCCTGTCCGGCTGGTCGAGGGAGGCGCCCGGAACATGAAGGTGACGGCGGTCGAGGACCTCGCGATCGCGGAGGCGCTGTTGAAGGAAGCGTCGGCACCAGGGCGAGGCGGTGAGACGGCCCTGCGCATCGGTTCGGGCTACGACCTGCACCGGCTCGTCGAAGGCCGGCCGCTCGTGATCGGCGGCGTCACGCTGCCGTTCGAGCGGGGCCTGGCCGGTCACTCGGATGCGGACGTGCTGTGCCACGCCATTACCGACGCCGTGCTCGGCGCGGCGTCCGCGGGCGACATCGGGCAGCACTTTCCCGACACCGACTCGCGCTGGCGCGGGGCGTCGAGCGTCGAGTTGCTGAAGCAGGCCGCGGAGATCGTGCGCGGCCGCGGATACGACGTCGTCAACGTGGACGCGACGGTGATCGCCGAGCGCCCGAAGCTCGGTCCCCATCGCGATGCGATCGTCGCCTCGCTCGCGGCCGCACTCGGTGTCGCGGCGGAGGCGGTGAGCGTGAAGGCGAAGACGAACGAAGGCGTGGACGCCACGGGCAGCGGCGCGGCGATTGCCGCGCACGCCGTCGCGTTGCTGCACAGAGCGCGGCGCGGGCGCTGAGCCGGCCGGTTTACAGATATGCGAGTGCGATTCGCTCCAAGCCCCACGGGCCACCTGCACGTCGGCAACGCGCGGACGGCCCTGTTCAACTGGCTGATGGCCCGCGGGGCCGGCGGCACGTTCATCCTGCGGATCGAGGACACCGACGCCGAGCGCTCGACGCGCGAGTCTGAGGCCGCGATCCTCGAGGATCTGCGCTGGATGGGCCTGCAGTGGGACGAAGGTCCGGACGTGGGCGGTCCGAAAGGGCCGTACCGCCAGTCCGAGCGCATGGACCTCTACCGCTCGTACGCCGAGCGGTTGATCGACGCCGGTCACGCCTATCGCTGCTTCTGCTCGCCCGAGCGGCTGGAGGCCGAGCGCGAGGCGGCCCGCGCCGCGAACCTGCCGCCGAAATACTCGGGGGCCTGCCGTTCGATCCCCGCCGCCCTCGCCGCCGAGCGGACCGCGGCCGGCGAGAAGGCGGTGGTGCGGTTCAAGGTCCCGCCGGACCGCGAGGTGCGCTTCCACGACCTGGTGCGCGGCGACGTCGCCATCCACACGCGCGAGATCGGAGACCCGGTGCTCGTCCGCTCCGACGGCATGCCCGCGTACAACTTCGCGGTCGTGATCGACGATGCGCTGATGGACGTGACGCACGTGGTCCGCGGCGAGGACCACATCCCGAACACGCCGCGGCAAATCCTGATCTACGAGGCGCTCGGGTTCCCTCTCCCGTCGTTCGCGCACCTGTCGCTCGTGATGGGGCCCGACCACACGCCGCTCTCCAAGCGCCACGGCGCGACGTCGGTGGCCGAGTTCCGCGCGAAGGGCTACCTGCCCGAGGCGCTCGTCAACTACCTCGCGCTGATCGGGTGGTCTCCCGGCGGCGACGAGGAGTTGCTCCCCATCGAGGAACTGGCGCGGCGGTTCTCGATCGGAGCGGTGGGGCACAGCGCCGGCGTGTTCGACGAAGAGAAACTGGCGTGGGTGGACCGTCACTACCTGCGCGCCTCCGACCCGGCGCGCATCGCGCGGCTGGCACTGCCGTTCTTCGTGGCGGCGGGCCGGGTGCAGGCGGGGGCGGGGGAGCGCGCGATGGACTACCTCACCGAGATCGTGCCGATGGCGGCGGGCTCGGTGGATCGGATCGACGAGGTGCCGTCGCGCCTGGCGTTCCTGTTCGCTTTCGATCCGGCCGCCGCTATCGCCGACCCCGAAGTGGCGGAGGTGCTGGCGCCCGAGGGTGCGCGCGGCGTGATCGAGTGCCTGGCCCGCGAACTGTCCGCGAGGCCGAGGCTGGCGAGCCGCGAAGAGTTCCGCGCCCTGGTCGGAGTCGTCAAGCAGCAGACCGGCCAGAAGGCCAAGTCGCTGTTCCACCCGATCCGCGTCGCGTTGACGGGAGCGGCCGGGGGGCCCGAACTGGATCAGGCGGTGCCCGCCATCGAGCACGGCGCGGCGCTGCCCGCGGGTGCCGGCCTCGCGCCGATCCTGGGGTGCAGGGAGCGGGCCGCCGCCTTCGCGGCGGCGTTGAGGACACTGTAGTGGCTAGTGGCTAGTGGCTGGTAGAACACGCGTGACACACTAACCACTGCCACGACCTGACCACTGGCCACTGACCACCGATCGCTGATCACTGATCACTACGAGATTCGCGAAGCGAATGATCATCTACGGCATCAACCCGGTCGTCGAAGCGCTGCGCGCGGGTCGGGCCAGGTCCGTGCGGGTGTCGGGCCGCGCCGACCAGCGCCTGCACGACGTGCTGCGGCTCGCGGCGGACGCCGGCGTGCGGGTGATGCGCGTCGACGCTGCCGACCTCGAGCGCGCGGCGCGCGGCGGGGTTCACCAGGGAGTGGTGGCCGAGGTCGACGACGCGCCCGACTACGACGTCGCGGACCTGGTGCGCGGGGCGAAGGGCGCGCCCCTCATCGTCGTCCTCGACGGCGTCGAGGACCCGCACAACTTCGGCGCGATACTCCGCGTGGCCGACGCGGCGGGCGTCGACGGGGTGGTCCGCCAGACGCGGCGCGCGGCGGCGGTGGACGGCATCGCCGCCAAGGCCTCGGCCGGCGCCATCGCCTACGTCCGGATCGCGAGCGTGGTCAACATCGCACGCGCGGTCGAGGAGTTGAAGGACGCGAACGTGTGGACGGTGGGCCTGGCCGGCGACGCCGAGGAGGATTACAGCGACGTCGACCTGACGCTGCCGACCGCGCTCGTCCTGGGGGCCGAGGGCGAGGGGTTGCGGCGCCTGGTGCGGGAGAAGTGCGACCGGACGGCCAGGATCCCGATGGGGGGCCACGTGTCGAGCGTCAACGTCAGCGTGGCGGCCGGGATCGTGTTGTTCGAGGCCGTTCGGCAGCGGCGGGGGCGGCGGGAAAAACGGCCCTGAACGGGGTTCGGACGCTTGCTCCTTGGCACGCGATGTGCTACATTAAGTCCTTTCGTCTGGCTGGCGTAGCTCAGTCCGGTAGAGCAGCTGATTTGTAATCAGCCGGTCGGGGGTTCAAATCCCTTCGCCAGCTCCATCGACTTGGCGCCGGGAGGCGGTGTCTGCCGGGGTCGGCGGGCGCGCGGCGGCTGGCGCAGACGAAGACCTGGCAAGCGGTTTGGCGAGGTTGCAGAGCGGTCAAATGCAACAGACTGTAAATCTGTCGGCCCAGTGCCTTCGGAGGTTCGAATCCTCCCCTCGCCACCAGCCTTCGCTCGCGGAGCGAACGAGCGCGAGCTTCGGCTAGGCAGGCGAG
The DNA here is from genome assembly GCA_963844875.1 of uncultured Acidobacteriota bacterium. Lineage (GTDB taxonomy): Bacteria > Acidobacteriota > Vicinamibacteria > Vicinamibacterales > Fen-181 > FEN-299. The sequence continues at coordinate 175,985 of CAWJPZ010000009.1, forward strand.
CCTGCGTCAGCGGAGCGAGCGAAGTCCCGCCGTAGCCGCGATGCGGCGAAGGCGGACAGTGCGTGTTCGGGAACCACGCGGATTCGGGAACCAGCGGGCGGGAGTAACTCAGTGGTAGAGTCACAGCCTTCCAAGCTGTTGGTCGCGGGTTCGATCCCCGTCTCCCGCTCCATCCTTCGCTCGCGGAGCGACATGGCCGCGAGCTTCGGCCAGGCAGACGAGAGGGTCCGCGAGGCGAGCGACGTCTCGCCGTAGCCGCGCAGCGGCAAAGGCGGGCGGGCGAGGTTGGTTTCATATTCGGGTCGGAGTCATACGTAGTCGTGGGCAGGCGATCTGCCCGAGCATCAGTTCCCGTGCCGATGTAGCTCAGTAGGCAGAGCGCGTCCTTGGTAAGGACGAGGTCTCCGGTTCGAGCCCGGACATCGGCTCCAGTTCAGCCTCGCCGAAGCCGGCGCCGCATGGAGCGGCGCCGGCGGAGGCGGGACGAGGATCACGCGCATGGCGAAAGAAAAATTTGACCGCACGAAACCGCACGTGAACGTCGGGACGATCGGGCACATCGACCACGGCAAGACGACCTTGACCGCCGCGCTGACGAAGGTGGCGGCGGACAAGGGGTGGGCGAAGTACGTGTCGTACGACGAGGTCGCGAAGGCGTCGGAGTCGCAGGGCCGCCGCGACGCGACGAAGATCCTGACGATTGCGACGAGCCACGTGGAGTACAGCTCCGCGAACCGGCACTACGCGCACGTGGACTGCCCGGGCCACGCCGACTACATCAAGAACATGATCACGGGGGCGGCGCAGATGGACGGCGCGATCCTGGTGGTGTCGGCGGTGGACGGGCCGATGCCGCAGACGCGGGAGCACGTGCTGCTGGCGCGGCAGGTGAACGTGCCGTGCGTGATGGTGGCGCTGAACAAGGTGGACGCGGTGGACGACCCGGAGCTGCTGGACCTGGTGGAGCTCGAGGTGCGGGAGCTGCTGAGTTCGTATGGGTTCCCGGGGGACGACCTGCCGGTGGTGCGGGTGTCGGCGCTGAAGGCGCTCGAGGGGGATGCGGAGGGCGTGCAGGGGATCATGAACCTGCTGGCGGCGCTGGACGCGTATGTGCCGCTGCCGGAGCGGGAGATCGACAAGCCGTTCCTGATGCCGATCGAGGACGTGTTCTCGATCTCGGGGCGGGGCACGGTGGTGACGGGGCGGGTCGAGCGCGGGCAGGTGAAGGTCGGCGAGGAAGTGGAGATCATCGGGTTCCGGCCGACGATGAAGAAGGTCGTGACGGGCGTGGAGATGTTCCGCAAGCTGCTGGACGCGGGCGTGGCGGGCGACAACATCGGGGTGCTGCTGCGCGGGCTGGAGAAGACGGAAGTGGAGCGCGGGCAGGTGCTGGCCAAGGGCGGGTCGATCACGCCGCACACGAAGTTCAAGGCGGAGGTGTACGTCCTGTCGAAGGAAGAGGGCGGGCGGCACACGCCGTTCTTCAACGGGTACCGGCCGCAGTTCTACCTGCGGACGACGGACGTGACCGGGTCGATGTTCCTGCCCGAGGGAGTCGAGATGGTGATGCCGGGCGACAACACGAGCATCCGCGCGGAGCTGATCACGCCGGTCGCGATCGAGAAGGGGTCGAAGTTCGCGATCCGCGAAGGCGGCCGCACGGTCGGCGCCGGCACGGTGACCGAGATTCTGGAGTAGTGGCTAGTGGTTAGTGCCTGGTGGTTAGTGGACCGGTCTGTCACGCGTGACAGGCCAGCCGCTAGCCACCAGCCACTTCCCACTTCATGAAAGAACGCTATGCGAGACATCATCATCCTGGCCTGCACCGACTGCAAGCGCCGGAACTACAACACGACGAAGAACAAGAAGAAGACCACCGAGCGTCTCGAGCTCAGCAAGTTCTGCCCGTACTGCCGCAAGCACACGGCGCACCGGGAAACGAAGTAAAGGATTGCAGGCGAGTAGCTCAACTGGAAGAGCACCGGTCTCCAAAACCGGGGGTTGGGGGTTCGAGCCCCTCCTCGCCTGCCAGTTATCGGGAGTCAGGAGCCAGGATTCCGGACTCGGCGCGTCACCCGTGACCGGCCGAATCCCGGCTCCCGAATCCTTCGCGGTTGAGAGTGGTGAAGACCGTGGCCATCATCGATAACGTCAAGGAAGCGGGCGGCAACGTGGGCGGCTGGTGGGGGAACGGGCGGACGTTCCTGACCGAGGTTCGCAACGAACTGAAGCGCGTCACCTGGCCTTCCCGCAAGGAAGTCTACGCGACCACGCTGGTCGTGATCCTCACCTCGATCTTCTTCGGCCTTTACCTCTTCGCGCTGGACGGTGTGTTCAACATCGGCATCCAGTGGATCTTCAGACGATTTGGTGTGGCATGACCGACGACCGGACGAAGCAGTGGTACATCGTCCACACCTACTCGGGGTTCGAGAAGAAGGTGTCCGAGTCGCTCCGGCAGCGCGTACAGGCGTACGGGCTCCAGGACGAAATCGGTGAGATTCTCATCCCGACCGAGGTGGTCGTGGAGATGCGCGGCGGGCGCAAGGTCGAGACGCCCAAGCGCTTCTTCCCCGGCTACATCCTGGTCGAGATGCACATGTCCGACAACGCCTGGCACGTGGTGAAGAACACCCCGAAGGTCACGGGCTTCGTCGGAGCCGGCGCGCGCCCCACGCCGCTGAGCCGCGAGGAGGTGGACCAGATCCTCCTGCAGGTGACGACGGCGGCCGAGAAGCCCAAGCCGAAGTACTCCTTCGAGAAGGGCGAGCGCGTGCGAATCAACGAGGGGCCGTTCACGAGCTTCGAGGGCGTGATCGACGAGGTGAACAGCGACCGGAACACGCTCAAGGTGATGGTGACGATTTTCGGCCGGGCCACGCCGGTCGAACTCGACTTCATGCAGGTGGAAAAAGTCTAGCCCGCGGACGGCTGACGAGGCCGCCCCTCCGGACACGTAGAGACAGGATTTATGGCGAAGAAAATTCAGGCGGTAGTGAAGCTCCAGATTGCGGCCGGCAAGGCGACCCCGGCGCCGCCGGTCGGCACGGCGCTCGGCCCGCACGGGCTGAACATCATGGACTTCTGCAAGAACTTCAATGCGAAGACCGCCAAGGACGAAGGGCTCATCATCCCGGTCGTCGTCACGGTGTACGCGGACCGCAGCTACAGCTTCATCACCAAGACGCCGCCGGCGGCGGTCCTGCTGAAGCGCGCGGCGAACATCGCGAAGGGGTCGGCGGAGCCCAACAAGAACAAGGTCGGGACCGTCACCGTGAAGCAGGTCGAGGACATCGCCAAGCTGAAGATGCCCGACCTCAACGCGGAGAGCCTCGAGGCGGCCGTCAAGACCGTCAAGGGCACGGCCCGGTCGATGGGGCTGGACGTCGTCGGGTAGGCTCCAGGCTCCCGGCTTCGGGCTCCCGGCATTGCCGGAAGCCGAGGGCCGGCCGCCGGAAGCCAGTTTGTCGTGGGAGGGTCCGGCGGCCGGGCCCGCTGACCACAGGGAGGGTGAATGAAGAAGGCAGGCAAGAAGTTCACTGCGGCCAAGTCGCAGGTGGGCGACCGGCAGTACAGCCTCGACGAGGCGATGCCGCTCGCGCAGAAGGTCAAGTTCGCGAAGTTCGACGAGACGGTCGAACTCGCGTTCCGGCTCGGCGTGGATCCCAAGCACGCCGACCAGATGGTGCGCGGCACCGTCGTGCTTCCTCACGGCCTCGGCAAGACCAAGAAGGTCCTGGCCATCGCCGGCGGCGAGAAGCAGAAGGAAGCCCTCGAGGCCGGCGCCGACATCGTGGCCGGCGAGGAGATTGTCGAGAAGATCCAGGGCGGTTTCATGGACTTCGAGGCCGTCGTCGCCACCCCCGACATGATGAAGTCGGTCGGCCGCCTCGGGAAGGTGCTCGGCCCGCGCGGCCTGATGCCCAACCCGAAGACCGGCACGGTCACCTTCGACATCGGCAAGGCCGTCCGCGAGATCAAGGCCGGCAAGGTGGAGTTCCGCGTCGACAAGACCGGCATCGTCCACGCGCCGGTTGGCAAGGCGTCGTTCCCGACCCAGAACCTGCTGCAGAACGCCCACTCGCTGGTCGATGCGATCGTGAAGGCGAAGCCGGCGGCGGCCAAGGGCAAGTACCTGAAGAGTCTCGTCCTCTCCACGACGATGGGACCGGCCATCAAGATCGACGCCGCTTCCCTGGATACGGCGAGAAAGTAGGAAGGTGCAGCAGTCATGGCGTTGACCAAAACGGAGAAGACGGCCACGGTCGAGCAGATCGCGGCCGCGCTGAAGGGCGCGGACAGCGCGATCCTGTTCGACTACAAGGGCCTCAACGTGCCCCAGGTGACCGAGTTGCGGCGCCAGGTGCGCGCCGCGAAGGGGCAGTACAAGGTTGTCAAGAACACGCTGGCCCGCCGTGTCCTCAAGGGCACGGAATTCGAGCCGCTGAGCGAGTTCTTCCAGGGGACCACGGGCATCGCGTTCACCGGGACCGACCCGGTGGCGCTGGCCAAGACGCTGACGACGTTCGCGAAGACCGCGCCGGCGCTGACGATCAAGGCGGCGGTGGTGCAGGGGCGGAAGATACAGGCCTCCGAGGTGACGGAACTGGCGACGCTGCCGGGCAAGCCCGAGCTGTACGCGAAGCTGCTGTTCCTCCTCAACGCCCCGATGGTCCGTCTGGTCACGGTCCTCAACGCGGCGCCGCAGGCGCTGTTGAACGTGCTCACGCAGGCGGAGAAGAAGAAGGGCGAGGCTGGCGAGGCATAAATCTTGGCGGGTCTGGCGACCTGTCCTACACCCGCAGGGCCGAGGCCCTGCACCCGTAGGGCGGACCAGAAGGTCCGCCAATGCGGCTTTCAGCTAGGAGAACTGAGATGGCGGAACTGAACCAGGACCAGTTTGTCGACTACATCAAGAACATCAGCGTGCTGGAGCTCTCGCAGCTCGTGAAGCGGCTCGAGTCGGAACTCGGCGTGTCGGCGGCGGCGGCGGTGCCCATGGCGATGCCGGGCGGCGGCGGCGCGGCGGCGGCGCCGGTGGTCGAGGAGAAGACCGAGTTCAACGTGATCCTCACCGACGTGGGCGACAAGAAGATCAACGTGATCAAGGTGGTCCGCGAAGTCACCAGCCTGGGCCTGAAGGAAGCCAAGGACCTCGTCGAGAGCGCGCCGAAGCCGATCAAGGAAGGCGTGCCGAAGGACGAGGCCGAGGCGATCAAGAAGAAGTTCGACGAGGTCGGCGCCAAGGTCGAGATCAAGTAGGACAGGCGTCCCGCCTGTCTCGCCGGGCTGCTGGCCTGTCGCGACGACGGGCTTCCAGCCCGTCGAGACCGCAGGCGGTGCGCCGGTCCCTGACCGGGTGGGAGCGGGATCCGCTCCCTCCCGGCACACGACCCTTCCGCTGCAGGATTGCAGCGTCCCGATCGAGCGGCGTCAGGCCGCAGCCTGCGGCCTGAAGCGCGGCCATCCGTAAGCCCCCCGCCCCGCGCGGGGTGCTGTAGTTGGGACCTTCACAGGATGTACAGCCTTCCCAAGAACGTTTACCGAGAGCGCATCGACTTCTCGAAGATCAAGACGACGGTTCCGATCCCGAACCTGATCGAGATCCAGAAGAACTCGTACGAGCGCTTTCTCCAGATGAACCGCCTGCCGTCCGAGCGTGAAGACGCCGGGCTGCAATCGGTGTTCAAGTCGGTCTTCCCGATCTCCGACTTCCGGGAGAACTCGTCGCTCGAGTTCATCGAGTACTCGATTGGCAACTGGGAGTGCAAGTGCGGCAAGCTCGTCGGGCTGCACCACTTGCGCAAGCCGTGCGCCAACTGCGGGGCCACCCTCGTCGCCGACCCGTACGGCGACAAGGACGTCCTCTGCCCGCGCTGCGGCCGCGCCAACGAGGCGCGGGGCGATGTCTGCGACATCTGCGGTCAGACGGTCGGCCTCAAGCTGAAGTACGACGTGGACGAGTGCCAGGAACGCGGCATGACCTACGCCGTGCCGCTGAAGGTCACGATCCGCCTCGTGGTCTGGAACAAGGACCCCGAGACGGGCGTGAAGACCATCCGCGACATCAAGGAGCAGGAGGTCTACTTCGGTGACATCCCGCTGATGACCGAGAACGGCACGTTCATCATCAACGGGACCGAGCGCGTCATCGTCTCCCAGCTGCACCGCTCGCCGGGCGCGTTCTTCCACTCCGAGGACAAGACCCTCTACGTGGCGCAGATCATCCCGTACCGCGGGTCGTGGGTCGAGTTCGAGTTCGATTCGAAGAACCTGCTCTACGTGCGGATCGACCGGAAGCGGAAGTTCCCGGCCACCGTCTTCCTCCGCGCCCTGGGCCTCCAGAGCACCGAGGAGATCGTCCGGACCTTCTACACGGTCGACCGGCTCTACCTGAAGCCGAACGTCTTCTGGACGGTGAACGAGAGCCTGGTCGGCCTGCGGGCCGGCGAGGACATCGAGATCAAAGGCTCGGACATCGTCATCCACAAGGGGAAGAAGATCACCAACTCGGCGATCGGCGCCCTGCGGAAGGCGGGCGTCGAGGCCGTGCGGATCGACGACGCCGAGCTCGAGGGCGCCTTCGCGGCCCAGGACGTCGTGGACCAGTCCACGGGTGAGGTGCTCGTCCAGGCGAACGAGGAGCTGACCGCGCGCCAGATCTCGATCCTCCAGGAGAAGGGCGTCGAGCGCGTCGACATCTTCTTCCCGGAGCGCGACGAGATCGCCTCGATCATCTCGCAGACGCTGCGGAAGGACACGATCCAGAACCACGTCCAGGCGCTCGTCGAGATCTACCGGCGCCTCCGGCCGGGCGACCCGCCCACCGAGGACAGTTCCCGGTCGCTGTTCGAGAACATGTTCTTCAACCCGCAGAAGTACGACTTCTCGCGGGTCGGCCGCCTCAAGCTGAACACCAAGCTCGGGCTGAACACCCCGCTCGACGAGAAGATCCTGCACCCGCAGGACTTCTACGAGGTCATCAAGTTCCTGCTCAAGCTGCGGCGCAACCCCGCGGCCGTGGACGACATCGACCACCTGGGCAACCGGCGCGTCCGCTCCGTCGGCGAACTCCTCGAGAACCAGTTCCGCATCGGGCTGGTCCGGATGGAGCGCGCCATCAAGGAGAAGATGTCGGTCTACCAGGAAATGGCGACCGCCATGCCGCACGACCTGATCAACGCGAAGCCGGTCATGGCCGCGATTCGCGAGTTCTTCGGGTCGTCGCAGCTGTCGCAGTTCATGGACCAGACCAACCCCCTCTCGGAGGTCACGCACAAGCGGCGCCTCTCGGCCCTCGGGCCCGGCGGGTTGTCGCGCGAGCGCGCCGGCTTCGAGGTGCGCGACGTGCACCCGACGCACTACGGCCGCATCTGCCCGATCGAGACGCCTGAAGGCCCGAACATCGGCCTGATCTCGTCGCTGTCGTGCTACTCGCGGATCAACGAGTTCGGCTTCATCGAGTCGCCCTACCGCAAGGTGAAGGACGGCCGGGTGGTCGACTACGTGCTGATCCAGAACGGCGGCGGCACGAAGTACAGGGCCGGGGAGATCGTCGAGGTGCGCGAGGCCGAGGAGGAGAACGCGCAGGCCAAGGCCAAGCGGAAGAAGCCGGCCGAGTGGGAGCCATACTCCTTCTACCTGTCCGCCTGGGAAGAGGACCAGTACGTCGTCGCGCAGGCCAACGTCGAGCTCGACGCCGACCTCCGCCTGATCCAGGAGCGCGTCAACGCGCGCAAGGAAGGCGACTTCATCCTGGCGCCGCGCGACAAGGTCCAGTTCATCGACGTGTCGCCCAAGCAGCTCGTGTCGGTCGCGGCGTCGCTCATCCCGTTCCTCGAGCACGACGACGCGAACCGCGCGCTGATGGGGTCGAACATGCAGCGCCAGGCCGTGCCGCTGCTCCGGGCCCGCGCGCCGTTCGTCGGCACGGGCATGGAATACATCACCGCCCGCGACTCCGGCGCGGTCGTGGTGGCGCGCCGGACGGGCACCGTCGACTACGTGGACAGCCAGCGCGTGGTCGTCCGCGTGCACGGCGAGGACGGCGACGTCTCGAAGGAGATGGGCGCCGACATCTACAACCTGACGAAGTTCAAGCGCTCGAACCAGAACACGTGCATCAACCAGAAGCCGATCGTCCGGGTCGGCCAGAAGGTGGCCAAGGGGCAGGCGCTGGCCGACGGCCCGTGCACCGAGATGGGCGAGCTCGCGCTCGGGCGGAACGTGCTCGTGGCGTTCATGCCGTGGCGGGGGTACAACTTCGAGGACGCGATCCTCGTCTCCGAGCGGATGGTCAAGGACGACTACTACACGTCCATCCACATCGAGGAGTTCGAGATCGAAGCGCGCGACACGAAGCTCGGGCCCGAGGAAATCACCCGGGACATCCCGAACGTGCCCGAGAGCGCGCTGAAGGACCTCGACGACAGCGGCATCATCCGGATCGGCGCGACCGTGAGGTCCGGCGACATCCTGGTCGGCAAGGTCACGCCGAAGGGCGAGACCCAGCTGACGCCGGAAGAGAAGCTGCTGCGCGCGATCTTCGGCGAGAAGGCGGGCGACGTCCGCGACGCCTCCCTCGTCTGCCCCCCCGGCATCGAGGGGATCGTCGTCGGCGTGAAGATCTTCTCCCGCAAGGGGATCGAGAAGGACGACCGCGCCAAGGCGATCGAGCAGGACGAGCTCGACATGATGGAGAAGAACCTCCAGGACGAGGTCCGCATCCTTCATGACGAGGTCAAGAAGCGCATGGTCCAGACGCTCCAGGGCCAGACGCTCCGCTCCGACCTCTACGACGAGTACGGCCGCGAGAAGATCCTCCGCAAGGGGACCGAGCTGACGCTGGAGGTCCTCCAGGGCCTGCCCTACGACCAGATGATCAGGCTCAAGGTGAACAGCGACGACCCGCGGCTGCAGGACGACCTCCGCGACCTCGAGGAGCGCACCGAGCGCCAGGTGGAAGTCATCCGCCAGCTGTTCGAGGAGAAGAAGGAGAAGATCCGGCGCGGCGACGAGCTGCCGCCCGGGGTCATCAAGCTGGTCAAGACCTACGTCGCCATGAAGCGCAAGCTGTCGGTCGGCGACAAGATGGCTGGCCGGCACGGCAACAAGGGCGTCATCGCGCGCATCCTCCCCGAGGAGGACATGCCGCACCTGCCCGACGGCACGCCGGTCGAGATCGTGCTGAACCCGCTCGGCGTCCCGTCCCGTATGAACGTCGGCCAGATCCTCGAGACGCACCTCGGCTGGGCGGCGCACGGCATCGGCCAGCAGATCGACCAGGCGCTGCGCGAGCAGCGGACGGTCCAGCAGCTGCGCGAGCTGCTCGCGCCCGTGCGGGGCGAGGAGCAGGTCAAGAAGATGTCGGACGCGGACGTCATGGTCGAAGCCGGGCGGCTGCGGAACGGCGTCCACTTCGGGACGCCGGTCTTCGACGGCGCGACCGAGTTGGAGATCAAGGCGTGGCTCGAGAAGTCGAACCACCCGAAGAGCGGGAAGACGCAGCTCTACGACGGCATGACGGGCGAGAAGTTCGAGCAGGACGTGACGGTGGGCTACATCTACATGCTCAAGCTGTCGCACCTGGTCGACGACAAGATCCACGCCCGGTCGATCGGGCCGTACTCGCTGATCACCCAGCAGCCGCTGGGCGGCAAGGCGCAGTTCGGCGGCCAGCGGTTCGGCGAGATGGAGGTCTGGGCGCTCGAGGCGTACGGCGCCGCGCACATCCTCCAGGAGCTCCTCACCGCCAAGTCCGACGACGTGACGGGGCGCGCGAAGATCTACGAGGCGATCGTCAAGGGCGACGCGTCGTTCTCGCCGGGGCTGCCCGAGTCGTTCAACGTCCTGATCCGCGAACTGCAGTCGCTCTGCCTCGACGTGGAGCTGATCCCGTTGAAGAAGCGGCCGCAGCCGCCGGTGCCGCCCTCGGCGACGCCGGTGCTGGAAGAAGCGTAAGTAGGAACCGGGCTGGCAGGGGCGCGACGCGTCGCGCTCCTGCAGGGGCATAGACATACATGAAACCAAGCTTTCACGACAAGGGCGGGCTGATGGCCGAATTCGACGCCATCCGCATCAGCCTGGCGTCACCCGACCGGATCCTCGGCTGGTCGCACGGCGAGGTCACCAAGCCGGAGACGATCAACTACCGCACGTTCAAGCCCGAGCGGGACGGCCTGTTCTGCGCGAAGATCTTCGGGCCCATCACCGACTGGGAGTGCTTGTGCGGCAAGTACAAGCGCATGAAGCACCGCGGCGTCGTCTGCGACAAGTGCGGCGTCGAGGTGACCCAGGCGAAGGTGCGGCGCGAGCGCCTCGGGCACATCACGCTCGCCACCCCCGTGAGCCACGTCTGGTTCTTCAAGGGGCTCCCGAGCCGCATCGGCCACCTGCTCGACATCTCGCTGCGCGACCTCGAACGGATTCTCTACTTCGAGGCCTACGTGGTGGTCGACCCGGGTGACACCGACCTCAAGCAGAACCAGCTCCTCACCGAGGAGCAGTTCCGCAAGGCGCGCGAGGACTACGGCGTCGCCGCCTTCCGCGCCCAGATGGGGGCCGAGGCGATCAAGGAACTGCTCAAGCGCGTGGACGTCGAGCTGCTCGCGCTCGAGATGCGCGAGAAGATGCGGAAGGAGACGTCCGCCCAGAAGCAGCTGAAGTTCGCCAAGCGGCTGCGGGTGGTCGACTCGTTCCGCAAGTCGAGCAACCGGCCCGAGTGGATGATCCTCGACGTCATCCCGGTCATCCCGCCCGAGCTGCGCCCGCTGGTGCCCCTCGACGGCGGCCGGTTCGCGACCTCGGACCTGAACGACCTGTACCGTCGCGTCATCAACCGGAACAACCGGCTGAAAAAGCTGATCGAGCTCAAGGCGCCCGACGTCATCATCCGCAACGAGAAGCGGATCCTGCAGGAAGCCGTCGACGCCCTGTTCGACAACGGCCGCCGGGGCCGCGTCCTGCGCGGCGCCAACAACCGGCCGCTCAAGTCGCTGTCCGACACGTTGAAGGGCAAGCAGGGCCGGTTCCGCCAGAACCTGCTCGGCAAGCGCGTCGACTACTCCGGCCGTTCGGTCATCGTCGTCGGCCCCGAGCTGAAGCTGAACCAGTGCGGGCTGCCGAAGAAGATGGCGCTCGAGCTGTTCAAGCCGTTCATCTACAACAAGCTCGAGCAGCGCGGCCTCGTCGCCACGATCAAGCAGGCCAAGGAGATGGTCGAGAAGGCCAGCCCCGAGGTCTGGGACGTGCTCGAAGAGGTCATCCAGGAGCACCCCGTCCTCCTGAACCGCGCGCCCACGCTGCACCGGCTCGGCATCCAGGCGTTCGAACCGGTGCTCGTCGAGGGCAAGGCGATCCGGATCCACCCGCTCGTCTGCACGGCGTTCAACGCCGACTTCGACGGCGACCAGATGGCGGTGCACATCCCGCTGTCGCCCGAGGCGCAGATCGAGGCGTCGGTGCTGATGATGTCCTCGAACAACATCCTCTCGCCGGCCAACGGCGCGCCGATCGCGATCCCGTCGCAGGACATCGTCCTCGGCTGCTACTACCTGACCAAGGCGAGGCCGAACGCGAAGGGCGAAGGCCGCGCGTTCAGCAACATCGACGACGTCGTGCTGGCGCTGCAGGCGGGCGAGGTCGAGACGCTCACGCCCATCCGGCTGCGCTACACCGGCCCCCTGATGGACCTGTCGGCCGGCCGCGACGACCAGGACGTGCTCCACGCCGAGGTGGTCGAGGTCCACAACAAGATCGTCAACACGACGGTCGGCCGGGTCATCTTCAACGACGCGCTGCCCAAGCAGGTGCCGTACGTGAACGGCCTCCTCAAGCGCAAGGGGCTGCAGCAGCTGGTCAACCGGTGCTACCTCGACTTCGGCCACCAGCTGACGGTCCAGATGCTGGACAGCCTGAAGAACCTGGGCTTCCTCTACGCGACGCGGTCGGGCCTGTCGATCGGGATCGACGACCTGGTCATCCCGAGCGAGAAGCCGGCGCTCGTCAACGAGGCGCGCGAAGAGGTCATCAAGGTCGAGCAGCAGTACCTGGAAGGCGCGATCACCAACGGCGAGCGCTACAACAAGGTGATCGCCATCTGGTCGGACGTCACCGAGAAGATCGCCGACGAGATGTTCACCGAGATGGGCGAGATGGACACCGAGGGCCGCAGCTTCAACGCGGTGTACATCATGGCCGACTCGGGCGCCCGCGGTTCGAAGCAGCAGATCCGCCAGCTGGCCGGCATGCGCGGCCTCATGGCGAAGCCGTCGGGTGAAATCATCGAAACGCCCATCACGTCGAACTTCCGTGAAGGGCTGACGGTGCTGCAGTACTTCATCTCGACGCACGGCGCCCGCAAGGGGCTGGCCGACACCGCGCTCAAGACCGCGGACTCCGGCTACCTCACCCGCCGGCTCGTGGACGTGGCTCAGGACGTCATCATCTCCGAGCACGACTGCGGCACGCTGGACGGCATCGAGGCGAAGGCCATCATCGAGAGCGGCGAGATCATCGAGGCGCTCCGCGACCGCATCGTCGGCCGCGTGTCGCTCGAGAAGATCGTCGACCCGGTGACGGCGGAAGTGATCGTCGACGCGAACGAGGAGATCACCGAGGAGCTGGCGTCGAAGACGCAGGACGCCGGCGTCGAGAAGGTGAAGATCCGGTCGGTGCTGACCTGCGCGTCGCGCCGCGGCGTGTGCTCGCGCTGCTACGGCCGCGACCTCGCCTCGGGCAAGCTCGTCGAACTCGGCCAGGCGGTCGGCGTCATCGCCGCCCAGTCGATCGGCGAGCCGGGCACCCAGCTGACGATGCGGACGTTCCACATCGGCGGCACCGCGTCGCGCGTGACCGAGCAGTCGACGCAGGAGGCCAAGAACGCCGGCATCGTGCGGTTCCAGGGGCTCCAGGTCGTCGAGGCGAAGAAGGACAACCGCCTCGTCGTCATGAACCGGACCGGGTCGCTCGTCGTGCAGGACTCCAAGGGCCGCGACCGCGAGCGCTACCCGATCGTCTACGGCGCCCGCCTCAACGTGAAGGACGGCCAGCACGTCGAGCAGGGCCAGGTCCTGGTCGAGTGGGACCCGTACACCTCGTCGATCCTCACGGAAGAGGGCGGCGTGGTGCGGTTCAAGGACATCATCGAGGGCGTGACGGTGCACGAGGACACCGACGAGGTGACCGGGCTGTCGCGCTACATCATCGTCGACTCGCCCGACGAGAAGAAGCAGCCGGCGGTCGAAATCCGCAAGCCGGACGGCAAGACGTCCCTGCGGAAGTACCACATGCCGTCGCGCGCGCACTTGATGATCAGCGACGGGGAGACGGTCGAGGCCGGGCAGGTGCTGGCCAAGATTCCCCGCGAAACGACGAAGACCAAGGACATCACCGGCGGTCTCCCGCGCGTCGTCGAACTGTTCGAGGCGCGGAAGCCGCGCGATCCCGCCGTCATCAGCGAGATCGACGGCGTGGTGAAGTACGGCCCGACGGTGAAGGGCCTCCGCAAGATCCTCATCGTGCCCGACGAGCCGGGTGCAGAGGAGCGGGAATACAGCGTGCCGCGCGGCGTGCACGTGAACGTGCAGGAAGGCGAGCACGTCAGGGCGGGCGACCCGCTCATGGACGGCCCGCGCAACCCGCACGACATCCTCAGCGTCCTCGGCGAGAAGGAACTGCAGGCCTACCTGGTCAACGAGATCCAGGAGGTCTACCGGCTCCAGGGCGTGAACATCAACGACAAGCACATCGAGGTCATCTCGCGGCAGATGATGCGGTGGGTGAAGGTCGAGAAGGAGGTCGGCGACACCGAGTTCCTGATCGACGAGGTCGTGGACCGGTTCCGCTTCCTGGAGGAGAACGAGCGGGTGCTCGCGGCCGGCGGGCGGCCTGCCGAGGGCCGGCCGATTCTCCTCGGGATCACCAAGGCGTCGCTGTCGACCGAGTCGTTCATCTCGGCCGCGTCGTTCCAGGAAACCACGCGCGTGCTCACCGAAGCGTCGATCTCGGGCAAGGTGGACTACCTCCGCGGCCTGAAGGAGAACGTGACGATGGGCCGGCTGATCCCGGCCGGAACGGGGTTCGAGTTCTACCGGAACGTGCGGATCCCGGCGGACGAACCGCCGCCGCCGCCGCCGCCGACCGAGGAGGAACTCGAACTCGAGCGCGAGATGGAGTACTTCGTCGAACCCGAGGAAGGCGTCCTCCCGAGGGGCGGCGACCTGGGCGAGTAGGACGGCGCTGCGCCTGCGGGTCGGCACGACGCTGAAGAGTCGAAGGGGCGGGGATTTCACGGAATCCTCGCCCCTTTTTCCTTGTTCAGCAAACACGCGCACGGTGGCGGTCCCGAGCATATTCGGCCGCGGCGTCGTAGACGACGATCCGAACGTAGGCGGTGCCGCGCGGAACGGGTAGCCGGATCTCGCTACGGGATGCTGGTCTTCTTCATGTACGCCAGCGCTTCATCGTCTTGTACTTGAGGTGGGCGGCCTGCCGCTTGGACGTGGTGCCCACCATGCGCCGCGGTTGGCATCGAGCGCAACCACGGCAATCGTGATCGGCGCCGACGTGCAGGCCGTCGCGAAGCTCGAAGTGCAGCGCGGCCGGATTCATCTTGTGCCCCGACGTTCGCCATCGTCTGCCCGTCCACCGTGGCCGGAAATGCGCTCAGCGCCACGCCGATATCCTTCACGTCCTGTTCGAATCCGGCAAGCCGCCTCCACCCGGAAGCGGGCCCGCTGTACTCGAGCCGGTCGAACACCGGAGACGCGACGCGGGCGACGTAGCCGCGGCGGTAGAGAACGGTGGCGTGCCGGCCGGCTCACCTTCACGGTGATTGTAGCGGAAGGCGTTGTCCCAGGTGGAGTTCGACGGGGTAGTAGCCGAGCAGGTAGCCGCTGCGCGTCACGGCATCGAGCCGCGCCAGGGCAGGTGCGCTGAATTCGGAGACCGACGCGAGGCCGCCGGTCAGCTCCGACAGCCCCCGCTGGGCGCGGGCGGTGAGCGGCGACACGATGCCTCCGGTCTGCAGGACGTCGATGACGACGCGCGCGAGTCGGCGGCGATGCGCGCGAGGTCCACCTCGTCGTCCTCGCGCCGCATGTGCGGAGGCCGTTCTCGGTGACGAACACCAGGTGCTTCTTGCCCGGCATCCGCTGCATGAACGCGATCGCGGTGTAGAGGTTCCCGACATCCTGCAGCGTCGTCGCGGTCCGCGCGGCGAACTGGTCGAACGCGCTCCAGTCCACGGCGGCCGCGGACAACTCGGCGCCCTCGGTGGCGGCCCCCAGGCGGGCGGCCTCGATTGTCGCCTGCATCGCGGCCTCGACCGCCACCCGCGTATCGTTCTTCTGGCGCTCCGCGGTGGCCGTGTTCTCCGCCCGACCGGCGGCTGCCTGCTCGGCAGGGTGCCGCCGACGCCGAAGACGCGGTTGAGGCGCGATTGCCGCCTTGGGCAGTTCCCGGGCGCCGTAGACGGCCGCGAAACCGAGAGCGGCGTTGCGGAAGGCTCACCTTCGATCGCGTCGTTTTCCTGGCGGAACCGCTCCATCACCCCGCAACCCGCTCGTGGTCCGACGTGAAGGCCGTTGCCCGGTTATAGGCGAACACGGATACCTGGTCGCGGCGGAGCAGCCGCGTGCGCACGAACTCGAGGGCCGCGTCGAGCCCTTTCGAGGGCTCCTGCAACCGCCCGGTGCCGAGCACGAACAGGAGACACCCTGGTTGGCCTGCGGAGAGAACGCGAGCGGGCCGCCGGGTGAGGCCGCGGCGCCGCTGGCCGCGGCCGCCGTCCCCGTCTTCTCGTCGGGCGTGTCGTTCCACCGTTGCTGCAGGAAGAGCCGCACCTCCTGGCGGAAACAACGCTGCATCCTCGAACACGCTGAACTCGTCCTGCTTCAGGTCGGTGATTGGGTTCTGGGTCCTGGTCGCCTCCATCACGCGAACGTCGACCGGAACGACTACGACGGGGCTGCGGAACGTCGGGGCGGGCTGCTGGAGGGATGGCGGCTGGGCCTGCTGCCGCGCAGTGATGGACGACTGCGGGAGGAGGCTGGCGGCCGCCACGGTGACGGTCAGCAAAGCGAGCCCCCGGAGCCAGCCAGCGCGAGCCGCGTGCTTCATCGCGGCGCCATTATACTTCTCCGCGGCCCCCGGCCGTGCGATCATGCGCCTTCGAGCCGGCTCCCTCGGCGGCCTGCTCGGAACGCGAAGAGGGCCCGCTCGCAGATGCACTCCCTGAAGATTGCCTACGGGACCGGCTGGCACGGCGAGGAGCGCCACGAAGCTTCCCTAACAGGTGGATTGCCGCACGCGCCACCTGTCGGCTTCCTGTCCCCGCCGCGTCGTCGTGGCTTCGGGTCGTCGCCGCCCACTCGCGGTACAGCGGCGAACACCGCACGCTGTCGGTGTTCGTGAACGGCCGCGCCGTCGGGAGTCACCGGGTGCTCGACCGTGTTCGGCCCGGCGCTGTTTCCGCTCGGGCAGGCGGGCGACGTCGAGATTGCGCTGGCTGCCGACCGGACGTTCGTGCCGGAGAACGAATTCCTGCGCGAGCTTGGCGTGATGATCGACTCCCTCGAGGTGCTCGACCTCGGGGCCGCTGAGGCTGCCGTGGAGGGCGAGGGGGTGGTACTTGACCGCGAGGACCAGGAGGTACTTCCCGTTTCGGTGGATGGCCGGCCGTGCCCAGCTGGTGGTGCCGCCGCTGCTTCTGTAAGAAGGGCCGGTTCGCGGTGGTGCCGGTTGCCTCGGATGTCGACGGTTGCGGCCAAGTCCTCGACGTGCACGCCGGCGACACGCTCCTGGCCCGGATCCCGCTGCTGTTCTCCTGGCACGTCTACGAGTTCGCCCTGCCGCCGCCCTCGGCTGACGGGGAGCCTCTCGACCTGGCCTTCTCGCTCAACCGGCTCGCCCCCGAGCGGGGTGAGGGGCGCCGATTGCCCGGGAACTGGGCGCGCGGGTCGGCACGCTCGCGGTGCACGACGATGCCAGGCGGCACCGGCTGGTGCAAAGCCTTCACGAGGCGGTCGGCAGCGATTCCCTCGAGCCCGTGGCCGGGCTCCTGCTGGCCGAACGGCGCCGGCGAGGAGAACCTGCCGGCCGACGGCGACGGGTGGTATTGGTGGGAGGCGAAGGACCTGACCCGTACCGGTGGATGGCGGGGTCGGGCCTGCGTGAAGGTGCCGGCGGCCCGGTGGGCCCGGCACCGGGACCTGGCCATCCCGATTTACTGCAGAGTACGTGAACCTCTCCCAGGTTCTGACCGTGACTATTGCCGGACGGGTCGCGGCAGAGATTCCCGTGCTCAACCGGTGGTTCGACTTCCACTTCGAACTGCCTGCGTCCGCCGACACCGACCTGGAGATCGTGCTGCTCAGCGTGAACAAGCTGGTGCCGCTGAAGCGTAGCGCGCCGGGCGACTGGCGCGACCTCGGGGTGCGGGTGGGCCGGCTGGCGTTTCACGATGACAAGGCGCAATTCGAGCGGGCGGGCTGGGCGGACGAGAACGCGGTCCGCAACAAGCGGGAGCTCGACGCCGGCGCCTCGGTCCTCGAATCGCACCCGATTGGGCTGGGCATCGACCTGTTCGGCAAGTGCAACATCAAGCCGGCTTGCGTGTACTGCCCTGGGACCAGATGAAAGAGCTCGAGGGCGGCAACGCCAACTCGAGGCACTCGCTGACCGTGCGACCCTGGAATGCTACGGCGACCTGTTTGTCGCCGGCCGAGCTCCCTGGTGAACTGCTCGTTCGGCGAACCGCTCCTTCACCCGCAATTCACCGAGCTCCTCGACCTCTTGGCACGGCCGCGCAAGACGCTCGAACTGTCGACCAACGGACAGGCATTCTCGGCGAGCACGGTGTAGGCGCTGGCGGGCAGGCCGCGTCTTGCTGTACGTCTCGCTCGACTCCGCGTCGGCCGGCACGTACGCGCAGCTTCGAAAACATCCGGTGGCACGAGGTCCTCGCCGGCCTGATGTTCCTCCGCGAGGCGCGGCGCCGCGGCGGCGGGTGCCCCAGGTTCAACATCGTCTTCATGCCGATGCGGTGCAACATGGACAATCTCGAGGACTTCTTCACGCTCGCGCCGTATGGTGGACGCCGACACGCTGATGCTCCGCCCCCTGCTACTCGAGAAGACCGGGGCGGTGGTGGAGCGGGGCGGCTACGTCTACGACTACGACAATCGGAACAGTTGTAGCCCCGGGGAGTTGTCGTGGAGTCTTCGAGGCCTGCGACCGGTGGTGCCGGCAGCACGGCGTGACGCTGGTCAAGCAGTTCGACTTCGGGATGACCGAGCCCGAACAGCGCCACCTGGGGGAAGGGGACCGGCCATGAAGACGGCGCCCGCCGTGACGCCGAAGCATACACGCGAGGCGATCCTGGAACTGGGCCTCGAGCCGAGGGACCTACTGCCGCGAGCCCTGGGAAAGCTACTACATCCTCCGGCGCGGCATCCTGCCGTGCTGCTACGGGGTCGGCCCCCATCGCGCCGATGGAGGAGTGGGCCACCGCGTGGAACTCGCCCGTCCTCCAGGAGATTCGTTCGCACCTGGCGCAGGGCAGGTTCAGCCAGATACCGCCTGAGCAGCACGGGCTGTCCGATTGTGCAGCGGCACCGGGCCGACACGCCTCCCGCGCCGGCGCCCACAAAGTGCGGCGTCGCCGCGCGGTGTCTTCCATCGCGCGGCCCGTCGTGTCGCCCGGTGTTGCTCCCCCCGAGGCCGTGGCGTCGCCATCTTGTCGCCCGCTACTTGAACGAGACGTGCAGGTAGACCGAAGACCTCGTTGGTACGTCTTGTAGAATGGCTTGAAGGTCACCC
This sequence comes from uncultured Acidobacteriota bacterium, assembly GCA_963844875.1. Classification (GTDB taxonomy): domain Bacteria; phylum Acidobacteriota; class Vicinamibacteria; order Vicinamibacterales; family Fen-181; genus FEN-299. The sequence goes on from CAWJPZ010000009.1 coordinate 194,804, forward strand.
CGTCCACAGTGAACCGCAGCGTCGCCGGGTCGCCCTCTGATTGACCTGGAGATGTCGCTGGCGTTCAGCGTGACCTCGCGCCAGTCGGTCCGCGGCGCTGACCTCCTCCGCGGCGAGCAGGACCGGGCCGTAGAAGAGGCTGGCCACGTTCGGCTGGTCCATCACCGGGGCCAGGTAGAAGTGGAACGGCATGCGAAGGTCGATCGTGTCGTTCGATCTGCCACTTCCTCCGCAGCGTGAGGTAGCTGCCCGGGCTCGGCCTTCACGGCCTGCTCGCGCCCGTTGACCGGACGAAGAAGCCGTGGGCCGCCCAGCCGGGGCACGCGGACCTTGATGTCGAAGCCCCGCCCCCCTGGACCACGATCCGCGAGGTGTCGGCGTACGGAAAGTCGTCTGCTGTTCACCACCACGTTGCGCTCCATCCACGTTCAGCGTGGAAGGGACGTACAGGTTGACGTAGAAGCGCCTGGTCGTCGGCGCTGCGGAAGTAGATGGAGTCCTGCAGCTTGGTGTTGCTCTCGAGGGCCGTGCCGTTGCAGCAGGTGAAGCCGCTCATGTCCGCGTTGCCGAATTGCTTGCGCGCGCCCGGATTGAGCGGCACGTGGTAGGTGTTGCCGGCGTCGTCCTCGGCGACCGAGGCGAGGATGTGGTTGTACAGCGCCAGCTCGTAGTGGTCCATGTACTTGGCGTACTGGTCGAACAGGAACAGCTGGCGGCTCGAGCTTCAGCAGGTTGTACGTCGCAGCAGGTCTCGTTCTGCCCGCCGCTCGCGAAACCGTTCGCCAAGAGGCGTGTCGGGTTCGGCGGTGAAGCACTCGGCATTGTTGGGGTTCCGCGCGCCGGCCACACCCCCGATGCTGTACATGTAGCGTGGTGGCGATGTCCCAGAAGTTGTCGGCAATCTGGTAGTAGGGCAGTTCGCCGGTGTCACGGAACGTCTCGAGCGCGCCCGTAATCTGCGGGATGTGCTGGTTGGCGTGCTTGCCGCGGATCGTGTCGACGTTCCTCGCCAGGCCGTGGGTCGTGGCTCGGCGTTCCCGAAGAACAAGTTGACGTTGTCGAAGAGTTTCGCGCATTCGAGGAACCGCTGGTCTTCGGTCAGCCGGTAGAGGCGCGCCAACACCTCGTTCATGCCCCCGTACTCGCCGGCGATGTAGCGGTTCCACATGCTGATGCGCGTCTCGGCCGGCACCGCCTGCAATCGCTGCGTAGGCCCAGGCGCCCATCCCTGCTGCGATCTCCAGCGCCTTGCTGGTTGCCGCCCACCTCGTAGCAGTCGAGCAGGCCGGCGAGGATCTTGTGCAGCGTGTAGTAGGGCGCCCAGATCTGGGTGTCCTGCGTGCCGTAGGTGGCTACCTTGCTCCAGCATGATGAACTGGTCAGGGGGATAGGCGCTGATGAACCCCTTGCCCCAGTTCCAGTAGTCGGTCCTGATCGCACCGGCGCGAAGAATTCGAGTCGTAGCCGGCGCGCCCGGGGCCCGGGGGAACTTTGGTCGGGTCGTCGTTGAACGGCCCGCCCGCCTGCGCC
>CAWJPZ010000010.1:0-153537 GCA_963844875.1 uncultured Acidobacteriota bacterium
ACATGGCCGGCGAACGCCCGGAACACACCCTCAACACCACCGCCCTGGTCCATGAGACGTGGCTGCGCCTGGTCGGGGTCAAGAACGCGGAATTCCCGGACCGCGTCGCAGTTCTTCGCCCTTTTGCGCCCAATTGATGCGGCGAATCCTGGTGGACCACGCCCGCGCGCGGTTACGGGCCCGGCGCGGCGGCGGATCACCGCGCGTTGCGCTGGACGAATCGTTGATGGTTTCCGAAGAACGGGCCGCGGCCTGGTGGCGCTGGACGACGCGCTCCAGGCTCTGTCGGCGTTGGACCCCCGTAAGGGCCAGGTAGTGGAATTGCGGTTCTTCGGCGGTTTGAGCGTCCAGGAGGCCGCGGAAATCCTGAAGATCTCGCCTGACAGCGTCAAGCGCGATTGGAGGTTGGCGGAAGTTGGCTGATGTGGCAACCAAGAGTAGCACCGTCGAGGACGATGACGCCGCTATGAGGCCTCACCGGTTTTGACGCCCGAGCGTGGAGCCAGGTCGAAAGAGCTGGATTCCGCACTCGGCCAACCGGGGAGCAGCGCCTTGTCTGGGTGGCCGAAGCGTCAGGGCCGGACGAGGACTGCGCCGGGAAATGGAGTCGATGCTGGCATGGGATGAACACACAGAGCGATTCTGGAGTCTTCCGCGATTGGCCCGGGGAAGCCCAGGCATCGGCAGCACCTCAACTGGCCTGCGGCGAACAACTCGGCCCCTACCGGATCGTCGCGCTGCTGGGCGCGGGCGGCATGGGCGAGGTCTACAGCGCCACGGATGCCGCCTCGACCGGATTGTCGCCATCAAGCTCCTTCCCCGCCGACTCGCGCGCGACCAGCAGGCGCTGGAACGGTTCCAGCGGGAAGCGCGGTCCGCGTCGGCGTTGAACCACCCGAACATCTGCACCCTTTACGACATCGGCGAGCACGAGGACAGCCGTTCCTGGTGATGGAACTGCTCGAGGGCCAGACGCTCAAAGAGCGGCTGGCGGCCGGGCCGCTGCCGACGGCGAGTTGTGGCGCTTGGCGTCCAGGTCGCGACGCACTGGAAGCGGCGCACGCCAAGGGCATCGTCCACCGCGACATCAAGCCGGCCAACATCTTCCTCACCCAGCGGGGCCAGGCGAAGGTCCTGGATTTCGGGCTCGCGAAACTGTTGTCCGAACCGGTGCTGTCTGAGGGCGGCCGGACGGCGGGCGACGCGCCGGCCTCGGCCGAAGCAACCGTCTCCATGCCGGGATGGGCCAGGGGACGGTTTCTTACGTGTCGCCGGAGCAGGCGCGCGGCGAGCCGGTCGACGAGCGCTCGGACTGTTCTCCTGGGCGGCACGTGTACGAGATGGCGAAGGGGACCTGGCATTTGAGGGCTCCACGCCCTCGGAAACGCTGGAACTCATACAAAACCGGCAGCCGGTGCGGCCCACCCAGCTCAACCCAGCCTTGCCCGCACGCCTGGAACACATCATCCTGAAGTCCCTGGAAAAGAAGCTGGCATTCCGTTATCAAAGAGCTGCCGAAGTGCTTGCGGCCTTCGAGCGGCTGCAGACCGCCCCCCGGCGTGTGGCTGCCTGGCTGGCGCGGGTGTGCCAGGTCACGGCCAGTCCGGACGAAGACCCGGTTCTCCGGACTTCGATTTCGCCTGATGGCCAGTCGGTAGCTTACCCGGACCTCACTGGCATCCACGTCCGCCGAATCGCCACGGGAGAAACCCGTTCGTTCCCGCCGCCGGAAGACACGTGTTTCCGGTGAGGGACCCTCGCATGGTTCCAGGATGGAACCAAGTTGCTGGTGAGCGGGGCCGTCGGCCCGAATGGAGCGCAGGGAGTCTGGATTCTTGACAGTGGACGGCGCCCTGCGAGAGGTCCGCCGGCATGGTTGGCACGCGGTGCTTTCGCCGACGATGCGCGGATCGGATTCCATGACGACCCGGGAATCTGGCTGATGGATCTTGAGGGCGGTGCACCGCGCGAAGTGCTCGCGCCTCGACCGGCTACCGTTTCCTGGAGTCGCTCGCCTGGTCGCCCGATGGTCGCCGGCTGGCGTATGGAAAGCTCAGCCTCGCAGGGGGCGACTTCGCGATTGAAAGCTACGACCTGGACACGGGCCAGACCCACGAGATCCGTCCGACGCGAAGGCCGGGGCGTTTTGCTGGGTGCGGACGGCCGGATTGTCTATTCCCGTGTGGAAGACCATCCCCTTGAGACGAGCGCCAACTTATGGGAGGTGAGGGTCGATACCAGGACCGGCCGGAGCCGAGGGCGGCCCCGCCGCTTGACGAGCTGGGCAGGGTTTCTCTTCGGCTCTCTGGACACGAGTGTGGACGGCAGACGCCTGTGCTTTGTGCGGCAGCGCTTCCGGCGGAGCATCTACGTGGCAGAGTTGCCCGAGAACGACCCCGCTGGCGACGCCGAAGCGACTGACCTTCGACGACTGGTTCGACTGGCCGACAGGTTGGACTCGCGACAGTCAGAACATCCTGTTTCACTCCGACCGCGGGGGCGATCTGGATATCTACCAACAGAGCCTGGCGGCCGGCCAGGCGCAAGCCGTTGCAGCGGGACCGGGAGAGGCCAGAGACCCGTCGCAAAGTCCTGACGGCCGCTGGATTCTGTACCTCGATGGCCGGGCGACAAGGGCCGCGTTCGCACCGGCGAGGGGCGGTTGATGCGCGTCGCCGTTGCCGGAGGCACGCCCGAGGTCGTGCTGCGCGTAGCCGGGTACCCGGGCCAGAATCGCGTCAACCCCGATGCGAGCGTGCCGTCGATAGAACCGCAAAGAGCCCCGTTTCCGCTGCTCCTCCCGGGTGGGGGTGCCCTGTGTGTTGAGCGAGCAGGGAAGTGAAGGGGTCATTTTCACGGCTTTCGATCCCGTTGAGGGCAGAAAAGGCGAATTGACGAGAACCCCGAGTGCCTGGACGGAAAAGAGCTCGTGGGATTCTATCGCCGGATGGGCGGTGGATCGCCTTCGGCGCAAGGGAAGAAACCGCGTGCTCATCCCACTTCTACCGCTCGCCGGCGATGCGCCCCGTGAGAATCTCCGTGGAGGGGTGGGTATACCTGGAGGGTTTGGCATGGACGGCGGATGGGAAGGCCCTGTTGGCAACCTCATATAAACCCGATGGCGTCCGCCTGCTCCATGTTCTCGATGGCCGTGTGCGTGTCCTCTACAAGGCTCGCTTCTTCATCGAGAACCCCGTCCCCTCTCCCAATGGACGCTACTTGCGTTTTGGGACACTACCCCTGAGGGCAACGTCTGGGTGATTGACAACTTCCGGTGAGAGAAGGGCGGGCGGTTCCCCCGGAGGCCCGAGACCCCCCTCCTCTCGAGTGGCAGGCGCATGCGAGAGTCCGGTGGTGAAAGCGTTCGGATAGCCTCAGCCGTCCGGGGGCACCACCGGGCCAGTGAACAATCAGTGAACAATCCGCTCCCGAACACCGGCTAACACGCTCATCTGGCCCGAAGCTAACCCACTCAGGGCCAACGAGATGGCAAACCTGTATTAACCTGTTAACCGGGGGGTTGTAGGTTCGAGGCCAACCCGAGGAGCCAATCCTTTCAATAACTTACACGGAAGAGCTTCGCCAATCTCACCGCATTTCACCGCATTGCGTTAGCTTGCCGCGTGCGTTCATTGTCTACGCCTCCAGTCCGCGCTGGCTCGTGGTCGCGGAGCGTCGGCAGGTGGAGCTGGGATCTGGGTGAACTGATTCCGCACCTGGCGGGGGCCTCTCCCTTCGGACGGTCCACTTGACGGGGAAGCTCACGGAAGAGTTCAGTCCGTGCAAGACGGTGCGGGGAGCGTAAGTCTCGAAATTGCTGCGAGCGAGAGCGCGTCCCGGGTGCCGACGAGAACCTCCACGGGCTTTCGTGCCCACGGTGTACAATCCGCCCGTCGCCTGTCTCCGTCCTGGTCTCCCGGAGGGTCGCATGCCCCTCGCGTCAGGAACGCGCCTCGGGCCATACGAGATCCAGTCCCCCATCGGCGCCGGCGGGATGGGTGAGGTGTACAGGGCTCGCGACACGCGTCTCGGCCGCACCGTCGCGGTCAAGGTGCTCATCGGGAGCGCCACCTCGGATCCCCAGCGTCGCCGTCGCTTCGAGCAGGAGGCGCGAGCCGCTTCCGCCCTCAATCACCCTCACATTTGCGTTCTCCACGACATCGGCTCCAGGACCAGTCGACGGGCTCAGGGCAGGCGGTTGACTACCTGGTGATGGAGTACCTCGAGGGCCAGACGCTCGCGCACCGGCTGCGCAAGGGGCCGTTGCCGCTGGTGCAGACGCTCGAGGTCGGCGGGCAGATCGCCGACGCCCTCGCCGCCGCACACAGGCACGGCATCGTCCACTGCGACCTCAAGCCGGCCAATGTCATGCTCACCAAAGACGGCGGGGCTCGGCCCGGCTCGTCCCAGGCTAAGCTGCTGGACTTCGGCCTGGCGAAGCTGAGGCCGCAGCCTTCGGAGGCCGGCGGCGGCGCGTCGGCAATCTCCACGCAGGCCCCTGCGACGATGCCCGGCGCGGTGATGGGCACCGTGCCCTACATGGCGCCGGAACAGCTCGAGGGGAAGGAGACCGACGCGCGTACGGACCTGTTCGCGTTCGGGTGCGTGCTGTACGAGATGCTGACCGGCCGCCGCGCGTACGCGGGCGAGACGGAAGCGAGCGTCATCTCGGCAATCATGGGCGCGCGAGCCGCCGCCGCCCAGCACGCTTCAACCGCTTGCTCCGCCCGCGCTTGACCGGCTGGTCGCGCGGTGTCTCGCCAAGGACCCCGACGAGCGTTGCGATTCCGCCCACGAGGTCGCGAACGAACTCCGCTGGGTGAAAGAAACCGGTGGGACAGCGACGCCGCGTGGGGCTCGACCCGGTCGCCGATTGACCGGTCGGTCCCTGCTGGTCGTGGCGTGCGTCGTCGCAGCCGCAGCCTTGGGACCGGCCTACATGTCCTTCGGTCGGCACGGGTTGACCTTTGGGGCGTCGCAGCAGATCGCCTCGCTGGCTGTGCTTCCGATCGAGAACATCTCCGGCGATCCCAGCCAGGAGTACTTCGCCGACGGCATGACCGACGCCCTGATCACGGAGCTCTCGAGAATCAGCGCACTGCAGGTCAACTCACGAACTTCGGTGATGCAATACAAAGCGGTCAGGAAGCCGCTGCCGGTGATCGCGCGGGAGCTCAACGTGGACGCCGTGATCGAAGGCTCCGTGATCCGCAGCGGCAATCGCGTCCGCATCAGCGCGAAGCTCGTCGGGGCGTCTGCCGACCGGCTCCTGTGGGCCGAGACCTACGATCGGGACCTGCGCGACGTGCTCACGCTGCAGCGAGAAGTGGCAGGCGCCGTCGCTGACCGGGTGCACGCGAACCTGACGTCCCGGGAGCGAACGCACCTGGCGCGCGTGGGCCCCGTGAACCCGGACGCCTACGAGGCGTACCTCAAGGGCCGCTACCATTGGAACAAGAGGACCGGGCAGGACCTCGCGACGGCGATTGGGTACTTCCAGCACGCGATCGAGATCGACGCGGGCTACGCTCCCGCCTACGTCGGGCTGGCGGATTCCTTCCTGTTGCTCCCGGACATCGGTGACGCTCGCCCGCGAGACGCGATTCCGAAGGCGAAGGCGGCGGCGACGAAAGCCGTCGCCATCGACGAGACGCTGGCCGAAGGACACTACTCGCTCGGCTATATCAAAGCTCTGGGCGATTTCGACTGGCCGGGCGCGGAGCAGGCGTTCAGGCGCGCCATCGAACTCGACCCTCGGTCCCCCACGGCGCATCACTGGTACGGACACTACTTCCTGCGTTTGGGCCGGTTTGACGAGGCGACCGTTGAATTGGAGCGGGCGCGAGAACTGGACCCGCTCTCTCTCCCGATCAACACGAGCGTCGGGACGGCGCTCCTGTGGCGACGTCTCTACGAGCCCGCCATCAGGCAGTACCGCAAGGTCCTGGAAATGGACCGTGACTTCGTCCAGGCGCACGGTTACCTGGGCGACGCGTACCTGTTGGGCGGCGCGTACGACCAGGCGGTAGCCGAGTTCAAGAAGGCCGTCGAGTTGTCCGGGGGCCGGGCCAGGTACGTGGCGGGGCTAGGCTGCGCCTACGCGGCCGCGGGCCAGCGGGGCCGGGCAAGGGAGCTGCTCAGCCAGCTGAAAGTGCAATCCCAGCGAAAGTACGTCTCGTGCTACGAGGTGGCCCTGCTCCATGCGGCCCTCGGGGAGACCGACCCGGCCTTCTCGTGGCTCGAGCGAGCGTACCGAAGAGCACGACACGAGGCTGTCGGAGCTCAAGCTGGCACCGCAGTTCGACCCTCTGCGCTCCGACAATCGCTTCCAGGACCTGCTGCGGCGGCTGAATCTCGCCCGATGAGTTCGCGAGCCTGCAGACGAAGGCGCGGGAGGCGCCACGAGAAGATCGCCGAGCCGACCAGGCACGCGGTCCCGCCAATCGCCACGACGCCGGTGCCGGTTGTCCCTACCGAAGACCCCGCCGGCCCCGCGCATGCCGCAATTGGCGCGTCGGTTCTGCCGCGACGAGTCGCTGTCGGACTCTTACGCCGCCACGAGTTGGCAGGCCGAAGGAGGATTGAGCGGCCAACCGACAGAGGTCGGCGCGGACGACCAATCGGCGTCTGCGTTGCACGCGGGATCGGCGCATCCTTGTCCAGCGGGAGGTGCCGTCGCCACCGATGAGAGTAGACGAGGGACTGCTGGAGGTGGCCGTGCAGCGACCGCTCGTTCCGGCGACCGGACGGCGCTTGGGTTAATTTGGGTTCTTGCGGTCGTAGCAGGGGATCGCAAGAGATCGCTTCAGATCGATGGGCCTCCGTAAAGATACGTGTCCGATGTGGCCGTACCGAGTGGCCATAAGGACGGTGGTAGACCTAGCCCAGCCGAGAATCTCGCCCACCACAGTAAGGCCCACTCCCGCTTCCAGCATTCGCGTTGCCGCCGTGTGCCGCAAGTCGTGGAGGCGGACCTTCACGCCGCACCGCTCCTTGGCGAGTTGCCACCCCTCCTGCACGCTCGTTGTGGCCTCTGTCGGCTCTGTTTCGTAGACCTTCACGACACGGTCGTTCGTCGCAAGGCCGTACTGCTCCGAGGGGAAGACGTAGTGGGCGTCCTTGCCCTTTGGAAAGTTCTGCGCCCAGGCGGTGAGGGCGGCAAGTGCCCGGTCGTTGATCGGGACTTTTCGGCCTGTCCCCGCGTCCGTCTTGGAGTGGCCGACCGTGATGGTCCCTCCGATGGAGATCGACCTGTCCCCACTGGCGTGCTCGAACTTCCCGCGCCGGCCGCGCACGCCCGTCGCGGTCCGCTCCTCGATGCCGAACAACTCCGCCTCGAGCAACGTCTCGACGACCGCCGCGCAGTTGACGGCGATGACGGGGCCGTTTCGCCGGCGGCTCAACGCGTGCAGCTGCCGCGCGACGAGTTCTTTGCCCGTGCCCGCGTCATAGCAGGCAGCTAACTCGCTGACCGCCAAGCAGGCAACGCGAACTGGGTCGGCGCCGAGGTTCGTCACATTCTCAGGGATTCGCGTGCCCGGAAGAAGAGGCTGCTCCCGCTCAGACAGCCGGATGGCCGACGCAAGTAGGCTGCAGAAAAGGCTGAGTTTGCGTTCGCATCGCTGGCATCGGCAGGCGAGAACAAGCCGTGTACCAGGCTGTGGAGAATGCCAGTGATCGCGTACATTCGGCTGCCGTGCGCCGCAGGTCGCGGAGGTCTACGGGAAAAGCCGGTAGCTGTAGATTGACGTTGATTGGCGTCGATCGTCCGGCCGCCTGGAGGTTGGCTGAAGCAGTAGAATGGATCCCGGCTCAGCGCGTCGCTGAACAGCTCCCCGGTGATCCCTTCCCCTGATGGAAGCTCACACGGGAGCCAGCCGCCGTTGCCTGGCGCCCACGCCCGCTAATCCACGTTGCTTGGAGGTTCGATGCCGAGCCCAAGAGTCTGCACCCGGATCGTGGCCGTGGTGTGTACCCTCGTCGCCAATGGGGTCGTGGCCCGCGCCCAGGCCCCGCTCAACCCGACGACGCGGGTGAGCGTGGCGTCCGACGGCGTCCAGGCGAATGGTGATTCAGGCGCCGGCGGCATCAGCGCGGACGGCCGATTCGTGGCGTTTGCCTCGTCCGCTAGCAACCTGGTGACGGGGGATACGAACAACGCCAGTGACGTCTTCGTCCACGACCGCCAGACGGGCGCCACCACACGCGTGAGCGTGGCGTCCGACGGCACGCAGGCGAATGGTGGTTCGGGCGGCGGCGGCATTAGTGCGGACGGCCGATTCGTGGCGTTTGTCTCCGACGCCAGCAACCTGGTGGCGGGCGATACGAACAACGCCAGCGACATCTTCGTCCACGACCGCCAGACGCGCGCCACCACGCGCGTGAGCCTGGCGTCCGACGGTACCCAGTCGAGCGCTGCTTCCGTTGGCCCCGCCATCAGTGCGGACGGGCGTTACGTCGCCTTCGCGTTCACGTCGGCCGCCAGCTGCTGCGACCCATTTGCCCCGTTCGTCCCCGCCCATAATGACGTCTTCGTCCACGATCGCCAGACGGGCGCTACCACACCCGTGAGAGGGGTGGGCTGGTCAGACTTCGCTGCGATCAGCGCGAACGGGCGGTACGTCGCGTTCACGTCGGGCGCCATCTGCACCTTCTATATTTCCGAAGGCTTTCTCTGCAGCACCGAAGATCCGGATAACGTGTTCGTGCACGATCGCGAGACGGGTGCCACGACGCGGGTGAGCGTCGCGTCCGACGGCAGCCGCGGGAACAGCCACTCTAGGTTTCCCGCCATTAGCGCGGATGGGCGGTTCGTCGCATTCACGTCGTACGCCGACAACCTGGTGCCGGGCGACACCAACGGCCGCCCCGACATCTTCGCCCACGACCAAGCAACGGGTCTCACGACACGGATCGGCGTCACGGTCGAGCGTTGGGACGAGCCCCCTGCCATCGGCGCGGACGGGCGGTTTGTCGTGTTTGTCGACGGCGACCAAGATGGCATGTTCGTCCACGACCGCGAAACGGGTGTGACGACACAGGTAGACGTCGCGACCGACGGCACGCCGAGGAACGGGAATTCGTGGAGCCCCGCCATCAGCACGGATGGGCGGTTTATCGCATTCACGTCGTACGCCGACAACCTGGTGCCGGGCGACACCAACGCCAGCCCCGACATCTTCGTCCACGACCTGCCGCCGGCGAGCGAGGTGCCCCACGCGGCGCTGCTTTTCAGGCCGACCCCGGGTTCGACGTTGACGTCATCGAGCGTCAGGTTCGAATGGACGTCCGGCACTGGCGTGTCACGGTATGCGCTCTACGTTGGGACCGAGGGGCCCGGAAGTTACAACATCCACGCGTCCCAATTGACCAGCCCGTCTGCCATCGTGTCCGGTCTGCCGACGACTTCGACGTGCACCGTCTACGTGCGGCTGTGGTCCTACCTTGCCGGCGGGTGGCAGTATGACGACTACACGTACCAAACCGAGGTCACGTTCAGACGCCCTTTCCTCTTTGTAAGTCCCTGGTCGGAGTCGACAGCTACAGCTTTGATCTCGTCGAGCGCGACGTTCGAGTGGTACAACTACACGCCCGTGTCGGAGTTCGTCCTCTATGTCGGGACGGAGGGGCCGGGGAGCTACGACATCTACTGCGCATCCCAGGGCACGAGGCTGTCCACATCCGTCTCCAGATTACCGACCGACGGCCGCACGGTCTACGTGCGCCTGTGGTACTTCATCGACGGGGCGTGGCTGTACGACGACTACACGTACCAAGCGGTCACGGGCCGGGCCCGGCTGCAGGCTCCCGTGCCGGGGTCGGCGTTGAGCTCGTCGACGGTCACGTTCGGATGGACCGACGGCGGCGAACTGTCGCAGATCGCCCTGTACGTCGGGACCGGCGGTGCTGGAAGCTTCGACCTCTACGCGGCCTACCAGGGGACGAGCCTGTCTGCCACGGTCTTGGGGGTGCCGACCGACGGCCGGGTGATCTACGTGCGGCTCTGGTCCTGCCTCGGCGGCGTATGGCAGTACGAGGATTCCACGTACCGGGCGAGCACCGGCGAACGACTCGGCGCTCGCCTGACGACGCCGTCGCCGGGGGCGACCTTCGATTCGTCGACCGTGACATTCGAATGGACCAGGGACGCCGGCGTCTCGCAGGTCGCCTTGTACGTCGGGCGCGGCGGTGTCGGAAGTTACGACCTCTATGCCGGCTACCAAGGCACGGCCCTGTCTGCGACCGTCTCATACCTGCCGTACACCGGCGGCCCGATCTACGTGCGCCTGTGGTCCTGCATCGGCGGAGAGTGGCAATACGAGGACTACATCTACCGGGCGACCACGGGCCGGGCCAGGCTGACGACGCCCGCCCCGCGGTCGACGTTGACCTCGTCGAGCGTGACGTTCGGGTGGACGGTGAGCGGGACTGTGGATCGGGTGGCGCTGTACGTCGGGACCGGCGGTTTCGGAAGCTCAGACGTCTACGTTGCTCACTGGGAGACGCCCGACACGGGCGGACCCACCGCCGCCACCGTCTCGGGATTGCCGACCAACGGCCAGACGATCTACGTGAGATTGTGGTCCGATTACGGCCAGGGGTGGGATACGGGGACTACACGTACACCGCGAAGCAGTGATGGGCGATCCCGGACGCGGTGCGGCTATCGGACACCACGCGAGCGCAGGCGTCACGCGGCGCGTCGCTCGTACCGATGGTGAAGTCCCCCAACTTCCGCGAACGCCACCACGCGGCCTTCCGTCGGGCCCATGAACCCGTCGCGGCGTCGGCAGGTCCTTCTCGAGGGAGAGATGGGTTCGCGCCTCGTGATAATAGGAGACGTATCGGCCGTGGCGCTGGTCGCGCGGGCGCCGCTCAGGGAACGAGCTGTCCTACCTGAGGAGCCAATCCTTTCAACAACTTACAGCCACGCGAAAACGGTCGAAAAGGCACGGTGCCATTTTCTTGCCCTTTTCGCGCCACGACACGCCGGAGACCCGGGCAACGCCAGAGGGGTTCAGGCAGACTGCAAACGGTTGTCTCCTCTGGAGTAAGCCGTCTGATCGCTTCAGTGGTCTTGTCGCACGAACCGCCGAGACGGCGCCGTTTGGCGTCGGCGGCCGGCCTGCGGGTCTCCTCGGCCGTCCTGCTGTAGCGCGTCTTTCGAGGGACGAGCGAGGCGTTGCCCGGCGGCAGGTTGCCGTCGGGCAACGTAGTACGAAGGGGCAGAACGAAGGGGCCTGCCCACACGTCCTTAAGAAGGTAGCGGCTCAGGAGGCTTCCATGACGAAGAGGCGAAGAGCATTGCTCGTTGTGGCGCCCGTGTCGATCGCGGTCTGCGTGGTGGCGATCCTGGCTTTTCAGGCGGCGAATCGAGCCGGCGCGCCAGGCCAGACACGAACCATGCGAGGCGAAGCAGATGCGCTGATCGAAGAGAAGAAGTTTGCCCAGGCCGCCGACGTGCTGGAAGGGCTGCAGATGCGGCTGATGAAGGAGCGCCGGTACGAGGAGGCCCTGAAGGTGTCCTTCGAGATCGAGGACGTCGCGGCGAAAGCGTCCGCACGCCGCTCGCCCTGGCACTACGTACGCATCGGCGAAGTCCACCTCGCGATGGGTCATGCCGACCAGTACTTCGAGTGGGTCGAGAGGGCGATCCGCGAACGCAACTTCTCGAGGATCGAGTACTTCCGCGGGAAGCAGCTGGACGCCGTCAGGAGCGACCCGAGATTCAAGACGCTGACCGACGCGTGCGCGGCGGTCATCGGCATCGGCCGGCAGGCGAGGGATTTCGAGGTGACGCTGCTGGACGGTTCTCCGTTCCGTCTCTCGGCCCAACGGGGCAAGGTGGTCCTCGTCGACTTCTGGGACGTGGCGTGCGCGCCCTGCATCAAGGAAATGCCCAACCTGAAGGCGGTCTACCGGGACTTCAAGGACCGGGGCCTCGAAATCGTCGGCATCAGCCTGGACACGGACAAGCCGCTGCTCGACGCCTTCCTGAAAAAGGAGGCGCTGCCTTGGAAGACCGCGTGTTCGTGGAACGGCTGGGAAGACGCGACCGCCAAGCTGTACCAGATCAGCGCCACGCCGTCCACGTGGCTGATCGACCGCCGCGGAGTGGTGCGGTACTGCGATGTGAGGGGCGACGAACTCCGCAAGGCGGTGGAGACGCTCGTCAGCGAGGACGACAGCAGCAGCTTCGCCGTGATCTTCTACTCGGGCCCGGCGGGCAACGACGACGTCTTCCTCCTTCGGCCCGGGGAGCGCGAGCCGGTGAACCTGACCCGGCATCCGGCTCGCAATCTGTGCCCGGCGGCCTCTCCCGACGGGAAGCGCATCGCCTTCCGGTAGGTGCGGGCGCCTCGGACCGGCGTGAGCAAACCTCCCACTATTCTTCCTCGTCAAATAGTCCGTCAGGAAGAACGGGGGAGGCCCATGTTCGGTCCGGAACTCAAGAAGGGCAGTCTCGAGCTGATCGCGCTCTCCATCCTCAGCGAGCGGCCCCGGCACGGCTACGACATCGGGCGCCTGATCGAAATCCGATCGCAGGGCCGACTGCAGTTCCGCGTCACGACGCTCTACCCGGTTCTCTACCGCATGGAGAACCAGGGCTGGGTCAAGAGCCGCTGGGTCGAGCGCGCGGGGGAGCAGCGCCGCAACTACTACCGGCTGACGCCCAGGGGAGAACGGGTCCTCGCCGAACAGCGCGAACGCTGGCGCGCGTTCACGGCGACGGTGAACCTCGTCATCGGAGAGGAACATGCCTGACTTCGCGCAGCTGATCCGGGAGCGGCTGCACCTGCCGGCGATGAAGCGGCGGCGTGCAGAGAAGATCGTCGAGGAATTGGCGGGACAGCTCACCGACCTTTACCGCGAGGCGCTGACATCGGGCATGGATGAGAAACGGGCGCTTTCCCACGCGCTCGACCAGGTGCCCGACTGGGACACGCTTGCGTCCGACATCGCCGCGGCCGAGCGGCCCAACATCCCGCTCGTCGGCGGAGACGATGTCGAGTACGTCGAAGCGGCGTTGCGGCAGCGCCGGCCGCGGTGGGCGTGGCTGGCCGACATCTCCCGGGACGCACGCTACGCGATCAGGACGCTGCGTTCCCGCCCGGCCTTCTCGCTGACGGCCGTGCTCGTCCTGGCGATCGGCATCGGCGCCAGCACGGCCATCTTCAGCGTTGTCGACACGGTTCTGCTGCGCCCGCTGCCCTTCGCTGAGCCCGCCCGGCTGGTCCTGGTGCTCGAGAAGAAGCTGCCGCAGCTCCCGGTGTTCACGGTGGCGCCGGGCAACTTCCTGACCTGGCAGGCCGAGAACCGGACGTTCGAGTCGATGGCCGCCTGGCGCCCGGCGGCGTTCGACCTGACGGGCAGCGGGGAGCCCGAGCGCCTGCGCGGACAGCACATCACGTGGAACCTCTTCGGCCTGCTCGGGGTACGCCCGGTCGCCGGCCGCGATTTCCGCGCCGACGAGGATGCGCCGGGCGCGCCGCCGGTCGTCGTCCTGTCGCACGAGCTCTGGCAGCGGCGCTTCGGGGGCGACCCCGGCGTGATCGGGCGCCCGCTCACGCTGAACGGCGTGGCGCACACGGTGGTCGGTATCGGGCCATCGTCGATGCCGCTTCTCCACCCCGAGACCGCCGTCTGGGTGCCGATGGCATTCACGGCCCGGCAGCGCGAGCAGTACGGGTCGCACTACATGAGGGCCATCGGCCGGCTGAAGCCGGGCGTGCGGTTCGAGCAGGCCGAGGCCGACCTGGACACGATCGCCCGGCGCCTGGAGGCCGAGCATCCCAACGAGAACGGGGGGTGGCGGGCCCTCCCCATGCCGCTCGCCGAGTCCTTCGTCGGCCAGGTGAAGCCCGCGCTGCTGATGCTGCTCGGGGCGGTGGGCCTCGTGCTGCTCGTAGCCTGCGCCAACGTGGCCAACCTGTTCCTGGCGCACGGGCTGGGGCGGCGGAAGGAGCTGGCGATCCGGGCCTCGCTCGGGGCCGGCCGCGCGCGCCTCGTGCGCCAGTTCCTGACCGAGAGCGTTCTCCTGGCGATGGCAGCAGGCGCGACGGGACTGCTGCTGGCGCACTGGCTGCTGAAGGGCCTGCTGACGCTCGTGCCCGTGACGCTGCCGCGGGCCGGCGACATCGGCCTGAGCGCTCCGGCCACAGGGTGCGCGCTGGGGCTCTCGGTGCTGACGCCGCTTCTGTTCGGCCTGTTTCCGTCCCTGCAGCTGTCGAAGACCGACCTGAACGAGGCTCTCGGTGCCGGAGGGCGCGCCGGGCGCGGCGCGCTCCGCCCGCATGCGCGTCGCGCGCTGATCGTCAGCGAGATGGCCATGGCCGCCATCCTGCTCGTCGGCGCGGGCCTGTTCGCCCGCACCTTCACCCGTCTGATCCAGGTGGATCCCGGCTTTGTCGCCTCCGACGCCGTGACCGCCAGCTTCGCGCTGCCGCCGGCGCGCTATCCAGAGGATGACCACGTTTACCGGTTCTACAAGCAGCTGGTCGACCGCGTGTCGCAGGCGCCGGGCGTGCGCGCGGCGGGCGTGACGGCCGGCATGCCGTTCAGCAACGACTACGTGACCTCCTTGTCGATCGAAGGGCGTCCGATCGTGCCGCCTGCCGATCGTCCGCCGGTGAACTACTACGGGGTGAGCCCCGGCTTCTTCGAGGCCATGGGCATTCGCCTCGTGCGCGGACGCCTGCCCACGGAGCGAGACGACGCGCAGGCTCATCGCGTGGTGGTCGTCAACGAGACGCTGGCCAGGCAGTTCTTCGCGGGCGAGGATCCGATCGGCAGGCGAATCCAGGTGGACATGGGGAGCGACGCGTGGTGCGAGGTGATCGGCGTCGCGGTCGACACACGACAGTACGACCTGCGCGCCGACACGACGGCGCAGGTCTACCAGCCGTACGCGCAGCAGCCGTTCTCGGTCATGACCCTCGTGGTGCGGACCGACCACGACGCGGGGACCGTTGCGGCAGTCCTGCGCGAGGCGGTCCGCGCCGTCGATCCGGCCGTGCCGGTCGGCCAGGTCCGCGCCCTCGGCGAGGCGCTGGATCAGGCGACGGCCCGCGAGCGCTTCTCCATGGTCCTCCTGGCGGCCTTTGCCGCATCGGCGCTGCTGCTCTCGGCCATCGGGCTCTACGGGCTGCTGGCGTACTCCGTCGGCCAGCGGCGCACCGAGGTCGGCGTGCGCATGGCCCACGGCGCGAGGCCGCGCCAGGTGCTCTGGATGTTCGTGCGCGAGGGAATCGGCCTCGGCCTGCTCGGCGCGGCGCTCGGACTGGCGGCCGCGCAGGCGCTCGCGCGCCTGGTCGCCTCGCTGCTGTTCCGGGTCACGCCCACCGACCCGGTCACGCTGTCGCTGGTGTTCGTCTCGCTGGTCGCCGTCGCGGCGCTGGCCAGCCTCGTGCCGGCGTCTCGGGCGATGCGGACCGATGTGATGGGGGCGCTGAGGGCGGAGTAGGCCACAGGCCGCGGGGCTAAAGGAGTCCGTGTGAATCCAGTGGCCGGCGTCATCGGGCGGCAGCCGCTGACGGCGTACTTCCTTCTGACGTACGCCGTCTCGTGGACGGCGTGGAAGGCGTTCGATCGGCTCTACGCGCGCGGGGAGATTGCGGCCGTTCCGTTCATCATGCTGGGCATCTTCGGCCCGGGGCTGGTGGGCATTCTGGTCTCGGCGATTGCGGCCC
Organism: uncultured Acidobacteriota bacterium; assembly: GCA_963844875.1. Classification (GTDB taxonomy): domain Bacteria; phylum Acidobacteriota; class Vicinamibacteria; order Vicinamibacterales; family Fen-181; genus FEN-299. The sequence continues at coordinate 15,690 of CAWJPZ010000010.1, forward strand.
CCGGAACCGGGCAGCGTCGCCGAGTCGGTTCACCGGCGGCGTTCGTCCTCGCGTGGCTGGCCTCGTCACTCCTCATCGTGATGAACCTGGTCTTCGCCGACGGCAGGCCGCTGTCGGCGGCAACCCTGGCCGCCAGCGTCGCAGCCGCGCTGATGCCGGCCTTCGTCGTGTCGGCGATCTTCTCCACCGTTCCCGGCGTTCGCCGGCACCTCGCGTCGCTCGTGAAGCCGCGGGGCCCCGCGTTCTACTACCCGCTGGCGCTGGCTCTCTTTGCGGGCATCTGGCTCGTCGGGGCCGGCCTGAGCCGAGGCGTTGGTCTGCCCGTGCCTCAACGGGCCCTGCCCCCCGAGACCGCACGGATTGGCGTGCTTGGCGGCATCGTCGTCCACTTCCTCTACAACTTCCTGCTGAACGGGTTGTCGGAAGAGGTGGGGTGGCGGGGATTCGCGCTGCCACGATTGCAGGCGCGGCACAGTCCGCTGATGGCGAGCGCGATCGTCTGGGTCTTCTGGTCGGTGTGGCACGCACCGGCCTATCTTGGGGGATTCACGCCGCAGAGTTTCGAGAACACGCTCGTCGAGTTCGTCCTCATCCTCCCCGTCACGATCCTCTTCACCTGGTTCTACAACCGGACGGGCGGCAGCCTCCTGGTGGTCGCCCTCCTCCACCCGGCGATGAACACCGCGACGCACTTCCTGCCGATCACCCTCGGCGGCCTGGCAGTCCTGGCGATGTGCGCGGTCTTCGCGGTGATCAGCGACCGGATGTGGTGCGCGGCAGCAAGGCCCCACCGACGCGATCGGATCCGGGAAGCACGGGGGTGACCCGTGCGATGCTCTGCTGTCTGCGTTTCGGGGCGCGCCACTGGGCTCGTCTCGACCGGCGTTCGCCGGCAGCCGTGGGTGTGGGTAGCCTCGCACGGCGGTGCGCGGACTTGGGCGGTCGCGTGGTGGGAGAGGCAACATGGCTTCCCGTCACTTCCCGTCGCCCCCCAGCAGGGCGACGATGCCCTCTCCGATCGACCGGCGCCACGCGAGTCCGTTGTGGGTCCCGGCGCGTTCGACATACGTGACTGTGTAACCCTTCGACTGCAGCACATCGCGCAATCGCCGGTTGCTGGCCAGCATCGCCGGTTCGTAGAGTCCGCAGTCCATGTAGAAGCGGATCGGTTGACGGGAAGCGCGCACGTACTCGCCGATGATCGCGCTGTCGCGCTCGAGGAACTCCCACGCAGGCATCGCCGGGGACCAGTGGGCAGGCGGCCAGAAGGCACCCGACTGGCTGAGGACGTTGCCGAAGATCCCGGGGTGGCGCAGCGCGATGAAGGCCGCCTCCAGTGCGCCAAAGCTGGCGCCGGCAATGGCCGTATGCCGGGGATCGCGGGTGACTCGGTACCGCGAGGCCACCCAAGGGTGAAGCTCCTTCACGACGAAATCGGCGAACGGCGCGGAGTTCAGGTAATCGCGGTCTCTCGTGGCCTGACCGTCCACGAAGACGGCGACCGTGGGAGGCACGCGCCGCTCGTGGTGAAGGTTGTCGAGGATGGTCGGTAACCGCGGAGATCGGACGCGAAGTAGTCGCCGTCGAATACGAACAACAGCCGGGCCGGAACCTTCATGGTGTCGTAGCCCGCGGGCGTGTAAACCGTGAGGTGCCGCAGTTCACCCAGCACGGCGCTGCGGACCGATTGCGCTTCGAGCTTCCCCCGGGCCGCGTCGGGCCGCGCGGCGAGCCATGCCTCAGCCGGCGCATCCGGCAGCTTCACGACCGAGACGTCGCCGCGTGCGCCAAGCGTGGCCGGGTTGAGCGGGTCGAGGAACTCGTCCGCGATCGGGCGGGCCGTATCGGGAGGTCCTCCCGACGCCAGCCGCTCGACGCCAATCGTGTAACCGAAGTGCGCCGTGGATGGGAGGTTCAGGCGCAGGTACCACAGACGGGACCCCCAGAGCTGGCTGAACGGCGTCCCGATCGAGCGCGGCCCCGGCGCGCCGGCCCGATCCGCCGCCTGGGCGAACGGCACCGTGCCGAATCGCAGTTGGGGCAGCACGACGAGCCTGACGTCGGGATCGGCGAAATGCAGGAACGTCACGATTCGCCTGCCGGGCGCGGCCGGGTCGGTTTCGACGAGGGGAATGCGACCGCGGAGCAGGTTGACCGCGCGTTCGAGCGGCGCCGCATCGCCACCGCGGGCGAGGCGGGCGAGCGCGAGCATCGGGCCCTCACCAAACTCCGTGCGGTCCCGGGCTTCGGCGTCCTGGACGGACCGTTGCGCCGCGGTCCTGGCCCGTGTCTCGACGCCACGGAGCACAACCGGGGCGAGAGCGGCGACCGCGAGCGGGATCAACAGGAGCGTGCGTCTGTTCGGTGTCATGAAGAGGCCTGTGTTCTATGGGCGTCGCGCGGCGTTCACCACCTGCATCTCCCCGAGGAACGCCAGACGGTTTCCAAGCCGGGAGTGGTCGCCGATGACCACGATCACCCGGCGGTTCGCCCCGATCGACTCGCGAGCCAGCGCCCGCACCGCGTCGGCCTTGACGTCGGCCAGCCGCGATGGCGTGGCGTCGAGCGCCTCGAGCGGCATGCCGGCCCTGGCCGCGTTCGTCAGTTGCGCCAGCCGTCCGGCAGCCGTCGCTCGTTGCAGCAGCCACGACCCCGCGAGATACGTCGCGGCCTCCCTCAGTTCGGTCTCCGGCACGGCGTCCACGGCCAGTTGGTCGAGCAGTGCGACCATCTCGCGGGCGACGTCCGGCACGGTCTGGTTCCGGGAGTCGGCCCGGGCGAGGAAGTAGGTGTGTCCGACCACCGAGCGCACCTGCGACAGCGGACCGTAGGACCACCCCTTGTCCTGCACCAGCAGGCGGAACAGCCGCGAGTCGGTATATCCGCCGTAGACGCCGTTCAGCGTTTCGAACGCGGCGCCGCGTGGGTCACCTACCGGCGGCCCTTGCGCGCCGATGGCAACCGTCGCCTGTCCGCTGCCCGGCCAATCCACGAACACCACCCTGGCGCCTGCCGGCGCCGGCCTGCCGACCTCGGGCCGGGGCGCCGCCTCCGGGCGGGTCCACGACGCGAACCGTTCGGTGCACGCGCGCAGCGCCTGCTGTGGATCGACCGCTCCAACGACGATGACGACCGCGTCCTGCGGTCCGAGCGTCGGAAGGGATGCGGGCCTCGCCGTGCCGGGAGGCGCAACGCCGTCGTCCGCCCCCCTGCTTGCTCGGGTCCCGAACAGCAGGCGCCTGACTTCCTGATCCGCCCGATTCCAGGGCACCTGGCCGGTCCGGCCCCGCTGCTGATCGGCCAGGGCGGAAGCGGCACCGGACTCGTCGCCGCCCGGCTCGAGGCTGACGAGCCGGGCCAGGGCTGCGAGCAGGCTGTCGAGACTGGACGCGGGCCCACGGGCGCCGACCGTGACCGCGGCGTCTTCCGCCGCGATCGTCACCGACGCGCCCAGGTTGCGAAACGCCCTGCCGACGGAGGCCGGGTCCGCGCTCGACGCGTGCCGCGTCAGCTCCGCGGCCAGCACCGCCGCGGCCCGCGGGCCTTGCGAGTAGTCAGGTGCGTCTCCCCACCCCACGTGAGCAACTAGCGACACCGACGCGAGAGGCACCCCGGCTTGCCGCTCCGCCACGAGGGTGACCCCGTTTGCCAGTGCCTTCGACACGCGGTCGGCTCTTGGCGCCGTCGGGAACGGGCCGGGCGCCGGCCGCAGGTGCGTGGGCGGCTGCACCAGGGCCACGATGGACGCGGACGCGGCCAGCAGCACCGCGCCGATCGCCACCGCCGCGGCGGATCGCATTCCGGTTCTCACTGGGGCACCCGCGCGTACCAGACGCGGTTCGACGGCGCGAGGACCACCCTGGCCGTCGACTGGAGATCCCGTGCTGTCAGCCCGGCTACGTCGGAGAGTGCGCGGTTGATGCCGTCTGGCGTTCCCTCGAACAGTGTGAAGGCCGCGATCGTCTTCGCACGCACCGCGTGTGGATTGCCCGGGCCCGCTACCTGGTCGAAGAACCACATCGCGTGGCGCAGCCGCGCGTCGCCGAGATCGGCGTCAGGGATCCCGGTCTGCACTCCGTTCACGACGTCGTCCACCGCGGCGAGCAACTCCGGCGCGCCGTGTCCCGGCGTCCCCTGCACGACGATCGTGTAGAGCATCGGGCCGTCGAAGTCGAAGTCGTTGCCGAGGTCGTGGAAGGTGGCGGTCACGGATGCGGCAAGCCGGCGGTCGTCGGTCAGGGTCCGCTGAAGCCGTCCGCGGCCGTCCCGCCCGAGGATGCTGTGGAGCAGCGACATCGCGGCGAACTCCCTGGAACGGCGCGCGGGTAGACGGTAGCCGACGGCAAGCGTCACCGTGCGCGCGCCGGGCACCTTCTCGACCGACGACCGTTCTTCAGCGCCGGGGAACGTCTCGGACGCCTCGGCTGGCGCCGGAAGCGGCGCCGTCGGCAAGGATCCGAAGTACTCGCGCGCCCGGCGGATCACGCGCGGCGGATCGCAGTCGCCGACGACCACGAGCACGGCGTTCGACGGCACGTAGAACCGGTTGTAGAACGCCCGCATGTCGTCGAGCGTGGCCGCCTCGAGGTCGGCAATCTCGCCGTAGCCGTTGTGGGCGTTGGCCCACTTCGAGAAGGCAAGCGACTGCAGCACCTCGCCAGGGGAGCGGGCTGGCCCCGCCTGCTCGATCGACTGCCGCACCTCTTCCAGCACCACCGCCCGCTGGTTTTCGAGGACTTCGGGGATGAGCTTCAGCCCGCGCATCCGGTCCGCCTCGATCCACAGCAGCAGATCGAGCGCGTTGGCCGGGGCTGCCGTGTAGTAGTGGGCGTAGTCGATTCTCGTCGCCCCGTTGTAGCGGCCGCCCACGCCGTTGATCGTGCGCGCGTAATCGTTCTTGTCCACCGCGGTCGTGCCCTGGAACATCAGGTGCTCGAAGAAGTGCGCCAGGCCCGAGCGGCCCTTCGACTCGGCCCGGAAGCCGGCTCGGAACATCACGCCGACTGCGACGACGGGGGCTCCGTGGTCCACGCTGACAACGACCTGCAGGCCGTTGTCCAGCCGGGCGTGGACCAGCGGGACCCGGTAGTCGAGCAGCTCGGGCGGGATGCCCGCCGCGCGGCGGACCTGCCCGCCCGCCGCCACGGCGAGGGCGAGCGGGCAGGCGCAGGCGGCGAGCGCAAGTCGGCGCAAGGCGGTCATGGCGGGCGTCAGAACACGAACCGGACCGACACCTGCGCGGAGCGCGGCAACTGGGTGAGGAATCCCTGCTTGTAGAACGGGTTGTAGGTCTGGTTCGCGCCCGGGTACAAGAACTGGTTGGCGCCCTCGTTCGTCAGGTTGTACACGTCGACCGCGGTCTCCACCCGCCGATTCGCGAACCGGATGGTGTAGCCCGCACGGAAGTTCCACACGTGGATCCCGTCGGACGCGAACTGGTTGTCGCCGCGGGTCGGACCCACGAATCGGATCGTCGTCGCCAGCGGGTTTTGCACCGGCCGGCCGTTCGAAAGGATGACGATCGACGGCCCGAACGCCGGGTCGGGGGCCGCGATGCGCTGGACGATGGGGCCGGACCAGAGCCCGGCCTGGTACGAGTAGTTGGTGGCGAGCTGGATGCCCCAGGGCGTCAGGTAGCTGAGCGCGATGCTGGCCGAGTAGTCGCGCCACACTTGCGCCCGCGCCTGACTGCTGCCCGAGAGGCTGTTGGCGTCGCCGACCGCCCCCTTCGTCGCGCCGATGCCCATGTTGTTCGGGAAGGCCGAGGGCTGGATGAACGACGCGGGGTCGTTGGGCTGCCAGGTGCCCTCGAAGTTCCGCCACTGGCGGGACAGGCTCGCAATCAACTGCACCGACCGGCCCTGCCGGGCGAATTGCAGCTCGACGCCGTTGTACACCGGCCAGTTCCAGGTGTTCTCCGTCACCAGGTAGATCTGGTTCTGGGTCGGGTCCTTGTAGCCCGCGAAGACGTTGCCGTTGTAGATCCCGTTCTGCTCGATGTAGCCGGTCCGGTCGCGGTACTCGCGCCGCAGGTAGCTGACATCGAACACCATTTGCCAGGGCAGCTGGCGCCGGTAGCCGACCGTCAATTCGTCGGCCCGCGGTTGCCGCCGATTTCCATCCAGCTTCCGATCGCTCGCCAGGGCGGTTCTCGCGGGCGTGACCAGCACTGTTTCGAAGGTTCCGTTCAGGTCGGTGTCGTACTCGTTGCGTACCCGGAGATGTTCGTGCCTGCCGTCTCGATGTTCTGCGCCAGCGTCTCGTGCACACGGCCCCAGCTCGCGCGCAGCGCGTTCCGGTTGTCGGACGTGAGGATGTAGTTCACGCCAACGCGCGGCCCCACGGCCGTGGTGTCCTGGACCGGCACGTCGAACAACTTGTCGGTGCGCGAGATGATGTCCGCGCGCACCCCGGCTGTGACGGTGACGCGCGGCGCGGGCCGCCACGAGTCCTGGACGTAGAGCGCGTAGTCGGAGCTGTCGAGCGACGTGTCCGTGTAGTTCGCGAGGCTGTAGACCTGCCGGTGGAACGCGATTGTGCCGCCCGCCGGGTTAGCCGGGTTGCGCAGGACCTCTTCCTGCAGCACGAAGCCGCTGGCCGGCAGCACCTGGTTGGACTTGACGCGGATCAGCGGCTGGCCGTAGAACCCGAACTGCAGCTCGTGGCTGCCCTTCCAGCCGTTCTTGTAGTACGTGAAGTCCGCCGAGGCCGTCCACTTCTGGTAGGGCGAGTCGAAGCCGACCCCGCTGTTGTCGAGGTTCGCGATGGGGCCGGTGCCCTGCAGCACGCCGGCCGAGAAGAACGTCTGCTGGTGAACCACCCTTGGCACCGCGGCGTAGTCGTAGAGCGTCCCCTGGTTTGCCTTGTTGTTGAACGCGAGCGTGAAGCGCGAGGTGAGTACGTTGCTCCACACTGACGACCACTGGGCCGACAGGCCGACGCCTTCGGGGCCACGCTTCTGAAAGCGATCCGCATCGATCGGCGTGACGCTGTCGCTCGGGTTGTTGTCCACCTGGTAGAACCCCTGGACGCGGTGGCGGTTCGAGACCTGGGCGGTCGTCTTCAGGAACAGGTACTGTGCCTCGTTGCGGCTGTCGAACGGCGCGAACGCGGGTTCGAGCGCCTTCAGCGTCGCCACCTGGTCCGCCGAGCGGCTGATGCCCGTGTCGGATCGCGTGTAGCGGTATGCGCCGAAGAACCACCACTGGTCCTTCAGGATGGGGCCGCCAAGCGAGAAGTCCGGCTGGATATTGTTCACTTCGCTTGCCGTGCCGCCCTCGACGTTGGTGCTGTTCCAGCTCTTGGCCTGGTAGACGAGAGCCGCCGTGCCCTTGAACAGGTTCGTTCCGCTCGGTGTCGCGACGTTCATCACCGCGCCGAGACCGATGGGCGCGGACGCGTCCACCGCGCCGGTCTTGATCTGCGAGTCGCCGAGCGCTTCCGCGCTCAAGTTGATGAACCCGTTGTAACCCTGCGCCGCGGACGCGAGGTCGGCGCCGTCGACCTGCAGCACGTGCGAGCTGAAATCGGCGCCGTGCAGGTAGTACATCCCGGCCACCCCAGGGAACTGCACCGTGACGACGCCCGGCGTCACGGCCAGCGAGTCGGCCCAGTCGCGCCGCGCCGAGAGCGGCACGCTGCGCTGGAATTCGCCACTGACGTTCACCGCCTGCCTGACGTCGCGCGCTTCAATCATCGGCGTATCCGCCCTGACCTCCACGACGTCGGTGATCCCCCCGACCGACATCGCCGCGTCAACCGGCACGTTCGCGGCGGCGCGGACGACGACCGCCTCGCGCGCGACCTTGTTGAAGCCCTGCAGTTCGAAGGTGACGGTGTAGGTGGCCGGCGGCAGGTCGAGCAGGCGGTAGTAGCCTTCTCCATCGGTGACCGCCGTGCGCACGCCGGGCACGCTCGGACTGCTCGTCGACACCGTGACTCCTGGCAGCACGCCCCCGGTTGAGTCGCGCGCGTAGCCGCGGATCGACCCGTTGGCCGTGGTCTGTGCCTGGCCCGCGGCGGCCGCGAGATACACGAGTAGCATGGCGACGACGACTCGCTTCATGACGATCTCCTTTTCGAACCGTTCAGTGTCGTGACGACGGCGCGCGGCGGATGGCGTTGTCGATCGCCCTCAATTCGTCTTCGGCGGGCAGCCGGCGAATGGGGGTGCCTGGTGGAACCTCGAGGCGGAACGTGTCCTGCCCGCCGCGTCCGAGCGGCTCACGCGTGGTGCGCAGCACCTCGCGCTCGTAGGCGAAGACGCGCCCGTCGTCCAGGCGATACTCCACCTCGTCGCGGACGGTGAGGTACGACTTCCTGTCGATGTAGCGCACGCGCTCGAACCGCGCAGGCAGGCCGACAATACCGTCGCCGCGCCACTCGACCCACGGGCGCCAGTTGTCGGTCAGCTGCAGCCGGTAGCCGCGGCCGCCGCCGGGAGCCGCCCATGGCGACACGGTGACCGTCTCGCCGGGGAGCGGCTCGCGCGGTTGGATGCCGAGCAGGATCCGGTTCTCCCAGCGCTCGCTCCACACCGGCTCCGACACCACGTGGCGCCGGGACAGGATCGGCTCGAGCCTGCGCCTGGCCGCGTCGGGCATGCGCTGCAGGGCCTCAGCCAGTTCCCGGGCGCTGGGCCGCACCACGAGGAGGCCGCCCGGCGACTTCGCGGCGTCGCCCTGGAGCAGCATGCGCGAGCCGGCGGCCGGGCCGTCGGAGACGTTCACGGACCGGGACAGCAGGTGGCCGTCCGGCCCGGAGATCTCGGTGGCCGAACGCGCTCCGGTTCCCTCAATCCACTCGCGCGCCGTCGTCGTCACCGCGACGCCTTCACCCGGGGCAGTGCGGAACCGCGTCACGCACTTCCCGGTAGAGCACCTCGGTGCGGGCAACCACCGCGTCGAGCCTGTCGGCTCGGGCGAGGAGGTCCGCGGCCGTGAGTGGAGCATCCGCACCTGGGATGACGAGGAGCAGCCCCAGCACGACCGCGGCGAGCGCCCCCAACGAGGTCAGCCACGCAGGCGCCGGGCTCACCGGTCGGGCCCAGAGGCGGGCCGACAGCGCCACGCCGCGGGGAGCCACGATGACCGCCGCGGTGCCGGCCTCGTCGACGAGCTCGCGCGCCAGGCGCTGGAGCACCGCATCTTCGGCCGCCCTCGGCGGCACTACCTGGATGCGGCTCAGGTCGCGCGTGAGGTCGAGCAGTTCGTCGAAGTCCCGGTCCGCCTTCTCGCTCGCCCCGGCGTCGGCCGACGGCTGGCGCCTGAAGCGCGCGTCGACGTATTCCGAGATGAGCCGGGCCCGAATGCGTGTCTTCCTCATGGCCGTTGACCCGATGGACGAAGCCGTTGCCGCAGGTGGCGGAGCGCCCGCATGAGGCGCATGCTCACAGCCGGCGCAGACAATCGCAGGACTTCACCGATTTCCTGGTTCGTGTGCCGCCCCACGAACTTCAGCAGCAGGAGTTCCCGGTCCCGCGTGCCCAGGGTGCCGATCGCCTCCAGCAATTCAGCCGAGCGCTCCCTCGCCAGCAGGCGTTGTTCAGGGTTCGCCGCAGCCTCGTCCTCCACGTCCCCGATTTCATCCAGCGGCAGGGAGACGGGGCGGCGGGCCTCCGACCGATAGTGGTCGATGACCGTCGTGACGGCGATCCGGAACAGCCAGAACCGCTGCCGCTCGTCGACCGGCGCCCGGGCCCGCTGTTCGTAGGCCTTCAGGTAGATGCGGCTCACGAGTTCCTCGGCGACCGCCGCGCTCGCCGTGTGCGCCCGCGCGTAACCGAAGACCTGCCTGAATGTCGCCCGATACAGGGAGACGAATGCACCGTCGAGACCCGCAGCCTCGTCGGGCAGGGCGCCGGGAACTGTATCGATGGCCTGCATCAGCCTCTGGCAACCGTCCTACGAGATAAGACGAACGGAGCAGCACGGTCCAACGCCTCCGACCTTCCGGCTACCACTTTGCCGCATTTGCGTTGGCTTTCCGCTCGCCGACGTAAGCCGCCAGGTCGTGGCCGCGACCCTCCGCGAATTCCGCCTTGGCCGAGTTTCGCTCTGCACCAGGGATTCAGCCAGAGCGGGAATATAGTCGCCGCGGCGGTGGATTTGTTGGCTCTGAGGCGGTCGCAACGAATGCCGGCGATGGGACCACAACTCATTGCAGAACAGTCAGTTGCCAGCCATGACAGTCGATCCCCAAAGCCGGCTCAGCGGTGACGCGCCGTCGGACTACGCCGCGTCCCCGGCCAATATGGACAAGTACGCGCCGGTTGGCATCTCGTGCCCGGTTTGGGATTTTCTGCACGCAGGTTGCGGACAGCACCTCGGCACGTTGCGTCGGTAGAGTCGCCCCGCCGTTGAACGGGGCCCGGCTGCGCTGCGCGTCGCCAACCATCCGCACGGCGAGGGTGCTACGCCTGCGACGCTCCAGGTTCTAGCAGCCCGCGCATGCGGGGACTGGGAAGTGCGATCTCCCGGCGCTGCCTTGGATGATTTCGTCCGCCAGCCGGCGAACCCGCAATCATGGCTTTCATCCCCGCGTGCCGCCTCGTCCGCACGGGGCCTCCCCTTTCGCCGTTCGCAGAATCCGGTCCCGACTAGATGGGCTGTTCCTCTGAAACTGTCTAGAGTTGAAGTCACCTTGTGACACGTCTTCTTCGGGGAGCTGCCACCATGAGCGACTTCCATCAGCACGGCCCCGTCACGGCGTTGCCTCGGCTTGTCGCACGGCCGATCGAGGACCTGGAGGCTCGAATCCTCCGCCTCACCCCGAAGTTCCCGGTCTCGCTCGTCATCCCGATGGTGCCCTCCGAGATGACCCGGCCGGCCCTGCGCGGATCCTGTGCGAATTGTCCAACGTCACCTACCTGCACTCGTTGGTCATCTCCCTGAACAAGGCGTCGCTCGAAGACTACGAGCGGGCCGTCGAGTACTTCCGGACCTATCCAGGCGACCTCGTGCTCATCTGGAACGAGTCCCCGGCGGTGCAGCGCTTCTTCGGCGGCCTGCGACGCGCCGGGTTGTCGGTCGGTGCCCCCGGCAAGGGCCGCGCCTGTTGGCTGGCGATGGGGTACCTGCTTGCGGAAGAGAAGGCCGACTACATGGTGTTCCTCGACGCCGACATCGTGAACTTCGATCGGGAGATGCTCGCCCGTCTCGTGCTGCCCGCACTCGATCCCATCGTCGATTTCGACTTCGTCAAGGCGTACTACGCGCGCTTCTCCGACCGCCTGCACGGACGCGTGACCCGTCTGTTCGTGTCACCGTTGCTCGCGGCCTTCACCCGCCTGATCGGCGACGACCCGTACATCCGCTATCTCTCGTCCTTCCGGTACCCGCTGTCTGGTGAGTTCGCCATTCAACGCGACCTCGCATTCCGGATGCGGCTGCCGTCGGACTGGGGACTGGAGATCGTGTCGCTCTTCGAGGCGTTGCGGCATCGGGCGCCTGTCCGCGTCTGCCAGGTGGAGATCGCGGAGCGCTACGACCACAAGCACCAGGACCTGTCGGGGGACGACCCGGACCGCGGGCTGAACAGGATGGCGCGGGACGTGGGCACACACCTCCTCAGGACGCTGGCTGCCGCCGGCGTGGTGCTCGCCGCGGGGTACTGGAAAGCCTGCTCGCCGCCTATCAGCGGGAGGCGGAGGATGCCGTGGCGGACAGCTACGCGGTGGCGGCGCTGAATGGACTGGTGTACGACCGGCACCAGGAAGAGTTGAGTGTGCAGACGTTCTCGGCCGCGCTTCGAGGTGCCGTCGAGGAGTTCCACCGGGATCCGCTGGGGCCTCCCCTCGTGCCGAACTGGGCCAGGGTCTGGGCCGGCCTCCACGCCGCCGGCCCGCAATTGCTGGCCGCCGTGGCGGAGGGGCCGGAAGGCCCGCTGACGGACGAGAAGTGGCTCAGCGGCTCCTGGGCTGCGGCCGGAGGCCCCGCGTAGTCCATCCGGTCTCGACCCGACAGTGCGGTCCGCCGCCTCCGGTGGTTTCCGCGTGGGTGGGCGCGATGATCCGGGAGGCGGTCACCCGCGGTTCGCCGCGTGCCGTCGGTCCACCGCCGTTGGTTCCGCTCCGTTGGGCGGCTCGCCGCGTCGGCGGGCCGCCCGCTCCCGTTCGGCCACAACCTTCAGTACCGCCGCCTGCCAGCCCAAGGGTCCACGCGCGTTGGTGACTTCCGCCCAGGGCACCAACTGGTGCACCTCGCGGGTCACCTCCTCCGAGGAGCCCCGGACGACAACCGGCAGATCCACGGACCGCAACAGCGGCACGTCGTTCAGCGCGTCCCCCAGTCCCATCGTCGTCACCGGTCCGTGCGCCTTCCGGAAGATGTGGCGCAGCGCGACACTCGCGCGGCCCTTGTCGGCGTCAATCACGGCGTGGTCGTAACGGCCCCCGCGCATGACGCGAACACCGGATGCCGCCAGCAGGCGCTCGAACCGCTCGCGCGCGACCGCCTCTGCCGCTACCAGGCGGAACGGCTCATGGTACTCGCGCTCCTTCGCCAAGACCGCGTCGCGGGGCGAGAGGCCGGTGTCATCAGCGACTTCGCTGGCATTCATGTCCGCGAAGAGCACGAGACTCACGTCGGCCTCGCGGGCAGCGAACCGAACGGCGGAGACCACGTCTCGATACGAACCTCCGAACACGACGACGTGGTAGCCGCTTCTGCGGATGCTGCCCGGGATGTCGAACGGGAAGTACCCGGCGGGAATGTAGAGCGCCGCGCCGTTCTCGCAGATGAACGGGCCTTCGAGTCCGAGCCGTTGCTGGAGGAGTTGAAGTTCGCCGCTCGTCTTGCTCGAACACAGAACGAGGGGAATGTTGCGGGCCTGAAGCACCTCGAGCGCTGCAGAGGCGGCGTCGGACGAGTACCGCCCATCGAGCAGACAGCCGTCGACGTCCGAGATCACGACGAGCGACGAGTCGAACTCTTTCATCCTCCCAGTCACTCTAGCCGGTCGCGCGCGCGGCCGCCATCCGGTCGGGACGGGAGGAGCCAGGGTGCTGCTACCGATATGAAGGACGCAACGGACAGCCACAACAAGGCATGAGCTCACACTGTTCGTGGGAATACCGTCTCGGCCCGATGGCACAGCGCGAGTCCGAGCGATAGACTGAAGCCCCTCCCGAACAGCCAGCGGCTCGCTGGCCGGGATGGAACCTGGACGGTCGCCGTGTTGTGGCCGCGTTGGTCGTGTCGATCGGGCATCTGCCCGGGTCGGAAAGGTCGGGACGGCTGGGCTCTCGACGACGCGGATCAGGTTTCCAAGGCTCCGGTGCTGCGGCCGCGATCGCGGGGCGGCACCGGACCACTCTCTCGGGTACTGATTCTCGCCCCGCGCTCGCGCGGGCACGCGAACGAAGCGACGCTCGATGAACTGGTCCCGCCGACGCACGCTGCCACGGGTCAGTTGAGTGCCCGCTCCAACAGGGTGAGGAGCTCCGCGGCGTGCCGGACGTGTCGCTCGGGAACGCTCGACAGCGTCCGGCGGACCGCGGCTTCGACGAGTACCGAGTGAAGCCGGTCCACGCGCTTTCCCGAGGCGGTGAGGCGGAACCGGGTCTGGCGGCTGTCGTGGGCATCCCGCATGCGGACGATGAGCCTCCGGCCCTCCAGGCGTTTGAGCACGCCGGTCAATGTGCTGGGGTGAAGCCTGAGCGTCCTTGCCAAGTCACCCGCGGAAATGTCCGGGCACCTGCCGACAATCCTCACCACCAGGCGCTGCGGTCCTGTGATCCCGAGCCTGGCTTCCATGCGCTTCGACGTCGACTGCAGAACCGTGGCTTACTCCCCAAATCAGACTCATGAAGGCGAGCACCTCGCCGAATTTCGCCCGGTCGTCGGCACGCCGGGTCCCTGCGGTCCGCCTGCTGGTCAGCATGGAAGTGAGTCCTTTTCGAACATCCAACCGCGAACTGCGGTCGGGCTCCGGATTGTACTGCACGCACTCCAGTCGTCTCGAGCGCAATCACGTCAGCCGTCGTCATCCTCCCTGCCGCCGGGAGCTGTCGGCAGAGCCGTGCGGCTGCCTTTCCGCGCCTTCGCCCGTGCGTTTTCCAATTCGCCGATGGCGGCGACGACCCGCAACCTCGCCGAACGTCCAATCGTCAGGTGGTCGGCGTCGTCGAGCATGGCGTAGAGGATTTGAAGGGCGCGTTCAATCTCTTGAAGCGACATCGCGGACTCTTTCGTCTGGCGTCGCGGTGCTCAACTGATGAGACCCTTGCGCACGGCGTAGAGCACGAGTTCCACCGCGCTGTGCACGTCGAGTTTCTCCATGATGTGGGCGCGGTGAGTTTCGATGGTATTCGGGCTCACGAACAGGATCTCGGCAATCTCCCTGTTGCTTCGTCCTTCCGCAATCAGCTGGAAGATCTCCCGTTCCCGCACGGAAAGCGACTCGTAGCGGTCCACGATCCCGCGAGCTGCCAGCAGCCGGACGTGGTCGTCGAGCATGACCTTGGCCACCGCGGGGCTGAAGAACGACTTCCCCTGGCTGACCGCCGCGAGCGCCCGGATGAGATCGGTATCGGCCGAGTCCTTGAGGAGGTAGCCCTTGGCGCCCGCCTGTACCGCACGCGAGATGTAGGCCTCGTTGGGGTGCATGCTGAGGATCACCACCTTCACGGACGGCGCGCGGCGGGTGATCTGTGCGGTCACCTCGATACCGTTGAGCATGGGCATGCCGATGTCTACCAGCGCAATGTCGGGCTTCAGTTCGAGCGCGTGCCTGACGGCCTCCCGGCCGTCACCGGCTTCCGCCACAACTTCCCAGTCCGCGCGCTCTTCGAGGAATCTTCGGATACCCTGGCGGACGATGGTGTGGTCGTCGGCGAGCATGATGCGAAGACGCGGCATTGGCGACTCCTGATACCGGACAGTGGCGCGGTCGGCTGCCGCTCGCTCGGCGTCGCCGTCGCGGAGGGGTCGTCCTTCGTCCATTCCGCCCAGCGAACCTTGTATGGACTGTACCCGTGCTGCCTGACCGTCGCCATCCCGGCGGGAGGTGATAGTTGTGGCGCGTGGGCTGGTACCCGGCTGCCGGCGAGACGGTTGGAGCTCAAACGACATCCGTCCGACCAGTCCAGAATACTGTCACCGCTCGATGTTGGCGGCCGGTGGCCCCCGGGTACACTTCGCCTGGGTGGGCGAATGTCGCTTCTTCGGCGAGGAAGCGTCGCTGGCTTCTGAAGGCGGGGCGCGGGTCGACGCGTGATGGGCCCCGGCGGAGACAGTCATGTCACTGCAACAGGTGCTGCCGCCTGCGGCGCTCGCGGCTGCCCACGAGCTCGGTCGGCTCGACCTCGTGGTAGGCATACCGAGCTTCAACAATGCCCGGACCATCGGCCACGTCGTGCAGGCGATTCACGCCGGTCTGGCGAAGATACTTTCCCCGCTGTCGAACCCTGGTCGTCAACTCCGACGGCGGTTCCACCGACGGCACACCCGAACTGGTCACTGCGTTGCACCTGGCGCCGGCCGAGGTGTTGCTGATTGACCACCCCTTGTATCCCGTGCATCGCCTCAGCTTCCCGTATCACGGGATCCCGGGGAAGGGGAGCGCATTCAGGTGCATCTTCGAGTTCGCCCGAATCACCGGGGCGACCGCCTGCGCGGTGGTGGATTCGGACTTGAGGAGCATCAGCCCGGAATGGGTGCATCTGCTCCTCGCTCCGATCGTCGAGCAGGGCTTCGACTACGTGGCCCCCTACTACGTTCGTCACAAGCACGACGGCACCATCACGAACAACCTCGTCTACCCGTTGACACGCGCCCTGTACGGACAGCGCGTGCGGCAGCCGATTGGCGGAGACTTCGGGATCTCTGCGCGGCTGCTCTCGTACTATCTGGCCCGGGACGTCTGGGACTCCGACGTGGCGAGGTTCGGCATCGACATCTGGACGACCACGACTGCGATCTGCGGCGGGTTCAAGGTGGGGCAGGTCTACCTGGGCA
Organism: uncultured Acidobacteriota bacterium; assembly: GCA_963844875.1. GTDB lineage: Bacteria > Acidobacteriota > Vicinamibacteria > Vicinamibacterales > Fen-181 > FEN-299. Next base: position 31,646 of record CAWJPZ010000010.1, read on the forward strand.
CGAAGCTCCACGACGCCAAGGACCCGGGTGCCGACCTGAGCAGCATGCTCGTCCAGGTGCTCGGCACCGTGTTCTCGCTGATGGAGGAGTACGAGGAGATCTGGCGATCCACCACGGGGTCAGTTCCGACGCCGCTGATGGGGTTCCGGTTTGCGGCGGGCGTCGAACCCATCACCGTGGACGTTCCCCGGATGGTGTCGCGGTTCCGGAGCGGCGTCGACAATCTCGGGGATGTGTGGGGTGGGATCTTCGACCAGCCCGATCTGTTGGCACTTCGGCGCCTCGGCACGGACGGCGGAAGGTTCTGCCTGCCGGATGGCCTCTGGGTCCGCCTCGTCTACAGCCTTGCCGCGGCATATCACCGCCGGGTGATCGACCGGCAACACCTGATTCGATTGAGCCTGCCCCTGTACCTCGCCCGCGTCGCTTCGTTCGTGAACGAGGTCGCGGCCATGGACGATCAGGCCGTGGAGGACCGCCTGGAGGCGTTGTGCCTCGAGTTCGAGGTGAAGAAGCCATTTCTCGTGGACCGGTGGCGACTTACGCGGGACGATCATGAAGGGAGAACATGACATGCTGCAGGCACTCGCCGAACTGATTGGGAGGTCGTGGCGCGTCCTGGTGACGGGCGTCGCGGAGGGGCTGTCCAACGCCCTCGCCGCGGTGTTCATCGTCGTCCTGTCCCTAGTCCTGGGCACGATTGCCGGCCGAGTGGCCGCGTGGGCGATGCGCCTGGCCAAGGCGGACCGAGCGGCGTCTCGACTCGGGGTGCAGGGCCCGATGTCGAGAATCGGCGTGACCAGCATCACCCGCCTCACCGGGAGGCTCGTTCAGTGGGCGGTCATCGCGGCCGGGTTCATCGCGGCGCTGTCGACGCTCGATCCACGGTTGGCCGCCGATCTCGCGGGACGATCCCTCGTGTACCTGCCGCACCTGCTCGTGGGAGCCGCGATCTTCTGGATCGGGTTCATCCTGAGCCGATTCCTGGGCCGGGCCACGCTCATCGCTGCCGTGAACGCCGAGATCTCGCAGGCCCGGTTGCTGGCCGCCGCCACCCGGACGACCGTCATGCTCGTCGCTTCCGCGACCGCGTTCGAACATCTCGGAGTCGGCCAGGCGACGGTCGTGACGGCGTTCGCGATCCTGTTCGGTGGGGTGATGCTGGCCGCGGCGCTTGCCGTCGGGCTGGGCAGCCAGGACGTCGTCAGGCGGTGGTGGGTCGAGCAAGCCGAAAGGCGCCGGCACCCTGTCGAAACCCCCGACCCGATTCAGCACTGGTAGCGACGCACCAGAGATATGACCGGCCCGACGTGGACGGTCTTGGTTGACCGCCTCTGCCAAAGTTCGGGATACTTGCTTTGAGGTCAAACCAGTTGGACGATGCCGCAGTCCGCCAGCCAGCTGCCCACGAGAGCGGAGCAGCCTGGCGTCGTCGCCTGCGTGCCTGGACGGAAGCCGATCGCCTGCAGCGCCACGAGGAGAAGCTGCTGCTGGTGCTGACGCTCCTGGTCGGAGCCGTGGTCGGGCTGGTCGTGGTGGCGTTCATCCTGCTGACCGAGAACCTCGGCGCCAGGCTGTATCCCGCTCAGGGCTCCCCCTGGCGGCGCCTCGCCATCCCCGTCGCCGGCGCCCTGGTGACCGGCCTGCTGCTCGCGCGGTACTTTCCCGGGGCGCGGGGTAGCGGGATCCCGCAGACCAAGACGGCCCTGTTCCTGCGGCGCGGGCAGATCTCATTCTCGACGGTCGTGGGCAAGTTCTGTCTCTCGGGGCTGTCCCTCGCCAGCGGGATCGCTCTCGGGCGTGAAGGCCCGACCGTCCAGGTCGGTGCAGGGATCGCGTCGTCACTCGGGAGGCGGCTGGGGCTCGGCCCGCGCAGGATCCAGTCGCTGGTGCCTATCGGCACCTCCGCCGCCCTGGCCGCAGCCTTCAATACGCCGATTTCCGCGGTGCTCTTCACGCTGGAAGAGATCTTGGGCGACTTGCATGCACCCGTCCTCGGATCGGTCGTGATCGGTGCGGCGACGTCCTGGGCGGTGCTCCACCTGGTGCTCGGCGACGAGCCGCTGTTCCACGTACCCGCCTACCAACTGGTGCATCCCCTCGAGTTGGTGATCTACGCCGGGCTCGGCGTGGCCGGCGGACTGGTCTCGGTGGCCTTCGTGAAGCTCCTCCTCGGCCTGCGGCGCGGGTTCCTCCGGCTCCCGAGCCGGACGGCCTGGTGGCAACCGACGATTGGCGGCCTGACCGTGGGCCTGCTCGGATGGTGGGTCCCGGAGGTGTTGGGCGTCGGCTACGCTCACGTCAGTGAGGCGCTGAACGGCCGTATGGTCGTCAGCGTGATGGCGCTTCTTCTGGCGCTCAAACTGGTGGCCACCGCCACCTGCTATGCCTCGGGCAACGCAGGTGGCATTTTCGGCCCGAGCCTCTTCATCGGCGCAATGCTGGGAGGCAGCGTCGGCGGCGTGGCCCACATGTGGCTGCCCGATCTGACCGGCAGCCCTGGCGCCTACGCGTTGGTCGGAATGGGCACGGCGTTCGCCGGCATCGTCCGTGCGCCCATGACTTCGGTGATCATGATCTTCGAGATCACCCGGGACTACTCCATCATCGTCCCGGTGATGATCGCAAACCTCCTCAGCTTCTTCATTTCCCAGCGCCTGCAGCCGCAACCGGTGTACGAGGCACTGCTTCACCAGGACCACATCGATTTGCCGCCCCCGCGCCTGCACTCCTCGATGCTCGTGGAGCAGGCGATGCGGACCACCACGCTGACGCTCGATGCGCTTGCTCCCGTAGGCGACTACCTGGAGAGCGCCGAGCGGTCGGACGGCCAGGTCGGCCGCGCGTTTCCGGTGCTCAACGGCGGGCGTTTTCAGGGCATGGTGAAGGCCGACCGCATCCGTGAGGCAGCCGGACGAAGCCACGGCGTTCGTGTGGCCGACGTGATGGAACCGAAGCCCGTGGCCCCGACTGCCGACAGCTTTCCGCACGTCCACGCGGACCAGGGACTCGAGGTCGTGTTCCAGCGGATGGCACGCGCAGGACTGTCGGTGCTGCCTGTTGTCAGTCGCACCGACGTGCACGAGCTGCTTGGCGTGATCGACCTCCAGGACATGCCGGCCGCCTACGGCCAGTCCGACGACCAGGAGTCCCCTGCGGAGGCGGCACACGCGGAACGGACCTCGGGGCGGACGTTGCTGGCCACGGTCATCGCCGGCGTCCTCGGTCTGTTCCTGCTCGGAGGCCTCCTCGCGCATCATTACTATTCGGGGCGGGTCGAATCCGCCAGGTTGGCCTTCCGGCAGGGGAGCGAACTCGTTCGCGAGAACCGGTTCGACGAGGCCGTCGAGCGGTTCCGCACCGCGGTGTCACTGATCAGCCGCAACGACTACCGCCTGGCCTTGGGGCTCGCGCTTCAACGAAGCGGCCGGGATGCGGAAGCGTCCGTCTACCTGCAGCAGGTACTCACGTCTCAGCCCGGCAGCTCGCCCGCGAACCTCGGGCTCGCTCGCATCGCGCGCGATCGGGGTGAGACGAAGTCCGCAGAAGCCTTCTACCGGCGGGCGATTGAAGGCGACTGGCCGGGCGGATCCACCGAGCGAACGTCCGCGGTGTTCCAGTTGGTGGACCTGCTGCAAAAGGCTGGACGCCAGCGTGAAGCGGTCGCGGAGCTGTTGCGCGAGTCGGGCCGGGTCTCCGAGGCGGATGTTCAGCTGAGGGTGGCAGAAGCGCTTCTGGGTGCCCAGTCCCCGAGGCAGGCGGCAGACCTGTTTCGCCAGGTGCTGGAAGTTCGTCCCCAGCTCATCGCGGCCCACCTCGGCCTGGCGCAGGCGCTTACCGCGCAGGATGACTTCCGCGGCGCGGAACAGGCGGCACGCGACGCGCTGCGAATCGACCCGGGGAATGCCGTCGCCATTCGATTGACCAACTTCTGCCGCGAGGTCAGGGCGATCGACCCCTCCGAGTCGCGCCTGGGGGCGGCGGAACGCCGTCGGCGGAGCCTGGCCCTGCTGACGGCGATTGTGGGGGCCCTCGACAGGTGCGTCGTCAGCCAGCCAGCGGATTCAAACGAGACGAACGACAGGCGGGAGGCGGCGCGCCTGCTTCGGTCAACGACCCGCCGCACGCCATCCGCCGAGGCGGCCGACGACGCGGTCAGCCTGGCCGTCCGACTGTGGAAGCAAACGTCGTCGTCGCGACCATGCGCGGGGGAGGCGCTGTCGAATGTCATGTCCCGCGTAACACGATGATCGGCCCCCACGCCATGAACGCGCGCGCCGACGCGCAGTGCGTTGTGTCTGGGATCGCCCGTAATGCGTCTTCGGCGGGCAGCCGGCGAATGGGCGCGGGGGTGGCCAGCGCTGCCATTGAGGTCAGCCAGGCAGGGGGAGGGCTCGCCGGTCGGCCCCAGACGAGGGCCGAGACGCGCCACGCAGGGGGAAACCACGATGCCCGCCGGGTGCCGGAGGGCGTGCGCCGACGCCCGCCCGAAGGCCTGGGGCCCGTAAGAAGAATGGAAGGCACTGGGAAGAGGACCCGTCGGGCGCTGCGCGAACGCCGCGGGGTGCTCCCTCGTCGAATCGAACCGAGAGGAAGACACCATGTCCTTCACCGACGTTCGGCTCGCGCTCCGGTCGTTCCGCAAGCGGCCCGGCCTCACCACCACGGTCGTGACGACGCTTGCGGTCGGGATCGGCGCCACGACCACCGTCTTCAGCGTCGTCCACGGGGTGATGCTGAAGCCGCTGCCGTATGCCGACGCCGACCGCCTCGTGAACGTCTACCGCCTGCCGCTCACGGCACTCGCCCAGGATTCGGCCCGAACCCTCGTCGGGAACGGCTACTGGATTCCCCCGAGCGTCCTGCGCGACTGGGAGACGTCGGCGCCGGTCTTCGACGCCATTGGCGGCTACCTGACGAACACCCAGGCGTTCAAGATCGCCGACGAGCCCGAGTCGCTGCAGATCGCCATGGTGACATCCGGCGCCTTCAAGGCGCTCGGTGTGCGGCCGCTCCTCGGCGAGGTGCTGACGGCCGAGGACGACCGGCCTGGCGCCCCCGAGCGCGCCGTCCTGAGTCACGCGTTCTGGCAGAGCCGCTACGGCGGTGACCGGGGCGTCGTCGGTCGCGTGATGGTGTCGGGCGAGACGTCCTACACCATAGCCGGCGTCATGCCTCCCGGATTCGGGTTTCCGGACGGCAACGAGGATCTGTGGATCGCCCTCGACGACGGCCGCCGTTCCTTTACCAGCCGCAAGACGGGGTTCCTCCAGGCGATCGGCCGCCTGAAGCCCGGCGTGACGGTGGCGGCGGCGCGGACCGCGATGGACCATCTCACGAGCGCCCTCGCGCGGGAGCACCCGGAGGACAACGACTTCGCCGTGGGCGTGCTCACGCGCCTGGAGGTCGTGACTGCCGGGTCGGGCCGCGCGCTCCTGCTGCTGCTGGCCGCGGTGGGCACGGTCCTGTCGATTGGCGGCGCAAACGTCGCGAATCTCCTGTTCATCCGGGCCACCGACCGCCGGAGGGAGACGGGCCTCTGCCAGGCGCTGGGCGCGCCTCGCGGCCGACTGCTCGTGCAGAGTGTCGGCGAGAGTCTCGCCCTGGCCCTTGCCGGAGGGCTGGCCGGGTGCGCCGTGGCGTACGTCAGCGTTCCGGCGCTCATCAGGAGACTGCCGGTCGCGTTGCCACGAGCCGCCGAGATCCAGGTCGATTCGCGCGTGCTGGCGTTCGGGCTGGGGCTCTCGCTGGCGGTCGGCGTCCTCGTGGGCGTCCTGCCGGCGCTGCGCGCGACGAGCCTGCCGGTGCTCGAGGCGCTTCGCGACGGCGGGCGGGGCGTCGCCGGCGGCAGGCGTCGCAGCCGCATCCAGCTGTTCCTGGTCGTGTCGCAGATCGCGCTCGTTTTCGTGCTGCTGACGGTATCCGGCCTGTTCATCCGGAGCCTCGACGAACTGAACCGCGTCGACATGGGTTTCGACGCCGACCACGTGCTCACCGTCAACGCGACGGCGCCAGCCGGGGCGGCGGACCAGGCGACGCAAGACGACCAGGTGCGCGGGTTCTTCCGCGAGTTGACCGGGCGATTGTCCGCGATCCCCGGCGTTCGTTCGGTCGGCGGTGCCGTCCAGATGCCGACATTCGGCTGGTCCGTCCCGCCGGTGACCATCGAATCGTCAAGCGGTCCGGTACGGTTCAACGCGCACTCGACCACGGTCTCGCCGTCGTTCTTCACCGCGATGAGCATCCCCGTCGTCAGGGGCCGGAACTTCACCGACGACGACCGGGCCGGAACCGAGCCGGTCGCGGTCGTCAGCCAGGGATTCGCGCGTCGCTTCTGGCCCCGTGAGAATCCCGTGGGGCGCCGCGTCAAGATCGAAGCGCCGACGCGGCCGGGCGGGCCGGAGCAGCCCTGGCTGACAATCGTCGGTGTGGTCGGCGACGTGCGATTCTCGCCCGAGCGCGACCCGATGCCGACGGTGTACCGGGTGCACGGCCAGGTTCCGTCGCGACGCTTGATCCTCGTCCTCAGGACCGACGCCTCGCCGGCCGGGGTTGCGCCGGCGGCGATGGCCGCCGTGCGGGCGCTCAACCGGGACATCGTCGTCGGCGCGTTCACGCTGGGCGACCGGATTCGTCAGGGTCGCACGATCGTCGGCAGGCGTTTCGCGACGCTGCTGCTGTCGGCGTTGGCCGTCATCGCGACACTGATGGCGCTGCTGGGGATATACGCCGTGCTGGCCTACTCGGTCGCGCAGCGGACGCGCGAGATCGGCATCCGGATGGCGCTTGGCGCCAGGCGGGCGACCGTCATCGGACAGGTCACCAGCCTGGCCCTGGGCATGGCGGGCATCGGCGTGGTCATCGGGATGGCGTGCGCGCTGGCGGCCACCCGGACACTGCGAACGTTCCTGTTCGGCGTCAGCCCCGCCGACCCTGCGACGCTCGCGGCGGCGGCGGTCATGGTGGCGCTCGCCGCCGTCGCGGCCAGTGCCCTGCCGGCGCGCCGGGCCACCACGGTCGACCCCGTGCGGGCGTTGAGAAGCGAGTAGCGGCGGCCGCCATCAAGTCCTTGCTGGTGCGATGCGCCACGTCCACCCCGGGTCCACGCGTATGCCGTTGCGTCGATTGGCGGGCAGCGCACGCCGGGGACACCCACGCCGCGACGAGGGCGTAGTATCGTATCCCCTGGGTTCGAACGGTCGAGATCGGCGGGCGGCTCCCGGCGATGGCGCGGATGGGCGAGGTGTTGATGGGAGACGGAACAGGACCACCGACGACGGCTGGTTGGCCGAGAGACGCGGCCGATTGGCTGGCGCTGAAAGACCGTGGCCTCGACGTGGCTGCCGAAGGCGTCACCATCGCCGACGCGCGACAGCCCGATCGGCCGCTGATTTACGTCAACCAGGGATTCGAGCGCATGACCGGCTACGCGGTTGCGGACGTGCTGGGCCGCAACTGCCGGTTCCTCCAGGGCCCGGAGACCGACTCGGCGGCCGTGGCGGAGATCCGGGCGGCCCTCGCGGAGAGCCGGGAGTGCCTGGTCGAGATTCTGAACTACCGCAAGGACGGGTCGACGTTCTGGAACCGGCTGTCGATCACGCCCCTCCGGGACGCGGCGGGCGAGGTCACGCACTTAATCGGCATCCAGTCAGACGTCACGATCCGTCGCCTGGCGGAGGACGGCCTGCGGAAGGCGAAGCAGGCGCTGGAGTACGACTTGAGGCTGGCGGCGCGCGTGCAGCAGGCGCTGCTGCCTCCTCCGGAGATTCAGGCCGGCGAACTGCGCATCGCCCATGCCTTCCATCCGTGCGATGACCTCGCCGGCGACGGCGTGGGCGTCGTCTCGCTGCCGGACAACCGGCTGGGGATCTACCTGCTGGATGTCAGCGGGCACGGCGTGGGTGCCGCGCTGCTGTCGTTCACCCTGGCCCACCTGCTGTCGCCGACCATGTGGGGTTCGCTGCTCACCGAGAACGACGGCACCGGTGCGTCGGTCGTCCCGCCGTCCCGCGTCGCCGAGCGGCTGAACCGGCAGTTCCCGATGGACCGCACGCGACAGTACTTCACGCTGGTCTACGGCCTTGCCGACCCGTCCTCCGGCCGATTCCAGTACGTGATGGCCGGCCACCCGGCGCCGGTTCGGCTTCCACGGACCGGGCCGCCCACGCCGGTCGCCGGCGCGGGGCTTCCTGTCGGCATGATCGACGAGGCCACCTACGAGGACGAGACGCTGACGCTCGAGCCAGGCGATCGCCTCTACTGCTATACCGACGGCGCCATCGAAGCCTTGAATGCCTCCGACGAGGAGTTCGGCCTTGACCGGCTCCTGGCCGAGATCGAGCGCTGGCGGGAGCTGCCGCTGCGTGCCGGCCTCGACCGCGTGGCCGCCGCGGTCCGCGCGTGGTCCGGCGGCCCCGTGAAAGACGACATCTCTCTGCTGGTGATCGAACGCACCCCCTGATCCGCCACCCGCGAAGCGGGCCCCGTCTCAGCGCCGGAACACGAGGATGTGCTGCCAGGGCAGCACGTCGATGACGCGATCGAAGTGGTAGCCTTCTGCCTCGAGTTCCATCCGCGCCTGCTTCACGCTCATCTTGTGCTCCTCCCGGATGGGCACCCAGGCGCTCTCCTTGCGGAACTCGACGAGCACGAGCCGGCCGTCCGGCTTCAGCGACGCGCGCAGCTTGCGCAGGACCTCCTGGGGACGCGCCAGTTCGTGATAGACGTCGACCATCAGCACCAGGTCGAAGAGGCCCTCGGGCAGACGGGGATCGGCGTCCGCGGACAGCACCAGTTCAACGTTGTCCAGCCGCGCGTGGGAGACCCGCGCCCGAAGCAGGGCGATCATCTCCGGCTGGATGTCGGTGGCGAACACGCGGCCGGTGGGCCCGACGCGTTCGGCCAGGCGCACCGTGTAGTAGCCCGACCCGGCCCCGACGTCGGCCACCACCTGGCCCGGCTTGATGTCGAGCGCCGCGATGGCCTTCAACGGCTGCTCCTCGGACTCCCGCTCGGGCCGCTCGAGCCAGGCCGCGCCTTCGTAGCCCATCACTTGCGCGATGACACGGCCCGACACCGGGTGACGGGACTGCTGGGCGGCCGCCGTCGCGACCCATGCCGCTGCAGCCAGAGCCGCGGCACCCGCGACGGCGCGATGCCTCCACCCAACCAGGCGTATCGAGAACATACACAGTAGGACGCCTGCCCGGCGGCTGGGGATTCAGCGCCGACCCGTCGCGGACCGTCCGCACGCTTCCAGGCGTCTGAAGGTGGTAGTGTGTGTCATGTCCCGCTGGATAAGTGTGATCGCGCTGGTGGCGTTCTTGGGAACGCCGCTCGTCGCTCAGGAGCCTCGAGTGCAGTTGTTCGGCTTTGCGTCGCCCAACGCGGTGGCGGACTGGCAGGCGGTCAATGACGGCGTGATGGGCGGCGTATCCGACGGACGGTTTAGAATCACCGACCGCCAGACCCTCGAGTTCTACGGGACGCTCTCGCTCGAGAACAACGGGGGATTCGCATCCGTCCGATCCCGTCCCAGGGCACTGGGGCTCCAGGCGGGCGACACGCTCGTCGCCCGCGTGCGCGGCGACGGGCGCGATACCAGCTGAATCTGTACACGTCCGAGAGAAGGACGGCCTTCTCGTACCGGGCGCCTGTGCGGACCCGCCGCGGCGAGTGGATCGAGATGCGCATCCCGCTGAGCCAGTTCGAGGCGACGGCCTTTGGTCGGGTCGTGGCGGGCGCCGGCCCGGTGGATCCCGGAAGCGTCACGTCGCTGGGCTTTCTGCTGGCCGAGAAGACGCCAGGCCCGTTCGCGCTCGAGGTGGAATGGATCACGGTCCTTCGCGACTCGGGGCGCAGGCAGCATCCGCTTCAGCGTTGAACCCGAACGGCGACCTCGCGCCCGAATCGTCGTACACTGTCGCGTCTGTCCCGAGGCGACCATGCCCGCGTTGTCCATTCTGCTGACAGGGGCCACCGGCTATGTCGGTGGCCTGCTCCTTCCTTTGCTCGAATCACGCGGCCACCGCGTCAGGTGCCTGGCGCGACGACCGGGCCGATTGCGGCAGCGAGCCGCTCCCGCAACAGAGATCGTCGAAGGCGACGTCCGGGACGCGTCGTCCCTCGCACGCGCGATGGCGGGCATCGACGTCGCGGTGTACCTGATTCACTCGATGGGAGCGGCCGGATCGTTCGAAGACGCCGACCGCGAAGCGGCGCGGCGTTTCGGTTCCGCCGCTGCCGCCGCCGGCGTCCGCCGCATTGTCTACCTGGGGGGCCTCGGCGACGGCCGCGACGATCTGTCGCCTCACCTCCGGAGCCGGCGCGAAACGGGCGAGGTGCTCCGCGAGTCTGGCGTGCCGGTCATCGAACTGCGCGCGTCAATCGTGATCGGGGCCGGCAGCCTCTCGTTCGAGATGGTGCGATCGCTGGTCGAGCGGCTGCCCGTGATGGTCTGTCCGAAATGGGTCGCCGTGAAGGCGCAGCCGATCGCCATCGATGACGTGCTGGCCTACCTGGCCGCGGCGGCCGAGGATGACGCGAGCGGCAGTGCCGTGTGCGAGATCGGCGGACCCGACGTGGTCTCTTACGGCGACATCATGCGGGAGTACGCCCGACAGCGCGGGCTGAAGCGCCTGCTGATTCCCGTTCCGCTGCTGACGCCGCGGCTGTCGAGCCTGTGGCTTCGCCTCGTGACGCCCCTGTACGCGAGCGTCGGTCGCTGGCTGATCGACGGCATGCGCAATCAGACGATCGTCACCGACGCCGGGCCCGCGCGTCGCTATGCGGTGAAACCGCGGGGGCTCGCGCAGGCGGTCACCGAGGCCACCCGGCAGCGGGGCGAGCGCGTGGAAGCGCTCCTGGCCGAGGCCGCGGGACGCGACGCCGACGCCGCGCTGACGGCGCTCAGGGCATCGGGCTGCGTGCTGGACCACCGCGAGGCGACCGTCCAGGCAGCCTGGCGCAGGCGTTCGAGCCGGTGAGGAAGATTGGCGGGGCGAACGGTTACTACTACGGCAGCGCGCTGTGGATGCTGCGTGCGTGGTTCGACCGCCTGGTGGGAGGAATCGGGATGCGGCGGGGCCGGCGCGACCCGGACACGTGCGTCGTCGGGGACGCCGTGGACTTCTGGCGCGTCGTGGCCTTCGAACCGGACCGGCGCCTGACGCTCGCCGCCGAGATGAAGATGCCCGGTCGCGCGTGGCTGCAACTCGATGTGGCGCCCGGGAACGACGGGGCACCGGCACGCGTTCGCCAGACCGCGCTCTTCGACCCCCGAGGCCTGCTGGGGCTGCTCTACTGGGCGGCGATGCTGCCGGCGCACGCCTTCATCTTCAGAGGCATGCTTCGCGCGATCGCCGCGCGCGGCGCCGGGCAGAGTCCCCGCAGCGGCGGGTAGCGGACGCCGCGTGCCTTCGCATGGGCACCTCCCACCAGACGCGCTTGCGTAATTCCGCATGAACGACCACGTCGCCATCGTCACCGTCGGCGCGCAGAAGTTCACGCCCGAAGCGCGCGAAGGATCGCGGCGCGCTGGTCCGTTGCCTGGGTGAAGCGGTCCCTCGGCGACCTGGCAAGGGACCGTCTGAGGACGCCGTTCAACCCCTCGTGATTCGGAACGCCGGGCGGCAAACGGTAATCGCCCCGCTCGCTCGCACCCTCCGCAAAGGGCCGACGCCCGGTCAGCATCTCCGCAAGGATCACCCCGGCCGCGAAGATGTCGGCCCGTTGATCGACGTCTTCGCCTGCCAGTTGCTCGGGGGCCATGTAGGCCAAGGTGCCCAGCACGACTCCCGACTCGGTGAGGCTGCTCGATGTCGGCTCCCCGAGGGGCTGCATCTTCGCCAGGCCGAAGTCCAGGATCTTCACCGCCAGGGCGCCGGTCGCCCGTCGCGGAGCCAAGATGTTCTCTGGCTTGAGATCCCGGTGGACGATGCCGCGCTCGTGTGCGGCGGCCAGACCGTCCAGCATCTGATCGAACCACTCGGCCACCTCGGCACATGAGAAGACGCCGACGCGTCTCATCTCGGCCCGCAGCGACGGGCCGTGAATCCGTTCCATGACGAGGTAGGCTCCGCCGCCTTCGAGCTCGCCGAAGTCGTGAAGCGCAACGATGTTCGGGTGGCTCAGTCCTGCGACGACCCGCGCCTCTCGCCGGAACCGGCGCAGCGCGGTGTCGCGTCCGAATTGCCCCCCGACCATGATCTTGATCGCCACCTCCCGCGCCAACCGCAGGTCGTGCGCGGCGTATACCGAGCCCATCCCGCCCCGGCCGATGAGACGGTCGAGGCGATACTTGCCGTCGATCGTGCGGGAGACGGGCAGGCTGAGAGTCAGGGCAGCCCCGTCGCGTTCGCACCGCACCGCGCCGCCGTCGTAGCACGCGCCGCACGCCGGGCATTCCCTGAGCAAGTCCACCAGGCCGGGTTGGAGCTTCGCCAGCACCTCGTGCCGGATCCGCTGCTCGTCTCTCACCTGCCCCTTCAGGTGGAGGTTGTCGAGCACGACGGCTGTTTCCTGTGCCAGCGCGCGTATCAGTTGGATGTCGCCGTCGCTGTACCGGTCCTCGGACTGCTTCTCTCCGAGCACCAGGACCGCGTCGACACCGTTCGCGCCGGCCACGGTGGCGATGACGCGCACATCTTCCGCCGCGAGCCACCGCAACTCGCTGGCCGTTGCGCCGGCCTCGGCCGGCAGCGGTACCGGGACCGCGGGACCGAGGCGGTTCAGCGCATCGAGGAGGCTCTCACTCAGCGGAAAGCGCAGCAGCCGCCCGGGGGAGGAGCCGGATGTGTCGGCCAGGTGCATGACCCCAGCGTCGCGCCGCCAGAGATGCACGGACTTGGGATGGAGAGACCGCTCCAGCTGGCGGCAGACGAAAGAGGAAATCTCCTCTGCCGAGTCGAAACGGCCGAACTCGTCCGCCAGGCTCAAGAGCACCTGCTCACGGTCGTACTGCTCCCGGAAGAATTTCCGGTCGAGCCAGCGGAGGAGCGGCGTTCTGAATCGCAGGCTCAGGCCCAGGCCCGCAATCCCATAGAGGTAGGCGCTGGTGTCCGTCACCAGCTCGACGAGAGTTCGATGGCGTTCGGTGACGAGCGTGTACACCGACGCGCCGATCGGCAGCGCCAGCAGGATCTGGAGGGCGCGCCGGGCCAGGAGGTACTGAACGCCCCGCCGGATCGCGATCCGGGCGTCGAAGACCTGGTGCTTCGCCACGGCGTAGGCGACGGCCAGGGGGAGCGCGATGCTCGAGAGGTTCGCTGCGCGACTGATCGGAACCCAGGCAGAATCCCCAGGCAGCCACCGAGCCAAGGCGGGATGGTGGCGGGCCAGGTCGAGCGCAACCCACACCGCGACCGGGCCCAGGCCGGTGATCCCGCCCAGCGCGACCCAGTAGAAGCGGCGTCGCTGGTCGCTATCGGTGACCGCGCGGTACTTGTAGACGGCAACGGCAGCGGCGCCGAGCATCGACGCCGAGGCCGTGGCGGTCAGCAGCCACTCGAGCGGGCGGCCGAAAACCCCTGCCATGAACGGCGTCAGGGCCTGAGGGCCACGCGCGAACAGCAGCCAGTTCGCCAGCAGCCCGCACGCCACGCACACGATCGTCGCCAGGTAGAGAACATGGAGCAACGTCCTCCACCCCCGGCCGCGAGGCGGATCGCGAGGGAAAAGGTAGAAGAAGTGGTAGCCGAGCACGTGCACGGGCTGGAGCGCGTAGATTGGCATCAGGCCGACGACGCCGAGGAAGCTGAGACCGGTCAGGGTGCACGCGGCAAAGGCGAGCCGGGCCATCCGCTCCTGCGGACGGGCGAACCCGATGAACAGCCCGACGAAAGCCCAGACGAGGCCGGCCAGGTAACCAGAGGGGCTGCCCCGGGGGCCGCCGCCCCCCGTGTCGAGCCCGAACTCCAGCGTCTCGCCGCCCCTCCTGACCTCTACGCGGTAGCTCGCTCGGGGGCGCAGCACACGCCGATACGGCAGGGTGCCGCCTCTCGCCACCGCGGGGTCACCATCCAGGCTGAGAAGGACGTCGCCTGGCTGGAGTCTCCCGGCGGCCGGTCCCCCCGGAGTGACGTTGGCAACCTGCCAGTGCCCGGCTCGCCGCGCCTCCGACCATCCGAAGACCGTAGCCTCCTGGCGACTCCGCCACGCCCCGTAGCCGGACGCGGCGACGACCACCGCCGTGGTGAGCCAGACGGCCCAGACGAACGGATGGTGGCCCCGGGGAGCGTCTTCCGCTTGTGGTGCGGCCCGTTCGCAGGAAGTGTCCGTGGGGCCGCCGGCACGGGCCTCGTCACCGCTCGCCGTTGCGGGCATCCAGGCCGGCCGTTCAAGGAAGGAACCGTCGCTGGCTTGAGCCAGCAGCGAGTCGACCTCCGCCCGCAGTTCACCGTCGCCGAGGCAGGCCCGCTCGAGGAAGGCTGCGCGCTCGGCGGGATCCCGATCCAGAGCCGAGTGGAAGACCGCCTTCACCCGCTCCCACCGTTCGGGATTCATAGGCTGGAGATCCTCGGGTCTACGGCACGGTGCTCCTGCTCTTCCGAATCTCTCGCCGGAGCCAGGCCTTGGCGAGCTTCCAGTCCCGCATGACGCTTTGCGGCGAGACGTTCAGCACCCTGGCTGTTTCCTCGACTCCGAGCCCGACGAAGAACCGCATCTCGACGACCTGCGCCTGGCGCGCGTCCATTCCGGCCAGGTGCTCCAGGGCCTCGTGGATGGCCAGGATCTCCTCCGCTCTGCCGGCCCCCATGTCCGGGATCTGGTCGAGGTCGACATCGACGAACGTCCGGGCGCCGGACGGCGATCCCCCGCGCTTGCGAGCCCGCCGGGCGCGAGCGGCGTCCACGAGGATGCCCCGCATGATGCGGGCCGACACGGCGTAGAAGTGCGCCCGGTCCTGCCACGTGACGCTGGTGATGTCCACGAGGCGCAGGTAGGCCTCGTGGACCAGCGCCGTGGTCTGAAGCGGTCCGCCTTCACGACCGGCACCGCGCCGACGCGCAAGCCGCTTCAACTCGCGATAGACGCGAGGGATCAGTTCGTCGAGGGCCGCAGGCTCGCCGTTCCTCCAGGCCCGCAGCAAGCCGGTGATCTCGTGGCTGCCCGTGGCGTCCATGAGCGTGAGCCGAGAATTCTCTCCGCCCGATTGTAGTTCGTCCCGCCCGTTTTCGGTTGCTTAAGTGAGGGACGCTGTCGAGAGCCGACGGCGACCGGTATTGAGTCGCACCCGCGAGGAGAGGCCTGTCAGGAAGGAGTCCAGCCATGAAGACGTTCCGACTGTCCGCCGGGCTGCTTGCGATCGTCGTGGTCTTGTTCGTCATCGGCAGCACTGCTGCCAACGCCCAGAACAACTGCGCCCCCTTCTCGGGCACGGTCTACGGGGCGCTCTACCGGGATGCGCCCGACCAGCCCCGGACGTGGCACATGCTGGGAAACTTCACCATCGGCAGGAACCTGTTGTTCGCGACCGTCGGTGTCCAGAGCACATCGCTGGTGCGGGACCCCGACAACTGGCAGGGGACCGAATTGTGGACGTTCGACTTCGGCGGCGGCAACACCATTCAACTCGCCACGGATTTCGTGACGGAGCACATGACGAACACTGCCGGCATCTATCACATCCGTGAGGTGGGCCGGTTCGTCAACGGTACGGGTGCGTTCGTGCACGCCTACGGCAACCTGACCGCCGAGGGGCCTTTCGGTCCGAACGTGGTCTTGCACGACGTCCCCGGCCTGCCAACGGTCGCGACCATGTTCTGGGTCGCCCCGACCCAGGGCATGATTTGCGGCGCGAACGAGCGTGGCCAGTAGCGGCAGGACGCCGAGGGTTTCTTCCTCTGCGCGAAGAGCCACTCGACCAGCGCCGGCTCGGTGTACACCCACGCGAAGACGTTGTGGCCGAGGTCCGGGTACTCGGTATGTCTTGGCCGGCCTCCGGCCTTCCGGATCGCATCGATCATCGCGCGGGACGAGGAGACCGGCTCGACGTCGTCCTTCACCCCGTGGAAGTTCCAGATTGGCAGGTCCTTCAGCTGCGCCGCCATCTCGGGATGACCGCGTCCACAGACCGGGACCGCGGCGGCGAAGAAGCGGGGACGCTGGGCGGCCATGTGCCACGTGCCGGCGCCCCCCATCGAGTGGCCGGTCAAGTAGATGCGCGAACGATCGATTGGGAGGGCGCCGAGCAGGCTGTCGATGACTTCGAACGCCAGGCGCGCGCCGATGCCCAGGGCTCCCGGGGGGCAGAGCTTGATGTCGGCGGCCACCTTCGGCGGGTTCTTCGGGTCGAAGATCGTGCAGGGCCAGTTCCAGTCGCTCTGGGGCGCCAGGACGAAGGCCGGGTGCCTGGCCTGGTTCGCGGGCAGGGCCCAGACGAGCGAACCATACAGGTTGCCGCTCTCCAGCTGCTTCGCGTTGTCGGTGCCGCTTCCGCCCGCTCCGTGGAGGAACACGACGAGCGGGTAGCGCCGACCGGGGTCGATGCGGGGCGGGGTGAACAGCCGGTACGGCATCCGCTCGCCCTTCTGGTTCAGGAACACGTGCGGCGCGAAGGACTTGGCGAGCTCCGGCGCCCGGCTCTTGAGCGCGTTGATCGGCGCCCACCGCTCGTCCGAATCGGACTTCGACCGGAGCAGGCCGTAGTCCTGCGGCAGAGCAGCCGCGAGCGAAGCCAGGATGCAGAGCGCCACCGCCGCGTGTCTTCGCATGGGCACCTCCCACGAGGAGCCGTCTTCCCGCGTCGCCCGGTCGGTGCTACCTGACCTTGCCCACCAGCGCCGCGCGCGCCTTCTTGAGCTCCGCCTGCTTCGCGGTGTCGAGGACCGGGAACTTCAGGTGGAGCCCCAGCAGCGTCTGCTGGATTGCGGCGGCCACAAGGAGCCGCGTGAACCACTTGTTGTCGGCCGGCAGGACGTACCAGGGGGCGTGAGGCGCCGCCGTGCCGCGGACGACCTCCTCGTAGGCCGTCATGTACTCATCCCAGTGTTCGCGCTCGGTCACGTCGGCCATCGAGAACTTCCAGTTCTTCGAAGGCGTGTCGAGTCGTTCGAGGAAGCGCGCCTTCTGCT
Organism: uncultured Acidobacteriota bacterium; assembly: GCA_963844875.1. Classification (GTDB taxonomy): domain Bacteria; phylum Acidobacteriota; class Vicinamibacteria; order Vicinamibacterales; family Fen-181; genus FEN-299. The sequence goes on from CAWJPZ010000010.1 coordinate 48,718, forward strand.
CCTTCTTCGACAGGTGCAGGAAGAACTTCACGATCGCATAGCCGTTGCGGGCGAGGTAACGCTCGAACGCGACGACGTCCTCGAACCGGTGCTTCCAGATCTTCTTCGTGAGGAAACGCTCCGGCAGGCGCTGCTTCGCCAGGATCTCGGGATGAACGCGGACCACGAGCATCTCCTCGTAGTATGACCGGTTGAAGATGCCAATCCGGCCGCGCTCGGGGAGGCAGCGAGTCGTGCGCCAGAGGAAGTCGTGGTCCAGTTCCTCGGCCGACGGCGCCTTGAAGGGAAACACCTGGCACCCCTGGGGATTCACGCCCGACATCACGTGGGCGATTGCCCCATCCTTGCCCGCCGCGTCCATCGCCTGGAAGATCAGCAGCACGCCCCATTGGTCCTGCGCGTACAGCTTCTGCTGCAGATCGGCAAGCCGCGCGACACCCTCCGCCAGCTGCTGGTCGGCATGCTCTTTCGACCTCAGTCCGCCCGTGTCGCCGGGGTGGATGTCTTTCAGCCGGAACTTGCGGCCGTCGGTGATGCGATACGGGCGGAGCAGCCGGTCCAATGCGTCTTCGAGGTCGTGCGTCTTCGCCATCGAAGGCCTCCAGGGAGGGAAGAAGAAGCAGTGTAGCACCTGCGCCACTCCCATTCGACTGCGGGGCGCTGGCCAGCCGTGGAATGATTCCACAGTTTGAGTTACTCTATAATCATGCGCCAGGACCCGAGGGACCTCCTTTGCCGGCACGGCATCCAGGTGACCGCTCAGCGCCTGGCGGTGCTGCGCGCGGTCGCCGGCCGGCCGCACATCACGGCGGACGGTGTCGTTGACGTCGTGCGGGCGGAGATAGGCGCAATCTCGGTCCAGTCCGTGTACAACGCCCTCGGCGTCCTAGCCGCCGACGGCGTCCTCCGCCGGATCCAGCCCGCCGGGTCGCCGGCGCGGTTCGAAGCCCGCGTGGGCGACAACCATCACCATTTGATCTGCCGGGTGTGCGGTCGCATGGTCGACGTCGCGTGCGCGGTCGGGTTCGCGCCCTGTCTCACGGCGGCCGACGACATGGGTTACGAGATCGACGAGGCAGAAGTCGTCTACTGGGGGCGCTGCCCATCCTGCGCCCGCCGGGTCGTCCCGCGTGCTGCGCTTGCGCGACGCAACGGCCCCCCCAAGCCCCCCGGGAAACGCCCGGACAGGTGTCCGGGCACTCCAGCAAACGAACGAAAGCGAAGGCCGTTTCCGCCAGGGCAGCCCGGCAGGATCCGGCGCGCCAGAGAGGACGACAGCGACATGAGTGAATCGAAGTGCCCCATCACCGGCCACGCGCCCAGGACCCGATCGAACCGCGACTGGTGGCCCGAGCAGTTGAATCTGAAGGGGCTCCACCAGAACCCGCCCATGGGCAACCCCATGGGCAACGACTTCGACTACGCGGAGGAATTCGAGAGTCTCGACCTCGACGCCCTGAAGAAGGACATCGAGGCGTTGATGACGACGTCGCAGGATTGGTGGCCGGCGGACTTCGGTCATTACGGGCCGTTGTTCATCCGGATGGCGTGGCACAGCGCCGGCACCTACCGGATTCACGACGGACGCGGCGGTGCCGGTTCGGGCGAGCAGCGCTTCGCGCCGCTGAACAGCTGGCCCGACAACGCCAACCTCGACAAGGCGCGTCGGCTCCTCTGGCCCATCAAGCAGAAGTACGGCCGCAAGATTTCCTGGGCCGACCTGATGGTGTTTGCCGGCAACTGCGCGCTCGAGTCCATGGGGTTCAAGACGTTCGGCTTCGGCGGCGGGCGCGAGGACGTCTGGGAGCCGACCGAGGTGAACTGGGGCACCGAAGACAGCTGGCTCGCCGACAAGCGGTACAGCGGCGAGCGGCAGCTGGACAACCCGCTGGCCGCGGTCCAGATGGGGCTGATCTACGTGAATCCCGAAGGGCCGAACGGCAACCCGGATCCGGTCGCAGCGGCGCGGGACATCCGCGAGACGTTCCGCCGCATGGCGATGAACGACGAGGAGACGGTGGCGCTGATCGCCGGCGGGCACACCTTCGGCAAGACCCACGGCGCGGGGCCTGCGACTCACGTCGGCCCTGAGCCCGAGGCAGCGCCGCTCGAGTCCCAGGGGCTCGGCTGGATGAGCACGTACGGGAGCGGCAGGGGGGGCGACGCGATCACCAGCGGCCTCGAGGTGACGTGGACGACCACGCCCACGAAGTGGAGCAACAACTTCTTCGAGAACCTGTTCGGGTACGAGTGGGAACTCACCAAGAGCCCGGCCGGCGCACACCAGTGGCAGCCGAAGGACGGCAAGGGCGAGGGCCTGGTGCCCGATGCGCACGACCCGTCGAAGCGCCATGTCCCGACGATGCTCACCACCGACCTGGCGCTGCGCTTCGACCCCGCCTACGAGAAGATCTCGCGCCGCTTCCTCGAGCATCCCGAGGACTTCGCGGAGGCGTTCGCGAAGGCCTGGTTCAAGCTGACCCATCGCGACATGGGCCCGCTCAGCCGCTACCGCGGCAAGTTGGTGCCCGCCGAGCCGCAGATCTGGCAGGACCCGGTGCCCCCGGTGACGCACGACCTCATCGGCCCAGAGGAGTGCGCCGCCTTGAAGCACGACATCCTCGCCTCGGGCCTTTCCATCCCGGATCTCGTGACCACCGCTTGGGCGTCCGCGGCGACGTTCCGCGGCACCGACAAGCGCGGCGGCGCCAACGGCGCGCGCATCCGCCTCGCGCCGCAGAAGGACTGGGCGGTCAACAATCCGCCGCAGCTGGCCAAGGTGCTGCGCGCGCTCCAGGGCATCCAGCGGGCGTTCAACGACTCGCAGACCGGTCGGAAGCAGGTGTCGCTCGCCGACCTGATCGTCCTGGGTGGCTGCGCGGCCGTCGAGCAGGCGGCGCGGGATGCGGGGTGCGAAGTGAACGTGCCGTTCGCGCCCGGGCGCACGGACGCCACGCAGGATCAGACCGACGCAGAGGCGTTCAGCCCGCTCGAACCGACGGCGGACGGCTTCCGCAACTACCTGGCTGACGGCCACCGCCAGCCGGCCGAGCAGTTGCTGGTCGAGCGCGCCCAGATGCTGACGCTGAGCGCACCCGAGATGACGGTGCTGGTCGGCGGCATGCGCGCGCTGAACGCGAACGCGCGTCCCTCGAACCTCGGCATCCTGACGACGCGGCCCGGGAAGTTGACCAACGACTTCTTCGTCAGCCTGCTCGACATGGCTACCGAATGGCGCCCGACGTCGGAGGCTGCCCAGGCCTTCGAGGGAATCGATCGCCGGACGGGCGAGCGCAAGTGGTCCGCCAGCCGCGTGGACCTGGTCTTCGGTTCGAACTCGGAACTGCGTGCGCTCGCGGAGGTGTACGCGTGCGACGACGCACACGAGAAATTCGTGCGCGACTTCGCGGCGGCTTGGGCGAAGGTGATGAGCCTCGATCGCTTCGACCTGGCGTCTCCTCGCGCGGGCGGGCCGTCGCCGTCCGCCCGCCTGGCGATCTCGGCCTGACGCCGGAGGCGTCAGGGCCCATCCTCGACTTTCTGTCTTCGAAGGCTTGGGCGGACCGCCGACGCTTCATCGGAGGCGGTCCGCCCCCTGCGGCCAGGAGGCGAACCGGCGCGTTCGACGATGTATGATTGGCCCCGTCCCATGACCGCTTGGCAGGGACGGACGGGAAGGCGATGGCCAGGAGAGACGACGAACCGCCGGAGGCGTCGAAACGAGGCTGGCGCTACCACCATCTCGGGATCCCGACCACCGAGGTGAGGGCGGGGGAGCGGCACCTCCCGCACCTCGGCATCCACGTGTCGGGGTTCGAGACGAGCCAGTGCGGCATCCAGTGGATGCGGTTCGACCCCGACTGCCACTTTCCCGAGATCATACGGACGGTTCCGCACGTTGCGTTCGAGGTGGACGACCTCGATGCCGCGCTCGAGGGGCACCTGGTACTGACGCCGCCGAATTCGCCGTCCGACGGCGTCCGTGTCGCGATGATCCTCGACGAAGGGGCGCCGGTGGAATTGCTCGAGTTTGCGCGCCCTCGCCGCCATCTTCGGGCGGCTGAACCCCGCCGTCGAACGCCAGGGACGGAGGGCTCCCGAGCTCGACAGGCTTCGCCAACCGCTCCCGGCAGTCGAGGCCGGCCTCGTCGAAGGCTGGGCTCACACCCGCTGGCGCCGGACGCCCGGGACCGCCGTTGGCACCTTGACACCTGGTCCGGCCGTGTCAAGATCCGGACACCGGGCGGACGCCAGCCGCGCCCGGCCTGCAGGACGCGAACATCGAAGGAGACGACCGTGGTTCACCTGGATCGCAGGGAGTTCCTCCTCGGCACGACGGCGGTGCTCGGCGCGGCCGTGGCCCCACGGCTCGCGACGGCCGCGGCCGCCGGGCCCGGAAGATGGTCCGAAGAGAAGCTGGCGGCGTTCACGAAGAAGGCGACGGAACTGGGCGTGCTCGGCCTGGTCTGCCTGGCCGACGGCAAGACCATCGTGTCGCACGGCGAGGTGTCGAAGCCGTTGCGCGTCGCATCGGTGCGCAAGTCGATTCTCAATGCTCTCTACGGCGTTGCCATGACCAGGCAGGCGATCAATCTCGACGCCACGATGAAGGACGTGGGGATCGACGATTACACCCCGCTCACCGAGATCGAACAGCGGGCGACGGTGAGGGACCTGTTCAAGGCGCGCTCGGGCGTCTACATTTCCACCGCCGCGGAAACGCCGGCCATGCGTGCGGCGCGGCCCAAACGCGGCAGCCATGCGCCGGGCACGTTCTGGTACTACAACAACTGGGATTTCAACGTGCTGGGCGAGATCTATCAGCGGGTCACGGGGCGCAGCCTCTACACCGCCGTGGAGCACGACCTGGCCGGTCCCCTGGGTTGGCGCGATTTCGATCCGATGCGCGATTCGCGGTATCAGTACCTCGGGGAAGCACCACGATTCCCCGCGTACAACCTGTTCATGTCGGCGCGCGACCTGGCGACGGTTGGCCAGCTGTACCTCGACCAGGGCGTGCTGAACGGGAAAGTCCATGTCCCGGCGAACTGGGTCGCCGAGAGCACGGCAATCTATTCCACCACGGGCCGCAAGGGGATCGAAGGCGGCTATGGCTACCTGTGGTGGGGGGCCACCGACAAGGACGGTGCGGATCCCGACGGGATTCCGTTGGGGTCGTACACGGCGGCGGGCAACGGCGGACGCTACGTCGTGGTGCTGCCCAGCGTGCGGGCCGTCATCGCCATTCAGCCCGACGAGCGGGCCGGCCAGCCGCCGGTGCCTCTGTATGCCAACGTGGCCGCTGGCGCCCTGGACGGATTGATCCGCGATTTCCTGGCGGCGTACCAATCGACGTAGGGCCGCTCACACCCGGCTCGTTGGCGCATCGTTGAAGCCAGCCGCTCAGCTTCGCGCCTCACCTTGACGCTCCGACGCGGCTTCCGCGACACTGGGAACGGGTTCTTCCAGGACAACTTGTCGCGCGGAGGCTGGCGTCTGTCATCGACGATTCCTTCGCTCATGGCTGCGGCGGAACGGGGCGATGCTTCCGCGACGGAAGCCCTCTTCGTCGCGTTGTACACCGAGCTTCACGGGCTCGCGCGCCGGGAGCTCGCGCGGGGGGGGGCGAACGCCACGCTCAGCGCCACCACCGTGCTTCACGAGGCCTACCTCGACATCTCGGGTCGCCCGGGCACGTCGTTTCCCGACCGCGCGCGCTTCATGGGGTACGCCGCCCGCGTGATGCGCGGGCTGATCATCGACCATGCACGCCGCCGCCGCGCGCTGCGGCGCGGCGGGCAGTTCGAACTCACCTCGCTCGACATCGAGCCGGCAGCGCCGGCCAGCCAGGGCACGGACCTGGAAAGCATCGGCGAGGCCCTCGACGCCCTCACCCGCATCGACCCTGCGCTCGCGGAGATCGTGGACCTGAAGTTCTTCTGCGGCTTCTCGTTCGCGGAGATCGCCGCGATGCGCCAGACGTGCGAGCGGACGGTCCAGCGGCAGTGGGATCGCGCCCGCATCTACCTCCGCCGCGCGGTTGTCGCGGCGTTGCCGGAGCGGTAGGCGCATGCAGCCGCTGTCACCAGACCGCTGGCAGCTGGTGCAGGCGCACCTCGACCAGGCGCTCGCGCTGCCCGCAGCCGACCTGCCAGCCTGGCTCGCATCCATCCGCCAGTCCGACGCCGGGCTCGCCGTTGAGCTCGAGGGCCTGCTCGACGAGCACGGGGCAGTGCAGCGTGAAGGTTTCCTCGAAGACCGTGCGGGCCTGCCGATTTTCGGGGAACGCCCGGGCGAAACGTACGGCGCCTACACGCTCGTCTCGCCGATCGGCGAGGGGGGCATGGGTGCGGTGTGGCTGGCGGAACGCGGCGACGGCCTCTTCACCCGCCGGGCCGCCGTGAAGCTTCCGCAGCTCTCGTTCGTCCAGGGTGGGGCGGAGCGGTTCACCCGCGAGGGCCGGATCCTGGCGCGCCTGGCGCATTCCCACGTCGCCCAGCTCCTGGACGCGGGGATCTCGACGTCCGGCCGTCCTTACCTGGTCCTGGAGTACGTTGCCGGCATCGCCATCGATGGCTATTGCGATTCGCGCCGGCTGTCCGTCGCCGCGCGGCTCCGTCTGTTCCTCGACGTGCTCGAGGCCGTGTCCCACGCCCACGCCAACCTGGTCGTGCACCGCGACATCAAGCCGTCGAACGTCCTGGTGACGGACGAGGGCCAGGTCAAGCTGCTGGACTTCGGTGTCGCGAAACTGCTCGAGGACGAGGGGCGGTCGGGTGCCGCCACCCGCGTCACCCGGGCGGGCGGTTCCTGGCTGACGCTGGAGTACGCCGCGCCCGAGCAGGTGACAGGCGGTCCCGTCTCGGTGGCAACCGACGTGTACGGCCTCGGCGTCCTGCTGTTCGTCCTGCTCACCGGGCAGCATCCGGCCGGTCCGCGTCTGCATTCGCCAGGCGAGTTGATCCGATCGATCGTCGAGACCGACGCGCCCGCAGCCTCCCACGCCGTGGCTCGGCGCACCGGCGACCCAACGCTTGCGGCCGATGCGGCGAATCGCGGTACGACGCCGGCGGCACTCCGTCGATCTCTCGCCGGCGACCTGGACACGATCATCGCCAAGACGCTCGAGAAGCGGCCTGAAGAGCGATATGCCTCGGTCAGCGCACTCTCCGAGGATCTTCGCCGCCACCTCGCACACGAGCCGATCAGCGCGCGGCGCGGCCGGCTCGCCTATCGCGCGGCCAGGTTCGTCCGCCGCAACCGCACGGCGGTCGCACTCGCCGTGCTCGCCGCCGTCGCCGCGTCGGCCGGTGTGGCCGGGACCGTGTTGCAGGCGAAGCGCGCGGGGGAGGAACGCGATTTCGCGCTCTACCAGCTCACCCGCGCCGAGGCGATCAACGACCTGAACGCCTTTCTCCTGTCTGACGCCGCCCCTTCGGGCCGGCCGTTGATGGTGAACGACCTCCTGTCGCGCGCGGAACAAATCGTGCGCCGCCAGCGGTCGGGCGAGGCCGGCCGGGTGGACCTGCTCGTCGCGATCGGCCGGCAGTACCTGCTGCAGGACGCAGACGCGGCCGCCGCCCGCGTACTTGGCGAGGCGTACCGGTCGTCACAAGGGATCCGTGAGCCCTCGACCCGGGCGCGAGCGGCATGTGCGCTGGCCGCAACGCTTGGGGTCACCGGCGAAGGGGAGCGCGCGGAGCGTCTCTACCGGGAGGGGCTCGGCGACCTCCCGGGTGATGCCCGTTTTGCGAGAGACAGGGTCTATTGCCTCGATTCTGGCGCGTACATCGCCCGTGAGCGGGGAGCCGCCCGGCAGGCCGTCGCCCGTTCGGAGGCGGCGAGCCGCCTCGTCCAGGATGCGCCCTTTCGCTCCAACGCGCTCGAACTGCGGACGATGATGGGGCTGGCGGAGTCGTACCGCATGGCCGGACGCCAACCCGAGGCGGCGAAGGCCTTCTCCGAGGCGGCCGCGCGGTTGACCGCCGCCGGGCGGGACGAGACGGCGGCCGCCGGCACGCTCTTCAACAACTGGGCGCTCACGCTCTACCAGCTCGGGCGCCCCCTGGAGAGCGACGCTCTCTACCGCCGCGCAATCGACCTCAGCCGCCAGGACGCCACGGACGCCTCGGTGTCGCCGATGCTGATGATCAACTACGCGCGAACGCTCCTCGACTTGAACCACGTGGGCGAGGCAGCCGAGTGGGCCGAGCGCGGCCAGGCCAAGGCAGAGCAAGCCGGCGACGAGGTGGTGGTGAACCAGGCGCTCATCCTGCGGGCGAGCATCTACCGGGAGCAGGCCGACCTCGCGAGGGCGTCGGCCATGCTGGCCGCCGTGGCGCCGAGGCTCCGGCGGGCACTCCCGGCCGGTCACGTGGCGTTTGCCTCGCTCCGTTCACAGGAGTCGCTGATCGCCCTTGCGGCCGGGCGGTCGTCCAGCGCGCTGCAACTCGCGGGCGACGCCGTCGCTATCGCTCGAACCGCCATCGCGCGCGGCGGGCAGGGTGTCGACATCCTGCCGGTTCTGCTCACCCGCAGGTCGGACGTCGAGGCACGGCTTGGCCTGGGGGGCGACGCCGAACGCGATGCCCGCGACGCTCTCCGACTGCTCGAGGCGGGCACGCAGGCGGGCGCGGTTTCATCGACGCTCGGTCGCGCGCACCTCGCCCTGGGCCGTGCACTCCTGCGAGCTGGAGCGCGACCAACAGGGTCGGGCCGAATTGCAGCTCGCCATCCATCACCTGGCGGGAGCGCTCGGCGCCGAACACCCCGAAACGAGGGACGCGCGGCTGCTGCTGTCGTCTTCCGGCTCCCTTTTCCGATCTCCCAGGTAGACGGTACGGCGCCCCTGGCCGCACCTGCCCGCGGACGAGCCGCAAGTTTGTCTGATATCGGAACGGAGTCCCCATGCAGATACCGAAACAGATCGCCGCGGTGCGCCTCTCGCCGGCCGCCGCCATCGCCTGTGCGGCCGCAGTATCCGGCCTGATCACCGCAGCCAGCCTGACGGGAGCGGCCTCGCAGCCCGCTAACCAGCTCACCTTTGCCGACCCGACGGGCCAGGTCACCACCCTGACGACTGCCGCGTCCTTCGACATGGCCAACCCGTTCTTCCAGGCCCTCGGCACCAACGGCCGCACGTGCGCGACGTGCCACCGGCCTGCGCAGGCGTGGACGATCACCCCGGTCGAAGTACGCCAGCGGTTCAACAACAGCAAGGGGCAGGACCCGTTGTTCACCACCAACGACGGGGCGAACTGCGATGGCGCCGACGTGTCCACGCTGTCCGCGCGGCGCGACTCGTTCAGCCTGCTGCTCAGCAAGGGGCTGATCCGCGTCGCGCTGACGGTGCCCTCGTTCGCCGAGTTCGCGATCGTGGACGTGGACGACCCCTATCACTGCGGCGGGCCGTTGACCGTTGCGTCGATGTTCCGCCGGCCACTGCCGGCCGCCAACCTCCGCTTCCTCAGCGCGGTCATGTGGGACGGCCGCGAAACGGTGCCCGGCCAGGCCATCACCGACGACCTGGCCACCCAGGCGCGCGACGCGACGATCGGGCACGCACAGGGAACGGCGCCCTCGGCCGAACAGTTACGGCAGATCGTGGACTTCGAGACGGCGCTGTTCACGGCGCAGACGAAGGACGACGACATTGGCTCCATGACGGCTGCCGGGGCGCTCGGCGGACCGGTGCCGCTTGCGACACAGGCCTTCTGTCTCGGCGTCAACGACCCGCTCGGCATGCTGCCTTCGATGCCGGGCGCGTGCGAGACCGCCTCGACTTCCCTCAACCCGATCGTCTTCACGGCCTTCGACGCCTGGAACACGTCGAGCGCCGCGGCACGCCTCTCGGTGGCACGCGGCCAGCGCATCTTCAACACGCGGACCTTCAGGATCGACAATGTCGCGGGACTGAACGGGGGAGACGAGTCGGACCCGCTGCGCGGTATATCAATCGACGGCGGCACGTGCACGCTCTGCCACAACAGCCCGAACGCCGGCGACCACTCCGTCGCCCTGCCGCTGAACATCGGTGTCGCCGATGCGTCCCGGCGCACGCCGGACCTCCCGCTGTACACGATCCAGAACCGATCGACCGGGGAGATCGTGCAGACGACGGACCCCGGGCGGGCGATGGTCACGGGCAAGTGGGCCGACATCGGCAAGTTCAAGGGGCCGGTGCTGCGAGCGCTTGCCGCGCGCGCGCCGTACTTCCACAACGGGTCTGCCGCCACGCTCGCGGAGGTGGTGGATTTCTACGACACGCGGTTCGCGATCGGCCTGACCGCGCAAGAGAAGGCCGACCTCGTGGCGTTTCTGAAGTCGCTGTGACGCGGCGGTCGAGGGGCGTGTGCGGGGGGCGTGTGCGGCCCGGGCCGTGCCTGCCGCCTCACGTCGGCCCCTGAAACGGTTCGGGCGGCCGAGTCCCCTCGTTCCGGTCTCGCTGTCTAGCCGGTGGAGGGGCCGAGGGGCTGTCAGCCCCCCGGCTCCTTCAATCCTGCACGTGGAGCCACCCCGGGCCCTACCGCCGGTTCTCCCCTCCAAGGTTCCTACAGAGCCGCCCCCGCGATCCGCAGGCAAATCGAACAAAACCCGAATCACTCCCGAACAACGAACGGGTCACTCCGCGCGTCACATCCATCGTGGTTCCACTCGGACCCCGTTTGCCTTGGCTCGGCGGCATGGCGACGAGTGCGACCGGCGTGAAGGCCGTCCCCGGGCAGTGTCGCGCGGGGAAGAAGGAGGACTCATGAGACTCGTCCGTATCGTCGCCGTCGCGGCGGCCGTGCTGGCCGCCCTCGCGACCCCCGGGCTTGCGCAGCAGCCCGGCGAAATCTTCGGAAAAGTCACCGACAATTCGGGGGCCGTCGTTCCCGGCGTGACCGTCACGCTGACCGGCCCCGTGCTGCTGCAGCCGCAGGTCGCCGTGACGAGCGCGACTGGCAGCTACCGTTTCCCGGGACTGGGTGTCGGCACCTACACGGTCAAGTTCGAGATCGCCGGCTTTGCGACGCTCGTTCGCGACCGGGTGCGCATCGAGATCGGGGCGAACGTCCAGATCAACGCGTCGCTGCAGATCTCCACCGTGCAGGAAACCGTCACGGTCAGCGGCGAGACGCCGGTCGTGGACCTGCGCGACAGCAGCAAGACGAGCCGGTTCACGCAGGAGGCCCTCCAGACGATCCCCTCGGCGCGCGATCCGTGGGTGATCATCGAGCAGGCCGCCGGGGTGGCGATGGACCGGCAGAACGTGGGCGGCAGCGCGTCGGGCCAGCAGTCGAACTTCGTGGCGCGCGGCGCCGCGATGCGCGAGCAGAAGTGGAACCTCGACGGCGTGGACATCACCGACATGTCCGCGACCGGCGGCTCCCCCGTCTACTTCGACTTCGACGCGTTCGAGGAGATGCAGATTTCCACGGGCGGCTCGGACGTGACGATGCAGTCGCCGGGGGTGGCGGTGAACCTGGTCACCAAGAGCGGCACCGACAAGTTCCGGGGCTCGGGCCGGTGGTACATCACCGACCAGGCGTTCCAGGCAATCAACGTCACCGACGAACTGCGCCGCCAGGGCGCGACCACCGGCAACCCGATCCAGCGGATCCTGGACTACGGCGCCGAATTCGGGGGGCCGGTCCGGGCGGGGAAGGCGTGGTTCTGGGCGAGCTACGGCAGGCAGGACGTCGCCGTGGGCGTGAACAACTTCTACAAGGACACGCCGGCGTGCCAGGCGATGAAAGCGGCGCTCGCGGCCGACCCGGTGGCGGTGCCGGTGGCGGACGTGCGCGACTGCCTCAACAGCGACTCGACGCTGCTGAACAACTACAACACCAAGCTCGCAGCAGAGCTGTTCAAGAACAACCAGTTCTCGTTTCTCTTCAACGCGGCCGAGAAGGTGCGCAACGCCCGCGACGCATCCGACCTGCGGCCGCTCGAGACGACCTACCGCCAATTGGGCGTCACGCGGGCGGACCTCGGGTCGAATTGGTGGAAGACGGGGATGCCGAAGACCTACAAGTGGAGCGACCGCTACATCTTCAGCGATCGGCTCATGGCCGAGGTCTCCTACGCCCACATCGGCAACAACTTCGCGCTCACGTTCCACGACGAATCGCTGCGCGACGTGCAGCCGGCCTACGAGATCTCGACGGGCGCCTGGTCGCGCTCCTACCAGGAGGCCGTCTACGTGCGGCCGACCGACAGCGTGGACGTCGTGGGCAACTACTTCTTCCCCGGGTTCCTCGGGGGCGACCACACGCTGAAGTTCGGGGCGAAGTACCGCAACGACATCGCCCACACCGAGAGCATGTGGGGCGGCGACATGTACGCGCGGTTCAGCCGCGGCGTACCGGCCGAAGCGCGGATTTACCGCCGCGGCTACACGGAATACGGCCTGCAGAACCGCAGCTTCTACCTGCAGGACACCTTCTCGAGGCATCGCCTCACGATGAACCTGGGCGTCCGGTTCGACCACCAGACCGATTTCGCCAACCCCGCGAACGTGGACGCCTCCGTGTTCTACGGCAGGCCGACGTTCACGGGTGTCTACAACGGCGTCACCTACACCGGCGCCGCGTTCAACCAGCTGCCGGCCGTCACCTTCCAGGGCGCCGACGCGGGCGTCGCCTTCAACAACTGGTCGCCGCGGCTGGGCGCCACCTACGACCTGTCGGGCAACGGCCGGACGGTGGCGAAGGTGAACTTCGCGCGCTACGTCGGCCAGCTCGGGACCGGCGACATGTCGTCCACCTACAACACCGTGCAGCTGATGTACGTGCAGTATCCCTGGGTGGACCTGAACGGTGACAGGTTCGTGCAGAACAACGAAGTGGTGTTGACGCCGGCGCCGCTCGGCTTCAGCACCGGCTACGACTACCTGAACCCGACGAAGACCTCGGCGCCCGGCAAAGTGGACCCGAACCTCACCGCCGACACGGCCAACGAGTTCCTGGTGACGTTCGACCACCAGCTGGCCGCGGACTTCGCCGTCAGCGCGTCCTACATCTGGCGGCGCTACCAGAACTTCCGCGCGAACACCCGCTCGAACTTCGGCGCGTCGGACTGGACGCCGACGACCTGGACGCCGCCGGCCTCGTCGTGCCCCGCCGGCGCCTCCTGTCCCGCCGTCACCTACTACGTGCCGACGCGGCAGATCCCGGTCGAGTACACCTACAAGAACGTGCCCGACTACTACCGCGGCTACCAGGGCCTCGAGCTCTCCGCGCGGAAGCGGATGTCGAAGAACTGGATGATGGCGGCCAGCTTCTCGTTCAACGACGCGCCGGTGACGATTGCGTCGCCGGCCGGCTACAACGCCCTCACCGACAGCACCGTCAACAACACCGCCGCCGGCAACGTGAACGGCGACCCGACGAACATGGAGACGAGCCTGAACGGTGGCCAGTACGCCCCCGAGTCCACGACGAGCGGGCTGGGGAACGTCTTCGTCAACGCGCGCTGGATCCTGCGGCTGAACGGCGCCTACAAGCTGCCGTGGTGGGACATCCAGGTGGCGGCGAACTACAACTCGCGCAGCGGCTACCCGAACGTCCGCTCGGTGCTGACGCCGGTCAGGCCGAACGGGGCAGGACAGGCGGTCGTCTACCTCGACCAGCGCGGCGCGCTGCGGCTGCCGACCTTCAACCAGCTCGACCTGCGCGTGGACAAGTCGATCACCGCGTTCAAGCGCGTGCGCGCGGTTCTGAGCATGGACGTCTTCAACCTGCTCAACGAGAACACCGCGCTGTCGGTGCGCGGGGGGCAGAACGCGAGCAACGCGAACCAGATCAGCTCGATCCTGGCGCCGCGCGTGCTCCGCTTCGGCTTCCGCGTCACGTTCTAGCCGGGCCAGGCAGGCTCGCTCGATGATGCCCGCGGGGCCAGGGAGGCGGCGAGGCTCCCTGGCCCCGAGTTCACCTCGACCCGATCACCAGACTGCGCAGCAGGGCGGGCTTCCAGCCTGTCCCCGCCGGCTTCCAACATCAGTCGTCCCAGGAAAGCGCCGCAATCAGCAGCAGGCCGAAGAACGTTGCCGCGCCCACGCCGATCCCGATGAGTACGGCCTTCGCTCCGCCGATGCCCCCGTCGTCCAGGTTCAGGGCCGCCATCTGGGCGAGCGGAACCAGGATCGGGCTCTCGGGAATGCGCGTCCGCTTCTGCAGGCGCACCTGCTCGCCCTCGACGCCCATGAAGGTCGCTTTGAACCGGGACCCGTCCTTGAGGATCACCTCGACCCGTCGACCGACCGGAAGCTGCGAGACGTAGCTGGCCGGCACGTCTTGCGCGGCCACGGACGGGCGATGGAGCGGGATGCTGAATCGCGCCGCCGCCGGCTTCGATTGCAGGGCGCAGCCCGGGACGGCCAGGAGAGCGGAGAGCACGAGGGCGAGTGTGCGTTTCATCGCTGTTCCACCACGGCTCAGAAGTCCACGCCGAATCCGCACCGCAGCAGGGCACGGTCGCGGGTTGACCCGAAGGACGCCACGACGTCGGTGCGAAGGAAGGCGCGTGGGGTGACGTACACCTTGATGCCGGCCGTGACCAGCGGCCTCACGCCGACCGGCTCGTCGACGTCCGCCGTGTTCGAGGTGGACCCGCCGGGCGGCCCGTAGGAGTAGAAGGTCCTCGCCACGCGGTGGCGGAGTTTCTCCACCTCGAAGCCCGCGCCGATGAAGGGATGGACCCACGCGTTGTGCCGGAACTGGTAGACGGCATATCCCGCCGCGCGTCTCGTCGAGAACGAGTGGTCGCTGAAGATCTCGGTGAAGGCCGGGCCCGGGTTGATTTCCTCCGTGGCGTAGATGTGCCCTTCGCCGGTGGCCCCCACGTCGAATTCGATCTTCACGTGCTCGGTCCAGTAGTACCCGGCCGACACGCCGAACCACCCGGCGTCGTGGTACCAGTCATCGGACTGGTAGACCGAGCGCACCTCCTCGCGGCCGTTGGCCCAGCCCACGCTGCCGCCGAGGTCGAATCGCGGGAGCCTCGCGCCTCCCTGCGGGGCAGCCGAACCGCCGGTGGATGGTGTTTGTGCCCGCGCGGGTGCGGGCTGCATGGTCGCCGCCAGAGCGACCGTCAGGCAGAGAACGTGGCCGAGCGAGCGCATATGCCTCCAACCGCTATTGCGCAGACCGTGAGCCGACCGGCTCAGCGGCCAGTTCTGCCACGCACTGGTTGACCCCGGTCGCGAATCGCCCGACGCGCCTGAGCTCGATCCGTCGCGGACCGGGAGATTCCAGCGAGAGGCGGCTGCAAGATTCGGCGGCGCTCTCGTTCCAATACACATGAGGAGGTTGCCGATGTCCCGAATCCACCAAGTGTCCGCTCTGCTGTCCGTCCTCTCCGTTGCCTTTGCGGCCTCGCCTGGCATCCAGGCGGCCAGGCCGGCCTCCGACTGCACCATCGAGGTCGTCGTCGACGGTCGGGCCGTCGCGGAATACCGCGCCCTCGGCACACGCTACGTGGAAGCCATCAAGGGAAAGGGCTACGCCATCCGGATCCACAATCCCTTCGACGTGCGCGTCGCGGTCGCGCTGTCGGTCGACGGGCTGAACACGATTGACGCGCGGCACACGACGGCGTTCGCCGGCCGAAAGTGGGTGATCGGCCCGCACGAGACCGTCACGATTTCGGGGTGGCAGACGTCGATGGACCAGGCCCGCCGCTTCTTCTTCACGAGCGAGGAACGGTCCTACGCAAGACGACTCGGGCAGCCGGACAACATCGGGGTGATCAGCGCCGTGTTCTTCCGGGAACGGGCGCCGCGCGTTGTCCCGCTCACGCTCGCCCAGGCCGGACCTGCCGGGCGCACGGACGCGGCAAAGGACGCGCCGGCTCCCGCCGCAGCGGAGCGGGGAGCGGCAGGAAGTGCAGCGAAGACAGAATCGGCGGCAGCGAGCCGCGACGAGTACGCCGCTACCGGGATTGGCGAACGCACCGCGCACGCGGTCACGCTGGTGCACCTCGAACTCGAGGAACTCCCGGCCGCGTCGATCGACATCCGCTACGAGTATCGCGAGCAACTCGTCCGGCTGGGCGTCCTGCCGGAGCCGACCGCCGACCCGCTGAGCCGGCGCCAGAGCGCCCACGGGTTCGACAAGGGCTTCTGCCCCGACATCAAGTAGCCAGGCCGGCGCGGGGCCACGCGCTCACGACGTCGTTCGACCGGCCCAGATCTGCGACAGCACGCGCACCGCGTTCCCGCCGAGCATGAGGGCGATGTCGGCGTCGCTGTACCCGCGCCGGACGAGCCCGTCGGCGAGGTCGAACATTCGCTTCGGGTGGTCGAGCCCCTTCACGGTGATGCGGCCGTCGGCGTCTTCGTGATACTGGTAGCGGTCGAAGTTGGTCTGCGACTGGGGGCGGAAACCGCCGCCATCTCGTTGGGGTTGCCGACCACGTCGAGGTCGGAGCCGACGGCGACGTGCTGGACGCCGACCAGCTTGACGACATGGTCGAAGTGATCGAGGACGTGTTCGATCGTGACCGGCTCGCTCGCGCGGTTCATGAAGCGGATGAACGCGATGCCCATCACGCCGCCGGTCCGAGCCATCTTGCGGATCGCCTCGTCGGTCTTGCACCGCAGGTGCCCCGGCACCAGCGCGCGGCAGTTGGCGTGCGTGATCACGATCGGCTTGCGGGCCGCGTCCAGCGCGTCGAGCGTCGTCTGATCGCCGCAATGCGAGATGTCCACGGCCATGCCCGCCTGTTCCATGCGCGCCATGATCGACTGGCCGAAGACGGTGAGCCCGCCGTCGCGGCGCTCGAGGAACCCGCTGCCGATCCGGTTGTCGAAGTTGTAGGTGAGCTGCGACAGCCGCTGGCCCATGCCGAAGAACTCGTCCACGTCGGCGGGCGATCTGAAGTGCGTCGAGTCCTGGAAAGTGAGCATCACACCCACCTTGCCCGACGACCGGGCCTTCTCGAAATCGCCCGCGTCGTCGATTCGGAGGAAGTCGTCGGCGTAGGCGGCGAGGAAGCCGTTCCAGTCGGCGAAGAAGCGCACCGCCGCCTGGTAGTCGCCGGCGCCGTGGCCGAGGGCGAACACGTCGATCCCGGACCGATGGTAAGTGGCCGCGTCGGCGGCCGTGAAGCTGCCCGGCTGGCGCAGCCAGCGCTCGCTCTTCGGCGGGCGGTCGGCGTAGTCGGCGAACCGGAACTGGTTCAGCAGGTCCACCACCGCGTGCTCCTGGAGCAGCCGCAGCGTCCGCGCGGAGTACTCCTGGGGCGAGTCGGCGAACACCCGGTAGCGTCCGCGCAGGACGGCGGGAGCGCCGATCGTGGCGGCGGCCAATGTCGCGAGGGCGTTGCGCCTGGTCACTTGGCTCACGGTGTCCTCCGGTCGGACGGCTCCCGCAGGACGGCGCCGTCCTTGATCACGTAACGGATCCGGCTCGTGTTGGCGATGTCGTCGGCCGGGTTGGCGTCGAGCAGCACGACATCCGCGGCGCGGCCTGGCAGCAGGGCTCCTCGCGTGGCGGCGAGGCCCATCGCCTCGGCGGCGTTCGACGTCGCGGACGCGAGCGCTTCGAGCGGCGTGAGGCCCGCGCTCGAGACCAGCATCGCCAGCTCGCGATGCAGCGCGGGCAGCGCGTCCCGTTCACCGATCATCTGGTCGGTGCCGGCGACGATGCGGACGCCGGCCTGGTTCGCGCGCCTGGTGACCTCCGTGCCCCATGTGACGCGGGCCGCCTTGAGCGGATCGGCGTCGCGCCCTGTCGCGAAGACCAGCAGCGTCGGGTTGAGGGCCACGCGGCGGTCGCGCATCGTCTCCAGCAGGCGCACGATCGCCGGAGCGTCGGGCGGCACGTGCGCGAAGTCGCCCTCGGCCCGCTTGCGGAAGTCGTCCGACGGCGCCGCGCCTTCCCACGCCAGGTATGCGGCGTGGGTGAGCACGTCCACCCCGGCGTCAACCAGGTCCGAGGGGCGCGCGGGAAACACCGTGCCGTGAGCGACGACGCGCAGGCCGCGACGGTGCGCCTCGGCGGTGAGCCGGTGAACGATCCGGCTGTCGAGCGAGGCGTAGAGCTTGATCGCGTTGGGGCCGGTGCCGAGCGCCTGCGCGACCGCGTCCACCACGTCGGTGTCGGCCGACACGGCTCGCGCCCACGGCGCCTCGCCGGGGCGGAAGCCGGCCGAGGACGCGACGGCGCGCGGGTCTTCGAAGAACGCCGGGCCCGCCATCAGCGACGCGTGGACGATCGCCGGCGACACGATCTCCCCGGCCATCGCCTCGCGGCCGAGTTCGGCCACGCACCGGTCGTCCCCGGCGAGGTCCCATACCGTGGTCACGCCGCCGAGCAGCGTCCGGCGGAGCGCGTCGACCTGGCGTGGCCTCTCGTCGCCGAACAGGTGGACGTGCGCGTCGACGAGGCCCGGGATGGCAAAGAGGCCCCGGCCGTCGATCACGCGGGCGCCGGGCTCGTCCGAGGTGGCGGCCCGGGGAACGGCACCTTGGGGAGCGGAGGGCACGATGGCCTCGATGCGGCCGTCCCGGATCCTGATCGTCGCGTGCGGCCTGGGCCCGGCGCCCGTGCCGTCGATCAGGGTGACGTCCCGAACCACCACCGGCGGGTGACCGTGCGGCGCATCGCGCGGGGCCTGCGCCGCCACCGCGGACACGAAGAGGACAACGGCGAGGAGCGTTCGGCCGATGGGCATCGCGACATTCTACGCCCCGGTGCAGCAGAGAGGCCTTGTCGAACGACGCCGGCCTTCGGGTGCGGGCAGTGCGCGCGGCTGTTATGCTGGTGGCCCACGGGAGTTGACCGGATTCCGTCGCGCCGCTGAACGCAGGCGCGCGGCGGGCCGCCGCCCGTCGTGGCACGGAGGACTTGGATGAAACTGCGAATCCTTGCACCAGGAGCGGCCCTTGGCGTGGCGTTTCTCGTTGCGACGACGTTCTCGGCCGGTTCGTTCGACAAGGCCGAGTACGCCGCCCGGCGCAGCCGCCTGATGGAGAAGATCGGAGACGGCGCGGCCGTCTTCCTGGGGGCGCAGACGCCGTGGAGCGACAACGAGTTCCGCCAGGGGCACGACTTCTTCTACATGACCGGCGTCGAGATCCCGGACGCGTTCCTCGTCGTCGACGGGGCGCGGCGGGAGAGCGTCCTCTTCTTCACGATGGACGAACGCACCGCCGACGGCGAAGGCCTTCCCGTCGAGATGATCCGCGCGCCCGTGGACTACACCGGGATCGATCGGGTGCTCCCGGCGCAGCAGTTCTCGGCGTATCTTGCCGGGCTCGCCAACCGCGGCCGGCCGGTCTACACGATGTTCAAGCCGGAGGAACTGGGCCGCGAGAACAGCAACGAGAAGTTCAATGCCCTGCAGCAGTCGACCACGATGAACGTGTGGGACGGGCGGCTCACCCGGGAGCTGCAGTTCGTCCGGCAGCTGCGGGACCGGTTCCCGCAGGTGGATGTGCGGGACGCCTCCCCGATCGTCTGGAACATGCGCAAGATCAAGTCCCCGGCCGAACTCGCGATCATGCGGAAGGCGGCCCGGATCGGCGTTGCGGCCCACAACGCGCTGATCGCCTCCACGCGGCCAGGCGTCGCCGAGAAGGCGCTGGCGGCGGTCTTCGAGTTCGTGTGCAAGAAGGACGGCGCCCAGGATCTCGCCTACGACACCATCATCATGTCGGGCAAGAACCACGCCTACGGGCACTACCACGCGTATGACCGGGTGCTGAACGACGGCGATTTCCTGATTCTCGACGCGGGGCCGGATCTCGGGAACTACCATGTCGACATCTCGACGTCGTTCCCCGCGTCGGGCAGGTTCTCGCCCCGGCAGAAGGAGCTCTACGAGGCGGCTCTTGCCGTGCACGATGTCTGCATCGAGAACTACCGCCCTGGTGCGACGTTCAAGGAAATCGGCCTGAAGGTGGACGCGATGATCGCGGCGAGGGGGTTCGGCCGCTTCGCGCAGGATTTCCGCGGCATCGTTCGCCTCGGCGGCTACAACCACTCGATCGGCCTCGCGACGCACGACGTCATGGGGACCTTCGCGGGCGCCGACGAAGTGCTGCAGCCGGGATTCGTGTTCGCCTGCGACATCCAGCTGTTCAGGCTCGATGAGCAGATCGGGATTCGAATCGAGGACACGGTGGCCATTACCGAGAACGGGGCCGAGGTCCTGTCGCGCGGGGTGCCGCGAACGGTGGCCGAGATCGAGAGCCTGATGCGGACGGACGGGATCCTCCAGCTCCTGAAGACGATCGGCGGCTGAACGACACCATGGGGAGGATCGCGGCATGAAGGGAACACCCCGTTTCATCGCGTGTGCGCTGGTCGTTGCTTGCGGCATGGACGTCGGCGGCCGGTGCCCGGCAGGTGGACTGGTCGACCAAGCGCCTGCAGTCGGAGCGAAGCCGCAGCTACGACGCGCTCCACTACCGGATCGCCATCCGGCTGGATCTCGAAGGGAAGTCGTTCGACGGGCAGACCACCGTCACGATTACCTCCCTGCGCGACGGGCTCGAGACGGTCGTGCTCGACGCCGAGGAGTTCACGGTGACGAAGGTGGCGAGCGAGTGGGGAGAGCCGCTCGAGTTCACCCAGTCCGAGAAGGAACTGGCCGTCCGCATGCCGCGACCGCTCGAGCGCGGCGAGACGCGGTCGTTCACCTGCTCCTACCGGGGCAGCGACCCGAAAGTCGGGCTGCGGTTCGTGGCCGGGACCGCGGACAACCCGCCGCTGGTCTGGTCCGACTCCTGGCCCGACCACGTCCATCACTGGTTCCCCTGCTTCGACTACCCGAACGACAAGGTGACGAGCGAGATCGTCGCGACGGTGAAATCGCCTTTGAAGGTCGCCGCCAACGGCCGGCTCGTGTCGGTGACCGGGAACGAGGTGGACGGCACGGTCACCTACCACTGGTCGCAGGACCTGCCCCACTCCACGTATCTCGTTTTCATGGCCGCCGCGCCATACGTCGTCGTGCGCGACGCGTACGGCACGCTGCCCGTGAACTACTGGGTGTACCCCCAGGACGAGAAGAAGGTCGGTCCGACCTACGGCAAGACCCCGAAGATGATCGAGTTCTTCAACCGGACGTTCGGCTACGACTACCCGTGGCAGAAGTACGACCAGGTCTCGGTGCCGCTGGGCGGCGGCGCCGAGAGCACGTCTGCGACCGCCATGTCGCACCGGGTCATGGTGGACGAGAAGAACGAGCCGGAGTTCTCGGCCATCGGGATCGTCTCCCACGAGCTGGCCCATCAGTGGTGGGGCGACCTCATCACGCTCCGGAGCTGGGGGCACGCCTGGCTCAACGAGAGCTTTGGCACCTATTCCGACTACCTCTACTTCCGGTACGAGAAGGGTGACGATGAGGGGGCGCTGAACCTGAAGGGCAAGCTGGACGCGTATCTGCGTGAAGCGAAGTCCCGGTACATCCGCCCGATCGTGTCCGACCGCTACGACCAGCCGGCCGACATGTTCGACTCGCACTCGTATCCGAAGGGGGCGCTCGTTCTCCACATGCTGCGGAAGCAGTTGGGCGACGAGGCCTTCTTCGAGACGCTGAAGCAGTTCCTCCATCGATACGCGTTCGACGCCGTGGACACGAACGACTTCATCCGGTCGGTCAAGACCGTCACCGGGCAGAACCTCGACTGGTTCTTCGACCAGTGGTTGTACAAGCCCGGGCACCCGGTGTTCGACGTCCGCAGTGGCTGGGACCCCGCGCGAAAGGTCGTGACGCTCAGGGTCGTCCAGACCCAGGACGCGGCGCGCGGAATCCCGGTGTTCAACGTGCCGGTCGACATCGCCATCGTGACGGCTGCCGGGAAGTCGACGAAGTCCGTGTGGATCCGGCAGCGCGAGGAGACGTTCGAGTTCCCCTCGGAGGCGGCCCCGCTGCTCGTCCGGTTCGACGAAGGCAACGTTCTGCTCAAGGAAGTCACCTTTCCAAAGGAGCGCGACGAGCTGCTCTACCAGTTGCGGCACGACGACGTGATTGGGCGGATGAGCGCGGCTGTTGACCTGGCGCGTCTCGCGGACGACCCGAAGGCGACCGACGCGCTGGCTGCGGCGGCACTTGGCGATCCGTTCTGGGCGGTCCGGCGGACCGCGGTGGAGGGGGTGGCCAGGGCCGCCGGTCCGCAGGGGTTGGCCACGCTGAAGAAGACGTCGCTCGACGTCCATCCATCCGTCCGCACGGCCTCGCTCGCGGCGCTGGGCGACCGGAAGGACCGCAGCCTGGTGGAGTTCTTCAAGGAACGCTTCGCGGCCGACGGGAGCGACGCGGTGAGAGCGGAGTCGGTGCGGTCGATCGGGAAGGCCGGCGACCGTTCAACCCTCCCGTTCCTGGAGGCGTGCGCCAAGGTGGCGTCGTACCGGAACCTGGTCGCCGAGGCGGCGCGGCAGGCGATGAAGGCCGTCGCCGAGGCCGCGAAGGAACCGGAACCTGACACCACCAGGGGACGACAATGAACCCGGCTGGGCCCAAACACCTACCGTGAAAGGGGCTGGCGAGATGCATTCGCTGGAATTCCCGAAGCCGTTCGAGCACGCACACCCCCCGGTCCGCAACGTCAACGAGATCGAGGTCGAGCGGTTGACGGTGGGCCAGCGGGCCGCCGACCGCGTGGCGGGCGTCGTTGGTTCGTGGTGGTTCATCGGCACGCAGAGCGTCCTCCTGATCGGATGGGCGTGGCTCAACCTGGCGGCCTGGGTCCGGCACTGGGACCCCTATCCCTTCATCCTGATGAACCTGTTCCTCTCCCTCCAGGCCGCCTACACGGCTCCGATGCTGATGATGAGCCAGAACCGCCTGGCCGCGCGCGACCGCCTCGAGGCCCACAACGACTACGAAATCAACCGCAAGGCCGAGGAGGAGGTGCGCGCGGTGCTCGACCACCTGAGCGCGCAGGACGCGGCGCTCGCGAAGATCGTGGAGACGCTGGCAGCGAAGATGAACGGCCGCGAGGCTTGACGACCAAGAAGGCTCGGGCCCGGCGACCAGGCGCGCTGTCCGGCCCCCACGGCGTCCGGCGTCGTCGCGAAGATCACGCGGACGAAGACCTGGGCCAATCCCGCCAGGCGGTCGCGCTCACGGCAGATGCACGACGGTCGCCTGGACGGTGACCTGCTTGCCCGCCCGTTCGACGACCAGCGTGCGCGTCGCGCCGGGCTTTCCGCGGAGCGCGTCGATCACCGTCCCCATGCGCGCGCCCGACGCGGCAAGGCCATCGACCCGCAGCAGCTTGTCCCCCGGCTCCACCCCCGCGACCACCGGACGGCCGTCCTTCGAAACCACGCCGGCGATGGTGAACGACCCGTCCACTTCGGCTCGAATCGTCAGGCCCACGATGTCCAGGTCGCGGACCGGCCGCGCCGGGGCCGGCTGCCACCAGGTCGTTTGGCCCGGGAAGTCGATCTCGACGCGGTAGCGGCGGATGACGTCGGCGCCGATGAAGCCGGCGACGGCTCCGGCCGACTTCTGCGAATACCAGTCGAAGAGTCGGGGATCCAGGCCGAGCACCGCTACCTCTCCGACCGTCGTGTCGCCGATCGCGAGGGTGGGCAGCGCGAGCAGGGCACCCTTGGTTTCGAACGGGAAGCCGAAGAAGTTGGTGGAGCCGGCCGCGCCCACCGCCTGCGGCCAGGCGGGATGGCGGGCCGACCAGGCGGCGGTCAGCTTGGCGCTCACCCAGGTGCCGGCCGACCCGTTGTCCACGCCGAGCGCGACCTTCTCGCCGTCGATCGTCGTGTCGATCATGAAGAGGCCGGTGTCGGGATTGACGCGGCACGGTACCCGAGTGCCGCGAGGCGTCAACACGCCCGGCCGGGCCAGGGTCAGCCGCCGGGCCGGGTAATCGAGAACCACGTGCAGCCGGCGGAGGCAGCGAGGCGGCAGCGTGCACCTGGCCTGGACCCCGGGCCGGGCCAAGGGGCCGGGGTGGACCGAGACGCGCAGCCCCTCGATGTCGAGCGCAATCCCGCCCAGGCGGATGGCCGGCGGGGGCGCCTTCGTTTCGACCGAGTCCTCGGTCCCGGCGGTGAACGCCGGGAAGTCGATGCCCAGTTCGCGCGCCAGCGTCTCGGCCATCACGAGGGCGGTGCCGCCAGTGTCCACCCAGGCGCGCGCGAGCACCACGCCGCCGCCCGGGCGTGGGAACTCGACCTCGACGGTCATGCGGTTGTGGTCGAGATCGAATGGGACGGTGGACGACGACGGCTGGGCACTCGCCGCGGTGGCGGCGAGGACGAGGAGCGCGGCGCCCGTGAGGCTGCCGCTCATGAGGCCTGCCCGGGATGTGTCGCTCATCAAGATGAGATACGAGAAGGCAGGCCGCAGTAGTTCACGGGGCCGCCCGGCTCGACGCGACGGCGGGGCCGGCGGCCCCCCGGGTCCGTTGGATTCAACCCAGCATCGGGACGTCAGTCCCGCTCCCCCGCGAACGTCCCGTCGCTTGACAGCGCGATAATCGCGAAACAGACAGGAATCAGCGCGTTCCACGCCGCGAACGACACCAGCCCGGACGTCGAGAACACCCACCGGTCGAACAGCGCGGTGAAAGCCGCGCCGGCGATGCTGACCACACCGTTCACCACGAGGAGCGCGCGCACGACCCTTCCGCGCCGCCCGCCGCCGAACGCGGGCGCCACCAGCCACGTGGCGACACCGACGGCCGCGTACCCGAACATCTCCAGAAACCACGCCATCGAAGACGGGTTCGCCATCGTCAGGGCTCCGACGAACTCGGGACGGCCGGCCAGCGAACGCGGGACGAAGCCGAGCTGGATCGTGTAGTTCGTGAAGACGAGCGCCGCGTAGACCCCGGTGAACACGAGGCTCGCTGCAGCTCGCACGCGAAGCGCCGGGCCGGCCAGCGCGTGGCACGCGGCGGCGAACAGGACGAACCCGGCCAGCAGGCCGAATCCCAGGACGGTACGGCACCGTCTGCACTGGGTGGTAGCTGTCGACGAAGGCGTCCACGCCGTTCCATGGTGGCTGCGGCGCGACCCGAGAGACGACGAGCATGGCGACCGGGCCGGACAGCAATGCGAAGGTGGCCACCAGCGCGGCCGAGAACCGGAGGGCGGCGACGCCCGACAGGAGATCCGAGGACTTGTTGGTCATGATGAGCGGCGAGTTCCAGCCTCGACGGTAGTCCGCCGTCGCGCGGGGCATAGGATAACCCGTGTCGTCCGCCGGCCGGAATCCTGCCTGGGCGCATCGGCAGCGGGACGGCCGGCAACGGGCACGCGCTCAGCTGCCGTCCGTCCACGCGCTATCATGACGACTGGGCGCAAGCGCAACGACGCGAACGACGACTGCGGGCAGAAAAGAGGCGATGATGCCATCCTGGTTCCGCTACGACTTCGGGTACTCCCCGCCGTTTACTGTCGGGCACCTGCTCGTGTTCGCGGTCGCCCTGGGACTGACGGCGCTCGCCGCGTGGCGGGGATGGCGCCCGTGGCTGGTTGGCGTCTTCGGGCTGCTTGCCGCGTGGGGACTCGCCGGCTGGGTGGCGATGCACCACGCGGTCCAGATCAACGAGCCGGTGCGGCTCCCCACGAGCGCCTTCCTGGTCTCGGGAGAGGGGCGGGTGCTCGACCTCGGGGCAGGCTCGGGCCGGGCGACCGTCGGGGTGCTGCTGGCGCGCCCACGGGCCCGCGTCACCGCCGTGGACTTGTACCGGGGTTACTTCGGCATCGACGACAACACGGCTGGACGGCTGAAGCGGAACGCCGCGATCGCGGGCGTCGCGGACCGGGTCGAGGTGCGCATCGCCGACATGCGGGAGTTGCCGTTCGGCGCGGGCGAGTTCGACGCGGCCATCAGCGTCGCCGCCATCGACCACCTCGCGTGGCCCGATATCGAGCACGCCCTGAGCGAGACAGCCCGCGTGCTCAAGCCCGGCGCGCAGTTCCTCGTCGTCAGCCTCAACCCGGACGCGTGGGTGCGCGTCGCCATGCCGTTGTCGATGCACGGGCACGGCTACTGGGGACAGTCGCAGAAGCGCGCGCGGTGGCGCGACGCCTTTGCGGCCAGCGGGTTCGAGGTCGCCGAAGTCGGTACCGGCCCCGCCGTGCTCTATTGGCTGGTGCGGAAAAGGTGACGGCACCAGGATGACTTCGAAGCCGGCCGCCGTGCTACAACAGGGGAGATGTCGCTGCCGGTGCTGCTCTACGACGGAACGTGTGGTCTGTGCTCGCGGGCCGTGCAGTTCGTGCTTCGCCGGGACCACCGGGGCGAACTGCGCTTTGCGCCTCTCGGGGGCGCGTTCGCTCGTGACGTGATCGCTCGCCATCCCGGCCTCCAGGCGATGGACACGGTCGTCTGGTTTTGGCCTGCCTCGAGCCTGGTGCCCGAACGGACACTGGTCGAGTCTGCTGCGGTGCTCGAAGTGCTGCGATACCTCGGTGGGCCGTGGGCCGTTCTCGCGGTCGTCGGCCGCGCCATTCCCGGCCGGTTGCTCGACGCGCTCTACCGCGTGGCTGCGCGGTCCAGACACCGGTTTCCCAACCCGTCCTGCCAGTTGCCGGCTGCAGGCGATCCAGACCGATTCATCGACTGAGCGGCTGCGTCCACAGACCGCGCGCAAACCCATCCCGCGTCCCTCCCGTCTAACCCTGTGGCGGGTTTCCTCCAGGACGGGACATCACCATGTGGTCCAACCTCCGCTCCGACGTCGCCGTCGCCCTGCGGACGATGCTGCGGCAGCCCCTCTTCTCCCTCGTCATCATCGCGACGCTGGCAATCGGCATCGGGGCGAACACCGCCATGTTCGCCCTCGTGCACGCCACGCTGCTGAAGCCGCTTCCCTACAAGGACCCTGGCCGGCTCATCCTGGCAAGGAGGACGCTGCCCGGCCGGCTCGTGATGTGGAACTCGGCACCCGACTACTACGACTACCGCGAGCAGGCAACCGGGTTCGAGGCGCTTGCGGCCGCGGGCCCACAGGCGTTCAACGTCACCGTCACCGGCGGGGAACGTCCCGAGCGTGTCGCAACGATGCAGGTGTCGTTCGACCTGCTGCAGACGCTGGGAGTGGCACCGGTGGCCGGCCGGCTGTTCAGCCCGGCCGAGGGCCGGGCCGACTCGCCCTACGTGGCGGTGATCGGCGCCCGGCTCGCGGAGCAGCGGTTCGGCAGCGCGCGCGCGGCGGTGGGCAGGACGCTGGCCGCCTCACGCCTGACCCGCGCGAACGTCCCGCTCACCATCATCGGCGTGCTGCCATCGAAGTTCCGCTTCCTCGCGGACGCCGAGATGTGGGTGCCGATGCGCCGCGGCGAGGGAGACGGCCCGGAGACGCGACGTTTCCACAATTGGGTCCTCGTCGGGCGGCTGAAGCCGGGTGTCACGATCGCCGCCGTGCAGGCGCAGGTGGACGTCATCGCGCGGCGGCTGCAGCAGCAGTACCCGGAGACGAACAAGGTGAAGGGCCTGCGCCTCGACCTGCTGCAGGCTGGCCTGATGCAGTCGCGGACGCCACGCATGCTGATGCTGCTGGGCGCGGTCGCGCTCGTGCTGCTCATCGCGTGCACGAACGTGGCAGGCATGCTGCTGGCTCGCGGCGTCGCCCGGCGGTCGGAACTCGCCGTGCGCGCGGCGCTGGGCGCCTCGCGCTGGCGCGTTGCGGCGCAACTGCTGACCGAAACCGTGGTGCTCAGCGTGGCGGGAGGGTGTGCGGGGCTCATCCTCGCCGTGTGGCTGTGCCGCTTCCTGCCGGCGGCGGCGGGCCTGGATCCCGCCGACGTGACGGCCGGCCTCGACGGCCAGGTGCTGCTGTTCGCCATGCTCGCCTCGGTCGCGACAGGTGTCGTTTGCGGCGCGGTGCCAGCCTTGCGCGCCCCGTCGCGGACGCTGACGCAGGACCTCGCGCCCGGTGCGCGCGCGACCGACTCGCGCGGCGGGTCGCGCCTCCGCAGCGCGCTCGTGGTGGCGCAGGTGGCGCTCTCGCTGCTGCTGCTGGTCGGCGCCGGCCTGCTCGTGCGCAGCCTCGCCGCGCTGATGACGACGGACCTCCGTTTCGACACCGAGAACCTGGCCACGACCGCCATCGACATCCCGTACGAGAAGGTCGAGCAGCGATTGGCGTTCCAGGAAACGCTCCGCGACGGGCTTTCCGCGATTCCCGGCGTCACCGCCGTCGCGTTCACGAGCCACACGCCAATCCTGGAGGCCTACGGGGACCCGCCGATGTACCCGGCCGATCGGCCGCCGACCGACTCGTCGCAGGAGCGCACGGCGCTCGCGCGGTGGGTGCTCCCCGGTTTCTTCAAGACGCTCGGCATCCGCCAGGTGTCCGGCCGCGACATCGCACCGTCCGACCGGCGCGGCACGCCGCTGGTGATGGTGGTGAACCAGGCGTTCACGCGCGAGTTCTTCCCCGGCGAGAACCCACTCGGCAAGCGCATGGTGCTGCCCGGCGCCGACGAGCCGATGGTGTGCGAGATCGTGGGCGTGGTGGACGACGCCCGCATCGAGGGGGTGGACGAGACGCCCTATCAGGCGGCCTACCTGGCGGCCAGCCAGCGCCCGCTCAGGAGCGCGAAGGTGCTGCTGCGTTCCACGCTGCCGCCGGCGGCCCTGACGGAGGCCGTGCGGAAAGTGGTGACCAGGCTGAACCCGGACATCCCGGTCGATCCCCTGGTGCGCGTGGAGGACCTCCTCGTCGAGTCGCTCGGTGCCGCGCGTGTGATCGCTTTCACGCTGACCAGTTTCTCGATCATCGCACTGCTGCTGGCGGCGCTCGGCCTCTACGGCATCCTGACGCACCAGGTCGCTCAGCGGATGCACGAGCTGGGCGTGCGCCTGGCGCTCGGCTCGGGGAGCGGCCGCATCGTCCGGGCCGTCCTCGCGAGGAGCGCGCTGATGGTGGGACCGGGTCTCGCGATCGGCCTCCTTGCGGCGTTCGCCGCGCGGTCGCTGGTGGCGCCCTTCCTCTACGGCGTGCCGCCGACCGACCCGGCGACGTGGGCGGGCGTGACCGCCGGGCTCGCCCTCGTCGCGCTCGCTGCCAGCGCATGGCCGGCCTGGCGCGCCTCTCGCATCGACCCGGTGCGGGCGCTGCGCGGGGAGTGACGGCCGAGGGCGCGTCCACGCCTGCGCGTCAGCTCACCGGCCCCCGGCGGGCCACCCGGTTCTGGATGAAGTAGCTCAGCTGGACGCGGTTCTGCACGCCGAGCTTCCGGTGGGCGTTGTAAGTGTGCTTCTTGACGGTCTCCGGCGCGATGAACAGCCGCTCGGCAATTTCCTTGTGGCTGAGGCCCGCCAGCAGGAGTTCGACGACGTCCGCCTCGCGGGGTGAGAGGCCCAGCGAGACCAGGTCCTCTTTGAAATTGGACGGAAGCGGGGCGTCGGGCCGGGCGAGCGCCCGGCGCGCGAGGAACCGCTGCATCCAGAACAGCGCCGGGTAGTTCCCACCCACCTGGACCAGCGAGATCACCGCGTCCACGGTGGTGCTTCGCACCGCGATGTCGAACGCCAGCAAACCTGCCCCCTGCAGCAGGACGAATCGCCGGAGGCCGGACCGGTCGAGGTCGTCGTCCAAGCGGCGGATCGCAAGCAGGGCGTACACGATCCAGCCGTAGGTCAGGCCGAACTTCAGCACGACCACCACGAGTCTGGCCGCGAGCGCGAGCGCCGGCGGGGGCGCGTCCTGGTACAGCGCCCCGCCGGCCGAGATGGCCACGGCCGCCGTGCCCCATGCCACAACGAACGGGATCGTGAAGGCGCGCGTCAGCCTGCCACCGGTGAGCTCGGCGAGGTACCACCCGAGGAAGTAGACCGCCACGCCGTAGGCGATGAAGAAGAGCGGCCGGGTCGCCGCGGAAACCGGACCCCACGCCGACGCGGGGATGAACGAGCCGATCAGCATGAACTGGCCGACCGAGAGCAGCACCACCGCGCCCCACGCGGCCAGGTAAGCCGTGTAAGGAGACAGCCACGGCCGGTGATACCGGGTGCGCAGGCGATTCGCCGCCAGCACCGGCAGCGCGGCGAGCGCCGTGATCAGGAAGAAATAGCCGATCAGGATGGCGCGCACGCGGAGGTTGTACCACAGACACTCATACCCTCAAAGTGGTAGTGGCGCGATTCCCCCTTCGCGGGCATTGCCGGACCGCCGCCGGCCGCGTCCAATGTGATGACGGAGGCGGGAGCCTCCCGGGCACCTTCACTCCCAGCGCAAGGAGGGGGACATGTGGACCAAGAGGGGCAAGAGGACCAGGTGGATCAGGATGTGGGTCCTGGCTGCGGCGGCCGTCGTCCTGGCGTGCGCCGCGGGTCTCGGCGCCCAGCAGCCGCTGGACGATGAGGCGGTCTGGAAGACTTTCATGACCTGGTGCAGGACGTCTCCGCCGGCCCCTGGCAACCCGGTGCGACTCTACGGTGCCTCGCTCCAGGCGGCGGGAACGCCGGCCTCGGAAGTCAGTCGGCAGTCAGGCGTGTTGATGCGGCTGATCATGAGCGGCCGGTCGGACTGGGTGGAGGCGTTCTACGACCGGACGTTCCACACGACCAGGCCGCTCACGGGCGACCCGCCCACCGACGGCTTCGCCGCGTGGCCCAGCGCCCTCGTGGTTCAGTCGGTGAAGGGTGTCCCGGCGGGGACCGCGCTCGACGGCGGCATGGGCCAGGGGAGGAACGCGGTCTACCTCGCCACGCAGGGCTGGAAGGTGACCGGGTTCGACCTGTCGGGCGAGGCGATCAAGGCCGCGGCGGCGAACGCCGCGAAGGCGGGGGTGGGCCTCGACGCGGTCAAGGCCACCTACGCCGACTTCGATTTCGGCACGGAGAAGTGGGACCTCGTCGTGCTGATCTTCGCGTGGGCCCCGGTGGACGACGAGGCCTTCGTGGCGCGGCTGCGGAGGTCGCTGCGACCGAACGGGCGGATCGTCTTCGAGCACTTCCTCGAGGATCCGGCCGCGCCGCGGCCGCCGGCCATGCACGCGCTTGCGCCCGGCAAGTTGCGGGAAGCGCTGAAGGGCTTCCGCCTGGATCGCTACGAGGAACTGACCGACCTCGCCGACTGGGGCGGCCCCGACATGAACGTGGTGCGCGCGATCGCAGTGAAGCAATAGAGGCGGCCATGCTCCAGCATCTCTGGCTTGACATCCGCTACGGCGCCCGGATGCTGCTGCGGCATCCGACGCTCTCGATCGCGTCCATCCTGACGTTCGGCCTGGGCATCGGTCTGGCGACCGCCGTGTTCAGCATCGTCAACGGCGTCCTCCTCAAGGGGCTGCCGTTCGACGAGGGGGACCGGATCGTGCTCGTGGCCGGCACCGATACCGCCACTAGAGAGCGCCTCGCCGGCGTGTCCGTGCACGACTACGCTGTCTTCGAGGAACGCCAAGAGGTCTTTGAATCGATCGGGGCGTTTCGGTGGGTATCGGTCAACCTGTCGTGGGGCCGGCGGCAACCCGAGCGGTTCCCGGGTGCCGCGCTGACCGTGGGGGTGTTGCGCGCGCTGCGAGTGAAGCCGGTGGCCGGCCGGCTGTTCCGCGACGGCGAGGACCGGCCTGGCGCCGAGCCGGTGATCCTGATCGGGTATCAGCTCTGGCGCGACGCGTTCTCGCGCGCACCGGACGTGGTCGGCCGAACGATCGTCGCCAACGGTGTCGCGCGGACCATCGTGGGCGTGATGCCCGAGCGTTTCGGGTTCCCGAACCTCGAGCAGGTATGGATTCCGCTGGTGGTCGACCCGCTCGCGACAGCGCGGGGCCGGGGGCCGCAGTACGAGGTCGTCGCCAGGCTCCGGCAAGGCGTGTCGATCGCCAGCGCCCAGGCGCAGATGGCCTCGCTCGCCGCGGGGCTGGCCCGCGACTTCCCGGACACCAACACGCGATTGAGCGTCCAGGTCATGCCCTTCATGGAGCGAGTGTTCGGTCCGCGGATCCGCGTGCTCATGAAGGCCATGCTCGGCGTCGGCTTCGGTGTGCTGCTCGTGGCGTGCGTGAACGTCTCGAACCTGCTGCTGGCACGGGCGTCGCTTCGCCGGCGCGAGGTGGTGATCCGGCAGGCCCTCGGCGCCGCCCGTCGGCGCGTGCTGGCGCAGCTGCTGACCGAATCGTCGATGCTCGCGGCGGGTGGGGCGCTGCTGGGAGCCGTGCTGAATGCAGCCGCCATGCGCTGGTTCGTGGCGGCAACCCAGTCCAACCCCCCGCCGTTCTTCGTCTCGTTCGATCCCGACGGGCGCGTGCTGCTGTTCGTCGGGGGCATCACGGTGCTGGCCGGCCTCACCGCCGGCCTGGTGCCTGCGTGGCGCACGACCGGGCTTGGCGCCAGCGAGGTCCTCTCGGACGGGAACCGGGGCGCCACCAGCTTCAGAGTCGGGCGGATCAGCGGCGCCCTGGTCGTGGCGGAGATCACCGTGTCGTGCGCGCTGCTCATCGCCGCCGGCCTGATGGTGAAGAGCGTCGCCCAGGTGAGGTCCACGCCGCTGCCGTTCGCCGTGGACGGCGTCCTGACGGCCTGGATCGACCTGCCAGGCGACCGGTTTCCCGATGCTGCCGATCGGGTCAGGAGGATCGACGAGCTGGTGGCGCGGCTCGGGGCGGCCCCGGGGATCGAGTCGGCTGCCATCGCGGACGGCCTCCCCGCCGACGTCAGCGACGAGGTCCCGATCCAGCTGTGGGGCATGCAGGCGGGCACTGGAGACGATCTGCCGTTTGCCCGCAAGGCGCGCGTCACGCCCGGCTTCTTCCGGACGTTCCAGGTGCCGGTGCTCCAGGGGCGCGACTTCACCACGCTGGACCACGCGGGCCGCGAGGTGGTGGCCGTGGTCAACGAAAGCTTCCGGCGCCGCTTCCTTCAGGGCGGCGACGCGATCGGGCGGCGTTTCAGGCAGGCGCCGCCCGAGGCGAGCCACCCGTGGCTGACGATCGTCGGCGTCGTGCCGGACATGCTGATGCAGGGATTCAGGAGTGACCGGGATGGCGGCGCCGGGTACTACGTACCCGTGCCGCAGGCCGCAGGCGTCGAGACGTTCGCCATCACGGTGAGGGGTCCAGCGGGCGCCGCCGTTCCAGAGGCGACCGTGCGCACCATCGTCGCCTCACTCGACAAGGGGCTTGCCGTCTGGGGTATGCAGTCGATGCGCGCGTTCGTCGACCAGCAGGCGATGTTCTACGAGGTGTTCGGCGTGTTCTTCTCGGGCCTCGGCGGCGCGGGCCTGCTGCTGGCGGCAGCCGGCCTGTACGGCGTGATGTCGTTCTCGGTGACGCGACGCACGCGCGAGCTGGCCATCCGCGCGGCCCTCGGCGCGCCCCGCGGAAGGCTGATGCGGCTGGTGATGCGGTCGGCCACGACCCAGTCGGCCGTCGGCCTGGCGCTCGGCCTGGCGCTCGGGCTGCTCGCCACGGCGCCCGTCGGGCCGTTCCTCTACCGGGTCCACCCGCGCGACCCGGCGGTGCTGGCCACGGTGATATTGACGCTCGGCGCCACCGCGCTGGCGGCCGGCTTCCTCGGCGTTCGCCGCATCGTCCGACTCAACCCGGCATCCGTGCTCGGAGAGGAATAGGAGACCATCATGTACTCGTATCAGGACAAGGCATTCGCACCTGCTCCCGCATGGCAGTTGGCGCTGGCGGCGCGCCGGGCGACCGGGCAGAAGCCGCGACAGGTGCCCGACCTCGTCATCGACGGCTGGCTCGTGCAACCCATGCTCAACTTGCTGTCGCGCGACGGCGTCAGCGTGCGGCTGCGCGCGCAGTTGATGGACCTGCTCGTCTGCTTCGCTAACCACCCCGGCCGCGTGCTCCGCAAGGAGGAGCTGCTGGCCGAGGTGTGGGAAGGCCGATGGGTGGCGGAGTCGGCGCTTTCGCGGTGCATCGCCGAACTGCGCGCCGCTATCGGCGACGATGCGGATCGGCCGCGTGTAATCGAGACGATCATCAAGCGGGGCTACCGCCTGATCGCCCCCGTCGAGGTCCCCGCCTGGCCCTCCGGCCGGAGCGCGTCGACGACCGAGGCGTCCACCCAGTAGCGCGACGCCAGCACCAGCCACGCGGGGATCGCGCGCATGCATCACTCGCCGCGACAGGCGGTCAGAACCGCCACAGGTACGAGGCCTTGCAGAAGAACCCCCGGCGCGACTCGACGAGCGACGTCTCGGCAGTCCGCCGGAGCGGGTCCTCGGGCGTCCGTTCGTAGAGCGACCCATAGCCGACGTGGACGGCGGTGCCGGGGATATAGGTGAACGAGGCCAGGGAATCGGTGATGAGTTGGTGCTTGAACGAGTTGTACTCGAGGATCCCGCGGAACAGCAGGTACCGGTTCGCCTGGAACGTCGTCCGGCTCCGGTAGATGCCATAGTCGTAGAGACGCCGGCCGTCGGCCTGCCGGTCGAACGTCGCGTAGGCCACCGTCAGCGTCTCCGACCACTGTTCGGAGGGCTGCAGGACGATGCTCGCCGTGGCGCGGGTGGCGCGCCCGCCAAACGGCTCAGCCGCGTAGTAGATCGCGGAACCCTTCGCCACCTCTCCCGCCACGCGCAGCCGCTTGCTGAACTGCTTCGCCGCCCCGGCGCGGCACCCGGTGGTCGGAAACCGGTGCCCTTCGAACACCTCCGTCGACGGGAAGCACTCGGCCTGCACTTCGCCCGCGCCCGCCAGGGCCAGGTAGACGCCGAGCGTGCTGTACGACTCCCAGAGGCCGCTGCAAGATCTCGCGCCCCTCGAGGAAGAACGGCCGCTTCTCGGGGAAGAAGAGCGGCGCCCTGAGGTTGACGTCGATCTGCCCGGCATCGGCCTCCACCTGGCTGAAGTCCGGGTTATAGGTGCCGTCGGCGGTCAGCTGGGCGGTGATGCCGTATTTCGCGGTGACGCCCATCTGTGCGTCGGAGGACGTGGTCACCATCCGGCCGCCGTCACGCACCTGTTGGCGGCCGTAGGTGGCCGCCGGCAGCACCTCGAGGACCCGCTGAGGCTCGAGGCCGGTGAACCGCACCGGGTACATCTGAGTCAGCACGTTCGTGCCCGCCCTCGGATCGAGCTCGGGCCACATGCCGTGCTCGTTGCGCCGACTGACGAACCGTTCGAAGATGACGCCCATCGTGACGAGGGGGCCGGCCTGGTACCGGATGCTCTTCAGCGGGATGCGCATCTCCACCGTGTAGCCTTGCCCGTCGATTCGCGCGGCGCTTTCCCAGACCGCGTCGAAACCGCGGTCCTCGTTCCCGTTCGTGTAGCGGCTGTCCTCCTGGATGCCGAGCGGGTTCACGTAGAAGGCGTAGAGGGCCTGCTGGTCGTTGAACGAGTCGAGGTTGACGCAGACGAAATCTTCACCGTGAATCGTGTCGCGGCTCGCCACCGAGGCCTTGATCTTCGCTGGCTCGCTCTCGAGCGCCCGGAACGCGAAGTAGAGGTTCGCTTCGTCGTACGCGTAGTAGGCGACCGTCTCGTCGGCCATCGGCTTGCCGAAGTCAGGCGTCACCGTCCTGAAGTGGGTGACGCGCGGTGCCCGCTGCCACACCTCGTCGTCGAGGAATCCGTCCACCGCCGGTGGGCGCTCGACACGCACGGGCCGGAGCGGCTCGGCGGCATGGAGCGGGACGGCCGTTGCCACGGCCACCGCCAGCCAGGCGCCGACGCGACAATTCCGAGAGGCCAGCGGCACATCCTCCTGAAGGCAGACGGGCGTCCTCTGATTCGACGCCGCGGTGGTCCAGGAGTTCTGCCGGCGATCTTCGGTTGTGACTACGAACGTCCTACGGGTCTTCGGCACCGACGGCGCGGAGAGGCCGGCGGCGCCGCGGATGCGAACGCAGCGATGAGCGTGGGTCGTGCCTACCGCCCGGTGCGAATCCCGCGACAATTGTCGTAGGCGTTGAGGTTCGCGCCAGCCGGGGTGGTCGTCTGCACGGGGATCGCCAGGAACTCCTTGCCCTCCCCGAAGAGCAGGGCCTTCGCCGTGATGGTCACGCCCGGCATGCCCACGATTTGCATCGCGCCGGTGGCCGTGCATCCCTCTTCGATCTTGAGCGTCCCGAAGATGTCCATGCGCATCGGCGTCGGCCCGATTTTCGTGTCGAACACGCCAGTGAAGGCTCCGTCCGCCTGGACGTCCATCGTGACCATTGCGGCCTCGGCCGCCGCGGTATAGGGCCCCGAGGTGAGGGAGTGCATCGACTGGCAGGTCATCACCCATGCGCCGCGCAGGGCCGGCTGGCCGCACTGGCCGTTGCTCACTCGGCGCGCCGTCGTGTTCCAGGTTGCCGGCAGCTGCGTCGGCGGGCTGGTCTGGAGCTCGAACGACTTCATGACCGTCCGCAGTTCCTTCCCGCCATCGACCATGGCGAAGTGCTCGACGACCGTGGCCATCATCCCGGTGAGCCCGGCCACCGGGACGACGTAGGTGATGACCCCGGCACAGTCGGCGAAGTCGCTGACCTGCCCCTGCCAGTGGACGGCGTCGAGGCCCGCGTTGGCAGTCCCGAAGACCCCCCAGTAGATCCCGTCGGCGGCTCCGTCCGCACCGATCTTCATTCGGCCGAATACGGCGATCGGGGCGTAGGCCGCCATCACGTGGTTTGCCAGCGGAGCCGGGCCGACCGCCAGCGCGCTGCTGCCCGTTGACTCGAAGACGTACACGCCCGCGAGATTCTGCATCGTGCAGGCGCCCTGGGCACGGCCCGGGACGGCCGACGCGAGGACGATGAGGACAATGCCGAGTCCGACCACGGCCGACCGCTTCATAAGCCCTCCTCGAGATTGAGACATGACGCGCCGGGGGGACGACCCACGTGCCAACCGGGGACGAGGAGAAAGCGAACGCCGGTTCAAGGATTCGGAGAAGAACCGAGAAAACTCGCGAGCAGGTAAGGTTATGCAATGCAAGACGGACGCCAGAGCGAACCTCGCGACTCTCGCGCGGATCCGCCAAGTGCTGCCGCCGATATCGCCGGATCAGCGACTCTTTTCGACGACTGGGCAGACTGTCACCCGCGGGTCTTCGGCCCGCCTATCTGGCAGGCGCTCCCGGCCCATGGGCTTGTCAGCCGGCGGGTGAAGACACGGTGTCTAATCGGTGTGATGCGCAGAGCGCCCGCCCGCCTGCTCCTCGTCATCGTCGGCACCGCGGCCGCGGCCGCCGCGTTGGGCTTCCAGGCCGGGACCCAGGGTGGCCCCGACGGACCGGACGCGAGGGACCGCCGCGTGAAGCAGGCGGCCGCCGAGGTCGAGGCGGGCCGCCGGACGACCCCTGTCATCGGCGAGCCGGGTCCAACCGGCGAGGTGATGGTGACGTTTCTGGCCGAAGGCGAGGCCGGCCGGCCCCCTCGCATCGTGTCCGACGTGACGGGCTGGGGCGAGCACATCGACGGCACTTTCGACTTCACCGCCGGTACGATGGCGCGGGTGGGGGAGACGGCGTGGTACTTCCTGCAAGCGAGGGTCGCTGCCCGCGCCCGCATCGAGTACCGAATCGCATACGGCCAGGCGGACTACCGGTTCGACCCGCACAACCCGCGCCGCAGCGCGGGTCCCCAGTCGGGCGGGGCGGAGGCGTCCGAGTTCGTGACCCCCGGCTACGTGCCGCCTCAGGAATTCGAGGATCCCCGCCCCTCGTCGGCCGGGTCGCTGAGCGAAGCGGCCATCCAGGGCCCCTGCAGGACCATCGTCTACACGCCGGCTGGCTACTCCCGCGCGAGCGAGCTGCCGGTGGCTGTTTTCCTGGACCTCCGCACGGAGCCGATCTCGCGCGTGCTCGACTGGCTGATTGCCCGCGGTGAAATGCGGCCGGTGATCGCGGCGTTCGTCGGCGTGCGGTCTGACGGTGACAATCGCTGCTCGGGGGAAGTCCTTCGGCGTTTCGTGGCGGCGGTCGCTCCCGGAATGGCTGTCGGCAAAGGTAGGGGCGTCGCGGCGCGCGGAGCATCGCGCGGTGATCGCCATCTCCTACGGCGCGAAGGACGCGCTCGAGATGGCCCTCGACCGCCCGGGGGTGTTCGGACGCGTCGGGCTGCTGATCCCTGGCCGCAGGATCGCACGGGCCGACCTCGAGGCGATCGCGAAACGCCGCGCCGCCCCGCTTCACGTGGCGATCCTGGCCGGCCAGCTACGACCACGCCAACCTGCCCACCGCGAAGGGCGCTGCGGGCCGCGCTCGCCGCCGCGGGCCACGGCGTCGAGTACGTCGAGGTGCCCGAGGGGCACAGCGCCGTCACGTGGCGCAACCACCTGCGGGCCGTGCTGGTCGACCTCTTCGGCCCGCCGGGCGACGCCCATGGGCTGAATACTCTCCAGTCGCCACCATGACGCCACGACACACGCCCCGCCGCTTCTTCCTCACCGGCCTCGTCGCCGCACTTTCCGCCGCCGCGCTGCTGGCGCAGGCGGGTGGCGGGAAGCCGCCGCGCGATCTCAGCGACTCCGCCGTCGCCCGCGACGTGGCCGCGCACGTCCGCGAGCACGGCGCCAGCGGCGCCTTCTCCGGGATCGTCGTGGCGGCCCGCGGCACCAGGCCTATCGTCGTCGCCACGGCGGGCTACGCGGACCGCGCGGCCAGGACGCCGTTCACGCCCTCCACACGCTTCACGATCGGGTCGATGGGAAAGATGTTCACCGCGACCGCCGTCGGTCAGTTGGTGGACGCCCGCAGGCTGTCGTTCGGCGACGTGGTTGGCAAGTACCTGCCGGACTATCCCAACGCCACGGTCCGGAACAAGGTGACGCTGGGGATGCTGCTCTCGCACACCTCGGGGATGGGCGACTTCCTGTCCCGGCGCAGCCGTTCGATGATGGAGAACGGCGTTGCGCGGGCCGACGAGTTCGTTCGGCTCTACGCCGGCGACGAGCCCGCTTTCGAGCCGGGCACGAGGTGGTCCTACAGCAATGCGGGCCTTGCCCTGGCAGGGGCGATCGTCGAGAAGGTCTCGGGGGAAGCGTACCCCGACTACCTCCGCGCGCACGTCTTCGGGCCGGCCGGGATGACGAACAGCGATCCCAACAACGTCCCGCGCAGCGACCCTCGCCTCGCGGTGCCCTACACGAAGATGACCGAGCGGGGCCGGGCCGACGCGTGGCTCGAGGCGCCTCGGGACATCGGCAGCCCGGCTGGCGGGGCGATCTCCACGGCGGAGGACCTCGTGCGCTTCGCCGACGCCCTGCGTGGCGGACGCCTGGTGACCGCGGCGACGTTTCGCACGATGACCACGCAGCACGGCGCGACGCCGCGCGGCGGCGGCTATGGGTACGGCCTGGAGATCGCCGCCGAATCCGGCCGGACCATCGTCGGGCACGGCGGGGGATTTCCAGGCGTCAGCACGCACCTCTACCTGGTGCTCGACTCGCCTTACACGGTGGTGGCGCTCGCCAACGTCGACCCGCCGGCGGCCGAGCAGGCCGCCGCGCTGGCCCGGTCGCTCCTCATTGCCAAGGCTGGTCAGTAGAGCGAGCGTCGAAGCGCCTGCACCGCGGTTCGAGTCGTTGGGCGGTCGCGCGCTGGGTCCGTGGACCTCGTGTGGGGGAGCGGCCAGGTCATCGCAGCGCCCTCACCCTCAGGGGCTCGAGTATCTCGGCGCTCACCCAGTAGATGTCGCGGTTCGCCGTGTAGAAGATGTACTTGCCATCCGGCGACACCGACGGGCAGAAGGTCGTGCCCGGCGTGTTAATCGCATCTCCCAGGTTCATCGCCTCGCTCCACGACCCATCAGGTTTGCGGAAGCAGGCGTACAGGTCGCCTTCGCCGCCCTGGCCGCCAGGCCTCGTCGAGTCGAACAGGATGTAGCTCTCGTCGGGCGCAATGAACGAGTGGTCGGCCACCGCCGGCGAGTTGACCGCGCCGCCCAGCCTCTGCGGCGCCGTGTACTGGGTGCCGGTCCAGCGCTGAACGACCGCGTTCGCAGGGCCTGGCCCGGTCGAGTTCCCCACGTCGGTCATGTAGAGATTGCCGTTCCGTGCGACCGAGACATACATGCCGAGACCGAAGTACGTCGGCTCGCTCCAGCCGCCGTCCGCGGTGCGCTCGACTACCCAGAGTCCGTACTCGGCTTGCGCCTTGCCCGGCCGCGTGCGTTGGCCTCCGAAGTAGAGCTTCTTTCCGTCGGGCGTGACGTGGGGTTCGGCGGCCGGTTGGCCCTTCGCGAACGCCGCCTCCTCGGGGGCGGTCCACCCGTCCTCCGCGAGGCGCGACACCATCGAGACGTTCCGTTCTTCGCCCCTGCGCTGGGTGAAGTAGACCTCCTTGCCGTCGGGGGTGAATGTGATGCCAAAATCGAAGTGACCGGCGGCCGAGACGATGCCCGGTGCGAAGATCTGCGGGGTCAAGCCGGGGACACGCTGACCGAGGTAGGGGCCGGTCAGGTTCGTCTGCGCGCCCGGGGCGAAGCGAGGAGCGGCTGTCGTCTCGTTCGCCATGTCGAGCTTGGTCCCGCGCAACCGCCCGAGCGCCATCCTGCCATTGTCGTTCTGAGGGTTGAGGGCAACCGACTTCGCATAACAGGCTTCCGCCTTCTCCCGGAAGTCGCCCGCAACCTTGGCGTACTCGGGGTTCCAGGTCGCCAGCACGTACGCCTCGCCCAGGCTGTCCCAGGCGTTCCATGCGTTGGGCAGTGCCTCGGTCGCGATCCCGAACACCGAGATCGCCTCTCGCACCCGCTGCGTCCGCAGGTAACGGTAGCCGAGCGCGATGAACTCGCGTTCGACGACCAAGTAGTGTGTGTTGCCTGCGACCGTCTTCCGGTACTCCGCGGCAGCCGCCTCCGGACCGCGCCCGGCGATCAGCGATTCGAGAGCCTGCGCGGCGGACTCCCGCACGTTGCCCGACCTGATCTCCTCGATGATGTCGGCATCCACCCAGAACAGGTTGCCGCGCAGGAAAAAGAGGAAGCGCCCGTCGGGTGACACCGTCGGGCAGATCTCCCGGTCCGGGGTGTTGACCGGTGATGGCAGCCTGGTCGGCGCCTTCCAGCTCCCATCTGGTCCGCGGAAGCTGATCCAGATGTCCATGTCGCGGCTGAAGAGCAGGTAGCTGCCGTCGGGCGCGATGAACGGCATGCCCTCGCTGCCGTTCACGTTGATCGCGGGGCCGAGCGGCGTGGCCTCGGCGTGCCGGCCGTTGGCCAACGGCGAGTGGAAGAGCCCCCGCGCGCCTTTCCAGTTCGAACTGAAGTGGACGCCTCCCTCTTTGTCCACGGCGAACTGCCAGTGTTGCGGAAGCGCGTTGACCGTCTGGGCCAGTGGACGAGGCTCGCCCCAGCCGGTACCCGTGCGGTCCGCCACCCAGATGTTCTCCTTCGGCGCATCGGCGGACTGGCCGGGCAGCGCCCGCCTCGACATGTCGTACAGCCGCTTGCCGTCACCGGAGATGACCGGCACGTCGCCCATGGCCTTGCTGCCCACCATCGCGATCTCGGGGTACGTCCAACGCCCATTCACGCGCCGGCTCACCAGCGTCCTGTCGGCGCCGGAGCCCGGCGTCGTGCGAGGCACCATCTCGTTCCAGTACGCCTCGGAGCCATCGGGTGAGAAGACGACGGCGCTGTGCAGCTGGAAGTGCCCGCCGACGATGCCGGGCGCGAAGACTTCCGGTTCCCGGCCGGGAGCTCTCTGACCCAGGTAGTCGCCTTCGAGCACCGGGAATCGTGACGTGGAGCGGTCGGCGCCTCGTGCGGCGAGCAGGTCCGCGACCGACGCGCGCTTGTGCTCGACGGCGACGTTCCAGGGGCTCTGGCCCAGGCGGTTTCGGAGGTTCTGGTCGGCCCCCTTGTCGAGGAGGAACCGGACCGCGTCCAGACGTTCCATGAAGGCGGCATCGTGCAGCGGCGTCCAGCCGTTCTCGTCGGCCTGGTTGATGTCTGGCGCCGAAGTCAACAGTCTCTCGATGATTCGCGCCGAGCCGCCCGCCGCGGCGTCATGCAGCAGCGACCGGCGGCCCGGGCGCGGGGGTGGGACGGTGGCGCCCGCGTCGACCAGCCTGGCGAACAGGTTCTCGAGGCCGCCCTGCGCAGCCTGGCTGAGGAGCAGGCTGCGAGCCCTTGCGTCTTGGGGTATCGCCGCGCCCCGCTCGAGCAGCAGGTCGACGACCGGGCCGAAGCCACGCCAGGCGGCCAGGTTCAGCGGCGTGTCGCCGAACTTGTCCCGCGCGTTGATGTCGGCCTTTCGGTCGATGAGCAGCCGGGCGATATCGACGTCGCCGGACTGGCGCGCCGCGAGCAGGAGCGGCGTGCGCGCGTAGCTGTCTGGCGTGTGCACGGACGCGCCAGCCGCGAG
The DNA here is from genome assembly GCA_963844875.1 of uncultured Acidobacteriota bacterium. Classification (GTDB taxonomy): domain Bacteria; phylum Acidobacteriota; class Vicinamibacteria; order Vicinamibacterales; family Fen-181; genus FEN-299. The sequence continues at coordinate 90,888 of CAWJPZ010000010.1, forward strand.
CAGCCGGGTGGCCACCGCCAGGTGGCCTCCGATGCACGCCTCCGACAGCGGCGTCTGGCCTTCGGCGTCCTGGAAGTCGATGTTCGCCTTTCTTTCGACGAGGAGTCGTGCAACCTCATCATGGCCGGCCGCGGCTGCCCGGTGCAACGCCGTGGCGCGGGTGTTGTCGACAGCATCGACGTCGACGCTTCGTGAGAGCAGGTACGTGACCACCTGGAGGTGCCCGCCGGCGCTCGCCAGGTGCAGCGGTGTCCGACCGCCGTCGTCGCTGGCGCCTGCAAGGTCCGGGCTCTTGGCGACGAGGGCCTGGACAGTGCCGAGATCTCCCGCCCGCGCCGCCTCGTGGATGTTCCCCTGCTCACCACGCACCCCGGTTTCTCCCAACGCCACCACTGGCCGAGGGTCGGCTGCCACCCGCAGCCCGAGGCGGTGAACCGGGTCGAGCGGATCCCGCAGCGCGGCATGGAGGAAGAACTCCGGCAGATCCCAGCCGCCGCCTTTCAGAGAGTGGTAGGGGGACGTCCCCCCGGTTCTCGCGCGCCCGTCGGCCGGCGCTCCCGTGTGATCCTCGAACCAGCTGTCCTGGATCCACTCCGGCACGTTGCCGAGCATGTCGTAGAGGCCAAAGGCGTTCGGCCGTTTCAGCCCAACGGGGTGCGTCGTGCCGCCGGAGTTCTCCCGGATCCACGCGATTTCCTGGGCGGCACCGTGAAGCTCGGCCTTCCCGCCCGCCCGGCACGCGTACTCCCATTCGGCCTCGGATGGCAGTCGGAAGGTCCAGTCGCGGTCCAACTCGCTCAACTTCCGAACGAACGCCTGCGCGTCGTTCCACGTGACCATCTCCACCGGTGCATCGGGCCCAGCCTGCTTGAAGTGCGAGGGGTTGTTGCCCATGACGGCCTGCCACTGGGCCTGCGTCACCTCCGTCGCGCCGAGCCAGAACTCACCAACGGTCACCTTGTGGACCGGCTGCTCCGGCTTCCGGATGTTCGAGCCCATCTCGAAGCTGCCGGCCGGGATCCGGACCAGTCGGATCCCGGTGCCGGTGCGCACCTCGCGGGGAGGAGCGGCGCCCGAACCCTGGGCGTGCGCCAGCGCACAGGCCAGTCCCACGATTGCCAGGCCGGTCATCAGTCCGTGTCGCGTGTTCATCAATGCCCCTCGTTGCCCGAGACTGACATCCTGCCGGGTTCGGCCCGGCCCGACGACGCGCGCCACGAGCGTTTCCCTCGACGTTCACGGGTCTTTCTGACCGTGGCATCGAGTTCGACCAGCTTCTCTCGCATCACTCTCCCCGCAACGCCAGCATCGGGTCGAGCCGTGTCGCGCGGCGGGCCGGCAGATAACAGGCGACCACGGTGACCAGCGACAGCACGCCGGCGACGATCCCGTAGGTCAGGGGATCGTGGGGCGAGACGTCGAAGAGCAGCGACCTCACCAGCAGCGTCAGCGCGAACGCGGCCAGCGTTCCCGCGATTTGACCCGCGACGACGAGCCACAGCGCGCGGCCGGCAACCATCGACAGGATGCTCCGCCGCCCGGCGCCAAGCGCCATCCGGATCCCTATCTCGTGCGTTCGCTGGCCGGTGGAACAGGCCACCACACCGTAGAGGCCGACCACGGCGAGGCTGAGCGCGAGCACGGCGAGGGCCCCGGCAAACTGCGCCGCCAGCCGCACGAGGAAGAACCCGTTACCCCCGCCGACCGCCGCCTGCATGCTGGCCACGTCGAAGAGGGCGACGTCGGCCCGATCGCCGCCGCTTCCTTCCGCACGAGCGGTGCGATGCGCTCGGGCGCACCTGCGGTGCGAACGTGCAGGACGCGCAGCGACCTGGCGGTCAGGCTGTGCGGCGCATAGAAGAACGGCGTCGGTTGCTCGAAGATCGAGTTGTACCTGCCGTCACCCGCGACCCCGACCACCTCCAGGTACGGACCGCGTTCACCGCGAATTCGGAAGCGACGGCCAATTGCGTCCTGCCCGGGCCAGAGCCTCCGGGCCAGCGTCTCGTTGATCACGGCGACGGTCCGCCGGCCGTCTTCGTCCGCGCGCGTCAACCAACGGCCGCGTCGCAGCGGGATTCCCATCGTCTGCCGGTACGCGTCGTCAACGACGTTGAAGTGCGTGACGAGCCCGGCCTCGTCGGGGGCGAACGTCTGTCCCTCCGCCTCGATCTCGTCGGAGATGTTGTAGTAGCCGAATGGCACCGAGTGCGCGATGCTGACCGACTGCACGCCGGGGAGCGCGCGCACGCGGGCGACGAGATCCCGATAGAACGCGGCGGTTCTCGTCTCGTCGTAGCCGACACCCGCCGGATCCATGAAGAAGTTCATGACGCCGCGCGGCTCGAAGCCGAGGTCCAGCCGGTGGGCGCTGCCAAGGCTCCGGACGAACAGCCCTGCCACCACGAGTATCACCAGGGAGCCCGCGACCTGCGAGACGATGAACAGGTCCCGCAGGCGATTCCGGCCGGACCCGCCGGGCGAACGCCCCGCTTCGCGAAGGACGTCGGCCGGCTTCGTCGCCGAGGCCCGAACCGCTGGAAGGAGGCCCGCGACGACACCGGTCAGCAGCACGATTGCGGCGACGTAGGCGAACACCCGCCAGTCGAACCCGAAGTCGAGACGGATCGGCAGGTCGTTGGGGAGCCTGATGGCGGAGAGAACCCGGCTGAGCCACGCGCCGAGCAGCAGGCCCGCCGCACCGCCGAGGATGGACAGGAGCAGGCTCTCGGTGACGAGTTGCTGCACGAGGCGGACCCGCCCGGCGCCGAGCGCAGTACGCACCGTCATCTCCCTTGCCCGGACGGTTCCGCGCGCGAGCAGCAGCCCGGCCACGTTCACGCACGCCACCAGCAGCACGAGGACGACGAGCGCGAGGAAGACGGATGCGACCAGGGGAAGCACAGGTCCCGACGCCGGATCGGGACGCGCGTGCGTCTCCCGGAACACGACCGGTCTCACGCCCTTGTTCGTGCCCGGGTACTGAGCGGCAAGGCGGCGCCCGACCACCTCAACAGAGGCCTGGGCCCGGGCGAGCGACACTCCCCGCTTCAGCCGGGCGAGCGTGAGGATCGCGTTCGCCCCACGGTTGGACCAGGCATTCCCCCAACCCGGCGTTCCTTCCATCATCGCGAGCGGCAGGAACAGGTCCATGCCCACGAACGCGTACGCGCCGTGAAAGCCCTCGGGCGCGACCCCGACGATCGTGAACGGGCGGCCGTTCAGCCGCACGGCCTTGCCGACGACGCTCGGATCGGCGCTGAACCGCTTCGTCCAGTAGCTGTGGCTCAATACGAGAACGGGATCGGCCCCCGCCACCGTCCCCTCGCCGGCCTGGATCAACCGGCCGGCCGCGGGCTGCAGGCCGAGCATGCCGAAGAAGTTGCCCGACACGTAGGCGAGGAAGACGCGTTCGGCGCTGTTGTCGGCCGCCAGGGATCCGAAGTCCATCGCGTAGCCGGCGACGTCCTCGAACACATCGGCCTGGCTCCGGTAGTCCTCCATGTCGAGGCGCGACAGCCGGCCCGGGATGCCGCCGCTGCCCCGGTACGCCGCGAGGACGGTGAGCCGGTCGGCGTCGCGGACGGGCAACGGCCGGAGGATGACGCCGTTGACCACGCTGAAGATCGCCGAGTTGGCGCCGATGCCGAGCCCAAGCGTCAGGACGACGGCCGCGGTGAACCACGGGTTGCGGGCGAACCCCCGCAGCGCGAACTTGACGTCTTGCCGGACCGAGTCGTTCATACGACAAGGGATACGGGGCCTCGCCGGGCTTGGTTTCACGACCGGCGGCTCCACGCGTCCGCTGCCAGAGTTCGAGGCGAGAATCGAAGACGGATGTAGAGATCCGCGGCCGGGTTCCCCCCTCGAATCGCCTTCGAATTTGGCCGGGCGCAACCGGCCCGCCCGCGGCGGCGTCTACTCAGGCATGAAATGCTCCGCTCTCGTGTCGCTGGGGCTGGGGCTGCTGCTCTTGCTGCCGGTGGCTTGCGGAACGCCCACCCCGACCTCGCCCGACGCGCCCGCGGCCGAACAGCCGTCCCAGAAGACGATCACCGTCCACTTCCGGATCCTGGCCGACAGGGCGAGCGCGCCGACCGTGGCTGCCGTCGGCGACGCCCTCGAACTCGCGTGGCCGCGAATCACCTCGGACCTCCAGGTGACCGGCCTGCCCGTCACGTCCGTCTGGCTCTGGGAGGACCCGACTTCGTTCTACGCCGACATGCAGGCCAAGGCGGGCCAGGTCTTCCAGGGGGCGGGCGGATGGGTGCCGGATGCGCACACGGTGTCGGTGCTCGCGCGGCCGGGCACCAACGCAAACCTGGTGGCGCGGGCCGCCGTCCACGAGTTCACCCACGTCGTCTCGATCGGCCTCAACGCGACGATAGCGAACCGGCCCCGATGGCTGTGGGAGACGGTTGCGCTGTACGAGGCCCGGGAGTTCGTCGATCCCACGACCTTGGACTACATGCGAAACGGTCAGTATCCGTCCCTCGCCGAACTCGACTCCCCGTATGGGGTGAGCGGCCGCGTCTACCAGGTGGGGTATTTGCTCGGGGATTACATCGTTCAGAGGTGGGGCCTCGACGGTTTGGTCCGCCTGATCCAGCACAACGGGGATCTCCCGGCGGCCCTCGGCGTCACGAACGCGGCGTTCGAAACAGGCTGGCATGCGTTTCTGCACGACAAGGTACGGCCTGCCGGCGGGTCCGACGATCGCGTGAGTCCTCGTGCGGGTGGCGCCGCCTCCCTGTAACGACAGGACCGGGTGGTCGGATTCGTTGTCCTCCCGAACCGAAGGAGGGGAGCGTAGCGCCAACAGGCGCGGCCGATTGTCGAAGTGATCAGTCATGCGCCAGGCGCTCTCGTCGGGGAGCGGACCCTGGCGTGCCACAGGAGTGCGCCGATGATCAACGGGCTGCTTCCGCGAGCGGCGCGCCAATCGATACGCGGAGCGAGGTGGGGCAACAGCACCTCTCGCTCGCTTCGCCGGCACAGTGGCCTCGTCGTCCCGGCCGAGTACACGGCCGCGTCAGCCATCTGCCCGAGCGTCAGACTGCTGGTTACGCCAGCCCGCGTCCGGCCAGCGACTCCATGTTCGCGACATCGGCTGAAGGACCGGCAGTCACTTCCGCGGTCGCGAGGCGAGCAGCGCCTCGATTTCCTCGATCGTCTTCTGTACGTCCTTCGTCAGCACCTCGCAGCCGTCCCTGGTGATGAGCACCGTATCCTTGATGCGGATCCCGATGTTCTTTTCGGAAAGGTAGAGGCCCGGTTCGATTGCGAACACCATGCCCTCCTTGAGCACCGGTCCCAACGGGACGTCGTGCGTGGAGAGGCCGACGCCGTGGCCGAACCCGCCGCGAAGTTCGGGTCCCTGCTCCAGCCCTTTCCGCTTCATTACCTCCGCGACGTGCCGTCGCACGTCATCGGCGGTCGCGCCGGGGCGGTAGGCCTCCAGGCACGCCTCGAGAACGGCGAGCACGCGCTCGTAGACCGCGCGCTGCTCGGCCGTGAACTTCCCCGACGCCGGCCACGTGCGGGAGATGTCCATGGCCAGGTGGTCGATGTTGCCGCCGAAGTCCATCAGCACGAGGTCGCCCGGCTCGACTCCTCCGGCTGTTCTCGTTGTAGTGCAGGATGCACGTGTTCGGTCCCGACCCGACGATCGGCGTGACGCGGCACCGAGACCGCCGCTCGACACCACCACCTGCATGGCCGCCGCTTCCCCCTCGTATTCTTGGATACGCGCCCGGCGCGGTGGCGAGCATCGCCTGTCTGACCGCTTCCGCGCTCACGCGGCCGTTGCGCCGCAGGATTCCGATCTCGGCCGGTGACTTGATCGCCCGCATGTCGTTCACGAGGGCCGTGATGTCGGCCAGCGTGGCCTGCGGGTACCGATCGCGGATCTTCGCGGTCCGGTATTGATCGATCGGCAGCTTGTCGTTTGTACGGCGTTCGCGCGTAACGCCCGGCAAAGAGCGCCGTCTCGCTGCGCGCGTTGTCGAGCGTGTCGCGCGGCGACAGCCGCACGCGGAACGTGGGCGTCGGCGCCTCGCCCATGGTGCGCGCGAGGAACTCGTCGAATACGACACGGGATGAATGGCGGACAGGCCGGCCTTCTCCGCCGCCTTCGGGTCGCCGAGAAGGTTGCGGCCCTCCATCATCTCTTCGCGCGGCGTCTTCTGCTGCAGAAACAAGTAGGTGCGCTTGCCGCGCGGTTCCATCACGAGGATCGCGCCCGCGTCGTTGAGGCCCGTGAAGTAGTAGAAATCGTTGTCCTGGACGAACCGCACGCCGGGCGCGGCGCTGACGTCGGCGAACAGGATGATCAGGCCGTCGGGCACCTTGGACATCAATGTCAGCCGTCGGGCGGCGATTTCGTCGGCGCCGACACTTGGCCGCTGCGCGAATGCCGGTCGTAGGGCGACCAGCGCGAGGGCAACGAGGACAAAGAGGATGATCCGGCGGGTGGTCATGTCGCCTCCGGGCGAAAGCATACGCCAAAAGGCGCTGACGCCGCCGGCGAGTCGCAATCGAGCGAGAATGTCGATGAGGCCGATGACGGGAGCCACCGCGATTGGCAGCGGCCCGGCCGCGAGGAAGTGGCGGCGTGTTGGCCGGCGCGCCCGCCGGCCACGTGTTCATGGTGAAGCGAGGAGGGAATCCTTCACGGTCCGTCCCCCTCCATCACGCGGCTTCGCCGCCGGCCGATGTGCCGCGCGCGCCGGAGCGCCGCTCGCCCTGCGGCCGGAGACACCCCACGAGCCGCGCAGAACAGCTCGAGGTCGGCCTCGCCGGACTCGAACGCCATCTCGAGGCGCTGGTCGGCCGAGAGCGAGGCCATGCGTTGGCGCTGCAACTCACGAAGGCCGTCGGCGACCGACCGCATGCCCGTAGCATACCCGCCCGTCACTCCTGCCGCAGCGCGAGCATCGGGTTGGTCCGCGAGGCGCGGCGGGCCGGGACGTAGGCGGCCAGGAACGTCACCGCGACGACGAGCGGGATCACCATCAGCAGCGCGACGAAGTCCAGCCTGTCGTCCCCGGTCGGGAAGGCCGCGGCCAGCAGCCGCCCGGCGCCGACGCTCAGCGCCAGACCAATCACCAGGCCTACCAGCGCAAGCACGAGGCCCTGGCGGAGGACCATCTTCAGGACCGCCCGCTGGTCGGCGCCGATGGCCATGCGAATCCCGATTTCCCGGGTGCGCCGGCTGGCCGCGTAGGCCACCAGCCCGTAGAGCCCGACGAGCGCGAGGCCCAGCCCCATCGTGCCCATCGCGGCGATTGCGCCGATGAGCACGTTGAAGATCCGCGTCGCCCGCATCTCGTAGAACTCCTCCATCGTCCGGACGTTCGACACGGGCAGGTTCGGGTCGAGGTCGTGCACGACCTTCCGTAGCGGGCCTGCCAGGCTGGCCGGATCGCCGGCAGTCTGCACGGTCATCACCATGCGCTTGGCGGGCCGCTGCCGGTACGGGCAGGTAGAGGAACTCGGTCGGCGCCTCCGCAATGAACAGGTACTTGCTCGTCCTCGCGAGGCCCACCACTTCCACCCACACCGGCTCGCCGTCAATCAGCCGGAAGCGCCTGCCGATCGGATCGACGCCGGGCCAGTAGTGCTTCGCGAACTGCTCGTTGACGATGGCCACCCTCGGCGTCGGTCGCGGTGTCTTCCACCCGGAAGTTGCGGCCGCGCACCAGCTGCAGGCCGAGGGCGTCGATGTAGTGTTCGTCGATGCGCGCGTCGAGGACGTTCGCGCTTTCCTTGCCTGCCGGGAACTGGAACCCTTCCGGCGCGACCGCGTCGGCGCCCACGCCGTCGTTCTGCATGGGCACGCTCGTCGTCAGCGCCACCCGGGTGACGCCGGGCACCTCGCGGGCGCGGTCGGCCACCTCGCGGAAGAAACGTTCCGTCCTCTCGTCGTCGTAGCGCAGCAAGCCGGTGTCCAGCGTCAGCAGCAGCAGGTGATCGGTGCGATAGCCCGGGCCGGCCGCGAGCTGCTGGCTGAAGCCGCGGTACATGAACAGCGCGACGACGAGCAGGACGACCGAGACGGCCACCTGGCCGCTCACGAGCACTGCGCGTCCCCAGCGGCGCCGGCGCCCCGGCGCGGCGCCGTCGCCGGTCTTGATCACCGCCGTGAGGTCGCCGCGGGTGGCCTGGACGGCGGGCGACAGCCCGAACAAGACCGCGCTGACGACCGCGACGGCAAGGCTGAAGACGAGCGCGCGCCGGTCCATCTCGAACGTCAGCAGGAAAGGCAGGTCGATCGGCAGCTCGATCCGGCGGAACAGCGTGATGCCGGCGTAGCCGACGCCCGAGGCCGGCCACGGCGCCGGCGATCGCGAGGAGCAGGCTCTCGGTGATCAATTGGCGGATCAGGCGCCACCGCCCCGCGCCGACGGCCAGGCGCAGCGCCATCTCGCGCGCCCGCACCGGGGCGCGGCTGGTGAGCAGGCCGGCCACGTTCGCGCACGCGACGATGAGCACCGCGAGCGCCAGCGTCGCCAGCATGGCGATCAGCATCGCGTCGGGCGGGCTCTGCGCGATCCGCGCCTGGAGCTCGGTCCGGACCGCCAGGCGCTGGTTCTTGTTGGTGTCCGGGTAGGCGCGGGCGAGGTCGGCGGCGATCTTGTCCAGCTCCGCCTGGGCGGCAGCCTGCGTCACGCCCTTCGCCAGCCGGCCCTTGATCGTGAGGTTGCGGATGTCGCGCACTTCCAGCGAGGCGGCCCTCGGGTCGCGCATGAGCGCCGGCGCCATCATGAGCGGAACGAAGAAGTCGCTGCGGAGGTACCGTTCCATGCCGGTGAACTTCGGCGGCGCGACGCCAATGACGGTGAACGGGTGGCCGTTGATGTCCACCCGACGGCCGAGGACCGAGCGGTCCGACCCGAAGTCCTGCTCCCAGCAGAGGTGGCCGAGGACGACCACCGCGTCGCGGCCGAGCACCTGGTGCTCATCGGGCCTGAACGACCGGCCGAGCACCGGCTCGACGCCCATCGACGAGAACAGGTTGGCGCTGACCAGCGAGCCGACCTTCAACCGCGGCAGGTCGCCGGGGCGTGTGGCGAAGCCGACGGTGGAGACGTGAAGGCGGCGAGGCTCTCGAAGCTTCGGCTGCGGTCGCGGATGTCGAGGTAGTCGCGGTACGAGGCGTTGATGCTGCTGGCGCTGATGGCCTCGAGCGTCTCGACGGTCCCCACGGTGACGACCTCGCCCGGGCGCGTCACCGGCAGCGGCCGCAGCAGGAGGCCGTCGGCCACGCTGAAGATGGCGCAGTTGGCGCCGATGCCGATGGCCAGGGACAGGATGGCCACCGTGGTGAAACCCGGGCTCCGGCCGAGCAGGCGCCATGCGAACCGCAGGTCCTGCCATACGTGTCCCAGCCACGCCATGCCTGGCTCCTTCCTGACAGACGCCAAGGCAGCTTACCGCCAACCGGGGGAACCACAAAGCGCATTTGCCGGCCCAGACGGAGCACCAGTGGAGCGGTGCGGCGATCCTCGATTCTTCCTCGAAGTCGCGCGAAAGGCGAACGGTTGGGGCACTTCGGCGTCTACTCGTGATGAGAAGTGGGCCCTCGCAGGCCCTGGAAGGAGGGACGGCCGTGACCACATCCGAAATCCGGTGGAGGCCTCTCGTCGCGCTCGCCCTGGTCTGCGGCCTCGTGCAGGTCGCGGTGGGTGTCGTCTTGTACCTGTCCGGGGTCTACTTCGAGGCCTGGGCCCTGCGGCTCATCATGCTGCTGCAGGCGGTCTACATCGTGGCGGGCAACTGGTGGTATGGGAGGCGCGTCCTCGGGGGACAGACGTCCTACCCGAAGGCGCTGCTCGTCGGCGTGGTCATCAGCATCGGGGTCGGCGTCGTATACGCCATCTACAACCTCGTGTCGGTCGGCTTCGTCTACTCGCACTTCCTCGAGGACATGATCCAGGCGGAGTTCGCGCGGGCGTCCGCCGGCATGGACGCCGCACAGTCGGCGAAGCTGCTGCAGTCGCTGCGGGCCGAACTCACCCTTGCCGGCCTGGCCGTCGGCAACTTCGTGGCCGCCACCCGGTTCGGCGTCCTGCTTTCCGTGCTGCTCTCGCTCGGGTTCCTCCGGCTGTGGCGCCGGGGCAGGCAGGCTGCCGCCGTGCAGGTGTGACGAACAGCGTCCTGGCGAGCATCGGTTCAAAAAGAAGGCGTGCAAACCGCCTGCCGCAGGCCGTCGTGCTCGCTGTGCGCATGCTCGCCCGCAAGCCGCCAGCGTCCACCGCGTCCTACTTCAGCGTGGCGTTCCGAAGCCCGGCGATCGTCTCCCTGATCCCCTGCTCGTAGGGCGTCGGTGTGAAGCCGAAGCGCCGTTCGAATTTGGACGAGTCGAAGACGTAGTCGCGATCGTTCTGGTAGAGCATCTCCCCGAGCTCGCGCATGAACGGCACGACGAGCCCGGCCGCTTTCACCGTCCAGGCTGGGATCACCGACAACCGCGCGTTCACGCCGAGCGCGTTCCCCGCGAGCTCAACGAGCTCACGGCCGGTCGGGGCCGGCTGCGCCGTCGGGAGGTGCCAGACCTGGCCGAAGGAGTCCTCGGCTTGCGCGAGCAGGCACAGCGCCGTGGCGCAATCGAGCGTGTAGGTGTACGAGTGCTTCGTGTCCGCGCTGGCGAAGACCTGGGCGGACTTGCCCGCCCTGAGCCGCTCGAAGACGAGGATAGAGAGGACGCTCGTCTTTCCGGCATAGGGCCCGTAGAAATCCGCCGCCCGCGCGATCGACGCCGTGATGCGCCCAGCCGCCATTTCGTCCTGCAGAACTCCCGCGATGCGCGCCCGGACTTCGCCCTTCCGGCTCGTCGGCCGCACGGACGTCTCCTCGGTCATCGGGCCATCGACGGCTCCGTACGCGTACACGTTGTCGAAGAAGATCAGCCGGGCGCCCTTCGCCTCGCACGCGCTCACCGCGTTGCGCATGATGCGCGGCCACTGCTCGCGCCAGACGCGGATGTTGTACTCGAGACCCGCGAGCAGGTAGACGGTCGCGCCCTCTTCGACGGCACCCAGCACGCCCGCGGCGTCGTTGAGGTCCGCGAGGACCGACCCTGCCCCTTCAGCCGTGACGCCCCGACGGGAGACCAGGCGAACCGGGAGCTTCCGTGCGATCAGCGCCTGCGCGAGCGGTGTCCCGATAGCTCCGCCCGCGCCGAGGATGACGTGCAGCATCTCACGCTCCTGAAAGGCCGCCAACGAACGCCGGCCCATATGCAGATGTGGAAAACGGCGTTGGCCGCATGAACTGCGGTCGGTTACCTCATCATAACGCCCTTTCCACGGGTGTTAGTGCCCCTGGGAATCGTTCAGCCCGCGCGACCCGCTGCGCGACGTCCACGAGGTCGTGCGGGCTGGCAAGAAGGAACGGCGCCGGCGCCGTATAATCCCGGGATGGACTACGTGAATCTCGGCAGGGCGGGGCTCAAGGTGTCGCGCCTGTGCCTGGGGACGATGACTTACGGTTCGCCGGCGTGGCGCCCGTGGATCCTCTCGGAAGACCGGAGCCGGCCGTTCATCAAGCGGGCTCTCGAACTCGGCATCACCTTCTTCGACACGGCGGACATGTACTCGAACGGCGCCAGCGAAGAGGTGCTGGGCAGGGCCCTGCGCGATTTCGCCGACCGCGAGCAGGTGGTCATCGCGACCAAGGCGTTCTACCCGACAGGCCCTGGGCCGAACGACCGCGGCTTGTCGCGCAAGCACCTCCTCGCGGCGATCGACGGATCGCTCCGGCGGCTCGGCGTCGACTATGTCGATCTGTACCAAATCCACCGGCTGGATCCGCAGACGCCCATCGAGGAAACCCTGGAGGCGCTTCACGACATCGTCAAGGCGGGGAAGGCCCGATACATCGGCGCATCGAGCATGTTCGCGTGGGAGTTCGAGCGCGCCCTCGGCCTTGCCGACCGCCACGGCTGGACGCGCTTCGTCTCGATGCAGAACCACTACAACCTGGTCTACCGCGAAGAGGAGCGCGAGATGCTGCCGCTCTGCCGCTTCCACGGCATCGGCGTGATTCCCTGGAGCCCGCTGGCCCGGGGGCTTCTCGCGGGGAACCGGCGCTGGCGCGACCGCGGAGGCACGCTGCGGGCGACACACGACGACTATGGGCACGGCCTGTACGGCTCCGACGCCGACCTCCAGGTGGCCGACCGCGTGGCAGAGGTCGCGGCAGAACGCGGCGTCCGTCCGGCCCAGGTGGCGCTGGCGTGGCTGCTCGGGCAACCGGGGATCACCGCCCCGATCATCGGCGCCACGACGCTCGAGCAGCTGGAGCAGTCGGTGGACGCGTTGACCATCCGGCTCTCCGACCAGGAGCGCCTGCGCCTGGAGGAACCGTACGTGCCTCACCCGGTCCTCGGTATCGAGTGACGGCTGAGGGCGCCTTCCGGCCTGGCAATCTGGCAGGCCCTCTCGCGGGAAGGGATTCTCAGGCGCTCACGAACCGCGCCCGGAATTCGGTGAACGTCGCGGGCAGCGCGCCAAGCTCCGAGACGGCGAACGAGAGGAACCGATCGAGGCGATCGAGGAACGCCTCGAGTTCGCGCTCGGTGCGGTTGTAGGGGCTGCCGCCGACGATCGCCTCGCTCGAGTGGAAGATGATGCTGAGCAGCGGGACCTGCTCGGCGGCGAGGATCCTCGCGAGTTGCTTCATCTCGTCGAGGCTGGAGTAGGACGGGCGGAGCCACAGCATCCGGGCGAGCCCCAGCTTCCGAAGGATGCGCTTCGTCGTGTACGGCCACGGCGCGCGCGCGTAGCGGTACTGCAGCCACGCCGGGTACCGGCGATGCAGCGCGGCCGAGACGGGCAGTTCGAGCAGACCGCTCGTGCCGGGCTTGACCGGATCGTCATACGACAGGAAGTAGGGCTTCCGCGGGGCTTCCACGAACTCCGGCCCGCCCTTGTGAGTCTCGTAGAACAGCGGTGCGATGCTCGATTCCACCAGGTAGCCCTGGCGCTCCAGGTCGGGCACGTGCGCCACCGAGAACCCGAAACGCCCCGACCGATAGGAGGTCGGTCGGACCCCCACGGCCGCCTCGATCGTGTCGGTCAACGTGGCCAACTGGTCTGCAAACCGTTCGGGCGGCAGGGCCAGCGCGTAGGTGTGCCGCTCGACATCCTCGGGTTCGAACGGCGGGGTTTCCCACGCGTGGTGGTGGGCTCCAATTTCGCACCCCCCCTGCTGCAGCAGGCCCCGCAGGGTTTCGGCGGACCGGCGGTCGGCCGCGACCGGGTGGGTGATCAGGTAGGTGGGCCGCACCCCGTGCCTGCCGAACAGCGCGTGGAGCGCGGGCAGCGCGTAGATGTTCTCGAACGTCTGGTTCGCGCGGGCCGCGGGGTCCCACTGGTTGTCGCCTTCGGTGTCGATGCCGGCCAGGAGATGAATCATGTGTCGTGCCGCGCGGAGCGGTCTGACCGTGAGGATAGCATGCCGTTCCGCTCTGCGCAGGCGTGGGTGCAGTTGCTCGCTTGCGGCCCACGGGCTACTGGTTCCTCGCCGACGGCGTGAAGGCGCTCGACCCGAACAACGGCGAGACGCAGCGGGACGGTATCCGTACGACAACCTGCTGATGGTTTCTGGATCGGAGTTCGCCTCTGGGACTTCAAGGACGTTCCCCACGGGACGGTGGAGCAGGTCTGGTACGCTTCGCCGACGCTGAAGCAGGCGCGCCGGCGGACGTACGTCGACCTGCCGCCCGACTACAAGGACACTACCTCGAAGTATCCGGTGCTCTACCTGCTGCACGGCGGCGGCGGCGACGAAGACGCCTGGACCACCATGGGCCGGGCCACGATCGTCCTGGACAACCTGATCGCGAGCCGCCATGACGGAGCGATGAGGTGGTGATGCCAACGGTAATGCCACCCAGACGGTGTCGCAGGGCTACGGCTACGGCCCGACCCCGGCCCCGCAACAGGTGGTGGCGCCTGCACCGCCGCCATCAGGACGGAGGATGAGGTGGCGGCGCGCGACGCGGTCCGCAGAGGCGGAGCCTGCCGACGGTCACAGGAGGATCGGCATGGCCCAGGCAGCACCGGCGACGGAAGCGCGGCGCAGCGCTTCACCGGCGCCAAACTACACCGCAGCGCTCTCGATCCTCACCACCCTCTTTTTCATGTGGGGATTCATCACCTGCCTGAACGACATCCTGATCCCGCACCTGAAGACCGTGTTCTCGCTCAACTACACCCAGGTGATGTTGATCCAGTTCACGTTCTTCACGGCCTACTTCGTCGTCTCGCTGCCTTCCGGCCTCATCGTCGAGCGGGTCGGGTACAAGCGCGGCATCGTGATCGGCCTGGTGACGGCGGGCATCGGCTGCCTGATGTTCTACCCGGCCGCGGGCACGCGGTCCTACCCGATCTTCCTCTCGGCGCTGTTCGTGCTCGCGTCCGGGATCACGCTGCTCCAGGTGTCCGCGAATCCCTACGTGGCCATTCTCGGCAAGCCGGAGACGGCGTCCAGCCGGCTGACGCTGACGCAGGCGTTCAATTCGCTGGGAACGACGGTGGCGCCGCTGTTCGGGTCGTTGCTCATCCTGTCCGTCGCCGCGCAAGAGCGCGGAGGAACTGTCGGCGCTGGGCGCATGCGGACCTGACCGCCTATCGGCTGGCGGAGGCGGCGTCCGTGCAGGTGCCCTACCTGGGACTGGCGGCGTCGCTGTTCGTCATCGCCGCGTCGTTCGCGTTCCTGAAGCTGCCGATGGTTGAGGCGGCGTCTGCTCCGCGGGCGATCGGCGCCGGCGGTGCCGCCGACCAGCCGAGCGCCTGGAAGTACCGCCACCTGGTTCTCGGGGCGGTCGCCATCTTCGTCTACGTGGGCGGCGGAAGTCGCCATCGGCAGCTTCCTGGTGAACTTCCTGGGCCAGCCCGACATCGGCGGTCTCTCGGCGGCCGATGCGGGCCGCTACCTCTCGTTCTACTGGGGCGGGGCGATGGTCGGGCGGTTCATCGGGGCGGCGGTGATGCAGGGTGATCCGGCCGGGCGAGCGCTGGCGTTCAACGCCTGCGTGGCGGCCGCCCTGGTGCTGACGGCGATGGTGACCACGGGGCACGTCTCGATGTGGGCGATCCTGGCGGTGGGGCTCTTCAACTCCATCATGTTCCCGACGATCTTCACGCTCGCCGTCGACGGGCTCGGGCGCCATACCGGCCAGGGCTCGGGGATTCTCTGCATGGCCATCGTCGGCGGCGCGGTCGTTCCGGTCGTCCAGGGAGCCTTCGCGGACGCGGTCGGGATCCAGCACGCGTTCTTCCTGCCGATCCTCTGCTACGCGTACATCGCGTTCTACGGGTTCAAGGGCCACCTCCACTCAGCGAAGACGTCGGCGCCGGCGTAGGACGCGTAGTGCCACTCGAATCGGCTGGCGCAGCCAGGATTCGAGTTCCGCGCGGTAGCCGCGGCTCATGGGGACCTCCGCGCCGTTCTAGCAGGACGACGGTGAAGTCGCCGTGCGAACGGGTCGCGGAGTTCGCGGATCTGCGCCGTGTTGACCGCGGCGGAACGGTGGACGCGCACGAACCGGCGCGGATCGAGGCGTTGCAGCAGTTGGGTGACGCTCGAACGGTAGAGATGGACCTTGGACCCGGCGTGCAGGTTAACGTACACGCCCGCCGCCTCGATCCAGTCGACGTCGCCGACATCGAGAAACGTCACGGTGCCGCTCGCCTTCACGACGAGGCGCTCGAGGAAGCCGGATCGCGCGTCCACGCTCTGGCGTTCCTGCGTGGCGGCGGTCAGCTCATCGGCCTGCTCGCGGCCTCCGGGCGTCCCGAGGTACTTGCGGGCGCGCTTGATGGCGCTCTCGAACCGCTGGTCGCTGAACGGCTTCAGCAGGTAGTCGATGGCATGCGCGTCGAAGGCCTGGATCGCGTACTTGTCGTAGGCGGTCACGAAGATGACGACCGGAAGTCTCGTCCAGCGCGAGCTCCTGCAGGACGCCGAAGCCGTCGAGCGTCGGCATCTGGACGTCGAGGAACACCAGGTCGGGCTCGCGCCTCGCGAATCAGGTCGACGCGCCTCGCGCCCGTCCGCCGCCGTGCCGACCACGTCGATGTCGGGCTCGCGGTTCAGCAATTCGAGCAGGCGCATCCGCGCCGGCTTCTCGTCGTCCACGACGATCGTCCTGATGCTTGCCCATGATCGGCTCACCCAGACCTACTCGCGACGCGATAGGGAATCGTGACGTCCGACGCACGTGCCGCGCTTCGGCTGTCCGACGTCGACCTCGAGGGAATAGGCGCCCTTTCCGTACAGCTGTTCCAGCCGCGCCCGGGTATTGCCCAGGCCGATGCCGACGTGCTGGTCGAGGGTCCAGCCGGGAGGCAGGCCCGGGCCGTTGTCCCGCACGCGAACCCGGAGCGATCTGCCGTCGCGCCACGCGGACAGCTCGATGATGCCGCGCGGTCGGGAGTTTCGAGACGCCGTGGCGGATGGCGTTCTCGACCAGCGGCTGCAGCATGAACGTCGGCACGGCGGCGGCCGAGCACGTCGTCGTTCGACACGCATCTGCACGTCGAGCCGATCGGCGAACCGCGCGAGCTGCAACTGGATGTACCGGTCGACGAACATGAGCTCGCGCTCGAGCGGGACCTCCTGCTCGTCCGCGTGCTCGAGCGAGAGCCGCAGCAGGTCGCCGAGCTGCTCGATCATCAGGCGCGCCTCGCGCGGCGCGCTCTCGACATAGGCCGAGATGGAGTTCAGCGCGTTGAACAGGAAGTGCGGATCGAGCTGCGACCGGAGCGTGGCAGCCGCGCCTCGGCCAGCAGGCGCTCGAGTTCGGCGGCGCGGATCTCCTGGTCCTTCAGGTCGCTCTGGTAGTCGAGCGCCATGCAGATCGCGGCGATCGACCAGTAGACGAAGGTGCCCAGGCGGTAGATCACGCGGGTGACGGTCTCGAGGAGCGGTGGCACCAAGCCAGACGGTCTCCGTCGGGCGCGTCCGAGCAGGAGCGTGAGCGCCGTAGTTCAGGTAGGTGAAGGCGACGGTGAACAGCCAGGCTGAGCGGGACGTGAGCACAGCAGCCGCCGCAGCAGCGCATCCGACCCGAAGGGCAGCACCCGGTTGACCCAGTAGATGCCGAACGACAGCAGGCCCCACGGGTACCACTGGGCCGCCGCGATCTTGAGAGGACGTCGAGCCCACGAGATCGGGATCCACATGTAGGGCCCGGCCCGCATCTCCGTTCTGGTCGAATAGGCCAGGACGATCAGCGTCCAGAACCCGACCACCAGCAGCCAGCGCGGGACGCGGCGCCTGGGCGGCGACGTCGGCGCACGTCGACGGACGGCGATCCGCCGTCGGCGTTCCGGCCCGGAAGCGCTCCTGACGGTCGCAGCGTTGCATCGTTGGCACCGCTCGCTTCGCGTCAGCACTCCGCAAGACTACTCCGAGTGCCCGCAATCTGGTGACCGGCTCGTGACAGCAGCGTCCGGCTCGTAACAAACGCGGTTACGAACCCGTCGCGTATGCAGTGTAAACAGGTGCGCATCGTCACGCCCGGCGTTTCCGGCGACCGGTTTCGGCGGCACCAGCGTGTCACGGCCTGTCCAACAGACCGTCAGTTCGACGCCGCGAGCTCGGAGGTCAGGAGCACCTGGCGCGCGGAAACGTGCACGTTCACCGTCGACGGCGATCGCGCGGCGGCGCAGCTGCCGAGCCGCCGCGATGTGCTGGCCGGAGCCGCGACGATCGCCGGCGCGGCGGCCCTGCAGCGTCGCGACCCCGCTGACCGCGTCGGCCCAGCCCGCGACCCGCGCGACGAGCCCGCTCATCATCGCCTCCGATCGGAAGGCGGTCGTCGAGACCGCCGCCGGCAAGGTGCGCGGCTTCGTCAGCGGCGGCATCCACACGTTCAAGGGCATTCCGTACGCCGCGTCCACCGAGGGGCAGCCCGCTTCGCGCGCCCGTCCAAGCCGGCGCCCTGGGCCGGCGTCCGCAGCGCGCTGTACTACGGGCCCACGTGCCCGCAGGGCGCGCGCACCGGGTGGAAGAACGACGAAGAGGCGTTCGTCTTCGAGTGGGACGACGGGCAGCCCGGTGAGGACTGCCTGCGGGTGAACGTGTGGACGCCGGGGCTCAACGACAACAAGAAGCGGCCCGTGCTCGTGTGGATTCACGGCGGCCAGTTCCTCGCGGGTCGGGCCAGGAGCTGAAGGCCTACCACGGCGAGCGTCTCAGCCGGCGCGGCGACGTCGTGGTGGTCTCGCTCAACCACCGGCTGAACGTGCTCGGCTACCTCGATCTCGAGCGCGTACGGCAGCCGCTACGCCAGACTCGGCCAACGTCGGCATGCTGGACATCGTTGCGGCGCTGGAGTGGGTGCGCGACAACATCGGCGAACTTCGGCGGCGACCCCGGCAACGTCACGATCTTCGGGCAGTCCGGCGGCGGCGCGAAGGTGAGCACGCTGATGGCGATGCCGGCGGCCAAGGGGCTCTTCCACCGCGCGGCGGTGCAGAGCGGGTCCGGGCTGCGGATGGTGCCGGCCGAGAGTCGCCGCGAAGCTCGGCGGCGCTCACGCTGGCCGAACTCGGGCTCTCGGCTCCCAGGTGGACCAGCTCCACACGATGCCGCATGCGCGCCTGCTGGAGGCGGCGCAGGCGGCGCAGCGCAAGATGGGCGCGGCCGGCCGGCCCGGCGGGCTGTCCGCGGCTCGTCATCACCGACCGTGTCGGGCTCGCGGCGGTCGTCGACGGCAAGCACCTGCCGCACCACCCGTTCGACCCGGCGGCGCCCGCCGTCTCGGCGCACGTCCCGATGCTGATCGGCACGACCTGAACGAGTTCGCCAACGAGATCCAGACGCCGGGCATCGAGGCCATCACCGAGCAGGAACTGCGCGCGCGGGCGTCGGCGGCCTACGGCGAGCAGGGCCGCGCGCGTGGTCGAGGCCTATCGCCGCGCGATGCCGGCGGCGCGAGGCCGGCGGACATCTTCTCGCGCATCTCGGCGGCCGCGCAGCGCCACAACGCCATCGTGCAGGCGACGCGCAAGCGCGCGCTGGGCGCCGCGCCGGCGTTCCTCTACTGGTTCACCTGGCAGACGCCGATCCTCGACGGCCGGCCCCGGGCGTTCCACTGCGCCGAGCTGCCGTTCGTGTTCGACAACACGGACCGGTGCGCGGCCATGACGGGCGGCTCGGCGGAGGCGCGGGACACTGGCCGGACGCGATCAGCGACGCGTGGATCGCCTTCGCGCGGACCGGCGAACCCGAACCACGCGGGCCTGCCGAAGTGGCCCGCCTTCGAGCCCGCGACGCCGGCGAGGTGATGGTGTTCGACCGCACGTGCGCCGTGAAGAACGATCCCGACCGGGCCGAGCGCTCGACGATTCCGACGACGTGAGGCCACGAGACCGTCCGCCGGTCGATCCACGGACCGAGAGAACGTCCGATGAGCGAACCGCTCGCGGTCCGATGCCGCTGCGACCCCGTGCGACAGGGCATCGACCGTCGTGGCCTGCTGAAGGCGCGGCCGCGGCGATCGGCGCCGCGGCGGCGGGGCGTCTGCCATCGAGGCGGTGAGGCCGCGCAGCGCCGTCCGGACCCGCCGGCGACCGGCCCGCTGATCGTCGTGACCAGCACGCGGGTCGGTCGTCGAGACCGACGGCGGCAAGGTGCGCGGCGCGAGCATCCGCGACATCCACACGTTCAAGGGCATCCCGTACGGCGCGTCGACCGCGGGCGCGGCCCGGTTCATGCCGCCGACGAAGGCCGGCGCCGTGGGCCGGTGTGCGCAGCGCGCTCTCCTACGGGCCGGTCGCACCGCCACGGCCCCCGCACGGGCTGGAAGAACGACGAAGAGTCGTTCATGTTCGAGTGGGACGACGGGCAGCCGAGCGAGGACTGCCTGCGCGTCAACGTGTGGACGCCCGGGCTCGACGCGACGAAGCGGCCGGTGATGGTGTGGCTGCACGGCGGCGGCTTCGCGGCCGGCTCGAGCCAGGAACTGAAGGCGTACGACGGCGAACGCCTGGCGCGGCGCGGCGACGTCGTCGTCGTGTCGCGTCAACCACCGCCTGAACGTCCTCGGTTACCTGAACCTGGCCGCCTACGGCGCGAGGTACGCCAGCGCCGGCAACGCCGGCATGCTCGACCTCGTGCTCGCGCTCGAGTGGGTGCGCGACAACGTCGCGAACTTCGGCGGCGACCCCGGCAACGTGATGATCTTCGGCCAGTCGGGTGGCGGCGCGAAGGTGAGCACGCTGATGGCGATGCCGGCCGCCAAGGGGCTGTTCCACCGCGCGGCCGTGCAGAGCGCGTCGAGCCTGCGGATGGTCAGCGCCGAGCCGCGCGGCGAAGGTCGCGGCCGGCGATGCTGGCGGAACTCGGGCTGTGGCCGCTGGCAGGTCGGACCAGCTGCAGACGGTCCCGTACGAGCGGCTGCTGGGCGCGGCGACCGCGGCGCAGCGCAAGGTCAGCCGGCGGGCACCCGGCGGCGGTCCGTTCGCCGCGTCGCGAACAGCCGACCGCACGCGAGTTCGCGCCGGTGGCCGACGGCAACATCCTGCCGGTCCACCCGTTCGACCCGGTCGCGCCATCGCTCACCGCGAACGTGCCGATGCTGATCGGCTGCTGCTTCAACGAGAACGGCCACTCGATCAACCACCCGAGCTCGGAACAGTCGACCGAGCAGGAGGTGCGGGCGCGCGTGGCGGCGACCTACGGCGCGCAGCGCCGACAAGCATGTACGACGCGTACCGCAGCGCTGTACCCGAAGGCCACGCCCTTCGACGTGCAGTCGCAAATCGTCGCGGCGGTGCACCGGCAGAACGCCGTCATGCAGGCCGAGCGCAAGGCGGCGCTGGGCGGCGCGCCCGTCGTATCTGTACCTGTTCGCGTGGCAGACGCCGATCCTCGACGGCCGGCCGCGCGCCTTCCACTGCGCCGAGTTGCCGTTCGTCTTCGACAACACCGACCGCTGTGCCGCCGATGACCGGCGGCACGCCGGAGGCCCGCGCGCTCGCCGCGAAGGTGAGCGACGCGTGGATCCGTTCGCGCGCAAGGGCGACCCCAACCACGCGCGGACTGCCGGCATGGCCGGCGTTCGACGCGGCCAGGGCCCGGTGATGGTGTTCGACAACACGTGCGAGGTGAAGGACGACCCGGACCGCCCGGCGCGGCGGGTCGTTCGCGCGCGACGTGAACTCGTAGCGCCTTCATCAGACAGGGGATCTCGAGGACGCGGACCGGGAATTCCGCACTGACGAGCGAAACTTCGTGCGGCGTCGAACGCCGGTGAATCGACGAGCACGGCTTGCACGACTGTAAGCCCTAGCATTGGCAGTTCCCGAAAGGAGTCGTCTCATGCGACTAGGTGTGACGGTCGCTGGCGGCCCTGGTCGCGGCTCTGATCCTGTTGGAGGCGGCTGGGCATTCCGGCCCACGCGCAGATCACCAGCGCGTCGGTGGCCGGGACCATCCAGCGACACCCAGGGGGTGTCATCCCCGGCGCCACGGTCGTCCTGACCAGCGCCACGCGCGGCACGGCGGTCGAAACGGTGTCGAACGAGGAAGGCTACTTCGTCTTCCCGATCGTCCCGCCGACACGTACAAGCTCAAGGTGACGATGGAGGGCTTCAAGACCCTCGAGGTCCGCAACGTCCAGGTGAACGCCGGCGACAAGAGGACGCTCGGCGTGCTGACGATCGAAGTCGGCGGGCTGCGGAGACGGTCACCGTCGCGGCCCGCGTGACCGAACTGCAGGCCAAGAGCGCCGAGCGCTCGTTCGCGATCGAGGGCGAGGCGGTGCAGAGCATCGCGGTCAACGGGCGCAGCTTCTTCGCGCTGGCGTTCAACTCGGCCGGCATCGTGAACACGGCGACGACGGCCGGCGCGCTCGGCGCGCAGTCGAACACGATGATCGCCAACGGCATGCGCGCGAACCAGAACAACGTGCAGATCGACGGCATCACCAGCATGGACACCGGCAGCAACCAGGGGCCGTCGGTGGCGCTGGCGATCGACGCGGTGCAGGAAATCAAGGTCCTCACGTCGAACTACCAGGCCGAGTACGGCCGGTCGGCCGGCGCGCAGATCACCGCCGTGACCAAGAGCGGCGGCCGCGACTTCCACGGGTCGGTGCTACTGCCTGCGCCGCAACGACGACCTGAACGCGAACACCTGGTTCAACAACCGGCGAACCCGGCGCTGCCGATGCCGCCTCTGGAGCAGCGCGACATCGGCTACTCGATCGGCGGCCCGGTGCATCCTGCCCGGCGGCTTCAACAAGAGCCGGTCGAAGCTGTTCTTCTTCGTCAACCAGGAGTTCCAGCACCGGCATCCTCGCGCAGACCACGCCGCAGCGCGTCCGGGTGCCCACCGACCTGGAGCGGCAGGGCGACTTCTCGCAGACGCGCGACAGCGCCGGCAGCCTCTATCCCGTACATCCGCGACTACACGACGCGGCTTGCCGTGCAGCGCGACCAACACGCGCGGGCTGCTTCCAGGACGGCGGCGTCCTCGGCCGGATCCCGGCGAACCGGCTCTACCAGGTGGGCCTCAACATCCTGAAGATGTACCCGGCCGCCAACAGCCCGGTCACGATCGCCCAGGGCTACAACCACGTCACGCAGGAAGGGCAGGAGACCCCGCGCCGCCAGGATCTCATCCGCCTCGACTGGATGCCGAGCCCCAGCTGGCGCATCTACGGGAAGCTGCTGCAGACATGGGCACGAACGTCGCAGCCGTACGGCGGCGGCACGACCGGGTACGGGACCAACATCCCCGAGTTCGGCTCTCGAGGACGACCAGCGCGAACAACCGCGGGCATCTCGATGACCGCGGCGGTCACGCTGAACAACACCACGTTCCTCGAGATGACGTACGGCCGCGCGCGCAACGCGTTCACCAACATGCCCGCTGTACCCCGACCAGTACCAACAAGACGGCTACGGGCCTGTCGGGCTTGCCGATGCTCTATCCGGCGGCGGTGCAGCTCGACCTGCCGCCGCGCTTCAACTGGGACGGGCGGGTGGGCACGTTACTCGCCGACCAACCGGACCGAGTACGCGCCGTTCCTCAACGAGAACCCCACGCAGGACCTCGCCGGCAGCCTCACCAAGACCTTCGGCCCGCACACCGCGAAGGCCGGCGCTCTACTTCAGCCACGGCCTCAAGCCGCAGAGCAGCCGCGCGCCGGCCAACGGGAACATCAGCTTCCAGAACGACGCGTCGAACCCGCTCGACGCGGGCTACCCGTTCGCCAACGCGGCGCTCGGGCATCTACCAGACCTACAGCCAGGCGGCGGCAGTGGGTCCAGGGGAACTACGTCTACAACAACGTCGAGTGGTACGTGCAGGACAACTGGAGGTCAGCGATCGCCTGACGCTCGACTACGGCCTGCGCTTCTACTGGATGCAGCCGACGCACGACACGAAGAACCAGACGTCGAACTTCCTGCCCGACAAGTACAGCGCCAGCGTCGGCGCCGCGCCTCTACTACCCGGCCATCGTGAACGGCGTGCGCGTGGCCCTGCGACCGGTGACGGGGCAGACGCTGCCCGCGGCGGCGATCGGCCGCATCGTCCCGGGCTCGGGCTCGCTGCAGAACGGGCTGTTCAAGGCCGGGCGACGGCATCAGCGAGTAGCTCTACGAGAACGACGGCATCCAGGTACGCGCCGCGGTTCGGCATGTCCTACGACCTCACCGGCAAGCAGAAGATCATCTTGCGCGGCGGCGCGGGCATCTTCTACAACCGGCCGATGGGCGACACGGTCTACGGCATGATCGAGCAGCCGCCCACCGTCGTCCAGCCGACGCTGTTCTACGGGCGGCTGCAGGACATCGACGCCGACAGCGCGCTGGTGGCCCGCCGACCCTGTTCGCCTTCGAGCAGGACGGCACGTTCCCGAAGCGTCTACGCCTTCAACGTCGGCGTCCAGGTGCAGCTGCCGTGGCACTCGGTGCTCGACGTCTCGTACGTGGGAACGAGGAGCCGCGACCAGCACACGCAGAAGAACATCAACGCGCCGGACTACGGCGTCGCCTACCTGCCGCAGAACCAGGACCCGACGCTGCCGGCGAGCGCCATCCCCGGCGCGACGGCGCTGCCGGTGGACTTCCTGCGGCCGTACCAGGGCTACGGCAACATCTTCATGGTCGACACCAGCGCCTACGCCAACTACAACTCGCTGCAGATGTCGTTCAATCGCCGGTTCCAGAAGGGCGTGCTGTTCTCGTTCAACTACACGCTCGAGCAAGGCGATGGGCACCGTCGAGCGTCGACCTGCCGGCCGGCAACAACAACCCCAACCCGAACGTGGTCGGGTTCCCGCGCAACGACGAGTACCAGGACGAGGCCAACTACTGCGCCGCTCGACTACGACCGGCGCCACAACTTCGTGGCGCAGTTCGTCTGGCAACTGCCGAAGTTGACAGAGCGCGCGGCGTGCCTCGGCGCGATCCTGAACGACTGGCAGATCGTCGGGCGTCTACCGCTGGGTGTCGGGCGCGCCCTACACGCCGACGTACAGCATCCCGGGTATCTCGCCTACACGCTGACGGGCACGCAGGGCCTCGAGAGCGCGCGCCTGGTGATCGTCGGCGACCCCGGCAGCGGCAACAGCAGCGACCCGTACAAGCAGTTCAACGTCGGCTGCTTCACGGCGCCGAAGGCGGGCAGCATCGGCCTCGAGTCGGGCAAGAACTACCTCGTCGGGCCGCCGCAGAACAACCTGGACCTGTCGATCAGCAAGTTCATCCCGATTCGGCGGCAGCCGGCGGCTCGAACTGCGGCTCGACGCGTTCAACGCGCTCAACCCACGCAGTTCCTCACGGTCAACTCGACGCTGAACGTCCGGAGCTACGCCGACCCGACGCCGACGAACCTGGCGTACGACTCCAGCGGGCACGCTCGTGAACCCGTCGGGCTTCGGCACCGTGGCCTCGCACGCGGCCGTCGCGCGAGATCCAGTTGCTGGCGCGGTTCCAGTTCTAGACGGCTTCTCTTGCCGATACCCGGGGAGGAGGGAGTCATCGGTCTCCCTCCTCCCCGGCCTCGTCACGGCCTGCCCTGGCATCACGAGAGAATTTCATGAAGACTCTTGCTGCGCGATGATCGGGTATTTCTCTCTTCACTGGGATCGTGACCGCACAGGCACCCGGCAGGGGCCCCCACCAATTACTTCGCCGGAGATTCTGCCGGATGGGCGAGTGACTTTCCGATTGCTTGCGCCGGAGGCGACCAGTGTCTCCGTCACGGGGGACTGGCCAGGCGGCATTCACAGCACCACGACCCCGATGGTGAAAGACGATAAGGGCGTCTGGTCGGCAACGGTCGGCCCGCTGAAGCCGGAATTCTGGATTTACACTTTCAGCGTGAACGGCGTGACCACCCTGGATCCACGAAACATCAACACGAGGCGCAACACGGCCAAGATTGAAAACACGCTGCTCATCCCCGGGCCGGAATCGGCGGATTACATGGTGAATGCCGTCCCGCACGGAACGGTGTCGCTGCAGTGGTATCCCTCTCCAAGGTGGACGCGAAGCGGCGCGCCTACGTGTATACGCCGGCCGGCTACGAGAAGGGAACGACCGGTATCCGGTGCTGTACCTGCTCCACGGCGGAAGCGGCGACGAGGATGCGTGGTCTTCCTGCGGCCGGGCGACCCAGATTCTCGACAACCTGATCGCCCAGGGCAAAGCGAAGCCGATGATCGTCGTGATGCCCAACGGCAACACCACGCGAATCGCGGCCCCCGACTACGTGCCCGCCCCGCCCGCGCTCCCGGCGAACCAGGACCCAGGCCGGTTCCGGAAGTTTCCCGGAAAGCCTGGTCAAGGACCTGGTTCCGTTCATCGACAAGACCTATCGGACCCGGACAGATCGGGAGCAACCGGGCCATCGCGGGCTGTCGGTCGGCGGCGCCCAGACAATGTACACGGCCTTCAACAACCTCGACCTGTTTGCGTGGGTGGCGGCCTTCAGCGGAGGCTATCCCGTCATGCCGGGGGTCGGCGATCGACGTCCCGCCTCCCCCGAACGCTGCGAGCCTGAAGGGGCCGGATATCACCAAGTCCCTCGACCCGGTGAAATTCGCCGCCCTCATGCCGCAGCTCATGTCCAGCGCGAACGACGAGGCTGCGGCTCCTGTACATCTCGATTGGCACGGCGGACACGCTGCAGGAGACCCACAGGGTCGTGAAGCAAGTCCTGAAGGAAAAGGGCGTGAAGTACACGCTCATGGAGTTCCCGGGCTACATCCACGAGTGGCCGGTCTGGCGAGTGTCGCTGAAGGACCTGCTGCCGAGGCTGTTCCAACGCGGCCTCTAGAGACGACGGACTCCATGAAGCTCGATTCACAACGAGCATGTGCAGTTCTCCTCCTGGTCGCGCGCCCCTGCTTCGCACAGGAGCCGCCCGCCACGTCGGTAGGCACCCGGGGCGGCCAGGCTCAGGCCGCGGCGGTCCGGTCTCCCGAGGTGCTCGGAGACGGCCGGGTTACCTTCCGGCTCTTCGCACCCAAGGCCGCGGAAGTGCTCGTGCAGGGGAATTGGCAAGGCGGCCGCGACGTGAAGATGACCAAGGACGACTCGGGGCTCTGGTCCGTGACGACGGCCGCCGCTCCAGCCCGAGCTCTGGGCGTACACGTTATCGGTGAACGGCGTCAGGACGCTCGATCCGCGCAACTACAACGTGTCCGTGACGGCGTCGGGTTCATGAACACGGTGCTGGTGCCCGGCGACGCGTCGGCGGTGTTCCAGGCGCGGCCAGTGCCGCACGGGACGATGACGGCGACGTGGTTCCAGTCCGCGGAGCATGAAGGCCGCCCGCCGCATGTTCGTCTACACCCCGCCTGGCTACGAGGGGGGCACGACCAGGTACCCGGTGTTGTACCTGCTCCACGGCAGCGGCGGCGACGAGGCGGCATGGCCGGACAATGGGAATCGCCAACGTGATCATGGACAACCTCATCGCAGCGGGGCAAGGCGAGGCCCATGATCGTCGTGATGCCAAACGCGTACTGGAACGAGGTCGCTTCGCTGGATGTCGCCGGTCCGCGCACCGCCCCGCCTCCCGGGGTGGGAAGCGGCAATACCGAATTCGCGCCCCATGAGCGGGCCATCGTGAACGACATCATTCCCTTCGTCGAGAAGCACTACCGGACGCTGGCCGGACCGCGAGAACCGGGCCATCGCCGGCCTCTCCATGGGCTCCGGCATCGCGATGAACGTCGGACTGAAGCGCCTCGACGTGTTCGCGTCCGTGGGGATCATGAGCGCGGGGACGTTCGGCCGCGCGGTGAACGGCGTTGTCCCCGGCGCGAATCTCCTGGGCAAGATCTCCCCGGGCTTCTTCGCCGACCCCGCCGCCACCAACAGGAAGCTCCGGTTGCTGTTCTTCTCCTGCGGCACGGAGGATAACCGCATCGAGTCTCTCACCAAGGTCTGAAGAGGACTTGCGCGCCCGCCGCATCACCTTCACGTTCAAGCGTTACCCGGGTGAGCACGAGTGGAAGGTCTGGCGCCACTCGCTCGCCGACATGGCGCCGATGCTGTTCCGGTAGCCGGGGCCCCGCCCAGGAGTCGGCTCGAGGGGGGCGGCGGCTGGGCTTGAAGCCTGCTCGCCGCGTTCGTGGCACTGGACGCCGCACCGACCGTTGCGTGATCATCGAACCACAGGTGGCGCTCGCGCAGGAACAGTCACGTGGCGCAGGCGCCTCCCGGCCTTTCGCGCGACGAGGCATCGACCATGTTCAAGAGCAACGCCGTCCGAAGCTGCGTGGAACTCCACGAGGTCGAACTTCGCCGCTTCCTCGACGTATGGGAGCGGTTCCGGATGTCCGGCGTCGCACTGCCCGCCTCGGACGATCCTGCGTACCAGTCGCCCGACCACCTGAAGGGTCACGTGCTGCGGGCGGCCCGCAACTACTTGACCTGGATTGGCGAGTGTGTGAAGAGGCCTGCCACGGACGTGGACCCGGACGCCGACCTGCTCAGCGTGGCCGCCAAGGACCGCGCGTTCATGGAGTCGGTCCTCGCGGCGTGGCGGCGGCACCTCGCCGCCCTCGTGGACCGGGAGCTGTCCCCAGAGGTGTTCACCTCACGATGGGGTGAACCGTACAGCATCGAGCAGATGCTCGAGCACGCGGTCGTGCACCCGATGCGCCACCGGATTCAATTGGAGCGTCTGATGGCGCCTGTTGCCGGCCAGGGGGCGATCGAGTAAGGGCAAGGTGGCTCGGCGGGCAATCGCCGCCGACTGTATCGTCTCGTGAAACAGGAAGGCCCATGTCGAACACCGCTGGCATTCTGCCGATGCTCGTGATTCTCGACCAGGCCTACGACCACCGGTCGTGGCACGGAACGAACCTGCGCGGATCGATTCGCCGCGTCCCGCTCGCGCAGGCAGCCTGGCGGCCGGCGCTGGGCCGTCACAACATCTGGGAAATCGTCGTCCACGCGGCGTACTGGAAGTACGCGGTCTGGCGCCGCGTGACCGGCGCGGCGCGCGGGTCGTTCCCGCTCGAAGGATCGAACTGGTTCGAGCGCCCAACGGATGCGAGCGATGCGGCCTGGCGCCAGGACGTGGCGCTGCTCGGCCAGATGCACCGCCAGCTGCGGGAGGCCGCGGCGAGGTTGAGCCCGCGGGACCTCGCCCGAAAGCCGAAGGGCGGCGACGCCACGGTGTTCCACCTGCTCGCGGGCGTCGCCGCGCACGACCTCTATCACGCCGGGCAGATCCAGCTGTTGAAGAAGCTCAGCCCGGCCGCGCCTGGTAGTCCCATGTAGCCGAGGGGCTTCAGCCCCTCGCGGCCTCCGACAGTGAAACCCCTCGGCCTCCGGCACGGGGCTGAAGCCCCGTGCTACACGGACCTCGGCACGGAGCACGAGCGACGACGAGGTAATTGCCGGCGGCAATCGCGAACCCGACCCCTGGCGCCGCGCCAGCCAGGACGCGATCACCGTCGAACGAAGTCGGCGCGTTCCCGGCGGACGAGCGGCTTCCTGCCCCTGATCTTGGTGGCGCGGAGCGCGTCGATGATCGTGTCGGCCAGCCGTTCGGGCACCTCGACCAGCGCGAAGCGGTCCGTGATGTCGATGGCGCCGATTTCCCCGAATGGGACGCCGGCCTCACCGGTGATCGCGCCGACGAGATCCCGGGCGGCGATGCCGGCCTGGCGGCCCGCGCCGACGAAGATCCGGGTCAGCGCCTCCGATGATTCTCGGCGAGGCCGCCGGCCGCCCGGTGCGCCGTGGCTCGCCCGCGTCGCGGGGAGCGCGCGGCCGGTCGAAGGGCTCGTCCCTCCGGGGCGGCCTGGAGGGGGCCGCGGGCGGGGACGGGATCTCGCGGTCGTCGCGCTCGCGGCTTGCCGCGTGGAGCAGTTTCACGGCGGCCGCCGCCACGTCCGCCATGTCGAATTCCTGGGCCAGCGTCTCCACCACCACGCGCACGTCGTCGAGGTCGCCCGCCAGCAGCCGCTCGTGGAGTGCCACGCGCGTGAGCTCGAGCCGGCGCGCGCGGAGATCGGCGACGGTGGGCAGCGTCGCCATCTCGATCTTCTGCCTGGTGAGCAGCTCGATGTTGTGCAGCAGCCGGCGCTCGCGCGGCTCGGCGAGCGTGATCGCGACGCCGCTTCGCCCGATGCGGCCCGTCCTGCCGATCCGGTGCACGTACAGTCTCGGGCGACGAGGGCACGTCGTAATTGATGACGTGGGACAGGTGGTCGATGTCGAGCCCGCGCGCCGCGACGTCGGTCGCGACGACGAGGTCCGTCTTGCCCGCGCGAAGCGACGTCATCACCTTGTCGCGCTGCCGCTGCGCGATCCCGCCGTGGAGCGCGTCGGCGCGGTAGCCGTGCGCGTTCAGCGTTTCGGCCACCTCCTCGACCTCCAGCCGCGTGCGGCAGAAGACGAGCGCCGACGTGGGGCTCTCGATGTCGAGCAGGCGGCCGAGCGCCGCGGGCTTGTGCTGTCTCGCGACGACGTAGACGGTCTGCCGAACGCGCGGCATCTTGCCGCCGACCGGCTTCTCGCGCGCGATCGTGACCCGCGCCGGGTCCTTCAGGTGGCGGCCCGCAATCGCGGCGATCCTCGCGGGCATGGTGGCGGCGAAGAGGGCCGTTTGCCGGGTCTCCGGCGTGGTCTCGAGGATGGTCTCGAGGTCCTCCGCGAATCCCATGTCCAGCATCTCGTCTGCCTCGTCGAGGACGAGTGTCTCGAGCGTCGTCACGTCCAGGGTGCCGCGCTTCAGGTGGTCGAGCGCACGGCCGGGCGTGGCGACGACCACGGCGGCGCCGCGCCTGAGCGCGCGGATCTGCTGGTCCATCGACGCGCCGCCGTAGACGGGCACCACCGCGGCGCCGATCCCCTTCCCGTACTTGTGGACCGCCTCGGCCACCTGCATCGCCAGTTCCCGGGTCGGGACCAGGATCAGCGCGCGCGTCTTGCCCGAACCTGGCGCGCTGCCCGCCATGAGCCGCTGCAGCAGCGGGAGCGCGAACGCCGCCGTCTTTCCCGTGCCGGTGGCCGCCTGCGCGAGGACGTCGCGGCCGGCCAGCAGGAGGGGAATCGCCTCCCTCTGGACGGGTGTCGGCTCCTCGTAACCCAGGTCGGTCAGGACCGAGAGCAGGGCCGGAGCGAGCCCGAGCGAGCGAAAGTCGACGCCGTCGTGATTCGGGCGCGGGTCTGTCACTGAATTCTCCAGGAGCTGAGGGCGGACAGGCTGCCCGCCCCGAGGTCGTGCTCGGAGCGGTGCCGGCCTGGCGGCGCGGTCGCGGGGCCGCGTCGATGGCGGTGACTCGGAGTCGCGGGTTCCATCATAGCAGGAGGGCGGCCGAGGGGCTACTCTGAAGCCCCTCGGCTACATGCAGCGAAGCCCTTCCGCGCTCGGCACGGGGCTGAAGCCCCGTGCTACACGGACCGTACGCGCGAAGCCCCGTGTTACAGGGACCGCAGCCGTGGAGCGCGGGCGACTACCAGGTCACCGTCACCTCGTTCGAGCAGATGGTGGTTCCCGCCATGCATACCTTGTAGGTGGCCGACGTCATGGTCTTTGGCGGCTTGTCCGTGTAGGTGCTGCCGGACATCGTGATGACCTTGGTGGCCACCCCTGAACACGTCCACACTGCCTGCCGCGCTGCCCTGCCACGCCAGGTCCGCATACTTCGTATTCTTGACCTTGCGGGCCGAGACACTCAGCGTGAGACCGCTCGCCGGGACGACGGTGACCGTGACCGTCGCTGTTCCCGTCAACCCGCCCGAGTCGGTGACCGACGCCGTGATGGTATGGGTGCCGACGGAAAGCGACATGCTGAAGCTGATTCCTGTCCCGATTGGCCCATCCAGGCTAGACGTCCAGGCGAGTTCGGAGGTGAGATTCCCGTCTTCGCATCCGTCGCCGTGCCCGAGAACGGGATGAGCGTCCCCTCCATAAAGCTGGAACCGCTTGCCGGGCTGCTGATCGTCACGCTCGGCGCCGTATTGCCCCCGCCTCCTCCGCCGGGAATCACGATGGGGATGAAGGTGGAGACGTCGAGCAGCGGTTCCTTGATCCCGTCTCCCGAATCATCGGTCCAGTCGTAGTTGCCTGCGCCCTTCACCGCGGCGTACAGGGCGTTCACGTCCGTGGCATTGTTCGGGTTATGGCTGCTCGCCAGCAGCGCAAGCGCCCCGGCGGCGTGCGGGCTGGCCATCGAGGTGCCGCTGATCGTCCCGTAGCTGCCCTGTTCAATCGGGTAGGTCGAGTAGATGCAGACACCTGGCGCCGCGACGTCCACCTCGGGGCCCCAGTTGCTGAAGTCGGCCAGCGTGTCGTCCTGGTCGGCACGGCAGGTCGGGCTGGCCCGGCCGCCGGGCAATCCCGTTGAAGTCAGCAAGCGCGCTGACCGACAGCACGTTGTCGAAGCCGCCCGGGCTGTAGTTGTTGGCGTCGGCGTCGTTGTTGCCGGCGGCAACCGCGAACGCGACCCCCTTGTTGACCGCACCCTGGATCGCGTCGTATTCAGCCTGGCTGAATCCGCTGCCGCCCAGGCTCATGTTCGCGACCTCAATCGTGGCGGCGTTGGCAGCCACCCAGTCGATGCCGGCAATGATCCAGGAACTGTAGCCGCTGCCCTTGGAATTCAGGACCTTCACCGCCCAGATGCGGGCCCCAGGCGCCACGCCCACCACGCCGATGTCGTTGTCGAGGGCGCCGATGGTGCCGGCCACGTGCGTGCCGTGGTAATGGTCGTCATCGCCACCCGCTTTGCAGGTCGCAAAGAAGATGTTTGTGGTGCAGTTCACGCCCCCGGCCACGTTGAGGTCGGGATGCTGGAAGTCGACCCCGGTGTCGATGACCGCCACGTCCACGTCCACCCGGTACAAGTCGTTCTTCCCAATAGGGATGTTCGGATTGTCAGTAGCAAAGATGCGCTTGATTCCGGTCGGCAACGCCTGGGCGTTGATGCTCCGCTCCATGTCCTCCACGACGTAGGCGACGCGCGGGTCGCGTTCCAGGGCGGCCAGGCGCCCGGCAGGCACGACCGCCGACATGCCCTTCAGGGCGTGCCGGTAGACGAACCCGGGCCGCAGGTCGAACGCCCTGGCCAGCCCCGGCGCTGCCGGCTGCGGGTCCACGGTGTCCTTGAATACGATGATGAACGGCAAGTCCGCCGGGTTGCCCGACTGGGCCAAGATCGTCGGCATCGCGAGCGCGAGCAGGACGGCGGCGAGGAGGCCGATGGCAGCGTTCTTCATGTGTCCCTCCATCGGAGCCGAGGGCTCCACTATGGCAGAGCCTACGCCCGAGGGGGCGTGCCGTCTGTACGGGGATTCCCGTCACGGAATGTGCTCTCGAATGGCGAAGGGCAGGTGAATGCTGGGTTACGCGCCCCTGGTCATCCTGGTGCGGATCACGGAGTGCACGGCGCCGTTCTTCCCCGGCACCTGCAGCGTCTCGAGGCCGTCGATGGTGAAGAACGGCTCGAACAGCGCGCGCATCTCGGGCTCCGAGGAGAAGTAGAGTTCCGTGCCGATCCGCGTCCTCCGGTAATGCCCTTCGCCCTCGAAGGTCCGGTCCTGCTCGCTGAAACAGGCCGAGAGGTAGCGGCCCCCGGGCTTCAGGACCCGGTGCACGTTGGCGACGAAGGCGGGGCGCCGGTCCGGGAAGACGTGGTGGAGCACCTCCCAGTCGTACGCGAACGCGAAGGCGCCCGCAAACTCCTCCGCGGTGTCAGGCGCCGTCCAGTCCGCCGCCCGCCACTCGCACCGGACGCCGCGTTCGCGCGCCAGCCGGCGCGCCATGTCGATTGCGACGGCCGAGAGGTCCACGCCCGTCATGCGAAACCCGCGGGAGGCCAGCCAGACGGCGTAGTTCCCGGCGCCGCACCCGAGGTCAATCGCGTCGCACGGCTCGACCCAGCCCGACTCCACGAGTTCGACGAGCGATTCCGGGGGCGTCTCGATGTTCCAGGGGATGCGATCGGGAGACGTGTCGCGGTAGATGCCGTCCATCTGGGCCCGGAGGTCCATCACGTCCTCCTTCGGCGGCGTCCGGCACGCCTTCGTCAGGCGGGCCGGAGCGTGGTTTCGAACTCCTCGTAGCCGCCCTTGAAGTCGGTGATCCTGCCGCCGGCGAAGCTCCAGACGCGCGTGCCGACTTCGTCCATCACGTCTTCGTCGTGCGTGACGATCAGGACCGTGCCCTCGAACTTCTGCAGCGCGATGTTGAGCGCGTTGATCGACTCGAGGTCGAGGTGGTTGGTCGGCTCGTCGAACACGAGCACGTTCGGCTTCTGCAGCATGACCCGGCAGAACAGCAGCCGGGCCGTCTCGCCGCCCGACAGCGCCTCGGTCGGCTTGTAGCCCTCCTCGCCGCTGAACAGCATCTGGCCCAGCAGGCCGTGGATGTCCTGGCGGTGCGCGTCGGGGTCCCACTGGTGCAGCCACTCGACGACGGTCATGCCCTTCTCGATCAGGCCCGTCGAGTCCTGCGGGAAGTAGCCGACCGACACCTCGTGCCCCCAGCGGACCGTGCCCGCGTCGATGTCGCCGGGAGACGGCGGCAGGCCCGGCGCGTCCGCCAGCAGCGCCTTCAGCAGCGTCGTCTTGCCGACGCCGTTGCGCCCGGCGAGGACGATCTTCTCGCCGCGGTTGACGATGCGCGCTGAAGCCGTTCGACCGCCGACGCGCCGCCGTGCGTCTTCGTGACGCCCTCGAACTCGAACGCCATCCGCCCCGACGGGCGGTTCATCGGGAACTTGATGAACGGGCGCCGGATGTTCGACCGCGCCAGCTCCGCGGTCTGCAGCCGCTCGACTTCCTTCTTGCGCGACATCACCTGGCTGGCGCGCGTGCCGGCCGAGAACCGGGCGATGAAGTCCTGCAGCTGCGCGATCTTCTTCTCGCGCTGCTCGTTCTCGGCCTCGATGCGCGCCCGCACCTGCGTCTTGGCCAGCACCATGTCGTCGTAGCCGCCGGTGTAGGTGATGATCGTCTCGTAGTCGATGTCGGCGATGTGCGTGCAGACGGCGTTGAGGAAGTGGCGGTCGTGCGACACCACGATCAGCGTGCCGTCGTAGCGCGTCATGAAGTCGCGCAGCCAGTGGATCGAGTCGAGGTCGAGGTGGTTGGTCGGCTCGTCGAGCAGCAGCGCGGCCGGCCGGCCGAACAGCGCCTGGGCGAGCAGCACCCGCACCTTCTGGCCGCCCTGCAGCTCCGCCATCTTCCGCTGGTGCAGCTGCGTTGGGGATGTCCAGGCCCTGGAGCAGGACCGCGGCGTTCGCCTCCGCCTCGTAGCCGTCTTCCTGGCCGACGATGCCCTCGAGCTCGCCGAGGCGCATGCCCTCGCGCGTCGGTCAAGTCGGCCGACTGTCGCGTAGAGCGCCTCGCGTTCCTGCAGCGCGCGCCAGAGCTGCGCTGGTTGCCCATGATGACCGTGTCGGTCACCGTGAACGCGGTCGTAGGCGAACTGGTCCTGCCGCAGCACGCCGAGCTTCTCGGGGCGCACGACCGTGCCCTTCTGCGGCGGCTGGTCGCCGGCCAGCAGCTTCATGAACGTGGACTTGCCGGACCCGTTCGGGCCCGGTCAGGCCGTACCGGCGGCCGGGCGAGAACGTCGTGGTGACGTCCTCGAAGAGGATCCGCGTGCCGAACCGCATGGAGACGTTCTGGACGGCAATCACAACCTTCCATTGTACGTGATGCGACGCCGACCCTGCGGAGTCTGCTAAGCGACTCCAGCGCGACCGTCGGCGTCGAGGCGGCCAGGAAGGCGGCGCGCGGGGCGATTGACAGGCAGAAACAGGGCCAGGCGCGGTGCCTGGCCCTGCGGCGAACGGAATCGGCGGGCGACGGCCTGCCCTAGAAACGGATGCCGAACGAGAACTGGAAGCTGCGCGGATTCTGATAGTCGGTCGGGGCGGTCGGGTTCCCGTAGTCGGGGCCATACCGGTAGTTCACGCCCTCGGTCGGGGTGGTCGTGAACGGGTTGAACGTCGGCAGGCTCGCCGCGGTGTACGAACCGGGCGACGCGTTCGACGACACGGTGGTATTGACCGTTTCAACACCCTGGTTGTTGAAGAGGTTGTACGACGAGACCGCGGAAGAACACCTCCACGGAGCGGTAGACCTTCTTCGACCAGACGAAGGAGAGATCGAAGTTGGAAATCGTGTCCGTCCGAGTTCGGGCCACGGCCGTCGATGTAGTAGGTGACGGCTCGTCGGCGGGCTGAGGTAGCCCGGGTTCGTCACGTAGGCGCGCGGGATTCACCGAGAAACCGATGTCGTACGGCGTGCCCGTAGTTGACGCGCTGGATGAGCGCCGAGCGTGAACTGGCCGTACCTGGGATTCACGGGCAGGAAGAACGTCGCGTAGATGCGCGACCTTGTGCCGCTGGTCGTTCCTCATGTAGCCGGTCCGGGCTAGTTCCAGGCCTGCTGGCGGTACTCGGGGAATTCGTTGATGCTGGACATGATCGGCCCGCTGCCCACGTTCTCGCCGTCGTTGTTGCCCTTCGAGTACGACAGCGTGTAGTTGCCGCCGAGGACGACGCGCGTCGTGCGGTAGTCCGCCGCCGCCGTCACGGCGTGGTACCAACGGGTCGCGTCAGGCGTGTTCTGGATGAGAGCGGCGTCGTAGCGTGCGGCCGGTCGGGTCGGTGACCTTGCCGGTCGTCATGTCGATGTAGCTGCCGTAGATGTCGTTGTAGTTGCGGTAGACGTAGTCCACGCGAACGGTTCCGCGCGCGCCCAGCCCGTGAGCGACGCCGGCCGTGAACTCGTTGGAACTCGGGGCGGTGGTGTTGTCGCTGACGTGGATGGTCACGCCCGGGATCGACGGCGCGCTCCTGTAGTTCGTGTTGTTGATGCCGCCGATGGTGTTGAACCAGGCGAACACCTGCGGCAGGACGTCGGCGATCTTCTGGCAGTTGGGCGCCGCGCACGTGGCGTTGATCTTCGGCCCCGTGTAGGTCCACGAGTAGGACGCCGTGCGGCCGCCCGACGACCCGGCATCGACCACCGCGCCGTTGACGCCCATGACGTACCGGGCGTACCCGGCGTTGGCGATCCACTTGCCGTTGCCCGCGATGTCCCAGCTGAGGCCCAGGCGCGGGCTCCACTGCGAGTCCGTCAGCACCTGCACGCCGCCCTGGTCCTTGGAGTTGTTCCGGTCGTAGCGGAAGCCGATGTTGAACGACAGCCTCGTGTTGAAGCGCCACTGGTCGTTCGCAAACAGCGAGTAGGTGCGGATGTCGCTGCCGACGCTCGGCGCCACCAGCGGCGTGTACTGGATGTAGCTGCTGCCGTCGATCACCGGGTAGATCGTCCGGTCAGGCGTGTCCGCGATATACGTCTTCGTGGCGTACACGCGGTACCCGCTGCCCGACTGGTAGTTGTCCACCTTTCGCGATTCCTTGAAGTTGTCGAAGCCGAAGACGAGCGAGTGCGACCCGCGCCTTGTCGGTGGAGAGGAAGTAGCCCAGCTTGGCGAAGACAGTCCCAGTTGTTGCGCTCCTCGTGCCAGCCGTTGCCGCAGACCGCGCAGAACGTCGGCGAGTTGAAGCGCGCGCTGCCGCGCGACCGGTCGAACATCAGCGTGCCCTTCACGAGGTCGGTGAACTGCGCGCCGGTATCGTCGGTGGCCATGGTCTTCCGCGAGAACTGGCCTTCGAGGAACAGCTTCGGCGAGAGGACGCCCGTGTAGTTGACGGCCGTCAGCGTGTCGGCCGTGCCGTTGCTGTACAGGCTGTCGAGGTCGATCGGGCTGTTGGACGTGTTGTTCGTCGTCCAGATCTTCTTCGCCGTGTACGACGCCTTGAGGGTGTTCTGCGACGTTCAGCGCGAACGTGCCCTTCCCCTCGTAGCGCTTGTCGCTCTGCGCGTACGGGTACGACAGCAGCGTGTAGTCGGCAGCGTCCGCTGCTTCTTGCTTGTTCGTGGTAGCGCCCGTCCGTGAAGAACCAGATCCTGTCCCGCATGATCGGACCGCCGAACGTGCCCTCGTACGCCGGGACGATCTTGTCCGTCTTCGTGTCGCCCAGCGGCCGCAGCGCCCGCCACGAGTCGTTGGTCAACGAGTCGCGGAACGACCCGCTGAAGTTGTTGCCGCCCGACTTGGTGATCATGTTCACGACGCCGCCGTTGAAGCGGCCGTACTCGGCCGAGATGTTCCCGGTCGAGATCTTCGTCTCCTGGATGGCGTCCTCGACGTAGAGCGTGGCGGGGCTGGCCGCGGAGGTTCTCGTTCACGTTCACGCCGTTGATCGAGGTACAGGCCCTCGTACGACAGCGCCCCGGCGATGACGATGTTCCCGCTCGGCCCGTTGTTGTTCACGCCCGGGCGCGAGCAGCACCGCGTCCTCCAGGGTCCGGCCCACGGGCAGCGTCTCGATCTTGGCCGCGCTGTACGTCTGCGCGATCGTGCCCGTCTTGAGCACCTCGGTCGACGTCGTGCCGGTCACGGTGACCGTCTCGGTCACCGCCGCGAGCGCCAGCTTGATCTGCATCGGCTGCGTTTCCGCCATCGCCACGCCGATGCGTCTGCTTCTGCGGCGCGAAGCCCTGCAGTTCCACCGTGACGACGTATTGACCGGGCGGCAGGAACGGGATGATGAAGTCGCCGTTCGTCGACGTGACGACGCGTGCGGGCGCCCTGCAAGGCGGGCGAGGTCACCGTCACGGTGACGCCGGGCAGCGGCCAGGCCGTCCGGGTCGATGACGGCGCCCCTGATCACGCCGGTCGGGTTGCCCTGGGCCCATGCACCGGCGGCCACGGCAAGTGCCAGCAGTAGAAGGGTCACTGTTCTCGTGCTCATACGTGTTCTCCAGGACGGACAGCGAGTTGACGGTGGGCCGAGCCTTGGAACCTGGTGAGTCGGCAATATAAGGATTGGATTTCTACCAACGTGCATAAGCTAGCCCCGTCACGCGAGCGTGTCAATGACGTCACCGCGTGAGCCAGCCCTTCACTTCCTCGGTCTTCGGGATCCGGCCGGCGACTTTCAACTCACCGTCGATGGTGACCGCCGGAGTGGCCATGATGCCCGCCTCGGCCATGGCCTGGTAGTCGCTGACTTTCTCGACGTCGGCGCTGACGCCGAGTTGCGCCACCACGTGGCGCACGACGCGCTCCGTCTCGTGGCAGCGCGCGCAGCCGGGGCCGTAGACGACGATCTTCATGATGGCCTCGCTCAGAACAGGAGGTTGAACAGGTAACCGACGACCAGGATGCCCGCGCCGACGACCCCGACGAACGCGCCGATGAGTTTCGGTCTCAGCACGCGGCGGAGGATGATGACTTCCGGCAGCGAGAGCCCGATGACGGCCATCATGAACGCCAGCACGGTGCCCAGGGCCGCGCCTTTGCCGAGCAGGGCCTGCACGATCGGGATGATGCCCGCGGCGTTCGAGTACATCGGGATGCCGATGACGACGGCGACCGGCACGCTCCACCAGGCGCTCTTGCCCATGATGGACGCCATGAAGTTTTCGGGGACGTAGCCGTGAATGCCGGCGCCGACGGCGATGCCCAGCAGCACGTACGGCCACACCTTGCCGACGATGTCGGTCATCGCGCGCCATCCGGCCTCGATGCGGTCGCTCCACTCGAGCTGCTCGTCCGGCAGGCCTGCGCCGGCCTTGGTCTTGAAGACCCACGGCTCGACGTGCCGCTCGAGGCGCAGGCGGCCGATGACCCAGCCCGATGCCACCGCGATGACCAGGCCGGTGGACATGTACAGGCCCGCGACCTTCCACCCGAAGAGGCCGAACAGCAGGACCAGGGCCACTTCGTTCACCATCGGCGCCGAGATCAGGAAGAAAAGGTCACCCCCAGCGGCACCCCCGCGGTGACGAAGCCGATGAACAGCGGGACGGCAGAGCAGGAGCAGAACGGCGTGACGACGCCGAGAAGGGCGGCGAACACGTTGCCGGCCGACTCGCGCTTGCCGGCCAGGATGCGGCGCGTGCGTTCGGGCGTGAAGAACGTGCGCACGATGCCGACCCCGAACACCACGAGCACGAGGAGCATCAGCACCTTCGGCGACTCGAAGACGAAGAACTCGACGGCGGCGGCCAGGTGTGTCCCGCGGTCGAAGCCCAGGACCCCGTACGTCAGCCAGGCAGCGAACGGCTGCAGGCCCGCGTAGACGGCGGCCCACGCGACGAGGGCGGCGGTGCAGGAGGCGAGGTATCTCGCCAGCCGGCCGGCCGGGCCGGGAGCGGCGGCGGGGGCACTCTCGAGCGGGCTCGATTCCGAAGCGGTCACTGGCATGACATCCCCACGTGTCGGCGAAGCCCGGTCAGGGGCACAAGACGATGCCCTGCGCCCAGAGGCAGCTTCCGCAGACGGGCGCCGGGTTGCCGTAACAGTCCTCGCCGTTCGTCTCGGTGAGCGGGCAGCCGCCGCAGTGGAAGCAGGGCGGGAAGTCGAACGCGCGAACCCGATGGCGAAATGCCCGGAAGGCCGGGCCTCGCCACGCCTCGGCGAGCGGCTGCCGGTCGACGTGGCCGACGACGTGTTCGTCGACCCGGCGCAGCTGGCTGTTGACGTATTCCGTGTGGCCGTGGAGCAGCGAGAGGCAGGGCGCGACCCGGCCGTCCCACGCCACCGCGCACATCCCCTCGTGGGCGAAGCGGCAGCGGTTGCGCCACCGCCCTTCATCGACCGACGGCGGCGGGCAGGTGAGCCCCCGTCCCCAGATGGCATCCGCCAACGGACGCGTCGCCGGCTCGGCGTCGAATCGGGCGACGTCGAGCCGGGGCCGCCACGAGCATCGACGGAACACCGATGCCCAGCTCGCGCGTTCCCACAGGGTCTCGCGCGCCATCTCTTCCGTGTGCGGCACGACGTTGCCGATCGACACGAAATCGAGCTTCAGATCGGACGCCCACTCCAGCAAGCCCGGCAGGCTGCCCACCGTGCTTCGCGTGGCGACGGCCGCCACGCCGATCGCCATTCGATGCCGGCTGCGGCACCGGGCGTCGAGCAGGTGATGGACCGCGGCAAGCGCCGAATCCGGGCTCACACCCCGCATCCGTGCGTAGGTCTTTTCATCAGCGCCATCCACGGACACGGTCACCTGACTGACGCCGAGTTCGACGAGCGCAGCCGCTGCGTCGGCGCCGAGGGGCAGTCCGTTCGTGATGATCTCCACGCGGAGCTGACACGCGCGCGCCATCGCCACCAGCCGCTGCCACTCGGGATGAACGAGCGGTTCGCCGAAGCCCCCGAATGCAATGGTCGGCGTTCCCGGGCTGCCTTTCGGGAGTCCATCGAGCAGCCGCTCGAAGCGTTCGACGGGCATGTGGCCCATCGGCTCCTGCCAGCCATGCCGGACGCACATGGCGCAGTCCAGATTGCAGTGACTGGTGCTCTCGACGTAGACCTTTCGCAGCGTGTCCGCCGTGATCCGGAGGCCGTCGGCGGTCACCTCCACCACGACGTCGTCGCCCGTGGCGAGGCGCACCTTGCTCACCGTCGCCGCGTCGATGACCAGGCGGCCGGACGAATCCACCGACACGACGCCAGGATGATCGGCTGGCGGTGCCTGTGGATTCGCGGCTTGTGGCTTCTCGTCGCCCTGGGACATGAACCTCTCTCGATTGGGACTCCTCGCGGCCGTCTTGAAACAGCGTCGCCCTCGTGAACGCTATGGCGCGGCGTACACGAGGTAGAGGCCTCCGGCCAGCACCAGCACACCGCAGACCCGCCGCATCGCGTTCACTCCCCGTTCGCCATGCGATACCATCGCCGACAGGCGCGGTCCGGTCGCGCCGGCCACGGCCAGCACGCCGCAGTGACCGGCAGCGTAGGCCAACACCAAGAGCATCGCGAACACCGGCCGTGACGGCGCCGTCTGAATCGTGAGGCCCATGACCGGTCCGAGAAATGCCAGGGTGCAGGGGCCGAGGGCCGTGCCAAAGGCCAACCCGAAGAGAAAGGCCCCCATAAGCCCTCGCTTCGTCGTCTCGGGCCGTGGCAGGCCTGACCAGTGAAACGGCCACGCGCCGATCAATTCGAGGCCCACGACGAACAGTAGCGCTGCGACCACGTAGTTGGTGACGCCTCCGAGCGCACCCAGCATTCGTCCCGCCAGCACTGAGAGCACGCCGAGCACTGCGACGGTCACGAGGATGCCCACCGCGAAGACCGTGGACAAGCCCGCCGCCCGCCGTGATGACAGGGAAGCGCTGCGACCCGTGTACGCCACGATCAGGGAACGCCGGCCAGGTGACACGGGCTGAGGAGGATGCTGGCTACTCCCCACAGGAAGGCCCCTGCCAGGGCCAGCCCCGGTTGGCCTTCGAGCGTGCGCGTCAATGCCGTCAGCAAATCAGCCACGGCTCAGCTCTTCTTCTGATTCAGAGGGAAGCCGAGGCGCTGCCACGTCGCGAGGATCTCCTCCTTTGAGATGAACCCGACGTGCCGGTAAATCTCGCGTCCGGAGGGATTGAAGAAAATCTGCGCCGGAATCCCGTAGACATTGAACGGTTCCGCCTGCTCCGGGTACTTCCAGGCGTCGATGAAGTCGACCCGAAGGCGACCGGCGTATTCCTGTCGGAGCTCTTCGAGAATCGGTGCCATGGCCTTGCATGGGATGCACTTGTCGGCGCCGACATCGACGAGCCGGGGCAGGGCGACGGCCACCCTCTTCGAGGTCGGCTCGGACGGCCCTCGAGCCGCCGCCACCGCTGTCGTCGAAGGCCGATCGTCCGGCGATTCGGACGCGGCGACAGGGCTGCCTGTCGAATCGGCGTCCGGGCGCTCCTGCTTGAGCGCGTACACGAGGGCGACAGCGAGTCCGAGGATGGCGATCAGGAGCAGTCGTTTGGGTGTAGTCATACGCGCCCGCCAATCGAAGAGGTTGTGCTATCGCCGGGCACCCGTGGTTCTTCCGCGCCCGCTCGATTGCGGGGGCGAAGGCCGAGCCGCCGCCCGCGAGGTGGCACGAACGCGGCCGCCGGCAGCCGGTCGGGTGCCGACCGACGGCGCCTTGCCCTCCTGGTGGTACTCCCCGCTGGCCTTGAGGGCCGAAAGCGTTTCGATATCCCGTCCGAACTCGGCTTCGGCCTTCAGCTCGCGGCGGAGGGTCTCGAGGATCCCGCGGGGGAGCGGGCCACTCCAGTCGGTCAGCTCGTAGAACGTCCTCATGCCGTCACGGCGGTCGCGGACGAGATCCGCCATACGGAGATGGGCGAGGTGTCGCGAGACGCTGGACTGCGGCTGCCGAAGGATGAACTGGATGTCGCAAACGCAGAGCGGGCCACTGGCGAGCAGGTTGACGATGCGGAGCCGGGTACGATCGCCCAGGGTGCGGAAGAACCGGGGGGTGGAAGTCATATGGGGTCCGGATATTCGGATGCACGGATATCCTAGGCCCGACCGTCGAAGGTGTCAAGCGTAGCCAGGCCCGCTTGACAGTCGTCATCGCCCGCCGTAGATTCATCCTGTCAATTCGCCAGTTGGCGAAATGGCGTGCCAGGCGTCCCTTCGCTGGACCTGTATGGCGAATCAACGTCCCACCCACGTGGTGTTTGCCTGTGTGCACAACGCCGGCCGGTCGCAGATGGCGGCGGCGCTCTTCAACCAACTGGCCGATCCTGCGCGGGCCAGGGCAACTTCAGCCGGAACGCGGCCGGGGCTGCGTGTGCACCCGGTCGTGCTCGAGGCCATGCGGGAGGTCGGCGTGGAGCTCGGCGGGACGACGCCGCAGTTGCTGACGCCCGAACTCGCAGCCGGTTCGAGGCTGCTCATCACGATGGGCTGCGGGGAGGATTGTCCCTACATTCCCGGTGCCGAGCGCGATGACTGGCCGCTCGAGGATCCGGCGCACCTGCCGCTGGAGAAGGTCCGACCCATCCGGGAGGATATCCGCAGACGTGTCACGGAGCTGATCCGGAGACACGGGTGGGAGCGGGCAACAACGTGACATTTCCGCCTCCCGCCGTTCTGGCGGCCGTCGTCGAGGTGGCGAAGGCCCTGGGCCACCCGGCACGGCTTCGGATGGTCGCGATGCTGCGCGACGGCGAACTATGCGTGTGCCAGCTCACGTCCGTGCTCGGCCTCTCCGGATCCACCGTCTCTGCGCACCTCTCCGACCTGCGAAGGGCGCGACTCGTGTCGGAGGAGAAGCGGGGGAAGTGGGTGTACCTACCGGCTGAGCGAGGAGGAGTCGATGCGCCGGTTGGTTCGTGA
Organism: uncultured Acidobacteriota bacterium; assembly: GCA_963844875.1. Lineage (GTDB taxonomy): Bacteria > Acidobacteriota > Vicinamibacteria > Vicinamibacterales > Fen-181 > FEN-299. The sequence goes on from CAWJPZ010000010.1 coordinate 134,541, forward strand.
AGTCCTCGGCCTGTTGGCGGAGGACCCGCAGCTGCGCGAGGATGCCCGGGTCATCGAGGCGCTCCGCGCCATTCCCGTCGATGCCCTCTGTCGGGCTGGTCTGGACCTGACGGCGGTCGGCGTGAAGCCGCTCGGCCGTGTCGCAGCGAAATGGAGGAACCCACGACATGTCGACTGAGACCAAGCGACTGAACGTCTTCGAGCGCTACCTCACCCTCTGGGTAGCCGTCTGCATGGTGGCCGGCGTGGTCCTCGGCAAGGTCCTTCCAACGCTGGCCGGCTTCATCCGCGGCATGGAGTTCGGCAGTGGGAGCCAGATCAACATCCCGATCGCCGTGCTCATCTGGTTGATGATTTACCCGATGATGCTCAAGATCGACTTCTCGAGCATCGTCCGGGTCGGGCAGCGTCCACGCGGGTTGATCATGACGCTCATCGTCAACTGGCTCGTGAAGCCGTTTTCGATGGCGTTCCTGGGATGGCTGTTCTTCAACCACCTCTTCCTCCCGCTCATCGGGCGAGAACTGGCCGGCCAGTACACCGCTGGCGTGATCATCCTGGCGGCAGCTCCCTGCACCGCGATGGTCTTCGTCTGGTCGTATCTCGCGGACGGGGACCCGGCCTATACGCTGGTGCAGGTGTCGGTGAACGACCTGATCATGCTGGTCGCCTTCGCACCGATCGTGAAGTTCCTCATCGCTGGCGCCGCGGGCCTCGAAGTGCCGTTCAAGGTGCTGCTGTATTCGGTGTTCATCTTCGTCGTGATTCCGCTCGTCGCCGGGTCCATCAGCCGCTCGGTGCTCATTCGGCGAAAGGGAGCGGAGTGGTTCACCAACCGATTCCTCCCGGTGCTGCATCCCGTCACCGTGCTTGCCTTGCTCGCCACGCTCGTCCTGATCTTCGCGTTCCAGGCCGAGAACATCACGACCCGGCTCTTCCATGTTCTGCTCATCGCGATACCGATCCTCATCCAGGTCTACTTCAACTCGTCGTTGGCGTACGGCTTGATGCGGCTCTTCCGGGTCCCCTATGCCGTGGCTGCCCCCGGGGCGCTGATCGGCGCGTCCAACTTCTTCGAACTCGCGGTGGCGACCGCCATCGCGCTCTACGGCCCCGGGTCGGGAGCCGCCTTGGCGACCGTCGTCGGCGTCCTCGTGGAAGTGCCGGTGATGCTGTCCGTCTGCCGCTTCTGCGTGGCGACGAAACACTGGTTTGCCGAGGCCCCGGCCGAGGTGTGAGCGGCAGATCCGAGCTGACGCCCAGGAGGGACCGATGTCCGAGCAGCTGCAGACGACCATCGACAAGTTCACGTTCACCGTCCCGACCGACCGAACCTACTCCACGGACGGGGTCTGGCTGCAGGACATCGGGGACGGTCGCGTTCGCGTCGGCGTGACGGATTTTCTGCAGCAGCACAGCGGCGACGTGGCGTTCGCGACAGTCAAAGCGGCCGGGATGCAGATCGCCGCCGGTGATGAGTTCGCCACGATCGAGACCGTGAAGGCGAACGTCAGCCTGTCGCTGCCGCTTGCGGGGACGATCGTCGAGGGCAACCCGGCGCTCGAGGCAACCCCCGAGGTCGTGAACCAATCGCCATACGAGGAAGGGTGGCTGGCCGTCATCCAGGCACCCGGTTGGGACGCGGACCGGAAGGCGTTGCTGGATCCGCGAGGGTACCTGGCCATCATGACCGCCGAGGCGGAGCGGGAGATCAACCAGCCATGAACGGTAAGAGGGATCACCCGGTTGTCGTCGTGCCGTGCAGCGGCATCGGCAAGGCCTTCGGCTCGGTCAGTCGCGAGGCTGCCTACGAGGTGTGCGACGACCTGCGACCGGGGACGACCCGGTTGCTGGCCTTGTCGAAGCTGGTTCTCGGCGAAGAGGAGGCCCGTGAGCGGGTGAGAACCTGCAGCACCATCACGATAGACGGCTGCAAGTTGATGTGCGCGGCGAAACTGGTCGAACAGCGCGGCGGGACGTTCCTCCGACAGGTCGCGGTGCTCGACGTCTACCGCGACCACAAGGACCTGAAGCCCGAGGGCATCGCGGAGCTGAACGAGGCGGGCAGGCAGCTGGCACGGGTGATAGCCGAGGAGATCGTCAAGACCATCGACGCGGCGACAGCGACGGGTGAGGCGAACCATGGTTAACCTGCCGGAACGAAAGGTCGGGATCATTGCCTGCTCGGGCGAGGAACTCGCGGAAGGGACGGTCACGCGGCTGGCCGCGCTGAAAGTGCTCCACGAGCGGTGCCGCGGCCGGACCGTGACCATCTGCCTGCCGCTGTTCCTGGCGGGTGGAGAAGGGGACCGGGCGTTCGCCCGCTTTCATCCCACCATCACGGTGGACGGCTGCGATCTCCGCTGCGCGGCCAGGGCCACCGAAATGTACTCGGGCAAGCCGACCGCCAGCCTCGTGGTCACCGACCTGCTCGCCGAGGCCGGTCTGCCCCCACCGGCGGGGCGTCGAACCCTGGACGACGCGGGCAGGCGAGCCGTGGACGTCACCGCCGAACGGTTGGCGAGACTGGTCGACCAGGTGCTCGATCGACCCGGAGCGGACCGGGCGGCGGCCGCCGTGGCTCCGCTGTCAGCCGTTCCAGTTCCAGTCACCTTGCGTTCACGCCGATGAGCCGGACCGCCTCGTACCATACCGACGTCCGGTGGACCGGGGGCCACTGGGGCCACCTCTCGCTCGGCAACGGGCCCGAGATGTCGTTCTCGGCCCCTCCCGACGCGCAGGGCCACGCGGGCGTCCTCACGCCCGAGGACGCCTTCGTGGCCGCAGCCAACACGTGCGTGATGCTGATGTTCGTCTGGGCAGCAGAGAGGTTCAGGCTGGCCCTGCAGTCCTACGACTGTCACGTCGAGGGAACCAAGCTCGTCGAGCTCGACCGCCGGGAGACCTTCACGCGCCTGGTGTTCCGACCCGTCATCCGGGTGGCTGCCAACGGCGAGGCGCCGGAGCGCGTCGAGGCACGGACCCGCCGAGCGCTGGAAGCGGCTCAGAAATACAGTCTGGTCGCCAACTCGGTGAAATCCGAGAATCGTGATGGAGCCTCGTTTCATCATCGAAGGCGGGCCGGCCACGGTCGGGTAGTTCGACGTCCATCGAGCCGGGGCCGGCAGACCGAAATGAGAGCACAAACGCGGACACGAAGTGGGACATGCCGCCGTCGTGCCGGTCGGCCCGGTTGACCACCAGCGCTCGCCTGCGTGAGTGGCGAAAGCCGGGCACCTTGTGGGTCGCGGAGCGTCGAGACGGTGGCCAACCCTTTGGAGGTATCCGATGGCCACCGCCTTCGACGGCCGACCTGATCGATCAAGGGGCAACCACGCTCCCGGCGGCCCCTCGAGATTCCGGGTCCTATGCGGGTTGTCGGGCCGGCTTCTGCGCGCGGATGAAGCCGCTGAAGAACCGGCCGTCCACCAGCGGCGGCGATGGCGTCCACGTCGAAGCCGTGCCCCGACAGGAACTCGCTGCGCGTCCTCCACCTTGTAGACCCGCGTCGGCTCGATCGACACGTCCTCGAAGCCGGCCCGCTCCAGCCGCGCGACGTAGTCGGACTCGTCGAGCGCGCCGGACAGGCAGCCGACCCACAGCTCGACGCTGCGCCGGATCTCGGCGGGATCTCGCCGCGCACGACGACGTCGGAGACCGCGAAGCGGCCGCCAGGCTTCAGGACCCGGAACGCCTCCGCCAGCACCTTGTCCTTGTCGGCCGACAGGTTGATCACGCAGTTCGAGATGATCACGTCCACGCTGTCGTCGGGCAGCGGGATGCTCTCGATCTCGCCCTTCAGGAACTCCACGTTCTGGACGCCGGCCTTCCGCTGGTTCTCCCGCGCCAGGTCGAGCATCTCGTCGGTCATGTCGAGGCCGTAGGCCTTGCCGGTCGGGCCGACGCGCTTGGCCGACAGCAGGACGTCGATGCCGCCGCCGGACCCGAGGTCGAGGACCACCTCGCCGGGGTTGAGCCGGGCGAGCGCCGTCGGGTTGCCGCACCCGAGCGACGCCAGCACGGCCTCGGCGGGCAGGCCCTCGGTCTGCTTCTGGTCGTACAGGTTCACGGTGATCGGGTCGACCGCCCCGGGGACCGACGAGCAGCAGCTCGGCCCGCAGCAGCCGCGTGCCCTGCTGCCGGCCGTCACGCGGAGGGCCGCCTGTCCGTACTTCTCCTTCACGACGTCCTTGATGTCAGCCATGGTCACGCCTCCTGTGAAGATCGCGGGCTCTGCGCCTCAGCATCGCTTGCAGAGCCGGGTGATGGACTCGGGCTCGACGGCCTTGCTGCGCGAGCAGCACTCGGCGTAGAGGAACGGCGAGCAGTTCCTTCAGCGCCTCGGAGTTGGCCGAGTACCGGAGGAAGGTTCCCTCGCGCCGCACGTGGACGAGGTCCTCGTTCTTGAGCTTCTCGAGGTGGTGGGAGAGCGTGGAGCCCGCGATGCCCAGCTCGTCCTGGATCTCGCCGACGACGAGGCCGTCGGGATGGGCGGAGAGCAGCAGGCGCATGATGCGGAGCCGCGGTTCGGTGCCCATGGCGGCCATCATGTCCGCGTATCTCTCGACGGCGTCGAGCGACCGTCGTCTTCATATCGATATTTCTACAACCATCGAAATTATCTGTCAAGCGGGAAACCTGCGGCCGAGTTGCGCGACACGGGTTCCGGCGACGCTGTAGAATTCTGCGGGTCCGCCACCGGAGCGGGAACGCTGTCAGCCACAACATGACCAACCGCCTTCCCCAGGTCCCGTCCCGGCGCCGCTTCGTCCGACGCCTGGTGGCGGCTGCACTCGGCGCGCCGCTCGTCGCGGCATTCGTGTCCATGCTTCGCCGCGAGCAGGCCCGAGAAGTGCCCCCTGTCGTCGCGATCCCGGCAGACGTTCCGATCGGTCTCTCGGTTGTCGAATCCGCCATCGTGTACCGGGAGCCGGGCGGCGGCATCCACGCGTATTCCAGCCGGTGCACGCACCTGGGCTGTCGCATCGACCGGGTCATCGGCGACCAGGCGGTGTGCCCCTGTCACGGGTCGCGCTACAACGCGGACGGCACGGTGGCCGCGGGACCCGCCACGCGCCCGCTGCGCCGGCTCAGGACGGACCCGGACTCTGCGGCCGGCGGATGGACAGCCCGTGTCTCCTGAACCCCTCCCGCCCGGCGCGCTCTTCTCGACTCGAGTCGGGACGTTCGGCGACCTCGCGACCGCGGCGTTCATCGTTGCCGCCGCCTCCGGGGTCGCGGTGGCGATCCCGTACCAGCCGGGGGACGCTTACGGTTCGATCGCGACGATGCTGCTGGCGAACCCCGCGGCAGCGTTCTTCAGGAACCTGCACTACTGGAGCGGCCAGGCGTGCCTGCTGGCCACGCTCCTTCACGTGTGGGACCATCTCCGCGCACGCACGGAGAGCCGTGTCGCGAGCGGCGTCTGGATGCGGCTGACGCTGACCATCCCCCTCGTCGTCTTTCTGATGCTGTCGGGATTCATGCTGCGCGGCGACGCGGAAGGGCGCCAGGCACTTCGCATCATCGCCGAAGCCACGGCGCAGGTGCCGCTGGTCGGCTCGCTGCTCTCGGCGTTCCTGCTGGGGATCGGTGACCGCCTGGACGTCCTCTACATTCAACACGCCGCGACGGCCACGATCGTCGTCTGGCTGTTCATCGTCGAGCACGCCCGCCGGGTGTGGGCGCGGGTGCCGACCCTGGTCGCGGTGCTCGGCGTGACCGGCGGGCTGTCGCTGGTGGTCTCGCCCGGCCTGCACAACGGCTTCGATCCGATCGTCAAAGGGCCGTGGTACTTCCTCGGGCTCCAGGAGATCCTGCACTGGACGCCGTGGCCGATCGTGGTGGTCGCGGCGGGCACGTGCATCGTCGCACTCATCTACGCACTCCGTTCGATGCCACCGGCGTGGGCCGCTGCTTCCAAGCGCGGCCTGCTCGTCCTGTTCGCGGTCTATCTCGGCCTCTGCGGTGTGGGCGCACTGCTGCGCGGCGAAACCTGGCAGCTGGCGCCCACCTCGGTGCTGGGCGCCGGCAACCTGCGATTCGGTTTCGTGTTTGCGAAGACGATGGCGACGCCGGCCGCGCTGCCGCTGGTCGCCGGCCGGCCGGAGGGCTGCCTGGTGTGCCATGCGGGCGTGACGGGGCTCGGCGCGTCTCACCGTCCGGACGCCGTCGGCTGCGCGTCCTGCCACGGCGGCGACGCCTTCACGCTCGACAAGGCGCGCGCGCACGTGGCGATGGACCTCATCCCAGGCAACCTCGACACCGCCCGCGCCCGGTGCGGACAATCGACCTGCCACCCCACCATCATGCCGAGGGTCGACCGGTCGGTGATGACGACGATGACGGGCATCATCGCGGTCAACCGGGCAGTGTTCGGAGATTCGCCCGACGAAGGATCCAGGCGCCTCCGCACGTGCTGCGGCTGACCCATTCGCCGGCCGACGAGCACGCTCGTCAGCTGTGCGCGTCGTGCCACCTTGGGCGGCTGAAGCTTGCGCTGGGCCCGAACGGCGAGGACGCGCGCGGCGGGGGCTGCAACGCCTGCCACCTGGCCTACAGCCGCGCGGCGCTCGATGCCCTCGCCACGTACGAATCGAAGCGGTCGCGTCCCGGCGTCGAGGCTCCCCGCGTGCATCCCGCGATCTCGCTCGACATCGCCAACGGCCAGTGCTTCGGATGCCACAGCCGGTCGGGTCGCATCTCGACCAGCTACGAAGGCTGGCACGAGACTCCACGAACCGCCCACGGGCGCGCTCGCGTCCGCCGGCCAGGCGGGGTCGCGCTTTCGCAAGCTCGCCGACGAACGCGTGTTCGAGCGGGTCGTTCCAGACATCCACCAGGAGCGGGGCCTCGACTGCATCGACTGCCACACGCCGAACGAGGTGATGGGGGACGGTGCGGCTCACGCCAGGAAACGGGACCAGTTGCGAGTGGCGTGCGAGGACTGCCACCCGCGGCCGGGCGTGGTGCCGTCCACGGTGGCGCTCTCGGCGCTCGATCCCGAATCGCGGAAATCCTCGCGGTCCGGCAGTGGCCGGTGCCGGCTGCCGGGCCTTTCGTCCGGGCGGCGTCAGGCGAAACGCTGGTCAACGTCCTCGTGGCGCCCGGCGGCGGGACGAGTCTCGTGCGGAAGCGCACGGGTGAACGCCGAATCGGGAAGCCGGCGAAGGCGGTATGCGTCGAGGGCGAGGGTCACGCGCGGCTGTCCTGCGGCAGCTGTCACACGGCGTGGGCGCCGCGGTGCACGACGTGCCACACGTCGTTCGACCCGCGGGCCGGGGCGTACGACTGGGTGGCCGACGAAGACGTGCGCGGGGCTTGGAAGGAACGATCCGGACCTTTCACCGCCGAGCCTCCGACGCTTGGGGTTCGACGCCGGGCCGCGGCTGGGCAGCCGGCGGAAGTCATCGACACGTTCGTGCCCGGGATGATCCTGTCGATCGAGAAGCCCGCGGCCGGCGGCGCGTTGGCGTCCACCGTCTTCCGGCGGCTCTATGCGCGGATCGAACCGCACACGACGAGGACGCAGGCGCGGTCGTGCAAGTCGTGCCACAACGATCCGGTTGCCATCGGGTACGGGCGGGGCGAGTTGCGGTTCGAACGGCTGCCGGGCGAAGGGCGCGGGCGGTGGCGATTCACGGCGGCATCGGCCGCACGCCCGGAGGATGGCTTGCCGGCCGATGCGTGGATTCCGTTCCTGGGAAGCCGGAGCGACCGGAACACGGTGTCGACGCGCGATGACGTCCGGCCGTTCTCGGTCGAGGAACAGCGGCGGATCCTGACCGTTGGCGCCTGCCTGACGTGTCACGACGGGGATTCGCCCGCGATGCGGGACTCTGTGAAGACTTTCGAGGCCGTGCTGGCCCGCAGGCGCGCCGTCTGCCTGCGTCCGACCTGGGAGTGAGCAGCAGCCCTACGGCCAGTTGGGCGGGGTGCGACCCTCGGCGTGGAACTCCCACTCGCACTCGAGCGCCAGGAGTTGCGGCGACATCTTCGGGACCGAGAAACGGACGGCGCCCTTGGCTGCCGGCTCGCGGGTGTTCTTGAAGCGTGCGCCGGAAGGCGGCACGGCCGACACCTGCAGCGCGCACACCGACATCTCGGCGGGGGCAGGCACGATCTTGAACTCGATGCCGGCGCCCTCGGGTCGCCGCGCCGTCAGCCACCCGTCGTGCGAGGGCATCGCAGCGCCCGCGAGGACCCAGGCCGGCGACGACGGAACCGGGATGAGAATGACGGGGTCGTCCGCCGGTTCCGCCACGGCGACGAGGAACGAGGCGTCGCCGAGCGGGATCACCACGAACCGCCCGGCCGTTGCCGTCTGTTCGGGACGGCCGGGGCCGGCCAGCCTCAACGCGACGGCCAGTCTCGCCGCGCCCCGCGGCTGGATGGCCACGTCGATTCGCACCCCGGCGGCCACCGCGATCGCCAGGCCCGCCGGATCAATCGAAACGCTGCTCCCGTCCGGAGAGCGCCACACGACGTCGAGTGAAGCAGGTGCAGCTGTCATGAACCGTCGCTTGTGCCATGGAAGCGTGGAACCCGGCGGTGGAGTCGGGGTGCGTCTCCGCCAGGCAAGAGCGGAGTTCAGTGTACGGCAGCGGGAAGCTCCCTCACAAGCCGGCCGTCACGCGCGCAGCGCGCGTCAGCGGCTCCGGCTCGATGCGGGTTGACCGCCGCCCGGGCGGGTGGGACAATCGCGCGCGACCAGGGAGGACCAATCATGCCGCCCGCGACCGTCTGGCTCGTCTGGGTCACAATCGTCGTCCTGTTCGTCGGTGTCGTGGTCGTGAGCCGCCGACGGGAGCGGGAACGAACCGAAGAGCTGCGCCGCCTGGCGGAGACCTTGGGGCTGGCGTTCGAGGAGAAGGCCGACGTCGCCGCGGTCCGCGAGCTTGGCGACGTGCAGCTGTACGGCCGCGGACACTCGAAACGGGTCGCGAACCTGATGACCGGGCGCCTCGGCGAACAGCAACTGGCGATCTTCGACTACCGGTACACCGTCGGCTCCGGCAAGCACCAGAACACCAGCAACCAGACCGTCGTCATCCTGCCGTCCGCCAAGACCTCGCTGCCAGATCTGCAGCTGGCCCCCGAGAATCCGCTCTACAAGATCGCGGAGTTTCTGGGGTACCAGGACATCGACATCGACTCGAGTCCCGAATTCTCGCGGCGCTACATCGTGCGCGGCGCCGACGAAGCGGCGGTCCGGGCCGCGCTCTATCCCGGCGCCACATCGTATTTTGCCGAGCACGAGGGCTGGACCGTCGAAGTGCAGTCCGGCACGGTGTGCATCTACCGTGCGAACAGGCGATCGAAGGCCGAGGACATGAGGGCGTTCATCGAGGAAGCCTCGGCAGCCGCCCGCAGTCTCTGATTCGCCCGTTTCCTCGGCAGACGACATGGCGCCCTAGCGGTCCCGCCACTCCACGAACTTCATCGGCAGGGTGTCGCTGACGACCATGACGCGCGCTACCCGTTCCTCCCGCAAGAGCGCGGCGGCCGCGCTCCGCGCGTCCTCGAGCGTTGCGTAGCGAAGCCAGCTGCCGGGGAGGTTGGACGCCGACCCGCGTCGGACGGTGGTGACCAGGCGAAACATCGGTGTGCTCCTGCCCTCATCGTGGCAGAGCACTGCCGGCGCGGCTGTTCACAATCGGACAGATCCGGGTGACCGTGATCACCTGGTTGGCGAGCTGGACGGCTTGCAGACGAGGACCGTCATATCGTCCGCTTGCGGCACCGGCCCCGTGAAGGTTCGAACCGCGCGGTACAGCCGGTGGACGATTCTTGCGGACGGATCGTCTCGGAACTCCCGCGCCGCCGCAATCAGCCGGCCTCCCCCGAACGCCTGTCCGCCGGCGTCCTCCGCTTCCGTGATGCCGTCCGTCACGAAGACCACCGTGTCGCCGGGCACGAAACCGGCAGCCGGCGCGGTGGGAATCGCCGCGTTCTTGAAGATCCCGAGCGGCGGGCCGGTGCTTGGCAGCCGTGTCTTCAGCGCCCCGCCGGCATCGAGAATCATCCCTTCGACGTGGCCGGCGCTGGCGTAACACAGGTGTCCGCCCGCCCGGTCCAGGCACACGAGGGCCATCGTCACGAACTGGTTCTCCTCGAGGTCCGCGCACAGCAACCGGTTGACGCGGGAGAGGACGATCCCAGGGTCGCAAGTCGCCTCGGCGACGCAACGCAAGTAGGCTCGCGTCGCGACCATCACGAGGGCTGCGTCGATCCCTTTGCCGCTCACGTCGCCGATGGCGAGCCCGAGGCGCCCGTCCGAGAGCAGGAGAAAGTCGAAGTAGTCCCCGCCGGTCCGATCGGCGAGAAACGCCGACCCCGCGACGTCGAACCCGCAGTCGGCCGGGGGAGCGGACGGGTAGAGGCGCTGCTGGACCGTCCGCGCGACGACCAGCCGTGACGTCTGTTCGGCCGCCTGGCGGAGTTCTGTCACGTCCTTCCCGACCGACACGTAACGCCGGGCCCCGCCGTGCCCCCGCTTGATGGGCGTGATCGTCTGCTCGGAGTGGAAGAGATCGCCGTTCTTGTTGCGGTTGACGATCGTCCCCCGGAACACCCGGCCGGCCCTCAGCGTCTCCCAGAGTGCCTGGTAGAACGCCAGGTCGTGGATGCCCGACCGGAACAGGCGGGGCGTCTGGCCGATCAGAATCCCGTCGCGCGAACCCGGTGATCTGCGACGCCGCTGGGTTCACGTCCTCGATCACGCCGTTCTCGTCGGTCACGATGACGCTGTCGGCCGTCTGTTCCACCGCCGCCGACAGCATCCGCGTGCGGTCCAGTTCCTCGCGCTGCGCGCTGACGTCCCTGAAGACGGCGATGCCGCCGCGCGATTCCCCGCATTCGTCGCGCAGCGGGCTCGCGTTCACGCTGATCCACGCGCCCTTCCGGTTGGCTGGATTCCTGATCAGGATCGATTCGTCGTAGACGGTCTCCCCGCGGATGGCGCGCGACAGCGGCAGTCCGAGCTCCGGCACGGGAGTCACGCCGTCCGCCCCGAAGCAGCCGTACGAGGCCGACCAGGCCGCTTCTCCCACGTCCAGCTGTCCGAGCGCCAGGATGCGTTCGGCTGCCGGGTTGAAGTGGACGAAGCGGCCGTCCCGGTCGGCGACGACGACGCCGTCGGTGAGGCTCGCGAGAACGTGGTCGAGCAGGCGCCTGGGCAGGGACCGCGCGTCCACGGCTTGATCCGCGGCCTCTGGGGACGACTGCGTCGTGCAACGATCGGTGGGGGGCATGGTTTCCGGGGCCTGCCGGCCAAACGGGGCCTGGCCCCGTTTCCGGGGCCTGCCGGCCAAAACGGGGCCTGGCCCCGTTTCCGGGGCCTGCCGGCCGGCGAACACGAACGCCGAGGCCGCAGCCGTTTCTGCCGCGTCGGGCCTGCCAACCGCAGGATTGCAGTGGGATGACCCATCATACCGCGTTTCCGGGTCCGGTCGGCCCGCGTGGGCGATCGCGGTGCCCGGCTCTACGGCTGCCGCTTCGGCTGTTTGTCCTTCTTCTCCTGCATCAGTTGCTGGTTCTTCGCAGCGTGCTGCTTCTGCCCCTTTTCCTTGTCCTTCTTCCCGCCTTTGTCCCCCACGCAGCACCTCCATGCCCGCTTGCGGCCATCGTCCGCCATCAGCGCGGCTGTAACGAGCCTAGCCCGCCGTCTGCGTCCCCGGCTGTTCACAATTGGACAGACCGTTCCGGCGGCAACCGCTACGCTGTCGTGCGGAGGCGTCCAACCGTGTGGCTGGCGGTGATCGGGTCACTCTTCGTAATCGGCCTGCTGGTGCTCGGCTTTCGGCCCTGGCACAGCCCGCGCGGCCGTGACCTTGGCGTGATGAGCCAGCAGTGGCTCTCCGAGCACAGGGCCGGCAGCCGCTAGGCTGCGAGACGGTTCAGCCAGAGAAAGTTTCCAGTCATGGGAGAGGCACGACACCCAAAGGGCGTTTGCGCGAGGGTCCTGCTCACGTCGGTGTTCGGTCCCTACGCCCAGGACGACGAGTTCGGCAGCCGTTCGATGAACCCGATGGAGCTGTATCAGAACCAGGTCACGCGCGAGCAGGGACCTTTCTCGCTGCGGATGTTCCACGGATCGTGGGGCATCAAGCTCATCCAGCACAACATCTCCGCGCCCTCGACGCTGCTCGACTTCCCGAGCCGCGCCCGCTTCGTCCGCGAACTCACGCACCACCGATACGACGTCGTCGGCATTTCCGGGATCATCGTCAACGTCTGGAAGGTCCGCGAGATGTGCCGGCTCGTGCGCGAGCACTCGCCACATTCCGAGATCGTGGTCGGGGGTCACGTCACCGCCATCCCCGGGATCGAGCGGCTCGTCGATGCCGATCACCTGGTCAAGGGGGAGGGCGTCGGCTGGATGCGGGCCTACCTCGGTGAGGACCCGGCGCGGCCGATCGTCCACCCGCCGATCGCCTCGTCATTCGGCTTCCGGATCATGGGGCTCCCCATGTCCCATGGAACGGGACGTGCGGCGACGATCATCCCGTCGGTCGGCTGCCCATCGGGTGCGACTTCTGCACGACGTCGGCTTTCTTCGGCGGCAAGGGCAAATCGATCAAGTTCTTCGACAGCGGCGCCGCCCTGTTCGAGGTGATGTGCCAGGCGGAGAAGGCGCTCGACCTGACCACCTTCTTCATGATGGACGAGAACTTCCTGCTCGACCGCAAGCGGGCCATGGAACTGCTCGAGCTGATGAAGGCGAACGGCAAGGCCTGGTCGCTGTACGTGTTCGCGTCGGCCAACGCCGTCGCGAAATACGAGATGCGGGAACTCGTGGAGCTGGGGATCTCGTGGGTGTGGCTGGGGCTCGAGTCGCCGAACAGCACCTATAGCAAGCTGAATGGGATCGACACGCGGTCGCTGACCGCGACGCTGCGCGCTCACGGCATCCGCGTGCTCGGCTCCACCATCGTCGGGCTCGATCACCACACGCCGGGAAACATCGCCGGCGAGATCGAGGCTGCGGTCGCCCACGATACCGATTTCCACCAGTTCATGCTCTACACCCCGGTTCCCGGGACGCCGCTCTTCGAGCGGATGGAATCGGAGGGGCGGCTGCTGTCGGACGCGGACCTCGCCGACATCCACGGGCAGTACCAGTTCAACTTCCGGCACGCGGCGATCACGCCGGCCGAGTCGAAGTCGTGGCTCGACTGGGCCTTCCGCCTCGACTTCGAGCGGAACGGCCCAAGCCTGTTCCGGCTGATCCGCACGACCGCCGAGGGCTGGCGCCGGTATCGCGACGACCTCGACCCCCGGGTCCGGGCCCGGTTCGAGCAGGAGCGCAAGGAGATGGCGGCGAACTATGCCGCCGCACTCTGGGCGATGGAGCGGTACCTGCACCGGTCGAACGCCAGGGTGAGCGCGCGAGTACGCGAGGTCCGGCTGGATCTCGATCGCGAGACCGGGCGCCTGCGCCGATCGTTGAACCGCCTGGTTGGCCCCGTGCTGCTGTGGGCGGCTCGCCGCGAGGCGCGCCGCTTCCCGCACGGCCGGCCGGCCGAACCGCCCACCTCCATCGTGCGCCGGAACTGGAACGCTGCCGACGGTGAGGCGCACGGGATGCGCGCCTGACGTCTAAGCGGCGCCGGTGTCGAGGAGCACGGGAGCGTCGGGCTCCTCGATCGGGCGGCAATGCAGCCCCGTTGCGTCTCGGATCTCCTGCCCGCCCAGGGACTCGGCGTTCAGCAGCGCCAGCGCGAGGGCGTCCAGCTTGTCCCTGTGAGCGGCGAGCAGCCTGTCGGCTTCGCGGTGACTCTCGACGACAATGCGCCTGACCTCGGCGTCGATCAGCACCGACGTTGCCTCGCTGTAGGGCTGCTGCTGGAAGGCCGGCGGCAGACCGTCATCCTGGGGTGCGACGAAGCTGATCGGGCCGAGCGTGTCGCTCATCCCCCATCGCAAGACCATGCGTCGCGCGATCTCGGTGACCTGTTGCAGGTCGTTCTCGGCCCCGGTCGTCACCACCCCGTAGACAATCTTCTCTGCGGCGCGACCGCCGAGGGTGCACGTGATGCGCGCCCGGAGGTAGTCTTCGGCGTAGCTGGTCCGATCGTCCACGGGGATCTGCCAGGTGGCTCCGAGCGCCATGCCGCGCGGGACGATCGACACGCGGTGAACGGGATCGCTGCCCGGTACCAGCAGCGAGAGCAGCGCGTGCCCGGCTTCGTGGTAGGCCGTGCGCCGCCGGTCTGCCGGGCTGAGCAGGATGCTGCGGGCCGGCCCGAGGGTGATCTTCTGAAGCGCTTCGGCGAAATCCTCGGCGCCGACCGTATCTCCATCCTTGCGCGCGGCGAGCAGTGCCGCCTCGTTGACCAGGTTGCGCAACTCCGCGCCGACCAGGCCAGGCGTCTCGGCAGCAAGGCGCTCGAGGGAGACCCCGGGCGCCAGCGGCACGTTCTTGGTGTGGACCTTCAGAATTGCCGCGCGGCCGGCGCGGTCGGGGCGCTGGACGACGACGCGGCGGTCGAACCGACCGGGCCGCAACAGGGCCTGGTCCAGCACGTCGGCGCGGTTGGTGGCCGCGAGGACGATGACGCCGACCCGGGAATCGAAGCCGTCCATCTCGGTCAGGATCTGGTTCAGCGTCTGCTCGCGTTCGTCGTGGCCGCCGATTTGCGGGCCGCTGCCTCGTGTACGGCCGATCGCGTCCAGTTCGTCGATGAAGATGATCGCGGGAGCCGCCTCTCGCGCCTGCTTGAAGAGGTCGCGCACGCGGGACGCCCCGACACCCACGATCATCTCGATGAACTCGGACGCGCTGAGGCTGAAGAAGGGCACACCGGCCTGCCCGGCGACCGCACGCGCGAGCAGCGTCTTGCCGGTGCCCGGTGCGCCGATGAGCAGGACGCCCTTGGGCACCGTGCCGCCCAGCCGCTGGTACCGCGCGGGGTTCTTCAGGAAGTCCACGATCTCGATCAGTTCGTTCTCGGCCTCCTCGATCCCCGCGACGTCTTCGAAGGTGACCTTCGTCTGCTCCTCCGTGTAGCGCTTGGCCCGGCTCTTCCCGAGGCCGAACAGGCCGCCGCCGGCGGCCGCGGCGGCGCGGCGGCTGATCCAGACGAACGCGGCGACGAGCAGCAGGGTGGGTCCGAAGCCGACCAGCAGCTTGAACCACGACGACGTGTTCTGGTCGACCGCGTTGATCACCACGCCCTTCTCGTCGAGGCGTTTCTCGAGATCCTGGTCGGCGAAGGCCGGCCGCTGGGTCCTGAACTGCATCGACGGGCGCGGCTTGGGGGCGTCGGCGGCCGGCTTCGGTCCCGGCGGCGGATACGCCGTCATCGACTTGAAGCTTCCCTGGATCGAGTCGCCAACGCTCGTGACCGTCGCGATGTTGCCCGCCTCGACCTGCTGCTTGAAGAACGTGTAGGGGACGATGATTGAGGAGGGCTCCGGGAAGAAGAGCTGGGTGACGGCGTAGTTGGCCAGCATCAGCACGACGAACAGCAGCCACCAGGGCCGCGGCCGCCACGCGCGTCCGGGGGCCGCGGCGGTGGAAGGCGGGACTGGCGCCTTCGGACCAGGTGTCGGCGCGGTGTCGGGCGGTGGCTTCGTCATGGTCGATGACCGTGGCTTCGTTCGGTCCACTCACATGCTAGGGCGTCCGGGGCTCGCGGTCTGTGCATTTCGGCACACGCCGAGCCGGTCCGCGGCGCCCGCCTGTGCACAACCGGACAGACGGCGGCGACGGCGAGGCGTACTCTCTGGACGGACCACACCTGCGTTACCGGGTCTGAATCGATAGAAGGACTTGTCACATGGACACCCGTCTCCCGACCTGCAGCGTCGCATGTTCGTTCCTGGCCGCCCTGATATGCGCGTCCACCGCCGTCGCCGCAGACACCTCGGCCTACCGCGGGTTTCGCCTCGGGATGACGGTGTCCGAGGTGGCCGCGGCGGCGGCGGTGTCCCCGACCGCGGTCCAAACCGTCTACCAGCTTCCACGCCTCATCCAGGAACTCGAGTGGAGCCCGCCCGCCGTGCCGAATGCCACCGGCGCCACGCCGGCGCGCGACAGCGTCACCCAGGTGGTGTTCACGTTCTTCGGCGGCGAACTCTACCGCATCGTCGTCAGCTACGACGCCGACAAGACCGAGGGGCTGACCGAGCAGGACATGGTGGACGCGTTGTCGGCCGGCTACGGTCGAGCGGCCAGGCCGGTGGCGAAGATCATCACGTCGGCGGCCACGCAGTCCTACATCGACACCGAAGACGTCCTGGCGCGCTGGGAGGATGCCGACGCCTCCGTCAACCTGTTCACCCGGGAATACCGGTCGACCTTCGGACTCGTGATCTACTCCAAGAAGCTCGCCTCCTTGGCCCGCGCCGCCATCGATGAAGGCGCGCGGCTGAAGGACCTGGATGCGCCCCGGCGGGAGATCGCCGAACAGAAGTCGCGGGACGACGTCGAGCGGGCGGTCCACGCCAAGGTGCGGGTCGCCAACAAGGCCGCCTTCCGCTACTGAGACATCGTTCACCGCCGATGCCGCGGCCGGCCGCCTTCCCTCCGCGCCCTGATGCGCCCGTGTGCACTGTGGGACAGCGTCGCAGGCGCGCGGCAGGCGACACTGGTCCCTACCATGGGCCCCTCCGCGGCGATTCTCGTGATCGGATCCGGTTCCGCCGACGATCGGTCGGCTCTCGCCGGCGCCAGGCCGGGTGTCTTCGTCGTCGAGTCCGCGGCGCGGCTCGCCGGCGGCCTCGAACGCCTGCGCGGCGGCGGGATTTCGGCGGTCCTGCTCGACGGCCCCGAGTTCGACCGGGAACGAGACGCGGCGTTCGGGCGAATCTGGGCCCTCGCGCCGTACGTTCCGATCCTCGTGATCGGTGTGGAGGCTGACGCGACGGCTTCCATGCACGACGCCGGTCGCGGTCCGACTGAATACCTCTCGCGGGACCGCCGCGACGGCAACACGCTGTCGCGGGCCCTCACCCGGATCATCGAGCGTCAGGCGGTTGACGAGGCGCTGTTCTTCGAGCAGCAGCGAGCGCAGGTCACATTGAGCTCCATCGGCGACGCCGTGCTCACCACCGACCTCCCCGGGCGCGTGACGTATCTGAATCCCGTGGCCGAGCGCATGACGGGCTGGTCGCGCCACGACGCAACGGGCCGGCCGCTCCACGACGTGTTCCGGATCATCGACGCCCGGACCCGCCGGACCGCGCGGGACCCGATGACCCAGGCCGTCCAGCTCGACCGAACGGTCAGCCTCACCCCGAACTGCCTTCTCGTCCGGCGCGACGGACTCGAGACCGCCATCGAAGACTCCGCTTCCCCCATTCACGATCGACGCGGGCAGGTCATCGGTGCAGTAATCGTGTTCAAGGACGTTGGCGAGGCGCGCGCCATGTCCGAGCAGAACGTTCACCTCGCGCATCACGATTCCCTGACCGACCTGCCCAACCGGCTGCTGTTGAGCGACCGGCTCAGCCAGGCGATGGCCATGGCGCAGCGCCAGGGCCACCGCCTCGCGGTGATGTTTCTCGACCTCGATCGGTTCAAGCACGTGAACGACAGCCTCGGCCACCTGGTCGGCGACATGCTGCTGCGGTCGGTGGCACACCGCCTGGTCGGGTGCGTCCGGGCGTCGGACACGGTCAGCCGCCAGGGCGGCGATGAATTCGTCGTGCTGCTCTCGCAGATCGAACACGCGGACGACGCGGCCGCCAGCGCGCGAAAGATCATCGCGGCGCTCGTGGCGCCACACGACATTGCGAATCACCAACTGCACGTCAGCGTCACGATCGGGATCGGGATCTATCCAGACGACGGAGCGGACGCGGAGGCGCTGATCAGGTGCGCGGATACCGCCATGTATCACGCCAAGGAGCGAGGCCGGAATGGCTTCCGCTTCTTCGAGCGGGACATGCACGCGCGGGCCGTCGAGCGGCAGAGGATCGAAGCCGGCCTCCGCCGGGCCCTCGAGCGGCGCGAGTTCGTCCTCCATTACCAGGCCAAGGTCGCCCTCGACACCGGGGCGACAACCGGTGCCGAAGCGCTCCTCCGGTGGGTCCACCCCGAGCGCGGGCTGATGTACCCGAAGGACTTCGTGGCCATCGCCGAAGACTGCGGCCTCATCGTGCCGATCGGCCGATGGGTCATGCGCGAGGCCTGCAGACAGGCCAGGGCATGGATCGACGCGGGCCGGGCACCGTTCCCGTTGGCTGTCAACGTCTCCGCCACGGAGTTCAGCGACCGGAGGTTCCTCGACGGCCTCCGCGTGGCGCTGAGCGACAGCGGGCTGGACGGCAGCCACCTGGAGCTCGAACTCACCGAACGCAGCCTGATCGAGCCTGGGGAGTCCACCGCCCTCCTCCTCACGTCGCTGAAGAACATGGGCGTGCAGGTGGCGATCGACGACTTTGGCACGGGCTACTCGTGCCTGAGCTACCTGCGGCAGTTCCCCATCAGCGTGCTCAAGATCGATCAGTCGTTCGTCCACGAAATCCACCGGGCTCCCGTGGGCACGTCGCTCGCGTGTGCGGTGATCAGCATGGGGCGGAGCCTCGGCCTCCGTGTCATCGCGGAGGGTGTCGAGACAGCCGAGCAGCACGCGTTTCTGAAGAACGAAGGATGCCTCGAAGGGCAGGGCTACTACTTCAGCCGGCCGCTGCCGGCCAGCGAGTTCGCCCGGCTTCACTGAGGATCTCGCCCTTCTTCGCCCCGTTGCCATCCCGGGACGGTCTCGGGGCATTCTCTGGCGCACGACGGTCACGTCGGGCACGGTCGCCTGTCCACAATGGCACAGACGCGGCCGCGGTGACGCGCGCAGAATGGCTGAGGATCCAGAAGGTACGGGGAACCCGCGGACACCCGGGCGAGCGCCGCTGACGCGAGCACCGGGCTGACACACCAGGGAAGCCGAACATGCCGCCAGGCCGACGACCATCCGTCCCGCATCCCGCAACACGGCTCACGGGCCCGGTCGCGGGACTGGCGGCGACCCTCTGGCGGAAGGCCCGTCGTCTGACC
>CAWJPZ010000011.1:0-420455 GCA_963844875.1 uncultured Acidobacteriota bacterium
GGAGCTGGTGGGCAGCATCG
Organism: uncultured Acidobacteriota bacterium; assembly: GCA_963844875.1. Lineage (GTDB taxonomy): Bacteria > Acidobacteriota > Vicinamibacteria > Vicinamibacterales > Fen-181 > FEN-299. The sequence continues at coordinate 21 of CAWJPZ010000011.1, forward strand.
GCTGGCTCGTCGCGATCCGCTGGGTGGCCGGCGTCGGCGTGCTGGCGGTCGGTTTCGTGGCGGCCCGCCTGCTGCGGCTGCCCATCCCCGAGATTCCCTTCTACGCCGTCGGCGTGTTCACGCTGGCCTACAATGCGGTGTTGTGGTGGTGGGTCGGCGAGCTGCGCCGCAGGCCCACCGACAGCACCGAGCCCTACGCGGTGTTCGCCCGGGTCCAGAATCGTGCTGACTGGCTCGGCATGACGTTCCTGACGGCGCTCTCGGGCGGCATCGAGAGCCCGGCGATCATCTTCTTCCTGTTCCACATCTCGATCGCGGCGCTGCTCCTGCCGCACCGCCGGGTCTTCGTCTACGTCGCGCTCGCGCCGATCCTCGTCTCGCTGGTGGCGCTCCTCGAGGACACGGGCGTCATCCCGCACGTGGCGCTGTTCGGGCCGCCCCGGCACCGCCACCTGCTGTACGCCGCCAGCGTGCTGGCGTTCTTCACCTGGGCCTGTTTCCTGCTCGGCTACATCTGCGTGGCCATCGCACGCCGCCTGCGCCGGCGCGAGATGGAAATCGGCGGCCTGTACGAGAGCGTCCGGGAGACGACCTCGACGCTCGACCTCGAGACCGTCCTGAACCGCCTGGTGGAATCGACGACGAGGGTCCTGGGCTGCAAGGGCGCCGCGATTCGGCTGCTCGACCCCCAGCGCAAGCAGGTCGCGTTCGCCGCCACCTACGGCCTCAGCGACGAGTACGTGGAGAGGGTGCCGCAGGATTTCACCCGCGCGCGCCTCGACCAGGCGACCCTGGCCGGCGAGCCGCTCTTCGTCAACGACGCGGCCGAAGACCCCCGCATCTGGAGCCAGAAGCGGGTGAAGGAGGAAGGCATCGAGTCGATGCTCTCGGTGCCGCTCGCGGGCAAGGGCGGACCGCTCGGCGTCCTGCGCGCCTACGGCGGGGAAGGGCACAAGTTCAGCGACGACGACGCGGCGTTCCTCGAACTGGTGGCGGTGCACGGCTCCGTGGCCATCGAGAACGCGCAGGCGTACCGGATGCTCGAGGAACTCGACCGCGAGAAATCGCGGTTCGTGCGGATTGCGACGCACGAGCTGCGTTCGCCGATCAGCGTGACCGAGAGCCTGCTGACCGCGCTGGTCGGAGGCTACGTCGGAGAACTCGCGCCGTCCCACGTGGCGGTGATCCAGCGCGCGCTCAAGCGCGTGCAGGCGCTGCAGTCGCTCGTGAACGACCTGCTCGACCTCGCGTCGGGCAAGGTCGAGATGAAGACGTCCGAGCGCCGGCGGATCGCCCTGAACCTGGTCGCCAGCGAGGTGTGCGACCGCCTGCAGGCGCGGGCCGTGGCCAAGGGGATCGAATTGAGGTGCGAACTGCCCCCGGACGATTTCGATCTCGTCGCCGACCCGGCCGACATCGACCGGCTGATGATCAACCTCGTCGGCAACGCGGTGAAATACACGACCAAGGGCTCGGTGCGCGTCAGGCTGTCCCGCGACGGCGAGCAGGCGAAATTCGTCGTCGCCGACTCTGGCATCGGGATCCCTGCGGAGAGCTTGCCGAAGCTGTTCCAGGAGTTCTACCGGGCCGGGAATGCGAAGGCGCTCGAAGAGGCGGGCACCGGCCTCGGGCTGGCGATCGTCAAGGACCTGGTCGAACGCTACGGCGGCAGCATCAGCGTGGAAAGCCAGGAAGGGCAGGGGACGACGTTCACGGTGACGCTCCCGCTGGCACCAGCGCCCGTCACGTCTTCGCTGGCGCCAGCGTGAGCCGGCTCCAGGCCCCAGGCCTCAGGCCTCGGGCCTCAGGCCTGTCAGAACGCCCCTTCGTCCGCGCTCGGCCCGTACATGGCCGGCAGCGGCACGTCCTTGAGGCGCAGGTAGACGCTGAGTTGTGCGCGGTGGTGGATCATGTGGTTGATCACCATGCCGCGAATCACGCCGATCCGCGGTTGGCTGAACACCGTCTGCCCGTCTTTCTTGAAGGTCCACGGCTGCATCAGTTCGGCATCGCTGGCGCCTGCCAGCGCGCTGCGGGCCGCGTCGCGCGACTCGTCGAAGAACTTCAGCACGTCGGCCCGGGTGGCGCAGAGCTTCGGCTGGTAGCCCGCGGCCGTGTCCCAGTTGATCTCGGTCTTGTGGACGGTTTCGGGCAGCCAGGTCAGCACCTCGGCCACGTGGGTGGCGAGTTTGCCGAGCGGCATCGACTTCTGGTGCGGGCTCCACGCGAACTGGCCGTCGGGGAGCCGCTCGAGCAGGCGACGGGTGACGCCGGTTTCGTGGTCGAATTCGGGCAGCAGGGCATCGGCGAGAGGCATTTGGGGCTCCTTCGGTTGAAGTGACACAGAGATTGATTCTACCAGCAGGCGGCGGGCGGCGGCCGCCGCGGGGACCAGCGTGTCAGGCCGGCCCTCGGCCGTGGCCGCTGCCGGAATCGGCGGGGCGGAGAACGGCCGAGTACGAAGTTGCGTCCAACCCGTCCGAGCAGATAGAATTACCGGCTGTGAAGCGTGGCACAGCTCTTGTGCCTTTCTTCACAAGCCCGCCAGAGCGCCTCCCCGTCGGCGCCGCGTACCCGCCGACCGCCTGCGGTCAGTCTTCCTAGCGCCGGGAGGGTGCGCACCGGTATGCCGATTCCGACCTTATAGAGGACCACGTCATGGCCAAGATTCTCATCGTGGACGATGACCCGGACATCACGTTCGCCACCGAGCTGTTCCTGAAGAAGGCGCAGCACGAGGTGGCGACGGCGTCCAACCGTGCCGACGGCATGAAGGCCATCGAAGACGGCCACCCGGACCTGATCATCCTCGACGTGATGATGGAGCAGGCCGACGACGGGATTGCGATGGCGCAGGAACTGCGCCGCCAGGGGTGCGAGATCCCGATCCTGATGCTGACCAGCGTCGGCAAGGTGACCGGGTTCACCTACGACGAGGACCAGGAACTGGTGCCGGTGAACGCCTTCTTCGAGAAGCCGATCCAGCCCGACCTGCTGGTGAAGAAGGTCAACGAACTGCTCGCGGCGCGGGAAGGAGAGGGGCAATGCTAGTAGGCCAGCAGCAACGGCTGCAGGACGACATTCGCGGGCTGGTGGCGCGCTACGGCCGCCAGCGCAGCTCGCTGATTCCCGTGCTGCAGGAGATCCAGAAGACCCACACGACGATTTCCGATTTCGCGATGCAGGTGGTGGCCGACGAACTCGGCATCCACCCCGCGGAGGTCTACGGCGTCACCTCGTTCTACGCCTTCCTCCGGCAGGAGTCGCGCGGGCGTTTCGTCTTCCGGCTGTGCCAGACCATTTCGTGCGACCTGTCGGGCAAGTCGCGGGTGGCCCGGCAGCTGGAGAACGACCTCGGGATCCGGTTCGGCGAGACGACGGCCGACGGGCGGTTCAGCCTGGCGTGGGCGAGCTGCCTGGGCATGTGCGACCAGGGCCCGGCCCTGCTGGTCAACGACCGCGTGTACACGCGCGTCACGCCCGAGCAGGTGCACGCGATCATCGACGAGTGCAAGAGCACCTTCGGCGCCCACGCGCGCGAGGCCGTGCACTCCTAGACGAAGGGCAAAAGACGATGAGTCCCGTCAACAGCAAGAAGACGCCGTTCACCTTCGACAGCGTGGAGCCCGAATCGGGCCTGCGCGTCGCGCTGGGCATGAGCCGCGCCGACATCATCGGCGAGGTCAGCGCCTGCAACCTCCGGGGCCGCGGCGGCGCCGGCTTCCCGACCGGCACCAAGTGGAACCTCGCGGCGGCCGCGAAGGTGAAGGCCGGCGGCAACAAGTACGTGGTCTGCAACGCCGACGAGGGCGAGCCGGGCACCTTCAAGGACCGGGTCATCCTGGCCGACCACGCCGACATGGTGTTCGAGGGGATGACGATTGCGGCGCGCGCCATCGGGGCGACCACCGGGATCCTCTACCTTCGGAGCGAGTACGTCTACCTGCGGCCGCACCTCGAGCAGGTGCTCCAGCGGCGCCGCGCCAACAACCTCCTGGGCAAGGACATCGGCGGCCTCGCCGGCTTCAATTACGACATTCATATCCACATGGGCGCCGGCGCCTACGTCTGCGGCGAGGAAACTGCACTCATCGAATCGCTGGAAGGGCACCGCGGCGAGCCGCGGAACCGCCCGCCGTTCCCCGTGGACACCGGCTTCGATGGCCAGCCCACGGTCGTCAACAACGTCGAGACGTTCGCCTGGGTCGTCTGCATCCTGAGCCGCACCGCGCAGTGGTTCAAGTCGATCGGGACGGCGAAGTCGACGGGCTACAAGCTGTTCAGCGTGTCGGGCGACTGCACGGAACCGGGCGTCTACGAATTCCCGCTGGGGATCACGGTCGGCGAGCTGCTCGAGAAGGTGGGGGGGCAGGGAGCCAAGGCGGTGCAGATCGGCGGCGCGTCGGGCCACTGCGTCCCGGCGTCGGAATTCGGCCGGCGCATCGCGTTCGAGGACGTCTCCACGGGCGGGTCCATCATCGTGTTCGGCCCGGGCCGGGACATGCTGGCGGTCGCGCGCAACTTCATGGAGTTCTTCGTCGAGGAATCGTGCGGCCAGTGCACGCCGTGCCGCGCGGGCAACACCAAGCTGCTCGAGGGCGTCGAGATGCTGCAACGGGGCGAGTGCTCGATGACGCACCTGCAGGAGCTTCTCGCGCTGGGCGAGACGATGCAGGTGGCCTCGAAGTGCGGGCTCGGGCAGTCCAGCCCGAACGCCTTCGTCTCGATCGTGAAGCACTTCAAGGACGAGATCATGGGCCGCACCCTGGTCCACTGAGCGCTTCGACGCACGCGGGCCGCAGGCGAGCCTCCCCTCGGGGCTCACTGCCGCGGGAGCCACCCGGCCTGCTGCGCGAAGAGCCTGAGGACCAGCACCTGCGACTCGAAGCATTGAGCCCGGAGAACGAACCATGAGCGCTGATAACAGACAGGAATTCAATTCGTCGCGCGCACCCGTCAGCCAGAAGAGCCAGCACGTGGCGGCGCCGGGCGGGGAAGCGGCCGGCTACATCGGCGGACTGGTCTCGATCACCATCGACGGCAAGGACCACAAGGTCCCGCTGGGCACGACGGTCCTCGACGCCGCCAAGCAGCTGGGGATCCGGATCCCCACGCTGTGCCACCATCCCGACCTCTGCGTCGCCGGCGTGTGCCGGGTCTGCGTCGTCGAGGTGGAAGGCCAGCGGACGCTGCAGGCGTCGTGCGCCTACCCGGTGACCGCGCCGATCAAGGTGAAGACCCACACGCCGAAGGTGCGCCAGGCGCGCCGGCACGTCGTGGACCTGCTGCTCTCGACCCACTACGGCGAGTGCTACAGCTGCAAGCGCAACAACAACTGCGAGCTGCAGACGCTGGCGAAGGAGCACGGGGTCGACTACTTCCGGTTCGGCCACGTCACCGAGTCGCGGTATGCGATCGACAAGTCGAGCTACTCCGTGGTTCGGGACCCCGACAAGTGCGTGCTGTGCCGCCGATGCGTCCGGACCTGCATCGACGTCCAGGAAGTGGGCGTGCTCGAGGCGGTCGGGCGCAGCGACCAGACGCGCATCGGGACCTACCTCGACAAGCCGCTCGGCGACGTCGTCTGCATCAACTGCGGGCAGTGCATCAACCGCTGCCCGACCGGCGCGCTGCACGCCAACGACGCCTCCGACGAGGTCTGGCGGGCAATCGACGACCCGAAGAAGCACGTCGTCATCCAGACGGCGCCGAGCCCGCGCGCGGGCATCGGCGAGTGCTTCGGCCTGCGCGCCGGGGACGCCGATGACGTACCAGATGAACACCGCGCTGAAGCTGTGCGGCTTCGACAAGGTGTTCGACACCAACTTCACCGCCGACCTCACGATCCTGGAGGAGGGCACCGAGCTGCTGATGCGCCTCCACAAGGCGCTGGTGAAGAAGGAGCCGGTGGCGTTCCCGCAGTTCACGAGCTGCTCGCCGGGATGGGTGAAGTACCTCGAGCACTTCTATCCCGAATACATCCCGAACCTGTCCTCGGCGAAGAGCCCGCAGCAGATGTTCGGCGCGGTGATCAAGACGTACTACGCCAAGCTGCACGGCATCGACCCGAAGGACATCGTCACGGTCGCGCTGATGCCGTGCTCGGCGAAGAAGTTCGAGTGCAACCGGCCGGAGATGGACTCGAGCGGCTTCAAGGACGTGGACTACGGCCTGACCACGCGCGAACTCGCCCAGATGATCAAGGAGGCGGGAATTCACCTGCCCGACATGCCGAAGACCGGGTTCGACGACCCGTTCGGCGACGCGACCGGGTCGGGCGTGATCTTCGGGGCGACGGGCGGCGTCATGGAGGCGGCGCTGCGGACGGTCATCGAGCTGGTGACGGGCGCCAAGGTCGAGAGCCTGTTCGAAAACGCGAACATCGTCCCGGTCCGCGGGTTCGACGGGGTCCGCTACGTCGAGCTGTCGGTGCCGGAGGTGGCGCCGGAGGTGGCGCCCATCATCAAGCACCTGATTCCAAGCTGGGATTTCCTGAAGGGCGCGACGCTGAAGGTGGCGGTGGCGCACGGGACCGCGAACGCGAAGAAGGTGATGGAGAACATCAAGGCCGGCGGCGAGTTCGCCCAGTGCCACTTCATCGAGTTCATGGGATGCCCGGGCGGCTGCATTGGCGGCGGCGGCCAGCCCATCCCGACCTCGCCCGAGATCCGCAAGGCGCGGGCGCGGGCGATTTACGAAGAGGATGCGGCGTGCGAGGTCCGCAAGTCGCACGAGAACCCGGCGGTGCTGAGGCTGTACTCGGAGTTCCTGACCGATGGCCCCTGCGGGCACCTGTCGCACAAGCTGCTGCACACGCACTACACGGCGAGGGGGAAGTTCATTGGCTGACTGGTGGCTAGTCAGTGGGTAGTGGCTGGCGGTTAGTCAGTCACGCGAGTCACGCAGGGGGCGGTTGCCGCGAGGCGGCCGCCCCCTTTTTCTCATCTCCCTGCAAGCCGCAGGGACTACGGTAGGATGTGCGTATCATGCCGACCCGCGCCCTGCACGATTCCATCGCCAGCGACAACCAGCGGCGCCTGGCGGCGCTCGAGGAGGACTACGACGCCCTGCAGCGACGGCTCGAGCGTGGCGGCGTGGACATCGAGCGGCTGACCGAGCGGGCGGCGGCCTTCCGCGTCGCCGTCCCCTCGTGGGGCGTCGCGACCGGCGGCACCAGGTTCGCCCGCTTCCCCGGCCCCGGCGAGCCGCGGACCGTGTTGGAGAAGGTCGAGGATTGCGGTGTCATCCAGGCGCTGACGCAAGTCACCCCCGAGATTTCGCTGCACATTCCCTGGGACCGCCCCGAGGATCCCGCGGCGCTGCGGGCGTTCGCGGCGGAGCGGGGCCTCGGTCTCACCTCGGTGAATTCCAACACCTTCGAAGACCAACCAGGGCAACGACACTCGTACAGGTTCGGCAGCCTCTCGCACACCGACGCGGCGGTGCGCGCGCAGGCGGTCGAACACAACCTGGAGTGCCTCCGCATCGGCGAGGCACTCGGCGCCACCGCGCTGACCGTGTGGATCGGGGACGGCGCCAACTTCCCGGGGCAGCAGCATTTCCGGCGCAGCCTCGACCGTTATCTCGGGAGCCTCGGCCAGATCTACGCGGCGCTCCCGGCCGGGTGGCGGCTCTTCATCGAGCACAAGCTGTGCGAGCCCGCCTTCTACGCGACGGTTCTCAACGACTGGGGGACCAGCTACTACTGCGCGCGGGCACTCGGTGAACGGGCGTTCTCGCTGGTCGACCTCGGTCACCACGCGCCGAACACGAACGTCGAAATGATCGTGGCGAGGTTGATCCAGTTCCGGAAGCTCGGGGGGTTTCACTTCAACGACAGCAAGTACGGAGACGATGACCTGGATGCCGGTTCGATCAAGCCATTCCAGCTCTTCCTGGTCTTCAACGAGCTGGTGGACGCCGAACTCGAGCCCGCCCCGGGATTCGATCCGAGCCACATGCTGGACCAGTCGCACAACGTGACCGACCCGATCGAGTCGCTGACCGTCAGCGCGACGGAGCTGGTGCGCGCGTACGTGCAGGCGCACCTGGTGGACCGCCGGGCGCTGGGGCACGCCCAGGAGGCCAATGACGCCCTGATGGCGCTCTCGACGCTGAAGGCGGCATTCGTGACCGATGTCTCGCCGATCCTGGCGATGGCCCGCTACCGCGCCGGCGGCGCGATCGACCCCGTTGCCGCTTACCGGGTCAGCCGCTACCGCGAAGCCGTCGCCGTTCAGCGGCCGGGTGACGCGGCCCGGAAGGGCGCGGGCATTGTCGGGTAGCTCAGAGGAGTGGGGGGACGACGCACCATGCACAATGCTCAATGCACAATGAACAGTGCAGAAGGCACAAGGCCCCGATAGAGAATGGGAAGTGAGGAGGGCGCTGTGAGGGACCCGCGGTACCCGGTTGGCAAGTTCGAGCCCGAGACTGCTGCGCCGCTCGCGGCGGCGATCGACGAGATTGCCGCGCTGCCGCGCGAACTGCAAAAGGCAGTCGCGCGGCTGACCATGAAGCAGGTCGACACGCCGTATCGCGAGCAGGGATGGACGGCGCGCCAGGTGGTCCACCACCTCGCCGACAGTCACCTCAATTGCTACGCGCGGTTCCGCCTCGCGCTGACCGAGGAGGCGCCGACGATCAAGCCGTACGACGAGAAGGCCTGGGCCGAACTGGCCGACGCGAAGAGCGGCCCGCTCGACATGTCGATCGCGCTCCTCGAGGGGCTCCACGCCCGGTGGGTTGCGCTGATGCGGTCGATGACGGCCGACGACTTCCAGCGCACCTTCGTGCACCCGGAGCGCGGCGCGATGACCCTGGAGACGACCGCGCGGCTGTATGCCTGGCATTGCCGGCACCACCTCGCCCACATCGGAATGAGCGAAGCGCGCGGGTAAGCGCGGCGCGGAATGGCCGCGGCGGGACGGTCCGAGAGAGGCCTGGCTTGTACGGCCGCGCTACAAAGGTTGAGCCCGTCGTTGTGGGGCTTGACGAGTGGCGTCGGCAGGCGTAGTTTGGAATCACTCCTGCCCGAGAGCCGGGTGCGGGCCGAACCTGATCCACTGGATCTCGTTCCGCAAGTCACGAGCACAGCGGCTGCGGCACGCTCGCTCGTCGCGCTGGTCCCCAGGCGGGAGCAAATGCGATGTTTTGTTGAACTCTGAAAGGAGGACTGGAAGACACGGGCGCGGGTCGTGCGGCCCGCCAGACGAGTCACATTCCTTGAGGAGGCAGTTACGACTGAATCACAACCCCCGGGCGTTTTCTAGGCCCGTCGAGGAAGGTGCTTCCACAGACCACTCGACGGGCCTTTCGTGTCTCTACGCGTGGTAGCCTTCGCCCGCCCGGACCTTCCCGCGCCACACCCGATACACGTTCACCAGGTACGCGAGCACGATCGTCATGCCCGTGAGGTACACGGCCAGCGCGATCGTCATGCTGCGCGTGGAGGACGCGGAGTTGTAGATGTCGAGAGCGGGCCCGGCAGAACCGGCGAGGCTGGGCAGCAGGAGAGGATACAGGCCGGCAGCGGCGGAGCCGAGAACGGCAGCAATCAACGAGGCGCTCGACAGGAATGCGGCGGTGTCTCGTTCCCGTCGGTGGAACCACACCACCCCCGCGGCGGCCGGAAGCGAGGCCAGCGGGAAGAACGAAAGCAGCGGCCACCGGGCGAAGTTGCCGGTGAACCCCGGGTGCACCGCGAAGCTGGCGGCGACCACCGCGACGAGCAGCACGACCGTCGCGCCCCACAACGGGAGCACCGCCCGCCGGGCGCGCCGCTGCAAGTCGCCGTCGGTCTTCATGGCCAGGTAGGTTGCCCCGTGCAGCGCGAGCGCGCCGCCGGCAAGCACGCCGCACAGCAGCGCGAACGGGTTGAGCATCAGCGCAAAGGAACCCTGGAAGTTTCCCTGCACGTCGAACGGCACGCCGCGCAGGACGTTGCCGACCGCCACGCCGAAGAACACCGCGAGCAGTCCGGACGAGAGGGAGAACGTGACGTCCCATGCCTCGCGCCACAGCGGGTTGTCCACCTGGTGGCGCAACTCGATGGCCACGCCCCGCAGGATGAGCAGCCAGAGCACGATCATCAGGGCCAGGTAGAACCCGCTGAACGCCGCGGCGTACAGGTGAGGGAAGGCCGCGACCATCGCCCCCCCGGCGGCGATGAGCCAGACCTCGTTGCCGTTCCAGACCGGGCCGATCGAGTTGATCGCCGCCTCTCGCTCCTCCTCGCGGCGCGCCACGCCAAGGTGCAGCAGGCCGACACCCAGGTCGAAGCCGTCGAGGACGGCGTAGCCGGTCAGCATGGCGGCGAGGACCAGGAACCACAGGGTATTAATCATGGCCGGCTTTCGGCTTTCGACATTCGGCTTGCGGCCCTGCCGCGACTGTCACGCGACGCCAGACCGTCTCACGCATGGAGGGTCGGACCACGGTCGATGATGCGCGCGGTCACGAACAGGTACAGCAGTCCGAGCACCGTGTACAGGCCCATGAACCCGAGCAGTGTGAACCACGCCATCCCGCCGCTCACGTTGGCCGACGCCGCGTCGGCGGTCCGCTGCAGCCCGTAGACCACCCACGGCTGGCGGCCCACTTCCGCCACCACCCACCCCGCTTCGTTCGCGATGTACGGGAACGGCGCCGCCAGCATCAGGATCCAGAGGAACCAGCGCGACGAGAACAGCAGGCCTCGCCACGCGAGGAACGCGGCCGTCGCGAGGATCGCGATGAAGATGGTGCCGAGGCCGACCATGATGTGGTAGGCGTAGTAGACCAGTTCGACCGGCGGATGCGTGTCCGCCGGGAAATCGTCGAGGCCGACGACCTTCGCCCGGAAGTCTCCATACGCCAGGTAACTCAGCACGCGCGGCACGTAGATCGGATCGAGCAGCTCGCGTCGCTCGGTGTCGGGCATGCCGATGATGGCAATCGGCGCGCCCTCTTGTGTCTTGAACAGCCCTTCCATCGCGGCCATCTTCACCGGCTGGTAGCGCGTGACGTTCTCGCCGTTCATCGCGCCGGTCGGGAAGAGGGACGTCAGCGAGAAGATCAATCCCGCCGTCAACCCGACCTTGACCGAGATCCGGCCCGCCTCCTCGAACTTGCGCGAGAGCAGGTAGTAGGCACCGACACCCGCCATCACCATCGAGCCCGTGATCATCGAGCCGCTGATGGTGTGGAGGAACTGCCAGGTCGCGTAGGGATTGGAGAGAAGGCCCCAGAGGCTGGTCAGCTCCGCGCGGCCGTTGACGATCTCGTAAGCGACGGGATGCTGCATCCACGCGTCCGTCGCCGTGATGAAGAACCCGGAGACGACGGCGCCGAGCGCGACCATCACGGCGGACAGCCAATGCAGCCAGGGCCGAAGCCGCTGCTCGCCGAACAGGAACAGGCCGAGGAACGAGGACTCGGCAAAGAACGCGAAGACGCCTTCCATGAACAGCGTCTGCCCGACGACGCCCCCGGCGTAATGCGAGAAGCGCGCCCAGTTCGTGCCGAACTGGAATTCCATCGGGATGCCGGTGACGACGCCCATCCCGAATGTCACCGCAAAGATCTTCGCCCAGAATCGTGCGAGCGCTCCGTAGCGGGGATCGTCCCGAAGCAGCTGCACCGTCTTCAGCACCGCGATCAGCACCCCCAGCCCCATGGTGAGCACGGGGAACAGGTAGTGGAACATGATCGTGAAGCCGAAGTGCCAGCGGTCGGCGAGCACGGCGTCGGACATGACGCTATCGTACATCGCCTGTCAGCCTTCGACATTCGGCTTTCGGCCTCGCGCCCCTTCGCAGATGGCCAGCTCAGGCATTCGCTGCGCGGCACGCGGGACATGGGTCATACTGCTCGCGCAGGCGGCCGCAAGGCGCGGGCCGCAGGCGCGTGCGGCCTTGTTAGAATGACCTGTATGCCGACCCGCGACGTCATCATCGTCGGAGCCGGGCCGTCGGGGCTCGCCGCGGCCATCGCCTGCACGAGGCGGGGTCTCGATTACGAAGTGGTCGAACGCGGAGTGCTGGTCAATTCAATCTTCAATTTTCCACCGCAGATGGTGTTCTTCACCACCCCCGAGCTGCTCGAGATCGGGGGCCTGCCCCTGGTCAGCCCCTTCGAGAAGCCGACGCGGATCGAGGCGCTCCGCTACTACCGCCGCGTCGTCGAGGCGTGCCGGCTGAACGTCTCGCTCAGGCAGCCGGTTCTCTCGGTGCGGCGTTGCGGAGACGGCCCGGACGCGGTGTTCGACGTGCGTTCGCGACCGGAGGGCGGCGAGGAGCGCGTGCAGGCGGCGCGAGCGGTGATCCTCGCCGTGGGGTATTACGACCGGCCCAACCTGCTTGGCGTTCCCGGCGAGGACCTGCCGCACGTTCAGCACTACTACCGGGAAGCCCACGCGTACTATGGGCAGCGCGTGGTGGTGGTCGGCGGCGCCAACTCGGCGGCGGAGGCGGCGCTCGAGCTGTTTCGATCCGGCGTCAAGGTGACGCTGGTGCACCGCGATGCCGACCTCAGCCCGAGCATCAAATACTGGGTGCTGCCCGATATCCAGAACCGCATCAAGGAAGGCTCGATCGCCGCACGGATGGGCGCCACCGTGACGGCCATCACGCCGGGCCACGTCCAAGTCGAGCAGGCCGGGCGAGTCGAGGAGTTTCCGGCCGATGCCGTGCTGCTGCTGACGGGGTATCACACCGACCGCGAGTTCCTGCGCCGGTGCGGAGTGCAGGTGGACCCGGTCAGCCTCGTGCCTGCGCACGATCCCGAGACACTCGAGACCAACGTTCCCAACATGTTCCTCGCCGGCGGCGTGGTCGTCGGCGTGAATTCGGCGCCGGTGTTCATCGAGAACGGGCGGCTGCACGGCGAGAAGGTCGTCGCGCTCATCGCCAGCCGGCTCGGCCGATGACGTCCGTCGCCGCGGCCGATGTCGGGCGCTGGCTCGACCTGCTCTACATTGCCGCGGAGGGTGCGGGCCTTCGCGACGAGGACCGACGGAAGGCGCGGGAGGTTTCGGCGCTGCTCGAAGAGGTCGCCAGGGAGGTGCGGCGGCGCGCGCGCCACTCGCCGATGCTGCTGGTCGATGCCGCCGCGGGCAAGTCCTATGTCGGCCTGCTCGCGGCCAAGCTGATCCTCGAGCCCGCCGGGATCCAGGCGTCGGTGGTGACAATCGAGCGCGACGAGGCGAGAGTGGGCATCAGCCGCCTGGCGGCCGGGCGGCTCGCGAGCGCGGTCCCCATCGAGTGCAGGGCCGCCGACGTGGCCGAGGCGGGGGCTTGGCCCGACGAGCCGACGATCGTGACGGCGCTGCACGCGTGCGGTCCCGCGGCCGACACAATCATCCAGCGCGCGGTCGCGGTACGCGCCCGGACGCTGCTGCTCGTCCCCTGCTGCACGAGCCGCGCGGTGGGGGCCGCCGCACGGGCCGAAGCGCGCGCGACGGAACTCGGCATTCCGCGCCAGGCGCCGGTGCGCCGCCGGTTCATCCAGGCGATGGTCGACGCCGAGCGGACGTGGCGGCTGGAGGCGGCCGGCTACGAAACCGAGGTGGTCGAATTCGTGGCGGCGACCGTCACGCCGCACAACCTGCTGTGGCGGTCGCGCCTGGTCGGAGAGCCGGTGAGGATGGCCGCGGCGGCGAGGGCCCTCGCCCGCCTGGTGACAGACGGCGGAGACCCGCCGTCAGCCTAGTGCACGGTCCGCGTCTTCCCGCTCAGGTAGTCCATCAGCACGTATTGTCCGAGCGTATAGGGTGTCGTGAAGTAAGCCTTCCCCCGGCAGATTTCCGCCACCCGTCGGACGAAGCTCACCAGGTCGAAGTCGCGAGCGAGCATGAAGGTGTTCACCTGGATGCCGCTGCGCCGGCAGTTGGCCACTTCGGCCAGCGTCTCGGTCACGATGAAGGGGTCGAGGCCGAAGGCGTTCTTGTAGACCTGCCCGTCCGGCCGCGTAATCGCCGACGGCTTGCCGTCGGTGATCATGATGATCTGGCGCATGTCCTTCCGCTGCCGGTCCAGGATGCGCCGCGCCACCTTCAGCCCTTCCCGGGTATTGGTGTAGTGCGGGCCGACACGCACCCGCGCGAGGTCGCGCAGCGGGACCTCCTCCGCCGAATCGTGAAACAGGACCAGGTGCAGCGAATCGCCTGGGTACTGGGCGCGGATCAGGGTGGCGAGCGCCATCGCCACCCGCTTGGCCGGCGTGAAGCGGTCCTCGCCGTAGAGAATCATGCTGTGGCTGCAATCGAGCATCAGCACCGTTGCGCAGGAACTCTGGTACTCGCCCTGCGCGACCATCAGGTCCTCGTACTGCACGTCGATGCCCGCACCCGCTGGGGCGGCCTCCCCGCCTGGGGGCGCGCCGCCGCCCGCCGCGGCGCGGTCGAGCCCGATGCGCCGGACGGCGTTGAGAATCGTGCTGCTCGGGTCCAGGTTCAAGGTATCGCCAAACGCGTAGGGCTTCGACGCGGCCGCGGCATCGACTCCCGTGGCCAGGTCGCGGGTGTCGTGCCGTCCGAAGCTGCTCTTGCCGAGGGACCCGAGCAGGTCCCGCAACGCGCGGTAGCCCAGGAAGTCCAGCGCCTTGTCGGTGACTTCGAACTTCACGGGCGGCGAGGCTTCGCCTTGCGTGCCGCCCGTTCCTGCCCGTGACTGCCAATCGCGACGCTCCGCCTCGAGGTCCGGGCTGCTCGTGATGTAGCCTTCCTGCTCGAGTCGCTGGATGAGCTGTTTGATCAACTCCTCAACGCGGCCTTCCTGGTCGGCGTTCGTCAGCTGGTCGACCGTCTCCTGAGGGAGCAGGCCTCCAGTGAGCAGCGCTTCGAGGATGGCGTCGTGCAGCGCCTGCATCGAGTCTTCCGGGTCGGCCCACGACGGCATCTGCTGCCCCGAGAACCCGCTCGACAGCAGGAGATCGGAGAGCTTCGAGAGCAGGTCCTCGAGATCGAGGCCATCGAGGTCGTCGCCGGTGTACTTCGAATACTTGTATCTCACTGTATATACTCGGGCCTGAGACCTGTGGCCTGAGGCCTGACAAGGCCGGAAGCCGAAAGCCTGAAGCCGGGGCAGCCCTCAGTTGTAGTACTTCTTCTTCCCTTGGGCCATCCCTTCCTCGAAGATCGCCTCGGCCTGTGCCTGTCGGCCCGCCCGCCTCGGCCCAGGCTGGTGTCCGCTGCCGTGGTAGCCGCGCTCGTCGCTGCGGGCGATCTTCTTCAGCGGTACAGGCCTTCGAGGATGAAGTCCACTGCCGAGGCCGCTTCCGGCGCCGGCGCATCGGGCTCGACCCCGGCCACCGGCAAGAGCGCCATCAACCCCGGCACCCGCTTCGCCTGCTTGACGACCTCGCTCGCCGGGTCGGCGTCGCTCAACTGCAGGGAGCCGCCGCCGTCGAACCAGCCGACAACCTCGGAGGTGTCGGCGCTCTCGAAACGGGCGCTGAAAACGTTCGCGACCGCCGCGCGGACGAGCTCGCGCGCCACCGATTCGGCGCCCTTGAGCTCGCCCTGGTACTCGAGTTCGAACTTTCCGGTGATCGACGGCAGTGCCGAGTAGATGTCGGTCACGCGCGGGACCGCGAGGCTTTCGCACGCGGTGAGCGCCCTGCGCTCGGCGTTCGAGACCACGTTCTCGAGGCTCGTGATCGGCATTCGCTGGCTGACGCCCGACCGCTTGTCGATCTTCTTGTCGTCGCGGGCCTGGAATGCGACCTCTTCCACGACTTCGAGCACGAACGTCGGCACGCGGACCTGCAACTCGTCCCCGTCGACCATCGACCCACGCTTCCTGGGCCGTGATCGCCATCGCATTCTCGCGGGTGGACGGGTAATGCGTGCGGATCTCCGACCCGATCCGATCCTTCAACGGCGTGATGATCTTGCCGCGCGCGGTGTAGTCCTCGGGATTGGCGGTGAACACGAGCATGACGTCCAGGGGAAGCCGGACGGGGTAGCCCTTGATCTGAACGTCACCCTCCTGGAGGATGTTGAACAATCCGACCTGGATCTTGCCGGCGAGGTCGGGCAACTCGTTGATGGCGAACACCCCCCGGTTGGCTCGCGGCAGCAACCCGTAGTGCATTGTCAGGTCGCTCGACAGCTGGATGCCGCCTCTCGCCGCCTTGATCGGGTCGACGTCACCGACGATGTCGGCAATCGTGACGTCCGGGGTGGCCAGCTTCTCGACGTAGCGCGCGTCGCGGGGCAGCCAGGCGACCGGCATCGCCTCTCCTTCGCGCTCGGCGAGCGTCCGGCACGCGCTGCAGATCGGCGCGAGCGGGTCGTCGTTGATCTCGCATCCCTGCACCACCGGGATCGCCTCGTCGAGAAGGCCTGTCAGTCCTCTCAGGATCCGGCTCTTGGCCTGCCCGCGCAGGCCGAGGAGGATGAAGTTGTGGCGCGAGAGGATCGCGTTGACGAGCTGCGGGATGACCGTGTCGTCGTAGCCGACGATTCCTGGGAAGATCGCGCCACCGGAACGCAGCTTCCGCATCAGGTTCTGACGGACTTCATCCTTGACGCTCCGGCGGGGGACCGCGCCGCTGGCCACCGCCGCGCGGAGGGCGCCGAGGGTCGTGATGCTGTTGTGGGGGCTGTCCATGTTGGACGCTGCATGCACATTCCGACCCAACTCGGCGCGCCTGACGAGCCGGCATACGGCCGTGGTGGCGGCCGGGAGGCTGACGGTATGATGAACGGATGACGAGAAACGGGTGGGGGCGCGCGGACCGACCGCTCGTGTTCGGACACCGTGGGGGAAGCCGCCTGGCTCCGGAGAACACGCTTGCCGCGTTCGACCGGGCGGTCGCGGAAGGGGCCGACGGCCTGGAACTGGACGTTCGCCTGTCCCGCGATGGTGAGGCCATGGTCTGTCACGATCCCACGGTGGACAGGACGTGTGACGCCCGCGGTGCCATCCGCGACCTGATGGCGGCGGAACTGGGACAGGTGGACGCCGGCTACCGTTTCTCGTCCGGCAACGGCGACCACCCCTTTCGGGGGTGTGGTCTCTCGGTGCCAACCCTGCGAGAGGTCCTGAGGCGTCACCCGGGTCACAAGGTCATCGTCGAGCTGAAGGACGACGGCGAGCCGACGGCGAGGGCCGCGGTAGCCGTGGTGCGCGAGGCGGGGGCGTTCGACCGCGTCTGCTTCGGGTCGTTCCACCGCGAGGTGATTCGCGCCGTTCGGAGGCTGGCCCCCGACGCGACGACGAGCGGGGCGCGCGACGAGGTGTACAGGGCGGTCATGTGCTCCCGCCTGGGATTCCTGCCGCCCTTCCGCGGCTACCAGGCCTTGCAGGTGCCCGAACAGCGCGAGAACATCCGCGTCGTGTCCCCCCGGTTCCTCCGCGCCGCGCGCCGTTCGGGCGTTCCCGTGCAGGCGTGGGTCGTCGACGACCCGGACGACATCCGGCGGCTCATCGAGTGGGGCGTGGACGGCATCATCACGGACCGCCCGGACGTCGCGGTCCGGATGGTCGGCGACGCGGCACGCGCTACCTTGGCAGCGCCGGGAACACGCTCTTGAGGACGTAGGTGCGGAGGGCCTCGTCGAACGCGCGCGTCTTCTCGCGGTCGCCCTTGGCGACCGGCGGGGTCTGCGTGTTGAAGGCCACCACGTAGCCGGCGTCGATTGCCGGGCAGATGTAGAAGTGGGCGATGAAGCCGTTCTGGTCGCCGCTGTGGCCGACCAGGTGATAGCCCTCGCGGTCTTCCACGAAGAAGTTCAGCCCGATTGAGACGCGGTCCGTCCCCTGCGCCGGGGTGGTCCCTTCCACCTGCGAGCCCGTGATGGGAAGCTGCGGCACGAACATCTCTTCGAGCGACGTCCGCTTCAGGATGCCGTCGTAGACCGCCTGCTTCGACGGCTCTCCCAGCAGGAAGGCCAGGTACTTTTCCATGTCGGAGAGCGGGGCGTTCAACCCCCCGTTCGACACGGTGATGCCGGTGTTCGCGTCGAAGGGCGCGGGCCTCGGGTTCCCGCCCTCCACGAAGTAGCCGGCGCTGCGGTGCTTCAGCAGGTGGTACGGCGTGGCGTCGAAGTAGCTGCGGTCATCTCGAGCGGCTTGAGGACGTTCTTGTCGATGTAGACCTCGTAGTCGTCCCCGGTCAGTCGCTCGATGATGATGCCGAGGAAGATGATGCCGGGGTTCGAGTAGCTGTGCCGGCTGCCCGGCTGGAACTCGACCTCTGTGTAGGGGAACATCGCCACCAGCTGCGACCACGACGTCGGCTCGAACGGGTGCCACGGCTTGTCGCCGCCCCACGGCCAGGTGGCGCCTCGGAACCCGGCGCTGTGCGTCATCAGGTGGCGAATGGTGATCTCGCTCGATGTCGCCGTAGGGGTCGTGGACGGCACGCAACTCGGGCACGTACTTCACGACAGGGTCGTCGAGCGTCAGCAGGCCGCGGTCGCGCAACTGCATGATGCCGATGGCGGTGAACGTCTTGGTGATGGATGCCCAGTGGAAGATCGTGTCGTGATCGACCGGGTGTTTCCGCCCGATGTCGGCCATGCCGTAGTCGTGCCGGTAGAGGGGCTGGCCTCCCTGGACGACCGAGATGGCGCCGCCGACGATCCGGTTGTCCTTCAGCCCTTCATCGAAGTGCGAGCCGAGTGCGGCGAACGTGCGCTCGCGGGTGGCATTCGTCGGGTTGGCCGCCTGCGCGGCGAGCCGCGCCGGCGAGCAGACGCCGCCGAGGGCGACGGCAAAGACGACGGGGAGCGCGGGGAGGAGGATTCGACGGCTCATGGGGCCGCATTATCGCGCAGAACCAAAGCCTGGCGCTTCTGCTAAGATCGGCGCCCAACCGGTTTTCCTCGAAAGGGCAGCGATGATCGAGCACGACATCCAGGCGCGGCTGCGCCAGCTCGGCCACCTCGTCGGCAACACGCCGTTGCTGGCGATCCAGTTCTCCTTGCGCGGGCAGAAGCGCGTGGTCTACGCGAAGGCCGAGAACCTCAACATGACCGGCAGCATCAAGGACCGGATGGCGCTGCACATCGTGCGGCAGGCGTACCAGCGCGGCGCTCCTGGAGCCGGGCGTGCCGATGTTCGAGGCGACCAGCGGGAACACCGGGATCTCGTTCTGCGCGATCGGCCGCGCGATGGGGCACCCGGTCACGATCTTCATGCCCGACTGGATGAGCCGCGAGCGCATCGACCTGATTCGAAGCCTGGGTGCCACCATCCGCCTGGTCCGCGCGAGGAAGGCGGCTTCCTCGGGCAGCATCCGGCTCGCGGAGGAGTCGCCGCCGCGGTCGAGCGGGCATTCCTGCCCGCGGCAGTTCTCGAACGAGGACAACGTGCGACGCCCACGAGGCGACCACCGGCCCCGAAATCTACTGGCAGCTCCGCTTCCGGGGCCTCGAGCCGGACGCCTTCGTCGCGGGCGTGGGGACGGGCGGCACCGTCATGGGCATCGGCCGCTACCTGAAGAACCAGTCGACCCAGCGTCGCGATCCACCCGCTGGAGCCGGCCAACTCGCCGACGCTGCTCCACGGGCCACAAGGTCGGCAAGCACCGCATCCAGGGGATCTCCGACGAGTTCATCCCGCCGATCGTCGACCTCGATTTCCTCGACCGGGTCGGTCGGTGGACGACGGCGACGCCATCCTGATGGCGCAGAAACTGCCGCACGCAGCTGGGGCTCGGCGGTGGGCATTTCGTCCGGCGCGCAACTTCCTCGGCGCCGCTGCAGGTGCAGGACGCGCTGGGCGCCGATGCCGTGGTGGTGACGGTGTTCCCCGACGACAACAAGAAGTACCTGAGCACCGACCTGCTGCGGGAGGAACCGGTCAAGGAAGGCTTCCTGTCGCCCGGGACCACGCTCACCGGCTTCGGCGCGCACAAGCGCGTCTGTCACACCTGCTGCGACCCGGTGGACTGCGTCGAGGAAGCGACGCTCGCCGACGAGGGCCTGCTGCTGCCGCCGTGCCCGCGGCGGGCCGGCGACGGTCGGCAGCGGCGGTGAAGACACGGCCCCCAGGCCGCTAGCGGAGGAACGTGCGCGCAAAATCGAGGAATGCGGCGACGTCGGCGTAGTTGCTCGCAAGGCCGAGCGAGACGCGGACCGCGCCGCTGCTCTTGTTGTCGATGCAGCGGCGGAACTCGTTGTACGTCATCCGCTCCTGCGACCGCGCGAAGCACTGCGTGATCTCGCCCGCCGACAATCCCAGCGCAATCTCGCCCGCCCCCGGGTTGCAGAAGCAGCCGCTGCGAATCGAGATCCCGCGCGCCGATGCCCCCTGTTCGATCACCTGGTGATCGATGAAGTGGCCCCGCGCGTCGTGGAAGTTCAGCGTCACGGTGCCGCCGCGGGCCTCCTGCGTCACCGGCCCGTAGACACGGACCATCGGAAGCGCCGGTCGAGTGACGCATCGCCACGAGGTTGTCGATCAGCCAACCGCAGAGGGACTGCACGCGCCGGTGGATGACGTCGATTCCGACGCTCTCCAGCGAGGTCGAACCCCAGTTCCAGCGCCGGCAGGTTGAGGAAGTTCACCGTGCCGTCCTCGAACGCCGGCGACCCGCTGGCGAGGTAGGACTGTCCGCGCCGACCGAGGCCACGGTGATGGTGCCGCCCGCGAACCAGGGCCGCCGGAGCTTGCCGAGCGCGCCCGGCCGGGCGAGCAGCGCGCCGACGCCCGTCGGGTAGCCGAAGATCTTGTAGAACGAGAGTGTCACGAAGTCGGGCCGCCAGCGCGAGAGGTCGAGCCGGTTGGTCGGCACGAACGCCGCCGCGTCGAGCAGGACGTCCCAGCCCCGCGACTGCGCCCGTTCGATCCACTCGAGCGGGTGCTGCACGCCGGAGAAGTTCGATTGCGCCGGGTAGGCGAACAGGTTCGCCTGGCCGTCGACGGCGGACCCGAGCTGTCCCTCGAGCGAGCCCTCGTCGAGGCGCATGTCGGGCGGCAGCACCGGCACGTAGGTGACCGAGCCGCCGCGCGCCCGCGCAAACTCGCGGATGCCGTTCACCGAGTTGTGGTTGTCGAACGTCAGGAGGAAGCGGCCGCCGTGCTCGAACGGGTACGACTCGGCCACGAGCTTGAGCGCCTGGCTGGCGTTGGCCGTGAAGATGACGTGGTAGTCGTCCGGTGACGCGCTGAAGAACCGCAGCACGCGGTCCCGCACCCGCTCGACCAACTCCGTGGCGAGCGCCGACGTGGGGTTCGCCGAGTGGGGGTTGCCGAGGACCTCGCTGGTGAGCAGGCCGGCGTGGCGGAGCACCTGCGATTCCCCGTAGAGCCCCGAGCCGGTGTAGTCCAGGTAGACGTGGCCACGGGTGTCGAGCCGCGCGAAGTCGCGCGCGCGCAGCTCGTCGACCGCCCGCGTCTGCTCGTAAGCCGGATAGGCTGCGATAAACCGCGAAAAGTCGTCGCTCACGGCGCGCCTCTCGTCAGCAGAGCAGGAAGCCCGGCGACGGAACCAGGCTGCCCGCCGAAGGTGGAAACCCGAATACCGGCTAGCTGCCAGCCCCCACGCGCGAGGCGGCGATCGCCTTGACCCCGGCGATCGCGGCCTCGATGTGCGCCTCGGTGTTGAACGGGCCGATGCCGAAGCGCACGGCGCCATGCAGCTTGTCGGTGCCGATTTGCTCGTGCACGACCGGGGCGCAGTGCAGGCCGGTGCGGCACGCGATGTTGTGATCGACGTCGAGGATCGTGCCGGTGTCGCCCGCCTCGAGGCCGTTGACGTTGAAGATCATCACGGCGATGTGGTTCGCCAGGTCGTCCTGGCAGTACATCGTCACGCCCGGGATCTCGCGCAGGCCGTCCACCAGCCGCTGCATCAACGCCATCTCGTGCCGCTCGATGGTGTGCAGCCCCTGCTGCTCGAGCCACTGAACTCCCGCGTGCAGGCCGGCGATGCCGATCACGTTCGGCGTGCCGTACTCCATCCGCCAGGGGTACTCGTCCAGGTGTGGCCGCTGCGCCGATCTCACGCCCGTGCCGCCGGCACGCGTGTGCCGGATCTCGACGCCCTCGCGGACGTACATGCCGCCAATCCCGGTCGGGCCCATCAGGGACTTGTGGCCGGTGAAGCACAGCACGTCGATGTTCATGGCCTGGACGTCGATCGGCATCTTGCCGGCCGTCTGCGACGCGTCCACCACGAGGTGGATGCCGCGCTCGGCACAGAGCCGGCCGATCTCGCCGACCGGCTGCACGGTGCCAATCACGTTCGACGCGTGGTTGACGGCGACGACCTTCGTGTTCTTCTTGAACTTCGCCGCAATCGCCGCCGGGTCCACGAACCCCTTCCCGTCGAACGCCACGTGGTCCACTTCGACGCCGCCCCGCGTCGCCAGGTGGTAGAGCGGGCGCAGCACCGCGTTGTGCTCAACGGTCGTCGTGATGGCGTGGTCGCCCTCCTGCAGCAGGCCGAACAGCGCCAGGTTCAACGCATCGGTGGAGTTGTAGGAGAACACCAGGCGGTCCGACACCGTCCCGTTGAAGAAGCGGCACAACTGGCGGCGGGTGTCGTCCACCATCTGGCCGGTCTCCATGCACAAGTCGAAGCCCGATCGCCCGGGGTTGACCCCGTGCGTCCGGTAGAACTGGTCCATGAAAACGTAGGTGTCTTCCGGCTTCGGGAACGACGTGGCGGCGTTGTCGAGGTAGATAAGGTCCATGGCTGGTCTCAACGAGGGCGAGGCATTCTATCACGCCGACAAATGCCGCCTGGCTTCGGAAAACACCGCGTCGAACATGGCCGGAGTCAGGCGGCCGGTGTTCGTGTTCTGGCGGCTCGGATGGTAGCTGGCGATCACGGTGGGCAGGCCAGCGCCGGGCGCAGAGACCGCGCCGTGGCCGAAGACAGGCTTGGGCGCGAAGGACCCCTGCCGGCCTTCGGCGAGGACCTTCAGCGCCGCCTCGAACCCGATGCGCCCGAGCGCCACCACGACCTGGAGCCGCGCGAGCGCCCGCACCTCGGCAACCAGGTACGGCAGGCACCGGGCGATCTCGACGGGGGTCGGCTTGTTGTCGGGCGGCGCGCAGCGCGCCGCTGCCGCGATGTAGGCGTCGTGCAGGACGAGGCCGTCGCTGCGGTGGTCCGAGGTGGGCTGGTTCGCGAACCCTGCCGCATGGAGGGCGCGCATCAGGAAGTCGCCGGAACTGTCGCCCGTGAACACCCGGCCCGTCCGGTTGCCGCCGTGCGCCGCCGGCGCCAGCCCGACAATCAGCAGGCGGGCATCCGGGTCCCCGAATCCCGGCACGGGGCGGCCCCAGTAGGTCTCATCCCTGTAGGCGCGCTTCTTCTCGCGCGCCACCGCCTCGCAGTAGCGCCTCAGCCGCGGGCACTTCTCGCAGTGGACGACCGCTTCGGCGGTCTCGGCGAGCGGAGCGAGTTCTCTGCGCTCGACCATTCGTGAGACGGCCGAGAGTCGAAGGCCGAAAGCCGTCCGATGAGCCGGGGCGCCCCGCGCAGGGTCGAGAGGGCGCGGGGCGGGCGTTACCGCCACTCCCACTCGATGAACCCGGGCGCGACGTCGGTCATCGCGTTGACCACCAGTTCGACCAGGCCGCCGTACAGGATGCGGTGGCTGTCCCAGACCTTGTGGTAGGCCAGCAGGTCCCGGATCTGCCCCTTGCAGTTGCTGCACGGGGCGCACAGGTACTTCGGCACGGACGGGTCGGGACAGTCGGCGAACGCGTCGAGGATCTGCTGCAGTTTCTTCCGGCCCGACACCTGGGCGCGCCAGTCCGGGAAGGTGCCTCCGCTCATGATCGCGAACCCGCTGCCGCCGCCGCAGCAATAGTTGTCCACGCCGTGCGGCGTCATCTCGCGGAACTGCGGGCAGATCCGCCGGATGATTTCCCGCTGCGGTTCCACGATGCCCATCAGGCGGACGACATTGCAGGGGTCGTGGAGCGTGACGGGGAAGTCGTTGCGGGACGGGTCGAGCGACAGCCGACCGCTGACGACGATGTCGCGGAGCACGGTCAGGAAGCTCTCGCGCGGGACCGCGAGGTCGCCGGTCAGCAGGCGATCCGCGATGACCAGCAGCGCCTTGTGGGCGTGGCCGCACTCGCCGACGACGATCTTCTTCACCTTCAGCTTGCGCGCCGCCTCGGCGTGCCTGACCGCCACCCGGGCGAACTGCGCGTCGTCGTACCAGAGGCCGTAGTTGACGGAGTCGTACCCGGCCAGGTCGGACGACATGGTCCACGAGATGCCCGCGGCGTTGAGAATGACGCCGAACGCACCCGGGTTCTCCGGCCACGCGAGAATCTCGCCGGCGTTGTGAATGAGCAGGATGTCGGCGCCTTCCACGTCCCACGGCGTTTCGACGGTGAGGCCGGTCTTTTCCGTCATCTCCTCGTCGATGAACTGGACGTTGTCCTTCGCTGCTGCGGCATTCATCCCGGTCGTCGAGCCGCTCTTCAGCTGGAGCATCGACCCGGATGCGTGCAGTTCCTTGGGCGCGATGCCCATCTCCATCGAGAACAGCTTGCGGATCTCGTGCGCGACGAGGCCGTTGTCGACGCCGATCGGGCACGTCTGGGCGCAGCGCCGGCAGAGGTTGCAGCGGTAGGAGAGTTCGGCCAGCCGGGCGACCAGCGGCCAGTTCAGCTCGACCGTCCCGTGCTGCCACGCCGAAATCAGGCCGCCGCCCTTGACGTACTGAAAGTAGAGGCGCCGCAGGATTTCCGACCGGAACGTCGGCCGGTAGAGTTCCGCCTGCCCGCTGGATTCGAAGATGTGACAGGAATCCGAGCAGGTCTGGCACTTCGCGCAGTGCTCCACCGTCAGCAGCAGCGGCTGGAGGAACGCCCAGTTGTTTTCCCGCGAGAACAGCTTCTCGAGGCCCGAGAGGAACTGCTCGACCAGCGCGCGCTCTTCCTCGGGCGTCTGCGGGTTTGGCAGCGTCAGCACCCGCGTGTCGTCCAGCGCGTACTCCGCGCCCAGGTTGCGGGCCGGCGCCGGCCTGGCGGGCTGGCGGGGTTCGAGCGGCAGGACCGGCAGTTCTCCTGGCTCGAGGTGCAGCAGCGGCTCGCGGGAGCGGCTGGAGAGGTCGGACAGTTTCACCTGGTCCTTCATGACCGAGGCTCCTGCGAGGGATTCTCAGCCACGACCTCGGCCCAGGTCCGCGCCCCCCCGCCCCGGATGTGCGCCGCGCTCCAGGTCGGGCGGTAGGCGAGGTACTCGGCCATTGCCCGCGCCCGCTGCTGGTTGTGCGCGAGCGGCTGGTCATCCCATCTCACCGAGTGGTACGTGAAGTACTTCGCGATGAAGTGCGACATGTGCGTGAGCGGGATGTAGGCGACGAGCACCGCGGCGGCAATCAGGCCGAGCGCGAACGGCGCCGCCACCGGGACGGCGAGGTCCCACGAGAGGAGCCCCTTCAGCACGTCGGCCGCCCCGGCCGACCCGGCGGGTCGAACCGCGTAGCCAGCGGCGAGCAGCCCCAGCGCCGCGATGAAGAACAGCAGGTTGAAGATGTCGCCCGGCGTGGTCGACACCTTCAGGGCCCGGTCGGTCAGGCGCCGATGGAGCAACCCGCCCGCGCCGCCGACGCACGACACCAGGCCGACGATTGCGACCGCCCCCGCCATGCTCGAGAGCGTCGCCGCGGCCAGGGGGGCGGGCACGAGCGCCGCAATCACCGAGCCGAGGAGGAGGCCGAGAGAGCCAAACAGGAGGTACAGCCCGAAGTGAAAAGGGAACGAGCGATACCAGAGCGGCCGGTTGTGGGTGTGGAGCGCGTGCAGGAACAGCATCTCCGGCACCATGAACTTCAACTCGCCCGCGAAGTTCGATGACGGGGCCTGGCGCCACCATTCCCCTGTTTCGAAGTAAGACCCGCCGTGCGCGACGCGTTCGGGAGCCTCGTGCGGCACCGGGTACAACTCCCACCGGAGGTGGATGGGTGCGCGGGCAAAGAGCATGGCTCGCCAGCCACAGGCGGCCACGAAGACCACCGCTGCGGCGGCCAGGACGAGATACACGGCAAGGGTCACGGAAGAGTCTCCGGCAAGAGGCGGTCTATTTTACACGAGGGCTTCAGGCTGCCGGCCTCGGGCTACGTGCCCGGGGCTGAAGCCCCGGGCTACATCGGAGACTTACCGTGCCGGCCTCAGACCGATGTAGCCGAGGGGCTTCAGCCCCTCGGCGGGGCGGCCCGGGGCTGAAGCCCCGGGCTACATCGGAGAACCACCGTCAGGCCAGGGCCGAGCCCCGTCCACGGGCCGAGCAGCGTCAGGCGATCAACAGCGGGTTCTCGAGCATGCCCCTGAGCGTCGCGAGGAACCGCGCGCCCTGGGCTCCGTCGGCCACCCGGTGATCGACCGACAGCGTCATCTTCATCCGTCGGCCAATCCGGACCTGGCCGGCTTCCACGACCGGGACTTCCCGCACCGCGCCGACGGCGAGGATCGCGGCTTCGGGCGGGTTGATGATCGCCGAGAACTCCTCGATCCCCATCATTCCAAGGTTCGAGATGGAGAACGTGGCGCCGGTGTACTCGTGCGGCTGGAGCCGACGGTTGCGCGCCCGCTCGGCCAGTTCGCGTGCCTCGGCCGCGATGTCGATGAGCGCCTTCGAATCGGCGTCGCGAATCACCGGGGTGATCAGGCCGTCCTCGAGGGCGACGGCAAGCCCGACGTGGACCCGCGAGGTACTGCTTCACGTGATCGCCGGCGAACGACGCGTTGATCTCGGGATGGCGCTTGAGCGCCGAGGCGCACGCCTTGATGATCACGTCGTTGAGCGAGATCGCGTAGTTGCCCTCCTTCAGGGCGCGGTAGGCCTCCCACAACCGGTCGGCCGCCACGTCCACCGTCAGGTAGAAATGGGGCACGGGCGCCTTGCTCTGCACCAGCCGCTTCGCGATCGTCCGCCGCATCGACGAGAGCTCGATCTCCTGCACGTCGCCCACGGGCGCAGGCGCGCGGTGCCGCTTGAGACCCGGCGGCCTGGGCGAGCGCCGCCTCGATGTCGCGCTTGATGACCCGCCCCTGCGGCCCGGAGCCCTGCAGCGCGTTGAGGTCGATCCCGGCTTCGGCCGCCATCCGCAGGGCCAGGGAGACGCGCGGAGCGACCGCCGGCATCCTGGACGGCAGGCGGGACGCCTGCCCCACCGACGGGAGACGGGACGCCTGCCCCGCCGACGGCCCGGTGGCCGTCGGGCGCGGCGCCGCCGCGGGCCTTGCCGGGGCGGGCTTCGGGGCAGGACGCGGGGCGGGCGCGGGCGCCGGCTTCGCCTCGGCCGGGGCCGGAGCCGGCGCCAGCAGCGCCGAGATATCCTCGTCCGGGGTGCCGATGACGGCGATCAGCGCGCCGATCTTGATGGTGTCGCCCGGCGACGCGACGAGCTTCCGGATGGTGCCGTTCGTGTAGGCCTCCATCTCGACGGTCGCCTTGTCGGTCTCGACCTCGGCCAGGGTCTGCCCGGTCTCGACCTTGTCACCTTCCTGCTTGAGCCAGCGGAGGATTTGCCCTCCTCCATGGTGTCGCTCAACTTGGGCATGACCACGCGCGAAGCCATATTGGATCCTTGTCAGAAGCCAGAAGTCAGAAGCCAGGATTCAGAAGCCAGAAGTCCTGAAGTATGGCTCCTCCGCTCGCTAATCCAGGTACATCACTTCCTTCACCGCCTGCACCACGCGGGCGGCGGACGGCATGGCCATGTGTTCGAGGTTCTTGGCGTACGGCATCGGCACGTCGGCGCCCGTCACGCGCGTCACCGGCGCATCGAGGTCGTCAAACGCGTCGCGGTGGATGATGTAGGCGAGCTGGGCGCCGATGCCCGCGTACTCCCACCCTTCCTCGAGGATCACGCAGCGGTTGGTCTTCCGCACCGACTCGATGATCGGCGCCTCGTCGAGCGGCCGGAGCGTGCGCGGGTCGATCACCTCGCACGACACGCCCTCCGCCGCCAGCTGTCGGCGGCCTTGAGCGCGACGTTCGCCATCTTGGACCAGGCGACGATCGTCACGTCGGTGCCCTCGCGCTTCACGTCCGCCACGCCGAGCGGAATCAGGTACTCGCCCTCGGGCACCTCGCCCTTCGACCCGTACAGCGTTTCGCCCTCGATGAAGATCACCGGGTCGTCGTCCCGGATCGCGGACTTGAGCAGGCCCTTGGCGTCGTAGGGCGTGGACGGCGCCACCACCTTCAGGCCCGGCACGTGCGCGTACCACGACTCGAGCGACTGCGAGTGCTGCGCGGCGAGCTGGTGGGCGGCGCCGCCCGGGCCGCGGATCGACGATCGGCATCTTGAACTGCCCGCCCGACATGTAGAGCATCTTCGCGGCGCTGTTGATGATCTGGTCCATCGCCAGCATCGAGAAGTTCCAGGTCATCATCTCGATGATCGGGCGCAGGCCGACCATGGCCGCGCCGATGCCGACGCCGGCGAAGCCCTCCTCGGTGATCGGCGTGTCGATGACGCGCCGCTCGCCGAATTCCTGCAGCAGCCCGCGGCTGACCTTGTAGGCGCCCTGGTAGACGCCGACTTCCTCGCCCATCAGGAAGACGTTCGGGTCGCGCTGCATCTCTTCGCGCAGGGCCTGGTTCAGCGCGTCGCGATAGGTGATCAGAGGCATAGCGTCGGATCCGGATGCTTTCGGCTGCTCGGCACGTCGTTATCTCGTTGACTCCGCGTGTACGGCCCGTACGGCTCGCTGTAGACGTCCTCGTACAGCGCGCTCGGCCGGCGGCTCGGGGCTGTCGTCGGCGAACTCCACCGCCGCGTCCACGATCTCCCGGACCTCGGCTCCATCTCCTCGATCCCGTCCTGGTCGATCACCCCCGCCTCCAGCAGTCGGCTGAAGTAGCGCCGGACCGGGTCCTTGAGCTTCTGCTCCTCGACTTCTTCCTTCGTGCGGTAGTGGCCGTGGACCGGGTCGGACATCGAGTGGCCCATGAAGCGGTAGCAGCGCGCCTCGATCAGCGTCGGCATGCTCTCGCGCCGCGCGCAGTTCGACGGCCCGGCCGACCACCTCGCGCACCGCCAGCACGTCCATGCCGTCCACCGTCTCGCTCGCCATGTCGTACGCGCACGCGCGCTGCGGCGACGTCGTAGATGGCCGACGCCCGCTCGATCGCCGTGCCCATCCCGTACCGGTTGTTCTCGACGATGTAGATGCAGGGCAGCTTCCAGAGCGCGGCCATGTTCAGCGACTCGTGGAACGCGCCGATGTTCACCGCGGCTTCGCCGAAGAAGCAGAGGGTGACCTGCGGCTTGCCCTGGTACTTCGCGCGCGAACGCCGTGCCGGTCGCCAGCGGGATGTGGCCGCCGACGATCGCGTGACCGCCGAGCATGCCGTGCTCGGCGTCGAACAGGTGCATCGACCCGCCCTTGCCGCGCGACACACCGCCGTCGCGGCCGAACAACTCGGCCATGACCCGGCCCGGGTCGCTCCCCTTGACGATCGCGTGAACGTGGTCCCGGTACGAGCAGAAGATGTAGTCGTCGGGCTGCAGGGTGGACATCGCGCCCACCGAGACCGCCTCCTGCCCGATCGCGAGGTGGCAGAACCCGCCGATCTTCTGCAGCGCGTACATCTCCGCGCAGCGCTCCTCGAATCTGCGGCCGAGCAGCAACTTCCGCAGCAGCTCGAGCCGAGCGTCCTTCGACAGCGTGGGTCGTTCCATCAAGCGTTGGTTGGCCATGTCGATTCGCCGTAGGCGTCAGCCTGTTCGTGGGCGTGATAGGACGAGCGCACCAGGGGGCCGGACTCGACGTGCCCGAACCCCATGCTGAGCGCCGTCGTCTTCAGCATGTCGAACTCCTCGGGGTGGTAGTAGCGCGCAACCGGGAGGTGCGCCGCCGAGGGGCTCAGGTATTGACCGATCGTGAGGATGCCGCAGCCGACCGACTGCAGGTCCGCCAGCGTGGCGACCAGTTCGTCCCACTCCTCTCCCAGGCCGACCATCAGCCCGGACTTGGTGGGGATGTGCGGGGCGTACTTCCGGGCGCGGTCCAGCAGTTCGAGCGTGCGGGGATAGCGGCCGCCCGGGCGCGCCTGGCGGTAGAGCCGCGGCACCGTTTCGGTG
The DNA here is from genome assembly GCA_963844875.1 of uncultured Acidobacteriota bacterium. Classification (GTDB taxonomy): domain Bacteria; phylum Acidobacteriota; class Vicinamibacteria; order Vicinamibacterales; family Fen-181; genus FEN-299. The sequence continues at coordinate 30,019 of CAWJPZ010000011.1, forward strand.
TTGTGGTTGAGGATGTCCGGGCCGGCGTCGAGCACGGTCCGGAGGGGCGCGTCCTTCCCCTGGAAGTCGGGGATCAACACCTCGATACGGCAGGCCGGCACGCGCCTGCGAATCTCGCGTGATCGTCTCGGCGAAGATGCCGGCGCCCCCGTCGGGCAGGTCGTCACGGTCCACCGAGGTGATGACGACGTAGCGAAGCTGCATCTGTTCGGCGGCGTTCGCAACCCGGACCGGTTCCGCGGTGTCGAGGCCGGCCGGGCGGCCGTGGGCGACCGCGCAGTAAGGGCAGTTCCTGCGTGCAGACGTCGCCGAGGATCATGAACGTCGCCGTCCCGTGGTGCCAGCACTCGCCGATGTTCGGGCAGTGGGCCTCCTCGCACACGGTATTCAGCTTCAGGTCGCCCATCAGCCGCTTCAGGCGGATGTAACCGGGCGACCCCGGGGCCTTGACCTTCAGCCACGACGGCTTCTGGTCGCGGGGCCGGACCAGCACGAGGGGGCTCTCCATGGGCGTAGACATACGGCGCTGAAACACTAATGATAACACGCAGGTTCCGCCGGGCCGGGGCGCAAGCTTGCGCCCGGCCGACCCGCCGGGTCAGAATCGGTGGAATTCAGGAGGAAACGCTATGTCATCGCTGATCGCAACCTGGCTGGGTCACGGCACGTTCCTGCTCCAGGCCCCGGCAGGGCCGACCATCCTGATCGACCCGTGGATCGAGACCAACCCGGCGTGCCCGCCGGCCTGGAAGCACGGCGGCTGGACGCAGCACATCGAGAAGCTCGACCTGATCCTCGTGACGCACGGACACTCCGACCACATCACGGACGCGCTGCCGGCGGCCAAGGCCACCGGGGCGCCCATCGTGTCGGTGTTCGAGATCTGCAGCTGGCTCGCGGCCAAGGGCGCACCGTCGGTGAGCGGGATGAACAAGGGCGGCACGCAGACGATCGCGGGCGTGCGCGTCACCCACACCCACGCCGAACACAGCAGCACCTGCGAGGAGGGCGGCCGAATCGTGGCGCTCGGCGAACCAGGCGGCTTCGTCATCCAGTTCGCGGACGGCGGCACGATCTACTTCGCCGGCGACACGGCGGTCTTCGGCGACATGGCGCTGATCCGGGAACTCCATCGGCCCACCGTGGCCTTCCTGCCGATCGGCGATCACTTCACCATGGGGCCGCGGGCTGCCGCCAAGGCCTGCGAACTGCTGGGGGTGTCTCGCGTGGTGCCGATGCACTACGGCACTTTCCCGATCCTCACCGGGACGCCCGAGGAACTGCGCCGCTGGGTGGCCCCCACGGTGACCGTCACGGAGTGCACTCCCGGGCAGGCGGTGGGGATTAGCTACTAGCGATGAGCGCCTAGCGGACCACGGATAGGGGCGCCCGTGCGGATCACGGCCCCAGCTCATGGCGACGGGTGCGCTATCAGCTGCTGTGTCCGTGAACCGCCACCGGCTACCGGCGGCCAAGGTGCAGCACGATCACCATCGTCCCCTCCTCGAGGTGTGAGAGGGTGGCGTCCGGGTAGGGGGAGACGAGGGTGACGGCGGCGATGGTGCGGCCGCCGCGCTCGATGGGGATGCGCACGACCCGGGCCCTCCGGCCGGTGTAGAGACGGGCGACGGTGGTCCGGTCGAAACTGCCGGCCTCCCCGAACGCGTCGAGCGGGTCGATCTTGTGGACCGGTGGCAGGTCCGCCGAACCGGCCACCTGTCCCGCCGCGCGGAGGACCTCCTGCCTGGCCCGCTCAATCCCGGCGTCCAACACCGTCAATTCGAAGGCGCCGGCCGGAGCGTGGCGCGGGGTGAACAGCCTCGCGAGGGCCGGCGACGCGGTTCCCGGCGGGAGAAATCCGGGGGGCTCCGCCTGGGCCCGTGCGCCCTGGATGACTGCACTGCCCACCGCGAGCGCCAGCGTCAGGACGAGCATGACTGCCCATCCGTGCGGGCTGCTTGACACCGTCCCGACGCGGCGGTACTGTTTGTAGAACGAAACGCCGTTCCGCATAGTGGACTTGTGACCTTCGAACAGCCGACTCCGTCCGGCGCCCCGCGCGTCCAGCCGACGTCCATCGACAAGGCGTTCGACGTGTGCGAGGTCCTGGCGCTCGAGCCCGCCGGGATGAGTCTATCCGACCTGGCCCGCGCGCTGAAACAGCCGCGGCCGAGCGTGCACCGCCTGCTGACGGTCCTGAAGCGGCGGGGCTACGTCAGGCAGGACGAGGAGAGCCAGCGCTACGCCCTCGGGCCGAAGATGCTGGACTTGTGCTTCCGGATGCTGGGGCGGTCGGAACTGCGCCTGCACGCCTACCCGGTCCTGCGCGACTACGCGACGCAGTCCGGCTTCCACACGTTCCTGTCGGTGCCGCCGGCGGGAGAGGTCACCTATATCTGGCGGGCGGAGTCGGGCGACGTGGCGATGCGGACGGTGTACGGCCGCGAGATGCCGGCCCATTGCTCGTTGTACTTCAACGGGAACGGTGGAGCGGCGCCGCGGCGATTGAGCTGCCTCCGCCTGGCGGAGGCGCGTGATGTGCCGCGCAGCGCCGAGACTGGTGCGGCACCTGGGGTTCGAAGACGGCGTCGGCGCGGCGGGCACGCAGCGGATGTGCTGCACCTGCGCGCCGGTGTTCGATTATTCCGGCAGGGAAGTGGCGCGGGTCGGCGTCTTCGGCCACGGGCCTGACGACCGGCCGATCTCGGGCGTTCACAACCGCGGAGCGTGGGAACTGGCTCGCCACATCTCGATGCGGCTCGGGTATCTGTCGGCGGTCGCGATGGGCGTGGCGTAACAGAACCGGAGGAACGATGGCGTACGTGATCTGCGAACCGTGCATCGGCACCAAGGACACCGCCTGCGTGGACGTGTGCCCGGTGGACTGTATCCACCCGCGCAAGGACGAGGACGAGTTCGCCACGGCCGAACTGCTGTACATCCACCCGGACGAGTGCATCGACTGCGGCGCGTGCGTGCCGGCGTGCCCGGTCGAAGCGATCTTCGCGCTGGACGAGGTGCCGGAGAAGTGGAAGCACTTCATCCAGATCAACGCGGAGCACTATCAGAAGTAACGGAGTAGGATTCAGGAGTCAGGAGTCAGGATCCAGGGGCCGACCCGAATCCTGAATCCCGAGTCCGGGTCCATGTTGCCGACAAGCGGAGCCAGGGAGGGTCGCCCAATGGGCCTGATCGACCACAAGTTCGAAGACAATATCATCACGACGAATCTCGACACCGTGTGCAACTGGGCCCGGCAATCGTCCATCTGGCCGATGGGGTTCGGCCTGGCGTGCTGCGCCATCGAAATGATGGCCACGGGCGGGTCGCGGTTCGACATCGCCCGGTTCGGGGCGGAAGTCTTCCGCGCCTCACCGCGGCAAGCCGACCTGATGATCGTCGCCGGGACCGTCACCAAGAAGATGGCGCCGGTGCTGCGGCGGCTCTACGATCAGATGCCCGAGCCGAAGTGGGTCATCTCGATGGGCAGCTGTTCGAACGCCGGCGGACCGTTCCCGACCTACAGCGTGCTGCAGGGGGTGGACAAGGTCGTGCCGGTGGACGTGTACATCTCCGGGTGCCCGCCCCGGCCCGAGGCGCTGCTGTACGGCCTGATGCGGCTGCAGGACAAGATTCGCAAAGAGGGCACCGTGTTCCGCAAGGAGCGCGTCATCAAGGCCGGGCAGACCGAGCCGATCCTGGTGGAAGGGTAGTGCGATGACCGATCTGCTGCGAAAGATCTTCCTGGTCGACCTGCTGAAGGGGTTGTGGCTGACGCTCTCCTACACGCCGCAGCCGGCCTTCACGTTCCAATACCCGAAGGAGCGGCGCCCGACCGCCCCGCGCTTCCGCGGCGTCCTCCGGCTCCAGGTGGAGCCGGGCACCGGCGCGCAGACCTGCATCGTCTGCGACCAGTGCGCGAAGGCGTGTCCCGACGACCTGATCTCGCTCGGCGGCCACCGCGAGCCGGGGCAGAAGCTGAAGGCGCTGGACTACTTCGACTTCAACCTCTCGCGCTGCAGCTTCTGCGGGCTGTGCGCGGAAGTGTGTCCGACGAAGCCCATCAAGGCCCTCGTCATGAGCGAGGACTACGAATTGGGAACCTACAGCCGGGAGGCACAGATCCTGCGTATTGATCAGATGTACGACGGCATCCCGATCGAACAGTACATGCGTTAGGGGCTGCTTTCGACAGTTGACAGTGCGCATGGGGGTGAGCGGGCCCGGACGCCCGCCACTGTTACAGGGACGCGCGGCCGGCGACAACGGGTTCGTCTTACTTGCCCGGTAACCCGCTTTCGTCTTACGTCCTCCGTCGGCTGCGCCACTCGATGTTCTTGGGGACCTGTTTCGGTGGAGCGCTCCCTATGACCATACGCACACGCCTGGCTGTCGTCCTCGCGCTCGTCGCTCTCTTGTCGCTCGGCGTGGCGGCGGCCAGCAAGAAAGTGAGTGCCGCCACCGCGTCCGTGCAGATCGCCGTGGCCGACGTCCTGTACGACCACGCCGACTACCGCGCGGCCATGCAGACCTACCTGGCTGCGACCAACTGCGAAGACCTGGCGCTGCGTGACCGCGCGCGGGCGGGGACCGTGCGTTCCGCGCTGCGAATCGCCGAGTTCGGCGTCGCGGTGGCGCACCTGGACTCGCTCAAGGGGACGATGGCGAACGACCCGGCGACGCTGGCGCTGGCCGGGGACGCGCTGTGGGCCAACGGGCGGTTCGACGAGTCGGAGAAGGCGTACCGCGACGCGCTCCAGCTTGCGCCCGACAGTCCGCGGGCGCGCCTGGGTCTCGCCAAGTCGCTGGCCTCCCGGAACCAGATGGGCCCGGCGCTCGACGAGATCCACGTCGCCCTGAAGTCCGCGCCCGCCGACTCCGACGTCCAGTACGCGTTCGGGTCGATGCTCGAACGGATGCACCGCTACCAGGAGGCGGCCTCGGTCTACCTCGCCTACCTCGGCGTGCTGAAAGGCGCCGACCGGAACGACAAGATCCAGTGGGCCCGGAACCACATCGCGTTCCTCCGGTCTTTCGACGGGACGGTGCCGTTCGAAACGGTGTCGAAGGGGAGCGCGAAGCAGCACGTCCTCGACTTCCGCCTGGTCAACGGCAAGGTCATGGTCAAGGCGAAGGTGAACGGGGGAAGTCGATCGACGTCGCCGTGGACACGGGCGCCGAGCACACCGCGCTGAGCGAGAAGACGGCACGCCGCTTCAACATCCCGTACTTCACCGAGACACTGACCGCCGGCGTGGGCGAGGTCGGGATCCGCGGTCTGAAGGTGGGCCGGCTGCGTTCGCTCGAAATCGGCTCGCTGACGGTCTACAACCTCCCGATCCTGATCAAGTCTCCGTCCATGCGCGAGGTCCCCGTGGACGACACCGACGGGTTCTCGCCGCTCGCGATCGGCCTGTCGGTGTCAATCGACTACCGGAACCGCAAGTTGATTCTCGGGGACCCCGTGGCCCCGCAGCCCGGGGCCCGGGAACTGCCGCTGCGCCTCCACCGGCTGGCGACGGTGCAGGGCGAAGTCAACGGGCACCCGTCGAGCTTCATCGTGGACACGGGCGGCGAGGCGATCTCGCTCAGCACGAGCACGGCGCGCGGGCTCTTCACCCCCGCCGATCGGCGGAGGATCAAGCTGCAGGTGTACGGAGCGTCGGGCCTGGACCCGAGCGCGTACCTGCTGCCCGGAGTGAACCTCGCGTTCGGCTCCATCAGCCTGACGAACCAGCCCGTTGTCGTGCTCGACCTGCGGGCGCCCAGCGTCCTGCTCGGTTACGAGATCGGGGGCATCCTGGGTTACCGGCTCCTTGGCCGCTACCGGGTGGACATCGACCTGCCGCGGGCAATGCTGAGGCTGGGCGACCTCTAAGAGGGCTTCGGGCTCCGGGCTTCCGGCTTTCGGGGTAGCGACGCTACAGAAGCTCTCGTGTGGCCGAGGCGAGATCTTCCGGATCGAACCTGACCAGCGCGAGTTCCGGGCCGTCGTGGGCGGCGGAGAAGGCGTGCGTCCCGCCGATCTCGGTCCGCCACTCGCCGGTGATCCGTGCCGATTCGTGGATGTGGCCGTGAAGCGTCACCAGAGGCTGGCGGGCTTCGATGAACCGCTGGACGGCGATGCTGCCCACGTGCACGTCGATCGGCACGTGCTCCACGTGGACACCGTCGAGGGCCGCGCGGTCGAGCGGTGTCTTGTAGGGCGGGCAGTGGAAGAGCATGATGGCCCGGTCCAGCGGGCGGTCCCCCGCGAGCGCCTGCAGGTCGTCCTTCATCGTGCCGTAGCGCACCTCCGACTCGCTGGCGGGGACGGTCCGCCAGCCCTCCTCGGGCGACGAGCAGCCAGGGTCCACGTAGCGCGAGACGTCGTAGCGTTCCCAGTCTTTCAGGCGGAAGGGCGTCGGCGGCACGCAGGCGTAGCCGTAGACGGTGTAGCCGGCCCACTCAATCCTCCGGTCGTGCGCGTAGCACCAGAGGCCGCGCGTCGCGGCCTCCAGCATCGCGGCTTCCTCGAACCGCGGATCGTCGTTGCCGAGGATGGCGAAGACCGTCGGGTACGCGTCGCCGAGTTCGGCGCGGACCCGTTCGAATGCGGGCCCGAGGAAGCCGTTGATGAAGTCCTGGTGATCGGGGTCGAGCGATTGGACGAGGCCCAGGCCGGAAGGCAGGAGGTCGCCGCCGAGGAAGACGGCCGCCGGCCGCTCGGCCGCAACCGCGGCCAGCAGCCGCGTGTATCGCTCGACGCGGCCGTGCAGGTCTGAGGCGAAGAAGCAGACAGGCACGGGACCGCTACCGCCGCTCGTTGCGCTTGTGCAGGGTGAGGGCCCGAGCCGGGTCGGTGATGGCGCCAATCTTCGACGCGAACGACGACTGCCTCGCGAAGTCGGCGTCGGTGACCAGCTTGACGTCCAGCAATCCCTCCGTCCGGTAGCCGGTGCGGAGGTAGTTCATCTCGCTGAGGCAGAGGCTCCAGCCCTCCAGCCAGACCTCCAGTTGCCGGCGCGCGTCCTCGTCGCCGGCGACGTGGACGATCAGGTCGATGTCGCTTCCCGGCCCGGCCGTGGCGTTCTTGGTGCTCCCGAAGACGTACATCCCCTTGACGCCGAACCGGTCGGGGTCGATCTCGGCCGCGATGTGCTCCGCCATCCGCAGGCGCCAGCGCCAGTGGTCTTCGGTGATGGGGTGGATCTCGGTGCGCCGCTCCTGCGCGGAGGCCTGCGCGTGCGTCGGCGCGGCGAAGTACCCGACGGCTTCGTCGAGGTCCGCGTTCATCAGGACCTGGAGAATCAGCCCGTCGGTCGCCTTCTCGACGTCGATGACGTGGACGACCCGGTCGAGGTGCGCGTACTCGGGGAGCAGTTCCGCCAGGATGTTCGGGGCGCGGCGGAGGAAGACGTCGTTGCACACCTGGCCGTGCTCGCCCGGGAACAGCGGCAGGTAGCGGATGCCGGCCTCGACGAGGTCCTGGAAGAAGTGGGTCCCGAACGAGAGGTCCGGGACGTAGTTGCCCTTCTTCGCGGCGATCTCCATCAGCACGGCGGTGTTGTTGATGTCCGAGTAGGTCACGCTGACGCCCAGCTTGATGTCCCCGCGGCTGCCCCACCGACCCGGCCCCATCAGGATGAACTGGCGTTTCGGCAAGAGCTTGTTGAGGCGGCCGATGACCCGGCCGACGTCCTTCATCTCGTTCAGGCTCTCGATCCGGTCTGGTACTCCTCCGGATCGACGTACACCAGGTGGGTGACGTCGGGGACGCGGCCGTTCGACACGTACTTGTTGGCGGCGAAGACCACGCGCTCCATCGGGACGTCGCGCGGGATCGAGGAGGGGACGGCGTCGCTCGAGAAGCTCTGGGGCCGGCACTGCAGGAGATAGAGGTCCTTGCCGTCCGACGCGAATTCGATGTCCACCGGGCTGCCGATTCGTTCACGGAGCAGCTTCAGCAGCGCGCGCATCCGCGCCATGAACGACGTCCCGGTGGTGAGGCCGTCGAAGGTGACCACGGTGTGGGACTCGGCGGGGTCCCAGCCGAAGCCGACCGGGCGGTGGATTCCCTCGCCGTCGTAGACGGACGCAATCAGGTCGAGCGCGGGGTACTCGCGGCCGTACTCGCGGAAGAGCTCCGCCGCGTCGATCGTTTCGAACCGCTGCATCTCGATGTTGATGACGTCCACCTTGCGCGGCGCGTACCGCAGGATCTCGTCCTGGGTGACGTTCACGCGCAGGCCCGGCTGCCCGGGGGCGACGAGGATCGGGTAATCGTCGCCGAGGCGGTCGACGGCGCGGGTGCCGAGGCCGGGCACCAGGCGCACCAGGCCGTCCTCGCGCTTGATGCGCGGCGACCAGCGGAACTCGTTGTTGCTGAAGGCGACGCCGGCGAACGACGGCAGGAAGTACGGGCCGACGCGCGTGCCGACGACCTCCTGGATCATGATGCCCATCTCCTCGTGGAGATCGAGCAGGTTGCGCTCGGCCCGGTACTCGATCGGATCGGGCCCGAACAAGGACGCGTACACCTCGGCGATCGCGTCCATCAGCGCGTTGATCCGTTCGGCCTTGGTGCCCACGTTCGGCAGGAACAGGCTCTTGTACTTGCCCGAGAACGCCGCGCCCATCCGGTCTTCGAGCAGGCTCGAGCTCCGGACGATCAGCGGCTTCCCCTCGAGATCGTCGAGCGCGAGCGACAGCCCCTTCATGATTTCCGGGGCGAACCGCGAGTTCTTGAACACCTGCACGATGTGGGGGTACTCGCGGCGGATCTGCTCGATCTCGAGGTACTTCCGGTTGTAGACGTCCTCCAGCTGGTTGTACTCCACGAAGCTCATGAGGCCGTCCGACGCGATGTACCACGTCTTCGGCACCTTGATCCCCGAGAGGAGGTCGGAATACTCGCCGCACTTGCGGATGATCTGCGAGGCGAGCAGCATCCCGGCGCTCTTGCCGCCCAGCTTCCCGTGGCTCGCGGGCGGGCTGATGATGTGGTTCACCAGCTCGTAGAAATCGCCGATCTCGATGTAGTTCTTCGCCGTGTTGATGAACTCGAGGTCCTCGGTGAAGAACCGCCGCGCCAGCGAGACCCGGAGGCCGATCTGCACCGACCGCGACAGCTCCTCGTCCTGGACGGCGAGCTGGTGATACCGCTCGAGCGCCTGGCCGATATCGGTCAGCGACGTGCACTGGTTCTCGACCGCTTCCACCAGGAACCCCGACTTGTCGTCCTTGATCCACTTCTGGATGCAGGTGACGATCTCCCCCTCGCTCAGGTGGCTGGCCGCGATCCGGAACGCGTCCTCGGTGAGCGCCAGCAGGTCCTCGATGCTCTTCCGCCGCAGCGGGATGTTGTCCTCGAACCCTTCCGCCTGCTGGGTGAAGTCGGCCGCGAACCGGTGGAGCAGCTGCTGCGCCTCGTCGATGCCGTTCCAGCACAGGTAGTTCAGCATGCGGCGGGAGATGCGCATCAGCAGGTGCTGGTCCGTCTTCCGCAGGAACTCGATGATCACCCACCACTCGCGCTTCTCCGGCGACGCGAGGTTCTCGATCGCGGACTGCCAGTTGCGCAGCGTCGCCTGCAGCCGCCGCTGCATCAGGAAGTGCGACAGCCGCTCGGCGATGGTGTCCATCAACTTCCGTTCCTCCTTGAGGAACGGCCCTTCGTCGGCGCGCGGCATCTGCCGGGTGTAGAACACCTCGATCAGGCCGACGCGCTCGCCCTGGACGATGACGTCCGAGCGCAGCACCCAGCTGGTCTCGCTGACGCGCGGAGGCTGGTACACGGTGTTGTCCAGCGTGAGCTTCGCCCAGCAGACGCTCGGGTACTGGAACCCGCCCGGCACCACCTCGATCAGCCGCCGGCACACCTCGTCCACCGAGGCGTCGGCCTGGTTGATCAGCTCGTGCACCTTGTACAGGGTGTGCAGCTCCTTCGCCCGTTCCTGGAGCTGCTCGATGATGTTGTTGACCGGCTGGTTGGTCGGGTTCATACGCTCGCTCCGTCCTCCGCCCGGCGCCAGAACACCGCCCCGTGCCCCTGGCGGCCGTCGACCGCGATGTGCAGCGGGCGCTCCAGCCGCACGTGTCGCACGAAGCCCGCATCCGCCGCCACCGGCTGGCGCGACAGTCCCTCCCAGTCGATCGGGAAGGACCCATGGAATGGTACAGAGAAATAGCTCACGTTGAAGCTGGAAATGTTGTGGAAGAAGTGGGAGCCCTGGCTCAGGTCGACGTTCATCGACGGCAGCGTCGCCTCGACGATCGCCTTCGCCCCCCCGATCTGCGACCAGGCCACGGGAATCCCCAGCCACGGGTCTGAGCTGCCCCACCGGCCGAAACCAATCAGCAGGTAGGGCACTCCGCGGTCGACCAGTTCGAGGTTGAGCCGCGCGACCTGCTCGGCAATCGCCGGGGTGTGACGGGCCTCGAAGCCGTCCGGCTTCACGTAGACGACGTCGCGCACGCCGGTGATGACGCCGTTGCCCATGACCCGCTCCGACGCGAGCAGGAGCGTGCCGCGGTCGGCCGAGTCGAGATCCAAGTCCACGACGGCATCCGAGACGGTCATCGGTCGGACCTGCAGGAAGCCGAACCGCGCGGGGCCGTCCTCGCCCTCGCCCGGGAACGTGACGGCGAACTCGATTTCCACCGGGGCGCCGAGCGATTCCTGGCAGCGCCGCAGCAGCCCCTTGAGGACCTCGTTCAGCGCGAATTCCTCGAGGACGAGCAGCGGCGCGAACGTGAGCGCGCGCGGGCCGCGGATGCCCGTGCCCATCGACAGCCGGTCGGAACGGGCGTCGTAGGTCGACGCGACCAGTCGCAGCGTCGCGTCCTCCTCGGCGTCGGCCACCGGGCACTTCACCAGGTACTCCGCCTCCGCCAGCGGGTCGTAGGCCGGGGCGCTCCCCATGTTCACCGACCAGAAGTCGAGTTGCGTCTGCCGCAGCAGGTCCCGGACGGACGAATACGGCGGCGTCGACTGCGGGTAGGCGGGCGAGTAGCTCCACGTCACCCCGCCATCGACGATCGTCTTGCCCAGGCCGAACGCCAGGTTCACCACCCCGTCCTCGGGCCGCGTGTTGCCGGACCGGTAGAAGGAGTAGGACCGCGCGACGCCGGAGAGCTCGGGATAGAAGCGGTCGCGGTGGCGGTTCCCGACGATGGCCTGGAGAATCACCGCCATGCGGTCGTCCGACGCATGCCCCGTCAGCCGCCGGTAGTTCCTCGCGTTCTCGAAGAACGTCGATGCGTAGACGAACTTGACCGCCTCCGCCAGCTTGCGGAACCGCGTCTCCGGGTCGTGCTGGTTGTTCGGGATCATCTTCGTCGCGTACACGCCGGCGAACGGTTGGTTCAGCGCGTCCTCGAGCAGGCTCGACGACCGGACCGCGAGCGGCGTGTGGACCTGCCGGATCAGGGCGTAGAGATCGCCGAGGAGTTCGACGGGGAGGTCCGCGGCCTGGAACGCGAGCGCGATGCGGTGGTCCGACGCGCCGGAGTGGACGAGATCCCACAACTGGTTCGAGTCCATGAAGACTTCGAACATGTCGGTCGCGATGACCGTCAGCGTCGGGACGTGGACCTCGAAGTGCTGGCGGGCGCGTCCCTCGACCCCCGCGGCCAGCAGGTCCTTCACCGCGAGCAGCGTGTGCGCCTTCCCGCCGAACTCGCCGCTGCCGATGCAGGTGAACTGCTCGCTGCCGTCGAAGAACCGGCGGTCGAACGCGGGAACCGCGGGACGGGCGATGGGGCTGGACATGCGGGTGCGCCTCCGGGCAGGGCAAGCATACACCAGGGCACCGAGGTTTGGCCCCGGGCCCCCGGCTGCAGCCTTCGGGCGCTGCCGCCGCAGGCCCCGGGGGCCAGGCCGCCGGCCGAAAAGGAAAAGGGCGGCCGATTTCTCAGCCGCCCCTCCGGTTCTTCCGTGCAATGGCCTCAGCGTCAGCCGCAGGCCGCAGCCTCAGGCCGCAGGCCGTCCTAGACCCAGCCGCGATCCTTGCAGGCCTTGGCGACGCGATTCACCGAAATCACGTAGGCCGCGTCGCGCATGTAGAGCTTCTGCTTGCGCGCCAGCTCGCTGACCGCGTTGAAGGCGGCCGTCATCTTGACGTCGAGCTTGCCGAGGACCTCGTCCTTCTCCCAGTAGTAGTTCATGTTCCCCTGGACCTGCTCGAAGTAGCTGCAGGTCACGCCGCCGGCGTTCGCCAGGAAGTCGGGGATCATGAAGATGCCGCGCTCGTGAATGACCTTGTCGGCTTCCGGCGTCGTCGGGCCGTTGGCGCCCTCGGCGATCAGCTTGACCTTCCCGTGGATCTTCCCGACGTTCTCGCCCGTCACCTGGTTCTCGAGCGCGCTGGGCAGGAGGATGTCGACTTCCTGCTCGATCCACGCGTCGCCCGGCAGCACTTCGTAGCCGAGCTTCTTGGCCTTGCTCTTGTCGATGCCGCCGAAGTGGTCCGTGATGCCGACGAGTTCGTCGGGGTCCACGCCGGACAGCTTGCGGAAGGTGTAGGAGGTCTGGTCTTCCTGGTCCCAGGACGACACGCACACCACCTTGCCCCCGAGCTGCCGGAACAGGCGGACGGCGTACTGCGCGACGTTGCCGAATCCCTGCGCGGCTGCCGTGCACTCGGACGGCTTGAGCCCCAGTTCGCGGAGCGCCTCGCGCACCGTGAAGATCACGCCGTAGCCGGTCGCCTCGGTGCGTCCCAGCGATCCGCCCATGCCCACGGGCTTGCCGGTGATGAAGCCGGGGTAGCGGCCGCCGTGAATCGTCTCGAATTCGTCCAGCATCCACAGCATGTGCTGGGGATTGGTCATCACGTCGGGAGCGGGCACGTCATTGACCGGGCCCACGTTCTTCGCCAGCTGGCGCACCCAGCCGCGGCAGATGGCCTGCTGCTCGCGCTGGCTCAGGTTGTGCGGATCGCAGATGACGCCGCCCTTGCCGCCGCCGAGCGGGATGTCCACGACCGAGCACTTCCACGTCATCCACGTCGCCAGGGCGCGCACCGTGTCGAGCGTCTCGTGCGGATGGAAGCGGATGCCGCCCTTGGCCGGGCCGCGGGCGTCGTTGTGCTGGACCCGGAAACCGCGGAACACCTTCACGGTGCCGTCGTCCATGCGGACCGGCAGCGCGAAGGAATACTCGCGAATGGGGTTGCGGAGCAGTTCCCGGGTGGCGGCGTCGAGATTGATGACGTCGGCGACCTTGTCGAATTGGGCCTGCGCCATTTCGAACGGGTTGAATGCCTTCTTGTTCACGGATTATCCCCTCTCTGCTGACGAAGTCCGCCTCGAAGGAGGCGGTAATAAGGCCTGGTTCCGAGTCCACCTGAACGGGAAGTGTATCACGCTCATTCCCTGGCTATTCTCGAGACGCGTGGGTGGGGCGCACACGCAGGGGGACCAGCGGCTCGCGACAGTTGAGCGTGAAAAATATACACAAAAAATGGCTGAGAAGTAAACGATAAACGGCCAAAGGCTGATTCTAGCCTCAGGATTCTGTCTTCCGGGGAGCCATGGTAGACTCGCGCGGACGAGATTGACGCCGCCGCACCGGCGGCCCGGGGGTGTGTGTTCATGCTGCTGCTCAGAGGCGCGCAAGTCTTCGTGCCGGCCGCTCGGGGCCGCGCCGACATCCTCATTGCCGGGGAGCGCATCGAGCGGGTCGACGACGAGATCCGCGTGGCGGCGCCCTACGCGGACGTCGTGGACGCCGCCGGCCTGCTGGCTGTTCCCGGCTTCATCGACAGCCACGTGCACCTGACGGGCGGGGGCGGAGAAGGCGGCTACGCCACCCGCACCCCGGAGCTGCAGCTGTCCGACGCCGTGCGCGGGGGAGTGACGACGGTCGTCGGCTGCCTCGGTACGGACGGCGTCACGCGCAGCCTCGCGAACCTGCTGGCCAAGACGCGCGGGCTCGATGCGGAGGGCATCACGGCCTTCATGTACACGGGCTACTACGCGGTGCCCGTTCGCACGCTCACCGGCAGCATCGAGCAGGACCTCCAGCTGATCGACAAGGTGATCGGCGTCGGCGAGGTCGCGCTCTCCGACCACCGGTCGACGCAGCCGACGTTCGACGAGTTCGCCAGGCTCGCCGCCGAGGCCCGGCGCGGGGGCATCCTGTCGGGCAAGGCGGGCGTGGTGAACGTGCACATGGGGGACGGGAAGCGGGGCCTCGCGCTGCTGCGCCGCCTGGTCGAGGAGACGGAAATCCCCGCATCGCAGTTCGTGCCGACGCACATCAACCGCAACCCCTCGCTGTTCGACGAGGGCATGGCGTACGCGCTGGCCGGCGGGTACGTGGACTTCACCACGTCCACCGTCCCGGCGTTCCTGGCCGACGGCGAAATCAAGTCGAGCACCGGCCTGAAGCGGATGCTCGACGCCGGCGTCGACCCCGGCCACATCACCTTCACGTCCGATGGACAGGGCAGCCTGCCGGCGTTCGACGCGCAGGGCCGGCTGCAGCGGCTCGAGGTGGGCCGCGTGACCAGCCTGTTCGCCGAGGTCCGCGACAGCGTGCTGTGCGAGGGCGTGCCGCTCGAGACCGCGCTGCGCGTGATTACCTCGAATCCCGCCCGGATCCTCAAGCTGCGAGGTAAGGGCGAGCTGGTGCCGGGTGCGGATGCCGACGTCGTCCTGCTGGAGCCGGAGACGCTCGAGATCCGAGGCGTGATCGCCCGCGGCCGCTGGTGCATGCGGGACGGCGAAATCATCGTGCGGGGCACGTTCGAGTAATCCGGCCCCCGCCCGGCTGGCAACGTCGAATGCCGAGTGGAGAATGCGGAACGCGGAACAGGCCCCCTGCATTCATTCTTCATTCTCCATTCTTCATTCTTCATTCTCATGTCTATGTCCTCCTCCAAGCGCTTCGCCATGCCGCACACGCTCGTGGTGGTGATGGCGTTGGTGATCCTCGTGCTGGCCGCGTCGTGGGTCATTCCCTCGGGCGAGTACCAGCGGGCCAAGGTGCAGACCAGCGAGGGGGCCCGCAGCGTCACCGTCGCGGGCACCTACCGCGAGGTGCCGAAGGTCTACCTCGGGCCGCAGATGGTGCTCGAGTCGCCGATCAAGGGGTTCATGGACGGCGCGCTGCTGATCTGCTTCCTGCTGATGATCGGCGGCAGCTTCGCCATCTTCCAGGAGACCGGGGCGGTCGAGTTCGGCATCCGCCGCCTGACCGACGCCCTCAGCCGGCGGCCGTATCTCGAGGGGATGCTGATCCCGGTGCTGATGGTCGTGTTCTCGCTCGGAGGATCGATCTTCGGCATGGCGGAGGAGACGATTCCGTTCGTCATCATCTTCATCCCGCTAGCCCGGCGGCTCGGCTACGACTCCATCGTGGGCGTGTCGATCCCGTTTCTCGGCTCGGTGGCCGGCTTCTCGGCGGCGTTCTTCAACCCGTTCACCGTCGGCATCTCGCAGAGCATTGCCGGCCTGCCGCTCTACTCGGGCCTCGGCTACAGGATGTTCTCGTGGGTGGTCGGCACCGCCGTGGTGATCGCGTACGTGATGTGGTACGCGCGGCGAGTCAAGCGGAACCCCGAGATCAGCCCGGTGCGCGACATCGACCTCGCCCGGGGAGAGGTCGGGGCGCACGAGGTGGCGGGCGATGGTTGGCAGTTCCGTCACGCGGCGACCCTAGCGCTGTTCATCGCGTCGATGGTGCTGCTGGTCGTCGGCGTGCTCGAGTGGAAGTGGTACATCGACCAGATCGCCGTGCTTTTCTTCGGCATGGGGATCGCGCTGGGGCTGGCCGGTGGCCTCGGGCCGAGCCACATCGCCCGCACGTTCGTCACGGGCGCGAAGGACATGGTCGGTGTCGTCTTCATCATCGCCTGCGCGCGCGCCCTGCTCGTCATCGCGCAGGACGCCAGGATCCTCGACACGATCCTCTACTTCGCGTCCAACTCGCTGTCGCTGCTGCCGCGCGGCGTGATCGCGCAGGTGATGTTCCTCATCCAGTGCGTGATCAACTTCTTCATCCACTCGGGCACCGCGCAGGCGGCGCTGACGATGCCCGTGATGGCGCCGCTGGCCGACCTGGTCGGGATCACGCGGCAGACGGCCGTCTACGCCTACCAGCTCTGCGAGTTCGTGAACCCGATCCTGCCGACCAGCGCGGTCACGATGGGCGTGCTGGGCGCGGGGAAGGTGCCGTGGGAGCGGTGGGCGAGGTGGTTCCTGCCGCTGATGCTGATCCTGATCGCGCTCAGCTTCCTGCTGCTGATTCCGCCGGTGCTGCTCTTCCGCTGGGAATAGCACGATCCAGGAGCCGGGATTCAGGAAGGCCGAACGCCGTTACTTCGCCCCGGCTTCGATCGTCTCTCCCTTCTTCAGCGTCACCTCGTAGGTGTTGCCCACCTTTGCTGCTTTGCCTGAGGTGCCGGAGGCCGCTCCGGGCGCTCCGGGCGGACCGGAGGCCCGCCCCACCGACCAGTTGACGCGGCGGCCGGGGAACGGGTCGCGGATTCGCAGGATGCCGTCCCGGCCGGCGGTGATCCGCAACCACGTCGTTTGCCCCTTCTCGCGGCGCGCCGAGACGCGGTGCCCGCCTTCGGCCCGGAGGTCGTCGAACGACGCGTCCGCCCACGCCTTCGGCATCGCGGGAAAGACGCGGATCACTTCGCTGTCCACGACGCCGGGCGAAGCGTTCCAGGACTGCAGGAGCATCTCGTGCACCGCCTGCGCGGCGAGGAAGTTGCCCTCCAGGGTGAACGGGCGGTAGGTCGCCGACGTGTAGCCCGACCTCGTCTGGTCGCCGTTCGCGTGGAATCCGTTCCGGAGGATGAAGGCGCGCAGGTAGATGTCGAGGTACCGCCACGCGGCCTCGCCGTTGCCCACCCTCGCCCGGAGGCACGCCATCCAGGAGAAGCTGTAGCCGACCCACCCGCGCGTGCCGAGCGCGTCCCACTGCTTCAGCGAGGCGGCGATCACACGCCGGTCCTGCTCGGAACCTTCGACGGTCAGCAGGTTGAACGGGTGGATGCTCATCAGGTTCGAGAGGTGGCGGTGGCTCTCGGCGAGGTCTTCGCGGGCGTCGAGTTTCAACGCGCCTGCGGGGGAGACGTGCAGCGGCCCGAGCCGTTCGGCGGCGTCCGCCCACCGCTTGGCATCGGCCGCGACGCCGCTGGCACGTGCCATCTCCGAGATGCCCAGGAACAGCATCCGGATGCAGGCGACGTCGAAGTTCGAGTTGGGGACGAGCCACGCCCTGGCGCCGTTGTCGTGAATCTCCGGGGACGACGAGAGGGGCAGCATCAGGATGCCATTCCTGTCCGGCCGCAGCAGGTTCAGGACGAACGTTCCCACCTCGCGCGAAAACGGGTAGGCGCGGTCCTTCAGGAAGGCCGGGTCCATGGTGTAGCGCCAGTGCAGGTAGAACAGGTGCGCGCACCAGGCGCTCATCGTCGGAGACAGGCTGTACTGTCCCCATCCGCCGAGGGGCTGCCCCGCAAGCGTCATCACGCCCGGCACTGCCGCCCCCGTCGCGCCGTAGAACTCGCGCGCGAAGCGCCGGAAGCGGGGGAGCAGGTCCCAGAGGAGGTCGAGGAACGCCGATCCCTCTTCGAAATGCCCGGCCGCCTGGTAGGCCAGGTACGTGGTCTGGGTGTTCAGGTCGTTGTGGTAGTCGCCCTTCCAGGGCGGCAGGCCGCCCGCATCGGCCGTCCACACCCCCTGCAGCGGCATCGGCGGGGCGCCGCGCCGCGATGCGGCGCCGTAGAAGTACTGCGCGAGATAGTAGTGCCGAAGGCCAGCCGCGTTCGGGATGCTGACGCTGGAGGCGGACCAGAACGATTGCCACCAGGCCGAGTGCGGCTCCAGGCTCCGCTCGTAGCCCCGGTCGAGGGCGGCGCGCACCAGGCGTTCTGCGAGAGCCAGGGGATTGGGCCCGTCGCGAGTGGACGTCACGGTCACCGCCATCACCGTTGCGTCCGCTTCACGCCGCCACCCGGCGAAGACGCAGTAACGAAGACCGCCGGCGGCTTCCTGCTCGAACCACTGGGCATGCGTCGGAGGACCGTCGCGCCGACCTTCCTGCCCGACAGCGCCTCCCTCGACGATTCCTTCGATCCTCGCCCCCGGGTATCCGAGCTTCGCCAGGCTGGCGGGCGGCTGGATGACGACCTTCGGCGCCGCTGCGCCAGGAATCCGGACGAGGGCGACGCGTTCGGCCGCGCTGAAGAACGCGTCGAGCCTCCCTGCACCCGACGCCTGCACGTGCGCTTGCGCGTCGGCCAGGCTCAACTCGAATGCAGAGAGGGTTTGCCCAGCCGGCAGGGAGATCTCGACCCGCCCCGCGGGAATCTTGGTCGGGTGGACCCCGTCGTACGGCCTGTCGAAGATCCGGTTGAACTCGGCGGTGTTCCCGGCCTCCACCAGTTCGCGCGCCATCTTGTAGGTGAGGCGGCTCCAGTCCACGCCGTCCGCCGGGCGTTCGTCCCAGAGATCGCCGCGGTCGAGCGACAGCCGAACCAGGTTGCCTTCGCCCCAGAGCAGGCCGCCGAGCAGGCCGTTGCCGAGGGGGAGCGCTTCGTCCCACGTTGTGATGGGCGCCTCGAGCCGCAGGTTCAACTCGGGGCCTGGTAGTCGCGATGGTGGTTCTGTCGCCACGCGCCCGGGAGCGGCGGCGGGGGACGCGGTCAGCGTGACGAGCAGAACGAGCGGCAGCAGTCTGGCCCGCATGGGGCGCATTCTACTCCGGGAGTGGCTAGTGACTAGTGCCTAGTGGCTGGTCGTCACGCGTAACAGACTAGCCACTGACCACTAACCACCAGCCACTATGCGACGTAGTTACTTCACCACCTCGAACGCAATCGCCGGCAGCGTCGCCAGCGCCTGGCGGCGGCGGGCGGCGGCCGGGGCGGGCGCCTGGCTGCCCTGCGGCACGCGCTCGCCTGAGACGGTCACGATCAGGTTGCCGCGAAGACCGGTCTTCGTCTTCGCTCCGTCGGCCTGCAGTTCGAGTTCCGCACCGTTCTCGGTCAGCGTGAACTGGCGAATCGCGATGCCATCGGGCGGGTTGTCGAGTTCGAAGGCGAGCTTCTGGAAGGCGCGCGGCCGCTGGAACGCCACCCGGACCTTCGCCGTGCCCGACGAGGGGATCTTCACCGGCTGCTGCCCGAGCACCCTGACCGGTGCGCGGGTGGCGCCGCGCGCGATGATCGAGACGCGAAGCGCGTCGGTGGGCACCAGGTGGCGGTAGGCGAACGCCTGCATCATCTCTTCCGACGGCACTGCCGCCCTCACCACCGCCTTGCCGTCCACGGTCGCGCGACCGGTCAGCGTGAGATTCACCGGCTCGGACATCACGCCGGGCGGCACGGTCAGGGTAATCCGCACCTGCTCCACGCCGCCGGGAATCGTGGCGCCCTCGAGCGCGAACCCGGCAGGCGAGTCCTTCAACCCGATTTCGATGTCACCCTCGAAGCCGTCGCGCCGAATGGCGGTCACGGTCACCGGCACCGTCGTGCCGGCGCCCGCGCTCAGTTCGGCGGGGGACACGCGCAGGTCGAAATCGGGGCGAGGTGTCCCGATCCGCACGCGATAGCCGAAGTCCGGCCCGCCCTTGCGCTGCACGTCGTTGACGCGGACCGCATAGATGCCGTCCGAGGGCAGGGTCGCGGACAGGTGCGGGTCCGCGTGGTGCGCGATCAAGCCCGAGGACTTGTCCTCCCAGTCGTCGTTGAACGCCACGCGCTTGCCCTGGGGGTCGAGCAATTCGAGGGACGCGTCCAGGGGCGAACCGAGGCGGCGTGCCGACGCCTCGGCCACCACCCGGCCGCCCGCTCGCCCCTGGAAGGTGAAAACGTCCACGTCGCCTGGTTGCTGGATGCGACCGTTCACCACGACCGGCAACGCCAGACGTTGGCCGGCCTTGATGGTGTCATTCGGTTCGCGCTCCGCGGCTTCCGGCAACGTGTCCACCGCGAACGGCACCCGGTTGGCCGAGAGCGTCCCGCGCGCGGTCGTCACCGTGTAGAGGCCGGGCGTCGCCCCCGCGGTGTCCATCACGACGCGGTTCGTCGCCAGGTTCCACCCGTTCACCTGCACCGTCGTCCTGCCCGCGGCCGGACCACCGAGCGGGAAGATGCTGGTGATGAAGGGCAGCGCGCCGATCTCGACGCGGTAGACGAAATCTTCGCGGCCCCGGTAGAGCGCGTCCTTGATCTCGAGGACGTATTCGCCGTCCGAGGGTACGCGCAGGTGCAGCACCGGGTCGGGCTGGGAACGGAAGTCGTCTTCATACGCGACCTGGCGGCCCGAAGCGTCGTAGAGCGCCAGCGTCGGCTGAACCCAGCCCGGCACCGCATCGGCCAGGTACGGCATCAGGCCGCGGGCGCTGACCACGCAGACCAGGTCCTGGTCCTTCGTGGCCGAGAAACGAAACCGATCGACGTCACCCGGCATGTACTGGGGCGGCTGCTGAAGCGGAAACCTGGCGCGGTCCGCGTCGCCGGGGATCAATCGGCCGTTCACGGTCGCGGGCAGCATGATCGGCAGTTCGAGGTCCGCCGGTGACGCCTTCTCGTCCTTCTCCTGGAACTCGGGCAGCTGGCCCACGACGAATACGACCGGGTTGGTGAGGCCCAGGGGAGTGGCCAAGCGGAGCTGGTGCGGCCCCGGCTCGGCGTCCGCGTCAATCGTGACCGAGACCGTGGCCACTTCGGCGAGCGTCGGGTTCGCATTGCGGCGCAGGGAATCCCCGACGCGCATGCGCAGTTCGGCCAGTTCACGCCGCTCGGCGGGCGCCTTCGCCGTCTTCTGGAGCTCGCCCGCCTTCTCGCGGAGGTCGGTGATCTCGCGCTGGGTCAGCGGCTTGTCCAGCGCCTTCACCTCGGCGCGCACGCCGCGGCCGGACACCAGCACGTTGGCCGCCCCGTCGAGGAATCGGCCTCCGACGCGGACCTGAACCGTGGTGCCCTGCCGGCCGCCCGCGGGATACACATAGCCGGCGTGGGGGGCGTTGGGGGGCTGCGCGGCACCCCTGCCGGCCGCCAGCAGCGCAGTCATCCCCCAGATGATCAGCAGGCCCGGGCGATGCATTCGGCGGCTCACATGATCTCCGCGAGCCGGCCGTCGCCCTTGCGCTGCGCCGCGGGCGGCGTGAGCCGGATGTCGAGCCCCTCGGGATTGGGCAGCCTGGCCTCCGGGTCGAGACCAAGCAGTTCGTACATGCTCCCGATCAGATCGGCCGGCGCGACGGGCCGGTCGCGCACCTCCTCGCCCTTGGCGTCGGACGCCCCCACCACCTGCCCGCCCTTGAACCCGCCGCCCGCGACGAGCGCCGAGAAGACCGAGCCCCAGTGGCCCCTGCCGCCGTTCCACGGGGGCTCCCAGAGCACGCGCGGGGTACGGCCGAACTCGCCGCAGCACCAGACGATCGTCGTGTCCAGCAGGCCGCGCTCGTCCAGGTCTTCCAGGAGCGCGGAGAGCCCCTTGTCGAGCTGCGGCAGCTTCTGCCGCATCGCCTGGAAGTGCTGCTTGTGCGTGTCCCAGCCCTTGAAGTTGATCGTGACGTAAGGAACGCCGCGCTCGACGAGGCGCCGGGCCGCCAGGCACGACTGCCCGAACGTGTTCTTCCCGTAGCGTTCGCGCGCGTCGTCCTGCTCCTGGCCGAGATCGAAGACCCTGCCCGATTCTCCGAGGATCAGTTCGTAGGCCTGGTCTTCCGACTGCGCGAACGCCTCGAACGAGGCGTTCCCCTTGAGCGCGTTGCCGAGCGTGTCGAGATCGTGCAGCAGCGCGCGCCGGTCGCGCTGGCGCTGCTCGGACACGCCGGGCGTGACGATGCCTTGCACGACGAACGGGCTCTGTGCCGGATCGCCCCCGGTCGCGAACGGGGCGTAGCGCGGTCCGAGGAAGCCCGACTCGGAGAAGCGTCCCTGGAGCTCGGTCACGACGATGTACGGGGGGATGAGGCCGGTGTAGCCGGCCCCGTAGCCCTTCATCAGCGAGACGACCGCGCCCATGCCGGGATACACCAGCCGGTCACCCGGCATGCGCCCGGTCTGTACCGAGTAGGCCGCGGTCTCGTGCGCGTTGCTGTCGTGGGTCAGGCTCCGGATCAGCGAGTAGCGACGCGCCTGCGTGGCGAGCAGCGGCAGCAGCTCTCCGAGCTGGACGGCGTCGACGGCAGTGGGGATCGCCTTGTCGAGCGGGCCGCAGTAGTCGTAGCCGGCCGCAGGCTTGGGGTCGAACGTGTCGATGTGCGAAGGGCCGCCCCACATCCACACCTGGATCACCGACCTGGCCCGTCCTCGGGGGACCGCCAGCGCCCGCCCGGCACCGAGCCTCGGCGCAAGAAGCCAGCCGGCCGCCCCCATCAGGCCGCTGCGGAGAACCTGTCGTCTATCCATCGCCACCTTTCGTTCGCTCACCGCTGGCTCTCGGCCGCCGGTGTTGGCTTCCGGCGGCGTCCGGCTGCCGGGCCCGTGGCTGTCGTCGTCGCCACCGGCTGATCCGCTACGAGCTTGGGCGTCCGTGGTCCGCTGCTAGCTGGTCTTCTGTCCCCTAGTGTCTGAACCTGAACTCCGTGCTGTTGATCAACGCCCATGCGAGGTCGAGGCCCGCCTGCCGCCGGTTCGACCCCGGCGCCAGCGCGTACACCACTACCCGCTGCAGTTCCTCGTCGGTCGGGAATAGAGAGGATCGTCAGGTAGATGCGGTTCACCATCTCCCTGGGCGCGCCCGGGGTCTGCAGCAGCGCCTGGATCGTCGGGCCTTGCTGCAGCTTCCGCTGGATGTCGCTCGAGTTCAGCAGGTAGAGCCGCTGTGCCGCCGATGGCCGGCCGTTTCGCTCGGCGAGCAGCCCGGTGTCGCGCGGCGGCCGCCCGAACGTTTCGAGGAAGGCGCTGCGGATGCTGCCGTCGGCGAGCGCAATCGATCGGACATCCGGCGGAATGTAGGTATACGGCTCGGGGATGGCGCTCGAGTACTGTTCGACGGTTCCCGTCACCTGGCACACGGCATCCACCAGCACCTCGGCGTCCAGCGGGAAGACGAGCGCGTGGGCGAACTGGGCCGCCGGCCCCGCGCTCGGGGTCCGCGGGGATCGACGAGAGCTGATACGTGGCGGAGTTCAGGATCAGCCGGTAGAGCTGCTTGAGGTCGAAGCGAGATGCCTGGAACTCGCGCTCGAGCAGCGCCAGCAGCTCGGGATTGGCCGGCGGGTTGTCCGCCCGCATGTCGTCCGCCTCGTGCACGATCCCGCGTCCCATCAGCCAGAACCAGACGCGGTTGACGGCTGCGCGGGAGAACCACGGGTTCCGGGGCCCGGCGAGCCACGCGGCGAACGCTTCGCGCGGGTCGTCGCCGGGTGCCACGCGGACGGTCGCGCCGTCTGGCAGCGTCAGCGTCCGCGCCGCGGCAGGCGAGGCGCCTGCCGAACCTTCCCCGGGTCGAAGTAGACGATCTCCTCCTTCCACTCGCCCGTGGGCTTGTAGCCGATCTGCGAGAAGAAGGCGGCCATCGCCGCCTGGCGGTCGGCGGGCCAGGATTCCAGCCGCGTTCCCATGAACACGAGCGCGACGCTCGCCGCGATCGCCCGCGGCTCGCGGCTCTGGACAGCCCGGTAGAAGTTGACCGGCGGCTCGCGGAAGTTGCTGCCGCTCGCCGTGAGCAGCGTGCGCGCGAAGCGGTCGAACGGCATGTTGTCGCGAAGGCTCTCGCGGATCCAGGCGTGGTAGGCCTGCACCGCGTTCGGCCACAGGTTGATGGGGAACTCCGATTTCACCCGGAGCACGTCGCCCCATTTCATTGCCCAGTAGTCGGCGAACTCGTCGCGTTCGAGCAGGCGGTCGATCAGCGCGGTCCGCTTGGTCGTCGACGGGTCGTCCAGGAACGCCCGCGCTTCCTCGGCGGTCGGAAGCGTGCCCGTGACGTCGAGGTAGACACGCCGGAGGAAGACGGCATCCGAGGCGGGCCGCGCCACCTGCAGCCCCAGCTTCTTGAAGCGCGGGAACGTTGCTTCGTCGACGGCATTGCGGGGCGAGGCAGTCGTCGGCAGCTCGAAGGGCGACGGCGCCTGGGCGCGCGCGAGCGACGACGCGGCCAGCAGGACGACGACGATGACGAGCCGCGCTCCCGGGCCGGGCAGCCCGCTGGTGTCCGCCGCCACTTTCATCCCTGCTTCCGCGTGAAGACGGCGATCGCTTCGATTTCCACGAGGAGGTCTTCGCGGCACAGTCGCGCCTGGATACCGGTGCTCGCGGGCAGCGGGTCGAGGCCCAGCCACGTGAAGAAGGCGGTGCGGACCTCGTTGAAATCCTTGTAGTCGCGCTCGATGTCGCTCAGGTAGCAGGTGGTGCGGACCATGTCCTGCCAGGTGGCCCCTTCAGAGGCCAGCAGCGACGTGATGTTACGGTAGGTCCGCCACAACTGCGCCCGGAAATCCCCACGTGCACGGTTGCGCCCGTGTGGTCGATGCTCGCGGTCCCCGAGATCATCAGCATCGTCTTGTCGCCGAGGTCGAAGCGGATGCCCCGGGCAAACGAAGACGGGCGCTCGTAGCAGTACGCCTCGTTGAGGACCTCGGCCGCCGTCATCGCCTTTCGCTCGATCGGGGCGATCGACGGCCCGGTGCCCGGGCGGCTGCCGGGCGGGAGTGGGGAGCCGTCGGCAGACAGGATCCGGAGGGCGATCATCTCGTCCCGCTCGCTGGGGGTCCGTGGAGTGGTGAGAAGTGCGGATGGCTCTGAGGTGCAGCCGGCTGCGGGCATTCGAGTTCCCTCCTGCGCGGATCGCGCGTCCGGTCGGTCCTCGGTTTAGACCGGCTTCGGGCGTGGAATGTTAATCCCGGTTCGGATTTGTTGTCGTGTTGAACTTGGATTGGTCAGACCGGGGCTCTTCGCCAGGCGGCCGGGTTGGAGCGTTGAAAGAACCGCGTAATTGGGGCCGCTGGAGGCCAGAAATCTCTTTACAAGAAAGATCTTGACGAAACGGGTGCCCCGGTCTACCTTTTGTTTCGACTTTGAATTAATTGCCCGTGGTCAGACCGCACGCCTATCGAGGACGGCTGGATGCGCCGAATCAACCCTGCCAGATTCCGCGTCGCCAAACGGGGCACGAGCCGGGAGATCAACAGCCAGATCGTCCTGAATCTCGTGCGCACGCACCAGCCCATTTCGCGCGCCGACCTCGCCAGGGCGATGGGGGTCAGCCGGGCGTCGGTCACCCTCCTCGTCAACGACCTCATCGCCCGCAAGCTGATCTTCGAGGGGGCGACCGGTGAAACGGTTCGCGGGCGCAAGCCGACCTTCCTCCACATCGACGCCGGCCGCCGCAGCGTGGTGGCGGCCGACATCCGCGCCACCGAGACGTTCCTCATGCTGGCGGACCTGGTCGGCAAACCGATCAGCGGGGTCATCTCGTTTCCCAGCGTCCGCGACCCGAAGGCGCTGGTGGCCACGCTGGCCACGCGGATTCGCCGGCTGCTCGCGGATCACGACGCGGCCGGGGCCTGCGACGGCCTCGGCGTGGTGGTTCCCGGGATGGTGGAGCAGGCGACCATGCGGGTGCTGCACGCGCCGACGCTCGGCTGGCGCGACGTCGACATCCGGGAGCCACTCGCCGCGGCGACCGGGCTGCGGGTCGAGGTCGAGAACTCGGGGCGCGCCTGCGCGCTGGCGCAGATGTGGGCGCACGGCGGGGCCGCGGCATGCGCCCACGGCGACCTGGTGTTCATCAGCGTGTCGGACGGGATCGGCGTCGGCGTGCTGATCAACGGCGAGGTGCTTCGCGGGCGGCACAACATCGCGGGAGAGGCCGGGCACATCCCGCTGTCGCTCGACGGCCCCCGGTGCTCGTGCGGCGCGAACGGGTGCTGGGAGGCCTACATCTCGAACCGCGCCACCCTGGCGCGCTACTTCGGCCGCAGCGTGCAGGACGGTCCGCAGGACGCCCATCAGCGGCGCTTCACGGTCGAAGACCTCATCGTGCGCGCGCGGGCCGGCGACGCGAAGGCGGTGGCCGCGCTCGAATCGACCGCGCGCTATCTGGGCCTCGGGCTCGCGTCGGTCGTCAACGTCTTCGACCCGTCGTGCGTCTGCATCGGCGGCGAAATCATGCTGGCCTGGGACCTCATCGAGGGGGCGGTTCGCGCGGCGCTTGCCGAGCGCGTGCTGGTCGCGGCGGCCGCCTCCACGGAGATCCGCCCGGTCCTGGTCGGAGAGCACCCGCGCCTGCAGGGCGCGGCTGCGCTGGTCACGGCGCCCGCGTTCGCGGCGCCGGTGGTGGCGTGAGGGGAGCAGACATGAATGCAGAGGCGGCGTCGGCGGCATCCGGTTCGGTCCGCAACTGGGACGCGGTCCCGGTAGAGCGCATCGCGGAGGGTGTCGAACGGCAGATGGTCTGGGGCGAGCGGCTGATGGTGTGCCGGCTGCGGTTCGCTCCCCGGGTGGTGACGGCGGTGCACACGCACGTCCACGAGCAGATGACCCTCGTCGAGCGTGGCCGCGTGCTCTTCACCATCGACGGTGAGCAGCGGGTCGTGGAGGCCGGCACCGTGCTGCACTTCCCGCCCCACGTGGCCCACGGGGCGACGATGCTCGACGAGGAGGTGGTCCTGGTGGATATCTTCACGCCGATCCGCGAGGACTTCCTGGCGGGCGGCGGGGCCTACGGGAAATGACCTGGTGCCAAAACCTTCCGGCATCCGCCCCCCGGGCTGTGAGCGCCCCGCGGGGCCGCCGGGCAACTCGCGCGGCAAGTTCCGCTGGCACGGAGGCCGGCGACAGCGGCGATCGCAAGTGTGTGGAGGCGAGCTTATGAAGAAGTGCTGGATTGGAATCCTCGTCGTCGCTGGTCTCGCCATGACGATGGCATCTGCGCATGCGCAGGACTACCGCGCCCGCGTTCAGGGCACGGTGGTGGACAGCAGCCAGGGGGTGCTGCCGGGCGCCACGGTCACCCTCATCAACGAAGCGACCAACGTCACCGTGGTGCGCGTCTCCAGCGCGGAGGGGCACTACATCTTCGACTTCGTGGAGCCGGGCACCTACAGCGTTCGTGCCGAACTCGACGGCTTCAAGAAGGCGGAGGAGAAAGGCATCCGGGTCCAGCAGCGTGGCGACGTCACGGCGAAGCTGGTGCTCGAAGTCGGGGCGCTCGCAGAAACGGTGATCGTCCAGGCCGAGGCGACGCAGGTGCAGTTGAACTCGAGCAACGCGCAGCTGACGCTCGAACGGCAGCTGATCGACCAGGTGCCGCTCAGCGGCCGCAACCCCTATAACCTGGCGATGCTCGACCCGACGCTGAATCCGGGCGTCGGTTCGACGGCGAACGAGAACCGTCCGTACCACCACGCGTTCGCCAACGACTACGACGCGGGCGGCGGGACGCGCCGCGCCAACGACGTGCTCCTCGACGGCGTGCCGTTGAACGCGAGCTACAAGACCGCCTACACGCCTTCGATGGACGCCGTCGAAGAGGTCACGGTGTCGAAGGCCAGCGCCGACGCGGAGAACGGCAACAGCCTTGGCGGCATCATTTCCCTGAACATGAAGTCGGGCACGAACAAGTTCAAGGGCTCGGCGTATTTGAACGTCAGGGACCCGAGCATGAACGCGATCTCCGACCCGACGCTCGCCATCACGCCGGGGGCCGACACGACGACGCGCCGGGGCACGAAGCTGAAGATGTGGGGCGCGACGCTCGGCGGACCGATCCTGAGCAACAAGCTGTTCTCGTTCACCTCGTACGAGAACTGGGACGACAGCCGACCGCTGAGCATCGTGCGCACGGTGCCGACCGATCTCGAACGCGCCGGCAACTTCAGCCAGTCGCTTTTGAGCGGCAAAGTGCGGACGATCTACGACCCGTACACGTCGGTGCTCTCGAGCGGCAAGGTCGTCCGCACGCCCTTCGCGGGCAACGTCATCCCGTCGAGCCGGATTGACCCGGTGTCGCTGAAGATCCTCCAGGAGATGCCGAAACCGAACCTGCCGGGCAACCAGGACAACTTGCAGTACCGGGATCTACGAGAACACGAACTACTGGAATTTCTCGGAGCGCATCGACTGGAACATCTCGGACAAATGGAAGATATTCGTCCGCTACGGCCAGTTCAAGGCGAACCTCTACCAGGAGAGCCCGACGGAGGGCGACTACTTCCCGCTGTCGGGCAGCAACCGGTACGGGATGAGCACGGCGGGCGACGCGGTGTGGGTGATGTCGAACACGAAGACGCTGAACCTGCGCGGCAGCTACTACAACATGACCGACGAGTACTACAACCCCGCGCTCATCCTGGGCGCGGACGGGTTGGCGAACTACTGGTCGCGCAACTGGTACAGCTCGCTGTACAACAGCGGCTACGTCTACTACCCGGCGCTCGATGTGACCTCCGGCACGAGCACGAACACGACCAACCGCCTGGGCCGTCAGGGCCGCGAGTGGTGGCAGCGTCCGACGGCGTGGACGATGTCCGCGAAGATGAACTGGTACCAGGGCAAGCACAGCCTGAAGTACGGCGGCGAAGTGCGCAGCTACTACGGGAAGGCCGCGCGGTTCGAGCCGATCAACCTCGTGTTCAACTCGACGCTGACGGCGAACAGCTCCGACAGCCCCGACGTCGTGAACACCGGCAACCAGTGGGCGACGTTCTTGCTCGGCGCGCTCGACGGACAAACGTCTGCCCGCCTGGTGCCGCTGCAGACGCCGCAGTCGCAGGGCTGGGGCGCGTACGTCCAGGACGACTTCCGCGTGAGTGATCGTCTCACCTTCAACATGGGCCTCCGGTGGGAGTACGAGCCGGGCGCGACGGACGCCGACAACCGGCTGTCGGTCCGCTACGACCTGACGCAGCCGATTCCCGAGATGCAGGCGACGCCGCCGACGATGCCGGCGCAGGCGTTGTCGCTCATGGCGAGCAAGGGCTACAGCTACTCGTACACGGGCGCGTGGGTGTTCGCCACCGACAGCGACCCGAACGTGGTGCACATCTCGCCCTGGAACTTCCTGCCGAGGTTCGGCACGGTTTACAAGGTCGGGCAGGATAAGGTCGTGCGGTTCGCGTACGGCCGGTACCTGCGGTCCTACAGCGCCGTGCGCGAAACGCTGGGCGACTTCGTCAACCAGTACACCGGGTACGCGCAGACCACCAACACGCTGGGACTGTCGAACGGCGTGCCGCGACAGGCGCTGGCCGACCCGTACCCGGCGGCGGCCAACCCGCTCACCGAGCCCTACGGCCAGGCCTACGGCCGCTACACTGGCCTCGGCGGCGCCATCAGCCTCGACCAGTGGAACCAGCAGCCGCAGATCAACGATCGGTTCAACGTGTCGTACCAGATGAAGGTCTGGCTCGGCATCGTCACCGACTTCAGCTACTTCTACAATTACGGCTCGCGCGTGCCGTACGACATCAACCTGAACATGATGGACCCGGCCTTCAAGTACGAGCAGAAGACGGCCATCAACACGCAGGTGCCGAACCCGTTCCGCAATTACCTGACGCCCGACAAGTTCCCTGGCTCGCTGCGCAACACCGCCACCGTGAGCGTTGCCAGCCTGCTGGTGCCGTATCCCCAGTATCCGACGATCACGCAGACCAACACCAACGGGCGCGTCGCGAAGACCCACACCATCGAACTCCGCGCGCAGCGGCCGTTCGTGAAGGGCCTGAGTTTCGTGGCCTCCTACGCCTACAACAACGAGAAGCGCCAGGAATGGTTCGACGACATCGCGCAGTACAAGGTGCTGAAGTCCAACGGCCAGGACGGCTGGCAGTGGAGGCCGGTGGTGGACGTGCCGGTGCACCGGTTCACGGGCGCGATCACGTGGCAGATCCCGGTGGGCAAGGAGCGCGCGTGGGGCAGCACGATGCCCACGGCGCTCGACTACGTGGTGGGCGGCTGGCAGTACTCGCTGGCGACGCGCATCTACAGCGGCCGTCCGCTGCTGTTCACCACGAGTTACCTGGTGTCGGGCAATCCCAAGCTGAGCAGCCCCACCCGCGACAAGTGGTTCGACACGTCGATGTTCGCGGTGGCGGACAACTACACCCCCCGTTCGAACCCGTACTACTACGACGGGCTCAACGGGCCCGGCTGGGGCGTGACCGACATGACGCTGACCAAGACCTTCCCGATCGGGAAGTACCGCCTCGAGGCGCGCTTCGAGGCCTACAACGCGTTCAACCAGATCATCTGGGACAACCCGGACCTCAACATCGCGAACTCGACCTTCGGCAAGGTGACGCGCAAGCGCGTTGACGGCAACGGGCGCGAGATCCAGATCGGCGTGCGGTTCGTGTTCTAGGGTCCATCGGCGGGCCGGGGCGAGCAAACGCGTCCCGGCCCTTTCGCGTTCGTGGTCTCATGTCACTCCTCCGCCATCCACTCGTCCGCCCGGCGCTCCTCCTGCTCGGCGGCTGCCTGGCCGGGCACGTGGCGCTGCGGGGGCAGGTCGCCGCGGGCGGGGCCGCGCCCGCGCCGCGGCCGGCCGTGTCGGTGGGGCGAGGGGCGGACGGGGCCCTGCACTACACCGCCGACGGCCGCGGCAACCGGGTGATCGATTTCTCGCACGCGGGGTACGGCGGCGGGGGAGTCGCGGTTCCCGATGTCCCGGTGCGGCTGGTGGTGGGGCCCGGCAGCGCATCGGCACGCGACCGGATCCAGGCGGCCATCGATCTCGTCTCCACGATGCCTCTGCAGGCCGATGGCTTCCGCGGGGCGGTGGTCGTGGAGCCCGGAGAGTACCGCATCGACGGCGCGCTCCGGATCGCTGCCGGGGGCGTCGTGCTGCGAGGCGCGGGCCCGGGGCAGGGCGGCACCGTCCTCGTCGCCGACGGCCGCTCGCGCCGCGCGCTCATCACCGCCGCCGGCCACGGCGAGCGTGTCGACGTTCCCGGGTCGCGTCGCTCCATTGCCTCCGAATACGTCCCGGTCGGGGCACGGACCATCCCTCTTGCCGACACGACCGGCTTCGCGGCGGGCGACCGCGTCGCCGTGAGGCGGCCGTCCACGAAGGAGTGGATTGCCGAGCTGGGGATGAACCTGTTCCAGGGATGGCGTCCCGAGAACCGGCTGCACTGGCAGCCCGGTTCGCGCGACATCGTGTGGGAGCGGACGGTGACCGCGGTGGCGGCGGACGGGGTCACGATCGACGCGCCGCTCACGACGGCGCTCGATGCCCGGTTCGGCGGCGGCACGCTCTCCCGCGTCGACTTCCCGGGGCGCATCACCCGCGTCGGCATCGAGAACCTGGCCCTCACATCCGAGTACGACGCCAGCCGGCCGGCGGATGAAGACCACGCCTGGACCGCGATCACGCTCGACAAGGTCGAGAACGCCTGGGTGCGCCAGGTGGCCGCCCGGCATTTCGCAGGGGCGGCGGTCGACCTCGGCGCGGACGCGCGCGCGATCACCGTGGAGGACGTCGAATCGATCGCGCCGATCTCGGAGGTGGCGGGCTACCGGCGCCGCGCGTTCTTCACCTCGGGCCAGCTGACGTTGTTCCGGCGGTGCCGGAGCGAGCAGGGACGTCACGACTTCGCGGTCGGCATCACCGCCGCCGGTCCGAACGTGTTCCTCGAGTCGTCGTCGCGCGACGCGTTCGACTTCAGCGGGCCGATCGAGAGCTGGGCATCGGGCGTGCTCTACGACAACGTCGTCATTCGCGGCAACGCACTGCGTCTCACCAACCGCGGGATTGCCGACCAGGGGCAGGGCTGGGCGGCGGCGAACTCGATCCTCTGGAACAGCGAGGCGACCGACGTCGAGGTCCAGGCTCCACCGGGCGCCTTCAACCAGGCTTACGGCTGCAAGGGCATGGTCACCGGCGACGGTATCGTCTGGGACCCGCGCACAATGCCGTTCCGCGATTTCTACCGCGGGTCGCCGGTGGAGCCGCGCAGTCTCTATCTCGCGCAGTTGAGCGAGCGGCTGGGTGCGGCGGCCGTAGCCGCGGCGGCGCCGCGGCCGGTGCGGTCGGCGGCGGCGGGCGACGCCCCACGGCTCGACGCACGCGACGTCGAGGAGTTCCTGGCGCGCGCGCGAACGGAGGCGGCGAGCGAGAAACGCGCGGGTCCGCTGACCCTGCAAGACGGCCGGTTCACGATTGATGGACAGCCGGCGTGGACCGCGCGCACCGGTTACTCGTGGTTCCAGGCGCAGATGGTCCCGTCGCTGGCGCAATCGTACGGCCCCGCGATCACGCGCTTCGCGCCCGGCCGCGCGGGCCCCGGGCTCACCGACGACCTCGGGTTGATGGCAGCCGCCCTCCCGCCGCGCTCCGCGTTCTACCAGCATTACGGGTTGTGGTACGACCGGCGGCGGGTGGACCACAACTACTACGGGTCGCCCGAGCAGAGGACGGCCGACGCGTGGGCGCCGTTCATGGAGTTGCCGTGGGCCCGCAGCGGCACCGGCAGGGCGTGGGACGGTTTGAGCCGCTACGACCTCACACGGTTCAACGCGTGGTATTTCGACCGGATCGAGACGTTCGCCGGCATCGCCGATCGCCGCGGCCTGATCCTGTATTACAACTTCTACTTCCAGCACTGGCTGCTCGAGAGCCGCTCGCACTACGTCGACTTCCCCTGGCGTCCGGCGAACGCCATTCAGGACACCGGTTTGCCGGACGAGGTCCCGGCCGCGAACGTGTTCTACGACCTCAGCCACCCGCTTCGGCGCGACCTGCACCGGCGCTACATCCGTCACGCGCTCGATGTGCTCGGCGACCATGCCAACGTCGTTTACGGCGTCGACCGCGAATACACCGGGCCGATCGAGTTCGTGCGCTTCTGGCTGGATACGATTGCCGAGTGGCAGGCCGAACACCGAACAGCGCTGTTCGTCAGCCTGGAGATCCCCAAGGACCAGATGGACGCCATCCTCGATGACCCGCTACGAAGCCGGCTCATCTCGGCCGTCGACGTTCTTGGGTGGGTCTACCGGGCCGACGGCTCGCTGTTCGCTTCTCGGGGTGGCATCAATCGCGCGCCGCGCGAGCAGCGCGCCGACATCGCGACGGCCGCCGAACTCGACGCGCTCAAGCGGACGCTGGGCGCAGCGGCCCTGGACCAGAAGGACTTCCTGAACGGGCCCGAGTTCCAGAAGCTGTTCGACACGTTGTGGGCTGGGTCGAAGGCGATGAAGTACCGCGCGTGGCGGGAGTACCGAGACGGGCATCCGCAGCTCGTCACGCTCTGGACCGCGCGACGAGTATCCGGAACTCTCGCGTGCGGTGGAATCGGCCCTGCCCGCCCGCGAACGCGCGGGCACCCGTGCACGGGACCTCGTGGTCTCACCGCGGGCCAGCGCGTGGTGCGTCGCCCGTTCGGACGAGGCGTACCTGGTCTACACCGTGGAAGGCCGGCCCGTCGACCTCGATCTCTCGAAGGCGACCGGATCGTTCGAACTGACGTGGGTGGACGGGGTGAGCGGGGCGGCGCAGCGCGAGCCCCGCCGTGTCCTGGCCGGTCGCGTGGTGACGCTGACCCCCCCGCGGCAGGTGCCCTCGGCCGCCTGGCTCTCCCGTCGGTGAATCGGCCGGGGACGGCCCGGTCGGGGAATGCATCGGAGAAGTGTATGCGTCGCGTGTTGACAGTGCTGGCGGTCGTCTGGCTGGCGGGAGCGGGGGGCGCGAGCGAAACGACCCCGGAGGCCGGCCTCCTGTTCTACCTGTCGGGCGACCACGGGCTCACGGCGGACGTGGCGGGCGGCGGAGACCCGGCGCCGAATTTCGCGAGCGGCGTTCGTGTCATCGCCGACGGCGCCAGGGGGCCCGGCCTCGAGTGCGCCCACACCCAGCTCCTTTCGTACTGGGCGCCCGGCAACATCTACGCCCAGCGCGGCACGCTGTCGTTCTACTGGCGCTCGCGGGAGCCGGTCGGCCCCACCCCCTTCCCGATCTTCCGGGTCGGCTACGCCGACCACTCCAGCTGGGACATGGCGTGGCTGCGCATCGATTACAACGGCCGCGGGTTCGACGCGTTCGTGACCGATGCCAGCCTCGCGCGCACCCGGGTGTCGTACGCGATCCCCTCGTTCCCCATCCCCAGCCGCTGGACCCACCTGGCGTTCAGCTGGGATGAGAACCGCGGCATCCGCTTCTACGTGGACGGGCAGCTCGTCGCCAAGCAGGACGGAGCGGCGATTTTCGACGCGGCCCTCGACCAGTTCGGCCCCCACTCGCGCATCATCAGCCCCTACCAGGTGCAGAGCGCGTACAACTTCGTGCGGGGCGGCGACATCGACGAGATCCGCATCTACGACCGGATGTTGCCGGACGAAGGTGTCGCCGCGCTCTCGCGCGCGCAGTCGCCCCAGGCCACGCCGCCGCTCTCGAGGAACCTCATGGAGCGCGAGTGGCGGGACGAGTGGTGGTTCCGGAATGGGTGGAACCGGCCCGGGGACCCGCCGCCCCTGCTGGACGCGGCGGCGACCAGCATTCGCAAGGTCGAGATTCACGACGCGTGGGACGTGAAGCGGTGGTGGTGGAAGGGCACCGACGGCATCAGGGAAACCACGTGGCCCGGCGTCTACAACCGGTCGCGGCTGCCCGGCCGCAACGACTACTTCCAACTGCCCGACTGGGATTGCTACTCGATCTCCGGCAAGTCGGTGACGTTCGTCATGCCCGACGAGCCGTGGAACCAGCTGGAAATCGCGGGGGCGGCGTGGGGCACCGCGCGCCTCGGCACTGCGACGGATTCGGGCCGCGTGCTGTTCGAGCGGCCCAAGGGGCAGGAGCGCACCTTCCACCGGCTGACGGGTGCTGTGCAAGGCCAGGCCGTTACCTTCACAAACGTCGAACAGGAAACGCCGATCGGCGAGTTCGGCGCCTACTACGTGCGACCGGGGCGCGAACCGGACGGCATCGGCAAGCTGGCGTACCGGCTCTCGTCGTCGGCGCTGCCGTCCCAGGCCAGCGTGCTCCCGGCGCTGGCATTCATCAAGGGACGCCATCCGGCAGACGAGCGCGCGACCATGGTGGCGGTTCCGGCGAGCGGTCCGCAGGTCGCGGCCGCCACCCCGGCGCGCGGGGCGGCTCCCGGTTCGCTGCCCATCGTCCACATCCTCATTCCGGCCGATTTCAGGGACGCGGATGCGGGCGCCCGGCGGGCGACGTCCTCCTATTCCTGGACCAACCTGGCGGGCGGCCTCGACGGGATCGCGCTGGACCTGCCGCCGCTGGATGTCACACCCACGCACGGCTCGCACCTTCCCGCTGCGGATCCAGGTGAAGGACCCGATCTGGCCGCTGCGCAACATGCTCGACGTCAGCGTCTCGGTCAAGCCCGGGGAAGCGCGCACGATCTGGCTGGACCTCCGCGACCGGATCCTGCCCAACGACCAGGGGCTGTACCTCAGCATCAGCGGGGCCGGGGCGGACTTCGGCCCGTCCGCGCTCGAAGGGGCCGCGCTTCGCCTCGTCTTCAAGGCGCGGAAGGACGCCCTGGCGGAACACACGCTCGACCGGTTCACCCAGGCGCGCGACAGCTACGCGCACCTCGTGGAGGAGTCTCCGAGGACCCACCGACTCAAGCTGTTCGCGCGATGGGAAGCGGACATGACCGACCTGCTCCGCGTGGATCCCGACCACGTGCTCGGCCGGCAATACTGGTACGACTACAACAAGGAGCAGCCGGCCCCGCCCGTGAAGCTCGCCGACCCGCCACCCGGCGCGCCGCTGTGGGCGGTTCGCCAGACCGAGCTGCTTGCCGCCATCAAGCGATTCGTCTTCTTCTACATCGACAAGCGGCAGATCGAGAACGGCGAGTTCGGGGGAGGGCTGTCCGACGACGGCGACCTGACGAACTCGTGGCCCGCGACGGCCTTCATGGGAGGCGACCCCGCGAAGGTGCGCCGGTCGCTCGATCGCCACATGGACGCGTTCTACGAGCAGGGGATGTTCACCAACGGCCTGTCCACCATCCAGGCCGACGAGCTGCACAGCTACGAAGAGGGCATCCAGGTGCTCGGGCAGAGCCTGCTCCTGGATTTCGGGAATCCCAAGGAACTCGAGCGCGCGATGGCGACGGCGGCCGCCCTCGAGTCGATCACCGGTGTCAACCAGGCAGGGCACCGGCACATCCGGTCGGCGTATTTCAGCGGGACCACCATGGCCCTCGAAGGCGTCTGGGGGTGGCAGAAGCCAAGCGGGTTCCTCGCCTTTCATCCCGCGATCGCGCTCGTCGACTACAACGGCGCGCCCAAGGTTCGGAAATGGCTGCTCGAGCTCGCAGACGGCCTGCTGGCGCACTACGACCGCGACAAGCACGTACTGCGAGTCACCGTCGAGTTCGCCACCGACAACGACAGCGCCGGCGTGGACGGCCTGCAAGGGGCCGACCGTGCGTGGCCGCTCTTGTGGGCGGCCTACCGCTGGACGGGCGATCAGAAGTACCTGGCGCCGCTGCTCGACCTCGGTCCCCGCATGCTGACGTCCGTCGGCGCCAACGCGCTCGACCATCTCGGGCTGAGGGAGACCTGGCGAACGCAGTTGTCCTCGCCCGAGTGGACCGCCAACCGGGGCGACGCGGCCCGTCACCTGATGTGGCAGACCACCGGCGACCTCCGCCGTCTCGAGTCGCTCTACGAGGACCAGATCCGCGCGGCCTTGCTCCGCGAGTACATCAACACCGAAGGCAGCCTGTGGATCGATCGCGTGCAGGTGCCGATGACGGAGATCCAACGCGCGCGCCTCGGAGGCGTGGCGCTCGTTCGCAACTCGATCGTCCCGGGCCACGCGGTCTCCTGGGAGTTCCCCGGCAACGACGACGAGCAGGTCGGGATCCTCGTGCCGAACGCGACACCCCGCCGCCTCGCGGTCGTGGGCTACAACCTCGCCGCTGCTCCGATCGCCGCGAGAATGAGTTGCTGGGATATCGAGCCGGGTTCCTGGGAGGTCACCGTCGGCACCCGTCGCGACGCGGGTGCCGGGCCGCTGGAGCACACGGTGACGACGACCCAGGAGCTGGAGCGGTCCGGGACCATCCCCGTCACGTTTGCGCCGCACGCTTACA
Organism: uncultured Acidobacteriota bacterium; assembly: GCA_963844875.1. Lineage (GTDB taxonomy): Bacteria > Acidobacteriota > Vicinamibacteria > Vicinamibacterales > Fen-181 > FEN-299. Next base: position 66,992 of record CAWJPZ010000011.1, read on the forward strand.
CGGTGGTCGAACTGCGGCAGACCGGCCCCGGCTTGGCGTACTGGCAGCGCCCGGACCTGGGCATCGGCCCCGAGGACGTGCGCGTGGAGGGACGGACTGTCCGCGTGGTCGTGCACAGCCTCGGCGGCGCTCCTTCGCCGTCGGCTCGTATCGTCGCCCGGGACGCGGCGGGGCACGAACTGGCGAGCGCAGGCGTCGGGGCGATGGCGGCACCATCCGACCTCAAGGCCCATTCGCTCTCGGTAACCCTGCGACTGCCGGGGAACGGGGCCGTGGCCGGAACCTCCGTTTCGGTCGAGCCTCCAAAGGGTACAAAAGAGATCACGCCGATCAACAACACCGTCGTGCTGCGTTTAGAACGGAGGAACGGACGATGAGGCGACTGTCAGCCCTCGCAGCCTGCGCGGTAATCTGCGCGGGTTTGGCCGAGGCCCAACCCACCCGCACCGAGGTGTCGGATGCCATGCGGAAGGCCGCGACCTTCATGGTTGAGAAGGCGTCGCTGCACGGCGGGTACGTGTGGGCCGTTTCGGAGGACCTGTCCGCGCGCTGGGGCGAGATTCCCGCTCGCCCCTCCCAGATCTGGGTGCAGGCCGGAACGCCAATGGTCGGCATGGCTTTCCTCGACGCGTACGACGTCACCCGCGACCGGCTGTACCTGGATGCGGCAAGAAAGGCCGCGGACGCGCTCATCTTCGGGCAGACGCCGGAGGGCGGGTGGCATTACTTCATCGACTTCGATCCCGCCGGCCTCGTGGACTGGTACAAGACGCGCGCGTCGCAGTTCAAGTACGGCTACGAGGAGTTCCGTCACTACTACGGGAATGCCACCAATGACGACGGCGTCACGAGCGACGCCACGGAGTTCCTGTTGCGCTTCTACGCGACGACGCTCGATGCCGCCTACCGCGCCCCGCTCCTGAAGGCGCTGGACTTCGCCCTGAAGGCGCAGTACCCGAACGGCGGCTGGCCCCAGCGCTACCCGCTGCGCTACGACTTCGTGCATGACGGGCTGCCCGACTACACGTCGTACTACACGTTGAACGATGGAGCGCAGCAGGGCTACGTGGAGATGCTCGTCCGCGCGTACCGGGTTCTCGGCGACGCCCGCTACATGGACGCCGCGCGGCGCGGCGCAGACTTCTACATCGCGGCGCAAGGTCCCGAAGGCCAGGCGGCATGGGCCGAGCAGTACGGGATGGACTTGAAGCCTATCGCCGCCCGCACCCACGAACCGGTCGGCTACGTGATTCGCGAGAGCCGCGACGGGCTCCGGGTCCTCGAATTGTTCTACGCCCTGACCGGGGACGCCCGCTACCTGGCGCCGATCCCGCGGTGCATCGCCTGGTTCGATCGAGTGAACCGTGAAGCGGTCGAATTGAAGCGTCCGCCGGCCCGCTACTGGCAGCCCGGCACCAACCTGCCCGTGTACAACGTCCGGACAGGCGCCTTCAACTCCGAGGGATACGGCCTCTACGAGTGGACGACGGTGCCGCCGGCAGGGATGGCGGTCAAGCCCGCGGTGGACGTCGCGCCGATTCAGCTCGAGTTCCAGGCCGCGGCCGGCCTGAAGACGCCCGAGGCGCGCGAGGCCTACGTCAAGGCCTACTTGGCCGACCGCCGCCCGGCGGCGACCGCCCAGGAAGCCGCCGCCATCATCAAGGGTCTCGACGCGCGCGGGGCGTGGGTGACCGATGACGTGAAGGTCCACCTGCCGGAGGCGGACGCGAAGCACTCGGGCGACACCAAGCCGATGCGCGGCATCGCCACCGCGGTCTTCGTTCGCAACCTGCGTGCGCTGACGTTCTATCTCGAGGCGTTGGGTCGATGAGGGAAAGGCAGGGCGCGATGGCAAGATCAGGCGGGCAGCGTCTCACCGCGGCGATTGCCGCGACCGTCGCCTTGGCCTGCGGAGGGGTGTTGGCGCAGTCCGCCGGCTGGTACACGCAGGGGGATTTCGCGCCCACCCGGCGTCTCGTCTTCGAATTGACGAACGACCTCGACCTCGACCGGGTCGCCGTGCCGGTCGTGCTCGCCCGAGCCCAGCTGCCGGTCACCGACCTCCACGAGCTGGAGGTCACGGTCGTGGACCCCGCCCTGCCGCCCGCCCCGCCGCCCGGCGCCGAACGCCTGAAGCGCGGCGGCGGCCACGAACTGCTGGGCGAGGCGAACGGTCACATCCTGCCGCAGCAGATGGACGACCTCGACAAGGACGGCGTATGGGACGAGTTGTTCTTCGTCACCGACATCAAGGCCCGCCAGAAGAAGCGAATCGACATCTACCTCGGGATGAACCAGCGCGGGTGGAATCCCCACGAGACGCACGCTGGGATCGGCAGCTACGTCCGGCACCTCGTTCCCTTCTGGGAGTCCAAGAACATCGGCTGGAAGCTGTGGTTCCCGACCAGCGTCGACGTGTACGGCAAGCGGAAGCCGATGCTGATGGCCAACCGGCTCTACATGGAGAACCTTGACGGCTACGCCGTGTCGCTCGAGGACCCGGCGCTCGGTTCCGACATCCAGTCGGTCGAGGATTCGTTCGGCGGCGGCGGGATCTGCCTGTTCGAGTCGCCCGGCGACCCGACCGCCGTTTCGGTTCCGCGCTTCACGCCCGCCCGGAGCGCCGCGGGCGTCAAGGCGAACTTCAACGCCGGGCAGGTCACCGACACGCGCTATGCCTACGACGTGGTCGTCAACGGGCCGGTCCGCTCGATGGTCCGCGTCAAGACGATGAACTGGAAGTCCGGGAAAGGGACGCTACGAAATCGAGCAGACCTACACCGCTTACGCGAACCAGAGCTACTCGACCTGCCAGGTGAGACTGGTGCAATTCCTGCCGGAGGGGCAGGGCGTCGTGCCCGGCGCGGGGATCCGCAAGAAGCCGCGCGAGAATCACTTCTACCAGCAGGACGGCGTCGTGATCACGGGCGGTCCCGAGGCGATCATCGACCCCGATGCCGGGACGATCACCTCGGACATCGACTTGATCTCGAGCGCGCTGGTGGTCAAGCGCGAGTACCCGCCGCGAGTACCGGTTCGTGCCGTCGCTGAAGGGCAACCACGTGTTCGCGGTCACGCCCCGCACCGACCGCTCCTTCGAGTACCTCATCGCAGGGGCGTGGAGCGAGGGGGCGATCCTCAAGACCTGGCCGGAGTTCGAACAGTACGTGCGAAAGACGGCGCGCGAGTACGAAAGCCCGGTGCGCGCGCGTTTCGTGTCGGACGAGAAGCGGTGAACAAACGGCATCCGACGTCCGCGAGGTGGTGCATGGTGAAGCGAGCAGTGTTCGTGGCGATCGTGGCGGCCGGCCTGGTGACCGCCGGATCTGCAGCTGGGGCGAACTGGGCCGGGCGGGCAGGACAAGTCGCTGGCCGGACAGAACGGTTCGCGGGTGATCCATGACGCCGACGTGGCCGTCAAACAGGCGGGGCCTCACGACGGGGGCGGCGTGACGACCGGCTACCCGTTCTTCGAGGACGTGAAGGACCTGGCCTTCTACTTCCGCAAGCGGGCACTGCACCCCGGCTCGGGCACGGGTCTGCACACCCAGAAAGACGACGAGGTGTACTACGTCCTGAGCGGCAAAGGCGAGTACACACTGGACGGCCGGACGACGATGGTGGGGCCAGGGGCGGCGATGCTGACGCGGAAGGGGAGTTCGCACGCGCTCAAGCAGGTGGGCAAGGAAGACCTGGTGGTCCTCATCTGCTACTTGAGGGAGCCGGCAAAGTGACAGAGGCACGTCAATGCACAACGCACGATGCACCTCCATCGCGATCCTCGGCTGCCTTGCGGCGGGCGGGTGGATCGCGGAGCCGCCGCCGGCACCGCACTCCATCGTCTGGCAGGTGGATAACATCGAACGGATTGGCGGGCACGCCGTGAAAGTGCTTGGCATGCCGAAGGTCGTAGACACTCCACGGGGCCGCGCCGTGGAATTCGACGGGGTGGACGACGGTCTCGTCATCGGCGCGAATCCCCTGGCGGGGCTCGACCGGTTCACGGCGGAAGTCGTGTTCGAGCCGGCGGCCGACGGCAGCGAGGAGCAGCGGTTCGTCCACTTCGAGGAGGCCGCCACCGGCAACCGGGCGCTGATCGAACTGCGCCTGCTTTCGGGGCCCGCCGGGCCCGCGTGGTGCCTGGACACCTTCCTGCGCAGCGGTGAGGCGTCGCTCACGTTGATCGACCGCGCACGGCTGCATGCAGCCGCCCGCTGGCACGCGGCGGCGCTGTCGTTCGACGGCCGCACGATGAGCCACTACGTCGACGGGGTCCGCGACGCCTCCGGCGACGTGGCGTTCAAGCCGCTCGGCCCCGGCGAGACCTCGATCGGCGTGCGGCTCAACCGCCGATCGTGGTTCAAGGGCCGCATCCGCATCATCCGCATCACGCCTGACGTCGTGCCGACCAACAAGCTATTGAGGCAGTAGTAGTGATCAGTGGCTAGTGATCAGTGGCCAGCGATCAGCGGCTAGTCCAGCCACTCGCCACCAGGCACTCGAGCCACTGCTTGGCTAATCGCCAGCCACCAGCCACCAGCCTGAAGGGCGCACCCTGTTAGAATCTCGGGATGCGCTTCAGGACAACGAGCTCGAACCTCTCCGACCTCGCCCGCATTCTTTTCCACGCGGTGCTTCTCGCGTGCATGGTGCCCGCGCCGGCCCAGGCTGCCCCCGTCACGGGGCGCCCGAAGCACGCGATGACCATCGCCGTTGACCCGGCATCTCACAAGCTGACCGTGACCGACCGCGTGCAGCTGCCGAGCCGGCCCGCCGACGGCGTGGTGGAATTCGTGATGAACGCCGCGCTGCGCGTGACGCGCAGCGAGCCGGAAGCCAGGGAAGTGCCCCTGGGCGCCGACGCCCGGTTCTTCGGCATCAACGGGACCGGGGAGGGGACAGAGCGGCAGGTGGGCGTCAAGCGATATCGCGCGACGCTGCCGGCCGGCGCGTCCTCCCTCGTCGTCGCTTACGAAGGTGCGGTCAATTTCGGGCTCTCCGACAAGAAGGAAGAATACACGCGCGGCTTCCGCGAAACGGCGGGCGTGCTGGGGCCGGAGGGCGTCTACCTGGCCGGCAGCAGTTTCTGGTACCCCTCGTTCAACCGCGACCTCCTCGAGTTCGACCTCGACATCGCGCAACCGGCCAACTGGCACGTGATCTCGCAGGGCAACGGCACCTCTCGGGATGCCACCGGCCACGCCCGCTGGGACTCGGGCGGCGCGATGGACGAAATCTACCTGGTGGGCGGGCCGCTGCACGTCTGGCGCGACACCGCGGGCACCGTCGAGACGCTCGTCTACCTGCACGACAAGGACGATGGCATCGCGGGCAAGTACCTGGACGCGACCGCGCAGTACCTGGAGATGTACCGGCAGCTGATCGGCCCGTATCCCTACAAGAAGTTCGCGCTCGTCGAGAACTTCTGGGAGACCGGCTACGGCATGCCCACCTTCACGCTGCTCGGCCGCGAGATCATCCGCTTCCCGTTCATCATCAACTCGTCGTACCCGCACGAGATCCTGCACAACTGGTGGGGCAACTCGGTGTTCGTCGACTACGAGTCGGGAAACTGGTGCGAAGGGCTCACCGCCTACCTGGCCGACCACCTGATCCAGGAGCAGCGCGGCACCGGGGACGAGTACCGCCGCTCGACGCTGCAGAAGTACCGGGACTACGTGAAGGAAGGCCGCGACTTTCCCCTGACCGCCTTCCGGTCGCGCGAGAGCGCGTCCACCGAGGCGGTCGGGTACGGCAAGGCGCTGATGGCCTACCACATGCTGCGGCTGCAGGTGGGCGACGACGCGTTCCGCCAGATCATCGCGCGCTTCTACCGCGACTACATCGGCAAGCGCGCGTCGTTCGCCGACTTCCAGCGGACGGCCGAAGCGGTGAGCGGCAAGCCGTTGACGCGGTTCTTCGCCGACTGGGTGGGGCGCGCGGGTGCTCCGGTGCTCGCGGTGGCGGTGACCGCGGTCCGACGGGACACGGCTCCCGGTGCCGGCTTCGTGGTGGAAGGCGTCCTCCGGCAGACACAGGGCGGCGAGCCTTTCGTGGTGGACGTGCCGGTGGTGGTCCAGACGGCCCGGGGTGCCACGCGCCAGGTGGTGCGGCTCGAGGCGGCCGAACAGCCGTTCACGGCAAAGTCTGCCGACGTGCCGTTGATGGTGCACGTCGACCCGAGGTTCGACGTGTTCCGGAAGCTGGATCCTCGGGAGACGCCCCCCTCGATCGGGCAGATCTTCGGCGAGCCGCGGGTGCTGGCGATCGTGCCGGCTTCCGCGACGCCGGCCGAGCAGCAGGCCTGGCGCGAGCTGTTCAAGGGCTGGCAGAGCCCGAGCCATGCGATCGAGGTCAAGCTGGATTCCGAGGTCACGACCCTCCCCGGCGACCGTGCCGTCTGGATCGCGGGGCGCGCGAACACGCTCGCCGCCCGGGTGTTCCGGTCCGGCGGCGGGCTGACGGCGGGCGAGTCGGGGATCGAGGTGGACGGCGAGAAGATGGCGCTCGCCGGGCACACGCTGGTCCTCACCGCGCGTCACCCGCAGAACGTCGAGAAGGCGATCGGGTTCCTCGCGATCGACCCGATCGAGGCGTTTCCCGGCCTGGGCCGAAAACTCCCGCACTACGGCAAGTATTCCTACCTGGGCTTCGAGGGGACCGAACCGGTGAACGTGATCAAGGGGCAGTGGCAGGAGTCGGATTCGCCGCTGCGCGTGGACGTGCGCGCGATGGGGGCCCGCGCGGCCGGTGCCGCCACCCCGGCGTCGGCTCTGCCCCGGCCCGGGCCGCTGGCCGCCGAGCCGCGCCGGGCGCTCGCGGAACTTCCGCCCGCATTCTCGCAGAAAGCCCTGACCGACCACGTCGGGTTCCTCGCCGATCCCGCCCGGCAGGGACGAGGTCCGGGCAGCGCCGGCCACGCCGCCGCCGCCGATTACATCGCGGCGCGGTTCAAGGCATTCGGCCTCGCGCCGGGAGGCGCCAACGGCTCCTACCTGCAGCCGTTCACGCTGAACACCGGCGCGGCCGGCGACCCGAGCACGGTCTCCAACGTCATCGGCTACATTCCCGGGACCAAGACCGAGTGGGCGTCGCAGTCGGTCGTCGTGAGCGCCCACTACGACCACCTGGGCCTCGGCTGGCCCGACGTCCACAAGGGCGACGAGGGCAAGGCGCACCCCGGCGCCGACGACAACGCCAGCGGCGTTGCCGTGATGCTGGAACTCGCGCACGTGTTGAGCGGCGGAGAGAAGCCCCTGCGGACGATCGTCTTCGTGGCCTTCACCGGCGAGGAGGCAGGTCTCGCAGGTTCCAGGTACTACGTGGAGCACGCCGGCCGCTTTCCGGTGAAGGACGCGATCGGCGCGATCAACCTCGACACCGTCGGACGCCTGGGGGACCAGAAGCTGTCGGTGATCGGGACAGGGACGGCCTCGGAGTGGCAACACATCTTCCGGGGCGCCAGCTTCGTGACGGGCGTCGAGAGCCGGAACATCCCCGAGGCGATGCAGGCCTCCGACCAGGTCAGCTTCGTGCAGAAGGGGGTGCCGGCGGTCCAGATCTTCACCGGCGCTCACGCCGACTACCACCGCCCGAGCGACACGGCCGACAAGGTCGACGGCCCCGGCCTGGTGAAGGTGGCGACGTTCGTGCGGGAAGGCGTCGTGTACCTCGCGGAGCGGGCCGAGCCTCTGACCAACACCATCGCGCCCGCGGCAGGAGCCGCGGCCACCGCCCCTCAGCCGGCGGGGCGTCCGGCCGGCGCGCAGCCGGCTGGCCGGCGGGTGAGCTTCGGCACGGTGCCTGACTTCGCGTTCCCGGGGCCGGGGGTTCGCGTGAGCGGACTCGTCGCCGGTTCCCCGGCGGAAAAGGCGGGCATCAGGGAAGGCGACGTGATCCGGACGCTGGACGGCAAGCCCGTCGCAAACCTCCAGGGGTTCTCGGCCCTGCTTGGGTCGTTCTCGCCCGGCCAGGCGGTCAAGACGACGGTGCTGCGGGAGGGGAAGGAAGTGGATGTGACGGTGACGCTCACCGAACGGTAGTGTGCTGCGCCGCAGGGTTCCGTGACAGCGGCTGTATGGCTGTGCTGCAGGCAGTCCGGATGGCTGGAGCGCAGGGCCCGGCGGGAGCCGGGCCCAGGAGAGCTAGACGTTTTCCTTCTTGTGGCACTCCGGGCACTTCACCGGCGCCTTCTTGCCCGCCGCGTTCTGCTTCACGTGGCAGTCAACGCAGAGGCCACCCTTGGCCATGGCCGCGTGGAACGCGCCCTGGCTATTCGTCTTCATCGGGGCGGTTGCCGCCTTCGTGTGGCAGTCCTGGCACGCCTGGTGGGTGACCTTGGCCGCGTACGGCTTCTCCGGCTTGGACGGATGATGGCAGGTGTCGCACTTCACGCCTTCCAACTTGCTGTGCTTGGCGTGGTCGAATTTCACGCCGCCCATCGGCGAGCCCTTGAGGACGACCGTTCCGGGCGCGGGCTTGTCCTGCGCCGACACCAGTCCGGACATGAAGACCGCTACGGCCAACACACACAGAACCACGAGGAATTTCTTCATGTGCACTCCTTCTGTTTGAATCACTGCAACGAGAACCACGACGTGGGGATTTTAGCGCGTTGTTGGTATTTGTCGAGAGGCGTTTTGCTGAGCACTGGCGCCACTGCTGAGTTTTCCAACAGGCCCCTCGAAATCGGTGCCTGCCAGCCCCGAACGCCCGTTTTCCGCTTGCGGAACGACTATCCGCCACCCCGCTGAAAGGTCCCACTGCAACAGCCGGGCCGAGACGGAGACCTGCCCGGCGTCGGGCCGCCGGCGGCGGCGCATGCCGGTTATAATGCGGCATGCCATCCACTACTGGAGCGCCGAAGGCCGCAAACGCAGTTCCTGCACAGGGCGCGGTCTCCACCCCCGAACGCCCCCGGCCGTACACGACGATCTCGGGGCGCCCCGTCGAGCGTCTCTACACGCCTCAGGACCTGTCCTCTCTGGATTACGCCCGCGACCTCAACGACCCGGGCGGTTTCCCATACACCCGGGGCATCCATCCGACAGGCTACCGGGGGAAGCTCTGGACGATGCGCCAGTTCGCCGGGTTCGGGACGCCGGAGGACACCAACGCGCGCTACAAGGAACTGCTGAGGAACGGCGGCACGGGACTGAGCGTCGCCTTCGACCTGCCGACCCTGATGGGGCGCGACCCCGACCACGCCCTCTCCCTCGGCGAGGTGGGCAAGTGCGGCGTGTCGGTGGCATCGCTGGCCGACATGGAGAGGCTGTTCGACGGCATTTCCCTCGCCGACATCACGACGTCGATGACCATCAACTCGCCGGCGTCGATGATCTTCGCGATGTACCTCGTGGTGGCCGAACGCCAGGGGGCCGACTGGCGGAAGATCTCCGGGACCATCCAGAACGACATCCTGAAGGAGTTCATCGCCCAGAAGGAGTACATCTACCCGCCGCGGCCGTCGATGCGGCTCATCACGGACGTCTTCTCGTTCTGCGCGCGGGAGGTTCCGCGCTGGAACACGATCTCGGTGAGCGGCTACCACATCCGCGAGGCGGGGGCGACGGCGCTGCAGGAACTGGCGTTTACCTTGCGCGACGGCATCGAGTACGTCCAATACGGCGTCGACGCGGGCCTGGCGGTGGACGAGTTCGTCCCGCGGATCTCCTTCTTCTTCAACGCGCACAGCGACTTCTTCGAGGAGATTGCCAAGTACCGGGCGGCGCGGCGCATCTGGGCCCGCGTGATGCAGGACCGCTTCGGCGCCAGGGACGAGCGGTCGCTGAAGCTGCGCTTCCACACCCAGACGGCCGGCGTGTCGCTCACCGCGCAGCAGCCCTACAACAACGTCGTGCGGACGGCGCTGCAGGCGCTGGCCGCCGTGCTCGGCGGCACGCAGTCGCTCCACACCAACTCGCTGGACGAGGCGCTGGCGCTGCCGACGAGCGAGGCCGTGACGATCGCCTTGAGGACCCAGCAGGTGATCGCGCACGAGAGCGGGGTGACCAACGTCGTCGATCCGCTGGGCGGGTCCTACTTCGTCGAGAAGCTGACGTCGGACATGGAGCGGGAGGCGCTGGCGGAGTTCGCGACGATCGACGGCATGGGCGGCATGGTGGCGGCGATCGAGCGCGGCTACCCGCAGAAGGAGGTCGCCGAGAGTGCCTACCGGCTGCAGCAGGCGATCGAGCGCCGTGAGAAGATCATCGTCGGCGTGAACGACTTCGTCGCGGAGACCGAGGTCCCCGTGCCCACGCTCTACATCGACGAGGCGGCATCCGAGCGGCAGCTGGCGAAGCTCGAGCGGCTCCGCCGCGAGCGCGACAACGACCGGGTGGCGCGCGCGCTGGACCGGCTGCGGGAAGTGGGGGCCGGCGACGGCAACACGATGGAGCCGATCCTCGAGGCGGTCCGGGCCTACGCCACCGTCGGCGAGATGTGCGACGCGCTTCGCGAAGTGTGGGGCGAGTACGAAGAGGTGCCGGTCATCTAGTCGGCGGACGGGGCGAGGCGCGATGCAGAATGCGCAATGCAAAGTGCACAATGCAGAGTGTCACGATGCCGAGCGACAGCGGTGAGCCAGGGCGGGCCGCAAGCCGGAGGCGGAGCCTGGAGGAGCTTATGCGTAAGATCCGAATCGTGATCGCCAAGCCTGGCCTCGACGGCCACGACCGCGGCGCCAAGGTGATTGCGCGCGGCCTTCGCGACGCGGGCATGGAGGTGATCTACACCGGCCTGCGCCAGACCGCGGAACAGGTGGTGGCCGCCGCGCTCCAGGAGGACGCCGACGTCATCGGGCTGTCGATCCTCTCCGGGGCGCACACGCAGATCTGCCCGCGCGTGATGGAACTGGTCCGCCAGCAGGGCCTGGACGACGTGCTGGTCGTGATCGGGGGCATCATTCCCGATGTCGACGTCCCCAAGCTCCAGGCGATCGGGATCCGCGGGGATCTTCCGGCCCGGCAGCTCGATGAAGGAGATCGTGGAGTTCATCGAGCAGAACGTGCGTCAGCGGGCGGAGGCGTAGCCGGGCTGAATGCCGAATGGAGAATGTTGAAGCCCGCCAGGTACGGTGATTTCCGGCGGGTCGGACCAGAGGAGCGCCAGCTCGATGTCGATCTCGGCGAACGGTTCGGCCCGCACGACCTCGTTCCCGGCATGTGTCGCGAGGATCGTCCAACGGCCCGACTCGAGGCGGAGCACCTCGAGCGTGCGCGCCTCGGGGTCGATGAGCCACGCGTGGGCCACGGCCTCGCGCGCGTAGATGGCGAGCTTCTTCACGCGGTCCAGGGAGGCGGTGGAGGGCGAGAGGATCTCGCACACCCAGTCGGGCGCCAGCGGGAAGTACGCCGTGTCCGGCAGTCGTGGCATCCGCGCCCGTCGCCACCCGGCGAGGTCGGGCACGAGCACGTTCCGACCGAAGTGGAGTTCGGGCTCGTCGAGGATCCACCACCCACCAGGGCCGCCGCGGCCGTGGTCGTAGGGCGCTTCGAGCAGCCCGCCGAGCGATGCCCCCGCACGGGCATGGCGCGGCGCCGGACGCGGCGTGACGTGCAGTTCAGTCGACGATCTCGGCAACCTGGATGTCAGGCACCTGCACGAGGTCGTCGTAGTTCGCCGGGCGATCGAAGGGCGGCACTCGCGGCATCGGCTCCATGATACATCGTCCCCCTGCAGGGGAGATGCCGCTGCGCCCTCGCAGATTTCCAGTTGTTTTCCGCTGAAGCGGCGTGGCCGGAGGCAGTTTCTGCGAGCCGGTGAGCCTGCCGGATCGCGAGTCCCGCAACGGCTGACGGCGCGACGCCCGCGCCCGAACAGAACTCCAACTGATGGGCAACTGCGACCGACGAAGTTCTCCGACTGACGAGTATCTCCGACTGACAGGGATCTCCGACTGACAAGTATCGCCGACTACTTCCCGGCGAGTTTCGCCTTCACTTCTTCGTCCCAGTTCCGGACGAGCGTGAGCTTGTGAATCTCCGTCGGGGCCGTCGAATCCGGCCGCACCACGACCACGCGCCGACCGTCCGGCGCGAGCGCGAAGACGCGCAAGAGATACCGAAGCTTCTGGGGAGGCGCGAACGGCAGCGCGAACGCCACGTGCGGGTTCGCGAGCTTCAGCGGCGAACCCGGAGAGACGTCCACCGCCATGATGCGGCTGTCCGTGGCGGACCTGGGCAGGTACAGGAGTTCGCGGCCGTCCGGCGACCACACGGTCGCGAGCCCTCCCCCGGTGCCCGACACCGTCTGCCGCGGACCCGGGCCGGGGAACGGCCGCAGGTGTACCTCCATGGTTCCGGCCTCCTCCGACTGGTACGCCAGCCACCGCCCGTCCGGCGGCGAGAACGCGGGCAGCGAGGCGCCCTTCTGCACCGGGCCCCAGCGCCACGGCTTCCGGTCGCCGTCGAGCGGGAGGATCCAGATGCTCCAACTGGAGGGGTCGTCCTGTTGCTGGTAGGCGAGGAACCGCCCGTCGGCCGACCACGAGAAGGGGAACTGCCAGGTCGGGGACGGCGCCACCTGCTCGGCCTGCCCTTCCGCGCCCGGCGATGTCACGTAGAGATTCGGATGCGCCATTACGGTTGGATCCGAAGGCCAGGCGATCGCCGTTCGGCGACCAGATCGGGCACATCTCGTCCGCCTCGGCCGGCAGGCGCTGCCAGCGCCGCTCGCGAAGGTGGTAGACCCCAGGTTCGCGTAGTCCTGCTCCCTGACGCTCACCGCAAGCTTCTGTCCGTCCCGTGACAGGTCGAGGTTTCCGTCATAGGCGCGCCGCTCGTCCGCCACGGGCTCCTGGTTTCCCTGGCGGTCGATCCACAGCAGGGTGCTCTGGGCGGCTGCGGGGATTTCCGGGGCGAACGCCAGCGAACCCGACGGCGACACCGCGAACGACGCGTCTCCCTGCCGGGCTCGTTATCCATCTGAACGCCGCTGGCGACGGGAACCGGGTCGCCGACCGTCTCAAACGCACGAAGGTCGAACCGAACGGCCAGCAGCGCGCCGTTGCAGGCGTAGACGATGTGCCCGCTCGGCAGGTAGCGGGCACACGTCCGCGTTCGATGATGCGCGCCCACCGACCGGTCTGGAGGTTCAGGAGGGCGATGGCGCTCCGGTCGATCCGGCCGGACGCGTCGAGGATGGTGAACAGCGCGGCACGACCGCCGGGAAGGAACGACGGCCAGCGGTGACTGATCTCGTGGCGGGCCGGGTCCAGCCTCGTCACCTCGCGCGCCTGCCCTCCCTGGGCCGACACTCGCCACAGCCCCTGCCCTGTCCCAGGGCAGTAGAGTATCGTGCCGTCCTCGCCCCAGCTCGCGCCCCTCATCCAACCGACCTCCGCGATCGGCTCGACGTGGCTTGCCTCGCCCGGCTGTCCGGACGGGAGCGCGAGCTTCACGAGACCCCGTGGGTGCTGGAAGGCCAGATACTTCCCGTCCGGCGAGAAGAACGGTGTCCACGCCCCCTCCGCGCCCGGGATGGCGCGCGGCGGGGAACCGTCGAGGCTCTGCCAGGTACAGCCGGCCTCCGGATCTGTTGAACGCGTGGAACACGAGTGCGCGGCCGTCCGGCGCGAACGCCAACTGAACTTCGCGCACCTCGAACTGAGTGCCCTGGGGCATGGCGATGTCCGACCGGACTGGCACCGGCCTCGGGCTCCACCAGCCGCCCCGGACGGCCAGAGCCAGCGCGCCGGCGGCGATGACGATCACGAGGGCAGCGGCGCCGATAATCCAGCCGCGCCGGCGGTCGGGAAGCGGGACGCCGTTCGCCCGCGCACGGAGGCCCTCCGCGATGCCGCGCAGATTCGTCCGAGATGTCGTGCGGCGCTCTGGCGCCGCGCCTCCGGATCCTTTGCGAGGCACGCGTTCACCAGGCGCTCGAGCGCGGGCGGCGTCACGCGGCTGCAGCGTCGTGAGCGAGGGCGGCTCGCTCGCTCATGATCGCGGAGATGACGCTGGCCTCGGTCTCGCCCGGGAACGCGCGCCGGCCGGTCAGCATCTCGTAGAGCACGCAGCCGAACGCGAAGAGATCCGTGCGGGCGTCGGCGTCCTTCCCCTCGAGCTGCTCGGGCGCCATGTACGGCACGGTGCCCATCAGGGCGCCGGGCGTCGTCGCCAGGCCTTCGGTCGAGAGCGCCGATAGGCCGGCGCCCGGCCGCGGCCGTCTGCGGCCGGAGTTTCGCGAGGCCGAAGTCCAGCAGCTTCACCTGCGGTGAGCCCTGCGACCGCGCCGACCCTGGTCAGCATGATGTTGCCGGGCTTCAGGTCGCGGTGCACGATGCCCTGGCGGTGCGCGGCGCCCAGTGCGTCGGCGATCTGCGCGCCGCACTCCAGCGCCTCGTCGAGCGGCATCGCCCCCTTGCGCAGCCGGTGCGCGAGCGTCTGGCCGTCGAGGTACTCCATCACGAGGTAGTCAACCGCCTGCCCTGAGCCCGTCGAAGGGGCCTCGGTCCCGATGTCGTGGAGGACGCAGACGTTGGGGTGGTTCAGGGCGGAGACCGCGCGCGCTTCCTGCTCGAAGCGGCGCAGTCGGTCCGGGTCGGTCGCGAGGTGCTGGGGCAGGACCTTGATCGCGACGGTCCGGCCAAGGCGCGTGTCGCGCGCCTTGTAGACCTCCCCCATTCCGCCTACGCCAAGGGGAGCAAGAATCTCGTACGGTCCGAGCTTCGTGCCGATCACCATGACGTGCTCCCCTTGGCTCCGGCGAGACCGAGACGGACGCCGGGGGCGAGGGCCACGGCCACCTCCTGGAACGGATCCACGGGCGCGTCGGGAAGGCTGGCCGATTATAGCGGAGAAGCCGGGCGGCCGTCCCATGGTGGAACGGGGATTGAGGCTGCTCGGGCGCCGGCCCACCGGCCCTCGTCATTGGCGGCGTCGTGCCCGCGCGACCTCGCGGTCGAAGAGCGGCACCAGGTCGCTCTGCCCGAGGGCCTCCTCGAGCATCGCGAGCGTCCGCCGGACCCGCTCGACGTCGATCGAATCGCCACGTTCAGAGAGCACGCCCCAGACGTCCTCGAGGTCCTTCCGGCGCCCAGCGAGGATCTTCGTGACGAGGAGGTCCTCCGGGCTGATGATCGGAATAGGCTCGCCACCGATTGTCACCGTCACCGCCCGGGCCAGGAAGTCGTCCTCCAGACCCGGTCCGGACAACACCACGTCCACGGCAAGGCCGGACGGACGGTGCACCAGGGGAAGGACGCGAGTCTGGCGCACGAATCCGGGCGCCGCGACGATGCGCACGTCGAACTCGCTCGCCTGCAATGCGCGGACGAACTCGTCGCCGTCGAGGGCGCCCAGCCGAACCGTCACATCGACGTCGGTCGTGAGGCGCGGCCGTCCCCAGACGAGCGCGGCCTGGGCGCCGAAGACGTACCACGACACGCCGAGGCGCGCCAGGGCCCGGGCGAGATCAACGAGGAGTTCGGTCGCGCCTGGAGGAGACGGCACGGAGGGCCTCCGTCACGCGCAGGTGAACGGCAAGGTCGGCGGCGACCTCGCTCTCGCGGGGCCAGTCGGGGCGGACAGCCTGAGCGTGGCGCCGCAACTGGTCGCCGACGGCAAGGACATCGCTCGGGCTCAGACGACTCTTCTGTTCTTTCCAGAACTCGGCCTTGGCCTCGGCGACGAGCGCCCAGTCGCGGTTGGCGAAGGCGAAGA
Organism: uncultured Acidobacteriota bacterium; assembly: GCA_963844875.1. Lineage (GTDB taxonomy): Bacteria > Acidobacteriota > Vicinamibacteria > Vicinamibacterales > Fen-181 > FEN-299. The sequence continues at coordinate 82,657 of CAWJPZ010000011.1, forward strand.
CGTCTTGACGATTCACGGTGTGATGATAGCACCGGCCGATCGCGCAGCGATCGCGCGGTCGTGGTTCAGGCACACCTCGTTCCGGGCGACGCCGCTGATCGCGCTCATCACGTGGATCTGAACGGGTTCAACCCCCAGCTGCAGGATGCGGTCGGGGTCCGTGATCTGCTCCGGGCGGAGATCGTCAGCGGGGAAACCGAATGAGGCCAGCGCAGCGAGCAGCCGCCGAGCGTTCTCCAACGCGGGCCGGATGAAGATGTCGATGTCGCCCGTGAAACGGGGCGCGCCGTGGTAGGCGAGTGCGTAGGCGCCGACGATCAGGAACTCAACGTCGTGGGCGATCAACGAGTCGAAGAACTCGTCGAAGTCGGGGGCCAGTTCCATCGTGCTGCCTCCGCAGGAACTCGACGGCCGCGAGCCGTTCCTCGACGGGCCGGGTGAGCCAGTGCCGGTGCGTCTCGCCTCCCGACGCGTGCGCCGCGGCGCTCGTCACGCGCAGCACGCGCTGCAGCTTGAATTCCACGCCCGCAGTATACTCCGGCCGCGGCCGCCTCCCCGGACCCTACTTCGTGCCCCCCAGGAGCTTGAGCGCGTCCATCCGCTGCGCGGCGAGCGCGTCGGCGTGCTTGAGCAGCACGTCGGCCGCCTGGTCGCCGTACTTCTTGCGCAGGTCGATGCCGTCCTTCATTTCCCTGAGGCTCCTCGACATCTCCTCCGCAGCCTTCTCGGCGTCCGCGCGCTTGGCCTCGGGCAGCGCGGCAATCTCTTTCTTCTGCTCGGCTTCCATCCTGGCCAGCTGGGCGTCGCCGCCCATCTGGTTGTAGAGCGTTCGGCCGGCTGCCAGCATGCCGGCCGCGTCCTCGAGCACCTTGACCTGCTCGTCGGCGAGCCCGAGTTCCGCGCGCTTGGCCTTCAGCCCGGCCTCCATCTCCTGCGCGAGCTTCTCGTTGGCCGCGATCTGCTGGAGCGTCCTGGCGGTGTCACCCTTGGCCGACTCCAGGTTCTTGCGGGCCTGCTCGCCGTACTTCGACACGATCGCGATTTGCTGCTTCTGGGTCCTCGATGTACTTCAGCACCAGGGCATCCGTGAACTCCACCTTGGCCGGCTCGGCAGAGGCCGCCGGGGCGTCTGCAGGTGCGGCCGCTGCCGTCGCCGCCGTCTCCGCGGGGGCAGCCGCTTCATCCGTCTTCTTCGAGGAGCAGGAAACAGCGATGGTGACGCACAGCAGGGCAAGCAGGAGTCGCTTCATGGCGGGGACACTATCCGAAGCCAAACCGCGCGTCAAGCCGCCGCGGGCCCGCTGCCGGCAGGCCCGACACCTGTAGTCGGCGGAGAGCCCGTCCGATATACGATGTGTGCCCTCCCAGCTTGGGCCGTATAGTGGGGACTGGATGCCTTACAAACTCCTGCTCGCAGACGACAGCGTGACGATCCAGCGGGTCATCGAGCTGACCTTCGCCGACGAAGACGTCCAGGTGACGGCCGTGGGCGACGGTCGGCAGGCGATTGACCGCATCATGTCCGACCGTCCGGACATCGTCCTCGCCGACGTGGGCATGCCCGGGCAGGACGGGTACGAAGTCGCGGCCTTCATCAAGGACGACCCCTCGCTGGCCCACATCCCGGTGCTGCTGCTGACCGGAGCCTTCGAACCGGTCGACGAAGAACGTGCGCGGGAGGTCCGCTGCGACGGCGTGCTGGCGAAGCCGTTCGAGCCGCAGTTGCTGATCGGCCGCGTGAAGGAACTCCTGCGCAGCGCCGCCCCGGCGCGGGACGACGCCGCCCATACGGCCCCGGCGGAGTCCGACGTGGTGGTGTCCGACGGCGTGGATGCGGCGCGGGCTGCCGGGTTCGAGATGGACCTGGACGGGACCGCGAACGGTGGCCGACCGGCGATGCTGCCGCCCGAAGGAGACGACGTCCTGGAGGTCGAGGCGCTGGATATGCGCCCCGACCCGCAGACGACGGACGGGGGCACCCTCGACGACTATTTCGACCGCCTGGATGCCGCCTTCGCAAACCTGACGGGCGCCCAGCCTGGCCGCGACGTGTCCACGGCGCGTCCTGTCGACCCCTGGACGGCGGCGACGAGGGTCGCAAGCGCGTGGCCGGAGTCGACATCGCCGGCCGAGGCACTGGACCAGGCACGCAAGGTCGATTCCCCGTCGCTGTCCGACGCTCTCGATGCCTCGGCACCGCTGACAGCGGTGGAGGTGCCCGACGCCTTTGCCGCCCTGCTGAAGGCCGAACGCGAGCATGGTCCGGATGCCGTGGGCGGCGACGGCGAGCCTCAGGCGGTGGCGACGGTCCTCCTGCCCGGCACCCCGGTCACTCCCGCGCTCATCGACGAGGTGGCGCGGCGGGTCATCGAGCGGCTCGGCGAGGCGGCCTTCCGCGAGGTGGTGACCGAGGTGGTCTCGTCGATTGCCGAGCGCCTGATCCGGGAAGAGATCGAGCGGATCAAGGCGTCCATCTAGCTAATGGCCATGAGCTGCTAGCAGATCACGGATGGTCAAGCTCCTGGCGGACCCGGGCCCATATCGGGTTTCCGCTCTGGCGAGGCCTTGCCGTGACCGCTAACGGCCGCCGCATTCGTGGTCCGCTGCAAGCTGCTTCCTTCCCATTCCCCCCGTCTTCCGTTACGATCAACAGATCTATGCGTGAACTTTCCAAGGCATTCGAGCACTCCGAAGTCGACCCGCGCTGGTACGCGTTCTGGGAATCGATCGGCGCCTTTCGCGCCGACCCGCAGTCCGGCAAGCCGCGCTTCAGCATGGTGATCCCGCCGCCGAACGTGACGGGCTCGCTTCACATGGGCCACGCCCTCAACCACACGCTGCCCGACATCATCGCGCGCTGGAAGCGGATGCAGGGGTACGACGTGCTGTGGCTGCCGGGCACGGACCACGCCGGCATCGCCACGCAGAACGTCGTCGAGAAGCAGCTGGCGCTGGAAGGCAAGAGCCGCCACGACCTCGGGCGCGAGGCGTTCGAGGCGCGGGTGTGGGAGTGGGTGCGCAAGAGCCACGGCACCATCACCGGGCAGATGCGGAAGCTCGGCGAGTCGGTGGACTGGAGTCGTGAGCGGTTCACGCTGGACGAGCAGCTCTCCAAGGCAGTTCGCCGCGTATTCGTCACCCTCTACCACGAGGGGCTCATCTACCGCGGCACCTACATCGTCAACTGGTGCCCCCGCTGCCGCACGGCGCTCTCGGACCTCGAGGTGGTGCACAAGGACACCACCGGCAAGCTGTGGTACGTGCACTACCCGGCGGCCGACGGCGGGCCGGGCGTCACCGTGGCGACGACGCGCCCCGAGACGATGCTGGGTGACACGGCGGTGGCGGTGAACCCGGAGGACGAGCGGTACCGGGATCGGATCGGGAAGGCGGTGCGGCTCCCGATCATCGGCCGCGAGCTGACGATCATCGCCGACGAGTTCGTGGACCCGGCGTTCGGCACCGGCGCCGTGAAGGTGACCCCGGCGCACGACCCCAACGACTTCCAGATGGGGAAGCGCCACGACCTGCCGGAAGTGGCGGTGATCGACGGCGACGCGAAGATCACCGCGGCGGGCGGCCCCTACGCCGGCCTGGACCGCTTCAAGGCGCGCGCGGCGATCGTCGAGCAGCTCGAGCGCGAGGGGCTGCTCGAGAAGGTCGTCGACCACCAGCACGCGGTGGGGACCTGCCAGCGCTGCAGCACCGTCGTCGAGCCGCTGGTGTCCACGCAGTGGTTCGTGAAGATCGAGCCGCTCGCGAAGGAAGCGATCCGCGTGGTGGAGGAGGGGCAGGTCCGCTTCCTGCCGGAGAACTGGACGAAGACGTACTACGAGTGGATGTACAACATCCACGACTGGTGCATCTCCCGGCAGCTGTGGTGGGGCCACCGGATTCCGGCCTGGTACTGCCAGGCGTGCGAGAAGATGATTGTCGCCGAGCAGGCGCCGGAGCGGTGCGAGTGCGGCGGCGCGGTCGAGCAGGACAACGACACGCTCGACACCTGGTTCAGCTCGCAGCTCTGGCCGTTCAGCACGATGGGCTGGCCGGACAAGACCGAGGACTTCCTCCGCTACTATCCGACCGACCTGATGTTGACCGCGTTCGACATCATCTTCTTCTGGGTCGCGCGGATGATCATGGCGGGCGTGAAATTCACCGGCGACATCCCGTTCCGCGACGTGTACATCACGGGCCTCGTCCGCGACGAACGCGGCCAGAAGATGAGCAAGTCGAAGGGGAACGTCGTCGATCCCCTGGAGGTGATGGACGAGATTGGCGCGGACGCGCTGCGCTTCACGCTCACGGCCATGGCGGGCCCCGGCATGGACATCCCGCTCTCCGAGGGGCGGATGACGGGCTACCGCCAGTTCATCAACAAGATCTGGAACGCCTCCAGGTTCGCGCTGATGAACCTGGGAGAGGACGAGAGCCGCGGAGAGGTGCCGGACGCGAAGCACTTGCCGCTGGTGCACCGATGGATCCTGCACCGCCTGAACGCGGTGACCGGCGAGGTGAACGAGGCGCTCGCCGCGTACCGGTTCGACGTGGCCGCCGACCGGCTGTACCACTTCTTCTGGCACGAGTACGCCGACTGGTACATCGAGATGGTCAAGCAGCACCTGCAGGCGGAGGGCGCCGAGCGCGAGACGGCGCGGGCCGTCCTGCTCGAGGTGCACGACCGGGTGCTGCGGTTGCTGCACCCGATCATCCCGTTCGTCACCGAGGAACTGTGGCAGCACCTTCCGCGCCGCGCCGAGGACGGCCGGACGATCACCCTGGCGGCGTTTCCGCAGGCGCGGGCGGACTGGGTCGACGAGAGCGTGTCCGAGGAGATCGAACTGGTGCAGGGCGTCGTGACGACGATCCGCACCGCGCGGGCGGAGCGCACCGTCAAGCCGTCCGAGCGGATCAGCGCCGCGATCGAAGGGGCGTCGCCCGGGCAGGTGCGGACGCTGGAGCAGCAGAAGGGCTACGTCGTGGCGCTCGCGGGCCTCACGTCGCTCGAACTCGGCGACGCTGCGCCGGCAGCAGCCGAAGGGACCGAGATCGTGACCCGGGTGTTCAACCACCTCCGGGTGCACATCCGGATGCCGCAGGCTGACCGGGGCGCGGAGCTGGAGAAGCTGCGCAAGAAGCTGGCAGACACCGAGCGGGAGATGGGCAGCATCGACGGCAAGCTGGCGAACGAGAGCTTCGTGTCGCGGGCGCCGGCGGAGGTGGTCGAGAACGCGCGGGCCCGCCGCCACGCGCTCGACGTCCAGTGGAAGAAGATCTCCGACACGATCAGCGAGATGACGGGCTGACAGGAGGCCGCTACCGTGATCCTGGCTGTCTCCGACCTGCCGCCGGACTTTCGTAACGCCCTCGAGCGGCGGGCGTCGCGGCTGGCGGGGTTCGCCGCGAGCATCCGCTGGTTCGACCGGGTGTCGTCCACCAACGACGTGGCCGAACGCGCGGCATCGGCGGGAGCCGCGCACGGCACGGTGGTGGCGGCGGACTTCCAGGAGTCGGGCCGGGGCCGGTTGGGCCGGACCTGGTTCTCGCCGCCCGGCGCCGGCCTCTACACGTCGGTCGTGATCCGGCCGCGCGACCTCGCCGGGCCGGACCGGGCGGTCCGCGCGGACAGCGCCTTCGCGGCGTCGGTGACGCTCACGACCGGCGTCGCCATCGCGGAGGCGCTGCGGAACGCCACCGGCCTCGAGGCGGCCATCAAGTGGCCGAACGACCTGGTCGTCGGCTGGCGGAAGGTCTGCGGGATCCTGGCCGAGGGCGCCGCGGCCGGCGATGCCCTGCAGTACGTCATCCTCGGCTACGGCATCAACGTGCTGCCGGCGGCGTATCCGTCCGACATCGCCGACCGGGCCACCTCGATCGAGTCCGAACTGGGTCGGCCGGTGGACCGCGCCGAGGTGTTCGCGGAATCGATCACCTGCCTGGCCGAGCGGCTTCGCGAGTCGTCCTCCGGAGGCTTCGCGGCGATTCTCGACCGGTGGCGCCGGCTGTCGCCGTCGAGCGTCGGCCACCGGGTGCAGGTCGTGTCGGGCGCCGGCTGGGTGGACGCGATCACGGCCGGGATCGACCGCGACGGCGCGCTGCTGGTGACGGACCGGGCCGGGCAGGCGCCCAGGCGCGTCATCGCCGGGGAAGTGCGGTGGAGAACGCCGTGATGCGCGGACACCGTCGCTGATGCGCTGCGCCGCCGAACGTCTCGATTTGCGGAGTCCCTGGCCGGCGTAGCACGGGGCTTCAGCCCCGTGCCGTCGTCCAGGGGTCGTGCCGTTGCCGAGGGGCTGAAGCCCCTCGGCTACTCGAGGTCTTGGGTTCTTATGCTCCTCGCACTCGACATCGGCAACACCAACATCGTGGTGGGCGTCTTTACCGGAGACCAGCTGCTGCACAGCTGGCGGCTGTCCACGCAACGGCAGCGGACCGCCGACGAGATGGGCATGTGGGCCCTGCAGTTGTTCCAGCACGGCCGGCTCGACCCGTCCGCGGTCGACGGGATCGTGCTGGCTTCCGTCGTGCCGACGCTGACCCGCCCCACCGTCGAGATGGCGCAGCGTTATTTCGGGCGGCCGCCGCTCGTCGTCGACGCGTCGATCGACACCGGGATGCCGGTGCTCTACGACGCGCCGTCGGAGGTTGGCGCCGACCGCATCGTGAACGGCGTGGCGGCCTACGAGCGCTACGGCCGCGCCGCGGGGCGGCCGCTGATCGTCGTGGACTTCGGCACGGCGACGACCTTCGACGCGATCACGGCGGAAGGGCGAGGTACCTGGGCGGCGTGATCTGTCCCGGCGTGAACATCTCCGCCGACGCGCTGTTCCAGCGGGCCGCCAGGCTGCCGCGGGTGGACGTCCGCCGGCCCGATGCCGTCATCGGGCGCACGACGGTCGGGTCGATGCAGTCGGGACTGTTCTATGGCTACATCGGTCTCGTGGAAGGCATCGTCAGCCGGATGCGTGGCGAACTCGGCGCGACGACCGCCTGCGTGGCCACGGGCGGCCTGGCCGAGATGATCGCCCCGGAGACGAAGGCCATCGATGCCGTGGACAGGGACCTCACGCTCCACGGCCTCCGGTTGATTTGGGCGAGGAACGAGGGTGCCTGACGTCAGTCGCGACACGTTCTGCCGGGAGGTGGAGGCGCACCTCTGCCGCCGCAATGCCGGGCACCTGGTTCGCATCGTCGGACCGGCGTTCGAGATGGTGGCGGGGTGGGCTGAGCAGGGCATCCCGCTGAAGGTGGCGCTTCGCGGCATCGACGCGTGCGTCGAGCGCCGTAATGTGAAGGGACCCAGCCGGAGGCCGATGCGCGTCGAGTTCTGCGAGGCCGACGTCCTCGATGCGTTCGACCAGTGGCGCCGTGCGGTCGGCGTCGGGACGGCCGGCGGCGGGGCGGCCCAACCAGCGCGCGGGGACGATTGGCCGGCGGCGGACCGGCGTACCAAGCCGGGTCACTCCTTGCGGGCCCACCTCGACCGCGTCGTGACGCGCCTCACCGACCGCCTGGCGGCCGGCGGCATGCCGCCGGCCCTCGAGGCGGTCGTCGAGACGGTCATCGACGAACTCGGGCCCGAGCGGGAGGCAAGCCGGAGCTTGCGAGGCGAGGCGCGGGAGACGTTCATTGGGCGGCTCTCGTCGATTGATGCGCGCCTGATGGCCGGGGCGCGGAGCGCCTGTCCGGTGGACCGGCTGGACGCCATCGAGCGCGAGGCGATGCAGGAGTTGAGCGGCTTCAAGGCGCGCATGGCCGCCGCCGACTACGCCCGCGCCGTCGCCGCGGCCGGCGACAAGCTGCTGCGGGATCATTGGAAGCTGCCGGACATTTGCTACGAGGCCTGAGAAGCAGGGGGCGGCGGCCGGGGCGCGGCGTGACACGGCCCAAAGCCAAAAGCCTGGAGCCTGAAGCCCGACACGCGAGCCATGATCAGCGCAGGAACCATCATCGAGCTCTCAATCGAGAAGCCTGCTGCCGGCGGACGCATGGTGGCGAGGCACGAAGGCCTCGTCGTGCTCGTGCACGCGGCGATCCCCGGCGAGCGCGTTCGCGCGGTGGTGGAGCGGACGGGGCAGGGGGTGGCGTACGCCACGGCGATCGACGTCATCGACGCCTCGCCGGACCGGCGGTCGGGGATCCGCGACTGGGCATGCGGCGGCAACGTCTACGCACACGTCGCCTACCCGCGCCAGCGCCTGCTGAAGGGCGAGGTGATCGCCGACACCCTCGCGCGGATCGGGAAGGTGCAGTTGGAGCATCCCGTACCCGTCACGGGCTCTCCCGAAGACGGCTACAGGATGCGGGCGCGGTTTCACGTTCGCGGCCGGATGCTCGGCTACTTCAGGGAGGGCACGCACGGGATGTGCGACCCTGCCATCACGCGTCAGCTGCTGCCCCAGACGTGCGAACTGCTCGCGGAGTTGGGCGGCCTCCTGCGGTCCGGGCGCCTGGACGGCGTCACCGAGATCGAGTTGAGCGAGAACGTCCCGGCCTCGGAACGCGCCCTCCACCTCGAACTCGATCGCCCTCACGTTCCGGCTGGCCTCGCCGAACTCGTCACCCTGCCCACCGTGGTCGGTGCGAGCGCGTCGTTCGGCCGCGGAGGCCGGAGAGGGCAGCCGCCAACCCGGCGGACGGTGACGTCGGGCACTCCGACGGTGGTCGACGTGCTCGAACTGCCGGTGAGCGGAAGTGTCCGACAGGTCCGGCTTCAACACCACGCCCAGGCGTTCTTCCAGTCGAACCGCTACCTCCTCGCCGCGCTGGCTGCGCGGGTGGTGTCGCTCGTTGCGGAAGGTCCCGTGATTGACCTCTACGCCGGCGTCGGGTTGTTCTCCGCGTCGCTCGCCGCGTGCGGGTGGTCATCGCTCGTCGCCGTGGAAGGCGACCGCGCCGGCGCCGCCGACCTGAGGGTGAACGCCGCGCCGTTCGGCCCTTCGCTGGCCGCCGTGGAAATGGCGGTGGAGGGCTACCTGCGAATGCGACCCGTGCCGGCGGAGGCCACCGTCGTGCTCGACCCGCCGCGAACCGGGATGTCGAAGGACGCGACGGCAGCCGTGGTCGCCCAGAAGGCGCGGCGTCTCGTCTACGTATCGTGCGACGTGGCGACCTTCGCGCGGGACGCCCGGAAACTGCTGGATGCGGGGTATCGGCTGGAGCACCTCGAAGCGTTCGATCTCTTCCCGAACACCGCCCACGTCGAGTCGGTCGGCGTCTTTGCCCGGTAGCGTTCCACTCGAGCTGCCGTATGATGAGCCTGCCGTGGAACTCGGCTACCAGACGGAGTGCCTCATGACGACCCGCGTCTTCTTGCTCGTCCTGTGTTTCGGCGCGACGGTCGGCGGGCAGGCGACGGCCCCGCGCGACCTTCGCCGCACCGTCCTTGCCTCCGCCACTCCGTCCGCCGAGATCCTTCGCATCGACATCGACGGGGACGGCAAACCGGACATCCTCGAGCGGTGGTGGAACGGGAAGCGCGTGCGGTGGCTGGACGAGAACGGCGACCTCTCGCCGACCGACACGAGGGGCGACCAGGTGGCCGACGTCCTCCAGGTGGACATGAACGGCGACGGGATGTACGACGGCCCGACGGACCAGAACATCAAGTGGGCGGACAATGACGGCGACGGCCGGCCGGACGTGCAGGCATGGACAACGCAGCCGCCTTCCTGGAGCGAGGGCAAGTGGAGCACCAGCGAGTCGCACTGGATGCTGTTCCTCGACGTCGAGAAGGACGGAGTGCTGGGCTGGCAGGACTGGCAGACGTTCAACTTCGGCAACTCCAACTGGGACTACACCAATACCCATGACTGGCTGCCGGATTACCACGGCGACGGCCTGTTCCTGAAGATTCACCGGCCGCCGCAGGCGCTCCCCGATCCGCGCCTGAACTGGGAGAACCCGTTCGCGTTCTTCGACACCGACGGCGACGGCCTGACCGAGATGGGGATGCGCTGGCTGGACCCGATGCAGCCGGTCGTCAAGGGGCAGGCGCCGCTGTCCGGGGTGTTGAACGAAGCCTTCGCCACCTTCGACCTCGACAACGATTCGGGCAAGGGGAACGAGATTGACTACGACATGTCGCTGCGCGGTGCGGGCGGCCCGGGCGTGCCCTACCAGTCGATGGTGACCAAGTACCCCGCGCTGCGCGGCAACCCGAAGTTCGACAAATGCTTCCAGTGGGGGAATTGGCGGCAGATCGACGAACTGAAGTACATGCCGCACGACAAGAGCTACGACTCGTTCTTCACGGCTGGCTGGACGTCGATGTATTTCGTGTTCGACGAGGACGACGACGACCACCGGTGGGAACGGGTCGAGATGTACTACCCGATGCACGGGTTCGGCGGTCCCGAGGACATCGACATCTGGTCGGTCAAGAAATGGCGCGACGGCGCGTCGGGCAATTACGCCCGGCTCTACATGGCGGAGGGCGGCGAGAAGCCGGGCCTCGGCGGGCACCCGCAGGCGGACTCGCTCGGCGACCGCGGAGAGTTCGACCGGGACAACTCCGGCGGCGGCAGGTTGTACGTCGGCGTGTTCGACCGCAAGCTGCACCTGGCGGGCGCCGAGTGGGGCGCTTGGACCGTCGACAAGAACGCCGAGTTCCACGGCGGCTACAAGACGCCGTCGCCCAGGCCGCTGGCGACCAAGGTGGAAGAGGTAGTGCGTTACACGGACACGGACCGCAACGGCTTCCTCGACACGGTGGAGTTCGATTACGACGGCGACCGGACCTTCGACTTCCGGGTGTCGCTCCTCGACTACAAGACCCCGGGCGGATCAGCGCCGGACGTCGCGCCGCTGATCGACAGCCGGTCGGCCGGGTGGAAGGGGCTGCACGAGGCCTACACGAAGATGGCGAACCAGTCGTGGCTCGAGGCGCTGTCGGTCTATCGCGCGGCCTGGAAACGCGGGCTGACCACCCCCGAGATGGACAAGCTGGCCCAGGCGGCCTCGGTCGCCGAGCGCGAGGCCAACGGCTACTGGATCAAGGAGCGGGCGTTCCGCGAGATCCGGCTGCGCCTGAAGGACGCTCGCGCGGCCACCCCCGCGCAGAAGGCCGCGTTCGACGCGCTGGAGAAGGACCTCGTCCGGCTGTACTACCTCGGCCAGTTCGACGCGTACGTGAAGCGGATTGCCGAGGTCCCGGGGAAGTAGCTTCAGTCCTTCACGGTCCGCGCCCCGGCCAGCAACCGCCAGAGGTCGTCGGGTTCCGCCGGCTTCGTGAGGTGGGCGTCGAACCCGTGCGCGTGGGCGCGCTGTCTGTCTTCGTCCTGCCCCCAGCCGGTGACGGCGACGAGCAGCATGTGCTTCCGCCGAGGATCCTCCCGGACGTGGCGCGCAAGGTCGTAACCGGTGATGCCGGGCAAGCCGAGGTCGAAGAGTCCGACGTCGAAATCGGACGCCGCGAGGGCATCGAGGGCGGTGCCGCCGTGGTAGGCGGCGTGCACGCGATGCCCCCGCGTTTCGAGCAGAGCCTTCAACATGTCGGCGGAGTCGGCATTGTCGTCGACGACCAGGATCCTGCAGGCGTGCGTTCGTCTCGGTCGGCGGCGGTTCCGGTTCCTGCGGCGCCGCCGCCTCGCAGGCCGCCAGCCGCACGACGAACTCGCTCCCGAGGCCGGGGCCCTGGCTGCGCGCCTCCACGGTGCCTCCGTGCAACTCGACGAGTCCCTTGACGATCGCCAGGCCGATCCCCAGTCCGCCCCGCCCGGGCGGGGCCACCTGCGTGAACATTCCGAAGACCCGGTCGAGGTCGCCGGGAGCGAGGCCGATGCCGGTGTCGGCCACTGAGACCGCCACCTGCCCGTCCTCGAGCCGCGCGGTCACCGAGATGCGGCCGCCCGACGGGGTGTAGCGGGCGGCGTTGTTCAGGAGGTTCGCGAACACCTGCGCCAGGCGCTCCCTGTCGGCGTCCAACCAGACCGGTTCGGGCGGGAGTTCCACGTCGAGCGTGAGCCCGGCGGCGCGGATCGCGGGCGTCGCCGCTTCAACGGCCTGGCGGACCACGGGCGCCAGCACGACCTGCTCGGTCCGCAGTTCGACCTTGTTGCTGGCAATCCGGGTGACGTCGAGCAGGTCGTCGACCAGGCGAACGAGGTGGAGGACCTGGCGTTCGATGACCCGTTCGGGCGCGGAGTCGTCGTCGTCGCTGCGGTGGAGCAGTCCGAGGGCGAACCGGATGGGCGCCAGCGGGTTCCGGAGTTCATGAGAAAGAGTGGCGAGGAACTCGGTCTTTCGCCGGTCGCTCTCGCGCAGTGCCGCTTCCGCCTCCTTGAGGCGCCCGATATCCAGGTTGATCCCGGCCCAGCACGTGATTTCCCCGCGCTCGTTGCGGACGGGCACGCCGCGCGCGAGGATGGGATGCCAGGCCCCGTCCACGCCGCGAAAGCGGTGCTCGATGTCCCAGACGCCCTCCGAGGAGACGCACGCCTTCCACGCGTCGATCGTCCGCTCGGCGTCATCGGGGTGCAGCACCTCTCCCCAGCCGAAGTTCGAACACTGCTCCTGGGTCATCCCGACCAGCCGCAGGAACGACTCGCTGGCGTAGATGTTGCGCCCGTCCGGGGCGCAGACCCACACGCCGTAATCGATCGATTCTCCGATGGCCCGGTAGAGGCGCTCGGAGTTCCTGAGGGCCTCCTGTGCTTCCTTGCGCGCGCTGATGTCGTGCCACGTCGCCACGCCGCCCGTGATTCGCCCCTCGGCGTCCCGGATTGGCGCCGCGTGACAGAGCAGGGAGATTGGCCGCCCTTCGCCGTTGATCTGCACCAGCTCGAAGTCGTTCACCACCTCGCCCTTTTCGATGGCCCTCATCAGCGGGAGGTCTTGTTCCGCCATCGGCGTCACCCCGTCGGGGTGCAGCACGGGCCTCTGCCGGACGACGGCCTCGACGGAAAGACCGTCGTGCGGCCCACCGAGCAGCTCACGGCCGTAGCGGCTCACCATTCTGACGTTGCGCCCGGTCGCGTCGGCGATGGTGATCCCCACGGGGACGTGCTCCATCAGCGCCTCGAGCGTGCGCTGGGCGTCCTCGGCTTTCTTCCGGGCGGTACCGAGTGCGGCCTCGGCGCGCTTGCGTTCGGTGATGTCGCGGATGAGGATTCTGGACCGCCGGCTGGCCCTCGAACTCGACCGGCCCCCCGGTCACTTCAACGTCCACGGCCGACCCGTCCGGGCGCAGAATCGCCAGTTCGGCAACCGGCGTCACGCCGCCCGCGGCGGCCTGGTCCATCCGGTGCTTCACGCGGTCGCGGAAATCAGGGTGCACGGAGTCGAGAACCTGGCGGCCCACCAGTTCGTCGGCGGAGGAGACCCCGAAGAGGCGTACGGCGGCGGGGTTGGCGAACACGTAGCGTCCGCCGGCGTGCACGAGGATGGCGTCCGGCGAATACTGGACGAGTTGCCGATAGCGGTCGCCCGCTTCGCGCAGTGCGCGGTCCGCGGCGGCCCCGCCTTCGGGTTCCGGTGCGGCCATGCCGGCGGCGGACGAAACGGGGGCTGTCATCTGCTACGCGACCCGGAAGACGGCACACTGCCGCCGCAAGACTGCTTTCCGCCTCGGCCTAGCGCCGGAACAAAGGGGGGGAGGGCCACCGGGCACCCCGCTACTTGCGGCAGGCCTCGATGAAGCCTTCGAACAGCGGGCGGAATTCACCCGTCCGCCAGAAGTTCTCCGGGTGCCACTGGACGCCCAGGCAGAACGTGGCGTTCGGACATTCTATCGCCTCGACGACGCCGTCCGGGGCGGTCGCGGTGACCTCGAAACCGGGGGCGAGGGCCTTGATGGCCTGGTGGTGGCGGCTGTTCACCGACACGGTGTCGGCATCCACCAGCTTCTCCTGCATCAGCGTCCAGAGCCGGCTGCCCTTCGAGACCCAGACCTCGTGCGCGATCGCGAAGGGGGGAGTCGGGATGGTGTGCGGCAGGATGCCGGCCATCTGGGCGTCGATGTCCTGGACCAGGCTGCCGCCGAGTGCCACGTTCATCACCTGCAGGCCCCGGCAGATCCCGAACAGGGGCAGGCGCGCCTCGCGGGCCGCCAGCAGCAGCGCGAACTCGAACGCGTCGCGCTCCGGTTCGATGGCGGTCACCGTTTCGTGCCGTTCCTCGCCGTACCTGGCGGGATCGATGTCGACGCCCCCGGTCATCAGGACGCCTTCCACCTCCCGGGCGATCTGCTCGGGCCGATCCTTCAGCGGATCGAGCACGCGGGGTTCACCGCCGGCCCGGCGGATCGACTCCACGTAGTCTGGGAGGCTGCGGCACGGCGCGATGCCGATGATCGGAGACATAATGGGACCTCGAGTTTCAGCGACGTGACCGGGCGCGCGCGGCGGGCCGGGAGGGCCGGCCCCCGAAGGCTACATCCGGGTCGGGACGACGATGCCCATCAGGTCGAGGGCGCGCGTCAACTGGTGCCGGAAGTAGCTGACAGCGGCCGCCCGCCAGCGCCGGGCGTCCCCGCGCTCTTCGTTCAGGATCGGATACCCGTGATAGAACGAGTTGAACCTCTGCGCCAGGCCGAACGCGTACTTCGCGAGGACCGAGAACTCCAGCGTCCGAACGGCCTGTTCCGCTACTTCGTCGAGTCGCGACGCCTCGAGCACCAGCGCCCAAAGATCGTGACTGCCCGCGGTCCCGGCCAACTCGTCGGTCGGCGTGCCGCCGAGCGGGCTCAGGAACTCCGCTTCGCCGATGCCTTCCCGATCGCGCAGCTTCTGGAAGATATTGTTCGCGCGGACGACAGCATACTGTAAATACGGGCCGCTTTCACCCTCGAAATTCAGGGCTTCGTCGATGTCGAACGCAATCACTTTCCCCCGCGAGAACCGCACCATGAAGTAGCGGACGGCGGCGACGGCGATGGCTTCCGAGGTCCGGCGAACGTCCTCGGGGGGCAACTCGGGGTTCCGCTTCACCACCTCTTCGCCGGCCTTCTTCTCGAGGATGTCGAGCAGGTCGTCCGCCTTCACCCCGAGCCCCTTCCGGCCCGAGACCTCCACGAACGGACGCGCCGCGTCCTCGGGAGACAGCGTGTAGCCCAGCTGCCGCGCCGTGTTGTGCGTGAGGGCGACCATCTCGTAGGAGAAGTGGACGGAGCGTTCCGCCTCCGTCGTGTGGCCGATGGCCGCGAGGGCCTGCTTCAGCAGTTTCTGCAGGTACGACTGCCGGACGTCGATGACGTTGAACACCGCGCCCGCGCCGCCGAAAGCCGGGTGCGCCGGCGTCCCCTCGTCCGCGCAGGTCGCCCAGATCGCCGCGCCGCCCGCCGTGTGGCTGAACACCCGGTAGTTGAAGTCCTTCCCGAGGAGGCCGAACTTCCACAGCTGGTACGCCATGTCCTTGCCGACGTAGGTGACCGTCCCGTTGGAGCGCACGATCACCTTCTCGCGGGTGTCGTCCTCCTCGGCCGGCGAGGGCTCGGCGTCGCCCGCCGGCGCGGTCGATTCGTCGTCGATCGTCATGACCCAGCAGCCGGCCAGCCGGCCTTGCGTCTGCAGGAAGACCGCGCCCTTCTCCTTGAGGATCTCGAACGCCCGGGCCCAGAAGTGCAGCCGGAGGATGTCGCCCTCCCACGCGAGCAGGTCGTACCCGACGTTCATCCGCGCCATCGTCACCAGGTGGCAGCGGACGATGCGGTCCGCGACGAACGCCCCGATCGCGGCCGACTCGTTGCCCCCGCGCTCGATGTCGTGGAGCGTGTCGAGGCGGAACTGGAGCCGGGACTTGTCCGCCTCGTACCAGTCGGCGACCCGCGCGTAGAGGTCCCAGCAGTAGAAATCGAAGCGCGTCGCATCGGCAATCGCCTGCACCGCGGCGAGGTCCAGCTTCTCGAGTTGGCGGAAGCCGACGACGACGTCTGCGACCTGCACCCCGGTGTCATCGATGTAGTTCTGCACCTCGACCGGGGCGCCGCGGAAACGCAGCGCCCGGACGAGCGTGTCGCCCAGGGCCGAGTTCCTGAGATGGCCGATGTGCGCCGCCTTGTTGGGATTGATCGCCGTGTGTTCGACGATTGTCTTCACGGCACCGGCGGGGGCGTCCGCGGCCACCGGCTTCCCGCCCGCCAGCCGTTCGAGGAGGAACGACCGGCGGTCGAGGAACAGGTTCAGGTAGCCCTTCACCGCTTCGACGCGAGCGATGCCCGGGATGGCGCCGAGGTCGGCCGCGATCTCCTCGGCGATGAGCTTCGGCGACTTTCGGAGCCTGCGGGCGAGTTCGAAGGCCAGCGGCAGCGCCAGGTCGCCGAGTTCCCGCGTGGGCGGGTAGTCGATGACGATCGCCGGGCAGTCGGCGGCGGTCAGGCCGTACTGCCGGCCGAGGGTTGCGGTGATCCGTTCGCGAACGAAGTGGTGGACTGGAAGTATCATGGCTTGGCTGTCGTGGCTGGTTCGCCGGCGCGGCGCGTGCAATAATCGAAACGGTCAGCGGCCGGCGTTCGGGTCCGCGCGCGTGGCGAACCGAAGGGCGAGCTCCAGATCGCCCGGCGTGTTGACGTTGTGGAACAGGCGGCCGTCCGGGTCGAAATCCGCCAGATCGTCCGGACCCACTTCGCGGAGGCGAATCGCCTCGAGCAGTTCCTGGATCTTCAGGTGACCCGATTCGACCCGCCGACGAACCCGGTCTGCAAGATGCCGCGCGTACACCGCGCAGAGCGGCTGGCGACCGTCCGGCGTCTTCGGAACCACCGCGTCATGATCGTCGTCGGCCAGGCCGGCGAGCCGCGCCAGCAGCGGTGCGGTCAGGAACGGCAGGTCGCAGGCAATCACCAGGACATGCGGGCTCGCGGCCTCCACCAGCGCGGTGTAGATTCCCCCCAGGGCTCCCGCTTCCGGCAGGCGGTCGGGAACGACCGGCAGCCCGTATTCGTGGAAAGGAGCCGGGGCGCCCGCGACGACGAAGACCCGGTCGGCCACACCGCGGAGTGCGTCGAGCTGACGTTCGAGAATCGTGGCGTGACCGATCCGCAACGTGCTCTTGTCGGCGCCGCCGAATCGGCGGGCCCGGCCTCCCGCAAGGATTGCCGCGTCCACTGGCGTTCTTACCTTAACAGAAAATGACCGAAGCGGGAATTGGCCGGATCCTCGTCGCCAGCCTCCACCAGGGCATCGCGGACGTGCTGCCCATGCGGCTCGAATTCTACGAGAACTGGCTGCACCCTGACGGGCTGCGACACGGCACCATCGGTCTCGCGCCGCTCAACGCGGTGCTCAGCTTCCTCCGGCAGGAAGGCCCGGTTTACCACGAGATCTGCCGCCGCGCCGGACAGTATGCGGCCGAATGGACGGTCGCCTCGCAGTGGGCGCCCCGCCGCGCCCTCCTCCGGTCGATGCCGCTGTTCCTCCGCTCACGCACGGTGCTGGGCCTGGCCCGCGCGACCCTCCGGCACACCTACGTGGGCACCCGGGTCATCGTTCGGCGTCGCAAGGGCCGGGCGACGGTGGATGTGCGGGCGTCGCTCTTCTGCACGATTCGCGACTCGTCTCCGAAGCCGCTGTGCGACTTCTATGCCGCGGCCGTCGCGCGCTTCCTGGAACTCTACGGGGTCCCTGCCGACACGCGGCTCGGCCCCTGCCGCGCAGCCGGGGATGCCAGCTGCATAATCGCCGTGACCATCGGCCAGCCGATGGACCAGGGCCCGTCGAACCCGACGCCTCCAGCATGACGTCACGCACCTCGGTCGCCGCGTTCGCCCTCTGTTGCGCCACCCTCGGCGCCGCCCAGGCCGTCGCCTCGGCGCAGCCCGCACCACCGCGCGAGCGCGTTCTCGTCGTCCCCTTCGAGAACGTCCAGCGGGAAGGGAAGTTCTACTGGGTCTCGGAAGCGGCCGCCATCCTGCTCGCCGACAACCTCCAGGCGTGCGGCGTGGAGACGTTCAGCCGGGAGCAGCGCCGGAAGGCCTTCGAACGCCTGCAGCTCCCGTCTGCCACCCCGCTCACCGAGGCCACGCTCATCCGCCTGGCGCAGAGCATCGGCGCCGCGCAGGTCGTGTTGGGGTCGTTCACCGTGACGGACGGCCAACTGGCGGCCAAGGCGCGGGCCATCCGGCTCGACACCGGGAGAATGCGTCCGGCTGCGGAAGCCTCGGCGCCGCTGGCCGATTTCTTCGGCGTCTTCGAACGCGTCGCGCGGCAACTGCTGCCGCCCGCCCTGCCGGTGCCCGATCGTCTCGACACCGACCACGGGACCCTGGCCGCCTTCGAGAACTACGTGAAGGGCCTGGTCGCCGAGACCACCGCGGCGCAGGGCCGGTTCCTGAACGCCGCGCTGAAGCTGCAGCCGTCGTTCACGCCGGCGCGGCTGGCGCTCTGGCAGGTGTACACGACCGAGGGCGATCATGCGCGGGCCCTGGCCGCGGCCCTCGCGGTTCCGTCCGATTCGGGCGGGTTCCGCCAGTCGCGTTTCCTGGCCGCGCTGTCCCGCATCCACCTTCGGCAGTACGACGACGCGTTTGCCGCGTTGAAGACGCTGCTCGACCAGACGCCCACCGCGGCGCTGTTCAACGACATCGGCGTCGTGCAGGCCAGGCGGGGCGCGACGCAGGAGACGGGGCGCGCGACGTATTACTTCACGAAAGCCGCCGAGGCCGACCCGGAGGACCCCGACTATGCCTTCAACGTCGGCTATGCCTATTGGCTCGAGCGGAACCCGCAGGCGGCTCTCTACTGGCTCAAGGAAGCCGTGCGGCGCAACCCGGCCGACGGGGACGCCCACTTCGTGCTCGCAGCCGCGTTGACGGCGACCGGTGCGACCGTCGAAGCGCTGCGGGAGCGGGACCTGGCGCGGCAGCTGTCCTCGACCTACGTGGACTGGGAGCGGCGGCCGAACGCGGCCACCGAGCCGGTGCCGAAGGGGCTCGAGCGGATTCGCGAGGAACTCGACGCCCCGCGACTCGCGCAACTGGACACGACGCTCGCGCCCGCCGAGCCGAACGAGCAGCGAGACCTCGCGGCGTTCCACGCCGAGCGCGGACGCCGGATGTACGAGCAGCAGCAGGACCAGGCAGCCATCGACGAGCTCAAGCGGTCGCTCTACCTGTCGCCTTACCAGCCGGGCGTGCAACTGCTGCTCGGCCGCATCTACCTCCGGACGGCGCGGGCCGCCGACGCCGTCCAGGCGCTCAAGATCTCGTTGTGGAGCAAGGAGACGGCAGCCGGCCACGCCCTGCTCGGGCAGGCCTACCTGCAGACCAAGGACGAGGCCCGCGCGCGCGAGGAACTGCAGGCGGCCGTCCGGCTCGACCCCGCCGATCCCGACGCCAGGGACCTGGCGGCCAGGTTGGAGGGCAAGAAGTAGAAAGGACTCGATGCTCAATGCAAGATGCAGCATGCAGAACCTGCAAAATGCAGGATGCCAAGTGAAGAAGGGAGGATTTGTTCCTCACGCGTGCGCCGCCACCGTATAATCTCCACGGCAGGTGACCCATGAGGCGCACCCTCGTCCTCCTCTTCGTCTTGCTGGCGGTCGCGTCCGGCCGGTCTGCCACCCAGGCTGCGCCCCCCCTCATCTACTCCGCCACGGTCGATGCTCTCATTCACCCCGTCTCGGCGGAGTTCATCATCGATTCGATCGATCGCGCCGACCGTGACGGTGCCGTGCTGATCGTGTTCACCCTGCGGACCCCTGGCGGGCTCCTCGATTCCACGCACGCGATCGTGTCGCGCATGCTGTCGGCGAAAACGCCGGTGGCGGTGTTCGTCGGGCCGTCCGGCAGCCGGGCGGCGTCCGCCGGCTTCCTGATCACCATCGCGGCCGACGTTGCCGCGATGGCGCCGGGGACGCACATCGGCGCCGCTCACCCCGTCCAGGGCGGGGGCGAAAAGCTCGACGAGACGATGGCGAAGAAGATGGCGTCGGACGTGGCCGCCGCCGCGAGGACGTGGGCAACGGGGCGCGGCCGGAACGCGCAACTCGCCGACGAGGCGGTGCGCGAGAGCCGCTCGTTCACCGAGACCGAAGCCATCAATGCCTCGCCCCCGCTGGTGGACTTCGTCGTGCGGGACGTGAAGGACCTGGTGGCCAAGCTCGATGGCCGGACAATCAAGCGCTTCGACGGGCGGACGGTGGTCCTCCACACCGCGGGCGCGAGGGTCGTCCCGATCGACATGAACTGGCGGCAGCGGCTCCTGAGTGCCCTGGCCCACCCGAACATCGCCTACCTGCTCCTGAGTCTCGGCATGCTGGGGCTGACGATCGAGCTGTGGAATCCGGGCGCCGTGCTGCCGGGCGTCGCCGGCGGGCTGTGCCTGCTGCTCGCGTTCTTCACGTTCCAGGTGCTGCCGATCAACTACGCGGGGATTCTGCTGATCCTCTTCGGCATCGGCCTGCTGATCCTCGAGGTGAAAGTGGTCAGCCACGGCGTGCTCAGCGTTGGCGGCATCATCAGCCTGTTCTTCGGTTCGATGATGCTGATGGACTCGAAGGCGCCGGAGCTCCAGGTCAGCCTGTCCGTGATCCTGCCCGTGGTGCTCGGCCTGGCCGGCATCCTGATCCTGCTCGTGCGGCTCGGGATCGCGGCGCAGCGTACCCGGCCCACGACGGGCGAGGCGGGGATGGTGGGTGAGCCGGGGCGAACGCTGACCGCGATCGCGCCGGGGCGGCCCGGGCGGGTGGCGACGCACGGCGAGATCTGGACCGCCAGGTCGGACGATTCCATCGGCGAGGGCGAGGACGTGTTCGTGACGGGCGTGGAGGGACTGACGGTGCAGGTGTCGCGAACGCCTCCCCCGGGACGGTGACGTTCTCCAGGGGATCCTGGACTCTCGACTCTCGACTCTCGACTCTTGGCTCTTGGAGCTTGGCTGATCCTGTTCATTCCTGAGGGGGTGCGTATGTTTCCCGTGCAGGCGCCGCTGCTCCTGTTGTTGGTCGTCGTGTTCTA
The DNA here is from genome assembly GCA_963844875.1 of uncultured Acidobacteriota bacterium. Classification (GTDB taxonomy): domain Bacteria; phylum Acidobacteriota; class Vicinamibacteria; order Vicinamibacterales; family Fen-181; genus FEN-299. The sequence continues at coordinate 103,547 of CAWJPZ010000011.1, forward strand.
CCTTCTGAGCTCGATCAAGATCCTCGCCGAGTACGAGCGCGGCGTGATCTTCCGGCTGGGGAAACTGCTCCCGCAGCCGAAGGGGCCCGGCGTCATCCTCGTCTTCGCGCCGATCGACCGGATCGTGCGGGTCAGCCTGCGGACGATCGTCATGGACGTGCCGCCGCAGGACGTGATCACGCGGGACAACGTATCGGTGAAGGTCAACGCGGTGGTGTATTTCCGCGTCATGGACCCCCGCCGGGCGATCGTCGAGGTGGAGAACTACCACTACGCGACCTCGCAGCTCGCCCAGACGACGCTCCGGAGCGTGCTCGGGCAGTGCGAGCTCGACGACCTGCTGTCCCAGCGGGAGCGCCTCAATCAGCAGCTGCAGCAGATCCTCGATCAGCACACCGACCCGTGGGGAATCAAGGTGTCGGCGGTCGAGGTGAAGCACGTCGATCTGCCCGCGGACATGCAGCGGGCGATGGCCCGCCAGGCGGAAGCCGAGCGGGAGAAACGTGCTAAGATCATCCACGCAGCCGGCGAGTTGGAGGCCTCCGAGAAGCTGGCGCAGGCCGCCACGGTCATCGCCGTCGAGCCTGTCACCATCACGCTTCGCTACCTCCAGACGCTCACCGAGATCGCGTCGGAAAAGAACTCGACCATCATCTTCCCGCTCCCCATCGATCTGCTGAACCTGCTGGGCCGCAACCTGGACAAGTCAGTCGGTGGGCCCGGGACGCACGAGCGAGGTCAATAGCGCCGCATGGCCGACGAGGGGTTTCGCGAAATCCAGTTGAGCGGGAAGCAGCTGGCCGCCCTGTTCATGGGCGCCGCCGTCCTGCTGGTGGTGACGTTCCTGTGCGGCGTCCTCGTCGGCCGCGGCGTGCGTGCGCAGAGGGAGCCGGCCGTGGCAGCCGACGGGCTGGCGCCCGGCTCCATCGGCGGGGCCGACCCGACTGCCGGGGTCGCCACGAGCCAGCCCGCGGGCGCGCAGGCCGCCCCCGCGCAGCCGCCGTCCACGCCGCCGCCCGCGCCTGCCGAGGAGGATCTGTCTTACTCTTCGCGTCTCCAGTCGCAGGGCCCGCCGGCTGAGCCGGCAAAGCCGGCCGCCTCGCCCGCCGTTCCGGAGCCGAAGGCCGCGCAACCGCAGAAGACCGGCGGTGGTGCCGCGGCGGCGAAGCCTGCCGCGTCGCCGGCGCCGGTGGCGCCGGCCGGCCGGTGAACCGGCCGGCAAAGGCTACGCGCTGAGGGTTGCGGCGTACAAGGACAGGAAACAGGCGGACGCATTGTCGGCCCGCCTGGCCGGGAAGGGCTACAGCACCTACGTGGTTCAACTGCCTTCCGGCAAGGCCCCGGGCCTGTTCAGCGTCCGGGTTGGCAAGTTCAAGACGACCAAGGAAGCCGACGCGGTGAAGCGCCGCCTCGAGAAAGAGGAGCAGCTCAAGCCATCGCTCATTACCCCCTAGCCATCCTGTCTGGGCTTCTGCTGGCGCTCAGTTTTCCGCGGTTCGGCTACCCCGCCGTGGGCTGGGTGGCCCTGGCGCCATTGCTTGCCGCGCTCGCCACGCGGCCGGCGCCGGCCGTCCGCTCGGGATCCCTCCACGCCTTCGCAATCGGCCTGGCCACCGGGCTCACCTATTTCGTCGGCACGATCTACTGGACCGGCTGGGTGATGCGGAATTACGGCGACCTCCCGTCGGTCGTCGCCTGGTCGCTGATGCTGCTGCTGGCGGCCTACCTGGCGCTGTACCCCGCCCTGTTCGCGCTGATCACGCACCTGCTGGTCTCGCGGCTCGGCCGGCGCGCGCTGCTGCTGGCCCCGGCCGTCTGGGTGACGACCGAACTGGGGCGCGGCTATCTCTTCACCGGTTTTCCCTGGGTGCTCCTCGGCTACAGCCAGGCCACCGTGCTCCCGATCGCGCAGCTGGCCAGCGTCACGGGCGTGTACGGCTTGTCCGCGCTGCTCGTGTTGAGCAGCGTCGCGGTCGTGCTGCTCGTCTTCGACCGCACCAGCCTGCGATGGTGGGCCGCCGGCGCGGCGGCCGTGGCCGTCGCGGCGACCGCCTCGCTGGGCAGCGGTCCGGTTGTCGGACAACCGCCTCACGCGCGAGGGCGTGCCCTTCCGGGTCGGCCTCGTCCAGGGCAACGTCGTCGCAGGACCAGAAGTGGGACCCGCGACGGGCGGTCGACGATCCTGCAGCGCTACCTGGACCTCACGCGGCAAGCGGCCGCGGGGGGCGCCCGGTTCATCCTCTGGCCGGAGTCCGCGCTGCCGTTCTTCTTCCAGGAGGAGCCGGTGGTCGGCGACGCGGTCCGGCGGCTGGCGTTCGAGACACGCACGTCGTTGCTGTTCGGCAGCGACCAGATCGAGCGGACGCACGCCGCCGCGCTACTTCAACGCGGCGTTCCTGGTCGACCCGGCGGGGACCGTGGCCGGCGATCTACCGGAAGATGCACCTCGTGCCGTTCGGCGAGTACGTGCCGCTGAAGCGGCTGCTGTTCTTCGCCGCGCCGCTGGTGGAGGCCGTGTCGGACTTCTCCGCGGGCGACCGCGTGGTGATGCTGCCGGTGGCCGGGCACCCGGTGAGCACCGCGATCTGCTACGAGGTGGTCTACCCGGACCTCGGCCGGCGGGCGACGCTCGCGGGCAGCCAGCTGCTGACGACGATCACCAACGACGCCTGGTTCGGGCGGTCGTCGGCGCCGTGGCAGCACTTCGAGCTGGCGTCGATGCGCGCCATCGAGCAGGGCCGCTACCTGGCGCGGGCCGCCAACACCGGCATCAGCGGCATCGTCGACCCGTACGGGCGCGTGCTCTCGAAGACGCGGCTGTTCGAGGAGACGACGGTCGTCGGCGAGGTCGGTTCCTGACCGGGCGGACGATCTACGCGCGCACCGGCGACGTGTTCGCCTACGCGTGCGCCGGGGCCGCGCTGGCGGCGCTGCTGGTAGTCGAGACGGCCGCGGTTTCCAAGAGGAGTGTGTATGGCGCTCGTGCTCGATGAACTCGTCCGGCGGTACCAGGACCTCGAGAAGCGGTCGTCCGAGCTGCGGAGCTATCTTTGACCGGTCGGCCCCGCGCGACGAACTGACCCGCCTCGAAGACCAGGTGGCGCAGCCCGATTTCTGGAAGGACCAGGCCGAAGCCCAGAAGATGCTGCAGCGCCGCCGCCGCCTCGAGCAGGAAGTCGCAGATGGTGGACGCGCTGAAGAAGCGCGAGGACGACCTGTCGGTGCTCGTCGAGTGGGCGCGGGCGGGCGAGGACGTCGAGCGCGAGCTGGCCGAGGGGCTCGACGCGCTCGACGCGCGAGCGTCGAGGCGGCCGAGACCAAGAAGATCCTCGGCGGCGAGCACGACCAGAAGAACGCGATCGTCACCATCCATCCGGGCGCCGGCGGCACCGAGTCGCAGGACTGGGCCGAGATGCTGCTGCGCATGTACCTGCGCTGGGCGGAGCGGCGGGGCTTCAAGCGCGAGCGTGATGGACTACCAGCCGGGCGACGAGGCCGGGCATCAAGAGCGCCACGTTCACGATCGCGGGCGACTACGCCTACGGCCTGATGTCGGCCGAGGCCGGCGTCCACCGGCTCGTCCGCATCTCGCCGTTCGACCAGGCCGCCCGCCGGCACACCTCGTTCGCGTCGGTCTACGTCTGGCCCGAGCTGCCCGGACGACGTGGAGGTGGAGATCGACGAGAAGGACCTCCGGGTCGACACCTACCGGTCGAGCGGGTGCGGCGGGCAGCACCTGAACGTCACCGACTCGGCCATCCGCATCACGCACCTGCCGACCGGCATCGTGGTCACGTGCCAGAACGAGCGCTCGCAGGGCCGGAACCGCGACTCGGCGATGAAGGTGCTGCGGGCGCGGCTGTACGACCTGAAGATGAAGGAGCAGCAGGCGAAGCTCGACCAGCTGGGCGGCGAGAAGCGGGAGATCGCGTTCGGCAGCCAGATCCGGAGCTACGTGCTGCACCCCTACCAGATGGTGAAGGACCACCGGACGAAGGAAGAGGTCGGGCGACGTCAACCGCGTCCTCGACGGCGACATCGACGTCTTCATCAAGACCTACCTCAAGCAGAAGGCCGCCGGCACGCTGGGGCAGGCCGCGGCCGCGGACATCGACTAGCGGCGCGGCTCGCGGCTCGCGGCTGACGGGCGCCGGACGTCGACCGACCGTGACCCGACGCTGCCGGCGACGCTGAGCCCCGTACCGCCGAGGCTGCTCTTGACATAGTCCATCGACTTACTAGACAATTCGCCCCGTGCTGACGCGCAAGTCGAAGTACGGCCTGAAGGCGCTGCTGCTCCTGGCCCGCGAGTACGACCGGGGCCCGATCCTCGCGTCGGAGATCGCCGGCGCGCGAGGGCGATCCCCGAGAAGTTCCTGCAAGTGATCCTCCTGGACCTGAAGCGCCGCGGGATCGTGCGCAGCCGGCGCGGGCCAGCGGCGGCGGCTACCACCTGGCCCGGGACCCGGCCACGATCGATTTCGGCGAGGTGCTGCGCGTCGCTCGACGGCCCGCTGGCGCTGACGCCGTGCGTCAGCCAGACCGCCTACCAGCGGTGCGACGAGTGCGCCGACGAGCGGCGATGCGGCATCCGCCTGGTCATGAAGACCGTGAGGGACGAGACCGCCCGCGATCCTCGAAGGGGCGAGCCTCGCCGGCGTGAACCGGGCGGTGGGCGCGGCGCGGGCGCGGCGGGCCCCGCGGCGGCCGGCGGAAGCCGGCGCCTCGCCGGAGCGGCGGTGCGGCGACGCCGGCGGGCGTGCCGCGGCGGAGCCGGCACGAGCGAGCGGACTCAGCCGATCGCGGCGATGGCCGTCGCGCTCGTGTCTGCGCGCTGGCCGCCGCTGGCTGCCGCCTGGCGCGGCCCCAGGCGCCGGCCGGTGACGCTGCTCAACGTGTCCTACGACCCGACGCGGGAGTTCTACCAGGAGATCAACGCGGCGTTCACCCGCGCCTGGGAGGCCAGGGCGGCCAGGCGGTCGACCATCAACCAGTCGCACGGCGGGTCGGGCAAGCAGGCGCGGTCGGTGATCGACGGCCTCGAGGCCGACGTCGTCACGCTCGCGCTGGCCTACGACATCGACGCCATCCGGCAGCGGGGCTGCATCGCCGGCGGCTGGCAGGCGCGGCTGCCCGCACAACAGCACGCCCTACACCTCCGTGATCGTCTTCCTGGTGCGGAAGGGAAACCCGAAGGGCATCAAGGACTGGGGCGACCTGGTCAGGCCGGGGATCTCGGTCATCACGCCGAACCCGAAGACGTCGGGCGGCGCGCGCTGGAACTACCTGGCCGCCTGGGGCTTCGCCCGCAGGCAGCGCGGGCGGCGACCGACGCGAAGGCGCGGGAGTTCGTCGCCCGGCTGTTCAGGAACGTGCCGGTGCTCGACTCCGGGCGCGCGGGCCGCGACGACCACCTTCGTGCAGCGGGGGATCGGCGACGTGCTGGTCGCCTGGGAGAACGAGGCGCTGCTCGCCGTCGAGAAGATCGGCAGGGGCAGGTGTCCATCGTCGTGCCCTCGCTGACGATCCTGGCCGAGCCGCCCGTCGCCGTGGTGGACGCGGTGGTGGACCGCCGGGGGACGCGGCGCGTGGCGCAGGCCTACCTCGAGTTCCTCTACACGCCCGAGGCGCAGGAGATCGCGGCGCGCCACCACTTCCGGCCGCGGAATGCCGAGGTGCTGGCGCGGCACCGCGCGAAGTTCCCCGAGGTCCGCGACGCTGACGATCGACCGCGACTTCGGCGGGTGGGCGGCGGCGCAGAAGCGCGCACTTCGACGAGGGCGGGATGTTCGACCAGATCTTCGAGCGGGGGGAAGTAGACTGCCGATGTGGTCGCGCCGCCCGCGCCGCCACGTCCTGCCCGGCTTCGGGCTGGCGCTCGGCTTCACCGTCTCGTACCTCTGCCTGCTCGTGCTGCTCCCGCTGAGCGGGGTCGTGCTGAAGGCGCGGGCCTGACCTGGGAGGCGTTCGTCGCGCGCGGTGACGAGCGAGCGCGCGCTGGCGGCGTTCGGCCTGAGCGTCGGCGCCGCGCTGGCGGCCGCCGCCGGTCAACGCGGTGTTCGGCCTGCTCGTGGCCTGGGTGCTGGTGCGCTACCGCTTCCCCGGGCGCCGCCTGGTGGACGCGTGCGTGGACCTGCCGTTCGCGCTGCCGACGTCGGTCGCCGGCATCGCCCTGACCGCCGTCTACTCGCCGAACGGGCTGGCTCGGCCGCCAGCTCGCGCCGCTCGGCATCCAGGTGGCATTCACGCGGCTCGGCGTGATCGTCGCGCTGACGTTCATCGGCCTGCCGTTCGTCGTGCGCGCGGTCCAGCCGGTGCTCGAGGACCTGGACCCCGAGGTCGAGGACGCGGCGGCCAGCCTGGGCGCGAGCCGCTGGCAGACGTTCCGGCGCGTGCTGCTGCCGTCGATCGCGCCCGCGCTGCTGACCGGGTTCACGCTGGCGTTCGCGCGCGCGCTCGGCGAGTACGGGTCGGTCGTCTTCATCTCGGGCAACCTGCCGCTGCGGACCGAGGTCATCACGCTGCTGATCGTGGCGCGGCTCGAGCAGTTCGACTACGCCGGGGCGACGGCGCATCGCCGCGGTGATGCTCGGCGCGTCGTTCGCTGATCCTGCTGACGATCAACCTGCCTGCAGGCGTGGAGCCGGCGGCGGGGGGCCGTCGCGTGAGCGCAGGCCGACGCCGGCCGCCGCACGGAGCCGGCCGCCGTGCGCTGGGCGCTGACGGCCGGCGCTCGGCGTTCCTGGCTGTGCTTCCTGTTCGTGCCGCTGGCCGCCGTCTTCGTGCAGGCGTTCGCCGACGGCGCGCGCGCGTACTGGCGCGCGCTCGTCGAGCCGACCGCCCTGGCGGCGCTGCGCCTGACGGCCGTGACGGCGCTGGTGGCGGTGCCCGCTGAACACGCTGTTCGGCCTGGCCGCCGCCTGGGCGCATCGCGCGGTTCGAGTTTCCCGGCCGCGGGCTGCTGATCACGCTGATCGACCTGCCGTTCGCGGTGTCGCCGGTCGTCGCGGGCCTGGTGTTCGTGCTGATGTTCGGCGCGCAGGGCCTGTTCGGGCCCTGGCTCGACGGCGCACGGCGTCAGGATCATCTTCGCCGTGCCCGGCATCCTGCTCGCGACGATGTTCGTGACCGTGCCGTTCGTGGCGCGCGAGCTGATCCCGGTGATGCAGGAGCAGGGCGCCGAGGAGGAGCAGGCCGCGCTGGCGCTCGGCGCGAGCGGCTGGCAGATGTTCCGGCGCGTCACGCTGCCGAACATCCGCTGGGCGCTGCTCTACGGCGTGGTGCTGCTGAACGCGCGGGCGATCGGCGAGTTCGGCGCGGTGTCGATCGTGTCGGGCCACATCCGCGGGCGAGACGAACACCGCGCCGCTGCACGTGGAGATCCTCTACAACGAGTACAACTTCGCCGCGGCGTTCGCGGTCGCGTCGGTGCTGGCGCTGATGGCGCTGGTCACGCTGGCGGCGAAGAGCATGCTCGGGCGCCGCAAAGCGGGGGGCGGCGCCACGGGCTTCTGGCTCAGGGCTCCTGGCTTCAGCGCCGAGGCGGCCTTGGGCCTGGAGCCGGACGAGACCGACGCCAGAAGCCAGAGCCGGAAGCTCGAGGGAGCAGACGCGTGAGCATCGAAGTCGTCGGCGTCACCAAGCGGTTCGGCGCGTTCATCGCCGTCAGCGACGTGAGCCTCCGCGTCGAGACCGGCGAGCTCGTGGCGCTGCTCGGGCCGTCCGGCTGCGGGCAAGACCACGCTGCTGCGCGTCATCGCCGGCCTCGAGATCCCCGACGCGGGCACACGTCCTGTTCGACGGCGCAAGACACCACCGACCGCCGCGCCGCGGACCGCCGCGTCGGGCTTCGTCTTCCAGCACTACGCGCTGTTCCGGCACATGACGGTGTTCGAGAACATCGCGTTCGGCCTGCGCGTGCGGCCGCGCGAGACGCGGCCGTCGCAGCGCCGAGATCGCGCAGCGCGTGCACCGGCTGCTCGAGCTCGTGCAGCTCGAGGCGATGGCCGACCGGCTCCCGTCGCAGCTCTCGGGCGGACAGCGGCAGCGCGTGGCGCTCGCCCGCGCGCTGGCCGTCGAGCCGAGGGTGCTGCTGCTCGACGAGCCGTTCGGCGCGCTCGACGCCAAGGTCCGCAAGGAGCTCCGGCGGTGGCTCCGCCGCCTGCACGACGAGCTGCACGTCACGAGCATCTTCGTCACGCACGACCAGGAGGAGGCGCTCGAGGCTGCCGACCGCGTGGTCGTGATGAACCAGGGCCGGATCGAGCAGGTGGGCACGCCCGCCGAGGTCTACGCCCACCCCGCCACGCCGTTCGTCTACGACTTCCTCGGCGACGTGAACCTGTTCCACGGGCCGGGTCGAGCGGGGCAAGGCCTACATCGGCACGATCGAGTTCGACGCGCCGCCGCAGGCCGGCCGGGAGGCGCGGCTCGCGACGCTCTTCATCCGGCCGCACCAGCTGGAGATCGAGCACGGAAGGCAGCGGCGAGCGCGCAGTTCCAGCGCGCGGGTCGTCGCACGTCAACCCGGCCGGGCCCGCTGGTGAAGGTGGACCTCGTCGCCGAGTGGGGCGACCCGGTGCGCGTCGAGATGTCGCAGGAACGCTACCGCGGCGCTCGCGCTCAGCCGGGCGACCGAGGTGTTCGTCCGCCCGAAGGACATGAGCACTCTTCACTGGCGAGGTCCCGCCGCTCGCCTACCTGATGCCCCCGGCTGGGTGCCGGCGATGAACGCCTCGCTGATGGCGCCCGGCGTGTCGGCCGTCAGCGGCTGGCCGGTGGCCCGGTCGACGCTGACGAAGACGATGTTGCCCGGCGGCTGGAAGGCCGGCGGATTCTGCCGGTCGCCGCGCGTCGTCGATGTAGGCCTTCATGAAGTCCATCCAGATCGGCAGGGCCGCCTGGGCGCCGGTCTCGGCCGGCCCGAGCGGCTTCTTGTCGTCGTGGCCCACCCAGACGCCGACCGTGATGTTCGGGTCGAAGCCGGTGAACCACGCGTCGGTGTAGTCGTTGGTCGTCCCGGTCTTGCCGCCGAGCGGCCAGTCGAGCGCGGCCGCCGCGGCCGCCGTGCCGCGCTGCACGACGCCCCGCAGCAGGCTGGTCATCACGTACGCCGTGTCCGCGCGGATCGCCTCCCGCGGCTGCGGCCGGTTCTCCTCGAGCAGGTTGCCCTGCCGGTCCACGATCTTCAGGATCTGGTACGGCTTCATCAGCACGCCCTGGTTCGGGAAGACCGAGTAGGCCGCGGTCAGTTCCATCAGGCTCGCTTCGGCCGCGCCGAGGGCCAGCGAGAGGTAGGGCTCCATCGGGCCCTGGAACCCGAAGCGCCGCGCGTATTCGACGACGTGCTTCGGCCCGATCTGGTCCATCGTCCGCACGGCGGGCACGTTGCGCGACTGCTCGAGGGCGCGGCGCAGCGTGATCGGGCCCTCGTACTTGCCGTCGTAGTCGTGCGGCGAGTACGGCGGCTGGCCGGCGCCCGCGGAGTACGCCACCGGCGCGTCGAGCAGGATCGTCGTCGGCGTGAAGCCGCGGTCGATCGCGGCCGTGTAGACGAACGGCTTGAAGCCCGAGCCCATCTGCCGGTAGGCCTGCGTGGCCCGGTTGAACTTGCTGCGGCTGAAACTCAGGCCGCCCACCATCGCCCGGACCTGGCCGGTCCGGTTGTCCATGGCGAGCACCGCCCCGTCCACCAGCGGCGTCTGCTCGAGCGACACCGTCAGCGCGCCGGCGTTCGTCGATCTTCGAGCACCGAACCTCGACGAGGTCGCCCGCCGCAGCAGGTCGGCCGGCGAAGTGCGGCCGGTCCACGCGACCCCCGCCTTGGCCAGATCGGCGGCGAAGCGCCGATGCGCAGCCGCGCCGCGCCTGCGGGGACCGGCCGGTCGCCGGCGGGTCCCGGCGGCGCGGCGCGGAACCTTCGCCGCCGAGCCGACCGACATCGACGACAGCCGGCACCACCTGTCCCGGCGCCGATCGGCCGTTCCCAGCGCTCGTCGCGGTACTGGTCGACCGGCGGCCCTCGGCGAGCAGGTTGCGCGCGCGGCTGCGGAAGCCCCGCCGCTTGTCGAGCGCGCGCAGGCCCGCGATCCAGCGCCGGTTGGCCGCCAGCTGCAGGTCGACGTCGAGCGAGGTGTAGACCGACAGCCCGTTCTCGTAGAGCTGCTTCGCGCCGTACTTCCGCTCGAGGTACTTCCGCACTTCCTCCACGAAGTACGGCGCGATCGACTCGTCCTGCGTCGGCTGGCCGCGGCCAGCACATCGGCTTGCCGGTGGCCGCGTCGGCCTGCGGCCTTGGTGATGTAGTTCTCCTCGGCCATCCGCTGCAGCACGTAGTTGCGGCGGCGCGTGGCGCGGCGCACGTCCACGAACGGGCTCTGCCGCTCGGGCGACTGGATGATGCCCGCGATCAGCGCCGCCTCCTCGAGCGACAGGTCCTTGGACCGCTTGTTGAAGTAGAGCCGCGACGCGGCCTCGACGCCGTAGGCGCCGTGGCCGAAGTAGATCTGGTTGCAGTAGAGCGTGAAGATCTCGCGCTTGGTGTAGCGCTTCTCGATCTGGATCGCGAGCAGCGCCTCCTTGACCTTCCGCTCCCAGCGTCTTCTCGTCGGTGAGGAAGAGCTTGCGCGCGAGCTGCTGCGTGAGCGTGCTCGCGCCCGCCAGCCGCGCGCTTGACGACGTCCTCGACCGCGGTGATGAAGATGCGCGAGATGCTGACCCCGAAGTGCCGGTCGAAACCCGCGTCCTCGGCCGACACGATGGCCTGGCGCAGCGGCGGCGAGATGTCGTCGTACTTCACGATGACGCGGCGCTCGGTGGCGAACTCGCCGATGACCTGGCCGTCCGCCGCGTAGACCCGCGTGATGGTGTTCGGCGCGTACTCGTCGAGCGCGGAGATGTGAGGCAGGTCGCCCGCGTAGGCGAACAGGATGCCGCTGACGATGCCGAGGACGGCGGCGACGAGGAAGAGCGCGACGAGCCCGGCGTGACGGGCGACGCGAAGGACGACGTGGGCCACGGGAGGAGATTCTAGCACCTCGCGCGAAGGCGACCCGGACGGCGCGGCGGCGACGGACTAACGTCCGCCTCGGCCCCCGCCCCCTCGGGCGCCGCCTGCCGCCGGGCGCCTGATCCGGCGGGCGAGCGTCCCGGTGTGCGGCCGCCGCTCAATCCACCCGACGGGGCGGCACCCGCGCCGTGCGAGGGTGCCGGAGACGCCGAGGCGCCCGGTCCGTTGCCGTACCCGCCCGGCGCCGCGCGACTCGCCACCCCTCGGCTGCGCGGGTCGGCCCGGGGCGGAATAGGAACGGGAGGGTGCCGACGGGGATGGCGGCGTCGAATACGGTGACGAATACGGCGACGAGGTCCGAGCGCACCTCGCCGCGCGACGGCCGGGGGGCGGCGAAACCACCCGACAGCGGTTCGCGCTCCCCGGATGTGCCAGGTGAGGAGTCCGGTGCGGCGGGTGAGACGCCGGGTTCACGGTAGCCGTATGGTTCTGCCGCTCCTCCCCGCTGTTCTGGAAGCCGGGGAGACGCAGGTGCGGACATGTCGGGCGGCCCTTCGGCGGGCGCGACTGGGACGGCCCGAGGTAATAGTAAGGCATCGAGACTCGGATGGCCGCTGCGGCGCGGAACGGGGCACAGCGCTTCCGAGCGAGGGCCGCGTCGTGGCCTCACCCGCCGAGCCCCGGCCCTCGGGGTAAGACGGAAGCGGCCGCGACGGCGACGAGAACGTCCTGGCGGCGTTCGCGCGTGCGGCCGCCGCCGGCCGCTCGATTCCCTGGCCGCCAGTCGTGCGTTCGCGGGCCACCGCCTCGGCGCGCGAGTACCGGCGAGCCGCCGCCCGTTGACCAGGCCCGCTTCGCCGCGGCCGGGCGAGATGCGGGCGCGGAGGGCCGCACCGCCTGGCCGGGGACCGGCGGGCCGTTGCGTCCGACGTCGAACGTCGCCCGTTCCACCGCGCCGAGGTGCTCACCTCGAAGCGCGTAAGGCTGCACGCGGTAGCCGTGTCCGCCCGCAAAGGCCCGGTGCGGGGACCGCGGTCCAGCCAAGCCAGGGGTTCCCGTGCGACCCGAACGACACGCCGAACGAGAAGCCGAACACCGGGGTGTCGTTCCATCCCAGCGGGCACCAGCTCACGAAGTCGGCCGAGACCCCCCACGACACCCAGGCAGGCCCCCAGACCGCGCCCGGGGCCCAGATACCAGCCGCGCGGCCCGTGGCCCCAGCGGCCGTAATGGTGCGTCGGCCAGACCCAGCGTCCGCCGCCGACCCACGTCCAGCCCCACCCGTACGGATACCAGCCCCCGTCGTAATAGGGCCGCCACTCGGAGTCCACGCGCGGATACCAGACCCACCCGTAGTCTTCGGAGCGGTCCCACGATCCGCTTTGGTCCAGGGCGCCCCCGTATGCCTGGAGTTCCGGCGGCAGATACGCGTTGGAGCGGACGCCGACCCGCTGGCTGCGGCACTGCTCGGCACCACTCGACGAAACCGTCGGCGAGCGCCGAGTTGAACGTGCCGGTCGCGGTGATCCCCTGCCCCTGGGCAGCCTGCGCGCGCTCGCCCGCCGACAACGACACCGACCGGCCGTCGGCTTCGAGGACCGCGAGACCGCGGACGACGGCCACCTCGACGAAGGGCTGGCCGTTGGACACCTGCGTGAACACCCGGTACTCCCCGGGGCGCGCGAACCGGACGCTCCCGGCGGGCGCATCCACCTGGTACTCGCGCCGGGTTTCTTCGGCAACCGGGTCCGAGACGACGAAAATCAGGCGGCCGCCCATCAGGCGCACGAGGCCGCCCGAGAGCAGGTCCACGGTGGTGGAGCCATCGAGGTCGAGGACGCTTCCGTCCGGGAGGATGATCTCAATCCGGCCCTTGTCCGGTCCGCAGCCGGTCCCCTTCCAGGAGCGGCAGGTTCTCGAGCGCCGCTTCTCCCGCGCCGTTCCGCTCGAGGTACTGCCGTGCCCTCGACGACGGCGACGTGGGCGGGCGCGCCAGGGTCGGCAGAAGGTTTGTCCTGCGCGTACCCCGGGCAGACGGCCAGCATGGCGACCGCGAAGGTCATCGCAGAGGCGAGGCGGCAAAGCATGGGCACTCCTGAGGCGAACCGGGCAGGGCAGGCTGGCAGCTGTCAGTATAGTCCGAGCCCACGCTTCTGTCAGGGTGTTCCGCCGGGGGATCTTGAAGATGGCGGCAGGCGAGTGATTGACAATCAGACGCGCAGGTTTTATATTGTTACAAGTATAAAGAGTTCGAGCGTGAAAGCTCCCCGGTACCCTTCGGACCGGCCAACGCAGAGGCAAAGCGAGTATGAGCAAAATCATCGGAATCGACCTGGGAACCACGAACTCCGTCGTGGCCGTGATGGAAGGCGGCGAGCCCACCGTCATCACCAACCCCGAGGGCGGGCGGCTGACGCCGTCGGTCGTGGCGTTCACGAAGACCGGCGAGCGGCCGGTCGGGCAGGTGGCGAAGCGCCAGGCGGTCACGAACCCCGAGAACACGATCTTCTCGATCAAGCGCTTCATGGGCCGCCGCTTCGACGAGGTCACCGAAGAGATGACGATGGTGCCCTACAAGGTGAGCCCGGGGCCCAACGGCGACGTGCGCGTGAAGGCGCAGGGCAAGGACTACACGCCGCCCGAGATCTCCGCGATGATCCTGCAGAAGCTCAAGCAGGCCGCGGAGGAGTACCTCGGCCAGCCGGTCACGCAGGCCGTGATCACCGTGCCCGCGTACTTCAACGACGCGCAGCGGCAGGCGACGAAGGACGCCGGCCAGATCGCCGGCCTCGAGGTGAAGCGCATCGTCAACGAGCCGACGGCGGCGGCGCTGGCCTACGGCCTCGACAAGAAGAAGGACGAGACGATCGCCGTCTACGACTTCGGCGGCGGCACCTTCGACATCTCGATCCTCGAAGTGGGCGAGGGCGTCGTCGAGGTGAAGTCGACCAACGGCGACACGCACCTGGGCGGCGACAACCTCGACCAGCGCATCATCGACTGGATCATCGCCGAGTTCAAGAAGAGCGACGGCATCGACCTCGGCAAGGACCGCATGGCGCTCCAGCGCCTGAAGGAGGCCGCCGAGAAGGCGAAGATGGAGCTGTCCACGGTGACGGAGACCGACATCAACCTGCCGTTCATCACCGCGGACCAGGCGGGCCCGAAGCACCTGTCGCTCAAGCTGACTCGCGGTCGAAGTTCGAGCAGCTGGTCGAGGACCTCATCCAGAAGACCGTCGGCCCGACGCAAGCGGGCGCTGGCCGACGCCGGCGTCGATCCCGTCCAAGATCGACGAGGTGGTGCTCGTCGGCGGCTCCACGCGCATCCCGCGCGTGCAGCAGGTCGTGCGCGAGCTGTTCGGCAAGGAGCCGCACAAGGGCGTGAACCCCGACGAGGTCGTCGCGGTCGGCGCCGCGATCCAGGCGGGCGTGCTCGCCGGCGAGGTGAAGGACCTGCTGCTGCTCGACGTGACGCCGCTGTCGCTCGGCATCGAGACGCTCGGGCGGCGTGATGACGACGCTCATCCCGCGCAACACGACGATCCCGACGCGCAAGAGCGAGGTGTTCTCGACCGCGGCCGACAACCAGACGCAGGTCGAGGTGCACGTGCTGCAGGGCGAGCGGCAGTTCGCGCGCGACAACCGGACGCTGGGCCGCTTCAACCTCGTCGGCCTCCCGCCGGCGCCGCGCGGCGATGCCGCAGATCGAGGTCACCTTCGACATCGACGCCAACGGCATCGTCAACGTGTCAGGCGAAGGACAAGGGGACCGGCAAGGAGCAGAAGATCACCATCACCGCGTCGAGCGGCCTGAGCAAGGACGAGGTGGACCGGATGATGCGCGAGGCGGAGTCGCACGCCGACGAGGACAAGAAGCGGCGCGAGGTGACCGACGCGCGCAACCAGGCGGACAGCCTGGTCTACCAGATCGAGAAGACGCTCGACGAGAACCGCGAGAAGATCCCGGTGGGCGACATCAGCCGCATCGAGTCGGCGGTTGCGGCGCTGAAGAAGGCGTCGGAGGGGGAGGACGCGGCGGCGATCCAGAAGGCGATGGACGATCTGCAGAAGGCGTCGCACGCGATGGCCGAGGCGCTCTACAAGCAGGCGCAGTCGAGCGCGCCCGGCGGGCGCGCCCGGCGAGGGCGCGGCGCCGGGCGGCAGCCGGCGCGCAGCCTGGCGACGCCGGTGCGGGCGGCGACGTCATCGACGCGGAAGTGGTGGACGAGGAGCGGAAGAAGTCACTAGGCACTAGCCACGGCGTGCTATGGATCTGCTACGCAGTGCTGGGCGTGCGACCGCGGCGGCCGGAGCGACGCGGAGATCCGCCGCGCCTACCGGCGGCTGGCCCGCCGGTTCCACCCCGGCATCAACCCCGGTGACCCCGAGGCGCAGGCGCGCTTCGCGCAGATCACGCGGGCGTTCGAGACGCTGAGCGACCCCGAGCGGCGGCGTGCGTACGACGCGGGCGTCGCGCCGGAGCCGGCGCCGCCGGCGATGTCGTTCGGGTTCGAGGGCTTCGACTTCTCGGTGGAGGTCGCGTCGGCGGCCGAGGCGTCGACCTTCGGCGAGCTGTTCGCGGACGTCCTGTCGCACGGCGGGGTGGTCGGGACGGCGCCGCTCCGGAGCCGGGCGCGGACCTGCACGCGGCGCTCGCCGCTGTCGTTCGAGGAAGCGATGCGCGGGCGCCGAGCGGCTACGTGCCGGTGACGCGGCAGGTGCGTGCCGCACGTGCGGCGGGGCCGGCGCGATTCGCCGTCCCGGCGTCGCCTGCCCGCCGTGCCAGGGGTCGGGCAGATCCGCACCGCGCGGGGGCACATGGTGTTCGCCAGCCCTGCGAGGCGTGCCGGGGAACCGGGCAGCGCGACCGAGGCCGCCTGCCGCGCGTGCGGCGGCGAGGGCGTCGAGAAGCGTGCGCCGAGAGCCTGCACGTGCGCGTGCCCGCCGGCGTCGAGGACGGCGTGCAGGTGCGCGTGCCCGGCACGGGCCACGCGGGCCGGCGGGGCGGCCGGCCCGGCGACCTGTAGCTGTCGCGTGCAGGTCGAGCCGCACCCGTTGTTCCGGCGCGAAGGCGACGACCTGCACCTCGTGGTGCCGGTGGCGCGTGCACGAGGCGGCGCTTGGGGCGCGGATCGAGATCCCGACGGTCGACGGCCCGGTGCGGCTGCGGGTCCCGCCGGGCACCGCAGTCGGGGCAGCGGCTGCGCCTGCGCGAACGCGGCGTCCCGTCGGCGCGGACGCGGCGGCCGGGGCGACCTGATCGTCGAGGTCCGGCTCGTGCCTGCCCGCCGTGCTCGACGAGCGGTCGAAGGAGCTGCTGCGCGAGTTCGGGCGGATCAACAACGAGGACGTCCGGCAGGCGCTGTGGCAGGACGACCGCGGCCGTGAGGGCATGTCCTATGGTGACGAAGCGAGCCGGCAAGGCGTACTACATGATCAGCGCGGTGGCGCAGAAGTACAACATCCACCCGCAGACGCTGCGGCTGTACGAGCGCGAGGGCTGCTGAAGCCGTCGCGCACCGAGGGGAACACCCGGCTCTACTCCGAGGAGGACCTCGAGCAGCTGGAGACCATCCTGTCGCTGACGCGCGACCTGGGCGTCAACCTCGCCGGCGTCGAGATCATCCTCAACATGCGGCGGAAGATCGAGCGGATGCAGCACGAGGTCAACGAGTTCATGGAGTACGTGAAGCACGAGCTGGCGCGCGGCCTCGACGACTGGGAGCAGCGGCTGAACACCGCGCTCGTCAAGTCGTCGCCCACCGACCTGGTGCGGGCGCCGGCGCCTACCGCCCGCCGGCTCGGACGTCGTGGACGGCCTGACGGTCGAGCGGCGGCGGACGTAGGCCTGTCACGCCCCTGCCCCTTGCCCGAGGGGTATCATTCCCCCGTGGCCGCAACCCGGCGACGAAGCGGCCGAAGCGGCGACGCTGCAGGCCTACCTGCAGGAAATCGCGAAGATCCGCGGCTGACGCCCGAAGAAGAGCACGAGCTCGGCCATCCGCATCCAGCGCGACCGCGACACGCGGCCTTCAGCGGCTCGTCGAGGCGAACCTCCGGTTCGTCGTCTCCTACGCGAAGCGCTACCGCGGCTCGGCGTCGCATTCCTCGACTTGATCCACGAAGGGAACCTCGGCCTGCTGGAGGCGGCGCGTCGGTTCGACCCCTCGCGCAACGTCAAGTTCATCACCTACGCGGTCTGGTGGATCCGCCAGGCGATCATGCACGCGCTGTCCGGCCAGCGGCGCGCCGTTCGCGCTGCCGACCAAGCTGTCGGCGGTCGCCAGCCGATTCGGCCGCGAGCTGATCGACCTCACCGCGCGGCTGGATCACGCGCCGTCGCCCGAGGAGATCGCCGCGCGACCTCGACATCTCGCCCGCCGAGGCCGAGGCGCTGCAGTTCGTCTCCGGGGAGCGACGTGTCGCTGAGCGACCCGCGTCGGGCGGAGGAGGGCGACCAGCGCGAACTCGGCGAGACGCTGCCGCAGCAGTCGGTGCCGCCGGCCGAGGACGAGCTCGTGCACGAGGCGCTGCTCGCGCAGCTGACGAGCGCCATGGAGGACCTGACGCCGAAGGAGCGCGAGGTGATGCCGCTGCGTTTCGGCCTCGAGGGCGGCGAAGCCGCGATGACGCTGCAGGAGATCGGCGACCGCTCGGGCATGTCGCGCGAGCGCGTGCGCCAGATCGAGGCGCGCGCGAAAGAGAAGCTGCGGCGCGGCACGAAAGCCGGGCGAGCTGCGCACGCACCTGAACTGAGCGCCCAGCGGGCGCCGATCCACGCATTCCCCCGGTTTCCTTCACTCGCCGAACTCGGGCACAATACTTCGACACGATGCTCCTGCCCTGACCCGCCAGATGACACCCGGTGGAAGATCGTCGAACGCGACGGCGTGCGCCGCGCGGTCGCGCTGCGAGTGCTGGCGCGGAGAAGAACACCGAGCGCCTGCTCGCCGACGCCCGCATCCCCCGGCGCTACCAGCACTGCTCCCTCGACAACTTCATCACCTACGAGAACGAGAAGCTGCAGAAGGCGGTCGTTCGCGCGCGGCGGTTCGCCGACGCGTTCCCGGTGGTGGACAAGGGCCTGTTCCTGATCGGCCCGCCGGGCATCGGCAAGAGCCATCTCGCCGTCGCGGTGCTGAAGCAGGTGATCGTGACGCGCGGCGCGCGCGGCCTCTTCTACGACGTGCGCGAACTGCTCAAGGTGATCCGCAGCACCTACAACCCCGAGGTGAAGGCGACCGAGATCGAGGTCCTGCGGCCGGTGATGGCGGCCGAACTCCTCGTGCTCGACGACATCGGGGCCGAGAAGACGTCGGAGTGGGTCGAGGAGACGCTCAACCTGATCGTCACCACCCGCTACAACGAGCGGCGCCTGACGATCTTCACGTCCAACTACGAGGAGAAGGAAGACCGCGGCGACCCCGATTCGCTGCTCGCGCGCGTCGGCTTCCGGATGCACTCGCGCCTGTACGAGATGTGCGAGTTCCTCGAGTACGACGGCGCCGACTACCGCCACCGCCCGCCCAACGCCGGCCCCGAAGACCTGCTGGCGATGTGGAAGCAGCAGGCCCGGCCGTCGGCGCTGCCGCGCCGCTCGGGCGCGCCCGTGCGCGCGCAGCTCCGCGGCAGCCACGACCCGAAGGCTGACGTGGCGTGGCCGGGCGGCCGGGCGGGCAGCGGGCACTGAGCGGAAATGAAGAATGCGAAGAAATGCAGAATGAAGAATGCCGGATGAACGCCCTGCCCGCTAGGCGCTCTACCTCCACATCCCTTTCTGCGCGGCCATCTGCAACTACTGCAATTTCAACCGCGGGCTGATCGACGAGGCGCTGAAGGCCGCTACGTCCCGGCCCTCGCCGCCGAGATCCGGGGATCCGACTCGGCGGGCATCGCCCGGCCCGCGAGCGGCGCGGCCGACACCATCTACTTCGGCGGCGGCACGCCCTCGCTGCTCGCGCCCCGCCGAGGTTTCCGCGATCATCGCCGCGTGCCGCGAGGCGTTCGACGTCGACCCGGTCGGCCGAGATCACGATGGAGGCCAATCCCGAGACGGTGGACGAGCGCCGGCTCGAAGGCTTCCGCGCCGCGGGCGTCAATCGCGTCAGTTTCGGTGTCCAATCCTTCAGGGACTCCGAACTTCGCCGGCTGGGGCGGCTGCACGACGCGGCGCGGGCCAGGGCCGCGGTCGCCGAGGCGCGGCGCGCGGGGTTCGACAACCTCAGTCTGGACCTGATGTTGTGGCTGCCGGGCCAGTCGCTCGCCCACCTCGACGAATCGCTCGCCGCGCTCGTGGAGGCCGGGCCCGAGCACGCGTCGCTGTACCTCCTCGAGATCTACCCGAACGCGCCGTTGAAGGACGAGATGGCGCGTGCGGGCTGGTCGCAGGCGCCCGACGACGACGCTGCGGACATGTACCTGCGGACGATGGGGCGCCTGAAGGGGCGGGATACGGCAGTACGAGATTTCCAACCTCGCGCGGCCCGGGCGCGAGTCGCGGCACAACATCAAGTACTGGACCGACGGCGAGTGGATTGGCTTCGGCTGCGGTGCGCACTCGACAGTGGGGCACGTGCGGTGGAACAATGTCCCAGGCACGTCCGACTACGTCAGTCGCATCGAGCAGCACGCGTCGCTGGTGGCCGGGCGCCGCGTGCGCTGTCGACGCGCGAACAGATCGAAGAGGCGTTGTTCATGGAGTTGCGGTTGGCCGACGGCGTCCGCCTCGACCGGATCCGGACGGTGTACGGCGTCGACGTGTGGAGCGAGTGGGGAAGCCGGCTCGCGCCGTTCGCGGAGGCGGGGCTGCTGGTGCACGATCCGGCGCGCCTGCGCCTGACACGCTCCGGGCATGCTTCTGGCCAACGACGTAATGAGCACTTTCCTCGAAGCGGGCAGTACGTTAAAGTAACCGTCTTTCCGACCTGAATCGTCAAGGAGGCCTGAATGCGACTGACTTGGAATCCGCGGCTGGCTGTTGTGGTTCTCGCGGTTGCCTTCGTGCTGGGCGCCGTGAGCTGTCTCCTTTGCACAGGAGCAGGCCGCCCCGGCGAAACCGACCCTGGCCTTTAAGAACGATGCCGGCTTGATCATCTTCTACATCAAGCCCGACAAGGCCGCCGACTTCGAAGGCCTGATGACGAAGTTGAAGGAAGGGCTCGGCAAGATGGACGCCCCCGAGGCGAAGCAGCAGGCGGCGGACGCTCAAGTTCTTCAAGGCGCCGGTGGCCGAGAACGCCCCGGTCGCCATCTACGTCCTGTTCGCGGAACAGCCCGTCAAGGACGTCGAATACTGGTTCCTCCCGGTTCTCTACAAGGCATTCCCGGCGGAAGCCAAGGCGTTGTACGACAAGTGGACACGAGGTGAAGGCCGCGACACCGGCCTCGCCGTCGATCTTCGACCTGACGCAGATCCTCAAGTAGGCTCCGCGCGCTTGTCGGGGCCCCGGGATCCTCGGCTGCCTCGTATTCAGGTCGCGCCCCAACGGGCTCGGCGCCATGTCCACGAACGCCCTCGGGCGGCGTGGGCATCGCTTCGAGCCCTCTTTTTTCCTCTCCCCGAACCGGCCCGCCGGTTCGCACGCCACGAACCAGCCGCGCGGCCCCCCTCAACTCCCCGCCGTGTTCGCCGATTTCCGTAGAAGCCCCATGGCCGCAGACAACGCGGGCAGGCCGATAGCCAGGGGCGCGGCGTCGGCGGGTTTCGCCGCCCCGCCGCAGGGGCGGCACGCGTTGCGTCGAGGCGCCCGCGAAGGACCACGCCTCCTGGCTGGTCCTGTCAGCTGTCAGAACTTGAGGTTGCCGCCGACGTAGAACCGGTGGAGGTTCTCGTAGCCGATTGGCGAACCAAGCAGGTGGAAGTAGCGGTAGTCCAGCCGCACGCGCAGCGGTCCCACCAGTTTGATCTTCACGCCACCGCCGAAGTTGACGGCCGCGTTCGTTTCGGAAGGTTCGGGGAGGCCCGTCTCCCACGTCATCCGGTAGCCGCCGGCCCCGGCGGTGCCGTACAGCTGCACGCCGGCCACGGCCATCGGGGTCTGGACGAGAAGGTTCAAGCTGCCTGTCCGGATGCGCGGCGCCCCGTTCTCGACCGATTGACCGACGTCGGCGTACTCCCCCTCGAGCCCGACGATGAGGAAGCTGATACCCACGGATGCGCCCCAGCCGGCCCGCGTGGACGGGCCGCCCGCCAGGCCCAGGAACGCGGTGAGGTCAGCCGACGCCGGCACGGCGGAGAGCAGCCAGGTCGCGAGGGCGGCGACGACGACCGCCGCGCGGTTGCGGGTCATGAACATCCTCCGGGCCAATGATACTATCGGAACCGGCCGAGCTCATCCTGCCCACGGGTTGGCGCCGGGCGGGACCACGGGAGGACCGTATGAGAAAGGGAAGCAGGGGCTGGAGCGTCGTGACAGCAGCGTCGGTCGTCCTGGCCGCGGCCGCGCTGTCGGCCGACACGCTGGTGTTGAAGGACGGCCGGCGCATCACCGGCGACCTGGTCGGTGTCCGGAACGGCACGATCGAGTTCCTGGAGCGCGGGGCTTACAACAGCCGCACCGTCAGGATTCCGCGCGACGAGGTGAGGCGGATCGAACTCGACGACTACGCAGGCCAGGGCTACGGACCGGGCCAGGGATACGGGCCGGGCCCGGGATACGGCCAGGGGAGCAAGCCGGGCGAACGCCCCGGGACGCGGGCCGGGATGCGCGAACGCCAGGTCACGGTGCGCGCCGACTCTGGCTGGAGCGACACCGGGATCGAAGTGCGCGACGGGCAGACGGTCTACTTCGACGCGCGGGGCGAGGTGACCTGGGGACCGGGCCGCAAGGACGGCCCGAGGGGCGAGAAGAATTCCCCGAACAACCCCAACCGCCCCATTCCGAACCGCCCGGCCGGTTCGCTGATCGGGCGCATCGGCCCGGCGGCGCGCGACTTCTTCTTCGTGGGGGACGAGCCGGGGGCCATCCGGGTTCGAGGTTCGGGGCGGCTGTTCCTGGGGATCAACGACGATTACCTGCAGGACAACCGCGGGTTCTTCACGGTCACGGTGTACTACTAGCCGGAGCTCCGGGCAGGCCGCGAAGCGTCGAGGCGCGGCGCGCAATGCTATAGTGGTCGGCAGGGCACCCTGAACCGAAAGGCCGGTGGCGTGTCGAAGCCACACTACTACAGCCAGCACGCGACGGCGCTTCGCGCCGAACTCGGCCAAGCCGTTCCGCGCGGCGTCCTGCGTCAACTGCACGAGCGCTCCGCCGGCCGTCACGTGGCCGTGGCACTCCGTCAGTTCGCCGTACTCGCGCTGTGCACCTGGGCCCTGATCCGGTTCAGCCACCCGGCGGTCTGGCTCCCCTTGGCGCTCGTCCAGGGTTTCACCGTCTTCAACTTCACGGTCCTGCTGCACGAGGTGGTGCACCACGCGGTGTTCGCCGGAAGGCGCCCGGCAGCGGAGCGGCTGCTCGGGCTCCTGTACGCGGTCCCGAGCGGCATCTCCGCGACCCAGTTCACGCGCTGGCACCTCGACCACCACGCGGAACTCGGCTCGTCCGAGCACGACCCCAAGCGACACCACCTCTCGCCGAAGATCAACGCGCGCTGGTACAAGCTGCTCTACGCGACCCCGGCGCTCTTCCCGATCTACTTCCGGGCGGCTCGACGCGAGGCGTCGACGTATCCTGCCGACATGCAGCGTCGGATCGCCGGGGAGCGCCGCCTGGCCATCGCCGCCCACCTGTCCGTGCTGGCGGCGATCTGGTGGCTCGCGGGGTTCGCCGCCGCGGCGCGTGCGTACCTGGTCCCGGTGTTCTTCGTGTTTCCCGTTGCGTTCGCGTTGAACCGGCTCGGTCAGCACTACGACATCGACCCGGCAGACCCCGCGAAGTGGGGGACCCTGATGCGCGGGCACTGGTTCTGGGACGCGGCGTTCCTCAACTCGAACTACCACCTGGAACACCATTACTTTCCCGGCGTACCGTTCTACCGTCTACCGGCGCTTCAGCGTGCGCTGACGCCATTTTTCGAACGGCGCGGCTTCCGCTGGCAGTCGTACGGCAGCCTCGTCAGGGGATGGCTGGTCGAGAACCAGGCCCCGCACACGGACTGGGCGCGGGCAGGAAGGCAGACACGATGGACTTCCGGGCCACCGAGCAGCACGAAATTCTGAGGCGGACGGTTCGGGAATTCGCGGAGGCCGAGATCCGCCCGCACGTCATGACGTGGGACGAGGCGCAGCACTTCCCGAACGAACTGCTGCCGCGGCTCGCCGCTCTCGGCCTGATGGGGATCCAGATCCCCGAGCAGTACGGGGGAGCCGGGATGTCGGCCGTCGAGTACTGCATCTGCATCGAGGAACTCGCCCGCGTGGATCCGTCGGTGGCGCTGACGGTCGCCGCGCACAACGGCCTGTGCACCGCCCATATCGCCATGTTCGGGACGGAGGCGCAGAAGCAGCGCCACGTGGTGCCGCTGGCGCGCGGCGAGCAGATTGGCGCGTGGGGCCTGACCGAACCGACGGCCGGCAGCGACGCGGGCGGGACCCAGACGCGCGCGGTGCGGGACGGCGACGGCTGGGTGATCAACGGGGCGAAGACGTTCACCACTCACGGGCGCGTGGGACACGTCATGGTCGCCATGGCGGTGACCGCCAGGGACCGGGGTCGCCACGGCATCTCGGCGTTCATCGTGGAACGCGGGACGGCCGGGATGTCGCCGGGCCGCAAGGAGAACAAACTCGGCATGCGGGCGAGCGACACCAGCGAGGTGGTCTTCGCCGACTGCCATGTCCCGCTGGACCACCTGCTCGGCCGCGAGGGCGAGGGGTTCGTCAACGCCATGCAGGTGCTGGACGCGGGCCGGATCGGCATCGCGGCGCTCGCGGTCGGCCTGGCGCAGGGCGCGCACGAGGCGGCGCTCGAGTACGCGAAGCAGCGACGGCAGTTCGGGAAGCCGATTTCCTCCTTCCAGGCGATCCAGTGGAAGCTCGCCGACGATGCCACCGCGATCGATGCGGCGCGGCTGCTGACGTATCGGGCGGCGTTCCTCAAGGACCAGGGCGCGCGGATGACGCGCGAGTCGGCGATGGCGAAACTGTTCGCGAGCGAGATCGCGGTGCGCGCGGCAGAGAACGGCGTGCAGATCCACGGCGGCTACGGCTTCGTGAAGGACTACCCGGCCGAGAAGTACTTCCGCGACGTGAAGCTGTGCACGATCGGGGAAGGCACGAGCGAGATTCAGCGGCTCGTGATCGCCAGGGAGCTGATCGGCGGCGGTCGGTAACGGGCGCCCTGGGCGCGCGATTGCCGCCGGCCCTGCCGCACGCAGGGGCGCCCGCCAGCCGCCTCTCCACGCCCCCCGACGCTGCTCGGGATATAATCTCTCTCCGCTTCGTCTTCGCCTCCCACTCGACAAGGAGCAACATGTCGGCCCAGATTGGCATCATCGGCGGCAGCGGTTTGTACGACATGGCGGAACTGACCGATCGGGAACAGGTGACGATCGACACGCCGTTCGGCGACCCGTCGGGTCCCTACGTGATCGCGACGCTGCGCGGCAAGCGGGTGGCGTTCCTCGCCCGCCACGGCGCCGGACACCGGCTGATGCCGGGCGAGTTGAATTTCCGCGCGAACATCTACGGTTTCAAGACGCTCGGCGTCGAGCGAATCCTCTCGGCCAGCGCGGTCGGCAGCCTGAAGCACGAATACCCGCCGCAGCACATCGTCATTCCCGACCAGTTCTTCGACCGGACGAAGGGGCGCGTCAGCACGTTCTTCGGGCGCGGGTTGGTGGCACACGTCGGCTTCTCCCACCCGGTCTGCGGCGAGGTGTCTCGCGTCGCCCACGAATCGGCGCAGGCGGTGGGCGCGCATGCGCACCTCGGCGGGACCTACGTCTGCATGGAGGGCCCCCAGTTCTCGACGCTCGCCGAGTCGAAGCTGTACCGCTCGTGGGGCATGGACGTGATCGGCATGACCAACCTGCAGGAGGCGAAACTCGCCCGGGAGGCGGAAATCTGCTACGCGACGCTCGCGCTGGTCACCGACTTCGACTGCTGGCACCCCGAGCACGACTCGGTGACGGTGGAGATGATCGTGGGCAACCTGCTGCAGAACGCGAAGACGGCGCAGGCGATCATCGCGGAGACCGTGGGGCGCCTGCCGGAGGGCCGCGCCTGCCCGTGCGCGACCGCGCTCGCGACGGCGATCATCACGAGCCGGGACGCGATCCCCGAGCAGACGAAGCGGGACCTGGCGCCGATCATCGGGAAGTACGTCAAGTAACATGCAGTGCGGGGCCGTGGTGAGCGGGCTAGCCACTAACCACTAGACCAGTAGCCACCAACCACTAGCCACCGCGAGCATTCCGATGCGCATCATCGTCACCGGTTCGATTGCCTACGATTACCTCATGTCCTTTCCGGGCAGCTTCAGCGAGCACCTGCTGCCGGACCACCTGAAGCGGGTGAGCCTCAGCTTCCTCGTGGACAGCATGGACAAGCGGCGCGGTGGCTGCGCGCCGAACATCGCCTACACGCTGGCGCTGCTCGGCGAGCGGCCGTGCCTCATGGGCACGGCCGGGCAGGACTTCGACGAGTACCGCCAGTGGCTCGACGCGGCCGGGATCGACACCTCGCTGGTGCGGCAGGTCCCGGGAAAGTTCACCGCCTCGTTCTTTTGCAGCACGGATCGCGACGGGAACCAGATCGCGTCCTTCTACACGGGGGCGATGGCGCACGCGTCGGAGTTGACGTTCGCCGCCGCCGGCCCCTGCGACCTGGCCATCATCTCGCCCAACGACCCGGCCGCGATGATCGACTACGCACGCGAGTGCCAGGCCCGGGACGTGCCCTACATCTACGACCCGAGCCAGCAGGTCGCCCGGATGGACGGCGACGCGATCAAGGCGGGCGTGACCGGTGCGCACATCGTCATCTGCAACGACTACGAGTTCGCGATCATCCGCGAGAAGACCGGCATGGACGAGTCGGCCATGCTGCAGCATGCGACCGCCGTCGTGGTGACGAAGGGCGAGAAGGGCGCGTCGATCGTGCAGCGTGACGGCACGATCGACATCCCCGCCGTCCCCGTGTCCGCCGTCGTCGATCCGACCGGCGTCGGGGACGCATTCCGGGGCGGGTTCATGAAGGGGATGGCGGCCGGCGCCGGCTTCGAAACCTGCGGCCGGCTCGGCAGCGTTGCCGCGGCGTACGCCCTGGAGCACATGGGCGGGTCCAGCCACCGGTACACCCTGGCCGAATTCGCCGCCCGCTACGAGCAGCACTTCGGCGCACTCCCGGTCTAGCCCGGCCGCACTCCGGAACGTCCCTTGCAGCCCGCGCCATCAGGCGGGTGGGCCCGAAGGAGTGCATCGTGAGGATGCGGGGACTGTACGGTTCATGGGTGGCCGTCATGGTGCTGGCGGTGACGGTTTCCGCCGCCGGCCGGCAGGGCGGGCAACTGCCGCTGCCGGGCAGGACGGCGGGAACGTTCAAGGCGACCGTCGACCTCGTGACGCTCAACGTAGCGGTTACCGACGGCAGGAGCCGGCCACTGCTCGGGCTTGGGCGGGACGATTTCCAGGTGCTCGAGGACGGCGTGCCGCAGGATGTCTCGTACTTCGCGGCGACCGACGTGCCGCTCGATGTCGCCCTGCTGGTCGACTCGAGTTCGAGCATGCAGGACAAGATGCCGATGGTCGTGCAGGCGGCCGAAGGCTTCATCAACACGCTCCGACCGGTGGACCGGGCGGCCGTGATGGGCTTCGCCACCCAATTGAAGGTGCTCCAGCCGTTCACCAGCGACCACGGCGCGCTGCTCGCGTCGATCCGCGGGATCACGCCGCGGGGCAGCACCGCGCTCTATACCTCCCTTTACGTCGCGCTGGCCAACTTCCAGAAGGTGCGGCGCGACCAGGGGGAGGCCGCGGAGATTCGCAGGCCTGCAATCGTGGTCCTGACCGACGGCGAGGACACCGCCAGCCTTCTGCAGTTCGACGATTTGCTCGACCGTGCGCGCCGTGCTGGCATTGCCAGTCTACCCGATCTCGATCATGGGGCAGTACGACATCGCGGGTCTGTCGGAAGCCGGCGATCGGCGCTTCTCGGGCCTCTCCGACTTCTCGTTGAAGACGCTTGCCCGGGAGACTGGCGCGCGTGCGTTCTTCCCGACGCAACTCGCGGACCTCGCCGGGGTGTATCGTTCGGTCGCCGAAGAGCTGGCGATGCAATACGCGATCGGCTACGTGCCGAAAGTGGAGCACCGCGACGGCAGCTACCGCCGCCTCTCGGTCCGGATCCTGTCCCGCCCGGAGGCACGGCCGCGGACGCGGGCGGGCTATTACTCGGCGGGTCCCCTGCACGCGGCAATCGTCCGCTGACGGTGCGGCTTCGGAACGAACAGGGAAGACCGTAGAATAGCCGCGTGGGGCTGCACTCAGTGCTGCGCGTGGCTCGGGCGTCGGTACCGGTCGCTGCCGTCGTCTGGGCGACGCTGATCGTCGCCGCACCCTGGTCCGATGAGATGCCGGCTGCGGGTGGGGCGGCCCGCCTCGTGGCGGCGGGCACGTATCTCGCGGGGGCCACGGTCTGTCATCAGCGCCCCGACCGTTCGTTCCACGCGCACGGGGCGCAGTGGCCGGTCTGCGCAAGGTGCAGCGGGCTGTACCTGTCGGCTGCCGCCGGCGTGGTCGCAGCCTGGGTGCTGGGTCGGAGGCGGCTGGCGATCCGGTTCGCCACGTGGCGGACGATCCTGCTGGCGGCCGCGCTGCCCACCGCCGTCACGCTCGTCCTGGAACGGCTGAATCCCGGGTGGGCGCCGTCGCTGGTTCGTGCCCTCGCTGCCGCGCCGCTGGGCGCGGCAACCGGGGTCCTGGTCGCCGCATCCATGAGCTTTCGAGGTAGACTAGAAGGATGCGAGCGGACGCCGTAGAACGCGTGGAGAGGGGGGGCATCGTCCTGCTGCTCCTGGCCGCCTGGCTGGTGCCGGGCAGCGGGCATCTTTGGCTGGGGCGGCAGACGAAGGGGTTCATCCTTCTGCTGGCGCTGGTCGGGATGTTCGCGGTCGGTCTCGCGCTCGAGGGGCGCCTGTTTCCCTTCGAATCCTCTCAGCCGCTGGTGTTCCTGGCCGCCGCGGCGGACGCCGCCGCCGGGCTCCCCTACTTCGTCGCGTGGGCGATCGGGTGGGGGCACGGACAGGTGGCCGCCGTCACCTACGAGTACGCGAACGCCTTCCTGATCGTCGCAGGCCTCTTGAACATGCTCGCGGTCCTGGACGTGTACGACACGGCCGTCGGGCGCAAGTGAGGGGTTCGTGACCAGCCATTTCCTGCTGATGCTGCTGTTCGCCTTCTTCGTCGCGCTGGTGTTCGCGGTGCTCATGAAGGACCAGCCGCGCGACCAGGTCCGTTTCGGGGTGATCGTCTTCGGCGGGTTCATCGTGAGCGCCCTCGTGCTGGGGTGGCTGATGTACCCCTGTCCTTCTGACGATCTCCAATCTGGACCGGTGGATCAGCATCGCGCTTCATCGTGGGCAGGCCGGAACGGCCGCCTCTCGCTCTGGGGACCGGTCGTCCTGTACTGTCTCCTGATCTTCGGGCTGTCGTCCGTCTCGTCGGTGCCGTCGCTGCCGGGCGGGATGTCCGACAAGCTGGCCCACGCGCTGCTGTACTCCGGCCTCGGCTTTCTGGTCACGAGGGCGGCATCGGGCGGGCTGGGCCACGGGCCCTCGCTGCGCGTGGCGCTCGTGGTGCTCGCCTTCTCCGCGTTCTACGGGCTGAGCGACGAGTTCCACCAGCTCTTCGTCCCGAACCGGCAGTTCGATCCGAAGGACATGGCGGCCGACGTGATTGGCGGCGCGCTGGGGATGGGTGCCCTGTGGCTGTGGAGTATACTGCGGAGGAATCGCGATGCCCTTTGAGACCTTGCGCCTCGACCGCGAGGGCGCCGTTGCCCTCCTGACGATCGACCGCCGCGCCGTGCTCAACGCCCTGAGCCGCGCGACGATCGATGAACTGCGCCGGGCGATGCTCGAGCTGAAGCGCGACGACACCGTCCGGGCCATCGTCGTCACCGGCGCCGGCGAGAAGGCGTTCGCGGCCGGCGCGGACATCCAGGAACTCGAGCGGCTGTCGGCGGCCGAGGCGGAGACCTACGCGCTCGAGGGGCAGCACGTCTTCGAGCTGATCGAGCACCTGGGGAAGCCGGTGGTCGCCGCGGTGAACGGCTTTGCCCTGGGTGGGGGATGCGAGCTGGCGATGGCCTGCACCCTCCGCGTCGCGGCCGACACGGCGCGCTTCGGTCAGCCGGAGGTGAAGCTCGGCGTGACTCCCGGCTTCGCCGGCACCCAGCGGCTGCCGCGCCTGATCGGCCGGGGACGGGCCCTCGACCTGCTCCTGACCGGCCGCATGGTCGACGCCACGGAGGCGCTCGCGATCGGCCTCGTGAACCGCGTCGTGCCGGCCGCGGCGCTTGTCGACGAGGCGAAGAAGCTGGCCGCCTCCCTGGCGGCCCTGGCGCCCTTCGCGGTGCGCGCGATCATCGAGGCGGTTCACCGCGGTGGCGAGATGGCGTTCCCCGAGGCGGCATTCCTCGAGGCTTCGCTGTTCGGCCTGTGCTTCTCCACGAGCGACATGCGCGAGGGCACGCGGGCGTTCCTCGAGAAGCGGCCGGCGAACTTCACCGGGAAGTGACGGGTCGCCGAGCAATCGACAGGGTCTCCCGAACCTTGTCATGGAGACCGAACCTGTGGTGACGAGGCCCGGCGACGAGCCGAAGAACGAAGCATTCCGCGAGCGCAGGCGGGCGCGCGAGGCCGCGCTGCAGATGCTCTACCAGTGCGAGGTCGGCCAGGTCCGCCCGGAGGACGCGATCGCGACGCACGGGGAGATCGAGCAGGCGAGCCGCCTCGAATCGAGGGATGGCGAGGCATTCGCCTCGCTGCTCGTGCAGGGCACCGTCGACCACACCGACGAGATCGACCCGCTCATCGCCGCATCGGCGTCGCACTGGCGGCCGGAGCGCATGGCGGTGATCGATCGCCTCATCCTCCGCATGGCGGTCTACCAGATGCAGCACGTCCCGGACGTCCCTCCCAACGTCGTCATCTCCGAGGCCGTCGAACTCGCCAGGCGGTTCGGGGGGACGAGTCCGGCCGTTTCGTCAACGGCGTGCTCGATGCGATCAAGAAGAAGATAGAAGACAGACGAGGACAATAGCCCGTCCACGAGTCACTGCTGCCGTTTGCCGTTATGCCTCAGGAAAATGAACTGCTCGCGCAGCGCCGCGCCAACATGGAGGCGCTGTCCCAACTCGGCGTCGATCTCTACCCGCACGAGTTCGAACGGACCGATACGATCTCCGAGCTCGTCGCCGCCCACGGCGGCAAGACGAAGGAAGCACTCGAGGCGACGCGCGTCGACACGCGGACGAGCGGGCGGGTCCTCGCCATCCGCAGCTTCGGCAAGGCGAACTTCCTGGTCCTGAGCGACGGCCGGGCACGCATCCAGGTCTACGTCCGCCAGGACTCGGTGGGGGACCGCGACTTCCAGATCTTCAAGCTGCTGGACCTCGGTGACTTCGTGGGCGTGAGCGGGCACCTGTTTCGCACGAAGACGAACGAGTTCACCATCTGGGGATCGAGCCTGACGTTTCTCGCGAAGTGCCTCGTCCCGCTGCCCGAGAAGTGGCACGGCCTCCAGGACATCGAGATCCGCTACCGCCAGCGCTACCTCGACCTGATCGTCAACCCCGAGACGCGCCAGGTGTTCGAGGCGCGAAGCCGCACGCTCGCCGCCGTCCGCGACTTCCTGGACGCGCGGGGCTACCTCGAGGTCGAGACACCGATGATGCAGCCGATCGCCGGCGGGGCGCTGGCTCGGCCGTTCGTCACGCACCACAACGCGCTCGACATGAAGCTGTACCTCCGCATCGCGCCGGAGCTGTACCTCAAGCGCCTCACCGTCGGCGGGATGGAACGCGTCTACGAGATCAACCGCAACTTCCGGAACGAGGGGATCTCCACGCAGCACAACCCCGAGTTCACGATGCTCGAGTTCTACCAGGCCTACAGCAACTACCTCGAGCTGATGACGATGACGGAGGAGATGCTGTCGGAGGTGGCGCGGAAGGTGACCGGGTCCGAGGACGTGGCGTACGGCGCCACGACGATCTCCTTCAAGGCGCCGTTCCGCCGGCTCTCGATGCGCGGCGGGGTGTGCGAGGAAGCGTCGAGGCGGCTGGGGCGGACGGTAGAGGAGTCCGAACTCCGGAGCCTCGCGTCCGCGCAGGCGCTGGCGGCCGACCTCGGGGTGGAGTTGGAACCGGGCATGGGGCCGGGCAAGATCACGGCGGCCGTGTTCGAGGCGCTCTGGGAGGAGCACCTCGTCCAGCCGACCTTCGTCTACGACTTCCCGACCGAGGTGTCGCCGCTGTCCAAGCAGAAGCCGGACGACCCCGAGACGGTCGAGCGGTTCGAGCTCTACGCGGGCGGTTTCGAGCTGGCGAACGCCTTCAGCGAGCTCAACGACCCGGCCGAGCAGCGGCGGCGCTTCGAACAGCAGATCGCCGAGCGCCAGAAGGGCGACGCCGAGGCCCACGCGATGGACGAGGACTACGTGCACGCCCTCGAGTACGGCATGCCGCCGGCCGCCGGGGAAGGGGTGGGCATCGACCGCCTGGTGATGCTCCTGACCGACAGCCACTCGATCCGGGACGTGATCCTGTTTCCGCTCATGAGAGCACGGAAAGAGAAGGAGTAGTGCCTGGTCACTGATGACCACTAGCCACTGCCTGATGAACCTGCCCTTCGAGCTCCACGTCGCGCTGCGGTACCTGCTCGCGAAGCGCAAGCAGGCGCTCATCTCCGTGATCTCGCTGATCTCGGTGATCGGCGTGACGGTCGGCGTGATGGCGCTCGTGATCGCGCTGGCCCTGATGACCGGGCTGCAGGGGGAGTTGCGCGACCGCATCCTCGGGTCCACGGCGCACGTCTATGTCTGGAAGGGCGACGGGATTCGCGACTACCGCGCGGAGGTGAAGCGGCTCCGCGAGTTCCCCCACGTGACCGGCGCGGCCCCCGCCATCATCGGCAAGGCGCTCCTGACGTCTGGGGTCGACAAGGCCTTCATCAACGTGAAGGGAATCGATCCGGAACTCGAGAAGAGCGTCACGGACATCGGCCGCTCGATGAAGAGCGGGAGCCTGGCCGCGATCGAGGGGGACGCCGACGGCCGGCCGGGCATCGTGCTCGGCAAGGACGTCGCGAAGACGCTCGGGGTGCGGGTGGGGGACCGCGTGCAGGTGCTGACGCCGGACGGCACCCTGTCGCCCATGGGGATGCTGCCGCGCGCGAGGACGCTGACGGTCGTCGGCATCTTCTCGCTCGGGCTCTTCGAGTTCGACTCGACCTACGGCCTCGTCTCGCTGCCGCTGGCGCAGCGGCTGACGGGCCGCGACAACACGGAGCTGATCGAACTCCGCGTGGACGACATCTACCGGGCGCCCGCGGTCGCGCGTGCGATTGGCGAACAGTCGGCCGGCGTGTACATCACCCAGGACTGGACCCAGCTGAACAGCTCGCTGTTCGGCGCCCTCTGGCTGGAGAAGATGGCCATCTCGATCACGATCGGGTTGATCGTGATGGTTGCCGCGCTCAACATCATCGCATCGCTGATCCTGCTGGTGATGGAAAAGCACCGCGACATCGCCATCCTGAAGACCATGGGCGCGTCCGGGCGGAGCATCATGCTGGTCTTCGTCCTGCAAGGCGTGATCATCGGCTTCGTCGGGACGCTGACAGGGGCGACGGCCGGATGGGCGGTCTCGACGGTCCTCGATCGCTACAAGTTGATCCGGATCCCGATGGACGTCTACCAGGTGTCGCACGTGCCGTTCGTGATCCTGCCGCTCGATTTCATCCTGGTGGTCGTGTCGGCGCTGGTCATCTGCTTCCTGGCCACGATCTACCCGTCGCGCCAGGCGTCGAAGCTCGACCCGGCGGAAGCGCTCCGGTATGGATAGCTCTTGTTCCGTGGCTAGTGATTCCGTGGCTGGTGATCAGTGGCTAGTGGGTCAGTACCTGGTGGCAGGGCTCAAGTTTGGCCCGCGTGAACGACCGGCGACGAACCACTGACCACTGGCCACTAGCCACTACATCAGACGGACTCTATGCCCTTTCTCACCGTCACCGGCCTCGACAAGACCTACCGGACCGCGACGCAGACGCTGCACGTGC
Organism: uncultured Acidobacteriota bacterium; assembly: GCA_963844875.1. Taxonomy (GTDB): domain Bacteria; phylum Acidobacteriota; class Vicinamibacteria; order Vicinamibacterales; family Fen-181; genus FEN-299. The sequence goes on from CAWJPZ010000011.1 coordinate 136,777, forward strand.
TGCGCGGGCTCGAGTTGTCGGTGGAGCGCGGCGAGATGGTGGCGGTGATCGGCGCGTCGGGGGTCGGCAAGAGCACGCTGCTGCACGTCCTGGGGGGCCTCGACGCCTTCGACCGCGGGACGATCCGGATCGGCGAAGCCGATCTGTCCCGGATGACCGACGCGGAACGCGTGGCGTTCAGGAACCGGCGCGTCGGGTTCGTCTTCCAGTTCCATCACCTGCTGCCCGAGTTCGACGCGGTGGAGAACACCGAGATGCCGCTGCGCATTGCGAGGATGCCGATCGCCGAGGCCCGTCCCGCGGCGGAGGCCCTGCTGCGGCGCGTCGGCCTCGCGGACCGGTTGACCCACCGCCCCGGGACCCTCTCGGGCGGGGAGCAGCAGCGTGTGGCGATCGCGCGGGCGCTCGTCGCGCAGCCCGCCCTGCTGCTCGCCGACGAGCCGACCGGCGACCTCGACGAGCAGACCGCGGACACGCTGCACGCGCTGCTGCGCGAGATGCACCGGGAGCAGCAGCTCACCTCAATCATCGCCACGCACAACGCCCGCCTGGCCGCGGTCTGCGACCGCGTCCTCCGCCTCGAAGGCGGCCGGCTGCTCTAGCCTCTCCTGCGCTGCTGAACTGTTTGACCCGCATGGAGTTAGGTGGGCGTCCCGGATTGGAGCGGCCTCACCTATGCCTTATAATGCGAGCAGGTCTCCAGTGAACACAATTCGAACCAGTCGTCGCAGGTAGCCCCGATGTTCGAACGGTACACAGAAAGGGCGAGGCGGGTACTCTTCTTCGCCCGTTACGAAGCCAGTCAGCTCGGGAGCATCTCGATCGAGACCGAGCACCTGCTGCTCGGACTGATCCGGGAAGGCAAGGGGCTGACGAGCCGCATCTTCGCCCGGTCGCACCTCTCGCTCGAGAACATCCGCAAGGAGATTGAAGGGCGGACGGTCTTCAAGGAGAAAGTGTCGACGTCGGTCGAGATCCCGTTCAGCGCCGAAACCAAGCGCGTCCTCGGCTACGCGGCCGAGGAAGCGGACCGGCTCCTGCACAACTACATCGGCACCGAGCACCTGCTGCTCGGGATCCTCCGCGAGGAGCGATCGGTCGCGGCCTCGATCCTGATGGAACGGGGCATGCGGCTGAACACCGTCCGCGAGGACGTCGTCCAGCTGCTCAACGAGAAGACCACCCTGACGCGCGCGAAGGAAACGCCGCTGCTCGCCGAGTTCAGCCGCGACCTCACCGAGGCGGCGGTCAAGAACCAGCTCGACCCGCTCGTCGGCCGCGAGCACGAGGTGGAGCGCGTCCAGCAGGTGCTGTGCCGGCGGACCAAGAACAACGCCGTGCTGATCGGCGAGCCCGGCGTCGGCAAGACGGCCATCGTGGAGGGCCTCGCCCAGAAGATCGTCTTCGGCGACGTTCCGCACTTCCTGGCGGACAAGCGGCTGCTCGCCCTCGACATTTCCCTCATCGTCGCCGGCACGAAGTACCGCGGCCAGTTCGAGGAGCGGCTCAAGGCCATCATGAAGGAGCTGACCGAGAACCCGAACATCATCGTGTTCATCGACGAGCTGCACACGCTGGTGGGGGCCGGGTCGGCCGAAGGGTCGCTCGACGCGGCGAACATCCTCAAGCCGGCGCTGTCGCGCGGCGAGATCCGCTGCATCGGGGCGACGACGCCCGCCGAGTACCGCAAGTACATCGAGAAGGACCGCTCGCTCGAGCGGCGCTTCCAGGCGGTCAAGGTGGACGCGCCGTCGGAGACCGAGACGATCGAGATCATCCTCGGCATCAAGGATCGGTACGAGCAATTCCACCACGTCGAGTACACCCGCGAGGCGATCGAGGCGGCCGTCTACCAGTCGAGCCGCTACATCACCGACCGGTTCCTGCCCGACAAGGCGATCGACCTGATCGACGAGGCCGGGGCGCGGGCGAAGCTCCGCGACGCCGGCTACAGCGAAGAGCTGGGGGAGATCAACCGCAGCATCCGCGTGGCGGTCGAGCAGATGGAGAGCGCCGTCTCGCAGCGCGACTTCGAGCGAGCCCAGTTCTACCGCGACCAGGAAGTGTCCGCGCGCGAGAACCTGCAGTTCGTGCGCGAGCGCTTCGACGTGAAGTCCACGGCCCGCCGGGTCGTCGTCGGCAAGCAGGAGATCGACGAGGTGGTGTCCAAGTGGACTGGTGTCCCGCTCGCGTCCATCAACCAGGACGAGGGCGACAAGCTGCTCCGGATGGAGGAGCAGCTGCACCGGCGCGTGATCAGCCAGGAGAAGGCGATCTCGGCGCTCGCCCGGGCCATCCGCCGGTCCCGCGCCGGACTGAAGAACCCGAACCGGCCCGTGGGCAGCTTCATCTTCCTCGGGCCCACGGGGGTCGGGAAGACCGAGCTGGCGCGCGCGCTGGCCTCGTTCCTGTTCGGCAGCGACAACGCGCTCATCCGCTTCGACATGTCCGAGTACATGGAGAAGCACTCGGTGTCGAAGCTCATCGGTTCGCCGCCCGGCTACGTCGGTCACGACGAGGGCGGCCAGCTGACCGAGAAGGTGAAGCGGAACCCCTACTCGGTGGTGCTGCTCGACGAGGTCGAGAAGGCCCACCCCGACGTCTTCAACATCCTGCTGCAGGTCTTCGAAGACGGCCACCTGACGGACGGCCTCGGGAATCGCGTCAACTTCAAGAACGCGATCATCATCATGACCTCGAACATCGGCGCCCGCTTCATCCAGAAGAAGGGCGGCGTCGGGTTCCAGTCCGCCGATGCGGCCGGGGTCAACCGCAGCCTGTCCGACCAGGTCCTCGGCGAGGTGCGGCGCACCTTCAACCCGGAGTTCATCAACCGGATCGACGAGATCATCGTCTTCGACCCCCTGTCGGACGACGACCTGCGACGGATCATGGACCTGCTCGTCGTCCAGCTGAACGAGCACCTGCTGGACCGGCGCCTGACGATCTCGCTCACGCCGGACGTCGTGGACTGGATCATCAACGCCACGTGCAAGGATCGGTCGTACGGGGCACGGCCGCTGCGCCGGGCGATCCAGAGGTACGTGGAGGACCCGCTGTCCGAAGAGCTCATCCGCGGCAAGCTCCGAGGGGGGGCCGTGGAGGTCTACTTGGAGAACGGTTCCCTCGCCTACCGTCCCGCCGGAAATGCCACCTCCGGCCAGAGGCTGGCCTGAAACGTCTAATACCCTGTAAACTAGGGTGTTCGGGCGGAGGCTTGAGCTCCGCCCTCCACGTTTTCCTTAAACGATTCATGCGCACGTGCCGTTTCTCCCTCGTGATGTGGGCGCTGGTCCTCACCGGGATCGCCGTACCGCGAGCCGCGATGCCGGCCCCGCAGGGCCCTCCGTCGCTGCTGGCGAGCGCCCAGGCCCAGGCTCAGCAGCCGCCCGCCCGGCCCCAGGCGCAGCAACCGCCGGTCGGCCAGCAGCCGCCGGCTGCGCAGGCCGCGGCGCCCGGGCGTGTCGTCTGGTGCGGCCAGGAAATCGGTCAGCCGTCGAACCTGCCGCCCGCGGGTTCCGGCCCGGTGATCTACTACATCGGCGTCTGCTTCCCCGACCAGGGCGGCGTCTCGGTGATCGACCCGGAGACGTACCTGTATTACATCCACACCAAGTCCAGCATCCCGCGCGAGAACAAGTGGGTGCCGTGGGAGGAGACGGCGACGCCGGACGCGATCAAGCAGGACTTCAAGCAGTTGTGGGGGACGACGTTCCTCGACAACCTGTCGATCGAGGTCACCGACTTCCCGTTCTCCAACGGCGTGGTCGGCAAACTCATCGCCTACAACCTGGAGGAACGCCAGCGGGTGAAGGTGGTGGACTACGAGGGGGCCAAGCACCTCGAGCAGCAGAAGATCGACGAGAAGCTCAAGGAAGAGAACGCGCAGATCCGCCTCGACTCGTTCATCGACCCGGCGATGGTGCGCAAGGTCAAGAAGATCGTCCTCGACATGCTCGCCGAGAAGGGCTACCAGTTCGCCAGCGTGACGCCCGAGATCAAGTCGATCCCCGGCGGACCGAAGCTGGTGAACCTGACGTTCCTCGTGGACGAAGGGCCGCAGGTCAAGATCCGCGACGTCGAGTTCTCCGGCAACAAGGCGATCAGCGACTCGAAGCTCAAGCGGCAGATGAAGAACAACAAGGGCAAGGGCATGTTCTCCTTCATCACGGGGGCCGGGAGCTACCAGGAAGCGAAATACGAGGAAGACGCGGACAAGGTCACGGCGTACTACCGCGACAACGGCTACATCGCGGCGCGCGTCGGCGAGCCCGAGCTCCGGTACATCGAGGACTCGGCCGACCGGAAGGCCCGGTGGGTCATGCTGCACATCCCGGTCATCGAAGGCGAGCGCTACCGGGTGGCCCAGCTGTCGTTCGAAGGCAACAAGATCGTCAAGTCGGAGGCGCTGCGCGGCCTCTTCAAGGTGACGCCGGGCGACTGGTACAGCGACAAGGTGATCCGGAAGGGCTACGAGAAGGCCCGCGACCTGTACGGAGCGGGCGGCTACTACCAGTTCAACCTCGTCCCGCTGACCCGCCCGCACGACCCGAACGCGCCGCCCGCCGGGGCCGCGGCCGAGGCGCCCGCGAAGGCGGCCGAAGCGGGCCAGCCGGAAGGCGCCGTGAAGGCCGAGGCGGGCCAGCCGGAAGGCGCCGTGAAGGCCGAGGCGGGCCAGCCGGCAGGCGCGAAGGCGGCCGTCGCGGGGGGCCAGGAGCAGCCGGCCAAGCCCGGCGAGCCGGCGCAGGCCGGTCAGCCGGCCAAGCCCGAAGCGAAGCCTGCCCCGCAGCCGAAGGCCAAGGCGCTGCCGAAGGGCGCGCCGCTGCTCGACGTCGTGCTGCAGGTGGAAGAGGGCAAGCAGTACTTCATCAACCGGATCATCTTCACCGGCAACACCACGACGCGCGATTCCGTCGTGCGGCGCGAAATCCGGCTGTTCGAGGAAGGGGTCTTCAACACCGAGGCGCTGAAGTACCTCGATCAAGCGGATCAATCAGCTGGGCTACTTCAAGCCGCTCGAAGGCGGCAAGGACGTCGATGTCAAGGAGGCGCCCGGGTTCGACAACAAGATGGACGTCACGATGAAGTTCGAGGAACAGAACCGCAACCAGCTCCAGTTCGGGGCGGGCGTTTCCCAGTACGAGGGCTTCTTCGGCACGCTCGGCTTCCAGACCGCGAACTTCATGGGGCGCGGCGAGACGTTCAGCGTCAACCTGCAGGCCGGGACCCGCGCGCAGAACTACCAGGTCGCGTTCACGGAACCGTATCTCTTCGACCGCGCCATCACCGGCGGCATCGACGTCTACAAGCGCCGGCTCGAGTACCATCTCGCAGTTCACGCAGGACTCGGTCGGCGGCAACCTGATATTCGGGTTCCCGCTGAAGGACTTCACGCGGATGTTCATCAACTACTCGTACGAGCACACGAAGGTAGTTGACGTGAACCCGATCTACAGGGACCCGCAGCTGATTGCCAACAACCCGTACCTGGCCGACTCCCTGCTGCTGGGGACCGAGGGCGGCGTCCGGACGATCAGCAAGGTCGTCCCGAGCATCAGCCGCAACACGATCGACAATCCGATTTTCCCGACCAGCGGTAAACGGTATACTGTCTCGGTTGACTTGGCCGGTCTCGGCGGCAACACGAACTTCTTCAAGCCGGTTGCCGAGACGACCATGTACTTCCAGCACACCAAGCGGACCTCCTTCGGGTTCCGCGTCCAGGGGCAATACATCTCGGTGTTCACCGGCCGCAGCGACCTGCTGCCGATCACCGAGAAGTTGTACCTGGGCGGTGAGTACAGCATCCGCGGCTTCGATATCCGGACAATCGGCCCCCGGGCAGTGAACATCATCCCGCCGACCTACAACGGCCAGACGTTCCTGCCCGCCGTGATGGCCGGCGAAGTGAACCTCGAGCCGCGCGAGGTCGATTCCGGGCTGGTCATCGGCGGCAACAAGTCGCTCTTGTTCAACGCCGAGTACCTGATTTCGATCGCCGGGCCCGTGCGCCTGGTCCTGTTCGCGGACACCGGGCAGGTGCGCGACATCGGCGAGAAGTTCACGTGGGACGAATTCAAGGCGTCGACGGGAGCGGAAGTGCGATTCTTCATGCCGGTGCTGAACGTTCCGTTCCGGCTGATCTTCGCCTACAACCCGCTGCGGAAGGGCGTGCTGAACAACTCGCTGCAGCCGCAGAGCGCGTTCGCCTTCAAGTTCGCCGTGGGGTCCACGTTCTAGGCGCCGGGAGGCTGCCGCGGGTGGCGGCGGCCGGCCGGGGGCCGGGTAACATCGACAATCGACGCTGACAAACGAGCACGACAGAAAGGGACTGCACTGATGAGACGCTTCACCGTAGCCGTGGTACTCAGCCTGGCGCTGGGAGCTGTTCCGACGTTCGCACTGGCCCAGGCCAAGCCGACTACGCCGCCTGCCGCCACCCAGAAGCCGACGACGCCGCCGGCCACCGCCCAGCCTCCCGCGACCCAGCCGCCGCCCGCGCCGGCTGCGCCGCCGCGCCCGTTCCCCGAGGGGGCGAAGCTCGCTTACATGAACATTCCGCGCATCGCGGCCGAATCGGCCGAGGGCAAGTCGTCCACCACCCGGGTGAACGCGCTGCGCGAGAAGAAACTCGCCGAGCTGACCGCGAAGAACAAGCAGCTGGAGACCGCGCAGCAGAAGCTGAACAGCGGCAGCCTCCTCAGCGAAGAGGCCCGCGCGGCCGCGCAGAAGGAGACCGAGAAGCTCCAGGTCGAGATCCAGCGGATGCAGCAGGACGCCGAGGCCGAGATGCAGGAACTGCAGCAGCAGCTCCAGCTGGAGTTCCAGCGAAAGCTGTCGCCGATCATCCAGCAGGTGGCGGTCGAGAAGGGCCTCCACATCCTCCTCAGCCAGACGGACGCGGGGATGGTGTGGGCCGAGCCGGGCCTCGACCTGACCAACGAGATCATCAAGCGCTTCGACGCGACCACCGCCGCCGCGCCGAAGGCTCCCGTCAAGTAGCCGGCCCCGCGGGGGCCACTCCGGACGTGTGTGGACGGGGAAGGGCGATCGTCTCGCCGTTCCCCGTCTCGTGTTTCCTGCACCCCATCACCTGACGACACCGTGGACGCCAACACCATCCCGCTCCTGATTGACCGGCTCTGCTACCGGTACCCCTCGTTTCTCGTCGACGCCGTGACCGAGCACGAGCCGGACAAGCGCGTCGTGGCGGTCAAGAACGTCACCGTCAACGAGGATTTCTTTCAGGGGCATTTCCCCGGCGCCCCGCTGATGCCCGGCGTCCTGATGATCGAGACGCTGGCGCAGGTGTCCGCCTTCCTGCTGCTGCACCGCGGCGACGCGCAGCCGAATGCCCGCGTCTTCCTGCGGGGGATCAACGACGCCAAATTCCGCCGGCAGGTGGTTCCGGGAGACCGGGTGCGGCTCGACGTGGCGCGATGCGGCGGCCGCGGCCGCGTGGCCCGCCTCCGCGGCGCGGCCTACGTCGGCGACCAGGTGGTGGCCGAGGCCGAACTGCTGATGGCCGTCGAACCCGACCGCACGTCGGTCGACCCGACCGCCGTCGTGAGCCCGGGGGCCGTGATCGGCGAGGGGTCGGTCCTCGCGCAGAACGTCTTCATCGGTCCGAATGTCCGCATCGGCAAAGGGTGCCGGATCGGCGCCTCGACGGTCATCGACGGCTGGACCGAGATCGGCGACGAGAACGAGATCTCGCCCTTCGTGTCGATCGGCCTCGCGCCGCAGCACCTCAAGTACGCGGGGCAGCCCACGAAGGTGATCGTCGGCGACCGGAACATCATCCGCGAGTTCGTGACCGTCCACCGGGGCACCGTCGAGGGCGGCGGCCTGACGAAGATCGGCAGCCGGAACCTCCTGATGGCGTACGCCCACGTCGCGCACGACTGCGTCGTCGAGAACGACACGATCCTGGGGAACGGGGCCACCCTCGGCGGGCACGTGCACGTCGAGGACTTCGCGAACATCAGCGCGTTCTCCGGCGTGCACCAGTTCTGCCGCGTCGGCCGCCACGCGTTCATCGGCGGGTACTCGGTGGTGACGAAGGACGCGATGCCGTTCGCGAAGACGGTCGGCAACCGTGCCCGCATCTACGGCCTGAACACCATCGGCCTCGTGCGCCGCGGGTTCGCCCCCGACGCGGTCAGCAAGCTGAAACGCGCGTACCGCTACCTCCTGGTGTCGAAGCTGAACACGAGCCGCGCCGTGAGTCGCATCCAGGCGGACGAATCGCTGGCCTGTCCCGAGGTGAACTACTTGATCGACTTCATCCGCGGCTCCCACCGCGGGGTCCTGCTGCGGCGGCCGACGCGCCGCGCGGACGAAGCGGTCGTGGACGAATAGGCGGCCCTTTGACACGCCTCAGGTCCTCATGCGCATCGGCCTGATTGCCGGCAACGGCGCCTTCCCGTTCCTCGTGCTCGATGCGGCCCGCCGCCTCGGGCACGAGGTGACGATCATCGCCATCCAGGAAGAAGCGTCGCCTGAGCTCAACGCCGCGGCCGCCCTGGAGCCGCGCGCCGAGATCGTCTGGCTCTCGCTCGGGCAGCTCAGCCGGTGCATCGAGGCCCTGCGCAAGGCGGGCGCGAGCCACGCGGTGATGGCAGGCCAGGTCAAGCACGTCAAGATCTTCTCCGGCATCCTGCCCGACCGCCTGCTCCTCTCCGTGATGATGCGGCTGCGCTCGAAGAACACCGACGCGCTGATCACCGCAGTCGCCGACGTGATGCGGGACCACGGGGTCGAGTTGCTCGATTCCACCGCCTTCCTGACGCCGCTGCTCGCCCCGGCGGGCCCAATCGCGTCCCGACGGCCGAGCGCCGAGGAGGAGGCGGACTTCGCCTTCGGCTACCGCATGGCGGACGCGATCGCCGGGCTGGACATCGGGCAGACGGTCGTCGTGAAGGACGCAGCGGTCGTCGCGGTGGAGGCCATGGAAGGCACCGACGCGGTCATCGAGCGGGCGGGCCGGCTGGCGGGGCCGGGGACACGGGTCGTGAAGGTGGCCAAGCCGGGCCAGGACATGCGCTTCGACGTTCCCGTCGTCGGCCTGGCGACCCTGAGGGCGATGCGCGACGCCGGGGCCACCGCACTGTCGATCGACGCGGGCAAGACGCTGATTTTCGACCGCCAGGAACTGGCCGCCGCCGCCGACGCGGCGGGCATCGCGGTCGTGGGGCGCGCGCCCGCCGGCCGCCCGACCGATAGCGAATCGTTATGAGCACCGTCAAGCCACTCCGTGTCGCGGCGATCGGCGTCGGCCACCTGGGCCGGCACCACGCGCGCATTCTCTCCAGCCTGCCGGGCGCCACCCTCGTCGGCGTCGTGGACGTCAAGCCGGAACGCGCGGCGGAGATCGCCGAGCAGTTCCAATCGACGCCGTTCACCGATTTCCACGACCTGTTCGGGCGGGTGGACGCGGTGTCGATCGCGGTGCCCACGCAGGCGCACGTCGAGGTGGCCGCGCCGTTTCTCGATCGCGGCATCCCGGTCCTCGTCGAGAAACCGCTTGCCCGCTCCGTCGAAGAAGCCGATGAACTGATCGACCTGGCGGCTGCCCGGGGCACGGTCCTCGCCGTCGGCCACACCGAACGGTTCAACCCGGCCGTCGGCGTCGCGGCCAGGCACCTGAACAACCCCCGGTTCGTCGAGGTGCACCGGCTGGGAACCTTCCCGGAGCGCAGCCTGGACATCGACGTCGTCTTCGACCTGATGATCCACGACCTCGACATCGTGCTGTCGATGGTGGGCGGCGGGGTGACGTCGGTGGAGGCGGTCGGAGTGCCGGTGCTGACCGGCCGCGTGGACATCGCCAACGCGCGCCTGCGGTTCGACAACGGGTGCATCGCCAACATCACGGCCAGCCGGATCAGCCGCGACCGTGTCCGCAAGATCAGGTTCTTCCAGGCGGACGCCTACCTCTCGATCGACTACGCCTCCCAGGAAGTGGAGATGTACAGGCTGGTGAAGGGGGAGGCCCCGCGACCCGGGATCGAAGGCGGCAAGCTCGAGGTGGCGCGCGAGGAGCCGCTGGTCCGCGAACTGGCCGATTTCCTGGAGGCGGTGCGGACCGGGAGGGCGCCGCTCGTCACCGGTCAGGACGGCCGCCGCGCGCTGGAACTGGCGCAGCGCATCACGGACCGGATGGCGGCTGGGGCGTGAGGCGATGGCGATCGACAAGCGTCCGGCGCGCGTGGCAGCGATGTTCGACGCCATCGCTGCACGTTACGACTTCCTCAACCACCTGCTGAGTGCCGGCTTCGACCGCCATTGGCGCACACGCGCAATCCGCTCGCTCCGGCTGACCGGCCGCGAGACGGTGGTGGACGTGTGCACGGGAACCGGCGACGTGGCGCTCGCCGCCGCCGCCGCACGCCCGTCCGCCGCGCGGGTGGTTGGCGTGGACTTCTCGGGGGAGATGCTTCGACTCGGCGCCGCCAAGGTGCAGGGAAGCGCCGCGGCACGCCGCATCGGCCTGGCCAGGGGAGACGCCACGAAACTGCCCCTCCCCGATGCCTCCGCCGAGGCGGCCACCGTCGCGTTCGGCATCCGGAACGTCGAGCATCCCGAGCGCGGGCTGGCTGAGATGTACCGGGTGCTGCGGCCGGGCGGGCGGATCGCCATCCTCGAGTTCAGCATCCCGGCCTCCGCCATCGTGCGCGCGTTCTACCTGCCGTACTTCCGCTACGTGCTGCCGAGGATCGGACGCCTGGTCTCGGGCCACGGCTCCGCCTACACCTACCTGCCCGCCTCGGTCGACAGTTTCATCCCGCCGGACGTGATGCTCGGCCTGTTGCGCGGTTGCGGCTTCCCGTCCCCGGTCGCCCGCCCGCTGACCTTTGGCATCGTGACGCTCTACGAGGCCCAGAAACCGCAGGCGTAGCACGGGGCTTCAGCCCCGTGCCCGGCGTCGGCCCCGTGCCGGCACGGCGACGACGGGCTAACGCCCCTCGGCTGCGCGCTTTCGCTCGAGGACCTCTCGATATACCGCCTCCACCTTCTCCACCATCGTGGACGCCTGGAACAGTTCGCAGGCGCGAGCGCGGCCAGCCCGGCCCATTCGCAACCGGTTGTCGGGGTCGCCCGCGAGCGAACGGATGGCGTCGGCGAGGGCCGCGGGGTCTGCCGGCGGCACGACGAGGCCCGTCACGCCGTGCGTGTTGACCCACGAGGTACCCGTCTGGATCTCCGTGCTGACGACGGGCAATCCGGCCGCCATGGCTTCGACCAGTGACGTCCCGAACGCCTCGGCCCGGGTGTGCGAAGGCAGCACGAACAGGTCACCGGCCATGTAGCAGCCGGGGAGTTCGACCTCGCCCACGTCGCCCGTGAACACCACGCGGTCCATGACGCCGAGCGAGGCGGCCAGCTCGCGGGTGTGGTCCCACAGCGGCCCGTCCCCCACGAGCAGCAGGTGCACCTCGGGAACGAGGGGAAGCGCGCGGAGCAGGTGGTCGAGTCCCTTGTAGTATCGCAGCCGTCCGACGAACACCGCGACCGGCGCGTCGGTCGGAAGGCCCCACCGCGCCCGCAGTTCCCGCTTCCCGACGCCGCCTTGATCCTCGAAGTGTTCGATGTTGATCCCGAGCGGCACCACCGTGCACTTGTCCCGGAGCGGGCGCAGGTAGCGGGAGCTTTCGATGTAGCTCGGGCTGGTGACCAGGATCCGGTCGGCAGACAGCAGGACCCGGCGCAGGAGCGGATGGTCCAGCCGGCGTATCCGGCGTTGTCTCACGATGTCGCTATGGTAGGTGAGGACGGTGCCTGTCCCTCTCCCGAACAGCCATTGCGCAATTTCGCCGGGCGGGTGGGGGAAGTGCAGGTGGACGATGTCCGCGTCGATCCCGCGGAGCCGGCGGAACAGCATCGGGCTGAGCGGCGTCGAGGCGACGGTTCCCAGCCGGCCGGCCAGCACCACCGTCACCCCGTTGAGCGTCCTCACTTCGCTCCGCCAACCCCGGTTCGCAGCGAGGACCGTCACCTCGTGCCCGCGACGCACTTGTGCTTCGGCCAGCACCCGGATGTGGTTCTCAATCCCGCCGAGCACCGGCCAGTAGTCCTTGTAGAGATGGAGGATCTTCATGACGGCCCCTCGGACTGCACGAGCCCGCCCGGGGTGCACACCGCTGCCGCGACGAGGCAGGCGACGAGCGTTGACGGTGCGCCGTTGAGCACGACCGGTTCGACGAACGAGAGCACGGCGTAGAAGACGAGGACGGCGACGAGTCCAGCGCCCGGAGAGCCGGGCCTCCTGAACGCCCGGCGGATCGACGCTGCCAGCGCGCCGGCCATGAACAGCAGCATGGCCGCCGCCGCCCCGAGGCCGGCGTAGATGGCCGCCTCGAAATAGAGATTGTGGGCGCTCGTCGCCCAGGGTGGCCGACCCGCAATGGCAAGCGCGGGTGTGCTTCCCGCGCCGTAGCCCAACCAGGGCCGCGCCGTCACGACCGGCGCCAGCATGCCCCACCAGCGAACGCGCTGCTCCATCCCCGACGCCGGTGGATGCTCGCGGTGGCCGAGCGCGTCGTTCCCCGCCGGGGCGGTCACTGCCAGCGGGAGCAGCAGCGCGCCCGCCACCACGAACCACGCGAGCCGCCCTCTCCAGGTATCACTGCGCCTGAGAACGAGCGGCACGACCACGAGCAGCGCGCCAACCGTCGCCGCGGCGGCGCTCGTGCTGTGGGTCGTTCTCAAGACAATCGTGGCGACGAGGCCCCCCAGCACAATCATCACCCGCGAGCGTGGACGCGGCCAATCGTGCCAGGCGTGCACGACCAGCAGCAGGTAGGCGAAGCCCGCCGCCGCGCCCATCGGGTTCGGGTTCCCGAGCAACCCTCGAAACCTCGGTCCCGGCGACCACCAGGCGAACGGAACCGCCATGATGACAATCGAAAGGGCCACCTTCACCATGGTCGCCGCCAGCACTCCACGCAGCAACGTGCGTTCGGTGAACAGCCCGGCTGCCACCACGGCGAGGACGGCCACCAGCACGTAACCGGCCGAGTAGCGAAGCGCCACACGAGGGACGTCCGCCGTGAACACCGCCACGAGGCCCAGGGCAGCGAAGACGGCGAAGAACACCATCGGCGGGCGGAGCAGCCGGCCGAGAAGCCCGGGCTCCTTGACGGCGATGGCGAGCGCGCCGAGGATGCATACCCCGAGGATCGGGAGCCTGAGCAGGTTGAGCCATGAGCCGGCCGGGAACCAGAGGTCGCCGACGACGAGGAAGACGAGGAGCGAAGCGCCGAGCAGAACCTTCATCGCCCCTCCAGGATCAGCCGGTCGTACAGCTCGAGGGTCGCTCGTGCCGTGGCCGTCCATGTGAACGCGGCCGCTCGGCGCGGACCCGCCTCGCGCAGCCGGTCGCGTTCACCGGGGGTGTCGAGCAGGTGCGCCAGCCTCGCGGCCAGCGCATCCGCATCCCCCGGGGGAAAGAACGCGGCCGCGGACCCGCAGAGTTCCGCGAGCGCGGCCGTCCCGCTGCAGACCACCGGCGCCCCGAAGGCCATGGCCTCGAGCGCCGGGAGCCCAAAGCCCTCCGCCCGGGAGGGCATGACGAACAACAGCGCGCGTCGATACAACTCGTTCAGTGCCTGGTCCGGCACGATGCCGAGCGACACCAGGAGCCCTTCGCGGCGCAGCGCCTCGGCACCGGCGCCCTCGCCGTACCTGGCATCGCGCGGGCCGGCCAGGACGAGGCGAACGCCCCTCGTGCCGCCATCAGCCGCCGCCATCTTGGCCCAGGCCTCCACCAGCACACCAAGGTCCTTGTGCGGCTTGTTGCTTCCGACCGCAAGCACGTATGGTCCCCCCGCTGCCACCGCCGCGGCAACGCCTGCGCGGGCTCGCGGCACGTCTGCTAGGCATGGACGGTCGAATCCCAACGGTATCATGCGCACCTTCCGGGCCGACCGCGGGAAGTAACGCTGCAGGTCGCGGGCGGTGGAGTGTGACGGCACGATGATGGCCGAGGCGGCCCTGAACGCGAGCAGGTGGGCCAGGCGGAAGACGAGGCGTTGTCCGGTGTCGAAGATCCCGGGGACCACGAGGGGAATCAGGTCGTGACACGTCACCACCGCGGGAATCCCGGGCGCTGCGGGCATCAGGTAGTAGGGGCTGTGGTAGAGCGCCGCGCCGTGTTCGCGCAGCACGCGCCGCAGCACCACGTGCTGTGACAGCTGGAACGGCGTCACGGACACGGATATGCCGCGCAGCCCCTGCGCCACCGGGTCCGTGCCGGGGCGCAGCAGCAGCAGGCGCGGCGCGGCAGGGGAGTCGGCGAACGCCCGGGCCAGGCCCGTGACGTAGCGGCCGATGCCGGGAAAGTGCGGCGTGGCGGTCCGTGCGTCCAGGACAATCGGCGCGGGTGTCATTGCCGTGCGCCCGTGGTCCCCGAGAGCACCTCCCGGTAGAAGTCGACCAGCTGCCGCGCGTGGCGGCTGATGGTCTGCGTCTCCATCGCGTAGTCGCGCCCGGTCCGCGCAAGCCTTGCCCGGCGCTCGGGTGACGCGCGCAGTTCGCCGAGGCGCGAGGCAAGGGCGTCAACGTCGCCTTCCGGGAAGATGACGCCCGCGTTCCCGATGACTTCCGGGATCGCCCCCGAGTCCGAACCCACCACGGGGACCTCGCAGCCCATCGCTTCGACGATCACGCGGCCGTACTGCTCCTGCCACACGGGCGTGGAGCGCGACGGCACGACGAGGACGTCGAGGCCCGAGAGGAATTCCGCGACGCCGTCCGGTTCGAGCCCGCCGACGAACTGCGTGTCCCGCGCCACGCCGGCCTCGCGGGCACGGGTTTCGAGCCCCGACCGGCCCGGCCCCGTTCCGGCGACCAGGAGCCGAACCGGCGGGCCGAGTTGCGCCACCGCATCGATCAGCGTGTCGACGCCCTTCTCGGGAGCCAGGCGGCCGACGAATCCCACCGTGAATGCGCGGACCTGCGGCGGCTGCTGCCGCCGGTGGAAAACCGCCGGGTCCAGGCCGAGCGCCGGGATGATCGGGGTCGGCCGTCGATACCCGAATTCCCCGAGCAGCCGGACCGCGCCCCGGTTGCCGCAGATCACTCCGTCCGCCGCGGCCAACGTGCGGCGCAGGACCCAGTGCACGGCCGGCGACTTCGGCCGATCGACGTTCTGCCAGGTGAAGAGCAGCAGGCGCGCGCGCGGGGCGAAGGCCCGGCGGGCTGCGACCGCCTGCAAAGCCGCCAGGCTGTCGGGCTCCTCCTCGACGTGGACGATGTCGGGTCGCGCCCCCCGCATCCCGAATCCGAAGGTGGCATACAGCCCGCGGTGAGGGTCGCCGCGCATCCACGCGCGGACATGCCGCACATTTTCGAACCGCCCTTGCCTGCGCACGGTCTCAATCGCGTCGGGCAGCCCCGGGTGGACCGCACGGACCAGCCGCATGACGACCTCCGGTTCGGCCGCCGCCAGGGACACGCCGCGCTCCGCCGCAACCGTCGAAATCCGCGAGATGTGGAGGATTCGAATCAAAACGCTGCTCCGACCGAACGATAGCACAAGCCGGACAGGGGCACCGGGGGGCGGGCGTTCAAGAGACCAAACCGGCGCCGCCGGCGTCTATAATGTCGAGAGGCCCTGCCAGCGCCTGCCCCGCCCACGGCGGTCCTGCGGACTCCGGATGCTATAATTCCATATCCCTCATGTACTTCGACTTCTACGAGGACCGTCCAGACTATCTCGCGATCAACCGGGATGTTGAGCAGCTCGAAACCAAGCTGCACCTCATCGTCGCGGTCATGCTGGCGTTCGCCCTCGATATCGTCGCCGTCCTGCTCCTCGTTGTCCTATCGTCCCTTCCGCCGGCACACAAGGCGCAGGCGGTCGTGGTCCAGCCCCAGAAGGAACCGACCCGCTTCGTGTTCATGCAGCCGCTCCGGGACCCGCGGGCGGCCACACCCCGGGCCAACGCTCCGCTCTCGGACCAGAACAGCCGCGCCGCCGCGCCCGAACGGGCCGAGCGCCCAACCAACCCCCTGCCGTTCTCCAGGGGGAACACGCCGGAGTTCATGGACCAGCCGGCGCGAACGCCGCCGCAGCGCATGGCTCGGACGCAGCCGCAGCCCGAGGCGTCGGCTCCATCCGAGCAGCCGCCGGGCCAGAACGGGCAGCGGGGACAGGACGGGTCGCCTGGGGCGTTCACGTTGAGCGGCCCGTCGGCGATGGCGCGGGGTGGCGCCCCGGGCGCGGCCGGCGCTCCGGGCCCGCTGTCGTCGGCCGCCGCCAACCCGTTCCGGTACATGCAGGGCGAGGTGTTCGACAACCCGGGCGGCGCCGGCGGCGAGCCGCAGGCAGCCATCCAGTTCGACGCGAAGGGCGCCGACTTCGGGCCATGGGTGCGTCGCTTCATCGCGCAGATTCGACGGAACTGGCTGATCCCGCTCGCGGCGATGACGATGAAGGGACACGTCGTGGTCACGTTCAACGTGCACCGGGACGGCAGCGTCACGGACATCAACGTGCCGGGGCCGTGCCCCATCGAGGCCTTCAACAAGGCGGCGTGGGGCGCGCTGGTGTCGTCGAACCCGACCTACCCGCTGCCAAAGGATTACCCGGCCGAGAGCTGCTTCTTCACCGTCACGTTCTATCTACAACGAGAACCCGTACCGCTGAGGCGGAATGAGGCATGCTCCACTCGGCATTCTTCGTTCGTCGATGCCGTGCCGGGACTGCGCATGACCCGCGCACAGCAACTCGGCCTGCTCGTCCTCGCCTGCCTCCTCGCCCTCTACGTGATCGTTCGGCTCTTCCTCAGGTGAGGGCGTGACCCGCCCGTCTCCCACGCTCGTGGCGCTGCTCGGCCCACGGCCAGCGGAAAGAGCGCGCTGGCGATTGCGCTGGCCGAGCGCTATGACGGCGAGATCATCAGCTGCGACTCGACGGCCGTCTACCGGCGCTTCGACATCGGCACCGACAAGGTGCCGATGGAGCAGCGGCGCGGCATCCCGCATCACCTCATCGACGTTGCCGATCCCGACGGAGGAGTACACCGCCGCGCGGTACGGCCGGGACGCAGCCGCCGCGGCGCGCGACATCATTGCCCGCGGCCGGCTGCCGATCCTGGCCGGGGGCACCGGCTTCTACTACAGCGCGCTGACTCGCGGCCTGTTTCCGGGGCCCGGCCGCGACGAGGGGCTGCGTCGGCGCCTCGGCGCGATCGCCGGGCGCCGCGGCACGGAATTCCTCCACCGGATGGTCGCGCGCGTCGATCCCGGATCGGCCGCGCGCATCCAGCCCCGCGACCTCGTCCGCCTCGTGCGCGCGCTGGAGGTCTTCTTCGTGACCGGGCGTGCCGCTCACGGCGCACTTCGCCGCGACCGTGTCGCCGCTCCCGGAGGTTCGGATGATCGGCCTCTGCCTGGACGTGCCGCCCGCGGCGCTCAACGAGCGGATCGCGCGCCGCGTCGACGAGCAGTTCCGCCGGGGGCTCGATTGCCGAGACGCGCGCACTGATGGAAGCGGGCGTGCCTCCGACCGCCCGCCCGTTCGGCGCGCTCGGCTACCGCCAAGCGGTCGAGCACCTGCGGGGCGGGGAAGACGAGGCGGCGACCCGCGAACTCGATCGTCCGCGAGACGCGCCAATACGCCCGGCGTCAGTTGATCTGGTTTCGCAAAGAGCCTAATCTAGACAGGATTCCAGGTCCGGGTGACCTCCCGTCGGCGTTCGATGCGGCCAGCCGGATTCTCGACCGTCGCCTTCGCGGGCCGGCTATCGGCGGCGAGGGCGAGGAGATCGTCTTGATGCCACCATCCTCCGAGTTCAAGGCCGCGCCCACGACGCCCAACATCCAGGACGCGTTCCTCAACCACGCCCGCCGCGACCGCATCCCGTGCGGTTCCGCCTGCTGGACGGCTCCGAGTTCGAGGGCCGGATCAAGAACTTCGACCGGTTCGCGGTGATCGTCGAGCGCGAGGGCACGGACCAGATGATCTTCAAGCACGCCATCGCGACCATCACGGCCACGCGCACCGTCAACAGCTACTACAACCACCCGTCCCAGTGACCCAGCACGTTCTCCCGGGTCATCGTCGTCGTTCTCGACAGCGTCGGCGTCGGAGAACTGCCCGACGCCGCCGACTACGGCGACGAGGGCAGCAACACCCTGGGCAACATCGCGCGCAGGGTGCCGCTGCAGATCCCGGCGCTTCGCAGCCTGGGCCTCTCGCGCCTCGTCGACCTCCCCGGCGGGTCGAGCCGGAGATGCTCGCCGGCGGCGGCCTTCGGCCGGATGGCGGAGCGCTCGCCTGGCAAGGACTCGGTGACCGGGCACTGGGAGTTGATGGGCCTCCTGCTCGAGCGAGCGTTCCCCGTCTTTCCGGAAGGATTCCCCGACGAAACGATTCGGGAGTTCGAACGCCGCATCGGTCGCAAGACCCTCGGAAACGTCGTGGCATCCGGCACGGTGATCATCGAGCAGCTGGGCGAAGAGCACCTGCGCACGGGGGCGCCGATCGTCTACACGTCGGCCGACAGCGTCTTCCAGATCGCCGCGCACGAGGACGTGATTCCCGTGCCCGAGCTCTACCGCCAGTGCGAGATTGCCTACGACATGCTCGTGAAGGGCATCGGGCTCGGCCGGGTCATCGCGCGGCCGTTCGTCGGCGTCCCGGGAAGCTTCCGGCGGACGTCGAACCGCCACGATTTCGCGATCCCGCCGGCCGGCGAGACGGTGCTGGATCGTCTCAAGGCGGCCGGCTTCCCGGTGTTCGCCATCGGCAAGGTGGACGACCTGTTCGCCGGGCAGGGGGTCAGCGGCTCCTCGCACACGACCTCGGACGACGAGGGGATGGACGAGGTGGAACGCGCGCTGGACCACACGCCGCGCGGACTGATCTTCGCCAACCTCGTGGACTTCGACACGCGTCTACGGGCACCGCAACAACGTCGAGGGCTACGCGGCGAACCTCGAGCGGTTCGACGCGCGGCTTGTCCGAACTGCTGCCACGCCTCCGGACCGACGACCTGCTGGTCCTCACGGCGGACCATGGCAACGACCCGACGACCCCGAGCACCGATCATTCGCGCGAGTACGTGCCGCTGCTGGCGTGCGGGCCTGGCGTCCGCGCGGGGGTGGACCTCGGCACGCGGCCGACGTTCGCCGACCTCGGGCAGACGCTGGCCGAGGTGTTCGGCGTCGGCCCGCTCGCGCACGGCACCAGTTTCCTTGACGCGATCCGCTGACACCATCCGATGACGATTCGCGAAGAACTCGAGGCGCGCGAGCGGCAGTTCCTCGCGCCGCAGGCGGCCCACAGCGCAGACACCCGGGGACGCCTCCGGCCCGAGCCGGAGGACGAGATGCGGCCGGCGTTCCAGCGGGATCGCGACCGGATCCTCCACTGCAAGGCGTTCCGCCGGTTGAAGCACAAGACGCAGGTCTTCTTCGCGCCGACCGGCGATCACTACCGCACGAGGCTGACGCACACCCTCGAGGTGTCGCAGATCGCGCGCACCATCGCGAAGGCCCTCCACCTCAACGAGGACCTGACCGAGGCGGTCGGCCTCGGGCACGACCTCGGCCACACGCCGTTCGGCCACCCCGGCGAGCGGGTGCTCGACAAGCTGGTGCCCGGCGGCTTCACCCACTACGGCCAGAGCCTCCGCGTGGTCGACGTGCTCGAGCGCGACGGGCAGGGGCTGAACCTGACGTGGGAAGTGCGCAACGGCATTGCCCGGCACTCGAAAGGGAAGTCGGGGCGCACCGACCGGCGCGGCCGAGCACCGGGCGCAGACGCTCGAGGGGCAGTCGATCCGGGTCTGCGGACCTCATCGCCTACGTGAACCACGACATCGACGACGCGATCCGGGCCGGGCTGCTCGTGGAGGCGGACCTGCCGCGGGACGCGATCGAGCTCCTGGGACGGTCCCCGTCGGACCGCATCGGCCGGATGGTGAAGGACGTCGTGGACGACGACGGCCGCCGCCGGCCTGGACGAGATCCGGATGAGCGACGCGATCCTGGCGGCCACGCTGGAACTCCGGGCCTTCCTGTTCCGGAACGTCTACGAGAACGACGTCTCGACGGTCGAGTTCCGGAAGTCGGCCGACATCCTCGGCGGCCTCTGGGACAAGGTGCGGGAGCGGCCCGAGGAGTTCCTCGACGCGGCGACCCTGTCCCGTGACGGGGTGGACGCGGCGGCCCGCGACTTCCTGGCCGGCATGACGGACCGCTACGCGGTCGGCGCTGTTCGAGCAGCTGTTCATCCCCAAGCCCTGGGTGGAGATGCCGCGCGGCTGGAACCGGGAGCTGTAGCACGGGCCTTCAGGCCCGTGCCCGGCCGAGGGGCTGAAGCCCCTCGGCTACACGGAGGCAGCCCGGCCGAGGGGTGAAGCCCCTCGGCTAACCGAGGCAGCCCGGCCGAGGGCTGAAGCCCGGCTACACGGAGGCAGTGCAGCGTGATTGCCGCCCGGGCCGGGCCCCGGCGACCATGCGCTTCCGGGCTGTCCCCTTCGGCGTTTGCCGTGTTTCCTGTCCGCAACGGCCGTGGTATTATTGAAGGTCTGTCTCTTGGGAGAAGTTTGTACCGAGATGTCTGACTTGCTGCTCGACCTGAGCCAGATGCGGGAGGCGCGCGAGCGCATCGACCGCACGTTCCCCCCGTCGGCGGTCCCGCTGGGCGAGGACGATGCGTTTGGCGTGCAGGCCCCGGTGCACCTGGCCTTCGACATCCTGAAGGATGGGCCGCAGTTCCACCTGGTGGGCCGTATCCAGTCCGCCCTCACGCTCTCGTGCGGGCGGTGCCTGGAAGACATCACGCTGCCGGTGGACCTCCCCTTCGACCTGCTCTACCTGCCGCACACGAAGAATGCGGGCGAGGGCGAGGTCGAAGTGGAAGACGACGACCTGACGACGGCGTTCTACCAGGACGAGACGATCGACCTGGGCCAGTTGATGCTGGAGCAGTTCTACCTGGCGGTTCCGATGAAGCCGTTGTGCCGCGAGTCCTGCCGAGGCCTGTGCCCCGAGTGCGGGACGAATCTCAATACGGGACGTGTTCCTGCGTCCGCGAGTGGACGGACCCAGGCTGGACGGCCTGCGGCCGCTGCTCGACAAGGGCGACCGCAAGGGGTGACGCCAGGGGCGGCGCAGGGTAGAAGGTCCCTTTTCCGAAGACAGGCGGGATAGCATGCCAAATCCAAAGCGACGACATTCCAAGGCGCGCGGCCGCAAGCGGCGCACGCACGACGCCCTGACGCCCGTGGCCCTCGGCCGAGTGCCCGCAGTGCCACGAGGCGAAGCTCTCGCACCAGGTCTGCCCGCAGTGCGGTTACTACCGCGGCCGGCAGGTGCGCGAGGTCAAGGAAGGGTAGCGCGCCGCTGCAGCCCGGGGACTGGCGATGTTCCGCATCGCCGTCGACGCGATGGGCGGCGACCGCGGCCCCGGGACGGTGCTCGACGGGGCGCTCGAGGCGGCGCGAGAGGGTGGCGTGCCGCTGGCGCTCGTCGGCCCGAGGCCGACCGGTCCGCCGCTGGCTGTCGGAACGGCCGGCGACCGCCCTGCTCGACGTCGCGGTCGTCCACGCGGGCGACGCGGTCGGGATGGGCGAGCCGCCGACGGCCGCGCTGCGGCGGCGGCCCGGCGCGTCGATCGCGGTGGCGGCCCGGGAGGTCGCGGCGGGGCGATGCCGCGGCGTTGTTCAGCGCCGGGAACACCGGCGCCACCGTCATGGCGGCCCACGCGGCGTTCGGCATGATCCCCGGCGTCGAGCGGCCGGCGCTGGCGGCCACGGTTCCGACCCGGGACGGCGCGGCGGTGCTGCTCGACGTGGGCGCGAATGCCCGCTGCCGGCCCCGGCACCTCGTGCAGTTCGCGGCGATGGGTGCCGTCTACGCCCGCCTGGCGCTCGGCATCGACCGGCCGCGCGTGGGGCTGCTCTCGATCGGCGAGGAAGAGACCAAGGGCAACGAGCTGACCCGCGAGGCCCACCGCCTCCTGAAGGCGAGCGGCCTCCACTTCACCGGCAACATCGAGGCGCGCGACGTCTACGCCGGCGCGGCCGACGTCATCGTCTGCGACGGCTTCACGGGGAACATCGCGCTGAAGGTGAGCGAGGGGCTGGTGGAGATGATCGGGGGGCTGCTGCGCGACGCGCTCGCCGGCCTGGGCCCCGAGCTCGCGCCCCGCGTCGGCGCCGGCTGTTCGGAGTGTTCGAGCGGCGGGTGGACTACTCCGAGTACGGCGGCGTGCCGCTGCTCGGCGTCGCCGGGCTTGCGCTGGTCGGCCACGGCCGCTCGTCGGCGAAGGCGGTGCGCAACGGGATCGCTGGCGGCGCACCGGCTGCGCGGCGTCGGGGTTCATCGCGCGGCTCCGAGCAGGACATCGCGGCTTCAGGAGAATCGTCACGGTGATCGCATTCATCTTTCCCGGGCAGGGTTCGCAGGCGGTGGGCATGGGCCGGGCGCTGGCCGACGCGTTCGACGTGTGCCGCGAGACCTTCGCGGAGGCGGACGAGGCGCTCGGCGAGCCGCTGAGCCGCCTATGCTTCGAGGGGCCGGAGGACCAGCTGCGGCTGACCGAGAACACGCAGCCGGCCATCCTGACCGTCGAGCGTCGCGGCCTGGCGGCTGCTGGCGTCGCGCGGCCTGCAGCCGGCGTTCGTGGCCGGCCACAGCCTCGGCGAGTACTCGGCGCACGTCGCCGCGGGCACGATTGACGTTCGCCGACGCCGTGCGGATCGTCCGGCGGCGCGGGCAGCTACATGCAGGAGGCGGTGCCGGTCGGCGCAGGGCGCGATGGCGGCCGTGCTGGGCCTCGACGCGGCGGCGGTGGCGCAGGCGTGCGAGGAGGCGGCGGAAGGCGAGGTGGTCAGCCCCGCGAACATGAACATGCCCGGGCCAGGTGGTGATTGCCGGCGCGCGCGGCCGCGGTGGCCCGCGCCGGCGGAGCGGGCGAAGGCGCTCGGGCGCGAAGCGGGTGGTGCCGCTGCCGGTGAGCGCCCCGTTCCACTGCGCGCTGATGAAGCCGGCCGAGGAGCGGCTCGCGCCCGAACTGCGCGCGCTCGCGGCGCGCGAACCCGCGCGTGCCGGTGGTGGCCAACGTGGACGCCGAGCCGAAGCGCGACGCGGCTGCCGCGATCGAGGCGCTGGTGCGGCAGGTGTCGTCGCCGGTCCGCTGGGAAGACGTGATGCGGCGGCTTGCATCCGAAGGCGTCCGCAAGTATGTTGAAGTGGGTCCCGGGACGGTGCTCTGCGGCCTGGTGCGGAAGATCGATCGCGAGGCGGCGCTGGCGAACGTCGAGGATCCGTCCGGCCTGGACAAGGCGACGGGTTCTCGCTCAGCCTCTGTCCTGACGACGTCCCTTGCGTGTATGATGTGGCGCTTGGCCCGTCGCCGCGGGCCGTGGAGCGGAGCACGATGTTCGATCTGACCGGGAAGGTGGCGATCGTGACGGGCGCGTCGCGCGGCATCGGCCGCGCGATCTCCGTGGCGCTCGCCCGGCCGGGCGCGCTGGTGGCGCTGGCCGACGTGCTGCGGCGACGCCGCCGTGCAGGCGGCGCAGGAGATCGCGGCGGCCGGCGGCCGGGCCGAGGCCTGCACGATGGACGTGACGAACGCCGACGAGCGTCCGAGGCGGCCGTGGACGAAGATGATCGCGCGCACGGGCGCCTCGACATCCTGGTGAACAACGCCGGGATCGCGCGCGACCAGCTCCTGCATGCGGATGAAGCGCGAGGAGTGGGACGCGGTGCTGAGCGTCAACCTGACCGGCGCCTTCACCTGCGCGCAGGCGGTGCTGCGGCACGATGATGCGGCAGCGGCGGGGCGGATCATCAACATCAGCTCGGTCGTGGGCCAGATGGGCAACGCCGGGCAGGCGAACTACGCCGCGTCGAAGGCGGGCATCATCGGGTTCAGCAAGTCGCTGGCCCGCGAGCTGGCCGTCGCGCAACATCACCGTCAACGTGGTGGCGCCCGGGGCTGATCGACACCGACATGACCCGGGCGCTCGCCGAGGACGTGCGGAGCGAGTGGGCGGCGAAGGTTCCGCTCGGCCGGCTCGGGACCGCCGAGGACGTCGCCGCCGCCGTGTGCTTCCTGGCCTCGCGACGAGGCGTCGTACATCACGGGGCAGGTGCTCGCCGTCAACGGCGGGATGTACACGTAGGAGGATGAATGGCCGCGGTTGCTGACAAGGTCAAGAGCATCATCGTGGAGCAGCTGGGCGTGGACGAAGAAGAGGTGACCCCCGATGCCTCGTTCGTCGACGACCTGGGCGCCGACTCGCTCGACACCGTCGAACTGGTGATGGCGTTCGAGGAGGAGTTCGGCATCGAGATCCCCGACGAGGACGCCGAGAAGATCACCCGCGTGAAGGAAGCGGTCGACTACATCGAGGCGCACGCCAAGGCCAAGAAGTAGCGTCGCAAGCGCGGAGCGGGCGCCACACGAGCGGGCCGGCGCGTCGGCGCCGGGGCGGGCATGATCGGGCCGCGGCGTCGGCCCGCGCGCGTAGGCGCGCGGGACCCCGTGCAACGGAGGGAGCTTGAGCAGGCGAGTCGTCATCACGGGGATCGGGCTCGTGTCGCCGCTCGGCATCGGGACCGAGGCGACCTGGCAGGGCCTGGTCGCCGGGCGAAGCGGCGTCGGCCGCATCACGCAGTTCGACGCCTCGAGCTTCGACGCGCAGATCGCCGGCGAGGTGAAGGGGTTCGACCCGCTGCAGTTCGTGGAGAAGAAGGAGGTCAAGAAGATCGACGTCTTCATCCAGTACGCGATCGCGGCGTCGCAGTTCGCGATGGACGACGCGGGCTGAAGATCGGCGCCGGACAACGCGCACCCGGGTCGGCGTGTTCATCGCCTCGGGCATCGGCGGGTTCGCCACCATCGAGCGCGAGCACACGGCGCTGCTCGAGGGCGGCCCGCGGCAAGATCTCGCCCTTCTTCATCCCCGCGTCGATCATCAACCTGGCCGCCGGCCACGTGTCGATCCGGTTCGGCGCCAAGGGGCCGAACCTGGCCACGTGCACCGCCTGCTCGGCGTCGGCGCACGCGATCGGCGAGGCCTACCGACATGATCCGGCGCGGCGACGCCGACGCGATGATCGCCGGCGGCTCGGAGGCGGCCATCACGCCGATGGGCGTGGGCGGCTTCGCCGCCATGCGGGCGCTGTCCACCCGCAACGACGAGCCCGAGCGCGCCAGCCGGCCGTTCGACAAGGACCGCGACGGCTTCGTCATCGGCGAGGGCGCGGGCGTGCTGGTGCTCGAGGAGCTCGAGCTCGGCCCTGGCGCGCGGCGCGCGCATCTACGCCGAGGTCGTGGGCTACGGCGCCTCGGCGCGACGCGTTCCACATCACCGCCCCGTGCGAGGACGGCGACGGCGCCGTGCGCGCGATGCAGGCGGCGCTGCAGCAGCGCGGGCGTCCGCCCGTCCGCGGTCGACTACATCAACGCCCACGGCACGTCGACGCCGCTCAACGACAGGCTCGAGACGCTGGCGATCAAGCGGTGCTTCGGCGACCACGCGCGAACCGTCGCGGTCTCCTCGACCAAGTCGATGACCGGCCACACTGCTCGGCGCGGCCGGCGGCGATCGAGGGCGGGATCACCGCGCTGGCCATCCACCACCAGGTGGTGCCGCCGACGATCAACCTCGAGACACCCGGATCCCGAGTGCGACCTCGACTACGTCCCGAACGCCTGCCGGGCCGGTTCGATCACGTACGCCCTGTCGAATTCATTCGGCTTCGGCGGGACCAACGCGTCGCTGCTGCTGAGGCGGTCCGAAGAGTAGCCGCGCCCGCGGGTCGAACGCCCGGGCGCACCGCCAGGGCTCACGAATCCTTCGGGAGGGCTTTCAGACAAGCCCTGCATCGCAGGGTCTGAGTTCCTCCCGAAGCATTTCGACGGCCATACTAGCCTATGAAGATTGCTGTCTGCATCAAGCAGGTTCCCGCGCGCGACTGGCAGCCGCGCGTCAACGAGGCGCGGACCTGGGTGCGCGACCAGGACGCGTCGTTCGAGATGAACGAGCCCGACGCCTACGCGCTCGAAGAGGCGCTGCGCCTCAAGGAGCGCCACGGCGGCGAGGTGGTCGTGTGCTCGGCCGGCCCCGCCCGCGTGGCGCAGGTGCATCCGCGAAGCGCTCGCCCGCGGCGCCGACCGCGCCATCCACGTCGAGTCGGACGAACTGGCCACCGCGGACGCATTCGCCGTCGCCGGCGCGCTGGCCGACGCGATGTCGGGCGAGCCGTTCGACCTCGTGCTGACCGGGCTCCAGTCCGACGACCAGGGGTTCGCGCAGGTCGGTGTCGTGCTCGCCGAGCGGCTCGGCATGCCGCACGCGACGATCATCATGGAGGTCCACGTCGAGGGCGGCGCGCTGCGCGTCAAGCGCGAGCTCGAAGGCGGCTGGTTCCAGTGGGTCGCGATGCCCCTGCCCGCGCTGCTCACCATCCAGAGCGGGATCAACCAGCTCCGCTACGCCACCCTGAAGGGGATCATGGCGGCGAAGAAGAAGGAGATCCGCAAGGTGGCCCCGGTCGCGGCCATCCGCTCGCGCCAGCGGATCGTCAACCTCTACGCGCCGCAGAAGACCAAGCAGACGCAGATCATCGGCGGCACCGCGGCCGAGGCGGCCAGGGAACTCGTGAAGCGGCTGCGCGACGAAGCGCGGGCGATCGACTAAGGCCGGACAGCGGCCTCGGCTCGAGGCCTGCGGCCAGACACCGCCGAGCGCCGAAAGCCGAAAGCCGAAAAAGCCACAGGCCACAGGCCTGATGAAGGTGCACATGATTCTCGTGATCGCCGAACAGCGTGACGGCAAGTTGAACCGGGCGAGCTGGGAAGCGATTGCCGCCGGGCAGCGCCTGGCGGCCCGGTCGGGCGGCGCGCCGGTGAAGGTGGCGATTCTCGGCAGCGGGATCGAGGCAGCGGCCGGGGAGCTCTCGGCGGCCGCCGTCGTGGAAGTGCTCGCCGTCGAATCGCCTGCGCTCGAACCGTACACGGCCGACGGGTTCGTGGCCGCGCTCGCAGCGCTGCTGCCCGAACAGGCGCCAGCCTACGTCGTCTTCCCGCACACCTACCTTGCCCGCGATTTCGTGCCGAAGCTGGCCGCCCGCCTCGACCGCCCGCTGATTGCCGACGTGGTGGCGCTTGCCGACGCCGACGGGCAGCCGGCGTTCACCCGCCTGATTTTCCAGGGCAAGCTGGCGGCCGACGTGGTGCCTGACGGGGACGCGCCCTGTCTCGTCACCGTGCAGGCCGGGGCATTCGGGGCCGACACGGCCGAACGGGGGGCCGCGCCCGCGCCGGTGACGAAGGTCGAGGCGGCGCGTCGATGCCGCCGCGATCCGACAGAAGCCCGAGGCGCCGTTCCGCGAAGCGAAGCAGGCCGTGGACCTCTCGCAGGCCGCTCGGATCGTCGCGGTGGGCCGCGGGATCCGGGAGCAGGACAAGCTGCCGCTGGCGGAGGAACTCGCGAGGGTACTCGGGGCCGAACTCGCGGCGTCGCGGCCGATTTGCGATTCCGGCTGGCTGCCGCTCGAACGCCAGGTCGGCAGCTCCGGTCAGACGGTGGCTCCCAAGCTGTACCTCGCCCTGGGCATTTCGGGGGCGATCCAGCACGCCGTGGGGATGAAGGCGTCGAAGACGATCGTCGCGATCAACAAGGACGCCGAGGCGCCGATCTTCGAGCTGGCCGACTACGGAATCGTGGGCGACTTGTTCGAGGTGGTGCCCGCGCTGATCAAGGAGTTGCAGCGGTAGTGCTTTCCGCGGCCATCCTGGCACTGCTCGTCGTCGTCTTCGTCGGTCTCTTCGCGGCGCAGGTCCACACGCGCCTCCAGCTCGTGCGCCGCGCCGGCGGGCGCTTCGACACGTCGAACCTGCCGGGCCGCGCCTCGCGGTTCCTGCGCGAGGTCGTCTTCCAGACCAAGGTGATCGCCGAGAAGCCGGTCGTGGGCCTCGCCCACGCGCTCGTCTTCTGGGGTTTCGTCGCCTTCGCCGGCTACAGCGGCGCGCAGTTCCTCAAGGGGCTGCGCGTGGTGGACGTGACCGGGACGGCCGCATTCCATCTCTACTCGCTGGCGCTGGTGCCGTTCGCAGCGGGCGTCCTCGCCGGGATCCTGCTCCTGCTGGTGCGCCGCGTCGTCCTGAGGCCGGAGGCGCTCGGGCCCCTGTCGGGGGAGTCGGTGCTCATCGGCTGCTTCATCGCCGCGCTGATGATCACGTTCCTCCTGGAGGTCTTCCAGCTGGTGGAAGGGTCCGCCGCCGGCGTGAATTGGTGGCTGCACTCGGTCATCATCCTCGTCTTCCTGGCGCTGATCCCGAACTCGAAGCACTTCCACCTGGTCCTCTCCCCGGTCACGGTGTTCCTGAAATCGCCGGTCCTTGGCGACGTGAAGAACCTGGACTTCGAGAAGGAGGAAGTCGGCCTCGAGACGGTGGGGCAGCTCGAGAAGAAGCAGGTCCTGGACGCCTTCACGTGCGTCGAGTGCGGCCGCTGCCAGATGAACTGCCCGGCGTACGGCACCGGGAAGCTCCTCAATCCCAAGAAGCTGATTCTCCAGAACGAGACGGCGCTGCTCGAGGGGAAGCTGGACGCGAAGCTCGCCGAGGTCTACGACCCCGGCGTGCTGTGGCAGTGCACGACCTGCGGCGCGTGCGAGAACCAGTGCCCGGTGGGGATCGAGCACCTGCCGCTGATCATCGGCGCCAGGCGCGGACTCGTCTCGAACGGAGACGCGCCCAACGCTCTCGGGGCGATGTACAACCACCTCGAGCGGCGCGGCAACATCTGGGGCATCACCTCCGACGTGCGGCAGAAGTTCGTGGCGTCGGCGGGCCTCGACACGTTCGACCCGGCCAGGCACGAGTACCTGATGTGGCTCGGGTGCGCCGGCTCCTACGAGGCGGACTTCCAGAAATCGCTCCGCTCGCTGTTCGACATCCTGCGCGCGCGCGGCATCACGTTCGGCGTGCTGGCGAAGGAGCGGTGCACGGGTGACCCGGCGAAGCGCACGGGCAACGAGTACATGTTCCAGGAGCTGGCGGCCGCCAACATCGCCGACTTCCAGGCGGCCGGGGTGAAGAAGATTCTCACCGCCTGCCCGCACTGCCTCAAGACGCTGGGCGACGACTACCGCAAGTTCGGGTTCGAGGTCGAGGTGGAGCACTCGGCCGTGCTCGTCGCGCGCGTGGCCGGCGACCTGGGTGTCAGGGGAACGCAGGACGTCGTGTTGCACGACCCGTGCTACCTGGCGCGCTACGCGGGGCATACCGCGGAGCCGCGCGCGCTGCTCGAGGCGGCGGGGGCGGTCGTGAGGGAACCGGAACGGAACGAACACAACCCGTTCTGCTGCGGCGCCGGCGGCGGCCTGCTTTTCGAGGAGCACGAGGAGGGAACCCGCATCAGCCAGCGGCGGTTCGAGCAGCTGCAGGCCACCGGGGCCCCGACCATCGTCACCGCGTGCCCGTTCTGTTCGATCATGCTGAAGGGCGCCCAGGCGAGCGCCAATGCCATCACCGAGGTCGTCGACCTGATGTCGTTCGTCGACGGCCGGATGAAGTCGGCGTCCGCTGCCGCTCCGCCCCCGGATGCGCAGCCGACGCCTCCTCCCGCAGGACCGTGAGCGAAACCGATTGGCGGGCGTCGCGCGTCAAGCGCCTGCAGGTGGCGGCGATAGCCGGCATCGGCTACCCCGCCATCGCCGCACTCGGCCGCACGCTCCGCTGGCGCCAGGAAGGAACCGAGCACCTTGACCGGGTCGCGGCGTCCGGCCGGCAGCCAATCCTCGCCTTGTGGCACGGCCGGATCCTCCCGGCCACTCTCTACTTCCGTGACCGGGGCGTGGTCGCGATCACCAGTCAGAATTTCGACGGCGAGTGGATAGCGCGGGTCATGCAGCGCTTCGGCTACCTGCAGGCCCGCGGTTCGACGTCGCGCGGCGGAAAGCGGGCGCTGCTGCAGTTGCGCAGGGACATGGCCGAGGGCCGGCCTGCCGCGTTCACGGTCGATGGTCCACGCGGCCCCGCGTACACGGCGCAGCCGGGGGCGGTGTGGCTGGCGAAGGTCACCGGAAACCCCGTCGTGCCGTTCCACATCGAGGCGGAGCGCTGCTGGACGGCCGGCAGCTGGGACCGCACCCAGGTGCCCAAGCCCTGGACCCGGGTCGCGATCGCGATCGGCGAGCCGCTCGAGGTGCCGGGCGACGCCGGCGAGGACGCGATCGAGGAGAAGCGCGAGGAACTCGAGGCCCGCCTGCGCGGCCTGCAATCGCGTGCTCTCGAGTTGCTGCGGGAGTAGGATAGGCCGGAAGCCGCACTATGCCTCTGTCCCTCGTGTGGAGCGAGCGGTCGGCCGACCACCTTCCCCCGCCCGGACACCCGGAGCGCGTGGAGCGTGCCCACGTCATGCGGGAGGTGGTCGAACGCTGGCGGGCGCGCGGAGGCGCCGTCCTGGAGCCGGCGCCGGCCACCCGCGCGCAGATCGAGCGCGTTCACGCCGCCGGTTACGTCGACCGGCTGGCTTCCTCGGCCGGCTACCCCGCGGTCCTCGACCTCGATACATACATGTCGCCCGGCTCCTGGGACGCCGCCGTCCTTGCCGCCGGCGCCGTGATCGCCGCGGTGGACACCGTCCTGGCCCCGAGCCTGAAGACCCGGCCGGATGCGGGTGTCCCAGGGCTGAACGTGGAGTCGGCGTTTGCGTTGGTCCGGCCGCCCGGGCACCACGCGCTGCGCGACCGGGCGATGGGCTTCTGTCTGCTGAACAACGCGGCCATCGCCGTCGCCCACGCTCTCGACCGCGGCCTCACCAGGGTGGCGGTCGTGGACTACGACGTCCACCACGGCAACGGCACCCAGTGGGCCTTCTACGACGACCCGCGCGTGCTCGTCATCTCCCTTCATCAGTACCCGTTCTACCCGCAGACCGGGTCGGCAGGCGAATGCGGCGTCGGTCCCGGAGAGGGCTTCACGGTCAACATCCCGATCCCGGCTGGCGCCATGGACGGAGACTACCTGCTGCTCCTGGAGCGGGTTGTGGAGCCGATTCTCGCGGCGTTCTCCCCGGAACTGCTGGTGCTCGACGCGGGTTTCGACGCCCACGACCGGGACCCCCTCGCCCAGATGCACGTCTCGACCGGCGGATTTCGGCGGATTGCCGGCCGCCTGCACGCGGCGGCGGCCAGGTGGTGCGGCGGCCGCGTCGTGGCGGCAACCGAGGGCGGCTACCAGCTCGACGCGCTCCGCGATTCACTGCTGGCGACGGTCGACTCGCTGGCCGGCCTCGAACTCCAGGCGCCGGGGGGCGGCAGCGACGGCGAGTCCCGCTGCCTGCCCGGCGCGTTGTCGCGCTGCGGGGTCGCCGCACTGGAACTCGTCCGCGCGGCCCAGTGCCGCTACTGGCCTACGCTATAATCACCTGATCGCTTACGGGAGTCTGGGGCAAGGCCTGTTTGGGAGGCCCGCAGCCGGGAGCCGGCGCCCGACACCCCGTCATGGCCGCCGCGGGCGGCTGCCGTTCCACACATCCGATTGCCGCCGCCGGGCGGCCGGACGCAGGCAGGACGCAACTACAGTGCGCGAGTACACACCGCAAGCTCTCGACCGCAAGTGGCAGAAGCGCTGGACGGAGACGGGCGCATTCGAGGTGGCCGAGGACCCGTCCAGGCCGAAGTTCTACTGCCTCGAGATGTTCGCCTACCCGTCGGGTCACGCCCACATCGGGCACGTGCGCAACTACACGATCGGCGACGTGATCGCCCGGATGAAGCGGATGCGCGGCTTCAACGTGCTCCACCCGTTCGGGTGGGACGCGTTCGGTCTGCCCGCCGAGAACGCCGCCATCAAGGGCGGCCTCCACCCCGAGGCGTCGACCCGCGCGAACATCGCCCACATGCAAGGGCAGCTGAAGCGCATGGGGATCAGCTACGCGTGGGACCGTGAGTTCGCCACGTGCGACCCCGAGTACTACCGCTGGAACCAGTGGCTCTTCCTGAGGATGCTCGAGCGCGACCTCGCGTTCCGGAAGCGATCGACCGTCAACTGGTGCCCGAGCTGCCAGACCGTGCTCGCCAACGAGCAGGTGAAGGACGGGAGGCTGCTGGCGGTGCAGCACGACCGTCACCATGCGAACGCTCGAGCAGTGGTTCCTCCGCATCACGCAATACGCGCAGGAACTGCTGGATGCCACCGAACGGCTGACGGAATGGCCCGAGAAGGTCCTCACGATGCAGCGGGAGTGGATCGGGAGGTCGGAGGGGGCGCGGGTGAAGTTCCCGCTGCTCCCGGCGGGCGTCCACACGCCGCCCGACCGTCCGGAGCCTGGGCGCGAGCCGAGCATCGAGGTGTTCACGACCCGCATCGACACGATCTACGGCGCCACGTTCGTGCTCCTGGCGCCCGAGCACGAGTGGATCGAGCGGATCGCGGAGGAGTCGGTGGCGCCCGACGCGTTTCGCCAGCACGTCCAGAAGTTCCGCGCGCAGGACCGCACCGCCCGCCTCACCGGGGAAGTGGAGAAGGAGGGCTTCTTCACCGGCCGTTATGCCGTGAACCCGTTCACCGGTCGCGCGGTGCCGCTGTGGGTTGCGAACTTCGTGCTCGGGGAGTACGGCACGGGCGCCGTCATGGCCGTGCCCGCGCACGACCAGCGCGACTTCGAGTTCGCGCGGAAGTACGCCTGCCGATCGAGGTCGTCATCCAGCCTGACGGCGACGGCGCACCCACGCTGACGCCCCAGGCGATGGCCGGGGCGTTCGTCGAGCCGGGCCGGGTCGTGAACTCCGGCGAGTTCTCGGGGCTGTGGTCCACCGACGCGATCGCCGCCATGGCCGAGGCGGCCGAAGCCAGGGGCGTCGGGCGAGCGGACCGTGCAGTTCCGGTTGAAGGACTGGGGCATCTCGCGGCAGCGCTACTGGGGCACGCCAATCCCGGTCGTCTACTGCGAGGCGTGCGGGATCGTGGGCGTTCCCGACGATCAACTCCCGGTGGTGCTGCCGGATGTCGCCGAGTTCACGGGCCGCGGCGACTCTCCGCTCGCCCAGGTCGCAGGAGTGGGTGAACGTCCCCTGCCCCAGGTGCGGCGGGCCCGCCAGGCGCGAGACGGACACCATGGACACGTTCGTCGACTCGTCCTGGTACTTCTACCGGTTCTGCGACCCGCACAACGCCTCCCGGCCGTTCGACCCGGCGAAGGTGAAGTACTGGTGCCCGGTCGACTTCTACAGCGGAGGAGTCGAACACGCGATTCTCCACCTGATCTACTCACGCTTCTTCTGCCGCGTGTTCCGCGATCTCGGGATGGTCGATCACGACGAGCCGTTCGCGCGCCTGCTCACACAGGGGATGGTGCTTGCCAGCGACGGCAGCGCGATGTCGAAGTCGAAAGGCAACACCGTCGACCCGGACAGCCTGATCCAGACCTACGGCGCGGATGCGGTCCGCCTGTTCGTCATGTTCATGGCGCCGCCCGAGAAGGAGGTGGCGTGGTCCGAGGCCGGCGTCGAGGGCGCCGCCCGCTTCCTCGCCCGGGCCTGGCGCATCGTCGACCAGTGGTGCGACCAGTTCGCCGGCGCCGCGGTTCCGGGCCTGAACGGCCTGTCTCTCACCGACGCCGAGCAGCACGTCCGCCGGGTGACCCACGACACCATCCGCCGGGTGACGCACGACCTCGACCCCCGCGTCCACCTCAATACGGTCGTGTCCGCGCTCATGGAGATGGTGAACGAGCTGTATACCTTCTCCGAGGAGCACACGCGCACGGGGATCCCGGGGCGTCGGCCGAAGGCCGAGGCCGGCGCGGGCGAGGAGCGGCCGAGACGCTGGCGGTGCTCGAGGAGGCTGTCGAGGCCCTCGTGCTGATGCTGTCTCCCTTCGCCCCGCACATCGCCGAGGAACTGTGGGAGATGCTCGGGCACGAAGGCGGCATGGCCGCGGCCGCGTGGCCGTCCTACGACCCGGTGGTCGCGCAGTCGAGCGAGATCGTCGTGCCGGTTCAGGTCAACGGCAAGCTTCGGAGCCGCCTCACCGTGCCGCTCGACGTCACCGAGGACGCCCTCAAGGAACGCGCGCTCGCCGACGCCGCCGTGCGACTGCACACGAGCGGCAAGACGGTCCAGAAGGTCATCGTCGCCAAGGGGAAGCTGGTCAACATCGTCGTGAAGTAACCCGTGCAGTGCATGCGGCTGGCACCAGTGACGCGGATAACCTGTGTCCATCCGGCCTGCGTCGTTCTCTGTGCTGCGGTGCTGGCCTCCTCCTGCGGGTACACGCTGGCCGGCCGCGGGTCGTTCCTGCCCGAGACCATCAAGACCGTCGGCATCCCCGACTTCGTCAACCGGACGCCCTACTTCGAAGCCAGCCAGCTGGTGGCCCAGCGGGTGCGGTCCGAGTTCATCGGCCGCGGCAAGTACAAGGTGCTGCCGCAGGACACCGGTGTCGACGCCGTGCTGCGCGCGCAGATCAACGACATCAGGCTCACGCCGTCCGGGTTCAACGAAGCGCAGGTGGCCACGCGCTACGTGATCACCATCACGATGGGGATCCAGTTCGTGCAGACCTCCGACAACAAGATCCTCTGGCAGAACCCGAGCCTGGTGTTCCGCGAAGAGTACCAGCAGGCGAGCGGGGGAGGGGTCATGGACCCGGCGACGTTCTTCGCCTCGTCCTCCAACGCGGTCGAGCGCATGGCCACCGACTTCGCGCGAACGGTCGTCAGCGCCATTCTCGAAGCCTTCTAGCGGCCGCCATGCCAGGCCTGCTGACGCCAGCCGCCGCCCGAGCGCAGATTGCCGCCGGCTCCATCGAGCCGCTCTACCTCGTCACCGGGGACGACGAGGCGGAGATGAGCGCGATCGGAACGGCGCTTGCCGAATCGGTCGACCCCGACTTCCGCGCGTTCAACGTTCAACGGTTCTACGGCGCCGACGCGGGCAGCACGGTGGCGGCGGTGCTCGACGTGGCCAGCACGCTGCCTCTCCTGTCCCCCCGCCGCGTGGTGATTCTCCACCAGGCCGAGAAGGCGCTCGCCGCCCGCAAGGGACGCCAGGCGGCCGCCGAGGAGGCCGACGACGACGAGGCCGAGGACGGGGGCGGCGGGAAGCTGCAGACGGCGCTTCTCAAGGAGTACGCGAAGCACCCGCACCCCCACGCGGCCGTCGCGATCATCGGGCTCGGGCTGGGGCGAACGTTCGAGCCGCTTGCCAGGCAGGCGGTCGTCGTGGTGTGCGAGGCGTCCGCGGACATCGTCCGGCGCCTCGAGGTCGAGCATGGCGTGCGGTTCGACCGCGACGCAGCCGACCAGCTCCGCCAGATGGCGGGAGCGGATGTCGGGCGGCTCCGGGCGGACGTCGAGCGCGTGCTGCTCTACGCAGCCGGCCGCAAGACCATCACGCGGGAACAGGTCCAGGAAGTGATTGGGCGGTCGGCGTCGGGTGGCGGCAAGAAGTTCTGGAACGAACTCAAGGACCGGCGGGCAGCGGGCGCGCTGCGGGAACTCGAGCTGGAGATGGCCGAAGGCGCGGTGCCGTTCATGGTCCTCGGCCTCGTGCGGTCCGTCGTCGAGCGGACGGTGGCGCCCAGGGATTTGCCGCGCGCGCTCGACGCGCTGCTGCGGACGGACCTGGCCCTCAAGACGTCGGGGGGAGACCCCCGCGTCCTGCTCGAACGGCTGATCGTGGAAGTGTGCGCGATGGGCAGGGATTAGCGGGTCAACGACGAATGAAGAGTGACGAATGAAGAGTCCGCTCCGCACTCTGCATTTCACATGCTGCGTTGACCCGCGAGGCCGGAGCCGAGGGGCCGCCGAGGCCGGGCCTACTTGGCCGCCGTCTTGTTCAGGCTCAGCTGGATCCGCGACTTGTAGCGGGCGGCCGCGTTGTCGTGGATGATGCCCTTGCTCGCCATCTTGTCGATCAGCGAGTTGGTCTCGGACAGCTGGCCCTTGGCCTTTTCGACGTCGTTGCTGTCCACCGCGGTGCGGATCGTCTTGAGCGCCGTGCGGAGCTTCGAACGGAACTGGCGGTTCTTTTCCCGGCGGACCACGCTCTGGCGGTGCGCCTTCAGTGCGGATGCGTGACTGGCCACGTGTGTCTTCCCCTCTGTACAGTCGTCAGCCAGGCGGATCGGCCCGGCCAGAAACTCCTATCATAGCACAGGTTCTGGGCCGTTCGAACGGACGACGAGGCCCGCGGCCGCTCCGGCGGGGCCGTTCGAGCCGTCCCGGCCGCGAATCCGTGCGCTTCGACTACTGGTGGGAGCCGGAACGGCCGAGATATGATGTGAGAGTCGGTTCGGCCCTTCGTGTCGGAGAGGAACCTTTTGGTGCCCATTCCGCTGGTTCGCGACGTCAATACGATTCTCGCAGCCCTCGAGGTGAAACGGCCGGCCGTTGCTGCCCACTGTCGCCGGGTCGCGGCGTACAGCGTGCAGCTCGCGACTCACTACGGCCTGCCGTCGGACATGATCGACACCATCCGGTTCGGCAGCCTGCTGCACGACATCGGGAAGCTGATGATACCGGCCCACGTCCTCTCGAAGCCGGGGCGGCTGACCGAGCAGGAGTGGAAGGAACTGCAGAGCCACCCCGAGCGCGGCTTCGAGATGGCCGAGCAGCTGGGGTTCGGCCCGGGCATCCTCGACATCATCCTGTATCACCACGAGCGGAACGACGGCAGCGGCTACCCGGACGGACTCGACGTGAACGCCATCCCCTGGACCGTCCGCATCGTGGCGGTGATGGACGCGTTCGACGCGTTGACGAGCCCACGCACCTATCGGGAAGCCTTGTCGGTTGATGCGGCGCGCACGCTGCTGGCACGCGAGGCGGCAGACCGCTACTGTCCGTGGGTCGTCAGCGGCTGCTGTCGATGCCGCGGCCCATGCTCGAGGCGGTTGCCTTCAGCGAGATGGACCGCTATCGCCCGGATGCGCGGCCCAGCGCGGCCGTCATCGAGACCGCCACCACGCCCTGGACCGCCGCATACCTGGAGGAACCGGGACAGATCTCGGCGTGGTAACTACGACGCCTTCATTCTCCATTGCGTCGAGCGAGCAGCGAGGCGCGCGAGTTACAGGATCGCGCGAGCCAACCCGGCGGCGAGCGCGGCTCCGACCAGCGGTCCCACCACCGGCACCCACGCGTAGCCGACCAGTCGCCGTCGCGCTTCGTGCCGAGCGGCAGCAGGCGTGCGCGATGCGCGGCCCCAGGTCGCGGGCCGGGTTGATGGCGTAGCCCGTCGTCCCGCCCAGCGCCAGGCCGAGTCCCAGCACCAGCAGCGCCACCGGCAGCGCGCCCAGGCTGCCGAAGCCCGATCGGGGCGTCCGCCGATGTCGCTCCGCCGAGCCCTGGCAGCGTCACGTTGCCGCTCGAGATCAGGAACACCGGGAACACCAGGAAGAACGTCGCGACGACCTCGCAGAACGAACGCGCGCGGGATCACCCGGATGTTCGGCGCCGTGCAGAAGACCGCCAGCTTGAGGTCCGTGTTCTCGGTCGCCTTGAAGTGCTCGCCGTAGAACAGGCCGACGATCACCGCGCCGAGGAACGCCCCGCCATCTGCGCCGCGATGTAGCCGGGGACCAGGTCCCAGGCGAACCGCCCGGCCAGCGCCAGGCCCACCGACACCGCGGGGTTCAGGTGCGCGCCGCTCGCAGTCCTGCGAGACGAACACGCCGGCGAACACGCCGATCGCCCACCCCCACGCAGATGACGATCCAGCCCGAGTTGCCGCCCTTGGTCTCGCGACAGCACGACGTTGGCGACCACGCCGCCTCCGAACACGATGATGATGGCGGTCCCGATCAGCTCGGCACAGGTAAGCGTTCATACGGGCAGGTACCTCTCGGCGATAGCGGTGAACTCGGTCACCTGGGCCTTCTCCCAGTCCTCGTTCTTTCCCAGGTCGCGCGGCCATGACGCCGCGCCACGGCCGGCGCCACGCGGATGGCCGCCCTGGCGTTCAGCGACAGCAGCCCGCGTCCGGCGCGCCAGCACGTCATCGACCGTCAGCGCCATCTCGTGGCGGACGGCCCAGAACACCTGGGCGGCGAGAATCGGGGCGTTCGGCGTCGAGCACGACGCCGAGGTCCGGCCGCCCTTCCACGAGGCCGGCCAGTGACCAGCGCGTCCTCGCCGTAGTCGGCGTAGGCGCCGAACGGCGGCGGCGGACAGGTGATAGCCGTGGATGTGGAGGTCGCGCGTGACGCAGGGCCGCTCGTCGAGCCCCGCCAGCGTCGCGGCGTGGTTGACGCAGTCCTCGGCCATCTTCCGGTAGGTCGTCCACTTGCCGCCGGCGATAGTGAGCAGGCCGGCCTTGCTGATCTGGATCGTGTGCTCGCGCGACAGCGCCGCGGTGCTGCCCGCTTCGCCGGCCTTCACCAGCGGCCGGATCCCGGCGAACGCGCTGAGGACGTCGGCCCGCGTCGGCGGCTCCGCGAGGTAGCCGCTGGCCGTTTCGAGGATGAAGTCGATTTCCTCCGGCAGCGGCCTCGGCTCGAGCGACACCTCGGTGATCGGCGTGTCGGTCGTGCCGACGACCGCGTGGTCGTGCCACGGGATGGCGAACATCACGCGGTCGTCGCGGGTCCGCGGCACCATGATGGCGGTGTCGCCGCCGAGGAACTTCTTGTGCGAGCACGATGTGCACGCCCTGGCTGGGCGCGATCATCGGCGCCGCCGCCGGGTCGTCCATCCGCCGGACGCCGTCCGAGAACGCGCCGGTCGCGTTGATGACGCACTGCGCCGTCACCGTGTGCTCGCGGCCCGACTCCTCGTCCCGGAACACCGACGCCGTTCACGTAGCCGCCGCCGTCCTTCAGCAGGCGAGAGCGACCGGGGCGTAGTTGAGCAGGCACGCGCCCTTGTCGTACGGCCGTGCGGGCGAGGTCGATCAGCAGCCGGCTGTCGTCGAACTGGCCGTCGTGGTAGAGCACGCCGCCGCGCAGGCCCTCCTGCTCGAGCGTCGGGATGCGCCGCAGCACCTCCTCGGAGGTCAGCACCTGCGAGTGGCCGAACCCGTGCCGGCCGGCGAGCATGTCGTAGACCCGCATGCCGATGCCGTAGAACGGCGCCTCCCACCACAGGTAGTTCGGCACGACGAACGCGAGGTCGCGCACCAGGTGCGGCGCGTTCTGCCGCAGGAGGCCGCGCTCGTGCAGCGCCTCCATCACCAGCGGCACGTTGCCCTGCTGCAGGTAGCGCACGCCGCCGTGCACCAGCTTCGTCGACCGGCTCGACGTGCCCTTGCCGAAGTCGCTCTGCTCGAGCAGCAGCACGCTGTAGCCGCGCGTGGCGGCGTCCACCGCGACGCCGACGCCCGTGGCGCCGCCGCCGACGACGACGAGATCCCACGGGTCGCGGCGGTCGAGCAGCCGGCCCAGCATGTCTTGTCGGGTCATGGTCGGTGATCCCTCGACAGGCCGGGGCCGGTCCTACTGCGCCTGCTCCCAGTCCTTTGCGCGCTCCAGCGCCTTGGTCCAGCGTGCCGGCGCGCTCGCCGCTTCGTCGGCGCTCATCGCCGGCTCGAAGCGCCGGTCGATCTGCCAGGCCTTCGCGACCTCGGCAGCCGAGCCCCAGAAGCCGACCGCGAGCCCGGCGAGGAAGGCCGCGCCCGAGCGCCGTCGTCTCGATGACCTTCGGGCCGCGCCACCGGCACGCCCAGGATGTCGGCCTGGAACTGCATCAGCAGGCCGTTGGCGGCCGCGCCGCCGTCCACCCGCAGTTCGTCGAGGCCGATGCCCGAGTCGGCCTTCATCACGTCGAGGATGTCGGCGACCTGGAAGGCGATGCCCTCGAGCGCGGCGCGCGCGAGGTGCGCCTGCGTCGTGCCGCGCGTGATGCCGGCCATCAGGCCGCGCGCGTACTGGTCCCAGTGGGGCGCGCCCAGGCCGGCGAAGGCCGGGCACCAGGTAGACGCCGCCGGCAGTCCGGCACCGAGGCGGCGAGCGCCTCGACCTCGCTCGAGTGCGAGATGACGCCGAGGCCGTCGCGCAGCCACTGCACGACCGCGCCGCCGACGAACACGCTGCCCTCGAGCGCGTAGTCCGTGCGCCCGCCGATCTGCCACGCCACCGTCGTCAGCAGCTGGTGCTTCGACACGGCCGGCTGCGGGCCGATGTTCATCAGCATGAAGCAGCCGGTGCCGTAGGTGTTCTTCGCCAGGCCGCGCTCGAAGCACTGCTGGCCGAACAGCGCCGCCTGCTGGTCGCCGGCGATGCCCGCCACCGGGATCGGCGCGTCGAACAGGTCCGGCAGCCGTGTTGCCCAAGACCTCGGACGAGGCGCGCACCTGCGGCAGCACCGCCCGCGGCACGCCCGAGCCACTCGAGCAGCTCGTCGTCCCAGTCGCCGGTGACGATGTTGTAGAGCATCGTGCGCGACGCGTTGCTGACGTCGGTCACGTGCAGCGCGCCGCCGGTCAGCTTCCACGCCAGCCAGGTGTCGATCGTGCCGAAGGCCAGCTCGCCCGTCTCCGCGCGGGCTCGCGGGCGCCGGGGACGTTGTCGAGCAGCCAGCGCAGCTTGCTGCCGGAGAAGTAGGCGTCGATGACGAGGCCCGTCTTCTGCTGGATGGCCGGGCCGAGCCCCGCGGCCTTCAGCGAATCGCAGAAGCCCGCCGTCCGCCGGTCCTGCCAGACGATGGCGTTGTGGATCGGCGCGCCGGTCGCGCCGGTCCCACACGACCGTCGTCTCGCGCTGGTTGGTGATGCCGATGGCGGCGACGTCGGCCGCCTTCACGCCGGCGCGGTCGAGCGCCTGGTGGGCGACGGCGAGCTGCGGTCGCCCAGATCTCCGCGGCGTCGTGCTCCACCCAGCCGGACTGCGGGAAGATCTGCCGGAACTCCTGCTGCGCGACGCTCACGATGCTGCCGGCGTGATCGAAGACGATGGCGCGGGAACTGGTGGTGCCCTTGGTCGAGGGCGAGGATGACGGGCATAGTCACCTTTGTGTTGAGGAGGCAGGGGAGAGCGGCAGGCCGCCCCGTATCCGGCAGAGTTTACCGCAAAAGCAGGAAGGCGGAGCCGGAGGAGAGCGGAGCGCCCAGGCGCTCCGCCCCCTCGGGCCTAGAACAGGAACTTGACGCCCAGCTGGAACTGGCGCGCGTCCCAGGTCGACGTGATCGTGCCGAAGCGCCGCCGAGCTGCGGTTCGTGTTCGGCGCGCGGAAGTTCGTCCGGTTGAGCAGGTTGAACGCCTCGACGCGGAACTGCAGCCTCGTGCTGCTTGTAGACCGGGATCTCCTTGGCCGCGACGAAGTCGACCGAGAAGTAGAACGGCGCCCGGACGCGTGTTGCGCTCCGCGTTGCCGAACGGCTGGCTCGGGTCGGTCGGGATGACCACGTTGGTCTTGCTCAGGTAGCTGGTGATCGAGTTCTTGTCGCCGTAGACGGTCGCCGATGACGTTCGGGCGGTAGTTGTTCGCGCCGCGGAAGTCCTGCGTTGATGCCCGACACCTGGAACGCCGCCGCCGGGCGTGTAGGTGCAGCGTGGCCGCTTCGCCCGAGCGCGCCGTGATGATGCCGCTGATCGTCCAGCCGCCGCCAGCGCCTCGCACGGCGCCGTTGGCGTCGCCCATCCACTTCTGCCCCTGCCCGAAGGGCAGCTGGTAGACGAAGCTGGTGGTGTTGTTGAACGGCTCGTCGTACGCCGACGTGCCGTAGTCGGCCTCGAGGTTGTAGAAGCTCTGCGGCGCCGGGAAGTTGCCGTTCGGGTTCTCGAGCGAGCCGGCCCCGTTGTCCTTCGCCTTCGAGTAGGTGAAGGAGTTCAGCACCATGAGGCCCTTGCGCATCCGGTACGTCGAACTTCGAACTGCAGCGCGTCGTATTTCGACTTGCCGCCGTTGAACGCGTAGGTGATGTCGCCGAACTCCGGGATCGGCCGGCGGCTCGCCAGCGGGATCGTCCCCGCGGAGTTGTTCGGGTACGCCTCGTTGTAGTTGGCGAACAGCAGCAGGCCGCTCGGACTTGTTGCCGACGTAGGCGACGTCGAGCGTCATGTTCGCCGCGATCTCGCGCTGCACCGAGATGTAGTAGCTCTGCACCTGGCTCGAGTGGTAGTCGCTCGGCATGTAGGTGATGTTGGCCAGCACCGGGTTGAACGTGCGACGGGTCGGTGAGGCCGGCCGGGTAGCCTTCCTGCGTCGTGCGGAAGGTGGACAGCGTCGGGTTGGTCTGGTTGACGACCGCGTTGATGACCTGCGGGCCGTTGATCGACAGCAGGTTGGCCGCGCCGGCGCGGTGGAAGTGGATGTAGCTGATCCCGTAGCCGCCGCGGACGACCGTCTTCGGCGTCAGCGTGTAGGCGAAGCCCGAGGCGCGGGCGCGAAGTTGTTGCGGTCGGGATTGACCAGCGCGCGGTCGTAGAGCGACCCGTCCTTCGCCATGATCATCTTCTTGGCGGCCGGGTCGTAGTTCGAGAGGATGTTGTCCTTCTCGACGTGCGGCGTCGCGTACTCGTAGCGCAGGCCGAGCATTCAGCGTCAGGTTGTTCGTTCACCCGCCAGTCGTCCTGGAGGTAGGTGAAGTGCATCTGCTGCCGCAGGTTGGCGATCAGGATGTTGCTGAGCGCGTACTGGCTGCGGTAGCCGAACATGAAGTCGGCCAGGTTGTAGAGGTTGTTCGACGAGGCGCCGGTCGGCCGGGTGAACTGGCCGGCGTAGGCGTCGCGGCCGTAGAGCGGGTTGACGTCCTGCACCTCGGTCGAGATGTGCTGGTACTCGTAGCCCGGTCTTCAGCGAGTGCCGGCCCGTCACCCACGTGTAGTTCACCTTCGGGTTCCACATCGTCGGGTACTGCCACTGCGGGTTCGTCGCCTGGCGGCCGAGGTCCGCGTAGCCGCGTGATGAGCTGTCGTCGGCAGGCCGCCGGAGATCCGCGGGTCGGTCGGCAGGCCGGTGATGCCGTACGTCTCGTAGGCGCTCGGCGTGCCGAGCGCCGCCGGGTTCTTGCCGCCCTCGCGTCGCGCCCCAGCCGAAGCGGAACTCGAGGAGCGACGTGCCGGTCCGCGCCCAGGTGAAGCCGGAGGCGAACTGCTTGTTCGACGCGTAGACGGTGCCGTTGCCGGCGCCGCCCGACGGCAGCGGCATGGGCGGCTGGTCGAACGCGTCCTGCTTGCGCTGGCCGTAGCGCGCGAAGATCGTGAGCGCGCGGGCTGAACTGGTAGTCCACCTTGCCGCTGCCCTTGTCGATTCGGTTCGTGAACTCCTGGAGGACGACGTAGTTGTTGCGAGGTGCCGGCGCGACGGTCGGGAGGCGGCAGGTCGCCGAGGACCTTCTGCGCGAACGCCGTCATCGGGATCGGCGTGCCGGCCGGGTAGGTGACGCCGGTCTTCGGGTCGCGGACCGCGACGCTCAGGATGCCCTGGCGCTGGGCCGTCGTCGGGATCGTGTTGAACGCCGACGCGCCTTGCGGACCTGCCGGAAGCCTTCGTAGTCGCCGAAGAAGAACGCCTTGTTCTTCATGATCGGGCCGCCGACGCGCGGCGCCGAACTGGTTGCGGCGCAACGGCGGCTTCTCGCCGCTCGCCGGCAGGAAGAAGCCGGTGGCGTTGAGCGCGGTGTCGCGGAAGAACTCCCACGCCGCGCCGCTGAAGCTGTTGGTGCCGCTCTTGTACGCCACGTTGACCGTGGCGCCGCGCGCTCCGGCCGTACTCCGCGCTCAGGTTGTTGGTGACGACCTTGAACTCGGCGACCG
Source organism: uncultured Acidobacteriota bacterium (assembly GCA_963844875.1). GTDB lineage: Bacteria > Acidobacteriota > Vicinamibacteria > Vicinamibacterales > Fen-181 > FEN-299. The sequence continues at coordinate 180,452 of CAWJPZ010000011.1, forward strand.
CGTCCGGCGAGCGGCTGCATCACCTGGTTCGAGAAGCCCTGGTTGCTCGTGCCGTAGGCGTTGTTGTCGAGGCCGTCGAGCAGGTAAGTTGTTGAACGTGCTGCGCAGGCCGTTGACGTTGAACGAGCCCTCGCGCGGGTTCGCGGTGCGAGCCGGTGCCGATCGACGACAGCGCGGACGCCGGGGGTCAGCAGCGCCAGGCCGGAGTACTCGCGGCCGTTCAGCGGCAGTTCCACCGCCTGGTCGGCCGTGATGACCTGGCCGCGCTGGCTCGAGTCGGTTTCGAGCAGCTTCACGGCGCCGACGACCTCGACCGTCTCGGTGACCTTGCCCGGCTCCAGCTTGAAGTCCACGCGCTGGCGGCCGCCGACGGTCGCCTGCAGGTTGTCGGCCAGCGCGGTGGTGAATCCCTGCAGTTCCGCCGTCACCTTGTAGCGTGCCGATGCGGACGGTCATGAACTCGAAGTTGCCGTTGGCGTCGGTGACCTTCACGACCGCGATGCCGGTCGCCTTGTTCGTCAGCGTCACGGTGGCGCCAGGGATCGACGCCGCCCGAGTTGTCCCGGACCGTTCCGACGATGGTGGCGGTATCGAACTGGGCGAACGCCGGCGACGCGATGAGCCACAAGAGGCCGAGACACGCCAGACCTCTGGCCAAAGACTTCATGGGTCCTCCCGAAACGCTGAAAACCATCACACGAACGAAGCCGGCCGAGCGGCCGGCAGACGGACTGACGAGCCATGCTGGCGACACGACGCCAAGCTCGCGTATTCCAGCACCCGGCTGTGCTGGTGTCAAGCTTCGTTCGCGGTCTAGCGGTAAACGGAACGCCGTCGCCGTCCGGCCGCCGGTCGTGGCGTATAATCCGTCCCTCGGCTGAGACGCCCCTGTTCACACGGAGCCTCAGATGACATCGCGACTGAACGGAGTGCTGGTGGTGGTTTCGCTGGTGGCGCTGGCGGTCGGCACGGCCCGGGGACAGGCGCCGTTCAAGGGTTACAAGGCTGCGAAGACCAACATCGCCCACCGGGGAGCGTCGGCCTACGCGCCGGAACACTCCGCTGCCGCCTACAAGCTGGCGATGGCCCAGGGCGCCGACTACGTCGAGCAGGACCTGCAGGTCACGAAGGACGGCCAGCTGGTGTGCCTGCACGACCTGACCCTGGAACGGACGACGAACGTCAAGGAATTGTTCCCGGACCGGTCGCGCACGCTGAAACGGGAGGGGCGCGACCTGACCGGCTGGCACGTGTCCGACTTCACGCTCGCCGAGATCAAGAGCCTCGACGGCGGCGTCGTACTTCGACCCGAAATTCAAGGGCGAGAAGATCCTGACGTTCCAGGAAGCCATCGACCTGGTCAAGGGCAAGGCCGGCATCTACCCCGAGACCAAGGCCCCGGAGGTCTACGGCAGCCTCGGGTTCGACATGGAGAAGATGGTGATGGACGTCCTGGCCAAGAACGGCCTGGACAAGTCCGGGGCCGACCCGAAGACGCCGGTGTTCCTCCAGTCGTTCAGCGCCGACAGCCTGAAGAAGATGCGCCAGCAGATGAAGGTGGACCTGCCGCTGCTGTTCCTGGTGACCGACCGCGACCGCGACGTGTGGCTGACGAAGGAGAAGATGGCCGAGATCAAGACGTTCGCCGACGGCATCGGGCCGGCCAAGGGCATCATCTCGGGCAAGCCCGAGATCGTCGACTGGGCGCACGCCGCGGGCCTGAGCGTCACCATCTACACGGTGCAGTCGGACCGCCCGGCGGCCGGGCCTGACGGCGGCCGAGGAGATGCGCCAGTTCCTCTACAAGTTCAACGTGGACGCGGTGTTCACGAACAACCCTGACCAGTTCCCCCGCAAGTAGCGGCGGCGGAGGCGGCGATGATCGGACTCCTTGGCCCGGCCCCCGAAGCCCCGCGCCTGCCGGCGGACCGCATCGATCCCGAGTACCGCCGCCTGCGGCGCCAGGTGTTCGCGGGGATCTTCGTCGGCTACGCGGCGTACTACCTGGTCCGCAACACGCTGGCGCTGGCCATCCCGGACCTCCTGAAGCTCTACCCGCACTACACCAAGGCGGCGCTCGGCACGGCGATGACCGGCCTGTCGATCGCCTACGGGCGTCTCCAAGTTCCTGATGGGCTCGGTCTCGGACCGCAGCAACCCGAAGTATTTCCTGCCGCTCGGCCTGCTGCTCTCGGCGGGGATCATCTTCGCCACCGGCACGGTGCAGGCGATCTACTCCTCGCTCGTTCATGCTGATCGTGCTGCAGACGATCAACGGCTGGGTGCAGGGGATGGGCTGGCCGCCGTGCGGCAAGACGATGGTGCACTGGTGGAGCACCAAGGAGCGCGGCCTGACCGTGTCGACGTGGAACACCGCGCACAACGTCGGCGGCGCGCTCGTCGCCAACCTGGCCGCTGCTCGGCGTCGCCTGTTCGGCGACTGGGGCGCGAAGTTCTACTTCAACGCCGTCCGTTGCCGCCGACGGTCGCCGTGGGGGTCTTCTTCCTGCTGCGCGACACGCCGCAGTCGTGCGGCCTGCCGCCGATCGAGGAGTACAAGAACGACTATCCGCCCGACTACAGCGCGGACCACGAGCGCGTGTTCACCTTCCGGGAGATCTTCTTCGAGCACGTGCTCACCAACAGGTACCTCTGGGCGATCGCGGTGGCCAACGCCTTCGTCTACTTCGTCCGCTACGGCGTCGTGAACTGGATTCCGACCTACCTGCAGACGGCCAAGGGGTTCTCCTTCAACCAGTCGAGCACCGCCTGGTCGCTCTACGAATGGGCGGCGATTCCCGGCACGATCGCCTGCGGGTGGATCTCGGACAGGTATTTCAAGGGGCGCCGCGCGCCGGCCAACATCCTGTTCATGGGGCTCACGCTCGTCGCGGTGGTCGTCTACTGGTTCAATACCAAGGGCCCGCTCTGGATCGACTACGCGGCCCTGTTCGCGATCGGGTTCCTGATCTACGGGCCGATCATGATCATCGGCCTCCACGCGCTCGACCTCGTCCCGAAGAAAGCGGCCGGCACGGCCGCCGGCTTCACCGGGTTCTTCGGCTACGTCTTCGGGTCGGCGATCGCCGGGACCGGCGTCGGCTGGATTGCCGACCACTGGGGATGGAACGGCGTGTTCATCACGATGGTGGCCTGCTGCGTCCTGACGATGGGGTTCGCGGCCATGACGCTGGGGCACGAGACGAGGTCGGAGGAGCGGTAGGCGGGACAGGGCTTCCGGCTTCAGGCTTTGGGCTTCGGGCGGCGTCAGGCCTCAGGCCTCAGGCCACAAGCCTCAGGCCACGGGCCGGGCAGACGAGGGGGCATCGAACATGCTGAGATTGGCGTTGACCGCCGTGCTCGTGGTGGCGCTCGGTTTCTGCCCGGCCACTTCGTCCGCCCAGGCGCCGGTGAGCCTGATGTCGCTCCGCGTCGCGTACATGACGCAGAAGGCGAAGCTCAACCCGCAGGGTGAACTGGCCGCAACGCTGGCGGGCGTCGAGCGCGAGTTCGCCGACGCCCTGCGGCTCGGAAAGACCAGCGAGGCGAGGCGGCTGCTGGCGAAGGGAATGGCGCTCGTCGCCGGCACGCCGTGGACGCCCGAGCTGGAATACGCTCGCTCGCTGGCCCTGCGCACCGACCACGTCGTCGCCGATTCGTCCAAGCCGCTCATCGTCCGCCTCGAGCAGATTTACAGCCCTTCGCTCGAATTGCCCGCCGGGCTCGCCGCGAGAGTGAACGTCCTGGCCACGGGTCGTGCCGCGCCGGCTGGACCTGCCGGCGAGCCGGTGGTCGCCAGGGGCTTCGACCTCCCTGCTCCTCTTGCCGCGCGACCTGCTGGACGCGCCGGTGTCGATCGAGCTCGACCTGAAAGGCCTGGCGGATGGCCCGTATCGGCTGGCGCTGACGGTGACCGCGACACCGCAACAACCGAACCTGGGGGGAGAGCAGCGGTCTCTCGGCACGGCGGTTCTCACAATCGCGGCCGTCGACGGGCTCGACGAGCGGCTGCGCCGGCTGTCGGCCGGCGCGCAGGCGCTGCCCGAATCGCGTGCAGGCCGACGTGCTCAGCCCGGTGGACTTCGCCAGGAACGTGAACCTCGCGCGCATCGCCCTCGGCAACGCGGACGTTGGCCGCGCCCTCTCGAAGCGCCGAAGCGGTGCTCGCGGCTGGCGAAGACGGGGAAGGACCCGTTCGCCGGCCGGACCGGCGACATCACGAGGCACTACCTCTTCAAGCCGCGCGGGCGAGATCCTGCCCGTACCGGCTTTACGTCCCGACGACTTACAACGGGACGAAGCCCGCGCCGATCATCGTCGCGCTGCACGGCCTCGGGGGAACGGAGGCGAGCTTCTTCGAGGCGTACGAGCAGCGGCTGCCGGCGCTCGCCGAGCAGCACGGCTACATCCTCGTTGCGCCGCTCGGCTACCGTCCCGACGGATTCTACGGCTGGGGGCTCGGCGAGCCGCCGGCCGACCCGGCCGCCCGGCAGCTGCAGGAGCGCAGCGAGCAGGACGTGATGGAAGTGCTCGCGCTCGTTCGTCGCGAGTACCGGATCGACGAGTCGCGCATCTACCTGATGGGCCATTCCATGGGCGCCATCGGCACCTGGAAGCTGGCGGCGAAGTATCCCGACATCTGGGCGGCCGTCGGCGCGATCTCCGGCAGCGGCTCGCCGGCCACCGTCGAGAAGATGAAGGGCATTCCGCAGGTCGTCGTGCACGGCGACACGGACCCCACGGTCCCGGTCAACGGTTCGCGCGTGATGGTGGCCGAGATGAAGCGACTGGGCGTCGAGGTGCACTACATCGAGGTGCCCGGCGGCAACCACAGCAGCGTCGTCCCGCCGAACCTCAGGCGGTCGTGGAGTTCTTCGATAGGCACGTGAAGAAGTAGGCTTCGGCTCCGGGTTCGGGCTCGGGCGGTGTCAGGCCTCGGGCCACTGGCCTCAGGCCACGGGCCGGAGCAGTGGAGGAGTAACTGGATGTCCCGATCGCGCGTTCACGCTGTCCTCACCGACGTGCACTTCTGGATCCCTGTCGTCGTGCTGGCGCTCGGCGCGACGCTCCTCGTGCTGCTGGGCAGGGCTGACATGACCAAGACGCGACGGATTCGCAAGCACGGAGGCTTGCGCCACAAGGCAGGCCGGCGCCACAGGGATCGCTGCACCGGCTGGGCGTGATCTGCGGGCTTGCCGCGGGCGCGGGGCTCGGCGCGGCCGAGGCGCCCACCAAGCTGGTGACGCTCGGCCTCTCGCCGTTCCTCATCTCGCTCGGGATGGTGGCCGGCGTGTTCGTCGCGCGCTGGACCGTGCCGATGGTGCTCAAGGGCAGCGACTACGTCTGGGCCGATCTCCGCGCAGAAGCCGCACCTGGTCGCCTGGGCGCTGCTGGCCGGCATGCATCTGGGCGGTCGCGAATACCCTCACCGTGTTCGCCATCCGCGACGTGGGGCTGTCGGTCGCCTTCCCGCTGTGGAACACCAACAGCCTGGTCGGCCTGTTCTGGGGATGGCTGCTGTTCCGCGAACTGCGCGACGCGGGCTCGAAGGAGTGGGCCAAGGTGCTCGGCGGCGCGGCGGCCATCGTCGTCGGCGCCTGCCTGACCGGCCTTGCGACGTCCCACCGGCGGGCGGCGCGCCGCCGGCAGCGCCGCCCTCGGCATCCGGCCGCGCTTGGCGCCGGCCTCCTCTGGGGGACGATGTACATCCCGTACCGGAAGGCGTACATCAGCGGCATGAACCCGCTGTCGTTCGTCACCGTCTTCACGTTCGCCGAACTCGGGCACGGTGCTGCTCCTCGCGGTCGTGTTCGAAGGCGGGGTCGCGGAAGCTCGGCGACGCCCTCACGGTCGCGCAGCCGGGCCTCTTCTGGCTGTTCCTCGGCGGGTTCTGCTGGGTGATCGGCGACCTCTACCAGCAGTACGCCGCGAAGTACATCGGGATCGGGCGCGGCATCCCGCTGTCGAACACGAACCAGTTGTGGGGCCTGGCGTGGGGCGTGCTGGTGTTCGGCGAGTTCGCCGGCCTCGACGGGCACCGGCCGCCTGCTCGTCGTGGCCGGGTCGCTCGTGATGATCGCGGGCGCGGTCGCGATCAGCTTCGCCGAGGCGCAGACGGGCGAGCAGGCATCGTGGCGCGCGGCGATGCAGCGGGAGTGCGACCGCTACGGCCTCGACCCGAAGCAGGTGGCGTCGGCGCTGGCCGGGGACAATCCGCTGGCCGCGCACTCTTCGAAGCGCGGGTGGTGGGAGTACCTGGTCGGCGCGATCGCGGTCGGCATCTTCGCCTGGCTCGCGATGCGCGCGGAGCGCCCGAATATGCCCTTCGACACCACGTGGGCCTTGGTCCTGCAGCACGATCACGACGCTGGCAATCGTCGGGGCGGGGTGGGTGCTCTATCGGCGGACCAGGTTCTCGTAGGGGTGCCACCGGAGGTGCAATTTGTCTGTCAGGGCCCTTTCCGGATGGGCAGGCCTGATCGCCCTGGCTTGGTTGATGCCGACGGTGCCTGCCGCCGCGCAAGCCCCGCCGTCGTTGCCGGAGGTCCTCGCGCGAGCAGGCCGCTACGTCGCCTCCTTTACCGACCCGCCGCGACGTATCGTCTGCCGTGAGACAGCGGAGCAGTGGTTCGTCGTCGACAACAGGGGCTCGGACACCCAGGACGCCTACGGTCTCGCCTATCGGAAGGTCACCTGGGCGCTGACAATCGTGCCCGCTGGTGCCCGGGGCGTGCCGTGGTACCAGGCGGAGGACGCCGGGCCATGCAGCGTGGGAGGAGTCGCGGGCTGTCGTGACGGCTGGTGTGCTCAAGCCTGCGGGGCCCAACACGGCACCGGCGGTCAGACGGCGGTTCGGCAATCCGCCCGACTATCCCCTCGATCTTCCCAAACCGCTCCCGCGCCTTGCGGTCGTGTTCCTGCACCCGGCGAACCAGCGGCAGTTCGAGTTCGCAAATGGTGGCGAGTCGAGAGTGGCGGGCCTGACTGCCTGGAAGGTCGACTTCAAGGAGAAGGCGCCGCTGGTTCCCGGCACCTCGGTGCGCGGCTCCTTTTCGATCGATCCCGCGGTCGGACGTGTGCTCAAGAGCGAGGTGTTCCGGGCGACGTCCCCGCTGTTTGCGGAGATCACCGCCACTTACGCCGCTGACCGGGCAACGGGCCTGTTCCTGCCCGCGCAGGTCAAAGAACGATCCGCGGCCACGGAAGTGATGCGGGTCGACACGGCCAGCCGCATCACCAATTGCCGGGTCATGCCGGTGGAGTCGCGATGATCGCCGCGGGTTGTCGCAGCGCCGCAGGGTTCGGCCTGGTGCTCGTGCTGACCATCACCTGCTCCAGCCAGCCGACCGTCGCGCAGTCGATCGGAGAGCAGCGGCCCTTCGCGTTCGTCCCGCCAGCACCTGCCAGGCAGGTGTCGATCTCGCGCTTGGGCGAGTGGGCGGGGGCGCTCAATGGCCACGAGCCGGGATCGGTGGACGAGCCGGCGCGCGCCGCCGCCCGCTCGACCGCGCAGCTCCCGCGGGGATCTTCGCCGACTTCGTGGCCGTCCGAGCGGCGCTCGCGGAGCGGCGCGCGCGGGTGGCCGCGTTGGACGACCTGCTGGCAAAGACGCCGCCGGAGGACTGGCGCGATCTCCCGCAGCGCCGGCAGCTGGCTGACATGGTGTGGCTTCCCGGCTGGCACGGGCCGGTCACCGAGTTGCACGCCGCGCTCGGCCTGACGGCCGGAGACGCTGCGGACGTCGACCGCGTGCTCGCGCGCGCAATCCTCCTGCACACCGACGTGGCGGTGTTCGACTCGCTCGCCGCCGCACGCACCGACTCCAACCAGGTGCTCTCGGTTGCGTCGCAGCACTTCGGGATGGCAATGGCGCTCGTGGACCTGGTGCGCCGCGAGACCCCCGCGAGCGACCTACCCAGGCTCTGGTACCGCGCCGTGGCGACGTTCCTCCGCGAACACCTCGACGTTGGCAGCGGCCCGATGTTCATGCGCCGCGCCGTGTCCTTCTTCCCGAACGATCCACGCCTGCTGCTGCTCGCGGGCATCCTGCACGAGTTCCTTGCCTCCACGACTGTTCAGGCCCCTCTCGGACTGAAGAACGACCCGAACCTCCGGACGCTGGTCATCGGCGATGATCGCACCAACTTGCGCACCGCGCAGGACTTCCTGCGGCGGGCGGTGGACCTCGAGCCCGGCCTCGTGGAAGCCCGCCTGAGGCTGGGGCGCGTCACCACCCAGCTGGGCGACCCCCAGAAGGGGTTGGACGAACTGAACAGCGCGCTCTCGCTCCCCTGCGAACCCAGGCAGCGATTCTACGCCTGGCTCTTCAGCGGGCAGGCGCACGCCGCACTCGACCGTCGCGAGGCTGCGCGGTCCGCCTACCGGGCGGCGCTGCAGCTGTTCCCGGATGCCCAGTCGGCCTCGATCGCCCTTGCGTACCTGGAGCGCCGGCACGGCGACGGCGTCGCCGCAACCCAGGCCGTCCAGCGGGTGCTTTCCGGGATGGCGGCCGTTGCCGACGATCCCTGGATCGACTACGCCAACGGACCGGTCGGCATCGCCGAACTGGAGCTTCAGCGGCTGCGTCAGGCGCTTCGCGAAGGGGGGCTGACGATGAGTCGCACGACGGCCGCCCGCTTGTCGGGAACGCTCGTGTGCGCCGCGGCGCTCTCCGCGTGGGTCGTGGCCCAGGACAAGCCGACTTTTTCGACGAAGGTCGAGGCCGTGCGGGTGGACGTGCTGGTCACCGAGAAGGGGCGGCCGGTTGCGGGTCTGACGGCGGAGGATTTCGAGGTGTTTGACAACGGCGTCCGGCAGCAGCCCCGCTTGGCGGCGTTCGAGCAGATGCCGATCAACGTGACGCTGGCCCTGGATGCCAGCAACAGCGTCGTCGGCGATCGCTCTGGCGGAGCTTCGCGCGGCGAGCCTGGCCGTTTTGGATGGCCTCCAGCCCGGCGACCGGGCCGGCGTTGGTGACATTCAATCACCGCGTGTCGCTCGGTGACGCCCGCTCACCGGCGTCGTTGGACAGCATCAGGAGCGGGCATTCAGCTCATGCAGCCGGCTGGTGGGACCGCGCTCCTCGACGCGATCTTCACCGGGATCATCTTCGGCGAGTCGGAGGGGACGAAGCCTGCTCATCGTGTTCACGGACGGCAATGACACCGCGAGCCTGCTGCGGCACGACGACGTGCTGGCCATCGCGAGCCGGACGGACATCGTGATCTACGCGGCCGTCGCCGGGCTGTGGGGGCGGGCGTCGGGCCTGGAGCCGATCGTGGAGCAGACGGGTGGCAGCGTGCACCCGATCGACTCGAGCGAGACTCTCGTGCCGGTCTTCGTGAAAATCCTGAAGGAGTTCCGCGAGCGCTACCTGCTCAGTTACGAACCCACTGGTGTCGTGAAGGGCGGGCTGGCACCGAATCGAGGTCCGGACGAAGAACCGCAAGCTGTCCGTCAAGGCGCGCACGGGCTATCAGGGGTCGTGAGCACGACGTACGTGATCCGCGACGATCGACCAGCTTCCGCATCCGTGGTCCGCTACCAGCTATGGGCTTCCGCGTCCGTGATCCGCTATTAGCTATACTGTCCTGATGATCGTCGTTGATCGCCTGACCAAGGCCTACGGGTCGCTGATCGCCGTGGACGACTTCTCGTTCACCGCGCAGGGCGGGGAAGTGGTCGGCCTCATCGGGCCGAACGGCGCCGGCAAGACCAGCACCCTCAAGTGCATGGTCGGCATCCAGGCGCCAACGTCGGGTGCGATCCGCATCGGCGGCCACGACATCGTCACCGACGCCATCGAGGCCAAGCGCCGCCTGGCGTTCATGCCCGACGAACCCCAGCTGTTCGAATACCTGACCGTCCGCGAGCACCTCGACCTGGTCGCGCGCCTCTATCGCGTCGAGGGGCACGCCGCGCGGGTGCCGGGGCTCCTCGAGGAGCTCGAGCTGACCGGCAAGGAGCGGGCGCTGCCCGGTGAGCTGTCGCGCGGCATGAAGCAGAAGCTGACGATCGCCTGCGGACTGCTGCACGAGCCGCCGGTGCTGCTCTTCGACGAACCGCTGACCGGTCTCGATCCGATCGGCATCCGGCGGATGAAGCGGACGATCGTGGCGCGCGCGCGGGCGGGCGCCGCCGTGGTGGTGTCGTCGCACCTGCTCCACATGGTCGAGGAGATCTGCACGCGCATCCTCATCATCCACAAGGGGCGGAAGATCGCCGACGGGAGCCTGGAGGAACTGGCGGCCCGCGCCGATCTTGCGGCTGCCGGCTCCGATCTCGAGCAGATCTTCCTGCGCGCCACCGGCCACACCGACGGGCCGGTCTCGTGAACGCGCCGTTCCTCTACCTCACCGCGTGTTCGCTCAAGAATCGCGTCCGCAAGCGGCTGGGCCGCCTGCGGGAGCCGCGCTACCTCGCGGGACTCGTCGCGGGCCTCGCATATCTCTACATGTTCGTCGTCCGGAACCAGATGCGGGCGTCGCACCGGACCGCCGCCGACCTCATCCAACTCGGCCCCTACGCGGCCGACATCGTGGCCGGGGGGGCGGTGCTGCTGTGGGTCGGGCTCGTGCTCGTGTGGCTGTGGCCGTTTCCGAGCCAGCCTTGGACGTTCACGGCGCCTGAAGTGCACTTCTTCTTCACCGCTCCCGTCACGCGTCGCCGCCTGTTGAACTACAAGCTGCTGCGCTCGCAGATCGGCGTCCTGTTCACCGTGCTGATGATCGCGTTCTTCACGGGCGCCGCCCGCGCGGCGGCCGCCGGACGGTGGTCGTTCGTCCTGGGCGGGTGGGTGTTCTTCGCCATCCTCCAATTGCACGTGCGCGGCGCGGTGCTCACGAAGCTCGCCTTCCGCGCACCGGCGGGGAAGATCCCGCTGCTGGCCTGGCTGTCGTCGGCCGCCATGGTTCTCCTGTCCGGGACGCTCCTGGGCGTCGCCGTTGTCGAGACGAGAGCCCTGATCGCGATGCCGCCCGCGCAAGCCATCCGGGCGGTCCTCGACCTCGCCAAAGGGCCGGTGGTCTCCGGGCTGCTGTGGCCCTTTACCGCGGCGGTACGCCCGATCTTCGCGATGACTCCAGCCGCCTTCCTGGCAGCACTCGGACCCGCGTTCGTGCTTCTTGCCGTCCACTACTGGTGGGTCGTGAGTTCGGACGCGAGCCTGGAGGAAGCCGCAGCGGCGGCCGAGCGGCGGCAGTCACAGCGGCGCGCGGCTCCGGTGCATTCGTCCGTCCCGGTCCCATTCACCCTCGCCCCAGGCGGCCGGCCCGAAACTGCAATCTTGTGGAAGAACACGATCCTGCTGGGCCGCTATTTCTCGATCACGCTGCTCGTCCGGGTCCTGATTCCCATGGTGGTGCTTGCCGTCGTCATGGGCCTGCAGAGCCGCGGGTCGAGACTGGCCCCGTTGTTCGGGATGCTCGTGGTATTCACGACGTTGATCGGTCCTTACATGGTCCGCAACGACCTGCGCCACGACATGCCGAGGCTGGCGGTCCTCAAGACCTGGCCAGTCTCGGGACGACAACTGCTCGTCGGGGAGCTGCTCGCGCCGACGATGCTCCTCTCGGTGTTCGTCTGGTTCCTGCTGGCCGTCGCGGCGGCACTGTCGTCGACGTGGAAGGCCGGGCCTGCCGACGCAGCAGGCCGCCTTGCGGTCGCCGCAGGCATCGCCGTCCTCGCCCCGATGCTGATCGGCGGGCAGGTGTTCATCCAGAACGCCGCCGTCGTGCTGTTTCCCGGGTGGGTCCCCACCGGCGGCGCTCGCGCGCGTGGCATCGAGGCGATGGGGCAGAACATGCTCATGTTCGCCGGCACGCTGCTCGCACTCGCGCTCGGCGTGCTTCCGGCGGCCGCGGTCTCAGGAGGGCTGGGATTCCTTCTCTACCAGGTCGCGGGCTGGGTCGCGGTGCTCCCGGCGGCCGTTCTCATGGCCGCCATCCTCGCCTTCGAGACCCACATTGTCGTCGGCTGGCTGGGCCGAGTGCTCGAACGCACCGACCCGGCACAGGTGGAAGTGGCAGAGTGAGGGCCGCCATTGACGGACGAAGCATCGGTAACGGGCCGGTGGAGAGTCGGCCGGCCGCTACCGTCCTATCACGAGGTACCCTGCCCAGTAATACGGATGCCGCGTAGCAGGCTGCGAGAGGATGGCCTTCATCGTCCTCTGCAGGGAGTCCGCGGCGCGCGGAGCGCGGGCTGAAGGGCCCGACGCAACGTGGGCCCGGACGAACCTGACGGCCACGTTGGGATCGGAAGGCGCCGCGGGCCAGCGATCGAGGACCACCGTCGGCGTTCCTCCCACCATGAAGGTCCACGCCAGCGCCGTCAGCGCTTCGCCTTCCCCGGATGCCGGCCCGTACTCCACCCGCGAAGCGACCGCGAGTTCGGCCGGCAAGTTCACGAACATCAACGCGTACGCCTCCACGAGCCCGGTGGACGGATCGGCGGCCTCGGTCGGCGTGAACGCCAGGGTCGTGTAGAGCGGAGCTGCCTCGGTGAGGATCGTGGGCACTGCCAGGTGCAGCAGCGTGCCTGGCGCGACACCTGGCGCCAATTTGTCGGAGCGTGCCTGGTCGCCCAGGTAGACCTTACGGTTGGCTGGGGCGAAGAGCGCCGCGACGGCGGGCACTTCCGGGTCCGCCGCGGGTTTCGGGGACGCCGAAGGAGCAGGGGGCGCCGCAGAAGCAGGAGGCGCCGCAGGGGCAGGGGGCGCATCCCCGGTTGGGGTTGCGGGCGCGGCAGCTGGCGCCGGGGCCGCTGTGGCAGCGCCGGGGACGCCGGGGCGCACCAGCGCCAGGCGTTCCTCCAACGCCGGGCCAATCGTCGGCTGGCCAAAGGCCACCAGTGTCCGCGAAGCCGGGGCGGCCGGCGCCGATGCCGCGAGCGCCGCGAGCGTCGTCAGCGACGGGGCGTAGCACACGGCGGCATCCTCGACCAGGAAGCGCCCGGCCGGGTTTTGGAGCGCTTCGAAAGGGAGCGACCAAAGGAAGCCGTCGGGCAGAACGACGACGTGACTCTTCCGGGCGAGAGCGGGTTCCAGCGGGTCGAGCAGGCGGAAGTACAGATTCCTTCGCCAGGTCGTCGGCGCCAGCATCCTTCCGGGCAATCGCTTCGCGGAACTGCTTCACCTGCAGGGCGAGGTCTGCAGCCTTCACCTCGATCGGCACCATCTTCTGCACGCCCCACGCGCCGGACTCGGCGTCCTTGGCCACTGCGAACTCCCACGTGCGCGCGTCGGTCACCACGAACGAGAGGAGCACCCCCTGGGAGCTGCCGAAGACGGCGGCCGCGGCCCCTGGAGCCGCCGGCTCGCCCTGCGCACGCAGGTCGCGCAGCGTCGGGTGGGCCTCGAAGATGCGCTTCCGCATCGCGTCCCGGTCGGCCTGGCGCGCAGCCAGTTCCTTCTGGTACGACGCGAGGCGGTCGGCGTCCGGCTTCGCCCGGCCGCGCTCGCGGCGGATCCTCGCAGTCACCGCGCGCAGGTCCCTGGTGACGGCACGTTCCTGGTCGCGCTCATCGGTGGTCAGTCCCTTCACCACCACCGCGCCGTCCCCGCCCAGCATCTCGGCGACCGATTCCAGCCGCCCCCGCTCCGACCAGCGGAACGCTTCGGCCCTGTCGCCCTGGCTGGCGAAGAGATCGACCAGCGCTACGAACGGGGCCCGGCGGTTGTCGAAGAACGTCTCGGCCGCAGGGCCGACGGGGACTTTCGCGAGCGCCGCCACGGCTTCCTCGTAGGCCGCACGGGCCTCCGCAGGCTTCGCGGCCTTCTGGTAGACGCGGCCGGCGACGACCCGGGCGTACATCACCGTGTCGAAATGATCGATGCCCTGCGCGATGTCCGCAGCGCGCGCGGCGCCGGCGAGGGCCGCCTCGTCGCGGCCTTCCTCGAAGTCCAATTGCGCGCGCAGCGCGAGCACCGTCGACGCGGCGTTCGGGTCGGGCTTGGCTTCGGAGATGCCCAGGCTTCGCTCGTACGCTTTCGCCGCTTCCTCGGGGCGGTGCTGGGAGGCGTGGAGGACGCCCAGATGTGCCAGCGTCCACATGACGCCTGCTTCGTCCTTCAACTTCTCGCGGAGCGCGAGGCTGCGCTCGTACTCGCCGAGCGCAACGTCGGGTTGCCCCATCGCGAAGTGCGCGCCAGCCAGGCCGCCCAGCTCGCGCGCCTGCCCGGCCTCGGAGGTCGCCGGGTCGTCCTTGATGGAGAGGTCCAGGGCGAGCGCCTTCTCGTAGGAATCGACGGCGCGCGGGAAATTCCGCTGGAGCGCGTAGACCTGGCCGACCGCGAAACGCGCGGTGGCCGAAGCCCCGGCGTTCTTCAACTGTTCCCAGATCTCGAGCGACATCTTCTGGTGCTGGAGCGCGCGCGCCAGGTCGCCTTGCAGCCGGTAAATCTCGCCAAGCCCGGAGTACACCTTCGCCGTTCCCGCGCGGTCGCCACCCGCTTCCGTGAGCACCAGGGTCCGGCGATATACCTCGGCGGCAGGAGCGTAGTCGCCCAGTTCCTTGTGGACGAGCGCCATCGCCTGGAGCGCATTGGCTTCGCCGTACTTGTCCTTGGACCGCTGGTAGATTCCCACGGCCCGCGTGTAGTACGTGAGGGCCCGGGCAAACTCGCCCTGCATGTAGTTTGCGTTGCCCATGCCGTGCAGCGTGCTCGCCATCCGCGCGTCGTCGTTCAGTTTCTCGAAGACCGCGTAGGCCCTCTCGTAACGTTCTGCAGCCTCGGTCAGGCGGCCCTGCATGTACGCCATGTTGCCGAGGTTGGCGTCGCAGGCCGCGACTTCCTCGTCGTTGCCGGTCGATGTGAAGGCTTCCCGCGCGGTCTTGAAATCGACGTCCGCCTCGGGATACTTGCCGAGCAGCATCCGAAGCGACCCGCTCTGCAGAAGGCTCCGCCCCAGTGCGTCCTGGTTGCCGAGGGACCGGGCAAGCTTGGCCTGGGTGGCGAGGACGTCGAGGACCGCGTCGTACTGCCGCTGGCCCTGGAGGCGACCCGCTTCGGTGGCGAGGCCGTTGAGGGTGTCGTCGGACGCGAACTCCGGCTGCGAGTCGAGGAACGCATCGCGCTGGTCCGGAGGGACCGCGAGCAGCTGGCGCGCCAGCTCGAAGGCAGGAGACGTCTCGTTCCAGAATCCGCCATGTGCCGCTGTCGTCCGGTAGGAACGTGAAGTCCCGCACGCGGCGCTCCTTGCGGGTCTTCCCGGTCTTCGCGTCGGTGACCGTCAACTCGACGACGGCCCGGGCCTTCCCGCCGCCGGGGTTCGACGACGCGCCCTGGACCGCCAGTCCTGCCAGGGCAATCTGCCTTGTGTCGAACTCGACGAGGACGACGTTGCGGCGGTACCGGGCCGGCCCGCCGGGATGCCACAACGCTGCCATCCCCTCGATGTCCTTCGCCGCGTAGGCCTGGAAGAACCGCTGGAGCAGGTCGGTGAACACCCGGCTCGCTTCGGCCGGCTCGAGCGGGACAGCCGGCTTGGCCGTCTGTAGCGCGGGTTGCGGCGGCTGGGCGACAGCCGCGACCGATTCTGGGGACAGGGTGAGGACGAGAAGACAGGCGGCGCACGCGAGCTCGAGGGAACGGCGCACGGGATTTCCTCCGGGGGCAGTGTCCACCGGGACTGGACCAGAACGCTATAGGTTAGACGCCGCAAGGCGAAAAATGGGACGGAATAAATAGAAGCCAGAAGCCAGGAGCCAGCCAGGCGATAGAAGAAGCCAGGTCGCACGCCGCACGCCGCAGGGCTCGAGCCGAGGGCCGCAGGACGGAATCACTGCCGCGACGGATCGATGATCTGGTAAGCGCCGGAGGGTGGTGGGGTATCCGAATAGCGGACGATCTGGCGGCCGTTGATGATTTCGACCGTCTTGTAGTAGACCTTGCGCGGCGCCTGCGCGGTGCCCACCGTCGTCTGCGTGCGGACCTTGCGGACGTAGTCCCGGGTCTCGCGGTAGGGCGGCACCTTGTTGCCGTAGTGATCCACGGCCATCGGCCCGGCGTTGTAGGCCGCAAGGGCCAGTTCCTCGTTTCCGTCGAACCGCTCGAGCAGCTGGCGCAGGTAGGTGGTGCCGCCGCGGATGTTTTCTTCCGGGTCGAATGGCGCGCGCACCCCGAGCTGCCGCGCGGTGGCCGGCATCAACTGCATCAGGCCCATCGCGCCCTTGGACGAGACGGCCCGCGGGTTGTAGCCGGACTCCACCTGCACGACCGCCCGCACCAGGTCCGGCCGGAGGTTCTGCGCCTGCGCGTGCTGCACGATGAGGTCGTCGTAGGTGTCGCGGTACTCCCGGGAGGTCGGCTTCGTCACCAGCACCTGCGCGCCGGCGTGGGGAACCTTGAAGGTGCGGACGTCGACCGCGGCATCGGCTGGCGCCTTGTCGGAGAGCACGAGGGTGCCGCTGGCGTCGCGCCACGAGTAGATCTGGGCCCGCGCCACGGATGAGGTGGCGATCAGGACCAGGACGATGGCAAGGAGACGAATAGAGAACACGTCAGATCGAATCTATCGGTGGCTGCGGTGAATACTTTAGCTCATGGCGGTTCACGGACGCCCCGGCGGCTGTAGCACGGGGCTTCAGCCCCGTGCCGGGGCCGCGAATGTAGCACGGGGCTTCAGCCCCGTGCCGGGACCGAGGGGCTGAAGCCCCTCGGCTACACCGAGGTGCCGGCTACTGGTTCTGCGTCAGCACGATGAAGATGATGGCGGCAATGATCACCAGCAGGACCGCGGCGGCAATCTTCCATGGGCTCTTCGGATACCGTCCGGCGATCGCTCCGGTGTAGCCGTTGGCGACCACCTGGAAGACCCGCCGGCCATAGGTATAGGTCAGGAGCCAGGCGGGGACCAGGATGTGCTTGAAGGTTTCGCCCGAGTAGGTCGGGAAGATCTCCAGGTTCCGCTGCGTGTCGCCCGGGACTTCGCGCGAGCACATCTCCCGCAGGTCGTCGTTCATCTCTTCCCGAGCCTGCCTGGCCGCGTCGACCAGCACGACCTGGTAGTGCTCGACGACGTAACCGGCCAGGTAGGCGGTGTCGTAGGGAACGAGTTCCTTCGTGGGAAATGGCTCGATCCCTTTCATCAGCCGCCCGTCCACCCCGTGGCTTCCGCACACCGGCTCGTCGTCGAAGAAGTGCTGGATGCGCCCGCTGGCCGGCTCCCACCGGACATGCCGCACCTGTCGGGTCTGTCGCTTGCCCTGGTTGTCGGTGTAGCTCTCCGAAACGTAGTAGTAGTAGCCGGCCTCGGCCGTCCACGGGCAGTCGGCGTGCGCGTCGAAGGTCCAGTAGGGAAGGTAGAGTCCCTTGATTTGGTCGACGAGTGCCTTCGCCTTCAGGGCGTTCGGAGCGAACCACCGGCCCGCGTACCAGGCACGCATCTTCTCGCGGACCTCGCCGGCGGTGATCTTGAACGGGAGGAGGCTCTGCGGACGGATCGGCGCCTTGATTTCCTCGTACGCGACCAGCGCGGGGGAGCCGCAGAACTCGCAGTTCTGCCCGACGCGCGCCGGGTCGTAGACCATCACCGCCTTGCAGCTCTGGCACTGCACGCTGCGCCGCTCGGCCTGCCACCCTCGCTGTTCGTCCGGCAGTGCGCGGAGAGCGGAGACGAGGTCCAGTTCCTGGATCTTCCCGGTGTCGGTGTCGACTGTATATGGCGCTTCGGTACCGCAGAACGGGCAGACGAGCCGCTGCCGGGCGGCGTTCCACTCCGCTTGCGCGCCGCAGGCGGGGCAGGGGTGCTTTTCGAGCGCAGGGATCTCGGCCATGGGAAACGATGAAGAACGCGTTCGGACCATGTAGCCGAGGGGCTTCAGCCCCTCGGCGGTCGGCACGGGCCTGAAGGCCCGTGCTACTGGGATTTTCGGCCGAAAGCCGAAAGCCCATCGCCGAGAGCCTGTTACTGCGCCAGGTACGTGTCCAGCGCCGCCTTCGTGATGCGGTAGCTGGCGCCGATCTTCTTCGCCTTCAGCTCGCCCGACTCGATGACAGCCATGATGTCGGACTCGGCCACGCCCAACTGCTTCGCCACGTCCGCGGGGGAGAGCAATTGAACCCCGCCGACGGCGGGGGTGACCGCCGCTTCGGCGGCGCCCTTCGCCGCGGCCGAGCCCGCCTGCGCGGGGCTCAGCCCCTGCTGCATCATCTGCTGGGCGATGCCGAATCCGACGGCCAGTTCGGCGGCCATCCCGCCGCCGCCGGCCCCGCCCGTTTCCATGCCCTTGCCAATCTGGTATTTCACGAAGTCGTTCAGGTTGCCGACCGCCGCCATGCTCGATCGCTTGTCGATCGCCTGTTCGACCTCGGGCGGCACCGAGACGTTTTCGACGATGAAGCTGGTGATCTCCAGGCCGTACTTGCCGCCGACCACCGGGTTGATGAGGGGCAGCAGCGCCTCGCCGAGTTCGGTGTAGCGGGTGGCGACGTCGAGCGCCGGCACGTGCGAGGAGGCGAGCGCCTCGCTGAACACGCTGACGATGCGCGAGCGCATGGTGTCGGCGAACTCGTCGAGGCGGAAATGCTGATCCGACCCGGCCACCTCCTTCAGGAACAGCTTCGGCTCGATGATCCGGAAATCGAATGTCCCGAACGCCCGCATGCGGACGATGCCGAAGTCCTGGTCGCGGACCATGATCGGGTTCGCGGTGCCCCACTTGTTGCCGGTGAACAGGCGCGCGGCGATGAAGTAGACGTCGGCCTTGAACGGCGACTCGAAGCCGTACTTCCACGACCGCAGCTTGGTGAGGACCGGGATGTTGTCGGTCGTCAGGGTGTGCTTCCCCGGGCCGAACGTGTCGCCGAACTGGCCCAGGTACATGAACTGCACGACCTGCGACTCGCGCACGATCAGCTGCGCGCCGTTCTTGATCGCCTTGTCGTCATCGGGGAAGCGGTAGGACAGCGTGTCGCGGGAGTCATCCGTCCACTCGATGACGTCGATGAGCTCACCCTTGATGAAATCCATCAGACCCATCGGATTCTCCTTCGGGCCTGTCGGCCCTCGCTTGCCGGCTTCCGGCTATCGACCTTCGGCCTTTGGCGACTCTCGTGTGTGTAGCACGGGCCTTCAGGCCCGTGCCGGCGGCGGAGGGGTGAAGCCCCTCGCTACATCGGCGGACCGGGGTCAACTCTTCGCATCTCCGCGACGACGTTCTTCGCTTCGGCCAGCATCGCGGCGATTCCCGACGCGTTCTTGCCGCCGGCTTCGGCGAAGTCGGGGCGGCCGCCGCCGCCGCCGCCCACCAGCGGCGCGATCTTCTTCACGATGTTCCCGGCGTGCACCCGGGGGACGAGGTCCTTGGTCACGGAGACCACGATGGACACCCGGCCCTCGTTCTCGCACGCGAGAACGACGACGCCGCTCTGGAGCGAGTTCTTCAGCGTGTCGGCCAGCTGGCCGAGCGCGCCCTTGTCGAGCCCCTCGACGCGGCGCGCCACCATCTTCACGCCCCCGGCGTCGACGGTATCGTCAGCCCCCGCGCCGGCCGTGCCGCCCCCGCCCGTCGCCAGTTTCATCTTCAGCTGGCTGTTCTCCTTGGCCAGGCGCCTCGCTTCGGCGTGCAGCCGTTCGATCGCGGCTTCCGCCTGTCCTGCCGGGGTCTTGAGCGCGGCGAGGATCGTGTCGAGGCTGCGCCGCTGCGACTGGTGGAGGGCCAGCGCCCCGGCGCCGGTGACCGCCTCGATCCGGCGCAGGCCGGCCGCCACGCCGCCTTCTTCGACGATTGAGAAAAGGCCGATGTCCCCGGTGGCCCTCACGTGCGTGCCGCCGCACAACTCCATGCTGAACCCCGGCACCGAGACCACGCGCACGGTGTCGCCGTACTTCTCGCCGAACAGCGCCATCGCGCCGGCGGCCACCGCCTCGTCGGTGGATTTCAACTCCGTCTGCACGGGCGTGTTCCGCCAGACCTGCTCGTTGACGATGAGTTCGACTTGCTCGAGTTGCTCCGGCGTGAGCGCCGAGTCGTGCGCAAAATCGAACCGCAGCCGGTCGGGGGACACGAGCGAGCCGCCCTGCTTGACGTGCGACCCGAGCACCTGGCGCAGCGCCGCGTGCAGCAGGTGGGTGGCCGTGTGGTTCCGGCGCGTCGCGTCGCGCGCGGCGTCGTCCACGTGCGCCACCACGGTGTCGCGCGGCTGCAGTTCGCCAGCCTTCACCCGGACCCGGTGGAGGCGCGGCCGGTCCGCGCCCGCCTTGACGAGTCCCTGCACCAGCGCCAGGGTGCCGGCGTCGCCGGCCAGCGTGCCGGTGTCGGAGACCTGGCCGCCGGATTCGACGTAGAACGGCGTCCGGTCGAGCGCCACGTATCCCGACTGGCCCTCGGCGAGCACGTCGACCGGCTGCCCTTCCTCGTCCAGGGTGGCGAGGACCGTCGCCCCTTCGACGCGGGTGGACGTGTAGCCCTCGAACCGGTCCGCGGTCCCGCGCAAGCCCTCCGTGGCCGCGTCGAACGCCGCCCCGCCGGTCGCCGCCACGCCGAACGTGCTGCCCGCCCGCGCCTTCTCTTTCTGGGCCTCCATCACTTCCTGGAAGCCCTTGGCGTCGAACGCCACCTGGCGCTGCTGCGCCATGTCTTCGATGAAGTCGCGGGGCACGCCGTAGGTCTCGTACAGCCGGAACGCTTCCTCGCCGCCGAGGCCGGCGCCGCCGGCCGCCGCCCGGTCGAGCGCCTCCTCCAGGCGGGGAAGGCCGTTGATCAGCACGGACTCGAAGCGCTCTTCCTCGGTCTTGATCAGCCGGACGGCGTAGTCGCGGTGCGCGCCCAGTTCCGGGTAGGCCTCGCCCATCTCGCGCACGAGCACGTCGACCAGGCGGTGGAAGAACGGCTCGCTGATGCCGAGCCGCTTCCCGTGACGCATCGCGCGCCGCATGATCCGGCGCAGTTCGTAGCCGCGGCCCTTGGTGGACGGCACGACGCCGTCGGCGATGCAGAACGTGGCGGCGCGGGCGTGGTCGGCGACGACCCGCATCGACACGTCGGTCGGGGACATGCCTCCCCCGTAACGCGTGCCGGCGATGCCGCCGATGGCGGTCAGGAGGGGAGTGAACAGGTCGGTGTCGTAGTTCGACACCACGTCCTGGAGGATTGCCGTGATCCGCTCGAGGCCCATGCCGGTGTCGATGGAAGGCGCCGGCAGCGGGTTCAGCGTGCCGCCCGGCTGGCGGTCGAACTCCATGAACACGTTGTTCCAGATCTCGACGTAGCGCTGGCAGTCGCACGCGACGCCCAGGCAGACGGGCCGGTCGCAGGGCAGGTCATTGCCGCGGAAGTAATGGACCTCCGAGCAGCGGCCGCACGGCCCCGTGTCGCCCATCTGCCAGAAGTTGTCCGAGCCGAGCTCGGTGATCCGCTCGGCCGGCAGGTACTTCCGCCAGAGGGCGTAGGCCTCCTCGTCGCGCGGGACCGTGGGCACGTTGTCCCAGGCGTTGAAGATGGTGGCGTGCAGCCGCTCGGGCGGCAGCTTCCAGACGTCGGTCAGGAGTTCCCACGCGAAGCCGACCGCCTCGGCCTTGAAATAGTCGCCGAACGAGAAATTGCCCAGCATCTCGAAGAACGTGTGGTGGCGCGGCGACGGCCCGACGTTCTCGAGGTCGTTGTGCTTGCCGCTGATGCGCATGCACTTCTGGGAACTCGTGGCGCGGCGGTAGTCGCGGCGCTCCTTCCCCAGAAAGGTGTCCTTGAACTGGTTCATCCCCGCGTTGGTGAACAGCAGCGTCGGGTCGTTGGCGGGCACCAGCGGCGAGCTCGGCACGACCCGGTGGCCGTTCCGGGCGAAGTAATCGAGGAAGGAGGCTCGGATTTCGTTCGACGTCATATCTGCGCATTGTACCAGGGACGACGGGGACAGGTGAAGGGCTTCCGGCTGCCGGCTTCGGGCTTCGGGCGGCGTGGGGCCTGGGGCCTGATATTGCCGGGAGCCCGGAGCCGGACGCCGCGTTGCAGACATCATCGTCGGGCGCGTCTGATGCCTTCGCCTCGCGCCTTCAGGGCCGCGATGACTCGGGAGGCGGGGAAGCCCTGCCGGATGAGTTGCTGCAGGAGTCTCCGGAAGTGGGCGGCGTCGCGGATGCGGGCCGACGGCCCCCTCAGGCGCCGGCCGATGGCTCGGTCGAGCAGCGCCTGCTCGTCGAGCCCGCCGAAGACCTCGTTGACCGCCTCCTCGGCGATCTCCTTCGCGATGCCGATGAACTGCAGCCGTCTGAGGACGTAGGCGCGCCCGCGCGAGCGCACCTGCGCCTCGGTCCTGGCCGCCGCCCGCGCCACCCGCCCGTCGTCGAGGGCGCGCAGCTGCTTCAGGCGCTCGACCGCCCCGTCGATCGCCTCCGCCGGGTGGTCCTTCCTCCGGAGCCGCTCGCGCAGCTGGGCCTCGGACAACTCCCGGCGCGAGAGCATCGCGAGGCCGGCGGCGTAGGCCGCCTGGATGGGGTCGTTCACGACTGAATGCCGAATACCGAACGCCGAATGGAGAATGACAGCCGTCCAACCCGGCGGACGGAGCGCGGCCGACCCGCATTCTTCATTCTCCATTCTCCATTCTTCATTCCCCTGTCCGTCACTTCGAGAACCGCTGGACGTCCATGCTGCCGGGCATGTTGGTCATGCCCGCGCGGGCCATCTCCTCGCGAGCGGCGTCCGACGTCATCGCGATCCCCTGCACCCGCAGCTTGAACTCGTCCACGTTCGTCGCCCAGTGCAACGCCTCTTCGTACGACACGGTGCCCTGCTCGTAGAGCATGAAGATCGACTGATCGAACGTCTGCATGCCGTACTGCGACGTGCCGGCGGCGATCGCGCCGGGGATCAGGTGTGTCTTCTCCTTGTCGATGATGCAGTCGCGGATGAACGGGGTGGAGATCATCACCTCGACGGCGGCGGCCCGCCCGTTGCCGTCCGATCGCGGGATGAGGCGCTGCGAGATCACCGCCTTGAGCACGGCGGCCAGCTGCAGGCGGATCTGCTTCTGCTGGTGGGGCGGGAAGACCGCGATGATGCGGTTGATGGTCTCCGTCGCGTCGAGCGTGTGCAGGGTGGAGAAGACGAGGTGGCCGGTCTCGGCGGCCACGAGCGACGTCTCGATCGTCTCGAAGTCGCGCATCTCGCCGACGAGGATGACGTCCGGGTCCTGGCGCAGCGCGCTTCGAAGGGCGAACGAGAACGAGTTGGTGTCGACCGACACTTCGCGCTGGTTGATGATCGACCGGTTGTCCCGCTGCAGGAACTCGATCGGGTCCTCGATCGTCATGATGTGGACGCACCGCGTTCGTGTTGATGTGGTCCACCATCGCCGCCAGCGTGGTGCTCTTGCCCGACCCGGTCGTCCCCGTGACGAGCACCAGGCCGCGGTCCTCGTCGGCGATCCTGCCCAGGACGGCCGGCAGGCCCAGTTCGCTCGATCGTCTTCACCCCCATGGGAATGACGCGCAGGACCAGCCCGATGGTGCCCCGCTGCTGGAAGACGTTGCAGCGGAACCGCCCCAGCTGCGGGATGCTGTAGGCGAGGTCGACCTCCTGGGCCTCCTTGAACTTCTGCCGCTGGGCGCTCGACATCACCGCGGCCGCCATCGCCACCGTGTCCTCGTGCGTCAGGCGCCGTTCTTCGGACGCCGGCCGCAGCGAACCGGCGACGCGCATCATCGGAAAGCTGCCCACCTTCAGGTGCAGGTCGGACGCGCCGCTTTCCACCGCGATCTTCAGGAGGTCGTTGACATGCATAGTGCCACCCCGGTTGGGCCGTCGGGTGGGCGGCTCTCGCCGCCGTAGTGGCTAGTGACGAGTGGCTAGTGGCTGGTCGTTCGAAGCCACACTGACAAACTAGCCACTAACCACTAACCACCAGCCACTACAGGAAGCTACCGGCTCCCGACAGTCGTTGCGCTGTTCGTCTTTTCGGCGCCAGAGGCGGGCGGGTTTAGGGTACTGGAGCCAGCCGTGGAGGTCGGGGACCTCCCCGTTGAGGATTTCGAAGAACCGTTGCTGGACCGCCCGGGTGATCGGCCCGCACTTGCCCGCGCCAATCGTCGCCCGGTCGACCGACCGGATCGGCGTCACCTCGGCGGCCGTGCCGACGAAGAACAGCTCGTCGGCGATGTAGAGCGCCTCGCGCTGGATGATGTCCTCGCGGACCTCGTAGCCGAGGTCGCGGGCGATGGCCATGATCGAGTCGCGAGTGATGCCCGGCAGGACCGACGCGTGGAGCGGCGGCGTGTAGAGAATGCCGTTTCGCACGAGGAAGATGTTCTGGGCGCTGCCTTCGCTGACGTGACCGTTCACGTCCAGCGCGATTCCCTCGGCGTAGCCGTCCGCCTGCGCCTCCATCTTGATGAGGCCGCTGCTCGCGTAGTTGGCGCTCGACTTCGCCATCGTCGGGAAGGTGTTCGGCGCGCTGCGCGTCCAGGAGCTCACGCGCACGTCCACGCCCTTCTCGAGCGCCTCGGGGCCGAGGTACGCGCCCCATTCCCAGCAGAGGATGGCGACATCCACCGGCGACTTGAGCGGGCTCACGCCCGGTTCGCCGTAGCCCCGGTAGATCAACGGGCGGATGTAGCAGGCTTTGAAGCTGTTGGCGCGGATGGTGTCGAAGATCGCCCGGTTCATCTCGTCCGGGCCGATCGGGATCGGCATCCGGTAGATCTTCGCGGAGTTGTAGAGCCTGGCCGTGTGGGCGTCGAGGCGAAAGCACGCCGAGCCCTTGGGAGTGTCGTAGCAGCGGGCGCCTTCGAAGATGCCGCTACCGTAATGGATCACGTGCGACGCGATGTGAATCTTCGCGTCGGCCCAGTTCACCAGCGACCCGTTCATCCAGATCACACCGGTGGTGGGAAAGCCCATGGAACACCTCGTTTGCGGGAGGATTGCGTCGAAAGACAGTCACCTGGAGGGCTAGGCGGATTCTAGCATTACTCATTGCGCTTCGCCACAGAACGGGCAGCGGTCGGACCGCGAGTGCTGCGGCTTGCCGCAGCGCCAGCAGAACGGCTTGCCCCGGACCTCGCGCGCGCGCAGCCGTCCCTGGATCTCCTGCAGTTCGCTCCCGACGGCAGCCCGGCGCGAAGCCGAGCCGGCAGGACGGGCAGCGCGGGTGCTCGCCCATTTGCTGCGCGCGGTCAGCAGGTCGTCGAGCAATTCGCCCGCCCTCTGGTAGCGCTCGCCGACCGCGGGCGCCATCGCCCGCATCACGATGTCGTTCAGTTCCTTGGGGATCCGGCTGTTCTTCGTCCGGGGCGGGGCGAAGAGCTCGCCGCGCATGAGCCGCTGGAGGTCGGCCGGCGACGGCGTATTGTAGGGCACGCTTCCCGTCAGCATCTGGTACATCGTGACGCCGAGCGAGTAGATGTCCGAGGCGAAAACGGCCTTTCCGTGGAACTGCTCGGGCGCCATGTACGGCGGGCTGCCAATCACGGTGGTGCCCTGGCCCGCGACCTCGAGGAACCGTGACGTGCCGAAGTCCGCCACCTTCACCATCCCGGACTCGGAGACGAGGACGTTGGCTGGCCGCAGGTCGCGGTGGAGCACGCCCTGCGCGTGCGCATGGTCCACGGCGTTGCAGATCTGGCACGTGAGGTCCATCATCCGGACGAGGTCGAGGCACCCCTCCCGCTCGATCACCGCCTCGAGCGTCTCGCCCTGCACGTACTCCATCACGATGAAGAAGACGTTCTCCTGCTTCTCCGCGGTGAGGATCGTGACGATGTTGGGGTGACTCAGGCTGGCCAGGAGCCGGGGTTCGCGCAGGAGTTCGCCGAAGTCGATGTTCTGGCGGTGGGGGACCTTGAGGGCGACCTTCTTGTCGATCCACGTGTCCTCGGCGAGGTAGACGGCGCCGAAGCCCCCGCTGCCGAGCGAAGACACGATTCGGTACTTCCCGATGGTCTGCCCGCGAAAGAACATCGAAGGGAGTATACAACGACAGCTTATAATCGCCTGCGCCCATGCACGCACGGTTCTACGCGCCCGACCTCTTCAGCGGCTGCCACCTGGTCGAACTGCCGGCCGACGAAGCCGAACATCTCAGCCGCGTGCTTCGGCTCCGCGTGGGAGCCGAGGTGCGCCTGTTCGACGGCCGAGGGCACGAATTCGACGGCCGCGTGGAGGTTGTCGAGCGCTCGCGGGTCGTCGTGGCGGCGGGCCGCGAGCTGCCGGACGCCGGCGCCGAGCCCCGGGTGGGAGTCGTCCTCGCCCAGGCGCTGCTGAAGGGCGACGCCATGGACCAGGTGGTCCGCGACGCGGTCATGCTCGGCGTCTCCGAAATCGTGCCGCTCGAGACGGTGCGGTGTGAGATGCCGGCCAGGCGGGTCAAATCGACCGGAAGGGTCGCGCGGTGGCAGCGAATCGCCGTCGCGTCGGTCAAGCAGTGCGGCCGGGCGGTGGTGCCGAAGGTGTGCGAACCGCGTCGCCTCGACGAGTGCCTGCGCGAGTTCCAGGGGATGCCGGGCTACATGCTCGCCGAACCGGCGCTTGCCGCACCCAGGTCGGCGCCGCCTTCGTCGCTGCCCGCGCCGGCACGGGCGCTGCTCGATCGTCGGCCCGGAAGGCGGTTGGACGACGGACGAAGTCACGGCCGCCGTGGCCGCCGGCTGCCAGCCGCTCACGCTCGGCCCGCGCACCATCCGGGCCGACGCCGCGGCGGTCGTCGGGCTCACGGCGTTGCAGTGCTTCTGGGGCGAGTTCGGCGCAGACCGCACATGAACCGCACGGCCGACGACTGGATTCGCCTGTTGAACCTTGCTCCGCACCCCGAGGGCGGGTGCTTCGCGGAGACATACCGTTCGGCCGACACCTTGCCGGCGGACGTCTTCGGCGGGCGCTACGCGGGGCCGCGTGCGTGCGCGACCGCAATCTACTTCCTGCTGCGCGGTACCGAGTTCTCGGCACTCCACCGGCTGCGGTCCGACGAGATGTGGCACTACCACGCGGGCGGCGGCGGGCGGATCGTCACGATCGGGCCGGACGGGATGCTGGGCAGCTGGGGAATCGGACCGGATCCCGAGCGGGGACAGGAGTTGCAGGTGATGGTGCCGGCCGGCACCTGGTTCGGCGCCACGGTGGACGACCCGGCCTCGTACCTGCTGGTCGGTTGTACCGTGTCGCCCGGCTTCGCCTACGAGGATTTCGAACTGGCCACCCGGGAGGCGCTGACCGCCGCCTACCCGTCGCACCGGGCAATCATCGAACGCCTCACGCGCGCGTGAGGCGCGCGCCGATCCACTCGTCCTCGGCGAGACGCTCCACCAGGGTCAGTGCCGGGGCAAACGCCGCCAGCACTTCCGCTTCTTCTTCCGCCATCACGCCGCTGATGATCAGCGAGCCGCCGGGCGCTACGGCCTGCGCAAGGACGGCCGCGCCACGCACGAGGAGTCCCCCGGTCAGGTTCGCCGTCACGACATCGGCCGACCGCGCCGCCAGCGTCCGGAAGTCCGCGACCTGGAGGTCGATTCCCCCCGTCACGCCGTTCAGTTCCAGGTTCTCCCGGGCGGACTCAATCGCGTCGGGGTCGTCGTCCACCGCGGTCACCGAACCCGCGCCCAGCGCGCGCGCGACCAGCGCCAGCACACCCGAGCCGGTGCCGGCGTCGAGGACGGTCTTGCCCGCGAGGTCGAGACGCTGGAGGAGCGCCGTGCAGAGCCGCGTGCTGGCGTGGTGCCCGGTTCCGAATCCCATCGACGGCTGGATCACAATCGTGATGTTGCCGGCCTCCTGGCCCTGAGCGGAGTCGAAGGGCGTGCCGGCGCTGCCGCCCCACGGCGGCGCAATCGTCACCCGCCCGACACGCACCGGCTTCAAATCCTGCTGGCTGCGGCGGGCCCAGTCTTCGTCCGCCACGTCGACCGTCGAAATCTCGAGGTTGCCCGGTGCGGAGACGGGGAGTGCGGCGCCGGCGAGATCGCGGTCCCCGGCGCTGCCGAAGAACACCAGCCACTCGGTCTCGGATTCCTGGATCGCCGTCGGGCGGAGGTCGTCGAGCGCCGCGGCCACCAGGTCCCGGATCGCGGGCGAGTCGGTGGAGGTGGAAGGCGTGAAGCGAACGCGCAAGGCGGGCCAGGTCTTCATCGATGCTCCCGCTGGCAGCGGACCACGAATACCCCAGCGGGTAGCCGGCAGCTGAGCCGCTATCAGCTACTGCGTCCGTGAACCGCTATGAGCTATCAGCGACCGCGTCCGTGATCCGCTATCAGCTGAAGATGTCCTTGACGCGCTCGAAGACGCTGCGGTCCTCTTCGGCCTCTTCGCGCGTCGGCGCCTTCAGCTTTTCGACCGGCATCGACTTGGCGAGCTGTTCGAGCAGGTGACGCTGCTCCTTGGTCAGTTTCTTCGGCGTCCTGACGTCGATCGCGACGTGCAGGTCGCCGCGGCCGCGGCCCGACACGCTGGGCATCCCCTTGCCCCTCAGGCGGAAGACCTGCCCGCTCTGCGTCCCTTCGGGGATCGTCAGCTTCTCCGGTCCGTTCAGCGTGGGCACCGAGATTTCGCCGCCGAGCGCCACGATCGGGAACGTCACCGGGACGCGGCAGAGGAGGTCGTCGCCTTCGCGCCTGAAGACCGGGTGGTCCTGGACGTGGACCACCACGTAGAGATCGCCCGCCGGGCCCCCGGCCTGGCCGCCTTCCCCTTCTCCGTAGAGGCGGAGGCGCTGGCCGTTCGCGATGCCGGCGGGGATGCGGACGGTGAGCTTGCGCTGCCTGGCCACCTGCCCGTGGCCGCGGCATTCCGTGCACGGCTTCGTGATCACGCGGCCCGCGCCGCCGCACTGCCGGCACGTCTGCGCCACCGTGAAGAAGCCTTGCTGATAACGGATCTGCCCCCGGCCGCCGCACTGCGGGCAGACGGTGGGGGAACTGCCGGCCGCCGCCCCGGTTCCCTTGCACGCCTCGCAGGCCTCCTGCCGGGGGATCTGGATGGCGGTTTCCATCCCGTTCGCCGACTCTTCGAACGTGATCTCGAGATCGTAGCGGAGGTCGGAGCCGCGCTGCGGCCCGCCGCGGCGGCCGCCGCCGCCGAACAGGTCGCCGAAGCCGAAGATGTCGCGCAGCCCGCCGAAGATATCGCCGAAGTCCGCGAAGATCGTCGGGTCGAACCCGCCCGCGCCGCCCGCCGAACTGACTCCGGCGTGCCCGAACCGGTCGTAGGCCGAGCGCTTCTCGGGGTCGGCGAGGACCGCGTAGGCCTCGGCCGCCTCCTTGAACTTCTCCTCGGCTTCCACGTCGCCCGGGTTGCGGTCGGGGTGGTGTTTCAGCGCGAGCTTCCGGTAGGCGCTCTTGATGTCCTGGTCGCCGGCGTCCCGCGGAACCCCGAGCACGTCATAGTAATCGCGCTTGCTCACGCCCTCGCCACCTTTACCATCGCCGGGCGCAGCAGCCGCTCCCCGAGCATGTAACCGCGTCGCACCTCTTCGATCACCTCTCCGTCGGCCCGGCCCGGGCTCGCCTCGTAGGTGATCGCCTGGTGGAACTGCGGGTCGAACTGCTGGCCGACGGCCTCGATTGCCTTGACGCCGCGGCGCACGAGCAGGTCCTGCAACTGCCTGTAAATCAGTTCGACGCCTTTTCGGTAGCTCTCGGCGTCGGTGCCCGCGTCGACCCGCAAGGCCCGCTCGAAGTCGTCCACGATGGGGAGCAGCGTTTCGAGCACGTCGCCCGCCACCTGCTGAGCCAGCTCCCGGCGCTCCTTGTCGGTCCGCTTCCGGTAGTTGTCGAACTCCGCGGTCTTCCGGAGCAGGCGGTCGTAATACTCGTCGCGTTCGCGGCGCAACGCCTCCGCGTCCGGTGCCCCGGCAAGGGGGGCATCGGGCGTCGCCTGGGTGTCTGACGGGTCGTTCTGTGCGTCCCGGGGTTCGAATCCTGTGCCATGGTGTTCAAGGGATTAGGACTGGTTCCACGCGCCCTGCTGCAGCAGGCGCGTCACGGCGCGCCCCGCGCTGTCGACGATGGAAATGGCGCGCGAGTACCTTCATGCGCGTTGGACCGATGACGCCGACTGCCCCGAGGCAATCGCCATCGGAGTACGTGGTGGCCACCAGGCTCACTTCGCGCAGGTCCGGCGCGGTGTGCTCGGTCCCGATGATCACCGTGAGGCCCGGCCCCTCCATGTACTCCGTGAGCAGCCGGACGAGCCGATGCTTCTCTTCAATCATCCTGAGGAGCGTGCGCAGCGTGCCGAGCGAGATGCGCCCGCCCTCCTCCGAATCCTCAATCAGCGACGCCGCCCCTTCGATGAACAGGATGCGGGGCTCCGCGAGTCCCGTGAACGTGGATTCCGCAAGCCTGAGGGCGCGCGAGAGGAGGGCGTCGTACAGCGTCCGCTCCTCCGCCAGCCTCGCCAGCACCGCGGCGCGCACGCCGCTCAACGGGATCCCGGCAAACTGCTCGTTGAGGAAGTTCGCCGCCTGGTGCAGGTCGGTCATGTCGAGCCGCTCGCCGATGTCCACGACCTTGTTGGACACCTGGCCGCCCGTCATCACCACCACGACGAGGACCTTGCTGTCGGTCAGCGGCACGAAGTCGATGCGCTGGAATGCCGCCTCGTCGCACTGGGGCGGCACCGCGAACCCGACGTGATGCGACGCCTCCGACAGCACGTGCGACACCGTCGTGAGGGCCTCGTCCATCAGGCCCGCCGTGCGGGCATTCGCGAGCAGCTGCGCCTCGACGCCTGACGCCCGTCCGGGCCGCCTCAACTCGAGCAGCATGTCCACGTAGCACCGGTAACCCAGGTCGGTCGGCACCCGGCCGGCCGAGGTGTGAGGCTGATACAGGTAGCCCTGTTCCTCCAGCGACGCCAGCACGTTGCGTACCGTGGCAGACGAGAGGCCAAGGCCTCCCTGCTTCACGATGGTGGCCGAAGCCACCGGCTGCCCGGATTCGACGTACTCGCCGACCAGGGCCGCCAGGATGCGCCGCGAGCGTTCGGAGAGACGTGAGGTGGCCATTAGCAGTCACTACCTGAGAGTGCTAACGCCATTATACACGATTCCCCCGGCCGGGCCAGTTAAGCACAAGAACGGCAAGGATTAACGAGGACGCGAGAACTTGAGCGACGCGGCCGAAACGTGGGGTTCGGCAATCCGCCCGGACCGCACCGCCACCAGTTCGGCCACGATGCTGACCGCAATCTCGGCCGGTGTGACCGCACCGATGTCGAGGCCAATCGGGGCGTGGACAGCCGCCAGCCGGTCCGTCGGGACCCCATCGTCGGCGAGCGCCTCGAAGATCCGCAGGACCTTCGCGCGGCTGCCAATCAGGCCCAGGTATCTCGCCGGTCGGGCCGCGAGGTGCTTCATGGCTTCATGATCGTACCGGTGGCCGCGGGTGACCACCACGACGTAGGCCGACGCGGGCAGTTCCGCCCGACCGAGCCACTCGCCGATGTCGTCCACCACGATCTCGGCGTCCGGGAACCGGTCGGCGTTGGCGAACTTCTCGCGATCGTCGACCACGTGTACGCGGAAACCCACCAGTTGCGCCAGCCGGGCCACCTCCACCGAGACGTGGCCCGCGCCCACGAGGTAGAGCTGGGGCGCCGGTTCGATCGGCTCGATGTAGACGTCCATTCGTCCTCCGCAGATCAAGCCCGACTCGGCCGCCAGGTCGTCGTTGAGGGAGTAGGAAACGAGTTGCGGACGCTGGAGCCGCATCGCTTCACGCGCCTTGCCCGCCGCGTCGTGCTCGTAGCAGCCGCCGCCAATCGTGCCGGCCGTCCGGCCGTCTTCGTAGACGAGCATCTTCGCGCCGACGCGTTGGGGCGTCGAGCCGCCCGTCGAGACAATCGTCACGAGGGCGGCCCGCTCGCCCTCGTCGAGAGCCCGGACCACCGCGCGGTACACCTCTTCGCTCATGGTCCTCCGTCCGACACTGCCGAGTTCGCTGTGTCGCAGCCGAGGGGCTGAAGCCCCTCGGCTACACCGGCTCGGTCAACACCGGCCCGGTCGACACCGGCCCGGTCGACACCGGCCTGGTCGACACCGGCCCGGTCGACACCGGCCCGGTCAACACCGGCGTGTCCGGTCCGGCCAAGCGTGAGTCCGGCCGGGTCGTTCGCTGTAGCACGGGGCTTTAGCCCCGTGCGAGAACCCGGACGCCGTCGTCGCAACCGGCCGAAGGCCGAACGCCTGAGGCCGAAAGCCGGCTTAGTCACTTGTGCAGTTCGCAGCTCACCGTCGGCTCCGTGCCGGGGAAGAAGCCCTCCCGGTAGACGCGCGGGCAGCCGGGAACCGCGAGTTTGCCGTTGTCGCGGTCGATGTCGGCGAAGACGATGTCGTCGGGCTGGGGCAACGGCTGGTTGGGCCGGCCCGCGAGCGCGCGCGTCATGAACGCCGCCCAGATTGGCAGGGCCGCCTGCGCGCCGCTCAGGCCCAGCGCGGTGTTGTCATCGAAACCCACCCAGACCACCGTCAGCAGCTCGGGCGTGTAGCCGGCGAACCAGGCGTCGCGCAGTTCGTTGGTGGTGCCCGTCTTTCCCGCGGCGTCGGGCGTGAATCCCATGCCGCGGGCGCCCGCGGCGGTGCCCTCGTTCAACACGCTTCGCATCATGTTCGACACGAGGAACGCGGTCTCGGGGCGCGCGACGTCCTTCGGCGCCGGCCACGCGGGCTTCGCGGCTTCCTTGTAGTCGGCGTTGATCTGGCGGATGGCGTGGAGCGGGCGCAGCTTTCCGAGGTTGGGAAAGATCGTGTACGCCGTGGCGATCTCGAACGGCGTCGCCTCGAACGAACCAAGGGCGATCGACGGGTACGGCTTCGGCACCATCGAGGTGCCGATGCGCTTCCAGAGGTTCGCCACCGTGTCGTAGCCGACCATCTCCGCGACCTTCACCGTGGCCGAGTTCTTCGAGTGCGCGAGCGCGCGTCGCAGCGTGATCGGGCCCTCGTACGAGTCCTCGTAGTTCTTCGGTTCGTAGGCCTGATCCTCGAACCAGAAGGTAGTGGGTTCGTCCACGACAACGGTGGCCGGGGTCAGGTCCGTCCGGCCCTCCTCGGCGGCCTTCTCGAAGGCCGCCAGGTAGACGAACGGCTTGAACACCGATCCCGGCTGGCGCCGCGCGGTGACGACCCGGTTGTACTGCGACTGGTTGTAGGAACGGCCGCCGACCCACGCGAGGATCTCGCCCGTGCGCGGGTCGACGGCAATCAGGGCGGCCTGCGGCGGAAGCGGGCGCTTGTGCCGGAACATGGCCTCGACCTGCGCGAGGCCTTCGCGCACCGCGTCCTGCGCCAGGCGCTGGAGGTGGAGGTCCAGCGACGTGTAGACGTCGATGCGCGAGGGCGTCCGCATGATGTTCGGGAACTGCTCGGCCAGCTGTTGCCCGACCATGTCCACGAAGTACGGGGCCTCGGCATCGAGGGCGCGGGGAACGACGACGAGCGGTTCCTGGGCGGCGGCCTGCGCCACGTCCGCCTTCACGAAGTCCGCCTGCACCATCTCCTGCAGCACGACGTTGCGCCGCTCCCGCGCGCGCCCCGGAGCGCTGAAGGGCGACAGGTTGTACGGCGAGTGGATGACGCCCGCCATCGTCGCGGCCTCGGCGAGCGTGAGGTTGGTGACGTCCTTGCCGAAGAAGAGGCGCGCGCCTTCGGCGACGCCGTGGATCGCGAACGACCCGCGCTGCCCGAGGTAGACCTCGTTCAGGTAGAACTCGAGGATTTCGTCCTTCGAGGCACGACGCTCGAGGACGAGCGCCATGAACTGCTCGGTGACCTTCCGGCGGATCGACTTTTCGAGCGGGTTGGCGATCACGGCGGCGAGGAAGATGTTCTTCACCAGCTGCTGCGTGATCGTGCTGCCGCCGACGAGGTACGGCTTGTCCCCGGAAAGGTTGGTGATGAGGGCCCCGACCATCCGGACCGGGTCGATGCCGGGGTGCTCGTAGAAGCGGCGGTCCTCGATGGCGAGCACGGCGTTCACGACGTGCGGGGGGATGCTGCGTCAGGCGCACCTGCCGCCGCTTCTCGCGCTCGCCGGTCATCAGCGACGTGAGCAGCGGCGTTTCGAGGGTCACGCGAGTCGCGCGCGCCCCCCTTCACGACCTCGAGCCTTTCCAGGCGATCCAACCCTGGCGTCGGCGGGGCGCCCGGCTTGGCGACGGGAGGCTTGTTGAAGGTCGCGCGCACCAGCCGGCCGGACAGGCTGCCGGTCCTCGGGATCAGCGTGACCGTCTGGTCCGACACGGCGAACTCCCCGACGCCGCCCGGTTCCGCGCGCTCGGCGTAGCCGAGGTCGTTCAGCCGGTCGACCAGCTGCCGTTCGCCCAGTGCCTGCCCGCGGTGCAGCTCCATCGGCCGTCCGTAGACCCGCGGGAGCACTCGCTCGCGCTGCCCGTGCAGGCGCTGGTCGACGAGCCGCGAGAACCGCACGTAGTAATAGCCGAGGAACGCGGACGCCGCGATGGCAGGCAGCGCCACGAGCACCGCGAGGATGATCAGGCGGCGCCGCCGGCGCTTCGGCCGCGGGCGCGCGCCGGGGCGAGACTTGGTCGTGGTCGTGGTGCGGGTCGCAGTCACAGGAATCCCAGCAGGGGCTGACTTACGGAAAAGACGTATCAATGCAAAATGCAAAACGCACAATACAAACGCAGGGATAAGTGCACCATCACGCGGCCTCATCCACCATGCACCGCCATGCGAATGAAAACGGCGGGGCTTTCATTCTGCATTCTGCATTCTACCGGCCCCCGTGCGGCGCCGCTAGATGGTGAGCACCCAGTGTGAGCCGATGTCGAGCGGCAGGTCCTGGTGCAGGCGGTCGACGAGCGCCGCGCCGTAGCGGTTCAGGAAGTAGACGAAGCCGATGCTGCGTTCCTGCGGGTGGCTCTCGGGGAAGGCCTGCGCCCGGGTCCGGACGAACTGGCGGCGGAGCGTTTCGTCGCGCCGCTTGGCCGCGTGGATGATCTTCTCGTGCAGCGTCCGCAGGTCGTGCTGCATGCGGCCGAGCGACGATTTGGCGGCGCCGGCCAGCGTCGCGTCGATCTGGGGGACCGCTTCGAGGAGCCGGGCCATCCCGCCATCCACCGCCCGGGAGACCTCCTCGAATGCCTCCTCGACCGACCGCGGCAACTGGTGCTCGAGGAGGTGGTTGAGCGCCGCCTCGTTGTCCGGCTGCATGGCCTCGAGCGGCACCTGGTACTTCGCAAGGAACTTCGCACCGGCCGAGTCGAGGAGCGTGATGCTGGCGCGGGGGACCATCAACGGTTCGGGCACGCCGAAGTGGGCGTAGATCGGCTTCAGCTGCGCGAGGTACGCCAGCTCGTTCGGGCCGGCCACGTAGCAGATGGTCGGGAACAACGTATCCTGCACGACCGGCCGCAACAGGACGTTCGGGCTGAACCGTTCGGGATGCCGGCGCGATTCCTCCACGAGGTCCGGCCCCGCCACGACCGCGTTGTCGCCGACGACGAACGCGCCCTCGCGGAAGTGCAGGGTCTGCCGGATCCCGTCCAGCTTGAAGAGCGCCACGTTGTCTTCGTGAGGGACCACCTGGGCGTGGTATCCCTGCTGGATCAGCGCCGCGCCCTGTTCCGCGGCGAGCCGCGTCGTCGTGCGCGGCGACTCCAGCTCGTGAATGAAGGTGGCGGCCGCGAGCGACTTCGTCGCCGGGTCTGCCGAGTCGTACACGATGAGGCCGAGGCGGCCGAGGACCGATTCGAGCCAGCGCCCGAAGGCGTCCGACATGCCGACGCCAGGGCGGTAGGCTTCCGCGAGGCGCACCAGCACGTCCTCGGTGAATTCGGTCTGCGGCAGCGTCGTGCGCAGCGCTTCAACCGCCGCCATCACCGACGGGTCGAGCCTGACGGAGGCCACCGGACCCTCTCCCGCGCCCGGCGGCGTGCCGAGGGTGATGGTGCGCCGGTGCATCTCGGCGTCCAGCACGGAGCAGGAACTGACCTCCTGCCAGTCGTGGTCCTCGGACTCGA
This sequence comes from uncultured Acidobacteriota bacterium, assembly GCA_963844875.1. Classification (GTDB taxonomy): domain Bacteria; phylum Acidobacteriota; class Vicinamibacteria; order Vicinamibacterales; family Fen-181; genus FEN-299. The sequence continues at coordinate 216,359 of CAWJPZ010000011.1, forward strand.
TCCAGAAGATCGCCACCGCCGGCACGCCGTGGTCGCGCGTGACCCGCTCCGCCAGCTTGATGGCGGTCATCGCCTTCAGCAGCGTGAACAGCGGCCCGCCGAACAAGCCGGCCTGCTGCCCGGTCACCACCGCGACCGTGCGGGCGTCGGCGAGGCGCGAGGCTGCGGCACGCGCTTCGGCGGGGGCTCCCCGCCGCTGCTGCTGGTCGGCCAGGATGGCGGATACCCGCTCGCGCTCCCGTGGAAACGCCTGCGCGCGTGCGATCGCCGCGGTCCACGCGCCGGTGTCGCCGGGATGCCCGGTGAAGAACGGCAGCAGCCGGTCGGCGTCGTAGGCGTAGTCGGCGGCAAGGCGCCGGATCCAGGGGAAGCGCCGGATGTCGATGGCCAGGCGCAGCGAGGACGAAGCGGAGACGACAGGTTCGGTTTGCACCAGTAGGGTTACTGTCGCAGAGCGGTCCGGTGGTGTCAAGAAGACCGGTTCGCCTCGTTGAATGGGGCGTGGTTAGATGTTAGCATCAGTGGAACTTCAACTTAGGAGTGGGTGGCGCTGCCAAGAGACACACCGGCGAGCTCTCCTCCGCCGTCCGCATTCGGCCGATACCGCGTCGTGCACCAGGTGGGTGCCGGCGTGCTGGGGCCGGTGTTTCGCGGCTACGATCCCGAGCACGATCGGGCGGTCGCCATCAAGGCGTTCTCGCTCGATCTCACACCCGAACAGGCGCGCGATCTCGCCGCCGACCTCGACCGCCTTCCAGGCCTCTCGCTGAAACACCCCTCGGTGGTCGTGCCGTTTGCTGCCGGCGCCGACGGCTCTACCGCCTACCTGGTGCAGGAGTACTTCGTCGCCGAGTCCGCGGACGTGGCGCTCAAGCAATACGGCCCGGCGCCCGTGCCCGACGCGATGAGGCTCATCGGGCAGTTGGCCGGCGCGCTCGACTTCGCGGCGGCGGCGGGTGTGCACCACGGCGCGCTTCACCCGCGCGACATCCTCGTCGCGCCGCACGAGGTCCGCCTGTCCGGCCTCGGCGTGCTGGAAGCGCTGGAACGCGTGGGCTTCCGCGCTCCAGCCCGGCGGCCCTACGCGGCGCCCGAACGCGCGGCCGGCGGGCCGATCACGACGCGGGCCGACGTATTCTCGCTGGCGTGCGTCTCGTTCGAACTCCTCACCGGGCGGAAGCCGTCGCTGTCGGGCGAGTCGGTGACCGTCGAGACCGACTCCATCCAGTCGGCTGACCCGACCGCGCTGGCCGAGGCATTCTCTCGCGCGTTGAGCGTGCGCCCCGGCGATCGCTACCCGTCGGCGCTTTCGTTCGCGGCGGGCCTGAAGCACGCGCTCACCGGGGAGCCGTTGCTCGCAGGCGAGGCGGCCGAGCGGCCGCGGACCCGCCGGGCGGTTCGGTCCGCGAGCCGGAAGACGCCCGTTCCGTCCGAATCGACACCAGCGGCGCCGCCGCCACCTGCACCGGATGCTGCGCATGGCGGCACCGGCGAGACCGCGGTGGACGAGGCCCCGGGCGGGGAACTGCCGCTCGAGCCGGCGGCCAGGGAACCGCTGCCTGTCGTGCCGCCCGCCGGCAGCACGCCGCTTCCGGCATTCCTCGAGTCCTACCGACCGACGGCCGCGGAGCCCCTCGAGCCGGAGACGCCGCCCGTCGTGCCGGAACCGGTGCAGACGGACATCGAACCTCTCGACCACGATCGGTCGGACATGCCGCCCGCCTTCGTCGCGACCGACGACCTCGCGGGGCCCGACCGCAAGCCGGAGAGGAGGGCCACCAAACCGGCCGAGCCAGTCTTGGCCGTCGTCCCGGAGCTGCCGCCGGATGTACCTGGCGATGCACGGATATCGGACGAATTCGACCGGCGTCTCGAGCACACGATGGAAATTCCCGTGGCTTCCCGGGGCGAAGCCGAGCCCGCCGGGGAGCCGGTCGTCCGCGCGGCCCCCGAGGAATCTTCGCGAGGACCGTCCATGTTCGAAAGCGAGCCGCCGGTTTCGCCCGCCGCGCCGGGAGCCCGGACGAGCCTGGTGTCGCTGCTCGGGATGCTGCTGGTCGGGATCCTGATCGGCTTCTTCGTCGGCTACCTGGTCGCGCCGAAGGGCGCGGCGGACACGGCGGGCGCGGGCACACGGCCGGCCGCGTCGACGCCGGCGGCCGCGCAGCCGTCTCAATCTCCCGCACCTGCTGCCACAGGTCCGACGACCCCGGCCGGCACCTCTGCGCAATCGCCCGTTCCCGCCGCCGCCGCGCCGCCGCAGACGGCGGCCCCGGCGCCCGCGCCGGCAGCCGCCCCGCCGGCCGCGGTGACCCCTGCGCCTGCTAAGGCGCCCGTGAAGGCCACGCAGAAGCCCGCGACCCCGTCGCGCGCCAAGAGCCAGACCACGCGGACCGCTGCGGCCGCGGCGGGTCAGGCTTCCAAGCCGCCAGCCGCCCGCGCGAAGGCATTCGAGGGCAGCCTCGTCATCGCCTCGAAGCCCGACGGTGCGATGGTTCAACTCGACGGCCGGCCGATCGGCACGACGCCGTTGACGCTGCAGGCGGTCACGGCCGGCGCGCACGCGATCCGGATCGAACTGGCGGGCTACCAGATCTGGTCGTCGTCCGTCCAGGTGACGGCCGGCAAGGTCAATCGAGTCACTGCGTCGCTCGACCGGCGCCCCGGAGGATAAGGAGCATGGAACGATGACGTGGCGCCGCGCCAGGCTGGTGCTCGAGGACGGGAGTTGTTTCGAAGGCGTGGGCTGCGGGGCTGAAGGCGTCACGTCGGGCGAGGTCGTGTTCAACACGAGCATGACCGGCTACCAGGAGATCCTCACCGATCCCTCCTACGCGGGCCAGATCGTCACGATGACCTGCCCCGAAATCGGCAATTACGGGACGACCGCGCTCGACGCCGAATCGAGGCAGCCGTTCGTCTCCGGCTTCATCGTGCGCGAGTGCTCCCCGGTGGCGAGCAACTGGCGATCGTCCACCGGCCTCGACGCCTTCCTGGCCGCGCACGGGATCGTTGCGCTCGCCGGCATCGACACCCGCGCGCTGACGAGGCGGTTGCGCAGCGGCGGCGTGCTGCGGGGCGCGATAGGCACGGGCGACACCCGCGTGGACGCGTTGGTGGAGCGAGCGCGGCAGACGGCGCCCATGGAGGGCGCCGACCTGGTCCGCGCGGTGACGTGCGGGGCCGCGTTCGACTACGCCGGCGCCGCCGGGGCGCCGCTCCCGGGCGACGCGGGCGTGGCGACCGATCCTGAATTCGTCATGACGGCCCGCCGCGCGCCGGAGCGCCGTGCGGGCGCGCGCCGGCCGCTCGTGGCGGCCTACGACTTCGGGATGAAGTGGAACATCCTCCGCAGGTTCGCCGCCCACGGGTGCGCGCTGCGCGTCTTTCCCGCGACCGCGCCCGCCCGCGAGGTTCTCGCGGCGGCTCCCGACGGGATCTTCCTGAGCAACGGTCCCGGCGACCCCGCGGCGCTGCCGTACGTGGTGGACAGCGTCAAGGCGCTGCTCGACCGCGGTCTCCCGCTGTTCGGGATCTGCCTCGGCCACCAGTTGCTGGCCCTGGCGCTCGGCGGGCGCACGTTCAAGCTGAAGTTCGGGCATCGCGGGGGCAACCACCCGGTCAAGGACCTCGACACCGGCCGCGTGGAGATCACCTCGCAGAACCATGGCTTCGCGGTGGAAGAAGGGTCGCTCCCGGGCGACGCTGCGGTGACGCACCGGAGCCTCTACGACGGGACGATCGAGGGGCTGCGGCATCGCACGCGCCCGGTGTTCTCGGTGCAGTACCACCCTGAAGCGTCGCCCGGCCCGCACGACGCGGAATACCTGTTCGAACGGTTCGTCACGTCGCTGGTCTGACTTCTGACTTCTGTCTCCTGTTCCCGATATGCCCCGTCGCACTGATCTCCGCCGCGTCCTCGTCATCGGGTCCGGGCCGATCGTCATCGGGCAGGCCTGCGAGTTCGACTATTCGGGCACCCAGGCCTGCAAGGCGCTCCGGGCCGAGGGCCTCGAGATCGTCCTGGTGAACAGCAACCCGGCGACGATCATGACCGACCCCGAACTCGCCGACCGCACGTACGTCGAGCCGCTGACCGTCGACACCCTGACCGCGATCATCGACCGCGAGCGCCCGGATGCGCTGCTGCCCACCGTGGGCGGCCAGACGGCGCTGAACCTCGCGGTGGACCTCGCCGAAGCGGGCGTCCTGGGGCGGTTCGACGTGGAGTTGATCGGCGCCTCGCTCGAGTCGATCAAGGTGGCGGAGGACCGGCTGAAGTTTCGCGAAGCGATGCAGTCGATCGGGATCGACGTGCCCGAGAGCGGCGTCGCGCACACGCTGGACGAGGCGCTGGCGCTCGTCGACCTGGTCGGGTTCCCGGCCATCATCCGCCCGTCGTTCACGCTGGGGGGCGTCGGCGGCGGCATCGCCTACAACGTGGAGGAGTTCAAGGCGCTCGCCTCGCGCGGCCTCGCGCTCAGCCCCGTGCACCAGGTGCTCGTCGAGCAGTCGGTGCTCGGGTGGAAGGAGTACAAGCTCGAGGTGATGCGCGACGTCGCCGACAACTTCGTCGTCATCTGCTCGATCGAGAACATCGACCCGATGGGGATCCACACGGGCGACTCGATCACGGTGGCGCCGGCGATGACGCTCAGCGACAAGGAATACCAGCGGCTGCGCGACATGGCGCGGCGGATCATCAGTCGCGTGGGCGTCGAGACCGGCGGGTCGAACATCCAGTTTGCGGTGAACCCGGTCGACGGCCGGGTGGTGGCGATCGAGATGAACCCCCGGGTCTCGCGGTCGTCCGCGCTCGCCTCCAAGGCCACCGGGTTTCCGATCGCGAAGATTGCCGCCAAGCTGGCGCTCGGCTATCACCTCGACGAGATCCCGAACGACATCACGCGGGTGACGCCTGCCTCCTTCGAGCCGTCCATCGACTACGTGGTGGTGAAGGTCCCGCGCTGGAACTTCGAGAAGTTCCCCGAGGCCGACCGCACGCTGACAACCCAGATGAAGTCGGTGGGCGAGGCGATGGCGATCGGCGCGACGTTCAAGGAGGCCTTCATGAAGGGCCTCCGGTCCCTCGAACTCGGGCGGGCGGCGTGGCTCTGGTCCGCCGGCAACGAGGACGAAGGCGAGGACGCGCTGGCGCGGCAGTTGGGCGTGGCGGACGAGCGGCGGATCTGGCGCGTGTTCGAGGCGCTCGAGCGCGGCTGGAACGTCGGGCGGGTCCACGACATCACGAAGATCGACCCCTGGTTCCTCACGCAGTTCGAACAGTTGACCGCGCTGGCGCTCGAGCTGAAGTCGAGCGGGGGAGCGGCGCTGCCGGCCGCGACCCTCACGACACTCAAGCGCGGCGGCTTCAGCAACGAGGAGATTGCCAGGCTGTCCGGCCGCCCGGAGCCTGCCGTCGCCCGGGATGTTGCGGCAGCGGGCCTGACGCGCGCCTACAAGCGGATCGACACCTGCGCGGCGGAGTTCGAGTCGTTCACGCCGTACCTGTACAGCACGTTCGCGGCCGACTGCGAGGCCGAGCCGACGGCGCGCGAGAAGGTCGTCATCCTCGGTTCCGGCCCCAACCGCATCGGCCAGGGCATCGAGTTCGACTACTGCTGCTGCCACGCCGCCTTCGCGTTGCGCGAAGAAGGCGTGGAGACGGTGATGGTCAACTGCAATCCGGAGACGGTCTCGACCGATTACGACACGGCCGACCGCCTCTACTTCGAGCCGCTGACGCTCGAGGACGTGATGGCGATCATCGATCGCGAGCGGACGGGGGGCGGGAAGGTCAGCTGCCTCGTGCAGTTCGGCGGCCAAACACCGCTCAAGCTCGCGCTGGCCATCCACCAGGCCGGCGTCCCGATCATCGGCACATCGGCCGACTCGATCGACCTCGCTGAAGACCGCAAGCGGTTTGCCGCGCTCCTCGGGCGCCTGGACATCAACCAGCCGGCGAGCGGCACGGCGACCTCGCGCGACGAGGCCCGCGAGGTGGCGGCCCGCATCGGCTACCCGGTGGTCGTCCGCCCGTCGTACGTCCTCGGCGGCCGCGGCATGGCCATCGTGTACGAGCAGGCGGCGCTCAATCGCTACATGCGCGGGGCGGTGGACGCGTCGCCGGAGCACCCGGTGCTGATCGACTCGTTCCTGGAGGACGCCTTCGAGCTCGACGTGGACGCGATTGCCGACGCGACCGGCGCGGTCGTCCTCGGCGGGATCATGGAGCACATCGAGGAGGCGGGCATTCACTCGGGCGACAGCTCCTGCGTGCTGCCGCCCTATCTCGTCGCGGAGCGGCACCTCCAGACGATTCGCGACTGGACGCGCCGCATCGCCCGCGAACTCGGCGTCGTCGGGCTGATGAACATCCAGTTCGCGATCAAGGACGACGTCGTCTACGTGCTCGAGGTGAACCCGCGCGCATCGCGGACCGTGCCCTTCCTGTCGAAGGCGACCGGCGTGCCGCTCGCGAAGGCGGCCGCACGGGTGATGCTGGGCCGCACGCTGGCCGAGATCGGCCTCGAACACGACGTCCCGGTCAGCGGCGTCTTCGTGAAAGCGCCGGTCTTCCCGTTTGCCAGGTTCCAGGGCGTCGACGTCATCCTCGGCCCTGAGATGAAGTCGACGGGCGAGGCGATGGGCTGCGGCACCTCGTTCGGCGTCGCGTTCTCGAAGGCGCAGGCGTCGGCCGGCCAGCTGCTGCCCGACGGGGGACAGGCGTTCATCTCCGTCAACGACCACGACAAGCCCACCGTGCTCCCCGTCGCCCGCGACCTGCTGGCGCTCGGGTTCACGCTGACCGCGACGCGCGGCACGGCGGCCTTCCTCGGGGCACACGGCCTGCGCGCGCAGGTGGTGTACAAGGTGAACGAAGGGCGGCCGAACATTGCCGACGAGGTGGTGAACGGGCGGGTCTCGCTGGTGATCAACACGCCGCTCGGACGGGCGTCGTTCTTCGACGACCGTTCGCTCCGCCGCGCCGCGATGATGCAGGGCGTCCCGTGCATCACGACGCTCACCGGCGCGGCCGCCGCCGTCAGCGCCATCCGGGCGATGAGGACGGACGTTTCCGAAGTGCGCTCGCTGCAGGACTACCACGCAGGATCTGCGACCTAGCACGCCGGCGCGCATCGCAGAAGGTGCGCGCCGCCGATCGCTCGTGGCGGTTCTCAGACGCCCCAGCCCATAGCGGATCGGGCCCAGTCCGCTACGCGCTACCGGCGTCCGCGTCCGTGGTCCGCTACCCGCTACGTCCCGGCATTCCCCTTGCTCATCGGTTCGTCGTGCGTATTCCGGCTTCGATCCCCGCGGCGGGGGTGATCGCAGGCGCCGCCCTGGGCACCTGGGTCGGTGTCGGTCCGCTCGCACCCGGCCTGCTGTCCCTCGCCGCCGGCCTCCTCGGGGCGGTGCTTGCCTTCGTCGCGCACCGGACGTTTCCGTTCCTGCTGGCCGTCGCCACCGCGTTCGCCGCCGGGGCCTGCACGCTCGCGCAGCGGGCGGAGTCCGAGGCCGCCGACCCGCCGATTCGACGCGCGTTCGCCGCCGCGTCGGGCCCGGTCTCGCTCGAGGGACGGCTCCGCGAGGACGCGGCGAGCGGGGGGAACGGGGTGGCCCTGACGCTGGACGTGGATGGAGGGAACCGGGATGGCACTGCCGGCGGAGCCCCGGGCGGCGTGCGGCTCAACGTGGCGGGGTCGATTGCCCTTGCGCGCGCGGGGGAGTGGCGGGCCGGCCGCCGCGTGCGCCTCCCGGCGCTGCTGCGTGCGCCGGGCCGCTACCAGGATCCCGGCGTTCCCGACGGGCGGTTGGCGCTGGCCCGGCGTGGCGTCGGACTGGTCGGTACGGTGAAGAGCGGCGCGCTCGTCGAGGTGCTCGACCGCGGGTGGTGGGGGGCGGAGGCGGCAGCGCGGGTCCGGCAACTCGCCCGGACCGCCATCCATCGTCACGTCGGCCTCCGCGATGCGCAGTCGGGAGCGATTGTCGTGGCCATCCTGATCGGGGACCGGGTCGGCCTGGACGAGGAGCTGCAGCGCGAGCTGCAGGAGGCGGGCACCTACCACGTGATGGCGATCTCCGGCGGCAACATCGCGATCGTCGCCGGCCTGCTGCTCTGGTTGCTCCGGCTGGCCGGCGCCGGGCACCGCGCCGAAAGCTGGATCACCATCGTGGCACTGGCCGCTTACGCCGGGATGGTCGGGGGAGGGGCGTCGGTCGCGAGGGCGACGCTGATGGCGGTAATCTACCTGCTGGCGCGGCAGGCCGGCCACCGTGGTGCGCCCCTGAATGCCCTGGCGGTGACTGCCGCGGTCCTGCTTCTCGCATCGCCGTCGTCCGTCGCAGACGTGGGCTTCTGGCTGACGTTCGGCGCGACGCTCGGAATCATGCTGGGCATCGAGTTGGCCGGCGGGCGGCTGCCGCGGCCGGCCTGGCTGCGGCTGCCCGCAGCCTTGCTGCTGACATCGGTGTGCGCCGAACTGGCGTTGTTCCCCGTGTCGGCGCTCGCCTTCTCGCGCGTGACGTTCGCGGGCCTCCTCCTCAACTTCATCGCCATCCCGATGATGAGCGTCGCCCAGATCGCGGGGATGGCGGCGGTGCTGCTCTCGGGCGTCTCGGCGGGCGCAGCGGACGCGGCGGGACTGGTGGCGCACCTGGGAGCCGCGGGACTGGTGAGGAGCGCGCGGCTCGTGGAACTGGCCCCGTGGCTGACGTATCGGCTGCCGCCGCCGCACGCGGTTGCCGTGGCCGCCTATTACCTGGGGTGGGCCGCCTGGCTGGCGGCGCGTGCGGGTGCGCCCGCTGCGTGCCCGGCGCTGCAGCGCGTGCGCGTGGCTGCGGTCGGCCTGGTCGCCGCCTCCGGCGTCTGGATCCTGGTGGAACCGGTCACGCTGCTGGCGCCTGGGGTGAGCGGGCGGCTTCGGGTGACGATGATCGACGTCGGCCACGGGGATGCCCTGCTCGTGCAGCTGCCGGACCGGAGGAGCCTGCTCGTTGACGCGGGCGGGACGATGAGCGCGAGCACGTTCGACGTGGGCGCGCGGGTGGTCGCTCCTGCGGTCTGGGCGATGGGCACGCGCCGGCTCGACATGCTGTTGCTGTCGCATGCGGATCCCGACCACGCCGGCGGCGCCGCCTCGGTGATCCGCGACTTTCGCCCGCGCAGCATCTGGGAGGGGACGCCGGTGCCGCCGCTCCCGGTCCTCCAGCGCCTGAAGGCGCAGGCGCAGGCTGCCGGAATCCCCTGGGGCGAACACCACGCGGGCGACACCGCCCGGTTCGGCGACGTCGACCTGATGGTGCACCACCCGCCGCCGCCCGACTGGGAGCGCCAGCGCGTGAGGAACGACGATTCGCTGGTGCTCGAACTGCGCTACCGGGAGGTATCGATCGTGCTCGCCGGCGACGTCGGCGTGGACGTCGAGCGCGGGCTGGCTGACCGGTTCCAGCCGGCGCCGCTCCGCGTGCTGAAGGTGCCCCACCACGGCAGCGCCACCTCGAGTTCGCCGGCCTTCGTGGCCGCGCTCCGCCCGCGCATCGCGCTCCTGAGTGCGGGTGTGACGACGAAGGTCAGCGACGACGTGCTGCGGCGCTACGAGGACATCGGCGCGGCCCTTTACAGGACAGACCGGGACGGCGCGGTCACCCTGGAGACCGACGGGCGGCGCGTCACGGTGACGACGTTCACGGGTGCCACCGCCGTGTTGACGAAATGAACCACAAGGGACACAAGGCACACAAGGAAGACAACGAAGACGAGACGCACACGGCGGGGCAGCGTGCGCCGTGTGGGCTTCGGCGTAGCCGGCCAACGGGCCGGCAGGGATGGCAGGTCCTCGGGGGAATCGAGCCGATGACATGCGGGGTCGGTTCGATTCCCCCGGCGGCCTGCCATCCCGCGCGTGCCGCCGCCTTGCGGCGGCACGTCGTCGAAGCCCCGCATGCGGTCCGTTTGTGAGCTTCGTGGTCCTGGTGGTTATCCGGAGTTCAAATGCACGAACCAATGCCGCGGGAGCTGGACGACCTGGCTCATCGAGTGGTGATGGCTGCACTGGAGGTCCATCGGGAACTCGGGCCGGGGTTTCTCGAGTCCATCTACAACCAGGCGCTGCGGCTGGAACTGGAGGCGCGACGGATTCGTTTCGAATGCGAGAAGCCGGTCACGGTCATGTATCGCGGCGTTGCGATTCCCGGACAGAGGCTGGACTTTCTGGTCGATGCACGGCTGGTCGTCGAGGTGAAGGCCGTTGGCGCGATTGAGCCGGTCCATGTCGCCCAGGTGCTCTCATACCTCAGGACCACTCGCCTGCGGCTGGGACTGCTGATTAATTTCCACGAACGAATGTTGATGCACGGGATTCGACGGGTCGCCCTCTAGGTCTGCTCGTTCTCCTTGATCCGGCCCCACTCGTCTTCCATCCGCGCGAGGCCGGCCTGCTGCAGCGACTCGCCCCTGGCGGCGAAGCGGCGCTCGAGCTCCGTGAAGCGCCGCGCGAACTTGTCGTCGGCCGTCCGCAGCGCGGACTCCGGTTCGACGCCCAGCTTCCGCGAGAGGTTGGCGATCGCGAACAGGAGGTCGCCCATCTCCTCCTCGACCATGCGGCGGTGACGTTCGGCCGCCTCGCTGCCGGCCGGACCCGGCCGGGCGGTGATCCGCTCGGCCGCCTCGCGCAGTTCCGCCACCTCTTCCTCGATCTTCGCGATCACGTCCGCGGCGCGCTCCCAGTCGAAGCCGACCGCCGCGGCGCGCGTCCCCATCTCGTGCGCGCGGAGCAGCGCGGGCAGGGATTTCGGCACACCCCCCAGGATGGTCTTCGGTCCGTCGCGCTTCTTCGACTCCGCCCGCTCGCGGGCCTTCACCTCTTCCCACCGCCCGAGCACTTCGTCGGCCGTCCTCGCGCGCGCGGCGTCGCCGAACACGTGCGGGTGGCGGCGGACCAGTTTGTCGGTGATGGACTGCACCGAGTCGGCGACGGTGAACTCGCCGCGCTCGGCGCACACCTGCGCAAGCAGCACGCCCTCGAAGATCATGTCGCCAATCTCTTCACGGAGCGCGTCGAGGTCTCCACGGTCGATCGCCTCGAGGACCTCGTAGGTCTCTTCGAGGACGAACGGGCGGAGCGTCTCGAGCGTCTGCTCCCGGTCCCAGGGACAGCCGTCCGGCGCCCTCAGGCGTGCGACGACGTCCACGAGGCGGGCGAAGGCCGAGGCGGCGGTGTCGGGCATGAGCCGTATGCTACCATTTCGATGTCGCACCGGGCGGAGCCCGTCCGGTCGCGCGCGGGGTGGATCATGGCCGACCAGACACCGCAGATCACGTTCAGCCTGTTCGTCCTCTCGCTCTCCGCCAGCGCCGAGATCCACCTGGGGCGGCTGCCGGTCCCCGGCACCGGCAAGCCGGCGGAGCCGAATCCCCGCGAAGCGGCTCACCTCATCGAGGTGCTGGCGATGCTCAAGGAGAAGACCGAGGGCAACCTCGACGAATCCGAGGAGCAGCTGCTCGCGGCGGTCCTGCACGACCTCCGCATGCAGTACGTCGCGCTCGTCGCCGGCGAGAAGCGAGCGGTCGAGCCTTGAGCCAGCCGGTCGGTCACGTGACGTTTCTCGGCACCGGGACGTCGCACGGCGTCCCGATGATCGGTTGCCGGTGCGCCACCTGCACGTCCGACGATCCCCGTGACCAGCGCCTGCGCCCATCTCTGCTCATCGAGATGCACGACGGCCCCGCGCTGCTGGTGGACACGGCGCCCGACCTGCGGTCGCAGGCGCTGCGGTACGACGTCCGCCGCGTGGACGCGGTGCTGTTCACCCATCCTCACGCCGATCACCTGCTGGGACTCGACGAGATCCGGCGCTACAACCAGCTGCAGCGGGCGACGATCCCGTGCTACGGCGACCCCGACACGCTGGCGGAGGTCCGCCGGGTCTTCGCGTACGCCTTCGAACCGCGGCAGCTGGGCGGGGGAGTGCCGCAGCTCGAACTCGTGCCGGTGACCGGCCGCTTCACGGTCGGGCGCACGGCCGTCACGCCCGTGCCGGTCCTGCACGGCCAGCTGCCCATCTACGGGTACCGGGTCGGCTCGTTCGCCTACGTGACCGACTGCAGCCGCATCCCTGACGCGTCGTGGCCGCTGCTGGAGGGGGTGGAACTGCTGGTGCTCGACGCGCTCAGGCACGTCCCGCACCCGACGCACTTCACGGTGGCGCAGGCGCTCGAGGTCGTCGACCGCGTGCGGCCGGCCCGCGCGTTGCTGACGCACATCGCCCACGACCTCCGCCACGCCGAGACGTCGGCGGCCCTCCCGCCCGGCGTCCAGCTGGCATATGATGGATTGGTTGTGCCGATTCACGAATAGTCGGCAGGCAGACGGGCGCGCGCCCGGCGTACGGCGTCCTATTCGATATCGTGCAGGGCGGATCGACGGGCATCAGGCAGCCGTCGCGGACGTCAGGTGACGGGCGGCAGAGGAGAGCGTGGAGGTCATTCACTACCCGGACGAGCCGAGGCCGATGCGGTGGCACCAGCCCGTGCTGGCGCTCGGCAACTTCGACGGCCTGCACCGCGGTCACCTCAAGATCGTGGAGCGCGTCGTCCGGACGGCCGCGGAGCGATCGGCGACGCCGCTGCGTGCTGACCTTCGATCCCCACCCGACGCGCGTCGTCCGGCCGGACAAGGCGCCGCCGCTGTTGATGACGATGGCGCAGAAGGTGGAGGCGCTGGAGCGGGCGAGGGTGCAGGGACTGGCCATCGTGCGGTTCACGCCGGAGATGGCGCGGTGGGACCCCGAGACGTTCGTGCGGCTGGTGCTGACGGAGTGGCTGCGTGTGTCGGAGGTGTGGGTCGGGGCGAATTTCCTCTTCGGCCACGACCGCGCGGGCAACTATTCGATGCTGCGCCTCCTGGGGGCGCGGTACGGTTTCCGGGCCGAGAAGATCGACCCGGTTCGGTACAAGGAGTTCGTGGTGTCGAGCACGCGGGTGCGGCGCTTGATCGCGGAAGGCCGGGTGGACGAGGCAGCGACGCTGCTCGGGCGGCACTACGGCATGGACGGCGTGATCGTGCACGGGCTGCAGCGCGGCCGGCTGCTGGGGTTCCCCACGGCGAACCTGGAGAGCGCGAACGAGCTGACGCCGCCCAACGGCGTCTACGCGACACTCGCGACGCTGGACGGGATCGTCTACCCGGCGGTGACGAACATCGGCGTCCGGCCCACGTTCCACCAGCCGTCGGCGACCGTCATCGAGACGCACCTCCTCGACATCGACCGCGACCTGTACGGACAGCAGATGCGCGTGTCGTTCCTCCAGCGGATCCGCGACGAGCGGACGTTCGACGGGATCGAGGCGCTGAAAGCGCAGATCACGGCCGACTGCAACTACGCCCGGCACCTCTTTGCGCAGCTGTCGCTGTAGCCGGCGTGCGGCAGGGGGCCTGCGAACCGCGGCCTGCGCTGCCCGGTGCGGGTCGGTCCGCTAGCGATGGACGGCGTCGAACGCGTTCTTGAACACCTCCACTTTCAGGACACCGCCGACACCGAAGCCGATCGCAACGACGTCGAAGCGGCAGGGGACGTCGCGGATGTGCCTTCGCGCCAGGTAGTCGGCGGCCATTGCCGCGATCGTCGTCTGCTTGTGGAGCGTCACGGCGTCGGCGGGGTGGCCGTAGCGGTCGCTGGTGCGGGCCTTCACCTCGACGAAGACGATAGTGGGGCCATCACGCGCGACGATGTCGATTTCTCCAAAGCGGGTGCGGTAGCGCCGGGCAAGAATTGCATAGCCGCGGCGCTCCAACTCGCGGCACGCGCACTCTTCGCCGGATTTTCCGAGCGAAATGCGATCGAGGACCGGCATACGGTGAAGGCTGGTGCAACCGCCGGGCCGTAGGCGTGGATGGCGCGCCGGGCTCGGAAAAGCTCGGCTGCCTCTTGCCTCGAAGCCGCCTCGTGTGGTGCTTTCAATGTTCGCTGAGCGGGAATAACTCAGTGGTAGAGTGCGACCTTGCCAAGGTCGAAGTCGCGGGTTCGAATCCCGTTTCCCGCTCCATCTTCTTCCCTCGCCGCGCGCGGTCGTTGCCGCGCGTTTTTTGTCCGCGCACGCCGGCCACAGCCCGCGCGGAACCCCTGGGCGCCGTAGCCAAGTGGTAAGGCAGAGGTCTGCAAAACCTCCATCTCCGGTTCAAATCCGGACGGCGCCTCCAACACTAGTCTTCAGCAAGACAGTCCTATGCGTCGGCCGACCCCGGTCGGTGTGTTCTGCCGTAACCTAGTGGACCAGGGCACCTTGCGTCGCGCGCTACGGCATGATAGTGGACGCTCGGACAGCCGAGACCATCCCACTGCCGAACCGAGCCATCGGTCAATGGGCTCGGACGTTTTCCGCCGTTCCCCTGGCAGTCAGCCATTAGTCGGCGTCCCCCGCGACAACTCTCCCGGGCCCGCCCGAAATGGGCCGGCGAATCCCTGATTATGGTTGGGCTGTGATTTGCAAGAGGAACGCTGGACTTGTCGGCCGCCTACGCAATTCTTGAGCAAGAGGGGGGATACCGTATGCTCAGAGTGCTGCTCGGCGTTGTGACCCTGGTCCTGTTCCTCGGTTCGGTGTCGTCGGCGGCGCCCATCGCCGTCAGCAGTTACTCGATGCTGAATGGTGGGACCGGCTCCTACAACTACCGCGACTTCACGTACACCCCTTGCAACGGCTGCGATGTGACGAGCGCCCCGCTCAGCGGAGGGACGGGGAAACTTACCGACGGGGTGTCGCCATTGCTCAGCTGGAATCAGCAGGGCTGGGAAACTGACTGGGTCGGGTGGCAGCGCATTGCAGTGAGGGACCCGACGGCCACTTTCTACTTCTCGGACACGGTGCATCTCGACTCGGTGACCGTGTGGCTGGACAATTCGGTCGGCAATGGCGGGGTGTATGCGCCGGCTTCAATCTCCATCGGCGGCCATAACTTCCTCCTGGACGGCGTGGCCCCCGGGCCGAAAGCGTATACGTTCGCCGTGGACCTCACGGCAAGCAGTGTGGATGTCCAGTTCTTCCACCCGACGTTTAACTCGTGGATGATGGTCGGCGAGGTTTCCTTCGACGGCGGCCAGCAGCCTCCGGCAGTTCCCGAGCCTGCCTCCTTGCTCCTGCTCGCGACGGGCCTGGCCGGCATGCGCGCTGCCATGAAGAGGCGACGCTAGAGCGAGTCGCGCGCGACATTCACGAGGGCCACTTGCTGGTGGCCCTCGCTGCGCGACATTCCCACCCGAATCAACTGCTCGGTTTGCGCGAGACGCTGCCTTCCCGGGCCTTCCCTTCAGCAGGCTCGGACACCGACCGGCCCGGTTTCGGCGCTGGCGGTCGGCCGTGGGCCGGCCTATGCTAGACGGCAGCACCGTGTTCTTGGTCTTTCCCTTCCTCGCCTGGCTCGCCCTCGCTGTATAGGCGGCACTCTTCGTCATGGCTGTTCACCATGGTGGAGTTGGCTCGGCGGCCACAGGCCATCCTGTTTGCGTGGATGTTGATCGCCGCCTACGGCCAGTTCTTCGGTCGCTCGGATGCCGTCGTGACCGGAGGCATGGTGCTGCAAACCCGCTCGCCCTCTACCTCTTTCTCCGCTGGCGCCTCGGCGCGTTGTAGCGGACCTGGCTGGCCCCGTTTCTTGCGATACTGGTCGGCAGGCGGTAGTCGCCTGCGCCCAAGGAGGCCCCGTGCCCTGGTTCCAGAAGTCGTTCGCGCTTGCGCCGCGGCCACGCGGCTTCCACCTGGTCACCGGAGAGGTGCTGGAACAGCTGCCGGAACTCCGGTCCATCCAGCGGGGGCTGCTTCATCTCTTCATCCAGCACACCTCGGCGTCGCTGGCGATCAACGAGAACGCCGACCGCGAGCGTGCGGGACGACTTCGAGTCGAGCTTCGACGTGCTCGCTCCGGAGAACGCCCCGCATTACACCCACGACGCGCGAAGGGCCCGACGACATGCCGGCGCACATCAAGGCGCGCTGCTCGGCTCCAGTGTGACCATTCCAATCTCCGGCGGGCCGCTTGAACCTCGGCACCTGGCAGGGCATCTACCTGGGCGAGCACCGCGACCGAGGCGGCGCGCGCCGGGTGGTGGCGACAATCGTCGGAGAGTGAGACCGGGGGCCGGATGACCCCCGCGACGGCCTCGAGCGGAGGAGCCGCCCCTCAATCTGCCGGCTGCCTGTTGCTGAAACCGCCGAAGCGCGTCAGGAAGACCGTCGCGCGAACCTGCAGTTCCCACCGGCCCTGGTAGGGCAGAATCATCGTGTCGGTCAAGTAGACCGTGCGCAGTTCCATCCGGACGGGATGCCGGTGCTGTAGCTCGACACCCAACGACGCCGTGAGGGAGTAGCTTCCGCCCGACGCGAGTTCGCCATCGGAACCCGCGTAGCGAAACCACGACTGCTTGGTGCCGCCGCCGCCCCCGAGGTACGGCCGCCACCGACCGCTGCCGAAGGCCCGAATGTACTGAACGCCGACAGCGAGCGTTCCCGAGCCGACCATGTAGTCTTGCAGCTGGCACGGCGCCGGATCGGAGTAGCGCTGGTAACACGTCCGGTCGGTGTCATTGTGGTAGGGGCCGTAGCTCCCGTCGAACGTCAGATAGTCGCTGTCGCCGAACTGGACGTCAATCGTGCCGCCGACGAGCCAGGACCGTCCCAGCGTCACCTCGTCCCGGTACCATGTCCCGCTTTGGCTCGTGTCCGTGCGTTCGAGGAGCGAGTAGCCCGCGGCCGCACCCACGCGGACCTGTGCGCCAGCAACTCCGGGGACGACGGCGACGGCACAGAACACTGCCACAGGAAGATTGGGTCGAAGTCTCATGTGTTGCTCGGTGCCGGGGGCGGGGCCAGATGGGGAGCCCCTGGGAGCGACGCCAGGCGTCGCGGCACACCTTACCGAAGACCGCCTCGGCATGCAATAGATACCAGGTCGAACACGTCGCACGTGCGCTTGTCGTCCGGAACATGGGAACCAGGCGCGACCCCGGTGGGGCCGGGTGGTGCGCGGGGGGCGCGCCGCTTGACAATCCTCGTCGACGCCGCTACTTTTCCGGTCTGCAATCCCCCGCACGGGTTCTCTCGACAGACGAACGTCCGACCGAGGTGGGCGCCGCCACGCCTGCGGCGCCCTGGTGCACGAGCATGGGTGAGGGAGGCAATCGGTGAGCGACTCCTACAGGCGACGCGTGGCCCGCACACTGCTGGCGTTCGTCGTGGCGGCCGCCGGCTGGCTGCTCCCCGTCGCTGCGGCCGCCTCGGACGTGGCGATTGCCGGCCCGATCGACCGGGCGTTCCAGCGCCTTTACAACTTCGACTTCGCCGGCAGCCTCTCAATCCTCGACGAGGCGGGTCGGTCCAATCCGCAGGACCCGCTCGTGCCGTCGGTCCGCGCGGCGGCCTACCTGTTCATGGAACTCGACCGGCTCAAGATCCTCGAGACGCGGTTCTTCATGAACGACGACAACATGGTTGACGGTTCGCCGCGACCGAAGCCGGACCCCGCCGTTCGGGCGCGGATGTTCGGCGCCTTCGAGGACTCCCGCAGGCTGGCTGCCGTGCGCCTCGCGGCCAACCCCGACGATGAGGCCGGGCTGTTCGCGTTGAGCATGAGCGCCGGGCTGGAGACCGACTATGCCGCGCTCGTCGAGGGGCGCACCTGGCGCAGCATGAAGCTGGCGCCGGCTTCTCTGGGCCCCGCGAAGAAGCCAATCAACCGGACGCCGCCGTGCTACGACGCGTACATCACCCTCGGCGCGACCGAATACGTGGTGGGGAACCTGCCCTTCTTCGTCCGGTGGTTCGTGCGTTACGACGGCATCGAGGGAAGCAAGCGGCGGGGAATCGAGCAGGTGAAGCTGGCCGCGAGCCACGGACGCTACTACGGACCCTTCGCGCGGATCCTGCTGGCCGTGGCGTCGTTGCGCGAGAAGAAGTTCTCCGACGCCCACCGCGTGCTCGCGGGCCTTGCCGAGGAGTTTCCCGAAAACCCGCTGTTCCGCAAGGAACTGGCAATCGTCTCCGACCGGATGCAGGCGGTCCGCCGCTGACCCGCGCCTTCTCCGCACCCCAATCCTTGCCGCCCAGGTCCGCCAACGCCCGGGTGCGACCCCGGCGGCGTGCCGTCGTGCAGCCGGGTGATTACCCGTCTTCCAGGGCCGGCCCGTGCCTGCGGATGGCGTCGACGAGCCTGGCACGGACTTCCGCCTTGTTGACGTACGCGGCGGCGCCCGCGTCCTGCATCCCCCCGGCCGCCTCGCTCTCGTCGTACATCGACATCGCGATCACGCGCGTGCGCGGGTGAGCATCGCGGAATCCGGCGCGTCGCCTCCACCCCCCCGAGCCCTGACATGCTGATGTCCATCAGCACGACGTCTGGCTGCAGCCGGTCCGCCAGCACGATCGCTTCCTCGCCGCTGCGGGCCTCGCCGACCACCTCGATGTCCGTCGTCCCGTGGAGCGTGGCCCGCAGGCCGAGACGCATGGCGAAGTGATCGTCCACGACCAGGACCCGAATCCGCCTATTCGACATCCGTCACCAAATGTCACCAACCGTGAAGCCTTCGGGGAACGGGTCCTCCGCGTCCAAGACGTACTGCGCGATGCCCGGTGATCCACGCGCGCCCGCTGATCGTGGGCACCACCGCCTGGTACGGCCCGACGGTGGTCCCTCGAGCAGGCGCCCGGTGAAGATGGTGCCGAGCACGCCCTCGTGACGGAAGTCCCGCCCGAGGCCCAACTGTCCCTTCGCGTGGAGTGCAGGCCATCTTCGCACAGGTGCCGGTGCCGCAGGGAGAGCAATCGATGGCGCCTGTCCACGTCGCCGGCCGATTCCAGTCGAGCGTCCCGGTGGAGACACGATCGACGGCGTTCTTGCGGTGGGCGCCTTCGGCCATCGGCTCGCCGGAGAGCTGCGCGATGCTCACGCCGGCGATGCCCGGGTTCTCGGGGTGGACGACCGGCAGCTGTTCCTGCGTTGCCGCCTTGATCATCTCGCCGATGCGGACGATGTCGCGGCCTTCGTCCGGGGTGAGCCGAAGGCCGAACGGTGCGGCATCCGCGATGACGTAGAACATCCCGCCCCACGCAACGTCGACGGTGACGGTCCGAGGTGGGGCACGTCGACTGGTCTTGTCCAGGTGCACGGCGAACGCCGGGCACGTTGCGGAACGTCACCTGGGTCACCTTGCCGTTCGAGCATTCCGCGCGTCACGCGGACGAGCCCGGCCGGCGCCTCCAGCACCAGCTCCGTCACCGGTTCGTGCATCGGCACCATGCCGGTTTCGAGCAGCGCGGTGGTGACGCAGATCGTGTTCGTGCCCGACATCGCCGGGTATTCCACCTGCTCCATGATCACGAACCCCGCATCCGCCTCCGGGTGCGTGGGCGGCAGGATCAGGTTGCAGTTCGCGGCGGGGAACCCGCGCGGCTCGCGGAGCATCCGTTTTCGCAGGTCGTCGTGGTGCCGCTCGACGTAGCGCATCTTCTCGAACATCGTCCGCCCGGGCACGTCGCGGACGCCCCCGACGATGACGCGCCCCGGCTCGCCGCAGGCGTGCAGGTCCACGGCAGAAATCATGTTCGACAGTCGCATGGCATCCTTCCCGTCCGGTTCGGCCGCCCAGCGTATCACATCGGCCGTTGAGCCAATCCGGCGTGCCAACACGGCGTGCCGGCGTGCCGGATCGCCCATTGCAGGCGCCACCGGCTTGCGGCTTCCAGCCGGCGGCTGTGTCACCGAGTACCGGCCTCCCGCGGGCAATCTCGGCAAGGCGGTCGCCTTCATGTTCGGGGAGGACCCCGGACAGCAGCTGCAGGACGACCTGAGGCGCCTCAAGCAGGTGCTGGAGACCGGCGAAATCCCGAGGACGGAAGCCAGCGAGAGCCTGCTCGGAATGGTCCGGCCGGGACGCCCCGGGCGGGTGCGCGACTACGAGCGCTTCGCGAAGGGGGACCGATGAAGGCCAACTGCTGGATCGACAAGCACCACCTCGAAGCGGAGGAGGATCCCCGACCCGTCAATCATGAACCCGCACGACGCCATCGTCCGGATCACCACGACGGCCATCTGCGGGTCGGACCTGCACCTCTACAACGGCTTCGTGCCGAGCATGAAGAAGGGCGACGTGCTGGGGCACGAGTTCATGGGCGAGATCGAAGAGGTGGGCCCGGAGGTGAAGCACGTCCGGAAGGGCGACCGCGTCGTCGTCCCGTTTCCGATCGCGTGCGGCCGCTGCAACATGTGCCAGCGCTCGCTCTTCTCACTCTGCGAGAACACGAATCCAAATGCCTGGATGGCCGAGAAGCTCTGGGGGTTCTCGCCGGCCGGCATCTTCGGTGATCACTCACCGCGTGCAGCTGAAGGACGCCCGAAGATGTACGACGTCTTCATGAACAAGCAGGATGAGTGCATGAAGGTGGTGCTCGAGCCGTAGAGGGTAGCCGATAGCGGATGCCGGCTACGAGCTTCATCCGCTACCAGCTACCTGCTACTTTCCCATCTCCCTGATCTTGACGCTCCGGAACGACACCGCGTTGCCGTGCTCCTGCAGGAGGATGTGTCCCCGCGCTGCCTCGCCGAACGCCGGCCACTTCGTGTACTTGCTGTGGTCGACGAGCGCGCGCCACATCTGCGTCCCGCGTTCGTACTCGACGGTCTTGAAGCCGTTGAGCCAGTGCTCGACGTGCGCGCCCTTGACGACGATCCGCGCGCGGTTCCACTCGCCCACGCCGTTGAACCGGATGTTGCGGGGCGGGATCAGGTCGTACAGCCCCGCGAGCTTCCGGTTGCCGTTCACTCCCAGTTTCGCATCCGGGTGCACCGCGTCGTCGAGGATCTGGAACTCGCAGCCGATCGCCGACCCTTCGCCCTTGTTCAGGTCGGGGTCGACGAAGTACTTGATCCCGCTGTTCGCGCCCGTCGTGATCTTGAACTCGACGATCAGCTCGAAGTCGCCGTACTGGTCGACGGTGACGATGTCGCCCGCGGCAACCGACTCCTTGCCCCCCGCCTCGAGCGTGCTCAGCACGCCGTCCTTGATCTCCCAGCCGGACTCGGGGAACTTCTCGAGCTTCGCCCCGCGCCAGCCGGCAGTTGTCTTGCCGTCCCACAGCAACTTCCAGCCGTCGCGCGCTTCCCGGGCGCTCACCGTATTCGGGATGTAGTTGGACTGCGGGGTGTCGCCCTTGTCCGGCGTGCGGGCGCTGTCGAGGCCGGTCGTCAGGATGCGGATGTTGCGGAAACGGATGGCCTGGCCCGCCTTCGACGCGTCGGTGATGCTGTGCGCCTGCAACGCGATGTTGCCGCGCGGCGTCAGGTCGTCGATGACGTTCGCGACGGGCACGCCATTCAGCCAGGTGCGGATGGACGAGCCGATCAACTCTGCCCGGAAGGCGTTCCAGGCGCCTTTCTTGAGAGCCTTCCTGGCCGCGTCCTGCCCTTCGAGGGTGTGGAGCCAGCCACGCCGCGCCTCGTCGTAGATGCCGCCCGTCCACGCACGGTCCGACGGGTCGATCTCGACCTGGTAGCCGTGGACCCTGCCCTTGGCCATCGCCGGGTCGTGGATGCCGCGGACCATCACGCCGCTGTTCATCTCCGAGTCGATGAACGCCTCGTACTCGAGGATGAAATCGCCGAACAGTTCCTTGGTGCACAGGAAACTGTTGGGCGAACCCGCGACACTCCTGCCCACGATCGCCCCGTCTTCGACCGTGAACGGCGCCGTGCCGTTGCAGACGTACCAGCCGTCAAGGGTCCGACCATTGAAGAGCGGCCGCCAGCCGGTCTGGGCCGAGGCCGGGCCGGCCAGCAACGTGATGGCAAGAACGAACGAAAGAACTGTCTTCATCCGGCGTCCTCCAGCGACACGTCAATGACGGATTATGGATTAGGCGGCCGCCATCGCCAGCGCCACCTTCGTCATCAGCCGCACGCCAATCGGCAGCACCGACTCGTCGATGTCGAACCGCGCGTTGTGGTGCGGGTAGGGCCGGTTGTCGCCGATCCCCAGCATCGCGAAGGCCCCCGGCACGTGCTGCAGGTAATAGGCGAAGTCCTCGCCGCCCATCACCGGCTTGATCGTCCGCGCCCGCTCGGTACCGAACTCCTCCGCCGCCACCCGAAGGACGAGGTCCGCCGACGCCCGGTCGTTGGTCAGGGGCGGGTAACCGTCGTGGTACTGGAAGTCGGCCGTCGCCCCGAACGCGCGGCAGGTCGCTTCGCAAATCTCGCCGAGGCGCTGCTTCACCACGCGTTGGGTCGCCAGGTCGAGCGTGCGCACGGTGCCCGTCATGGTGACGGTGTCGGGGATGATGTTGTGGATCCGGCCGCCGTGGATCGTCGTGAACGAGACGACGACCGCCTCGATTGGGTCCGTGAAGCGGCTGGCAATCGTCTGGGCCGCCACGACGACGTGCGATGCGACCACGACCGGGTCGACGGTGACGTTCGGCTGCGAGGCGTGGCCGCCCCGCCCCTGGATCGTCACCTCGAACTCGTCCGCCTGGGCCATCATCGCCCCCGCGCACGTCCCGACGACGCCGCTCGGGAGGGGCTGCCAGAGGTGCAGCCCGAAGATCCGGTCGACGCCGTCGAGCGCCCCCTCCTCGACCATCAGCGGCGCGCCGCCTGGCGGGTTCTCCTCCGACGGCTGGAAGAGGAAGACGTAGTTGCCCGGCAGGCTCTCGCGGCGGGAGGCCAGCACCTTCGCCGCGCCCATCAGGATCGCCATGTGACCATCGTGCCCGCACGCGTGCATCACGCCGGCGTTCTGCGACACGTACTCGTGGTCGGCGATCTCGGCGACCGGCAACGCGTCCATGTCGGCCCGCAGGGCCACCGTCCGGCCAGGCGAGCCGCCGCGCAGCACCCCTCGCAGCCCGGTTCGGCCGCACGCGCGGACCTCGATGCCCAGTGACTCCAGGAAGTCGCGGGCGACCTTCGAGGTCCGGTGCTCCTCGAAGGCGAGTTCCGGATGGCGGTGGAAGTCCCGGCGCCACGCCACCAGCTCGGGGGCCAGCGATTCGATGTCGGTCCTCAGCGTGTCGTTCATGAAACCCTCTTCTTCCTACCGTGCTCGGCCCCTGGCGCCGGGCGCATCCAGCAGCGCCCACGCGACGAGCGTGGCGACGAGATTGATGGCGAGCGCGACGAACCCGGCGTTCATGCCGAGGAACGGGTCGTGCCCGGTCGAAATCAGCCCGATGACGGCGGCTTCGCCGGAGAGGAGCCCGGCCATCACCGACCTCGTGGTCAGCGACGGCATGGCGAGTCCCAGCGCGATCCCCGGGAACAGCTGCGTGACCAGGCCGTAGCCGAAGATCAGCAGCATCACGAGCTCCTTCGGGGACCACAGCGCGAGCAGCAGCGCCAGGACCGCCACCGCCAGCATCGCGATGCGGGACACGCGCATCAGCCGCGTGGGTTCCACGGCGCCCCCCGTGAGCGGCTGGTAGAGGTTCTTGGCGATCAATGTGGCCACGCCGAGCAGCAGCATCGACGCCGGCACCATCGCCGTCACCGCACCCGCCCCGCCTACGAATCCCGCGAACCAGGCAGGGTAGCTGCGCGTGACGAGCGACAAGAGCGCCGAATCCGGCTGCTGCAGCCCGGGCAGCACCAGCAGCGCCGTGAAGCCGACGAAGAACACCAGCAGGATCGGCAGCTGGTAGAGCGGCATGATGATTGCGTTTCGGCGGATCGTCCGCTCGTCCTTCGCCGAGTAGGCGGAGGCGAAGGTGTGCGGCCAGCAATAGAACCCCATCCCGGTCATGAGCACCGTGCTCATGACCCAGCCGACGCCCATGCTCTTCGTGGTGCCCGGCAGGACGAGGTGCTCGGGGTGCTGGCGCACGAGCTCCGTCAGCATCGGGCCGATCCCGCCGAAGTGCATGGCAGGCAGCCCGATTCCAACGACGACGACCGCGATCACCATGGCCACGTCCTTGATGATCGCCACCCAGGCGATCCCGGTGAGGCCGCTGGTGTAGACGAACACGACGGTGAGGACGAACGCGAAGACGATGGCCGCGGAGGAGGGAATCGCGCCGCCGCTGGCCAGCTCGACGATCATTCCGAGACCAGCCAGCTGGAGCTGGAGGTACGGCACGATCGACACCACGCCAATCAGCGCCACGAGCCCCGAGAGCGCCTGGCTGCCGTAGCGGGCGAGGAAGAAGTCGGGCTGCGTGTGCAGCCCGCGCGCCTTCGCCATCCGCCAGACCGGCGGCAGCATGAAGAACGAGATGATGTACCCGAGCGTCCCGTAGGCGAGGATGTAGAACGACGGTGCCCCGCGCGAGTACGCCCAACCGCTCGCGCCAAGGAACGTGAACGTGGTGTAGATCTCACCGGCCATCAGCAGCCAGACGAGGACGACGCCGAAGCGGCGGCCGCCGACGCTCCATCGTTCGATGTCCATCTTGCCGCGGCCGCGCCCGAGGATCCCCGTGACGGCGGCGAAGGCAACAAAGGCAAGGATGACCAGGAGGGAGATGGTCACCGTCCCTCCCCGTCGTGCCGCGTCTCACGGCCCTCGCCGACGGCGCGGTAGGCGAGGTACAGGAACACCGGCGTCACGAGGACCCAGCCGAGGATCCAGGACAGCAGGAACGGCAGGCCGAAGACGGTCGGCTCGAGCCGGTTCACGAACGGCAGGCCGCCGACCATGGCGACCGCGGGGACGAAGGCGAGGGCCAGGCTCAGGACCGTGGGGCGATCGCGGCTGATAGGCATGCTCTGCCGGCAAGTCTATCGCACGGGCACGGGGCCACGACGAAAAATGAGGAACGAGAAACGCCAGAGGAGGACCGCGCGACCGTGGTGTAGAATCGCGCGCATTATGACGACATCGAGACGGCGGCAGCTGTGGGCGGTCGTTCTTGTCGCCCTCCCGGTTCTCGCGGCGGAGGCTTCCAGCGCGCGGGCCGCTTCCGCGGCCGAGCCGGCCAGGGCGACCGTTCGGGAGTACAAGAAGACCATCCGCACCTACCCGTTCTCGGACCCCAACCCGATTCCCGTGGTCGGCCGGGTCTACCCCTACTTCCGCTTCGACGGTTACACCGACACCCCCGTGGACAGGGAGTGGAAGGTCGTCGAGCTCGAGAACGCCTACCTGAGGGTCACGATTCTTCCGGAGATCGGCGGGAAGATCTGGTCGGCCGTCGAAAAGGGGAGCGGCCGTTCGTTCATCTACGACAACACCGTCGTCAAGTTCCGTGACATCGCGATGCGCGGCCCCTGGACGAGCGGCGGCATCGAGCCGAACTACGGCATCATCGGCCACACGCCCAACTGCGCGACCCCGGTGGATTACGAGACGAGCACCGGCCCCTTCGGCGCACGCGTGCTCATCGGCGTGCTCGACCTGCTGACCCGCACCCCATGGCGGCTCGAGATCACGCTGCCCCACGACGCCGCGTACTTCACCACCCGTTCGGTGTGGCACAACTCGACGCCGATCGAGCAGCCGTACTACACGTGGATGAACACCGGCATCAAGGCGGCCGGCAACCTCGAATTGATCTACCCGGGCACCCACTACATCGGGCACGGCGGCGAACTGTTCCCCTGGCCGATCAACCCCGACAACGGCAAGAACCTGTCGTTCTACGAGCAGAACGACTTCGGCCCCTACAAGTCGTACCACGTGCTCGGGCGCCGCACCGACTTCTTCGGCGCGTACTGGCATGACGACGATTTCGGGATGGCGAGGTACTCGACGAGGGACGACAAGCTCGGGAAGAAGGCGTGGATCTGGGGGCTGTCGCGCCAGGGGATGATCTGGGAGAAACTGCTGACCGACACCGACGGCCAGTACGTCGAAGTGCAGTCCGGGCGGCTGTTCAACCAGGCGGCGGAGCAGAGCACGTTCACGCCGTTCAAGCACCGCGGCTTCGAGCCCTACGCCACGGACACCTGGACCGAGTACCTGGTTTCCGGTGAAGGGCACGCGCGGGTTCGTGAAGGCCACCGACCGCGGCGCGTTGAACGTCGTCCTGCCCGGGACCAAGCGGCCCGGGGTGGGGAAGGGCGCGGCGGAGGTCACCGCGCAGGCGCTCGAGATTCGCTTCTCGCCGCTCGTGGCGATCGCCGACACGCTGGAAGTCCTCGACGGCGACCGCCTCGTCTTCTCGGCGCCGCTGACATTGAAACCCCTGGAGACGTGGGCGCAGGCGCTCGACCTCCGCGTGCCAACCGAGCGCCTGCGCGTGCGGATCGGCGGCTGGCTCGACTATCGTCCGGCCGAAGGCGATGAATTGTCCCGGCCGCTGGAGTCGCCGAAGGAGTTCGACTGGGAGTCGGTGCAGGGCCTCCACCTGAAAGGCAAGGAATGGATGCGCCAGCGCGACTACGTGCAGGCGCAGGCGGCGCTCGAAGCCTGCTTGAAGAAGGACCCGAACTACCTGCCCGCGCTGGCGGATCTCGCGCTGGTCCGCTACCGGGCGATGGACTACCAGGCGGCCTGGGACCTCGCCCGCAAGGGGCTGGCCATCGACACCTACGATCCCGCGTCGAATTACTACTACGGGCTGGCGTCGGTGCGCCTCGGCCGGGCGACCGACGCGCTCGACGGGTTCGAGGTTGCCGCACAGTCGCCCGCGTTCCGGACCGCGGCGCTCACCGAGCTGGCGAAGGCCTGCCTGCGGGCGGGCGAGCGGACGAAGGCGCGGGGCTACGCGCACCGCGCGTGGTCCGGCAGCCCCGACAACGTCGATGCGGACCACCTGCTCGCCCTCCTGTCTCGGCTCAACGGCGAGAGGAGCCGCGCGACCTACGAGCTTTCCAGCGGACCTGCTCCGCAGAGCCACGCCGCCCGCTTCGAACGCTACCTGGTTCTCCGTGACGGCGAGAGCCGCCGGGCGTTCCTGGATGGCATCCGGAACGAGATGCCGCAGGAGACGTTCCTGGAGATGGCGGCCTGGTATCACGACCTCGGGCGGCTGGACGAGGCCCGCGACCTGCTGGACATGGCGCCGCCGAACGGCGAGGTGCTCTACTGGCTCGCCTTCGTGCAGGACGCGCTGCACCTGCCGTCGGCTTCCGAAACGCTGAAGAAGGCCGATGCGGCGTCGCCGCGCCTCGTTTTTCCCTTCCGCTCGGAGAGCGCGCCGGTCTTCGCGTGGGCGATGGGGAAGACCGAGAACTGGCGGCCCCGTTACTACCTCGCGCTGATTCACTGGGACCGCAATGACCTGGCGCGCGCGCGCGACCTGCTGTCGGGGTGCGCCGGCGCGCCCGATTTCGCGCCGTTCTACGCCGCGCGCGCGAAGGCCTTCGCCACCGTGTCACGCGAGGCGTCGCTGGCCGACCTGAAGCGGGCCGCCGAACTCGAGCCCGGCGAGTGGCGCTTCGGCAGGCTGCTGGTCGAGCGCGCGATCGAGGACGGGGCGTACGAGACGGCGCTCGGGCTGGCCGCCCGCTACGCGACCGCGGCGCCGGCCAACTACATCCTCGGGATGCTTCACGCGAAGACCCTGATCCTCACGCGCCGGTTCGGCGAGGCGAGCACGCTCCTCGGCGGGTTGAACGTGCTGCCCTACGAGGGGTCGACCGAGGCGCGTGCCCTCTACCGCGAGACGGAGCTGATGCTGGCGGCCTTCGAGTGGAAGGCGGGGCGCCCGGATGCGGCCCTTCGGCGCGTGACCGCCGCCCGCGAATGGCCCGAACACCTGGGCGCCGGCAAGCCGTATCCGTCCGACGTGGACGAGCGGCTCGAAGACTGGCTGACGGCGCAGTGCCTGGCGAAACAGGCGAAGGCGGCCGAGGCGCACGTCGGTGCTGGAACGGCTGGGGGCATCGGGCACCACGAAGCCAGGCGCAGGCCGGCTGCTCGCGGCGCTGGCGCTGGCGTCGCTCTCCCGGCAAGCCGAGGCGCAGCAGGCGCTCGACGCCTGGGCGGTGCAGCAGGCCGACGCGCGGGTCGCCGACTGGGGGCGGCGTGTCTTTGCGGGTGAGCGCCCCGCCTGGCCTGGCGGCGCCGCCGCGAGCGAGGAGTGGCGGGTGCTGGCCGAGTGGCTGAAGTAAACGACAGGCGCGCCGCGCGCGTAATACCAGGCAAGCGGTAGACTACCCACTCCGACCTTCAACCCAACCGCCAATTGAGGGCACGCATGCGTCGAATCACTGGCACGACCTCACTGCTGATTGGGATCGCGTCGCTCGTCACGTGGACCGGCGTCGCCGCTCAGCAGCCGAAATCGCCCTACGTCAAGGCGTCCGGCGCCGCGTACGGCAACGTGGATGCGATCTCCCAGGCAGAACTGAAGACCTACGAGTACTTCCTCTCCGCCGACCAGCTGGAAGGTCGCAACGTGCCGTCGCGCGGCTACGACACCGCGGCCCTCTACATCGCGAGCCACCTGCAGGAGTGGGGGCTGAAGGCGCCGGGCTCGGCGGCGGACGGCAATCCGCTCCAGCCGTACCTGGTGCCGATTGACCTGGTCGCGAACCAGTTGGATTCGGCCGCCAGCACGCTCACGCTGACGCTGCCCGCATCCGGTGCACGCGGCGGCCGTGGTGGGGCCGGCGGATCGGCGCCCGCGGCGGCGGGCGGTCGGGCCGGCGCGCCGGCGGCCTCCGCGCCGGCCGCGCGCGCCTTCGAGATTGGCAAGGACTGGACCGCGGGAACGGGCGGCTTCGGCGGTCGTGGCGGCGGCGTTGCCGCGGCGGACATCGCGTCGGCGCCGCTGGTCTTCGTCGGCAACGGCTACGTCATCAACAAGACCAACACCAACCCGTATCAGGGCATCGACGTGCGCGGGAAGGTGATGGTGGTTGCCGGCATGCCGGCCGAACTCGCGGCCACGGCGGCGGCGGCAGGCCAGCGCGGCGCACGCGGCGGCCCGAACCCGCTTGGCGTGGAGAACACCGACTTCGTGACGCCGCAAGGCTACGCCGCGAAGAACGGCGCCGTGGGCATCATCACGATCCCGACGTTCCAGCAGCTGTCGACGATGGCCTCGCCGGTCGCGCCGCGCGCGTCGTTGAACGGGCCGTCGTACCAGGTGGTCAAGTTCCAGGCCGGCCGCCCGGCGCCGGTGCCGGCGGTCACCGCGGGCATCGAGCTGACGAACGCCCTGTTCCAGGGAGAGAAGCTCTCCGGGGCGCAGGTGTTCAACGGTGCGGCCGCCAACGCCAAGCTGGAATCGTTCGACCTGTCCGCCGACAAGAAGCTCGCGCTGAAGGTCGCGGTGCGGGCCGACAAGGGCCGCACCTACAACGTCATGGGGATGGTCGAGGGCCGCGACCCGGCGCTCAAGAACGAGTACGTGGTGATGAGCGCCCATCTCGATCACGTCGGCCTCGCGGCGCCGGACGCGAACGGCGACGGCGTGAACAACGGCGCCGACGATGACGCGTCGGGCTGCGTTGCGCTGATGGGCATGGCGCGGGCGTACGCGGCAGGCGCCGCCAAGGGCATCCGGCCGAAGCGGACCATCATCTTCGCGTGGGTGGCCGGCGAAGAGAAGGGGCTGTGGGGCTCGCAGTACTTCAACCAGTTCCCGCCGGTGGACATCACGAAGGTGGTCGCCAACCTGAACATGGACATGATCGGCCGGAGCAAGACGCCCGGGTACGTGGACCCGGCCTCGTACAAGCTCGCCGACGTGAACGAGGTGTTCGTCGTCGGGCCGCGGGTGGCGAGCGATGACATGGCCAGGATTATCAAGACGGTGAACGACAGCTACCTGAAGCTGAAGATCAGCGACTTCTACGACGCGGTCGTGCCGGACGACACCCATGACAATCTCGGGCCGGGCACGGCGGGCCAGCGCATCTTCTACCGCAGCGACCACTACAACTTCGTCAAGATGGGGATTCCGATCGCGTTCTTCTGCGACGGGCTCCACAGCGACTATCACCGGGTCACGGACAGCGCCGAGAAGATCGACTACGACAAGCTCGAGGCGGTGACCAAGACGGTCTACGCCGTGAGCTGGGTGCTGGGCAACTCGGCGACGCGGCCGAAGCTCAACGCCAAGCTGCCGGACCAGTTGGTGAACGACATGAAGACGGCCAAGGAGGCCGGGTGGGGCACGCTGACGCCCATCAAGTAGGCTCCCGGCCTCGGCTCGGCTTCGGGCTCGAGGAACTCAAGGCGCAGGGGGTGTGGGCCAGTAACGCGCGACCGGCGGCAGGAGCTTCACCAGCCGCCGGATCGCGCCGATCGCGATGCGAAGCTTTCGGTCCTGCCGGGACGACCAGTCGAATCCGTAAGCGCTTCGGAACGCGGGAGGCAGCAGGCCGATCGTCACCAGGCGCGTGAGCCAGGCGACGGGGCGGGTGGCGTCGGTGAGCGGCGGAAAGAGCAATTCGCCCGCCACCCACTTCGCCTGCGGCCCCACGGCCACCATCCCGGTTCCGAGCGCCTCGTCCAGGACCGCCGCCACCTCCGCCGCGCTGCGCAGCCGCAGCGCCGGCGGAATCCGCAGCAGCTCGGCTGCTTCCTCGGCCTCCACGCAGTAACGCTGTCTTTCTTCCGTCGTCAGCGGCGCCACGAACCGTTCGTACGCGAGCGGCATCGAATCGAGCAGCGTGGCGTGCACCCAGCGCAGCAGTTGGGGATCGGTGGCCGTGTAGGGAGTACCGGCAGGGTAGCGGCCGACGGTCACCGCAAGCCGACCGTGCACGCGGTCGTGAATCGCGTTGATCCGGCCGGACGTGCGGCGCCGCTGCGCCTGGTCGCCGAACGACAGTTCCAGCATGGCGCCGACGGTGGCGTGCAGCCGCTGCAGCCTCGCCAGCCGCGAGCCCGAGAAACCGCTGTGTTCGGCGACACCCGCGGCCACGAGCGGGTGAGCGAGCTGCATGAGGATGGCGCGGCCCCACCCGAGCACGACGACCCGTTCCCGATTGATCCGCCGGGAAACCAGCATGCCGACAGTGTAGCGCCGGTGGGGGGGCGGACGCCGGGTGAGGGTTCGCGTCCGGTCCGGGCGCGGCACTCTCGTGCTAACGTGGAATCATGACAGCGCGCCCCCTGTCCTCCATCCCCTCGGTGTCGCTGCTCGCGATCGGCACCGCGCTCCCCCCGCACTGCCTCGCCCAGGCCGACGCGCTCGAGTGGGGACTGGAGCACGTCGACCTGCAGCCGGCGACCCGCGAGCTGTACCGGCGAGTCCTGGGCGACGGCGGCATCGCGCGGCGGCACTTTGCGCTCGACGACCTCTCCGAGATTCTCGAGACCGACCACGAACGCATCCTCGCGCGCTTCGAGCGCTGGGCGTCGGAACTCTCGGCGACCTCGCTCTCGCGCGCGCTCTCGTCCGCCGGCGTCGAGGCCGGGTCCGTCGATTTCCTGGCCGCGACCACGTGCACCGGCTACCTCTGCCCCGGGCTCACGTCGTACATCGCGGAGCGCGTGGCGCTCCGGTCCGACGTGCGCCGGGTGGACCTGGTCGGGATGGGCTGCGGCGCCGCGCTGCCCGCGCTGGAGCAGGCGTGTCACTTCCTGGCGGCCCACCCCGACGGCACCGCCGCGGTGGTGTCGACCGAGATTTGCAGCGCGGCCATCCTGCTCGGTGATGCGCCGGACCTGGTGGTGTCGAACGCGATCTTCGGTGACGGTTCCGCCGCGGCGATCCTGAGAAGGTCGCCGGTCCCGGCTTCCAGCGAGGGCGCCGCCTGCGGGCCGCGGTTCGTGGGGTTCAGGTCGCTGACGCTTCCCGAATGGCGGGAGGCGCTCCGGTTCAAGACGCAGGGCGGACACCTCCGCAACGTGCTGAGCCGAGACGTTCCCGTGCGCGCGGGCGCGGCTTGCCGCCGCCTGATTGGCGAGTTGCTGGACGCGCACGGGGTGGACGCCTCCAGCGTCGCCCGCTGGGCGATGCACGCGGGTGGGCGCCTGGTGCTCGACGCGGTCGAGCGCGCGCTGGAACTCCCCTCGTCGGCGCTCGACGCCGCCCGGGCCGTCCTCCGCGACGCCGGCAACCTTTCGTCGCCCACGATCCTGTTCGTCCTCGACGAGCAGCAGCGCCGCCGCCCGCCCCGGGCCGGTGAACTCGCGGTGGTCAGCGCGTTTGGCGCAGGATTCTCCGCGCACGCCGCCTTGCTGGAGTACCGAGGTGACGTTGGACGGCGTCATCAGCCGTGCCCTCCGCCTCGATGTTCGCTCGTCCCGGAACGAGTTGATGGATACGCTCGCGCTGCCGCCGGCCGTGGCCGATCGCACCCTTCGCTTCCTCGAGATGACGAATCGCCGCTTTGGCGGAACCGGCATTGTCCTCCGCCATTTGAAACGGTGGAGCTCCGGTTGGCCGCGGGGCGCGGTCGTGAGCGTGCTCGACGTCGGCACCGGCGCGGCAGACATCCCGCGGGCGCTGGTGGCGTGGGGGAAGCCGCGCGGAATCTCGCTCCGCGTCACCGCCATCGACATGGCCGAAGACATCACCGCCGTGGCGCGCGAGCGCGTGCGGCACGTGCCCGAGATCGCGGTCGAGCAGGCGACGCTCGCCGACGTCGCCGCCTCCGGCCGCCGGTTCGACTACGTCACCGCGTCGCTGTTCCTGCACCACGTCCCCGACCCCTTGCTCCGAGCGACGCTGCAGGCGATGGACCAGGTCGCGCGGCGCGGCATCGTGATTGGCGACCTCGTTCGCAGCGCCGCCGGCTTCCTCGCGGTCGGCTTCCTCTCCGCCGTCGCCGGCAACGCCATCGTGCGGCACGATGGCCCGCTGTCGGTCCGGCGGGCGTTCACCGTGGCCGAGTTGTCACGGCTCGCGCTCGAGTGCCGGCTGGACTACCTCTCGGCGAGATGCGAAGGACCGTTCCGGGTGAGCCTGGCGGGCGCGAAGGACTTCCATGCCTGATGCCATCGTCGTGGGCGGCGGACCGGCCGGCCTCAGTGCCGCCATCGGCTTGCGGCGCGCCGGGGCCGACGTCACGGTCCTCGAGCAGCATCCCGTTCCGCCGCCGCGGGTGTGCGGGGCCTTCATCAATCCGGAAGGCGCCTCGCACCTCGACGCACTCGGCCTGGCCGAGCGGGTGCGCCGTGCCGGCGCGGCGGCCGTGCGGGAAAGCCACGTGTCCTGGGCGGGCGGAAGGGCGTCTGTGCCGATCACCCGGGGAGGACGGAGCGGCCTGGCCCTTTCGCGGCCGGCGCTCGAACGGGTGATGGCCGAGGCGCTGACGGCGGCGGGCGGCTCCGTTCGCTGGGGGGCGCGGGCGACGACGGTGACGCCGCGGCCGGGGGGGTGGAGGACGGAGTTCGTGTCGGGCATCCGCCGCGAGGTGATCGACGCGCCGCTGCTCGTGGTTGCCGATGGGCGGTTCTCCACGCTGTCCGGCCGGTCGTACCCGAAGACGCGCGCCGGCTGGTTTGGCTGGAACGCCTCGTTCGTCGGCGCCGCGCAAGACCCGGGAGTGCTGTCCCTGCACTTTCACCAGGCCGGCTACGTCGGCGTGCTGACGTTCGCCGACGGCGTGAGCAACGTGTGTGGGTTGGTGAAGCTCGATGGCACGCGGCCGCCTGGTTGGGAAGACGTCCTCGGCGCCGCCATGCGGGAGCAACCGGCGCTGGCCCGGCTCCTGGAGGCCGCGACGCGCGTCGATGCATTCCGGGGCGTCGGTCCGCTGCCGTTCTCGGCGAGCATGGCAGACCGGGCTGGGGTCATCCTCGCCGGGGACGCCGCCGCGGTCGGCGATCCGTACATGGGCGAGGGGATCAGCCGGGCGCTCGGGACCGGGCCTGCCCTGCTGGCCGCGCTCGAGGGCGGAGGGCCCGCCGCGCTTCGGGCCCACTCGCTCGAGCGCTACAACCGGCTGTGGCGCGGCCGCTACCTGCCGCGCCTCCGCTTCGGCGCGGTCGCCCGCTGGGTGGTCGGCCACCCCCGCGTCGCGACGCCGGTGCTCGGCCAGGTCATGACCCGCCCCGGGCTCGTGCGCCGGCTTCTCGACGTCGCGCACGGCACCCGGGGCGGACTCTCGGCTACTTGATCTCCTTCAGCAGCGCGGCCACTGCCGCCTCGAGCTGCTGGTCCTTGCCCTTGATGACGACCTCGTACTCGTTCATCACCTTGATGTCGGGTTCCGTCTGCTGGTTCTCGAGGTACTTGCCCGTGATGCTGTCCTTGACGCCCGCGTGCGGGACGCCCCAGCGGATGCCGTCCGGCAGGCTCTCCCACCCGGCGAACGTGCACGTGCCCGGGGTCGGCATGCCCACCAGCTTGCCGAGGCCGAGCGCCTTCACCGCGTAGGCGTAGCAGTGGCCGTCGGAGTAGTTGGCCTCGTTGGCCAGTGACACGCTCGGCTTGGTCCACCTGAAGTTCGGCTCGTAGCCGCTGGATCGCCGGTCGCTGGCGTACTCGAAGAACCGCTTCCCGCTGAGGAACATCGCCAGGTCGGCCACCAGGTCACCGCCGCCGTTGAAGCGCGTGTCGATCACCACCCCCTTGCGCGTGGCGAACTTGCCCATCACCTCTTCGTACGCGTTGCGATAGGCGCCGTCGTTCATCCCGGGGACGTGGATGTACCCCAGCTGACCCTGGCTGAGGCGGTCGACCTCCTCCTGGTTGCGCTTCACCCAACGGGTGTAGAGGAGCCGATTCTCCTCGCCCAGGGTGATCGGCTTGACGACCACGTCGAACTTCTTGTCGCCGTCCGCGATGAGGAGCAGCGTTCGCTTGCCGGCCTTCCGGTTCAGGTACTGCGCGGGGTCCTTGTCGGCGGCGATCGTCTCGCCATCGACCGCCTCGACGATCATCCCCGGCTTCACCACGATGCCGGACTTGTCGAGGGGGCCGCCCTGGATCACTTCTTCGATCCTGATGCCCGCGCCCTTGTACGCCTGGTCGGCGAAGATGCCGAGGGCCGCGGTCTCGTCCTGGTTCGACACCTGGGGGTTGTAGGTCGAGCCGCTGTGGCTGATGTTCAGTTCGCCGAGCATCTCGGCGAGCATCTCGGAGAACTCGAAGTTGTTTCCGAGGTGCGGGAGATATTTCGTGTAGACCGGCTTCAGGGCATCCCAGTCGATGCCGTGATAGCCGGCGGTATAGAACTGGTCCTTCACCGTCTTCCAGACGTGCTCGAACGCCTGCTGGCGTTCCGCCGCGGTGTTCAGCACCATCTCGCCGCTGATGCTGACCGTGTCGCGCTTCGCGGTCGAGGGGTCGATCTTGGAGATCGCGCCGTCGGCCAGCAGGAACAGGGACTTCTGGTCCTTGTCCCACGCGAGGCTGCCGCTGTTCGCGTTCAGCGTCAGCACCATCTTCGTTTCCTTCGTCCGCAGGCTGGTGGACCACAGGTTCATGCCCCGCTCGAAGCGCGCCAGGTAGTACAAGGTTTCGCCGTCCTTGCTGACGAGCGCGTCCCCGAGCGACGAGGAGTGGATGGTGAGGCGGGCCTTCCGAACGTCGAGGCCGTTGGTGTCGATCACCAGGTCCTCGACCTTGGCGTCCTTGGCCGCGTCCTTCGTCTCCTTGGCCGCGTCCTTGGCCGCGTCCTTCGGCTTCTCCTTCTTTTCTTCCGCTTCCTTGACGAGGGCGTATTCCTCCTTGGTCATCCGGAAGCGGTCCCACGCGTCCTGGGTGAAGAACATCGCGTAGGCGTCGTTCTGCGCGCCCCCGCCCTGCGCCACGGCCTTGAGGCCGTCGCGGTTGCTGAACCAGAGCATCGCCTTGCCGCCCATGATCCACCGCGCCCTCGCGTCGTTGAAGCCGCTTTGCGTGAGGTTGATCGCCGCGCTCTTCCCGTCGGCCTTGATCAGGCCGACCTCGCCGGGAGCGAACCCGGGCACCGACAGGTCGAAGAGGAGCCACTTGCTGTCGGGGCTCCACTGGATGTTCTGGTCGCCCTCGTCGAGTTCCTTGCTGGTGAGGACCACGCGGCTCGCCTTCGTTTCGGGCGTGTAGACCTTCAGTGTCGCGCGGTCCTCCACATAGGCGATCTCCTTGCCGTCGGGCGAGTAGACCACCTGGGTGACCTGGCTGGCGCTCGGGATGAGCGGCGTCTCCTTCAGCACCGTGGAGGCGTAGAAGTACGGTTCGTCCTCGCGCGTGCGACGGGTCTCGTAGGCGGCCCACCGGCCGTTCCGCTCCGAGACGTAGACCAGCGACTTGCCGTCGGGCGAGAAGCTGACGCCGCGCTCCTGTTCCGGCGTATTCGTGATCCGCTTCGTGGCGCTGCCCTCGACCGCGGTGACGAACACCTCGCCGCGGAAGATGAAGGCCACTTCCTTTCCGGTGGGCGACACCGAGAGTCCGGCGACGCCGCCGGTCACCGGAACCACGCGCTCGTTGTTGCTGCGGGCGTCGACCGCCATGCTGACCGCCAGCTTCTGCGGCTGGCCGGACGGTTTCATCGTGTAGATCTGCCCGTCCTGCCCGAAGCACAGCGTGCCGTTGTCGGCCGCGCTCAGGAACCGGACCGGCACGTTCTTGAAGGACGTGAGCACCTGCGGCTTGCCCCCCTGCAGGCTCATCTTCTGCACGTTGAACGAGCCGCTCTCCTCGCTCAGGTAGTAAAAGGCCTGGTCGTTGTCGGCGAAGACCGGATTGCGGTCCTCGCCGGCGAACGTCGTCAGCTTCTTGTGGGTGCCGGCCTTCGTGTCGTACATCCAGATGTCGCGTGCGATGGACGAGGTGTGGTGCTTGCGCCACACGTTCTCGCCGCCCTTCTTGTCGTGGTAGAGGAGGAACTGTCCGGTCCGGCTCATCTTCACGTCCTCGGCCGGGGTCGTCAGGACTTGCTCCACCCGGCCGCCCGCCACCGGGACCCGGTACAACTCGGGCTGGGAGGCGGCCGGGTACTGCCGGTTGGCCGCCGTGTCCATGCGCGCCGCCCCGAAAATGAGGTACTTGTCGTCGCTGCTGAACGTGTAGGGGTATTCGGGCGCCGAGTGGAACGTCAGGCGGCGAGCCTCGCCGCCGTCGGCCGGCACCAGGAACACGTCGAAGTTGCCGAAGCGGTCGCTCGCGAAGGCGATCCACTTGCCGTCATGGCTCCACACGGGGAGATAGTCGTGAGCTTCGTGGAGGGTGAGCGCCGCGGCAGTGCCGCCGGCGGCGGGCACCCGGTAGAGGTCGCCCTTGTAAGTGAAGACGATGGTTCTTCCGTCCGGCGAAATCGACGGGTAGCGCAGCCATTCCGGGCTGGCCGGCGCCGCCGCCACCGAGGCGGCGAAGACCATGGCGAGCAGGCAGAGGAGCGACGTCAATCGTGTCTTCATGGTATGAGCGTCCGTGGTGTAGACGAAAGGGATCAGACGGGGACGGACGATTCTACCCCAGGGACGAGCGGGAACCCGAAGGAGAGAGGAAATCGATGTGGCACGGCCTCCAGCGGCGTGCCGGGGCCGAGGGGCTGGCGCCCCCCGGCTGCAGGCGGGGCGGCCTACGCCTTGGCGGCGGCTGCAGCCTTGGCGACGGCGGCCTTCGTGCGGCGTGCCCTCGCGGCGCGGGCCGGGGCCGGTTCGGACGTCCGTTCCAGGACAACCATGCTCGTGGCGAACGTCCGGACGCCGTGCTCGTCGAAGTCGATCACGGTGTGATGGTCATCGGTCCCGGTAATCGTCCCGTGGCCGTAATTGGCCTGAGTGACACGGTCGCCGACCTTGTAGCTGGCCATTGTTACCTCAACAATCTGATTCTGTCAGGAACTTCCAACAGTACCCCCGCGGCGCTCGCAGGTCAACGATGGAATGCAGCCCGGCCGCTCGTGCTATACTTGGTTGCGTAGCCTACCCTCGAAAGCCCGCGACGCGAGCTGTAACGAGTCGTGCAGACTCGCTCCTCTCTCTTGCGACGTTTTCACGGTCCACAGCTGCGTCGAGGCCCTGCCTCGACTTCGTCAACTGCGCGGCGCCGGGGCCGCGGACATCGCCGAGAGCGAGAAGCGAGCGAGACACACATGGGCATGAGACTCTACGTCGGCAACATTCCGTTCAGCACGACGGAACAGGATCTGCAGGATCTCTTCGGGACCGCCGGCCAGGTGGCCTCGGTGAATGTCGTCCGCGACATGGCCACGGGCCGTGCGCGCGGCTTCGCCTTCGTGGAGATGGCGACGGAGGCGGACGCGCAGAAAGCGATCGAGCAGCTGCACGATCGCGACTTCGGCGGCCGCAACCTGACGGTGAACGAGGCGCGGCCCCGCCCCGAGCGCTCGGGCGGCTTCGCCGGCGGCGGTGGCGGCGGCAACCGGCGGCGCGACCCGCGCTGGTAAGTGATTCCTGCCGGTGCCTGGCGGTCCCGAGGGCCCGCCAGGCACGGGCACTTGGCAACCTCTTTCGAAAGGCTTGGGACCTTTGAGCAAGGACGATCTTCTCGACATCCAGGGCACCGTGACGTCGATCCACGGAGGCGGTCTCTACCGCGTCCAGGCCGATGCCGGACACGAAGTCCTCGCCCAGTTGAGCGGCCGCATGCGGCGATTCCGCATCAAAGTCGTCACGGGCGACCGTGTGACCGTCAGCGTCTCGCCCTACGACATGGTGCGCGGCATCATCACGTTCCGCGCCCGCTAGCGGAACAGGCCGGGAGGCCTGCCGCAGCGTCCGGGAGTCGGGAGTCGGGATTCAGTGTGCCGCACTGAATCCTCGAGCCTGATCTCCGACTCCTCCTCGTTCGTTCGAACTCCTCCTCGTCAGTTCCGACCCCTCATCGTCGGCTCCGACTCCTCCTCGTCAGTTCCGACTACTTCGTTTGGCCAGCAGCGTCTCCATCTCGTCCATCACCCGGTTCATCGCGCGCATCGTCAGGTCGAGCGGTTCGCGGGTGGTCATGTCCACGCCCGCCTGCTTGAGCAGCGCGACCGGGTAGTCCGACCCGCCAGACGACAGGAACTTCAGGTAGCGGTCGCGGGTGGCGGTGTCGCCCGCCAGGACGCGCTCGGCGAGCGCCGCGGAGGCGGTGAACGACGTGGCGTATTGGTAGACGTAGTACGTCCGGTAGAAGTGGGGGATGAACGCCCACTCGTCCGCGACGTAATCGTCGACGACGCACACACCCGCGTCGTGGCCGTAGTACTTCTTCGTGATCGACCCGTAGAGCGCCGAGAGCGCTTCGCCGGTGATCGGTTCGCCCTTTTCCGCCATCTCGTGGACGCGCAACTCGAACTCGGCGAACTGCGTCTGCCGGAACACCGTGCCCTTGATGTTCTCCAGGTAGTTGCCCAGCAGCGACAGCTTCGCGGCGTCGTCGAGGTTGCCCTTCAGCATGTGGTCGATCAGGAGCGCCTCGTTGAACGTCGAGGCCACCTCGGCGACGAAGATCGGGTAATCGGCCGTGGGATAGGGCTGCGCCTTGTTCGACAGGGAGCTCTGCATCGTGTGGCCGAGTTCGTGCGCAAGCGTGCTCATGTCCGAGTACGTGCCGTTGTAGTTCAACAGCATGTAAGGATGGACGTCGTAGGCGCCGCCGCTCGAGTAGGCACCGGCCCGCTTGCCGGGGGTCGGGTAGAGGTCAATCCACCGGTCCTTGAACGCGCGCTCGATCACGGACGTGTACTCGGGGCCGAGCGGCGCAAGCGCCGACACGATCTCCGACTGCGCCTTCTCGATCGGGTACTGCAAGTTCACCGACGACACGAGCGGCGCGTAGAGGTCGTAGTAGTGCAGCTGATCCACGCCCATCATCCGCTTGCGAAGCTTCAGGTAGCGCTGGAAGGTGGCGAGGTTGGCGTTCACGCCCTCGACGAGGCTCTTGTACACGGACACCGGGATGTTGCTTTCGTTCAACGCCGCTTCGAGCGTCGATCCGTACTTCCGCGCCTTCATGTAGAAGAGGTCCTTCTGTACGCTCGCGTTCATCGTCGCGCCGAACGTCCGCCGGTAGGCGCCGAGCGCGCCGAAGAAGGCCGACATCACCTTCTGCCGGTCCTCGCGGCCCGGCAGGGTGCGGTAGTAATTGAAGGCGGACGAATTGAGCTTCACGCTGCGGCCGTCGCTGAGAGTGACGGCCGGATATGGAAAGTCGGCGTCGAAGAAGATCCCGAAGATCTCGGATGCGGCGGGCGACATCAGGCCGGCTTCGGCGATCAGCCGCTCCTCGCTCTCCGCCCCGGTGTGCGGCTGCCGCCGCAGGATGTCGTCGAGGTAGTGCTCGTAGACCTTCAGCGCCGGCTTCTCCTTGATGAACCTGGCGATCGTCTCGCTGTTCATCTTGAGGATCTCCGGTTCCGCGAAGGCGGCCTCCGCGCTCAGCATGGAGCCGAGCCGCGTCACTTCCTGGCGCATCGCCTGGGGGCCTGACGCCCTGGTGTCCTGGTCGGCCAGCAGGCTCGCGTAGATGGCGACCCGGGCGAACTCCCTGCCGACACGGCTCATCGTCTCGAGGCCGTCGAGCAGTTGCGCGGCCGATTGGTCCAGCTTCCCCTGGAAGCGGCGGATGTTGGGGATCTCGGCGGCCACCTTGTCTTTTGCCAGGCGCCAGGCCGCGTCCGTGGGATAGAGCGCGGTCAGGTCCCACTTGTACTGGTCGGGAACCTGCGACCGCTCCCGTTCCTGCGCGGCGGGCGCAAGGGAGAGCGACACGGCGACGATGGCGGCGATGGACAGGGTGCGGAGTGAGGTTCGATTCATCCTCCAATGATAGGGGTTTCCCTTGCCAGTGCGCACGTCCGCGTGATAGAAACGCGGCGCCCCCCTCTCTCCGGAGTACAGCATGAGAAAACGCGCTCTGTGGCTCACCTGCGCCCTTGCCGCCGCCGTCGTCGCGGCGCTGGCCTCGCCGGCACTTCTCGCCGGCAGCGAAACGATCAACTACACCGACATCAACAAGATCAAGGCCGAAGGCATGAACAGCCAGCGCTCGCAGGTCATGGACCTGTGCAGCTGGCTGTCCGACGTCTACACGCCCCGGGTGACCGGGTCGCCCACCTCGAGGAAGGCGGCCGAATGGGTCGTCGCGAAGATGAAGGAGTGGGGATTCCAGAACGTCGCGATCGAGCCCTGGCAGAACAAGAACGGCTTCGAGCGCGCCTGGACGAACGACAAGTTCTACATGCAGGCCACCTCGCCCGAACGCTTCCCTATTCCCGGCACGCCGACCGGGTGGACGCCGGGCACCCCCGGGCTCGTCTCCGGTGAAGCGGTGCTCGTGACGGCGGCGTCGGAGGAAGACCTGGCGGCGTTCAAGGGCAAGCTGAAGGGCAAGTGGGTGATGATCGTGGCCGCGCCCGACGTCGCGGCGTTCTGGGAGCCGCGGGCGAAGCGCCACACCGCGGAGAGCCTGGCCGCGCTGGAACTCAACCCGGCGCCGTCGCCGCTCGAGTTCGGCGTGACGCCGCCCGGGCAGCGCGGTGGGGCACCCGCGGCCCCGCCGGCCGCCGGACAGCGGGGCGGGCCCGCAGGTGCGCCGGGACAGCCGGGCGCGCCGGGCCAGGCCCCGCGCAACTTCGCGACCGTGCGCAACGACTTCCTCCGTACCGAGGGGGCGCTCGGCACGATTACGACCAGCCCCACCGGCCACGGCATCTACACGATCGGCGGCAACCGGGCCGCGGATCCGGCGACCACCCTGCCCGCGGTCGCCATCGCCGCCGAGCAGTACGGCCGAATCGCCCGGACGCTCGCGAAGAAGATCCCGGTGACGATCGAGGCCGACATCAAGAACACCTTCTACCCGAACCCGGTCCCGTTCAACGTCGTCGGCGAAATCACCGGCACCGACAAGGCCGACGAAGTGGTCCTGCTCGGTGCGCACATCGACACCTGGCACGCGGCGACCGGTGCCGCCGACGACGGCGTCGGCGTGGCCGCGATGATGGAGGCGCTGCGGATCCTGAAGGCGACCGGCGTGCCGCTCCGGCGCACGGTCCGAGTAGGTTTCTGGGAAGGCGAGGAGCAGGGCCTCCTCGGTTCGCGCGAATACGTTTCGGCCCACTACGCGACCCAGGAGCAGGCCGCTCCCGCAGCTGGGACCCCGCCTGCGGCCGGCGCCGCGCAGCGCGGGGGCTTCGGAGGGCCGCAGGGGCCAATCGTGAAGAAGCCGGACTACGACAAGCTCAGCGTCTACTTCAACATCGACAACGGCACCGGCGCGCTGCGCGGCATCTACCTGCAGGGCAACGACGCCGCCGGCCCGATCTTCCGCGAATGGATGGAGCCGTTCCGCAGCCTGGGCATGACCACCATCACGCTCCGCAACACGGGCGGGACCGACCAC
Organism: uncultured Acidobacteriota bacterium; assembly: GCA_963844875.1. Lineage (GTDB taxonomy): Bacteria > Acidobacteriota > Vicinamibacteria > Vicinamibacterales > Fen-181 > FEN-299. The sequence goes on from CAWJPZ010000011.1 coordinate 258,471, forward strand.
CAGTCGTTCGACCGGGTGGGACTGCCCGGTTTCCAGTTCATCCAGGACGAAGTGGAATACAACGGGGTGACCCATCACACGAACATGGACACCTACGAACGGCTGCAGCCGAACGATGTGATGAAGATGTCCACGATCGTCGCGGGCTGGGCGTACCTGGCGGCCAACCGTGACGAGAGGCTGCCGCGCAAGCCGATGCCGGCGCCGGGGCAGGGCGGCGGGCGGAGGGGGCAGTAGGTCCGGCGCCGGGCGGCGGCCCGCGCCGAAAATGGAGTCGGAGCGCTGTCGTTCAGGGATAGCGCTCCGATCCCATTGTCATCTCGTCATTGCCCTTGCCGCACCTGCTCCTCCTTGGCCTTCGGCGCAAGGACGAAACGTTGAATGGCGACCGCCACGAGCGCCAGGCAGACCGCGAGGCCCACGAAGGACATCACCCGGTAGAGTCCTCCAAGGCTGCGGACATCCCAGAGAAAACCCTTCAGCACCGTGACCGTGAGCAGCACGATCGCCGCGATCCGCGCGGCGTGCGACCTCAAGGCGATGCCTGCCGTCAGCAGCGCGACGGCAAACGTCGCCCACCCGAGCGTGTACGTGAGGTTCTGGGCGAAGTCCGCCAGCAGGTTGAAGGTGACGAAGCTCGTTTCGGTGGCGTAGAAGTTGGCAATCTCGATGTTCAGCAGCAGGAACAGCAGGATGGTGCCGACGGCCGGGAGCGCCTCCGACGCGCGCATCGGCGCCGAGATCTCGTCGTCGGTCTTCGAGAACAGCGCGCCCGCGGCGAGCATGGCAGCCGAGCACGTGAGGTACGTGTAGAGATACCAGTTGAAGATTCGCGCGTCGCTTCGCGTCTGGTAGAGAAGCACCTCGGGATTGGCGAGGCGGGCGAACACGAGGCCGAGCAGCGCGAGCGCACACCAGAACAAGCCGCGATGAGGGACGCGGCGGAAGAGCCACGCGAGGGCGGCGCCTTCCAGGGCCCAGCCGATCGTGATCCAGTGCGTGTGGAGTTGCAGCGGAATGGCTACCGTGACGAATGCCAGGACGGCGCCGGCGACCAGTGCCAGGCGCCCGAGTGTCCGCCCGGAAGGCGGTTCCAGCTTCAGCAATGCGGCGAGCAGCACGCCGCCCAGGGCGGCCTGCGCCACCGGAAGCGCGCCGATGACCGACTCGTAGCCGCCACTGAGCAGGGCGAGCCGGCCGACGTGGAAGAACCACGCGCTCGCCATCACGGCAGCAAGGTGCGGTGAGACCGCCTTCCCCACGCGCCGGCCGAGGACCAGCGGGTAGGCGAGGAACAGCAGGTACAGCGGCGCCGCCAGCGTCAGCACGCCCGTCCACTGCTCTGGTTCCGGGTGCGCTCCCAGCCAGACCGAAGCGGCCGCGCCCGCCAGCGCCGAGCCCAGGACCGCCAGTTCCAGCCAGCCGGCCATCACCGCGACGCCGAGGAGGCACACCAGGAAGAGGAGGTGGAACGCCGCAAATGTCGCCGGGCCGGGACAACCAGCGCTCATGGATGCGACGATCAGCAGGACCTCGGCGTGCACCAACGCCGCAGCTGCCGCGACGTGGAAGCGTGACTGGACGACGGTGTCCGCGTCCCGCCTGCAGGCGAAGAACGAGCAGGCGAGACCGATCGCGGCCACCCCGGTTGCCGAAACCATCGCGACGAACGGCCACGGCGCTCGCACCATTGACGACGGTCCACACGATGAGGACGATGACGGACGCGGAGAGGGCCACGCCGTGGACTGCTGCGCGGCGCGTGTAGACGGCGGCAGCGGCGACCGCCACGTCGACCACGCCGAGCACGGCGAGCATCGGCCACGGCGGGATCGACAGCGCCGGCTGCGCCGCGACGAACACGAGGAACAGGTGGCCCACGAGCGCGAGGCCCAGGGAGACCTGGGTCTCGTCGCTGGAACGTTCCGGCGCGTCCGCCTGCCTCCAGAGGTGCCCGCCCAGCATCAGCAGTGAGAACCCCGCCGTCACGACGAGCGCCGGCACGACCTGGGTCAACGCGGCCCCGCTCAGCCACCAGTTTCCGAGGACGGCCCATGACAGCACGCCGGCCAGTTGGGGGACCGCGCGAAGACCGGCGGCGCGGCCCTCGTAGAGCAGCGCCACGTTGAGCGATGCGAGCAGCAGCGCCAGGCCCCAGAGCGACACGGCTGCAACCGGCCCCTGCGACAGGAAGAACAGGAGGCCGATGCTGGCGAGGACGAGGAGCCCACCCACCAGGGCCGGCTCGAGTGGTCTCGTCAGCCGCCGGGCGGCGATCGGGACGCCGACCACCAACAGCCCGAACGCCGTGTAGATCGCCAGCCCGGTCGTCACCTGCTGATCGGAGAGGAACGCGGCAGACCAGGCGGCCTGGGCGCCGACGGCCAGGAACGCGGCGATGAAATACGTCAGGCCATCGCGCTCGCTGATCGCAAACGCCGCGCAGGCGGCGAGCAGCGCGAACAGGACCGTGAAGGCCAGGGCCGGCGCCTGGAGCGCGGGCTCGATCCCCACGAGTGCGGGGAACGCAAACAGCAGCAGCGGCGCGGCGTAAACGGCCAGGCGGCCCGGGCCTTCGAGGCGCCTGGGGCCGCGGCGGGCGGTCAGACCCGCCGCGAGGTAGAACGCCGCGAAGACGCTCACGAACGCAAGGGCGGCGGGGTAGCTGCTCGCACCAGCCTCGCCGCCGCTGGGTACGTAGGCGCTGCTCATCCAGGTGGCGAACACCACCAGCGTCGTCGCCGCACCCAGCAGGTGGAGCAGCATCTGGCCGCGCCACAGGGCAATGGCGAACAGCCCCGCGTCGACGCACAGCAGGAACCCGAACAGCAGCGCCGGGTGTTCGCCGTACGCCGGCGAGCCGGCAAGGAACAGCGCGAAGAGCAGCGGCAGCGCGCCGTTGAGCGCGGCTGCCTCCTCGAACCAGGTTGCGCGCGATTCGCCCCGGGCGTCGAGCGCGCCCGCGCGTCCGGCGAGGCCCAGCGAGACGAATCCGAGGAGCGGAAAGGCCATGAAGATACCGGCGGCAACCGGGAGCTTGGCGGGCGTCAGGAAGGTGCCCACCCAGCCCCACTGGTAGACCGTGGTAAACAGCAGGCTGAGCACGACCAGTGCGGGCCAGCGCTTCCGGTAGGCGACCCACCCGAGGCCGGCGTTCAGCAGCAGCAGGTAGCCGAACAGGCTGAACGGGTTGTCGCGCCCCGTCGACAGCAGGGCAGGCGTCGCGAAGCCGCCGACGAGGCCGAGCAGCGCGATGAAGACCGAATCCCTCCGTATCGACAGCAGCACCGCCACCACCGTCACCAGCGCCAGCATCGCGAACGTGGTGCCGGGACCGATGAGTTGCCAGCGGTGGTAGGCCGCAAAGAACGTCGAGAACAGCACCACGACGGCGGCGCCGTCCATCGCGTTCGCCGTCACGGGGTAGCGTCGGGCGGCCTTCAACTCGCAGCCCGCCAGCAACCCCGCGCCGACTGCGAGGCCAATCGCCATCCGCACGGGCGGCTGCAGCCAGCCCTGTTGCACCGAGTAGCCGACGAACAATACGGCCGCGACCGCGAGCGCGATGCCGGCGACCCAGGAGAAGAGCCGCACGCCGACCAGCTCCTCCCAGTCAAAAGGCGTCGCAGCTGGCGGGGGGCTCGGCGGCAAGGGGGGCCTGAGGGGCTGCGCCGCCGGTGGCCTTTCGGCCGCAGTCGGAACAACCTGGGGCGGTCGGAGCGGCGGGTGGGAAGGCGCGGCGGGGGCAGGCGCGGCCGCGGGCGCCGGGACTGGTGCCGGAACGGGTCGCTGCGAGACTGGCTCTGCCGGCTGCCGGGGCACCCCGCCGGGCTCGCCGGCTGTGAGTGGCGGCGGCAAGCGGCTTCTCACGCACCGCGGGAGTCACCGGGGGGACGGGCGGGATCGGCGGAGCGGTAACCTGCTCAACCGGCTTCACCTCGGGTGCGGCGCGTCGCTCGCCGGCGGACAGCGCCTGCAAGCGGGCCCTCAGTGATGCGAGTTCGGCGGCGGACTCCTGGGTCCTGGCTTCGAGCCAGGCTACCTTCGCCTGGACCCGCCCAACCCAAAGCGCCAGCGCGAGGACAAGCACGAACAGCATGGTGACCCTTTCGTCTTCGGCGGGGCCGGTTCTGCCGCAGACTGACAGTTTGCGCGGCTGATGTTACCGGATGACGGGCCGGCGGGCGCAGGTTGCGTGGGCTGGGCAATAAAAAGGGGGTCCCTTTCGGGACCCCAAGGAGGTGGGTAGCTTCGGTCTATAGCTCAATACGGCGCGACTCGGGGCAGCGCTTACACGTCTCCACAAGGGTGGCCCTGGCTGCCAGCAAAATCATCGAACACGGGCCCTCGGCCGCTGCGCAGTAAGCGGGGCACCCGACCGCGTCGTAAAGACCCCTGAAGGCTTGGTGTGTCTTCCGCGCGACCCCCGGGCGGAGGCTGGTGCGTTCCTACCGACGACAATTGCGGATTTTTTTCTCATGGTGTTGAGAACTGCGACTCGTATCTCCTACTGGATGAACATGTTGGCGGTTGCGGCCCTGCTCGGTGCGTGCGGGGGCGGTGCGGCCCCCAACGGCGCGGCTGCCGGGGCCGGAGGCGCCTCCGGAGGGGGCCGCGGGACCGGCGGCGCGGCCGGCGGCCGCGGGGGCCGGGGCGGCGGTCCCGTGGTCGAGGTGAGGGTGACGAACGTCAAGCGGATGAGCATCCAGCGGATGGTCGACCTCGCCGGCAACCTGCTCTCGCCCGACCAGGCCAAGGTCAGCGCCGAGGCCGGCGGCGTCGTTCGCCAGGTGCTGGTGGAAATCGGCTCCGAGGTGAAGGCCGGCCAGCCGCTGATCAAGCTGGACCCGCGGGAGCTCGAATACGCGCTCGCCCAGGCCGAGAGCACGCTGCGCCAGACGTACGCGCAGCTCGGCATGCACGAGAACGTCAAGCACGACGCCCCGCCGCCGCCCGACGAGCAGGTCGCCTCGGTGAAGACCGCCACCGCGAATCTCGAGGATGCGAGGGCTGCGATGCTTCGGGCCGACACGCTCGCCGGCCGCGGCATCCTCTCCCCGGTCGACCTGCAGGCGGCGCAGACGAAGCTGAAGGTTGCCGAGGCCTCCTACCAGTCCGCGTTCGACACGGTCCGCAGTCTCAAGGCGCAGTTGATGCAGCGGCGCGCGGCCTTCGAACTCGCGCAGAAGAAGTCCGCCGACACCGTCGTCAGGGCCCCCATCTCGGGCGGCGTCGTCGACCGCTACGTCCAGGTCGGGGAATACATCTCCGAACGGACGGCGGTGGCGACCATCGTGCAGACGAACCCGCTGAAGCTCCGCACGGGCGTGCAGGAGCGCCACGCGGGCGCCGTGATGCCGGGGCAGCGCGTCGAGTTCCGGGTGGCCTCGTTCGGCGACACGGTCTTCAACGGCAAGGTGGCTTACGTGAGCCCCGCCGTCGACCAGGCCATGCGCACGTTCCAGGTCGAGGCGCTCGTCGATAACGACGACCACCGGCTGAAGCCCGGGTTCTTCGCCAAGGGCGTGATTTTCACCCGCAAGGACGAGAATGTCCTCTCGGTCCCGGATACCGCGGTGTCGACGCTCGCGGGCGTCTCGTCGGTGTACGTGATCAAGAACAACCGTGTCACGCAGCAGCAGGTCACGCTCGGCGTCCGACAAGGCGACTTGTGGGAAGTTGTCGAGGGGCTCAAGGGCGACGAGACCCTGGCCAACAACAGGCTGAACGAGCTGGCCACGGGCATCGGCGTGCGGGTCGGCAGCGGCGAAGGCGGGCGCGGCGGCCAGGGCGGGCGGCAGGGCGGACGGCAGGGTGGCGGCCGCGGCGGGAGCGGCAGCCAGGGCGGGGAACGGCGCGGCGAGGGCGGACGGCAGGGAGGCGCGCAATGAAGCTCGCGGATGTCAGCGTCCGGCGACCGGTCTTCGCCGTCATGATGAGCCTCGCGCTCGTCGTGTTGGGCTGGTTCTCGTACCGCGACCTCGGCCTCGACCTGATGCCGAAGACCGACTACCCGACGGTGTCGGTCAACTGCATGCTCTCCGGCGCCAGCGCCGAGGAGATCGAGACCACGATCACCAAGCCGATCGAGGCGGCCGTCAACACGATCAACGGCATCGACGAGCTGCGCTGCAGCTCCAGCCAGGGGTTCTCGCGCTGCTCGATCACCTTCGTGCTCGAGCGGGAGATCGAGGCGGCCACGCAGGACGTTCGCGACAAGGTCGCGGCCGTGCGGTTCCCGCGCGACACATCCCCCCGGTCGTCACCAAGATGGACCCGGACGCGTCGCCGGTGCTGACGCTCGTGGTCTACGCCGAGCGGTCGCCGAAGGAGCTCACGCAGATCGCGGACAAGGAGATCAAGCAGGTCCTGGAGACCGTGCAGGACGTCGGCGAGGTCAGCCTGATGGGCGATCGCCGGCGCGAAATCCGCGTCCTGCTCGACCCGACCCGCCTGACGGCCTACGGGCTGACGACCGCCCAGGTGGCCAACGCGGTGTCCAGGCAGAACATCGAGTCTCCCGGCGGCAGCTTCATCTCGGGGCCGTCCGAGATCGCGATGCGGACCATGGGGCGGCTGCGGGATGTCCGCGATTTCGAGCGGATCGTCCTCTCGTACAACACCGGGTCGGTGGTGACCGTCGGCGACGTTGCCCGGGTGAGCGACTCGAACGAGGAGGTCCGCAGCCAGACGCGGCTGTGGGAGAAGGTGATGGGGAAGGACGCGCCGGGCGTCAACGCCATCTCGCTGTCGATCAGGAAGCAGTCCGGGACCAACACCGTCGAGGTCGTCGACCGCGTCCTCGCGCGCCTCGAACGCATCAAGGCGGGGCTGCCGTCCGACATCAACGTGCGGCCGATCGCGCGACCAGTCGATCTTCATCCGGAAATCGTTCGAGGAAATCCAGCACCACCTGCTCATCGGCGGCCTGCTGGCGGCCATCGTCGTGTTCCTGTTCATCCGGAACCTTCGCGTGACGTTGATTGCCGGGTTCGCCATCCCGGTGTCGATCATCGGCACCTTCACGATGATGAAGGCGCTGGGATTCACGCTGAACAACATGACGATGCTCTCGCTGTCGCTGGCGACGGGCATCGTCATCGACGACGCGATCGTCGTCCTCGAGAACATCTTCCGCTACATCGAGGAGAAGGGCGCCACGCCGCGGGAGGCGGCCATCAAGGCCACCGGGGAGATCGGCCTGGCGGTTGTGGCCACGACGCTGTCGCTCGTCGTGATCTTCCTGCCCGTGGCGTTCATGACGGGCCAGGTCGGCCGCTACTTCTTCAGCTTCGGCATCTCGTCGGCGACGGCGATCCTGCTGTCGATGTTCGTCTCCTTCACGCTGACGCCGGCCCTGTGCGCCTATTGGCTGCGGGCGGCCGATGCGAAGCAGGGGCACCAGACGCACTCGAAGGACCGCGGCGCCTACGCGTGGGTCGACCGGCAATACGGCCTCCTGCTCGAGTGGGCGATGGCGCACCGCGGGTGGATGCTGGCGATCGCGGGCGTAGTCACCGTTTCGGCCGTCCTGCTCTACCCCTACGTCGGCAAGGAACTCGTGCCCGACGACGACCAGAGCGAGTTCAGCGTGAACCTGCGGCTGCCGCGGGGCACGAGCTACCAGCGCACGCTCGAGTACGTGCTGCCCATCGAGGGGGAACTGCGCCAGGCCCTCGGAGACAACCTCGAAGCGCTGATGACGTCGATCCAGAACGGCAGCGCGAACTACTCGGTGCAGGCTGACGCCGATCGACCAGCGGCAGCAGTCGCAGCTGGAGCTCATGCAGGTGGCGCGCCGGGTGATGGGCAAGTACCGCAACGCGCGGACCAGCGTGTCCGGCGGCACCGACATCTCCGGGGCGTCGAGCGCCGGCGGCGGGCGCGGCGGCGGCGGCGGCGGCGGCATGAACCGCTTGACGATGATCATGCAGGGGCCCGACGTGGAGGAACTCCAGAAGCTGGCCTACGCGGGCGACGACCTGAAGGGGACGATCCAGCAGCCGGCCGAGAGCTCGCTGCTCTTCAAGATCCGCCAGATCGACGGGGTGACCGACTCCGACACGAGCTTCGAGCCGACGCAGCCCGAACTGCGCATCAACATCGATCGCCAGCGGGCGGCCGACATGGGCGTCCCGCTCGACACGGTGTCGTCGACCATGCGGACGCTCGTCGGCGGCGAAGAAGTGTCGAAGTTCAAGGACGGCGACGAGCAGTTCTCGGTCACGCTGCGGCTCGACGACCAGTACCGGACCGACCCGAACGCGATGGGCGACCTGTTCGTCCCGGCGAGCGGCGGGCGGTTGGTGCGTGTCAGCGACGTGGCGAGCCTGACGCTCGGCAATGCGCCGGCGTCCATCGACCGCTACAACCGCATGCGGCAGATCTCGGTCAACGCCAACCTCGACCGTCTGAAGGTCACCTTGGGCGACGCCATCGCCCAGGCCCGCAACAAGGTGGGCGAGTTGAACCTGAAGGCCGGCTACCAGGTGACCTTCGGCGGCAGCGCCAAGACGCTGAGCGAGGCCGGCAGCGACTTCGTGCTGGCGATCATCCTCTCGATCGTCTTCATCTACATGGTGCTGGCGTCGCAGTTCAACAGCTTCGTCCACCCGCTGACCATCATGACGGCGCTTCCGCTCAGCCTGCCGGCGGGCCTGCTCGCGCTGATGGCGTTCGGCATGACGATCAACGTCTACAGTGCAATCGGGCTGATGATGCTGTTCGGCATCGTCAAGAAGAACTCGATCCTGCAGGTGGACTACACGAACACGCTGCGCGCCGAGGGCCTGGACCGGCACACGGCCATCATCCAGGCGAACCACGTCCGGCTCCGCCCGATCCTGATGACGACGATCTCGATCGTGGCCGGCATGCTGCCGATCGCCTTCGGGCGCGGGGCGGGGTCCGGGTCCCGTGCGTCGATGGCGGTCACCATCATCGGCGGGCAGTTGTTGTGCCTGCTGTTGACGCTGCTCGTGACTCCGGTCGTCTACTCGTACTTCGACGGCCTGCGCGACGCGAAGATCACCGACCTCGTCGCGAAGGTGTGGTCGCGCGTGAAGCCAAAGAAGGGCGAGGCGACGGCGCCTACGCCCGTGGCGGTGCCGGTGGAGGAGCGGGGGCTGTAAGCCAGTTGCCAGGGCCTGCCAGGTAGTCGGCGAAATCTCCGACCACCCAGTCGGCGCCGACCGACGGCGCCAGGAACACCTCGGGGGTGAAGCTGTTGGCCACGGCCACGGTCTTCATCCCCGCCGCCCGCGCCGCGGTGATGCCGATCGGCGCGTCCTCGAACGCCACGCATTCCCCGGGGCCGACGCCGAGCCGCGCCGCCGCAGCCAGGAACACGTCCGGAAACGGCTTGCCGCGCGGCACCTCGTCGCCGCGCACGACGCACGTGATCCGGGCGGCGAGGCGCAGTTCGGCCAGCGTGTGGGTGACGTTGTCCGGCGGGGCCGACGTGGCGACAGCTACCGGGATCCGATGGGCGTCGAGCCGGTCGAGCAGGTGGATGAGCCCGTGGATCGGCTCGAGGCGGCCTGCCGACAACTCGCGGTAGAGCGCTTCCTTCTCGTCCGCATAGCGGAGCTGTTCGGCGTCGGTCAGTGCCCGCCCGAACAGGTCCGGAAAGATCTCCTTGTTGCGGCGTCCGTCCAGCCTCTGCCGATCATCCATGGTGAGCGGCGGCAGACCGTGGCGCCGCGCGAAGATGGCAAACGCTTCCGCGTGGATTGGCATGTTGTCGACGAGGGTGCCGTCGAGATCGAAAATCGCGGCCCGCATTACAGGCCGAAGAACGCCAGCGGCGCCCATTCCTTCAACTGCCGCTCGTACGGCGCGACCAGCGTCTTGTTGTGCTCGGAGACGACCAGGACGGTCCTTTCCCTTTCCCGCTTTCCCGAGAGCGCCTCGACGTTGCCGGCCTGCGCTTCCTTTGCGATCTTCTTCACGTCCAACCCGACTGCGACAACGCCGATGGCCGCGTAGACCTGCTGGCGCACCCACTGGTACTCGCTGACGGAGAAGTCGGCCGCGTTCAGTGCCTCGACCTGCGCCTTCTTCGCGAGCAGCACGATGGCCGTCAGGTCCTTCACGCCGGTAGCCACCTCCCGGAGCGATGCCTGGCGCTTCTCGCCGGCGAAGAGGCGGTCGATTTCCTCGTGCCTGGCCTTCAGCTCGCTCATCTTCGGACCGAGCGCTTCCTCGACGTGCTGCTGGACCTTGATGAAGCGTTCGACCATGGCCTGGGTCAGATCGCCGCCCTGGGGCGCCTCGAACGCGACCGTATTGCGCACGTCCTTCTCGATGTCGGCAACCTTTGCCAACTCGGTGACGCTGGCAGCCATCTCCATGCCGGGCCTGAAGAGGCGTTCGTAAGCGAAGTACAAGCCAACTCCTCCGACCACCATGAACAGCCCGAGTGCGACCAGACAGCCGACGGCGAACTTCTTCATGAGTCCTCCAGAGCAGGGGAGTCATCATACTGCCGAACCTCGCCCGTCCGGTCAACCGGGATCCAGTCTTGCAGCTGGCGGGCGATGGTGAGGTCGGCGGTGCCGATGAGTTCCCCGAATCGCGACTCAACGCGCGACCAGTTCGAGCGCCGCATGCGGGCGCGACGTGCGGCCACGTGTGTCCGCGTGGCCCGGCAGGCAATTGCCGAGGGTCGGCTGGTTGACGCGGAGGAGCGCCTCGACGAGGCGTGCCGGCTCGACCCGGATGATGCCGAGGCCCACCTGCTGCTGGAGGAGCTTCGCGCGGCCAGCGTGTCCGACCCGGCGGTGGGCGCGACCCCCCGGGAGCGCCGGCCCGTCGGGTCTGGCTGGAGCCACTGGGTCGCGGCGGCCGTCGCGATTGTCGCACTCGCCGCGCTGGCCTTCTTCTGGCCCCTCGAGGACCGCGCGCGGCGTCCCGACACTCCGGCCAGGCGCGCTCCCGCGTCGTCGGTGATCGAACTCCCGGCGGCCGTGCAACTGCGGCCGGAGGCGCCGGAAGGCGGAGCCACCCGCGACGGCGGGCGGACCCCGGACGTCCCGGTGGCGACGACCGGGAAGGGGTCGGCCCCTCTTCAGGCTTCTGTCTCGCCGAAGCCGAAGTCGAACGGGCCTCGCCGCGTGCCGTTCACGGTGCCGCCTCCGGCCGCTGCTGAAAAGCCAGGCCCGACGGAACGCGACGCGAAGGCGGCAGCGGAGTACGTCGCGCCGCCCCGGGTCGTCCTGGGACCGCCGCCGAGCGTATCGGCGATCGAGGGCGGTGCCCCGGCCCCGCCCGCGACTCCGCCCGCTGCCCGTTCGGTCGGGACGGTTGCCGGTGCCCAGGGAGACAGCGGCCCCGGCCGACGGGTCGATCCCCAGGCGACGCTCCTCGCAGACGTGCCTGTCCCCCAGCCGGACGCGGCCCTCGCATCGATGCGCCCCGTTCCCGGACCGAGCGACGAACGGCTGATCCTCGACACGCTCGGGCACTATGCCGACGCTTACGGACGACTGGACGCCTCGGCCGCCAAGCGGGTGTGGCCCACGGTTGATGCAGAGGCCCTCCGCCGGGCGTTCGAAGGGCTGCAGTCGCAGAGCCTCACCTTCGACCGGTGCGATCTGCAAGTCAACGGCGTCGAGGCGATCGCCGCGTGCCGCGGCCGGGCCAACTTCGTTCCGAAGATCGGGAGCCGCGAGCCGCTCGCGGTCTCGCGGCTGTGGACGTTCACGCTGCGGAAGGGCGAGGCCGGCTGGGCGATCAGGAGCGCGGACGCGAGGTGACGCTTAGCGTCCGAAGCTGTACTCGAGGGCGAAGGAAGGGACCCACCGTGCGGTGAGGCCGGCGTCGTTGAGCGGCAGCACGACGTCGGCCCGCAGCAGCCACGTGGCCGCGACGTTCCACTTCATCCCGATCGCCGCCGCCGCGGAGCTCGTTGACCCGGCCGGGCTCAAGCGCAGCGTTTCCACGCCGGCAATCGTCGGGTGCGGCGCGACGACCGGCGTGATGCGGCCGATCTCGTCGAGTTGGCGCCAGAGGATCTCGCCGGTCAGCGTCACGCGGGGTGTGGCCGCCGCCACCAGCGCCCCGGAGACGTCCATTCCGCTCGAAACCCCGCCCTGGTTGAGACCCACGTTGAAGTGCGACAACACCTTGCCCGAGCCGAGCGAGAGGACCGCGAACTCGCGCGTGCCGAACCGGCCCGCTCCGAGGAGGTCTTCCGAAACGCCCGTGGGGAACCGCAAGTCGCCCCCGGCGGCCACGCCGCCCCAGCGCCCGGAGACGAGCAGGAACTTCCCGCGCACCTGGATGTCTCCCACCCGCCCGACCGACGCGGAAGCGGTGGCTTGCTGAAACGGGGTCCCGCGATACGTGTCGAGCCGTTCGCCGTCGAGCGCCAGCGAGACGAACGGCAGGGCCACACCGACGTCGAGTCGTTCGCCGATGCCGTACGCGCCGGTAACGGTCAGCGTGTTCGCCCTGACCCGCAGCGTCAGGGTTTCGACGTCGAACGGCTGCGGCTCGTCGAGAAACCGGTTCGACGTCGTGACGAGGGTGCCGTCTTTTACTGGCATGCCATCGAGGCGGCTGAACAACGCGTACTGCCACGTGACGGCCAATGACGCCCGGCCCGCGCCGCCCGTCATCGCCCGCTCGACGAAGAGCGGCCCGAAGCTGTCGGCCGCGCGTTCCACGGTGCCGAGCGCCGGGTTGAACCGGTACGCAAAGCCTCCCGACGAAGAGGTGAGGGGCAGCGTGGCGAGCGCCGAGACCACCGAGCGAGCCAGCGTCTCGCTGGTGGCCCTGGCCGCCGCGCGGTCACGCGACGCGTCCCCGGTGTCGACCGCTTGCGTCGTGATCAGGAACGCCAGCACGTCGGAGACCGATTGCTGGGCGCGGGCGGGCGCGGGAACCAGCGCAAGCGCCGCGAGCACGACCACGAAGCGGCAGACGTAGCCAACCGAGCCGCGAGTCGCAGGCATGCGTCATGGCCCTTTCTGGAACGTCACCCGCGTCGCTTCGACCGTCCCGCTCGTGGTCTTCGTTCCCTCGACGGTGAGCGCCGCGCCGTTCTCGACGTTCTTGCAGGGGCCCGCCGCGAAGGTGGTCCCCGCAGAGGTCGCGACCTGAGTGTTCGAGACGACGAAGTGCAGCGACGGGCAGGAGCCCGACACGCTCGACGCCGTGCCCGACAAGGTCACGGTTGCCGGCGGCGCGGCGGCCTGCGAAACGGAGACGGTCCGACCGGCGATGGAAACCGATCCCGTGCGCGCCGGACCGGAATTGGCTGCCGCGCTGACCGTGACCGTGCGCGGCCCGGTCCCGGAAGCGGCGTCGAGGCTGAGCCAGGATGCGGACGTGGTGGCCTGCCACGCGCAGCCGCTGCCGGTGGTGATCGAGACGACGGCACTCGCGGCATCGGGTCCGAAGGACAGCGTGGCCGGCGACACGGTGAACTGACACGTGGGCGTCGGCGGTGTGGGCGGCGTCGGCGGGGGTGTCGGCGGCGGTGTCGGCGGGATTGGGGCAGGTGTTGGTGCCGGTGCGGGTGCGGGTGCGGGGGCAGGCGCTGCGTCCTGCTGAAGGATGAAGGCCGTGCCCGCGACGGAGACCCCGCCGCTTCTCTCACTGCCAGGGTTGGCAGCGACGCTGTAAGACACCGAGCCCGTTCCGGAGCCGCGGGCGGTCCCCAGCATCGTGATCCACGGCGCCGCCGCGGTCGCCGACCAGTCGCAGCCGGCGACGGCCGTGACGGTGAACGACCCGGTCATCCCCGACGCGGCCGCCCGCTGCGACTGCGGAGTCAACTGATACTGACAGGGCGCCGGCGCCTGCGTCACCGACAGGCGCTGGCCGTTTACCGCGATCGCGCCAGTTCGGGGGGCCGGTGCCTGATTCGGTGCCACGACGAACCCGAGCGTGCCTTCGCCCTGGCCTTGCGCGGCAGACGCCAAGGTGATCCACTGGCTCTCCGCGGTCGCTGACCAGCTGCAGTCGCGGGAGGTGGTGATCGTCGCGCTGCCGTTTCCTCCGGCCGGCCCGAATGCGCCAGTGAAACCACTTACCGAGATCTGGCATTTGTCTGCCGTCGGGCTCACCAGGTTGGTGGAGGCCGAGCCGCCGCATCCGGCAATCGCGAGGATGCCGGCAGCCGCGGCCGCGGTGGCGGCGAGCCACGCGGTCCGCCGCGCGGCGGACGGAGCGAACGAACGGGGGCGCAGGTGGTTCATGACGACAACATGCCCGCCTCAACGGGTCCATGCTGTCGTCATGCATTCGGATGGCCAATTTCAGGAGCGGAGCGCGCCGATGAGCCGGTCCACTTCTTCCTCGGTGTTGTAGTGCGCAAGGCCGACGCGGACGAGGCCGCCCGACGAATCGAGGCCCAGGCGTTCGGCGAGGCTCACCGCGTAGAAGTGCCCGCTCCACGCGAAGATGCCGTCGTGGGCGAGACGTTCGACGACTGCCCGCGGCGCCCGTCCCTCGATCGTGAACGAGACGGTGGGCACCCGCTCCGCCATTCGCGCCGGGTCCGCGATCCCCCAGACCTTCAGGCCCGGCACGCCTGTCAGCCCTTTCAACAGCCTCGAGCAGAGCTGGCGTTCGTGCTCCTCGATCGCCCGCATCCCCGCCCCAAGCCTTGCCCGCCTCGACGTCTCGGTCGCCGGCCCGGCCGTGGAAGCGTCGCCGAGCGATGCGAGGTACTCGATGGCCGCCAGGGTGCCCGCGATGCCCTCGTGGTTCTGCGTGCCCGTCTCGAACTTTCCCGGCGGTACGGTGCCGGCTGGCCTCACGCGGTAAGCGGTTAGCCGGTCGAGGTGGTCCCGGCGCCCGTACAGGATTCCCACGTGCGGACCGTGGAACTTGTAGGCCGAGCAGGCCAGGAAATCGCAACCGAGTTCCTGGACGTCGATGAGGCCGTGCGGGGCGAATTGAACGGCGTCGACGAAGGTGAGTGCCCCGGCCGCGCGAGCCATCCCGACGACCCGGCGCACGTCGTTGACGGTGCCCACAGCGTTGGACGCGTAGGCGACCGCCACGACTTTCGTTCGCGGCGACAACTGCGACTCGAACGAGGAGAAGTCGAGCGTGCAGTCATCGGGGTGTATGTCCACCCACTTCACCACCGCCCCGCGATCCTCCGCGAGCAGCACCCACGGCGCGACGTTCGCGTCGTGATCGAGGCGGGTGACGACAATCTCGTCGCCGGGTGAGATTTCCCGCCCGATCGCCCGGCTCATGCTGAAGGTCAGGGACGTCATGTTCGGGCCGAACACGACCTCCGCCGGCGACCGGGCGCCGAGCAGGTCGGCCGCCGCGGCGTGCGCTTCGGCAATCATGGCGTCGCTGCGCACGCTGGTGGCGAACGCGCCCGCGTGATTGGCGTTGTCGAGGGCCAGGTAGCGAGAGACGGCGTCGATCACCACCCTGCGGGCACTGCGTCCCGCCCGGGAGCGTCGAGGAACACCACCGGGCGGCCCTCCTGGATCTGCTCGAGGGCTGGAAAGTGGGAACGAATGCGTGAGATGTTCCCGGTTCGGCTCTTTACCGGACAGCTTCATGCCGAAGCGCAGGCCGACGTGGTACGCCGCCTCTTGCATCAGCCAGACGTGGCGCGTGTGTTGATCGCCGAGTTCCTCGACCAGGTGCCGGCTTTCCTCGGGCAGCGTCGACTCGATCGTCTCGACCAGCTGCTGCTGCCGGGCCAGGTCGACGCCCCCGAAGACTTCGTCCTCCTGCAGCAGGTCGAGCAGCGCCTCGTATTCGTCCTGCGCCTCATCCTCGACGTCGTCGAGGCCGGGAAGCCGGCGACGGTCGCCGAGGTCGACCGATCCGCGCACGCACGCGCCAATTCCATCAGTTCGTCCGCCGTTGGCATGATCCGGCCCCCCTCGATCGTCAGCGCACGAGGCACGTCGCGACACCCACGACGCGTCGAAAGCGCCATTCATTCTACATTCCGGACGCGCCACCCGCCTGCCTGGCCAGCCGCCGTTCGGCCTGGTAGACCTTGGACGGCAGCGGGTGGTCCAGGCGGCTTTCGATGAAGAGCGACGCCGCGACCACGCTCGCGAGGTCGACGCCGGTGTGCGCGCCGAGACCGTCGAGCATGTAGACCAGGTCCTCGGTCGCCAGGTTGCCCGCGGCGCCGGGAGCGTACGGGCAGCCGCCGAGCCCGCCCGCGGAGGCATCGAACGTGGAGACCCCGCGTTCCAGCGCCGTCAGCACGTTGGCGAGCGCGGTGCCGCGCGTGTCGTGCAGGTGCAGCGCCACGCGGCCGACAGGCAGCCGGGCGGTCACGGCATCGAGGACCGTCGTTGACGTTCCCGGGATGGGCGATCCCGATCGTGTCGCTCAACGCCACCTCGTAGACACCCATGGCGAGCAGCCGTTCGGCGAGCGCGGCCACGCGCGACGCCGGAACCGTCCCTTCGTACGGGCAGCCGAAGCAGGTGGACAGGTAGCCGCGAACGCGAATCCCGGCCGCCTGCGCGGCCTGCGGCCACGTCGGCGTAGGCCGCCAGCGATTCCTCGATGCCCTGGTTGATGTTCTTCCGGCTGAAGGTTTCCGAGGCGGCGGCGAAGATCGCCACCTCCTCGATCGCGGCCTGCCGCGCCCGGGCGAGCCCGGCCATGTTCGGCACGAGGGCCGAGTAGGGGTGCCGGCCCGGCGCAGGATCCCCAGCGACACCTCGACGGCGTCGGCCATCTGCGGGACCCACCTCGGGCTGACGAACGCGGCGACCTCGATCGCGGCCAGGCCTGCCGCGGACAGCCGATCGATGAAGGCGATCTTGTCGGCCGTCGCCACCGCCGAGCGCTCGTTCTGAAGGCCGTCCCGCGGCCCCACCTCGACGATACTCGGGGCGCGACCGCGCTCATGACATCTCCAGCAGCCCGACCCCCGGCTGCACGAGTTCGCCCACGCGGCAGGCGATGCGCGAGACGGTCCCGTCGCGCGGCGCCCGCACGGCGAGTTCCATCTTCATCGCCTCCAGCTTGACGAGCACGTCGCCTTTCCGCACGGCCTGGCCGGCCTCGACTGCGATTGCGGTCACGCGGGCGGGCATCGGCGCCGCCAGCAGGTCTGCCAGCGACCTGCCGCCGCGCCCGCGCGCCGTCGCTTCGGCGCCGGCGGCCAGGTCGTACACCTCGCCGTCCACGAACACCTGCCGCCGGTCGCCGGCGCCCGCGACGAACACCCGGCGCACGAGGCCGCCTTCGTCCACCCGGTAGATCCCGGGGCCGTCGGCGACCACCCGAATCTCGGCCCCCTCGATCCACCCGGGTCTCGCCGTGCGGGACCGACGGTGACGCGATGTGATTGGTCGCCGAGCCGAACGGTGAAGGTGCCGGTTCTCACGCGCGCCATCCCTTCAGGGTTTCCCACGGATCGTAACCGGCGCGTCCGACGCGAGTCCGCGGGTGCCGGCCGCGACGCCGTCGTCGGCGGCGGCGGCGGCGAGCGCCGCGGGCAGGCCCGGTCCCGCCGGACAGCGGCCGACAATTCGCGCCCCTCGTTGTCGAGGAACGCCGTGTCGAGCGACCCTTCCGTGAAGGCCGGGTGCTCGAGCACGCCGATCAGGAATGGGATGTTGGTGCGGATGCCGAGAATCGGATAGCGCCGCAGCGCGGCGACCACCCGGCGGCGGGCGGCCTCGCGCGTTTCGCTCCAGGCGATCAGCTTCGCGATCATCGGATCGTAGTCGATGCCGATCTCGCCGCCCTCGGTCACGCCGCTGTCGACCCGGATACCCGGGCCCCGCGGCTCGCGGTAGAGCGTCAGCGGGCCCGCCTGCGGCAGGAAATCGTTGGCCGGATCCTCGGCGTACACGCGGCATTCGATCGCGTGGCCGCGCTGCGAGAGCTGCGCCTGGGACCACGGCAGCGGTTCTCCGGACGCGACTCGCAACTGCGCGTGCACGAGGTCCACGCCGGCGACCATCTCCGTGACCGGGTGCTCGACCTGCAGCCGGGTGTTCATCTCGAGGAAGTAGAACCGCGCGGCATCGCCGTGCCCCTCCACGAGGAACTCGATCGTACCGGCGTTCGTGTAGCCGATCCGGCGTACCAGCGCCACGGCCGCCTCGCCCATCTGTCGGCGGAGGAGGTCGCCGAGGCCCGGCGACGGGCTCTCCTCGACGATCTTCTGGTGGCGCCGCTGCACCGAGCAGTCGCGCTCGAACAGGTGAACCGCCCCCCCGTGGCGATCGCCGAAGACCTGGACCTCGACGTGGCGCGGCCGTTCGAGCAGGCGCTCGAGGTAGAGCGTGCGAATCGCCGAAGGCGGCCTCCGCCTCATGCCGCGCCGACGCGAGCGCCTCGTCCAGGTGCGCGGGAATCGCGAACCGTCCGCATGCCCTTGCCGCCGCCGCCGGCCGATGCCTTGACGAGCAGCGGATAGCCGATGCGCCGGGCCGCCTCCCGCATCGCCGCATCGTCCTGCGAGGCAGGCGTCTCGCCGGGGACGACGGGCAGCCCGGCGGCGACCGCGTGCGCCCGCGCCTCGATCTTCGAGCCCATCTGGTCGATCGACGGCGGGGGACGGCCCGACGAAGACAGAGGCCTGCATCGCCGCACGCAGCGGCGAACTCGGCGTTCTCGGCGAGGAAGCCGTATCCCGGGTGCACGGCGTCGGCGCCCGCCGCGCGGGCGGCATCGACGATCCGGGCAATCGACAGGTAGCTCTGCGGCGGCGGGCGCAGGACCAATCGCGACGGCGCGGTCGGCAAGCGCGACGTGCAGCGACCGGGCGTCCGGCCTCCGAGTAGACCGCAACGGTCTCGACACCGAGTTCGCTGCACGCGCGGATGATTCGCACGGCGATCTCGCCGCGGTTGGCAATCAGCAGGCGGCGGATCATCGCGACCACCCACGCGGCGCGCGCGCTTTTCCAGGAAGGCGCGCAGGCCCTCCTGGCCCTCGGCCGACACGCGCCGATCGGCGAGCACGGCCGTCGTCAACTGCGCGGCATCCGCCGGACGACCGGCCCCACACGTCGCGAATCAGCCGCTTCGCCGCCCGCAGCGCCTCGGGGCCCGCCGAGAGGAACTCCTGGAGGTATCGCCCGACGGCCGCGTCGAGGTCGGCGGCAGGAACCACCGCGTGCACGAGCCCGATCTCCATGGCGCGCGCGGCGGAGAACCGGGCGCCCGTCAGAAACAGCTCGCGCGCCGCGGAGCGGCCGATCGCGGGCGAGCGCGTACGGCGAGATGACGCTCGGCACGATGCCGAGCTTCACCTCGGTGAAGCCGAACACCGCGTCCTCGGCAGCCACGACGATGTCGCAGACCGAGGCGAGTCCGGCGCCGCCGCCCAGCGCCGCCCCGTGGACGCGGCCGACCAGCGGGACCGCCAGCCGATCGAGCGCGTCGAACATCGCCGCCATTCGCTTCGCATCCGCCAGGTTCTCGTCGCGCGTGGCGTTCACCTGGGCGGCCATGACGCCGAGGTCGCCCCCCGCGCAGAAGACGTGGCCGGCGCCCGACAGGACCGCGGCGCGCACGTCGGCTTGGTCGTCCATCGTGGATGCCCACGCATGGAGGTCTTCGACCAGCGCCGGGTTGAAGGCGTTCCGGACTTCGGGCCGGTCGAGCACGACGTGCGCGACCGGCCCCTCCGCCGTACCTGGAGATGCCGGTAGGTGTTGTGCGCCATGGCTACATCCTGAAGACGCCGAACTTCGCCTCGGGCACCGCGGCATTGCCCGCGGCCGACAACGCCAGCCCGAGCGCGTCCCTCGTCTGCACGGGGTCCAGGATCCCATCGTCCCACAGCCTCGCGGTGGAGTAGTAGGGCGAGCCCTCGTGCTCGTACTTCTCGAGGATGGGTGTCCTGATGGCGGCGTCTTCCTCGGCCGACAGTTCCTTCTTGTCCCGGGCGAGCTGGTCGCGCTTCACGGTCGCCAGCACAGCCGCCGCCTGCTCGCCGCCCATCACCGAGATGCGGGCGTTTGGCCACATCCAGAGCAGACGCGGTTCGTAGGCCCGGCCGCACATGCCGTAGTTGCCCGCGCCAAAGGAGCCGCCGGTGATGACCGTGAACTTCGGCACCACCGAGTTCGCGACCGCGTGCACCATCTTGGCGCCGTCTTTCGCGATCCCGGCCCGCTCGTAGTCGCGCCCCACCATGAAACCGGTGATGTTCTGCAGGAAGATGAGCGGGATGCCCCGCAGGTTGCACAGCTCGATGAAGTGCGTGGCCTTCAGCGCCGACTCGGAGAAGAGCACGCCGTTGTTCGCGACGATCCCGACGAGGTACCCGTGGAGCCGGGCGAACCCGGTGACGAGCGTCGTGGCGTACCGCTCCTTGAACTCGTCGAATCGCGAGCCGTCGACCATGCGGGCGATCACTTCGCGCACGTCGTACGGCACCCGGAGGTCGGCGTTCACCACGCCGTAGAGTTCCTCGGGGTCGTAGCGCGGGTCCTCGGGCGAGGTGACGTCGAGCGCCGCGCGCCTTCTCGGTGTGCAGCGTGGAGACGATGGTTCTCGCGAGGCGGAGCGCGTGCTCGTCGTCCTCCGCCAGGTAGTCGGCCACGCCCGAGAGGCGCGTGTGAACGTCCGCGCCGCCGAGTTCCTCGGCCGTCACTTCCTCGCCGGTCGCTGCTTTCACGAGCGGCGGTCCTCCGAGGAAGATCGTGCCGGTCCCGCGGACGATCACCGTCTCGTCCGACATCGCGGGCACGTAGGCGCCCCCCGCGGTGCAGGACCCCATCACCACGGCGACCTGCGCGATGCGCTCCGCGGACATGCGAGCCTGGTTGTAGAAGATCCGCCCGAAGTGATCGCGGTCGGGGAACACCTCGGCCTGGAGCGGCAGGAACGCGCCGCCGGAATCGACCAGGTAGACGCAGGGGAGCCGGTTCTCGAGGGCGACCTGCTGCGCACGAAGGTGCTTCTTCACCGTGATGGGGAAGTACGTGCCGCCCTTCACGGTGGCGTCGTTGGCGACGACCATGACCTCTCGACCGCTCACCCGGCCGATGCCGGTCACGAGGCCCGCGGACGGCGCTTCGCCCTTGTACATGCCCCACGCGGCGAGGGCCGACAGCTCGAGCCATGGCGACCCGTGGTCGAGGAGCCTGTCCACTCGCTCCCTCGCCGGGAGCTTGCCCTGCTGGCGGTGGCGCGCGATGGCCCGCTCACCTCCGCCGCGCCGGACCTCGGCCAGCCGCTCGCGGAGGTCGGATACCAGGCCTGCAAGGTGCGCCCGGTTCGTGCGGAACAACTCGGAATCGGTCTGGACGCGGGTTTCGAGGACATCCATGGCGGCCGGAACCACTCCCGGTGTGACGGTTTGCGAAACGGTTGACGGGCTCCCGCTGTGATTATTCCAGAGAATTCAGCGAAATGTGAGTATAAAAACACGACAGTATGTCGGTAAATGGACATTTAGCTGCAAGAGTGTATACTTTCCCTACCGCCCGGACTGCTGAGAGAGATTCTTGCTTTCGCAGCAACTCGTCCTCCTGCGTGAACTGCCATGAGCTTGAAGAGAAAAAAGCGCGTCTTGGTGATCGACGACGAGCCCGCGATGACCGAGTGGTTCAAGATCCTGCTCGAGCACGAGGGCTACGAGGTGCGTACGGCGTTGATCGGCGCGCGGGGCGAGGAGATCTTCCGGAACTGGCGGCCCGACGCGGTGGTCACCGACATGGTGCTGCCGGACGTCGACGGCCTCGACCTGCTGCACCGGTTCAAGGAGGCGCAGCCCGACTCGGAAGTGATCGTCATCTCCGGACACGGCACGATTTCGAAGGCGGTGGACGCCATCAAGGCCGGCGCGCTCGTACTTCCTCGAGAAGCCGATCGAGGCCGACGGAATCCTGGCGCTGCTCGAGAAGGCGATCGAGCGCAAGGACCTCCACATCGAGAACATCCAGCTCAAGCAGAAGCTGCAGGACAAGTTCAAGTTCGCCAACGTCATCGGCAAGAGCAAGAAGATGCAGGACCTCTTCGAGCTCATCGAGAACGTGGCGGGCAGCGACGCGAACATCCTGATCCAGGGCGAGAACGGCACGGGCAAGGAGCTGATCGCCAACGCGATCCACTACAACAGCAAGCGGTCGAAGGGGCCGTTCATCAAGATCAACTGCGCGGCGATCCCGAAGGACCTGATCGAGTCGGAGCTGTTCGGCTACAAGAAGGGCGCGTTCACCGGCGCGACGATGGACAAGGAAGGCCTGTTCGAGATGGCCGAGGGCGGCTCGCTGCTGCTCGACGAGATCGGCGAAATGCCGCCCTACCTGCAGACGAAGCTGCTGCGCGTGCTGCAGGAGCGCGAGTACCGGCCGATCGGCAGCGACCGGATCGTCCACGTCGACTTCCGGCTGATCTGCGCGACCAACATCGACCTCGACATGGCGCTCCGCGAGGGGAAGCTGCGCGAGGACCTCTACTTCCGCATCAACACGATCACCCTGAGGGTGCCGCCGCTGCGCGAGCGCACCGAGGACATCCCGCTGCTCTGCGAGCACTTCCTCGACAAGTTCTGCCAGCGCTACCAGAAGAACGTGCGAGGCGTTCTCGCCCGCGGCGTACCACGTCCTCATCCGCAACCGCTGGCCCGGCAACGTGCGCGAGCTGGAGAACGCGATCGAGCGCGCGGTGCTCGTGAGCAAGGGCACCGAGATCGTCCCCAGCGATCTCCCCGAGTCGCTGCGCGAGGAGACCAACGCCCCGGCCGAGTTCGTGTTCCCGCCGCACCGGACGCTCGCGGAGATCGAGAAGATGGCCATCCTGCAGACCCTCCAGCGGACGAACTGGAACAAGCAGGAAGCGGCGCCGATTCTCGGCCTCTACCGCCCGACGCTCTACAGCAAGATGAAGAAGCACGAGATCCGGGACATGGGCCGCGCAGCTCGTCAGCAGGCAGCGGCGGTCGAGTAAGCTGAAGCACGTGGCGGTCGGTGGGCGAGCGGTCGGCGGCCCCGCCCCGCCTCGCGACCGCTGACCAGCCACGGGCGACTTTCGACTGGCGGCTCTTCGGGGTTGGCCCCAATCCTGCACTCCAGCTGACCGATGTTCTCGCAACTCGGCCGCGCAACGGTCGCCGCGCTGGCGTCGGTCGGTGAGGTGTCCCTCTTCGCGGCGCGTTCGCTTCGCGAGGCCTTCCGCCCGCCATTCGAGATTCGCCGAGATCGGCCGCCAGGTCTACGAGATCGGCTGGCGCTCGGTCCCGCTCATCGCGACCTCCGGTTTCGCCGTCGGCGTCGTGCTGTCGATGCACACCCGGGCCTCGCTCGAGCGCTTCGGCGCGGAGTCGCTGATTCCGGCCGGGCTGGGCATCGCGCTCGTGCGCGAGACCGGCCCGCTGATCACCGGCCTGCTGCTGTCCGGCCGGGTGGGCGCGGGCATCGGCGCCGAGGTCGGCGCCATGAACGTGACCGAGCAGATCGACGCGCTCGAAGCGTCGGCCGTCGACTCCTTCAAGTACCTCGCCGTCACGCGCGTCTTCGCGTGCATGCTCGCCCTGCCGCTCCTGACCACGTTGATGGACTTCGCGGGCATCCTCGGCGGATACGTCGCGGAGACGGCCGTGAGCGGCATGTCGCTTCGCCTGTACTTGCGTCACGCCTTCTAGTACATCGGCTTCGCCGACTTCGTGCCCGGCGACCCTGAAGACCGTCGTCTTCGGCTTCATCATCGGCGCGGTCTCGTCCTACCTCGGGTTCACCACCAGCAGCGGCACCGAGGGCGTCGGCCGCGCTTCCACGCGCGCCGTCGTCCTCTCGTCGATCCTGATCATCCTGTCGAACGTCATCCTGGTCCGGCTCATCTTCTTCATCTTCCCGCGGTGGAGGGGTGATGCCGGCCTCCGACATCGTCGTCGCGCTCGAGCACGTGTCCAAGTCGTTCGGAAGCCGCACCGTGCTCGACGACGTGTCGTTCGAGATCCCTCGCGGGCGGGCGTTCTGCCTGCTCGGGCGCAGCGGCACCGGCAAGAGCGTGACGCTGAAGCACATCATCGGGCTGGTGAAACCCGACCGCGGCCGCGTGCTCGTGGAGGGGCACGACGTGCCCGCCCTCGGGCGCGCCGAGCTGAACCAGCTGCGCAAGCGCATCGGCTTCCTCTTCCAGGACGCGGCGCTCTTCGACTCGATCTCGGTCGGCGAGAACGTGGCGTTCCCGCTGCGGCGGCACACCAGGACTGAAGGACGCGGAGATCCGCCGCAAGCGCGACAGAGGCGCTGGCCGACGTCGGGCTGGGCGGACCAGTACGACAAGATGCCGGCGGACGCTGTCGGGCGGCATGCGCAAGCGGGCGGGCCTGGCGCGCGCCATGGCGCTCGACCCCGCGATCCTGCTGGTGGACGAGCCGAGCGCGGGCCTCGACCCGATCACCGCCGGCGAGATCGACCGCCTGCTGCTCGAGCAGAAGCTGCATCACAAGGTGACCCTGGTCGTCGTCACCCACAACATTCCGAGCGCCCGCACGATCGGCGACGAGCTGGCGGTCCTGGATCAGGGGCGGCTGGTGGCGAGGGGCACGCCCGGCGAACTGGACCGGAGCTCTGTCGAACTGGTGCGCGAGTTCATGCGCGGCGGGAGCGGGGGGTAGCACCGTGCAGGTCAAGCGAGCGGCAGGCATCGGGGCGTTCGTGATCATCACGGGGCTCCTGTTCGTGGTGGCGCTGTTCATGGTGGGCAGCCGCCGGATGCTCTTCAGCGACACCTTCACCGTCTACGCGGAATTCAAGTCCCTGGGCGGCGTCCAGGTCGGCTCCCAGGTGAGGGTGTCGGGGATGTCCGGCGGCGAGGTCAAGGGCGTCGGCGTGCCCGCGACGCCGTCCGGCCGGTTTCGCGTTCACATGGAGGTCACCGAGAACCTGCACGGCCTCGTGCGGAAGGATTCCGTCGCCGTCATCCGCACGGAGGGACTGGTCGGTTCGCAATTCCTCGAGATCGGGACGGGCACTTCGAGCGCCGCGATGCTCTCCGACGGAGGAACGATCGTCGGCCAGGAGCCGTTCGAGATCTCCGACCTGATGCAGCAGATGAGCGACACCATCCGCCTCGTGAACGGGACCATCGGCGACCTCAAGGGCGACCTCGAGCGGACGATCGGCACCGTCGACCAGGCGGCCGGCGACGCGGACGCGTTGATCAAGGACGTGTCGGTGGCAGTGAAGACGATTACCAGGTCCGGTGAGAAGGTCGTGAACGACCTGTCGGTGATCACCGGCGGCGTGCGGGAAGGCCGCGGCACGGTTGGCAGGCTTTTCACCGACGATACGCTCGCGCAGCATGTCATCGCGACGGCGGGGGAAGCCCAGAGGGCGGTCGAGGGGATGCGGCGGATGGTGGAGCAGGCGCAGCAGGTGATGACGGATGCGACGGCCAAGGGCGGCGCGGTGGACGGGCTCTCCGTGAAACTGCGGGATACGCTCGACAAGACCCGCGAGACGATGGACAACCTGGCTGCCGATACCGAGGCGCTGAAGCGCAACTTCCTCTTCCGCGGCTATTTCAACGACCGAGGGTTCTTCAGCCTCTCCGACATTTCGCCGGTCGAGTACCGGCGCGGCGCGCTCGAGAAGAACGGCCGGAGGGCGCTCAGGATTCTGGCTTGGCGCCGACGTGCTCTTCACGACCGCGGACGGCGCGCTCGTGTTGTCCGAGGATGGGCGGCAGCGGATTGACTCGGCGATGGGCGGGTTCCTCAAGTACCGGAACAGCGGCCCGCTCGTCGTCGAGGGCTACGCGGAGGCAGCGATCGAGTCCGACCGCTACCTCCACTCGCATGAGCGGGCCACGCTCGTCCGGTCCTACCTGGTCGACCGTTTCCAACTGGACCGCAGCATGACGGGAAGCATCGCGCTCGGTATCCCGGCCAAGAGTCCCAACGGCAACCGATGGGATGGCGTGGCCATCACGATGTTCGTGGACGGGCGCTCGCTTGGCGACAAGTAGCAGCGTCTTGCTGCGATCGTGGCGGATGCCGACACACATGACCCCGTCGGCACGCAACATGCGCAACCACAGCCCTTGGGGCCGTCCCCTTGGGCCGTGTCTCGAAATATCAGTTTCTTCAAGGGCTGGCACCGGGCAGCGGGGTCAGCCCTTGAGTTTCCTGATGATTCAAGACACGACCCCAAGAGGGGCTCGAGGGGGGCTACGGGTGGCACGGGAGTTGATGGACCAGTCATGAGCGAACGGCCGCGGAACGCGCGTCGGCCGAACGGAGGAAGCATCGTGACCGAGGGAAACCGGGTGTTTCTGTCCGCGCTGTTGGGAGCGGTGGTCGGCGCGACCACCGGCTACCTGTACTTCACGGCGGGCGGACGGCGGATGCGAAGCCAGATCGAGCCAAGGCTGGACGACGCGATGCACGAGGTGGAGCGCCTGCGGGGCACGGTGGCCAAGGTGCAATCGGTGGCAAGCGAGGGGTGGCGGTCGCTGAGCCAGCTGGCAGGAGAAGGCCGGCAGGACTGGGGAAGGCATCGCCAGACGTCGCCGTTCTAGAAAATGCCGGGGTGGCAATGATGGACTTGGGAACCACGAACCTGTTTCTTGGAATTCTCGCGGCGGTGAGCGTGGTCGAACTGCTCGGGATCATCGGGGCCGCGTTCTTCGGCTATCGGCTGTACGCGCGTGCTTACGCGCTGGTTCAGGGCCTCGAGGAGCGGCAGGTGGCGCCGGCGATGGCCCGCGTGAATTCCATCCTCGACGACGTGAAGGACGTGACCGCCAAGGTGCACGAGGAAACGGACCGCGTGGACCAGGCGATCCGGGGAACGATCGACCGGGTGGACGAAACGGCAGACCGCGTGCGGACGAACGTGCGCGCACGTGCGAACACGGTCCTGGGGTTCGTGCATGGCGTACGGGTCGCCATCGAAACGTTCCTCCGGACCGACCGTCGGCCGCACGTCGGAGCGTGATGTGGACGGGCGCAAGGCGCGCGTGTCCGATGAAGAGTATCCCGGCGGGCATCTGGGCCCGCGATCCAGGCAGGAGGAGAACACGGCATGGCTAACGAATACGACTACGAGGGTGGCGGCGGCTCCGGCTTCATGATGGGCCTGTTGACCGGAACGGTGCTCGGCGCCGGGCTGGGGATGCTGTTCGCCCCGAAGAGCGGCAGCGAGCTTCGCGGGCAGATCTCGGAGCAGGCCTCTTCGATGGGCCGGACGGCCTCCGAGCGGTACCAGAAGGTGGCGGGCGTCGCCAGCGAGATGGCGGACCGAGGGCGCGAAGCGGGTCGCGAGGTGCTTGGCCGCGCGAAGGAAGCCGTGAATCGCGGGACGGAGGAAGCACGCCGCTACGGCAACGAACCGTCGCACCCGGGAAGCGGTGCGACCGGGAGCGGGACCACGGGGTCGGGTTCGACCGGTTCGACAGGCGGACCCACGGGCGGCCAGTATTCGTCCGGACCGAATCGCAGCTAGCCTGCGTGGCCTCGGGCCAGGAGCGGTAGCGGGCAGCCAGGTGCCGGCGGCGTGCGCATGTCACGCGCCAGCCGGCTGCCCGCGCCGGATAACACTGATGACCCCAGAATCGGCGCGTACGTCGGCGAACCTGCTCCTGGCTGTGGCCGCGGGCGCCGTCGTGTTCGCGGTATTGCGGAATCCCCGGTGGAGACACGCGGTCGGCCGGCTGCTCCGGTCGGGGCTGACGACGGCGTTGCCCCAGGCGATTGCCGCAGAGACGCGTGAGGCGTGGACCGCATCGGGTCACGGACCGTGAGACAATAGGCGCGTGCCGCCGAAGGGCCAGACCGGCCTCCGCCCGCACGGGCGCCTGCACGTCCTCCGAGTGCGCGTGGTCGCGTGGCTGGACCTGGTCGGCCGGGCGTTCTACCGCGGGTCGCTCGAGTTCTACAACAGCGACGACCTGACCTACGCCGCGTCTGTGGCGTACTACGGCCTGCTCTCCCTCTTCCCGTTCTTCCTCCTGCTGTTCTCGATCCTGGCCAGCATCACCTCGGACGTCAGCCGGCGGGCGGCGGTGGTGTCGTTCCTGCTCAAGTACTTCCCCACTCAGTTCGATTTCCTGTCCGGGCAGCTCGACGCGCTGCAGTTGATGCGGTTCCGCGTCGGGATCGGCGGCGCCGTGGCGCTCGTGTGGGCGGCCCTCGGCGTCTTCAGCGCGGTGAGTTCGGCGGTCAACCACGCGTGGGGCGTCGAGAAGCAGCGCAGCTACCTTCGTCACAAGCTGTTCTCGTTCTTCATGATGCTGGCGGCCGGCGTGCTGCTGCTGGCGGCTCTGGTGCTCATCAGCGCGTTCCAGATCGTCCACGCCACCTGGTTCGCGGTGATGATCGAGCGGTTCCCGGGGCTGCAGGTGCTCGGCAGCTTCCTCGTGCGCTACGCAGCCACGCTCATGCTCACCGTCGTGGTCGGCCTGATCTTCTACTTCGTGCCGAACGCCCAGGTCCGGTTCCGCGACGTGTGGCCGGGGGCGATCCTGACCGGCCTGCTCTGGCACCTCGCGCTCGAGGGGTTCTCGTACTACGTCCGGGACATGAGCCGCTTCAGCCTGGTGCACGGCTCGGTCGCCGCCGTGATCGTCTTCCTCATCTGGGTCTACACCTCCGCGGTCGTCCTCATGTACGGCGTGGAGTTCACCGCGGCGTACGCGCGCCTGCGCCGCGGCCGATCGGACGACGCGCCGGCGACACCGGCCGGGCGGTGACGAGGGGCAGCGGAATGGAGAATGGAGAATGGAGAATGGAGAATGAAGAATGAGGAATCGTATGAAGGCCTGCGTCACTCGACATTCTTCATTCTGCATTCTGCATTGATCTCGATTCCCCCCTGGAGCCCCCCGTGAACCGTCTCGCATCCGAAAAGAGCCCGTACCTCCTGCAGCACGCCTCGAACCCGGTGGACTGGTATCCCTGGGGCGACGAGGCGTTCGACGCGGCCCGCCGCGACGACAAGCCGATCTTCCTGTCGGTCGGCTACAGCACGTGCCACTGGTGTCACGTCATGGCGCACGAGTCGTTCGAAGACCCTCGCGTGGCGTCCGTGCTGAACCAGCATTTCGTTTCGATCAAGGTGGACCGCGAAGAACGCCCGGACGTGGACCGGATCTACATGGCGTTCGTCCAGGCGACGACGGGATCGGGCGGCTGGCCGATGAGCGTCTGGCTGATGCCCGACCGCCGGCCGTTCTACGGCGGCACCTACTTCCCGCCGTCATCGGCGTGGGGCAGGCCCGGTTTCGTCGACCTGCTGCACGAACTTGCGCGGCTGTGGCGGGACGAGCGGGGACGGGTCGAGGCGTCGGCCGCGGGCGTGACCGAACACCTGGCCGGCGCTGCCGGCCCGTCGGGCAGCCTGCCGGTGGCTCAGGCCTCTGGCCAGGTGGGGCAGGCCTCCGGCCTGCCAGGCGCGATTGCGCTCGACGGCGCGGTGCGCGACCTCCTCGGCAGCTACGACCGGAGGGACGGCGGGTTCGGCGGCGCGCCGAAGTTCCCGCGGCCGTCGGAACTCCTCTTCCTGTTCCGCGAACACCGGCGAACCGGCGAGCCGGCGCCCCTCGACGCCGCCCTGCACTCTCTCCGGGCGATGGCGGCCGGGGGCATTCGCGACCACGTGGGCGGCGGGTTTCACCGCTACTCGGTCGACGGCCGGTGGCGCGTGCCGCACTTCGAGAAGATGCTCTACGACCAGGCGCAGCTGGTCCTGGCCTACGTCGAGGGTGCGCAGGCGAGCGGCGACCGGTTCTACCTGGACGTCGCGGCTGACACGCTCCGCTACGTGCAGCGTGACCTGACCGACGCGGGTGGCGGGTTCTTCTCGGCGGAGGACGCCGACAGTCTGCCCCCCGACGCGGCCGGCCACTCGTCCGACCCAGTCGGAAGGACAGGCGTCGCATCTGTCGGACCGCCGCAAGTCCGAGGGCGCCTTCTACCTGTGGACCGCGAAGGAGATTTCCGATCTGCTCGGACCCGACGCGCAGGCGTTCGCCGAGCGGTTCGGCGTGCATCCCGACGGCAACGCGCTGCAGGACCCGCACGGCGAGTTCACGGGACGGAACATCCTTTACCAAGCGCGGACGGTGGACGAGGTGGCCCGGGAACTGGGGGTGTCGCGCGAGGACGTCGAGACGGCGCTGACGCGGTCACGCGACCTGTTGTTCCGCATCCGGTCGGCCCGGCCGCGACCGCACCTCGACGACAAGGTGCTGGCCGCGTGGAACGGGCTGATGATCGCGGCGTTCGCGCGGGCCAGCCGGGTGTCCGAGGCGTTCGACGAAGAGGCAGACGGTCAATCCTTCCTGGAGTCTGGCCGGCGTGCGGCGGCGTTCATCCGGGAACGGATGTGGGACGCGGCGTCGGGCCGCCTGCTGCGGCGGTATCGCGACGGCGAGGCGGCAATTGACGCCTACGCCGAGGACTATGCCTGCCTGGTGTTCGGGCTGCTCGAGCTGTTCCAGGCGGACGGCGACCCGGCATGGCTCGAGTGGGCGGTCCAACTGCAGCGGCGGCAGGACCAGTTGTTCATCGACTCGCAGGCGGGCGGCTGGTTCAGCACCTCGGGAGCCGACCCGAGCCTGCTGTTGCGGCTGAAGGACGATTACGACGGCGCCGAACCGACCGCGAGCTCGGTGGCCGTGCTCAACCTGCTGACGATGTCTCACTTCGGCACGGCTGCGGAGTCGGCGAGCGCGACGATCGAGCGGACGCTGCGGCTGTTCGCGCCGCGCATCACGCAGGTGCCGCGCGCGGTCCCGATGATGCTGTGCGCGCTCTCGGCGTGGCACGCGGGCATGACCGAGGTCGTGGTGGTTGGGCCCGATGATGACGCAGCCACGCGCGCGTTGATCCACGCGGCGGATCGGTCCTACCAGCCCTTCACGGTGACGGTGCGCGTCGCGCCTGGCGGGGAGCGCGCCGGGCGGGTGGCGGCGCTGCTCTCGTGGGTGGCGGGCCACGAGATGCGGGACGGCCGGCCGGCGGCGTACGTCTGCCGCAGCTTCGCGTGCGAGCGTCCGGTGACGACGCCGGCCGAGTTGCAGGAGCAGTTGGGGGGGCGAGGGCCCGCGGACTGAACATTGGACCCGGCTGCTTCGTCGAATCAGGAGAAGCGACCGTGGAGGGCCCGATGATCAAGTTCCTGCTGTGGCTGTTCCTGCTGTTCTGCTGCTGGCCGCTGGCGCTGCTCGCGCTGGTGCTCTATCCGTTCGTCTGGCTGGTGCTGCTGCCGTTCCGGCTGCTGGGGATCGCGGTGGACGGCGTCTTCGAACTGCTGCGGGCGGTGGTGCTGCTGCCGGCTCGCGTGCTCGGCGGCGCGCGGTCGTAGGCCAGGCTCTCACGCCCCAGACCGCCACTTCGGGACCGCCCACCCCGTGACCTCCCGGAACCACCTCGGCGCCGTCGTCCGCCCGCTGCACAGGTCGATGGCCTTCTCGAGTTCCGACTGACAAAGGAACTTGTCGTGCTGGCACTTCGCACCGGTGTAATAGCGGCGGAGGGTCGGCAGCGCTCTCGCGTCCCGAAACTGCCCGAGGGCCCACACCGCGTGGTTGCGGTCGCGCAGCGCGGCGTGCTCATCTTCGACTGCTCGCACGAGCGCCTCGAACTCGCTGCCGGGATAGTGCTTCTGCGCGACCTGGGCGTAACCGTGCGCGCCGGCCTGGATGATCCAGAGAAGCGCGACGAACCCTGCGACGGCCGCCAGGAGCAGGCCGGCAAGGACGACAGGCCACCATCGGCGGAAAACCGCCGCCGTCCGGGCGAACTCACCCATGATCCCCCTGTCGGCGCGAGGATAGCACGGTCAGGGCATCGCCGGCGGTCGTCGGGAGGGGTCGTCGGGAGGCGGTGCTATCATTCAGCGACGCACCACGCCGGGGTGGCGAAACTGGCAGACGCACAGGACTTAAAATCCTGGGACTCGCAAGGGTCGTGCGGGTTCGATCCCCGCCCCCGGCACCAGCCTTCGCTCGCCTGCGGGCGAGCCAACCCTCCTCGGCGAGCTACGGCTAGGCAGGCCAGCGAGCCGCTCGCCTGCGGGTGAGCCAACCTTCCTCGGCGAGCTACGGCTGGCAGGCCAGCGCGCCGCTCGCCTGCGGGCGAGCCGTCCCTCCTCGGCGAGCTTCCGCCTCCGCCAAGGCTCCGGCGGACCCGCCGTGGCACAGGCGAAGGCGGGACGGCTAGGCAGGCCAGCGAGTCCGGGACGGCGCCTGACTGTCTCGGAATACCTTGGCGTCGAGCCATTCGCTTTCGCCTGGATTCGCATTGAGAATCGTGTGCGGCGGTGCAGCTGATCGCGTCTCGCAAAGGAGTTGTTTGCAGAGACGCCGGGACGCGGTGCGACCCCGTTCCTCGGGGTGCGGACCAGCGGCCGAGGGCGAACGGCGGGCAGGGGCAATGCCGGCAGCGAAGCACCGCGTGCAGGGAACTACCGGCCCCTCGCGACATTCTCAAAGAGCCACGCATCGAAGGCCTCGGGCTGCTCGACGTGAGGGTAGTGCCCACTCTTGTCGAACAGGCGGACCTTCACGTTGCCCAATCCCCCGACGAGCTCCTCCCAGACAGCGTAGGGGATCGCGTAGTCGTACCTCCCGAGTGCGAGAAGAACCTCTGCTCTCAGGCCCTGCAGCGCGGCCCTGACTTCTACCCGAGGCGGAACGAGCGCGAAGAGGCGGTCGAGAGCGGGACCGGTCTCCAGGCCCTCCAGAAGGGCGGCCGCATCGAAGCTGGGGTCTGCCCAGACTCTTGGACCGTTGGCCCGCTGTCGCAAGGCCCACGTCCGCGTGGGGACCGTGCCCGCCAACCGCTGCTGCAGGCCCTCACGACCCCGAGCCCACAACGCCTTCCGCTCGGGGGAGGCGTCGCGCTCCCAGAACTCGGCGGCCGCCTGCTCGAATTCCGGCGCCGATACAGGCACCCCGCAGATCAAAACCACTTGGGTCACTCGGTCTGGATGGCGCTGGGCGTATCGCAGCGCGATCTGAGCGTGGACCGAGTGTCCTACCACCACAACCCGCGAGAGACCAAGGTGGGCCCGAATGGCCTCCACATCCTCCGCAAAGGTGTCGAGGGTCAAGTCGGCGAGTTGGCGCTCGCTCGGGTGATAGGCCGGTACAAAATGCCGGGAGTCCGCATAGGTAACGTCGAAGCGGTCAGCGAGGGCACGCGAGAACGCCCTCGGGTAGGACACGGACAATCCGATCACGAGGAGCGAGGGGCCTTGGCCCACGCGGACGTAGCGCAATTCGACACCGTCCACCCGAACCGTCCCGCTCGATTGAGCCGGCGGATCCACGACCGGTAGCAGCGCCGACAATACGACAACCGTAAGAACACTCTTGCCCATTTCACCCTCCCGCCGCGCCTACCGCGTCTTGGGCACCTTCGCCTTCAACTCCTCGAACCAGTTCTGAATGACGTCGAGGTGCGTGACCTTCGGCGGTTGAACCAGTGTCGGCGTGCGCGTGACATAGAATCGCTGGCCGTCGAGTGCGACATCGTAACACCGTGCCGGGTCACAGTAGAACCCGAGGTCGCGGCAGTCGAAGTCGAAGAGCGGCCTGGGGTGACCAGGGCGCCGGCCGGGGCCGACATCCCGACCATCATCGTTCGATGAAGACGGGGCCGTTCGGACTCAAGAAGCATAGTTCGCCTCCGGCCGGTTTAAACGCCGGGCTGACGCCCCCATCAACAGATACCTGTTCGACAGCTCCCGGTCCGGGGTACGGCCGCACGTAGACTTCGTCACGGCCGGACTTGTTCGACGTGAACGCAAGCCAGTGCCCATCAGGTGACACCTCGGGCGCGCCCTCAATCTCGGGCGTCGCCGGGCCCGGCTCCACGCGGGCCTGCCCATTCTCGATGGTCACCACCACAATGTCTCCATCCCGCACGCCAAGGAGTTGGCGCCCATCTGGCGTAAAGGACACAGGGGCCACAGGGCGCGCCTGGCCAGGCAGCAGCAATCGCGCTGGCGCACTGCCATCCGCGGGCTGCACGGAGAGCGTCCACTGGCCGCCCTTGAACTGTCCAAAGACGAGTCGGCGTCCGTCCGGAGGCCACCAGATGCCCCGACCGATAACGCTGTCCTGATTGAGCGGCGTCAGCGTCGTTGAATCCATGTCGTAAATCCAGAGGCCCATCTCCGTCAGGGTCTGCACCAACGCGGCCAACTGACGACCGTCAGGAGAGACACGTACAGGCCCACTATAGGGTTTGGCGGACTCCGGAAGAGCAGCAACATTCCCTTTGCGGTCCACAGTCACCAGGGGCCCGGCGGGATATTGCACGACCTCGGCGCGCACCCACGCGAGCATGCCGGTCGCCGCGAAAGCGAACTGGCCTGCACCGGTCTCGTCCGCCGCGTGGCCCCCGGTCAGCGCCTGCGCCACCGTCGGGAGCACCGGCCTCCGGCGTGGCCGCGAATCTCGAGCGCGCTCGACGTCGAACGGCACGGCGAACAGCGTGCCCCGGCGCAGGAACAGCAGGTGGCCGGTGGGCGACGTAGCGCGCATCGGCAGCGTCCTTCAGCGAGTGGCTTGCGCGCGCCCGTCGCGAGCGTCTCGACGACCACTTCAGCGTTGCGCCATCCCCACAATCCCTTCCTTTCCAGCGTGAAGAGGAGTGCGCTGGCCACCGGGCAGAGGCCAGGGCAGTAACTGGTCACGCCTCGGTCCTCGCGCAGCGTCGTCACGGGCGCCAGCACTCCGCCGACCGAGACCTTCCAGATGGCGGCCGTCGTCGGCGTCGAACAGCAGTCGGCCGAGGCTGTCCCACGCCAGGCGCGCCGGCGGCATGCTTGGCCCTCGCCGCCAGTTCGATCGGTCCGGCACCGTCGAGCGCGCACCCTCTGAATCGCGCCGTCCGACCAGAAGGCCACGAGACTGGCCGTCGGCCGAGACGGCAGGCGACCATGGCGCTGTCGGTGCCCGGGATCGCGGGCGCACCTCGGCTGCATCGAACTCCCGCGCGTAGAGTTGCTGGACGCCGGCTCGTCACGCCCCACGAACACGAGACCCTGCCCGTCCGGCGTCCAGGTGAACGCCGTGCTCGACCCCGCTGGCGTCAGGGGATGAACATGACCCCGCCGCCGTTCAACTCCTCTGCGGGACTCACAACCCAGTTCAGGTGCTGGCGAGCCGCCCGGGCCTCCGGCGGCAGAGGACGCAGCAACCACATCACCCCGGCAGGCCCGCCACGAACAGGCCGAGGGCGCCCAGCCGCCATCAGCGACCGGCGCGGCCCCGTCGGCGTCGCAACGCCGCAGTCGCCGCGACGCCGCACCGTATCCCGAGATCCACGCGCTCGTCGGCTACGTCGTGCGCCGAGTCCCAGCGGTCGTCGGGGTTCTTGGCGAGACATCGCCGCACCATTCGCTCCAGCGACGGGCGGCGCGAGCGGCTGCCGGCGGCGATGGGCTCTGGCTCGTGCTCGAGAATCGCTGCCATAGGCTCGCCTGGCTGCGCCCTTGAACGCGCGCCGCCCGGTCAGCATCTCGTAGAGGACCGTGCCGAACGCCCAGATGTCCGTGCGGGCGTCGGTCGGCCGCCCCTCGACCTGCTCCGGCGCCATGTAGGGCACCGTCCTCACGACACTCGTCCGACGGTGCTGATTGTGCACGCTCGCGCCGCTGGCGTCCGAGGCGGTGTCGGTCAGGCGCGCGAGGCCGAAGTCCAGCAGTTTGGCGCCCGCCTTCGTCAGCATGACGTTGCCAGGTTTGAGGTCCCGATGGATGATCCCCTGCCTGTGCGCAGCGGCCAGCGCGTCCGCGAACGTCAACGCCGACGCTGCAGCGCCTGGTCCGAGCCGCAGCGGCCCCTTGCGCCAGCCGGTCCGCCAGCGCGTGGCCCTCGAGATACTCCATCACCAGGAAGTCGCGTGTCAGCCTCGCGGCCGATGTCGTGGAGGGCGCAGATGTGGGGATGGTTGAGGCGCGGAGACGGCGCTGGGCTTCGCTGCTCGAAGCGCCGGCGACGCTCGGGGTCGGAGGCAGCAGATTCGGCGAGAGGACCTTGATGGCGACGGTTCGGTCAAGGCGCGTGTCCCGCGCCTTGTAGACCTCACCCATGCCACCAGCCCCAATGGCGGAGAGGACCTCGTACGGGCCGAGGCGCGTTCCCGAAGAGAGGGGCATAGGACCCTCCGGGTTAGCGTGGTTAGCGTGGACGGAGACCCGTGATAGTCGGATTGTAGCACCAGGCGTGTCAACGCGGAGGGAGGCGTCTCAACAAACACATCGTTCTCGGAACACCGAGGGCGAACACGTGCGAGAAGCGTTTCTCCGCCTCTCTGGCTGAAGAAGGGAATGCTCTGGCGATGATTTCTGAGACGGCTTTCACGCTCAGATCGCCGGACGCCGAGACGCGTCGAGCGGTGATCGCATCGCTCGATCAGGTTAGGCGCGAGCGCCCATCGCGGTGTTCGGGGTCGGACTTGTCTGACACACGACTGACACAAACGGGCGTGCATCGAGCGGTTCATACGGGTACATGCTAGACGGGAATCCGCGGTGATCGTTGGAAGAGCGCCACTTTGTACCCATTGGTGCCCGCCCGTCCGGCAGTTGCTTCCAACTCAACATCCTCGGACCAGCAATGGTCGTGCGGGTTCAATCCCCGCCCCCCGGCACCAGCCTTCGCTCGCCTGCGGGTAAGCCATCCCTCCTCGGCGAGCTACGGCTGGCAGGCCAGCGAGCCGCTCGCCCTTGCGGGTAAGCCATCCCTCCTCGGCGAGCTACGGCTGGCAAGCCGAGCGAGCCGTGCTACGCCATCGAACTCCGCGAACGGGCGAAGGCTGTTCGCGTGGTGCGGCGATCAGCGCGAGCGCCCACAGCCGGACGAAGGCGGACGTCCTGACCCTGTCGAGGTGGCCAAACTCGAGACGGCTGTTTCGCGCCTACCGCTTAAGCGGGCATCTTTGCCTTGCGTCCCTCGATCGAGTTCGTCACGGCCTTGATCTGCGGCGGACGCGTAATCGCCGAACGAAGAATCGCTGGCCGTCCGGGGCCACATCCCAGATGCGAGCACCCAGCGAACGGCCGACCTCGAACAGGCGCTGGGGGGGCCGATCCGGGCGCCGTTCACAATCCGCACTGCCACGACGGATGTCGCATCCTGGTAGAACAGTTCGCCGCCGCCGCGGGGATTCCACTGCGGCTGCGAGCCGCCGTTCGCGGACACGAGGCTCATCGGCCCGTCGGGATAGCCCCGGACGTAGATTTCGGAACGGCGGTCGGCGGCGTTCGACTCGAACGCGACCCAGCGACCGTCGGGCGAGAACACCGCATTGATCTCGTGGGCGGCCGTGTGCACGAGCGGGCGCGCCGTGTCCGGCTTCCCAAGTTGCTGCTGCCAGATGTCCTTCCGGTCCGCGCCGAGGTTGTTGAAGAGGAAGACGTCCCCGGAGGGACCGCCGACCGAGGTCACCATCTGCCAGTTCGGGCTCGTGGTCTGGCGCACTGGTTTGTCCCCTGCATCGGCGCGAGTCGGAAGACGTTGTATCCAGCCTCGGCTTCCGGGGACGTGAACAGCACCTGCCTGCCGTCGGCGTGAGCGTGCCAAACCAGCGTCGTCGCCGGGGTCAGCGGCCTCAAGGTACATCGCCCTGGAGGTTCGTGACGTCGTTGCCCGCGGCCCCTCTAACGCCATGAGTACCGCCCTGCCCGGCTGGCGACAGTGCCACGTGGCCAACAGTTCCTGGCACCGTCGCTGGAATCGGGGTGACCACGCCATTCCGGTTGGTCCACGACAGCCTCGTCACCTGGGGCGGCAGGTAGGCCAGGGTGCCGGTGAGGGACACGTCGTATTCCTGCGCGAATGGACTCGAGTTGCCAACGGCGTCTTCAGCGACCGGGATTGGCTCGCCCGCTACCTCCAGGCGCGGCAAGTCGAAGGGGACGCCAAGGAGTCGGCCGTCCCATTGGTAGACCAGGTGTCCGGTTGCCGCCAGGTAGCGCGCGTGAGTGCCGGACTGGACGAGCGTCTTCAAGGTGCGGGTCCGAAACGAGAACGCGGCGATGCCGGCGTGGCCGCGTTCGAGAATGGTGAAGAGGACGGCGTCTCCGCCTGGCAATACCTGCGGCCACATGTACCGTATCGAACCGCCGCGGCCGTTCGGCGTCGCCAGCACTTCGGGGGGACCCTCCTTCGCCGGCACCCGCCAGATACCCGCGTTCTCCGCGACCCGGGAGAACGCAATCCGCCCGTCAGCATTCCAGCTGATACCGCCATCCTCGCCATCCTGGACGGTGAGGACGGGAACTGGTGGGCCACCGGAGAGGCTGATCCGCTGCAGCCCTTGGCGTAGCTTGACGAATGCAATCGAGGCCCCGTCGGGCGAGAAACAGGGGTACAAGGCCTGCTCAGTTCCCTGAAGCGGCGTGATGGCCCACTCGTGGATGCCCCGCACGTCACAGCCGCCCCGGGGCGCGAAACACAATCGAACTTCCGTCCGGGGAGATGGCGACCATCGACGGTGGCGCCAGACCAGAGCCAGCAAGCGACAGGCTGAACCGCTCGACGGGCAAGGGCGCTGCCGCGTCGCCATGCGTGCGCCACAGGCCTAGGCCACCCCAGGCCGGCCAGGAGGGCGGCGGCCGCAAGACAGCGCGAGCTTCCGCGGCGCTCGGTGACCGAGACCGGTGTCGGGTTCGGCCGCGACGCCGATGCCGGTCGCTGATCCGTGGAAACCAGCGCGACTGCTCGCGAGGTCGGCTGAGCTCTGCCAGCGGTCGTCAGGGTCCTTTGCCAGGCAGCGCCGGACGAGGTGTCCGAGAATGGGCGGCGACTGTGGCGCGAGTGCGGCCAGCCGCGGCGGCTCGTCGCTCGAGAATCGCAGACATGAGGCTCGCGGCGCTGCTTCCCCTCGAACGCCGGCGTCCCGACAGCATCTCGTAGAGCACGCGCCGAACGCGAAGAGGTCGGTGCGCGCGTCCGCCTCCTGCCCTTCGAGCTGCTCGGGCGCCATGTACGGGAACGTACCGAAGATCGCCCCTGGGCCGTAGCGCCGGCCTGCGTCGCGCCGAGGCATCACCGAACGCTCCCGGCTGCGCCATGGCCTCACTTCGCCAGGCCGAAGTCGAGCAGCTTCGCGCCCGCCTTCGTCAGCATGAGTTGCCCGGCTTCAGGTCCCGATGGACGACGCCCTGGCGGTGGGCCGCCTCGAGCGCGTCGGCAATCTCCGTCGCGATCGTCAGCGCCTGGTCGAGCGGCAGCGCGCCCCTCTCCAGCCGCGTCGCGAGCGTCTCGCCTTCGAGATGCTCCATGACGAGGTACGTCGCGCCGTCCTGTCGCCGACGTCGTAGCAGCGTGCAGATGTTCGGGTGATTGAGCGCGGCGATGGCGCGGGCCTCGCGCTCGAAGCGGTCCGCGCTGCGGGTCGCCGCGGCGCGGCCGGCAGGACCTTGATGGCCACGGTGCGGTCCAGGCGCGTGTCGCGGGCCTTGTAGACCTCGCCCATCCCACCGGCGCCGATCGTCCCAACGATCTCGTAGGGCCCGAGGCGCGGCCGGCCGCCAGCGGGCGGCGTCCCCAAGGTGGGTGTCGAGAAGGCTCTATCCGTGGACGGCCGGCCAGCAGCGCCTCGACATCGCGACGCAGGTCCGCGTCCGCGCCGCAGGCGGTGTCGAGGAAGGCCGTGCGTTCGCCGTACTCGCTCGCGAGCGCCTCGAAGCACAGCGGCCGCGTCGACATCACTGTCTCGTCCTGAGTTTCTTGCCCCTCGTTCCTTCCCCAAGCCTGAGTCGCGCAGCAGCCAGGTCTTCGCCACCATCCAGTCGCGCAACACGGTCTCGACCGACTCCCCCAGCGCTTCCGCGGTCTCTTCGACGCTCAGGCCTGCGAAGTAACGGAGCTCCACCGCCTGCCCTTGCGCGGCTCGGCCTTCGACGCCGGTCAAGCGCCTCGTCCAGGGCGAGCAGGTCCTCCGAGCGGGTGGGCACCGCGCCTCGTCGATGGCCACGCGTCGACTTGCCGCCGCGCTTCTGGGACCGCGCGCGGTCCGCGTCGATCAGGATGCGGCGCATAGGCGGGCGCAGACGGCGTAGAAGTGCGCGCGGTCCTGCCACGGCACTGCTGCTGGTCCACCAGGCGGACGAACGCCTCGTTCACCAGCGCGGTAGTTTGAAGGGTCTCGCCAGGGGCCTCCGCCCGCATGCGGCCGTGGGCGAGAACCCGGAGTTCGGAATAGACGAGCGGGCGGAGCCGCTCGAAGGCCCCCCGTCGCCCTGGCGCCAGGCCAGAGGAATTGCGTGATCTCCGCCGCCGGAGGGACGGCATGGGGGCCCCTCCAGGTGAACGCGGGACTGGTTTCCCGTGATTCTACACGGGCAGTTCTGCCGCCCGGCAGAGAAGGTCGAGACCAGAGGAGGTGGGGCGGGCTCCGGCCCGCCAAGTCGAGCCGGAGGACAGCTTTCAAGGCATAATGTTTCCCTCCCGTTCCCGTTGACCCGGTGGCCAGGGCATCACGCCCGGCCAGCGGGGAGGCGGCAATGGCCCGGGCAGCTTGGCGGAATCGGAGAGGGCGGTCGTGGTGGCGCTCGCGGGAAAGGCCTGGCGGCCGCCGTCGAGGTCCCGACGGAGCAGGCACTCGCGCTGGCGCCGCTTTGGCGCGGGCAACAGTGCGCTGGCTCTGGCCGGGACCCGCGTCCGCGGCGTCAAGACCGGCGTCTATGACGCGGCGAAGCTTATCGCTGACGCCGCGCACGCGTGCCCCACGGTTCGGGGGCTGCTCGAGGCGCTCGAGCAGTCCGACGTGGTGGTGCTCGTCGAGGTGCGCGACGG
Source organism: uncultured Acidobacteriota bacterium (assembly GCA_963844875.1). GTDB lineage: Bacteria > Acidobacteriota > Vicinamibacteria > Vicinamibacterales > Fen-181 > FEN-299. The sequence continues at coordinate 299,150 of CAWJPZ010000011.1, forward strand.
GGTGTCGAACGGGCGTGCGCACCTGACCATGAACGGCAGCCGCGCGGGCGTGCGCTGGCTGCGGCTGACCGTGGACGCTGGCCACCGGTGGCGGGAGCAGGCGGCGTTCCTCGCCCACGAGCTGCGGCACGCGGTGGAAGTGGCGGCGGCCGCCGAGGTCCAGGACGTGGTGAGCTTCGGCTGGCTCTACGAACGGATCGGTCGCCCGCTGGCCGGCGGCCGGTTCGAGACGGATGCCGCGGTCGTGACCGAGAACCAGGCGCTGCGCGAGGCGTACACGGCTGGTGGGCGGCCGAGGTGAGGACGAACGCGTCCGACCATTCTGACCGCTCCGCTCCCTCTCTTGTGACAGGCCGGCCCGTTCGGGTCGAGACTTTCACTTGGGACGCGCGGCCACCGTCTCACCGGCACGTCGACGGCGTGCGGGCTCAGGACACCGCGCCGCCGCTGGCCGGTCTGGCCCGCGCTTTCCCGCGGAGCCGTCGAATCGCCCTGCGCACGGGCAGCAGGGTGAAGACGACGCCGGCGGCGCCGGCGCAGACTGGTACCAGCCAATCGACAATCACGCCGACCGCGGGCCCAGGCTCCATCCGGTCGAGCACAGGGGCCAAGGCCAGGGCCGCCGCTTGGGCGCTTGTCCAGGAGGCGCCGGTCACGAGTGCCGGTCCCGCCGCTGTGTCCAGTTCCAGCGCGTACGTCGCGTTGACCGCCCGCCCGAACGCGGTCGTTTTCGTGGCCTGCATCATATGCCCGGTGACGTTGGCGGACCGCACCCGGGACACGGTGCGATCGACCGCGCGCACGCGCCCCAGCCACCGGTACTCCTGGATTGTGCACCGAGCGTCGGCGCCCGGAGGATCGCGCACGCAGGCGACCTCCACCCGTCCCGCAAGCCAGGCGCCCAGCACGAGCGTCGCGGCAGCAATGCTGGCCAGGAGCAGGTCACCGCTCACGCTCGCAACGGTGGACGCTTTCGAGCCGACGACAGCGTGCAGAACGCGGAAGAGGAGCGGCCCGGCCGCCGTTGCGACCGCAACGCCCAGCCCCAGGAGCACGGGAAGGTAGCCGTTCCAGCCGAACGCCGTCACGGCCAGGGCGCCTGCCATCAGCGCCGCGAAGCCGAGGCCGATCGCCGTCACGATTCGACCGACCCACCCGTCGTGTCTGCCGTTTGCCCGCGCGCCAGGAGCGAAGTACTTGCTCGCGGGCGTGGCGTGCGAGCGGCGACGCCGGTTCGCGGCCCGGGTTCGTTGCGACGGCTCGTCGGGAGGCAAGGGCTGGCCTGGCACTGGTAGCCGGAGTATCGGACCGGCCGGCGGGGCTGTCAAGGCGCAGGAGATTTGGGTGTCAAGGGAGGCGGAGGTGCCCTCGGTCTGGTAAACTCCCGCCGACGGCGCGGGTCCGCGGGGCCCGGGCGGGAAGCTCGCAGGAGGGCACCGTGAAGCAGTCGCAGCGATTGGCCGAGGAGATTCAGACGTACTGCGCGGCGCACGCGGACGCGAAGGTGGCCACTGCCTACCAGCGGTATTTCAAGGAGGGTTACGACGCCTGGGGCCTGCTCGACAAGGGCAACCCGTTCTTCACCGTGCGCCGTGACGAGTGGCTCGAACGCTACGCCGCCATCGGTATCGAGGGGTTCATCGAGGCCGGGGAGCGTCTGTTCGCGAGCGGGAAGGTACGAGGAAGGTGCCATCGCGGTCCAGTTCATCAAGGAGCGGCTCGCGGACCTGGATGCCGAGCATGGCCTCGCGCTCGAACGATGGTTCAGCGCCGGCGTGGCCAACTGGGCGCACGCCGACGTGATCTGCGGCGAGATCCTGGGGCCGATGCTGAAGGACGGCCGGCTGTCGCTTGCCGCGATCGCGCCCTGGCGCGCGTCCCCCCTCCGATTCCAGCGGAGGGCGGCCGTCGTAGCGACGATTGGCCTGCTCGGTCCCTGGAAGAAGACCCAGGCCCCCACGCCGGCGCAGCGGGCGGTCACGAAACGGCTGCTCGTCTACATTCGCCCCATGATGCTCGACGAGGAGCGGGTGGTGCACCAGGGGCTCGGCTGGTTCCTGCGCGAAGCCTGGAAGCGCGACCCCGAAGGCGTGGAGCCGTTCCTCCTGGAGTTCAAGGACAGTGCCGCCCGCCTGATTCTTCAGGACGCGACCGAGAGGATGACAGCCATGGAGAAGGCGCGGTTCAGAGCCGCGCCCCGAGTCCGCGCTTCACGAGGAGTGAGGCGGTAAGGCCTGCCCCCGGCGCCAACCTCCGCTCGGCCTCGCCGCCTTGACAGGTCTGGGTGCGAACCCTATATTTCACCTCGCCTGCACCAGTCGCCGCACGTCCAAGCCGACCGCGTCATTCTGTCCGGGGAGTTGCTGTAACCATGACCCCCGTGCTCCTCAGGAAACGATGCTGACATCCCACCCGTAATCTCAACGTACAGGAGGTCTTATGCGTCGCCCCCTCGCATGGACACTCGCGGTCGTTCCCACCGTCGCCCTCGTCGCTGCTTGCGGCGGGGACAGCAGTTCCAGCTCCGCCCCTACTGGGCCCTCGCAGACCACCACCGCTGCCACCCAATCGATCACGGTCACGTTGTCCAGCCCGCTCGTCGCTGGCGGCACCGCGCAGGCCACGGCGGTCGCCACGATGAGCAACGGAACGACGCAGGCGGTGAGCACCGGCTTCAAGAGTGACACCCCAGCTGTGGCCAGTGTTACCGACGCCGGGATGGTGACTGCGGTTTCCCCAGGCGCCGCCAACATCTACGTCGTGTCGGGTGGCCAGCAGGGCACGAGGAACATCCGCGTCATCCCCAGCTACGCGGGGAACTGGTCGGGCAGCTACACCGTGACCGGTTGCACCCAGAGCGGGGCTTTCGCCGAGTTCGAGTTCTGCGACAGTTTCTCGACCGGCAGGGTGATGCGCTATGGACTGAGCCTTGCCCAGGCGGGAGACGCAGTCAGCGGCAAGACCTACCTGGGCGAACTCGAGTTCGGCCAGGCATCCGCGACCGTCACCGGGTCTGGTGACGTCGTGCTCAGCTCCACCTACCGCGAGGACACGCTGACCGTCACCGCCGTCTGGACCCTCAGTTCGCCGGCTCAGGGACGGCTCTCCGGCACGATTCGACACACCTGGCGCGACAGCGTGGAAGCGGGGGAGATGGTGGTGGCCGGGACGATCAGCGACTCGACGAAGACAGCGTCATTGGCTGATGGCGGCGACGCGGGGATGAGGGACATCGTCCGCGCATGGCGCCAGCGGATAAGGCGCTAATCACGGTCGGCTGGTCTTCACAAGACGACCGGTTCGGACAACCGGCGCAGGCGAATGTGGGTGCGGCCGTCAGGCCCGCGGCCGGCCAGCCGGGGGGCGGCGCGGTGACGTTGTCCAGCGGGTTCGGTCCCCGCCCCCCGGCATGTCTTAAACCTTTTTCGGGAGGCCATCGGCGGGCGTACTGGCGGTGTTGGCGGACGGCGCCAGCCCGGCGGCGACCGCGGCCGCGGCGGCTGCCTTCGCGCGCCGCTGCCGCTTCCTCTTCTGCGGCCACTGGCCAATCGGCACGACCTCCAGCACCAGCGGCCGCAGGATCGTCGTCGCGCCCCGGTAGTTGCCGTTCTCGCACAACTCCTGTGCTATCACCACTTTCTCGGCGGTGTCGACGCGGAGCATGCCGAAGATGACGAACTCGACCCCCTTCCGGTGGAGCAGTTCCTCCGCGGTGTACATCTCGGTCTGGTCGCAGCCGATATCCCGGTAACGCACGGCGACGATCTGCTCGTTCATAGGTTCTGCTCGTCCTGGTCAGCGAAAGTATAGGCTGCGAGCGCGAACGAGGCGCGGTCGGATGCAGGACGCCAGCCGTCGGTCCGGCCGGCGCCCGAATCCGTCCGAGGTGCTCCGCCTTACCAGCGCACTCCGACCGAGTACAGGAACGCGAACCCGCTGACGTCAATCGTCGTCGTCACCGCCTGGCCCACCTGGGAGGTGAAGACGGGGTAGAGGGGCGACGTCCCGCTCTGCCAGCTGAAGCCGCCGGCGAACGTCAGGTGCTCGGTGCTGCCGCTCAGTCCGCCCGAGATCCGCTTCAAGTCCACTTCCTTGAACACGCCGTCGGCGGGCCCAACCGGCGAGTTGGCCGTCGAGAAGCCGCCATGGACGGTCAGCTTGCCGCGCTCCCGCACCAGGTACCGCCCGCCGATCATGAGGTCCACGACGCTCCCCGAGTCGATCGTCACCGTCGGGAAGGTCGCCTCCGCCGTCGCGACCTTGCCGCCCGTCTCGGTGACCGTGATCAACGGCTTCGACGGGACGAAGTAGTCGTACACGCCGTTGCCCTGGCTGATCTTCACGTCGGCCTCGATGGCGCCCCGCGGGGTGACGTAGGCCGCGCCTCCGACGAACTCGAACGGGAGCTTCAGGGTCATCTCGGGGTGCTCGTCGTAGTACGACAGGTCCTTCGCCACCCCGCCGCTGTTCAGCGTGGCGTCGAAACCCGCGGTGCCGTCGTTGGCGAACATGATCCCCGGTGTTCGGACGGTGCCGCCAATCTTCAGGTGCTCACCGACGTCGTACTGCGCGCCCACCGTCAGGCGGAGGTGCATGAAGCGCGTCCGGTTGTACGACGCGACCAGCGCGTAGGGCGCCCCCGTCGGGGTGATGAGCCGGTCGTTGATCGACTGCGCGGCGTGAAGCTGGGTGACCACGAGATCCGCGCTCCCGCCGATCCGCAGCTTCTCGTCCGGGCTGTAGCCAGCGCCGATGCTCGCGGTGCGCTTGATGTAGGTCGAGGCGGCGGAGTAGGCGTACCGTTCGGGCTGCGCGGCCGTGCCCCCGGAGAGTTCCGCGCTCAACGAGTGGTCCCAGTTGTTCTCGGTGGAGAACGCGACGGCCATCGACCAGCCCACGTAATCGAACGGCTCGCGCCAGACGAAGCCGATCTGCACCGGCAGCATTCCCACGGACCCGACGTTGGTCGGGAAGGCGTTCGGCGTCACGTGCACCCACTGCATCGCGCCGCCGCTGGCGAACAGGGAGTTCTGCTTGACCCGCGACAGCCCCGCCGGGTTGTACCAGGTCGCCAGGGCATCGTCTCCTCGGGCGGCTGCCGCCCCGCCTTCCAGCCCGGCCGTCAGGCCCGGCGACTGCGCGGTGTAGTTCGGCAGGATGACGTTCGACGGCGCGAGCACGGGCAGTGGCGATTGCGCCTGCGACGGTTGCGCCGAGGCGAGCGCGAGCAGGACAGCGGCAACGACGGCGAGAACCGGGCGTCTGCGCAGCAACATGTGTCAGGGTCTCCTGTGGAGGGACGCGGCCGACGAAGATCGGGCGCCAGACCGAGTTATCAATATAGCATTAGGTTGTGGCGTTGGTCCCTGTTCGCGATGCCCGCCTCGAAGTCGTCCGCCTGGTGCCGTCTCAGCGGCGGCCTGGTGCGCCGGCCATCGTGTTCCTGCACGAGGCGCTCGGTTCGGTCAGCCTCTGGCGCGACTTCCCCCAGCGCGTCGCGGATGCCACCGGGTGCGACGCGGTCGTCTACTCGCGCCACGGCTTCGGCCGATCGACGCCGCGTCCCCAGCCGTACGCCACCACGTACATGCACGATGAAGCGCTCGTCTGGCTGCCGGCACTGCTGGACGTCCTCGACCTCGAGCGGCCTTTCCTCTTCGGGCATTCCGATGGCGGGTCGATCGCGTTGATTGCCGCCGGCGGCCTCGATCGTGCCTTCGCAGGCGTCGTCGCGCTCGCGCCCCACGTCATGGTGGAAGCGGAGTCGCTCGACGGAATAGCGGTGGCGATCGAGCAGTACCGATTCCACGGACTTTCCCACGCGTCTTGCGCGCCACCACGACGACCCGGAAACGGTCTTTCGGCGCTGGCCGGAGGTGTGGCTTTCCCCGCAGCACCGCGCCTGGAACATCGAAGAGTTCCTGCCGCGCATCTCCTGCCCGGTCCTCGCGGTCCAGGGGGAGCAGGACGAGTACGCCACGATGGAGCAGATCGACCGGATCGCGCGGCTGGCTCCGGACGTCGAGCTCTTGAAGTTGGATCATTGCGGCCACTCGCCGCACCGCGACCGGCCGGAGGCGGTCATTGCCGCGACGGTCCGGCTGGTCCGGCGCGCGCTATAATTCCGACGTTTCAGGTTCGGGGTGAGACAACCATCGCGTGAGGAGAACCTCCATGCAGCATTCGCATCGCGTGCGGCTGACCTTCCTCGTCGTCTGCCTGCTCGCCGTCGCGCTCTCGGCCTCCGCGCAGGCCCAGCAGACCAAGCCGTTCCAGCCGCAGGTCGGCCAGGGGGGCAAGGACGTCGTCTGGGTGCCGACGCCGCAGGCCCTGGTGGACAAGATGCTCGACATGGCGAAGGTCACGCCGCAGGACTTCGTCATGGACCTGGGGTCTGGTGACGGCCGAACGGTGATCACGGCCGCCAAGCGGGGCGCCCACGCCGTCGGGATCGAGTACAACCCCGACATGGTCGAGCTGTCCAAGCAGAATGCGGCGAAAGAAGGCGTCTCCGACCGCGCAGAGTTCGCCAAGGCCGACCTGTTCGAGACGGACCTGTCGAAGGCCACGGTCATCACGATGTTCCTGCTGCCCGACATCAACCTGAAACTCCGTCCGAAGATCCTCGACCTCAAGCCGGGCACCCGGATCGTCTCCAACACGTTCACCATGGAGGCGTGGACCGCCGACGAGATCTCGACCGTCGGCGAGGACTGCACCAGCTGGTGCACGGCGCTGCTCTGGATCGTTCCCGCGAAGGTCGCGGGCACCTGGACCATGCCCACGGGCGAAGTGACCCTGACCCAGGAGTTCCAGATGGTCTCGGGCACGCTCAAGACGGGCACGGTCAGCGTGCCGGTGTCCGAGGGCCGGGTTCGGGGCGAGGACATCACGTTCACCGCGGCCGGGGTCACCTACAAGGGGAAAGTCGACGGGGAGTCGATGAAGGGGACCACGGGCACCGGTGCAGCGTGGAGCGCCACCCGGGCCGCGAAGTAGTCCGCTCGCGTCCGCTGCCGCGTGAAACTTCCGGGGACGAATCGTCGTCTCTTCCAGTGGGCGGGCGAGGGCCTCGTGTCCCCGCCCCGCTCTACCGGAAAGGGAGGACGACATGCCCGAGGAACGCACGTGGTGGGAGTCGATCAAGGTCGAAGGCGGTGAGTTGCTCGAGAAGGTGAAGAGCCTCATTCACGAGGGCAACGTCCGCCGCATCGTCATCCGCCAGGGCGACCGCTCGGTCGCCGAGTTCCCCCTGACCGTCGGCGTCGTCGGCACGGTCGCGGCGCCTATCCTTGCCGCTGTCGGGGCGCTTGCCGCCTTGCTCACCAACTGCACCATCGAAGTCCAACGGTCGGTGATCGTCACCACGGCCCCGCCCGCGGACACGCCCACGAACCAGACGTCAACGGACGGTGTCTAAACCGGCAGGGACGTTTTCTTCCGCGCGCGCCTTGACCTCGAGCAGCGCCCCTCGAACGGTGTAGAAGTTGCCGAGGTCTTCCGCGAGGACGCGAAAGGCGGCCGGCGACAGCCACGCGTGGTGGAAGCGTACGCGCGTGACCACGCGCGTGCTGGCGGCGCCGACGCGCGACAGCGCCCAGCACCAGGTGAGGCGCGGTGAAGAGCGGGTGAGCCAGAGCATGTAACGGTTCGCCTCGAACCCTTTCACGAACCGGCGCTCGGCGGCGCCCATCTTCACGATCAGCGGCCATACCTGTTCGGGCGGCGCCGCGACCGTCAGCGCACGGGTCGCAACGAAGGTGGCGTTGCCGACGACCCGGTCGCCCGGCAGCGGCCGCGCCACCTCGAGGTCGGTCGCCCCCCAGCGCATCTGCATCGGCCGGAGGAACGCGAGGTAGAGAACCAGGCAGGCGACGGCCGCGACGAACGCGACGCGGGCGAGCACGAAGACGACGGCAGACCTGGTTCTCATCGGACGGGCATCCGCGGCACGCGCAGGCAGCATTATCGACGAAGTGGGGGCGCCGCGACAGGGTGTCACCTTCGCGGCCGCGCCGGCAAACAGCCAGACGAGGCACCTATGGCCCGCACTCTCGTGTGTGCGTTCGTCGGCATCCTGGCGCTGTTCCCGGTGCCGCTCCGGGCGGCCCCGCCGCAGCGTGACGGGGTCGCGCTGCTGCTGACCCGCGTCGAGCAGGTGGTGAAGGCGGGGAGGCCCGAGTCGTACCTGCAACTCTTGTCCGCGTTTGCCGACCGCGCCGCCGCGGTCGAGTTCTCCGCGAGCGTCGTGCGCCAGGGAGCCACCCGGGTGGTCATCCGCGAACGGGACCGGGCGCCGCTCCAGGGCACGCTGCCCGGCGAGGGGTTCGAGCTGACCGTCGAGGCGTTCGTGGAATCGGGCCGACGAGGATGGCTCTCCACCTGGGCGCTGAGCGTCAAGCGGATCGGCCGGCGCGGCGCGGGCGCCGACGATGGGGAGTGGGTGATTGCCGGACAGCGAATCCTGGGAACACTCCCGGAGATTCACCGGCTGCAACTCGACGAACGGCAGCAATTCGCCGCCAGCGATCTCGTGATCACCGACGAGGATTTCGAGATCACCATTCCCCGGGCCGACGTCTTCGTCGCGGAGGCCGGCGGAGCCCCAACCGGGCTCGTCGTCCTGGGCAGCGGCAAGATGCGCTTCGCGCCGACGCAGGTCGCCGAGCGCGGCCAGGTCAAGCTCTTCTCCGGCAGCGAAACGCTCTCGACGCCGATCGACGCGGTCTTCCTCCGCGTGCCGCCTGGGGAGAGCGGTCGCCACCTCGCCGGCCGCCTGGAACCGCGGCCCCTCGATACTCGCCGGTTCCTCCAGGCCGTCGATGTCTTCCGCGCCGAGTCGGGGCGCTCGTTCGGCCTCGACCTCGAAGATCTCAGTTCCGAGGCCTGGTCGATGTTGCCGATGGCCGGCGATTTCCTCGCCGAGGTGCGCACCCGAAAGCACGGGACCCTGACGTACGCCCGGTCGAGCCGCGAGGCGGAGGACGTCTCGTTCTTCGACCGCGCGAAGCACCGCAACATCGCCAGCTATTCCTCGGCCTCGCGCCTCGCCAGCCGCGGCCGCTTCTACAGCGACGACGACGATGCGGACTACAGGGTACTGTCATACGAGATTGACACGACGTTCGACCCAGGGCGGCGTTGGCTGGACGGCCGCACGCGCATGCGTCTTCAGATCGTGGCCGCGTCGGTGAACACCCTCACACTGCGCCTCGCCGATTCGCTCGCCGTGAACTCGATCTTCGCCCGCGAATACGGACGCCTGCTGGCCATCCGCGTTCGCGGCCAGAACAGCGTCGTGGTCGCGTTGCCGGCCCCGGTGGGCCGGGGACTCGAGATGACGCTCGACGTCAGCTACTCGGGCGTCGCCGCGCCGCAAGCGGTCGACCAGGAGGCGATAGGCCAGTTCGCGCCCGGGCAGGAGGAACGCGACGACGTCCGCCTGGAAGAGAGCTTCCTCTACAGCAACCAGAGCTATTGGTACGCCCAGGCACCCGGCCTCAGCTATTCCACCGCCACGCTGCGCGTGCGCATCCCTCAAAACTACTCCTGCGTTGCCAGCGGGGCGCTCGTGGCGTCGTCTGCCGAGGACGGCGCCCGGCAGAGGCCTGCGGCGGCTACGCGGAGCTTCACTTTCGTGGCCGCCCGTCCGGCGCGCTACTTCGCATGCCTGATCACCCCCTTGGTGCAGGGCGTGTCGCGCGTGCTCCGGATGGCGCGGCCTGAGGCACCGGCCAAGGAGCTGTCGGCTGAAGCTGCCGGCTCGCTCACGCTCCAGGTCAAATCCAACCCGAGACTGAAGGGGCTGGCGAAGCCGCTGGCGGACACCGCCTCGGAGATCCTGGAGTTCTACGGCTCGATCATGGGCGAGACGCCCTACCCGGACGCAACGGTCGCGGCAGTGGAGTGGAAGCTGCCCGGCGGGCACAGCCCGGCCTACATGGCGGTGCTCAATCAACCAGTGCCGGGGACCTCGACTGTTCCATACCGCAATGACCCCGCGTTCTTCGACGGCTTCCCCGAGTTCTACATCGCGCACGAACTCGCGCACCAGTGGTGGGGCCAGGCGGTCGGCTGGAAGAACTACCACGAGCAGTGGCTCAGCGAAGGCCTCTCGCAGTATTTCGCGGCGTTGTTCGCCGGGCGGGCGCGCGGCACCGGCACGTTCGACTCCGTGGTCCGCCGCTTCCGGCAGACGTCGATGGACGCGAACGGGCAGGGGCCGATCTACCTCGGTTACCGGGTGGGGCACATCAACGGCGACAGCCGGATCTTCCGCGCCGTCGTCTACAACAAGAGCGCGGCGGTGCTGCACATGCTCCGGCGCCTGGCTGGAGACCAGGCATTCTTCGCCGGGCTTCGCCGCTTCTACACCACGTGGCGGTTCCAGAAGGCCGGTTCGGACGACCTCAGGCGCGCGATGGAGCAGGAGTCGGGGCTGGTCCTCGACCGTTTCTTCGAGCGCTGGATCTACGGTGACGGCGTGCCCGAGGTCACGTTCAGCGCCACCGTCGAGTCCGGCCCTCGCGGGCCGGAGGCGGTGGTGCGCTTCGACCAGCCGGGCCAGATCTTCGACATCCCGGTGACGGTTACCGTGGAGTGCGAGGGCCAGCCGCCGCTGGACAGGCTCGTGAAGATCACGGACCGGCAGGCCGAAGCGCGGATTCCGCTGTCCGGTGCACTGCGCAAGGTCGAGGTGAACCGCGACCACGCGGCGCTCGGGCGGTTTACCGAAGCTCGCTCGAAATAGCGCCGCCGCTCAGCGTCGGGAGGCCAGCCACGCGAGCGCCGCACCGGCAGCCGCGAGGACGACGACCGACGCGGTGTGGGACGTCAGCACGTGCGCGGGATCGCTGACCGGGACGTACAGCTCCTCGAACGCCTCGCGCCGGCCGTCCTGGTAGCCGACCATCAGCGAGCGGAGTCTCTCGTCGGCGGCGGTATCGGGTGCTTTCACGCTCGTCGGCCGGGCAAGGACGGACACCTCCGTCACGCGGACGAAGCCATTATCCCTCAGCGGGCGGGGCCACGGGGCCGGCCACGCGGCGGCTTCCCCTGGACGGGTCATGACGCCGGGTTTGCCGCGGGAGGCGCGGATGTGACACCGTTCGCGGGTGTCACGTTTCGGCGTGGGCGGCATACTCTCGACGGGGGTGCGAGGCATGAACCGATGTGCAGCAGCGGCCGTGTCGGTTGTCCTGTGCGTGGCCGCGGTGACAGTCGCCGGGCCTGGCGCACAGCAGGCCGGGGACGCGCTTTTCACGCTGGTGGCCGCCGAGCGCGCGTTCGCGCGCATGAGCGTCGCGACGACGCAGCGGGATGCCTTCCTGGCGAATTTCGCCGACGAAGGGGTGTGGTTCGCCCCGGGGCCCGTGAACACGAAGGACGCCCTGCGGAAACAGCCGCCGGTCACCGGGGCGCCGCGGCGCGTCCTGGATTGGGACCCGGTGACTGGCGACGTGGCATCCTCGGGGGACCTGGGTTATACGACCGGCCCCTGGATTCCGAGCGAACCCGCCGAGGGGAACGGTCCCGCGAAAAAGGTCGGGACGGGCTGGTTCTTCTCGGTGTGGACCTGGAGAGCAGACACCGGCTGGAAAGTCCTCGCCGACTGCGGCGTCGATGCCCCGCACAACCTGACGCTGCGCGGCCAGACGTTCAAGCGCGCGGCCACCCGCGGGCAGGCGCCCGGCCGGCCCGGGAGCGCCGCCGGGATGGCGACCGAACTCGACACGGCCGACCTGGACTTCGCAACCCGCCTGGGTGCGGCGGGCTGGGCGAGCGCCCTCGGAACGGCCGGCACGAGCGACGTCCGCATCTACCGGGACGGCCGCGAGCCGGCGGTGGGACTTGCCGCGGCCGCCGCGCTGCCTCCCAGGCCAGTCGGGCCGTTCAAGGTGGAGACGGTCTTCTCCCGAGCTTCAGCCGCGGGCGACCTCGGCGTCACGTACGGTTCGTATACCGCGGGCAGCGGGCCGATGATCGTGAGAGGCTACTACCTGCACGTATGGAAGCGCGTGGACGGCGCGTGGAAGCTTGCGGTGGACGTATCGAACGTGGATCCGCCCGAACGCCGGTGAGGGTGCCTGCCGTCCGCCGCCGCGTGCTACTGTAGGTGTCAGGACGATCGGAATGGCCCGGGCGTCCACCAAGGAGCCGGTCGCCGTGACACAGCTGCAGCTTGCCCCCCTGCCCGGATACAGCGCATTTGCCGGCCCCGTCGTGCTGGTGATCATGGATGGGGTGGGCCTGGGCAAGCGCGACGCGTCCGACGGCGTCTACCTCGCCAATACGCCGGTTCTCGACGAGCTGCTCGCCGAACCGCTGTGCCTGCAGCTCAAAGCCCACGGCAAGGCCGTCGGGCTCCCCTCGGACGAGGACATGGGCAACTCCGAGGTCGGTCACAACGCCCTCGGTGCCGGCCGCGTGTTCGCGCAAGGCGCGCAGCTGGTCAACGAGGCCATCGCGTCGGGGGCCATCTTTGCGGGGGCCGCCTGGCAGTCGGCGGTGGCGCGCGGCAAGGCGGGCGGCACCGTCCACTTCATCGGGCTCCTCTCCGACGGCAACGTCCACAGCCACATCTCCCACCTGTTCGCGCTGCTGGATCGGTGCGCGAAGGAAGGCGTGCGTCGCGTGCGCGTACACGCGCTGCTCGACGGCCGCGACGTCAGGGAACGCAGTGCGCCGACCTACCTCGAGCCGCTCGAGAAGCGGCTCGCCGCGCTGAGTGCGGGCGGCGGCCGCGACTACCGCGTGGCATCCGGCGGCGGCCGGATGGTGACGACGATGGACCGGTACGGGGCGAACTGGGCGGTGGTCGAGCGGGGCTGGAAAGCCCACGTGCTCGGCGTCGGTCGCCGTTTCGCTTCCGCCATGGAGGCGGTCGAGACGTACTACCGCGAGGATCCGACCAGCACCGACCAGTACCTCGACAGCTTCGTCATCACCGAGGACGGGCATCCGGTGGGGACGGTCGAGGACGGCGACGCCGTGGTGTTCTTCAACTTCCGCGGCGACCGTGCCATTGAAATCTCGAGGGCGTTCGAGGAGCCGGGCTTTTCCGAATTCAATCGCGTCCGGGTGCCCGACGTCTTCTTCGCGGGGATGATGCAGTACCGACGGCGACGCCCAGATTCCGAAGCGCTTCCTCGTCGAACCGCCCGCCATCGACCGCACCGTGTCCCAGTACCTCTGCGCGGCGGGCGTCACCTCCTTCGCGATTTCCGAGACGCAGAAGTTCGGCCACGTCACGTACTTCTGGAACGGGAACAACTCGGGCTACATCGACGAGCGGCTCGAGGAGTACGTGGAGATCCCGTCGGACAAGATCATGTTCGACGAGCGGCCGTGGATGAAGTCGGGCGAGATTACGGACGCAATGATAGGCGCCGTCCGATTCGGGGCGGTTCAAGTTCATCCGGGTGAACTACGCGAACGGGGACATGGTGGGGCACACCGGCAACGTGAACGCGATCCGGATCGCGGTGGAAGCCGTCGACCTCGCGCTGCAGCGGCTGCTGCCGGTCGTCTGGGCGGCGGGCGGCGTGCTGGTGGTCACCGCGGACCACGGCAACGCCGACTGCATGTTCACCGAGAAGAACGGGAAGCGCGAGCCGATGGTGGCGCACACCCTCAACCCGGTGCCGTTCATCGTGAAGGACTTTTCCGGCGCCAACACCTTGTCGCCCGCCGGCGTGACCGCCCCCGGCCTCAGCAACGTGGCGGCGACCCTCCTGGCGCTGCTCGGCTACCAGAAGCCGGACGACTACGACGCCTCGCTGCTGACGGTTTCCTAGCGTGCGGTATCCCGAACCAGGACTCCGAGAGGCGCACCCCACGGAGGGCCGGCCCCGCGGCTCTGCATAAGAATGCAATGAGATGTATACTTATGCTTCGGCATCGCTCTTGAATACCTTCCGAACGTCCGGACCGAGGCCCTGCCCTGGAGATTCCGCACGATGAACAGCCGGCCGTCGCTCGATCTGTTGCACATGCTTCGCGCCGCATCCGGTGATGCGGAGACCCCGGGTTTGCCCGACGAGGTCGTGGAGCGGTTCGCGGCTCGCGACCCCAGGCTCGCAACGGCCATCGAGATGGCGGCGGCATCGCGGGCGAGATGGGAGGCCGCGTATCCCGGGATCTTCGCCGTTCCCGAGCGTGAGCTCTGCCGTCAGCTGCAGGCGAGGATCCTGAACTTCTACCCCGCGGCCGGCATCAACCCCTACGTGCCCCTCGCGGCGCTGGGCCCGTGGGTCGTCAGCTCGCACGGGGCCGTCCTGCACGACTCGGGCGGGTACGGGATGCTGGGCTTGGGGCACGCGCCGCCGGCAGTGGTGGCCGCCGTCGGGCAGCCGCTGCCGATGGCCAACGTGATGACGCCGTCGTTCAGCCAGTTCGCCCTGACCGGGCGATTGACCGCGGAGATCGGCCGCACACGGGGCGCGTGCCCGTTCGGCCGCTTCGTCTTTCTCAACAGCGGTTCGGAAGCCGTCACCTTCGCCTGCCGCGTCACGGACATCCATGCCAGGGCGATGACGGAGCCTGGAGCGGCCCACGCCGGCAAGCCGGTGCTGCGTCTCGCCATCTCGGACGGCTTCCACGGGCGTACCGAAGGCCCCGCCCGGCTGTCGCAGTCGTGCCGACCCGCCTACGCGAAGCACCTCGCGTCGTTCCGCAGCCGCGACAACCTGGTGTTCGTGCCGATCAACGACATCTCCGCACTCTGGCGCGCATTCGAAGCTGCCGAGCGGGACGGGGCCTGGTTCGAGGCTGCCTTCGTCGAGCCGGTGATGGGCGAGGGGGTGCCCGGACTTGCGATGACGCCGGAGTACTACTCGGCCATCCGGACGGCGACCAACGATTCCGGGACGCTGCTGGTCGTCGATTCCATCCAGGCCGCGCTCCGGGCCCAGGGCTGCCTGAGCATCGTCGACTACCCGGGCTTCGAAACGAGCGAAGCGCCCGACATGGAGACCTATTCCAAGGCGCTCAACGCCGGGCAGTACCCGCTCTCGGTCGTCGCGTTGACCGATGCGGTGGCGGCGAAGTACGTCACCGGCCTCTACGGCAACACGATGACCGGCAACGCGAGGGCGATGGAGGCCGCGTGCGCGGTGATGGACGCGATGACCGACGACCTCCGCACCAACATCCGCGAGCGGGGCCGGGACTTCGTGGCGGGCTTCGAACGGCTGTCCCGTGAAGTTCCCGGCGCGATCGACGCCGTCGTCGGGACCGGGTTGATGGTGAGCGCGATGCTGAACCCGGCCCGGTACCGCGTGCTGGGGGAGGGCGGGTTCGAGCAGTACCTGCGCCGCCACGGGATCGAGATGATACACGGCGGCGACACCGGGCTCCGGTTCACGCCGCCGTTCGACATCACCCGCGAAGAGGTCGACCTGGTCCTGTCGGTCGTTCGCCAGGGTCTCCTCGACCGCTCGCTCTCGCTCACGGAGTTGTCGGAGTCGGTCAGCCATTAGCCTGAGCCCGAACGGCTTCGGCGCTCGACTGGCATCGTGCGCGCGAGGCGATCGACGCGGCCCGCATATAATCGCGGAATGCGGTCATTCGACTTCGACACCGTCCTCGACCGGCGGCACACCCACTCGCTCAAGTGGGATCAGTGCGACACCTTGTACGGCCTGCCGGACGTCATCCCCATGTGGGTCGCCGACATGGACTTCGCCGCGCCACCCGCAGTGGTCGATGCGGTGTCGAGGCGGGCCGCGCACGGCGCGTACGGCTACGCCTCGACACCCGAGTCGTTCTGGGAGTCGGCGATCGGATGGCTGCGCGATCGGCACGGCTGGGCGGTCGAGCGGCAGTGGCTGGGCCGCGCACCGGGGGTCGTTCCGGCGGTGAGCCTGTGCGTGAACGCTTTCACGGCGCCAGGCGACGGCGTCGTCGTGCAGACACCGGTCTACTACCCGTTCTTCCGGGCCGTGGAAGACAACGGGAGGCGTTTGATCCGCAATCCGCTGGTGGCGGATGGTGCGCGTTACCGCATGGACCTGGACGACCTGGAGCGGCGCCTCGACGCCAATACCCGCCTGCTGATCCTCTGCAGTCCGCACAACCCCGTGGGCCGCGTCTGGAGCCGCGAGGAGCTGGAGGCGCTCGGAGACGTGTGCGAGCGGCGCAACCTGCTTGTTCTGTCCGACGAGATCCACATGGATCTCACGCTCGGCGGGCGCCGGCACGTGCCCTTCGCATCGATTTCTCCGACACTCGCCGACCGCACCGTCACGTGCCTCGCCCCAAGCAAGACATTCAACCTGGCCGGCCTGAACATGTCGCTCGTCGTCGCCAGCAATGCCTCCCTGCTCGCCCGCTACACGGCGATGTTCGACGCGGCCGGGCTGATCATCGGCAGCCTGTTCGGGACGGTGGCGCTGGAGGCGGCCTACCGGGAAGGCGGGCCGTGGCTGGACGAGCTCCTGGCGTACCTCGAGGCAAACGTCGACGTCGTGGACCAGTTCCTGGCGTCGCGGATTCCGCAGATCGGCTTCGTGCGACCCGAGGGAACCTACCTGGCGCTGCTCGATTGCCGGGCGCTGGGGCTTGCGCAGAAGGAACTGGACGACTTCTTCCTTCGCAAGGCGGGCGTCTACTTCGACAGCGGACCCTGGTTCGGTGAAGAGCTCCTCGGGTTCGAGCGGATCAACCTGGCGTGCCCGAGACGGACTTTGTACGAGGCGCTCGAACGGATCGAAAGAGCGTTGAGGAAATAGGCGACAGGAGGCGGTTCGGCGGGGGGCGGCAGCAAGCCGCAGGCAGCAAGCCGAGGGCCGGTGTTACCGTGTCCGGGCCGCCACCGCCCCAGTCCGTCTGTCCAACAGCAGCAACGCCGCGCGGCCGGCGGGCACCCGCACGCTGGTGCCCTGGCTGCCCGGCAGCGACACGGTGACCTCGACATCCTGCGACGACTCCGAAGCGAGCGTCACCAGCACCGCATCGGCGAACATCGTCGAGCTTGCGAACACCTCCGGACCGAGCGGTTCGATCCTCGCTGGCGGTGTCACCCGGGCGGCGGCCAGGGCCATCCGGTAGAGCGAGACGGTGGCCTCGGGCGCCTCGGCCAACTCGACCGGCAGCGGCACCCAGAAGATCGTTCCGCGACCGTGGACGGTCCGGTGCACGGTCGGTTGGCGCTCTCCCGAGACCGCCGCGGTCTGCACGCGTTCCAGCTTGTCTCCCCGGAAGCCGAGAGAGTGGAGCCGACCCATCGAGGACCAGCGGTTCCTCGCCTGCCACGGGGCGGTCCGTCACCGTCAGTCCGAAGATGTCCGTCCGGTTCGCCGGCCGCCCGTTCTCGTCCGCATCGATGACGCCGGTCAGGAGGAGTGTCGCACCCTGGTCGACCGCGCGAAGCAGCGCCTGCCACGCGGATTCGGTCAGCAGGCGGGGAGCTGGCGCGATGATCAGCCGCGGCGCGCCGGTCGTTTCCGCCGCCCGCAATTCGTTGATCGCCCGCGGGACGATGCCCAGGTGGTTGGTCAGCACCCGCACCGCGCGCTGCGTGGCCTCCAGCGCCTGGCTGCGCGGCGAGAAGAGCTGGGACTGCGGCACGAGGATCGCGACCTCTTCCGCCGCGCGTCCCGTCAGCCGACCGGCATGCCGCGCGAGAAAGCGCGAAACCTCGATGAAAGGGGCCAACTCGGGCCGGGCCGTGCCGTCGGCTCGGAAGAAGCCGATTCCCGCTTCGTTGTCGCTGGGCATGTACGGGTTCGTGTTCCAGATCCACTGCACGTAGCCCGAACTGCCGGAGCCCACCGCCATCGCCAGCTTTCGTTCGAGCAGTGCCGCGGCGTCCTGCTCGCTTCGCCAGGACGAGCCGTCCATGCGTTCGTAGCGCATCATGCCCGTTTCCTCGACGAGCATCGGGCGGTCGGGGAGCCTGGCGAGGACCGAGTCCCAGGGTTGGGCGTCGTTGTACCACCACGTGTGCACGCAGGTGAAATCCACCCGGTGACCGAACAGCAGCGGGCTCGGCCGCTCGCTCAAGCCGCCTTCGTCCTGGCCCACGGTGATCAACTGGGCCCGATTGCCGTTTGCCCGCAGGGCCGCCGTCATCTGCGCGACCCATTCCGCAAACATGTCCTGCGAGAAGCGCTTGTAGTCGGCCGCCTTGAGCGGACGGAACGTGCCGAACAGGTTCCGGTCGGCGAAGTCGTCCGGGGAAGGGACGCCGAGCCGTTCGTCCGGCGCGGCTCCCCACGCGCGGCGCGCCGCGGCTCCGTAGCCGGCACGGTCGGCGCCGTATCGCGTGCGAAGCCACCCATCCCACGCCGCCTGCTCGGCCGGGTCGCCGTTCGGCCGCGTCTTCCAGAGGTGCGCGGCCGCGCTGAACGACGGTTCGTTGATCAGGTCCCACGCGAGATCGTCGGCGCCCGCGTAGCGCTCGCCGAGCACGCCGAGAAACGCCTGCTGCGCCGAGACGGCGCGCGGGTCGAGATAGGGGTTCTCGCCGCCCCATGCCTCGGGAAGAAAGGCGAACAGGTTGAAGATGACCGGCAGGTCGTGCCGCCGTGCCGTGAGCAGGAACACGTCGAGCGCCCGCAGCGCGCCTTCCTGCACGCGGCCGGCACCGGGCATGTAACGCTTCCACCCGGTCCAGAGGCCTGTCCGGACGAGATTCACGCCGGCATCCTTCATCGCCGCGAAGTCGCGGTTCCACACGAGCGCGTTCGGTTCCAGCAGGAACCGCCGGTGAACGTCGGAGGCCATGTAGGTGGTGCCGAGAACCGGGAACGGCAGGCCGCGTCGCGTGAATCCATCCGGCCCGGCGACCAGGGCGTCGCCGCCGCGAAGCATGGACAGGTCGTAGGACCAGAACCCCGTCGCCGCCCGCAGTTCGATGTTGGCCGACCCTGGTGCGCCGGCGATCGACGCCTCGGCCGTCACCTCATACAGACCCCGCGGCAGTTCACCACCGCCTTCGAGTTCCACCGAGGCCGTTGCCCCGGCTCCGAGGCCGGACACGGTCACTGTTCTCGAGAGGACGGTCCGGCCCGAAGGTCCCACCACGGTGATCCTGACGGGGAGAGCGGGGCAACGCCAGCCGGCCGATGCCGGACGACGGCGATTTCCACCACCGCCTTCTCACCCGGCAGGAAGCCCGCGAACGTCGGTCGCGCGGTCAATTCGATCGCTCCCGCGGACGCCTGGTCCACCATCCAGCGCACGGCCCTCGGGTCGACACGACCCTTGACCGGAGCGATCAGCCACGCGCCGCCGGCGAAGGCGCCCGCCAGGCAATCGATTCGCACGAGCGGCGCCGCGATGGGCACACCTGCCCAATCGCGCCCGAAGACCAGCGGCTGGACGCGGCCTTCCCTTGGACCATCTGATCCATCTTCGTCGGGGAAGTCCTTCGCGCTGGTGAGCCGGATGTCCGCTTCGTAAACGAACGAGGAAGAGAAGCCGGACGCGAGGCTGGCCGGCACGCCAGTGCCGTCGACAGCCGTCCAGGAGGCGACGCCGGACGCGGAGACCTCGAAGACGTGCGTGAAGCCGAGGACCTTGTAGCACGCCGTGGTCTCGGGGGACGGCTGCCAGCCGTTCTCCCCGCGGGCCACGGGCCGCGCGAACGGCGTTCCGCCAACCTGGACCCAGCTGCCGCCCCGGCGAAGGAATTCGAGGATCGCCGACCAGGCGGCTTCGGGAAAGGCGCTGCCGAACGGCATCACGAGCGTGTCGAAGCGTTC
The DNA here is from genome assembly GCA_963844875.1 of uncultured Acidobacteriota bacterium. Taxonomy (GTDB): domain Bacteria; phylum Acidobacteriota; class Vicinamibacteria; order Vicinamibacterales; family Fen-181; genus FEN-299. The sequence continues at coordinate 318,856 of CAWJPZ010000011.1, forward strand.
GACGGTCAGCGCGGCTGCGAGCTGGCCGGCGTCCAGGAACGTCGCGTCGGTGCCGGCGAGCGATTCCCGCAAGGCGCGCTCATCCTGCGGTTCGACATCCACCGCCGGGAACCCGGCCTCGAAGAACACCGCCACGCGGGGACGGCGAGGCGCGGGTTGGGAGGTCGCAGGCGCGACCGCCGACAGCCAGAGCACGCCAGCCAGCGCGGCGACCAGGGACGCGGCTCCGAGCGAGAGGGACTGGCTCATGGCGGGCGCGCGCTATCGGCCGCCGCGTGCGGCCGCGATGATCGCGGCCACGGATTCGGGCCGCGTGACGTCCTGCGAGTACTCCGGCGGCCGCAGCGTCCCGCCCATGAACACGCGGGGGTTGCGGTACGCCATCCGCCCCTCGCGCGGCTCGAGGCTGGCGAAGTGCAGTTCCCGCGCGCCGCTGGACGCCGCGACCCGCGCCATGGTCCGCTCGGTGATCCCTCCCCCCGGCATCACGATGATCCGGCCGTCGGCCCGGCCGACCAGTTCCGCGATCAGCTCGAGCCCTTCGAGCACGCTTGGTTCCTGGCCCGACGTCAGGACGCGGTCGACGCCGAGCGCGATCAGGGTGTCGAGCGCCTCGAACGGATCGCGCGTGACGTCGAACGCCCTGTGGAACGTGACGGGGAGCGGTCGCGCCAGCGCCACCAGTTCCTTTGTCCGCTCCCGGTCCACCGAGCCGTCGGGGTGGAGGATGCCGAATACGATCCCGTCGGCGCCGAGGCTCTTCGCCGCCAGCAGGTCCTCGCGCATCACGGCGAACTCGGTCTCGGAGTAGCAGAAGTCGCCGCCGCGCGGGCGCACCATGGCCATGATGCCGATCTGCAGCCGCGCCCGGGCGACCCGCAGCGTGCCGTGACTCGGCGTCAGTCCACCTTCGAGCAGGTCGCTGCACAGTTCGACGCGGTGCGCACCGCCCGCCTGTGCCGCCACCGCGCCTTCCGCCGACTCCACGCAGACCTCGAACGTCAGGCTCATCGCAACCTCTACTTCTCCGGCACGCGCGGGAACTCGGTCACGCGGATGTTGGTGCACCCATACGGGATCAGTGTCACGTCTTCCACCGGCTGGTCCGTCGTTGCCCGGCCCGGATCGGACCATGCGACATCGGCGGGGCACAGTTCGCCGGCCCATCCCCGCAGCATCTTCCAGCTCGGGATCTTCCGGCCGCGGGCCGTGGCCACGACGCCAGCCCCCTCCGGCGAGAACGGTTTCTCTCCGACGGGGCGCTCGGCGAAGGTCAGGCCGGCCGCCGGCCTGGCCGGGTCGACCACGAGCCCGTAATTCCAGGGGGTCGTCGGGCGCACCTCGAAATCGCCGTGGGGCAGCTCGCGGTGAGGCTTGTCGGCGTTCACCCTGGTCCACTCCTCGCCGATCTTCAGCGAGTAGACGAGGGGGCCGCGTTCGACGGCCACCGCGTCGTTGTAGCGGGTCGACACCCTGGGCTGCATGGGGAACCGGAGGCTGAGGGTGACGGGCCCCTTCGGCCATTCGCGGTCGAGGCGGTGCAAGGTGCCCTTGACCATCGGCTCCTCGGCGCCCGCGCCGACCCTCACGGCGGCTCCCTCCGCCCACTCGGGCACGCGGAGCCGCAGCGGGAACCGAACTGCGGAGGCGGCGGTAACCGTTACGGCCAGGGTGTCGCGGAACGGGTAATCGGTCTGGACATCGATCTGCACGTCCACGTTCCGCACCCTCGTCTCGACGTGACACGGCGCCCACGCCGCCGCGACCAGCCCCTCGTCGGGCGAGGCCATCCACAGGTGCGCCACGAACTTCGGCCAGCCCTGGTGCATGTTCGACGTGCAGCAGCCGAAGTTCGGTTCGAGGCCGTACAGGTTCGACTCGGGACCGTTCGTCGTCCAGTTGTGGTCCGGGTTGATCGTGCACTGCACCTGGTTGACCTGCTGGTCGTACTGGTGCGACCACATGTCGGGGGCGAACGTCGCCGGCAGCGCGTTGAACGCGACGCGCTCGAGCCGGTCGGCGAAGAACGGGTTGCCGAACACGGAGAACAGCTGCTCGAGCGAGAACATGAACTCGACGACCGAGCAGAGCTCGGTGCCCTGGAGCGGGTTCCTGCCGGCCAGGCACTCGTCGCCGGTGAACATGCCCGTCACCTGGCCGTGGTGGCGGTCGAGGAACTCGATCATCGCCGTGGAGAACGCCTTGTCCTCGGGACGCCGGTCGAGCCGCCAGCTCATCGCCGAGGCCTTGGCCGCCATGCCGGTGTTCACGACGTGCTTCGTCCACTTCCAGAGGCCGCGGCGGGGCGTCGGCGTGGCCAGGTCCTCGGTGGCGAACAGCGCCCGGAAATCCACGCCCTGCGCGCGCAATTTCTTCCCGAGGTCGAGCAGCCACGGCTCGCGAGTCCGCTCGTAGACGTAGAACACGGGCACGAGGCCCTCGTACCAGCGGAACTTGCCCCAGCCGTAGAGCGGCGTCCTGTCGAGGCCGGCCATCAGGGCGCGCAGGCTCTTCACGACGGCATCCAGGACGCGGGCGTCGCCGGTGGCATCGTGGTACTGCGCCAGCACCTTGTTGGCGAGCAGGATCGCCCACATGTCGTACCGCTTGGCGACCGCATCCTCCGGGTAAGGGCCGTACCAGCCGTCGGCGCGCTGGTGGTTCACGATGAAGTCCACGTGGCGAGTGATGCGGGCCTTCATGGGTTCTTCGTCCAGAAGCCACGCCAGCGGGATGGCGCCATCCAGCCAGTAAGGGGCCCGCTCCCAGCCTTCCGCCGTCCCGCCGAACCACTGGCTCTGGGCCACGTCCGGCCAGAACTCGTCGAGGTGGCCGCTCAAACCGTCCGCCTGGAGGCGCAGCTGGCGCTGCAGCCAGCCGCGCGGGCGGATGGCTCCGAGCGGGAGGGGACGAAACGCGGGGTCGCCGAGGCCGGGCGCGGCGGGCCCGGAGACCGGGGTTGCCGGCCGGGACGCTTGGGACTGTCCGGATGCGGCCTGCGCGACAGTGCCCGACGCGACACCGGTGGCGACGGTGGAGAGGAATTGACGACGGTCCATGGCGGAAAGGATACAGCAGTCGAAGGTCGGGCCGGTCGCCCGACACCGTTTACATCGTCAGTACGGCCGCCAGCGTCGTGATGCCGGTGAAGAACGTGCCGATGCGGAGGTTTTCGTTCTCGCCGTGCTGGTTGTTGTCGAAGTTGACGAGCGGCACCCCGATCGCCGGGAAGCCCATCGCGTCGATGAACGGCGCGATGGGCACGGTCCCGCCGCTCGTCCGGATCTGCACCGGCTCGACGCCGAACACCCGCGTCAGTGCGGCGACGAGCGTCCGCGCCGCCGGCGCGAGCGGCGACATCCGATAGGCGTTGGTGCCTCCGGCCTCCGTTTCGAGTTTCACGATTCTCGGGTGCGCGGCGCGCGTGGCATCGTCCGGGTCCCTGTCGACGAGGAAATACCCCTGGCGCGCGATGTGCACCTTGATGCGTTCCAGCATCGGCGCCGCCGGTGTTTCCTTCACCAGGCGGATGTCGATCGCGGCCACGGCGCGGTCCGGAATGATCGTGCGAGAGTTCTCGCCGACGAACGCGCTCGAGAGCCCACGGATGTTCAGAGAAGGCATCTGCACCGCTTCTTGCAGCGAGAGCCCCGGCTGCTCGGTTTCCGCGATCCCGAAGAGTTTCTTCAGGGCCGCTTCGTCGTCCGGGACCGCTGCCAGCATTGCCCGCTCTTCCGGGGCCAGCGGCTCGAGGCCATCGTAGAAGCCGGGCACGAGGACGCGCCCGCGGCCGTCCTTCAAGCTCGCCAGCAGCCGAACCAGCTCGAACGCGGGATTCGGCACCCAGTTGCCGTAATGGCCGCTGTGGAGACCGAACTTGGGGCCGAACATCGTCAACTCGAAGGACAGGATGCCGCGCGCGCCGAACGTGAGCGTGGGCCGGCCGCCGGGATGCACCGGCCCGTCCAGGATGATGAGCAGGTCGGCCGCCAGCTTGTCGCGATAGCGCCCGATCGCTCCCAGCAGGCTCGGCGATCCGGCTTCCTCCTCGCCGTCGAGCACGACGTGCACGTTCGACGAGGGCGCGCGCCCGCTTGCCTTGAGGGCGTCGAGCGCCGCGCACAGCGCAACAATCGGCGACTTGTCGTCGGACGCCGAGCGCGCGTAGAGGCGCCAGTTCGGTTCGAACGTCGTGCGGCCGGCCAGGTCGGGGATCTCCCGTGCACCCTCCTCGAGGCGGCCGTCGCGGAGAACCGGGGTGAACGGGCTCGGTTGCTTCCACCCTTTTGCGTCGACCGGCTGGCCGTCGTAGTGGGCGTAGAAGAGCACCGTGCGCTTCGCGCCCGGCACCGCGAGTTCCCCGTACACCAGGGGGTTTCCGGCGGTTTGCAGCGCCTCCGTCCGGAATCCGCGCTTCGCCAGGGTTGCGCGGAGGGCCTCGACGTTGCGCGCAATGTTCGGGCGGTCGGCCGCCGAGTTGGGGATGGCGAGCAGGTCGGTGAGTTCGCCGACGACCTGGCGCTGGTGGCTGGAGACCCACGCCTCGACGTCGGAGCGCAGCGCCGGGGACTGCGCGCGGGGCACGGCGACGCCAATGACGACGGCGACGAGGACGGCAAGCAGACGGCTGGGCATCCGCTCAGTGTAAACGGGGTCGGGTCTCTACGGGCGGATTAGAGAAACGAATTCCACATCTGTCGCCCGCGCGCAGAGACCCGACCTTGGACTTACACCGTCGCGGTGTGGCTGCGGATCTCGTGGTTGAGCGCGTGAATCTGTCGGCGGACCGCGCTGAGCTTCGCGTGGTCGCGCGCCTCGAGCGCGGCGTCGCGCTCCTTCTTCAGGCTTCGCATCTTCGCCTTGGTCGCCGCCTTGTCGAAGTTGCCGACCGCGTGGTGTTCGTGGGTCGGTAGGTTCAGCGCCTTGACCAGGGCCACCAGGAGGTGTTCCTTGTTCATCTGGGTGTAGCCCTGGACCGCCTCGTGCTGGATCCCCTTCGCAATTTCCCGCAGGTCGCCGACCGTCATCTCCTTCAGTTCGTGATACGTCAGTGGCATCGTGTCCTCCTCGTCGAGGTCCGCTCTCCGGCGCATTCTAGATCAAACACGCCGGCCTCGTCTTTCCGCCACCGGTTCGGCAGGCGCCCGCTACCCGAGGCCGACGTCGAGCATCATCATCACCGCGAACCCGACGATCACCCCCATCGTCGCCAGGTCGACGTGCCCCCCGCCCTGGGATTCGGGGATCAGTTCCTCGGTGACGACGTAGATCATCGCGCCCGCGGCGAAGGCGAGCGCGTAAGGCAGGATCGGGGTCATCAGCAGGACGAGGCCCGCGCCGATCACCCCGGCCACCGGTTCCACGATGGCCGAGAGCTGACCCCACCAGAGCGCCCGGGCGCGGCTCGCCCCCTCGCGGCGAATCGGCAGCGCGACCGCCGTGCCTTCGGGGAAGTTCTGGAGGCCGATGCCGATCGCGAGCGCGATGGCGGCGCCCAGCTGCCGGAGCCGCTCCGGCTCGGCCAGGGCGGCGTTGCCCGCCGCTCCGAACGCCACGCCCACGGCCAGCCCTTCGGGGATGTTGTGCAGCGTGATCGCCAGCACCAGCAGCGTCGCGCGCCGCAGCGACGTGGACGGTCCCTCGGCCTGCGCGAGGCCAGGGTGGAGGTGGGGCAGGGCGAAGTCGACCAGCCGGAGGAACAGCGCCCCGAGCAGGAATCCGATCAGCGGCGGCACCCACTTCAGCCCGCCGTAGCCAAGCTGCTCCGCCATTTCGATCGACGGCTGCAGCAGGCTCCAGAAGCTCGCGGCCAGCATGACGCCGGCCGCAAGACCGAGCGACCCGTCCATGTAGCGCCGCGAGACGTTCTGCGTGAACAGCACCACCGACGCGCCGAGCGCGGTCACCAGCCACGTGCCGCACGTTGCGAACAGGGCCTGGTAGACGGGACCGAGGCCATAGAACCAGTCCACGGGCATCCTCCCTGGCGCGAGACCCGCCGCGCGTCACGCAGGATAAACCGGAAACGCCGCCGGTGCGCTACACTACGCAACGTCATTCTTCCCGAAAGGCGGATCCCCGGCCGCCGGTGCGCCCGGGTCCCCCTTCCCCGGCTGCCAGATGGGAGGGACGGTCCATGAGCAGAGCCCGATGCCTCGCCAGCTCGTTCGTTCTCGCACTCGCCCTCGGGGCCGCTGCCTGCGGCACGCCGCAGCAGGCGCCCGCACCGGCCGCGCCCGCGGCGGACGCGCAGGCCGCCACGGTCCCCAACGACAGGCTCGCGATGTTCGCCCCGCTGCCCGCGTCCGTGCCGGCCGAGTCGGGCGAACCATCCGAAGCCACCGTGACGCTGGGCCGCATGCTGTACTACGAACCGCGGCTCTCGAAGAGCCAGGAGATCTCCTGCAACACCTGTCACGACCTCGCGAACTACGGGATCGACCCGGAGCCCACGTCGACGGGGCACAAGGGGCAGAAAGGCGACCGCAACTCTCCCACGGTGTTCAACGCCGCCGCCCACTTCACGCAGTTCTGGGACGGCCGCGCCCCCGACGTCGAAGCGCAGGCGAAGGGCCCCGTGCTGAATCCGGTCGAGATGGCGATGCCCGACGAGAAGACCGCGGTGCTCGTCCTGAGTTCGATGCCCGAGTACGTCGACCTGTTCAAGAAGGCATTCCCGCAGGACAAGCAGCCGGTGAGCTACGACAACATGGCCAGGGCCATCGGCGCCTTCGAGCGGAAGTTGATGACGCCGTCACGCTGGGACAGCTTGCTGAAGGGCGACGGTTCGGCGCTGACCGCCGAGGAGGCGGTCGGGCTCAGGACGTTTCTCGACACCGGCTGCCAATCGTGCCATTACGGGCGCGCTCCTCGGTGGCACCTCGTACCAGAAACTGGGCGCCGCGAAGGTGTACCCGAACGCGGATGACCCGGGCCGCTACAAGGTGACCAAGGCGCTGCCGGACAAGGGCGTGTTCAAGGTGCCGTCCCTGCGGAACGTCGAGAAGACCGGGCCGTACTTCCACGACGGCAAGGTGGCGAGCCTCGAGCAGGCCGTCCGCGACATGGCCGAATACCAGCTCGCCAAGAAGCTGACCGACGACCAGGTGAAGCAGATCGTGGCGTTCCTGAGGGTGCTGACCGGGAAGATCGATCCGGAGTACATCAAGGCGCCAGTGCTGCCGAAGAGCACCGCGAAGACCCCGAAGCCCGACATCGGTTAGCGTGTTGGCGGGCTAGCCGTGAGCCGGCCGCGGGACCTGGACCTCCAGCCGGGTGCCGCGGCCCGGGCGCGAGTCGATCGCAACGCGCCCCCCGATCGCCTGCACGCGTTCCTTGATCACCAGCGGCCCGAGACCCATCGCGTCGAGATCGGGCTGCGTCATCCTCCCCGCGAACCCAAACCCCCGCCCGTCGTCCTCGACGCTGAGCGTGAGGTCGTCGCCGCTGGCTGCGAGGTGCACGTGCACCCGGCTCGCCCCGCTGTGCTTCCGCACGTTCACCAGCGCTTCGTCCACCACTCGAACCAGCTCGCCGCACACCCGCGCGGGAAGGTCGAGCCGATCGGCCGTGCCCACGAACCGCGCGTCGATGCCCGTCGTGCGCTGGAACCGCTCGGTCGATTCCGAGAGGCACTCGACCAGCCGGCGGCGATCGACGTCCGGCGGGCGCAACCGGTCCATCATCCCGCGCACGTCGACGACCTGCTCGTGCAGCTGCTGCTGGATGTCGAGCAGGTCCGCCGCCGCCGTCTCTGGAGCCGACGACACCTCGCGCCGCGCCACGTCCAGCCGCATTTCCAACCCGATGAGCGTCTGGACGACGCCGTCGTGCAGTTCCCGCGCGAGCCGCACCCGCTCGTTCTCCTTCAGCCGGGTCCGGACCCGGCGTTCGAGGAAGAGGTTGTGGACGACGGGCGCCGTCCGAAGGACGAGCGACCGCAGGAGCACAAGTTGCTCCGTCCGCTGATCCGTCAGCGGGTCGAGGAGGAACACGCGGCCCCGGAACCGTCCGATCGCGAGCTCGGGCAGCACGAAGGTGCGTGTGGCTGGATGGGCCGCCGTGAACGAATCCGGCAGGCAGGGCGAGTGGTCCCGCGTGTACACGGCGCCTGCGCCACCCGCCGGGTCCACCGGGAACCAGTAGCGCGCGCGGTCCGATTCGCCGATGAGTTCCACGACCGGATCCCGATCCGCACCTGCTCCACGCAGGCGGGTTCTCCAGAGCACGCTCACTTCGTCCACGGTGTCTTCGAGCGCGAGAAGCACCTGGCGGGCCCCGAAAATCGACTGGATTTCGCCCAGGGCGCTTCTCAGGCTCGCCACCGGGCCGGCGTCAAGCCGGAGGCGCTCCAATACGCGGTGCACGGCCGCCGATTCGCTGCGGGCCCCGCGCTCACTGTTGGCAAGATGGCCGATCAGCACCGCCAGCACGATCGTGTAGCCGCCCAGCACGACGATGTGGCTCGGTATGGATGGGTGGCCGAAAACTGCTTCGACGGCCGGGTGTGTTTCGAGCGCCAGCGCGGCGGCCATGACGAGGCCGCTGGCGACGGTCTGCCGGATGCCAGTCCGATACGCGGTCGAGACCAGTGCGAACAACGGAAAAAAGTGGACGAGTGGCTGGGCGGCGACCACCGTCAGGGCGGCTGCCGCTGCGACATCCACGGCCGGTATTGCCCGACCGGTGGAGGGGTTCAACGGGTGCCGCCGGAGGACCAGGAGCAGCACCACCGAGAACGCGGCGTAGGTGGCGGTGACCGCGTCAGCGGCGGTGACCGAACCCGTGGCAAGTTCCGCGACCATGAGCGCGGCAGCCACGCCGACACGGACCCGCGCGATATTCGGATCGATTGCCGCGGTAAAACGAGTCGTAGGTCGCCTCCGGATGTTCGCGAGGCCGATAGCCAAAATCGATGCCACTTCGATTTCGGCGCTTTTTCGGCCGATCTGTCCGGAGTGAAGCGGTTACGGTGTAGCAGGCTGAGTCAGGGCCAAGCCCGACTGTATTAATTCTTGCCGCTGATGTCCGGCGGCATCCTCGTGACTCCCGTGAGCCACGGCTCGAGAGAACGGCCCCACCTCACCGTGACACGATACCGGGGGAGACGGGCCAGAGGCAACCCGCGCCAAACCTGGCCCGGGTTCGGGGCTGTCACCGGGCGAACCGACAAGCCTTCCAGTTCACTTCTGAAGGACTTCGGGACGTTGAGTTCCACGGGGAAGATGGCGCTCACGCGGCCGGCGAGGAAAGGCGGCCTTCCGGCGGGCTCGCGGAACAGCAGTTCGACCGTCGCCGGCACGATGACGACCCGCCGCATGTCGGGGTGCGCCGCACGCAGCACACCGGGGTCGAGCCCAACGTCGACCAACACCAGGTGCGAGCCGGTTTCGGCAGAATCCCGTGCAGGGCCCGGCTGAATCGACCCGATGTAGCGCGTCCAGTTCTCGCCCTGGTACTCCAATGCGGCGAAGGCGGACCGGGGAGGCTGCATGTAGTTCGTGCGGTTCTCCGTGGTGACCGGCAGCCGGCAATCGAAGCCGAGGGTCGCCAGGCGCGCGGCGTCGAACCAGGTCGAGGCGGAGCGATCGGCGCCGGGATCAATCCAGTGCAGCCGAAGCCCGATGGCGGTGTTGTCGCTGTCGCGCGGAAGCAGCCTTGCTTCCCGCTCCGTCAGGACCAGTTCCGGCCCATCACCGCCCGACCTGTTGTACCAGGCGGAGGCGAGGGCCGCCGCATTGGCCACCAGCACGACGAGGGCAGCCACCCAGACGGCCTTCCGCGTCACGTCACACCTCCCTCATGCGCCGCCGAAGCCGGGCAAGGACCACCATCGTTCCCACCGCCAGGCCTCCGAGAACGAGGAAGAACAGGTAGCGGGGCAGGAGGGTCCACCACCAATCGAAGAACTTCGCATACGTGAACAGGACCAGGAACGCGGCGGACGTGTTCACCACGTCCGTCCAGCCGCGCCTGATACCCAGCCAGATGGCGGCGGCGGGCAGCAGGAAGCCTGCCGGGTCGTAGACGGCGTGCAGCGCTCCGATTGGCAGGAGCCGGTAGCTGAAGACCTCGGGCCAGGTGGACAGGAACACCAGCGGCAGCAGCAGCGCGATGGTGCCGACTATGCGCCAGGTCGTGTCGAAATCCTCGGGCCCCGTCACAAACCGCCTGAAGGAGAGGGCGATCGCGCAGGGGCCGAGCACGAGGAGCGGCTCGGGCCTGGTGATCGCAACGGTCCAGTCGACGCCGGCGGCGGACGCCACGGTCGCGACGACGTAGCCCATGACGGCCGCCAGTCCGCCGGCCAGCAGCAACCTGAATCCGTAGGCATAAGCCACGGCGAGGGTGAACGCACCCCACACGACGAGGATGGTCGGCGACGGTGTCATGTTGAAGATCGAGCCGACGCCGCTCAGGTCGAGGGCGAAGCTGGCGGCGGCAAGAACGGCGACGACCGACGCGATGTAGCGGGTCGGCTCGCGCCGGGTGGCAATCTCCACTCCCGCGAGCAACGCCAGCGGCATCGCGCAGAGGAGGGCAATCTGCGCGGGCGTGCCGAGGAGGCCCCAGATCCGGTAGAAGAACAGCACGATGCCGGCGCTCAGCGTGACGGCCGCCAGGAGCGAGGCCACCCGCATGCCGAGCGCCATCTGCCGCTGGGGCTCGGTCCGGTCGACGTCGAAGTCCCGGCCCAGCGAAGAGAGAAGCTGGCGGTGATGGGCGTCGACGGCGGCGCGCTGGGAGGCGTCGAGCGCAAGGACGCCCGCCCGCTCCAGTTCGGCGAGTTCCCTGGCGAACGCCGCGACCTGGTCGGCGCGCCGCTGGGCGTCGATCTTTCGACATGGTGCCCGGGACGGTGCCGCGCGTGAGAGTCATGGTGAGCCCTCCGGGGACGTTCCGGAGCGTTCTACAGGAACGTCGGCGACAGGTTACCACCGGCTCTCATCCGGGCCTGTCGCCCCCACAGCGTCAGCTTCGACCACCCAGCGTGAGCCCCCGACCTCTCAGCGTCAGTTCCGACCCCTCAGCGTGAGCCCCGACCCCCAGTGCTCAGAAGAGCCGCGAGTCGGAGCTTCCGACGAGGTCCGCCCGGTAGTCGTACACGAGGAGCCGCACGCGGCGCGTCGCGGGGCTCGCCTCGAAGCTCAGGTTGTAGGGGAGTCCCGACTTGCTGAACTTCTCGAACATCTCGGGCGTGAGGTCCATGTTCGCGCGCTGGTAGAACTGGCCGATCGCCCTGTCCTTGTCGTCGAAGCAGACGGCGAGGATGTCGACCGACGCCTTCCGGTTCCCGTCGGCGAGCGCGAGGAACAGGCGCGAGATGTCGATCGTCCCCTTCACGCTCACCTCGTTGACGCCGGCCTGGTTGCGACCCTGCTTCGCGTCCAGTTTCACCTTGATGTCGTCGAGCGTGCGCCGGAAGCCGGCGGCCGACATCAGCCGCTCTCGGGTCACCGCGTCGCGCCGGTTGTACGCCCCCACCTCGGTCCTCGCGTAGTAGCCGCGCCGGTAGAGGAGGGTGACGCCAGACCGGCGCGTCTTCACCTCGATCTGCGGTACGCGCCGGTCATCGCCGACTGTCCCGGGTAGAACCCGAGCAGGTACTCCGCCTTCGACACCTCGTTGATCCGGTTGACCGCCACCATCCCGTCCTCGGCAATCGACGACACGCCGCCGGTCTGCTCGGCGATCATCCGCAGGCCCTTGAACGCGAACGTCTGCTGGCTCTGGTCGGTCCAGACGCCCCCCTGCTGGCCCATGAGGCCGCCCACCTGGAACGTGTCGATCGCCACGCGCGCGTCGTTCGCCGCCCGGGCGAGATCCATGTCGTCTTCGAGCCGCGGCAGGTTGAGGCCCCGCTCGGTGACGAACACCAGGTGCTTGTCACCCTCGAGGTGGCGGAGGTACTCGATGGCCGCGTAGCAGGTGCCGAGGTCCTGGAGCGACCGTGCCGTGATCTGGACGAAGTCGTCGAGGCCCAGGCTGGCGAAAATCGGCGCCTGCACCTCGTCGAGCGGATTGATGACGGGCGGCGCGCCGGCCCCCCCGGGGCCCAGGTTCCGGACCAGCTCCTCGTACATCTTCTGGTCCTGCTTCTGCAGTTCCAGCGTGATGGTCCTGTCCACCTGCCGGGCGTAATCCTCGTCCGCGCGTTCGGTGGACGGGTTCTCGCCCTTGCTCAGTTGCCGGGACGCCATCAGCCCCGAACCGGTGAACATGTTGTCGATCTTCTGGCGGGTGCCCTTCGGAAGCGCCCGGCTGCCGTAGATGCCCACCAGCCCCGACTCGGTCGCGAGGCGGACCTCCATGTCGATCTGGTAGTGGTCCTTCTTGAACCGGTCGATGAACTTGGCGATCAGTTCCTTGTCGGTCGTGAAGTCGCTCGCGCGGTCGTAAGCCAGCACTGCCACCTGGTCCTGCGGCAGCAGCTGCTCGCGTAGGAATCGCTGGAGCGCGTCGAGCGCCTTCGACGGCTCCTGCAGGCGGCCGCGCCCGAGGACGATCAGGAAGATGCGGTTGTTCTGCGGCACCAGGCCGAGCGCCGATTCCCGGACGGCTGGCCGGGTCGCCGCGGCAGGCTGGGCCTCGGCCGTGAACGTGTTGCGCTGGAAGTGCCGTATCGGCTGCGGCACCCCGTCCTCGAGGATCGTGAAGTCCTCCTGCTGCAGGTCGGTAATCGGCTTCTGGGTCCTGTTGTCGATCGCCCGGACGATGACAGGGACCAGCACCGTGGCGGTCGTGAACGACGGCCGCTGCGGCGGCGCCTGTTGTAAGGATTCGTTCTTCCCGGGCAAACCCGGGCTCGGACGGCCGGCCTCGAGGGCGACGCCCGCAGTCAACAGAGCGGCGGCGGACAGGACCATCAGCCAACGATAACGACGCATGTTGCCTCCCAGGGGAACTGCGCCAAGGTATGAGTGGTCGACACCGGTTGTCAAGCCGGCTGTCGCCCGCACTTGGGTTCGGCGCTTGACGGGAGGCGCGGCGCCGACGTATCTTTCCCGCACACGGATACCCATCGTTGTCAGGTTGTCGGTTTCTTTCGCCCCCAAGCGAGTTGCCGGTCGCCGGTTGTTCAGGCTCCAGCCCGCGTGCCGCGCTCCTTCGTGTCGTCCCAATTGGCTCGGCTCACTCGGTTCAGTGCAAGACAAACGGTTGTTTCTGAGGGAGGACTGCATGCGGTACGGGCGACGGAGTTTTGCCTTACTCTCGCTATGCCTGGCGTTCACGCTCGCCTTTACGGCCGGCGCGTTCGCTCAGGGCGGCGCAGCGTCGGCGATCACGGGCACGGTGGTTGACTCCTCCGGCGGGATCGTTCCCGGGGCGGACGTCGTAGCGAAGAACAATGCGACGGGGACCAGTTACACGGGGGTGAGCGGTGCCAACGGCGCCTTCAACATCCCGGCCGTGGACCCGGGCACTTATACCGTGACGGTCGCGCTGATGGGATTCAAGACGGCGGTCCTGAACCAGGTCGCGGTCACGAGTGCGGCCCCGGCAAACGTCAAGGCCGTGCTCGAACTCGGCAAGCTCGAAGAGACCGTCGTCGTCGAAGCCGCGGCGCAGCTGGTGCAGACCCAGTCCACCGCCGTGACCGTCGACGATCAACGTCAAGCAGATCACGAACCTCCCGCTGCAGGGCCGCGGCGCGTTCGAGTTCGTCACGCAGCTGCCGGGCGTCAACAGCAGCACGGGCAGCTCGCGCGACGCGATCGTCAACGGCCTGCCGCAGGGCAGCGTCAACATCACGCTCGACGGCATGAGCATCCAGGACAACTACGCGAAGTCGTGGGACGGGATGTTCACCCGCGTCAGCCCGCGCCTCGACGCGGTCGAAGAGATCTCGATGGGAACGGCGGCCGGGTCGGCGAGCGACGCCAGCCAGGGCAGCATCCAGGTGCGGTTCGTCACCCGCTCCGGGACGAACCAGTGGAAGGGCAGCGTCTACTACTATTACCGCGATGACGTCCTGAACTCGAACACCTGGTTCAACAAGAACTACAACGTCAGCAGCGCCGGCGTGCAGACCGCCAAGCCGGTCACCCACCAGGACCAGCCGGGCGGCCGCATCGGCGGCCCGATCATCAAGGACAAGGCGTTCTTCTTCGTCAACTACGAGTGGGTCAGCTCTCCTGGTACCTCCGGGCGGCTGCCCACCGTGATGAGCCCGTCGTCCGAGCAGGGCATCTTCCTGTATAACAGCGGCAACTCGTCGGTGAACCTGATGCAGCTGGCCGCGAGCAAGGGCCAGACCTCCACGATCGACCCGCTGATCGCCAAGACGATCGCGGCAATGCGGTCGTCGATGTCGCAGGGCACGCTGAATGCCACGACCGACCCGGCGACCCAGCAGTTGAGCTGGCAGCTGCCGACGAAGAGCAAGACCACGTATCCGACCGTGCGCCTCGACTACAACCTGACGTCGAAGCACCGCATCTCGGCGTCCGGCACCTACAACCACCTGATCTCCGACCCCGACACGACCAACACGTACTACGTGCAGTACCCCGGCTTCCCGAACCGCGGGACGCAGGATTCGGAGCGGTACTCCACGCAGCTGTCGATGCGGTCCACCTTGAGCCAGAACCTCGTGAACGAGGTGCGCTTCGGGATGACCGGCGGCGCGACGATGTTCTTCCCCGAGAACAACACGAGCATGTTCTCCGACTACGGCGGCTACGCCCTGGGCTTCAGCGCGTTCCGCAGCATCGCGAACCCTTATTCCACGGCGTCGAACAGCTCGCGCGAGGGCAGCACGAAGGTGCTCGAAGACACCGTCACCTGGATGAAGGGCAAGCACAGCATCAGCACGGGGATGAGCTTCACCCAGGCCAACGTCTGGTTGAAGAACCAGCAGTTCGTCCCGACGTCTCAACTTCGGCATCGTCACCGGCGACCCGGCCGACGCGATGTTCACGACGGCCAATTTCCCCGGAGCGTCGAGCACCGACCTGAGCAACGCCCGGGCTCTCTACGCCGTGCTGACCGGGCGGGTCTCCTCGATCGGCCGGAACGCGCGCATCGCCGAGGATGGCACCACCTACAACATCCTGGGGGAGAGCCTGCAGAAGGGCCGCCACAACGAGTTCGATATCTATTTGAACGACTCGTGGCGGATCCGGCCGAACCTGACGATCAACGGCGGCTTGCGCTACGCGCTGGTGCAGCCGTTCTACGCCCTGAACAACAGCTACTCGAGCGCCGACATCGCGGCGGTCATGGGCGTCACCGGGATCGGGCCGGGCTTTGAAGTCGGGTCCGCGGGCAGCAACCTGGGCAACCTGTTCCAGCCCGGGGTGATGACGGGGACGCAGCCCGTGTTCACCATGCTGACGGCGAACACCGCCGGCTACAACCCCGACAAGAACAACCTCGCGCCGAGCGTCGGCGTGGCGTGGACGGTCGGCTCGGACAAGGGCATCCTCAGCAAGATCCTCGGCAAGCCGGGCGACAGCGTGCTGCGTGCCGGCTACAGCATCGCCTACCAGAGGCCGGGGACGAGCGACTTCACGCAGATCTACGGCAGCAACCCGGGCGTGTCGATCGACGCCACGCGCAACCAGACGAACGGCAACCTCGGCACGCTGCCCGGTCCTGATGCGGAGCAGCGACCTCGGGCCGCCGCCGCTCAACCTGACGCGGACCTACCCGATGGCGCCGCCGAGCCAGAGCACGAGCGTCTACGCGTTCGACCCGGACATCCAGGTCCCGCGCTCGCAGACGGTGAACGTCGGCATCCAGCGGGCACTCGGCAAGACGATGATGGTGGAAGCCCGCTACATCCACACCAACAGCTGGGGCGAGTGGACGAACAGCAACGTGTGGGCGTTCCGCGACTACAACGAGGTGAACGTCATCGAGAACGGCTTCGCCACCGAGTTCCGGGCGGCGCAGGCCAACCTGCAGGCGAACATCGCGGCGGGCAAGGGCAACACCTTCGCCTACACGGGCGTGGCGGGCACGCAGCCGCTGCCGATCTTCGCGGCGTTCATCAACGGCGTCCCGAAGACGTCCGCGGGCGACCCGGCCAAGTACACGGGCAGCGGGTGGACGAACTCCACGATGCTCGGTTACATGTATCCGATGAACCCGAACGTGCTGTCGGCGGCCTCGAACATCCGCACCAACGCCACTTACAAGACGAACGGGCTGACCGCGGGTCTCCCGGCCAACTTCTTCGTGGCCAACCCGGACGTCAGCAGCGCTTACGTGACGACGAACGGACGCGGACACGAGGTACGACGGCGTGCAGCTCGTGTTGACCCGGCGGTTCTCGAAGGGGCTCCAGTTCAACGCCAACTACAGCTACGGCGTCGGCGACCAGAGCACGTTCTACTCGTTCCACAAGCCGTACGTGTGGAACGAGATGAGCTACTCGAACTCGACGGCGGGCGGCCCGGTCAACCACCAGTTCGTGACCAACTGGGTGTACGAGCTGCCGTTCGGCCAGGGCAAGCCCTGGGGCAGCAACGTCGGGCGCGGCATGCAGCGCCTGATCGGCAACTGGACGTTCTCCGGCACCGTGCGCGTCCAGAGCGGACGCAAGGTGGACTTCGGCAACGTCAACATGGTCGGCTTCTCGAAGAACGACCTGAAGGACATGTATCAGCTGCGGATGGTCACCGACCCGGCGAACCAGTACCGCACGCTGGTCTACATGCTGCCGCAGGACATCATCGACAACACCATCAAGGCGTTCAGCGTGAACGCCACCGGGTACAGCGCCGGCGCGCCGACCGGCCGGTACTTCGCCCCGGCGAACGGGCCGACCTGTATTGAAACCGTGGCGAGCGGCTACGGCGATTGCGGTGCGCGCTCGCTGGTCGTGACCGGTCCGAGCGTCTTCCGCACGGACTTCAGCTTCATCAAGGACGTCGCCATCGTGCGCCAGGTGACGTTCCGGTTCGAAGCGATGGTGTTCAACGTGTTCGGCAATACGAACTTCAACCCGAACAGCTACCTGGGCGCGACGCCGGACAGCTACCAGGTGACGGGCGCCGTGGACAGTGCGCGGACGATGCAGCTCGCGTTCCGCGTCAGCTGGTAACCACCGGTTGGTGGCGCAGGCGTCCTGCCTGCGGGCAGAACTTTGGGGGGGCGGGTGCTTCGGCGCCCGCCCTTTTTTTGTCTGGTCGTCAATGCATAATGCACAATGCGCGACGCGGTGGCGCAGGCGTCCCGCCTGCGTTCCGTCTGCGTGGAGATTCGAATGAGACACCGTCGCGGTTTCTGCTCGTTCCTCGTGGCCGTCGCGCTCGCGGCAACGGCCCTGCTCCCGGCTCAGGGAGTGCCGCAGAAAGCGACCAACGTGATCGTCGTCACGCTCGACGGGATGCGGTGGCAGGAGGCCTTCGGCGGCGTGGAGCGGCCGCTGCTCGGCAAGGCCGGCGAGAAGTCCGACTCCACGCCGATGAAACGGTTCTGGCGGGACACGGTAGACGAGCGGCGCCGCGCGCTCATGCCGTTCCTCTGGGAAGTGGTGGCGCGCCAGGGCCAGGTGTTCGGCGATCCGGCGGCGGCGCAGCGTGTCGCACGTCACGAACGGGCTCTGGTTCTCCTACCCCGGCTACGCCGAGATGCTCTCCGGCATCGCCGACCCGCGCATCGACAGCAACAACCGGATCCCGAACCCGAACGTCACCGTGCTCGAGTGGCTGAACGGCAAGCCCGCGTTCGCCGGAAGAGTGGCGTCGTTCGGCGCCTGGGACCTGCTGCCGTGGATCCTGAACGTCGAGCGCAGCCGGCTGCCCGCGGGCGACGGCTACCCGCCGGTCCCGAAGCCGGCGACCGATCGCGAGCGGGCGATCAACGACATGGCGGAGGACTTGCCGCCGATGTGGGAAGGCGCCCCGTTCGACGCGCCCATCATGCACGCGGCGCTCGAGTGCCTGATGACCCGCGAGCCGCGCGTGCTGTACGTGATGCTCGGGGAAACCGACGAGTGGGCGCACGAGAACCGGTACGACCTGTACCTGGACGCCGCGTGGCGCGGCGACCGTTTCATCCGCCGGTTGTGGGACGCCGCCCAGTCGATGCCGGAATACAAGGGCCGCACCGCGCTCGTCGTGGCCGTCGATCACGGCCGGGGCGCGACCGCGAAGGACTGGACCGACCACGGGAGCAAGGTGCCGGCAGCCGAGCGGACGTGGATGGCGGTGATGGGACCGGGCGTCGAACCCCTCGGCGCCCGCACAGGCGTCACCGTGACGACCGCGCAAGTCGCTGCGACGATCGCCGCCCTGGTGGGCGAGGACTTCCACGGGGCAGTGCCGAAGTCGGCGCCGCCGTTGCCGCTGACCAGCAGGAATGGAAAATGAAGATCTTGAATCAGCGGGCTTCGCTGCGTTCTCCATTCGGCATCCGGCATTCTTCATTGACGACGTCTGGCGCGAGCCGCCCGTAGATCCTCGCGGCGAGCGCCTTGACCGCAGCGGCCACCTGCGGCGAGAGACCTTCACGGATCTCGAGCGTCGTTTCTCCCTCAATCCCGTAGATTTCCACCTGCGCCGGCATCGCGGTGCCTGTCGCCCGGGCGAGTGCGAACGCGTCGCCGAGCGACAGGTCGTGAGCGCCGACGAGGCGCGCCGACCCAGCGCACGCTGCGAGGGTCAGGGAGTGCACGCGGCCCGGGTGACGAACGGCCATCTCGAGACAATCGACCACCACCGCGCGGTCGGCCCCGGAGAGCAGGTCCAGCACTTCGAGCCCGGCCCGAGTGCTGGTCCGCACTTCCACTCCGGGTATGGGCCGCTCCCGCAGCAGGCCTTGCAACGCTTCCGCCACGCGCAGCCCTGCCGCATCGTCACCCCGAACCGGGTTCCCGAGGCCCAGGACGACGGTCATGCCATCCCCCTCGACTCGCTCGCCGCCGGCACCCTTGTCGATGTAGCACGGGGCTTCAGCCCCGTGCCGGGGCCGGGGCCGAGGGGCTGAAGCCCCTCGGCTACATGAATGGCGGTATGTCCTTCATCTTGCCGCGGCTGGCGCGTGGCGTCCTGCGGGCGCCGGCGCGGGTTGCCGGGCCACGGCGGCTTCCCGCACCGCCACCAGGTACTGCGCCAGCGGCCGGAACAGCAGGTGGTTCCACTTGCCGAAGGGCACCTCGACGACCAGCATCGGCACGGCAATCATCAGGTGGACGACGTAGAGCACGTAGGTCGGCCAAGGCAGGTCGAACAGCCGCGCCGCGTGCAGCACGATGCCCGACAGGGCGGAGAGGAACAGCAGCACCAGGAACGTCCAGTCGCTGACGTGGGAGAACCGGTGATACTGCGCCTTCTTCTGGAGCCGGCTGCGCATGGCGAGCACCGTCACGCCGAGCAGCGTCGCGGTGCCGTAGTAGCCGAACAGCGCCGACCAGTGGAACTGCGCGTCGTCACGCTGAAGAATCGGCAGGAACGCGACGACGAGCAGCAGCATCGTGGCGTAGCCGGTGACGAGCAGGAAATGGCGGAGCCACGGTCCGCGCGCGTCGTTGTCGCACTGGAGCCATCGCCTTTGCGTCGCCGCGTGCACGAAGAACTCGTACGCCTTGCCAGATCCAGATCGACGCGGGATGCTCGAGCCCCGCCCGCCCCCGGGCGACGAACCGGGACATCCGCGCCGCGTTGATGCCGAGCAGCAGCGCGAGGAGCGCGGCGAGCAGCAGGTCGCCGGTGTGCACCCACGGGTTCGGCGCGAACAAGTCGAGACGGACGTGGGCCGCCGCGGCGGCGTCGATGGCGGCGAACCCGAACTTGACGCCAAGCCATCCCGGCACGAGGAACAGCGACAGCACGAACGCCGCAATCAGGCCCAGCAGGCCGAATTCCCAGGCTTCGGAGAGGTAGAGGCGCCGCGAGAGGCCGGTCCAGTCGTAATGGCTCACCAGCCAGCGGCGCGTGGCCATCATCAGCTCGCCGGGCTCGGCGCTTCGCGGGCAGGTGTCGGAGCAGGTGCCGCAGTAGTAGCACAGCCACGGTTCGGGGGACTCGAGCAGCCGGTCGGACAGGCCGACCTGGAGGTACCGGATGATCTTCCTGGGGAAGACCGTGTCGCCCTTCGACAGCCCGCAGACCGCCGTGCAGTTGCCGCAGCTGAAACAGCGGCCGAGCGTGCTTCCCCCGAAGGCGGCCAGTTCTTCGCCGAGGTCGGGGTCCACTCGATAATGCTGCATGTCAGGCTCCCGGGAGGATGTAGAGCAGGTGACGATCCTGCTCGGGGCCGTCGAGCACCTCGCCGTACCGCCGCATGGCCATCACGTGCCACATCACGACAGGCGCCGGCAGCTCGCACTCGAGCGCCAGCTGGGGCACCGTGCGCGGGCCGTTGGCCAGCGCCGTGCGCAGCGCCTTGAAGATCTTCTGCTGCTCGCTGAAGTACGTCTTCAGGCCGGGCGAGATCCCGCCACGCCGCTCCCGCAGCGTCTCGATGGGGCGCTTGGGCTTTGGCCTTGGCTGCGGCGCTGGTCGGTCATGGGCTCTCCTGCACGCGGTCGGCATCGGATGGCTCGGCCCTGAGCCGCTGGCACTGAGCGCCGGCCCGAGTCGGCGGCTACGCGGCGCTCTTCGCGCGCCACCGGTCCGCTTCAAGTGATTCGCCGCCGCCATCGCGGCCTCGCCCGCCTCGACGATCGCATCCGGGATGTCCTTCGGCCCGGCCGCCACGCCCGCCACGAACACGCCCGGCATCGTCGTGAACGGACGGGTTCAGCTTGACCTCGGGCGTGTGCACGAAGCCGTCGGCCGCCTCCTCGATGTCGAGGACGCCCTCGGCGTGCCAGCGCGGGGATCACCCCCTGGCTGAGCACCACCAGTTCGTGCCGGTGCTCGTCGACCCGCCGCCCTCGTCGATCAGCTCCACGCGCAGCAGCAGGTCGTGGTTGTCCGTCTGCGTGATGCGCGCCACCTTGCCCTTGACGACCTCGACGCCCTCGCCCACCGCGCGCCGGTAGAACTGCTCGTAGCCCTTGCCGAACGCGCGGATGTCCATGTGGTAGAGGGTGACCTCGATGTCGTGGATGTAGTGGCGTGAGCAGCAGCGCCTGCTTGAGCGCGTACATGCAGCAGACCCGCGAGCAGTAGGGCACGCCGATCGAGCGGTCGCGGCTCCCCGCGCACTGGACGTAGGCGATCGACCGCGGGATCTTGCCGTCGGACGGCCGCAGCACGCGGCCGTAGGGCCCGTTGCTCGACTGGATCGCGCTCCATGGCCAGCGGGTTCATGACGTTGGGCATCCGCCCGCCGCCGTACTCCGGCTTCTTGCGCCATCGGGAGGAGGTCGAGGCCGGTGGCCACGATCACCGCGCCGACCTCGACGTGCACGGTGCCGCGGCTCCTGGGTGAAGTCGAGGCAGTTGGTGGGGCAGACCTTCGCGCACTTGCCGCAGAAGATGCAGTGCTCGACGTCGAGGACGGCCTTCTGCGGGATCGCGTTGCCGTGCGGGATGTAGATCGCGCGCCGCGCGCCGAGGCCGTAGTCGAACTCGTGCGGCACCGTCGACCGGGCAGGCACAGCTCGCACTCGCCGCAGCCGATGCAGTCCTCCTCGTCCACGTAGCGCGGCTTCTGCACTCATCGTCACCCGAAAGCCGGTTCCAGCCGGCTCCACCTGCCGCACCTCGGTGTAGGTCTGCAGGCTGGATCCGCGGGTGGTGCGCCGACTTCGGCCATCCGCGGCGTGCAGATGCAGCTCGAGCAGTCGAGCGTGGGGAAGACCTTGTTCAGCCCGACCATGACGCCGCCGATCGACGGCGTCCGCTCGACCAGCAGGACCTCGAAGCCCTGCTCGCCCAGGTCGAGCGCCGCCTGCATGCCGGCGATGCCGCCGCCGATCACGAGCGCCGTCGTACCGGCTTGATCTCCGGCATGTGCAGCCATCTACGCTTCGCCTCGACTCAGCACGTTCCGTCCGCCTCCCGCACCGCGACGTGCAGCGGCATCTCGCCCCGGCAGGCTGTGCGTGGCGCAGCCGAAGCAGGGGTCGTACGCCCGGAAGGCCATCTCGACCATGTTCAGGAGCGCCCTCGTTCACTTCCCGCCCCTGCTGGATCAGGCCCTGCGCCGCCTGCTTGATCGACATGCAGATCGCGGCGTGGTTGTTGGTGGTGCCCACGATCAGGTTCGCCTTCCGGACGATGCCCTCCTCGTCGGTCACGTAGTGGTGGGTGAGCGTGCCGCGCGGGGCCTCCACGATGCCGACGCCCTCGGTCGGCGTCTCGTCGCAGGACCACGCGGTAGTTCTCGGGGTGCGTGATCTCCGGGTGCCGCACCAGCTCGAGCGCGCGCTCGGCGGCGTTGATCAGCTCGACGACCCGCGCCCAGTGGATGGCCAGGGTGTGGTGGACCGGCTTCCTGCCGCTCCGGTCGCCCGTGAGCGTCTCGAAGTACTCCTCGTAGGCCTCCTGCGCCAGCGGCGTGTTCATGCCGTCGGCGACGTTGAGCCGGGACTGCGGGGTGGCGCGGTAGACGCCCGACTCCTTCCCGTCCACGAAGCCCTTCCAGCCGACCTGCTTGAGGTAGGGGAACTTCAGGTAGCTCCAGGGCTCCACCCGCTCGGCGATGTGCTTGGCGTAGTCGCGCCGGCGCGTACTTGCAGAACTCCCTGCCGTCCGGGTCGACGCACCCGACCTTGCCGTCGTAGAAGTTCGACCCGGTTCTTGTCGTCCACGAGCCCCATCGAGTACGTCTCGAGCGAGTAGGGCCCGTTGAGGATCAGGTCGACGTACTCGGGGTTGGCGAGCACGACGTCGTGGAAGAGCTTGAGCGTGAACTGCGCGAACTCGACCATGAAGCGCGCAGATCTCCTCCAGCCGGTCGCGCTCCTCGGCCGAGCACTGGCTTCGATACGCCGCCGGGAATGGCGTTCATCGGGTTCACCGGGCTTGCCGCCGAAGATGGCGGCCGCCTCGTGACCCCACTGCGCGGCACTGGATCACCTGCCGGCCCATCTCCAGCCCCGAGTTTCCGATCACGCCGATGATGTTCCGCTGCGGCCGGGTCGCTCGCGGGCCCCATCACGAAGTCCGGCGCGGCCAGCGCGTAGAAGTGGGTGGCGTGGTCGGTGACGTAGAAGATGTTGTACTGCAGCTCGCGCAGCAGGCGTGGCGGTCAGCGGCAGCGAGACCTTGTAGACGGCGTCGCACGCTTTCGCCGAGGCCATCATGTGCGCCTCGGGGCAGACGCCGCAGATGCGGGACGTGATGCGCGGCATCTCCTCGACGGGCCGGCCTTCGCAGAACTTCTCGAATCCGCGCAGCTCGGGCACCTGGAAGAAGCAGTCGGCCACGTCGCCCGCTTCGTCGAGGAAGATCTCGATCTTGCCGTGGCCTTCCAGCCGGGTGACCGGGTCGATGCTGATCCGGCGTGTGGCTCCCGTCGAAGTCGTCGTCATAGCATCCCCTGAGCCTTGAGCCTTGAGCCCTAGCCTTCCAGCCTACCGACGCCCCTTCAGCCGGCTCGACGCCAGGCTGAACCGGTAGAAGGTGCCCGTGGGATCGACGATCTGGTCCACCAGCTCCCGCGCCCTGGACTCGGTCGTCGCGTCGAGCAGCGAGCCGAGGGCCGAGAGCATCGCGGTGCCGGGTCGGTGGCCTCTCCCGACGCGCCGTAGCAGCCGCGGCACCCCAGGCCTGCGGTCGTGCACAACGACCCGCATCCGCTTCGCGTGGCCGGTCCGAGACAGACGAACCCCTGCTCGAGCAGGCACCAGTTCGGTTCGGGAATGGCCAGGTGGGGACGCTTGAACCCGCTGATCCTGGTCTTTCGCTTCTCGCGGTGGCATTCGTCGCAGACCGACCGTTCAGTGCATCCGACGCGCCCGCCATCCCCGCGGACCGGAACCTCGCCGGCAATCAACGACTCGAGGCTTCCCACACCTGCGTCGCCGACCGGCGGGCACCCGGGAATCTGGTAGTCGACGCGGACGACGTCCGCCAGGCGCAGCACCTGGGAGTAGAAGCGGGGCAGCGTCGAGAACCCCTTCGGGACCGGACCAGTGCTCCTGGGGCTCCGTCCTGCCCGCGTTCTGCACGGTCAGGGCTCGCGTGGTACGACGCGTCGTAGATCTCGTCCCGCGACTTGAGGTTGGCGAGCGCCGGAATCCCGCCGTCCATCGCGCAGGCGCCGTAGGCGACGAGCGTACTGGCTCTTGGTGCGAAGCAGGCGGGCGATCTCCTCCTGCTCCGTGCTCCGGATGCCGCCGTTGAAGCAGGCAGACGTCGATGTAGCCGTCGGGATAGCCGGCGACCGTCCGATACTTGAAATCGGTGACGCACGGCCAGAAGACGATGTCCGCCATCTCGATCAGCTCGAGCAGGTGCTCGGCCGATCTCGAGCAGCGAGATGTCGCAGCCGCCGCAGCTCGACGCCCAGTACATCCCGATCCTGAGCTTCCCGGGCTCCCGGCGGCTTGGGTCGACGCTCGCGGTCA
Organism: uncultured Acidobacteriota bacterium; assembly: GCA_963844875.1. Classification (GTDB taxonomy): domain Bacteria; phylum Acidobacteriota; class Vicinamibacteria; order Vicinamibacterales; family Fen-181; genus FEN-299. The sequence goes on from CAWJPZ010000011.1 coordinate 343,268, forward strand.
TGCTTCTCCCCCCACGGGTCGAGGTCCTGCCCGTGGCCCACCCCGCGCCACCGCATCCGTTCGGGCCAGTCGAGCGGGCCGGCCTGGCGCACCTGTTCGGTCACCTGTCGAACGAGGCGCGCGAACTTCTCCCCCTCCGCGGCGCTGACCCACTCGTGGACGAACCGCTCGGGCTCGATCCCGAAGTCGGCCAGCACCCTGGCCAGCAGCGGCATCCGCGCCATCGTCTTGTGGTTGCCGGCGATGTAGTGGCAGTCGCCGATGTGGCAGCCGCAGACCATCACGCCGTCGGCGCCGCCCGCGAAGGCGGCCAGCACCAGGTCCGGGTCGATGCGCCCGGAGCACATCACGCGGATGATGTCGACGTTGGCCGGGTACTTCAGCCGGGCCGTGCCGGCGTTGTCGGCGCCGGTGTACGAACACCAGTAGCAGAGGAAGGCGACGATGCGCGGCTCCCAGGTCCGGGCCGTCGCGCTTTCGCCGGGCACGAGGGCAGGGGATTCGGTGCTCAATTCTCACCTCGCGGTACGAGCCAGTCCGCGTCCACGTTCGAACCCACCCCGGCCAGCGCGGCCGGTTCCAGCCCGAGGATCATGTCGAGTTCGGCGTACACCTGCCGGTCGTTGAACCCAGCCTGCTGGATGGCATTGCTCGGGCAGGCGGCGGCGCACGTGCCGCACCCCGTGCACAGCGCTTCGCTCACCAGCGTCAGGCCGCGCGTCTGGTCGCGCGTCAGCGCGTCGTACGGGCAGACGGTCAGGCACGTCTGGCACCCGGTGCAGAATCGTCTCGTCCACGCTCGCGACGAACGGGTCCATCTCAATCTGCGCCTGCGCAATCATCGCCGCCGCTTTCGAGGCGGCGGCGGACGCCGCGGCGCACGCCTCGGTGATGTCCATCGGGCCCTGGCAGCAGCCGGCCAGGAAGACGCCGGAGACCGCGAGCTCGACCGGCCGCAGCTTCGGGTGCACCTCGAGCAGGAAGCTGTCGTAGCCGACTGCGCACGAGTACATCGTCACCAGTTCGCTGATGTCGTGCGGCACCACGCCGGTGGCCAGCACGAGGAGATCGAGGGGAACCTCGATTGGCAGGCCGCCCGTCAGCAGGTCGCGGGTCCTGAGGACGAGCGGCCACTGGCCGGTGCGGTCCTTCTCGACGCGCGGCGGGTGCTGGGGGCTGTACCGGACGAAGAGGACGCCCTTCTCGGAGGCCTGCTCGTAATACTCTTCGTGGCCCCGGCCGTAGGTGCGGATGTCCTGGTAGAACGACGTGATATGCGCGTGGGGCAGCCGCTCCTTGATCGCCACCGCGGCGTGCAGCGCGGCCGTGCAGCACGTGCGCGCGCAGTAGTCCTTCACCTTTCCGTCGGGCTGCGGGGCGTTCACGCCTTCCACCTGGCGGGCCCCGACGCAGTGGAGGAAGCCGATCCGCAGCGGCCTGGCAGGCGGGACGCCTGCCCCATTACCGGGGCGGTGGCTGTCCAAGGGCAGCGTGCCGGCGGTCGGCCCCTCCGGGTCCAGCATCCGGTGCAGCTGCTGCAGCGTAATCACCTTCGGGAACACGCCGTAGCCGAACTCGCCGAGCAGCGGTTCGTAAGGGTCGTAGCCGGTGGCCAGCACGATGACCCCCGAGTGAAGCGTCAGCTCGCGGGGCTCGGCGTTGAGCGAGATCCCCTTGCCGCCGACCGCCGCCACGCACTTGCCGCACTTCGTGCACAGCTGCCAGTCGATCGCCGGGATCGGCGGGAAACACCCGGGGTAAGGCATGTAGATCGCCTTGCGGCGGCTCAGCGCGAAATCGAACTCGCTGATTGTCTCCTCCGGGCAGGCGGCAATGGCGTTGCCCGGGTAGGTCAGGCGTTCGTCCACGCCGCGGGGATCGACCCGGATCCTGGTCTTGAAGTCGCCGACCACGCCCTCCGAGCTGACGACGTGGGCACCCGTCAGGATGGTGACGAGCGGATGCTTGACCACGTCGCGCACGAGGTCGCAGAGGAGCGGGCGGGCCTCCTCGCCGGTCGGGAAGACGTTCCACAGCTGTGCCATCCGGCCGCCGAGGAACGGGCGTTTCTCGATCAGCGTCACCTTCATGCCGCGGTCGGCCAGGTCGCGGGCCGCCGTCAGGCCGGCCACGCCGCCGCCGATGACGAGGGCCGCCGGGTGGATTGGGATGCGGCGCTTGTCCAGCGGGACGAGGTAGCGCGTGCGGTTGACCGCGGCACGCACGAGCCGCGAGGCCTTGGCCGTCGCCGCCTCGCGGTCTTCAATCACCCAGGACACGTGCTCGCGGATATTGACGTGCTCGAAGAGGTACTGGTTGAGCCCCGCCCGTTCGACGGTCCGCCTGAAGGTCACCTGGTGCAGCGTCGGCGAGCAGGCCGCCACGACGACCCGGTTCAGCGCGTGCTCGCGGATCTTCTGCTCGATGAGGGCCTGGCCGGGGTCCGAGCAGTTGAACATGTGGGTCGTCGCGAAGACGACCCCGGGCATCTCGGACGCCTCGGCGGCCACGCGGGCGACGTCCACGACGTCCGAGATGTTGCCGCCGCAGTGGCAGACGAACACGCCGATGCGCGGCGCCGACACCTCCGGGTAGGATCCGTCGCCACCCGGACCAGCCACGTCGAACATGGTCGTGACTCCCTCGCGGAGGCCCGAGCCTCCAATCCGCCGCCCAGCTGTTACCGGCGCCGAACCGTGAAGGTCACCCGGCCGATCGAACCGACGACGAAACGGCCGCGTGGAACGAGGTGTCGGAGAAAGTTCGCCGCTAATGTCGTCCGATCGCTCCGCGCCGTCAACCGTGCATTTTTCAGCAGGGAAATTCTCGAAGTCGGGTACTTTTCTGTAGAGAATTTCAGCTATCCTCATGCTGGCCGCTCGGGGGCTGGCACTGGATCTGCCGCAGGGCCTTCGTCCCGCGCGGCAGGGGAGGCGACATGCGCTGGATGTCCATTGGTGTGGCGATGTTGTGCTGCGCGAGCGCGGCCTCGGGCCAGGAGACCGCGCGATTCCGTTCCCGCGTGGGGGCCGGCGTGATTGCCGGCACCGAAACGTTCACGATCACGAACTCCGCGACCGGGCACGAAATCGCGGGTGACATCACCATGAAGCGCGGGGCGGCCGACTCGCGCTTCGTGTTCAGGGAGACGCTCAGCGCGGCCTGGGCGCCCGAGAAATACGACGTCGACATGTCCGGGGCGCTTGGTACGGCTTCGGTAACGGCCGAGCGGAAGGGCGAGGTGCTTGCTCTCGTGGTGAAGACGCCCGCCGGTTCGCCTGCCAAGGACATCCCGGCGGCGCCAAACCTCGTGCTCATGGACAACCTGGTGGCCGCGCCGTACCAGGTGCTGTTGAACATGACCGGCGGCAAGCCGGGGGCGGTCACCGTCGTCGTGCCGTTCCAGCTCGCGACGGTGCCGGGCACCATCGAGGCTGCGGGGACCGGCGCCGGCACGCTCGATGGCAAGCCGATCACGGCCACGAAACTGCTGTTCAAGGTTGCTTCCGTCACCACGGAGATCTACTTCGATCCGGCCACCACCCGGCTGCTGCGGGTCTTCGTGCCGGCCCAGGACGCCGAGTTGTTACGGCAGGGCTTCGTGCCCGCCCCCGGCGCCTCGCCCGCGCCAGTCCAGCGCCCTGCCGGCGTGACGGAGCGGGAGGTGACGTTCAAGACGATCGACGGCGCGCCGTACCCAGGCGTGTTGTGCCTGCCTGCAGTTTCGCCCGCACCGGTCGTCGTGCTGGTTCACGGCTCCGGACCCCAGGACCGCGACGAGACGATTGGGCCGAACAAGCCGTTCCGCGACCTTGCCTGGGGGCTGGCCGAACGCGGCATCGCGACGCTCCGCTACGACAAGCGCACCCAGGCGTTCCCGAAGTCCTACAAAGGCACGCTCGACAGCGAGTCGATCGACGACGCCGTGGATGCGGTCGCCTTCCTGAGAACCGTTCAGGGGGTGGACGCGACGAAGGTGTTCATGCTCGGCCACAGCCTCGGCGGGCTGGCCGTCCTCTACGCGGCCGAACGGGTGCCGGTCAAGGGACTGGTGCTGATGGCGGCCCCGGGCCGGCCGATGGACGAGGTCATCCGCGACCAGGTCAGGACGCTGAATGCGAGCCTTGGCGAGGCGAAGGTGGCCGAGACGCTGAAACTGCAGGACGAGATCATGGGCAAGGTCCGGGCGGGGACGGCGACGGCGCAGGACCTGCAGGGCCAGCCGCCGGGTGCTATCCGCGACATGATCATCCGCGATCCGATCGCCGAACTGAAGAAGACGACCGTGCCGATCCTCGTGCTGAAGGGCGGCAAGGACGCCCAGGTCTTCCAGGCCGACTTCGAAGCCCTCCAGGCGGTCGCCGCGTCGCGGCCGGGCTCCGAGACGCGGCTCTTCCCCGACCTCACCCACATCTTCACCCCGACCGAGGGCCCGGCAGAGTTCCGCGCCATTTTCCAGCCGGCACGGGTGGCTGCCCAGGTGATCGACACCATCGCCGGGTGGATCAAGAAGATGTGATCCCGGTCATACCCGCGGCGGCACGACAAGGCGGACCATAGGGGGCATGGATCCCCAGCCCCCCGCCCCCCGGCCGCTCGATTTCGCGCGCGCACCGTTCCTGGTCATCTGGGAGGTGACCCGTGCGTGTGCGCTGGCCTGCGTCCACTGCCGGGCGGACGCGATCGCCCGCCGCGACCCCGCGGAACTCACGACCGACGAAGGGAAGCGGCTCATCGACCAGGTTCGGTCGTTCGGGACGCCGCCGCCGCTGCTCGTGCTGACCGGCGGCGACCCGATGTGGCGCAAGGACCTGGCCGAGTTGGTAGGCTACGCAAGCCATTCGGGCTTGACGGTGGCGCTGACCCCGAGCGGCACCCCCGCACCGACGCGCGCGCGTCTCGAGGAACTGGCGGCCGCGGGGCTGAGCCGGATCGCGGTGAGCCTGGACGGCCCGGACGCGGCCACTCACGACGCGTTCCGGCGGGTCAAGGGCTCCTACGACTGGACGGTCGCCATCCTGGAGCGCGCGGCGGACATCGGTCTCGCCCTGCAAATCAACACGACCGTGAGCCGGTCGACGCTGCCGCGCATCCGGGAGATGGCGGCGCGCGTCGGCGACTTCCCGCTGACGATGTGGGCGGTGTTCTTCCTCGTTCAGACGGGCAGGGGCGCAAGCCTCGACCAGATCTCAGCGGAGGAGTGCGAGGACGTCCTCCACTTCCTCTACGACTACTCGCTCACCGCGCCGTTCGGGATCAAGACGACCGAAGCGCCGCACTACCGGCGCGTCGTCGCCGACCGAGACCGGGCGGCGTCGCGGAACAGGCAGGCTGAAGCCGGCCGCCTCGGCCCCCGTCAGCTTCGGGCGCCGAGAGCCGTGAACGACGGCAACGGCTTCGTCTTCGTGGACCACGTCGGCGCGATCTGCCCGAGTGGATTTCTCCCGATGCCGCGCGGAAACGTCCGGGACGGCACGCTGGTGGGCACCTACCGGGACGACGAGGTCTTCCAGCGGCTCCGCGATGCGGACGCGCTCGAGGGCCACTGCGGAAGGTGCGAGTGGCGCGGGGAATGCGGCGGATCGCGCTCGCGCGCGTTCGCGGCCACCGGCAACGCGTTCGCGGGCGACCCGCTCTGCGCCTACCGGCCCCTCAGCAGTTCTTCGGCGGCGGCCACAATCGCTTCCGGTCGTGCCGGCTTGACGAGGTGAGCCTGGTAGCCAGCGGCCAGCGCGCGCTGACGGTCCTCCGGGCGGCCGTAAGCGGTCAGCGCGATGGCAGGGACCGAACCGCCCGCCTCGACCGGCAGCGCCCGCACTTCGCGGATGAAGTCGAGGCCGTCGCGGCCCGGCATGCCGATGTCCGCGATGACGAGGTCCACCGGCCTGGAGCGGAGCGAGTGAAGCGCTTCGCCGACGGATGAGGCAAGCACCGGCTCCCCGCCGGCCCCCCTCACGATCGTCTCGATCAAGTCCCGGGCATCCGCGTCGTCATCCAATACCAGCACCGTCGCGCGGGAAAGCCCCCGGCTCGCGACGGGCTCCTGCTGGTGTTCCTCGACGGCCCGGGCGGCCGTCGACGCTGCCCGGAGCGGCAGCCGGACGACGAACGTGGCTCCTGCGCCGTGCCCGGCGCTCTCGACCCGAACGGTGCCGCCGTGCGCCTCGACGAGGTGCCGCACGATCGCGAGGCCGAGGCCGAGGCCGCCGTGGTTGCGCGTCGTGGAACTGTCGCCCTGGCGGAACCGCTCGAAGACGTGCGGCAGGAACTCCGGCGCGATCCCCACGCCCGTGTCCGCAACCACCAGTTCCGCACAGGTTTCGTGCGCCGTGACCTCCGCCGTGACGCGACCGCCCGAGGGCGTGAACTTGAGGGCGTTCGACAGGAGATTCCACGCCACCTGCTGGAGGCGGTCGGGATCGCCGAGCACCAGCCCGAGGCTCCGCCGCTGCCACTCCAGCGTCACGCCCTTCGCTTCCGCGATCGGCCGGACCGAGTCGACCGCGGCCTCCGCCGCCGAGGCGAGGTCCGTCGGGCGAAGATCGATCCGGAGCTTGCCGGTGATGATCCGCGAAACCTCGAGCAGGTCGTCCACCAGTTCCGTCTGGCTGCGCGCGTTGCGCTCGATCACTTCGAGGGCGCGTTCCTGCTGGGCGGGGGACAGGCGCCCCCCGCGCAGCATCGTGACCCACCCGAGGATCGCGTTCAACGGTGTGCGCAACTCGTGCGACAACGTGGCCAGGAACTCGTCCTTCAACCGGTTGGCTTCCGCCGCGTCGGCGTGGGCCTCGCGCTCCGCCGAGACGACGCGCTGCAGTTCCTCGGCGCTGGCGTGGAGCGCCGCCTGCGACTGGTGGAGCGATTCGGCCGCCCGCTCGGCAGCGGAACGTGCCCGGACCTCGGCCAGGACCAGCGCGAACAGCGCCAGGCTCAGCGCGAGCCCTCCGGCCAGCGTCCACAAGGCCATCCGCCGTTCCGGGCTGTTCTCGAGCGTCGGCCGGCTCGACGCGACCAGCCACCAGGGACGGCCCGCGATCTCGATACGGGTGGCCTTGAGGAAGCGCGGCCGGTGCAAGCCGTCCTTCGCTGCCGAGTCGAACAGCAGGGACTCGGTCCGCCCACGGTAAAGATCGAAAACCTGGACGTCGATGTCCCGCTCGCTGTCGCCCGGGAACACTTTCGAGAGCAGATCGCCTGCCCGGAAGGGGCTGTATACGAAACCCCGAAGGGCGGCGACGCGCTCCGCGTCGGTTCTGGCGGGGCGGTTCTTGGCGTACACCGGGACGTAGATCAGGAAGCCCGGCTGCTTCTCGGGCTCGATCTCCTGGACGAGCGTCACCTTTCCAGACGCCGCCGCGGTGCCGGAGCGGGCGGCCTGTTCCATGGCGGCGCGCCTGGTGGCATCAGTGAACATGTCGAAGCCGATGGCCGCGGCGTTCCGCGCATCCAACGGCTCCAGGTAGACGATCGAGTGGTACTCGGGGCGCGGAGTGTCGGGCCAGACGCGGAAATCCGGCACGCCCTCCGCCCGCATCCGCGCGACCAGCGCCGGCAGGTCGGCCGCCGCGACGCGGACCGTGAAGCCCAGGCCTTGAATGCCCGGGTAGCGCTCGCGAAGCCCCAACCGCTCCGCAAACGCGCGAAACTGCTCCCGCGTCACCTCGCCGGCTGCCACAAAGAGGCCGGCCTCGGCCCTGAGGAGGGCCACGTAAGTGTCGATCCGCGTCTGGATCGCCTCGCGCGCATTGCGGTCGGCGCTGTCGAAGCGCATCTGTTCCTGCGTCTGCGCGCTCTGGGTGACGAAGAACGACATGGCGACAGTGATGAGGAGGCCGATGGCCAGCACCACGTAGGGGACGACCTGGCGCCGTCTCGGCCGAACGAAGCGGGGGGGCTCGACAGTGGCATCATGACGGCAGGGTTCAGGATAACATCGGCATACGACGATGAGCTTGCGAGGAGGCGCGCATCCATGAAGAAGACGATTGTGGCGGCCGCACTGGTCGCCGTGGCGTCGGTCGCCGGAGGAGCCATGGCCGAGACACAGAAGTTCGCGCCGCAGACCGGCGCTCCCACCTACGCCGTTCGGCCGCCGGTCCTCCGCATCAAGCCGGGGGACGTGGTGGAATCGCCGACGATGAGCCGGCCCGGCGACTATTACGAAAAGGAAGGCGGAGCGTGGCCAGGAGAGGTGGGGCCGTTCTACATCGAGGGCGCCACGCCGGACGACACGCTCGTCGTGCGGATCCTGGGCGTGAAGCTCAATCGCGACACCGCGGTTTCGTACGTGAGGCCGGCAGGACTGAGCGCGCTCGCGACCGACGGCCGGCTCAGGCTGCTCAACGACCCCCTGCCGACGAGGCGCTTCGTGTGGCAGCTGGACCGCCAACGGAACGTCGGGATGCTCGACCTGCCCAACTCCCGCTCCAAGCGCATCGAGATTCCCCTGCACCCCATGGTCGGGCGCGTCGCCGTGGCGCCGGCCGGCGAGGAGGCGTTCGGGGGGCTGTGGCCCGGAGCGTTCGGCGGCAACATGGACGCCGCGGACATCCGCGAAGGGGCGACCGTGTACCTGCCGGTCTACCACGAGGGCGCGCTGTTCTACTTCGGCGACATCCACGCCGCGCAGGGCGACGGCGAGGTGTGCGGGTCGGGTCTCGAGACGACCGCCGTGGTCACCATGCAGTTCGAACTGGTCAAGGGCAAGAGGATCTCGTGGCCGCGGATCGAGGATGCCGACCACGTGATGGTGGCGGGCAGCGGACGGCCGCTGATCGACGCCTTCCGGATCGCTCACGTGGAATTGATCGAGTGGCTGGTTGCCGACTACGGCTTCGAGAAGATGGAGGCCTACCAGGTCGTCTCCCAGGCCGGCTCCGCCCGGGTGGCGAACGTGGTCGATCCGCTGTACACGGTGGTGGCAAAGTTCCCGAAGGCGCTGCTCCCGAACGAGCGCAAGTGGTCTGCCCTCGAATGGGGGCGATGCTGAGTCGCCTGTAGGCGGAGGCACCTCGTTCCGCTCCGGCTGACCTCGAAGTCGCCCTTCACGAGGCTTCCGCCGCGTCGACGCGCATCGCGGTCGCTACAGCGCGGGCGTCACATCCAGCGTCGGGCAACGAGCCTCGGGCGCCTCGGCGAGCCGTTGGAGCAGCCCGCGGGGAGGGCCGGAAATCGATGGGTGCGTTCCCGGCCGCAGCGCGTAGCGGTCATCCAGCGCGGTAGCGCCAGGCCGACGGAAAGAGCCGGAAACCCGCAGAGGTTTCGGCTGCGGAGGCGACTCGGGAGGCGAGGCGGCCGGGTCGGTGACGCGGGCGGCTCAAATCGTTCTCTTCATTTCTGAGCGTGCGCCGCTGCCTGCTGCTTTCGAGCGCGAGTTCGAGCAGGCGGATTACTTCGACAGCCTGTTCGGGAGTGACGGCCAGGACCGCCGTCCCGCGAATCGCATCGCGGACGTTCGCGTAGAAGAACCGGTAATCCCCGGTTTCCGTCGGCAGTGGTTCCGAGTGCGTCTCGGTAGCTGTCACGCGGGTGAGCGTGCCCCACCACTCCCGCGGTTCCTGTTCGAAGAACCGTTCGCCGGCCGGGTCCCCTGCTGCCAGCCGCGCTTCCTGTGGGTCCAGGTGGGTACTTCACGTAGCTGCCTGCCGTTCCCTGCAGGACGAAGCGCGGCCCGGGTGCGGAGGCGAGCAGGCTCGACCGAAGCAGGACACGGTGCGCGGGGTAGTGCAGCGTCACGTCGAAGGCATCGTCGACGACCGCGTGGTCGCGCTCGACGCGGACGTCGCCGGTCACGGCATGAGGCAGGCCGAACAGCGCGACGGCCTGGTCGACGAGGTGGGGGCCGAGGTCGAACAGGATCCCCGCGCCCGGTTCCGCACGCTCGCGCCACACGCCGCGAAGCTGCGGGCGATAGCGTTCGAAGCGGGATTCGAGAAGCACGACCCGGCCGCACGTCTGCTGCTCCAGCAGCCGCTGGACGGTGAGGAAATCGCCGTCCCACCGCCGATTGTGGAAGACGGTGAGCAGGCGGCCGCAGCGGCGTGCGACCTCGATGACGGGGGCGGCTTCCGCCGACGACGTCGCGAACGGTTTGTCGACGACGACGTGGCGGCCGGCCTCGAGGCAGCGCCGCGCGAGGTCTGCGTGCGAGGTGTTCGGCGTCGCGATGACGACCAGCCGGATTGCCTCGTCCTCGAGCAGTTCGTCCACCGTACGCACGACGCGTGCGCCGGGATGGAACGTCCGGGCACTGTCGCCGCTGCGCTGAACGATCGCGGCGAGGCGCAGGCCGGTGACGCGCTCGATCACCGGGGCATGGAAGACGCGGCCGGCCATGCCGAAGCCGACCAGGCCGACAAGGACGTCGTCGGTGGGAGAGGACATCGTAGCGCCGAGTGTACGACAGAATGAGTCAGCGGTCGGGCGGACCGGCGGGCCCGGCCGCGAGGGCGGCCGAAATCGCCTCGATTGCGGCGGCTTCACGCGCCTGCCAGTTGCCCGCGATTTCCACCACCCGCAGGCCGGCGGCGTCGAGCGCCCGTCGGAACCGGCGATGGATTTCCTCGCGGGCGGCCTCGTCCGGACGGTCGCGCTGCAAGCCGTCCGCGACCCAGGGAACGTCGGGCGCCAGCAGGAGGTAGATGTCTCCAGCCTGCCTGGCAGCCGCCGCGGCCACCCAGGCGGGCGCCGTGCCGTAGTAATACCCGGCGTAGACCAATGTGCTGAACAGATCGGTGTCGCGGATGACGAGCCGTGCCCCCGCCTGCCCGGCGATGCGCCCGGCCTCCTGCTCGGCGGCCAATTGTCCCTGCGCAATCGGCTCGACATCCGAGGCATCGAGCGCCGCCTGCTTGCGGTCGACGTACTCCCGTACGAATTCCCGCGACCAGGGGGCACCGAACCGCGCCGCCAACGCGGCCGCAAGCGTGGTCTTGCCCGTGCATTCAGACCCGGTGACCACGACGGTCAAGGGATTCACGTTTCGACGTCCAGCGAGCGGCGCCACTCGACGAGGCCGGCAACCGCGAGTCCGCAGTAGAGGGCATACAGCCCGGCGGTCCAGATGAGTCCCTGCGAGAGGTTCATGACGACGTAGACCAGGTCGACCACCAGCCAGAGCCACCAGTTCTCAATCAGCTTCCGCGTCTGCATCCACTGGGCGACCAGGCTGAACGCGGTGGTCGCCGCGTCGGTGAGGGGCATCGACTCGTCGGTCTGCCGGCCGAGCCACAGCGCCAGCGCCGCAGTGCCGACGATGCCGGCCGCGCCGCCGACGACCAGGGTGACCACCCTTGCGCGAGAGACGCGGAGCGCGGCGTGCCCCTGGCCCCCTTTCGTCCAGGCATACCACCCGTAAGCCGACAGCCCGACGTACACGACCTGGAGTCCCATGGCCCCGTACAGCCGGGCCTTGTAGAACACGGCGACGAACAACAGGACGGAGACGATCCCGATGGGCCAGCACCAGGCCTTCTCGCGCGTCGTCAGCCAGACGGCGACGATGCCGGTCAGGACGCCGGCGATCTCGAGGACATTCATCGGATAAAGGGACCAAGAAAGCCGCGCCAGTGTAGCATGACGGGCATGACCCTCGACCACATCCCCACGCCCGCCCTGGTGCTCGACGAACCGCGGATGATGCGAAACATCCAACGGATGCGCGGCCGGCTGGAGCGGCTCGGCGTCGGCTTCCGTCCCCACGTGAAGACATGCAAGAACATCGACGTCGCGCGGCGGATGATGGCATCGCCCGACGGTCCGATCACCGTGTCGACGCTGAAGGAGGCCGAGGAGTTCTTCGCCCGCGGGGTGACGGACATCCTTTACGCGGTCGGGATTGCGCCGGGAAAGCTCGAGCACGTGGCCGACCTGCGGCGGCGCGGCTGCGACCTGGCCATCATCCTCGACGGCCTCGACGCGGCGCTGGCGGTGTCCGCCTTCTGCAGGTCAGGGGGATGCGGGATCCCGGTGCTCATCGAGATCGACGCCGACAACCACCGCGGAGGCGTGAAGCCGGACGGCGACGATCTCGTGCCGATCGGGCGCGCGCTTACAGGCGGCGCGACCCTTCGGGGCGTCATGACGCACGCCGGCGGATTGGTCCGACTGTCAATCGACGGACGCCATAGAGGCGATGGCCGAGCAGGAACGCGAGGCGATCGTTGGGGCTGCCGGCCGGCTGCGTGCCGCCGGCCTGCCGGCGCCGGTCGTGAGCGTCGGATCGACTCCAACGGCGACGTTCGCGCGCCACCTCTCCGGCGTCACCGAGGTTCGGGCGGGCGTCTTCGTCTTCCAGGACCTCGTGATGGCCGGACTCGGCGTGTGCGCCGTCGAAGACATCGCGCTCTCGGTCCTGGTCAGCGTGATCGGGCAGCAGAGGGAGAAGGGGTGGATTCTCACCGACGGAGGCTGGATGGCAGTCTCGCGTGACCGCGGGACGTCGGCCCAGCCCGTCGACCAGGGGTACGGCCTGGTGCTGGACGACGAAGGACGGCTGCTCGCTGGCGTCGTCATGACCGGCGCCAACCAGGAACACGGGATCCTGTCGCGCCGCGACGGCCGGCCGATCGACTGGCCGTCCTTCGGCCTCGGCACCCGCCTCCGCATCCTGCCGAATCACGCCTGCGCCACCGCCGCACAGCACGCCGAGTATTTCGTGGTGGGCGGGACGAAGGAGGTCATCGCCCGCTGGCCGCGGTTCGGCGGGTGGTAGCGCCAGCCACGCGCGCGAGGTTCGTGGCCGGTGCGGCGAGGGAGGGGATCGAGTTCGCGGGCCGAGCGGTACTCCCCGGCGGCTTCTGCAAGCCGCCCGAGGCTCTCGAGCGCGAGGCCGAGGTTGTTGTGCACGGCCGCGTCGCGCGGGTTGATGGCGAGCGCTGCCCGGTACTCCGCGGCCGCGTCGTCCGCGCGGCCGACGCGCATCAAGGCGTTGCCAAGGTAGTAGTGAGCGTCCGCGTAGGCGGGGTTCGCACTGATGGCCTCCCGGTAGTGCGCCATTGCCTCCTCGGCCCGCCCGAGGCCGTCCAGGGCGGCCCCGAAGTTGGCATGCGCCTCGGCGTACGCGGGCCTGAGCGCCAGTGCCGCGGCGTAGTGTGACAGCGACTCGTCGGTCCGGCCCGCCTGGTGGAGCGATGCGGCCAGGTGGTACTCGAGTTCAGCGCCTTCCAGTCCGAGCCGCGCCGCCTCCCGGAACTGTGTGACGGCGTCGTCGAGACGGCCGGCCTCTCGCAGCGCGAGGCCCAGCGTGTAACGCGGCTCCGCGGAGTCCGGAGACAGGCGGACAGCCGTCTCGCCCGTGCGAACCGCGTCGGCCAGCCGGCCGGTGCGACGCAGCACGTCCCCCAGATTGTTCTGTGCTTCGGCGAGCGTCGGCGAGAGGCGGACTGCTTCCCGGTAGTAGCGCTCCGCCTGGGCCAGGTCTCCGCGCCGGTGGAAGATGCTGCCGAGGTTGTAGTGGGCTTCGGGAAGGTCGGCCCTGAGCCGCAGGGCTTCCCGGAAGCTGGCTTCGGCCTCCGCCGGCCGGTCCGCCACCATCAGGATTCCCAGGTTGACGTGCGCAAGCCAGCACGACGGATTGGCGCGAATGGTCGTGCGGTACAGGCCCTCCGCATCCACGAACTCGTGGCTTCGGGCCCACGTCACCGGCGCCAGCGCGCAGCCAAGCACGATCGCGCCGGCCGCGGTGGTCAGGGCCGGGCGGACGTGCCACCGGGAGCCGAGCGTGACCGCGGCCGCGGAGAAGAACACGATGGGCGCAAGGCTCGCCAGGTACTGGAAGTGATCCGCCACGAACGAGAACCGGAACGGGTAGACGTTGAGGAATCCCAAGACCGGGAACAGGGTGCCGCCGAACAACAGCAGCGCCGCCAGCGGTGCTCGCGTCCGCTTCCTCACCGCCCAGGCCACTGCGAGGAGCACGAGGGCCGCGGCGGGGTAGAGGTACTGCCACCACACCGCGTCGCTGATCTCCCATCGCGGGTAGATGAAGATCAGGTTGGCGGGCCACGCGAGCTTCGACAGGTAGAACCAGAATGCGCGCCCGGCGATCAAGCCGCGCTCGACCAACGAGAAATCGAACTCTGAGCCGCGGGCACCGAGCAGCACCCGTTCGATCCAGGCCGTGGTCAAGCCGCCCGCCGCGCCGACGGCAAAGAAGGGCAGCAGGGGGAGCCCGTCCCGGCGCCACTCGATCCTTCCGCGCTGCCACCAGAACACGACGAGCAACGCCGCCGGGAGGGTCGCGGTCACCGTCTTGGCGAAGAGCGCGAGCACGAACAGGCCCATCGCCGCGGCGTACGCGGCCCAGCGCCGCCGCGCGTCGAACTCGAGGTAGACGAGCATCGACGCGAGGTAGAGCGCTCCCGACAGCGTGTTCTTGAGCTCCGTCATCCACGCGACCGACTCCACGTGTACCGGGTGCAGCGCGAACAGCGTCGCCGCGAGCCACGCCCCCGGGATCGACAAGCGCCGGAGGATGAGCACCAACAGGACTGCCGAACCGGCGTGGAGCAGCGCGTTCACGGCGTGGTAGCCGAGCGTGTCGTCCCCCCAGAGCCGGTGCTGCAGCCAGAACGCGGTGTATACGACAGGGTAGTACCTGCTGCGTCGTGCCGATGTCGAACCACATCCGCCGCAAGCCGTCCGCCGACTGCAGCGCACGGCTCGTCAGGTGCTGGTCGTCGTCCCACAGCATGCCCCCGCGCATCGAGGGCTGGTAACTGACGAGCACGGCGGCCACGAGCAGGGCCGCGGGAAACCAGGAGGCCAGGAGCCTGCGCGAGCGTGCGGGCACCTGGGGGGGCCGGGGTTTGGTGGCGGCTGGAGCGCGGCGCGCTGGTCCTGAAGGCTTCTTGTCGCGGGCTGGCATCCGGCCTGCCGTTATATCACACAGTAAGGGGCAAGAGGGGTATAGTGCGCCCATGCGAAGAGCTGCGTGCGCCGTCCTCGTCCTCGCGCTGGCGAGCCAGGCCGCCGTCCTGGCGCTCGTCCGCGCCGTACCCGCTCCCGAGTCGGTCTTCGGTTTCAAGCCGGGCGCCGACAACAAGCTGGCCACCTACGATCAGTCGATCGCCTACCTGAAGAAACTGGCCGCGGCAAGCGATGCCATCAAGCTCGTCGAAGCGGGGAAGACGACGCAGGGGCGGACCATGTATTTCGCGTTGATCTCGGCCCCGGCCAACCTGGCGCGGATCGATCGCCTGCGCGACATCGCACAGCGGCTCGCACATCCTGCCGGCCTGACCGACGCGGAGGCGCGGCGCCTCGCGGCCGAGGGCAAGGCGTTCGTCCACATCGACGGCGGCTGTCACGCGACCGAGGTGGCCGGGCCGCAGATGGTGCCGCAGCTTGCTTACGACCTGCTCACGCGCGCCGACCCCGCCATCAAAGAGATCCTCGCGAACGACGTCGTGATGCTGTGGCCGACGATGAACCCGGACGGCCAGCAGATGGTTGGTGAGTGGCTGACGAAGAACGCCGGCACGCCCTACGAGCAGGCGCCGCTGCCGCAGCTCTACCAGGATTACGTCGGCCACGACAACAACCGCGACGGGTACATGGTGAACATGGTGGAGTCGCGGGTGCTCGAGCACTTCTGGCGGCAGTGGGAGCCGCACATCATCTACGTGTTCCACCAGGTCGCGCCGTTCCCGGCGCGCATCTGGCTGCCGCCATTCTCGGAGCCCGTGGGCCTGCAGGCCCCGGCCGTCATCTCGCGCGAGATCAACACGATCGGGATGGCGATCGCGCAGGGGCTGGACCAGGAAGGGAAGGTGGGCGCCACCCACATGGGCACCTCCTTCGACGCCTGGTATCCCGGGTACGTCGACTACGCTCCGGTGTTCAAGAACATCCCGGCGTTCTGGACCGAAACGGCGGGCAACCAGGCGGCGCCTCGCGAATACTCGATGAACGACCTCCCGGCGGCGTATCGCGACCTGCGGCCGCAGAGCCTCTACTCGAGTCCCTGGCCGGCCGGGTGGTGGCGTCTCGCCGACGCCGTGAGCTACAACGAGACGGCCGCGATCTCGACATTGGCGTACACCGCGAAGTACAAGGACGACCTGCTGTACAACCGCTACCAGGCCGGGCGTGACCAGATCGCGAAGGGCAGGTCCACCGCCCCGTTCGCGTACGTGGTCCCGCAGAAGCAGCGCGACCCCGTGGCCGCGGTGGAGATGCTGCGGCGCCTGGCCTTCGGCGGCGTGACGGTGGGACAGTTGACCGCCGAGTCGGTGATCGACGGCGTGTCCTACCCGGCCGGCACCTGGGTCGTGCCGACGGACCAGGAATTCGCCGCGCTCGCGCGGGAGGTGCTCGACGTCCAGAAGTATCCGGACCTCCGGCAGTATCCGGGAGGCCCGCCGCTGCGGCCATACGATGCCGCCGGCTGGACGCTGCCGCTTCAGATGGGCGTGGAGATCGCGTACGCCTCCAAGCCGCTCGACAACGAGGTTCGTGCCAGGCTGCGCACGCAGCCGACCGGCCGCGCTGCGTCGCGTGCCAGCGCCTACAACCTGGCGCCGGCCGCAGACCCCGCGCCGTTCGACAGCGTGCCCGGCATCGGCTTCGATTCCAGCCCCGCCGCCGCCGCCATCGTGCCTCCAGCCGGTTCGGTGAGCGGCAGCGGACCGGCACTGGTCGTCGAGGCCGCGCAGAACAACGCGTACCGCGCCGTCAATGCGGCGTGGAAACAGGGCGGCGCCGTGAGCATCGCGCCGGGCTCACCGGGCGGTGCCGGCGCGACGTTCGCCATCACCGGGCTCTCCGAGGCCTCTCAGGCCAAACTCGTCAAGGAACTCGCGTTGTCCGCCCGGCGAGGGGAACCGGCGGGGAAAGCGCTCGCGAAGCCGCGGATTGGCTTGTTCCAGCCCTGGGGCGGGAGCATGGACGAAGGGTGGTCGCGCTGGGTGTTCGAACAGTATGGTTTCGACCTCGTCACGCTGCGCCCCGAAGATTTCCGCACCCCGATCGGCGACAAAGTGGACGTGCTGGTTCTCGCTGACGACGCACGGATCCCGATACGCACTTCCACAGGCACGGCGCCTGCCGGTGCGGCAGCCCAACCGCCCGGCGGCCAGCCTCCGGCCGCTCCAGCGGCAGGACAGCCACCCGCCGGGATGGGGCGGGGCGGTGCTCGTGTGATGCGGCCCGAACACGCCTATGCGTTGACGACGTCCGACCTCGAGGCGCTGGAGGACTTCGTCAGACGCGGCGGCACGGTCGTCTGTTTCAACGGCGCGACGCGGTTCGCGATTCAACAGTTCAAGCTGCCCGTGAAGAACGTGGCCGAAGGGCTTCGCCCCGAGGAGTTCTTCCTGCGGGGCTCGATCGTCGAGGTGCGCGCCGACGTCACGCACCCGGTGATGGCCGGCATGCCCGAGCGGGCTGCGGTCTTCGTGGACGGCAGCCCCGTCTTCGAGGCGCAGGTGGGCTTTCACGGCACGGTTCTCGCGACGTATGCGGACAGCGGGTCTCCGCTCCTGTCCGGTTACCTGATCGGTGAGAAACTGCTGGCAGGGAAGACCGCGGCCCTCGACGTCGAACTCGGGGAGGGTCATGTGGTGCTCCTCGGCTTCCGGCCGCAGTGGCGCGCGCAGTCGTTCGGCACATTCCGCGTGATGTTCAACGCGGCGATGTATCGGAAATAGAAGCCAGACGCCCGAAGCCGGAACGAGAGGCAGACATGCGCAGCGTGCCACGGACGGTGACGATGGCGGTTGCAGTTGCGTGCTCGGGGATGGCCGCCGCGGCTGGCGCGCAGGCCCCGGAGAAGGAGCTGGTGGCGACGATCTCCGGGAAGAGCCTCGCCGGAGGACTGGTCACCGGGCTCGCCTGGCAGGGCGGTACGCTCATCGTCCAGGTGGCCGCGCTCGAGAAGGGCGTGGCGAAGGCGCGTTATTTTGCGGTCCCGGGGAAGGGGATGCAGCTCCAGGCGCTCGACGCGCTGCCGGTCGAGGTGGAAGCCTACTGGACGCGGAAGGCGAGCCGTCGCAGCCCGACCGGGCTCGGGACGATCACTCTCGAGAGCGCGTCCAAGCTGCCGATGTACGGGGTGGCGAGCCAGGAGAAGCGGTTCGCGGACGCGATGGACATGGGCGGGACGCAGGTGACGCACGAGTTCAGGATCGGCGAGCTGGTCATCAACCGGCGGCGCGACACCATCCCTTACGATGGGGAGGTCTGGTCGTGGTCGCCGGTCGACCTGAACCGCGTGGCCTACGTCGACGAGAAGGGCGACATCTGGATCGCGAGGGCCGACGGCAGGAGCCCCGAGCGGCTGCTCAGCGGGCACTTCACCCTGCCGGCCTGGTCGGAAGACGGCCGCGTCCTCGCGTTCGCCGAGCGCAAGGGCGACGGCGGCAAGTGGGAGGTCTCGGTCGTTCATCTTCCCGAACGGTTCCGGCAGTAATCTCCCGCCGCGTAACCTATTCCTCCCATTGCCTCACTGCACTTCAGAAGCCTTGTGCCCCTGCCCGCCGGCCCAGCAGCCGGAATGGGGTACAATTGAAGGTCGCTTGACTACCGATATGGCAAACAGTACCGTCCGCCTGTTCCTGCTCGCGCTGCTCGCCCTTCCGCTGTCCGGCTGCTCCATCAAATCGATGGCGATCAACACCGTCGGCAACGCGCTGGCCGAGTCGGGCTCCAACTTCTCCGCCGACGACGATCCGGAGCTGATCGCAGCCGCCATCCCCTTTGGCCTCAAGACCATCGAGGGGCTGCTGGCCCAGTCTCCGAAGCACAAAGGGCTGCTGTTCGCCGCCTGCAGCGGGTTCACGCAGTACTCCTACGCCTTCGTGCAGCAGGAGGCGGATTACGTCGAAGCCCAGGACCTGCAGAAAGCCACGGAGATGCGGGCACGTGCCAAGAAGCTCTACCTGCGGGCGTTCGGCTACGGCATGCGTGCGTTCGACGAGGAGATTCCCGGGTTCAGCGCGCTGCTCAAGAAGGACCCGGACGCCGCGCTGTCGAAGACCACGAAGAAGCACGTGCCGCTGCTGTATTACACCGGCGCCGCGTGGGCCGCGGCGTTTGCGGTGGACGTGGCCGATTCCCAGCTGTCGGTGAACCAGACCGCGATGGAGAAGATCATGCGGCGTGCCCTGCAGCTCGACGAGGGCTGGGAGCTCGGGTCGCTCCACGACTTCTTCATTTCGTGGGAGTCGGGCCACGCAAGTGCGGGCGGGTCGGTCGAGAAGGCCAAGGAGCACTTCGCGCGGGCGAAAGAGCTGGCGGGCGGGAAGCGCGTGTCGCCACTCGTCGTCGTACGCCGAGTCGGTGCTGGTGGCCGAGCAGAAGAAGAAGGAATTCGAGCAGGTGTTGAACGAAGCGCTTGCGATCGACGTCGAAAAGGTGGCACCCGAGCAGCGGCTCGCCAACGTGCTGGCGCAGCGGCGGGCCAGGTGGCTCCTGTCGAAGATCGACGAGCTGTTCTGAATCAGCGGGGAGAATTCGCATCATGAAGTCCAGACTCGATGTTCGCCGGCCGCGCGTCACCGCGTGGCTGGTTGCGTTTGCCGTTGCCGCCGCCGCGTGCCTGGCGCCTGCCGCCGCGTCCGCCCAGACCGTCACCATCAAGATGGCGACGCTCGTGCCCACCAACTCGTCGTGGTTCCTCGTGCTCAAGGAAGTGGCGGACAAGTGGGCCAAGCTCTCCAACGGCCGCGTGAAGGTAATCCTCTACGGTGGCGGCACGAAGGGGGACGACCCGGAAGTCGTGCAGGCGATGCGGCTCGGCGAGTTGCAGGGCGCGGTCCTGACGTCGGTCGGGATGGCGGAAATCGAGAAGTCGGTCTACGCGGTCAGCATCCCGATGGCGTACGACTCGTACGAGGAGGTCTACGCGGTACTCGATAAGCTGCGCCCGCGCTTCGAGTCGGCGATCGAGGCGAAGGGATTCGTCGTGCTGAACTGGGCCGATGCCGGGTGGATCCAGTTTTTCACCACGAAGCCGGTCGCCACCCCGGACGACCTCAAGAAGCTCACGCTCTTCCAGTGGGCCGGCGACCCGAAGTCGCTGGAGATCTGGAAGACCGCGGGGTTCAACGTGCGGCCGGCGGCGGTCACCGACCTCCCGACCGGGCTTTCGACCGGCCTCTTCGAGGCCTGCACCCTGTCCCCGCAGGTCGCCCAGATCGGACGGTACTACGAGAAGGCGAAGTACATGACCGACCTTCGGTGGGCGTTGCTGCTCGGCGCTACCGTCATCAAGAAGGATACCTGGGACAAGGTGCCGGCCGACGTCAAGCCGGCGCTGTTGAAGGCGATGCAGGACGCGGGGGCGAAGCTGCAGGTTGACATCCGTCAGAGCGGCGAGAAGGACATTGCCGCGATGAAGGCCGCCGGACTGACGGTCGTGCCGGTGGACGCCAAGACGAAGGAACTGTGGCGGAAGGCGGCGGAGAGCACCTACGGCAAGGTCCGGGGGGATTTCGTGCCCGCGGAGGCCTTCGACGCGGCCATGAAGGCACGTGACGAGTACCGCAAAGCCCACGCGGCGGCGCCGCCGAAGAAGTAGGCGGGTCGACCATGATTGAAACCTCACCCGATTCGGCCGGCGGCGGCAAGCAAGGACTCCTCGGGACCGTTTTGAAAGGGGCCGAGCAGGCGATTCTGACGGCCACGCTCAGCCTGGTCACGATCCTCCTGCTCATCGACGCGATCGGCCGCCCCCTGGGTGGGTTTCACGTGCCGGGCAAGGACGAGTACGTCAAGCAGCTGACCTTGTGGCTGGCGTTCATCGGCGGCCTCGCCGCCGCGGCCCAGGGCACGCACCTGACGCTCTCGACCGCCGAAGCGTTCGGGGAAGGCCGGCCGCGCCGGCTGGCGAAGCTGTTCGGGCTGTCGGTGGCCGCCGGGGTGGTCGCGGTGCTGTGCAAGGGCGCGCTCGACATCGTGCAGGTGCACCGGTCCCTGCCCGAGCCGAGCGTCCTGCCCATCGGGATGCCGGAATGGTGGTCGGAAGCCGTCATGCCGGTGTCGCTCGCGCTGATGTCGCTCGTTTTCGCTTACAAGGCGTCGGAGCGGTGGGGGGGGCGGATCGTCGCGGCGCTCGCGATCCCGGCGGCGTTCGCCGTCGGCCTGCTGCCCCCGGAGGCGCTGACCCACGTCTGGCCGCTCGCGCTGATCGTCCTCGGCGCGGCGCTGCTCGGGGCCCCGGTGTTCGTCGCGATGGGCGGCGTCGCCGCGGTGCTGTTCTTCGCGGAAGGCACGCCGGTATCGGCGGTCACCCGCAAGGTCTACGACCTGATTGGCTCGCCGACGCTGCCGGCGATCCCGCTGCTCACCGCCGCCGGCTACGTGCTCGCGGAGAGCGCGGCGGCCGAACGGCTGGTCCGCTTCTTCCGCTCGCTGTTCGGCTGGATGCCGGGCGGCATTGCGGTGATGGTTGCCGCGGTCTGCGCGCTCTTCACGACGTTCACGGGCGGCTCCGGCGTCACGATTATCGCGCTCGGCGGGCTCGTCTACCCGATCCTCAGGAAGGACGGCTACTCGGAAGGGTTCTCCCTGGGGCTCGTCACCGCGTCCGGTTCGCTCGGCCTCCTTTTCCCGCCGAGCCTTCCCGTCGTGCTTTACTCGGTGGTCGCCAGTTCCCGCGACCAGGTCGTCCCGCTCGACCAGCTCTATATCGCGGGGCTGCTGCCCGGACTGCTCCTCGTCGTCCTCACGGCGATCTACGGGATCATGGTCGGCCGCCACGTTGCCAAGGACCGGCAGGCGTTTTCGTGGAAGGAACTCGCCATCGCCACCTGGAAGGCGAAGTGGGAGCTCGGGCTGCCCTTCGTCGTCATGGGCCTCTTCGTGAGCGGCTGGCTCACGATGATGGAGACGGCGGCGGCGGCGCTCGCGTACGCCGTCATCGTGGAGTGCTTCATCACGCGCGACCTGCACCTGTTCAAGACGCTGCCCGGGGTGCTGTTCAAGGCCGCGGGCCTGATGGGCGCGGTGCTCATCCTGCTCAGCATCGCGATGGGGCTGACGAACTACCTGGTGGACGCGCAGATCCCCGACCAGATCCTGGCGTGGGTCCAGGCGCACATCCACTCGCAGGCCGTGTTCCTGCTCGCCCTGAACGTGTTCCTGCTGGTCGTGGGCAGCGTGGTGGAGATCTACGCGGCCATCGTGATCCTCGCCCCGCTGATCGTGCCGCTCGGCGCGGCGTTCCAGGTGAACCCGATTCACCTCGGGGTCATCTTCCTGGCCAACCTGGAACTGGGATTCCTCTTCCCGCCGGTCGGCCTGAACCTGTTCCTGTCGTCATCCAGGTTCAACAAGCCGCTTCCGCAGCTCTACAGGCACGTGATCCCGTTCCTGATCATCCTCGCCATCGGCGTGCTGCTGATCACGTACGTGCCCGCGATGTCGATTGGGCTGCTGGAGTGGATGGGGAAGAAGTAGGGCCGCCGTCAACCGGTCGGGGCGGCGGGGGTGATCGTGCCGCGGCATTCGCCGAACCCGATTCTCCGGTAGCCTTCGCGCGAGCACCAGCCTCGCATCACCACTTCGTCGCCGTCCTCGAGAAATCGCCTGGTCTCTCCCGTCGGGAGGGCCACCGGGCTGGCCCCGCGCCAGGTGAGTTCCAGCAGGCACCCGCGCGACTCGTCGGCGGGTCCTGACACCGTGCCGCTTCCCAGCAGATCGCCTGCCCGCAGGTTGCACCCGTTGCTGGTGTGGTGCGCCAGCATCTGGGCGAACGTCCAGTACATCGACGAGAGGTTGCTCCGGCTCAATCTCACGGCGGGGCAGCCCGCCTCGCGCATCCGCCTGGAGGTGAGCAGTACTTCCAGCGTCAGGTCGAATCCTCCGGCGGACCGGTTCGCGGGCGAGTCCAGGTAGGCCAGCGGGGCCGGGTCGCCCTCCGGGCGCTCGAAGGCGGGCACGCGGAAGGGCGCCAGCGCCTCGACGGTGACCAGCCACGGCGAGACCGTGGTCGCAAAACTCTTCGCCAGGAACGGGCCGAGCGGCTGGTATTCCCACGCCTGGACGTCGCGCGCCGACCAGTCGTTCAGGAGACACAGGCCCGCCATGTGCCGTTCGGCCGCCTCGATGCCTATCGGGGTGCCCAGCGGGTTACCAGGCCCGACGAAGAGTCCGACCTCGAGCTCGTAGTCCAGGCGCGCCGTCGGACCGAAGGCGGGGGCGGGGGCACCCTCCGCGCGGGTCTGCCCGTTCGGCCGCCTGACGGGGGTGCCGCTGGCGACGATGGACGAGGCACGGCCGTGATACCCGATGGGCACGAACTTGTAGTTGGGCAGCAGCGGGTTGTCGGGGCGGAACATGCTGCCGACGTTGGTTGCATGGAAGATCGAGGCGTAGAAGTCGGTGTAGTCGCCGATCGCGCACGGGACGAGCAGGTCGACATCCTCCAGAGGCACCAGGTAGGCGAGACCCTGCCGGCGCTGCGCCGCGTTGGCGGCGTCCAGGAACCCGGAAACGGCGCGCCGAACGGCCCGGCGGTCGCCGGGTGTGAGCGCAAGGTAGGCGTTCAAGGTCCACGATCGGAGTGTCTCGATCGCCGTCGCCGGGACGCCGGGCAGCAGGCCGGCCTCCGCGGCCGCACGGACATCGAGCAGGCGGTTCCCGATCGCTGCGCCGATCCGGGGCACGAGGTCGCCCCCGCTTCGCCGGACGAACACTCCGAGCGGCAGGTTCTGGATGGGGAAGTCGGTCCCCGTGTCGTTGGCCGATTCGACCCAGCTCTCTCGCGCCGGGTCGTGAGTGTCGTCGATGGCGGCGTGCCAGGTCATGGTGTGAGGCCCAGCGTTTTCAGGTCGGCAACCGGTTCTTCGAACGAGCACGATCCGAAGCTGCGCGCGATCCGTCTCGCGGCGGCGACCTGGTCGGCGCCGGCCGCCAGGTGGCGCCAGCCGATCTGCGTGCCCGTGATCTCGAACGCATCCAGCGAGGTCTCCTCGAGGATCGGCAGCAGTGCGGCGGCCTCGAGGCGACAGGCGTCCGCGAGGAGCGCCGCGATGAACACATTGAGGAACCCGTGCATCACCGCGCGCGGGGAATCGGGTTCGTACGTGAGGGCGTGGGGAGCTCGCAGCGGATGGTGCAGCCCTGCGGTCGCCTTGAACGGCAGCGACCGGGCCACGCAGCCGGCCACGAAAGCGGCCACTGCGTCCGGGGCGGGGATTGCCGACGGCACGAGGCCGCCGGTCCGGATCTTGGCGCCGCCGCCCGTGTCGCGGCCGCGTCGAGGAGCGTCGGCAGGGATTCCCGGTCCAGCGCATTCGTAGAAGGCCTCGACACCGGCGGGCAGATCCGCGGCCACTTGCCGTACCTCGTCCTCCGAGGTCACCTTGACCTCAATCGAGTCGACCGACGCCTCGACATCGTGTCCCGAGGCCCCCCGCTCATTGAACGCACCCACGGCCGTCAGCTGGCGGGCGGCGGGCAGTGCGATGAGCGCGCTCAGGCGCCACGGCTCGCTGCCGCGCATCGCCGGCGGAAGCGCCGCGACCGCCTGCTCCCACTCCATCAACCGGGCGGCCGGCACAACGAACCGCCCGAGGGCGAGGGCGTCGGCACCGAGCCGGTAGCGCGCGTAGCGTTCCACCGACTCCGCCATGTTGTGGGCCGACGGCGGAAAGAGCCCCGCGTAGTCGATCACGCTCCGCATCAGGACGGCAAACGCTGGGGTGCTCTCGGACATGGTCTGTTGAGCTGCGACGCTGACTCCGCGGGAAGCGGCGGCACGGCTGCCGGCCGGCACGCTACTCGTCGAGCCAGGACCGGTAGTAGTCGCGATCTTCCACGGCCAGCGCGTCCGCGCTCACCTGCAGCGGACGGAAGGTGTCGACCATCACGGCAAGTTCGTCCGTCCTCGGCTGCCCGATCGACGCCTCGGCGCGCCCCGGGTGCGGGCCGTGCGGCAGACCATCCGGGTGCAGCGTGATGGAGCCGTATTCGATGCCCTTGCGGCTCATGAACTCCGAGCTGGCATAGTACAGCACCTCGTCCGACATCACGTTCGAATGATTGTAGGGGGCGGGGACCGCGTCCGGCTCGAAGTCGTACGGCCTCGGGCAGAAGGAGCACACGACGAAGTTGTCCCCTTCGAACGTCTGGTGGACCGGCGGGGGAAGGTGGACGCGGCCGACGCGCGGTTCGAAGTCGTGGATGTTGAACGCCCACGGATAGTAGTAGCCGTCCCACCCGACGACGTCGAACGGATGGTTCGCGAGGACCATCTCGATGAACTCGTTGTCCTTCTTCACCACGACGGGGAAGTCGCCGCGCTCGTCGTGCGGCTCGGCCCACTCCGGACGCCGGATGTCGCGCTCGGAGAACGGGCTGTGCTCGAGAAGCTGGCCGAACTCGTTCCGGTAGCGCTTCGGTGTCCGCACGGCGCCGGCGCTCTCGATGACGAGGCACCGCGCCTTGCCCGGCTCGAAGCGGTAGCGGTGGAGGATGCCCCGGGGCACGACGACGTAGTCGCCCTGGCGGAACGGGAGCACGCCGAAGGGCGATTCCAGCCGTCCCGAGCCGTCACTCACGAAGACGATCTCGTCGCCCTGGGCGTTCCGGTAGAAGACGTCGTCGTTCTTGGCGGGCGACGCAATCGAGAGCGCCACGTCGCTGTTGAACAGCACCGGCAGCCGATCGAAGATCACGCTCGGCCCGGGCGCGAGCTGGAAGGACCGGAAGTGCCTGTGCTGCAAGAGGCGTTCGGGCTCGGCCTTCCACTCGAGGCACCGGAGCCGCCGGACGCTCCTGACCTTCGTCGGCTCGTGCAGGTGGTAGACGAGCGAGGCCGGCCCGGTGAACCCGTGGTTGCCAATCAACTCCTCCGGCAGGAGTCGCCCGCCCTTGTCCCGGAACGCGATGTGGCGTTTGCGCGGCACGCGGCCGAGCTGGTGATACACGGGCATCAGAGGTTCCCCCTGAGCGCCTGCTCGCGTTCGATGGCCTCGAACAGCGCCCTGAAGTTGCCCTTTCCGAAGCCGCGGCTGCCCTTGCGCTCGATGATCTCGAAGAACACCGTCGGGCGATCCTGCACCGGGCGCGTGAACAGCTGCAGGAGATAACCGTCCTGGTCGCGGTCGACGAGCACGGCCAGCTCGCGCAACTGTTCGATCGATTCGGCAATCTCGCCGACCCGTTGGGGAAGCGCGGCGTAGTAGCTGTCCGGCACGCGCAGGAACTCCACGCCGTTCGCCCGCAACCGGCGGACGGTCTCGCAGATGTCCTGCACCTGCAGCGCCACGTGCTGGACGCCCGGCCCACGGTAATACTCGAGGTACTCGTCGATCTGGCTCTTCTTGCGACCCGGCGCCGGCTCGTTGATCGGGAACTTGATGGACTGCGAATCGTCGGACATCACCACGCTCATCAGCGCGCTGTACTCGGTGGATATGTCCTTGTCATCGAAGCTGATGAAGCGCTCGAAGCCCAGCACCTTGCGGTACCACTCGGCCCATTCGTCCATCTGCCCGAGGCCCACGTTGCCGACGATGTGGTCGACACGAAGCAGCCCGATCTCGGTGCCGGGCTCGCGCCGTTCGACGTACCCGGGGAGGAAGGGACCCGAGTAGCCGTCGTAGGAGATGAACGAGTGAAGCGTGTCGCCGTAGGTGTGGATCGCGGCGTGCCGGACGGCGCCGTGCCCGTCGAGCATCTCGTGCGGTTCGACGGCGGGCGCCGCCCCGCGGCGCACCGCCTCCTCGAACGCGGCGTCGGCAGAATCGACGTGGAACGCGATGTCGCGAACCCCGTCGCCATGGCACCTGATGTGATCGCTCGCCGCCGAATCCGGGGTGAGCGGCGTGGTCAGGATGAACCGGACCTTGCCCTGGGTGAGGACGTACGACGTCCGATCGCGAAGGCCCGTCTCGAGTCCCGCGTACGCGGACTGCGAGAAGCCGAAGCCGTTCCGGTAGAAGAACGCGGCTTGCCGCGCGTTGCCGACCCAGAACTCCACGTGATGGATGCTCTTGAGCCTCAACGGGTTCTGCATGGGAGTGCCCCCTCGTTAAAAGGTGGCACACCTCCAGGAACCGGTCAATCCGAATCGCGAACGTAAGGTCGGCCGCTCACGACGGAAACGGGGTCAGGCCCCGTGTGAACGGGGCCAGGCCCCGATTCGCTTCGGCCACGGACCCCTCGCGGGACCTGGCCGAGGAATGCTGAGACCCGTGGATCGACTGGAGGGGAATCGACGCATGCGCATCGAACAGTCGCACTCGCTCGGGGAGCAGGCGGCGATCGGCCGCATCGACCATTTCCTGGAGCGGCTCGTCAAGAACCCGCCCGGCGGCGTCACCGTCAAAGACGCGCAACGCGAGTGGACCGGGAACCGGATGACCTTCTCGTTCACGGCCGCCAAAGGCTTCCTCGGGACGACGATCCGGGGCGTCATGGAGGTGCTGGACGACAGGGTCGTGGTCGAATCGGAACTGCCGGGACTGGTGAAGAACCTCCTGGGGGAGGACCGCATCCGCCAGGTGATCGCGGGCGAGCTGGGGACGATGCTGAAACCCTGAGCGCTGCCGCGCCCCGGCCGGTGTAGACTGGTGCACCGGGGCTGCCGCCGGCGCGGCGGCCCTCGTCCCCGGGACCCGAACGACCGATGACCGAGCCCGACTGCCAGCCCATCGAGTGGGTGCTTGCCGAAGGTCTTCCCGCACCGCTTGGCGCGAGTTGGAGGCCGCGGAGCCGCGCCTGGAACTTCGCGCTCTACTCCAAGCACGCCACCCGGCGTCACCCTGCTGCTCTACGGCCGCGACGACTTCACCAGCCGCTCTACCGGATCCCGCTGCGACTACCTGGTCAACAAGTCCGGCCGCGTCTGGCACTGCTGGATTCCCGAGCGACCGGATCCCCGGCGCCTGCTACTACGCCTACCGCGTGGACGGGCCGCGGGATGCCGCCGCGGGGCAGCGCTTCGACCCGCAGAAGGTGCTGCTCGATCCGTACGCCCGGGCCGTGTTCTTCCCGCCGGCGTTCGATCGCGAGGCGGCGAAGGGCGCCGGCGGCAACGCCGGGCGGGCGCCGCTCGGCGTGCTCGAGGCCAGCCGGCGCTCGAACGGGTGGGCACGAAGTGCCAGCCGCGCCACGCGTGGGACACCGTCATCTACGAGATGCACGTGCGGGGCTTCACGCGCCGCGCCAACTCCGGCGTCCGCCCGGACCACCGCGGCACCTTCGCCGGGCGTCATCGACAAGATCCCCTACCTCGTGGACCTTGGAGTGACCGTGGTCGAGCTGCTGCCGGTCTTCCAGCGCGACCCGCAGGAGCGCAACTACTGGGGCTACAATGCCGCTCTGAATTTCTTCGCTCCGCACTCGGACTACGCGGCGGCCGGCACGCCCGAGGGCGCCATCGCCGAGATCGCAGGAGATGGTCAAGGCGCTTCACGCGGCGGGCATCGAGGTCATGCTCGACGTGGTCTACAACCACACCGTCGAAGGGTGCGAGATCGGCCCGACCTACTCCTACCGCGGCATCGACAACTCGTCCTACTACCTGCTGCAGGACGACCGCCGCCGCTACCGCAACGACTCGGGCACGGGCAACGTGCTGCACACGGCGAATACTCGCCGTGCGCAAGATGGTCGTGGACAGCATGCGGTTCTGGGTCAGGCGAGATGCACGTGGACGGTTTCCGGTTCGACCTGGCCTCCATCTTCACGCGGCGGTCCGACGGCTCGATCGACCTCGACGATCCGCCGATCATCGCCGACATCAACGCCGATCCCGACTTCGGAACCGTCCGGCTGATCGCCGAGGCGTGGGACCTCCACAGCTACCAGCTCGGCCGCGGCTTTCCGGGCGTCGAGTGGTTCCAGTGGAACGATCGGTTCCGCGACGAGGTGCGGCGCGTTCGTGCGGGGCGACGATGGCGGCGTCGGCAAGCCTGATGACGCGGCTGTACGGCAGTTCGACGACCTGTTCCCGGACGGCCTGCTCGACGCGTACCACGCGTTCCAGAGCGTCAACCTCGTGACCGCGCACGACGGATTCTGCCTCTACGACCTCGTGTCGTACAACGAGAAGCACAACCTGGCGAACGGGGAAGGACAACGCCGACGGCACGGACCACAACGTCAGCTGGAACTGCGGGTGGGAGGGTGACCAGGGCGCGCCCGCCGAGGTGCCTCGCGCTGCGCCGCCGCCAGGTGAGGAACTTCTGCGCCGTCCTGTTCCTCTCGAACGGGACGCCGATGTTCTGCGCCGGCGACGAGTTCATGCAGACGCAGAGCGGCAACAACAACCCGTACAACCAGGACAACGACGACGACCTGGCTGGATTGGGCGCTGCTCGACGCAGAACGCCGACATCCTCCGCTTCTTCCAGATGATGATCGCCTTTCGCAAGGCGCCACCCCTCGATCGGGCGAAGCCGGTTCTGGCGCGAAGACGTGCAGTGGTACGGCGTCGGACGCCACCGTGGACTGGAGCGAGGCGTCGTTCCAGTTGGCCTACTGCCTGCGCGGCGGCTCCCAGGGGGACCTCGACCTCTACGTCATGCTGAACGCGGGCGCGGAAGACGCCGTGTTCGCCCTCCAGGAGGGCACGCCGTCCGAATGGCGCCGGGTGGTGGACACCGGCCGGCCGTCGCCCGACGACATCGTCGCGGAGCACGAGGCGCGGCCGCTGACGTCGGCCCAGTATCCGCTTCGCTCGCGGTCCGTCGCGGTGCTCTTGCGCACGCACGGAACCAGGGCGGCCGCAGCCCGAGGCTGACAGGGCCCGCTCATCCGGCGTATCATGAGCGGTCAATCGCACGGACACGATATCTGCCAACGGGTCTCCGAGGAGGAGTGGATGAAGCGGTTCTTGATGACGGTCGTACTGCTGGGGATGACGAGCACCGTCTGGGCGCAGGCGTCTTCGATGACCCAGCAGGCGGGCAGCGGCGACTCGCCTCGCATTTACGTCGGCGCGGTGGTGGGCGTGACCTTCGGCAACGTCACCAGCAGCACGTTCGGTGGCGAAGTTGGCTTCCGGATCGGCAGCAACCTGGAGATCTTCGGCGAGGGTGGCCGGATGACCGACGTGACGAGCAGCACGACGGAGAGCGCTGCCCAGTCGGTTGCCGACTGGCTCGGTACGCTCGGCAAGGGTGCCGCGACCTTCAGTGCCGCCACCCCCGTGAACTACGGCGCGTTCGGCGCGCGCTACCTCTTCTCCCTGTCGTCTTCGGTCGAACCTTACGTCGCCATGAGCCTCGGCGTCGCGAACGTGGAACACAACACGACGTTTACGCTGAACGGCACCGACGTGACCGAGTCGCTTCCATTCCTCGGCGTGCAACTCGGGGCAGACCTGTCCGGTCGGAGCAACGAGTTCCTGCTGACCGCCGGCGGCGGCGTACGCGTGCCGGTGGGCCCGGCGCTGCTGGACGCGGGAATCCGCTACGGGCGGATCTTCAGCGACCCCGGCATCGACACCTTCCGCCTCTACGCGGGTGCCGGCTTCAGGTTCTAGCGGCCCGCCAGCCGGGCCACGGCTTTCGTCAACTCTTCGGGTTCGACGGGCTTCGAGAGGTACGCGTCGAACCCGGCCGTAAGGACGCGCTGCCTGTCGCTGTGCGCTGCATACGCGGTCAGGGCGGCGACGGGCAGGTGGCGGCCGCGGTCGGCCTCCAGCCCGCGAATGCGGCGAATCAGGTCGTAGCCGTCGCGCCCCGGCATTCCGATGTCTGCGATGAGCACGTCCGGCCACTGCCGGTCGAGCGCGGCCATCGCATCGTCCACCGATGGCACGTCCTCCACGCGCGCGCCCGCTCTCTCCAGCACCGCCCTGCTCAATTGCCGGCTGTCCCGGTCGTCGTCGACCACGAGGACCGCGACCGCGTCCAGGGTGAGCTGCCGCGCGGCGGCCGCCGTCCGCGCCGCGGCTAGCACCGCCGACGTCCCCTGTCCGGGCCGCCACGTCGGAGGCAGGTGCAGCGGGAGTACCATGACGAAATTGGCGCCGTGCCCCTCGCCCTCGCTTTCACCGCGCACCGTGCCGCCGTGCAATTCGACGAGGTGCCGCACGATCGCGAGCCCGAGCCCGAGTCCGCCGTGCACCCGCGTCGTGGAGGCATCGGCCTGGCGGAACCGCTCGAACAGCGAGGGGAGGAACTCCGGCCGGATGCCGAGGCCGGTGTCCTTGACGGAGATCTCCACCGATTCGCCGCTCGCGCGGACGTTGAGCGAGACGCGTCCGCCCGGCGGCGTGAACTTCACCGCGTTGGACAACAGGTTCCAGATCACCTGCTGCAGGCGGTCGGGGTCGCCGAGCATCGTGAAGTGCGACGTGGGCCGGTTGGCGGCGAGATCGATCTGGCGGGCTTCGGCGGCCGGCTTGACCGACTCGAGCGCGGCATCGATGATGGCGGACAGGTCGACCGGCTTCACATCGAGCCGGAGCTTTCCGGTGATGATGCGCGACACGTCGAGGATGTCGGCAATCAGGCGGGCCTGTGCCTCGGCGTTGCGCCGGATGGTCATCAGCGCGCGCTCGGCGTCGGCCTCGTCGAGCTGCCGGGTGAGCAGCAGCTGTGTCCACCCGAGAACCGCGTTGAGCGGCGTCCGCAGCTCGTGCGACAGGGTCGCCAGGAACTCGTCTTTCAGGCGGTTGGCGTTCTGCGATTCCCGATACAGCCGGGCATTGTCAATCGCCAGCGCCGCCCGCCGCGCGATGCCCTCGGCTAGCGGAAGATCGTCGGGTTCGTATCGGCGCCTGGAACCCGAGAGGACGAAGACGATCACCCCGAAATGTCTTCCCGCGGGCCTGGAGGGGGGCCGCCATGATCGATTCCGGGTCGAGCGCGCGCAGCGCTTCCAGCTGCGCGGGTTCCATGGCCGCCGACTCGGGAACGGGCTTCGGCAGCAGCGCCCGGACGCACGATTCCCCGGTTTCCATCACTCGCACGGTCACCTCGGGGAATGCCAGCGGGAACTGCAGCAGGTTCCGAACGAGTGCTTCCCTCTCCGGGGACACGTGAGCGCCCGCCACGCCGCGCATCTCCCCGTCGTCGTCCTGCACGTAGATGATCGACCAGTCCGCGTAGTGTGGCAGCGGCACGCGCGCCAGCTGCCGCAGGATCCCCTGGTGGTCGAGCGACGCCCCGAGCAGCGCGCTCGCCTGGAGGAGCAGCCGCTCCCGGTCCTCCGCCCGGCGGCGCTCCGAGACCTCCTGGAGGACGCCGATGACCCCGATGACGCGGCCGTCGGCATCGAGAACCGGTGATGCGGTGACGGCGACGGTGAGGCGTGTCCCGTCGGGACGTTCCACCACCACGTCAACGTTGCGGAGCTCCCGGCCCGACTGAAGCGCCTGGGCCATCGGCGACTCTTCGCGCGGCAGAGGCTGCCCCGACGGCGTGAAGAGCTTGGTCGCGCCGCTGAAGCGTTCGTCGGCCGACCCCGGCTTCGGGGTGCGCCCCCACAGTTCGGTCGCTCTCGCGTTGTAGTGGAGGAGCCTGCCGTCCGGACCGCACACGATCACAGCGACCGGGAGGGCGTTCAGAGTGACAGCGTCGAGAGGCAACGAGAGATTGATGTCCACGTTTGCACACTTCCGCCCGCACCAGGGCTGCAGACAGAAAATGCAAGACGTGGGCCGGGCCCGGTCGCCCGGCCCACTCGCGGAGCTATCGCCCGAAGTCGTCCGCTTCGATGACGATTCGGGTGGTGTAATCCTTGCCGCCGGTGCTCAACCTCAGCAGGTAGGAGCCAGGCTCGGCTGCTGGGGCGCCGAAGCCGCCGCGCCCGCCGCCTCCGCCTCCGCGCTGTTGCGCGCCGGCGGACCCGGCCGCCGGGTTCCCCCGGAGGTCCCACTGGACGCGGTTGAGGCCCGGCGTCTTCGGGCCGTCCAACGTGCGGACGACACGCCCGCTGTAGTCCGAGATCGTCAGCTTCACGTCGCCGCCGGCCGCCGCCTTCAGGTAGTAGCTGATCGCCACGCCCTCGCGCGGGTTTTCACCGGTGAAGTTCTTCGAGCCGCCCACCGACCTCGTCAGCGTGACGTCCTGCCGCCACTGGGTCCCCGGGCGGACGTCGAAAAGGTGGAGGTCTTCCTGGAGAACGCTCTCGCTGATCTGCTGGAGGGCCGTGATGTCGTCCAGGATGTAGATGCTCCGCCCGTGGGTGGCGACGATCAGATCGTTGTCGCGGGGGTGCACCATGACGTCGTCGATCCGTACGACGGGCATCCCGTTCATGAAGCGCTTCCAGACGGCACCGCCGTTGAGCGAGATGTACAGACCGTACTCGGTGCCGGCGTAGAGCAGGGCCTTGTTCTTCGGATCTTCCTTGATGACGTTGACGTTGCCGACAGCCGGCAGGTTGTTCGCGATCGCCGTCCAGGAGGCGCCGAAGTCGCGAGTGACGAAGACGTAGGGCTTGTGGTCGTCGGTTCGGTGGCCGTCGAACGAGACGTAGCAGGTGCCGGCGTCGAAATGCGAGGCCTCGACGCGCGACACGTGCGTTTCCTTCGGCACCCCGGGTACCGCGTCCACGACGTTCTTCCAGCTCGCGCCGGCGTCGCGGGTCACCTGCAGGTTGCCGTCGTTGGTGCCCACCCAGATGATGCCAGGCTGCACGGGCGACTCGCTGACCGTGACGATGCTGCTGAACGCCCCGGCACCGTCGTGCTTGGAGGCCATCGGCGCGTCCCCGGGGACGCCCATGATCGGCCGGACGAAGCGGCTGATGTTCCTGGTCAGGTCGGGCGAGCCGACGTACGTCTCGCCGCGGTCGAACGATCGGAACAACTGGTTCGCACCGATGTAGACCGTGCGGGGATTGTGCGGCGACAAGACGATGGGCGTGTTCCAGAAGAACCGGATCTGCGCGTTCTCGGGCGGAGGCGGGACGATGTTGCCGCGGGCCGCCTGGGCCGCCGACTGCGCGGCCTGCGCAGTCGGCGCGGCGGGCTGGCCGGGCTGCACTTCGCCCGCCGTCTGCGCGCGCTGGCCCTGGGGCGGCCGCGCCGCCGCCCTGGGGCGGATGCTGGCGGACCGGCCGGTCCTGAGGTCGAGTCGCGAGACGTTGCCGTCCTGTGATTCGACGTAGATCGTGGCGTAATCGGTCGGGTCGACCTGGGTGTAGAAGCCGTCACCGCCACCGACACGGAACCATTCGGCGTTCGTGATGCCCTGGCTGCTCCGGGTAGCGCTGGGCCCGCCCCACGTCCCGTTGTCCTGCAGCCCCCCGTAGACGTAGTACGGCTTCCGCATGTCGGCGCTGACCGCGTAGAACTGTCCGACCGGCAGCGTGTTGACGAACTCCCACGTGTCGGCCTGGTCGTAGCTGACGTCGAGGCCGCCGTCGTTGCCCAGAATCAGGTGCTTCGGGTTCGAAGGATCGATCCACATGGCGTGGTGGTCGCCGTGCGCGATGCCCTGCACCGTTTTGAACGTCCTGCCGCCGTCCACGGACTTGTGGAACGGCGCGCCCATCGTGTAGACGATCTGGTCGTTGGTCGGGTCGACGCGGATCTGGCTGTAGTACATGGGACGGTCGTTGTTGTTGCTCATGACCTTCCACGTCTTGCCCTTGTCGTCCGACCGCCAGACGCCGCTGCGCTTCGGATCCGGCGGGGGAGCCGGCTGCCCGGCCTGCGCGCCCCCGCGCTGCCCGCCGCCCCCCGCGAAGCCGCCGGCGCCCGGGGCAGGTTCCTTGCCGTCCGCCGTGACGTTGCCCCCCGTTCCCGCGCTCGCTCCCACTTCGATCTGCGCGAAGACGACGTTCGGCTTGGACCGCGACACCGCGAGGCCGATACGGCCGAGCAGTCCTTCGGGGAAGCCGTTGCCGACGATGCGCGTCCACGTCTTGCCGGCGTCGGTGGTCTTCCAGAGCCCGCTCCCCGGCCCGCCGCCGTTGAAGCCCCACGGCGCGCGCCTGCGCTGGTACGACGCCGCGTAGAGCGTCTTCGAGTCCACCGGGTCGATGACGATGTCCGTGAAACCGGTGTCGGCGTCGATGGTCTTGATCGCGTTCCAGTTCTTGCCGCCGTCGGTCGTCTTGTAGACGCCGCGCTCGGGGTTGGGGCCGAAGAGGTGGCCGACCGCCGCGACGTAGACGACGTTCGAATCTTTCGGGTCGATGACGATCCGGGCGATCGACTGGGTTTCCTTCAGCCCTACGTTCGTGAACGTCTTCCCGCCGTCGGTGGACTTGTAGATGCCGTCGCCGAACGAGGAACTCTGGCGGTTGTTCGCCTCGCCGGTGCCGACCCAGAGGACCTCCGGGTTCTTCTGATCCACGGCGAGCGCGCCGATCGAACTGACAGGATACGTGTCGAAGATCGGCGTCCACGTGGTGCCGTTGTTCGTGGTCTTCCAGACGCCGCCGGTGGCGAAGCCGACGTAGATCGTGGACGGGTCCTTCTCTACGACGGCGAAATCGTCGATTCGCCCCCCCATGCTGGCGGGGCCGATCGAGCGGAACCGGAATCCTTTCAGCAGCGGATCGTCGGACATGTTGATGGGCGGCGGGAGTGCCGGTGCGGGCTGAATGGCTGGCACGCCAGGCGTGGGGCCCTGGGTGGCCTGTCCTGCCGGCGGGCGGCCCTGGGGCGCCTGCTGGGCACGGGCGCCGACCCAGAACAGGCAGAGGCAAATCGCGGCGGACGCGAGCAGACGTGAGCGCAATCGTGGTGTCATCGCAGAGCCCTTTCGGAAGAGAATCGCCCGTCACCCTTCGGGTCGTCGCGAAATGATACTCCCACCCGAGGTTGGGGCCGTGTCTTGAAATGTCAGTTTCTTCAAGGCCTGCCCCCCGGCATCTGGCCTCGCGCGGGCGGCGCGGGAGCCGTTCGGCGGCCGACCCCACTGCGGCATTCCTGTCGCCGGGATTCCGGCAGGCGCGGCGGCTCACACGTCGTGGCAGGGCACGCGCCAAGGCGATTACAGCGGATTTCCCGCTGAAACGGCGTGTCGGATTAGCTTGGCAGATCGCTTGCTTGCCATACCCCGGACTCCATCACACCTTCACTCGACCGTCCGTTCAGCAGTGCAGCGGGTCGTCAGGCGGCAGGGTCATCATTCTCCAGGGCATCGGCCAAGGAGCGCCCGATGAGCGGTTGGTTCAAAGACAAGGGGCACCTCGTTCGCATGGCGGGGTTGTTCGCGGTCGGCATCTCGGCCTTCCTCGTGTTGAGGGCGGTGATGGTGCCCGCCGGGTTCGGCGTGTACGGCCACTACCGCGCCGGCGCGCTCGACGACGTGCGGGCACGCCCGGTCCGCTACGCGGGGCACGCCGCCTGCGAGGACTGCCACTCGGACGTCGTGGCCGAGCGCCAGGGGAGCCGTCACGCGAGGATCGCCTGCGAGGGCTGCCACGGCCCCTTGATGGCGCACGTGGCGGCCGGCGGCGGCGAGAAGCCGGCGAAGCCGGACGCGCGTGTGCTGTGTCCGCGCTGCCACAACACGAGCCCCTGGAAGCCGAAGAATTTCCCGCAGGTTGTCGTCGCCGAGCACGCCCCCGACGGGAACTGCCTCGCCTGCCACAAGCCTCACGCGCCCAAGCTGTCGTGACGGAGGAGCGGCCATGAACCCTGATCGACGCCAGTTCCTGCTCGAGACCGGCAAGCTGCTGGTGCTGTCGGCCTCGGCCTCGGTGGCGTGGGAGGCGGTTGTCGCCGGACGACCGGAAACGGCGCCCAACTACACCATGACCGACCACTGGTGGGGCATGGTGATCGACATCGAGTCCTGCATCGGCTGCGGCAACTGCGTGCGCGCGTGCAAGGAAGAGAACGACGTGCTGCGCGAACCGATGTACTTCCGCACCTGGGTGGAACGATACCAGGTAAAGCCCGAGGACCTCGAGCACCCGCAGGTCGATTCGCCCAACGGCGGGTACGACGGGTTCGTGGAGAAAGAGAAGAGTTCGGCGGACACCACGGCGAAGCACTTCTTCGTGCCGAAGCTGTGCAACCACTGCGCCCACTCGCCGTGTGTGCAGGTGTGCCCGGTCGGCGCCACGTTCGAGAGCCCCGACGGCGTCGTGCTGGTGGACAAGACCTACTGCCTCGGGTGCCGCTACTGCGTGCAGGCGTGCCCGTACGGCTGCCGCTTCATCGACCCGCGCACCGAGACGGTCGACAAGTGCACGCTGTGCTATCACCGGATCACGAAGGGGCTCACGACCGCGTGCTGCGAGACGTGCCCCACAGGGGCGCGCCAGCTCGGGGATCTGAAGGACCCGAAGGATCCGATCCACACCTTCCTCCGCGAGCACCACGTGCTGGTGCTCAAGCCGCAGATGGCGACCGGTTCGAAGGTGTACTACAACGGGTTGGATGGTTCCGTGAGATAGCCTCGTGGCGCCGGCTTCCGGCCGGCGGGGGAGATTCGATGGAAACCGTGCTGCCGGCCGTCCAGGGGTTCATGTACCCGAACGAAGTCGAGCTGCAGTGGAGCGTGCTGATCGTCCTCTACCCGTTCATCACGGGACTGGTCGCCGGCGCCTTCATCCTGGCGTCGCTCGAGCGGGTCTTCAACGTCGAGGCGGTGAAACCGACCTACCGGCTCGCGCTGCTCACCGCGCTGGCGTTCCTCCTCGTCGCGCCGCTGCCGCTGCAACTGCACCTCGGGCACCCCGAGCGCTCGCTGGAGATGTACCTCACG
Source organism: uncultured Acidobacteriota bacterium (assembly GCA_963844875.1). Taxonomy (GTDB): domain Bacteria; phylum Acidobacteriota; class Vicinamibacteria; order Vicinamibacterales; family Fen-181; genus FEN-299. The sequence continues at coordinate 380,842 of CAWJPZ010000011.1, forward strand.
CCGCACACCGAGTCGGCGATGGCCATGTTCGGCTTCGTGCTACCTGTGGTACCTGATGGTCGTGCTCGTGCTCGAGATCTGGCTCGACTACCGGAAGGAAATCGTCCTGATGTGGCGGGAGTCGCGCGGGCCCAAGCGCTGGCTGTACGGGGCGATGGCGCTCTGGTCCGACAACATCAGCCCGGAGGCGCTGGCGCTCGACGACCGGATCGGCCGCGCCATCACCGTCATCGGGATTCCGTCGGCCTTCCTGCTGCACGGGTACGTCGGGTTCATCTTCGGATCGGTCAAGGCGAACCCCTGGTGGTCCACGCCGCTGATGCCGATCGTCTTCCTGTTCTCGGCGATCGTGTCGGGCATCGCCGCCGTGATGCTGGTCTACATGGTCACCGCCTGGTGGCGCGAGGGCCGGCTCGACATGGCCTGCCTGGACGCGGTCGGGCGCTACCTGTTCTACGCGTTCGTCGTGGACTTCTCGCTGGAGATGCTCGACCTGGTTCACCGCATCTACGAGGCGGACGAGTCGTTCCGCGCGCTCGACTTCATGGTCAAGACCCAGCTGTTCACCTCGCAGATCGTGGTCCAAATCATCGTGGGGACGCTGGTGCCGCTGGCGATGCTCGCGAGCGTGCAGTTGTTCCGGCTCCCGGACGTGGTGCGCCGGTGGATCTACGCCGTCTCCGGAGTGCTCACGCTCATCGGGATTTTCGCGATGCGCTGGAACGTCGTGATCGGCGGCCAGCTGTTCTCGAAGAGCTTCCTCGGCTACACCACCTACAAGATGGACTTCGCGACGCGTGAGGGGCTGTTGCCGGCCGTCGCCCTGCTCGTGCTGCCGTTCGTCATCCTGGCGGTGCTGATCCGGCTGCTGCCGCCGTGGAAGCCGCAGAGCCACGGCTCCGGTGCGGTGTTGTAACTGGGGGGCTGTGGCGGAAGGGCCCGTCCCCGCCGGCACCAACACCGGCGGGGACGAGAAGCGTCGGCGTGCTAGAAGGAGAACCTGACGCCGAATCGCACGTCACGGCGTCCGAGCCCCCGTTTTCCATCGGGGCGCCGGCCGTCGCGTAGTTCGCGGCCGTCGGCGTCGTCCCGCCGTAGAAGCGCGGGTCTGGCCGGATGGAACTCTTCGCCTGCGCGGCGGCGACCGGGTCCCACGGCGTGAAGAACGACTCGATCGGGCTGAGCGCGAACGATCCGAACCTCAACGTCTCGACCTCGGCCAGTTTCCCCGGGCAGCCGGCGTTGGTGCCCTCCTGGCAGTTGACGCCCTTCCAGTTCAGCGTGTCGAGCGTGTAGTAGTAGATGTGCCACTGCTCGCCGCCCAGCGAGCCGCGGGGCATCTCGCTCCGACTCCAGCCGGACGCCCGCGTTGATGACCGCACGCGCACGAACGAATGCGCTGTCTCATCCTGATGGCCCGCGCGGGTCTACTCACCGGACGAGCGACGGTCAAGCAAATGCTCAGCGTTCCTGCACGCTCGGCAGCCACTGCCGGAGGTGGTCCTGCCAGAGCACCGGCCACGAGTGGGTCCCGTGGCCGCGCGTCTCCGCCGTGATCGGCAAGAGCACGTAGCGGCCGCGCGCCACGCGGGGCATCAGCTTCTCCATCAGTCCGAGTTCCGGCGGGTTGATGAGGTCGTCGGCCGAGTTGATGGCCAGTAGCGGCGCGGTGATCCGTTCGAGGCCGGGCGACGGGTCGTAGTCGCGCGACGCGTCGAAGTAATACAGCATGTCGTTGGCGTCCACCCCGTTCGACCGCGACCGCATCTGCTGCACGAGGAGCGCGTCGGCCGCGTCCCGCGTCGGACCGTCTTTCTGGGCCTGCACCGTCGACCCCGCCATCAGGACGAGGATGCGAGGGCCCCCTCGAGTCCCGGCGGCTGGACGGAGTAGTCACCGCCGTTCCATGCCGGGTCGTTCCGGATGCTGTCGAGGATCATCTTCCGCCACATCCGGTTCCGCCCCGCGATCTGGGTCGGCACGCTGGCGAGCGGCACGAGGCCGTCCATGAACTCGGGATACGTTTCACCCCACATCCAGGTCTGCATCCCGCCCATCGACGTGCCCATCACCAGCTTCAGGTGATGGACCCCGAGCCCCTCGGTGAGGAGCCGGTACTGCGCCGTCACCATGTCCGCGTAGGTATAGTGTGGGAATCTCGCCGCGGAGCCCGTCGCTCGGCTTGCTGCTCTGGCCGTGGCCGACCCCGTCCGGCAGGATGATGTAGTGCGTCCGCACGTCGAGCAGCTGCCCCGGGCCGAACAACACCTCGGCGAAGTTCTTCGACAGGAAGCCGCGGCCGGTGCCGCCGGTGCCGTGCAGGATGAGGACGGCGTTTCGAACCACGCCCTTGTCGTCGCGCTTCGGCTCGCCGAGCGTCAGGTAGTGGAGCTTCAGCTCGGGGAGCGACTCGCCGCTGGCGAAGCGGAAATCGCGCACGACGAAATCGCCGGCAACGGGTTCAGGCAGGCGGCCTTCGACCTGGCTCAGGCCGGGACGCCTGCGCCACCGCACCAGGCAGGCCGGAGGCCTGCCCCACCGCACCAGGCAGGCCAGAGGCCTGCCCCACCCCATAGAGGGCCAGCAGCAGGCAGGCCGACATGACGCCGAGACACCAGCGGATCGGTTGTTGCGTCACGCCACCCTCCGTTGTGCTTCGCGAGAAGAGGCCGGCGGAACGCCGGCAGGGAAGGCCAGGCTCGTGAGGTAGCCCACCGTCACGCACACGACGGTGCCCACCAGGACGTACCAGGTCCACGCCAGCGCGGTGTAGTTCTTGACGAGCAGCATCACGCCCAGCGACACCGCGATGCCCGTCATCACGCCCGGCTGGTTCGCCCGCGTGGTGAGCACGCCCAGCAGGAACGCGCCGAGCATCGGGCCGTAGACCAGCGACGCAATCGACAAGCCGACGGTGAACACCGATCCCCAGTCGCGGGCGACGATGGCGACGCGATCAGCACGAGGCCCCAGGCGGCCGTGCACCAGCGCGACAGCTTCAGCAGCTGCGGGTCGGTCTTCGTTCGCGCCGAGCAGCGGCCTGTAGAAGTCGAGCACCGTCGTCGAGGCCAGCGAGTTCAGCGAGCCGCTCAGGTTCGACATGGCCGCCGCGAAGACCGCGGCGATCACCAGGCCGGCCACGCCGTGCGGCAGGCTGCTGACGATGAACACCGGGAAGATCTCGTCGTTGCTCGTGAGGGCCGGGAGCGGGAACATGCTGGTAGTAGGCGTACAGCATGACGCCGATCGTCAGGAACAGCACGAACTGGAAGAGGACGATGAAGCCGCTGGCGACGAGCGCCTTCTGGCTGTCGCGCTGGTTCTTGCAGGTCAGCAGCCGCTGGACGAGGAGCTGGTCCGTCCCGTGCGAAGCCATCGTCAGGAACGTGCCCCCCACCAGCCCCGCCCAGAACGTGAACGGCAGCGAGAGATCCCACGAGAACGAGAACAGCTGGAACTTGTGCGCCGCTTCCGCGTGACCGGCAATCACCGGCCACCCACCGGGCACGAGGTGCAGCAACTGCCACGCGGCGAGCAGCGAGCCGCCGATGTAGATCACCAGCTGGATCAGGTCCGTCCAGATGACGGCCGCGATCCCGCCTTCGAACGTGTAGATCAGCGTGAGCAGGCCGACCAGGAGGATCGACCAGAGCCAGAGGTGCGGCAGCCCCGGAAGGCTCGCGCCGATCACGGCGGCCAGCACCAGGGACGCGGCGAAGACCCGGACGCCCTCGGCGAGCGCCCGCATCACCAGGAACAGCGACGCCGCGAAGTGCTTCGTTCCAGCTCCGAACCGTCGCGACAGCAGTTCGTACGCGGTCAGCAGCTCGCCCTGGAAGTAGGCCGGGATGAACAGCAGGCTGATGATCACTCGCGCGATGATGTAGCCGAAGACGACCTGCAGATAGGTGTACGCTCCGCCCTGTTCGGGCCGGGCGTACACCGTGTAGGCGAGCGCGGGCACTCCCACCAGGGTCAGCGTGCTGGTCTCCGTCGCGACGATCGACAGGCTGATGACCAGCCAGTGCGTCTTCTTCGCGCCGACGAAGTAGTCCTTCACCGAGTGGTGCGACTTCCGGAACAGCGTCCCGAAGATCGTGATCCCGACCAGGTAGATGACCAGGACGGCGTAGTCGATGGTGGAAAAGCCCATACGTCGTTCCGAATGTCGAAAGTCGAATACTACCTGTCCCCGGGCTTGATTCCTTCGGCCCCGTGCCGCCAGCCAGTCGCGGACCTGCGGGCGGGCGCGCTCGAGCCACTTCACCAGCTCTTCGCTCACGACCGCCGCGCGAATCGCCTGGAGCGCCTTGTCCTCCTCGCCGAGCAGGGCCAGGCGGCGAGCACGCCGAGCGCCGCGCCCTTTGACGATTCACGTGGTGTCGCCAATGGCGGCTGGAGCCCGCGGTGAACGATCGAGCACCTCCCGCACGACGCAGGGAACTTCCGCGTGCAGTCTTCGAACCCGCGCGCCGTGCGGCACGCCACCATCGGCAGGCGGCTCGGGGAGCAGGCGTAGCAGAGGTCGCCGAAATAGGCGAAGGTGTCGTCGCCGAGCAGCAGTTCCTTCCGGCCGTCCCCGTCGAGGTCCCGCAGTTCGTAGCCGCCGGCGTTGCCCGCTTCGAACTGCAGCAGCTTCTTCGGCTCCTGCCCGAGCGCCCAGACGTGGATGGCCTCGCAGCAGTGCGCCCCCCCGTGTACGTCGCCACGACCATCTCGAAGACGCCGTCGTCTTCGAAGTCCACGCAATCCGCCCGGATGATGCTGTAGTCGCTGACCGTGACCAGGAGACGCCCATTCTTCTGGATGCTGAGCCGGGTCGGCCGGCCGTTCGAGGTGGTGCCGCTCGGCACGGCGTCGTAGCCGCCGCACGAGAGTCGGACCAGGGGCGCCACCTGTGCGACCGCCGTGGAGGGCAGCGTCGCCAGGCAGACCAGGACCATCGTGAAGAGGCCGAGGCGCGGGCGACGGGGCGGAAGGGCCGCCGGGGTCGGCATGCGTCCGCCATTATTGCAGCAGACCGCCCAGTCCCAAAGCCCCGACTGTCCGCGGGCCGCCTCGCCGCCGAGGCTACACCCGGCTGAACGTTTGTGGCAGAGTATCGGCAGCAATATGGCGAAGCCGTGGGACGTGGCGATCATCGGCGGCGGGATTGTCGGGACGGCGTCCGGGCTGGCGCTTTCCCGGCGCGGGGTCCGCGTGGTGGTGCTCGAAGCCGAGCAGGCCCTGGCCGCTCACCAGACGGGGCACAACAGCGGCGTCATCCACTCGGGGCTGTATTACAAGCCCGGTTCGTCGAAGGCTCTCAACTGTCGGGAAGGCCGCGAGGCGATGTACCGGTTCTGCGAGGAGCAGCGGATTCCGCACGAGCGCTGCGGCAAACTGGTCGTTGCCACCCACCCGTCCCAGGTCCCTGCCCTCGAGGAACTCGAGAGGCGGGGCCGGGCGAACGGCCTGGACGGGCTGAGGCGCCTGGGCGCCGGCGCTCTGAAGGACGTCGAACCGCACGTCCAGGGGATCGCCGGGCTGCACGTGCCCGAGACGGGCATCGTGGACTACACCGACGTGACGACGGCGTTTTCGCGACTCCTGACCGGGGCGGGCGGCGAGAGTGTGGACCGGTGCCCGCGTGGGGGCCGTGGCGCGCCGCAACGGCGCGCTCGTGCTGGAGACGGCCCGGGGTCCCGTCGAGGCCCGGTTCCTGATCAACTGCGCGGGGCTGCAGTCGGACCGGGTGGCCCGCATGTGCGGCGTGGAGCCGGGCGTCACGATCGTGCCGTTCCGCGGCGAGTACTACGAGGTCATCCCCGGCCGGCAGTCCCTCGTCCGCAACCTGGTGTACCCGGTGCCCGATCCGCGGTTCCCGTTCCTCGGCGTGCACTTCACCCGGATGATCAAGGGCGGGGTGGAGTGCGGACCCAATGCGGTGCTCGCCTTCCGCCGGGAGGGCTACGGCCGCACCAGCTTCTCGGCCCGCGACTCGGCCGAGATGTTCCGGTATCCGGGGTTCTGGAGGATGGCTTCGAAGTACTGGCCGATGGCCACGGCCGAGATGTACCGGTCGTTCAGCAAGCGGGCCTTCGTGCACGCGCTCCAGGGGCTCGTCCCGGAGCTTCGGGACGAAGACGTCCACCGGGGCGGCTCTGGCGTGCGGGCGCAGGCTCTGGATCCCGGTGGCACGGCTGCTGGACGACTTCCGCATCGTCGAGGCCGAGCGGATGGTGCACGTGCTCAACGCCCCGTCCCCGGCCGCGACCGCCTCCATCAGCATCGGCCAGTCGATCGCGGACATGGCCCAGCGGTCCTTCCGCTGATTCCTTCGGGAGGCTTTTCACTTTCTGCCCGGGGCAGGCCGCAGGATCCGAAATTCCTCCCGAAGGCATTTTCCGGATTTCGGTTTAGAATAGGCCTGTTCCCGGGACCACCGACCTACAACCTAAGCGAGGAAGAAGACCGCTATGCCTGAGACGGCCACACTCCAGCTCCAGGGCAAGACCTACAATCTCCCGGTCGTAATTGGAACCGAAGGCGAAGTCGCCGTAGACATCCAGAAGCTGCGGGCCGAATCGGGAGCGATCACGCTCGACGACGGTTACAGCAACACGGGGTCGTGCAAGTCGGCGATCACCTTCATCGACGGCGAGAACGGCATCCTCCGCTACCGCGGCATCCCGATCGAGCAGATCGCCGAGCACAGCACGTTCGCCGAGACCGCCTGGCTGCTGATCTACGGGGAACTGCCGACCGCGAAGCAGCTGCAGTGCTGGAGCAACCTGCTGACGACGCACGAGATGCTCCACGAAGGGCTGTACAAGCACTACGACGGCTTCCCGTCGCAGAGCCACCCGATGGCGATCCTGTCGGCGATGGTCAACGCCGCGAGCTGCTACAACCCCGACGTCATCAAGATGGAAAGTCCCGAGACCTTCCAGAGCGCGGCGGCGCGCCTGCTCAGCAAGCAGCGCACGATCGCGGCGGCCGCCTACAAGGCCTCGATCGGCCAGCCGCTCGTCTACCCGAAGCCGCACCTCGACTACTGCTCGAACTTCCTCCACATGATGTTCTCGATCCCGTTCAAGGAGTACGAGCCGGATCCCGGACATCGTCGACGCGCTGCAGTTGATCCTCGTGCTCCACGCCGACCACGAGCAGAACTGCTCGACGAGCACGGTGCGCATGGTGGCGTCGAGCGGCGCCAACCTGTTTGCGAGCTGCGCGGCCGGCGTGTGCGCCCTCTGGGGCCCGCTCCACGGCGGCGCGAACGCCGCGGTCATCGAGATGCTCGAGTACATCCACCAGAGCGGGATGTCGGTGAAGGACTACGTGGCGAAGGTGAAGGACAAGAGCTCGCACATCAAGCTGATGGGCTTCGGGCACCGGGTCTACAAGAACTACGACCCGCGCGCCAAGATCATCAAGCAGGCTGCCGACCGCGTCCTCAACAAGCTGAAGATCCACGACCCGATGCTCGACATGGCGAGGTCGCTGGAAGAGGCGGCGCTCAGCGACGACTACTTCAAGGAGAAGAAGCTGTATCCGAACGTCGACTTCTACTCGGGCATCATCATGCGCGCCATCGGGATCCCGGTGAACATGTTCACCGTCATGTTCGCCATCGGCCGCATGCCCGGCTGGATCGCCAACTGGAAGGAAGTGTGGGAAGGGCAGACCCGGATCTACCGCCCGCGCCAGGTCTACGTCGGCCCCACGCAGCGTGAGTACGTTCCGATCGGCCAGCGGAAGCTCGTGCCGATTCCCGGGGTGACCGGCGAAGCGGCGGTCTCGGGCGCGGCGTGCAGCTAGGGTAGGAAGCAGAAGACAGAAGCCAGGAGCCGGAAGATCCAAGGCAGAACGCAGACGGAGGGCCGGCGTCGGGCGCCGGCCCTCGCTGCGTACGCGCACGGGACGACCCCGCGGTTCGTGCGCCTCCTGTCTTCTCTCTCGTGAATTCTGTATCCTGTTCGCCATGCTCCTCTGGGACATCTTCGTCCTCTTCACGCGCGTGGCGATCTTCTCGTGGGGCGGCGGCCCGGCGTCGCTCGCGCTGATGCAGCGCGAGGTGACCGCGGCCGGGTGGGTGTCTCCAACCGAATTCGCGGACGCGGTGGCCCTCGGCAACGCGTTGCCCGGCCCGATCGCCCCGCAGGTGTCGGCTTTCGTCGGCTACAAACTCGCCGGCACGCCAGGCGCGGTCGCGGCCGCGGCCGGCACCGTGCTGCCGACGACCGTCCTGATGCTGGTGATGGTGGTGCTCTTCTTCGGCGTCAAGGAAAACCGGTTCGTGGCCGCCATGCTGCGGGCGGTCCGCCCGGTGGTGGTCGGCCTGCTGCTCTGGACGGCCTACGACATGGCGCGCGCGGTCCTCGGCGCCGGCAAGGTGGGATGGGTTGCCGCGCTCTCCGCCCGCTGGGACAGCGTGGCCCTCGCCCTTGTCTCGTTCGTCGTCCTCACCTTCACCGCGATCAACCCGATCTGGGTGATCCTCGGGGCCGCGGCGGTTGGCCTGGCCTTCTATCGCTGAATGTCGAATATCGAATGTTGAATGGAGAATGACCGCCATTCTCCATTCTTCATTCCATGACGGCGTCCGCCATCGCGACGATGTTCTCGGGCGGCACGTCGTCCATGATCGTGTGGACCGACGCCAGCAGGTAGCCACCCCCCGGCCCGAGCACCTCGACCACTCGGCGGACCTCATCCCGGACTTCGGCCGGCGTTCCCGACGGCAGGACCCGGTGCGTGTCCACTGCGCCGCAGAACGTCAGGCGCGAGCCGAAGCGCTTCTTGAGTTCAGGCAGGTTCGACATCCTCCCCGCGGACGTCTGGATGGGGTTCAGGATATCGACGCCGATCTCGACGAGGTCGTCCACCAGGTCGAACACGTCGCCGTCGGTGTGGAAGAAGACCTTTGCCTTCGTCCGCTCCTTGATGAACGCGATGAAGTCGGCGTGGAACGGCTTGAGCAGGCTGCGGTACATGGCGGGCGACATCAGGAGGCGGTCCTGCGTGCCCAGGTCGTCGCCGATCTTGACGATGTCGAGCAGGTCGCCGCAGGCGTCGAGGAAGTGGCCCATCAGGCGCGTGCAGAGCCCCGAGATCCGGGCGAGCAGCGCGCGGGCGACGTCGGGGGTGAGTGCCATGCTCATGAGGAAGGTATCCATCCCCTGCATGGCGCAGGCCCGCTCGAACGGGAAGAGCAGCCACGGCGTGCCGATGACCGCGAACTCGTTGTCGCTGCGCAGGCGCTCGGCGTGGGCGCGGACGTGGGCAACCCGGGAAGGGTCATCCATGTCGGGCCACGGGTAGCGTTCGATCGCGTCCAGCGTGCGCGCCTCCTTGAGCGGGTGCACGCCGGGAAACCAGGAGCCGGGTGCAATCTCCACCTGCCCGGTTCCCCAGTCGTCGATGAAGGGCGCGTGCGGCGGGCGTTTCCGGTTTCGGCGGTAGACGTCGGCGGGAAAACGGTCGAGGACGCCGCGGGCGTCGCCGCCCAGACGGCGCAGGGTCAGTTCGTCGAGGGCGGCCGTCCCCAACTCGGGCCAGTCGTAGATGTACTCGTCCGGCGCCTCGATGCCGAGGTGCGACTTCAGGCGCCGATACGCCCCCATCTTGATCCCGGTGGTGTTGCTGGTGCCGAGGATGAGCGGAACCCGGTCCGGTTCCTCGTGCGCCAGGGCGGTCAGGACGCGGTCACGGGACGTCATCATGGGACGTCGGCGTCCCGCTTGCGGAGTTGGAAGGTGCCGTCGAGCCTCGCAAGCATCTGCTCGTAGCGGCGCTCGGCTTCCTCGAGCGCCGCGGCGGCTTCCACGGTGGTCAGTTCACCGGCCCGCTGGCGCAAGGCGATGCGGGCCTGTTCGTCCTCCAACCACCTCTCCGGATCGAAGTTGTAGGTCACCGCGGAATCCCGGTTCCCGACTCCTGGCTCCTTCTCAATACGGCGCGAAGCCGCTCTTCTCCCAGAAGTCGCCGCGAATCGTCTCGGTCAGCCCGGCCAGCGCGTTGAGGTGCTGCTGTTCCCAGTCGGCCAGGAACTGGTAGAACTTCCGGACTTCCGCCTCCGCGGCGTTCTTGGCCGCCCCCGAGAAGTAGGCCACCGCGTTCTTCTCGAGCGTCATCCCCACCGACAGCGCCGCCATCTCGAAGGCCGCGCCCTCCGCCTGCTCGCGGAAGCGGTCGGTGAAGACCTTGTCCGAGAAGGCGCGGAAGTCCGGGAGCACGATGCCCATCGAGAAGGCCTCGACGCCCTTGTCGTTGTAGTTCTTCAGCACGCTGCGGAGGAACGCCTGGTGCTGGACTTCGTCCTGGGCCAGTTTGCCGAACAGGTCCTGCACGGCCGGCTTGTCGGCCCGTTCTGCGGTCATCGAGTAGAACGTGTAGCCGTCCACCTCGATCTGGTATGCCTTCTTGAGGATGTCGAGTATCTGGTCCGAAGCGGTCATGGATGAGGCCTCCGCCCACATGATACCCGAACCCGGGGCGCGCGGCAGCCGCACCCGGCCAGGCGCCTTGACACCACTCCCTGCCCGAGGGAGACTAAGAGGCCCTTTTTCGTGCCCCTTTCCACGAGCGTCACGGTTCTTCCCAGGAGTCTCCGTTCGCCGGATGTGCCGAACCTGTCCAGGCGTCGGGGTGCGGGAAGCGCGCCCGGGGTATTCGCGAGGTTAATAGGGGTATTACAGCGACGAGGACAGAGTCCCGCCATGCCAGTTGTCACCTCCATCGCCCAGGTTCATGGCCTCGCCCGCCAGGGCGCGACCCGCACCATCGCCGTCGCCTGCCCGCACGACGACGACGTGGTGCTGTCGCTCCACAAGGCGTCGGCGGCCGGCGTGGTGCGCCCGCTGCTCGTCGGCCGGCGCGCCCAAATCGAATCGCTGATCGAACGGCTGGGTCTGTCGGGCTTCCAGCCGGAGATTGTCGAGTGCAGTGACGACGCCGGCGCGGTGGAGCTGGCGGTGCGGAAGGTCCGGTCGGGCGAGGCACAAATGCTGATGAAGGGGCTGGTGTCGACCGGCACCTTCCTCAAGGGCGTGTTGAACAAGGAGTTCGGGCTGCGGCAGCGGCCGCTGCTCAGCCACGTGGCGCTGTTCGAGGCGACCGGGCCGCAGAGGCTGGTGCTGTTCACCGACGTCGCGATGAACATCGCGCCGGACCTCGCACAGAAGGCGCAGATCCTCGAGAACGCCGTCAGCCTCGCGCACCGGCTCGGGATGGAGAAGCCGCTTGTGGCCGCGATCGCCGCGGTCGAGACGGTGAACCCGGAGATGCCGGCGACGCTGGACGCCGCATCGCTGGCCAAGATGGCCGATCGCGGGCAGATCAAGGGCTGCGTGGTGGACGGCCCGCTGGCGCTCGACAACGCGCTGTCGGCCGAGGCGGCTCGCCACAAGGGCATCTCGAGCCCGGTGGCGGGCGTCGCCGACGTCCTGCTGCTGCCCGACATCGAGGCCGGCAACGTGCTCTACAAGATCCTCGGCCTCACGAAGACCTGGCCGCTCGCCGCGATCATCGTCGGCGCCAGCGCCCCGGTGGTGCTCACCTCGCGAGCCGACTCCGACGAGACGAAGTTCAACTCCATCGCGCTGGCGGCGGCGATTCTCGTGAACCCGTTGCTGGCATCCGACCGGCGACTGACGGTCATCAGCGGCGCGTTCGGCACGGGGAAGACCGAGATCGCGATCAACCTGGCGCTGGCGCTCCGCCGGGGTGGACACGAGACGGTGACGCTGGTCGACCTCGACATCGTCAACCTGTACTTCCGCTCGCGCCAGAAGGCGTACGAACTCGAGAACCAGGGGGTGCGGGTGATCTCGAGCGTGGCGGGGATGGAGAACGCCGACCTCCCCGCGCTGTCGCCCGAGATCAACGCCTGCTTCGACCGGAAGGACGGCCCGGTCGTGTTCGACCTGGGCGGCAGTGACCTGGGCGGTGTCGTCGCCGCGTACTACCACCGCGGGTTTGCCAGCGAACCGTGCCATCACTGGCTGGTCGTGAACCCGTACCGCCCGTTCAACCAGACGGCCGAGGCCATCGTTGCAATGGCCGAGCAGATCGAGGAGCGGTCGCGGCTGCCGATCACGGGCATGATCGCCAACCCGCACCTGATCGCCGAGACCACGCCCGAGGTCATCCGCGAGGGATTCGCGGCCGTGCGGGAAGTGACGCGGTATCCGCTGGTGTGCCTCTGCGTGATGGAGGAGTTTCATACCCCCGGGGCGTTCGAGGACCTCGGGGTGCCCGTGATGGTGATCGGCAAGCAGATGAAGCAGCCGTGGGAGGCTGGAGGTATCATGATGTCCGGCAAAAGGGGGAAGCGATGCCCATGATCGCGATCAACGAGGACAGGTGCAAGGGATGCTCGCTCTGCGTCCGCGTCTGTCCCACGCGCGTCATCGAGATGGGGAAGCATCTCAACGTGAAGGGGTTCTACCCGGCGACGTATACCGGAGGCAAGTGCACGGCGTGCAAGGCCTGCGCGCTGATTTGCCCCGATATCTGCATCGAGGTGTTCAGGTAGGCCTGGTCGGCGGGGCGATGGTTCCGCCAGGAGTCGCACTCATATGAAAGTCCTCATGAAGGGGAACGAGGCCCTGTCGGAGGCCGCCATCCGGGCGGGGGCCACCCTGTACTTCGGCTACCCGATCACGCCGCAGAACGAGGTCGGGGAGTACATGTCGCGGCGCCTGCCCACGATCCCGGGCGGCGCTTACATCCAGGCCGAGACCGAGGTCGCCTCGATCAACATGGTCTACGGCGCCGTCAGCACGGGCCGGCGGGCGATGACCAGCTCGTCGTCGCCGGGCATCAGCCTGATGATGGAAGGCATTTCGTACCTCGCCGGCGCCGAGCTGCCGGCCGTGATCGTCAGCATCATGCGCGGCGGCCCGGGGCTGGGCAACATCAACCCGGAGCAGGCCGACTATTTCCAGGCCACGAAGGGCGGGGGCCACGGCAGCTACCGGATGATCGTCCTCGCGCCCGCGTCGGTGCAGGAGATGACCGACCTGACCGTGCTGGCCTTCGACCTCGCCGACAAGTACCGGAACCCGGTGATGGTGGCCGCCGACGGCAACCTCGGCCAGATGATGGAACCGGTGGAGCTGAAGGACAGCTACCCGAACGCCTACGACCACTCCGAGTGGGCGCTCACCGGCGCCAAGGGGCGGAAGGGGCACACGATCACGTCGATCTATCTCGACGCGGACGAGATGGAGGACTACATCCACAAGCTCTACCGGAAATACGACGCGATCGAGAGGGACGAGACGCGGTTCGAGGAGTTCCTCACGGACGACGCCGAGGTGGTAATCGTGGCGTACGGAATCGTGTCGCGGGTGGTGCGGTCGGCCGTCGAGGCGCTCCGGCAGGAAGGGATCAAGGCCGGGATGGTGCGGCCGATCACGCTCTGGCCGTACCCCAAGGCGGTGCTCCGCAAGCTGGCCGACCAGGCGAAGTTCTTCCTGGCGTGCGAGATGTCGATGGGGCAGATGGTCGAAGACGTCCGGCTCTCCGTCGAGGGTGTGAAGCCGGTCTACTTCTACGGCCGCCAGGGCGGCAACGTCCCGACGCCGGCGGAAGTGATCGCGGCCGTCAAGCAGCGGATGTGAGGGAATCCATGCAGAAGGTATTCGAGCGGCCCAAGTCGCTGAACGATAGAGCGTTCCACTACTGTCCCGGCTGCGGTCACGGCATCGTCCACCGCATGATCGCCGAATCGCTCGACGAGCTCGGCCTGCAGGACCGGACCGTCTTCATCTCGCCCGTCGGGTGCTCGGTGTTCGCCTACTGGTATTTCGAGACCGACAACGTGCAGGCGGCGCACGGGCGCGCGCCGGCCGTGGGCACCGGGCTGAAGCGGGCGAACCCCGATTCGATCGTCATCTCCTACCAGGGCGACGGCGACCTCGCGTCTTCCGGGACGGCGGAGATCATCCACGCGGCGGCGCGCGGCGAGAACTTCACCGTCGTCTTCATCAACAACGCGATCTACGGGATGACGGGCGGCCAGATGGCGCCCACGACGCTGGTGGGCCAGGCGAGCTCGACCTCGCCCTACGGGCGCGACCCGAAGTTCGCCGGCCACCCGATCCACGTCAGCGAGATGCTCGCGACGCTGAAGGCGCCCCGCTACATCGAGCGGACGTCCCTGAACAACGTGGCCAACCTGACGCGGACGAAGCGCGCGATCAAGAAGGCGCTCGATCTCCAGAACAAGGGCGAGGGGTTCACCTTCGTCGAGGTGCTGGCGCCGTGCCCGACCAACTGGGGCCTGGACCCGAGCGAGTCGATTGACTGGATGGAGTCGCACCTGATGCCCGAGTACCCGCTCGGGGTGTTTCGCGACGTGACGAAGCCGGAGGTGCACTCGTGACCTATGAAATCGTCCTTGCAGGCTTCGGCGGGCAGGGGATCCTGTTCCTCGGGAAGATGATCGCGCTGGCGGGCATGTACGACGGCAAGGAAGTGTCGTGGATCCCGTCCTACGGGCCCGAGATGCGCGGCGGCACGGCCAACTGCTCGGTCGTGGTGTCCGACCGGCGGATCGGGACGCCGGTCGTCAACCACCCGAACGTGCTGGTGGCGATGAACCGGCCGTCGCTCGAGAAATTCGAGGCGAAGATGCAGGCGGGCGGCCACCTGTTGATCAACAAGACGCTGATCGAGATCCCGCACACGCGGACCGACATCAAGCCCGTCTACCTGGAGATCACCGGGCTGGCGGGGGAACTCGGGAACCCGCGCCTCGCGAACATCGTGGCGCTCGGGGGCCTGATCGGCACGGTGGGCCTGGTGAGCCGCGGGGCGGTGATCGAAGCGCTGAAGAAGGAACTGTCGGGCAAGAAGGCGGCGCTGCTCGACCTGAACCTGAAGGCGCTCGAGGCAGGCCAGCAGGGCGTGATGGTGGCGCCGGCCTCCGTGCCGGCGGAATAGTGTGCGCGGCGCCGGCCTCCGTGCCGGCGACTTCCGTCCTCCTTCTGCCACCTCTCCCACCTGTCGACGCGCACTTCCTGCCACGTTTCGCCTGCGGCCCCCGCCGTCTGAGGGTCCGGAAGGGGACGCGTTGGCGGATTCCTTAGAAGAATGCCCGTTGCCACCTCTCTGTCGCGCACGAGGGTGAGAGGTCGCCGCACGGAAGACCGCCGGCACGGAGGCCGGCGCCGCAAGGGGCCTGCGGAAGACCGCCGGCACGGAGGCCGGCGCCACAAGGATGCTGTAGAATGCCGCGCGGCCCCTGCGCGTCCCGGCGCTGCGCCTCGCCCCTCGAGGAACCGACATGACAATCACGCCTGTGCACCGTGCGCCCTCGCCCCGTCACATCACGCTGTTCGCCCTCGTGCTCGCGGTCGCCATGGGCTCCGCCGTCGCGCTCCCGGGCGCCCAGGCGCCGGCGAAGAAGCCGCTCACCATCGACGACTACACGAAGTGGAGGAGCATCGAGCGCCCCGCCATCTCCGGCGACGGCAAGTGGGTTGCCTACACGCTCCAGACGACGAACGTGGTGGCGGCGGAGGCCAAGCCGGTCTTGCACCTGCTGAACCTCGAAACGAACCAGGAAGTGACCGTGGCGGACGCGACCGAGGGCACCTTCTCGCCCGACTCGAAGTGGATTGCCTACCAGGTGTCGCAGGGGGCGGGGCAGCGGGGACGCGGCGGCCGCGGCGGAACGGGAGGCACGGGCGCGACCGAGGGCGCCCAGCCGGTGGGCGGAGGCAGCGCTCCCGGCGGTGCCGCGCAGGCCGGGCAAGCGGCACAGGCGGGGCAGGCGCAGGGCGGCAGGGCCGCCACCCCGCCGGCGACGCCGATCCGGCGGGTCGAACTCCGCAACCTGGCGACCGGCGAGACGCGCGCGTGGATGGACATCGGCACGTTCGCCTTCGCCAACACCTCCACGCACATGTACCTGCGGCGCCGCGGCGGCGAGGCGGCTCCGACGGGGGGGGGACGAGGGGGCGGCGGCGGAACTCCCCCCGCGCAGCCGCCATCCGGGCAGGCAGCGGGCACGGGACCGGCGGCGGCCGGGGCCAGCGCGCCGCGCGGCGTTGACGCGCTGGTGCTCGACCTCCTCACGATGCGCCACCAGTTCCTCGGCAGCGTGGCCGACATCTCGTTCAACCGCACGGGAGAACTGCTCGCCTACACGGTGGACGCCGCCCAGAAAGACGTGAACGGTCTCTTTGTTCTCGACACGCGCACCGGGCGCACCGTCACCCTCGACGCGGACGCAAAGAGCTACAACCGCCTCGCGTGGAACGAGGAGGGCAACGCCGTCGCGGTGCTCAAGGGCAGCGACGTGGACAAGATGCGCGAGCGCGACAACACCCTCGTCGTGATCGCCAATCTCCACGCCTTCCCGCAGCCCGGCGAGACGGGCAAGGGGAGCGTCGTGCCAGGAGTTGTTTCTTCGATCCGGCGAAGGCGGACAACTTCCCGAAGGGCTGGGTGGTCAGCGACCGCGCGGCCCTGTCGTGGAGCGAAGACAACCAGCGCGTGTTCTTCGGCATCAAGGAGCAGGTGCCTGCGCCCGACACCACGCGGAAGTCCACCGACGAGGCTCCCGACGTGGACGTCTGGAACACCGCCGACGACCGCGTGCAGTCGCTGCAGATGAACCGCGCGAACCAGGACCGCAACTTCACGTTCCGCGCGGCATTCGACATCTCGGCGCCGCGCTTCGTCAAGCTGGCCGACGAGACGATGAGGGACATCGACATCGCGCCGGACGGCAGGTGGGCCGTCGGACGGGACGCCAGGGCCTACCTGCGCGACCATGCGAAGGAGCCGGCGGCCGACTTCTACCGCGTCAACACGACGACGGGCGAGCGGACGCTGATTGCCAGGGGGCTGCTGACCGGCCGCCACGTGCAGGGCATCTCGCCCGACGGCACGCGGTTCCTCTACTGGAAGGGAAGCCGGTTCCAGGTCGTGGACCTCGACACCGGAGTGACCCGCACACTGGGACCGCGGGCTCTGCCCTCAACTTCGCGGACCTCGAGGACGACCATCCAGGGACGAAACCTCCCTACGGCGTCGCCGGTTACACCAGCGACGGCAAGTCGGTGATCGTCAATCACCGGTACGACCTCTGGCTGCTGCCGCTCGACGCGTCGGCGCCGTCGAACCTGACCGGCGCGCTCGGCGCGAAGAACGAGATTCGCTTCCGCCTCGTCCGGACGGAGCCGGTCGATCCGAGCGTCCCGCGGGCCGTCGGGCCCCGCGGCACGTTCGACCTGGCGAAGCCGCTGACCTTGTCTGCGTACGGGCAATGGACGAAGAGGGCCGGTTTCTACGAGCTGGCGAACGGGACGATGAAGGAGCTGGTCTACGAGGACGCGTCCTTCAACACCCCCGTGAAGGCGATGAAGGCGGACAGGTACCTCTTCACGCGCCAGACCTTCGTCGAGTTCCCGGATCTCCGCGTCTCTGGCGCCGGCTTCACGGACTCGAAGAAGATCAGCGACGCGAACCCGCAGCAGAAGGAGTTCCTCTGGGGGCACCGCGTGCTGTTCGACTTCAAGAACCAGGGCGGCGTGCGGCTCCAGGGGGTGCTGACCCTCCCGGACGACTACAAGCCGGGCGAGAAGCGCCCGATGATCGTGACGTTCTACGAGAAGAACTCGCAGAACCTGCACGTCCACACGCCGCCTGTCTACATGGTGAGCATGGGACGGATGCCCACGCAGGCGGTCAGCGACGGCTACCTCACGATGATGCCGGACGTGCACTTCCGGACCGGCTCCTCCCACAGCGACATGCTCGAGTGCGTGGAGGCGGCCACGCGGAAGGTGATCGAGATGGGCTACGCCGACCCGAAGCGGATCGGGGTCACCGGCCACAGCTACGGCGGAGAAGGGGCGGCCTACATCGGCACGACGTCCACGATGTTCGCGGCGGTCGGGATGGGGGCGGGAGTCGTTGATCTCTACAACGACTTCAGCATGAACTGGGGATGGTCGTACGCGGCGCAGGCCGGGAGCGGCGACACCGCCTTCCAGTACTACCTCTACGACCAGGGCCGGTGGGGCTTCTCACCCTGGGAGCGGCCGGACCGCTATCACAGTGAGTCGGCGCTCACGTGGGCGCCGAAGGCGGTCGCGCCCTTCCTCATCATGCACGGCACGACCGACCCGACCGTCGGGTTCATCAACGGCCTCGCGTTCTACAACGCCCTCCGCTTCAACGGAAAGAAGGCGGTGCTGCTCGCGTACCCGAACGAAGGGCACCACCTGGCCGGACTCGCGAACCAGCGGGATTCGACCGTCCGGTTCTTGCAGTTCTTCGACCACTACCTCAAGGGAGCACCCGCGCCGAAGTGGCTCTCCGACGGTACGTCGTTCCTGAAGAAGGGAGAAGCGGGAAGCCAGAAGTGAGGAGGGGATGGATCGCGGCGACGGCGTGAGTGACGCCGCCGCGACCCGAACGCCGAAGGAAGCCGAAAGCCGAACGCCTCAGGCCGGGAGCCTGCCAGCGTCAGGTACCGGTAATGCTCCGCCTTGTAGGGCCCTTCCACAGGGATGTTGATGTAGGCCGACTGCGCCGGGGTGAGCGTCGTCAGCTTGGCGCCGAGGTGCTCGAGGTGCAGGCGCGCGACCTCTTCGTCCAGCTTCTTGTCCAGCGTGAAGACGTTGACCTCGTGGGCCTCGGTCCACAACCGGATCTGCGCCAGCGTCTGGTTCGTGAAGCTGTTGGACATCACGAAGCTCGGGTGCCCGGTCGCGCAGCCGAGGTTCACCAGCCGGCCTTCGGCCAGCAGGATGATCGAGTGGCCGTCGGGGAAGGTGAAGATGTCGACCTGCGGCTTCACGTTCGTCCGCGTGATGCCCGGGTATTCCATCAGCTTCTCGACCTGGATCTCGTTGTCGAAGTGGCCGATGTTGCACACCACCGCGTTGTTCTTCATCCTCGCCATGTGGTCGATGGTGATGACGTCGCAGCACCCGGTCGTCGTCACGAACAGGTCGGCGAACCCGAGGCAGTCTTCCACGGTGGTCACCGCGTAGCCGGCCATGCACGCCTGCAGGGCGCAGATCGGGTCGATCTCGGTGACGTTGACGCGCATCTTCGCCGAGGCCAGCGACTGCGCCGAGCCCTTGCCGACGTCGCCGAAGCCGCAGACGACCGCGACCTTGCCTGCCAGCATCAGGTCGGTCGCGCGGCGGATGCCGTCGACGAGCGACTCGCGGCAGCCGTAGACGTTGTCGAACTTCGACTTCGTCACCGAGTCGTTGACGTTGATCGCCGGGAACAGCAGCTTGCCCTGCTCGTGGAGCTGATAGAGCCGGTGCACGCCCGTCGTCGTCTCCTCGGAAACGCCCTTCAGGTCCTTCACCACCGCGTGGAAGAAGCCGGGGCGGGTCGCGATCGTCCGCCTGATCAGCGCGTTGATGATCTGGAGCTCCTTGTTGTCGGTCGGCTCGTCGAGGATCGCGGCGTCGTCTTCGGCGGCGTAGCCGCGGTGAATCAGCAGCGTCGCGTCGCCGCCGTCGTCCACGATCAGCTGCGGGCCCCTGCCGTCCGGCCAGGTGAGCGCCTTGAGCGTGTACTCCCAGTACTCCTCGAGGCTCTCGCCCTTGTAGGCAAACACCGGGATGCCCGCTGCCGCGATGGCGGCCGCCGCGTGGTCCTGCGTCGAGAAGATGTTGCACGACGCCCAACGGACGTCGGCGCCAAGTTCCTTCAGGGTCTCGATGAGGACCGCGGTCTGGATGGTCATGTGGAGCGAGCCCATGACCCGGGCGCCCTCGAGCGGCTTGCTCGGGCCGTACTTGCGGCGCGTCGCCATCAGGCCAGGCATCTCGTGCTCGGCGAGGGTGATCTCCGTCCGCCCGAACTCGGCGAGGCCCAGGTCCTTGACCGCGTATTCCTGAATGGTGGCAGTGCTCACTCGTCTCTCCTTGGTTCGAAAACCGTCAGTGCTTCGTTCAGTCCGGGCATGGCGACCCGGCCGCGTTCCGTGAATCTTCCGCCCGCCGGAAGCTCGTCGATGATCGCTTGCGTCACGCCGATCCCCCCCTGGCAGTGGGCCGCCACGAAGGGCATCGCCAGGAAGGCGGTGTTCACCGTCTGGCCGATGATGTCGGTGCGGGCGTACTCCGGGTGCCCGGCCGACCCGAGGAAAATCTCGCCGGCGTGCAGCACGACCACCAGGTCCGGGACGGCGAAGAGGCCCTTCGCCTGCCGCGCGGCGTTCAACGCCCGGTCGGCCTTGCCGGGCCCGGCGAAGAACCCCAGGAACCCGTCGCCGACGCACTTGACCGGCACGCCGTCGAAGCGCAGGACGGCCTCTGTCACGGCGTAGTGAATCGTGTTCGACCAGGCCGCCAGGTCGGCCGGCGGCATCTGCGCCGCCCGCTCGGCAAACCCGTTCAGGCTCGTGCAGAGAACGACCGCCGGGAACGTGCCGGGCGCCTCCTGCCGGCCGGTGAGGATCCACTCCACGCTCACCCCGAGAAGGCGCGCGAGGTCCAGGAGCACCGCGATATCCGGCGCGTTCTCGCCCCGCTCCCACTTGGACACGGCCTGGGAGGTGAGCCGCAAAGCGCTCGCGATGTCCGCCTGGCGGAGCTGGCGGCGCTCCCGCTGCTGCCTGATCCGCTGGCCCAACTTGCCGAGGTCCATCGTTACAGGGTACTGGGTCAGGCCCCGGGGCTCAAGGTCCCACCCCTTCTGCCCGCTCCCCTGACCACCGCTCACCTTGCCGCTGCGCACGCGCTCGCCGCAAAACCCGACATCCAGAGTATCCCGCCGGTTCGGGGTGCTCAATGGCGCCGTGGTTGGGACCGCTGGCGCAGTGGTTGGCCGGAAGTGCCGGCCCTTCGCCCGGCCAGATCGCAGAACCTGCGCACCGTGCCGGCCGCGGGGCCCGTCAGGCTCGGTGACGCTGTCTTGTAAGCGTAAGCGAGTCAATGACTTACAGCTAATCGCTGGAACCGATGAGTCGCTGGCACCTCGGTTGCTCGTCCCACAGCGAGGTCGGGCGGGAGGCGACCATGAAGGAGCGGGGCAGGACGGGGTTCACGTTGATCGAACTGCTGCTGGTCGTGGCCATCATCGGCGTGATCGCGGCGGTGGCGGTGCCGGGTCTCATGCGCGCCAAGATGTCGGGCAACGAGGCTGCGGCCATCGGTTCCCTGCGCGCGGTGAACAGCGCCGAAGCCAGCTACGCGGCGAGCTGCGGCCAGGGAAGCTACGCCGGGACGCTCGCCGATTTGGGCAAGCCGCCGCAGGCGGGCACGGAAGGCTTCATCAGTATCGACTTGGCCAGCGACCCATCGAACAAGAGCGGCTACGTGGTCACGATGACAGGCGGAGGTGCGGCCCCGGCAGGCGTGACCGGGTGCAACACCCCGTCGCTGCTGGCGCAGACCTACTTCGTCTCGGCCGAACCCCAGGTGTCGAATTCCACGGGCAACCGGTGCTTCGGCACGAACCAGGGGGGGACGATCTACCAGTCGACGGCCAGCCCGCCGGTGCCGCTGGCCGTCACGCAGGTGGGGGCACCGGCGGCGTCGGCGCCCATCCAGTGAGGGTGAGCCGACAGCGGACCACGGATACAGGAGCGACCGGCGGATCGCCGACGCACTAGCCGTGAGCGGATCCACGGATGCGGGTCACTTGTCGCGGGCGCCAATCCGCCATGAGCGTCCGCGTCCGTGACCCGCTCAGAGCCAGCCGTTACGCGACCGGTGGTGCCGTGGCCTCGAAGGCGAACGACAGGCGGTCGTCCTCCAGGCGGATCGAAACGGTGCCGCCGTGCTCCAGCTGGCCGAACAGGATTTCGTCCGTCAACCGGTCGCGCACTTCCGCTTGCACGACCCGGGCGAGCGGGCGCGCGCCGTAGACCGGGTCGTAGCCGCGGACCGCCAGCCAGGCGCGGGCCGGGGGCTCCAGCGTGATGGCGATCTTCCGCTCCGCCAGCTGCGACTCGAGCTGCAGGACGAACTTCTCGACGATCGTTTCCATCACCGACGGGTTGAGCGAGACGAAGTTCACGATCGCATCGAGACGGTTGCGGAACTCGGGGCTGAACATCCGGTCGATCGCTGACTTTGCGCGGAGCCGCGCGGTCTGGCCGCGGAGGTCGAGGGCCTCGCCGAACTCGGTCGTCAACCCTGTCGGACTGAAGCCGATTGCCCCGGTGCTCATCTCGCGGGAGCCCGCGTTCGACGTCATGATCAGCACCACCTGCCGGAAGTCCGCCCGCCGGCCGTTGTTGTCGGTCAGCGTGGCGTGATCCATCACCTGCAGCAGGATGTTGAAGATATCCGGGTGCGCCTTCTCGATCTCGTCGAGCAGTACGACGCTGTAGGGGTGGGTGCGCACGGCATCGACGAGAAGGCCGCCCTGTTCGAACCCGACGTAGCCGGGGGGAGCGCCGATCAGGCGAGACACGGCGTGCTTCTCCATGTACTCGCTCATGTCGTAGCGCAGGAACTCGTTCCCGAGGTGGATGGCCAGCTGCTTGGCCAGTTCGGTCTTGCCAACGCCCGTCGGCCCGGTGAACAGGAAGCACCCGGCCGGGCGGTCGGGCTGCGAGAGGCCGGCCCGCGACCGCTTGATCGCTCCCGTCACGATGTGGACGGCCTCATCCTGGCCGAAGACGACTCGGCGCAGCGACTCCTCGAGGGTCCGCAGGCGCTCCTTGTCGGACGCCGACGCCTGCTTGTCGGGGATCCGCGCCATCCGGCCGACAATCCGTTCGATTTCGACGGGTGTTACCACGCGGCGCGGCGCCTTCTGCTCCGGCACGGCCGCGGGCTTGTCGGCAGTCGCCGCGGCGGGCGAGATGGGGCGCCACTCGATTCCCAGCGCCGACGCGGCCGCCGACGGAGGGGGCAGCGTCGCGCCGGCCTCGGCCGTCGGCGCCGTTTGCAGCCGGAGCATTGCGCCGGCCTCGTCGAGGATGTCGATGGCACTGTCGGGCAGGCGGTAGTCCCGCAGGAAGCGCTTGGCGAGCCGGGCCGCCACTTCCAGCGCCGCATCCGAGTAGTCCACCTGGTGATGTTCCTCGTACCGCGACCGCAAGCCCTGCAGGATCTTGATCGTCTCGTCCACCGACGGCTCTTCCACGACGACCTTCTGGAGTCGCCGCGCGAGCGCCCGGTCTTTCTCGATCTGTTTGAACTCCTCGAACGTCGTGGACCCGACGATCCGGAGTTCCCCGGCTGTCAGCACCGGCTTGATCAAGGTCGCCAGGTCCATCGTTCCGCCGGTGGTTGCGCCGGCGCCGATGGTCGCGTGGATCTCGTCGATGAAGAGGATCGGCAGCCGCCGGCTCTTCAACGCCGCGAGCACGGCCTTGAACCGTTCTTCGAAGTCGCCGCGGAAGCGCGTGCCGGCCAGCAACGCCGCGGTGTCCAGCGAGTAGATCTCCGCGCCCTGCAGGATCGGCGGCACGTCCGACTCGAGCAGGCGGATCGCCAGCCCCTCCGCCAGCGCGGTCTTGCCGACGCCTGCGTCCCCGACGAACACCGGGTTGTTCTTCCGGCGCCGGCAGAGGATCTCGAGGGTTCGCTGCAGCTCCACCGTGCGGCCGATCAGCGGGTCCAGCAGCCCGGAACGCGCCCGCTCGGTCAGGTTCGTCGCGTACGTGCTGAGCGGGTCGCGCGCCGCCTGCTGGGCCTCGCCGCCCGGGGGGGCCGACCGCCTTCGCTGTTCGTCGCCCGGCTGCGACGGCGGAGCGGGCACCTTCGAGATCCCGTGGGAGATGAAGTTGAGGACGTCGAGTCTCGTCACGCTCTGCGCTTCGAGGAGCTGGCACGCGTACGAGTTGGTCTGCTGCAGGATGGCCGCCACGATGTCGCCGGCGTTGACCTCGGACTTCCCGGCGCTCTGGACGTGCAGCACGGCCGTTTGCAGGACCCGGCGGAAGGCACGCGTCTGCTCCGGTTCCTTCTCCATCCCCCGCGGGTACTGCTCCACCGAACTCGAGAGGAACGTGTCGAGCTCGCGGCGCAGCCGCGGCAGATCCGTTCCGCAGGCGGCCAGGATCCGCTCGCCCTCGATATCGTGGGTGAGGACGTAGAGCAGGTGCTCGAGCGTGAGGGTGGTGTGGCGGCGCGAAACCGCCTCCCGATAGGCGATGTGCAACAGCATCTCGACGGCAGCGCTGAACATGGGACTCCTCGAATCGTTGCCGGCCTCTACACGTCCTCCAGGCTCGCCCGCAAGGGGAACCCGCGTTCGCGCGCGAGGCCGTGCACCATACCGACCTTCGTTTCCGCAATCTCGAGCGGGTATACCCCGCACACGCCCCGGCCGTGGTGGTGGACCTGCATCATCACCCGGAAGGCCTCGGCCGGGTGCAACAGGAAAATCGTCTCGAGCACCTGCACGACGAACTCCATCGTGGTGTAGTCGTCGTTGTGGAGCACCACCCGGAACAGGGCAGGCAGCCGGACCTGCTGCTCGGGCTGGTCGAGGACCTCGGTGCTCCGCTTGCGGCGTTCGTCAGGCATTGTCGGCAAGGCGTGTCCTTCCAGTATAAGCCCTCGGGCAACCGCCCGCCCGCCGCCCGCCGGACCCGGGAGGCGTGGTAAAATGACTGCTCAGTCATTTGCATGACTATGCGGGGCAGTAGGCGGGGCCCCAGGCAGCGCAGGTTCGAAGGGAGCGCGCAGCAGGCCGATGTCACGCACGAAGAGGGACGTCGTCACCGAGTTCCGCACCGGGGAGATTCTCCAGGCGGCCTATCACGTCTTCGCCGAGCGCGGGTTCGAGCAGGCGACGATGGACGAGATTGCGAAGGCCGCGGGCGTCGCCAAGGGCACGCTGTACCTGTACTACCCGTCCAAGCAGGATATCTACTCCGCGGCGCTCCACAGGAGCGTGCTCGAGCTGGCCTCGCGAACGGCGGCCGCGCTCGAAGCGGCCTCCGGCATCGAGCAGAAGCTGCACGCATTCATTGCGACCAGGCTTCGGTACTTCGAAGAACACCGCGACTTCTTCCGGATCTACGACCAGGAATTCGGCCGGGCCCTGTGCCGCCACCCGCAGAAGGGGCGCGCGACCGACGAGATCTACCTGGAGCAGGTCAAGGCCCTCGATCAACTGCTGCAGCAGGCGGTCCGGCGCAAGGTGATCCGCCCGGTGCGCACCGAGGCCGTCGCGTTCGCCATTTTCGACGTCACCCGCGGGCTGGTGAAGCAGCGGTTGAGGGGGACGAGCCGCGGCCCGATCGAGGACGATATCGCGTTTGCGTTCGACCTGACGTGGAAAGGAATCGGACAACGATGAGCAGGATGACGAGGGGCGGGGCGTGGGTCATCGTCGCGCTGACGATCGGGGCCGGTGTGGGGCGGGCGCAGCCTCCCGCCGCCGGCGAGCCGCAGCTGGCCCGGGAGGGCGGGCAGCCCCTGCCGGGCGGGACGAGCGCGATTACGGCCGGGCAGAGCGCGCTGATGGGCGGCGTTCCGTCCGGGCAGGCCACCGGCGGGATCCTGCCGCTGTCGTTCGCCGACGCGCTGGCCCGGGGACTGAAGCAGAACCTGGGGGTCGTGCTGGGTGAGCAGGCCGTCAGATCCGCGTCCGGGAGCCGGTGGATCGCGTTGAGCGGCCTGCTGCCGAATGCCGGGCTGCGGCTGTCGCAGGCCCGCGAGGAAATCAACCTCGAGGAATACGGGTTCCCGGTCGCCCCCGGCCAGTCGCCGATCATCGGACCGTTCAACGTGTCGGCGCTCCACGTCACGGCCACCAGCGCGATCTTCGACTACGCCGCGATACAGCGCGCGCGCGCCGGCGGCCAGGCGGCGCAGGCGGCCGCGTACTCCTTTCGCGACGCCCGTGAACTGGTCGTCTACGTCACCGCGAACCTCTACCTGCAGGCGGTGACGGCGCGCAGCCGCATCGAGGCCGCCCGCGCCCAGTTGCAGACGGCGCAGGCCCTGTACGACCGGGCCGTCAGCCAGAAGAAGGCCGGGGTGGTCGCGGGGATCGAGGTGGTGCGGGCGCAGGTGCAGGTGCAGTCGCAGCAGCAGCGGCTGATCTTCTACGAGAACGAGTTCGCGAAGCAGAAGCTCGCGCTCGAACGCGCGGTCGGCATCCCGCTCGGACAGCAGATCGACCTCACCGACCGCCTGGCCTACAAGTCGGTCGATTCGATGAGCGTCGACGACGCGCTCAGGCAGGCGTACGAGTCGCGTGACGACCTGCGCAGCGCCGCCGCGCTGTTGAAGGCGGCGCAGTCGAACCGCCAGGCGGCCATCGGCGAGAGCCTGCCGTCACTCAACGTCACCGGCGATTACGGCCAGAGTTCGAGCGCGTGGGACTCGCTGCACGGGACCTACTCGGTGACGGCCGCCGTGCGGGTGCCGATCTTCCAGGGGGGCCGGGAGCGCGGCCGGGTCCTGCAGGCCGATGCGCAGCTGAAGCAGCAGCAGGCGCAGATCGAGGACCTGCGGGCGCGGATCGAGTACGAGGTCCGGGCGGCGCTGCTCGACGCGCAGGCGGCCGACCAGCGCGTCCAGGTGGCCAAGAGCGCGTCGGACCTGGCGGCGGAGCAGCTGGTGCAGGCCCAGGACCGGTTTGCCGCCGGAGTGGCCAGCAACATCGAAGTCGTCCAGGCCCAGGAATCCGTGGCGACGGCGACGGACAACTATATCGGCGCGCTCTACGCCCACAACCTCGCGAAGATCTCGCTCGCCCGCGCCGTCGGGCTCTCCGAGGAGCGGGCGCAGCAGCTGGTGGGGACGAAGTGATGTCGGATTGGCTGGATGTCGAACGGGAGAATGCGACGATGAGCGAAGCTTCGCGGGCCGGCGGACCGGCGCACGGGATGACGGCCGACCACGATGCGCCGAAGCGGAGACAGAAACGGCCGCTGATCGCCGCCGGCGGTCTCGTGCTCCTCGCGGTCGTGCTCGGTTTCTGGTGGTACTACAGCGGACGCGAGTCGACCGACGACGCGCAGGTGGACGGCCACATCGTGCCGATCGCCGCCAGGGTCGGCGGCACGGTGCTGTCGGTCAAGGTCCAGGACAACCAGTCGGTCGAAGCGGGCGAGGTGCTGACCGAGATCGACCCCCGTGACTACCGGGTGGCGCTGCAGCGGGCCGAGGCCGACCTGGCCGACGCGCGGGCGGCGCTCGCGGCCGCGCAGGCCGGGATCCCCATCACCTCCACCACGACGGCCAGCCAGGTGAGTTCGGCGGGCGCCAACGTCGAGCGCGCGCAGGCCGGAACCCAGGCCGCCACGCAGGACGTGGAGGCCGCGCGGTCGAGGCTCGCGTCCACCCAGGCGCGCCTCAAGGAGGCGCAGGCGAATGCCACGCGGACCTCGCGCGACCTCGATCGGATGAAGCAGCTCATCGTGAAGGACGAAGTGTCGCAGCAGCAATACGACGCCGCCGTGGCGGCGGCCGAGGCCGCCGGCGCAGGCGTTGAGTCGGCGCAGGCGGCGGTGCAGGAAGCCATGCGGGCGGTCTCGGTGGCCGAAAGCCGCCGCGTGCAGGCGACGGGGGCGCTGACGCAGGCCGAGGCCGAACTGCGCACCGCGCACACGGCGCCCGAGCAGGTCAACGTGACGCGCGCCCGGGCAGAGTCGGCCGAGGCGCGGGTGAAGCAGGCGCAGGCGCAGCTCGAGCAGGCGACGCTCAACCTCGCCTACACCACCGTCAAGGCGCCGATCGCCGGGCGCGTGAGCAAGAAGAGCGTCGAAACGGGGCAGGTGATCCAGCCAGGGCAGCCCCTGATGGCGGTCGTGCCGGTCGAGAACGTCTGGGTCACGGCCAACTTCAAGGAAACGCAGCTCAAGAAGATGCGTCCCGGCCAGCGCGTCTCGATCTCGGTCGACGCGTACGGCCGCCGCGTACACGGGGAAGGTGGACAGCATCGCCGCCGCAACCGGGGCGCGCTTCAGCCTCCTGCCGCCCGAGAACGCGACCGGCAACTACGTGAAGGTGGTGCAGCGGATTCCGGTGAAGATCGTGCTCGACGCCGGGCAGGACCCGGAGCACCTCCTCCGTCCCGGGATGTCGGTGGTGCCGACCGTCTACACGAGGTAGCCGCGTGACAGAGCCCCGGCCCCAGCCCAGTCCCTGGATCGTCGCGATCTCGGTGATGTTCGGGACGTTCATGGTGGTGCTCGACACCACCATCGTCAACGTCTCGCTGCCGCACATCGCGGGCACGCTCTCGGCCAGCATCGAGGAGTCCACGTGGGCCCTCACCACGTACCTGGCCGCGAACGCCATCATCCTGCCGATCACCGGGTGGCTGGCGAACTTCTTCGGCCGGCGGCGGCTGTTGCTGCTCTCCGTGGCCGGCTTCACGCTGGCCTCGCTGCTGTGCGGGCTGGCCACCTCGCTGCCGATCCTCGTGGCCTGGCGCATCATCCAGGGGATGACCGGCGGCGTGATGCAGCCGCTCTCCCAGGCAATCATGCTCGAGGCCTTCGAGCCGAAGGACCGCGGCAAGGCGATGGCGTTCTTCGGCCTCGGCATCGTCGTCGCGCCCGTCCTCGGCCCGGTGCTCGGCGGCTGGCTGACCGACAACTACTCGTGGCGGTGGGTGTTCTACGTCAACTTGCCGGTCGGGATTGCCGCCTACATGATGCTGCGGGCGTACGTCTTCGACCCGCCCTACATCAAGCGGGGCGCCGGCGGGATCGACTACTGGGGAATCGGCCTGCTGGCCGTGGGGATCGCGGCGCTGCAGATCGGGCTCGACCAGGGACAGCAGGAGGACTGGTTCTCGTCCGACTTGATCGTCACCCTGGCGATTGTGAGTGTCATCGGGCTTGGCGGCTTCATCTGGCACGCGCTGACGACCGAGCACCCGGTCGTCGACCTCCGGCTGTTCAAGGAGCCGACGTACGCGACGGGCGTCGTGCTGATCACCGCCATGGGGTTCGGCCTCTACGGCAGCCTGGTGCTCATGCCCGTCCTGCTGCAGACGCTGCTCGGGTACCCCTCGCTGGAGGCGGGCTTCGCGATGGCGCCCCGCGGTCTCGGCTCGCTGGTGGCCATGCCGGTCGTCGGGCTCCTCATGAACCGGGTCGACCCGCGCAAGATGCTGGGGATTGGGTTCCTGCTCAACGCGGTGACGCTGTACTGGATGGGGTGGCTGAACCTGCAGGCCGGATTCTGGGATATCTTCTGGCCGCAGTTCGTCCAGGGCGTGGGCATGGGCCTGCTGTTCGTGCCGCTCACGACCGTGGCAATGGATCGGATTGCCCCCAAGGACATGGGGCCGGCGACCAGCCTGTTCAACCTGCTGCGGAACATCGGCGGCGCGGCCGGCATCGCCGTGGTGCAGACGATCCTGGCGCGCGACCGCCAGGAGCACATCAACATCCTCGGCAGCCACGTGAACCCGTACGACCCGTCGACGCAGCTGATGTTCCAGAACATGCGGTCGGCGTTCATGGCCGCCGGCGCCGACATGGCGACCGCCACCCAGCGGGCCTACGCGGCCCTGTTCGGGATGGTCCAGAAGCAGGCCGCGATGATGGCCTTCATCGACGGGTTCAAGGTGCTGGCGTTCGTCTTCGTGATACTGCTGCCCCTCGTCTTTCTGATGCAGAAGCCCAGGCACCACGACGGCCCGGCCGTCGTCTCAGGAGAGTGAACATGGCGGACGCGATCGATCTCGATTTCCTGGGGCGCTCGGGCGTGATCGCGGCCGGGCTGCTGGAAGGGCCGCGCGGACTGGCGCTGGTCGACCCGGGGCCGGCCAGCACGGCCGGTTCGCTGCGCGCGGCGCTCGCGGCGCGGGGCCGTTCGCTCGACGAGGTCGTCGCGATCCTCGTGACCCACATCCACCTCGATCATTCCGGCGGCGTCGGCGCCCTGCTGCGCGATCATCCCGGGATTCGCGTCTACGTCCACGAGCGGGGCGCGCCGCACCTCGTCGATCCGTCGAAGCTTCTCGGCAGCGCGAGCCGGCTGTACGGCGACCGCATGCAACTGCTGTGGGGCGACATCCTGCCCGTTCCGGAGGCGAGCGTGCGCGTCGTGCGGGGTGGGGAAGTGCTCGACGTCGCGGGCTGCGAGGTCCGGGTGGCCTATACCCCGGGACACGCGTCACACCACGTCAGCTACTTCGACACCGCCACCGGGACCGCCTTCGTCGGCGACACCGGGGGGATTCGCGTCGGTCAGCCGCTGCTCGTCATCCCGCCGACGCCTCCTCCCGACATCGACGTGGAGGCATGGGACGCGAGCCTGGCCCTCATTCGCGACTGGCAGCCGCGGCGCGTGTTCGTCACGCACTTCGGCGGGTTCGACGACGCCGACGCGCACCTGTCGGACGTGCAGGCCCGCCTTCACGAGACGGCCGGGTGGGTGCGCGCGCTGCTGCAGGACGAGCGCCTGGACGATGTTCAGCGTCAGGCCGCGTTCGTCGGGCGGATGATGGAGGTGTTCCGCCGCACGCTTCCGGACGAGGAGTGGACACAGCGCTACGTGCTGGCCGTGCCGGTGGACCACTGCTGGCAGGGCCTGGCGCGGTACTGGCGGAAGCGATCCACCTAGCACGCGCGTCACGCCTCGCGCCCTGCCCGACCGGCTGCGAGGCCGGCTAATGGCCGGCAACCATCCCGTGCACGATGGTGACGGCCCGCGAGCGGGCTGCCTCCGGCAGCACGTAGGTGACACGCCGGCCGGCGACTTCTGCCGCCAGGACGGCGATGCCTTCCTGCGCCAGGCGTGAGGCCCAGCTCACGTGTCCCCGGCGCACCGCCATTCCCTCTCCCACGACGGACAGCCAGCAGCAGGGGCCTTCGGACCGGAGCGGTTCGATGCCCGCGGCGATCAGGGCGCCGTGTAACTCTCCCCGCTTGTCGTCGCCGGCCGCCACGCAGAGATAGCCGGAGCACGTATCGGCGAGGCTCATCACCAGCCTCTGCTGCTCCCAGGCGTCGCGGGTGTCGGAATCCACCGAACCGGGCGGCAGCACGAGCGTGTCCATCGGGGGGAGCAGCGCGAGGCCGACGATGGGCGCTTCGTCCTGCCCGTCGTCGATCACCGTGCCGGGCGCCGTCGAGAACGTGGACCGGACGACAACCGGGACGCGACCGTCCCGGCCGGCCAGCAGGGCGCGCGGGATGCACCACCTTCGCGCCGAAGCGCGCCAGTTCGTACATCGCGTCGTAGCTGACCCGTGACAGCAGGCGGGCGCCGGGGACCAGGCGAGGGTCCACGACGGCGACGCCTTCGACGTCGGTGAAGATGTCCACGCGGCAGGCGCCGAGCGCCGCACCGACGCGCGACGCCCGAGGTGTCGCTGCCGCCGCGCCCCAGCGTCGTGTAATCGAGCGTCCCGCGCGCCACGCCCTGCCCGCCCGTGACCACCGGCACCCGGCCGGCGTCCATCAGGGCGCGCAGGCGCGCCGGTATCGATCGCCTCGATGCGCGCTTCGACGTGGCGGCCGTCCGTGAAGATCCCCGCCTGCGCGGCCGTGAGGCCGGTGGCCGGGATCCCGGCCCGTTTCAGCGCCTGGGACATCACCGCGACGGAGATCGTCTCGCCGCAGGTGAACATCAGGTCGTAATCGTCGGCCGCGACCGCGCCGCCGTCGGCCCGGAGGAGGTCGAGGAGCGTATCGGTCGCGTAGGGGTCGCCCGCGCCGGCCCATGGCCGAGACGACGATGGCCACCTGCAACCCCCGGCGCGCGCCCCGCCGGACGTGTTCCACGACCTGCGCGCGGCGCTCGGGGGTGGAGACCGACGTGCCGCCGAACTTCTGGACGAGGATCGGCCGGGGCGCTCATGGCACGCGCACCAGGTCGTCGGCCACGAGCCGTTCGGCAATCTGCACGGCGTTCAGCGCCGCGCCCTTGCGCACGTTGTCGGACGACGACCCAGAGGTTCAGGCCGTTCTCCAGCGAGTTGTCCTCGCGGATCCGGCCGACGAACACCTCGTCGGTCCCGGCCGTCGGGGCGGGCATCGGGTAGGACCGGCTGGCGGGGTCGTCCACCACGCACACGCCGGGGGCCGCCGCGAGGATCCGCCGCGCCTCGTCGGCGGTCAGCTTGCGTTCGGTCTCGACGTTGATCGACTCGGAGTGGCCGACGAGGACGGGCACGCGGACGGTCGTCGCGGTCACCCGGATGCCCGGGTCACCCATGATCTTCACCGTCTCGTGCACCATCTTCCATTCTTCCTTCGTGTAGCCCGCCGTCCTGGAAGACGTCGATTTGCGGGATCAGGTTGAAGGCGAGCTGATACTGGAACGTCTTGGGCGGGCGCAGGTGCCCGAGTCGAGGATCTCGCGCGGCCTGGCGCCGCAGTTCGTCGAGGCCGTTCTTGCCCGGCGCCGGCTGCGGCCTGGTAGGTGGAGACGACGACCCGCCGGATCGCGGGCGCGGTCGTGCAGCGGCTTCAGGGCCACCACCATCTGGATGGTGGAGCAGTTCGGGTTGGCGATGATGCCCTGGTGCCAGGCGAGGTCGTGCGGGTTGACTTCGGGCACGACGAGCGGGCAGGCCGGGTCCATGCGCCAGGCGGAACTGTTGTCGATGACGACGGCGCCCTGGCGCACGGCCTTCGGGCGCGAGATCGCGACTGGCCTCGGCGCCCGCCGAGAAGATCGCGATGTCGATCCCCTGGAAGTTCGCCTCGGTCGCCTCGCGGCAGACGACGGTCCCGCCGGCGAACGGCAGCGAGGTTCCGGCGACGTCGGCGACGTCGAGCGGCGCGGAGCTCGCGCACGGGAAAGCGACGCTGCTCGAGCGTCCTGATCATCTCGGTGCCGACCATTCCGGCTGCCCCGACCACCGCCACGTTCCAGCTCTCTGGTCACTCACGCATTCCTCCAGGGTGCGGCGATTTTACCTGAAGTCGAGCGTCGAGCGTCGAAAGTCAAAGGTCGAGCGAGTCCCGGCGGGGCTGGCCAGCAGCCGGCCGCCTCGAGCCGGAGGCCGGGAGCCGGATTCTTGACTGTTGTCTTCTTTGGCGTCACAGTCGCGCGCACACGAGTTAACCGTGGCCCGCGACGGGCCGAGGAGGACTGCATGCCGAGACGCCTGGGGTTGCTGCTGCTGCTGACCGTGTTCCTCGCTCCTGCCATCCTGGCGGCGCAGCCGATGCTGCCCTCCGCCGCTGCCCAAGCCCGCGACGACGGTCATCAAGGCCGGGAAGCTGCTGGATCCGGAAACCGGGACCGTGGCGGCCAACCAGGTGATCGTCATCGAGGGCGAGCGGATCACCGCGGTCGGCGCAAACCTCCCGGTGCCGCCGGGCGCGAACGTGATCGATCTCTCGAAGATGACCGTGATGCCCGGCCTGGTCGACGCGCACACGCACATGACGCTCACCTACAAGGAGCAGCCCGAGAACAACTACTACTACCTCACCTACGTGATGGAGTCGTCGCCGCTTCGCGCGATCCAGGGCGCCTCGAACGCCATCCAGTTGTTGAACTCCGGTTTCACCGTCGTGCGGGACGTCGGCAACAACGCGCTCTACGCCGACACCGCCCTCAGGCAGGCGATCGAGCAGGGGTGGCTGCCCGGGCCGACCGTCATCCCGTCGGGCCCGATGATTGGCAGCACCGGCGGGCAGTACTGGCCGACGCCGGAGATGTACAAGTACCACAACATCATGTACCCGGAGGACATCGACGCGAACAGCCCGGACGAGATCCAGCGGGCGGTGCGGGAGAACATGCTGTTCGGCGCGAAGACCATCAAGCTCTGCATCGACTGCAAGCCCTGGAGGTACTCGGTGGACGACATCAAGCTGGCCATCCGCGAGGCGGCCCAGGGGGGCTGCAAGGTCGAAGGCCACGTGCAGACCGCCGAGGGCGCGCAGCGCGCGATCGACGCCGGCATCTTCATCATCGCGCACGGGAACGCGCTGACGGCGGAACACCACCGCCAGATGGCCGAGAAGGGGATCATCCTGGCCGGCACGGACACGCCGTATACGGCCTACCGCGGGTCGGAGGCCGCCTTCAAGCGGACGGTGCCAACCTGCGGGACGCGTGGGAGAAGAAGGTGACGCTGACGTTCTCCACCGACTTCGACTACTGGAACGACCGGATGCGGAACGAGAAGACCGGCGAGTATCTCACGCGTGGCGAGCTGACGCTGAACTTCCTCGACACGTGGAAGGCCGCCAAGATCCCGAACGCCGACATCCTCAAGGCCATGACGATCAACGGCTACAAGGCCGCCGACGTCCAGAAGGACCGGGGGCCGATCAAGCCAGGGTTCTACGCGGACCTCATCGCCATGCCCGGAGACCCGCTGACGACATCGACGCCCTCCGGTCGGTGCAGTTCGTGATGAAGAACGGGATGGTGTTCAAGAAGGACGGTGTGATGGCGCCCGAGAAGTTCTTCCACCCTGGCCCGGTCCGCACGCCGAACGGACGGTGGACCCGGTAGTGCAGGTCGCGCCGCTGGCCGGTCGTCGTCACCGGCCGGCGGCCGCGTCTCCAACCCCGCGCGGCCGCGGTCGCCTCGCCGGTCCGGGCGTCCGGCCGCAGCATGCCGTAACGGAGCAGGTCGGACAAGCTCGCGATCACGACCTCCGTGCTCTGCCCGAAGTGGTTCGGCACCCCGAAGAGGATCTCGATCGCAGAAGTAGTTGAGGAAGACCCGGCTGGCGAGCATGACCGCCGACAGCGGCGAGACGCCGGGCCGCAGCCGATGCTCGAGGCCTCGCGGCCGGCGGTTCTTGTCGAGGAAGGCGTCGAAACGGTTGGCCATGTCCGAGTAGAAACTTGCTGGATGTGCTCTCCGTCGAACTCCACGACGTCGACGTAGACGAGGGCGATGTGGTGGCGCCACTGCTTGATCTATCTCGCGTGGCGCCCGTAGCCCACCTCCTCGAGGTTGTCGGGGAAACGCCCGCCGCGAGCGCCTGGTTGAGAGGGTGAACGCGGCACCTTCGATGGCGCGTCCAGTACTCGCCCGAGCAGCTCGTGGAAGATCGCTCTCCTTGTCGGCGAAGTGGTGGTAGACGTTCGCCGGTCGAGACCTTCGCCGGCGTCGGCGATGTCGCGGATGCTCGTCGCGCGGTAGCCCTGGTGCGAGAACAGCGCTGAGCGCGGCGTCGAGCACCTGCTTGCGGCTCCGCTGGCTGCGTTCCTCCTGGTTCATGTCCGTCACGCTCCCTGGCGCTGCGCCTTCCGCGAGCCGGGCCGCGCGACGGAAGGATTCAATTTCCGCGCCGCCCGGGCGACGCCCTCTTCAGGACGGTGCAGACCGACGCGCAAATCGGGCCGCCGATGTTGAACGTCGCGGCGGCGCGCGGGGCCTGTCACCTGCAGCTGCTTCCGGCGCCTTGCCGAGCAGTTGCGCGCCGCCCAGCCGATCATGGCCACGCCGGTCGCGCCAATCGGATGCCCCTTGGCGATGAGGCCGCCCGACGAGTTGATCCCGCATCGCCGTCCGGGCGCCGCCTTGCCGTCGACCCAGTAGCGAGCCCCTGGCCGGCGGGCCGCCTTGCCGATCACCTCGGTGCCGATGCGCCCATCACGGTGAAGCAGTCGTGCAGCTCCGCGACGTTGACCTCGGCGGGCGTGACCCCCGCCATCGCGTAGGCCTTCGCCATCGCACGGTCGCGCCCGGCCGGCCGCAGGACGTCGCGGCCTGCTTTCGTCAGCGGGTCCGTCGCCTGGCCCCACCCGCGATCTCCACGGGTCGGCTCGATTCCACGCCGAGGCCCTCCAGCTCGGTGGCCACGATCAAGGAGGCGTAGCCGTCGGTAATCTGCGAGCAGTCGTACGTCTTCAGCGGCAGGCCCTCCACGATGTAGCGGTTGATGCCTTCGACCTTCATCGGCCTGCTCGGCGTGCACTGGACTTCTCGCATCTGCGCACAGGGGTTGTACTTCGCGTCTGGCGTATTCCGTGACGGCGATGTCGGCCGAGGTCGCGCCTCGGAGGTCCGCCATTGCTTCATGTAAGGCGTCCATGACCTCCGGCGAAGATGTGCGGGAAGACGAAGACCTTGCCCGCGCGCTCGTCGGGGTGCGAGAGGTACCCGAGCGCCTTGCCGATCAGCTTGCCGTCCATCTTGCCGTCCGGGGTCGCGCATCTTCTCGTAGCCGATGGCGATGCCCACGTCCCCGTGCCGACCTGCAGCTTGTGGATCACGGAGAGCACCGCCTGGCCGCCCGACGCGCACGCGTCCTCGACCGATTCGATCGGCTTGCCCTCGAGCCCGGGCACCATCGCGGCGAGGCCCGACAGGAGGCCCTGGCGGTTGAGCGAGATGTTGCACGCGGCCCCGATCGACGCGACGTCGATCGCCTTCGGCTCGAGCCGATTTCACGGCACGCGCCGGCGACGCCCGTTCGCGATGATCTCGGGACAGCATGCCGAGGAGCTTGCCGAACGTCGACTGGTGATAGGAGGCGATGTAGACAGGCTTGGCCATGACAGTACTCCGACGAGGAAGAGGTTACCGTTCGCCGGCCGGCGGCGCAGGCCCGCCGCCGCCAGGTAGTGTCGCGCAATTGCCCTTTGATCACCTTACCGTACGCCGTCCGGGGCAGCGACTCGACCGCGACGTAGGCGCGCGGGCAGCTTGAAACGGGCGAGCCGGGCCGCGAGGAATCGCGACAGTTCGGCGCCTTCGGGCACCGGCCGGCCCGGCCTGGACACGATGAACGCGACGCCGACCTCGCCCCAGGTGTCGTCGGGGATGCCCACAACGGCCGCGTCGGCAATCGCCTCGTGCAGCAGCAGTTCGCCCTCGATTTCGGCGGGGTACACGTTGGCGCCCCCAGATCAACATGTCCTTCTTGCGGCCGCGATGGTGAAGAATCCCTCGGCATCACGCCTGGCGAGATCGCCCGTGTGGAACCAGCCGTCGGCGTCGAGCGCTGCGGCCGTCGCCTCGGCCTGGTGCCAGTAGCCGGAACAGACGTGCGAGCCGCGGAACAGGAGCTCGCCGACTTCCCCGACGCCCGCCTCGCGGCCGTCCTCTTCCACCAGCCGGGCCTCCGTGAACATCAGCGGTCGGCCGACCGAGCCCGCCTTGCGGACCGAGTCCTCCACCGTCATCGCGAAGCAATTCACCCCGACCTCGGTGAGGCCGTACCCCTGCTTGAACACCGCGCCGCGCGCCTGGTACGCCTGGATGACGTGCAGCGGCAGCGGCGCGCCCCCGCTGATGAAGTAGCGCAGGTGCGACAGGTCGGCCGCGGCAAACTCCGGCGCTTCGGCGAGCTGCTTGAAGATGGTCGGCACGCCCAGGACCACCGTGCAGCGCTCCCGCTCGATGGTTCGCCGATTCGGCGGCGTCGAACGTCCGGTGGAGCACGACCGTGCCCAACGGTCAGGATCGGGAGGAGAAACGCGCCGAGACCGCCCGCGTGGTAAAGCGGCGTGAAGATGGGCGTGACGTCGTCGTCGCGCAGCTGCCACGAGATCGCGGTGTTGTAGCCGTTCCAGGCAATCATCCGGTGCGGGACGATGACGCCCTTGGGCTTGCCGGTCGTGCCACTGGTGTAGAGCAGGCAGCAGGGCGCTTCCGGGTCGAGCCGGGGACGGACGAACGCGCCGGATGGCAGCGCCTCGAGAAGCGGCGCCGTACCCGCGATCAGGCTCCTCGTGCGAACTGTCCAATGTGATCCAGTGCGCGATAGGCTCGGCCGCCGAACCGGCTTCGGCGACGACGGCGGTGCCTCCGTCGAGCAGCATGGCGCGGGGACGGAATCGCCGAGAGTCAACGACACCTCGGGAGGCGGTGAGGCGTGCGCCCAGCGGTACGAGGATGATGCCCGTCTTGGCGGCGGCGAAGAACGCGTCGAGGAATTCGATGCGGTTGCTCGACAGCAGCGCCACGCGGTCGCCCCGCGCCAGCCCGAGCTCCAGCCACGTGCGGGCGCAGGCTTCGGCGCGCGCGTTCAAATCGCCGTAAGTGAGGCGCCTCCCCGACGCGACCTCCACGAGCGCGAGCCGATTGGGCGTGAGCCGGGCGCGTTCACCGAGGACGTCAGCGTGCAGCACGATTGGCCTGCGGGGCTGGCTGGTCGAGCACCTGGATGAGCGCCTGGTTGAACTGACGGGGACTGCACTCCGGTGCGGCACGTGCCCGCAGCGGGGCAGCGTGGTCAGGTGCGCGGCGGGAAGCCCTGCCTTCATCCGCAGCGCATAGGACACGGGAAAGACGCGGTCCTCTTCACCCCACAGCAGGTCCACGGGCAGCCGAACCTCGTGAAGCCGGTTCTCGAGCACGTAACGGTCCATCTCGCCGGCAGTCTGCGTCAGGCGGCCGAGCGGTCCCAGCCGGCTCGACATGGATCACGATTTGGGCCGCTTCCGCCGACCCAGGCGGACTGGCGTCCGATTGACGTGTCCACGAAGACCTGCCGCAGTCCGGCCCGCCGGAGCGCGCTCCGGCGGAGCCGTCCGAGGGTTGCCAGGGGCCGGCGCCAGAGGCCGACCAGCACCGCCCCCACGCCCAGCGCGAGCAGCGCGCCGATGCCGACGACCAGGATCTTCATCGACGGCTGTATGTTCCCTTGACCAACCCGCCATCCACCGAGACGACGGCCCCGGTGATCCAGCTCGCCGCCGACGACGCCAGCCAGACGTAGGCGTTGGCGATGTCCATCGGGTCTCCGATCCGGCCGAGCGGGGTCTTCGCGACCATCGCCGCCAGGACCTTCTCGGGCATCTGCTTGACCATCTCCGTCGCCACGAACCCAGGCGCGACAGCATCACGCGGTATCTGATGACGCCCCAGCTCCCGCGCCCAGACTTGCGTCATGCTCAAAGTAACGAATATTTATAAAGCGGCTTTTCATTTTAATCCAGAAGTCGGCATGGTCTTTTTTTCCATTTCGGAAGGCATCAATAATTTCATTCACAATATGAACGCTTTCAGGCGGATGGCAATTTTGTACTTTCCTTCCTGTAATGGCTTTGGAACGAGGGAAAATACGGTCTCTACCA
Source organism: uncultured Acidobacteriota bacterium (assembly GCA_963844875.1). Classification (GTDB taxonomy): domain Bacteria; phylum Acidobacteriota; class Vicinamibacteria; order Vicinamibacterales; family Fen-181; genus FEN-299. The sequence continues at coordinate 419,693 of CAWJPZ010000011.1, forward strand.
CCGGAAAAATATTGAACTTCATCGTTTTCATCAATAAAAGTAATATCCACAGGCAAATTGTTTAACATCATTATCAATTGTTCAGGAGTAAGAAACCCGGTATTTGAGATCTATTTTTCCGTTTAAATTAAAAGATGTATGAATCTAGTTGTATTGCCCTATCTGGTTCTTCGATATAGCACCATCCTGTCTCATAGCTCTGCTCCAACATTTCTGTCCAGGATTTTTCAGGTATTGCCTTGAAAGCTACAGGAAATACGATTTGTTCTTCCCTGAAAATAATGGGAAGCACCACAAAAAATAGTTTACCCATTTCCTTATTTAACAGATCTTTATCGGGGAGCTCGTATGTAAATTGTTTCAAATGACTTTCATACTCCGGCGAAAATCGTCATGAAAAGACCACATTAGCTGCAAACAGCGAAATTGCGGAAATGCCTTTTCAATGTAAGGAAACAGGATATTCTCTTTTTTAATATAATGCAACTCATAAGCTTTTAATTGCCCAATCAGGGTTTTGAGTTTAAGTACTAATGCAGGAAAATCCTGATTTTTGTCTTTAAAGTAAATCTTATTTACCGATTTTAAATCGGCCATTATCTTTTGTACCTCACGGTTTTCGAGCATCAGGTAATACAGAAAATGACCTTCATCTGGTTTTTCCCATTGATAAGCACAGAGCGATTTATAAAAGACATTTATAATTTTCCCAACATTAGGTTTTAACAGTTTCATTCGATAACCCTTCAAATAAAAGTTTATC
>CAWJPZ010000012.1:0-424128 GCA_963844875.1 uncultured Acidobacteriota bacterium
CGAAGAGCACGCCGCACAGGCAGGCCTGCGACGCCACGACTACGAGCGGAGGACGCGCGGGTACCAGTTGCCCGGCGGGGGCCGACAGGGACGGGACGAGATCGGGCGCCCCGCGCTCCGCCCAGATGCTCTGGACCCACAGCGGCAGTGAGTAGATGAGTGACAGGGCCAGCAGATAGGCCCCCGCCTGGCGCCCAAGCAGCGTGCCGCCGACCGGCGAGAGCGTCAGATCGCGGGCGAGCATCGACAGGTCGCTCTCGCGGAACAACAGCCAGCCGATACAGGTGAGCACGAACATGCCGGCGACTCTGATCGGCCGCAGCCAGCGGCGCCCGGTGCGGAGGCGCTTCCGGCGCGGGCTGACGCTGCGCGCGATGACGAGCAGCACGCCGTGGTAGGCGCCCCAGAGCACGAAATTCCAGCTGGCGCCGTGCCAGAGGCCGGACAACAAGAACGTCCCGAGCGTCGCGATCGCGTAGATCCACAACTCGTCCCGCACGCCCAGGAAGCGCCCCGCCTCGAACCGCCTTGATAGCGCGAAACTAAGCGGAAGGAAGACGTAATCGCGGAACCAGGTGGTCAGCGAGATGTTCCAGCGGCGCCAGAAATCGGTGGGGCCCGACGCCATGTAGGGGTGATTGAAATTGCGGACGAGGTCGAATCCCAGCCACCGCGCGGTGCCGCGCGCGATGTCGGTGTAGGCCGAGAAGTCGGCGTAGATCTGGATGGCGAACGCGAAGACCCCGGCCCAGAGCAGCGCGAACTCGGGCGTCTTCAGGGCAAACACCTTGTTCGCGATCACGCCGACGTTGTCGGCAATCACGAGCTTCTTGAAGAAGCCCCAGGCGATCAGCACCGTCGCGTCGCGTGCGTCGACTGCCGAGAACCGCCGCTCGCGTTCGACCTGCGGCAGCAGGGACGAGGCCCGCATGATGGGCCCCGCCACCAGGTGAGGGAAGAACGAGACGAAGACCCCCATGTCCACGAGGCTGCGTCGGGCGGCGAGGTGTCCCCGATAGACGTCGATGGTGTAGCTGACCGACTGGAACGTGTAGAAGGAGATCCCGACAGGCAGGGCGATGCGCAGGACCGGGAGCGGGACCGACCAGCCGGCCATCGCGAGCGTGGTCGCGACGTTTTCCACGAAGAAGTTGAAGTACTTGAAGAACGCCAGCAGGCCGAAATCAACCGCGAGGCTCAACCAGAGAAAGTGCTTCTTGCGTGTCGGCCACCGCTCCATCCCGCGTGTCGAGAGGAAATCGGTGAGCGTCGTGGTCGCGATGAGCCCCAGGAACCAGGGATGCACCCAGCCGTAGAAGGTGTAGGACGCGACGAGCAGCAGCACGTTCTGGGCGCGATGGGTCACCGACCAGGTACAGCGCGAGCGTGACGGCGAAGAAGACGATGAACGTCAGGCTGTGGAAGATCATCGGAAGATCGCCGGGTGCTTGCGCAGGAACTGATCGGTATATCGCTCGCGGAAGTCCCGCGAGAGGTGGTCGCCGTCCGCGTAGACCGAGAGCGGCTGGTCGGGGTCGCCCCAGTCGTCCGCGAAGAGGCCCCCCTGGGATTCGATGTAGGCCTGCAGGTCCTTCATGTAACGGCGCAGCGTCGGGGACTGGGGCGGGGGGCCGTCGGGCCCGGGCCGCCGTTGCACCCGGACGAAGGCCAGCGTGATCCCGCCGTGCCGCGCGGCGTCGAACATCCGGGGCAGGATCGACCGTGGCAGGTTCCGCCTGAAATCGAACGCGGAATCATCGTCGCCGTGCGCCATGTCTGCGGCGGTCATCTGGCGAAGCGCCTGCAGGCCGAACAGTTCCAAGTTGATCCGTTCGGGCAGACTGCGGACGGGACCGCGGCCGAACAGCGAGCGAGAGAGGCAGCGTCAGAGGGCGGGCTCGATCCAGGCGCGGACAGTGTCGCGCTGATACACGCGGTCGAGCGCCTCGTGGACCTGGTAGAAAGCGCCCTCAGTGTGCATGGCGAGGACTTCGTTCAGCGCCGGTTCACGCTCTCGCGCGGCACGGTCGAGGGTGGCCCGGTACGGTCCCGTCACGCGGAACATCGGGTCGGTGAGGTTCTCGTCCCGGAAGAAGATGATGACGACCCTGGGTCGGACCTGACTTGCCACCACCCAGTTCTTGAGCGCGAGGTACCAGAAGGCCGACCCGGTGGCCGCGTAACAGATCGGCGCCACCATCCGGTAGTGGAGCATTACCGACAACTGGGTAGCATCCAGGCGTGAACCGGCCATCGAGTCGCCGATCACCACGAACTCCGGCTCGATCTTTCGGAGGTCCCTGATGATTTGGCCGTCGAACGGCTCGCGGGCGCGCCGGGCTTCGAGCGCGGGCAGGTAGCTCGGGGGGAGATCCGGATTCGGCGCGAAGCGGCCGACCACGCGGAGGCCCAGCGGCGCGATGAACGTCACCGCGAGCACTCCAACCAGCGCCAGCGTCTGAAACGACCGCCGGGAGATGGGCGCCACCGAGTCTCTCACCGTCACGACGCGCTGTCGCTTCTCGACGGGAAACGCGTCCCCAGCCCCGCGGCTGCCGCCCGGCCGTACGCAAGGAACGCGATCGCGGTGTCCTGCACGCCGACGCCGGTCAGCGCGCAGACCGTGATCTCGTCGTCGCGGAGACGACCCGGCCGGCGCGCCGACGTCAGCTCACCGAGTTCCGTGACGTCGGCGTCCGGCCCGATCACCCCGGCCGACAACGCGTGGTGGTATTCGCCGCGGGCGAAGCACTGGGTCTTCAGGTCGCACGCGAGCCGGGTCGCCCGCGCGAGCACCTCGCATTCGAGTTCCTGCTTCTCGGGGACGTCCGCGCCCATCGCCGTGATGTGGAGGCCGGGGTGCAGCCACGCGGCGCGGACGATCGGCGTGTGCGACGGGGTGCAGGTGATGACGACGTCGCTCTCGCGCACGAGGGTTTCGGGGTCGGCAGATTCGACGATGAGCGGGACGCTGCCCTCAGGCGGGACGCCACCCGCAGGCGAGACGCCACCCGCGGGCGAGACGCCTGCGCCACCGAGCACGGAGGGCATCTCCCGCACGTAGGCGTCCGCCGCCTCCGCCGAGCGGTCGTACACGAGCAGCCGCTCGAAAGGCCGGACGAGCTGCAGCGCGCGCGCCTGGAAGCGCCCCTGCGTGCCCGCGCCGATCACGCCGACCGTTCGCACACGCCGCGGAGCCAGCGCCTTCGCCGCTGCCGCCCCCGCCAGTGCCGTGCGCACGTCCGTCAGGTACCCGTTGTCCAGCAAAATGGCCTGCGGATACCCCGTCTCCGCGCTCAACACCACCATGAGGCCGCTGCCGCTCGGCAGGCCCCATTGGCCGTTGTCGAAGAAGCCCGAGGCGATCTTGACCGCCAGGCTGGGCGCGTCATGGATGTAGGCCGCCTTGACGTCCACTTCGCCGTGCCGCGCGGGGACGAACAGCCCGACGATGGGTGGCACGTCAGCCTTGCCGGCCGCCAGCCGCGAGAACGCGTCCTCGATGGCCGCCAGGGCGTCCACGTCCAGCGTCACGAGCTGGCGCAGTTCCCGCTCCGTCAGGACGACGATCGGTTCGCGGCGCGGGGCGCGAGGGTCCGCAGGATCCGTGGCATGGTCGGCACGCTGGTTCGACAAGGGCTGCTCCGGAGGCGGCATGGAGCATAGAATATACCGACGCGTCGTTTCAACACCCGGCGGAGAAAGGCAGCCATGCGAATCCCGAACTTCGAGATGGAGCGGATGCAGTCGACCTGGGAGAACCTGGTCGAGTACGACATGAGCGAGAGCGGCGTGCGCCCGGTGACCATGCGGGATCTCGTCGGGCTCGGCCTCGACCTGGACGCGGCGCTCGACATGCCGCTCGGCTACAGCCAGTCCAACGGCACGATCCCGTTGCGGGAGCAGCTGGGTGTCATCTACCCGGGAGCCACGGTCGGCCACATCGAGGTGACCAACGGCACGTCGGAGGCCAACTACCTCCTGGCCCTGGGCCTCCTCGAGGCCGGGCGACGAGATGGCGATGGAGGTCCCGAACTACATGCAGCTCTGGGGAGTCCCCCAGAGCCTTCAGGCTCCTGTGAAGACGTTCCGCCTCCGCCCCGAGTGCGGGTGGGAGCCCGACTGGGACGAGTTCGAGCGCGCGGTGACGCCGAAGACGAAGCTGCTTTACCTCTCAAATCCGAACAACCCCTCAGGCGCGGTTCTCTCGGAGGCGGCGATGCGCCGCATCGTCGCACGCTGCGAGCAGACGAACACCTGGCTGCTCGCCGACGAGGTGTACCTGGGCGCGGAGCTCGAGGGGGAGCGGACGAAATCGTTCTGGGGGATGAGCGACAAGGTGATCGTGACGAGCGGCCTGTCGAAGGCCTACGGGATCCCCGGTGTGCGCATCGGCTGGATCATCGGGCCGCCCGCTGTCGTCGAGACGACCTGGAGCCAGCACGACTACATCACGATCGGCCCCAACAAGCTCTCGGACATGGTGGCCCGCGTGGCCGTGACGGCGGCGAACCGCGAGAAGCTGTACGCGCGGACGCGCGCCATCCTGACCGCCAACCTCCCGATCATCGAACAGTGGGCGACGTCGTTCGGCGATCTGCTGGAGTTCAATCGCCCGAAGGCGGGCGCGATGACGCTGGTGCGCTACCGCCCCGCCGTCCCGAGCCTGGACCTGTGCGAGCGGATCCGGGTGGAGCAGAGTACGCTCGTGGTGCCGGGGAGCCACGTCGGCCTCGAGGGATATCTGCGCTTGTGGTACGGGGGGAAGCCCGAGTACATCGCCGAAGGGCTGCGGCGCATCGGGGTCGTGCTCGCGTCGCTCCGAAGGTGAGGGCGAAGGCCAGGATGCGCGTACGGTTCCTTCTGCGGCACGACCGGACCCACAGCGGCGCCGTGCACCCCCACGGGGCGCCCCGGTAGGCGACCCATGCGCCGCCGCCTCGTCGCCCTCCTGCTCGTTGCCGCCGCCGCCATGATCAGCTTCGTGTTGATCCCGGCCAACCGGCCGCGTCTGCCGGAGGTGCGCAAGGAGCGGGAGGGGCGCATCCGGATCGCGCCCCGCGCCGGCCTCCTGCCGCGGCTCGAGGTGCCGGCCGTGACCACTGCGCCGGGGGATGCCGCCGTCGCCGGCCTGGCGGCGTCGATTGGGGACGTGCTCCGGGCGGACCTGGAGTTCGAGGAAGCATTCGAGTTTCTCGCCACGGACAGCACCCGCGACGCCGACGGCGCCGACGGCGTGCTCTCCGTGTCGCTGCGAAGGGACCGCGGCGAACTCCACCTGGAGGTCCGGCTGCGCGACGCGCGCACCGGGCAGATGGCGTTTGGGCGCGAATTCGTGGGCCGGGAGCAGTTGCCGCGCCTGATCGCGCACGTTGCCGCCAACGAACTCCTCGCGGACCAGGCGGGCATCCGGGGCCTGGCCCACTCGCGCCTGGCCTTCGTTTCGGACCGCATGGGGAGCTTCCGTGAGCCCACCGGGTCCATCCGCCGGGTGAAGGAGATCTTCGTCGCGGACTACGACGGTGCGAATGAGCAGCGGCTGACGACAGACGGCGACCTGGATATGACGCCCGCCTGGTCGCCGGACGGGCGCGCGGTCGCCTACACGTCGTTCCGGCGGGGCTTCCAGGACCTCTTCTTCACCCGCGTGGACGACCGCCGCTCGGGATCGTTCGCCGGGCTGCGGGGGCAGAACCGGCTCCCGGCCTGGTCGCCCGACGGCACGCGCATCGCCTTCTCGTCCAACCGCGACGGCAACGAGGAGATTTACGTGATGAACGCCGACGGCTCCGGCGCCCGCCGCCTCACGAACCATTGGGCGATCGACACGGCGCCGTCCTGGTCGCCGCGCGGCACCGAGATCGCGTTCACCTCCGACAGGAGCGGGCGGCCGCAGATCTGGGTGATGAACGCGGACGGCGGGCAGGTGCGGCAGCTCACCGCGGAGAAGGTACTGCGACCGGCCCACCTGGTCGCCGGGACCGATCGACGAGATCGGGTACGTGTCGCGGACGAAGACGGGCTACGACATCAAGGTGATCGAGCTGGCCACCGGCGCGGCTCGGCAGCTGACGTTCGGGCCCCAGAACGAGAGCCCCGCGTTCTCACCCAACGGCCGCCACATCGCGTTCACCTCGACGCGCGGCGGCACACAGCAGATCTGGGTCATGACGCGCACCGGGACCCGGGTCCGCCAGGTCACGCACGTCGGCAACAACTCGATGCCCGCCTGGTCCAGGTAGCTTGACAATCTCCCGCCTCCAGATAAGCTCTGTGCGATTCCCGGAGGAGGGTTCATGCCGCGTCGCCGTCTGTCCTGGTTCCTGTCCGTTCTGTCGATTGCATTCCTCCTGGCGGCCCGGTTCGAGGCCGCTGCTCCGGCTCCGCAAGGAGCCCAGATCGCTCGCGACCTGATCCCGGTGTCCGTTCGAGTCCTCGACCGGAACGGCAAGCCGGTGAACGACCTCAAGCCGTCCGACTTCTCGGTCCTGGAGGACGGCCTGCCGCAGACCGTGCAGCAGGTGATTCCCATCGCGCTCACCGCGGGCGCGGCCGACCCTTCCGCGAAGCTGGCGGTCCGTGAAGGGACGTTCGGCGCACCGCCCACGCGGCGGATCTTCGCGATCATGATCGGCCTCGGCCGGCTCGAGGAGCCATCGAAGGCGATCAGCGGCGTGCTGCAACTGGTGAAGACCGGGCTGCTGCCCCAGGACCTCGTCGCGCTGTTCGCCTACGACCGCGCGATTCCGTTCACCACCGACCACCAGAAGATCGCCGACGCCCTCGAGCGGCTGAAGAAGAAGCACGAAGACCTCGACTTCGAGCTCGGTCAGCAGCTGGGGCCGACGGGCATGGCGCCCCTCTACGGCAGTCGCGTGATCTCGAAGAAGCTCCAGGCGAAGATCGACGAGAACGTCGCCGGCGTGGGCGCGAAGCCCCCGGCGCCCACCAGCGCGGAGGTGATCGACGCGCAGGCGTTCGCGTCGATGAACCTCGACGACTTCATGGCGTCGGCGGCGACAACGCTGCAGGACCAGGGGAACCTCCTGGCGATCCTCGAATACCTGCGCCGGTTCGAAGGGGAGAAGCACCTCCTGTTCCTGACCGAGAAGGGACTGATCTGGCCGAGCGAGGAGAACGACCGCGCGCTCGCCGCCTCCGCGAACGACGGCCGCGTGTCGATTCACACCATCCAGGCGGGCGGGCTGCTCGCCGCCGCCGACGATTCGTCGACCAAGCAGATGGCGGCGACCGTCCAGCAGTCCGAGTCGTTCAAGAGCCTGCGGCGGATGGCCGAGCTGACCGGCGGCGTGTCGGCCATCATGGACAAGGGCTCGGCCGCGATTGCGCGCCTGGACGAGCTGACCCGGACCGGCTACGTCCTGGGGTACCAGGCGTCCAACAAGCCGTGGGACGGGGGATACCGGAAGATCGAGGTCCGCGTGAACCGGCCGGACGTGACCGTCCTCCATCGCCAGGGCTACTTCCGTTCACCCGACTCGGGAGGATTCAATCGCAGGCAGTTCATCACCAATGACCGCCTCGGCGCGGCCGCGAACTTCCGCCGGGAAGTGAGCGACATCAAGGTGAAGGCGGCGGTGTCGCAGCGGTCGGGGAGCCTCTCGGTCGAGGGGAAGATCGACCTGTCGAAGGTGAAGGTGGTGACGGTGGGCGACGCCCGGGTCGGACTGCTGGACGTCGCCATCTACTGCTTCGACACGGCCACCTACCAGACCGGCACGCACTTCCAGCAGATGTCGATCAAGTTGAGCGAGGCCGACTACGCGAAGTACCTGAAGGAAGGCTACCCCTACACGATCCAGTTTCCGATCATCCGCGGGACGTCGAACATCCGGTTCGTCGTGTACGACTTCGGTTCGGACCTGATCGGCCGGACCGACACCAAGTTGTTCTGATCGGAAGTGAGCGCCGTGACCCCAGACGCCGTGACGCCGTTCCTGCTGACCGTGGGCGTCAGCTTCCTCGTCGGCATCGGCCTGCGCGGGTACTACGAGGCCGAGGGGAAGTTCGACACCTTCGGGACGGTGCGCACGTTCGTCTTCATCGGGATGCTCGGGTTCGTGCTCTTCCGGCTGCCGGGGCTCGGCAACCAGGCCTTCCTGGTGGGGCTCGGCGCGCTGTCGCTCTTCCTGCTGGTCTATTACGGCAACAAGGTCCTGCAGAAGAAGAGCCCTGGCATGATCGGCGTGCTGATCGCGCTGCTCACGTACGCGGCGGGCCCGATCGCGCTGCTGTTCCCGCCGTGGTACCTGGTCCTGATCGCGATCACGATCCTGTTCGTCCTCCACTCGAAGGGCCGCATCCGCCAGTTCAGTGACCGGCTGGAGACCGGGGAGGTCGTCACCGCGTGCAAGTTCCTGGCGATCGCGGCCGTCGCGCTGCCGCTGATCCCCGACGAGGTGCGCGCCGGAGGCGGCCCGGTCTGGCAGTTCTTCGCGACGCTTCCGGTCACGCCGCGGCAGATCTGGCTGGCGGTCGTCGTGACCACCAGCATCTCCTACCTGGGCTACGTCCTCCAGACCTACCTGTATCCGCGGAAGGGGCTGATGCTCGCCGGGCTCGTGGGCGGCCTCTACTCCAGCACGGCGACGGTGGTCATCGTGGCGAAGAAGTCCAGCGCGGCGCCGGGGTTCGCCGACCAGGCGGCGGTCGCCATCCTGCTCGCCGTGTCGATGATGTACGTGCGGCTGCTCGCGCTGGTGGCCATCTTCCGCCTGCAGTCGGCGATCATCGTCGGTCCGGCGCTGGTGGGGTTGTCGGGTGCCGCGGCCGCCTACGGGCTCTGGCTGCGGCACCGGCAACGGGCGCATCCGCCCGCCAGCGCCGAGGCGGGGGCGTCCCCGGGCGGCGGGGTGGCGGTGGAACCATCGCTGCGCAAGAACCCGCTGGAACTGAATGCCGCCATTCTGTTCGCCGTGCTGTTCGCGGTGACCTCGTTCGTCACGAAATACGTCCTCGATTACTCCAAGGACAGCGGCCTCCGCGTGCTGTCGTTCGTCGTCGGGTTCTCGGACATCACGCCGTTCGTGGTGTCGCTGCTGCAGGGGAGCCTGGGGATCGGCGAGTACCAGATTGTCCAGGCGATCATCATCGCGAGCGCCAGCAACAACGTCCTGAAGCTCGCCTACACCTACACGTTCGGCGAGCGCCGGACGGCCAACCTCGTGGCGCCTGGCCTCCTCGGCCTCGTCGTCCTGTCGGCGATCTACGCCGTGGTGGGGCTCTAGCGAAATATGTCGATGTTCCCTCGAATGGCTGCCGGTGTTTGTGGGCTCGCGATCCTGGCCGTGTGGGCGTCCGCCGCGGGCGCCGCACCGGCCCGCCCGCGCGTCGGCCTCGCGCTCGGCGGCGGCAGCGCGAAGGGGATGGCGCACATCGGCGTCCTCCAGTGGTTCGAGGAACACCGGATCCCGGTCGACGTCGTTGCCGGCACCAGCATGGGCGGGCTCGTCGGGGGCGCCTACGCCAGCGGCCTTTCCCCGGCCGAACTGGCGGCGATGATGAAGACGACCGACTGGGACCTGATGTTCCTGTCCGATACCCCGTTCAAGTACAAGACGTTCAGGCGCAAGCAGGACAAGCGTCACTACCCGTCGCCGCTCGAGTTCGGCTTGAAGGGCGGCTTCACGCTGCCCGCCGGGTTGAACCCGGGGCAGCAGGTGGCCCTGATGCTCGACCGGATCGCGCTGCCCTACTACGACGTCGAGTCGTTCGACGATCTGCCGACGCCGTTCCGCTGCGTCGCCACCGACCTGAAGACCGCCGAGATGGTGGTGCTGTCGAAGGGACAGCTGGCCCAGGCCATGCGGGCCACGATGTCGTTGCCGGGCGTGTTCGCCCCGGTGAGCTACGACGACTGGCTGCTGGTGGATGGCGGCACGCTGAACAACATCCCGGCAGACGTCACGCGGGCGATGGGCGCGGACGTCGTGATTGCGGTGGACGTGGGCGCGGAGACCGACCTGGAAAAGGAGTCCAAGCAGACCCTCTTCTCGACGCTCGGCAAGACCATCTCCACCATGATGGACGCCGGGACCAGGCGGGCGCTAAAGTCGGCCGACCTCCTGATCGATCCCGATCTCACCGGCCTGGGTTCGATGTCGTGGCGAGAGAGCGAGGAGCTGGCGCGGCGCGGCTACCGCGCCGCCGAGCAGCTGTCGGACAAGCTGCTGAAGTACTCCGTGAGCGAGGAGGAGTACCGCGCGTTCGCCGCGGCGAGGCAGGCCCGCCGCCACACCGCGCTGCCCGTCCCGCTGACCGTCGAAGTCGTGGGAGTGCCGCCGCTCCAGCAGGCGCAGATCCGGGCGGAGTTGAGCGAGAACATCGGCAAGCCGCTCGACACCGACCGCATCGCGCTGGGCATCATGCGGGTCGTCGGGACCGACCGCTACGAGTACCTGACCTACCGCATCGCGACCGGGCCGCAGGGGCCCGGGTTGCTGATCACCGCGCGGGCGAAGAGTTACGGCCCGCCTTTCCTGGCGCTGGGCCTCGAGTTGAGCAACGTCGATTCGTCGAGCTTCGCGTTCAACGTCAGCGGCCTGGTCACGATGTACGACGTTCTCGGCAAAGCATCGGAAGCGCGCGTGGAGGCGATGCTCGGGACGCGGCAGCGGGTGGGCGCGGAGCTCTACAAGCCCCTGGGGGCCAGCCGCGTGTTCGTGGCGCCGCGGGTCTACTACGATCAGTCCTTGCGAAACTTCTACCAGGACAACCAGCTGTTCGGCGAGTACCGCATCTCTCGCACCGGCGCGGCCTTCGACCTTGGCGTGAACGGCGGCCGGAACCTCGAGGTGCGGGCAGGGTACACGATCGATGACGTCAACGGCAGCGTGCGCGTCGGAAGCCCCGAGCTGCCGGCAGCCGAGGGAACGGAGCGCTACGCGACCGCGCAGGTTGCGTACGACGGTCAGAACAGTCCCCTGGTGCCGTCGCACGGCGGCTACGTGAGAGGGGGAGTTCGCCGCTACTTCTCGGCGCCGCAGTTCTCCACAGCGACCTTTGCGGAGACGCCCATCGAAGAGCCGCAGGAATACTGGCAAGGTGAAGTGATCGGATCCTGGTTCGAACGTGTGCACGGCCAGGACCGGGTGTTCACCCGGTTCGGCGCGGGAACGTCGTTTGGCGCCACGCCGCTCTTCAACAGGTTCTCGCTGGGCGGCCCGCTCCGGATGACGGCGTTCAACAACGACGAACTGCGGGGCTCGAACTACCTGTTCGCCGCCGGCGGCTACCTGAAGCAGGTCGGCCGCCTGCCGGACGTCATCGGCGGGAACGTCTTCGTCGGCGGCTGGCTCGAGGCCGGGTCCGCGTTCCAGCAATGGGATACGGCCAAGTGGCGCAGCGACGTCGGCGCCGGCCTCATCCTCGAAACGCTGCTCGGCCCGGTGTTCGCCGGCGGCGGGATCGGCTTCGACGGCAGCGGCCGCTTCTACATCGGCATCGGCCCGCTGCTCCGCTGAAGACGGGGCCACGCCAAAAACGGGGCCAGGCCCCGTTTTGCAGCGTCAAACGGGGCCTGGCCCCGTTTGGCCCGTTTGGTCTGATGCAGAATCTGCCAGTAATGAGAGAGGCCGCGCGGGCCTTCCCGAAATTGCCGGCAAATCCGGTGGCCAGTCGAACTGCGAACAGTCGGCGTCTGGCTACCATGGCGAAAACTGCCAGCCCCCAAACGGGGTCAGGCCCCGTTTCAGCGGCGCAAAACGGGGCCTGACCCCGTTTCTTCAGGGGGCGGGAGGGCTTGCGCCGTGGCAGGGGGCGGCACAGAATGACACCGGAGGTTCGGCCCGATGCGTGAAGAGATGGTCCTGTGTTTCCCGCGTACCCTGCTCGACGAGATTGGCTCGTTCCAGGGCATTCGCACCGACGTCTCCGCCTACGTGCCCCGCGTCCTCGAGGCCGGCAATACCCACTTCGTCCGGCGGGCGGAGGCGGAAGATGATCCCTCCCAGAAACAGATCATCCCCTACGTCCTCATCAGGAAGGGGGACAGGTATCTGCACTACGTTCGCGGGAAGGGATCGGGTGAGAAGCGTCTCGTCGCCAAGGGCTCGCTCGGCATCGGCGGCCACATCAACCACGGCGACGAGAACCTGTTCCTGACGGGGCTGGAGTTCTACGAAGAGGCGCTGCAGCGCGAACTCCACGAGGAGCTCCGCATGGACGGCCACTTCCGCACGCGCATCGTCGGCCTCATCAACGACGACTCGACGCCGGTCGGCCAGGTGCACTTCGGCATCGTTCACCTCTGCGACCTCGCAGACGAGAACGTCTCGAAGGGCGAGGCGTGCATCACCGACCTCAAGTTCCTGACCGTGCCCGAAGTCCTCGAACGGCGCGAACAACTCGAGAACTGGTCGCAACTCTGCCTGCCGCTGCTTTCGAAGGCAGCGGCGGGGTAATCGCTAACAGCGGACCACGGATGCGGAAGCTGGTAGCGGATCCGCTGGGTGCCACCCGCTACCCGCTGGGGCGTCCGTGAACCGCCAAGCGCTACTTCCCGCCTCCTGCGGTTGGCAGGTGCTCCTTCAGGTAGTTCGTGAACAGCGTGTAGAGGTGCAGCGACGTCCCGGGACCCTCCGAGATGCCGTGCGAGCGGTTCGGATACGACATCATGTCGAACCGCTTGCCGGCCGCTACCAGCTCGTTGACCAGCATCTCGAAACCCTGGTAGTGCACGTTGTCGTCGCCGGTGCCGTGCACGATCAACAGGTTCCCCTGCAGGTTCTTGGCAAACGTGATGGGCGACCCGTTCTTGAACCCCTCCTCGTTGTCCTTGGGCAGCCCCATGTAGCGCTCCTGGTAGACCGTGTCATAGAGCCGCTGCAACGGGACCGACGCAACCGAGATCCCGGTCTTGTACAGCTCGGGGTAGCGGAACATCGCGTTGAGCGTCATCGACCCGCCGCCGCTCCAACCCCATACCCCCACGCGCTCCGGGTCGGCGTACGGCCACGCCGCCAGCGCCGCCCTGGTCGCCGCGGCCTGGTCGGCTGACGCCAGGATTCCGATTTGCCGGTAGACGCTCTTCCGCCACGCTCGCCCTCTCGGCGCCGGGGTTCCGCGATTGTCGAAGCTCGCGACGATGTAGCCCTGCTGGGCGAGCATCAGGTGCCACAGGTAGTTGTTGCCGCCCCAGCTGTCCTGCACCGTCTGGCCCGCGGGCTCGCCGTAGACGTGCACGAGCAGCGGGTACTTCTTCGCCGGGTCGAAGCCCGGCGGGAGGATCCGCCAGCCGTCCACTTCGATGCCCCCGCCAATCGGCAGCCGGAAGAACTCGACGCGCCTGCGCGCGAGGCCGTTCACCTTCGCCTTCAGCGCTTCGTTGGCCGCCAGGACGCGCACAGGTTCCCCGGCGGGCAGCCGAACCAGTTCGGTGGCCGGCGGCGTGTCGAGCGACGAGAAGCTGTGGAAGGCCCACTGCCCGGACGGCGACACGTCCACGCGGTGGACGCCCGACTGGTTCGCCGCGCCGACGCGTTCGAAGCTGCCGCTGCCGTTCAGCGCCGCGCGGTAGACGAATCGCTTGGTGGCATCGGAGGGTGACGCGGTCACGTAGATCCAGCCGGCCTTCTCGTCCACGCCGTCGATCGCCACCACGTCGTAGTCGCCCGGCGTCAGCAGCCGCACGCCGCCGTCGTCACGCGACACCGCGTAGGCGTGCCTCCAGCCGTCGCGCTCGCTCAACCAGAGGAACTCCTTGCCGCCCTTCAGCCACGTGAACTCCTCGACGTCCACCCACGCCGCGTCCTGATCGGTGAACAGCGTCCGGACGTCGCCGTTGGCCGCGCTGCCGACCACCACCTGGTTGGTGTTCTGCAGGCGGTTGAGCTGCTGGAAGATCACCTCCCGCGAATTGCCGGCCCACTCGAGCCGCGGGATGTAAATCTGCCTCGGGTCGCCGGCCGCCTTCATCCACACCGTCTTGCCGCCCGCCGCCGTGACGACGCCGACCTGCACGGCGGAGTTCTGCTCGCCGGCCTTCGGATACTTGAACCGCGTGACGACCGGGTAGAGCGAGTCGGTGTTGTTGATCATGGAGAAGACCGGCACGCCCCGCGTATCGAACCGCCAGAACGCGATCGCCGAGCTGTCCGGGCTCCAGCGGAAGCCGTCGCGCAGGTCGAATTCCTCCTCGTACACCCAGTCGGACGTGCCGTTGACGACATCGTCGTCGCCGTCGGCGGTCAATTGGGTCACCTTGCCCGATGCCAGATCCTCCGCGTAGAGGTTGTTCTTCACGACGTAAGCCGCCAGCCGGCCATCGGGCGAGAGCTTGGCGAACATCAGCGTCGACGGCTCGAAGCCCGCGCCGAGCTTGTGCAGGCGATTCGTTCGCAGGTCGTAGGTCCAGTAGTCGCCGCGCGTGTTCTGTCGCCACACCCGCTTCGAATTGGTGAAGACGCTGAGCACCTGGCCGTCCGGCGACCAGGCGTAGTCCTCGACGACGAGCGGGGCGGAGGCGCCCGGGGGGACGAGCTTCGCGGCCGGCACCAGGATGCGACGCGCGCCGGTGGCAGCGGAGTAGAGCACGAGGTCTCGGCCGTCTTTGGCGTCGGCGCTCGGCTCGAGCGTGGTGTACGACTCGCCGTCGCGCATCCAGCGCGCCGGGCCGAATCGTTCCGGCGCGAACTCCCGCTTGCCGAAGATCCGTTCGAGCGTGAGCGTCGAATCGGTCGACTGCGCCCGCGACGGGGCGGGCAGGGCCAGGCCGACGAAGCCGACGACGATCAGGGCGACGAGGTGGCGGAGGGTGCTCATGGGCGAATCTTACAATGCCGAATGCCGAATGCCGAATGCCAGAATCCGCATCAGAGGACACTGGATGCGATGCCGGGATGACGCCGCAAGCCGCAAGCCGGTGATTTTGAAAGCCCGCGGGTCAGTCGAACAACGGGCAGGGCCGTCCGGGCCGGCGGAAGGCCGCGGACGAGAGCGGGCGGGAACCGGAGGCGAGGCCGGCGCGCTCCCGCGAGCGCTCGAACAGCTGCGCGGTGAGGTCGGCGAGCGGCCCCTCTCCGCTCATGCGATGCCCGAAGCGCGCGTCGGTCAGGCAGCCGAGTCGGACCTGGCGAAGCCGACCGAGGATCTTCTCTTTCTGGTCGGGGACGTGGGCGGTCAGCCACTCGTCGAAGAGCCCGCCCACGCCGTGCGGCAGACGCAGCATCGTGAAGCCGGCGAACGTCGCGCCTGCCTCGCGCGCACGCTGCAGGATGCGCGGGATCTCGTGGTCGGTCAACCCCGGGATCACGGGCGCCACCATGACGCCGACAGGGACGCCGCGGGCGGCGAGCCGCGCCACCGCCTCGAACCGCGCGTCGGCCGTCGCAGCACGCGGCTCCAGGGCGCGCCGCAGCCGCTCGTCGAGCGTCGTCACCGTGAGACACACGTCCGCAGCCTGGTGCGCCGCCAGTTCCGCGAAGAGGTCGGCGTCGCGCGCCACCAGGGCGCTCTTCGTGATGGCGCCAACCGGCTGCCGGCACTCGGCCATGATCGCCAGGCACTGCCGCGTCAGCTCGAGGCGCCGCTCGACCGGCTGGTAGCAGTCCGTGACTCCGGACAATCCCAGAGGCGCGCCCGATCCACGACTGGCGCGCCAGTTCCCGCCGCAGCAGGTCGGGCGCGTCGGCCTTGACGACGATCTTCGTTTCGAAATCGAGGCCGGCCGAGAAGCCGAGATACTCGTGATACGGCCGCGCATAGCAGTACGCGCAGCCGTGCTCGCAGCCGCGATACGGATTGATGCTGAACTCGAAAGGGATGTCGGGGCTGTCGTTCCGGGTGATCAGCGTCCTCGTGGAGTCCTTCAGGAACTCGGTTCTCGGTGCCGCCTCGTCGCCCGGCGCTTCCTGCTCCTCAGGCTCGAGCGAGAGGCGGTCGAACCGGCTCGACGGGTTGAGCAGGGTGCCACGGCCGTGGCGGGGCAGGGAGCCGCGCGACATTCGTGGGAGTATAGCACGCAGATTCGCCGTTTGTTCGCCTGCGGTAAGATTTGACGATGACCATCGTCGACCTCACCCATCGCATCACGCCCGGGCATGCCGGTCTACCCGGACACCGAGCCGCCCGTGCTGCAGCAGGCGAACACCGTCGAGAAGAACGGGTTTGCCGAGACGCTGCTGCGGATGTACTCCCACACCGGCACCCACATCGACGCGCCTGGGCACATGGTGGCGGGCGCGCCGTTCCTCGACCAGCTGCCCGTGGACCGCTTCGTCGGGACCGCCTGCGTGGTTGACGTTTCTGGGCGCGCAGGACGGGTCGGATCCCCGCAGCCGCCTTCGAGGCGCGCGAGGACCTTGTCGCCGGCTGTGACTTCGTCCTGCTGCACACCGGCTGGTCCCGCCACTGGGGCGACGACCGCTACTTCGCTTCGTTCCCGGTGCTGTCCGCCGGCGCCAGCGCCTGGCTCGTCGGCCGCGGCCTGAAGGGCGTGGGCTTCGACGCGATTTCCGCCGACCCGGTTGGCCCGCCCCCGTATTCCAACCACATCGCGTTCTTCGAGGCCGGCTTGATCCTGGTCGAAAACCTCGCCAACCTCGGGCCCCTCGTCGGCAAGCGGTTCCTCTTCTCCTGCCTGCCGCTCGCGTACGAGCACGCGGACGGCTCTCCGGTCAGGGCGATCGCGATGCTCGACTGAGGCGCCCCACGCGCACGTGCAGGCGACGGGGTACGCTTGCGGCCCAGGTGGCGTATCATGGGGGCGTTCTTTGAGAGGTGCCCCATGCCCCCACCCGGCGAAGCCCGGCCCCATGGTTTCGTAGGGAACTCCTATGCCGTCCGGCTCCTGTTCGAGCGGGTCGAACGGTTCGCGCCGAACGATGCGCCGGTCCTCATCACCGGCGAGAGCGGCACCGGGAAGGAACTGATTGCCCGGGCGCTCCACCGCCAGAGCCCTCGCGCCGCCCGCCCCTTCATCACCGTCAGCTGCGCCGCCTTTCCCGAGACGCTTCTCGAGGCCGAGTTGTTCGGCCACGAACGCGGCGCGTTCACGGGCGCGGTCCACAAGCGCGAAGGGCGCTTCCAGGCGGCCGACCTCGGCACACTGTTCCTGGACGAAGTGGCCGAGATGCCGCTCTCCGCGCAGGTCAAGCTCCTGCGCGTGCTGCAGGAAGGGGTCTTCGAGCCCCTCGGCAGCAACCGCAGCGTCCACGTGCACGTCCGCGTCGTGTCTGCGACTCACCGCGACCTCAAGGCGCTGATCGAGCAGGGGCGGTTCCGCGACGACCTCTACTACCGCCTCAACGTTCTCGAACTCCCCATCCCCCCGCTTCGATCGCGCCCCGAGGATCTCCCACTGCTCGTGCGCCATTTCCTGACGCAGTACGGCGGACCGAGGCCGGCGCAGATCACCGACCAGGCGTTCGCCGCGCTGCAGGCCTACACCTACCCTGGGAACGTGCGGGAGTTGGAGCACGTCCTCCAGCAGGCGATCGTCCTCGCCGACGGCGGGCCGGTGGACCTGATTCACTTGCCGGCGGAGGTCACGGGCATGTCGGCGGTGTCCGCCCCCCTGCGCGTGGACGACGCCCCGCTGAAGCCGCTGGACGAGGCGATGTTCGAGTTCGAGGGCGCCTACCTCCGGCGCGCGCTCATCGAGGCCGGCGGGGTGAAGCAGCGCGCGGGAGCGGCGCTCGGCATCTCGCGAAAATGCCTCTGGCAGAAACTCCAGCGGCACGGGATCGTCTCGGGCAGGAACGGCGCGTCGCGCCCGGGAAGCAAAACGCGCCCGGTCGGGGACCCGGCGGCGTGGTAGCGACGCGGTAACACTCGAACGTCACCATGTTCCCGGCCGGTAACTGCCGCCGGCCGGTTCTCGCGTCCGACACGCAACTGGTTCGCCGTCTCGTCCGGCAGCGTCCTTGCACAGTACGCCGGGTCGTCGTATCTCCGCGAACACTGCGTCTGCCCCCACCTTTCCGCATACGCGGATTGGAGACGTCGTGTACAGCTTCTCAGAGCGCGACTCGCGCGCCCAAACACTCACCGCCTGCTCGCGGTTCGAGAACAATGTACATCATCGACCCGCTCGTCCTGCCCTTGATGCGGCAGTTCCTGCTGACGGTCGCGAGCGTCGACCCATTCACCCGCTCGGGCTCCAGCCGGGAATACTCCGTCTGCAGCCTCTACTTCGACACCGACGACCTGCGCTTCTACCGCCAGACCAAGTGCGGGGCCAAGACGCGGTTCAAGCTGCGCGTCCGGACCTACTCGGACGACGCCGACGCCCCCGTGTTCCTCGAGGTGAAGGCCCGAATCGACCGTGTGGTCACCAAGCGGCGGGTCCGCCTCGGGCGTGCCGAAGCCGTCGCGCTGCTGGCCGAGCAGACGCCGTGGTGGGAGGTCTGCCGGCCGCGCGAGCACGCCGACAACCTGGAGCACTTCGTTGGCCAGATGGCCCTCACCCGCTGCAAGCCGATCGTCCGCGTCCGGTACCTGCGCGAGGCCTACGTCGGGGTCGACCCGGAACCGGTTCGGGTGACGTTCGATACCCGCCTGCACTACCAGCCGACGCTTCGCCCGGACCTCCGGCACGCCGGGGGATGCTGGAACCCGGTACCGGTCGGCGGCGTCATCCTCGAGATCAAGTTCACCGGCGCCGCTCCCGCGTGGGTCGAGCACATGGTCTGCGCGTTCAATCTCGAGCGGCTGTCGTGCTGCAAGTACGCCCGGGCGGTCGGACGGATGCTCGACGGCCCGCCCTGGGCCAGCGGGCGCGCCGACGGAGTCCGGGGATTGCCGCTGCCCGCGCAGGGGGCCGTATGAGCGTCCTCTTCGACTCCCTCGAAGGGCTAGACCGCGTGCGGCCCCCCGTGACGTTCGAGAGCCTGCTGCTCTCCCTGCTGCTGGCCTTCGTCCTGGGCGTCCTGCTCGCCCGCACGTACAGCTGGACCCACGAGGGCCTCTGGTACTCGCGGTCGTTCACCCAGTCGCTCGTGATCATGGCGGTCGTCATCACCGTCCTCATGACCGTCATCGGGGACAGCATCGTCACCGCCTTCGGCCTGCTGGGTGCGCTGGCGCTGGTGCGGTTCCGCAACGTGCTCAAGGACACCCGCGACACGGTGTTCGTGTTGATGGCGATCGTGATCGGCGTGTCGATCGGCACGCAGCGCTTCGTGACCGGCATCATCGGCACCGTGGCGATGCTCGCGTTGGTCTGGTATCTCGAGTCGGTCTCGTTCGGCGCCCTCGAGCGCTTCCACGGCTACCTGACCGTCCGCCTGGCGATTGGACCGGCGACCCAAGCGGGTTCGGAGGCTGTCCTCAGCCGGTTCTGCCTGCGCTACCGGCAGGTCTCGAAACGGCAGTCCGACGAGGACGACTCGGCGGAGGTCGTGTACCAGGTCGGGCTTCGGGACCGGAACCGCGTAGGCGAACTCGTCGCCGAACTGCACAAGGTCGAGGGCGTTTCGCACGCGACGGCGCTCGTTCGCGACGAGGTGCTGGAGGTGTGACGTGTCAGACCCGTTGTCGGTCGTTGCGATTCCGCGCGCCCAGCGCCTGGAGAACCTCCGGCGTCGTGGCGTGCCGCTGGCGATCTGGCTGGCGGCCGCCCTGGCGGCAGGCTATCTCCTCCTCAACCGAACCGGGTCGATTCACTATCCCGGCATGGCTCACGCCTTCGAGAGCCAGATCTCGCCGACCGTCGTCGGGCGGGTCGAGTCGGTCGTCGTCGCCTTGAACGACCGCGTCGCCGCCAATCAGCCGGTCTGTACTCCTCGACGACGCCCTTCTCACCGCGAGCATCAACACCGCCGACGCCAACCTGCGAAAACTGCGGGCCGATCTCTCCGCAAGCGCTGCTTCTCTCGCGACTGCCTCGGGCCGCGTGGCGGCCGACGTCCTTCGCCTGCAGATGGACGAGGACGGCCGGCGGCTGGACGCGCTGTCCCTGAGGGCCAGCCTCGAGGGCGACACCATAGAGGGCGAGCGGTTGTCCCTCGAGGCGCAGCGCCAGGAGCAGCTCCTCAAGCAGGGCATCGGCACGAGGGCTCAATACGACAACGCCAAGCTCGCGAAGGACGAGCTGTTGAAGAGGGTCGAGCAGACCAGGGCGCTGCTGGCCCAGACGGAAAGCGAATGGCAGGCGGCCAGGGGCCGGCGCGAGTCGTTCGAGCGAACGATGCCGGCCGGCCGGCTGCAGCAGGCGCAGCTGTCCCCGCTGCAGGAGGCGATCGCCGTCGAGGAGGCGGCGATGCAGGAAATCGAGGTGAGGCGGGCCGCGCTGGTGCTGCGCAGCCCCATCGCGGGCCAGGTGAGCCAGGTGTGGTGCACCGCCGGCCAGACGGTAAAGCCGGGCGACCCGGTTCTCACCATCGTCGAATCGGCGGTCCGCGACATCGTGGTCTTCGTGGACGAGACGAGCGCCCGCAAGATCGCGCCGCAGCAGAGAGTGACCATCGCCAGGGCGGTGCCGCCGGCGGCGAGGGCGGAATCTTCGGTGGTGAGCGTGGGTGAAACGGTCCAGCCGCTGCCGCAGCGGTTCTGGCGCGACCCGCGGGATCCCGAGCTACGGGCGGACGATAGTGGTGGCGCCGGTCCCGTCGCTCCCGTTGGCGGTCGGCGAGTTGGTGGACGTGAGGCTTCCGCTAACGAAGTGACGGGGAGACGCAGGTCCCGGAGCCCGAGTCCCTGAAGGACTGGCCGGCGACCGGGACGAACTCCCAGTCGTACTTCCCGCTCTTCAGCGTGAACTTCAGGACGCCGTGCGTCCCGTTCTCGAAGACCTCGCTGTTTGCCGGGTAGTTCTTCCGCTCGTAGAGCGAGTCGCCGCCGGTGCCGACGACGAACTCGCGGATGCCGCGCGCGCTCGGGGCGCCGTTCGGGTCCTGGGGCGCGAACCGTTCGTAGGTGTGGTCGTGCCCGTTGACGATGACGTCGGCGCCGTATTGATACAACAGGCGCCAGGCGTCGCGCGTGAACGTCGAACTCCCGTTGATGGACGAGGTGAAGAGCGGGTGGTGCCAGATCGCCATCACGCACGACCTCGTGGACGCGGCGAGGACACCCCGGAGCCACTCGTACTGCGCCGACCCGGCGCCCATCGGGATGTTGCTGTTCAACGCGACGATGTCCCACGCCCCGAGTGAATAGGTGTAGTAGGTGAGCCCGGCAGGCGCGGCGGCGGGGCCGAAGTACGCAAGGTACGAAGCACTCGAGCCCTGGTCCCAGTCGTGGTTTCCCGGCGTGGCGTAGGTTCGCCAGAGATGCCGTCCCCAGGTGGGCGCGTAGCAGTTCTGGTAGAGGTCGGCTGTGCCGAACGGGTAGACGTTGTCGCCGGACGTGAAGACGGTGCCGCCGATCGCGTCGAGCAGCTTCGCGGTGTCTGCCGCCCGAAGCTCCGGGCACCGGGCGATGTCGCCGGCGCCGACCAGGATCGCATCCTGCGACTGCGGAGAGGCAATCGACAGGTTGGTTTCCACCGGAGCGATGGTCGCGGGGGCCGTGCCCGAACCCGTGCCCGTGCAGTCCAGGCGCCACTTGCCGACGGTTGGCTCGCCGGGCAGCTCGATCGCCTGCTGCAGCGCGTACGCGGCCGACCCCATGGCGGCGACCGCCACGCTCACGTTGTAAGTCGCATTCGTCGAGTGGCCGGATGGCAGCGTGACGGTCACCCGCAACTGGGTGACCGTCGCGGCGACCCCGCCGACTTCCCTGAAGGTCAGATTCGCCGTGACTCGGTAGCGGACGACGCTGCCAGCCACCTCCGGCGTGGCGACCAGCGGCGTCGGCAGCACCGTCACGACGACCTGCGCTGCCGTTGGCGACGGCGGCACCGGCGTCGGGTCGTTGTGGCACGCCCCGCCGGTTACCACCGTCGACAGCAGGGTGGCCGCCAGCACCGGACGGTACAGGATGGGCACGGTCACCTCCCGGACTGACGCGCTGCCCGTGCTTTGGCGACCGCCTCGAGGACGAACGCCGCCCGCGTCTTGCCGAAAGAAGGCAGGCGCAGCATCGCCTCGTCGAAGTCGCTGTCGGGATACGGCTTGTGACGGTCCGAGTAGACGGCCTCCCGGACCTGGGCGGCCTCGCGCAGCACCTCGCCCTCGAACCACCCCGTCGGCGAGTCCTTCGAGTACGGTTCCACTACCATTGCCGCGCACGCGGTCATCGTGTCGAGGTACGCCGCGTAAACGGACGGAATCTTCAGGAGCCGGGATGCGAGGACGTTTTGATCGACGTGCCGGAAGATGTCGAAAGTGGCGTCGTAGAAGGCCAGGTCCTTGTCCCACGGGAGAAGGGCCCACTTCTTCCCGCTCTCGAAGCGGTAGAGATAGAAGTTGTTGACGCCCCAGTCGCCGAGAAACCCATCCCCGTCGGTGAAGAAGTTCTCGACGGCGAGGAATTTCGCCAGCGACTTCAGGTCGAAGAAGTCGCCCATTCTCGACTCGAACTCGCCGTCTGAGGAGCTGTTCGTCGTCCCGATCAACTGCTCGATCGGCCCATACAGGTCGGCCGGTGCCTCGAGTTCGTGCGTCTGGGGCTCGAACCTGTCGGCGTAGGTGCGCAGGTCCGCCCCGAGGTAGGTCCAGAAGTAGTAGTCCAGCCACTTGTACTCGTACAGGTAGCCGTCATCCTCCTTGTTGCTCTTCGACTCGTCGAAGACCCGCGGCAGCATGACCTTGTCGACCGATTCCACCAACTGGTAGAGGCCGAGGTAGTTGCCGTTCACGTACAGCTTCGCATGGACCGATTGCGGCGCCGGCACCCCCATGCGGGCGTAGGCGGCGAAGGCGAGCCGCTGCCGCATCATCGAGGTGTCCTGCACCCCGTTGACGAGGACCACGGATTTGAGCCCCACGAACGTCTGGTCCCTGTACCGGTTGAAGTCGAGGCGCAGCCCGGGCTTGTCCTTGCTGCGGCTGCCCGACCCGCGGGAACGCACGCCGATGTTCGCCGCCTGGTTGCTCTTCCACTTCACGTCGGCCGGATAGTAGGTGTTGTCCGCCGTCAGGGAGAGCGCGTCCCAGTCCCCCGGCTTCATCGTCAGCTCGATGACCTGGAGCTCGGTGGGGTCGAAGATGTTCGGCGTCACCGCCGACCCGTCGGGCGGCGGGATTGGCGTGGTGGGAGTAGACGGCGCGTTTCGGAGCTTGGCGCCGCCAGCCGGCCGCACGTCCCCGGGCGGTTTGCGCTGGGGCGCGCCAGCGGCAGCGTCCGGGACGCAGGTGACCGCGAGGGCGGCGGCGAGGACGGTGGCGACGACCGCGACGGACGAGCGGTTGCGCGCGCGACTTTCGGGGGCAACCTGGGGCCGCGGCGACGATGTCGACATGGCTTTTCCTCCAGGCTGAAAGTGGGCATGAAAAAAGTCGCAAGAGGCGTGCCAGCTGAAGCATCATGATGTGACAGCGGGGAACGTCATGGCGGCGGCACTCCGCCGGCAGCGGGAGGGCGCGATGTTCGAAGCGGCGGAACTCGGGCGGGCCCTGTCGAAGGAGGAGTACAAGTCGCGCGAGCCGCGGCTGCGGGCGGAACTGCTGCAGGTCCAGCAGGAACTGCGGGCGGCGGGGCAGTGCCCCGTCATCGTGGTGTTCGCCGGTGTCGATGGTGCGGGCAAGGGCGAGACGGTGAACCTGCTGAGCGCCTGGATGGATCCGCGGTGGATCGTGACGGAGGCATTCGGCGAGCCGTCCGACGAGGAGCTGGAGCGCCCCGAGTACTGGCGGTTCTGGCGGGCGCTTCCTCCGCGCGGGCGCATGGGTCTCTTTCTCAGCAGCTGGTACTCGCGGCCGATTCTCGACCGCGCCTACCGCCGGCTCTCGCCTGACGCGTTCGAAGAGCGCCTTCATCGCATCGTCGAGTTCGAGCAGACGCTGGCTGCGGACGGGGCGCTCATCCTGAAGTTCTGGATGCACCTGGGCAAGGCCGCCCAGAAGCGGCGGCTCACCAGCCTCGAACGGGATCCGCTCCGGCGCTGGAAAGTCGACAAGCTCGCGTGGAAGCATTGGCGGATGTACTCCAAGTTCGCGGCGGCAGGCGAGAGGGCCCTGCGGCTGACGAACCGCGTCGAGGCTCCGTGGACGATCGTCGAGGGCGAGGACCCACGCTACCGCAGTCTCGCCGTGGGGGAAGCGATCCGGGACGCCGTTCGCGTGCGTGTGGCGGCTACCGCGGCCACCGACCGCGGCGCACGGCCGCCGGCGGCCGGCGCTGGCAAGAGTGCGGCGCGCGCGCGAGCAGGCCGAACGGCGGCATCCGCAAGCGGGGTATCGATCCTGTCCAGCCTCGACATGACGAAGAAGGCCCTCAAGGATGCCGAACAGGCCATCGAACGGCAGCAGGGGCGCCTGAACCTGCTCGAGCGCAAGGCCCGCGCGGCCGGGGTCTCGACGATCCTCGTCTTCGAGGGATGGGACGCGGCGGGAAAAGGCGGCGCGATCCGGCGCGTGACCGCGGCGCTCGACGCGCGCGACTACCGCGTGATCCCGATCGCCGCGCCGACCGACGAAGAACGCGCGCAGCACTACCTGTGGCGATTCTGGCGGCACCTGGGCCGCGCGGGGCGGGTGACGATTTTCGACCGCAGCTGGTACGGGCGCGTGCTCGTCGAGCGCGTCGAAGGATTCGCATCCGAGAGCGAGTGGATGCGCGCCTACGCGGAGATCAACCAGTTCGAGGACCAGCTGGCATCGCACGGCATCGTGCTGGTGAAGTTCTGGCTGCACGTCACCAAGGACGAGCAGCTCCGCCGGTTCAAGGACCGCGAGGGCACGCCCCACAAGCAGTGGAAGCTGACGCCGGAGGACTGGCGAAACCGCGATCGCTGGCAGGCGTACGAGGACGCGGTGAACGCGATGATCGAGCGGACGAGCACCCGTCACGCGCCGTGGACCCTCGTCGAGGCGAACGACAAGCACCGGGCGCGGCTGAAGGTTCTGAAGGCGACGTGCGACCGCCTCGAGGAGGCGGTCGGTAAACGATAGTCGCCAGGGCAGCGTAGGGATGGCAGCGACCGGGGTCCCGGAGATGGGCGGCCGGGCGCGGCGCGGGTTTCAGCCTGGCGTGCCAGGCGTGTCAATGACCAGCGAGGGTTGTCGAATGCGGAATGTCGAGCGCGGGATTCGCGGGTTGGCGCTGTTGGCGCTGTTGTTCTGTGTCGGCGTCGGGGGAGGGGCCGGCGACGCGCAGCCGGCGTCGCAGCCGGCGGACGTGAAGGCGGAGCGGGCCCTGGCGGCGACCGTGTCTGAACCGAGGATGGTCGAGACGGTCCGCAAGCTGGTTGGCTTCGGGACCCGGATGTACGGCACGCCTTCGAACCAGCAGTCGGCCGCCTGGCTGGCCGAGCAGTTTCGCCAGGCGGGACTCGACGTCGTGATCCGCAAGGACCAGGCCCGCGAGTGGTACCAGCCGGCTACCTGGGACGTTCGAGCCGGCGCCGCGCTGAAGACCACCTGGCCGTTCTCGGGCTCGCCTTCCGCGAGGGGCGAGGGTCCGTTGTCAATCGACGCCGCGGCCGGCGCCGTCTGTCTGCTCTCGAAGCCGCCGACGCCGGAGACCACCGCGGGATGCATTGCGGCGCTGTTCGACGGCCGCGCGTCGGCGTCGGGGTGGCCGACGGTCGGCCGGCTGCGGGGCGCGTGGACCATCCCGGTATTCGCGTTGTCGCCGAAGGAAGCGGGGCCGCTGCGCGAGAAGCTGACGGCCGGCGAGAAGGTGACCGTCTCGTTCTCGCTCGACGCGAAGACCGGAAAGGACGCGGGCGAGACCGTGGTCGCCACGCTGCCCGGCAAGGACCGGTCGAAGTACATCCTGTTCTGCGCGCACGCCGACTCGGACTCCGGCGGGCCCGGTGCCGACGACAATGCCTCCGGCGTGGCCGTCGTGCTGGAGATCGCGCGGACCATCGGCGCGGCGGTCAAAGCGGGCAAGCTGCCACGCCCCGCGTGGGACCTCCGGTTCGCCGCGTGGGGCGGGGAGATCTCCTCCACCCGCGAATACCTGGCCGCCATGGACGCGGACGCGTCGAAGCTCCAGGCGGTGATCAACTACGACCAGGCGGGTTTCGGTGCGTCGAAGGACGCCCTCTACGTCGAGCCGGACGACATTCCGGTGAACACCGACATCATCGCGCTGGTGCGGGGCGTGATGAAGGACCACCTGAAGGCGGCCGGGTTCCCCGACCGCGCGGCGAGCGTGAAGTCGCAGGGCGGCACCGATTCGTACGTGTTCCAGAACACCCGGACTCCCGGCGCCACGCTCCATCCCGCGGTGACGCTTTACACGTCGGCGTGGGACCGCGAGCGCCCACTGCCGGTCACCGCCGGCTTCCCGCCTCTCAACTGGTATCCCGGGGAGAAGGAAGGGATGGTGACGGTGGACGGCGACCCGTTCTACCACTCGGCCGGCGACACCCCGGCGAACACCACCGACACCGAGCCGTCGAACATGGGCTGGTGCGCCCGCGTCGGACTGCTCAGTGCGCTGCGGCTGATGCGGTAAGATACTGGTCGGCACGGTCTCGCCCCCTGTCCGTTCGCATGATCAACAGGACGTCTGCCGTCGCGGCGTGCGCGCTCCTCGTGTGCGCGGGTGTGCTGGCCCGAGGTTCGTACATCCTCGAGGCCAACGACGCCACCGGCCCGGATCCCCAGCGAATCGAGGCGGCGCGACTCATGTCGCGGTCGCTCGTCAGCATCAAGGCGCTGCGGCTCGAGAAGCACCTCCCAATCGACCCCGCGCTCGACCCGAACGGGACGGGCATCATCGGCGACGAGTTCACGCCGCTGACCACGTCGCTCGGCGAGGCGGACGCCAAGCGAACGTCCGCCAACCCGGCGTTCGCGGCGGTGATGGTGAGATACCTTCGCGCGTCGGGCGCCGGTCGGGGCGATGTCGTCGCGATCGGGGGCAGCGGGTCGTTCCCGTCGCTGATCCTGGCGACGCTGTGCGCGGTGCGGACGATCGGCGCGGAACCGGTCGTCGATCTACTCCGTCGGCGCGTCCATGTACGGCGCCAACTTGCCGGGGTTCACGTTTGCGGACATGCTCGAGCGGCTGCGACGCGACGGGTTGCTCCCGTACCGCCTGGCCGCCGTCTCGCCCGGCGGGGGCCGGGACCGAGGTGAGGGCGTATTGTTCGACGAGGACGGCGGCACGCTGCTCGCTGAAACCCGCCGCATCCCGGTTCGCCTGGTGGACGGCGACTCGCTGCCGGCGCGCATCGCGGCGCGCATGCGGATCTTCGACGAGGTCCGTGCCGGCCGGCCCATCCGCTGCTTCGTGAACGTCGGCGGGTCCGCCGCGTCGTGGGGCGACACCGACCGGTCGCTCTCCGTCCAAAACGGCCTGGTCACCAGCTGGCCGGACATCCCGTCGTCGCCGGAACGTGGCCTCGTGTTCGAGTTCGCCGAGCGGCGTGTGCCGGTCGTGCACCTGCTCTTCGTCCGGGGCCTGGCCCAGGACAACGGTCTCCCGTTCAATCCCGTTCCGCTCCCGCCGGTGGGCGAGGGCGAGGTCTACAGCCATCGTTGATGTGGGGGTTCCGATGAAACGCGCTTCGTTCCTCGGGTTCATGGCGGCGGCGCTGGTCGCCGGGTTCGGCTTCTTCCGGCGGCGGCGGCCGTCACAGGCGCGGCGCCACCCAAGGGCGCCACGCCGCTGCTCATCACGAACGCCGGGCAGGGGCCGGGCGCCAAGATGTCACGGCTGCTCGTCCAGCGTTCCGGCGCCGTCACCGACTTCGAGTACAGCGCCGAGCCGACCGTCGCCGACCTCCAGAAGAAGGCGTTCAAGACGATGTTCGTGGTGCTCGGCTCGACCGCCAAGGGCCTCGGGGCCTCGGGCATCACGATCGACCAGGAGATCGAGCGGCTCAACGCGATGATCGCCGAGGCGAAGAAGCAGAAGATCCAGGTGGTGTGCATCCTGCTCGAGGGCAAGTCCCGCCGCGGCAAGCCGGGCGGCGCCGACGAGCGGTGCATCGACGCCATCGCCCCGTTCGCGCAGTATCTCGTGGTGAAGAAGGACGGCAACGAGGACGGCCGTTTCGACGCCATCTCGAAGAAGACGGGCGCCCCGCTCACGATCATCGACGATGCGATGGACTTCTCGGACGTCGTCAAGAAGATGTACGGGAAGTGAGCACCTACATCGTCACGTCGTACACGCTGGCGGCGATGGTCGTCACGTTCATCGTCTGCAGCTGGCGGCTGCGCTCGCCCGAGCTGTCGATGGCGGTGACGGCCGCGGTCGGGGCGCTGGTCGCCGGCCTCGGTTTCCCGGCGAGGCTGTTCGTCGAGGGGACGTTCACCTTCCTGGACCTGGCGTTCATCTTCATCACCGCGTGCGTGTTCATGAACGCCTACTCGGAGGTGGGCGCGATGAACGCGCTCGTCCGCGGGCTGGTCGTCAGGCTGCACCGCCGGAAATGGCTCCTGCTGCTCGTGCTCGCGCTGCTCATGCTGATTCCCGGCGCGCTGACCGGGGCCGGCGTCGTCTCGGTGCTCGTTGTCGGGGGCCTGGTGGCCGCGGTGCTCCGGCTGATGGGGCTCAGCGAGCAGCGGACGGCGGCCTTCGTCTTCATGCTGGGCATCCTCTCGGCGGTCGCGCCGCCCATCAACGTCTGGGCGATGCTCATGGCGGCCGGGGCGAACATGCCCTACGTCGGCTTCGACATGGTGCTGCTGCCGCCGGTGCTGCTGGTCACCGTCTTCACCGTGGTCTATCTCGGTTGGGGCGCGGTGCCGCAGTCGAAAGAAGCGATCCTCGCGGGCCTGCCGCCGCTCCCGCCGGGCATGGGCTGGTGGCGCGCGGCGACGCCCCTCGTGATCCTCGTCGGGCTCGCCTTGCTCGCGAAGTACGGCGCATTCGCCTTCCCGACCCTCGGGTTCCCGCTGATCTTCCTGATCTGCGCGCTGGCCACGGTGGCGATCGACCCGGTGCGCCGCCCGTGGTCGCGGTGGCTCGAAGTGGTCAACGCGACGATGGAGCAGGTCTTCCCGCTCGTCGCGACGATGGTGAGCGTCGGGATCCTCGTCAACGTCCTGGCGGCGACCGGCGTCAGGGGCCTCATCGCGATCAGCTTCATTGCGCTGCCGATCGCCGGCATCTATGCCACCTCGCTCTTCGTCTGCCCGATGGCGCAGGGTTCCCTCGGCTTCGGCAGCGCGGTCATCCTGGGCACGCCGCTGATCTTCGTGTTCAACGCCGTCGGCGCCAACGTGACGGTGGTTGCGGCCGCGTTCAGCCTCCTGTTTGCCCTCGGCGACTGCCTGCCGCCGTCGCGCATCGTCGGGCGGACCGCGATCGAGACGGTCGGCTACCGCGGCAGCTACGGCTCGTTCCTGCAGGCGACCGCGGTGCCCTGGGCGGCGATGGGCGTGGTGGGCATCGGCATGCTCGCATTCTCCAATCACTTCGCGGCGTTCGTGAAGGTCGTGTCGAACCTTGGATGGAGCGCTCGATGATCCTCCTGCAGGACGTCATACATCAGCTGTACTTCGCGCTGGCCGCGGCGGTGGCGCTGCTGCTCCTCGGCCGGCTGTTCCGGCGGCGGACGCGGACCGGTTTCGCCTACGACATCGTGTACGCCTACGCGCTGATCCCGTTCATCCTGCGGGCGCTGCACATCAAGTGAGGTGAGGCCGTGACGACCCGGACGATCTTCCTGCGTCGCCTCGCGCTGCTCGCGGCGTCCGTCGTGCTGATGGTCGCCGGGACGACCGAGATTCGGGCGCTGCGCCACTACCGGGAGACAGTGGTGGTCTCCGAGGCGTTCACCAAGCGGGTCCCGCTCAGCACCTACAACCCGGGCATCGCCGGGACGCTGATGGACACGTGGGTGTATCTCTTCGACTCCGGGGTACCTGGCGGCTCCGTGCTGCTGCTGGGCGGCGTCCACCCTTACGAACCGGCGAGCCCGATGACGTCGTACGTCGCGATGGAGAACATCGCGGTGACGAAAGGACGGGTCTTCATCATCGCGCGAGCCAACATGAGCGCCTCGACGCTCGGCATGCTGGGCAACGCGTACCCGCCCTTCTTCAGGATCAAGACGGCGTGGGGCGAGAAGAAGTACCGGATCGGCGACCGCGAGACGCATCCGCTGGAGCAGTGGCCCGACCCGTTCACCTTCGTGCACTATCCCTCGACGCAGAACCTGGCCTACCAGGACAGCCGGAACCTGAACCGGACGTTCCCCGGGCGGCCCGACGGCAACCTGACCGAGCGGACGGCATGGACGATCAGCGAACTGATCCGGCGCGAGAAGATCGACATGACGATCGACGTCCACGAGGCGTCGCTCGGGTACCCCGTCGTCAGCACCTACGTGTGCCACCAGCGCGCCGACGAGATGTGCATGATGGCGTCGATGGTCCTCTCGGCCGAGCAGTTCCCGATGAAGACGGAGACATCGCCCACGTCGCTTCGGGGCCTGACGCACCGCGAGGTGGGCGACTTCACCGACAGCTTCGCCGTGCTGATGGAGTCGCCCGAGCCGTTCATCGAGAAGTTCGCCGGGCCGATGACCGAAGCGCTCATGCTCGAGGGTCGCGACGAATTCATCCAGACGGCGGCCGCGCGCGGCCTGCTGTACACCGAGTACGACATCAAGGCCGGCGCGTCCCTGGATACCGGGTGGCGCGGCACCTCGCCGGGGCGGCGGAAATCATCAAGCAGATGGGCGAGTTCTTCCCGGCCAAGGCAGTCGGCGTCAGCTGGCCGTCGTACCCGGAGGTGATGAAGCAGGGGCTCGGCGCCTTCCTGCACAACCCGTCGAAGGCGGACCCGAAGCGGGTGTTCACGAACTAGCGCGGCTCGGCGGCTCGGCACCGTGAAACGCGGCGGACGGCCGAGCCCCTCGTTCCGGTCTCCGCGCTCGGAAGACCTCGCGACTCGCCCTCCACGAGGAGCCCGTCCGCCCACCGCGAGAAGAGCGCGCGCCGGGCGAGCGGGGGTCTTGCCGGCGGTCGAGAGGCAGGTGCGTGTGACAGGACGTTCCAGGTGTGGTGCGGGCCTCCAGGCCCGCGAGCGGGGAGACGACATCATCATGAGAAGACACTCCAAGTCGATCGCATGGCTGCTGGTGGCGATCGTGGTCCTGCAGTGGAGCCCGATCCTCGACGCGTGCACGATTCTTGGCGTCGGCCGGAAGGCAATGGCGGACGGGACGACGGTCATCACGCACAACGACGATTCGAGCGTGGCCGACTTCCCGCTGCGCATCGTGCCCGCCCAGGACTGGCCCGACGGGGCCAAGCGCAAGGTCGTCGCCAACTCGCACACGCGGGAGGGCGGCAACGTCCTTGGCGAGATGCCGCAGGTCAAGCACACATACCGGTATTTCATGTCTCGCTACTCGTTCATGAACGAGAAGGGCGTCGCGATTGCCGAGTCCACGTTCGGCATCGACACCACGACCGACCTCGGCAAGAAGGTCAAGGACGTGATGTACACGAAGGGCGACGGCCTGGCCGACTGCTGGTTCCTCCAGGACGTGGCGCTGGAGCGCGCCGCGACCGCGCGCGAGGCGGTGCAGGTCATGGAGAAGATCGTCGAGGAGTTCGGCTTCCTGACGGAGACCGGCGGCGGCGGCGAGACGATGACCATCACCGACGGCGTCGAGACGTGGGTGGCGGAGTTCTACGGGCGGGACATCTGGGCGGCGGTCCGCATCCCCGAGGACCACGTGTTCGTGGCGGCGAACCGGGCGCGGATTCCCGAGGTCAACCTGGCCGACAAGGCGAACTATCTCGCCTCGCCGAAGCTGGTGTCGTTTGCCGTCGAGCAGGGATGGTTCGACCCGAAGGCCGGCAAGCCGTTCGTGGTCCACGAGATCTACGCCCCCGACGACCCGGTGACGTCGTCACGCCGCGAGTGGCGGGTCTATGACCTGATTGCGCCGTCGATGAAGCTGCCCGCGAACCTCGCGCGATACCCGTTCTCGGTCAAGCCGGACAAGCCCCTCACCATCGAGGACATCCGCAAGATCAAGGCCGACTACTACGAGGGCACGCCCTACGACATGACGAAAGGTCCGGCCGCCGGGCCGTGGGGCAACCCGATCCGCTACGTGAACAAGGGCGCGAAGGGATCGTTCGAGCGCAGCATCAACGTGCAGCGGACGTACTACCTGCACATCGGCCAGGTGAACGCGGCGCTGCCCGAACCGCTGCGCGGCACCAGCTGGTTCGGCTACGGCGCACCCGACACGTCGTACCTGACGCCGCTCTGGGCGGCGATGACCGAGTTGCCGGCCTTTCTCGGCCGCGGCGACCGCTACGGCGCCTTCGACCGCGAGTCCGGCTGGTGGACGAACATCTACGTGCAGCAGATGGCCGAACTCCACTACAACGAAGCGATCAAGCACGTGCGGGCGGCCCGGGAGCCGCGCCAACAGATGCTGTACGAGATGACGCCGAAGGTGCTGGAGTCGGCGGCGAAGATGTACGCGAAGGATCCCAACGCGGCGATCAATGTCCTGACGCAGTTCGCGACGGGCAACGCGGTGGCCTGGCAGCGCGACTGGCTGGCCCTGGGCGACTCGCTGCTCGGCAAGTACGCGCTCGGCACCGTGGATGGCCTGACCGTCGGCTACCCGCAGTGGTGGAACGACGTGATCGGGTACAAGCCGCTCATCCGGTAGCGGGTGTCTCGTCGGCTAGAAGCCGGCGCCACAAGGGCAGGCTCGCCGGGGCTGTTTGACGCCGACGGGCCCCGGCGCTATGCTGGCCGCACTTCCCGCGTCCATCGCTCCGAGCCTCCCGGAGGTGTCGTGGAACGAGAATCGGTCGGCCCATACCGGATCGTCAATCGTCTCGGTGCCGGAGGTATGGGCGAGGTGTTCCTGGCATTCGACACCCGCCTGGGGCGCAACGTCGCGCTCAAGTCGCTGTCGGACCCCTCCCTCGACGCGCCGCGTGCGCGAGCCCGGCTATTGCGTGAGGCCCGCGCCGCGGCCCAGATCAGCCACCCCAACATCGCGGCCATCTACGACATCCTCGAGACCGGCGACCATCCGTGCATCGTCATGGAGTACGCGCAAGGCGAATCCCTTGCGGCCCTCGTGGGGCGCGGGCCCATGCCGTGCGCCGAGGTCCTCGAGATCGCCCGGCAGATCCTCGACGCCGTCGCCCACGCGCACACGGCCGGCGTGATCCACCGTGACCTGAAGCCCGCGAACATCGTCCTGACGCCCGAAGGCGTCGTGAAGATCCTGGATTTCGGCCTCGCCCGCGCGCAGGAGGCCGAGGAGCCGGTGAGCCCCGACGCGGAGGTCACGCGCGACCTCACGGAAACCCGGGTCGGCACGATCGCCGGCACCCCTGCCTACATGGCGCCGGAGCAGTTGATCGGATCCCCGGCCAGCGCGCTCAGCGACATCTACAGCCTCGGCGCGACACTGTTCGAACTGTTCGCCGGCCGTCGCCCCTTCGAAGCGGCCACCCCGTCGGCGCTCGCGTGGGAGATCGTGTCGAAGCCCACGCCTCGGGTGTCCGACCTCGTGCCGTCGGTGCCAGGCCCGCTCGCTGCCGTCGTCTCGAAGGCGATGGCGAAGGACCCGGCAGACCGCTACCAGTCGGCGGCCGAGATGCGCGGGGACCTGCGGCGTGCCGAGCAGGAGTGCGCGGCTGACATCGAGCCGGTCGTCGAGGTCGTGCCGGCGACGTCGCCGGGCGCCGGCGCGCCAATCGTGCGCACGCGGACCTCGTGGGTTTCCATCGCCGCCGCCGTCGTGGCCGCCGCGGCGCTGATCGTGACGGTCTACATGGCTGTCAAGCCCTCGCGCGGGGCTGCGCCCCCGGCGACCTCTTCGCAGTTCGTGGCCGTCCTGCCGTTCACCAACTCGAGCGGCGATCCGGCGGCTTCGTTGGAAGCGGCGGGCTTCACCGAGGCGATCGTCGCGACGCTGGAAGGCCTGTCGTCGGTCAGCGTGCTGTCGCGGCCGGACGCCCAGTGGCTCCCGTCGGCCGGCGACAATCGCAAGGCGGTCGTTGGCAGCGGTGTCACCCGGCTCGTGACGGGGACCATTGCCGGGCCTCCGTCGGCGCGCGTGTTCACGATCAGCATAGAAGACACGGAGGGGAAGGTCGTCGCCGCCAAGCGGTACAGCGGTGGGCAGGGGATCGCACCAATCCAGTCCGCGGCCGTTCGTGACATTGCGACAGGGCTTCGCGTGGCCTTGACCAGGGCCGACGCGCTGCGCCTCGAGCGTGGACCGGCCTGCCGACCCGAGACGTACCGCGAGATTGCAAGGGGACGCAGCCTCCTCGACCGCGAGGACGTCGGCGGGAATCCGTTGCTTGCCGAAGAGGCATTCCGCAAGGCCGCCGCCGGGGACGCCTCGTGCGCGCTGGCGTACGCCGGCGTTGCCGATGCGTCTTGGGCGAGATACCGCGCCGCGCCTGCGGCCCCGCTCGCGGACGCGGCCCGGGACGCCATCACCAAGGCGTGCCAACTGGATTCCGAGAACCCGACGATCATGCTGGCGCTGGCCCGAGTCTATCGGAACACCGGCCGTGCGAAGTTGGCCGAAGAGACCGTACGGGAGGTCATCAAGCGCCGCCCGGTCGACGACGAGCCGCATAGGCTGCTGTCCGATATCCTCGACGACCAGAATCGCACCGAGGAGGCCGCGGCCGAGTGCGCGCAGGCCGTCGCCTTGCGCCCCAACAACGTCATCAACCACCTCGTGCTCGGGATTCGCCACTATCTCGGCGGGCGCTACCAGGAGGCGCTGGCGTCGTTCCAGCACGTCCTGGAGATGCAGCCCGACAACGAGTGGGCCACGATCAACACGATTGCCTCCCACGCGAAGTTGGGCAACTTCCAGCAGGCGATCGACGTCTACCAGGCCTCGCCGGTGAAGAACGCCACGATGCGATCGAATCTCGGGTCGATCTACTTCTCGCTCAACCGGTGCGCCGAGGCGCTCGACATCATGAAGGACGCCGTGGAGATGGCGCCCCGCGATGACGTCAAGCGCCGGAACCTGGGCGACGTCTACGGGTGTCTCGGGAAACCGTCGGATGCGGCGCGCGAGTACCGGGAGGCGCTCGCGATCACGCAGGAGATGTTGAAGGTCAACAAGGCCGATCCCGCGGTGCTCGCCCGTCGCGCGCTGTATGAGGCGAAGTGCGGACTGAAGGCCGAGGCCCTGCAGCACGCCGAGGAGGCGGTGCGGCTGTCACCTGACGACAACGAAGTGCTGTACAAGGCAGCCGTCGTCCACAGCCTCTTCAAGCAGCCGACGCGGGCGATCGAGCGGCTCGGGCAAGCCCTCGAGAAGGGCTACAGTAGGGTGCTGGCTCGCGCCGACGTGGACCTCGACCCGATCAAGCCGTTGCCGGGGGTCAACGAGATGCTGGGCGTACGGCGTTAGGAGAGGCAGGACGGGCGTGAACCGCGAACCGACAAGGAGACGGCAGCATGGTGTACAGGTATCACCCGGTCACCCGCGTCATCACTATCGAGTTCAGGCCGGCCCTCAGGCCGACGGGGCGCCTGGAGATCGTCGTCACGCCGGAGCACGCCGTGGTGCGGAGCGGCGACACAATCCAGTGGAGCGTGACGGGGCTGCCGAGCAAGCTCGAGGTGACCATCTCGGAGTTTGTCACCTTCAGCTCGGCGCTGATCTTGAAGTTGGCCGCAGGCAAGGCGCGCTTCTCCAAGCCCCCCGTGGTGAAGGACGAGATGATTGCCCCGCGCCGTGGCATCCTGACCCTCGAGACGAGGGCCCTCGAGCCCGACCTCTACAAGTACAACGTCCTCGTCGACGGCAAGGTGGTGGTGGACCCGGACGTCGAGATCAGGGGGCCGAGGGCCTGAGGCGCACGACCGTCCTTCGCGAGAAGTCCGGAGTGGTCTTGTTGGAGCGGGTGGGCTAGGGGAATGCGAGGGTCGGCCGACACCACCGGGTGACGGCCAACCCCGCCCTGGGATGCAATTACTGGGACTTTTTGCCCGTCTTCGCCGTTCGCCGGCAGTCAGGGCAGAGCATCGGGACGATGTCCCGAACAACGGGATGCGTGTCCTCGAGGGACTTCCATCCGGACAGGATGAGTCGGTCGATCTCCTCGTGGACCACGAAGATCTGGCACTGAGCGCAACGTCCTTTGACCATCGTTTTCGTCTGCTTTCCTTATGACGGTCCGACGCGCGGACCTTCCCTACTTGTTTTGACGCCGGGATGGACTCTCCGGTTTCACCGTAGGATCGCGTAGGACGGATGGATTACAGAATTGTATACCGAAACGGTCCGCACCGCCACATAAAACGGGGCCAGGCCCCGTTTCTGTGCCCCGCTCGCCAAGAAAACGGGGCCAGGCCCCGTTTCGGGGACCTCGGCAGCAGCCCTACCGGATGGTGGCGGTGCGGATGCCGAGGACGATGACGACGCCGCCCAGCAGCGAAGTCAGCGCAATCGGTTCGCCGAGCACAACAGCAGCCACCCCCATCGTGACCAGCGGCTCGAAGTACAACAGGCTGCCCACCTTGGCGGTTGGCAGCACCCGAAGGGCGTCGTACCAGTAGACGTACGCGAGCCCCGAGCACAGCACGCCGAGGAAGATGATGGCCGTCCACCCCGACGGCGCGAGTTGGGCAACCCGGTAGAGGCCGCCGCCAAGCGCCCAGGGCACGGCCGACATGAACCATCCACCAGCCATCACGTAGAGCATCATCGGGGCGGCGGCGTGGCGCTGGAGCGCCTTGCGCGAGTAGACGGAGAACAGCGCCCAGGTGATCGTGCTGAGCGAGACGAGCAGGTCGCCGATCGACCCGAACAATCCGGCAGCCAGCGAGGCC
Source organism: uncultured Acidobacteriota bacterium (assembly GCA_963844875.1). Lineage (GTDB taxonomy): Bacteria > Acidobacteriota > Vicinamibacteria > Vicinamibacterales > Fen-181 > FEN-299. Next base: position 36,775 of record CAWJPZ010000012.1, read on the forward strand.
CAGTCGCCGCGGGACACCACCAGCAGCACCCCCGCCGTTCCCAGGCCGATTCCTGCCCACTGGTGCCACCCAAGCCGCTCGCCGAGCGCCGCCCACCCGACCAGGGCGATCGTGAGCGGTGTCGCGGTGATGATCCACGCGGTCGTCGAGGCTTGCGCCGTCACGAGGCCGGTGACCTGCAGCCACTGGTGGACGGTGATGCCGAGCGTCCCAATGGCGACGAATTGCGCCACCGCCCGCCACCCGGGCCACGTGAACTCGCCGCGCCGCGCCACGGCGGCGAACAGCACCGGGATGCCGATCCCGAACCGCAGCGAGATCACGGTGAACGGGTCGGTCTGCCGGACGGCAATCTTCGTGGCGATGAACGAAGCGCCCCACACCGCGACCGCGAAGAGCGCGCCGACGTAGGCGCGGGTCACGGACGCGGCCGCAGGACGGGAAACAGACATGCGCTGGAGGCCTCCTGTTGGCTGTATGGTCGGGGTCTGCTATGGTTGTCCGAGATTATCCCAGATCAACCCCGCACAGGAGGAAAGAGGCACGATGCGCTCGCACCCCGTTCCGATGATCGCGTTGACCGTGTTGTTTGGAACCGCCCTGCTCGCGCAGCAGGGCCAGCAGGCGCCGCCGGCTGCCGCCGCGCCGCAGGCACAGGCTCCCCGGAAACCGGCGAGCCCCCCGGGAACCGCCGCCGCGCAGGTGGGCGGGCAGTGGGCGAAGGCCACTCCCGATGCCGCCGAGCCGCGCTACACCGGCGGGAAGTGGATTGAAGTCACCTACGGTCGCCCCATCCTCCGGGGCCGCACGGACATCTTCGGCAGCGGCGCCGACTACGGCAAGAAGGTCAAAGGGTCCGACGCCCTCTGGCGTGCGGGCGCCAACAACACCACCCGCTTCACGACCGAAGTCCCGCTCGTGTTCGACGGGAAGACGCTGCCGGCGGGTGAATACAGCCTCTTCGTCGACCTCAAGCCGGGAGACTGGACGCTGGTCTTCTCGAAGCAGCCGTACCAGCAGAAGTACGACCCGAACAACAAGACCGAGACGTGGGGCGCGACCAACGCCGACCCGAAGCAGGAAGTCCTCCGCGTGCCGATGAAGGTCACCACCTCCCAGACGTCCATGGAGCAGTTCACGATCGCCTTCGTGGACATGACGCAGTCGGGCGGCAAGCTCGCGATGATGTGGGAGAAGACGATCGCCACGGTGCCCTTCACCGTCGGATCGTGATCGGGTGAACAACGCGCCGACCGACGGCCGCCGCTCCCCGGCGGTCGTCGGCCTCGCTGCCCTTGCCGCCGGTCTCGTCGCCGGCCTCGCGGTCGCCTCCAGCGGTTCCGGGTTCCTCTCGGGGCTCGCCGCGGTGATCGAACCGCTCGGGGTCCTCTGGGTCAACGCGATCCGCATGGTCCTGGTGCCGCTGGTCGTGTCGCTGCTCGTCGTCAGCGTGACGGGTTTCGCCGACATGCGGTCGGTCGGGCGGGTCGGGGCGCGGACCGTCACCTGGTTCCTCCTCCTGCTCTCCGGCGCCGCGGTCTTTGCGGCACTTGCCGGCCCTCCGCTCTTCGACCGCCTCACGATCCCGCCGGAAGCGAGCGCGGCGCTTCGGGCGCAGGCCCAGTCGGCCGCCCCGGCGGCGGCGCCTGAGTTGCCCACCGTCCGCGGGTTCGTCGTAGGTCTCGTGCCCGCGAATCCCGTCCGCGCGGCCGCCGACGGCGCGATGCTGCCGCTCATCGTGTTCACGCTCCTGTTCGCGCTGGCCACGACGAAGCTCGCGCCGGACGACCGCGAGCGCATCACCGGGTTCTTCGGTGCAGTCAGCCGGGCGATGCTGGTGCTGGTGCACGGCATCCTTCGGCTGACGCCAATCGGCGTCTTCGCCCTCGCGCTGGGAATGGGGAAGGACCTCGGACTGGCGGCGGCGGGCGCCGTCGGTTACTACGTGCTCGTCCTCTCGGGGATGCTGGCCGCGCTCACGCTGTTCGTCTACCCGGTGGTGGCGGTGGCCACCCGCCGGTCGCCGTGGGTCTTCGCGCAGGCGGTCGCGCCCGCGCAGGCGGTCGCCGCGGGCACGCGGTCGTCGCTCGCCTCGCTCCCCGCGATGATCGAAGCGGCGCGCGCCCGGTTTGGCGACAAGCCGGCAATCGGCGGCTTCGTCCTGCCGCTCGCCGTGTCGACGTTCAAGCTGAACACGCCTGTCTCGGACCTCGTCGGCCCCCTCTTCCTCGCGCACCTGTATGGGATCCACCTCGAGCCCTCGCAGATCGTCGTCATGACGCTCGTCACGATCGCGATGAGCTTCAGCAACCCCGGGATCCCGAGCGGTGGCCTGTTCGTCGTCACCGCGCCGGTGATGATGAGCGCGGGCCTGCCGCTCGACGGCATCGGCCTCCTCATTGCCGCGGACTCGATCCCGGACATCTTTGCGACCGTGGTGAACGTCACCGGCGACATGGGAGTCGCTGCCATCGTGGCCGGCGGCGACGATGGCACGACGGCGTGAAGGTGTGCTGGTCCGCGTATTGACTCCGCCCCAGACCGAGTCCTTGCCATGAAAAGAACTGCACTTGCGCTCGTTCCGCTCCTCATCGCCCTGACACTCACCCTTGCCGCGCAGTCGAAGCCTCCGGCCACGTTCGCCGACTTCGGCAAGTGGGAAGCGCTTGCGACGGCCGGCGCCCGCGGAGGGCTCTCGCCGGACGGGCGGTTCGTCGCCTACGCCGTCAACCGGAGCAACCGCAACAACGAGCTCGTCGTCGCGAACCTCGGAGACGGCACGAAGAAGGCGATTCCGTTCGGCTCGGCTCCCGTTTTCTCCGCCGACTCCAAGTGGGTTGCCTACGGCATCGGCGTCTCGGAGGCGGACCAGGAAAAGGCGCGTGCCGAGCAGAAGCCCGTCCAGAACAAGCTCGGCCTGCTGAGCCTCGCGACCGGCGAGACGATCACCATCGACGGGATCGAGTCGTTCACCTTCAGCCCCGACGGCGCGTACCTCGCCGTGAGGCCCTACGGTCCCGAGACCGGCAGCACGGGCGCCGGTTCGGGCGGCGCAGCGCCCGGGGGCGGCGCGCGCGGCGGTCCGCGCGGGGCCGACGCCCCGGCGGCGGAGGAACGTCCGGGCACCGGCCTCATCGTGCGCGACCTTGCCTCCGGCCGCGAGACGACGTTCGGCAACGTCTCCCAGTTCGCCTGGCAGGACGCGGACGCCTCACACCTGATTGCCTTCGCCGTCAGCGCCCCCGGCAAGACCGGCAACGGCGTGCAGTTGTTCGACCCGGACAGCGGCGTGCTCCGGGTGCTCGACTCCTCGGCCTCGATCTACACCGGCGTCGCCTGGCGGAAGGATTCGACGGACCTTGCCGCACTCCGGGCGAAGGCCGACGACAAGAAGGACGGCTCGACCTACGCGATCCTGGCCTGGACGGACGTCGCCCGCACGTCGACGCTTCACGTCTACGATCCGCTCGCCGACAAGACGTTTCCCGCGGGCATGCGCACGGTTTCCGCGCGCCGTCCCGCCTGGTCCGAGGACGGCCGCACGCGTCTTCGTCGGCATCGCGAAATGGGACGACAAGACCGAGGCCCCGAGCCGTGGCGGCCGCGGGGGCGGGGCCGACGAAGCGTCCACCGTCGAGATCTGGCACGCGAAGGACGCGATCGTCATGCCGAAGCAGAAGATCGACGCCCCGTCCGACAAGCGCCGAAGCCTGCTGGCCGCGTGGCACCTCGACGGCGGCAGGCTCGTCACGCTCGGCAAGGACCTCTCCAACGAGCAGGTGACCCCGATTCGCCGCTCCGGCTTCGGCTACGTGGCCGAGTGGTCGGCGTATGCCATGGACCGGAGCATCGGCCGCCCGGCCGCCGACCTGTCGCTGGTGGATCTCGCCACCGGCGCGCGCACGCCGCTCAAGTCCGGCATCAACGATCGCTTCGTCCAGGCTGGCCCCGCCGGGAAGGTCCTCCTGTTCATCGACGGCGATCAGTATTGGACGATCAACGTCGCCACCCGTGCGATTACGAACATCTCGCAGGCCGTCGCCACCTCGTTCATCGACAAGGAGTCGGATCAGACCAGCCCCCAGAAGCCCCCGTTCGGCGTCGCGGGCTGGACCAGGGACGATGGGGCGGTGCTGCTCAACGACAAGTACGACGTGTGGCTGGTGGCGTGCGACGGCTCGAAGAGCGTGCGGCTCACCAACGGCGCCGTCGAACAGGTCAGGCACCGGCTCGTGCGCCTCGATCCCGACGAGGAATGGGTGGACCTGTCGAAGCCGGTGTACTTCAGCCTGTTCGGTGAATGGACGAAGAAGTCGGGCTACGCCAGGCGTGAGGCGTCGGGCACGGTGACCCGGCTGATCTGGGACGACAGGGGCATCGGCTCGCTGGCGAAAGCCAGGCAGGCGGACTTGTACGGCTACATCGTGCAGGACTACGACGACTCGCCGGATCTCTTCGCGGGCGGCCCCGGCTTGGCGGACGCCAAGGCCGTGACGGCGACCAACGCGTTCCAGGCGGATTACGCCTGGGGGCGCAGCGAGCTGCTGGACTACAAGACGCCCGGGGGACGCCGCCTGCAGGCCTCGCTCCACTACCCGGCGGGCTACGAGGCCGGTCGGAAGTACCCGATGATCGTCTACAACTACGAGCTGCTGTCGCAGAACGTCCACCGCTACGTGGCGCCGTCGGACCGCGAGTACTACAACATCAGCGTCTTCACCAGCCACGGCTACTTCGTCCTCCAGCCCGACATCGTCTTCACCGCCCGCAAACCCGGCGCCTCGGTCATCGAATGCGTTACCGCGGGAGTCAGCAAGGTGATCCAGATGGGCGTCGTGGACCCGAAGCGCATCGGCGTCATCGGACACTCCATGGGCGGGTACAACACGAGCATCCTCGCGACCCGTACGCGGGGCGTCTTCGCGGCGGCGGTGGCGGGCGCGGCCATGACGGACCTGGTCAGCTACTACGGCGATCACCACTGGGGCTCGGGGATCGCCGAGACCGATCACATCGAGACCGGGCAGGAGCGGATGGTCGTTCCGCTCTACGAGGACCTGCAGGCGTACATCGACAGCTCGGCCGTCTTCAACGCGCACAACATGACGGTCCCGCTGCTCCTCGAGGTGGGCGATTCGGATGGCACGGTCGCGTGGCACCAGGGCATCGAGTTGTACAACGTCGCCCGGCGCGCGAAGAAGCAGGTGGTGATGCTGGCGTACATCGGCGAGGACCACGGCCTGCGTCAAAAAAGGAACCAGTCCGACTACCAGAAGCGAATCCTCGCGTGGTTCGGGCATTACTTGAAGGGCGAGCCGGCGGAGCGCTGGATTACCGACGGCCAGTCTTTCCTGGAGCGCGAGGCGGAGATCAAGCGGGAAGCCGCCGCCGCGGCGAAGAAGTAGATCGGTCCCTCGCGTCGCAGACCGCCGGCTGCGAACCGTGTAACTGGCTTTCGATTCTGTAGTGTGGGGCAACGTGCCGGCGGGCCCCGGTCACCGGAGTTCGGCTGTATTGCGGGCAGGTTCTTACGTGCCGCCAGGGCACGCTTCTTGCGCCTGAGCTGAGGTTGTCATCCAACCCGCCCCGGAACGAGGAGATCGATCATGACTTCCAGGAACCTGTCCCACGCCGTCGCCGCGGCCGCGCTGGCGCTGGCGGTTGCGGCCTGCGGCGGCAGCGGCAGCACGCCGTCCGCCCCGGCCGCATCGCCCGCGGCGCCGACCGTCGTAGCCCCCGGCCCTGCGCCCGCGACGGGCGCGACCGTCACGGGCACCGTCGCCGTGTCGTCCGGGCCCACCGGGCTGACCGCGGTGCAGGGGCTCAGCGACACCACTTACACGGTCGTCGTCAGCGTGGAGGGCACGGCCCTGTCCACGGCCGCCGATGGCGCGGGCCGCTTCAAGTTGACCGGCGTTCCCGCGGGAACGGTTCAGCTCAAGTTCAGCGGCAACGGCATGCAAGGGAGCATCACGCTCAGCGGCATCAAGGATGCGGACGAGATTGACGTCGCGGTGACGCTGTCGCCGTCCGGCGCGTCGCTGTCGAAGGGCAGCCAGCCGGGTGGCCAGGTTCAGCTCGAAGGACGCGTCGCGGCCATCAATCCCGGCGGTGCGGCGAATACGCTCCTGGTCGATGCCACCACGGTCAGCGTCCCGGGCGGCACCGACATCCGGCACGGCGACTCGCCGATCGCGTTCGCGGACCTGAAGGTCGGAGACCGGGTGCACGTCCAGGGCACGAAGACCGGACAGACGCTGGTTGCCAGCCAGGTGATCGTGCAGAACACCAACCCCACGGTGCCGGTCAACGCCACCGGGTCGGTCTCGCTGCTCCAGGCCGGCTACGGCTGCCCGGCGATCCGGTTCACCCTCGGCGGGTGGATCATCGAAACGAGCGCGGCCACGTCGTTCGAAAAGGGGACGTGCTCGACGATTGCCAACGGCACATCCGTACACGTGAAGGGCGACGTTCAGTCGTCCGGCCGGGTCCTGGCCACCTGGGTACAGATCGGGAAATAGGCCCGATCCGCCCCATCGCCGCCCGCTTCCCGGCCCCGCCACATGGGGCTTGAGGAGATCCCCCCTGCGCGTCACACTCGACGATCGGTGACCGGGCCTTCGAACGGCCCGGTTCCTTTTGGCGAGGACCGCAACCATGAACACACAGATTGTCGACCTGCTTGGTGACAAGGCGCAGTACCTCCTCGAGCACCAGTGCAAGACGGTGCCCAAGGACCTGCTCCACCTGCCTGGGCCGGACTTCGTCGACCGGATCTGGTCGCACTCCGACCGCAACAACCGCGTGCTCGGCAACATCGAGCGGTTGTTCGTGACCGGCCGGCTGCGCGGCACCGGCTACCTGTCCATTCTCCCGGTGGACCAGGGGATCGAGCACTCGGGCGGCGCCTCGTTCGCGAAGAACCCGGTCTACTTCGATTCCGAGAACATCGTGAAGCTGGCGGTCGAAGGCGGCTGCAACGCGGTCGCGTCGACCTTCGGCGTGCTCGGGTCGGTGGCCCGGAAGTACGCGCACAAGATCCCGTTCATCGTGAAGATCAACCACAACGAGTTGCTGACGTACCCGAACAAGTTCGACCAGATCATGTTCGGCGAGGTCCAGCAGGCGGCCGACATGGGTGCGGCCGCGGTGGGCGCGACGATCTACTTCGGATCCGACGAGAGCGGCCGCCAGATCGTCGAGGTCGCCCAGGCGTTCGCGCTGGCCCACGAGATGGGCCTGGCCACGGTGTTGTGGTGCTACCTGCGCAACCCCCAGTTCAAGAAGGACAAGGACTACCACACCAGCGCCGACCTCACGGGGCAGGCGAACCACCTCGGCGTGACCATCCAGGCGGACATCATCAAGCAGAAGCTGCCGGACTGCAACGGCGGCTACAAGGCGCTGAACACCGGCAGTTCGAGCTATGGCAAGCTCGACGAGCGGATCTACACCGAGCTGACGACCGACCACCCGATCGATCTCACCCGCTACCAGGTCGTGAACTGCTACATGGGGCGCGCCGGGCTGATCAACTCGGGCGGGGCGTCCGGGAAGAACGACTTCGGCGAGGCGGCGATCACCGCGGTGATCAACAAGCGCGCCGGCGGCATGGGCCTCATCTCCGGCCGGAAGGCGTTCCAGCGCCCCATGGCCGAGGGCGCCAAGCTGCTGAACCTGATCCAGGACGTGTACCTGGACCAGGCGATCACGGTCGCCTAGACGGACGGGTGTAGTGACCGGTGGCTGCCGGCCACCGGTCGCTACATGAACATGTCCCACCCCTCTTCCCGCGACGTCGCTCTCGAGCGCCTGCTGACCCGCATGCGCGGGCTTCCGATCCACTACGACCTCCGTCCCTACCAGCGGACGCTCACCCGCATCGACGCGGTCGATGCCGCCGGTCTCTCCGACGCGGAGATCCACGCCCGCGCCTGCAGCCTCGGCGCCCAGGCGCGCGACGGCCGTTCGCTCGACAACCTGCTGCCCGAGTTCTTCGCGCTCGCGCGCGAAGCGTGCATGCGCGCGCTGGGCCTGCGGCCCTTCGACGTCCAGATGCTGGCGGCGATCGCGATGCACGATGGCCGCCTCGCCCAGATGGCCACCGGCGAGGGAAAGACCCTCGTGGCGGTCCTCCCGGCGGCCTTGAATGCCCTCCTCGGACGGGGCGTGCACGTCTTCACCGCGAACGACTACCTCGCCCGCCGCGACGCGGCCTGGATGGGGTCCGTGTACCGCCTGCTCGGCCTGTCCGCCGCCGCGGTCTGCCAGGGGATGCCCCGCGAGGTCCGCCGCGCGGCCTACGCCGCCGACGTGACCTACGTCACCGCCAAGGAAGCCGGCTTCGACTTTCTCCGGGACCACACGATGGTCGAGCCGCACGAAGTGGTGCAGCGGCCGTTCGAGTACGCGATTGTCGACGAGGCCGACTTCATCCTGATCGACGAGGCCCGCGTGCCGCTGGTCATCGCGGGCGAGGCCCCGGCCCCGCCGGTGCCCCACGAAGTGGTGGCGGCCGCAGTGCGGAATCTCCGGCCGGGGACCGACTTCGCGTGCGACGAATACGCACGGAACGTCTCGATCACCGACGCCGGGTTCCGCCACCTCGAGGCCCTGCTCGGGTGCCGGCCCCTTCACCTCCCCGCGCAGCGCACGCTCCTGTCCGGCATCCACGTCGCTCTCCACGCCCTGATCCTCCTCCACCGCGACCGCGACTACATCGTGAGGCGCGGCCGCATCGAGCTGGTGGACGAGTTCACCGGCCGCGTCGCCGACAACCGGCGCTGGCCCCACGGCATCCAGCCGGCGATCGAGGCGAAGGAAGGCCTGGAGGTCCAGCCCGAGGGGAAGGTCCTCGGCTCGATTCCCATCCAGCACTTCGTCAGGCTCTGGCCCAGGATCGCGGCGATGACCGCCACCGCCGAACCGTCGGCCATCGAGCTGTCCGAGTTCTACGGCCTGGAGACGGTGGTGTTCCCGCCGCATCGCCCCTGCATCCGTGTCGACGAGGACGACCTGGTGTTCACGCACAGGGCGGCGAAGGTGACGGCGCTGGTCGAGGAGATTGAACGGGTGCACCGGACGGGCCGTCCCATCCTCGTCGGGACGTCGAGCGTCGCGGAGTCCGAGGAGCTCGCCGGGCTGCTGCGCCGGCGGCACGTCAAGTGCCGGGTGCTGAACGCGAGGCACGATGCGCGCGAGGCGCTGATTGTGTCGCGGGCCGGGATGCCCGGTGCCGTCACGATTTCCACCAACATGGCGGGTCGCGGCACCGACATCGTCCTCGGGGCCGGCGACCCTGGGGCCAGGGAAGCCGTGGCCGCGCTCGGCGGCTTGTACGTAATCGGCACGAACCGTCACGAGAGCCGCCGCGTCGACGACCAGCTGCGCGGGCGCGCCGGGCGGCAGGGTGATCCCGGGTCTTCGCGCTTCTTCGTCAGCCTCGAGGACGACTTGATCCGGCGCTACGGCGTGCTCGACTTGATCCCGCGAGGGCACGTTCCGGCGCCGCAACCGGGCCCGGTCGAAGACCCGGTGGTGCGTGACGCCATCGCCCGCGCGCAGCGGGTGATCGAAGGGCAGAATTTCGAGATCCGGAAGACGCTGCTGGCGCTACTCCGCGATGGTGGAGGAGCAGCGGCAGATGATGACGCGCCAGCGGGACGCGTTCATCGCCGGTGGTGACGGGGTATCGATCGCGGAAGAGGAAGCGCCCGAACACCACGCGAGGCTGACGGGCGAGGTCGGCCCGCAGGAACTGCAGCTGGCGGAACGGCAGCTGGCGCTGGTGCTGCTCGACCGGCGCTGGAGCGAACACCTGGCGCTCATCGACGACATTCGCGAAGGAATCCACCTGCAGCGGTACGCGGGCCGTCAGCCGATCACCGAGTTCCAACGGCAGATTATCGATGCCTACGCGGCCATGGTGGAAGGGTGGCGGGAAGAGCTGGTCGAGACGTTCCTGCGACTCCGCTCGGTGGAAGGGCGGATTGACCTCGATCGCGAAGGGCTTCGGCGGCCGACCGCCACCTGGACCTACCTGGTCAACGACAACCCGCTGCCCTCGTTCGCCCTCCGGCTGATCGCCCAGGGCAATGCCGGCGTGTCGATGGCGACCGCGGTGCTGGCCATGATGTACTGGCCGGTCACGCTCGCCGTCGTCGCGGCGACGTTCATCCGCCGCTGGCTCAGGCGCAGGTCCGGCTGATAGTCGAGCGGAAGGAACTCGATGGCCTCGAGCCGCAGGCCCGCGCTCCACGTGACGTAGACGGCTTCGCGCGACTGGCGTGGGCCGCACGTGATGACGCCACCCACGTCGCCGCGGTTCGAGCGGATGTCCACCTCCCGGAATCCCCCGGCGGACAGCGAGAGGGCCCCGCTCTTCGTGGTCACGCGGGCCACGATGCCGGCAGCGACGCAGTCGACGGCGTCGAGCAGGCCGGCGGCACGCCGCTCGCCGGCGCGCACGGTCCGCAGTTCGGGCGGCCTCGGGAACGTCGCGCTCTCTCGCAGCCCCGGGTCGGGAGCTGCCGCCCCGAGGCCGGCGGCCGCCGCCAGTTCCTCTCGGAGGGCCGCCCTCGCCTCGGCCATTCCCAGCCAGCGCGTGCGCTGTGCGACCGCCTGGACCTGGTCGCCTTCCGCGCGCGACGCGAGCCGCCGGAGAATCTGTCGGGCCCCCTCGAACTCGCCCACGCGGAGCAGCACGTTCGCGAGTTCGATCTCGGTCGGGAAGTCGCCCGGCCGCAGGTCAGCCGCCCTCCGCAGCAAGCCTCTCGCCTCTTCGAGCCGGCCCAGCCGGCCCGCGATCGTGCCGAGCACCGCCAGCGGTTCGGGCGGGCCGTCGCGGTCGACCAGGCGCTCCATCGCGGAGTACGCTTCCTCGAGCGGGGCAGCGGCGCCCTCGTCGTTCGCCTGCAGCGTGGCGAGCGCGTAGTTGTACGCGATCATCCGGTTGCCGGGATCGCGGGCGTTCGCGTGGCGCAACGGTCCGATCGCCTGCGTCGCGTCGCCGCGCCGGAGGTGGGAGAGGCCGATCGTCATGTGCGCTTCCGCCGACCCGGGGTCCAGGCTGATCGCCGCATTCAGCCTCGCCATCGCCTCGTCGTCCCGGCCGAGGTGGAAGAGCAGGCGGCCCAGCGTGGCCTCGACTTCCGCGTCGGTCATCGGCCGCTCCCGCACGTACTTCAGGGCGACCTGTTCGGGCAGCGTCATCTCCCCCGGGAGCGCCATTCCCGACCGGACGTACGCGCCGCAGTTCGGCGTCGACCCGGTCGGGCGGGCCGATGGCCTGCTCGAAGGCGGCCGACTCGTTTTCGCCGCGCCGCAGGCGTTCGAGGAACAGCCCGATCTGCGCGCCGCGGGCCGGCGTCGCCCGCATCAGGTAGTGCACCAGCGCCCACGACTGCGCGTAAAAGGACAGTCCCGCCTCGCCGTCCCAGATGTTCGCCGAGCGTACGGTCGACACGATCTGCGCCGTCGGCACCCAGGCCCGGGACAGGCGCGAGACGTGCGACTCCACCAGCGTGCCCAGGACGACGTGGCGACGGTCCGCCCTCAGGCGCACCGTGCTGTAGTAGTCCGAGACGCCTTCGCGCAGCCACAGCGGCGCTTCCGGCGCGTCGAACAGCACGTGGGCGTACTCGTGGAAGATGGTCCTCGTGGACTCCAGCGTCCGGTCGGAGCGCAGCACCACGCACGGGGCGAGGGGTTCCTGCACGACGTATCCGCCGACCGGGGCGGGTTTGCCGTTCTGCACCGGCTTGTAGGGGGTAAACGCCTTGTCGCTGCCGAAGACGACGACGAAGGGCGGGACCAGGGTGCGGTCGCGCGCGCCGGGCAGCACCGTGAGGAAGACCTCGCGGAACATCTCCAGGAGGAAGGCCGTGCCGCGCACCTCTTCGGCCGCCGCCTCGCCGGAGACCACGAAGTGCGGCGCGTTCACCCTCGTCCAGCCGGTTTCAGCCGCCGGCAGCGGGGCCCCCATCAGCGCGGCAGCAAGGAGGACGAGGGGAAGCAGCACCCCCATCCTGCGGTCAGCCGTGTGATCCATGCGGCGAGGCGCTTCCGCCTCCCGGCCTCTCGTCCCACGCATGCAGCCTCAGTTCCTTGTCTTCGCCCGGCATCCGGATCGTTCGCTCGAATGCCAATCCCAGCTTCTCGAGCAGCCGGATCGATGCCGCGTTCTCGGGGTCGGTGATGGCGACGATCCGGCGCAGGCCGAACGACCTCTTGCCGTCGGCCAGCACCGCCGCGGCCGCTTCGAATCCGTAGCCGCGGCCGCAGTATTGGGGAAGGAAAGCGAAGCCGACATCCACGTCGTCGAGCGTGTCGCGCTTCAGGAGCCCGCAGATCCCGATTGGCGTGGCTTCCTCGCGCAGGGTGACCAGCAACAGGCCGAACCCGAACCAATCGTAGCTGGCGACCGGCCCCTTCCTGATGTAGACGCGCGCATCCTCGACCGTCCTGACGCCGCGGTCGCCTATGTAGCGGAGGAACGCCGGGTCGTTCAGCAGTGCGACGAGGAAGGCGTCGTCATCCTCGGACAGCGGCCGAAGCGCGAGGCGCCCGGTCAGCAGGTGCAGCATGCTGCCATTGTAGGTCACCGGCAGAATAACCGGTGGACGATCGGAACGGCAATGTGGCATTGTCCTCTGCAATCCCGGGGCAGGCTTCCAGCCTGCCAGTGTTCCCGTGGCGCAGGCGTCGAGCCTGCCATTCGACCAGGAGGCCCGCAATGTGGAAATGCCCAGCCTGTGGCGAGGACGTCGAGGACGATTTCAACGTGTGCTGGAACTGCCAGCGCGGCAGGAACGGGGCCGAGGCGCCGCCGCCGCCCGAGCCGTCGGCGGCGGGCCTCGTCGAGACGGCCGTCGCCGACGGCTGCGTCGAGGTCTCGGTGGGCGGCAAGCCGCTCGCGTGCGGCGTGTGCGGCAACACGACGTTTCACGAGCGGGACTCGCTGCTCAACACGCGGCTGGCCACGTTCTTCAATTTCGACTGGGCCAACGCGGCGGCAATCAACTACATCTGCACCCGCTGCGGCTACATCCACTGGTTCTGGGGGGACTAGGCCGCAAGCCGCAGGCCGATCATCGAGCCCCCACCGCCCCCTTGATGAAGGCCGCCGTCTCCTGCTTCAGCGCCTTGTGCGCGGACGGCCGGATGTACATCATGTGGCCGCCCTCGTAGTAGCCGAACGACACCCGGTCGGTGATCGCCTTGTCGTACGCCAGGTGCGTGAAGTTGAATTCCGCGCCGCCGACGTAGGTGGCCATGTCGTAGTAGCCGCACACCACGAACACCTTCAGGAACGGGTTCTTGGCCATCGTCTGGCGCAGCGCGTCCGTCTTGTCCATGTAAGCGTTCTGCACGTAGCCCCACGGCCGCACGTTCCCTGAAGTCGGGTAGTGGAGGTCCGACTCCCACTTCAGCGTGTTTCTCACGTAGTCCTGGAACATCGCGACGTACGGCCCCGACAACGCGGTGTTCGACGGGTCGAACTCCTGCCGTTCGCCGGCGGCGTCCGCGTCGACCGCCGTGAAACGGCCGTCGAGCCGCCCGACCACGAGGCGCTTGTCGCGCAGCAGTTCCTTGCGGAAGCGGCCGGAGTCGACGCGCAGGTTCGCGTTGAGGATGAAGCCGGCCGAGAGGCCCGTGAAGCGCGCCAGCTTGTCCGCCGTCGCCTTGCGCTCGGCATCGGTCAGCGTGTTGCCCTTCGTCAGCGCCTGCATGTACTCGCCGAACGCGAAGGTGCGCGACTCGTCCACGACCTGCTTGAGCGGTTTCTGCTGCAGGTCCGCCGGGAGCCGCTTGTGGTACCACGCCGTGGCGGCGAACGTCTCGATCTGCACGGCGTAAGCGACGTCGTTGTCGGGCGCAGGCGACAGCGTCTGGTAGGTGAGGAGCGACGACAGGAGGACGATGCCGTTGAGCTCGATGCCGTGGCGCGTCTGGAGTTCCTGGGAGAGCCCGGCCGAGCGGATCGTCCCGTAGCTCTCGCCGATCAGGAACTTCGGGGACGGCCACCGGCCGTAGGCGCCCAGGTACGCGGCGATGAACTCGCCGAATGCCCGGATGTCCCCTTCCTGGTCGTGAAACTGCGCGTTGTTGATGCCCGCCACGACCCGGCTGAACCCGGTGTCGATCGCGTCGACGAACACGAGGTCGCTGACGTCGAGCAGCGAGTTGTCGTTCTCGACCAGCTGGTACGGCGGGGCCGGCTGGAATCCCTCGTCGGCCATCTGCGCCCGTTTCGGCCCGAACGAGCCCATGTGGAGCCAGACGCTGGCCGAGCCGGGGCCACCGTTGTAGAGGAACGACACCGGGCGGGTCTTCCTGTCCTCGCCGTCCTTCGTGTAGGCGACGAAGAACATCTGCGCGGCCACCTTCCCGTCGTCCAGCCGGATCGGCAGCGTGCCCGCCGTCGCCGTGTACTTGATCTCCTTGCCGTCGATCCGCGCGAGGTGCGATGTCTGCGCGGGCGGGGGCGCGGTCACCGGGGCGACTTCGTAACGGCCGACGCCGGGCTGCGCGCCCGGCTCGCCCGGGGCCGGCTGGTTCTGGCGCTGCTGCGCCTGCTGGATATCTGGCTGGGTCGTCTGGCGCTGGTCGCCTCGCGGCGGCTGGGCGACGGCCGTTCCGGCGGCGAGAGCGAGGGCACACACGACTGACAGGACGCTCGTGCGACGCATGCCGTTCTCCTTGTAGTGTCAGGGGGTCGGGTCTATAAGCCGGGCTGACGAATGTGTAACACAGAATCGTGATTGACGCTAATAGGCCCGACCCCTAAGGGTACACTTCCCCGATGACCGCGCTGCTCCGCGACTACCTGCCCGAGGAAACCGACCCGTCGAGCGACGTGCTCCTCGGCCGGTTCCTCGACTACGTGGCCGACAAGGGCCTCTCCCTGTACGCCGCCCAGGAGGAAGCGGTTCTCGAACTGTTCGAGGGAAAGAACGTCGTCCTCAACACCCCGACCGGTTCGGGCAAGTCGCTCGTCGCCTCGGCGATGCTGTTCGCATCGATCGCGCGGGGCACCCGCGCCGTCTACACGTGTCCGATCAAGGCGCTCGTCAACGAGAAGTGGATGACGCTCTGCCGCGAGTTCGGCCCCGAACTGGTGGGGCTGGCGACCGGCGACGCGTCGGTCAACCGGGACGCGCCCATCCTGTGCTGCACCGCGGAGATCCTGGCGAACATCGGGCTCCGGGAGGGCGGCGGGGCGCCCGTGGACCACGCGGTCCTCGACGAGTTCCACTGGTACGCGGATCGTGATCGCGGCGTCGCGTGGCAAGTGCCGCTCCTGACTCTCGAATACACGCGATTCCTGCTCATGTCGGCCACGCTCGGCGACACCGCCTTCTTCGAGGAGGTGTTGACGAAGCTCAATGGCAGGCCAAGCGTGTCGATTCGGTCGTCCGACCGGCCGGTGCCGCTCGACTTCGCCTACTCGGAGATCCCGCTCGCGCACACCCTCGAGAAGCTGGTCGCGGAATCGAAGGCGCCGGTCTACGTGGTGCACTTCACCCAGGCCGAGGCGGCATCGAGCGCGCAGGACTTCACCAGCCTGAAGATCTGCAGCAAGGAAGAGAAGGCGGCGCTTGCCGGGCTCGTGGCCGACTTCGATTTCGGCAGCCCGTACGGCCCCGACATCCGCAAGTGGCTGAAGCACGGCATCGGCCTCCACCACGCCGGCCTCCTTCCCAAGTACCGCGTGCTCGTCGAGCAGCTCGCCCAGCGCGGCCTGCTGAAGATCATCTGCGGGACGGACACGCTCGGCGTCGGGATCAACGTGCCGATCAGGACCGTGCTGTTCACCCGGCTGTGCAAGTTCGACGGGCGGAAGACCGCCCTCCTGAGCGCCCGCGACTTTCACCAGATCTCGGGCCGCGCCGGGCGGAAGGGGTTCGACGTGCGCGGGGACGTGGTGGTCCAGGCGCCCGAGCACGTGATCGAGAACATCAAGCTGAGCGAGAAGGCGGCGAAGGACGGCAAGAAGGTGACACGCAGGCGGCCGCCCGAGCACAACTTCGTCGCCTGGGACCTCAACACCTTCAAGCGCCTGATCGGCGCGCCGCCCGAGCGCCTCGTCTCGCGGTTCCAGGTCACGCACGCCATGCTGCTCAACGTGCTGAGCCGCCGCGGGGACGCGTGCGGGGCGATGCAGCGGCTGATTCGCGACAGCCACGAGACGGAGGCGGACAAGGCGACCCACCGGAAGCGCGCGTGGCAGCTGTTCCGCTCGCTGCTGTCGCGCCAGATCATCGAGCTGGTCCCGCCCGGCGAGGACGGCCGCTACCTGCAGGTGAACGTGGACCTGCAGGACGACTTTTCAATGGACCAGGCGCTTTCGCTGTACCTCCTGGAGACCATCCCCCTCCTCGACCGCGATTCGCCGTCCTACGCGCTCGACGTGGTCACGTTGGCCGAATCAATCCTCGAGAATCCCGAGATCGTCCTTCGCCGTCAGCTGGATCGGATCAAGGACCGGCGGATGGCCGAGATGAAGGCCGAGGGGATGGAGTACGACCAGCGGATGGAGGAACTGGAGAAACTCGAGTATCCGAAGCCGCTCCAGGAGTTCGTCTACACGACCTTCAATGCCTTCGCCGACCGCCACCCCTGGGTGGCCGGCGAGAACATCCGGCCGAAATCGATCGCGCGCGAGATGTTCGAGCAGTTCCGGTCGTTCGCCGAGTACGTGCTCGACTACGAACTGCAGCGGGTCGAGGGCCTCCTGCTCCGGCACCTCAACAGCGTCTACAAGGTCCTGAGCCAGACGGTTCCCGACCAGGCGAAGACCGACGAGCTGTTCGAGATGGAGGACTACCTGCGGACGATGCTGCGGGGCGTGGATTCGAGCCTGGCTGACGAGTGGGAGCGGATGAAGGACCCCGCCTACCAGCCCCTCGCCCCGGTCGTGCGCGGGGCGGACCAGCGGCCGCCCGGCGCTCCGCAGGACGACAGCCGACGTGACACGCGACGTCAGGAAGTTCACCGCGTCGGTGCGGACGCGAATCTTCACCTTCCTGCGGGCGTGGTCAACGGGCGATCAGCGTGCCGCCCTGGCCGTCCTCGACTGGCAGGAGGACGGGGACGGCGCGCCGTGGGGGACCGATCGGCTGCAGGACCTGTTCGGCCAGTACGTCGCGGGGCACCAGGCGCTGCGCCTCGACCCCGAGGCCCGCAACCTGCGGCACACCCACGTCGACGTCGGTGGGGCGGGCGTCTCCGCCTCCGCCGAGGCTACGGCGGACCCGCCGAAGCCCGAGGGCGAAGGCGGGCCGCCTGCCTCATGGCGCGTGTCCCAGATGCTCGTCGACCCCGAGATGGAGAACGACTGGGGCGCGGCGTTCGACATCGACCTCGCGACGATCGCGCGAGGCCGGCCGGCCGGTCGTCCGACTGCTGCGCCTCGGCCGCTGCGGCCTGAGCGCCGGGCCGAGGCCGGCGCCACGGGCTCAGCCCCGGCTACACAAAGGGATGACAGGCCAGAGGCCTGTCCACTTCTTCCAGTCCGGCAGGCCCCGGCCGGGCGTCCAGGGAGCCCCGGCCGCTTCGAGCTGCTCGCCCAGCTTGCGCAGGTCCACCTCGATGATCTGCTTCATCTCGGGCAGCAGCTTCGCGAAGCCCTCGGCCGCGATCTCGTAGTCGCGCTTCACGGTCGCGGTGATGGGACTGGTGGAGCCGACCTGCGCGTTCAGGCGATCCATGAGCGACGGCGGGCTCGCCTCGGACCTCTCGCGAACCACGGGGTCGCCCTGCAAGGTGGCGAGCGCGAGGCGGATTCGCTTCTCGACCGCCCTCAGCTGCTCGCTCAGCCTGGGATCGGCGCGCGGGGTGTCGACCAGCGCCTTCTTCATGAACTGGATGCTGCGCAGCGATTCGTTCGCCGCGGCCGCGGCGCCCATCATCGCGCGCTGCAGCTCGCCCGCCTTCTGCTGGAAGGCGAGCAGTCCCGCGCGGTCCTTCTCGGGCATCGACGCGAGGCCGAGCGACTCCACCGCGAACGACTGCGGCGGCGCCATCGGCGTGATGACCCCGTTCACCCGGCTGGCCAGCGTCACGGTGAACTGGCCCGGCACGACGAGCGGACCCTGGGACTCGCCCTCCCATTCCTCGCGGAACCCCGATTCGAGCTGCGTCGGGTCGACCGGGGCGTAGCGCAGGTCCCAGGCGACGCGGTGAATGCCGGCGGTGACCGGCCCGGTCACCTGCCGCACCACCTGGCCGGCCTGGTCCGTGATGGTCAGCAGGATCGCCGGCGTGTCCTCGAGGCTCTCGCTGCGCAGCTTCTCCCAGCCGGGGAAGGTCACCGGCTTCCCTTCCTTCAGTTGCGTCTTCTCGGCGTCGCGCCGGGCCTGCGCGCCGCTCTTCAGCCCGTCCTTCAGGTAGTAGGTGAAGACCGCGCCGAACGGCGGGTTCGGCGAGATGAAGTAGCCGTCGCCGAACATCCCCTTGCCGCTCGACCCGATCGGCGTCTGCGGGATGTAGGACAGCGCCTTCTTCACCGGGAACAGCAGCGCGCTCTTCTGGAGCGCCGCCTCATCGGCCAGCCGCAGCGGCGAGTAGTCGTCGAGGATGTAGATGCTGCGCCCGAACGAGCCGCCCACGAGGTCGCTCTCCCGCTCCTGGATCTTGATGTCGCGGAACGCGATGGTCGGCAGGCCGCCCGCCAGTTTCACCCAGTGCTTGCCCGCGTCGAGCGTGGTGTAGATCCCGTACTCGGCGCCGATGAACAGCAGGTCCTTCTTCACGTGGTCCTGGGCGATCGACCACACCCAGCCCCGCTGCGGGAGGTCGCCGGCTATCGACGTCCACGTGCGGCCGCGGTCGTCGCTCCTGAGCAGGTAGGGCTTGTAGTCGCCAATCTTGTGCGCGTCAACCGCGGCAAACACGACGTCCTTCTCGAGGCGCGACGCCTTGATGTCGTTGACGAAGAAGTTGTCGGGGACGCCGGGCAGCTTCTCGACCTTGCGCCAGGTCTTTCCGCCGTCCTCCGTCACCTGGATCAGCCCGTCGTCGGTTCCGACGTAGATGAGCCCCTCCACCTGCGGCGACTCGCTCACCATCGTGATCGTCGAGAACATCGACATGGCGCCGTGATGCCACAGCGCGTCGGCGCTCCAGGTGCGGCCCATGATCGGCTGCTCGAGGCGGAAGACGTTCTTCGTCAGGTCGGGGCTCACCTTCGTCCAGGAGTCCCCCCGGTTGTCGCTGCGCCAGAGGTACTGGCCGGCGTAGTAGATGCGCGTGTGGGAATGCGGGCTGACGATGACCGGGGAGTCCCAGTTGAAGCGCAGCGGCGGCTCGTCGGGCCCCGGTTTCGGGCTGATGTAGACCGTCTCGCGGCTCTTGCGGTCGTAGCGCAGCAGGTTCCCTTCCTGCCACTCCACGTAAATCGTGTTCGGGTCTTGCGGATCGATCGCGGTGTTGTAGCCGTCGGCGCCGTACGTGATCACCCAGTCGGCGTTGCCGATGCCGTGCGCGTTGAGCGTGCGCGAGGGCCCCCACTGGCTGCCGTTGTCCTGCGTGCCGCCGTGCACGTTGTAGAACGGCGTGTCGTTGTCGAGCGCGATCTTGTAGAACTGGGTGACCGGGAGGTTGTCGAAGAAGCGCCAGGTCTTCGCGCCGTCACGGCTCTCGTACACGCCGCCGTCGCTGCCGTTCAGGATGTAGTCGGGCTCGCCCTTGATGAACGCCATCGCGTGGTTGTCACCGTGCTTGCTCTTTTCGTTCACCCGCCGCCACGTCAGGCCGCCATCGTCGGTCGCGCGCAGGCCGGGATCCATCTGGTAGATGCGGTCGAAGCGGTTCGGGTCGGCGAAGATCTCCTGGTAGTAGTGTGGGCCGGTGCCGCCGCTGATGTAGGAGTTCCGCTTCTCCCAGCTCTCGCCCCGGTTGGTGGAGCGGTAGAAGCCGCGCTCCTCGGGCGACGCCTCGACGGTCGCATACACGACCCGAGGGTCGATGGGGGAGACGGCGAGGCCAATCTTCCCCTTGTCGCCCTCGGGCAGCCCGACGGTCAGCTTCCGCCAGGTCTTGCCGGCGTCGGTGCTCTTGTAAATCCCCGAATCGGGGCCGCCGCCCATGAACGCCGCCACCGAGCGCCGCCGCTGGTAGGCCGCCGCGTAGAGGATGTCCGGGTTCGACGGGTCCATCTCCGCGCTCGTGACCCCGGTGTCCTTGTTGATCTCGAGCGACAGCGTCCAGGTGGCGCCGCCGTCCGTCGTCTTGTAGAGGCCGCGGTCGCCGCCGGGGGACCACAGCGGGCCTTCGGCGGCGGCGTAGACCACGTTGGAATCGCGCGGATCGACGAGAATCCGCGCGACGTGGTCGGACGTCTTGAGGCCCGTGTTCGTCCACGTCTTGCCGCCGTTCTGGCTCTTGTAGACGCCGTCGCCAATCCCCACGTGGCGGCCGCTCACGTTCTCGCCGGTGCCCACCCACACCGTCTCCGGGTTCGACGGGTCGAGCGTGATGCAGCCAATCGAATAGGACGCCTGGCTGTCGAAAATCGGCGTCCACGTCACGCCACCGTTCTCCGTCTTCCAGACGCTGCCCGAGCCGACCGCGACGTACCACGTGTCGCGGCGCTGCGGGTGGATGACGATGTCGCTGATGCGTCCCGACATGATGGCGGGACCGATGTTGCGGAACGCGAGGCCGGAGAACGTGGACTCGGAGACGCCGCCCTTCGCGGCGTCGGCCTTGGGCGCATCCGGCTTGGCGGCGTCGCCCTTCGCGGCAGCCGCGGCCTTCGCCGCCTCGGGCTTCTGGGCCGCCCCGGCCGTTGCCGGCTGCGGCTTCTGCTGGGATGGCGGTGGCGTGGCCGCAGGTTTCTGCGCCATCAGCGCCGCGGACAACGAGAACGAAAGGATGAGGAGGACGATGGATGTGCGCTTCACTCGCGTCTCCTGTTGCTGCGGAATCTGTGCACCGTGCACCGTGTAGCACGGGGCTTTAGCCCCGTGCCCAGTGCTCGCGTGTAAGACTGGCCCCGTTCCAGGGCCGAGGGGCTGAAGCCCCTCGGCTACTTGGCCACTGACAATGCCTCGAGTCCTGCGGCTTTGAGGGTGCCGTTCAGGGCGGGCAGGTCCACCGACTTCAGCGCATTCCACCGCGCCATCACCTTGGCGGCCGCCGCCTGGGCGTCCGTCGCCGCCGCCACCGTGTTCGCCGGCGGCGCGACGTCGGCCGCCTGCATCGCGTTCATCTGGCCGGCGAGGAGCGACGCTGCCGCCCAGAGCGTGTCGGTCGGCGCGGCCACCCCCGGGCCGCCGCGCTGTCCCCCCCGCCGCCGCGCTGTCCGCCGCCCGCCGCCGGACGCTGGCCTTCCAGGGCCGCCGCCTTCTTCTCGAACGCGGCCAGCGCCGCCGCCGCCGGCCCCTGCGCCTTCTGCGCGAGCGCCGCCGCCTCGGCGCGTGCCCGCCCCAGGGCGGCCGCCGCCTGCTGCGCCTCGACCGCGCCGAAATACATCCCCGTCGTCAACGTGTAGACCTGGTTCATGACGAGGGCGGGCGTCTTGACCCGCGGGTCCTGCTTCACCACGATCGGTTGCGTGTAGCTCTTGCCGTCCACCGTCAGCCTCACCGTGTAGCGGCCCGGCGCCACCCACGGGGTGCCCGGGGCAGGCGCCGTGTTGTAGGGAATCGCGTTGATCGGCAGGCCGCCGCGACCTCCCCGCCCCCGCCGGCCGGCAGCGGCTGGTAGTGCACGTCCCACTGGAATCGGTGCATCCCCGCCGAGGTTGCGAGCTTCTGCGGCGCACGGTACCAGTAGGTGGGCACCGGCGCGTTCGCCGGTTCGGGAATCGGCGCGGCCGGGTCGTCGCTCGCGTAGCGCCTGACCAGCCGGCCGTCGGCCTGCAGGATCTCGAGCGTGACCGGTCCGCTCGCGGCCGACTTCAGGTAGTAGTTGATGATCGCGCCCTCGGGCGGGTTCGGGCCGGTCGGTTCCTCGATCGGCCACGGCATGTCGGTGCTCACGTTCCATCGCACCCGCCACGCGGTGGTCGGTTTGAAGAGGATCGCCGGCTGCTCCGCGGAGCCGGCTTCAATCTGCCGCAGCGGCGTGATGTCGTCGAGCACCTGGAAGCCCCGGCCGTGCGTGGCCGCCACCAGGTCGTCGTCCTTCACAATCAGGTCGCGCACCGAGGTGGCGGGCATATTCAGCCGCAGCGACTGCCAGCGCGCCCCATCGTCGAACGACACGTAGACTGCGCGCTCGGTGCCGGCGAACAGCAGGCCCTTCCGCTTCGGATCTTCGCGGACGACGTTCACCGTTTCTCCGTCGGGAATCCCGGCGACAATCTCGGTCCACGACTTGCCGCCGTCGTGGGTCCTGTAGATGTGCGGCCGCATGTCGTCCAGGCGGATGGTGTTGATCGCCGCGTAGGCGGTCAGCGGGTCGAAGCGGCCGGCGTCGATGATCGACACCTTCGCCCATGGGGCCAGCCCCGGCGGCGTCACGTCTTTCCACGTCGCGCCCGCGTCGGACGTCAGCTGGATCAACCCGTCGTCGGTGCCGACCCAGACGTGCAGCATGTCCTGGTAGGACGGCGCGACGGTGTAGATCACCCCGCGCTGCTGCGGCTTGGCCGCCGGGTCGCCCAGGTACTTGCCGATGCTCCTGGGCGCTTCCCAGGCGGTGCGCGTGAGGTCGGGACTCACCTGCTTCCAATGCGCGCCGCCGTCGAGCGTCTTCCAGAGGTGGTTGTTGGCGAAGAACAGCGTGCGCTTGTCCACCTGCGAGAACACCACGGGCATGGTGCGGACGGTGCGGAAGGTGCCCTGAGGCGCGCGGCCCGCCATCGGCCCGACCGTGGACGTCTGGCCGGTGCGGCGGTCGAAGCGCGTCACGCTCCGTCCGCCGTACACGATGTCCGGGTCCAGCGGGTCGGGCGCGACGAAGCCGTACTCGTCCACACCGACGGGCAGCCAGTCGCGATCGGAGATCGCGCCGTAGTTGCCGCGGCTCGAGATGCAGACCGACCCGCTCTCCTGCTGGCCGCTGCAGACGCGGTAGGGGAAGGCGTTGTCGGCGGCCACGTGGTAGAGCGCTGCCGTCGGCTGGTTGTACCAGGAACTCCACGACTTGCCGCCGTTCAGCGTCACCACGGCGCCCTGGTCCACCGTGAACAGCATGATGTCGGGGTTGTCGGGATTGATCCAGCCGTTCTGATAGTCTTCACCGCCGGGCGCGCCCTTGAACGGCTCCCACGTCTTGCCGCCGTCGTTCGAGACCCAGGACACCGTGCTCGCCATCACGATGCGGTCGGGGTTCTTGGGATCGGGCAGCGGCATCGGCAGGTCGCCGCCGCCAATCCTCCCGGATGGCCGCGTGTCGGTCGTGACGCGCGTCCAGGTCTCGCCCGCATCGTCGCTCCGGAAGATCCCGGTCGCGCCGCGGTTGGCGCCGGTGCCGGGGGCATCGAGGTATGCCACGGTGGCGTAGAGCCTCTGCGGATTCGAGAAGCAGACGGCGAGGTTCGCCTGCACCACGGCCGGCAGCCCCTTGGTGAGCGGCTTCCACGTGGTGCCTCCGTCGGCGGACTTGAAGATGCCGCCGCCGGTGCCGGCCCACACCGCGTTCTCCCACGGGCCCTGGCGCTCTTCCCACAGCGTGGCGTAGACGACATCGGGGTTCGCCGGATCGATGTCCACGTCGTTCCCGCCGGTGTTCTCATCCTTGTAGAGCACCTTCTGGAACGTGCGCCCGCCATCGGTCGATCGGAAGATGCCGCGTTCCTCGTTCGGGCCGTAGGGGTGGCCGAGCGCCGCCACGAAGACACGGTCCGCGTTCTTCGGGTCGACGTCGATGCGCGGGATCTGCTGCGCATCGCGCAGGCCGATGTGCGTCCAGCTCTTGCCCGCGTCCGCCGACCTGTAAACGCCGTTGCCCGTCGAGAGGTCGGGCCGATGCAGCCCTTCGCCGGTGCCGGCGTAGACCACGTTCGCGTCGGAGGGAGCCACCGCCAGGGCGCCGATGGAGCCGGTCGGCTGATCGTCGAAGACCGGGACCCAGGTTCGCCCGGCGTCGGTCGTCTTCCAGATGCCGCCGTTGACGGCGCCCATGTAAAAGGTGTGCGGCTGGCTCCGGTGCCCCGCGGCGGCGACCGTGCGGCTCGCGCGGTGCGGCCCGATGCCGCGCCACTGCAGCCCCGCGAACAGCGACGGGCTGACGGGGGCGGGCTGCTTGGCCGGCAGGGGAGCCAGCAGGGCGACGGACACGAGCAGGACGGCAAGAGCGGCACGGCGGATCGACATGTTTTGCTCCTCGCGGAAGGCCGGGGGAAAGGGGGAGTATACCGCGCGACCGGGCTGGATTACCCTTGACGCGCTACGACCCGGTGCCCGGGGAGTGAGACAAGGAGGCTGCACGTGGTTTACGACATCCAGGTTCCATCCAGGCGGTCGATTTCGCGCGGCGCGCTCACCGCGTTCGTCCTGCTGCTGGTCGTCGTGCTCGGTTCCTGCTCGGTGACTGCGGTCGAAACCGGCCACGTGGGCGTGATGACGCTCTTCGGCCGCGTCACGGGCGAGCGGCTCGACGAGGGGATCCACCTGATCAACCCGCTGAAGCGGGTGGCGAAGCTCTCGGTCCGGACGCAGCAGGCGAAGGAAATCGCCGAGGTGCCCTCGAGCGAGGGGCTGCTCGTCCACCTCGAGGCCTCGCTGCTGTTCCGCCTCGACGCCCGGCGCGCGAACGAGGTGTTCCAGAAGGTGGGGCCCGACTACCAGGACGTGATCGTGACCCCCAACTTCCGCTCGGTGATGCGCGACGTGACCGCCGCGCACACGGCCAGCGCGCTTTACAGCGACGGCCGCGAGAGCGTCTCGCAGCAGATGCTGTCCGGGCTGCGGAAGGCGCTCGAGCCGCACGGGATCGTGATCGAGAACGTCCTGCTTCGGGACGTGAAGCTGCCGGCGACGCTGAAGACGGCGATCGAGGCGAAGCAGCAGGCCGAGCAGGACGCGCAGCGGATGAATTTCGTCCTGCAGAAGGAACGGCAGGAAGCGGAGCGCAAGCGGATCGAAGCGCAGGGCATCTCCGACTTCCAGCGCACCGTCAGCCAGGGGATCAGCACCGCGCTGCTCGAGTGGAAGGGGATCGAGGCGACGATCGAGGTGGCGAAGAGCCAGAACTCGAAGGTGATCATCATTGGCAACCCGAAGAACGGGCTGCCGCTGATCTTCCCGGGGCAGTGAATCGCGGCCGGGCCACGGCGCACGGGTGTAGCCGAGGGGCTTCAGCCCCTCGGCCGGGGCACGGGGCTGAAGCCCCGTGCTACATCGACGCGCGACCTGTCGGCTCCTCCGACCATGTTGTGTAGTGAGGTGTTGCCGAGGGGCTTCAGCCCCTCGGCGGGGGCACGGCGGCTTCAGCGCTTCGGGAAGCTGTCGAACCGACGAGGGGTCTTGAGACCGCGGACTTGCGCGTCGGCGAAGTCGAGCAGGGCCGCCCAGTCCTCCTTCGTCAGCGCGTGGCCGTGCGGCGCGTAGTGCACGCCGATCGCGCCGGCCGCCCGCAGCAGCTCGTACACCGGCATCGCGCCGTCGCTCGCGGCCTTCACGGCCCCGGGCGAGCAGTTCCGGTCGTCGGTGCCCTCGAGCGAGAGGAGGCCCCGCGGCGCGGTCAGCGCCATGAACCAGTGCTGATCGAAGGGCAGGCGGAGGACGCGGCCCGCGAACTGGTGCAGGTGCGGTGAGAACCAGTTCGGGTACTTGCGCATCATGTCGTCCAGACCCTCGCGCTGATACGCCGCGCCATTGAAACGGTAGGCGCCGGTGCCGCCTGCGCCGCTGCCGGCCGGCGCCGAGATCGCCAGCCGGTCGTCGAAGGCGCCGGCAATCAGCACGGCCTTGCCGATGCGCGAGTGACCGATCGCGATCAGCCTGCCGCGGTCGGCGAACGGCTGGCCTTCGAGGTAGTCGGCCACGCGCGAGATGCTCCACGCCCACGCCCCGAGCAGCCCCCAGTCATAGCCCGGATACGCCGGGAAGAAGCGGGTGCGGCGGAAGCTCCAGCTCCCGTCCTCCTCGCGCCGGATCGTGTCCTCACCCGCGTCCTGGTAGTGATACGTGGCGAGCGAGTAGCCGCGGCTGAGCAGTTCCGCGTGCGCAGCCGCTGCCTGCTCGGGATTCCGCCGACGTTTCCACCACGACGGGCGGCGGCTGCGGGACCCCGGTCGGCTTCGCGAGCGCCGCCAGACGCGGCGCGGGATCGCCGAGCGGCAGCGTGAGGGCATCGAGCCCCTTCCCCTGCTCGGGAAGCCGCACCATGGTCGGCAACGGCGTTGCGCCTGGAGTCGGGCCGAATGACGGGAAGATCACGGTGGGGAAGGGCGGCTTCCCGGCGGTCGGGACGAACAGTGCGACGTCGAAGCCGAGGCCCCGGTCCGGCCCGAATGCGAGGTGCACGAGCTGGTAGGAGACCTTCCCGTCCGCGAGCATCGCGCTCTTGATGACCGTTGCGGCGACATTGCCCGGCGCGGGCGGCATGCGGCCCACGGCGTAATAGGACAGGACCTGCTTCATCTCGTCGCGCCTGGCCTTCCACGCCTGGGCGGTGGCGACGAGGCGGCCGTCCGCCATCCGCAGAACCTCTGGCAGCGACTCCAGGGCGGGAAGGGCGTCCACGCCGAGCATGGACGGGAACCCGGTCGCGACAGGCGGCACCGGCACCTGCCTGGGCTGCGCACCGAGCGCGGCGCCCGCCGCGAGCAATACGGCGAGCAGGAGTGCTCTCTTCATCGTCGCCCCCGTTCCGACCGGCTCAATCTACTACAATTCCCGTGGAGGCGCGGATGTCCAATCCATCACGGCGCGAATTGCTGCAAGGGCTGGGCGGCATCGGCGTGGCGATGCTGGCGGGGGCGCGGGGAGGGTTTGCCGGCGCGCAGGCAGCGGCGCCCATTCCGCGCTTCGCCTACGTCGGCGGGTTCAACGACAAGTCGCGGAACGAGCACGGCGACGGCATCAGCGTCTTCGCGATCGACGCTGCCGAACGTTGGAGCCTGACCCACGTCGTCCCGGACGTCGTCAACCCGGGATTCCTCGTCCTGGACCGCACGCAGCGCCGCCTTTACGCGGTGAACCAGCGTGTGGAGACCGTCAGCGCCTTCCGGATTGACCCGGCCAGCGGGGTCCCGTCGCTGATCAACGCGGAGTCGACGGGGGGCGTGAACCCCGCGCACCTGTCGGTCGATCCCACCGGGCGATGGCTCATCACCGTCAATTACACGGGCGGCAGCGCAGCCGTCCTTCCAATCCGCGCCGACGGCGGGCTCGGGACCCGGACCGATCTCGTTGCCATGACCGGCCCGCTCGGGCCGCACCGGACAGAGCAGTCGATGCCGCACCCCCATCACTGCCCGTTCGACCCCTCCGGCAGGTTCGTCATCGTCCCCGACAAGGGACTCGACCGGGTGTTCGTGTTCCGGTTCGATGCGGCCTCCGGCAGGTTGCTGCCCGCG
The DNA here is from genome assembly GCA_963844875.1 of uncultured Acidobacteriota bacterium. Taxonomy (GTDB): domain Bacteria; phylum Acidobacteriota; class Vicinamibacteria; order Vicinamibacterales; family Fen-181; genus FEN-299. Next base: position 64,250 of record CAWJPZ010000012.1, read on the forward strand.
GCGCGGCCGTTTGGCCGGGCGCGATCCGGCGCGGGGCCGCGCCACGTGGAATTCCATCCCAGCCTGCGGCGCGCTTACGTGGTGAACGAGATGGACTCGACCGTCACGACATATACGTGGGCCGAGGACGGCGCGATCGAGCCAATCCAGATCGTGCCGTCGGTGCCCCCGTCGTACACCGGCGACAACACTGGCGCCGAGGTCGTGGTCTCCAGGGGCGGCCGGCTCGTGTTCGCCTCGAACCGCGGGCACGACAGTGTTGGCGTGTTTGCCGTGAACAAGGACAGCGGAGTGCTGTCGCCCATCGGCTGGGAGCCGACGGGCGGCTTGACGCCCCGGTTCATCTGCCTGTCGCCGTCGGGCCGCCGCCTCTACGCGGCCAACCAGAACGGCGACAGCATCGTGAGCTGGACGGTGGACGAAGGTGCGGCGCGCATTCTCCGCACGCCCGACGTCGTGAAGGTCGGCTGCCCGACCACCATCGCGTTCCTGTCTGCCTGACCTATCTCGGCCACAACCACCCGAACGTCCCGCCGGTGAGCAGCCCGTAGATGAGCCCGTCGACGTTCGCTTTCAGCGTCGTCTTCCAGTCGCGGCTGAACCAGATCGTGTTCTGCCACAAGGCCAGCGAATAGCCGATGAATGCCGTTGCGCCGGCGAACCGGAACGCGGCCAGGTAGTGGGCCTCCGGCCCCAGCGCGCGCCCGGCGATGTATGCCGCGAACGTCCCGACCACCAGGCAGTACACGAACCACATCGCCAGCGGCCCGGCCATCGACCGGCTCCCGCTTGGCATGACCGTCATCACCGCCACCGGGCCCCTGGCCATCTTCTCCTTCATCGCGGGGGCGTTGACCTCCTTCATCGAGCTTGCGCACGGCACCAGGTAGTCGCCCGGCGGAATCTTGAACGGACGCAGCGCGTCCATCACCCTGTCTTCCGACGGCAGCTTCCGGTAGTCGGACTTGTGTACCGGCAGGACGGTATGGAGGAGCGTGCTGGCGATGAACACGAACACGGCAGCCACGACGATCGGAAGCCAGAGGGACGCGATCGGGACCATGCTTGCCTCCTCGTGTACGGACGTCGAGCGCGAAAAGGTGGTGTCGGCGGCAGCCTAGCACATCGGCGACGTGCGGCGATCAGTCGTGGTGCGGGCCGTGACCGCGACCGCGTCGCCTCCCGCTCGCCGGCGACAGGTCGATCGACAGCGCGATGACGATGCCGACGATCGGGACGAAGGTCCATTGGCCATCGAACCAGTGCTGCACGGCGGTGTACCACAGCAGCGTCGTCGGCAGGAAGAAGAACCCCAGGATCGGCCACAGCGAGGTGGTGAACATGCCGCGGAACCAGTGGGTGAAGAGCCACAGCACGAACACGACCAGCCGGGGGGTGACCAGCGCGCCAACGATGAAGAAGCAAGGCATGCGAACTCCCGAGGCCTTTGCGGCCATTGGAACCGCGGGGCGCGTTCAGCGCTTCGCGCTTCGCGTGAACTCGAACGAGTCTGCGTCCTCGAGCCTGATGCCCCGCACCGTTCCATCGGCGGCGAGCCGGAACGTGAAATACGTCCAGCCTCCCCGCCCGTCGCCGAGCCGGGCCCGGAAGGTGTCGAAATGCCAGTGTTCCAGGCGACCGGCCTGTTCCGCGAGCGGGCCGATGTGCACGGTCAAGACTCCGTTGGCCAGGTCCACGATGACGTTGCCCCAGACGGAATGATCGTAGGTCCCCGCGTACTGCTCGAGCGCCGCGCTGGGCCTGGTCCCGGTGACGCGTCGCGCTTCCCAATCAGCGGCAGTCTTGGCTGCCTTGGCCTTCAGGTCGCCGTAGAGCGCGAGGAACTCGCGGCTCCAGTCGCGGCGGGGCAGGTCCAGGCACGCGTCGATCGCCCGCCACATCAGCGCGTGGCGGAACTCCGCGTGGTCGAGGTTTCCGAAGATGTAGACCCCGACCTTCTCGTCGGGCACGAGCGCCACGATCGCGGTGCGCCCGTCGATCGACCCGGTGTGCATCGCGACGAAGCGTCCGCGATAGTCCTGCTGGAACCAGCCGAGCCCGTAGGTCGTCCACCGTGGCGCCGTGAGGGCGGCGGTCGGGTAGAAGTCGGACACGGGGACGATGGCCTGCGGCTCGAGCAGTTCCCGGAAGTTCGCTTCCGACACGAGCCGCTTGTCGCCGGCCAGGCCGCCGCTCAGCCAGAACCGAAGCCACTTGGCGGCGTCCTCTGCCGACGACCAGGCGGCGCCAGCCGCGGGCACGGGATCGACCGGCTGTTCCTCGATCGCCTGGATCTTGCCGTCGATCTCGAAGTGGGCGCCGGAGACGTTCGCGTCGTGTGCCGTCCGCATCGCTTCCAGGGTGGGCTGCGAGCGCGTCATGCCGAGAGGGTCCATGATGCGCGTCTTGACGAAGCGAGCCCACGGCATGCCCGCCGCGACGGCCACGACCTCGCCGGCCGCCTGGTACATGATGTTCTGGTACGCGTAACCTGCGCGCATCGAGTAGGCCATCTTGAGTCCGCGCACGCGTTCCAGGATTTCCCGCGTCGAAAGGTCGCCCCTCGCCCAGAGCAGGTCGGCGTTGCCGAGTCCGGCGTTGTGACGCAGCAGGTCGCGCACCGTCAGTTCGCGCGTCACGTAGGGATCCGAGAGCTGGAACCAGGGCAGGTACTTGGTGACAGGGTCGTCCCAGGCGACCTTCTTCTCGTCCACGAGCATCGCCACGGCGAGCGCCGTCATCGCCTTCGTCGTCGACATCATCCCGAACAGCGTCTGCTGATCGACCGGCTCGGGGGCGCCCAACCGCCGGACGCCGAACCCCTTCAGGTACACCACCTCGCCGCCCTTGACGACCGCAATGGAGAGCCCGGGGATCTTCCAGTCCTGCATCCCTTTCGCGATGTAGGCGTCCAGCTCGCCGGCAAGTCCCTGTGCCGGCGGCTTCTGGGCGAGGGCGCCCGCGGGCAGGAGCAGCGCGGCGAGCAGCAGTGTGACGGCGCATCGGCGATTCATGTCGTCTCCGTGTTCGAACCGGTCTCGCTGGACGGCCAGGCTCATTTCGCGGGGCTGGCCCCGCGCAGCGCCACCAGGCGCTTGATCAACGCCGGGTCGTCGGGCAGCTGCTTCGCTGCCGGCAGGCGGGGGATCAGGTCGGCCCACCACGGCTCCTTGGCCAGCACACGCCTGAGGATCGGAGTCGCCTCGGTCTCGCGCCCGATGGACACCAGCGTGATGGCCTGCCAGAAAGGCAGCTCGAGGATCTCGGGCGCCAGTTGGGCCGCCGCCGCGTACTCCTTCAGCGCCTGGTCCACCTGCTTCTGGCTCACCAGTTCGTCGCCGCGGTTCGCGTGCGCGTAGGCGCGCTGCAGGCGCACGAGCCGCCGCAGTTCGACCAGGGGCTGCGGGTGATCTTCCACCCGCAGGTCGAAGATCCGATCGGCGCCCGCCCACGGCCGGCCGGTCGATTTCGGCCCGACGACCAGGATCGCGGCGGCCTGGCGGCCTCGAAGGTCGCCCCCTGCCGCCTGCGCCGCGTCGAGTGCCGCCAGCATCCGGTCGGCGAGGTCGCCGGTGGCCTTCTCGAAAGCAGCCGCCATCGCCGGCCAGACGCGGGCGTTCGCCATGATGTTGGCCTGCACCGAGTACTCGCTGCCAACCTTGTGGCCGGCGTCCGCGATGCAGAGCGTACCCGTGTGCGCCGCGACGCGGCCCTGCGCGTCAAGCATGGCGACCTGTCGGACCTCGCGCTCGTTGTCGGCTGCGAGCAGCTGCCTGAGTGCCTCGGGCGCGCCGACGCCCTGGCGCATCAGGTCCAGGCCCTTGCTGCCGTAACCGGGATCGACCATCGACTGCGTGGCGACCACGCCGACGCCCGCCTCTCCCCAGGTGACGATGGACCCTACCGAGAACCAATGGGACTGGACGGCCACGCCCATCTCCCCGGTCTTCGGGTCGCGCGCGACGATGGAGAACGTGTGGACGACCGGGCCGGCCCCGGCGGAGGGGGCCAACGAGAGCAGCACCGCGGCGAGCACGGTCAGGCAGAACGGGCGGGAGCCCATGAGGACCTCCTGACAACGGCAAACTGCCGAACGCGCGAGCTTGCGAACGGGTGAAGTGGTCAGTATAGACTTGTCGGGCCCCGTTCCGTGGAGGACCTTTCGTGCGGCACCGTCAGCTACCCAAACATCCCGGCGTCTGGCTGCCGATTCTCGGCTTCGGTTGCATGCGCCTGCCCGTCGTCGACCGCGACTCGAACCGGATCGACGAGCCGCGCGCGGCCGCGCTCATCGAGTCGGCCGTGTCGCGCGGGGTGACCTATCTCGATACCGGGTATCCGTATCACGGCGGGAACAGCGAGTTGTTCCTCGGCCGGCTGCTCGAGCACGGACTCCGCGAGCGGGTTCGGCTCGCCACGAAGCTGCCGACCTGGTTGATGAAGACCGAGGCCGACTTCGAGCGGCTGCTCGACGAGCAGCTGGATAGGCTGCGCACGTCGCACGTCGATTTCTACCTGCTGCACGGCCTGTCCGCCGAGAGGTGGAGCCTCGTGCAGCGGCTGCACGGGCTGCCGGCCCTCGAGCGCGCCCGCGCGGACGGGCGGATCCGGTTCATCGGCTTCTCGTTCCACGGGTCTCCCGAGGCGTTCGTGACGATCGCGGACGGCTACGACTGGGACTTCTGCCAGATCCAGTACAACTTCATCGACCAGGAGTACCAGGCGGGGACCGCCGGCCTGCGCCACGCCGCCGGCCGGCGCATCGGCGTGTTCGCCATGGAGCCGCTCCGCGGTGGCGCGCTCGCCGTCGAGGGACCCGAGCCGGTGAACGCGATCTGGGCGCGCGCCGCGCACAGGCGGACACCGGCCGAGTGGGCGCTTCGCTGGGTGTGGAACCACCCCGAGGTGACGCTCGCGCTCTCGGGCATGAACAGCGAGGAGCAACTGGAAGAGAACCTGCGGGTCGCGTGCTCCGTCGAGGCGGGCGCGATGACCGCGGAAGAGCACGCGCTCGTCGCCGAGGCGCGCGCCGTCTTCCAGTCCAGGATGCGGGTGAACTGCACGACATGCGGCTACTGCCTGCCGTGCCCGAGCGGCGTCTCGATCCCGGACGTCTTCGGGGCGTACAACACGAGCACGATGTTCGACGCCCGCGAGAAGGCGTCAGCCGTCTACCGATTGTGGACCGTCGCCGGCGGGCACGGCGCCGACCGTTGCGCCCACTGCGGCGAGTGCGAACCCAAGTGCCCGCAGCAGATCCCGATCCAGGACCAGTTGGACCGCGCCCACGCGCACTTGATGCCGTAATCGCGCCGCGCTCGTAGGTTCGGGCCGACAGGCGCCGCGGGTACCCGGCGGCCAGGCGGCGCGCATCCCACACCGCGCGGCCATCGAGGCGGGCGCCTCGCTCCCGGCTCCTGACTGCTGCTCGCCGGTCGGACCGACGGGCGCCGCGGGTGCCCGGCGACGCGAACATGCGAGCAGTGCCGACGGTCGAAAGCAGAATCACGCACCGCAGGTGCAGACGTGCCCTTGAGGCGCGTGAGCCAGGCCGAATGGCTCACCGAGTTCCACCGACCGAGGATGCGTGATTCGGCACTGTCGAGCGTGAGCGGAGGCGGGTGCCCGCGGGGACCGGCGGCCAGCCGCAAGACATCCCATACCGCGCGGCCAGGCCACGGGCGCCGCGGGTGCCCGGCGACGCGAACATGCGAGCAGTGCCGACGGTCGAAAGCAGAATCACGCACCGCAGGTGCAGACGTGCCCTTGAGGCGCGTGAGCCAGGCCGAATGGCTCACCGAGTTCCACCGACCGAGGATGCGTGATTCGGCACTGTCGAGCGTGAGCGGAGGCGGGTGCCCGCGGGGACCGGCGGCCAGCCGCAAGACATCCCACACCGCGCGGCCGTCGGGGCGGGCGCGACATTCGGGCTGCCGATCGGAGCCGGGAGCACGGAAGATGCCAAGCTGGTAAGCGAAGGGGCTCTGACGGGGATGGTTCGGTGACCGGCTGGAAGGACCTTACCGCTCGGCGACCGGCGCGTAAAGCGTCTCGGCGGTGGGCCACGCGACGACGGCGAGCGCGTCGGGCGTGCTGGGGGGGAGCAGGCGCTGCGGGACGACGATCGGATCGACCTTCGGGGCCGCGGCGCCGCGCCTCGGGATCTGGTAGGCGCGCCCGGCCCTCAGTTGCGTTGTCCGGAGACCGTTCGCCTGCTGGATCGCGCGGACCGACGTGCCGTACCGCGCCGCGAGCTGCCCGATCGTCTGACCCTGCTTCACCACGTGGCGCACGGTGTAGACCGGCGGGCTCATCACGTTCATCTGCACGAGCAGCGGGTGGGCCCGTCGGCCCAGTTCCTGCGCCACCGGGTTGAAGAAGCGGACGTGGTAGTGGGTCCGGTGGCCGGCCACGTGCACGACTTTCGCTTCACGCGACCCGCGCACGAACCCGAAGACCCGGTCGAGCCACTCCTTGTCTTCACCGATGCTCAACGCCTGCTTGTAGAGGATCCGCTGGATCCGCGTATCGAGGAGCACCGTCTCGACGTCGGTGCGCGTGATCAAGGCGCGGAGGAACACCCAGTTCCGGGCCGCATCCAGGTTCGCGGCGCTGCCCGGCGCAAACCAGTTGCTCTTCCCGTCCTGGTAGTAGAAGCCGAAGTCCACGTCGCGCCCGCCCTGGTGCGTCTTGTGGCGCTTCAGCCGCCCGCCCTCGCGGGAACTGATGTCGCCGATCGTGATCGGGACCGATTCGGGGAACACTTCGTAGACCGTGTCGACGGCCGCCTGGATGGCAGACACCGTTTCGGACGTCGCCCAGGTGTCGGCGTTGGGCGCGATGGTCCAGTGCGTGTTCTCGGGCAGTTCGACGCCGTTGAACAGGATGGCCCGCCCGGGGACGCCAATCGACAGCGACCCGAGCAGGCCAGGGTCCGTCTCGATGCGCTGCAGGAGACCCTCGTCGCTCAATTCGAGGAGCGCCGCCGGCGAGTCGGGCGAGCGCGACCCGGCCAGGTGGCCATCGGCCATCGCGGTCGGAGGCACCAGGACGCCGGCGCCGCCCAGTGCGGGCGCTACCGCGAGCCACAAGCCGGCGAAGAGTCCAAGGTGAATCGGCATCGGCGTTCAGACCCGGAACTTTTGCCCGGATGGGGTGCCCAAGTCAAGCGTGTTTTGCACACCCGTGCGCTATAATCGCGCCGCCCCTCCGGAGAAGCCATGAAGCGATTCGCATTCGCAATCGTTGTCGCGCTGGTATTCGGGGGCCTCGCCCCGGCGGCTGCGCAGGACAGGGGCCAGGCCGCGTGGGCCCGGCAGGCCGAGAACATCACGATCATCCGCGACACATGGGGGATTCCGCACGTCTACGGGAAGACCGACGCGGACGCCGTGTTCGGCGTGATGTACGCGCAGGCCGAGGACGACTTCAACCGCATCGAGACCAACTTCCTGAACTCGCTTGGCCGGTTGGCCGAGGCCGAAGGGGAATCGGCCGTCTATCGCGACCTTCGGATGAAGCTTTTCATCGACCCCGCCGACCTGAAGGCCCAGTACGAGAAGAGCCCGGCGTGGCTGAAGGGGCTGATGAACGCGTGGGCCGACGGGTTGAACTACTACCTGGCCACGCATCCCGGCGTGAAGCCGCGGGTCATCACCCGGTTCGAGCCATGGATGGCGCTCAGCTTCAGCGAGGGAAGCATCGGCGGCGACATCGAGAAGATCAACCTCACCCAGCTCGAGGCGTTCTACGGCAAGGGGCCGGCCGCCGTGGCGCCCGGACCAGCCGGGGAGCCGGACTACGTGGAGCCGACCGGGTCGAACGGCGTCGCCATCGCGCCGTCCAACACGACCGGCCGCCACGCGTTGCTGCTGATCAATCCCCACACCTCGTTCTTCTTCCGTGCCGAGGCGCAGATGGTGAGCGAGGAAGGGCTGAACGCCTACGGGGCGCTGACGTGGGGACAGTTCTTCATCTACCAGGGCTTCAACGACCGCGCCGGCTGGATGCACACGTCGAGCGGCGTGGACAACAGTGACGAGTACCTCGAGACCGTGACGAAGAAGGGCGAGGGCTGGGTCTACCGTTACGGCACCGAGGAGCGGCCGGTGAAGACGCAGCTCATCTCCGTACCCTACAAGACGCCAGGCGGCGTGGCGAAGAAGGACTTCACCGTCTACCGCACGCACCACGGGCCGGTCGTCCGCGAGCTGAACGGGAAGTGGGTGGCCGCGCGGTTGATGCAGGAGCCGCTGAAGGCCCTCACGCAGTCCTACAGCCGCACCAAGGCGAAGAACTACAAGGCATTCCTCGAGACGATGGAGCTGCACACCAACTCGTCGAACAACACGATCTACGCGGACGCGGACGGGACAATCGCCTACTTCCACGGCAACTTCATCCCGCGCCGCGACCCGAAGTTCGACTGGACGAAACCGGTGGACGGCAGCGACCCTGCCACCGAGTGGAAGGGACTCCTCTCGGTGGACGAGAGCCCGAAGCTGCTGAACCCCGCGAGCGGCTGGCTGTACAACACCAACAACTGGCCGTGGACGGCGGCGGGCCCGAGCAGCCAGAAGAAGGCCGACTTCCCGGCGTACGTCGAGACCGGGGGCGAGAACGCCCGGGGCATCCACGCGCTGAAGGTGTTCGACAACCGGAAGGACTTCACGCTCGACACGCTGCTCGCGGCCGCCTACGACAGCTACCTGCCGGCGTTTGCGGATCAGATCCCCCCGCTGCTGGCGGCGTGGGACCGCCTGCCCGCCGGCGACCCGCTGAAGGCGAAGGTGGAAGAACCGATCAAGCTGCTGCGCGCCTGGGATTGTCGCTGGGCGGTCGATTCGGTGCCGACGACGCTGGCGGTGTACTGGGGTGAGGAGTCGGGCCGGCGCGCGTCGGGCCAGGGTCGCCGCGGCGCGGGGGCCGGCGCCGGGGCAGCGGCCGCCCCGCCGGTGGCGGAGCCGCTCGTCCAGGCGCTGGCGACGGTGGTCGACCGGCTGACCGCGGACTTCGGGTCGTGGAAGACGCCGTGGGGCGAGGTGAACCGCTACCAGCGCCTCACCGGCGCCATCGTGCAGAACTTCACTGACGCCGGTCCGAGCATCCCCGTCGGCTTCACCTCGTCGCGCTGGGGCTCGCTGGCGTCGTTCGGCGCGCGCACCTACCCCGGGACGAAGAAGATGTACGGCACGAGCGGCAACAGCTTCGTCGCGGTCGTGGAGTTCGGCGAGCGGGTGCGGGCGCGGGCGGTGAGCGCGGGCGGCGAAAGCGGCGACCCGGCGTCGAAGCACTTCAACGACCAGGCGCAGCGCTACGCGACCGGGGATTTGCGGGAAGTCTTCTTCTACCGCCCGGACGTCGAGAAGAACGCGGAGCGGACGTACAAGCCGGGGCAGAAATAGCACCGTGCAGTGGGAATCACTAGCCACTACTCTTCGTCGTCCGTGTCCCCCGCCTCGACGTCGACGGCGTGAACCGCCGCGGGGCCCGAGCGGGCGAGGGCGTTCGCGATCGTCCGCAGGCCCAGCCACCACTGTGTCTTCGGCCTCCGGTTCGCCTCGTCCATCATCCGCGGCAGGTCTTCGATCTGGTGAAACCGGACCTTGCCCGCGACCATCCCGATGAAGGCCGCCGCGGAGCGGTGCTCGGTGGCCTCCTCGATCAGGAAGCCGACGCACCGGCGCCCGAGTTTCGTCGCCTGGATGCGGTCGAACGGCGACGGGTCGCCGCCCTGCTGCAGGTGGCCCAGGATGCTTTCGCGCACCGCGAACGCGCCGCCGCTCTCCTCCTCGAAGAGCGCCGACATGAAGATCGTGTCGTACGTCGGATTCGCGTCCTCGTTGCGGATGATCAGCCCCAGCCGCTTGCCCTCCCGGAACCCCCGGACGAGCATGTCGAGGTCTTCCATCATCGACTTGAGCGTCACCCCTTCCTCGTGGAGGTAGACGCGCTCGGCGCCGGTGGCCAGGCCGCTCATCAACGCGAGGTAGCCGCACCGCCGGCCCATGACCTCGACGATGTAGCAGCGGCGCTCGGCGACGGCCGACTGCTTGATCTTGTCCACCACGCCGACGATGTTGTTGAGCGCGGTGTCTGCGCCGATGCTCAGCTCGGTGCCGGGCAGGTTGTTGTCGATCGTGGCGGGCAGGCAGACGAGCGGAAGCTGGAAGGCCGGGTAGTTCGAGCGCTCTTCGTACAGCCGGTAGGCGCTCTGGTAGCCTTCCCAGCCGCCGACGATCAGCAGGCCGTCGAGCCGACGTTGCTCGATCGTCCTCGCGATCGCGTAGAAATCCGGCCCGCTGGGGACGACCCGGTTGGTGCCCAGCTCGGAGCCGCCCTGCGGCGCCCAGCCGTTCACGCTCATCCAGTTCATCTCCTGCATGTCGTCGGTAACCAGGCCCTGGAAGCCGCGACGGACGCCGAACATCAGGTGCCCTTGATCGAGCGCGATCCGGACGGCGGCCCGGACGGCGGTGTTCATCCCCGCGGCGGGGGCGCCGACGTTCAGGATCGCCAGCCGCAGCCGCCGCTGCCCTGGCCGCGGCGGGTGGGGCAGTGCCCTCAGCAGCGTCTGCAGGCTGCGCAGCGCCACGTTGAAGCTGTTGCCCCGCAGTTCGAGGGCCTTGGCGTACTCCCGGGATTCGAGCAGCCGGTTGATCTCGCGTGTCTTCGACACGCACTCGGTCAGCGGGATGCGGACCACGCGGTTGCCGCGCATGCCGATGACCTGCGACTCCTGGTCCGCCGCCCCCGCCGTCAGCGCTTCCACCGCGCCGTGCCCCATGATGGTGCCGAGGTTCCGGTCGAAGGCGCTCGGCGCGCCGCCGCGCTGCACGTGGCCCAGCACGGTGATCCGAACCGATTCGGTGAGCCCCGCCTCGAGCACCTGGCGCAGGTGCCCGCTGGTGATCGGTTCGCCGTGCCGGTCGGTGGCGCCCTCCGCGACGATGACGATGGCGTCGCGCCGTCCCGCCTCGCGGCCGGCCTTCAGCGCCGTCACCATCTCGGCTTCCCAGTCGGCGGCGGCGGGCGGCTGCTCGGGGATGAACAGCCAGTCGGCGCCGGTCGCGACGGCGCTCATCAGCGCCAGGTAGCCGCAGTGGCGTCCCATGACCTCGATGACGAACACCCGGCGATGGCTCGAGGCGGTGCTGCTGATGGCGTCGATCGCCTCGGTAATCCGGTGCAGCGCCGTGTCCGCGCCAATCGTCATGTCGGTGCCGAAGGCGTCGTTGTCGATCGACCCGACCAGACCGACGACCGTCAGGCGGGGATGCCGGGCCGCGATGTCGGGCGAGATCTCTTCCTTCGACACGAGTTCGTCGAGCAGGCTGGCCCACTCGCGGCGGAACACGTCCGCGCCGGTCAGGCTGCCGTCACCTCCGATGACGATGAGGCCCTCGATGCCGAAACCGAGCAGGGTCCTGGCCGCCTTCAGGCGGCCCTCGCGGGTCGTGAATTCGGGCGATCGCGCCGTGCCGAGGATGGTGCCGCCGCGGTGAATCGTGCCGCCAACCGAATTCCAGTTCATCGGGCGGACGCGGTCGCCGCCCTCGATCAGTCCGCAGAATCCCTCGTGAATGCCGAAGATCTCCAGCCCGTGATCGAGCGCCGTCCGCACGACGGCTCTCACCGCCGCGTTCATCCCGGACGCGTCCCCGCCGCTCGTCAGTACCCCGACACGCTTGATCGCCAATGTTTTTCCCTCCGCGCCTTCATGTTACCCCAGAGCCCGACCGTGCCCGCTCCGCCGGGCGAGCCTTTTCTTTTCACGGCGCCCGCGACGCTGTAAACTCAATCCGCACCTCGCTGGCAGGTGCTCCATCCGTCGGCACGAGGCTCCCGTCCTCGACGCCAGTGGCAGGCAAGCAGGGGGACAAGACGTTGCAAACTGAACTCAGGGCCTGGACGATCGGAGATTCCGCCGAGCTGTACAACATCGGGGGATGGGGTCGCGACTTCTTCTCGATCAACGAAGCCGGCAGCGTGGCGGTGACGCCCGCCGGGCCGGGGACCTTCAAGATCGACCTGAAGGAACTCGTGGACGACCTCCGCAGCCGGGGCCTGAACCTCCCGATCCTCATCCGGTTCTCCGACATCCTGAAGACGCGCCTCGCGCAGCTGTTCGGCGCGTTCCAGCAGGCGATCGTCGAGAACGAGTACCGTGGCTCGTTCCGCGGCGTCTACCCGATCAAGGTGAATCAGCAGCGCCACGTCGTCGAGGAGTTGATGGAGCACGGCCGCCCCTTCAACCTCGGGATCGAGGCCGGGTCGAAGCCCGAGCTGCTGGTGGCGCTCGCCCTCCAGGAGAACCCCGAGGCGTTCATCCTCTGCAACGGATACAAGGACCGCGCCTTCATCGAGACGGCGCTCCTCGCCCAGAAGCTGGGCCGCCGCGTCGTCATCACCATCGACCGGATGGGCGAGCTCGAGACAATCCTGTCGGCGGCGAAGGATCTCGACCTGCGCCCGGTCATCGGCGTGCGCGCCCGCTTGACCACCAAGGGCGCCGGGAAGTGGGTGGAGTCGACGGGCGACCGCTCGAAGTTCGGCCTGACGACGGCCGAGATCGTGGCGACGGTCGAGCGGCTGCGCGAGGCCGAGATGCTGGACTGCCTCCAGCTGCTCCACTTCCACATCGGGTCGCAGATCACGAACATCCGTGCGGTCAAGGACGCCCTGCGCGAGTCGAGCCGGATCTTCGTCGAGCTGTTTCGGCTCGGCGCGAACATGCGCTACCTGGATTGCGGCGGCGGCCTCGGCGTGGACTACGACGGCAGCCAGACGAACTTCCACTCGTCGGTCAACTACACCCTGCAGGAATACGCCGCCGACATCGTCAGCCAGGTCGCCGAGGCGTGCAACACGCACGGCGTGCCGCACCCGGACCTGATCACGGAGTCGGGGCGGGCGCTGGTCGCCCACCACTCCGTGCTCGTCTACAACGTGCTGGCGACCAACGAGATCCTCGGCGGCCGGACGCCTTCCGCTCCCGCCAAGGACGACCACCACATCCTGCACCAGCTCTGGGAAGCTTACAGCGGCGTGTCGCGCAAGAACTTCCAGGAGGCGTACCACGACGTCCTCCAGATCAAGGAAGAGGCGATCACCGGCTTCAACCTCGGCGTGCTCGACCTCAAGGCGCGCGCCCGGGTGGAAGAGATGTTCTGGGCGACGTGCGAGAAGCTGCTGAAGATCGTCCGCGACCTCGACTACGTGCCGGACGAGCTCGAAGGGCTGGAGAAGCAGCTGAGCGACACGTATTACTGCAACTTCTCGCTGTTCCAGTCGATGCCGGACCACTGGGCGGTGAAGCAGTTGTTCCCGACGATCCCGATCCACCGGCTCAACCAGCAGCCTCTGCGGCGGGGAATCATCGCCGACCTCACGTGCGACAGCGACGGGAAGATCGACGAGTTCATCGACCTGCGCGACGTGAAAGGGTTCCTGGAACTGCACAGCCCGAACGGCGGGGAGTACCTGATCGCCACGTTCCTGGTCGGCGCCTACCAGGAGATCCTCGGCGACCTGCACAACCTCTTCGGCGACACCGACGCGGTGCACGTGAAGATCGACGGCGAGGATTACAGCGTCGAGAAGGTGGTGAAGGGCGACTCGGTGGCCGAGGTGCTCTCGTACGTGCAGTACAACAAGGAGAACCTCGTGTCGCGCGTCCGCCGGTCGGTCGAAGCCGCCCTGCGCGAGAAGCGCATCACGATGACCGAGTCGGGGCGCTTCATGAAGCGCTACGAAGAGGCGCTCGAGGGGTACACCTACCTGGCCGTCGGGGAGTAGGACAGGCTTCCAGTCTGTCGAGCGTCAGAGGCGTGAGCCGATGAGACCGTATCGGGCGGGCGAGAACGTCGAAGACCTGTGCCGCGCGTGCAAGATCGACCGCGTGCACACGGTGATCGTCGCGGACGGCACGGGACGTCCCATCCGCGTGCAGTGCGACTACTGCGGCAGCCAGCACAACTTCCGCGGCGGGGCGAAAGACGCAGCCGAGGGGCCTTCCGCCTCCGCCGGCGCTGCGGCGGACCGGCCGAGGCTCAACACGATTCCTCCCATGTCCGAGCGCGAACGCCTCTCCGACCGGGTCGAGGTCGACTCGCCGGGCGCCGATCTCGAGGCGCTTCTCCGCAGGGTGATTCGAAGCGAGAGCGGCGTCACGGTCGCCATCCCCGCCGACAAGTGGCGCGACGGCCTGCTCGTGCTGCGTCCAGGGAAACCCGGGCTGCAGGAGAAGACCTGGCCGATCGAGACGTTCTTCCACAAGGTCGTCATGATCCGCAATCGCCTGCGCACGCTCGAGCAGCAGGTGAATTCGATGGACGCGCCCGACGAGGTGAAGGTCAAGCTGCAGGCCTACGTCACCGCCTGCTACGGCTCGCTGACGAGCTTCAACGTCCTGTTCGCCGACGAGGACGACCAGTTCAAGGGCTCGGGCGAGTGAGCGGACCGCCGGCGGTCGACATCCTCTACGAAGACGACTGCCTCCTCGCCGTCTCGAAGCCTCCCGGCATCGTCTCGCACCCCTGCTACAAGCACGCCGACGGGACGGTCTACGACGCGCTGCTGGCGCACCTGGGAGACGCGGCCGGCGTGCATCCGCGCCTCCTCCAGAGGCTGGACAAGGGCACGTCGGGCGTGATGCTCGCCTCGAAAACCATGGCGGCGCACGCGGGCGTGATCCGCGCGATGCGCAGGGGCGCAGCGGGCGGCATGACGAAGGAATACCTCGCCGTCGTCCACGGCGTGCCCGAGCCAGCATCGGGCGAGATCGCCCTGCGCCTGAGACGCGCCCCGACGGATTCGCGCCGCGTCGCGGCTTCGGAGGCGGATGGCAAGGAGAGCCTGACGCGTTACCGCGTGATTGGCGTCGCGCAACGTGACGCACGTGACTCGTGTGACGCCGCCGAAAGCGGGAGGCCGAACGCCGAAAGCCGGTCTCTTGTCCTCTGCGAGCCCCTCACCGGGCGGATGCACCAGATCCGGGTGCACCTCGCCGCGCGCGGCTGGCCAATCGTCGGCGACCCGGCCTACGGGCCCGACGCCGAGCGCAGGCTGGAAGCCTCCGCCACCTGGACAAGTGTCTCCGCCTCGGAACCAGACGCCTGCGCCACGGAGTTCCCCCGCCAGGCCCTGCACGCCTGGCGCGTGTCGCTCGCACACCCCGTCACCGGCGCCCGCCTCGTCGTCACCGCTCCGCTCCCGCCCGACATGGCCGGGTTGTTGTGTGGGCTTGGGCTCTCCTTTCAGCCCTGACGCGCTCGGGGCCCCGGTTGACCGGCGCCCGCGGAAAGCCAAAACGCGACTTGAACCAATCCAGCCCCCGTTCCGCGGCGGCGTCCCACCGCTCGGCAGGGCGCGCGCCGAAGAACGGCCGGGCTGCTCGACGCTGCGTCGGGCGGGCGCATATCGTTCGTGGCCGCGGACCGCGTCGACGTGCCCCTGGTGTTCGCCCGGCAATCCCTACATGGATCGGGTTCGCGCTGTTTTCGATCCATTCACTGCGGTCCCCAGCCCGCGCGAAGGCCTTGCTCCTGCAACGAAACGACGGGCTCGCTTCTTGCTGTGTCGAACTCTCACCGAGCGACTGACCCTCCAGCCGGGAGGCCCAGTGACCCTTACCTCCGCGCACCCGTCCGGCCGGCTCGAAGTGCGGGCCGCCGTCCCCTTCGACCTGCAGTCGATCCTTTCACCCGAGGCGCTCCGATTCGTCGAAGCGCTCGTGATCGAGTTTGCGCCCCGGCGAAACACCTTGCTCGAAGCGCGGCGCAGGCGGCAGCTGCGCCTGGACGCCGGTGAACGCCCGTCCTTTCTCCCCGAAACCGCTTCAGTCCGCGACGGCGACTGGCAGGTCGCCCCGATTCCGCCCGACCTCCTCGACCGCCGTGTCGAGATCACGGGTCCGGTCGAGCGCAAGATGATCATCAACGCGCTGAACTCCGGCGCGAACGTGTTCATGGCGGACTTCGAGGACTCGAACTCGCCGACGTGGGAGAACGTCGTTCGCGGCCAGCTCAACCTCCGCGACGCGGTGGCTGGCGCCATCACGTACCGTTCGCCAGACGGCCGGGACTACCGCGTCGCCCCGAATCCCGCGGTGCTCATGGTGCGCCCCCGGGGCTGGCACCTCGTGGAGAAGCACATCCTGGTCGACGGCCAGCCCGCGCCGGCCTCGCTGGTCGACTTCGGCCTCTACTTCTTCCACAACGCGCGGCAGCTGGTGCGGAAGGGGACGGGGCCCTACTTCTACCTTCCAAAGCTCGAGAGCCACCTCGAGGCCCGGCTCTGGAACGACATCTTCGTCCGCGCGCAGCGCGTCCTCGGCATTCCCGAGGGCACCATCCGGGCGACGGTGCTCATCGAGACGATCCTCGCCGCGTTCGAGATGCACGAGATCCTGTTCGAGCTCCGCGACCACTCGGCCGGCCTCAACTGCGGCCGCTGGGATTACATCTTCAGCGTGATCAAGAAGTTCCGCGACAACCTCATGTTCACGCTGCCCGACCGCGACCAGGTGACGATGACCGCCCCGTTCCTGCGGGCGTACACGCAGCTGACCGTTCGCACCTGCCACCGCCGGGGGATCCACGCGATCGGCGGCATGGCCGCCCAGATCCCGGTGAAGGGCGATGAGGAGGCGAACGACGCGGCGCTTGCGAAGGTCGTGGCGGACAAGGAGCGCGAGGTGGCGGACGGCCACGACGGCACGTGGGTCGCGCACCCGGGCCTCGTGCCGCTGGCCAGGCGGATCTTCGACGAGCGGATGCCATCGCCGAACCAGATTCACGTGACCCGCGACGACGTGTCGGTCGCCGCGGACGAATTGCTGAACGTGCCTGCAGGGCCTGTGACGGAGAGAGGGGTCCGTCACAACATCGATGTCGCCGTGCAGTACATGGCCGCCTGGCTGTCGGGCAACGGCTGCGTTCCGATCTACAACCTCATGGAGGATGCGGCCACCGCGGAGATCTCCCGATCCCAGTTGTGGCAGTGGCTGCACCACGAGAACGCGTACCTGGAGGACGGTGCCCTTCTCACGCCGGAGCGCTTCGCGCGGCTGTTCGATTCCGTGGTCGGCGACATCACTTCGCGCGTGGGAGAGCAGGCGTTCACCGCAGGCCGCTATACCCTCGCGGCACGGCTGATTCTCCAGACCGTCCTGCGCCCCGAGTTCACCGACTTCATGACCATCGTCGGATACGACCACCTGGAGTAGAGGACGCGAGCGAGCCCGTTCCCGCTCCGCAGCGGCTGGTCGAAGACCCGCGCTGACCGCGCCTGGAATGCACGGCCGGCCGGAGGCGGCAGTGCTATCCGGACATCCTGCGCAGCCACGCCAGCATCTGCTCGGACCGCTTCGTGTACGGCGGGAAGAGCCATTTCAGCCCGCTCGGGAGCGTCTGCCGGTAGACCGCGCGCGCATGGGACATCGTCTCGAACCCGTAGCGGCCGTGGTAGTTTCCCATGCCGCTGTGCCCCACGCCGCCGAACGGAAGATGCGGATTCGCCAGGTGCAGCACCACCTGGTTGATGCTGGTGCCGCCGGCGGTTGTCGAGCGGACCACGAAGTCGATGTTCGCCTGGCTGCGGCTGAAGACGTATAGCGCGAGCGGCTTCGGGCGCGCGCGTACGTGCGCCACCGCCTCTTCAAGGCTGGCGACGGGAACGATGGGCAGGACCGGGCCGAAGATCTCCTCCGACAGGATCGGGCTGTCGGGCCGGACGTTGGCCAGCACCGTCGGCGGAACGCGGCGCGCCTCTGCATCCACGCGGCCGCCGATGACCAGCCGGGCACCTTGGGCGACGGTCGCCGCGATGTCTCGGTCGAGGCGGACGCAGGCGTTGGCGTTGACCATTCGGGCGAGGCTCGGGCAGTTCGCGCGGCTTGCCTCGTCCTGCCCGTAGAACTTCGTGACGACCGATGCGAGGGCGTTCGCGAACGCGTCGGCCACGCCCTGGTGGACCAGCGCGTAATCGGGTGCGACGCACGTCTGACCGGCGTTGATGAACTTTCCCCACGCGACCCGTTCAGCGGTCGCCGCGATGTCTGCAGTCTCGTCGATGATGACCGGCGACTGCCCGCCGAGCTCGAGAGTGACCGACGCCAGGTGTCTCGCCGCGGCCAGCATCACCTTCCGGCCGACCGCCGTGCTGCCGGTGAAGAAGATGTGGTCGAACGGCAGTTCCAGCAGCTGTTCGGCGACGTGCCGATCGCCCAGCACCACCGCCGCGTCGGTTTCCGGGAACACCGACTCGACGAGCGCCCGGACGATCTTCGCCGTGTGCGGGGTCTTCTCGGATGGCCGCAGGATGACGCAGTTGCCGGCCGCGATCGCCGCGATGAGCGGATCGATGGACAGCAGGAACGGGTAGTTCCAGGGCGCGAGCACGATGTACCAGGCCGCGCGGCTCGTGGCGGACCTCGCTTCGCGACCCCATCAGCGTGAGCGGCGTGCGGACGCGGCGCGGCCGCATCCAGTCTCCCACTTCCCGGATCGCGACGCCGAGTTCCTCCATGACCGGCAGGACTTCGGTCATCTCGGCTTCCACCGGGTGCTTGCCGAAATCCGACTCGATGGCGGCACAGATGTCCGTGCGCATCGCCCGGACGGCGGCGCGCAGCCGCTTCAGTCGCTCCACCCGATCGTTCGCGGTCGTCCCCGCCATCGTCCAGCGGTTCGCGGACTGCCGCTCGAACAGCGCGCGGACGTTCGACGAGCTGACGGCCGGGTGATCGTCATCGGTCCCGCGATGTGTCGTCGTCATGTCGTCGCCTCCCTCGGGACACCGCCGCTTCGTCCGGCCGCAGGTGCTACCGCACCCCCGCCCGGCCGCGGAAGTGATCCATACCGCGGTTCAGGCCCAGGAACCCGGCAATCGCGTCGAATGCGCGGACCGGCAGCATCCGGAGCAGTGGCGCGAACCGCACGAGCAGCGGCATCACCAGCCGCGCCTGCTCCTTCTCGATCGCGCGGACGACCCGCGAGGCCACCCTGGCTTCGTCGAGGATCGGCAGCAGCAGCGGGAACCGGGTCCGCACCCCGTCGAACATTCCAGTGCTGATGTAGTACGGGCAGACGATCGTGGTCTTCACGGTCGGCGCAATCCGGCCGAGTTCCGACCGCAGCGCGTCGTCGAACCCGACCGCCGCGAACTTGCTGGCCGTGTAGTCCACGAGGCCCGAGACGCCCATCAGGCCGGCCGCAGACGCGATGGTCACCACCTGCCCTCGGCCGCGCTCGATCATCCCCGGCAGGAACGCCCGCGTCGTCCAGAACAGCGCGAACGTGTTGACGGCCAGGGTCCGCTCGATCTGCTGATCCGAGACGTCGAGGATCCGCTGCCCGCTGACGATGCCGGCATTGTTCACGAGGATGTCGATCGCGCCCGTGCGCACGGCCGCCTCGCGGACGGCAGTGCGGTCGGAGACGTCCACCACCGCCCAGCCGTGGCCCGACCCCGGCAGCGCCCCCATCAGCGCCTCGAGCCGCGCCGCGTCGAGATCCCAGGCGACGACGCGCGCCCCTCGCCCGGCGACCAGCAGGGCCATCGAGCGTCCGAGTCCCGAGGCGGCACCGGTGATCAGGACCGTCCGGCCTTCGAGCTGCATCGCCCCCTCCTTGTACGCCGCCAATGCTATACGATTTTTCGCGGGCCGCACTCCGCGCCGTTTCAGTCCAGACCCCTCATCGTCAGTGCTGACTCCTCACCGTCAGTGCCGACTCCTCATCGTCAGTGCCGACTCCTCATCGTCAGTGCCGACTCCTCATCGTCAGTGCCGACCTCCTCGGCGTCAGTGCCGACTCCTCGGCGTCAGTGCCGACCCCTCGGCGTCAGTGCCGACCCCTCGGCGTCAGTGCCGACCCTTCGGCGTCAGTGCCGACTCAGTTTGATGTACAGTGCGCGAATGTTGAAACTTCGACTGGCCTGCGCCCTGCTCCTCGCTGCCTGTTTCGCCGCGCCCGCGTGCCCGCGGGCCGAGGCCCAGGAGGCCCGGCGGCGCTTCGAAATGCAGCGCCGCATCCGCCTCGACAAGTTCGCCCTCGTCCTCCCGCAGGCGATGCGCGAGAACAAGATCGACATGTGGATCGTGGCGATGAAGCAGAACCACCCCGACCCGCTCTGGGAAGACCTGGGCGGCGGGTTCATCGGCGCGACCGGCTACTTCGTCTTTGCGGACCGCGGTGATCGAATCGAGAAGGCGGTGTTCGACATCGACGGGATCGCGCTCGACGGCCCTGGCGGCTACGACCTCGTCAACCCGCCGGGCGATCTGGCCGCCTTCGTCCGCCAGCGCGACCCGAAGCGGATTGGCCTCAACATGTCGGACGACATCGGCGCGGCCGACGGCCTCACCGTCACCCACCATCGCCTGCTCACGAAACTCCTCGGTGAACCGTATGCCTCGCGCTTCGTCTCGGCCGAGAAGCTCGTCTCCGACTTCAGGTCGCGGCGTGTGGCGCTGGAGGTGGCGGCGTTCGGTGAAGCGGCGGGCATCGCGCGGGTCCTGGCCGAGCGTGCGCTGTCGAACGAGGTGATCACGCCGGAGAAGACGACCCTCGAGGACGTCGCGTGGTGGCTGCAGGACCGGCTGCTCGAGCGCGGTCTCGGCAGCTCGTTCGGCCAGCCGTCCATCTACGTGTCGGGGCCCGAGGGCATCGTCGCGACGTCAGACGCCACGATCGTCCGCGCCGGGATGCTGCTGCACATCGACTGGGGTGTCTGCCTCATGAACTTCTGCACTGACATGAAGCGGACGGCCTACGTATTGAAGGCAGGGGAGTCTGCGCCCCCGGCGGGCATCCAGCGGGCGTGGGACCAGGCGCTGAAGGTGCGCGAGGTGATTCGCCGCACCGTGCGCCCGGGCGTTCGCGGGATCGACATGCTCGACACGTTGAATCGCGCTGTCGAGGCGGCGGGCTTCGGGATCATGAAGGAGTTCAACAAGCCGTCGGCGACCCCGGCTACCGAGGTCGTGATCGGCTGCCACTCCACCGGCAACACCGGCCACGGCTCCGGTCCCTCCATCACCACGTGGCAGGGGGTGCAGGGGACCTACGTGCTGCAGCCGGGCAGCCTCTACGCGTTCGAGTTCTTCGCCTGGACGCCCGCCCCGGAGTGGAACGGAAAGAAGGTCCGTATTCCTATCGAGGACGACGCGCTGCTGACCGAGCGGGGCTTCGAATACATGGCGCCCGCGAACGAGCGGATCCTGTTGATCAAATGACGGAACGCCGTGTTCGTCACGGCCTTCGCCCTCCGCCGACACGAGCGCCCACCCTGGGCGTCCGTCTGCGTTCGCTTGGCGGCTCCGAGGGCACGGCGTTCGACCCGTATGTCCTCTCCTGTCATGCCCGTCCTCTACACTTCAGTGTGCCGGCGGCGGGCGAGCAGTTGTCCGCCCGGGCGTCCGGCGGAGGGGGGAGCGTATGGCATTGCCCGTCTTCTACTCGTCGGCCTACGACCGGGCTGGCGAACAGTTCGACACGCTTCGTAAGGCGCGCTGGGTGGCCGACTCGCTGACGGATGCCCCGGTTGCCGGTGTCGTGCTCCAAGAACCCGAACCACTGAGCGTGGAGCAACTCGGCACCATCCACGCCCGGGACTACGTCGAAGCCGTGCGGACCGGTGCGCCGCGGGCGCTGGCTGAATCGAACGGCTTCAGCTGGGATGCAGGCCTGTGGGAGGCGGTCTGCGCGTCGAACGGAGGCGCAGTGGCGGCGGCGCTTCACGCCCTCGCAAACCGCGTGCACGCGGGGTCCCTTTCGTCCGGCCTGCACCACGCCCGGAGGGGGCGCGGTGCAGGCTTCTGCACGTTCAACGGGCTGGCGCTCGCGGCGTACGCCGCGTTGGACGCCGGGGCCGAGCGCGTCCTCGTGCTCGACCTCGACGCGCACTGCGGCGGCGGCACGCACAGCCTGATCGAGGACTGTCCCGCGATCGTCCAGCTGGACGTCGCGGTCAGCGCAGTCGATTCCTACGAACCGCGGGCCGGCACGCGGTCATCGCTCGACATCGTGAATCGCGCGACCGACTACCTGCCGACGCTTCGCACCCGGCTGGCCGCGCTGGAGGACCGCGCCTTCGACCTGGTCCTCTACAACGCGGGCATGGACCCGCACGAATGGAGTGCGATCGGCGGCCTCGATGGCATCGACGTCGAGGTGATCGCCGAGAGGGAGCGCGCGGTCTTCGACTGGGCCCGCCGGCGCGGCGTCGGCGCGGCGTTCGTCCTGGCGGGAGGTTATGAAGGCTCCCGGCTGGACCGCGAGACCCTTGTCGGCCTCCACCGGCTGACCGCCGCCACCGCGGCGGCAGCAGCGTGAACACATCTCCGGGGTGTCTTTCGCCTACACGCGCGGGCGGCTTCCGGGTCTTCGCCGCTCGCGGCCCCGAGAACCGCGCGAGCCTCGGAACGGCAGCGAGTACTGCCGGCTGTCGTCGTAGGGCGACGGCGGCATTTCGAACGGCATCCGGGGTGCGTACTGCTCGCGGGCGTCCTCGAACTCCTCCAGGATGGCCTCTGCGAGCGCCGAAGGCTTCAGCACGCGGGCCTGGTGGCCGAAGCCGAGGATCCAGCTGCGAAGCGGGAGGTCGATGGCCTTCCTCACCGACAGGACGATCGAGCCGTCCGGCCGGCGGGTGACCTGCTGCGCGTCGCCCCACTGGCGCTCCTCGATGTAGGGCGCCAGGCGCGGCGCGAACTCAATCTCCACCTGCTCGCACGTCCCTCCCGCCCAGATGCCGATCGAGTCCTTGTAGGGGTCCTCCGGGGCGTTCGATGTGGGGTTGAAGATCTCGTCGGTTACGGTGAGCTTCTTGATGCGCTGCACCGCGAACGTCCTCATCTCGCCGTATGCCGGGACGAACGCGAAGAGGTAGAGGCCGCCGTTGCCGAACGTCAGGCGGTAAGGCTCGACGATGTAGGGCTTCACCTTGCCGGCGGCGAACGAGTGGTAGTCCATCCGGACGCGCTTGCGATCGATCGCTGCGCGGACGAGGTCGTTGACCGTCGCGGAGTTGGCGTTCGGATCCACCAGCGTGGTGGCGTCGTGCTTCCACGTCAGCACGGCGGTCACCTGGTCCAGGTACTTGCGCATCTTCGGGCCGAGCGCCTTGGCCACCTTCCCGAGGGCCGACTTCAGGTCCGGGTCGATGGTCGCGCCGCCCGCGCACCCGAGCTGGCCGCGGTATACGTAGAACGCGCAGAGCTCCGGCAGGGTGAACGAGGCGTCGGCGATCCTGCTCAGCGCCCTCGGGGCAAGCCGCCACACCTTGCGCCGGTCGACCGTGTCCTCTTCGAGCGGAAACACCAGGCTGAGGGTCTCGATATCGCGTTGAACGGTGCGCTTTCCAACGCCGAGTTCGGCGGAGAGCGAGTCGTAGGTGCAGTCGGCCGACTGCGAAATCGCCATCAGCATCTTCCACTGTCGCAGGATCTCGTTGCCTCGTTCCACGTCGGGTACCTCCTTGGGCGCCCGGAGAGCTTACACCAGCTGGTCCTCCCCTGACAGGCCCGCGCGCGAGACTGTCTCCAAGGAGCACAGCCATGATGACCACGGTCCTTGAGGTGCCTGTCGGGTTGGTCAGCAACCGGGTGATCGAGACCGGCCATCGCGACAAGCATCTGTGCAGGAGGTGCGGGCAGGCACGCGCGCGCTTCACCTACCGCGGACGCGTCAAGGCCCGGCGCGACCACGACGTGTGTCCCCGATGCTTCCGGACGCTGGCGGCCGGCCTGCGCCGATGGGCCGCCGAGGAGTTCCGCGCGGCGGGTTAGCAGCCGGCCGGCCCTGGAAATTCGGCCCGCTAAATGCGACAGTTGACAATGTGACAGTAACTGTCTATATTGTCGATCGTGGACGATCACCAGCGCCGCTACAGCATCGAGGAACTGGCCGACCTCGCGGGCGTCTCCCGCAGAACGGTTCGTTTCTACATTCAGGAAGGGCTGATGCCCGCCCCCCTCGGCGTCGGGCGGGGCAGCCACTACGACCAGTCGCACCTCGACCGGCTGCTCCGGGTCAGGACCCTCCAGGAATCAGGGTGTTCGCTGGAGGCGATCAAGGCGGGGCGCGCGCCCGTGCCGGCGAGGGCCCTGCGGCCGGACTCGCCCGCGCTCGGGGTGGCGCGCAGCGCCTGGCGCCGGCTCGAGGTGGCGCCGGGAGTGGAACTGCACGTTGCGTCAGACATCAAGCTCCCGCCGGGTCCCCGGCTGGAGGAACTCGTGGAGTGGTGCCGTCGTCATCTGCCTCGCCATACCGAGGACAAGGAGTAGCAT
The DNA here is from genome assembly GCA_963844875.1 of uncultured Acidobacteriota bacterium. GTDB lineage: Bacteria > Acidobacteriota > Vicinamibacteria > Vicinamibacterales > Fen-181 > FEN-299. The sequence continues at coordinate 88,542 of CAWJPZ010000012.1, forward strand.
GAGCCCGACTCATTCATCCGCCCCCGCCGTCAGGACCGGCCTCATCGTTCGCGACACCGGGCATTCGATCCCGCTGCGGCACGTGCGTGTCGAAGCGTCCGTCGCCGACCTCTGCGCTCGCGTGACCGTTCACCAGTCCTACCGCAACGGCGAGACCATGCCGCTGGAGGTCGTCTACGTCTTCCCGTTGGACGAGGGTGCGGCGGTTTGCGGCTTCGAGGCCGCGGTGGACGGCGTCCGCTTCGTCGGGAAGGTGATGGAGCGCGACGAGGCGTTCAAGCAGTACGACGATGCGATGGAGGCGGGACACGGGGGATTTCTGCTGGACGAGGAGCGGGCGGACGTGTTCACTGCGAGCCTCGGGAACGTGAAGCCGGGGTCCGAGGTGGTGCTGTCGATTACCTACGTCACCGAGCTGGCGGCCGAAGGCGCCGGCGCGCGGTTCACGCTGCCGACGACCGTGTCGCCGCGCTATGCGCCGGCCGAGGACGCCGCCGGCGTCGGCCCCACGCCGGCCGAGACGCTCAATCCCCCGGTGGCACTCGAAGTGCCGTACGCCTTCGAGTTCGAGATGGATCTGGCGATGAGCGGACGCGTGCGGTCGGTGACGTCGGCGACGCATCCCATCGAGGTCCAGCAGGACGGCGCCCGCGCGCACGTGCGTCTCGCGCAGCGCAGCGCGCCCATGGACCGGGACCTCGTCATCGTCGTCGCGGCCGAGGGCCTGGATGTTCCGCATGCCGTCGTGGAGCAGAGCGAACGCGGCGGCGCGGTGTTGGTGTCGTTCGTGCCGGCCTTCGACGCCGCCGCGCAGCCGGCCGAGGTCGTATTTGTGATCGACCGTTCGGGTTCGATGGAAGGCACCTCCATCGCCGAAGTGCGGAACGCGCTTCAGCTGTGCCTGCGCTCCCTCGCCCAGGGGTGCCGGTTCAACATCGTCTCGTTCGGCAGCAGTCACGCGTCGCTGTTTCCGGAGAGCCGCGCATACGACGAGCGGTCGATGGCGGAAGCGGCGGCGTTCGTGGGCACGCTGGCCGCCGACATGGGCGGAACGGAGCTGCTGCCCGCCCTCGAGTTCGTGCTCGCGCAGCCGGCGGTTCCCGGCCTGCCGAAGCAGGTGCTGCTGCTGACCGACGGCGAGGTGAGCAACACGGACGCGGTCATCGCTGTCGCGCGCAAGCACGCGGCCAGCGCCCGCTTCTTCACCTTCGGCATCGGCGCCGGCGCCAGCCAGCACTTGGTGCGCGGAATCGCCCGTGCCAGCGGCGGGGCGGCGGAGTTCATCAGCCCCGGCGAGCGGATCGAGGCGAAGGTGATGCGGCAGTTCAAGCGGGTGTTCGCGCCCGCGCTGACGGACGTGACGGTGGATTGGGGCCAGCCGGCGACCGCGACCGCGGAGCACGTCCCCCCGGTGTTCAACGGCGAGCGGATGACGGTGTATGCGCTGGTTGACGCGCCGAAAGCGGGGACGGTGAGGCTGAATGGCATCCTGGCGGGCCGCAAGGTGACGTTCGAGGTGCCGGTGGACCCGGCCGGCGCGTCCGCGGGCGAGACGATCGCCACGCTGGCGGCGCGGGCGCGGATCCGCACGCTCGAGGAGCAGGGGGAATACCTCGAAAGCCGCGGGTCGCGGCAGAAGCGCGCGCGGGGCAGGTCGAACCCGGCGGCCGGAGATTGCCGCGCTTGGCGTGAAGTATCAGCTGTGTTCGCGCGAGACGTCGTTCGTGGCGATCGAGCACCGCGAAACGCCGGTGACCGAGCGCTCCGAACTCCGGCGCGTGCCGATCGCCCTGACGTCGGGGTGGGGCGGCATGCGGCAGCGGATGGGGTCTGCGCACCTGCTGTTCGCCGTGATGCCCCTCGCGTCTCCGGACGTGGCGTACAGCCGGGCGAGCGTGAACCTCTGCGCCTTCGACGAGGACTCGGATGCCTGCCTGTCCGCTTCGCCGTCCCGGTCCTGGTTGTACTCGGTCAGGCGCAACGCGTCCGCGGCCCCGACGCCGTCACTGCGCGACCTCGACCTGGTGATCGCGCTCCAGGCGGCGAACGGATCCTGGGACCCGAGTGGCGAGTTGATGCGGTTGATTGGCGTGGATCCCGACGAGTTCGCGGCGGTGGTGGATACCGCGGGGGGCGACCGGAACGAGGCGGCGGCGGCGCTGGCCACGGCGCTGGCCCTCGCCTGGCTCGAGAAGAGGTGCGGCGGCGAGCGGGCGGAGTGGGAGATGTTGGCCGGGAAGGCCTTCGGCTGGCTCACCGGTTGCAAGGCGTCGCCTGCGGCCGGCGACCGCTGGATCGACGTCGCGGACCGGATGGTGCGCGGGTGATGCCGGGGCCGGGGCCGGGGTTGCGTTTCAGCGCGCGCCCCGGCTCGGGTCTTCAGCGGGAGCGCCTCGGTCCTGCGAGAATCCTGATCGCGCCGTCGCCGCTCCGCACGGACAGCGTCCCGCCGCCGCCGTTCAAGGTGCCGCGCACGTGCGACCGCTTCACCGGGCCCGACACGGTGACCGGCAGGTCCACCGTCACCTGGCCGTCGCCGGTGTTCACGTCGATGTTCGCCTTGAAATCGGCCGGCAGGCGCAGCACGACGCCGCCGTCGCCGGTGCTGACGCTCCAGGCGGCGGCCGTTGCCGACCCCGCCTTCGCGGCGGCCTCGATGGCGCCGTCGCCGGTGTGGAGGTCGAGCATGTCGAAGCGGCCCTCGACGCGTCACCCCGCCGTCGCCGGTCGACGCCGTCAGTCGGCCGTCGAGGTCGCGTGCCTCGATGGCGCCGTCGCCGGTCTTGAACCGCAGCTCGCCCTTCGTCCCGGTGACCGCAATCCCGCCGTCGCCGGTGTGAACGTCGAGGTTCACGTCGCGCGGGACTTTGACGGTCACGCTGACGGACCGCCGGCCCAGGTTGAGGCTCCAGTTACCCTGCGGGAACTTGAGCTCGATTCGCACCTGGCTGCCCGACTGGCTCTCGATGATCTGGAAGTCCTTGTTGATCTCGTAGCCAATCGTCTCGACGCGGGCCTCGATTCTCGCCTCGTCCCAGACGTCGACCTTGACGCTGCCGTCCCCCGTGGACAGCCACAGGTCCGGCTTGCCTGTCACCGGGTATGACTTGGTCCACTGGCCGGCCGACGCCGTGAGCGCCAGGCCGGAAGCCACGAGCACGAACACCGCGATGAGACCTCGACGCACACGCACCTCCCTGGAGACACCGCTTTCCTTGGAGTAGACGCGGCCCGGTGCAAGAAGGTTCGCTGGGGATGGACCTCCTCTGACATACCCGTCCCCCATACTGCCTGCACTCGAGGTTGAAACGGGGTCAGGCCCCGTTATGGTGCGGACGAGCGGGAAACGGGGTCAGGCCCCGTTTTGGCGCGGCCGACCCGGCAGAAACGGGGTCAGGCCCCGTTACGAGTATTCGGAAACTGGAGGTGCCGTGGAAATCAACTCGTCGATGACCGCCGAGGACGTGTTCGTGCAGGTGGCCGAGACGGTGTGCGCCAGCCAGATGACGCCGACCGCGGCGATGAAACTGACGGCCGACGCGCTGTCGCTCATGGCGGTGGCCTGGCGGCCTGACGACGTGGACGCGGATGGCAGTGCACGAGTTCGTGCACGGCCTCGTGGAGGTGTCGCTGGACCGGATGTCAAGCACCCGTTTGCCGGCGGGCAGGGGGCGAACTAGCGCCATCGCCATCAGGCTGGACCTCGCCTGTCACGGCGGCCTTCGATACTTCTCCTGCGGCGCGCACACCGGGGACGCGCGTCCTCCTCCTCATCATCGCGAAGCCGGCCCCCGGCGGCTTCAAAGGAGACTATGAGCACTATCTCCCACTTCCTCGTCGTCGGTCGAATTCGGCATGCCGGTCCACGTCAAGAACCTGTCCATGTTCCCGGTCCTCGTGGGCGGCGAGAGCCGGCCGGCTACCTCACCCTCGACGAAGCGCTGGCGCAGGGCTGGGCGAAGGTGACCGAGGTGTCGGACAGCGGCAGCGTGCCGACGCTGCGCGTCACCAACGTCGGCGGCGAAGCCGGTCCTGATCATGGACGGCGAGGAACTGATCGGCGCGAAGCAGAACCGGATCGTCAACCTGACGATTCTGGTGGCCGCCAAGACCACCATCGAAATCCCGGTCTCCTGCGTCGAGGCCGGCCGCTGGGGCGGGCGGAGCGGCCACTTCGCCGACGCACCCCGCGCCCACTACGCGGCCGCGCGGGCGCAGAAGCTCGCGCGCGTCAACCGCTCGATGCGCCTCGAGGGCAGCCGCCACGCCGACCAGGGAGCCATCTGGCACGACATCGCCGCGAAGTCGCAGCGGTTCGTGCGCGGTGTCCGAGACGTCCGCGATGGACTCGATGTTCGAGGCCGCCGGGCGCCGGCCTCGAAGGAGTTCGAGGAGGGTCTGCGAGCCGCTCGAGCGCCAGGCGGGCGCCCTGTTCGCCATCAACGGCGTCATCGTCGGCCTCGACCTGTTCGACTCGCCGGCGACCTGGCGCAAGCTGATGCCGAAGCTGGTGCACTGCTACGGGCTCGACGCGCTCGACCGGCAGCCGCGGCGCCGCCGCGAGGCAAAGCCCGACCCGGCGCTGTTCGTTCACACGCTGGCGAAGGCAACGGTGACGGAATTCCCCGCGATCGGCTTGGGCAAGGACCTTCGCCTGGAGGGCAAGGGGCTGGTGGGCGGCGCCCTTGCCTCGGACGACAGCCTCGTGCACCTCGTCGCGTTTGCGATGTAAGGCGGACGCGGCTCTCGCGGGCCATGCGCCGAGGAGAATGTGGAGCGCAGGCTGCCGGCCTGCGCTCGCCCCTACATCACTTCCAACTCGAAATAGCGCACCATCGCCAGGTCGCGGCCGGCCAGTTTCTTTGCGGCGGCGGCAAGCCGCTTCGCAATCGGCAACTGGCGGAACTTATGTTGCTTGGCCCGCTTCAGCTCCAGGCCCTGAGCCACCTCGGGGTCGAGCGGGAGCATCGGCCAGTTCCCGGCCCACGCCTCCAGGACGAAGTCGTTGAACAGCTTCGTCTCGGCCTCGCGCAGCCAGTAGTAGCCTTCCTCGGCCGGGCGGTCGCCGAGCCAGGAGAAGAGCGGCCGGCCGGCTGCCTTGGCGTGGATGGCCCGTTCCACCTTCTGCAGCGCCGGCAAATCGATCCGCTGCAGGTCGAACTGCAAGTCGAGGACGTATTCGCCGTGGATGCTGAACACGGCCCTGAGCGTGCGCGCAGTGATGCGGCCGTCAAGGAACGCCCGCGCGGCCACCGCGTTCACCGCCAGCGTCTCGAAGTCCCGGCAATCCCAGAACCAGACCGTTCCACCCTGCCGTTCGAGGGCCGGGATGTGGTGGACGACCTCGTGCACCACGTACAGTGCGGGGACGGAGTGCGCGACGGTCCAGGCCAGTGTCCTGGTGTTCAGGATGTTGCGAATCGTGCGGTCACTCGGCGTAGGTTCGACGGCGAACTCGAGCATCTTGCGGAGTTCCTCGTCACCCCACGGATGGAGTTCGAGAAACTTCGTCCACGGCATCCGAAGCACCTTGTCGGTCGCCCTTCAATCCAGGAACCAGTAAAAGTGTTCGTAGCTCATGCATCCTCCCGCCGGTATGCTGCACGAGGAATCACGGGTAATCAAGCGAGGAATCGCGCAGCAGGCGAGGCGCAACACTTCGGTGGAGGCGGCCGAGGAGGGCGGCGGAGAGCGCCGCCGCGTCTACCGAGATTGGTGAAGGGGGAGGGCGGAGAGGCAACGAGAGCCGGCGGCTTGCAGGATGAAGCGGGCCGGCTCCCGTTTTATGAATCGTGTCTACTGCTGGTCGGTCTTGTTCGGATTGGTCGTCTTCGCGCTTGCCCTTCGCGAGATACGACTCGCCCGGCCGCCAATCCTGCGCCATCGTCGCGCCCGCGTTCAGCGCGCCGACACCGGCCGCCGCGAGCGCCTTCTTCGCCAGGAACGTGAACAGCATCGCGAACCCGATGAACGGCAGGAACATCGCGTAGGCAGCGCCCATCATCGGGGCCAGGAACAGCAAGCCAATTACCGGCACCTTCATGTATTTGTCAGACGAACTGCCCGGCAGGATGCCTCCCTGCTTCGGGACCATCGTCATTTCCCACTTGCCCAGGTTCCAGTAGAAGCCGCTCTTCGCCGCCGTTCCGCCGATTCGCTGCGCCATGATGAGCCACCTTGTATCTATGAGACCGTTGAGAACCGCCTGTGACCGCCGCTTTCTGAGAACAACTCTACACCTGGGGGCGGCGGCCGGGAATCAGGCGAGCGCCCCCGGTCAACGGGAAAAAGTCCCTAGACCGTATCGGGAAAACGCCCGATGCCGCCAAATGCCCGGAGGAGGGGCGAAAGCGGGAAGAGACGTGCAGGAACGCGGCACTCAGCCGCCGATGCGCGACTCGATCCGGCGATCGGGAATGAACCACATCAGCGCGACCACGACGGGCAAGGCTATCGCGATCCAGCGGCTGAACGGCGTCACCAGCACCGCTGCCGCGTATGCCACCACGCTGACTGCGCCTTTCCGGTCGCGGCCGACGGCGAGGGCGAGCGCCGAATCGACGCCGTGGTGTTTCACCAGCGACTTGCTGAGGATGAAGTAGGCGATGCCCGCCATCAGCAAGTCGAGGTTGTAGAGCGCCACCGGCCACTCCCGAAGCCGTTTTCTCCCAACCAGGCGGTGACGAACGGCAGCAGCGACAGCCAGAACAGCAGGTGGAGGTTCGCCCAGAGGACGCGCCCGTTGACGCGCGTCGCGGCCTGCAGCAGGTGGTGGTGATTGTTCCAGTAGATGCCGATGTAGACGAACGACAGCACGTAGCTGAGGAATACCGGCAGGAGAGGCCGCAGCGCGGCCAGTCCCGTTTCACCGTGCGGCACCTTCAACTCGAGCACCATGATGGTGAGCACGATGGCGAGGACGCCATCGCTGAAGGCCTCGAGCCGGCTCTTGTGCATGGGGCGCCGCTCCCGCTAGTCGATGATGAACGTCCGAGAAGGTTCGAACTTGGGGGCGGCCTCGAGTTCGAACGGCACCCGCAGGCCGCGCGCGCCGAACGCCCGCCGCACTTCCCCCACCGCCAGTGTCTCGCGGTTTCGTTCGTCGCTCAAGTGGCCGAGGACCACGGTGCGCGGCGTGAACCCGCCCCCGAGCGTCGCATGGCACAACAGCCAGGCGGTCTTCTCGTTGTTGAGATGCCAGCGGCTGTTCGGGTTGAAGTGGCGGCGCAGCAGCTCGAGGTCGTGGTTCGCCTCGACGAAGACGAAGTCAGCTCCCGCGAGATGGGGAAGGAGCGAGGGGAAATCGTGGAAGTCGGTGGCAACGACCAGCGTGCGGCGATGAGTGCCGTGGCCCGCGCGGATCACGAAGCCGACGTTCGGGATGCCGGGCGCGTGCGGGAGCGGCAGCGTCAGGATTTCGAAGTCGCCGACCGAGAAGCGGTCGCCGATGAAGCAGTGCAGCGGGTAGCCGTCGCGCGGCTCGAGTCGGTGGCGTTGCCGCAGCTGTGGAACGACGTCACGGTGGCCGTGCACGGGGATGGCCGCCTCGCCCAGCACCCGAACGCCGTCGGGACTCAGGTGATCGCCGTGGGCGTGCGGGATCAGGACCGCGGCGACCGGGCCGTGGAGGTCTTGGTGGTCGCGGAGGATGCCGCGGCACTCGCGCAGCGTCTTCACGCCAAAGTCGATCAGGATCGAGGAGTCGGCGGTCCACAGGGCGAGGCAGTTGCCGGCACTGCTGGAACGGAGGGATCGAAAGAAGACAGCCATCTGGGCGGGGCCATTGTACCCCGCAGTGGTCGGAGCTCACGGAGAGAGGTGAGACCCGGAAACGGGAGAAACGGGGTCAGGCCCCGTTTTCTGGCGGGCGGCAGGCGAGAAACGGGGAGAAACGGGGCCAGGCCCCGTTTGCGAGCGGCGTAGTTCTTGAAAAAGAGAGAGCGATGAAGGAGGCCGCCTATGCCACGCCCACGCCGTCATGTTCCGCGTGAATACGTCTATCACGTCCTCAATCGAGGATGCGCTCGGCGGGTAATCTTCAGTAATCCAGAACAGTTCGCAGACTTCATCCGGCTGCTCGAGATCGCGGCCGCTCGCTTCGGTGTTCGAATCATCGCCTACTGCCTGATGCCGAATCACTGGCATTTGCTACTTTGGCCCACCAGAGATGGTGCAATTTCTGCGTTCATCCACTGGCTGTGCACGTGCCAGGCATCGCGGCTCGCCGCCGAAAGGGGGCTTGGTGCGGGGCACTTGTATCAAGGTCGCTTCCGCAGCTTCGTCGTCGAACAGGCGGACTACTATTACCGCGTCGTGGCCTATGTCGAAGCCAATCCGGTCAGGGCGTCCCTTGTCGGCTGCGCGGAGAACTGGCGGTGGTCCAGCGCGATCGCGAGGGTGCCAGGTGCAGATGTCAGTTTCATCGCGCCGGGACCACTGGCGCTGCCAGAGGATTGGCTGGCGGTCGTCAACGCCGGTATCAGCCAGGTAGACTTGGAAGAATTGAGAACCTGCTCGGCGGTCGGCCGTCCGTACGGCTCGCCGTCATGGACTCGCCGGACCGCTAGCGACTTGGGCCTCGAGCAGACGCTTCGACAAGGTGGTCGTCCCAAGCGCTCTTCAGACTCAATGCCCGCCTGTGGCTCCTGTCCGCTTCCCGTCCGGGAGGCCGCTCATAGTTTGACGCCACAAGCGCTCTCCGCTCACTGACACCGCCAGTCGGCCGTGCGTCGGTCCGTGAACACGGGGTCTGGGCCCGTTGGGCAAGGGCGGGTCGCGAGAAACGGGGTCTGACCCCGTTTCGCGCCGTTTCTGCGGCCGGGCGGCAGGCGAAAACGGGGCCTGACCCCGTTTCTGCGATGACGACCTCGCTTGTCATACCGTTCGGAGACGATCGCTGGTAGGATGCGAATCCCAATGAGCTCCGACCCGTTTGTGGTTCAGCTGACGGACCTCTGCCGTACGCAACGGACGCGCGCGAAGTGGACGATTGTCCCCTCGCACGCGGTCGGCGTGACGCTCGGCGACCGGCTCGCCCGCGAGGGCGTGGACTGGGTGAACCTGCGATTCGTCACGCCGTTCGCCCTGGCGCTGGACATCGCCGCTCCGCAGATGCTCGCCGAGGGGCTCGACCCGCTCCCCGACGGACTCGGTCCCAGCCTGCTCATGCGCCTGCTGATGGAGCGTCCGGCGGGCGCGCCATCGTACTTCCGACCGCTCGCCGACCAGCCGCGAATGGGTTCGGCACTCTGGGCCGCGATCCGCGAACTCCGTCTCGCCGGCGTTTCGGCGGCCGACCTCGCTCGCGATGCCTTCGAAGATGGACGGAAGCACGCGGAACTTCGCGCTCTGCTGGAAGCTTACGAGGCGCACCTGGCCGCCTGCCGCCAGGCAGACGCGGCGGACGTCTACCGCACGGCCGCCGTTCACGCCGCCGCGCACGCGCCCATCGCGGCGGACGACATCCTGCTCGAGTGCGCCGACCTCGCCGCCGAGCCCCCGCTCGTGCGCCGCTTCCTCGACGCCCTGCCGGGCAGGCGCGCCGTCGGTGCCCTTCCGACCGTTCCCGGCCTCCCCATTCCTCGCCGGCACACGAACACGCCGCGCAACCACCAGCCCGTTGCGTCTCCACTCTCGTGCCTGCTCGCGCCCGCCGATTCGCCCGAGCCGGCCCCCAGCCACCGCCTCCAGCTGTTTCACGCGGCCGGCCGCGAAGCGGAAGTCGAAGCGGTCCTGCGCCGCATCCTCAACGCGCAGCCGCCAATCCCGCTGGACCAGGCGGAAGTCGCGTGCGCTTCGCGCGACGCGGCCGCCATCTTCTGGGAGAAAGCCCAGCGCCTGGACCTGCCGGTGACCGTGGAGTCGGGCATTCCCGTCGCCGCCACGCGCCCGGGCCGCGCCCTGCTCGGCGCTGTGCGACTGGGCCGACTCGAACTTCACCGCGAATCGGCTGCGCCGACTCCTCCAGTCGGGCGACGTCCGGGTCGAGTTCCCGGACGGTTCCGCCGGCGGCCGCGCGGCTCGCATCCTCGTGAGGTCCGGCGCCACCTGGGGACGGGACGCCTACCAGACCGCCCTCGCCTCGCTCGCGCAGCAGGATCGAGCGACGGCCGACAGCGACGCGGAGGAACTCGACGCCGAGGAGAAGGCAGCGCTACCGCGAAAAGGCGGCACACACGGAGTTCCTTGCCGCCTGGATTCGCGACCTGCTGGCGCTCGTGCCGCTCCCGGATGCGGAGGGAAAGGTAAGCCTGCCCGACGTCATCAACGGCTTCGTCGCGATGCTGGACGCACACATCGCCACGACCAGCCCGCTCGACGGGGCCGCGCTCGTCGCGCTCCGCGATGCTCTCGGCCGGCAGCGCGCGCTCGGAGCCTTCCGCTGCCCGATGCGCCAGGCACTGGCCTTCGTTCGCGACGCCGTGGAACGGCTGTCGGTCGGCGCATCTCGAGCCCGGCCCGCGCACCTTCACGTCTCGTCACTGGCGTCGGCCGGCCACGCCGGCCGCCCCTTCACGTTCATCGTCGCGCTGGAGGAGGGCGGCGGTGTTCCCGTCGCTCCTGGAAGACCCGGTGCTGCTCGACCGCGAGCGGGAGAAGATCTCGCGACGCGCTCCCGACGTCCCACGACCGCCTCGCGGAGGCGGTCCACCGCGTCGTTTCGCGCATGGCGGTGCTTCCCATCCCCGCGACGGCGGCAGCCGGCGGCGTGTGCCTCAGCTACTCGTGCCAGCGATCTCCGCGACGCGCGCGAAACGGCGCCGTCGTGGCTGATGCTGCAGGCGCTTCGCCTCCAGAAGGGCAAGCCCGGCCTGACGTATGAGCAACTGCGCGAGGAACTGGGCACGCCCGAGACCCTCGTCGCTTCCAGCGCGGACGCGGCGCTCACGGACGCCGGCTGGTGGCTCGCCTCGATCAAGGCCGCCCGGGGTGCGGGCTCCCAGCCCGTGCTCGCCGCCTTCCCGTCCCTCGCGGCCGGCCGGGCCGCCTCCGAGGCCCGCAACTCGACCGCGTTCACCGAGTGGGACGGCCTCGTGCCGGCTGCCCGAGCGGTACTCGACCCGCGCGTCTCGGGCAGGCCGGTCTCGGTCACGCGCATCGAGCGGCTCGTGCTGTGCCCATTCCGCTATTTCGTGGAGCACGGCCTCGGCCTCGAGGCGCTCGATGACGATCCCGACTGCGACGAGTGGCTCGACCCTCTGCAGGCGCGGTTCGGCCCTCCACGACATCTTCGCCACCCTCACGCGCGAGGCTCGCGCCGCCGGGCGTCGGCTCAACCCGCGCAAGGACATGGTCCGCGCGCGCGAGGTGGCCGAGGCGAAGCTGGCCGCGCTGCGGGCCGACTATCCGCCGCCGTCCGAGCTGGTCTTCGACCACGAACGCGCCGAGCTGCCTCCACGACGTCGAACTGTTCCTCGGGTTCGAGGCCGAGCGGCCCGAGAGCAAGCCGATCGCGTTCGAGGTGTCGTTCGGCGTGCCGGACGACGAGGAGGAACCGCTGGCGCAGGCGGAGCCGATCGAGATCTCCCTCGGAAAGGGCGGGAGTTTTCAGCTGCGCGGAAAGATCGACCGCATCGACAAGCTCCCGGACGGCAGCTACGAGGTGATCGATTACAAGACGGGGAAGTACGACCGCGAGGCCTACCGGGGCACGTTCCGGCGCGGGACGACGCTGCAGCACGCGCTCTACGGCGTGGCCGCCGCCACGCTGCTCCGTCGCATCGACGACAAGCCGGCGGTAGCGCGCGGGGTCTACGAGTTCCCGTCCGCACGGGGAGGCGGCGAGCGCGTCGTGAAGTCGCCCCCGTCCCGCGCGGCCGTGGTGCGCGTGTTGTCGGACCTGTTCGACGTGATGGCCACAGGCGGGTTCCTGGCGACCGACGACAAGGACGAGTGCCGCTACTGCGATTTCACGCGCGCGTGCGGCATGCCGGTCTCGCAGGCCAAGCAGAAGATCGCGAACCCGGCGAACGCGCGAACTCGAGCCGCTCCTGAAGCTGAGGGCCCATGAGTAACCTGGCCGATGCCGCCTCGCGGCGGACAATCGAGACGCGCCTCGACCTCAACATTCTCGTGGAGGCCGGCGCCGGGTCGGGCAAGACCCACAGCCTCGCCAACCGGATGGCGGCGGGGATCGTGTGCGGCCGCTACCGGGTGGAGGAAATGGCCGCCGTCACGTTCACGCGCAAAGCCGCGGCGGAGCTTCGCGGCCGGTTCCAGCTCGCGCTCGAGCGCCGCCTGCCGTCCGCCGCAGGGCGAGGAGCGGCTCCGCCTCGAACGGGCGCTGGCGGACCTCGAGCACCTCTTCGCCGGCACGATTCACTCATTCTGCGCGCACCTGCTGCGCGAGCGGCCCGTGGAAGCCGGCATCGCTCCCGGCTTCTCCGAGCTCGACGAGCTCGAGGACCAGGAGGCGCGGCAACGGGCGTGGCGCGACTACCTCGCCCAGCTCCGCGGCCAGCAGTCGCCGCTCCTCGGCGCCCTGCAGCGCGCCCGCGTCCGTCCGCAGGATCTCGACCGGGCCTTCAGCACCGTCTGCACCTTCGACGAGGTGACGTTCCCCGCTGGGTCCGCGCGCAGAGCCCGACGTGGCGGAGGCCCGGACGGCGGCCGAGGCGTTCTGGAGGAAGCTCCAGCCGCTGATGCCGAAGCCGGCGGACCCCGAGTCGAAGTGCGCGGCGCTCGAGAAGGCCCGCCGGTTCGGCGCGCTGCTGCGCAGCGCCGGCAGCGGGAGGCCGGCCGACCTCGTCGAGGCTCTCCAGTGCTGGGAGAAGACGCCCAAGGTCACGATGTGCTGGTGGGCGGACGACCCGGCGAGGCAGCGCGAGGTGCGCGCCAAGGTCGAGGAACTCGCGGCGGACTTCCAGTCGAAGGCCGTGCCGTTCCTGTCCGCGTGGCGGCAGCACCTCTACCGACTGGCGATGACGCTGCTCTCGGAGGCGCGCGACTTCGCGCGCGACGGACCGGCGCCACTCGCTGATGCTCAACTACGGCGACCTGCTGTCGGCAGCCGCTTCGCTGCTGCGCGGAAACCCGGCCGTGCGCGCAGCGATGCAGCGGAAGTACCGCTGGCTGCTGGTCGACGAGTTCCAGGACACGGACCCGATCCAGGCGGAAGTGATGCTGCTGCTCGCAGCCGACGAGCCGGCCGCGGAGGCCTCGGAGCCGGGCGCGGTCATCGACCCCTACGCGCTCCCGCTTCGCCCCGGCGCGCTCTTCGTGGTCGGCGATCCCAAGCAGTCGATTTACCGCTTCAGGCGCGCGGACATCGACGTGTACAACCGGGTGCGCGAGACCATCAGGCGCAGCGGCGGGGAAGTGGTGACGCTCACGACGTCCTTCCGCGCGAGGCCCGCGCTCTGCGAGTGGAACAACCGCGTGTTCTCGTCGCTGCTGCCGCCTGAAACGACGGCCCACCAGGCGGCGTTCGAGCGGCTGGACGCCGATCCGAACTGGCAGCCGAGGCGGCCGTCGCCGAAAGGCGAGTGCGGGCTGCGGACGCTCACGATTTCCGGCGACGTCAAGAAGAACGGCGTGGCCCGGGCGGACGCGCGGGCGATCGCACGTTTCATCCGCGTCGAACTGGACGCGAAACGCGCGGACCCCGGCGACTTTCTGGTCCTCACCCGCAAGAAGAGCCAGCTGGCCACGTACGCCGACGAGCTGCAGGCGTGCGAGATTCCCGCCGAGGTCAGCGGCGCGGGCGCGTTCGGCGGCTCGCCCGCGGTCCGGGCGCTCGTCGGTCTCCTCCGCGCGCTTGGCGACCCGGGGGATGGTCCGGCCGTCGTCGGCGTGCTGCGGGGTCCGCTGTTCGGTATCAGCGACCCCGATCTCTTCGCGCACCGCACGGCCGGCGGCTACTTCGGCATCTCTCCCGCGCCGCCGCGCGCCACCCCGGCGGAATCGCGCCGGGGGACGGCCTCGGTCATCGCCGCGCTCGACCGTCTCGGCGATTACCTCCGGCTCACCCGGTCGCTGCCGCTGCCGGCTGCCGTCGAGCGGATCCTCGACGAGTCGGGCTTCCTCGCGTTCGCCGCGAGCAGCGAAGGGACGGCGGCGGCGGGCGACCTGCTGCACGCCGTCGACCTGGTGCGCGCGGCGACCGAGGACGGCGGAAGCCTCGCGGACGCGGCCGAATCGCTCGAACTGGCAGAGGCGTCGTCCAACGTCGAATCGGTGCCGCTCGAGCCCGGCCGGCGCGACGTCGTTCGCGTCATGAACCTGCACAAGGCGAAGGGGCTCGAGGCGCGCGTGGTCTTCCTGGCCGACCCGATGGGCGCGCCGAGGAAGACGGCGGACGTCCGCATCGTTCGCGAGGGCGCGACCGCGCTCGGCTACCTCGCGATCAGCAAGGACGTCGGCGAGTACGGGAGCCAGCTGATTGCCCATCCCGAGGGGTGGCCCGCGCACGAGGCGGCGGAGATGGCTTACGTGCAGGCCGAAGAGACCCGGCTGCTGTACGTCGCGGCCACTCGCGCCCGCGAGCTGCTGGTGGTCTCGCAGTGGGAAGGGGACTCGAAGTCCGAACGCCCGTGGGGCCGTCTCGACCCGTTCCTCGACGACGCCGCGGACCTGGCGGTGGATGAGCCGACGTCGAAGCGGCGCGAGGCGAAGATCGACCTGTCGAAGAAGGCCCGGGACGGCGCTGCTCGAGACCGGCGGCGGCGCGCGGACGCCGCGCGCCGGCCGACGTGGGCGGTGATCAGCGCGACGGCGAAGGAACATGCAGAAGGAGAAGCGGCGGAGGCGGCCGCCGGCCTCCCGGCGAAAGCGGGCAGACGCTTGCGGCGCGCGAACAGCGGGTCGATGTGGGTCCGGCGTGGGGGACGCTGGTTCACGCCCTGCTCGAGCACTTGGCGCGTCACGCGGCGGCGACGCCTGCGGACCTCGAGCGCCTGGCACGGTGGCTCATTGTCGAACACCCCGGAGCTGGCGCCGCGTGGTTCCCGACGCGGTCGGACTGGTCGAACGAATCACCGCGGCTCCGTTCTGGAAGGACCTTCGCGACGGGCAGGCCGTCCAGGCGGAAGTGCCGTTCTCGGTCCTCATCCCCGCCGGCGCGCGCTTCGCGGACCTCGAGCCGACGACCGTCCCGACGGTCATGCGCGGCGTCATCGATCTCGTCTACCGTGCGGCGGATGGCTGGCGCATCCTCGACTACAAGACGGACGTCTCGCTGGCGCCCGGTGAAACACTGCTGGGCAGGCACGGCGGCCAGTTGGCGCGCTACAGGGCGGCGTGGGAGCAGGCGACGTCAGAGAAGGTCTCGGGCGAGGGAATCGTGGGCGCGCGGACCGCGACGATCGAGTGGGCGGGAGCCACGCCGGCGGGCTAGACGTCCTAGCGCTGGCGCGTACTCCGCCAGCAGCCGCTCGAGGCGCTCGGGGTCGGTCGGCTTGGTCAGGTGCGCGTCGAAGCCGGCCTCCCGGGTCTGCCGGCAATCGTCCGCCTGGCCCCACCCCGTCAGCGCCACGATGCGGGCGCCGCCGGTCTCGACACGCTGCCGCAGTTCGCGAGCCACGTCGAGCCCGCTCATGCCGGGAAGGCCGAGGTCGAGCAGGACCACGTCGGGGCGGTAAGCGAGCGCCGCCGCGATCGCGGTCGTGCCGTCGAGCGCCTTCCGTACATCGTGTCCCGCCGTCTGCACCACCAGCCCCAGCATCTCGACGAGGTCCGCGTTGTCGTCGACCACGAGCACCTTGAGCCGCCTGCCGCCGCCCGGGTGGCTGGCGGAGGCTGGCTCGGCGGCGGCCCGAACGGCGTCGAGGGCCGGGAGGCGCAACGGTGAACGTGGCTCCTCGCCCGGGGCCGTCGCTGTGTGCCTCGACGCTGCCGCCGTGCATCTCAATCAGCGTCTTCACCAGGCCGAGGCCGATGCCCAGGCCGCTCTGCGCCTTGTCGGGCCGACTGACCTGCCGGAACATGTCGAACACGTTCGGCAGCGCGTCCGCCGGGATGCCGACGCCGTTGTCGCGCACGCGGACGAACGCCATCGCCCCGTCGCGCCCTGCCTCGACCGTGAGCTCCCCGCCGCGGGGCGTGTACTTCGCACTGTTGTCGAGCAGGTTGGTGACAATCTGGGACAGGCGGGCCGGATCGGCGTGCAGCCAGATGGGTTCTTCGGCCACGGAGACTGCGAGGGCATGGCGCGCTGCCGTCACCACCGGCGACGCCGCCTCCACGGCCGAGGCGACGATCGATGCCAGCGTGACCTGCTCGCGCCTCAGTTCCACCTGCCCGCGCGAGATCCGCGACACGTCGAGCAAGTCGTCCACGAGCCGCGTGAGGTGGTGGGCTTGACGGTCGATCACGGCAAGCGCGCGGCGGCTGGCCTCCGCCACCAGCTCGCGCTCCAGCACCGGGATCGCATACCGGATCGGCGCGAGCGGGTTTCTCAACTCGTGCGAGAGCACGGCGATGAATTCGTCCTTGCGGCGGTCGGCCTCCGCCAGCTGCGCGTTGGCCGCGCGCAGCGCCGCCTCGGCGCGCTCGCGCTCGGTGTTGTCGAGCACGAGCGACAGGACCGACGCCATCTTCCCCTCGTCGTCGATCAGCACCGAGTTGTACCAGGTGCAGTGGATCAGCCGGCCGTCCTTCGTGTAATTGCGGTTGGTGGACACCGCCTGGCGCGTGACGCCGTCGGTCAGCTTCTCCATGACCTTCTGCACGACGGGCATGTCATCTTCGAACACCATCCCGAGCGCATCAATCCGCCGGCCCGTCGTTTCCGCCGCGGTCCAGCCGAAAATCCGCTCGGCGCCCCCGGCCCACCGGGTGACGATGAAGTCGTTGTCCCACTCGACGACGGCGAGGGGAGAGTTCTCGACGTGCGAGCGGAGCAGTTGTTCGCTCTCCCGGCGCGCCGCTTCCGCGCGGTTCCGCTCGGTGACGTCCTGCATCGCGTCGATCAGGTACTCCCGGCCGTCGAGCGTCACCGGCGAGACATGGTGGGAGAGCACGCGCACGGCCCCGGATCGTGTCCGGTACCGGGCCTCGACGCCCCGCGCGGCGCCATGCACGCGGACCTCCTCGTAGATCCGCGCGCGCTCCTCGGGCGCCACGACGACTCCCAGTTCGAGCGTCGTCTTGCCGATGACCTCGTCCCGGCTGATGCCGAGCATGTCCTCGCACGCCTCGTTGATGTCGGCGAGGACCCCGCCCGGCATCCGGGCCAGCGCGGCGGCGAACGGCGCCTTCTTGAAGAGCGCCGAGAACCGCTCCTCGCTCTCGCGCAGCGCGGCGTCGGCGAGCTTGCGCCACGTCATGTCGATCGACGTCACCAGCACCCGGTCGAACGTGCCCTCGCTGTTCTTGAGCGGCGTGCGATAGACGAGGAGCGAGTGGGTGAGGCCGTCGGCCCCCTTGCTGTCGAACTCGGCCCTGGTCCCCTTCCCCGAGGCGAGCACGTCCTGGTCTGCCTCGAGGACCTCGGGCGGCACGGTCGGGATGTCCGTGGCGTACCGCCCCTGCAGCGCACCGACCGTGGTTCCGTGGAAGCGCGCGGCCGCTTCGTTCACCAGGAGGAAGCAGCCGTTCCGGTCCCTGACCACGATGAGGCTGGCGACCGAGTCGATGACCGTGCGCAAGAACCGGCGTTCGGCCCGCTCGCCGGTAATCGCCCGCCCGAGCGCGGTCACCTGGGCGACGAGCACGCGCGGGTCGACCGGTTCGACGAGGACCAGGTCGCTGCCGCTGGCCAGGCAGGCCGCCTGGTCGACCGGGTCGATTCCGGCCGGCGCGATTCGCAGGATCTTCACCGCGGTGGTGGCGGCGTCGGCCTTCATCTCGAGGCAGAGGTTGGGGAAATCGCCGGAGCCCAGCGAGCCGAGGAGCAGCACATCCTGGGGGGTCGCCGCGAGCGCCGCGCGGGCCTCGGCGGCCGAGACGGCCTCGGTCACCGAGAACCCGGCATCCTCGAGCAGTCGAGTGCGATCGCGCAGATCGGCCTGGTCCGCGCAGACGTTGAGGATTCGGATGACGGGCATGGGGAGGAATGGGTCCGCCTCCGCAACATACCCGACGTCCGGGGCCGAGGCAAGCTGAAGTGACGTTTACCTCGCGTCGGGGGCGGTCACCACACTCTTGCTCTCCTTCGTCCGGGTACTTCTCGAACCACGACATCAAGTAGAGCTGCTGCAGCAGCTGATGGGTCGGCCGGCGCCAGCCGTGGAACTCTTCCGGCATCCGGACCATCAGCGTATCGGCCTTCCGCACCATCTTCAGCGCGCGGTAGAACTCCTCGGTCTGCGTGATCGGCGTCCGCAGGTCCGACTCGCCGGTCATCACCATTGTCGGCGTCGTGACGTTGGCGACGTAGTGGAGCGGCGACCGCACGGCGTATTCCATCGGGTCTTCCCAGGGGTACTTCTGGAACTGCCGGTACCAGCTCGGGCCGTCGGTGATGCCGACGAACGACTGCCAGTCGATCACCGGGCGCATCGACACCGCGGCGCGGAACCGGTCGGTGTGGCCGACGATCCACGCGGTGAGCAGGCCGCCGCCCGACCCGCCGCACACGAACAGGTTGTCCTTGTCGATCCAGCCCTTCGCCAGGGCCGCGTCCACGCCGGCCATCAGGTCGTCGTAATCCTTGCCGGGATACGAGAACTGGATGCCGTTCACGAACGCCTGCCCGTAGCCGGTGGAGCCACGCGGGTTCGTCCACAGCACCGCGTAGCCGTTGGCGGCCCAGTTCTGGAACGCCCAGTTCCAGGCGACGTTGTACATGCTCCACGGCCCGCCGTGAATCCAGAGCACCATCGGGTATTTCTTCGCGGGGTCGAAGTTCGCGGGCTTCATCAGCCAGCCCTGCACCTTCAGGCCGTCGCTCGACGCGAACCACAGTTGTTCGGCGCTGGCCAGCGTCACGCCCTGCAGCACGTCGCCGTTCACGTCCACGAGCGTCTTCATCTCGGACGGCCTGGAGACGGCAAAGGTCACCAGCACGGGGGGCTGTGTCGTGGCCGACCGGATGGCCGCCACCTGTCCCGTGCGCGCGAACGACAGCGCCGGTGAGCATGTGCGCGCCGCTCGTCACCTTCTTCGGGGCGCTCCCCGGGGCCACCGCCACGAAGTACTCGTTCGATTCGCCGTTCTCCTCCATCGCGTAGTAGACGCCCGAGCCGTCCGGCGCCCACTCGACGTCACCCGGTGAACTGGGCAGGCCGCCGGCCCACAGCCGCTTCGCGCCGCCGCCCGCATCCATCAGGTACAGGCTCGACAGCGCGCTCGTTTCGTTCTTGTCATCCGACCCGGTGTACGCGATCCACTTTCCGTCGGGCGACACCACGGGGTTGGAGTCGGGGCCCTTCCGGTCGGTGAGCGGCGTGACGTTCAGCGTCGCCAGGTCCACGGCGTAGATCTCGGAGTCGTTCCGCAGGTACTCGGCATCCGGCTTCCGGATGCCGGACACGTAGATTGTCTTGCCGTCCGACGACCACTCGGGGGCGCCGTGGTTGTACGAGCCCGAGGTGACCTGGCGCGGCGTGCCGCCGACGAGGGCGTCGACGGTGAAGACCTGCGTGAACTGCTTGGTGGTCGGGCCGACGCCGTCCGACCCCCACGACAGCCGATCCACGATGACCGCTCCCCTCGCCAGCTGGGCCCCGCGCGGCGTGGACGGCAGCTTCACCTGCAGCACCGGCGTCTCGTCGGGGAGACCCACGGTGAACAGCAGCAACTTCCCGTCGGGCGACCACTTCAGCCCGCCGGGCGCGCGTTCGGTTCGCGTGAGCTGCGCGGTTTCGCGGGTGTCGGCCCACATCACGTGGATCTGGGTGCTCCCCGATCGATCCGAGAGGAACGCGATCCGCTTGCCGTCCGGCGACCACGTCGGCGCCGAGTCGCGCCAGGTCCCCTCCGTCAGCTGGCGAAGACGCTCGCCCTTGACGTCGATCACCCAGAGGTTCGAGGCGTTCTGGTCCTTCGGGATGTCGACGAACCCGCGCGAGAACACGATCTGCGATCCGTCGGGGGAAATCTGGGGGCTCGAGACGGACTCCATCTGGAAGAACGTGTCCTTTTCGAGGTACTTGGCCTTTGGCGGCTGGGCGGCGGCCGGCAGAACGACGGCGGCCCAGAGGGCCGCGGCGAGCAGGCATCGGCTGGTTGTGCGCATTAACTTCTCGCTCCTTGCGTGAGGTTGGCCGGGGGCGCGACTATGATGCCACACACGCGCCGGGGCGGCGGGCAGGGCCGCGACAAAGCGCGACAAATCTGCGGGCGCCGCCGTGCTACCGTACGCCGAACTGCGGTTCCGCCCGCCGGTTCGCGGCGGCGTGTGGACGGGCTCCCTGCGAGGAAACATGCTCTTTCGCTCGGTATTCTTGACGTTCCTGACCCTGGCCGCCTCCGCGGTCTCGGCCCAGGTGCCCGTTCCGCCGGGGACGCCCGCCGTGCACGACGTGCGGCCCGGCCCGGGTGTGACCGCCTCCCGCATGCTGTCCGAGTGGGCGCCGTCGCTGGCCGGCACCCCGGGTGACACGAAGGTCTACGTGCTGGAAGGCAAGGAACCCGGCGCCACCGTCTTCGTCGCCGGCGGCACGCACGGGAACGAGATCGCGGGGATCGTCGCAGCGGTCGTCCTCGTGGAACACGCCCGGGTGCAGAAGGGCCGGCTGATCGTCGTCCCGCACGCCAACAACTCCGCCATCACCGACGCGGACCCCGAGCGGCCCGGCCCCGAGTTCGTCATCGTCGCCACGCCGTCGGGCGAGCGCCGGTTCAGGTACGGCTCGAGGCGGACGAAGGCCTCGCACCAGGGACAGCCGGATCCCCCGAAGTACCTCCACCCCAAGTCGACGGAGGAACTGCCGGGCACCGAGGCGCGCAACCTCAATCGCTCGTATCCGGGCATCGCCGACGGCAACCTCACGCAGCGGATGGCATACGGGATCCTCCGGCTGATCCAGGAGGAGAAGGTCTCGGTCGCGTTCGATTTCCACGAGGCCGGCCCTGAATCACGCCTGGCGTGGATGGTGGTCGCCAACCCCAAGAACATCGACACGGCGGCAGTGGCCGTCCTCGACCTCGAATCGCAGGGCCTGACGATGAAGCTCGAGCCGTCGTCGGAGACCTTCCGGGGCCTGTCGCACCGCGAGTGGGGTGACGCGTCGAGCGCGCAGGCGTTTCTGTTCGAGACGCCGAGCCCGTCGATGGTGAACGACACGAAGGGCGTCGATTTCGTGAACGACCCGAAGCTGCCGCTGTCGAAGAGGGTCGGCGGACAGCTGGCGTCGTTTGCGGCGGTGATGGCCGCGTACAACGCCGAGGCGAAGCCCGCGGCGCAGGCTTCGATATCCGACGTCCCAAGCCTGGCCGAGGTCGAGAAGGCGGGCGTGGGCGCCTTCCTGGTGAAGTGACATGGCAAGCAGTCCCGTTCGATTCATCGATCCAGGCCGCGTGGTCGAAGACGTCGTGTTGACGCTGGCGGGTGCGCGAGCCGCCGGCGACCCGACACGGATGCCGGTCACGTTCCGCGAGGCGGATCCCGGCGTCGTTCGCGACTGGCCCGGCTGGGTGGCGCGGGCCGGCGTGCTGCGATCGCGCGGCGCGTGGTGGTTGTGGTGCGAGCCGCGGAAGGGCGCGCGGCGCGGGATGGGGCAGTTCGTGATGGACGTTCCGGCCGGACGCTACATCATCGACGTCCTCGACACGCGGTCCCGCGCGTGGTTCTCGCGCGAATCGGCGGCGGGCGCACCGCTCGTGGCCGGGCTGCCTGCGACCGGGCACCCGCTCCTCGTCCGGATCAAGCGGTTCTCCGGGGCCGAATGACCGACACGCCCGGCGGCCGATTCGCCCTTCGTCCGGGTTCGCTCGCGGTCCTGGTGTTCGCGATCGCGGCCGCCGCGGCGGTCACGCCGGGCTTCAGCCGCATGCACCGCGACGACGTGATCGTCCGGGGACCGGGCGTGTCGCGCGTGCTGCCGCTCAGCACGTACCATCCGAAGCTCGCCGGAACCGAGGGGGACACCGCCGTCTACGAACTCAGGGGGAGCGCCCCTGGCGGTACCGTCCTCGTGCTCGGCGGCACGCACGCCGACGAGCCGGCGGGCTACGTGGCGGCAGTGCTGCTGGTCGAACGGGCGCGCGTCGAGGCCGGCCGGTTGCTGGTGGTACCCAGGGCGAACCGAAGTGGCTTCACCCACAACTACCCGCAGGAAGGTCACCCGGCCTCCTTCGAGATCGAAGTCCAGGGCGGCGTCCGGCGATTCACCTACGGCGCGCGCGCCACGAACCCGGTCCACCAGTGGCCCGACCCGCAGGTCTACACGCTGGCCGGTTCCGGGCAGACGTTGTCGGGCTCCGAGACCCGCAACCTGAATCGCGCCTACCCGGGGAAGCCGAACGGGTCGCTCACCGAGCAGGTGGCCTTCGCCATCACGACATTGATCCGGCGCGAGTCGGTCGCGCTCGCGCTCGACCTGCACGAGGCGTCGCCGGAATACCCGGTCGTCAACACGATCGTGGCGCACCAGCGGGCCGTGGACCTGGCGGCGATCGCGAACATGACCCTCGAGGGACAGGGGATCACCATCGGGCTGGAACCGTCGCCCGAGAACCTGCACGGCCTGTCGCACCGCGAGTGGGGTGACGCGACGCCGGCCTTGTCGGTGCTGATGGAAACGACGAACCCGGCGCAGGGCCGGCTGCGCGGCCGCACCGACGCCTCGGTCGTCGTGGATGGGCGCGACCGCTTCTACACGCTCGCGTCGGCCCGCGGGCGGCTGTCGGTGCCGTTCCCCGCGGAAGGCTGGCCGCTGTCGGTCCGGGTCGGCCGCCACCTCGCGGGCACGCAGGCGCTGATCGCGGCGCTCGGCGACGTCTCGCCGGGGAGCGCCGTCACGCTGACCGGGGTGCCGGATTACAGCGACATCGTCAAAGGCGGATTGGGCTCATTCCTGCGCGCCGGCGGGAATCCTGGAGAATCCCTGCAATGAAACGAACACGCCTCTTCGTCCTGCTGCTCGTTGCCTTCGTGCTGGCCACTCCGCCCGCGCCCACGTCCGCGCAGCGTGGACCCACGCCGGCCGTGAAGCCGGCGGCGGCCGCGTCCCAGGCCCGTTCCACCCGGCTGGCGCCCGTCACTGCGAAGACCGGCATGGTGGCGTCGGCCCACGCGCTCGCGTCGCAGGCCGGCGTGGAGATCCTCAAGGCCGGCGGCAACGCCGTGGACGCCGCCGTGGCGGCGGCGTTCGCCATCGGCGTGGTCGAACCGAACGCCACCGGCCTCGGCGGCGAGGGCATGATGGTGATTCACCTGGCCTCGTCGAAGAAGACGGTCGCCATCGACTACCGCTCCACGGCGCCGAGGGAGGCGAAGTTCACGGGACCGATCCCGGCGACGGGCCACGCGGCCGTCGCGGTGCCGGGAACCGTCGCCGGGCTCGTGCTCGCCCAGCAGAAATACGGCAAGCTGAAGCTGGCGACCGTCATTGCGCCGGCCGCGCTGCTGGCCGAACAGGGGTTCGTGGTGTCGCCGACGCTCGCGGGGATCCTGGTGGACAACTTCGAGGAAATCGCCAAGAACGAGGCGCTGTCGAAGGTCATCTGCCCGGGCGGCCTGCCGGTCGAGGCGGGCGCCACCCTCAAGAACCCGGAACTCGCCGCCAGCCTCCGCGCCATCGGGGCGGGCGGCGCCGACGTGTTCTACCGCGGGGCGATCGCCGACCGCATCGTCGCCGAGATGGCGGCCAGGGGCGGCTTCATCACGAAGGACGACCTCGGCTCGTACCGAGCCATCGAACGCGAGCCGGTCCGCGGCAGCTACCGGGGCTACGACATCGTGTCCGCGCCGCCTCCGGTGGCCGGCATGACCGTCGTGGAGATCCTTCAGATCCTCGATCAGCTCGACGTCTCGAAGCTGGCGCACTTTTCGCCCCAGCACGTGCACTTGTTTGCCGAGGCGATGAAGCGGGGCTTTGCCGACTACAGCGCGTTCATCGGCGATCCCGACTTCACGAAGGTCCCGACCGAATTCCTGCTGTCGCCCGGCTACGCGAAGCAGCGGGCGGCCGAGATCGACCCGGCCGCGATCTCGGCGACGGTCGCCCCGGCGAGCCTTCCGAAGGAGAAGGACCTGCCGCCGGGCATCCGCAAGGACGATCCCCCGAGCACGACGTCGCTGTCGGTCGTGGACGGCCAGGGCAACATGGTCGCGCTCACGCAGACGATTTCCGACTTCTTCGGCTCGAAGGTGATGATCGCAGGCACCGGGATCATCCTCAACAACGAGATGAAGAACTTCTCCGTCCAGGGGACCGAACGCCATGGCGCCCGGCAAGCGGATGCGCACCACGATCTCGCCCACGCTGGTCTTCCGCCAGGGGCGTTCGTTCGCCACGATCGGCACGCCCGGCGCCGCGCGCATCATCTCGACGATGACGCTGCTGCTGTCGAACCTGATCGACTACAAGATGGGCATCCAGGAAGCGATCGAGGCGCCGCGCTTCTACACCCGGGACACGGACAAGGAACTGTCGATCGAGGCGCGGGTGTCCGACCAGACGGCCGACGCGCTGACCGCGCTCGGCTACTCGGTGAAGAAACTCGGCGAGTTCGACCTGTTCTTCGGCGGAGCGCAGGGGATCGTCATCGACCTCGCCACCGGCCGCCGCATCGGCGGCGCCGACCCGCGGCGCGACGGGGCGGTCATCGGGTACTGACGATGACAATGCAAAATGCAAGATGCACAACGAAGAAAGAACACGGGAGATCGACCGTCATGATTCGTAGAACCTTTTCTCTGTCGCTCCTGGCCCTCCTCGTGGTCGTCCCGATCGCGTCGGCGCAGGCGACGTTCGAACGCCCGGGGCTGCTCACGTCTGTCGGGCAGAGCTCGGACCTCGCCATCGTCAAGGTGGTGCTGAACACCCAGCTGAAGCTGGACCTGCTGGCCAAGCCGCTCGCCACGCCGGCCGACCTGCAGGGGATGAAGACCATGGTGGTGGTGGTGGGCGCGAGCACGAAGGGCCTTGGGGCCGCCGGCCTCGACGTCGAGAAGGAAGTGGCGCGCGGCGGGGCGCTGCTGAAGTCCGCCAAGGAGAAGGGCGTCAAGGTGATCGTGCTGCACACCGGCGGCGAAGCGCGGCGCGGCAAGACGTCGAACGACATGATCGAGGCGGTGATGCCGGGCGCCGACTACGTGGTCGTCGTGGCCGCCGGCAACAAGGACAAGCTGTTCAACACGCTCGCCGGCAAGCGGAACGTGCCGGTGGTCGAAGTGGAGAAGGCGACCGCGCTCGCCGACGCCATCAAGCCGATCTTCAAGTAGCGGCGGCCGTGGGCGCACCGACCTGGGCGGAACCGCTGACGCTGCTGGCCATGGTGGCCGGGTTCGGCGTGCTCGTCGCACGGGCGCGCTGGCCGGTCGGCGTGTCGCTGGCGGTCGCGGCGTGGCTGGGGGCGGCGCTCAACGGCTACTGGTTCCCGCTGCGCCACCTCGTCGAAGGGGCGTTCTCGTACCTCGATCCGATTCTCGTCATCGCCACCGCCACGATCTTCATGCGGGTGCTGGCCGAGGGCGGGGCGCTCGGCTCGATCGGCGCCGCCGTCGAACGCAGCCTGGGCGGCCGGCCGGTCGTGCTCCTGCCGGTGTTGATGGCGATCGTGATGTTCCCGGGGATGATCACCGGGTCGTCCACGGCGTCCGTGCTGACGACCGGCGCGATGGCGGCGGCAATCCTCATTCGCCTGGGAGCGGCGCCGGTGCGGGCGGCGGCGTTCGTCGCGATGGGCAGCATCCTCGGCATGATCGCGCCGCCGGTGAACATCCCCGCGATGCTGATTGGCGGCGGCATCGACCTGCCGTACGTGGGCTTCACGCGGCCGCTGCTGATGGTGTCGGTCCCGCTCGCCCTGGTCGTCGCGTACACGCAGGGCGCGGAGGTCTTCCGGCGACGCCGGCCGCGCCGGCAAACGGGCGTCAGGCCCCGGTCTTGGGCACGGCCGAGCTGGCGAAAACGGGGTCAGGCCCCGTTTTCGCGCTTGGGCTCGTGCCCATCTTGCTGACCGCCGTGCTGATGGCCGCTCCCCAGGTGTGGCCACAGCGCGGTCCCCGACATCGGCCTGCCGCTGGTCTTCGTCGTCGCCGCGGCCCTGGCCGTCGCGGTGTCACCGCGCTTCGACGTCATGAAGACCCTGCACGCCGCCACCGACGAGGCCCTGCCGGTGCTCGGGATCCTCACTGGCGTCGGCGCGTTCATCCAGGTGATGACGCTGACCGGGGCGCGCGGCTGGCTCGTCGCGCAGATGCTCGGCGCGCCGTCCTGGGCGTTGATCCTCGCGGCTGCCGTCAGCATGCCGCTGTTCGGCGCAATCTCGGCGTTCGGATCGGCCTCGGTGCTCGGTGTTCCATTCCTGCTCGCGCTGCTCGGGCGGAATGAAGTGGTGACGACGGCCGCGCTGTCGCTGCTGGCCGGGCTGGGCGACCTGATGCTGCCCGCCGCCCTGGCAGGCACGCTGGCCGCACGGGTGGCCGGCGTGGACGACCGCACGCAGGTGCTGCGACGCTGCATCTGGCCGGCGCTACTGGCGATCGCGGTCGCTGTCGGGGTGCTCTGGTTCTCGCCGGCCATCGGCCGCTGGATCAAGTGACGTCGAGATGCTGCTGACCTATCGCCTCATCACCGCTGCGCTCATCCTGCTGCTGCTCGCGGCGCTCTTCCGCCGCCGTCCGCTCGGCGACCAGGTGACCGCCGGCATCGTGCTCGTTCCGCTCCTCCTGCGGGTGTTGTTGATCAAGTAACCCGGCAGCGGGTCAGGCGAGCCTGGCGCCCGCGGCATCGTCGGCCAGCAGGAGCGCCCCGTCACCGCGCACCCGGCCGGCCGGGATCGTCGGGTCGGCCGCGACGAGCCGCTCCACCATCTCCGACTTGTCGTTCCCCGTCACCACCCACACGATCTTCCGCGCGCGGTCGAGCACCGGGTAGGTGAACGTCATCCGCCGCCACCCCATGAAGGGACCGGTGATCCCCACGTCCCGGTCCATCATCCCCGTGACGGCGTCATCGGGCAGGAGCGAGGCGGTGTGGCCGTTCGTCCCAAGCCCCAGGTGGACGAGGTCGAGAACGGCGGGCGACCCGGCGGCGTGGCGCAGCGTGGCCGCGTAGTCGTCTGCGGCCGCCGACAAATCCGTCCACTCGACCGGCATGGCGTGGAGTTGGCCGGGAGGGAGGGCGGTGAGCTCGAGCAGGGTCTCGGAGATCGACGTCAGGTTCCGCGCGGGATCGCCCGCGGGCGCGACACGCTCGTCCACCTGGAAGACGTGCGTCGCGAACCAGGGCACGTCCTCCAGCGCCAGAGCACGCAGCATCACCGGGGTTGCGCGGCTGAGGGCCACGAGGAACCGCCCGCGCGCGGCGAAGGCCGCGCGCGCCTCCTCGGCGATGACGGCGGCGGCGCGTCGTTCGACCGCCTCGGCGTTGAAGAGAATCTCTCTACGCACCGGCGTCCTCGCACGGATCGTCGGCCGAGACCCGCGGGCAGCTCCACCCGCCGGGAGGCGACAGCTTCCGGGTCACCACCGCAGGACCCCACGAGCCCGGGGCATAGTCGAAGAGGCGCGTCTCGGCCTTGAGGACCGGGTCGACGATTCGCCACGCCTCCTCGACGTAGTCCTGTCGGGCGAACAGCGTCGCGTCGCCTTCCATGGCGTCGGCCAGCACGCGCTCGTACGCGTCGGCGTCGCCCGCCGCGGGGTGCCGGCTCGCCACCAGCTCTGTCGTCCGGCCACTCATTTCCCGGGAGGGGTCCATGATCGTCGTGCCGAGGGCAATCGTCGGCTCCGGGCCGATGCGGAACCGCAGGTAGTTCTGCTGCAGCTTGCCGTCCTTGATGACAGTGGGCGGCTTCTTCAGGCGGCCCACCACTTCCGTGCACGTCACCGGGAGGCACTTGCCCGCTCGAATGTAGAACGGCACGCCCTGCCATCGCCACGAGTCCACCTCCAGCTTCACGGCGGCGAACGTCTCGGTCTTCGACGCCGGTGCGACGCCGGGCTCCGACAGGTAGCCCGTGAACTGGCCGCGGACGACGTCAGCCGCCCCGACCGACCGTATCGCCCTGAGCACTTTCACCTTCTCGTCGCGAATCGACTCGCTGTCGGCGCGCGCGGGCGGTTCCATCGCCAGGTTGCACAGCACCTGGAAGAGGTGGTTCTGGATGACGTCGCGAATCGTGCCGGTCTGGTCGTAGAACGCCCCCCGGCCCTCGATCCCGAAGCTCTCCGCCATGGTGATTTGCACGCTCTCCATGTAGTTGCGGTTCCAGAAGGGTTCCATGAACGCGTTGGCGAACCGGAAGATCACGACGTTGTGGACCGGCAGCTTCCCCAGGTAGTGGTCGATTCGAAAGATCGACGACTCGGGGAACAGCGAGAGGAGCACGCGGTTGAGGTTCTGCGCGGAGGCGAGGTCGGTGCCGAACGGCTTCTCGACGATGACGCGCCCGCCGGAAGAGCAGCCGGAGGCGCCGAGCTGTTCGATCACGTGGCGGAAGAGCACGGGCGGGATGGCCAGGTAGTACGCAGGCCGCCGCGCCGCGCCGAGTGTCTTGCGGATCCGGTCGAACGTGGTCGGGTCGTTGTAGTCGCCGTCGACGTAGAGGAGCAGCCGGCACAGCTTCTCGAACGCCGAGGGATCGAGGCCGCCATGGGTGGTGACGCTGTCGCGCGCACGCTCGCGGAGCCGGTCGAGGCTCCAGCCGGGCCTCGCCACGCCGATCACCGGGGCGTCGAGGCGGCCGTCCTTCACCATGGCCTGCAGCGCCGGGAAGATCTTCTTGAAGGCGAGGTCGCCCGTGGCGCCGAAGAACACGAGGGCATCCGAGCGCGAGCCGTTCGAACGGTCGGGCTGGCGAGTGTCGTCGGGGAGCATACGTCCATTATGGCGCCGGGAGGGGCGGCCTTCGCACGAGGCTTCCATCTTCGCCCGCGGTTCGAGCATGATCACGGCATGAGCGCACGCCAGGACACCCGGCTCGTCTACTCGACGGAGGCTGGAAGGATTTGCCCGGGCTGCGGCCGGGCGGTCGCCGACTGCCGCTGCGGCAGGCGACGGGCCGAGGAGCCGGTCCCGGTTCGCGTCGTGGCGAAGCTGCGGCTCGAGAAGGCGGGCCGCGGGGGCAAGAGCGTCACGGTCGTTTACGACCTGCCGCGAAACGCGGCGTTCCTGAAGGACCTGTGCCAGGAGCTGAAGCGCGGGTGCGGCGTCGGCGGCGCGGTCAGGGACGCCGCGATCGAACTGCAGGGGGACATCCGCGAGCGCCTGCGCGACCTGCTGCTGAAGAAGGGGTTCGGCGTCAAGGGATGAGCGCGAGGAGCGCGTCGATGTCCTCCTCGGTGTTGAAGAACGACGGGCTCACGCGGCAGCGGCCGCCGCGCAGCGAGATCGCGACGTTCCGCTCCGCGAGGCGCTTGAAGATCGCGTGGTTGTCGTCTGGCGACTGCGCGGTGAACGACACGATGGCGGAGCGTTCCCCAGGGCTGCCATGCGGCGTGACTACCCTCATGCCGCCGGCTTCGAGGCCGGCGATCAGCCTGTCGGTCAGCTCCAGCACCCGCTTGTGGATCGCCGGCACCCCAAGCTCGAGCAGCCACTCCAGGCCGGCCGTCCACGCGTGGAACAGCGCGTAGGCCAGGGTTCCCGTTTCGAATCGGCGCGCGTCCGGGAGCCAGCGAACCTCGCTCAAATCGTCTTCGGCCGAGAACATCCCGGGGAGCACCGGCCGGATCCGGTCCCACGCCGCCTCTCTCGCGAACAGGAAGCCGGTCCCCGGCGCGCCCAGCAGCCACTTGAAGCCGCCGCACGCGAGGACGTCGATGCCGTCCTCGTCGACGTTCAGCGGCACCACGCCGGCGGCCTGGATGCCGTCCACCACGAAAAGCGCCCCGCGGTCGTGGGCGAGCTGGCCGAGCCGCCGAAGATCCGCCCTGAACCCGGTGGTATGGCGAACCGCCGCGACGGCGACGATGCGCGTCCGTCCATCGATGTGCGCGCCTACGCGCTCGGGATCGACGCGCTGGTCCGCGCCCACCGGCACCACCCGAACGTCCACGCCGCGCTCGCGCAGGGCGAGCCACGGGAAGGTGTTGTTCCAGTGCTCCTCTGCGGGGACGACCACGTTGTCGCCGGCCTGCCAGCGGTAGCCCTCGGCGACGAGGCCGATGCCCACGCCGGTGCTCGTGACCAGCGCGTACTCCTCGGCCCGGCCGCCCACGAGGCGCGCGAGCAGCGGCTTCGCGGAGTGCCGGGCGCCGGGCCGCTTGTCGGGCGCGCGCGCCGCGAGATCCAGGTACGCGTCCAGCCGATCCCGGACCGGCAGGCAGAGCGGGCACTGCGCGGCGTTGTTCAGGTAGACGGTGTGCTCGGTGACAGGAAACTGCCGGCGGATCGCGCGGACGTCCATGAGGCTCCTCATGTCGGGGATTTCATCCGACCGGAGGATTCTACATGACGCGTCGCGGACCGCCGCCGGCGTTCGTGCCTGGCCCGGTGGCGCGTCTCCGCTCCGTCCTCTTGGCGCCGGCCTCCGCATTCCGTCCTCGTGGCGCCGGCCTCCGTGCCGGCGAGATGCCTCGTCCTCGTCGCGTTCACGTTGATTGCAGGTGCCCGGAATTAGCGAGGCGCAATCGAGGGCGGCGGTAAGGTCAGGGCGCGGGCGGGGGCGTATCGTGGGCTCGGACACCGATCCAGGAGGACGCCATGTCGGTTCATCTAGAAGTTGCGACGCTGGCGGACACGCGGGTGGCAGGAAGCCGCGCGCTCCGTCGGGCGGTGCTCTTCGCGGCGTTCTTCGTTCTCGAGACGCTCGTCTTCGCCATCCTCCCCCTGTCGGCGGTCTTCCCGGGGTCGTCGCTGCTGATCTTCCAGGGCACGTCCGTCGGCGCGCTGTTCGTCGCCGCGCAGGCGTGTCGAATGAGCGAGAATGGGCGCGATTACTGGCCGGTGCTGCACGCCCTCTTCGTCGGCGGGCTGGCGGTGTTCCTGAGCACCCACTTCAGCGACCGGCTGCTCGAAGGGCTGCCGGTCGCGGTTGCCAGCCCGGCCTGGATTGCCGCCGCCAAGGCCGCCGAGAGCATCTGGCGCGTCGTCCCGATCCTGCTGCTGATCGGCCTCGCGGGTGACGACCTCGAGTCGCTCTACCTGCGCGGCGGGCGCGTCCGCCTCGGGCTGTCGATCGGGCTGGTGGCATTCCTCGGATTCGCCGCCGCGGCCTTCCTCCCGTTCGCGCTGGGCGGAGGCAGCGCGAAGCTGCTGTCGCTGTCGCCGTGGATCCTCGTGTTCGTCCTCTCGAACGGGTTCGCGGAGGAACTGCTCTTCAGGGGGCTGTTCCTGCGGAGGTACGAGCGCTTCCTTGGGAAGCCGCTCGCCAACCTGGTCGCGGCGTTGGCGTTCACGCTGCTGCACGCGCAGGTCACCTACGTCCCGGAAACCGCGATCTTCCTGTTGATCCTCTTTCCGCTCGCGCTCGCGTGGGGCTGGCTGATGCAGAAGACCGGCAGCCTGTGGGGCGTGGCGCTGTTCCATGCCGGCGCCGATTGCCTGCTGATATTCGGGATCTACGCGAAGGCCTAGCGCTTCGCCGCGGCGAGCGCCTTTCGTTCCTGCTGCGCCGCTTTCAACAAGGGCAAGGGGTCGGCGTCCTTCCACGACTCGAGAAACGCGTCGTACGCGGCGAGGCTGCGCTCCGCATCGCCCGCGTCCCGGAAGGCGCGTGCCTGCCCGACTCGCGCCACCGGCACCCACGGGGTGAACGCGACGGCCCGGAGGCGTACGAGTTCTCCGAACGCATCCGCGGCGTCCGACGGCCGGCTCGCGGCGGCGGACACCCGTCCCCTGACACCGAGCGGCGCCAAACCGAACGCACTGCCTTTCTCGTAGCGCGCGACCGGCAGAAGGAGGCGGAGCGCCTGGTCCCCCTTTCCCTCAGTGGACGCGATCAACGCTTCGACGGTGGGCACGAGGACCTTCAGCGGGGCGGGGTCTGTCCCCGCCGCCCTGTTGGCGCGATCGAGGATCGCCCGTGCCCGGGAAGCGTCGCCCACGAGCGCGGTCGCGAGCGCCGCCCGCGCGAGGTTCAACGGACCCGCGTTGGCGGACACTGCCGCTTCAGCGGCTGTGCGTGCGGCTGCCCGGTCGCCGACGAGCGCCTCGGCTTCCGCCCGATCCGCCTGGACGGCGTCCACGTCGCCACCGGCCTTGCCCGCTTCCACCAATGCCTCACTCCACGCGAGGCGCGCCTCCGCCAGCCGCCCTCTGCCGGCCAGCGCCTGCGCCCGCAGGAGCAGCCAGACCGTCGGCACCGACGGTGGCCGCGTCGCCCACTGGTACTCGCGTTCCATCGTCGCCTGGTCGCCCTCGGCGTCCGCTGCCAGCCAGAGCAGGAGGTGCATGGTCCAGTCGTCGATTCCCCGGCGCGACGCTTCGGCCACGATCTTCCTGGCCTCGGCGAATTGGCCGGTGGCGACCAGGGCCTGCGTGAGATTGTTGTACGGCAGCCCGTTGTTCGGCCCTAGCCGGATCGCGTCCCGGGCCTCGCCGATCGCCGCCTCGTACTCGCCCATGTCGTCCGACAACGTGGAAGCGATCGCGTTTGCGGGGATGGGAGAACCGGGGTACGTCGCCCGCCAGGCCCGGTGGCTGTCGAGTGCCTTCTGCGGATCCCCTTCGACGAGGCGGTAGTAGAGGCCCTCGATGAAGAACCGTTCCGGCTGGCTGACGCGGCCGGCGAGTTCGAACGCGCGCCGGATGGCCGGGATCGCCTCCTCGCGGAGCCCCATGTTCCGCGCGGTGACGCCGCGCCGCCCCCATGCCAGTGCGAACTCCGGGTCGAGTTCCGTGGCTTGCCGGTAATACGGCAGCGCCTCTTCGTGACGCCCGGCGTTGCGGTGGACGTCGCCGAGCGTGAGGGCCTTGAGCGCCTCGAGCGAAGGCGTCGTCGCCTGGACCAGCGGCACGCCGTGCAGCCGAATCGATTCGCGCGACTCGCCGAGCCTGCGCCGGATTCGCGTGGCCGCCTGTTCGAGCGCTGGCAGCACACGCTCCCGGTTGGGCGCTTCTTCGAGCGCGTGGCCGACCGACTCGCCGGTTTCGCACGCGATCGCCTCGATGCCGACCGCGTAGCGCGAGCCGAGCGACGCGATCGAGCCCGCGAGCAGCACCGCCGCCCCTTCACGGCGGCAGATCTCGAGCGCGAGCGGGCCGACGACCGGCTCGTCGGCCGAGTGGCCCGCGCGCGCCAGCGCCGCGCGCACTGCGTCCTGGGGGAGGATGCGAAGGAACGGCGCCTGTTCCAGGTTCACCGCCAGGGCCAGCCGCAGCGCGTCGCCGAATACGCGGTCGGGGGTGGCGTTCCTCACGTCCGCCAGCAGCACGGTGTCGCGCCCGGTGAGTACCCGCGCGGGCGACCGCGTCGCCAGGAAGACCACGCCCGCGAGGCCGGCGAGGAGCACGGCGAGTCCGCCGCCGATCCACGCCCGGGTTCGGCGCGCGGGAGAGGGCTCGACCGGCGGTGCGGGTGACGGCGGGAGTTCCGCTGCCGGTTCCGCCGGGGGTTCTGGCGGCGCCGTGACGACCGGCTCGGGCGCGGACTGGGGGACCGGGGGCGACGACGGCGGCAGCTCTTCAATCCAGCCAATTGGCGCGATCAACCGGTAGCCGCGCTTGGGGATCGTCTCGATGTAGTGAGGTTGCTGTGCGTCGTCCCCGAGGATCTGGCGAAGTTCGGCGATGCACCGCGAGAGGCCCGAGTCCGCGATGAACTGCCCCGGCCAGACGTCGGCGAGGATCTCGGACTTGAGGACGATCTTCCCCGGGCGCTTGGCGAGGCAGACGAGCAGGTCGGTGAGCTGCGGGCGGAGCTTCTCGACCGTTTCGCCCCGGGAGGCCTGGCACGCCCTCGGATCGATCAGCCAGTCACCGACGGTGAAGCGAGCAAGCCGGCCAGCATCGGGCCGCGGTTCGACTGCCATGATGAGCCAATTGGCACCCTGTACGATACTCCGAAGGATTCCGGCATGAAATACGCACGAGTCGGGAAGGACTTTGCCGGTGGGGCTGCGTAGATTGGGGGCATGGCGCGGGCCCCGTTCGCAGCGCGTTGACGCCCTTGAGCCAGGCGTTCTCCTCCTCCTCGCGCTGCGCCACCCACCCTGCGTCACGGGATTGAGCCACCGTGACACCCGCGCCACCCCTCCTGCCGCCCTACGCGACGCCGCGGGCAATCGCCTGCAAACGGTTGTAGGAACTTCCGAGGGTCGTTGTAGGGAGCCTCGCGGGCCGTCATCCGTCCAATCCAATGACGATTCCCCCGGATTCCACACTCAGGCTCCCGGCGCATGCGCGCAGGCTTGCGCGCACGGCCGGCACCGAGGCTCTCCGGCAAACGGGTCCCGGGGGGAGGAGGACGTCATGGTGGCAGAACGTTCCGAGCGCGTTCCGTTTCCGGACGACATCCGCATCGGCGATTGGCTCCTCGAGCCCAGCCTCGACCGCCTGTCGCGCAACGGCACGGTGGTCCACCTCAGGCCGCAACTCACCAACCTGCTGGTCCTGCTCGCCCAGCACGCCGGCCGCACCGTGTCGAAAGACGAAATCCTCTCGAAAGTATGGGAGGGCCAGTTCGTCGCCGAATCCGGGATGACGCGGTGCATCGCGGAAATCCGGCAGGCGCTGGGCGACGATGCCCGCGACGCGAAGATCGTGCAGACGGTCACGAAGCGGGGTTACCGCCTGATGGCACCGGTGACGCGGGTCGAAACGCCGGTTCCCGTCGAGCGGGCCTTGCCCCCGCCTCCACCGGCGGACGCCGTGCATCCAGCGTTGCCTCCGGCCCAGGTCGCAGCGCCGACGGAAGCGGATGCCAGCCGCGACCAGGCCCCGGAGGCGCGGGCTGCCGCGAAGGACCTCCGTTCGGACGCCCCCCCGCCGCAGGAACCCGGACCCGAGGAGCCCGAGTCGGCGGGAGCCCCGGCGGCCGGGGCCTTGCCGGCCGCGCCCCCCGCGCGCAGGCGCTGGACCGTGCGTGCCGCGCAGCTGGTCACCGTGTTCGTGCTCGTGGTGCTCGCCGTCGCCTGGGCCGCTGCCAGCCGAAGCCCGGTCCGGGTTCTCAAGGAACGCGACACCGTGCTGCTGGCGGACGTCGACAACAGGACCGGGGACGCGGCCTTCGACAACACCCTGCGTCTCGCGCTTGCGGTGCAGCTGGGGCAGGCGCCGTTCCTTCGGATTCTGCCGGACACCCGTGTGCGCGCGTCGCTCGGCCTGATGGCGCGGCCGGCTCAGCAGCCGATCGTGGGCGGGGTCGCGCTCGAACTCTGCCGCCGCGAGGGCGCAGCGCTACTGCTGGCCGGCTCGATTTCCAGGCTGGGTTCGCACTACGCGGTCGGTCTCGAGGCGATTGCCTGCGCAAGCGGCGAGTCCATGAGCCGCGAGTTGATCGAGGTGAAGAGCAAGGACGAAGTGCTCGGGGCGCTCGGAACGGCGGCCGGACGCCTGCGGCGGAGCCTGGGAGAATCGCGCGAATCGCTCAGCAAGTACGACGTGCCGATCGCGCGCGCCACCACCACGTCGCTCGAAGCGCTGAAGGCGCTCAGCCTGGGGGACATCGAACGCGACCGCGCCCGGACGAAGGAATCGCTGATGTACTTCCGGCGCGCCACGGAACTCGATCCGCAGTTCGCACTGGCCTGGGCGAGGCGCGGGGCCTCAGCCCACAACATGGCCCGGGCCGCCGGAGACGAACGATCGGGCGAGTTCGCCGAGGCCAGGATGTCGTTCCAGAAGGCCTACGAACTCCGCGATCGGGTGAGCGAGCCCGAGCGCTTCTACATTCTCGCGCACTACTACCGCTCCGTTCTCGGCGATCCCGACAAATCGCTGGAGACCTACACCCTGTGGAGCCGCATCTATCCCGGATCCTCCATTCCGTCGATCAACTCGGCGTCGATTCGCGCAAACCTCTACGGCCAGTACGAGGCGGCACTGCCTGACGCGCTCGAAGGCGTCCGGCTTGCGCCGAACAGCGCCACGTCCAACCTCACGCTCGTCGGAAGCTACCTGGGAACCGGCCGCCTGCCCGAGGCGCGGCAGGCACTGCGCGACGCGACGAAGCGCGGCGTGGACAACCTGGAGTGGCACCGCCTGGGAGTCGAGATGGCGGTCATGGACCGCGACGCGGCGGCATTGCGCGAGCACGTCCGCTGGGCGTCGACCGATGCGACCGCCGGGATGGTGATCACGGGACTCCGGGCGCTCGCCGCGGCATCGGCCGGGAAGATGCGGGAGTCCCGCGACCTCTGGGCCGAGGCGGCGAAGGTCGCCACCCGGGTGGGGACACCCGGTGCGCGCACGACGGTCCTGCTCGCGCAGGCGGAGGCGGAGGCGCTGCTCGGCGACCCGCGGCTAGCCCGCGCGGCGGCAGGCGAGGCGATGGCCATCGACTCGCGGGAATCGACGCGGCTGTCTGCCGCGGCGTCGCTGGCGCTGGCCGGCGACACCGCGCGTGCCGGCAAGGTTCTCGAAGAGCTGCCCCGGAATTCCGAACCCGACACCTTCACCAGCTACGTCTGGGAACCCGTGGCGCGGGCGCTCGTCGCCGCCGCGGCAGGCCGCCCAGGCCAGGCGGCGCCAGTGTCGGGCCGCCTCTCACGCTTCGAGCGCGGGCGCTATTTCCGGCTGGTGCCGCTCGGCGCGCGCGGGTGGATCGCGCAATCGGCCGGACGCACGCAGGAGGCGGCCGCGGCGTTCGGCGAGGTGCTGCGCCTCCAGAACGTTGCGCCGACATCCCCCTGGGTGGCGTTCGCCCGCCTCGGGCTGGCGCGTGCCCTTCGCGACATGGGCGACGTTGCCGGGAGCCGCGCGGCTTACGGCACGGTGATCGAATCGATGAAGGACGGTGACCAGGATGCACCGATTCTCGTCGCCGCGAGCCGCGAACGCACCGCGCTGAAATAGAAAAGCGCGGACCAGCCGCACTGTGACGGGGACGAGGGATTTTCGAGGGCGGTCGACGCCGGATCCCGCGTCCCTCCGCAATACCCGATCACTTCCGTAGGCCCTTCACAACGAAGGCGTAAAGACTCCTTCCTCCACCGCGCCTATCTTCACGACGGAACGCTCGAACCGGGAGCGGGTCACGGGGGGCAATCGGGGACACCGGTTCGTCGTTCATGGAGGAGCAGCATTATGCGCAGACTGATCTTTGCCATCGTCATCCTGGCGACGCTGTTCGCGCCTTGGCCGCTCGCGGCCCAGGAGCAGAGCGCGTCGATCCAGGGCATCGTGAAGGACAGCCAGGGCGGCGTCCTCCCGGGGGTCACCGTCGAGGCGCGCAACGCGCAGGGCGGGGTCGTGACCACCTACACGGACGCCCGGGGAGCGTACCGCTTCCCGTCGCTTCTGCCCGGGCAAGTACGACATCACGGCCACGCTGAGCAGCTTCAAGACCGCCAGGGTGGACGCGGTGGACCTGCTGCTCGGCCAGATTAAGGCGGTGGACTTCGCGATGCAGGTCGCCGGCGTTTCGGAGGAGGTCGTCGTCAAGGGCGAGGCGCCGCTCGTGGACGTCCGCCAGAGCGCGCGGGCCACCAGCATCGCGCGCGAGCAGATCGACCTGCTGCCGAAGAACCGCGACTTCACCTCGCTCGTCACGCAGGCGACCGGCGCGAACGGCGAAGGGAAGTCGAACGGCATCATGATCGACGGGGCGACGGCCGGCGAGAGCCGCTACATCGTGGACGGCGCCGAGACCACCGACGTCGTCAACGGCGGCACCGGGAAGAAGGTGCTGTCCGACTTCGTCGAAGAGGTGCAGGTGAAGTCGTCCGGCTACACGGCGGAATACGGCGGGGCAATGGGCGGCGTGATCAACGTGATCACGAAGAGCGGGTCGAACGCCTGGCGCGGCAACGCGCTGTTCTACCTGGAAGACTCTCGGTTCATGTCGGCCGCGCCCCCGACCATGGGCACGCCCGCCTACCAGGTCGGGACGCCGACCGTGCGGCTGAAACTCGACAACGCGAACGAGGCGGAGTACATCACCTACCCGAAGGACAGCTACACGCGGTTCGAACCCGGCTTCTCGCTCGGCGGGCCGATCCTGAGGAACCGCGCGTGGTTCTACGCGGCGTACCAGCCGACGATCCACGAGGTGACGCGCACCGTCACCTGGGTCGACGACAACACGACGCAGGAGTCGGCGACCCGTCGCATCCCGTCGCAGTTCCTGACCCTCAACCAGACGTCGCAGATCGGATCGAAGCTGCGGACGCGCCTGGCGTACAACAACAGCTGGAGCAAGGTGGACGGCGCGCTGCCGGCGGCGGACGGCTCCGACGTGCCGGGCCTGGACTACAACTTCGGCACGACGTATCCCAACTACAGCCTGTCGGGCCAGGCCGACTACGTGGTGAAGCCGAACCTGTTCATCAGCGGGCGTGTCGGCTACTTCCGCTCGAACCAGCAGACCTTCGGCGTCCCGGACGTCCCCAACTTCATCTGGCGCACCAGCACCGTCGGCATGGCCGGCGTGCCGTCCTCGCTGCAGCGCACGTCTGGCGCGGTCAACGTGCCAATGAACGACGCGGTTGACTTCGACATCCAGCAGCGGCTGGCGATCCAGGTGGACGCCAGCTGGTTCCTGAACGCGGCCGGCCAGCACACGATCAAGGGCGGCATCCAGATGGATCGGCTCGCGAACAGCGTGAACGCTTACGAGACGAAACCCTACTCGCAGCTGTATTACGCCACCGACGGGTCCCAGAACTACCGCGGCCAGTACGGCAAGTTCGGCTTCTACCGCTTCCGGGTCGCGCTGCCTACCGGCACGTCGCTCGGCATGGCCACGACCGGGGACGTGGCGACGAACAACGTGGGGTTGTTCGTCCAGGATGCGTGGACCGTCAGCAACAGGGTGACCGTGAACCTGGGACTGCGGACCGAGAACGAGACGGTGGCGCCGTTCCAGCCCGGCCTCGACCTGCTGACGGGCCTTCCCGCGGAAGGAACGGCCGGGATGGACGCGATCAAGTTCAGCCTCGCCGACAAGTTGGCGCCGCGCCTCGGCCTGGCGTGGGACGTCAAGGGGGATGGCCGGTGGAAGGCGTACGCCTCGTGGGGAATCTTCTACGACATCTTCAAGATGAACATGTCGCGAGGCTCGTTCGGTGGCGACAAGTGGCAGGAGTACTGGTACACGCTCGAGACCGCCGACTGGACGACGCTGCTCGACCCGGTGGGGACCGGCAACTGTCCGCCCTCGTGCCCGGCGTCGATGGGAAGGAGATCCGCGGTCCGTACGACTACCGCGCCCCCGGGGCGGTCGATCCTGATCTGAAGCCGATGCGGTCGGAGGAACTCTCGGCTGGCCTCGAACACCAGCTGACCGGCGTGGCGGCGTTCAGCGCGCGCTACGTCCGGAAGTGGATCGACCGGGCGGTCGAAGACACCGGGTCGTTCACCGAAGCCGGCGAGGTCTACGTCATCGCGAACCCGGGGTTCGGGATGACGCAGGTCGCATGCGGCGCGGAACTCGGGTGCGACCCGTCGGTCGCGCTCCCGAAGGCCAAGCGCATCTACGACGCGGTCGAACTGGCCTTCACCAAGAACCTGTCGCACAACTACTACGCGCGGGTGAGCTACCTGTGGAGCCGGCTCTACGGCAACTACTCGGGGCTCGACCAGACCGACGAGAACGGCCGCAACTCGCCGAACACCGGCCGCCTGTACGACTACCCGCTGCAGTCGTTCGACGGCAAGGGGTACGAGGTGGAAGGCCCGCTGGCAACCGATCGCCCGCACCAGTTGAAGGCGCAGTTCATCTACCAGTTCCCGTTCGGCACCACGCTGGGCGCGAACCTCTACGTGTCGTCGGGGATTCCGAAGACGCGGGAGATCGCGGTGATCAACGGCGGCATGTACCCGATGTTCTACATGGGGCGCGGCAGCGACGGCCGGCTGCCGGTGTACTCGCAGACCGACTTCATCGCGCAGCACGAGTTCAAGCTCAAAGGCGGCCGGAGCCTGCAGCTCAGCCTGAACATCCTGAACCTGTTCGGCGAGTCGGCGCCGACCAACTTCTTCGCGACCGAGAATGCGTCCGGGAAGTACCTGGACTTCAACGAGGCGGAGTTCTACGCGCACAGGGTGGACGTGGCCGCCCTCAAGGCCACGCAGCCCGGCTGGGCGCCCGACCCGCGGTTCCTGATGGAAGGCGCGACGATCAACAACACCTCGGGTTACCAGTTCCCGAGGCAGGCGCGCCTCGGCGTGAAGTTCCTCTTCTGACGGCAAGGGGGGCGGGCCTCCCGGCCCGCCCCGCTCTCCGCTGACTGGCGCCTCGGGGCCGGCAACATTATTGAGCCCTCCCTTCCGCATTCCCGCTGTGCTATCGTCTGCGCGATCCCGACGGACATCAGACCGGAGAGCACACCATGAGCATGGCGGCAAAGCGGCTTGGCCTCCTTGTCCTCGTCTGCCCGGCCCTCGCGGCGGGTCTCCTGGCTCACAACCAGGCGGGCACGCGGGCTGCGGCGCCCAACGTGGGTGCCGCCGCGCGGCTCACCATCGACAACCTCCTGGACATCAGGCACCCGTCGAATCCCGTCTGGTCCCGCGACGGGCGGTCGGTCGCCTTCGTCTGGGAGCGCGCCGGCGTGGCCGACCTTTACGTCGTTCCCGCTGACGCTTCAGCGGCGCCCCGCGCGGTCACCCGCGACGGCGAACCGGTTGGCGGCGTGTTCTGGAGCGCCGACAGCCGGACCATCTATTTCATGCGCGGCGGCGCGCTGATGCAGGTGCCCGCAGACGGCACGGCAGCCCCGCGCCCCGTGTGGGGGTCTTCGCCCGGCACCCGGCTCACGCCGTCACCCGACGGGACTCTCGTCGCCTATGTCGCAACGAACGCCAGGCTGCCGGAGGTCCGCGTGCGGTCATTCGCCGACGGCACCGACCGCGTCGTCACCACGATCGACTTCCAGGTGGGCGGCCTGTCGTGGTCGGGCGATGGAAAGCAACTGGTGCTGGCGCAGGGGGCCGGGCCGCGCGTCGTGCGTCACGAGCAGACGCCCCCGTACTCGGGCAGCAAGATCGTCTACCTCGTGAACGAGATGGTGCCCGCGCCGCCGAGCCCCGCCTTCGCAGTCCCTGCATCCGGCGGAACGGGAACGGTCTTCGACCCGGGGCCGGCAGGGCTGGGCCGGGCGGTGGGCAGCCGGTGGATCGACGCGTCGCGATTCCTCGTGGACCGCACCGTCGACTTCAAGCGCCGCGAAATCTACGTCGCCGACACGCGCGGCGGCGAACCGCGGCTGGTCCACCAGGAGACGAAGGACCAGTTCTGGAGCATGACGGGTGGGGCGCTGGGCGGCCCGCAGGCGTCACCGGACGGCAAGTGGATTTCTTTCCTGAGCGATCGGGACGGGTGGGATCACCTCTACGTCATGCCCTCGTCTGGCGGCGAACCGATTCAGTTGACCAAGGGGGCGTTCGAAGCGTGGCGTCCGGCGTGGTCCCCCGACGGCTCGCGGATTGTCGTGGACACGAACGAGGGCAGCAATCCGGGGCAGCGCCACCTGGTCGTGATCGAACCGGGGTCGGACCCGCGAAGCGCCAAGGCGCGGAGGGTGACGAGCGGCCGTGGGACGAACGTCATGGGCCAGTGGTCGCCGGACGGGAGACGGCTCGTCTACCAGCACACCGACCCGTGGAACTCCGCGGATCTCTGGACGGTGGACGTCACCGCGGCGGATCCCAGGCCGGTGCGCCTCACGAAGTCGATCCCGTCGGCGATCGATTCCGAGAGCCTCGTGGAACCCCGACTCGTTCGGTACCCCGGCCCGGACGGCAAGCAGGTGCCGGCGTATCTCTTCGTGCCCAAGGGCCTCGACAAGTCGCGCAAGCACCCCGCGATCGTCTGGATCCACGGCGACGGCGTGAACCAGAACTACGACGGCTGGCACGTCGAGCGGAACTACGCCGTCTATTACAGCTTCCACCAGTACCTGCTCCAGCGCGGCTACGTGGTGATCGCGCCCGACTACCGCGGCAGCATCGGTTACGGCTCCGCCTGGCGCGAGGGCGTCTACATGGACGTGGGCGGCAAGGACTTTCGCGACGCCGCGGCCAGCGCCGGGTATCTCAA
This sequence comes from uncultured Acidobacteriota bacterium, assembly GCA_963844875.1. GTDB lineage: Bacteria > Acidobacteriota > Vicinamibacteria > Vicinamibacterales > Fen-181 > FEN-299. The sequence goes on from CAWJPZ010000012.1 coordinate 130,677, forward strand.
GGGGCTCCCCTACGTGGACGCCGATCGAATCGGCGTCTGGGGCCTGAGCTACGGCGGGTTCTTCACGCTGCTCGCGGTCACCGAGATGCCCACCACCTTCCGCGCCGCGGTGAACGTTGCCGGCGTGGCGGACTACGCGATGTACTACGAGGATCCCTACCACGGCGGGTGGACCGTCAGCCGCATTGGGACCCCGGACCAGAACCCCGCCGTGTACGCCCAGGCGTCCCCGGTGTCACACGTCGATCGCCTCGTCCGCCCGCTGCTGGTCCTGCACGGCACGGCGGACGTGAACGTCCCTTACCTGCACTCGGTGCGCCTGATCGACGAACTGCTCAAGAAGGGCAAGGGGAACCTGGTCGAGTTCATGACATACCCGGGCGAGTTCCACTACTTCACCCGGGAGCACGTGCTGCGCGACGCCTGGACGCGCGTGGCCGCGTTCTTCGACCGACACCTCCGGCCCAACGAAGGCGACCCCGTCGCTCCCCGTTGAGCTTCCGCCGGCCTCTCGCCACCATCGCCCGCGCCGTCTGGGCCAGGCGGGGGCCTCGGCCAAACGGGGCCTGGCGTTCGAAACGGGGCCTGGCCCCGTTTCCCCTGGGTTTCCGGGCGCTGTTTCTGCGCTTCCGGGCGGTCAAAACGGGGCCTGACCCCGTTTCTTCCGTTTTGTCGGCAAGGCTGCAGGCGTTCGAAACGGGGCCTGACCCCGTTTTGTCGGGAGACCGCCGGACCCTTGATGAGGTCCGGCGGTTTGCGATACAGTGGCGGGCGTCAATCGCTCACAATCGATCGCAGGCGAAGTGTCAGGAGGCCACCATGAAGCGTTTAGCGCGTCCTGGGTTCCTCGGCGTCGCTACCCTCCTCTGCGCCACGCTCCTCGTTTCTCCAACCGTCCTGGCGCAGGTGCAGACCGGCAGCATCCTGGTGAAGGTCGTGGACGAGCAGGGGGCCAACGTCCCCGGCGTCACGGCCACCATCAGCGGCCCGGCGCTGGTCTCGGGCCAGATGACGGGCGTGACCGACGCCGGCGGCGTCTACCGCTTTCCTTCGCTGCCGCCGGGCACGTACTCCGTCAAGCTGGATATCACCGGGTTTCAGTCGACGCTCCGGCCGAACATCATCGTCAGCGTCGGCCAGACGACACCGGTGGACACCGTCCTCCCGGTGGCGAAGATGAGCGAGACGGTGACGGTCACGGGCGATGCGCCGGTCGTGGACACGACGAGCGCGAACGTCAGCGTGACCCTGAGCCAGGCGCTGCTCCAGAGCACGCCGGGCGGCCGCGACATCTGGTCGCTGGTCGAGTACAAGGTGCCGAGCCTCGTGTCGAGCCGGCCCGACGTCGGCGGGACGCAGGGAGGGCTGCAGGGGGCGATGACGGCCCGCGGCACCTCCAACGCGCAGAACTCGCAGTTCCTCAACGGCATCAACGTCGGCGACCCGGCCGCGATCGGCTACTCCGGTTACTACTACGACTACGATGCCTTCGAGGAGGTGCAGGTCTCGACCGGGGCGCATGACATCTCGGTGCCCGGGTCGGGCGTCTTCGTCAACATGACGACGAAGACCGGGGGCAACACGTGGAGCGGAAAGGCCGCCTACTACTGGGAAGGCGACTCGACGCAGTGGCTCAACGTCGACCAGGCGCTGAAGCAGCAGGGTTTCAAGCCGGACACCAACAAGGTGGACAAGGTGTCGGACCTGAACCTGCAGGTCGGCGGGCCGGTGGTGAAGAACAAGGTCAGGCTGTTCACCAGCGTCCGCGACTGGCGCGTGCACGTCAACGTTCCCGCCGCCTATTCGCAGACGGTGCTGGACTCCACCAACATGACCTCGGCCCTCGTGAACGGCACCTGGCAGGCGACCGACAAGAACCGGTTCACGGGCTTCTACAGCCGGCAGTATTACAAGAAGCCGAACCGGTTCCTCGGCTCGTCGACCTTCTACACGGCCGAATCCAACTCGAACGAGGACGATGTGTTCGACATCGTCCAGGGGCTCTGGAACTCGGTCCTCACCAACACCTTCTTCATGGACGCCCGGGTCAGCTTCAACAAGATCTTCTTCCCCCTCTACTACAACGGCAGCGATCAGGCGCTGACGGACCTCACCACCGGGATCCTGATGCGCAACGAGGCCTCCGAGCAGATCTACAGGCGCCAGCGCCTGCAGGCGAGCGCCACGTTCAACAAGTACATCGATCACGCGCTGGGCGGCCGTCACGAAATCCGGTTCGGGGTGGACTACGCCCACATGCCGACCAGCACCGAAGTGCACCGCTGGGACGACCTCGCCGTCGCTTACCGGAGTTCGACCGGGCAGTCGGCCACAGTCACGCTCTACAACACGCCGGTGCTCTCGAAAGGGACCGTGGACGTCACGGCGCTGTTCCTCCAGGACAGCTACTCGGTGAAGAACCTGACGGTGACGGGCGGTCTGCGCTGGGAGCGGGTGGAATCCTACCTGCCGGCCCAGGGGAGCCCGCCCAGCCGGTGGTTCCCGGACATCCAGCGGGACTTCGCCGAGGTGAGGGACGTCCCGCTCTGGCACACCACCGGGCCGCGCGTCGCGGCGATCTACGGCCTGGACGCCGGAAAGACGGCGCTCAAGTTCTCGGCCGGCCGCTACTATTACATCATCGCGTCCGGCTTCGCGAATGCGATCAACCCGAACTTCAGCGTGAGCAGGCAGTACGTCTGGAACGACGTCAACAAGGACCTGCGCTACCAGCCCGGCGAGGAGAGCGGCGTGCCGACGCCCGCCGGCGGGCTGACGACGACGTTCGATCCGAACCTGAAGCGGCCCTACACGAACGAGGTCACCGGCGGCGTCGATCACGAGTTGATCCCGAACCTCCGGTTGAGCGCGGTCTTCACGTGGCGGTCGGAACGCTACCAGACGGCGAACCTGAACACCGCCGCACCGCTGAACACGTGGGTGCTCATCAGCAGGCCCGACCCGGGCCCCGACGGCCTCTCTGGCACCTCGGACGATGGGACGTATAGCTACTACGACCGGACCCTGACCGGCAGCCAGACGCTCATCACCAACGACCCGACGGCCAAGCAGAGCTACAAGGGCCTCGAGATTACGGCCACCAAGCGCCTCTCGAACCGCTGGCAGATGGTGGCGGGCTACACCTATTCGAAGGCGACCTTCACGGACATCTCGGTCGGCACGAGCCCCAACGCTTTCCTGAACACCGAGGGGGTCATCTTCAACGACCGGCCCCACCAGTTCAAGCTGACCGGCAGCTACCTCCTGCCGTGGGACGTCTACGTGGGCGCCAACTACCGCTACCAGCAGGGCCCGCCGATCAACCGGCAAATCAGCGCTCCGTTGTCCTTCGGCGGCAGTGTCACCGTCAACATCGAGCCGCAGGGAGCGCACCGGGTGCCCGCCCTCCAGACGCTGGACCTGCGCCTGGCGAAGACGTTCAACTTCGGCAAGCGATCGCTCGAGTTCGACCTCGACGTGTCGAACATCACCAACGCGAACACGACGTGGGAGATGCGCTCGTTGACGGGGCGGTTGAACGTGCGTGAGAACGGGGATCCGAACGGGGCGATCATCAACATCCAGCAGTGGATGTCGCCGTCGCAGATCCTCGCGCCGCGGATCGCGCGGCTCGGTGTCGCCTTCAGGTTCTGAGGCTGCCCGGCCCGGGCGGAGAGCAGCCGCGCGCGTCCACCTCCGGCACACCGGGCCGGAGGCGGGCGTCGCGCGGCGCCCAGGGCCTGCCTTGCCCGCGCGCGGCAATCACCGGGGCCCCAGCAGGCCCGCGCGCACGCGTTCTCCCGCCACCTTCGCGGACTGCGTTTCAAAACAGTTGCTGCCATATTCGTGGCCGATGCGGCGGTAGAGCGCGCGAAGCGTCATGGGGCCGCGCACTTCGGGCGCCCTCGCGATCTCCAGGGCGTGATACAGCTCGTGCCCCAGCAGCGCGAGCCGGTCCACCGGGATCGTCCGCCACGGGTCGATCTGCACCAGCAGGTAGCGGGTCCCGGCCGCGAAGGAGACGAAAGTCAGTTGTGACACGGGATTCTGCGTGTCGGTGCCGCCGGGCAGCTCCAGGTAGACGACGACGTCGCTCTGCTCGAGGCGTTCGACGAACTCCCTGATGACGAGCGAGCGCGCGAGGGCCATGTTCAGCAGTTCCCGCGCCTCGCGCGACAGGCACCTCACGTGCGCGGCCGGGAGCCCGGCCTCGGCACGATTTGCCGCTCCGACGCCGGCCGCCACGACGATGACGAGCGCGATGACGAGTGCATGTCGCACGGTGCGCCTCCCTTTGATCAGAGAGACGCCCGGGGGCGCGCGAAGTTGTTACAACGAGGATCGTTGGTTGCGCGGATCTTGCCGGCTCGGTGCTACCGGGAGGGAGGGGTTTTGTAGCCGGCCGGCGGCGGCCCCCGGTACGGAGTCAGAGCCGCGGCGCCATCCGGGGTGTCGCTACTTGGTGATGAGCAGCCGCCCGCTGGTCTCGAAGCGCCGGAAGTTGGAGTACGTGCACGAGCCCTCGGTCCAGTCCCTGGCCTGCGTGGTGACAGACTTCTCTGTCATCTCGACCGGAAGGCGCACGCCGAACGCCGGGTGTTCGCGGTAGGTCACCTTCAGACGGTTCTCGGTAGACGCGGGGCAGCGCAGTTCTGCGCGGAGCACGTCACCCGTCGTGGGGTCGACCCAGAAGGTGCCGCCCGACGGCATGTCCTCACCGGTGTCGGCCGAGCGAATGAGCGCAGGCACTCGAATCTCCTCGAACTCGACCCTCCAGGTCGCTACATCGTCGACCGTCTCCTCCCCGGCCTTCCGGAACGCGACACGACGCTGGTTGGTCATGCAGAGAAAGAGCAGCGGGACCGACGGCAGGTTGATGTTCCGGCGGGTGAGCCCGAGGTTGTACTTCGCACTCTCCTGGGTGATCTCCCTCGCCTTGGAGGTTTTCCAGTCCGGATCGGTCAGGAACAGCCGCTGTATTCGATCCTTCCGGTCGGGCAACGGCTTGCCGTCCACCTCGAACACGTCCCGGGCTTCGATCCAGGGCACGGCGGCGTTGGTCGCTCCGGGCAGCTGGATGAGCGCCGTTTCAGCCCTCCAGCGTCGCTTTTCGACGCCGACGTCGAGAGTGGTTCCGGTCTTCGTAATCCGGTAGGCGCGCTGTTGGCAGGATTCGTCGGCGAGGATGAGGGCCGACCGTTCCGAATACCGTGCGACGGCCGCGGCCGCCCGGCGCAACACCTCGGTCAAGTCGGGTTCCTGCCCCGCCGACAGGCCAGCGAGGCCGGCGACGATCCCGGCGATCAGGCTCACGCAGCACCGTCCGCGTCGCACGAGGTTGCGGCTCACGATTGCCCTCCTCGAGTGTTGGACGCAACCGGGAGGGTCTCGGCCCTACAGGCGTCCTCGAATTCCGCTCGATTCGGGAGATCGCACCACAGTCGGGCTGACGGGAGCCGGCAGGTCGCGTCTAATGAACGAGGGACGACGCTTCCGCGCGCGGAGCGTCAGCCAACGCCGCGGAGGGACGCCATGACGTGGTCTCAGTCGATTGACAATTTCTGGGCCGACCTGCGGATGTCCGTGCGCAGCTTTCGGCGAAACCCGGTCTTCGCGCTGGGCGCCGTGGTCACGCTGGCCCTCGGCATCGGGGCGAACGTCGCCGTGTTCGCGTTCGTCAACGGGTTGCTGCTCCAGCCGCTGCCCTACCAGGCCCCGGACCGCCTCGTCGCGGTCGAGGAAGTGCTGCCGAGCTATCCCGGCCAAGGCTTGCCCGTGTCCTACCTCAACTTCGAGGACTGGCAGTCGCGCCAGCGCGTTTTCTCGGCAATTGCGATCTACCTGGAATCGGTGATGGTGCTGACCGGCAGCGGGGACGCGGAACGCGCCATCGGCGCGCGGGGCGAGCGAGGAGCTGTTCCGCGCGCTGCGGGTGGCCCCGGCTGCCGGCCGGGGATTCACCAGGGAGGAAGACCGGCTGGGCGGACCGCCCGTGGTGGTGATCGGTCACGGCCTGTGGCAACGCCGCTTCGGCGGCCTGCCCGCGGTGGGACGCACCCTGGTCGTCGATGCGGTGCCGAGGACCATCATCGGCGTGATGCCTCCCGGATTCGACTTCCCGAACGCGACGGCGCTCTGGATCCCGGCGGCGGTGGATCCCTCGATCTACCCGCGCGGGCGCCACTCGTTCACGTGCCTCGCCCGGCTCCGCGACGGCGTGACGACGGCCGTCGCGCTGGCCGAGATGCGGGGCATCGCGAAGCAGCTGGCGGGCGAGTACCCGGCGGACAACGAGGGGGTGGACGTCGCGCTGCGGCCGCTGCGCGGAAGCCTCGTTCCATCCGACGCCGCCCTCGGGTTCTCGCTGCTGATGGGCACGGTGGCGTTCGTACTCCTGATCGCCTGCGCCAACCTGGCCAACCTGATGCTCGCTCGGGCCGCGACGCGCAGGCAGGAGACGGCGGTCCGGTCCGCCCTCGGCGCCTCGAGGGGCAGGCTCGTCCGGCAGTCGTTGACCGAGAGCGGCCTGCTGGCTGCCGCGGGAACCGGGCTGGGGCTGCTGGCCGGCGCGTGGGGTCGCGACCTGCTCGTGGCGCTCGTCCCCGTGGAACTGCCGGCCTGGCTCCGGTTCGACATCGACGGAAGGGTGTCGGCCTTCGCGCTGATGCTGGCCGCACTGACCACGCTGGCGGTGGGCCTCGCGCCGGCGCTCCGTGCGTCAAGGCCGGCGCTTGCGTCGGTCCTTGCAGCCTCGGCCAACCGGGTGGCCGGCGGCCGCGACCGCGTGCGCGCGGTCCTCATCGTCACCGAGGTGGCGCTGGCCACGGTCCTCCTCGTCGGCAGCGGGCTGATGATGCGGGCGCTGGCGAACGTCCTCGCACAGGACCCGGGCCTGCGCGTCGAGAACGTCTGGTCCGGCCGGATCGCAGTCCCTCCCGCGAAGTACCGGACGCCGGACAGTCAGCGCGCGTTCTACGCGCAGGCAATCGAACGCGTCCGGGCACTGCCCGGCGTCAGGCGGGCGTCGGCGGTGTCATCGCTTCCCATGGGCGGTTCGGCGACCTCGCGCGACGTGGTCATCGAGGGACGGCCTGCGGCGGCGCCCAACGAGGAACGCCTGGCGGTGATCTGCGTGGCCTTGCCCGGGTACTTCGAGACGATGGGGATCCGGCTCCTGCGAGGACGGTCGTTCGACGAGCGCGACGGCTTGCCGGGGACACCTGCCGTGGCCGTGGTGAACGAGACGTTTGCGAAACGGCACCTGCCGCCGGGCAATCCCGTCGGCAGGCGCGTGAGATTCGGGGGTGGCGGCGAAGACGACCCATGGATGACCGTGGTGGGTGTGACGGCCGACGTCCGTCACGAGAGCCTCGCCGCCGACCCCGAGGCAGGATTGTTCCTGCCGTACAACCAGGCGCCGGCCTCGGCGATGACGCTGGTCGTGAAGACCGGTTCGTCGCCCTTGTCGCTCACCGAGCCGATCCGGCGTGCCGTGGCGTCGATGGATCGCGACCTGCCGCTCTTCTCGGTGCGGACGCTGGAGCAGGTGATGGCCCGCTCGATCTGGCAGTCGCGCCTCTTCACGTGGCTCATCGGCGTCTTCGGCGGGGTGGCGCTGCTCCTCGCCGCGGTTGGCATCTACAGCGTGATCTGGTACTCGGTGACCCAGCGGGCGCGCGAGATGGGATTGCGGATCGCACTTGGCGCCGCCTCCGGCCAAATCCACTGGCTCATCGTTCGCCAGGGGCTCTCGGTCACGCTTGTCGGCCTCGTGATTGGACTGGGGGGCGCCGCGGCAATGGCTCGCGTCCTGCGCGCCTGGCTGCAGGGCGTGGGTTCGACCGACCCGGCCACCTATGCCACCGTGTCGATCGTCCTCGTGGGCGCCGCATCGGCGGCCTGCTTGATACCGGCGCGACGCGCCGCTCGAATCGACCCGATGACGACGCTGCGCGGGGAGTAAGCAGGCGCGCGCACCTGCGCGCCGGCCCGCTACTTCCGTGCGCCGGCCAGCGCCTCGGCCCGCACCTTGTCGGCGGCGAACGAGAAGTGCATCTGGACGATCACCCAGGCGTCCGCGCGCTTCTCGAGCACGCCGGTCCAGCGGGTGTCCTTCCAACCGGCCGGCTTGCCGTCCCACTCGGCCAGGTCGTCGAGCATCGCGGACCACCAGGCGACATCCCCCAATCGCGAGACGCTCACGCGCAGGTCGCGGATGTCGCACGCGACCGCCTTGAACCGCGGGTCCATCCAGAACGTGAAGTTCCTGGCCAGTTCCTCCCACCCAATCGTCGGCTTGGAGTCGGGGTTGAAGATGAACAGCTCCGCGTCGTGCACCATCGTCCGCTCGGCGAGCGCCCGATCCTTCGTGAGGGCCCAGCAGATGTTGCCGCGAATCGTCTGCTCGATCGCCGTGCGGTCCTTGGCGGCATCGGGGCCAGGCCCGAGGATGCGTCCGACCGCGCGGTCCAGCTGCCCGCCGAAGTCCTTCGGATACCAATGGCCGATGTTTGGCGTGACGACGAGTTCGCCGTCCAGGTTCGCGGCCTTCCAGCGCGCAGCCAGCGTGCGCTGCGCGTCGAGGCGCCGAATCGAGTTCGGTGGTCAGCAGGGAACCGCGCATCCCCCGTTTCACGGCGCTGTCGATATCGCTGTCGGTGATGGACGTCGGCACCTCGGGGCAAAGGGCGACGAAGCCCCGCACCGGGAGCGACTGGTGGAACGCAGTGACGAGCGACGCGAACCCGCCGGACGAGAAGCCGCCGACGATGACGCGGTCCCGGTCCACGGGGTACTTGGCCACGACCCGAGCGTAGGCGGCCTCGAGATCGCGCCGCGTCCTGGTCTCGTCCTGCCAGTGGAAGCTGGTCATGTCCGCCACCTGCGACGACTGCACGTAGGCGACGATGAACTCGGCTTGCAGGCGGGGAGACGTCCAGCTGGGCTTGAACGTGGCGATGGTTTCGCCACCGCCGTGCAGTGCCACGAAGAGCGGGTAGCGTCGGGCCGGGTCGAAGCCGGCTGGCGTCACGACCTCCAGCACCATCTGCGCCTTGCTCTCGGCCGCGTCGTGGCGCTCCATGTTCTTCTTCCAGAAGGCGGGGAACCGCGCGTGCTTCCTGAGCGGCGCCATCGCATCGGCGTCGAAGTCCCAGATGCCGTAGAAGATGCCCCGGCGCAGGCCGTCTTCGAGGGCGTCCATCGCCCTGTCGGGGTCGCCCAACTGGACGCGCGCCCACGCCAGGTTGAAGGTATTCGCCCGCACGTTGTCGGGGAAGCGGTCGAGCACGCGCTCGAGCATCGCCGCCGCCTCGGCAAACTTCTGCTGCTGGACCAGTTCGCCGAGATACTCCCGCATTTCCTTGTAGCTGCCCTGCTCGCGCTTGTCCTGGGCGGCCGCGGCCAACGGCCACGACATCACGACGAGAATCGACAGGATGACGCTGGCTCGCTTCATGGGTAACAAGATACGCCCGCACCCGGCCGCTGGCAGGCCCCGAGGCGCAATCGAAGGTTTTGGTAGGATGTGGCGGGAACTGGCGTCGGCGATCGCGGCGTCTCATAAATCGGAGGCCAGATGTCCATCGCCTGCAGAGCCATCCTGTCCGTCCTGATGACCATCGCCATCCTGGGCCCGGCGAACCGGGCGACCATTCACGACGCGGCGGCGAAGGGCGACCTGGCGGCAGTGAAGGCGCTGGTCGCTGCCGACCCGTCGGTCGCCGACGCCGAGAAGCTGCCGAACAAGAAAACGCCGCTGCACTACGCGGTGGAGAACGGGCACGCGGAGGTTGCGGCCTTCCTGCTCGACCACGGAGCGCAGGTGAACCGGCCGAACATCGCCGGCGAGACGGCGCTGCACTACGCCGTCGGCCTCGCGGACCCCTCCGTCATCAACCTGCTGCTGGCCCGCGGCGCCGACGTCAACGCGAGGTCGGACGACGGGATGACGCCGCTGACGAGGGCGACGGCGTGGGGACACGTCGCCGCCATCAAGGCACTCCTGGGCAAGGGCGCAGACGCGCGCGCGGTGCTGGCGAACGGGCAGACGCTGCTCCACGTGGCGGCGCTAGCGGGTCAACCCGAAGCAATCGCGCTGTTCGCGGACAAGGGCGTCGAGCTCGACGCAGCGGCGAAGAACGGCGAGACCGCGCTGTTCGCGGCCTGCAGGGCCGGGAACGGGGAGACGGCGGCTGCGCTGCTCGCCCGGGGCGCCGATCCGAACCGGCGTGACGGGACAGGACGACAACCGCTGGAGGGCGCGGTGAACACCGGTCAGGCGGCGTTGGTGAAGCGACTGCTCGCGGCCGGCGGCCGCCCGGCAGAACCTGCTGCCGCCGACAAGCGATCGGCGCTCCACTTCGCGGCCGCGCGGGGGTGGCTCGACATCACGAAGATGCTTCTCGCCGCCGGCGCGGATCCCTCGGCGCGGGACGCCCAGGGACGCACCCCGCTGGACCTGGCCTCGCGTCACGGCAACCGGCTGGTGGCCGACGCGCTCGATGCGACGGCTGCCCGCCCGCGGAGTGCCGGTGCAGCCAACGCCCTCGAAGCCGCCGGCCGCCCAGGACCGGGCGAGGCGACGGTCTGGTTCCTCGGGCACATGGGGTGGGCCGTCAGGACGGCCCACCACCTGCTGATCTTCGACGTGGATGGCCGGAACGTTCCGCCCGACGAACCGTCGCTCGCCAACGGCTCGATCGATCCCAGGGAGATTGCCGGTGTCGCGACGACGGTATTCATCACGCACGGGCACGACGATCACTACGCGCCCGGCGTGTTCGAGTGGAAGAAGACCGTCAAGGACATCACTTACGTGGCCGGTTTCGAGCCAGAGGGCAAAGAGGGTTACGTCCTCATGGGGCCGAGAGAGACGAAGACGCTGGGTGGGCTCGAGATCACGACAATCAAGGCCGTCGACGAAGGCGTCGGGTTCTTCGTGAAGGTGGACGGCGTGACGCTCTTCCACTCGGGTGACCACCTGGAGGTTCCCGGCCGCGACGACTTCAAGCCGGAGATCGACTTCCTTGCTGGCCGCGGGCTGGCAGCCGACCTGCTGTTCATGCCGGTGTCGATGCCCCACTTCCCGGGCATGAACGAGGGCGTCCACTACGCGATGAAGCGCCTGTCGGCGCGCGAGATGTTCCCCGGCCACCTGCGCGGGCGCGAGCAGGAGTGCGGCGTGTTCGCGAGCGGCGCCGCGAAGGCCGGGATCGCGACGCCGGTCCACTGCCCGGAGTTCGGAGGCGACCGCTTCACGGTGGGCGCAGGCCGCCAGCCGGGCAAGGACACGTGGCTGGTGCTGAACGCCCGAGACGGCTCGAGCCAGGCGGTCGCACAGGACCAGCGGTTGGGTTCGACCATCGGGGTCATTGGGCCTCGCGTCAACCGGTGCCGCGTGCGCCTGCCGGCCTCGCAGACGCCGGGCAAAGCTTACCCGCTCGTCGTCGGCCTGCACGGCAACGGCGGCAATGCCGACGACATCATGCGAGGCCTGACACCGGAGGCGTTTCCCGGGATGATCTGCGCGGCGCCGGACGGCCCTTACCCGCGCGAGGACCTGGCCGGCCAGCCCGGCGCGCACTACGGCTGGTTCGTGCTGACCCCGGACAAGGCGCTGTGGAGAACGCTCGACGCGGCTACCAGCGACTACATACTCGCGGTCGTCGACGAGGTGTCGAAGGGCTGCTCGGTGTCGAAGGTGGTCCTGCTCGGCTTCTCGCAGGGCGTGTCCGCCGCGTACCTCGCGGCGCTGAGGCGGCCCGGGCGGATTGCCGGCGTCGTCGCCTTCGCCGGGAAGTTCCCGGAGGAAGAAGTTACCCCCGAGGAGATCAGGGCCGGCAGCCAGATCAGGGTCCTGATCGGGCACGGCACCGCCGACAGGAACGTCGACCTTGCGGAGTCGGCGCGCGCGCGCGACCTTCTCCGCGGCGCCGGATACGAGGTGCGGTTCCTGACGTTCGACGGCGGGCACGAGGTTCCCGCGAGCCTGCTGCGGCTGACAGGCGAGTGGATCCGCGGGTGGATCTAGTTGGTGGAGCTTCTCAGGTTTGATCTTGTGTCCGGGTCGATGTAGCCGAGGGGCTTCAGCCCCTGGCCGCGCGCACGGGGCTGAAGCCCCGTGCTACACGTGCGGCGGTCGAATGCGTTCCTCACCGGGCGTTCGCGTTGGGTTCCCGAGGTGCCGGACCGCCGCTTGTCCTACTCGTGGCGCAGAGCCACCACCGGATCGACACGGATCGCGTGACGGACGGGTCGCCAGGCCGCGACGGCCGACGCGAGTGTCAGTGTGCTGACGATGGCCGCGTAGGTGACCGGGTCCCCCGGCTGGACGTGGAAGAGCATCGCCCGCGAGGCTTGCGCCAGTCCCGCGGCGAGGGCGCCGCCGGCTGCCAGCCCGATGGCCACCTCGGTCGTCACGTGCGCCGCGACCAGCCGCGCGACGTGGCTGGCGCGGGCGCCGAGCGCCAGGCGCAGCCCGATTTCACCCGTCCGCTGCCGCATCGCGAACGACATCAAGCTGTACAGCCCAACCGTTGCCAGGAAGAGCGAGGCCACGCCGACGACCACCAGCAACGGTCCGAATACGCGGTACCCCCACAACGATTCGTCCACGACCGTGCGTAACGTGTTCGGCACGTAGACCGGAAGATCGGGGTCGAGCGACCGGACCTGCGCGCGCACCGGCCCGGTCAACGCCAGCGGCGGTCCCGCGGCCCGCGCGGCCACGCTGAACGTGCGCGCCTGTCCCTGGCCGATGGGAACGTAGAGGCCAGGACGGTCGCGGTCTTCCGCGCCGCTCATGTACAAATCCGGTGCGATTCCGATGATCGTCGCCCACGGTGCCATTCGGTCCCGGCCAACGCGAACCCGGCCGCCGACGGCATCGACGCCGGCGAAGAACCGTGCCGCGAAGCTGGCGTTGACGATGACGACGCGAGGTGCGCGCTCGTCGTCCGCGCCGGTGAACTGGCGGCCGCGGATCAGGGTGCGGCCGAAGGTCTCGAAGAATCGTGGCCCGATGGCGGCGGTGCGCACCACCGGGTACTGCGACGCGTCGTCGTAGGCCCGGCCGTCGATCGCGACCGGCGTGCGCTCGGCCGGGAGTCCCGGAAGCGCCGAGGCGAGGGTCGCCGACCGGACGGCTGGGAGGGAAGCAATCCGATCGGCGAGGGCGGCGGCAAACCGCGCGCGGCCGCTCGCGTCGCCGTATCGCTGCTCGGGCAGCGCCACTCTTGCGGTGAAGACGTCTTCCATCGCGAACCCGTAGGTGTGCGTGCCCAGGTTCACGATGCTCCGGCTCATCAGGCCGGCCATCACCAGGAGGGCGAACGACACCGCGATTTCGCCGGTGACCAGCACGCGGCTGACGCGGCCGAGGCGCATTGGGCCGCCTCTCGATCCGTCCTTCAGCAGGGCTCCCGCGTCTCCGCGCGACGCGCGCCATGCCGGCACGACACCGGACAGCACCGCGCTCACCCCGGTGAGCGCGGCGGCGAATGCCAGCGCGGCCCCGTCCACCCGGACCTTCACCCAGAACGGCGGGTTCAGGTTCACGATCGAGCCGTTGAACCACTCGACGCCCGCCTGCGCGAGCAGCAGGCCGAGCGCCGTCCCGGCGAGCGCCAGCAGCGCCGTCTCCGTGAGCATCCCCGTGACGAGACGTCGGCGGCTGGCGCCCAGCGCAGTGCGGAGGGCGATGTCGCGCGACCGGGCCACCGCGCGGGCCAGCAGCAAGTTCGAGACGTTGGCGCACGCGACCAGCAACACGGCGAAGCCGAGGCCGACGATCAGCATCGTGAAGAACACGGCATTCTCGTCGTCGCTTCCCATCGTCTCGGTGTAGAGCCGGACGACCGGGATGACGTCACGGTTCGTGTCCGGGAATTGACGCGCGAGGCGCGCCGCAATCGCGCCGAGCTCCGCCTGGGCAGTGTCCGGCCGGACGCCGGGCCGGAGCCGGCCGTACACAATCAGCGCCGGCCCGGAGCCGCGCGGCAACTGCAGGGGGTCCACCTGCAGTGCCATCCAGGCTTCCTGGCTTTCGGGAAAGGCGAAGCCCCTCGGCATGACGCCGACGATGGTGGCGGGCTGGCCGTCCGCCCGGACGCTGCGACCGATGATGTTCGGATCCGCACCGAAATACGCGGTCCACGCTCCGTGACCGAGGACGAGGGCAGGCCGCGCGCCAGGCGTCGAATCGCCCGGCAGCAGGGTCCGCCCCAGCAGCGGCCGGACGCCCAGGACGCCGAAACCGTTGCCGGTCATGAAGGCGCCGCGCAGCCGCTGCGGCTGCCCGTCTGGCGCCGCGACGTTCAGGTTCGCGATTCGGGACGCGGCCAGGCTCTCGAACGAGCGCTGCGCCACGCGCCAGTCCTCGTAGTCGTGGATGCCGACGCCAAGCTTTCGCTGCCCCGTGGCCGGGCGGTTGATCGTGACGGCCATGATCCGGTCGCCGTCGGGGACCGGCAGCCCGCGCAGGAAGATGCCGTACCCGATGCTGAAGAGGAGCGTCGTGAGGGCGACGCCGAGCGCCAGCGCCATCACCGCCGCGGCCGCAAGGCCAGGCTGCCTGACCAACGTGCGGACGGCCAGCCGCCAGTCGTGGAACGACATCTTCGGGCGCCTCCAGGGCGTCACAACCACGGTCCCCACGGGGATCGGTGTCTCGTCAAATGATTGGACGAGCGAGAGGGGGCTGGTTCCCCGCGGCCCGGTCCTCGTTTCCGCCTCGGTTGTTCCTCGGAGCAGCCCTGATCCAGTCATCCGGGCGTTCGTCGGCCCCAGGTCGAGCAACGATTTCCCTGCCCAGCCCGTCTACCCCGGTCGGACGGCGCACTTGTTCCACCCACTCGGACCGCGCAATCAGGAGGCGTTCATGCCCTCACCCAGCCCGGCAACCGAACCGCGGGCCGGCCAACTGGTCGGCATCGCGCAGGAATGGCGGGACGGATTCCGGCAACTGTTCAGCACCCCGGCCCTTTCCGCAACGGTCGTTGTCCTGCTCGCGCTTGGGATCGGTATCAACGCCGCGACCTTCGGCGCCGTGCGGAACGTGCTCCTCCAACCGTTGCCTTTCCCGGCGCCGGACCGGCTGACCGTCGTGTGGTGGGCCGACAAGAGATCGTCCTCGTCCTTCCTCGGGTCGTCGCCGGTCTCGGGGCCGAACTTCTTGGACTGGCGGTCCGAGAGCCGGTCGTTCGAACAGTTGGTGGCAACCCGACCCGTGCCGGTCAGCCTGGCCGGAAACGGGCTCGCCGAGCGCCTGGAAGGGACAGAGACGACGGCGGGACTGTTCGAGATGCTGCGCGCCACGCCCTCGTTGGGGCGCACGCTGACGCGGGACGACGAGCAGCCAGGGCGGAGCGCAGTAGCCGTCGTCAGCGACGCGTTCTGGCGGAACCGGCTGGCCGCGGTGCCCGACGTCCTGGGCCGCTCAGTCACTCTGAACGGTGCACCTCACATCATCGTCGGGGTGATGCCGGCCGGCTTCCAGCATCCGTCGCCGTGGTCGGTCGGCAAGCCGACTGACGTGTGGATCCCGCTGCCGCTCGACCGGCTGCGGGCGGACCGGCAGGTGAACCAGTTCCTCGTGCTCGGACGACTGAAGCCCGGCGTGGCGCGCGAGGCCGCGCAAGGGGAGATGACCGGCATCTCGGAGCGTCTCGTCCGCGCACACCCCGGCGTGGACAACCCGGGCGTCGCACTCCTCATCCCGCTCCGGCAGGTCCTCGTCGGCCGCCTGGCCGGCCGTCTCTGGATGCTGCTCGGGGCGTCCACGCTGGTCCTGCTGGTCGTGACGCTGAACGTGGCGGGTGTGTTCGTCGCCCGCGCGATGCGCCGGCGGACCGAGACCGCAATCCGCGCCAGCCTCGGCGCCAGCCGTGCGCGCCTGGTGCGACAGTTCGTCATCGAGCACCTGCCGGTGTGCCTGCTGGGAGGAGGCGCCAGTGTGCTGGTGGCCATGACGGCCGCCCGCGTGCTGCGCGCGCTGATGCCGCGCAGCATCCCGCGGGTCGACGAGATCAGGATGGACGGCTGGGTGCTCGTCGCCACGCTCGGCATGTCGACGGCAGTCGCGCTGGCGGCCAGCGTCGTGCCCGCGCTCACCGCGTCGCGGCGCGCGCTCGCCGACGGGCTCAGGCAAGCGCGCGGCTCCGCCTTCCGGCGCAGCGGCGGACGCCGCCTGCTCGTCGTCCTGCAGTTCGCGCTGACGCTGGTGCTCGCGCACGGCGCGGTGCTCATGCTCGGGAGTTACCGGGCGCTGCGCGCGAGCGAACCGGGCTTTGGGACGGACAACGTCCTGACGATGGCCCTCGACGTGCCGCCGGGCGGACAGAGGGAGCGGGTGGCGGCGTTCTTCGAAGAAGCCGCGCGTCGCGTCGAATCGCTCCCCGGGGTGGCGCGCGTCGGGGCCATCAACCGGCTGCCGCTCGAGGGCGGGAGCAACAACGACGTCGTGGTCGAGGGCCACGACGCGGGCGAACATCGCCGTCCGCTCGTCGAGGAGCGGATCGTCACGCCAGGCTACTTCGCCGCGATGGGGATTCGGTTCCTGTCCGGGCGGACGCTCGAGGCGCGTGATGGCGCCGCGGGCAGCCTCCCGGTCGCGGTAATCAATCAGGCAATGGCCCGGCGTTGCTGGCCGGATGCCGATCCGATCGGCAAGTCGTTCCGCTACGTGAACGGCCAGTCCTTCACGGTGGTGGGAGTCGTGGCCGACACGAGGCAGTGGGGCATCGAGCGCCCGGCGCTGCCCGAAGCCTACAGCCTCGCCGACCCGGGCGCCTCGCCGCTGAAGTTTCTCGTCGTGCGGGCAGACGCCACGCCGATGAGCCTGCTGCCGGCCATCCGCCGGGAGATCGCGAAGATGGACACGGGTGTGCCGGTCGCCGAGGTTCGGACGATGGGCGAGGTGATCGACGCGGCCGTCGAGGAACGGCGCTTCGGCACGGCGTTGTTCGGGCTGTTCGCGCTCACCGGCCTGGTGCTCGTGGCGACGGCCGTCTATGCGCTGATGTCGTTCTTCGTCACCCAGCGGACGCCGGAGAATCGGCGTGCGGCTGGCGTTTGGCGCCACGCGAGTCAGCGTGATGCGGCTGATGCTCCGGAACGCGCTGGCACTCGCCGCTGCGGGCAGTGCGATCGGGCTCGCGGGCGTATTGGCAGCGTCGAAGCTCATGGCGGGGCTCGTGTATGGAGTCGCGCCGACCGACCCGCTCATCGTGCTTGGCGGCGTTGCGGGCCTGGTCGGGATCGGGCTGGCCGGGGCGCTGGTGCCCGCGTGGCGGGCCGCCCGGGTGGATCCTGTCCGCGCGCTCCGGGCGGAGTGAGCGCGCGTTCCGCCGCGCTGTCGCGGCGCGGCGGCTCTGCCGCGCTGCGTCCCACCCCGGCCCTGCCGCATTGCGCCCCACCCGGCTTCCGCCGCCGATGCTACGATGGGACATCGGACAAACAACCAATTCCCGGAGGCAGCGGCATGGCGACGACCCCCGACAGTCCATTGCAGGCGAAGAGCATTTCCCCCAGCTTCACCGTGGACGATCTGCAGAAGAGCATTCGCTTCTTCGAAGGGCTGGGATTCGGCGTGGAAGAGCGGTGGGAGGACAAAGGCGAACTACTCGGCGTGATGTTGCGGGCCGGTGCGGCGCACATCGGCCTGAGTCAGGACGACTGGAAGCGAGGCCGTGACCGGAAGAAGGGAGTCGGCATGCGGGTGTTCGTCGGCACCGACCAGGACATCGACGGCCTGGCGGCGCGCGCGAAGGCGGCCGGACTGACCCTGGACACCGAACCGCACGACACGCCCTGGGGCAGCCGCGCGTTCGAAGTCACGGACCCGAGCGGGTTCAAGCTGACGATCTCGTCGGAGGCGTGAACCTGCCGGATGGGGACGGCAGGAGCGGCCCTTTCACATCGCGCCGGCGCCTTTCCACCGCCCGGCCGGGGCGCGCCCTGCGATTCTCCTGCGTCGGCCGGCTTCATCGGCCGACGCAGGAGGCACCGTTACTCGGATTGTCCGGACGCGCCCACGGGAACCTGGGCCGGCGCGGGTGCGAACTTCGCCGTGGCCTCCAGAAAACGTTCGATCTCCCGGGGCGTGTTGTAGTGACTGCCGGACAGCCTGACGAAGCTGGAGATGCCAAGCTGTTTCAGCATCAATCCGAAGAAGGGGTCGTGCCCCGTGGCGTGAAGTCTCAGTTGCTCTCCGCGATACCGGGCACACAGGTCGGACGACGGGATACCGTCGATGTTGAATCCCACCAGCAGCGACTGTCTCGACAGGTCGTCCCCGATCCCGTACGCGGTCACGTGCTTCATGTCCCTCAGTCCGGGGACGTTGCTGGTCCCGTCCAGCAGGAGGGCCAGCAGCCCCTCCATGTGGCGCCTCACATGCGTCATGGCGGCCACGACCAGCGCCCGCCTGTCGACCGCCTCCGTGAAGTGGCGTCCCAGCCAGCAGAGGTAGTCCACCACGCCCGTCCAAGCTGCGTACGACTGGTGCTCGACGCCCCCGAGGTCCCAGCTCGTGTCGGGCTTGAACAGGTACTTCCAGTGCGGCAGCCGTGCCAGCCTGTCGGTCGCGTGTGCGTAACCGCAGCCCTTGATGCCGTAGTTCTTATAGGGGGCGATGACGTAGGCGTCCGCCCCGATCGCCTCGACGTCGATCGGCCCTGACGGCGAGTACTGCACGCCGTCGATCATGATGTACAGGTCGGGCTTGATCTTCCTCGCCTCCCTGACGATGGTTTCGACGTCGTACACCTCGCCCGTCACGTTGGACGTATGGGTGACAGCGAGGAAACAGGTGTCGCGATCGATGAGGTCGAGGATGCGGCTCAACTCGACGGACGCGGTCTCCCGGTTCGGTGCGGCGATGCGCTCCGTCTTTCCGTACGTCGCGGCGAACTGCGCCAGCGCGCTCCGGACAGACGCGTGATCGAGGCCCGTGGTGACGACGTTGGTCCCCGGGACCGAGGACAGCACGGCATCGGTGATGCGATAGATGACGTGACTGCTGCTCCAGCCGGGGATGATGTGCCCGGACTTGGCGCCGAAGAACAGCATCAGGTCCTCGATGCCCTTTGCCGTCACCTCCACCGCGTGCTGGGATCCGGGATTCGCGCGGCCCTGCTGGTCCGGCAGACAGGTCTCACGCGCCACCGCCTCGATGACGCGGTACGGGCGGCACGACCCCGAGGCGGCGTCGAAGAAGATCCGCTGGCCCGAGTACGGGTCCCAGTCGACGTAGGCAAACTGGTTCCTGATGTCCTCCAACAGCGCGGACGAGAATATGCCTGCGTGGCGAGCCGTATCCATTGTCAGGTCTCCTGCAGTTCAGGCGAACGCCTTGCGACGTCAGCGCCCTCGGGGTGTGGGGAACAACGTCGGCACGGTCTCGCGCGCCGTGACAATCTCGGCGTCCGTCAGGTCGTATGCCTGCTGGGTGCCGCCCATCAGACGCTGGAACGGCGGGACGTTCTTCTCGGGGTGCTTCAGGCCGAGGATGTGCCCGAGTTCGTGCGCAACCGTCCGCCCGAACGAGCCCTGCTTGAACGGCAGGGGTTCGACGAGCAAGCACCTCTCGGGCGGGCGCTCGCCTCTGGACGGCTTGTCCGTCCACTGGCCCATGATGATCCGCCGCTGCGTCGGCTGAGTGTTGCCTTGTGACGTGCCGCCGAGATAGGGAATCACGTAGATGTTGACGGCGCGAGGATCGGCCCGTTCCTCGTTGAGGATGGCGAGCAATTTCCTGACGCGCTCGGGGTCCCCGCGTCCCTCGCTGTCGCGCGTGGCGGCCAGCAGATAGGCGATCACGCCGGCCCGGCCCTCGCTGCGCGTGGTGCCGGGCGTGACGCCGCTCAAGATCCATTGAATCTTCGCGGGGGCCCAGATCCTGTTGACCTCCGGCATCACTGCGGTGGTGATCATCTCAGGGGTCATCCAGTTGGCCATGGCCACGCCCCTCTTGGCCATTTCCATGTCGGCGACCAGGTGGAACTGCACCGCGACCCGTTCGATGGCATCCTCACGCCCTTCCGGCGCGGTGCCGGACGACCGCGCGACGGCGGCGGGGCCTGGCGGACAGGCAAGAAGAACCAGGGCCATCGCGCCCATGAGGCGGGCGACGCTCTGCGTCATCACAAACACTCCCTCGGCAAGACTACTTGATCGTCGGAACGACCCACTCGATGGCGGGCAGGTCCACCTGCGCCGGCACGCCCGACATGTCGCCGGTCTGCGCAAACGTCATCACCGCCCGGCGGAAGTCGTCGGACGCCTTCATCGCGTCGTCGAGCGACCCATGAGATCCGCCAACGACTTTCACCAGCTTGCTCTTCTTGAAGAACGGCGCCAGTTCGAGGGCGTTCTCCTGCGGCGTGGACACGTCCCACGTGCCGTAGGTGATGAGGGTCGGAATCGTGGTCTCGAAGTTCTTCCGGAACTCGTCGCCCAGATCGCTGCCCCACACGGGGCAGGTGGCCTGGTAGTCGAGATTCACCTCGCCGAGCACGGCGACGGCCGGGTCGGCCACGAGCTGTCTGTTCCTCGCCGGGCTGACGCCGGAGCCGCAATCGAGCATGAAGTAACTGGCCGTCCGGAAGCCTTCCGCCGGGCGGAGGAGCGACAGCGCCGCCTGAGTGAAGTCTCCTCGATAGAGCGCCAGCACGTCGGCCGGCCACGTCTGCATGCCGCGTCGAGAGGCCAGCCGGCCCGAATAGCCCAGCGCCAGATCGCGCACGCGCCACGCGTCGAACACCACCACCTGCGTCTTGCCAGTCGCCGGATTGGTGACCGACACCCGGATCGGCTCCTTCTCGACGCGACGGATGACGGTCTTGAACGCCTGCAGGAGGCCTCCCTCGGGAATCAGGCCCTTCAGGCGTGGGTCCGCGTCGGCGGCGGCCGCGATTCTGGACACCGCCGCGAGCACGCCGCTCGGCATGTCGTACGTGTGATCCGGACCTTCCATGCCCCGCAGGATGGCCCGCGCGACAATCTGCGGGTAGAACCGCATGATCGCCATGCCCCAGTGGGAGCCGAAGCTCCCACCCCAGAGCGTGATCTTCCCGTAGCCCATCGCCTGGCGGACGTCGTTGACGTCCGCTGCGGCCTCGATCACGGTGAAGCCGCGCAGGTCCAGCCCCTGGCCTTCCCAGTAGGCCTTGCACGCCGCCGCCATCTGCCGGAATCCCGCGGCGGCGGACTCCGGGATGACCGGCGCGTCCAAGGGAGGCTCCGGCGGGCGCTCGCACAGCGTCGTCGGCTTGGAGGGACCAATGCCCCGCTGGCTGACGACGACGAGATTGGCCACCTGTGTGTACGGCAGGATGTCCTGCTCGTAGAACCCCGGCGTGGCCAGGCTCTCGGCGAGCCCGAGGAAGTTCGGGCCGCCGTACAGCCGGAAGATGGGCGGCGTTCCGCGTGTCGCCGCCGCCGCTGCCTTGAAACGGTAGATCTCGAGCGCGAGGACGCCGCTCGCCGGATGCGACCGGTTCACCGGCACGTACATGAAGCCGCGCTCGATCGACGCAAAGCCACCGGCCTTGAGTGGAGTGCGTTCTGCGGCGAGAAACAGCGTTCCCGCCGCCGGAGCTACGGACGACGGCTTACCGGCCGGCCCGGCCTGGGCCCAGGCGGCGCCGGCACAGCCCGTCAGGAATACGACCGCCGCTGCCGTCACAACCCTTATGCGGTGCATGGTGAGATCTCCACCCTGCCTACTTGACCAGGATCGATTCGGCGTAGAGCAGGTCTCCGGTCAGGCCGTCGAAGAATTGCACCACGACCTGCGGGCGCGGGTAGGCCACCCAGCGCGGGACCTTCGCCTGGAGCCGGTTGTCGAACACGTTGTTCACCTGCGCCACCGTGTAGATCGGCTGCCGCACGAGCTCCGCCGGAACATCGGGCAGGAAGTAGCTCGACCAGCGGATTTCGCAGTTTTTGCCGGCCGAGTTGAACGTGCCGTTCGGAGGCGGGTTGCCTTCCGCGTCCGCGCGGTGGTTCCGCGAGTTGTGCGGCCCCGAGGCGAGCTCCCAGATGCGGTCCGTGATCTGCACCGAGAAGCTGTTGTGGACGTCCCCGGTCAGCACGAGCACCGACTTGCCCAACGTCTCCCAGAACGCGATGAGTTCGTCCCGTTCGTTCACGAATCCCGTCCAGGCTTCGTCGTGAACGGGGTTCTCCCCGGCGTTCCGCTCGGTCGCGCCGGCAGCAGGCGTGCCGCCGACGTGGGGAATCATGAAGGTCACCTGCGACACCACGAAGAAGAAGTCCGCGTCGCTCTTCCTCATCCCGTCCATCAGCCACGCCTTCTGGGCCGCGCCGAGCATCGTCAGCTGCGGCTTGTTCGCATGCGTGGGATCGCTGATGCCGCGGTAGCTGCGCGTATCGAGGAAGAAGTAGTGCGCGTTGCCCACCCGGAGGTCGTAGTAGGACTTGCGCGCGATGCTG
Organism: uncultured Acidobacteriota bacterium; assembly: GCA_963844875.1. Classification (GTDB taxonomy): domain Bacteria; phylum Acidobacteriota; class Vicinamibacteria; order Vicinamibacterales; family Fen-181; genus FEN-299. The sequence continues at coordinate 153,132 of CAWJPZ010000012.1, forward strand.
TAGGTGGCGACGCCATCGGCCTTCGCCGCGGGCTTGATGCGCAACCGGTGGGCATCGAGGCGTTCGACGATCTGATAGACGTTGGCATTGAGATCACCGGCGACGCCGGGCAGGCTGTCGAGGTCCCGTTCGGGCACCCCGGCGGCAACGCCGCCCCAGTTCACGTGCAACTGGCCCGGCTCGCGGTAGTTGGGCGGCAGCTTGGTGAAGTCGGCCTGGGGGTCGGTCAGGATGTCGCTGTCTGCCTTGAGTTGGGCCTGTCCGAAGTGGTTCACCCCGGGCGCGATCGGGTCCGCCCAGCCGACGTAGTCGTACCAGGCCTGCGCGCCGATGTCCCGGAACACCGCCCGCCGATTGCGCCGTCCAACCTCGCTGGTGCCGTCGACGTTGTCCAGGATCTCGTGGTCGTCGAAGGTGAAGAACGCCGGAACGTTGCGGTGCCACGCCGCGAGCGCCTTGCCGCGCTCCAGATAGAGCTTGTAGTTCTCCCACACGCCGACGATGCTCGGGACGAGGCTCACGATCCGCGGTGTCTGCTCCGCCGTGAGACCAACCTGGGAGAGCCACTCGGGCACCCGGTAGTCGCGCTTCTCCTCGTAGATGAAATCACCGTTCTGGATGTGGAAGTAGACCTTGCCCTGGAGCTTGTCCAGCATGGTCTTGAAGGCCGGCGGCCAGGGACCCTCGCCCGCCGGCCGCTGGTTGTTGCCGGTGCCGAACTCGAAGCGGAAATTGAAGAGGCCTTTCGGGTTGTGTTCCGCGTTGCGGTAGGCGTCGGCGCTCGGCAGCGTCGTGAACGAGCCGTCTGGAGCGACGGGGGGCGTCGTCTCACCAGGAACGACCTGGTAGTAGTACTTCGTGTTGGGCGTGAGCCCCTGCACGAGCACCCAGCCGGTGTTGTCATGATCGATCGCGGTCGTGCCCGGTGCCGACACCGCCTCGAGTCGCGTCGGCTCCTGCCCGTACCGGACGCGGAACGCTCCGGGGCGCGAGGTGCGCACCCACACGCCGATCTCCGTGGATCCGAGTCTGCCCAGAATCGGACCGTGCGTCACGGTCAGGGGCGCCTGCTGCCCCGATACCGACGCAAGGGCGCAGCACATGACGAGGAGCACCGACAGTCGCACGGCCTTCATATCGCCTCCTTGGACTTCTCGCTCTCGGCCGGCGTCCGCTCACCGGCGCGATCGACCGTCGTCGGTTAAAACGCGAAGCGGGCCGACAACTGGTACACGCGAGGGAACTGCAACGCCCGGCCCAGCCCGTAGTTGGGACTATAGGTCTGATTGGCGTTGTCCAGCCACTGTTCGTAGGCGCCGCGGTTGCCGACGTTGAAGACGTCGAGCGCCACCTGGATCTGGCGGCTTCCCAGCACTTTCAGGCTGTAACCGAGCCGGAAGTTGAACACCTGCAGGGAATCGAGCTGCAGCTGGTTGTCGCCGCGCGTCGGCCCGACGAACCGGATCGTCGTCGCGAGCGGGTTCGACACGACGCGGCCGTTCGAGAGCTTGACGGTGGGCGGTCCGAACTGGGGATCGGCCGCGGCGATTCTCGTGACGACAGGTCCGGAGTACGCCCCGGCCTGGTACGAGTAGTTGAGCGCGACCACGAAGCCCTTTGGCGCCAGGAACGTGCCGCCCAGCCGGAAGTTGTGCTTCTGCCAGGACGGGCTCCGCGTGTCGGCCGTCCCGCTGAGGCTGTTCGTCTGGTTGCCGCGGATGCTGCCGATGCCCTTGTCGTTGTCGAACGCGTCGGGCTGGATGAACGACGCGGGGTCGTTCGGCTGCCACGTCCCGGCGTTGTGCTGGAACGCCCGGGTGTAGGCACCGATGATCTGCACCCGCCTGCCGCGCTTGCTCGCGTTCAGCGAGATCCCGTCGTAGACAAACCGGTTCCAGGTGTTGTTGGTGATGGCGTAGATCTGGTTGAACGACTCGTTCTTGTAACCCTTGAAGACGCTCCCCTCGTAGATGCCGTTGGTCTCGACCAACGCCGGGAGGTCCTTGTACTCGCGGTGGGCGTAGTCGACGCTGACCTTGACGCCGGCGGGCAGCTGACGGTTGTAGCCCAGCGTCCACTCGTCGATGAACGGCTGGTGGTGGTTCGGGTCCGGGTAGCGATCGGACTGGGCCGACGTGCTGCCGGGCGTCACGAGCACCGTCTCGAAGACGCCGTCGAGGTTGTTGTCGTAGTAGTTCGTCACCGTCGACGATGCGGCGCCGACGCTCCCGAGGTTGCGGGGCATGGGCATCTCGTGCACGCGGGCGTAGCTGCCGCGGGCGATGTTCTTCCCGTCGGCCGTCAGGACGTACGTGCCGCCCACGCGCGGGCCCACGTGCCAGGCGTCCTGGAACTGCACGTTGAAGACCCGCTCCTCGGCCTTGATCCAGTCCAGGCGGAGGCCGAGATTGACCGTGAGCCGCGGCGTCGGCTTCCAGGCGTCCTGGATGTACAAGCCGAGGTCGGTCGCCGCCGTTTCATCCTGCTTCAGCGACTCGAGGCTGAAGACCTGGCGGTGGAATGGCCTGTAGCCGGCAGCCGGGTCGCTGGCATTCTTCAGCACGACCTCTTCGAGCGCAAAGCCCCCGTTCGGGTACTTGATTTCATCCGAGCCGTTGAGGGCCTGGTAGAACACGCCGGTCTGGAGTTCGTGCGCGCCGATCCACCCCGACCTGTAGTAGGTCAGGTCGCCCTGGAAGGTCTTCTTGGTTGCCGGCGAAATCCCGAAGGACGAGACGTTGTTCATCAGGGCGATTTCGCCCGTGCCCGTGATGCGCCCGCTCGAGATGAACGTGCCGGAATGCACCGATTGCGAGGGGCCGTCGTGAATGTAGCCGTCGTAGATCGAGAAGCTCGGGTTTCCCGTCTTGTCGTTGTACGACCCCATGATGCGCGAGGTGAGGGTGCTGCCCCAGACCGACTGCAGGCGGACGCCGATGCCGGTCCCTCCCTGCGCCGACACGGCAAGGGGTTCCGTGTACCACTCGCGGTCGCCGGCTTCCGGGTGCAGGTCCCGTTCCCAGAACGCCACGACCTGATGCTTCGGCGAGATCTGCGCCGTTCCCTTCAGGTAGTAATTGTGTGACAGGACGGAGTTGTCGAACGGCTCGAACGACGGGTTGAGCGCCGTCAGCAGCGCAACCTGCTCCGGCGTGCGTCCAAGGCCGGAGTACTGCCGGGTGTAGCGGTAGGCACCGTAGAACCAGGCCTTCCCCTTCAGGATCGGACCGCCCAGGGACAGGTCGGGCTGGAGGATCTCGTTGAACCTGACGGTGCCGGCGCCGGCGTTGTTGCCGTTCCACGATTCGGGCGTGTAGATGATGCCGGCGACGCCCCTGAACTGGTCGGTGCCGGACTTGGTGGAGACGTTGATGACGGCGCCGGACCCGAGCGGCGTGGACGCGTCGACGGTCCCGGTGGTGATCTGCACGTCGCTGATCGCGTCCGTGTTGAACGTGAGCAGGCGGTCGGCCCGGTTCTGGCGGAACGAGCCCATGTCAGCGCCGTCGAGCTGGACGACATGGTTCTCCAGTTCGCCGCCGCGCATCATGTAGATCTGCCCGCCGCCCGTCGCATCGCCGGCCCGCGCGGCAATGCCCGGCGTGACTTCCAGGAAGTCGGAGAACTGGCTCCGGGAGGTGAGCGGCAGGTCGCGCTGGAACTGGCCGCTGATGTTCACCGAGTTGGTCGCTCTCTGCACCTCGAGCAGCGGGGTTTCCGCGGTGACCTCGACCGTCTGTTCGAGGCCGCCGATGGCCATCGTGATGTCGAAGGAGATGTTCAGGCCGGCGCGCACGTTCACCGCGGGGCGCAGGAACTTGGCGAAGCCCTGCAGTTCAGCCGTGATGGAGTAGTCGGCCGGAGGGAGGTCGACGAGTCGGAAGAAGCCCTTGTCGTCGCTCACGGTGGAGCGGGGAGTGGGAACCGTCGGGCTCGCCGCCGTGACCGTCACTCCGGGGAGAACGCCTCCCTGCTGGTCCTTCACGTAGCCGCGAACGGTCCCGACCGCCGCGATCTGGGCCGATGCGGCCGACGCGGACAGAACGATGACTAGCAGAAGTACGCCGGCGATCAGACGGTTCATGACTTCTCCTTCTGTCGTGCGAGACGGCCATCCCCGCACGCTCGCACCGGATGGGCGTGCGACGATGCGGCCCGCCCTTGCCACGGGGGTGCTTGGACTGGCCGGATGCTCTACGGGGATTGCCAAGCGGGTCGGATTGTATACGATATATTACCGTGGCGCAATTGGGCGGCGCCTGAGGCCAGAAATAGTCGACATTTTCACCATTATTTTGTCTACAATATATTAGTCAATGCTCCGAATAGCCCGTCCCTTATCCCTCATCGAGCTCGATCCCACGGTTTCCGGCCCGACCGCGATCGCCGATCGCGTCTACGCCACCGTCAAGCACCGCGTCCTGACATGCGCGCTGCTGCCGGGCCAGCGGGTCGTCGAGAAGGAGTTGTGTGAGGAGATGGGCATCTCGCGGACGCCCCTTCGCGAAGCCCTCAACCGCCTCGCGCTCGAAGGGCTCATCGTCCTCCGGCCCTACCGGGGATATGTGATCGCTCCCCTGACCGTCGCGGACTTCCGGGAGTTGTGCGAGCTGCGCCGCATCGTCGAGTCCCAGGCCGCCGCACTGTCAGCGATGCGGGCCACCCCGAAGGACATCGAGGAACTCGCGGCCAGGACGACGCTCGAGTACACGGTGGGCGACCAGCAGACGTACGTGTCGTACCTCCGGAACAACAGTGCCTTCCATCTCGCGCTCGTGCGGTGCACGCACAACAGCCAGCTCATTTCCACTGTCATGGCCGCGTTGGATCACCACCAGCGCCCGCTGTACCTGGGGCTCGAGGTGGGCATCGACAGCCAGGCGTCCACTGCTGAGCACGTGGAAGTCGTCAGCGCAGTGCGGAACCACGACCCGGAACGTGCGCGCGCCCTCATGCTCCTGCACATCGGCCGCGCTGAAACCCGTGTCGTGAATGCCCTCCACGCAGCCGGCTACTGACGCCGTCGCCCCGTCGTGCTCTGGGGACTGCTGCGGCAGTTCGGGGTGACGGGGAAGGGGCTACGGCAGGGTGCCTGCCGCGAGCCGCGCTTCGTAAGTCTGGCCCTCGTCGCAGCGGTTGATCAGGTCGGTCGTCTCGGCCGTTGCGTCCATCGTCCAGTACACCTTGCCGCCCTCGTGGTGATACTTGCGGACGGTGGAGTAGAAGCGCCCGTCGACGCCGCGGTCGAAGATGTGCCGCGCCAGGGCGAGGACCATTGACGCATTCTCCGGAGTCCGCACCACGTATTCGTGCGGCCAGGTTGCCGCGTAGGTCTTCGCGAAGCGCCAGGACGCGGACTCCACGAACCGCCGCACGTCGTCCGGCATCGGAGCGGGTTCACTCACGTTCGTCCTCCCATCGCGACTGCCCAACCACGCGGACAGCCATCGTCACTGTCCGCGCCGCGTCTGTCAGGACGGGACCAACCGACCCCCCACGTCAGCCCCGACCCCTCACGTCCGTTCCGACCACTCTCCGTGAGCTCCGACCACTCTGCGTCAGCGCCGACTAGTCAGCGTAAGTTCCGACCATCAAAATTCTCCGATGAGCCATGACCCCATCTGTCATACCTCGCCCATATCCTCGTCCTGTCAGTGATCGGCGGGTGGGCTGGGGTTAGGTTCACCTGGTGTTTCGCCAGGGGTGCGCAAAGGTCCGGGGAGGGGGCCCTCGCCTCCTTCTCCGAACACCTGCTCGTGATGGACGTCCGCGGCGCAAGCGCTCGCGGACAGCCGTCGCATCACGCGCAGGCGTTCGGCGCGGACGCTCGTCAGTCCCAGTCTCTCAAGTAACCGGCTCACCCGCCGCAGCGTCCCGGCGCGGCCCCGGCAACGCGGGCCGCAGGACGCGCGCAGCGAATCCCATGTCCAACGACCTCACCCACTACTTGAGGCAACTCCGGGACGACAGCGGCCGCTGCCGCCGGAAGCCGCTGCTGGACCTGGCGTCCGCAGCCGGCCCGAATCCCCGCGACATCGATTGGGCCTTTCGCGAATTTGTTGCCGAGAGAGTGGGGAAGTGGTGGCCGGCCGCGAATCGACTGGGTGTGTCACGGCTGCGATTCGTCCGCAACCTGCTCGCCTGCGCGACGAACGAGGACCTTCCGAGTTACCTGCTGGTCGTCGAGTGCGGCCTCGAGATGGGCCTGTTCGGCGACGACACGGCTATGCTGCGCGCCCTCGTCGCGACCAGCTCCGCACAACGCGCATTATGCGCGTCCGCCGGTGGGCGGTCCGCCGCGCGCGCGTCTCGCGCATCCGGCGCCGCCGGCTCGCTCAAGGGCGCATCGGCGCAGGCCCGACGATTCAGAGACGGCTACGGCGTGCTACTCCGCCAGATGCTGGTCGACGATTTCGAACATGGCGGGGGCTGGCGCAGTGCGCTGAGCGCCATCGCCGACAGGACGATGCCCCGCGTGTCCGAGACGGCGTGGCGGATGGCGCCGGACATGCGGCAGCAGCCGATCGAAGCGGCAATCTTCGGTGCGAACCCCCACCTGCGCTCCGCTCTTCCGGCGGAGGGCCACGAGCGGTCGCTGATCGCAGCCTGGAAACCCAGTCTGCTTCGCTCGGCGCTCATGTTTCTCGCCGCGCCCTACGAGGAACGCCTCGCGCTGCTGGAGGGATTTCCCCCCGGCCACCGCAGGCAGCTCGCGGCCAGGCTCCCGATCGACGATTGGGCCGAGACGCTCGAAGACTGCCCCGACCGCTGCCTCCGCTCGCTCGCGCAGTTCTCCGCCGCTCGCAGGCTGAAATTGCTCCGGGCGCTCTGCGAGCGTGGCGGCGCAGACACTCCGACCGGGATCCTGCTGCAGTACCTCCGGGCCACGCCAGCGTCCGACCCGCTCGGCCGCAAGTTGATCGCGGAGCTTCCGGCGGCGCTGACTTTCGTCCAGGGCAGTCGCCGTCTCTCCCGCCTCGCGCTCGACATCGTCGAGGAGGCGGCAGCCACCTGGTGCGGCCGTCCGGACGGAGAGGGTGAGGCGCAGTCGCTGGTCGTGCGCGCCCTGTCGGACGGGTTCATCGATCGGCCTGCGTGGTGTCGGCGCGGCGCACGCGCTCGCTCGTCGTTCGGCTGCTGAAGACGGCGCGGAACCAGCGCCACGCCGAGGCTGCGGCGATCGCCACCCGCTGCCTGGAGACGCTCACTCGCCGGTGGCCCGCGTCGCTCGGCGGGGTGTTTCTAAAGGGCATCAGGGAGGACGAGTTCCGCTCCATCTGCAAGACGATGGCGGACGAGGCGTGGCGTGACCCTTCCGACGAGGCGCCGATTCCCGAGGCGCACCTTCGCATCCTGCTGGACCTTCGTCCCCGCAAGGGCGTTGCAGCGTGGGAAGGATTGCTGAAGCGGGCCGAGGCACGGCCGCGGACTGATGGGCCTACGTCGCTCGCCTGCGCCAGGCAGCGACGTCCCGTGGCCGGTCGTGGAGGCGATCGAGCGTGTGGGCACCCGCGACGAATTGTCCCGCGCCACGCTCCTGTGGCCGGAGCGTTTCGTGCCGCTCGCGCTCGAGCGGCTGACGCTGGTGGAGTTGATCCGGCTCGCGCTGCGCGGGTGCCTGGCCGTGGCGCGGCGCCTCGATAATAGCGTGCCGCGCCGACGCCTGCTCGCTGAACTGCCGGCCCTGCGCGCCGACGGGACGATCGCGGGTTCGCTGGCCGCGGCGTACGAAGTCGCGCTGGCATTCTCGCTGGCGGACGCCAGTTACCTCGCATGGCTCGACAGCCGTCCGGACCTGTCCGCGCAGACGATCGACGAGGCTCGCACGAGGCGCGAAGCGGCGGAGAAGGCGGCCTGCGAGGCCAGCAGGCAGCGCAAAGCGAAGGGGCGCCCGGCGACGCCCGGCCCGCGACCCGAGGTCGTGGCGGCGGCGGCCGTCAAGCCTGGCGCGCGCTTCGACGATCTCTATCGCACCTACGAACTTCCGAAGAAGTCCGGCGGCTGCCGCACGATCACCGCGCCGCACGAACGCCTGAAGCGCCTGCAGCGGCGCCTGCTCGAGGCCGGCTTCGACAAGCTGCCGCTCCACCCGGCGGCGCACGGTTTCCGCACGGGGCGCTCGATCCTCACCAACGCCGTGCCCCACGCCGGCCAGCCGATGGTGGTGAACGTGGACATCCACCGGTTCTTCCCGAGCACCGGCTACGAGAAGATTCTCCGCGCCTGCTCGGAGCTCGCCGGTGGTGTGCTGTCGCCCGAGGCAGTCCGGCTGGTCGCCGACATCTGTTCTTACGGCGGCGCGCTGCCCACGGGGGCCCCGACGAGTCCCGCGATCGCGAACGTCGCTGTTGCGCGGCCTGGACCGCTCGCTCTCGACGGCTGCCGCGCGCTTCGACATCCGTTACACGCGCTACGCGGACGATCTCACCTTCTCGGGTGCCGACGACGTGCACCGCATCATCCCGTTTGTGAAGCGCTTGCTCGGGGAGCTGGGCTACTCGATCGACGACCGGAAGACGAACCTGTTCCGCCGGGGGCGGCGGCAGATGGTGACGGGGCTGGTGGTGAACGAGAAGCCGAACCTGCCGCGCCGCCTCCGCCGCCGCCTCCGCGCCGCCGTGCACCGCCGCGCCCACGGTCTGCCGGCCACCTGGCACGGCCGCCCGATGGACGATGAGGAGCTGGGAGGGAGGCTGGCGATGCTGCACCTCGTCCAGCCGGCGGAGAGCCGCCGCCTGCTGGCACAAATTGCCCCCCCGAAACGGGGTCAGGCCCCGTTTCTGGCCCCATTCGGCCTTCGAAAACGGTGCCAGGCCCCGTTTCCGCCGGGGCTTCCGGGAGGCGGCAGTGAAATTCAGGCCTGAAACGGGTTGCGAGCTGCCGGGCAAAACGGGGCCTGACCCCGTTTCCTCGACCGAAACGGGGCCTGACCCCGTTTTCAGGAGGGGCGTCGTCCACCACGGCAACGGCGCGCAGATGGGCGAGGTCGCGGACGGCGAGGCCGACGTCGTCTTCACCGGCCCGCCCTACTGGCCGGCGGACGTCGAGCCGCTGCTTGCCCGCCCGCTCCGCGAGCAGTCCGACTTCGCCGGCGTGTCGCACAGGGTCGTGGCCTACGCGCTCTCGCTCCGCCCTGTGTTCGTCGAGATGCGCCGGGTCCTCGCGCGGCACGGCACGCTCATTCTGCAGACGAAGGACCTGCGCTACGCCGGCTTCCTCATCGGCCTTGCCGGCGTGCACCGTCAGCTCGCGGAAAGCGTGGGCCTCGCGCTCGTCACGCGCGTGCTGTGGGAGCCGATGTTCCAGCAAGCCTCGCAACGCGCCCGCGTTCCGGCGGCGCCGCGTCCCGGGACGCGCATGCGCGTCCGCGAGACGGAAGAGTTCCTGGTGATGGCGGACCCGCGCAGCGTGACCGCGGGACAGGTCAGCGTGACAGCGGGACCAGGCCCAGCGCCGAGAGCCGAAAGCCGAGAGCCGGACTTCGGAGGGAGCCGAGCGGCCATCGAGTTGTCGCCGAGCGAGGCTGCCGACTCCCTGACCCCTGTCTGGCGTCTTCCCGGCCCTGGCGGAAGCGCGCGCCATCCGCACCAGAGTCCGGCGCCGGTCGTCCGCAGGCTGCTCGCGATCTACTCGCGCCCCGGCGACCTCGTCGTCGACCCGTTCGCCGGCGGCGCGGGCATCCTGCAGGTTGCCGTCAAAATGCGGCGCAGCGCGATCGGCTACGAGATCGACGAAGCCCGCGCGCGCATCGCCCACGAGGTGCTCGCAGAAATCGAAATTCCTCGCGGAGGATTCCCGGCTCCGGGAGCGCGCGCATGATGACCACCCATCGTCCTTCGACTACTCAATGTCCGTCGACTCCTCGTGGTTCGTCGACCACTCAGGGCCCTTCGACTGCTCGTCGTCCTTCGACCACTCGTCGTTCTTCGACTACTGGTCGTCAGTGCCGACCCCTCATCGTCAGCTCCGACTTCTCATCGTCAGTGCCGACTAGCGAGCGTCAGTTCCGCCCGGACATCCAAGGCGCGCTGGGCACAATCCTGCTCGCCATCGAAAGCCATCCCGACGCCGCCCTCCGTGCGCGCCTGGACGCACGCCTGGACGAGTGGCTGGACGAAATCGAGCCATCCCACTCGCGCGAGCAGGTCGCCGAGGCGCTCGCCTCGCCACATCATCGCGGCACGCCGCTCGAGCCCTTCGCCCTCGATGAAGCCGGCCGCCGGCTTGCCACCATCGCCGTCCGCGCCGCCTTCTCGCGCGCGCACCGTCAGACGCGCGTCCGCATCGTCTCGTGCGAGACGCTCGGCGTGCACGGCGGCCTTGTGCTGACGAACAACCTGCGCGGCTACTACGTGGAGCGCTTCGCGCTCGCCCGCCGCCGCCGCACGACGTGGAAGCACTGGTACATCGCGCCCGCGGCGCGCCCCGGCGTTCGGGCCTCCGCCAGGTCGAAGCCCGGCTTCAAGGCCGCGCGCCCGCTCTCCGTCGCCTGTGACCTGACCGAGGCCGGCTGGCAGATCGCGCTGCCCGCGTCTGCCACCCCGACCACCGGGTATCTGCTGGGGACGGAGCGATCGATTCCCTCGCTCGGGCTGCGCGTCTCGCACCGCGGCGGGAGGTACGTCCTCGAGCCGACCGGTCCCGAGGCGATGGTCCGCCTGGCCGCGCTCGCGCTCTCGCGGCCGTGGCTCGTCCTCAGCGACGGGAACACCGACGATGCAGGCGGGTGGATTTCGGTGACGCATTACTACGTACAGCTGCTGCCGATGGAAGCGGTCCACGCCCAGCTGCCGCTCGTCGTCGCGACCGTGGGCGCATCGGACCAGTGGCTGAGCGTCGCAGAGGGTGCCGCTCCCGCGCTTCCGTTCCACGAGCAACTCGCGGTGGCGCGCCACTACCCCGTGCCGGACGACTGGATCACCAGCGAGTTCCTCGAGCCGCTGTCGCCCTCAGCGTGACACCCGTGACTACGCCGAAAGCCTGAAGCCCGAAGCCGGAAGCCCTTTCTTATGAAACCCTCCCGTGTCGCCGAAGTCGTGGAGCAGCTGTTCGACACCCGCTGGCCGCTGTTCGTCTGGGGGCCGCCCGGCGCGGGCAAATCGAGCGTCATCCGCCAGGCGGCGGCGCGCCGCGGCCTGCCGCTCATCGACATCCGCGCGGCGCTGCTCGACCCGACCGACCTGCGCGGCATCCCGACCGTCGCCAACGGGCGGTCGGTCTGGTGCCCGCCGTCGTTCCTCCCGGCGGACTCGGACCCGCCCGGCCTCCTCTTCTTCGACGAGTTGAGCGCGGCGCCCACTCTCGTTCAGGGCAGCCTCTACCAGCTCACGCTCGATCGCCGCATCGGCGAGTACCGGCTGCCCGATGGCTGGCGCATCATCGCGGCCGGCAACCGCTCGCACGACGCCTCCATCTCGTTCCGCATGCCGGCGGCGCTGGCCAACCGTTTCGTCCACGTGGATTTCGAAATCGATCCGGGCGACTGGCGTGAATGGGCGGTGCGCGCGGGCGTGCACCCTCTGGTGGTCGGCTTCCTCGGCCTGAGGCCGGCGATGCTCTTCGACATGAGCAACCCCGAGCGCGGGTTCCCCACGCCGCGCTCGTGGGAAATCGTCTCGGACGCCGTCCGCGCGATGGGCGGCGTCGGCCCGGCCTCCGACGTCATCCTCGGCATCGTCGGTGAGGGCGCTTCGGTGGAATTCCTCGGCTACGCCGAGCAGGCGATGAGCGAGGAGGCGGTCCGCGCGATCGTGCTAGCTCCGGCGCGCGCGCCGCTGCCCGACTCGCTCGGCGATCTCTACGCGCTGGTCAGCTACCTGGCGTCGTGGGCGAAGCAGCGCGAGGTGCTCGCGGCCGCGGGCGTGCTGCTCTCGCGCCTCTCGCCGGAGCTCGCGGTGCTGCTGATGCGGGACGTGCTCCGCGTGAACGCGCGCTTCGCGCTCGACGCCGGATACAAGTCGTTCATCGCGGGGCACCAGGAGTTGCTCATATGAGCAGGGTGGGGCAGGCGTCCTCGCCTGCCGATTCCCGTCTCCTCCGCGCGCCAGCCTCCGTGGGACCGATGCGCGGCACTGTCCTTGTGGCGCCGGCCTCCGTGCCGGCGACCGGCAGCTCACCGGCTACTCCGTGCTCGCCTCCAGCTCATGCTCCGCCACCCGTACCTCGCTTCCGCGGTCGCGCGCCTTCCGCTTCGCGACGTGCCGCCGGACCTGTGCGACACGATGGCGACCGACGGCTATCACATCTTCGTGAACGCCTCGTTCCTGGAGGGCCTGGACGAGGACGCGATCCAGTTCGTCCTCGCGCACGAGCTGCTGCACTGCGTGCTCGGCCACATCGACCGGCGCGGGGAGCGCGATCCCGAGCGCTGGAACGTGGCGATCGATTACGCCACCAACGCCCTGCTGGTGGAACTCGGCTGGACGATGCCGGACGCCGCGCAAGGGCTGTTCGACAAGCGCTTCCGGGGCCTCACAGCCGAAGCAATCTACGAGGAGATTCCCGCGAACCTGGCTTGCCGAACCGCGGAGCGCGGCGTTCACGCGGCCCTGGCTCGCCGAAGCGCGGAGCGCGAAGGCGGCTTCGATCTACACCTAGATCCATCCTCCCCCTTGTCCTCGTCCCACGGCACGCTCCTCCCGTCCGCCGACGAGCGCCGCCGCATCCGCATGTCGCTGACCGCCTCGATGCGATCCCAGCTGCCCGGGACGGCCGCGGGCTTCTTCGAGGACGAGGTCCGCGCCGCTGCCTCCTCCGAGGTCCCGTGGCCGCAACTGCTCGCGCGGTTCGTGGGCGGCCTGCGCCGCAGCGACTACCGCTGGATGCCGTTCAACCGCAAGCACCTGTGGCGCGGGTACTTCCTGCCGTCGGTCGGCGTTCCCGGCCCGGAGCACCTGGTCGTTGCGGTGGATACCTCGGGCTCGATGTCGTCCGACCTGCTCGGGCAGGTCGCGCGCGAGATCGACGCCCTGCGCGCCGCCGGCGAGTGCCGCATCACCTTGGTACACACCGACGTGTCTGTGCAGTGCGTGGAAGCCTTCGACCCTTGGGATCCGCTGGAGATAGGCCGGAAGGGAAAGCGTAACGGCAGCGGAGCCGCGATTTTCCACGGCTGGGGCGGCACCGACCTCCGCGCCCCGTTCGCCTGGCTGACCGCCGAAGAGCGCGCCGGCAGGCTGTCGCCGCCGCCCGACGCGCTGATCGTGGTCACGGACGGCTTCGGTCCGATGCCGCGAACGCCGCCGCCATGCCCCGTGTTGTGGCTGCTGGCCGAGCACGGCGTCGCGGACGTGCCGTTCGGGGCCGTGGCGAGATTCGGTTCGTGAACAGGTGCGACCTGCCCTGTCGCACCCGTCGCCGATGATCGTGCCACGCCAACGTCTACCTGGGGCGCTTCCTCGGCGACTCGCGCCCGTCGTTCCTGGAGGCCATCAATGCCATGAACGAGAAGTCCCTCCTCGCGAAGTTCAGCCTGAACAAGGACTCGGACGGCGACTTCTGCATTCGCGCGAGGGCGTCCTACACGGGTGATTACCGGAAGCAGGCGTTCGGCCTGTTCATGGACGTGTGGAATTCGGACCTCGAACTGCTGTCCGAGCTGCCGGCGGTTCCGGAGGAGGAAGAAGAAGAGGAGGACACCGAGGCGCAGGATGCGGCGGAGAAGCACCTGCCGAACTAGCGGCCACTGCGCCGACCGAGAGGCCTCGCTGCTGCCGGCGCCGACGAAGCCGCCGGCCGGAACGGGCAAGTGACCTAGATGGTGGCGACTGGCCGCCGGCCGCCAGTTCTGGCCAGTCTTGAAGGCGCGCTCGCGCACGGCACGCGGCTGAGCTCGTGCGCGTCCGCACTCCGCGGATTGCAGGGAACGTATGGCCGACCTCATCCGACAAATGCCGCAAATTCTGGCGACGCCGGCGGATGCCGCGGTTTGGCGCAACTTGGCGCTGGCGTTTCGCCCCGCCGTTCCGATATATAACGTGTCGCGCGTCTTCAGCTCCCGTCCCCCAGGCCGGAATCCCCCTTCCCCCGGTCTCCATGTCGCTGCAGTTCTTTGCCGTGAAGGGCAAATGACCGAACCGTGTGTGCCGCACGCTTCCTCGACCGCCTGGCTGGTGCGCCGCGCCGTCCCTTGCTCTCGCATTGATGGTTGGCTTCTATGCGCTTGCGCTCCTGATCGCCGGCGTGCTGGTGGCCAGTCCGTTCGCGGAGACCTGGGAGGCTGCGTGATGTCAGAAGGAACCACTCCCGGCGTCTGATGGACGGAGCCTCGAACCCATGCGCTTTCTCCACACCGCCGACTGGCATCTCGGACGCCTCTTCCATCAGAAGCACCTGACGGAGGACCAGGCGTTCATCCTGCGGCAGGTGATCGACATCGCCAGGGACCGGCGGGTGGACGCGATTGTCGTGGCGGGCGACGTCTACGACCGGGGCGTGCCGCCACCGGACGCCGTTCGACTGCTGGACGACGTTCTCGCGGAGCTGCTGCTCGGACTGAAAGTCCAGACCATCCTCGCCGCGGGGAATCACGACAGCCCGGAGCGGCTGGCGTTCGGATCGCGACTGTTCTCGCAGCAGGGTCTGCACCTCTTCGGCCTCCCCTCCGCATCTCTCGAACCCGTCGTCCTGTCGGACGAGCACGGCGACGTGGCGTTCTACGTGGCGCCCTACGCCGAGCCGGCGCTGGTGCGAGAGCGGCTGTCGGACGAAGGCGTGACCGACCACGACAGCGGCATGCGGGCGCTGCTCGCCTCGATGCTGGCGAAGCGTCCCAGGCAAGGCCGCTCGGTGTTCGTCGGCCACGCGTTCGTGCAGGGAGCGGTCGGCAGCGACTCGGAACGCCCGTTGTCTGTCGGCGGCGCGGGCTCGATCGACGCCTCCTGCTTCGACGGCTTCCACTACGTCGCCCTGGGCCACCTCCACCGCCCGCAGGATGTTGCGGTGGGGCAGGCGTCCTTGGCCGCAGTAGCCCCTGGGGCGAAGGTGGCCCGCCTGCCTGACTCGGTGGGGCAGGCCTCGGCCTGCCATCCGTCCGTTACGCCGGCGCCATCCTCAGGTACTCCTTCGACGAGGTCGGCCAGGACCGCACCGTCACCATCGTGGACATCGACGCCGCCGGTGTCGTGCGCACCGAGGAACTTCGCCTCGTGCCCCGCCGCGAGCTGCACCGGATCGAAGGCACTCTCGAGGACCTGCTCCGCGGCCCCTCGCCGCCGTTCGAGGACTACATCGTCGCCAAGCTGCTCGACCGCCATCCCGTCCTCGATCCGATCGGCCGCCTGCGCGCCGTCTATCCGAACGTCCTCTCCATCGAACGTCCATCCGTCGTGCTCGGCCCCGAGGGGCGCACGCAGGGCGACCGCCGTCAGCTGGGTCACAGCCAGCTGTTCACGGCGTTCTTCAAGGAGGTGACCGGCCAGGCGCCGTCGCCAGACGAGCAGGCGGTGTTCGACGCAGTCGCCTCGAAGCTGGCGGATAGCGAGCGGGAGGTGCTCGCATGAGGCCGCTGCGCCTCGTGATGCGCGCCTTCGGGCCTTACGCCGCCGAGCAGTCGCTCGACTTCACCGCGCTTGGTTCGGCCGCGTGCTTCCTGATCCACGGGCCGACCGGCGCGGGGAAGACGTCGATTTTGGACGCCATCTGTTTCGCGCTCTACGGCGAATCATCTGGCGGCGAGCGCGATGCGAAGCGCCTGCGAAGCGACTATGCCGACGCGCGCACTGCCACCGAGGTGGAGTTCGAGTTCGCGCTGGGCGAGGCGCGCTACCGCGTGACGCGCAGTCCCGAGTGGGAGCGGCCGAAGCTTCGCGGCGACGGGATGGTGACGCAGGCGGCGAAGGCCGGCCTGTGGAAGCTGCGGGACGATGGCGGCGAGGCGGAGCCGCTGGCGATGCAGCCGAGCAAAGTGAACGCGGAGATCGTGCGCATCCTCGGCTTCGAGCGCGACCAGTTCGCGCAGGTGGTGATGCTGCCGCAGGGCAAGTTCCGCGAGCTGCTGCAGGCCGACTCCAAGGGCCGCGAGGCGATCCTCGAGATCCTCTTCCAGACCGAGGTGTATCGCCGGTTCGAGGAGACGCTGAAGGCACGCGCGCGCGATGCCCGGGAACAGCTGCAGTCGCTCGAGAGCGAGCGGGCGCACTACCTGCAGGACGCCGGCGTGCAGACGGAGTCGGAGGTGCAGCCGCTGCTCGACGGGCGCGTGGAAGAACGCGACCGGGCGGCGGGCGAGCTGGCGGCGCTCCAGGGTGAGCGGGGGAAGGCGGACGCCGAACTGCAGCTCGCCGTGCAGCGCGCGGCGCTGGTCAGGGAGCGCCTCGCGGCGGAGCAAGCGCTCGAGGAGCTGGCGTGCCGGGAGCCTGAGAACCAGGAAGCCGCGAACCGCGTGGCGCGGGCCCGACGGGCGTTGCCGATCGTGGAAGTGGACGCGGTGGCCGAGGCGCGAAGGCGGGAGGAGCAGCTCGCTCAGAAGGAGATGCACGACCGCCAGGCGGCGTTCGCAGCGGCCGCGGCCGCGAGAGACACGGCGGCTGTTAACCTGCGGCGCGAGGAGACCCGCGAGCCGGAACGCGACAAGCTGCGGGCCGATCTCGTCACGCTGTCGGCCGTAGCCGCAAAGGTGCAAGAGCTGGCTGACGCACGCGCCGGCGCGGACCTGCTCCTGTCCGGCTGCGAAAAGCAGGAGCAGGCAATCCGCGATCTCGAGGACGACCGGACTCGGCAGGCCGAATCGGTGGAGGAGGCGCGGGCCGCCCGCGAGGTGGCGGCGCAGCTGGCCGCGCAGGTGGACCCGCTGGCGGCCGTCGTCGAATCGTCCGAACGGGCGGTGGACCAGGCGACGAAGGCGGAGAAGGCGCGCAAGGACCTCGAGAAGGCGAAGTCGAAGGTGGACGAAGCCGCAGCCGCCCGGGAGTTGGCGGAGCAGGAGGCGGCGCGCGCCGAGTCTGACCTGAGAGCGATCGAGGTGGAGTGGGTGGCCGGCCAGGCTGGGCTGCTCGCGCGCACGCTCCAGGACTTGGAGCCGTGCCCGGTCTGCGGCTCGCTCGAACACCCCCACCCCGCCGGCGCAGACCACGACCTGACGGACCACGAGGACGTGGAGCTTGCGCGCAAGGCGCTATCCGCCGCGCAGAAATCGCGCTCGGATGCTCTCGAGGCCGAAGCGAAGGCCCGCGCGAACGTCGTCGCCTTGGAGGAGGTTGTCTCCGCGTTCGGTGGGGCAGGCGTCGTTGGCCGCCGTAGCCTTGGCGAAGGCGTCCCGCCTGTCACTGCCCTCAAAAGGCAGCACAACCTCGCCCTCGCCAACCTCGCCGCTGCCCAATCCGCGGCCGCCCAACTCCCGCAGCTGGCCGCGACCCTCGCCTCTCTCCGCGAGGGTCTGTCCGCGATCGAGCAGAGTCTTGTCTCCGCGAAGGCCGCTCTCCAGGAGCAGCGCCGCCGCACCGACGTGGAGCTGGGCCGTGTCGCGGAATTGGAGCGCGGCATCCCCGAGCACTTACGTTCACCCGGGGCGGTCCGTTCGGCCGCGGAGTCCGCGCAATCTTCGCTCGACCTCCTCGTGAAGTCATTGACGGACGCCCGCGCCGCGCGCGACCAGGCAGCCGCGGCGCACGCAGCCGCGGAGCAGGCCGTCCGCGCCGCAACCGAGCACGCGAAGACCGCTGCGGA
Organism: uncultured Acidobacteriota bacterium; assembly: GCA_963844875.1. GTDB lineage: Bacteria > Acidobacteriota > Vicinamibacteria > Vicinamibacterales > Fen-181 > FEN-299. Next base: position 170,796 of record CAWJPZ010000012.1, read on the forward strand.
CCGCGCCGCGCTGGCTCTCGCGCGGCTCTCGGCGGCGATTTCAGACGCTGGCTTCGCCTCCGAGGACGACTACCGTCTCGCGCGCCTCACGCTCGCCGAACTCGATGCGCTCGCTGCCTCGGTTGATCGTTTCAACCAGGACCTGGCCGCTGCCCGCCAGCGCGCCGCGCGGGCCGTCGCGGCGAGCCCTTCCAGGGCACTGCCCGACCTCGCCTCGCTCGAAGCGATCGTTCGAGACCTTGACGCTCAACTCGCGACGAGGAACGCGGAGATCGGTGAACTCAACGAACGCCTGCGCCGCCTGCGCGACCTGGCCGCGTCGCTGACGTCGCTCGCCGACCGCCTGGCGAAGGCCCGGACCGAGTTCGGCTGCATCGCGCACGTCTCGGACGTCGTGAACGGCCAGAACGGCAAGGGCATGGCGCTCCAGCGTTACGTCCTGGCGGCGTTGCTCGACGACGTGCTCGTCGCGGCGTCCGCGCGCTTCCGCACCATGTCGCGCGGCCGCTTCACCCTGGAACGCGACCTGTCCCGCGAAGACGCCCGCCGCGCCGGCGGCCTCGACCTCGTCGTGCTCGACGCCCACACCGGCACGTCGCGTCCGGTGAACACACTCTCCGGCGGCGAGGGCTTCGAGGCATCTCTTTCTCTGGCTCTCGGTCTTTCGGACGTCGTCCAGTCCTACGCCGCGGGCATCCGCCTCGACACGATCTTCGTGGACGAAGGCTTCGGCAGCCTGGACGACGAGGCGCTCGACCTTGCGCTGCAGACGCTGATGCAGCTTCGGGAAGGCGGCCGCCTGGTCGGCATCATCTCGCACGTGGCGGAACTGCGAAGTCGAATCGACGCACGCCTAGAAGTAACACCGAACGCGAAAGGTAGCACGGCGGCAATCGTCGTGTAATCAGGGATACATGCATCGCCGAAGGGGTGTGGCCGTAGGCGGTGAGAAGAATTTAACCGAGCAACATGTACGAGACAGAAGACGGACACGTTGGACCGGTTAGTGCCAGACCCGGACGCATCGAGGACGGAGTCGCTCAAGGGCCCGACGGCGCACTGATCCAACAGGCGCTTCTCAGCGCGGCTAGACCTTCCCAAGAAGTGTCCGAGCTGTCTACCAACTGCAGGCGGTCCATACGGAGCAAGCGTCTGAGGACGATCGGCTGCGAGTCCTCATGAACCTCGTGCCTTCGCCGAGCAGGCTGCACGTGAGAATGGCATTTTCACGCTCAGCGAGACATCGATTCTTCTTCTCGAGGGCGCGCCGGCCCCGCGCCGTAGCGACCCTAGGGTTACCGTCAGATGGCCGGTCGGCTCATGCGTCGTGGGCAAGCTCCAGAGTCCGGAGAATCTCGGCGCGATCGATCGCGGTGAACACGCCCTGTCCAACCCAAAGCCGGGTACCCGCGGGCAATCTACAGTAGATGGCGCTGGCGACGCTTCGGCTCCGGGTGAGATCACGCGGCCAGCGAAGCCTAATGGCAAGCTGCTGAAGTTCTCCGAACTTGTCTTTGGAACGCGTGAGCCAGTTCTCCAAGTGACTCAAAGCCGCTAGGTAGTCTCGCTTGCTGTTGTTGCACTTGGAGTGCGAAGCGACAAGGTTGTCGAGGCTGTCGTCGGGATAACGGGTCCTCGGGATGAAATGGTCGACATCAACGTCGGACATTAGGTCCTGGCAGTAGAAGCACCGGTGCTGCTGGAGTCCTACGAGGGGAGCCCGGACCGCCTCCAGCGGGATCCGCCTGCTGCCGAAGAGGAACTCCTCGAGTTGAGCTTCCGGAAGACCGTTCATCCGGGCAACAAGCACCGCCCAGTCACGATAGAACAGGGGTCGCAGGATCCCGTTGAGGGCTACCAAGCCCTCTCCAACCTCTGGGAGGAGGTGAAGCTCGTTGTTGAAGATACCAAGTCGCTTCGCCTGATACGCGGCCACCGTCGATCGCTTGATGTCCTTGGTCCAGTCGTAGCGGTACAGAAAGGGAACCTCGTCTCTCCCCAGGACCTGCAGCCTGGGAATCGGCATCTCAATCAGTTTCCACTCGACGAAGTTCAGGAGACCCGCGTAGTCGCGGACCATACTGCGATCGGCGGCTCGCGCGCCCAGCCTCGGATCACAGTTCGGGAACCGTTCCCTCAGGCGCACGATTCTGGTGACGATTTCTGCTTGCTCGCCGCGCCCTCCTCCGAATCGCAGGACGCCAACTCCCGGGTATGGTGTCACCTGGTTCCAGTAGAGTTCGAGCACCTTCTGCGCAAGTTCTCTCGTCGTCAGGGATGTCGGCGGATTTCCCTTCTCGCTCTTCTCAATGCACAGGTCAAGAATGGCGATGAACAGGGCGAACTTGTAGGTCGCCGAGAAGCTGCCTTCATTCAGGATGCCGATGGTCCTCTCGGCGAGCGCAAGGTGGTCGTGCCGGTTTGCCATCACGACAGCGGCCGGTACCGCGGCCCGGTGCGGCACCACCCAACGCACTCCGCCGCGTGGATACGGTACGTCTCCGGGATACCGCGGAATCAGATGTAGATGCACGTGCATGACCGTTTGGCCGGCAGCCGCGCCCACGTTGACGCCGACGTTGAACCCTGCCGGCGAGTGCGCCTGCTCGACGATCGCCTTGACGTCTGGGAGGAGCGCCCACAGGCCATGACGCTCATCATCCGTGAGCTCGAACAGGTCGGAGACGTGACGCCGGCTCACTATGAGCGCATGCCCCTGGCTTGCCGGGAAGCGGTCGTAGAAGGCGACGGCCTCGCTGTTCTCGGCCAGGCAACCGCCGGCGGCCATGCGGCTGCAGAACGGGCAGTCACTATTCACACGCGGAATCCTAGCACGGAGGTGGGGCGGTAGTTGTCTTCCGCTGACCGCAGCTCACTCCGACCCGGACCAGATGGGCGGCCGCACCGCCACCCTTCAGTCCCAGTGAGGTAGATACGCCTCCACGTTGCAGTGGCTGCACCGCCGTGGATGCGCGACGGGGTGCTTCGACTGCAGCTCGTCCACGAGGCCAACAACTTCATCGAGGGAATAACCGTTGCCACCGTTGTCGTCCCAATAGCGTGTAGGGGGACGGTGAGCTGCACGGCCACCACGCACCCAGCAACCAAGCCGGTGCACGGTTAGGTCGTAATGGAGTCCAAGGTCAGCGTGGAGCGGCGACCTGCAATCGGTGGGGCCGCCGCATCGGTTCGGCGTTTGGAGATCAACGTTCACCATGTACTTCATCGCGTTCTTGAATCTCCGGGGGGGCCGAGGCCCGAGTGGGGGGCCGTATGGCATTGGTCTTCAGTTCCGCCACCTCACCGTGAATATCCCGCACGGGTTGGCGCCGGACAGGCCGCAGATGCTGATGGTACCCACGGCTCCGTTGGCCGCCGCGTAGGCGCGGTACTGGACGGTATAGTCGCCCGTGGTTGACGTGTAGGCGCTGGCATTGGTGGCGTACACCGAACCGGCGGACAGCGCCTTCCATTGGCAGTCGTCCGGAGTCACATCCACCCGAAACGATCCGGACCCTCCTCCAAGCGAGACCGCAACCTCGCTTGGTTCGACGACGTAGCTGCAACCAGCCGGGCGCGCCTGGCTGACGTGGTGCGCCGCATTCCCGCCGCCGCCAGCCACGACGATATCTGCCTCCCGAGGGGCGGTCGTACTGTTCCCTGAGACGTCGTAGTCGAACATTCCGTTGCCGGTTCCCGTCCCGGCTCCCAGCAACCGGAGCCAGCTCGCGGTGGTTTGAACGGTCCAGCCGCAACTGGCAAGCGACGTGGTCACGTTCACGCGGATGGAGGCCCTTCCGAAGGCATCGAGGTCCATCGACGCCGGCGAGAGCATGTAACTGCACTGCCTCTTCACCTGCAGCGCGATCGATGCCGTCTTGCTCAGGGTGGCGTTGATGCTGACGTCTCCCTCGGCGTAGGTGGTCACCAATCCTGCCGTCGACACGACGGCCACCACGGGATTCGTGGACTGCCAGACCGCCTGATTGGTCACGTCCTGGACGCTGCCGTCGGACATCGTCGTCTGCGCGTACAACTGGACGGACTTGCCCGGCTCGATGATCGGCTGTGAGTTGCCTGCGATGCCCACCTTGAGCTCGCTGACAGTGGGCGATGCCTGTTTGGATGGCGTCACCGGCGTCGTGCCGGAGCAGCCAATGAGAGTAGTGAGCAGCAGTAGGGCCAGTGATAGACGAGCGGACATGGATACGCCTCCGGGTACGCCGACAGCGGATAGGTTGATACCGGAGTGTCCGCCACAGGGATGACAGGCGAGGTCACTTTCGCGGGAAAGTTCGAAGGACCCAGGGCAGGCACCGGGCTGCGGCGTGGTGTCGTAGTATCTTCGACGGATGCTTTCTACGATCGGTGGACCGCTGGACAACCGAGAATTGTGTGCGGAGTTGGTGCGGGAGGGCGAAATCCGCCTGGTCGCTGCCGACTTGTTCAACCGGCAGCCACCGCCGCTCCCCGCGAGTTTCGACTTCTCTCGCGTCGAAGGCATGCCGCTCGGTCTCGCCATTGGCGACTCGTTGGGCAACACCAGCGAAGGGATGATGCCGGCGAGGCGCCACGCGGAGTTCGGCGAGATTCGCGCCTACCTTCCAAACTGGCACGCGAACGACAGGCCGGCCGGGCTTCCCTCGGACGACACGCAACTCGCGTTCTGGACCCTCGAACAACTGCTGGCGGACGGCGGACTGGTGCCGGAACACCTGGCTCAGTGCTTCGTCGGGCGACAGAATCTTCGGCATCGGTGGAACGGTCAGGGGCTTCCTCGACGCGCGCTTCCACGGCGCCCCGTGGCACCAGGCCGGGCCGGAGTCCGCCGGCAACGGTGCCCTGATGCGCATCGCACCGGTCCTCGTGCCGCACTTGCGTCATCCGTCCTCCGCGCTCTGGGCCGACGCGGCGCTGGCCGCGATGGTTACCCACAACGACTACGCGTCGAACGCCGCCTGTGTCGCGTTCGTGAATCTCCTGTGGGAATGCCTGCGCCTGGAGCGGCCGCCCGCGGCCAAATGGTGGGTGGACACCTTCTGCGACGTGATGGAGCCGCTCGAGGGTGAGACGGCTTACCGCCCGCGAGTGCCGGGAGAGACTTACGTCGGCCCCATTGGCCGATACACGCGGCAGCGCGTCCTGGCTGCTCTCGAAGCAGGCACGCCGACGGTCGAGGCCTGCAACGGCTGGTACTCTGGCGCGTTCCTGATGGAAACCATCCCTTGCGTCCTCTGCATCCTGGCGCGCCACGGCCAGGACGCGGAGGAGGCGATCGTCCGGGCCGTCAACGATACGCGGGACAACGACTCCGTCGCCGCCATCGTCGGCGCAGCCGTGGGCGCGCTGCACGGCGCGGCCAAGCTGCCGCCGCGGTGGCGGGAAGGGCTGCTGGGAAGGACTGCGGCACACGACGACGGGAAGGTGTTCGAGTTGATCGGGCGGGCACGGGCGGCGTTCTGGGAGAGGTGAGGGCAAGGCACGCGGGCCGCCTTTGCCCTCCGGCTACGGTGCGCCAAGGACGCCCGCCCCACCATGAGTGTAGGAGGCGGGCCCCTTGCGCTCGGCCTCGCCACGCGACATGATGGGCGCGCCATGCACACTCCTCAATCACGGCGGTTCACCGCGGCCCTGGCGGCTGTCGTCGTCGCCGCTATCACGCTCGCCTTCGCATCGCAGCCGCTGCCGCGTTACTTCCCGCCCCGCGGCGACTGGCAGGCGCGCGAGCCGGCCAACGCCGGCTTCGACAAGGCCAGGCTCGACGAGGCGGTCGCCTTCGCCATCGCGAACGAAAACCCGAACACGAAGAACCTCGCCGACGACATCGCCAATACCTTCAGGAACGAGGCGCCGTACAACACGGTGGACGGCCCGGCGCAGGAGCGCGCGGCGGCCAACGGCGTCATCATCCGCCACGGCCACGCGATCGCCTCGTGGGGCGACACCGCTCGCGCCGACATGACGTTCAGCGTGACCAAGACGTTCCTCTCCACCGTCGTCGGCCTCGCCGTGAAGGACGGCAAGATCAAGGACATCAAGGACCGCGTCGGACCTTACATGCCCCGCGGCGTGGACCTTTTCGCCAGCCCGCACAACGCGGCGATCACCTGGGAACACCTGCTGCGCCAGACCAGCGATTGGTCCGGCACGCTGTTCGGACAGCCGGACTGGGCCGACCGTCCCCCGGCCGGGCAGACGCCCGACCAGTGGCCGAATCGCGAGATGCACGAGCCAGGCACGTTCTACAAGTACAACGACGTCCGCGTGAACGTGCTCTCGCTCGCCACCCTGCACGTCGTCAAGCGCCCGCTGCCCGAGGTCCTCAAGGAACGGGTCATGGACCCGATCGGCGCGTCGGACACGTGGCACTGGGAACCCTACAAGAACGCGTTCGTGACGATCGACGGCAGGCGCATGCCGTCGGTGCCCGGCGGAGGCCACCACGGCGGCGGGATGTTCATCAACGCGTGGGACATGGCGCGCTTCGGCTACCTGTACCTGAACTACGGCAAGTGGAACGGCACGCAGTTGGTGCCGGAGTCGTGGATCGCGATGGCCAAGACGCCCGGCCCGGCCAACCCGAACTACGGGTTCATGAACTGGTTCCTGAACATCCCGAACCCGAAGACGGGACGGCGCCCGCTGCTCGCAACGCCCGCCTCGAGCGTCACGTTTCAGGGGAACGGCCAGAACATCATCTTCATCGACTGGGAACACGATCTCGTCGTGGTCGTGCGCTGGATCCGCGGCGGCGGGGCGCTGAACGAATTCCTCGGTAAAGTCTTAGCTGCGCTGAAGTAGTCGGAACTCACGCCGAGTGGTCGGAACTGACGCCGAGTTGTCAGAGGGCTTGATCCGCGTCTCCTCCCCCGTCCCCTTCATCACCACCACCAGTTCCCCGGAAATGCAGTAGCCGATGTGGCGGGCCAGTCGGGGGGACCGTGAGCCGGCGGGCGCCCGGAATCCGCATTCTTGTTTGTCAGGGCCGTGCGTCGGGGACCGGACGGCCGCCGTGGGAAGGAGAAAGAAGGAGGACGCCATGACGCGTCGACTTGCGGCAGCTCTCGTCGGGTTGTTGGGCGTGGTCGGGTGGTCCGGTGCGGTGGGCGCCCAGGCACCTGTGCAATCCCCCGCTGGCCCGGCGCCGGTGGTATCCGAAACCCGGCGCCGCGAGATCCTGCACACCGCGGAACAACTCGGGGCCGAGACGTTCGCCGACGCGTTGAAGCGTGCCGAAGCGGGAGACGTCGAGGCGCAGGTGCTCGTCGCGATCGCGCTGACCGACGGCCTGGGCGTCTCGAAGGACACCACCCGCGCCCTTCAATGGACGCAGGCGGCAGCGGACAAGGGCCACCCGATGGGGCAGAACATGCTGGGGAATCTCTGCGAGCGGGGCACGGGCGTAGAACAGGATCCCGTCAAGGCCGCGGAGTGGTTCGCACGGGCGGCCGCGCAGGGTTACGGGCAGGCGCAGGCCAACCTCGGGCGCGCCTATTTCAACGGCCGCGGCGTGCGGCCCGATCCGGCGGAAGCCGTCAGGCTGTTCCGCCTTGCCGCCGACCAGGGCAACGTGTCGGGTCAACTCATGCTGGCTTACGCCTACGAAACAGGTCGAGGTGTCGAGCGGAACGTGCGCGAAGTTGCGGCGTGGTATCGCAAGGCGGCCGAACAGGGCGACGCGGAGGGACAATGTTTGTTCGGGATCGCGTCGTTCAACGGCGCCGGCGTTCCAAAGAACAAGCCCGAGGCGGAGGAGTGGTTCAAGAAAGCCAGCGCGCAGGGGCACGCGCCTGCGTCGTTTCTCCTGGGCCTCGTCTACGTCGAGAAACCCGGGCCCGGCAGGTTGGACCCGGTCAGCACGGACCTGGCCATCGAATACTTCGAGCGGGCTGCGGCGCAGGGCCTGTCGCTCGGTGCCTTCAGCCTTGGCGAGATGTTCACCGGCCGGCTCGCGAAGTACCACGTCGAGCCCGACGACCGGGTGGCGTGCAAGTGGTACCGCGTGGCGTCGGCGCTCGACAGCGGCGGTGGCCCCTGGGATGGGCAGCAACCCGAGATAGTCGCGGCGATGCGCAAGGACCTTCCCGGCAGGCTCGAGAAGATCGAGAAACGCGCGGGCCCCGCGGGGATCGACGCGTGCCGGCGTACAGGCCTCGGATTGGCTTGCTGCGCACGCGCTCCCGCAACGGCAGTAAGGCGGACCCGCCGAGGTGGCTGGAAACGCAGCCCGGCCGTGGGATCGGGCCGATTGAAGCTACGGCGGTCCGCCGTAGCCTTGGCGCAGGCGGACCGCCCCCCCGGCTACAAGTGGAAGAGGCAGCGAAAGACCCTACCCTGCCGGCGCGAAGAGCGCCAGCTCGCAGCGCTCGGCGCCGGGGACGAAGCCGGTATGGCCGGGCGGGATGTCGAAGAAATCGCCCGCCCTGATCCGCTTCTCCTCGCCCGTCCCCTTCATCACCACCACCAGCTCGCCGGAAATGCAGTAGCCGATGTGGCGGGTCGGGCAGGAATCCGGGTTGCCGATGAGCGGCTTCTCGTGGGTGTCCCAGTTCCACCCGGGCTCGAACACGGCGTGCGCGCCGATGGTGCCATCCGCCATCCGCACGACCGCGATCTGTCCGTGCTTCCCAAAGTCCAGTTGCTGGTCGGGCTGCTCGAAACGACGCGTCTCGATAGACGTCACGGGAGCTCCTTTGTGTCGGGTTGAGGTTCAATCTTAGCATCGCTGCCGCGAATCGAAACGCAACAGGAGCCCGAGGACGTCTTCGCGCTACTGCACCGCCTGCGTCACGCGGACGAACTTCGCGCCCGACTGGGCGACGTATGTGATCTCGCGCTCGCGCACCCCGAGCGTGCGCCACCAGACGGCGTCGTAGCGCTTGCCTTCGGCGCGGTCGATCACGATGAACGAGAGCTTTCGCGAGTTCTCCTCCAAACCGTGCACCGCGTAGACCACGTGGCGGCTGTCGGGCGTGAAGTAGATGCCGGTGAGGGCCCGGGTGTCGTAGAGCGCTCCCGGCTGGCCGTCCACGTAGACCCGGCGCCTGGCGTTTCGCCCCAGTATCGTCTTGTTCGCGCGGACGACGACGAATGCCGTGCGCCGCCCGTCCGGAGAGAAGGCGCTGTGGTCGACGAAGTCGGCATCGGGCAGGAGGGCGGGGCCGACGCGTTCTCCGTCCACCACCAGGAACTTGCCGCCCGCATCCGAGACGACGTAGGCGATGTGCCGTCCTTCGCCGCAGAACCAGGGGGCCGACTCGAGCGACGCCACCTTCGGCCCCGGCTGGCCGTCCACGAGCATCGCCTCGTCGTCCTCACCGCGGCGGACGCCGTAGGCGAGACGCTGGCCCGTCGGGCAGAACACCAGCGGGGTCGTGACGAGCGGGAACTGCGGCCCTGGTTTCCCGTCCACGACGACCACCTCCTCGTCCTTCGCGCGATGAAGGACATACGCCACGCGCGAGCCGTCGGGGCTGAAGACGGGGGACGAGACGCCGTGGAGCCAGTGCGAGAGGTCGCCGAAGTAGCCGGGGACGAGGCTCGTCGGCCCGGTCGCCAACGCCTTCAAGACGGACGTGGACTTCTCGCCCAGGTACTCGGGGCCCGGTTCTCCGTCGATGACAACCCTGCCGAGCCCCTTGTCGCCCCCGAAGCCGGTCTTGATGACCGCGCCGCCGTAGCCGAAGCGCCGGCCGTCGCGGCTGAACTCGAGGCCGCCAATCACGTCGAACGGCGGACCCTCGGTCTGACCGACCGTCACCAGCCGCTTCCCCTTCCGCATGCCCACCGCGGCGAGCCGGTCGCCAGCCGGGGAGAACACCAGGAGGTCGACCAGGTCGAACGGCGTCCCGACTTCCTCGCCGTTGACGACGACCTGCCAGTTGCCCTTGCGCCTGCCGACGAAGGCGAGACGGGTGCCGTCGCCGCTGAACCGAGGGGCGTTGGCCTTCTCGTAGGTCTGGGCCGGCTCCTTGCCGTCGAGCACCATCATCCACGCCTTGCCGCGGCGCGCGGCGAAAGCGAGGTGCTTCCCGTCGGGACTGAAGGTGGGATCGCTCACCTCCTCGAACTCGCCCGGCAGACGCTGGCCGTCGAGCACCACGCCCCACGTCTTCTCGCGCCCGGTCCGCCACGCGGCGTGGCGGCCGTCCTCGCTGACGGCGTCCTCTTCATCGTGGACCGCTCCAGCGTCCTTCTCGAAGAGCAGCTGTTCCGTCACCGCGGGAGCGGGGCTGGCGGGCGCCTGCGCGAAGCGCGGGGCGGAAGGCAAAAGGGCCGCGACGACGACGGCGAGCAACGGCGCGATCAGGGGCTTGCTCACGTGTCACCTCCGTCCTGGCTCATCGAAAAGTAGGCCCGGGCGTGAAAATGTCAAGACAGGGAGCCCGAACTGACGAAGAGGAGCCGAATCCCCTCATCGGCTATCATGCTCGCGCCATGCCGACGATGTTTCCGACGCCGCTGCCGGAGGCGGTGATCCGCGACGGCGCGCGTGAGGCGGAGCGCGAGGTCTACGACGCGCTGCAGTCGCACCTGGACGACGGCTACTTGGTGTTCTACGGCGTGGCGTGGCTGTCGAAGTCGAAGGCCGAGGGCGCGCGCGACGGCGAGGTGGACTTCGTCGTCGCGCACCCGGAGCGCGGCGCACTGCTCCTCGAGGTGAAGGGCGGGCGCGTGGGCCGGGACGGGGCGAGCGGGCAGTGGCGCAGCATCGACCATTTCGGGCACGTCCACGCGATCCACGACCCGTTCGCGCAGGTGAAGGCGTCGAAGCACGCGCTCCTGCACAAGCTCGCAGGAGCATCCGGCCCTCGGGCGCTCCTCGTTCATCCGCTCGGCCACGGGGTCGTCCTTCCCGCGATTCGCACGACCCGCACAGGCCCCTGGCGCCTGACGCGCCCTCGCGAGATCACCCTGTTCGCGGACGACCTGACGCGCATCGCCGAGCGCGTCGACGGGATGTTCGCGTTCTGGAGCGGCGAGACGGCTGGCAGCCTGCGGCCGGCGCCGCTGTTCGGTCCCGACCCTGACGGAGATGCTGGCGCCGACGTTCGAGCTGCGCCAGCCGCTGGGGCCGCGCTGGCCGAGGACGACCGCGCAACTCCTGCGCCTCACCGAGGGGCAGTTCGGCGTGCTCGACATGCTGTCGCGGCAGCGGCGCGTGGCGGTATCGGGCGGCGCCGGGACGGGGAAGACCGTGCTCGCGCTCGAGAAGGCCAGGCGCCTGGCCGCCGAGGGGTGCGAGGTCCTGTTCACGTGCTTCAACCGGCCGCTCGCGGACCACCTGCGCCGATCGGCGGGCGACATCGACCGTCTGACCATCGCGAACTTCCACCAGTTCTGCTGGCAGATGGGGCACGAGGCGGGCGTCCCGCTGCCCGACCCGGCGGCCGGCGACCTGCCGTCCAGGCTTCTTCGACACCGATGCTGCCCGACGCGCTCCTCACGGCGCTCGATCGCCTCCCCGCGCGCCGCTTCGACGCCATCGTCGTGGACGAGGGGCAGGACTTCCTGGAGAGCTGGTGGGCGCCGCTGCAGCTGTGCCTGGCCGACCCGGACGGCGGCATCCTCTACGTCTTCCACGACGACAACCAGCAGGTCTACCGGCGCGTCGCTCGTTCCCGGCGCGCATGTCTGAGAGTCGTGCTGCGCGACAACCTGCGCAACACGCGCCGCATCCACGCCGCCACGGCGAAGTTCTACCGGGGAGAGCCGCTGCGCGCGAAGGGGCCGGAAGGGCGCGAGGTGGAGTACGTGTGCGCGGAGACGCCGGCGGCGGTGGTGCAGCGAGGTCAGCCGGCATCCTCCACCGGCTGGTTCGCGAGGAAGGCGTCGCCGGCGAGCGACGTCGCCGTGCTCTACGGCTCGTCGGCGAGCGGCCCGCTGAAGCGCGGCGACCGCATCGGCACGTTCTGGACGACGACCGACCAGGCGGCAGAGCCGCAGAAGGTGCTGCTCGACTCCATCCGCCGCTTCAAAGGTCTGGAGCGGCCGGTCGTCGTTCTCGCGGGAATCGACCAGTTGCCGCCGGACGAGGAGAACGCGCTGCTCTACGTCGGCCTCAGCCGGGCACGCGTCCACCTGGCCGTCGTGGCCGCCGCGGCGACGATCGACCGACTTCGCTTGACATCTCAATAAATGGTGTACAACTTATTTGAGAAGTCGCCGATGGCCAGCACCTTCGCCAAGACCGTGGTGTGCCGCGTGGACGCGCAGGTGGCCGAGGCCATGCTCCACGTGAAGGAGCGCGAAGGCCTCCTGCCCTCGGAGCAGGCGCGCATCGCGCTCGTGCACTGGCTGGCCTGCGTCAAGGGCGTCCTGCACGCCGCGCCAGGGGACGTGCGGACGCTCACGCCGCGCCGCCCGGGACGGCCGCGCCGCCTGCACCGCGGCCACGTCGTCACCTACCGGACCGACGAGGGGCTGGCGACCGGCCTGGTGACCGACGACAGGCAGCCCGGGAAGCTGGTCGTCATCCAGCTCGACCCGCCATCGGCCACGCCGCTGCACCTGCATCCCGGGAGCGCGCAGCGCCGCTACTTCACCGCGGGACAACTCGCCAGCTGGATCGCCTCGATGCCCGCCGCCATCGTGGGCGACGAGATGGCGCGGGCGACGCGGCTGATTCGCCGGCACCGGGAGTGGGACCCGCAGCGGCGGGTGGACGCGATCGCGTCGCTCTGGTTCGGCGCCCACTGGAAGAGGATCGACTACGTGCCGGGCATGCCGCCGGTCTACGTGAACGCCGAGGTGCGGCGGGTGGCCGGCGCGGCACCGGCGAAAGCGAGGAGGCAACGTGGCTGAGACACCGTCGGCGGTCATGTTCGAGGGACTGCGTCCGGCCGAAGCGCTCGACGCGTTCGAGCGCCGCTGCAACGTGCCTTACAAGACACTGTGGATTACCCCCTCGTGGTTCCCTCCGAGACGCGACAAGGTGCTGGGGCGGCTGTCGGACCCGGTTCAGGCAGACGAAGCCATGGCGCTGTCGGCCGCCCTGAACCGGGAGGCGCCGCTCGACGAAGTCATTGCGTGGCTCGAGCAGGAACCCCGCGAACCCTGGCCCGACTTCCAGCAGCGCAGGGAGGAGCGGCTGTTCAAGGAGCGCCTGGCGCCCATGAAGCGGCAGTACCTCGACGCGCAGCGCCAGATCTGGGCAGGGCACACGTTCGTGCCGCCGGGTGGCACCGAACTCACACCAATCCACTGGTTCTGCTCCGCGGCCGAACCGACCGCCCGAGACAAGGCGTTCCGCGAGCTGCGGACCCCGGAGCTGTCGGGCTGCCCGAACTGCCGCGCGCCCGTCGGAGAGCTGTCCTGGCGTTTCGTGGAGCTGATCTCCCCGGTGGACGGCGCGGTGGAGGACCAGGGCTGGCTGGTCACGTGCGATCGCTGCGGCCTGATGGTGCACAACGTCTTCCCTCGCGCGGACCGGCGTTGGGACGCAGAAGCCTTGACGAGATAGATTGGGCGCGGCGTGCGCACGTCGGGCGACTCCGTGCGAAAGTATAGTGATGGAGTACCTAATCAGCCGTGACGGGCAGCGCTACGGACCCTACACCGCGGAAGCGATCCAGCAGCTTCGCGCCGACGGGCGCATCGTGGACACGGACCTGTGCTGGACCGAGGGGATGCCCGGCTGGCAGCTGGTCGTGAACGCGTTCGACCACGCCGAGGAGCCGGCGCCGGAGCCGCCCGAGGTCCCCGTCGCTTCGAACACCGGGACCCTCGCCCCGATGCCGCCGTCGCTCCACTGGTTCATCGTGCTGGCGCTGTCGACGCTGACGCTTGGGGTCTTCGGCTGGGCCTGGATGTTCGTGCAGGCCGCCTGGGTGCGGAAGTTCGACCCGCACAGCCGCGCCACCGCTCTGCTGACGCTTGGGCTCTTCACGGCCATCGTCGGAGGCTACGTTGCGGCCAGGGTGGGCGCCGGCAACGAGGAAGCGGGCGCCCTCGTCGAGATGCTCGCGACGCTCTCCGGCGCCTTCTTCCTGATCCTGGCGGCCTTCAAGATGCGCGGGTCGATCCAGCACCACTTCACACAGCTCGAGCCGATGAACGTCTCGCTCAGCGGAGCGATGACGTTCTTCTTCACCTTTGTCTACCTCCAATACCACCTGACGCGGATCGCCGAAGCGAAAAGGAACTTGCGGGAGCCGGGCGCTACCTCTTGACTTGGCGCTTCTTCGCCGACGTGGCCTTTGGGGGGACCTGCGGGACCTGCGCCTCCGGCGCGAACTCCACGCCGAACAGGCCGGCGAGGTCGGGATCCTGCAGGATGCGGTTCGGCGCGGTGGGCTTCCTCGAGAACGGTTTCCCCGTCTCCGCGCTGTCAATCAAGTCCTGCTCGTTCACCTGGCGCAGCCGGAACAGCAGCTCCGGCTGCGGGTCGAGGCGCGCGCCCACGCCGTACAGCACCGCCGCCACGTGCTTGCACATCGAGGCGCCAGTCGGGGCACGAGCACGAGAAGCTTGATCTCCGCCGGCGTCGGGAAGAGGCCGGTTCCTTCCGCGGCAGATGCGCTCCATCACGCCCTGTCGAGAAGCGCCCCTGCAGCAGCTCGACCAGCGAGTCGATGCCGCCCGCGCAGCGCTCGCAGATCGCGCGCCACTTCGGCGCCGTCGCCACCGGCGAGACGGTCACGACGACCTTGTAGAGCTCCGAGCCGCTGACCAGTGCGCCTGACCCGGCCGGCGCCGATCTGCAGGTCGACGACCGACCCGTTCGCGCACGTAGGTCCGCCCGCGCGGCAGGCGGTTCGCGTAGTCGCTGTAGCGCTCCAGGTTGTCGCACCACGCCTTGCCCCAGAAGCGTCGTCGCGATCGTCGCGGCCCGCGATCTCGACCGGCGACACCTCGCGGCCCGACTTCCGCAAGCTGCGCGCAGCGCCTGCTCCGCCTGCGCCCTGCGCTCGCCCGCGGACATGCGCGGCGGAAAGCCGCCCCACCCGTCGTAGTCGGCCCAGCGGGTCGAGGGCGCGCGCCGGCGGAAGCTGGAACGCCTCGGCATCACCCCTCCTTCAGCGCGGCATTGACGTCGAGCGAGACGAGCCGCAGCAGTTCGTCGTCCTTCATCTCGGTGAGCAGCAGTTCCGCGCCGCCCTCGAGGACGTCGCGCGCCAGCCCGCGCTTCGACTCGATCAGCTCGTCGATCTGCTCCTCGACCGTGCCGCGGCACACGAACTTGTGCACCAGCACGTTGCGCTTCTGGCCGATGCGGAAGGCGCGGTCGGTCGCCTGGTTCTCGACCGCCGGGTTCCACCAGCGGTCGAAGTGGATCACGTGCGAGGCGGCCGTCAGGTTCAGGCCGGTGCCGCCCGCCTTGAGCGACAGGACGAAGAACGGCACGCGCTCGTCCTCCTGGAAGCGCCGCACCAGGTCGCTGGCGCTGGCCTTCACCGGCGTCCCGCCGTGCAGCACCAGGCCCGGGCCGGCCGAAGACGCCGCCAGGAAGCGCGGCCAGCGGCGCCGTGATCTCGCGGAACTGCGTGAAGACGAGCGCCTTCTCCTGCCGCGCGGCGATCACCTCGGCGAGCTCGCGCAGCCGGGCGAACTTGCCGCTGTCCGCCGCGGCGCCACGCGCCGTCGCCCAGCCACTGCGACGGGTGGTTGCAGATCTGCTTGAACCGCATGAGCGACGCGAGCACGAGGCCGCGCCGCTCGATGCCCTCGACGCGCTCCAGCCGCTCGCGCAGGTCGCGCACCGCCTGCTCGTAGAGCGCCGCCTGCGTGCGGCTCAGCGGGCAGTAGGCGTTCACCTCGGTCTTGTCGGGCAGGTCGGCGATGACCGCGCGGTCGGTCTTCATCCGCCGCAGGATGTACGGCCGCACCAGCTCGCGCAGCGGCGCGTAGGCGTTGTGCTGCCGCTCGGCCAGGCGCTTGGTGAGCGCGCCGAACGCCTTCGCGGAGCCGAGCAGGCCCGGGTTGACGAAGTCGAAGAGCGACCAGAGGTCGCCGAGCCGGTTCTCGACGGGCGTGCCGGTCAGCGCGACCCGCGCCCGCGCCTCCAGCGCCTTCACCGCCCGCGTCTGCTTCGCGCCCGGGTTCTTGATCGCCTGCGCCTCGTCGAGCACCACCAGGTCCCACCGCACGCGCGGCGATCCACGGCAGCCCGCGCAGCAGGCCGTAGGTCGTGATCACCAGGTCGATGCCGGCGAGCGCGCGCGGCGTCGAGCGACTTCAGCTCGTCGGCCGGCATCGCCGAGGATGCACGACCAGCGGCGTCAGGCACGGCGCGAAGCGCGCGATCTCCGCGCCCAGTTCGCGAGCAGCGACGCCGGGGCGACGAGCAGGCTCGGCGGCCGTCCGCACCCGCGCGCGGCGCCCTGTCGCGCTTCAGCACGAGCAGGAGCGCAAGCACCTGGATCGTCTTGCCGAGCCCCATGTCGTCGGCGAGGCAGGCGCCGAGCCCGAGCGCGACAGGAGGTAGAGCCAGCGGACGCCGACCTGCTGGTAGGGGCGAAGGGTGCCGTGCAAGGTCGGGCCCGGGATCGACACGCGCCGAGCCCCTCGGGGCCGCGCAGCGCCTGCAGCACGCTCGCGAGCCAGGGCCCGGCAATCGCGGCCGACCAGTCGGCGATCCTCGTCACTCGGCGGCGACCCCTGGCCGGCGTCGAGGCCCGAGACGAGCCGCATCGCCTCCGCGAAAGTGAGGCCGCCCTCGGCGGCGGCACGCTCGACCTGGCCGAACTGGTCGATGAGGCCGTTCAGTCGTTCGCGGTCCACCTCGACCCAGCGGCCGCGGAGGAGGGCGAGGCCGTCCGAGCCCTCGAGCAGCTTGCGGATCTCGGCCTGCGTGAGCGGCTCGCCGTCGAGCGTCACGTCCACGCGGAAGTCGAGCAGCGACGTCGAGTGCCGAGGTGGCTGCGGCGGCTTCGCGCCGACGGTCGCCGTCACGTCGGCCGCGGCGGGCGGCCGCCCTTCCAGTTGACGGGCACGCGCACCACCACGCCAGCCCCTCGAGCGCGGGGACGTCCCGGAGGAGCGCGAGGGCTTCGGCAGGCGTCCAGCGCAGCGGATGGAAGACCTCGGCCGAGTCCACCATCGCCTTCAGCCACCCGCACTGCTCCGCCGCACGCTGCACGGGGAGGAGCAGCGAGAGCAGCCTCCCCCGGTTCGCGCTGCCGGCGTACTCGCGGAGCGCCTGGCCGAGCGGGAGGTGTTGCGGCTGCCCGTGGCCGAGAGGCCGTGCGTGTAGGTGGCGAGGAACGCGAACGGCGCGTCCGGGTCCTTGCGGTTCTCGGCGAGGTGGAAGTAGACGCGCCCGACGATGTTCCACGCCGGGTTGAACGCGTGCAGCGCCTGCTCGATGGACGCGCCCCCGGACGCGAGCCGGGCGGCGAACGCGGTGTCCAACGTCGTCCACAGGTCGCGCAAGACCTCGGCCGTCAGGTACTCCGCGCCGGTCATCGGTGGCGCGGACGCGACGAGGGCGTCGAGCTCGGCTGGATGGGCGGGGGAACCGATGGAGCGCTCCCTCCGCCGACCGACGCGGGCCGAGCGCAGAGCGCGGTGACGAACCCCTGTCCGAAATCGCGCCAGTATGCGAAGGCGGGTGGAAGCGGCGTGGACACTTCGCCGGCGCCGAGCTGGAGGAGGCCCTCGCCCGTCCCCCGCTCGAAGGCCAGCTGGAGCCGGACCGCGACGTCGGTTTCCGCGACCAGGCCGTCCTCGGCCGCTTCGAGGACGAGGTGTCCGCGCGGCGTCACGACGAGAGTCAGCGCACGGGGTTCCATGGACGACACTCCTATTATCACCGGAGTAGTCGAGACCTGGCGACCAGAGGTCGGAGCTCACGATGAGGAGTCGGAGTTCACGATGAGGAGTCGAGGTTGACGATGAGGAGTCGGGGCTGACGATGCGTAATCGGAAGGTCGTCCGCGGGCCGTGGGCCTGTCGGCGGACGAGTCGCTTCGGCGCAGGCGGCGCGGGCCGGGGCGCCGGCTGGCCCGTGCGGTCGTCCGGCGCCCGAGGCGGGTTGTCTACTTCTTGTTCCGCGGGTCGTCGTTGGGGTTGATGTAGGTGATCTCGAACGGGCCCTCGGCCTGCACCTGCATGATCACCTCGCCCTTGGTGACGACGTAGTGGGAGTGCTTGGCGGGCAGCATCACGAACCCGCCGGGAGCGAGCGTCTTCATCTCGCCCTCATTCCACTTCTCACCCATCCCCATCATGACGGTGCCCTTCACGACCGTCTGCCGCTCGTCCGTGGGATGCCAGTGGGGCATCACCTTGTAGCCGTCCGGAAACCGGATCTGGAACGTGAACGGTCCGGACTGGCTCGGGTCCCCCTCGAGAACCGTGATCTCTGCGCCGTCGGGCAGGCTGGGCGGCGCGGGGGACCACTTCGCCTCTGACGGCGCAATCATCATGGACCGGGGCTCCATCATGCCCGAGGTGCCTTTCGGGTGCTGCTGCGCTTGCAGCGTACCCGATGAGCAAGATGCTGCACGCCGCGGCCAATGGCAAGCGACTCATGCGTGGACTCCTTGGCTGACTGCGGTCGCTGGACCGCAGTGGTTCGTCGGTTGTCGGGAACGGGTTGCGCGGTGCAAGAGCCGAGCCGAAGCAGCGCTCAGCGGAGGTTGAGGTCGGACCGGCGCACGCGCTACCGCAGGTCCACGACGACGCTGCGACCGGCCGGGACGTTGAAGGTCCTGGATCAGCTGAGGCGTCGCCATGCCGCTGAAGCCCTGGAACATCTCCCGGGTGCCCGCGAACCGGGCGACTCGCCACGCGCCGCTTGCGACGGCGGGAATGATGATGCTGGTCGAGCCCTGGACTGCTGTCTCGGTCGCCACTCCCATTTCGGACAACAGGCTGAGCGGAACGATGGCGCCGCGATCGCTGACGAGCACCGTGGAAGTGAAGTCGGCCGTGTTTGCCTGCCCGCCCACGGCGCCCGGCAGCACGAGCCTGAGCGACCCCGACGTTGCCGGCATCGTGATTGACAAGACGCCCTCGTCGCTGGGCGACGCCTTGAGCGCCGTCACCGGGTAGTCGGGATCGATCACGAGCAGCTGCACGATGCCGCCCGGCACCCACGGGACCGCTGTCCTCGCGGTGCCTCGGCGTCCGTCTCGATCGTGGACGTCTGCGGCATGCCGTCGCCGTCGGGCGAGGGCGCCAGCAGCCAGCCGTGAACCGCGCGCAGCGCTTCGCCGCGGGCGTTCACAACCCGGACGACCACGCCTTCCGCGTCCGACAGCACGAGCTTCAGGGGCGGATTGCGATCCTCGCTAACGGCCACCTTCAGCAATTCCGATCTGCGCGTCCCGATCTGCGCGGAGATCCGATACACACCCAGCTCGAGGCTCCGTACCTCAAACGCGCCCCCGGCGTCGCTGGTGGCCGCGGCGACGGACTGGGGCAGCGCCGCCTCGTCTGTCCCGGTGTCGATCAGTCGTTCCACGGTGACGTTGGCGTCACCCGCGGGACGTCCGTCCCCGAAGACCACATGGCCGGAGAGGCTGGTGCTGCGAAGCCGCACCATCGTCTCAATTCCCGGCGTGAACTGCGCGGAGCCGCGGGCGTTGAGGATGCCGTCCTGCGGACGCCGGAAGACGGCGGTGTACATCCCGCCTTCAGGGAGCGCCGTCGCGAATCGGCCGTCCGGCTCGGTTTCGACCGTTGCCAACGTCTCCTCGGTGCCCGGCCGCATCAGCGAGAGCGACCCGGCAATCGGCTCTTCGCCGAGGAACACACGGCCGCGAAAGCGGAGTCGCTCCACTGAGAGCTGCACCGAGGTCGTCGTTTCCGGCGCCACGTCGACCGGCTGCCGGTCCAGCAGCATCCCGCCCGACCGCAACTCAAAGAACCAGCGGCCAGGCACCGGGATCGTCAAGGTCGCATCCGTCGCGCCGAAGAACCGGCTGATGTCCATGTCCTTCGCCACACCGAGCTCCGAGCCTGGACGAGCGGCCAGTTGGAGCGGCGTCTTCAGCCACGAGCGGTCCCCCAGGATTGTGACCTCGACGGTCGAAGCAGCGCGGAGCGGGAGGTCATCCACTTCCGTCTCTTCCCCGGCCACGAGTTCGAACGGTCCTGCCAACCCGAAACAATCCGTTCCTGTGGCGACGACATGGAGGACCCCAGGCGGGACGCCGACGAACGCGACCGAACCGCGCGCGGTCGGTGGTTCCCACGAAGGGGGGCTTCGGATGTTCCTCGCGAAGATCGCGTTCAACAACTCCTGGTCCTGCTCCGCCGGCACGGCGGACACCGTTGCGCCGACGGCGGGGCCGTCGTTGATTCGGGCTGCGACGACGAGCGTCGCGCCCGCGCGCAGTTCAATGGTTCCCAGGTCCAGCACCTCGCCGTGGCTTCAGCGTCAGCGGCCTGTGGGGGACCGGAGCGAGCGCCGCGACCCGCAGGCCGATCGCCAGGCAGCCCGAAGGTACGACCGCGGCGAAGTGACCGTCTTCGGTGGCCCGCACGCGGTCATGCCCGAGCGCCGCGCCACGTCCGCGGTCAGCACAGGAGCGCATCGGGATGATCACCACCGGTCCCTGCGCGGGAGCGGATGGGACGTCCGCGACTTCGGGCCGCCCGGGTTCGATTGGCAGCACGACGCGGCCGCGGATGCCTGCCGACGGATAGGTGGCGATCTTGCGCGCGCTTCCGCAGTCCGAGGCTTCGAGCCGGAACGGCGTTGACACGCGCGCGGCGGTCTGAACGAAGTACTCGCCAGGCACGCAGGCGAAGCTCACTCTCACCGTGTCCTGCCCGCTGCGCGCCGCACGGGTGGAGATCATCTCCGGCTCGCGTTCGGGCGAGCTGCCACCAAACGACGGCGCCTTCGAGGCTCGCGGCCGGTCCCTCCAGGACGAGCGTGACTTCGGCCGGCGGTTGGGGCTGGGCGAGGAGCGGGGAGCCCGCGACGAGGACCGAAAGAGCAACCGCCAGTGCCAGGTGCGACGCCATGATGGACAAGAGTATCCGGCCGCGCCGAGCGGGCTGTCAAACCTCGCGGGACTGTGACTGGAAAACCGGAGTGCCGCTGGCACAAGCCGTGCAGTAATGAGGCAATCAGTCCGCGGTTTCGTCCCCAGACGCGGACACCGAAACACGACATCCGGAGTGGTCCGGCGGATGAACGGCGCAGGAACGAACCTGGCCTCACCAGCCGGCCCGGCAACCTGGGTGGACAACCCAAGGTGCCTGTGCGCGCGAATCACCGCGGTTCGCGAGCACGATGTGGCCGACGAACGGTCGGCAACAACCTGTCCACGGCGCACCACGCGTGAGACGCGGGCCGGGATGCCCGCGCCACGAATCGGACGCTCCGCGCAACACGACGGAACGTCCGCGCGCCGCGCGCGAACTCCGGGTGTCCTCTTGATATCGAGGAGAGGACACCATGCCTGCCCATTCGCCAATCCACCCATCGTCGCTGGCGGTCTCCACGACCTCGGGCCTCGCCAGCCAGTTGCAGAAGAAGATCGCGGACGCCGCGCCGGCCGGAATCGCGCGCCTGTGGCGGAAGCAACGAGAGCCAGTGGAGGACGGGTCCGCGAGTCAGCCGCAGCCGCCGGGTCCTGACGTTCCGCCGGCAGCAACTTCGACCGCGCAGAGCGCGCCCGCGAGCCAGCCGGCGGTCGCAGGAGGCGCGCCGCGCACAGCGACCGGGCGGCAGGGAAGCCAGGGGCAGCAGCACGCTGACGCCGCGCGCAAGGTGAACGGGCCGTCGTCGAGGCGACTGCTTCGTCAACTCGGTATCGCCGGCTGGGACCAGATCGAGGCGGCCATCCTCGCCGCGGTCGCCGCCGAGCTCCCGCTGCTCCTCGTGGGGCCGCACGGGTCGGCCAAGACGCTGCTGCTGAAGCGCCTCGCGGAATGCCTGGGGCTCGAACACCGCCAGTACAACGCGTCGCTCCTCAACTTCGACGACCTGGTCGGGTTCCCGGTCCCGGAGAACGGGAAGATCGTCTACCTGCAGACGCCGGCCACCATCTGGGACGCCGAGTCGGTCTTCTTCGACGAGATCTCGCGGTGCCGCCCCGACCTGCAGAACAAGCTGTTCCCAATCGTCCACGACCGCGTCGTCCAGGGCGTCCCGCTCGCCAGGCTCAGGCACCGCTGGGCCGCGATGAACCCGCCCCCGGGCCAGGACGATGCGACGAGCGGGTGCACCTACACGGGCGCCGAACCGCTGGACGTCGCGCTGGCCGACCGGTTCGCCTTCGTCGTCACGGTGCCCTCGTTCGCCGAACTGGGCCGGGAGGACCAGCTGCGCGTGCTGCGGCAGGACGCACGACCGGCCGAGGATGCGGCCGAGACCGTCAGGAAGACGGTGGAGTCGGTGCGCAAGGTAATCGCGCTAGACGCCGGACGCTGGCGGACGGCGGTCGCCGAGTACGTGCACGTCGCCGCGGCGAAGCTGGCGGGGGCGGGCCACCCTGTCTCGACCCGCCGCGCGGTGCAGCTGGCCGCCAACATCGAGGCGGTGCAGGCGGTCCTCGACGCCACCGCGACGGGCCACACGCTCGAGGATGCGTGCTACGGCGCGCTCCGCCACTCGCTCCCCGACATCGCCTGGGGCAACCCGGTGTCCCGGGGAGACAATCCTCGCCGTCCACCGCGCGGCGTGGGCGACGGCTCGCCTCGAGGCCAACAACCCGCTGAAGGCCATCCAGGTGGAGCCCCGTCCCTTGCGGCGCATCGCGCTGGCGCTCTCGTCCGGGCTCTCCGACTTCGAGGCCGCGGAGGTGATTTCCGACAGCTACGCGATGCTCGACACCGCCGCGCGCCTCGCGACGGCGCCGCTCCTGATGCCGCACCTCGCCCGGCGCCCCGGCCTCCCGCTGAGCGTCGTGGAAGCCGTCGCGCACGACTACACGCTGGTGGCCGACCCTGGTGTTCAGTCCGTGATGGTGCAGAAGGGCGGACACGACTGGAGGCGCGACGTCATCAGCCGCGACCTCCCCGCGCTCGACCGCGGGTCGTTTCGAGGCCAGGTGCTGACCAACCTCGGGATCACGCTGGCGGCGAACAACGAGCGGTTCTCGTTCGCCGACGCCGAGCGTGCCTACGACGAGGCGGCCGACGCGCTCGGCTCGGTCTCCACGGGAGCGGACGATGCCCGGCGGTGAGAAGCAAGGCGGCCCGGCGTGGCTGCACAACATGTCGGTGCCCACGCGCTCGCTGCTGACGTGCGCCGGGACCACGTTGCCGGGCCTGCGGTTCCGCGTGAGCGTCGTGCCCTGGGGATACAGCCCCGACGAGGAGGCGTGGTGGCTCGGGGAGATGTACGGCTGCCTGCAACGGCACGGGATGGCCGCGCTCGGGGCGCTCGCGGAGGCGCTTCGCTCCGGGCCCGAGTGCGGGCCGCGGTGGGTCGAGAAGAGAGCCTCCAAGGGGAACGGAGTCCCGCCCACGCACGTGGTCGAGGAACTGGAGAAGGCGCTCCGGCCGATCCCGATGCCCGCCGGCCTCGGTGTGTTCGCCCCTGAACGACCGGTGGGGCGACCGGCCGCAACCGCCCAGGCTCGACAACCTGGCATCGCTCGCGCTGCTGGCGCGCCGCGCCGGGCTGCTCTACTTGCCCGCGCGCCCGGTCGAACCGTCGCTGATCGTGCTGACACCCGGCGTGCTGGATCTTCCCGAGCGTCCTGGAGGAGCCCGAAATGACCGAGGATGAACTCCTGGTGCACCGGGTGCTGAACGCCGTGCCGGCGCGCAGCTTCGCGATGAACGCGCTGCTCTCGCTGCTTCGCGTCGAGGCGTCGCGGCGAGGTGCCGACCGCCGCGGTGTCGTGCGAGCGCCGGCCGGTGCTGCGGATCAACCCCGACTTCGTCAGCGCCCGGTGCCGCACCGACGAGCATCTGTTCATGCTCGTGATGCACGAGCTGTATCACGTCCTGCTCGGGCACACCCGGTTGTTCCCGCGGGCGACGCCCGCGCACAACCTGGCGTTCGACGCGGTGATCAACTCGCTGCTGGTGCTGCAGCATCCCGCGCGGGCCTACACCTCTTTCTTCCTCGAGATCTACGGGGGCCAGACGGGCGCCCTGCGGCTGCTCGCCCCGCCGGAAGGCGCTCCCATCGAGCACAAGCCGCTGGCGGCGCTCCACCGGCTCCTGTACGACGGCTCGGCGCAGACGACGTCGGAGGAGATCTTCAACCAGCTGACGGCGCTGGCGAAAGCGGATGCGTTGCCGGAGGACGCAGCTGAGTGAACTCCTCGGCTCGCATGGAGGTCCGGCGGAGCCTGGAGACGAGAGCGATGGCTGGGGAACGGCTGGACCGCTGGACCGCGAGCTGGTGGACGCCATCCGGAAGATCGTCGAGCGCTGGCCGAAGCCCGAGGGGCGTGCGCAATGGCCGAAGCCTCTCCGACCTGCTCGAGCAGAAGCACGTGGAGCACGCGACGGTCGGCCGCCAGGTCCTCGCCGCCTTGAGGCGGGCGCTGCTGGCCGCTTCCACGCGGAGCCGCTCGCTCCGGAGGCGAGGGGCGGGACAGGTCCCCGGGCAGGTGGTGATTCCGGACCTCCGCGACCGGCGGGGAACGGTGCTGCGCGCGTCGGGCAACTCGCCGCTGCTCTACGACTCGCAGGTCTCGGCGCGGCGGGCACGCGACGAGGGCCAGGCGCGCGTCTACCTGGACGTCAGCGGCAGCATGGACGCCTACCTCGCGCATCTCTACGCGGGGCTCTCGCAGCTCCGCGACCTCGTGCAGCCGCAGGTCGCCCTGTTCTCCACGAAGGTGGCGACGGTGCCGCTGGCCGACTTCCTCCGGGGCCGGGCGGACAGCACGGGAGGCACCGACATCGCGTGCGTGCTGAAGGACCTGCTGGCCAGGCGGCCGCGGCGGGCGCTGGTCGTCACCGACGGCTACGTGGGGGCAGTGCCGAAGGACGACAGGAGGCGCCTCGAGCGCGCGGGCGTCGAGGTCCGCGTGTTGCTGACGCCGAAAGGCTGGCGCCCGGACCTCGCGGCGTTGGCCTCCCGGTTCGACGTTCTGCCCGAGCTGGACGGAAACGGGTGAGGGGATCCAGGAGCATTCATGAAGAATCAATCTGCACTCCGTTTTGCCGAAGCCGTTTGCGCCGGGCACCCGGACAAGCTCGCCGACACCATCGCCTCGCGCATCGTCGACCTCGCGTGCGCGCGCGACGACCGCGCGCTCGTGGGCATCGAGGTGGCGCTGCACCGCGGTGTCGTGTTCGTGGATGGCCGCATCGCCGCGGGCCAGGCGGACGTTTGCCTCGTCTCGGAGGACGACGTGATCGCGACCGCGCGGGAGGTGTTCCGCGACGCCGGCTACGGCAGCGCGTTCCCCCCGGAGCCCGACGCGCTGGAGGTGCGGCTCGACCTGTGCCTCGGCCCGCTGGAAGCCGACGAACGCGCGATCCGGCACGTCTCGGACGACCAGGCGATCGCGGTCGGATACGCGTGCCGCGGCGCGCGCGCCGGGTATCGCCCGCTCGAACAGGCACTGGCCACCGACTTCGCGCGGGCGCTGGAACGGCTGCGCCGCGACCGCCCGGAACTCGGCCTCGGGCCGGACGGGAAGACGCTGGTCGTCGTGAGCGGCACGCGGTTGGTGGGCGTGTCTCTCTCGGTGCACCACCTGCCCGGCGCCGAATGGCTGGCGCTCACCGAGGCGGCCCGCCAGGCGTGCCTGAACGTCGCCGCGGAATACGTGGAGGCGGGCGAACTCGAACCGCCGCAGAACGTGGACTGGCTGGTCAACGGCGCGGGCGCGTTCGAAGTGGGGGGACCGTCGGGCGACAACGGCCTGAGCGGCAAGAAACTGGTGGCCGACGCCTACGGGACGTCGGTGCCGATCGGCGGCGGGGCCGTGCACGGCAAGGACCCGCTGAAGGTGGATCCGTCGGGCCAGGCGCGCGCCCGCCAGATGGCGCTCGACATCGTCCTGCGCGGCGAGGCGGAAGAAGCCACGGTGTGGCTCGCGTCGCGGCCGGGGGACGTGGAGCCAAGGTGGATTCACATTAGTCGGAACTGACGGCGAGGAGTCGAGACTGGCGGCGAGGAGTCGGGCTCTTACGGAGAGTGGACGGTCACGCGAAGAGGGCCGGCAGCGCGAGGGAGAACGCGACGAGCAGCGGCGTGGTCAATGCGTCGTCGTTTTCGGCGCTCAGTTCGGCCACGCGGGGGAAGCCTCCGTCGGCGGCACGCCGATAGACGTGCACTGTGTCCACGTCCGGGTCGACCACCCAGGTACTCGCGAACTCCGAAGCGGTCATAGAGGTGCCGCTTCCTTACCTGGTCGGTCCGGCGAGTGGACGGAGACAGAATTTCGACGACCAGATCGGGGGCAGCTGCGATCCTGTTCTCCGCGAGGATCTCGCTTCGATCGTTCGAAACGAAGAGCAAGTCGGGTTCGACGACATCGTGATTCGAGAGTACGACGTCGGCAGGCCCCAGGTACGCCCTGCCGGCAGCGTGCTGCGAAAGGTAGTTGCCCAGCGCCAGGTAGAGTCGCCCAAGCAATTCCTGGTGCCGCAAGGCGGGCGATGGCGTCACGAAGTGCTCCCCGTCGATCAGCTCGTGCCGTCGACCATCGTCCGGGAAGCCGAGGAAGTCCTCGTAGGTCAGGCGAACCGGCTCGGCGCGCGCTGGCTGCATCTCGCTGGGCCCGTCCATGGCGAAATCTTACCATCGTCAGGCTCGCATCTTTCTCTGCAACTCATGGGCCGGAAGGCTGACCTCTAGGAACTCGCGGTAAACCGCCCGATCGACTGGCTGGCAGCGTCCGAACGACGCAACTGCTGCCACCCTGAACTGCGAGTCTCGGGCAGTTTTCGACTCTCTGCCGCAGGACACTCAGCGGTGTCCGTCTGCTTGGACCTCCCTTGTCGCACCGACCAATTAGCCTCGGGACCGTGGCGCAACCGGTTGTCGCGCCCAGACATCCCAGGAGGCTTATGTTCCGAGCTGTCGTTGTTGCCCTCTTCTTTGCCCTTGCGGGCCTGCTGTCCGCGCAGGAACCCACCGCCGTCGGCCGGCCCGGCGTTGAACGTGTGGCGTACGACTACACCGCCGTGTACCGACGCGCTCAACCCCGCTATCGTCAAGATCCACGCCGACGGCGCGACCGGTTCCGGATTTCTCGTCAGCGGCTCCGGAATGGTGGCGACGAACCACCACGTCGTCAGAAACTCACGCTACCTGGCGGTGCAGTTCTCCGACGGCCGGAAGCTAATCGCGGACTTGGTGGTCCTCGACCCGGAGCACGACGTCGCGATCCTCAAGGTGAACCGGTCGGGGGTGGAGACGCTCAAACCGCCGGCGCTCCTGCCGGAGTTCTGGCGTCGGGCGCCGTCGCCGGCTACGGCAAGGCCGAACCGTCCGCCGACCTCCTTCCCGTTCTTCCGCCGGCGAGCTACTCCAGCGATGGGTTGAAGCGGAAGCTGCTCGAAGAGCCGCTGGACCAGACGGCGTACACGCTCGACGCCGGCAAATTCACAATCACTGCCATCACCCCGGTCCTGGTCGGCAAGTCACAAGTGCAGACGGACCTACAGCGGGGTCTACGTCTATGCCCCCGAGGTATTCGCGACGGGCAAGCAGTTTCGCCTTGATGTCTTCGATGCACGCGAGCCAGGAAAGGTTCACCGGAGCATCGCGCTCGACGCCAGCAGCAGGGTGATCAAACAGATTCGCTCTGACCTGGCGGCGCTTGGCCCGAAGTAGGGAAGCGGAGCAGGGCCGGACCGGGGAAATGCGTGGAGCCGTGCGGGTGGCCCGTGCCCGCCTGGTCCCGCAGCTTCATCACGAAAGGCGCAGTGCCGGGCCGGGGCACGACGACGAACACGCTCCCGAAATCGTCGTCCGCAATCGTCACCGTCTCGGTGTGACCGAGGCGGGCCAGGATCTCGGGCACGGTGTTGGAGTGGCCGGCGACCAGCACGACGTCCGAGCCGTGCCGCGACCGCAGGCGCTCCACGAGGCCCTCGGTGTCGTCGGCGGGGACGGTCTGCACCTCGAGCTTCAGCGCGTCGGCCAGCGGCTGCACCGTCTGGACCGTCCGCTGGTACTGGGTGGCGTAGACGGCGGTCACGCCGGCCTTCGCGAGCAGTGCCGCCAGCGCGCGCGCCCTTGCGTGACCCGCCTCGGAGAGGGCGGCGTCGGCCGACTGGTCAACCTTTTCAGCGTGTCGAACGACGATGACCGCGCGCTGGGCGACAACCGAAGGAGTGGCCGCCAGAAGGAGCAACAGCGCCGCAATCGGGGTCCTGGCTGCGACCAGAAATCTCGGCATGGGCCAATCATACGCCTGACGGCCCTCACTTCCTCCTGCGCGCCTTGCCGTCGGCCTCGCGGCTCTGCATCACCGAGCAGGATGCGAGGTGGCGCGCCTTCATCGCCGTCGGCGCCATCACCGCGGAGAAGTCCTCGATCTCGGCGCGAAGGCGATTGACGATGGCCAGCAACTGCCGGTCGCTGCCCGCGTAGGATTCGATGCGCCTCGCGGTCGCTTCCAGCAGCGCCCTCGCCTGGGCGTACTGGCCGGCGCGGTTCATGGCCAGTGCTTCGTGCCGCGCGCGCGCCTCGTAGAGTGCGGCCACCGCGCGGTCCACCACGCGGTCGCGACGGCGCCCCGCGGCCTGTGACGCGTCCACCGCCGCCCACTCGGCGGTCTGCGGGGAGGCGGCCAGCACGCCGTCACGGTCGGCCAGCGACAGTTTCACCGCCGTGACCGGTCCGACCGCGAGCGCGGGCAGGTCGATGCGGATCACGACGGACAGTTCCTGGCGCGACACGAGGTCGCCGAGCGCGATCCGGATCCCGCCGTCGGTCGGGCACCACTCGAAGCGCGTCAGCGGCACCGCCTTGGCTCCCGCGGGCAGCTGCAGGGCGATGCTCGCGCCCCGCGCCACCACCTCCAGCGCCTCGCCCAGCTCGCTGGTCAGCAGGTCGGCAATCTGCCGCGGCTGCTCGATGTAGTAGAAGTGCCCGCCGCTCTGCTCGGCAATCCGCTGAAGCAGGTCCTCGTCGAAGTCCTGCCCCACGCCGAACGTCGAGGTGACGATGTGCCGCTCGCGGAGCGCGCGGGCGCGGGCGACGAGGGCGTCCGTGTCGGTCTCTCCCACGTTGGCCAGGCCGTCGGTGAGCAGCAGGCAGCGGCCCGCGGGCTCCTCGGACAGGTGCGGCTCCACCTGCCCGCAGCCGGCGCGCCAGCCCCCTGCCAGGTCTGTGCTCCCGCGGGCGTCAATCGCATCGAGCTTGTTCAGCGCGTTGCGCCTCGCCTCGGCGGACGCCGCCACCGCCTCGACAACGACGTCCACCTGGTCGTCGTACGCTACCAGCGAGAAGCGGTCGTCCGAATGCAGCATGGCGAGCGCCTGCCGGACCGCGTCGCGCGCCAGCGCAATCTTGCTGCCGCCCATCGACCCGGAGCGGTCGAGGACGAACGAGACGTTGATCGACGGGCGGTGCGCCGCGCGCGGCGCCTCGGGCGCGGTCAACGAAAGCAGCAGGTATCGCGTGGCCGGCGAGCCGGCGGGCACGAAGGAAAGGTCGGTGCGAAGCGAGAAGGAAGATGTATGCGTCATGGGAACCAGTGTAGGAGGGAGGGGTGACGGGGAGGACCAGGGGGCGGAGCGACGGGGCTGCCTGCCTCGCCGCAGTCGCGCAGCGACGGAGGCGGGACCTCCCCTGACATGCCTCCCTGCCAGAATGGTGGCCATGAAGAAGAACCACGACGCTCGCTACGGGGTCGCGCCGCTTCGCGCCGAGACGATCGAGCACGTTCTCGTTCCGGCCGGCCGCAAGACGCTGACGCTGCAGCAGCTGGAGAAGCGCTGCGTGCCGCGGTTGACGAGGCTGTTCGCGGACCACGCCGTCTGGGCGCCCGACGGCTACGGGGATTCCTGGCGGATCGGCGACTTCAGCATCCTCATCGTCGAAACGACGGTGGCCAAGAACGCCGACCTGTACGTGCAGTTCTGGGCGGAGCCGTGCCAGCCCGTGGACTGCGAGGTCTCGTCGGGCAACCCGAACCCGCCGGCGAAGAAGTTCATCACCCCGGAGACGCACCGCCAGCTGCGCGAGATGGGCTTCAAGATCGGCGGCAGCGCCCGGAACTTCGCGAAGCAGCTGCGCATCGGCAACACCGGCGACGCCAGGGCGACCGCGGGCGAGGTGGTCCGCATCTTCCACGATGCGCTCGGCTACCGCGGCCGCACGCCGCTGGTCGCGCGCCTGGTCACGTCGCAGCGTTCTTCGCGCGCGGTCGTGCACCACTCCTTCACCCAGGACGATGTCGTCACCTTCCTCACCCACCAGGGCTGCGACGCCTGCCTGGCGAAGGAGGGAAGGCGGCCCATCATCCACGCGCGCTGCGACGACTTCAACTTCGCGGTGCTGCCCGCCGCCCCTGCGGCCGAGCGCGGGCGGTTCGTCTGCGTGGACTTCGTGGCGCTCGTTGCGAGCAGCACCGACGAGTCGCGCGCCAGGTGGGTGGCGACCATCAACGAACTGAACGGGGCGTCGCGAGTCGCCCGCGTGTGGATGGACGAGGAGGGCGACGTCCTCGTCGGCACCTCGCTGAGCCTGTTCGGCGGGGCGACCGACGACTCGCTGGCCGCCGCCGTGTCAGGCTGGCTCGCGACGGCGCGGGAACTCGCCGGCGGCCCGCCCAGGTCGGGCAAGCGCAAGAAGGGACGCGCGCCCAGGGAACTGGTCGACGATGAGCCCGCGACGCAGGCAGGGCGGGTGGTGCACTGAGGTCAGAGCGATGCAGCCTTGCACGTGACGTCCCACGTCACGCGGTTCGAGATCACGTCGTTCGGCGCGCGCACGTGGAGCTGGACCCAGCCGCTCTGGGTCGTCGGGACGGGCACGACGTAAGCGTAGGTGTCGACGTAAGGGCCGGCGCCTGAGGAAACCGGGACGGCGCGGCCCGACGGCCCGACAACCGTCCCGTCGCTCCGCTCCCACTGGTAGCTGTAAGCCTCGGTCTGCGTCTGTTTGACGGGCCCCGCGACGTGGACCACCAGGCTGACGGCCGTCGGGCAGGTTTCCCCGGTGGCCGTCCAGTTCGACCCCTGCGGCGCCACCTCAATCGTCGCGCTGGCCACCTGGAAGACGGGCGACGGCTCCGTTGCTTCCCCGGCTCCGCACCGTGCGGCGCCGACGCAGGCCGCAACGACGAGACCGGCCTGGAGGATGCCGAGCCACACACCCCGCCGCGAATTCGTTCGGTGACGCACGTGCCCTCCGAGTTCGCCTGGCAGGCGGCAAGGCCGCGCCAGAAGATCCAGCTCAGCAGCAAGCAGAACGAGTGCCAACCGGGGACTGCCAAATCCCGCGGTGATCCGATAGCGGAGACGGCCTGTCACCGGAGGGTGTCTGCAGGACTGGACGGCCAGGCACGCATCTGTCACCGCGGGCGGCGCGCAGGCGCCGCAGCGTTGTTGCCGCTCGTCGGCAGGCCTGCTCCATACGTGGAAGGCGCCTGGGGGCCGCTGCCGAGCGGGCACCCCAGGCGGACCGCCTACCTCGAACCCTTGTGGCGCACCGGCATCTCGGTCAGGCTTTCGTTCGGGACTGCCCGGCGATCGCGGATCCTGACCTCGTGGAATGCCGCGATGAGCGGGTCGCCGCTGGAGTCGACCGCGACGAACGACGGTGAATGCCCCGGCCAGTTACACGTCTGGAGCAGCGTCACCGGCTCCTTGGTGTTCTTGATCTCGGCATCGAGTTCGAACGGCAACGCCGCCGCGTTCTCGATCACGAGCTCGCTGTCGCCGCTGCCGCCGCTGTATCCCTGCTGCTGTTCCTGCTTGTTGGCTCGATACATCAGCACCTCCGTTGCCCGGCGTCATTGCCGGACGCGCGGAGGCATACAAGCCCCGTGCCCCGCGCGATTCCCACGATCCCCCGGAAATTCCAGAAGCGCGAGGTTTGGCCGAGTAGCATTCGCGGTTGCAGAAGCCGCCATCGTGTCCGGAACGGGAACCCGGCCGATGCCTGCAATCCGGACGCGCATGCCGTGCGCCCGGCCCGAGCCGTGAACCTCGTTGCCCCTCGCCTTTTCGCCCCGGCACGCGGGTGTTACAATCCGGGCGGTCTTTCCATGCCCCTCCCGTCCGGTGCCCGCCTCGGCCCGTACGAGATCCTCTCCGCCATCGGGGCCGGCGGCATGGGCGAGGTCTACAAGGCCCGCGACAGCCGGTTGGGCCGCACGGTCGCCATCAAGGTCCTGCCGGAATGCTTCGCCGCCGACCCGGAACGGCGTCACCGGTTCGAGCAGGAAGCCCGCGCGGTCTCTGCAATCAACCATCCCCACATCTGCGTTCTCTACGACATCGGCCACGAAACACTGACGAACGGCGAGGGGCCGGCGGCTGAAGGCGTCCGGATGCCCTTCCTGGTGATGGAGTACCTCGACGGCCAGACGCTGGCGCAGCGACTCCGGCAGGGGCCGTTGCCGTTGTGGCAGGTATTGGAACTCGGCACGCAGATCGCCGACGCGCTCGCGACGGCGCACGACAGGGGAGTAATCCATCGCGACCTCAAGCCCGCCAACATCATGTTGACGAAGGATGGCGCCAAGCTCCTCGACTTCGGCCTGGCCAAGCTGAGGCCGCGATGCGAGCCGGCGGCACCCGGGGAGTCGGAACTGCCCACGACGAGCGTGGTGACCCGGCCGGGCACCGTGATGGGCACCGTGCCGTACATGGCCCCGGAGCAGCTGACGGGAAGAGAGACAGACGCGCGCACCGACCTGTTCGCGTTCGGGTGCGTGCTCTACGAGATGCGCAGCGGCCGCAGGGCGTTTCCGGGCAAGACCGACGCCAGCGTCATCGCCGCCATCATGCGCGAGCCCGCACCGACCGGGCTGCAGCCAATCGACCCTCCCGCGCTCGACCGCATCGTCCGCCGCTGTCTCGCGAAAGACCCCGACCTGCGTTGGCAACGTGCGTCGGACGTGGGGACGGAACTGCGGGGCCTTGCCCGGGATCCCGCTCGACCGGGCGCCCGCGCGACCGCCTTCTCGGCGGCCCGGGCACGCTGGGGACGGAGGCTGGCTGCGCCGGCGATTGCCGTGCTGATGCTGGCGGCACTCGGGTGGTTCCTGGCCCCTCGCTGGTCCCAGCCGGTCCTTGCCTTCAAGGAGCGCGACTTCATCGTCATCGCCGACGTGGTCAACCGGACGGGAGAGCAAGCCTTCGACCTCGCGCTCAAGAGCGCGCTCGAGACCGACTTGCGGCAGTCGCGCTACGTGAACGTCGTCGACTCCGGCCAGGTGCGGAACGCGCTCGGCTTGATGCGGCTCGCGCCCGACGCCGTGATCACCCCCGAGGTCGGCCGCGACCTGTGCCGGCGCGTGGGCGCGGCGGCGCTGCTCGTACCCCGCATCTTGCGGGTCGGCGATGCCTACCAGGTCCAGGCCGCGCTCATCGAGCCGACGACCGGGGCGACCGTCAACGAGTCGAGAGTGACGGCGCGCGGGCGCGAGCAGGTCCTGCTGTCCTCCATCGACGACCTCACGCGCCAGGTGCGCGGCCGCCTCGGGGAATCCGTTGCCGCCATCGCACGCACCGACCCTCCGCTCGCGCAGTACACCACCTCGTCGCTACAGGCCCTCCAGCTGTTCGCGATTGGTCAACGCGCCCGGGAGGGGGGCGACTTCACCAAGGCCGAGCGGAGCTACCGGGAGGCGCTCCAGCTCGATCCCCGGTTCGCGATGGCGCGGGGATCGCTCGGCCTCATCCTCGTCCAGTTCCTGGGCCAGCCCGACGAGGGCAGGAAGATGCTCGCCCAGGCGCTCGAGGAGGAGGGCAAGGTGTCCGAGCGCGAGTACCTGCACCTCCGCGCGGTGAACAAGCAGTTCGTGCAGCAGGACCTCCAGGGCGCGCTCGACGACTACCGCTTCATCAGCGAGGTCTATCCCGACCTGCTGGCCCCGTACAACAACTCCGGAAGGATCCTCGAACAGCTTCGCCGGTTCCCCGAAGCCGCCGCGATGTACGACCGCGCGCACAAGGCCGACCCGCGAAACCAGGTTCCGCTCTGGAACCTCTGGTTCCTGTGCGTGGGACAGCTGAAGGACCCCGGGAGGGCCGAGAAGACCGCCCGCATCCTGGTCTCGCTGCTGCCCCAGTCGGCCTCCGCCGCGCACACCCTCGCATGGAGTCTCGTGGCCGAGCGCCGCTTTGCCGAGGCGGAGGAGGGGATGCGCACGACCCTCGCGCTCGACCCGTCGAACGGTTACGCACTTCCAAACCTGGGTCACCTGCAGTTCCGCCGCGGCGCGGCCGCCGACGCCGTGGCGACTTATCGCCGCGTCCTGACACTGCTCGGCGAGGGACGCCTCAAGACCGACCTGGAACACGCGCAGTTGAGCCTGGGACTCGCGCTGTCGGCTGCGGGCGACGAGGGCGAGGCTCGTGAAACGCTGGTCGAAGCGGTGGGCCGCATCCGCGCGGGCAGCAGGAACCGGCCGCTGCCCCCACAGCAGCAGGCCATCGTGGCCTGGATGCTTGCGGCGGCCGGCCGGAAGGAAGAGGCTCGCCTGCTGGCCGAGGGCGCTGCCCGGTACGCAAAGGGCAACACCGACGTGAGCTACGAGCTGGCGCGCGCGTGGGCGTTGCTCGGAGATCGCAGCCGCGCGGTACGCTGCCTCGAGGAGGCCTGGGCAGCGGGATACTCCAATCCGTACTTCATCCTCATCGATCCCGCGTTCGCCGTGCTGCAGGGCGATCCCGCCATCGAAAAGCTCGCGCCGCGGTACCCTGCGCCTCTCCAGTGAACGACGACGCCCGCCTGCGATGGCGGGCGCTTCGCCGACTTCGGGCGTCGACTCATGACGTCGGCCTGGCATCGGGCGGGAAGGGAGGCTCGGTCCGCTCGCCGCACACATCTTTGATCGCGTTTCGCAGCAGGTGCTCGCACACGCGGCAGAACGGGTAAGTCACCTGGCGCATCCTGCAGACCGCCATCGCGCGGAAGTAGCCCGCCGCGGTCGGGTCCCACCACGTCGCCTCGTTCTCGCTGACCTTCCTCGACAGCCTGAGGTCCTCCTGGATTGCGTCCAGCGCACGCGACGGCGGTTTCGGATCGCCAATGAGGTCGCGGTACGAGCGCAGCAGGTCGTCCGCCGCGCTCCTGTCCTGGCAGCCCCAGAAGGCTCCGAGGAAGCGCTGTCGGGACGTGTGGCCGAGGTGCGGCCGCGGGTCGTTTCGCCCCGCCCGCGCGTCGCCGGGGAGGTGAACCGCCCGGAAGCATCCCCGCCCGTCCAGTTCTCTCTTCTTCGCGAGATCTTTCCACCACACGCTATCGGCCGCCGGCGCCGCGGGCACGTCCTTCGGCCGGACCGACGCCGCCATCCTCTCGATGCAGCGGCGCTGCGCGCTGGCGCCGACCTCCACGAGGTGCGCCTTGTTGGGATCCGGCCGGCTCGGGTCCTCGAGGCCCCCGCTGATGTACTCGTCGGCGAGCGCGCGAATCGCGTGGCCGCACTCGTGTCCTACCATCGGCACGAAGAGCCGCGGCCGCGAATCGCACGAAGGCACGATGACGAGCCGGGCGCCCGTGTACGCGTGGCCCCCATAGCAGCGGCAGTTGGCGATCACGATGATCAGGTCGGGGGTGTCCCCCTTGACCGCCTTTCCGGCGGCCCACCAGATGCGCCTCAGGCCGTCGTCGCCGGTTCCGATGTAGGCGTTCACCGAGGTGTCGTCCCAGCACCCCTCGGTCTGGTAGAACGTGTCCTTCGGCAGGTTCCTGGGACAATGCTCTACGCCCGAGTCCTTCGACGCCACGTGCACCACGTGCCAGTTGATCAAATGGCGGACCGACGAGAACGGCTGCATCTTCGACAGCCCCTTGATCAGCCGCGTCACGAGCCTATCGAACTTCTTCGCCTCGTCACGCCGGAACCCGTCGCCGGTGACCACGATGTCGAACCGCTCCGTGGGATCGCCGTGGGAGACCCGCGTTTCGAATCGAGAGGACTTCGCCATCCGGCGTCTGAAACGAGTCGTCGAGCCCGGGAAACGAGGGCGGGGGAGCCTGTTCGGCGAGCGTTCGCCACCGTCCGACCGTCCTGGCCCAGGGAACGAGCCGGCCCGGCAGAGAAGGCAGACCGAAGGGGAGCACGGGCGGCGGCGGTGCGATCAAGGCCCCGCGGGCATGGTAGAGGCTGAGCGGCACGTGTCGTCGGCGCGCCACCCCCGCCTCGGCGCTCTGCCGAGCCTGCGTGAACAGGAACCAGTCGGTGGGCCCGGAGGCCGGCAGGCGAATGCACCGCAGGTCCAGTTCGTCAGGGCGAACGTGACGGGGCCCTCCCCCGAGGCGGCCGCTCTTCGGCGACACCCAGTCGGCGTAGTTGGTGCTCCTCCTCGGCAGGGCGAACGAATCGAGGGGAGTTCCTCCCTGGTCCAGCAGGGTCACCACGAGGTCGTCCCAGCCAGGGCCACCGGCGTCGTCCGAAGCGCCTCCACCGGCCGCCGCTGGAGGGGCAACTGGGGAACCCTTCCGACGCGCGCCGCCCGGAGGACGCTGACGCCGGCGCGACAATCGAGGAAGAACTCGACGCCTGCTGTCACGGTCATGTCGCGCGTCCTTTCGTGGTGAGCTTTGCGAGCCCGTCCTCCCCGCGGCGGCGTCGAGCTGGCGCTGAGCGCGGGCCAAGCGTCCCGGGGCGGCGACGCTGCCTGGCGGCAGCCCGGTTGAACGCACAGTCGAAGTCGGGAATACGATTGGGATCGACGTTTCCAGGCTGCCACACGATTGAGACTGGACACAGGTCGCACTCGCCGGCGTCACGGCACGACGCACAGCGCCCGTACGACGAGCGCTTCTTCAACCGGCTGTCGAAGACGCTGCACGCCCGGAGTGCGTCCGTCGCCCCCGCAAGTTGAGCGGCCAGATCACGACTGGCGAGACGTGGCCGCGGCAGCGCGGCGAGACCCCGCCGAGCGGCGTGTCCGGGAAGCGCTGATACGACCTGACCAGGAGCGCGCAGCCAGAGATCTCGCCGTTGACGTCGACGGCCAGGTAATCTGCCCGGCCCACCCCGCACAGCCGGAGGGAGGGCGACGCAGCGGGCGCCGGTCCCGGCTTCCTGAACAGGCGGACCGGCGTACGCCCGGTTTCGCGGAGGTGGCGCGCGCACGTTCGCGCCAGGCACGCGAACTGTGCCTCGAGACGCCGGAGGTCCTCCCGGCTCCACCCCCGCTGGTGGCCGAGGACGGGGCTGAGTGCGATGTCGCGAACGTCCTTCGCGAGGAGGTACCGACGAGTCGGTGAGCAATGGAATCGTCTCGGGCAGGACCGTGACATTGACGATCACCCGCCGTTTGAACCACTCCGAGTGTTCCTGGCGGAGACGCTCGAGGAGCGCGTCGAGGGTCGCGCAGGTGTGCTCGCCGCGGAACGACTGCGCCGCGGGTACGCCGTCGAGGCTGAGTTGGGTGGTGAATCCGTGGTGCGCCAGGAACCGGGCCACGCCGCGGTCGAGCAGCGTGCCGTTGGTGATCGCGCTTGGGCGCACCGAGAAGCCGGCGCGCGCGCGCGTCTCGATGTAACGGACCGCTCGATGGATTCAGCGGGAATGCGAGGAGCGGCTCGCCGCCCGTGAAGACGACATCGACGGTGCGCCGAGTCGAGGCGAGCAGGAGGTCGAGCGCCTCGCGCAACACCCGCCACGTCATGCGCGCCGGGCGTTCCGGGTGCTGGAAGCAGTAGGTGCAGCGCAAGTTGCACCCGGACGCGAGGATGAGGGTGAGCGTGCGGAGGGGCGGCAGCCCGCGGGTTGCGACGGTTCCCGACGACGTGGGCTCCATCTCGAGACACCTCCAACTCGCCGGGAGGCCGCCGGCGTTCGCCGAGCGGCCCACCGGTCATCCCTGCCGTCCGTCGCCTGGGAGGTCAGCGCTTCTTCTTCGTCTCCTTTGAGGTCTTCTTGTCCGGCGGCGGTGCGGGGCACCCCTTGTCTCTGGTGATGCGGGTCGGCATTCGACACCTTCCTTCACTCAACGGGTTGACGAACCAGCCAGCCACTCGAATCCAGACACGCCCGACCGATTCTCACCGCCGCAGCGAGCTGACCCAGACGTCCGCCGTGCGGCTGCTGCGCGAGAACGCCAGCCGCCGGCCGTCGCGCGAGAGGTCGAACGCCTCGCCGGGGGTCGGTTCTCCCAGCACGATCGGCGGCTTGAACGGCGTCACGGCGTGGGTGTCGGGGTCGAGGACGCGCAGCGAGAGCATTCGCTCGCCCCACGACGCGTCGACGATGATGCCCGGCCCGATCGGATGCCAGCGCAGCCAACTCGCCCCGGCGCCGGAACTGACTCTTGCTGGCCGCCCGGCCCCGTCGGACCGCGTCACCCAGACCTCCGTCAGATTTCCCGTGAGCGCCAGGTAGGCGATGCGCGTGCCGTCGGGCGACCACGCGGGAAATTCCTGGCTGCCCGGCTCGAAGGTCACCTGGCGCGCGGGCCCGGCCGCTTCGCCGTTCGCGACGGGCACGACCCAGACGTGGAAGGTCCCGCTGCGTGACGATGAAAACGCAATTGCGTTGCCGGATGGCGACCACGAGGGGTGCACCTCGTCGTCGGCGCTGCCGACGACCACCCTCGGCGCGCCGCCGCCAACGGGGAGGACGCAGATGTCGAGGTTGCCGTTCAGCACACGCTGGTAAACGATCCAGCGCCCGTCGGGGGAGTAGCTGGGCTGCGCGACGGAGCCCGGCTGTTCGGCCAGCCGCACGGGCGCACCTGCCGGGCGGCCGTTGGCGAGCGGCTGCTGCCATAACTCGGTGCCGCCGCCCCGCTTCGACTGGCACACGTAGACCAACGCGGCCTGGTCGGGCGAGAACGAGGGAGCCGCCTCGCTGCTGGTCGTGCCGAAGACGACCTCCTGGCTGGTGGCCACGTCGCGAAGGACGAGGTCGGCATCCTCCCTGAGATTGGAGAAGGCGAGCCGGGTGCCGTCGGCCGAGATTGTCGGGTGACGTTCCGGGCCGGCGCCGCCGGTGGCCAACTCCGGCGGCCCTCCTGCCGCCGGCACGCTCCAGATCGCGTAGCTGCCGCCGCGCAGCGAGCTGAAATAGATCCGCCCGTCGGGCGACCAGGCCGGTTCGAAATCGTGCTCGTTGTCGGTCGTCAGCCTCCTGCTCGGCCCACCCTCGACCGCGACCACCCAGAGGCTTCGGTACGACGCGTAGCACAAGGAGCGGCCGTCGAGCGACCAGGCCGGGTCCTCCTCCGGTTCCGAGAGGTGGCTCAGGGCATCCGTGGCCATCCGGGCGCGGGAGAGGTCGGCAAGAGGCGCCACGAACACGCGCGGGAGACCGGTGGAGTCGGGCCGCACGAATGCGATTCGTTTCCCGTCAGGAGACAGGGCCGGGTCCCGCGCGTTCGGCACGAGCAGCGACGCGCCGCCCCCGAGCGGGGGCGCCTTCCAGATGTCCCACGTTCCGCTGCGGTCCGACGCGAACGCGATCGCGGTATGGTCGGCGAACCACGCCGGTTTCTCGTCGGCCGCGGCGTTGGCGCTCACGTTCACCGCGTTGCCGCCCGCCGACGAGATCACCCAGATCTCGCTGTTTCCCGACTCGTTCGACGCGTAGGCGACGAACGCGCCGTCGCCGGAGATCGCGGGGTCCTTCTCCCAGCCCGCTGCCGCGGTGACCTTGGTCGGCAGCGTCCACGTTTCCGGCGCGCGGCCGCCCTCCGCCGCGGGGTTCCGAACGGTCGGGCCGGCCCGGAGCCAGCTTCCACTCGTCAGCCAGAGCGCGGCCATCACGGCGATCGCGGCCACCGCCGTGACGGCGTACAGGACTCGACTGCGCCCGCGCCGAGGCACGGCAACGCCGGCACCGGATCCGCTCGCATGACCGTCGCCGCCCGACTCTCGCATCCGCCGCAACTCGCCGGCCACGTCGTGCGCGGTGTCCGGGCGGTCGTCGCGATCCTTGGCCAGGCACTGCCGCACCAGCCGGTCGAGGGCGGGCGGCGTGAGCGGCTGCAGGGTCGTCAGCGGAATCGGCTGGGTGCCGATGATCCGCGCGATCAGGCTCGCGGGGCTGCTGGCTTCGAAGGCCGGCCGCCCGGTGACCATCTCGTACAGCGTCACCCCCAGCGCCCAGAGATTGGTGCGGGCGTCGGCAGGACGCTCCTCCAACTGCTCCGGAGCCATGTAGTGCAGCGTCCCGAGGATCGTCCCCTGCGTGGTCAGCGTCGATCCCATGGCCGCGGTCGTGACCGGCTCTCTGAGCTTGGCCAGCCCGAAGTCGAGGAGCTTGGCGTGTGGCGCTCCCTCCCCGGCCGTGCCGCTGCGGGTGAGCATGATGTTCGCCGGCTTGAGGTCGCGGTGGATGATCCCCTGCCGGTGGGCGGCGGCGAGGGCGTCGGCGATCTGCTCGGCGACGGCAAGCGCTTCGGGAAGCGGCAGCGGCCCCTTCTTCAGCCGTTGGTGCAGGGTGTCGCCGTTGAGGAACTCCATCACGAGGTAGTCGATGGACCCATCGCGGCCGATGTCGTGAATCGTGCAGATGTTCGGGTGATTGAGGGCCGAGGCCGCGCGCGCCTCCTGCTCGAACCGCTTGCGCCGCTCGGGGTTCTCGGCGAGATCGTGCGGGAGCACCTTGATCGCGACCGTGCGGCCAAGGCGCGTGTCGTTGGCCTTGTAGACCTCGCCCATGCCACCCGCGCCGATCATCCGCTCGATGATGTACGGGCCGAGGCGGGCGCCCGGCGGCAGCGGTTCCCTGCCCGCAGCATGGCCGCGCTCGACCGGCGGGGAGCCGCCGTCGGGCGTTGCCGGTTGGGCGTCGAGCGGCGGCGGGCCGAGGCCGGGGACTCCAGCCAGATCGCCTCCTGCCGTTGGAGTCGAGGCCTGTGTGGCCGCAATTCTAGCACCAAGTGCGCAGCGTCGTTCCAGCGAGTCGATCGCGAGTCGATCCCTTATCGATCGCTAGTCGATCGCAGCCTTGATTGCGTCGATGAGCGCGCCCGCGTCGAAGGGCTTCCGGAGGCACGCCGAGCCGCCGACCGGGAACGCCGTTTCGTTCCAGTCCGGCGGGATGTGGGCAGAGATGAAGACGACTGGAACCGGGTGACCCGCGCGCGCCAGCGCGTCCCGGACCGCGAAGCCCGTCATGTGGCCGAGTTGGATGTCGAGAACGACGCAGGCCGGGACCCGGCCGGCTGCGTGTGACTCCAGGAAGGCTTCCCCCGACCCGAAGGCCTCCACCTCGTAGCCTTCCAGGCGAAGGAGGCGCGTCACTGCCTTGCGGACCGACTCGTCGTCGTCCACGACTGCGATGACGCGCTTTTCCCCACCTCCGGGCGTCGAGGGCAACTCGCTGCTCCTTGCGGCTGCGGTGCAAAGGCCAGGCGCCAAGATCGCGCCATCCAGCATCGATGATAGTGACGCCGGGCGGGGCCGCGCTATTGGACCTTCGATCAATGGCCGGCGGGTTGATCGGCGGCGTCAATCAGGCGGACGAGTTCGGCGACGGAGTTCACCTGCAGCTTGGCCATCACGCGCCCGCGGTGGACCTTGACCGTCTTCTCGCTGGTCCCGAGCTCCCCGGCAATCTGCTTGTTCAGCAGGCCGGCCCCGACGAGGTGGCAGACCTCCAGCTCGCGAGGGGTCAGCCGCGCGAGGCGAGCGCGGAGGTCGGCTCGCTCCGCACGCGCGGCGCGGTCCGCGGCGTCCCGGGCAAGCGCAGTCCCGATCGCCGCGAGCAGCTGCTCGTCGTCCACCGGCTTGGTGAGGAAGTCGATGGCGCCCGCCTTCATCGCGCGGACGGTCTGCAGCACGTCGCTCTCGCCGCTCAGGAAGACGATCGGCATGGTGCACCCCGCGTGTCCGAGCGCCTCCTGCAGCTGGAGGCCGTCCACGCCGGGCATCCGCAGGTCGAGGATGATGCAGCCCGGTCGGTCCGGAGTCACGTGATCGAGGAGCGCGCGAGGGTCGGGAAGCGCTTCGACGCGGTGGCCCGCGAATCGAATCAGCCGGCTCAGCGCCTTCAGGACGTCCGGGTCGTCATCGACGACCACGACGACAGGAGAGGTGAGATCTTCGGGTATGGGCATGCGGCCGGCCGGTCACCGACCGCCTATCGTAGTCGGTGCCGCGACCGCCCGCAAGCGAGGGAGGTTGGCGGCAGGCCCAACGCCTGCCTCACCGCCTCGCTAGAACTTGTAGACGATGCTCGTGATGAAGTTGACGTCGTTGCTCTTGAGCGTCGGGAGCGGCGGACGCGACTTGTACGTGTCGAGCAGTTCGAGCTTGAGCTGCGCCTTGCCGACGAGCGCGGCCGTCAGGTTCATGCCGAACAGGTACAGCGCGTCGTCGAAGTCGCTGATGTTCCACAGCGCGGAGAACGACTGGCCCACCGAGGTCGTCGCGGACAGCTTCTGCGTGAACTTCTGGTCGAAGCTCACCGCGCCCGTCGTCTTCGACTCGACGTCGTAATCCTTCTCCCACACCCCGCCGAGGCCTCCTGACACCGACAACGTGGTGGCCGGGTTGTCCACGAGCTTGTAGCCGACGCCGCCGGTCGGCGAGAACAGGCTCTGGATCCCCTTGAAACGGTCGTGCAGGTAGCGGACCTCGCCGAACACGAAGGCTCGGGGATGGAAGCTGGTACTCGTCGCGGGCCGACACGCCGTACGTTTCGTTCGACAACTCGCCCTCGGTCTTGCCGTACAGGAACAGCCCGGCGCTCCTGAAGACGTTCCTGGTCTTCGGGTCGTACTTCACTTCGTAGCCGCCGTTGAAGTTCGTGGTGTCCTTGTTGCCACTGGTGACACCGAGGCCGAAGCTGACGTTGCCCGTCAGGGCCGGCGGCGGTGGCTCCGTGGGCGGGGTCTGCGCCAGCAGCGGGCTGGCGAACGAGACGAACAAGAGAACAAAGAGCTTGAACGGAGCTTTGGACACGATTGAACCTCCTGGTCTTCGAATTGTAGAGATGCGCCCCGGCGGCCGCTATGGGACCAAGGGCCTATGACCTTGGCACCCCCTGTCACGCGAAGACCGACCTCATCCGATGTAAACTGGCGCCGGCAATGGGCCCACCCCCTGGCGTCCGCTCCGTGCGCCGGCTTGCATCGGTGTTCGCTGCCCTTGCGCTCGCGGGCGCGGCCGCCTCCGCGCAGTCTATCCTGCCCCGCGCCGGCCGGCACCAGCCGTCGGATTTCCGCGTGGTGCACTGGACCGCCGAGGACGGGCTCCCGCAGAACACGATCAGCGACATCGCCGTCGCTGCCAAACGGCGAATTGTGGCTGGCAACCTTCGGCGGGCTGGTGCGGTTCGACGGCCTCCGCTTCCACGTCGTCGATCTCGCCGTCGGCCGAAGGCCTCCCCTCGAACCGGATCACCTCCCTGGCTGCCGCGGGCGCCGACGCCGCCTGGTTCGTCACGCAGGACGGGCATCTGGGCCGGCTCGAGTCGGGCCGCGCCGTCGCGGTGGTCCCTCCCCCCAATCGTCCGCCCGACTTCGTCGGCGTCTTCGCCGATGGCGCCGGCATCATCTTCGGCAGGGGAGACGATGGTAGTGTCTGGCGCACGGACGGCAGGCTTCCGTGGCAAAGAGTGTTGCCGAGACGCGAGGCGTCTCCCGGACTCCACGTGTTCGCGAAGACGGGAGACGGGGAGACCTGGGCGGCCTGGGGGCGCGCGCTGGTCAGGCTCGACGGCGGCACGGCCGGAGAGCCGGTGCTGGTACCGAAACCGGTTGGAGTGCTGGCCGCGCGGTCGGCCGGACGCTTGTGGGTGGGGCTCGCCGGCACGCTCGGAGAGTTCCGATCCGGTCGGCTGACGCCGCTGGAGGTCCACCCGCCCATCGAAGGGCACGTTACCGCGCTGGAGGCGGAGGGCGAAGATGCCGTGTGGGTGGGCACCGAACGCGGCCTCTCGCTGGTGGAGCGCCAGCCGGACGGCTCGTGGTTGCGCGTCCCGTTGACGGTCGGCCTGACCCCGCGGCTCGGCTTCGCCATCCGGTCGTTGCGGCTCGATCGGGAAGGCAGCCTGTGGGTCGGCACGAACGGCGACGGGCTCTACCGGGTGAGCCATCCATCCACGGACCGATTCGGCGCCGCGTCCGGGTTGACGGAGGTGACGGCGCTGGCTCCCGACGGCGACGGCGGCGCCTGGGTCGTCAGCGGGTGCCTGGGACTCCTGCACCTGGATTGCCAGGGGACATCGACTCCCGTTTCCCTTCGCGACCCTGCCGACGCGAACGGAGCCCTCGTCCGCGGCTGCGAATTCTCCCTGGCCTCCGCCGGCGGCGGCAGCGTGTGGGTGCGCGCGGGACGGCGCCTGTTCCAGGTGTGGCGCGACGGCCTGCGCACGAGGCTGGCGGCGACCGACCTGCCGAACGAAACCGGCCCGGTGGTCGTCGGTTCGCGACGGCTCGCTCTGGGTTGGGTGCCGGCACGGCCAGTTGTGGAGGATCTCGCCGTCGGGAGAGACGCTCGAACGACTCGCGCTGCCGCCTCCGCTGATCTCGGCGGCGCTCGGGCCGGACGGCGCGTTGTGGGTCGGAGGCCAGGGCGAGATCTTCCGGGTCGAAGGCACGGCCGTGCAACGGTTCGGCCAGGAGGAGGGCGTGCCGCGCGGCGCCGTTCGCGACCTGCTGGCCGAGCGGACGGAACGGTCTGGATCGCGACCTACGGCGGCGGGCTCGGCAGGCTCCGCGACGGGCGCGTGGTCACGCGCATCACCGTCGAGCACGGGCTGCCGGACAACGGCGCTGTCGCACGTGCTCGACGACGGCCGCGGGCGCATCTGGATCTCGAACAACCGTGGCCTCGCGGTGGTTGAGCCGGGACGAACTCGAGTCGGCGGTGAGCGGCGACGACCGGTGTTGCACCCGGTCGTTCTCGGTTCGGAGCGCGGTGTCGCGGAAGCCAACTTCGGCAGCCCCGCCGCCTTCGCCGACGAGAACGGGCCGGCTCTGGTTCGGCACCATCGACGGGGTGGCGCGCATCGACGCGGCGCGGGTT
This sequence comes from uncultured Acidobacteriota bacterium, assembly GCA_963844875.1. Taxonomy (GTDB): domain Bacteria; phylum Acidobacteriota; class Vicinamibacteria; order Vicinamibacterales; family Fen-181; genus FEN-299. The sequence goes on from CAWJPZ010000012.1 coordinate 215,728, forward strand.
CCCGTTCAACCGGAACGCCGCCGGTAGTCGGGATCGAGAACATCTACGGCCGACGACCGCGCGCTCGCCGTTCGGCCCCACCGTTGTCGTCCCCGCAGGGACCAGCCGCGTGCAACTGGCGTTCACCACGACCGCGCTCCTGTATCCCGAGCGGACGCGCTTTCGCATTCCGCGTGGAGGGCATCGACCCCGACTGGGTGGACATCGGGCACGCGGCGGTTCGCGATCTGGACGCCTTCCGGTCCCGGCCGCCAGCGCTTCATGGTCGAAGCGCGCAACGAGGATGGCGTCTGGAGCGCCACGCCGGCCATCGTGGACCTCGACGTCCTGCCCGCATGGTGGCAGCGGAGCGCCGTGCGGTTGGCCGGCCTGGCCGCCATCGGCATGGCGATCGCCGCGACGTTCCGCCTCAGGGTCCGCGCCATCGAGCGGCGCCACGCCAGCGCGCTCTGAACGAACTCGAGGAGCGGCGGCGGGCGGACGAACGGGCGGTGAGCTGCGCACGCAGCTGGAGCACGTCTCCCGCGTGGCGCTCGCGGGCGAACTCGCGACCAGCCTCGCGCACGAGGTCAACCAGCCGCTCACGGCCATCGTCAGCAACGCGCAGGCCGCCCGCCGCTTCCTGCCCCGCTATCTCACGGAGCCCGCCGAACTCGAGGAGCTCCTCGGCGACATCGCGGCGCAGGGCAAGCGCGCATCCGACGTGATCCAGGGGCTGCGGGGATTCCTGCGCGGCGGCGACGCGGTGCCTTGCCAGACTCGACCTCTCGGCGCTCGTGCGGGAGATGCTGCCGCTCGTGCGCCGCGAACTGGAGGAGAACCGCATCGAGGTGGAACTCGCGCTCGCCGACGGACTGCCGCCGGTCGAGGGCGTCCGCGTCCAGCTGGGGCAGATTGTGGTCAACCTGGTCGTGAACGCGTGCGAGGCGCTCGCGCGGGTGGACGGGCCGCGACGCCTGTCGATTACGACGGCGCCCAGGACGGCGTGGGTGGAGCTGGCGGTGTCCGACACGGGCCCCGGCCTTTCGCCCGAGGTCGCCGCCCGACTCTTCCAGCCCTTCGTGACGACGAAGCCGGACGGCATGGGCATGGGGCTCGCCATCTGCCGCTCGATTGCCGAGGCCCACGGCGGCCGGCTGAGCGCCGGCGCCACGCGCCCGAAGGGGGCGTCCGGATGTCGCTGGCGCTGCCCGCGGCCCCGCGGCACGGAGGTCGGGCCGTGACGGCCCGGTCGGCATCCACATCGTCGACGACGAAGCGGCGGTGAGGACCGCGCTCGGCACGGCTGCTGCGCGGCGCGGGATACGAGGTGGCGCTCTACGCGTCGGCCGAGGAGCTGCTCGCGGTTGCGGGCCCGTCGCTTTCCGGGTGCATCCTGCTCGACCTGCGGCTGCCCGGCGTGGGCGGCCTCGAACTCCAGGACCTGCTCGCCCAGCGCGGGTGCCGTGCGCAGATCGTCTTCCTCACGGGGCACGGCGACGTCGCCGCCGGCGTGCGCGCGATGAAGCGCGGCGCGGTGGATTTCCTGCAGAAGCCGGTCGCGGACGACGAACTGCTGGCGGCGGCGGCCGCCGCCATCGACCGCGACGCGGCGGCACGCCGGCAGCGCGAGGAGATCGACGAGTTGCAGGCGAGGTGCGCGACGCTGACCGAGCGCGAACGCGAGGTCTGGCTGGAAGTGGTGCGCGGTCGCCTGAACAAGCAGATTGCCTACGACCTCGGCATCGTCGAGCGCACGGTGAAGGCGCACCGGGCGAAGGTGATGGAGAAGCTGCGCGCCGATTCCGCGGCCGAACTGGTGCGGATTGCGCAACGCCTCGACCTGCTCCCCTGACTGACGCGGCAGGCGGGACGTCTGCCCCACCGAGCCGCAGGTGTCCCGCCTGTCGGTGGGATCACCAAAGGACAATGGCCGGGCCGGCCGTACCGGGCATCATTGGTCTTCACTTCAACCTGAAAGGAAGACCCGTGACCCAGGACATCACCTCGCTCGCGTCCACGTTCCTCGGCGCCTACCTCGTGCCGCTCGGCTGGAAGCTCCTTGGCGCGTTGGCCGTGTGGATTATCGGCGGCCTGATTGTGGGCCTGGTGCGGTCCGCCCTTGGCCGGTTCCTCGCGGCGCGGCACGTGGATTCGACGCTCATCCGCTATCTCGACGCCAGCGCCAACGTCGTGATGCGGGTGCTGCTGCTCGTCGGCGTGCTGGGCGTGCTCGGGATCGAAACCACCTCCTTCGCGGCCTTCCTGGCCGCGGTCGGCGTGGCCATCGGCGCGGCGTGGTCGGGCCTGTTGTCCAACTTCGCGGCGGGCATCTTCCTCATGGTGCTCAGGCCGTTCCGGGTGGGCGACTTCATACAGGGCGGCGGCACGATCGGCACCGTTCGCGAGATCGGCCTCTTCGTCACCGCCATCGACACGCCGGACAACGTGCGCACCTTCGTCGGCAACGGGAAGCTGTTCTCGGACACGATCCAGAACTTCACCACCAACCCGTTTCGCCGCGTGGAGCTGACGGCGCAAATCGCCCACGGCGTGGCGCCATCCGACGCCATGCGGCGGCTGCGCGACCGCGTGAAGACCATCCCGAACGTCGCGACGGACCCGGCGCCGAGCATCGAGATCCTGACCTTCAACCCGATGGGCACCGTGATCGCCGTCCGCCCCTTCTGCCACAACGACCACTACTGGCAGGTCTACTTCGACACGAACAAGGCGATCGCCGAGGTCGGCGCCGAGGCCGGATACCCGGCGCCGGAGACACGACACCTCGTCCGCAATCCCCAGTTGGCCGCACTGTAAGCGCTCTTCACCTCAGAAAGGCAATACCGATGAAACGCAGACACTCCGCCGTCGCGGGCCTCGCGCTCCTGGCGCGCGATGGCTACGGCACACGGCGCCTGGGCGCAGGCCACGCGGCGCAGGCGACGCAAGGCGCGAAGAAGCCGAACATCCTGGTCATCTGGGGTGACGACATCGGCCAGTTCAACATCAGCGCCTACAACCTGGGCATGATGGGCTACAAGACGCCGAACATCGACAGCATCGCCAGGAACGGCGCGCTCTTCACCGACTGGTACGGTCAGCAGAGCTGCACGGCCGGCCGCGCGGCGTTCGTGACGGGGCAGTCGCCGATTCGAACGGGCCTGACGAAGGTCGGCCTGCCGGGCGCACCCGAGGGCATGAGGAAGGAAGACCCGACGGTCGCCACGCTGCTCAGGGCGCAGGGCTACATGACCGGGCAGTTCGGCAAGAACCACCTGGGCGATCGCGACGAGATGCTGCCGACCGAGCACGGGTTCGACGAGTTCTTCGGCAACCTGTATCACCTGAACGCCGAGGAGGAGCCTGAGAATCCCGACTACGCGAAGTACCCGGTGATCAAGCAGAAGTTCGGGCCGCGCGGCGTCATCCACAGCTTCGCCAACGGCAAGATCACCGACACGGGCCCGCTCACGAAGAAGCGCATGGAGACGATCGACGAGGAGGTCACCGAGAAGGCGCTCGACTTCATGGTGCGGGCGAAGAAGGCGGACAAGCCGTTCTTCCTCTGGTGGAATTCAACGCGCATGCACATCTTCACGCACCTGAAGGCGGCGTCGGAAGGCAAGACCGGCCTGGGCATCTACGCCGACGGCATGGTGGAGCACGACGCGATGGTCGGCCAGGTGCTCGCGAAGCTGAAGGAACTGGGCCTCGACGAGAACACCATCGTGATGTACTCCACGGACAACGGCGCGGAGGCCTTCACGTGGCCGGACGGCGGTACGACGATGTTCCGCGGCGAGAAGAACACGCAGTGGGAAGGCGGCTACCGCGTGCCGGCGATGATCCGGTGGCCCGGCGTCGTGAAGCCGGGGACGATCATCAACGACATCGGCGCGCACGAGGACATGCTCACGACGCTGCTGGCGGCGGCCGGGGACACGACCGTCAAGGAAGACCTGCTGAAGGGCCGGGCGATCGGCGGGACGACCTACAAGGTCCACCTCGATGGCTACAACCTGCTGCCGGCGCTCAAGGGGCAGGCGGCGTGGCCCCGCAAGGAGTTCATCTACTGGACGGACGACGGCAGCGTGGCGGCCCTGCGCTTCGACGACTGGAAGATCACCTTCCTCAAGCAGAACGCGCACGGCATGCACGTGTGGCAGGAGCCGTTCGAGCAGCTGCGCGCGCCGATGGTCACCAACCTGCGCATGGACCCGTTCGAGCTCGCGCACGACATCGGCATGGGCTACCAGCGCTGGTACCTGGAGCACATGTTCGCGATCGCGCCGGCGGGGGACTACGTGGGCCGGTGGCTCCAGAGCTTCAAGGAGTTCCCGCCGCGCCAGAAGCCGGGCTCCTTCAACCTCGATCGGGTGATGGAAGCCGTGATGAGCAACGCCGGCAAGCAGTAGCGTCGGGCCGGCCTGCGTGCTTTGCCACGCCGGCCCGGCAGCGTTTTCAACGAACGGCGCTTCGATACGGGCGGCCGGAGCGATAGAGCGTCACCCGCTCTTCGATCTGCGCCGCCTGGCCGTTTCTCCCCGCCAGGCGGGCCTGCCCCGCGGCAATCTGGCCGGCGCGTACCGCTTCCTCGAACCGGCCGGCTTCCGCATACGCCGCCGCAAGCAGGTCGAACGCGTCCACATCACCACCATTGGTGGCCACGAGCACCCGCTCCGCCACCGAGACCGCGAGCCGTCCATCCCTCACGTCGTCGTGCGGATCCGATGCGAGGAGCGCCACCACGCGCTTCATCGTCCTGACGCTGTCCGGGGCCTGCCGCAACACCTGGCGATAGGCTGCCAGCGCCTCCGCGGTCCGGCCGGATTCACGCAGCGCCTCCCCCAGGTTGAAGCGGGCTTCTCCGAAATCGGGAGAGAGAGCCAGCGCTCGCTGCAGGAACCCGATGCCGTCCGCCAGGCGTCCCTGCCCGGACAATGCCGCGCCCAGGTTCGACAACGATTCCGCATCGTCCGGGCGCAGGGCGACCGACGACCGCAGTGACGCCTCCGCCTCCGCGAATCGACCCTGGCGCAACAGGGCAGCCCCGAGGTTGTTCAGCGCCCGCGGGTTGCGGGGTTGGAGACGAACGGTGGCGGCCCACAGCGTCTCCTCGCTCCGGAAATCTGCGTTGCGCTGGCGAGTGAGGACGACGCACGAGCCGGACAGGAGCAGCGCCAGCGCGATCGACAGGGCGGCTGCCGTCCTGCGAGCGGCCACGCCACCAGGCCCGGACAGCCGGTCGATGGCCGCGAACGAGAGCGCCACGGCCAGGCTCAGGATCCCGGAGAGTGGCAGGTACATCCGGTGTTCGGCCGCCACCTCCGTCACGATTGGCAGCACGCTCGATGACGGCGCGAGAACAAGGAACACCCATGCGCCGGCGAACGACCAGGGGCTGCGCCGGGCGACGCCCCAGGCGGTGGCCCCGGCCAGCGCCGACAGGAACAGCATCTGGGGAAGGACCTCGGCCAGCGACGCGGCGGCCCGCACCGGGTAGTCCAGCGAGAGGCTTCTCGGCCACGCCACCAGCCACAGGTAGTGGACAATCACGGCGGCCTGGGTCTGCAGGTACAGCCAAGACGACCAGCCATCCAGGCCGACACCTGCCGAGCGCGGCCTGGGACTTGCGGCCACCAGTGCGGCAAGGATCAGCCACGTGGCGGCCAGTCCCGCGTAGAGAGGCCAGCGCGCGCGCCACAGCGCGCGCATCAACTGCCGCCAGGTCGTCGATCGAACAGCGACGCTCGAGAACAGGGCATCGTGGAAGCCGACGATGAGCGGCGCCGAGACCATCACTTCCTTGGAGCCCATGCCCGCCGCGCAGCAGGCCACGGAGAGCGCCGACCAGGCGGCCCGCGCGCGGGGGTGGGTCGTCCACGCGCGAATGGCGCAGTAGAGCGTCAGCAGGTACATCAGCCCCATCAGCGACTCGGCGCGCTGAATGACGTAGGTCACCGCCGACGTCGTCAACGGGTGCGCGACCCACAGCACGGAGCAGACCGTCGAAAGAGGCGAGGCGAAGGCACCGAAGCGGGCCGCGAGGGGAGGGCTCGCCAGGGTTCTCCGGAGGACGCCGAACAGGGCCAACGCGGCCGCCAGGTGGATCGCCAGGTTGACCGCGTGCGCGCCGCGGACGAACGCGGCGCCCGGCTGCCCGCCGGCCGCAACGAGGTTGGCGGCGAACGTCAGGCTGACCACCGGCCGGCCGGCCAGCGTCGAATCCGGCGGCGCGGACAGCGCCGTCCGGAGCGACGTGATGAAGGGATTCGCGACGAGGCCCGCCCAGTCGTCGAGGACGAGCGCGCCGGCGAGGCTGTTCGAGTACGCGGCAAGGCCGGTCGCCAGGATCACGACGATCGCGAGCGCCGTGGAACGCCTGGGGGGCCGGCCCGATGGTTTCGACACGAGGCCGAGCATACACAACGGCCCGGGGGCGCTACCGAATCCCGTAGGACTCGAGGAGCGTCCGCACCTCCGGCGCGTTCCGCACGCTGCGAAAGGCCAGCGAGGTGTCAACCATGCCGGCGCAGCCGGGGTCGGCGGTGAACGCCTTCTTCATGTGCGCGGTCGCGCGCCCGATGTCGCCGACGGCCGCGTAGATCTCGGCAACGTGGAGGTCCGACCTCGAATTCGGGCTGGTTCGGACGGCCTCCTCGAGTTCGGCGACGCCCTTCTCAGTGTCTCCTCTCTTGAGGTCGAGGAACCCGAGGTACAGCAGCGCCCCGGCCGGCGCCATCTTCGGATTCCCGCGGAGGTACTCGATGTCCGACGCCGCGGCTTCCAGGTTGCCCTGCATCAGGCGACAGGCCCCGCGCGTCGCCCGCAGCGGCGGTTCGTCCCGAAACGTGCGGACCGCCCTGTCGAGGAGTTCGATGCACTCGGTGTAGCGCCCCATTCTCCGGAGATTTCCTGCGCGGTTGCTGATCGCCGTCGTCAGGTCGGGGGCGAGTTCGAGGGCCTTCCGATAGTAGGCCTCGGCGCGCTCCGGGTCCTGGTCGCGATTGCAGGCGTAGACCACTGCGGAGTAGGAGTCGCCGAGCAAGGCGTATGCTTCGGCGGCGTGGGGATCGAGATCGATGGCCTGCTGCGCTTCGCCGCGCCACGTCGGCACGTCGCCCCGCGAGCGGGCGGAAAGGGCGAGCGCAATGTGCGTGTCGGCGCTCTTGGGGGCGAACGTGGCCGCGTGCCGCGCCGACTCCGCCGCGCGGGCAGAGGCGGTGGCCCCACCCGCCCAGACCGGCTGGGAGAGCCTGGCGTGCGCCTTCGCCAGCAGCGCCCACGCCGAGCCGTATTTGGCGTCGCGTGCGACCGCCCGCTCCAGGACGACAACGGCCTCGCGGTACTGGCGGGCCGCGTAGAGCGCCTTCCCTTCGGCGAACGCGGCGTAGGCCTGCGCGTTTTGGGTGTCCTCGCCCGGGGTGCCAACCGCGGCCTTGCGAGCCGACGTCATCCAGATCATTCGCCGCAACGACCACGACCAGCGTGGTCAGAATGGCCGCGACGACGACGAGGCGCTTGCGGCCAGGAGGGGAACCCTCCTGTTTCACCTCGGGGACCGCGACCGGGTCGATCGATCGCTTCGTCTGCCAGGCGTCGAGTTCGGACTTGAAGGCGTAGGCAGACCCCTGCCGCTGGTGCCCGAGACGGTGGATGGGCAGTTGCTCGCTCGTTTCCCAGCGCTGGACGGTACGAATGTCGCGGCCAAGGTAGGCGGCGATCGCCTTCCAACCCAGCAGGCGACCGCCGTCGGCCTCCCGGCCGGTTGGCAGCGCCGGCTCGTCGCCTCCGGTGTGTCGAGGATCCATCTGACATTTCTGGCGGTCGATTCTACTCCCAACCGCCCACCGCCCGTCCACCGAAGGGGCTGCCGGCCGTCCGACTCGGGCCCCGTCTCGAGGGACGACAAAGCACGACAAACGACGAAATTGAACGGCAAACGTCGCAACCGCGCTTTGTCGCTTGCGGCACCCCACCTGGGCGCCTAGATTCCACGCGATTGCGCGCCGAGTCTTGACGTGCCAGCGGGGCGGGTAATTGTGGAGGTGCCATGAGCCGGTTTCTTGACGTTCGATGGGTCATCCTCTGTTCCGTATTGATGGCGTGCCTCACGCCGTGCGCCGGGGTCGCGCAGACGACAGACCGGTCGGGAATCGAAGGCAAGGTCTCGGACGAGAGCGGCGGCGTGATGCCGGGCGTGACCGTGACGGTCGCCAGCCCGGCGCTCCAGGGCGGTGCCCGTACCACGGTCACCGACGCAGAGGGCCGCTACCGGTTCGCCGCGCTGCCCGCGGGGAACTACCAGGTCACCTTCGAGTTGGCCGGCTTTGCCACCATCAAGCGCGACGCCGCGGCTCGACACCGGGTTCATCGCGACCCTGAACGAGCGGATGTCGGTCGGGGGCGCTCGACGGAGTCGGTCACCGTGACGACCGAGTCGCCGGTCGTCGACATTCGGACGACCGCAGTCAGCACGAACCTCGGGAAAGAAGCGCTCGAGAGCGCTGCCGACGTCGCGGAGCATGTGGCAGATGATGAACCTGGCGCCTGGGCATCCGCGTCACGGGCGCCGACGTCGGCGGGACGGCAGCCGGGACCCAGCAGAACTACGCGAACTACGGCACGTCCACCGGCGGAAACAAGCCGTCGATCGACGGCGTCGATACGCGTGAGGATGCCACCGGGGCCGGGTTCTACTACGACTACGGCGCGTTCCAGGAAGTCCAGATCAAGGCAATGGGCAACGACGCCGAGATGCCGGTCCCGGGCACCCAGTTCCTGGGCATCCTGAAGTCGGGCGGAGACCAGTTTCACGGCTCGGCCCTCTACTCGTGGGAGACGCCGAGCCTCCAGGCGAACAACGTCACCGACGAGCTTCGGGCGCGCGGGCGTCACCGACGGCAACCCGCTGATTGCCTACCACGACAGCAACGTCGACCTGGGCGGGCCGGTGTTCAAGCGCCGCCTGTGGTTCTACGGGTCGTACCGGAACCAGCGGGTCCGCCAGGGCGTGCTCGGCTACTACGTCGCGCCGGGCGTTCCGGGCGAGTACAACGTCCTCCTCACCAATCTCACCGCCAAGCTGACCGGCCAGGTGAATCCCAAGCACCGGTTCACCGGTTTCGTGCAGGCGCAGAAGAAGGACTATCCGGAGCGCAACGCGGATGCGTATCGCTACAAGGAGGCGACCTGGCACCAGATCTTCAAGCCGCTCGCCGGCAAGGGCGAGTGGTCGTGGATGGTGTCCGACAAGACGTTCGTCAACGCATTCGTCGGCCGATGGCAGTACGTGACCGACGCGCTCAACTACACCGAGGACCCCGCGGCCTACGACACCGTGACGCTGCGCTACTGGGGGCGGTTCAACACCTCGCCCTACGTGGGCGGGCGCGGCCGCTGGCAGTACAACGCCAGCGTGTCTCACTACATTCCGAGCGCCTGGGGCGGCAGCCACGACCTGAAGGCCGGCATGGAGATCACCGACGAGGACCGCACGTACGACGCCGACGCGCGCTCGAACGGCGCCGACTACCAGCTCCGGTTCCAGAACGGCGTGCCGTACCAGGTCGTCGTCTACAACTATCCGTATTACACGCTCAACAAGATGTCGACGCAGTCGATGTTCTTCCGGGACGCGTGGCGCTTCTGCAGACCGTGCGACGCTCAACATCGGCGTCCGCTACGAGCGGTATCACGTCTACCTGCCCGCAGCAGTCCAAGCCAGCCGGGCGCTTCTACCCGGCCGGGACCTTCCCGGCCACCGACGTGTTCACCTGGAACAACTGGGCACCCCGCGTGGGGCTGTCCCTGCCCCTCGGACAAGGTCAACCGCACCGTCGTCAAGGCCACCTACGGCTGGTACAACTTCGCGACGCAGGCAACCTACGGCGACACCTACAACCGGAACGCCGCCAGCACGACGACCTACCGGTGGCACGACCTGAACAAGAACCTCGACTACAACGACGGTGAGTTCGGCGACGTTCGTCATCGTCGACGGGGGCTTCGTCGTCGGTCATCAACCCTGACCTGAAGCAGCCGAAGACCCACGAAGTGACGGCATCGGTCGAACGCCAGATTGCGCCGAACTTCTCCGCGCCGGGTCGAGCTACGTCTACCGGCGGGAGGTCGACCGGTACCAGAACGTCAACGTCCTCCGCCCCTACGAGGCCTACTCGCATCGCGATCCCGAACAAGGACCCCGGACCGGACGGAACGCTCGGCACGGCGGACGACGGCGGGGCGGTCACCTATTACGACTACACGGCGGCCTACGCCGGCTCCGCGTTCGTCCAGAACAAGGACCTCAACACCGACGGCTACGACAACAGCTACCACAACGTCGAAGTGGCCGCGCAGAAGCGCCTGTCGAACCGGTGGCAGCTGGTGACGTCCTTCCTCGCCACGCACACCGACATGTGGCGGAACGGCATCCCGCAGGATCCCAACGCCGCGAACTACTATCCGAAATCGAAATACTGGGAGTGGGGCTTCAAGCTGTCGGGCAGCTACGAGCTGCCCTGGAGGATCCAGGCGGCCGCGATGTTCACGAGCCAGAGCGGCGCCGTGTGGGCCCGCGAGGCGCGGTTCACCCTGGGCCTGGCACGGCTGTCCGAGGTCATCCTGCTGATGGAGGACCCGGCCGCCCGCCGTCTGCCGACCCAGAACATCCTCAACCTCCGGTTCGAGAAGAGGCAGAAGATCGGTCCGGGCACGGCGGGTTTCCAGCTCGACCTCTTCAACGTGACGAACACGAACGTCGAACTCGGGGTGACCGCGAGGTCCGGCGCGAACTTCAACAAGATCACCAGCATCGTGCCGCCGTTCGTGGCGAAGATCGGCGTAATCTACACCTTCTGAGCCCTGGCCGCGCTCGCGTTGAAGGCGGGATGGTCAACGCAGACGAGTTGCAGGGCCGCGGGACGCTCGCCCGGCCGACCAGCGGCCGGGCGGGCCTCTCGCGCGTTCGGCGTCCAGGCCTGGGAGTGTGTATGAGGTGGTACATGCAAGGAACTGGTCGGACGTGGTCCCTTCTTCGGCTGGCTGCAGTCGCCGCGGTCGGTGCCGCGACAATTGTCACTCTCAGCGCCCAACGCACGGCCGGGCAGCCGTCCGTGTTCAACACGCCGCCCGGCGATCAACAGAAACGAGTCGAGGCGAGGAACGGCGTCGTGACCTCCGCGAACGGCCTTGCCAGCGACGCCGGGCTGGAGATCCTGCGCGCCGGCGGGAATGCGGTGGACGCGGCTGTCGCGACGGCGTTTGCCATCGGCGTCGTGGAACCGCAGATGTCGGGGCTGGGCAGCAGCGGCGCCGCCGTCGTGTGGATGAAGCAGGACGGAAGGCCGGCGTACCTCGATTTCTACGCGGCACAACCGGCCGACTCGTGGAAGGGCCACACCGCACCCGGCGCCCGCCTGCGCGGGACGCGCCTGCGAGCCCCGCCGGGCAGGCAGCGCCCCAGGCCGACAGGGCCGAGGCCCAACCGCCGGCGCCAGGAGCAGGCGGGCTCGCCAGGGCGGCCGACGTCCGGGCGACCTTCGCGTGGTCGGGATTCCCGGCGGTGTGGCGGGGTTGCTCGCGCTTCACGAGAAGTTCGGGAAGCTGCCGCGCGAGCGAGTCTCGCCCCGGCCATCCGGTTGGCCGAGGAGGGGTTCCCGGTGGGCCAGGTTCTCGCCGGGTTCATCGCCAGCGGCGCCGACAAGATGAAGCCGTTTCCCAGGGGCCTATGCGCTCTACTTTCCGGAAGGCAAGCCTCTCGGCCCCGGCTCCACGGTGAGGAATCCGGAACTGGCGGAGTCGCTGCGCCGGATTGCCCGCGAGGGCCGGGCGCGGATTCTACGAGGGCGTCAACGCCCGTGCGCTGATCAGCCACGCTGAACGCCGGGGGACATCCGGCGACGCTCGCCGACCTGGCCGGCTACCAGCCGCAGTGGAAGCGACCGCTCTGCACCGATTACCGCGGCGCGCAGTCCTGTCGGCCGCCCCGCCGGAGAACGGACTCCAGGTGCTGCATACGCTCGAACTGCTGGAGCCGTTCGACCTCAAGGCCCTCGGGCTGCCCAACCGTTCGGCCGAGGCGTTCGACGTGCTCGCCTCGGCGCTGCGCGTGGGGCAGGCCGATGCGCGAGGGAACGCCGACCCGAACTGGGTCCCGGTTCCGGCCAACGGGATCTCGTCCGCGGGCTTCGCCGCCGAGCGCCGGTGCGCTCGTCGGAAGCCGGAGGGCGCCAGCAGGACCATCGAGCCCGCCAACGCCGAGCGGTTCGACCGTGCGCCGGCGCCAGGCGAGTGCCGTCTCTACGACCCCTATGGTGCGGCGCCGGAGATTCCGGCGTCGCCTGTCCTGCGCTCACCGCCGCACGCCCGACGTCGTCGGCGAGCGCCTGGACGAAAAGGGCGGAGAGACGACGCACTTGTCGGTCGTCGACAAGGACGGCAATGCCGTGGCCCTCACGCAGACGAACAGCAGCGTCTGGGGAAGCGGCGGCTTCGTCGGCGGGATATTTCCTGAACGACTCCGGTTTCCGCTTCACCGACGAGAACATCACGCGCCCTCGACGAGCCGCTGGCGAATCAGGACGACGACGATCGCGCCGACCATCGTGCTCCAGGGCGGCAACGTGCAGATGGTCGTCGGCGCCCCCGGCGGCGGCCGGATCCCGACCGAGATCGTGCAGGTGATGGTCTACACGCTGGACTACGGGATGGACCCACTCGACGCCGTCAAGATGCCGAGGATCTTCCCGTCGGCGCAGGGTGTCGGCGTCCAACTCGAGCACGGGTTCCCCCCCGAGCTGCTGCGTGACATCCGCGCGATGGGATACGAGCCGGTGCCGCCGTCGCCGGAATACGCGCGCCTCTACATGATCGTCCGGCGCGGCGAATCGTGGGTTGGCGTGGCCGACACTCGCCACGACGGCCAGCCGCGAGGGTACTAGGACGTCGGACCGCGACAGAGAGCACAGAAAGGAGCATGACGACATGTCAGCCTCGAGATGGCCGATTGATCGCGCTGGGACGGCGGGTCCGAAGCGGCCGTCCGGCAGCTTGATGGCCGGGTGGCTCGGCCCGGTCGGTGGTGGGGATGGCCGTGCTTCATGGGGCCCGCGGTCCCCGGAACCCGGGCGGAGCCGCAGGACCGTCGCGGCGTCCTCGCGCCCACCGAGCGCACCACGGACGATCCACGCCGCATCCCGCGCAAGCCGGCCACCGGGCCCCGGGCGGTCATCGTGCTGCGGGGCGGGCGCGTCTTCGATGCGGTCAGCAGCGGCGCGCGGGCGGCGTCGGTCGTCATCGAAGGCAATACCATCAAGGCCGTCCTGCCGGCTGGCGTCGAGACGTGGTCGGCGGATGCCCAGGTGATGGACGTCACGGGCAAGACGGTGATGCCCGGCCTCATCGACATGCACGTCCACCTGACCTATCCCGACCCCGACACGCCGATCGACGAGCAGGCGAGTGAAGGGTCGGGCGTGCTGCGCGGCGAACGCAACCTGCGCTACTACCTGGAGTCGGGCTTCACGTCGGTTCGCGACATGAACGGCGTGAGCAAGGCGCCGTATCTCCTGGCCGACTGGAGTGCGGCCAACGCGATTCCCGCGCCGCGCGTCTTCACCGGCGGCCACATCATCACCGGCACCGGCGGTCACGCGACCGAGCGTCCGGTCACGCCCAACCACGGGCCCGAGTTCGCGTGGGAGGCGGACGGTGCCGACGCGTGGCGGGCGGCGGTCCGCAAGACCTTCAAGGAGGGCGCGAGCGTCATCAAGATCGCGAGCCACTTCTCGGCAGAGGAGGTGGCGGCCGCGGTGGACGAGGCGCACCTGCTCGGGCTCAAGGTGGCCTGTGACTGCGAGACCATCTACACGGCGATGGCCGTGCAGGCAGGGGTGGACACCATCGAACACCCGCTGCCGCGCACCGACGAGACGATCGCGCTGATGGCGAAGCGCAAGACCGGGGCAATCCCGACGCTGCAGGTGTACCAGAACGTCTTCGACCAGTCGGGCGGGTACTACGGGTCGACGTCGCGGCGGTTCTCGATGAGCCCCCAGGGCAACTTCGACATCTTCAAGAAGATGCGCGCGGCCGGGGTGGTCATGGGCGTGGGGACGGACACGATCGGCGGCGCCCACCGGACGATTCCGAACATGTACATCGCGGAGTTGAAGTGGTTCGTGAAAGGCGGCTACTCGATCCCGGATGCATTGAAGGCCGCGACGATCACCAACGCCAAGCTCCTCGACATGGACGACAAGCTCGGGAGCCTGGAGGCGGGCAAGCTGGCCGACGTGCTGGTCGTGGACGGCCGGCCCGACGAAAACCTCGACGACCTGCAGAAGGTGGACGTCGTGGTGAAGGACGGACGCCTGCTGGTTCGCGGCGGGCAGGTCATCGTCCCCCGCCACGTGCCGGTGGCGCTCCCGCGGCCGGCGCCGCCCGCCGACGTGCGGTGAGAGCGCTCGTGCAGCAGCCTGACGACGCAGCCGACGACCCCTTCGACCTCGAACGCTTCGAGGTCGCGCAGAAGGACAGCTACGCAACCGCCTTGAGGGAATTGCGCCGGGGCGCGAAGGAGAGCCACTGGATGTGGTTCATCTTCCCGCAGGTCGAAGGGCTGGGGACGAGCGAAACGTCGCAGTACTTCGCGATCGGGAGCCTGGAGGAGGCCCGCGCCTACCTGGCGCATCCGGTGCTCGGCGCCCGTCTCCTCGAATGCTGCGAGGCGCTCATGCGCCTGGAGCGGCCGTCTGCGGCCGACATCTTCGGCTCCCCGGATGACAGGAAGCTGAAGTCGTCGATGACGTTGTTCGACCTCGTCGCGCCTCGCGACTCCGTGTTCGACAGGGTTCTCGGCAAGTACTTCGACGGCCAGCAGGATGCGCGGACGCTTCAATTGGTGGAGCAGCGCGAGGCCGGGCGATAACGCCCGCCTTCCCGACGTTTACCGGCACGACCGCGAGCGCCCGTCGAACGATCGCGGACCGACCTGGAAGATGTCGGCCGGAGCCGAGAGTGGCCCGTGCGGGCCGAACACGGGACCGGACGAGCGGGCCGTCCTTCCGGCATCCATCGCCGAGCCCGCCGCAACGTCGTCCGCGGGAGACCCATCCTGTTTGACGACCGGCCCGCGCACGAGAGGGGCGACACACGGAGCCACGGCCGGATGCGGCCAGCGTCGGTCCCCAGGCGCATCCGGCCGTCGACCCTGCCGACGGAAACGCACCCGTGCGCCCGGCGTGGATCCGACCGGTCGGCCGGTGCTATCATTCGCCGGTCCGCCGCGGGCCTGGCTCCTCCCCCAATCGCCAGCTGGGAGATCCACGTGTCGTTCGCCTCCAATTGCCTCTCCCTGGCGTCCGGTCGCTGTAACCTGCGGCCTCCATTCCTTCAGATTCCCACCGGCTCCTCGTCGCTCGTATCGCTACCGATGGACCCGTCCTTCTCGTTCGCGTGGCACTCATTCCGGAGGTCTCATCGTGAACCGCCCCCTCCAGTTCGTGCTGGCGTTCCTGATGGCATCGGCCTCCCCGGTGACCGCGCAAGTGGTCCGCGTCGTCGATGACGACGGCCAGGGGACCGCGGTCAGTTGCGACGCGTCAACGCCCGCTTTTACGACCGTGTCTGCCGCGATTGCCGCGGCCGGCAGCGGTGACACCGTCCTCGTCTGTCCCGGGACCTACCGCGAGAACATCAACTTCGGCGGCAAGGGGATCATCGTCCGGAGCGCCGCCGGGCCTGGCGCGACGATCCTCGACGGGAACGGGACGAACTCCGTGGTGACGTTTTCCTCGGGTGAGACGGCCAGTTCCATGCTCGAGGGATTCACCATCAGGAACGGCTACACCTACGGTCGGGGCGGGGGCGTCAGGATCGCGTCTGCATCGCCGGTTGTCCGTCAAAACGTCATCGTCGGCAACCGGGCGTGCTCGGGCGGAGCCGGGATCGAGAGCTCCTTCGGGTCGCCTCTCATCGAAGAGAACACGGTCGCCGGTAATGACATGGTGGGCTGCACCGGGGGGCTGGGTGGAGGAATCTACATCGGGGGAAGCTCGATGGCGGTGGTCCGCCGAAACCGCATCATGAACAACGTCGCGGCGGCGGACGGCGGCGGTATCGCGCTCTTTGCAGCAGGCGCCCCGACGATCGAGCTCAACATCGTCTCCGGGAACAGTGCCACCTGGGGAGGCGGGATTCTCGCTCGCCAACCAATCGGACGCGAACATCACCGGCAACGTGATCGTGCGCAACCACGCGACCGGAGCCGGCGGCGGCATCTACTGGACCGTTCCGCTGGGCCCCCGTGGCCCGGTGCTGGTGAACAACACGATTGCCGAGAACGACAGCGCCCTGGGCTCCGGCATCTTCGCGGATGGCTTCGACGGTTCTGCGACGCTGTACAACAACATCGTCACGGCGGCGGCAGGGCAGACGGCCATCCATTGCGGTGATTTCGACGCAAGCGTGCCCGTGTTCTGGTCGAACAACGTCTTCAGCGCGTCGGGCTCGAGCTACGGTGGAACCTGCACCGACCGGACGGGAACTGGCGGCAACATCTCCGCGAACCCGCGCTTTGCCGACCCGGCGACGGGCGACGTCCACCTGTTGCCGGGTTCCCCGGCCATCGATGCCGGTGACAACAGCGCGCCCGGCCAGACCGCCACGGACATCGACGACCACGCTCGCGTCCTCGATGGCAATGCCGACGGCCTTGCAGCGGCGGACATGGGCGCAGACGAGGCCGCGACTGGTGGGTCCCCTGACGGATTGCCTGGCGCCTTCGCACGGACCAGTCCGGCGGACGGTGCGGAGGGGCAGCCGACGCTGCTTCCGCTCCGTTGGGCGGTGAGCGCCGGTGCGACCGGCTACGAGTGACCTGCTACGACACGGTGGACAACGGCGCATGCGACGGCACGTGGCTGCCAGCCTGGAGCAGCATGACCGCCACGCTCTTCGCGCTCGAGGGCCAGACGGCGCACTATTGGCACGTGCGCGCGCGCAATGCCGTCGGAACCACCTACGCCAACGGCGGCAGCTCAACGTACTGGACGTTCACGACCCAGCTGACGCCGCCGGGGCCTTTCGGCAAGCTCAGTCCCCAGAACGGTGTGTTTGCCCAGCAGACGACCGTGGCGCTCACGTGGCAGGCGAGCCGGGCGGCCACCGGCTACGAATACTGTTACGACACCGTGAACAACGGCGCGTGCGACGGCAGCTGGGTGTCGGCGGGAAACACCACGAGCGCGACGGTGGCCCTGAGCCCCTCCACCACCTACTATTGGCAGGTTCGGGCGACGAACGCGGCGGGGTCCACCCCGGCAGACGACAGTGCCGCAGCATTCTGGAGCTTCACCACGCCGATGGTGCCGCCTGCGGCGTTTGGGAAGAGCAGTCCGGCGAACGGCGCGCAAGTATCGACTGCGACTCTGTCGCTGACCTGGCAGGCTAGCGCCGGCGCGGACACCTACACGTTCTGCTACGACACGTTGGACGACGGCGCCTGCAACAGGAACTGGGTGTGGGCCGGGAACGCGACCAGTGCGACGGTAAGCGGTCTGGCCCCTGGAACCACGTATTACTGGCAGGTTCGTGCTTCGAACGGCATGGGGTCGGTGGAAGCCAACCTGCAAACGTGGTGGAGCTTCACGACGCCGATGCCAGCTCCGCCCACCATCACGACACTTGGGCTCCCGTCCGCCCAGGTGGGCGCCGCCTACAGTTTCCCGCTCACCGCGACTGGTGGCGCGCCCCCGTATACCTGGGCCCACGTCAATGGATCGGTGTCGCCCGGTCTCTCGCTGTCGCCAGCGGGCGTGCTCGAGGGCACGCCGGCACACGCGGGCACGTTCTCCTTCCGCGTCCGGGTGACGGGCGCCGACGGCGGGTGGTCGGAGAAGGATTTCCTCCTCACGGTCGCGCTGTTCCGCCGCTACTTCGCGGAGGGCGCAACCGGCTGGCTCTTCGACTGCTACTTCGCGCTCGCCAACCCCGGTTCGACGTCGGCGGAGGTGACGCTGAGGTTCCTCCGTTCTGATTTGCAGACCATCGTCCACACCGAGGTGGTCCCCCCGATGAGCCGGCGGACCGTGGACGTCAAGAGCGTGCCCGGGATGTCCGCCGCGCCGGGGTTCTCCACCGTCGTCGAGTCGAACGTCGAAATCGTCGCGGACCGCACCATGACCTGGGACACGAACGGCTACGGCAGCCACGCGGAGACGTCAATCAAAGAGCCGGCGCAGACGTGGTACCTGGCCGAAGGGGCCACGCAGAACGGCTTCCAGCTCTACTACCTGATCGAGAACCCGAACACCGATCCGATTGACGTGCGCGTCCGCTACCTCCGGCGGGCGCCAGCAGAGCCGATTGACATCGACTACCGCGACATCCCCGGGAACTCGCGCAAGACCATCTACGTGAACGAACAGGACGCGCGCCTGGCGTGGGGAGACGTGTCGGCGATCGTGACGTCGGAGACCACCGACCGGCCCATCATCGTCGAGCGGGCGATGTACCAGGACAGCGGCGGGGTGATGTTCAACGCGGGCCACGCGAGTGCCGGCGTGACCGCCCCGGCGACGGAGTGGTTCTTGGCCGAGGGGGCGACGGTCGGGACGTTCGACATGTACATCCTGCTCGCCAACCCGGGGGATACATCCGGGTCAGCGACCATTACCTACATGCTGACGGATGGCCGCACGATGGTGAAGACCTCCCCAGTTGAGGCCGGGAGCCGGCAGACCGTCTGGGTGAACGGCGAACACGACAGCGTGGACCCGACGTTCACGCTCGCGGGAGTCTCGTTGTCCGCCAGGATCCAGACCACGGTGCCGACCATCGTCGAGCGGGCCATGTGGTGGGCGGCCGAGCGCGGCGGGCCGTGGATCGAGGCGACCGGCGCCGCCGGGACCACCGAGACCGGCATCACGTGGGCCGTCGCGGACGGGGAGCAGGGCGGCGCTCGCAGCACGGACACGTATGTGCTGGTGGCCAACACGTCGCCATTCCCAGGGTTGGTGTCCGTCACCGCGTTGGGCGAAGACGGCTCGACCCCGTCCGTCGTGCGGGCGGTGCCGGCGAACAGCCGCACCACGTTCCACATGGCCAACTCGCCCATGGGGGCCGACAGCCCATTCGGCACCCAGCTGACCGGGAAGAAGTTCGGAGCGCTTGTCGAAAGCCTGTCGACGGTCCAGGGTACCGCCCAGATTGTGGTCGAACGGGCGATGTACTCGAACGCCGGCGTGGTCTGGGCGGCCGGAACTGGTGTTGTCGCCACCAAGCTGAAGTGAACGCGGGCGCCTTCATTTCACAGGTGAGCCTCGCTCGAGGCCTTCACCCGGACGGCGCTGTTCATCATTCGTTGGAAGAGCGCCAGAGCCGCCGCGATCACACGGCGCTCGATAGCCATGGGGCGCGCCCGAGCCACCGCACGGCCCCCAGCCGGCTCATCGCCGGCCACCAGTCGACCTGCTTCAGGGCGGCCATGTGGAGGATGATCAAGACGACTCCGCCGGCAATGCAGCCGATGATCGGGAGCTTCACCGTCGAGAGCCCGTGGCGCCAGATCCCGGTCTGCAGCCAGGCCACCAGGAGGAGTGCGACAGCCGCGATCAGCGTCAGGTAGACCACCGTCGACGGATCGGACGCGGCGTCTCGGCGCCGGAGCAGGGAGACGCCGACCATCATGAGCCACTGCACGGTCGCCGACATCAGGATCGTCGCGAACTTCGTCCGCACGATCGCCCGGTCGGTGACGGCCAGCGTCCGCAGGAACGCGTACGACTCGTCGTGCTCGCTGGCCAGCATGGCGCTGGCCAGCCAGACGGGCATGAACAGCGGGATGATCTCGAAGGCCGACCAGTCGCGCGTCACCAGGAAGCGGCCCATCAGCGCGAGGTAGGTTCCCAGCGAGGTCCAGTAGTAGAACGACGAACGGCGGAAGATCGGGTTCATCTCACGCCTCCTTGATCACGGCGAGGAGGATGTCTTCCAGGCTGGCGTTCTCGAGCCTGGCATCGCCGCGCGCGAGCGGGGTTGCCAGGGCGTCGGCGATGGTCCGGTAGTCGCTGGTGATCCCGCTGACGCCGAAGGGGTGACGCCGAAGGCGAAGCAGGCGGGACTCGACGCTCGTCGGCAACGAGCCGTCCTTGAACTGCACGACCTTCCAGCGCGAGCGCAGCTCGTCCTTCTCTCCGCTCATCACCACGCGTCCCTCATCGAGGAACCACACGTCCTCGGCAATCTCGTCGAGACCGTCAGTGATGTGGGAGGCGACGACCACCGTCCGGTCGCCATCCGCGACGAACGTCCGCAGCCGGTCGAGCAGCGTCCGCCGGTGGACGACGTCGAGACCGGCGGTGGGCTCGTCGAGGACGAGAAGCTCGGCGTCGTGCGACCAGGCGAACGCGATGGCCAGCAGCTTCTTCTGGCCCCCGGACAGGTGTTTCACCTTCTTGTAGGGGTTCACCTTGAACTCGTCGAGCAGCTTGTAGAATCGCGCGCCGTCCCAGCGTGCAAAGCAGGGCGCCGCGAAGCGCGCCAGCCAGATGACGGTCCGGTCGGGGTAGAAGACAGGCTCCTGCGGCACGTAGCCGATCCGGTTCCTCAACTCCTGCTCGGACTCGTCGATGGACCTGCCGAGGACGCGGAGCGTGCCCCCGCCGACCGGCGTCTGGTACGCGAGCATCTTGACCAGCGTCGACTTGCCCGCCCCATTCGGGCCGAAGATGCCGGCTATCGAGCCGCGGCGGACGGACACCGACACATCCGCGAGCGTGAAGTCCTCGTACTTTTTCTCAAGGTTCGCCGCATCGATGACGGTGTCCATGTCAGTCCCCCTCCACCGCGCGGGCGACGTCGACGATGTCGTCGACCGTGATGCCGAACTTGGCCGCGGTCCTGACGATGCGCGTGATCTCGCCGCGGAGCTCGTCGAGCTTCCGCCGACGCATGGCGTCGCGTTCCACCGGGGCCACGAACGACCCCAATCCTGCCCGGGTCATGATGTAGCCCTCCGTTTCCAGGTCGAAGTACGCGCGTTTGATGGTGATGGCGCTTACCTTGAGCGCCTCCGACAGTTCGCGGACGGATGGAAGCCGGTCGTTGGGTGCGAGGTCGCCCGAGGCGATGGCGTCCTTTATCTGGTCGGCGACCTGCTTGTACATGGGGTCGGGGTGACCCGGTGACAGGACGACAAACAAGTCGGCCTCCTTTGCTACTGTATATACCTAATATACACAGTAGTTGTTTCTTGTCAAGCCCTCGCTGCCGAGGGAGCCTTGGGCACCGGCGAGCGCCTTGGGGGGAAGCGAGCAGCCTTGTTGTTCGGCGTGTTACTGTGCGCGTCCCGTGATGAGGAACACGGGGTAGTCGCGGCCGTTCCGATGGGTGGACGAACGCCGTGCAATCCGCCAGGTCGTCGAAGCCGGCCGCGCCGAGCAGGGCCTTCACCTCGTCGCGGTCGAAGCCCAGGTGGAAGACGTCGGTCACCTCCGGCGGGTGGAACGTGCCGTCTTCCCGGTCGAGATCGGCCAGCGCCACTTGCCCGCGCGGCCGGAGGTGCGCGTGGAAGCGCGCGAACAGCGAGGCGAGGTCGGCGACGTGGTGCAGGGCCATGCTGCTGACGATCAGGTCGTAGGTCCCGGAGAGCGCGTAGCTGTCGTCCGGCCGGAGGAGCAGCGTCGTCGCGGAATCCAGGTGGCGTTCGCGCAGCTTTCCCGCGAGCACGTCGAGCATGGCCTGCGACGTGTCGGCCCCGGTCACCCGACCGACGAGCGGTTGCAGGGCCAGTGTCAGCAGGCCGGTACCGCACCCGAAATCCAGCACGTCCATCGACCGGTTCAGCGCCACCTGTCGCGCGATCGCCTCGCCGACGGCGTTGGCCAGGCGGACGCGAGCCGAGTCGCCGTCCCAGGTGGCCGCAATCTGATCGAACCGGCGAGTGTCAGTCATGGGAACGAACCTCGCTCGAAGCCGTCAGGCGCACGCGCTATTCATCATTACACGATCCCCAGCCGGGCTCAGCGCCCGCCTCCAGCCTGGTCGCGTGTAACCGACGGGCTTCAGCCCGTCGGCCGGCCGAGAGACTTCGCAGGCAGGGCGAACGCGCCTACCGATACTCGCGCACCGGCGGCGGTGTCGGGGTGGGCCGCGTGCCACCGAGTTGCCGGACCAAATCGTCGGCGGCCCGCCAGAGATCGGAATCGGGGTGACGCTCGCGGCAGTACTTGTCGATGATCCGCCCGACTTCCTCGGGGTCTGTCGGCCGCAGCTTGCCAGGGCTGTCCTCGCCCACCGCCACCCGGAAGGCCCGGTCCACGCCATACGCCGTGATGTACCCCAGCGCCCACTGGAGATTCGCGGCCCCTTCCGGTCCGCCACGCTCGCTGATCCAGGCACGACATGACTTCGAGGCGGCCCCATAGACCTGGAACGCCCCGGGCTTGCCATCGCTTCGCTGGAAGACGACCCTCTCGTCTCTCGTCCCTCGCCAATCCGTCGTGCGGCGATCCTTGAACAACATCCCGCCGGCGTCGGCCAGCGACCATGCCTCACGCTCGGTCGTCGTGTTGGCTCCCTCGGTGGTCGTCCGGAGGAAGACGAGCCTGGGACCCTCCCAGCTCACTGCGACAGAACGCACCCGACCGTCAGCGTCCTTCTTCGAGTCGAGCGGGCCGCCGATGGTGTAGGTGTGGTCCCCGCTGTAGCCTCCCATCATCGATCCGAACGCGCTCTTCGACTCGACGTGCACGGTGAACTCGTCGCCGTTCTGCACGATCCGCTCGACGTGCGACGAATCCGGGGAGGGCCATTGATCCATCCGCGTCCACGTGCCGGTGAAGTCCGGGTGGTCTTGGGCACCGGCGCTGAAGGCGGTGAGGGTGAGAGCGGCAACGCCGAGCCACAAGGCGCGAATCGTTCTCATGTAGCACCTCTGCGATATTGGACGCCGTGCAGTTCCTTCCGGTTTGACACCGCGGACGAGACGCGAACAGGGCAAAGCGTGTGTCAGCGGCGGCTTAACGGCCGGAGGCCGGGTTCACACGCTGGCTCGTGCGGAACACAAATCGATCCCGCGGCTGGACCGGGCAGGCACGCTTCTCGCTTCAAACCCTTCAGCGAGAACGAATTGAGCCCGGGCGGTCCAGTCTCCGGCTCGACGGCTGGACCCGACCGCGCGGGCAGAGGTGAACTGCCATGTCATGGAGACCACGTACCCGACTCACGTGCGCGGCGATTGGCGTTGCGGGGTTGCTGTCGGCCGCCTCGTCGGTCGCGTCGGCCGCGCCCCGGCTCGACACGCGCGCGCAAGCGAGCTACACGGCAACGGCGGCGTACGAGCGGCTGCAGCAGCGGTCGCTCGAGCTCGAAGCCCTGGCGCTTCGCGCGCGTGACCAGGCGAAGATCGACGAACGCCACGGCGGCCGCGACGACGTCACGCACCGGATCGACGAGTTCGCGGAACACGCGCACGAGCTGGCGGAGCTGACGCGCAAGAGCGACGCGGATCAGCCGAAGGTCAACGGGCGCATCCGGCAGCTGATGGACGACGCGGCGAAGGTGCAGCGGGAGTGGGCGAAGTCGAAGCGCCGGAACCCGCAGACCGTCGCGGCGTGGAACCGCACGCTCGAGGTGCTGACCGACGTGAACACGCAGTTCATGGCCGCCAACGGCCTCGCGACGCCTGACCTCGCGGTCGGCACCTCCGGCGCGGCGGATGCGCGCGAACGGACGTGGGAGAGCAGCCGCGAGACCCTGCTGCGCGACCTCGCCCGACAGGCGGAGCGGGCCGAGCGGCTCGGACGCGCCTCGTCGTTCGGCGTCGCGTCCGATCTCACCGAGTTGCGGCGCCAGGTGGATGCGATCAGCAACCCGGCCGGCAGGCTGAGCGAGGCGGAGTCGCACGAGCGGGTCGTCCGCCTGCTGTTCGACGCGCAGCAAGTGCAGCGGCGGTTGAGCGAGGCCAACGCGCCCGCCGACTTGCGCGACCAGGTCAACACGATCGTGGGGACGCTCGTGCGGATGCGCAACTTGACCGGTGAGCGCGCCGCGGGCACCGCGGGATACGAGCCACCGCTCCCGTCCGGCAGGGACGTCGCTGCCGGCGACCGGTCGGCTCTGATGACGGAGCTGAATCAGCGGACGCTGCGCGCGTCGGAGCTTGCCACCGACGCGACGCTCTACGAGCTCTCGGGCAAGCTCATGGACTTCCGGAACAAGTTCCGGGAATTCGATCGCCTGGCCGCACAGATGGAACCGGGCGACCGCCGGAGCCGCCTCGACTCGCTGCTGCGCGAGGCGCAGGAACGGCAGCGCGACCTCGCCGAGCAAGGTGCGCCGCTCGGCCTGGTCAGCGAGTGGAACGCCGTCGTGGACCTGCTCGCGCGCCTGCGGAACGGCGCGTAGGGACGCGCTACCCGGGTGATGGGCGCTCGTTGGGGACGAGACGGAACTCCCAGCCGCAGTGTCCGTCCGCGCCTGGGTCGGGCGGACACACGAGGCAGGTCGTCGCGATTCGCTCATCCACGGTGTGGGCGAAGGTCTCGAATTCGACCTGACCGACGGCCTTGCACGGGAAGGGCGGCAGCCCTTTGCCAGCGCGGGTCTGCTGGACGCGGCAGGTCTCCATGAAGAAACGGAGCACGTCCCGTTCGGGCGACCACTCGATTCGACACGGGTTGACGAAGCTGTACATGCGGTACGAGAGGGCCTGTTCAAGGGCCTCGAGGCCACCGCCTCGAGGGATCGCGAAGGCCTTCACGATCCGGCGTGCTTCCGCAGCCGCGAACCGGTGCCATGCCCCGGCGTCGAGTTCGATGGCCGTTTCCATTCCGAAGCGCTCTTCAGCGGCAAGGAACCAGCAGCCGTCGTGCGCCAGCCAGTTGCTGGCGAACATGTCGAGCGCCTTGATGAGGCCGTCGCGGTTGAGTGCGGCGAAGGTCGGCGGCGCCTGAACGGCCATCGGCGTCCGGAAGACCGCCACCGCATGAAGATGCCCGCCAGCGAGTTTCACCTCGGTCATGCCCAGGCCAGCCAGGAAGCCCCGCGCCCAATCGACCGTCACCGGCCCCTCAGGATGGACGAGGCCGTCCGCTGCGTAGACCCGAGAGACCATCTCGAATCCTTCCGCTGAAAAATCCGCGACCGCGACGATCCCTCCCGGCTTCACCACGCGAAGCAACTCCGTCAACACGGGTCCGCCGTCGTCCAGATGGTGCAGAACGTCGATCACCACGGCACATCCAAAGTGACCGGCCGCAACGGGCAGCCTGGCGGCATCGGCACAGGTGAATCGAATCCGCTGCGCAAGTGCCGGATCGTCCGTCAGGAACGCTGCCACCTGCTGGTCGTCCGGGCTGAGGTCCACGCTCACGACGTCGAGGCCGCGAGCGGCAAGGGCGCGCGCCGTGATCCCCTTCCCGGTGCCGACATCGAGCGCTGGCCCCGCGAGCGTGCCTGCCTGGTCGAGGATGAACTGCGGGGCACCGAGCCGATCAAAGCCGGCGGCCGCAAACCGTTCTGTTTGCGCTCGGTAGTGGGCTCTCTCCTTGTCGAGTTCCTCATCGGTCAAGGGCATACGCGATTCTCCGTGACGACCTGACGTCACTAATCGACACGCGTCAGCATCTCTATCCTAGATACCTTAGTTCGTCCACGGAGAAACAGGCCGACGAATTTGCGGCCCAGTCGCCCTGCGTTGGAAGAAGGACGTAATCGCCGGGCCCGATCAAAACCTCTGACTTCGGCGCCGCAACGGTGGCCATTCGTTTCTGACGCCAGGGGCGTCCCGGCGCGAGACCAAACCAACACGCTCGCGCCGCAGTCCAATAGAAAGGGTTCGCTTCGATCCATCTGCCGACAGGTTCCATCTCGACCGCGCTGGGCGCGGCCGGGCCGGAGGTATCTCGATGGATGCCACAAGGCAAGATCGACAACCGGCTCTCGGCGCGCCATTCGGCGGGATGACAACGCGCCAATCGGCGGCGCGCCGATTCGGGGTGAGCGTTCTCGCGGTCGCAGTGATGTCGGCAATCAGGCTCTTGCTGACTCCGGTGCTCGGTCATTCCAGCCCGTATCTCCTGTTCACTCCCGCCGTCATGGTGGCCGCGTGGTACGGCGGACTGTGGCCAGGCATCGCGGCGATATCCCTGAGCGCCGCGGTTGGCACGCGGTTTCTTCAACCCTCTGTCGGGGGATTTGTGATCGAAGACTGGGACCGCCTCTCGCTGTTCGTGGTGGTTGGGATGGCCGTGACATGGCTTCAGGTCACGGTTACCGCCTCGGCCGAGCGGATCGGGATGCTCCTGGCGCGCGAACGGGCTGCCCGGGCAGAGGCCGAAGCGGCCGACCGGGCGAAGGACGACTTCCTGGCCACGGTCTCCCATGAGTTGCGCGGCCCGCTCTCCGTCGTGGTCGGCTGGGCATCGCTGCTGCGCGAACACGCCCTTGACCTTGCCAGCGTTC
The DNA here is from genome assembly GCA_963844875.1 of uncultured Acidobacteriota bacterium. Classification (GTDB taxonomy): domain Bacteria; phylum Acidobacteriota; class Vicinamibacteria; order Vicinamibacterales; family Fen-181; genus FEN-299. The sequence continues at coordinate 242,179 of CAWJPZ010000012.1, forward strand.
GAAAGGCCGCCGACGTCATCGAGCGCAACGCGCGAACGCAAGAGCGCCTGGTCGAGGACATCGTCGACAGCGTGCGCGCGAGCCGCGGAACGATGCGGCTCGAACGGCGACGACTCGACCTCGCGTCCCTGGTCGCCGCGGTGGTTGACGCCACCCGGCCCGCGGCCGAGCGACTCGGCATTTCGGTGCAGGTGACGATCCCGCCAGGAGAAAGCGCGGTCTGGGGGGACCCGGTCAGGCTTCACCAGGTCCTCAGCAATATTCTGAACAACGCGGTGAAGTTCAACAGAAAGGGCGGCGCGATCGCGGTTCGCCTCGACCGCGTCAATGACCACGCGTGCATCACGGTCGCGGACACCGGGGCCGGCATCGAGGCCGACTTCCTCCCGCACGTGTTCGAGCCGTTCAAGAAACGTCACGCATCGACACAAGGCCTCGGCCTGGGCCTCGCGATTGTCCGTCACCTCGTGGAGGCGCATGGCGGGCACGTCGGTGCCGCGAGTGCCGGGCGGGGCCAGGGTTCAACGTTCACGCTGTCGCTTCCGTTGATGCCACCCCTCGATGCGGCGAGCGATGCCCCGGTCTGGGCCGCGCCGAACGCCCCTGCCATACATCGTTCATCGTAAGCCCTTCGTGCTCATGGGGTCCCCCTTCTCGTTACCTCAGGAGGCCGATGCTCATAGACCCCTGGTGGATTCTGCTTCAACTGGTAGTCAGCGGCGCCGGTTACGTGCTCTTCACGTTCGGACGGCGACAGGAACGCCTTCCGCACCTGGTCGCCGGCGTGCTCTTGATGGGCTTGCCGTTCCTGGCGCCCTCCGCGACCGCGGCCTTGATTGGCGCGTCCCTCCTGGCAGTCGGGACCTGGTGGGCCGTCCGTATGGGATGGTGACCTTCGACTCTATCCCGACTAGATGGGCTGTTCCTCTGAAACTCTCTAGCGTTGAAGTCACACGGGGGCAGGAGGGCCCGCCTAGGTGATTATCCCGCGACGAACCGCGAAGAGCACGAGTTCGACGGCGCTGTGCGCGTCCAGCTTCTCCATGATGTGACCACGGTGCGTCTCGATGGTTCCGGGGCTGACACCGAGAATCGACGCGATCTCCTTGTTCGCCTTCCCTTCGACGATCAACTGGAACACCTCCCGCTCGCGTTCGGACAAGGACTCGTACCGGTCGGGGATCCCGCGCTCCGTCATCCGGCGCACGTAATCGTCCAGCATCACCTTGGCAACGGCCGGGCTGAAGAACGACTTTCCATCGGCCGCTGATTCGACAGCCCGAAGCAGGTCGTTGCCCACGGAGTCCTTCAGGATGTAGCCGCACGCGCCGGCTTGCAGCACCTGGGTGACGTAGGCCTCGTGCGCGTACATGCTCACGACAATGACGTGAATCTGGGGGGCCCGGCGCAGGATCTGGCGTGTCGCCTCGACGCCATTCAGCAGCGGCATGGCGATATCGAGCATCGCCACGTCCGGCTTGAGCTCGGCCGCCAGGCTGACGGCCGCCCGGCCGTCACCGGCTTCGCCAACGACTTCGAAGCCCGCGTGTTCCTCCAGGATCTTGCGCAATCCCTGGCGGACGAGGGTGTGGTCATCGGCCAGCAAGATACGAATCGTCCTCACCTCGCCCCTCCCTCGCCGGCATGTCCGACCGCACCAGGGAGGTCCGGAGAGACAGCCGCGTCGGTCACGGGAAGGGCGGGCAGCATGACGGTCAAGCGCGTCCCGCTCTCAGGGCTGCCCTCGATCTCGAACCGCCCTCCAAACCCAGCCACTCTCTCCTGGATCCCTATCAGCCCAAGACCTCGACGACCCGCGTCGCCCTTCCAGCGGGTCCGGTCGAACCCCAGGCCGTTGTCGGCCACGGTCACCGTCAAATCGCTGCCCGAACGTTCTATCCCAACGCGGGCCTCGCTTGCGCCGGAGTGCTTGGCCACATTGTTCAACGCCTCCTGCACGATCCGGTAGACCGAGGTTTCGATCTCGGGCGACAGCCGCGTTTCCATCTCCTTGTGCGCCACGTGCACCCGAATGCCCGTGCGCTTCGAGAAGCTGCTCGCCTGCCACTCGAGGGCCGGGACGAGGCCGAGATCGTCCAGGAGTGAAGGGTGGAGGAGCAGAGACAGGTCTCGAACGGTGTGGATGGTCCGGTCGGTGATCGCCTCGAGCTCGTCGAGCGGTCCCCCGGGCGCGGAAGGGGCATACGCGCGTTTGGCAAGCGTCACTTCCACTTTGGCCGCCGTCAGCGCCTGCCCAATCTCATCGTGCAGCTCCCGTGCGATCGAACGGCGCTCGTCCTCCTGGGCCTGCACCAGCCTCGCGGACAGGCGCTGGAGGTCCCGGGTATGCTCCGCGTCCCGCTCAATCTGTCGTTGGACCTGGGTTTCGAGCCGCAATCGGTAGAGCGTGACGAGAACCGCGGCACCCAGGCTGAGAACGAACACAATCACGCGCAGCGTCCAGACGCGCGTCCGCATGCCGCGGTATACCAGGGACACCTGGGTGCGTTGCGCGTCGAACGCGCCACGATGGAGCGTCTGGACCTGTTCGAGGACGTTCAGGATGACGTCCCGCTTCGGGATCACGCGTCGACGGAGTTCGAGCCGGGCTTCCATCGACGAGCGTGTCCCGCGCGTGGTCAGCACCTCGGCGACCAGACTCCAGAAATCGGCGATCTCCGCGCGCAGCGTGCCAAAGACCCGCAGCTCCTCCGGCGAGTCGAGCATCGGCCGGAACTCTCGCAGGGCGCCGTCAATCTGTTCTCGGCTGGCCTGGAGCTGCCGGCGGTAGTAGTCGTCGGCGGTCGGGGTATCGGCCACGGCGTCGCGCAGGTAGAGCGAGCCCAGCAGGAGTTGCACCTGGATTGACGACAGGAGTCGCTCACTCTGGACGAACCGCCCCGTGATCGCCGTCGTGGTCTGTTCGACGTCTTCCAGCCGCCGCGTGAAGTCGTAGCTCGAGGCAACCCACAGGACGAGGACGACGCCGAAGCCGAGCGGCAGCAGGTTCGGCATCACCCATCGGCGGCCAAAGAATCTCGTTTCCGCCGGATGGTCCGTGTCGTTCATACGTTCTATCGTGACAGTGTGAGCCCGGTGGTTTCCGCGTGGGTGCGCGCGATGAGCCGGGTGGCGGATGGACGGTGGTCACCCGCGGTTCGCCGCGTGCCGTCTGTCTATAGCATTCGCGTCCCGCTCCGGTGCAAGGAGGGCGGCTCGCCGCGTCGGCGGGTCGCCTTCCCCTTCAGCTGGCCTCAGCCGTAGAAGGCGCAGACCACCCAAGGTCACTCTAGCCGGTCGCGGGCGCAGCCGCCATCCGGTCGGGACCGGAGGGAGGCCGGCGCGAGCACTTGAGCCAGCAGCGACCGTGTCGACGAGTTTCTCCCACCGTGCCACGGGATATGAAGACCCACCCGACTGGCCCCACCTCGCGCTATACTGCGCGATAACTGGGCGTGAACCGGGCAAGATCGCCGCCGCCGACCCCAAACAGGCGGCCGCTCCGGAAACCTCGCCGGATCACCACGCCCGGTGTCACTCCTCGGGAGGCCAGCGATGGACGTTCCGCGCTCCCCCGACCTCGCGAACGCTCCGACCGCCACCCCTCAGCCCTTCTCGGCCCATGCCGGCGTCACCGTGGGTCCGTATCGGCTTCTGCGACATGTCGGCGCAGGCGGGATGGGTGAGGTGTGGCTCGCAGAACAGACCCACCCGGTGCGCCGCCAGGTCGCGCTGAAGGTCATCAAGGCGGGGATGGACTCCGCGCAGGTGGTCGCCCGTTTCGAGGCCGAGCGGCAGGCCCTCGCGCTGATGGACCACCCGGCCATCGCCAAGGTGTTCGACGCGGGCACGACGCCGGAAGGGCCGTCCGTACTTCGCGATGGAGTACGTGAAGGGCGAGCCGATCACGGTCTACTGCGACCGCCACCGCCTGGCGACGGCGGAGCGCCTGGAGCTGTTCATCCGCGTCTGCGAGGGGGTGCAGCACGCGCACCAGAAGGGCATCATCCACCGGGACCTCAAGCCCTCGAACGTGCTGGTGACGATTCAGGACGACCACCCGGTGCCGAAGATCATCGACTTCGGCGTGGCGAAGGCGACCGCGCAGCCCCTGACGGAGCACTCGCTGTTCACCGAGCTGGGCGCGATGATCGGCACGCCGGAGTACATGAGCCCCGAACAGGCCGAGATGGGTGGCCTCGACATCGACACTCGAACGGACGTGTACGCCCTCGGGGTGATGCTCTACGAGCTGCTGACCGGCTCGCTGCCGTTCGATCGCAACGAGCTCCGGCGCGCGGGCCTCCTGGAGATCCAGCGGACGATTCGCGAGAAGGAACCGCCGCGCCCGAGCACGCGCGTGACGCAGCTTGGTCCCGCCTCGACCGAGGCGGCTCACAGCCGGCACACCGAACCCGCGCGCCTGGCCAGCGACCTTCGCGGCGACCTCGACTGGATCACGATGAAGGCGCTCGAGAAGGACCGGACGCGCCGCTATGACACCGCCACCGGTCTTGCCAACGACGTGCGGCGCCACCTGAGAAACGAGCCCGTGTCGGCCGGGCCTCCGTCGGCGGCGTACCGCGCGGGCAAGTTCGCGCGTCGACACCGGTTCGGGGTCGGGGTGCTGGCGGCGGTGGCCCTGCTGACCGTCGGCTTCGCCACGGTGATGGCGGTGCAGGCGGCGCGGATCGCACGCGAACGGGACCGTGCCAACCGGGAGGCGGAACGGGCCAACCGCGAGGCGGCCGCGGCGACGCAAGTGGCGGATTTTCTCACGGGGCTGTTCTCCGTCTCGGACCCGGCACAATCGCGCGGACGCGCCGTCTCGGCTCGCGAGGTTCTCGACAAAGGGGCCGCCCGCATCGGGTCGGCGCTCATGCGCGACCCGGTGCTGCAGGGCCGGCTGCTCTTCACGATGGGCGACGTGTATCGCAGCCTGGGCGCGCTCGACGAGGCGCTGCAACTCCTCGAGCGGTCGGTCGAGATCCGGCGACGGGCGCTCGGCCCCGAGTCGCCCGACACCCTCCGCTCGGCGAGCCTTCTTGGATTCGTGTACGACCTGGCGGGCAGAACCGACGAGGCCGAGAAGATCCTGACGTCGACCTACGAGACCGAGCGACGAGTCCTCGGTGAAGACCACCCCAACACCCTGAAGACACTTCACAACCTCGCAGGCGTCTACGACAGCCAGGGTCGCTACGAGAAGTCTGTTCCGATGATGCGCGACGTCTTCGAACGCCGCCGGAAGGTACTCGGCGCCGACAGCCTCGACACGCTCGGCTCGCAGTACAACCTGGCCGTTGCGCTGTACCGCCGCGACGCCTTCGGGGAGGCGGAGCGCGTGCTGAAGGAGGTGGCCGCGTCCTTCACCCGGGTGGGCGGAGCCGACCACCCGAGCACGCTGATCGCGAAGGACCTGCTGGCGGGCGTTTACGAGGCGATGAAGCGGCCAGCCGACGCGCGGCGAGTACCTCGAGGAGGTCTACGACCTGAGGCTCCGTGTGCTCGGTCCGGAGCACATGGACACGCTGGGCTCGAGGCTCGGACTCGCGAATGTCGCACGGCTCGAGGGCCGATACGACGAGGCCGAATCGCTGTTCCGCGGGACGCTGGAGGCCCAGGAACGGACCCTGGGCCCCGATCACCTCGATACTCTCGCGACCCGGGTGTCGTTCGCGACGATGCTGTCGCAGGCCGGACGCAACCGCGAGGCGGAGCGGGAGTTTCGCGATGCCCTCGCCCGGATGGGCCGCACCATCGGCCCGAACCACCCCAGCACCGCAAACTGCCTGGTCGGGCTCGCAGAGATCGAACTCCGCCGGGGTCGACCAGACCAGGCGCTTCGGCTTGTCCAGCAGGCTGTTCGCGTCAACCCGCTCTGGGGGCCGAAACTCGCCGCCGATCCGAGCTTCGCGGCGCTGAAGGGCAACCCGGCGTTCGACCGACTGGCGGCCCCGGCTGGCAGGCAGTAGACGGGGGATGCTGACGCCCAGCTGACAGGCCACATCGTGGTGCCTGCGTCAGGCGCGATGCGGCATCAAGGGTGACGCCCCGCGAGCAGCCGGTGGTGCACCGCGTACAACGCCAGTTCCAGTCGGGTCGATACGCCGAGCGAGCCCAGGCGATGCGGGAGGCGGGGGCCGTGGACTACCTCACCAAGGGCGACCCGCCCGGCGAGTTGGTCGCCGCGATTCGCCGTGCCGCGCGACGGCGCGAACTGGAATAGATCGAATCGGCAGACTCGCTGCCGAAACGGCCGCCCCAGACCTCGTCGAGGCGCTCGCCCGGGCAATGGCCGAGCTGCGGTGGCGCCGCCCATCCAGCAGGGATCCGTGCAAGGTTGCAGTTGAGGCCGAAGTAGGCGCCGTCGCGGCATACGGTAGCTCGCGGCGTGGCGAACACAGAAATCCCACGCCCGTGCCAGACGGCCCGATGCGCGTTCCCTTCGCGCGACTCGACCAGCTCGAGCACGCCACCGCCAAGTCTCCGGCGCCTGGTTGGGACGGCACTGCGCCGGGCGGAGCGGGAACGAGGTGCTGAAAGCCGTGCTGGCGGCCGGGCCCGCCCGGTTTAGCGCAGCCAGGCCGGCCGGTCGCCGGTGAGCTGCCACGTGATGAGCGACATCGGGATCAGGCCGGCGCCCGTGAACTCGTCGATGAACCCTTTCATGGTGAACCGATCCCCGAGCTGGCGCCGCCTGGCCGCGATCAGTGATTCGATCTGCGCCTTGCCGATCAGGTAGCTCGTGCCGTAGGCCGGCTGTTGCAGATAGAGGTGCTGCTCGCCGCGCACGAGGCTCCCGTCGAGACGCAACCAGCCGCGAGGCGTGTTCGCGGCGGCGAACGCCGCCGCCTGCTCGAGCGTCAGCTCGTTGGCGTGCATGCGAAGGTCGCCCAGCGCCCGCGCCGCGCGCTGGGCGATGAGGATGGCGATCAACTCCCGGCTTCGCGGACGCCGATCGAACAGGCCCGCGGACATGGTCCACTCCTCCCAGCCCGTCGCAAGCCCCTCCGTCCGCGTGTCGAACACGTTGTAGAGGAGCGGGACCGCGCGAATGGGCGTCGACGCGGGGTCGTGCGCCATGGCGGCCTTGTCGAACCAATGGAACCCGTGCGTGCGCATCGCAATCGGCTCGCGGTAGTCAACCTCCGTGAAGAACTCCCGCGGCCCCGCCTGGAAGCCTCCCAGGCGCGCGCGCAGCGCCGGTTCCATGTATGGCTTCACGGTGAGCATGCCGTGGGAGTCGAGGAACGCCATGTACTCGGCGAGGGCCGCCGGGAACCGGCGCGCGTGCTCGTCGGCGGACGCCACCGGTTGCCTGCGGCGGCAACGAGGCGTTCCGTGTCTCTTCGCCGGCCAGCAGCGCGTGCGCCCGCGCCAGCTCGCGCTCCATCAGCGTGACCTCGTCCTGCCAGGTGTACGGAACGAGGTGGACGCGCTGGAGGTACCAGGTGTAGTTCTCCACGCCGATCCCCGAGGGCCCGGTCTTCGAGGGCGCCTGCGCCTCCACCCACGCGACGAAGTCGTCGGTCGCCTGCTTCGCTCGATCGACGTCGGCCCGGAGCGCGTCCATCCCGGCAGGCAGACTCCGCGCGAACGCCGCCAGGTCCGCGCTCTGCTGCCGGAGGGCGCCGGGCGCGTAGCGCCAGAGGTCGCGGCCGTTGCCCGTCAGGTTCCTCCTCGCCTGCGCGAGCAGTGCGGGGATGGCGCCCAAGCGCGGGGACGACCGCGGCGGCTGCCTCGCCGGTCAGCGGAACCGGCAGCGCCCACAGTTCGACGGCGCCGGCGGCAAACGGCCCCTCGCGCGCGGGCTGGTCGCTCTCGTCGGCGAACACGGTTGCGTAGAACGCTGGGTTGTTGGCCCACGGCTTCAGGACGCGGTGGTCGAACTCGAGGCCGTTCATCTCGGCCCGCACCACGTGCCAGTCCGCCTGCTGCGCGATCGGCCACGCGTCCGGGCGGATCGCGTCCAGGCGTCGCTGCCACGCCGGCAGCGCCGCGTGCTGTGCGGCCATGGCCGCCGGCGAGTAATCGGGAACACCGTCCACCAGCACCGGCGCCTGGAACGTGCGCCACTCGCGGAACAACGACACCAGGTCGTCGTAGCTGGTGGAAACCGGGGCTGCGTCCTGCTTCGGCGGACTCCCGCATCCGAAGGTCAGCACGAGGGCGACGGCCAGGGCGGCGACCGGTCGTGGAATCGGCCGGCGCGAGCAGGTGCGGTGCATCTTCGACCTCCGGGACGTGGCGACGGCGCCGTGTAGGGGGGCTTCAGGCCCGCCAACGCGAACCGCTCCGGAACCTGCAGTTCGGCGGGCGGGGGCGGGAACATGGTAACGCAGTGGCGCGGCTGGTTGATGGCCGGCGCCTTTACCGCAACCGCATGTGGCGTCTTCGGTAGAGCCAGGAACCGGCTCCGAAGTAGATGGTGGTCAGCAGGAGGATGACGCCGAGTTCGGCCGCAACGTCGGCGAGCCCCGCGCCCTGGGTGAGGATCCGGCTGAACGCGCGGACGGTCAGGCTGGTGGGCAGGACGTCGGTCGCGTTGAACGTGAAGCCGGCAACGCTGAAGAGCGGGATCTTCGGCAGCGGCACCATGCAGTCGAGAAGAACATCAGGACGAAGAACGGGAAGCACCCGACGGTCAGCAGTTCGAAGATCGTCGTGAGGAACGCGGCTGTCAGCAAGCCAATCGCGACCACCGACAGTGTCGAGACCGCCCCGACCACCACGACCGCCATCACCGACCCTTGCGGGTGGTAGCCGACCGACCGCGCCGCGGCGTAGGTCAGCAGCAGCGCGACCGTGCCGACCAGCACCTGGTTGACCGACACGGCCGCCAGCATCTCGCCCAGGCGCAGCCGCGACAGGATCAGCCGCGGCATCGTTCCCTTGTCCACCTCTTTCACGAGGGCGGCGGCCGCGGTGAACATCACCATGATCAGCGCGAGGACCAGCAGCGCCGGCACGTAGAGGTCGAATTCGGTCACCCGGGCCTGCAGACCGATCATCGTCATCGCGTTCACGCCGATTGGCGGCGTCGTGCCGGTGCTCTCGTAGGCGAACCGGAAGGCGATGTAGTCGGCCAGGCCCATCGCGCCCGTCGAACGTGGGTTCGACGCGCTCGCGTGGTGGGTGAGCGTCGGCGGTGCCGGCGCGCCGCCGGCCCGCCTCGCGGCGAGCGCGGTGGAGAAACCGTCCGGGATCTCCACCAGCAGGTCCGCGTCGCGGTTCAGCACCCGTCGCTCGGCGTCGGCGAGGTCGGACACTTCCGCGACGGTGAACACGGCGCTGCCGTCCGGGTGCCTGGCGTTGCGCCAGGCGTCTACCAGGCCCCGTGCCCCTGCGGCGTCACGTGCGCGGACCAGCAGCGCATAGCAGACGAGGGGTTAACGTGGGAGTCAGCGAGCATCAGGAGACACGAAGCAGGGCGCGAAGACGAGCGCGAGAGCGAGAGGATCTTCCACTGCCGGAGGTTCTCGAGAAACGTCTTCTCCAGGAAGGCCAGCGCCCTCATTCGCGGAGCCCCCTTGCCCATCAGACCGGATGAAACGTCTTCGAGCGAGTCTCCGGGCGCCGCCTTGTCGCCGGTGCCCGTGCTGGCCGCCGCGTCCTTCACGTCTTCCACCGTGTCGAGGGCCAGGACACGCCCGTGGTCGATGATGCAGACGCGGTCCGAGAGTTTCTCCGCCTCTTCCATGTCGTGCGTCGTCACGACCACGGTGGAGCGACCCTTCAGCGCGCGTGACGTAGTCGCGGACCGAGACACGCGGCTCTGGGGATCGAGGCCTGCCTGCGGGCTCGTCGAGGAACAGGACCTCCGGCTCGTGCACCAGGGCGAGCGCGATGCTCAACCGACGCTGCATGCCACCCGACAGCGTCCGCCCGAGGGCGATCGCGCTTGTCGGTGAGCCCGAAGGCGGCGAAGCAGCGCATCTGCCCGCTCCCCGGCCGCGCGCCGCGGCCAGATCGTACATCCGTCCCATGAAGACGAGCTGTTCGCGGCAGGTCAGCATCTCCCAGATGCTGACCGTCTGCGGCGCCACGCCGACGCGGCGAGACGCGCCGCTGCCTCCCGACACCATCGGCTGGCCGTCCAGCTCCACGCGGCCCGCGTCAGGGGCGAGCAGGCCGCACGAGCATCTTGAGCGTCGTCGTCTTTGCCGGCGCCGTTCGGGCCGAGGAACCCGAGGATCTCCGCCGCGCCGCACCTCGAGCGAGAGGCCGTCTACCGCGACGATGTCGCCGTAGCGCTTGGTGAGGTTGGAGGCGCAGAGGACGACGGAAGTCACGCGCGCACCTCGACGACGACCGCCATCCCGGGTGGCTCACCGGCGGCAGCGCGCCACCGAGGGCCACGAGGCAGCCGTAACACAGCGCCGATTGTAGCCAGTTCCGGTGTCGGCACAACGCGAAAGTGGTGACGGCCCTGCCGTCAGGGTGGCGCGCCGACAGCGCGAAGCCATCCGGAGCTCAAGACTGCCCGGTCCAACGTGGTGGCGGCCATCCTGGACCTGTTCTCGCGCTTCGGTAACCCGATCGCTAGGTTATGTCAACGCCGGTGAGGGCGCTTGGAGGGGCGACAGGGCGAAGCCGTCCGTAGCATTCCACTTGGGTGAATGGCTTGCCATGAGCGAGCCCTTGATCGGCGAAGACACGGTCCCGGACCGGGCGAAGCCACCCGTATCCGGCCGGGCGCGCGCGGCTGGCCGTGTTGTCGCTTGCGCACCCGCCGTGGCGCGCCCGAACCGCCCGCCGGCCCCGACTCGGCTGATGCCGCGCCTTCAGAACGCGGTGACGAGCCGCGTCCCCGCGTAGGTGACGCTCTTCGTCCGGTTGTCCGGGAGGATGGTGACCCTGAACACGCGCGGCGGTGCCTTTGTCGTGCGGCCCGCGGCGGCCGGTTCGATCGTCAGCGAATTCGCGGCGTCGCGCCACGTCAGCTGCGTCCAGTCCGCGCGGCCGGCCAGGTACTCCTGGCTGGCGCCGTCGTCCTCGTACAGCGTGAAGCGGCCGTCGGCGCCGCGGTAGATGCGGATCGTCGTCGGGCCGGCAACGCGTTCGTCCACGTACTGCCGCACCGGATCCAGCGGGATGATGGCGCCCGCCCGCACGTAGATCGGCATCGTCGCCAGGTCGATCGACCGACGCACCGTTCCGCCGCCGGCCTCGCGCGCGCTCGTCCACCAGTCGTACCAGGTGCCGCCCGGCAGGTAGACGTCGCGGAAGCTGGCGCCCTTCGTGTAGACGGGCGCGACGAGGAGGTCGCGGCCCCACAGGAACTGGTCGCCGAGCGCGGCCGCCCGCCGTCGCCCGGGTAGTGAAGCCACATCGCCCGCATCAGCGGCAGGCCCGACGTCGCGCGCCTGCCGCGCGAGCGTGTAGGTGTAGGGCAGCAGCTGGTACCGCAGGTCGGCGTAGCGCTTCGCGACCCGCTCGATCGCCGGGTTGTTCAGCTCGGACGGCAGAATGTTGCGCGGGTCGCCGGGCGGGATGGGCGAGTTCGGTTGTCGTACTCGAGCGGGCCCGACCTCGCTGCCGCCCCACCCCCACGGCAGGCGCAGTCCACCAGTCGCGCCCGTGCCCGCGGAACGAGCCGCAGAACGACGGCGAACTGGAACCAGCGCGCGTACAGCTCGCCCGTCAGCTCGCGGCTGGCGTAGAAGCCGCCGATGTCCGATCCCCAGTACGGGCCGATGCTCAGCGAGTAGTTGAGGCCGACCGCGATCTGCGCCTCGAGCGTCTTCCACGACGAGTCGGTGTCGCCCGACCACACCCAGCCTCCCCACTGCGCGATGCCGGGATAGCCGTTCCGCTGCAGGCGCCACGGCCGCACGTTCGGCCTCGACGACAGCGGGCCCTGGTAGTACAGCCGGTGGCGTGCGAGGCGCTCGAACAGGTCGAACCAGTCGCCTTCATCTGGCCAGAAGGCGTCGACGCCGGCATCGATCAGTCCGGCGTGCTCCTGCCAGTAGCGCGCTGAAGTGCGCCGCCGTCTACCGCTTCCCCAGGCCGGGGCGGGATCGTGCCCATGGAGCGTCGGCAGGCGGTCGCGATCCCACGGGCACGATATGGAGGACCACCTTCACGTGGCGGGCGTGGAGGTCGGCGACGACCGCCTTCGGGTCGCGCGTGAAGACCTCGGGGTTGAACGAGAACGACGGCTGGCGCGTGTTCCAGCCGCGCGGGCAGAAGCCGGTTCCCAGGTAGATCACCGCGTCGATCGGCATGCGCTTGTCGCGGAACGTGTCCACGATCCGGAGCAACTGCTGTTCGTCTTCGAGCGTCCGGTGCGACTGCATGTAGCCGAGCGCCCACTTCGGCGGCATCGACGGCCGGGCCGGTCACGGCCGCGAAGTCGCGGAGCGCGGCGGACGGGATCGTGGGCGTCGAAGACGAAGAGGTCGTAGCAGCCCGGGCACGACGGCACCCGGCGGCGGCAGCCCCTTGCCGAGCGCTCTTCTGCTGGTTGCGCTCGTTCTGTGGCGCGGCGGACGACGGGTCGGGCCGCCACGGCAGGAGGACCCCGCGGTCGGCGTTCCGCAGGTCCACCTGCACCCACGGCGACGCCACGAACAGCGCCCCAGCCCGCGCGTGCCGAGGAGCATCGGCGCGGGGTTCCGCGAGCCGTACATGTCGGCCTGCCAGCGCGGCTCCATCGTGTCGAGGGCGCCGCGGCGATCGAACTGCACCGGCTGCTCGCGCCACGGCCGGTCAGGCGTCGGCCGCGGCCCGCCCTCGCCGAGGCCGAGGACCGGCTGCGAATCGAGGGCGATCGTGATCCGCCCATCGTGCTCGAACGCGACCTCCTGCACCAGTTGCCCGCGCTCGTTGGTCACCGTGACCCGCAGCGGATCGGGACGCGCCTCCACGGTGAGCCGGCCGACGCGGCGTCGAACCGGCGCCGCGAGCTCGCGGACGGCGATGGCCGGGGCGGAGTTGGCGCGGGACGCGAGCGCGGGGTTGGCCGCCAGGGCGTCCCCCAGCGCGAGCGGTCTGAGCAGGATGCGGACGGCCGACTCGCCGGCGCCAGCGACCGTCAGTTCGGCGGGCTGGCCCGCGGACGTGATGGCCGAGCCGGAGAGGCCACTGGCGGCGGTGTGCTCGTGCGACAGGCTGCTCCCGAGCGCCAGCGCGACGACGAGCGTGCCGGCAACGCAGGCGGCCAGGCGGCCCACTGCGCGCGAAGGCCGTTGCGGATGCGACGCGGGTCGGTGCATCGGGCCCATTGTATGCTGCAAACTGGCGGGCCGCGCAGCCCGCCAACGCACTCGGTCGCGGACAGGGACAGGCGAAGCCATCCGTAGCTGACCGAGCCGGAGCGTCAGGGTGGCTCAGGCAGGTGGAGCGATTCCGCGTGGCGGCCTGACGCCGCCCGCGTGGCGACGACAGCGCCGATCAGCGTGGCGTCTTTGCCCGGGCCTCTCTACCGGTCCCTGACTTTCGAGGACGGCCGCCGAGTCGACCATTGGCGCGCGACGCGCGGGCCTTTGCGTCGCTACGCTTGGCGCCCACCAGGGCCGCCACGCCGACCACGCTGATCCCCGCGGTCCCCCGGTCCGAGACGCGAGCAACACGCACCCGGGCCTCGGGCCGGCTTGCCGGGTGCGACTTCAGGTACTCCGCCAGCACCGAACGGATGGCGCGCTCCGCTTTGGCGTGTGAATCAGCCGCGGCGTAGACGGGAAGCCCAGGCACATAGGCGCTGACCGCGCCGTCGTCTTCCGTTTCGAGGACAATCGGGTAGAGCATCGTCATTCGACACCTGCCTCTCGAAGGATGCGATTGCCGAGTCTTCCTGCGTCCTTCTTCGTGTGAACAGCCACCCACACTTCCTTGCCGGTCTCCGGGTGGCTGAGCAGCAAAAGGCTGCCCTTGCCGGTTCGTACTTCAACGAACCCGGCGGCCTTCAACCTGCGGATCACCTCGGCCCAGGTCACGATGTGATCGTAAACCTATCGTTAGGTTAAGTCAAAGGGAGGGCGAGACCTTGCGAGCCCTTCCGCCGGAACAGACGGTTCGATTCCGCGCTGCCAGGTTCAGCATTCGGAAGTGACACGATCGGGACGGGGACGGGCCAGGATGCCCGCCTTCGTTGCGCCCTTTCGACGGCGGACCAGCCGTTGGCCTCGAGATCCGGCAGGGCTGCAGCGAATTACCTGGACTGGAACGCCAGCGACAGGTTCACAAAGAGCGCCCGTCCCGCGCCGGCAATGGGAATCCCCCAGGGGATCGCCGCTGACGACATCGTCGCGCCCTGGCCGACGTAGGTTCCGCCCAATGGGGGCGAGTAGAACGTGTCGAGCAGGTTCTCGACTCCGACATCGATCCGCGCGCTCTTCCATCCATAGCTGGTTCGCAGGGTCACGAGGCCGTAGCCGTCGGTTCCGATCTCGTTGCGCACGCGCGACCGGTTCGTCTTGCTGCCGACCAGTTGAACTTCGAGCATGTTCGTCCAACCACCCAGCGAGTGAACGAGTGCGAGCCTGGAGTTCACCGGCATGACGTTGTAGAGATTGTCGGCGCCGGACCGGTACCGGCCACGGACCACGTTCAACGTGCCGGTCGCGGTGAAGCCTGCCGTACCGGTAGGAACGCGCCAGCAGGGAGTGGCCGGACACATCGACGCCGTACAACTTGGCGTCCTGGTTCACGAACTGCAGGTAGACGAATCCGCTCGTCGCGGTGAGGCTGGCCCTCACCGCGGCAGAACTGCCGCACACCGACGTCGGGCACCGGCGCGCGTCGAGGTAGTCCCGCACCAACGTGTAGTAGGGGGTCACCGAATCCCACGGTCTGCGTTGGCCGCGGCGTGCCAGTTCGCGGTAGCGCTGACGGTGTGCGCCGTTTCCGGCTGCAGGTCGAGGTTGCCGACGTAGTAGTTGCCGTCCCCCGCGAAATTGACCATCTCCATCGCCATGGTGTTCGTCGACCACGCGTAGCGCTCGTAGAGGTTGGGCGAACGGGTCTTCCGCGCGTAGCCTGCCTCGAAGTCGAGCACCGCCGACGGCGCATAGCGGCTCAGCGCGGTCACGTCGACGTTGTTGTCGGTGCGCTTTCGGTCGCGCCCGTTGAACGTGGTCGCGGGTACAGCGGCGCGCCGTTGTACATCATCGTGTTGTTGTAGCCGTGGACCTCGCCCGTGTTCATCAGCACGTTGTCGGTGCGTATCCCGAGCAGGGTGCGCCATCGCGGGCCCCATTTGGCTTCCCATTCGGCGTAGGCGGCCACGCGATCTCGACGACCATCGTTGATGTTGATGAACGTGTCCGGCGCCATGCCTCCGGCGGTGTAGCCCGGCGGCAGGACCGAGGGCGACGGCGGCCACCAGTCGCTCAGCCGATAGCGCTGGAACTCGCTGCCCAGCCCGAGCGCGTAGCGCGTGCCCATCGGGATGTCCGCCTTGACCGAGGCGCCCAGGTTCACGCCCTTCGTCTCCATGGGCATGCCGGGCGCCACGAAGGTTGCCGCGCTGCCGTAGTAGTACTGCTTGTCGTTGGAGAAGTCCATCGAGTGCCGCGTGTAGTCGCCGTACGCGCGAGCCTCCAGCACACCCCACGTGAACTGCCCGGCGTAGCGAAGGTTGCCGCGCCCGCTGTCGTTTCTGGTCATGTCCATGCGCTGGTTCGGGAATCCCTGGAACGGGATGAACTGCAGGCCGAGGCTCAGCGTCGACGAGGTGGTTCCCCCGGCGCAGCGCGAGTCCGAGCACGTGATTCTGGGCTTCGTACCTGCGAAGACCCGACTTCGTTGCCCCCCAGCCAGCCGCGGCCCACCGCAGCAGGTCCTGCGGGCTTGAAATCCTGGCTCGCCTTGTAGTTGTCGGCGGTCGAGAAGGAGCCGTTGTACGTCATGCTCATCGACTCTCCCGCTATCGTGAACTGCAGGACGCTGCCGAAGCCGTTGCCCTTGCCGCGATAGGAGGTCTGGGCCCTCGCGCTCAGCGAGAGGTGCCGCGCCGGCGAGACGAACTCGGGCCGGGGCGAATCGATCAGGATCGTCCCGCCGATGCTGTCGCCGCCCGCGCTCACCGGCGTGATGCCGGCAAACACGTTGATGCTGCCGACGCGGGACGGATCGATGTAGGAGAGCGGAGGGTTCATGTGGTTGGCGCAGGCGGAGATGAGGTCCATGCCGTCCACCTTGACCCGCACCCGGTCATCGGCCATGCCGTGGATGACAGGCAGGCTCGAGACGCCGCCGTTGCCGTAGAGGCTGACGCCTGGCTGCGATTCGAGGAGTTGTGCGGTGTCGACGGCAAACGGGTTCGGTGGAACCGGGACGTCTCTCCCGAACTCCGAGTCGCTCCACGCCACCCGACCCGTCGCGACTGTGACGAATTCCTTGAGGGGCTGGAGTTGAAGGCGTATGTCCAGCGGCTCGGCGGGGACCTTGTCCAGGAGCACGTCGCGGGAATACGGCGCGAAGCCCGGGTGCTTGACGTCGAGGCGGTACTTGCCCGCGGGCAGGTCCGGAACGCGATATCGCCCGGAAGCGTCGCTGACGGCGGACCTCGACATGCCCGTGATGGAGTCGCCGATTGTCAGCTCGACGCCTGGTACGCCGAGGCCCGAGGGATCCACGACCGTGCCCGTGAGGACGACCTTCTCCGGCTGGGCCGTCGCGGTCCCCGCAGTGAACAGGATCGCGGCGACGACGAGAATGGACCGCGCAAGCCGAGGGTCAACGGTTCATCGTCCGACTCCCATGACTCGCCTCACTTCTCATGACGAGCGACTTCGGGGAGCGCACAACACGCTCTCCGGAGATTGTCACGGAAGTCGAGGCGCCCGACGGTGCGGCAAGATGTCGCAAGTCCCAAAGTCACGGTCTCGCCTGGTACCTTCGTACCACGCGCGTCCTCCGCCGCGCCACTCCGCGGCGCTCGGGCAGATCACCGACTTCACGTCCGAAATCCGGTTGGCGGGGAACCCGCCCCGTCGCGCGTGCTCGAGACTCAACTCGGGATTGGGCGCGATGCAGGCGCTGTGTTCCGGCTGGCGGCCCTCAGAGCGGGCCGCGGTCCGGGCGGACGGACCGCGGCTAATGCGTGCGTCCTATCGTCAAGAATCGTCGCTCGTCCTCATCGCGTCAGGTCGTCGGCCGCCCCCGCCCTCGACCAACGGTCCAGGTCCCCGCGTGTCTTCACGACCGGCGACAAATCTTCCAAGGAAGTGTGGTGAGCCGCATTATCGCGAGTTGGAGCCAGCTGGACGGCTGGCTGCGACAGGTCGAGGCGCTCCGACGAGCGGCGTGAGCCGGGATCGGCGACGTCTACGCCGCTTCCACGCTGATCCGCGCCGAGCGCCGTGATCGGGGCTTCTGACGGATTACGATTCGCACGTCCCGGTCGAGCGCGGTCAGGAATGTCATCAGCCGTTCGACCGAGAACCCGGCGAGCTTGTAGTTCCGCAAGGCCGACACCTTTGGCTGCGACACACCAAGGAGTTTCGCAGCCCAGCCTGGGTCAGCGATCGCTGATCGAGCACCCGATTGAGGGCAACGGCGAGCCGCAGCCGGGCCTGACGCTCGGTCGAATCGGGGTAGCCCAGGTCGGCGAAGACGTTGCTCGTCCCGCGGGTGATCTCGTCGTCGCGATCAGCGCTTCGGTTTGCCATACAAGGCCTCGTAGTCTCTCTGCGCGGCCTTCAGTCGCCGCGCGACGAGTGCGACATCGGTTCTCGCGGATCTGTGGGTGCAGGCGTCACTCGAACACAAGCAGCGCCTGCAGCAGTTGTTCTTCCCTGAAGGAATCGCGTACGACGGCACACGGTTCAATCGAACCGCCGTAACCGCACCGCTTTTCAGCTACTTGTCGCCGTCTGAAGGTGCTGATGAAAGAGTGGTGAGCCGCCACGGAATCGAACCGTGAACCCGCAGATTAAGAGTCTGCTGCTCTGCCAGTTGAGCTAGCGGCCCACTCCAGGTCGCGCCCGCTGCCACAGTGCACGGCAGCGAGGTCATGCGGGACGATCAGTATACCAAGCCGATCGATTCGAAGCAACGGCCGTATCGGGCCGATCGATTCGGCGCTCTTCTACTTCGCCGCCGCCGCGTAGTCCACCACCAGGTTCGCGAACGCCCGCACCCCGACCACCAGCGCCGCATCGTCCACGCAGAAAAGCGGCGAGTGGTTCGGCGCCGCGCTCTTCGGGTCGCTGCCCTTCGCCGTGACGCCGAGGAAGAAGTACACGCCTGGCACCTTCAGCTGGAACTGCGAGAAGTCCTCGGATGCCATCGAGACGGGCGCGTTCGCGTCGAACGTGCCCGAGGCCGCGCGGCGCAGGCTCGGCGCCATCCTGGCGGTCAGTGCGGGATCGTTGGACGTCACGATGTTGCCGGGGACGAACGTGACGTCGGCCGTGGCCCCCGCCGACTGCGCGACGAGCGTCGCCGTGCGCTGGACGCGCTCCTTGATGTCCTTGCGCATGTCCTGGTCGAACGTCCGCAGCGTGCCCTCGAGCCGGACCTCGTCGGGAATGATGTTGGTCCGGTTGCCGCCCTGGATGATGCCGATCGTGAGGACCGCCGGCGCCGCCGAGAGGTCCGCCTGCCGGGAGACGATCGTCTGCAGGCCGAGGACGATCTGCGCCGCCACGACCACGGGGTCCACGCCGTTCCACGGCATCGCACCGTGCGTCTGCCGGCCGCGCACGACGATGCGGAGCGTGTCGCCTCCGGCCATCGCGCCGCCGGGCCTGACGAAGATGCTGCCCGACTCGAACGGGAAGGCGTGCAGCCCGAACACCGCCTCGACCTTCGGGTTGTCGAGGACGCCCTCGTCCACCATCAGCTCGCCGCCGCTCTTCTCGCCGCCCATGCCTTCCTCGGCGGGCTGGAACAGGAAGACCACCGTGCCGGCGACGTCCTTCCGCATCCCCGCCAGCAGCTGCGCGGCGCCCATCAGGATGGCGGTGTGGGCGTCGTGCCCGCACGCGTGCGACACCCCGACCTCGCGCCCGTTGAACTGCGCCTTCACGGTGGACTTGTACGGGACGTCGAGTTCCTCCGTGACCGGCAGCGCGTCCATGTCGGCCCGGAGCGCCACGACCGGGCCCGGCTTCCCGCCGCGGAGGATGCCGACCACGCCGGTGCGGGCGACGTTGGTACGAACCTCCAGTCCCAGCGCGCGCAGGTGCTCCGCCACGATCCCCGCGGTGCGCACCTCCTGGTAGCCGAGTTCCGGGTGCTGGTGGAAGTCGTGCCGCCAGGCGGCGACCGTGGGCGCGAGTTGCTCGGCCGCCTGGTCGATCCGAGCGTGGATGGATGCGGCGGGCGCCGCGCCTTGCGGGCCGAGGCGACGGTCGTGGCCGCGCTCGTCAGGGCACCGGCCAGCAGGATGACCATGGCAGCGTGTTTCACGGGAGAATCTCCAGTCCAGCCGGCGATCAGACCCGATGACCGCGCGCGGTGGGGCAGCCCCGGCCTGGGCGGGCCCGGGGGCCGAGCGAACCCGCCGCTCGTCTCGACCGTCTAAAGGAGCAAGGCGGCCGTCTAGGCCGTCTGAAGGAGCGCCATGCCGCCCGCCCAACGAACGGACCTTCTCCTTGGGACCCTCGATCTCCTGGTCCTGAAGGTGCTGGAACTCGAGCCGATGCACGGCCTCGGCGTCGGCCGTCGCATCGAACAGGTCACGCGCGGCGCGTTCCAGGTGAAGGCCGGGTCGCTCTTTCCGGCGTTGTACCGGATGGAGCAGGCCGGGTGGCTGGCCTCGACGTGGGGGCTGTCTGAAACGAACAGGCGGGCCCGCTACTACCGCCTGACCGCCGCGGGGCGCCGGCGCCTGGCGAAGGAAACCGATCAGTGGGAGCGCGTGGCCGGGGCCATGCGGCTGGCGCTGCAGATGTGATGGGTTGGAGCGCACCATGCCGATCCTGTCTCGCGTTCGCAGCACGTTCCGCACGCTCGCCGGCCGCGGCCCGATTCACCAGGACCTCGACGAGGAGCTTCGCGGCTACTTCGAGACGGTGGTGGACGAGAAGATCGCGGCGGGGATGAGCCCCGGCCAGGCGCGGCGCGAGGCGCGGCTGGAGATGGGCGGCGTTGAGCAGGTGAAAGAGGAGGTGCGCGCCGTCCGCCCGGCCGCGTGGCTCGACCACCTCGCGCGCGACGTCCGCTTCAGCCTTCGCCTGCTCGCCAAGACGCCGGGGTTCTCACTGACGGCCGTCCTCCTGCTGGCGCTCGGCATCGGGGCGAACAGCGCCATCTTCGGCCTGCTGAACCTGACGCTGTTCCAGGCGGCGCCGGGAGCCGATCGGCCCGGCACCGTCGTCAGCCTCCACGTGCACGACCCGGCCAGGGCCGACTCGTATCGCGCGTTCACCTACGCCGAGTACGAGACGATTCGCGACCAGTCGAGATTGTTCGGCCACATCATGGCGCACATGCCGACGTACGTCAGCGTGACCACCGAAGGCGAGACGCATCGTCTCCAGGCCGCGCTCGTCACCCGCACGTACTTCGAGACCATGGGTGTCGGGCTGATCGCCGGCCGGACCTTCACCAGCGACGAAGAACGGCCCGGCAGCGGTGCGGCGGTCGTGGTGCTCAGCTACACGGCGTGGCAGCGGATGGGCGGCCGCGCGGACATCCTGGGCCGCACCGTGGTGGTGAACGCACGTCCGTTCACGGTCATCGGGGTCGCGCCCGAGCGGTTCGCGGGGCCGGTGCGGATGGTCGGCCCGGATTTCTGGGTGCCGATCGGCGCCGCGCCCCTGCTGAGAGGGCGCCCGCGCCTCGGGACGGCGGCCGCGGCGGCTTCGGACGTCCCGGTCATGATCGTCGGCCGGCTGCACCCAGGCTTGTCGGTCGACTCGGCCAACGCCGCCCTGCGCGCGCTGTCCGCGAACCTCCAATCCACCAGGTCCGCTGGCGAAGGTGCGCCGGTGCTGACCGCCGGCATTCCCACCGGGCTCAACCAGGGCAACCACCCGCCGGAACCGGTTGAGAGGGAAGTGGCCGTCTCGTTTGCGGCGCTCCTGGGCGCGGCGCTTGCGGTCCTGCTGGTGGCGAGCCTCAATGTCGCCAACATGCAGCTGGCCCGTGCCGGGAGCCGGCGCAAGGAGATCGCGATGCGCCTCGCCCTCGGTGCCGGCCGCACCGCCATTCTCCGGCAGCTGCTGGTCGAGGGGCTGCTGTTGGCACTGGCGGGCGGCGCCGCGGGCCTGCTCCTCGCCGTGTGGACGATGCACGGCGTCGTGGCGTCGCTCGCGCCGCTCGTCGACAAGACGTTCTCGGTGACGGTCACGCCCGACTGGCGGGTCTGCCTGGCCTCGCTGCTGTTCTGCGGCGTGGCGGCCACGGCCTCGTCGCTCGGGCCGGCGTGGAGGCTGTCTCGCCTGGACCTGCTGCCCGAGATGCGAAGCCAGGAGGGCGTCGGCGGCGGGCGCGGGCTGCGCCGTTTCGGGACACGCAACCTCCTGGTGGCGGGCCAGGTTGCCTTGTCGCTCGCGCTGCTGGCCGCGTCGGGGCTGTTCGTCCGCGCGACGATCGTGGCAGGCGACGCAGACCCCGGCTACCGCTTCGACCGGCAGTTCCTCGTTCGCGTCGATGCCGACATCGGGCGACTACGACGCCGCATCGGGTCCGGAGGCGCTCGGGCGGCTGCTGGGCCACGTGCGCGCGATGCCCGGGGTGGAGTCGGCGGCGCTGGCGTCGGTGGTGGCCTTCAGCAACGAGTCGGGCCGCCAGCCCGTCTGGCGGCCGGACGGCGCGGCGCCGACCGACGCGGACGCGCCACGCGGCGTGGCGAGCCGGTCCTACGAGATCGGCGCGGCGTACTTCAGGACGCTCGGCCTGTCGATGCTGCGCGGACGCGAGTTCACCGAGGCCGAGGCGCACGACTCGCGCGGCGCAGACGTGGCCGTCATCGACGAGCCGCTGGCGGCCGCGCTCTTCCCGGGCCAGGATCCGCTGGGACAGCTGATCCAGGTGGTCCGCGGCGTCCGAACGCTGCGGGTCATCGGCGTGGCGCCCGGCCTGCGAGATCGGCTGACGGATTCCCGACCCGTTCCACACCTCTACCTGCCGCTGGATTCCGGCTCCCAGGCGGTGGCGCACATCCACGTCCGGTCCGTCCCCGGCGCCGACCCGGACGACATGCGGCTGCGCCTGCGCGACGCGGCACGGGCGGCGGACACGCGGCTGGCCGTGCTCTGGGTTCGAACGCTGGCGGACGCGCGCGACGCGTCGCCGCAGGCCTGGATGATCCGCAGCGCGGGCCAGACGTTCGGCGCCCTCGGGGCGATCTCGCTGTTCATGGCGACGATCGGACTCTACGGCGTGAAGGCGTACCTCGGTGTCGCGCCGCACGCGGGAGATCGGGATCCGGATGGCGCTCGGGGCCCAGGCGGGCGACGTCATTCGCATGGTGGTCAGGGACGGCGCGGCGCTGCTGGCCGCGAGCGTGGCGACGGGCCTCACGCTGGCCCTCGGCGCGGGCCAGGCGGTGTCGAGCCTCCTGGTGGGCGTGTCGCCGTTCGACCCGCTGGTCCTGTTCGTCGCGACCGCGGTCTTGTCCGCGGCGGTGCTCGGCGCCTGTTACGTGCCGGCCCGCCGGGCGACGCGCGTGCTTCCGCTGAAGGCGCTGCGGGTCGAGTAGCGCGTGCGGCGGAGCGTGCAAGGGGGTGAACGGGACAGGGAACCTCGTGCGACAACCGGGGTCTTATACGGTATGTCCAGCAACGTGAGCCGCCTGCTGCGCGCCGGCCTGGTCGAGGGCCTGCTCCACGACGCCCGCCATGCCTTCGCGTGCTCCGGCGCAGCCCCGGCTTCGCGGTGCTGGCCATCGGCACGCTCGCCGTGGGCATCGGCGCCACCGTGGCGATGTTCTCGGTGGCCGACGCGGTCCTGATCCGCCCCGTGTCCTACCGCGCCCCGGACCGCCTGGTGCAGATCTGGGGACAGAACCTCCAGCGAGGAATTCCCTTCTTTTCCGCGGGCTACCCCGACGTGGCGGTGTGGCGTGCGGAAGCGCAGTCGTTCGAGTCGCTCGTCGCAGTGGCACCGGGCACGGCAAGCCTGTCGGGCCGCGGCGACCCCGAGATGGTGCGGCTGGTGCGGGCAAACGCCGAACTGCTGCCGATGCTCGGGACATCCACGGCTGCGGGCCGCACGTTCCTGCCGGACGAAGACCGGCCGGGCGGAAACCCGGTGGCGATGATCAGCCACGGGTTGTGGCAGCGCCGATTCGGCGGAGCGCGCTCGGCCCTCGGCGAGCGCATCACGCTCGACGGCGCGTCTCGTGTGATTGTCGGCATCCTGCGTGAAGACTTCACGTCGCCGGATGCGGACCGGCATTCGGCTTCGGCGGACGTCATCGTGCCGATGGCGGACGACGGGGCGCGCGACGGGCGGCCCCGCACGGCCCTGGTGTTCGCCCGGCTGCGTCCCGGCGTGACCCGCGAGCGGGCGCAGGCCGAGATGGACCGGTTGTCGCGCAGCCTGGACGCGCGCTTTCCGCCCGGGCCGCAGGCGCGCAGCGTGCGCGTGTGGGGGCTCGAGGAGTTCCGGACGCGCGAGGTGCGCGTCAGCGTGCTGGTGCTCGCCGGCGCCGTGACGATGGTCCTGCTCATCGCGTGCGTGAACGTGGCGAACCTGCTGCTCGCGCGCGCGCGCGTCCGACGGGGCGAGGTGATCCTTCGGCTGGCGCTCGGCGCGAGCCGGCGGCGTCTCGTGGCCCAACTCCTCACCGAGAGCGCCGTGCTCGGCCTGGCAGCCGGCGTCATCGGCGTGGGGCTCGCCCACTGGGGCGTCAAGGGCCTGGCGTTCGTCGGGCAGGCGCGCGTGCCCTCGCTCGAGCAGGCGGGGATCGACCTGCGCGCGCTCGGGTTCGCCCTGCTCACCTCGGTGTCCACCGTCGCTGCTCTTCGGCCTCGGGCCGGCGCTGGCACTCACGCGGCCATCCGGCCTCTCGAGCCTGCAAGGCAACCTGCAGGACACGAGCCGGGCGCAAGCCGGCCGCGTGGGCCGCATGCTGCGCGCGGGCCTCGTCTCGGCGGAGGTGGCCTTGTCTCTCGTCCTCCTGGTGGGCGCGGCGCTCCTCCTCGAGAGCTTCGTGCGCCTCCAGCAGGTCAGCCCGGGGTTCAACCCGCGCGGCGTGATGACGGCCGCCATCGCGCTCAACGCGGATCGCTACGGCGAGCCCGCGCAGTCGGTCGCGTTCTTCCGCCGCTTCCTGGAGGACGTGCAACACCGGCCGGGCGTCGTGGCGGCCGGCATCACCTCGTCGCGGCCGCTGTCGGGCCACAACCAGGGCACGTACATGCTGGGGGAGACGGGCGCCGTGACGCGTGTCGAGGACGCACCGATCGTGTGGTTCCGGCTCGTGTCGTCGGGCTACTTCAAGGCGATGGAAATCCCGCTTCGGCGGGGGCGGTTCTTCGATCCCGCCGAGGATCGCAACGCCGGGACGGTTGTCGTCAACGAAGAGATGGCCGCCCGCTACTGGCCGGGCCAGGACCCGATCGGCCAGCGCGTCCGGGCGCCGGCGCCAGCCTCGCAGCCAGCGGCGCCGTGGCTGACCGTCGTGGGGGTGGCCGGCAACATCCACCACATGGGGCTCCGGACAGGCGAAGAGCCGGAGATGTACATGCCCTTCGTCAACACACCGTTCAGGACGGCCGTCGTCGCCGTCCGCACCACGCTCGACCCCGTGGCGCTCGCGCCGGTGCTGGCGGGCGCAGCGAAGTCGATCGATCCCGAGCAGGCGGTGTCGGAGGTGCGCACGCTCGAATCGGCCGTCTACCTGTCAACTGCTGCCGAGCGGCTTTCGACGACGCTCCTGGGGCTCTTCGCGGCGCTTGCGGTCGCGCTCGCGGTCGTCGGCCTCTGCGGGGTCACCTCGTACCTGGTGGAGCAGCGGACGCAGGAGATCGGCGTCCGCATGGCGCTCGGCGCCGGCCGCGGTCACGTGATGCGGCTGGTCTTCCGTGAAGGGATGGTGGCCACGACGATCGGCATCGCCATAGGGCTCGCCGGTGCGGCGGCGGGGACCCGGGTGATCGAGGCGATGCTGTTCGGCGTGTCGGCGTGGAACCCGCTGGCCTTCGCCGCGGGCCCGGTGGTGCTGGTGCTCGGCGCGGCGGCCGGCATCTGGTTTCCCGCCCGGCGCGCCACCGCCATCGATCCGCTGGCGGCGCTGCGCGAACAGTAGCGCGGCAGGGGACAGACGCGTCCGGGCGGCGGACGAACTACACCGCCATCGTGCGGCGGCCGGACGCGTCGAGCCACATCGGGACCCAGGTGAGCGCGACCAGCTGCACGGCGATGGCCGTCTTCTTCGGCGCGATGGTCGAGCGACTCGAGCGGGCCGTGGCGGCTGACGACTCGAGCGAGCCGCCTGCGCGCGCCAGTTCGGCCTCCAGCGCGTCGACCTGCGCCTGGACGGCCCTCGACGGTCTCGGCCGCTCGCTTCACGTCCTCGGCCTCCTTCATCGTCCGGCCGACGCCCCGCGCCGCGGTGGTCGCGCGGCCGAGCGTCGGACGCGCTGACCGCCTTGCGGCCCATCAGGCGCCGAGCAGCGTCGCCCCGAACGAGATGGCGGTCTGCAGCTTCTGCCGGTGCTCGCCTGGCTCTGCTCGCGCTCGCGCGCCTCCTGCGCCCGCCGCAGCCGGTCCTGCAGCCGCGCGATCCGGCGGCGTACTGCTGGCGCAGCTCGGCCACCGCCTGGTCGCGCCGCTCGCGCGCCGCCTGCTGCAGCCGGACGCGGAAGTCCCCTCCGCTCTCGCCTGGGTGCGAGGTCAACGCCGAGCTCCGCCGAGCGGAGCAGCGCCGAGCTTGCGCGCGCGTAAATCCAGGCGCGAACGCCCTCTGTCCACGCGTCGTAGCTCTTCGCCTTGGAGCGCCGCCGGCGCGGCAGCGGGGCGAACGAGCGCGCCATCCGCCGGCTCCGGCTCCAGGTCGCGACGGGCCGAAGCGGTGTCGGCCGGCACGCTCCAGTCCACCGCGACCGGCCCGTCGGCGATGGCGCGTCACGACGGGACCGTTCTGCGTGGCGTCCACCTTCGCCTTCGGGTCCGCGAAGCGCACCTGGGCGACGCCGAACAGCGGCGGCTCGTAGACGAGCCGCATGCCGGCAGGCGCGGCATCCGCGCACCGGCAGGAAGAATACTGCGTCGATTCCGGGGCAGGACAGGACGGGAGCGGTCGTACTGGGGGTGCCGATGGTGCTGAAGGTGCCGGTGCGGTGCCGAGGGTGCGAGTGCTGAGGTGCGGGTGCTGAGCGTGCGCTGCCGACTGGGCTGCCGGCGCTGCCGATGGTGCCTGCAGCTCGCCGAGCTTCTGCTCCTCCATCAGGCGCCTGATCTCCTGCGTGCCGAGCGGCCCGCGCAGGTACGACAGCGCCCAGCGCGTCTCGAACACCACCGGCTGCGTCCTCGTGGACGTTGTTCATGCAGGAACACGCGGCTGCCGAGCGCCGGCGAGCAGTCTGCTCCATCCGGCCGCGGTCGAACGGCTGGCCGGCGCTGGCGGCCGCGCCCTCGAGGCCCTCGAGCACGCGCGCCTTGTCGCGCTCGGTCTGCAGCCGGCCGAGGAACCAGGTGCCGGCGTTCGAGAGCGCCCTTGTAGTCGAGGTCCACCGGGTTCTGCGTCGCGAGCACGACGCCGAGGCCGAAGGCGCGCGCCTGCTTCAGCAGCGTCAGCAGCGGCGTCTTCGACGGCGGGTTCGCGACGGGCGGCAAGTAGCCGACGATCTCGTCCATGTAGAGCAGCGCGCGCAGGCTCGTCGTGCCGCCCTGCGCCGCGCATCCAGCCCGACCACCTGGTTCAGCAGCAGCGAGACGAAGAACATCCGCTCGGCGTCGCCGAGGTGCGCGATCGAGAAGATCGAGACCCGCGGCTTGCCCTCCGGCGTGAAGAGCAGCGCGCTGGACGTCGAGCGGCTCGCCGGTCCATCCACGCGTCGAAGCCCGGCGAGGCGAGCAGGTTGTTCAGCGCCATGGCCAGCGCCGAAGCGGTCCTTCGCGGGGTAGAACGACTCGAGGTCGAGCACGCCGACCTGCGTCGAACGGCGGCGTCTGGATGCTGCTGGATCAGCGACGGCGAGGTCCAGGTCTCGGCCCGTGCTGCCAGGCCGCGTCGAGCAGCGTCGAGAGCAGGATGTGCTCGCGGCTCTGCACGGGGTCGGCGTCGATGCCGAGCAGGCCGAGCAGGCTCGTGACGGTGGTGGTGATCGCGCTCGCGGAGCAGCTCGCGCGTCTGCCGCCGCCTCGGGCGCGCGGCGCCGCGAGCGACCGCAGGATCGAGACGGGCAGCCCGGCCTCGCTGCCCGGCGTGTAGATGGCGAAGTCGGCCGCGGCGCGCAGGCGCGCGATCCGCTCGCCGTCCTGGCCCCACTCGGCCAGGCCCTTCGTCCACAGCGTCGGCCTGCTGCGCGGCGAAGTCCTCCGACGCTCAGGCCCTTGCGCCGCGCGTCGTCCGGGTTCACCCACGGCGCGGAAGTCCTCGGGCGCGAGGTTCGGGAAAGGTCAGCAGCAGGTTGCCGAGGTCGCCCTTGGGGTCGATGACGATGGCCGGGACGCCGTCGATGGCGGCCTCCTCGAGCAGGGAGAGGCACAGGCCGGTCTTGCCGCTGCCGGTCATGCCGACGCAGACGGCGTGGGTGACGAGGTCGCGCGAGTCGTAGAGCAGCCAGTCGTCGCCCGCGCTGCCGCGTGGCCAGGTCGTACGGTTGCGCCGAGGTAGAAGGCGCCGAGCTTCTCGAAGTCCTGCATGGCGGGAGTGTAACTCTCAAGAAGACAGAAGACAGAAGACAGAAGGGAGAATGCAGCAGACAGGCGTTTCGACGTAGCCGAGGGGCTTGAGCCCCTCGGCCACGGGCAGGCCGTTCTATGTAGCCGAGGGGCTTGAGCCCCTCGGCCACGGGCACGGGGCTGAAGCCCCGTGCTACATCGACAGGCACCGTAGCGGTGTCGCCGGAAGGCAGCCGGAAGCCGGCAGCCGGAAGCCGGAT
The DNA here is from genome assembly GCA_963844875.1 of uncultured Acidobacteriota bacterium. Lineage (GTDB taxonomy): Bacteria > Acidobacteriota > Vicinamibacteria > Vicinamibacterales > Fen-181 > FEN-299. The sequence goes on from CAWJPZ010000012.1 coordinate 270,135, forward strand.
ACAATGCGCCCATGCAGCCTGACCGCGACTTCATCGTCCGCACCCTGGCGGACCTGGTGCGGATCAACTCCGTCAACCCGAGCATCGCGGCCGACGGGGCCGGCGAGGCCCGGATCGCCCGCTACATCGCCGACCTCCTCGGGGACATCGGCCTCGAGACGCGCATTCTCGAGCCGGAGCCGGGCCGCTGCACGGCGGTCGGCACGCTGCGGGGCACCGGGGGCGGCCGGTCGTTGATGCTCAACGGCCACGCCGACACCGTCGGTGTCGAGGGGATGCCCGACCCGTTCTCCGCCGACATCCGCGAGGGCCGGCTCTACGGCCGAGGCGCACACGACATGAAGGGAAGCCTGGCCGCCGGCATCGGCGCGGCGAAGATGCTGGCCGATGGGGGCGTGCGGCTGCGTGGTGACCTCGTCATCGCCGCGGTGGCCGACGAGGAATACGGCAGCCTCGGCACCGCCAATCTCCTCAAGCACGTCCAGGTCGACGCGGCAATCGTCACCGAGCCGACGAACATGGACGTGTGCCTCGCGCACAAGGGCTACGTCTGGATCGAGGTGGAGACGGAAGGGAAGGCCGCGCACGGCAGCCGGTTCACCGAGGGAATCGACGCCGTGATGATGATGGGCCGCTTCCTCGGCGAGCTGGACGTGCTCGAGCAGGCGTTGCGCGCCGGGCCGGCGCACCCGCTGGTCGGACCGCCATCGCTCCACGCGGCGATGATCCAGGGCGGCACCGGCCTCAGCACCTACGCCGCGAGCTGCCGACTGAAGGTCGAACGCCGCACGGTGCCCGGCGAGACCGCGGAGCACGCCCTCGACCAGATCCTCGCCATCGTCTGCCGTCTCGGCACTGCCGACCCGAAGTTCTCGGCGAGCGTGCGCCAGTTCTTCGCGCGCGAACCGTTCGAGGTGTCGCCGCGCGCCGGCATCGTGCAGGCGCTGGCGGCCAGCGCCGCCGTGGTGCTGGGCAGGCAGCCGGCGTTCGTCGGCGACACGCCGTGGATGGACGCGGCGCTTCTGGCCGAGGCAGGCGTCGAGACGGTGGTGATGGGGCCGGTGGGGGCAGGCGAGCACTCGGCCGAGGAGTGGGTGGACGTCGAGAGCGTCGTCCAGATGGCCGAGGTGCTGGCCAGGACGGCGATGGACTATTGCAGTTGAGTCCGACTGGGACTGGCGAGCTCCGCGCCCACGAGTGAGGGGATCGAAGCGTGGCGCCTGCTAGAATCAGGGCTGTCACTGCCGAGCCTTCATGTCCCAATCAGGCCCCCGCGAGGGCCCTCTCACCGTCGGCACGGCCAAGCGGCCGCCGGGCCCGGTCGCGCCACGACGGCGCTGGCGCCGGTTGAAGGGCCTGGCCCTGCTGGTGCTCGGGCTGGGCGTCCTGCTGGCCGCGCTCCACCTGCCGCCGGTCCGCGAGCGCGTTCGGGTCTACGCCATCGCCATCGCCCGCGACCGCCTCAACACCGCGCTGGCGATTCGCGAACTCGACTACAACCTGCTCGCGCTCAGGTTCACGCTCCGCGGCGTCAGCGCCGCGGCCACGCCTGCGGCCGACGCACCGTTCTTCCTTGCCGATTCGGCAACGATCTCGCTGGCGCCAGGCACGTTAATCGGGCGATTGGCCTTTTCATCGATCGGAGATCGTCCGGCCGCGGCTCGCGTTCACCCGCGACGCAGAAGGCCACTACAACCTGCCGTCCGGTCGGGGCGGCGGCGGAGGCGCGCCGCGGATCCGGATTGGCCACCTGGTGGTCAGGGGGCTCGACCTGCGGGTCGAGGGCGCACCGCCCGTCAGCATCGAGGCACGGGACGTCGCGGTAGTTCTGGGCCCCGCGACCGGGAGCCGGATCCAGGGGAAGTTGACCGCCGTCAACGGGACGCGCTTCCGGTCGCCAGCAGGCACCGAGGTCGCCGTCGCGGTGGACGGCACGGTCGGCCTGTCCTCCGGCACGGTGCTGATCGGTCCGCTCACCGTCTCGATGCCCGCGAGCCGCGTGGAGGTGACGGGCCAACTGGCGTTTGCGCCCGGCCCCTCCCGGCTCGACATGTCGCTCCGTGGCACGGTGGGCCTGGCGGATGCCGCACGGATCTCGGCCCATGCTCGCGCCCGCTTCCGGATCCCTGTCGGCCAATTGCACGCTGGCCGGTCCGCCCTCCGATTTGCTGCTGACCTTCGAAGCCACCGCGACGTCTCCGGCGATCCGCGGTCTCGCGGTCTCCGGGGCAGCGGCGAAGGGGAGCGTCGGCAAGGGTGCGGTGAGCTTGTCGTCCGCGGCGATCGACGTGGCGGGTGGGCGGGTCGAAGGAACCGCGACGTTCGGCCTCGGGGACAGGCCGTCGAGCGCGTCGGCGCAGTGGCGCGCCGTGGACCTCGGCGGCCTGCTGCGGGTGCTCGACGTGTCGCTGCCGGTGCCGGTCGCGGCGGGGCTGGATGGGAACGCGACGTTCGCGTGGGACGAGGGGCTCGAGACGCTGACGATGACGGCGGCAGTGACCGCAGGCGGGACGCCTGCGCCACGGGAACTGCCGGTGGAAGGCAGGGCCTCGCTGAAGGTGACCGGCGCGCGCTGGGTGCTGGACCTCGACCACCAGCTTGGCGAGCGGACGCCGATTGCCGGTCGGTTGTCTGGAGTGATCGACGGTTCACGGTTCGCTGCGACGACCGTCGGCGGGCGGCTGGAAGCGACGGTCGCCGTCTCCGACCTCCAACGGGCACTCGGGCTGATGGCCGCCGTGCCGCCGGCGCTCAAGACGACGATCGCGAAGGTGGATGGGGACGTATCGGCATCCTTCGACCTCGCGGGGCGGCTGGGCGAACCGCTCGTCGCCACGACGCTCGACGCGGGGCAACTCCACGCGGAAGGCTTCGGCACGGGCACGCTTCGCGCCGAGGCGCGGCTGCGGCGCAGCGGTGCCGAGATCGACTCGCTGTCCGCGGCGCTCCTCGGGACGACGATTCGCGCCGGCGGGGCGATCCCGTTCGATGGCGGGTCAGCCGACGTCACCTTCACCGGCGAGGCGAGCGACATCGCGGCCTGGCTGGAGACCGTTCCCGCGCGCTGGCGCCCGTCAGGCCGCCTGGCTCTCAACGGGCGGGTGTCGGGTCCGCTGTCCGGGCTGCGGGTCGATGGCACGGTCTCGAGCGCTTCGCTTGCGTGGCCGTTCTGGTCGCCCGGCCAGGTGGATGGCGATCTGCACCTCTCCGATGGCGGTCTGACTTTCACCGCCCGAGTGCCGTCGGTCAACGGGACCGTCCGCGGGTCGCTCGCGCTGGCGTCGCCCATGACCCTGGACGTGCTTGCGCGCGTCAATCACGCCGCGCTGCAGCGGCTCGGGGACATCGCCGCGGGCCTCGGCGCGCCGAAAGGCGACTGGAAGGGTGCAGCCACGCTGTCCGCCCGTGTCACCGGTGTCGTGGACGGCGACCGTCCGATGGTCGCGGACATCGGTGCGGAATTGCTTGCCGGTGAGGTTGATGGCCGGCCGATTCGGCTCGTCGCGCCCGCGCGGTTCGTGGCCTCGTCCGACAGCATCGCGACCGAAGGCCTGCGGATCGAGTGCGGCCGCTCCACGATTGCCGCCGCCGGCCGCCTGCCGGCCGCGCCCGGCGAGAAGCGGCTGCGCGTCGAGGCCGACGGCGACCTCGGCGAGTGGTGGCCGGCGGTTTCAGGCCGGGTTCACGCGGCCTTCGAGGCAACGGGCTCGCCGGCCAACCCGTCGTTGAACGGCGAGGCCACGCTGGCGTCCGCGACCGTGGCTTATCAGGGCTACCCGCCCATGACGGGAATCGTCGGACGTGTGCGCCTGGCAGGTGACACGATCGAACTGGTGGAGGCGCGCGGAACGTGGTCCGGGGCCGCGATTACCGCCGACGGCGTGGCGCCGACCTCGTTCCTGACCAGGTTCGCGGACCGAAAGCCCGACCAGGCGACCGCCAGGCTCAGGGTGGTGATGACCGGGCTCACGCAGCAGGCGCTGGCGCCGTGGGTCGGGCCCGCCGTGCTGTCCCAGATCAGCGGTCAGATCGGCGCGCAGATCGACCTCCAGGCATCGGCGCCCGTCGTGGACGCGCTTCGCGGAACGGCGGTGATCACTCAGTCCGACACGAAGCTCTCGGGCCTGACAATCCGCCAGCCCCGGCCCGCACGCCTGGCGCTCGACCGCGGCCGCATCCGGGTGGCGGACGCGGAGTGGGAAGTGGGCCGGAGGACCCTGGCGCTCAAGGGGGAGATTGACGTCGGCGGCGATCGTCCGCGCCTCGACCTGTCGGTCGTCGGCGACGTCGACCTCGCGCTGACCAGGGCGTTGGTCCCCTTGGCGCTCTCCGGGAGGGCCGCCATCGACGCGCGCGTGTCGGGCGACGTGCGACGGCTGTCTTTCGCAGGCGGCGCGACGGTGTCCGACGCGGGGCTCGGCCTCGCCTGGCCTCGAGTGGCCATCTCGGGCGTTTCCGGACGCGTGACGCTCGACGAGGAACGCGTCGTGATAGCGGCGAAAGGCACCATGAACGGCGGTTCGGTCGATCTGTCCGGCTCGCTGCCGCTTCGCCTGCCCGTCCGTGGACCGGTCCCGGCCGACGCCCTGCGCGTCCGCGCCACCGCGTTCCTGCTCGAGTGGCCCGCCGGCCTCCGCAGCACCATTGACGGTGACGTCACCTACCGCCTCGACCGGGACGGCGGAATCATCTCGGGCCGCGTCTCGGTCGAACCCGGCGCGTACCGCCGCGCCGCGCCCCCTTCGTTCTCGGCGCCCGGCAAGCCGGCAGCGACGGGGACGGCCGGCGGCGCTGCCACAGCCCCTTCCGCCTTCGACGCGACCCGGCTGGACCTGTCGGTCGCCACCCGCACGCCGGGCCTGATGGACAACAGCTACGCGCGCGTCCAGGTCGAGGGCGACCTGCACGTCGGCGGCACGATCGGTCAGCCGGCCATCGCCGGCCGCCTGCTCGCGCTCGACCGAGGCGAAGTGTACCTGCGCGGCAACGTCTTCAAGAATCGAGCGAGGCACGCTCGAATTCAACGAGGACCCGCGCGTGAAGCCGTCGGTCAACGTGCTGGCCTCGACGCGCCGCTCCGGTTACGAGATCCGGCTCCTGCTGGGCGGACCGGTGGACGACATGCGCACCGTCCTGACGTCCGACCCGCCGCTCGCGCAGCCCGACCTGATCGCGCTCGTCACGACGGGGAGCACGTCGAACTCGATGAGCCCTGGATCGCAGGCGGCCGGCGGGCACGACATGCTCGTGGCAGCGATCTCGAGCGACATCCTCGGCCTGGCCGGCAAGACGGTGGGGCTCGACAACGTCCGGGTGGGGGAGCTGGACCTGGACCTGATGGGCGATGACGTCGATCCCCAGACGCGCCTGACGATCGGGAAGTCGATTGGCAGCTGGCTCGACCTGCTGCTGTCCCAGAACCTGCGCGAGAGCGGTTTCACCTGGGCGGTGACCGTCCACCCGGCCGGGAGCGTGCAGGTGCGCTTCGTTTCGAAGGACTCCGAGACGACCTCGGTCCAGCTGGCTCACGAAATCGTCTTCGGGAAGCCTGGCAACTTCCAGGCGGCCGCAAAGCCGGCCACGAAGGCCGAGCGGCCGGTTCCGCGCATCGCGGCGCTGACCGTGGACGGCGGCGGCCTGCCGGAGGGTACGGTGCTCGCCGCCACCAAGCTGCGCGTCGGCGACGCGTTCGACTTCTTCGAGTGGCAGCGCGACCGCGAACGGATCGAGTCGCTGTTCCGCGCGCGCGGCTACCTCCGCGTGCAGGTGTCGGCCACCCGGTCGCCGTCTCCCGCCGGCGATGCTGCGGTTGCCCTCCGCTACCAGGTCCGGCGAGGCCCGCTCACGACCTTGGACGTGACCGGCTTCGAACTGCCAGAGGACGTACTCTCGGGGATGAAGACCGCGTGGAGCGAGTCGGTGGACGACCGGTTCCTCGAGGAGGACCTGCACGCCCGGGCGCGCGCGGCGATGGTCGACCTGGGCTACCTGCAGTCCGAGGTGACGGTCGCCATCGACGCCGGGGTGTCCCGCGAGACGACTGCCAGGATCGGGATCGCGCCGGGGCCACGGACACTCGAGCGGCAGATCGTTTTCCAGGGCCGGCTGGCGCTCAGCGATCGGGACCTGCTCGCCGAACTCGCCACGACCGGCGCCGGGGCGGCCGCGTGGCGCGAGCCGGCCGCGGCGGCGGCCGCGCTGGAAGCGTTCTACCGCCGTCGCGGCTTCCTGGCCGCGAAGGTGACCGCGGCTCCGTTCCAGTTCAGCCAGGACACGGTTCGGCTGCCGATCGCGATCGACGAAGGGCTGCGGCACCAGGTTTCGCGGATTGACATTCGCGGCGCGGAAGCCGCCTCCGTCGGCCGCGTGCAGCAATGGCTCGGATGGCGGGTCGGTGACGCGTACAACCCCGCGGACACCGAGGCGGCCGCGAAGCGGGTCGAAGCGGGGTACGTGTCCGACGGCTACCGCGCCGCGCGCGCGACCGTGAAGGCCGCGGTCGAACCCGGGACCGCCAGGGTCGACGTCATTGTCGACGTCCGGCCCGGCGTGCGCTCCGTCGTGGGCGAAGTGCAGGTCGTCGGACGCGGGGAGACGCGCGAAACAATCGTGCGCCGCGCGATCGACATGCCGCCCGGATCGGCGGCCAGCGCAGCGACCGCGGACCGGGCGCAGCGCCGGCTCTACGAGACGGAGGCGTTCAGGAGCGTCGACGTCCGGCTGGTGCCCATCGCGGAGGGCGTTGCCGCGCCTGCCGCCGAGCCCGCCGAGCCCGCCAAGCTGCCGCAGCCGGGCGCGGCGCCGGCCACGGGGCTCGAGCCGACTCGCGTCGTCGTCACGCTGGAGGAAGCTCCGCTCTACCGCCTCCGCTACGGTGTGCAGTTGACCGACGACCTGACGGCCGCCACGCAGATCAGCGAGCTGCGGCTGGGTGTTTCAGCGGAACTGCGACGGCGCAACCTCTTCGGCACCGCCCTGAATCTCGGCATTGGCGGGCGGTACGAAGTCGGCAACTACAGCGGGCGCGCCGCGCTCACCATCCCGACCTCGGTCTTCTGGCCGGCGCTCTCCACGCTCTACTTCAAGCAGTCGCTGTCCACCGACCAGGGCGAGACGGGACCGATCGAGACCGTCGAAACCGCGGTGACGTACCAGGAAAGGTGGCGGCTGGGCCAGCGGTCGGAGCTGTCGTATGGCTACACGTTCACCCGCGAGCAGCTGCGGTACAGCCTCGTCACCCGGAGTGAGGAGCCCGCCGGCCCGACGCATCGAGGGAACCTGTTCGCGGCGATCGCGCTCGACAGGCGCGACAGCGGCTTCAACGCAACGCGCGGGTGGTTCCAGTCGTCGAGCCTCGAATACGGCGCGCCGGAAATCGGGTCCGACTTCTCGTACCTTCGCTACCTGTTCCAGCAGACCTACTACAAGAAGCTCGGCGGCATCGTGTTCGCGGGCGCCGGGCGGGTGGGGGTGCTGGTGCACCTCACCGGGGACGACGACCAGACGTACTCGCTGCGGTTCCGGACCGGCGGCGACCGTACCGTTCGCGGCTACGACCTGGAATCACTCACCGCTCCCGGGGAATCCGGGGCGATGGTCGGAGGGCGGGGCCTGCTCATCCTGAATGGGGAGGCGCGCTTCCCGGTGTGGCGATGGCTGAAGGCGGCTACCTTCATCGATGCCGGCAACGCCTTCGTCGACCCGGCACATATCTCGCTCGGCGACCTCAAGGTCGGCACGGGCTTCGGGATCCGCCTCGACACGCCGTACGCGCTGTTCCGCCTCGACGTCGGCTTCCCGCTCCCGCAGAACTCGCCCACGCTCATCAGGCGCTGGTACTTCTCGATCGGGCAGGCATTCTAACAGGCGGCTACGCCGCCTGAATGAAGAATGCAGAATGCAGAGCCGCAGGCCGCAGGCCGTAAGCCGGTGATAAGATCCCGTTCTTCGTGACCAACGACGCCTCGGCTCCCGCCGCCGCCCGCCCACGCCGGGGCGGAGCGCTGCTCGTGGCGGTCGGCATCTTCATCAGCCGGATCTTCGGCCTCGTCCGCGTGCGGGTGTTCTCGCACTACTTCGGACTCGAATCGGACGCCGCCGACGCGTTCAACGCCGGCTTCCGGATCCCGAACCTCCTGCAGAACCTCTTTGGCGAGGGCGCGCTGTCGGGATCGTTCATCCCGGTCTATGCGCGACTCGTGCACAGCGGGGACGAGCGCGAGGCGGACCGGGTCGCCGGCGCGGTTGCCGGCCTGCTCTCGCTCACCGTCTCAGCGATTGTGCTGGTTGGCGTTGCCGCGGCCCCGTGGCTGATCGACCTGATCGCGATCGGGTTCGAGGGCGCCAAGCGCGACCTCGCGGTGAGGATCGTCCGGATCCTCTTCCCGGGCGCCGGGCTGCTCGTGATCTCGGCGTGGTGCCTCGGGATCCTCAACAGCCACCACCGGTTCTTCCTGTCGTACGCGGCCCCGGTCGTCTGGAACCTGGCGATGATCGGCGCCCTCGTGGGGTTCGGCGGGCGGATGGACCTCGACCGGCTGGCCCTCGCGCTCGCCTGGGCGTCGGTTGCCGGAAGCGCGCTCCAGGTGCTGGTGCAGCTGCCGACGATCACCCGTCTCCTCACCACGTTCAGGCCCTCGCTCGACGTCACCTCCTCGCACGTGCGCGACGTCGTCCGCAACTTCTGGCCGGTGCTGTTCAGCCGTGGGGTGGTGCAGATCAGCGCCTACATCGACCAGTTCGTCGGGAGCCTGCTTCCCACCGGCGCGGTCACCGGGTTGACGAACGCGCAACTGCTCTACACCCTCCCGGTGAGCCTGTTCGGCATGTCGGTCTCGGCCGCCGAGCTGCCGGCGATGTCGCGGGCGGTCGGCGGCGAAGCGGAGGTGTCGGCGCACCTGCGGGCCAGGCTGGCCGGCGGACTGCAGCAGGTGGCGTTCTTCGTCATCCCGTCGGCAGTCGCGTTCGCAGCGCTCGGCGACCTGGTGGCCGGCACGATTCTCCAGACCGGCCGCTTCCGCCACGAAGACGCCATCTACGTGTGGGGCATCCTCGCCGGATCGTCCGTCGGTCTCCTCGCATCCACGTTCTCGCGCCTCTACGCGTCGGCGTTCTGGGCGCTGCGCGACACGCGGACGCCGCTGCGCTTTGCGATCGTCCGGGTCGCGATGACCGCCGCCCTGGGCACAGTGGCCGCGCTGCTGATCCCCGGGTGGCTCGGCATGGAAGCGCGCTGGGGCGCGGCCGGCCTGACGATGTTCTCCGGCATTGCGGCCTGCGTGGAATTCCTGCTCCTGAAGCGGGGGCTTACCCGGCGGGTGGGGCGGGTGGCACTCCCTCGTGGGCTGCTGCTGCGCCTGTGGCTGGTGGCGGGCGCCGCGGCCGGCGTCGCGTGGCTGATCAAGCTCGTGGTGCCGGCGGGCGCCCCGGTCCTCCGGGGCGTCCTCACGCTCGGCCCGTTCGGACTCGTGTACCTCGCTGCGGCATCCGCGCTCGGCGTCCCGCAGGCGAAGAGCCTGTGGCAGCGGTTACCACGACTGAAGTAAGACGACAGTGGCAATGCCGCCCGTCAAATGAAGCCCACGGACAGGCTGGAAGCCTGTCCTACTCATCGAGCGAGCGCGTGTTGGTTTCCTTCATCGGCAGCATGATGGCGAGCCCGATCACGCCGTAGAGCATGATGTAGTACGCGGGCACCAGCGGGTTGCCGAAGTGGTTGATGAGCCACGACGAGACGAGCGGCGCCGTACCGCCCGCCAGCGCCAGGGTGATGCTGTACGCGAAGCTCATGGACGTCACGCGCGTGCGCAGCGGGAAGATCTCGACGACCATCGCGCCCTGCAGCCCCAGCGCCATGCCGATCGGCACCGCCATCAGCGACTGGCCGAGGACGAACCCGGTCGGCGAGCCGAACATCATCTCCCTCAACGCGACGTAGATGCTGGCCAGCATCACGACCGTCAGCCCCAGCATCATCTTCCGCCGGCCAACCTTGTCGGACAGCCACCCCCCGAGCGGCTTCGAGAAGAGCACGACGAACAGCACCAGCGTGTTCGCGAGCAGGAACGCCTGGCCGTCGATCGGGGCCAGCGTCTTCCGCCGCTCCACCGCGTAGGTGAACGTCAGGTAGTACGCGGCGTTGGTCATCCCGACGATGCCGAACGTCTGAACGATGGGCAGCCAGTCGGCTTTGAGCGACTGGAACAGCGGCGGACGAAGGCTTCGCGCCTTCAGGCCTTCGGCAGTCTCGCTGATTCCCCGGCGGAGCAGGTAGCCGACGATGAGGAACAGCACGCTGCCGACGAAGGGGATGCGCCAGCCCCACGTCACCACCTGGTCGGGCGGCAGGGAGGCGTTCACCAGCCACGCGGCGCCCGACCCGAGGATGAAGCCGATCGTCGTCCCGGCGGCGGTGGAGCTGCTGACCAGGCCGCGCATCAGCGGCGACGACTTCTCGGTGGTGTAGACCATCGAGCCCGTGAACTCGCCGCCGAGCGAGAAGCCCTGGATGACCCGCATCAGCACGAGGAGCAGCGGCGCGGCCACGCCAATCTGCTCGTAGGTCGGCAGCAGCCCCAGGATGAGGGTTGCGACACCCATCAGCGCGATCGACAGCGTCAGCAGGGCGCGCCGGCCGATGCGGTCGCCGACCGAGCCGAGGACGATGCTGCCGACCGGCCGGGCGAAGAACCCCAGCGCGAACACGCCGAGCGTGCCCAACTGCTGCGCAGCGGCGCTGAACTGCGGGAAGAACTGGTGACCGATGTCGGTCGCGAAGTAGCCGTAGACGGCGAAGTCGAACCACTCGAGGACGTTGCCGATGAGACCCGCCAGCGCCGTTCGCAGCGGCGATTGCGGCTTCGCGGCCTCGGCCATCGCGTCGTGGGATTCGTCCGCCAACTGCATCTTGGGACCGGTCATTGCGCCTCCCCGGGGTTGAAGGCGCATTCTATCCCAACTGACTGACGGCGAGTGGGTCTGCGGCTTTCGGCCCCTACCTGAGCTGTACGCTTGAACTTCAGGTCCTCGTCGCCGGCCTTGAGGACCAGCGCTTCCCCTTCGCGGGAAACGGTGGGCTTCGAGGCCAGGAACTTGAAGAAGGCCGACTCCCATTTCATCAGCGGATCCGCGCACGCCATGCGGGTGATCGCAAACATCCCGGCGACCAGCCTGCCGTCCCTGACCTGGTAGCTGGTCGTCCCCCGATTGCAGCCGCTCCCGGCGTTCAGGCTGCCCTTCCCGAAGGCGAGGGTGACGGTGGACGTGTCCGCCGGCGCGGCCACGGTCAGGGTGCCCTTCGTCAACGTCCAGCGGGTGTCGTCGAGCGCCAGTGCGGGATCCGCGGCCTGCACGGCAACAGGGGCGGGTGCCTGCGCCGACGGCGGGCTGGAAGCGTGCGCAGACGGCAGGCCGGAGGCCTGCCCCACCGGCACGTTCGAAGACGGCCACACGAGCGCTCCGTCCGCCCGGCCGGCCATCGTCAGCACCACCGCGAGAACGGCTGTCATCATCACAGACCTCCCCAGTGAGACTCCTCCATTGTCGCCGACTCCTCGAATGTCGCCGACTTCTCGAATGTCGCCGACTCCTCGAATGTCACCGACTCCTCGACGGTCACCGACCCCTCGAATTCACCGACTACTGAATCCTCATCGCTCACTATACAATGTGCCGTCCTGGAGGCCCGCATGCGCTTGATCCCGACTCGTATCGACCGTCTTCACCAGCCTCGTGCTGATTGCCGCCGCCCAGCCTGCACGGTCGCAGGGCACGGCGGCCGACTACCTCCGCGCGAACGCACTTCGCGAGCGGTACCAGGAGGCCGCGGCCGGCATGGCCGACCCTGCGACGTGGATCCGGGACACCGGCCGGTTCTGGTACCGCCGGACGGTGAAGGGCGGCCACGAGTTCCTGGTGTTCGACGCCGCCACCGGGACGAAGCGGCCGGCGTTCGACCACGAGAAGCTCGCCGCGGCGCTGTCGAAGATCGCGGGCCGGACGATTGCGGCCAACGCCTTGCCGTTCAATACCTTCACGTTCACCGCGAAGGAGGCAGCCATCGAGGCCACCTTCGACGCGGCCAACTGGAAGTGCACGCTGTCCGACTACACCTGCACGCGCAGCGAGCGCACGGGCGCGTTCGAGCGGCGCCAGCCGTCGCCGGCCTGCACGCCGACACCAGCCGACGCGGTGCCGTTGCGGTCGCCGGACGGAAAGCTCGAAGCGTCCGTCAGCAACTTCAACGTCGTCCTGCGCGACGCCGGCACGCGGCCCTGGACGCCGCTCAGCGCCGACGGCTCCGAGGGGAACTGCTACGAACTCGACTCGCTGCGGTGGTCGCCCGACTCGAAGAAGCTCGTCGCGTTCCGCGTGGTTCCGGGATACCGGCGCCTGGTTCACTACGTCGAGTCCTCTCCCGAAGACCAACTCCAGCCGAAGCACTCGTCCCGCTTCTACGCGAAGCCGGGCGACGTCCTCGACCTGGAGATGCCCGTCCTGTTCCACGTCGCGTCGAAGCGGCAGCTGAGCGTCGACAACGGCCTGTTCCTCAATCCGTACGACATCTCGAACCCGGTGTGGCGCCGCGACAGCTCCGCCTTCACGTTCGAGTTCAACGAGCGCGGCCACCAGCGCTTCCGCGTCATCGAGGTGAACTCCGAGACAGGGACGCCGCGGGCGGTCATCACCGAAGAGCCGCCCACGTTCTTCTGCTACTCCAGCAAGAAGTACCGCCGCGACATCCAGGAGGGCAGGGAAGTGATCTGGATGTCGGAGCGGGACGGCTGGAACCACCTCTATCTTTACGACGGGGTCACGGGCGCGGTGAAGAACCAGATCACGAAAGGCCCGTGGGTGGTGCGCGGAGTGGCCGAGGTTGACGAGGCGGCGCGGCAGATCTACTTCAGCGCGAGCGGCATGTATGCCGGCAAGGACCCCTACTTCGTCCACTACTACCGGATCAACTTCGACGGCACCGGCCTCACGCCCCTGACGACTGCCGACGCGAACCACACGGTCAGCTTCTCGTCCAACCGCGAGTTCTACGTCGATCACTACTCCCGCGTCGACATGGCGCCCGTGGTGGAGGTCCGAAAGACGGCCGACGCGAGCGCGGTGGGTGAACCGATCGAGCGCGGCGACCTGGCGGCGCTGCAGCAGGCGGGCTGGAGGCCCCCGGAGGTGTTCACCTCGCCCGGACGGGACGGCAAGACCGAGATCTGGGGCGTGATCTACCGCCCGACGACCTTCGACGCGAAGCGGAAGTACGCGGTCATCGAGAACATCTACGCCGGCCCGCACAGTTCGTTCGTGCCCAAGTCCTTCGCCGCGTTCAATGCCATGCAGGCCCAGGCCGAGATCGGCTTCATCGTCGTCCAGATCGACGGGATGGGGACGTCGAACCGATCGAAGGCGTTCCACGACGTCGCCTGGAAGAACCTGGGGGACGCGGGATTCCCCGACCGGATCCTCTGGCACAAGGCCGTGGCCGCGAAGTACCCGTGGTACGACGTCACGCGCGTGGGGATCTACGGGACGTCGGCGGGGGGGCAGAACGCGCTCGGCGCGCTGCTGTTCCACCCCGAGTTCTACAAGGCGGCGGTGTCGGCCGCGGGCTGCCACGACAACCGCATGGACAAGATCTGGTGGAACGAGCAGTGGATGGGATGGCCGCTCGGCCCGCACTACGCCGCGGCGTCGAACGTGGACAACGCCTCCCGCCTCGAGGGCGACCTGCTGCTCGTCGTCGGCGAGATGGACACGAACGTCGATCCCTCGTCCACGATGCAGGTGGTCAACCAGCTGATCAAGCACAACAAGCCGTTCGACCTGCTCGTGGTGCCCGGGCATGGGGCACGGCGCGGGCGGGGCCTACGGGGAGCACAAGCGCTACGACTTCTTCGTGCAGCACCTGGCGGGCGTCACGCCGCCGGGCTGGAAGGCGGTGGAACCGCCGAAACCTGCGCCGCCGGGGCGGTAGGGGCCGCCCGCCGCTGGACTCCTGCCGGGGGTGAGCCACCGGGCGGTGCAGCGCCCGCCCAGGTGGCATAAGATGATCGGAGCGGGTCCTGCGGCTGAGGCGGAATGATCGAAGCCGAATTGATCCAGTACGGCTACCTGATCCTGTTCCTGGGCGTTGCCGTCGAGGGTGACGCCTTCCTGCTCGTGGCGGCGTTCCTGGCCCACCGCGGTTACATGCACCTGGGCTGGGTGATTTTGATCGCCACGCTCGCCACGCTGGTCGCCGACCAGGTCTACTACCAGCTCGCCCAGGTCTCGCGGCCGCGAGGCCTTCGCCCGCCGGGCCGAGACCGACCCGCGCTTCGCCCGCGTCCGTCGCTGGCTCGACACGCGCGGGTCGCTGCTGCTCTTCCTGTCGCGTTTCATGTACGGCTTCCGCATCGCGATCCCGGTCTCGTGCGGCGCCGCAGGCATGTCGGCCACCCGGTTCACCGCCATCAACCTTGCCGGCAGCGTCGTCTGGGCCATCTGCTTCGGCCTGGCGGGCTACGCGTTCGGCAACGCGCTCGAAGTGCTGCTGGCAGACATCGCGGCCTACGAGCGGCTCATCGCGGCGACGCTGTTCGTTGTCGCCGCCGTGGCCATCGCCGTCCGTAGCCGCGAAGTGCGCTCCCGGGTGCTCGCGCTGCGGCGGCCGTCGCAGGCGGCGCTCCAGCTCGCCGGGCGGCTGTTCGCCGCCGCGCACGGCGCGGGACGCCTCGTTCTCGCGCGCCCGCACGTGCGGCTCGCCGCGTTCGTGGTCTTCGTCGGCGCCCTCAACATCGCCACCGCGCTCTTCCACTGGCGGTTCCTGCCGCTCGGCCTGCTCGACACGTGGCTGCCGGTCGAGGTGCGCCACGTGAGCCGTGCGGCGATGCTCCTGGCCGGGATCGCGCTGGTGGGCCTCGGCCGCGGGCTGTCGCGGCGCAAGCGGACCGCCTGGTCGATCGCCACCACGATTGCCGTCCTCTCGGTGGCGCTGCAGCTCGGACACCACGGCGGCGTGATCCGCGCGGTGCTCTCGGCGCTGCTCGCCTTCGAGCTCGCGCGCCAGGCGCACCGCTTCACGGCACGCACCGACCCGATTCGCCTGCGCAACGCCCTGGTGGCGATCCCGGTGCTGCTGGTCGCGCTCAGTGGCTACGGGATGGCCGGCTATCGAAGGCTGGACCGCACCCGGGACCCGAGGACGGCGTTCGCGATGACGTGGCAGGCGGCGGCGTTGCAGCCGCCTGCGGCGCCGAACGACCGCACGGCCAGGGCGTTCGGGTGGTCGATCGCGTTCTTCGGCGTCGTCGCCGGGGTCTACGTATTCGGCGCGCTGCTCGCGCCGGTCGCGTACCGTCGGGAGACGACCGCCAACCTGGAGGAGGTGGCGCGGCTGACGGGGGCGCACGGTCGAGAGTCGATGTCCTACTTCGCCAAGCAGGACGACAAGCACCACGCTCTCGTGGGCCTCGAGAGCTTCGTCGGCTACCGGGTCGTGCGGCGGGTTGCGGTGGCGGCGGGCGACCCGGTCGGCCCCGAGGAAGACATGCCCGCGGCGATCGCGGACTTCGTGGCGCTGTGCACGCGCAACGACTGGGTGCCGGTGTTCTACGAGACGACGGAGAGGTGGCTGCCCGTCTACGCGGCGTGCGGCCTCCGCTCCTTCAAGGCGGCGGAAGAAGCGGTGATTCCTCTCGCCGGATTTTCGCTGGCAGGCAGCAAGATCGCCAAGGTGCGCCACGGGGTGGCGAAAGCCGAGCGGGAGGCGCCGGGCATCACCGTCTGGGAGTACCGCGCGGACGCGCGCGATCCCGACGTGGACGAGCAGCTGGAGGACGTGTCCGCCGAGTGGCTCCTCGGCAAGGGCGCCGCCGAATTGGGCTTCAACCTCGGCGTGTTCTCGGTGGACGACCTCGCGGACAAGCGGACGATTGTCGCGGCGAGCCCGGAAGGATACGTCTGGGCTTTCGTCACGTGGCTGCCCTATCGCCACGGGCGGGCGCTGGTGCTGGACGCGATGCGGCGGCGCAGCCAGTCGCCGGCGTCGGTGATGGACCTGCTCATCGCCCGCTCCGCACTCCTGTTCAAGGAGGAGGGGATCGAGGCGGTCAGCCTCGGGGCGGCGCCGCTTGCCAACGCGGCCGACCAGGCCGACCCATCGGTCTACGACCGCGGAGTACGGCTCATCTACGACCACTTCTCGGTGGTCTACGGCTACCGCAGCCTCTTCTTCTTCAAGAAGAAATTCAACCCGGTGTGGGAGAGCCGCTACCTGGTCTTCCCCCGGCCCGACCTGCTTCCGCGGATCGCGTACGCGCTGACCGCGGTGCACGTGGAGGGAGGCCTTGCGTCGGCCGCCTGGCAATTCATCGCGTCCCGGCTCCGGAGCGGCAGGGGGGCCGAGCAGCCGGGAGGAAAGGACGCGGCATGAGCAGGCGCGTGTTCTTGCGGAATCATCGCGGCATGCGTGGTGGCCGCGGCGGTGCTGGGCCGCGGCGCCGGCGGGTTTGCGCAGAACCAGTCCACGGCGTCCCTGAGCATCCGCGGGAAGAAGTTCACGCTGTACACCTACGGCACCCGCGGCAAGCCCCCGGTCGTCGTGACCAGCGGCGACGGGGGCTGGATTCATCTCGGTCCCCACGTCGCCACCGTCCTCGCTTCGCACGGCTACTTTGTCGTCGGCGTGGATGCCAAGGACTACCTGTCCCGGTTCACGACGAGCGAATCGGTGCTCTCGGCGTCGGACGTGCCGGGCGACTACGGCGTGATCGTGGACTTCGCCGCGACCTCGGGAGCCAGCGACCTTCCCGTCCTTGTCGGCGTGTCGGAGGGCGGCGGCTTGTCGGTGCTCGCCGCAACGCGCGAGGACGTGCGGCGGAAGATCCGCGGCGTGATTGGGATCGGGCTGCCCGACATCACCGAACTCGGCTGGCGCTGGCGAGACACCTTGATCTACCTGACGCACCGGCCGCCCAACGAGCCGACGTTCAGCACGGCGGCGGTCATCGAGCGCGTGTCGCCGACGCCGGTCGCCGCCATCCACTCGACCCGCGACGAGTTCGTTCCCCTCGAGACGGTGAAGGTCGTCATGTCGCGGGCGAGGGACCCGAAGCGCCTGTGGGTGATCGATGCCTCGGACCACTCCTTCAGCGACAAGCGCACCGAGTTCGACGCCAACCTGCTCGAGGCGATGAGTTGGATTGGAAGTCAGAAGAAGTAGCGGGGGCGCGACGCGAGGGGCCCAGCAATCGGACCCGAACAGGCCCGCCTCGACGACTGGGAAGGCGACTCAGTTGGCCGACTGCGGCTGCGTGCGCGCCAACCTGCTCACGAGTCGCGCGAGCTCGTGCGCCTGGACAGGCTTCGCCACGTGTTCCTGGAACCCTGCCGCCTGGGCCAGGGCCCGGTCTGCCGTCTGCGCGTACGCGGTGAGTGCCGCCGCAGGGATCGCCCCGCCCTGGTCCGGGGCGAGCGCACGCACCCTGCGCAGGAGCGAGTACCCGTCCTCGACCGGCATGCCGATGTCCGCGACCAGCACGTCCGGACGCCAGCGCCGCAGTTCCCGATACGCTTCACCGGCAGACGAGGCGACTTGCACTTCGGCGCCGAATTCCCCCAGGACGAGCGCCACCAGTTCGCGGGCGTCCGCTTCGTCGTCGACGACGAGCACGCGGACGCCGGCAAGGGAAACGGTCCCCATCTCGCGGCGCGCCTCCGGTTGCGCGTCCCGCGACTGCATGCCTGCGACGGCGCGCACCGGGAAGACGGCCGTGAAGGTCGCGCCACGGTTCACGCCGCGACTTTCGGCGGCCACGGTCCCGCCGTGCAACTCGACCAGGTGCCGGACAATGGCGAGACCAAGCCCGAGACCGCCTCGTTCCCTCGTCGTGGAGCCGTCCGCCTGGCGGAACCGCTCGAACACGTGCGGCAGGAAGGCGGGATCGATTCCCCGGCCGGTATCCGAGACGGTCAGGGCCAGCCGCGAATCCTGCCGGTCGATCCGCACGTCGACGATGCCGCCCTCGTCGCTGAACTTCACGGCATTCGACAGGAGGTTGGAGGCAACCTGGCGCACGCGGTCGGGATCGCCCACCATTACCGCGTTGGGGGTGAACGACGCGCGCAGACCAATCCCCTTGGCCTCGGCCTCGGGACGGAAGACCTCGATCGCCGATCCGACGATTGCCGAGAGGTCGATCGTGGCCGGGTGCAGCACCAGCTTGCCGCTCACGATCGCCGACACGTCGAGGATGTCCTCGACCAGGCGGGTCTGCGCCTTCGCGTTCCGGACGATCGCTTCCAGGGCGCGTTTCTGCTGCCCGGCGTCGAGTCTTCCGGCCTCGAGGATCTGCGCCCATCCGAGCACGGCGTTGAGGGGGGTCCGCAATTCGTGCGACAACGTGGCAAGGAACTCGTCCTTGAGACGATTGGCACGTTCCGCCTCGCCGTGAAGCACCGCCAGTTCGTCGGCATGCTTGCGAAGGCCGTGTTCCGCCGTCCTCCACCGGTTGACGAACCAGACGAGGCCGAGTCCGACGGTGACGAACATGGCCAGCGCGGTCCAGTCTTCCCCGTGCGGGACGACTTCGTACCGGGGCGGCACGAAGAAGTAGTTCCCGGCGAATCCGGCCAGGAGCGTCCCCAGGATTCCGCCACCGAGGCCGCAGAACCACGTCGCGACCACCACCGACGCGACGTAGATGAAGTAGGGAATCTGGTCGTGAATCAGGGGATCCACCAGGGCGCGAACCAGCGTCGCTGCAGCGACGATGGCGCACGAGAGGGCGTACCGGGTGACCCAATGCGATGGGGTGGGCACCTCAAGAAGGGTTTTCGCGGTGTTCGGCACACGCTCTCCGGTCCAGCGCTTCGAGTCGCTGGGCTTCTCCACTCCAGGATAGGGTGCGGGGCCAAGGGCCAACGCTCCTGCCGAGCAGGAGGAGCCTTTTAAACAGCAATCCTCTGTACCGGAAGAGCTAACGCGTTATTGCTGCGGAATATCCCGGACCTCACCCTGGAAGTGTCTTGCGCGCGGACGGTCGAGGAGGGGGAACCATACAGTGCGGTCCCGGCGCCTCAGCCACTCCGGGCGACCCCGGCAGGCGTATCATCGACGCGCGACACCCACGTCGCTACCAGCCAAGCGAGGCCGCCATGCCGCTCGTCCTCACCGAGTTCAAGGATCAAATCGGGTGGGTCACCCTCAATCACGACGCCAAGCGGAACGCGCTCAGCTTCGACATGCTCTCGGGCCTGCGCCACGCGCTCACCGAGCACAAGAGGAACCTCGCGCGAGTGGTGGTGATCCGTTCCAACAAGGGCGCGAAGGTCTGGTCCGCCGGCTTCTTCGTCGACGAACTGGCCCAGGACGGCAGCGACCCGCTCGCCTATGACCACCCGCTGCTCGAAGTGATCCGGCAGATCCAGGACTTCCCGGCGCCGGTCATCGTGATGGCCGAAGGCAGCATCTGGGGAGGCGCGTGCAACATCGCGTTCGTCGCGGACATGGTGATCGGCACCAAGGAGACCAGCATGGCCATCACCCCGGCGAAGCTGGGCGTGCCCTACAACACGTCGGGCATCCTCCAGTTCGTCGAAACGCTCGGCGGCCACGCCGTCCGCGAAATGTTCTTCACCGCCGAGCCGCTCAGCGGCGAGCGCGCTCACGCACTGGGTGTCATCAACCACCTCGTCCCGGCGGAGGAACTGGAGGACTTCACGATCCGGCTGGCGGCGAAGATCATCGCCAACTCGCAGCTGAGCATCGCGGTCATCAAGGAACAACTGAACATCCTCGCCAACGCGACCCCGATCACGGTGACCACCTTCGAGCACATCGACATGCTGCGGCGGATTGCCGGGCACAGCCTGGACTACAGCGAGGGCCTCCAGGCCTTCAGCGAGAAGCGGAAGCCGGTGTTCAGGGGCGTGTGAGTCACCGCAGCGGCGGGCGACGCGAGTGCCAGGCCGTCGCCTGTTCGTACCAGGCCGCGGCCGACAGCACCGCTGTTTCGTCGTACAGCCGCCCGGTCACCATCACGCCCCGCGGCATGCCGTCGGCGAACCCGGCGTTCAGCGTGATGGCGGGATGGCCTGTGAGGTTGGTGACGGTGACGCTCTCACCGTCGGGATCGCCGAGGAGGACATCGCAGCGTTCCATTCCAGGGATTCCGTGTGCGGCCGCCGAACCACACGTCGTTGATTGCGAGTTCCCCCGTGGTCAGCTTGGCAACGAGCACGGCTCCCGCGCGCTCCAGCCGTTCGACCGCCGTGGCGTCGTAGTCCGGCACCTGGTGTTCGTACGGCTTGGCGCCCCAGGTCGTGCGGATGCCCCTCGTCGCGAACAGGTCCTTCACACCCCACGGGACGCCGTGAAGCGGGCTGCGGCGCGTGCCCCGCGCGAGGTCGCGATCCGCGGCGGCGGCCTGTTCCATCGCGAGGTCGCCGGTGAGCGTGATCACGCACTGCAGCTGCTTGTCGTACCGCTGCAGGCGCTCGAGGAAGAGTCGCGTGAGTTCGACCGACGAAATCTTGCGCGCCGCCAGCAGGGCGCCCAGCGAGGTTGCCGGCAGGAACGCGAGGTCGTCGGCCGATGAGGGAAGCGGAACGCTCTCCGGATTCCGGGTGCGCCCTGGCGCGGCAGGCACTGGCGCCTCGGAAGGTCGGGGCCGGGGCGGCCGGAACGAGAAAGCCGGCTCGACCCGATCGCCCAGCGGCACCTCGCGCAGGCGACGGATGTGGTTGCGATTGACCGTGACCCGGCGCGCCGCGAGGGCTTCTTCCGTTTCGTCCAGGCGGACGTCCGCGACCTGCTCGGCGCAGCGGAGGACGACGGCGTCGATCGCGTCCGCCGGCGGACCGGGCGGCTGCCCGGCCGTTGCTGGTGCCGACCCCGCGGCGAAACCCGCCACGACCGCGCCGGGAACCGTCTTCAGGAATCGTCGCCGGGCGCTTTTCGCGGGGCGCTCACCGGGTGCATCCGCCTTGTTGCGCATGATGTTCTGTGCCCAATGACACATTTCCGCCGGGGGAGACCTCCCCTGGGCCGGACATTATAAAAGAGCGCGGAAAGGGCACGTCAGGTGCGCCACGATCCGTGAGGCGCTCGTACCGGGAATCGCGAGGCCATCATCGGACGCGGGGGATGAGCGTGTCGGGGCCAAGGAACTCGAGCAGCGTGTACCTCGCCTTGTACGCTTTCAGCACGTCGTCCTTCACCATCTGGTCGGCCGTTCGTCCTGCGGCCAGGTTCTTCCGCACGATGGCAGCCATGGCCTTCAAGTCGTCGCGGTACGCCCGCACGCCGGCCGCGTCGAGGTCGCGGCCGTGGCCGCTGACGAAGATCGTCTTCTCCGGGAACACGTCCAGGACATCGTCGAGGAAGACGAGGTAGGCCTCGATGTCATTGACCGCCGGCACGCTTTCCGAGAGGAGCAGGTCGCCCATGTCGACGACGGACTCTTTCGGGAAATAGACGATCAGGTCGGCGTCGGAGTGCAGGCCCGGTTTCGGGATGAGCAGGATCTCGGCGCCGCCCGCGCGCCAGGTGTAGCCGGGCGGCAAGGTGCGCCCCGAGCGCCCCTGGAGCGACCCGGTGTTCGGCGTGACGGAGAGGCCCGGCGGAGGACTCGCAAGGGTGGCCGCGGTGACCACTGCGGCCGGCGTCGGCGCCAGCGAGTTGCCCGCGACGTGGTCGCCGTGGCCGTGGGAGTTGATCACGTAACGAATGCCCGCGGGCGCGAAGCCGGCGACCACCTTCCTCAATTCCTCGACCGCGCGCGTCGAGAATCCCGAGTCGACGATCACGGCGCCGTCCGTGCCCGAGAACACGAGCACGTTGTTCATCATGCCCCAGGGAAACGCCACGCGGTGGACGGCCGGCGTCAGCGTCGTGACGTCGAAGCGCAGGGGTGTGAACCGGCCGCCCTTCGACTCCAGCCACCGGACGAACTCGGGGCGATTCGATTCGTAGGCGAGGTCGAGCGGCGTGCCCGAGTGCCTGGCAACGGCGTTCACGTCGGCGCCCTTCGACAGCAGGTACTCGACCGCGGCCTTCTGGCCGTTCGCCGCTGCCAGGTGCAGGGGTGTCGCCCCGATGAGCATTCTCGCGTTGACGGCAGCCGGGTCCGCTTCGACCAGCGTCCGCAGCCGGGCGACGTTGCCCGTGCGGGCGGCATCGAAGATCGTCTGGCGGCTCTCGGGCGGCGCGCCCGGTGCCGAGGTCGGCGTGATCACCAGGTCCGCGTATGCTCCGTCCGAACCGTTGCCCGCCCACAAGGCCACGCCTCCGCTCTTCGCGTCGCCCAGGTCGTCCACCACCAGGCTCGGCGTTGTCGCGTGGTTCACGTACACTTCGACCCTGGAGTTGGCGAGGACGATTCGTGCGTGGAACCAGCCGTTCGGATCGGGCGGCGGATCGATGGCCTTTTCGAACTGCCCCGGGCGCTCGGTCCGCAGCCTCTGCCACGTGTAGGCCGGATGCGAGATGAACTGGACGGAGTGGGAACGTTGCTCCTGGCCTGCCGCGCGGAAGTTGAACGGCCGGAAATACACGGCGTCGTATTGCGTCCAGTCAACGACGTGGAAGGCGACGCCCACGAAACTCTGCTGCGCGACGTCCTTGCCACGCAAGTCGATCTCGATGACGCCGTCGCGCAGCTGCACGCCGTCCAGGAGCGCGCCGCCGTCACCCGCCCGGGCGTCCAGCCGGGCGACAAATCGGTCCCCCTCTTTCTGCGCGGTCACGTTCCGGTTGAACACCTGTGCGCCCTGACCGTCGGCCAGGCGGCCGAAGTCCGGGTGCACCGCCTTGGCGGCCTGGGCGCCGGCAGGGGAGGCCTGCCAGCCGGCCGCCAGGGACAATCCAATCACGAGCAGCGCGAGATGTTGCGTGGGCCGCATGCGCGAGTCCTCCAGGCGAGCTACCACCGGTGAGACCTCGAAACATGACAAGAGGCGGTAAGGCAAACTGTGCCCCCCGGCATGATATGCCTCAGCGGGCGCTACCCACAACGTGGCAGCCGCCGGTTCTCCCCTCTCCCTGCTGCTGGTGGGCTGGTCACTGGGATTGGGGTCCTTCGGTGCCCGCTGTGGCGGCGGCCCGGGCGGCCGCCGCCTGCATCTTCAACGCGGTGTGCGCGGCTCGCGCCCGCACCCGCCGGACCAAGGTCGCTTTCCGGATCCGCTGAAACCTCGACCGGTCGCCATTCTGCTTCGACATGGTTCTCTCCCTCGCAATCATCGGGTGCCGCACGCGAGGCGCCGGATGGGCGCCCGTTCTCGCGATGGTAGTCGGAGGGACGCAGCGGCGTCTGTTCCGTTCGGCACACGCTCCGCAGGGCGGCAGTTTTGTCGGCCGGCCGTTGGTCCACGCGATTGTTGCCAGAGGCTGTCAGCGCTCCGGCGCGACCAGCTTGAGGTGCAACGGCTTCACCTCGCCCTCCGCCAGGGAAACCGCGGTCGCCTTCGACCTGATCGCGGTGAGGAACTCCCGGTCTTCGGCCTGCCCGCGTTCGAGGGAGTCGACCGCGACGACCAGGTAGTCCCCCGGCGGCAGTCCGCTCAACGAATACCGCCCGTTCTGGTCGGGCCGCACGCTGCCGATGAAGCGGGACCCGGGGTTCCACCGCTCGGGATCGGCGGCGAAGGCGACGAGGGCATAGTCCGGCACTTGCCGTCCCCGATCGTCGGTGACCTCTCCGATGATGCTCGTGACCCGCTCGGTCAACAGCAGCTTCACGTCGCCGAGCGTGCCCTTGCCATCGAACTCGGTGGGCGCGTCGGTGACATCTTCGCCGCCGACGGTCACCGATTTCAGGACGTGCGTCGGCGGCAGGCCGGTCATTCGGAAGAGGCGCTTCCCCGGGGAGACTCCCGAAATTTCGAACGACCAGTCGGGGTTGACCGTGCTCGTCCCGGGCAGGTTCATCCCGCGAGACCCGCCCACTTCGGATGCGTAGATTCGCACCGCCGGCGTCAGCGGCGGCCGGGTCTCACCCTCGAACTCAATCTGCCCGCTCACCGTCGAGCCTTTGTGCAGGGCGATGACCAACCCGCCGAGATCCTCGCCGGCCACGGTGACGGACACGGAACCCCGCTCGGTCGCGACGTCGAAGCGCGGCGCCGTCCCCAGGGAGGAGACGGAGGTACTCGCCTGGAGCGACGTTCCGCACCGTGAACCGACCGTCTGCGGACGTCGTGGCCACGCCGGATGTGCTGACGATGGTGGACACGGTGCCGCTCTGACGTTCCTGCATCAGCGTCAGGCTGGAGTTCGCGACCGGGGCGCCCTGGCTGTCGATCACGACCCCGGACAGCGATGCGAGGCGCACCGCCTGGAGGGCGAAATCGACGTTCGTGCGCTCCTGGCCCAGCCTGGCCACGACTGGCTGAGCGTCCGCCGCGCGCAGCGTGCCCGGATAAAACGTCTCGCCGAAGCTGATGCCCTCGTCCTCGGGCGAGCCGCCCCAGAGCGTCGATGCACTTCCGACGTAATACGTGCCGGGAGAGAGGCCGGCCAGCCGGTACTGGCCGAGGTCGTCGGTGATGGCGAACGTCCCGGTCGGCCCGATCTGCCGGCGGCCGTTCAGGTAGCCAAGGCGATACGCCTGCAATCGAATGGAAGCGGCAGGTTCGCCGAGGTCGTCCACCACGCGCCCGGCTATCACCGAGCCGCGAGGCAGCAGGAACTCCAGCCGCTCGATCGCCTGGCCGGCTGCCAGTTCGATCGGCCGTCCAGGCTCCGTGGGGGTGCGCTGGCCGTATTCCAACGCCACGTACTGAGGCTTGCTCGCCGTCAGCGTGAATCGCCCCGCCGGCAGGTTCTTGAACTCCCAGCGGCCCTGGACATCGGTCGTCGCCGCACGCATCTCACGGAGTCCTGGAGCCGACAACGTGACCCGGGCTCGCCGGAGGACCGTCCCGCTGTCGCCCGCGATCACGACGCCGCGCAGCACGCCGCTCGCGACCGGCCGCGTGGGAGCCGGCAGCGGTGTCGATTGGCCGGGCCGCGTCTGCGCGGACGCCTGGCCCGCTCCGGCGGTGGCGGCGAGGGCGGAAACGACCAGCAATGTCATGACTCTGCGCATGGCTCGTTCCTCGGTGCCCGTCAGTTGGCGTACTTGGCAATCGTCAGGTTCAGCGTGACGGCGGCGCCTTCGGCCAACTCGACCTGCGCGGCGCGCGGCCCCGCCCAACGAAGGAACTCGGGGTTCCACTGCTCTCCATCGTCCAGGTACTCCACGGCGATGGCGCGGTAGCGTCCGGGCGGAAGGCCAGTCAGCTTGTACGTGCCGTTCTGGTCCGGTCTCGCCGCGAGGACACGCTTCGAACCTTCACGCCAGTGGGCCGCGTCGTCGGCAAAGACGACCACGGTGTAGTCGTCCGCTGCCGTGGTCCGGGATTCCTGGCGAACGACGCCGGACACCGACGTGGGCTTGTCGGTCAGGGTGATCTCGACGTTTACCGGCGGCCCGCCGCCGGTGAGGTCGAAGGGCGATTCGGTGACGTCGCGCTCGTTGGCGGTGATTCGCTTCACGGCCCACCCCGCCGGCATGGCGTCGAAGGCCAGCGTGACGCGGCCCGGCTCGATGTTGCCGATCTCGAACTCCCACGAGGGGCGGACTTGCGCGGAAGGCGTCTGGATGTTGAGCGGGGCGCTGACGCTCAGGCGGAGACTGCCGGGCGGGAACGTCGGCTTCGATTCCCCCTCGAACGAGACGCGACCGACGATGCGGCAGTTGGGAAGCGCCGTCACGACCAGCCCGTCGACATCCATTCCGCCGATGCCTAGCGGAACGTCAGCGGTCTCCTGATCCTTCGAGTCCGGGGTCCGTACGACCGCGTGAAGCATGTACTCGCCGGGCATCAGGTTGCGGACCGTGAACTGCCCGTTTGGCTGGGACGTGCCGTAGGCGCTGTTCAGCAGCGCCAGGAACGAGTCTCCCGCGGGGCGAACCGTGACGGCCAATCCGGCCGCGGGACGGCCGCGTGAATCGAGCACGGTCCCCGTGACGGAGGCCGCCCGGCTCGCGATCATCGCGATGTCGACGTTCCTCAACTCCTGTGCCAGGCGCACCGTCACCGGCCGGCTCTCGGCGATGTTCGCCGTCGCGGGGTGGTAGGTGGTCGTCAGGGCGACACCTTCCTCGGCCACTTGCCCCGAGGCGGCGATCCCGCCTCGAGTTCCGACGAAGTACGTGCCGGGGGGAAGGCCGCTGACGCGATACTGCCCGAGGTCGTCCGTCTGTGCCGGCTGTCCCGCGGGCGCGACCTCCCGCCGGCCGTTCAGGTAGCGCAGTCGGTAGGCGCCAACCCGGACGCTGGACACGGGTTCCCCGACGTCGTTGACGACACGGCCGGCGATTACGGCTCCGCGCGGGAGCGCAATCGAGGCATCTTCGAAGACCTGTCCGTCGGCGAGATCGATCCGCTTGCCGCTCTGGAACGAGCGGCGCTGCCCGTAGCCGAGGGTGACGTACCCGTTCTTGCTGGCGCGCAGGCTGAAGCGGCCTGGCGGGACCCCCTTGAACTCGAAGCGCCCATCGAGGTCGGACGGGACGGCACGCACGGTTCGAAGTTCCGCGCCGTTCAGTTCGACGCGGGCGTGTCGAAGCGCCTCGCCGGACTCCGTCGAGACGACCCGCCCTCGAACGACGCCCGTCGCGCTTACCGGCGCCCGACGGGTATCGCGAGTGGGAACCTGCGGCGGTCCTCCTTGTTGGTCCGTAGCCAAAGCCGGTGGAGAAGGTGACCGTGCGGGTGGCGCCTGGCCGAATCCAGGTTCCGATGCGGCAACGAGAAGGCCGGAGACGAGCAGGGCTGCGAGAGGCTGCATACCACCCCCACTCGCGATTAGACTCCGCGAACGCCGGAATGGCCTCAGCCAGATCGGGGGCGCAGCCCCGTCAGGCCTGCTGTCAGGCGGGCGGCCGCCGGGTTCGAATCCGCCTGATCTCCGTCGTCTTCCACACGCCTCCGAGGACGTAGGGCTCCTGCGTGAGCCACAGGTCCTCGAGTGCCTGGCGAGAGCTGAACTCGCAGACGACCAGCGACCCGATCATCTTCTCGTTGTCGTCGAGAAGGGCACACCCGTATTTGAAGTAGCCTCGCCGACTGAATTCGTCGAACAGGGCGAGATGGCGCTCCCGCACGGCGAGGCGACGCTCCATGGCTCCTTCGTCGGTCCCATCGTGGCCAATCAGCAGGAATTCCATCGTGTCTCCAGTCGAGTGAACGGTGTCACGCTCGAGTATCCCAGAACCCTGGCCGCCTGCAGCCCCGATGTGTCGACGCGCGGAAACTTCAGGGCGGACACGTGACTGCGCGTGTCGACCGATCTCGGACCGCTGGCGGCCCGGCCTTTCGCCCGTTCGTCCAGCATTTTACCGTGCTGGTCACACTCCGGCGCACCCCACGCTCCGCGACGTCGTCCAACGTCGAAAGGAGATCGACCGAATGCACACCCCCGGCGTCATCGACACCCTGTGGCAGGACCTGCGATTCGGCGTCCGGCTCCTCCGGCGCACGCCGGGATTCACGGCCGTGGCCGTGCTCTCGCTGACGCTCGGGATTGGCGCCAACACGGCGATCTTCCAGTTGCTCGACGCCGTGCGCCTTCGCGCGCTGCCGGTGAAGGACCCGGGCCAACTCGTCGAGGTGCGACTTGCCGACCCGGGTCGACGCGCCGGCAACGTCGTCGCCCGCTACGCCCAGTTGACCGGCCCCCAGTGGGAGCGGCTCCGTGCCGACCAGCAGGCGTTCTCGAGCATGCTCGCGTGGTCGCCGGCGCGTGTGAACCTGGCTCGAGGCGGCGAGGTCAGGAACGCACAGGCGATCTTCGTCAGCGGCAGCTTCTTCGAGGTGCTCGGCGTCCCGGCCGCACGAGGCCGCGTGCTCGGCGCCGCCGACGATCGGCGCGGGTGCGGGTCGCGCGCCGCGGTTATCAGCCACGCATTCTGGCAGCGAGATACGGAGGCGACCCGACCGTCGTCGGGCGCCTGATTCACCTGGAGGGCCACCCGTTCGACATCGTCGGCGTCACGCCGGAGGGCTTCTACGGCGTCGAGGTCGGCCGGATGTTCGACGTGGCCGTGCCCATTTGCGCGGCACCCGAAATTGGCGGGCAGCCGGGGCTGATCGAGGACGGCTTCACCTGGTGGCTCTCGGCGGTGGGCCGCCTGCGTCCCGGCTGGTCGGTCGGTCGGGCGGGCGCGCACCTGCGGACGCTGTCTCCGGCGCTATTCAAGGCGACGCTGCCGAAACAGCTGGAGCCCGAACAGGCGGACAGGTACCTGAAGTTCCAGCTGGACGCGGCTCCCTGTGGCGGTGGCTTCTCTGCGCTGCGTACGCGCTATGAAACACCGTTGTGGCTGCTCCTGGGCCTGTCTGCGCTCGTCCTGTTCACGGCATGCGCCAACATCGCGAACCTCCTGCTGGCGCGAGCGGGCGCCCGCAAGCGCGAGATTGCGGTGCGACTGGCCACGGGGGCCTCCCGCGGCCGCCTCGTCCGCCAGTTGCTGTCCGAGAGCCTGCTGCTGGCGACGCTCGGCGCGGCGCTCGGCGCCGTGCTGGCCCAGGTGATCAGCGCCACGCTGGTGTCGTTCCTGAGCACAGGGCGTGATCCGCTGTTCGTGTCCCTCGCGCCGGACTGGCGTCTCCTCGGATTCGCTGCAGTGACGGCGGTCGTGACGACGACGCTCTTCGGGTTGCTGCCGGCGCTGAGGGGGACGTCGGCGCCGCTCGAGGCGGTGATGCGGTCGTCCGGCCGCGGGCTGACGTCGAACCGTGGGCGCCTGGGGTGGCAGCGCGCGCTCGTCGTCGCACAGGTGGCACTGTCGCTCGTGATGGTCACAGGCGCGCTGCTGTTCGCGTCGAGCCTGCGCAACCTGACGGGACTCGACACCGGCTTCAGCCCTGACGACATGGTCGTGGTCGACGTCGACTTCAGCCGCGTGGGCGTTCCTGCCGACCGCCACCCGGCGCTGCACCGCGAGCTGCTCGACCGCGTGCGGTCGATTGCAGGCGTGATCTCGGCCGCCCAGGTGGGCATCGTGCCGATCAGCGGCTGGAGTTCGGAGGACGAGCTGAGGCTCGAGGGCCACCCCGAGACCAGGATGCCCACCAAGCTGAACGGGGTGAGCGGGCGCTATTTCGAGACGATGGGCACGCCCCTTGTCGCAGGCCGCGACTTCGGCGACCGCGACGTCGTCGGGTCGCCGCAGGTCGCGATCGTCAACCGCTCCTTCGCCAGCCGCTACTTCGGTCGCGCATCGGCGCTCGGACAGCGGCTTCTCGCTGCACACGGGACCGCAGCAGTGGTCCGCGGCGGAGATTGTCGGCGTCGTGGCGGACACCACGTACGACGACTTGAGGAGCCCGTTTCAGCCGATCGTCTATCGGGCTTCCGCGCAGGACCCCGAACCTGGCAGCGGGCTGAGCGTCGTCGTCCGGTCAGGATTGTCGCTGGCCTCGCTCCGATCCGCCGTCACGAAGGTAGTGGCCGAGCGCAGTCCGCAGATTGCGGTGAGTTTCCAGGTGTACCCGACAATGGTCCGCGACTCGCTCCTCCGCGAGCGCCTGATGGCCACCCTGTCGGGCCTCTTCGGCGTGCTGGCGCTGGTGCTATCGGCGACTGGCATCTACGGCGTGCTGTCGTACCTCGTGGTCCGTCGCCGGCAGGAGATTGGCGTGAGGCTGGCCCTCGGGGCGACGCGATCGGACATCGTCCGGATGGTGGCGGGTCAGTCGCTGGGCTGGGTCGGTGCCGGGCTCGGGGCTGGCGCCCTGCTGGCCGTCCTGACGGCGATGGCCGCGCGGTCGATGCTGTTCGGCCTCGCGCCCACCGACCCCGTCGCGCTCGGTTCGGCAGCGGTGACACTGGCCGCGGCGGGAGCGATCGCGACCGTCACTCCGGCGCTCCGTGCCGCGCGGCTGCACCCGACCTCCGCACTTCGCGAGGACTGAGAGCACGTCCTCGCCGCATCCCCGACCGCGCGGTCCGTCCACTGGGCCGCGCGATCTCGGACCTCCGAGGCCTGATCCTCCTGGGCGCGCCGCGGCCATGAAGCAGGCGCAGGCCCGGCAGCAGGAGGAGACTCCCGCCGAAGGCAGCTGATACCCCGAGGATGAATCCGAAGTCGTCCGGCGGCCCCGCCTCCTGATTTGCGGTGTTCATCCCGCCCTTTCCCCGGTCGGTCACATTTCCGTTCCGCGGGCGCCACGGGTTACGTCCAATCCGAAGAGAAGCCCCCCGATGGCGCGCTGCTCGTACGAAAGGGATCATGCAGATGGCTGGTCGAACCGCACTCGTCCTCGTCGACGTCCTGGCGCTCGGTCGGTCGTCGGCCGAGGCCCAGACGCCGTCTCTGCCGTATCGGGCGGCCAGCCACCCGCAGTCTGCCGAAGCGCAGGTCGGCCAGCCGTGAAGACGAGACCATCCAACAACGACGCGACCGCGGCGTTCGACGCACTCGAGCGGGGAGTGTATGCGGCGCTGGAGACCTATTCCAACGTCCACCGCGGCAGCGGGCTCAACTCCTTGGTGTCTACGCGCCTGTTCGAGCGGGCCAGGGGCATCGTCCTGGAGCACATGGGGCTGAGCAGCGGGAAGCACGTCGTCATCTTCGGCACGCCAAGAACCGCGGAGACGCTGACGGCACAACTCGAGCCCGGAAGGTATGGAATCGCTTCGAGCCGCGACGTCGGCCTGCCACTGGGCGTTCGGGCGCTGGCCGTCGAGCGAAAGGCGCTGCCCACGAGCCTTCCGTTCGTCACCGGTGGAGGGACGGCGAGGCTCGTCGCGCCGGACTGGGTCATCTGGGCCGATGCGCCGTATCGATTCGAGGCCGGCACGCCCCCTATCGTCAACATCATCGCGTTCGCCAGGGCGCTGCTGCTGACGCGGCATCTCGGCGTCGACGTCTTCGAGAATCCGACCGCCGAGACGCTGACGGCTGCCGAGATCCTGCGTCACGACGAACTCGACCGATACACCGGCCGAGAGCTGCTGAATGCGCTGCGGCAGACCTTGATCGGCCGCGGTGTGCGTGTTCCGACGGTGGGAGGCGCCCGGCCTTACGTCAACCTCGACAACGGCGCCAGCACTCCCACATTCGAGCCGATATGGACCGCTGTCCGCCAGACGTGGCGCCAGCCCAAGCACGTCCAACAGGCGGTCGTTGAGGAGGTCAAGTCCGTCGTCGCCGACGTCCTGGGCGCGCCCTCGGCGGAATACGACCTGATCTTCACGTCCAACACGACTGAAGCGATCAACCTGGTCGCCGAGAGCGCGAGCACAGGAGCCGAGCCTGGCGCCGAGCCGGTCGTGGTCAACACGCTCCTCGAACACAACTCCAACGAGCTGCCCTGGCGGTTGGTCCCGGGGGCGTCGCTGATCCGGTTGCCGATGGACGCCGAGGGCTTCGTGGACTCCAGCGAGCTGGAGGCGATCCTGCGCGCGTACAACGAGAGAGGCGAGCACGGACAGCAGCGCGTCAGGCTCGTGGCTGTGAGCGGCGCATCCAACGTCCTCGGCACATTCAACGATCTGGCCGACATCGGTCGGATCGCGCACCGATACGGGGCACGCCTGCTCGTGGATGCGGCGCAGTTGGTCGCCCACCGCAAGGTGGCGATGGCGTGCAGCGGCATCGACTATCTCGCCTTCTCCGCCCACAAGGCGTACGCGCCGTTCGGCACCGGAGTGCTGCTGGCCAGAAGGGGCCTTCTCAACTTCAGCCCCGACAGGATGGAACGGATCCGGTCGTCCGGCGAAGAGAACGTCGGTGGCATCGCGGCGCTCGGCAAGGCGCTCGTGCTCCTGCAGCGGATCGGGCTGGACGTGATTCAGGAGGAGGAGCAGGCGATGACCGCGCGAGCCTTGCTCGGCATGGGGCGAGTGCCCGGTCTCAAGATCTACGGGATAGCGAATCCCGAGTCGTCCACGTTCGTCCACAAGGGCGGTGTCATTCCCTTCGACGTGAAAGGCGTCCTCTCCCACACGGTGGCTCGGGAACTCGCCGCGCGCGGCGGGATTGGGGTGCGGTCCGGCTGCCACTGCGCTCATCTGAC
Organism: uncultured Acidobacteriota bacterium; assembly: GCA_963844875.1. Lineage (GTDB taxonomy): Bacteria > Acidobacteriota > Vicinamibacteria > Vicinamibacterales > Fen-181 > FEN-299. The sequence goes on from CAWJPZ010000012.1 coordinate 302,190, forward strand.
CGTCAAGCGCATGCTCGGGGTCCCGTCATGGGCGGAGCGGCTCCAGGGCGTGATCCTGACCGTGCTCCGTCGTTTCGAGCTGCCCGGCGTCGTCCGGGTGAGCCTGGGCATCGAGAACGGCGAAGAGGACGTGGACACGCTGATTCAGGTGCTGGGCGGTGTCGCCCGTCAGCCGAAGGGCGGTTCTCCCGGGAAGAGACTCGCGCGGCAGCTGGACGAATTCTCCGAGGCTGCTGCCCAGCGAGTTTACTGCTGACCGAAGGAGCTTACCGTGAAGATCGCGTCATCTGCCCTGCTCGTGGCGGCACTCGTGAGCATCACTGCGTCGGCGCAAGAGCACGGCCCTGGATACATCGGTCAAGCGCCTCCAGACCGCACGCCGAAGGTGTTCACGCTTCAGACGCACGAAGGCTTCTTCGCCAGTGACCGGATTGCCATATCGGCTGACGGCAAGGAACTCTACTACACCGAAGTCACCAATACCTGGAGCGACTACAACGTCAGGTACTACAAGTACTCCGATCGGAAATGGAACGGGCCGTTCGACCTGTTCGCAGGCTTCCTGGGGCCGGCGCTTTCGGTCGACGACAAGACGATGTTCTTCGAGAAGTACAACGATTCCAGGACGTGCTGGCACTCGAAGCGGATCGACACCGGGTGGAGTACGCCAACGCCGTGCACGGAACTGCCGGATCCGAAGGACAAGCACTATCTGCGTGACACCGTCAGCGGCCGCATCTATGCATCGTCACGAGGCGCCCTGGGCGGGGTCGGACAGATGGACATCTCCACCTTCGAGAAGACCGACGCCGAAGGCTCCTATCGCAGCCTGGGGAGGCCGCTGAATTCTCCGGGGAACGAAGGGGACTTCTACGTCGCGAGAGACGAAGCGTTCATCGTGTTCGGCTCCCCGCATCGAGGAGGCCTCGGGGGAGGCGACCTGTTCATCAGTGTCAGAGAGCGCGATGGTTCCTGGTCGGATCCGAAGAACCTCGGCGCGACGGTCAATACGCCGGGATTCGAATTCGGGCCGTATGTGACCGACGACAAGCGCTACCTGTTCTACTCGCGTTCCGCCGACTTCACCCGCGTCGATATCCATTGGATTCGGTTCGACAGCCTGCTGGAGACGCTGGGGACCGATCGGGCCCGGTGAGGGGCAACCCGTCTGGCCCCGTTTCCGTCCGAGCGCCAGGAGCGGGTGGCACGAGGTCGTGGGAGTCGTGGGGGAACGTGAGGTCCTTCGGGCTGGCCGCAACCGCGCCCTACGAGTTCTACCGGACGCTGGAGCAGAGAGCGTTTCCGTCGCGAGCTCGCGCTCCACCCGACGCCGGAAGACCAGAGAACGCAGGCGAAGGGGAACCGTGTACCACCCCCGCGCGTCGGCCTCGGCCGTCGACCCGGTCCGGGCGATCCGTGCCGACTGACGGAACGTGTCCGCGCCGTCGCACCGCCGCTTCGGCCTTGGTGCGAGCACCGCGTGGCGCACGTGTGACAGTTTCTCTCCCGGCCGGTGTCTCAAGGAGCGACGCATGGCGGACGGAACCCTCGATCTCGAAGACCTGTGGGACCGGTACGGGTCCCTCGTGCTGCGCCGCTGCCGCCAGCTGCTGCGCGACGAGGAGGAGGCGCTGGACGTGTGCCAGGACGTCTTCGTGCAGCTGCTGCGGCGCCGCGACGTGCTCGACATCCGCTTCCCGTCGAGCCTGATCTACCGCATCGCGACCAACCTGTGCCTGAACCGGATCCGGGATCGCCGGCAGTGGCCGGACCTGGTGGAGGACGAGCAGCTGGCGCGCATCGCCCGGCTCGACGACCCGACGCCGGCGGTCGCACGCCCGGTCGATCCTCGGCCGACTGTTCGCCCGGCACCGCGAATCGACGCGGGTCATCGCCACGCTGCACTTCGTGGACGGCCTGACGCTCGAGGAAGTGGCCGAAGAGGTCGGGATGTCGGTGTCCGGCGTGCGCAAGCGCCTGCGGGCGCTCCGGGAGACGCTCGTGGAACTGGAGGCGTCATGAGCCGACGCGAGACGCAGCCGACGATCTCCGACATCCGGCTGGAACGATACCGGCTGGGCGAACTCCCGCCGGACGAACGCGACGGCGATCGCGGCGCGGCTCGCCGGCGACCCGGCGCTGCGGCGCGGCTCTCGGTGCTCGAACAGTCCGACCGCGAGATCGCCGAGCGCTATCCGGCGCGCGAGATGGCCGAGGCCATTCGCCGGCGTCAGGCGGCCGACGGCGCTCGTCCGCAGCCGGGCGTCGGAGGCGCGGCGCGCCGCCGGCGCGCCTGGCTCGTGCCGGCCGGCGTCGTCGCCACGTGCGTGTGCGTCGCGGCGGTCGCCGCGTCGATCTGGACTGCGGCGGCCCGCGTGCGAGGACACGACGCATCAAGGGCGGCAGCGAGCGTCGCTGGTCCTCCACCGGCGCGTGGGGGAACGGCAGCGAGGAGCTGCGCCGCGGCGCGGTCGCCCGGCAGGGCGACCAGGTCCGCATCGGCTATCGGGCGGCGGGCCGCCCTACGGCGCGATCCTCTCGATCGACGGCCGCGGGACTCTCACGCAGCACCTGCCGCGGCAGCGGCGACCGCGCGGCCGACACTGCAGCCGACGGGAACGGTCTATCCTCGATTTCGCGTATGAACTGGACGATGCGCCGCGCTGGGAGGCGTTCTACTTCGTGACGGCCGACGCGCCGTTCGACCTCGAGCCCGTCCGGCGCGCCGTGCGGGCCGCGGCGCGCCGAGGCGAGCCGGCCGCCGGCCGCGCTCGTCCTGCCGCGCGGGCTTCGCGCAGTTCGCGTTTCCATTGAACAAGGACACCCGATGATGACGTGCGCCGGCCGCTGCGGCTCTCCGGCGGCGCTCGCCGCGGCCGCGTCCGCGCAGCCGCCGACCCGCGCGGACCACCGTCCGCCGCGCTGCGTGCTCGTCGCCGCCGCGAACCGAGGCGGCGACGATCGTCCGCTGCTGAAGTACGCGCTGACCGACGCCGAGCGGTTCAGCCAGGTGATGCAGGCGCTCGGCGGCGTGGACGCCGGCGACGTCGTCATGCTGAAGCAGCCGCGCGTGCGGCGAACTGGACGCCGCGCTCGAAGGCGCTGAAGCAGCGCGTCGCGGCCGCTGCGCCGCTCGACGGGCCGGCGGCCGTCCGCACCGAGGTCTTCTTCTACTACTCGGGTCACGCGGACGAGAAGGGCCTGCTGCTCGGCAACGACCGCCTGTCCTACGGCACGCTGCGCGAACGGCTGGACTCGGTCCCGGCCGACGTCCGGATCGGCGTGCTCGACGCGTGCGCGTCGGGCGCCGTCACGCGCCCGAAGGGCGGCAAGGTCCGCAGCCCGTTCACCGTCGATCAGTCGTCCGACATGCGCGGGCAGGCGTTCCTGGCGTCGAGTTCGGCCGACGAGAGCGCGCAGGAGTCGGACCGCCTGGGCGGCAGCTTCTTCACGCACTACCTGATCTCGGGCATGCGCGGCGCCGCCGACGTCTCGGGCGACGGCCGGGTGACGCTGAACGAGGCGTACCAGTTCGCCTTCAACGAGACGCTGAGCCGCACCGTCGGCACCAGGGGCGGTCCGCAGCATCCGGTGTACGACATCACGATGTCGGGCACCGGCGACGTGATCGTCACCGACCTGCGGCAGACGACCGCGGGGTTCGTGGTGGCGGCGCCGGTCGAGGGCCGCTTCTACGTGCTCGACGACCGGAAGCGCCTCGTGCTCGAGTTCTACAAGCCGGCCGGCCGCGAGGTGGACATCGGCCTCGAGCCCGGCGTCTACGACGTGCGGTTCGAGCGGGACCCGAGGGCGCTGCGCGGCCGCCTCGAGATCAAGGAGGGCGCCGCACCAGGCGCTCGACCTCGCCGGGCTTCGGCGCCGGCGAGCCTCGAGTTCACGCGCCTGCGCGGCGTCGACACCGGGCCGGAGTACCTGCTCAACGGCCGGCACATGCGATCGGCGTGAGGTTCGGCACGTGGAACGGGCCCGGCGGCGCCGGCCGGTGAGCGGCGCGCCGGCCGGGTTCACCGGGGCGTACGTCAACGCCGGCCGCGCTCGCCGCCAACTCGAGTACCTCAAGTTCGTGCGCGAGGACATGGCGGTGGGCGCCGCCATGCACGTCATGGTGGACAGCGTCGAGTCGACGGCGACGGCCGATGCCGTCTCGGTGCGCGACCGCGTCGGCGTGAGCTTCCCGTTCGTCGTCCGCTGGAACCCGGTGCGCCGTTTCACGTCGTGGCGGACCGTGGAGCCGTACCTGCGCGGTGCGGTCGGCCCGCTGATCGGCGCCCAGGACACCATGAGAACGGTCGGCGGCGACCTCCTGTCGCGAGACCGTCATGAACGCGACCATCGGCGGCAGCGTCGGCGGCGGCGCCGACATCCGCGTCGGCCGGTCGTGGACGGCCGGCGTGGACGCCGCCTGGCAACTTCAGCGGCCGCGTCCAGGAGGTCGGCGTTCAACAGGCGCGCTACGCCGGGTGGGAAGTGACCTTCGGCCTGGCGGTCCTGCTCGGCGAGCCGCGGGCCGGCCGCGCCCACCGGTGACAGATCTTCCTTTCTCGCGTGTCTCAACGACAGGAGCGGCGGTTCGGCCGCAGCGGCCGGCACCCGCAGATTCCGCTCCGCGAGAGGGGAACAGACATGATCATCGCGACGGCGGCTCTCATTCTCACACTCGCCTCGGGTACGACGCCCCAGGCCAACCATCAGGCGGACCCGCGCGACACGGGGGAACGCCAGCACGGCACCGCGGGCCTCGTCATCTCCGCCGACATCGACGGCCGCGTGGCCATCTACGACAGCGCCGGCCGGATGGTCGTCGAACTGGACAAGCCAGCCGGGCGGCAGGTGCAGATCGCGCTCGAACCTGGCACGTACGAAGCGCGGCTGACCGGTCGCGACAACCGGCGCGCGCGCTTCGAGATCCGGGAGGGGCGCCTGCAACTTCTGAGTTCGGCAGGCTTCGAGGCGCAGCCGGAGGAGCCCGTCCACGACTCGACGCCGCATCGTCGTGCCTACGCGCGCGACGGCCGCCACCGGATCGAGGTCCGCTTCGGAGGGTGGGCGGACGGCCAGTACGACGGCTACGGGGACTACTGGGACTACTCCGGGTCCGCGCACGGCGCGTTCGGGATCGAGTACCTGAACTTCATCCGCAACGACATCGGGATCGGATTCGGCGTGACGAGCCTGGTGGGGGCGGACAGCTGCCACGACTGCTTCGGCCCCGGCTCCACCCAGGCGCTCACCACCATCCCCGTGTCCGTCCGGTGGTATCCGGTCCGCCGTCTCTCGCCGTCCCGCTCGGTGGAGCCGTACCTCACGGCCGGCGTCGGCCCGGTGTTCGGCCTGGACACGACCTACTCGCTCGACCACGATGGGCGGTGGCACCATGACGGCTACGCCAGCACCCGCGTCGGGACGACGTTTGGCGGACGCGTCGGCGGCGGCGTGGACTTCCGTCTCGGTCGCACCTTCACGATGGGCCTCGGTGGGGCCTGGAACTGGGACGCGGGCTTCTCCGACGACCTCTGGCGCGCCCCGCGCCCGAACGGCGGCGAGTTCACGGTCTCGTTCGGCTGGAACTTCGGGAAGTAGAGGGGGCGCCGTTGCCGTGCCACCGTGCTCGAGCGTGCGGCTCGCAGCGACACTTGCAAAAAGCTGTAAAAAGGCGCGCGGCGCCGCGGGGGCCCCTTGCCGGGCGGCTATACTGAACTGCCCGCGGGACTCGCCGGCGCCGCAACGGGACTTCGCGTGGCTCCGGGATCGGTCATGGAACGCAACGAGCCGACCAGCACGAGAGTTCGACGCCACGTCCGAAGCGCGGGTGTGCCCGGGTCACTTCTCGCGAGATTCGGGCGCGCTGCTCTCCGACGCCGTCGCCTCCCCTGGATCGCGCTGGCTGTCGTCGTCCTGCCACTTGTGGTGCTCCTCAGCCTCCAGTACCGGTTGTCGGTCGACCTCCAGCGCAACACGGCGGTGGCGCATCGCGATGCGCTCCAGGTCCAGCTCGACCTGATCGCCAGGCAAGTCGCCCTTCACTTCTCCACGACCGGCGAGCGGATGCTGCGCATCCCACCCTCGATGTTCACGCCGACCTGCGACTGCTTCGACAGGCTCGTCTTCGATCGCTTCCCGCCCGCCGGCCCTTCTGCCAGCGATCGGGTGGCGCTGGAGCGTTCGTTGACGGCTCCTGGCAGGGAGTGCGGCACTTCTTCCTGGTGCCCCTGGTCGGCCGGTTCCAGGGCCGCGTCCAGGCTTACGACTTACGGCAGCGCGTGCGCATCGACGAGGGGAGCATCGCCCCCTCCACGCGCCTGGCGCTCTCCTATTCGCAGATGCGCGCGCAGAAGACGCCGGCGAGCGTCGACCCGAAGCACGTGATTGCCGACGACAGCGATCCCAGCCGCCCGATGCTCCTGGGCTTCGTCGCCGACGAGACGTCGCAACTCGTCGGCATCGCCGCCGTGGTTGTCGACCTCGACTTCTTCGCCCGGGAGACCCTGCCCGCGCTCCTCCGTCGCGCGCTGCACGCGGACGGCACCCCCCCGGAGTTCGTCGTCACCGTATGGGATGCCTTCGACAAGGAGATCTTTGCCGAGCCCGGCTCCATCGAGCCGCATTTCGAGGTCAAACGCCAACTGGGCTCGGTGTTGGGCAAATGGACCATCGCCCTGGGCAGCCGCCGATCGACGGGCGCCGAGATCGCCCGCGCCAACTTCATGGTCAACGTCACGCTCTCGGCCATCCTGGCCAGCGTCCTGCTGGCCGGCATCGTCCTGGTCATGCGCACGGCAGCCCGCGACATGAAGCTCTCGGAGATCAAGAGCGATTTCGTCTCCAACGTGTCGCACGAGCTGCGCACGCCGCTCAGCTCGATCCGCGTCTTTGGCGAGCTGATGCGCCTCGGTCGCGTGAACGACCCGGCCAAGGTCCGCGAGTACGGCGAGTACATCGAATCGGAGGGTCGGCGCCTCTCGCGGCTGATCGACAACATCCTCGACTTCTCGCGAATCGAGTCGGGCGGCAGGCTCTACCAGTTGGACGAGCACGACGTGGCCGACGTCGTGCGTGACGTCCTGCAGGCCTTCGCCCCGCGCCTGCAGCGCGAGGGTTTCGTCGTGGAGCTGATGGCTCCCGGCGCCCCCCTGCCGCCGGCCCGGATCGACGAGGCCGCGGTCGGCCACGCCCTCGGCAACCTGATCGACAACGCCATCAAATACTCCGGCTCCAGCCGGCGCATCGCTGTGACCCTCGCCGTCGACGGCGGGGAAATGGTCGTCGCCGTGAAGGACTTCGGCATCGGCATTCCCCGCGAGGAGCACGAGCGCATCTTCGATCGTTTCCATCGCGTGGGGAAGGGACTGGTCCACGACGTCAAGGGGAGCGGCCTGGGACTGGCGATCGTGAAGCACATCGCGGACGCACACAGCGGGCGTATTACGGTGGATAGCGCCCCCGGGCGCGGAAGTGTGTTCGCGCTGCACCTGCCGCTGGCGGGCGGCGACGGCATTTCACGGCCAGCGGGGGCTGGCTAGCTTGGGGGGCAGGGATGACGTCCGTACAAGGCATCGGCGTCGGGCGGAGTGTCCTGGTCGTCGAGGACGACAAGGCGATGTCCGTCGCGCTCTGCGACGGCCTCGCTTCGGAGGGCTTCAGGGTCGTCTGCGCCGCCAACGGCGAGGACGGCTTTTCGCTCGCCACGGCGCGCAAGCCGGATGTCGTCATCCTGGACGTCATGCTGCCGCGCCTCAACGGCCTGGATGTGTGCCGCAAGTTGCGGGCCGACGGCAACGACGTGCCCATCATCATGCTGACGGCCCGCGGACAGGAAACAGACAGGGTGCTGGGCCTCAAGCTCGGTGCCGATGACTACATCACGAAACCGTTCAGTTTCCTGGAGCTCGTTGCGCGAATCGAGGCCGTCCTGCGCCGCAGCGCGGCGCCGGGCCAGGCGCCGACCGAGATGCAGGACCACGAGTTCGGCGACGTCCGGATCGACTTCCGCCGCCACGAGGCCACGAAGAGCGGGCGCCCGATCGTCCTCTCCCCGCGCGAGTTCATGCTCATGGCCTACCTGGTCGCGCACCGCGGTGCCGTGATCACGCGCGAGCAACTGCTCGACGCCGTCTGGGGCTACGACAACATGCCATTCACGCGCACCGTGGACACCCACGTCGCCAAGCTCCGGAAGAAGATCGAGGACGATCCTGCCAACCCGCGCTATCTGATTACCCTCCATCGTCTCGGGTACAAGTTCCTGGGATAGCGCCATGTCGGGGCTGCCCCCGAGAACGCGTTCGGCCAGGCCGCCAGAGACAACTTTTCACAATCTGAGACAGCACGGTCAAGACATCCCTGTCCGCCTTTCGTACGCTGGGAGGCCGTCGTACGTCCGGCCGCGCGCCCGCGGCAGACCCGACTGGAGAGGTGACCGAATGAAGACGAAGTGGTCCGTCGCAGCATTGCTGGTTGTCGCGACATCGCTGTTGTTGGCCGCGTCCTCACCGACCGGCGTGCGCACCAACGCTGGCCTATTCCACCTTCCTTGGAAGCAGCGGGGGTGATGGTCCCAACAGCTGGCTCACGAGGTTCGCGCTGGATGATTCCGGGACCATCTACTTTGCCCAGAGCACGTACGAGGCCGACTTCCCGACAACGGCCGACGCGTACAGCAAGACGTACAACGGCGGATCCGAACAGTGGGGAAAAGAAGACCTGGCGTTCGTCGCATTCAACACCAGGCAGAATGCTCTGAAATATGCCTCCTATTTCGGCGGAACGACCGGGCCCGACTTCGTGACACAAGTCCTGCGCCACAAGAACAGCGTGTACCTGGCGGGAAACACCGGGTCCTCGGACTTGCCGGTGACGAGCAACGCCTACGACAGGACGTTCAACGGTCCCGATTTCCGCCACGCGGACGGCTTCATCGCCCGCTTCGACGAGAACAGGCTTTCCTACCTGACGTACCTCGGCACCACCGGCGCGGATTGGATTCAGAGCATCTTCGTCAATGACAACGGCGAGATGATTGTCGTCGGCGTCTTCAAGGAATGGAGTGAACTGCCGATCACGCACGCATTCTCGACGGAGAAGCTGGAGCACAAAGGCAATGCCTGCGTCATTCGGTTCAATGCGAAAGGAGACGCCATCCTGTCTGCCACCCTGCTGGGACCGAGTTGGTACGTCGATGCGGTCAGGGATCGCGAGGGCAACATCTATGTCGCCGGCACGACGACGAGCAAGTCCTTTCCGGTGAGCGCGCAGGCGTATGACACGAGTCATAACGGCGGAACGGGCCAGGGGCTCGGTGACCTCTTCGTGACGAAACTGACACCCACCGGCGACAAGATCCTCTTCTCCACGTTCCTGGGCGGGTCCATGGATGAGAATCCCCCTTCCCTCTGCCTGGATGCGGCCAACAACATCATCGTCTACGCCCGCACGAGCTCCGGCGACCTGCCGGTGACTGCGAACGCTCTGGGGCGATCACTGACCGGCAAAGAGGACGCCTTCCTGGCGAAACTGAGCAACGATGGCGCACGGCTGTTGTACCTGTCGTACCTCGGAGGAACCGAGAAGGCGGGCGAGAGCGCTGGGAATGTCGTCGCATCGAAGAACGGCGATGTCTACGTGTCTGGCAGCACGGATGCCGGCGATTTTCCGGTGACGGCAAACGCCATTCAATCAACGGTCAAGGGGGGAGTCGACATCTTCGTGTCGGTGTTCGACAGCAGTCTGACCACGCTGAAGTTCTCGACATTCCTCGGCGGTTCCGGGAATGAGGGCGCGACCATCAATGTCGACGATTCGGGAGATATCGTCGGGGTGGGCGCGACAACATCCGCCGATTTCCCAGCAACCCCGGGAGCCTACAGTAACCGTCTCAGAGGCCGAACCGACCATGTGATCTTCGAGATATCGATGACCGGGCGTCATGGCCGGACTCCGCCGAGCAAGGCCGTTCGGGCAGCCTCGCCTGGCCCCGAGGGTCGATGAGCGCGAGCCTCCAGCGCGGCATGCTCCTGTCGTTCTTGCGGGCGCGGGCGTGTCACTCGATCTCGCTGACGCTCGTCGCGCGGGAGGCAATCTCGGGCTGAGTGCGGTGCGCTCGACGCAACGAAATCCGAACGGTCGTGAGCGGCGAGGAAGCCGTCATCTGCGGCCGGCCCCCAGCAGCTCGCCCAGCTTGTCGATGTCGAGCGGCTTGACGAAGTGGTGATCGAAGCCGGCCGCGAGCGACCGCCGGAGGTCCTGTTCCTGCCCCCACCCCGTCACCGCAATCAACAGGACGCCGGCATGGCCCGGCGTGGCCCGGATCCTCCGCGCGACTTCGTAGCCGTCCATCTCGGGCAGCCCGATATCGAGCAGCACCGTGTCGGGCTTGAACGAGGCGAGGGCCGCAAGCGCCGACCGCCCGTCGCGGGCGACCGTGACCGTGGAGCCGAGCAGCGTGAGCAGCACTCGAAGCATCTCGCTGGCATCGGCGTTGTCGTCCACGACCAGGATCCTTCGTGGAGGGAACGGCTGCGCGAGCCGTGGGCTCGCCGCCTCGACTTCCACGGAGGCGAGCAGCGGGAGGTCCACGACGAATTCACTGCCTGCCCCGAGGCCCTCGCTGTGCGCCTCGACGCGGCCGCCGTGCATCGTCACGAGGCTCTGGACCAGGGTCAGGCCGAGCCCGAGCCCGCCCTGTGTCCGCTCGTGCCAGCGGTCGACCTGCGAGAACATCTCGAACACGGACGACAGCTGATTTGAGGGGATGCCGATGCCATCGTCCCGGACGGACACGACGGCGCGCTGCCCGAGCGTCTTGCCCGTCACCCAGATGTGACCGCCGGGATCCGTGTACTTCGCCGAGTTGCTGAGGAGGTTGGCGAAGACCTGCGCGAGCCGGATGGCGTCGCCCGCCACGACCAGGGAGCCGTCCGGCAGGTCGACGGTCAGGTCGTGATGCGCGGCCTCGACCGCCGGCCGCGCGATCTCGATGGCGGAGCGAAGGACGGCCGACAGATCGAGCGGTTCGCGTCGGAGTTGGATGAAACCGCGGGTGATCCGCGACACCTCGAGCAGGTCGTCCACGAGCCGGGCCAGGTGCTGGACCTGCCGTTCCATGACGGGCCGCACGCGAAGGACGACCGGGTCGCGGATGTCGGCCAGCGCGAGCAGTTGCAGCGCGGTCATCAGGGGAGCGAGCGGGTTTCGCAGTTCGTGCCCCAGCGTGGCCAGGAATTCGTCCTTCCGGCGGTCGGCGACGCGCAGCGCCTGTTCCGACCTTTCGCGCTCTGCCAGGTGGGCGCGGATCTCGGTACTGCCGGGTGCGCGCCTGCAGCGCGGTCCGAATCGCACTCAGCAGCGTGGCCAGGCGCAGGGGGCGTTCCAGCAGCGTCACGTTGCCGAGTGTCTCGGCGGCCCGAACCGATGCGTCGGAGTCGGCGCCCGGCCTCGTCAGGACGAGGATGGGAAGGCCGGACCAGGGGGGCTGCGAGGAGAGCAGGCCGCACAACCGCTTCGAGTTGGCGGGTGTGAGCGCCTCTTCCGGGACCAGGATCGCGGCGGCGCCGACGCCAATCTCGTCGAGCAGCCCGTCGAACGCGGGACAGAGCGCGTGCGCGATGCCGGCCTGCGACAGCACGGCCTGGGTAATCGACCCGTCCTTGCTCGTCGGGACCAGGAGCAGCACGCGCCGGTCGCTCTCGGACACCGGCTGAAGGCCGTTCACAGTCGTGGCTCGCGTCCCGCGGTGTCGACGAACGGCGTCTCGAGCGGGGTTCCGCTCAAGACGCCCCGGAAATCCCGCAAGACGTTGCCCACGCCAATCCGGCCGCCGGCAATCCTGAATTCGCGGACGGTGCGCTCGTGATCCCCGCCGCGCTTCTTGATCACCGAGATGGCCTGCCTCACTTCGCCTTTGGCTTCGAAATGCCGGATGAGGATGATCGTGTCGGCAAGGTAACTCGCGTCCGCGGGCGTCTTCATGTCGCCGCCGATGAGGCCGTGGTGCGACCCAACCAGGATCGTCGCGACCCCGCGCTGGGCCAGGTACATGAACAGTTCGTGCAACTGCACGGCCAGGAACCGCTCGCCGGGCATGGCGTTCAGGTAGCCATTCAGGCTGTCGACGACGATGACACTGGCGCCGTGCTGCTCCACCGCGGTGCGGATGACGTAGACGAACTCCCCGGGTGACAGCTCCGCCGGATCGACCTGCTGCAGCGAGACGGTGCCATCCTCCACCAGCCCCCGTAACCCGACGTGAAGCTGGTCGCAGCGGTCGAGCAGCATCCCGGCGCTCTCGTCGAACAGGAACATGGCCGCGTGCTGCCGGCGCGCGCCCGCAGCGGCGACGAACTGTGCGGCCAGGGTGGACTTTCCCGTTCCGGCAGCTCCCACGATCAGCGTGCTCGACGCTTCCGCGAGACCTCCGCCCAGGAGCGCGTCGAGTTCCGGGATGTCGCTCGCGAGCTGCGCGCGCGCGGTGGTATGGCGATGTTCGGCGGCGACCAGGCGCGGAAACACCTCGATGCCGCCCGTTCGAATCGTGTAGTCGTGATGGCCGCCGCGGAACGGCCTCCCGCGGTACTTGGCAATCCGGAGCCGGCGTCGCTGGGATCCGTACTCGGGGTCCATGTGTTCGAGCGAAATCACCCCGTGCGCGAGACTCTGCATCTGCAGGTCGTTGACCGTGGCGGTCAGGTCGTCCAGCAGGACGACCGTGCACTGCCGGGTCGCGAAGAACTGCTTCATCGCCAGGATCTGGCGGCGATACCGGAGCGGCGTGCCGGCCAGGAGCCGGAGTTCCGACAGCGAGTCGAAGACCAGGCACGAGGGCTTCAGGCGTTCGACATCGGCGAGGATCAGCCGGGTCGTCGAAGCCAGCTCGAGCTCCGAGGGGTGGAACATCGTCACCTGTTCGTCGGGCTCCAGCGCCGATTCCGGCGGCGCCAGCTCTCGAATGTCGATCCCCTCGAGTGACCACCCGTGAGACTCGGCGCTGGCACGAAGCTCCTCCGCCGTCTCCGACAACGTGACATAGAGGACCGGGTCTCCGCGCTTGGCGGCGGCCATGAGGTACTGCATCGCCAGGGTCGTCTTGCCGGAGCCCGGCACACCTTCCACCAGGAACAGGCGCCTCCGCGTGAAGCCCCCGCTCATGATGTCATCGAGGCCGGCAATGCCGGTGGAAACGACGTCGCTCTGCCCGACCACACACGTCGACATCTGGTACTCCCTGGGAAGACGAGTTGACCCGCCTCTGCATTCGGGGGGCGGCACCCGCCGGGAAGAGGACCCCGACGATCGTGAAACAACTGCCGACCTCCCGACTGTTCAATTAGAGACACCCACCAGGCTGAGGTGGTTCGCCTGGCTCTCGACCCGCTCTCTCCGCACGCGCGCAGCCTGCTCGGCCCTCGGCCGCCGGCGGCGCTACAATGGTGTCGATCGCATTCAGAAAGGATCGGCGCATGGTTCACCTGGAACTCTCCGAGGAAGAGTGCGCCGTGCTGCGCGAGCTGCTGGCGCTCAGGGCGCAGGACCTCAAGCACGAGATCCACCACACCGACAGCCGCGAGTTCCGCGCGCGGCTCCATCGGTTGGAGGACGTGATCCGCGGCCTGTCGGCCCGGCTTGGCGCCGAGGAGCCGGCAGCGGCCCGGTAACACACCGCCCGGCGCCTCGACCGACCGCGGTATTCACGTACGGAAGGTCTGCAAGCCTCCCTGCTGGCAGGCAAGGGAATTCCGTCTCTCTCCCCATGATGGGCGGAGGTAGCGTTCAAGCGGTTCGCGGGCCGAGTCCGCGAGGGTGCTATGATCGCGGCACAACTGGAGACCCATCAATGAAGTCTGACGATTGCATCCTGTTCAGCGGCGGAGCGCCCGGCGCGGAGTCCTCGTTCGGCGCGTGTGCCGAGCGTAATGGTGTGGAAGAAGTGAACTTCACGTTCGACGGGCACAAGATTGAGCGGGGCCGAGGGGTCAGGGTGCTGAACCACGAGGAACTCCGGGCGGGCGACGTGAGCCTCGAGTACGTGTCGCGGCTGATGCGCCGGCGGTTCACCGACGCCCCGACGATCCGCAAGGTGCTGCAAACGCTGTGGTACCAGGTGAACTACGGCCGGGAGATCTACGTCATCGGCCAGATTCTCGATGACGGCACGGTGCGCGGTGGCACCGGGTGGGGCGCCGAGTTCGCCAAGCTGTGCAACAAGCCGCTGAAGGTGTTCGATCAGGCGAAGGACGGGTGGTTCACCTGGGCGGACGGCGAGTGGCGGGCGCACGAGGGCGGCGCCGGCCCGGTGATCACGCATCCGCACTTCACCGGCACCGGCACGCGCACGATGCAGGCCAACGGCATCAAGGCGATCGAGGACCTGTTCGCGCGGTCGTTCGGCGCCTGAGGAGGCGGGCGGCGACCACGCAACGCTCTGCCGTGCGGCCGCCGGCCCGCTACCCGCTACGTTGTCGACGCCGGCTCGAATCCGAATCTCGAGCAGGCCCCAGCCGACGCCGCTACCTATCGGTGCGATGGAAGGGATACAGCGGCAAGCTCTACGGCGATTAACGGCCGACAGGCCGCGCTTCGTGCAAACGGTCCCGCGTCGAGGCTATCGGCTCATTGCGCCGGTCGAACCAGTCACCGCCCTACCGCCACCGGCACCTGACCCCGGAGAAGCTTCCGGTGTCGCCGAGGCCAAGGCGCCGGGCTCGCCGCCGACTCGGCGATTGCGGCGTGGGGGGCATTCATTATCGTGGCCTGCGTGATCCGCGGCCGGAATCATCGCCGGGTCGACCGTGGCGGGGCTACGACGAGCGGGCGTTGGCCGGAATCAAGGCGGGCTCTTCCCCGTCGGCCGACGGGGCCGGGCGAGCGGTTCCCCGACCCCCACATCGGCCCCGCAGACAGAACGCGCGGGCGTGAGCATGCGGCCAGCTATGCTCGCGTCAAGCGAGGGCCGCCCGGGATACATGGAGCTCTTTCAGGTACTACGGTACATGGTACGGGCACGTCGGTGATACGGAGCACGCGTTCAAGTCGCTGGAGAGAGCCTTTCAAGCCCGGTCCGCCATAATGGTTCAGCTCAAGGTCGAATCCCGAACTCGATTCGTTGCGCTCCGATGCCCGCTACCAGGATTTCATGCGCCGGATGAAGTTTCCGTCGCGGTGACGTGCAGCTGGCGCGGCCAGGATTCCGGCGTCGTCTCGCCGAGCGTTCGACCGGGCTTCGCGCCCGGGCCACGCGGCTGCGACTTCCGGCGAGTTGGCGTTCGGCATGGTTTCGAAGCGGCGGACTTCTCGCCACGCCCTGGGTCTCGCGGTCGTCCAGGCGGTGGTCGATTTGCCCGGTGCGCTGCAGACCTTCGTGATACGCCTTCAGGAGATCATCCGCCCGCGCGTCGATCACTGACAGGCGGGAATCGAGCGTCGAGGGTTATCCTGCCCCTTCCTCGGGTAGTTGTGTCCGAGCGAGACGGCAAGCTGCAAGCGGCCCCATTCGTCCAGCCGAATCCAAGAAACCGCGGAGGGGTACGGATCCTGCGCGAAGGCGTCAACCGGCGGAAACAGCACGTAGGCCGCCTCTCGTGGGCGAGGCGAGTCGAAGACGTTCGCAACCACCGGCCGAGCCGGCGGGAGGGGCAGCTTCAGTTCAACGAGCGCAGGCAATCCGTTGCCGGGTCCCGGGTTGTTCACACCTCCGACAACGGCCTCGAGTTGGCCGTCCCCGTCCGTGTCGAGCACGACGCCTGAGAGCAGGGCGCCGAAATGCCAGTCCTCGCCGACCAGTCTGCCGGTGTCTGCGTCGAGCAGGCTGAGCTGGCATGGAAAGAAAGAGTTCGACGCGCTGACCAGGAGACGAGGTTTGCCGCCGATGGGGAGCGGCCCGAGCACCCACCATATCGAGTAGGCAGCGTCGAACTGGCGATTCTGCCATAGGGTCTTGCGGCCCGGTACATACCGCCAACGTTCGGTTCCTTCGGCGCCGTAGCAGACGAGGCGGTCGCCAATTACGGCACCGTTTCCCATCGTGGTGCTGAGAACGAAGAGCACTTCCAGTCTGCCGTCCCCATCGACGTCGTGGATCAAGGTCGTGTTGGTCCGCCAGGCAAAACCCGCCTTCTCGCGCGGAAGGGCAACCGCAGGCGGGCGTGCCCATCCTTCGGGAAAGCCCACACGCCACAGAAGCCGCCCGCTCGCGTCCAGCACGTGAAGTTCACCGTTGACAATGCCAGCGCTAGCCGGCGCCGGGATCGGCCGCATCCCGAGCCAAGCAACCCAGAACAGCCCTGCCAGTGACAGCGTCGCCGTCACCAGCGCCACCACTCTCCTGAGGCTCCTTGTGCCGAGTCGCGCAGGTGCACCACCGTCCCGCGTGGCCATCGGCGGTACCCGTTGGCGCGGCTCCGGGACGAGTGCGGCGTCATCTCGTGGTCGCCCGGCCCGGCCCGGGCCGGTCCGCTCGCAGACCCAACGGTCGATGTCCGACCGTCTGGCGCCGATGCGGGCGCGGTGTCCCGTGTCGAATCGCTCGACCGGGAGACCCAACTCGGTTTCCCACTGCTGCGCTCGGCGCACCGACACACCGAGGTACGAAGGCAATCTCCTTCCACGAGGGACAGCTCCTCGGCCGGGAGGGGAACCGGGCGGGGTCAGGGGAGGAGGTGGAGTTTCTCCGGGCATGGCCATGGCGCAACGCCCCCGGCAGATGCGTACGGGCGGGGTGTTCCCGGTCCGCAAGCTGAAATCCGGACGAAATACGGGCGCGGGCGCCCCTCGAACGCTGCCGCGAGTCGAGTGCGCACGATTTCGCGTGGTATTGCGCTCTGATTTCCGCTTGCCCGCCCGCACCGTTCCCATAGTATCGGCGATCCTGGCGCCCCAGACGCGCCCGCACGTGCCCGGGGCGCGTCCCATCTGCCGTGTGCGCGAGGACGAACAAGAAGGAAGCCCGCTGTGAGAAAGCCGACATCGAGGCGTATGTTCGAAACTGATTGGGCTCCTGGTGCTGGCGTGGGCGGTCGGTGTCGGCGCGCCGATGGCTGTGGCACAGCAAGACGCGCAAACCGTGTTCGCGGAAGGATTCGAATCAGGGTTGGGAAACTGGTACGTGGACAACGGCGTGTGGCAGATCGGAACCCCCACGATTGGGCCGATGGGTTGTCACGGCGGCACGCAGTGCGCGACGACGGGACTGACGGCGAACTATCCGTGGCGGACGCTGACCAGGCTGGTCAGTCCCTCGCTCGGTCTTCCCGACGTCGTTGGGAGCGAGGAGCTTCACCTTCGCTTCTGGCACTGGTTCGCCTATGGCGACAACCACTCAGGGTCAGGTGCAGGTTTCAGTTCACGACGAGGCGGCGGGAACATGGTCGGCCTGGGCGACCGTCGGGACTGCTGTCTCCAGGACCAGTCCCGTGTGGTCGCCTTTCGACGTCGACTTGACCGCGTATGCCGGCAAGACGATAAAGCTGGCCTTCTACAACTACGTGTATCCGTATCCGGCCGCCGGCGCCCCCGGCTGGTACATGGACGACATCCAGATCCTCAAGAAGGTGCCTGAATTCACGGCAAGTTTCTCCGGCGGCTGGGGTGACTGGTATGCGGACAATGGCGTCTGGCAGATTGGAGTGCCCACGATCGGGCCGATGGGTTGTCACGCCGGCACGCAGTGCGCGACGACCGGGACTGACGGCGACCTACCCGTGGCGCACGTCGACCAGGCTGGTCAGCCCCCCGCTCGATCTTCCCGACGTCGCCGGGACCGACGAGATTCACCTTCGCTTCTGGCACTGGTTCGCCTATGGGGACAACCACTCGGGGCAAGTGCGAAGTCTCGGCTCGACGAGGCGGCCGGAACATGGTCGGACTGGGTGAACGTCGGGGCTGCCGTCTCGAACAACAGCCTGGTGTGGACGGTGATGGACATCGACCTGACCCTGTACGCCGGCCGAATACGGCTCGCCTTCTTCAACTATGTGTATCCGTATCCGGCCGCCGGTGCCCCCGGCTGGTACATCGACAGCCTCGATTTGGGGCTCCGGGCCACCGGTCTCAGCGTGACGAAGACCGGGCCGGGCAGCGGCACCGTCACCTCTTCGCCGGCTGGAATCGACTCCAGCGCGGCGTCTCTCGTCGTATCCCGCCGGGACCAGTGCCCGGCTGGTGGCCACGCCGCCCGCGTTGGTTCCGTCTTCGGGGGATGGAGCGGGGCGTGCTCGGGCCTCGGTGAGCACGTGCACGGTCTCCGATGGACGCCGCCAAGGCCGTCACGGCCACGTTCAATCCCACCGGGACCGCCGCCGACCTCGTCGTGTCCGTTTCTCGGTGCCGGTGACCGGCGCGGAATGTTCCCAGGTGAACGTCACCGACACGACCCGGAACAGCGGCACGGGCACTTCGCTGCCGTCGACGACGAGGTACTTCTTCTCAGTGGACGGCCTGCACAGCGCGGAAGACGAGCCGATTGGAAGCCGGATCGTCCCGATCCCTTCCGCCGCTCGCCGCGGACACGGCGACCACGACCGTCACGCTCCCTGTTCACCGTCCCGGGCGGGCACGTTCTACGTCCTGGCCATTGCGAGAGCGCGCGGGAGAACGCGGTCGCCGAGTCCAGGGAGACGAACAACCTGCTCGCGAAGTGGATCAAATCGGCGGCGACCTCGTCGTGTACGCCATCGCCGCCGTCGCGACGGCGAGGGCGTGTTCTCCGATCACCCTGGAGACTACGACGAAGAACAGCGGGCTTGGCGCAGCGAGTGGCTCCACCACGAGGTGCTACCTGTCCATCGACTCGGCGCTGCAGGCCTGGGACGTGCCGCTGGAATCCGGCAGGCCGGTCGGCGCGCTCGCGCCGGGCACGTCGGACAGGGGATCCAGGAGCGTCACGATCCCCTGCAACGCGGCGCCTCGCTCCTACCTGATCTGCGCGGCGGATGCGGACGGAGAGGCGGTGGAATTCAACAACGCGAACAACACCAAGGCGAAGGCCATCACAATCATTCGATGACACCCGAGCCCAAGCGGCGTTCGAGGTAGCTGATGGATGCCAGGGCGGGAGGGCTGGCTGTGCCGGCCTCCTGCTCGCCTGGTCGAGCCGCCCGTGCCCGGGCACCGAACCTGACCCCATTCCCGGCCGCTTTTCCCCTACAGGTCCGAGCAGCAGTAGTCCGCGACGCAGTCGATCTCCAGCTGGAACGAGGCATGGCCGGCACCGTCGAACGACTCGCCGGCTTTGAACGTCTGCCAGTCGTCGTCCCCGGGCAGGAGCACCTTCATCTCGCCCGCGAGCACCTCCATGACCTCGCGCCGCGTCGGTGCCGAACTCGTACTGCCTGGCAGCATGATGCCGAGCGTCTTGCGCGTGCCGTCGGGGAACAGCACGGTGCGGCTGGTGACCTTGCCGTCGAAGTACACGTTGGCCTTCTTGACGACGGTGACGTGTTCGAATCGTCCGACATGAGTGCCTCCGGGCGGGAAAGGTGCGTCCGCAATCGAGAACCGCACGATTATCCCCCGGCCACCGTCACTTTACATCAGGCTAGTCTTCGACTAGTCTAAACGAATGACGACCGTGGGCGCATTTGTACGAAGCGAAGACGCGGCTCTCCGCCCCTGCTCGACCTCGTCGAAGCGGGAGGAATTGTCATCACGAAACACGACCGGCCGGTCGCCCGGGCTATCTGCACGTTTGCCAACGCCGCAGCCAGGCCGGAGGCGATTCGCCGGCTCCGGGAGTTGGGCGGCCGCCTTCGCCTGGCCAAGGGCGAGAGCCTACGGGCCTGATCGAAGCGGGGAGGCGCCGTGAAGATTCGGGCGCTGGTGCTGGACGGTTGCGGCAAGGGCGCTGTGCGTTCCTCCTGGCCGACGAGCAGGCGCCGGTCGCCAGGCGGGCGCTCGAGGCGCTCGACCTCGGCGCGCCGGCCTTCGTACCTCCCACTGGATGCTGGAGGTGGCGAACGGTCTCCTGGTGGCGGAGCGGCGGCGGCGGATTACCCGCGCCAACGCCGCGGAGGCGATGGGATGCTCGGCGGCTTCCGGGGTGCGATGTCGATCCCGAGACCTCTGGCAGAGCGGGTGGCGAAACGGCCGGCCTCGCGCGGCAGTACCTGCTGTCGGTCTACGACGCCGCCTACCTGGAACTCGCGCTTCGTCGCGGTGCGGCGCTGGCGACGACGGATGCGGTGCTGGCGAAGGCGGCCGCGCGCGCGGGCGTGCCGGTCCTGTAGGGCAGGCCTGGCTGCGGCACCGGCCTCCGGGGGAGCGGAAACGGCCATCCCTGTGGTCGCTCAGGGTTCGGGCCTGTCGCAGGACGTGACGTGGTCTGCCAACTTGCGAACCTTGCGTCGGGAACGGCGTCCGACTGACATCGCATGACACGGACGCCACCGCGATGAACGCCCACGGGCGCGCTTGTGGTCGCGCCATTGCTTCTGGCAAGGGGCGAGCTGAAGCCTCGCCCTACTGTGGTCTCGCGACGAGGCGGAAGGTCTGCGCCGGCCCAATCGGTGTCACTTTGTCGCCGACCATCTTGCCCAGCACCGCCTGGTAGCGGCCGGCCGCGACAGGCGGCACCCAGGCGCCGCCGCGCCCGCTGCTATGCTGGAGCGGAAGTGCGGACGAATCGTCGCATGAGGCCCCCCGGCGCGAGCAAGCAAGACGGGCTGTCAGCGCCGAATCACAAAGGCGACATCCAGCCCGTCGGCTCCCCGGCAGCGACCGACGACGTCCCCGCGAGGATTGATGCCCGTCAGGACCGTCGTCGGATACCCGGGGATATCGACGGTGGTGTATCCGCCGGCATCCAATACGAAGCCGTGGGTGACGCCCGAGCCATCCATGTATTGCCCCACGATGTCACCGCGTGGGTTGATACCGCCAGCGACGGCGGAACCACCGGTCGAAGTGGCACCCGGATAGTCAATGGATGCGTAGACGCCATGCGACAGCAGGAACATGTGGATGCTTCCGACGGCGTCCTTGTAGGACCCGACGATGTCGCCCTCGGAGTTGATGTCCTGCGTCTGCGTCCACGCTGCGCCCGGGAAGTCTATCGGGGTGAACTTCCCCCCTCGGAGCAGGAAGCCATGCCAGACCCTGTCCGGACCCCGATGCCCGCCCACAATGTCCCCACGGGCATTGATGCCGGTGACCATGGTGGCAACCGCGTCCGGGTAGTCAATCGGATAGTCCTGTCCATCACGAAGCAGGTAGCCACGGTTGTTGCCGCCGGCTGCAAACCAAAGTCCCACGACGTCGCCTTGCGGGTTGATCTTCGCGGCGTTAGCTGAAGAAAGCGCCGGGATAGTCAATGGACGTGAACTCGTCCCCTCTCAGCAGAACCCATGGTACACGTCGCCGATGGTGTAGAGACCCGCAATCTCGCCCGACGGAGTGATTCCCATTGCCCGGGTCTGAGTTGCGCCCGGCACCGTGAAGATCGTCAGCGTCTGGGACGTTGCAGAAGCGGCAGCGACAAGCAAGACGCACCCGAAGACAGCGAGGACCCCTGCCGGTCGGTGCAGATGACGCATTGCGAATCTCCTTTCACCAAGTCCGAGGCTCCGTTCTCCCTTGGCGATTCGGGCCGTACCGACAAATGCGGGAATCGACGCGAAACCGGGCAATGCGAGGACGAAACCAAGCCTGCATTGACGGGACGCCGGAAGGGCAAGCGGGCGGGGCGCGGGCGCGGTGGCTAGGTGGTCCCCCCGAACCTTCACGCCGCGGCATTGCCAACGGTTTGCCAAGGGCCCGCATCCCGGCCCTCGGCCCACTGGCAAGCAGAGATATGCGGAGGACTGGAAGCCGCGGAATTGGTGGGTAATCGTAAGTGGCGCGCCCGACCCTTCGACTCGCCCACAACGCTTCGCTCGCTCAGGGTCTGGGGTTTGTTTGGGAGGACGGGAAGTGGCTTGCCAACCGTAGCTCCCCGAGGAGGTGCGAAGAAACCGCCGGGTGTCGCAGACGGTGGCTGCCACCGTAGCTCCCCGAGGAGGTGCGAAGGGAACCGCAGGGTAGCGAAGGTTGGCGCGCCCGACCCTTCGACCTGCGGGACGGTTATCGCTCAGGGTCTGGGCATGAACCTTCGCGTGGCTTGCCAACCGTAGCTCACGCCGAGCGTTGCAAGCGTGAGCGAAGGCTGGCGCGCCCGACAGGCCTCCTTCGCGACCGGCAACATCGCGGTCGCTTCGGCGCCCTGTCTCATGAGCCATCCGCCGTAGCGGCGGCGAGGAAGGGATTAGCGGAACCGCCGCGAAGGCGGATGGCGCGCCCGACAGGATTCGAAGATGAGGAGGAGCGGCGAAAACAGGCGCAAAGTCGACGATGTCTGAATGAAACGGCTGGTCGAAGGAGGAACCGAAGGGCAGCGAGGACCAGCGTGGGGAAGCGGTGCTCACAAGAACTCACAAGATGTTCGGTGCTCCTGGGATGCCTTGCGGAGCCCTGCGGTGTCGGCGCCGCTACGGCCCGACCACGGTTGCTTCACCGCGTTTTGCATGAGGGAGGACGGCCAGCAGACTGGGCACGAGAGGCCGAAGATCCGCCAGGCGATTGGTGCGTGCGCGCAACACGACAACCGCAATCGCGAGGCCGTTCAGGTTCTGTTGGGAAGGCAACTTGCGGTCGACGGTGACGAACACGTCGAACGTTTCCGACGCCAGAGCGAGCAACTCGCCGTTCTTGACCGTGGCCCAACCCATCTGGCGTGCCGTCTTGACGTCGTGTTCCTGCAGGTCGCGTGACAGGCGCCAATCGACGCACTCGTCGAGCAGGACCCTCATGAGACCCTGGCCACCAGCAGCGCCTTGCCTTCCTCCAGGAAGGCCACGACCTGCGCTCGCGTGACGGACGGGAACCCTTCGAGGAAGTCGTCGATTGACTCTCCCCCCTCGAGGTATTCCAGCAGCGTCTGGACCGGAACGCGGGTGCCGGTGAAGACGGGGGCACCGCTCATGACGTCCGGGCTCCGCGACACAATGGCCGATTCGGCAAGGCTCATGGGCACAGATTAGGCCGGGCCGGTGTCCTGGTCAAGGTCGTCTGGCGGCAGGTCGTCCGACGGCATGCGATGGTGACTCAACGCCGGTTGGCGCGACGATGAAGCGGCCGGTCTGATTGAGCGAGCCCCTTTTCAGGAGGCGCCTTGACTCCCCGGTCCGTCGCGAAGGTAGTTCAGCAGTTCACGCGTTCGCCTCGAGCGCAGTCAGAGGGATTCGGCGAGAGGTCGTCGATCTCGGATGGCTGATCGCGTAGACATCTCGGGACGAAACGGTCGCAACGGATTCCGCGTGCAGGGTCTCACGGGTTCGTGGACCGATATCGGCACGAAGGTGGACTGGCTGCCCGACAGTGGCGAGTGGACCTTCGAGAAGAACGACTACCTGAGGATGCTGGCGACCTTCAGGGAACACTACGAGCGCGGGCTCGAGAAGGCAGGGCGATGAAAGGCCCACCCTCGACGAATGTCGCCTCGCCGGTGGTGTCCACTCTGGCCGCAGTTCCGTGAAACTCGACCTCATCGCCATTGCCCAGCTATAGCCACAGCCTCAGATGACCCTCGGCCGAGAACGGCAGCGGAAGCCAGGCCGTCGTGCGCCTTGCCGTCCACTGTCAGCGAGCCACCAACGAGGCTCGTTCTCGACGTCGCGGCCCGACGCGGGACCTCCCATGACGAGGCGCACCGGCTGAGTCCATCCCGTGCCGAGCCACTCTCCCTCTTTCCCTTCCCAGCGGCGGATGTAGGCCAGGAACTCGAGCACTGCGCCGTGGGACTCGATGGTGGCGCGTTGCAGGTCCGAGTCGTGAAACCCAAGCCACGTTGGTATTCGTTGTCGCCGTCAGGGCGGTCAGCACGGCAGGACCGCCCTCAGGTCGCGCAAGCGGCCGTCCTCGCGCATCGCGCTGCCCGCCTCGCTTACGGGGCTGTCAGCGCCGAATCACAAAGGCGACATCCAGCCCGTCGGCTCCCCGGCAGCGACCGACGACGTCCCCGCGAGGATTGATGCCCGTCAGGACCGTCGTCGGATACCCGGGGATATCGACGGTGGTGTATCCGCCGGCATCCAATACGAAGCCGTGGGTGACGCCCGAGCCATCCATGTATTGCCCCACGATGTCACCGCGGCCGGTACCTTGAGCGGAGTGCTCGCGCGGCCGGATCATCTCGACGTTGCCGTCGAGGAGCGACAGGTCATAGTTGTCAGCCCTCTCCTCCTCGAACGCGAGCACGCCGTCGACACGTTGCGCGCCCGCGGCGCCATGGTCAACGCGCGCCCCTCGCGACTCATTGCCGAGTCTGGAATCCGGACACCGCCTCCCTGCCTTTCCGACACTCGGCGCGTGCACGAGCTCGCCCGGTCGTCTTGAATCCGGCCCGTTTCCGCCGTTTCGATCCCATCCGGCCAGTTGGCGTCCCGCTTGAGTACGCCCCGTCCGGCCCGAGCCTTCATTCGCCGCCGCACTGTCGATCGTTTGCCTCAGCACGAGTCTTGTCACGTGGCGCACGCACCACGCACGGTCGCGGTGTGCGCGTCCAGTCGCGGGAGTGTTTCTCATGGCAGATCACGCCACCCAATCGCGACGACGGCTCATCCGGATTGTCCTCACCGTCACCGTTGCCCTCGGTGCGCTCGTTGTCGGTGGCGCACCCCGCGTGACCGCACAAGCCACCGGCTGGACGGTCGTCGGCTGGAACAACCTCGGCATGCACTGCATGGACGCCGACTTCTCGCGTGCTGTCGCTGCTGCCGCCCTACAACACGATCCACGCCCAGGTGATCGACCCGACGGGCAGCGCTGGTGACGAACCCGGCGGCAGCCGGCATCACGGTCACCTACGAGGCGGTCGCCGACGCCACCGGCTCGATCAACACGACCTCGCAGGGCAAGACGAACTTCTGGGACGTACGTGCTGCCGCTGTTCGGCGGCCTCGCCTGCCGGTCGACGTCGGGCTCACGGGCGACAGCATGCCCGGCGCGGCGAACACGCCGCAGCCGATGACGTGGGACGCGGCCTCGGACTGGTTCATCGCGGAGGGGATCCCGATCACGCCCTACGACGACGCGATGCAGAAAGAACCCGTACCCGATGATGCGCGTCGTCGTGGCGCGACGACTCGACGGCGCGATGCTCGCCTCGACCGACATCGTGCTGCCGGTCTCCGACGAGATGGACTGCAGCGCTGCCACGCCTCGGGCTCCGGGCCGCCGCGGCGCGGCCGGACGCGCGGCTGGGTGATCGACCCCGATCCGCAGCGCGAGATGCGCCTGAACATCGTGCGCCAAGCACGACGACCTGCAGGCCGGCGATCCGACTCTACGCGGCCGCGCTCGCGCGCGGTCGGCTACAACGCCGCCGGCCTCTACGCCGACGGTCGTCAACGACGGCCAGCCGATCCTGTGCGCGGCCTGCCACGCGTCGGAGGCGCTCGGCACGCAGCGGCATGACCGGCGTGCTGCCGCTGACCGCGGCGATCCACGGCCGGCACGCCGCCGTCACCGATCCCGACGAACGGGCTGACGCTCGACTCGATCGACCAACCGCTCCGCGTGCTACCGCTGCCATCCCGGGTCGGAGACGCGCTGCCTGCGCGGCGTGATGGGGACGCGGTGGCCGCCGACGGCTCGCTCGCGATCCAGTGCCAGGACTGCCACGGATCGATGAGCGCCGTCGGCGCGCCGGGCCGCATCGGCTGGCTGGAGGAGCCGCCTGCCAGAGCTGCCACACGGGCACCGCGACGCACAACAGCGGCGCGATCCGCTACACGTCGGTATTCGACGCCGCCGGGCCACGTGCGCGCGGCGGTGGACCCGACGTTCGCCACCACCGCCGACGCGCCGGCCGCCGGGCTCTCGCTGTACCGGTTCTCGACCGGCCACGGCGGGCTCAAGTGCGAGGCCTGCCACGGCTCGACGCACGCCGAGTACACGTCGATCGCACCCGAACGACAACGTGCAGAGCGTCGAGCTCCAGGGGCACGTGGGCATGCTCGTCGAGTGCGGCGCCTGCCACGGCGACGCTCGCCGTCCACCATCAACGGCGGCCCGCACGGCATGCACCCGGTCGGGCAGGCCTGGGTGAACGCGCACCACGACCTGATCGGCGAGGATCCGGCACCAGTGCCAGGCGTGCCACGGCGCCGACTACCGCGGCACGGTGCTCTCGCGTGCGCAGGCGCGCGCACGCTGCACGAGCGAGTTCGGCACGAAGACGGTGTTGGGCCGGCTTCCAGATCGGCTGCTACACCTGCCACCACGGGCCGCACGAACGACAACGCGAACCCGAACCGCGCCGCCGGTGGCGACCAGTCGCTCGGTCGTCGACGCAGCGTCGGGCAGTACCGCTGGCGATTCCGCTGTCGGCCACGCGATCCGGACGGCAACGCGCTCACGCTGCGCATCGTCTCGCAGCCGGCGCACGGCACCGTCGGCCTGGCGGGCACGATGGCGACGTACTTCCCGGACGCCGGGCTTCGCCGGCACCGACCGTTCACGTTCGCGGCCTGGGACGGCTCGACCGACTCGAACCTGGCCACGGTCACCGTCCAGGTGGGGGCCGCGTCGGGCTGCACGGTGCACGTCGACCGCGTCGGCGCCGGCGAGCGCACCGCCGGGACGTCGGTGGCGTTCAGCGGGTCGGCGACCGCCACCAACTGCCAGGGCCCGGTCAGCTACGACTGGAACTTCGGCGACGGCAGCGCGCACGCCACCGCGCAGAACCCCACGCACGTGTTCGCCGCCGCGGGCACGTTCCAGTGGACGCTGACGGCCACCGCGAGCGGCATCAGCAGCGTGCAGACCGGGACGATCACCGTCACGGCTCCTGGCAGCTGCTCGGTGACGGCCACGGCTTCGGCGCCGGCGACGGCCACCGTGGGCGTTTCGGCGTCGTTCACCGGCTCGGCGACGGCGTCGAACTGTTCCGGGTCGCTGACCTATGCCTGGAATTTCGGTGACGGGTCGCCCGTCGCGACCACGCAGAACGCGATCCACACGTACACGGCGGCCGCGACCCGCCAGTGGTCCTTCTCCGCCACCGCGGCGCGGGTGACGGCGTCACGCACCGGGACCATCGTCGTCGCCGCCGCCTCGACGTTGACCATCACGCGGGTGACGGCGCTCTCCGATCCGATTCCGGATCCGGATCGACGGCACCGGGTTCCAGGTTGGAGTCCGGGTGTTCATCGGCACCAGCACGACGCCGTGGTCAAACACGAATTTCGTGAGTTCGCAGCGACTCGTGCTGAGCGGCGAGGGATTGTCGAGTCGCTTCCCACGCGGCCAGCGGGTCACCATCAGGGTGGTGAACCCGAATGGGCAGTCGGTATCGACCACGTTCGTGAGGCAGTGAAAGGCCGCCCGAGCGGCCGGTCGGTCATCGACACCGCAGCCAGGGGCCGGGCTCACTCGTCCGGCCCCTGCTGCGCACCCCTCATGTTCGACCAGCAGGCCAGCTTTGCCGGGTCAGTCGCCGATTACTCTCACGGCCTCATTCCTCGGTGCAGGCCGCGCCGCGCAGCCCCCGAGGTGCTACCAGTGTTCGGGCTTCGAGCGAAACCCGTTCGGCACGTTCGGCGTGGAACTGGACAAGGGCAGCGAGACGAAACGGGCGCCGCGGCTGGCGCCCTCGGACGAGCGGAGGTTGCTGGACGCGTGCTTCCGGCCGGAGTCGAACACCGCGCGGTTCGGCTTCGCCGGTACATCCGCGCCAAGCAGGAGGGCCGAATTCAGCCGCGCCTCCGACTGGTGGCGGCGCAGATTTGACCTGGCGGTCCAGGGTGTTTGTTGAGGAGGCATGTGGCTTGCCATAGCGAGCGCGGTGGCCGACTGTGCCGGACAGGCGAGTCGAATGGCGCGCCCGACCTTCGACTCGCTGCGCTCGCTCAGGGTCTTAGGGCCTGCGCCTTCAGACAGTGGCTTGCCAGCCGGAGCTACGCCAGGAGGTGCAAGCGTGAGCGAAGGATGGCGCGCCCCGACAGCAAACCTGCCTTCGCGACCGGCGACATCCGCGGTCGCTTCGGCGCCCTGTCTCATGAGCTCATCAGCCGTAGCGCCGGAGAGGTAGGGAACCGCAGGGAAGGAGGATGGCGCGCCCGACAGGATTCGAACCTGTGGCCTTCGGCTCCGGAGGCCGACGCTCTATCCAGCTGAGCTACGGGCGCGCATCGAGACACCGTCCGTCGGGCAGCTGGGAGCCGCACGACAGACAGAAACACTAGTCTACCACAGCCCTTCGACTCGCGCTGAGCGGTGAGCTCGCTCAGGGCGGGCCCTTCGACTCGCGCGGGACAGGCGGGACGCCTGTCCCGCGTTGGCTCCGGCGCGCGGCAGGCGGAAGAATGTAGCACGGGGCTTCAGCCCCGTGCCTGGCCGAGGGGCTGAAGAGCCTCGGCGACACCGAATCCGGCGAGCACTTCACAGCGCTGAAGCCCCTTGACTACAGACTCAGCCGGGCCGCACGCCGCAGGGCGCCAGCCGCACGCCGCAGGGCGCCAGCCGCACGCCGCGAGCAACAGGTCGCAAACCGCAGGCAGCGCCGCCGGCCGCAGGCCGGAGTTCACCGCCGCGGCACGGCCGTCGCCCCGCCCCGGATGAAATCGCGGTAGTGGCGGAACGCCGGGCGCGGCGTCCGCGCATCGTCCAGCCGCACCATCGTCGCGTCATCCGGCGCCAGCAGGTGGTAGAAGAACAGGTTCTCCCACGCGGGGCGCTTGCGCCGCGCCGTCGCGAAGTTCTGCTGGTAGGCGAGCAGGACGCCATCGTAGAACAGCGCCTGCGCGGCGTCGTCGCGCGTGTCCATCCCCGTTTCGGTGATCCAGAGCGGGATGCCGAGGGGCAGCTCCGCGGTTCGCGACTGGACGTACGCGGAGAGCTGGTTCGCGATCGCCTCCGGCGTGCCCGCGCAGCGGCTCCCGCAATACCAGTGCGTGGTGACGACGTCGAACATCGAGCCGAGGCGGCTCACGGCATCGCTGTGCCAGGTCTCGCGGCCGCGGGTGTTGAGGCTCGACGTCTCCGGGCCCGACAGCCGGCCCGTCGGGTCCTCCGCGCGCAGCGCCTGGCTGGCTGCCCGCACCAGGTTCACGTAGTCGTCGAACGAGCCCATGAAGAAGACGTCGAGGTTCGGCTCGTTCCACACCTCGTAGACGATGCCCCGCCCGCGATAGCGGCGCATCAGTTCCGCGCAGTAGTGGGCCCAGTCCGAAAGGCGGTCGGCAGTCGGCACGTAGTTGCTGGCGCGGCCGCCGTTTGCCCACGATGGCGCGTAGCCCAGGCCGTACAGCACCCGGAAGCCTTGCGACGCGGCCGCCATCGCCTGGTCGGGGCAGCCCCAGTCCCACGTGGAGGGGTCGGGGTCTGGCGTCCGCTGGACCTCCGCCCAACTGCAGTGGACGCGCACCCAGTTGGCGCCAAGTTCCCTCATCCGCGTCGGCATGATGTCGCCCCAGTAATGCGTGACGGCACCGAACAGGTCGCCCCTCTGCAGCGGCGGCACCGGGTTCGCCACCGGCGTGCTGGCCCCTTGCGTTGCGGCGCCCGGGAAGGCGTACGCGGCGTGAGGCACGATCGACAGGGCGGCGAGCGCGGCGGCGAGCAGGAGTTGGCGCATGCCCGATCGTCGTCTACCTCGGCCTGCAGGTAAAGCTCGACGAGCGCGGCCGGGCATAGAATAGATGGCCGAACGGACCGGAGGCTGGCGAAGAGGTGAAGAAGAAGACGCCGACCAGGCAGGGGCAAACGACGGGCACGCGCGGCACGCGCGGGTGGGTCACCGCCGTTTGCGCACTCCTCCTCATCACGGCCGGCGCGTGGGCCTACGCGCCCAGCCTCGACGCCGGGTTCGTCTTCGACGATTTCGTTTCGATCCTCTACAACCCGAACGTCCGCTCGCTGTCGCCGCTCTCCCGGGCGCTGTCTGCCCCGGTCGACACCACGCTCGCGGGCCGGCCGCTGGCCAGCCTGACGTTCGCGGTGAACTACGCGCTGGCGCCGGTCGACCCGGCCACCGGCTTCAGTGCGAGTGCCTGGGGCTATCACGCATCCAACGTCGCCATCCACCTCGCGGCGGCGCTGGCGCTCTTCGGGGTCGTTCGGCGAACGCTCCGGTCCGAGCGGCTTCGCGCGACGTTCACCGGCTCTGCGGACGCCGTCGCGCTGTCGGCCGCGCTTCTCTGGGCAGTGCACCCGTTGAATACCGAGGCGGTCACCTACCTCGCGCAGCGCGTCGAGTCGCTGATGGGGCTGTTCGCGCTGCTCGCGCTGTACCTGGCCATAACCGCGGAAGCAGATGCCGACGCCACGAGGGCAGCGTCCTCGTCGCGCAAGCCGCCGCGCCTGCGGACCGCCGCTTCGGTGCTCGCCTACACCCTCGCCCTGGCGAGCAAGGAGTCCGCGGTGGCCGTTCCCCTCGTCATCGCCGCGTGGGACTTCTTGTTCCTTGGAGACGCGCGACGCGGCTGGCGCGAGAGGGTCTGGGCACGTCGCTGGCCGTTGTACGCCGGGGCTGGCTGGCGCCAGCCTCCTCCTGTTCGTCACCGTTCCCGGCGCCCGCTCGCGTTCCGTTGGCCTCTGGCTGGAAGGATGGACGCCGTGGTCGTACCTGCTCACGCAGGCCGGCGTGCTGGTCCACTACCTGCGCCTCGCAATCTGGCCCTCGCCGCTGGTTCTCGACCCCGATTGGCCGATGGCGCGCTCGCTCGCCGACGTCGCGTGGCCCTTCGCCGCCGTTGCCGCGCTGTTCGCGCTGACGGTCTGGGGCCTCGCGAGGCGGCACCCCGCGTCGTTCGCGGGCGCCTGTTTCTTCGCGCTCCTCGCGCCGACGTCCAGCGTCCTGCCCATCGTCACGGAGGTGGCGGCGGAACACCGGATGTATCTGCCGCTGGCCGCAATCATGGCGTTGTCCATGGCCGTGGTGACTGAAGGCGCCGGCCGCCTGTCCCGGCGCGTGGGCGCCGCGTCGCCGCCGCGGTGGGCCGACGTGGCCGGGTTCGCCGGAGTGCTCGCCGTCGCCGGCCTGCTCGGCGTCGACACCCGGGCGAGGGGGCTCGATTACGCGAGCGAGGAAACGATTCTGGCGCGACACGATCGCGAAGCAGCCGGGCAACGCGCGCGCACGCACGGCGCTCGGCGCGGATCTCGTGGCCGCGGGCCGCTACCAGGAAGCCGTGACCGAGCTCGAAGCATCGCTCGCGCTCGATCCGGACCGCGCTGAGACGCTGTCGAACCTCGGCGCAGCCGAGTTCGCGCTCGGTCGGATCGACGCGAGCATCGACCACCTGGAGAAGGCCGTAGCGCTGCGGCCGGAGTTCGTCGCCGCACACCGCAACCTGGCGGCCGCGTACCGGGCGCGCTTCGATGATGCCCGCGCCGTTCAGCATTTCCGTCGCGTCCTCGCCGCGGAACCGGAGCACCCGGTGGTGCTGCGGGACCTCGCGCTCTTGCTGGCGGTGACGGCCGACGCTGGCGTGAGAAACGGGGAGGAAGCGCGGCAGCTGGCGGAACGGGCCGTGGCGCTGACGGCCCGGCGTGACGCGGCCGCGCTCACCGCGCTTGCCGCGTCGCTCGCCGAACTGGATCGTTTCGACGAGGCCGCCGTCGTCATCCGCGAGGCGATGCCGCTGGCCGGCGACAACGCCGCGCTCGCCGCGGAACTGTCACGCCTGCTGGAGGCGTATACCGGGCGGCAGAAGATCAGGCGGCCCGGCCGGTAGATGAGGCGGGCGCGGGCGCATTCGCCCCCGTACGCGGCAACGGCCGCCTGCCGCGTACTCGCGACCGACGGCCGTCACACGTCCCGGCACCGAGGTGCCCGGCCTAGCTACGCCAGCTTAACGTCTTCCGCGCGCGGACCCTTCGGGCCCTGGCCCTTGGTGAAGGTCACGGCCTGGCGCTCGCGCAGGTCGTCGAACCGCATGCCGTTGCACGCCGACTGATGGAAGAAGTACTCGTTGCCATCCTCCGCGAGGATGAACCCGAAGCCCTTGTCGCTCACCAGTCGCTTGATCGTGCCATTCATCGCCATCGCATCATCTCCTCGTCGTATTGACCGCTGCTGCCCGCCCTCAACGCCGTGATGGCGCCTGTCATGGAGTTCACATGCCACACGGCTGCGGGAAACGGTCGGCCGCCCGCGGCCGGAATCCATCTCCCCGAAACGTTGGCAGCTTTGATGTAGACATGAGCGGCAGACCACGAGGCGTGCCGTCGTCGGCGGATGTCAAAGCGGAACGTTCTACCAGAGTACCACGAATTTCATCATTTCCGCGAACAATCCTGCGCGCACAGGGGAAGAAAAGGCGAAAACGGCAGGGGTCCTGCAGGGGCCGGACGCCGCTCGGGCGACGGGCCTCAGGCAAGGGTCGCGCCGTGTTCCCTCAGCAGTTCCCTCAGCACCGAGCGGTGGCAGTGCGCCTCGTCCTCGCAGTAGCAGCCGACGGCGAGGTCCGTCCGGTGCGAGAGCGCGGCGAGGAGCGCGAGCAGCCGGGAGGGCTCAGGCCGCTTCATCTCCGCCCGGTAGCGCCTGACGAAGCTCTTCCACGCGCGTTCGTCGGGCGCGTGCAGCGCCTGCTTGACGAGCTCCTCCGATGGCGCGAGGTCGGGCAGCCAGACGTCGTAGAAATCGCGCGAGGCGTGTTCGGACTTCGGGACGCCGCGCGGCGGGCGCCGCACCGTGCCGATGCGCAATCCCTCGCCTGGTGTCCTGGGGCTGCCGAGCCGAACTACTCGAATCGCCATGGCGGTCTCCTGCGAGGCGGGCGTCGACGGACATGCCGCGGCCCTGCAACGAAGGTACGCGCGAGACGAGTTCGCGTCAACCGGGCAGGAAAGCGTGAAGGTGTGAACTCTGGTTGACCCGTGGGGTGAAACGGGGATAATCAGCCCTGCGCTGGCGGGGGGCACCATGCCGTCCGGGCCGTGCCTGGTCGAGGGCCTGAAGTAAACGGCATCCAATGAGACATCCTGCCGCTGCCCTGCTGTCCGGCCTCACGCTCTTCAGCCTCGCGGCGCTGTCCGGCCAGGCTGCGCAACAGAAGCCGACATTCCGCGCTGCGGTGGCACTGGTCCCCGTCAACGTCTCGGTGCTCGGACGTGACGGCCAGCCCGTCCTAGACCTGAAGAAAGAGGATCTCACCATCCTCGAGGACGGTGTCCCTCAGGTGATCGAGCACTTCTCTCTCGAGAACCTCGTCGCCGAAACCACGGAACCGCGCCCGGGTGACGCCGTCGGCCGACGGAACGTCCCGGTCCTCGAGCTTGCGCCCCAGCCGCGGCGCGTCTTCCTCGTCGCGCTCACCACCTGGCGTGGCAGCAGGATCCAGGAACCGAACAAGGCGCTCGACGCGTTGAGGGAATTCGTGCGCGGCCAGCTGCTGCCGCAGGACGTCATCGCCGTGATCGCCTACAACCGCGCGACGGCGTTCACCACCAATCACGCCGCCATTTCCGAGGTGATCGAGCGCTACCGGGCGCGAAGCGAGAAGATCGGGTCGTTGCTGGAGGGGTACTTCTCAGGTCTTCGCGCGCTCTACGGCAGCGGGAGGATACCGGACCACATCCAACGCGAGATCGACGTGCGTCTTCGACGTGCCCGGAGCCTCGATGCGTCAGTTGGCCGCGGTGGATGCGCGCCCGATGCGAGCCGGCGCGACGCCGCCGATCCCGGCAATCCCGGAGGAGGGCGGCTCGGAGGGCTTTGCCGCCGCGGAGATGGGGTTCGACACGTTCGTTGCCAAGAGCCTGCAGAGCATGCAGGGCTTGTCGCAGCTGTTCGCGGGCATCCAGTACATGCGCAACATGGAAGGGCAGAAGCGGCTCCTGTACATCGGCCCGGGGATGTTCCTCCCGAGCACCGATTCCGACAACAGCGTCGCGGCGATGGCCAACGACGCCCGCGTGGCGCTGGACATGATCCAGGCCGGGGGCATCGAGGGATCACCCATGTGGCGTGGCACCATCGTGGGGCGCGTCGGATTCGACGAAAGCTTCAATTTCACGAGCCTCCGGAGCCTCGCCCGACAGACGGGCGGCCAAGCGCTGATCGCCAAGTACCACCAAGCCCGCGTTGGACCGCGTGGACACGGTCACCCGGACCCAGTACCTGGTTGGCTACTACCCGAAGAACGCCAACTGGAACGGCAAGTACCGGCGCATCGAGGTGAAGGTGAATCGACCCGACGTCGAGGTCGTCTGGAGGCAGGGCTACTACGCCCGGCAGGAACGCATGCCGTACGACGAGCGAGAGCTGCTGACGTTCACTCGCATCTCGGGTGCCGCGCGGTTCCAGACGGCGGTGAACGACATCAAGCTGAGAGCCGAAGTCCGGGACGACGTCGCGGTCGTCACCATCGACATCTCGAACGTCGCGCTCAAGACCGTGGCTGACAGGCGGGTCGGCCAGCTCCGCGCCGCCGTGTTCTTCGGGGATGCCGAAGAACGGCTCATCGACGAGCGCTGGAACACGATCAACTTGAGCTTCACCGAGGAGAACTACGGCAAGTTCCTGGGGACCGGCGTTGAGTACCGCTGCCCGGTTCCCGTCAAACTGAAGCCGACGTACATGAAGGTCGTCGTCTACAGCTACGACGCGGATCTGCTCGGCAGCGTGGAACGACAGCTGCGCGACAATCCTCGAAGGCGCTGAACAGAGTGTGGCGGCGGCGGTGTGGCGCAGGGGGCGACGCTACTGGCGCGGGGCGGCGATCTCGAGGTACTTCGCCCCGTCCCATCGAAGGACAGGGAAGGGCTGGAGTTGTCCGTCGGCTGGCTCGCGTGGAGCGAGCGAGGCTTCCTGGAGTTCAGCACGGTCGGCCGGTCCGGACATCCAGCCGTTCGACGAAGGCGCCGAAGAACGGGCGATAGGCCCACGACACCCACACCTTGGCGAGCGAACCGGGCGCGCGGGGCACGTGCAGGGACATCGGTATCCACGGGGACGCCATCTCTCCAAAACCGAACCGGGCAGTGCGGTCCGGCGTTCTTCGCCAGCGTTCTGTGCCATCCCAATCGAGACACATCAGATCTGCGACGTTCGCGCCGCCCTTCTCGACGAGGGTGAGCACGATTTCACGCCGGCCGTCTCCGTCGAGATCTTCGACGACGGTCTGTCTGGCCGGTATGTCAGGCGAGTATGCCGTGTAAGGAATCGGGTGGCGCCAAAGAACGTTTCCGCCGGAATCGACGCCCAAGACTTCCTGTCCCTTTACCTCGACGCCGGTCGGCTGCAGATACGACCGCCTCCAGGCACGGTACCCAGCAGAGAGCCGATCGCAATCACCCCGAACGCCGCGATCACCAAAGGCCCACGGGAGGCTTCCTGAGTTTCACCACACGGTTCCGTTTGCCGACGGCGGCGCGTCGAGCGTCGAGAACATCACCCTCTTGCGAGCAACGCGGCGAACGTCAGGATTCGAGAGATTCTCATGGCCATCTCCTCGGAAGAGAGCAGGTGAACGGTGGGCGCCCCTTTCAGACAACGCCCGGGATCTTGGAGACGACCTGGGCCACCAGCAAGCGCCAACCTACGCCGTCGGCGGGAGTGGCGCAGGTTGGCGCAGGTTGGCGAACAGTGCGGCGCTTTCGGTCGGAGGCTGCGCGGCCCGCGGCGGAAGCGAGCCGGGAGCGACCGCGGCCGGAGGCCGAAGAAATGTTTCGGGGTCTTGACAGGTTTTGGACCGGAGGGCCGGCGCGGTCGGAGCCGTGTCCTGGAACGGCGCGGGGGTCGACGACGTTGACACCGGCCGGGCGAAGCGCGCGGAGGACGGTGCGAGCGTCATTCGGACACGCAATCGCCCCGCCTTCGGCCACTGGGGCGTCGAAAATCGGGTGCGTATATTGAGGGTCTGAGTCTCGATGCTCTCGCCCTTACCCGCGCAACCGACGCCGATCTCGTTGCCGTCGTCTCCCGCCTGGCAGTCTCTAAATTATGCCGCGTAGAAATCCTGCCAGCCCCGACACCGCACGACATGGCGGGCTCTACGCGGCATAATCCGCCAGTCGGCATAATGCCGCGCACACCACCTTTACGAGGCGGAGACGCTGTGCGGCGCAACTTCCTCCAGAGGAAGCTGACGAATCCAGTCCGCGGCTCGATTGCGGTTGTCATCGCCGCGCGCTCGCCCGGCGACGACAGGCCAAGGTCGCCGGCGCGTTGACGACAAGCCGGAATCCCAGGTCCCGGCTCGTCACCCGCGCGTCGTGTCCGGCAGTCTTCGGCGCGGATCACCGGCTTCGGACTCGTGTCGCGCTCGCGGTGCGGACGCGCTCTCAGCGCAGTCGCAGCCGCCGCGATTCGAGCGGCGACACGCGCGCCAGCGCCTCGAAGTCCCGGTCGATGTGCAGCACCGCGAGGCCGTGGCGGATGGCGCAGGCGGCAATCAGGCAGTCCACACCCGACCGGATCGTCAGGGCCGCCCTTCGCGCGGACCGGTAGAGACCCGCCGCCTCCTCGAAGACCTCGCGCCGAAGGGGCGACTCCACGGTGGGCAGCGCCTTCAAGGCGTCGCGCGCGACGGCGTAAGCGCGCTCGTCGGGGAAGCCCTGCAGGATCTCCTGAACGACCGGCAGGCACGTCACGATGTCGTCGAAGTCGACCACGTCGTCGAGCGACAGCCGGCCCGGCCGTCGGAACACCTGGATCCAGACCGACGTGTCAACGAGCAACACGACGCTTCGTCCTGTAGACCGGGCGGTCCTCGCGGACGACCGACAGGTCGCCCTTCCAGAGGCCGGAGCCGGCGGAATCCATGATCCGGCGCGCCCGGGCGCGAGCGACCAGGTCGCGCAAGGCGCGCTCGACGGTGCGGCTGTAGGTGCGCTCACCGCTCACGCGCACGGCCTCCTCCAGCAGTTCCTCATCAAGCACAAGATTGGTGCGCCTCATACACACGAATCTAGCATCGGCCTGGCCGTCCGGCAAGAGGAGGCGCGCAGGGTACCGAGCGGCCAGGGCAGGGAGTATGATTCGGGTTCGTAATGAAGAGGAGGCCGTCGTGAGGAAACTTGCCAGACTACTTCTCGGAACCTGCATCCTGCTGGCACTGCCCGTTGCCGACGCCTTGGCACAGGAGCCCGCGATCGCGCCGGTGAGCGTCGGCGCGGCCATGCCGGCGTTCACGCTGCCGGCCTACCAGGGGGGATCGGTGTCGCTCGCCGCCCTCAAGGGCAAGACCGTCGTCCTCATCTTCCCGCGCGGGTACTCCGGGCCTGGCGCGTGGTGCCACGTCTGCAACTACCAGTACAGCGAACTGGTCGAGTTCGACGCGCGCCAGCACTTCCGCACGAAGGCCAACGTCGAGGTCCTCTTCGTCCTGCCCTACGCGAAGGAGGCGATCGACGACTGGATGGACAGGTACCCGCAGCAGCTGGCGGACCTGGAAGCCTGGAAGAACCCGGCAGACCCGTCCACGCTGGACGACGCGGGGAAGCGGCGGATGGAGCGCGCCCGCCGCGTGTACCCGAAGACCTTCAAGGTCACCAAGGGGCAGGTCCCGATTCCCTTCCCCATCCTCCTGGACGCAGACCGAACGGTGTCGAAGGGCCTGGGCATCTTCACCACGGAGTGGAGCGGCAGCAAGGCCGACCAGCAGGTGCCGACGGTATTCGTCATCGACGCGAACGGGGTCGTCCGGTTCAAGTCCTTCAGCCAGAACACGATCGATCGGCCCGGCGCCGAGTACCTGGCCAGGGTGGTGGACTGGGTCAAGGCCGGCGCCTGGTAGCGCGGCCCGGTCGCGCGGGTGAGCGAGGCACCGCCCGTGGCGGCCACAAGCGGCCTCGCTCGCGCGCGCCTTCTCTCGGCCCTATTCGCCTTGCGGCGTGATCCCAAAGGTGGCGAGCCAGTTGAGATCGTCCGCCTGATCGATGCGGTACGTGCCGCCCGCCCCGCCGCAGGTCCCGTTGAGCGCGAACGACGTGACGGCTGCCACCACGTTCGTCTCGGTTTTGCCGGAGCCGATGAAGTTCGGGCCGCCCGAGTCGCCGAAGCAGGTGCCGCCGGTGTTGGCGTTGTTCGAGAGGAGCAGCGAGTAATCGCCCACCTGCCCGCCGCCGATTTGAATCAGCCGGGGCGTCGCATACATCCGGACGCGAATGGCTGAGTCCTTCCACGATGCCGCATCCGGGAAGCTCTTCTGCACACCGTAGCCCACCGCGGTAAACGTGACGTCCTGCGTTCCCCGCCGGGTCTTGAGCGAGTCGAGCTGCCCGGCTTGCGGCAGCGCGCCGAACGTCGTGATCGTCGAGGGTGTATCCAACTGCACGACGCCCAGGTCGTGAAGGAAGAACGCGTTGGGGTCCCACAGGGGATGCGTGAACGGCGTCCCACCCACGTCGCCCGTGCACGGGTACCCCGTGATCCCAGCGCACGGGTTCGACCCGGCGGCCGGGAACCCCCCAGCGAGCGGGTACTGGCCCGTCAGCGAACCAGACTTCGACGTGGGCCGCGGGAGCCTCCGTGCAGTGACCCGCCGTCAGAAACACCGTGCTGGACATCAGCGTCCCGCTGCAGCGCCAGAGCGGCCGGCCACCGGCATCCAGCGCGACCATCAGGCCCACCTGCGGGTGTTTCCCGTTATCGAGCGCTCCATCGGTGATCGCCAACACCGTCGCCGCCGCCAGCGCGAACGCCCCCACGATCGTGACCGATTTCCGGTACATCGTCGCCTCCTTCGGCCATCTGGCTGTGATTGTCGGGCTGAACCTCTGTCGAGCCGTTGACGGTCCTGCCCCGGAGAGGCGCCGCCCGCGTATGCCGGGCCGACGCTCGACCAAGCTCAAGCAAGCGCGATGCCCCGTCGCCGGGGACGGCGCTCCCATGCTGAAGAAGTGACGCCTCAGCTACTTGGAGGCAATTGCTCGAGCTTGGCACCTGACGCGACTGTAGTCGGGAAGTTCACTCGCTCCGAGCGGAGTGCAGCAATCGACTGCAGGGGGCCGGATTCTTGGGTCATGATATGTCGGTCGACACGGCGATAATCCACGGCGATAATCAGCCCGTGCCTGGCGGCCGGGGCTGCTGACGCTCGGCGCCAGGGGCCCGGGCGTCAATCGCGAGTCGCGTCTCTGGTCTTGCCGTTCTTCCCGGAAGAGGATGACGTCTTGAAGCAGTGGATCGCGCGGCACGACACGGCGGTCTTTCTCGTCCTGACCTACGCCCTTTCATGGCCTCTGTGGTTCGTCTCGGGCGCGCTGTCGCGGACGCCCGTCCGCGCTCCCGACCTCTCGTGGCTGGTGGCGCAGGTTGGAGTCTTCGCCCCCGCGGTTGCCGGCATGCTCGTCGGCGCGTCAATCGGGCGCGGAGGCGTGGGAGCCGCGCTGCGGCTGCTCGCGTGCCTCTACGTTCCGGCCACCGCGCTCGGCGCGTGGATCGCGACGCGTGGCTTCACGTCGTTCATCGACGTGGACGTCGTCTCCACCTGGGGAATGTTCGCGCTGGCAGTGGTGGTGCTGACCGGACTGGGAGCCGCGCGCAATCGCCTCGTGACGTGGCCGGGTAACCCCGCGGGTCCGGCGACGACGGCCGGGTGGTCGGTGGGGTGCCTGCTCGCGCCGGTCGCACTGTTCCTCCTGGCGTGGAGCATGACAACTGGCGGAGGAGCAGCCGCCATCCCGCCGATGCCCTCCCGGGACCTGACGGCCTTCGACGTCTTCGCGGCCTTCGCGATGAACCTCGCTTATGGGGGGGCGCTCGGTGAGGAGCCGGGCTGGCGTGGGGCCTGGCTTCCGCGGCTCCTCCATCGTCACACGCCGGTCGCGGCCGGCGTGATCATCAGTTTCTGGTGGGCGCTCTGGCACGCGCCCATCGATCTCTCACAGGGGTTCGGTGTCAGCGGGTTGGGCGCATTGGCCGTCCGGCAGGTCTACACGCTGCCTGGCGGAATCATCTTCGCGTGGGTCACGGTGCGGGCCGGAGGCAGCCTGCTGCCGCCGTTGATCCTGCACACGTCCCTGAACGCGATTCCCGATTTCGTGCTCAGCGCCCCGGCGCGCTACGAGCAAGCCCTCGAGCTCTTCTGGGCGTTCCTGATCGTGGTGGTGCTCGCCGCCGTCGTGCTGGACCCCGTGCTCAGAACCCCGGTCCGACCCGGGGCCAGGACGGTCACCGACTGAGACGGTCGGACGACGCACGGCGCGACGGTCGCCCGACTCCCGACGCGACGACGGCTCCTGCAGACCGGAGCGGGCAGCCTCGCCGGCCGATTCGGCTCGGCGCCTGTTTGGGCTCGCTGGAATCGCACCGCGATACGCCGCTGATTGACCGGGTCCGGCCACGCGAGTAGGCTTCCCCCAATCCGGGGCCCAACGTTCGTCACCCGGCGGCCCCATTCAGGAGCACGGCATGGGTCGAAGAGGGATCGGCTGCGTGGTCGGGGTCGCGTTCGCGTGCCTGGCTGGCGCCGGGCCGACAACCGCCCAGTCGCAGGAAGATCCGCTCCTCGCCAGGTCCGAGCTCGTCTCACCGAAAACGGCGCCGGCCGGTGAGCCGATTCCGCTCGCGATGGTCTTCAGGTCGGACTCGGACGAACCCGCCGACGTGTCGTTCACCGCCGGCATCGGCGACCGCATCCTCTTCGGCGGAACCCCCGAGGGGACCGGCCTCCAGTTCAATCCCGCCGAACGCCAGCTCACGTGGCGCGGGACAATCCCGCCGCACGGAGAGCAACGCCTGGAGTTCTCGATCTTCGCGCCGCTCTGGGCCGCCCGCACGGCGGTCGTGGTGCAGACGGGGGCCCGGCGAGGCACGGAACTCGAGACAATCACACGGAACGCGTTCGTCGAGATCGGCGAGTCGCGCCGCGAAGCGGCCGCGACGGGTCTTCGCGTTGGCCGCATCATCGTGGGCCCCTATGAATTCGTGATCCTGGGGGCGTTCGTCCTCGCGTTCCCGATTGGAATTGTCGTCTCCCGGAAGCTGGGCGCGGCCGGGCTGCCGCGGTCGTTGGGAGTGTTCGCGGGCTTCGTGGGGTTCATGCTGTTGATGCCGGCTGGGCTCCTGGCCATCGATGGAGCGCGGATGCTCGTGACGGACGTCCGCATCCTCACCTCGTGGGCCCCGACACCCTGCTCAATCGTTGACGCGGCCGCCGTATACCAGCCGCCGGCCTCCAGCAGCGGCGGACGGAACCGTCCCGGCCCCCGGGGGTCGGCTGTCCCGCTCGCGGTGGTGCGCTACCGCGTGAGCGGGGCTGCCCGCGAGTCTGTCGGCTTCTGGTCGGACAGCCACATCCTGGTAGGCCGGCGTGCCGCCCGCCTCGTGGCGCCTTACACGCCGGGCACCTCGACGACCTGCTGGGTGGACCCGGCCGACCAGGCGCGGTTCGTCCTGCTCCGAAGGCCAGGCTTCGGCCACGTCTTCCTGCTCGCGGTCATCGGCTTCGTGGGCGGGACGGTGTGGCTGGGAGTTCGGCTGGGCCGCGGCCGCCGACCGGAGGCGGCGGTGAGCTGACGCGGCACGCCGGCGGCGAAGTCGTCGCGACCGGCACGGCGGACGAGATTGCCGTGCCGCGCGCCACGGCCGGGTCAGGCGACGGTGCCGAACAACCGGCCGACCATTGCGGTGGCGGCCATGGCCACCGCGCCCCAGAAGACGACGCGCACGGCCCCGGCGACGAGCGGCGCACCGCCCAGCCGGGCAGCCGTGGCGCCGAGCACCGCCAGCAGGACGAGCGAGATTGCGCCGACTGCCATCGTGAGACTGGCGA
Source organism: uncultured Acidobacteriota bacterium (assembly GCA_963844875.1). Classification (GTDB taxonomy): domain Bacteria; phylum Acidobacteriota; class Vicinamibacteria; order Vicinamibacterales; family Fen-181; genus FEN-299. The sequence continues at coordinate 343,892 of CAWJPZ010000012.1, forward strand.
CGGGCACGATCACGACCAGCGCCAGCGGGGGCGCGGCGCCGACCGCGAACGCCGCGGCGGAGGAGAGCGCCGCCTGGATCGGCCGCGCGCGGGTCATCTCGGACATGCCCAGCTCGTCACGCGCGTGGGCGGCGAGCGCGTCGTGCGCGGTGAGTTGGTCGGCAACCTGTGCGGCGAGTTCCGGGGTCAGGCCCCGGCCCCTGTAGATCTCGGTCAGTTCCGCGCGTTCGAGTTCGGGACTCGCCGCGAGTTCGCCGCGCTCGCGTTCGAGATCGGCGCCCTCGGTGTCCGATTGCGAGCTGACGGAGACGTACTCTCCGGCCGCCATGGAGAGCGCGCCGGCCACGAGGCTCGCGACCGCCGCCAGGAGGATCGGGGCACGCGCCGACTGCGCGGCCGCCACGCCGACCACCAGGCTGCTCGTCGAGATGAGGCCGTCGTTGGCGCCGAGCACCGCGGCCCGCAGCCACCCGATGTGCTCGGTGCGGTGGAACTCGGAGTGTCGCTTGGGCATACAACAGGGGAAGTGTACACCCCTCCGACCTCTCGGAACCGGCCCTCGCACCGTGACCTCCGCGCGGCGAGCCGTCGGCGAGACGGGCCCCGGCCTCCGCGCGGCAGCCGGCACCGGCGTCGACGGTCAGGCATTGGCAGGCTCCACGACGGAACGACCGATGTGCAAAAGGAGACGGCGAGACCGGACGCGTTCGGCAATGCTAGCTCGTGAGGGAGGTGGTCATCGTGACACTTCAGAATGCGTCACTGCTGGCACTGGTCGGAATGGCCCTGGCAACGGTCGTGCTGGTGATGGGTTTCGTCGGCGACGTATTGGGCGTCGCCCGCGGCCTGCTTGCGCCGGTGAAGATGCTGACGTCGTTCATCTACGCCTTTGCCGGCCTGGGAATGGTCGTATTCCTGTTTGCGTTTCACCAATCGCGGCCTTGAGTACCCCCGTCGGCGGGATGCCTCGCGCCGGCGCCGACTTCGGAGGACCTCCCCCTTCCGGTAACGACCGACGTGCGGCGGACGGGTGGCGTTGTGTTCGGCGGCTCCGGAACATCTGACGGGAGAGACACACCATGCCGAACTCCGAAGAGACCACTTCCCTGTCACCGTGGTGGCGGCACGCGGCCATCCTCGTGATGATCGCGGGCTTCGCCGGGCTGTCCTACCTCACGGTCCGAACCTACACCGACGCGCCGCCCATTCCCGACCGCGTCGAGGACGCGTCGGGTCGCACGCTGTTCACCTCGGCCGACATCCTGCGCGGGCAGGAGGTGTTTCTCAAGTACGGCCTGATGGAGCACGGGACGCTGTGGGGCCATGGGGCGTACCTCGGCCCGGACTACAGCGCCGACACGCTGCACCAGGCGGTCGAGGTGGGCCGCGACACCCTCGCGAGGGAGCGATACGGCCGACCGTTTGCCGTCCTGGAGGACGGCCCCGCCGCCGAGATTGCCGCTCTCGTGCGTCGCACGCTGAAGGGGAATCGGTACGACCCGTCAACCGGGGTTCTCCGGTTCACGGAGATCGAGGCCGCCGCGCTCGCCGCGTCCCGGCAACACTGGGGCGACTACTTCTCGGGGCCCACCGCGGCTGCCCGGCTTGCCGATGAAGTACATCCGCGAGCGCCGCGAACTCGAGGACCTCGGCGACCTATTTCACCTGGGCCGCCTGGGCTGCGGTCGCCAACCGACCCGGCAAGGACTACTCCTACACCAACAACTGGCCCTACGACCCGGCCGCCGGCAACACGCCCAGCGGCCCGACGTTCCTGTGGAGTGCGCTGAGCCTCGTCACCTTGCTGGGCGGGATCGGCACCATCCTCTTCCTGTTCGGGCGCTTCGACTATCTTGGCTGGCACCAGTCTTCCGGCGCGGGCCACTCGCACGACAACCGCGTGCTGGCGTGGACCTGGACTCCGAGCCAACGCGCGACGGCCTGGTACCTGGCCGTCGTCGCGGTCCTCTTCATGGCGCAGACGCTGCTCGGCGGGGTAATCGCGCACTACCGCGTCGAGCCGGGAACCTTCTACGGCGTCGATCTGTCGCGCCTGCTGCCCTACACGCTGGCCCGGACCTGGCACCTCCAGCTGGCGATCTTCTGGATCGCCACCGCGTGGGTGGCGGGCGGCCTCCTGCTGGCTCCGATCGTCGGCGGCGTGGAGCCCCGTGGGCAGCGTGCTGGCGTCGTCGTGCTCCTCGTCGCCCTGGCCGTCGTCGTATTCGGCAGCCTGTTCGGCGAGTACCTCGGCATCAACGGCGCGTTGGGCCAGGCATGGTTCTGGCTGGGCCACCAGGGCTCCGAGTACCTGGACCTGGGTCGGTTCTGGCAGATCCTGCTCGCGGCCGGGCTCGTATTCTGGCTCGTGCTGCTGTATCGCGCCTTGCGGCCCGCCATGCGCCCGGGCAACCGGTCGGAGCTGGGCGCGTTGTTCCTCTACGCCGCCGCGGCAATTCCCATCTTCTATCTGCCCGCCCTCTTCTTCGGTCCGCGCACGAACTTCGCCGTCATCGACAACTGGCGCTTCTGGATCATCCACCTGTGGGTGGAGGGCTTCTTCGAGCTGTTTGCGACGGTCCTGGTGGCGGTGATGTTCCACCTCCTCGGTCTCGTGACCGCGAAGACCGCGACGCGCGTCGTGTACCTCGACGCGATTCTCTACCTGGGCGGCGGCATCCTCGGCACCGGCCACCACTGGTATTTCACCGGCCAGGGAACGCTGAACATGGGCGTGGCCGCCTGCTTCTCGGCGCTGGAGGTCGTGCCCCTCACGCTGCTGACGCTCGACGCGTGGGACTTCATCCGCCTGAGGAGCCGTCGGTGCGAGGAGTGCGGGGAGGCACTGTCGGACCGCCACCGCTGGACGATCAACTTCCTGATGGCCGTGGGCGTCTGGAACTTCGTGGGAGCCGGGATCTTCGGGTTCCTGATCAACCTCCCTATCGTGTCGTATTTCGAGGTCGGCACGGTATTGACCCCCAATCACGGGCACGCGGCCCTGTTCGGCGTGTTCGGCATGCTGGCGCTCGCCGTGGTCGTCTTCGGACTGCGCGCGCTGGCCTCGGACGCCGCGTGGGCCCGCGTGGAACGCCTCATCCGGCTCGGCTTCTGGGGACTCAATGTCGGCCTCGCCCTCATGATCGTGCTGGACCTGTTTCCAGCGGGCGTGCTGCAGCTGTGGGACTCGATCGCGAACGGATACTGGCATGCGCGGCAGCCGGCCTTCACGATGAGCGGGCCGTTCCACGCGCTCGAGTGGGTTCGCCTCGTTGGGGACGGCGTGTTCCTGGCGGTTGGCGTCGTGCCCGTGGTCACCGCCACCTTGATGGTGGTCCTGGCGCCAGGCGCCCGGCCGGCGGAGCTGCGCCCAGGCCGGGCTTGACCGGCGACGACAAGATGATGGCCGAGGTGAAGGCTGCCGACCAGCGACTCGACGAGCTCGTTGCCAAGATGAACGCCGCCTCCGCTGCGGACAAGACCGATGCGATAGCCGCCGTTCTCAACGAGATGGTCACCCAGCGCCGAACGATGCGCGACGGCATAGTACGCGCAGGACAGGGCGTCCAGGTCGAGACGCAGCGCCTGCCAATCACCGCGGGCCGACCCGTCCAGCCGGTTCCGCGCCATGTAGTCGTCGATGGCGGACGCACGCCTGAGCAGTGTCTCCGCATCGGCCCAGTTGGATCGCCAGCTGTCGAGGCGATCGCGGAGCAGGTCCACGGCCTGCGCGAACGCGGTCAGCGAACGGTCGATTGGCTGTTCCGACAGGAGGTTCTCGACCGGACCGCGGTCGCTCGCCCGCGCGAAGCTGGCGCGGAATTGGTCACGGTCGGTGTCGATCCGGCTGACCAATGCCTTCATCTGCTGATCGGTCGCCAGGCAGGGGCGTTGGGGGCCTGGCATCGCGGTGCCGACCTGTGCGGCGGCGAGCGCAGCGGCGAGCACGAACGCCCGTGTCATGACGGTCATATCACTACCCTTCCTCCGATGGTGCGAGAGCCTGTCGCTGCCGCCGACGCTCAAGAGGCAACTGCCGCAAGCGGCGGTTCTGGCCCGTTGACCAACTCCTCGAACAGGGTCCGGTAGTGGACCATTGCCTGGCGCAGGTCCTCCGTACTCGCCTCGCCCCGCACCTGTCGAAGGGCAATCTCGTGAGCGGTCCGGAAATCCGTCAAGACCCTCGGGTGGTCCACGGAGATATCCGCCGCCCGCTGTTCGAAGTCACTCGTCGGATAGCCCCGCCTGGACATCACGTCGGTCAGCAACTGGTCCGCTTCGGTCACCGCGCCGGCCGGCCCGTCGACGAATCGTGCCTGGACCCCGCGCCAGGACTCGAGGAAGCGAGCACGATCGCTCAGTGCGAGGGGCCTGAGGTGGAACCGCTCGACTCGCGCCGTGCGCTGGTCGAGGCCGGCTTCCGCGTGCCGTCGATTCCCGCCTGCCTTCATCGCCCGGGCGTATTCGTCACCACCGAACCTGGTGCGCAGCCGCTCGGTCCGGCGCTTTCGGAAAGAGAACCACGTCGCGATGGCTGCAAGGACAAGCACGCCGACCGCGACGATTGCGACCACGTCCATCGTCGTCAACGCTGTGATGCTCATACGCTGCCTTCCCCTCGTTGCGCCACTCCACGTCTGCTCCGCTCTTGTCCACCGCGAGACGTCGGCAGTCGGCAAGACGCCGACATGATCCGACCCACACCGCGCCCGGCGCGCCGCCCGCGAACCGGCAGACCCGACTGTCCGCGGACGACGACCTTTCCGACGTGAGCGACGGCGCGGCGCCACCGACCTCGTACGCCGCGCCCTGACGTTCCCGCTTACACCAGCACCCTGATCACGACGCGGCGGTTCTGCGCGCGGCCCGCTTTGGTCGTATTCGGCGCGACCGGATTGGCGGAGCCATAGCTGATGACGTTAATCCGATGCAGCGGAATCTGGTGCTCCTGGTAGAGGTAGCGCTTGACGGATTCGGCGCGGTCGAGGCCCAACTGGTCGTTGTACGCCCTCGCCCCCCGGTTGTCGGTGTAGCCTTCCACCTCGATGTAGGCGCCGTTGGGGGTCGCCTTCAACTGCCTGACCACTTCGTCGATCCGCGCCTTCGCCTCGGTTGGCAGTTCCGACTGGCTGAACTTGAAGTTGCCCTGATCTTCGCTGAGCGTCACTTCGTAGACGATCCGCTTGGTCGCGACCTCGACGGCCGCGGCCTTGGTGGCTGCGCCGTCGGCGGCCGTCCGCGCGGTGGCCGCCGCCTCGTTTGCCGCCGCCGCCTTCTGGTCCACCTGGACAATCTTCTGGTTGGCGTCAGCGATCGCGGCCTCGGTCTGCCGCGTCCGCTCCTGCGTTTCTTCGAGGGACTTGGAGACCGACTCCACCTTGTCGTTGACGTCGCCGACGCGGTTGCGAACGAAGCCCTTGGTTGCGCACGCCGTCGTGCTGCCGGCCGCAAGGGCCGCCACGGACAGCGCCAGGATGAACTTCCTCATGATCTCTCTCCTCATTACCAGCGATTGATTGTCTCGAAACGATCGATGGGCGGCGGCCCCGCCATGTAGCCGCCGCGGGCCCTGACCACCAGTCGGCGGTCCCTGGTGCGCACCACGAGCGAGTGCCACCCGGGTCGACTGCCCGGTTCGCACGCGATGAGATACTGATGGCGGAGTTCGTCGACAATCTGCCGGGCGGCCAACCCGGTTTGCGCCACGGCGCTCGTCACGAAGAACTCCCCGCCTGTCCGACGCGCGAGGTCGGCCAGGTCGCCGACAGCGACCGGCCTCTCGCTGCTCACGGCCGTCGTCGCGCCGACGTGATCGAGCGGAGACACGACGGCCATGATGTAGACGGGAACGTCAATCGAGCTCGCGATGCCGGACGCCTCGGCCGGCGTCAGCACGCTGTGGTTGTCCCGGCCGTCGGTCAGCACGATGACCGCGCGATGCGAGTTCGGCCGGACGGCCAGGTCCCTCGCGGTCGCTGCAATCGCGTCGTTCAGCGACGTCATGCCGAACGGCGCCATCCCGAAGAGCGAGCGTTCCAGCCTCGCGTCCTCCTGGTAGAGGGCGAACGGCTCGAGCTGGTGGAGCGACGTGTCGAACGAGTAGATCGCGAGCTCGTCGCGCCCGGCTTCCAGCCACGCCAGGACCTGCCGCGCGGCCCGCCGGGCCGACTCAATCTTCGCGGTCACCTCCATGCTCCCGCTGCCGTCGAACAGGAGGGCTACGCTGACGGCCGAGCGCGCCGACCGAAAGTCGGTGATCGGACGGGGCTGTCCGTTGTCGAGCACTTCGAACCCGGACTGCGTCAGGTCGGTCACGAGCGCGTTGTTGTGATCGCGAACGACCGCGCTGATCATCACCCGGTCGACGCCGGCCCGGAATGTCGCCACGGCGGGCGTCGCCGGGGCCTGACCGGATGCCGTCCGACCGGCGAGGAGTGTCAACGAGATCGCCGCTCCCCGAAGCCACCGCATCTGGCTCTTCCTGCTCCCAAGCGCTCTTCGTGTCATCAAGTGGTCCACCGACACAGTGTCGCGCATGCCGACAAAGCGCGATGCTCCGCATTGCACACACGCGGCCCAGCAGCGTGAGAGCGGCGGCAGGTGCAGAAGTGCACAGACGCGGCGGCGACGACGGCGTTATGGTCGACATCGACCGATCGGTACCGGCCGTCCGACCGTGCTCCGATCACGGAAAGGGTGGACTTCCCATGATCCCAATCGGCGATGACGATACCTCTCGCAGGACCGTTCCGCTGGTCACCTATGCCTTGATCGCGCTGAACGTGCTGTTCTTCCTTGCCGAGCAGAGTGGCGGCGACCCCTTCGTCGGGAAGTGGGCGTTCGTGCCCAGCCGCTTCGTGGCCGATCCCATCGGTGATGCGCCGACGCTCGTCAGTTCCATGTTCATGCATGCCGGGTGGCTCCACCTGGGAGGCAACATGCTGTACTTGTGGATCTTCGGCGACAACGTCGAAGACCGTTTCGGGCACGCGAGGTTCACGATCTTCTACGTGCTCTGCGGGCTGGCGGCCACGTGCGCGCAAGCTGGTGTTCAGCCTCGGGTCGAACGTGCCGAACCTGGGTGCGTCGGGGGCGATCGCGGGCGTGCTCGGGGCGTACATCCTGCTGTTCCCACGGGGATCGGTCAGAGTATTGCAGGGCCAGCGGGTGATCCAGGTGCCCGCGCTGATCGTGATCGGGATCTGGATCGTCCTGCAGTTCTTCAGCGGCATCGGTTCCATCTCCGACACGGCGCAAACCGGCGGCGTCGCCTACATGGCGCACGTTGGCGGGTTCGTGGCGGGGTTCGCGCTGACCTTCCTGTTCCGTGGACCTCGCCAGCCGTGACGGCGAACACCGCGGCGCGGGTGGCGTGACGGCCCGCCGGGCGTTCGGCATGGCCCTGTCCGCTTTTGAACAGACGCCCCGCCAGCCCCTGATCCAGCCTGATGGGGTAGAGCCCGACGGGTGTCCCGTCGGTCCAAGCCTTGGAGAAGACACCATGCCTCTCACTGCCAGGTTCCTGGGAATCGCCCTTTGCCTCGCGATCACTGTTGCGGGTTGCTCGTCACCGCCCAAGGCGGATGTCGAGGCGGCCCAGGCGGCCCTCGACAAGGCCACCGCCGAGCACGCGGACCAGTACGCAGCCGACTCCCTGAAGGCCGCCCAGGATGCGCGGGCAGCACTCGACGCCGAGCTGAAGGTCCAGGAAAGCAAGTGGATCAAGTCCTACGACAAGGCCAAGGAACTCGCAGCCGGCGCGAAGGCTGCAGGCGACAAGGCGGCGGCCGACGCGGTCGCCGGCAGGGAGAAAGCCGAGGCGGCCATGGCCAGGGAGAAGGCCGAGGCCGTTGCACGGGCGAAGGCTGTCAGCGCCGCCGTCCGCGTTGGTGGAAAGATCAGGGCGCCCACGAAGATCAAGGACGTCAAGCCTGAGTACCCGGCGATCGCGCAGTCGGCGGGTGTCTCCGGGACGGTCATCATCGAAGCGACGATTGGGCCCGACGGAAAGGTCATGGACACGAAGGTCCTGCGCTCCGTCCCGCTGCTCGATCAGGCCGCGCTCGACGCCGTGCGGAAGTGGGTTTACACCCCGACGCTGCTGAACGGCGTGCCCGTGCCGGTCGTCATGACGGTCACGGTGAACTTCACGCGGTAGGAGGATCCGCGCGTGTCGACGCCCATCAGGGCCAGCAGTATGATTGCCCTGTCGGTTGGGCGATGCCGCAGCCGACGTGATCCCGCCAGCGGAAGGGAGGCTCGCCGTGCACGGTCGCCAACTTCCGACGCGACGACAACTCCTGCAGCTCGGTGCGGGCAGCCTCGCGGGGCCGATGCTGCTCGCGGCCTGTTCCGGTTCGAGGTCGCCGGCTGGTCGGGCGCCGCAGACAGGGAGAATCGTCTATCGCACGCTGGGCCGGACGGGCCTCCGTCTGCCGGTCGTCAGCATGGGTTCGGCGTACTCCGTCGAACTCGTGCCCGCCGCGCTCGACGCCGGCATCCAGTACATCCACACGTCGAGCTCCTATGCCGAGCGAAACCAGGAACGGAGGCTCGGAGAGGTGCTCCGCGGGCGTCCCCGCGGCTCCTTCGTGGTTGGGACCAGCCCGGACCTGCCGTACCGTCTGGAGCCCGGCACCGGGAACAGCATGGACGTCGGGACCGGCGCGGACCCGCGCCTCATCGCCACGTCGATCGAGGGCAGCCTGCAGCGTCTCGGCCTCGACGCGGTGGACATCTACTATCTCGCGTCTGTCGGCGCTCGTCAGACCGCGCTGCACGAGCCCTACCTGAAGGCCTTCGAAGCGCTGAAGAAGCAGGGCAAGGCCCGGTTCATCGGCGTCACGACGCACAGCAACGAGCCGGACGTGATCCGCGCCGCCGTCCGGAGCGGCGTGTGGGACGTGGTCCTGACCTCGTACAACTTCCGCCAGGCTCACCGCAGAGCGGTTCGGGCCGCCATCGCAGAAGCCGCGGCGGCCGGCCTGGGCGTGGTGGCGATGAAGACACAGGCCGGGGTCTACTGGGACCCGGCCCACCTGGTGAAGATCGACATGAAGGCCGCGCTCAAGTGGGTGCTGCAGGACGAGAACGTCCACACCGCGATCCCGGCGTTCGCGAACCACGACGAGCTGCAGGACGACCTCTCGGTAATGGAGGCCCTCCCGCTGACGCCGGCGGAGCGGGGGAGCCTGAAGTTCGGGGCCGCCCTCGGGCTGCCGGGGCTTTACTGCCAGCAGTGCGGGCGCTGCCGGCCGCAATGTCCTGGAAACCTGGATATCCCGACGCTCATGCGCGCCCACATGTACGACGCCGGCCACGACCAGCCCGACAAGGCGCGCGCCACGCTGCGGGACTGGACGCCGGCGGATGTCATCTGCGGGCGCTGTGACCGGTGCGGCGTGCGGTGCGCGCTCGGCTTCGACGTGCGGTCAAAGGCCCTCGACGTGGCGCGACTGCTCGACAATCCCGAGGCGGCGGCGCCGGTGTGACCGGGTCCCGGCCACACATCCGCTTGAACGACGCGGTCAGCTGGTCGAGTTGCGTCGACCCCGGCGCGCCAATTGCAACGTTCATCGAGTCGCTGCTTGCGACGCGCGCCGGTGACATCCGCGGTCAGTACACGATCCAGTCCGTGTAGACGTCGGCGGTGATCTTTCCCAACTTCTCTACCTCGGTCAGGACCGGCGCCACGTTGGCGAGCTTTGCCTTCCCCAGGTCGTTCTCGGAACCGTCGGGGTTGTCGTACTTGTCTCGCTCGGCGGCAGACCGCACGACGAAGATTGCCGCAAGGCCCTCGGCCTGCTCGCCCCTGACTCGCTTCACGAGGTAGACCTTCCAGCCGGGCATGTTCTTCTCGATGGCCGGGATCATCTTCTCCTGGTAGGCCTTCGCGAACTGCTCCATGGTCACGCCGGGCGCCAACTGCACCTTCATCAGGTGTGTGCCGATCAGGTTGCCTTTCTGCAACCCCTGGGCGTGCGCAGCCGCGGGCACCACGAACGAGATCGCGAGCGCCAGAACGAGTCGCTTCATGATGTGCCTCCGTTGTGGGAACGTGTGACGCGCGAACGGGGTGAGGGCGCAGGCAGCGGGAGGCGAGGCGGCGGCGCATGGGCGCTCCGTGGACGGGGTTTCCGCCGGGCGCGACGAGGAGGGAATCATACGGCCGGGCTTCAGCCGCTGTCAAAGACAGGCCGGACGGTGCGCTTCGTCGGGGCTGCGAATCGGCGAGGCGGGCCAGGTGTTAGGCGACCGGCGACCGTGCAGGGGACGAACCGAGCAAGGCACGTGACGAGGCGGACGACTCGAATGGCCGTGCGGCTACAATACCCGCGATGAACTCGCCGTACCGGCTCCCCGCCCTCCTCTCGCTCCCACTGGCGGCGCTCCTGGCCGTGGCCGCCGCCGGCGCGCTCTGGATCCCTCAGGTCTATGCCCGCGAGGTGCCGCTGTGGGCCTCGCAAGGTCGTGGCCAGGACTGGGTCGGCCTGGTGCTGGCCGCTCCGCTGCTCGCCGCCTGTGCGCTCCTCAGCCTCCGCGGGTCGCGCGTCGGCACGCTGCTGCTGTCCGGCGTCCTCACCTACACGCTCTACTCGCTCGTGCTCTACGCGTTCTTCCTCCACTTCGGGCCGTTGTTCCTCGTCTACACCTGGGCCCTCGGGCTCGCGTTCGCCGCACTCGTGGGCGTCGTGTCCGCGCTCCAACGCGACGAGGTGGGGCAGTGGTTCGGCGGGCGGGCCCCGGTGCGCGTGGCCGGCGGCTTCAGCGTGCTGATCGGCCTGCTGTTCTACGCGCTCTGGCTCTCGGAGGTGGTTCCCGTCACGCTCTCCGGCCGGATGCCGCAGAGCGCGCTCGACGCGGGTTTGATCACCAACCCGGTCCACGTGCTCGACCTGGGCATCGTGCTGCCCGCCTTCATCGCCGGCGGCATCGCGCTGTGGCGCCGCCGCACGCTCGGCTACTGGCTGGTGCCGACGATGCTCGGCTTCGGGGTGGTGATGGACGTGGCGCTCATCGGGATGGTGCTCTCGATGCGCGCGGACGGGCTCACCGTGCCCGGTCCTCCGCCGGCCCTGTTCGCCGGCATGGCGGCTGTCACGGCGGTCCTGCTGGCCCTGCTGCTGAGGGACGTGCGCGAGGGCTGAGAACCTCCTTACCGTCGGCCGGGGCACGTTCACCTTGCCGCACACGAGCGCAACAGGCGCGCCAGTGGCCGCGGGCGCCGGTCACGAGGAGCCTGGAGCGGAACGCCTTCACAGCAGTGCTACACTGCGGCCATGCGTGCGGCGGTTCTTCTCTTGTGCTCCACTTGCGTCCTCTCCGCCTGCGGCAGCCCGCCGCGCACATCGACTTCCTCGCAAACGACGACGCCCCAGTCGCCCACTCAGCCGACGTTGCCCGCGTCGGCCAATGCGGCGCCCCGCGCGACGGTGATTGTCCAGGGCGGCCCGGCCTGCTCGGAACTTCCGTGCAGCATCACCGTCGTCGTCAACGCCTCTGACCCGGACGGCGATCCGTTGACGTACCGGTGGTCCGGGTGCGCGACAGGCACGTCCGCCCAGGCGGTCTGCGTCGTCACCTCACCCGACCCGGCGGTCGCGTCGGTGGAAGTAAGCGACGGTCACGGCCACGCGGTGGCGGCCTCGGCGACCGTGCAGGGGACGAACCGGGCGCCCTACGTTCAGCTGATGAGTTTCTACGGCCTCTCGGACACCAGCCCGACACTGGAGGCGCTGGGAAACATCATCGATCCCGACGAAGGCTTCCTGTGCGGGGGAGGTTCGCCTGGATGCCCTTACCTCGACTCGCTGACGGTCACCGGCGACTGCCGGCCGACGTACGCGTTCAGCTGCTATTGCCTCGGTGGCGTGGAGTTGGATATTTACCGCACGGCCGCGAGCGGCACGTGCACGGTCACCATCAAGACCAAGAACCACCAAGACCGCATCGGCACGTCGATCTTCACGGTTCCGTACCGCCAAGGGACGGGCGCGCCAGGCTGGTAGGGACGTCCGGAGCGCCAATGGACCAGCCGGCCATCCATCGGGTCTTCACCGACGCGCTCGAAGCGCTCCTGCGGGATGTGAGGCGCGACCGGTCGGTGCTCGCCGCCATCCTGTGCGGGAGCCTTTCCCACGACACCGTCTGGGAGAAGTCCGACATCGACCTCGTGCTCGTGACGGTGGACGACAAGGCCGTCCCGGCCTCGAGCATCGCGCTGTTCGCCGACGGCGTGGACATCCACGCCCTGCTCGTGCCCCGGGCCGAGTTCCGGAAGGCGATCGAGAGCTCCCTGCGCAACTCGTTCCTGCACGCGTTCCTGGCGAAGGGCCGCCTGCTCTACACGCACGACCCGAGCCTCGAGCCCCTCTGCGCGTCGCTGCAGGATCTCGGGCGCCGGGACCAGCAACTGCAGTTGCTCCGCGCCGGCACGTCGGCGCTGTCGCCGATCTACAAGGCGCGCAAGTGGTTCGTGACGCGCGGGGACCTCGACTACACGGCGTTGTGGGTCCTCTACGCGGCCACCCCGCTGGCGCGGATCGAGGTGATCGGCCGCGGCCAGCTGGCCGGCCGGGAGGTGATCCCGCAGGCGACCGCCCTGAACCCGCCGTTCTTCAAGGCGATCTACGCCGACCTGCTGAACGCGCCCAAGACGCGCGAGTCGGTGCAGGCGGCGCTGGCGGCCATCGACGGCTACATGGCAGACCGCGCGCCGACGCTGTTCGCGCCGGTGATCGACCACCTCCGCGAGGTCGGCGAAGCCCGGTCGTCCACGGAGATCGAAGCGCACTTCGAGCGCACGCTGGGTGTCACCGGTGTGGTCCTTGCGTGCGAGTACCTGGCAGACCAGCGCCTGCTCGTGAGGGCCTCAATTCCCGCACGCCTGACGAAGAAGAGCACCGTCGAGGTGCAGGAACTGGCGTTCGTGCACCTCGGGGGAACGGCGTGAAGCGGCGGACGGCGCCACGCACGACGATCGGCGTCCAGGGCGCAAGGGTCCACAACCTCAAGAACATCTCGCTCGAACTCCCGCGCGACAGCTTGATCGTCCTCACCGGGCTTTCCGGGTCCGGCAAGTCGAGCCTCGCCTTCGACACCATCTACGCGGAGGGACAGCGCCGTTACATGGAGTCGCTGTCGACGTTTGCCAAGCGCTTCGTCTCCCAGGTCGCCAAGCCCGACGTCGATTTCGTGTTCGGTCTCTCGCCCGTCATCTCCATCGAGCAGAAGACGCTCTCGAGCAATCCGCGGTCCACCGTCGGGACGATGACCGACGTCTCCGGCTACCTGAACCTCCTCTACGCGACGATCGGGCAGGCGCACTGCCCGCGCACCGGCGAACCGACGCCGCGCCGGACCTCCAGCCAGATCCTCGAAGCGATCCTCTCGCTGCCCGAAGGGGCGGCGATCGAGCTCAGGGCGCCCGCGTTCAGGGTCTACGGCGAGGAACTCGAGTTCGTGTTCACCGAGTTGCGCAAGAAGGGGTGCCGCCGGCTGGTTGTGGACGGCTCGCCGGTCGATTTGTCAGCCGAGGTGGAGGTGGACGAATCGGCCGTTCACGACATCGACGCGGTCGTGGATCGCCTCGTCGTCGGCCGCGCGCACGAGAAGGCAATCAGGGCCGGCATCAGTAGCGCGCTGCTCGTCGGCGACGGCCTGATGCAGGTCCACGTGGCCGGCGGCGCCAGCCACGCCGAGGCGGAACGCCTGTACGCCGGGCTCTGCAGCCCCACGCATCACCTCGTCTACGGGGACATCGGCCCCGACTACTTCGTGTTCAACAATCCGGAGAGCGCCTGCCGGACGTGCGGCGGCCTCGGCGTCGACAAGCTCACGCACCCTGAACTGCTGATACCCGACCCGCAGCGTAGCATTCGCGGCGGCTGCTTCGTTCGCGAAGCGTTCCGCTACAACCCGGACACCTGGGACGGCCGCGTGATGCACAGCCTCGCGTCTGCCCTCAGCTTCTCGCTCGACGTGCCGTGGAACCAACTGCCGGACCGCGCGAGGAACGCGGTCCTGTACGGCATCGACCCGCGGAAGATCCGGTTGGCGCCTCCACCGGAGGCCCGCGTCAGGCGAGACGACTGGGAAGGCAAGGACGTCGGCTTCCACGGGATCGCCCGGCGCATCGAACGCCACTACCGCCGCTACCGCCAGCGCGGCGAGGGCAGTTCGAAGATGGAGGCGTGGCTCGACAAGGTCATGGTGGAGCGCACGTGTCCCGATTGCGGCGGCGCCAGGCTTCGGCCGACCCGGCTGCTCTTCACCGTCGACGGCAGGACCATCCACGACATCGCGCAGCTCCACTTCGACGAACTGCACGCGTTCCTCGGCTCGGTGGCACCGGCCGGCCGCGGCGCCGACGCGGGCCGGCAGATCCTGAAGGAGATCCGCGCACGGCTGCAGCTCCTGCTCGGCATCGGCCTCGACTACCTGAACTTCGACCGGCGGTCGGCCACGCTCTCCGGGGGTGAGTCCCAGCGCATCCGCCTGTCCACGCAGATAGGCTCGGGGTTGATGGGGATGCTATACGTGCTCGACGAACCGAGCATCGGGCTGCACCCCAAGGACAACGCCAAGATGATCGCGACGCTCGAGCGCCTGCGCGACATCGGCAACACGGTCATCGTCGTCGAACACGACGAGGACACGATCCGCGTCGGCCGACCACATCGTCGAAATGGGTCCGGGGCCAGGCGTCCACGGCGGGAGGGTCGTCGTGCAGGGGACGCTCGACGACGTGCTCGCGTGCGACGAGTCGCCGACCGGGCAGTTCCTGTCGGGGCGGCGGTCGATTCCGACTCCTCCCCGCCGGCGCGAGGGCAACGGCCAGGCGATCGTGATCCGCGGCGCGCGCGAGAACAACCTCAAAGGGTTCGACGTCTCGTTTCCCGCTCGGGCAGGCTCGTCGCCATCACCGGCGCGTCGGGATCGGGCAAGAGCACGCTCGTCAGCGACATCCTCTACAAGGCGCTGTGGAAACGCCTGGTGGACACCCGGACGCTGCCCGGCGCGCACGACGCGGCCGAGGGGCTGGAGCACGTGCAGAAGGTGGTCAGCATCGACCAGTCGCCGATCGGGCGGAACAGCCGATCGAACCCTGCCACCTACGTCGGCTTCTACGACGCGATCCGCGACTTGTTCGCGAACGCGCCGCTGTCGGTCGAGCGCGGCTACAAGGCCGGCCGGTTCAGCTTCAACGTGAAGGGCGGGCGCTGCGAGGAGTGCCAGGGCGAAGGCACGGTCACGACGCAGCTGTACTTCATGCCCGACGTCGAGGTGACGTGCGGGGCGTGCAAGGGGGCGCGGTTCAACGCCGACACGCTGGAGGTGACCCTTCGCGGGAAGACCATCGACGACGTGCTGACGATGTCGATCGAAGAGGGCGTGGGGTTCTTCGGCGACGAGCCGGCCGTGCGCCGGAAGATCCAGGTGCTGAGCGGACCTCGGGCTCGGCTACCTGACGCTCGGCCAGTCGGCGACGACGCTGTCGGGAGGCGAGGCGCAGCGCGTCAAGATCGCCACCGAGCTGAGCACGCTGCAGCGCTCGCGCCACACCGTGTACATCCTCGACGAGCCGACCACGGGGCTGCACTTCGCCGACGTCCAGCGGCTGCTGGACGCGCTGAACCGGCTGGTGGACGCGGGCCACACCGTCCTGCTGATCGAGCACCATCTCGACGTCATCAAGACGGCCGATCACGTCATCGACCTGGGGCCCGAGGGCGGCCACGCCGGCGGCGAGGTCGTCGCCACCGGCACGCCCGAGGAGATCGCGGCGTGCCGCGCGTCGCACACCGGCCGCTTCCTCCGGCCCCGGCTCAGGACGCCGGGCACGCGCACTGGTCGTGGCCGGAGCGCCGTGTAATGGCGCCCGGCGCGAGCCGACTCATTGTTCAGGCCCATGACCGACGACGCCGAGTCCGACGGGGAAGGACGCACCCTCCGATTGCCGTTGACGTGGGCGCGCGCCTCACTTCGCGACGGTGGCGGTCGCCGTCGCCGACCTGGTCGGGTCGCTCTCGGACACGGCCTTGCAGCGTCACCTTGGCGGACGGGAGAACTGCCGGCCTCGTTCGAGACGTAGACGGTCACCTGCCGTGTGCCGCCGAACTCGACGCCGGCGAGGCCGTTCAGAAGTTGGACGGTCCACCCTTTGCCTTCCACCGTCGCCGACAGCCGGTAGACGTCGGACTTCAGGAAGGCGTTGACGTCCGCCGCGTGGAGTGCCGGATCGATGGCGGCAGCCGCGCCCGTGTTCCTCAGGGTGAAGACGACCGGGGCGTGTGCTCGCGAGGCCTTCTGGCCGGCGCGGGCTTCGAGCGCCACTCCCCGGCGCTGCGGCCCCGAACCGTCGAGGGATCGGACCGCCAGCACGTACGAGAGAATCCCGGCCTTGTCCTTCTCGAGATCGACGACGTAGAAATGCAGGCGGTTCGGCGTGTCCTCCCACTCGTACGAACTTCCCGACCCGAGTCCCGCGTGGAACAGCGCGTCATTCAGCTGGCGGTAGTCGGCGATGGTCCGCATCACCTTCTCGCCGTTCGGCTTGACGTAGTCCACGACGTTGATGTCCTCGGGATGCGCGTCGATCACCCAGATGTAGCTGTTGAACGCGTTCGGGCCGCCGTTCTGGCCCTTGAGGGTGTCCTTGTTCTTCGCGAGGAGGACGCCGTTGTCCGGCGTGAACGAGTCGTACCCGATTCGCTGGACGACTTCCAGCGTGTAGGAGCCGTAATTCGGCGTCCCCGGCGACAGCGGATTGGTGGCCGGGTCGTCGGCCGGCGTCCGGTCCACGGGCGCGGCTCCGTCCAGCTTGACGACGATGCCGGCGAAGGTGCCGGGGAGCGGGTCAACGGCGCGCGCCGTGACCCTGGCCAGCACGAGGCCGGACTTGGCCAGGCCCTCCCGGTTCACCCGCAGCACCTGCGACGGGGCGAGGAACTGGCACTCCAGCCGGTTTCGAACCATCAGGCCTGCCGGCATCGCTGCGCCGTGGGTCGGCGGCACCACCCATCGCCGGTGCGGCCCGCCGGGACCGTTGAAGCTGCCGCGGTCCATCATGTCCCAGGGGCCGGCGGCCACTCGCCTGTAGGGCGTCACGTACGGGTTGTTGTTGAGGTCCGGGAGGCGGAACACGAGGTGGCCGATCTCGTGCGTGATGGTTCCCGAGTTCTCGCCTTGCCGCATCGAAGAGAGGCCCCATTGCTGCGCGCCCGCGAGCCAACTCGTCCAGGGGACGTAGCGCGTGGGAATCCAGCGCGGCTTCTCCGGATTCGGGTTGCCCCACTCGGCCGGGATGTCGTCCTTCGAGTTGAACTTCATCTCGCCGAATTCCTGCCAGACGCCGGTCTCGTCGTAGCCGGCGTAGAGCCTGAGGATCGCGTCGAACTCCTTGCGGACGTCCTTGCCCACGGCGGCGCTCCAGGCCGCGTCGCAGTCCGGCTCCATCCGCGCGGACGCCTTGCTGCCATCGGGCGTCGAGTCGTTCTGCCCCCACTCGTTGAGGCCGTACGACCACAACGGCTTCGGCATGCGGTAGGGCCCGAAGGCGGTGACGGACGGTGATGCCGGCCTTGCCCCTCGACTGCTCCATCAGGTAACCGGTGATCGTCTGGCCGTGGTTGGCCGCGCCGGCTTGGTGAAGAAGTCGGCGTAGAACTGGGCGACCTGCTCGCGCGGTACCGGGGCGAGCTGCGGATTGCCGAACGGGTCCGATCCCTTGGGCAGCGTGATCACGAAAGGCTGGTCCGGAAAGTCGATGGCCACCACCGCGAGGCGGAACGGCCGTTCCGGCGTGAGCGACGGGTCTGCCCAGTTCTTGCCGGGGATGGGACGGTAGTCGTCCCACGTCATCGCGTCCTGGTCCTGCACCCTCTGCGGGTCGATCGGCGGCAGGGGACCCGTTCCGGCCTGGCCCGTGATTCCGACGACCGCCAACACGACGCACGAGCCGAGGCTCGCCAGGCAGAGCATCCCGCGGGTGAACCGGTTCGACATCACACCTCCTGCAGCCTGGCCACACTAAGGCCGTGCGGCGCTGCGTGTCAAACCGAAAGCCGGGACTGTTGGCTGGTGACGCTCTTGCGGGCGCCCGATTGGAGGCAGCGCTACAATCAGCCCGATGATTCCCCATGACCACGGTCCGCGCCTCGTCGCCGCGATCGAGCATCACACCGGGCTTTACGACCCACGGCTGTTGGAGGCGTTCGCGTCCGTCCCCCGCGAAGCGTTCATCGGACCTCCGCCGTGGAAGGTGGCCGGGCTTGCGACCGACGGGGCGAGCGGCCCCGCCTGCCAGGAGACGAGCGACATCGCCCGCTGGTCTACGTCCAATGCAAGCCGGTAGTGCTTGTCCCCCGCCGGCCTGACGCTCACGCTCGAGATGTAGCGCGATTCGAACGTGTCCTTCCAGACGGCGTCCAGCAGTTCGTCCTTCGAAACCACGCGAGGCCGTTCTCAAGAACCGACGGGCTGGTCGATGACGGCGAGGGAACTGTCGGGCCGCCCGCTGGAGATTCCCGGCGCCTCCGCAGAGCGGCCACACCGGTTCCAACGCAATCAGAGCGGGCCATCCCATCGCTTCTGGCCGACTCCGACCCCAACACTGCGGTGCTAGAATGCCCTGAAATTGCAGGCCGAACGCGTCCGGGCGTTGCCGGCGAATGGCCCTTTGGAAATGGATCCGATGAAGACATCAACGTCCGCTCTGGCGGCTTTGTGGAGCCGCCCGGCCGTTTGGCACGTGCTGGCGGTCGCCATCACGGTGTACGGTGGGCTGCTCAGGCTCGATGCCTTCGTTGGCAAGTACGGGCCGCTCGACCGTCCCGCTTGGGCACGGATCGCCACCCGGAACATCGCGCCGCTGGCCGCTGCTGTCCGGCCGGCGGGTGTTCACTGGACCCAGGTGCCCGAACCTTACGTCGGCGGCGACCCGATCAATTACCTTCGATACGGCCGCGAGATGACGAGCTTCTACCAGCCGCACGTGCGCGAGCCGGTGTTTCTCGCGATGACGCGCGCGGGGCTCTGGGCAATCGACGACCAGGACTACGGCGTCAGCCTTGCGTCCGCCGTCGGGTCGACGCTCGCGGTCTTTGCGACCTACCTTGTGGGTGCGGCGCTCCTGTCGCCGCTCACGGGCCTGTTGGCAGCGCTGCTGGCGGCGATCGAACTGGAGATGGTGACCTGGGGCGTCGACGGCTGGCGCGACGACACCTTCATGACGACGATCCTGCTGTCAGTCTGGGCGCTGCTGAGACTGCGCGCGAGACCGTCGTTCGGCAACGCGCTGCTCGCGGGCGTCCTGTGCGGCCTCTCCTGTCTGACCAGGATCACGGCAATCACGTTCATCGTCCCGGCATTCCTCTGGCTGATCGTCGAACGTTCAGCGCATGCCCGGCGCGAACGGGCGCGGGCCTTGGGCCTCGCGGCGTTCATCCTGGCAGTCGTCGTGTCACCGTACCTGATCAGCTGCGCCGTCGCTTCCGGCGATCCGCTGCTCGCGATCAACTACCACACCAGCTACTACCGCTTCGCCGAAGGTCGCCCGATTGACACACCGATGACCGCAGCGGAGTACCTGCGCGGCAGGTTCGCCGAGCGCCCGATCCGGACGCTCGACACCGGGCTCAACGGCCTCCTCGTGCAGCCGTTCATCACCAAGTGGCAGGGGTTCGAGGAGTGGATGCCCGGCCTTGGCAGCATCGTCCGCGCGATCGCGCTGGTGGGACTTGCCGCCCTGCCTTTCTTCGCTGCAGGACGGCTGCTGCTCGTGGCGCTGGCGGGGTCGCTGCTGCCCTACATCTTCACGTGGAACGTGGGCGGCGGCGGCGCGTGGCGCTTCACCATGCACGCCTACCCTTTCTTCTTCGTGGCTGCTGCCGTGGCGCTGGTCGGGGCCGGCCGCGCGATACGGGCAGTGATCCGCGCTCCCTCGGTCGTGAACCGCGCGGCGGTCATGGGCTGCAGACGGCACGTGGCCGCCAGCTTCTCCGCCGCTGCGCTCGGGATGGCCTGGTATCTGGGGTTGCCTTGGTACGTAACGCGCGAGGCCCTCGCGTGCGGCGATTCGGCGACCATTGAAACAGGTGCGCGGGACGGCGTGTTCTACCGGAGCGGGTGGTCCGCTCCGCACTTCGAGAATATCAACGTGCGCGTCTCACGCGCGGAGCGTGCGGTCGTCCGTCTGCCTCTGCCCGAAAGGCGTGCGTACGACATCGTCCTGCGGCTGGATCCGGTGACGCCGACCTCTCCGGACCACGTCGACGTGCTGTTCAACAGGCACTTCGTCGGACGCTTGCGGCTGTCATGGGATCCCGAGCGCGTCGGCTCGTACCGCTTGCGGCTGGGCGAGTCCACCGTGAGCGCCGGCAGCAACGAGCTCATCATCATCCCGGCGTCCGTCATGCCTGCCGGCTCGGCCGGCACCAGGTTCGCCTGGCTCGGTCCCCACGAGCGCATCGGCGTGCGGTTGTGGTACGTGCGGGTGCTGCCGTAGTCCGCTTCACGGCGCCGCATCCGCCTGTCTGCGACGGCCAGCACCGCCAAGCAAGTTGTTGTGAACTCGAGGGCGCACCCCTCTCAATCGCTCGCTTGGGCCGCTAGTCGGGTGCGGGCCAACATCAGGTTTGCGGAAGGGTCGAACGTGGGGAGTGCCCTCGGCCGCCCAGTGGCGTGCGTCCCGGGTGCCCTGGGTCGCAGGCCGAACGCCGAGAGCCGAAAGCCGAGGGCCGAAGGGATTGCAGTTGGTGCGCCCGGAGGGGCTCGAACCCCCGACCTGCGGCTTCGAAGGCCGACGCTCTATCCAACTGAGCTACGGGCGCATCCGACTGCAATCATAACACCTCCGCTCGTGGCCCGCCGAAACGGCTGACGCCGAAACGGGGCCAGGCCCCGTTCTTCCACGGCTGACGCCGAAAGGCCGGCCTGCGCGCCTCAAAGGGGCCAGGCCCCGTTTTCGCGGAAACGGTACCTAAACGGGGCCTGGCCCCGTTTTGCCTGGGTCTGGATCGGATTCGCGTGGCGCGCGCCTTGCTGGATCAGCACTCACGAAAGGAGTCTCATGGCACAGCACCGACGCTCGGCATCAGACGATTCCGCCGAAGGCCAGATTCCAAACGGCGACACCGGAGATATCCGGGACGAGACCGAGGAAGAGGACGAGTTCGAGGACACCGAGGACCTGGACGAGGAAGAGGAAGCGGACGACACAGACCTGGGGAAGAGCGTCCTCGACCAGGAGCGCGGTAGGGCCGCCAGCCGCTCATTCACCGGCGAAATCATCAGCGAGGGCGGCAGCTACGGTGAGACCGAGGCGGAACCTGAGCCGGGGCGCCGCCGCGTCAACGCCGGCGAGGCCACGACGACCGGCGGGCAGCCGGCCGACGAGCTCAGGTTCGACCACAGGCGGGAAGGGTAGTGTGTCGAGCCAGTCCTTGGCCGGCGGCCCGTCGCGCGGCAGCGAGACCCGGGAACCATCGGGCCCCGTCATCCGGAAGCCCGCCGTGGTCCGCGGTGTCATCTTCGACGTCGACGGCACGTTGCTCGACAGCAACGGCGCGCACGCCGACGCCTGGGTGCGGGCCCTGGCCGAGGGCGGCCATTCCATCCGGTACGACCAGGTACGGCCGCTCATCGGCATGGGCGGCGACAAGGTCCTGCCAATCCTCACCGGCATTGCTCCTGACGGTGCCTCCGCGGATCTGATCAACGAGCGCCGCAAGCGGTACTTCCTCGAGAATCTCCCGCTCCTGTCACCGCAGCCCGGAGCGCGCCACCTCGTGCAGTTGATTCGCAACCGCGGCCTGGCCGTGTCGGTGGCCAGCTCGGCGACCGCCGACGAATTGAAGCAGCTGCTGACCGCCGCCGACGTCGCGGACCTCGTGGGAAACGTCATCGTGTCGAGTGACGATGCCGAGCAGTCGAAGCCGGCCCCGGACATCGTCGCGGCGGCGCTGACGCGCCTGGGGCTGCCAGCCGACCAGGTGGTGATGATCGGGGACACGCCCTACGACGTCGAGGCTGCGCAGGCACTTGGCGTCGGGACGATCGCGCTGCGGTGCGGTGGGTGGTCGGAGGTGGAACTGGCGAACGCGCTCGCGATCTACGACTCGCCGCAGGACCTGGCGGACGACTACGACGCATCGCCGCTCCCGGGTGCGTGATCCGCCACCTTGGCCGAGGGGCTGAAGCCCCTCGGCTACACCGGCTGTCGGCTACCGTGTCCGTGATCGGTTACCAGCTGCGGCCGCAGCGTCCGTGATCCGCTACCGGCTATCCCGTGTGCGAGAATAGCAGGGTGGATTCCACCCAGCGCCCGCCCGAGGGTCAGTTTACCCACGTGGTCTCCGGCGAGGTGTCGCTTCCCGAAATCCACGGCAGCGTGGCCGTCCCGACCGGTGCGGGCTTCTGGCGGAAGCTCTTCGCCTTCGCGGGCCCGGGCTACCTGGTGGCCGTCGGCTACATGGATCCGGGAAACTGGGCGACCGACATCGCCGGCGGCGCGCGCTACGGATACGCGCTCCTCAGCGTCATCTTCGCGTCGAACCTGATCGCGATCCTCCTGCAGTCGCTCGCGGCGCGCGTCGGCATCGCCAGCGGCCGCGACCTGGCGCAAGCCTGCCGCGACCGCTTCTCGAAGCGCACCACGATCGTCCTGTGGCTGCTCAGCGAGGTCGCCATCGCGGCGACCGACCTCGCCGAGGTGATCGGGTCGGCCATCGCCCTGAACCTGCTCTTCGGGCTGCCGATGACCATCGGTGTCTGCCTCACGTCGGCGGACGTCCTGGTGATTCTCGCCCTGCAGCACTACCGCTTCCGCTACGTGGAGGCGCTGGTGGTCGTGCTGATCGCCGGCATCGCGGGCGCATTCGCGCTCGAACTGTATTTCTCCAGGCCGGACCTCCTCGCCGTCGCGCGCGGCTTCATCCCGACCACCGACCTGTTCCGCGACCGCGAGATGCTGTACCTGGCCGTGGGAATCCTCGGCGCCACGGTCATGCCGCACAACCTCTACCTGCACTCGTCGATCGTACAGACGCGGAAGTACGGCGACTCGAACGAGAGCCGGCGGGTCGCGGTGTCGTTCGCCGTTCTCGACTCCACCGTGGCGCTGATGTCGGCGCTCTTCATCAACGGCGCCATCCTGGTGGTGTCGGCCGCGGCGTTCCACGGCACCGGCTACGAGGACACCGCGGACATCTCGGACGCGTACAAGCTGCTCGCCCCGCTGCTGGGCACGTCGCTGGCCTCCACCCTCTTCGCGGTGGCGCTGCTGTTCGCGGGGCAGAACGCCACGCTCACCGGCACGCTGGCGGGACAGATCGTGATGGAGGGCTTCCTCAACCTCCGCATCCGGCCGTGGCTCCGCCGCCTCATCACGCGCAGCGTGGCCATCGTCCCCGCCCTGCTCACCGTGTGGTGGTACGGCGAACGCGCCAGCGGCAGCCTGCTGATCCTGAGCCAGGTGATCCTCAGCCTCCAGCTGCCGTTTGCCGTGATCCCCCTGATCATGTTCGCGAGCGACAAGCGGCGAATGGGACGCCTGGCCATCGGGCCGGTGTGGAAGGCCCTCGCCTGGCCTTGCGCCCTCGTCATCACGCTGCTCAACGCGTGGCTGCTGTGGCAGACGGTGGCTTCATGGTTCTGACGACGTCAATGCCAAATGCACGATCGAGAATGCAAAAGGCACAACGCAGATGGCGCGCCGGTCCCCGATAGCGAGTGACCATGTACAAGAAGATTCTGATCGCCGTCGAGAATTCCGAGGCGGACCGGACGATCCTCGAGCACGTCGAGCCGCTCGCAAGGCTCACCGGGGCCCGTCTGCTGCTGGTGCACGTCGCCGACGGCTGGGCCGCCCGGCATTTCAACGAGTTGAACCTGCGCGAGTCCGAGGAGATGCAGGAGGACCGTGCCTACCTGGGGCGGATCAGGGCCGGGCTGCAGGAGCGCGGCTTCGAGGTCGAGGCACTGCTCCGGATGGGCGACCCGGCCAAGGAGATCTGCCGCGTCGCCGAGGAGCAGGGGGTGGACTTGATTGCGATGGCGACGCACGGCCACCGCGGCGTGAGCGACGTCATCCACGGCCAGACGGTGGAGGCCGTGAGGCACAAGGTCAGGATGCCGGTGCTGTTGCTGCGACAAAAGGCTCAATGAACCACTAACCACTCCGCTTCTGTCTGCCAGCTTTCACAAAGTCCCGCAGATCCACCCCGCCCGACTTCCGAAGGCCCTGCCACAGGTCGCCCACCTTCTTCAGGCGTTTCGGGACGGTCTCGATCGTGAATGCTTCGCGCTCGACGCCCTTGTTCACCTCTTTCCAGGTGAGCGGGGTCGAGACGCCGGCGAACTCGCTGCCGCGCGCGCTGTAAGCCGCGGCCAGCGTCTTCCCCCGGACGTTCTGCAGGTAGTCGACGTACACCTTCCGCCCCCGCGCGTGGACCCCGCGCACGACCGTCGCTTCTGCCGGGTGCTTCTGCGCGACGAGCGTGGCGAGCAGCTGGCAGAAGAGGACCGCCGTGTCGTAGGGGGTGTCGGGCTGCAGCGGGATGTAGACGTGCAGCCCGTCGGCACCGGACGTCTTCGGGAAGCCGGGAATCCCGAGCGCGTCCAGTTCCTCGTGCACCCACCGCGCGACGTCGAGCACCTGCTCGAACGTGACGCCCGGCATCGGATCGAGATCCAGCGCGACGAAGTCGGGGCTGCGCAGCGAGGCGACCCGCGAGAACCACGGGTCCTGCGAGATTGACGCCAGCTGCGACATGTACAGGAGCGACATCAGCGACCCGCCGATGAGGCGACTCGGCACCTCGGTGTCGTCCGGCAGGGTTTCTACGCGCACCCCTTCCGGCACGTCGTCCGGGGCGCGCTGCTGGTAGAAAGCCTTGCCGCGCACCCCGTTCGGCAGCCGCTTCATCACGAGCGGCCTGTCGTCGAGCACCGGCAGAATGAACGGGGCGACGGCCACGTAGTAGCGGAGCAGGTCGCCCTTGGTCGCTCCGCTCGCGGGCCAGAAGACCTTGCCGAGGTTGCTGACCTTCAGACGGCCGCCGGGGACGGCGACGACCGCGTCGCCGCTGCCGCGCTCCTCGATGGCGTCGAGCTGCTGCAGGAGGTCGCCCGGATCTGCTGCCGCCGCGCCGGCCTCGGGCCTTCGACTCTCGGCCTTCCGCCGCGCCACGCGCGACTTGGCCTGGGGCGCGGGCCTGGCGGCGCGGGCGCGATCTCCGCTTCCCGCCCCACGTCTGATGCCCTCCGCCTTCACCTGGCTCACCTCCACGTCGTCACGCAATCCGAGGTACACGGGGTGACGCAGCTTGCCATCGTCCGTCCACTCGGTGAAGCGGACCTGCGCGGCCAGCTCGGGGCGGACCCAGTGGGCCCGTTCGTTCGACTTCGGCCGGGTGCGGAACGGGCTGGCGGTGACTTCGAGCGCCCGCAGGATCCCCATCACCCGGCGCAGTTCCGCCTCGCTGAACCCGGTGCCGGTGTGCCCGACGTACACCAGGTCCGAGCCCTCGTAGACACCGAGGAGCAGCGCGCCAAATCCCTCGCGCGCGCCGCGCGGCTCGGTCCAGCCGCCGACGACGAACTCCTGTTCGCGGGTGATCTTGATCTTGCGCCAGTCGGGGGAGCGGTGGCCGGATCGGTACCGGGAGTCGAGGAGCTTGGCGACCAGCCCCTCCCAGCCGCAATCGAGCGCGCGCTGATAGAGCGCGCGGCCGTCGGCGGGGACGAACTCGCTCAGGCGGAGCAGCGGCGACCCGGTGTTCCACAACACCCGTTCGAGGCGCGCCCGCCGTGCCGAGAGCGGCAAGGAACGGAGGTCGTCGGCGCCGTCGCGGAGGATGTCGAAGGCGATGAACGCCACCGGCACGGCCCCTCCGGCGCGGCCGATGTCCTCCTCGCGGGTGAGGTGGATCCGCCCCTGGAGCTTCTGGAACCCGGCGGGCTCGCCCGACTCGTCGAGCGCCACGAGTTCCCCGTCGAGCACGACACCCGCCTTGATGCCCCGCCCGAACTGCCTGAACGCCCGCACGACCTCGGGGAATTGGGAGGTCTTGTCGTTGCCGAGCCGTGAGTAGAGGTGCACCGTGCCATCGCGGCCGGACGGCTCCAACTCGACGATGGTCCGGATCCCGTCGTACTTCGGCTCGTAGGCGAACTGGCCCCCCTCCAGCGGAGCGTTCCCGAGCGACGCGAGCATCGGGCGGCAGGGCAGCGGCATAGGGGGCCTGACGCTGAACAGCGCAAAATGCAAATGCAAAATGAAAAATGCAGAACGAAGACCTGGGGTCTTCAGGCTGCATCCTCCACTTCGCGCCGAAAGTCGAACGCCGAAAGCCGGCTCAGTGCGTGCGGACGCCGGGCAGTCGGCGCTCGGCTTCCAGCTGGCGCTTCGCCTCCAGCCAGTCGTCGAGGTCGGAGCCGTCGGTGCAGCCGCGGCCGCAGTAGATCTCGAACGCGCGGCGCCGGACCTCTTCGGGGTTCAGCTCCGCGGCCTCGAACGGGCGCGCGAATTCCGGCGAGGCGGCAGCCATGACTGCCGGCTGGCCGGCCGACGTCTGCTCGGGCACTGCCTGTTCTGACGCCAAGCCGATGGGCGCATCCGTCTTCTTGTCCGTCCGCCGGCGCGCCGGCGCCCGCCGCGCCTTCGGTTCTGCCTTCGGTTCGACCACCTCGGTCTTCGCTCCCGTTGCCGACTTCGTCTTCCCGCCGTTCGTGCTCTTCGCCATCCTGAGTTTCTCCTGGGGGACGGTCCCGCCGACACCGCTGGCGCGGCTGAGTTGAGACCGCGAGATTGAATCGATAGACCCTACCTTACCACGACGGGCCGGAACCCTGCTACCCGGGCGTGCGTATTGAAAGGAAGAAGACGCCCGACGTGTTGGCAGACGGGCCACGAACGAGGACGCAATGAGCAAGATGAGCAGGCGGAAACGGTACATCACGGCCGCGGTGGCTGGCGCGTTCGTGATTCTCGGCGTGTACGGCCTCACCGTGTTCGCAAGGCCGGCCACGACGCTCGATGCTTCACGCCTGGCGGAGGTCGAGAAGGGCGACATCGCGCGGTCGGTCGTCGCCACCGGCCGGATCGAGCCCGTGACGAAGGTCGAGATCAAGTCGAAAGCCAACGGCATCATCAAGGAGCTGAAAGTCCAGGTCGGCGACCGCGTGGCCGAGGGGCAGGTGCTGGCCGAACTCGACCGCGACAACCTGGCCGCCCGCCTGCGCGAGGCGAAGGCGGCATTCAGCGGCGCCGAGGCGAACCTGAAGGCCGCATCCGCGGAGCTCGAAAAGAACCGCGTCGAGGCCCAGGGACCGGAGGTCGCATTCGCCCGGCGGAACGTCGAGCGGGCCGAGCAGCTGTCGCGCGAGAAGCTCATCTCCCAGCAGACGATGGACGACGCCCGCAGCGCGCTCGACCAGGCCGTGAACCGGCAGGCGGTGGCGAAGTCGCAGCTCGGGGTGAGCGAGGCCCGGGTCGTCCAGGCGCGTGCCGCGGTTGCGCAGTCGCAGGCGGCGGTGGACCGTGCCGAGGAGGAGCTGACCAACGCCACCATCCGGTCGCCCATCCAGGGGGTCGTCCTCTCACGGGACGTCGAGCTCGGCAGCCCCGTTTCGTCCATCCTCAACCTGGGTTCGAGCGCCACCCTCGTCATGGTCCTCGGCGACATCAGCCAGGTCTACGTGAAAGGGAAGGTGGACGAGGCCGACATCGGCCTGGTCCGGCTCGGGCAGCCCGCCCGGATCAAGGTGGAGACGTTCAAGGACCGCCCGTTCGAGGGCCGCGTCACCCAGATCGCGCCCATGGGCGTCGAGAAGGACAACGTCGTCAACTTCGAGGTCCGCGTGTCGATCGACAACGGGTCGGGCGAGCTGCGCGCGAACATGACGTCGAACGCCGAGATCGTCCTCGAGGAGCACAAGGGGACGCTGCTCGTGCCGGAGCGGGCGATCATCTACGACGCCTCCCGGAAGACGTTCGCGGAGAAGGTGCAGCCGGCGAGCAAGGCGGGGCGCGAGCGCGTCCCGATCACCGTGGGCATCAGCAACGGCACCCGCGCCGAGGTCCTCAAGGGGCTGTCGGCCGGAGACCGCGTCGTGCTGCAGTAACGCCATGGAACTTCTTCGCCAGACCTGGTCCAACCTCGCGGCCAACAAGCTGCGCAGCTTCCTGACGATGTTCGGGATCATGTGGGGCGTGATCTCGATCGTGCTGCTGTCGGCGGTCGGCGAGGGATTCCAGCGGGGCAACCAGCACGTCCTCGAGGAGCTCGGCAAGAACATCGTGATCATCCGCAACGGCCGGACCTCCATGCAGGCGGGCGGCGCCCGTTCCGGCCGGCTGGTCACGCTCGACATCGAGGACGTCCGGCTGCTGAAGGAGAGGTCGCAACTGCTCGCGCAGGTGTCGCCCGAGTTGATCCGCGGGGCCATCCGCACGAAGAGCGCCTTCAACTCGAGCTCGCTGCAGTTGAGCGGGGTGTGGCCCGCCTACCAGGACATGAGGACGATCGAAGTGGACCGCGGCCGCCTGATGACCGACGCCGACTGCCGTGAGGCGCGCCGCGTCGTGGTCATCGGCACCGAGGCGAGCCGCCAGCTGTTTGCCGAGCGCGACCCGGTCGGGGCCGCGGTCAGCCTGAACGGCATCCCCTACACGGTGATCGGGCGGGTGCGGAAGAAGGACCAGGACTCGAACTACACCGGCGCCGACAACGAGCGGCTCTTCATCCCCTACGAAGCGGCCCGCAAGGACTTCCCGATGACGGGAAGCCTCTACACGGCCGACTCGGTCTCGACGATCATCGCCGCCCCCAGGCCCGAGGTCGCCCGGCAGCTGGACGCCTGGCTCGAACGCGAGGGGATCGGCGGGTTCCTGGGGATGGAGGCGCAGGGCCCGGTGGAAACGGACATCCGCAGCGTGCTCGCGCCGCGCCACGACTTCGACCCGAAGGACCCGGAAGCCCTGTCGATGTGGAACACGGCGCTCCAGGCGATCATGTTCGGCAAGATGATCGGCGCGATGCACACGTTCTTCGTCGTCGTCAGCCTGGTGACGCTCGCGCTCGGGGGCATCGGGGTGATGAACATCATGCTGGTGGCGGTCAAGGAGCGGACGCGGGAGATCGGCGTCCGCAAGGCGATCGGCGCCACGTCGCGCATCATCCAGTGGCAGTTCTTCAGCGAAGGGCTGGCCCTCACGCTCACGAGCGGGGCGTTCGGCTTCCTCGCAGGCCTCGGACTGTGCGCGCTGGTGAACCTGCTGCCGATGCCGGAGCGGTTCGCCGGGATGGTCACCACGTGGCAGACCGCGGCGATGGCCATCGGAGTGCTCACGTTGATCGGCGTCGCCGCGTCGACGTACCCGGCACGCCGGGCGGCCCTGCTGCCGCCAATCGAGGCGCTCAGGTACGAGATGTAGTCGGAGGACGGGCGCGGTGGTCGGAGGACGGGCGGGACGGTAGTCGGAGGACGGGGACGGTAGTCGGAGGACGGGAAGAGGGGTCGGGGCAGGCAAGAGGGGTCGGGGACAGCGAAGAGTAGTCATGCTGATCAAGGAAGTCATCCTCCAGGCTGCGGCGGCGATTCGCGAGCACCGGTTTCGCGCCGGGCTGACGATGCTCGGCATCGCCTGGGGCATTGTCACCGTCGTCATCCTGATGGCGTACGGGCAGGGTTTCCGGGCGGCGCTGCTGGTGGGGTTCCGGAACGCCGTCTCGGACGGCACCATCCGGTTGCGGGGCGGCCAGACGAGTTCGCAGGTCGGAGGGGAGCGGGCCGGCCGCCGCATCCTCCTGAAGGAAGAGGATGTCGAGGCGATCCGCCAGCTCGGGACCGTGTCGCGCGCCAGCGCCGAGTACCTCGCGTCGCTCCCCCTGGTGTTCGGCACACGGTCGACCACGGCCGGCGTGCGCGGCGTGTCGGCCGAGTACGGGGTGATGCGGGCCGAGACCGCCGGCGAGGGCCGCTTCATCAGCGCAGAAGACTGCGAGAAACACCGGCGCGTGGCGTTCATCGGCACGGACGTCGCAAAGAAGCTGTTCAACAACATCCCCCCGGTCGGCCAGACCGTGCGCATCGCGGGCGTGACGTTCGAGGTGGTCGGCGTGCTGGCGCAGAAGGCGCAGCTGTCGTCCGTACTTCTACCCGGACTCGATGTCGGTATTCATCCCGCACACGACGGCGAAGTCGCTGTTCGCGCAGGAGTATGTCAGCTACATCGTCTTGCAGTCGCTCACGCCGGCGGCCCAGGACGTGGCGCTGAAGCAGGTGCGCGAGCTGCTCGCCGCGCGGCACCGGTTCGACCCGCGTGACGAGCGCGCGGTTCGGGCGGACACGAGCGCCGAGATCATGGCCGTCGTCGACGGCATGGCCGGCGGCCTGATGGTGGTGCTGGTCTTCATCGGGTCGCTGACCCTGCTGATTGGCGGCGTCGGGGTGATGAACATCATGCTGGTGTCCGTGCAGGAGCGCACGCGGGAGATCGGCGTCCGCAAGGCGCTCGGAGCGCGGCGTCGGCACATCCTGGCCCAGTTCCTCCTGGAAGGCGTGGCCATCACGTTCGCCGGGGGCCTGGTCGGCATCGGGCTCTGGTACGCGCTGGCTGCCGCGATCGGCGTGCTGCCCTTCATCGGGGCGCTCATCGGCGATACGTCGCGGTCCACGGACATCCACTTGATCCTGTCGCCGCCCATCCTCCTGACGGCGACGAGCATCCTGTCGCTGACCGGCCTCGTCAGCGGACTCTGGCCCGCCTACCGTGCCTCCCGGCTCGACCCGATAGAATCGTTGCGGTACGAGTAAGGAAGAAACCCGACGCGCAACTGCCCGCCGCGCTCGTCCGACTGCTGTAGCGAGACGCAACTGAACCGTATGCCGGCGACACAGCAGAACTGTTCGTGAAAAGACGGCAGAGGTCGGCGAGCGTGTAACTCCTTCCAAACGGATCAGTTGGCTAACTGGTCAGCTCGGGCCCTGCCGTCACGCTCGAGCCAAAAAGCCCAGCAAAAGTACAATCCCAGCCGTTGGCTAGGTTCTTGCTTTAACCCCGACCGACCGCCCCCGGTCCGCGGCCTTGCGCCGCCTGGTTCCACTTCATCATTTATTGCGGATATAGGACGGACATGGAACTCGTGAAACCCGTGGCCAGACGCAAGGGGTTTGTCCGGCGCGACGCGCTCGCCCAGTTGTGCGACGTCGGCGAACGGTTGGAATATGTGCTCGCGCGCTACTCGCGGCTGGTGCGCGAGGTGGGTGAGACGCCGGTCAGGGCACCCGACCTCACCGGCCGGGTCGAGCTGATCAACACACAACTCGTCTACGTGGCGCAACGCCTGCAGGAACTGCTGGTTCTCGAACACGAGGCCGCCCGCGCCGAAGCCCTCGCGTCAGGCGAGTCGCGGACTGCGCGGCGCACCGCGTTTCCGCGCACGGTCGTCCGCGGCATAGCGTAGCAGGCCGCTGCATCAGGTCGCTGAAAGACAGGACGGCCTGATGCAGCCGTCATGCCTCGTGACGATGGGCGGTGGCGATCCGGCCGTGGTATCCTGCCACGCTGTCGATGGTCTTCAACTCCCTCCATTTTGCCGGCTTCTTCGTCGTCGTCTACCTGCTGTACCGGGCGTTGCCGCACCGCTGGCAGAACTGGCTCCTGCTCGCCGCGAGCTACTACTTCTATGCGGCCTGGGACTGGCGCTTCCTGGGCCTCCTCGCGGCCTCGACGGTCGTCCCGTTCTACGCCGCCAGGTTCATGGCGAAGCACGACGCCCGCGGGCCGCGGCGCGCCGCGCTCGTCGTCAGCCTCGGCTTCAACCTGGCGGTGCTCGGGTTCTTCAAGGACTTCAACTTCTTCGCCGAGAATCTCCACGCGATCTTCGCCGCCGCCGGGTTCCGCCTCGACGTGGTGACCCTCCGCGTGCTGCTGCCGATCGGCATCTCGTTCTACACGTTCATGACCATGAGCTACGTCGTGGACGTGTATCGACGCCAAATCCCGCCGGCTGACAGCCTGCGCGACTTCGCGGTGTTCGTCGCCTATTTCCCGCACCTGGTGGCCGGGCCGATCCTCCGCGCCTCGGCGCTGCTGCCGCAGATCGTCCTGCCGCGCCGCGTGACCCGCGACCAGGTCATCGAAGGCGCATGGCTGATCGGGGTACGGGTTCTTCAAGAAGGTCTTCGTCGCCGACAACCTCGCGTACCTCACGGACGCCGTCTTCAACCTCGGCGCACCCGACCGGCTTCCAGCTGCTGCTCGCGCTCTACGCCTTCGCGTTTCAGATCTACGGCGACTTCTCCGGCTACTCCGACATGGCGCGCGGCATGTCGAAACTCATGGGAATCGAGTTGAACGTCAATTTCCGCTTCCCGTACTTCGTCCGCACGCCCCAGCAGTTCTGGCAGCACTGGCACATCAGCCTCTCGACGTGGCTGCGCGACTACCTCTTCCTGCCCCTGAGCTACACGTTGTCGCGCCGGATCGACGACGTCCGGTGGCTCGGGCTTCGCGACGACTTCTGGATCTACTCTGTCGCCACGCTGGCGACCATGCTCCTCGGCGGCTTGTGGCACGGGGCGGCGTGGAACTTCGTGTTGTGGGGTGCCTACCAGGGATTCCTCCTGGTGGTATTCACGCTCGCGGCGCAGCGCCGGCGAACGCGGCGGCGCGCCAGGGCAGCGGCATCCACGCGGTTCTCCAGCCGCGCTGCAGCGGCGCTGGGCACCGTGGGCATGTTTCACCTGACCTGCTACGGCTGGCTCATCTTCCGCGCCCGCTCGGCCTCGCAGATCGGCGAGTTCACCTGGGCGCTGCTGGCCAGGTTCCACGCCTCCGCGTCGGCGTTCGAGACCTACGGCTGGCCGCTGATCGCGTATTCGCTTCCGCTCCTGGTGGTCCACGCGATCGAAGCCTACCGCGACGACCTCGCGGCGGTTTTCTCTCTGCCGCTGCCGGTGCGCTACTCGGTCTACGCTGCGATGATCTACCTCACCGTCCTTTTCGGCGATTTCGCCGGCTCGCAGTTCATCTACTTTCAGTTCTGAGCCTCGCCAGGCCCGAGCGCCGTGCCGGGTCGGCCAGCGCCGCAAGGCGCAGGAACACGGGCCGGCCTGGTGCGGCACGCCGCTCGTTCCAGGCCGCACGCCGCCGGCCGGCCTACTGCGCGCCCAGTTGCGATGCCACGCGCCCGCCGAGGCGGTTGGCCGCGGCCAGGGCCGACGCCAGGTCGTGATGGGTGAGGTAGTCCACGAGGAAGGCGGCGTCGAAGGCGTCGCCCGCGCCGGTCGTGTCGGCCACGGTGATCGGTTCCGCCGTGGCCGCAAGGTCTCCGCGCGCGTCCAGGGCAATGGCGCCGCTTCCGCCGCGCTTGACCACCGCCACCGCGGTCCTCTCCAGCAATTCGCGCAGATCGCCGCCATCGACGAGCGCGCGGGCTTCGTCCTCGTTCGCGAGCAGGAGTCCGAGCGGGCCGATTTCGTCCAGCAGCCTGCTGGCGCCGTACCCGCGGATCAACGAGAACGACGATGGGTCGAACGAGACGAGGATGCCGCGTCGCCGCGCCTCGGCCAGCAGCGGGCCTGCGAAGCGGGCCGAGCCGGCCATGAAGACCGCGTACCCGTTCAGGAAGACCGCATCGACGCCGTCGAGGAGCCCCAGCGGGAGATCGGCTGCCGACAGGCGGACAGGGTGGCTGTGGTCGGTGACGAACGCGTGCTCGGCGTCCGGCCGGATGACCACGCCGATCCGCATCGTCTCGCCCCCGGCGACGGTGCGCACGTGCGACCCCACGCCCTCGGACGCGAGGTGGGCCTGCATCAGGCTGCCGAGGCGATCCTCCCCGACCTGGCCGACCAGCGCCACCGACGCGCCGAGACGTTTCGCCCAGACCGCCACGTTCGCCGCCGAGCCCCCGGGGAAGAGGTCCACGTGGCCGTAGACGTCGGCGCCCCACACGAGCTCGCCGGCCGGACGCAGCAGCACGTCCCAGGCGACGTCCCCGATGACGAGCAGGCGCGGTGCGCTCATTGCCGTGCTGCCGGGTGATTCGGGTTGATCCATAGCTGGGTCCGCTGATGAAATCATGGCCCCGTGCGGCTGTCAACGGGACGGTCCTGCTATGATCGAGGCAGGGCATCCACCCCATACTCAACGGAGAGAGAGACCCCCATGGCCTTCGCA
Organism: uncultured Acidobacteriota bacterium; assembly: GCA_963844875.1. Taxonomy (GTDB): domain Bacteria; phylum Acidobacteriota; class Vicinamibacteria; order Vicinamibacterales; family Fen-181; genus FEN-299. Next base: position 378,081 of record CAWJPZ010000012.1, read on the forward strand.
TCCAATCTGCGCATGCCGACCCCGGCCGAAGCATTGCCCGGGCGGCCCGAACCCATAGAGACGTCATCGACCCATTTCGTCAGCGGCGCACCCCTGCAGCCGCCTTTCCCGGCCGGGACCTCCGTCGCCGTCTTCGGCATGGGCTGCTTCTGGGGCGCCGAGCGCAAGTTCTGGCAGACGCCGGGCGTCCTCAGCACGGCCGTCGGCTACGCCGGCGGGCTGCACGCCGAACCCGACGTACCAGGAGGTGTGCAGCGGGCAGACCGGCCACGCCGAGGTGGTGCTGGTCGTGTTCGACCCGGCCCGCCTGCCCTACGAGGCGCTGCTCAAGGTCTTCTGGGAGAACCACGACCCGACCCAGGGGATGCGGCAGGGGAACGACGTCGGCACGCAGTACCGATCGGCGATCTACACCCAGGATGCGCCCAGGCAGAGGCCGCGCGCGCGCACCCGCGATGCCTACCAGCGCCGGCTGAGCGAAGCCGGATACGGCGCGATCACCACCGAGATTGCCGACGCACCGCCGTTCTACTACGCGGAGGACTACCACCAGCAGTACCTCGCCAAGAACCCCGGCGGCTATTGCGGCCTCGGCGGCACCGGCGTCGCCTGCCAGGCCGGCTTGACCGCCTGAGCGGCGTCGCCCGGCCGTTCTCCCTTCGGTTACAATGGCGGACCAGTTGCCGGCGCTTCCCGGCGGCGCCTCCTGACCTGGCCGCAATTGCACTGGAGTCCTGCCCATGAGGAGAACGAGTCGCATCGTCGCTGTCGTCCTCGCGCTGTTCGTGGCGCTCGGCGTCTTCGTGGCAGCGCAACCTCCCGCAGGCGGCGGTCCCGACCGCCTCGTCGCCGGGTCGGGCCGCGCCCTCCGCGAGTGGGACGACCGCATCGTCTCGATGGAACGCGAGCGCCAGCTGCGGATGCGGGCCGTCCAGGAAGACTCCCTGATCCCGGGACGCCGTCATGAACGGCTCAATCAGTATTTCAAGGGCGTGCGAGTCTTCGGGGGAGAGGTCGTTCGGGAGACGGACGGCCAGGTCACCTACTCGGTCACCGCCTCGGTTTATCCCGGGATCCGCATCGACACCAACCCGGCGCTGTCGGAAGACGCGGCGGCCCGGGTCTTCCAGAGGGAGACCGGGGCTGAAGCCGGCACCAGGCTGGCGCGGGAACTGGTCGTCTTCCCCAGGCCGGACAACACCTTCGTGCTCGCCTACCGCCTCTCCGCCTTCCTCGGCAGCGAGCGGCCGGTGCTGTTCGTGAACGCGCAATCGGGGGCCGTCGAGTTCCGCTACAACGACCTCAAGTTCCAGCAGGCCACCGCCCTGATCGGCAACGGGGTCCTGGCGACGCAGGGCCTGGTGTCCAGCGACCAGAAGAAGGTCGCATGCGCGCTGCAAGGCACCACGTACCTCGCCTGGGACATGCTCCGCCCGACGACGATCAAGACGTACGACCTCAAGGGCAACCTGGCGCGGGCCAAGGACATCTTCAACGGCAGGACGCCGCTGCTCCAGAGCGACATGGCGACGAACACGGCATCCACCTGGGCGGACCCGGTCGTCGTCGACGCGCACACGTACGCCGGCTGGACCTACGACTACTTCTACACGCGCCACGGCTGGAAGGGCCTCAACAACGGGAACTCCCGCGCGGTGCACATCCTCGTCCACTCGGCCAACCGTGCCGACTTCACGAAGTACAGCTCGAGCGACCAGGGCACTTACTACACCAACGCTTTCTACTGTGGGAGCTGCGGGTCGGGCGGGAGGATCTGCTGATGTTCGGCGAGGGGCTGCCGTCGAACTACTACACGACCAGTCACGGCGGTCAGACCGTCGAGTACGTCGCGGCAGCGCTCGACGTGGTGGCGCACGAGTACGCGCACGGCATCACCGACTACACCTCTTCGCTCGTCTACGTGAACGAGTCCGGCGCGTTGAACGAGGCGTTCTCCGACATCACGAGCACCGGCGTCGAGTTCTTCTTCGAGTCGGCCGGTTCAGGCCTGCTGAAGGCCGACTACCTGCAGGCCGAGGACGCTTGGCGCGCGCGCTTCCCCGGGGCGCTCTCCGGCAACCGGTCGCTCCTCGACCCGACGGCCTACGACGACCCCGACCACTACTCGAAGCGGTACACCGGGACCAGCGACAACGGCGGCGTGCACATCAACTCGTCGATCGCCAACCACGCGTTCTACCTGGCCATCGAGGGCGGCACGAACCGCACGTCGGGCCTCTCGGTGACCGGGGTCGGGGCGTCGAACCGCGACAAGATCGAGAAGGTGTTCTTCCGGGCGTTCACCACGCTGACCTCCAACGCCACGTTCAGCCTGGCGAGGTCGAAGACCATCCAGGAGGCTCGCACGTTGTATGGCACCGGCAGCAACGTCGAGACCGCCATCACCCAGGCTTGGACCGCCGTCGGCGTCTTCTAGGAGGCTGCCATGCTCAAGAGAGTTTCTCTGCTGCTCCCGGTGCTGCTCTGCGCGGGCGCGGTCGTCGCCCTCGCCGCGTCCGTCCGCGTGAAGACCGACAAGACTCCGATGCGCGCATCGGCGTCGGCCACCGCGGCTGTCGTGACAGAGCTGAAAGCCGGGACGATCCTCGAACTGCTCGATGCGAACCGCGACTGGTACAAGGTGCGCGACCCGCAGTCGAAGAAGGAAGGCTTCGTGGCGGTTTCGGCCGTCGAGCTGGAGCCGGGGACAGGCGGGGCCGCGGGGGCGGCGCAGAAGCCGGCTGCGCCCGCGAAGGGCAGCAAGCCTCCCGCGTCGCGGGTGCCCAAGAAGGGCGACTGGACCGACATCGGCTACATCTCGGCCAACGGGTTCTACCAGGCCGGGACGTCCGGGTTCACGCAGACTCAGACCTGGCCGTCGTTCGCCGAAACGGCGACCGTGAACATCGAGTACCCGGCGAAGAACGCCGCCGGCTTCGACTTCGAGGCGGGCTTCCGGGTCTGGCGCAACCTGGCCGTCGGCCTCGGAGTCACCGCCATCAGCCGCTCGACGACGACGACGGTGACCGGGTCGCTGCCGAACCCAATCTACCTGAACCGGCCGATCCCAGTCTCCGGCGGTTTCGATGCCAGGAACAGCGAACTTGGCCTTCACCTGCAGGCGGCCTGGGTCGTCCCGATGCCTCCGAAGATGCAGCTGATCCTCTTCGGCGGCCCGTCGTTCTTCAACGTGAAGCAGACGATCGTGCAACCGCAGGGCATCGGCCTTGCGTCGGCGTACCCGTTCGAGTCGGGCGCCATCACGTCCGCGAACACCACTGACGCGTCGAAGACGGCGATCGGGTTCGGCGCCGGCGCGGACGTCAGCTATTTCTTCAGCCGGACGGTCGGCGTCGGTGGCATCGTCCGCTACGCGCGCGCGCCCGTCTCGTTCCCGGTCACCGGGCAGCCGTCGGTGGAAATGGATGCCGGCGGCTTCCAGGTGGGAGCCGGCCTGCGGGTGCGGATCCCGTCGGGCAAGGCGAAGCCCAAGCCGCCGGCCGCGCCAAAGCCGCCGCAGCCGAAGACCGAAGCCCCGAAGAAGAAGTAGCGCGATGGACGTATCGTCGAAGATCTCGATCCTCGTCGTCGAGGGGACGCCGAAGGCGGCGCAGGACCTTCTGCAGGCCCTGAGCGTCCCGGGCTGCCGTGTCTCGGTGGCGGCTGCGCCGGCTGCGGCCGCTCTGCGTGCGCTTGCCGAGGCGCGCCCGGGTGCAACGCTGGCGCACGTCATCGAGTCCGTGCTCCAGGATGCGGCGGCGGGTCGCGAGTCGCTGCGACCTTCACCCGGCCAGAAGGCGAGGGCGCACGAACTCGAAGCGCGCATCGCTGCACTCGAAGCAAGGCTGCGAGAGATTGCCGGCCTGGTCGCCGACCCGGCCGGTGAAGCCGCGAACATCGACCCTGGTCTGGAGCAGCGCCTGCGGGGGCTCTCCCGCCGCGAGATCGAAATCGTGCGGCTGCTCGCAGAGGGCCGTCGAGTTGCCGCGATTTCCAGGGACCTCGACCTCAGCATCCATACCGTCCGCAACCACCTGCGAGCGATCTTCCGAAAGGTCCACGTCCACTCCCAGGAAGAACTGCTCGACGCCGTTCGCGGCCTGCCTCCCGGGACCTTCGTGTCCCAGCGCTGACCACCGACGGGATACCGGCCGATTCCGGGGAGGACGCCTGCGTTGGGCACCTGTCCTCCAGCCCCGGCCCTGTCGCTTGTCCGACAGCCGCGATTCGATCGTTCAGGCCGACCTGCTGCTTTCGATTTCCGAAAGCGCTTACGGCCTTCAGGCCGCCTGGCCTCCGGCACCGGTGGGAATTCCCGTTTTCTCTGGCAATCCGTCGCCGCCGGGCTGGAACGCTTCTTGGGAAGCGGTATCGCATGCGCTTCCTGATCCACGCGGGCATCACCCTCTTGATCCTGGTCGTGCTGGCCGGCGTCATCGGCTACGCCTTCACTCGGAACGGGCTGTCGGCCCAGACGGAACCGCCCGCCCTCGAGGCCGCGATCGCCCGGCGAATCCGGTCGGTCTCGATTCCCGCGGGCGCCAGGGCAAAGGTCAACCCATCCGGGAGCGACCCGCAGGCGTGGGTCGAAGGCGGACGGCACTTCCAGGAACACTGCGCCGTCTGCCACGGAGACGATGGGGCGGGGAAGAGCGAGATCGGGAGGAACCTCTACCCGAAGGCGCCCGACATGCGGGCGTCGGGGACCCAGGAACTGACCGACGGAGAACTCTACTTCATCATCATGAACGGGATCCGGTACACGGGGATGCCGGCGTGGGAAGGAGAGCACACGCCAGAAGAGACGTGGAAACTGGTGTCGTTCATTCGCCGGATGCCGCGGCTGACACCCGAGGACCTCGAGCGGCTGCAGGAGGGCTCATCGTCAGGCCGTGATGAATGAAGGCTATACTGAAAGCATCGCAGCCCAACGATTCCTCCGGCCCGTTCTGCCGGCGCCTGGCCCTGGCCGGCCGGCTGTGCGTGTCTTCACCGTGCTGGCGCTGTCGGCGGTCGCGTGGCTGGCGTCCACCGGCACGGGCGCGGCGCAGTGGCTGCCGGCGACGCCGGTCACCTGGCTCGGCGGCCGGCTGGTGGTCTCCGGCGACGCGTCGGTATCGATGTCGACGAGCGACCACCGGACCTACTTCAACTACGGCGACTACCAGTACAACATGATGCGCCTGGCTCGCCTCGGGCTCGGGGTGACGCTCCGCCTCGGCACGCGCGTCTCGGCGGCAACCGACGTGCGGGCCGAGGGTGCCGTCGACGGCGGGTCCTGGCGCGTCTACCCGACCACCCTCTTCCTGCAAGTCCGTCCGATTGCCGGGGCGTCGTTCGCGGTGGCGGGCGGCATCGTCCTGCCCGCCTTCGGCGCGTTCCTGCAGCGGCGGTATGGTGCGGACAACCTGCTCATCGGCTATCCGCTCGCGTATCAGGACACCACCGCCGTTCGGGCCGACGCCCTTCCTGCGACGGCAGACGAAGTCATGAGGAACCGGGCACGGGGCTGGTCGCCCCACTACAGCATCGGTGAACAGTACGCCGCGTCGGGACTGCCGACCGTGAGCACCACGGGGTGGAGCCCGGGCGTCGCGGTGTCGGGGGGCACCGGGCGGCTGACCGGCCGGTTGGCGGTGACGCGGGGCGGAATGGCCGCGCCGGGCAGCGAGGAGGGGCGCTGGGAGGTGAGTGGCCGCGCCGAGCTTCGGCCGGTCACCGGCCTCGTGGTCGGCCTGTCGGCCGCCCGCGGCGCGTTCATCGCCGAGGAGTTGTCGGCCGTGATCGAGACGGCGACCGCCAACCGTGACCCGCGTGAAACGGCCTTCGGGGCCGACGTCGAGTACTCGTGGGGCTACTGGCTGGTTCGTGCGGAGGCGATTGTCAGTTCGCGCACGTTCCCGGCGTTCTCGGCGCCCTACCTGCGCGACCCGCTCGCGACGCTCGCGGTCGAGTCCGAGATTCGTTACAAGATCCGGCCGGGCCTGTATGCCGCGGCGCGCGTGGGTCACCTGGCATTCAGTTCAATCCAGGGGACGGCGGCCACGGCGAGCTGGGATGCCGGCGTTTCGCGTCTCGAGACGGGGTTGGGTTATTCGCTGACCCGCAACCTGCTCGTGAAGGCCGTGTATCAGTACAACTCGCGCGACTCGGTCAGGCGGCCGTCGCTGCACCTGGGCGCCGTGCAACTGCTGGTGAAGTTCTGATGCGACCGGCGTCCGCGGTCCTGCTCGCCGGCGCCGATGCTCTTCCTGGCGATGCCCTTGATCAGCGGCGAAGGGCGGTCGCGGGCGGCTGCAGGCGGGGCGCTTCGCGGCCGCGTCGCGATCCTGCACCCGTTGACCGCGTCGCACGCCGCCCTCGGCCGGCGGGCCGGTTCTCGTCGAAACGAGGCGGCAGGCCGTCGTGTATTTCGAGGACGCCCCGTGCCGACTCGCCCGCTCCTGCCAGCCGGGCGCGGATGCGACAGACCGGCGAGCGCTTCGTTCCGCACCTGCTCGCGCTGGCGACGGGGAGCACCGTGGACTTCCCGAACGAGGACACGACGTATCACAACGTGTTCTCGCTCTCGAAGCCGAAGCGGTTCGACCTCGGCCGGTACGCGGCCGGGAAGTCGAAGGCCGTGGTGTTCGACAAGCCGGGGATCGTCCGCGTCTTCTGCGACATCCATTCGCACATGAACGCGTTCATCCTCGTGTTCAGCCACCGGTTCTTCGCGATGACGGACGAGGAGGGGCGCTACCGGATCGAGCAGGTGCCGCCCGGGACGTACCGGGTGACCGCGTGGTACGAAGGGATCGCGCAGCAGACGCAGCGCGTCACGATCACCGACGGGGGCGCGGCGGAACTGGATTTCAGTTTACGGTGATGAGAGTCCTCGCTTCGCTGACCAACCGGATCTTCCTCGCCAGCTCGCTGCTGGCGGTCGTCGCGATCGGCGCGGCGATCTTCGTGGTCAACGTGCGCGTGACCCGCGACGCCGAGGCGGGGCTGCACCGCGAGCTGCTGGACGCTGCGGGGCTGGTGGCCGAGTGGCGGACGACCTTATCCGACAATTTCCTGCTGGCGGCGCGGCTGATTGCCGACACGCCGAAGCTGAAGGCAGCGGTGGACACGGGCGACGCCAGGACGGTGCAGCCGCTGGCGGTGGAGTACCGCCGCCAGGTCCACTCCGACGCGTTCATCGTCACCGACCGGCTCGGCCGGGTCCTGACGTCCGGGCCCGGCGGCCAGCCCGAGGAGCCGCCGGCCGCCTCCGTCGCGCAGGCGCTGCTCGGGCGGGAGTCCGTGTCCTACCGGCGCCCATCCGGACGGGGTGCTGGAAGTGGTGACCGTCCCGATCACGCTGCAGCCGCAGGTAATCGGGAGCCTGAGCGTCGGGTTCCTGTTCGACCGGCGACGGGCCGAGCAATTCAAGCGCGCCACCGATACCGAGATCGCGTTCGCCATCGAGGGCCGCGTCGTGGCCGGCACGCTTCCGGACGCCGACCTGCGCTCGATCACCAGCCTGCTGCGGTCACCGGGCACCGCGCTGGTGACGCTCCGGGGCAACGAGTACCTGGGACTGGCCCGTCCACTCGCCTCGGCGCCTGGCGGGCCGGCGAAGGACGCCGAACCTGCCCCGGCGGCGCTGCTGCTGCAATCGCGGTCGGACCGCCTCCGGTTCCTGCGGGGGATTCATAGCGCGCTGGCCGCCACGGCGGTGATCACGCTGCTCGGGGCGGTGGTCCTCAGCTACCTCGTCGCCCGAACGGTGACGCGCCCGCTCGCCGCGATCATCGCGGGGATGCGCGAGATGGCGGCCACCGGCGACCTGGCCCGGAAGATCCGGCTGCCGGCCGGGAACCGCGACGAGGATGCCGACCTGCTGGCCACCACGTTCAACCGGCTGACCGACTCGGTGGCGCGGTTCCAGCGCGAGGCGCGCCAGCGCGAGCGGCTGTCGTCGCTCGGCCGGCTGTCCACCGTGATCGCGCACGAGATTCGCAACCCGCTGATGATCATCAAGGCGGCGGTCAGGACCCTTCGCCGGGAGAGCACCAACGAGGAGGAGGTGCGCCAGGCCGCCGCGGACATCGGTGAGGAGGTCGACCGGCTCAATCGTATCGTCGGGGAGGTCCTCGACTTCGCGAGGCCGATCCGCTTCTCGTTCGCCGAGGCGGACGTCGCGGCGATCTGTGCGCAGTCGGCCGCGGCCGCGACGGCCGGGGAGCCGTATCCCCGGGTGCGGGTGGCGACGACACACCCCCTGAAGGCGGTGACCGACGCCGAGCGGTTGCGGGGGGTCCTCGTCAACCTCGTCACCAACGCCCGCCAGGCGGTGGTGGCCGCCAGGCCCGACGGGAATGCCGCGCATCCGCCCGAGAACGCGCCGGCGGATATCGAGGTCCGGGCCGCTTTGCAGGAGGGCGACCGGGTGCTGATCGAGATCGCCGACCGCGGCGCCGGCATTCCGGCGGACGCGCTGCCGCGAGTGTTCGACCCGTATTTCAGCACGCGGCGCGAGGGCAGCGGCCTCGGGCTCGCGATCGCGCGCAACGTCATCGAGGGGCTCGAAGGGGCCATCACCCTGTCGAGCCAGGCGGGCGCCGGGACCGTGGTGCGGATCGACCTGCCGCGGGTCCCCGACGCGGCCCGCCGGGCCGACGTTGAACCTGGAAGGTAGCCACTCATGTCCAGACGCGGTTCGATCCTGGTGGTGGACGACGAGGAGAAGATCCTCAAGGCCCTGGCGCGCGCGCTTCGGGACGAAGGTCACGAGGTGACCGAGGCGAGCGACCCCCGCCGCGCCCAGCGGCTGCTGGCGGACCGGGCCTTCGACGTGCTCGTCATCGACAACGTCATGCCCGAGATCACCGGCCTCGAGGTCATTCGGGGCCTCGCCGCGAGCACGCCGGACGAAGATCGGCCCCAGATGGTGATGATGACCGCCCACGCCACGATCGACAGCGCGATCGAGGCGATGAAGCTCGGGGCCCTCGACTACCTGCAGAAGCCGTTCGAGATCGACGAGCTGCTCGTGGTGGTGAGCCGCGCGGTGGACCTCCAGCAGCTCCGCGTCCAGCACCGCTACCTGATGAGCGAGCGCGACGAGGAGTTCAACAACTACGGCATCGTGGGCCGGAGCCAGGCGATCACCGCGCTGTTGAAGACGATCGCGCTCGTCGCGGAGACGCGGAGCACCGTCCTGATCACGGGCGAGACGGGCACCGGGAAGGAGATGGTGGCGCGCGCCATCCACGACCGCAGCCCGCAGCGCGACCGGCCCTTGATCAAGGTGAACTGCGCCGCGATTCCCGAGGCCCTGCTGGAGTCCGAGCTGTTCGGCTACGTGCGCGGGGCGTTCACCGGCGCGGTGAACAACAAGCGCGGGAAGTTCGCGCTCGCCGACGGCGGCACGATCTTCCTCGACGAGATCGGGACGATGAGCCAGGCGCTGCAGGCAAAACTGCTGCGGGTGCTGCAGGACCGCGAGTTCGAGCCGCTCGGCGCCGAGCGGACGCAGCGCGTCGACGTCCGCGTCATCGCCGCCACCAACCGCGACCTGCGGCAGATGGTCGAGGACGGAAGGTTCCTCGAGGACCTGTTCTACCGGCTGCACGTCATTCCCGTGCAGATCCCGCCGCTCCGCGAGCGCCGCGAGGACATCCCGCTGCTGGTCGAGCACTTCGTGAAGAAGCACCGGAAGCAGTCGGGCAAGCGGATCGACCGGATCGAGGACGGCGTGTTGAAGACGCTCGAGGAGTACGACTGGCCGGGGAACGTCCGGGAGCTGGAGAACACGATCGAGCGCGCAGTCGTCCTCGCGACCGGTCCGGTCATCACCCCCGTCGCGATCTCGGCAATCGGCCGCCTCAAGTCGCAGGCCTCCTCGCTTCCGTCGCTCGACCTGCGGGGAAACGTCGAGTGGGCCGAGCGCGAAACTGTCAGCAAGGCGCTCGAAGCGTCGAAGGGCGTCAAGAAGGACGCCGCCGAACTGATGGGCATCAGCCAGCGGGCCCTGAGCTACTACCTGGCGAAGTACAGGGTGGGGTAAGCCGGCCTGCGCCGGTCACGGCCCGTCCGCGCCCCGACCGAAACAGTCACCCGCCTCTCCTTGTGGCGCAAGCCTCCGTGCTTGCGCGCAGCAGGACCACGCGCCCGCTCGAGGGCGCGGCCGGATTTCGTTCCGCGTAAGCGCTTTCGGCCGTTTCCCGCAACACCGGACCTCCTCGTTCCCTGATTGTCGAAATCAGACCAAGAACAGCGATCTCCTGCTGGCACTGCGGTTGCCCATGTCCGTGGTGCGGTCGGGCGTGGGCGGCCTTCCGCCGCGACATGCCGGGTCCACCCGCGCGGCGCTCTCGTGACGGGGGGCGTCAGCCCGCGTCCGACCGAGCGAACACAACGATTCTCGAGAGGTGGCCATGCGATACGTGGAAATCCTGTGCGGCGTGCTGGGGACGGTGCTGGTGACCTGGTCGCTGGTGGATCGGGTGGACGCCCATGTCGTGCCGGAACAGGCCGGGCGCCGCGTGGTGTCTGTCGACGTCGTGGCGAAGCGCTTCTCGTTCACGCCGGAGCGCGTGGAGGTCAACCGCGGCGACCACGTGAAGCTGACCATCCGTTCGGCCGACGGCACCCACGGCCTCGCCATCAAGAAGCTGAAACTCGACGTCCAGGTGCCGCGCGGCGGGGCGCCCGTCGTCCTGGAGTTCGACGCCGACCAGGCCGGCGTGTTCCCGATCACCTGCTCCGAGTACTGCGGCAAGGGCCACCAGGACATGAAGGCCCTGCTCGTCGTCAACGAGCCCGGCGCCGCCGCAACTTCCCGGTAACCGATCGAAAGGACGACCATGCGATTCCGTGTCCAACTGCTGTCAGCGGCCCTCGTGCTGGCCGGCCTGGCCCTGTCGGCCGCCTGCGACGAGAAGCTCGACACCATCACCGGGCCCTCGCCGAACCTCGCCCCGACGTTCTCGAGCATCCAGACGGAGATCTTCGAGACAACGGATTCAAACGGGCGCCAGGCATGCACCGCCTGCCACACCAACGTCGGGCGCACGCCCGCCGGCGGGCTCAACCTCCTTGCCGGCTTCTCCTACAACGCCCTGGTCAACGCGCCGACGCTGCAGAAGCCGGGCGAGTCAGCGTCGTCCCCGGAAATCCCGACGGAAGTTACCTGGTGAAGAAGCTCGAAGGCGACGCGAGCATCACCGGGAGGCGGATGCCTCGCAACGGCCCGCCTTACCTGACGTCCGGGCAGATGCTCGTCATCCGGCGCTGGATCCAGCTGGGCGCCAAGAACGACTAACGCGGGAACCACTCTTCATCCAGGAGTTCGACGTGAGAGACCCACAAGTGCGATTCGTGTCGCTCGCCGCAACGCTGCTGTGCGCGGTGCTGTTGCCGGACATCGCCACCGCCTCGGTCCGCCTTCAACCCAGCGCCCGGCTGCGGTGGCCCCCGCCTCGATCCGCCGCCGGCCGCTGCCATTCCGGCCGCGCAGGCCCAGGGGCCGACGGGCGCGACTGCACCGGCCGCCACCGCGGCGGCTTCAGCCGAAGCCGCTGTCGGCGAGGACGACCCCGACCTGTCGCCGACGCCGATGCAGCCCGATTTCTACCTGGTGAACCTGCCGAGCACCCTGCGGCTGCCGAAGTACAAGATGGCGTTCCGCGTGACGCACCGCTTCACGCGCCCGTTGAACCAGGGGAGCTTCAGCCAGACGCTGGGCGACTTCTTCGGACTCGACTCCGGGGCCCAGATCGGTCTCGAACTCCGCTTTGCCCCGATGCGCGGCGCGCAGGTCGGCATCTACCGGACGAACGACAAGACGATTGACCTGTTCGGGTCCTACAACCTGTTCAAGACGCTGGGCGGCCTGCCGATCTCGGTCAGCGCGAACGCCGCGATCGAAGGCACCGACAATTTCCAGGACAAGTACTCGCCGTCGCTGGCCGCGGTGGTCTCCACCACGCTCGGCAACCGGTTGTCGTTCACGCTCGTTCCGACCTGGGTGAACAACAGCCAACCCGCTGCCGGCGACCTCGTGGACTCCAACGACACCGTCTACCTGGGATCGGCGGTCGCTTGCGCCTGAGCAAGCGGGCGTATTTCGTGGCCGAAGTGTCGCCGAGGCTCGCCGGTTTCAAGGGCGGCAACGTCGACTTCCAGAACACCGCGAAGTACGTCGAAGGCCGCGAGTTGATCTCCTTCGGGATCGAAGGGCAGGTGGGCGGGCACGTGTTCCAGGTGAACTGTTCGAACGCGTTTGCGACCACCCCGGCCAACATCGCGAGGGGTGCCGCGAGCGGCAGGACCAACTGGTACCTGGGATTCCAGATCTCGCGGAAATTCTACTGATCGTTCGGGCCGCGCCACGACTCGTCGTATCCTGTTGAGAGGGGCTGGGGGCGGGCAAGCCACCCCCGGAACCGGCAGCAACGGGATGGGTACCGCATGGCGAACGAGAGAGTGGTGGACGCCGTCCTGGTCGGCGGCGGGGTGATGAGCGCCACCGTGGGGGCGCTGCTCAAGGAACTCGAACCGGGCTGGTCGATCGAGGTGTTCGAGCGGCTCGACGACCTCGCGCTCGAGAGTTCCCACGTCTACAACAACGCCGGCACGGGCCACGCCGCCTTCTGCGAGTTGAACTACACGCCCGAGCGCCCCGACGGCACGGTAGACATCTCGAAGGCGCTGAAAATCAACGAGCTGTTCCAGGTCTCGCGGCAGTTCTGGGCCTACCTGGTCTCGCAGCGCCACTTCTCGAGGCCGCACCACTTCATCAATGCCGTGCCGCACCTCAGCTTCGTTCGAGGCGACGCCGACGTGGCGTTTCTCAAGCGGAGGTGTGAATCGCTCTGCGGCCACCCGCTGTTCGAAGGGATGGAGTACTCGCAGGATCCCGTCGAGCTGGCCGAATGGATGCCGCTGGTGATGGCCGGCCGCGACCCGGCCGAGAAGGTGGCGGCGACGCGGGCCAAGGCCGGCACCGACGTCAATTTCGGGGCGCTGACGCACGGCCTCTTCCGCCGGATGGACCGGGACGGCGGCGTCAGGGTGCACCTGCAGCACGAGGTCCGGGATCTCCACGCGGAGACCCGACGGGGGCTGGCGTGTGACCGTGAAGGATCCTCCCGACGGGCGAGACGCAGCACGTCGGCGCCCGCTTCGTCTTCCTCGGCGCGGGCGGCCGCGCGTTGCCGCTGCTCCTCAACTCCGGCATCCCCGAGGGGAGGAGCTACGGCGGCTTTCCCGTCAGCGGGCAGTGGCTCGTGTGCCTGAACCCCGGCGCGATTGCCCGTCATCACGCGAAAGTCTACGGGAAGGCGCAGGTGGGCGCGCCGCCGATGTCCGTGCCCCACCTCGACACGCGCATCGTCAGCGGCCAGAAGACGCTGTTGTTCGGGCCGTACGCCGGCTTCTCCACCAAGTTCCTGAAGCAGGGATCGTATTTCGACCTGCCCTACTCGGTCCGTCCCGGCAACCTGGTGCCGATGGTGATGTCCGGCCTGCACAACGTTCCGCTCGTGAAGTACCTCGTGCGCGAGGTGCTGCAGTCGTCCGAGCGGCGTTTCCAGACGCTGCGGGAGTACTACCCGGAGGCCAGGCCGGAAGACTGGGAGCTTCGAGTGGCCGGGCAGCGAGTCCAGGTGATTCACAAGGACCCGAAGACCGGCACCTACCTGCAGTTCGGAACGGATGTCGTGACCTCGGCCGACGGCACGCTGTCCGCCCTGCTCGGCGCATCGCCCGGTGCGTCGACGTCGGTCGCGATCGTGCTCGACCTGCTGGCCCGGTGCTTCCCTCAGCGGCTGGCCTCCGCGGCGTGGCAGGCCAAAATCCGGCAGATGATCCCGTCGTTCGGCCAGGCGCTCTCGAGCGACGCCGCTCTCGCCCGGCGGGTCCGCCAGGAAACCAGCGAACTGCTGGGGCTCCCGGCGTAGCGCCCGCGGCGGCCACACCAATCGCGAAGCGCTCGAGTGGTTCCAGCCTGTCGCAGCTAGCCTTAGCCTTCCCGCTGCGGACCGTCGATGGCCGCCACACAATGGGGTGCTGCCGGACGAACCACTCCGCGAGGAGCGGGCGATACTCGCGCTGCCATTCCAGCGGCAGGCAGAAGAAATCGCCCACGACAATGCCCCGGCAGCGCCGCGCGCCGCAGCGGCACGGCCAGCTGCTCCCCGTTCGCGATGTTGATGTTGTAGTCGCACGTGATCTCGGCGCCCGCCGGGATGTCGCGCCGCGCAACCAGCCAGCTGCCTTCGCCGTCGAACGCCTCGTAGGCGTTCGGATCGCACGATCATCTCGGCGCGGTCGGGCGGTCCGTAGAGGACGACCTTGCCGTCCGGATAGTTGCAGTGATCGGCCCGCTCGCCGTGGTCTTCCCTGAGCGGCGCCTCGGGCGTGATTTCCCGGACGACGTTGATTCGGCGGATACGCTCGCCCGCCCGAAGGGCCGGAGCGCGAACGACCCCCAGTCCTTCAATCCCGGACGGCCGCACCTCGATGTCGTCGCGCATCCGTGCCTCCCGCGGTTCCTCGCCCAAGAGTCAGGCCGCTAATGTCAGGTCGCTAGAGTCTTGACGATTCGCGCCTCTCCATGGCGTCCAGGGCACTGCCAATCTCCGACAGTCGCGCGAGCGCTCCGTCGAAGTCGAAGTCGTCGAGGCAACGACGCAGGGCGCCGAGCAGCGACCGTCGAGAGTGCCGGCCAAGGCGGTCTCGAGGGCCGGGAAAGCGTCCCCGGCGCCGCCGTCGTTCTCGAGCACCAGCGACCGGACTCGGGCCACGGCCGCGGCGGCTCCTGCCAGATAGAACACCGCCGGACTTCTGCGTCCGAGACCGGTTTGGCGGTCGCCGAAGGACTTCCTCGGGCGCTCCTGACGGTTTCAGGTCGATCCGGTACTGTAGGTCCGGTCGCCGCGGAGGATCGACGCAACGACCTCCGCCCGGACGGGGGAGCCGGCGACGCGCGAGAACATCGCGCTCGGCAATCCCCTCCGAGCAGTAGCAGAGGATGCCGAGACCGCCCGTGTTCTCCTTCGGAACCACGGGACAGACGCACGTTGCCTTGTTCTCGTCGATGAGAATCACGCCCGTCTCGGGGGAGTAGTCCACCACCCAGCCCCACTCCTTCTCGAGGTGGCGCACGAAGCCGCTGACGTCGCCTCGGAACTTGTCGAGCGTGGGCTCCAGGTCCAGGGCGCGAAAGTGGGGCTCGAAGCACCTGCGAATCGCGGACCGGGCGTGACCTGGGTCGCTGGCCGCGAGCAGTGGCAGCAGCGTGGCGACCCACTGCTTCGCGAGCGGTTCGGGTTGCGCCGCTTGTGCCTGAGCCGCGCGGTCGCCCGGCGACGCTGGGAACGGCGCCGCTCATTCCGCAGCCGCAAATCCCGAATACGCCGGTCTGCTCGAGGAACCTGCGGCGACTGGTCTACGCGCTGCCGTGCCGGCACGGCGAACGGGGGCACCGACGGCGCGCGTCGTCTCGTGCTCCGGGTTGTCGGGGAGGTTCATGGGCATCTCCGGTCCTGTTCAATTCCCCGCAGACAGCGGTGCCGTGCACGTGCAGGAGGGCGGCCCGATCCTATCTTCCCTCCCCGCCGCACCTGCGCGACGACGAAGATCGCCAGGTCGTTGAGCGAGTGGACCGGCATGCAGGCCGGGAGAGACAGGCTGAATCAGCGCGAGCGCTGGATCACGTGGTCGCCGGTAATCCGGGCCAGCGCCGTCGTGCCCGCCTGCCGCATCACCATCTGCAGTTCGCGCCGGAGGATCGAGAAGACGACTTCCACGCCTTCCTGACCGAAGGACGCAAGGCCCCAGATATAGGGCCGCCCGATGCCGACCGGCGTTCGCGCCAAGCGCGAGGGCCTTGAAGATGTCCGTGCCGCGGCGGAAACCGCTGTCGACGATGCACGGGCGCGCGTCCCTCCGACGCCCGCCGCGACCTCGGGGACGCAGTCGATCGCTGACCGCAGGCTGTTCTCGGCGCGCCCGCCGTGATTCGAGACCCAGACGGCGTCCGCCCCGTGCTGCAGCGCGATCTCGGCGTCTTCGCGCGTGACGATGCCCTTCAGGACGAGCTTCATCGGCGAGGCGTCCTTGAGCCGCTTCACGAAGTCCCAGGTCGGCGGACCAGCCTCCGGTGCGGGGTCGCCGGCTTCAGGTCGGCAACCATCGGCTTGCGGCTATTGTCGTTGGCGTCCCTTCGGGTGGCAGCCGGCGCACGATTCGGTCGCCGCCGCTCGGCGCGCGTCCCGGTCACACGATTGCTGCCGCCAAGCAGGTCCACCGTGAACACGAGCGACGGGGAGCCGGCCGCCTCGGCACGCCTGATCATCTGCCGCGTCTGGTCCCAGACGTTGCGCTGATAGAGTTGGAACCACACGGGCCCGCCGCGCGCGGCGATCACGTCTTCGACCGAGGCGGTGGCCGGGTCGCGAGCACCAAGAGGGTCTTGACGTCTTCGCCGCGCGGGCCACCGCCGATTCGCCTCCGGGTGGAACGCCCTGTGGCTGCCGACCGGACACAGGACAGCACGGCGTGTCCCACGTGGTGTCAAGCACGGATGCCGACGTGTCAATCTTGCCGAATGTCCATCGGCCGCCGGACCCGCAACTGATACCGCTCGAAGCCCTCGCGGTTCGCCCGTACCGTCCCGTCATCGTCGGTGCCGGTCTCCAGGTATCCGAGGTGCGCGGGAAGAGGTTCTTGCGCGCGACGGTCTCGAAGTCGAACACGTCGAGCGCGTCCCTGGCGGCGGTAATCGGGTCGCGTCCCGCGGCGACCGCCGCGTGCCACCATCCGGACGAGAGGCCGATAGCTCCAAGCAGAGGACTGGCCGCGAGGAACTGGAGGAAGGCCCGACGGCGTGCGGTCGGAAGTGGTGGCTGTGATGACATGGCCGCTCCTGGCTGGGGCGGCAGGATTATCGCACCGGCGTCCGGCCGCTCGCAATTCTCCGCGGTGAGGTGCGGCCGCAAGAGCGTCACCGAGCCTGAGGGCGCGCACCTCCGGCTGCCAGATGGGTCCCGGCGCGAGCAAAGAAGGTTGGCTTGCCTCCGTCGCTGCGCGGCTACGGCGTGACCAAATTCCGCGCGGAATTGGTAAGCGGAGGTTGGGGTGGGTAACGGGGTTCGAACCCGCGACTTCCGGAGCCACAGTCCGGCGCTCTACCGCTGAGCTATACCCACCACACCGGAGGGAACTTCAAATTTTAGCACCGGCAGGGCTTGATCGACAAGGCGACGAGGTTGGAAGCAGCGCGGCCGTCACGCCGCCACGATCTCGCCGCCTTCGATACGCACCGTCTGCATCCGCACCCGCACCGATCCCTCCGCCTTCGAGTCGTACATCAACTGGTCGGCGTGCTGCAGCATCTGGAGCGCGACGCGCCGGGCGACGAAGCGGCGGTCGCCCACCGGCCCCATCTGCAGGCAGACGACACCGACATCGACGCGCACCGGGTGCTCGCGCAGGTTCGGTTCGACCGTTTCCCAAGCGAACTTCTCGACGGACGAGCGGAACCGTTCCGCCACCACTTCGGCTTCCCGCCGATTGTTCAGGTCGGGGATGAGGAAGCAGAACTCGTCGCCGCCGAACCGCGCATGCAGGTCGGGCCGCCCGGCCCTCATCTCCTGCAGCAGCGCGTCGTCGGATCGGATGTGTTCTCGAAGCAGACGCGCGACGTGTTCCAATACCCGGTCACCGAGCGCGTGGCCAAGCGTGTCGTTGTACCACTTGAAGCGCGCGATGTCCGAGAGGCCGACCGCGCAGTAGCGGACGCGCTGTTCCAGCTCCAGGAACCGTTCGAGCTGCTGCATGAACCAGTCGAAGTTCATCAGCTTCGTCTTGGCGTCGCGATGCGATCGCTCGGTGAGGTTGCCGACGAGGTCCTCGAAGTAGCGCGCGATGCTGCTGACGGTCGCGTCCTTCGCCGACAGCTCGTTGCGCAGGCGCGTCAGCTTCTCGGTGAAACCGGAGGACAGCGCCTGGATGGCTTCTTCCTTCGACTCCTGCCAGAGTCGCTGATGGCGGGTGAAAACCACGTCGATGGCGGTGAGGAGCCGGGCGCGGTCGTTCGGCGGGAGCGTGAGGTGGTTCTCGACCCACTCGTCGAGTTCCGAGCGGGTTTGCGGCCAGCGCGGAAGTTCCGTTTGCTGAAGGTGGTCAGCTCTCATATGCCAGCGGCACCGCACAGAGCAGAGTAGTGGCTGGCGGCGCACACCCACCAACCACTACACCCCGTATCGTTAACGGCCGCCGGAGCAGCTGTCGGCGATCATCTTGACCGAGCGCACGTGGAGGCGGTGCTCCATCCCGGACATGCTGCCCTGCGAGCTCTGGCCGGACATTCCCGACCCCGACCCGCTGGTGCTGCTGCCCGAACCGGACGTGCCCGAACTGCCGGTGCTGCCCGTGCTGGCGCTCGAACCGGACGTGCCCGACGACTTCTTGTCGCCGGCCTTCATGTCCATCGTGCCCGTCACCTGGACCTGGTGCCCGACGTGGTTCTTCAGCTCCACGCCCTTGGACGGCACGAGCTCGAACGTCATGGCGCTCATGGCCATCCCGCCGCTCATGCTGCCCGCGGTGGAGCCGCCGGTCGTGCCGGACGTCCCGCTCGTCGTGCTGCCGGCCGTGCCGGTGCCGCGCCCGCCGCGCCGCCGGAGGCCATCGTCGAGACGTTGGTCAGGGTGTAGGTGCCGGGCGTGCTGCCTTCCTGGAGGCACCCGGTGTAGGTCATCGACTTCGAGCTCTTGTCCTTCTCCGACTTCTGGCTCTGCGACGTGCTACCTGTCGTGGTGGACTGCGCCCCGGCCGTAACGACCCATGACGCGGCCGCCGCGACGCACAACGCAGTGAATGTCCTCTTCATACGTTCCTCTTCTCCTCTTTGGATAGCCGAGATGCTCAAGCTTGTTCCGGTCGTACGGGTTGCACAGAGCGGGCCATCGGACGGGCGGGGGAGGAGGAGGAGAGGAGGGGGAGCTCGACGGGGGGGCGGCGGGCGAAGGCAACGCCCGCGGCCCCTGCCGCTTTCCGCTACTTCGGGGTGACTCCGATTCCAGGCGTCGAGCCCAGCGTCACCTTTCCATCGACCACGGTCGTGCCGGTGAACGGATCGTTGCTGATGAGCAGCGCGCCGTCGAGGTCCGCCCAGTCGACCATCGGGGAAAGGTGTGACGCGGCGGAGATGCCGCACGAGGTCTCCGTCATGCAGCCGAGCATCACCTTCATGCCGAGCGACCGCGCCAGCACGAGCATCTTGTGCGCCTCGCGCATTCCCGTGGACTTCATCAGCTTGATGTTGATGCCGGATACGGCGCCGTAGAGCTTCCGGACGTCGGAGAGCCGCTGGCACATCTCGTCGGCCATGATCGGCAGCGGGCTGCGCTCGGTCAGCCAGGCGAAGTCGGCGAGGGGCGCCTCCTTCGGCAGCGGCTGTTCGACGAAGGCCACGTTCTTGTCCTTGAGCCACGTTATCTCGTCGAGCGCCTTCTGCTTGTCCTTCCAGCCCTGGTTCGCGTCGGCCGTCAGCGGCTTGTCGGTCACCGAGCGGATCGTCTCGATCATCTCGTGGTCGTTCTCGCGGCCCAGTTTCACCTTCAGCACCTTGTACTCGGCCGCCTCGCGGACCTTCTGCCGGACGACGTCCGGCGTGTCGATGCCGATCGTGAAGCTGGTGAAGGGAGTCTTGGCCGGGTCGTAGCCCCAGATGTTGTACCACGGCTGGTTCAACAGCCGGCCGACCAGGTCGTGCAGCGCGATGTCCACCGAGGCTTTGGCCGCCGGGTTGCCGGGGGCAATGGCGTCGACGTCGGCGAGGATCGTCTCGAGTTCGAACGGGTTCGGATACCTGGCGAGATCGACCTTCGCGAGGAACGCCTGGCAGCTGTCCTGCGTTTCGCCAAGATACGGCGGCATCGATGCCTCGCCGTACCCGATGACCCCGTCGTACTCCACCTGGGTGAGCACGCAAGGCGTCGTCGTCCGCGAGGAGGTTGCGATGGTGAACACGTGCTTGAGCGCCAGGGTGTACGGCTTGTACGAGAGCTTCATGCGCGCGGCGGCCGCGCGTGGGCGCCTGGGCGCCTGCGCCTGCGCGCCGACGGGCAGCGGCGGCGCCAGCGCCGCCGCCGCGAGGAGGCTGCCGTTCTTCAGGAAGTCGCGACGGTCGTTCATGGATTCCTCTAGGGGCGAGCAGTAGTGTCGACGCACGGTACCCGAATCAGGACTCACGACGAAGGCGGCTCGAAAGGCGCACCGCGCCTCGCGGCAAGACGGGCCGCCCGGGCACGCGTCAGTGCCCGATCAGCTGCTCGAGCCGCTGGAGCAGCATCCGGTAGCCGTCCGGCTTGAGGAACAGGTGCGCGCGGTGGCGCCGCAGCAGTTCGTGTTCCTCGGGGTCGAGCGGGTGGCCCGTCAGGATCATCACGGGGAGCGAGCCGAACGCGGCGTGCAGCCGGATGAAGGCGAGCACCTCGAGGCCGGTGCGCCCCCATCCCATCGGGTCCGGCATACGCACGTCCAGCACCACGGCGTCCACCGGGCCGTGGTCGAGGGCGGTGAGCGCGCTGTCGACGTCGCCCGCCTCGCACACTTCGTAGTCCGCGTCTTCCAGGTAGGCCTTCAAGAACGATCGGACGGTGTTCTCGTCGTCCACGATGAGAACTCTCCGGCGTCGGCTGCCGCTGTCCGGAGCAGTGTCCGGCCCTGGCGGCGGGGCAGCATCCGGTCCCGCAGGCTCGGGCATCCAGCCGGGTCCGGGCGGCGGCGGCGCTTCGTCCTGCTCGAGCCGCGTCCACCCTCGCCCTTCGAGCGTCGCACGGAACTCCTCGGCCCGGGTCACCAGCCGCTCCGGCTCGTGGAACGTCTCGGTCAGGAACAGCTCGTCCCCCCAGAGGACGCGGAGCTCGAGGCCGATGCGCGTCCTCTGTTGAACGCACCGCACGTCCCGGCCGTGGCCGCGCAGGCACCAGAGGACGACGGGTTCTTCGGCAGACGTCATCCAGATCTCCTCGAATCGTCCAACCTTATGCCAAGTTGATGCATTTTGCACGCGTGAAGCCGGCGAGGCGTTCACCGCGGCAGCATGGCACGCAGGCGGGCGGCGTCCCGCGGGGCGTGGCCGCCGCCGTCGTTGTTGAAGTAGACGTAGCAGGCGAGACCCGAGTCGGCCTGCTCGGACAGCCAGTTCGCCCACCGACGGAGGCGCGCGTCCGCCGCTTTGCCGCCGGCGCCGCCGTCGCCGCGGCTCTCGGACTCGTCTTCTCCCGCCGGCGAGCCTGAACAGCCCTGGCGCAGGTCGCGGCGCCGCACCGCGGGCGCGACGGGCGCCCGCCTGCAGCCAATTTGACAAGCTCGTGCCCGACGGGCGGTAATAACGCTCATGGCGACTGTTCATCGAACGTGCGCGGCGGTGTGCCTGGCGGTCATCATGCTCGGCGCGGGCGGGGGACTCGGATCGGCTGCCGACCCGAAGGTCCTGCGGCTTGCGACGACGACGAGCACGGCGGACACCGGGCTGCTCGGTGCGATCCTCCCCGCGTTCGAGAAGGTGTGCGGGTGCCGGGTGGACGTCGTGGCGGTGGGGACCGGCCAGGCGCTGGAACTCGGGCGCCGTGGGGACGCAGACGTGGTGCTCGTGCACTCCTACAAGGCCGAGATGGAGTTCCTCTCCCAGCGCCACGCCCGCGAGCGCCTCGACGTGATGTACAACGACTTCGTCGTGGTTGGCCCGACGGCGGATCCGGCCAGGATCGCGGCCCTGAAGACGGCGGTCGACGCATTCCGGGCAATTGCGGCCGCCAAGGCGCCGTTCACCAGCCGCGGCGACAAGTCGGGCACGCACGCCGCCGAACTCGGGTTGTGGGAGCAGGCGGGAGCGAAGCCGGCCGGCGGCACGTGGTACCGCTCGGTCGGGCAGGGGATGGGGGAGACCCTGGTGGTGGCGAACGAACAGGGCGCCTATACGCTGTCGGACCGCGGCACCTGGCTGTCGATGCGCGGCAAGCTGTCGAACCTCGCGCTCCTGTTCGGCGGCCGTTCGGTCGCCGAGAACCCCGACCCGACGCTCCGCAACCGCTACGGCGTGATGGCCGTCAATCCGGACACCCACCCTGGCGTCAACGTCGCCGCCGCGCAGAAGTTCGTGCAGTGGCTGGTTTCGGTCGACACCCAGCGGATCATCGGGGAATTCGGCGTGAAGAAGTTCGGCCAGCCGCTGTACTATCCAGACTCCGACGCCTGGAAGGCGCGGCGGTAGGGTCCTCGTCCCGTGTCCGAACTCCTGACCGAATTTCAACGCCCGGAACTGCTGCAGATCGTCGCGCTGACGCTTCGCGTCACGGGCGCGGCGCTCGTGCTCGCGACGTTCGCCGGCGTGCCGATCGGCGCGCTGCTCGGCCTCGTCCGCTTCCGCGGCCTTCGCGTCATCACCCTCGTGCTCTATACCGGGATGGGACTGCCGCCGGTCGTCGTGGGCCTCTTCGTGTACATGCTGACCTCTCGCAGCGGGCCGCTCGGCGCGTTCGGCTGGCTGTTCACGCCGGCGGCGATGATCGTGGCGCAAGCCGTGATCGCGTTTCCGCTGGTGGCCGGCCTGACGATGAGCGCGGTGGCGGGAGTGGACCAGTCGGTGCGCCAGCAGGTGTTCGCGCTCGGCGCCTCGCGCGGGCAGGTCGTCTGGGCGGTCCTCCAGGAAGCGCGGGTCGGGGTGACCGCAGCGATCGTCGCGGCGTTCGGCGGCATCATCTCCGAAGTTGGCGCGGTGATGCTGGTTGGAGGAAACATCGAAGGGCAGACGCGCGTCCTGACCACGGCGATCGTGCTCTACACGCGCCAGGGCGAGTTCGCGATGGCGATGGCGCTCGGCGTGACCTTGATCGCCCTGGCCTTCGGCGCCAACGCCATCCTCATCCGCCTGCAAGGCCGGATGCGCGATCGATGACGGGCGCAGATGCGATCTATCGTCTCGAGTCGGTCCGCCACTGCTACGGCAGCCGCGTCGTTCTCGACATCGACCGCCTCGAGGTCCGCCAGGGAGAGACGCTGGCCGTCATCGGGCCGAGCGGCTGCGGCAAGAGCACGCTGCTCCGCCTCCTCAATTTCATCGAGCTGCCAACGTCGGGGACGCTGTGGTTCGACGGCCGCGCGATCGCGAGCCAGCCCCCGCTCGAGGCAAGGCGGCGGGTGACGACCGTGTTCCAGCGCCCGCTCGTGCTCAACCAATCCGTCCGCGCCAACCTCGCCTACGGACTGCGCGTTCGCGGCATGGCGGTGCGGCCAGGGGAGGTCGACGACCTGCTGAGAGCCCTGGGCCTCGAACGGGTCGCCCAGGCGCCGGCCCGCACGCTCTCCGGCGGCGAGATCCAGCGGGTGGCCTTCGGCCGCGCGGTCGCCTTCGGCCCCGAGGTGCTGCTGCTCGACGAACCGACCGCGAACCTCGATCCGCGCAACGTGCGGCTCGTGGAGGACCTCATTCGCGCCCGGCAGGCCCGGGGAGTGACGATGGTGCTCGCGACGCACCAGATCTTCCAGGCCCGCCGCCTGGCCCACCGGGCGGCACTGCTCCTGGATGGCCAGATCGTGGAGATCGGCCCCACCGCCCAGTTGCTGGACCACCCGGCCGACCCGCGCACCAGGGCGTTCCTGACGGGGGACATGGTTTACTGAAGAATGAAGAATGCAGAGTGCAGAATGCAGAATGCAAGAGACAGGACAACCGGCACTCGTGACGGATAGCCCCGGCCGATAGCCGCAAGTCGCACGCCGCAAGCCGATCGGCGTCAGAGCCCGTGGATGTGCGGGTGGGTGTGCAGCGAAGAGCCGTGC
This sequence comes from uncultured Acidobacteriota bacterium, assembly GCA_963844875.1. Taxonomy (GTDB): domain Bacteria; phylum Acidobacteriota; class Vicinamibacteria; order Vicinamibacterales; family Fen-181; genus FEN-299. Next base: position 401,907 of record CAWJPZ010000012.1, read on the forward strand.
TTGTGACGGTGCGCGTGGATCAGGTTCGTCCGGTCGAGCAGTTCCTGGTCGGCCAGGATCTCCGCGGCACTGCGATCGGCGACCAGGCGCCCGCGGTCGAGGACGAAGCACCGGTCGGCGATCTCCTCGAGGATCCCCAGGTGGTGGGTGGCGGTAATCACCGACTTCGAGCCGTCGGCCCATCCCATCAGCAGGTCGATCAACTGGCTCTGGCTGCGGGGATCGAGCGCGTCGGTCGGCTCGTCGAGCAGCAGCACCTCCGGGTCCATCACCAGCACGCTCGCCAGCGCGACCCGTTTCTTCTCGCCGCCCGAAAGGCGCTGGGGGACGCGGTCCTTGAGATGCGGGATGCGCAGCCGCTCGAGAACTTCCATGACCCGGCTTCGGATGTCGTTCGCCGGCCACCGCAGCTGCAGCGGGCCGAACGCCACCTCGTCGAACACCGTCGCATTGAACAACTGCACGTCCGGGTTCTGGAACAGCATCCCGACCCGGCGGCGGAAGCCGTACGCGAAGTCGTCGCTCGCAAACCGCGCTTCGGTCAGCGGCTCGCCGAGGAACCGGAGACTGCCAGCTTCCGGGAAGTAGAGGCCGTCGAGAATGCGGAGCAGGGTCGATTTCCCGGAGCCGTTGGCGCCGAGCAGCCCGATGCGGGTGCCGGCCGGGATCGACAGCGAGAGGCCGTCGAGCGCGACGACCCGGTTGAACCGGTAGGTGATCGCATCGACGTCGAAGAGGTTCATCGGCCGGCCCAGACGGCGGTCGAAACCGCAACCGCGAACGTTGCCAGCGCCAGCCAGTCGGGCCGCCGCATCCGGAAGTCATCGAGCACGAACACCTCGCCGCGATAGCCTCGCGCCAGCATCGCGAGGAAGACCTCGCCGCTCACGTGGAGGCTCTTGGCCAGCAGCACGCCTGTGCTCTGGGCGAGCAGCCGGCGGCGGTCGCCGCCGGCGAGGCGGCCGACTGACCGGCTGCGCCGCGCGACGAGCATGTCGTGCGCGGCCTCGAGCAGCAGCAGGATGTAACGGTACGTCATCCCGAGCACCACGACCACCACCACCGGCACGCGAAACGCCCGGAGCGCCTTCAAGACGTGCGTCCACCGCGTGCTGAAGACCAGCAGGAACGCGAAGGTCGTGGTGGCGGCCGTGCGCAGCAGCAGGTATCCGGCCGTCGTCACCCCCTGGGCGGTGACCGGCCAGCCCGCCAGCGGCACCGTCGCCACCGTTTCTCCCGGCGTCAGCACGAGAGCGGGCAGCGCCAAGGCTCCAGCGAAGCCGAGCGTCGCCAGCCAGACGCTGGAGAATATCGCCCGCACGGGCAGCCGCGACGAGAGGGTGAGGACCAGCCCCGCTGCCAGCAACGCGGCGAGGGCGTGCATGCGGTGGGCGAGGGCAACCGCCGCAATCAGGCCGCCGAATCCCGCAAGCTTCACCCTGGGGTCGAGCCGCTGCAGCCACCCGTTCGATGACGCGTGCACGTCAGCGGCGGACGCCCGCTCCATCGCGTGCAGGAGTCCGTCGATGCTCCGCTCGATGAAGCCGCGGCGCGAGCCGGCGAGCGCCGTCACACGCCCACCGTGTCGTCGGCCTTCCGCTGGCGCACGCGGAGGATGGCGGCCATCCCGGCGACGGCGAGGATCACCATGCCCGTGCCGAACATCGCCGAGAGCAGGTAGCCGACGGCCGCGCTGCGCAGAAACGGCGGGGCGTAGTCGGGCAGCGGCGCGGTCCACGCCGACGAAAGGCGCGCGATCCCCTGCGGGGCGACCGGGGGCGGCGCCTGTCCCCGCGAGGCTGCCTGGATCGCCTGCCGCGCTGCGGGGTCGGCGAAGTCGGCCGCGCCCCATTCCCCCCAGGCCGTTCCGGCCGCCAGCAACCCGAGCGGAGTGAGCACGAGCAGGACCCCGAGCATCGCCCAGAGGGGGCGCAAGCCAGGCGACACCGTTTGGCCCGAAGGCGATCCCTGAACGTTGCCGCCCGCGGTACCGGCCAGCATCGACGTGTCGGTTCTCTGGAGGAAGGCGACGACGCCGCCCGTGAGCGCCAGTTCGGCGACGCCCGCAATCGTCAGGTGGCCCAGCATCATCGCCGGCACCGCGATGCCGAGCGGGTACGGGCAGTAGAGCGGGGCGCCGGACGCGTCCCGGAAGAACATCGGCTGGATGCCGAACTCGATGGCCGTCACGAGCGCGGCCGCGTTGATGCCGACATACCCGGCAAGCCCCGCCGCCACCATGCGCCGCGACGAGTCGAGCGGGGACCGCCCGGCGATCAGGCGGTAGGCGGCAAAGGCCGCAAGGGAGCCGACGACGGCGATATTGAAACAGTTGGCCCCCAGCGCCGTGATGCCTCCGTCCCCGAAGAAGAAGGCCTGGATGGCCAGCGCCGTCGAGATGGCGAGGATCGACGCCGCCGGGCCGAGCACGATCGCCGAGAGCGCCACGCCGGTCGCGTGCCCGGTCGTCCCCCCGGGCAGCGGGATGTTGAACATCATGACCACGAACGAGAAGGCGGCAAACAGCGAGAGGCGGGGCACCAGCCGCGTGTGCAGCGTCCGCTTGAGCCGGCGGAGAGCCACCCACCAGAATGGGGCGGCGCCGGCGTACAGGGCCGCGCACGTGGATGGGCTCAGGTAGCCGTCGGGGATGTGCACGAACCGTAGGTTAGCATGCAACATTCCGGTTCAGCTTTTCGTAGATTCCGGGAGGAGGGTCAATGCGCAGCACTCTGAAGGCGTTTCGGTTTTTGTTCGTCGGCCCGCTCGTCCTCGTGATGCTCTTCTTCATCAACCTGATGACGTCGCCCGGTCACTGGTGGGTGCAGTGGGCGGCGCTGGGCATCGGGATCGCCTGGGTGCTGAGCCTGCTGCGGGTGATGAAGGCCGTCGTCGTGGCCGGCGGGCTTGCCGCCCTGGTGGCGTACTTCACGACCAGGGCGCGCTCCTGAGCTGACGCCCGGCCGTTTCCGCCGCGCGGGGCGCTCAGAGGTCGGTTCCCGAATACGACAAGTCCAGCGACTTGTTGCACAGCGGGAAGTCGGGGACGATGTTGCCGGGGCCGAGCTCCCCGAAGAGCGGCCAGTTGCAGAACGACGGGTCGCGAATGACCGCGCGGTCGATCACGCCATCCCGGATGCGCACCCAGTCCAGGATCTGCCCCCGCCAGCCTTCCGCCCAGCCCAGCGCGGCGCCTTCCACCGGCTCGCAGGCAACCCGGCTCTCCCCCGCGCCCGCGTCGTTGCGGCAGAGGGCGGCCGCGCCGCGGATTAAGTCGCGCGCGTCCGACATTTCGTCCACGCGCAGCATCACCCGCGCAAACACGTCGCCCTCGGTGCGCGTCCGGCCGGCGGCCGACAGCTGGCCGTACGCGGCATGTGGATGGGTCCTGCGTGAATCGCGGTCGATTCCCGAGGCGCGCGCGGCGATGCCCTTCGCGCCGTAGGCCCACGCCGCCTCTCTCGTCAGCACGCCGGTCGTCTCGAGGCGGTCGCGCAGCGTGTCCGAATCGAGCGCGAGCCGGATGAGCGCGGACGCTTCACGCCAGGCCTCGTCCACGGTGTCGATCGCGTCTGCCAATTGCTCGCCGGTGAGAGGTGCCGCGACGCCGCCCGGAACGACGAGGCCGCGGAAGAACCTGTTCCCCACCAGGCGCGCCGAGAGGCGGCGAAGCCGCTCGACAATTCGGAAGCCGTTGGCCGCCATCACCGTGTAGCCGGTGCCCATGCCGCAGATGTTGGCGACATCGTGCAGGTGCATCGTGAAGCGTTCGAGTTCGACGACGAGGACCCGCAGGGCGCGCGCCGGGCCGGGCACCTCGCAGCGCGCCAGGCTTTCCACCGCCTGGCAGAACGCGAGCGCGTGCGACGCGGCAGAGTCGCCCGAGACCCGCTCGACGATCGGCAGCGCGTCGGAGATCGAACTGCACTCCAGCAGCTTCTCCACCCCCTTGTGGGTGAAGAACAGCTTGCCCTCGAGCGTGATGATCCGCTCGCCCGCGACGTGGAAGCGGAAGTGCCCCGGCTCGATGATTCCCGCGTGAATGGGCCCCACGGGAATCTGGAAGATGCCCTCGCCCTCGACGCGGCCCATCGGGTACGGCTCGTTGGCGTGCTCGAGCCTGGTGTCCCAGCGGAAGTCCTTGCGGAGGGGATGCGTCCCCGCGGGCACGTTCTCGTGGTGCACGAGGCGCCGGGCGTCGGGGTGTCCCTCCGCCCGGATGCCGAACATGTCCTGCGTGTAACGCTCGTACCAGTGCGCCGCCATCACCCGGCGGGTGACCGATTCGTAGGCCGGCGCCTCGGCGGGAAGGTCGGCCGTCACTTCCAGGAAATGGTGCGCGTGGTCCACCGCGAACACGGCGTGGACGCCGAAGCCGGCGCCCTGCGCCCGATCGTCGGTCCCGAAGAGCAGGTCGAGGGGCAGGCCCCACTCGTGGTGGAGGCTCGCCGCGAGGACGGGGAAGTCGTCCCGCTGGACGCGCGCGACGAGGTGGCCCTCGGCCGACGTCTGCACGTCCTGGCTGCCGCTCGCGACGGCTCTGAGGAGTTGATCCGTGTTCATCGGTGCACCGTGAAGACTGCGGCGATGCTGGCGGCCCACTCGTATCCCGGCGTCGTCACGAAGAAGACGCCGGCCGCGAACAGCAGCGTCAGTTCCACCGCGACCACGGTGTGCGTCGCCTCCCAGGATTCGGCCCGCTCGGGGGCGCGGGCTCCGCCGTCTGCGGGCCCGAACAGCATCCCGAACACCTGGTGCAGGACGCCGACCGTCACGATCGCGAGCGCCGCGATCACGGCCACCGCCGCCCCGGGGCTGCGGTGCGCCGCCGCCATGAGCATCGTGAGCTCGCTGGCGAAGATCGCCGAGGTCGGCATCCCGAACAGCGCCAGGAACGCCACGAGGAAGGCGAGCGACGTGCGCGGCGAGGTGTGCCACAGGCCGCGGATGTTGGCGATCTTGGTGGTATGGGTGCGGAGCAGCACTTCGCCCGCGGTGAAGAAGAGGCTGCTCTTCGCCAGCGTGTGCCCGACCATGTGCATGACGGCGGCCGCCGCCCCGGCCGGGCCCATGGCGAGCCCGATCGACATCAAGCCCATGTGCTCCACGCTCGAATACGCGAGCAGGCGCTTGTAGTTCTGCTGGTGCAGCAGCACGAACGCGGCGAAGAGCACGGAGATCAGCCCGAACGCGAGGAAGAACCCCGAGGTCCAGCGCTCCTGGCCGAGGGCGAGGTCCACGAGCGCCCGCGAGCGGACCAGCGCGTAGAGCGCGACGTTCAGCAGCACCCCCGAGAGCGCCGCCGAGATGGGCGACGGCGTGCGGCTGTGCGCGTCGGGCAGCCACGGGTGCATCGGGACGAATCCCACCTTGGCGCCGATGCCGACGAACAGGAAGACGAACGCCCAGCGTACGACCTGGGGGTCGAGCCGGGTGGCCACGGTGCGCAAGTCGTGGAGCGACAGCGCGCGGTCGACGGGCAGCCCCGCGCCCACGCCCGCGAACGCGAGCAGCAGCAGGCCGAGCAGGCTGACGCTGATGCCGATCGAGCAGAGCAGCAGGTACTTCCAGGCCGCCTCGATGGCGCCGTCCTTCTTGTAGAGCGCCACCAGGGGCGTGGTGCTCAGCGTCGTGGCCTCGAGCGCGATCCAGAGCACTCCCAGGTGGTTCGTCGTCACCGTCACGAGCATGGCCAGCACGAACGCGGGCAGCAGCGCGTAGTAGGCCCGGACCTTGTAGAAGGCCAGCAGGCCCACCCTGTGCTCTTCGCCGATGTACCGCGTGCTCGCCACCGCCGCCCCGATCCACACCACGTGGATCAGCCCGATCATCAGCGCGGCCAGGCGGTCGATCATCCAGTAGCCGCCCACCCAGACCGGGCCGCCGGCGAACACCTGTCCCGCGAGGGCCGCGGCGCCCGCCGCGGACAGGGCGCTCGCCACCACCGCCCACCGGCCGAGCGAACGCGTGTCGCGCGCGGCGAGGGAGGCCAGCGAGGCAGCCAGCGGGACGATGAGGAAAACGAACAGCAGCATGTCAGTCGATCAGGTCGCTCAACGTGGCGGTGTCGTGCGTCCGGTAGAGGCTGTGCACCTGCTGGCTCAGGAATGCCATCAGCAACACGCCGGTGCCGATCACCGCGAAGATCCCCATCTCCATCAGGAACGGCACGCCGCCGAGGGCCACCACCGCAAACGCGGAGATCCCGTTTTCCACCGTCAGGAAGCCGATGATCTGCGAGAACAGGTCGCGGCGCACGATCAGCATCAGGAAGCCCAGGAAGATCAGCGCGAGCGCGACGAACACCAGGCCCCACAGCGGCACGACGTGTCCCGCGGGCGACGTGGCGCCGATGCCGAGCGGCAGCCGCCGGGCCATCAGGTAGGCGCCCCCCACCGCGGCCGCAGAGAGCGCGTAGGAGGCCACGGGCCGCGTAATCGTCTTCAACCTGAACGACTCTCCGGATTGGCGTGCCGTGGTCGCGACCGCCAGCGGGATGATCACGACCTTGACGAGGATGGTGAGGACTGCACCGGCGTACTCCATGATGTGCCCCGACCGCACCGCGTGGGTCACGATCAGCCCGGCCAGGCAGGCGGACGAGATCGAGTAGTGGCGAAGGACGGTTGGCAGCCGCTTCCGTCCCATTGAAAAGAACGCCGCGAGCAGGATTCCCCCCGCGAAGACGCCCTCGAGTGACACCACGTCGGACGGGGTCATAGCCATACCGCCAGCAGCCCGAGCGCGAGGCTCGTCAGACCGAGGAACAGCGAACCGAAGAAGTACTCGGGGAGGCCGTAGAACCGCAGTTTCGCGATGCTCGACTCCAGGACGCCGAGCAGCGCCATGACGACGGCCAGCTTCAGCAGCGCCCAGGCCGGCGACAACAACACTGCCAGCACGCCGCTCCCCGGCGTGGCCAACCCGGCCGGGACGACGAAGTTGGCCAGCAACAGCGCGAAGGCGGCCAGCTTGATCATCGCCGCCAGTTCCATCATCGCCAGCATCGGGCCCGAGTACTCCAGCACCATCGCCTCGTGCACCATCGTCAGCTCGAGGTGGGTGGCGGGGTTGTCGACCGGGTAGCGGGCGTTCTCGCCGAGCGCGACGAGGCCGAGCGCGGCGACGCCGGGCAGCAGCCAGGGACGCGCGGCCAGGCCCGTCCCGGCGACGCGCAGCATGCCGTCGATCGTCGGGGAGCCCGAGGCGACGGCGAACGCGGCCAAGGTGACGACCAGCGCCGGTTCGAGAAACGCCGAAATCGTCATCTCCCGGCTGGCGCCCATGCCGCCGAAGGTGCTCGCCGAATCGACGCCCGCCAGCACGAGGAAGACCGCGCCGAGCATCCAGATGCCGGCGACCATCATCATGTGCGAGAGCGGTGCCGCGGCGGCGCCGCGCGCGGTGAGCGGAAGGATCGCCGCCGAGATCAGCGACGTGGCGAGGACGACGGTCGGGGCTGCGCGGAACACCCAGGAGGTGCTGGCCGAGAGCACCGTCTCCTTTCGCAGGAGCGTCAGCACGGTCCAGTAGGGGAGGAGCAGCGGCGGCCCCTGGCGTCCCTGCAGCAGCGCCTTGGTCTTGCGCACGAGCCCCATCGCCAGCGGGGCGAGCGCGACCACCGTCACGAACTGCACCAGCGTCAGCAGGGCGGGCATCACAGGGCCACCCACAAGGTCACCAGCAGCGTGGCGAGAATCAGGGCGATGTAGAACTGGATGACACCGTTCTGCAGGTGCCGCAATCGGTCGCCGACCGCCTCGATCAACTGCGCGATCGGGAAATAGAGCTGCGCGAGGATGCCTCCGGCTTTCCGGAACTCCATGCGGCCTTCGCGGATCCACGGATTGGACTCGACCAGCGGGCGGAAGACGAGGTGCTTCTCGGCCCGGACGATGTCCCGCAGGAAGAAGCGGACCGGCGCCGAGAAGCCGGTCGCGGTGTATCCATCGAGGAGTCGATCGGCTGGCCGCAGTCCCACGTGTGGTAGCGCCGGACCCCGCGGCGGGAGCCGAGCGCCCGCGGCAGGAGCCAGGCCCCGCCGAGCCCGGCCGCGATCGCCAGAACGAGCGCCGGCATCGCCCCGAACCCCTGCCCGCCGGACGCAGACCAGCCGCCGGCGGGGGTGCGGCCGAGAATGTCGAACGGTGCCGGGAAGATCGGCTGGATCCACGGGACCAGCAAGCCGAGCGCGAACACGGCAACGGCAAGGGCAATGACCGGACGCCGGAGGCTGACGGACGGCTCGACCGCCTCGCGCGCCGACGCCGAACGCGGTTCGGCGAGAAAGACGAACGCGAACAGTCGCACCATCGCGAAGACCGCCAGGCCCGCGACGAACGCGAGCCCGACCAGGACGGCGACTGCCGTGACGACGACGTCGGCGCGGCGGGTGGCGAGCGACGCCAGGAGCGCCTGCACCAGCATCCACTCCGCCGCGAACGACCCGAAGGGCGGCAGCGCCGATGCCGCGAGGCACAGCGCCAGCGCGGCCGCCGACAGCCGCGGCATCCGGTTGGCCAGCCCCCCGAGCGCTTCAATCTTCCCCGTGTGTGCGCCGTGCATGACGGCGCCAGCCGTCAGGAAGAGCCCGCCTTTGAACAGCGCGTGCGCGAGCAGGTGCAGGAAGAGCGCCGCCATCACCGCGTCCGCCAGGACCGGCCAGCCTTCGGCGACCAGCACCAGTCGGAATCCGAACATCACGAAGGCCAGGCCGATGTTCTCGACGCTGCTCCACGCCAGGATGCGCTTGATCTCGCGGGCGATGTTCGCGTAGATCACCGCGACCGCCGCGCCGGCGAGGCCGAGCACCAGCAGGCCAATCCCCCACGCCGGCGGCAGTGCCGGCCAGCAGACCGCCGTGAACCGGATCAGGCCGTAGAGCGCCACCTTCAACATCGCGCCGGACATCAGCGCCGAGACGTGGCTCGGGGCACGGGGATGCGCCTCGGGCAGCCAGGCGTGGAACGGGGCGAGGCCCGCCTTCGACGCAAACGCGAAGATGACGAGCGCGGCGGCCGCGGCAGACGCCCCCGGCGACAGCAGGCCGACCGTTGCGGCCAGCGTGTCGAAGGTCGCGAACAGCAATCCTTCGCCGAGGATTCCGCAGCCCACAATCAGGGCGCCCGCGCCGAACTGCGCGATGGCCAGGTAGAGCAGCGCCGCCTGCCGCGATTCGTCCTCCCCGTCCGCCATCACGAGGACGAAGGCCGAGAGCGACATCGCTTCCCAGAACAGCACGAAGCTGGCGAGGCCCGACGACAGGATCACCGCCTGCATGCTGAGCACGAACACGGCGGTGAGCGGCAGCACCGCGCTCAACCGGTAGCGGGCGGACTCGTCCTCCGTGTACCTCGCGGCGAACCACGAGGCCATCAGCGCGACGGCGTGAACGATCAGGAGGAAGAAGGCCGCGAGCCAATCGACGACGATCGGCGCGTGGAAGAGCACCGGGGAGGCGCCAAAGGACACGCGCGGCACCTGCCAGACCAGGAACACGCCGGCGCCCGCCAGCCCGATGGCCGCGCTGGCGATCATCGCGGAGTGGTGCAGGCGGCGCGCGAGCGGAGATCCCGCGCGCAGCCCGGCGAGCGCCGCCGCGAACGAGAGCACCGGGGCGATGACCAGCGCACCGGCGCCGAGGCTGGCCGGCGTCATCGCGCGCTCCGCAGGCCGCGGGCCAGCCCCGCGAGGATTTCCGCCGGCGCCGGGGGATCGCCGGGAATCCGGATGTGGACCGGGATGACGTCTTCCACCGCGCCCACGACGGCGTACGACCCGCGCCAGAGGCCGCCGGTGCAGGCGCCGTCGCCCACGGCGGCGACCAGGCACGGCTGCGGCGCCGCCTCGTAAGTCGTGCGCAGGGCCCGTTCGAGATTGCGGACGACCGGGCCCGTCACCATCAGCAGGTCGGCGTGGCGCGGCGACGCAACGAAGCTGAGGCCGAAGCGCTCGATGTCGTAGTACGCGTTTCCCAGCGCCAGCAGCTCCAGTTCCTCGGCGTTCGTCGAACCGGCATCCACCGCGCGGATGCGAAGGGACCGGCCGCCGTACAGGTCGGCGAGGACCCGGCGCACTTCGGCGCCGGCCGCGTCGACGTCCGAGAGGTCGGCGCCGCGAACGGCTGCGCTGGCGGCCGGTTCGGTGACGCGTGGGCCGAGGAACAGCGTTTGGAAGAGTCGGACAAATGACACGATGTGAACCGAGACCACCCGGCGGGGTATTCGAGGGCCAAAAGGGCCGGCCCACTATACCACACGCCACTGGCGGCCAAGGGTGACAGGGTGGAGGATCCGCGGGCAACGCGGTGCGGAAGGGTGCAAGGCGGGCGAGGCCCGCCCTGCATCCGGCAGCGGGCGCGCCTCACTTCACCGTGAACGGCACCGATGCCACCTTGTTCTCCCACGCGAACTCCATCTTCCCGGAGTTCGGGCCGGTGGCCGTCAGGGTGATCTTGAAGACTTCGACCGGGGCGGGCGGCTTGGTCATGTCCATCGCCACGCGGCCGAGGTCCTGTTCCTTGGTGTAGGCGAGGCCCCACTGGCCCGTCTGCTTGCTGACGATCAACTGCCACGGCTCCTCGTTGATCTGCGCGAACAACGTGTAGTCGCCCTTCGCGACCGCGAGCCCCTTGATCTGCAGGTCGGCGTCGGTGTGAAGCGCGGTGGCGGCGTTGGCCCCCAGGCGCCAGACCGGCCACGTCCGGTCCTTGCTGATCAACCCGCCTTCTCCGAAGACCTGGCGGCCGCGGACGGAGGGCGCGCTGTACCTGATGGTGATCGCCTTGCCGGCGATCGTCACGCTGGCTTCCGCCGGCGGGCTGGCCGGCGGCTTCACCTGCGGGGCAGCCGCCGGTTTGTCCTGCGGCGCGGCCGACAGGACCACCAGCCCGGCAAGGGCAAAGACGGCGAGCAGGGCCATGGAGCGTCTGAACATCGCTCGAACCTCCTGTGGAAGAGTGAAGGCCTCTCCTGCCATTCTACCCCCGGAACACACCGGCCCCCGCCTTACTGGGCCACCGCCTGGACCGACACGCTGATCTTCACGTCGTCGCCGACCAGGAACCCGCCTGTCTCGAGCGCCGCGTTCCATGTCAGCCCGAAATCCTTGCGGTTGACGGTCAACTCGGCCTCGAAGCCCGCGCGTTCGTTGCCCCACGGGTCCTTCGCGGTCCCGAGGAACGTGACCGGCACGAGGGCGCTCCTGGTTACGCCGTGAATCGTCAGGTCGCCCGTGACCTGGAACGAATCGCCGCCCTTCGCCTCGACCCTGGTGCTCTTGAACGTGAGCGTCGGGAATTTGTCGACGTCGAAGAAGTCCGCGGAGCGCAGGTGCGTGTCACGGTCGGGCTGGCTGGTGTCGATGCTCTTCGCCTGGATTTCCACCTCGACGGAAGATTCTTCCGGAGCCTCCGGGGACATCTTGACCGTGCCCCCGAAGTCGGTGAAGCGGCCGCGAACCTTCGTCAGCAGGTGCCTGACCTGGAACACGGCTTCCGAGTGGGCCTTGTCGATGCTGAACGTGCGAATCAGGGTGGCTGTCGTCATGGGGTGATCTCCTTGTGTGTCATCACACGCAAACGGGTAAAAAAAGGGGCGGTTCAGCCCCCGTCGCGAACCCGGCCGAGGGTCTCGATCAGCGCGCGCAGCCGGGCTTCGCCCAGGCTTCCCATCCGCGCGGCGTGAAGCGCGTCGACCACGGGGTCCAGCGTGCCCAGCAGCTTGAGCCCCGCCGCGGTGATCTTCGTGGTGACGTAGCGGCGGTCTTCACCGCCGCGCTGCCGGAAGATCAGCCGGCTCTCCTCGAGCCTGTCGAGGAGCCGAGTCACGTCCGGAACCCTCCGGAGCATCCGGCTGCCAATCTCGTTCCGGCACAGCCCGTGCGGCTCGGCCCCGCGCAGGATCCGGAGCACGTTGTACTGCGTGGCCGTGACGCCGTAGGGCTTCATCGCCGTCTCGAACTCGTGTTCGAGCTCTGCAGCCGTCCGCTGGATGCTCAGGTGGGCCTCGTGCTCGAGGCTGCGAAACGGCCGCCGCTGCTTCAATTCAGTCCGCAAATCGCTCACACCCCGATAATACATGTTATGACACATGTTGTCAAGACATCCGCGCGCCGCGGTTTTTGACCTTGCGGTGCGCCACTCTTCGGGGTAATTTGATCGACTCTTGCCCCGGACTCGTCACGCATGCCCACTCAGCGTTCCGCTCCGCACAACGATCCGCCCGACAGCAGCATCCCGCAGGTACGCGCGCGCCTGAACGCGATCGCCCACGACTTCAACAACCTGCTGACCGTGGTCAACGGCTACAGCGAACTCCTGCTCAAGGAACTCCCCGAGGGAGAAGTTCGGGAACAGGTGCTCGAGATTCGGGACGCCGGCACGCGCGCTGCCGAGCTGAACGCGGAGTTGCTGTCGATCGTCCGTCCGCCCTGTACGGAAGGGGAGGCGACGTTCGGCCTCGGCCCCGTCGCCGCGCATCCGCAGCCCGAGCCGCCTCCCGCGGCGCGCAAGACCTTGCTGGTCGTCGACGACGAGGAAGGGGTGCGCAAGCTGCTCACCGGCGTCCTGAAGGCGGCCGGCTACGAAGTCCTGTCGGCGTCGGACGGCCACCAGGCGCAGAAGGTGCTCGACTCCCGGGACGTGGACCTGGTCGTCATGGATCTCGTGATGCCGAACCAGGAAGGCATCGAAACGATCTCGGGCCTTCGCCGCGCGCGTCCCGACGTGAAGATCATCGCCATCTCCGGTTACGGCGGAACGTTCCTGAACGTCGCGACGCGTCTCGGCGCCCGGGCGGCGCTCGCGAAGCCGGTGGGCCCCGACCAGTTGCTGCGCGTCGTCCAGGAGACGCTCGCCGCAGAGTAGCCGCCGATGGCCAGCCTGGAGCAGACTCGTCCCGGCCCCCAGGCCGACGTGCTCGTCGTCGAAGACGACAGGCGCGTCGGGCAGTTCATCCGCCGTTGCCTGACACTTCACGGGTACGCGGTAGCGGGGGTGGCGACGTCGGCCGACGCGGCGATGGCGATGCTGGAGACGCACCGGCCGGCGCTGGTGCTGATGGACATCCGGATCGAAGGGCCGGTCGACGGCGTGGAACTCGCCCGGGCGATCCGAGAGCGCTGGCAGCTGCCGATCGTCTACGTGACCGGGCAGGGGGACGACGAAACGGTTCGCCGGGCAGTCAGCACCGGGGCATTCGGGTTCGTCCGGAAGCCGTTCGACGACATCCAGCTTCGCGCCGCGCTCGAGGTGGCCCTCCACCAGTCCGCCGCGCACCGCGGGCGCGACGAGGAACTCGAACGCGCCAGGCGCGAGCGCGGGGAAGTGGCGGCCGCCAGCGCGCGCATCCAGGCTCGCCTTCGGAAGGTTGCGGCGGTGGTAGGCGTGCGCCCGGCGGCGGAGGCGAAGGCCGGCCCGGCCTTCCCGCCGCATCTCGAGCCGAAGGTGGCTGAACTGTCACCCCGCGAGCGCGACGTCCTGAACCTGCTGCTCGCCGGCCACCGCGTCGCCTCCCTTGGCCGCGCGTTGTCCGTGAGCCCGTTCACCGTTCGGAACCACCTCCGGGCGGTGTTCCGGAAGCTTCAGGTGCACTCGCAAGAGGAGCTCATCGAGATGTTCCGATCGCGGTAGGGCACGCTTCCCAGCCGTGAGCGGCCGCATCCCCCGCCCGATGCCTCGAGTCGGACAGAGGAGCGGCCACCTGCCTGGGCACCAGCGCTCCCCTAGACGGGCTCGACCGGGATCCTGGCCGCGTTGGCGGCCAGCCACGCGTCGAAGTCCTGCAGCGACGGGTTCAGCCGGCGGCTCACTTCGAGGCTGCGGGCGCCGACGAAGTCGGCGTTGAAATCGCGCTTGAACTGGAACATGTTTCCCATGTCGTCGGCGCCGGGGAATCCGAAGCCCCGATATACCTCGGGCGGCACATCGGTGTAGCGCACCTCGCGCCCAATCGCGCGGCCGATCTTCTCGGCCATCTGGGCGCCGGTCAGGTGGTCGCCGGCGATGCCCACCGTCTTCCCGACGAATTCGTTCCTCGCCTTGAACACGCCCAGCGCGCACTTCCCAATGTCCTCGGCCGCGATGCCCGGCAGCGGCTTGTCGCCCATCGGCAGGGTGATCGCGAGGACGCCGTCGGGCCCGGGTTTCGGCCCGAGCCCGAAGTGGATGAAATTGTCCCAGTAGAACGACGTGTTGAGCAGGGTCACCGGCAGGCCCATGTCGACGAAGATCCGGTTCGCCTCTCCCTTGCCGTCGAAGTGGGGCACTTTGTACTTTCCGTGGAGCGTCGGCATGCGGTCGTCGTCGAGCGGGATCCAGCGGCGCGTGTCTTCCAGCGTCGACCAGATGACGTGCTGCACGCCGGCGGCCTTCGCCGCCCAGGCCATGTTGCGGGCTTCGGCGACCTCCTTCTCTGCCGAGAAGTGATCCCAGAAGAACGTCACGCAGAACGCCCCATGGGCGCCGGCGAACGCCCGCTCGAGACTCTCCACGTCATCGACGTTGGCCGCGACCACCTCGGCGCCGAGCCGGGCCAGTTCCCGGGCCTTTGGCGAGTTCACGTCTCGTGTGACTGCCCGCGCGGCGAACTCGCCGGATGGGTCCTGGAGAATCGCGCGCACGAGTCCTCCGCCCTGCGCGCCGGTTGCGCCGACAACGGCGATCACTTTCCTGGGGGCCATCGATTGTCTCCTTCCCGGCTCTCGCCGGATTCTGTGTTGGGGTGAAGTTCCATTATGCCGCGAAACGCGGGCCGGGCGGCGTCACTAGCGGGCTGCCGGCAGGAAAGGGAGGGAGGAGACTCGGGGGTCTGACCCACCGCGGCTGGTGGCTGGCAGGCGCCAACCACCAGCCGCCGATGGCTGTCTGCGACGGTAGTGCTACTTCTTCTCGTCCTTCTTCACCGGGGCGGCGGCGGGTGCCGCGGGCGCGGGCGACTTGGTGCCGAAGGCCCCCTGCTTCGCCAGCCACTCGGCCGGGACCGACCGCTTCTCCGGGGTGGTGCGGGCGCCGCCGTCCTGGTAGTCGCAGACCAGCTTGTCGGCCAGTTCCCACCACTTCATGAAGTTCTCCTGCGCTACGCGGTTGGAATAGTCGCTGATGAACTGGCGGGCGCGAGCCGGGTCGGTGGCGGCAATTTCCATGGCCATCTTCTCGACCACCGGCTGGTCCGCGAACAACCGGTCCTCGATCTCGACCTGCTTGGCACGGATGTCCTGGATCATGTTCCGGTAATTCAGGTTGGACCAGTTCCCCACGAAGTTCGACGCCCAGAACGCCGAGTTGCGATCGAACTTGTCGCGGCGGCCGATCTCGAACGCCGCCGGCACCTTGAAGTTCCCGGCGTAGAGGGGCGAGAACACGGAGGTCTTCGCGTCGTCCGGCGCGAACCAGGCGAGGCTGCCGAGCCAGCCGGGCATGTTCGCCCGCGCCTGCAGGACCGTGACGTAGGACGCCTGGTGGACGGCAATCATGCGCTCGACGGGAGAGTAGCCGTCGGCCGGCTTGTAGCCGCGCGGCAGGGACCAGCGGTTCGGCGAGCCGAACGGTCCCGCGAGCGGGTTGCTCGTCTGCTCGAACGGCGTCCCCTCGTAAACGTCGCGGTGGATGGCCATCACCTGGCGCACGTTCACCTTCTTGTCCGGCTTCACGGAGAACGGCTGCTCGCCGGCCCACGGGTCGAGGTTGAGCGAGGGCGCCAGGATGCTGAGCACACGCCACTCGCGGCGGTTCGGCGTGGGCGCGCCGGACATCCCGAAGGCGCGGTTGAACACGAACGGCTCGCCCTTCTTCCAGAGGCCCAGCGCCTCGGCCACCGCCTCGTGGTTCTTCGAGAACATCGAGAAGTCGGGGTTGCCGTCGAGGGTCGTGATGCGCGAGCGGTTCGCCGACACACCGACCTCGCCCGGAGGGATCCGCTTGGCGGCCCAGACGGCGCCAATCTTCTCGGGGCCCGCACCGAAGATCTCGAACTGCCAGACTTCCTTGGAGTCGCCGATCGTCAGGCACTCGCCGCTGTCGCCGTAGCCGTACTTCTCGGCCATCTCGCCCATGATCTTGATCGCCTCGCGGGCGGTGGACGCGCGCTCCAGGGCGATGCGCTCGAGTTCCATGATGTCCATCAGGCCTTCGTCGTTGTACAACTCGCGGCGGCCGCCGATCGTCGTCTCGCCGATGACCACGCCCTTCTCGTTCATGAAGGGGTACGAGGCGTCGTAGCGGGTGAAGGTCTGCGCGACCTGCGGCATCTCGCCGACCTTGTGCTCCTGCTGGTTCTGCGGCTTCTCCTCGCCGAGGCCGCCGCCCTTCAGGATGTCGCGCATCGCGCCGGCCGGGTACGTCTTGCCGGGCACGACCTTGATGCGGATCTCGTAGCCGCCGTCGCACGAGTGACTGGTCAGCGTGCCGTCGGTCGAGACTTCGGGCGACACCGGGACCGAGGTGCACGCCTCGCATGCGTTCTCCCACACCTCGACCGGCACCCCTTCGGGGCGCGGATAGCCGCAAATCTTCTTGCCGACGAACTGCGCGTCCTGGGCCGCCTGCGCCTGCTGGCCAGCGGGGGCGGCCTGGCGTCCCGCCACGCCGACGAGACCTGCCGTGACGACGAGGAATCCTGCCAGTAGCAGCGTGTGTCTTTTCATGGTGTGTGTGCCCGCGCCTGTGCGGCATCCGCGAATGAAATCAGGCTCCCCGTGAGCGGGGCCGCCCGCGCACGGGGAGGTTATCACAAGCGTCACGAAATGGGGCCTGACCCCTTTTTCGGGGCCGGGGGCTACCTGGCCGCGAAGTGGAAGACGACCGACCCCTTGTGGACGCCAGCCGCCTTGGGCGTGCGCGACTGCGGGCCAAGCTGGTCGGGGGTGTCGAACTTGTTGCCGATCGCCGGGATGACGTGGAGCAGCGCCAGGCCGGTGTCGGGAAACGACAGCATCGGCGGCTCGCCGTCGCGGGGGCCATACAGGCCGAAGTAAGGGACGTTCGTGCGATTCTCCACGCTGAGCGTGCCGCCCTCTGCCTCGATTTCGAGCCACTGCCAGTCGCGGAAGTAGCCCTTGAACTCGGGGTAGGAGAACGACTGCCCGGGGACCGGGTCGTTGAAAGCCAGCTGGTGGACGTCGAATCTCGCACCCTCCAAGCGGTTCCTGTACGCCCGGTACGGGCCGCGGCCGAGCCAGCGCTTGGAGGTGACGCCCGACGGCGGCAGCGCGAAGCTCACGCCGAGCAGGTCGGCCTCGCCGTCGAACTCGTACTCGTAATCCAGCCGAACGCCGTCGTTCGAGCCGCCGAGCGTCCACACGGCCCGCCGGAGCATGCCACCGCCGTAGCGCGCGTCCACCACGATTTCCCGGGCAGCCCTTCGGGCCGACAGCGAGACGAGGTTGCCGCCAATGGAGAGCGGCGCGTGCGAGCGGTCGCGGCGGACGAACGCCTGCGGCACGGGGCCCGGGCCGAGCGGCGCGGAGGCCGCACCGCGTTTCCAGGACACCAGGTTCCCGGTTCTCCGATCGAATTGCAGTTCGCCGGCGGGCCCCGTCACGACGATGGCGTCGGCGCGCTCGACGAACTGATACGACCCGGACGCGCCAGCCGCGTTCACCGGTGGGGCAGCGAGCCGCGCCGACCAGGTCCACAACGATTCGCCCCCGGGACCCCGGGCCGTCACGTGCAGCGCGTGGGCCGGGCCAGGTCTTCGGCAGTCGCAGCGTAGCGGTGCCCGACGTCCGGGGGGCGAGGGGAGGTGCCTGCTGCGATCCCCGCGCGACGACCCGTCGAGAAGCGCCCGGGGTTCCCGGCCCGCCAAACCGCAGCAACTCCCAGTCGAGGCGGCAGCGTTCCAGCGAGGTGAAGTCGTAGCCGTTCTCGACCGCCAGCGTCCCGTCCCAGGTGGCCGGCAGCTCACCCGCCGGGTTCGCGGGCAGCTTCACCTGGATTGGAGACCAGAATCTCCTTGACCGTGAAGAAGCTGCCTTCTTTCTCGCGGTGCGGCCCCGTCATGCCGTCGGGGGCCCAGTTGCCGGCGGTGTCGATCCGGCCATCCTGGTCGGTTCGCACGACACCCTCGTCGGCCCATACCCAGAGGAACCCGCCGGCCACCGTCGCGCTCCGGCCCATGATGTCCCAGTAGTCGCGCAGCCCGGCGCCGATGCCGCCGTCGTAGAGACCGTGGAGGAACTCGGTCGGCATGAAGATCTGGGGACCGGCGCTCAGCTTGACGGTGCTGTCGTACCGTTCGTAGTGATCGGTGTTGATCCCGCTGTTCACGGCGAACGGGTGCATCACGGCGCGCGCCTGCGGGTCCCACTTCGCGAACTCGCCGTCGTTCTTCTCGTTCCAGCCCCCCTCGTTGCCGTTGTCCCACATCAGGATGCTCGGGTGGTTCACGTCGCGGCGAACGAGTTCCCCGATGAGCCGGGCGCCGACCGTGGCGGCGTACGGCTTCTGCCACCCCCCGAGTTCGTCCAGCACGTAGAGACCCAGTTCGTCGCACGCCTCGAGGAAGTGTTCGTCCGGCGGGTAGTGGGACATGCGGACCGCGTTGAGGTTCGCTTCCTTCATCAACCGCACGTCCGCGTGGCTCTGCTCGCGCGACACGGTCCGCCCCGTCTCGGGCCAGAAGGCGTGGCGGTTCACCCCCTTCAGGACGATCTTCTTTCCATTCGAGGTACACGCCGTCTCCGGGGCGCACTTCGATCGTGCGGAAGCCGAAGCGCTCGACCACCGCGTGCAGCGGGTGCCCGTCGGCGGACACCAGCGTGAGCCGGACGCGATAGAGGCTGGGGGTTTCGGCGGTCCACTGCCGCGGGCTGTCGATCCGCCCGCGAAGCTCCGCCTTGCGTCCGGAGGACACGGCGGCCGACCGCAGCGGCTCACCGACGGCGGCGCCTGCGCCATCGACGACCTGCGCCACCACCTGCGCGCCGGCAGCCTCACCCGTCAGGAAGACGTCAACCGACAGGCGGCCGTCGGCGCGGGCATCGATGGCGGTGCGTTCGATCGCGACCTCCGGCCGGGCCTCCAGCCAGACGGGGCGGAACAACCCGCCAAACACCCAATAGTCGGCCGCCCGCTCGGCGTTGTTCACGCTGCGGTTCGACGACGTCTTGGCGACCGTCACTTCGATGACGTTCGGTTCGCCGAACTTCAGGAGCGGCGTGACGTCGTAATGGAAGCGGTAGAACGCCCCCTGGTGGGTGGGACCCGCTTGTTGCCCGTTGATCCAGACGGTCGTGTCGGTCATCGCGCCGTCGAACACCACTCGAACCCGCTTTCCCCGCCACGCGACGGGCAGCGTGAACGATCGCCGGTACAGCCCCTGCTCCCCGCCGACGGGCGCGCTGTCGGCGTTGACCTCGTTCCCGTAGTTGTAGGTGCCGAAGCCCTGCAGTTCCCAGCAGGATGGCACCCGGATCGTCGCCCAGACCCGGCTCTTCCGGCCCGCCGTGCAGAGGAAGTCCCAATTGACCGCGTCGTCCGGGCCGTGCCCCGACAGGAACATGAACTGGGTCTCCGGCGCCCCGGCGGGTTGCACCTGCACCGGGGCTTGCAGGAGGAAGGTGCAGGCGAACACGAGGAACAGGAGGCGAAGGACTGATGCCAGCGGGCGCAAGTCGGACATGGCGGGCCTCTCGGGGGCGGAGCATACCACGCGCGGGAGCGGGCTGCACTGTTCAGCCAGGCTTGCGGGATGATAGGCTTGAAGTTCGCGGCCGACGTTCCGGCCGCCTGGTGCCCTCACCGGAGGTTTGTTTGGATTCGTCGGCAGTCCGTGAGGAGTTTCCCCGCACAGCGGCGGCGTTGCCCGTCTTTCACTTGGTCGGGGCCAACACCGGCGTGGTGGCCCGCGAACTGTATACCTGGGCCAACCTCGTCACGCTCGTTCGTGTCCTGGGCGCCTTCGTGTTGTTCGCCATCGGCTGGCACACCGGCCTGCTGCGGTGGAGCCTGTATGCGTTGCTGGTTTACTGGGTCGGCGACCTGCTCGACGGGTGGCTGGCCAGGACGCTCCACCAGGAGACGCTGTTCGGCGCCCAGATGGACATCCTGTCCGACCGCATCAGCGTCATCATCTTCTACGTGAGCTACGTCGCGCACCGGCCGGACAAGATGCTTGCGGCGCTCCTGTTCCTGTTCGAGTTCGCCGTGCTCGACACCTACCTGTCGAACCAGTTCATGCGCTGGCCGGTGCTGTCGCCGAACTACTTCTACATGGTGGACCGCGAAACGTGGGCGTGGCTGTGGTCCAAGCCGGCGAAGGCCTTCAACTGCGGCCTGGTGACACTGTTGCTCATCGGCCTCCCGTGGCAGTGGCCCGCGTTGATCGTCACGCTGGTGCTGATCGGCATCCGCATCAAGTACTCGCACCGGATGCTGGTGCTCACGAGTCGGCTGCCCGCACCGCCGCCGGTCCCCGGAAGGTAGGCCTGCGGCGTGTCACTCTTCGTCACCCTTGGCGCATATGCGTCAGCCTGCGGGCTCGCGTATGTCAGTGCGCTCGTCCCGCTCGTCAACGCCGAAGCGCTCGTCCTGCTTTACGCTGCCGTCGCGGGAGGGGGTGAACGCCAGGTGCTCGGGGTGGCGTTCGCCGTGGCGCTCGGGCAGATGATCGGGAAGGTCACCCTGTTCTGGGCGGGGCGGGGTGCGGCGAAGGTGCCCTCCGAGCGCCAGCGCAAGGCGCTCGAGCGCTGGGGGGACCGGTTCTCCCGGTCGCCGGCCTCCGTGATGTTCCTCGTGTTCGTCAGCGCGTTCATCGGGTTCCCGCCGTTCTACGCGATCAGCCTCCTGGCCGGCGCGTTTCGCGTGAACCTGCCGGCGTTCTTCGCCGTCGGCCTTGCCGGGCGGTTCCTGCGTTTCGGCACCCTGGCGCTGTTTCCGGGCTGGCTTGGCCTGCACCGCTGAACCAGAAAGGATGTGACATGGTTTCCGTCGCACGCGCGCGTCTGTCACTGCTGGCCGTCGTGGTGGCCGCTGCGGCCGCCGTCCTCTCCGCACAGGAGAAGCCCGCACCGGAGAAGCCGGCTCCAACCCTCATTCACGCGGGCCGATTCGTGGACGTCTCCGCCGGCACCGTCCGGACCGGCGTGGACATCCTGATCGAAGGCAACATCGTGAAGGCCGTCGGCCCGAACCTGGCCGCGCCCGCGGGCGCGAAGGTGATCGACCTGCGGAACCGGACCGTCCTGCCCGGCCTGATCGACTGCCACACGCACGTCACCGGGCAGCCCGAGAACTACTACGTCGACCTGTTCCGCCGGTCGCCGATCGACGTCGCGGTGACCGCGCACGTCTACGCGCGCCGCACGCTCGAAGCCGGGTTCACCTCGATCCGCGAGGCCGGGGCCGCCGAGTACATCGACATCGCCCTGCGCAACGCCATCAACGGCGGGAAGGTGGTCGGCCCGCGGATGCAGGTGCCCGGGCTGGCGATCAGCGCCACCGGCGGGCACGGCGACATCAGCGGCTTCTCGCCGTACCTCTCGTTCCAGGGGTTCAGCGGCGTTGCCGACGGCGTGGACGCGGTCCGGAAGCTGGTTCGCGTCAACGTCAAGAACGGCGCGGACGTGATCAAGCTGATCGCCACCGCGGGCGTGCTGTCCGAGGAAGAGTCGGTCGGGGCGCCGCAGTACACCCTCGAGGAGATGAAGGCGGCCGTGGACGAGGCCGCGATGTGGGGGCGCAAGGTGATGGCCCACGCGCACGGCACCGAGGGAATCAAGCGAGCGGTGCAGGCCGGCGTCTTCTCGATCGAGCACGGCAGCATGCTGGACGCCGAGGCGATCGACATGATGAAGGCGAAGGGCGTCTGGCTCGTCGCCGACATCTACAACGACGATTTCATCGTTTCCGAGTACGAGCGGCTCGGCTTCCCGGCGTCGACGATCGAGAAGGAGAAGAAGGTCGGGCGGGCGCAGCGCGAGAGCTTCAAGGCGGCCGTCGCGGCCGGCGTGAAGATCGCCTACGGGACCGACGCCGGCGTCTACCCGCACGGCTTCAACGCCCGGCAGTTCGCGCACATGGTGACAGTGGGGCATGACGCCGATGCAGGCGATCCAGTCGGCGACGGTCCGCGCGGCCGAGGTGCTCGGCTGGTCCGACAAGGTCGGCGACGATCGCGCCCGGCCGTTTCGCCGACATCATCGCCGTGGACGGCGACCCGCTGCAGGACGTCAAGGTCCTCGAGAAGGTGGCGTTCGTGATGAAGGACGGCGCGGTGATCGGCGAGCC
>CAWJPZ010000013.1:0-212319 GCA_963844875.1 uncultured Acidobacteriota bacterium
CACACCCGCGCGGCTCGCTCAGCGGCCGCGTGCGCGTAGGTGTGTGAGTCGAGCCAGCGCTCGACGTCGCTCAGGCGGTAGAGTGCCCGAGCGCCGGATCGGACGTAGCGCGGGCCTCGGCCGAGATACCGCCAGTTCGCCAGCGTCCGAACGTTGACGTGCAGGTACTCGCCGGCCTGTTCGGATGTGAGGAGCGTGGAACTGCTCGCCGTTGCCGTGTCGGTGTGCGTCATATGCGACTCTAGATTCGCATGGGAGTGACGCCACGGGAATTGCGAGATCTTGGGTGTCTTGGACTCAAAAGCGCCGGGGTTGTGGAATGCCGGTGGGAAGCTCTGCCTAACCTTTCGCGGGCTTTGCCGCCTTGATGGCGCTCAGAAGATCGCGAGGAGAGAAATCGTCATCCATCGTGCGCTTGAGCAGGATTCTGGCCACTCTGGGGAACAGGCCCCTCGGTGTCGTCACCAACGGCCAACCGGATCGAGCAAACAAGTCGGCGATGAAATGAAGCGCCAGCCACTCGTACCTGTCGGGCACCTTGCCGGGCCGACTGGCCAAATTCGCGACTCGCTCTTGGAAATCGTCGAGAAGCGTTTGTGTCTGTCGGATGGCTCCAATTGCGTCGGCCAGGTAGGGCGTCTCGAACGCAGGTACGGGATCGACGGCGTTCAGACTTCCAAGCGCAACATCCAGAGCCCGACGGGCGTTGCGCAGGGCGCGCTTCGAGCGAGTGCTTGCGTGCAGCGCCTTACACGCCTCATGGGTCGTCCGGTAGTCGGCAGCGAGGCCGTCAGCCAAGGGGAGACGGCTCGAGCAGCTTCCTATGAACCCCTCAACCGACTGGCCCGAGATCCCGGCAGCGTTGAACGCTTTGCGTAGGTCCTCCCGTTTTCGAGCCGTCAACGGATTGACCCGATAAGTGCTGACGGTCGGCCGGGTCATGCCGTCACCCTTCGCTTGAGCGCGGCCGCGATGGTGCCGCCGATCTCCGTTACCGCCGCCCGAGCCGCTTCGTCATGCAGGTGCGCGTAGCGCTTCGTTGTCGCCGCCTGGGTATGCCCCAGTAGCTCACCGACGACGCTGAGGGCATGCCCGTGAGTGGAAATCGCGACGCTCGCGAAGGAGTGCCGACACGCGTCGTAGAGCCGCACGTCCTGCACCTTCGCCGCCTCGCGAAGATTCCGCCATGGGCCGGCGAGATTCACGAGATGTTCCCCGTGACCCTTCTTGCGCGCCGTTGACGGGAAGACGTATGGCGAGCCGAGCCGCACCGGCCACTTCTTGAGCAGCGCCACGGCCTCGGGCGGCAGTTGGATCGTTTTGGCGCCCGTCTTCGAGTCGGGCAATCGAAGCACCGAGAGCTTCAGATCCACATCGGCCCACTTCAGCGTCAGAATCTCGGCCGGCCGGCAGCCGGTCAACAAGAGCAGCCTGATTGCCAGCAGCGCCGAGGACGAGATCGTGCGCGCCTTCCCGGCATCGCGGATTGCTTTGCCGAGGCGCGCGTATTCGTCGGGGGTCAGATACCGCTTGTGGCTGTGCTCGCTGAACTTCTCCACGCCCCGACACGGGTTCTGCCCGCGCTGCCGGTACCCGTTCCGCTCGGCCCAGGTCATGAAGGACGACAGCGCGGCGACCGTGCGGTTGGCCAGATACGGGGTCTTCCGGAGCCGATGGTGGAGCTGCTCGACATGCTCCGGTGCCACTTGATCGACGGGCAGGGTGCCGATGGCCTTGACGATGTGCTCCTCGGCCAGCTTGTACAGGCGGAGCGTCGCACGCTTGCGCTCGGTAGCCACGTGCTCGGTCAGCCAGGCCGTCAACGCCTCGCTGAGCCGAGTGCTGCGCTTCGCGGCATCTTTTGCGGCTTGCGGGTCTTCGCCGTTGAGCGCCTTCCCGATGTCGATGCGTGCGCGCTTCCTCGCCTCCTCGAGCGTTAGCTTCCCGACGCTGCCGAGCGTCTCCATCCGCTGCCGGATCCCGATCCGGTACATGAGGACGTAGGACTTGGCTCCGGCCGGCGTGACCCGCACACCAAACGCCGGCAGTGCGGGATCGAAGACGGCGTACCGCTCGTCACGAATCGGCAGTTCGTCAATCGTCTTTTCGGTGAACGCACGCGGACGTTTCGGGTTCGATTCGGCTTTCTCGGCCATCTCGCACCTCCCCACAAGCAGCCATCCGTCTCGGGCTAACACCGGGCTAACAGCAGGCTCGGAAAACGCCGTGACTGCGCGTGATGCCGCGTGAAGCAATTATACAGTTTAAACAGCGTGATCGTTGGGCTAACTGCGGACTGCGTGATGGGACGTGATGGTTCGAACGGTGATTCGTAATCAGCAGGTCGTCGGTTCAAGTCCGACCGCCGGCTCCAGTTAAAGCCCTGACAGTCCCCCACTCACTGGCTCCTCGAGGACGAGGGCGCGGCTGCCGCCGGCCGCGGGGTCCACCGAAGCGGACTCCTGTCTAGCTTGACAGCCCGCGCGCCCGGGAGTATCACTGCTCCTGCACCCTCGAGACAGGCCTCCGGCCCTCGCGCAGAACACCCGCGTCGCGGCTCGAGGTTCGTCCGCACGCTGCCCTCCTGCCACCCGCCGGCGTTCCGACCCGTCGTCCGGCTCCCGCCTGTTCCCGCCAGTGCCGGCGCGCCCCCCGTTTCGGCCCGAGAGGCGGCCGCGAAGTCGCCGCCGAGAGGAGCTGCGTATGGACCAGGAAGCGACGATCAGGAAGAACATCGAACTCTGGGCGGAGCAGGTACAACAGCCACGACGCGGCCGCGCTGGCCGCGTGGTACACGAGCGAATGCGTGTACATCACGCCGACGGGAATGGTGCTCCTCGGGCCCGATCAGATCCGCCAGTACTTCCAGGCGTCCTTCAAGCGTGCGCCGGAGGCGCGGATTAAGGTCCAGACCGGACAGGTCAAGACCATCAGACCGGACCTGGTCGTCGGCGTGGGCACGATGGAGCTCGACAACCTCATCGACCCGGCAGGAAAGCCGCTGCACTTCAAGGGCGCGTGGGTCTCGACCTTCGCGATGCAGGGTGAGCGGTGGATCCCGATCGCGCACGCGTCGGCGATCACGCTGGACGCGTACGCGCCAGCGCACGCCTAGGTCAGCGCTGGACGAACCGGACCGGCCTGGAGGTTCGAGGCTCGACGAACCTCGAACCTCCCCTTTCTGCAAGCCCGACCACCGTCTCCACATCAGGAAAGAGAAGAGAAGCGCGCTGACGGGCTGCGACCTGCCGAGCTGTGACCGTCTGTCACGGACGCCGCCTTCCGTTGGTCCGTGTATAGTGAAAGCATCGTTCATCCAAGCGAAGCAAGGAGTGTTCAATGCGCCTGCGGCATGTGTCGATAACGTTGGCATTGGCGGTCGCGTTGACCGCGTGCGGCAGTACTTCACCAGCCCCGACGAGCCCGACCCCGGTCGCGTCAACTCCTGCGAGCCCCACCGGGGCGTCGGCTGTCGCGGGTACCTGGGTCGGCACCGCGGTGGAACCCGGCGGCACCACGATGGGGATGTCTGCCGGTTCGATGGGAATGGGTATGCCCGGAGCCCAGATGGGGAACATGACCTGGCAGCTCACCCAGGCGGCCGACGGCATGTTCGCGGGTACGGTCAGTTTCTCGGGGTACCACGGCGCCGGGCAGATGGCGGTGTCGGGCACGTTGAACGGCAAGACGGGCACATTCACGATGACGATGCCCGCCGGAACGATGCCGATGTCGGGCTGCAGCGGTCAGGCCGCCGGCACATTCGAAATGGACGAAACGATGGTCCTGATGCGGGGCTCGTACACGGGAGCAACCACCTGCCTCGGCCCGTTCGGGAACGGCCAGATGACGATGAACCGGAAATAGGCGGCCGCGAGGCAGGTCCGGCCGCCGTTCGCGCTACAATACCTCTGCTGTCGGCCGGCTTCGCGGGAGCGAAGACATGCTCCGCCTTTCCTACGTCTCGTTCAGGCGAGAAGCGATGTGGCTGATGATTGCGGCGCTCGCGCTGCCCGTGGTCGCGTGGGTGATCGCGGTCGTGGTCCCCGCCCTGTCCCGGTGGCTGGGCTGGCCCTAGACCTTCGGAGGAACGTGTTGCGCTCGCCGTCGCCGCGCCACGCGGCATTGACTGTTGCCGTGTGCTTTCTCCTGGCCCCGACGCCGGCAGGCGCCCAGGCCCGGTCCCCATTCGACAACCTGTTCCCGGTCGCGCCGCTGGTCGAGCCGCCGTCCACGCTGCGCCTCCCGGCGGCGCCGGGTATCGGCCTGCCGTCGGCCAAACCGTCGGAGGGTGGCCCTGCACGGGCGTGCGAGGCGTGCCCGCCCCGCCGCCCCCTCGCTGCCCTCCTCCAGGCATTCGGAGTCAACGTCGTCTTCAACCTTGCCAACCGGCTCCGCACGCCGAACGACGAGTTCAAGGTGTCGCTCGCCTCCTGGTGGGACAACCTCAGCTACGGCTTCGAGTGGGATTACAACTCGTTCGAGGTGAACCAGTTCGGCCACCCCTACCAGGGCAGCCTCTATTTCAACGCGGGACGCGCCAACGGGTTGAGCTTCTGGGAGTCGGCGCCGCTGGCCGCCTTCGGCAGCCTCACCTGGGAGTACTTCGGGGAGCGGAACCACGCCTCGATCAACGATTTCGTGACCACCACGATGGGCGGCATCGCGCTCGGCGAGATGTTCCACCGCGCGGGCTGGTTGATTCGCGACACGCGGCTCACGGGCCGCGCGCGCCTGGTGGGTGAACTCGCGGCCACGGTCATCGACCCGGTGACGGGTGCCAACCGCTTCATGAGCGGCGACTCCTCGCGAGTGTCCGAGAACCCGCCCGGGTCTGAAGCCGACGACGTTGATCGGCGATTTCGACGCGGGCGTCCAGTGGAACGGCGACGTCAACGGTCGCGCGGTGAACTCCACCGGCAAGGCTTTCGTCGGGCATGCGCCTGGGCTACAACGACATCTACAGCTCGCCGTTCAAGGTGCCGTTCGATGCGTTCCTCGTCTCGCTGCGCCTCGGCGGCGGGGCGTCAATCTCCGAAGCCTCGGTGCGCGGCCGGCTCTACGGTCGCTTCCGCGGCGGCCAGGATGGCGAGCGCCGCACCGAGTTCCTCGTCGCGCAGGCGTACGACTATCAGAAGAACGGCATCTTCGAGTACGGCGGGCAGAGCATCGTGGCCGGACTGAGTCACCTGTTCCGGCCGTCGCCGTCCACGCAGGTTGCCGTAGCGGGCGTCGGCGGCCCGATTCTGCTCGGCGCCATCCGCTCGGCGCTCGTCACCGGGACGCCGTCTCCAGACCCCGAGGGCGAACCGCGCACCTACGACTTCGGTCCCGGCGCAGAACTGGCGGCCTCGGCGGCACTCCGGGTGAAGGGCATCCCGGTCGTGCGGTTCGTCTACGGCGGCTTCTACCTCCGCACGCTGAGCGCGGTCGAAGGCGAGATCGGGCAGCACTACGCGCAGGTCACCCGGGTGGACCTGCTGCTTCCGTTGTGGCGCACCTTCCGGGTAGGGTTGAGCACCGACTACATCAACCGGAACACCTACTACGAGACCATCCCGGACGTGCACCAGTCGTTTCCCCGTTTCAGCGTGTTCCTGTCGAAGGTGTCGCGATGACCGCGTCGAGCCGGGTTCGACCCGTACCGCGCTCGCTGCGCGAGGCTGACGGACGGCGCGTGAACGCACCGTGGCCCCTCGCGGCGCTGGCGCTCGTCCTGCTCGCTGCAACGGCGCACGCACAGGACGGCCAGCCTCCGGCCGCAGGAATCCCGGTGGTGGGCCGGCGCCGGAGCGGGCTACCTGGCCAGCCACGCGGTTTGCACCGGTTGCGACCCAGACGCGCCGTACCGCGACACTGCGGCATTTCTCTTCGAGGGGGGCGTGCGCGTCAACCGACGGCTCCTGATCGGCGGCGAGGTGTTCAGCGCCGGGCGCACCACCGACGGCATGCATTTCCGCGACACGTACCTCATTGCGATTGCGCAGTATCGCCCGTTCGGCGGGCACGGCTTCTTCCTGAAGGGCGGATACGGCGTGGCGGCCATCCGGGAGGCGGTTCCCTCGGAAACCGGGACGTTCACCGCCCGCACCTGGGGCATGGGCCTGATGTATGGCGCCGGGTGGGTGTTCCGCGAGCGAAGCCGGGTCTCGGTCGCCCCGGTGGGCGCCACCTACGTGACGACGGTCGGCGACGTCAGGACGCGGGCTGGCGCGGCGGAGAACCTGGTGGTCAACGGCTGGTTCGCGGGCGTCGTGGTGATGTTCCGCTGAGCCGCGCCAGCCGCTCGTTCAGGCGCTCCGGACCTGTACCCCGCGGGGAGCGAGCCGCGCCGGCAAGATCCGGCACGACGGGTTGGCGACCGCGATCGCCGCCTGGAGCGACGGCCGCGCCTTCTCCTCGTCCGGCAGCAGGATCGTGACCGATCCCCCTTCCCCGCCAGCCCCGTTGACCTTCCACCCGACCGCGCGGTGCGCGCGAGCGAGGTCGATCGCGTCCTGCGCGGCCACCCCGATCAGGCGTGGATGAAGCCGCCGCTGCGCCTCGGTGTTGTCGATCATCACCGCCCCGAGCCCGTCGATGTCCCCTCCCATCAGCGCGTCCCGAGACCGCGCGGCGGTCTGCCGGAGGTCGCCCAGACGCGGACAATCGGGGCCCTCGTCCTCCAGTTCGCGGATGACCGCTTCGTGGACGTCCGAGGATCGATGAGAGGCGCCGAGGTAGAGCACCACGAGGCGCCGCTCCAGCTCGTGGAGCACGCGATCGGCCGGATGCAATGGCGTCACATCCGCGGCAGGGAACTCGCGCATCTCGATGAAGTTGATCCCTCCGCAGGCCGCGCACAACTGGTCCTGGATCCCGCACTGCCAGCCGAGGACGTCCATCTCCACGTGGTGCGCCGCGGCCGCGATCTCGCGCGGCCCCATCCCGCCCCCACGCAGGGCATCGAGTGCCGCGATCAACGCGACCGTCACCGAGGCGGAGGTCCCGAGCGACGCGCCCGGCGGGACATCGGACCACGCCTGGATCTCCACCGAGAGTTCGTCCGGCACGCCCAGCTCGACGACCGAGGCCTCGAGCAGCGGGTGCTTCCGCCAGGCGCCGGGCGTCAGCGGAAAACTGTAGCGGTCGCCGAAGTTCCTGGCGTCGATGACGACCCTGTCCGGCCGCTCGTTGCGCTGCCAGGCGTGGATCGCCACGTGGACGTGCGGCGAAACCGCGATGTTGAAGACTTGCCCGTGGCGCGCGAACCACGTGTCCGTCCAGCCGCCGTTGTCGCACACGCGGACCGGCGCCGTCGCGAGGATTACAGCGCCAGCCACGTCCCGAGTCCCCGTTCCCGCGCGCGGCGGTACACCTCCGGCGCCACGGCCATGTCATCCAACGCGAGCCCGAGGTTGATGGCGAGCGTTCGTTCCTCCTCGCGCATGCGCCCGGGCTTGAGGCCGGCCGCGATCTCGCCGAGGTCCGCGTCTGGTTCAGGCGTGTGCTGGAAGTAGCCCGCAGCCCGGTAGTAGTGAAACTGCGCGCGGTCGTCGGTGGTCACCCGGTCGAACTCTGCCTGCGCGGCGCCGGTCCAGTAACTGTCGTAGTCGACCGCGCTGGCGAACGCGCCCGCGGGCAGCCATCCCGCCTCGATGGTCGGCGAGGGATGCTTGAGGATTGGCCCGGACGTCACGACGAGATCGCTGTCGACGACCGCGTCACGCGGGTCGCTGACGCCCACCACGTCGAAGCCGAACGTCGCCCGCATGTCGTCGACGTACCGGTCCTGCACGGCCCGGCGGACGTCGTACGCGCGCACCCGTGCGACCGGGAAGACCGCGGCCAGCGCCTCCAGGTTCGTGCGCCCCTGGACGCCGCACGCCAGAATCCCCACCGTCGCGCTGCCCGGGCGCGCCAGGTACTTCGCCGACAGCGCGGTGGCCGCCGCGGTCCGGTAGGCGGTGATCCACGAGGCGTCCATCACGGCGTAGGGGACGCCGGTGTCGACGTCGTTGAGCACCAGCAGCCCGGTGATGTATGGCAGGCCGCGCTCGTGGTTGTCGGGGTAGCCAGCGACCCACTTGATCCCCGCGGATCGCATCGCCGGGATGTATGCCGGCATGGCGTGCAGGAACGCGTCGGGCCGGGTATGGATGCCCGGCTTCGGCGGCACCTCGACCCGACCGAACCCCTTCTCGCGGAACGCCGTCTCGAGCAGCCCAATCATCGACCGGAGGTCGAGGCCGGCGGCAGCAACGTCTGCCTTGGAGAGATAGAGAAACTGTCCTGGAGGCGGAGTGGAAATGGTCATGGCGGCAGCGGCCCGATTATGACGGAACTACCAGCTCGAATCCAGCAACGGACGAGCGCACATCGCGTCTCCTGCCGTAGAATCTTCGAACGGAGGTCCGTGTGCGAACAGCGATGACGATCAGTCTTCTGTCGATGGCGGGAGTTGCGTGCCTGGGCATGCTCGCCGGGGCGCAGTCGGGCCGGCGGCCGGGCGTCGAGAAATGGGCGGTCCACGACGAAGCCCGGCCGATGCCGCCGGTGGTGGACCCGGGGCCCGCCGGCGCCCCCGCGCCCGTCCCTTCGGACGCGGTCGTGCTCTTCGATGGCAAGTCGCTTTCGGGTTGGGAAACGGCCAAGGGCGCGCCGGCGCCGTGGAAGTTGCAGGACGGCTACATGGAGGTGGTCCCGAAATCGGGAGCCATCCGCACCAGGCAGGCGTTCGGCGACTGCCAGTTGCACGTGGAGTGGGCGTCACCCTCGCCGGCCGTCGGCGACGGACAGGACCGCGGCAACAGCGGCGTGTTCCTGATGAGCACCTACGAAGTACAGGTCCTCGATTCCTACAACAGCAAGACGTATGCGGACGGCATGGCAGGCGCGATCTACGGCCAGTACCCGCCGCTCGTGAACGCCAGCCGGAAGCCGGGCGAGTGGCAGACCTACGACATCGTCTTCCATGCGCCCCGCTTCGACGCGGCTGGCGCGGTGCTGAGCCCGGCTCGACTGACGGTCCTCCACAACGGCATTCTCGTGCAGGACGACGAGGAACTGACGGGCCCGACCGCGCACAAGGCGCGCCCGCCCTACAAGGCGCACGCCGACAGGCTGCCGATCGAGCTGCAGGACCACTCCCACCCGGTCCGCTTCCGGAACATCTGGATCCGGCCGCTTCAGTGACGACCCGGGAACGGATTCAGCGTGCCTCCGTCTAAGTAGTGGTTGAAGTGTCCGGCCCTCGTCCGCGGAGTCCTGTGCGCCACAACATCGCATACTCGTCCCTGGCGGCGCTGCTGCTGGCGCTCGTCCTGCCGACAACCGCCGCCTGGGCCCAGGCCACACCCGCGCCTGCCGTGCCCCGTGTTGCCGCCCTCCGCGCCTCTGGCCCTGTCGCGATCGATGGCCGCCTCGACGAGGCCGACTGGCAGAAGGCCGCGCCGGCGGGCGGATTCCTGCAGCGTGACCCGGACGAGGGGAAACCAGCCACCGAGCAGACCGAAGTACGCTTTGTCTACGACGACGACGCCATCTACGTGGGCGCGCGGATGTTCGACTCGGAACCGTCGAAAATCGCCCGCCGCCTGACGCGGCGCGACGGCGACACCGACGGGATCGCCGACTGGATCGTCGTCGGCTTCGACGCGCTCCACGACCACCTGACCGGGGCGATGTTCACCGTGACCGCCGCCGGCTCCGTCGGCGACGGCGTCCTCTACAACGACTCCGATCAGGACGACACCTGGGACGGCGTCTGGGAGGCCGCCGTGACGGTCGACGACAAGGGCTGGTGCGCGGAGATGCGGATTCCCTTCTCGCAGCTCAGGTTCTCTGCCGCCGAGCGCCAGGTCTGGGGGCTGCACGTCGTGCGGATGGTGCAGCGGAAGAACGAGGAGAGCTGGTGGGCCTTCATCCCAAAGAAGGAAGACGCGGTCGTCTCCAAGGCCGGTGAACTCGAGGGGCTCGACGGGATTCGAAGCCGCCGGAACCTCGAAGTGCTGCCTTACGTGACGGCGCGCGGGGAATCCCAGGGCACGGCGGAGCCCGGCGACCCGTTCAACGACGGTCGAACCGGGTCGGCGGCCGCTGGCCTCGACCTGAAGTGGCGTATGACGAGCAACCTGACCGTCGACGCCACCGTGAATCCGGACTTCGGCCAGGTCGAAGTCGATCCGGCCGTCGTCAACCTCACGGCGTTCGAGACGTTCTACGACGAGAAGCGCCCGTTCTTCATCGAGGGCTCGCAGGCGTTCAACCGCTTCGGCCGGAACGGGGCGAGCGGCTACATGGGGTTCAACCGCACGAACCCCACCCTGTTCTATTCCAGGCGGATCGGCCGCACGCCGCAAGGGGCTGCGCCGGGCGAATTCGTCGACCGGCCTTCGGCGACGACGATCCTCGGCGCGGCGAAGCTGACCGGCAAGACGAGCGGGGCCTGGACGGTCAATTTCATCGACGCGGTCACGGGCAGGGAATTCGCCGACACGGCCACCGGCGACACGCGCGGGCACATGGAAGTGGAGCCGCTGACCAACTACCTCGCGGCCCGCGTGAGACGGGACGTCGGCCAGCGGGCCGGGTTCGGCATGCTGGCGACGGCGGTGAACCGAGGCCTCGACGATGCGGGCCTGCAGGCGCAACTGCCCGGCAGCGCCGTCGTGGTCGGCGCAGACGGCCACTACTTCTTCACCGGAAAGCGCGATTACGTGGTGACCGGCAGCCTCTCCACGAGCCGCGTCGCCGGTTCGAACGCCGCGATGGCGCGGCTCCAGCGTTCGTCCGCGCGCTACTACCAGCGCCCGGACGCGACGCACATCGCGTTCAATCCGGGGGCCACGAGCCTTTCGGGCTGGAGCCTGCAGACCGACTTCAACAAGAACAACGGGAACATCCGGCCCAATGCGTCGGTACTGGGCGGTCAGTCCCGGGTTCGAGGTGAACGACCTCGGCTACGCGACCAGCGCCGACCGCCACGGCGGCCACCTGGCGCTCGTGCTCCTCAAGCAGACGCCCGATCGTTTCAGCCGCCGGCGGCAGCTCTTCCTCGCCAAGTGGAATACCTGGAACTTCGCCGGCGATCCCCTGGGCGACGGCTACTTCGCCAACTTCTCGACGACCTTCCACAACTACTGGTCGGTGGATGTCGGGGCCCATACGGGCGCGTGGGTGTACTCGGACCGGTTGACCCGGGGCGGACCGATCATGCGGTCACCGGGCTTCACCGTCCTGTCGGCGGAGATCGACGGCGACGACCGGAAGCCGGTGGAGTGGTCGCTCGAGGGCAACTACCAGACGAACCGCGATGGGTCGTGGTCCGGGACGGGTGAACTGCGCTTCACGTTCAAGCCGCTGCCGTCACTGAGCTTCAGCATCGGCCCGGAGTTCACCCGCGGCCTCGGGATGGCGCAGTACGTCAGGACCGTCACGGATCCGGCGGTGACGGCCATGTACGGAAAGCGCTACGTCTTCGCGGCGATCGATCAGACCGAGTTCGGCATGGAGACGCGGGTCAACCTGATCCTGAGCCCGAAGATGTCGCTCCAGGCGTACATCCAGCCGCTGATCTCGGTGGGGCACTACTCCGGCTTCAAGGAAGCTGCGCAGCCCAGGACGTACGACTTCATCCGCTACGGCACCGACGGGGGAACGATCACGTTCGACCAGCCGGCCGGCGTCTACCGCGTGCAGCCGGCGGTCGGCGCCCCGTTCGTCGTCCCGAATCCCGACTTCGACTTCGCCTCCCTGCGCGCGAACCTCGTCTACCGCTGGGAATTCAGACCGGGCTCGACGCTCTACGTCGTGTGGACGCAGCAGCGCGAGGAGGAGACGACGGAGGGCCGCTTCGCGTTCAACCAGGACATTTCGCGCATGCTGCGCGCGCCCGGCGACAACGTCTTCATGGTGAAGATGAGCTACTGGTTCAGCCGGTGAGGATCGCGCTCCCCAACCCGCGAGGCGGCGCAGTCGTCTAAGTCCCCAGCGAATGGACGTCGCCCGGCGACGCCCTGCCTCGTCGTCGCGTCTTCACCGGAGAGCGCCCGTGAACCTGCCCGTTGTCCTGGAGCACCGCCTCGCCGACGCCCGCTGGGCCGCCCGGTCGCTGCGCCGCGCGCCTGCCGCGACGGCGGTCGCCGTGCTGTCGCTGGCGCTCGGCATCGGCGCCAATACCGCGATCTTCTCCCTGATCAACGCGCTGCTCCTGCAATCGCTGCCGGTTCGCGCTCCACAGGAGCTGAGGTTCGTCGCGGGCGGCGGTGCCGACCCGCGAATGTCCTGGAACTATCCCGACTACCTGGCCTTCCGCGACGGGACGGGGGTGCCGCTCGCGGCCGCCTCGGGGAGCCAGTCCGTCGGCCTCCAGGTGTCGGACAGCGGCGCGGCCGACGCGGCCGAGCTCGCGCAAGGCCAGTTCGTCACGGGCAACTACTTCGCGGTCCTCGGCGTGACCGCGGAGGCGGGTCGGCTCTTCAATCCCGCCGACGATCGCCAGCTGGGCGCCTCGCCGTTCGTCGTGCTCAGCTACGACTCCTGGCAAGCCCGGTTCGGGCGTGATCCCGCGGTCATCGGGCGGACGGTCCGGGTGAGCGGCTACCCGCTGACGATCATCGGCGTCGCGCGGCGCGGCTTCAACGGGACCGACCCCACCGTCTCGCCCAGCCTCTACCTGCCGTTGTCGATGTACTCGGAGGTCAGCCGGGTGCCGGCGGGAACCTGGAACTCGAGGCATTACTGGTGGATTCGCATCGTCGGTCGCGTGCCGGCGGGCTCCGCCATTCCGCCGCTCGAAACGCGCCTGACGAACCTCGCGCGGGCGCAGGACGAAGCCGAACGGCGCGATCGTCCCCGGACCGGGCAGGGCGAGCGCATCACGATCTCGCTGCTGCCCGGGGCGCGCGGTTTCACCTCCTCGCGCCGCCTGCTCGAGAAACCCCTGCTCGTGTTGATGGCCATGGTCGGCGCGGTGCTCCTCATCGCCTGCGCGAACGTCGCCAACGTGCTGCTCGCGCGGGGGGCGGCCGCGAGGACGCGAATTCGCGATCCGCGCGGCCATCGGCGCCGGTCGCGGCCGCATCGTGGCGCAGTTGCTCACCGAGGGCCTCTTGCTGGCGGCCGCCGGCGGTGTGGGCGGGATCCTGCTGGCCTATGCGGGCACCGGTTCGCTGCTGACTCGCTTCATTCCGCAGGCGGAATCCCGCCCAGTCGATCTCGACGTGTCTCCCGACCTCGCCGTCCTGGCGTTCACGATGGGGATTACCGCGCTCACCGGCATCCTGGCGGGGCTCGTTCCGGCGATCCAGGTGTCGCGGCCATCCGTCGTTCCGGCACTGAAGACGGACACCGCTGGGGCGACCGGGGCGTCCCGCGCCACCCTGCGCCGCCTGCTCGTCGCCGGCCAGGTGGCCGTCTCGCTGCTGCTCCTGGTCGGCGCCGCGCTCTTCGCGCGCAGCCTCGCGAACCTCGAGAGCCTCGACCTCGGGTTCCGTCGCGACCGCCTGGCCGTCGTGTCCGTGGACCCGGGCCGCAACGGCTACAAGGGGCAGCGGCTGCGCGATTTCTACGAGCGGCTGCGCGAGGAGCTGGAGCGGCTGCCAGGCGTGGAGTCGGCGGCGGTCGGCGCGGTCTCCCCGCTCGCCGGGATGCGGTGGAACGGCGACGTCGCCGTCGAGACCCAGCAGGCGGCGCCGGTGGGCGATCGTTCCGTGGACATGAACGCCGTGGGGCCGCGCTTCTTCGAAACGATGGGCATCCCCCTGATCCTCGGCCGTGAATTCGTTCCCGAAGACAATCCGGCAGTACTTCCCGATCCGCCCGAACGGCCCTCCCGGGAGCCCCAATCCGAACTGCCCGGCCCTCTCCGCGCGATTGTGAACGAGAGCTTCGCCCGGCGGTTCCTGGCCGGCGGCAGCCCGCTGGGCCGGCGCGTCTCGCTGACCGAGACGTTCGACGCATCCCGGGCCTATGAAGTGGTTGGCGTGGTCCGCGACGTCCGCTACTTCGGCATCAAGGAGGAACCCGGGCCGATGCTGTACGTCCCGGTCTGGCGCGGGTGGACGGGCGCCGCCAGCCTCGCCGTTCGCACGCGAGGCGACGCCAGCGGCCTCGCCGAGTCGGTCCGGGCGATTCTCGCCGGCATCGATCCCGCCGTGCCGCTGCGCAGCGTCAGGACCGCCCGGGAGCAGGTGGACGCCGACATCGTCCAGGAACGGCTCGTCGCGAGCCTGGCGATCGCGTTCGGAGGCCTCGCGCTGCTGCTCGCCGCCGTCGGACTCTACGGGGTGATCGCCTACCTCGTGGCGTGCCGAACCCGTGAGATCGGCATCCGCCTGGCGCTCGGCGCCGGCCGCGCCAGCGTCCTGCGGCTGGTCACCTGGGACGCGGCCATTGTGACCGGCGCGGGCACGGCGGTTGGCCTGGGCGCCGCGCTTGCGATGGCCACGCTCGTCAAGAGCCTGCTGTACGGCATCGACCCGCGCGACCCGGCGACGGTCGCCGCCGGCGTCGCGGTGCTGATCGCGGTCTCCGCCGTCGCGGTGCTGGTGCCGGCCCGGCGCGCGCTCGCCATCGAGCCGAACCAGGCATTGCGAGAGGAGTAGGGATCCCGGTACACTTCGAGGCCATGAAACGGATTGCCATCGCGCTCGTCATCGCCGCCTCGTCCGTCCCGGCATTCGCACAGGCGCCGCCCTCCGACGTGAAGGAGGGAAAGGTCGCGGTCATCGGCGAGAACCCGGGCATCCGGCTGACCGTCAAAGACGGCGCGCCGCCGTCCACCAGCGTGAGCTTCTGGCGCGTCTTCCAGAGCCCCGCGGGCGAGGGCCACGTCTGCTTCGTGACCAGCGACATCGCCGGCGACGGACCGACGCCGGACGACATCCGCCTGGCCTTCACGGACAACGAGCCGCTCGCCGAGTACGTCGCCACCCAGTTGATGACGGCGTTCGACAAGGCGTACGGGGAGAAGCCGTTCCCAGTCAAGCGCGCGCGGTTCGAGCGGAAGGGCGATACCCGGTCGGCGTGGACCGAGAGCCTGCGCGCTGACGGCTACGCCATCGACCTGGTGTGGCGCGACCTGATCGAGCCGTTTGCGATCGAGAGCAAGGCGGGGGCGCCGCACAACCCCTACACGATTCTCTCCACCTTCGTCCCGGCTCGCGCCGCCGACGTTGTGATCAACGGGAAGAAGGCGGCCGGGCAGGCGACGCCCCGCATGCGCGGCACGCGTCAGAGCAGCAGCGCGTTTCTCGCCTTCGCCGAGACCTGGCTCAAGTAGCGCCGCGGGCCACGGTGGGGCAGGCGTCTCGCCTGCCGAACATGTTCGTTCTGGCTGGCGGACAACTACGTGCTGGCCGGCAGGAACGACGAAGCGCGCGCGCTGTTCGAGCGGCTCGCCGGGCTGTCGAACGACCTCGGCCTCCTCGCGGAGGAGTACAGCGTGCGGGCCGGCCGCCTGGTCGGCAATTTCCCACAGGCGTTCTCGCACGTCGCCCTCGTCAACACCGCCCGCAACCTCGCCCGGTCCCATGGGCCGGCCGAAAGCCGCCGCTCGAGGCGCACCACGCGAGTGCACGAGACCCGGTGAGGCGGTCGGCCTGCGTGCCGGCAGCAAGCCGCAGGCCACGGCTGGCGGTCCCCGTGGGGCAGGCTTCGAGCCCGCCGTTCCCTACTGCACGGCCAGCGTTGCCACCATCGTCGGGTGGAACGCGCAGTGATAGGCGAGCGAGCCGGCCGTCGCCATCAGGATCGGCGCGCTCGTGGCCCCCGGCGCGATGCTCCCCGTGTTGAACCCGCCGCCATCCGCCGTCGCCGTGTGCGCGACGCCGTCCGCGTTCCTCCACGACACCGTCTGCCCGACCTTCACCGTGGCGGGGTTGGGCGAATACGACTGCCCGCCGTTCATGCCGACGATTGTGATCGTCACGTCGGCCGTCGAACTCGCGCCCCCGGACGAAGGGGACGGCGCGGGAGTCGGGCTCGATGGCGAATTGGAGTTGCCGCAGGCCGCGACGAGCACGACCGACAGGAAAACGACCGAAGCCGAACCGAGCACGTGACGAAGTCGAAGCATGGAATCCTCCATCAATTGACGCTGGCACCCGACACCGTGAACGGGAATGAGCAGCGCAAGGACGATTCCGCTGGTCAACGACGAAACCATTCGGGTTTCCTGCCGCTCGAATGCCGCCACCTCTCGTGCGCCGTAAAACGCTTACGGGCACCGTAAAGAGGGGGCCGGCCGGACACCGGTCCTCTCCGGGAGACACCTCAGCGGCTTCATCCGGCTAATCACACGTGTTTTCGGGAGATCTGTGATGGTCTCATGCTTGCACTTTTTGGTGGCAGGACGAGCCACACAGGGGGAGGAAATCCATGAGGCATCGATTCGCATTTCTGCCGGCGCTCGTCGCGACGGTCTTTCTCTCGGGAGCAAGCGTCCCGGCGCACGCACAGGGCAGGGGCCCGGGCTGGGGCACCTACGGCGTGCGCAGCGAGGCGTACAACAACGGCTACCGCCGCGGCTATCAGAAGGGCGCGGAAGATTCGCGATCCCGGAGGCCCGCGGAGTGGCAGCGCGAGCGCGACTATCGGGACGCGGACTGGGGATACGACAAGCGACTCGGATCGAAGGGCGAATACAAGCGCCTGTTCCGCGATGGCTTCGCGGAGGGCTACCGCGAGGGCTATGCGGAACGAGGTGCGGTGGCGCAGCGGCGGCCGCTGCCTCCGGTCTACAGGTATCCCGATGCGCGTGACGACCGCGGCGGGTACGGCGGGTATGGCACCTACGGCACCTACGGGAACCGGAGCGCGTCGCAGGTCGCCTTCAATTATGGCTACAACGACGGCTTCGAGCGGGGCATGAAGGCGGCGCGCGATGGCAAGCGTTTCGACCCGAACCGCGAAGGCTGGTACCGGGACGGCGACCGGCACTACGACGGCGACTACGGCTCGCGCGATCAGTATCGCGCGTCGTACCGGGACGGGTTCTTGCGGGGCTACGACGAGGGCTACCGCGGAACGGGCTACTACAGGCAGTAACGGAGACGTCGCCGCGTCCTCGAGACCGTCGGCCCAGGCCGGGGGGTCAGGCCCCTCGGCCGGCCGCATTCACCGGCGCACGGCGCGGACGGTGATCGCCTCGGCTGCCGGGGCCGACGGGCGCGGACGGTACAACTCGCGGCTGCCCGACTGCACCAATCTTCTCCAGGTCGAGAATCGAGATGGCGGCGTCCGCCAAGTCCGTGGTCGCGCGCGACCGGTCCACCACCACGTATCCGAGTTTGACGGCATGGACGAAGGTTGGCGCCCGCCGAACCGCCTCGTCCATCTCCGCCTGCGACACCGGTCGACCTTCGCTGAGCGCCATCATCACCGCAAGCACCGGCCGCCGTCTGACGCCCTCCACGCGTCGGCTCGACACCCGCGACAGGTACCCGCCAATCAGCCGCTTGCCGTGCGCCGTCTGGTGAAACTGGGACGCCGCGCTGAAGTTGCCGAACGACGACAGTCCGTCGCGAACCCCGAACGGCAGTTCCAGCACGCGCACGTCGCGCGGGTCCGCCGCGATCTGGGCGTAGATCGCCGGCGCCGTTCCGTCGTGGAGGACGCGCGGCGCTGGGCAGAGTTCCACGACGAGGGCCAGCCCGGCAAACGCCATCACCAT
The DNA here is from genome assembly GCA_963844875.1 of uncultured Acidobacteriota bacterium. GTDB lineage: Bacteria > Acidobacteriota > Vicinamibacteria > Vicinamibacterales > Fen-181 > FEN-299. The sequence goes on from CAWJPZ010000013.1 coordinate 17,654, forward strand.
CCGCTGCCTGGCAGATTGGCGTTCCGCGATGGCCTTCAGCGCCAGCGCGAACAAGACCGACACTGCCAGCATCAGCAGGACGGCGAACCGCGGCGGCGTCCGGGCGGCGCCGAGAACCGGCACGTACCGGAGAACCGCCCAGGGCGCGGGCAGGTAGGTCTCGATGCCCGCCACGCGCAGGAACGGCCCGAGCGTCAGCAGGCCCCCAATCGCGGCAAGTCCGCTCCAGAACCTGGGGATGCGAAACGACGCAGACCGAATCGCCGCCAGGATGACGACCGTCGCGACCAACGTGACGGAAGTGACGTTCTCCGCGTACCCGCCGGGCTGGGCCGACAGCCACTCGCGCCAGGGCAGGCCGAACCACGGGTGATTCGGGTTCGGCAGGAACAGCGTCACCAAGTCGGCTCCGGGCGTGCTGGTTCGCCAGTAGAGCGGCGTCGCCACCAGGCGGCCCTCGACCCAGCGGTTCACCAGCGCGAGCAGGATCGGTGAGAGGAGAACGGCAGCCACGCCCCCCGACAGCGCCGTCATCTTCACGAGGCCCAGCCATCGCCGGGGCGGGCGAAGTTCGAAGCGCGGTCGGATCGTGAGCAGGACGCGCACGGCAACCGCCAGCACCAGCAGCATGTTCGGGGTGTACAGCGTCGTGGCGCTCACCCGCAGCGGCCCGAGCTGGAGTTGCGCCCCGCCTGTGACCAGAATGAAGGCAATCAGTAAGCCGAGTCCGACGATCGCGCCGTCAATCGCGTGCACCAGGCCGTCGGCCGAAGTCCACGTCCACGGTGACCGCCGGACGCGGACGGCCCGCGTCCAGAGGAACCACGCGGCAATCACCGCACAGTAGACCGCGTAGTACGGATCGCAGACAGCGGCCCACGAGACGGTCGCGCCGCCGGCGAGCGCCCACCAGGGCGACCGCGTCGCCTCGAGCCTGAAGAGGGTGAAGAGAAACAGCGGAAGCGGCGCGGCGGCGGCAAGGCTGGGGTGGATCTCCGACCGGGCCAGCAGCATTGGCGAGAAGCCGAAGAGCAGGCCGGCAAGCCAGGCGATCCCGGGGCGCCTCACCACGTGGAGGGCCAGCAGGAACATCGCAACGGCGGCAACAACCAGGTTGAACAGGATGAGCAGGTTGTGACTGCTGACGATCCCCAGGAGCGGGAGCATGGGAACCGCGAGCAGGTCGGAGAAGATCGTGTAGTTGTGCAGGCTGAGGTCGGCGGCCGGCGCGTCCAGCGACAGGATCGATGTCGTGGAGAGCGGCGAGCGGCCCGCCATGATCTCGTGGCGAAACACCCAGAGATTCCAGACGTAGACACCGAGGTCGCTGCCCGGCAGCCCCATCAACTTGGTGGAGAAGTGCCGTGCCAGCGGCCACGTGAACAACACCGCCACGCAGCTGTACGCCGCCGTGCACGCCGCAAGAACGACCGGACGCGGCCAAGTCCACCGGTGTCGGGTCATGGGTTTGAACTGAATACGGAAACAGCGACGAGCGCCGCCGTGGGGCCGGCCCGAAGCAGGAACCGGCCGACCAAGAATAGCGGCTCAGCCTGAAAAACGGTATAGGGTCCAGCCAGTATACCGTAGCCCATCGGTTTGCTACCTGCGGTCGAGGTCCAGCACGGCGCCGAGGAGGACACGGGCGCCGTTGGCGCAGTCCTGCCAGCCCGTCTTCTCGGCCGGCGAGTGGCTGACGCCGCCGATGCTCGGCACGAAGATCATGCCCATCGGCCCGATGCGCGCCGCCATCTGGGCGTCGTGCCCGGCGCCGCTCGGGAGGCGCATCGCGGGGAGGCCCGCGCTCTTCGCGGCCCGCTCGATCGCGGCCTGGACGTCGGGGGAGGCAAGCGCCGGTTCGTGGTGACTGGTCGGCGTGATTGCGATCCCGGTGCCGGTCGCTTTCGCGATCTCCTGTGCCCTCGCGGCGACCTTGGCGTGGAGGTTCCGGATCTTGTCGGCGGACAGGTCCCTCAACTCGATGGTGAGCTTCACCTCCCCGGGGACGACGTTCGGGGCGTTGGGCGACACGGTCAACTGGCCGACGGTGCCCACCTGCCGGCCCGGCTCGCTCGTGACGACCTCCCGCACGGCCAGCACCAGTTGCGCGGCCGCCACGAGCGCGTCGCGCCTGTCGGGCATCGTCGTCGTGCCGGCGTGGTTCGGCGAGCCCGTCACGACCGCCTGGTAGCGGTCAATCGCGACGATGCCTTCCACGATGCCGATCGGAATGCCGGCCTTGTCGAGCGTGCCGCCCTGCTCGATGTGCAGTTCGAGGTACGCGGCGATCGACCCGGGAGCCCGCCGGGCGTCCGCGATGCGGTCCGGGTTGCCGCCGATCCCCCGGACGGCGTCGGCTTTCTTCACCCCGTTCCACACCTGGTCCAGTTCTCCGGGGACCAGTTCACCGACAGCGGCACGGCTGCCACACAGGCCGTTCCCGTACGCCACCCCCTCCTCGTTGACCCAGACGACGACCTCGAGCGGGTGGCGGGTGCCGACCCGCGCCTCGTTCAAGGCCTCCACGACCTCGATGGCACCCAGCGTGCCGAGCGGGCCGTCGTAGTTGCCGCCGTTGGGCACCGAGTCGATGTGCGATCCCAGGAGGATCGGAGGCAGGCCGGGCGTCGTCGCTTCCCGTCTGCCGATGATGTTGCCAGCCGCATCGACCCGGACGTCCAGGCCGGCGGCCCGCATCAGCCCGGTCACGTAGCGGCGGCCCTCGATGTCCGCGGGCGAGTAACCGACACGGCTCACGCCCGAGGCGAAGGTCCCGCCCGCCGGCCGGCCGAACACGCTGAGTGCCTCGAGTCGCAGCTGCAGCCGCGCGGCGTCAACGGCCGGCGCCGACTGCCCCGCCACGCCGTGCAGGGTGCCCAGCACGAAGAACGCCACGACAACTCCGGAAGTCCACCGTGACATCGCACTCTTATACCTCACCCGCCCCCTCGGTGCCTCGTCCAATTTGCCCGTCCGTGTTCCCCTGGGCCCGGCCTTGTGCTATACCTCCGCGCTGTATCTATGTCCTTCCACCTCGCAATCGACCTTGGCGCGGGCAGCGGGCGAACGATGCTGGGCCGCGTAGACGCTGAGAGCATCGCGCTCGACGAGGTCCACCGTTTCACCTACACGCCACGCGAATCGGCCGGTCATCTTCGCTGGGACTCGGTGAAGCTGTTCGACGGCATCCGGGCAGGAGTCGCGGCCGCGCACGCGGCGGTCGCCGCGCGGGGGACGCGCCTGGACTCGCTTGGCGTCGATTCCTGGGGCGTCGACTACGGCCTGGTAGACGAGGACGGCACCCTCCTCGAGGAACCGGTCTGCTACCGCGACGGCCGGACCGACGGAATGGTGCAGGCGGTGTGCGCCGTCGTGCCGCGCGCCGAAATCTTCGCGCGGACGGGCATCCAGTCCATGCAGCTGAACACGTTGTTCCAGTTGTTCGCCCATGCCCGCGCTGGCCTGCCGCCGGCGACGCACCGGTTGTTGCTGGTGCCGGACCTCTGCCACCGCTTCCTCTGCGGGTCGGACTGCTCGGAGCGCACCATCGCGTCCACCACGCAGCTGCTCCACCACGCCGCCGGAGACTGGGACCGGGAGCTGTTCGCCCGACTCGGCCTGCCGGCCGGCATCATGGCGCCGATCGTCCAGGCCGGAACCCCGCTCGGGGCATTGAAACCGGAGTTCCTGCCGCCCGGCACGACGCGCCCCCCGGACGTCGTTGCGCCGGCCGCGCACGACACGGCCAGCGCGGTCGTCGGCACACCGCTCGCGCCGGGGTGGGCATACATCTCGTCGGGCACGTGGTCGCTGGTCGGCGTCGAGCGCAGCGAACCGCTGGTGGATGCCGCGGTGGACGACGGGCACTTTACCAACGAGGCAGGCGCATACGGCACGGTCCGCTTGCTGAGCAACGTCATGGGGCTCTGGCTGCTGCAGGCGTGCCAGCGCGAGTGGCCGGACCGGCCGCTGCAGTCGCTCCTCGACTGCGCGGCCGGCCTCGGCGGGCCTGGCGACTTCGTCTGCCCCGATGCGCCGCGCTTCTTCCGCCCCGCGAGCATGACCGCCGAATTGCTCGCGGCGCTCCGCGAACAGGGGCGAACGCCGCCAGGCGATCCCGCCTGCCTCACGAAGGTCATCCTCGATTCGCTCGCCTTGCGCTACGCATCGGTCATCGCCGCCATCGAACGGTTGACCGGGCCGGGCGATCGAAGGCGTCCACATCGTTGGCGGAGGGTCGCAGAACGACTATCTGAACCAGGCCACGGCGAGCGCCACCGGCCGCCCGGTGCTTGCGGGCCCGGTGGAAGCGACCGCCGCCGGCAATGTCCTGGTCCAGGCGATCGCGTGCGGCACGCTGCCGTCGCTGGCCGCGGCGCGCGAGGCCGTGAGACGATCGGTCCGGCCGCGGCGCTACGAGCCGCGCGACCATGCCGCGTGGGCCGAAGCGGCCGCCCGGTATCGCGAGGTCGAAGCCGCCGCGCTCATCTGAACCCACACCATGACCACAACCACCCCGACCGCAAAGAAGGGCCTGTTCATCACGGACAACGGCGAGAACGTCGTGTTCACGTTCGTGCTCGTGAGCTCGCTGTTCCTGTTGTGGGGCTTCTGCAACGGCCTGATCGACGTGATGGACAAGCACTTCCAGGACGAGCTTGGACTCACCAAGTCCCAGTCGGCCTGGGTGCAGTTCGCCCACTACCTCGGCTACTTCCTGATGGCCGTCCCCGCCGGCTGGCTGGCCACGCGGCTTGGCTACAAGGGCGGGATCATCGCTGGCCTGCTCACGGTGGCGGCCGGCGGCCTCTGGTTCATTCCTGCGACGGGCATCAGCGGGATGGCGCAGGCGGGCGCGGTCTCGTCGACGACCGCCTTCGTGGCGTTTCTCGCCGGCGTCTGCCTGATCGCCACAGGGCTCACGTTTCTCGAGACGATCGCCAACCCGTATACCACCGCGCTCGGCGACCCGCGCTACGCCGCCACGCGCATCAACCTGGCGCAGTCGTGCAACGGCATCGGCTGGATCTTCGGCCCCATCGTCGGCAGCATGTACTTCTACTCGACGGATGCCGCTGGCCGCAGCACGGGCAGCCAGACGCTCTACATCCCCTACGCGGCCATCGCCGGCGTCGTAATCGTGCTCGCCCTGGTGTTCTACTTCGCCCGCGTGCCGGACATCGCCACCGAGGACGGGTACCGCCTGGATGGTCCGGCGTCGGAGGCCGGCCCGTCAATCTGGTCGCACCCGCACTTCGTGTTCGCGGTGGCGGCGCAGTTCTTCTACGTCGCCGCGCAGGCCGGGATCTTCAGCTTCTTCATCAACTACATGACGTCGGAAGTGCCGGCCATTCCGCCGGCCTGGGACGCCGGGATGACGAACGCGGCCCGCGGCGCGGGTTTCCTGCGCGATTGGCTGACGGGGTGGTTCGCCGCAGGCGCCGGCGGGACCCTCGGCATCACGAACAAGGGAGCCTCGAACCTGGCCTCGCTCGGGTTCGTGTGCTTTCTCGCCGGCCGAGTCACGGGGGCCGGGCTGCTCAAGCGGTTCTCTGCGCACCGGATGCTGGCGGTCTACGCGTTGCTGAACGTCGCCGCCACGCTCCTGGTGTTCCTGAAGCTCGGGTGGCTGTCGGTGGCGTGCGTGTTCCTGAGCTACTTCTTCATGTCGATCATGTTCCCGACGATCTTCGCGCTCGGGATTGCCGGCCTCGGGACGCGCGCCAAGCGCGCCTCGTCGTTCATCGTGATGGCCATCATGGGCGGGGCCGTGCTGCCGAAACTGATGGGCGCGGTAGCCGATCGGTTCGACATGTCCCGCGGCTTCATCGTCCCGATGGTGTGCTTCGCGCTGGTGGCGGCCTACGCGCTCAACTGGCCCCGCCTCGCCCGGGGCGGCCGGCCGGCGAGTTGAACCGCGGGACAGAGCCGCCCGAGGCACACGGGGGAGTCCGCGCGCGGGTGGCCGCGTCAGCGACGCCGTCGGGTATAGTTGGGGCAGCGCGTTCACCTGCTGCGAAGGAGCCGGCGTGCCATCTTCCGTGTCCCGTGCCACTATCGAAGCCATCGTTCGCGAGGTGTTGAAGCGCCGCTCGACGCTGTCCGCCGATCCGGCCCGCGAGGTGGAACTGGCGTTCGGCTCGGATCCCGCCCTGGAACTGAAACGGGAAATCGTGGATGTCGGGCGGAAGCTGTGGCTCCGTCAGTACGTGGACGGCAACGGCGGGAACATCAGCTGCCGCCTCGGCGAGGACCTGGTTCTCTGCACGCCGACCCTGATGAGCAAGGGCGACCTCGGCGTCGAGGACATCTGCCTCGTGGATTTGGAGGGCCGGCAGCTGGCCGGGGTGAGGACCCGATCGAGCGAGATGCTCCTGCATCTGGCGATCATGAAGGCGGTGCCGGCCGCCCGCGCGGTCATTCACTGTCACCCCCCGCACGCCACCGCGTTCGCGCTCGCCGGCAAGGTGCCGCCCGACGGCATCCTGGCGGAGCACGAGGTGTTCGTGGGACCCGTCGCCGCCACGCCGTTCGCCATGCCGGGAACCCAGGCGGTCGCCGACCTCGTCGTGCCTCTGGCTGCGCGCCACAACTCCATCCTGATGGCGAACCACGGCCTGGTCACCTGGGCCGACAGCCTGACGCACGCCGAGTGGTTCGTCGAGGTGATGGACACGACGTGCCGGATCCTGATTCTGGCGGCGCAGCTGGGGGTCACCCAGGAGCGGATCGAGCGGATCTCGCCGGAGGGCGTGACCGGCCTGCTCGACCTCAAGAAGCGCCTCGGGATGCCCGATGCGCGGTTCGGCGATGCGCAGCCGTCGGCCGCCGCGCACGAGGATATCGAGGCGCAGGTGCGCGCCGTGACCGAACAGGTGGTCAAGGCGTTCGACCGCTAGGGCCCGACGGCCGGACGGCGGATACCCGTGCCCTGGCGGGACGCGGTCTTCCTACCGATACAGCGGCCCGAAGTTCGCGCACGCGCGGAAGTCCGCCGCCTTCGAGACCGGCGGTGCCGAAGGCGTGCCAGGCCTCGGGACGGAAGACGCGCTCCTCGCCCACGTTGTGCATGTAAACCGGGATGCGCAGCATCGAGGCCAGCGTAATCAGGTCGGCGCCGATGTGGCCGTAGCTGATCGCGCCGTGGTTCGCGCCCCAGGCGTTCATCACCGAATAGACATCGCGGAACACGCCCGGTCCGCCAGGTTCGGCACGAACCAGTGCGAGGGCCAGGTCGGGTTGGTGCGCTCCTCGAGCACGGGGTAGATCTCGGGCGGCAGATCGACGAAATGCCCCTCGGCGATTTGCAGTGCGGGCCCGAGGCCCTTGACCAGGTTGATCCGCGAACATCGTCGCCGGCATGCTCGGCGCGCGTGCCGTAGGCCGACGAGAAGCCGCCGCCGCGGAAGTACTCGGTGATGGCCGGCGGCCAGGTGGTGGCGTGCGAGGCAGGCTTCGGCTTCCTTCGGGCGTGATCTCCCAGAACGGCTTCATCGCCGGCTGGCCGTCCCGCCGCTGCTAGCCCGCATCCATCCAGCGCCGCCGCCCCGGAGTTGATCAGGTGCAGCAGGCCCGGCGCCGCCGCGCCGGTCAGCGCCTGGCCCCGTCACCCGCTTCACCGCCGCCGGGCTCCAGTAGGTGCGCACGTCGGCGAAGATCTGCGCCGTGTCGGTCAGCAGATGGCCGAACAGCATGCACGCGCCGTTCAGGCTAGTCGTTCTCGGTCGCCACCAGGTACGGCTCGCGGATGCCGTTCCAGTCGAAGGACGAACTGAGCATCGCCTCGAGGAAGTCGCCGTTCGGATAGTGGTCGGTCCACTGGCGCTGGCCCTGGAAGCCGGCGAGCGATGGCGTTGTGCCCGAGCGCCTCCTCGCCGAAGCCGAGCGTCGCCAGGCGCGGATTGCCGACCATCAGGTCGCGCACGATCATCGCGCACTTCACGCAGAACGCCCACTCCCAGTCCTTCCGCTTGCGCGAGCGCTTCTGCCTGGTTGTAGTCCTTGCACCTTCCGGACAGTGCTGCCGCACCCAGGCGTGGGCGCGCTTCGAATTCCTCCGCGTCGAAGATGTTCTCCTCGATGCGCCGCGCCAGTTCCGTCATATCCACGCACTCGACGCGCATGCCGAGGTAATCCTCGAAGAGGTCTGGATTCACAATCGACCGGCGATGCCCATCGAGACGCCGCCGACGGAGAGGTAGGATTTGCCGCGCATCGTCGCGACGGCCAGGCCGGCGCTGCACGAAAGCGCAGGATCTTCTCCCGCACATCGTCGGGAATCGTCGCGTCGCCGCAGTCCTGCACGTCCCGGCCATAAATGGTGAAGGCGGGCAGCCCCTTCTGCGTTGTGCGCGGCGCTGACCGCCGCCAGATACACTGCGCCGGGCCGCTCGGTGCCATTGAAACCCCACACGGCCTTCGGGAATGCCGGGATCCATGTCCATCGTCTCGGAGCCGTAGCACCAGCACGGCGTCACGGTGAGGGAGACGCCGACACCTTCCTTGCGGAACTTCTCCGCCGCCATCGCGGCCTCGGCCACGCCGCCGATGCACCGGTCGGCGATGACGCATTCGACGGGCAGGCCATTGGCGTGGCGAAGGCTGGTGGATTGATCAGCCGGGCGACCGATTGCGGCCATGGCCATGGTCGTGCTTCTCGAGCGACTCGCGGACGCCCTTGAGGCGGCCATCGATCGTCGGGCGGATGCCGACGTTCGGCATGTCGCCGATCAGCCGGTTGCGCGGTCTCTGTCGCTTCATGTGAAGGATCCTTCTACTTCTCCGGGGCCTGTTTCGCGTCCATGCGCGCCTGCCTGGCGGCTTTCATGAATGCTTCGATCTCCGCGACCGTTCGGGGCAGCCCGGGCGTCAGCGTCTCGCAGCCGCTCTCGGTGATCACCACCGTGTCCTCCACCCGTACGCCCAGGTCCTCCTCGGGAAAGACGGCGTAGATGTCGAGGGCGAACACCATGCCCGGGCGCAGCGCCCCCCGCGGGCCCGGGCTGACGTCGTGCGTCGCCATGCCGACGTCGTGGCTGATGCCCGTCTGCATCGTCCTGATCTTGAAGAGGTCTTTGGATACGTCGAACCCCTTCTTCTTCAAGATCTCGAGGACCAGCGGCTGCACGTCCTTCGCCTCGATCCCCGGCCGGTACACCTGCTTGCACGCGTCTTCGACGGCGAGGGCGGCCTCGTAGATCTCACGCTGACGCGGCGTGAACGTGCCGTTGGCCGGGTACGAAGCCGAGATGTCCACCACGTAGTTGCCGAGGTTCGGCCCCGCGTCCACGACGATGAAGTCGCCATCGTTCAGGATGCGGTCGTGGCGGTAGTAATGGAGGTACGGATGGTTCTGGGCGGAGCTGATGATGACGTTGTAGGCCATCTCGCGGGCGCCGGCTCTCTTCGCCGCGTACTCGAACGCCGCCGACATCTCGTACTCGGGCGCGCCCACCCTGGTGGCGCGCAGCATCGCCAGGTGAGCCTCCACGCCGAGACGCCCCACCTTTCGCAGGTGCGCGATTTCCGCCGGCGACTTGATGGAACGCAGCTCCCAGATGAACGGCGCGGCATCCTTCACCGTCGCGTTCGGGAAGCGCTCGCGCAGGTTCTTGACGAACTGCAGTTCGCGCGTCAGCCGGCCGTCCCAGAGATTCAACGTCATCGAGTTCTGCAGCGCGGAGAACTTCTCGGCCGAATTCTCCCGGGCGAGCTCCTCGGGCTTGAACGACGTGTAGAGGACGCCCGACGCGGCGAGGCGCGCGAGCGCCGGCGTCAGCTGTTCGTAGGGCGCGACCCGCTCGATGCCGGTGACCGCGGCGGTGTTCTTCACGAGATTCAGCGGGATCCCTTCGTTGCGGGCGGCGGAGTCGCTGATCGAAAGTACAGCGTGCTCGTCTTCGACCGGCCGTCGATCACGAGCACGACGTTCGGGACCTCGACACCCGTGAGGTACATGAGGTCGTTGTTCTGGAAGAACTCGGCACCGGGCGGCAGCGTCGCGCCGAGGAGCACCGCGGCCCCGTCCGGAATCCTGTCCATGAGGCGGGCGCGGCGAGCGGCGTACTCGGCCTTGTCGAACAGGAGCGGCGGTCCGGCGAGTGCGGACGCGGCGGACAGGAATGCGAGTCCGACCGACAGGACCAGGACCAGGCAGCGCCTCATGCATCCTCCTTGGGCCCCCGCGTACGGCGGGCCGAACCGCCCCATTGTAGAGCCGAACGCCAGCCACGCTACTAACCACTAGCCACTAACCACTAGCCACTACAATAGACAGTGCCCCAGGCAGGAGGACGTTCCGTGCAAACACCGACCCGGTCGATTGCGCTGGCGTTGCTGTCGCTTTCCGTCCTGGCTTCGGCTGCCGCCGTCCAGGTGCCGGTGCTGCTTCGCCCGGACGCGCCCGAGATGAACCGCCGGGCACCGGACGTGTTTCGCGTCCGCCTCGCCACGTCGCGGGGGCCGGTCGTGATTGAGGTGCGGCGGGCGTGGGCGCCGCACGGCGCCGATCGGTTCTTCAACCTCGTCGCCGCGGGTTACTACGATGACTCGAGGTTCTTCAGGATCAGGAAGGGCGTCTTCGCGCAGTTCGGCATCGCCGCGGATCCCAAGGTCTCGCAGGCGTGGCGCGAGCGGACGATCCCCGACGACCCGTTCGTTCAGACGAACGCCCGGGGCACCGTCGCTTTCGCGTTTGCCGTCCCCGACGGGCGGGCGACGCAGGTGTTCATCAACCTGCAGGACAACGCCGCGACACACGACAAGGAGCCGTTCGTGCCGTTCGGCCGGGTGGTCGAGGGGATGGAGGTCGCGGACGCGCTCTACAGCGAGTACCGGCGAGGCGTCTGGAGGCGGCATCAGGGCCGGCAGGCAGGCGCCGCTGTTCGAACGGGGCAATGCTTACCTCGACGCGAATTTTCCGAAGTTGGACAGGCTCGAGAAGGCGACGATTGAGCGCTGAGCGTGGCGCAGGGTGAGTCGCGGCGCGGCACCCGGCTGGGTCCGGGCCCGGCCGGGCGGCGCCAGGATGTTATGATCCGCTCATGCGCACTGCTGCCATTTCGTCCCTGTGCCTGCTCCCGGTGGCGTCGGCCGCGCTCCTCTCCACGGCCTGTTCGGCGAGCCAGACGACGTCGCCTCGCGAACCGTGGGGCGCGAACACCGTGGAGCCCGCCGCACTCGTGGCAGAGCTGGCGTCACCCGACAAACCGGTCGTGCTTTGCACGGCGCCGCCGTTCATGTACAAGGCGGGGCACATCCCCGGCGCCGTCTTGCACGGGCCGATGACGTCACCCGCGGTCTACGAGGAACTGACCGCGTGGGCGCAGCCGCTGCCGCGAGAGACGAACCTGGTGATTTACTGCGGGTGCTGCCCGCTCGAGCACTGCCCGAACCTGCGGCCCGCCTACAAGCTCCTGAAGGACATGGGATTCACGCGGCTGCGGGTGCTGATCCTGCCCGAGAACTTCGGCACCGACTGGGCCAGCCGGGGCTACCCGACGGAGCGTTAGCGAACCACCGCGCCGTCTTTCATCACGAACGTGACGTTCCGCAAGGCAGTCGCGTCCCGGGTCGGATTGCCGGCCACGGCCACGAGGTCCGCCAAGAGCCCCGGCTTGACCTGCCCGAACTGATCGGCCTTGCCCAGCGCTTTCGCGTTGACCGACGTCGCCGCCTTCAGCGCCTGGACAGGTGTCATGCCGTCGCGCACCATCCACTCGAACTCGCGGTAGTTGTCGCCGTGCGTGAACACGCCGACGTCGCTGCCCAGGCCGATGGTGACGCCGAGCGCAAGCGCCGACTTGAACGCCCGCGCGACGTCGCGCATGTCGGGCGTCGGCTCGGAGCTGCCGGGCTTGTAGCCCTCGAAGTACTCGCCATACGCTTCGGCCGTGGCGAGCGTCGGGAACCATGGAATTCCACGCTCGGCCATCATCTTGAGCACGTCGTCGGTCGCACCGTAGCCGTGCTCGACCGTGTCCACGCCCGCGAGCACCGACCGGCGCATCCCCTCGGCCGTGACCGCGTGGGCGGCCACCGGCCGACCCGCGCTGTGCGCCTCGCTCACGAGCACCTTCAATTCGTCAACCGAGAACGTCGGGACCGGCGTCCCGCCGGCGCGGTTGAAGTCGGCGTAGACCTTCACCCAGTCGGCGCCGTGGCCAACCTGCTCCCTCACCGCCCGCAGGATCTCCGCGGCCCCGCTTGCCTCCTGCCGCTCCCGCACGTGCCGGGGCGACCACCTCGTTCGCCCCTCCGCTACCGGGCCGGCAGCCGCGGTGTTATGATCTCTCCACACCTTATGCCCGACGAGACGCCCGTCCTCCCGCTCGTCCTCGAAAAGCCCGCCGAATTCGAGTGCGGCGACCTGCTGGTGCGCCTGGACATCGAACTGCCCGGGGACGCCGGCGCCATCTCGGGTGCCGTCGACCGCGTGCTCGCCCTTGCGAAGGAGTCGAAGTGCGCGGAAGGCAAGGAATTCGAGATTGAGACGGCGCTGCGGGAGGCGCTCGCCAACGCGGTCCGCTACGGGTGTGAGCACAACCCGAGCAAGAAGGTGCAGCTCTCGGTCGCGTGCGACCAGGCCCGCGGGATGTTGATCGTGGTCCGCGATCCGGGACCGGGCTTCGATCCCTCGCAGGTGCCGAGCCCGGTGGCCGGCGAGAACCTCTACTCGAACCACGGGCGCGGGATTTACCCGATCAGCCAGCTCATGGACCACGTCGAGTACGGGGAAGGCGGCACCGAGATCCGCATGCTGAAACGGTAGCCGCCAACACTCCCCCCGCGGACCGGCCTCTGGGCCCGGCGCCCCGTCACAACTTCGGAGGCACCCGCCGCTTCGTTGCCTGCTCGAACGCGAACGCGATCTCGATGAGCCTCGGCTCGCTGCACGCCCCCCCCGTGAAGCTCACGCCGTAGGGCGACGGCTTCGGGTCGAAGCCCGCCGGGAAGGCGGATGCAGCGCCGCCGCCCGTCCCCCCTCCGGCCCCTGCCATCGGCGCATTCGACACGAATGCGAAGGGCACGATCACGGTCGGGTAGCCTGGCTTCGCGGCGATCGAGGCGCCGCTGGCCCCGGGGAAGAGCAACGCGTCCAGGTTGTGCTTCTTCACCACCGCGTCGATCCCTTCCGGCCCGCTCAGGCGGATGTCCTTCTCGCGGTCGGCCTGATAGCGTGCGCGGTCGGTCGCGCACGTCCATTTCATCGGAGATGTCGAGCAGCGCCTGGCCGTACTTGATCGCCCCGGCCCGCTGATGCGCGACGTTCCACAGCCGCAGCTCGGTGAGCGTCTTCACCGGCGCCGCGGGGCCGAGCGACGCGAGCCACGCGTTGAAGTCGCGCTTCATGCCGTACTTGAAGACCACCGAGCAGTCGGCGTCCTTGCCCTTCGCGTTGTCGAGGCCGCCGCACATGGACCAGAGCAGGAAGTTGTCCTTCGCCTCGGTCGTCGTGACGCTCGGGATGTCCGCCGGGTCCACGATGACCGCGCCCTGCTGCTTCAGGATGTCGATGGCCTCGGCCATCACCTTCGCCTGCTCGGCGTTCAGCCCGCCGCGCGGCTGCGTGGCACCGGGCGGCGTGACCCGGTCGTAGAACGAGGCGCGCGGGATGCCGATCCGCGCGCCCTTGAGGCCCGCGGCATTGAGGAATTTCGTGTAGTCGCGCCCGGGCGGCGGCGCGCAGGTCTTGGTCGCCGCGTCGTTCGGGTCCGGCGGCGCGCCCTCCAGCGCGCCGAGCATGATGGCCGCGTCGGCGACCGTCCGCGCCATCGGCCCCGGCGTGTCCTGGTCGGCGGTGATCGGGAATGACGCCGTGGCGGCTGACCCGGCCGACCGTGGGCTTGATGCCCACGAGCATGTTCTGGTTCGCCGGGCTGAGGATCGAGCCGGAGGTCTCCGTGCCGACGTTGGCCGCCCAGAAGCTTGCCGCAGTCCCGATCCCCGAACTCGACCCGCCGGTCCCCAGACCGGCCGCCCGTCGCCGGTCGCCTCGCGCGGGTCGCGCCGCGGGTCGTACGGGTTCATCCCGTAGCCGCCGAGGGCGCTGTAATTCGCCCGGCATGCCCGTCGCCACCCAGTTCGCCAGCTCGGTCATCACGGTCTTGGCGATGATGATCGCGCCCGCGTCCCGCAGGTTCTTCGTGAGCGTGGCCTCGTAGGGCGGCGACGAGGCCGGCAAAGGCGAGGGCGCCGCCCGGTGGTCGGCATGTCGGTCGTGTGGATGTTGTCCTTCAGCGCGACAGGGATGCCGTGGAGCGGGCCGCGGATCTTCTCTGCGCCCGCTCGCGGTCGCGCGCCTCGGCCTCTTCCAGCGCCTTCGGGTTCACCGTGATGACGGCGTTCAGCCTCTTCTCGTAGATGGCGATCCGGAGCAGGTACTGCCGCACGAGTCCTGCGACGTGACCCGCCCCTGCTCCATCGCGGCGCGCATCTCGGGGATCGTCGCCTCGACGACGTGAAGGGGGGCGCCGGCGGGGTGGGCAGCCGGGCTTCCGGGCCTGGGCGGACAGCGGCGGCCGCCGCGCAGGCGGCAGCCAGGGCGATGATTGCAGAGAGTCCCAGTCGCTTCATGGGGTGCCATTGTAAGTCGATTCCCGTTCCCACGCCTCCGGCGACCGCACGGCGGTAGACCTCCGCCGCAGCCACCGCGTCCTGCAGCGCCGTGCCCGTCGCGTCGTAGACGATCGACCTGGTCGTCGCGCGTCCGGCCCGGCCTGCGCCCCACGATGACGTCGGCCAGTTCGGCGTGCACGTCGCCCCGCGTCATCAGTCCGCCCCGGAGGGCGTGCTGAAGATCGCCTACCGCGGCCGCCTGCTCCAACAGGTCGACCACCACCAGGGCGGGTGCCGCGAGAAGTTCCGCCTCCAGTTCCTGCTTGCCCGGGCTGTCCGCGCCGACCGCCGCGATGAACGCCCCGGGGGCAACCCAGTCGCGCCGTACCAAAGGCGACCGGGACGGCGTGCACGTGACGACGACGTCGCTCGCGCGAACGGCGTCCTCGAGGCTGCCCGCCGCACGCACGTCGAGCTGGCGCGCCGCCGACTCCTGTTCCGCGAAGCGCCGCGCGGCCTCCGCGCTGACGTCCCACGCATGGACCCGCTCGATCTGCGGCAGGACGTGCAGCAGCGCCGCCAGCTGGATCCTCCCCTGCTTGCCGCACCCGCAGACAGTCGCCGTTCGCGAGCCGGGCCGCGCCAGGAGGCGCGCCGCCACCGCCGTCGCCGCGCCTGTCCTCTGGACGGTGATGTGCCCCGAATCCATCAGCGCGAGCGGGGTGCCGTTCTCCCCGTCGAAGAGCAGGATGCCCCCCTGGATTGCCGGCAGGCCGAGTTTGGCAGGATTGTCGAAGAACGACCCGTTCGCCTTGAGCGCAAAGTACCAGCGGTCGAGCAGGAGGCCGCCCCCCTTGACGTGGAACTCGCCGCCCTTTGCATCCACGTGCATCAGCTGCGGCGGCAGCGAGCGGCCTTCGGCGTGCAGGCGGAACGCCCGCTCCACGGCGTTCACATACTCCGGGAACGTCAACAGGCCGGCCACCTGGCCCCGCGTCAGGATTCTCAGCGCCACGATCCCTCCGTCATTCCGGCCGCGGCCCTGCGACTCCGCCCCGAGGGTCATCGCGGGCGTCCCACCACAGTTATGAGACAGTATGCCGCACCCGGAACGCGCGTCAACGCCCGCGGGGCGGCCCGCCTCGACGAATGGAGGGCCGCCACGAGGCGGCCCTCCTGCAAACGCGCACGACCGAACACCGGAGCAATCAGTAGCCGTCTTCGCGGTAATTCACTCGCCCGTCTCCGTTGGTCGGCAGGAATCGTGTCCGGCCGGGTCGAGCTGCCCCGTCGGGTTCGCGACCTTCTTGCCGGACGCGTCATACAGCGTAGTATTTCGGCGGGGCCTGGTTCTCTGCGGGGACCGGGCGCTTCGGCGTGACGCGTGGATGGAATGTCGTCCACGACGGCCCGGCACTGAACGATCCGGTTCTTGTATACCCGGAGCACCATGAGGTCGTAGGACCAGACGAGTTGTTCGCCGAGGCGGCCGATGTCGGGCACGTGTCCCCTGATGCTCTCGAGAGCGCAGTTCGACCGTGTCGTCCGCCGTGAGGAAGTGTGTCGGCACGATCAGCCGGGGAGCGTCCTCATCTGGCTGAGCATGTACCCGAACGCCCCCTGGGTGGTGTGGGAGCTGTCCTGCACTCTCTTCGTGAAGTCCAGTGACGCTCCCACGCCTGGGCCCCTCTTGGGACCCGGCTCCGACAGCCCCTTGATTTTCATCGCCCAGACTTCGGGCGGCACGGCCATCTCGTGGATGTACACGTCGACCCCCGTACCGCTGCCCTAGTCCTTAGTTGTTGGCACTGCGATCTGTTCCACTCGGGCTTGGTGTCGCTCGAATAGAGGAGCGTCAAGAGGCCGTCCGGGCCATCCCATTCCACTTTGAAACCGATCGCGCGCGGCCCTCGTGTGCACCACCGGGTAGTGCAGGATCTTCAGGCCGGTGAATGCGTTGAGGTACGCCTGCCCGCCCGATTCCCGGTACGGCAGCTCGATCGGCACCACGGCGTAGCCGTCGTTGAAGTCGTCGAGGTAGTCCGGCTCGCTGTAGCGGCCCACCCAGGGCGCCCGCGGGTCCCTGACCGGCCCGGGCGGCCCGGGAGTCCCCACTGTCCCTGGAGCTGGTTCTTGTCGAGGGATCCCGGATGCCTGGCTTCAGGCCGGTGCTCTGGAAGCAGAAGCCTTCCGACTGCCACCGGAGCATCGCGCGGAACATCTCGCAGAAGTTTTCGTCCCGTCGTCGAACGTCGCGTGCTGGCCGTAAGGGTAGGGGTGTTCGGCGTCAGGCCCCGGCCAGACGAAACCCGATGGACCAGGACCGAACACGAACAGCGGCGTCTTCCGGTCGGCCTGCGGGCCCCCCTGGTAGATATAGCTGATGTCGCTCATGTGGTCGCCGTGGAGGTGCGAGATGAAGATCTTGTCCATCTCGCGCCATTTCACTCCCATGGCGTTGTAGTTCGAGGACACGCCCGAGCCGCAGTCGAACACCGCCTGGTCGGTGCCGCCCTTGGCCGATACCGACCTGCACGAAGATGCTCATCTGTCGCTGCGACCGGGAGTTCGGCGGCACTTCCGATCCCATGAAGCTCACCCGCATCTCGTCCGGGTCCAGCGGGGTGGCAGGATCGAACGACGGCAGCTGCTCGAAATAGGTGTAGGCGTCGGTCTTGTAGCTCGTGGGATAGCACCGGCCCACGTCGCAAAGCCCCTTGCCTCTCGCCTTCTCCTGCGCCGCGGGCAACGCGCCGCCGCCCAACGCCAGGCCGCCCAGGGCCAGGCTCGACAACTTCAGCGTGTCCCGACGGGTAAGACCGCTTCGACGGCTCGTCATTGGCTCTCCTTCACGTTTGAACAGGGTCCCTCACCGACCCGGAAGACTTCACGCCCCTCGTCGCTCGGCGGCCGTGAAGTCCACGTCCACAGGCCCCCCTCGAAGAACTGCGGCACCCGACACCTTCACCTGCAGCCGGGTCGTGCCCTCGCGGGGAGCGAGCAGGCGGTGGAAGGCGGGTCCGCTGAAGCCCACGGACCACGTGCGGCCTCCAAAGTCCACCGACAACACCACGCCCTCCCTCTCGCGCCGCAGCACGGGGTCGGGGAGAGGCGGCGTGGCTGCCCGACGCCACGTGGGACGCGACGAGGTCCCGGCCGTTTGCCGTCACGGTGACGTCAGCGGGCGTCTGCACGCGCGCGGGCAGCGTCCCGCGGACCGTGAGGGCGCCGGCGGCCGTGGAGTGTTCGTAGCGGCCCTCGAGGGAGGTGACCTCGAGCCTGTTCGTGGTGGCAGGCGGCTGGCTCCAGCGCCACACGAGGTCGATGTCGCCTCGAAGGACGTGGTGAAACGTGTACCGACCGTTGACGACAAGTCGCAGGTGCATCGCGCCTTCGCGGCGTCCTTCCTCCCGGTCGCCTCACCGCGTCCGCTTCTCCGCCTCCAACACCCACCCGCCGCCCATCGACTTGTAAAGGTTGACCGTGGCGGTGATGAGCGACGCGCGGAGTTGCACCTCGGTCAGCTCGGCCGGGAACAGCTGCTGCTCCGCCTGGATCACCGTGAAGTACGGCGCGACGCCGCCGTCGAACTGGAGGCCGCGCGAGGCGCGAGTATTCCCTGGCCGCCGCGACGAGGCGCCGTTCCGCGGCCAGCTGCTCGACCAGTTTCGCGCGGGCGACGAGCGCGTCCTCCACGTCGGCAAACGCGCTCTGGATCGCCGCCCGGTAGGCGAGTTCCGCCGCCTTGCGCGCCGCCTCCGTCTGGCGCACCTGCCCCTTGATCGCCCCGCCGTGAAGATCGGCCCGGCAATCGAGCCCTGGTAGCTCCAGGTGCCCGACGGGCCCGAGAACAGCTTGCCCAGGTCGAGGCTGGCAATGCCGAGCGCGCCCGTGAGCGAGATGGACGGGAAGTAGAGCGCCTTCGCTGCGCCGATCTGGGCGTTGGCCGAGACCAGGACCTGTTCGGCCTGCCGGATGTCCGGCCGTCGCTCGAGCACTTGCGAAGGAATCCCGGCGGGGGCCTCCGGCAGCCCGAGGGCGCCGAGGGCCTTGCCGCGCGCGATGGGCCCCGGGTTGCGGCCGAGCAGTATCGAGAGGCCGTTCTCGGTCTGCGCGATCTGCGCCTCGAGCTGAGGGATGGCCGCGGCCGCCGTTTCGTACTGCGTCCGTGCCTGCTCCACCGTCATCTGGGACTGGACGCCGTGCTTGAACTGCAGCTCGAACAGCCTCACCGACTCGGCGTAGGTTTCCCTCTTGCGCAGCGCGATCGCCAGCTGCTCGTCGAGCGCGCGTAACTGCACGTAGCCGTTCGCGACGCCGGAGACCAGCGAGAGGACGACGCCGCGCCGCGCCTCCTCGGTGGCCAGGACCTGTGCCCGCGCCGACTCCGTCACGCGCCGGACCCGGCCCCACAGGTCCAGTTCCCAGCTCGCCCCGGCAAGCGACGTCGTAGCTGTAGACGGCGCCCACCTGCTCGTTCTGCCGCGTGCCCGACGCCGTCGCGCCGTAGCTCGCCTGCGGGTACAGCTGCGAGCGCGCCTGGGTGAGCACCGCCGCGGCCTGCTCGACGTTGGCGGCCGCGACCTTCACGGTGAGGTTGTTCGCCAGCGACTCCTCGATGAGGGCCTCGAGCACCGGGTCGCCGAACTGCTTCCACCATTCCGCATTCGCGGTGTCCTTGGCCTCCGTCATCGCGTAACGGAAGGCCGGCGGGGCGGGCACCTCCGGGCGCTGGTAGTTGGGTCCCATCACGCACCCGGCGATCGGAAGGGCGAGGAGCGTCAAAGCCAGGCGTCGCATGTCACACCCCTCCTTCCGCCGCGGGGAGCGCAGGCGGGGCCGGCGCCTCGGGCGGCGGCGCGCCGCTTCTTCTTCGCCTTCCGGTTGCGCAGCCTCTCGGACAGGCTTTCGAAGACGTAGAAGAAGAGCGGCACGTACAGCATCGCGAGCGTCGTCTCGCCCAGCATGCCGCCGATGATGCCGGTGCCGATCGAGTGGCGGGAGTTCGCGCCGACCCCCATCGCCATGGCCAGCGGGCAGGACGCCGAGCACGAAGGCGAGCGACGTCATGATGATCGGCCGCAGGCGCATCTCGCCCGCCTCGATCGTCGCATCCATCAGCGACCGGCCCTGCTTCCGCAGGTCCACCGCGAACGTGACGCGGAGCAGCGCGTTCTTCGCGCCGAGGCCGATCAGGACGAGAAGCCCGATCTGGAAGTAGACGTCGTTCTCGAGGCCGCGCAGCCAGTTCAGGAGCAGCGCCCCCAGGATGCCGAACGGCACCGCCGTCATGACCGCGCCGGGCAGCGTCCACGATTCGTACTGCGCGGCGAGCACGAGGAACACGATGATCGAGGCCGAACACGAACGCCACCGTGGAGGTGCCGCCCGACTGCTTCTCCTCGTAGGCGAGGCCCGACCAGGCGAAGGTGTACCCGGCGGGCAGCACCTCGCCCGCCACGTCCTCCATCGCCGCGATCGCCTGGCCGGAGCTGTAGCCGGCCGCCGCCGACCCGTTGATCTTGGCCGCGGGCAGGCCGTTGAAGTGCGGCAGCAGGTCGGGGCCCTTCACCCACGACGTCTTCACCAGCGCCGAGAGCGGCACCATCTGGCCGCGCGCTCGACCGCGTGTACAGTCGCGTGAGGTCGTCGGGGCTCTGGCGGTATTTCGGGTCCGACTGGAGGACCACCCACCAGACCCGGCTGTACTCGTTGTACTGGCTGGCCGTCAGCGAGCCGAACTGCGCCTGGATCGCGCTGTAGACGTCGGAGATGTTGACGCCGAGCAGTGAGGTCTTCTCCCGATCGACCTCCGCGCGCAGCTGCACCGTGTTCGCGCGGAAGGTCGTGTTCAGCGCCGTCAGCTCCGGCCGCGCCTTCGCCCTGCGCCAGCACCTGCTGCGTCAGCAGGTCGAGCCTGCCCGGGTCGCCTCCGCCGGTGTCCTGCACCCAGAACTCGAAGCCGCCCGGTCGTCCCGATGCCCGGGATCGCCGGCGGCGCCACCGGGATGACGAGCCCCTCCTTGATCCCGCGCCCTTTCTCGTAGACGTTCATCAGGACCGCGCTGCGCGTTCTCGGCCTTGGCCTTCGCGACGTCGGCGTACCGCTCCTCGTAAGGCTTCAGGGTCACGAAGAGCGTGCCCGCGTTCGTCTTCAGCCCGCCGTCCAGCAGGCTGTAGCCGGTGATTTGCGTCCGGTCCGCCACGCCCGGCGTCTCGGCGAAGATCTGGTCGGCCCTCGTCGTGACCTCGCCGGCCCGGTCGAGGCTGGCCGCGTCCGGCATGATCACCGCCGTCATCACGTAGCCCTGGTCCTCGTTGGGGACGAAGCTCGTGGGCAGCGCGCCGAAGAAGTAGAAGATCAGTGCCGACGAAGCCGAGCGAGGAAGATGAACGCAAACGCCATCCTCCGGATCATCAGCACGACGAGCCGGCCGAACGCCTGCGTCAGCTTGTCGAACTGCCGGTTGAACCAGGCGAACGGGCCCCGCTTCGGCGGGCTCGTATGGCGCAGCAGCACGCCGCACAGCGCCGGCGTGAGCGTGAGCGCCACGAAGCCCGAGATCGCCACCGAGATCGCGATGGTGATGGCGAACTGCTTGTACAGCTGGCCGGTCGTGCCCGGCAGGAACGCGGCCGGGACGAAGATCGACGCCATGACGAGCACGGTCGCGATGACCGGGCTCCACACCTCGTCCATCGCGTGGATCGTGGCCTCCCTCGGCGGGAGGTGTTCGCTGCGTCATGTTCCGCTCGACGTTCTCCACGACGACGATCGCATCGTCGACGACGATGCCGATCGCGAGGACGAGGCCGAAGAGGGTGAGCAGGTTGATGGAGAACCCGAGGGCGAGCATGAAGGGGAACGTGCCCAGCAGCGCCACCATCACCGCGGTCGAGCAAATCAGCGTCGCGCGGAAGTTCTGAAGGAAGAGGTAGACGACCAGGACGACGAGGAAGATCGCCTCGAAGAGCGTGTCGCCGACCTCGCTGATCGAGAGGCGGACGAACTCGGTCGTGTCCAGCGACACCAGGTAGTCGAGGCCGTCCGGGAACTTGGCCTTCATTCCCTCCAGCGCCGCGTGCACCGCTTCCGACACCTGCAGCGCGTTGGCGCCAGGCTGCTGGTAGACGGCGATGAACGTCGCCGGCAGGCCGTTCAGCCGGCTGTCGACGACGTACTGGCGGAGCCCGACCTCGACCCTCGCAACATCCTTGAGGCGGACGATCGCCCCCTCGCCCTGGCCCGCGCGGAGGATGATGTTCTCGTAGCCGGCCGGCTCGGTGGACGGCTGCTGCGTCACCACAGGAAACGTCAGTTCGACCGCCCGGCAGTCGGCTGCTGGCCGATCTGGCCGGCGCCATACAGCGCGTTCTGGCTCGACACCGCCCGCTGGAGGTCGCTCGTGGTGATCGCCGAGCGACGCCATGCGGTCGGGATTCATCCAGATGCGCATCGCCTGGTCGGGGATGCCCATGATCGACGCCTGGCCGGCCCCGGGACCCGCTTCAGCGCGTCGAGGACGTAGACGTTGGCGTAGTTCGCGATGTATTCGCTGCTGTAGCGCTTCTCCTTCGAGTAGATGCCGATGAGCATCATGATCGAGGAGGACTTCTTCTGCACCGACACGCCCTGCTGCACGACGGCGGACGGCAGCTGCGGCACCGCCAGGTTCACGCGGTTCTGCACCTGCACCTGCGCGACGTCGGGATCGGTGTCGAGGGAGAAGTAGACGGTGAGCGTCAGCATGCCCGTGGACGAGCTCGTGGACGACATGTAGAGCATGTTGTCGACGCCGTTGATCTGCGCCTCGATCGGCGCCGCCACCGAGTCGGCCAGCGTCTTCGAGTCGGCGCCCGGGTAGATGGCGGTCACGGTGACCTGGACGGGCGTGATGGTCGGGTCCTGCTCGACCGGCAGCACGGCTCATCGACACGAACCCGGCCAGGCACAGGATGATCGAGACGACCGACGCGAAGATGGGCCGCTCGATGAAGAACCTGGAGAACATGGCGCGACACCTCTCCCCCTAGTTGCCGCCCTGCGCGGCAGGCTTCAGGACGACCGCCGAGCCCGCGTGGAGGGCGAGGCGCGCCATCCACGATCACCTGCTCTCCCTTCTGCAGTCCCTCTGACACGAACCACTCGTCGCCCTGCCACTTGCCGATGCGCACGGGCGCGGGCTGCGCCTTGCCTTCCTTGTCCACCACCCAGACGAACGGGCCCTTCGGCGCCCTGCTGCACCGCGCGCTGCGGGCAGCAGGATCGCGTTCGGGCGGATGGCGCCGGTCAGGCGGACCCGGACGTAGGCGTTCGGGCGGAGGACGCCGTCGGGGTTGTCGACGCTCGCGCGGAGCAGGAACGTGCCGGTCTGCGACGTTGTACGAGGGCGCGGCGAACGTGATGCGGCCCTTGTGCGGGAAGAGCGAGCCGTCAACGAGCAGCACTTCGACGGTGAAGTTGCCGTCGGCGGGCTGACGGAGCCGGCCCTTCGCCACCTCGTCGTTGAACGTCTGCATCTCGTTCTCGGAGACGCTGAAGTTCACCCACATCGGCGACAGCACGGCGACCGTCGTGAGCAGGCTGTTCTGCGGGCTGATGTAGCTGCCCTCCTGCTGCATCGGCCGCGCCGGTGATGCCGGTGACCGGCGACTGGATGGTGCAGTAGGACAGGTTGAGCTTCGCGGTCTCCAGCGCGGGCCTTCGCTTCCTCGACGGCGGCCGCCGACGCCAGGTACTGGCCGTTGGCGGCGTCGAGATCCTTCTGGGAGAGCGCGTTCGCGGCGGCCAGGGGCTTGGTGCGATCGAGATCCGTGCGCGCCACCTCCAGGCCGGCGTTCTGGCGCGAGAGCGACGGCCGCCTGCGCGTCCACCTGGACCTTGAAGGGCTTCTCGTCCATGAGGAAGAGGACGTCGCCCGCCTTCACGAAGCCGCCCTCCGTGTAAACGCGCTTCTCGAGGAACCCGCTCACGCGCGCCTGGATGTTCACCTGGCGCGAACTCTGCGTCTGCGCCACGAACTCGACGGTGACGGGCACGTCGCGCGGGAGTGACGGTGATGGCGGTCACCTCGACCGGCTTCGCGGACGCATCGCCCGGCTTCGATCTCGGGCGAACGGCAGGCGGTCGCTGACAGCAGGGCCAGGATGATGGACAGGATATCGCACGACGGTCCTCCAGTGGCTGGTTCGCGTCGGTCGTCTGGGTAGCGGGACGGATGTTACGGAAGAGCCGGAGCCCTGTCTGTAAGGGATTCTCCCTACGTGGAACGTAGGGGGATCCACGTACATGAAGCTGGCGAAGACAGGACGAATCATCCGGCCCAAGCTCTTGGTCCAGCGAAGGTTGCAGGCGCGCCGGTGGAGCGGCGGCAGTCTCGTCCCGCAGCCACTAAAGTCGCGACGAGAGGCAGACTCAAAAACAGGCCGGTTCTTCTGCGATAATGTCCGGGCCATGATCAGGCTTCTCACGGTGATAGTGGCCAGCCTCGCGACCAGCGCCCTGACCCTTGCACAGCCCTCCACCCCTCTCACCCTCGAACAAGCCCTCGCCCGGGTGACCAGCCAGTCGCCCCAGCGGCAGGCGGCGCTGGCGCAGGTCGAGGGCGCGAGGGCGGCAGCACGGTTTGCCGGCGCCTGGCCGAACCCGTTCGTCGATGTTCGCGCCGAGAACTGGACGTTCGGCTCCTGGAGGTGGAGCCCGTCCACCGACCGCCCCGGCTCGCCCGCGCTCGACGCGTTCGTGGTCCTCAGCCAGCCGATCGAACTCGGGGGCAAGCGTTCGGCCCGCCGCGCGATCGGCGAGGCGGAACTCAAGTCGGCGGAGGCCGCGCTGGCGCAGGTCGAGCGGTCGCTCCTCCTCGACACGACGCGGCTCTTCCTGGACGTCGTGCGCGGCCGCGAGACGTTGAAGGCGCTCGAGCAGAACCGGGACGACCTGAACGGGCTCCAGCGCGCGATGGGGGCGCGCGTCCGCGAGGGCATGGCGGCGGCGAGCGACCTCGCCAAGTTCCAGGCCGAGACGGCGCGCCTGGAGACCCAGACCCTGCGGGCGCGAATCGACCTCGGGCGCAGCGTTTCGTCGCTCGGGGCGATTCTCGGGCTCGACTGGCGGCTGACGGCCGACCAGCTCGTCGAGCCGGCGGGCGTGACGCTGCCGGCCGGTGACATCGCTGCGCAGATCGCCCGCGCGGTCGAACGGTCGCCGGAGGTGACGGCTGCCGCGGCGAGGGAGATGCGCGCGGCGCAGGCGCTCGCGCTGGAGCGGGCGCGGCGCGTCCCGGACACCACGATCTCGGGCGGGTACAAGCGCACGGATGGCTTCGACACCGGGGTGCTCGGCGTCACCCTCCCGCTGCCGCTGTTCGATCGCAACCAGCGCGGCGTCGCCGCGGCCACCGGGGAATCCCGCGCCGCGGTGCAGGAGCGGCGCGGCGTCGAAGCGCGCGTCGCCGCCGACGTCCGCTCGACGCTCGAGGCCGCGCGCCTGCTGGACGCGCGCGCGCGCCTCGTCGACGAAGAACTGCTCCGGCCGGCGGAGACCGTTCGGGTTGCGGCCCGGTCGGCGTTTCGCGAGGGCGCCGCCGACATCCTGAACCTCGTGGACGCCGAACGCGTCTACCTCGAAGCCCGGCGCGAGGCCCTGCTCGTGAGGCTGGACGCGCTGGCCGCCGCTGTCGAGGCGAGGATCATCCTGGGGGAGGAGATCATCCGATGAACCGGGTGCTGTCGCGGAGCGAAGGACGGGTTGCGGCCGCGTGGATGATTGCCGCGGGGCTCGTGGCGGTCGTCGCGGTCGGCTGGATGTGGTTGCGGAAACCGGCGCCCGCGCCCGCGGACGCCGCGGCCGGCGCGCCCGACGGGGTCGTGCAGCTCGCCGACGCGGCGATGCGCGAGGCGGGCCTCGAGGTGCAGGCCGCGCAGACGGTGACGCGGCGCGCATCGGTCGAAGCTCCCGGCGTGATAGCCCTCGACGAGCGGCGCACCGCGCGAATCGGGTCGCAGGTCGAGGGCAAGGTGCTCGAGGTCTTCGTGGAGATTGGTGACCGCGCGCACACGGGGAAAGAGCTGGCGCACATGATCAGCCCCGTCGTCCACGAGGCGTGGGCCGCGTACCGGAAGGCGCTGGCCGAGCGCCGGCGGGCGCAGATGGACCTGACGATGTCCGTGCAGCACGTGGAACGGGTGAAGCGGCTGCTCGCGGACAAAGCGGTCGCCGAACAGGAGGTCCAGCGCGCCGAAGCCAACCGCGTCTCCAGCGAGGAGGCGCTCAACATCGTCCAGACGGAGCTGCGGCGGGCGGAGGAGGAGATGGAACACCTCGGCATCACGAACGCCGAGGACCCGACGGGGGAGGAGGGCGAGCAGATTCCCGTGAAGTCGCCGCTCGACGGCGTGGTCCTCGAGAAGTTCATCACCGAGGGCGGGGCCGTCACGCCCGGCGCGCCGCTGTTCCTGGTCAGCGACCTGTCCAGCCTGTGGGCGCTCGCCGAGATCGACGAGACGGCGCTGCCCCACGTGCAGGCCGGCCGGCCGGTCGAGGTGCGCGTGGCTGCCTACCCGGCCGAGCGGTTCCCGGGCACGATCGCCTGGGTCGCCGACACGGTCAATCCGAAGACCCGCAGGATCACGGTCCGGTGCGCGCTCCCGAACCCCTCGGGCCGCCTGAAGCCGGACATGTATGCCACGATGTCGCTTGGCGAGGGCGAACCGCACCAGGTCGTGTCGGTGCCGTCGGCCGCGGTGCAGGATCTGGACGGCAAGGCCGTCGTGTTCGTCGAGACCGCCAAGGGACGCTTCGCGCGGCGCGAGGTGACGGTGGAACCCGAGCGGGACGGCCAGGTGGACGTGAAGGGGGGCCTGCAGGCGGGCGAGCGGGTCGTGGTGAAGGGCGCCTTCCTGCTGAAGTCTGAACTGCTCAAGTCGCGGACCCCGGAGGCCTGACGTGGGGGGCATCGAACGATTCGTCGCGGCTGCCCTTCGGCAGCGCCTGTTCGTCCTGCTCTGCCTGGCCGCGCTCGTCGCGACGGGCGTGGCCGCCTACCGCGACCTGCCCACCGAGGCGTTCCCCGACCTCACCAACAACCAGGTGGTCGTCGTCACCGACGCCCCCGGCCTCGCCGCGATCGAGGTCGAGCAGCGCGTCTCGTACCCGATCGAGACGGCGGTCATGGGCGTGCCCGGCGCGGAGCAGGTGCGGTCGATTTCCAAGCAGGGCCTCTCAATCGTGAGCATCGTGTTTGCGGACGCGGTCCCCGTGTATTTCGCGCGGCAGCTGGTCGGCGAACGGCTGCTCGAGGCGCGCGGGCGGATCCCGGACGGCTTGGAGCCGACGCTGGGCCCGGTGGCCACCGCCTTCGGCGAGATCTACCAGTACCTGGTCGAGGGCGACACGGCCGACGCGATGGCCAAGAAGACGCTGCACGACTGGGAGGTGCGGACGCGCCTGCGGTCGGTGCCCGGCGTCAGCGAGATCAACACGTGGGGCGGCCTGACGCAGCAGTACCACGTGCTGGCCGATCCGCGGCAACTCGATCGCTTCGGCCTCACGCTGCACCAGTTGCTGCAGGCCATCGCCGACAACAACGCGTCGTTCGGCGGCGGCTTCATCGAGCACCGGTCCGAGCGGTACACGGTCCGCGGTGTCGGCCTCGCGCGCTCCGCCGAGGATATCGGCCAGATCGTCGTCGCGTCCGTGGAGGGCACGCCCATCTACGTGCGCGACGTCGCCGAGGTCCGCGTGGGCGCGATGGCGCGCCAGGGTGCGGTGTCGCGCGACGGCAAGGGTGAGAGCGTCGCGGGCATGGTGATCATGCTGAAGGGCGAGAACGGCAAGTCGGTCGCCGAGCGGGTGAAGGCGCGGATGGCGGAGATCGCAGTCGTCGCTGCCGGCGGGCCTGTCGATCAAGCCGTTCTACGACCAGACCGAGGTGATCGACCGGACCGCGCACACCGTCCGCAAGAACCTCGTCGAAGGCTCGCTGCTGGTGGTCGTCGTGCTCTTCGTGTTCCTCGGCGACGGCCGCGCCGCCCTGATGGTGGCCGCCGTCATCCCGCTCTCGATGCTGGTGGGCTTCATCGGGATGCGCTACTTCGGGGTCTCGGCGAACCTGATGTCGCTCGGCGCGATCGACTTCGGCCTGATCGTGGACGGCGCGGTCGTGATGATGGAGAACTTCGTCAGGCGGCGTGCCGGGTTCCGGCCCGCCCCGGGCGAGGAAGTCGAGACGGGCCGCCTCCGGCTCTTCACCTCGGCGGCGACCGAGGTCGCGCGCCCGATCCTGTTCGGCGTCCTGATCATCATCGCCGTCTACCTGCCGGTGTTCACCCTCGAGGGGCTCGAGGGGAAGATGTTCCGGCCGATGGCGATCACGGTCTGCTCGGCCCTTCTCGGCTCGCTGCTGCTGTCGCTCACGGTCGTGCCGGTCGGCGCCTCGTTCCTGCTGAAGCTGGGGGGGGCACGAGCACGAGAGCGGCTGGTTCGAGCGGCTGCGCGGCTTCTACGTGCACCACCTGGCGGTGCAGATGCAGCGGCGGTGGCGCACGCTGAGCGTGGCGATCGTCGCCGTGCTCGTCGCGCTCGGCTCGCTGCCGTTCATCGGCACCGAGTTCATGCCGAAGCTGGACGAGGGGTCGATTCTCATCGAGACGAGGAAGCTCCCGTCGGTGTCGCTCCCGGAGTCGGTGGAGATCTCCACCCGGGTGGAACGAATCATCCGACGCTTCCCGGAAGTGAAGCAGGTGGTCACCAAGATCGGCCGGCCGGACCTCGCCACCGAGGCGATGGGGATCTACCAGGGCGACGTCTACGTCATCCTCAAGCCGCCGGCCGAGTGGACGACCGGGCGGAGCAAGGACGAACTGATCGGCGCGATGTCGGAAGCGCTCGGATCGATGCCGGGCGTCGCCGTCAACTTCACGCAGCCGATGGCGATGCGGCTCGACGAAGTGGTGTCGGGCGTCAAGGCCGACGTAGCCGTGAAGATCTTCGGCCCGGACGCCGGGACGCTCGAGCGCCTCGGCGAGCAGGTGCAGGGGGTGCTGGCGGCCGTGCCGGGCGCCGCCGACCTGCAGGTCGAAGTGCTCTCGGGGGCGGCGCAGCTCGAGATCGTGGTGGACCGCGCGAGGATGGCGCGCTACGGCCTGAACGTCGCGCACGTCCGTGAACTCGTCGAGACCGCGATCGGCGGGGCCACCGCCACGAAAATCCTCGACGGCTCGCGCCGCTTCGACGTCGTGGTGCGGTTCCCCGACGCGATCAGGGGCGACCCCTCCGCGCTGGCGGGGCTGCTGCTGACCGCGCCGGGCGGCGAACGCGTGCCGCTCGGCAACGTCGCCAACGTGGCGATCGTCCGGGGTCCCGAGGCCATCAACCACGAGGACGGCCAGCGTCGCCTGGTGGTGCAGACGAACGTGCGCGGGCGCGACGTCGGCAGCTTCGTCGCCGAGGCGCAGCAGAAGCTGGAAGGGCGCCTGACGCTTCCCGAAGGCTACCACCTCGCGTGGGGCGGCCAGTTCGAGAACCAGCAGCGCGCGATGCAGCGGCTGGTCCTCGTGATCCCGCTGTCGCTCGCGATCATCTTCCTCCTGTTGTTCATCACGTTCGGCAAGCTCAGGCAGGCCGGGCTCGTCATCCTCAACGTGCCGTTCGCGCTGGTCGGCGGCATCGGCGCGCTGTGGGCGCGCAGCCTCAACCTGAACCTGTCGGCGTCGGTCGGCTTCATCGCCCTGTTCGGCGTCGCGGTGCTGAACGGCGTGGTGATGATCGCGGCGATCAACAAGCTGCGCGAGGACGGGATGGGGCTCGACGAGGCCATCCTGGAGGGCGCAGGCACGCGGCTCAAGCCGGTCCTGATGACCGCGCTGGTCGCCTCGCTCGGCTTCCTCCCCATGGCGGTCTCGACGGGTGCCGGCTCCGAGATCCAGCGCCCGCTGGCGACCGTTGTCATCGGCGGCGTCGTGACCTCGACGCTGCTGACGCTCATCGTGCTGCCGACGATCTACGACCTGATGGAGGGGTGGGTGAGCCGGCGCCGCCGCGCCGAAGAGCAGGTGTAGGCGTCGTGGGGCAGGCGTCCCGCCTGCCTGCGCCGCCGGGCGCCGGGGTGCCCTCTCCGCGCGCGGGCACCGGGGACCTGCGTTGGACGAAACGGGCGAACTGTTGATGGAATGGTCGGCTGACGGGCTGGGTGCCCGAAAGCCGAGAACGAGACGAGGCCGGCGGCTGACCCGCTCGGCCTCGGACTGGAACGACCTAGAAGGGGATCCCGATCCCGAGGATCGGGCCGTGCAGCGTGTAGTCGAGGTGAATCGGCTTGCTCCGGATTTCCCCGTCTGCGATGAGGTGGCTGAACCCGTAGCCCGCCGTCAGAACCAGGTGCCTGATCGGCCGCAGCTCGACGCGCGCCTGCCCGTTGACGGACGAGAGGGCATCCCCCCCGAACCCCGAATAATCGAGGTGCGTGTACAGGCCAATCCGCTTGGTCAGGTCGGGCCGGAACGTCGTGCCGATCAACGGCCGCCACGTGCTCGGCTTCCAGGATACCTCGGGGTAGGTCAGCAGGTTCGCCGTGACGTCCAGTTCGTGGTACCTGGCGCCCGCCTCGGCATAGAGCCCCTCGACGATCTTGACGCCGCCGGTGATCGCCCCGGCAATCACCTTCACTTCGAGGTTGATGAACGGTGTCGAGCGCTCCGCCTTGAGACCCGCGTAGTTCACGTTCGCTTCGATCGCGAAGCGCCCCTTTTCCACGCGCAGATCGGCGAACGCGGCTCCGCTCAGCCCGGTGTCGCCGCTTGCCTCGGGGATGCTCGTCGCCGCAGCCCGGGCACGGGGGCGCTGGCGGCAGCGTGATGTTGATGCCGGCGACGGGGAGGTACGCGAGAATCGGATACAAGGTGACGCGCCAGCCCGATCCCTCATCCGCGGGCTTGGCCGCCGTGGCGGCCTGCGCCGGCGGCCCCGCCTGCGCGAACACGTTGGACGACAGGCTGGCCGCCGCGACGAGCGCGACGCCCAGCACCCGGGCGATGGTCTCGTTCGACATTACTTCTTGGCCCCGTCCGCCACGCTCACGGCCAGGGCCTGCGTGTAGGTGATCTGCACCTTGTCGCCCACCTTCACGCCCTTCAGGTTCGACTTGTCCTCGATCGCGAACGACATCACGTCGCCCTTCTCGGTCTTGATGGTGATCGACGGCGCCTTCTCGTCGATCGCCTGGACCGTCACGACCGCGGTCTGCTGCTGCGAGAGCGTCCCGCCCGGCCGCGGCCCCTCGCTGCGGACCAGGCTCGCAGGCACGGACGCCGGCGGCTTGTCGCCCGGCCGCTGGATCGAGAACACCACCGATTCGTAGTACTTGAAGGTGACCTTGTCTCCGACCTTCAGCTCGGCGAAGCGCTTCACCTCGGGGCCGGCGTAGACGCTGTCGAACGTCCCGTCCTCGAGCTTCAGCGTCACGATCCGGTTGGTCGAGTCGATGGCGACGATGGTGGCGGTCTCGGTCGACCATCGCGCCCTTGCTGACCGACGCGGCCGGCTGCGCGTAGGCGGCACCGGCAACGACGAGGGAGAAGAGGCAGGCGAGGAGCAGTCGGCGTGTCATGAGCATAATTCTCCTACTTGGACTTCGGCTTGGGAGGATTGGCGTTGAACATCTGAGTCAGTACCCGCAACCGATAATCTTACAGCAGGGATGCCGCCCCGGCCAGTAAATCCGGTGTACGACCATGGTCGTACCGTTAGAACCTGATGCCGAACGTGATCGGCAGGAACTTGCCGGTGGCCTTGCCGTACAGATTTGCCGGTGCTGTCCGTCACCTCTGGGCCCCAGATGTAGTGATAGCGGGCCTCGATGTAGATGGCCGCGCTGCTCCCGAACTTGAAGTCGAGGCCGCCGCCGAAGTTCATCCCAAGGTCGTTGCTGCTCCGCGACCCGACGACGTTCTCGATCGGCACGAAACCGCCCGGGTAGCACACGTACCACCATGGATCACAGAAGCCGGGAACATAGCCCACCGCCGGCGTCGTGAGGTCCACCGACCGGAAATAGTAGCCGATGCCGGCAAGAAGATACGGGTTCACCGACCTGCCCGAGCCGGCCATCGGCTTCAGGACCGCGTTGAAGTCCAGATAGTGGAAGTTCGCGTCCGCGAAAAAGGCCTGTCGCGTGCCGCCGTCGATCGGCTTGATCGAGACCGGGAGTTGCACCTGCTTCTGGCCCAGGCCGTTGAAGCTGTACTCGGCCTGCACCCCGAGTTTCCGGGACAGGTTGAAGGTGATGCCGGCCACGAAGTTGTAGCCGTCGCCGATCTTCTCGCGGGCGTCGGAGTTGGCCGTGAACGTATAGCCGCCGCCGAAGTTCACGTTGACCGCCTTCTCGTCCACCTGCGCCGACGCAGGCACCGCCGCCATCACGAGGGCGGCCGCCGCGAACCACTTCACCATGCGCATCGCTCGCTCCTTGGTTAACTGGACGTTAGGACGCCCGTCCGGACCAGTCGGGTCCGAGGGGGCCCTCCACGACGTCCTCCGGACATCCAGTGTGTCATACGAACGGACGACGGGGGGCTGGCAACAGTGACAGGGAGGTCGGGAAATTTCTGAGGGGCCCTGCGGCGGGACGCCCATTCGTCGCCCGCCACCCCGATTGTCGCCTACAATACCGGCGGACACTGCCGTGATTGTCACCATCCGCGCCCGACTCCTGTGGCTGGTGGGGATCGCCATGCTTCCGGCGATCGCCATCCTCGCCTACGACGAGTACCTCTTCCGGCAACAGGTGTTCCTGCAGATCCAGCAGGACGCCGAGCGCCAGGTCTCGCTGGTCGATCAGCAACTCGAGATGCAGATCCGCGAGACCGGCCGGCGTTGCGAACTCCTCGCCGAGCTTCCCGCCATGCAGGCGATGGACGGGGCGTCGAGCGCCGTCCTGGCGCGGGTCCTCGAACGGTCGCCCTACTACATCAACCTCGCGATCGCCGACGCAACGGGCCGGGTGGTGGCCAGCGCGATCCCGTTTGCCGGCGACCTGTCGGTGCGCGACCGGCTGTTCTTCCGTCGAGTCCTCGAAACGGGCGCCTTCTCGACCGGCCGCTTCTACCGCAGCCCGATCACGCCGCGGACCGGCCTGGACATGGGGTGTCCGCTCCGGGCCCCTGACGGCGCGGTGCGCGGGGTGATCTGGGCCTCTCTCGGCCTCGACTGGACCGCCGGCGTCGTCGCGGCCGCGAGGCTTCCCGAGGGCGCCGTGCTGCTCATCTTGGACCCGGAGGGCACGGTCCTCTTTCGCTCCCTCGACCCGCAGGCATGGGTTGGGCGCCGGATGGCCGAGGCGGACATCTTCACCAAGGTCCAGGACCTGGACTCGGGCCGCATCGTCGCCCGCGGCGTGGACGGGGTGGACCGCCTTCACGCCTTCACCCGGGTCGACAGCGGCACCGGGCGGGCCGATGCCTTCCTGTCGATCGGCATCCCGACCGCGACCGCGGAACGGGCCGCGATGTCCTCGCTCCTGCGGAACCTCGGCATCCTGTTCGTCGGCGGGCTCGTCTGCCTGGGCCTCACGCTGGTCGCCGCCGACCGGTTCTTCCTGCGCGAGACCCGGTCCCTGCTGCACACGGCGCGCCGGATGAAGGCCGGGGATCTGTCCGCGCGGACGGGCCTCTCGGAGGGTGCGGGCGAGTTGAGGGACGTGGCCCGCGCGCTCGATTCGGGGCTGGCCGCGCTCGCGACCGCGCAGAAGGAGATGGCCGAGGCCAAGGAGGCCGCGGAGGCGGCGAACCGCGCCAAGAGCGCGTTCCTCGCGGTGATGAGCCACGAGATCCGGACCCCGATGAACGCCATCATCAACATGACGGGGCTGGCGCTCGACACGCCGCTCACGCCCCGCCAGCAGCAATACCTGGGCGTGGCGCACGGCTCCGCGCGCAACCTGCTCGCGATCATCAACGACATCCTCGACTTCTCGAAGATCGAGGCGGAGAAGCTGGACCTCGAGCAGGCGCCGTTCAGCCTGCGCACGCTGCTCGACGAGGTGGTCGAGACGTTCCGCGCGAAGGTCGTCGAGAAGCACGTGGAGCTCATCGCATCGGTCGCCGCCGACGTCCCCGACCGCCTGGTGGGCGACGCGCTGCGGATCCGGCAGGTGCTGACGAACCTGGTGGGGAACGCCTTCAAGTTCACGAGCGCCGGCGAGGTCGTGGTAAGTCCGGTGCACCCGGCTGGGTCCGGGCGCGGCGGGGACGATCGCGCTGGCCATCGCGGTGCGGGACACCGGCATCGGCATCCCGCCCGACAAGCAGTCGCAGCTGTTCGAGGCCTTCGTCCAGGCCGACAGCTCCACGTCGCGCAAGTATGGCGGCACGGGGCTCGGGCTGGCCATCAGCCGCCGCCTGTCGAGAATGATGGGAGGCGACCTCACGGTCGACAGCACCGAGGGCGTGGGCACGACCTTCACCTGCACGGTGACCCTCGGCGTGGCGGAGACGGACACCGCGTCCATGCTTCCCTCCGTTCCCGAACTGCTGCGCCAGCGGCCCGTGCTGGTCGTGGAGGACAACGACACGAGCCGCGAGGTGCTCGAAACGATGCTCGCCGGCTGGCAGGTGAGCGCTGTGTCGGTCGCGAGCGCCGAGGAAGGCCTCGCGCTGCTCGAGCAGCGAAACGCCCCCGGCGGTGCCGGGGCGTTCGGCCTCGTGGTGCTCGACTGGATGCTCCCGGGCATGAACGGGCTCGAGGCCGCGGCGCGCATCCGGCAGGATCCACGGCTGCAGTCGCTTCCGATCGTGCTGGTGAGCGCCTATGCCGGGCGCGAGGAGGAAGCCCGCGCGGCGCAACTCTGCGTCAACGTCTTCGTGCCGAAGCCGATTACCGCGTCGTCGTTCTTCAACGCGCTGATGGAGGCGTACGGCGCCGGCACCGGCACGCTGCGGCGGACGCAGGCGTCGCCGCTCGAGCGCGAATACGACAGCGTGAAGGTGCTGCTCGCCGAGGACAACGAGGCGAACCAGATGGTGGCGACGGAGCTGCTGGCGATCCTCGGGGTGGACCTCGACGTGGCGGAGAACGGGCGCATCGCGGTGGAGATGGCGGAGGCGAACCCGGGCAGGTACGCCGCGGTGCTGATGGACATGCAGATGCCCGAGATGGACGGCCTCGAGGCTACGCGGGCCCTGCGCGCGAACCCGGCGTTCCGCGATCTCCCGATCATCGCGATGACCGCCAACGCCATGAAGCAGGACCTGGACGCCTGCCTCGCAGCCGGCATGAACGACTACGTCACCAAGCCGGTGGACCGCGCCGCGCTCGCATCGACGCTGCGCAAGTGGATGCCCGCGTCGGCGCGGATGCCGGTGGGAGAAGCCTCCATCCCTGCGGGGCACGCCGCCATCCCTGTGGGGCAAGCCTCCGTGCTTGCCCGGGACGCCGGCGCCCTCCCCGGCATCGACGTCGAAGGCGCGCTGTCACGGCTGGGCCTTGGCTTCGACGCGCTGAAGCGCATGCTGATCCGGTTCGCCGACGGCGCGGGAAAGACCGTGTCCGACTTGCGGGCGGCAGCCGACGCCGGCGACGCGGTTGCCGCCGCGCGCCACGCCCACGCCCTCGCCGGCGCGGCCGGAAACCTCGGCGCAGACAGCTTGCGGCATGCGGCCAAGGCGCTGGAAACGTCGGCACGCTCGGGCGGGGCGAATCTGGCCGGGCTGACCGCGCGCGTCGAAGAGTTGGCGGCGGTGGTGTTCAAGTCGATCGACGCACTGCGCGCGCCTGCTGATCCGCAACCGCCCCCGGCAACCGCAATCGACGCCGCCCCAGCCGAACCGCTGGATCCCGAGGCCGCGCGGAAGGCGGTGGCGGCGCTCCGCGAGGCGCTCGCGGCCGGCGATCCTGACGCCACGGCTGCCGGTTTCGACGCGCTGGCCGCGCTGCCGCTGCCCGGCGCGGCGCGCGCCGCCGTGGACCGCGCCCGCGCGCTGGCGGACGACTACCAGTTCGACGACGCGAGCCGCGAGATCGCCGGCGTGCCGGACGGGCCGGCCGTGTGAACCACCGCGGACACTGAGAACGCGGAGCAAGCACGAACGCGGTTTGAACCACGAGGGGCACAAGGGAGAGCACGACGACGCTTCGACGGGAGCCGCCGCAACGCGGCGGCTCCGGGGGGCGGGCGGGAGGCCCGGGGCATGAACCTCGCAGCGCGTGTCACAGGTTCGTGCCCTGGGCCTCCCGTCTGCCCCTGGGCCGGCCAAGGGCCCGCCTCGTCGAAGCTCGCGCTCCCGCCGCGCGTGAGCGTGCCTTGTGGTCTTGGTGATCCTTGTGGTTCGATCGAAGACAGCGCCAGCGAGCGTGATGTAGGAGCATCTGAATGAAGGACCTTTCCGAGAGCCGGATCCTGATCGTCGATGACGTGAAGGCCAACGTCGACGTGCTCGTGCAGGCGCTGCGCGGCGACTACAAGCTGAGCGTCGCGCTGGACGGTGCGAGCGCCCTCCGCAGCCTCGAGCGCAACCCCGCCGACCTGGTGCTGCTCGACATCATGATGCCGCCCGGCATCGACGGCTACGAGGTGTGCCGCCAAATCCGCGCGAACGAGGCCACGCGCGACATCCCCGTCATGTTCCTCAGCTCTCTCGAGGACGT
Source organism: uncultured Acidobacteriota bacterium (assembly GCA_963844875.1). GTDB lineage: Bacteria > Acidobacteriota > Vicinamibacteria > Vicinamibacterales > Fen-181 > FEN-299. The sequence continues at coordinate 53,847 of CAWJPZ010000013.1, forward strand.
GAAGGACAAGGCGCGCGGCTTCGAGTCGGGCGGCAACGACTACCTGACGAAGCCGTTCGAGATCCTCGAGGTCAAGGCGCGGGTGCAGGCGCTGCTGAAGGCCAAGGCCTACGCCGACGCGGTGAAGGAAGCGATGGCGCGAGACCTTCGCATCGCCCGCGAGATCCAGATGGGCATCCTGCCCGCGGATCTCTCGGCCGCGACCCTGGGGACGGGCCTCGACGTGAAGGCGGTGATCGAGCCGGCGCGCAAGGTCGGCGGCGACCTGTACGAGGTGCTCCGCGCCGACGACGACCGCGTGGTCGTCGCACTGGGAGACGTGTCGGGCAAGGGCATCCCGGCGGCGCTCTTCATGGCGGTGGCGGTGACGGTGCTGCGCACGCTGGCAAGACACATCTACGCGCCGGACGAGATCCTGACCCGGCTCAACGACGAACTGGCCGCGCAGAATCCACGCGGCATGTTCGTGACGATCCAGTGCCTCGTCTTCGACCTGGCCGCGAAGCGGGTGACGGCCGCCGGCGCGGGGCACCACCAGCTCGTCATCCTGTCGCCCGACCGGCCGCCCCGCCTGGCCTTTCCGTCCACCGGCCGGCCGGCGGGGCTGCTGCCCTTCAACCGGATCGAGAGCGACTCCATCCCGCTCTGCCCCGGAGACACGTTCGTCCTGTTCTCGGACGGCGTCAGCGAGGCGATGAATGCGGCCGACGACTTCTTCGGCGAGGACCGCCTGCTGGCGCTGCTCGACGCCCTCGACCCGCGTGCCCCGGCCGACATCGTCCGCGAGACGCTGAACGCCGTGCGCGACTTCGCCGGCGATGCGCCGCAGTCGGACGACATCACCATCCTTGCCGCGCGGTACATGTAGACACGGCCGGCTCGCGGTCGGCCTGCTCCCCGCGTCGAGACGCAAACGAGGCCTCTATGTCCCTGCCGAGTCACCAGACGAAGATCGTCGCCACCATCGGCCCCGCGTCCGAGTCACCCGAGATGCTCGAGCGGCTGATTCGGGCGGGCGTGAACGTCGCGCGCCTGAACTTCTCGCACGGCGACTTCTCGGGTCACGCCGGCCGGATCGAACGCATCCGGGCGGCCGAGCGCGCGGTGGGACGCCGCGTCGCGATCATGGCAGACCTGCCCGGGCCCAAGATGCGGGTGGGGACGATCGTTCCCGAACGGGTCGACCTGCTCCCCGGCGACCGGATCGTCCTGACGACGGACGACGTCGCCGGCACGGCGGGACGGGTGTCCGTCTCGTTCGAGCGCCTGCCGGCAGTCGTGAAGCCCGGGGACCGGCTGTTCCTCAACGACGGCCTGATTCAGCTGATCGTCGATGCCGTGCAGGGGCCGGACGTGACGTGCCACGTGGTGGTCGGCGGCGAGCTGCGCTCGCGCAAGGGCCTCAACCTTCCGGGCATCGACCTCGGGATCTCGGCGTTCACCGATCACGACCGCGCCTGCCTCGAATTCGCCGTCGCCCACGGCGTGGACGCGGTCAGCCAGTCGTTCGTGGAGACGGCCGCCGACATCGAGGCCGTGCGGGAAGCGACGCGCGCGTGCGGCCGGGAGGTCTTCGTCATCGCGAAGATCGAACGGGCCGGGGCGCTGGAGCACTACGACGCCATCCTGCAGGCCGCGGACGGCATCATGGTCGCACGGGGAGACCTGGGAGTGGAGGTCCCGATCGAGCGGATCGCGATCATCCAGAAGGACCTCATCGCCCGGGCCAACCTGGCCGGCAAGCCGATCATCACGGCCACCCAGATGCTCGAATCGATGACGACGAGCCGGCTGCCGACGCGCGCCGAGGCGACCGACGTCGCCAACGCGATCCTGGACGGCACCGATTGCGTCATGCTTTCCGGGGAGTCGGCGATGGGCAAGTTCCCGGAGGAGGCCGTCACGACGCTGGCCGGAATCGCCGCGGAAACGGAGCGGCATCGGGCGCAGGTCGGGCAGAACCGCGTGCTGGAATTCTATCGGGCGAACCAGCCGACGACCACCTCGGAAGCCGTCGCGACCGTCGTCGAGCAGGCGCTCCGGACCGTCCCGTGCGACGCGGTGTTCGTCCCCACGCAGACCGGCACCACGGCGCGGATGCTGTCGCGGTTCAAGCCGGCTGTCTGGGTCGTCGCGGCCAGCCATCGCCACGACGTCTGCCAGGGGCTGGCGTTCTCCTACGGGGTCTGGCCGGTGGAGGTGGAGGCGGGTCACTCTGACTGGTGGGGGTTCGCGTGCCGGTGGCTGGATGGGTACGGCGTGCAAGGCCGCCGTCGCGCGATGCTGGTGTCGGGGCCGTCGCCGGATCACCCCGACGCCACCCATCGGCTCGAGTTCAAGCTCCTGGCAGGGTGACGCCGGCACGGAGGCCGGCGTCACACGAGTCGGAACTCTCTACTTCTTGGCTTTCGGGGGGTACGCCTTGAACATCTTCTCGACGGCCTTGTTGACCTTGCCGGCGTTCTTCTCGGCCTTGTCGCTCATCGTGTCGGTGCCGACGCCGCGCCAGGCGAGCTTCTTCGTCTGCGCGTTGTACAGGTCAACCGCCAGCGTGCCCTGGACATAGGTGTTGACCGACGTGGTGCCCATGCCGCCGCCCCAGCGGTACGGTCCGCCGTAGCCCATCGACACCAGTTCCTTCTGCTCCTTCGCGACCGCGTGCGTGGCCACGACGAGGTCCGGATTGGCCGTCACCAGTTTCAGCCCCTTCGCCTGGAGCGCCTTGTTCACGGCGTCCTGGATCCGCTGTTCGCCGATCGGGTTGGGCGACGGCGTTCCCGTCGTCCACGCGTAGGTCTTGAACGCGCTGAAATCGACGGCCGGATCGAAATCCGTGTCGACTTTCTGCGCGCAGCGCCAGTGCCGGCAGCAGCATCACTGCCAGCGCGCCATCACTGCCACCATCGTTCGTTTCATGTCGTCCCTCCTGTTATGACGTTCCGTCACTTCGCGGCGTCGAGCTTCTTCGCGGCTTCGGCGCCCGCCTTGGCCGCCTCGGCCTTCTCGCCGGCGCCCATCTCCTTCATGTCGAGCTTGATCTTCAGGATGGTGCCGGTGAACTTGCTGTCGGCCGACTTGTAGTCCTCCGACACCGGCGTCCCCTCGTCCTCGCCCACGTCGGCGGTCTCGTCGGCCGAGAAGATGCCCGGCTGCGTGCGCTCGATTCGCCCTTCGCCGGCCTTCTTGTCGTTCACGTAGATCGTGGCCAGGCCGCCCTTGGCGAGGCCGCCCCCGTCATACGCGAACTCCAGCCGGATCGTCGCCTTGCCCGGGGGAATGGCCTGGGCCCCGGCTACCGTGAACCGCTGGAGTCCGAGGAAGTTGTAAGTGTAGATCGGCTTGCCGCCCTTCATGTAGAGCGACCACCCGCCGAATCGTCCGCCCTGCGCGAGGATGACGCCGCTGGCGCCACCGGCTGGGACCTCGACGTCGGCCGTCATCGTGAGCGAACGGTTCTTGATGTTGGGAAAGACGTTCTCGCCCATGCCCTTCATCCCGGGATAGAGCGTGATCGACATGCGGTCGCCGATGAGGTCGGGACGGCCGACCAGCTTCGCGTCGAGCCGTTCGAAGATGCGGTCGTCGATGGGCAGCACCCGGTTCCTGACCGCCTCCTTCATGAACAGATCCTGCATCTCCTTCAGCTTGGCAGGGTTCTGCGCGGCGAGGTCGGAGGCCAGGCTGAAGTCGTTCCGCGTGTCGTAGAGTTCCCACTTGTCGTCGAGGAGCGCTGCGCGCGGCTTCGACTCCCACGGCGCCTTGTGCACCGTGCCCGCCAGCCACCCGTCCGCGTAGATCGCGCGATTACCGAAGATCTCGAAGTACTGCACCGTGTGCCGGCTGGGCGCCTTGGCGTCGTCGAGGGTGTACATCATGCTGACGCCTTCGATGGGAACCTGCGGCGTGCCGTTGACGATCTTCGGCTCGGGCAGGCCGGCCGCTTCGAGCACCGTGGGCGCGACGTCGATGACGTGGTGGAACTGCGAGCGCACTTCGCCCTTCGCCGTGATCCGCTTCGGCCAGTACATCACCATCCCGTTGCGGGTGCCGCCGAAGTTCGACGCCACCTGCTTCGTCCACGAGAACGGCGTGTCGCCCGCCACCGCCCAGCCCGCCGCCATGTGCGGGTAGGTGGTCGGGCCCGCCCCACTCGTCGTAGTGCTTGAGCATGTCGGGCACGGTCTCGATGACGCCGTTGAAGTAGGTCATCTCGCTGAACATGCCGTTCATGCCGCCCTCGGCGCTCGTCCCGTTGTCACCGAGGATGTAGATCACGAGGGTGTTGTCGCGCTGGCCGATCTCTTCGATCGAGTCCATCAGTCGGCCGATCTCGTTGTCCGCGTACTCGCCAAAGCCTGCGTAGACCTCCATCTGGCGGGCGAAGAGCTTCTTCTCGTCGGCCGACAGCTTGTCCCAGTCCTTGATCGCCTCGGGCTTGGGCGCGAGCTTCGTTCCCGGCGGCACCACACCGAGCTTGATCTGGCGCGCCAGGGTCTGTTCGCGCAGCTTGTCCCACCCTTCGTCGAACTTGCCCTTGTACTTGGCGATCCACTCCTTCGGGACGTGGTGAGGCGCGTGGGTGGCGCCAGGCGCGAAGTACATGAAGAACGGCTTGTCGGGCGTCAGCGACTTCTGGAACCGCATCCAGGAAATGGCCTTGTCCGTCATGTCGGTCATGAAGTTGTAGTTCGGGGTCTTGGGCAACTCGACCGGGTTCATGCCGTGATACAGGAACGGCGCCCACTGGTTCGTCTCGCCGCCGAAGAAGCCGTAGAACTCGTCGAAGCCCGAGCGCGTCGGCCACCGGTCGGTGGGACCGGAGGGGCTCGCCTCCCAGGGGGCCGTCTCGTGGTTCTTCCCGAAGAAGCTGGTGCTGTAGCCGTTCAGGCGCAGCATCTCGGCCAGCGGCGCCACGTTGTTCGGGCGCTGCCCCGTGTTGCCCGGGAACGCGGTGGCCGTCTCGGTGATCGACCCCATGTTGTTCATGTGGTGGTTGCGGCCGCTGAGCAGCGCCGTGCGCGTCGGCGAGCAGAGCGCCGTGGTGTGGAACTGGTTGTACCGCAGCCCCGCGTTGGCGAGGCGCTCGACCGTCGGCATGTTGATCGGCCCGCCGAACGCGCTCGACATGCCGAAGCCCATGTCGTCGATGAGCACGACGACCACGTTGGGCGCGCCGGCCGGAGGCTTCACCTCGAATCGCGGCGGCGGCGTGACCTTCCGGGCGTCGAGTTCAGTGACGTGCGGATAGTCCGGTTCCTGGATCGGCAGCACCGTGCGGTCGATGGCGCCGGCCTGGCGTCGCCGGCCGCCGGCTTCGCGGGTCGGCCGGCGGCTTCGTGCACCTGGCAACCCCACGTGCCGGCCAGCACCAGGCCGACTACCAGAGTCACATGACATGCTCTACGCATATGACGTCCTTTCGAAGGCCATGAACACCGGCTTCACCGTGCGCCTGCATTCTGCATTGCTGCATTGTGCATTGTGCATTGCCGGTATCCACCCACCCCTACCGTCGCCGTCCGCCGCCGCCGCTGCGCGTGCTGGCGCTGGCGGCCGCCGCTGTAACTGCTCGCCCGTCCCGACCCGCTCTGCACGCCGCTGTAGGCGCTCGTGCGCTGCGTGCCGGCCGCGCGCGCGCTGGCGTCCTTCTGCACCTGGCTGGCGGTGTCGCCGCTCCAGGACGAGGTGCTCGGCCGGGCCTGGGTGCCGGCCGCCTGCGCGCCCTGCGCGCGTGCCTGGGTCCCGTCGCCTGCGTGCCCGTCTGCGCGCCGCGCGCCTGCGCCTGCGACTGTGCCTGCGTCTTCGCCTGGGTCTTCTGCTCCTGCGTCGGCGGCTGGCACGTCGTTCCAGCTGCCGTTCTCGTACTTCTGGTAGCTGTCGCCGTCCTTCTTGTAGACGTTGCCGTCGTGGCCCGCGTAGACGTCGCCGCTGCCGCTCTTCGCGACAGCCGTGTTGCCGGCCGCGCCGCTGCGGGCCACCGCCGCGCCGCCCTCGCTGGTTCGCGCGGCCGCCGTCGTCGAACCCGTCCGGTTGTTCGTCGCGTGCGCCGTCTGGGCCCAGTCGTCGCCCCGCGCCACGGTCGTCGAGCCCCAGTTGCCGTAGACGTTCGACCCCTGGCGCGTCTGGCCGTAGGCGCCCGTCCGCGGGTTGTAGGCCTGGCCGACCGCGGCGCTGCCGTAGGGTCCGTAGGCGGCTGCGCTGCGGGAGTACGTGCCGGTCCTGGGATTGTACTTCGCGCTGACGCCGGCGCCACCATACGGCCCGTAGGCCACCGCGCTGCGGCCGTAGGCGCCCGTCCAGGGGTTGTACGAGGCCCCGTAGCCGTACGTCGGATAGTGCGGGTAGTAGACGGGATACGCGCCGTAGTGCATGTACGGCGGATAGTAGTAGCCCGTCCCGTGGACCGCGCAGCCCCAGGCGATCATCACGCCCGTGAACGCCAGGGCGGTCGCGAAGATCACCGCGTCGTCATTCGACTCCTGGACGGTGACGTAGGTGACGTTGTAGGACGGCGAGCTCGGCGGAATCTCGTAGATCGCCTTGGGGACCTCCCCGGTGACTTCCCACGGCCCGGTCGGGGTCCTGGACATGAACCACACGCCCTGGAAGCACATGTAGTACAGGTCGCCTACCTTGAGGATGTCCTTGTCGGTGTTGACGGCCCGCGAGACGGTGGTCTTCTCGACCGGCTGGAACTGCGGCGCGCCGTCGTAGGCCACCTCGGGCGCCTTGGTCGCCTTGGTCACGCGCGCGGTCTGCGGGATCTGCGCGATGAGCACGGCTTCGGCGGCCTGCTGGGTCCCGGGCACCGAGGCCAGGACGCGCGACCGCTCGTGCTCGAGCGGGATGCGCTTGAATTCCTCCGGCATCTTCGGCGTCGCGAACGTCCAGGGGCCGGTGAAGTCGGGCGCCGAGAACCAGCGGCCGGCGACCAGGTAGTAGACCGGGCCCGTCGGCCCCATCCGGAACACGTCGGACGTCGGTGTTGCTGACCCACAGCAGGCTGCCGGCGCCCGTCACCGGCACGTACTTCGGCTCGCCCGTCAGCAGGATCATCTCGGCCGGAACGAGGCTGACGAACACCTTCGGCGCCTTGTCGGCCGAGACCTTCTTCCCGGGCAGCTTGCTCTTGACCTCCTTGAAGTTCTCGTCGGCCGGGAGCTTGGTGAAACTCTCGGGCAGCGGGCCGGCGGGCGTCCACGGTCCCTTGATGTCGGTCGCCTTCAGCCACGAGTCGCCCGCGAGCAGGTAGTAGGTCTTGGTCGGCGTGTGCTCGAAGAGGTCCCAGTTCGTGTTGATCGCGACCTTCAGGTCGTTGCCCTGGATCTGGATTCCAGATCGGGTCGCCGTCGAGGTTGACGAGGACGGCCGGCGTCTTGCTGAAGAACACCGTGGGCGGGTCGGCCTTGATGCCCTCGACGTTCTTCGGGATGATCTGGCTCGTGTCCACGTTCGCCAGCACGCGGTCGAGACCGATCACGCGCTCGTCGAGCGACATGGACTCCGAGATCTCCGTCAGCAGGTCGCGGATCTGCTCCTTCTGCAGCGTCGAGAAGTTCGACTCGGTGATCTTGAACTCGGAGAAGCTGACCAGCCGCTTGTCCAGCGACACGCTCGTGTCGGACTCGATCTTCAGCGTGCCGAAGGCCGGCTGCTTCGCGGCCTTCGGGGCGTAGGACACCGCGCTGTACGCGACGACGTGGCGCTGGTTCGGCCAACTGGCGATCTGCGGCTGGTAGATCACGAGGGCCGCCCCTGCGTTCGTCGTGTAGGCGCGGGGCCATCCGCCGTCGGGCGGGACCTGCGCGGCGGCAGCCGGGGCGGCTCGCGGGCTTCGCGGGCGCGGCCGTCTTGGCGGCCTGCGCCTGGGCGAGCGGCGCCATCGGCGACCAGGCCACGCTCAGGGCCGTCAGCAGCGCGACGCGCGCGCAGGCGCGCGTGCGGCGGAATTGAACCGTGCTCACTTGTAGAACCTCCTGACGGTAAAACTGATCGCGTTATCCGACGTCGAGAACGGCTCGTCGATGGTGTTGCGCGACCGCGTCCAGACGTAGACGAACTCGGCGCGCCAGGCGAAATCGTGGCGGAAGGCGAATCCGGTTCGAATGCGCTGCCGGTTGGCGAACCGCTCGTTGAGATCGTCCAGCGGCAGGAACCACTCCCAGTCGGCCAGAAGGGTGCGGGCGCCGTCGTCGGTGACCTTCGCGCGATTGAGGGCAAACTGGAATTCCACCCGGTTCCGTACCCGCACCGTGGAAGACGTCGGCTCGTCCTGGTTGTAGAAGAAGTTCCGCTGCTCGACCAGCAGGCGATCGCGCAGCACAAAGCGGCGGGTCGGCGGGCGTTCGACCGGGTTCAGGTCGTCCAGCACGCGCGGAACATCGCGGGAGAAGATGTGGAACCGGAACCCGCCGCGCGGCGTCAGTTCGAACGATGTGAGGCCGTCGGTCTGCTGCGTGTGGCCGGTGCCGACCTCGGCGATGACATCGAGCCACTTCTTCGGCGAATACTCGACATTCGGCGTCACCGCGAACGTCCACCAGCCGGCGGCGTCCTTCTCGGTGTTCGCGGCAACGGCCTGCGGTTCGAGGTCCAGGGCGTAGGCCAGTCGTTCGGACCTGATCCAGTTCAGAGACAAATCGCCCCAAATCTGCAGGTTCGTCTGGGCGCCGGCGAGGCCGAGTGAAGCCAATGCGCACAGCGGTACAAGGAGGGCCAACCGATGCCACATGCCCACACGCCTCGAATCGGAAACCGGACCTGCGATGGAACTCCGCAATTCGTTATCGTAGCTGAAACAGGGGCCAATGTCCGGCGCCTGCCCTACTTCTGGACCGGCCGGTGGCCGGTGTTCTGGATCACGACGGTGATGTTCTTGGCCTTGGCGTCGAGCTTCGTCTCGGCCGCGTAGAGCGCCCCGTCGGCCAGCGTGTTCATCTTCACGTCGAGGGTGACCGTGTCTTCCTTCTTCTCGAGGTAGGTGTTCACGGCGAGACCGAGCAGCGTGCCCGCGGCGGGATTCAGGTCGATGGTGAACGTGTCGCCGGGCAGCTGGTACTGGGAGATGACGAGGCGCATGGCGCCGCCGGCCTGCGGCGTGGCGGCGACCCGCCCCGCGTCTTTGGCGGCCTGGATCTTGGCCGGGTCGGGCGGCACGTACGAGTGAATCAGCGCCGCTGCGCCCTTCATGTACTCCTGCATCTCGTCCTTCTTGTTCTCGACGACCTTCTCCTTCAGCCGTCCGCCACGCCGGCCTCCGCCGGCCTGCGGCTTCTCCGCGGCCGGCGCAGGATCGAGCGACACCTTCTGCACCTTGCCGTCCGCTCCGTAGTAGCAGCGATTCTGCTTGCGGGCCTTCTCTTCGCCCTTCAGGCTGATGATCGTCGTCTCGACCCATTCGTACCCGCGGGCCTTCGCGAGCCCCTGCTGCAGCGACTGCTTCAGGGCGGCGACGGCGTCCGCGTTCCCGGCGCCGGCTGCCGGCGCCGGCTGCTGCGCGTGAAGGACCACGCCAATGCCGAGCGAACCGGCTGCGAGGACGGCGCCGAGGACGTGTTTCCAGGACATGGTGGTCTCCTATCTCTGCAAAAGGCTCGTCTGAGCATTCTACGCCATGAACTCGCCCCACATTGAAGATGCAGATGTATACACCGGCGTAGATGCAGCCGAGGGGCTTTTCAGCCCCTCGGCCCCGACGCGGGGCTGAAGCCCCGTGCTACACGACGCGGTGCTATCAAGTGGGTTGCCGTGGGTCGCAACCTCGCATACGGACCGCCTAACCGGTTAACGGGTAGAATCCCACCACGGGGGGAACATGCAGCTCAGGTGTTATTGCATCGCATTCGTCATCCTTGCGGCCAGCACGGCTGTGCCGGCGGCCGCCAAACAGTCCCAGGCCAAACCGCCCGCGTCCCAGGCGCCCGCGAGCAAGCCACAGCCGGTGGCGCCCCGCGCGCTGCCCACCGACCTGGCCATGAAGCCCGTGATGGGCGACTTCGACGTCATGCTGGAGAAACGGCGGGTCAGGGTGCTGGCCCCCTACAGCCGCACGTTCTATTTCAACGAACTGGGTCGCGAACGCGGCTACGCCGCGGACCTGGTCCGCGTCGTCGAGAAGTACCTGAACACGAAGCTGGCCAAGCGGCTCGGCAACCGCCCGCTCACCTTCATGATGATCCCGACGACGCGGGACAAGCTCATCTCGGGCGTCGCCGGGGGACTCGGGGACATCGCGATCAACCTCGGCGTGTCCGAGGAACGAAAGAAGATCGTCGACTTCATCCTGGCGCCCGACGCCCCCCCCGTGGCGGAGGTCGTCGTCACCGGGCCGAACTCGCCCGTCATCAACTCGGTCGATGACCTGTCGGGCAAGACGGTGCACACGCGGGCGTCCTCGGTCTACCACGAGGACCTCGTGGCGCTCAACGAGCGGTTCAAGAAGGCCGGCAAGCCCCTCGTTACCATCGTCCCCGTGCCCGAGGCGCTCGAAGACGAGGATCTGCTGGAGATGCTCAACGTCGGACTGTTCGAGGTCATCCTGGTGGATGACCTGGTCGCGAACATGTGGGCGCCGATCCTGCCGAAGGTGAAGGTGAACAAGGCGGCGGTGCTTCGCACGGGCTCGATCGGGTGGGCCGTCCGCAAAGGCAGCCCGCTCCTTCAGCAGGCCGTGATGGAGGCCTACGTCAACGCCGTCCAGAACACGCCGAAGAACCTCAGCGATCGTCTCGCGCGATACAAGGGCCGTGTCAGGCAGCTCCAGAATCCCACCGGCTCGGCAGACTACAAGCGCTTCCAGGACACCCTCGCCCTGTTCAAGAAGTACGCGACGCAGTACAGGTTCGACGCGCTGATGCTCTCGGCCCAGGGGTACCAGGAGTCGCAGCTCAACCAGGAAGCCAGGAGCCCCGTGGGCGCGATCGGCCTGATGCAGGTGATGCCCGCGACCGGGAAGGAACTGAACGTCGGCGACATCACCGTCGCCGATTCCAACGTCCACGCGGGCACCAAGTACATGGACCAGCTGGTCAGCAGGGAACTCGCCGACGCGAAGCTGGACGAGGTAAACCGGACGCTCTTCGCCTTTGCGGCCTACAACTGCGGCCCCGGCAACATGGCGAAACTCCGGAAGGCGGCGGAAGCGCGCGGCCTCGACCCGAACGTCTGGTTCAACAACGTCGAGATCGTCACCGCCGAGAAGATCGGGATCGAGACGACGATGTACGTGCGGAACATCTACAAGTACTACGTGGCGTACAAGCTGATGGTCGCGGCCGAGGAAGCGCAGAAGGCGGCCCGCGAGTCGATCAAGAAGTAGGACGCGCGAGAGTCATCGGGCGTGCATCGCGTCCCGCGTGGAACCGATGCACGCCTTCACCAAGGGTGGCGGTCAGGTACGCACCTCGAACACGTGGCACTGCCACGGCGCCAGGTCCACGTACAGCCCGGCGTCGCGCATCTCGTCACCGCCGCGCGTGTAGAGCGCGCCGGTCAGCCGGTCGTCGAGACGGCACTGCCGCCCCCTCAATTCGTCCCACGGCACGTGAATGAGCGCCTGGCCGGCGTGGGGAGCGAAGTTCACCGCAATCAGGGCGCGCTCCTCACCCTTGCCCCAGCACCAGGCAAGGATGTCCTGGCACGTCTGGTTGTCGGGCCACCCGCTCCGCTCGCACAGTTGCCAATCGCCGTTCCGATAGAGGTCGCGTCCCGTCGACTTCAGGAGGTCGGCGTAGAAGCGGGCCAGGTCGTGGTCGGCCGGTTCCGCCGGGCGCCGTGCGAGAAAGACCGGCAGCCTCGTCTTCCAGCCTTCGAACTGTCCCTCGTGCAGCAGCCTGAACCCGGGGAGCGTGAGGATGGCCACGGCCGCCGCGCGGCCCTTTCCGCCAGGAAACGAGTGAGCGGCCCGGGGCTCGTCGTGGTTCTCGATGAACCGGACCATGCCTTCCTGGTAGCGCTGGTCCGCGAGGAGGTGCTGGCGCACGGACTCCGCGGCCCCATGCTCCATCCTGTCGTAGAGTTTCTTGTCGTAGCAGGCGTCGAAGCCCTGCTGCTGCAGTTCCCACTCGAGGTCCCAATACGCCTCGGCGATGAACTTGAGGTCGGGGTGCCGCTCCTTGACGGCCGGGATCACCGTCCGCCAGTAATCGTCGGCCGGCCGGACGCCCGCGCGAGTCCCCCACGTGCGCTCGAAGATGTCGTTGAGCAGCAGCATTGCCATGTCGCACCGGATGGCGTCGCACTGCCCGGCAATGTCTGCGATCGTCGCGACCGCCGCCCGCCGGAGCCCCGGCTGAAAGGCGTTGAGCTGGAGGACGTCTGGCCAGGCCGGGAAATACGGGTCGCGGCCACAGGCGAAGACCTGCCCGCAGGCCTCGACGAAGGAAGCCGGGTCACCCTTCACGTCGTCCCCGCTGCCCCGGACGAGGTACTCGGGATGCTCGCTCACCCACGGATGGTCCGGGGCGACGTGGTTCGGCACGAAGTCGAGCACGAGCCGCATCCCGCGCCGGGCGAGCGCCTCGCGGGCCGCGGCCAAGCCCTCGGGCCCGCCCAGGTGGGGATCGACAACGTAACGTCGGACGCAGTAGGGTGAGCCGACGTTGTCGCGCGCCGAGAAGTCGGGCAAGGCCCGCCTGAAATCCTCGAGGAGCCCGGGGTTCCGCATCGAGATGGCGATGCCGGCCGGGCTTCGCTCCCAGACTCCCATGAGCCAGACGGCATCGACACCGAGCGCGGCAATCGCGTCCCACTCGTGCGAGGGAACCGTGGCGAGGTCCACCGCCTCCTGGCGCCCTCCTCGCAGGTCGTGCAGCCACGCCCACGTGTTGATCTCGTAGATCACCGGGTGCTTCGGCCACGGCTTCATGTGGTGCCCCTGTCGAGAGATCGGACGCCAGTTGACGGGCTGTCAACGGTGGTCGAACGGCGGGATCGAGGAAGAGCGGCGCCGCCGCCGCCCAATGCGCAGGCATTGGACGGGGCGGCACACCGTCTTGTCGGGAAGCTAGAAGCGGAACGTCACGCCGCCGGCGAACTCGAACTGGTTCGCGTACTGGGCGTCGCCCACAACGTAGCAGCCCCACCACGGATCGCACCACCAGCCGGTCGCGTCCGACTTGATGTAGGTGGGCGTCCACTGGACGCCAAACTGCACGCCGACCTTCGGCGCGGGGTAGATCTTCACGCCGCCGCCCCACGTCGTCGAGAAGCGCGTGGCGGACTGGACGGTTCCGGTCCCGCCGCCGGCCTTCGTAAACGTCGTGCTGCCGTAGTGGGTGGCTCCGAGTCCGGCCAGGACGTAGGGCCGCACCTTCGCCTCGGCGTCGCCGAAGTTGTAGGCGAAGAACCCGTGGTAGCCGTCGATGTTGAAGTCGCCGAGCTCAGTCGTCGTGGTGCCCGAAATCTCAAGCGTCGAGGGCGACCGCCGCCACATGAACCCGACTTCAGCGTTCGGGCCGACGAAGAAGCCGGCCGACAGCGTGAAGTTCATCGAGTCCTTGGGGTCCACACGGTCGTAGGTCTGGCCGTTTCCGGCCCGGTAGGGGTCGCCGCTCACGCCGTCCGCCAGCGAGTAGCCGAACAGCGCCGACACTTCGACTTTCGGTGCCTGGGCGAAGGCGGCCGACGACGCGGCCAGAACAACGAGCGCGGCAATCAGAACTTTCCTGAGCATTCGTATCGTCCTTGGTTGTGTCCCCACCTCGTCCGGCCGGCCCGCCCGGTGTCCGGTAGTGGTGACAGGTTGTCAGAGACTATCCACAAGAGGCCACGCTTCGAGCGGCGGGCTTTAACGCTCTGGGGGCGGCCTTTACCACTCGGCGAACAGATCCAGCAGCGACTTTCGGGCGCTTCCTCTTGCGTAATTCGTGCCAAGCTCGACCAAACCACTCACCTGCGAGTAACGGACGCTCGCACGGACCGATAAGCCCTTAGACGGCGCGCGAGCCTCTAAAGGTCCGGGATCATGCAAGGACGATATTTCGTCCCAAGGTCGCGATGTTGTCTTCGCACCCCGTCTACTCGCTCCGTTCGCGCGGCACGCCGAGACCTTGCCGGTCTTCCCGCATCGCCTCCAGCCGCTCGTCCTCCCCGACATACGTGCGCGCGATGATTGACTTCAGGCGCCTGTCCCAGTAGGCCAAGCCGGCTCGCCGGTCGTCGGGGACTGCCGCCGAGAGGTCCGCGACCAGGGCGTTCATCCGGCGCATCACCTGCACGCTGGTGGCGCCGAAGAACGAGATTTCGTCGAAGGCCAGGCGGAGCAGGTCCTCCCACGATCGGGAACGGCACCAGGAGGCGCACCGTGCCGTCTTCGTCCCGGTAGCCGCCGACTTCGAGCTGGCGGTTCCCCAGCCGCAGAAGCAGGTCTTCGATCTGGTCGAGCGCCTGCACCGCCGTCGTCGGGTCGTTGATGGCGGGCGAGAGCGCCTTGATGGCGATGTCCACGAGCAGTCGTATCGCGTACTTCGGGTCCTGCTCGAACGTCCGCTCTGCACCGAGGTCGACGGCGTCCAGGAGCTCGCGCTCGTCGATCGGGTGCGCGGGCGCCGCGAACCCGGAGAAGGGGCATCGACACCACCACGGTGTCACCCACGGCCGATGCCAACTCGATGGCCCCGCCCGCTTGCCGAGCCAGCCGCACCAGCGCGTCGACGTCGACCGCCTGGATTGCCGCGGGGCCGCCACGGTGGGCGACCGTCTGACTGATCGGGAGGGAACGCAGGCCGTGGCCGACAGCGGGAATCGCCGTCTGTCGCTGATCCGGGTAAATCGTCGCGATCACCTTCCGCCCCTGGTCCCCCGTGAACACCAGCATCCGGTTGATCTGGAGCAGGCTGATGCGGTGAATCAGCACGATGAACATCGCCGTGCTGGCCATCAGCAGGGCGACCGACACCCACGCGCTCACGAAAGGCACGGCTCCAGAGCCGCCTCGGTCCACCCCGGCGAGCGCCGCGATCGCATAAAGAAACGTCGCCGTGAACATCCCCAGGGCGTGCATCATGGCGCGGTCGCGGGCGATCCACAGCACGAGCCGCGGCGAATACGCGGTGGCGCTGAACTGCACCATCACGAAGGTCAGCGAAAAGACGATGCCCGTGAGGGCGATCATGCCGGACGCGATCGACGAGTAGATGGCCGTCGCGGCGGACAGGCTGATGGGGGCCACGAGGCCTGGAAACAACCGGCCTTCGAATCGCGGCAACGTCAATCCCGCCGTGAGCGCCGCGGCGGCGTAGGCGGCGGGGATGATCCAGCCGACCAGCGCCCTGGCAACCTGCTTGCGAATCTTCATTCTCTGGCTCCCGCCCCGCCTCCGACTCGCGAGATCATGCGGCGCCTTCCCTGTGCCGCAGGTATCCCGCCACCAGCGATGCCATGACCATCGTCGTGAACACGACGCCGAACAGTCCCTCGAACAACACCACCGCGCGGGCGAGCGGCGCCAGGGGCGTCACGTCGCCGAAGCCAATCGTCATCAGCGTGACGAAGCTGAAGTAAACGAGATCCGCGAACGACACGGCCGCGGCGCCGGCGGCCAGGAAGGCGCCCGGCCGGCTCACCTCGATGACGCCGTAAGCGATGGCGAACGCGAGACCGGCCATGACGTAGGCCGCGAGCGCCCCGCCCAGCACCGCGGAGGTGATCCGGCGGCTGCGCACGACGGCCCGCGTGAGGAGCCACGTCGTGTACGCCGAGCACAGCACCGACAGGAGCGGGCCCGCATCGAGCCCGAGCGGGCGGAGGCCCGAGAGCGCTCCCCCGCTGAAGGTGACCGCGACGAACGCCAGCCCGATCACCGCCCAGCGCTCCCACGTGCGCCTGGTGGACACGGCGATCGCCGAGAGGGGAATCAGGATGCTGGTGAGGTCGAGCCGCTTGCGCATGTCGGATCCCCCCTCGGACCCGACGAGCACGAACAGCAGCACGAACTGCAGGAGCAGCACCAAGCCGAACCGGGCGGGTGATTGCCCCGCGCGGCGCGCGCCGCCCGGTCGCGCTGTCGCGGGGCCGGCGGGGTCGACCACGGTCACCATGGTGCCTACTTGGTCGGCGCGGCGGCGGCCTGCGGCTCGGGCTGCCATCCGCCGCCGAGCGCGCGATACAGGAACGCGACCGCGCGCCACTGCTCGCCGCGCGCCTGCGCCAGCTGGATCTCCTGCTGGAACAGCTGCTGGTCGGCCAGGAGCACCTCGAGGTAGCTGGAGAGTCCCGTGTCGTACCGGGCGCGCGAGAGCTGCACGGCGTCGCGCAGCGCTTCCACCCCGTACTCGATCTCCACCCGCTGGGCGCCGAACTTCTCGATGCTGACCAGCGCGTCGGCCACTTCGCGATAGCCGGTCAGGGCCGTCCGCTGGTACTGCGCAATCGCCTGGTCGAACCGCGCCTTGTTCGCCTCGTAGTTCTGCTTCAAGCGGCCGCCGTTGAACAGGGGTTGGAACAGTCCGGCGCCGAGGGACCAGATCATCGACTCCGGCGTCAGGAAGTTCGAGAACGAGCTGCTGATGGCGCCCGCCGACCCGGTCAACGTGATCGTCGGGTAGAAGAGCGCCTTGGCGGCGCCGACGTTCGCGTTGGCGGCCACGAGCGACTGCTCCGCCGCCAGGACGTCCGGACGTCTCTCGAGAAGCGAGGCCGGCAGTCCGGCCGGGATCGCCGGCGGCAGCTTGTCGCCAAGGCTGCCGGGCCGCGCGACCGCGGACGGCGGGCGGCCGACGAGCACGCTCAGGCTGTTCTCGGCGAGGACGATCTGGCGCTCGAGGGCCGGGATCGAAGCCGCGGTCACGGCGCGGTTCGCTTTCGCCTGGTCCACCTCGAGGCGGTTCGAGACGCCGCCCTGCAGCCGTTTCGTGTAGTAGGCGATCGTTTCGTCGTTGAGCTTCACCGTCCGCCTGGCGATGTCCAGCTGGAGGTCGAGCTCGCGGAGGTAGAAGTAGGTGGACGCGATGTCCCCAACCAACGTGACGATGACCGCGCGGCGCCCCTGCTCGGAGGCCAGGTACTGGGCCACGGCCGCCTCGCGGCCGCGGCGCAGCCGCCCGAACAAATCGACTTCCCACGACAGCGTGCCGTTGAGCGCGATGTTGTTGTAGGTCCGGTCGGGAACGGTCTCCTCGTTGAGTTTCGGATCGCCCACCCGCGATTTCTGCTCGCTGGTCGCCCCGAAGCCGAGGTTCACTTCCGGGTAGAGATACGACTTCGCGACGCCGGCCAGCGCCCTCGCCTCGAGCACTCGCGCGGACGCGATGCGCAGGTCGAGGTTGTTGGCGATCCCCTCGCGGATCAGCGCGTGGAGCGCCGGGTCCTCGAAGGCCTGCCACCACGGCAGGTCGGCCATCGACTCGGCGGCCGCCGTCTCGACGCCGCGGTACTGCGGCGGCGGGTTCATCTGCGGCCGCTGGTAGTTCGAGCCGAGCGCGGCGCACCCGGCGGCGAACGCGGCAAGCGAGGCAACGGCCGCCAGCCCGGCGCAACGGCGCAAGAGGTGTGCGGTGTTCATCAGTGGCCTCCTCCCACGGCCGTCACGTCGGTCGGTGCCGCTGCCGGCGCATGCCCCGGCTTGGAGCCGGTGAGCCTGCCCACCAGCGTGTAGAGGGCGGGGATCAGCAGGACGCCCAGGATCGTCGCGATGAGCATTCCGGAGAACACAGTCATGCCCATGACCTTTCGTCCTTCGGCGCCGGCCCCGCTCGCCGTGAGCAGTGGTGTGACCCCGAGGATGAACGCGAACGCGGTCATCAGAATCGGGCGAAAACGCAGGCGGGCGGATTCGAGCGCCGCGGTCGCCACGTCCTTCCCCTGCTCGTGGAGCATCTTGGCGAACTCGACGATCAGGATGGCGTTCTTCGCTGCGAGCCCGATCAGCATGATCAGGCCGATCTGCGCGAAGATGTTGTTCAGGTAGCTCGGCGAGTAGTGCCGCGCGATCCAGAGCCCCAGGTACGCGCCGAAGGCCGCGAACGGCGTCCCCAGCAGGACGCTGAACGGCAGCGACCAGCTCTGGTACTGGGCCGCCAGCACCAGGAAGACCAGGAAGATCGCCACCGCGAAGGTGGGCCCCGGGGAGGGGGCGCGCTTCTCCTGGTAGGAGAGGTCGGCCCAGTCGTACCCCATGTCGGGCGGCAGGACCTCCTTGGCCACCTCCTCGAGCGCGGTCAGCGCCTGCGCGGAGCTGTAGCCATCCGCCGGGACACCGGTGAGCTCTGCGGCCCGGTACAGGTTGAACCGGTTCGTGAACTCGGGACCGTTCGTGGGCCTCGTGGACACCAGGGTGTCGAGGGGCACCATCTCACCCTTCGCGCTGCGCACGAAGAACAGGCCGAACTGCTTGGGATCGGTCCTGAATTCGGGTTCGGCCTGCAGGTACACCTTGTAGACCCGCCCGAACCGGTTGAAGTCGTTCACGTACGCGCTGCCGAGGAGCGACCCGAGCGTCGTGTTCACGTCGGAGATCGGCACCCCCACCTTCAGCACCTTGGCGCGATCGATGTCGGCGTAGACCTGGGGGACGCTCGCGCGATACAGCGAGCCGATCCGGCCAATCTCGGGGCGCTTGCGCGCTGCCGCCATGAAACGGGCGGCCTGGTCGGCCAGGTACTGGGGCGTGTTGCCGACCCGGTCCTGCAGTTCCATCGTGAAGCCGGCCCCGGTGCCCAGCCCCGGGATGGCCGGGGGACCGAACGCCACCACGACGCCCTCGGGAATGTCCTTGGCGAACGCCTTGTTCAGCGCCGCGAGCACGCCGCTGGCGTGCGTCTCGGGCGTCTTGCGCTCTTCCCAGGGCTTCAGTTCCACGAAGAAGAAGCCCATGTTCGTCGAGTACGCGCCGGTGATCAGGCTGAAGCCGGTGATCGTGTTGTAGCCCTTGACGCCTTCGTTCTCCGCCAGGATCTTCTCGATCCTCCGCATCGCCGCGTCGGTCCGCTCGAGCGAGGAGGCGTCGGGCAGCGCCGCGTTCACCAGGATGTACCCCTGGTCTTCCTCGGGCACGAACCCGCCGGGGATCCGGTCGACCAGCCGGATCGTCAGGAACACGAAGACGCCGACCAGCGCGACGGTGACCACCAGCTTGCGGACCAGGAATCCGGCAAGGCCGACATAGGCGTTGGTGCCCGCGCCGAACGCCTTGTTGAACCCCCGGTAGAACGGCGTGAGCAGCGTCTTCTTGCCCGTCGCCGGCTTGAGCAGCAGCGCCGCGAGCGCGGGCGACAGCGTCAGCGCGTTGAAGGCGGACAGCAGCACCGAGATCGCGATCGTGATGGCGAACTGCTGGTAGAGCCGCCCCGTGATGCCGCCCATGAACCCGACCGGCACGAACACCGCGGCCAGGATGAGCGCAATGGCCACGACCGGCCCCGACACTTCCTCCATCGCCTTGAAGGTGGCGTCCTTCGGCGTCATCCCGTGCTCGATGTGGTGCATGACCGCCTCGACCACGACGATCGCATCGTCGACGACGATGCCGATCGCGAGGACGAGGCCGAGCAGCGAGAGCACGTTGATCGAGAAGCCGAGCAGCGGGAAGAAGATGAAGGCCCCGACCAGCGACACCGGCACGGTCAGCAGCGGGATCAGCGTCGCTCGCCAGTTCTGCAGGAAGACGAACACGACGATGATCACGAGGACGACGGCCTCGAAGAGCGTGCTGACAATCTCGTTGATGCCCTCCTCGACCGGCAGCGTGGTGTCGAGCGAGACCGTGTAATCCATGTCGCGCGGGAACCGCGTCTTGAGGTCCGCCAGCGTCTTCTTGATCTCTCCCGCCACCTGGAGCGCGTTGGTGCCCGGGATCTGGAAGACCGCGATGACCGCCGCCGGCTTGCCGTCGTGACGGCCGACCGCGTTGTACAGCTGCGTGCCGAGCTCGACGCGGGCGATGTCCTTCAGCTTGACCTGGGAGCCGTCGGGGTTCGTGCGGACGATCACCTCGCCGAACTCGTCGGCGTTCAGCAGCCGCCCCTGGGTGCGGACGGTGTAGGTGTACTCCGTGCCCGGCACCGCCGGCTGGCCGCCGATCTGGCCCGACGGGGAGAGGGTGTTCTGCTGCGAGATGGCGTTCGCGATGTCGGGCACCGTGATGCCGAGCCGCGCGATCCGGTCGGGCCGCAGCCACACGCGCATCGCGTAGTCGCTGCCGCCGAACAGGTTGATCTGGCCCACGCCCTTGATGCGGGCGATGTTGTCGTTGATGTTGATCGTCGCGTAGTTCGACAGGAAGTTGTTGTCGTAGCTCCCGTTCGGCGACTTGATCGAGATGACCAGCAGCGGGAACGCGAGCGCCTTCTTCACCGCGACGCCGTAGGTCTTGACCGACGCGGGCAGCTGCGGCATCGCCTCGGACAGCTTGTTCTGCGTCAGGACGTTCGCCATGTCGAGGTTCGACCCGACCTCGAAGCTCACCTTCAGGGTGAGCGTGCCGTCGTTGGCGTTGGTCGACTTCATGTAGATCGAGTTCTCGACGCCGTTGATCTTCTGCTCAGCGGGCGTCGCCACCGAGGCCTCGACGTCGAGCGCGCTGGCGCCGACGAACGTCGTCGTGACCTGGACCATCGGCGGCACGATCTCGGGGTACTGCGCGATCGGCAGGGTCTGCATGGCCACCACGCCGAGCAGCACCGTGACGATGGAGATCACCATCGCGACGATGGGCCGGTTGATGAAGAAGCGGGCCATGGCTACTTCACTCCCTGCGCCGCGGGCGCCACGGCCGCTCCCGGCGCGGGAGCCGCCTTCGCCGCGACCACCATGCCCTCACGGACCTTCTGAATGCCCTCGACGATCACGCGGTCGCCAGGGTTGAGGCCCTCCTCGATCACCCAGAGGCTCCCCTCGCGCGGGCCGACCTTCACGTTGCGGAACCCCACCTTGTTGTCGGTGCCCACGACGGCCACGCTGTAGATGCTCTGCATCTCCTGCACGGCACGCTGCGGGACGAGAAGCGCGCCCTTCCTCACGTCGGTCTGGAAGCGCGCCCGGCCGTACTGGCCCGGGCGCAGCACCTGCCCGGGGTTGGGGAACTTCACCTGCATCGCGAGCGTGCCGGTCGTCGGGTCGATGCTGCGCTCGATCGCGTCGAGGTAACCCTTCGCGGGGTGCACGGTCCCGTCCGCGAGCATCAGTTCGATGGGCGTCTTCTCACGCACGACGCCGGCCGCGTCCTGCTCCTGGAACCGCCGCACGAGCTTCAGGTACTCGGCCTCGGCCATCCCGGCGCGGAACAGGATGGGGTCGATGACCGAGATGGTCACGAGCAGCGTGCTCTCGCCCCGGCCGACCAGGTTGCCGGCCTTCACCTTCGTGGTGCCCACCAGGCCGTCGATCGGCGCCGCGATCGTGGTGTAGCCGAGATCGAGCTGCGCCTTCTCCACCGCCGCCTTGTTGGCGTCCACCATGGCGAGCGCGGCGTCGCGCGCCGACGTCGCGTTGTCCAGTTCCATCCGGCTGACGGCCTGCTGGGCGGCGAGGGGCTCGAGGCGCTTCACGTCGTTCGACGTCTTGTCGAGGCGCGCCTGCGCCGTGGCGAGGTTCGCCTTGGCGTTGGCCAGCGCGGCCTGCAGCGGTTTCGGGTCAATCTGGTAGAGGAGCTGGCCCTTCTTCACCACGGTGCCCTCGGTGAAGTTGACGCTCTCGAGGAATCCCTCGACCCGGGCCCGGACGTCCACGTCCTGGGAGCCGGCGGTCTGCCCTACCAGTTCCATCATCACGGGCACGTCACGCTGGACGACACCGGTCACCAGCACCTCGGGCGGCGGCGGAGCTGCGGGCGCGGTCTCCTTCGCGCACGCCGACAGCAGCACTGGAATGACGCAGAACGACAGCAGGAACGACTTGCGTCTCATCGCCTCAACCTCGCTGGCAAGTGACAAAGGCTCGACCAAGGTGGAAGAGCTATTCTAGCGGAAACCGAGTATTTCGGCGTCAGAGAGCGGCCAGCCCCGGGGCAGACCCGTTCCAGCCGAGCCATGGGCGATGCTAGCACGCGGAATGGGTCGCCAGCGGCAGGACGCCAATTTTTCAGCGCGCACCCTGTCGGTTTTGACAGGTTGGGAGGGTGGCGACACGGCCCCACGTTCCTACTCGAGCAACCGCACCCGCCCCGTTTGTATCTCGTAGACCGCGCCGACCAGCTTCACGAGGCCCTCGGCCTGGCGCGCCTTCGCCTCGGGACTCTCCAGGATCTGCTGCATGGTCCACCGGACGTTGCACTCGATCGCCCGCGCCTCGAACTCGCCCTCGGGGATCGACGGGTCGGACTCGGGCAAGCCGGGGACGATGGTGTCCACCAACTGCTGGATGCGCGACAAGTGCTGTGCCCCGTGGTACTTGACCTCCATCGCCGCGTGCACCGCGCCGCACCCCTCGTGACCCAGCACGACCACCAGCGGCGTCTTGAGATGCGACACCGCGTACTGCATGCTGCCGACGACTTCCGGAGAGATGACATTGCCGGCCACCCGGATCACGAACAGCTCTCCGAGCCCCACGTCGAAGATGTGTTCGGGTGAGACCCGGGAATCGCTGCAGCCCAGCAGCGTCGCGAACGGCCGCTGCCCCTTCGCGATGTCGGCCAGGTGCTCGGGACAGAAGGCGGGCTGGCGCGCCTCGCCGCGCAGGAACCGTTCGTTCCCGGCCGCCAAACGCTGCAGGGCTTCGTCTGCGGTGATGTCGAACGGCATCTTTCCTCCAGATGACGCTGTCGCGTCAGAATGTCCACCCCACCGTCAGCGTGGCCCCGACATCGTGCTTCTTCGCGTCCTCGGTGGGCGGCTTGCCGTCGTACGAGTAGTAGACGGTCGTGCCCACGGTGAAGTCCTTGACGATTTCCCGTGAGAGGTTCACGTCGAGGTCCGTGCGGACGCGTCCACCAGTGGTCAGGCTCGGAAGGAGGACGAACGAGGTGGACAAGTTCGTCTTCGGCGTGTCGTAGGTGAAGAAGGAGTAGGTCGCGCCGACGAAGGCTTCGACGTTGTCCGTGCGATCTCCCTCGATCGGAATCTCGCGGTTCAGCATGAGCCCGCCCGACCAGTACATGACGGTCCGGTTCGTCTGGAAGACGTAGCGGCCGCCGCCCGTGCCGACCGACGAACGCAGCCTGATGCCGAGTTCGGTGTTCTGCTCGAACTTCCCGTTGCCCACGACGAACCAGCGGTGGCGGAGCAGGCGCTGGTACGAGAGGCCGAGCACCACCCTCGTCTGCTCCGGCTCCTCCGGCTGGACAGTGACGGTTGAATCGAACGTCGTCGTGAGGTTGAACTTCGGCCGCCGCGTCGTCAGGGACGCGTTGAGGCTGCCCTGGCCGATGGCGCTCGAGCTGGTGAACGTGGCGCCGAGGTTCACGAAGCCGTCGATCCGGTCCCAGAAGCCCATTTTCAGCGGGCGGATCCGGACGATGAACGCGAGGGAGAGTTCGATGACCTGGTCACCGAGTTGAAGCGTGAGCAGGCCGGGGCGCTTGCCTGCCCCGAGGCTGCCGTAGTAGCGCACCCCGGCCGTCGTTTCGACTTCGAAATAGGCCGGCGCGGTGAGTTCGACGACCCGGTCCCACTTGATGTAGATGGTGCTCGCCGCGTCGGTCTTGAACGTGAGCTTGGCGAACTCCAGCCCCTTGACCTCCCCCGCGAGCCGGTCGCCGTTGGTCAGGAGCACGGTGTCGGGATAGGCGGCCAGCGCCGCCGGCGCGAGCGCGGGGCCGCACGCGAGCACGACGAGAGCGGTCGCCGCGGCCTTGCAGGCGTGCCGCCAGCTCCCTCCACGCCGCTGCTGCACCGGCTCCGGACGCATGGCGGGCATGCTACCATGCCTCGAGCCGTTCGGTTGTTGCGGAACGTGGAACGTTATGGCCCGACATCGCCTCGCGCCCGCTTCGCTCGTCATGCTGTTCGTCGCCCTCGCCCCGGCGGGTGCCGTGGCGCAGGACCTCGAACCGAAGGCCTATTCGGCCAGCCCCGTCGGCGCGGCATTCCTGGTGGCCGGCTACAGCCGGTCCACGGGCTCCGTCGTCTTCGACCCGAGCCTGCCGATCACCGACGTCGAGGCGAAGGTCAACGGCGCGATGCTGGCCGCGGGCTACACGTTCGACTTGGGGGGCAAGCTGGCGATGGTGACCGCGGCGGTCCCGTACGGGTGGGGCGACATCAACGGCAAGGTGTACGAGGCGGCGCAGACGGTCACCCGCTCCGGGCTCACCGACAGCCGGCTCAAGTTCTCCGTGAACCTGGTGGGCAACCCCGCGATGCGCGCGCGCGCCTTCGCGAAGGCGCCGCGGAAGGTCATCGTCGGCACCAGCCTGACCGTGGTTACGCCCGTCGGCCAGTACTACCCGACGAAGCTGATCAACCTCGGCACCAACCGGTGGGGATTCAAGCCGGAGATCGGCGTGGCGGTGCCGCAGGGGCGATGGGACATCGACGCCTACCTGGGCGTCTGGCTGTTCACCGACAACGTTGACTTCTTCCCGGACGGCAAGCGTCGCTCGCAGGACCCGGTGGTCTCCTTGCAGGGCCACCTGAGTTACACCTTCAAACCGCGCCTCTGGGCGGCCTTCGACGCCACCTGGTATCGGGGAGGCGCGGCGCTGGTGGAAGGCGGCACACCCGGGACCGCGATGAACAACTCGCGGCTCGGGGCCACCGTCTCCTTCCCCGTCACGCGCCAGCAGTCGTTGAAGTTCGCCCTCAGCCGCGGCGTCATCGTCCGGACGGGCACGAACTTCACAGCGCTCAGCGTCGGCTACCAGTGGCTGTTCTTCACCAAGATGTGAGCACCTCGGCGCTGCCGTCGGCCCGGGAGTCTTCGGCTCCGGATGACGGTTTCCTGTCGCGGGAGAAACGATGAGGTACATGTTGGTCGCGGCGACGGCGGCGGCGCTGTTGTTCGTCCTCATGCTGGCCGCGGAGGAGGTCGGGCGCCGGCTGGCGTTGCGGATCGCCAGATCGGGCCGTGGCGAAGCGAAGGGTTCCAGCGCGATGGACGCAGCCGTGTTCGCCCTGCTGGGTCTGCTGATCGCGTTCACCTTCTCCGGGGCCGCCGCCCGCTTCGACTCCCGGCGCCAGCTGATCACCCAGGAGACGAACGCCGTCTCCACCGCCTACCTGCGAATCGACGTGGTGCCACCGGAGTACCGGCCCGCTTTGCGTGAAGCCTACGGGAGGTACCTGGACGCACGGATCAGCGGCTACCAGAAGATGCCGGACATCGCCGCCGCCGAAGCGGAACTGGCCCGCGCGAGCGCGATGCAGTCCGAGATCTGGAAGCAGGCTGTTGCCGCGGCCCAGTCGCCGGGCACCCCCACCTCGGCGGCCATGCTGCTGCTGCCCGCCATCAACAACATGTTCGACATGGCTACATCGCGGTACGTTGCCACCAAGATGCATCCGCCGTACATCATCTTCGGGCTGCTGTTCCTGCTGGCCACCGCGGCCGCACTGCTGGCGGGTTACGGGATGGGAGGCGCATCGACGCGACCGTGGCTGCACCCGATCGTCTTCGCGGCGGTGATGGCGCTGTCCGTCTACGTGGTCCTCGACCTCGAGTTCCCGCGCCTCGGCCTGATCCGGGTGGACGACTTCGACCAGGCGCTCATCGCGCTGCGGGCGACGATGCATTGACGCTCGGGTCCCACGGGTCGTCCCGCGTGCGTCTCATCCTCGTCCCGTCGCGATCAGCACCTGCGCGATCACGATCTTCACGACGGTGGCGGCCGGGTAGATCATCGCGTAGCAGATCTCCACCCGCTCGGACGGGTAGGAGCGGTACGCGTAGGCGAGAATCGCGGGGGTCCCGGTGACGCCTGCCGTGATCCCCAGCAGGTCCGCGAACGGGATGCGCATGACGAAGTGGCCGACCAGCAGCGGCGTCAGCGCGAGCGCCACCAGGATGAGCGCGCCGGCCGCCAGGAGGGTCAGGCCGCCGTTGCTGAGCACGTTCACGAATGGCGCGCCCGAGTTCATCCCGACCTGGGCGAGGAAGACGGACAGGCCGAAGTTGCGCAGCGTGAGGTTGGCCGACAGCGGCATCGTCCACGTCAGCGCGCCCGTCCGCCCGATCTTCCCGAGCACCAGCGCGACGATCAGGGTGCCGCCGGCAATCCCGACCTTGAACGAACCCAACACCGGCACCGGGAAGGCGATGCTGCCGAGGAGCACGCCGAGCACCATGCCGAGGCCGAGCGACACGTAGCTGAACTCGGTGTTCCTCGGATCGAGTTGCCGAAGAACTTCCGGAGCACCGGGAACGAGTTGCGCTCGGCGAGCAGCGCGATGCGGTCGCCCAGTTCGAGCGTGAGGTCCGGAGTGATGAGGACTTCGGTGTCGCCGCGCAGGATGTGCGTGAGCGTCACCGGCACGCCGTCGGGCAGACGCAAATCCGCGATGCGCACCCCCTCCAACTGCGCCCGCGACACGAAGACGCGGAGGAGATCCATGTGGCTGCGGTCGCCGACGACGCGGCCGGCTGCGTGCTCACCGAGCAGTTGCCTTGCCGCGTCGAGCGAAGACGTGTCCTCGCTGGCCAGCAGCAGCACGTCGCCCGCGGCGAGCACCATCTGCGGCACCGGGTGCCTGTTCTCCTCGCCGACGCGCACGACCACAACCCTTACGCCTGCGGGCATCCGCGGCAGCACGTCTCCCAGCGTCTGGCCCGCGACGTCCGCCGCGTGGATCGCCACCTCGAGGGTCTGGACACCCGACCGGCTGCTCTCCACGTCGGGCCTGAGCACGAGTTGCATCACGTACATGCAGAGGATGGCGCCGACGAGGCCGAACGGGAATGCCACCGCGTAGCCCACGGCCGGATCGCCGTTGCCGGCGGCTTCGAGGGCGGCCTGCAGCGTGGCCGCGTTGGTGCCCGAGCCGGCGAACAGCCCCGCCATCAGCGGGCGTGACACGTTCATGAAGGACAACTCGACCACCGCAACCGCCGCCGCCGCCGCGAGAGCCAGCCCGGCGAGCAGGTTGTACCGACGGCCCGCCTTGCCGGCGAGGCCGGCGAAGAACTGGCGCCCGAACATCACGCCGAGGCCGTAGAGGAACGTCACCAGGCCCAGCGTGCCGACGAGCACGGGCGGTTGCGCCTTCGGCGCGATCGCCCCGACGAGCAGCCCCGAGAAGAGCACCGCCCCGACGCCGAGCGAGAAACCCTTGATGTTGATCGCGCCCAGCGCATAGCCGGCGGCGATCACCAGGAAGAGGGCGAGCAGCGGCTGGTGGGCGAGGAACGCGGCAACTGTTTCCATGGACGTCCTTCGGCCGGGCGGGGGGGAGCCGACCCGGCGAGCATGCTAGCACGGCCGGACCTTCTGTCTTCTGTCTCCTCTCTTCTGTCGGATAATCACCCGATGACGAACTCGCGTTCGATCTCGGCGGCCCTGGTGGCCTTCGGAATGGCTGCAGCCGTCTCCGGCGGGCGGGCGTCGAGCCCGGCCGCGGAGCGGCCGCCATCCTTCAAAGCGTCTGCCCTGCTGACACCGGCCCAGATCCGGGGCCCTCACCACGTCGTCGCCGACACCGTCGCCACGCCGGACTACTACCACGTGTTCACCATCACCTCGGATTTCGGCACGTTCGAGGCGGCCGGACGGACGATGCTCGCGGTCCGGCTGCAGGAGATCGAGGCGCTCGCGCAACTGCAGGACGTCTCGAAGACCGAGGTCTTCCTGCAGGCCGCCGGGACGTCGGTCGTGAACATCGGCAAGGGCGCGGCGGCGGTGGTCACCGACCCGGGCGGCACGGCGAAGGGACTCGGGTCGGGCCTCAAGCGCTTTGGCGTGAACCTGGGTCGCAAGACGCAGCGTGCGGTCGACTCGAGCGAGGACCCCGCGGCGACGGGAGCGAAGGGCGACCCGGCCTCGGCCGCGGCCAAGGGCGCGCTCGGCGTCGGCGGGGCCGCCCGCCGCTGGGCGCAGAAACTGGGCGTCGATCCCTATACGACCAACCCGGTGCTCCACAAGGCGCTCGAGGATGTCGGCTCGGTGGACGCCGCCGGGTCGATCGTGACGAAGGTGGCGCTGCCGATCCCGAAGGTGGTCGGCATGACCGCCACCGTCGGCGGCCTGGTGTGGAGCAAGGACCCGGAAGAACTGCGGAAGGTTAACGAGCAGCGGTTGAAGGAACTCGGCGTGCCCGACGCGGCGTCGAACCGGCTGTTCCGCAACAGCGCGATGACCCTGACCTTCGAAACCCGGCTGATCGCCGCCCTCTGGGCGGTGAAACGTCCCGGCTGCGCTGGGTACATCGCGACCGCCGCGGAGGCGCGAAACGAGCGCGAGGCGCTGTTCTTCGTGGAAAGCGCCGAACTGCTGCAGCAGCGGCACGCGGACACGCCCGTCACGGCGGTGCTCCCCGACTCGCGCGTCCTCGTCGCGGTCTCGGCAGATTGCCGCGGCGCGGCCCTGCTTCCGCTCGACTGGGTGCGGTGGACGGCGGACACCGAGGCGGCGCTGCGCGACATCATCGGCCGCGCGCGCGCCGAACTTCGCGCCTCGACGTTCGTCATCGTGCTGAGCGGCAAGGCGTCGACCTCGACCACGAAGGAAGCGACCGCCCGCGGCTGGACCATCACCACCACGTAACCGGCCGGTTCCGCCCCCGGCGCCGGTGCGCTATCATGCCCCTGCGCAACACGATAGCACCAGAGGTTTCCCATGACGCGCAGGCGAACGCCGTTCGGCCACCTGTTCCTGCCCATCGCGCTCCTGCTCCTGTCCCCTGCCGCAGGGGCGGCACGGCAGCCAGCCGCGGTGCCGGAACCCCTGATCGAGCGTCGAATCGTCACGGCGCCGGTGATCGTGGACGGCGTGCGCCTGTTCAGGGTGCAGGGGATCAGCTTGTACCCGGCGAGGGAGCGGGCGGACGCGATCGCGGCGCGCATCGCCGAGGTCGCGACCGACCCAGCGCTCGGAGCCAACTCACTCCGCATCGAGGAAACGGACATCGGCAGCCGGATCATGGCCGGCCCGCGGCTCGTCATGAACGTGCTGGACGCCGACGCCTCCCTCGAGGGGGGCCCGCGCCAGGTGGTCGCGAGCCTCTATCTCGCGAGGATCAGGGAGGCGGTGGCCGCGTACCGCACCGGGCGGGCGCACCCGGCGCTCGAGTGGGCCATCGTCACCGCGCTCGTGGGGACGCTGGCGTTCGCGCTGATGCTGGCGGGCCTCGCGTGGCTCGGCCGCAGGCTCGACGCGCTGATCGAGAGCCGCTACCGCCACCACATGGAGGCGCTGGCCGCCAGGTCGCGGGAGGTCGTGAGCGCCGCCAAGCTCGAGACCACCTTGCGACGCAGCGTGCGCGGTGCGCGCGCGCTCCTCAGCCTCGTCCTGACCTTCGGCTACCTCGAATGGGTCCTCGACCTGTTCCCGCACACCCGCACGGTCGCACGCAGCCTTGCCGGCTACATCCTCGATCCGGTGGCGACGATGGGACGGTCGGTCGTCGAGAAGCTCCCCGACCTGTTCTTCCTCGCGGTCCTGTCCGTCGTGGTCAGGATCGGGCTGCGGCTGCTCCGCCGGTTCTTCGACTCGGTAGGGGACGGCAGGATCCGGCTCGCCAACTTCGACCCGGAATGGGCGACGCCCACCTACAAGCTCGTGCGGCCGCTGGTGATCGTCTTCGCGCTCGTCGTCGGCTACCCCTACATCCCGGGATCGAACTCCGACGCGTTCAAGGGCGTCTCGGTGTTCCTGGGCGTCATGCTCTCGCTGGGGTCATCGTCGTTCATCTCCAACATGATTGCCGGCTACACGGTCATCTACCGCCGGGCATTCCGGACCGGCGACGTCGTGCAGATTGGCGAGGTGCTGGGCTTCGTGACGGCGGTCCGCATGCTGGACACGCACGTGCGGACGTTCAAGAACGAGAACGTGGCGGTGCCCAACTCGCAACTCCTCAACAGCCACATCACCAACTACAGCGCGCTCGCCAAGACCAGCGGCGTGATCCTGCACACCGTCGCCGGCATCGGCTACGAGACGCCGTGGCGGCAGGTGGAAGCGATGCTGGTCGAAGCGGCCCGCCGGACGCCGGGTGCGCGAACCGATCCGCCGCCGTTCGTCCTTCAGCTGAAGCTGGACGACTTCTGCGTCCAGGACCAGTTGAATGTGCACTGCAGCGAGCCGCTCCTGATCCTTGAAACCTACACGGAGTTGCACCGCAACGTGCTCGACGTCTTCAACGAGTACCGGCGTGCAGATCATGACGCCGGCCTACATGAAGGACCCGGACGCTCCCAAGGTCGTCCCTCCAAACCAGTGGTACCTGGCGCCGGCGACGCCGGAACAGCCGGGCGGCCGCCGAACAGCCCAGCCGCGAGGCGCGGCGTTCACGTAGAACTCGGCCTGCGGCTTGCGGCCCCGGCTTGCGACACGACCAGCCGTGCACCGACGCGCCGCGGGCGCCCTGCAGGCGACTCGGGATCGCGGTCTCGGCACGCCGCATGGGATAAGCGGTCTCGGCACGCCGCATGGGATAAAATGCCCGCCCATGGGTGAACCTGGGCGCTCCACGTGGTCACGGGGACGACTGTTCGCGGCGTTGGCTATCGTCGCCTGCCTCGCCGTCGCGGCCGGGGCCTGGTACGCGTCACAGTCGCGTCCTGCGCCGAGGGCCGGAGACTTCGCGACAACGGCACCATCCTCCACAGCGCAGGCTCCTGTCTCGGCCACCTACGTCGGTGAACCCGCCTGCACCAAGTGCCACGAGACGCAGACCGCGGAGTGGCGCCAGTCCGACCACGCCCGGGCGATGGAACTGCCCACCGGGCAGACGGTCCTCGGCAACTTCGCGGACGCCTCGTTCACCTACGCGGGCATCACGTCGACCTTCTTCAGGCGCGACGGGAAGTTCTTCGTCCGCACCGACGGCCCCGACGGCGCGCTGCACGACTACGAGGTCAAGTACACGTTCGGCTATCGTCCGCTCCAGCAGTACCTGGTGGAGTTTCCCGGCGGCCGGCTGCAGTGCCTCTCGATCGCCTGGGATTCGCGGCCCGAGCCGCAGGGGGGCCAGCGCTGGTTCCACCTGTATCCCGACGCGAAGGTCACCCACCGGCGATCCTCTCCACTGGACGGGCCCGAACCAGAACTGGAACTACATGTGCGCCGACTGCCACTCGACGAACCTGCGGCGCAACTACGACCTGGCGACCAACACGTACAAGACCACCTGGTCCGAGATCAACGTGTCGTGCGAGACGTGCCACGGCCCGGGCTCGGCCCACGTGTCGTGGGCAGAGGACCGGAAGAAGCGGGGCCTGACGGGGCGCGATGCGGCGCCGATGGGGCTGCTCGTCCAGGGCCTGCGCGCGATGGACTACAGCGGCTTCGGCCTCGGCGACGCGACGCGCGTGGCGGCCCGCCTGGCGGACCGGCCGCGGCAGCGCGCCGAGATCCAGGCGTGCGCGCCATGCCACGCCCGGCGCGGCCCGATCACCGACGTGCCGGACTACGGCAAGACGTTCCTCGACAGCTACCGTCCGGCGCTTGTTGACCGACGGCCTCTACCACGCCGACGGGCAGATCCTCGAAGAGGTCTACGAATACGCGTCGTTCACGCAGAGCAAGATGTACCGCGCCGGGCGTGACCTGCTCGGACTGCCACAACGCCCACAGCCTGAAGCAGCGCGGCACGGGCAACAACGTCTGCCTGCACTGCCACCTGCCGCTGAACTACGACACGCCGGCGCACCATCACCACAAGCAGGGCACCGACGCCGCGCTGTGCCGCAACTGCCACATGCGCTCGACGACCTACATGGTGGTGGATCCCCGCTACGACCACTCGATGCGCGTGCCGCGCGTGGACTACTCGATCGCGTACGGGATCCCCGAACGCGTGCACGACGCCGTGCCATGACAAGAAGGGCCTGACGTGGGCCAACGACGCGGTGGTGAAGTGGTACGGGCCGACGCGGACGCGCGGCAACGACTACGTCGACCGCGCTGTCGGCGGCGCGCCGCGGGCGCCCGGACGCGGAGCGCCAGCTGCGCGCGGCGGTCCTCAACAAGCAGTTCCCGCCCATCGCGCGCGCCACCGCGCTCGAGGCCTCGGCGGGCTGCTCAGCCCGGCGTCGATGGACGCGCTCTACGCCGGGATCGCGGACGAGGACGCGCTCGTCCGCGCTGTCGGCCGCGCGGGCTGCTCGAGCAGGCGCCCGAAGCTGACCGCTGGCGCCTGGGCGTCGGCGCTGCTGACCGACCCCGTCCGGCTCGTTCGCGCGGGCGCGGCCGTCTCGCTGGCCGGCACGCCGCCGAGCATGCTGTCGCCGGATGAGTCCGCAACGCTCGCGCGGGCCGACGCGCGAGGCGGTGGCGCTCGAAGCGCGCCGTGGCGGAACGCCCCGAGGCGCACGTCAATCTCGGCGAACCTCTACCTCCGCCAGGGCCGTGCGAAGGACGCCGAGGCGGAGTTGAAGATCGCGCTGCGCCTCGACCCGCGGAACATGCCCGCGCTCGTCAATCTGGCGGACCTGTGCCGGGCGACGGGCAGGGAGGCCGAAGCCGAGCGCCATGCTCGAGAACGGCGGTCGGGATCGCCCCGGACGCGGCCGAGGTCGTCTACGCCCTCGGGCTCGCTCTACATCCGCACCGGCCGCGCTGGCCGAAGCGATGGCCTCGCTCGAACGCGCCTACCGACTGCGGCCCGGCGACGGCCGCTACGGTTACGGCTACGCGGTGGGCCTCGACTCGCAGGGCAAGACCGCCGAGGCCATCTGAAGTGCTGCCGACGGTGCACCGGCGCGCCCGGCCGACCGTGACGTGCTGGTCGGCCCTGGCCTCGTACGAGGCCAAGCGGGGCCAGTGGAGCGCGGCGATCGGATGGGCGCAGAAGCTCGTCGACCTGCGGCCCGAGGACGCCGAGGCGCGGGCGCTGCTGGCGCAGATCGACAGCAGCGCGGACGGGCGCGGCGATGAGAGCCCGACCGGCGCGTAGGGGCGCGATCGATGGCCGGTGAACCGCAGGCCGTGAGCTGCGGACCGCATTTCCCGCCGTTCCGTCGTCGCCAGGCTGGCTGCTGCCGCCGGCATCGCGGGCCTCGGCGCCCAGACCGCCATGGGTGTCCTCCGGTCGTTCGTCCCGAACGTCAGCTACGACCCGCCGACCACGGCGAAGGTGGGGCGGCCCGAGGCGTTCGCCGACGGCCTCACCTTCGTGTCCGACCGGCGGGTGTTCATCGTCCGCGACGGCAAGGCCTTCCGAGCGGTGTCGGCGGTCTGCACCCACCTCGGCTGCACCGTCCGGCCCGAAGCGGTCGAGGAAGCCGACCCGGCCGACCCGGACCGCCGGCGCCAGGTGCAGGTCTACTACTTCAGCCTGCCCGTGTCACGGCTCGCGCTACGGCGCGGACGGCGTCGAATCTCTCGGGCCCCGCTCCGCGCCCGCTTGCGACCTATCGCCTGACGCTGGCGCCGGACGACGGCCAACTGGTCGTGGACCTGGCGGACGAGGTCGACGCGGACGCTTCACGGTCTACGCTGCCATGAGGAGCGCCTGATGGCCCGGCGACGTTTCTGGAGCGTCTTCCCGGCCTCGACGCGGGAGGCGACCGACGCCATCCTGGCGAACCTGCTGCTGCACTGGTTCCCGGCCCGGATGCGCGTCGACGTCGCTCGCCTGGACGCCGTCGCTCTGGCTGGGCACCGTCTCGTGGGTGCTGTTCGTCCTGCTCCTCCTCACGGGCCTGCCGCTGATGGTCTTCTACATCCCGTCCACGCGGGAGGCGTACCAGTCGATCAAGGACATCGAGCACGTCGTGTCGTTCGGCTGGTGGCTCCGCGCGGCGCACCGCATCGCCGCGCACCTGATGGTGATCGCCGTCACCCTGCACATGGCCCGCGTGTTCCTGACGGGAGCCTACCGCAACGACGGCGAGCGGGAGCAGCACCGCGAGTGGAACTGGGTGATCGGCGTGGCCCTGCTCGCCGGCACGGTGCTGCTGTCGTTCACCGGATACCTGCTGCCGTGGGACCAGCTGGCGTTACTGGGCCGTCACGGTGAGCATGAACATCGTCGCGTCGGTTCCCGTGGCCGGGGCGCGGCTGCGCGAACTGCTGCATTGGCGGGCGTGAGATTGGCCAGGCGGCGCTGATGCGGTTCTACCTCCTGCACATCGTCGTGCTGCCGATCGCGGTGGCCGTGCTGTTCGGCTACCACATGTGGCGGATCCGGAAGGACGGGGGACTCGCGCACGCGGGGGAGGCCGACGGCGCGGCGCTCGTCGTGAACGCGATCCCGGCGGTCGTTGCGCGTGTGGCGGTCGTGACGCTCGCCACCTGGCTGGCGGTCACGCGTGCTCGCGATCGTGATCCCGTCGCCGCTCGAGGAGGCCGCGAACCCGCTGGTCACGCCCAATCCCGCCAAGGCGCCGTGGTATTTCCTCTGGCTCCAGGAGATCGTGGCCGACACCACCGTGCGCGCTCGGTCCGGTGTCGGTCAACGGCGCGCTCGTCGGGGGCATGCTGCTGCCGGCGTTCCTGCTGGTCCTGACGACCATGTGGCCGTGGCTGGACCGGTCGCCCGCGGGCACCGCCGGCGTGTGGCTGCCGCGCGAGCGGCGGACGCAGGTCCTGGTCTTCACGGTCATCGCCCTGGTCGTGGCCGGACTGACCATCGTCGGCCTGCTGCGAGGGCCATCGTGGCAGTTCTACTGGCCGTGGCAGGCGTGGCCCGACGTGCCGGTGAGGTTCTGAGATGGCGCAAGGTCGAAGACCGCGCCGCCGCCGTCGCAGCCGGGAGGCCGGGACCTCGCCGTGCTCGCCGTCCTTGCCGCGCTGCTTGCTCGCGACACGGCTGGCTGATCTACCGGAGACTGGTCGCCCGAGCACGCCGCGCACCAGCGGCAGTTCCGCGCAGGCCGTTGCGCCAGCGTCCGGCGACGAGGCGGCCCGGTCGGTGCCGTCGGGGATCCAGCAGGTCTGGCTGCCGCAGACGGGCGGCGCCAACCGGTGCGTGAGCTGCCACCTGGCGACCACGTGGCGGGGATTCGAGGCGGCCGCCGAGCCGCTGCGGACGCATCGCGCCGGACATCCTCCGCGCGCACCCGTCGAGCGTTTCGGCTGCACGCTGTGCCACGGCGGGCAGGGGTGGGCGGTTGACCGCGTGCGCGCGCACGGCAAGGTGCCGTACTGGGACGGAGCCGCTGCTCGACACGCACGCTGGCCAGCCGGCCTGGTGCCGGGCGCCGATGGCAAGCGCGCTGCATCGCAGCTGCGGTGCAACGTCTGCCACCGCTACGAGCGCGAGACGGCGGGCATGCCCGTCGATCAACCGCGCCAAGCGGCTGGTGGACCAGAAGGGGTGCCGGGCGTGCCATCGCATCAACGGGCGCGGCGGCCTCATCGGGCCCGACCTCGACTGGACCGGCGACAAGAACCCCGGCCAGTACGACTACAGCCACCTCGCCGGCCGGCACGAGCGCGTTCCGCTGGCACGCCGCGCATTTCCAGGATCCGCGCGCGCTCGTGCCGGACACGGTGATGCCGAACTTCCACTTGTCGGCGGACGAGATTCGGGCGCTGACGCTGCTCGTGATGTCGTGGCGGCGGGCGCCGGCTCGACGCGTCGCTTGCTCGGCAACCTGCCGCGGAGCGATCCGCAACCCGAGGAGGAGCGGCGGCTGGCGGCGGAGATGGCGAAGGGGCCGGGCGGGTGGTTCGTGCGGACCGGCTGCTACACCTGCCACCCCGTGGCGGTGTTCGGCGTGAGGAGCCCGACGCCGATCGGCCCTGACCTCTCGACCGCGGCCGACGACACGGAGCGACGGTTCAGCCTGCCGATCGACGTCTTCGTGCGCAATCCGGTGGGCACGATGCGCGCGGTGTTCTCGCGGCAGTTCATGCTCTCGCCGTGTCGCGAGAAGGACGAGGCGGTCCGGCAGCTGCGCGCGGCCTTCGCGCAGTACGAGGCGATGCGAGCCGCCGGGCTGAACCCCCTCGCGCCCGCCAAGTAGCGGCGGGGTGGCACGCGAGGCGGAGAACAGGGAGCGCCGACGTGGCGCCGCTCCCGGGATCGGCCCGGAGGCATGACGCACGCGGCGACGACCGCCGCGCGCGCGAGGAGCGCTTACTTCTTGGCCGGGGATTCCAGCGACAGGAGCAGCGCCTCGGTCCAGGTGATGTCGACCTTGTCGCCGACCTTCACCGTGGCCAGCGCCTTCTTGTCCTCGACCCTCGAGGAGTACGTCCAGCCGTTCGGACCGCTGAAGGTGATCGACGGCACCTTCTCGTCGATCGCCGTGATCGTCGCGGTGATCGTCCGCTGCGGGCCTTCGTGCCGCCCGGGCGCCGCCGCTCGTCGGTGTCGCGGCCTTGGATGCCGTGTCGACGTCCTTCTCGCCGGGCTTCTTCACCCGGAGCACCAGGTTCTCGTAGTAGCGCGCCTGGACCGTGTCGCCGATCTTCAGCGTCGAGAACTGCCTTCATCGTCGTCGGGCACCGTCGTGGTGACGAAGGTGCCGTCCGGCTTCTTCAGCGTGACCGAGCGGGTAGAGGCCTCGATCGCCTCGACCGTCGCCGTGACCACCTTCGCCTCGCCGGTGATGGTCTTCGTCTGGGCCGTCGCCACGCGGGCCACGGGAATCAGCAACGCTGCCGCCGCGACCGCTGCTACCAACCGTTTCATCTGTCCTCCTCGGTTTTGCTGTACTGCCGGAACCACGCAACCCGGACCTTCGATTCTACACGCGGCCGACGATTCGCGGAGCCCGTACTTCTGCCAGCAGGCTCCCTGATACAATCCTGGTCCGCGCCGCCGAGCGCCGTCACCGCCCCTGCGTGACGAACGCAATCCGGTCGCCCTTCGGGCTGACGGCGATGCGCGTGACCCCGTTGAGGCCCATCGCGACAAGGTCCGCCAGGCGCCTCCAGTCCGCGTCGCCTCGCCGCCAGCCGTAGAGCGAGCCGGCGTGCGCCATCAACAGCAGCCCGTCGGGCGTCCAGGCGCAGTCCGCCTCGGTGGCGCCGGGCACGGCCCAGACGACCGGGGCCGTGGTGCGAGTGCGCGCGTCGAACTGGCGGATCGAAAGCGCCGGCCTGGCGCCGTCCACGCCCGGTTCCCGCACCACGAAACTGAAACTCGAGGTGCCCGGCATCCGCTGCAGCGAGCGGCCGATGTCGTTCGCTGACTTCCACCGACTTCCCCGTCCGCGTGTCGGCCACGTGCAAGCGTTGCCGGCGTCCCGAGCACGAACAGGCCGACGCGTATGGTCGTCGATCCACACGTGGTAGCCGACCGGCTTGACTGCCGGCAGGAGGAGTTCCGGCTCGCGGCCGTCGCCGTGAACTGCCACAGCCGCTGCGTCTTGTCCGCCTCGACGCGGATGACCGAGATATGGGACCCGTCTGGCGTGACGGTCGGCGAATACTCGCTCTCCGGCGTGGCGGTGACGCGCACGACTTCGCGGCGAGCGATGTCGTAACGATAGATGTCGGTCTGGCCGGCCCCCGCGCGTCCGGACGTGAACAGCAGGGCGGCGCCATCTGGTGTGAAGGACGGCTGGTTGTCGTAGCCGGGACTGTTGGAGATGTTCGACGGGCG
Source organism: uncultured Acidobacteriota bacterium (assembly GCA_963844875.1). Lineage (GTDB taxonomy): Bacteria > Acidobacteriota > Vicinamibacteria > Vicinamibacterales > Fen-181 > FEN-299. The sequence continues at coordinate 91,370 of CAWJPZ010000013.1, forward strand.
AAGTGACGTGCACGTCCCGGCCGTCCACCGTCAGCGTCGCGAGGAAGATTTCGGTGTCGGGCGGGGCCGCGGGAGCCGCTTGCAGCGCCGCGAGGACGAAGAGGGTCAGGAGCGGGACGGTCATGCGCGCGATTATAGGCCAGCCTGTCGTCGCGCACGCGTCCATTGCGGCGGCGTGCGGCGCCTACTTCCGGACCGCCGCCGCCCCGGGGTCGCGGCGCAGCACGACCGCCCTGCCACAATTCCACCCAGAGCGACTGCGCGGTGGTCCGAGCAGAACCAGCGCCCAACCGACAGCAGGGCGCCGAGGCCAACGTAAACGACGTCTTCCACCCAGGAAAACCCGCGCGCGACGAGGTCCCTCGCGTGCGCGGCGCAAGCGGATTCGTCGGGCTTGTCGGCGGTCGCCACGGCAGAGCCTCCGCCGGGAATCTGCAAGGATGAGGCCGACGCGCCCCGGCAGCGTCGATCAGATGCGGGCCGATCTTCTTGGAGGGCGCGGGGATACCCTCGCTCGGGCCGCGGATTGGTTCGGCCGCACGGAGGCCACGCACGTCTTTCAGCACGAGGGGGTGACCGGCACTCGCTATTCGGTGGCGGTGCGGTCGTCGGACGCCACACGGGCGCGCGGGATCGTGGACATGCTGCCGGTCTCGCGCGACGCGGACGGCGAACCCCGGGAACCGCCCGCAGAGGGCTGAGGCAGGCCGCGGAACTCGGTGTCAGTGCCCGCCGAACACCTGGTAGCCCTGCGCGAGCAGTTCCTCGGCCAGACGCGGTTCGGCCTCGACCGCCTCGGCGTAGGTCATCGGGTTGAGGTGCGCGTAGAGCCTCGGCACCAGACGCTCCCCGAACCGCTTCACCACGCCGGCGGCTTTCTTCCCGCGCCTTGTGGTTGGCAAACCGCTCCTCTGGCGGCAGGCCCGTCATCCCGACGTAGTATCCCGCCCGACCGTCGCCTTTCGGGTCGCGGAGGTAGACGACGTAGACCGAGTAGTGGCGGCGCGGGTCGTTCTTCTTCGCCATCGGAGTCACGCCGCGGGTCGGCTTACGCCTTGCCCGCAGCCGGCGTCCAGGGCGCGGCCGCCTTCTCCTTGACCTCGCGGAACTTGCCGCTCACGCTCGACAGCCGCTCGTCCCACTCCGGGTTGATCGCCTGGTTCTGCACCACCGCGTGGAACTTCGTCATCACCATCACCAGGAAGACCGGCTTCAGGAAGGCCTGCCGGACGTTCGAGGCCAGGAGCGCCGCGATCACCAGCCCCCCGATGAACCCGCCCGGCTTCGCCGCCGCGGGGAGGATTGCCAGCATCATGAACGCCGGCATCAGCATCACGGCCCACACGACCACCGTCAGCACCTTGTCCAGCACGACGACGTAGACCGCGGTCTTCAGGATCTCGACGCTGTTCTGCGCGTAGTAGATCAGGCCGTCCTTTCCCGCGCGCCAGGGGTTCTCGTCGCCGCGCGCCAGGTCATAGGAAAGATCGTCTCGTCGATGTACGTGGTCGCCGCCTTCACCACCGCGTTCACGACGCCGACGACGGAGTGCAGCCCGGGAAGCGGGATCCAGTGGCTGACCCAGTCGAGCGTCCGGTTGAACGCCGCGACGACGCCGCGAATCAGCAGGTCGAGCGCGAACAGGATGTTCACCTCGCCAAAGCGCTCCGTGACCACGCGGCGGCCGTAGTCGAACATCCCGGTGGCTCCGTTGTCGAGGCTGCCCTTGGTGATCAACTCGGTCAGCACCGCCACGTGCCCGGCCTTGATCAGGTAAAGCGCGTAACGAACGACGATCCACCAAGCGTATCCGTAGCCGCCAAGGCCGACGATCAGCCAGCCCATCCCCACCCAGGGGTGGACCTTGGCGCCGAGCAACGCCGCCCCGCCGAAGGTCAGGGCGAACCACGCCACCGTGATGGCCGTGAACGCCAGCAGGATGCCGAACCTGACCAGCGCGTAGGGCAGGGTGCGCATGACGAGCGACACGGCGGTGCCGAAGCCGGCCTGGGTCACGGCCAGCGGGTAGGAGTGTCGGACCGGGGAGTCCGGATGGCTGTGTGACAAGACGACGGTTGACATGGCGGGTGACTCCTTGTGCGGGGAGTTATAGCACGCTTCCCTTGTTACCGTCGCCGTGCCGCGGTATAAGGTGCGTCCATGACTCTCCGACTCCGGCTGACTGCTCTCCCCGCCCTGCTCATGGCGGCAACGGCAACCGCGGCGCTCGCGACCGAGGGCCCGCAACCGGCGGCGCCGGCGCGCTCATCGACGCCCGCCAGGCGGTGCAGCAAGCCGCGGGGCCCATCGACTGGCGCATGTCGCCATCGGGCGCGCTTGGCTCGGTCCTGCCGCTGAGAGAGCAGGCCCGCGTCTACAACGAGATCCTCGAGTGGCGCCTGGACAACATCCTCCCCGGCATCATGCGGCGCGAGGGCGTCGACATGTGGATCGTCATGTGCTTCGAGTACGGACGAAGACCCGGTCTACATGACGCTGGTGCCGAGGCCGATGATGACCGCGCGCCGCCTCTCGATCCTGATCTTCCACGACCGCAAGGACGGCTTCCAGAAGCTCACCGCGAACTGGCACGGCACCGGGTCGGCCGGCCCGATGTACACGAACATCTTCACCGACCGCTCGAAGGGGGCGAACCACCAGCTGACCGTGGTCGCCGACTACGTCCGGCAGCACGACCCGCGCAGGATTGCGATCAACTACGCTCCCCATTACGAGTACCACGACGACTTCAGCCACGGGAACGGCCTCTCGGCGTTCCACAAGGAAAAGCTCGAACGGGCCCTCGACCGGAAGTACGTCGACCGCCTCGTCCCTGGCGAGCGCATCTGCATGGGTTGGTACGAGGCGCGGAGCCCGCGCGAACTCAGCCTGTACCGCCAGATGGGCGCGATGACGCACCAGCTGATCGCCGAGTTCTTCTCCAACGCGGTGATCGTGCCCGACGTGACGACGGCGGACGACGTGGAGTGGTGGATCCGCCAGAGAATCGATTCGCTCGGCCTCGAGACCTGGTTCCACCCCTCGATCGACATCCAGCGATCGCCGAAGGACGTGACCCGCTACGGCAAGGGGGACCGCGTCATCCGCCGTGGAGACCTGCTCCACTCGGACGTCGGCATCCGGTATCTCGGGCTGTGCACCGACATGCAGCACAACGCGTACGTGCTGCGCCAGGGCGAAACGGAGCCGCCGGCCGGCCTGGCGGCGCTGCTTGCGAAGGGCAACCGGCTGCAGGAAATCCACTTCGCGGAAATGCGCGAAGGCCGTGCCGGCAACGACATCCTGCGGGGAATCGTCGCACGCGGCAAGGCCGAAGGCCTGCGCCCGACGGTCTACACGCACCCAATCGGGCCGTACGGCCACGGCTCGGGCACGATGATCGGCATGCCCGAGAAACAGGAGTTCGTCCCGGGCAGCGGCGAGTGGCCGCTGCACAACGACACCGTCTACTCGATCGAGTTCTCGGTGGCCGCGGCGGTCCCCGAGTGGGACGGCGCGGACGTCTCGATGGGGATCGAGGACGACGCGATCTTCAGCGGGGGCACGGCGCGGTGGATCGACGGGTACCCGACGACGTTGTACGTGATCAGATGAGGGTCCGGGGCATTCGACGTGCCGCTTCGGCACCGTGCGTCAATAGGCTCCCGGGTCCCGCCGCGACGCGTAGACCATCGTCGCCGCGATGCCGAGCAGGGCGACGGTCGGGCTGAGCCAGAGGATGCGGGCGACGACTTCCGGCTTGCCGTGGATGGTGTGCAGCGCCATCAGCCATGGATAGTACGGCCCGTACTTCCAGCTCGAGGCGAACAGCGCCACGAACGCGCCGGTGATCCCGACGCCGAGCGAGACCGACACCGACGCGAACCTGAGGCTGACCGCGTTCTGCACGACCGCGACCACGAGCGACGTGAGCAGCACCTGCGCGGTCCGCGAGAGCAGGACGCCCAGCGGCACGTACTCGGGCAGCACGATGCGGGAATTCATCGCCTGGGCGGCCCACGTCCCGGCCAGCGACAGCACCTGGAGCACCGCCGTCGCCGCGACCACCATCGCCAGCACCACGGCCAGCTTCGCGGCCGGCACGGTCCACCGCGGTACGGGCAGGAGGAACAGGCGCAGCCACCCCTGCGACGAGTGATCGACGTGGTAGACGAGGGCCGCGACGAGCGCCACGAACAGCGGTTGCATGAAGACGGCCCACATCGACAGGATGTTCTGATGAAAGGAGAGCCAGAGGTCGGCGTCCACGTCGAACGCGCTCTTGCTGCTCGCCCAGATCAACATCTGCAGCGACACCACCACGGCCGGCGCGATCAACACCATCCAGAGCGCCAGTGTCCGCCGCAGCTTCAGGACCTCGATCCGGCACATCGTCGCGAGCGCCTTCATGATCCCGTCTCCTTCTCGGCCGCACGGACGATCTCGAGGAACGCCTCCTCGAGGTTCGGCTGCTCGAGCGCAACCTGGTACACCTTGATACCGCCCGCGACCAGCGACGCGGTGACGGCGGCGCATTGCTCGCGATCGTCCGCTTCGAGCAGCACCGAATCGCTGCCCTCGGTCGACACCGGGTGTCCGCACCGCTCCAGCAGCGCCCGGGCGTCGTCCGCGCGGTCCACGACGACGCGGCAGCGGCCGCCCAGGACCGCCTTGAGGGCCTCGACCGTCCCCTGGTAGCGGAGCGAGCCGCGCGCGATGATCGCGACCTTCGTTGCCGTCTGTTCGAGCTCCGCGAGGATGTGGCTCGACAGGAAGATCGTGAGCCCCTCCTCGGCCGCCAGCCGCTTGAGCAGGACGCGCAGGTCCTGGATGCCGGCCGGGTCGAGGCCGTTGGCCGGCTCGTCGAGCACCAGCAGCTCCGGGCGGTGGAGCAGTGCCATCGCCACGCCCAGGCGCTGCTTCATCCCGAGCGAGAACTGGGATACGCGCTTGCGGCCCGCGCTGCTGAGCGACACCAGGTCGAGCACGCGGTTGATTCGCTCCCAGGACACGCCGTGGGCCAGCGCCTGGATCCGCAGGTTCTCCGCGGCGGTCAGGTGCCGGTAGAGCGCCGGGGTTTCCACGAGCGCTCCTATCCGCCGCAAGACGCCGACCCGGTCGTCGCGCATCGCGAGGCCGAAGGCGCGAATGGATGCCCGCTGACGGGGTCAGGAGCCCGAGGAGCAGCTTGATCGTCGTCGTCTTCCCTGCGCCGTTGGGCCCGACGAACCCGAAGATGTCGCCGCGCGCCAGCGCCAGGTTGAGACCCGACACGGCAGCCGCCCGGCCGTAGCTGAAGCACAGATCGCAGGTGGTGAGGACCGCATCCATCTCAGCGCTCCCGTTCGCTGCTCGGCCGGGTGGTGTCGATGAAGAAGAAGGCGTCCACGATGTCGGGCCACCGCGCCACCATGCGGGCGTGTCCCATCGGCCTCGCCAGCACCGGTTTCGAGAGCCAGTCGCCGTCGCGGACGGAGGTTCGGAGATCGAGGAACAGCGCCGGCGCCCCGGTGCGGAGACACGCGTCTTCGAAGCTGCCGCGCCGCGGGAGCGCGAGGTCGGACGGCGTGCTCCGCCACGACCCGAACTGGCCTCGCCCGGAGGTGAACGCGATCACGTAAGCCCGCGGGCCCAGCGCCTTCCACACGTGATGTCCCATGGGGACCATTCCCTCGTCACCGATTGGCCGCTCGATCAACTGCCGGTTCCGGCTCGCGTGGGAGGTTGCCGCCCAGACGATGATCTTGCGGCCGGGGTAGCGCTCGCGCGCCAGCCAGAGCAGGTTGTCGGCCATCTGCTCGTCGCGGATGTTCATGACCGCAGGCACGGGCTTCTGCGGATCCGCTTCCCACCAGAACCGGGCGTTGCGCGCCGTGCTCGCCATCACCTGGCGGAGGAACCGGCCATCCGGATCGGTTCGCCGTCCGAGAAAGGCCACGACGCGCTCCGCCGCACCGTGGAAAGCTTCGCGGTCGGCCTTGCCGACCTTCGAGAACCGCGCCATCGACACCGTCATGGTCTTCACGACGTCGAGCACTCGGCGTCGGTCACCATCGGCCGGCAGCGCGGCCTCGAGGTCCGCGAGGAGCGGTGCCTTGCTCAGGTCGCCGGTCAGCTGCAGGTCGAAGCCGGTGAGCTCCAGCGGGTGCGCGCTTGCACGCGTCCGGTCCAGGTAAGCGACCAGCGGCTCGAACTGCGCGCTCCTGGTCCAGACGTCGAAGACCGATGTGTCCAGCATCTCTTGGGCGGGCCGGCCGGCCAGGATCGCGTCGCCCGCGCGCTCGCACGAATAGAGGCCGCTCTCGATCGCCAGCACGTCGAAACCCAGTCGTTCGTGCAGGAACCTGATGAGGCGCGTCTTGGCGAGGAAGGTCGCCCCTTCGCCGTGGGTCTGCTCGCCCAGCAGGACGACGCGGGCATCGCCGATGGCTGCTCCGAGCGGGTCGAGGTCGTCGAGCCCTGGCTCCGCGGGGTCGATTGTCCGCACGCGCACGGCGTGGCTGCCGACCCACGCCGATTCGCGGGTGGGCGCGAGCGGCGGCGGACCGCAAGCCACACATGCCAGGGCGCAGGCGGCGACGGCACCGACGAGGGGCACGCGAAGACGGAGCTCCACGGGGGGTATGACGGCCGGCGCGGTCGATTTGTTCCGTGATACCCTTCGCGCATCATGGCTACCCGAGCATCCATCGCGGCCGCGCTGGCGGCATCTGCGGCCCTCGCGTTTCTCGTCGCGGGTCCGCGCGCGCAGAACCAGGCGCTCGCGCCGGTGAAACCGGCCGGCCCGCCGCCATTCCTTCTCGAGGAGACCACCATCGCGCAGATCCACACCGCGATGAAGGACGGCCGGCTGACCTGCCGGTCCCTCGTCGACCAATACCTCGCGCGCATCGATGCCTACGACAAGAACGGGCCCGCGCTCAATGCCATCGTCGTCACCAACCCGGACGCGCAGAAGCTCGCCGACGAGTTGGATCGCCGTTTCGCGGCGGGCGGACCGGTGGGGCCGCTGCACTGCATCCCGACCATCGTGAAGGACAACTTCGAAACGATCGGCCTTCAGAGCGCGGACGGCTCGCTGTCGCTCGCCGGCTTCGTCTCCAACCGGGATGCCTTCCTCGTCCGCCGCATCAAGGAGGCGGGCGCCATTGTCCTGGCGAAATCCAACATGGCGGAGTTCGCCTTCACGCCGTACGAGACGGTGAGTTCGATCCTGCCCGGCTACACCAAGAACCCGTACGCGCTCGACCGCGTGACGGCAGGGATCGAGCGGCGGGACGGCGGCCGCCGTCGCCGCCAACTTTGGTGCAGTGGGCCTCGGGTCCGACACCGGCAACTCCATCCGCGGGCCGTCGTCGCACCAGGCGCTCGTGGGCATCCGTTCCACGATGGGGCTGACGAGCCGGACCGGGGTGGCGCCGCTGAACCTGCTGGCAGACATCGCGGGGCCGATGACGCGGACGGTCGAGGACGCCGTGGCGGTGTTCCAGGTCGTGGCGGGCGAGGACCCGGACGACCCGGTCACCGCGCCAGCGCGCGAGCACGTGGTGAAGGACTACGCGGCGGCACTGGTGCGCGACGGGCTGAGGGGCGCGCGGATCGGCGTCCTCCGGCAGGCGTACGAGCGGGAGACGACCGACCCCGAGGTCGCGCGGATCTTCATGGCGGCGGTCGAGGACATGCGACGGGCGGGCGCGGTGATCGTGGATCCCGCCGTGGTCGACCTGGCGCAGGCCCGGCGGCCGCAGGGCGGCGGGACGTGCGGCGGCTTCAAGTACGACATGAACCGCTACCTCACCGCGCAGGGCGACCGCGTGCCGATCCACAGCGTCGAGGAGATCGTGAAGTCGCGGCGCTTTCACCCCTCGGTGCAGCAGCGGCTCGAGGGCGCGCAGATGGGAGAGGGACCTGAGAGTGCGGCGTGCCAGGCGGAGCGTGACTATCGGGATGCGGTCCGCGCGGCCGTCCTGAAGACGATGGAGGCGCTGAAGCTGGACGCCTTCGTGTACCCGACGTGGAGCAACGTGCCGCGCCTGATCGGGGACCTCAACACTCCGCACGGCGACAACAGCCAGTTCTTCTCGCCCACCACGGGTTTCCCCGCCATCAACGTGCCGATGGGTTACGCGCGAGGAGGGGTGCTCCCAGCCGGCGTGACGTTCTTCGGCCGCGCCTGGGGGGAACCGCTGCTGTTCAAGCTCGCGTATGGCTACGAGCAGGCGACCCGGCACCGGCGTCCCCCCGTCTCCGTCTCCCCCCTGCGCCGGTAACCCCGCTGGGGCCGTGTCCTGAAATCTCGCCCCGCCTATCGCAGGGGTGGGCCGAGGGTGTCGCGGTGGGTGGAGATGAGCGTGCGCATGTAGGGCCCGACGCCATCGGCATTCGGGAACCCCGCCTTGCGGGCGGCGTCGTCGCTGGCCGCCTTGGAAATCAGGTCGCTCTCGGCGTACTGCGTCCAGTTGCGGTAGACCCCGAGCGTCACCACGTCCCACGCGGCGCCCGACTCGCGAACGAAGATCAACGTCTCGCCGCGCCCGCGGTTCCTGTTGAACGCGTTCTCCATCCGTCGCTCCTCGATGAGCGCTTCGCGGCGGCCGGGCAGCGCCTGCATCATCTCGTAGTGCAGCAGGCCGGCCTCCTGGACGCGCGCCTGCACCGCCGCGACTGACGGCCCTCGCAGGTAGAGATCCTCGTGCCAGGAGACGAGCGGGTCGAATTGGCGTTCGAGGTCGGCGGGCGAGGCGCCCGACGCCCGCGCGGCCGCCTCGCGTTTGGTCGCCCGGGCCGTCTCGAAGTAGGCAGCCCATTCGCCCATCGGCCACAACACCGCAAGGTCCCAATGGTCCCCCTGCGAATGCCGCATCACGACCGGCGCAGCCTCCCCGCCTGCCACGGCAATCGCTCCATGCGTCTTCACGGTCTCGATGAGATCGAGCAGCCGCCCGGGGGCGGCCTGCAGGAGTTGCAGGCGGTAGAGCGTGTCTGGTCGTCCTGGAGACAGCGGCGCCACCTGGCCGCGGGCCTGCCCGGCGACGAGGAACACGACGAGCACGACAGCCAGCCCGCAGGCGGCGTGCCGAACGTTTGTGTGCATGGGTGCCTCCCGCCTACTTCTTGAAGATGCCCTTGGGCATCTTCACGTGCACGCCCAGCGTCTGGTCCACCAGTTGCGTGACCGCGACGTCGCCCGCGATACTGGTCAACTGATAGGCCTCGTGCTTCGTCAGCCCCTTGGACGCCGCCAGGAAATCGATCATCTCCTGCAGCGCGGCCCTCGTCGCGACCGCGAGGTCGACGTCGGTCGCCATGCTGATGAAGTGCGTCGGCGTCTCTGCGCGCGGCCACGCCAGCTTCATCCCCTTTCGCACGGTCAGCCGGAGCCGTCCTCTCATCGAGGTCTCGATGGCCGTCTGATCCACTTCCCCGTCGCCCTGCACGGCGTGCGCATCCCCCACCTCGAACAACGCTCCCTGGACGAATACCGGGATGTAGAGCGTCGTGCCTGCGACCAGTTCCTTGTTATCGATGTTTCCCGCGTGCCGGCCGGGCGGCGTGCTGCTCACGCGGCCGAGCGCGGGGTCCGGCGCCACGCCCATGCTCCCGAAGAACGGCTTCAACGGGACGATGATGCCGGGCGCGAACGTCGCGGTCATCGCCTTGCGATCGAGCGGGATGATCCGGATGCCGACGCCCCGGTCGCAGTTCTCCCGAACGAACCCGCTGCAGCCGTTGTAGCCGTAGTCGATTGGAAGCTCCGTCGAGAGGATGTCCACCTGCAGCGCGTCGCCCGGCTCTGCGCCCTCGACGTAGATCGGGCCGGTGAGAATGTGACCGCCCGGGCCGCGGCGGTCGCCGGTCACCTCCCCCACCACGGCGCGCAGCGACGCCTGCACCTTGTCGGCCGGCACGCCGGCCTTCTCGAGCCCGGCCGGGGTGTTGGTGAGCAGCGTGTCCACGTCCACCACGTCGCCCGAGGCGATGCGGAGGACGGGCGTCGCGTCCGCCCAGTAGTAGCCGTAGGCGACGGTCGCAGGGCTGGCTTCGAGACGATGGACGCGGCCGGACTGGGGCGCGCCGGCAAGGGAAGCGCCGAGGGCGATTGCCAGACAGGCGGTCAGGGTGCGCAGCATGCCGGCATTCTAAACCGGCTGTCGATTCCGGCGCCGTCATTCTGCCGGTCCGGCCGCGGTTGCAGTCGACGCACTCAGTGGTGGACCGGGTATTTCATCTCGCCCGCGCGAATCGCCACCGGCAGCACGTTCTCGCGAAGCGGGATCGGGCAGTTGTAGTGAGGCGAATAATTGCAGAGCGGGTTCGTGGCCAGGTTGAAATCCAGAAGGTAGGCCGCGTCCACGCCCGCGAACGGGATGAACAGGTAGCGGCCGACGTCGTAGGTGTCCGTACCCGTGGTCTTGTCACGAAACGCGACGAACAACTCGTCGCCGGCCTTCGGGGCGGGTGTCGTGGTGAGAGCGGTCAGGCGAAGCGGCGTTCCCTCCAGGGTGAACTCGAACACGCCCGCCCGGTAGTACTCCCGCTGCAGGCCGCGGCTCGTCGTGATCGTCACCGCAGCGGGCGTCGGATTGGGCACGAAGCGCGCGCTCACCCGCATCGCGAGGTTGGGCGCGTACCACTTCAGCCCGGCGTACGCTTTCCGTGCCGGCGAATCGGGATCGAAGACACGCGCGTTGCCGTTTCCCGGCGCGGACAACGTCTCGACAAAATAGCGGCCGAGCCGGACGACGTCGCGCCGCCCCAGCTTCGTCCGTCCCGTCACGGCCATGCCAGGCAGGCCGGTGACGTCGCCCGTGCCGCTCGTCGTCACGATGCTCGGTGCCGCGCCAGCCACCGGGGTCACGAAATACGACCCGTCCTTGAACGTCAACTCGACGACGTCCACGCCCGCGGGGCTCGGACCGAAAGACACGCCGGCCGGCCCGACGCCCATCCGGACCGTCTCACCCGGCTGGAAGTACTGCACGGCAATCGCCGTGAAGGGCGACATGACGGCCTTTGCATACTCCTCGTCGGAGGCCTTGTGGCTGGCCAGAACCGCGCCAGCCTGATCGGTCCCGCCGCCGGGCGCCTGCACCGCCGCCCGGGATACGGCGCAAAGTGCCGGCGCCGCCGTCAACACCGCCGCCAGCACGAGCGTCCTGGGAATTCGCGTCATGAAGACCTGCCCCTTCTTCCCAGCCGGGCGCGAACCGCCCGCACCGGATGTCGTATTCGAAGGAGCAGTATACGAGGGTGGGCGGCAGAGGAGAAGACCGCCACCCGTGGGGCTGGTCACGACGCTTCACCTGATCACGTAGCTGGTCACGACCGACGCGTTCTTTCGCGAAGCCGTTTCGTCGGCTGGCGCCACCGAGCGCACGTAGTCGACGCGCGTCTCCGTGGAACCTACCATCACCCGGAGGTGGCCCGAACTCGCGAAGATGGTCTCGCCGACGGTGCCGACGTAGCCGTAGTCACCGCCGGGGTTCGGCGTGTCGTACCGCCCGAGGCTCGGCTGCGGCACCTCCTGGTAGATCACGCCGTCGAGTTCCTCGCGCGCGTAGAGGTGGTCGTGCCCGTGGAACCAGGCGCTGACCTTGTTGTCCACGAGCAGCTGGTGGATGGGCGCGGCCCAGCCGGGCCGCTGCCGGTCGAACCCCCACGTGCCGTCGAGATTCCGCCCGCCCCACTCGAAGAGGCTGGCGAACGCCGCGCCGCCGCGCGTCTCGCTGCCATTCCCGCCGACCATGTGGTGCGAGAAGACGAACTTGAAGCGCGCGCGGCTGGCCGCCAGCGTGCGCGCGAACCACTGGTACTGCCCGGCGCCAAGCGTCCACCCCCACCCGTCGGCGCCCGGTTTCTTCGCGGTGTAGGTGTACGGGTCCAGCACCACGATGAGCGCGTCGCCCCACTCGAACGCGTAGTAGTTCTGCCGCAGGCCAATCCCCGGGGACGGGCTCGCTGCTGCCCGAAATAGAATGCGTCGGGCTCCGGGTTCGCGAACTGTTCCTTCCGGGCGGCGAGCGCCCAGTCGTTGAGCGACGCGGCATTGGGGTCCGCCCAGCCCGTCTCGCCGTCGTGGTTCCCGAGCACCATGAAGAGCGGGAGAGAGTGACAGGCCTGCTCGAAGTACGACCGGACCAGCGCGTAGCGGGCCTTCACGGTCGCCTGCGTCGCCGGGCCCGGCGGCGCGCACAGCGTGGTGCCATCGATCGCGCACTTCTCCACCATCGACGTGTCGCCCAGGTCGACCATGAAATCCGGGCGGTCCGCCAGTTCGTTCGCGATCGTCTGCGCGTAAACCGCGGTGCTCGAGTTGGCGTCGAGGTGCGGATCGGCCTGGATGACGAAGGTGAATGCGCTGCCGGAAAGGCGCTTCGTGTGGAATACGTGCTCGGTGTCCGTGCGGTAGCCCGTGTCGGTGCGCCCCCGGTAGCGCGCGCGGTAGTAGTAGGGCGTGTTCGCCGCCAGCCCCTCGATCGCGAGCAGCACCGGCGCGTCCCCGGACGCGACGGCCGGAGACGTCTGGCCGGTGACGCCTCCCGGGGACGCCGCGTACTCGAGGTACACCTCGGTCCCGGCGTCCACCTTGACGCTCGCCACCACCGACCGGTCGGTCGGCCGCCCCAGCACGATCGCCGGTTTCGACACGGCCGCCGGCTCCGACGGCGTCGAAGGGGGAGTTGAGGGCGTGGACGCCTTCCCGCCGCACGCCATCAGCAGCAGGCAACCCGCCGCTGCGCAGCGGACCGTCATCTTCATCTGCATCATCGAGGACACCCGCCCGACCAGCCGCATGACCGTTCCCATGCCGTCCAACCGTCCCCCGTTGCCTGCCCTTCGTCCCGTCCAGTCTCGACCCCGTTTCTTGCGAAACTCTTGAGCGCCGGCCGTTGGGTGTAATCTTCCCGGTGTGACGCGTGTCCTCCTGGTGGAAGACGACGAAAAGCTGGGACGCCAGGTGGCCGACAGCCTCCGCGCGGCCGGCTACGACACCGAGTGGGCGACGCGCGGCGACGAGGCGCTCTCGGCCGATTTCGCCTCGTTCGCGCTGGTGGTCCTGGACCTCATGCTCCCCGGGGCGCACGGGTTCGACGTGCTCAAGGCCCTGCGCGCCGAGCACCACGCGGTGCCCGTCCTCGTGCTGAGCGCCCGGCAGGATGCGTCTGACAAAGTGCGGGCCCTCGAACTTGGCGCCGACGACTACCTGACCAAGCCGTTCTGGCCGGAAGAGTTGATCGCCCGGGTGAAAGCCAGGCTTCGCAGGCCGACGCTCTCGAGCGACCCGAACACGATTGTCAACGGGCCGATTCGCATCGACACGGTCGGCCGGCGGGTGACCGTGGGGGATGCGGTGATCGAACTGACCCGCGTCGAGTTCGACCTGCTCGCGGCGCTCGCGCGTCGGCCCGGCGCCGCCATCTCCCGCGGCTGGCTGGTCGATCACGTGCTCGATCCCGTCACGGGACGGCGACGAGCGGACGCTCGACGCGCACGTATCCCGGCTGCGGCGCAAACTTGGGGACGCGGGCCGGGCGATTGGCACGGTCTGGGGGATCGGCTATCGCCTGGGGGACGGCGCGTGACGCTCCGTTCCCGCCTGTTCGTCACGGGCATGCTGGTGGCGGTCCCGCTGGCCGTCGCGTGGTTCGTCGTGGACACGCGCGTGCGCCTCGCCGCCAAGGAAGACGAGCTGCGAATGTCGGTGGCTTTCGACCTCGCCAACGGCCTGCGCCAGCGCTGCGAGGCCGACCCGCCGCGCACGGGCCGGCCGGGGCGGGGCGGGGACTTCGGGCGCGGCGGTCCTGCCCGCGGAGCGCCGGCCAGGAGCCAGGGCCAAGGCCCGCCTCGCGACGCACAGGACGTGCGGCCGCGACGGGGGGGAGGGCCGAGGCCCCAGGGCCAGGGCGGCAGCGGCGCCTACCAGTTCTTCGCCTACGACAGTGCCGGCAGACCATCGGCCGACGACGCTCCAGCGCTCCCGCCGGTCCGCGACGAGGCCGTCGCGAGGACATACTGGACGGGTGCAGGCGCGGGCGTGGAACTGGTCGTCCCGCTCGCGGGAGACGGGCCCTGCGCCTTCCTGCTCGCCCGGATTCCGCCGCGCCCTGGCGAAACACGCGATCAGACGCAGGCGCTGATCCTCGTCGTGGTCAGCGTCCTTGCCGCCGCGTGGTTCGCCGCCGGGCCGCTGATTGGCCGGCTCCGCCGGCTCGCCGACGGCGTGCGCCAGTCTGCGATTCTCGCACTACGAGGTGCCGGTGCCGGTCGAAGGCAGGGACGAAGTCGCGGCGCTCGCCGGCGCTTTCAACGAGGCGGGACGCCAGGTGCGCGCCCATCTCCTCGAGGTGCAGGGCCGCGAGGAGACCCTGCGCCGCTTCGTCGCGAACACGACGCACGACGTCGCGATCCCGCTCTCGGTCCTCCAGGGCCACCTGGCGGATCTCGATCGCCTGCTCGCCGACCCGGCACAGCGTGACCTCGTCCGCGGAGCCGTGGAGGAGGCGCATTACATGGCGTCGCTCCTCCGCAACCTGGGGGCGGCGACCCGACTCGATGAACCAAACGCGGCGCCCACCCTGTCGGCGGTCGACATGTCGTCGCTCGTCGAGCAGGTCGTCGCACGGCATCGCCCGATTGCCAGGGCGTCCGGCATCGAACTGAACGCCGCGGTCCCCGACGTCTCCGTGGTGCTCCAGTCCGACCAGACGCTGCTCGAACAGGCGCTCGGCAACCTCGTCGACAACGCGGTCCGCTACAATCGCGAAGGTGGCCACGTCGCGGTGGTGCTGGACGGCGCCGGCTCGGCGTTCACGCTGTCGGTCACCGACGACGGCCCCGGCGTGGCGGACGAAGACCTTGCGGCCTTGACCACGCGCTGGTTCCGCGGCGCTGAAGCGCGCACCCGGCGCCCCGACGGGAAGGGCCTCGGCCTGGCGATTGCGCGCGAGTCCCTGGACCGGTTGGGCTTCACCCTCACCTTCCACCGCCCTGCCCAAGGCGGCTTGCGCGCGGAGATCCGCGGCGGCCGCTGAGAGGCGCTCCACGGCTGGGCTTCTGCCGGCGTTCCCAGGGAAGAGCTGTCAGAATCAGCTAGTTCGCGCTGCTCACGCGGCATAAAATCAGGCGATCCCGACCGCGAGCAACCTCCGAGCCTTGCAAGCAGGAGAACCCCGGATGCCGTTGGCCGCGTCCCCGACCCCGGTCGGCGCCTACCGTCATTTCTTCGAAAGCCTCGCGGAACCCGCCATCATCGGCCGCGTCGTCCGCGACGATTCGGGCGCCGTCGTCGACTGGCTGGTCGTCGACATGAACCCCGCCGCGTTGCAGCGCGTGCCGCACCGGGACGCCATCGGACAGTTGGCGTCCATGAAGATGCCGCGCGACATCTTCCTCTCCATGCTCCCGGTGCTGGACGAGGTGATGCGCACCCGCGCGCCGCGCGACATCGAGCGGCACTTCAACGGGACCGACTACCTCTGCCACATCTCGGCGCTGGACGGCGACACCTGGAGCGAGGTGTGCCACGACGTGACGGAAGAGCGGCTCGCTCCGACCGCGTTGCGCGAGCGCCGGGAACATTCGTTCGCGTTCGAGTGGACGCCGGCCGACGACCGCGTCCGTCGTTCGGCGAACTGCGCCGGGCTCTTCGGCCTGAAGGGCCAGGCCGCCCTCGAGGACACCGCGTCGGACTTCTTCCAGCGCGTGCACCCTGGCGACCGCGAACGCCTGCGTTCGGTGATTCGCAGCCTCCGGCCGGGCGCCAACCGCTACGAGATCACCTATCGGATCGTGAAACCGGACGGTGGGGTCACCGTGGTGGAGGAATGCGCCCAGGCGGCGTTCGACGACGCCGGCGTCATGACGCGGCTGGTCGGCATCACGACCGACGTGACCGCGCGCGCGCGGGCCGAACAGGTCTTGCGAGACAGCCAGGCGCGGCTCACGATCGCCAAGGAAGCCGCCGCGCTCGGCATCCACGACTTCGACGTCCTGTCCGGACGCGTGGAGTGGGATCGACGCGTTCGCGAGCTGTTCGGCGTCGATGACGACGCGCCGGTCACCTACGAAACGTTCATCGAGGGCATCCACCCGGACGACCGGGAGGCCGCCGACGCGAGCGTCCGCCAGGCGCTCGACCCGCAGGGCGACGGCCGGTGCTACGTCGAATATCGCTGCCGCAACCGCCGTGACGGGGCGGAACGCTGGATCGCCGCCACCGGCAAGGCGTTCTTCGAAGAGGGCCGCGCCGTGCGGTTGGTCGGGACGGTCCAGGACATCACCGAACGGAAACGCATCGAGGAGGCGCTTCGGGCGAGCGAGGCGAAATTCCGGACCGTCATCGAGCATTCGCTCGACGGCATCAACATGCTCGACCTCGCAACGGGACGCTATGTGTTCATGAGCCCCGCGCAGGTCGCCATGACCGGGTTCTGCATGGAGGAACTCGAGGGCATGACCGCCGAGGCCGCGTACGGGCGCGTGCATCCCGACGACCGCCATGTGTCGGTCGCGCAGCAGCAGGCCATCGTTGCCGGGCTCGATATCGCGAAGACCGTCGAATACCGTTGGCGGGTCAAGAGCGGCGAGTACCGGTGGTTCAGCGACAGCCGGAAACTCGTGCGGGACGCGGACGGACGCCCGGTCGCCCTGGTCGGCGTGAGCCGGGACATCACCGAACAGAAGCGCGTGCAGGTGGCGCTGACGGAAGCGGATCGCCGGAAGGACGAGTTCCTCGCGACGCTGTCGCACGAACTGCGCAACCCGCTCGCCCCCATCCGGTTCGCCATTCCGCTGCTGAGGCAGGAAACGCTGTCGGAGGCGGGGACGCGCGCGGTCGGTGCGATCGAACGCCAGGTAAGCCACCTGACCCGGCTGGTCGACGACCTGCTGGACGTCTCTCGCATCACGAGGGGCAAGGTCGTCCTGCAGCGCGAGCGCCTCGACCTCGGCGCGGCGTTGGCCGCGGCGGCCGAGGCGGCGTCGCCCGCCGTCCTGCAAGGCCATCATCGCTTTACGACGAGTGTGCGCGACGCGCCGATCTGGGTCTACGCGGATCCTGCTCGCGTCTCCCAGGTCGTCACCAACCTGCTGGACAACGCCGCCAAGTTCACGCCCCCCGGAGGAGAGATCCGGCTCGAAGCGGGCCTGGAGGACGGCCAGGCCGTGGTCCGCGTTTCCGACACGGGGCCCGGCATCCCCGAGGAGGCGCTCTCCAGCGTCTTCGACATGTTCGTCCAGGTGAACACGCGCGACGCGAGGATGAATGGGCTCGGGATCGGACTGGCGCTTTCCCGCCAGCTGGTCGAGCTGCACGGCGGAACGATTGAGGCCCGCAGGTCCGCCCAAGGTTCAGGGACGGAGTTCATCGTCCGGTTTCCCCTGGCGGCCGGGATCGGCGAAGAGGAACCGGCGTGCTCTCTCGGTGCGGGTATGCCCGAACGCCGGCTGAAGGTCCTCATCATCGATGACAATGTCGACCTCGTGGAGATGCTCGTCGCCGTGGTGGAGAGTAACGGCCACCACCCGAGCAGCGCGCTCGACGGGAAGAGCGGCATTGCGGCGGCGCTGGCGCAGCAACCCGACGTCGTGCTCCTCGATCTCGGCCTGCCCGATCTCGACGGCTGCGACGTGGCGCGCGAGCTGAGGCGGGCGCCGCAACTCCAAGGGGTCCACCTCGTCGCCCTGACGGGCTGGGGGCAGCAGGCGGACCGCGAGAAGACGCGCGAAGCCGGATTCGACCGGCACCTCACAAAGCCCGCGGACCCGCAGACGCTGGCAAGCCTCCTGGCCGAGGTCGCGGTGGCGCAGGCCGGCCGAGCGCAGACGCCTCACGAACCGTCGCGCTGATGGCTGGGGCGAGGTCCTTGCACCGGGCGCGGGGCAGAGGTGCGCAAGGTGAGACGCGTCGGTCCAGCGGCGGCAGGCGTGCTGGACGTTTCCTGCGCTAACATAGGCGCATGACCGACGACCGAGTCGTCCGCGAGTGCCGCGCCGCGCTGTCCGCCGCCATCGAGGGGTCGCTTGGGTTGATCAAGGTGGGGCGGCAACTCCTCGACCGGATGGAGTCGGGCATGCTGCAGTAGGAGTCCCGCATGGCATTCCAGGCCTGCAGGGTCTTTCGTGAATCCTCCGGCGTCGTCGCGCGCATCGCCGAGGTTTCGGCCGACGACCTGACGCCCGGCGACGTGGTGATCCGCGCAGAGTGGTCGGGAATCAACTTCAAGGACGCCCTGGGCGTTACCGGCCGCGCCCCGATCTACAAACGGTTTCCCATCAACGCGGGCATCGACGTGGCCGGCCGCGTCGCCTCATCGTCCGACCCGCGCTTCGCCGCCGGCGACCTCGTGCTCGTCAACGGGATGGGCCTCGGAGAAACGCACGACGGAGGCTTCTCGCAGCTGGTCCGCGTGCCGGCCGGGTGGGTCGTCCCGGTGCCCGCTGGCCTCGACGCGAGAAGCGCGATGATCCTGGGCACCGCCGGCTTCACGGCCGCGCTGGCGCTTCACCGCATGGAGGTGAACGGGCAGGCCCCGGCCGCCGGCCCGGTCGTCGTCACGGGCGCGACGGGCGGCGTGGGCTCCGCGGCGGTGTCGATGCTGGTGCACCGCGGATACCGGGTGATCGCCGTGTCCGGACGGCCCGAACATCATCCGTACCTGCAGGAACTGGGCGCGCACGAAGTGACGACGCCCGAAGGGCTCAACCTGGGTTCGCGTCCTCTCGAGGCAGCCCGCTTCGGTGGAGCCATCGACAACGTCGGCGGGGCGCTGCTGGCGGGCCTGCTCCGCCACATCGTGCTCTGGGGAAACGTGGCGGCCGTGGGCAATGCCGACAGCCCGGCCTTCGACGCCACCGTCTTCCCGTTCATCTTGCGGGGCGTCAACCTGCTCGGCGCGAGCTCGGCGAACTGCCCGATGGAGCTGCGATCGGCGATCTGGAACCGCCTGGGCGGCGACCTTCGGCCGCCCGCCCTGGAGCGAATTGCCAGCCGGGAAGTGCCGCTCGCCGGCGTCCTCGAGGCATGCGGCAGCCTGATGCAACGGTCGGCCCTCGGCAGGGTGCTCGTGGACTGCAGGTGAGGAGGCGGATTCCGCGGGGCGTCACCAACGGCACCAGTCCTGGGTCTCTCGAAGAAGGAGGCACGATGGCACTCTTGGATGACAAGGTTCGCAAGCAGGTCACCACTGCGCTGGGCGGGATGACGCAGCCGGTCAGGATCGTGATGTTCACGCAGGGCGAGGGTGGCGCCCTGGAATGCGAGGTACCTGCGAGCAGACGCGCGAGCTCGTGGAAGAGGTCGCGGCCCTCTCGGACAAGATTACCGTCGAGGTGAAGGACTTCACCGGGGACGCGGAGCTCGCGAAGCAGTACGGCGTGGACAAGATCCCGGCCGTGGTCCTGCTGTCCGGCGGCGAGACCCCGAAGGACCACGGGATTCGGCTCTACGGTGTTCCGGCCGGCTACGAGTTCTCGACGTTCATCGAGGACCTGAGGATGCTCGGCAGCGGCGATCCCGGCCTGAGCCCCGAAACCATGAAGTCGCTGGCGGCGCTGACGAGGCCCGTGCACCTCCAGGTGTTCGTGACGCCGACTTGACCGTACTGCCCGCGGGCCGTGGTGCTCGCACACAAGCTGGCGATGGCCAGCGACCTCGTGACGGCGGACATGGTGGAGGCGACGGAGTTCCCCCACCTGGCGATGAAGTACAACGTGCAGGGCGTGCCGCGCACCGTCATCAACGAACTGACGCACATCGAGGGCGCGGTGCCGGAATCGGCGCTGATGTCGCAGCTGATGGCCTCATTCGGCAACCGGCTCGCGTGATCCTGTGACGACGACCCAGCCGGTCGAGGCCGCGGATGTCCGGTCCTGGTCGCTCGTGCGCCTGCGATGGGGCTCGGCGGCCGGCCAGCTCGCGATCATCCTCGTCGCGTGGCTCGCGGCCGGCCTGCGCCTGCCGGTCGCGACCCTGCTCGCACTCGCCTCGCTCACCGCGCTCACCAACGCCGCCCTCTGGTTCTGGCTGCGCTCGGGAGGCGCCATGACGACGGCGTGGACGGGCAGCATCCTGGCCTTCGACACGCTCCAGCTGAGCGGACTCCTCTACGTCACCGGCGGCGCATCGAACCCCTTCAGCGTGTTCTACCTGGTCCAGATCACCGCGGCCGCCTCGCTCCTCGGCTCGGGCTGGACCTGGAGCCTGTCGGCGCTCGCCGTGTCGTGCTACGCGGCGCTGTTCTTCCTGCCGCAGCCGCCGGCCGGCGCGGAAGCGGAACACATGGCGCAGATGATGTCGGGGCACCTGCGGGCGATGTGGATGGCGCTCACGCTCGCCGCCGCCCTGACGGCCTACTTCGTCACGCGGCTCACCGCCGGGCTCGCGCGGCGCGACCGGGAGATCGCCATCATGCGCGAGAGCGCCGCGCGGCGCGAGCGGTTGTCGGCGGTGACCACGCTGGCGGCCGGTGCGGCCCACGAGCTGGCGACGCCCCTCACGACCGTGGCCGTCGTGGCCGGAGAGCTCCAGCGGTCGGTTGCGGCGCTGCCGCCCGACGTGCGTGACAGGCTCGGAGAGGACATCAGCCTGATCCGCGGCGAGGTCGTCCGCTGCCGGGAAATCCTGGACGGCATCGGCATCGGGTCGGGCAACGCGGCGGGTGAAATGCCCGAGCGCTTCACCGTCGAGGAGTTGCTCGCCGAGACGCGGAATCGCCTCCAGCCGCGCGAAGCGTCCCGCGTCACTGCCATTGGCGTTCACGGCACTCCCCCGCTGTTCCTGCCGCGCCGGGCGCTCGTGAGAGCCCTGCTCAGCCTGCTGCGAAACGCGCTGGACGCCTCGCCCGACAACGAGGGTGTCATCGTGCAGGTGGAGGCGGGCGCGGAAGCGGGCTCCACGCTGCGGCTGACGGTCCGCGACCGTGGTTGCGGGATGCCGGCCGACGTCCTCGCCCGGGCGGGCGAACCGTTCTTCACGACGAAGCCGCCGGGCCAGGGGCTCGGGCTTGGCCTCTTCCTCGCCCGCAACCTCGCGGAACAACTCGGCGGGCGGTTCTCGATCGAGTCGTCGCCGGCGCGAGGCACCAGCGCGCAGATGATCCTTCCCCTCGAGGTGCACAGCGATGCTGAATGAGAGCGGACCTCCCCGCTCGCTCCTGATCGTGGAGGACGACGACCGTCTCCGCGCGCGGCTCGCCAGGGCGCTGGCGGAACGCGGCTTCGAGACCCGGGAGGCCGGCGACGTGCAGGGTGCAGTGGCGGCCGCCCGAGCGGACAGCCCCGAGTACGTGCTCGTGGACCTGCGGCTCCCCGGCGGATCCGGGCTGGATGTCGTCCGCGAGGTGAAGGCCATCGACCCGTCGACGACCGTCGTCGTTCTCACCGGGTACGGCTCGATAGCCACCGCGGTCGAAGCCGTCCGGTTGGGAGCGGCCGAGTACCTCACCAAGCCGGCGGACGTCGATCAGATCGTCGCCGCGCTGACCCGGACGGCGCCAGCCGCCGCCCTCCGCGCGGCCGACCCCGGCCCGGAACAGGTGCCGTCGCTGGCGCGCGTGGAATGGGAGCACATCAACCGGGTCCTCGCGGACTGCGACGGCAACATCTCGAAGGCCGCCCGCCTGCTCGGCATCCACCGCCGCTCGCTCCAGCGCAAGCTCGAGCGTTTCCCCAGCGCGCGGTAACCGGGACTTTAGGACCGGGCCGCAATGGTACCTGGAGTCCTGCGACAACTTGCCGCATTTTCCGGAGCAAAACGGCGGTTTACACTGCGAGCATGCGTCACCCCTCCCTGCCGCTCGCCGCAGTCGTCCTGCTGATTCACGTTGCCGCCGGCCCGGCCGCTTCCCAGGGCCAAGCCCCGACGGGCGCCCCGGCCGACCTGGCATCCATCTCGGGGTCGGTGAAGGCCCCGGACGGCGCCCGCCTCCCCGGTGCCGTCATCGGCGTCTCGGCCGACGGCCGCGAGGTGTCCCAGGTCGTCTCCGGAGACCAGGGCGTCTACAGGATCTCGGGACTGGCGGGCGGACGCTATCACCTGGTCGCGACCATGGACGGTTTCCGGACGGCTGAAGTGGACGTCGAGACCGAGGCAGGCACCGCGGCCGCGATCGACATCACGATGCAGATTGCGTCGCTCGCCGAGACGGTGAACGTCGTCGGCAGCGCGGACCGGGAGACCCTGGAGGTGCCCAGGATTCGCGAGAGCGGCGCGCACGATGTCGGCGAGGCGCTGTCCGGGCTGGCTGGCGTATGGAAGGTCCGGCGGGGGGCGATGGCAAACGACGTCGTCGTCCGGGGCTACCAGGGCGAGAATCTCACCGTGCTGATCGACGGTGCCCGCCTCTACGGCGCGTGCCCCAACAACATGGACCCGGCCGCGTTTCACGTGGACTTCGCCGAGGTCGATCGGATCGAGATCGGCAAGGGCCCGTTCGACATCAAGAACCAGGGCGGCCTCGGCGCCGCCGTCAATATCGTCACCAAGCGTCCGCCGGCGGGCGGACACGCGACGGCGCAGTTCTCCGGCGGGTCGTTCGGCTACGTGAATCCGACCGTCACTGCCTCGTACGGCAACGGCCGCGCAGGAATCCTCGGCGGGTACTCGACGCGCCGCGGGGATCCGTACCTCGACGGGTCGGGACGGTCGATGCTGGCCACGGCCAATTACCGTCCCGCCGCCTTCGACCTGTCGGCGTTCGACGTGGACACGGCGTGGATGCGCGCGGACCTGGCCTCCAGGCAGACACACGGGTTCGTGGCCAGCGCGACGCGCCAGCGTGCCGCCACGATGATGTATCCCTACTTGCAGATGGACGCGACGTACGACAACGCGGACCGGTTCAACGTCGAATACACGATGCGCGGCGCGCACGGTCCGGCGCAGGCTCTGCGTGCGCAGGGGTACGTGACGCGCGTTCAGCACGCCATGACGGACGAGTTGCGCCTCTCGTCGGCGGGAATGACGCGGGCGTACTCCATGGCGACTACCGCGAAGACCCTGACCGGCGGCTTCAAGGCCGAAGCGACCTTTTCCGGCCTCAACGCGGGCGTGGACGCGTATCGGCGCGAGTGGAACGCCGAGACCGAACTGGCGATGATGAAGTACCAACCGCAGTACTCCATCCCGGACGTCGCGATGACGTCGGTCGGCATCTTCGCCGAGTATTCCCGGAAGCTCGGCGACTCCCTGACGCTCGACCTGGGTGGGCGGCTCGACACGACGCACAGTGACGCCGATCCGGCCAAGGCCAACACCGCCCTCTACGTCGCGTACCAAGGCGGATCGCAGACCTCCGCCGTCAACACGTATCCGTCGGGGAAGGTTCGCGTCGCGTACAGGGCCGCGCCAGGCCTGACGATCACGGGCGGCGTCGGCCGAACCGTGCGGGTGCCCGACCCCCAGGAGCGCTACTTCGGGCTGCGGCGGGCGGGGAGCGACTGGGTGGGCAACCCGTTCCTCGACCCGACGACGAACACCGGCGTCGAGGTGGGGGCTTCCTGGCGGACCGGCCGCGTCTTCCTCAACGCCGTGGCACACCGCGACGCGCTGACCAACACGGTCGGCGTCTACCAGCAGGCGCGCGTGAAGACGGTCTCCGGCATCACGAATCCTTACGCGCGGTCGTACCGGAACGTCGACGGAACGATGACCGGCGGCGAGGTGGAAGCGGTGGTGTCGATCACCGACCGGCTGTTCGCGGCCGCCGACGTGTCGCTGATCCAGGGACGTCAGGCGGTGGATCCGGCGGCGGGCGTGAACAGCGAGTGGTTCGCCGAGATGCCTCCCGCGCGCTCGCGGCTGGCGCTGCGCTACGAGCGCCGCGGCACGAGGGGGTCGGCGTTCGTGGAGATCGAAGAGGTCTACTCGGCCGGCCAGACGCACGTCGACACCGACCTGCGCGAGAGCCCGACGTCACCGTACGCGCTGCTCAACGCCAGGTTCGGCGGCTCCTACCGCTACGCCCGCTTCTCGGTCGGCCTGGCGAACCTGCTGAACCGGACCTACGTCGAACACCTGTCGTACCAGCGAGACCCGTTCCGCACCGGTTCGAAGGTCTACGAACCGGGGCGGAACGTCTACGCGAACGTCGCCATCGTGTTCTGACGTCAGATCCCGGCGAGCGCGATGATCGCGCGCACGAGTTTGAACGTCTCGATGTAGTCGGTGCCCGTCACCGACACCGAGCGGGCGCCCGTCCGCTTCACTCCGGGGAGCAGCATCGGCAGTTCCGACTGCAGGCTGTTGTGGAACTCGACGTCCACCACGTACGGCCCGTTGACCCGGAACGGCTGGAGCGCGCCCTTCTTCCCGAGCGCGTCCCGGGCCGCGTTGCGCAGGTTGGCCCGGGCCTGTTCCTGCGGGTACAGTCGCGCGGCCACGCGGCCCGTCGCTTCCTTCACCGGGGCGGTCACCAGCCTTCGCCCAGCACCGACTTCGCCTGCGCGCACGTGGTCGTGTCGCCGCTGAGCATGATCACCGGCACCTTGTAGTAGCCCGCAATCAGCGCGTTGAGGCCCAGCTCCGGGAGTTCCTGCCCGTTCACCTTGATCGCGCGAATCGTCCCGCCCGAGATCGTGTGGTCCAGGATTGCCGCTCCGGTCCCGGCCCGCGCGTGATAGCCGACGAAGACGACGGCGTCGAACGTCGCGTCGATGCCCTGCATCATCGAGAGCGGCTTCGGCGAACCGCTGATGAGCGAGACTTTCGGGTTCACCGCGTCCGCGACGATGTTGCGCATGCTGCCGTGCGAATCGTTGACCACGATCTCGCCGGCCCCTGCGTCCAGCAGCCCCGCGACCACGGCGTTCACATCCTCGGCCATCCACCGGCGCGCCGCGCCGTATTCGGGCGACGCGGCAGAGGTCTGCTCCGCCGCCACCACGCCCCAGATGCCTTCCATGTCGACGGAGATGAAGACCTTCGGCCCGGCCTTCGCCTGGGCAGCCGCCCGGGCGGGGAGCAGCCCGCAAGCGAGAACGACGCAGACGGTGAGGAGAAAAGCTGGTCTGTTCATGCGACACACCCTACACCGGCGCAGCCCCGGGAGGCAACGCCGGCCACCCGCCGGCCCGAACGCCGGGAATGGCCTGTTACTCCCGGACCGCCTGCGGCAAACTAGGGTCGTGCGCACTGCCCCATCCGTCCGCCGCCTGTCCCGGGCGCTGCTGCTGGCGAGCGTCGCATCGTCGCTGGTGCACGGCGAGCAGCTGGCGCCGGCGGCGCTTCGTTACGACCTGCAGCCCGGCGACCATGCTGTGTATCGGGAGCGCATCGACCGCACGGTGACCGGGGAGGACTCCGAGGACCAGGTGGTCGTCGAATGGACGACACATGTCGTCACCACCGGCGCCTGCCAGGGGTGCTCCGTCGTCGGGACCCAGCGGACACGGACCTCCGCGCAGCTGGTCCGGTCGATGCGCGGCGGCCGAAACGTCACCGCTGCCGAGCGGAAGACCTTCGAGGAAGAGCTTGCGGCACGTCCGACGGTGGTGAGCGACGCGAACTGGTTCGACCCCTCTGGCGTCGCCCTCCTCCCGGCCACGGCGACGCGCGAGTGGCGAAGCCTGCTGCTGCCAGGGGTGCGCGAGATAGAACCGCTCCCGGAGCGCGGGGTGTCGGTCGGCGACACCTGGGTCGGGCGCAGCATGCTTGGGTTCGCGATGACCGCGGCACCGTGCGCGCCCCCCGCGGACGCGGATTGCCTGCTGATTCAAGGCCAGAGCGGGTCGTCGAGGTTGCGTGCGTGGCTCTCGCGCGCCCAGCGGGTCATCACCAGGTTGGCGGTGTCTGGCGAATACGACTCGGGGAGCTTTCACGCGCGCGAGGAAATCACCTTCGAGCTGGTCGAGCGCCGTCGGGGCGAGCGGCTCATCGACTGGCTGTCGTTGGAGGAGACGCGGTCGGCCGCCCTGGCAGCCTTGCACGTCAGCCCGAATCGTCCGCTTCCCGTGGAGCGGCTGTACGAGCTCCTCGAGGGTGCCGACGAAGAGACCGAGCGACAGGTCCTGGCGGTCGCCTTGCAGTGGCACGCCGCGCCGCCTCGGCCGGAAGTGATCGAGCGCCTGGTCGCCTCTCCGAATCCGCGCGTGCGCGCGCTTGCCGCTCGGCTTGGCGGACGTCCGGCCGCCGGACCGGATCCGATGGCCGCGGGCGCCACGGCACCCCCGGGCGGCCAACGGCGTGCTCGGCGTCGGTCGACCGCTGGAGCCGGTCGCGGCGCTTCGGCCGCGAACAGCCTGGAGCGACACTGCGGCCCATGTCCTCTGCGGGCTTCGCCGGCTGGCCGTATGTCCTGAGGGTCCCCGACGACTATACCGGCGAGTTCCCGACGCCGCTGGTCGTTTACCTGTCGGGGGGACCAGGCCTCGCCGTCGCGGGGGCACAGGCGGCCGAACCGGCACTCGCCGGCACGGGCTACCTCGCGCTGTTCCCCCAGGCCGCTGGCCTCTGGTGGGAGGACCGTCCACACCAGATCGTCCGGGCGGTCATCGACGAGGTCGTCCGCCGCTTCAACGTGGACACGGACCGCGTCTACATTGCCGGGTTCAGCAATGGCGGGACCGGCACACTGGTCTACGCCGCGCGCTGGCCGGACCGCTTCGCCGCCGCCGCTGCCACGATGTCCGCGGCGGTCGGGCGGGGCTTCATACCATCGTTCGTTTCCGGTTTGAACACTGTCCCGCTGCTCCTGCTCCACGGCACGAACGACCGGGTCATCCCGGTGGGCGAGGCGGTGGAGAACCGCAGCCGGCTGGCGCGCCAGGCGCGCACGGCGCCGCTCGACGTCGTCCTGCTCGAGGGCCGCGCACACGACCTGGCGATCTCGACCGACGAGGGCCGAACGCTGGCCTTCCTCTCCGGCCGTCGCCGCGACCCGTTCCCGCGGGCGATCGTCTTCGAAACCAGCGACCTGGGCGCCCCGCGGCGTTACTGGATCGAGATCACCGGGAAAGACGGGGGGACTGCGCACGTCGAGGCGCACATCGAGGCCGGCGGGGTCATTGACATCACCACGAAGAACGTGCGCAGCCTGCGCCTGCTTCTCCGCGGCGAGACACTGCCGCAGGACGGCCCTCTCGTCGTGCGAGTGGACGGACGCGAAGGGTTTCGGGACGCCGTGACCGAAGATTGCGGTCTCTTCGCGCGAACGCTCGAGGAGCTGTCGGACCCCGGGCGCGCCTACTCGGCGGTCGTGGAGTTCGAACTGACAGGCCAAATCGTGAAGTCGCGCAGGACCGACCGCTCGATGCCCCCGCCCATGGACTCGAGCGCGTCCGCCAACTCCAGCAGGTGAGCGCGGCCGAGTTCGAGGACGTGCTCCTCCGGCTGGTCGGCCGTTCCTTCCGGGTAATCGACGAACGGGGTCCGCGTGTTTTCGATGTGCGCGCCCAGGACGTGCGCGACCGGGCGGACGCGCGTGAAGGCGACCAGCCGCCTGACGCTCTCCTTGAAGGCAGCGCCGTCGCGCACGTAGAGCCGGCCGGGGTAGAGCAGGTCGCCGGAGAGCAGGATGCCCGTCCGCCGGTCGTAGAAGGCCACCGATGCCGCCTCGTGGCCCGGAATCGGGACGACGTCAATCGGGCGCCTGCCGAGGTCGATGGTGCCGATGCCGTCCGGCCACGCGGAGATGCCAAAGAAGGAACTGACTTCCGCGACGCCGGTGCCGACGACGGTTGTGCGCGGTCGGCCGGCGAACTGGCCGTCGCCCGCAACATGATCGCTGTGACCGTGGGTGTGCGTGACGACGCAGCGGCGGCAGCGTCTCCTGGCCGTCCCGGCTTCCGCCCAGCGCCGGCGCCGCGCGGCCGACGCCCACCTCGCCAGCAGCGAGCCGACTTCCCCTGCCACGTCGACGCCCGTCGCCCCTGTGTCCACGAGCATCGCGCGCTCCTCGCCGAACAACAGGTAGAGAAACGGCTTCTCGAAATGCGTTCGCCCCGACTGGCGCAGGATGAAGCAGTCGTCGTTGTACGCGTGGACGTGGAACCCACGCGCCAGGAATCGGGTCCGCGGGCGGAGTCCATGCCGCTGGAAGGCTTCCCGTTTCGAGTTCCGTCATCGCTGGCCAGTCCCTCGAGTCTCGCCGAGCCCTTACGTCGGTACCCTTACTTGAGCATCAGCTCGATGACCGGAATCTCGGACGTCGGGCTTGAGCACGGGCAGCTTGAGCACGAGGTCGCCCGCGCCGGCTGCTCTCGTCCATCCACGTCGTGCTTCTCCTCGTGCTCATCTTCACCTCCGACGCGTCGTGGAGCAGCTGCGCGTACCCCACCTTGCCCGCGTAACCCGGCAGCACCAGCTCGCCCATCGGCCAGACGAGCAGGTGCACGTACAGCCGGTTGGTCTTCGGGTTGAACGTCAGCAGCGTGTTCGCCGGCGCCTTGAAGGCGTCGGGGGCCTGCGTGTTCGCCGTAGATCGGACCGGCCGTTCACCTGCATCCACCGGCCGAACGCCGCCAGCCGGTCCTGCGCGCGCTCGGTCGAAGGTGCCGCGCGCCGTCGGGCCGACGTTCATCAGCAGGTTGCCGCCCTTGCTGACCGTGTCGATCAGCAGTTCGATCAACTGCTTCGGGTCCTTCCAGCTGGTCTCGTCACGGTAGTAGCCCCAGGAGCCCGAGAACGTCTGGCACGTCTCCCACGGCACCCGCACGCCGCCCATCTTCACCCACTCGCGCCGGCTTGAACTGCTCCGGCGAGCTGAAGTCCCACCCGCCCGGCACGTCGAGCAGGTCGAGCCGGTCGTTGACGATGATCCCCGGCTGCAGTTCGCGCACCATCTTCAGCAGGCCGACCGAGTCCCAGTCGTCGCGGCCCTTGCCCTGCTTGCCGGTCGGGAACGAGTAATCGAGCCAGATGATGTCGATCTTGCCGTAGTTGGTGAGCAGCTCCCGCACCTGGTCCTTCATGTACTGCCGGTAGACCGCCATGTCGCGGCCCTCGTTGAGCGCGTCGTACTCGGCGTCGGTCGCCGCGCTCTGCGGGTGGTTGCGGTCGATGGTGTAGGAGGGGTGGTGCCAGTCGAGCAGCGAGTAGTAGAAGCCGACCTGCAGCCCCTCGGCGCGGAAGGCGTCGACCCAGGCCTTGAGCAGGTCGCGCTTCGCGGGCGTGTTGGTGGCCTTGTAGTCGGTGAACTTCGAGTCGAACAGGCAGAAGCCTTCGTGGTGCTTCGCGGTGATCACCGCGTATTTCATCCCGGCCTGCCTTGCCTGGCGCGCCCACTCGCGCGGCTCGTAGAGGTCGGGGTTGAAGACGTCGAAGTACTTCTGGTAGTCGGCGTCGGTGATCCGCTCGTTCTTCTTCACCCACTCGTGGCGCGCGGCCTGGGCGTAGAGGCCCCAGTGGATGAACATGCCGAAGCGCGCATCCGTCCACCATGCAGTCGCGCTTCCTTCTGGGCGGGTGTCTCGGCGGGCAGCTGCGTGGCTGCCGCCGGCGCCGGCGTTGCGGGTTTCGCCGCCGGGGCCTGCCCGTGCCCGGCTGGTCCGGCCAGCGCGAACAACACGATCACTAAGAGGAACGGAGACGGCGAGGCGCATGGTCTGCTCCTTGAGATGACCGAACCCGGCCCGGCAGCCATGCGAGTGTATCGCAACCTCGTTCGCGGGGAGCTACTTGCCAATCTTGCGTATCTCCTCGGTTTCGCCCGGCGTCCAGGCCGGCCCGCGATGGGAGGCCGGACAGGTGGACCTGCGTCCCGGGCGGCAGCGCGGGAACCTGCGGCGACGCGGAAGGGCGTACGAACACCCTGTCCTCGACCGGCGCGTTCAGCTTCACCTCGGTGAACCTCAACGTCGTCGCCGACTCCCAGTCCGCGGTCTTCACCTCGAACGGCACCTTGATCCCGTCGACCGCCCGGTAGTCGCCGTAGTCAATCTGGACTTGCAGGCGCCCCATCACCGTCCGCAGCCGGGCCAGGCGGCGCACGAGCAGGCCCGAGGCACGCTCGAACGACAGCGATTCGGTCACGTCGGGGGAAATCGTCCCGTTGAGCGTGATCACCTCGCGCCCGTCGATTCGCTCGTAGCGGGACACCTGGAGCCGCGAGTAGCGAGGACTTGAGACGCGCCGCAATCCAGGGGCTGGCCTGCGCCGCCACCGCCTGCCTCTCGACGACGTGGAGGTCGCGGCCCGTCTCGCCGTTCTTCATCCACCCGCCGTGGCCGTCGTAGGAGCGGGTCATCGCCGCTGCCGCCTCGGTCGTGATGCGGTAGCGCCCGGGCGCCTTCTGCCAGACGGTGACAGGAACCGAGACGCCCGAGCGGTTGGTCGCCGTCCCACGCATGACGGCGCTCGTGATCTTCTGCGCGGCCGCCTCCCCGCCAATCGCGGCGAAGTACTTCGCGATGACCTCGTCGCTCGTCTCCCTGGGGGCCGGCGGGCGCGTGCCGGGCGGCAGCGCCGCCAGAGTTCCTTCTGCATCGCGAGCTGGTCGGCGGACAGCGGCTGCGACACGGGGGGGACGCTGCTGGGAGACCGCCTCCCCTGGTGGCAGGTGGCGCACGACACCTCGGGCTGGCCGTCGAAGAATTGGGCGTTCAGCCCGCGGGTCAACCCAATCATCTTCCGCGCCGTGACCTTGTTGTCCTTGTCGTCCTTTTCCCACGCGAACTCGCCGTCGGGCTTTCGCACGTGACACGACTCGCAGGTGAAACCCAACGCGGCCGACATGAAGACCATGGCCTCGGGCAGCTGGGACGCCGGCAGGTCGCCCAGCACCTTGAGGTTCATGTACTTCTCGCTGGCCTTCTGCGGCGGCGGGCGGCGGCGGTTCCTGCCGGGCGCCATGCAGCACCGAGACGAGCGACACCGAGAAGGTCGCGGCCGCGACCACGCAGGCAGACAGATTCCGAACGCGAGCAGACATCGCGATCCTCCTGGCCCCCGTGGCGCCCCCGCCGGCACGCCGGCGCCTGGACCGTCAGTTGTAGTGGGTTGACCCTGATTTGATACGTAGCGGGGGGCAGGTTGACCGTCAACGCGGCAGGCAGGCGCGGTAGCCCATGCCGATTGCCCGCTGGGCGGTCGCCGCGGCGTCGCTGGCAATCATGACGACGCCGGCCCGCACGAGGTCGGGGTATCGGACGGGTTGCCGTCCTCGAGGTAGGCGTCGTCCAGGCGCTCGCCCGGGCGGCCAAGCGTGCCGAAGATCGGCTCGATGCCGGCGGCGCGGAGCGCGGCGAAGGGACGCTGAGCTGCGGGTCGCGCGTGCCCGTCCACCCCAGCATGCGGTCGAGCGGGATGACCGCCCGCGCGGCGGCCAGGTCCGCCGGCGTCTCCATCGTCACGGAGAGCATCAGCCGGGGATCGAGAGCGTGCACGGCCCTGGCAGCGTCGAGGGTGTACATGCACGATCAGGACCCGGCTCTCCATCCGCGAGGCCCGCACCGCCTCGACAACGTCGCTGAACCTGGTCGTCTTCTTGACGTCCACCTCGAAGTAGGCGCCCGCTTTGCGACCCCAGGCGAGCACGTCGGCGAAGCGCGGGACCCGTTCGTCGAGGACGGTGCCGTCCGGGCGCTTCACTCGCGCCGCCTGGATCTCGGACCAGGAGCGGCTGACCACCGCGCCGCTCCCGGTGGTCGTGCGGTCCAGCGTATCGTCGTGCATCAGGACCAGGACGCCGTCTTTCGTCGTGGCGACGTCAATTTCCAGGAACGGCACGCCGGCCGCCAGGCTTGCCGTGAAGCTGGATATCACGTTCTCCGCGGCCGACTGGTCGGGCTGGCCGCGGTGCGCCGCGACGACGGCGAGGTTGCGCTCCCGGAGACAGTCGAGGTGCACGCCGAGATCATCCGCCCGGCCTGCGGTGTTCGGCGTTTTCGGCGCGCAGGCCGAGACGAGCAGCAATAGCACCGCCACGACTGACAGTCGGACGTTCATCATCGCTCCCCCGCTCGCCAGGCAGGCGGGACGCCTGCCCCACCGATGTCGCTACTGCTTGCGCAGCTTGCTGAACGCGTCCGCAAACGCGTTCGAGAACGCGCCTGACGGGTTGGCTGGCTGCCCGCCCTGAGGACGGGGCGGCCGCGGGCCGGCCGCAGGCCCACCGCGCGCGGCCTGGCCGGCGGAGGACCCGCCCCTGGTCCCGGCCCCGGCGCCCGCCGGGGACGCCGCCACCCGCGGGCCGGCCGGCGACGTGCGCATCTCGCGCGGCTGCGCCAGTTGCGGGTTCGAACGCATCGACAGCGCGATCCGCTTCCGCGCGATGTCCACCTCGAGCACCGTCACGCTCACCTTCTGCTGCACCTTCACCACTTCCGCCGGGTCCTTCACGAACCGGTCGGCCAGCTGGCTCACGTGCACCAGGCCGTCCTGGTGAACGCCGATGTCGACGAACGCCCCGAACGCGGTCACGTTGGTGACGATGCCCGGCAGCTTCATGCCCGGCTCGAGGTCCTCGATCTTCTCGATGCCTTCCTTGAAGCTGAACGCCTCGAACTCCTGCCGCGGGTCGCGGCCCGGCTTCGCGAGCTCGGCGAGGATATCGTTGAGCGTCGGCAGCCCCACCTTCTCGTTCGCGTACCGCTGCGGGGCGATGCGAGAGCGCAGCGACGCGTCGCGCAGCAGGTCCCTCACCTGGCACCCGAGGTCGGCCGCCATCCGGTCCACGATCCCGTAGCTCTCCGGGTGAACGGCGCTCGCGTCCAGCGGGTGCTGCCCGTCCCGCAGCCGCAGGAAGCCGGCGCACTGTTCGAACGCCTTGGGGCCGAGCCGTGGAACGCGCAGCAGGTCCTTGCGCGACCTGTACGGCCCGTTCTCGTCGCGGAACGCGACGATCTTCCCGGCCAGCGGCGGGGCCGAGGCCCGACACGTAGCTGAGCAGCTGCTTGCTGGCGGTGTTGAGCTCCACTCCTACGCCGTTCACGCACGACACGACCACGTCGTCGAGGCCGTTCTTCAGGGACGCCTGGTCGACGTCGTGCTGGTATTGCCCCACGCCAATCGACTTCGGATCGATCTTCACGAGTTCCGACAGCGGGTCCATCAGGCGGCGGCCGATGCTCACCGCGCCGCGCACGGTGACGTCCTGGTCCGGGAACTCCTCGCGGGCGACGTCGCTCGCGGAATAAATCGACGCGCCGCTCTCGTTGACCACCGCCACCACGATCGAGGACGGGAGGTCGAGCGCGCGGACGAACTGCTCCGTCTCCCGGCTGGCGGTCCCGTTGCCGATGGCAATCGCCTCGACGTTGAACCGCGCGGCGAGCGCGAGGACCGTGTCGCCGGCGCGCTTGACCTGCTCGGGTGATCCGGCCGTCGCGTAGACGACATCGTGGTGCAGCAGCTTGCCCTGCCGGTCGAGGACCGCCACCTTGCAGCCGGTGCGGAACCCGGGGTCGAGGGCGAGCACCGTCTTCTGACCGAGCGGCGGCGAGAGCAGCAGCTGCCGCAGGTTGTCGGCGAAGACGCGGATTGCCTCCGCGTCCGCCCGCTTCTTCGACTCGTGCCGGATCTCGCCCTCGATGGCCGACCCGAGCAGCCGCTTGTAGCTGTCGTGCGCGGCCAGCCGGACCTGCTCCCCGCCCGGCGAGCCGGGCGCCTTCAGGAACAGCCGCTCGAGGATCGCCAGCGCGTCGTCCTCGGCCGGGGCAATGCGCAGGCGCAGCACGCCCTCGGACTCGCCCCGCCGGATGGCCAGCATGCGGTGGCTGGGAATCGAGGCGAGCGGCTCGGTCCAGTCGAAGTAATCCTTGAACTTGGCCCCTTCCTCTTCCTTGCCGGCTACGAGCGACGACTTCACCGCGGCCTGCGCCCAGTACAGCTGCCTCAGCGATGCGCGCGCGGTGGCGTCGTCACTGAAACGCTCGGCGAGGATGTCGCGGGCTCCGGCCAGCGCCGCCTCGGCGTCCGGTACGTTCTTCTCGGCGTTGACGAAGGCCGCCGCCTCCCGGCCGGGTTGACGCCCGCCTGGTCGTTGACAATCAGGTCGGCCAGCGGTTCCAGGCCGGCCTCCCTGGCGATGGTCGCCCGGGTGCGGCGCTTGGGGCGGTACGGGGCGTAGATGTCCTCGAGGGTCGTGATGGTCTCGGCTGCCGCGATCGCCGACGACAGCTCCGCGGTCAGGAGTTCACGTTCCTGCAGCGACTGAAGGATCGCGGCGCGACGGTCGTCGAGCTCCGCCAGTTGCGCCATCCGGTCCCGGATGCTGGTGATGGCGACCTCGTCCAGGCTGCCGGTGGCTTCCTTGCGGTAGCGGGCGATGAAAGGGACCGTCGCCCCTTCAGCCAGGAGCCCTGCCGTCGCCGCGACCTGCGCCGGCGCCACCTTCAACTCCCCCGCAATCTTCCCGACGTACGCTTCGTTCACGCTCTCTCCCTCGACAGAGCCGCGTGACCCGCCTGGGGGCCGCCGGCTCTCGACTCTTGACTCTCGGCTCTTGACTCTCGCTATGGTAGCCCGTCGCCGCGCGCCCGGACAGGCTTGACTTCTCCGCTGCCATTCGACAGGCTCATGCTCGCGTCGAGGAGCGCAGTCGATGAAGCAGGCCCTGACCCAGCACAAGCAGTACTTCCTGACCGGCGTGTCGTACGTGATCCCGATGATCGCGTGCGGCGGCATTCTCATCGCCACGGCAATTGCGCTCCTGACCATGCTCTACCCGGGATCGATGACGTCGGCGGGCGGCCCGGACTTCTCCCGGACGCCGACGCTGAAGATGGTGCTCGACATCGGCGACGCCGCCTTCAAGATGGCGCTGCCGGTGCTCGCGGGCTTCATCGCTTACGGAATGGCGGGCAAGCCGGGCCTCGTGCCGGGCCTGATCGGCGGCTACCTGGCGGGAACGACCAACGCAGGGTTCCTGGGCGCGCTGCTCATCGGCCTCGTGGCCGGCCACGTGGTGAACCTCCTGAAGAAGATGCCGGTGCACAGGTACGTCCGGCCGATCGTGCCCATCCTGATCATCCCGATCGTCTCGGGCATCGTCGTGGGAACGATCATGCTGAAGGTCGTCGGCGTGCCGATCGCGGCGTTCATGACCTTCCTCGCCGGGTGGCTGCAGTCGATCAGCGGCGGCAACGCGGTGGGGCTGGCGATGATCCTCGGCGCGATGATCGCGTTCGACATGGGAGGCCCCGTCAACAAGGCGGCGTTCTTCTTCGGCGCGGCAATGATCAAGGAGGGCAACTTCACGGTGATGGGCGCCTGCGCCGCGGCCATCTGCACCCCGCCGCTCGGCCTGGCGCTCGCCACCTTCCTGGGGCGCCGGCTGTGGACGGAAGAGCAGCGGGAATCGGGCATCGCGGCGTTCGGCATGGGGATGGTCGGCATCACCGAGGGCGCCATCCCGTTCGCGGCCGGCGACCCGGTCCGCGTCATCCCCTCCATCATGCTGGGCTCGATGGTCGCGGCCTCGGTTGCGATGCTGGGCGGGGTGGGCAATCATGCCCCGCACGGCGGGCCCATCGTGCTGCCCGTCGTCGACCAGCGGCTGATGTACGTCGTCGCCATCGTCGCCGGGAGCGTCGTCACGGCACTGGCCATCAACGGCCTGAAAAGGTTGACGGAGCGCTCTCCGCTATGAGCTATGCGCATCGTAGTTCGGTGATCCGCTATAAGCTTGGGGACCTATGAACATCGTCGCCGTCACTGCCTGCCCGACCGGCATCGCGCACACCTACATGGCCGCTGAGCAACTGGAGAAGACGGCCAGGAAGCTCGGCCACTCGATCAAGGTCGAAACGCAGGGTGCGATGGGCGTGGAAAACGAGTTGACGCAGGCCGAGATCGACGCGGCGGACGTCGCGATCATCGCCGCCGACATCGCCCTCGAACGCCCGGAGCGGTTCGAGCGCATCCGCAAGGTGGAAGTCCCGGTACAGCAGGTGATCAAGCAGCCGGAGGGGGTCTTCGGGAAACTGTAGCGTCACACCGATGCCCAACCAGTACCAGTTCACCTGCCCGCTCTCCTGCGGCATGCACGTGCGGCCGGCGAGCGCCCTCGAGCACGTCGCGCGCCGCTTCGCCTGCGACGTGTCGATCGTCAACGAACGCACCGGCGAGTCGGCCAACGCCAAGAGCGTGCTCGGTATTGTCGGCCTCGACATCCGCGAGGGAGACCCGTGCGGCCTCTCGACCTCGGGCCGCGATGCCGCCTGGGCGATCCAGTCGCTCCGCGTCTTCATCGAGCGGAAGCTGCCGCACGTCGACGACGACGCGCCGCCCGCGGTGGAGCGGGCGGCTGGCGATATCGCGCTGCCCCGGGTGCTGCAGCAGGCGGGTGCCGTGGTCACGCCCGGCATCGCGGCGGCGCGGCGGGATCGGCATCGGCCGGGCCGTAGCGGTCGAGGGCTTCACCCTGCCGGCCGCGATCGCGAGAGATGGAGCCGCGGACGCTGGCGCCGAAGCGCGCCTGGTCGAGGAGGCGCTGGGCCGCATGCTCCAGCGTTACGAGGACCGGGTGTCGACGGGCGATGGCGGCGTGGAGACCGACGTGCTGCGCGCGCACCACTCGGTGGCGCGCGACCCGGAGTTCAGCCAGGCAATCTTCCTCGCCCTGCGAACACCCGGGCGCACTGCCGCAGGCGCCATCGTGGACGCCGAGGCCCGTTTCAGCGACATGCTGGCGGGAAGCGAGAGCGCCCTGCTGCGGGAGCGGGTGCTGGACATCCGCGACGTCTGCCGGGACCTCCTCGCGGAAGTTTACGGGCCGGCGCTCGGCGAACCGCGGACCCGCCTGGCCGTCGACTCGGTGTGCCTGGCCGACACCATGACCCCCGGCCAGTTCCTGGCCCTCGATCGCCGCTGGCTGCGAGGAATCGTCCTGGCGCACGGCGGCACCACCTCTCACACCGTGATCCTCGCCCGCTCGCACGGCGTCCCGGCGGTCGTTGGGGTGGCCGGGCTCGATGCCGCCGCGCTCGAGGGGCAGGAGGTAGTGGCGGACGCCGATTTGGGCGTGCTGGTCAGCGGCCTGACCGACGCCGCCCGGCGCTACTACGACATGGAACGCCGGCGCCTCGAGCGGAGACGCGAGCGTGTGCGGCGTTTCGCGGAGCGGCCGGCCGCCACCGAGGACGGCGTCCGGCTGGAAGTGGCCGCGAACGTCGGATCCGCGAGACGAGGCCGTCGACGCCGTGGCCCAGGGCGCCGAGGGAGTCGGGCTGTTCCGGACCGAGATGCTGTTCCTGGCGCGAAAGGAACCGCCGGGCGAGGACGAGCAGTTCGACGAGTACCGGCGCGCGCTGGCAGCGTGCGGCGGCCGCCCCGTCATCGTCCGCACGCTCGACGTCGGCGGCGACAAGCCGCTGCCCTACCTGTCCCTGCCGCGCGAGGACAATCCGTTCCTCGGCTACCGCGCGGTCCGGATCTACCGGGAGTTCGACAGCCTGTTCCGCACCCAGGTTCGGGCCCTCGTCCGCGCGTCGGCCCACGGGCCGCTGCGCGTGATGATCCCGATGGTCGCGTCGATCGACGACGTGAGGTGGGTCCGGGACGTCATCGCCGACGAGCAGGCCAGGCTGCAGGCGGACGCCATTGCGTTCGATCCACGGATGCCGCTGGGCGCCATGATCGAAGTGCCCGCGGCGGCGTTCATGATGGCCGAACTCAGCCGGGCGCTCGACTTCTTCAGCATCGGGACCAACGACCTGCTCCAGTACCTCCTGGCGGCCGATCGCACCAATCCCCGGGTGGCGGGGATCGCGCGCCCCTTCGAACCGTCGTTCCTGCGGGTGCTGGACAGCATCGTCAGCCAGGCCCGCGAACACGGACGCTGGATAGGGCTGTGCGGAGAGCTCGGCGGCCAGGCACGCTTCCTGCCGCTGCTGGTCGGCCTCCGGCTCGACGAAATCAGCATGACGGTGGGAGAGGTGGCCGCGACCAAGGCGCTGCTCGGCAGCCTCTCGGCCGAAAAGTGCCGGGCCTTGCTGGGAGATGCCCTGAAGGCCGCGACCGCCGACGAGGTGGAGCGGCGGCTGGACGAGCGGGGCCACTGGCGCGCCCAGCCGCTCATCGAGCCCGACCTGGTCGCGCTCGACGTCGAGGCCCGCAGCCAGCAAGAGGCCATCAAGGCGGCCGTGGACCTGCTGTACGCGGCCGGCCGAACCGACCGGCCCCGTGACGTCGAGGACGCGGTGTGGCGGCGCGAGGCGACGTACCCGACAAACGTCGGACACGGCGTCGCGGTCCCCCATTGCAAGACCGACACGGTGGGCTCGAATTCCCTGGCGGTCGTCCGGCTCCGCAGGCCCGTCGCCTGGAGTGCTTCGGACGAGCAGCCGGTTCGCACGGTCCTGCTGCTCGCGAGCCGGCAATCGGACCCGGCGACCGAGCACCTGCGGGTGTTCGCGGCACTGGCGCGGACGCTGATGCACGAGGAGTTCAGGAACGAACTGGACGAGGCCGCGGACCCAGCCGCCGTGTGCGCGACGCTGGAGCGGGGCGTGTCCGGGGGGGGCAGACACTGAACTGGTTCAGTTGGTACAACGACAGGAGATCCAGATGATTCGCCGTGGACGATCCGGGCTGGTGGTCGTGGCTGCGGGGCTGGTGGCGATGCTGGCCGCAGTCGAAGGACAGCAGCCGCCCGCCCAGCCATCCCAGGCGCAGAAGATCCAGACGCCTGCGCACCCCGCCGACACGCCGATCGACATCACCAGGGGCGCCACGCTCTTCGTCGTTCCCTACGCCCACCTCGACACCGAGTGGCGCTGGGATTACCCGACGACCATCCGCGAGTACCTGCCGAAGACCATCCGGGACAACTTCCTGCTGCACGAGAAGTACCCGCACTACGTCTTCAACTTCAGCGGCGCCAACCGGTATCGGATGATCAAGGAGTACTACCCGGCCGACTACGAGAAGGTGAAGCAGGCCGTCGCCGCCGGCTGGTGGTTCCCCTCCGGCTCGTCGATGGAGGAGAACGACGTCAACTCGCCCTCGGCCGAATCGATCATCCGGCAGGTGCTGTACGGCACGCAGTATTTCAAGCGGGAATTCGGCAAGACGAGCGCCGAGTACATGCTGCCCGACTGCTTCGGTTTCCCCGCCTCGCTGCCGAGCATCCTGAACCACACCGGCATCAAGTATTTCTCGACGCAGAAGCTCTCGGCGTCGTGGCAGCCAGCCGCGAAGGTCGGCGGCCCCGACTCGCCCGAGAAGACGCCCGATGGCATCCCGTTCAACGTCGGCGTCTGGGAAGGCCCGGATGGCGCGAGCATCATCGCGGCGCTCAACCCCGGGAGCTACAGCCAGTCGGTGACCTACGACTTGACCCGGACGCCGCCCCCGCCGCCGGCTGCCGTGGCCGGCCAGCGCGCACCGTCAGCGCTCGTCGACTGGCCGGCCCGGATCGCGCTCAACGGCCAGGTCACGGGCCTCTTCACCGACTACATGTACTACGGCACCGGCGACACCGGCGGCTCGCCCACCGAGGCGTCGGTGCGCCTGATGGAAGCGCTGCTCACCAAGGGCCGCATCGCGCTCCCCAACCCGTTCGCCGGCCGCGGGGCGGGTGCCGCCGCGCAGGCGGGCGCCGAACCGAAGGAGGTGCAGGTGGGCGACGGCCCGGTGCGCCTCGTCCAGGGCACCGCGGAGCAGATGTTCCTGCAAATCAAGCCTGACCAGTGGGCGCGGCTGCCACACTACAAGGGCGACCTCGAGTTGATCAACCACTCGGCGGGATCGATCACGTCGCAGGCGTACGTCAAGCGCTGGAACCGCGCGAACGAGGTGGCGGCCGACGCGGCCGAAAAGGCCTCGGTCGCCGCCGCCTGGCTCGGCGGGCGCTCGTATCCGCAGGAGCGGTTGAACGCCGCGTGGACGCTCGTCACGGGCGCGCAGTTCCACGACATCATCCCGGGGACGAGCATTCCGAAGGCCTACGAGTATGCCTGGAACGACCAGTTGCTGGCCCTGAACCAGTTCAAGGGCGTCCTGGCGGACGCCACCGACGCGGTCGCGTCGGTGCTCGATACCCGCACGACCGGGATGCCAGTGGTGGTCCTCAACACGCTCAACGTCGCGCGCGAGGACGTGGTGGAAGCGACGGTCACGCTCGGGAACCGGGTGCCGGCGGGTGTGCGCGTGATCGGGCCGGATGGCCAGGAAGTGCCGGCGCAGCTCACCGCATCGAACACCGTGCTCTTCCTCGCGAGGGTGCCGCCGGTCGGCTTCGCCGTGTTCGACGTCCAGGGCGTCGAGGGCGAGTCTGGCCCAGGTCCTGCCGCGTCTGGTGCGGCGAAGGCCGCCGCGCAGCCGCGGAAGCCGGCCCAGAAGGCCGCGGAGGTGCTCTCGGTGACCGAGACGACGCTCGAGAACGGGCGGTACAAGGTGACCATCGACCGGAACGGCGACATCGGCAGCATCTTCGACAAGCAGCTCAAGAAGGACCTGCTGGCCGCGCCGGCCCGCCTCGAGATCAAGACCGACAACCCGCGGAACTGGCCGGCGTGGAACATGGACTGGGAGGACCAGTCGCGGCCCGCGCGCGCGTACGTCGGCGGCGCCGTCAAGACGCGCATCACCGAGCGGGGCCCCGCCCGCGTCGCGATCGAGGTCACGCGCGAGACCGAGGGCTCGACCTTCGTGCAAACCGTGCGGCTCGCGGCCGGGGACGCCGGCCACCGCGTGGAGGTGGCGAACGCCATCGACTGGGCGACGAAGGAGGCGCACGTGAAGGCCGTCTTCCCGCTCACCGCTTCCAACGCGAACGCCACCTACAACTGGGACATCGGCACAATCGAGCGCCCCACCAACCACGAGCGGCAGTTCGAGGTCGCGACGCACCAGTGGTTCGACCTGACGGACAAGACCGGCGCGTTCGGCGTGACGCTGTTGCCCGGTTCGAAGATCGGCTCGGACAAGCCCAACGACAACACGCTCCGACTGACGCTCATCCGGACACC
This sequence comes from uncultured Acidobacteriota bacterium, assembly GCA_963844875.1. Classification (GTDB taxonomy): domain Bacteria; phylum Acidobacteriota; class Vicinamibacteria; order Vicinamibacterales; family Fen-181; genus FEN-299. Next base: position 132,215 of record CAWJPZ010000013.1, read on the forward strand.
GGGTGTGCGCGGCGGCTACGAGGACCAGGGCAGCCAGGACATCGGCCACCACGAGTTCATCTACGGCGTGGCCGGCCACGCCGGCGACTGGCGGCAGGGACAGACCGACTGGCAGGGGCATCGCCTCGATACCCCGCTGGCGCCGTTCGTCGCGACCCGGCACGCCGGCACGCTCGGCAAGACGTTCAGCCTGCTCGGCGTCAGCAACCCGCGCATCCGCGTGCTCGCCGTCAAGAAGGCCGAGCAGTCGGACGAGGTGATCGTGCGCACGGTCGAACTCGACGGGAAGCCGGTCAAGGGGGTCCGCTTCTCGTTCGGCGCCGCGCTGGCCGGCGCGCGCGAGGTGAACGGCGTCGAGAGCCCGCTGGGCGACCTTTCGCTCACCAAGGGGGAACTCGTGGTGGACTTCACGCCGTTCCAGGTGCGCACCTTCGCCGTGAAGCTGGGGACTCCGCCCGCGAGGGCCGCAAAGCCGGACTGGCAGGCCGTGACGCTGCCGTTCGACCACGCGGTCGCCAGCGCCGATGGCTCGGTGTCGGGCGGGCGCTTCGACTCGGGCGGCCGGAGCCTGGCGGCGGAAATGCTGCCGGCGTCGATCCCGTTCGGCGCGGTCGCCTTCACCCTCGGACCGGCCTCCGGGCGCAACGCGATGGTCGCGCGCGGTCAGACGATCGCGCTGCCACCCGGCGGGTTCACGCGGCTGCACCTGCTGGCCGCGGCGTCGGAAGGCGACCAGCGCGCCACATTCAAGGTCGGCAACGTGTCGCCCGAACTGACGATCCAGGACTGGGGCGGTTACATCGGCCAGTGGGACAACCGCGTCTGGCGGACGAGAGAAGAACCGGCGCCTCCGCGCGCCGGACAGCCGGCTCCGCCGCCCGGCGCCCCGCAGCGGATGCGCACGGTCACCGAGTTCACCGGCACCCTCGTGCGCGCCTTCCTGAAGCCGGCGCCCGTGGCCTGGTTCTCATCGCACCGCCACGGTACCGACGGCGCGAACGAGCCGTACTCCTATTCGTACCTCTTCGCCTACACGATCGACATCCCCGCCGGCGCGACCTCGGTGACGCTGCCGGTGAACGAGCGGGTCAAGGTGATGGCGATGACGGTGGAACGGTAGGAGGGGCGTCTCGCGCACCGGCGACGTGGCCGGCCTGCGGGTGCCTCGCCTCACTCACCGGCTCCGCAGGCCGGATTCTCAACGTCGCGCGACGGCTCCGGGCAGCGGGCACTCGAGTTGGTCGGGAAAGTATCGAATCGCCGGGTGTGGCAAGGGGCGGGTGGCCGGCCAGGCGGCACTTGGCGACCGCGCGGGCCGTCTCGGCGCCCGGCCGAGCGATGGGCGTCGGCGCCCAGCGCGAATCGTGAGCCGCCAAGGCAAACGGCAGGCGCGAGCGGGAGTCGGCGGCGAGACCAAGCGCGAAGCGGTCGCGAGCTTCGCCCGCTCGTCGCAGACGCCCGACGGGCGCCAACGTGACGGCTGGCCGGACAGGACCCGCCAGCACCAACCCGAGTGCCCGGCGCCGGCCGGGTGCGTTCGGCACTGTCAAGCGTGAGCGAGGGCGGGCGGCGGATGGGAGAAGGGACGGCTGGCCGGTTACCACCTTCGCCGCCGCGCTCTCGCCCTCACTGCCTGGCGCAGCCGGTCCGGCCGGTGGCGGGCGGGAGGCCCAGATCGGGCAGAGGGTTCGCACCGAGCACGTAGCGATCGAACTCGCCGTCGACTTCGCCGGCGTAGACGCTCGAGAAGAGCGTTCGCAGTTCGTCCGTCGTCAAGCCTTCCCGCTGGCTCGTCACCACCCGGCGGACCGCGTCTTCGAGGTAATGCCCCGCCCCCCGGAGGCGCCGGTCGAGCAGCATCCAGAACAGCGCCCCCTTGCTGTAGACCAGGCGCGTCGCTCCCGAATCGAGCGACGCGTCTTTCAGGCTGCGCGCGCCGCCCTGCTCGATCCGTCTCATCTCCGCCTCCAGGTCGGCCAGGCAGGCGGCCTCCGCGTCGGCGGTCAGCGCCCCGACTTCGCGCGCCACGCGGATCCCGTAGGTACTGCGTGAGCCCTTCGCGGAACCAGCTGGCATCGCGCGCGGTCAACGACCCGTCGTTCCACCAGTGGAAGACCTCGTGCGCGAGCACGGTGGCCGACGATGACTGCACGATCGTGCGGTCGCCGGCGGCGCCGCCGTGCATGAAAGCGTCGGGGACGAGCGTCGCGAGGAACGGACCGGGGCGCTTGAACGGCGCGTTCAGCAGCGCCATCTCCCGCTCGATGATCGCCTCCACCGGGACGTCCAGCGTCGCCGCCACCGGCGGTGTGGCCACCCGGACCTCCGAATCTCCCACGACCAGCGTCCGCGTCTCGAAGGGACCGAACGCGAAGTACTCCACGGGTGACGCGACATCCGCCGGGACCTCGACGCGGCCGTCGACGGAGGGCCACGGTGTCACGGCGGCCCACCCCGGGGGCAGTTCGAACTCGACGCCCAGAGCGGCGCCGCCGCCCGGAACGTCGATGCGTGGAAACAGGCTCGTCGAGCGGATCACGGCGAGGTCCGGCGAGATTCGGCTCCTCGCCTCGGCGCGATCCTGCGTGTTCGCGCCAGGCGGGAAGAAGGTCGGGTCGATGGTGTAGGAAATGGTGAGCGTCCGTGCACCGCGCGCGATCGGCACGACGTAGACCAGGACGTGTTCCCGCGCGGGCCCCAGGTCCCCTCGCATCGCGGCCGGCACGTGCCTCGACGCGGTCGCCACGGCCTTTCCGTCCAGCTGCGCCGTGAAGGCCCGCACCATCGGCGCGGGACCGTAATCGTCGATGAACGCCAGGACCAGCTGTTCGCGACCGCGCAGCGCCTCGTCGTCCAGGTCCAGGCGGACGGAGGCCAGGCCGCTGGCGGGATCCTCGATCGCCACGCGGCACCTGAGGACCGGCAAGGGTCCGGCCGCAGGCGGGTGCGCCATGCGCCACGCCAGCGAGGCGGCCACGGCGGCCGCGACGAGCGTCACCACGAGCGCGAGCGCGCGCCTCTCGTCACTCGCGCGCGACTCCTCGTGCGACCACGCACAGCATCTCGAACAGCAGGTTCGCCGCGAGCAAAGAGGTGATTTGTCCGGGGCCGTCGAACGGCGGGGACACCTCGACGACGTCCCCGCCGACGATGGCGAGGCCGGCGAGACCACGAACGAGGACCTGCGCCTCGCGGCTGGTCAGGCCGCCGACCTCCGGGGTACCGGTGCCCGGCGCGAACGCCGGGTCGACCGCGTCGATATCGAAGGTGACGTAGACGGGGCCCGACCCCACCACCGTTCGGATGCGGGCGAGCACGCCGTCGAGCCCGAGCCGATACACCTCGTCGATATCGAACACCGTGATCCCGTGTTCCCGGTGAAAGGCGAAGTCGCCCGTCCCGTACATCGGTCCCCGTATGCCGACCTGGACGAAGCGGCGCGGATCGACAACGCCCTCCTGCACGGCGTAATAGAACGGCGATCCGTGGAACAGCTTCGACCCGAAGTCGCCGTCCCACGTGTCGATGTGCGAGTCGAACTGCACGAGGCCGAGCGGCCCGTGCCGCCGCGACAACGCCCTCAGGATGGGCAGCGAGATGCTGTGATCGCCGCCGACGGAGAGCGGCATCACACCCAACGACGAGAGTCGCCGCAACGTGAGCCTCGATCGACTCGTGCGCCAACTCCACGCTCACCGGCGAGGCGTCGATGTCCCCGGCATCGACGACCGTGAGCCGGTCGAACGGCGCGACCTGCTGGAAATGGCTGAACGGCCGAATCAGCGACGACTGCGCCCGCACCTCGCGGGGCCCGAGGCGCGTGCCCGGGCGGTAAGACGTGCCGCTGTCGAACGGCACGCCAACCAGGGCCACGTCCACCCCCTGCAGGTCGGTGCGGTACGGCAGCCGCATGAAGGTCGGCGGCTGCGAAAAACGTGGCGAAACGAACGCGTCGCGCGGCTGCGGTTTCTTCACGGGGGCATTGTAGTCGGAACTGACCGAAGACGGTTCGGCTCGAAGACGAACAGGAGGCCGAGGGCGGGCCCGGGCCGTGCCTGCCGCCTCACGCCGGCGCTGACAACAATCTTCCCTCCGACTACTGTGTCCGCCGGTTCACCTGCGCCGTGTAGGTGCTCTCGAAGATCTTGTCGGCACTCGCGGCCTCGAAACCTTCGCGTCGATGTTCGCGGCGGATTTCACAAGCCGGCAAGTGGGCGAACTCGTCCAGCACCCGCCGCTCGGCGAACTCGACGTACGAGCCGGGAATCCGGTGCACCTCCGCTCCGCCGTGGCCATCGTCGAACGACGCGTCGACCATCGCCGCCACGGTGCTGCTCTGGAGCAACTTGCCGTCGGCGCTCAACTTGGCCTTCCCGCCCGAATCGTTCAGCGTGAAGCCATTCGATTCGAGGAAGCGGTTGAACGCATCGAGCGTGTTCCAGCCATCGGGCAGGTTGTGGATCGAGACCGTGAAGTGATTGAGGTAGTAGCGATTGTAGATGACCCAGGCGGCGAACTCGCTCTCCTGCTGGAGGCGCTGGTAGTCGGCCCACGTCGGAGTGCGCCAGAGCGGCGCGTGAAGGAACGCGACGACCTCGCCGGCGCGAATCGAGGTCCAGCGCGTCCACCGGGTCGGCGGTCACCCCGTCGGTGTAGGCGTGGATGATGCGGCCGGCCTCCTCCGACAGTTCGTGCACCCGCAACTCGCTGATGAAGATCCGGGGGAACGCGGGGGCCGGCGGTGCATACCAGTGCGCGCTGACCTTCTTGGCCGGGAAGTCGTAGCGGTCGCGCCGCACGTAGCCGTAGTGGAGGAACACCCGCTCGAGCGACGCGATGCCCAGGTGAGGCACCCCGAGCGTCCGGAACGCGATGTGGTCGTTCTCGATGTCCGACGGCCGCGCGATGAGACCGTGGCGCACCATTGAATCGACGATCGCGCCGACATCTGGCACGTGCTGCCGGTAGCGGCTCATCAAGCCGTCGAGCACCAGCGGGAGAGCGGGATGGGTCTGAGTGGCCATGATCCGAGGGTAGCGGATCGGGTGTCGTCGCGGCAACGGCGCGTGGGGATTTTGATACGATGCAGGCCAGTCGGAGGTCTTCTTCACAGTGGCGCGACGACGAGACGGTGCGGCGAGGTCAGGAAGCGGACAGCCCGTGGAGCGGCAGCCGCGGGGACAGGGAACGGCCGAACGGTGGCGGCGTTTCCTCCTGCCGGCTGCCGTCCTGGCGGTCGTCTGCCTGGCCGCGTACTGGAACAGCTTCCGCGCCGGACTGCTGCTCGACAGCGAGACCATTATCCTGAAGGACACCCGGCTGCGGTCTGCCGACTGGCAGGCGATCCACGAGGATCTTCACGCGCCACTACTGGTGGCCATTTCTCGAGAGCCGGCTGTTCCGTCCGCTGACCACCCTCAGCTACTGGGTCAACTACAGCCTCCTCGGCAATGGTCCCCGGCCCTTCGGCTATCACGCCGTCAACCTGCTGCTTCACTTCGCCAACGTGCTGCTGACCTGGTCGATGGTCCGCGCCGCCACCAGGAGACGCGGTGTCGCCTTGTTCGCGGCTGCCCTGTTCGCCTGCCACCCGCTGACGGTGGAGGCCGTCACCAACGTGGTGGGCAGGGCCGACCTGCTCGCGGGGTTTTCCGTGCTGGGCGGCCTGTGGATCTTCGCCCGCTATCGGCAGTCGAACGGCCCGCGTGCGGCCTGCTGGCTGTCGGCACTGGCGTTGACGTATCTCGCCGGCGTCTTCTGCAAGGAGAATGCGGTGGTGCTGCCCGGGGTGCTCCTGCTGTATGACGTCGCGTTCCCGCCCGACTCTCCGCCAGACCGTTCGTCCGCCGCGAGGCAGCCGGGCCGCCGCATCTACCCGTACCTCGCGCTCGCGCCCGGCATGGCCGCGCTGCTGACGGTCCGCTGGATGATGTTCCGGCACTCGCCACTCGTGGGAGAGTTCGGCTCGGACAATCCGATCGCCGTCGCCCCCGCCTGGACGGGCATCATGACGGCGGTGAAGGTCGCCGGTTACTACCTCGCCTTGGTGGCGTGGCCCGCACGACTATCCTGCGACTACTCCTACAACGCCGTCACGGCGTTTGGCTGGACGTTCACGTCGGGCCAGGACCCGCATGCGTGGATGGCGCTGACCGCGGTCCTCGCGCTCACCGTGCTGACGGCATTCGCCTGGCGCCGCGACCGGCCACTCTTCTTCTTCCTCGGATTCGCCGTAGCGACGTGGCTGCCGACGTCCAACCTCCTGTTCCCGATCGGAACGATCATGGCCGAGAGGTTGATGTATCTGCCTCTGGCGGGCCTGACGGCCGCGGCGGCCTTGGTGCTCGCCCGCGTGGTCGGCTGGATGCAGGGTGCGCTGCAGGCGAATGCCAAGCCTCGCCTTGGCGCCGCGTGTGCCGTCGTCGCCCTGGCGATGATCGCCGCGCTGACGGTGCGGACAATCGCGCGCAACGAGGATTGGACGACCGCAGCGCGCCTTTGGGAGTCGTCGGCGATTGCCGCGCCGGACAGCATCAAGGTCATCAGGGCCCAGGCGTCGCTCGTCATGGACTCGGATCCGTCTGGCGCCAGGGCCGAAGACGCGCTGGCCATCGCGGCGCGCGGACTCCGCATCGTTCAAGACGCCCCGCTGCCCCTCTACCACACGCCTGCCGCTCTCTACGAGGACATCGGCCGCTATCACCTGGTCAACGCCCAACGCCTGGCGGCCGCGGGCGACGACCTGAACGCCAGGGCGGCGTCGCGGAGCGCGGTGGACTCGCTGAAGCGCGCCGAGGCGATCGACCAGGAGATCAACCGGCAGGGGCGCGAGGGCAGAATCGCCCGGGGAGCACGTCCCGGCGATGTCCGCGACGTCGTGACCGGCAGCATCTATCGCAACCTCGGAGCCGCCTACCTTGCCGACGGCGAGCCAGCGAAGGCCGTCGCCACGCTGAGGTACCTGCAGCGCGTTCAGCCGGACAGTCACGAGGCGCAGTACGGGCTGGGCGTCGCGGAGGGAGCCTTGGCCGCGTCGGAACAGGCGACGGGACGCGGGCAGGCGGCGCAGGCGCAGATGGACGAGGCCGCCGTGACGCTCATGGTCGCCGTCCTGCTGAACCCGAGTCACGAGCCGACCTGGCAGGCGCTGGACCAAGCCTATCGATTCCTGGCCCCATCGCCGGCGGCGATCCTGGTGGAGAACGGCAGGCCGGCCTTCAACATGAACCACCCGTTGGTCGCGGCCCATTACCAAGAGGCGTGCGCGAGGCTCGTTCGTCAACTGCAGGCGGCCGGCCTTGCCGACGAGGCTGCTCGCTGGCGCACGACACTCGACAGGCGGCAGCCGGGTGACTGGTACAAATGACAGGCCAGGAGGAGCGTCGCCGACCCGGATCCCGGCCCCGCCGGGGCCAGGTCGGAGGTATCATCCGGCAGTGATCGCCGCGACTTCGTCCCCCGACGTCCCGGCCCCGCGCGGTTTTGGGGTGCGCGTGCGCGCGGCTGTGCCCGCGTGGCGCTGGCTGCGCTCGGTACCGGCGCCAGTGGCTCGCGGGCGACGCGCTGGCGGGCCTGACCCTGGCGGCGTACCTGCTGCCGGCGGCGCTGGGCGACGCCTCGCTCGCCAACCTGCCGCCCGAGGCCGGCCTCTACGCCTGCCTGTTCGGCGGGCTGGTCTTCTGGCTGTTCTGCAGTTCGCGCCATACCGCGATCACGGTGACGTCGGCCATCTCGCTGCTGGTCGGCGCCTCGCTCGGCGAGCATCGCGGGCGGCGACGCGACGCGCTTCGGCGCGCTCGCCGCGGGCACCGCGCTGCTGGTCGCGCTCATCGCGTTCATCGCCTGGCTGGTGCGGGCCGGCAGCGATGGTGAATTTCATCTCGGAAAGCGTGATGGTGGGGTTCAAGTGCGGCGTCGCGCTGTTCCTCGCGAGCACGCAGCTGCCGAAGCTTTTCGGCTTCCACGGCGAGCACGGCGACTTCTGGGAGAACAGCGGCTTCTTCCTCCGCCACCTGCACGAAACCAACCCGGCGGCTCTCGCCGTCGGCGGCACCGCGCTGGCGGTGCTGATGCTCGGGAAGCTGTTTCTGAAGAACAAGCCGGTCGCGCTGTTCGTCGTCGGTCGGCGGCATCGTCGCGGCGACCGCGCTGGGGCTGGAGGCCCGAGGCGTGAAGCTGCTCGGGCGACGTGCCGCAGGGGCCTCCCGGCCGTCGGCCTTCCGGCGCTCGGGCTGGGCGGACTGAACGAACTGCTGCCGCTCGCCTTCGCGTGCTTCCTGCTCGGGGCCGTGGAGACGGCGGCGATCGGGCGCATGTTCGCCGCCAAGCACGGCGGCCGGCTCGACGCCAACCAGGAGTTCCTCGCCCTCGCCGCCGCGAACCTGGCGGCCGGCGCTCGGCCGCGGTTTGCCGGTCAGCGGCGGCATGTCGCAATCGCTCGTGAACGAGGGCGGCGGGGCGCGAACCCCGCTTTCCGGCGCCATCGCGGCCGGGCTCGTGCTGATCGTGGTCCTGTTCTTCTCGCACTTGCTGCGCGCCCTGCCGCAGCCGGTGCTCGCCGCGGTCGTTCTGGTGGCGGTGGCCGGCCTGTTCAAGATCGTCGGCGCTCAGGCCACATGTGGCGCAACGATCGCCCGGAGTTCGTCGTGGCCGTGGCGGCGCTCCTCGGCGTGCTCGGGTCAGGGCTGCTGCGCGGCGTGATGATCGGCGCGGCCATCTCGCTGGTGCAGCTGGTCCGACGCGCCTCGCAGGCCGCACGTCGCGGTGCTCGGTCGGATTCCTGGCACGCGCCGGTTCTCGGACCGCGAGCGCCACCCCGACAACGAGACTCGTCCCAGGCGTCCTGATCGTTCCGGCCGGAGTCGGCGGTGATCTATTTCAATGTGGATCACGTATGTGACGTGATTCGGGATCGGGCGAGGGAAGCAGAGCCTCCACCTGCACTCGTGGTGATCGACCTTTCGGCCGCCCCGGGGGTGGACATGCAGAGCCGCCCACACCCTTGCCGCTCTCGCCGATGAGCTAGGCGCGGCCGGGATTCGCGTCCAGGTGGTGGAAGCGCGCGCCTCGGTGCGCGACAGGCTTCGCCGCGAGGGCGTGGACGACAGGCTTGGCGGCGTCAACCGATTCACGTCGGTAGCCGATGCCGTCGACGTGTTCCTTGGGCGATAATCGACGCATGAACGCAGCCGCGCGGTCGTAGCCATCCACTCAGGGCATCTTCGCGCGCGTCGTCCACTCGCAGTCGTTCGGCAGGGCGCTGCTCCTGGCGGCCACGGTCGCGGCTCTCGTGCTCGCCAACTCCCGGTGGGCCGAGATCTACTTCGGCTTGTTGTCCACGAAGGTTGGCTTGACGTGGGGCGACGCGAAGTCCGCGCTCTCGGTCCAGCACTGGATCAACGACCTGCTCATGGTCGTGTTGTTCTTCGTGGTCGGCCTGGAAATCAAGCGCGACCAGATGGGAAGCTGGCGCTCAACGTGGACGACGCGACCGTAGCGCATTTCCGTGAGGCGGCCGCGATGCTGGTTCGCCAGCTCCAGGCCGCAGGGCTCACTGTGGCTGCCGACCGCTGGCGCGCCCGGCTCAAGGGCGTGGACAGGCCGTAACCCTCCGCCTCCGCCAAGCACAGGACTCGGATGGGGTGGCGCCGCGCAATCAGATCGCCGCGGACTGTCACTTCTGCCAGTACCTCGACAGCCTCAGTCGGGCTACGATGACCCGTCCGAGTATACTGACGCAATCGCCAATCGGCCAACGCCGCGGCCGTGAGCACTGCCATGCTGCGCGCCAGACACACGATCCGATCGCGCTCGCGCGCCGGTACTGCTCCGGGCCGCGGATGGCGGGCGGGGCTCGCGCTCGCCTGCCTGCTGCTGTTGGCGTCGGGCGGCGCGGCGGCCGCGGCGCCCAAGAGCGTCCTCATCCTGTCGTCCGAATCGCTGCAGATGCCCGGGCTCGCGCTCCTCGCCCGCGAGGTGTCGAACGCCGTCAGCCGCGCGCCGTCCGGGCCGGTCATTGTCTACACCGAGTCGTTGGAACGCAGCCGGTTCCCCGGAGATGATCAGCGGCTGCTGGCCCTCTTGGCCCAGCGTTACGCGGGTCAGCAGCCAGGCGTCGTGGTCGCCCTCGGCGCCCCGGCGGCCGAGTTCGCGATTCGCTATCGAAGCCGGCTGTTCGACGCGGCGACCGTGCTCTACGGCTTCCTGGACGAGGAGATGGCCGCGGCGCTGGACGCGTCGCAGGCGACCACCGGGGTCAGCTTCCGTTCGGTCTTTCTCCAGTCCACCGACGTGATCCTCGCGCTGCACCCCCGTGTGCGCCGCATCGCCCTTGTCGGTGGAACGTCGGAGTTCGACCGCGGGATGGCAGGCGTCGTTCCGAAGGGTCGCCCCGCAGCTCGAGAGCCGGGTCGCCATCCGGTACCTGACCGAGAACACGCTGCCCGAGACTGCTGGGCGAACTGGCGACGCTCCCTGACGACAGCGCTGGTCCTCTACCTGTCGATGACGAGGGACCGCGACGGGGCGGTGTACGTGCCTCGCGACGTGCTGGAGATGATCCGGCGTGTGACGATCGTGCCGGTCTACGGCCCGGCGGCCAGCTATCTGGGCCACGGCGTGGTCGGCGGGCCGGTCTTCGACCTCGACGCTCACGGAAAGGCGCTCGGGAGGATGGCGGCCCGGCTGCTCTCCGGGGAAGCAGTCTCCGCGGTCAAGCCCGAGGTCACGCCCTCTCGGCTCGTCTTCGACTGGCGGGAGTTGCGACCGATTCGCCGTCCGCGGAGAGCGCGCTGCCCAAGGGCGCGGAGGTCCTGTTCCGCCAGGACGGCTGGACGATTCACCGCGACTGGATCGTCGCCGTCGGGTCGTTGCTCGTGGCGCAGACGCCCTGATCGTCGCGCTGGTGGCCCAGCGCCGCAAGCGGAGCGGCGCTCCAGCGGAGCCTGGACGGCCGCCTCGGCTTCGGCACGCTGCTGTCCGACATCTCGACGGCCCTGAACGCCGTGTCGCTGCGAAGCCTCGACGGGACCATCCAGTCGGTCCTCGAACGGATCCGCCAGTACTTCGGCGTGGACGCCGCTGCGATCGCTCGATGCCGCGTCGCAGCCCGGCTGCCTGCCGGCGCAGCGCCGGCAGCGGAACCCGGACGACGGTGCGCTGGCGGCGGCGTGCGCCCTCGCCGAGACCCCGTTCGGCGCGCCTGAAGCTGGCGTCGTTCCAGCCGCTGGTGATCGGGAGCCTCGACGACCTGCCGCGCGACTCGGCAGACGAGCGCGCGAGCTCCTGGCGGAGGCCGGGGTTCAGTCGCTGGCCATGGTCGCCATGGAAGTCGGCGGCCACGTGCTCGGCATCCTCTGCGTGCATCTCGCGCACGACGCAGGCACGTCGTGGCCGGCCGAGCGTCAGCAGCAGTTGCGCACGCTCGCCGAGGTGCTCGCCAACGCCCTGCAGCGCCAGCGGACGGCCGCCAGCGTGTCCGAGAGCGACCGACTGAGGGGCGCCGATCCTGTCGTCGATGGCCGCGCACATCACGGTGCTCGACCGGCAGGGCACCATCATCGCGGTGAACGAGGCCTGGACGGCGTTCGGCCGGGCGAACGGGGTGCGCGACGGAGGCCGCCATCTCGCCGGGCGCGAACTACCTGGACGTCTGCCGCCGGGCCGCGGCGGACGGCGCCGCCGGGGCGCGGGAAGCGCTGGAGGGCATCCAGGCGGTCTGCGACGCGCGAAGCAACCCGTTCGAGCATCGAGTACCGGTGCGACGCGCCCGGCGTCGAGCGGTGGTTCCAGATGAAGGTCGTGCCGCTGCGGCGGCCCGAGGGCGGGGTGGTCGTCACGCACCGCGAGACGACCGAGGAGCGGCGCCACGAGATCGCGCTGCGCGAGAGCGAGGAGCGCTTCCGGCTCCTCGCCGACGCCCTGCCGGTCGGCGTCTGGGTCGCCGGCCTCGACGGGACGTGCTCCTACGTCAACCGCACGTGGACTGAGTGGACGGGGCGCCCGCTCGAGCGGGAGCTGGGAGACGGCTGGGTCGAGCGGATTCACGCGAACGACGCAGGCCGGGCGGTCCGGCGTCTGCAAGGAGGCGATCGAGGCGCGGCCAGCCGTTCACGACCGAGTTCCGGCTGCAGCGGCGGGACGGCACGGTTCCGCTGGGTCCTCAACCACGGCCGGCCCCGCTACGACGAGGCCGGGCACGTGCTGGGCTACGTCGGCGGCTGCATCGACATGACCGAGCGGTTCGAGGCGCAGGCCCGGCTGCGCGAGCTGAGCGGGCGCCTGATCACGGCGCAGGAAGAGGAGCGGCGGCGCGTCGCGCGCGAACTGCACGACGACCTCCAGCAGCGCCTCGCGCTGCTGGCCATCGAACTCGAAGGCATGGCGCTCGGCCGGCCGCTCGGCGGCCGGACGGACTGGGCCGACCAGGCGCGCCGGCTCTGGACCCAGACCAACGAGATCTCGAGCGAGGTGCACCGCATCTCGCACCGCCTGCTGCCGCTGAAGCTCGAGACGCTCGGCCTGCTGACGACGGTCGAGAGCTACTGCCGGGAGATGTCGCAGCAGGGCGTCCGCGACGGTCTTCGCGCACGACGACGTGCCCGCGTCGGTGCCCGACGACGTGGCGCTGTGCGCTTCCGCGTCGTCCAGGAATCGCTGCGGAACGTGGTGAAGCACAGCGGCAGCGCCGACGCGCACGTCGTCGCTGTCGGGCGGCGACGGCACGGCCTGACGCTCGTCGTCACCGACTCCGGGCGCGGCTTCGACGCCGGAGTCGGCGTCGGCAGCGGCGGCACTCGGACTGCTCAGCATGCGCGAGCGCCTCCGGCTGCTCGGCGGCGACATGACGGTGCACGTCGGCCGCCGGCGCGCGGCACCGCGCGTCGAGGTCGCGTGCCGGTGGCGAAAGACCCGAAGCCGCCGACGGCAGCGGACCGGATGCCGGAAACGGGACGGCCGCGGCCGCGCATGCCAGTACGGAGACACCATGAGCCGCCCACGGGTCGTGCTCGCCGACGACCACACGATGCTCGTCGAGGCGTTCGAGAAGCTGCTGGCGCCCTCCTGCGAGATCGTCGGGAAGGTCACCGACGGGATGGCGCTGGTCGAACGCCGTGCGCGAACTGCGGCCGGACGTCGTCGTCCTCGACATCAGCATGCCGCTGATGAACGGCCTCACGGCGGCGAGCCGCATCCGGGAGTTCGACAAGGACGTGAAGCTGGTGTTCCTGACGATGAACGAGGACCCCGACCTGGCGGCGCAGGCGTTCCAGGTCGGGGCGTCCGCCTACCTGCTGAAGCGCTCGGCGGCGTCGGAGCTGCTGGCGGCGATCCAGCAGGTGATGCTGCGCCGGTCCTACGTCACGCCGCTCGTCACCGAGGGGATGGTGCAGTCGCTGATGGAAGGCGGGCCGGAGAAGCAGGGGCGGCAGGAGTTGACGCGGCGCCAGCGCGAGGTGGTGCAGTTGCTGGCCGAGGGCCGCTCGATGAAGGAAGTGGCCGCCATCCTGAACATCGCGCCCCGGACGGTGGCCTTCCACAAGTACCGCCTGATGGAGCAGCTCCACGTGAAGACGAACGCGGAGCTGATCCAGTACGCGGTCAAGCACCACATCGTGTAGCTGAATGCCGGCGGATTGCGGACGTCGCCTGTCCCCTGATCGCGCTACTTCGCCCGGTACGGGTTCCCGCCCAGCGCGTTCGAGATGTCGGCGATCGCCTTCTGGGCCTTCACGCTGTTGCCCGCGTCGTCGAGCGGCGGCGCGATGACGGCGATGCCGAACTTGCCGGGCGACACGGCGATGATGCCGCCGCCCACGCCGCTCTTGGCCGGCAGGCCGGTGCGGTACAGCCACTTCCCCGAATCGTCGTAGAGGCCGGCGGTCGCCATGATCGCGAGGATGCCGGGGACCTTGTCGGCGTCCACGACCTGCTTGCCGGTCACGGGGTTCTTCCCGCCGAACGCCAGCGTCGCCGCCATCGTCGCCAGGTCCTTCGTGTTCACGCCGATGGAGCACTGGCGCGTGTAGAGGTCCACCGCCTGCTGCCAGTTCGACTTGATGTAGCCGTAGGCCAGCATCAGCGCGCCGATCGCCTGGTTGCGCTGGTTGGTGTCCGACTCGGACTTGTAGACGTCCTGCAGCACCGTCAGCGGGCGTCCGGCCATGTCGTTGTGGATGCCGATGATCTTCTTCCACACCTCGTCGGCCGTCGCGCCCTTCACCATGCTCGTCGCCGAGATGGCGCCGGGGTTGACGAGCGGGTTCATCTCCGGCGCGCCGGCGCCGACGACCGTCTTGACGCCTTCGATGGCGATGATCGAGTTGAACCGGGCGCCCGTCGCGTCCACGCCGATGCGGTTGGCGATCGAGTCGAGGCCCTGCTCCTGGATGACCTGCGCCGCGGTGAACACCTTCGAGATCGACTGGATCGACACCTCGGTCTTCAGGTCGCCGGCCGAGTACACCTTGCCGTCGGCGGTGACGACCGCGATGCCGAACAGGTTCGGGATCGACCTTGGCGAGCGCGGGGATGTAGTCGGCGTTCTTGCCTTCCTTGAGGTCCTTGTACTTCGCGTAGGCGGCGTCCACCGCCTTCTGGATGTCGGCCGGAGCGGGCGACTGGGCCCACGAGGCGCCGGCAAGCGTGAACAGCAGCGCGACCGAGAGGGCGATGAAGCCCGATGCGAATGCGTGTGGTCATCCTCAGCCTCCAAGGCGGTGCGAGAAGTTGTACTTGAACGAGAACTGCATCTTGACGCCGTCGGAGTGGAACCCGTCGGAGTTGTTCACCCGGCGGCCCCACTGGAATTCGCCGCCCATCATCACGTTCGGCACCGGGCTGTACAGCAGGTTGCCGAGCGCGTAGTGCCCGTCGTGGAACGCGTCGGGCGCCTGGCCGTCGGAGTTGTCGTTGGACTGGTACGAGTAGCCCACGGTGCTGCTCCACTGCGTCGTTCCAGGAGTGGTCGAGGAACAGCACGCGTGCCGATGAGGGGCAGCGGCGTGCCGAGGATCGGCTTCACCGGGTTCGAGAAGTTGTTCTGGATGCCGATGTCCACGGGCGAGTCGTTCATGTAGTTCTGGATGCCCTCGCCGTAGACCAGCTGCAGGCGCAGCACGTCGGCCTTCCCGAACTTCAGGTTCGAGCTGAGGTTGATGCCCCAGCCCGTGGCGCTGCCGCTCAGGTCGTACTTGTCGTTGACGAAGTCGTCCCAGTAGATCCGGCGCAGCATGCCCGGCCGCCTGCGACGTGGCCCCACTTGCGGGTCACGCGGTACTGCGCGGAGAAGTCGGGCAGCGGGAACCGCGCCTTGATGTCCGCCAGCTCGATGCGGTCCGAGTAGCACGCCCTGGTCGCCGCTGGCGCCCGGCCGCTCGATCGCGAGCGTCAGCTGGTTGTCGCCCATGATCGGCATGTAGCGCAGCTGCACGTTCCGGAAGAACACCATCCCGGTCGGCCCCCAGTACTCCAGCGAGTTGGGGAACACGTCCGGGTCCATGAACGGGCTCCAGGTCTGGCCCGCGCCCACCTTCCCCAGCTGGCCGTAGGCGTGGCGGAGGCGGAACGTCGTCTGGCCGGAGTCCACCCCGGTGCCGAACAGCTCGAACTCGAACTGGGTCTTCAGCTCGCCGAGCGCCGTCATCGTCCCGGTCTTCACGCCGAAGCGGCTCTGCCGGACGCCGGCGAACGCCTGGCCGTCCTTGCCGAACTCGCCCTCGAACGTCGGGCAGCTTGGTCACGCGCATCGTGTCGAACCAGTCCGGGTGGATCGTCGTGAAGTTCTCGCCGATGTCGAGCATCGCGAAGCCGTAGATGTCCATCCAGGGCTTCGGCGTCCTGCGGCCGGCTTCGCGGCCTGCTGCGCGAGCCCGGGGCAGCAGCCAGGAGCGCGACGCCGCGCAGCGCGATCGCCGTCGAGAACAGTCGTCTCTTCATTGAACGCGATCTCCTTCGTGATGTCCGCTACTTGACGTGAGCCTTCTCCCACGCGCGCACCCGCCGCCGGGCCTCGTCGAACAGCCGCTCGTAGTTGCCCTTGAGGACCTTCTGCCTCGCCTCGGGCGTCAGCTTCGCGAACAGCGGCGCGTAGATGTCGTAGGTCTTGAGGTACTTCCCCTGGTCGGTCGGTGCCACTTCGTCGGTGCCGAACAGCCAGCGGTCCGGGTACTGGTTGATCGCGTCGGCCACGGCCTGGGTGGTTTCGGGCGTGGAGACGACGTACTTCGCCATCTCGTCCCAGGAAATGTCGATGTAGAACCCCTTGAGTGCCGGGTTCGCCAGCCCGCGCAGCATGAACGAGAGCTGGTCCTTCACCGGGTGCACCACGCGCCCCAGGCCCGCGTGGGCCCAGATGATGTTCGCGTCCGGGTGCCGCTTCAGCAGGTCGCGCATCTGCAGCGACCATGTACGGCTCCTGCCCCGGCTTCGGGAACGGCACGTCCACGTCGGTGTGCAGGATCGCCACGAGGCCGGTCTCCGCGCAGAAGTCGAAGATCCGGTCCAGCGCGGGGTCGAGCAGGCTGGCCGTTTTGCCGGCGATCTTCGACGAGACGAACTCCTTGTGGATGGTGAACTCGCCGATGCCCGAGAAGACGCCCGGGAACGTCAGCAGCACGCGCTTGATGTGGTCGGCCGCGTACATGTCGGCCGGGTTGAACCCGATGATCATCGGATCGAAGCGCGCCTGCTCGGCCGGCGTCAGCCCTTGGTACTGCATCGCCAGCCAGGCGTCGGTGAACGAGTAGTAGTAGAGCGGCGCGTCCGACTGCAGGTAGTAGGTGGGCGCGTAGTCGCCCGAGTTGTTCTTGTCCCACATCTGCTGCAGCGGCAGGCCGAACACCGCCACGCGCCCGACCTTGTCGCCCATCACCTTCAGGATGTCGCTGAGCGTCGGCCCTTCCTGGATGTAGTTGGTGACGTGCAGGTGGGAGTCGTGCAGCGTGTAGGCGGTGGCCTGCGAGGCAGGCGTCGCGCCGGCTGCCTGTCGGGCAGGCGTCCCGCCTGCCTGGGCCTCCTGCGCCGCCACCAGCGGCATCACCGCGAGCGACCGCGACCGCCACCGTCCCAATCGCCAGCGTCCAGCTTCCCCATCGACATCCGCATCGTCTTGCCTCCGTCTCTAGAAGAACACCGAGAAGGCCGTCGAGAACGACGTCCCGTTCAGGCCGCCCGTGTAGTAGCCGAACGCACTGCTGACAGGCGAGCGGTTCACGTCGATGGCCTGGACGTTGAGCCGGTGGTTGCGCGTGTTGAACGGGTACAGGTTGGCGCCGACCAGGTACTCCGAGCTGTTGCCGAATCCGGCCTGCTTGTCTCCGAAGATCTGCGAGGTGGCGCCGTAGACCTCCAGACTCTTCGGGATCGGGAAGAACGCCGCCTGGATGTAGAAGCCGGTGTCGTGGATCGACGCGACCGGCAGCACGCCGTCGGCCTTGAAGTTGTCGAGCCAGCGGTTGTAGATCTCGGTCTGCAGGAAGAGCCCCTTGTACTTCATCCCCGCATCGAACGAGAGGATCCGGTAATCCACCCGTTCCACGGTCACGCCGCTCGCCAGGGCGCCCGTCTCGAACACGTTCACGCTGTCGGCCAGCCTGATCGTGGTGTTGTCGGTGCCGCCGCTGGAGGTCGTGAAGCGCTGCTCGGGACTGTAGGTGCTCGAGAAGCCGAACCGGGTCGCCACCTTCTGGTGCATCTCGTAGTCGCCGTACGCGCCGCGCGGGCCGAACTCGTGCGTCGTCGGCATCCACCACATCGAGGCGCCGGTGGTGAAGGTCCGGTCCAGCTGGCTCGACTTCACGCCGAGCGAGCTATTGTTGTTCGTCATCACGGCGTTGTACCAGAAGCCCAGGCGTGAGCTCGCCCTGGAACCAGACGCCGGATCCGAAGAACGGCCTGAAGAACTCGTCGGCCATCACGCGGTCGTGCCCGAGCCAGAACGGGTGCGAGCCCTGGAGCGAGCGGGTGCCCGGGTTCCCGTTGAGGCCGCCGTAGATGCTGAACTTGCGATTGAACTGGTAGCCCAGATTGCCGAAGATCGCGCGCTGGTCGGTCGAATTGACCGTCCAGAACGTAATCGCGTAGATCAGCTTCGGAGTGGCGAGCCAGCCCTTGAAGAACACCATGACCCGGTGCGGATAGATGTCGTTTCGGCCATCGACCGTGCGCTCGTTGCCCAAGTGGTCCGTGAAGGTCTGCTCGCCGGGGAACTGGTTGAGGTAGCGCAGCAGCGCGTACCCGCTGATGGCCAGTTCTCCCGCGCTGGTCCTGCCCACGAGGAAGCCGTTACCCGGCTCGAAGTCTCCCCACGACTCGACGTGCTGCTTGGTGGGCTGGTTCGCCGCGGGAGCCTGGGCGGGCGCGGGTGGTTCGGCCGGACCCGCCGGCGCCGCAACGCCCAGTTGGAACACGCCGCTGCACCCCTCGGACACCCACACGCTCGTGGCGTCGTAGCCCCACGTCTTGCCGAGGATGCAGGCGGCCGTCCCGGTCACTCGCTGGAGGGCGACGCCGGCCGACGTCTCGGCCGGGCAGTGCCGCTGGACGTCGCCGGCACTCGACGAACAGGTCACGGTTGCGCCAGCCGGCTGCGCGGCGGCGGCCACCTGGCCTTGGGAAGCCGCGCCGGCCGCCTGGGCGCTCGCGAACGTCGCGCCGCCGAACACCACGCATGCCGCGGTCACCGCGGCTGCACCATCGCCACACTCTACGCATCGACACACTCCGTGCGGAAACGACCACCCAGTACCCGTTGGATTGGGAGATCACAGGACAGACACAGGCCGGCGCAATCTTCCCGATGCTACACCGGGGACCGGCGATTTCTCACCTGTTATTACTGCCAGATGCCCAACGGGCGCGTCGCGCAGGCGGTCGACGGGCGACATCAGTACTCGTCGAACATCTTCTGGATCCTCGCCGGGTCGGTGGTCGTTCGCCAGCGCCAGCCGCAGCAGCACCCGCGACTTCTGCGGGTTGAGGCCCAGCGAGGCGACGAGGCCCAGCGCGTTGTCGTCCACCTCGACGTTGCGGCCAACTTCGCCGGTCGCCACGCGGGTCGAGCGGACGCAGATAATCCCCTTCTTCGCCACCGCCGCGAGCGCGTCGAGCGCCGGCTTCGTCATGTTGCCGTTGCCCACCCCCGCGATGACGATGCCCTTCGCGCCGGCCGCCACCGCGGCGTTGATCATCGCGCCGTCCATGTTCTCGTGCGCCATGATGATGTCCACGCGCGGCAGCGTCGTGATCTTCTCGAGCGAGAACTCGCTGTCCACGGTATTCCGGCCGACCGGGCCGCGGAAGAACTCGCATTCGCCGTACGCCACCGTCCCGATCAGCCCGCGCAGCGGCGACAGGAACGTCTGCACCGCCGTCGTGCTCGCCTTCGTCAGCGAGGACGCGCCGTGGATCCAGTCGTTGACGACGACGAGGACGCCGCGGCCTGCCGCCTGGGGGTTGGCCGCCACGGCGACGGCATTGAAGAAGTTCAGCGGGCCGTCGGCCGAGAGCGCCGTGGACGGCCGCATCGCCGCCGTCAGGACCACCGGCTTCTTGGACTTCACCACCAGATTGAGGAAGTACCCGGTCTCCTCGATGGTGTCGGTGCCGTGGGTGATCACGACGCCCGCGACGTCGGGCATGGCCACGATCTCGTTGACGCGGCGGGCCAGCTTGAGCCATACCTCGTCGTTCATGTCCTGCGAGCCGATGTTCGCGATCTGCTCGCCCCGCAGCGTCGCGAGCTTCTTGGCCTGCGGCACGGCCGCGAGCAGCTGGTCCACGCCGACCTGGCCCGACGTGTAGCCCGCCTGCACGTCGCTGGCGGCCGCACCGGCAATCGTGCCGCCGGTCGCGAGCACGACGACGGTCGGCAGGGGCTTGGACGCCTGCGCGGCGGCCATGGGCGAAGCGGCGGCCACGACGACGGCAACGATCAACAGCAAGAAACGGCGCACGATGTCTGAGCATCGCTCTTCTCCTATGTCGTGAGGATGACGATGACCGGCCCCGGGCGGTGAGCGAATATGGGCATCTTCTCTTGCTCCCGTCACCGCGCCACGAAGAGCAGCCAGGGCGTGCCGACCAGCAGGTAGACCAGCAGGCTGAACGCGGTCGTCAGGGCGCCGAGCCGGTACGCGTCCTTCTGCGAGAGATACCCGCTATCGGTGAAGAGCAGGTTCGCGCTCGACCCCTGCGGCGTGATGACGGAGAAGAAGTTGCTCGCGAACAGCAGCATGAACGCCAGCGGCGCGGCCGGCACGCCGAGCTGGACGCCCACGCCCAGGAAGACGCCGAACAGCGCCAGCACGTGAGCCGTCTGGCTGACGAACAGGTAGTGCAGAGCGACGTACGCGCCGGCCAGCGCCAGGTAGACCAGCGGCCAGGACAGCCCCCCGAGCGCGCCCGAGAAGCGGAGCCCCAGGTAGCCCATGAACCCCAGTTCGTTCAGCTGACCGCTCATCGTGTAGAGGACGGCGAACCAGATGAACGTGGCGAGCACGTCGCCTTCCTTCGCGATGTCCGATCCCTTCAGCGTGCCGGTGGCGAGCAGCACCCCGAGGCCCAGCAGGGCGATGGCCGTCGAGTCGAGATGGAACGTCCCGGCCAGCGCCCACGCGGCGACCATGCCGACGAACGTGACGGAGACGATCTTCTCGGGCCCGCTCATCGGGCCCAGCTTCGCGAGCGCCTCGCGCGCGGCCGCCGGCGCGCCCGGCGTCGCCTTCACCTCGGGCCCGATGACCTTGAACAGCATCAGCGGCGTGAGAAGCATCGCCGCCAGCGTGGGGACCGACGCGGCGACCAGCCACGAACCGAACCCGATCTCCAGGCCGAACGTCCGGGCGATCGACGCGCCCATCGGGTTGGCCGCCATCGCCGTGAACCACAGCGCGGACGACAGGCTCAGGCTCGCCATCCCCGAGAACATCAGGTAGGTGCCAAGCCGCGGCCGCCCGCCCGGGCCGGGCTTCACGCCGGCGGCCTGGCACAGCGAGTAGGCCAGCGGGTAGAGCACGCCGCCCCGGGCGGTGTTGCTGGGGAATGCCGGCGCGATCACCCCGTCCACCACGAAGATGCTGTAGGCGAGCCCGAGCGTCGAGCGCCCGAACACGCTGACGACGAGGTGGCCGAGGCGCTCCCCGAGGCCGCACAGCACGACGGCCCGCGCGACGAGGAACGCGATCACGATGAGCAGGATCGTCGGGTTCGCGAAGCCGGAATACGCGGCCGCGGGCGTGAGGGTTCCGGTGAGCACCGCCACCGCCGCCGCGAAGACCGAGGCGGTGAAGATCGGCAGCGCGCCGACGACGACCGAGAAGATCGTGGCGGCGAACAGCGCGAACAGCCGCCACGCCGGGAGCGTGAGCCCCTCGGGCACCGGCGCGAACCAGATCGCGGCGGCCAGCAGCACCGTCGCGATCAGGGCCGCGTGCGTCCGCCACCACCCTGGCGGGCGCCCGCGGTCCACCGGTTCGGCGGCGACGGCGGCCAGTGCGCTCATCGGGTGGCCCCTTTCGACCGCAACCGCCCCTTGAGCCCGATGGCGCGTCCCTGGATCGCCTCCTCGTCTTCCCCTTGCGCCACGTACTGCCATTCGAACGCGTACTCGCCCTCGGCCCCGGCGTAGCGGCCGGTGCCGCCGGTGAATGTGCCGACCACGCGCCGCCCGGCGCGCATCGCGTCGCCGTTCAGGCGGCTGAAGAGGCGGTCGCCGCGCTCGTCCGTCCACACCGCGCGCCCGACGCTCACCGCGCCATCGTCGAACGTAATCGCCTCGCCCCGGAAACCCCGGCCGGCGCCGCCCGACGTCACCGTCAGGACCACTGCACCCGACAAGTGGGACGTCGAAGCGGCCCTGCCCGACTCGGTCGGCAACGTCTTCCGCTGCCCGGCGGCGCTCCAACTGCCCTCGATCGTCCTCCACCCGTCGGCTGGCGGCGCCTGCCGGGGCGCCGACGGCACGGTGACGCCGGTCATCGCGAGGACGACCACGACGACGAATGCAGGCACTGCAGTTTTCATGGCGGCGATCCCCCTGCCTACATGCCGAATCCCTGCGCGATGGTCTCGAGCGCCCGGTTGGCGCTCTGCCACTGCGGCTGCGACGGCAACGCGCCGGCGTAGGTCTCCATGAGCGGCTTCAGGCTGGCAGCCGCCCTGGCCGTCCGCGGCAGCGCCGTGGACAGGTCGTCGTAGTGATCGAACCGTTTCAAGAGGTCGTGGACCGCGTCCGACAGACCTTTCAGCATTTGGCTGGCTCTCGTCTTCTCGGTGCGCTCCATGATCTTGTCCGTGTCGAGCGTCGCCCCGAGCCTCTCGGTCAAGTCGCGAATCGACACGGCGAGGCTGGCGGCCGCCTGCCGGAGTTCCCGGTCGCTGACGCGCCTGGTCGTCCACGCCGCCGGGTCCGTGCGCCAGTCGACGTGGTAGGCTTCGCCGAGCTGGGCGAGGGCCTGCGCGACCGCATTCCAGCGCGCTCTGGAATCACCGCTCTCGGGCCCGAACCCAGCCTCGCCTCGACCGCCTTCGCCTCCGCCAGCACCCGCGCCACCTCCGCGGTGGCGTTGCGTGCCGGCGGCCGGAAAGCGTTCGTCATCCGGGACGCCGACGCCTTCAGGCCTTCGAGAGCCTGGGCGAGAGCGTTCCTGCCCTCGCCGGCGCGCAGCACGACGATGAAGCGGTCCAGCTCCTGCTGGACCTGCTCCATCCGCTCCGCCACTTCCCAGTCGGTGATGCGTACGGCGGCCTGCGCCCTCGCTGGCGGAGGCCGCCGCCGCGATCAGCGCCGCGCAGAGGACCGCACTTCTGAGGGTCACGTGCCTCCTCAGATCTGCGGCGCCTGTCCGGTCATCGCGACCGGGTCCAGCACCTTCGCGATTTCGTCTTCCGTCAGGATTCCCCGCTCGCGCACGATCTCGAGAATCCCGCGGCCGGTCTTCATGGCCTCGGCGGCCAGTTCCGTGGACTTGTCGTACCCGATGACCGGATTGAGGGCGGTGACGGTGCCGATGCTGTAGTTCACGTAGTGGCGGCACACGTCCGGGTTGGCGGTGATTCCCTCCACGCAGTGCACCCGCAAGGTGTTCGCCGCGTTGATGAACATCGTCTGCGCCTCGAAGATGCACGCGGCGATCACCGGTTCGAAGACATTCAGCTGCAGCTGGCCGCCCTCGGCCGCCATCGAGATCGTCTGGTCGGCGCCGATCACTCGGAAGCAGACCATGTTGACGACCTCGGGGATGACCGGGTTCACCTTGCCCGGCATGATCGAGGAACCCGGCTGCTTCGGCGGCAGGTTGATTTCGCCGAACCCGCAACGCGGGCCGGACGAGAGCAGCCGCAGGTCGTTGCAGACCTTCGACAGCTTGATGGCCAGGCTCTTCATGCACGACGAGTAGAGGACGAAGGCCTGGGTGTCCTGGGTCGCCTCGATGAGGTCTTCGGCCAGGTGAATCGGGAACCCCGTGATTCGCGCGAGATGCTCCGTGCACTTCTGCGCGTAGCCCGCCGGCGCGTTCAGGCCGGTGCCGATCGCCGTCGCGCCCATGTTGATCTCGCACAGGACGTTCTGGATTCGCTCGAGCGCGAGGACCTCGCCGCGCAGCGTCTCGGCGAACGCGGTGAACTCCTGCCCGAGCGTCATCGGGACGGCGTCCTGCAGCTGCGTCCGGCCCATCTTGACGATCGAGGAGAACTCGGCGCCTTTCGCGCGGAACGCGGCGATCAGGGCCTTCATCGCCGCCGCCAATCGGACGTTGCCGAGCGCCATGCCGACGTGCAGCGAGGTCGGGTAGGCGTCGTTGGTCGACTGCGAGGCGTTGGCGTGATCGTGCGGCGAGCAGTACTGGTACTCGCCCTTCTTGTGCCCCATCAACTCGAGGGCGCGGTTCGCGATCACCTCGTTGGCGTTCATGTTGGTCGACGTGCCGGCGCCGCCCTGGAACACGTCGAGGCGGAACTGGTCGTGCAGCTTGCCGTCGATCAGTTCCTGGCAGGCGCCCTCCATCCCGGCGAGGATGTCGTGGCTGAACTGCTCGCAGTCGTAGTTGGCGCGCGCGGCAGCCATCTTCACCATCCCGAGGGCCTTGATCAGGTCGGGATACAGGTGCAGCTGCACGCCGGAGATGTGGAAGTTCTCGAGAGCACGCGCCGTCTGGACGCCGTAGTAGGCATCGTCGGGAACGGCTTTCTCACCAAGGAGGTCGTGTTCCGTCCGGAAACCGGGCTGCGACATAAGTCGAGGTCCTTTCTGAGCTGATGGCTCCTGCAGTCTATCGCTCCGCCGAGCGACCCAACACTGTCAGAAGTGACAGCCGCGCTGGCCAAAAGAGCCAGCCGCGACAGGCTCGCACTCGAGGGGCGTCGCACGGCGAAGACGGTGCATAATTCCCCCATGAACGCCATTGGCCGCCAGGCCCGCTCGCCGCTGAACATCTTCGCCCGCTTCGTTCACTCGCAGTCCTTCGGGAGCCTGCTGTTGCTGCTCGCGACCGCGGCGGCGCTGGCGCTCGCCAATTCGCGGTGGTCCGAGATCTACTTCGGGCTGCTCTACACGAAGGTGGGCCTGGCGTGGGGCGACGCGACGTTCGCGCTGTCGGTCCAGCACTGGATCAACGACCTGCTGATGGTGGTGTTCTTCTTCGTGGTGGGGCTGGAGATCAAGCGCGAGCTGGTCGCCGGGCAACTGTCCACCGTGAGGAAGGCGGCGGTGCCCGTCGTGGCGGCCGTGGGCGGCATGGTGGTCCCGGCCCTTCTCTACGCATGGTTCAACCCCTCGGGCGAGGCGGCCTCGGGATGGGGCATCCCGATGGCGACCGACATCGCCTTCGCGCTCGGCGTGCTGGCGGTGTTCGGCGCGCGCGTGCCGACGGGCCTCAAGGTCTTCCTGACTGCGCTGGCCATCGTGGACGACCTGGGCGCGGTGCTGGTCATCGCGATCTTCTACACGCACGGCGTCTTCTGGCCGGCGCCTGGCGATCGCGGCGGCATTCCTCGCGGCAATCGCGCTGGCCAACCGGCTCCGCGTCGGCCACCCGGTCGTCTACGTCGGCCTGGCGCTGGGCGCGTGGGCCGGGGTGCTGTCGTCGGGCGTGCACGCGACGGTCGCGGGCGTGCTGGTGGCGATGCTCGTACCGGTGCGTTCGCGGCTCGACCCCCGCGAGTTCCTGGATCTCACCGAAGACCGGCTGGCCCGGCTCAGGCAGGCCCGCCTGACGGCGGACAGCGTGCTCGAGGACCGCTGGCAACTGGACGCGATTTCCGACCTGCGGCGCGTCGCGTCCGACATGCGCCCCCCTGGTCTCGCGCTCGAGGAGACGTTCCACGGGTTCGTCGCGTACGTGATCCTGCCGCTGTTCGCGTTCTTCAACGCAGGCGTCGCCATCGGGTCGGGATTCGTCACGGCGCTCGCCGGACCGGTGTCGCTCGGGATCGTCATCGGGCTGGTGGTCGGCAAGATGGTCGGCGTGACCGTGTTCACCTGGGCCGCGGTCGTCGTGGGCGGGGCCGAGCGGCCCGAAGGGGTGAGCTGGTCGCAGATCTACGGCGGGTCGTGCCTGGCGGGCATCGGATTCACGATGTCGATGTTCGTCACCCAGCTTGCCTTCTCGAGCCCCGAGAACCTGGCGCACGCCAAGGTGGGCATCCTCGCGGCGTCGGTGGCGGCGGCCGCGGTCGGCGCCGTCGTCCTTCACCTGCGGTTGCCGCGGAAACCGCTGCCGGAGAACTCGGGGCGTTGATCGCCCGCCGCTCATGCATCAAGGTTGCGAACGCTGAGGCAGCGACATGGAAGACGTTCTGTTCCGGGTATGGAGCGACCTGGTGGGCCGACTGCACGGACCGCTGCAATTCCGCTTCGTCCTGCAGCCGATGATGGCCGCCCTGCTCGCGATGCGTGCCGGCCGTCGGGATGCGAAGGACGGCCGGGATCCCTACATCTGGGCGCTGGTGTTCGATTCGGCCAACCGGGGCGAAAACCTCAAGAGCGGGCGGCGGGAAGTGGGAATGGTGTTCCTGGTCGCGGCCATCGTGGACGTGGTCTATCAGCTGCTGGCCCTGGGCTGGGTCTACCCGGGAGAAGCCCTCATCGTGGCGTTCCTGCTGGCAGACGTGCCCTACGTCGTGCTGCGGGCGCTCACGAACCGGGTCGTGAGGAAACGCTGGCCGGCGCCCGGCCGTTGAAGGGAATGGAACCGGGCCGACGTCGTCAGTAGGCCACGAGGCCGGCATTCCGGAAGACGGCGCAAGCCCGCTCGACCGACTGGCTCGTCGGCGGCAGGACGTCGTTCAGGGCGTAGTCGAGGCCGAGGGCGCCCCACTTGAACCGTCCCATCTGGTGGAACGGCAGGACGTCCACGCGCGCCACGTTGCCCAGCCCGCCAGCGAACCGCGCGACTCCCTCCATCTCTTCGGGATCGTCGCTATATCCTGGCACCAGCACGTAGCGCACCCATACCGGCGTGCCGCGCTGCGCGAGGCGGCGGGCGAAGGCCAGCGTCGGGGCGTTGTCCATCCCGGTGAGGACGCGGTGCCGCTCGGGGTTCCAGCCCTTGAGGTCCAGGAGCACCAGGTCGATTACGTCGAGGTCGGCGTCCGACAGCCGGTCGCCGTAGTAGCCGTTGGTGTCGAGCGCCGTGTGGATCCGCATCGACTTCGCCGCGCTCAGCAGCTTCACCGCGAACCGGTGCTGCATCAGCGCCTCGCCGCCGCTCAAGGTGAATCCCCCGGCCATCGTCGCCAGGCCGCCGCGGTACTTGCGAAGCTCCTCGGCCGCCTGCGCCACGGTCACCGGGATGCCGTTGGTCAGCTTCCAGGTGTCGGGATTGTGGCGGTACAGGCAGCGCCACATGCAGCCGGCCGTCCAGGCGACGACGCGAATGCCCGGGCCGTCCACCGCAGAGCCCGTCGTGAAGGAATGCAGGAAGCCCACGTCTCCCGTGGCCAGCGCCGAGCGGACATCCGGCTCCGACACGTGGGTCGCCAAGATCGACGCGCAACTCGTACGGGCTCTTCGCGGCCAGCGGCGCCGACGCGGGGGTCGCGCTGCCGTGCCGATCGTCCTCAGGCACTGGGCGCACCGTGGAATGTGCGGTTGATGACGTCCATCTGCTGTTCGCGCGTCAGCCGCACGAAGTTCACCGCGTAGCCGGACACCCGGATCGTCAGGTTCGGGTAGTTTTCCGGGTGGTCCATCGCGTCGAGCAGCGTCTCGCGGTTCAACACGTTGATGTTCATGTGGAACCCGGTCACGCCGAAGAACGCGTCGAACATCCCGACCAGGTTCGTGACCCGGTCCTCGGCCACGCGGCCGAGCCCCTCCGGGACGAGCGTCGCGGTGAGCGAGATGCCGTCCGCGGCGTCACGATATGGGATCTTCGCCACCGACGCCGCCGCGGCATGAAGCCCGTGACTGTCGCGGCCCGACATCGGGTTCGCGCCCGGGGCGAAGGGTTCGCCGCGCCGGCGCCCGTCTGGCGTGTTCCCGGTGGACTTGCCGTACACGACGTTCGACGTGATAGTGAGGATCGACTGCGTGTGAAGCGCATCGCGATACGTCGGGTATTTCCGGAGCTTCCCCATGAACGTGGTGACGACCCACGACGCGAGGTGGTCTACCCGGTTGTCGTGGTTCCCAAAGAACGGGAACTCGCCGTCGGTCACGAAGTCGGTGATCAGGCCGGTGGTGTCGCGGACGACCGTGACTTTCGCGTGCTTGATGGCCGACAGGCTGTCGGCGACGACCGAGAGGCCCGCCATGCCGAACGCCATCGTCCGGAACGGCGCGTAGTCGTGCAGCGCCATCTCGATTCGCTCGTAGGCGTACTTGTCGTGCATGTAGTGGATGACGTTCATCGCCGCCACGTATACGCCCGCCAACCAGTCCATCATCCGCTCGAACTTGCCGACGACGTCGGCGAAGTCGAGCGTGTCGCCCACTACCGGCCCGAGCGCCGGCCCCACCTGTTCGCCGGTGAGTTCGTCGCGCCCGCCGTTGATCGCATAGAGCAGGCACTTCGCCATGTTGGCGCGGGCGCCGAAGAACTGCATCTGCCGGCCGACCAGCATCGGCGACACGCAGCAGGCAATCGCCCCGTCGTCGCCCCACGCGCGGCGCATGATCTCGTCGCTCTCGAATTGCAGCGAACTGGTGTCGATCGCCACCTGGGCGGCGAACCGCTTGAAGGGCTCCGGCAGACGCGGTGAGTACCAGATGGTCAGGTTGGGCTCGGGCGCCGGGCCGAGGTTGTAGAGCGTCTGCAGCATCCGGAAGCTGGTCTTCGTCACCAGCGGCCGCCCGTCATCGCCCATGCCGCCGATCGACTCGGTGACCCACGTTGGATCGCCGGCGAACAGTTCGTCGTACTCCGGCGTGCGCAGGAAGCGGACGATGCGGAGCTTGATGACGAAATCGTCGATGATCTCCTGGGCCTGCTCCTCGGTGATCGCCCCGGCAGCCAGGTCGCGCTCGAAGTAGACGTCGAGGAACGTGGACGTCCGACCCAGTGACATCGCCGCGCCGTTCTGCTCCTTCACGGCGGCAAGGTAGCCGAAGTAGAGCCACTGGACGGCTTCGGTCGCGCTGGCGGCCGGGCGCGAGATGTCGAAACCGTAGGACGCCGCCATCTGCTGCAGTTCCTTCAGCGCCCGCAACTGCTCCGAGAGTTCCTCGCGGTCCCTGATGACGGCCTCGGACGAGGGCTCGCCGTCGAGCGCCGACTTCTCCTGCACCTTGCGTTCGATCAGCCGAGCGACGCCGTACAGGGGGACGCGGCGGTAGTCACCGATGATCCGTCCGCGGCCGTAGGCGTCCGGCAGCCCCGTCAGGATGTGGGAACTCCGGCATCGCCGGGCGTCCGCGGTGTAGGCGTCGAACACGGCCTCGTTGTGGGTCTTCCTGTAGCGGGTGAACGCCTCGACCACGTGCGGCTCGGGCTCGCGCCCGTACGCCTTGAGCGCGCTCACCACCATGCGGAATCCGCCGTTCGGCATGATGGCCCGCTTCAGCGGCGCGTCCGTCTGCAGCCCGACGATGACCTCCCGTTCCCGGTCGATGTAGCCGGGCGCGTGAGCGGTGATCGAACTCGGGATGCCCGAGATGTCGAGCACGCCCTGCTTCCGCTCCTCGACGAACAACTCGTTCAACTTCGCCCAGATCGCCACCGTGCGCGCGGTGGCGGGTGCGAGGAACGAGCCGTCGTGGTGGTAGGGCTCGTAGTTCTGCTGGATGAAGTCGCGGACGTTGATTTCCCGTTGCCAGAGGCCCGACCGGAAGCCGCGCCAAGGAGCGTCCGACACCGTCGCCGCCGCGGGAGTGGGAGCCGAGGGCATGGTCGTCGCTTTCTGCCGCGTGGGGCGCGGCGGGGAGACAATGGCTGTCGGCGGAGTCACCCGCGTGACTCCGCCGACAGCCGAACGCCGAAAGCCGGCGGCGCGAAGCTGGACGCCGGAGGCCGGCGTCAGCAGAGAACCACGGATACCGCCAGCCCGCCCTCCGAGGTCTCCTTGTACTTGGAGTTCATCTCCTTGGCGGTGAGTGCCATCGCTTCCACGGTCGTGTCGAAGTCCACGCGGCGGTCGGTCGGGATCTCGTTGCTGGCAATCAGGAAGCCCACCCAGGCCTTGACGGCGCCGTAGGAGCACCGCTCGATGCAGGGCAGCTGGACGTAGCCGGCCACCGGGTCGCACGTCAGCCCCAGGTGGTGCTCCAGCGACGACTCGGCGGCGTTCGCGACGACCTGCGGCTCGAAATCGTGCGCCTGTGACAGGAATGCCGCGCCCATCGCCGACGCCACGCCGATTTCCGCCTGGCAGCCGCCTTCGGCCCCGGCCAGTGTCGCGTTGTGCTTGCACAGGTACCCGATCACCGCGCCGGCGAGCATGCCGCTACGGATCTTCTCCTGGGGCAGCTTGCGGCCCGCCTCGCCCACCGAGTACACGAGCGCTGGCATCACGCCGGCGGACCCGCCGGTGGGCGCGGTCACCACCAGGTGGCCGCGGGCGTTCTCCTCGGAGCCGGCCAGCGCAAACGCCGCCACGGCGCCAACGCCCTTCTGGCGTTCGAACTTGTCATCGAGCGCGCGCTTGTAGACCTCGCCCGCCTTCGTCTTCAGCTTGATCGGCCCGGGCAGCACGCCGGGCGGCATCGACAGGCCCGTCTTGACGATGTTCGTCATCGCGGTGGTCACCTTGTCGATGAACGCGTTGATCTCGGCCTCCGACTTGCCCGACACCGCCATCTCGTTCGCCATCGCCAGCTGGGCGATCGACAGCTTGTTCGCCTGGCAGTGCGCGAGCAGTTCCTTCATCGTCGAATAGGGGTACTTCGGCTGGCCCTTCTTGGGCGGCTGGTAGCCCTTCCACTCGATGAACCCGCCGCCGACCGAGTAGTACTCCTGCTCGAGCAGGACGGCGTCGCCCGCCATCAGCTTGCAAGTCATCGTGTTGGGGTGCGGGAAGTCGCCCTTGGGCGCGTCGTAGACGATGTCCTTCAGCGACGCGTTGAAGGTGGCGGTCCCGAGTTTCACCGGGAAGACCTGGTCCGGCTTGTCGCGCAACGCATCGAGGAACAGCGGGTCGATGGTCGCGGGTTCCTTCCCGATGATGCCCGCGAGCGACGCGCGCTCGGTGCCGTGGCCCTTGCCGGTCGCGCTCAGGCTGCCGAACAGGAACACCTTCAGCGCCGTCGCCTTCGCGAGCTGATCGGCCGGCAGCTTCGTGCAGCGCTGGTAGAAGTCGTAGGTGATGCGCATCGGGCCGATGGTGTGCGAGCTGGAGGGCCCGGGGCCCACCTTGTAGAACTCGTCGATCGTCGTCATCACGGGCCCCTTGGCCTTCTTGACGACGTCGAGGTCCGGCGACGTGCCCACGGCGGGCTTCGCCGCCGGGGCCGCAGCCGGAGCGGCGGCCTGTTCTTTCTTCTCGGGGACGGAGCAGCCGGTGATCACGGCGGCCGCGCCGACGACCGCGGTCCGCATCATGAAGGCCCTGCGGTCGACACCTGTCGGAACCTCGCTCAGGTTCGACACTTCCCCCGGCCGAAAGAGTTCCCCGTCATCGCGCCTGCAGTCCATGAATTGCCCCCTTGTGGGTGAGAGTTGGAGCGCGCACACGCCGGCACACTCGGAGAGGACGAGACAGGTTGCAGCCTATCCGCCGCCTGCTGGGGCGTCAACTGTCTGGATTGACAGGGCCTCCCTCGCCTGTCAGAAACGACAGGACCTATCCCGCCTCCGTCGTGCTAGCATCGCGAAGGCCCCGGAACGGGTATTTTTCGCTCCGCGGGCCGCCGGCGCAAGCGCCTCCGAAGTCTCAACGGGAGCAGAGAAAGCCATGTTCATGGACATCCGTGCGCATCACCCCGTAAGGTCGAAGATCGTATTGGCCACCGTGGTCTCGATGCTCGCCCAGCCGGTGGCTCCGCTCGCGCACGCGCAGACGCCGGCCGCGGCCCAGAAGACGCCGACGGCGAAGGCGGCGCCTGGAACGTCCCCGCTGGCCGGTGCCGCGGCAGCCGCGAACGCGGCGTCCGCGTTGGCAGACCCGGGTTGGCCCCGCGCCTACGTCACGACCAGCGGCACGAAGTTCATGGTCTACCAGCCGCAGGTCGCCTCGTGGGACCAGCAGCGGCACCTCGTGGCCTACGCGGCGCTGTCGGTGGAAGTACCCGGAGGTCAAAAGCCTTCGCTGGGGACCGTCAAGCTGGAGGCCGACACCAAGGTTTCGATGGAGGAGCGACTCGTCAACTTCTCGAACATCGCGCTCACCGAGACCAACTTGCCGGCCCTCCAGAAGGAGCAGCTGCGCGACGTCGCGACGGCGATTTCCAGCGGCCTTCCGGACGCGGACCGCGTGATCGCCCTCGACCGCGTGCTGGCAAACCTGGACAAGAGCCAGATCGCGCCGAAGAACGTCGAGGGCGTCAAGGCGGACCCGCCGGTCATCTTCTACAGCGACTCCCCCGCCGTGCTGGTGAACATCGACGGCGAACCGATCTGGAGCCCGGTCAAGGAAGTCGATCTGAAGTACGCGGTCAACACGAACTGGGATCTCTTTTCGCACGAGCCGACCAAGACGTTCTTCCTCCTGCACGAGGGCGGGTGGCTGAAGGCGACCGACCTCAAGGGAACGTGGGAGCCGGCAGGCCAGCTGCCGGAGAGCTTCAAGAAACTGCCGGCCGACGAGAACTTCAAGGACGTCAAGGCGGCGGTGCCGGGAAAGAAGATCGACGCGAAGAAGGCGCCCAAGGTCTTCCTCAGCACCGTGCCGGCCGAGATGATCCTGCTGGCCGGGCCGGCGAAGTACGTGCTGGTCAACGGCACCGCGAACCTGCTGTGGGTGTCGAACACCGAGAGCGACCTCTTCCGCGACGGCATGAAGGGCACGGTCTACTACCTCGTGTCCGGACGCTGGTTCTCGTCGCCCGGTTTCACAGGTCCGTGGAAGTTCGCTTCTCCGACGCTGCCCGCGGACTTCCAGAAGATCCCGCTCGAGCACCCCCGTTCGCGCGTGCTCGCGGCGGTGCCGGGCACGCAGCAGGCCGCCGAGGCGGTGCTGCTCGCGCAGGTTCCGCAGACGGCGCGCATCAACAAGAAAGAGATCAAGGCGCCCGACGTCACCTACCAGGGCGATCCGAAGTTCGAGCCGGTGCCGCCCACGCAGGTGACCTACGCGACGAACACCGACAAGGACATTCTCAAGTACGGCGATCTCTACTACATGTGCTTCCAGGGCGTCTGGTTCGTCTCGAAGAGCGCCACGGGCCCGTGGGAGGTGTGCACCAACATCCCGAAGCAGATCTACGAGATCCCGGCCAGCTCGCCGGTGCACAACGTCACGTACGTCACGGTGGAAGACGACGATGACGACTGGGCAACGTTCGCCGTGGTGGCGGGCTACACCGGCGTGATGATCGCCTGGGGCTGCGCGGTTTGGGGCACGGGGTACTATCACCCGCCCTACTGGGGCTGGGGCGGGTACTACCCGTACTACTATCCGCACTATCCAAGCTACGGGTACGGCGCCTCCTACAATCCGTGGACGGGCGCCTACCGCCGGTCCGCGGTGGCCTACGGCCCATACGGCGGCGCGGGCGTGTCCTCGCGTTACAATCCCAGAACAGGGACGTACTCGCGCGGCGCGGCCGCGTGGGGACCCTATGGGGCCCGCGGCTACGGCGAAGCGTACAATCCCCGAACGGGGGCCTACGGTCAGACGCGCCAGGGCTCCAACGTGTACGGCAGCTGGGGCAGCACCGCGGTGCAGCGCGGCGACGACTGGGCGCGCACCTCGCGCGTGACCAACAACCGGACCGGGACGACCACCCGCGTGACGCAGGGATCGGGCGGCGGCGGGGCCATCACGCGCAACACCCCCGGACCGGGCGGCGGGGGGGTGGCGAGGACGGGAAGCGGCGACGTTTACGCCGGCCGCGACGGCAACGTGTACAAGAACGACGGCGGCGGCTGGCAGAAGTACGACAACGGCAACTGGAACAACGTGGAGAAGCCGGCCAACCAGTCGGGTGCGACGGCGCGCGACCAGGCGGCCACCAGGACCGGCGATCGCGCGGGCACCGGGACGGCCGGCACGACGCGCGCACGGGCACGAGCGACCGATCGACGGTGGATCAGTTGAACCGTGACTCGAAGGCGCGGGCCGAGGGCTCACAGCGCACCCGGGACTACGGGAACGTCCGCAGCAGCGGGAGCAGTGGCGCCAGCCGTGCGGGTGGCGCCAGCAGTTATCGCCCGAGCGGCGGCGGGCGGAGTGTCTCGCGTGGCGGCGGCGGCCGTCGCCGCTAGTCTTTGATCTCGAGAAGGAGGATGACGAATGAAGCGCAGTCCGATTCACGTTCTTGCCCTGGTGGTGGTACTGGCCGGTGTGCTGGCGACCAGCGCCCTCGCGCAGGACAAGCAGGTGCCGAAGGTGCAGATTCCGGACCCGGGTGTCCCCCAGATCATGACCATGGAGGGCGCGTTCGTCCGGGCGGCCTACAACAACGAGGCGTACGTCATCCTCGGATACAAGACCGCGAATGATTCGATCGGCGAGCCCTGGATCGTCCTGGACGTCGGAACGACGCTCAGGAGCGGTCAGCGGGCGCAGAAGCTGACCCGCGACGAAATCTCGATGACGACCCCGGACGGCAAGACCGTTCCGCTGCCGTCGAACGGGGACTTCGTCAAGGCCAACCTGGCCGCGCTCGAACGCCGCGCCTCGGTCTCGAGGGATTCGATCAACTACTTCCCGACCGAGGCGAGCAAGGCGTGCCGCATCGGGTTCTTCGCGGAGATCGCCCAGCGCGCGATGTCGTGGGACGAAGTCGAAGTCGATCCGCAGCGCGCGTGCCTCGGCCGCCTCTACTTCCCGGTCGAGGGCGGGATCACGTACGGACGGTACCTGGCTGAACGTGAAGTTCGACCAGACGCTCATCCGGGTGCCGTTCCGCATCCTCACCAAGGACGAAGAGAAGATGCTCAGCAAGAACTACAAGAGCATCGAGAAACAGGTGAAGGAGGCGTTCGCGCCGCCGAAGAAGAAGTAGACGGGGAGGGGGGCGAGGGTTGGGCTCAACCCTCGTCCCTGCCTCCGGCCGCACCACCGCAACCGGTTACTTCCGTCGCTCGCCCCCGGCCGCCGCGTAGAACGCTTCGAGGCGGGCGCGGAACTTCGCCAGGTCATTCAGCTTGGCGTCCGTGTCCGCCGGACGGGTTTCGCCTGCTTCGCCGGTGGTACCCGCGGTTGCTCCCCCTGGCGATTCCCTGCTGTTCACGCGGCTGCTCGGGATCTTCAGGTCGTCCAGTCGCCGCTCGATGCGCGCGTAGTCGTCCTGCCAGTCGCCGCGGCTCGCCGTGGTTCCTTCGTTGAAGCCCGTCCCTTCCCGGTTCGCCGCCTTGCCGCCCTTCTTGTTGAAGTCGTTGTACAGGTCCGTGAACTCGGTCTTGAGCTGGGAGATCACGATCACGCGAGATCCCCGCCAGGCGCTGCCCGGCGATCTGGACTGAGGATGGCCCTCGCGGCGTCGAGCTCGACGTTTCGCCGCCTTGTGGTCGTGCGGTCCTCGTTACGTCGTGCGTTCCTGCTGCCCGCCGGCTTCACGTCCTGCTGCGCATTGCGCCGGCCACGCCGCGGAATGGTCAGGCACGCCGCAGCCGCGGCCGCAACGCTCCAGTTCGTTGTTCCGTCTCATTGTCCCCTCCTCGGTGGTCGTGCTGCGACCACTGGCTGCCTGCGAGGGTTGCACGGGGTGTGCCGACTGGTAGGGCCGGGGTCGGGCTCGAGTGCGGTTACTTCGTCTCTTTCATAACCCGTCGGTACAGCAGCGAGTAGTGCCTGTACCTGCCCGGCATGTGGGAACCGATGCCGGCGACCGCGACGACGGCGAAGAGGAGGGGCACGCGCGCGGCCCACGCGAACGGAATGACGCAGAGCAGGGCCAGCTTCAGCACCACCGACAGCCCTCCGATCTGCGTGAACCAGTCGAAGGACGTGTAGAGTTCCACGGCGAGCATCACGGCCCCGCTCGCAATCGCGGCCCACAACCAGGGCAGCAGTGCGTCGGCCTGCACGCCGAACACGTGGCCGCCGAGCAGCGTGCCGCTGGCGGCCAGGTGCACGGTGCGCGACGCCACGTTCAGGGCGCGCCCGTGCCGCAGCCTCCGGCGCGGGTCCGGCATCACCAGTGAGCGCAGGTTCATCGGGCCAAGTGTAGCCCCCGTGACCATGCACGCCGCCCCACACTGGCCATTGCCGGCTGCACGGGTACGATGAACCCATGTACTCAACGGTCCTGGTCCTGCACTCGGCTCTGCGGTGGGTGGTAATCCTGGCTGGCATCTGGGCGGTCGTCAGCGCGGTGCCGTCGCGGATAGGCGCCGGCCGGCGCCCGTCGCCGACGTCGGGCCTGCTGTTCTCGATCGCGCTCGACGTGCAACTGCTGGTCGGGTTGCTGCTCTACGTCGCGCTCAGCCCGCTCACGACGGCGGCGATGCAGAACATGGGCGCCGCGATGAAAGTCGGCTCGTGGCGCTTCTGGGCCGTGGAGCACCCGGCGTTGATGATTCTCGCGGTGGTGTTCGGGCACCTCGGGCGCCCACGCCGCGGGTCGTCAGCGGTCTCCCGGCGGGCGCTCCTGTGGTACGGATTGGCGCTGGCGGCAATCCTGGTCGCAACGCCGTGGCCCTTCATGCCGCAGGGCCGGCCGTGGGTGAGGTGGTAGGGCCGGAGGACGCGGCGGCGTAACGGTCGGCAGGCATGGGCAGCAGGCGGCGGGCCGTTCCCGACACACCGCCTACCGTCCACGGCGCCGGCCGGTTATCCCTGGTGAACCAGGTACGCTTCCACCATGATCAGCGAACGCTCACCGGCCGCCTTCACGATCTTCAGCAGGTTGTCGAACGTCGCCATCTCCTCGACCTGCTCGGTCACGAACCACCTGAGGAAGTCCTGCGCCGCGTAGTCCTTCTGGTCCACCGCGAGCGTCATCATCGCGTTGATCCGGTTGGTGACCTCGGTCTCCCATTTCAGCGCTTCCTGGATGACGTCTTCAACCGAGGCGTAGACCGGCTTGGGAGCCGCAACGGCCGGGATCACAACCGTCCCGCCCACGTCGTTCAGGTACTTCACGAACTTCAGGGCGTGCCCTCGCTCCTCGTCTGACTGCTTCGAGAACAAGCCGGCGAGCTTCTTGAGGGGCAGGCCCTCGAGGTAAGCCGCCATGTTGAGGGTACTGATTCGAGGCGAACAGTTCGAGGCCGATTTCCTCGTTGAACGCGGCGTTGAGTTCCTTGCTGATCAGCATGGCCATCTCCGTTGAAAAACTGTCAGGGACGTCCATCAATGATACCTCAACTGCTTGGTGGGCACTGACCGAGGAGTGCTCGGGACTGCCGATCGAGCGGTCGGGACCACGGACGAGGGATCGGGACTGACCGAAGAGCCGGTGGGGCAGGCGTCCCGCCTGCCGGGGGAGTCGGCCCTGTCGATGAGAGTCGGCGGGCCGTCAACGGCCGAAGCACTCGTACAGGGCGATGCCCGTCGCTGTCGCCACATTCAGCGAGTCGGTGCCCGGCGCCATCGGGATCCGCACCGAGACATCGCAGCGAGCAAGGCGGCTTCAGTCAGGCCGTGGCCTTCCGAGCCCGCAAGAAGCGCCACGCGGGCACCGGGCGGGAAGGACGCCCGCCCATTCGTCGATGGGACGGGCAGAACCCAGCGGTGTCAGCGCGGCAAGCGTGAATCCCGCTGCGCGGACGCTGGAGATCCTCCAGCCAGGCGGTCACGTGACAGAACGGCATCCGCAGGGCACTGCCCCATCGAGACACGGATCGCCTTGCGGTAAAGCGGGTCGCAGCAGCCCGGACCGAGGACGATGGCATCGGCCCCAAAGGCGGCCGCGTTCCGGACGATGCCTCCGAGGTTGTCGGCGTTCGCGACCTGCTCGAGGACCACAGGCGACGTGCGTCTGGGAGCCGGCCGAGCAAGTCGGTGACAGAGCAGGCGCGCCGGCCGTTCGCCAACCGCAAGGCAGCCGCGGTGGATGTTGAAACCCGTCACGCCCTCGATGCAGCCTTCAGGCAAGACGAATACAGGCAGCCGCAACAATTGCGGGTGGAGACGTCGGCAAGCGCCAGATAGGCGGTTTCCGTCAGGAGCACCGAACGCGTGGTCAACGGCGACTGGGTCAGGAGCGTCCGCACCACCAACCGGCCTTCCGCGATGAAGATCTCGCCCCGTCGAAGCAGTTCGGGGTCGGGCAGGCTTCGATAGTCGCCCAGGCGAGGGTCGTGGATGTCGTCGATGCGGAAGACCGGCATACCGCCCACATCATACGCCGGGGCCCTCAGCCCTGTGGCCTGTGGCCCGACGCTTGAGGCTTGAGGCGTTGCCGCTTCGCGTGTAGCCGAGGGCCTTCAGGCCCTCGGCCCGGCCGACGGGCTGAAGCCCGTCGGCTACATCCGTCCTTCCCATCGTCCCCTGAGCCTTGAGCCGTGCCTGCTGAGCCCTGGTGTAAAATTGCCTCGATGCGCCTGCTCGTCGTCGAGGACGACCCGACGATCTCGTCGTTCCTGGTGAAGGGACTGCAGGAGGCGGGCTTCGCGGTGGACGCCGCGGAGGACGGCAACCGCGGCCTGCAGCTGGCCGTCACCGAGCCGTACGACGCCGCGGTCCTGGACCTGATGCTGCCCGGGCGGGACGGCCTCTCCCTCCTCGAGGAAATTCGGCGCCGCCGCATCGCCACCCCCGTCCTGATCCTGTCGGCGAAGCGGTCCGTGGACGACCGCGTAAAGGGGCTCCAGGCGGGTGGGGACGATTACCTCACCAAGCCGTTCGCGTTCTCCGAACTGCTCGCGCGCATCCAGGCGCTGATCCGGCGTTCCCAGGGCGCCACCGAACCGACGCGCCTGATCGCCGCGGACATCACGATGGACCTGGTCACGCGCAAGGTCGAACGCGCCGGGCGCCCGATCGAACTCCGTCCGCGCGAGTTCGCGCTGCTCGAGTACCTGATGCGCAACGCCGGGCGCGTCGTCTCGAAGACGATGATCATGGAGCACGTCTTCGACTACAGCTTCGACCCGCGGACGAACGTCGTGGACGTGCTCGTGTTCCGGTTGCGCGAGAAGGTCGACCGCGATTTCGACGTGAAGCGGATCCAGACCGTGCGAGGCATCGGCTATGTCCTCCAGGTGGCGTGAGAGCCCCGCCTACACGCTCGGCGCCAGGCTGGCGACCTGGTACGCCATCCTCTTCGCGGGCAGTTCCCTGGCCATCGTCGTCCTCACCTACCTCCTGCTCGGTTCGTCGCTCAAGCAGCGCGATCGCGACCTGATCCGGACCACCCTGGTGGCCTACGCCGGGCAATACCAGCAGGGCGGGCTGCAGGGCCTCGAGCGGGCGATCCGAAACGAGCAGGCAGCCGGCAGGCCCGAGCGGCTGTTCGTGCGCGTCGCCGCCGGCGGCGAGGACATCGTCTTCTACAACCTGCCCGGGCAGTGGTCGGAATACGACCTCTCGCAGCTGGAACGCCCGCACGACGAGGGCGGCGAGTTGTGGGCGCAGATACCGCGGAAGGGCACCTCGGACGTGCTCGAGGTCCAGTCGGCATTTCTTCCCGACGGGACGCTGCTGCAGGTGGGCAAGAGCACCGAGACCCGGGACGAACTGCTGCAGCGGTTCCGCACGGTGCTTGCGCTGGCCATCCTGGTCTTCGTGCTCGTCGGGATACTCGGCGGCGCCGTTGCTCACGCGGTCGACGATGCAGCCGCTCCGGCAGCTGGCGGGCGTGGTGCAGACCATCCTCCAGACCGGCCGGTTCGAGGCGCGCGTGCCCGTGAGCGGGTCTCGCGATCCGCTCGATCAGCTCGGCGCCCTCTTCAACGCGATGCTCGACCGCATCGCCTCGCTCGTCGCCGGGATGCGCGGGTCGCTCGACAACGTGGCACACGACCTGCGCACGCCGATGACCCGCCTGCGCAGCATCGCCGAGCGCGCCCTCGAGAGCGGCGGCGACGACCCGGCGCGCTACCGGGAGGCGCTCGCCGACTGCCTGGAGGAGTCCGAGCGCGTATCGGAGATGCTGAACACGCTGATGGACATCTCCGAGGCGGAAACCGGCGTGATGCGCCTGGCGCCCGAACCGCTCGACGCCGCTCACGTCCTGGACGACGTCGTCGACCTCTACGCAGACGTCGCCGAGGACAAGGGCGTCCGGCTGGTGGTCGAGGCAGCGGAGGGCGTGACGATGATGGCGGACCGCAGCCGGATGCGCCAGGTGCTCGCCAACCTCGTGGACAACGCCGTCAAGTTCACACCGGCGGGCGGCACGCGTGACGCTGCGCGCCCGCGCGCAGGACGGCGGAACGGTGATCGAGGTGGAGGACAACGGCGCGGGGATTACCTCGGAGGATCTGCCGCGGATTTGGGAGCGTCTGTATCGCGGCGACCGCAGCCGGTCGGAACGGGGCCTCGGGCTCGGGCTCAGCCTGGTGCGGGCGATCGTCGAAGCGCACGAAGGCCGGGCGGAGGTGAGGTCCTCGCCCGGCCAGGGTGCCACGTTCAGAGTGACGTTGCCTCAAGGGCTAGGGTCAGTGGCTAGTCGACGCGTGGCCGACTGCCACCAGCCACCGGGTCGCACTTCGCATTACGATTCCGCCCGCGCCGGCAGCGCGAGGAACAGTTCGCTCCCCTGGCGGTTCACCAGCAACAGCGCCGGCCGGTTCGGGTTGGCCTTCACCGCCTCCTGGAACTGGGCCAGGTCGCTGACCGGCTGACGGTTCACCTCCACGATCACGTCTCCCTCGCGGATGCCCGCCTCGGACGCCGCGCTGGCCGGCGCAACTTCCTCGACGACCAGCCCGCTCTTCGCCTTGACGCCGAGTTCCCGCGCCACGTCGGGGGTCAGCGGGGCCACCGCCATGCCGTAGCGGCCCCGATTGCCGCTGTCCCCACCGTCGTTCGACGCCCGCCGGCTGCCGGCCAGTTCGCCGAGCACCGCCTGCTTCGTCTCCTCGCGCCCGTTGCGCAGGACCGTCAGCTTCGCCGCGCTCCCGGGCTGGCTGCTCGCCACGCGGTTGCGGAGCGCGTTGCTGTCGGACACCGGCTCGCCGTTGAAGGTCAGGATCACGTCGCCGCGCTCGATGCCCGCCTTGGCCGCCGGGCTGCCCGCCTCGACGCCGCTGACCAGCGCGCCCCGCACCTCGTGCAGCCCGAGGCTCTGGGCGATATCCGACGTCACGCCCTGCACGGTCACGCCAAGCTTCGCGCGCCGGACCGTGCCGGTCTTGATCAACTGCTGCATGACGTTCTGCGCCATGTCGGACGGGATCGCGAAGCCGATGCCGATGCTGCCGCCCGACGGCGTCAGGATCTGGGAGTTGATCCCGACCAGTTCCCCGCGCGTGTCGACGAGCGCCCCGCCGGAGTTGCCCTGGTTGATCGGCGCGTCGGTCTGCAGGAAGTCCTCGAAGCTGCCGTCGGACAAGCCGGTTGCCCGGCCCTTCGCGCTGATGATCCCCATCGTCACGGTCTGGCCCACGCCGAGGGGGTTGCCAATCGCCAGCACCACGTCACCGACGCGGACCTTCCGTGCATCGCCGAGCGGCAGGCTCTGCAAGCCGGTCGCTTCGATCTTGAGCACGGCCAGGTCGGACGGCTGGTCGGTGCCGACGACCTTCGCCACGAACGAGCGACGGTCGGTCGTCTCCACCCGGATCTGGTTGGCGCGCTCGACCACGTGGTTGTTCGTCAGGATGTAGCCGTCGGGGCTGACGATGACGCCCGAACCGAGGCCGCCTTCTTCGCGCGGCTGGGGGGACGGCATGCGGCGGCCCTGCCGGCCGAAGAACTGCTGGAAGAGTTCATCCGGCAAGCCCTGCGGCATGTCTGCCTGCCGCACGAGACGCTCGGATCCGATCGTCACCACGGCCGGCGCCACCTGGGCCACCAGGTCGGCGTACGAATCGGGCGAATGCAGGCTGGCCCTCGCCTGGTCCGGTACAGCGGGGGCTCCGGTCACGGGGCTGGCAGTCCCTGCGGCGGCGGCGACAGCGGAACCGGACAGGTTCCAGCCGATCAGCACGCCGGAGAGCAGCACCACGACGGCCAGGATGGCCAGCCGGGTGCCAGCGGGAAACAACTGTCGAAGTCGATTGGTGTTCATGTCTCATCCTCGAGTTCACGGCCGGGGGGTTCGGCCCCTGCCGGGGGTTCGGTGTCTTCCGCCTCCGCCATGGCTACGGCGGACCCGCCGAAGCATTTGCGAAGGCGGGCTGATAGATAAGACGCTGGGAGCATTACAGGGCTGTTTCTGAGGATTACATCGGTGTAATGGAAGTCGGGACTCACGCAGAGGAGTCGGAACTCACGCAGAGGAGTCGGAACTCAGCTTACGCAGAGGAGTCGGGACTCACGCTGAGGAGTCGGAACGCAGCTTGGAGCGACCGATGGAGCGTCACAGCGCGGTGGCGGCGGGCTTGGAGGCGGCGAAGACCCAGATGACCCCCGACAGGCCGACGACGACCGGCATGATCAGCACGGCGTTGGAGAGCCCGACGCGGTCCGAGACGGCACCGATGACGATGGGCGCGGCGGCGTCGCCGAGAAGGTGGATGAAGAAGATGCTGACCGCCATCGCGGTGGCGCGAATCGCGACGGGCACGACCGAGACGAGCACCACGTTGATCGGGCCGGTGCTCAGGAACACCATGAACTCTGCACAGAGCAACGCGGACATCGCGAGCGTGCGGTCCGCCGAACTGAACGCCACCCAGGCGAACGGGATCGCCAGCAGCATGGATACGCCCGAGACGTAGAGGTGCGCCTGGCGGATGCGCGGCGCCAGCAGGTCGGCGAGGTAGCCTCCCAGGAAGGTGCCGCCGATGCCGGCGACGACGGTGATCGCGCCGACAACGTAGTTGGCCTCGTCGAGCGCCATCGCGCGCTCGCGGTTCAGGTAGATCGGCACCCAGAACGACATCCCGCCGACGGCGAACGTGTAGGCGGCGTAGCCGAGCACCGCGAGCACGTAATCGCGGTTGCGAGCGAGCATGCCCAGGGTGTGCCAGTAGCTGCCCGGCTGCTCGACCGCGGCCTGCGGCCCGTCGTTGATCCCGCGAGGCGGATCGGGAGCCGTCATCGTGAGCAGGGCGAGCAGCAGGCCCGGCAGGCCGACGGCGAAGAACGCCGTACGCCAGCCGAAGTGGGACTCGAGGGCTCCGCCGAGCAGGTAGCCGACGGCGCTTCCGACCGGGATGGCGAGGTAGAAGATCGCGAACACGCGGCCGCGGCGCTCGGGCGGGTAATAGTCGGAGATCAGCGCGGGGGAGATGGCCGCGTACGAGGCCTCGCCAACGCCGACCGTCCCCCGGGCAACGGCCATCTGGACGAAGCTGCGCGCGAGCCCGCCACCCGCCGTGGCGAGGCTCCAGATGGCGACGCCGATGGCCATGAGGCGGGTGCGCGAGAGCCGGTCACCGAGCCATCCGAACAGCGGCGATGCGATGAAATACGAGAAGAGGAAGGCGCTGCCGAGGAACCCGAGCTGCGTGTCGGTCAGCCCGAGTTCCTCCTTGATGCGCGGCGCCACCGCCGGCAGGACGTAGCGGTCGATGTAGTTGACGAAGTTGAGCAGCGTCATCAGGCCGAGGCCGTATGCCGCCGCCCGTCTCGTCAGTCCCGACTTCCCGGTCACCGCCTGGTTTGCCATGCTGCACCCTTCTGAATCCGCAGACTCATAAGGTTACAGCACAAGGCGCAAGAGCGTAGTGCCTGA
This sequence comes from uncultured Acidobacteriota bacterium, assembly GCA_963844875.1. Classification (GTDB taxonomy): domain Bacteria; phylum Acidobacteriota; class Vicinamibacteria; order Vicinamibacterales; family Fen-181; genus FEN-299. Next base: position 175,482 of record CAWJPZ010000013.1, read on the forward strand.
CAGGCCACTCGCCACCAACCACTCGTCACTAGCCACCAGCCACTAGCCACTACTGTAAAAGCACCGCTTTCTTGACCTTCCCCGCCTTGACGGACTGGTAAGCGACGGTGACCTCTCCCTTGCCCGACACCAGGAACTGGTACTCCACCTTCCCGTCACCCGGCACCTGCAGGAACTGCAGTTCGGGCTTGTTCGCCTTGTAGGCCACCGTCTCGATCGGCACGCCGCTGACGCGCCCCCCGGCAACCACCGTCACGCCTGCGCCCGACACCTTCAGCTGATCCTGGGGGTGGATCTTCCGCTGGATGGCGGTGTGCGTGAGCGACGGCATCGCCCCGGCGTTGACGACCCGGACGCGGAGCTTGTACAAGTCCGCGCCGGCCTTCTCCGGCGGCAGCACGTCCAGCGAGATCACCGGCGTCTGCGCGGCCGCGAACAGCACGGCCGACGCGTTGCGATGCACGAGGTCGTTGAGCATGAACGGGTGCGGCAGCCTCGAGCTCATCTTGACCCAGCCGCCAATCTCCACGTCGCCGTACTGCGGGTGCTTGAACGGTTTCCAGGGCCGGTAGAGATCGCCCTGAGTGACGTAATCGTTGAACTTCAGGCGCTCGCGATCCACGTCGTTGTTGCCGCCCATCATGTCCATGATGTCACCGGCCTGCGGCACCTTGTCCCCGGGCTTGGGCGGCGGCCGGAACGTCTCGGTTTCGCTCACGAACAGCTCGCCGACGAAGCTGTAGGCGCCGATGACGTGGTCGGTGAAATCGGTGAAGTCGCCGTAGGTCGCATACAGGTCCTTCCAGGACACCAGGTAGCGGTACCCGGGCACGATCTTCTCGATGTTCTTCCCCAGGTGGTCGTAGACCGCGACGTCCGCCGGGTTCATCGGCTCCTGGGCCTTGGTGCTCGGGCCGCGGAGGTACATGCCCCCCGAGTTGTGGAACGCGAACACCGTGATGATGTTCGGGCGGTCGGTCAGGAACTTCGCGATCGCGCGCGTTCCGGACGGCTCGAACGGGTAGTCGCCCGACCCGGACTGCACGTACGGCGGAGCCCAGTTCATGCCCCAGGTGCGGTTGCCGTCCACGTAGCCTTCGCCGTCCTCGTTGATCTTGCCGTCGCCGTCGTTGTCGATCCCTTCTTCGCCGAGCACCGTCCACTCGCCCTTCTCGCCCGGCTTCACCCTCAACATCAGCCGCGGATCCTCCGGGTCGGTCTTGTACCGGCCGAAGGGATCCTTGCGCCGCATCGTGCAGATGTTCCCGTCCCCGTCGATGTCGTCCGCCCCATCTTCGTCGGCCATCCCATCCCGGTCATCGTCCTTGGGGATGCGGAAACTGCGGTTCGAGCTCGGGTCGTTCGGGTCGTTGAAGAAGTGATACCGGCCGTCAACGTTGACGGACGGGATGACGTAGTACACGTTCCGGTCCACCAGCTTCGTGATCTGCTCGTTCTTGCCGTAGCCGGTCAGCAGACGGTTCAATACGCCCAGGCACACCTCCCCCGCCTGGATCTCGTTGCCGTGGATGTTGCCGTCCACGTAAACGCCCGGCTTGTCGGCAGCCGCCCCCGTCTTCGGGTTGTTGACGGTCATCGCCAGGATGTCCCGCCCTTCCTCGCTCTTGCCGACGACGTCGACGGTGGTGAGGTCCGGGTAGGCGGCGTGCAGGGCGCGGAGCGCCTCGCCCACTTGCTCGTAGGTGTAGTAGCGGTCGAAGCGCAACGGGACGGCCACCGGATCGGCGGAGACCCCGAGCAGCGGGACCGCGGGCTTCGCGGGGGAGGCGGGATTCGCCGCCTCCTTGGCCGCACCCTTCTGCTGGGCGGCCTGCCCGTCGAGCGACAGCGAGGAACCCGCGACGAGCGCCGCGAGCGTGAACGTGGTCAACCAATGCCGCGCGTTCATTTCGCACCTCCCTGGGCCGCGCCGAACGCAACCCGGCCGGCATCGCCCCAGGCCGTTGCGGACTCCAACGCGAGATCGACGCCCGCCACCGAGGCCGGCACCTGCACCACCCACTCCAGCTTCACGCTGCGGCCGCCGTCGATGTCGTTGATCGGCGTGCGCGCCCTTCCCGAGAGGAAGGTCACGCCCTTCGCCCCGGCCTTGCCTCCAAACAGCAGCACCGCCGGCGGCATGTGGCGGTTCTTGCGGCCCATGGCCGTCGGAAACGGCAGGTAGCCGGTGTTCTCGACCCACACCGACACGGCGTATACGCCGGCGCCGCGCGGCTTCGCCTCGCTCTTGAGGATCTTGAGCCGCGGCATCTTCTCGGCGAGCTTCAGGACCCACGGCACCTGCCCGTCGAGCAGCGTCTTCACCGTCGCGGCAGGAGGCGTGGTGTCGCCGAACGGCGGGAAGCCGCCGATCTCCACGTCGCCGAGCGTCGGGTGCTTGAACGCGGTCCACGCGACGAAGCCCTTGCCCTGCAGGTCCTTGTCGCTGAACGCCAGCTGCGCCTTCTGCCTGGGATCCGCACCCGTCGAGTCCTTCGGCTTCGGCATCTGCTTGAGCATGCCCGCCATCTGCTTCGGCGTCATCTTGCCCGACTTGACGCCCTCGAGCAGCATCGTCGGCTTGATGTTGTCCGGCGCGCCGACCTCCTTGAGGAACGTCGCGATCTTCGCCTCGCCGAGCGCGACGAACGCGTCCGGCGTCATCGCCTCGAGCGACTCCGGCGTGATCCCGGACTTCTCCTTTTCCTCCGCCTTCACCTCGGGCGGCGTCCAGAGGTCCATCGTGAACACCGGCACGCCCAGGTGGTAGTAGGACCAGAGCTCGAAGGACCCGTCCTTCGGCTGCGGCGGGTCGAGTCGCTTGGCGTCGAGCTTGTTCGTCTTCAGGAACTCCTTGTACTTCTCCGAGAGCTCCTTGTAGAACTTCAGGTCCTCTTCCTGCGGGTTGACGACGGCGCCGAGGCCGAGGAACGAGGCGATCATCCCCTCGGTGATCTCGAATCCCGGCGGGGCCAGCGGCTTCACCAGCTCGATGATTTCCTTCATGGAGTACGTCCGGGTCGGGTCGGCGCCAAGCTGGCCCGCGATCCGCTCGGGCACCTTGATCGCGTTGGCGTCGAAGCTCCCCGCGCGGCCGCCGGCCGGCGGCTGCAGGCACATGTTCGTGGCGCCGAAGCCGAAGGTCATCGCGATCTCGGGATGCTCGATCGCGAACTTCATGACGCCGAACGTCTCCGGCTCGCTGCCCGGCCAGCGTCCGCCCGTTGCCGTCCATGGCTTGAAGAGGTGCGGGAAGGTGACGGCGATGTTGGTCCCGCCGGGCGGGTCCTCGTTGTACTCACCGTCGCCGTCGTTGTCGATCCCCTCGACATAGATCTTGTAGATCCCCTTCTCGCCCTTCGACCCGTCCGCCTTGCGCATCAGCCGCGGGTCCCCTTCCACGGGAATCCACTCGCCCGCGGGGTCTTTCACGCGCATCTCGGTGATGATGCCGTTGCCGTCCAGGTCGTCGGGGCCGTCCTCGTCGGCCTGGTCGTCCATGTCGTCGTTCCACGCGCCGGCGTTCCGCTCGTCGGCGAGCAGCGGCTTGCGGAAGTAACGCGTGGCCGCGTCGGGATTCCCGTTCGGCAGGATGAACCACGTGAGCGACTTCGCCGCGTTGGCGTCCGACAGGATGCGGTCGGCCAGGGACAGCGCCGCCTCGGTGGTGATGGGCAGCACGCCTTCCATGTTGGCGACCACGAGAACGGCCGGGAACTGCCGCACCTTCTTGCCGGCGTCGGGGCCGATCTCGAGCAGGCTCACGTCCACGCCGCCGCGACTCGTCGCCAGGCGGTGCAGCGCGGTGCGCCCCGGGTTGGCCTTGTTCATGGCGGCGATCGCCGCGTTCGCCTCCTGCGGCGTGTGATACCGGTCGAACGCCAGCGCCTGCGCAGCGGCATCCGCGGGTTTCGCGGCCGCCGGCGCCTGCGGGTTCTGCGCGTTGAGGGCTGCGCCGGCCGTCGCGACCGCCACGGCAAGCACGGGCATCAGCCAACGAGACTTGAAACTCATGGAACCTCGCTTCTTGGGGATGAGGGCCAGCGGACACACGAAGAACCTGCCGACCGACAGGCCAACAGCATAGACGAATTTGGCGCCCGGGGAGTTCAGCGGCGCCGGTCCATGACCACCACCGTCTCGACGTGAGCCGTGTGCGGGAACATGTCGATCGGCTGGATCCGCTCGAAGCCGTAGCCGCTTCCGGGTACGGCCCCGAGGTCACGCGCCAGCGCCTCGGGGTTGCACGAGACGTAGACGATGCGCGGCGGGCGGAGGGAGCGGAGCAGCCACTCGAAGACGGGCGGGGGACAGCCCTGGCGGGGCGGGTCCAGGATGACCGCGTCCCATGCGGAAGCCGAGAGACGGTCCATCGCGTCCTCGACCCGCGCGGCCAACACGCGGCAGGCCTGGTCCGGAACGCGGTTCAGGCGCAACGCCGAAGCGGCGCCGGCCACGGCGTGCCGGTTCTCCTCCACCGCCGTCACGGTCCGACCCTGCTTGGCGAGCGGCAGCGCGAAGAGGCCCACGCCCGCGTACAGGTCGAGCACGCGGCGGCAATTCGCCTCCGGCAGCGCGTCGAGCACCTCGCGGACCAGGACCTCGGCTGCGCGGACGTTCGTCTGGAAGAAGGCGGTCGGCGAGACGAGGTACGAGGCGCCGCCCACCTGCTCGCGCACCTCGTTCAGCCCGAACAGCTTTCGAGTCTCGCGGCCGAACAGGAACGGGCCCGGCCGATCGTTGATGTTCAAGTGGAAGCCGGCGCGCGGCTGCGAGGCGCCGGGGGGGCCGGGGGCAAGCGCCTTCTGCATCTCGTCCGTGACGCGCCGGAGCGGCTTCACGTTCCGGGTGACGACGAGGGTCCCCAGCATCTCTCCCGCTCCCTCGGTGACGCGCGCGACGACGTGCCGCGCCACGCCGTCCTCGCCGTCGCCGGTGGCGCCTGGAATCCGCGCCCGGTCGAGGACCTCGCGCAGCGCGAAGGCGAAGCGGTTGCCCGGCTCCGCGTGAACCGGGCACTCCTGCACGGAGACGATGGACCGGGAACCGCGGCGATAGTGCCCCATGACGAGCCCGTGACCGTGAACCCCGGGCCCGAAGACGAAGGACACCTTGTTCCGGTAGTGCCACGGCGTCCCGCCGGCGCCCGGCGTGCCGAGTGTCGGGCGGACTGGCGAGCGCGTAACGCCGTCCAGCAATTCCTCCAGCATCCGCTGCTTCAGCCGCAGTTGCTCGTCGTACGCGATGTGCTGCCAGGCGCATCCGCCGCAGGGACCGAAATGGCGGCACTCGGCCGCGACACGGTGCGGCGAGCCGTCCAGGATCTTCAGGACCTCCGCGAACGCCGCCCCCTCGCGGCCGCGCACCAGGTGGGCCTCGACGCGCTCACCGGGGATGGTGAACGGGACCGCCACGCGGCGGCCGTCCACCATCGCCACGCCGTCACCGTCGAGGTCCACGCCGACGATCTCGAGTTCCATCGCGTCCACTCAACTACCACAAGGGACACAAGGATCACAAGGAGACTCACTTGCGGAACGAGCCTTGGGGAAGGCTTCGAGAGGGCGCCGCGCTTCGCGCAAACGCCCGGATTGAGCGTGGCGCGCCGGACACGAACCGGACCGATTGTCCACCCGGCTCGACTCCGGCGTGCCCCGCTCGATCCTGGCCGGCCGTCGGCCGGCCAGGTCGAAGCCTTCACCGCATCCGTCCGTGTTCCTTGTGTCCTTTGTGAGCCTCGTGGTTCGACCGATGTTCCGCTTCGGGCGCCCGGTGCAATCAGTGGTTCGCGCGCACGAAGTCGATGAATCCGCGCTGCGCGTCGGTGGAGACCAGGCGGACGCGGACGCGGTCGCCGACATCCAGGCCCTCGAACCCGCGCGCCAGGCGTCCCTCGACGGCCGGCGCGAACACTCGCACCCACGTTCCCTTCGCCGACGCGCCGGTGACGATCGCGTCGAACACCCGGCCGATCTGCGATTCGAGGAGCAGCGCCGCGGCCGCCTTCTTCAGCAGGCGTTCCACCTTGTGGGCCTCGTCCTCCATGTCGGTGCAGTGCGCCGCCACCCGGTCGAGGTCCTCGAGCGAGGTACGGCACCGGGGCACCCGACGCCGCGGCCTTGATCAAGCGCTGGGTCACCGAGATCGGGGAACCGCCGATTCGGCGCGGTAGAGTGCGTGTAGTCCTTGACGGCGAGGCCAAAGTGGCCGGGGGCGTCCTCGTGCGGGCGGTCCACCACGTACTCGCCGGCGCCGAGCAGTTTGATCACCGCCAGCGACAGGTCCGGGAACCGCAGCGGGTCGGCCGAGCGGCGGGCGGCGAGGAACGCGGACAGCGCGTTCGGATCGGGGTCGGCGGGCAGGCGGACGCCGTACTGGGCCGCCAGCGCTTCGAGCCGGTCCCATCGCTCCGGCGAGCGCACGACGCGCCGGATCGACGGGAATCCCTTCGACTCCAGATACTGCGCGGTGGCGCTGTTGGCGGCGATCATGAAGTCCTCGATCAGGTCGCGAGCGCGGTTGTCGCGCTCCTCCGCCAGGTCGCGGACCACGTTGCCGTCGAAGACCGGCCGCGCCTCGACGGTCTGGAAGTCCAGGGCGCCGCGGGCGATCCGCGCCGCGCGGAGCCGCCGAGCCACGGCGTCCTGGGTGCGCAGTTGCCCCTCCAGGCCCGGGACGGCCGCGAGCGCCTCGGGCATCGCGGCCTCGCCATCGAGCCACGCGGCCACGCTGCGGTACGCCAGCTTCGCGCGGTTCAAGACGAGGGCCGGATACACCTCGGCCTCGCGCGTCTGCCCCTTCTCGTCGATGACGAGGTCGGCTACCACGGCCCGACGGTCCACGCCGAACCCCAGCGAGCTGAGATCGGTCGAGAGGCGCTCGGGCAGCATCGGAAAGATCACCGCCGGCGTGTAGACCGAGGTGGTGTTGTGACGGGCGTGGTCGTCGACCGGGCTTCCGGCGGGCACGAAGGTGTCCACGTCCGCGATGGCGACGAGGATCCGGGTGGCGCCGCCGGGCCTCGGCTCGGACACGGACAACTGGTCCAGGTCGCGCGTGTCGTCGTTGTCGATCGAACACCAGAGCAGGTCGCGGAGGTCGCGGACGCCGTCGGGTGTGGGCCCCTCGCGGGCGTCTTCCGCCTGAGCCACGGCGGCGGCCGAGAACTCCGGCAGCAGGCCGTAATCGGCCATGGCCCGGTGAGCGATCTGTTCGAGCAGCTGACGGTGGTCGCGCGTCTGGTGGTCCATGACAGTGATCCTACCCCCAAGGGCCGGCCGCGGCGCGAGCCTCCTTGCGTGCCTTGTCGTTCGAGTCGTATTACACTCTCCGCCCATGCCGTCACGTCACCAGCCGGCCGGCAGTGTCTCGGGCGCCGGCGCCGTCGCCGTGCGAACCGTCTGCCCGCGCAACTGCTACTGCACGTGCGGGATGGTGGTCACGCACGATGGCGGACGAATCACCCGCATCGAGGGCGACCCCGAGAACCCCGCGACACGGGGCCGCGTCTGCCTGAAGGGCATCAGCTACGCAAGGCGCGTCGCCACGGACCAGCGGCTGCTCCACCCCTTGAAGCGGCAGCCGGACGGGGGGTTCGCCCGGGTTTCCTGGGAGGAGGCGCTCGGCGAGATCGCGGAACGCCTGCAGCGAGTCCGGGGCGAGTCCGGCCCGCAGTCGGTGCTCTACTACGAGGCCTCGGGCAGCCACGGCGCGCTCGGGCGCCTGGCCATGGCGTTCTGGCACCAGTTCGGCGGCTGCACGCTCACCTACGGCGACCTCTGCTGGCCGGCGGGGCTCGAGGCCACGCGCCTGACCTACGGCTCGAACCTGCACAACCACCCGCGCCACACCGCCGCCAGCAGGTTCATCCTGCTCTGGGGACACAATCCCGCCGAGACCAACGTCCACCAGATGCGCTGGATTCTCGACGCCCAGGAGCGCGGTGCCGCGGTGGCCGTCGTCGACCCGCGGAGCACCGACACCACCGACGCGGCCGACCTCCACCTGCAGCCGCGCCCGGGCACCGACGCCGCGCTGGCCCTTGGCATGGCGCGCGCAATCGTCGACGCGGGGCTGCACGACGCGGCATTCCTGGAGCGTCACGCGTCCGGCTTCGACCGCTACCTCGAACGGCTCCGTGATTACCCGCTCGACCGCGTGTCGTCGATTACCGGCCTTCCCCCGGCGGCCATCGAACGGCTCGCCCTCGACTACGCCCGGCAGAAGCCCGCGCTGCTCATCGCCGGCTTCGGGCTCCAGCGGCACCATCACGCCGGCCAGGCGATGAGGGCGGTGGCGCTGCTGCCGGCGCTGACCGGAAACATCGGCCTGCCTGGCGGCGGCTGGCAGTACGCAAACCTCAACAGCCACTGCCTTGCGGACCCGCCTCTCCCGCCCGAGCCGCCGGGCGTGCGGCGCGCGATTCCCGTCTCGCGGCTCGGGCCGGCCCTCGCCGAACTGGACGCGCCCCGCGTCGCCGCGGCGTGGATCGAGAAGGGGAACCCGGCCAGCCAGAACCCGCGATCGAACCTCGTCCGTGCCGCCCTGGAGCGCATGGACCTCGTGGTCGTCGTCGATCAATTCATGACCGACACCGCCCGCCTCGCCCACTTCGTCCTGCCGGCCAAGACGATGTTCGAGGAAGAGGACCTCGTGACCGCCTACTGGCATCCCTACCTGCAGTTGCGCGCGAAGCTGTGGGATCCGCCGGGCGAGGTGAAGACCGAAAGGGAGATCTGGCGGCTGCTGGCCGCGCGATTCGGCTTCGACACCAGCTGCTTTCCGGCGGATGACGCCGAGGTGAAGTCGCTGCTGCTGAAGATGCTCCCGGACGCGGGAATGATGGACGACCTGGCCTTCCACCCGGTCGATGCCACCGGCAGAGGCGACCTGGCCTTCGCCGACGGCTGCTTCCAGACGCCGTCCGGGAAGATCGAATTCTCGTCAGCAGAGGCCGCACGGCTGTGGAACCTGGACCCGTACCCGAGTACGTGCCGCTGCCGGAAGGCCACGAGTCGGCCGCGGCGTCGAAGTATCCCCTGCAGTTGCTGTCGTGCAAGACGCGCGACCGCATCCACTCGCAGTTCGGCAATCTCGACTGGGTGCGCGACGTCGAGCGCCCGCATCGGCTCGACATGCACCCGGAGGATGCCGCCGCCCGGGGGCTGCGGGATGGCGACCAGGCGGACGCCTGGAACGACCGGGGGCGGATCACGCTGACCGTCCGGCTCGACCACGGTCTGCGCCCGGGCGTGGTCCACGTGCTGGAGGGCCGCTGCCACGAAGGCGATCCTCACGTGAACGTGCTGACGGACACGGGGGTCACCGACATCAACCACGGGGCGACGTTCTACGAGTGCCTGGTCCAAGTGGGACGGCACGCCTCCGCAGTCGGATCCCATCCAGGCGAGTCGGCATTCAAGCCGGGGAGACGGCACGCGCGAAGAGGAGTCGGAGCTGACGCAGAGCGGTCGGTGCCCGCAGGCGCCCGGCCTCAAGCCGGTCTGGCGCCGCAGGCCGCAAGCCGCGCGCCGCAGGCCGGTTTAGCGCCGCAAGCCGGCTTCTCCCTCGACCTCGGCCGGTGTGTCGGGTGCAGCGCCTGCGTGCTGGCCTGCCGCCTCGAGAACGGCTGGTCGTCGGACAACCCGTGGCGCCGGGTGATCCCGCTCAACCTCTCCCGCCGCGCGAGCGGGCCGACCTACTTCATGTCCGTCGCATGTCACCACTGCGAGAGGCCCGCCTGCCTGGCGGCCTGCCCGTCACGGGCCTACGAAAAGCGGGCGGACGGCGTGGTGGTGCATCTCCCTGATCGCTGCATCGGGTGCCAGTACTGCGAAATGGCCTGCCCGTTCGGGGCGCCGAGGTACGACGCGGCGCGCGGCGTGATGACGAAGTGCCACCTGTGCCACCACCGCCTGGACGCCGGCGAATCGCCGGCGTGTGTGGCGGCCTGCCCGACCGAGGCGCTGCGGCTGTCCCCGGCGGAAGCAACGGAGCGGCCCTCGACCTTCGACGTGCCCGGCTTCACCGACGTGGCCGCGTGCGCGCCGAACATCGGCTTCGTCGCACCGCGCGGGGCCCGCCGACGCCATCTCTTCGAACGACTCTCGACCGAACTCCGGCGGCCACGATAGCGGGGCAACGCCGAAGGCCAACGGTTGAACCACCAGGAACACGAGGGGCACAAGGGGAAGGGCTTGGGACTCCGGCTCCGGCTTCGACGGGCCGGCCTCCAGCCGGCTGGTAGCGGACGGGGCGGCACGGAATCGAGCCTGAACGTATGAAGCGGTTCGCTTCCGTGTTGCCCCGCCCGCTCCCCGGCCTGCCGCGAAGCGGCAGGCCCGCGTCGAAGCCTCTCCGTCGGCCCGCGGCACTGCATGCCGCTTCGTGGCCTTCGTGGTCCTTGTGGTTGACCGAACGGCAGAGCGTTGGCGGGCGCCAGCCCGGCCGCTTGTTTCACGCGCGCCGCGGGGGACCGGGCGGCGTTATGATCGGACCGAGGAGCACATGAACAGCACTTCGCGCGCGCAGCACTTCCCCGAGTGGCCGCTCGTCGTGTTCACCACGCTCGCGATCGCAGGGGCGGGGTTGCTCGCCACCCCGCTGTTTGCGTGGGCGATCGCCGGTACGCCGGCGACCGCCGCAGACGCGCTGCCATGGGGCGCGCTGCTGCTCGGCGCCGGGCTGCTGGTATCGGTCGCGCACCTCGGCCGCCCGCTGCGCGCCCCCCTTGCGTCGCTCGGTCTCGGGCGGAGCCGGCTGAGCGTGGAGGTCGTGCTGGGAGCCGTAGCGCTGGTGCTGGGCGGGGTGACGGCGGCGCTCCCGTACACGTCACCGGCGCTGGACGTGCTGACGGGGATGGCGGCGGTCGCGTTCCTGGTTGCGCTGGGGCTGGTCTACGACCTTCCGGGCCAACAGACGTGGCGCGGCGCGGTTGTGGGGATGCCGCTCACCGCCGGCCTCGGGTTCGGCGCCGTGTCGCTTGCCGGGATCTGGGGCGAGGCGTTGATCGCCGTGGGTGCGATCGCGGCCGTCGCGCTCGCGGCCGACACCGGCCTGCTGATTCTCCGGCGCGCCGCGCTCGACTATGCGCCGGCGCCCCTGGCACCCAGGTACCCGTCGCTCTTCGGGCGCCGTGAAGCGCTGCTGGCTGCCCGCTTCGCGCTCGTCGACATCCTGCCTGGCATCTGCCTGCTCGCGGGCCTGCCGAAAGGCGCGGCAGGTGTGCTGGGCCTCGGCATCCTGGTCGACCGCCTGTCCTTCTACGGCTTCGCCTCCCAGCACGGCACGGAAGCGGAGGTCTCCCGCGTCGAGGGACTCCTGGCGGACTGACGCCTCAGCGAAGCGCCGACGACCCTGCGAAGCGCCCGACCGCTGATCGCCAGGTTTCGACCCGTCTGCAAAGCCCCGACCGCTCATCCAAGGTTTCGACCATTCACCGTCAGCTCCAACTCTCTTGTTGACTCGTTCCCATGCTGTCCTAGTGCAGATCGTACACCGTGCTGCCTTTCAGCGTGAGCGTCAGGCCGGGGTCGTCGGTGCACGAGCAGGTGGTCTTCGCCGTCAAGAAGGCCTGCGTGGCCGGCCAGCTCCGCCCCGGGGACGCCTTCCCCTCGGTCAGGTCCCTCAGCCAGGAGCTGCGCATCAACCCGAACACCGCCCACAAGGTCGTCGCGACGTTGGTGGCCGAGGGCCTGCTCGAGGTGCACCCGGGGATCGGCACCGTCGTCTCGCGCGCCCCGGCGGCCACGCGCGGCCAGCGCCGTGCGCTGCTCCGCGAGGAAACCGAGCGCCTCGTCGTCGAGGCGCGCAAGCTGTCGCTCGACCTCCAGGAGGTCGTCGACGCGGTCAGGGAACACTGGGGCCGCCTGGATGGATCACCGTAGACGCGGCGGGTGGCGAGTGGAGCCAAGAGCCGGAAGCCTGGAGCCCGTTGTCATGAGCATCATCGAAACCCACTCCTTGAGCAGGCGCTACGGCCGGACCGAGGCGGTCCGCGACCTCACCCTCGCCGTCCCCGAGGGCAGCATCTTCGCGTTCGTCGGACCGAACGGCGCCGGCAAGACGACGACCATCAAGACCTTGATGAACATCCTGGAGCCGTCCGCTGGCACGGCGACGGTGCTCGGCGTCGACTCGCGCAGGCTGGGCCCGGCGCAGTTCCGAGCAGATCGGCTACGTTTCCGAGAACCAGGAGCTCCCGGGGTGGATGACGACTCCGACAGCTGCTCGACTACTGCGCGCCGTTCTACCCGACCTGGGACGCCGCGTTCGCCGAGGACCTGCGCAGGCGCCTCGATCTCCCGCTCGAGAAGAAGATCAAGGCGTTCTCCCGCGGGATGCGGATGAAGGCGTCTCTGCTCTCCTCGCTCGCCTACCGGCCGAAGCTGCTCGTGCTCGACGAGCCGTTCGCGGGGCTCGACGCGCTGGTGCGCGACGAGTTCATCCAGGGAATCCTCGAACTGGCCGACGAAGCGCAGTGGAGCGTCTTCATCTCGTCGCACGACATCGACGAGGTGGAGCGGCTGGCGGACTGGATCGGCGTCATCAACGACGGGCGGCTGTACCTCGCGGAGCCGGTGGCGGACCTCGTGGCTCGCTTCCGGAACGTGGAAGCCACGTTCGACGATGGGGCGGCGGCTGGCGGAGTGGCGCGCCCCGGGAGCTGGATCTCGACGGAGGTCTCGGGCCACACGCTCAGGGCCATCGACGCGGAGGGCGGCCGGCCGGGCGGAGAGGGTCGTGTGCGGGAGGTGCTGCGCGGCGCCGCGCGGGTGGAGGTGTCGCCGATGCCGCTGAAGGCGATCTTCATGGCGCTCGCGCGCACCTTCCGCTCCACCAGCAGGGAGAGGGATGCCCAATGACCGCCGGTGCCCGCCACATCGCGTGGAAGGACCTGCGGCAGCACGGTCCCTGGGTCGCGGCGTACCTCGCGGCCGTCCTCGTCCGCGCGGCGCTCATCGGCTCGGGCATCGACGCAGCCGTTCGGCAGCCGACCGTGATCGGTTCGCTCGGCATGGCCTACGTCGCCCTGTGCATCCTGCAGTTTGCACTGCTGGTCACCGTGGCGGTGCAACTCGTGCAGGGCGACCGGCTGGTGGGCACCACCGCCTTCTGGCTGACCCGCCCGGTGGCGCGCGGAGCGTTGCTGGCCTCCAAGCTCTGGCTGGCCTTCGGCGTCCTTGTTCTCGTCCCCGTCGTTCTCGATGCCCTCGTCATCGTCGCCAACGGCCTCGCGTGGATGGACGCGCTTGGCGCGGTGGCGAGGGCGTCGCCTTGCGATTGGCGGTGACGCTGCCGATCATGGCGCTGGCCTCGGTCACGGCCGATCTTGCGATGTTCGTGGTTGCGGCGATCGCCGCGCTCTTCTCGACCTTCGCACTGCAGGCCACGCTCCAGTGGCTGAAGGTCGTGTCGTGGAAGAGCAACGATCTCGTGGAATCGCTCACCGCCGTCGTGATCGTGTCGGTCGTTGCCGGGTCGCTCGCAGCGCTGGCACACCAGTTCCACACCCGCCGGACGCCGCGGACGGTCGCGTGATCGCGATGAGGTCGCCCTCGCGCTGACCGCCGCCAACCGCCTGGAGCGGCCGTTCCTCGGCGTGCCGAGCTCTCTCGAGCCGGGTGGATCGATCCGGCCCGCGTCTCCGTCACCCTCGCGCCCCTGCCGCCGGTGCACTTCCAGGGCGCGTTGTACTCGGAACGCCCTGGGAATTGCGGGCCCAGTACAGCGTCGCCGGCGCGACGCCGAACGTCGTGCTCGCGCCGTTCGGCGTGGACACGACGGTGACGTTCCCCGACGGCAGGACCGCGCGGACACCGGCCCGGCTGCAGCTTGGCTGGGAAGTTCGCGGGATTGCGGCCAGGCGGAGTCAGCAAGACCTCGTTGCGCGGCTCCTCGGCAACGTGCGGCTGCTCGACGCCCCAAAGGCCCAGGAGGACACGGGCGCCATGGGTATCGCCAGGCTGGCGGCCGAGGACTACCGCGCCTACAGCCAGGGCGGCGCCCGCCTCGACGCCATGGTGACGCTGGGCGCAGAAGCCTTCGAGGCGTGCCAGCCGCTCGCGCTCCGGACCGACGCCCGAAGCCGCTGCGGTGACCGGGTAATTGTGATGGTGTCTGCCGAATACCGCGACGGCCAGTGCGTGGCCGTGCTGCGAGACGTGACGGCGGATTTCGCGGTCGACCTGCGGCGGCGCTCGAACGTGGTTTACATCCTGGTGAACAAGGTGGCGGGACAGGCCCTGCTCCTTGGCGCGCGCGACTACTCGGCCACCCGGCCGGTGTTCGGGACCGCGGCGTTCGTCCTCCTCGGCGAGCACCTCGTCGTGACACGCCGGAACCTGGTGTTTGAAGCGCCTGCGGGCATGCCGGCGATAGGGCCCGACTGGCTCACCAACGGCGTGATCGTGCCCCTGCAGGTCCGCGACATCGGCGAGTTCACGGTGAAGGCGACGGTCGTGCGCTGAGGCGTCGGCTGGTAGGGCCGAAAGTGGATGCCGAAAGTCGAAAGCCTATCTATGAAACTGATCCTCCATCACGCCGCCAAAGACGTGCGCGCGGTGCGCGGGCCGATCGCGCTCTGGCTCGCGGTGCTGTTGACCGACGCCGCCGCGCAGGCACTGGCGGTCGATCGCTTCGTGACCGACGCGACGCAACTGGACCGGCTGATGACGGTGGTCCCCGCCGCGGGGATGGGCCTGATCGCATTCGGCTGGCTGATTGCCGCGATGGTCGTCCAGGCCGATCCGCTCGACAGTCCATCGGCGTTCTGGCTGACCCGGCCGCTGTCTCCGCGCGCGTTGCTCGGGAGCAAACTCCTCGTGATCCTGCCGCTGCTCCTGCTCCTCCCAGCCGCGGCGGCCGGCGCGGTCGCGGCGGCGAACGGCGTGGAAGGCAGCCTGCTGCTTCGGTTCGTCCTCGAGCGCCTCGCGGTGGATGCGGCCCTGCTGCTGCCGGTGCTGGTCGCCGCGTCGGTGACGCACAACCTCGCCCGTGCTGTGCTGGTCCTCGCAGCCGGTTTCCTTATCTACGGCGTGATTCACGCCGTCGCCATGGTGCGGCCGGCCTTCCTCGCGTTCGCGTCGGGCGCGGACTACGCCATGGCGCGATCGTCGGGCGTGCTGGTGGCCATGGCCCTTTCGATCGCCGGCAGCCTCGCTCTCCTTGCCCACCAATACCTGACGCGGGCCACGAAGCGGACGACCTGGTTGGCGGCGGGGATGGTTGCGCTGACGGTGATCGCCGGCGACTTCTGGCCGTGGAACCTCATACCGGGTTCGCGGCCTCCAGCGTGAATGCCGATATGTTCGACCCCGCCGGTGTGCGATTGACCATCGGAACGGGTTCTCTTCGACGGGGCGATGCGCTGCCGTCCCGTTACTCTTCCGGGGATTCGGCCGGCGCGGAGCGTGGCCCCCGCGTCGAGGTCCGCGGATTGCTGCGCGCCGAAGGCGTGACGCCCGGCTGCGTGGTCCGCGTCCTCGACGGCGCAGGGGAACTGCAGCTTGCCGGCCGCACGGCGGCTGGGCGGACCTACGGCGTGGGGACCGGTGAAACGCCCGGACCGGCGACAATATCCGGGGGCCGGTCTTGCAGGCGACGTCAGGCTGGCGTTCGAGCGCGCACTGCGGGCGCGGGTGCTGAACAGCACGCGCTGGCCGGACGGGATCTCGGTGCATCTCCTCGACCTGCAGGAGGCCAGGTTCCAGGCCTCGCAGGGAGTGAGCGGCACTTTTCGCGGCACCCTGACGCTGGAGGCCCAGCACGTCGTCGCCGACAATGCCGTCCCGCTGCGGGCAGGCGCATCGACGCGGTTCAACGGCGAGGGGCTGACGGTCGTGGACGCTCCCCTGCTCGCGGACCACCTCGCGACCGTTCGCCTCGCGCAGGCACGGGTCAGGACGGCACCGCTGCCGAACAACCTCCTGGTCGTTCGAAACCGCCGCACGGGCGAGGCGTTCATTCCGCTCGCGACGGGCGGGAGCGCCAACCCGTTCGGCGTGCTCCCCAACGACCTGAGGGTCACGCGGATGGTGCTCTACGCCCCCTCCACGGCCGTGCCGATCGACGCCCGCTGGTTGGCAGACGCTGAGCTGATGATGGCGACGCTCCAATCGGCCGGGACGTTCACGAAGCCGCTGGTTGTCGAGGAGTTCGTGCTGCCGCAGATGTTCTACTACAGACGGTAGTCGGCCACTTCGCAGAGGAGTCGGAGCTTCGCTGAGGAGTCGGAGCTTCGCAGAGGGGTCGGAGATTCGCGGAGGAGTCGGAGCTTCGCGGAGGAGTCGGAGCTTCGCAGAGTGGTCATTATGCCGTTGATCCTCCATCACGCCCTGAAGGACCTGCGCGAGCAGCGGTGGCTCGCGGTTGCGTGGGCGGCGTCGGTCGCAGCGCTCTGCGCCGTGGACGTCCTCGCGCCGGAGCTGCGGCTCCAGGACGTGACGCGACGGCGCCTCACGCCCAGCCCCGCAAGGTATCTGGCTGCTGGGCCTGGCCGCGCTGAGGGTCCTGCTGACGTGGACAATCGCGATTCGGATCGTGCACGCCGATCCTTTGGACAGCACCGAGGCATTCTGGCTCACGCGCCCCATTTCCCGGCGCGGGCTGTTCGCTGCCAAGGCGGGTTTCATCGCGGTGCTCTTCATCGTCGATACCCGGCTCTTGTCGTGGCCGTGGTCCTGATGGCCCTCGGGTTCGTTGCCGCGACAGTGCCCGGCATCGTGCTGCGCTGGCTGCTCATCGATGTCGTCCTTCTCGCGCCGGTCGTGCTGATCGCGACGCTCACCCGCGATCTCGCCCGGATGGTCATCGTCACCGTCGCGGCGCTCGGCGCGTGGTTCGTCTTCCAGGCATTGACCGGCGAGAATTACGCGTACGAGGGCCTTTCAATGACCTCCGGACGCCGGCTGCCGATGGCGGGGGCGTGGGCCGGGCACGTTCGCCTTCCTCGCCGCGGGGCCGCAGCGCTCGTCGCCTTGCATTACCTGACGCGCAGGCGCAAGCAGACCGCCTTCGCCGCCCTCGGCGTGCTGGCGGCGTGGATTCTCATCGTGGGGGCGTGGCCGATCCGGCTGATGATGGCCGAGGCGAAGGACTCGCGCACGCCGTCGTGGGTCAAGGAGTGGACCGGCGGTCAGGGCGTCCGTCTGGAGTTCGTGCCCGGCAGCCTTCGCGGAGGCGGAACGGGCTCGAGCGCGGACGTGGTGCGAGGCGACGTGCGGCTGACGGGTATCGAGCAAGGCGTGGTGGTGGACACGCTATCGGGAGGCGAAGGCCGATCTGGTCATTCCGGGCGCACCGAAGGCGTTCGTCCAGCACGATGTGTACTGGAGCGGCATCCAGGCCCTTCCCGCGATGTCGCAGGAAGCGGGCAACCGCCACTCCATCGAGGGCGTGCTCGGCGCCCGCCTCGTGGACGACGCCGGAGCGGCGATCGGCGGCCGGCTGGGCGGCGGCCTCGTGTTGATCCAGATGGCGCCCGCCGATTACGAGCGCTACCAGGGCGCGACGGGGCACTACCAGGCTGACGTGCAGCTGATCGCGCGGCGCGCCACGGTGGGGGATGTGCTTCCGCTCCGGCCGGGGTCGAGCGGGCCAGGTCGGTGACATGAGCTTCCAGTTCTCCGGGATCCGGGAAGACAGTTTCCCGGGCGGCGACGGGCCGCCCTTCCGCTACTTCGGGATGGATGTGGTGCGCACGATCTCCCCGGACACTGAACACCGCTTCGCTGGGGCCGCCTCGGCTGCGTCCTTCGCAATCGCAAGCGGGGAGAGGCGGTGGCACATGCTCTACGGGAGCCGGGCAGTGCGTCCGAGTCGGGCGTTTGCCGCGTTCGCCGTGCAGTCCTCGCGCGTCTCGCTCTATTACCCCTCGGACGGGCGACGGGCGCGCTGTCGGCCCAGCGGCCTTGGCTGGACAATCGTGGCTCGCAGATGCCGAGATCGTGTTCCTGTCCTTCGAGGTGCTCGGCAGCACGACCCGGCGGCTCGAGATCCCCGAGTTCACGCTGCCGGAGATTTACATCCGCGGAGACGGGATCGGCAAGGAATGTAGCACGGGGCTTCAGCCCCGTGCCGAAATGACGAAGAGGCCGGAGGCGGCATATTCACCGCCCCCGGCCTCGCGGTGCCGAGGGGCTGAAGCCCCTCGGCTAAGCTCCCATAGCGTCTCGGCGGGGCTACGCGGCGCGAGGCCCGCCATGCCCCGGAGCCTCGCGATGCGGGCCCGCATCGGGGGATGGGTCGAGAAGAGGTGCATCAGGCCCTCGCCAACCAGCGGGTTGACGATGTAGAGGCTCGCGGTGGCGGGCTGGACGTCGGCCGGGATCCGCTCGGCCGCCATCGACAGCCGTTCCAGCGCGCTGGCCAGCGCCTCGGGGTCGCCCGTGAGGCGCGCCGCCGTCGCGTCGGCCACGAACTCGCGCGACCTGGAGATCGCCAACTGCACCAGGCTCGCGCCAATCGGCGCGACCAGCGCGAACAGCAGGCTCCCCCAGCCGCCCCCTTCCTCGCGGTCCTGCGACCCGCCGAAGATGGCCGAGAACTGCAGGAAGTTCGCGATGCCGGTGACCACGGCGGCCAGGCCGGCGGCCACGGTCGCGATCGTGATGTCGCGGTTCCTGATGTGCGCGATCTCGTGCGCGATCACGCCGCGGATCTCCCGCGTGGACAGCACCCGCAGCAGCCCCGTCGTCACCGCCACGGCGCCGTGGGCCGGGTTGCGCCCGGTCGCAAAGGCGTTCGCGTAATCGGCTTCGATCAGGTAGAGCTTCGGCGCCGGGATGCCGGCCGCCCACGACAGCTCGGTGACCATCTGGTGCAGCGCGGGCGACTCCTCGCGCGACAGCGGCCGCGCGCCGCTCATCTTCAGCACCATCCGGTCCGAGAAGAACCACATCACGACGTTCATCAGGACGCCGCCCGCGGCGAACACCCACGCGTAGCCCGGGGCGGCGTAGCTGCCGGCGCCGACCACGAGGGCCGTCAGCACGCCGAGCAGCAGGACGGTCTTCAATTGTCCGGTCACGACAGCACCTCCTGCACCTGGATGCGGCGGGGCGTTCTCGCCCACCGCGACTGTTCGATCACCCGCGACACCGCGCGCGCGGC
Organism: uncultured Acidobacteriota bacterium; assembly: GCA_963844875.1. GTDB lineage: Bacteria > Acidobacteriota > Vicinamibacteria > Vicinamibacterales > Fen-181 > FEN-299. Next base: position 194,592 of record CAWJPZ010000013.1, read on the forward strand.
CCGGTCGGCCGCCCGCGCCGAGCGCGGCCTGGGGATCCGAGTCCCGTTCCTCGACCACGATCAGCTCCGCGGGCCTGCCCAGGCGAACGGCCACCTGGCACTCCTGGTCCACGCCGCCCCGCGGCCCGTTCACGTCGTGGAACCGCACCCGGACGGCGGCAATCCGCCGTTCGAACCGCCCGAGCGCAAACCGCACCCGGCGCTGCGCCGCGTCGTGCAGCGCGCCTCCGGCCTCCATGCCTGCCCTCACCTGGATTCGCATCGCTCACCTCGCTAGATGAGACGAGTGTAGGGCTCCCAGTTGCATAGACAAATACATATATTCGTTACTTACATAGTGTTACTCTATGGATATCGGTCAGCCGTTCCACGGACGCAGCTGGGGCGTCCGCGATCCGCTACCAGCCTCGCCGGAGGTGCCATGGACTGGCTGAACTACCACCACCTCCTCTACTTCTGGACTGTCGTCCGGGAGGGGGGCGTCGTCCGCGCGGCCGAGAAGCTGCGGCTGTCGCAACCGACCATCAGCAGCCAGGTGCGCGCGCTCGAGGAGGTGCTCGGCGAGAAACTGTTCACCAAGGTGGGGCGCCGCCTCGTGCCGACCGACGTGGGCCAGGTGGTCTACCGCTACGCGGACGAGATCTTCTCGCTGGGACGCGAGATGATGGACACCGTGCGCGGGCGGCCGACCGGGCGGCCCATGCACCTCCACGTCGGCATCGCCGACGTCGTCAGCAAGCTCATCGCCTACCGGCTGATCGCCCCCGCGCTCGCGCTTCCCGAGCCGGTGCGGGTCGTCTGTCGCGAGGACCGCTCCGACCGGCTGCTGGCGGCGCTGGCCGTGCACGAGTTGGACCTCGTGCTGTCCGACGCGCCGGTGCCGCCCACGGTGCACGTGAAGGCCTACAGTCATCTTCTCGGCGAGTGCGGCGTGATGTTCTTCGCGGCCCCCGGGCTGGCGAAGCAGCTTCGGAAAGGCTTCCCCGCGTCGCTCAACGGCCGCCCGCTGCTCCTGCCCGGCGAGGGCACGCTGCTCCGCCGTCACCTGGAGGACTGGCTCCAGCAGCAGGGGCTGACGCCAGCCGTCGCCGGCGAGTTCGACGACAGCGCGCTCATGAAGGTGTTCGGCGAGAACGGCGTCGGCGCGTTCGCGGCGCCGTCGATTGTCGCGGACGAGGTGCGCCGCCGCTACCGCGTGGTGCCGGTCGGCCGGGTCGAGTCGATTCGCGAGCGGGTCTACGCCATCTCGGTCGAGCGGCGGGTCAAGCATCCTGCGGTTGCGGCCATCGCCGAACGGGCCCGGGCGGACGCCGCCTGGCACCCGGGGAGCCCGTAGGAGGGCCGGCTGCCCCCGGGCGCCTCAGGCCTCGGGCCGGGATGCGCGCGAAAAAGAAAAAGAAACGGCCTCGCCCCCTTGTCTTCGCGTTCGGTCGTCCGTTAGACTGCGAGAGATCGGGTGCCCGTGCGGGCGCCCGTGGGGATGCTACCCGTGAAAGGTGACATGGAACCCCCAAGTTGCAGTGATTTACCGACCGATCCGGCTCGTGCCCAGCGCGCCGTTGCGCCGGGCGACTGCTCGGACACTGCCCTGAGACTTCGGCCCTAGGCCCTCCTCTCCAGGCACATGTCCGAGCCGGGTCCTCAACCTGGCTGAAGGGGATGTGCCGAAATGATCCTGCAGATCTTCTCGCACACGACCGCCCTGGTCCGGCAGGCCGCCTCTCGACGCTGCTCGGGACGCCCCGAACATGGTCGACGGGCCGCCGACCCTCCGCTTGCGATGCCACCGGCAAGGGGTTGGCACGCATGAGGTCTCAGGGGGTCGCGCCATGTTCTGGATCAGCAAATTCATCCACTACCTGAACCGGTTCCGCCGGCGGCTGGTCGTCTTCTTCGCCGTCCTCGGTCCCGGGATCATGGTCATGGTGGCGGACAACGACGCGGGCGGGATTTCCACGTACGCCGTCACGGGGTCGAAGTACGGCTTTTCGCTGCTCTTCATCTTCATCCTGCTCGTCCCGATGGCGTATTACGTCCAGGAGATGACCGTCCGCCTGGGCGCCGTGACCAAGCGCGGCCACGCCGAGGCGATCTTCGAGGGATTCGGGCCGTTCTGGGGCTGGTTCTCGCTCGGCGACCTGGCGGTCGTCAACTGGCTGACGCTGATCACCGAGTACATCGGCATGACGGCGGCGGCCAGCCTGTTCGGCGTCCCGCCGTGGGTCACCGTCATCGTCGTCACCGCGATCCTGTTTGCGATCGTGCTGTCGGGCGAGTACTGGACCTTCGAGAAGATCACGTTGCTCTTCTGCATGCTGAACCTGGTCTACGTCCCCGCCGCCTTCTGGGCGATGGAGACGCCGACCGCGCCGGCGTGGAGCGCCGTGTTCGAGGGCTTCTTCACGCCGAACCTGAAGTGGTCGCCCGAGTTGCTCTTCATCGTGCTCGCCAACATCGGCACGACGATCGCGCCGTGGCAGATCTTCTTCCAGCAGAGCGCCGTGGTGGACAAGGGGCTCGACGTCAAGGACATCACGTTCGGCAAGTGGGACACGCTGGCCGGGTCGCTGCTGACGTGCGGGGTCGCCGTCTTCATCATCATCGCGACCGGCGCGGCGTTCTTCTACCACCACCCGCCGATCGTCATCGAGGACGCGCGCCAGACGGCCGAAGCGCTGGCCCCGCTGCTGCCGCACGGCGAGGGCGCCTGGGCGCGGCGGCTGTTCGCCATCGGCCTGTTCGACGCCGGGTTCCTCGGGGCCCTCTGCATCTCGCTCTCGACGTCGTGGGCGGTCGGCGAGGTGTTCGGCTGGGCGCACTCGCTCAACAACAGCGTGCGCGACGCCCCCTGGTTCTACCTGCTCTACCTCGCGATGCTGCTGACGGCGGGGCTCGTGGTGCTGATCCCGAACGCCCCGCTCGTCACGATCACGATGTTCGTGCAGGTGGTGGCGGTGACGCTGCTGCCGTCGCTGCTCGTGTTCCTGATGCTCCTGCTCAACGACGAGGGGCACATGGGCGAGCACGTCAACTCGCGCTGGCAGAACGTCGCCAACGGCACGATCGTCGCCGTCGTCATCCTGATGTCCACGGTGCTCGGCATCACAACCCTGTTCCCGAAGCTGCTGGAATAGGAGGCCCGATGGTCAGCCTGCCGAAGAATCCGCCGCGTGGGAACGAGCCGACTGGCAATCCGCCCGCGCACCAGCCCGGCACCGGCATGCACTTCCTGCACTTCTCGCACCTGCTGAAGCGGCCGGTGGTCGCCGGGTCGATCCACGATCGGATCGGCCGCGTGACCGACCTCGTCTTCAACCAGATCGAGCCGTTCCCCGAGGCCGCCGGCATCTTCATCGATCACGGCTGGGGGAAGCCGACCGAGTTCGTCCCGTGGGACAAGGTGGTCAAGATCGAGGACGACGCGGTGTTCGTGCAGCCGGCACCGGGAGGAACCTACCCGCCGTTCGTGGACCAGCCCGGCTGGATCATGGTGGACAGGCACCTGATGGGCCGGACGATTCTCGACATCGACGGCCGGCGGATCGAGGTGGTCAACGACGTCCGCTTCCTGGAATCCCACGGCCGGCTGCTGCTCGTGGACGTGGACCTCTCGTTCAACGGCTTCCTGCGGCGCTGGGGCCTCGGGCGGGCGACACGCGGCGGCGACCGCCTGGTCTCCTGGAAGTACGTCCAGCCGCTGTCGCTCGAGGACGCCATCCCGACGGACCGGCTGAAACTGTCGGTCACGCGCAGCCAGCTGCAGGATCTGCCCGGCGAAGACCTCGCGGACGCCCTCGAAGAACTGTCGGGCACCGAGCAGCAGGCGCTGTTCTCGGCCCTCGATCCCGAGAAGGCGGCCGAAACGCTGACCGAGGCCGAGCCCCGCGCGCAGCGGCAGATCATCGAAGACCTCACGTCCGAACAGGGGCGCGCGATCTTCAACCGGATGACGGTGCTGCAGCTCGCCAACCTGTTCGCGTCGCTGCCGCAGGAGAAGATGCGCGAGGTGAGCACCTGGCTGGGACCGGTGCGGGCCAAGGCCGTGCAGAACCTGCTGACCGAGCGCGAGGCCACCGCGCGGGACATGGTGTCCGCGAGCTTCGTGGCCAAGCCCGCCAGCGCGCGCGTGGCCGACGTGCTGCGCGAGATCCGCAGCGCCCGCTACGAGCCTCGCAGCCTGTCGTACCTCTACGTCGTCGCCGACGAGGCGCCCGTGCTGCAGGGCGTCGTCGACCTCCGCGACCTGGTGCTGGCGTCCGACGAGACCCCGCTCTCGGAGATCATGGCCTCGCCCGTCGTGGCGGCGCAGGAGAACGACCTCCGCGACGACCTCGAGAAGATGTTCGAGAAGTACGGCTTCGGCATGATCCCGGTGGTGGACGACCAGGACCGCCTGTTCGGTGTCATCCGCTACAACGACATCATGAAGGGGCCGGAGCTCAATACCTAGAGGTCGGCGGCCACGGCCGAGAGATCGGCAAGCAGGGTGAGAAGTCGGCGACCCGGGAGATGAGTCAATGCCTCGAGTGAAGCTGAACAAGCCGGCGAAGGTTCTCCTCTGGACACTGCAGATCTACCTCGTCGCCCTGCTGGTCCTCATCCTCGTGCGCTTCCTCCGCGTCGTGGGATAGCGCGCGGCCGGTACCACACCTTCAACACCTCGAACCACAGCACGCTGGCGGCGCCGACCCCGAAACACCACACGACGTCCCTCGGGCTGAGCAGCGAGAAGCGGAAGATCTCGCGGAGCGCCGGCACGTAGAGCGCGCACGCCAGGAACAGCCCGGCACCGCCCGCGACCCACCAGAGCGCGCGGTTCGGCGACGCCATCCTGGACACGACCGTCTGCGACCACGACCGGTTGACGAAGATCAGGCCCAGGTTCGCGATGATCAGCGTCGTGAACGACAGCGCGCGCGCCTCCTGCTCGCCGTAACCGCGCACCTGCGCCGACGCGAACATCCCGGCGACCGCCGCCAGCACCACCAGCCCCTGCAACAGGCTCAGTCCTACCGTCTGCACGCCGAACAGCCGCGCCCGCGGGTCACGCGGCGGGCGCTCCATCACGTCGGCTTCCTCCCCTTCGGCCTCGAAGACGATCGAGCAGGCGGGGTCGATGATCAACTCCAGGAAGACGATGTGGACGGGGAGGAGCGCGAGCGGCCAGCCAAAGAGGACCGGGATCAGCGACATCCCGGCGATCGGCACGTGGATCGCGAAGATGTACGCCATGGCCTTCTTCAGGTTGTCGAAGATCCGCCGCCCGAGCCGCACCGCCTGGACGATGGAGCCGAAGTCGTCGTCGAGCAGGACGAGGGAAGCTGCCTCGCGCGCCACGTCGGTCCCGCGGCCGCCCATCGCGATGCCGATGTTCGCCGCTTTCAAAGCGGGCGCGTCGTTGACGCCGTCCCCCGTCATCGCGACGACTTCCCCATTCGCCTTGAGCGCCTCGACGAGCCGCAGCTTCTGCTCGGGAACCACCCGCGCGAACAGGCTCGCGTGCTTCACCCGCTCGCGCAGTTCGGCATCATCCATCGCGTCGAGTTCCGGCCCGGTCACGATCGGGTCGGCGGGGAGCCCAACCTGCCTGGCGATGTTCTGGGCGGTGCCGGGATAGTCGCCCGTGATCATCACGACGCGGATCCCCGCGCCCCGGCACTCGCGGACCGCGTTCACCGCCGTCGGGCGGACCGGGTCGGCAAGGCCCGCCAGGCCGAGGAACTCGAAGACGAAGTCGTGCTGCTCGCCCGGCAGCGTTTCCGGCCTGAACGCGGCGCGCGCGACGCCCAGCACGCGCAGGCCGTCGGCGGCCATCGCGGCCACCTCCGCCTCCAGCCCGCGGATCTCCGCCGCGTCGAGGTGACACAGGTCGGCGATCGCCTCGGGCGCTCCCTTGGCGGCGATCACGTAGTCGTCGGTCTCTCGCGATTTCCAGACGTGCGACATCGCGAGCAGCTTCGCCGACAGCGGGTACTCGCGGACCAGCGTCCAGTCGTCGTGGAGGTGCTCGGTCTGCGCGAGGTAGCGAAGGCCGAGCTGCCTGAAGGCCTTCTCCATCGGGTCGAACGGGTCGCGGTGACTGGCGAGAATGGCGAACTCGACGCTTTCGTGAAAGGGTTCCGGAAGGTCGCCGGTGGAGTCGGCACCGACCTCGTGAACCTGGCCGGCCGCGCAGATGCGCCGCACTTCCATCTGGTTCATCGTCAGCGTGCCGGTCTTGTCCACGCAGAGGACCGTGGCAGCGCCCAGCGTTTCGATCGCGGCCACGCGGCGGGTCAGCACGTTCCGCTGCGAGAGCCGCCAGGCCCCGAGTGCCATGAAGATCGTCAGCACCACCGGGAATTCCTCCGGCAGCGTGGCCATGGCGAGCGTGATGCCGGCGAGGAGGCCGTGGAGCCAGCTGCCCCGGCTGAGGCCGTAGACGACGACGACCACGACGCAGAGACTCACGCCGAGCAGCGCCAGCCGCTTGACCAGCTGGCCCGTCTCGCGCTCGACCGCGGTCGCCTCGGGCTGGAGCAGCTGCAGCGCGCGCCCGATCTTGCCCAGTTCGGTGTGGATCCCGGTGCCGCGCACCTCGGCAATCCCCTGCCCCTGCACGACGAGCGTGCCCGAGAACACATGAGGCAGGTCGTCGCCGCCGGCCTTCGCGCTGCTCACTTCGTCCCGCGCGTCGGCGAGGCTTCGCTCAGCCGCTCTCTTCCGCACCGGCACGGACTCGCCGGTGAGGAGCGACTCGTCCACGGTGAGGCCCGTGGTGTCGAGCAGGACGGCATCGGCCGGGACGCGGTCGCCCTCCACCACCATGACGAGATCGCCGCGCACCAGCTCGCGACCCGGGATGCGCTTTCGCCCGCCGTTGCGGATGACGAGCGCCCGCGGGCTCGAGAGGTCGCGCAGCGCCTCGAGCGCACGCTCGGTCTTGCGCTGCTGGTAGAGCGTGATCCCCATCACCACGAAGACGAACCCGAGCAGGAGCAGACCTTCGGTGAGGTCGCCGACGGCCAGGTAGATCCCGCCGCTGGCGACGAGCAGGAGGAACATGGGCTCGCGAACCACCTCGAGGGCGGTCGCGAATACGGTGCGCGGTTTGGACGCCGGCAGTTCGTTGAAGCCGTCTGCACGCAGCCGCTCGGCGACTTGCGAGTCCGACAAGCCGGAGGCGGTGCTCAGGTCGAATGACACGGCAGGCATTATATCGGCTCGGGGCGCCTCCTCCGCGATTGGCGCGATTCATGTAACTGGCCGTCTCATGATTGGACAGCGAAATCTTGCCCCCGGACGGGGTCCCAACCTGTGGAGGCGGCCGCGCCGCTGGCAGCCGAGCCGGCGCATGGTGAGCGGGGTCGGCGGCGGCGTCCTGGCGGCGGCCGGGGCGGCGATTGCGGCCGCGGGCGCCGCGATGCTCGTCCGAGCCATCCGGGCCGGCCACGAGCCCTTCCCCTCGACGTCGTCGCTCGCCGACCCGGTAGGACGAGAGTCGGCAGCGTCGTTCCCGGCCAGCGACGCCCCATCGTGGACGCCAACGACCGGCGTCGGCGCCGCGCCGCCGGCATGGGAGTCCAAGGAAGCGTTGTCGGGGCGCGCGGGCGTGCACGTCGAGGAGCGGGTCGTCATCGCGCGCCCGGTCAGCGAGGTCTTCCGGTTCTGGCGCCACCTGCCGAACCTGCCTCGCTTCATGCAGCACCTGCAGTCGGTGACGGCGAGCGGTGACGGCCGGCGGTCACACTGGGTCGCGCGTGCGCCGCTCGGCATGACCGTCGAGTGGGATGCCGAAGTCATCAACGAGGTGGAGAACGAGGTGATTGGCTGGCGCTCCCTGGACGGCGCGGGCGTCGTGTCCGCAGGGTCGGTGAACTTCAGGCCGACGGACGACCGGGGAACCGAGGTTCGCGTGAAGTTGCAGTACGACCCGCCGGCCGGCCGCCTCGGCGCCGCGGTTGCCAAGTGGTTCGGCGAGGAGCCGTCGCAGCAGATTGCCGACGATCTGCGGAGCCTCAAGCGGATGCTCGAAGCCGCCCCGGGCCTCTTCTCGGGGCGCGCGCGATGAACCGCCAGGCGATCGCGTCGGTGGCGGCGGCGGGCGCGGGCCTGCTCCTCGCCGCGCGGGCCTTGCGGCAGGCGCGCGCCATCCGGTTCGACGGCCGGGTGGTGTTGATCAGCGGCGGCTCCCGCGGCCTCGGGCTGCTCATGGCCCGCGAGATGGGGCGAGAGGGAGCGCGGCTCGCGCTCCTGGCGCGCGACAAGGAGGAGCTGGAACGCGCGTCTCGAGAGCTCCAGGCGGACGGGGTGGTGGTGATGACGGTGCCGTGCGACATCACCGACCGGTCGCAGGCGGAAGACGCCGTCGAATCCGTCGCATCGCACTTCGGCCGGCTCGACGTGCTCGTCAACGACGCCGGCACGATTGAGGTCGGGCCGGTCGAGCACATGGCGATCGAGGACTTCGAGAAGGCGATGGCGGTTCACTTCTGGGGGCCGCTCTACCTGACCCGCGCGGCGCTGCCCCATTTGCGGCGCAGCCGGGATCGGTCGGCGCGCCTCGTGAACATCTCGTCGATTGGCGGCCGCCTGGCCGTCCCGCACCTGCTCCCGTACTGCGCCAGCAAGTTTGCACTGACGGGCCTGTCCGACGGCCTGCGGGCCGAACTGGCCAAGGACGGCATCCGGGTGACCACGGTGCTCCCCGGCCTGATGCGGACGGGCTCTCCGTTCAACGCGTGGTTCAAGGGACGGCACCGGGCGGAGTTCGCCTGGTTCTCGGTGCTCGATGCGCTGCCCGGCGTGTCGATCGACGGCGCGCGGGCGGCCCACCAGGTCGTCGACGCCTGCCGCTACGGGGACCCTCAGCTCGCGATCACGCCGCACGCGCGGCTGGCGATCATTGCCGACGCGGTCATCCCGTCGTTCGTCGCGCAGTCGATGCGCCTGATGAACTGGCTCCTCCCCCAGCCGGACCCGGCGGCGGGCACCCGGACGAAATCCGGGTGGCAGAGCCCCTCGTCGTGGTCGCCCTCGTGGCTGACTCGCCTGGGCGACCGGGCAGCGGCGGCGAACAATGAGTTGCCGGGTTGAATGGGCTTCCGCCCTGTGGCGTCCGGCTCGCGGCGGCGTCTGGCTTCCGGCCGTTGGCCCTGCCAGCCTGGCACCGCCCGAAGGCCGAAGCCGGGAGCCTATTTTGTTGTCCTTTTCAGCTTCTCGTCGTACCACCTCACGATCCGCTGCTCGAAGTCGATGCTCTCCGCCACGCTGTTCGGCGGGCGGTGGGCACCGTTCGCATAACGGACCCACTCCACTTCCTTCCCCAGCCGGCGGAGCGCGTAGTAGATCTCCCGCGACTGGCTGGCCGGCACGTTGGGATCGAGGTCGCCCGTGATGCACAGCAGCGGCGTCTTGATCCGGTCGGCGTGGAGGATCGCGGAGTGCTCGAGGTATCGCTCCGGGTGCTCCCAGAGCGTGGCGCCGAGACGGTCCTGGCTCTTCTCGGGCGCATGCGTGTTCCGCACGCCAAGGCGCGGGCTGTCGGTGTAGAAGCTGACCATGTCCACCTTGCCCGACACGTTGATGGCGGCCTTGAAACGGTCGGTCTGCGTGATGAGCAGCACGGTCGCGTAGCCGCCGTAACTGGTCCCGTGCACCCCGAGCCTGTCCGGGTCGGCCACCCCCATGTCGATGAGCCGGTTGGCGGCCGACGTGACGCCCTTGATCCACGCCTCTCCCGGCCGCGTCTGGATCAGGTTCACCGACGGGTGGAAGACCGCGTAGCCGTGATTCGTCAGGAATGCGGCGCGGGCGTTGAAGCCGTTGTCGAAGAACGTCTCGTAAATCTCGAAGACGGTCGGGTACCTCTTGCCTTTCTCGTAGCCGACCGGGTAGCGCAGGACGCCGAACAGCAGCTTCCCATCCGAATCGCGGTACGACACGAGTTCCGAATCCGGCAGCGTCCGGGTGGCCGACACCCACTCGTTCAAGTCCGTCAGGCGGCGGATCTTCGCGAAGTCGCCGTCGGCCGCGTAGAGTTCGGCGGGCCGGTCGCCGTCGCTCATGGTGAAGACCACCGTGCGGCCGTCGCGTGAGAACCGGAACCCCCCAAACAGCCGCGCGTCGCGCACCAGCGGCGTCATCTGGCCATTGACGACGTTGACCCGGACCAGCCCCCGCTCCCACTTGTCGCGCGCCGACCAGGTGGCGTACAGGCTCTCGCCGTCGGGGCTCCAGCCGAGCGGCTCCAGCCGCGGGCTGCTCTCCTCCTTGTCGGGGTCGAGCGTCAGAACCTGCCGCCGCGACCCGTCCCCGACCCGGATGGCATACCAGCCCTTCTTCGACGTCGCGAGCAGCACCGCGCCGTCACGGCTGAACGACACCACGGAGAACTGCTCCTTGTTGCCGGACTCGTCCCCGGGGGTGGGCGCCGGGGCGGCCGGTTTCGCGTTCACCTCGGGCGTCAGGCTCCGCGGCTTCTCTTCGTCGATCCGCTGAACGAAGACCTCGCCCTTCTTCGCGTACGCGAACGCCCGTCCGTCATCCGACCAGCGCAGCTGAACGCCCTTCAGGTCCTTTCCCGCGACGACCGTGCGCGGCGCCCCGTTCGCGGGCAGCGAGAGCACGCGGACGTCGTTGACCGTCCCGTTGATCTCGTCGTAGTCCGTCTTCTCGGTGGCGTCCTGCAGGAATGTCAGGAACGTGCCGTCGCGCGCCACCGTATAACTCGTAATGAAGCTGTCCTCGACGATCGGCGCGACCTGGCCGGTCGCCGGGTCGACGGCCGCGATCGTTCGCTGGCGCTGTCCGCGCCGCATCGCATCCCAGTCGAGAAACGGCTCCTTTGACGTGTGGACGATGACGGGGCCGGCCGTCAGCGCGGCGAAACGTTGGGCCTGCTGCTTTTCCCAGGCCGAGGGCCGGCACGCGATCACGACGCGGCTGTCGTCCGGCAGCCACTCGATGGCCGCGTTGGCCGCCACCCGCAGGTCGCCCTTCAGGAGCACCTCGGACGCCACGCCGCGCTCGGCGTCGAAGATCGAGAGGCGCACCACCGGCAGAGACGGTTCGCCCAGCCGCGGCGAGCCGCCGTTGACGGCCGTGATAACGGCCAACCGGCGACCGTCGTGCGACCAGGCGGCCTGCTGGATGTTCGCCAGTTCCTTGAAGGGGGTCTGGACGGCGCCGCTGGCGGTGTCGATCACCATCAGGCGGACCCAGGCGGGCGCCACGTAGGTGGGATTGCCGTAGCGGCTGTTGTCGACCTCGGCATTGTCGGCCGGCCGTCGGGCCGCGACCGCCACCCGCCGCCCATCGTCGGAGAAGTCGAGCACCGACAGGGTGGCGACTTTCACCATGTCTTCGGCCTCGAACGCCGCCTTCGCGGGCACGGGGGGTGCGGCCGGGGTCGACTGCGGGGCGGCCGGAGCGACGACGAGGAGCAGGGCGAGCCAGAGAAAAGCGAAAGTGCGCATGACGGTCTCCTGGTGGGGCGGGTGCAGTGCGAAGTATAGGGGAAGTCCCGGCCACGGATGACGTCAAAGGTCAGGCCTGGAGGGGATGGACAAGGCGTCGACCGTCGCCTACATTATGGGGGGCAAGGTGTCTCTTGTCAGGAGCGCGAAGATGTCTCCGATTGCGGCGGTGGACGAGACGATTGTGAGACGGGCTCGAGCGGAATATCTCGAGATGCCTGGGTTGCGCCTGACCAGCGCCCAGGCCCAGCGGCTGTGGGGACTCGATCGGCGGACATGCGAAGAACTGCTCGCGGCCCTGACACGGGCGCAGTTCCTCGCCCGCACCCGGGACGGTTCATTCATTCTCTCCGCCTCGCGGATGTAAGCGAGCGAAGCAGGCATACGGGTAAGCAGCGTCACCGGGGGTTCCAGCGCCTCCGTCGGTTGCGGTCTGTCTTCCTCCCCGCCGATACCATGCCGGACGGCGGGATTCCCCTGAACAACTCGAGCGATCCGGTCTGCGAGTGCAGTCGAGGAGTCGGCGCTGACGAACGAGAAGTCGGCGCAGACGATTGAGGAGTCGGCGCTGACGATCGGGGAGCTGGGGCTGACGATGAGGGGTCAATCGACTACAATCGTCTTCTTCGGGCGCCCGTAGCTCAGGTGGATAGAGCACCGGCCTTCTAAGCCGGGGGTCGCAGGTTCGAGTCCTGCCGGGCGCGCCACTTAACTCCTTCCTCTGCTTATATTTAGCGACACCCAAGCGCACGGCTCACCGGCAACATAAGTAGCTGGTGGTGCAATAGTGGTGCAGCGGGATCGAAATCACCCTCGGGTCAACGCCTGCGCGAAAGGCGACCGGCGAGGGGCCAGGGGAGGGGTCGGCTTACGCCACTTTGGGGGCGGGAGTTCCTGGAAGGGTGGGGTCGGCTTCGGTTCCATACCAGCCCCGCGCGAGTTATCGAGCGGATGCGTGTCGAGTCGGCTCATCAAATCGATGCGCTTCGGTAGTTGGGTGCTACAATCCGTGGCATGGAGCAACCAGAACCTGCCACTTTGGGGCACGACTCGCGCTCCCACCTCGCTCTCATCCCACCTTCGGTGATGGGTCCCTTCATCGTGGCCGTTTCGGTCGTCCTCTTCTTTGCGCTGCCGTTGCAGTCACAACAAGCAGCAACGCCGCGCAAACAGTCCGTGTTCGTCGTGGCACTCGCGGCGCGTGGCGACGACGGGGCGCTGAGCGCCTGTCCATCGACAATGCCACAGCCCGGGGCGAGGGTTCGCCAGTTCCCGGGACCTGAACTTGCGGTTCCTGCGGCGCGTCAGGTGCCAGGCGGAGCCCCTGACGCCGTGCTGCGCGGAGAAGTCGAGCAGGTCTTGAGGAACCATGACGGCTTGACGCTCGCGCCAACGGTCGATGCCGCCGACCTCGTGTTCGTCGTCCAGGCGAGTTACGCCGCCTACTATCACGAGGAGCGGTCGGTCCCGCCGAGTAGCCGGAGTCAAGCAACGCCGCCGCCGCCCCAGCCCTTTCCGACGCGGGCTGATCCCTCGGCCCCTCCGCCTTTGCCGCCTGTTCCGCAGAGATTGGAGAACCCATTCGGGAGGGCAGGTACGTCGTTGAGCATCAACAAGATGATCCCGGACATGCCACCGAACACACGCATGTCGCTCTTAGCCCTAGCCGTCCCGGCATCGGTCTACAGGCGGGCGCCAGGCGATGCCGCTACGCTGGTCGCGGCGCAGGTGTGGGAAGGCTGGGACCAGGTGCCGATCCGCAACGGAGTCATCGGACGACTGTCGGTGGAGCCGCTCGTGCGGTCGTTTGCCAAGGGGCGGGATGAGGCGTACACGCCGAAGGGCTGGCCTATCGGGGAAATACGCCGCGCACCGGGTGGGCACGTCGTCTGCGGATATGGCTCGCCGCCTCCCGCGACCTCTTCGTCGGCTGATCCAAGTATCGCGGTTGGAGCGGCTGATGGTGCTTCGCCAGAAGCCGGAGGCCGGAGCCGCGGGCTGGCGGGGCGCTTCGCGAGCGGCGTCCTCGCTGTGGCCGTCCCGATCACGGCGAACGGCGCGAACGGCGCGCCGATGGATGATCTCCAGGCGTCCGAGTTCCGCATCTTCGACAATGACGTGGAGCAGCGAGTGACGCACGTCTTGACTCCAGCGGATCCGCTCGACATCGCGCTCGTGATCGACACGTCGGCGAGCATGAAACTGCGGCTCGACGACTTGAAGACGGCGGCGGCGGCGTTTCTGGACACGCTGCGAGCCGAGGACCGCGTGCTCGTCGCGACGTTCAACGACCGCGTGTACCTCGGCTGCGAGTGGACCCACGACCGCCGGGTCGCGCGACAGGCCATCGTGCAGGCTCGTGCCGCGGGGACACTCACGAAGCTCCACGACGCGGTCGATGCGGTGATCTCCGAGAGGCTCGACCGCACGGGCGGGCGGCAGGCGATGGTCTTGATCACGGACGGCATCGATGTCGGCAGCGGCTGGACTACCGCCGAGGCCGCCATCACGCGCCTGCAATCCTCCAACGTGCTGTTGTACGTCGTTCGTTACGACGCCGGTCCAGACGCTGGTTGGACGACGGCTCACGCGCCCTGGCCGGAGGCGGAGTCGCTCGGGCGCAAGGAGTTTGAGGCGGCGCGCTTGGGCGACCGGGCATCGGCCTTCCTGTCCGAGGCCGTCGGCAGCGGCGGGCGGATCGTCAAGGCCTCCACGCCCGGAGAGATCATAACCGGGATGAGCGAGATCTCAGGCGAGCTACAGCGCCAGTACATCCTCGGGTATATCCCGTGCCAGTCCCGACCGAAGGGACTTACCACCGCTTGCGCGTAGAGATCGCGCGACCCGGCGTCGTGGCGCGGACGCGCGCGGGCTACCGAGCACGTTAAACACCAACGGGATGTGATGCGAGTCGCGGCACCGCCGGTTCACGCAGCGGTCGCGCGGCGCGGCTACGACCTCTGCCTCGTCCCACCATCTACCTGACAGGCGGCATTCCCGGCAACGGCACGCCGATGATCACCTGGATGCCGCTGCTCACGTCCTTCGACACCGGCTCGATCACCTTCAGTGCGAGCAGGGCATCCATGCTCGGATGATGGTTGCCGCGCTCGGCGCCCTTCACCGCCGCGTCGATCCAGTTCTTCGCGAATCCTCCGCAGCAGCCTCCAGGATGGCCTTCGCGCGCGCCTTGTCCTGTAGTAGTTGCTCGGCGTTGGTCGCCTCGCCAAGCGCCTTGCAGACCGTTTCTCGGGCACGTCCGAGCCGCTCGCCGATCTGCTTGTGCGTCAGCCCCTCGGCGCGCAGCGTGACCGCGTGCAACTTCTCCTCGGTCGTCAGCGGCTGGCCGGGTCGGTAACGCGGTGGGCGCCTCGCTCTCGCCATTGTTCACACCTTTCACACGCGGTTGTTGTCTGCGCGCCGCCGGGGTCTTGCGAACGGCGCGGAGACACGAGACTCTCGTTGCCAGCCGTCGGGCAGCCGGTAGACGCAACAGCCGCCGGGGCGATTTCCCGCTCGACGCGCCGGGGCTGAGGCGGTTGGGGCTGCTCGTCGTCGTTCTCGGACGGCGGAAAATACAAATCAGGGTTCAGCAGAGGAGCCTCGGTTCTGTTTGGACGCGCCGCGCACCTCGTGCGCATGTTCTTAATGTGCTCAGAGGGTCGTTGATGTTCCCTTGAGGTACCTTGATGGGACATTGATACCCTTTGATGTTGCAAGTCCGTCAGCTTGCCGCGTGGCGCAAGGTGCTCGCGCGGGCCTTTTCTGCGAGGCCCAGGTACTTCAGCCGGTATTGTTCGGCACCCTCCTTCAGCCCGGCCAACCAGGCGGCGGTGACGCGCGTGTGCGGGCGGTGGCGCAGCCGAAAGACGCCTACCAGTTGCACCGATCCGATATGCCGGGGCACCGGCACCGGTGGAGCCGCTGAACGCTCGCCCGGTGCCGCTGTTCAGGGGTCAGCATCGCCATTCCCGCCAGGTGCGCGGCCTGGCCGAGCCGATCCTCGATGCTCTCGCTCTGCCCCAGGCCGTAGGGATGGATCGCCATCGCTTCCGGCGCGTCGCTTTCTACGAGGTGGGGCACCCAATCGGCCAAGTGGAGCGCGTCCAGGGACTCCAAATGCCGGAAGAAGTCGATGCCCTCGTTGTGGCCCTGGCGCTGTTCTTCCGTCGTAACCTCGCGTTGATGGCAGCGTGTAAAGCCGTTCCAGTTGACCACCACGCTATCGAGGCCGAAGCCCCAGATCACATACGGACCCTGCTCCCCCGCGCGGTCGCGCTGAAATTTCTGGTAGGTGAATTGCCGACTGACGCCGCCGTGTTCCGCCAGGTGCTGGCCGTTGTAGAAGTCTACGAACAGCCGCAAGAGCATCGCATCCTGAGCTTGCCGCAACCGGGCCACGGGCGCCGTTCCTGAACCGACGCCGTCGATGATGCCGTTCGGCAGCCAGATCAGTTCAGGTTCAGCCGGGTCGGCGGGGCGACATCATACGCTTCGCCGCGCTGTTGCAGCACGCCTGAGCGGACGAGCCGTTCGGCGCGCGCGTATTCGTCCCGTTGCCGCCCGCGCGTGCTGCGCTGGACCTGATGCCCCTGCTGAATGCTGGCGACGAAGGCGGCATCGTCCGACGACACGAGCGGCACGAGCGCCCCAGGCACTTCTACCGCTGGTCTGAGGCCGTGCAGCGGGAAGCTGCCGCCCCGAAGCTGCTCGATGGCCCCCGCCTCGAGGAACTGCTTCAGTGCGACCTTTGCGCGCCCACGCGAGAGGCCGAGTATTTCTCGATCGCGTTCACCGACCAGGCGGAGGTGCGGTTATCCGGTCCACTGCCACGGGCGACACCAGATAGGCGACGGCGGGGTTAAGGCCGAGGGCACAGACAGCGCCCACGTGCGAGCGTCGATTGCGAAGAAACCGCCTTGGCCTGTGTCGGCGGCGGTCGTGTCGTTGGTGATCATGTCCATCGTCGGGTGCCGTCCGCGTCTGCGTCGTCTACTCAGACTCGTTGGTGACGACGCGGTGCAGGTTCAGCCAAGCGTCAAGGTCGACCGCCACGTCCACCGCGTCGGCGTCGTCGTGCGCTCGTCGGGCGCGCCGCTGAACGGTGGCGTCATCTCCACGAGCGCCGCCAGGTCGCGCTCGGTGCTCCGGGCCGCGCGCGCGTTCGTCGTCGCGGGCAGCGGCGTCGAGGGTTGACGCTCCCAGAACGTCGCCCGTGGAACAGCCCGCGTGGCAATACACCAGGGCGCGGCTTTCGTCGTCCTCGCCGATAGAGATGCTCGCCGTCCGGTCGTCGTGCGCCGGGCACCCCGCAATCCAGCCACTGCCGTTCTTGCGCGCCGGGGTCGGGAGGAGCTGAGGATGCGTTCAACCGGGGTCATGAGGTCGCCGTCTCTACAGGCTGCGAGCGCCGCGCACCATGCGAGTGAGCATGAAGGCGTCCAGGTCGTCACGACGGTACCTGATCAACCTGCCCAACGCCGCGAAGTTCGGCCCCTTGCCCGCCTTGCGCCAAAGCGCATGGCGTGAACGGACACCGCGAGGTAACGCGCCGCCTCGCGCTGGGTGAGCCACGGATCGAGTCGGGCATTCTGTTCGCTCATGCGGCCCGCCTCTTGGGTTGGGATCCCGTGTGGACTCGATGCCGCCGGAGCCACGCGTCGAGATCACGTACGTATCTGATCGACCGCCCGACCCGAATGAAGCTCGGGCCACGGTGTCGGCGCACTTCGGCGCTTCGCGGAGATACTCTCAGCCGAGACCATCCCGTGTATTGGGCAGCCTCGGCCTCGCGGAGGACTCTCGCTGACAGCTGGAGCTCAGCCTTATTGGTGCTGTGCATGTTCTCCTCTCGGACAAGTAGGTTGGTTTTCGGCAGGAGCCTGAATGCGCGGCGGTCACCCGCTCGATTCGGCTATCAACGACCAGACACTTGACGCCTCCGCTCCTGCCGAGCAAGCTCATCAAGCGAAATAACGGCTTTAGATTCAACAACTTCGCTCTGAGCGTAGCTTCGTAGGGGTTGAGAAGTACGTCTTGCTGCGCGCCCAGGAGGGGCCGGTCAAGTCACCGAGGCAGTGTCAGGAGAGTCAGCCGAGTTTCGCAACCGCCTCGGCCATATCCTCGGCTCGGAGATGCGCGTAGCGCAACGTCAACTTGAAGTCGGAGTGGCCGAGCAGTTCTCGGACAACGGCCAAGTCCACGCCCCGCTGCACCAGGCGGCTGGCGAAGTGGTGCCGTAGGTCATGGAAACGGAAGCCGGTGATCTTCGC